>NZ_CP176637.1:0-4800000 GCF_046603895.1 Enterocloster lavalensis
AGAAGCTCTTTGGGATCAAATGTTCAATCTCATGCATGTTCCTCAGCTTGCCAACGATGACAAAAACACGGGCTTGATAACTGGCGCGATTGAGGAACAAATGGACGCTGACCGCCAGAATACAGAGGATATTATCGCTGCTGAGGAATCCAATACAACGACTATTATAAATAACAATAATGAGAATACAGAAAAGATAACAAATGGTTATGATAATTCTGCTTTAAATGCTGAAAATGACAAGCTTAATAATAGTTTGACGGAATATGATAATGCTGAGAAACAAGTGATGGATAAAGTGAATCATGCGCTTGATGATATAAATTTTAATCAATCCTTGGATAATTACATGCAGCCTATTTTGCTTTGTAGTACGTTTATGCAACGATTATATGATAATAGCGGCGGTTTCAAAGACGTTATTAATTTGACTTTGATTGTGTCGATCGCTTCTATTGTGATTGGTATTTACCGGTTTAAAGGCGGTGATTAGATGTTTAAATTCTTTGAGTCAATCGCGAATTTTGTCACTACCATAGTTAATTTTGTAGTTGGTCTTTTTCAAATGTTGTTAGGGCTTGTTCAGCTTGTTTTTAAGGCTCAGGTATTTTTATTTGAGGTTGTGCAGAATCTTCCGCCGTTTTTGGTTGCTGCTGCTCTTGGCTTTTTGGCACTTGCTATTTTATTTCAAATATTGAATAAAGGGAGTTGATTTCTTGCTATCATCGTTTCTTGATTTTGTAATTGATGTGTTTTCGGGTATTATTTCTATCTTTCGATATACCGACCTTGGCGGATTCACGCTTGAAAATGTGCTTGTTGCAATTTTGATTTTGTCGCTGGTAATTCGTGTTGTGATTGTTAATTTTGGTGATTAATATGAAATATGCATTTTCGCTTGCTATATGTTTTATTTTTTCGTTGTTGATATATTGTAATGCATATGCGGCGGCTACTCCTTCAGACGCTGAAATTGCGTCCCCCTCTTCTGCCCTCTCTGATCGCCCTGATTTCTATTTGGATGATGTGGAGGGAATGAACCGTGATGAATTATTGCAACGTATTTTGGTTGAGGTTATCAGTATTAGTGACAGTATGTCTGGTCCTGGTGTTGCTACAGCGTCGCAGGCTCTTCCGGATGATTCCTTGGAAATATCGTCGTTTGATATTGATGGTTATGAAGGCGAAACAACTGGTTTTGATGATGTTGCCTTACCATATGCGCTTGGCAATACGGAAAATTTTGTTAATGTGCTGCGGTTCGATGTTTCTTTTAATGGTACTGATTATGTTTTATTATTTCCGCCTGAATATATAGATAGTCTATTTATTGATTCTAAAAATCGGCTTTGGAATATGTCAGCTTCCAATATACAAGGTCGTGCTGTGAGTGACAATTTTAATCCTTATGAAACGCGCGGTCAGCTCTTCTATTTAACGCCTTGCTTGGGAAATAACTTTTCAACTTTAGAGAACTATGGTTCCCCTAACTATATGCGTAACTATTATTGGTCTGGTGGTCGATTAACCTATGATACGTCATATGGAGAGATTATCGTAAATAAGTATTACCATCCATTTTATGTGTCTCAGACATTACAATATATTATCCTGTTCACTACGTTAGGAGGTGTTTTAATATTATGGTTACGCAATTACAAGAAATATTAGGAATTGTAGTTCCTATGCAATTTGAACCATTGTTGATTGTTGTCGCCTCAGTGTTTTTATTATTTCTCATATCTTTCTTTGCGGAAATATTAAAGCTGCTGATATTAAGGTGGTGAATATATGCCGTTTGATGTGTTTTCTCAGGTTTTTAATGATGGTCTATTGCCATGTATGCGTCAGTATATTGATTTTCTGTTAGGTGATGGAAAGATACTTGGTGTGGGTGTTATTTTCTTGCCATTGTTGTGCAAGTTAATAAGATTATTCAAAAAAATATTTTAAGGAGGAATTGTTTATGTTGAAACTGAAAAATGCGATTGCTAAATATCGCGCTGTCCCTGTTGCGACTGGTTTGATGGCTGTTGCTATGCCGATTACGGCTTATGCGGGCGAGTCTGGCGGAGCTGGTACGCTCAGCGACACTCTGACCACGTTTTCAGAAGTTTTCGCTTGGTTTTTAAAAGAGGGAGGTAACCTTTTGTCCTGGATGTTGGACAAGCCCATTATCCTGCTTTCTCTGGCCGTGTTTTTTGTCGGCGCGGTTGTCGGTGTGTTGGCGCGTATCTATGGTAGTTTCTAATTGTTAGGCGGGGAATTTTCCCCGCTTAATCAATCTGGAGGTATTATGGCACAATTAAATTTATTTTGGAACTTTTTTATTTATCCTTTAACTGTGATTGATCACGATATGTTTTTTGTGTTGCTGGCTGCGCTTGTTGTGTTGTCTGTTGTACAGATCATAAGGGGGATTTTATGCTATTTTGGTTCATAGCTTTTTTAAGTTTGTCTATTTTTATTGTTTATCATATGATTCGTTATCGTAACCCATATAAACTTATTATGGTATTTGGTAAAAAAGGTTCTGGTAAAACTACGCTAATGGTTAAATTATCGATTAAATATAATCGTAAGAAACGGCCTGTTTACTGCAATGTTCCCGGTATTCCCGGTACATATTATTTTGATACCGATATAATTGGTATTGCTGCTTTTCCGCCTGAATCAGTGATTATGGTTGATGAGGTTGGAATGGTTTGGGATAATCGGAATTTTAAGAATTTTAGTAATGAAGTTCGGGATTATTTCAAATTACAGAGACATTATAAACACACTGTATATTTGTTTTCGCAGAGTTTTGATATAGATAAAAAGTTAAGGGATTTAACGGATCGTATGTATCTTGTTACGAATCTCTTTAATTGTGTTTCGATTGCTCGTGGAATTGTTAAACAAATTACTATTTCACATGCTGATAAAAATACGGTTGGCGAATCAAAGTTGGTTGATGATATGCGTTTTCAGCCGCTCCTGCTCTTTTGGTTGGGATCATGTAAGATCACGTATATACCACGCTACGCAAAGTATTTTGATACTTATATTGCGCCAGCTCTTAAGCCTCATCAGTTTGACTATACGCCTATTGAATTGTGTACATATAAGCAAAAATTTGCTCTGCTACTCTCCCGCTGCTGCCGGTGCCGCAAAAAGCCCGTGGCTATGCCCGGGCTTTTGGAGGTGTCGGCCGATGATGATCATGATTGTTTGCCCCCTGTCTAATAAGGGGCAAACACCGTAAAATTTTTTACACTTGGTTAGATACTAAACCTTTTTGGAGGTGCTCTCATGTTGATGTATTATCAGCCGGTTTTTGAGTTTGGAAATGTGTACACAATAGATTCAATTCGGTTATCTCTTTCCTTTCTCTCTCCAAAAGCTGTTAATAAGTTTTTGGATGAGTTATCCGGGATCATCGGGTATACCTACTATGAATCGTATAAGGATTTTAGTTATCGGCATTTGTTTGTGTTTGGTACAAAGGGTCATTCTTTTTCGCTTGGTGTTGGGTTTAATGGTAGTAGTTCCGGTGATAGCGTTAAAGGCATGTTGGATTTTAACCCGAATAAAATCTTGGGTGATGTGCATTACGGTGAAGGGTTCGTAAGATCGTTACATAATCCGTTTTCTTTGGACGATATGTCTTATGTATCCTTCTGCGAACGGGTAAAGAGTGTGTTCCTGGACGTGTGGAAGCTGCTGCAAAAGTATTTGTTGCATACATACTTAAAGCGTTATGATTTTGCCATGGATGTGCCTATGCTACGGTCTGATGTGCAGTTGCTTAAGGATAGTCGTAAGTATTCACAGTTCTATAAGTCGGAAACAGATTTTACAGAATACCTTGGAAATGTTGATACTGTAGGGCGTGTAAAAGTATATAATAAGCAATTAGAATCCGGTTTGAATTATCCGCTTACGAGGGTAGAAATCACGTTGGATAGTTTAAACTACGATGAAATGGCCTGTAAGTTTCCGCAGATATATTTGCGGGATATGATTCAGTTGGATAGTGATAAAGTTCTTGTTCAGCTTTTGCGCAAAACTCCATCTTCTGATCTTGATTTTTATTTCCGTCAAATGACCAGACCTGCGAAAAAGAAATTTAAAGCGATTTTGCTATCGAAACAAGTTGAGATACCACAGGATATATTTGAAAAGGTGGTGAATACGTTAAATGTTTGGATTGTTTAGTAGTTATGATATTCGTATAGTCGCTATAATGACTATGCTGTTGGATCATGTAGGGTTGCTTCTGTCCGGTACGGTATTTTATTATCCGCTGCGGATGATTGGCCGGATTGCTTTCCCGCTCTTCTGCTTCTTGCTTGTCGAGGGCTATATTCATACTAAGGATTTACATCGTTATATGCTCCGCTTGTTTGTATGTGCTGTGGTATCGCAAGTACCGTATAGCTTATTCCTTAATACTGGCCGTTTGAATGTGATGTATGAATTGTTTATTGGCCTTATATGCCTTTATTTAGTTGATAGGCAATCAAGTTATGGTATAATAGCGTTTGTGGGGCTTCTCGTTGCTTGTGGTGCGTCATGTGGTGCCGAATATGGCTTGTATGGTATCGCGTTGATTGTGGCAATGTATTATTTCCGTGGTAGCCCGGTTAATCGTTTTTGGTTTTGCGGTATATTGTGCATTTTGATGTCCTGGGAATATTATGGAGCTGCTGCTCTCTCGATGGCCGTTATTTGGTGCTATGATGGCAATGTTGGAAAGCGAATGAATCGTTGGTTGCAATATGCAATCTATCCGGTGCACATGATTTTGTTGAGTGCAGTTCGATTTATTTTTTAGTGGGAGGTTTTATGGAGAATCAGGAAAAACAGTATAAAAGATTAATTGCTGCTTTGGAAGGATTAGAGTTAACAGAAAGTGAAACGAGTACTTTGAAATGGTTATCAGGATGGGATTATATTGTGATAAATGATATCATATCATTGTTTAAAAAGTGCAGATCGGAACGGTGAGAAAATGGTATTTTAGATTTATTAACAGGGGGATAGCTGGTGCTATTCCCCTCGGTTTTTGCTTATTCGACTTTCGGCAGTACGCCCTTGGCTTCCATGACTTCTATGAGTGTGTCCACTTCATCGTTCAGGTATTTTATGTCTTTTCTTATTGCCCTTGTGGTCATTTTGTTGTCTAGTCTTATTTGGTCTACTTTTATGTCTAATTCTTCAAGCTTGTTGCTAATTGGTTTTAATAGTGTTTGTAATGCTTCAATCATTTCGTTATCGGTCATTTATAAGCCCTCCTAATGTTTTTGCTGTTATTATCTTTTGTAGGTTATATAATCACTTAGCTGTATAATCTTTGATCTTCCGTGTCATGGGTTTGTTCTCCGTCTAGTAATGTCATATATGCATATAATAATGCCTTATCTTTTTCGTTATAAGTTCTATATCGGTTTATTAATTGTCTTTCTTCTTCTGTATATTCGGTTGGCTTTAAATTTAGTAATTCATCTGCCGATACTTCTAAATAACGTAGTACAATAATTGCTTTGTCAAGTGCTGGTTGCTTTCCGGCTTTCCATCCACTAAATGTGTTTTGTGATATATTTAAGTCTTTACATATTTTATATGGAGTTATTCCTTTTTGTTCTAAAGTTGGCGCTATAATATCAAAAAAATTCATAATAAAATACTCCTTAAAAGAGTAATAAAGCATTGACTAATACCTTATTGAGTAGTATAATATAGGTGTAAGGAAAATTAAATAGATGAACGGTTAAGGGGTGCAGTATTCCCGGTTTAGGGGATACAAAAACATGTTATAAAGTTCGTTGGCGCTTACATTATAGCATGTTCCTTTCCAAAAATCTATAGTTTTCCTTACTGGTAAAAAATAGGTGGTTGTTTGATTGTGTGAAGGGAGAGCGAAAAATGGTTAGAATGTCGAAGGAAGTTAAAAAAGGATTGCGTAGGGAAGCTATGAAGTCTATTCGCGTAGCGTTTCAGATCATGGATGAATCCACATCATTGGAAATTCTGGAACGGCGTTATCGTGTGTTGTGTGGAAAGATTTATATGTGTGGTGATCTTGGTGTTATTGATTACGATTATCAGATGTTAATGATTGATCTTGCTGTTGATCATTTGGTTAACTTTAAGGTTAATCTGTCTCGTTTTAATAAGGAGGTGGCATAGTGGCTAGATTAACGCGCAAGGTATTGGAACATGAGAAGATGGATACGGCGGTAGCTTTGTTGGAAGTTACTAGCGCGGACGATCAGGAAAAGATGATTGCGTACCGGTTCTATTATGGGCGCATTAATGCTCTTCTTGATTATCTTGATGGTAAGGCTCAGGATATCCCGCCGATTGCTTAATGTGGTTACTCTCCCGGCCCTCGGGCCGGGGATAACATATAACTTTTTGTTTGATTAAAGGAGGATAAAGCATGTTTGAAATTATCGGTATTGAGCGTTTGGACTATGTTTCCAAAAAGAATGGTCAGCGTGTGCGCGGTACGAATTTGTACTGTATTGATGGTTCTGAGTATAAGAATACCATCGGGAATCGTTGCGAAAAGCTCTATTGCAAGGAAGCTGTAGATACCAGTGACTTTGCAATCGGTGATCGCATTGAGGTATCCTATAACCGCTGGGGCAATATCGAAACTGCGGCGCTTGTCGAATCAGCTGCGGGCTGAGAACCCATTATCTTTCGCCAGGATTACCGCCGCCCGGCTGGTATTCCTGGCGGCCGGAATATCCCCATTCCCTTGATTACCCATAGTACCAAGTACCTGGCGGCCGCGAATCATCATGCTCCGGTACTGCCTGCGTTGTGGCGGTGATCCTATGAAAGTTGATCTTGATTTTCGTGAGCTTGTGTATGCTCGTTATGCAATTAGTCGGCGTCTTGATCGTACTACTCATGACTACGAACGTAATAAGCGTATGTTTCCAAATCAGATTGATAATGCCGCTAAATTTGCAAGTATGGAAGCAGAAATGACTGTTTTAAGCAATGTATTGCATAAACTTACACTCGGCGTTGCCGATTGTAATATACAGGACGGCTTGGAATAATATAGGAAATATGCAACTGTGCGCGAAACACGGTATTATACACAAGTTTAACGCATAGTTATGGCGATATTTTACTATATTTTCCAAATATTGATTAGTATTTTGGGAGGTATGGATGATGAAAACAAGGAAATTATTATGCATGATTTTGGTTGCTGCTACTATTTCTTGTTTCTCGTCCATACCTTCTTTTGCGTTCTCTGCTACGGCTTCTAATGCCTTGACGGCCACATCGAGTAATGCGTTGCCGATGGAGGAATATTTGCAATTTGATGAGTTTGACATTTTGGAACGCCCTGCGCTGCTAATGAGTTCTGATGATGTTGTTAATACGGTTGATCTTAGTAAATGTAGATTACAATTAGGTTATTATGATATGTCTGGTGTTTTGAAATTTAAAAATGTTAATTTTAATTCATCGGGTTATGCTAGTATGTCTTTGCCTTCTGATTTTGCTTCTAGTAGATATATTGGTTTTGTTATTATGTCTGACGCACTGCCGCCTGCTGGAAAATATAATATGTCGTGTCATTTTGGTTCGAATACCGGTGGTTTTACATATAGTCGATGTTACGTTAATTCACGTAAACAAGTTGGTAATGCGGATACGCAACTATCTGGAAAAGACGTTTCGTTCAGTCAATCGAGTGGTGATGTGTATGTTAATACGACGATTGATATTAATTCCGGTTTGGAATCTGTTGGAGTTTTGATGTATTTAACAGACCTTGTTCTCCCGTATGGTGGTTATTTGAGTGTTCAGTTTACTAAGTTATCGCCAGGCGCGTCTACTGATGTTGGTACTGCTGGTGGTTCTTATACTCCTGAGGATGCCGCTTCGGATACTGCGCTTAACACTTCCAAGATGGCCGATACGCTGGAAGAGATCGCGCAGACAATATCAAACCAACTTGAGGCTCTTTGGGATCAAATGTTCAATCTCATGCATGTTCCTCAGCTTGCCAACGATGACAAAAACACGGGCTTGATAACTGGCGCGATTGAGGAACAAATGGACGCTGACCGCCAGAATACAGAGGATATTATCGCTGCTGAGGAATCCAATACAACGACTATTATAAATAACAATAATGAGAATACAGAAAAGATAACAAATGGTTATGATAATTCTGCTTTAAACGCTGAAAATGACAAGCTTAATAATAGTCTGACGGAATATGATAACGCCGAAAAACAAGTGATGGATAAAGTGAATCATGCGCTTGATGATATAAATTTTAATCAATCCTTGGATAATTACATGCAGCCTATTTTGCTTTGTAGTACGTTTATGCAACGATTATATGATAATAGCGGCGGTTTCAAGGATGTAATTAATTTAACTTTGATTGTGTCGATCGCTTCTATTGTGGTTGGTATTTATCGGTTCAAAGGCGGTGATTAGATGTTCAAATTTTTTGAGTCTATCGCGAATTTTGTTACGACTATAGTTAATTTTGTAGTTGGTCTTTTTCAGATGTTATTAGGGCTTGTCCAGCTCGTTTTTAAAGCTCAGGTATTTTTATTTGAGGTTGTGCAGAATCTTCCGCCGTTTTTGGTTGCTGCTGCCCTTGGTTTTTTGGCACTTGCTATTCTTTTCCAGATATTAAATAAAGGGAGTTGATTTCTTGCTATCATCGTTTCTTGATTTTATAATTGATGTGTTTTCAGGTATTATTTCTATCTTTCGATATACTGATTTGGGTGGATTCACGCTTGAAAATGTGCTTGTTGCTATTTTGATTTTGTCGCTGGTAATCCGTGTTGTGATTGTTAATTTTGGTGATTAATATGAAATATGCATTTTCGCTTGCTATATGTTTTATTTTTTCGTTGTTGATATATTGTAATGCATATGCGGCGGCTACTCCTTCAGACGCTGAAATTGCGTCCCCCTCTTCTGCCCTCTCTGATCGCCCTGATTTCTATTTGGATGATGTGGAGGGAATGAACCGTGATGAATTATTGCAACGTATTTTGGTTGAGGTTATCAGTATTAGTGACAGTATGTCTGGTCCTGGTGTTGCTACAGCGTCGCAGGCTCTTCCGGATGATTCCTTGGAAATATCGTCGTTTGATATTGATGGTTATGAAGGCGAAACAACTGGTTTTGATGATGTTGCCTTACCGTATGCGCTTGGCAATACGGAAAATTTTGTTAATGTGCTGCGGTTCGATGTTTCTTTTAATGGTACTGATTATGTTTTATTATTTCCGCCTGAATATATAGATAGTCTATTTATTGATTCTAAAAATCGGCTTTGGAATATGTCAGCTTCCAATATACAAGGCCGTGCTGTGAGTGACAATTTTAATCCTTATGAAACGCGCGGTCAGCTCTTCTATTTAACGCCTTGCTTGGGAAATAACTTTTCAACTTTAGAGAACTATGGTTCCCCTAACTATATGCGTAACTATTATTGGTCTGGTGGTCGGTTAACCTATGATACATCATATGGTGAGATTATCGTAAATAAGTATTACCATCCATTTTATGTGTCTCAGACATTGCAATATATTATCCTGTTCACTACGTTAGGAGGTGTTTTAATATTATGGTTACGCAATTACAAGAAATATTAGGAATTGTAGTTCCCATGCAATTTGAACCATTGTTGATTGTTGTTGCCGCAGTGTTTTTATTATTTCTTATATCTTTCTTTGCGGAAATATTAAAGCTGCTGATATTAAGGTGGTGAATATATGCCTTTTGACGTGTTTTCTCAGGTTTTTAATGATGGTCTATTGCCATGTATGCGTCAGTATATTGATTTTCTGCTAGGTGATGGAAAGATACTTGGTGTGGGTGTTATTTTCTTGCCATTGTTGTGCAAGTTAATAAGATTATTTAAAAAAATATTTTAAGGAGGATTGTTTTATGTTGAAACTGAAAAATGCGATTGCAAAATATCGCGCTGTCCCTGTTGCGACTGGTTTGGTGGC
This sequence comes from Enterocloster lavalensis, assembly GCF_046603895.1. Classification (NCBI taxonomy): domain Bacteria; kingdom Bacillati; phylum Bacillota; class Clostridia; order Lachnospirales; family Lachnospiraceae; genus Enterocloster; species Enterocloster lavalensis. Next base: position 10,005 of record NZ_CP176637.1, read on the forward strand.
TGTTGCTATGCCGATTACGGCTTATGCTAGTGAATCTAGCGGCGCTGGTACGCTCAGCGATACTCTGACTACGTTTTCTGAGGTTTTCGCTTGGTTTTTGAAAGAAGGAGGTAACCTTCTTTCCTGGATGTTGGATAAACCCATTATCCTGCTTTCTCTGGCCGTGTTTTTTGTCGGCGCAGTTGTCGGTGTGTTGGCGCGTATCTATGGTAGTTTCTAATTGTTAGGCGGGGATTTTTCCCCGCTTAATCAATCTGGAGGTATTATGGCACAGTTATCTTTATTTTGGGATTTTTTTATTTATCCTTTAACCGTAATTGATCATGATATGTTTTTTGTGTTGCTGGCTGCGCTTGTTGTGTTGTCTGTTGTACAGATCATAAGGGGGATTTTATGCTATTTTGGTTCATAGCTTTTTTAAGTTTGTCCATTTTTATTGTTTATCATATGATCAAGTATAGGAATCCTTATAAACTCATTATGGTGTTCGGTAAAAAGGGTTCCGGCAAAACTACGTTGATGGTCAAATTATCGATTAAATATAATCGTAAGAAACGGCCTGTTTACTGTAATGTTCCCGGCATTCCTGGTACATATTATTTTGATACCGATATAATTGGTATTGCTGCTTTTCCGCCTGAATCAGTGATTATGGTTGATGAGGTTGGAATGGTTTGGGATAATCGGAATTTTAAGAATTTTAGTAATGAAGTTCGGGATTACTTCAAATTACAGAGACATTATAAACACACTGTATATTTGTTTTCGCAGAGTTTTGATATAGATAAAAAGTTAAGGGATTTAACAGATCGTATGTATCTTGTTACGAATCTTTTTAATTGTGTTTCGATTGCTCGTGGAATTGTTAAACAAATTACTATTTCACATGCTGATAAAAATACGGTTGGTGAATCAAAGTTGATTGATGATATGCGTTTTCAACCGCTCCTGCTCTTTTGGTTGGGATCATGTAAGATCACGTATATACCGCGTTATGCAAAGTATTTTGATACATATATAGCGCCCGCGCTTAAACCTCATCAATTTGACTATACGCCTATTGAATTGTGTACATATAAGCAAAAATTTGCTCTGCTACTCTCCCGCTGCTGCTGGCGCCGCAAAGAGCCCGTGGCTATGCCCGGGCTCTTGGAGGTGTCGGCCGATGATGATCATGATTGTTTGCCCCCTGTCTAATAAGGGGCAAACACCGTAAAATTTTTTACACTTGGTTAGGTTCTAAACCTTCTTGGAGGTGTTCTCATGTTGATGTATTACCAGCCGGTTTTTGAGTTTGGAAATGTGTACACAATAGATTCAATTCGTTTATCTCTTTCTTTTCTCTCCCCAAAAGCTGTTAATAAGTTTTTGGATGAGTTATCCGGGATCATCGGATATACCTACTATGAATCGTATAAGGATTTTAGTTATCGTCATTTGTTTGTGTTTGGTACTAAAGGACATTCGTTTTCGTTGGGCGTTGGCTTTAATGGTTCCTCATCTGGTGATAGTGTAAAGGGTATGTTGGATTTTAATCCGAATAAAATCCTGGGTGATGTGCATTACGGTGAAGGGTTCGTAAGATCGTTACATAATCCGTTTTCTCTGGACGATATGTCTTATGTGTCCTTCTGCGAACGGGTAAAGAGTGTGTTCCTGGACGTGTGGAAACTGCTGCAAAAGTATCTGTTGCATACATACTTAAAACGTTATGATTTCGCCATGGATGTGCCTATGTTGCGTTCGGATGTGCAGTTGCTTAAGGATAGTCGTAAGTATTCACAGTTCTATAAGTCGGAAACAGATTTTACAGAATACCTTGGAAATGTTGATACTGTAGGGCGTGTAAAGGTATATAATAAGCAATTAGAATCCGGTTTGAATTATCCGCTTACGAGGGTAGAAATCACGTTGGATAGTTTAAACTACGATGAAATGGCCTGTAAGTTTCCGCAGATATATTTGCGGGATATGATTCAGTTGGATAGTGATAAAGTTCTTGTTCAGCTTTTGCGCAAAACTCCATCTTCTGATCTTGATTTTTATTTCCGTCAAATGACCAGACCCGCGAAAAAGAAATTTAAAGCGATTTTGCTATCGAAACAAGTTGAGATTCCCCAGGATGTATTTGAAAAGGTGGTGAATACGCTAAATGTTTGGATTGTTTAGCAGTTACGATATTCGTATGATCGCTATAATGACTATGTTGTTGGATCATCTAGGGTTGCTTCTGGCCGGTACGGTATGCTATTATCCGCTGCGGATGATTGGCCGGATTGCTTTCCCGCTCTTCTGCTTCTTGCTTGTCGAGGGCTATATTCATACTAAGGATTTACACCGCTACATGCTGCGTTTGTTTGTATGTGCTGTGGTATCGCAAGTACCTTATAGCTTATTCCTTAATACTGGCCGTTTGAATGTGATGTATGAATTGTTTATCGGCCTTATATGCCTTTATTTAGTTGATAGGCAATCAAGTTATGGTATAATAGCGTTTGTGGGGCTTCTCGTTGCTTGTGGTGCGTCATGTGGTGCCGAATATGGCTTGTATGGTATCGCGTTGATTGTGGCAATGTATTATTTCCGTGGTAGCCCGGTTAATCGTTTTTGGTTTTGCGGTATATTGTGCATTTTGATGTCCTGGGAATATTATGGAGCTGCTGCTCTCTCGATGGCCGTTATTTGGTGCTATGATGGCAATGTTGGAAAGCGAATGAATCGTTGGTTGCAATATGCAATCTATCCGGTACATATGATTTTGTTGAGTGCAGTTCGATTTATTTTTTAGTGGGAGGTTTTATGGAGAATCAGGAAAAACAGTATAAAAGATTAATTGCTGCTTTGGAAGGTTTGGAGTTAACAGAAAGTGAAACGAGTACCTTGAAATGGTTATCAGGCTGGGATTACATTGCGATAAATGATATTATATCATTGTTTAAAAAGTGCAGATCGGAACGGTGAGAAAATGGAAGAAGAAAAAATGACTGCTGCTAAAAGATTGCCTGCAGGATGGTATTGGGTTGAATATGATGATGGGAGCGGTTCGTTGCGGCATGTAACGGGATGGCGGTTTTATCAGTATGATTTAGATAGTCGGCAATTCATGAATAGTAAAGTAGGTCATTGGGATACTTGGTGCGGGCCATCGACAACGATGGATTTGGAAGTTTATAAGGAGCTTGCGGAAAATAGTATTTTAGATTTATTAAAAGGGGACTAGCTGGTGCTATTCCCCTCGTTTTTTGCTTATTCAACTTTCGGCAGTACGCCCTTGGCTTCCATGACTTCTATGAGTGTGTCAACTTCATCGTTTAATTTTTTAAATTCTTTGTTCTGATTGTGTTCTATTGTTGCTACTCTAAAAGTCAAGTTGTCGATTTTATTTTGCGTTACTTCTTGCTTAATTTCCAGAATTTCCAATTTTTCAGTTATGGGTTTTAATTCTTCTTTTACTACTTCTCTTATTGCTTGTAATAATTCGTTATTATCCACTTATAAGCCCTCCTAATGTTTTTGCTATTATTATCTTCTGTAGGTTATATAATCACTTAACTGTATAATCTTTGATCTTCCGTGTCATGGTTTTGTTCACTTTCTGATAGTCCTTTTATGAATCCTTCAATTAATCCTTTATTGTAGTTTGATAATGATCTATATTGGTTTATAATTTGTTTTTCTTTTTCCGCTAAATTTTGCGAATCAATGTCTAGTAAATAATCTGCTGATACGTTAAAGTATTTGCATATTTTTATTAGTTTGTCTGCGGATGGTTGTGATCCGTTTTCCCAACTTTTAACGCTATTTTCTGCTATTCCAAGTTCTTTTGCTAGTTTGTTTTTGCTAATATTGTTTGTTGTAAGTAGTAGCTTAAGTCTGTCTATAAAAGCCATGAAAAAATCTCCATTTCCGCAAAATAATGCTTTACATCCGCTATATTTTGCGGTATAATAAGGGTGTAAGGAAAATTAAATAGATGAACGGTTAAGGGGTGCAGTATTCCCGGTTTAGGGGATACAAAAACATGTTATAAAGTTCGTTGGCGCTTACATTATAGCATGTTCCTTCCTAAAAATCTATAGTTTTCCTTACTGGTAAAAAATAGGTGATTGTTTGATTGTGTGAAGGGAGAGCGAAAAATGGTTGAATTGTCAAAGAAAGTTAGAAAAGAATTGCGTAAGGAGGCTATGAGTTGGGTTAGCGCCTCAGTTTTTATAATGTCGCAATCGGTAACTGAGGATCAACTGAATAGCCGTTACTATATGCTGGTTGGAAAAATTGAAATGTGTCGTTATCTTGGTATTATTACTTATGGTTCTTATTGTAGATTGCTTGATTATTTGATTGCTTTATTGACGCGTATCCGGTTTGAATTGTTTCATAAAAATAAGGAGGTGGCATAGTGGCTAGATTAACACGGAAGGTGTTAGAACATGAGAAGATGGATACGGCGGTAGCTTTGTTGGAAGTTACTAGCGCGGACGATCAGGAAAAGATGATTGCGTACCGGTTCTATTATGGGCGCATTAATGCTCTTCTTGATTATCTTGATGGTAAGGCTCAGGATATCCCGCCGATTGCTTAATTTGGTTACTCTCCCGGCCCTCGGGCCGGGGATAACATATATTTGCTTGTGATAAAATAGTGTCACCTAATAGGCTTATATGCTGGAAGGGTTTTACAATAAAAAATATTGTTAGTTCAATGTTTTTCCTTTCTCCCAGGGTGCAGTGAGGTACAGGGACAAAAGATACCCGGCACTATTTTGATCAAGTGTTGTATAAGATTGTTTTGATTAAAGGAGGATAAAGCATGTTTGAAATTATCGGTATTGAGCGTTTGGACTATGTTTCCAAAAAGAACGGTCAGCGTGTGCGCGGTACGAATTTGTATTGTATTGATGGTTCAGAGTATAAGAATACCATCGGGAATCGTTGCGAAAAGCTCTATTGCAAGGAAGCTGTCGATACCAGTGACTTTGCAATCGGTGATCGCATTGAGGTATCCTATAATCGCTGGGGCAATATCGAAACTGCGGCGCTTGTCGAATCTGCTGCGGGCTGAGAACCCATTATCTTTCGCCAGGATTACCGCCGTCCGGCTGGTATTCCTGGCGGCCGGAATATCCCCCATTCCTTTGATTACCCATAGTACCAAGTACCTGGCGGCTGCGAATCATCATGCCCCGGTACTGCCTACGTTACGGCGGTGATTCTATGAAGGTTGATCTTGATTTTCGTGAACTTGTGTATGCTCGTTATGCAATTAGCCGGCGCTTGGATCGTACTACTCATGATTACGAACGCAATAAGCGCATGTTCCCGGATCAGATTGATAACGCTGCTAAATTCGCAAGTATGGAAGCGGAAATGGTTGTTTTAAACACTGTATTGAATAAACTTACACTTGGCGTTGCCGATTGTAATATACAGGACGGCTTGGAATAATATAGGAAATATGCAACTGTGCGCGAAACACTGTATTATACACAAGTTTAACGCATAGTTGGCGCATAATTAAGCATATCATCGAATTATCATTCGTTGGTATGCTTTCTTTTCCGAATGAATCAACGTTTAACAATGTGGTTGGGCGTCGCTCTTCGATATGACCTGGAATATAATAGAACTACAAGCTATTCCCCGAAACGCCGCATACTCTGCGCCCAGCCGTTCAAGTTCCCGCCTCACGTCCTGGCCGCGTTCCATCCACAGCGTCATTTTAATCTCCATCCCCTTGTTACCCGACTTTTTTCCGGTCCAGACGCCGATAATTTCCCCACGGTATACAATCGCGCCGGGATTGCTCACCAGCTTCCAGATTTGCTTGTGCAGAGACTTGTCCGGCTGTAAAATGAACCGGTCGCGCTGGTCCAAAAATGGATCGTGTCCTCCCAGCAGCAACACCTCCCGGGACAGCTCCCCGGGAGAGCCGAACCCATCCCGGTCGGCGGCAAGGATAAACGCCCGTTTCCCCAGCACGGATACCGGCTCTATCTCCTGCGCAGCCAGCTCCCACAAACGCCGCCCCTGCTTTTTCGAACACCCCAGCCAGGTCACAAACAGATCGGGAGTCGCCGGCCCATAACAATGTAGGTATTTGCGCACCAGCTCCTTTGCCGCCTCCTGGTGATCCGCCTCCAATCCACGGCCCACCCAGGTCTTGTAAGAGGTAAACGTCGGGCTGATTCCATTCCGTTCTCCAAAAACCACAAGCCCCAGATAAGCGCAGGGTCTGAGCAAAAAAGACACCACCGCCCCTCCAACCGTCTGTTGATCCGGGCTTCCATACATGGAGGGCTGATTCCACAGCTTCCGTTTTTCCTCCGGAAGAAGCGGCAGCATCCACTCCGCAATCGTCTGATCCAACGCGGTTTTGCTGAGAATCAACCGGCCGTCCAGCTGCGGCAGCACCTGAACCATTTGCTCCAATAACGTATCAAAATCCATCTGCAGAAACTCCAGCGCCAGGGCGATCCCCTGCGTGTAAATCCAGGGTTCCCCTTCCCCGGCAGTTAACGCAGCTAAAAAAGCCCCGCTCTCAGAGGCCGGAAATACCACCGGCGCCCCTCTCATGCTCCATGCCTGCAACAGCACTTTTTCTTCATACAGCAAGCGCTCCATCTCCGCCCGGCTGCACCCGGGAACCCGGTTAAAAAGCGCGGTTTCCCAGGCGCCGGGCGGACTGTTCTGCATACCGCAGGCACCCACAACCACTGGAATATCCGCGTTTGCATACACTCTGTCCAGATGATGGGCAGCCAGCCGGAATCTTCGAATCTGTTCAACACTCAGCTCTGTCATAATGTCTGTCCTTTCTGTGTCCGGGACTAATCCACGGTAGTCTCCTCCTCAAAGTATGCCCCTGTAACCGTATCCACAATTCTTATCACCCGGGTCACGCGGATTTCCCCGTCCGGCAGTTCCAGTTCTGGCGGCAGATCCCAGACAACCGTGTCGGCCTCCGGCGCGGTATTCCGGCGGTAAAGATACTCATCGATGGGGCCGGTCACATTTTCATTGAGCCGCCCGACATAGAAGGGGGCGATTGTCTTTGCCTCCGTAACCGTCTCCTTCGATCCGTTTTCAATGATAAACCAGTATGTCATCCGATGTTCCGGCGATAAATACAGCACCTGTTGTCCACTCTTTGCGGACATTTCCCCCACTTCAATATTCTTCCGCTCCACATCCGCCCTGGTCCCGTCCGACAGCTGATACATGCCGCCCAGGTCCGACATTTCACAGATATCGCTGAACAGAAGCTCCTCGTCCCCGTCTGGTATCTCGCGCCTTGGCGGTATCACAATCACGTCCCCGGCAATCTCCGCCTCCGTCTTGGGAATCACAATCATCTGCCCTGTGTAGATCAGGTCCGCGTTGCGGATATACCTTCGGTTGCGCCGGAAAATCTCAGGCCACAAGGCTGTGTCGCAGTACCGTTCCTCAGCAATGGACTAAAGCGTGTCGCCCTTTTTGACCCGGTACATTTCCCGGTCCGTCGCCTTCAGATTGAATATGGACGGCTCGCCCTTCCCCGGTATATCCAGATAAACCGCCTCCCTCACGGACACACAGGAGTCCCCGCTCCTTTGTTCCGTTATCCTGGCAACAAACTCCACCGACACAATTCCCTTACCCAGACTGCGGTAATTGAAATTCTGTGGCAGATCATAACAGACGGACTGTTCGGCAGCCTCCAAATCCTTCTCGTAACAATATTCATCCGCCGGCCCGGACGAGCGCTCATTTTTGCGGGCGGCGTACAGCGGTTTAACCTTCTGTTCCGGCGTCCGAACCACCTCTTCCCCGCCGTTATCGATCTCATACCAGAAACTCATCTCATACCCTTCTTGCAAAATGAGAATCTGCCGGCCGGTGTTCAGATCCACGCTGGTAAAACCTCCCCCGTCCTCTCCCACCTTATACCAGAAAACCTCCGCCAAATCCCCGCCCGGCGCAGGGTAGACGCTGCACTGTACATCCCGGTGATACTCAGCGTAAATGTCCTCACGGGTCAGCATCTGCTCCTGCCCCTCGCCCTTGGTCCCGGCAAACGCGGTCCCCGCAAACACTCCCATCCCCAGCACCCCCGCCAACGCCCACGGCAACACCGCTTTTTTTAGGATACTGCTCTTTTTACACACTTCCATCACTTCCCGCCCTCTCTCTTCTTTTCTCCATCATAACGCAGCCCACGCCTGTTTTCAATCTATTTCCTCTCCGCTCCCACCGGCAGTTCTTTCTTGTAAAATGAAAAAAGGATTTACATTGCGCCCGCATTTTACTATACTAAAATGTATCAAAGAGAAGGAAGTTGAACATCATGGCAAATTTATCATACCACGAACAGAAAGACCGTGAAAATATATTAAAGCTGCGGGAAATGCTGAACAGCCTGCCGCCCTTCTGCAAGGATTTTTTCCGGGGAATCGAGCCCAGGACCTCGTCCCGGACCAGGATCGCCTACGCCTATGACCTGGGCGTATTCTTCGACTTTCTGGTCCGGGAAAATCCCGCGCTCTCCCGTTTGGACAAAACCGCCGTCACTCTGGAACACCTGGATCAGCTGACGGTGGGGGACTTCGAGGAGTACATGGAATATTTGAAATACCGCTTCAACGACCGGGATCAAGAGATCATGAACAAGGAGCGTGGGATCAAGCGCAAAGTCAGCACCCTCAAAAGCTTTTACAACTATTTTTACCGCGCGGAACGCCTGAACAACAACCCGGCGGCCAGAATCCAGCTGCCAAAGCTTCGGGAAAAAGAGATTATCCGCCTGGATGTGGACGAGGTGGCGCTGCTGCTGGACGAGGTGGAACAGGGGGACAAGCTGACCGCAAAGCAGAAGCAATTTCACGAAAAAACCCGGGTCCGTGACCTCGCGCTCCTGACGCTGCTGCTGGGCACCGGGCTGCGCGTCTCCGAGTGCGTGGGGCTGAATATTAAGGATGTGGATTTCAAAAATGGCGGCCTTAAGGTCTACCGCAAAGGCGGCAAGGAGGTCACCGTCTACTTTGGCGAGGAGGTGGAGGACGCTCTGGCAGACTATCTGATCGAGCGCAATCACATGATCCCGGAGTCCGGCAGCGAGGATGCTCTTTTCCTCTCGCTTCAGAAAAAGCGCATGTCCGTGCGCAGCGTGGAAAATCTGGTAAAAAAGTACGCCAAAACGGTCTCCCCCTTAAAGCCCATCACCCCCCACAAGCTGCGCAGCACCTACGGCACGGCGTTATACCAGGAAACGGGGGATATCTATCTGGTGGCGGATGTGCTGGGCCACTCGGACGTAAACACAACGAAAAAGCACTACGCAGCCCTGGAGGACCAGAGGCGGCGCAGTGCCAGAAATAAAGTGAAGTTGAGGGAAAGCTGAGGAACATAATTCAAATTTCTCACTCACTCGCCATATAAATAAAATCATACAACGTCTGATACATCCGGCCGGGGTCGATGGGTTTTGCCAGGTGGGCGTCCATCCCCGCGGCCCTGCTCTTCTCAATGTCCTCGTCAAAGGCGTTGGCCGTCATCGCGATAATGGGAATTGTGCCGGCATCCTGGTTGCTGAGGTGCCGGATATTAGCCGCCGCGGTCAGACCGTCCATGAGGGGCATGCGGATATCCATCAGAATCGCATCATAATATCCGGTGGGCGATTTGCTGAACAGCTCCAGCGCGCGCAGCCCGTTTTCCGCGGTGTCCACCACAAATCCCTTGCTCTCCAGCAGCATCACCGCCACCTCGGTATTGATGGCGTTGTCCTCCGCCAAAAGCACGCGCCTTCCGGTAAAATCGTAATCCTCCGTGTCCGGCCTCCGGGCCTCTTCCTCTTTCTCCCCCAGCGCCTTTGTAAACGCCGAGACCAGGGCGGATTTGAACATGGGTTTGCTCATCAGCAGGTTCACGCCAGCCAGCTTCGCCTCGTGTTCGATGGACACCCAGTCGTAAGCCGTCATAATGATGATCGTGACCTCCGGCCCTACAATACTTCGGATACGCCTGGCGGTCTCCAAACCGTCCATCTCCGGCATCTTCCAGTCAATGAGTATCATATCGTAATATCTGCCCTAGGCCCATAACATACTCACGCGATCCACGGCCTTGCGCCCGCTGTCCACCCACTCGGCCGTCACGCCCATCTCCTTGAGCGTGACCACAGCGCTCTCACAGACCGCCACATCGTCGTCCACCACCAGGGTTTTTAAATGGGAAAAATTGTAATTCTGCTTTTTCTGGTGATGCCGCAGCTTCTCCTCCTCGCTGATCCCCAGCTTCACATCCACCGTAAACTCCGTGCCGATTCCCTTGATGGAGCGCACGTTGATCTTGCCGTCCATCATGTCCACGATATTCTTGGAAATGGCAAGCCCCAGGCCGGTGCCCCCGTACAGGGCCGTGGTTCCTGTGGATTCCTGGGAAAACGGCTCGAAAATGTGGGGCAGAAACTCCTCGTTCATACCCACGCCCGTGTCGTTCACCACAAAGCGCAGAATCGCGTCGGACTTTATTTTCCGGCGCTCCATTACAGAAAATGTCACCTTCCCGCCCTCGCCCGTAAACTTGATGGCATTGGAGAGAATGTTGATCAGAACCTGCTGAAGCTTCATGGCATCCCCCATATAATAATCGCTCAGGACAGGGTCAACGATACACTCATACTCCACGCCCTTGGCGGCTGCCTGGGAATAACAGATGGAATTGATGCCGACCAGGAAATCCTCTGTGGGAATCCGTTCGCTCTTCAACAGCATTTTCCCGCTCTCAATCCGGCTCATGTCCAGAATATCGTTAATCAGGGACAGCAAAAACCGCGAGGAAATGCCGATTTTCGAGATACAGTCCGCCACCTGCTCGTCGTCTCCGATGGACTGGGCTGCGATGGTGCTCATGCCGATAATTGCGTTCATGGGCGTGCGGATCTCATGGCTCATGCGGCTGAGAAAATCGGATTTGGCGGCGTTGGCCTGCTCGGCAGCCACCAGAGCCGCGGCCAATTCCTCCTTCTGCTTCTGTTCCTGGCGCACCACGTCCGTCACGTCGGCCCTGGTCATACACACTCTTCCCAGCTCTTCGTTGATATAAAACACCTGGAACCGCTTGATCCGCGGCCCGCCCTTTTCCATAACCTCCAGGATAAAAGTGTAGGAATTCTGCTGCCTCAGCTGATGTTTCATATATCCAAAATCCAGCTTTTCCAGGAATTCCTTCTGCGCGGCCTCACCCATACTAAAACCGGCAACCCGCCGGATCTCCTGCCGGAAATCCCCCTCCATCGGAACGGACGGTATCCACTCGTCGGAAAATCCCACCAGGCGGTATCCGGCGGTGGAGATATCGATCTCCGTGATAATATCGTAGTCCAGCTTGGTGATCTTCTTCAACAGCTGTTCCTGCAGCCTTTGCTCCGTGACGTCCTGGGTGTAAAAGAACAGTATAATGTCCCCGGTCTCAGGATTCAGGCAGGAGCGGAAATTGGTGTCGCTCCAGAAAGCGGTCCCAACCTTGCGCCTGCGGAGGAAATTAAAATGGTAGTCCACCCGGCCCGCGCCGTAATCGGCCAGAACCTTTTCCCGCCTCAGCGTTTCCCGTATAAAATCCCCGTACTCCGGATCCACCGCGGAGGCCGCCAGGTTCTCCACCGTCTGCTCGTAGGTATCGCCGACCCGGCCCACCGCCACATCGGCCGTGGAGATATAACTCTCCAGCCGGTTCCCAGTGATATTGATTCGCCCCTGGAAAGTGCCGTCCCTGGACGAGAGCTCCGCAAAATACGTTATTTCCTGCTCATACAGCTCGTTATTCCGCTCCTGCAGCTGCTTCTCATCGGTGATATCCACCAGAACGCAGTAAAAATGCTGCTCTCCGTTCTGCTCCGTAAAAAGCTGGGCCTTGACGGAAATCCACCTGACGCTTCCGTCCTTACAGATCAGGCGGTTCTGATTGTGGATGGTATTCCCATATTTCAGCTGCTCCTTGAGCTTCTGCGCCATCACGGACAAATCCTCCGGGTAAATGACTGCGGACATCCGGTTCCCCATGGCTGCAAACTCATCCCGGCTGTACCCGATGAATTCAAAAAGGCCGTCGTTGGCGTCAATGACCGAGAAATCCTCGTCAAACCGGCAGCGGAAAACCCCGCCGGGAATATTGTTGTAAAGGTGCAGCACCTCGTCCTGGGCCGTCTTTTGAGCCGTAATGTCCACACACACCGAAGCGACGGCGGCCCTGCCGTCCTCCGCCACAGTCCTGCGCCCCAGATCGTGAACCCAGATGTAGGTTCCGTCCTTCTTCTTCATCCGGTAGTCCACCGCGTACTCGTCCTTTTCCGCCAGCTGGGCGGCCAGCAGACGGTTCACCTCTTCCCGGTCGTCCGGATGCCTGCAGTTGGAAATCAAACCGCCGATATCAGCGGTAAACTCCGCCTCGTTCTCATATCCCAGGTAGTCCAGCATATGGCGGTTAATGAAATAAAACGGAAATCCCGCCTCCATATACCCGCCCATCATGCCGCCCGGCACGGAATCGTTCAGAAGTTCCTGCCTCTGCCGGGCAATGTGCTCCATCACCAGGGTTTGGGGATAATGCTCGCTTCCGGCCTGATTCTGACTCGGCTCCGACATGTGGATCCCAAACACCTTCCACTGCCCCTGCTCCAAAGCCAATATGTAAAAACCGCGCAGATACCAGGTGTAGTAAGTATTTCTCAGCGTAAGCTCCGCCGACAGATTGCGAACGCTTTCCGCCGGAGCCTGTTCGTAAATCACGGAAATCTCACAGGAAAAAGGCTCGGAAATCTCGGAAATATCCTGGCGGAGGTATTCAGTCATCGCCTCCTTTCCCCAGGCCGCCTCCCCCTGGCCCGTTCCCATAAAGCTCACGTTCTCCGAGAGAAACGCCGCGGTTGCCTCCAAATCCCTCAATTCAAACCAGTTGTGGCAAAATTCGTAAATTGTCTCAATGGCTGTTAATTGTACATTCATTCTCTGTATCCCCTGTTTCCTTGTCTCTTTTGATCTTTCCCTACCGTTTACGGATAAACGGGATCACCCAGTCGTGCTCACGCAGATCGCAGCGTCAATGTTACAATTATAACATGGCGTTACAAAAATTGACAGAAAAAGCATAAAAAATTATTGCTGTATTAAAATTTCCATAAAAATGTCTCCAGCTGCGCAACGGCGGCTGGAGACATTTTTAATAAGGTGCGATATTCAATTTATTCGATCTGGCTGAATTCCACTTTCTCTCCATTCGGTCCGATCACGATAAACCACCGGATATCCTGAGGCCAGTAGGTGGTGGACTGAACGCGCTCTGCGCAGTCCTCCATTAACGTATAACCGCCCTCCCGGGCCTTGCGGTAAAGCTCCTCAATGCCGGTGACCTGAAAGGCGATGTGATCGATAGCGCCCGGCTGTCCGGCCGTAACCCTGCGCTCATATGCTTCCACCTTCATTCCGTAAAAATCAAAAATCACAACCCGGATCGGTTCGCCGGCTTCCTGATCCATTTTTTGAAAATAAATCTCCGCTCCCAGATCCGTGTAAAAGCGGACCGTAGCATCCATATCCCGGGTAGGAATCCCGACATGATGCAGGCATTTCACATGTTCTCTCATTTTCCGACCTCCATCAGGGCATTTCCCGGTAGGGTTCCAGTATCTCACCGATTCTCGCCATCGTCTCATCATCAATGGACCAGTCTAAGGCGGCAATATTCTGTCTGACCTGCTCCACGCAGGAGGCGCCTCCGATGATCGACGTAACCTCCGGTTTCTGGCGAAGCCAGTTGACAGCGATTTCATTTGTGGGATGACCAATCTCATCCGCAAGGAACTTCAATTTTTCATAACCGTCAAAATATTTCTGGTAAAGCTCGCCGGACAGCTTTGGATTCTCGTTGCGGATATCCGTCTGGGAGAATGTGCGGCTGCGCGTAAACCGCCCTGCCAAAAGTCCCTGGAACATCGGGCTGTACGGGAGGAACGCCTGGCCGCGCGCCCGCACATTGGGCAGCATCTCTTCCTCCGTCCTGTATTTCAGCGGAATGTTGTGGTAGCTTGCGGCATTGCGCTCAAACATATTGTAGAGTCCCTGTTGGGCGTCCACACCTACCAAACGGTCAAACACCTCCATATCGGCCTGTGCAAAATTTGACAGCCCTATGTAGCGGATTTTTCCGCTCTTTTTTATTTCCGCAAGGGCCTCGCAGGTCTCCTCGATCGGCGTGGAGGGATCCGGCCAGTGGAGCTGCCAGATATCGATGTAATCGGTCTGAAGCCGCTCCAGACTTCCGTCGATCTCGCGGAACAAATTCTCCTTTGTCAGGTCGTTGGCGGTGACATGGTCGTCGCCCCAGGTCAGCCCGCACTTGGAGGCGATTATCACCTTGTGCCGCAGGCCGGCGTCCTTTAGCGTCTTTCCCAGCACCCGCTCCGAATGATTCCAACCATAGACCGGAGCCACATCGAACAGATTAATCCCCAGCTCAATCGAGGTCCTGATAATGGCGTCCGCATTCCGGTCGTTGGATGTATCCCAGTCCCCGCCAAACCCCCAGCACCCGATTCCGATGGCAGAGATTTGCTCTTTTATTCTTCCCACTGTCTTGTAAAGCATAGTCCACCTCCTGCATTAACCGCTACTGCGCCTTGAAATCCGGCACCTTTTCCGCCAGCGTATCCGGAGTTACCAAATCGGAATCCGTCAGAAGATGGGTACTCTCCGGTTTTTCGCCGGTAACCGTATAGTTAAATACGGACATCACCGACATCCAGGCCATATTCTCCGGATCCTGGGAGACGGCTCCGATGATCTCGCCGGTGGCCACATACTGTAAGTTATCCGGCACCCAGTCAAAGCACACGACGCCGATCTCTCCCGTCTTTCCCTGATCCTTCACCGCCTGAGCCGCGCCGTAAGGGCCTCCGGCCGTGCAGTAAATCACTTTCAGGTCCGGATATGCGGTAATCAGGTCCACTGCCGCGTCATAGGTCTCCGTGGCTGAATCATGGGCCTCCACCGGCTCCAAAAGCGTAAGATCCGGCGCAAGCTCCGCCAGCTTATCGTTAAAGCCTTTGCGGCGCTCCTCGTGCTGGTTCATGGTCAGATATCCGGTGATAACGCCCACGGTGCCCTTCCCGCCGGTGTAATCCGCTGTCATCTGCGCCGCTGTGGCGCCGCCCGCAACTGCGTCCGAACCGACAAAGCAGATCCTGGTATCCGTCTGATTGGTGGACTCCGACAGATAGGTGGCGACGGTAACCCCGTCACTGACAGCCCGATCGATATAGGCCTCCGTGCCGTCCGCCATAGGCGGGCAGACGATTCCGGCCGGATCGTCCAGCTCCAGGGTCTCGATATAATCAGCAATGGTTTTGCCATCCGCCTCCGAGCCCATATCCACCGGAGTGACCGTACAGTTGTAGCTTGCCAGATAATTTGTCACATCGTTTAATCCCGCTTTGATCAAATCCCAGAACGGATTGTTGGAATAATAGCAGAATTTGATTTCAATGGGTTCCTCGGAGGCCTTCACCGCCGCCATCTTATAATGTTCCGGCAGTTCCGCCATCTGTGCCCCTGTCTCCCCCTCAGAGGCCAGTACCTCTTTCGCCGTCTCTTCTTTGGCCGGTTCCCCCGCCTTGGGCGCCTCCGTTGTCTTGGCGGCCTCCGTCTGCGCCTGGGTTGCGGCTGTTTGCCCCGAGCCACAGCCAGCAAGTCCCGCCGCCAATACCGCCGCAACCATAATGCCTGCAAGTTTTCTCGTTTTTTTCATTTCAATCCTCCTTATGTTAAATTGTTTCAGTTCCCGAAGCGTAAGATAAAATCTGTTCCTGAGCAAACTCAGAAAACTCCAGCCGGCCGCTGATACGCCCTTCGTGCATCACTATAATTCTGTGGCTCAGCGTAATCAATTCCGGAAGTTCTGAGGAGATCAGCAAAATGCTGATGCCCTCGTCTGCCAGCTGATTGATGATGTCATAGATCTCCTGCTTTGCGCCCACATCGATTCCATGGGTGGGCTCGTCCAGAATCAGTACCTGCGGTTTGATGGACAGTATTCTTCCGATCAGAGCTTTCTGCTGGTTACCTCCGCTGAGCGTGCTGATTCTCACGTTTGCATTGGGCGTCTTGACATTCAATTTGTGGATAAAATCCAGCGCATTGCGCTTTTCCGCCGGTTTGGAGACAAAACGTCCCCTCCCCCTCAGTTTTGGCCAGCTGGCCGAATTTATATTGTCCTGAACGCTGTGCAGCCCCAAAATACCGTTGGACTTGCGGTCCTCCGACAACATTCCAAGGCCCTGAGCCACCGCCTCCTTGGGCGTGTGAAACCGCACCTCGCGGCCGTTTAAATACAAGGTTCCGCCGGACGGTCTGGTATATCCGAACACGCACTCCATCAGTTCCGTGCGCCCCGCCCCCACCAGTCCGGCAAAACCGAGGATCTCCCCCCTGTGCAGCACAAAATCCACGTGCTCCACCTTACCCGGAAGGCAAAAATCTCTGGCCTCCAGCACAATTTCATTCTGCAGGGTGGCAGACCGCTTCCCGATCATCTCCGCCGTTTTTCCCGGAACATTGCTCTTTAATTCCCTTCCAACCATCAGGCTGATCAGGCGCGGAATATCGATTTCCCGGATGTCGTATGTTCCAATGTACTGCCCGTCCCTGAGAACGGAAATGACATCCGCGATCTCAAACAGCTCCTCCAGATGATGGGATATAAACACAATCGCCACGTTCCGATCCCGCAATTCCCGGATTATGTCCATCAGGATCTGGCTCTCCCTGACGGTCAGGGATGCTGTGGGCTCGTCGAAAATAATGGTTTCCGGATCTCTGGAAAGCGCTTTGGCGATCTCCACCAGCTGCTGTTCCGAAGCGGACAGGTCGTTGACCAGCGTCCCCGGCTTGATCCAGTCGATGTGCATCTTTTTTAAAAGCTCCGCCGCGCTCTCCCTCATGGCCCGTTTGTCGATGAAGGCCCCTTTTTTGATAAAATGGCCCAGATAGATATTTTCATATACCGTCAGATGCTTTACCAGCGAATTCTCCTGATGGATCATCGCAATCTGGCATTTGGCCGCATCCGCGGTAGAGCGGAACTCCACCCTGCTGCCCTTGTAGCGCACCTCCGAGCCTGAATCCGGCGCGTACACTCCGGAGAGAATATTCATCAACGTGGATTTTCCGGCTCCGTTCTCACCAATAATCGCATGCACTTCCCCAGCCTTAAAACGTAGATTGATGCCGTCCAGGGCGACCACACCCGGGAAGGTTTTTCTTACATTTCGTGTCTCTATTACAACCTGTTTTTCCATTGCCGTTCCCCCAGCCGTCATTTGCCGTCTTTGGCCTGTTCGTTTTTCTGGTCCTTTATCTGTGCCTTGTTCAGAACGATTTTCTTTTCTCTGCGCTTTTTGTTAACGCAGTCAAGGCCGACCGCGAGAACGATCATCAGACCGATGGTGAAAGTCTGCATCGTTGCGGGGAAGTTCAGAAGAATAAACGCGTTTTTGATCACTCCCATGATCGCTGCGCCGATCAGGATACCCACGACCGAACCCTCTCCTCCTGCCATGGAAACGCCGCCGATCACAACCGCCGCGATCACGTTGGTTTCGATTCCGTCACCGGCGGAAGCCTCCGCCGTTGTCAGGTTACCCGCATAGAGAATCCCCGCAACCGCAGCCAGAAAACCGGATACAACATACGCCGTAATTTTGATCCGGTCTGAATTAATTCCGGAAAGCTTGGCGGATTTTTCATTATCGCCCACCGCATAGATATTCCGGCCGAAAACAGTCTGCGTCATAACCACGATTCCAATCACATAGATCGCCAGCATGAACAAAATCGGTACCGGAAGCTGCAGCTTCCAGGGAAGGGCGATTCTGCCGCCTCCCAGCACGGAGGCCGCGTTTGAAAACTTGATGGGGATACCCGCAGTCACCATAAACGCAAGCCCTCTCGCCATCATCTGGGTTCCCAGAGTAGCGATAAACGGGGCGATCCCGATCTTCACGGAGAGAAACCCATTGATCATGCCGATGGAGAGTCCGGTCAGAAGCGCTACCAGTACGGCGAGCCAGGGATTGATCGCCTGCGCCAGATACGCGGCCACGCAGGCGGATAAACTCAGCGTGGCTCCCACGGAGAGATCGATTCCGGCAATGATAATTACCATTGCCTCCCCCACCGCCATAATTCCCACATTGGATATCTGCCTCATAATGTTGATCAGATTGGCCGGTTTCAGGAATTTCGGCGTCAGCAGTTGAATTCCCAGACAAAGGATTAAGAAAATCATCAAAATCCCCAGCTCCTGCACCTTGAAAATTGAAATACCGCGACCGCCTTTTGTACTTTTCTTTTCCATAAACTGATTCCTCATACGTTTCGCATTCCTTTTCCTCGAAAAGATTATCAAAAGATATTATATTTTTTGTTTTTATCAAATACATAATTATCTTTTAAAAATATCATACTTTTTCTGTGCGATAAAGTCAAGAATAAATAATTTATTTTCTCATATTCGTCTATATTCCACAAAATAAGTTTTATCTTTTTATCGAATAAGCCCAAGTTTATTTTTGATCCCCTGATCTTTACATTTTAAGATTATTATCTTATAATGGCACTATAGTAAATTTCAGGAAAGCGGTTCATTTATGAAAAATATACCTGCCTACAAAATCGTATATTCCAGTTTAAAACAATCCATTCGGGACGGTTCCCTGCCTCCCGGCTCCTTTTTGCCAACGGAAACCGAACTGTGCAAGCAGTTCAATGTCAGCAAAACCACGATCCGCAAGGCCATCTCCCTGCTGGCTCAGGAGGGGCATATCCGGGTAACGCAGGGGCGCGGCACCGAGGTGCTGGACAGCTCCACAACCCAAAAGCTGAACACCGTATCCTCATTCACGGAAACGCTGGTGCAAAAGGGATATTCCGTATCCACCCGGGGGGCATTCATTCAGACGGTCCGCGCGGACGCGCACATTGCAAAGGTTCTGAATATCCCGGAGGGAGCCTCTGTATACAATGTCCAGCGCGTTCAGTGCGCCGACGGAGCGCCCATCGCAATCATGGAAAATTACCTGGTGGCGGACATGTTTCCCAATTTTCACACCGGGTACGCGGATTTTATCAGCCTTTACGCCACTTTGGAAAAGGACTACCACCTCATCATCACCAAGGCTGAGGAGACCATCATGGCCGCCACGGCGACTTTTATTGAGTCCCAGATTCTCAACGTGGAGGTAGGCGAGCCCCTGCTGATCAGCAAACGGGTCACCTACTGCGACAGAGGTTCCTTCGACTACTCCATCCTGAAAATCCGTGGGGACAAGTATAGCTACAGCATCCATCTTGCCGGCAGGTAGCAAGCGTCTTTGGCCACGGCGCGGCCAACCTTTATTTAGCAAAACCTCCCCGGAACCGACATGGCTCCGGGGAGGTTTTTCAGCGTTTGGAAGTCATTATACGCCGCAGTAATCCCCAAATTCGCTCAGAACTTCCGCCAGATAGTTGAACCGTTTTGCCACAGCCTTATATTGTTCCGAGACAGCCCGGTCCGGACTGTAGCACGCCTCCCGCCGGTGAATGCCGTCAATCACCTGGTAGCTGCCGATCCGTTTCATCCCTTTGGCGGCTATGGCGGCCGCCCCCAGCGAGGCCGCATCCTGGTCGATGTTCGTCTTTAGCACTCTCACGTCCAGTATATCGGCAAACATCTGCAGCCAAACGGCGCTTTTGCTGCCGCCTCCGCAGATCAGAATCTCATCCTCCATTTGGACCTTCCGCTGCAAATAGGTGATCGACTGCTTCAGATTCAGCGCGATCCCCTCCAGAACAGACCTGGCCAGATCCGCCCGGTTGTTGAGCAGCGAGAGTCCCACAAATGCCCCCTGGATGTTTACACTCTTATCCTGGGAGGTTCCCCCCGCAAGGCTGGGATTGAACAGGATTCCGTTCGCACCCACCGGAGCGCTTTGGGCCAGACGGTCGATCTCCCCGTATGCCTGGGGTCCGAATTCTGCAAACAGATTGTCCCGAACCCACCGCAGGGAGCTCCCGCCCGCAAAGATCGAATAAGCTGAAGTGTACATTCCCGGCTCGATGTGGGCGAATACATAGGGTCTGGTTTTAAAGTCCAGCACCGGCCGGCCGTCACCGGAACCCAGCTGGAGGAACCGAGGGATATGTACGCAGCCCCGTCCCGGATGCCGGTGGCGCCAAGGGCCATACAGGCGTTATCCACACCGCCCGCCATCACCGCAGTTTTTGTTGTCAGCCCCAGCTCCCTTGCCGCCTGCTCTGTCAAATATCCCACCACTGTGTCCGAGGGAACAATCTTTGGCAGGAGGTCCATATCGATTCCCGCAGCATCCCAGAATTCCTCCTGATAGCGCGCCTCCTTCAGATTGTAGCCGCCGGTCCCTGAGGCATAGGAGTGGTCGGTCAGGATTTTCCCCGTCATTCTGTAGTTGATATAATCTTTGGAGCCCAATACGTGCTTCATGTTTGAGAACACTTCACTCTGATGGGCTTTCATCCACATCAGCTTAAAGATCGTATAACAGGGTGCCGGGAAACCGTTTCCCGTAGTCATATACCATCGTTCCTCGTCCACCGTTTCAAAAAAACGCCTCGCCTCATCCTTTGCCCTCCCATCGGACCAGATGGGAACCCGTTCCAAAAGCGCGGCTCCGCTGCCGTCCACGGGAATCGCCGTCAGGCTCTGGCCTGAAATAGCCACCGCGCCCACAGCTTGCGGGTCTGTGTGCGACGCAGCCAGCAGCTGTTTCGTGCTCTCCACCCCCCCGTTCCACCAGTCTGATGGTTTCTGCTCGTGCAGCCCCGCCCCTGGAAAATAGGTGCGGTATTCCATAAAGGATTTCGCCAGCACTTTTAAGGAATCATCGTATAAAGCGGCCTTCACACCTCCGGTCCCCAGATCGTATGCAATAATCACCATATTTTTACCTCTCCTTTCATGTAAATTATAAAAAGATAATTATCTTTTGTCAATCCCTCTTGATTTGTAAGATGATTTCGGGTATATTTGGATATAGATAACTATCTTTGGAGGTGGAGAATGATTTATAAAGGTCTTGAGTTGGATCATCTGGGGCAGTATATTGATGTCAGCACCGTAAAGACGGACTGTGCAATTCAGGAAATCGATGAGATGATTGAAATCGTGGCAAAACATAACTGTATCTGCGCCAGTCCCATGCCCTGGGCGACGGAATATACCATCGGGAAGCTGAAATCTGTCACCGGGACCGTAGTCACCGGTGTGGTCGGTTTTCCCTCCGGCGCGGAGACGACCGGCGCCAAGGTGAGGACCGCCAGGGAATTGATCGCCCTGGGTTGCCGGGAGCTCGACATGGTCATCAATGTAGCGGCATTAAAGTCCGGGATGTATGAGTATGTCAAGAGCGACGTGAAGGCAGTCATTGATGCCGCAGCCGGGATCCCGGTGAAAACGATTCTGGAGGTTTGCTACCTGGACGATGAATTGATCGCGCGGACCAGCAATCTCTGCGTTGAGGCCGGCGCCAGCTATATTAAAACTGGAACCGGCTGGGGGCCTTCCCCCACCACGGTGGAACACATCAAATTAATCCGCAAAACCATTGGGTCCGCCGCAAAGATCAAAGCGGCCGGCGGCGTGCGCTCCCTGGACACCTTACTTTCCATGTACGCGGAGGGCTGCAACCGATTCGGCATCGGAGTGCGCACGGTGAGGGATATTTTTCAGGAGGTGCAGCGCCTCGAGAGCAGCTGCGTATAAAAAAAGCCAGGGAGCAAAATCAGGACGTTTCCGTCTCTGTGTTGCTCCCTGGCTTTTTATGGCCTGAAAACGTTTGGGATTGCCGCCTTATACCCTAAAGCCGCACCTGTCACGTTTTCCTCTTATCAGGATAAAAGGTGAGATTCGATCACATTCCCTGTCTCCTTTTAAAAGAGATAGCCCAGCTCATCTCTCCCATCCTTTTTCGCCCGCTCCCGCAGCGTGCTGCGCTGCTCCTCGCTCATCCGTGGGATCACTGCAAATATATATTCAGTCCGGTCCGCCTCATAGGCTCGTTCGGCGATTAAATCCGCCTGCTGGGAGTTCAGCCCCGTGGCCGCCATATAGAAAATCTCTATATTCTGACCCTCGTAGGCTTCCAGAGCGTACGCCCCCAGTTCCTCCTCCGTCAATTCGGATGACAGGACTGCGAAAAATTCTGTTTTTCCATCCCGGGCAGCCCGCCTTGCCAGCTCTCGTTTTTTGACCTCCATTTTACCGCCCTTTTTGTCGTTAACCATCGCGAAGTATTCCATCTCTCCGCCCTCGTAGGACTGTTCCAGAATGGAGGTCCATGTGTCCTCTCCCGCCTCGTCGATCACAGCCGTGAAATACAACAGGTTGTGTTCCCGGTAAAACTGCAGAGCCAGTTCATCGGCCGTACCCTCAAAGGGACCGTCGGCCAAAAGCAACACCAATTCCTCCGGCGGAACCCCTTTTGTTTTCCCGGTCTCCTGCTCAATCGCCTGACGCACCGCCTCGGTCACCGCCCGGTCGTCTGCGTACTGAACCGTCTTTTTGCCGTAACATACCGTTTTTCCGGCGATTTCCCGCTTCACGCCGTACTGCGCAGGGTCCACATTCCAGGCCAATGCCACGATATACTCATTTTTCCAGATCAGTTTCTCCTGCAGACTGGTCTGGTCGGCACGGCGCTTGATTTCGCTGTCATCGATGATCGTGCGTTCTCCGTCTTCGGCCTCCGGCTGCTGCACAGCCGTATTTTCCGCAGCTTTTATCTTCTGCCGCTGCTCTGGCTCCTTCCCGGAAACATTCATTGCATTCACTGCTTTCCCGTCGTTCTGAGGCGGCGCAAATCCGCACAGCAGCGCGGCCCCCGCCAACACGGCGGACACTGCCGCGGCCGCAAGGGCGCTGCCCCTCCTTCTCCTCTTAAATCCCATAATCTCTCCCAGTCTCTCTTTCATCCATTTCGCGTTCTCACTGAGCGGCAGCGCCATCTCCGCGCCGGACGGCGCAATATGAGACCGCAGCGTATCTAAGAGGACGTTCCCGTAAATGCGCTTGTGCTCCCCGTCCAAACGCCGGATCACCGCCTCGTCGCAGGACAGCTCACATGCGCGGGCAATCTCTTTTCGCAGCACCCGGACAATCGGATTAAACCAATGTACGCACACGGCAATTTCCACCGTCCACTTGTAGAGCGCATCCCACCTTCGGATATGAGTTGCCTCGTGCAGGAACACATAGTAGGCCTGATCCGGCGAAAAATCCAAAGGCACTGCGATCATAGGCTGAAACAATCCCACAGCCGCGGGGGATGAGACGCAGGGACTGATCCATATCTGCGGTAAGCGTTTCAGCCCGCAATCCCGGCACGCGTCGGACAGTGCTTCCCGAAATGCCTCCGTTTTGTTCCCGTTCCGGCGCAGCAAATTCAACGCCCGCCTGTAATTCCAAAGCTTTTTCCCAAACATGACCACGGCAGCGGCCAGCCAGATTCCCGGCAGCAGCGCGCTCAGAGCCGCCGCGATGCCCACCGGAATGAATCCGCCGTCCGGGACGCCGTCCGCCAAGGGCCAAGTAGCGGATTGTGGAACAGGAGACGGTGAGGTGGGCATAGATTGGCCGCTGTGATCTTGTATCCCGGCGGGCACAGACGAATTGGTGTAATCCGATATCTCAGCAGGCACAGGCCGACCGGTCTTATCCAGTATCCCGGCAGACATCGATTTTTCAGCCGCTTCCAGCTCCGCCACTTTTTCCACCCCAGCGGCCGTTTCCACCTCAACCGCCGTTTTCTGCTGCTCCCCAAACGTTCCCGCCTGGGGCAGAGGCATTGCAGGCAGGATGCCCGGCCCTGGAATAGGGAGCAGGAGCCGCAGCACCACAATCCCCCAGACATAATACTGCCATCTGCGCCCCAGACGGCGTCCCAGAAGCCGGGTAAGCGCCAGCAGAACCAGCGTAAGGACCACACCGGACAACGACAGGCTCAAAAGGATGCTCATCCAATGATTCAAGGCTCCCCGCCCCCCTTCTCCCAAAACTCCTTTAGTTCATCGTAATCGTCTTTTGTCAGATACTCCTGTTTCACAAGGGCGGATATGAGATGCTTTGTGCTGCCGCCGAACACCCGGTCCACCAGGCTGCGGGCCTGCATCTGCTGGTAGTCCTCCCGCGAAACCCGGGCCGCATACTCGTTGAGCCGCCCGCGCTTACACACGGATACCATACCCCGCTCGGCCAGACGCGCCAAAAGCGTCAGAATGGTATTTGCCTTCCATTCTTTGCCGCGGGCCTCCAGCTCCGAGCTGAGGTCCGCAAACATCACGCTCCCCCCGCGATCCCATATAACTTCCATAACCTCCAGCTGCGCTTCCGGCAGCACTGTCTCCCGTTCCATCTGCCCCACTCCTCTCCACCGCACATTCACCTACATTTTGTAGGTTCTGACTCCAGTGTACACCTACAGTCAGTAGGTGTCAAGTTCAAACTGAATTAAACCGTTTTCATTTCATCAAACAGGTAGAAATATCACCGCATACCTTCTGCCTGCCGCAATAACTCATTTTCTAATTTACATAATATTTTTATGTCAACTCATTATTTGAAACACCAGCAGCCCAGTCGCCCTCATGACACCTCTCACAATTTGTGATATATAGGCGTTTGCGAAACGCCACAGCCCTCATAAATTCGGGCTTTTTTCTTTGTCAAAATAAAACAACTCCTCACAGGTTTATGGTAAAATTGAGATGTCCAGTAACAATCAACCATATCCACCTGAAAGGAGTTGTACCTATATGATACCATACAATCAGCTTTCTTTGGCAGATATTTTTTCATGTTGCCAGGATATTTATGAATCTGACAAACCTGCTTTCCTGTCACTGCTCCAATCCCATATTGACCTTATTGAAATTGTCCCTGCTTCCTTCCGGAAGCGTTTCTATGCATCAACGGGCAGAACCCGCAAATACCCTTTGTTCGCCCTTTTATGGGCCTTAATCATTCAACGTATTTTTTCTATTCCTACTGACTCGTTACTGCTTATTTTCCTTCATTATTCCAGACATCTCAGAGAATTCTGTGGCTTTGACAAAGTCCCCGATGCTTCTAAGATAACCCGCTTCAAACAGGATTTTCTTCCTGAACTCGAAGATGTTTTCTCACGCCTTGTTGACCTCACTGAACCTATCTGTCAGGCGATTGACTCTTCCAAAGCCAGTATGACTATCTTCGATTCTTCTGGTATAGAAGCTTGGGTTACTGAAAACAATCCTAAATACGCAAACCGCATCATTAAACAGCTAAAAGCGTATGCAAAATCCAAAGGCTTTGACGATTCTTATGATCCATATAAAGCTGCCTATGCTTCCATGCCCTCACATTCAGCTGCCAATCCGGAGATCAAACAGCTCTATATCGATGGGCATTTCTGTTACGCCTATAAGATAGGAATTGTTACTAATGGCCTCGGCATTATCCGGCACATTGATTTCTACAACAAAGCTTTCTTTGAGAAGCATCCTGAAATTACCATTTCTAAGAAATCCGATTCGCCTGATGAGGACAAATCTGTCCATGACGCAAGGCTCTTGATTCCTACTCTTCAGGACTTTTTCGCTACACATCCTCTGATCCGGCCTGACACCTTCCTTGGTGACTCCGCCTTTGATTCGGTCCGCCTGTACAAGGAACTTCTTTCCGGGGATACCTTTGGTAATGGCAGGCACTTCAAGAAAGCCTATATTCCTTTGAACTCCAGGGCACATCTTGAAAACCTTGACTATACCATTGATGAAAACGGGATTCCCTGTTGTCCAAAGGATCCCTCTCTTCCAATGAAATACGAAGGAACCTGTAAGCTTAAAAGCGGCGTCACACGATACAAATTCGTCTGTCCCAAAGTTGTTTGGATAAAAGATCCTTCTTCTGGAAACTATCACCGGCTCTGTAAATGTGACAACCCATGTACCACGTCTTCCTGTGGCAGAATGATTTACATTTATCCAGAGAAAAATCTTCGTGCCTATCCAGGTATTCTGCGAGGGACTGACGAATGGAATAAGGTCTACAAAACCAGAACCTATGTGGAGCGGTCTATCAATCACTTAAAAGACTGCTTCTGTCTGGCCGGACGTAAAACCCAAAATGAGAAAACACTTCATGCCGACCTAATCCTCGCAGGCATTACACAATTAATCGGTGTGGTTCTCGCAGATAAGATTCATAAGCATGAATGCATACGGACGTTAAAATCTTTAATTGCATAGGACTTACCAACTCCATAAAACGTATGGCTTATGAATGTGCGCCATTATCCGAATACATCCCACTTATTCAGGTCCTCCTGCTTCGCAAAGTGGCTTCCTTATTTGGAATCAGGATTGAATACCTGTTTCGCAATCAACTATTTGTGATATAGTTACAGGAACGTGAAACCTTTTTTTATAATTTGCGTACTGTTAGGTGAACTACGAAAAAAGGAGGATGCCATGAATGACAGTGAAATCATTCGGAAATTGAAAAACCGCGAGGAGGAAGGCCTGAGGGGGCTGATCCGGCAGTATACCCCCTATGTCACCGCCATACTTTGTAACATCTCCCGCGGAATTCTCAGCCTTGAGGACATAGAGGAGCTGGCCGCGGACGTGTTTTGGTCCGTCTGGAGTCACAGCGCCGGATTGCAGGGGGATCGGCCCCTAAAACCCTACCTGGCACAGACCGCGCGAAATGCGGCCTACAGCAGGCTGCGCAGAGTAAAGGAGCTCCCCATAGCTTATGACGACGACATCCTGTCCATTTCCCATGCAGGAAATCCTGACGAGCTAACCATCCAAAAAGAGCAGACGGAAATTCTCAATTCTGCTGTGGAAGCCTTCGGGGAGCCGGACCGGGAAATCTTTATCCGATTTTATTATCTGGGCGAGCGCATTGAGGCCATCGGCAGAAGGCTGGCATTAAATCCGTCCACCGTGAAAACCAAACTGCACCGCTGCCGGAAACGGCTGAAGGGAATTTTTGATGAAAGGGGGTATCAGCATGGATAAAATCCGAATCAGTGACCTGTGTTCCCGTCTGGCCCCGCGCTACCTGGAGGATATGGATGTGGAAAATGAAACCGGTTTGAAACCATCGGGACAGCGGATTGAAGATCTGGTGTTTCAAAAGCTGAATGTTGAGACAAACGCGGCCGGTATGGCCGGGAAACGGAGACCTATGAGAAAGAAAACCTGGAAAATATTATTGATTGCGGCTGTATTCTGCCTGTTCGCCGCCTCGGTGTTCGCCTTGGCAGGCGGTTTTGATTACTTCCGGTCCATTTTCGGGGACACGGCCAAACATGTGGAGCAGGACATCCAGTCCCCGGGAATCACCGTCGCGGACTCAGACCGTCAAATGACGCTGGAGAGCATGCTGACCGACGGTTACAAGATCAATCTGATCGTCTCGCTGAAGGCGTTGTCCGGTGAAGCAAAGGCAAACACCTTTGACCATGAGCCCATTGACTTGTTCGACACAAAGCTCACCCCCAACAGTTCCGCCGAACACGAGGCTGCCCTCTCCTACACTTGCAGTGAGCTGGAAGAATTTTCCACTGAAAACCGTCATTTTATCATCTACAGCTGGATTCCCTGGAAAATTGCACTGGTTGGGATCTAAAATTATCCCTGTCCCAGGAAATGGGCGGACTGTCTCTGGATGCCAAAGTGGAAAGCACCACGGCCGCCAGGCAGCTGGATATCGGTCAGGACATTGATGGCAATCTGACGGTCGAGTCCATCCAGATCTCGCCTTTAGGAGCGCTTTTGATCGGTTCCGAGAAAGAAGCCGCCGGAGGACTTCCTGCGCCGTCTGTGGACATCATCTTCCTCGACGGGAGCCATGAGGAACTGATTTCCTCCATGTCTTTTGACTCCAGTGACGATGGAACCGTCCTTGGCGGCGGCAGCGCCGTGATCAGCGACGATCCAACCTCCGGGCCGCTGGTGGTCACCACCTATGGGATGCGCAATCCGGACGGCAAGGTAGTGCTGGCCGCTGAATTCGGGCGGATCATCCGTCTGGATCAGGTCAAGTCCATCTCTGTGGACGGAGTGGAATACTCTGTAAAATAGGGGCGGAGGCGCAGATTCTATTGGTCTGCCGCGGTGCGGTAGCCGTATCTGTCCGCCTGTCATAGCGCCGGAGCCTCGTAATCCGCCCATCCCAACGCCGGAGCCAGATACATCGGCTCCGGCGCGGCCTATCCCATCCCATATGTTCCCGCATACGCAACAGTGGCCGCTCCTCCTTTACTTTCCAAACCGGGCAGCGCCGGAACTTCTTTGCTCCAAAAATTCCCGAAACGCCTGAGGATCGCCGGATGTAAAAGCAGTTTTCCAGAAAAAGAGCCGCCTGGCCTTCTCCACAGTTACGAAAAATCCCTGTTCCGTCTCCACCACATTTTGGATCAAAGAATAATCCAGCTTCCCCCTGCTCCTTTCATTGTCCCAAGTCATCTCCTGTTCCAGAAAGCAGTAGACCGTTTCCGAACCCAGTTCCCCGGGAGCCAGATGCTGTTTCATCCAATTCACCTGACGCTCGAATTCCTCCCGCCGTCCCTTCTGCGAGCGCTGCTTTCTCTCCAGAACTGCCAAAGCAGCGACAGCGACCCCTCCCGTAAGCAGTGTTCTACCCGGATCCCTGGTCACGATGCCGATCAACAGAAGCGCGATCAGAAAACCGGCTATTTTAAATTTCATCCGTTTAAAACCGTCTCTGTCCGCTTGCATATTCCGTGCCGCGTACTCCCGCAACACGGACTCATCCAATACCATACGGATGCAGAATAAAGGTTCCATTTTCATCCCCTAACCTTTCAGCTGGATCACTTCCCGGCCTGTTTTTTCCGCTATGAATTGCAAAAATGCCTTGCTGTTCCCCACCGTAAAGTCACTTTTCGCAAAGTACAGCCCGGAGTCCTCTTTGAAATAAAGAAACACTGCGTCCCGGCTCTCCGCAACTTTATCCACTACAGGATATTTCCACATCATATCCCCGACCGTGATTGCCCGGAACCCTTCCTCTCCAAACACAAAACGGTTCCCGCTAAACGTCCCGGTATCTCCGCATTCCTTAAGCTCAATCGCGAGAAACAGAAGGCGCAGCATAACCCGGTTGCGAAACCGCCGAAACGCGATCAAAAACCAAATGAACACCAGCAGCGCCTCAACAATAAAACTGCGCAGCGTATAGGCTCCGCCCCCTCCGCCCAGGCTAATGATCAATACAATACTGTACCAGATCAACAACACCCAGGCGCCCGCGCTTCGCCTCGTCCTTTTCCGGTACAAATCAAAGGCAGTTCTGCGGTACCGCTCCTCCAGTTTCCGGTTCTTTTTCCTCACATCCACCTGAAAAATCACATCCATGTCCGATTCCTCCCCCGATCCATTTCCCCGCAGCGCCGCCATTTCCGTCCAAACCACCGCAAACACGCCAAATCATGCGGGCAATTCCACTCTAATCATAAGGAATTTTCCCATGCATTTCAATCAAAATTTATTCTAATTTCCAAATATGTGCAGATTCTTCAGAAAATCCCACCATGGTTTACACTTTACATCCTCCCCACAAATGCCCCAAACCGCTGCTCCCTTAAATAACCATAAAAAGAAGGAGCCGGTTAATCCGGTTCCTTCCTCTCCATGCGCAAATATCGCGCAGCCGTATCAACTTCCGGGACAGACGAATACCGCCTCTTCCCCAAAGGATCTTAAACTGTGGCCAGGATTCTACCCAAATTGCGGCACGCTGCAAGAACATCTTCGTCCGGCATTTCCTGGGCTATAACACCTTCTCCGCCTGCCACCACTGCGCCGTCTGCCATCACACGGTCCTGCCACTCGCGCATCCACTGTCCATCCCCCCAACCGTAGGAGCCAAACAGGCCGATCTGTTTTCCAGAAATCATTGGGTCCAGCTGTTCCATAAACGGCTCCATCTCGCTTTCTTCCAGCACCTCGTCGCCCATAGCCGGGCACCCCAGCGCAAAGGCCTGTGCTTCCTTCAGTGTGTCCGCGGTGATCTGAGATACGGTCAAAGTCTCCGCCTCCCTTCCGGACTCCCGGATGCCCTGGCCGACTGCCTCAGCCATAACCTCCGTGTTTCCAGTCTGTGACCAGTACACAACATAAATTTTGTCCATCATTTCCTCCTTATACCGCTATTTGGTGTTTGTGTGACGGAGTACGGTGAAATTTTAGTATCTTGTGAACATCAGCTCCGGCGGCAATCATCCGCACTACCTGCTCCTTTGCCTGGTCATACCCCTCAAAGATCTCCAGCCGTTCCTCCAAATTCTCATAAACTTTCCAGTATCCGGAGTAGAGAAAGTCTTTTCCGCCGTTCAGAATGAACCCGGCCACATCGGCCGCCGGATATCCCAGGAGCAGCCCGATTTCATGCGGAAACGGCTCTCTGCATTTCATATAGCCGCTATACCGTTCCGCTACCTTGCTCAAAATATCCGCCAATCCCACTCCCGAATATCCGAATGCCTTCATCAACGCCATGACCTCGGGGCACCTTAAATACGCTTCCAGCTTCTCCCTTCGAAACAGGAAAAATGTAACCCGTTCACTACACTCACACAGGAGGCGGCAGGAGATGCCGGTGGTGCAAAACAAACGAATTACGGTATCCCTATGCTGACTGTTCACACCAAGAAGATTAGACACCTTGATTCCGGTCAGCAGTGGCGCGCACTGAAGGCCAACCTGTATCTCCACCTCGTTTCGATTTAGCGCCGCTACCAACTGTATCGCTTCACTGCTCACCCGCATTTCTCCTCTCACTCTATAAAATGAATCGCTAGATAGTTAGTTATTACTAACTATCTGGTAATATCATAACAGACCAACGCCAAATATGCAATCTCTGTAGAGTGAGAAAATTTATCCCTGCGCTGGCTAATGCCAATTCAGGGTAAACCCCATTTCTCCCCACAATATCTAATACCAATTCAGTGCAAAGCCTATCACAAGTTCCTCCACACCTCGAACCGACAAAAAAGCCCTCTCTTCCCCTTTCGGAGTCACAGCTCCTTTCGGTTCCGATCAGGCCTTGCCAAAATCATTCTACAATCGCTTCAGTTCTGCGCGTCTGTCTCCACCGCCCGGTCTCCCTCCAAACCGATATCGCCGATCAGATCATGGGGAACCATGGAGATACTGCGCTGCCCCTCCTCGGGCAGGCTGTTGTAATACTCCAGCCATTCCAGAGTCTCCGGCGATAACTGGTCCGCTGCAAAAAATCTGCCCTCGTACTCCACAGTGCCATCCGCCAGGAACAGGATATAACTGCCGCCCAGCTTTACCGCCGCGGCGTTCTCATCCAGATAAATGTAGTCGATATCCCGATATCCAAAATTGGACTGTCCCTCCTCCGTCGGAGTCCGATTGAACGCCACGGATGAGGCTAGCGCTCCGTCCGGCGTCCCGCAGGACACCCTGGCTGTGCGGCCGGTGGAATGCAGCAGTACACCGCCCAGGACCACTTGCTTGTCCTTCTCCTGCTCGGGTTCCAGCCATCCCATCTCTGTCAACAGGGCCAGCGTATCAGCGTCCACGTCCTCCAGGCTGCCTTCCTCCAGCAGACGGATATCCAGGGCCTCCGACTGGCCCGGATAGGTCTCCTGGATAAACTCCAGCTTTATCTCCACCTTATCTCCGCTGTGAAGCTGTGCAAACCGGGGTTCCTCCTCCGTACTCTGAAAGCTGACCGGGCCTTCCCGGTCTAACACCACCATATTGCCGCCATTCTTAGTCCTCAGATACCGGCCGGTCATAGCAGGCAAACCGGACAGATCCGGTGTCTCTCCATCCGTCACCGGTTCTGCCGCAGGACTTGCCGTTTCCGTGACAGGGACAACAGCCTGTCCGGTGAACTGTTCGACCGTTCCCACCGCACTGTCGTCCACTGTACTCGTCCCACCATCCTTTGCCGAAGCGCAGCCGGCCATGATAACCGCTCCCGCCAGAACCGCCGTAGCGATCCCTCTCCATCGATTCCCTCTCTTCAATCCAATCCCTCCCGACTGTTCATTCTTCCTTTACCATATCATATGCAGTCGGAAAGTTCTTTACTTTTTCCTGTAGGCTTTCTTATGATTGAAGGGAGCGCTGGTAGGACGGACTGCTACTCTTCCGCAAAATAGACAACGGTCAGATACTGGCCGGTGTGGATGGTATCCTCCCTGAGGTTGTTCATCTTCTTCAGCTCCTCCACATATTCTTTGGCGCTGAGACTGCCGCCCTCCCGGTACTCCTTCGCCAGGCTCCAGAGGCTGTCGCCCTCCTGGATCTCCACGCTCTTGTAGTAGCGCGTGGCGGCCTTCTCCTCCTTAGCCATGGAGGTCAGCATGGTGCGGCCTAAAAATACGGAAGCGAATACAATAACTGCGACACAAGTGATCATAAACTTTCTCATCATAAGTAAACCTCCCCCTGCCGCCCCGCTTGTCAGGAAGCAGAGCAAACATACGTTCTTTTGTATATCCCAACTATACTACCAGAACATATGTTTGTCAATCTTTTTTGGCAAAAAATCGAACAAAGGTTTGCATTTTAATCGAACATATGTTACTATAATACCAGATTAACATTTTATGGGAGGATAGCCATGGCTCAAGATAAAATTACTGCAAAACAGGAAGAGATACTGGAATACATCAAAGAGACCATACTGAAGAAAGGATATCCGCCTGCGGTCCGGGAGATCTGTGAGGCTGTTCATTTAAAGAGCACCTCCTCCGTCCATTCCCACCTTTCCACCCTGGAGGAGAAGGGCTTTATCCGCCGTGATCCCACCAAGCCCCGGACCATCGAAATTCTCGACGACACTTTCAATTTTAACCGCCGCGAGATGACCAACGTTCCGGTGGTAGGCGCGGTGGCGGCAGGACAGCCGCTTCTGGCGGAACAGAACATAGAAGACTATTTCCCGATTCCCGTGGAGCTGCTCCCCAACGCGGACACCTTCATGCTCCGCGTCAAAGGCGACAGCATGGTCAATGCGGGAATCCTTGACGGGGACCAGATCATTGTGGAGCAGACCCCCTCCGCTCAGAACGGCGATATTGTGGTGGCTCTGCTGGAGGATTCCGCCACGGTGAAGCGCTTTTACAGGGAGGACGGACACTACCGCCTGCAGCCCGAGAACGACTACATGGATCCCATCATCGTGGATCATGTGGACATTCAGGGCAAGGTTATCGGGCTCTTCCGCCGGATGAAATAATACGCTGTCCGCTCCGGTCAAAGGCGCGGTTCCGGCCGGACCATATCTCATTGGCTCATCGGCCCCGGCCAGGATATCGCATCACCCCGCCGGCTCACCGGCCCCCTGGACAGAGCCGCCGCACAATCGCCATCGGTCCATTACCTGCAAATCATAGTCCAAATCAAAAGCCCTGCCTCCGGGCGGAAAACAAATCACAGCCAACGCTGTGCTCAGTTTCCGCCCGGTTGCAGGGCTTTTTTATTGGAATGCATGGGAACCGCCGGACAAACCGGCGGCCCGCCGCATTTCTTGCCGCTTATTCGTTTCTTACAGCTCGTTCACATCCACAAAAGTCTTGCCATCCCGCCAGATACGCTCCAGATCGTAGAACAGCCGGTCCTCCCGGTTGAAAGCGTGCACGATCACATCGCCGTAATCCAGCAGAATCCAGTTGGCGCTCTGATAGCCCTCGGTCTGCCTTACCTGGTAGCCCGCTTCCGCCATCTTCTCCTCCACATTGTCCGCCATAGCCTGAACCTGATTCAGGTTCGAGCCGTCTGCGATGATAAAATAGTCCGCCATCACGGAAACCTCATGGATATCGATAATCTTGATATCCCCGCCCTTTTTCTCGCTGAGGGCCGCGTAGGCCAATTTTGCCATTTCTTTAGACTGATCCATTCAATTCTCCTTTCGATTCCAATCGATGTTTAAAGTAGATATGGGCCTCCCGGGTCATCGGATCGATGCTCCCGCCCTTTTTGGTCAGATACTCCAGCGTTCCGTCCAGGATCGCATACATGGTCTGATCCAGGTCCACGTATGCCATGGCACGCATTTCCGGAAGATTCTCCGCCTTGTAGCGCCGCGGCTCGATATAGTCGGCGATGTAGAGAATTTTATCCAGCGTGGTCATGTCCGGCTTTCCGGTGGTATGACAGGCGATGGCGCTCAATATCTCCTCATCCCGTATCTGATATTTGTTCTCCGCCAGCCACGCTCCATATTTGGCGTGCAACACAGCCAACGCCTTGTTCTCTGACTCCGTAACCGGAATCCCGTGCTTCAGGCACTTTTTTAAAATCACTTCGTCGCTGAAGCGCTTCCCACAATCATGCATCAGGCCCGCCAGCTCCGCCTTGTTCATGTCATAGCCGTACCGCATGGCAAGGGACATGCAGGTAAAGGACACGCTTAAAGAATGTTCATAGCGCATGGGCGACAGACGGTTTTTTAATTGCTTGCGGAACATCATGATTTGACTGCATTGATTCTCCATTGTGACCCCTCTTTTCTTCAGTTTATGCTCACTTCAGCCCCCTGATACAGGCAGTTGCGCCGGATATAGTCCGCCACCTCCCCCGGCACGTAGGAGCTGATATTCTTCCCCTCCATGGCCATTCGCCGCAGGTCTGCGCTGGAGACATCCATCTCCCCGCAGTGCAGCGGCAGAATCCGGGCGCCGTAGCGGGCGATCAGGTGGGCGATCTGCTGGTCCAGGCTGCGCTTCGCCTCCTTGTAGGCGCGTCCGGCCACCAGCAGCGTAGCCCTGGCCATCACCTGCTCCGGATGATACCAGCCCTCGATCTGGTACAGGGAGTCCGCCCCGATGATAAAATAAAACGTATGCTCCGGGTAAGCCTCCTGTAAAAGCGCCAGGGTCTGGGCCGTGTAGGTATAGCCGGGCCGCTGCAGCTCAAAGTCCGAGTATGCAAAATGCGGGTTGCCGGCAATGGCCAGGCGCACCATGTCCCAGCGCTTTTCCCCCTCGGTTACCGGGTGATCCTGCTTATGGGGCGGATGGCCGGAAGGCATGAACCAGACCTGGTCCAGCCCGTATTCCAGATAGGCCTGTTCCCCCAGCCACAGATGCCCGTTGTGAATGGGGTCAAAGGTACCCCCCAAAATTCCGATTTTACCCATTTTACCCTTCCAACTCCTCCCGCATTCCGCTTAACGTATTTTTAACTGCAACGATTCAAAAAAGTTGACATAATCTTTTTATGTCAACTCAATCCGTCTTTTTCAATTTGCGCCGCTTATTTGGGCAGCACAATCTTGCGCTTATTCTCCTCCTTGGCCGGACGGTACAGCACGATCTTACGGCCGATCACCTGCACGACCTCGGAGTGGGTGCGCTCCGCCAAAACCTCGGCGATGGATCTCCCGTCGTCCAGGCAGTTCTTGAGCACGGTGATTTTCACCAGCTCTCTGGCCTCCAAAACCTCGGATACGGCCTGGGTCACCTCGGGGGTCAGGCTGGCCTTGCCGATCTGGAACACCG
This sequence comes from Enterocloster lavalensis, assembly GCF_046603895.1. Taxonomy (NCBI): domain Bacteria; kingdom Bacillati; phylum Bacillota; class Clostridia; order Lachnospirales; family Lachnospiraceae; genus Enterocloster; species Enterocloster lavalensis. The sequence goes on from NZ_CP176637.1 coordinate 45,606, forward strand.
GATCGATTGTCATTGCCAATCCCTTCAAATAGGATCTCTGTTTGCTTGTCATATTTTCTCCTTCATGTATCAGGCGGCCCGCATAAAACGCAGGCCGCTTTATTGAATGCAATGGGCCGCTGGCGCAGGGCCGGCCGCTTACTTGTAATAGTCGAATTCCAGGCCATACATGCGCACCGTGTCGCCCTCCTCGATTCCAGCCTTCTCCAAATCCGCCAGAATCCCCGTGTTCTTGAGGAATTTCTGGAAGAAATCGAAGCCCTTCTCCGATTCCAGGTTGGTGTAGCCCAGCATCTTCTCGATGCGCGGTCCCTCCACCACGTACACGCCGTTCTCAGCCTTCTCCACCGTGTAGGGCAGACTGCGGTCATCCTGGAACTCCAGCTCGAATTCCGGCTCGAATATGATAGGCGCGTCGTCCACGGTCTTTAACAGCTCGTTCACATGGTAGAGCAGCTCCTTCACGCCCTTGCCGCTGACCGCGGAGAGCGCGAACACCTTCATTCCCAGAGGCTCGAACTCCTGGCGCAGGCGTTTTAAGATGCCGTCCTCGCCCTCGTCCCCGTAAACCGCGTCCATCTTGTTGGCTGCGATCACCTGGGGCCGTTTCACCAGCTCCGGATTGTAGGCCTCCAGCTCCTTTAAAATGGTTTTGATATCCTCCACCGGATCGCGCCCCTCCACGGAAGCGCCGTCCACCACGTGGATCAGCACCTTGGTGCGCTCGATATGCTTTAAGAACGCATGTCCCAGGCCCACGCCCTCAGAGGCGCCCTCGATCAGACCAGGGATATCCGCCATCACAAATCCGGCTCCGCCCCCTAAATCCACCACGCCCAGATGGGGATTCAAGGTGGTAAAATGATAGTTGGCGATCTGCGGGCGGGCGTTGCTCACCACGGACAGCAGGGTGGATTTACCCACGTTGGGGAATCCCACCAGGCCCACATCCGCGATCACCTTCAGCTCCAGTTTCACCCACAGCTCCTGGCTGGGCTGACCCGGCTGGGCATATTTAGGCGCCTGCATGGTCGAAGTGGCATAATGCATATTGCCCAGGCCGCCCTTGCCGCCTTTTAAGATCACCTTGCGGCGGTTCTCCCCGGACATATCAGCGATCACCTTGCCGGACTCGAAATCCTTGATCACGGTCCCCTCCGGCACCTTGATCACCAGGTCGCTTCCGTTGGCGCCGTGACACCTGCGCTTTCCGCCTTCCTCGCCGCTCTGGGCCACGTACTTGCGCACATGGCGGAAATCCATCAGGGTGTTGAGGCCCTCGTCCACCTGGAAAATAATATCGCCGCCCTTGCCGCCGTCTCCCCCATCGGGACCTCCGGCCGGCACGTACAGCTCCCGGCGGAAGCTGACATGGCCGTCGCCGCCTTTTCCGGATTTAATAAAAATTTTTGCACTGTCGGCAAACATACTGCACCTAAACCTTTCTGATTCTATCACATTTCCCTATGGCAGCCGCCGTTTCAGGACGTAGCTTGTCCCGGCCGGCGGACCATATCCCATAGAGCAAAAAGACTCCATACTTATTGTATGGAGTCCACTTGTCATTATTCGTTGATTGCTCTTGGGTAAACAGAAACCTGCTTTTTGTCTCTGCCCTTTCTTTCAAACTTAACAACTCCGTCTACTAAAGCAAATAAGGTATCATCGCCGCCCTTGCCAACGTTGTTGCCAGGATGGAGCTTTGTTCCGCGCTGTCTGTACAGGATGTTGCCAGCCAGTACAAACTGTCCGTCCGCTCTCTTGGCACCAAGGCGCTTCGCCTCGGAATCTCTGCCGTTCTTTGTGGAACCAACACCTTTTTTATGAGCGAATAACTGAAGGTTCATCTGAAACATGTCTTACACCTCCTCAAACCGAATGATAATATGTCGTTCCCCGTACTCCTTCTCAATATTCCGAAGTCCCAGAACAAGAGAATTCATAAGGAGCTGCGATTCCGGACTGATCTCTGCGGTGAAATGAAACGAAAAACCGCCGGTCTGCTCGTCCATCTCTCCCTCAAATCCGTCCTCCGTGAACGCCTCCACGGAATTCGCCATGTTCAGGACCAATGCGGATACGGCCGCGCAGACGATATCCCGTCCGCTCTCCGCGTAACCTGCATGCCCTGAAAGCTCAACTCCCGTAAACACATCCCCGGACTCCTCGGAATCCCTGAATATCGTTACCTGGATCATAATGCGGTCAAACCCGAATTAAGCGTTGATCTTGTCGATCTTTACCTGAGTATAGAGCTGTCTGTGGCCATTTTTCTTGTGATAGCCAGTTTTTCTCTTATACTTGTAAACGATCACTTTCTTCGCCTTACCCTCTTTTTCAACCGTTGCGGTAACAGTTGCGCCGGATACGGTCGGGCATCCGATCTGCAGTTCGCCGTTGTTCACAACCAGTACCTGATCGAATGTTACGGTTTCGCCTGCGCCTGCGCCCAGTCTTTCTACCTTAATGACATCGCCTTCAGAAACCTTGTACTGCTTTCCGCCTGTTGCAATAATCGCGTACATGAAAGGCACCTCCTATTTATCATTACTCGCCAACTTTGGTGGCCCGCCGATGGGCAGACTCTTAGAACCTCGTTGTGCGGCACACTAAAACATAATATCACTAAAAAACGCACCTGTCAACTAAAAAGAAAAAGTTTTTGTAATTTCTGGTAACAGTTCAAACGGCGGGGAAATTTCCCTCAAAAACCGCGGCCTTTCACGCCCCGCCGCTGCCCTCCAGCTTCACGATGGAGGCAATGTTTCCCAGCTCCAGATACTGCCCCTCCGACACTGTGATGACCGTCGGCTCCAGGAATCTCCGGTAATCGTCCTGATAATCGTAATAATAGCGCACATCGTTGTACAGTGCAAAGTATCCGCCGTCCGCGGTCAGAGGGGTCAGCAGATAGCTGCCCGGCTCCATGTCCCGGCCCGCCAGGTACATTCCATAGGGCGCCAGGGTGAGCTTTGCCTCCCCGGCCGGCACGGCATAGCCGCTCTGCAGCACCAGATGCTGCCCGTCATAGAGCGTTACCAGGCCGTGATGCTCAAAGCGGAAGGTTCCGATCCGCTTCTCATCCGAATCATTTTTATATAAGGTAAAGCTGCAGGTGCGGTAAGGGTTGCCGTCCCCGTCCGTGGAGGCGAACACCGCGTACTCTCCCGCCGGGATATCCCGCCCCACCACGTAACTGCCCTTTTCGTAATTCACCGGGGCAATTTTGCCGGGCTCTGCGGCGGCGGTCATCGCACCGTCATTTCCCGCAGTGAACGTCACCTCTGTTCCTGCACCGTCCGCCCCGCCCGCCTCCTGGGCATAGACCTGGGCAGGCGCGCCCGCTCCCAGGCAGGCTGCGGCGCACAACGCCGCAATGTATCTGCATTTTCGTCTCATCCGGCTGCTCCTCTCCGCAAATTGATGGCTTTATCATAAATCAGCCTGCGGAAATGGTCAACCAATGTCACAGTTATTTCACCGTAAATTCACAGTTCACATGTTACCGCTTGATCCAGGTGCCCGGGGACAGGAGAACCAGCATCGGGAACAGTTCCAGACGTCCGGCCAGCATGTCGAAAATCAGCACCCATTTGGACATGGCCGAAAGCCCTGAGAAGTTGGCCGCCGGGCCCACCTCGGAGATACCCGGTCCGATGTTATTCAGGGTGGCAACCACCGCGGAGAAGGAGGTGCCGAAGTCAAAATTGTCCAGGCTCACCAGCAGCACGGACACGCCCAGAATGATGAAGTAGACGATGATAAAGGCGTTGATGGACCGCAGGGTGTTGTGGTCCAGGGCCTTACCCTCGTACTTTAAAACCTTGACGCTGCGGGGATGGATCACGGAGGCCAGCTCCTTTTTGATCTCCTTAAATGCGATCATCACCCGGGACACCTTCATTCCGCCGCCGGTACTGCCCGCGCAGGCGCCAATGAACATGATGCCCAGCAGCAGGGTTTTCGAAAACTCCGGCCACTGGTTGAAGTCCACGGTGGAATAACCCGTGGTGGTAATAATGGATGCCACCTGGAAGGCCACGTGGTGCACCGCGGTTCTGAGGTCCGGGAACATCCCCCAGGTATTCAGGGTGATCAGAACGATGGCTGCGACCACAATGACCAGATACCCCCTGAGCTCCTCGCACTTAAAGGCGTCCTTGGGCTTTCGGATCAGGAACAGATAATACACGTTGAAGTTCACGCCGAACAGCAGCATAAATATGGTAATCACATTCTGCTGGTAAGCCGTATAACCCGCCTGGCCGAAGTTGCGGCAGGAAAATCCTCCCGTTCCGGCAGCTCCGAAGGTCATGCACAGGCTGTCGAACAGCGGCATTTTGCCCGCCAGCAGCAACAGGAACATCACCACCGTCAGGAACAGGTAGATGGAGTACAGAAGCTTGGCTGTAAAACGGATTTTCGGCACCAGCTTGCCGACGCTGGGCCCCGGGCTCTCCGCCCGCATGATGTGCATGTTGTAGTCTCCGGTCATCGGCAGAACGGCCAGCAAAAACACCAGGATTCCCATACCGCCGATCCAGTGGGAAAAGCTGCGCCAGATAAGGGAGGCTTTGCTTAAGTCCTCCACCTTGTCCAGGATACTGGCTCCGGTGGTGGTGAATCCGGAGACGATCTCAAAAAGCGCATCCTCAAAGCGGGTGATCTCCCCGCCCAGAAGAAACGGCATGCAGCCGAACAGGCTGAGGATAATCCAGCCAAGGGACACGGTCACAAATCCCTCCCGCGCAAAAAAAATCTTGCTGGCAGGCTTTTTGCGGACACAGAGAAAACCGATCAACCCGCAGGCGGCAGCCACCGCCAGGTAACAGAAGCCGATGGACTCGCCGTAAACCGCAGCGGTCAGACACGGTATCATGAGAAACAGGGCCTCGATGTTCATGATCCAGCCCAGCAAATAGATAATAATCCCGCTATTCATAGTTATCCGCCTTTATTTTATAATATCTCCCAGATCGTTTAAACCGGTGTGGGTGGTCACGATGATTACCGTGTCTCCCGGCTCGATGGTATCCTTGCCCCGGGGCATGATGATCCGTCCCTTCCGGTTGATGCAGGCCACCAGAAGGTGGTCGATCAGCGGAAGCTTTTCCAGCGGAACGCCCACCACCGGGGAGTCCTCCATCACCCGGAACTCCAGGGCTTCCGCCTGGTCGGCCACGATTTTATAGAGCGTCTCCACGTTGCTTCCCATGGAGTTCTGCATACCGCGCACGTACTGCAAAATGATGTCCGCGGTCACCAGCTTGGGGTAGATCACGCTCCCCAGATTCAGGGAGTTGATCACATTCTCAAAGGCGATCTTGTTGACCTTGGTGATCAGCTTGGCATTGGACTGGCTGGCCGCGTACAGGGACAGCATGATATTTTCCTCGTCGAATCCGGTCAGGGAAGCGAAGGCTTCCGTCTGGCGGATCCCCTCCTCCAGGAGCAGCTTCTGGTCCGAACCGTCCCCATGGATGATCATGGCCCCTGGTAAAAGCTCGCTCAGCTCCCGGCAGCGTTCCTCGTTCTGCTCGATGATGCGGATCTTGATCTTCGTGTCCGCCAGCGCTTTGGACAGGTAGTAGGTGATCTTTCCGCCGCCTACAAACATGGCGGTTTTCACCGTGTTGTTGACAATGCCCGCCTTGCGGAAGAAATCGGCGGACTCTGCGTGAGGCGCCAGGAAGGAAATCTTGTCCCCGGAGCGCATCTCAAAATTGCCGTCCGGAATCATCACGTCGCTCCCCCGCTCCACCGCACAGATCAACACATTGCTGTGCATGCGGGACACCACGTCCATAATCTTCATATTGTTCAGGACCGATTTCTCCGGGATCAGGAACTTAAGCAGCTCGATCCGGCCCTTGGCAAAGGGCTCGATCTTGATGGCGGATGGGAAACGCAGCAGGCGGGCGATCTCCCGGGCCGCCGCCAGCTCCGGGTTGATGGCCAGAGACAGGTTTAACTCCTCCCGTATATAATTGATCTCCGCCGAATACTCGGGATTGCGGATTCTCGCGATGGTATGGCAGTTGCCCGCCTTCTTGGCGATCAGGCAGCAGAGCATGTTGAGCTCGTCGGAGTTGGTGGTGGCGATCAGAAGATCCGCCTCCTTGATCCCCGCCTCCATCTGTACCTGGTACACGGCTCCGTTTCCCGTAACCCCCATCACGTCGATGCGGTCCGTGACGGCCTGCAGAGCCGCCCCATCGCTGTCAATCAGCGTGATATCATGATGTTCGCTGTTCAACTGTTCGGCCAGCGTCACGCCGATTTTGCCGCAGCCCACAATAATAATCTTCATAAGCTTACCCCTTTTTACTCTTCTGTACCCGGAATCACCTGCTCATGCAGGGGACGGCGCACCTTTTTGCGCGTCATTTCCACCAGGTTTAATTTTGTCATATCCACTACAGCCGTCTTTACCGGATCTGCGGACACGGCCTCCGACAGGGCTTTGAGCAGAATCTCCCGGTTCTCCCCTGGTTCCATGTCGATAAAGTCCACCAGAATGATCCCCGACAGGTTGCGCAGCCTGATCTGATGGGCGATCTCCGCGGCCGCCTCCAGGTTGATCTTTAAAATTGTCTCCTGAAGCGTCTTTTTCCCGGAATACTTGCCGGTGTTCACGTCAATGACCACCATGGCCTCCGTGGGTTCGATGACCAGATACCCCCCGGATTTAAGCCAGACCCGCTTTCCCAGGGCCTCCTCCATCACCTTGTCCAGGCTGTACAGCGCGCCCAGACTCAGCAGCGGATCGTCATAAAAGGAAAGTTTTTCCAAATCTTTCTGCTGGTTCAGCGCCAGATAATGTTTCAGCTCTTCATAGACGTCCGCCTGGTCGGTCAGAACCGCCTCCAGGCTGCCGCCAAGAGAATCCCTCACGCTGGCCATATAACCGGGCAGAGACCGGTACAGACAGCTGTAACAGACCCGGTGATTCCCCTGACTGAGCACCGACTCGTACTGCTCAAACAGCACGGCCAGCTCCGCCAGAAGCTGCTCTTCGTCCGCCTCCCCGGCGTTGGTTCGCACGATCAGGCCGCACGCCTCATGGCCCCTGGCCCGGACGGCCTCCTCCAACACGGGCCGTACCCGGCGCTTAAAGGACTGCTCCGTCAGCCTGGACGAGAAATTCACCCCCGGTTTCCCGGCGGTGAGTACGCAGTAGCGGCCCGCAAAGGACAGGCGGCAGGTCACCACCGGCGCCTTGGTTTTGACCGCGTCCTTTTCCACTTGAATGATCAGCTCGTCCCCAGGCGCCAGGGTTTTGGCTCCCGGCCGGTTTAACACCTGCGGACAGGTTCCCTCCAGGGGAAGATAGCCCACCCGGCCTCCGCCGATCTCCACGAAGGCGGCGCTGATATTTTTCACCACCTTCTGTACTTTTCCGATGTATATATTGTTTAAGAGGGAACCGCCCTGTTCGGGTTCCAGCGTCAGCGCCAGGGGCTTTCTGCCGGAAAATACCGCGGTCAGAACCTTATCCCTCCACCTTGTGATCACCAGCTTGTCCATCACGCAAACGCTTCTCCCAGATCCGCCAGTGCCACAAAACAGTGTTTCCCGGCTTCCTTCTCTTCCTCAGCCGCCTGGTCCGCATACACCTCTTCCCGCTGGAACATCCAGGCGAACTGAGGCCGCTCCTCTCCCAGGAACGCATAGTAGGCGTCCAGCACCATTTCGGGCTTCACGTTGGCCACGCTTCCGTTTGAAATCTTCATAAACAGCGCCGGTCCCTGCTCTCCTGCCTCCATCCGCAGCTCATAGATCAACGGCTTTAAATCCATCTCCTTCTGGCCGCGCTTGGTCTTTTTGGTCACAGGTACGCTGTCCCGGCCGTAAAACTCCAAAAGCCCCTCAATCCATTTCTCCGGGTCCGCCATCTCATGGCCCGGGCGCAGACGGCAGGTGTAGTCAGCCGCGGCCACGATGGACATGGCGCCCGCCGCGTCCTCCGGCAGCAGGCGGACGTCCACCACCTCAAAGCCCTCTGCCATCTGGGCGTTTAAGCGCGCCTTCATGCCCGCGGGCACCTCCTCGTCCAGAAGCTCGATGTCCACATACTCGCTCCGGCTGGTGATTCCCACTCCTAAAGGCGCCGCGAAGGACATGATCTGATGTGGGCTGAATCCGCCACTGTAGCGGATGTTTAAATCCGCCCGGCGGATGGCCTTCTGGAAATAGCGCATCACGTCCAGGTGTCCGATGAATTTCATGTTGCCGTATTTGCTGAATTTAATCCGAATTTTCATAGTCCTGTTCCCTCTGTTGTCTCCCTGGTCTCAAAGCACACGCCGCCGCCGAATTTAAGCACCCCGCAGGCGGAGCATTTGCCCCGGCAGTTGGGCGTCACCACGGCCTCCATGGCGCGCTTCCACTCTCTCTTTAAAAACTCCTTGCTGACTCCGGCGTCGATGAAATCCCAGGGGAATACTTCGTCCAGGCTTCGCTCCCTGGTGGTATAGAAATCAATGGGCACGCCGCAGTCCTCAAAGGCCTTCATCCAGGCGTCGTTGTTGAAATACTCGGACCAGGAGTCGTAGATCGCGCCGTTTTTGTAGGCCGCCTCGATGACTGCGCCCACGCGGCGGTCGCCTCTGGCCAGGATGCCCTCAAGCACCGTCAGCTCCGCCTCGTGCCAGTTGTATTTTAAACTCTTGAAATTCAGCATCTGGCGGAACTTGCCCCGCACGATGTTGGCGCGCTCCAGAAATTCTTCCTTTGTGCACATTCTGGCCCACTGGAAGGGCGTAAAGGGCTTGGGCACAAAGAAGGAGGAACTGGCCGTCACCTGCACCTTTCCGTGGCGCTGTTCCTTGGGGATCTCGTAGTAGGTCTCGGCCACCTTCTCGGACAGCAGGGCGATGCCCTCCATGTCCTCCACCGTCTCCGTGGGAAGCCCCAGCATAAAGTACAGCTTCACCCGGTTCCAGCCCGCCTCAAAGGCCTGTCTGGCGCCGTTTAGGATCACTTCCTCGGTCAAACCCTTGTTGATTACGTCCCGCAGGCGCTGGGAACCGGCCTCGGGTGCAAAGGTCAGACTGCTCTTCTTGATATCCTGGACCTTGCTCATCACGTCCAGGGAGAAAGCGTCGATGCGCAGGGACGGAAGGGAAATGTTCACGCCCTTGCCCTTAAATTCCTCGATGAGGAAATTAACCAGGCCCTCCAGCTGGCTGTAATCGCTGGAGCTTAAAGAGCTTAAGGAAATCTCATCGTGTCCCGTGCTCTTTAGCATGTCATAGGCATAGTGCTTTAAATATTCCAGGCTGTGCTCCCGCAGAGGCCGGTAAACGTCCCCCGCCTGGCAGAAACGGCAGCCGCGGATGCAGCCGCGCTGAATCTCCAGCACCACCCGGTCCTGGGTCACCTTGATGTAGGGCACCAGGGGCTTCTCAATATAACCCACGCTGTCCATGTCCACCACCAGCTGTTTGGTGACGGTCTCCCCCGCGTGGGGATTGTTGGGGGTGAAGGAGCGGATGGTTCCATCCTCGTGGTAGGTTACATCGTAAAAAGCCGGCACGTAGATCCCCGGGATCTCTGCCGCCAGCTCCAGGAAGCGCTGTCGCCCGCCGCCTGCGGCCCGGTTCTCCTTATAACGGTCCATCAATTCAAAGTACACGGTCTCGCCCTCGCCGATATAGAACAGGTCGAAGAAATCGGCCAGCGGCTCCGGATTGTACGCGCAGGGACCTCCGCCGATCACGATGGGATCGTTTTCACCCCGCTCACAGGCGTGCAGCGGAATCTGGGACAGCTCCAGCACCTGCAGGACGTTGGTGTAACACATCTCGTACTGCAGGGTGATGCCCAGAAAGTCAAAGTTCTTCACCGGTTCCTGGGTCTCCAGGGTAAACAGGGGGATATTCTGTTCCCGCATGATGGGGTCTAAGTCCATCCAGGGGGAGTACACCCGCTCGCAGTAGATGTCCTCCCGGTCGTTGAACATGGAGTACAGGATCTGGATGCCTAAGTGGGACATGCCGATCTCGTACACGTCGGGGAAACACATGGCAAAGCGGATGTCCACCTTGTCCGGGTCCTTTTGGACCATGTTGAATTCGCCGCCGATGTAGCGGGCGGGCTGTTGGATACTCAGTAATATTTCATCATTTAAAGCTAGTTTTCTCATGGTTTTTCCTTGTTCTTTGTGCTGCCTGCACCGTATTTTTTAATCCCAGCAAAAGCCGGCCAAACTAAAACCCGGCATCCTTGGGATTCAGGGCAAACTCCTGTCCCGAACGTTTAATACCGGACAATATAGTATGCCACGATGCTTAATTATAAGACATTTTACAATATTAAGCAACACCATTCATCCGAACTGGACAGCAGAATTTGCAAATTTCAAAAATAAATTGAAAAGATTTGAAAGGATTTCGGATGATCAATCGTATTAGAAGTGAACGAATCAAAAAAGGAGATTGAAATACATGAAAATCAGAACTATAATGGCAGCAGCAGTCACAGGTATCTTTTTAACCGCCGCGGGAGGCAGCCTTGCATTTGGCGCCGAATGGACCTGTCCCCGGGGATACGCGGACTGTACGGATTACGAATACTGCAGAACTCACGACCACGGGGACTGCGAGGGTCACTGGTCCGATGAGGGGGACTGGGTGTGCCCGGACGGGAATCACGGACATAACGCCACCTCGGGAAACGGCTGTCACAACGGCGGCGGACACCACAGAAGGCACGGCGGTTCCCATCACAGATAACGAAACCAGACACATGGAGCGGCTATGCGGCAGGAATCAGATGTAGAGCAGACAATCGGACAATATGCGGATATGGTCAAGCATATCTGCTTTGTCTACATGAAAAATGAAAGCGATACGGAGGACGTATTTCAGGATGTATTTTTGAAATACGCCCTTTTTTCGGAACCCTTTCAGTCGGAGGAGCACAAAAAAGCATGGTTGATCCGGGTGACCGTCAACCGCTGCAAGGACCTGCTCCGAAGCTTTTTCAGGACGCACACCTGCTCTCTCGAGGAAGCCGCGGCTATGGCGGACGGCCGGGATCCCGACCTGTCCCATGTGCTGGAAGCCGTGCTGAGGCTGCCTCACAAATACAGAATCATCATATATCTGCACTACTATGAGGGGTATTCGGCCGTGGAAATCGCGGGGATTCTGCACAAAAAGGTCAATACCATATACACCCATCTGTCGAGGGCTAAGGCGGAATTAAAAAATATGCTGGGAGGTGATGACGGTGAAACAGATGATACGTGACGCGTTCGATACGGTGACCTGCAGCGATGCGCTGAAGAAACAGACCTGCGATTATGTGGCCGGACGCATGCGCCGTGGCCGCAAGAGCGCAGCGCGCAAATTGAAATGGGCCGTCTCCATGGCCTGTCTCCTGCTGTTTGCCACCAGCGGACTGGGCGGCCTGCGCCTGTACTACGCGGAGGCGGCTGTCATCAGCATCGACGTGAATCCCAGCATCGAGCTGGATATCAACCGCTGGGGAAGGGTGGTGGACCAGACCACCTATGGGCAGGAGGGTGAAACCATCCTGCAGTCCCTCTCGTTAAAGCATATGGAATACGGCGATGCCCTGACCCTTCTGCTTGGCAGCGATGAGATGCAGAAGTATTTTAAGAAGGATTCCCTTGTCTCCATCACCCTGGAGGCGGAGGACGGCGGCCAGGCGATGCTCTCAGACCTTCAGGCGTGCGTGGACACGGCCCTGAAACAGTGCCACGGCAGCGTAACGGCGGAATATGCCAGCGTGGACAGCCATATGTGTGACGAGGCCCACGAACATGGGATGTCGCTGGGGAAGTATTACGCCATACAGGAGCTTTTGACCGTGGACCCCCAGGCCACCCTGGATGAGTTTAAGGACAAATCCATGAAGGAAATAAAGGGCCACACCGAGCACTGCCAACACCGGGAGCAGGCCGGAGTTCAGGAGCAAACCGGGGGCCGGGAAGAAGCTTTGGATGAATCCCAGGGCGACCCCCAGGACAATTCAGAGCAGTCTCCGGAATGCCCCGGCAGACCGGCCCACAGCCGTGAGGGCGGCGGCCACGGCGGGCGGCATCACTGATGCCGCCATTTAAACGTGGAGAATCGTCCGCTCAAATTCCTCCACCGGCATAGGCTTTGCAAAATAGTAACCCTGCCCGATGTCGCAGTGAATGGATTCCAGAAATTCAAGCTGGGCCTGGTCCTCGATCCCCTCGGCCACCGTTGTGATGGAGAGCGCCCTGGCAAGGTGGATCACGCTCTCAATGATCATCCGGCCTCTGCGGGACGTGGACTGTTCGGACAGGAACTCCTTATCCAGCTTCAGCTCCGCGATATCCAGATCCTTTAACGTGTTCAGGGAGGAGTAACCGCTTCCGAAATCGTCCATGGAGATGGAAAATCCCATGGCGTGAAGCTTATCAATGACCATCTTCACCTGGGTCAGATTGCTCATGGCCACGCTCTCCGTCACTTCCAGGATAATCATGGACGGGTCGATCCTGTACCGGTCCACAATCTGGCGAAATTTATCCAGATACGTTTCATCGTAAAAAAAGATTCTGGACTGGTTGACGGAGACCGGCCTCACCTCATACCCCTTCCGGGTCCAGTCCGCAACTTTTTTGCACGCCTCCTCCAGCATATACATATCCAGTTCCGTGATGAATCCATTTTCCTCAAACACCGGTATAAACTCATCGGGGTAGTGAATCGTGCCGTCGGCCCCGTACCAGCGGACCAGGGCCTCCGCGCTGTGAAGCGTCTTGTCGTTTAAATAGTATTTGGGCTGAAGATACATGTGAAATTCCCGGTTTTCCAGCGCCGCGTGCATCTGACTGGCGATCTCCACCTTTTTACGCGCTTTTTCATGGATCGCCTCGTCGTAAAATGGGGCTGTTGACAAAGTGCCTGATCATTTATTACGAGCGGAAAAAAGCAATAAAAAAGACGCCTACCGGCGTCATCCCATACATCTTATCATCCTTTTTAAGTTCAAAGCGGTCGCCGAGAGGAGGCAGTGGTCCTCCGCTGCCTCTAAACCCCGTCGTAAGACGCGTGTTAAGTTATGTCCCCACTTTTGGGCGGCAAACGTGCCCTCGCACCAGATCTGCCGCTTGCGCAGCGCATCCAGATAGTCCGGCTCGTTTTGCCGGGCGAGATGCCGCCGTACTGTGGGACGGAAGTAGGTATCCAGCAGCCTTCGTGCGCCGCGTTTATCATTTTCGCTCAAACATTTCTCCCGGAAAGGACAGCTCCGGCAGTCTCCGCGGTCTGCCCAATACTCCCAGTACACACCGCTGGCGCTGCGGTACAGCCCCTTCACTCGAAGCTCTTTCCCATTGGGGCATTGATAAACATCTTTCTCCGCATCATAAGAAAAGGCATCCCGTTTGAATTCCGCCTTGGTCCTATCAGCAGAAGGCTGCGGCCTGACATAAAAGGAGATTCCCTGCTCCTCCAGCACACGGTGGGCCAGAGGAAAATCGTAAGCGGCGTCCGCTGTGGCCGCCTGAATGGGGAAGACATTTCGATGGATCTGCTCCAGATGGTCCAGGTATGGCACGGAATCATGCACATCGCCCGGTGTCACCGTCACACCCAGGATCACACCGTGGTCCGTGTCCAGGGTTTGATGGCTCAGGTAGTACTGGCCCTCCGGCTTCCCCGGCCGTTTCATATGCCCTGCCTCCGGATCAGTCCGGCTCACACGCTTGTGGCTGCGGCGGCTGTCCCGCTTGATTTGCTTTGTCCGCTTCTTCCGGCGGTGTCCGGTCCGTTTCTCCAGTTTCTGCAGTCCTTCTTCCTCGTAGCCGTCCAGCCGTTCCCAGTATACGCCCGGTTCCTCGGGCATTTCCACCAGATGCTCCGACGCACGGGAGGCATTGGCCTTTACATGGGTAGAGTCGGTAGCTGCCAATTTCCCGCTGACCAGACCTTTTTCAATGCACTGCCGCACCACTTCCTCAAACAGCCGACGGAAAACCTTGCGGAAAGAAGGCTTGCGACGGCGCAGCTGAGAGATGGTGCTGTGGTCCGGTACCCGGTCAAACAGATCCAGGCCCAGATACCACCGCAGGGCCACATCTGTCTGGATACGCTGTTCGATCTGCCGTTCCGATGGGATCCCGTACAGGTATCCTACCAGCAGATATTTTACCAGCACAACAGGGGCAATGGGTGGGCGGCCGTATCTGCGGTTGTACAGATGGGCTGTTTCTTCATGAATGAAGGACAAGTCCAGCGTGGCTTCCAGTTTTCGCAGAAAGTGTCCCTCTGGGACCAAATCTTCTATCGTTACCATGTGCAGCTTCAGTTGCATTCCCATCCCCCTCTCCGCTCTTTTTTTCATTATATCATATTTCCGGCGCTAAGGGGACTTTGTCAACAGCCCCAAAATGCGATTGGGTTGGACGCGTTGCCGTTGACGCTGTTAAGCGCCAGCAGCGCGCCGTTGATGGCCACGTCCGGGGACGGACATTGGCGCGTTCGCTCTTCCGCCCGCATGATATGAATCCCAAAGTTACAGTTGATCCGGTACTCCTGGTTGGGCGCGGCGGCATAGCGGTTGATTTCCTGATGGATCTTGCGGATCCTGCCGGTCAGCGCTTCCCTGCCGTCAAAGTGAATCAGCATGCCGAACCGGTCGGCATTATCCCGGTAAAAGCGCTCCCCCTCTCCGATATTCCCGTTGAGCACACCTGCGATATGGATCAAAAGCTCATTTCCCCGCTCAAATCCGAAAAACTCATTCACAAATTTAAATCCGCTCACGTTCATCAGCACAAGGGCGTAATCCACCGGCGCCTGTAGCAGCGCGGGCAGCTCCGTGACAAAGCGGTTCCGGTTGTCCGCCCCAGTCAGCACATCCTTATACGCCAATACCTGAAGCGTAACGTGCTCTTTTTTCAGCAGGCTGTATATGTACAGGAACAGAATCAGAAACAGCAGGATGATGCAAATCATAACGCACAGAAACACCCAAAAAATGGCGTTGATGTTGTGGTTGAGAAACGTCTGGGGCACCAGGCAGAAAATCTGCCAATCGTTGAGATCCAACGGGATAAAGGTCACCCAGTAGGCCTCCCCCTGATAGCGGAAGGAGGCGAAGGAATCCCCGCCGTTTTTGATGTCGGCCAGTATGGACTGCCGCGTCTCTTCCGTCACGTCCCCATCGTCAAACAGATTGCCCATCGGCTTTTGAATCACCGCATGGCTGGAGCGCAGGATGAAATTCCCCTCCTTGTCCACGATATGGAGGTAGGCGGCTCCTCCGAAAATCTCCCGGCCGATGATATCCGCCAGATTGGAGGTGGTGCGGGTCGCCGTGACCGCTCCGATGACCTTCCCGCCGTGCGCAATCGGAACCCCGTAAACGATCACGGCCCCCTCCGCCATCCGGTCCTCGGTGAGATCGGAAATCACGCGCCTGCCCGAGAGTGCGCTTCTCACAAATTCCTCGTCCCCCACGTCGATCCCATCATGCTCCCCGCCGTCTGCGTCGATATAATATCCCAGGCAGTCGGGTGTGACGATCCCAATGCGGATAAAATCATCGGAGCCGTTCACTGCGTCCAGGTAATCCTTCAGATACGGGAGCGCGGTCTTTCCATCCACAGCTCCCCCATCCCCCACAAAGGCGGCTGCCGCTTCCAGGGCCTGCAGATCCCCCTCGGTCTGCGCCGCGATGATGTTCTTATACTGGGACACGATCTCCTTCATATACTTTTGGGCTTCCCTCTCCTGGGTGCCCCTTATGCTCAAATTGATGGCGCTGCCGGTCAGAATCAGGATCACACTGACGATAAATACCAGAACCACCGCTATGGTAATCTGCTTTTTGATGTCCTCTCTGTCCATGTTCTTCCCTCCTGTGCGGTCCAACCGCCCGGTCACTGCTTATCCCGGAAAACAGCAATAATCATCCCGGTGTAAACGCACCGGCGTCACGGTTCCCTTATAAAACGCCACCGGCTTGCCCACGACCCGCCCGCCAAGGCGGCAGATGATTGCAACCGTGGCCTCCCTGGCTTCCATGTAAATCTCCTCAAATCCCCGCGAAAACAGGTCTTCCAGGGAAAATACCGCCAGTTTTGTGCCGATACCCCGGCCCCTGTGCATGTTATGAACCGCAAACCGTCCCCAGTGAACCTGTTCCCCTTCCTTCCAGGCGGCGACCGCGCCCACAACCGAGTCCCCCTCCAGAGCGCACCACCATTGCAGAAACTGATCGCCTGGAGAGCATATTAGCTCTCCGGGGATTCCCTGTTCCCCTTCAAATACCGCGACCTGAAGCTTCAGGATTGCTTCCATGTCAGGGGCCGCGGCTCTCCTCAAAGTGATCTGATCCATTTCTTTTCCTCATCGCGTAACATTTTGATTCTATCTTATCCTATAATTCGCCCTTTTACAACATTTCTTTTCCGGGATCAGATGGGGAAACCATGCATATTCATTCCGTTTCTACAGAGACTATTCCCAAACGGCAGTCCTGTTTCAGCCTTTCACTCCAACGGCCTGCCCGCAAGAAAGGAGACGTCATGTCCAATCACCTGCTCCGCGAAAAATCGCCCTATCTTTTGCAGCACGCCGAAAACCCGGTCGACTGGTATCCCTGGTCCCACGAGGCCTTTGAGAAGGCTGCCCGGGAGGACAAACCCGTATTTCTGAGCATCGGTTATTCCACCTGCCACTGGTGCCACGTGATGGCCCACGAGTCCTTTGAGGACCAGGAGGTGGCAAAACGGTTAAACGCCGATTACGTTCCGGTGAAGGTGGACCGGGAGGAGCGCCCTGAAATCGATCTGGTGTACATGTCAGTCTGCCAGGCCATGACCGGACAGGGCGGATGGCCGCTCACCATCATCATGACGCCGGACAAAAAGCCCTTTTTCGCCGGCACCTACCTGCCGAAAACGTCCCGCCGCAATATGACCGGCCTGCTGGAGCTTTTGAGCACGATTTCCGAAATCTGGAAAAGCGACCGGAAACGCCTCTTAAACATGAGCGACCAGATTCTCGCGGTTCTCCGCCGGACACCGGACGCCTCCTCCCCGGCTGATCCAAAGGCGCTGGCCCGGCGGGGATATGAAGAGCTGAGAGCCGCCTTTGACAAAGCATACGGCGGGTTTGGCCGGGCGCCCAAATTCCCCGCCGCCCACAACCTGCTCTTTCTCATGAGATACCGGGCCTGGGCGGACGAACCGCAGGCTCTTGCCATGGCGGAAAAGACGCTGTCCTCCATGGCAAGGGGCGGCATCCACGATCAGCTGGGCGGCGGTTTCTCCCGCTATTCCACGGATCAAATGTGGCTGGTGCCGCATTTTGAGAAGATGCTCTACGACAACGCGCTGCTCACGCTGGCCTATCTGGAAGGTTACCGGCTCACGGGCAACCGCTTCTACCAAAGGACGGCCCGGCAGATTCTGGACTATGTGCGCCGGGAGCTCACCGGCCCGGAGGGCGGCTTTTACTGCGGACAGGATGCGGACAGCCAGGGCGTGGAAGGAAAATATTATGTTTTTTCAGAGGAGGAAATCGGACGGGTTCTGGGAAACAGACAGGATCAGGAGAAATTCTGCCGCCGGTACGGCATCACGAAAGAAGGCAACTTCGAGGGGGCTAATATCCCGAACCTCATACACAATCCGGATTATGAACAGGTGGACCGGGAAATGGACGCGCTCTGCCGCCGCCTCTACGAATACAGGCTGAAGCGGCTGCCTCTGCACCGGGACGACAAAATACTGGCCTCCTGGAACGCCCTGATGATCATAGCCTGCGCAAAGGCGGGGTTCCTGCTGGACGATCCCGGTTATCTGGAAATGGCCAGGCGGGCCCAGGTGTTTGTGGAACAAAAACTGTTCGACGAAAATGGAAGGCTTCTGGTGCGCTACCGCCAGGGGGAAAGCGCCTTCCCCGGCAATCTGGACGATTACGCTTTCTACTGTCTGGCGTTACTCACCCTGTATGAGGTCACCCTGGACGCGGCCTACCTGGAATTGGCCGTCAACCGGGCCGGGCAGATGGTGGAGCTGTTCTGGGATGAGGAACGCGGAGGTTTTTATTTCTACGGTTCGGACGTGCCGGAGCTGATCGACCGGCCGAAGGAGCTTTACGACGGAGCCATGCCCTCCGGCAATTCGGCGGCGGCCCATGTGCTGGCCGCCCTCGCGGACCTCACCGCAAACCAGGATTGGCGCAGCTTTGCGGACCGGCAGCTGGATTTCCTGGCTGCGGGGATCGCGGACCTTCCAAGCGCCCACACATTTTCCCTGACCGCTCTCATGGATGCCGGGGAACCTGGTGACCAGCTGGTGTGCGTGTCCGCGCGAGATGAGGTTCCCGGGGAATTACACGCATACAGGAGGGAGCCGGAGCACGGCAGAATGTCCATTCTGTTCAAGTGCCCGGACAACGAAACCCAGCTCTCCCGTCTGGCGCCCTTTACACGGGAATATCCGGTTCCGGACCAGGGAACCTGCTACTATCTGTGCCAAAACCATACCTGCGGCCTTCCGTTTACACGCCTTTCCCAGGGAATGCCGGGACCGCGGGACCTGAATGGAAAGGAGAACGCATGAACAATCAAGACCTGAACGGGGAATCCATCTGGAGCAGAACCACGGAGATTCCCCCGCGCCGGCCTCTGCCCGGCGATGTGACAGCGGATGCCGCCGTTATCGGGGCGGGGATGGCGGGGATACTCACCGCCTTTCTTTTGAGCCGCCGTGGAATCTCCGTGATCGTGCTGGAGGCGGACCGGATTGCCGGGGGCCAGACCAAAAACACCACGGCCAAGATCACCAGCCAGCACGGGCTGTTCTACCAGAAACTGATTCGGACCGCCGGAAAAGACCGGGCCCGCCTGTACGCCTCCGCCAATGAATCCGCGGTGGAAGAATTTGAAACGCTCATCCGCGAGGAGCAGATCCACTGCCATTTTAAGCGGCTGCCGTCCTATCTCTACTCCAGGGATCCGGCCAGGCAGGCGGACCTGGAACGGGAGGCCCGCGCTGCATCCGCTCTGGGCATCCGGGCCTGCTTCACCGGGCAGACCGGACTCCCATTTGAGACCGTGGGCGCGGTTCGGTTTGAAAACCAGGCCCAGTTCCATCCCCTGGAATTCATAAAGGCTCTGTCGGATCAGGTGACAGTCTATGAGAAAACGCGGGTGATCCGGGTGAAAGGACACACTGTGTACACGAACCGTGGCACCGTGACCGCCCGGCATATTGTTTTTGCCACCCATTACCCCTTTGTCAACGTTCCGGGATTTTTCTTTACGCGGCTTCACCAGGACAGAAGCTACTGCCTGGGGCTATCCGGCACCGCTCCCCTGGACGGCATGTACTACAGCGTGGACAAGAACGGTCTGTCGCTGAGGTGGAACGAGGAAACGCTTCTGCTGGGAGGCGGTTCCCACCGGACCGGAAAAAACCGCGCCGGAGGCGAGTACGAACGCCTGGCGCGGGCTGCAAAACAGCTCTATCCCGGCTGCAACATCACGGCCCGCTGGTCCGCCCAGGACTGCATGAGCCACGACGGTATCCCGTTCATCGGCAGCTACTGCGTATTCCGTCCCTACTGGCACGTTGCCACCGGGTTCAAGAAATGGGGCATGACCTCATCCATGTTGTCGGCCATGATCATAAGGGACCGGATCTGCGGCCTTCCAAACCCATACGAAGAACTGTTCCGCCCCCAGCGCTTTCTGCTCAGGGCTTCCGCCAAAAGCCTGGCCGCCGATCTGTTGGAAAGCACGGCGGGCCTGGCAAAAGGTGCGTTTCACCTCCCCCTTCGGTCCCGGCCGCTTCCAAAGGGACACGGCGGGATTGTGCGGATCGGCTTTAAGCGTTACGCCTGCTATCGGGATGAAGCAGGCCGGCTCCACCGGATATCCGCGCGCTGCCCTCATCTGGGCTGCCAGCTGGAGTGGAACGGGGCTGATAAGACCTGGGACTGTCCCTGCCACGGCTCCCGGTTCGACTGCGACGGGAACCTGATAGACAATCCCGCCCAGACGGGCTGCGGCTGCGGCGGACAGACGCCGGAATAAAGCCGGACTGCGGCTGCGCCTGCGGCGTTCAGACAACGGAATAGAGCCGGTCCGCCGCCCTTTTTAAGGGCTGCTCACTGATCGGCCGCAAAAAGCACGTAACGCTTTTCCTTCGCAGCCCTGGTCCAAAAAACCAGGCTGCGCTGGAGCCACTGCCAAGTGTATTCAAAATCCTCATCATTTTTCTCATTTCCATAATTCCGGCTGTCGATCCGGTCATAACACTTCCGGCACGCCTCCTTGGTGCGTTTCGGTAGCGCTGCCGCTACCTCCCGCACCTGTTCCGGGGTTTTCAGGATGATGAGCTGATCGCTCTCCTCCTCAGGACGTATGGGTTTGTTGTCCTTCATTTTAAGACCGTACAGGATCTCTCCCCCCATAATCACGTTGCACAGCGGCGGACACTGGTTCTGAACGTCTAAACTTCCGTCTGTGAGCATGCGGTGCATGGCATCCCAGGACGTTTCCAATTCCTGGGTGTATTCCAGGTGCTCGTCAAAAAAAATATCTTCGATATTGTCGTGCATGTAATCCGAGCGCACTGCGCGCGGGACCGTTTTGAAGCTCTCCGCTTCCTCTTTGCTCAGGGCAAATAAAACAGCCAAATCCCTCATTGCTATCTTCTCCTCATTCTCTTTTCCTTGAAGCCTGCGGCAAATGGTTCTGTGCAATGCCGCAATGTCATTCCCATCCGGTCTTTCATGTAAGCTTATTCATATGCCAATTTAATACAGTATAGCAAAAGAACCGGAAAAGAGCAATCATTTGAGACAAGCATCCGCAGGTTATGCCAGCGGCCCGGACCCGATCTGGCGGACCATCAGCTCCGCAAAGTGTTCCATCTGAGGCGTCAGATATTTGTTTTTGTGGTAGACCAGCTGGCTCCACATGCAGATCTCAGGGCACACCGTGTCCAGCACTGCCAGCCGCCCGTCCTGTATGTAATCCCGGACCACAAATTCCGGCAGAAACGAGATGCCCCGGTTCTCCAGCAGCATCTTGGTGATGATGTCCGTATTTCCCGTCTCCAGAAAGGGGTGGAGCTCCATGCCGCGCTCGGCCAGAACCTGTTCCATGGCATAGCGGTAGCTGATGCCCTTCTCCGTGAGCAGAAACGGCTCCTCCAACAGCTGTTCCAGGGAAATCTGCGGCTGTCCGGCCAAGCGGGACCGTGCGGAGGCCACAAAGACGGCCGGCTCCGGGCGCTCCGCCACCTTGAGCCACTCGGGAAAATTGGTCTTCCGGTCCAAAAAGTACAGCAAGTCGATTTCATTGCGCTGCACCATGGCGAACAGATCCGCCACCGAAGCGGTCTGGGTGCTGATCTCCACGCGGGGGTGGAGGCGGCTGAATTCTATGATAATGGGCGGAAGCACGTTGATCAGAAGGGACTCGGCCGTTCCGATGCGCAGCCTGCCCGAAACCTCCTCCGGCTCCCGGGTGATGCCCTGGGCCCTGCGCACTCCGTCCAGAATCTCCAGCGCGTGGGGAAGCAGCCTCTGCCCCGCCTGGGGCAGCCGGATGTGCTTGCCGATGCGGTCGAACAGCTGGGCGTGCAGCTCCTCCTCCAGCTGTTTGATCTGCATCGTCACCGCCGACTGGGAATAACCCAGCTGTCTGGCGGCTTTGGAAAAATTTTGCAGCTCCGCTATGCGCACAAAGGTAATAATGTTCCGAATCTCCATGGCTCCACCTATCAAAATTTTTGAATGTTATAATAAAAACTATGAATTTTACAAATCTATCATCTGTATGGTACTGTAAAATACGAAATAAGTCAAGTACAGCGAGGAGGCATAAGCCATGGATTCTTTCATGGAAGCGCAGACCCGGAGAGCCGGAGAATTGATGGAGGGCTTTATCGGTCAGACGCTCAATTTTTATGAGAATATAAAGCGGGAGGACGTGTTCCGGAAGGCGGACGGCGCGGCCATTTCCCGTCTGCTTGAGAAGGGGGTTCCGCAGAAGGGACGCCCGGTGGACGAGGTGTACCGGGAGATGATGGACGACGTGTACGCAAACACCTCCCTGGTGCAGCATCCCCGGTGCTTTGCCTGTATCCCCAGCCCAGTCTCCCTCTTTTCCTGGATGGGCGACGTGATGACAAACGCCTTTGACCCCCATGCGGGCTGCGCCATGAACGCCTCCGCCGCAAGCTGCATCGAGCGGGAGCTGATCCGGTGGATGTGCGGCCTGGCGGGTTATCCGGCGGGGAGCGGCGGGCTGTTTGTCTCCGGCGGCTCCATGGCCAATCTGACTGCACTGACCGCTGCCCGGGACGCCAGGCTGACCGAGGCAGAGCGGACGCTGGCCGTGGCCTACGTCTCGGACCAGACTCACTCTTCCATCGCCAAGGGCTTACATATCATCGGTTTTCGGGCCGATCAGGTCCGAAAAATACCCTCTGACGCAAATTTCCGCATGGACATGGAGGCCCTGAGAGCCGCGGTCCGGGCGGACCTTGCGGCGGGAAGAAAACCCTTTGCCGTGATCGCCACCGCGGGCACCACCAACACCGGCAGCGTCGATCCGCTCCCGGAAATCGCAGGAATCTGCCGGAGCTACGGGATGTGGATGCACGTGGACGGAGCCTTCGGCGCCTCGATCCTGCTGTCCCAAAACGAGCGCAAACGCCTGGACGGCATCGAATATTCCGACAGCCTGAGCTGGGACGCCCACAAATGGCTGAGGCAGACCTACGGCTGCAGCATGGCGCTGGTGCGGGATCAGTCCCACCTGGTCCGCAGCTTCGCCGTTCACCCCGAGTATCTGACGGACGCCGGGGCTTTCAACGAGGCGCCGGACTTCTGGGATTTAGGCCCTGAGCTGACCCGTCCCGCCCGCAGCCTGAAGCTGTGGATCACCCTCCAGGTCATGGGCAGCGAAGCCATGGGACAGATGATCGATCACGGCTGCGCCATGGCCCGGCTGGCGGAAGAACTGATCCGCAGGTATCCCGGCTGGGAAATCGTCTCCACGGCCCGGCTGGGAATCGTCAATTTCCGCTGCGCGCCCGCCAATATACCCCCTAGCCGTATAGACCGCCTCAACCAGGACATTGCCCGGGAGGTCACGGACAGCGGCTACGCCCAGATTCTCACCACTGAGCTGAACGGAAAACGGGTCCTGCGGATGTGCACCCTGCACCCGGAGACAACGGAGGAGGATATCCGCAACACCGTCCGGCTGCTCTGCGAGAGCCGGGCCGCCTCCAGAGGGCAGTGCCGGACGGCATGAGCGGTGGGACTATTACATTCAATCGAAAGGGAGGCACTGTCTACGCCTCCCCTCCTCTGTCATACGCCTGGATGTAGACAAAATTGCCATTGTCCCGCTCCATGTTGTATTCCTTGTCCAGTATTGCCTGGATAAATTCATTTCCTCCCGGTTCCACCGGAACTACCCGCATGTTCAGTTCCCGCTCCACATCCTGCACCGTGACGTCGTCCAAAAAGACCTGTTCGCCCACGCGCAGCATATTGGACGGGATGTGAAGCGCGCCGCCCAGGTCCTCTCCGGCCTCCTTGCGTTCCTTCAGCTGTCTGATCAGGTCCTGGCCTGTGACCAGACCGGAAACGGTGATGGTTTCCCCGAAGAAATCGTTGCGGATGTCGTAGACATGGATGCGCAGGCGTGGAAAGGCGCGCATAAGCTGCTCTGCGAAGCCGCGGATGGTGGGGCCGGTTAATTTCCCCGTTGCGATGGTCAGGGTGCGATCCAGCGTCTCTGCCAGCGTTTCGTACTCCGGGCTGCCCAAAAGCGCCTCGAAGGCCTCGTTGAACTCATTGATAAACAGGCGCATCATACCCACGCCGTTCTCCAGCTGGATATAACCGTCATACCGCTCTTCCTCCGGGAAATCCCGCCCCGCCGTGATATACCACTCGTCGCTGGCGTGGATAAAATGCAGGCCGTACTCCTCGTAGTATCCCTGCTGGCGGCTCTCGATCAGATCGATCACCTCCCCGGCCTCCCCGGCGGTAAACAGCCCGATGGGGAACAGCCCGTCCCGGTATTTGGTGATCCCGGCCGGAACCACGGAAACGCTTCTCAGAAACGGCAGGAATCCGGCCAGATCGTCCAGCGTCCGCACAAGCTCCTCCCCGTCATTCACTCCCTTACAGCACACCACCTGGCCGTTCATCTCCACATGGCCGTCGTAGAGCATCTGCATGTATTTCAGCGTTTCCCCGGCAAAGCGGTTGTGCAGCATCTTGCAGCGCAGCTCCGGGTTGGTGGTCTGAATGGAAATGTTGATGGGCGCCAGCTGCATACGGATGATCCGCTCAATGTCCCGTTCCTTCATATTGGTCAGGGTAATGTAGTTGCCCTGCAGAAAGGACAGGCGCGAGTCGTCGTCCTTAAAATACAGCGTTTCCCGCATCCCCGGCGGCATCTGGTCGATAAAACAGAAAATGCATTTGTTGCTGCAGGAGCGGTAATCGCTCA
Source organism: Enterocloster lavalensis (assembly GCF_046603895.1). NCBI lineage: Bacteria > Bacillati > Bacillota > Clostridia > Lachnospirales > Lachnospiraceae > Enterocloster > Enterocloster lavalensis. Next base: position 70,110 of record NZ_CP176637.1, read on the forward strand.
TCAGGCTGTTCTCAAACTCCAGCCCCAGATCGTCGTCGTACTCCTTGTCGATCTCCAGCAGCCATTCCTCTCCGTCCGGCTTGCGGATCACCGCCTCCACGTACTCGTCCTTGATCAGATACCGGTAATCAAATACGTCCCCGATCTCCTCATTATTGATTGACAGAAGCACATCCCCTGGCTCGATCTCCATCTCCTCGGCGATCGAGCCGGGATATACCTCCTTAATCACATGTTCATTCTTCTTTTTAGCCAACTGTATTCCCTCTTTATCTGTTCTATAATTCAATCACTCAGAACAGAATACCAACTTTGCGGCTTTTTTTCAAGGGCTAAACGCCCGGTCCTGCAAATTGTCCGCAAATTCCATCAACCGGCCGGGCGGCGAAACCTGCTGGCCTACTGGATGGAGATCACCTTATAGTCCTGGTCCTCCACCGTCTTTTTCAGCACGTCGTCCCCCAGCTCTGCCGTCAGGGTCACAACCGCGGTACCCGCCTCATGGCTCACAACCGCCTGATCAACCTCGGGCAGCGCCTCCAGGCATTTCTTCACTCGTGCCTCGCAGTGTCCACACATCATTCCCTCGATTTTCATTGTCTTTTCCATGTTTTTTCCTTCCTTTCGTTTCACTTTTATTTTTTTATCCCGCGATCCGTCGTACATCTTGAAAAAATTGAGCCGGAGCGCGTTTGTTACCACACAGAAGCTGGATAAGCTCATGGCCGCGGCCCCGAACATGGGATTTAATTTCCAGCCCAGCAGGGGAATCCACAGTCCGGCCGCCAGCGGTATACCCACTGCGTTGTAGAAAAAGGCCCAGAACAGGTTCTCGTGGATATTCCGCAAGGTGGCCCGGCTCATGCGGATGGCCGCCGGAACGTCGCTGAGGCGGCTCTTCATCAGCACCACGTCCGCGGCGTCGATGGCGATATCCGTGCCAGCGCCGATGGCGATGCCGATATCCGCCCGGGTGAGCGCCGGAGCGTCGTTGATTCCGTCGCCCACCATAGCCACCTTGCCCTTGCGCTTTAAGGAGCGGATCACGCTCTCTTTTCCATCCGGGAGCACGCCGGCGATCACCTCGTCCACTCCGGCCTGCAGGCCCACCGCCCTGGCCGTGCGCTCATTGTCGCCGGTCAGCATAACCACGTGGATCCCCATGTTCTGCAGTTCCTTCACCGCCCGGGGGCTATCCTCCTTGATGGTGTCCGCCACCGCGATGATACCCGCCATCCGGCCGTCCCGGCTGAAGAACAGTGGCGTCTTGCCCTCCTGGGCCAGCCGGCCGGCCTGGGTTTCCATCTCCGGCGTGATCTCCGCCTGGCCGCCGATAAAGGCCAGATTTCCGCCGCAGAGCAGCGCTCCGTCCAGCACGGCCGACAGACCGTTTCCGGGAAGCGCCTTAAAGTCTGTCACATCTGCGGCTTTAAGGCCCCACTCCTTAGCCCTGGCCAGGACCGCCCGGGCCAGGGGATGCTCGCTCTTTTTCTCCAGAGCCAGGGCCAGCTCCAAAAGCTGCCTTTCATCCACGCCCTCCGCCGGAATCAGATCCGTCACCCTGGGCTCGCCGCTTGTGATGGTGCCGGTCTTGTCAAGGGCCACGATCTCGGTCTTTCCCGTCTCCTCCAGGGAAACGGCGGTCTTGAACATGATTCCGTGCCGGGCGCCCATGCCGTTGCCCACCATGATGGCCACCGGCGTGGCCAGCCCCAGGGCGCAGGGACAGCTGATCACCAGCACGGATATACTTCTGGCCAGCGCGAAGCCAATGGTCTGCCCCGCCATCAGCCAGCCGAGCAAGGTGAGCACCGCAATGGCGATCACTGCGGGCACAAAGACGCCGGACACCCGGTCCGCCACCTTGGCGATGGGCGCCTTGGTGGCCGCCGCGTCGCTGACCATCTGAATGATCTGGGACAGGGTGGTATCCTCTCCGACCCGCAGGGCCTGGCAGACGATATAGCCGGACTGGTTCACCGTGGCCGCGGAAACCTGGTCGCCCACGGTTTTGTCCACCGGGATACTCTCACCGGTCAGGGCCGACTCGTTGACCGCGCTGCTGCCCTCTAGCACAATCCCGTCCACCGGGATGTTTTCACCCGGCCGGACCGCAAAATAATCGCCCTTTTTCACCTGGTCGATGGAAACCTCGGTCTCCACGCCGTCCACCAGCAGGGTGGCCGTCCTGGGAGCCAGCTTCATCAAGCTCTTTAACGCGTCCGTGGTCTTTCCCTTGGACCGCGCTTCCAGCATCTTGCCCACCGTGATCAGGGTCAAAATCATGGCCGCGGACTCGAAATAGAACTCGTGCATGTATTCCATAACCCCGGCCATATCCCCTGCGGCCTGGGCGGCCGTCATGGCGAACAGCGCATAAACGCTGTACACAAAGGAGGCTCCGGAGCCCAGGGCCACCAGGGTATCCATGTTGGGAGCCCGGTGAATCAGGCCCTTAAATCCGATGATAAAAAACTTCTGGTTGATCACCATGACAATCACCGTCAGAAGAAGCTGCAACAGCCCCATGGCCACGTGATTATCCGCAAAAAAGGCCGGAACGGGCCAGTTCCACATCATATGTCCCATGGAAAAATACATGAGAACCAGCAAAAATCCCAAAGAAGCGTACAGTCGGCGCTTTAACACCGGCGTCTCCCGGTCCTTTAACAGATCGTCGGCCCCAGCGGCCGCGGGCCGGTTCTTCGCCTCCGCTCCCTTCACCGCAGCGCCGTACCCGGCTTCCTCCACCGCCTTTATAATCTCCTGTTCGGGTGCGGATCCCTCCACACCCATGGAGTTGGTCAGCAGGCTGACGGAACAGGACGTGACGCCGGGCACCTTGGCCACCGCCTTCTCCACCCGGGCGCTGCAGGCCGCGCAGCTCATCCCTGTCACTGTATACTGCTCCATAAAATCATCTCCTCTCTGAATCCCGCGTTTCTTACCTAGAGAGGTACCGGGCAAAGCCTGGCAGGTTCCTCCGGGCAGGGGGCGGGAATAAATGTTTAGACACGCGTTAGCGCATCAGCTTCTGGATCGTGGCCACCAGCTCGTCGATGGTCTCATCCTTTCCGCTTCTTATGTCATTGGCAACACAGGTCCTGATGTGGCTGGCCAGCAGCTCCTTGCTGAAACTGTTGAGCGCCGCGCCGGCCGCCGCCACCTGGACCAGAATATCAGGACAGTAGGCATCCTTTTCCAGCATATTGCGGATTCCGCGCACCTGGCCCTCGATCCGGTTCAAACGGTTTTGCAGGCTTTTGTACTCCTCCTGGGAGCGCTCTTTTGTCTTATGGCAGCATGTGCATGTGGTTTCTTCCATCCTTGATCTCCTCCTGAACGCTGTTTTAAGATACCCCTTACCGGTATATTTACAGTTTTGATTATATACCCCTATTGGGTATATTGCAAGACCTAATTTAAATTTTTTACAACAGCAATTATCCAAAGGCAGCGCCAGCGGTCTACAGCATCTAAAAAGGAGCTGTTGCGTACAGCTCCTCAATCACACCGGATTTTCTTTAAAACAACCAGACCTTCACCTCATCCCCCTCCGCCAGGGCCCCGCTTCCACCCGGAATGTCGATCAGACAATTACAGCCCGCCAGGGTCTTCAGACTTCCCGAGGAGTGCCCCTTTTCCGGAACCGACACCAGTCCGCCGGTCAGCCGGGCCCGGATGAAACGACGGGCCGGAGACGGCTTGCCAAAGCTTCCCGCCAACCGCGCTCTCACCTGCCTCTGCCTCCAGACGCTCTCGCCGGAAAGCTTCGCCAGAACCGGCCGTGCCAGAAGCTCCAGCGTGGCGATACAGGCAAAGGGATTGCCCGACAGAGCAAGCAGAATGCGGCCATTCCTCACCGCGGCAAGCGCCGGGCTTCCGGGCTTCGCAGCGATGCCGTGAAACAGAATCCGGGCCCGGACCATTTCCGCAACTGCGGGCATATAATCCCGGTCTCCCACAGAGACTCCTCCTGTTGTGATGACCAGCGGATATTCCTGCAAAAGTCGTTCTGTGGCTGCGGCCAGCTCTCCAGGGGCGTCCCCTTTAATCGGATGCAGATCCGCCTCCGCTCCAAGTTCCCGCAGCCTTGCACAGATCATCACGCCGTTGGAATCGTATATTTTCCCCGGAACGGGCTCCTTATCCAGTGGCAAAAGCTCGTCCCCGGTAGCCATGACGGCCACCCTGGGCTTTTTGTACACCTCAACCCGGCGAATCCCCTGACCCGCTAAAATTCCGATATGGGTGAAATCCAGGCGGGTTCCCGCAAAAACAAGGCTCTCTCCCGCCTTGATATCCTCCCCTTTGAAACAGACATTTCTTCCGGGTTCAATGAACGCATAGAACGCGGCCCTGTGCTCTCCCAGATCGGTGTCCTCCTGCGGGATCACGCAGTCTGCCCCCTCCGGAAGCGGGGCGCCTGTCATAATCCTTGCCGCCGTCCCTTCCGGCAAGCGGCCGGAACTGATGATTCCGGCCGGAATATACTGGCTTACCGGCAGACATACCGGATGTTCCCGTCCGGCCCCGTTTAAAGCCGAGGACCGGAGCGCATAGCCGTCCAGAGGGCTGCGTGTAAAGGGCGGCTGGTCCAGCACAGCCCGCACATCCCCCGCCAGCACATATCCTGCGCTGTCAGCCAAAGCGCGCAGTTCCGTCTCTATCGGACCTTTCGTTTCCTCCACGATCATGGAAACCGCTTCTTCTATGGGAGTGCGTCCTCTTTTCCGTGCCTTCATCTGCATGTCCCTCCTTTTTGCTCCGCTCAGGTTTTTTTCTTCGGCGCCAGCTGCTTTAGCAGCATATTGCAGGCTTTTTCGCCGTTTCCAACCAGATACTCTTCCTCCGTCACACAGGTCAGAGCGCCGAAGGAACAGGCGCGGACGCAGGCCGGCTGCAGGCCATTTTTCACCCGCATATTACAGCCGTCGCATTTTACCATTTTCCCGTCCGACGGGCGGAAACGGGGAGCGCCAAAGGGGCAGGCCAGTGCGCAGCTTTTGCAGCCGATGCAGTTGGTGTTGTCATAGACTGTGAAGCCAGTCTCAGGGTCCTTGCTCAGGCAGCCCACCGGACAGGCGGCGATGCAGGGCGCATCATCACAATGCATGCAGGCGGCGGAGAGATAGGCGCAATAGATGCTGCCGTCCGCCAGTTCCACCTCGTTGTCGTACGTATTCCGGTAACAGGCTTCCCCGGCCGACAGATCAATGTCGTTTTGATCCATACAACCCATCATACAGGCGGAGCAGGCGCAGCAGCGATCGTCATCAAATACAAACACGTGTTTCATGTTCTTGCCTCCTGACTTTTGCAGATATTACAGCGCATTCCCTTATACCCCGGGAACCCACTGTAGGGGTCCAGATGGTCGCGTCCGATCAGGTTGTTTACATTCGCCTCGCTGTAGCCGGGTACGGTCAGAATGACGCCGGGCTTTATCTTGCTCGTAACCTTGACCTTCATGCGAATTTCACCGTAGGGGCTGGAGAGAATTGCTGAATCTCCGTCTTTTAATCCCAGGCAGGCCGCATCCTGCCGGTTAATTTCACAGGTGGGATCCGGACGCAGGCTGCGCAGCCACGGGGTTCTGTGGACCCGGGAGTGAATGGCATAGGGCAGGCGCGCTCCGGTACACAGATAAAACGGGTATCGTTCCCGCAGCGCTTTGCTGTCCTGTTCTCCCAGAGAATCCCGGTAACTGGGCAGCGGATCCAGACCGTATTTGGGGTCCACCGCCGCAATGTCCATGGAATAGAATTCAAACTTCCCGGTTGGCGTCGGAAAACCGTTTTTCAGGCAATTCCCGGGTTTTACCGGCCAAACGGCGCTCGGTACCTTCATGGGGACGTCGCTCTTCTTCAAATCTGCCATTGTTAACCCGCAGCCCTCGATCATCCAGTCCAGACACGCCTCATATCCCGCCTTCAACAGATCGTCGTCCAGATCCATCACCCGGGCCAGCTCGCAGAGAATGTCCACATCCGATTTGGACTCATACAAGGGCTTGATCGCCGGCTTTGTATACACCAAGTACCCGCCGCGGTAACATTTCAGCTCGCTGCGCTCCACCGAGGAGCAGGCCGGAAGCACAATATCCGCATATTTTGCCGACATGTTCATAAACAGATCCACGTCCACGATAAAATCCAGCTTCTTTTTCATCACCTCCAGAAGCCGGTCGGTCTCCGGAAACAGCTTGGCGTTGAGGCCCAGGGCAAAGACGGCCTTGACGGGATATGGAGTCTCCTCTTCCATCTGGCGCATCAGGTCCATGGTCTGAAATTCATTAAACTTGGTATCCCACAGCGGAAACCGTCCCGCTCCGATGCGCGGCGTTCCCGACGGCTCCCGGTTGTTGCGGAATTCCTCATCCCTGGTCTTAAATCCTGCGGGCTGCCGCAGATAGGAAGCAGGAATGGGATAGTTTCCGCCTACCCGGTCAAAATTGCCGGTCAGGGCGGAGAGACAGAGAATCGCCCGGTGGGAATTAAAGCCGTTGATGTGGTGCACAATGGCGGAAGCGGAATAGTTGGTGCAGGCCGGACCGTTGGTGGCGTAAAGCTTGGCCGCCTCGTAGATGTCGTCCGGATTCAGTCCGGTGATTTCACTGACCTTTTCCAGCGTATACTCCTGCGCCAGCGCCTTGTAGGGTTCGAAACCGTAGGTGTACCGATTCACATACTCCATATCCGCCCAGCCATTGTCCATGATAAGCTTCGCCATGCCCAGAGCCAGAGCGCCGTCTGTTCCGGGATTAATATGCAAAAAGATATCCGCCAGGTTTTTTGCCGCCGGCGTGTCCCGGATATCGATGATAATAACCTTTCCGCCCCGTTCCTTCAGTTTTCTAACACCCTCCACGGACAGATGGTGGGAATAGTAGCCGTCGTAGTTCCACCCCAGAAAGGTATTGGCGTGAGCCATATCCGGAGCGCCCTCACAGCCCGCCGTCACCTTGTCCGCAATCTTTTTGGCCACGGCGCAGACGCTGTCGTCCGTGCCGAAATTCACACTGCCGAACACGTAGGCGAACCGGTGGTAGATCGGCCGGTACCATTTGGAGTATCCGCTGTAAAAGGCCACGGAATGAGGGGAATACTCTTCTTTTATCTTGTTCAGCCGTTCAGCGATGATCTGGTATGCTTCCTCCCAGCTGATCGGCTCAAATTTCCCCTCACCCCGCTCCCCAACACGGCGCAGGGGTGTTTTGATCCGGTCTTCCCGGTAAATGTAGTTGCGCTGGGCGGAACCTTTGGTGCAGAGTTTACCGTGGCTGTACGGGTGTCCGGGAGTGCCTTCCACCCGGATGATTTCCCCGTCCTTCACATAACAGTCCAGGCCACAGTGATGGCTGGGGCTGCAGATCGCGCAGAGGGAATGGCGGATTTCAATTCCGGTGTCCTCCCCGGGAATTTTTGCTTTCATTTTCTTTTCCAATTCAGTCAAGGATTCTTCCTCCTAAAAAGTTGATAAAGTCATCGGGAAACCCTTTTTCTTTCAGGAAACAAATGGTCTGGATGCTCATCCCGGCATCCGGGTTTTCGATGGATTTGATAAACGCATTTTTCACAACGCCGTTGCTGTCCGCAGAGCCGATGATATTGATACATTTGATGGTTTTTCCATCCCGGACCGCACGGATATAATAGCGGCTATCCTCATATTCATAGACCTCGTCCTGATCGTTACAGGAACTTAAATCCCCAATGCTGATGAAGTCGTAATCCAGATAATGGGCCAGATTCACCAGCACATTAGCCCCAAACTCCCGGTGGCCGCCGGCCATGTTCACGCCCGCCGTGCGCCCCTGCTCCACGGCATTATACCAAAGGCCGATGTTGCGCTGGGCCCGGCTTTGAAGCTCATACGCCTCACAGCAGTCGCCCGCCGCGAATATACCTTTGTAATTTGTTTCCATACGCCGGTTTACCAGAACTCCACGTTTCACGGCGATGCCACTCTCCCGCAGGAAATCCACGTTCATGCGCACGCCGATGCAGACAGCCACGGCATCTGCGGTGAAGCGGCTCCCGCTCTGCATCACCGCGGTCAGCCTTCCATCCGGTTCCCGCTCAACGCGCTCCAGCATCTGGGCGCAGTGCACGCCGATCCCACGGGCTTCCAGGTCCTTCCTGGCGCGCTCTGCGGTCTCCTTAAAGGCCGCTGTGTAAAACATCCAATCCGCGCCGTCCACCAGGGTACAGGGGATATCGCGCTCCGCCAGATCCTCCACAATTTTGATGCCGACCCAGGAGGCCCCGATTACAAGGCCGCTTTTTATCGTTCCGGCATCCAGCATCTCCTTAAGCTGCACCGCGTCCTCTGCGGTGCGCATTTTAAATACCCCGGGCTGGTTTAAGCCCGGGATCGGCGGCATAAGAGCGGAGGCGCCTGTACTGATCAGAATTTGATCATATTGGACGCGGCTGCCGTCGGCAAAGCACAGGATCTTCTCCTGCGGGATGATCCCCGTGACAGGGCGATCCCCGTAATAATTCAGATTCAGGTCCGTACAGATCGCTTCCAGTGAGCCGAAGGGAAACAGCGCGCCATAAGGAATGGCTTCTTTTACATAGTAAGTGGTAAGCATGGGGTTGTAAGGCCCGCTTTCGGTGTCAGAGTAGATGTCGATGGCTGCCTCGGGATCCAATCTGCGCACCTCTTTGGCTGCGTTGTACCCGGCGGCCCCAAAGCCGATAATGGCTACTTTGTTCATAGATTCCTTAATTCCTCCGATCTGCCATAAAATCATTCGTCACATATCAGTTTGTAATGAGAAATGCCAATGTCCAGACAACGCAGGAAACCAGGGTATGTAAACCGATTCCCAGCATGGTGGCTTTGTTGCGCAGCTTCACATTGGGTATCTCGCTGCGGCCGTGGAAAATGGAAGCCGGAGCCGAGGAACCCGGCAAAAAGATGCCGATATTGGCCGCGTAGACCAGCGCACAGCCGAAAAACATGGGGTTCACGCCCGAGGCGAGAATAAATGGGCTGATCACCGGAATCATGGCGTTTCCCAGGGCGATGTTGGAGCCCACATTGGTCAGGAATACCATCAGGACAATGGTCAAAATCATAATAAAGATTGGGCTGCGGCCTGCGAACACCGGAGTAAAGACGTCGCTCAGCCAGGGCAGGATTCCCGCAGCCTCGGTGGTCAGCGCGCCGGCCAGTGGGATCGTGACCGCGCACATGAAGATTACCGGCCAGCTGACCGCCGCATCGCTGTGCTTGATGTCGTTGAAAATGATCGCGGGTTTGCCGTCCTTTTCCCCTCCGGGTATGATCAGCAGAATCGCGGTACACAGACAGAACAATCCCGAAACTGTCAGCGTTTTCTCAATAAAGTTTGTGAGGGCGGTACCGGAAAACGTCCCCGCATACAGGGAAAGCAGCACTGTGACAAAGTAAACCGCCATGATGCGCTTGGCCCGCGGCCGCAGAATCTTGCTCTCCTCCCCCAGCTTGTTCACATCAAAGGCTTTCATGGCGCTAAAATCCACTTGAAAGAGCTTCGCGCCCAAAAAGACGTAGGCAGTGATGACAATCGTACCGATAATCGAAGTACAGCAGAGCATCTGCCCCAGGTTAATTTTTACCCCTGTCACATTCGCCCAACTGGTGGCCAGTCCCAGCTGCCAGCTCTTATAGGGCATCATGGAGACTCCCAGAAGCAGGGACACCAGAATACCGCCGAACCCATAATAGCGGAAGGTGCTGTCTTTCTCATAATCGCAGGAATCCGCAATATCGTTCCAGATGCCGTAGAGCAGCAGAAACATGGGGATCGTCTCCAGCACAATGCAGGACCACATAAACACAAACATAAAGCACCAGGTGTACAGAAGCGGCCTGCCCATGAAAACCTTCTGGGACAGCGTCTTGCGGACGAACCACCTGCCCACGCCGTAAATCACAATCGCGCCGGCTGTAAAATACTGGGTGATCACCTGAAACACAAGGGAGCTTCCCATCATGGACGTGACGCCCGCCGCCATATTGGCGGGATAACCGCTCAGACCGAAGGCGATGATCGCCACCAGCGAGGGCCATATGATATCGCAGGTGGAATAACCGTAAATCACTCCAAGAAATATCCCCAAAAGCCTCATCCCGACCGGGGTTACGGTCGAGAACGGCGGCAGATACCCAAATCCAAACATTAATATGATCGATACCGCAATATGAACATACTGCAGCGATGATCCTTTTTCTTTCACAGTTTTTTTGTCAGCCACTGCCTTCTCTCCTTTCGTTTTTCAAGCTATGGCGCAATGTACGCCGGCGCTAATCCGCCTGCTGAAAATACTGAGGGATTTGGATGCCACGAAGATGTCCCAGTCCCAGATTTTCCGTTGTCCGCCCCTGTTCATAATAGTTTGTCTGATTGACCGCCTCCGCCAGCTTCACCATAGCCGCGTACAGCGGGGTCTCCACCCCCACCGCTTTTGCGACGGATAAAAACAGGCAGCCCAGAATCGGGATATCCTCCGTGATGTAGCGCTGTGTCAGGCTGTCGGGTCCGGCAAGATTTTTAAAATCGTCAAACTCGTGAATGGATGGGTCCGCGTACTTGCGGAACGAATTGGAGGGGGACGGGATGCAGGGGAATCCCAGCGCATCCATAACTGCCTTCTTTTCCTTCCAAAGGCCATCCGCCAGGTTTATGGTGGTCCGGCAGATCCCCTGCTTGAAGATGTAGTAAGGCTCCTTGCTGTTCTCAATGGCCCCCGCATTTACCAGTGTCAGCGATATGTGGCTCAGGAGATTGGGACCGTTGAAGGCAGTCTCCAGTATGCAGCTGACCGGGATCAGCTCATAGATATCCCTGAACGCTTCCACCAGGCGCTGCGTATTCCGCGCCGGAAAGGCCGCTGCGTTTTTGATCTTATACCGGTTGCCCAGAAACACGGTGTTCTCTCCTGCCCGGCGGCAGGAGAACAGATTTCCTGAGGTTTCCCCCACCACCACGTTCTCAAGTTCAAATTCCTGAAAAACCCGGTGATAGATCAGTGACCCCAGATTTCCGGCGCTCAAAAGCACTTTGGCGCCCGGCATAAGGTGGGGCGCTATAGCCCGGGCCACACGCTCGTCCCGGTTGGAAATGGTGCAGCAGATCACATGCTCGGCACCCTCCAGCACAGCCCCAAGATCCGTGGTGACCGCATGAATCACCGCCGTGCCCTTGATCGCGCCCGTAAGCTCCATTTTCTTGTCATAAACGGCGTAGTCTTCCACCTTCTCCTCGCCGCCTGCCTCTCCCAGCCATACCTCATATCCCCGTTTGGAGAGCTCCGAGGCCACGGAATATCCGGTTCCCCCGGTTCCGATTACTGCAATTTTTTTCACCTGTATTCCCCCGATCCCTTATTTTTTCCGTTCTTACATGGATAAACATTCTGCCAGCTCGGCCATGTCTTCCAACTCATCGATCTTCTTGCACAGCGCAATATAGCGCTCAATCTTCTCCTCGGACAGATTCGCGGCCCTTGCCCCGGCCCTAAAGATGCGCTCCACGTCGCTCCAGTCAAAGGGATTGTTGGGATGTCCCTTGGGGAACGGCAGGGTTACTTCAAACTGCTGTCCGTCTTTTAAGGTAACGCGCATGCTGGTGGTGGGGAAGGAACCCTCCCGGAACATCTTAAAGGCCACCTGAAGGTTCATATGGTTGTCCGGATCCAGCTTCACCCTGGAAGCCATCTCAAGGAGCTCGGGATCAGCCAGGCGCTCCGCCGTATACCAGTTGGGACCGGGCTCTCCGCGCAGCAGGTAGGCGGCCAGGCAGTAAGGAACGCTGAACTGGGCGTCGCGGCAGCTGGCGTATCCGTCCCAGCTGAACTTATCGCGCTCATCGTAGGTGGGCGTCATGAAGATTTCTTCAATATCCTCCGCCTTGAAGCCGTGTCTCGTCACCAGGGTGTCCAGGCAGTCGATGGGCGTCTGAATCCACATATTTGCCGGCCAGTGCTTGAACAGAAGCTGGCCAAACAGATACTCGGTTCCCAGATTGCGGTCGATCCAGCCTTCATTTGCAAATCCGCGCATCATCATGGGATATCCGGACTCCCCGTCCATGATATTGTAGATATTGTCCAGCTCGTTCCGCTTCGCCATCCCCGCAACCATGGTTCCGGTCAAGCCGGTGATCGCATACTGCAGATGGTAGAAATCGGAACCCTGCAGGGCCAGAATGGCATTCACCACCGGAGTGGAGCAGCCCGTTGCGCCCAGCAGCAGGTTATACTGATCCGCATCACAGCCGTAAAGCTTTCCGGCAGGAGCCGCGCTGGCGAATATCTGCCAGGACCCAAGTCCCCATCCATATTTTCTGGAATCAAATTCCGGCGTTGGCTGGATGTAGCAGGCGATCCGCTGGTACACCTCAAACCCGCCAATTACCGCCGTGAGATAATCCTTGCCGGAACGGTGCATGGCTTCGGTCATCGCCATGGAAACGGAGACGAGATGGGCGCTGGGGTGGCCCGTATAGCTGCAATCTTCCCAGTCCAGCGTGTCCGCTGCCGTGGCATTGGCCATAATCGCACCGTGCATCGGGAGTTTTCCCGGCTCGCCCCACATCGTCGACATCAGGTCCGCCTGGGTCCCAACCGTGGCCCTGGCGGCCGATCTGGCGCTGACCGCTGTGGGCAGAGTTCTTCCAGCCAGTGCGACACCCGCCACATGCAGGGTGAGTTTCTTCGCCTTGTCCGTCAAATCCGGGGCCAGGTCTTCGAATTTCAGCTTTGTGATAAAATCGCATAGTCCTTTTGTGTACTCTGTCATGATATACACCTCCTGATTTATTTAGATAGGCACATTTGCTTATCTATTACGTCCATGATATCAATTTCAAAGGACAATTACATTATGCATACGGATAGCATATCAAGCAAAAAGCCTGCGGAAATACTGTTCGTTTGAACAATAAACCCGCAGGCTTTTCTTACCGCTATTCTTTTTTATGTGTTATTCCCCGGAATATCAGACATAGGGCAAGTCCCCGCCGCCGGCCTGTAAATAGTTGTAACAGAGCAGCGCCAGGCGCAGAGTCAAAAGCCCATCCGCATTGTGCACGGAAAACCCGGTCAGCTTTTCAATCTTGTTAAACCGTTGCTGCAGCGTATTCCGATGAGTGTATAGCTTCTGAGATGTCATGGTTATGTTGAGATCGCATTCAAAATACGTCTGAAGGGTCTCCAGGAGGATGTCGCTCATTTTAGACCCAAGCAGTGGGCCGTACACATAGGAAACGATATTCTGCAGCACCTTCTTGGGGCTGTGAGTGATCATGTTGCCCAGCACAATGGAATTGCCGATAAACACATTCCGCTCAGGGAAAAGCAGCCGGCCCGAGGAGAGGCGCAGGATCAGCTGCTCATATTGGCGCTCATAGTCGGAGAGCTGGTAGCATTGGATCCCAACCACCGCGTGGAGAGCCAGACAGTATTCCTTTTTGGCAATCTCCATCAGCCTGGTGCAGAGTTCAAACAGGTACAGGGCGTTTACCTCAGGCTTGTCCTTCCGGTTAACGGATAGGATCACCGCATTCTGTTCCGACACGTCCGACAGGATAAAATCCTGCTTATTATAGAAAAAGCCGGGGAGCTGGTTTAGAAATTTTTTCGCGGAGTATAGATACTGTTTCTCGTCCAGGACCAGCTTCCGGTTCCCCCGCGGAAGCTCCAGCACGTCTAATTTGGAGAGCTGGATAAACAGTGTAGTGCGGGGAATCGCCAGATCCACGCCAAAACGCTGCAGATCCTCCGTGAGCTGGATGGTATCAACCGGGTGGACCCCCACCAGGATGGACAGCACGTCCTTTACCGAGGAGCTGTTTTCACTCTGCTCGTCGAGCATGCATTCCTGCTCCAGCATCAGCTCCGCAATGGTTTTCGACAGTGACAGATACGCGCTGTCCGAGGGGCGCAGATTCTCCAGCTCAATGGCCCCCACGATGCGCTGGCGAACTGTGATACCACACATAGACTTAATGCCGTCAAAGTTCTCCACCGGCAGCTGGCCGCCGGAATGCAGCTGCTTGATATAATTGCTGGCCGCCACATTGAACTCCCCGATATTCTGCGGCACGGAGGAATTGACAACCATCCCCTCATAATTCATGATATTGATGGGATATGGCAATAAGGGTTCCAGTTTTTTTAGGATACATGCTGTTGTGTTACTGTTCAGAAACATAAAATTCCTCCGCCCGTCCGGTATGATCGCTCTTAAACACAGACTCAATATACCATATTTAAAGTCCCGGTACAACGGAGGGGGGATATGCTGAAATCTACGAAATCCACATCCGACAATTCGCCAAACGCCCCAACCATTTCTTGACTAAGCTCTCAAAACGTTATACTATATTTAAATACCCGATCTCCACAGGGCATGAAATCGACAAGCGAGGAATTTTAACATGGCGTCAGTTGCAAAAGAAGAATTATTTGAGAGAACTCCCATCCCCAAGGCAGTGGCTTCCCTGTCCATCCCCACAATCATCAGTTCCCTGGTCATGGTCATCTACAGCATGGTGGATACCTATTTCGTGGGCCTGTTAAACGAACCGGTTCAGACCGCCGCGGTGGCCCTGGCCGCCCCGGTCCTGCTGGCCTTCAACGCGGTCAACAACCTGTTTGGCGTGGGCAGTTCCAGCATGATGAGCCGGGCCATGGGCTGCAAGGATTTTGATACGGTAAAGAAAAGCTCCGCCTTCGGATTTTACGGGGCATTATTTTTTGGCTTCCTGTTCGCAATCATGTGCACGGTATTCCGCCCCGCGCTTTTGACTCTGCTGGGGGCCGACTCCGTGACGGCGGCCACCACCACGTCCTATCTGGACTGGACCGTCACCCTGGGAGCCGTCCCCGCCATTCTCAACGTGGTGATGGCCTACATGATCCGCTCCGAGGGTTCGTCCTTAAACGCCAGCATCGGCACCATGGGCGGCTGCGTGGTCAACATGATCCTGGATCCCATCTGCATCCTCCCCTGGGGGCTCGACATGGGAGCTGCCGGCGCGGGCATGGCCACCTGCTTTGCCAACTGCTGCGCGCTGATTTACTTTTTCGGCTATATGATCGTAAAGCGCGGAAAAACCAGCGTCTGTATCTCCCCGCGGGCGTTTTCCCTGGAAAAGCGAATCGTGCTGGGCGTGTGCGCCGTGGGCATCCCCGCCTCGATTCAGAATCTGTTAAATGTGGTGGGCAGCACGGTGCTCAACAACCTGGCCGCCTCCTACGGTGCCGCCGCCCTGGCCGCCATGGGAATCTGCACCAAAATCAACATGGTGCCCATGTACGTGGCCATGGGACTGTCCCAGGGCGTCATGCCGCTCATCAGCTACAATTTCGCCAGCCGGGACTACAAGCGCATGAAATCCGCCCTGCTCTACACCATCCGCTGCTCCGAAGTGCTGCTCCTGGCCTCCTCCTTTTTGATGTTCTTCTGCAGCGGAGCCCTGACCGGCCTGTTTATCAAGGACCCGGACACCGTGGCCTACGGCTCCGCGTTCTTAAGGGGCTTTTGCCTGGCCCAGCCGGTGCTGGCCCTGGATTTTATGTGCGTCGGCACCTTTCAGGCGGTGGGAATGGGACGGGAATCCTTTGTGTTCGCGATCCTGCGCAAAATCGTGTTCGAGATTCCGCTGCTCCTTCTGCTGAACGCCATTTTCCCGCTCTACGGCCTGCCCTTCGCACAGGCCATTGCGGAGCTTATGATGGCTCTGATCGCAATCCCGGTTATGATCCGGTTTTTCCGGCGCTGCAGGGCGCAGGAGGAACTACCGTTACAGGCGTAAAATTACGGCCCGGCATCCGCCGGGCCAAACCTTTGTCCGCAACCGGCAGACCGGGGTGCTTTTATGCAAATTTTTATCTTCAAATCCGCTGTACGAAACGGGGTTCAGAGGGTATAATGTAGATAATTGTCAATTTCTGTGTCTCGATTAAGCACTAGGGGGATTTTACCGATGAGTATATGGCTGCAAATCGGAGCGGGGCTTTTGCCTGCTCTCATCATTCTGCTTCTCTATCTGATGATTATTCGAAGAAACGTTGTCTCCTCTCTCATTCTTCTTTTGATGTTCACAGCGGGCCTGTCCCTCTGTGTATTTCACAGCGGGCTGCCATTTTCGGACGGCTGGAAAACCGCTTCCTGGAAAGCTGCTCCCGCAGGGAACACCGATGCAGTGAAACCTGACCAAGCCCAGGCGGACGCTCTGCCCGCCGATGAGACCATCCGGATCATCTATGGACTGGCCGCCCGGAAACAAACCGCAGAGGCTGCAGAGATGTTGAAACAGTTGATCGCGGATCACGGCTACGATGCCTCCTGCGCTCTGGCTCAGGCGCGGATCAGCGCCGCCTCAGGCGACTTCACAGCGGCCAGGGTGCTCTACGAGAAATCCAAAACCGTATGGGACGACTCTGCGCCCAGGGAATACAACGCTGTAACCGAAGCCTGCGCCTCGCGCTCCGTGGACACCGTGCTGCTGGCCCATTTGGACAGCGCCGATATCGCGGCTCTGTATCCCGAAGGCGTGCCGGATTCCGGCAATACCGCAGAGGCCGCCCGGCTGGTGTCCGACTATCTGGAACAGGCCGGTTCCGGCGGGGACGCCGACTACTCCGAGCTGGCCCGCGTCCTGGCCTCCACCCAGGAACTCTACGACACCTTTCTGACCAGCGGCGAGAAGGATGACGGCAGAATCCGCAGCCTGGAAGAAGATTTGGATCAGTGGGAAACGGACCGGCCCGAAGTATTTTCCCTGAAACAGGTGCGGGAGGCCCGGATGCGGCTTCAAATCCTGCAGGGAGATTACTCCTCCATCGCAGCGGACCTGACGGACGAATCCGATTATCATGAGATTATGGTCGCCTCGGAGCTGTATCTAAACGGGTATGTGAAAAAGTCCGACTTCACCGGATCCTACGCCCAGGCCGACGATGAAAGCCTGCGGACGGTCACGGGCCAGCTGCGCAAGATCCTCAAGGCCGATGTGGATTCCCAGACCGGAAAACAAGTAGAAGAACTGTTAAATGTATACAAAAACTACAAAGAAGATGCTCCCATGTACCGCATGGAGCAGAACCTGTTAAACTGTACGGACGAGCGTGGGTTCACCGACAGCTCCAAGGTCTATCTGCAGACGGCCAAGATGGAGCTTTTAAAGGACCGGGAGGACAAGGCCAAAGAATACATCGGACTGGCCATGGACACGGCGGCGGACTGCGAGGACCCGGAGTATACCGGTCCCATGTACCAGATTATGGGCATCATGGCCAACAAGGACGAGGCGGAAAGCCTGAAGGACGTGGCCCTCTACACCGACAACGTGCTGAACAACCAGCTGGAGATCGTGCTGCCGGAGACCACCTCCGCGGACTCCGTCCAGACGCATTTTTCCGGCTATATGACGGACTACGTAAGCATGCAGCGCTCCGCGGTCAACATCTCCAGCCTGGACGCCTCCGCATTCAGTGAGATTACCGCCTACGTGCAGATCGAGACTCCGGTGGACTACAGCATCGACGAGCTGAAAAGCCACATCACCGTGGAGGACTGCGGGGCTCAAATCTCAGAATATAACCTGGAGAAGGTGGAGTACAGCTCCGCCAACATGCTGCTCTGCTGCGACGTGTCCGGCAGTATGCAGGGCCGTCCCATCGAGGATTCCAGGGCCGCCGTCATCAGCATGGCCGAATCCATGAGCGGAAACGCCCGGCTGGGTGTGATTCTGTTCAACAGCTCCGTGCAGGGCCTCACCGATTTCACCGTGCAGCCCGATGTGATCCGCAGCACCGCCGAATCCATGACGGCAAACGGCGGCACCAACATCTTTGACACCGTGGTTCATGGGCTGGAAAGTTTCCCCCAAAACGGTCCTGAAGTGCTCAACACCCTGGTCGTTATGTCCGACGGTCAGGAAAACAACTCCCACTCTGCGGAGGAGATTCAGACCGCCATCGGGCAAGCGGCCAAGGACAAATCCATTCTGGTACACTGTCTTGGCCTGGGCAGCGAGGTGGATGCGAATTATCTCCAGACCATCGCCCAGAGCACCGGCGGCACCTACCAGTATGTGACGGACTCCTCCTCTCTCGCCGTGTTTTACCAGAACCTGGCCAGCCAGCAGAACTATACATACAAATTGCAGTACCGCGCAACGGACACCCTGTCCGTGGACCGGGAGCTGAAGGTCAGTCTGAACGACTCGGAATATTTGTATGATATTGAGGCTTATACGCTGCCGGGAGAAAACAGTGAGGGGGAAAGCAGCGAGGACGGCCAGCACGATCTGGTCTACAACGACGGTCTCTCCATCCAGGGGTTAGACACAAGACTTTTGTTCAAGAGCGTAAATCCAGCTGCCGTTCATCTCCTGGGAACCGGCTTTCAAAAGGACGACTCTATCACCGTCAAGATGATGATGAACACCAACGGAACCCACGGACTGACCTACGACGTAAAGGCGGAATTCAAAGACGGGAACACATTTAACTTGACCATACCGCCCTCCGTGGCTTGCGGCGTCTACGATGTGAAAGTGACAATCCGCGGTAAGACCGCCATTTTGGACAGCGAACTGACCGTACAGGTGCAGGGAAGCGAACAGACCACCGTCTTCGGCCCTTACCGCTTTACCTCCTACCAGAGACAGACCATGGGAGACAGTACGCTGTTAAACGGCTATGTGACATTAAATAACTGGCTCTGTTTTAAAGGCCAGGTAACGCTCCAGGGACCATTGGATCATGCGCAGATTCAGATGGCGGATTTTAAGGGCTGCTATATCCGCTACTATCAGGGCCGCAGCAAAGGTCTGGCGGAGTATATGCGCAGCCACAATATGGTTATGAATCTGCCTGCTTTAGGCAGCCTGACCCTTTACAACGACATCAAGCATAATGCTTCCGATGATGACTACATGGTGGACACCAAGGCCATGCCCCTGCTCTCCTTCCGCGATGCCTTTGAGCTGAATACTCTTGGGTATTCCCTCTACCCGGACCGGATCACAATCGAGGCGAAGGCGTTTAATACGCATTTTCCGTTCCAAGACAAGATATTCAAGCCCGAGTCCAGCAGCATGTTCGCATTCAGCGTGGAGGGCTTTGGAGGTATATTGACGCCGGACAACATCGGAATCAAAGGTGATTTTAAAGTTGGAGATGAGGATGAGAAAAATTATTATCCGGCCAAGCTTTTAAGCCTGCCGCTGAACCTGCACCCCAGCGGGGAATTTAAGCTGAACACACTGACAAACGAATATGAGTTGTCCCTTGCCACCTCGGTTCTGTTTTTTAAGGATCAGGAAAAGCTGGGCTTTTCCGCAAAATGGGAAAATAATATGATTCCCACAAAAGTGATGCTGATGCTTCCCATCAAAAAAACGGTGCTGGTGGAAGGTATTCCGGTCACCTTTAAGAACTTTGAAGTCGGCGTTGAAGGACTGGATATCACCAACTGGCTGAGCCTTACGCTGGTCGGAAAAATGGATGCCTCCGCCTGCTCGATTTCGGATATTCTGCCAGGTGGTGTTGCTGAGTTATTTGGCGGTGAAAAGAGTCTGATTACCCTCAAGGACTCCACTTTGAAGCTGAATATTAAAAAGATGGAGGCCGAGACCACGGTCAAGGTGCTTGGCGATTTTGATATGGGCTCCATTCTGCTTCAGGTCGGCAACTTCCCTTACACCAATCAGCTTTTGAGTATGGATAATGAGGATGTCTTTGGCTTCAACGGAGTGGTCCGGCGCGGTATCAATTTTGAAAATGACAACTGCGATATCGCCATTAACGGTACGATTAGCTCCACTTTTACCAACCGTTTTATCGGATTCAAAGCAGACGCTCAGTGCCATATTGAGGTCGGCTGGTGGCTGTTGGTCAGCCGCTTTGATCAGCAGGGGCTTGCGACTGTAGGACATTTTGTGGATCACGATAATATGGGGATTCTCACCTTCCGTTTCCGTGGAAGTTCCGAAGCGGGAAAGATCCATAATTTCAGCATCGACCTCTCGAAAAACGGGTTATTCATGAATCAGAAAAAGCTGTTCTGATATGGAACCAGGACGCAAAGGAGCAACTGATATGAAACGATTACTGCATCATCTGTTGAGCATACTGATATTTCTGGCGTTACTGGCGGGTATGGCCGGAACAGCCCTGGCTGTAGAACAATCCAAGGAACTTATGGTCCTGCCGCGCCAGGCCAACATCGTAGTGTCCATTGAATATGAAAACGAGGAGCCGGATATTATCCTGATCTCCCCCGACAGCACGGTTTATAGCGAGGCCGCTGGAAATGTCACCGTGGAGCGCGGAGAGAAAATGCTCTACTTTTATCTTCCGGATGCCCTGGCCGGCCAATGGCTGATCCGTTATGATAAGAAAACCAACGAATTTATCACAGCCAACTACATCGAATACACGCCCAGCCTGACCATCGATGCCCTGGATTTAAAGAGCGTCTCGGACGGTCGGGCGGAGATCTCCTTCAACGCCGGTTACCCGAAGGATATCACCTACAATTACGTGGTGAGCGCCGTGTTGCTGGACGAAAACCGCAATGTGACGGGCAGAAAAGAGTTGGATACCGGAACTGCCCGCTCCAATCAGAATGAGACCCGCAGGGTAAGCCTGAATAAGCTATCTTCTTATGATCATTACTATCTGGAGCTGGAGGTTTATTTCAAAGAATATGCCATCGAAACCAATGACGCCAAAATTACAGACCGGAATTTCGGCTATATCAATGACCGTCAGCCTGAATCCATAGCCGGTGTCCATGTGTCCATTGATCCTGCTTCCCTGATTTTCACAATGGACTGGAGCGATTTCAAGGTGTCCTGCGATCAGTATGTGGCTGCCTATTACACGGATGTCTCCCCGGATGCGCCGGTCGACTACCAGAGCCTGGAGAGCGGATATACGTCAGCCGTATTTGACCTGCCGCCTGATACCCACAGCCTTACCGTAGAACTGACTTATATCCGCGGGGGTCTCTCCTCCTCCCCCTACCGCCGCCAGATCGACTGGGAGCAAGGTTTGTCTCTCTCCATCGACACGCCAGAAAATACCAACAGCGTCCAGGCAGTCGTCACTTACAAGACGGATATTCCACGCAATGCGGAAATATCGGTAAATGACGAAAAACAACAGGTGGTGTTGACAGGTAACAACAGCGTATCCATTCAGTTGGAGGAATTCACAAATGAGATCAGTGTGCGCTGCGCCCTGGACGACATGACCGATGTGATTTACCGGAAATCCATTTATTCGGACCGGATCGCGCCGGTTCTGCGCTTCTACGAGAAGGTGGACGCCATCTCGGTGGAGGAGGATCATTTCCTGCTCACCGGCGAGACGGAGCCCGGCTGCAAGCTCACGGTCAATGGGGTAGAATCCCCTCTGAACGAGGATGGGAGCTTTCTGGCGGACCTGTCCCTGGAAAAGGATGAAAACGTCTTTTCCGTGATCTCCACCGATCCTGCCGGAAACCAGTCCGCCCAGAACGTGACCATCTACCACGGGGATGTGCCTGCGGCCGCGGCCATAGCCGCCGGTCAGAACGGGGATGGAGACGGTATGGGATATCTGCCCATGTTTTTCACCATGCTGATCGGCATGTCGGTGGTTCTGACCGTGATTGTCACCGGCGTTGTCCTTGGAAAGCGCAGAGCGCTGATCCGCGGCGTCATGACAGTGACTACCCTGCGCAATGTATTTCTGCTGGTGACCGTTTTTCTGGCCGCCGCCGCTGCCTTTGCCCGCCTGCTGGCCGAGCGGGCCCGGGCGGCCGCAGAATCCCTGGCCTTCATCCGCGCAGCCCAGCGCTCGCCCCAGGAGGCCCACCTCATGCTGAAGGAATACGAGAACTTAAACCGGATCTTTTTCGTCCTGGCCGCTGCCGCCGGCATCTGCCTGGTGGGCTCCATCCTGTTCATGGTGCTGAACCGTGTGCTCAAAAAGCGCCGGAATACACCGCCCAACCCCGGGGGCTCGGACCGAACAAAGCCCAAGCCTGGGGCCGGACCTGACAGCAGCAAAGGCCGCCAGATACCTGCCGGGAAACGCGGGAAAGCAAAGGCGGAGAACGAAACCAAACAGGTTTCCGCGGATAAGCAGCAGTCCCGAAACAGTTCCGCTTCCGATGTGGCCGGGACCGGACAGCCGCAGTCAACCGCTTCCGAAACGAGGATAAAACCGGAACCCAAGGCGGCACCGGCCGAACCAAAAGCGGTTAAAACCGGCGTTCCGGCGCCTGAGACGGCGAAGTCTGCCAGGGTTGAAGCCGGGGCCTCGGCGCAGGTATCTTCCGGGGCCGGGGCAGCCGGTCCGGCACAGGTATCCCACGGAGGCAAATCTGCCACACCGGCGCAGGTATCCCATGGAGGCAAATCTGCCACACCGGCGCAGGTATCCCATGGAGGCAAATCTGCCACACCGGCGCAAGTATCTCATGGATCTGCAGCCACCGCACCGGTATCTCACGGGTCTGCCCCCGCCGCTCCGGCACAGTCATCTTCCGTATCCGGCTCGGACAGCGCATCCGAAAACACAAACGCGGCTCCAACCGCTCCACCGGCTGTATTCTGCCCGCACTGTGGCAAGATGATTAAAAAGTCAAAGGCGATGTTCTGCCCGTTCTGCGGCAAATCCCTTCGCTCATAATCAAAAAGTGGCTGGCTCCCATCGCGCCGGCCACTTTTTTACTGAATGCAATGTGTCCCAATCAAAACACCCCTGAACTGAAACGGAGCAAACACAATGAAACACTATCTGAGAGGCCAGCTTGCCAAAGCCGCCCGGCTGAACAAAGAGACGCTGCGCTACTATGAAAACAACGGCCTGATCCCACCGGCCCAACGGGACTCAAACGGCTACAGGTACTATCCCGCCGAAACTTTGGTTCTCCTGGAATTTATCTCGGTGGCAAAAGCCGCAGGTTTTACTCTAAAAGAAATCAAGAAGCTTTTTTCCGCCCTGCGGGGTGAAGAATTCCAAAAAGAACCGCTGGAATCCATAATCGTGAAAAAGCTGGCGGATATCGCCGAAACCCAAAAAGCCCTTCATCTTGCACAGGAGCGGCTTCTGGACATGAAAGCACATTTGGACTCCCCCCTGGAATGCCCTGTGTTTGAGGCCTGCCAAATTTTGGATCAACAAAGTAAAGCACACGGTATTAAAAAATCCTCTTGACATTGTACTATAGTACAGACCTTATACTGAAGGCGTACTATTTTAACAAGGAGGAAAACACATGAAAATTTACTATTTGTCCGCCACTGGAAACAGCCTGACCGCCGCCCGGAGCCTGGCCCGCGAATTGGATGAGGATGTCACGCTGGTGTCCTTTCGTTCCATCCGCCTCTTACCTGAGATTGAGACCGAAGACACGGCGGTTGGCTTTATATTTCCGGCCTATTTTGCAGATGTTCCCCAGGAGTTTCTCGCATGCATCCGGAAAATGAAATTCCGGCAGAACACCTACCTGTTCGCCATTGCCACCTGCAACGGAGTCCCCGGCACGACTCTGCGGACCCTGTCCGGCGCTCTCGAACAGAAAGGCGCACATTTGTCCGCCGCATTCTCCCTGGATATGCCCGGAAACGCTCTGATAACGCCCCAGGCCGCGTCAGACAAGCGGTTGAACGAGTTTCCCGGGCGCTTATCGCAGATCGCCCGCATGATCGCGCACAGGGAGCAAACTTCTTTTCCCGGAATTCCTGTGCGGGAAGCTCTGCACTCCGCGGCAGTGCGCGCCATAGGCCCCCGTTTTGTGGTGAATCCCCGAAAATTTCACACAGTGGAGACGGCCTGCGTTGGCTGCGGCCTCTGCGCGCGGGTCTGCCCGGCTTCGAACATCATCATCTCCAACAATCGACCCCGATGGGATTCCAACTGCATACACTGTCTGGCTTGTTTCCACTGGTGTCCCAAACAGGCGATACACATCGGCGGCTTACTCTCGGACCGTCCCAGATACCATCACCCCGAAGTATCCCCCTCTGATCTCTGCTGACATTTGCAGATCATACAGCCCTGCGGCCCATCACGCCGGATTGCGCATCCTCGCGGCCTACCGCACCGGATCGTGCGCCCCTGCGGTCCCTCCACGCCGGTTCCCGGGCTGTATGATCCATTTTTTCTTTGCCCCAAAATATATTTCCATGAAATATATTTTTTATTTCCTTCAGAAACTATTTTAGTTTCTCTATTCTATATTTTTAATAAACAAAATCCACTATCCCCTCCACTATTTTTGTCTACTTTTTATCGCCCACCGGCATGACATTCTCCCGCCGTCCATGCTATAATCTAATTATCGCGGCAGAAAGGCGGGAAACAATCTATGAATTTAATCTGGCTTGGAAAATACAGGAGCTTTTTTGAGAATCTGTCCCTTTATACCAATGTCTACGGACAGGCCTACACGATCCAGGGCTTTCACGGCACGTCGGTGCCCTGCTCTCTCGCGCAGATTCAGGTATTGGAATACATTCTGGAAAACGAAGAAGAAAATCAGAAAATGTCTGAGGTGGCCAGGCGCCTGGGGCTCTCCCCCAGCGCATTTTCCAAGAACGTCAAGAAAATGATGGACAAGCAGCTGTTGGAAAAATACCGCTGTTCCAACAACCACAAGGATATCATCCTCAAGGCCTCCCCTCTGGGCCGCAAGGTCTACCAGGAATACATGAACTCCCTGTGGAAGCGGCAGTTCGAAAAGACCTTCGCCATGCTGGATCAGATCCCGGAGGAATACATTGCAAGGTTTGCAGAAATTTTAAAATTCAACGCGGAAGCCATGCTCAGGCAGATGGACGAGCTCCAGAACCGGCCCGAGCCGGATGAGGCGAAACAAGCGGTGACGCTGGTTAAAATTGAGTAGGACTCCCCGGAACCATAAAAAGCCAAACTCCCAAAACGCCGCGCCCGGCGGCAAAAATAATCTCCAACCGCACATAGCCGGTTGGAGACGGAAAGAATTTTTCATTTATCAGTTGGACGGCGGGACCGCTTACATCAGCCACACCTTCTGGTTGGTCGAGGAGATCGCCAGCGCCCCTGCCTCCAGCGCGTTCATCACATCCTCCTTGTCGGCGATGAGGCCGCCTGCAATAATGGGGATGGAGATCGTGTTGTGCAGTTCCCGGATGATCTTCGGCATCACGCCCGGCAGAATCTCAAAGGCATCCGGCGGCATGGTCGCGCACTGCTTTGTCACATTGGCCAGAGCCATGGAATCGATCACAAACATGCGCAGAATGGCGTACAGGCCAAGCTCCTTGGCCCGCCGAATCAGCTGCGGTTTAGTGGAAATAATCCCGTCGGCCTTCGTGTGCTCCTTGATAAAATTCACGGAGATCTCCTTGTTGCTGAGTCCGACGATCAGGTCCATGTGGACGAACACGGTTTTACCCGCGCCTTTCGCCATATCCACATACCGCTCCACGGTACAGATATCCCCGAACAGCAGAAAAATAATCTGACTGTCCAGCTCCAGGCTTTTCTTCAATCCCTCTTCATCCTTGATCGCTGCGATCACCGGACAGTCCTCTAAAATTTCCCAGAATTTCATGTCAACTCTCCTCACGGCAAATTCCGCCCCATTTCGTATCTCAACTGTAAATTTCCGTCTGTACATCCATGATCTGCGCGTCCGTGCTCTCCTCCACGAACCGCTGCACCTCCTCGGCAAAGCGGTCGGCCTGAGCCCTGTGGGGCACGATGGAGGCGACTCCGATGACAATCGTCTGATGTACATCCTGCTCTCCCACCTCCGCTGCGGAAACGTGGAAATGGTTCTGGATTTTGGACACCAGGCTTTTTACGATCATGCGTTTTTCCTTCAGGGAATGCACCCAGGGAGCGTAAAGGCGAATCTCCACCCCAACGATTTTCATAGCTTTTTCCTCATACATTTCCCAACTTTACAAAACAGGCGCAGCAACCTCTATGCGTTCGCCATAGTCGTTACGCGCCATCTTCTGCTAACCACACTGTTATCCGGGGCCCCCTGCGGCTTCTGGCATTTACCACCTTTTTCCAAAAATGTGATCCCTGTTTTATTATAATTTTGTTTTCCACTTTTGTAAAGTCTTATTTTCCCCCGGCTGTCCTCCGGCCGTCACCGCCCGCTCACAGCGCAGCCCTGCGCATGGCCACCACCTGCTCAAACCGTTTTTGGGACGGCGTGCCGCTTACCTTCTCCCTGTACGGAAACGTCCGGTCAAATGTTTCGGAGGCCGCTCTGTCGAACTCAAACACGCTGTCCTCCACATAGCGCCCCCGGATCCCGTCCAGCGCATGTTCGCGCAGCACCAGGACCTGGTGGGCGGCGGCGTACATGTCATCCGCCGTCCGGATACCAAACCGCTCCGCCGGAACGAATCCATGTCTCCCGTAATATTCCGGGTCTCCATATAGGAAAATAGCCTCATATCCCATCTTACAGGCCAGCTCCTTTGTGTGTCCAATCAGTTTCCCCCCAACGCCCCTGCCCTGAAATTCCGGCAAAACGGCGATGGGCCCCAGAGCCAGCACCTCCCGCTTGGCCCCGTCGTCCCCGAGAACCGCCGCTCTTGTATAATCCACATTGCCGACAATCCGGCCCTCAAAAACCGCCACAATATCCAGCTCCGGCAAAAACGCCGGACAGCCGCGCATGACGTGGAGCAGATAGTGCTCATCACAGCCGGGCGCAAAATGATTCCAGAACGCCGCCCGGACCACCTCCTCCGTCTCCCGGTAATCCTCCGGCCGCTCCCGTCTCAGTTCAATCTCCACAGTCTCATCACCTCCCTGTTTCATTTTCGTTACCAATCGTCCCTCACATCGTCCAGTATTCCCAGAAATCCCTCCAAATCCACAGACGATTTCCCCTCTAACTCCTCCCGATACAGCTGTTCCAACGCCCGGAACACATCCTCCCGCTCCACCGTCTCTATAAACTCCTCATACCTCCGGTTCAGGCGGTTAAAACACTCCCCGTAATCTCTGACCGCTGCCTCGATCTCCTCTTTACCCTGAGCCTGCCGCAGCCTTTTTTTCGTCTTTACATACTGGGCGGTAGCGCTTTTAAACGCCGCCTTGGGCACGAAATCGCTGCCATCCCAGTGGCGGAAGGGATTGTCCAAGTTCTCTTTCATCCACTCCAGGGCCCGCAGCTTGCGAACCTCCAGGGAATCCAGGCGGTTTTTAAAACGCTTCTTCACCGCCAAACCCGCTTCCCTCGGCACGCTGTCCATCCACAGCTGCCGCAGCTCCGGGAGCTTTTCCAGAATCTCCGTCTCCTTCTCCCCGTACCCAAACAGATCCCCAAATGACAGCGTTCTCAGCCGCTTCATCTGTCTCAGTCCTTCAAAATTCACCAGAAATCCCGGCTTTCCCTGAACGGACAGCGCGGTGATTTCCCCAAAAAGACCGGCCACCGCGGCCAGATCCAGCTCCCCGACTCCGGTGAGGCGCAGCCTGCGGACCCTCAGCCCTGCTATTGCCGCCCCCCAGTCATCAAACCCGGAAGAATCCAGCGAAAGCTCTATATCCAGCTCCCGGTCCAAAGGTCCCATAATCTGCAGCTCAGAGTCCGGAACGCCGCTGAGGGAAAGTCTCTGTACTCCGTCCGGCAGAAAAATTTTCTTCACCCCGGTTCCGTCCAGCTCCAGAAAACAAAGACCGGTTCCTCTGAAATCCAAAATCTCTGTTTCCGGCGCCTTCCAGCGGAAGGTGCGGATCAGGGAACGCCCTTTAATCCAGCCGGTCACCTCCGGACACGGCCCTTCAATCTCCACAAAGGTGAGGCAGGGGAACGAGCTGACCGGCAGGTTCCCACCGGCCGCACGATACAGATGCATATTCAGGCCGCCGTAATTTTTTCGAAAATACTCCCCGCCCACCCGCACCGAGTCGCCGCTGTTTATAAACTGTTTGTATTCCGCTCTCTGCTGCGAATCTCCCTGGTTCCAGTTGTGCTCGTACACATATTCCCGGCCGTCCTGCCAGTCGCCGGCAAACACGCTGCAACGGCCGCTTATGACCGGAGGGCACACTCCGATCAGCGTATAATCCCTGGGAATCCGCCCAGAACTGATATATTTCATGTCGGGACGGTGATGATACCGGAACCGCTCCTGACAGAGGGGCTTTAAACCGGCCAGCGCCTCCCGCTTCGGCGGTTCGTCACCCAGACAGTCCAGCACCACATAGAGCACGCTGTCCTGGTCCGCCTCCAGCACCTGATAGGCCCCATATTTCCCAAGTTCTTCCACATACATGGAGTAAACGCCGCCAACCACCGGAACAGAGCTGTCGCCCCAGAACTCGTGCAGATCCCGCTCAAAGTCACCGCAAGCAAACTTCCCCCTGGTTTTAACCCGTTTCCCCGCCTGCAGAATGGCCTCCCGCATCATGTGTACCCTGGTCGTACTGCTGCCGTCGCGGTAACGCTCATAATCCAGCTTGACGCGGACCGCGGCCACAGCCTGATGGTTCAGAAAGCGGACCTTCTCGCTCCAGGTCCCATTTTCAAACAGTTCCTCCGGCGCCGCCACCGGCAGAATCCCGATCACCTGAAGAACTTCGCTGTATTCCTTATCCTGCAAAAATTCACGCGTCTCCCGGCACATGCGGTATACTTCATCGTCTACGCCGAACTGCTGGGTAAAATACGCCGGTGAATTGACATTCAGCTCCATCTCATTCCTCCACGGTCAGGGCGTCCATCCTGTTTCGGACGTCCTCCCGCACCTCATTCTCCCGCAGTTCGCGCAGCAGTCCGGCAAGTTCCGGGTAACATTCCGCCAGCGGACAGCCCCGGAGCTTCACCCACTCCTCCAATACCGTCAGCGCCATGTTCCGGTTGTTAACCACAGGCGCGTTTAACGCCGTGCGGATCAGCCTCACACCCATTCCCGGCCGGTCCTTCAGGTACTGGACCATATAGATCAGAATCCGGTAATTCTCAAATTCCTCTCCCAGTCCCATCTCATCCGCGCTGCCGCAGGCCATCTCGTCCAGCGGAAGCCTTTCCTCAAACAGCCGGATCAGCTCCATCGCATAGTTCTCCCCCGGCATGAGCAGGTCGACGTAATGGTAGTACCTGCGAAAATCCCTCTTCATCGCAGCCATGGCATAAGGCGCGTAGTCCATCCCCAGCCGCTTTGCCAGCCGCAGGCCCTCCCCCTTCTCCATCTCTCTTTGCATAACCGCCCGGCACGTCTCGCCGTCCAGCAGTTCCCCGGCTGCAGCCGCAGCCGCGTCCAGGCTGTGCTCCTTTGCGTAGTCGAGAATCTGGGCGATCACGGAGTAATCGGCAGCCGTTAACTCAAACCGGCCGCTCTGCCGCAAAAAGGCATTTAATACCTCCTCCGGGTTCTCGCAGGCCGATATTCCTCTGACCGGCCCCTCATCCAAAAGTCCGGCCATCAGTCCGGTCATAAAGCCGTACTGCTCCCGGGTCATGTTGCCTTCCAGAATCTGGGTGCAGCGGGCCTTCTGAAAGCACTCCAGCGCAGAGTACGCCGGAAGCACCGTATTGTCCCAACCCTCCGCCAAGAGCCACCGCTCCATCTCCTCATCCTCAGGGTCCAGCCGTTCCACCGCGTGAATGCGTCCCCAGCCCCTCACTTTTTTGGCCGCCTGGAAAATTTCCCGGTCTGGCTCGTCCCAAGACCGCATGAGAAACAGAGCGAAAATCGTAAATTCATCCGAGCAGGCCAGCTCGCGAACCGCCGTTTTCACCGGTTCCTTTCCATTTAAATCAAACAGTTCCAGAAGCGCCAGGCCGAACTTCACTGCCTCCGGGTGTGTCCCGCCAAACATCAGTTCCTCGCCCAGCCGGAAGATTTTACCGGCCGCAAGCTCCTCCCTGCGGTCGATGATATACTGCTGGATCCCATCGATGGCCCCGATCATATGGCCTGTCTCACAGAATTCCAGCACCAGCCCCTGCGCCTCCTCCATGCGGTCCCGGTTAGCCGCCCACACCGCCTGCTCCAACAGCCCGGTGTCCGCTTCACCCGTGGCGGTGTGAAAAATCGTGATTCCGTCCATAGCTCCATCTGCAAAATGAATCTGGTTCCCATCCGGTTTCGGCAGACTGAAATCCTCCGGCAGTATTCCCTCCGGCGTCAGCGAACGGTGAATCAACTGGTACAATGACTCCATAATCTCACTCCTCCCATTTTCATAGAACCAGTATAACACGGCAGCCCGTCATTTTCCTCCCCTATTTGTAGAAATCTGTAAACAAAATCTTCAGGATATGGTATGATTGAATTGACAGCCTCCGCGGCCCGCTCAAATCGGCGAACACCCCCGCGGCGCTGGAGAAAACCAGATAATTTCTTGGGAGGGATCAGACAAAATGAATACAGAACGAACACCGGAACTGTTTTACAACGAATTGGCGGCCCGTTTTTCCTCACTGCTTGAGTCGGAGGGGTTGATGGGGGAAGATGTGATGATCAGTACCCGCTCCCTCACGCCGGAGGAGGCCATTGGGGCCACCAGACGCCGGGATTACCCCATTATAACAGGGAAGGACGTCATGGTGCAGGCCGAATGCATGGGCGCCCTGGGACAGGCCTTCACGGACGCGCCCGCCGAATTCCGGGGCACCTTGGGGGAAATATGTACGCTGGACATAAACGGCGATTCCCATGACCGCGGCCTCTTTATCGCCGCGCTCAACGCGGTGATGAAGCATCTTGGCCTGGTGGAGTGCACGGTCCACTGCCGCAACGACGGTCCTGAGTTATGTGCGGTTGACGCGGCCGCATATATCAAAAAAACCTACGGCTGTCCTAAAATCGGCCTGGTGGGATACCAGCCCTCTCTGCTCAGCGCTCTGTCCGCAGACTTCCCCATCCGCGTAGTGGATTTGAGCCCGGTCAACACCGGCCAGGAGCGCTGCGGCGTAATGGTGGAGGACGGCAAAGTCGAGGGCGTCACCGCCTCCATCTGCCAGTGGGCCGATTTGGTGCTCTGCACAGGCAGCACCATCTGCAACGGCAGCATCGTGGACTTCCTGCATCTGAAGGACAAGGTCCTGTTCTATGGCACCACGCTGGCCGATGCCGCAAAGCTTATGGACCTTCCCCGGCTGTGTTTTGCGGACCGGTATCAGCGGAAAACGATATAGCAAAACTCATGACGTACGGATTGAATGGAATTTCTGACTTAATCTATTTTTAGGGAGTGAAAACAGGCGCTCAGAGCTCTACAGACCCGTGAATGGTATCCATAGGAAGAACGATATGATCAGAATCAAAGTACCATGTGGAGCTGGATACCAGGAGGCTGAATTTCCCGACAACGTAAAGATGGAGCTGATCGATCCCCCCAAAAAGGAGGTTCTGACTTCCATAGACTTCTTGATCCGGAATACATTAGACCCCCCTATCGGCACGCCCCGATTGGAAGAAATGGTAAACCGCAGGACAAAATCACCATTATGGTGAATAATCAGACTCGGCCGGGACCTCATGCCCAGATGGCACGGGAGATTGTACGGCGTCTATCCGAGGCCGGGGTCCCTGCCGATCCACCCCTATGATCCTGCGATCAACTATTTTGAGGATAATCCCTTCCACCTGGTAGCCCTGGAAACGGCACGGATGGTAAAAGTGCGCTTCATTTTAAACGTAGTGCAGGTATCCATAAACAGATCATGGGAGCTGTCGCCGGAGACCTGAAGCAGGCTCACCTGGATGGTGTTGAAATCTGCCGCAGAGCCAGAAGGCGCTTTCCGTAGCGGAACTGACGTGCCGTCCGGACGGATGTACCTTCTTTCTTGTGGCAGAGGCCAAAAACGTCATTCCTCAACTGTTTATCAACCGGATGGCACAGGCAACGTCGCCCGAAGAGGTAATCGAGTGTTTTCGCAAGGAGGGGTTCGGAATCGGAAGCAATAACGCATTCATGTATGCCCGCTGTCTGCTAAAGGGCCGGATCATATTGGTCAGCGAAGGGCTGACAAAAAGGGGGCAAATGTATTTCTATAAAGTATAGGGATATATCTCCACACTACAATAATCTGCTACGAACGAAATACAATCTCCCCTTTGCTTTTTTACCGCTATCACGTCAATATCAAGCATTTCTATCCAGTCCACATCAAAACGCAGATCGTATACCTCATGATCAAGCCCCTCACAGACACCCTTGAATACAACAAATTAATTATTAATAGATACAGATGGAAATGTGTCCATTTTTGACGATACTTCTGCTTCGCTAGGAGCGTTTATATTTAATTCAACATGATAGCCATTCCCAAGAACAGGCGGCTCTGTGTACTTCCATACTCCTTTCATCTCGCCAATCGCAGTTTTTCCCTTGACTACTATTTTATTTCCTTCATATCTAATTTCATCTATAATAAGCCTCATTTTCCCCACCTTCATTAATTGATTGCCGCTTTTCATCATATTTTATCACAGTCTCCTTATATTGAGAAGCGGAGAACCAAATGGTTCCGGAATATCCGGAATTATATCAGATGGCGGGTGTGCGCGGCAGCTGGCAGATGGGCGGGAAACTGTTGTGGAATTCAGACGCCCATGCTATACTTTTATTAACTGCGGGTGATTCTGAAACAAAATCGAAATCGATAGAGGACTAACAAAATTTTTGCAGGAAGAACCTTTTAAGTGAAATTGGAACTTACCGGGCAGGAATGGAGGGTTGAATGAAAGAAGGCTTTTATTTTCACAGAAATCATCTTTATTATGGTACATATAATGAGAAACAGGTTTCCGGGCGGGTGAACATTTCAAAGGTTACACCGGAACACATCCAGACAAATCATCCGATATCCGACGATGACTGGGCCGTCCGACTGTGGGACAATCATAGTCTGCTTGAACCGGAGTATGCGGATTTGCAGACTATGCTTTTAAAGATGGGGATGTTCATGAACCTCAGTCCAGATCAGGAGGTTGATTTTTCCATTGTTGAAAGAAGACTTGATATTTCCTTGCCCAAGGAACTGAAGCGAATCTATCTGGCCATCCAGAACCAGGAGGAGTATTTTACAGGTACAGAACATTTCCTGCCTCTGGACGAAATTTATGTGGAGCAGAGAATCATTGTCTTCTTCAAAAAGAAACGGACGCCCATTGCAGGTTATGATTTAGAGAGGGGATGCCTTGCAGAGTATTACAAAAAAGAATGGCATATAGAATGGGGAGGAATTTGCTGCTATCAGTTCTGTGTGGGCAGAATGCTTACACTCGCCATTGAGAATAGACCCGTTTTCAAAAAAGGAAGATGTAAAGGCAAATTCGTGACAACTCTGAACATTGAACGGGAATTAGAAAATTTCTGCAATGAGGACTATCATCTTTTATCAGAATTCCACGTGTACGGGATTGCAGTGTTGTACTCAAACGATGGGCTCATCGCCTGGATTCGGAGCAATGGATTTTATGCGGATATCCATGCAGGAGCCGCTGACGAAGCCCAGCTGGAAGCACTTGCTGAACATCTGGGCGCTATGGAGTGGAAATAAAAATCGAATGGAGAATCTCAGGAATGGAACATTTGAAATACATAAAAGGGATGGACAGATTAATTCAGGAATTACCCACTCAATACCGGTATCTCCCTCTTTTTGGTAATATCCTTAAACTTGAATATTTGAAAGAGTTTGATTATGAGAAATGGACTGATATTTATAATGTAAGGCTTCTTGTTGCTGATGAAGCTGAATTATATAAAATTCAAATCTTCATGAAAAATGTTCACGGAAGCCTTTCCTTCAACATATCAGAGGCATTGTCTGGATTTTCGATTTGTGATATGCAGGAGGATGGTTATGAGCAGGATACCCGTTATCATATATATGATTTTGAAAACGGCGATTTTTCTGTTTATTGCGAGGACATAGAAGTTGCTCTATTAAAAAATCCAAAGTAAGCTGGTGATAGGATGGGAAAACAGATCAATTATTGGATGGATTATGATAGCTTTTTGCTAGTCGCGCAAAGGGCAGTTGACTTGGGCTGCACAGTCGTAAAAGAAGACCTTAAGTTAGGCAGAGTCATTGAAAGCAAGGATATCGGTATCATCACCCCTTATGGAACATCCAATTATCCAGACTACTATTTCCATCTTCCGGAGGCAGGAGCCATAGAAGTCCTTACCGTGAATGGAAAAGAATGTCTGGACTACAGTTATACCGCAACCGGAAATGCCTTAATTGAAGCCAGCTACTCTTCCATCGTCAATGAGCCCACAGGCGTTGCCGGGACACGGCGAAAAAAGGAAATCCACAGAGCAAGAATCTATTGCATAACCGGTTATTATGATGAAAATGAAAAATATATACCGAGGCCAGACTGTCTGACTAAAGTGTACAACTCCCTGGTGAGATATGTAAAAAAGATAGCGCCTTATACGGAATTTACAGATATCCTGAAAAGTATAAAGGGCGAAAATTATGGGGAGGAATGTGAATATAGACATAAGAGATACATAACAAAGACCTGTCTGGATCTGGTAAATAGTGAAGGGTATAAATTGTGTTAAATATGTAGGAGGCAAAATGATTTTATACAGACCTGTTGGCACAAAAGAATTAGAATTAATTAAGGAAAGCAATTATCGAAGATTTCCGCCAAGGTTAGCGGAACAGCCTATTTTTTATCCAGTCCTGAACGAACAATACGCAACGGAGATTGCTTCCGGCTGGAATGTAAAATATAATGAGGACCACAGAGGTTATGTCGTAAAGTTTGAGGTAGACGACCAATACTGCGGACAGTTTGAGGTCCATCAGGTCGGGGGCGCGCAACATAAGGAGTTATGGGTCCCAGCCGAAGAGCTGGATGTATTTAATGAGCATATTATCGGGGAAATACACATCATGAAAGAATTTCCAGACAAATAGCGCCCTCCAAACTCAAACAAATCTTCATTTGCTATATATTTGTGCATTCTTTCATCAACCCCCTTAACCGGAAATTATTCGTTTGTTCTCAAGCCCGTTTAAGCGATACATTTTACTTTGTTAAGAAGTTCACTTTTTCTGCACGATAGAACCCGGCTTTTCAATACCGGACAGCTATATCCGGATTATATAATTCTGCATTGTAGCTGTAAACTGTATCCATTATACCATTCGCGTTCCACTCCATCAAGACTTGTGCCTATCTAAGGCAGGGCAAAACGGCTGATGGCCCCGGGGATTGCCTGGGACAATGGGTCTGGGGGATTTCGGGCACGAAAAAAGGACCCAAAGTATGGTTTTCACATACCTTAGGTCCCTTATTTTTGATTTTTCAGCCCCAAAATGGTGTTTTTTTGTGGGCCAACATGCCTATTTTGGGTGGCACATCAACACTGAATTACTGTCCCATCTGCTTCGCAACCTCAGCCGCAAAGTCCTCGTTCTTCTTCTCCAGGCCTTCGCCGGTCTCGAAACGGATGAACTTCTTAACCTTGATCGCTGCGCCGTTTGCCTTGGCAACAGCAGCCACGTAGTTTGCTACGCTCTGCTTGCCGTCCTCGGCCTTAACGTATACCTGATCCAGCAGGCAGATTTCCTTCAGCTCTTTGTTGATACGTCCCATCACCATGCCGCTGATGATCTTGTCGTTGGCATCGGGCTTCTCGTTCTTCGCAGCTGCGGTGAGGATCTCCTTCTCACGCTCGATGTACTCCGCGTCAACCTCGTCTCTGCAGGTGTACAGGGGCTTAAGTGCAGCAGCCTGCATGGCTACGTTCTTCGCCATATCTTTGATCTCATCGTTTACAACATCGGTCTCAACGTCTACCAGAACGCCGATCTTGCCGCCTGCATGAATGTAGGAAGCAACGAAGCCGTTAGCCTCGGTGATCTGCTCAAAACGGCGGATGTTCATGTTCTCGCCGATGATTGCGATCTGAGAGGACAGAGCCTCCTTCACGGTCAGGCTGGGATCCTTCTCCCACTTCTCCTCCATGAAGCTATCCATATCCTTGGCGGAAGTGTTCAGCGCCTGTGCAGCCACGTCGGCCGCATAGCTGCGGAACTTCTCGTTCTTGGCTACGAAGTCGGTCTCAGCGTTTACCTCAACCACAACAGCCTTCTTGCCATCCTCGGAAACATTGGTAACAACCATACCCTCGGCTGCAATACGTCCGGCCTTCTTAGCCGCACCGGCCAGGCCTTTCTCTCTCAAAAACTCAACAGCCTTGTCCATATCGCCGTCGGTAGCTGCAAGTGCTTTCTTGCAGTCCATCATTCCGGCGCCAGTCATCTCTCTTAACTCTTTTACCATTGCTGCAGTTACTGCTGCCATTTCAAATTCCTCCAATCAGATATTATTCCTGGGATTAAGCCTCTGCTGCCTCGAACGCCTCAACCGGGATCTCGATCTCCATAGCGCCTTCCAGAACTTCGCCCTGCTTCGCCTCGATCACAGCGTCAGCCATCTTGGAAACGATCAGCTTAACCGCTCTGATTGCATCGTCGTTGCCCGGGATCACATAATCCAGCTCTTCCGGATCGCAGTTGGTGTCAACAATACCGATTAACGGGATTCCCAGAGTATGAGCTTCCTGCACGCAGATGTGCTCCTTCTTGGGGTCTACTACGAAGATCGCGTCAGGCAGTCTCTTCATATCCTTGATGCCGCCCAGGTTTCTCTCCAGCTTATCCCACTCTTTCTTTAACGCAATAACTTCCTTCTTGGGCAGAACGTCGAAGGTGCCGTCCTGAGACATAGCCTCAATCGCTTTCAGTCTGCCGATCCGGCTCTGAATGGTCTTGAAGTTGGTCAGCATGCCGCCCAGCCATCTCTCGTTTACAAAATACATTCCGCAGCGCTCAGCCTCAACCTTGATCGCTTCCTGCGCCTGCTTCTTGGTTCCCACGAACAGGATGGTGCCGCCGTTGGCAGCGATGTCGGAAACGGCCTTGTAAGCCTCGTCTACCTTCACAACAGACTTCTGTAAGTCGATGATGTAGATGCCGTTTCTCTCGGTGTAGATGTAGGGAGCCATCTTGGGGTTCCAT
The DNA here is from genome assembly GCF_046603895.1 of Enterocloster lavalensis. Lineage (NCBI taxonomy): Bacteria > Bacillati > Bacillota > Clostridia > Lachnospirales > Lachnospiraceae > Enterocloster > Enterocloster lavalensis. The sequence continues at coordinate 107,130 of NZ_CP176637.1, forward strand.
CTTCTTGTCTGGTGGCCGAAATGCACACCAGCTTCCAGTAACTGCTTCATTGAAATAACGCTCATGTTCTTTACCTCCGTTTGGTTTTTTACCTGCCCCCTGAGCAAGGGAGTCAGGCTTACTTCCGCCTGCTTCTCATGCTTCCCGGAAGACCTGGCCGTTCACCGGTTCAGGCACCTTTCCAAAGAATCCACAGACGTGATTTTTGTCAGCCTTACAAATATATCACAAAATGCGGGCATGCGCAAGTGGTTTATTGGAAAAAAATCGCTGTTTTTCACGTTTTTACGCGCTTTTTGCGAACTTTTTTACCTTTCCCCTCCCGGTAGGCCCGGATTGTCTCCTCAATGGCCGTATAGTCCCGCTCAAAGAGCTCTTCGCTGATCTGCACGGCCAGGAGATCGGCGGGGACCTTCTCCAAAATCTTTTCCACCACAAATTTCTTGCTCTTCTCCTTGTAGCCCGGCAGCTTGTTGAGCTCCTGGATATGCACCAGCTCCGGCCGCCAGAGAAGCCCCAGCTTGCGCTTCAAATCCAGATTAGGATTGCGCTCTGCCTCCCGCAGCACGTAAAAATCCAGCCCCTCCGCCGCAGCCTCCACGGTGATGATCCCCCACCACTCCGGCACATGTTCCCCGATGTGCAGCCCATGGGTGGAACCGGCCACCACGTAATTTCCGTCACAGTAGCGGTCGTAATCCCGCACCTGACGGCTCAGCCTGACATAGGTGTCCGCGTCGCTTTTGATCTCAAGCCCCATGACCGCTCCCTCCAGCACCATCAAAATATCTGCCCGGGACCTGCCCATCCGCTTCTCCTCGATGATGCGGATCTTTCCGAACCTCTCCTCCAAAAAGTCGAACAGCGGTTCCCGGATATCCTTGTCGTAAAGCATCCTAATAATTCCTCCTGATCAAAAACAGGGCCGCAGCGCACAAGCTGTGATTCTGCTGTGCCGCTGCGGCCCTGCCGGGTTTTTCAATCGTTATTTCAGATTTGAGTTGGAAGCCTTGATGGCTTTCAGCTCGTCAAATACCACATCGTTTAAAACCTTGATGTAGGTGCCCTTCATACCGGAGGAGCGGGATTCGATGACTCCGGCGCTCTCAAACTTGCGCAGCGCGTTGACGATCACCGAGCGGGTGATTCCCACGCGGTCCGCAATCTTGCTGGCAACCAGAATGCCCTCGTTGCCGTCCAGCTCGTCGAAAATATGGATGATGGCCTCCAGCTCGGAGAAGGACAGGGTGCTGATGGCGGATTTCACAATCTGTACCTTTCGGGTCTCCTCGGCATTCTCCTCGTTGACGGAACGCATCATCTCCAGTCCCACCACGGTGGTCCCGTATTCACTCAAAATAATATCGTCAATATCGTACTGGGAATCCTGCTTGTAGATAAACAGGGTGCCCAGGCGCTCACCTGCAATGTCGATGGGGGTGATGATCGCCTGGTACTTGCGGACGTTCTCCTCCGCAAATCCCAGCGTAGCCAGGTTCACATTCTCCTTGGTGGACAGCACGCTTAACAGACGCTCGTTGAGCATCTTATCCACGTACATTCCAACCTGGTCCTCGATCAGCTCTTCGATCTCCTCAACACCGGAACACAGGCTCACGCCCAGCACCTTTCCCTTCTTGCTGATGACCAGGATGTTGGACAACAATATCTCACTCAGCACTTTGCAGATGTCATTGAAAACCACTTTGTGGGAATTGTTGTTATGCAATAACTTGTTAATCTTCCTTGTTTTGTCCAACAACTGAACGCTCATATTCGAAAACCTCCTTATCCAACTGGTATACCGCCCCGAAATGCCCTATTAATAATAGAATTGTAACATAATTCTGTGGCAATAACAAGAGTTTTTCGAAGTTTTCGATTATTTTAAGAATTTCATATTTTCTATGGCAATTTTACCATATTTTTCTATTCCTGCTCCAGGTTCGTACGGTATCCGCAGGTCTCATTGGAGCACAGAAGCTTGTTTCCCTTCTCCACCATGTAGGCGCCGCACTCCGGGCACTTCTTGGTGGAAGGCTTCTGCCAGGACATAAAGTCGCAGTCCGGGTTGGCCTCGCAGCCAAAGTACAGACGGCCTTTCTTGGTCTTTTTGCGCACCACTTCCTTGCCGCACTTGGGGCAGGGAACGCCGATCTTCTCCAGATAGGGTTTGGTGTTCTTGCAGTCCGGGAAACCGGGGCAGGCCAGGAATTTCCCGTGGGGGCCGTACTTAATCACCATCTGGCGCCCGCACAGTTCGCAGACCTCGTCGGAAACCTCATCCGCAATGGTCACGGTCTCCAGCTCCTTCTCTGCAACAGTCACCGCCTCGTCCAGATCCGGATAGAAATTGCTAACAACGGTTTTCCACTGCACGGAGCCGTCCGCCACTTTATCCAGCAGGGACTCCATATTAGCGGTAAAACTGATGTCCACGATGCTGGGGAACATCTGCTTCATGATGCGGTTTACCACCTCGCCGATCTCTGTGACATACAGATTTTTGCTCTCCTTGACCACATACCGTCTGGCAATGATGGTGGTGATCGTGGGGGCATAGGTACTGGGGCGTCCGATCCCCTGCTCCTCCAGAGCCTTTACCAGGGAAGCCTCGGTATAATGCGCGGGCGGCTGGGTGAAATGCTGGCTGGGAAGCAGCTCCTCCAGCTTCAGGTTCGTGCCCTTCTCCATATTGCCCAGAGCCTGGTTGTGCTCTTCCTCGTCGTCCGCCTCAACATACACCGACATAAAACCGTCGAAAAGCAGGCGGGAAGCTGCGGTGGTGAAGCTGTGTCCGCCCGCCGTTATCTTCACGGAGGTGGTCTCGTACACAGCGTTGTCCATACGGCTGGCGGTAAAACGCTTCCAGATCAGCTGATACAAGCGGAACAGATCGCGCTGCAGGGACTCCTTCACCACGGTGGGCGTCAGGGCGATGTCCGTGGGGCGGATCGCCTCGTGGGCGTCCTGGATCTTGCCGCCGTTTTTCTTGGACTGCTCGTTTTTGATCACATACTTTTCGCCGTACTGCTCTTTGATGAACGCTCTGGCCGTGGCGTCCGCTTCCTCGGCGATACGGGTGGAATCCGTACGCAGGTAAGTGATCAGACCGATGGTGCCGTGGCCCTTCACCTCAACGCCCTCGTACAGCTGCTGGGCCAGGCGCATGGTCTTCTGGGTGGAGAAATTGAGGGCCTTGGAGGCCTCCTGCTGCATGGTACTGGTGGTAAAGGGAATGGGAGCTTTCTTGATCCGCTCGCCCTTTTTCACCTCGTCCACCACATAGGAGCAGCCCTCCAGATCCGCCAGGATCCGATCCAGTTCCTCCTTACTGCGGATGCCCGTCTTGCCGTTCTTTCCGTTGTCGCTGCCGTAATATTTGGCGGTCAGCGGCTTCTTGGCGCCCTTTAACAGAAGCTTGGCATCCAGATTCCAGTATTCCTCGGGAATAAACGCATTGATCTCATCCTCGCGGTCGCAGATCATACGCAGCGCCACGGACTGCACGCGGCCCGCGCTCAGCCCACGCTTCACCTTTTTCCAAAGCAGGGGGCTGATCCGGTATCCCACCATGCGGTCCAGCATTCTGCGGGTCTGCTGGGCATCCACCAGGTGCATGTCGATATCACGGGGGCTCTTGAAGGAAGCCTTTACCGCGTTTTTGGTGATCTCGTTGAAGCTTATGCGGTACACCTGCTTGTTCTTCGCCTCGTCCAGCTTGAGAGCCTTCATCAGGTGCCAGGAAATCGCCTCTCCCTCGCGGTCAGGGTCCGTTGCAAGATAAATCTTGTCAGCTTTCTTCACTTCCTTGCGCAGCTTTGCCAGAATATCACCCTTGCCGCGGATGGTGATGTATTTCGGCTCGTAATCGTGTTCCGCATCGAACCCAAGCTGACTCTTGGGCAGATCCCTGACATGTCCGCCGGAAGCGTCCACTTCATAATTGCTGCCCAGAAATTTTTTGATTGTTTTCACCTTTGCCGGTGACTCAACAATTACCAGATGGTTTGCCATTATAAAACTCCTTGTCATTCCTCATTATCAAAAGCTGCTCTTCGCAGTAATTTTCCCATATCGCCCGTTTCTCAGTCACAGCTGACACGGCGGGCATAGTATTGTCCGGCCGTTTTCACCACAAGCCCGCCAAGCTCCAAATCCAGCAGCGCGCTCATGCATTCGCCGACACACATCCCCGACAATACGGCGATCTCTTCCACATGTTTTGGTGCGGAATCTAGGCAACTATACACCATTTTTTCGTTCTTGGCAAGTCCCTTCACGCTTTTTTCGCGAAGAATCAGCTTTTTTTCATGGAGAATTCCCAAAAATTCCAACACATCACCAGGGCCCGTCAGCAGCGCGGCCCCGGCCTGGATCAGCTGGTTGCAACCCCGGCTGGCAGAATCCGTCACCCGGCCCGGCAGCGCAAAAATCTCTTTTCCCTGCTCCAGACCCAGCTGGGCCGTGATCAGCGACCCGCTCTTCTCATTGGCTTCGATCACCAGAACCGCGTCCGCAAGCCCGCTGATAATCCGGTTGCGGACCGGGAAATTCTGCGGCCGCGGCGGCTCGCCGGGCGGATATTCCGAGATAAGACCCCCTTGCTTTTCCATCTCCCGAAACAGCGGGTAATTCTGCTTCGGATAACAGATATTGACGCCACAGCCCAACACGCCCCAGGTTTCCCCGCCTCCCGACAGGGCCCCCCGGTGTCCGGCCCCATCCACGCCCAACGCCAGTCCGCTGATCACCGCCACGCCGGCCGCTGCAAGCTCCCGTCCCATGATCCCGGCCGCCTGCTCGCCGTACACGGTACAGCTCCTGGCGCCGATAACCGCGACCGTGGGTTTCTCCGCCGGAGGCAGGCTTCCCTTAATCCAAAGCCCCATTGGATAGTCATAGATATGCCGCAGCCGTTCGGGATATTCCGGGTCTAATGGGGTGACAAAGCGGATTCCCTGACGGTCAAGGCCGCTGTACTCCTCTCTCGCCGCATCCAGACTGCGCTTTGCCTGCTCAAAAATCTCCGCGGTTTTCCGGTTCTTGATGATCCCTCTGCGCAGCAACTCCATTCCTTCTATATAATATGCCTGCTGAAAACTGCCGTAGGTCTCCTGGATCTGGCGGATCGTCACCGCAAACGCCGGCAGGCTGCGGCACAGCCAGTACAGATACTCCTTTTCCTGCTCTATGCTTCCCATATTTTCTCCTCCAATGCCCTGTAACCAACCGCCTCCGCCAGATGCGTTTTACTCAGCGTTTCGCTGCCCTCCAGATCCGCGATCGTTCTGGCCACCCGCAGCACCTTATGGCAGGTCCTGGCGCTCATTCCCCTGGTGCGGTACACACGTTCCAAAAAATGTTCCGCCTCCGGCCTCAGCCGGCAGAACCGTTCCAGCGCGCCCTTGCCCATGCGGCTGTTAAACCGGATTCCGGTGCCGTCAAAACGCGCCGCCTGTACCTCCCTGGCCCGCTCTACCCGGACACGGATCGCGGCGGAGCTTTCGTTGTCCCCTGCGTTCTGCCTCAGCTCCTCATAGCGTATGGGAGCCGCCTCGGCGCAGATGTCAAAGCGCTCCATAATGGGCCTGGACAAACGCCCCATGTACTGACGGACCTGAGCAGGCGTGCAGCGGCAGCGGCTTCTGTCCGGAAAATAACCGCAGGGACAGAGGTTCATCGCCGCGCAGAGCATAAAATCCGCCGGAAACTCATAAGACCCGCGCACCCGGCTGACGATCACCCGCTGCTCCTCAAGCGGCTGGCGCAGAATCTCAACCGCGCTCTTGCGAAACAGGGTTAGCTCGTCCAAAAACAGGACGCCACCCGATGCCAGGGACAGCTCCCCCGGCCGCACCGGCCTACCGCCTCCGGTCAACCCCTGAGGCGTAACCGTGTGATGGGGGCTGCGGAAGGGCCGACGGTTTAAAAGGGGCTGTCCGGCCGGCAGCTGGCCGCAGATACTGTAGATTCTGGAGATCTCGATATTCTCCTCCCGTGACAGTGAAGGCAGGATAGTGGGCAGCCTTCTGGCGATCATCGTCTTGCCTGTTCCCGCCGGGCCGCAGAACAGCAGATTGTGCATACCGGCCGCCGCCACCTCAGCTGCCCTCCGCAGAAACTGCTGGCCGTTCACCTCGCGGTAGTCCACATCGTAACATTCCGTCTCCTGCTCCAGGAAATTCTCGGATGCTGCCCTGGCCGGACAGATCGTTCGGGGATCGGACAGCATGGCGGCTAAATGGGCCAGGGAGGAGACCCCTACGATCTCAATATGTTCCACCACGAGCCCCTCCATCACATTCTCCTGGGGCAGATAGCACCGGCGGATTCCCTCCTCTCTGGCTGCCATCACCATACTCATAACGCCCTCCACAGGCTTCACCTTGCCGTCCAGCCCCAATTCGCCCACCACCAGGCAGTCGTCTGCCTCCCGCATATCGGTCATGCCGTAGGCCCCCAGCACAGCCAGGGCGATGGGCAGATCAAAGGCCGTGCCCTCCTTGCGCAGATCCGCCGGGGATAAATTCACCGTCACCTTGCGCGCGGGCAGCCTAAAGCCCGAATTTTTCAGCGCGGTGCGCACGCGGTCCTGGGCCTCCCGGACCTCGGAAGCCAGATAGCCCACCATAATAAAACCGGGCAAACCGTCCCCCACGTCCGCCTCCGTGGATACAATACGGCCGCGGATCCCGCAGATCCCCGCGCTATTCACTTTTACAAACATACAAGCGCTCCTTCCTCTTTTCTGTCATAACATCACAACTGTTGGAACCGTGGTACGAATATTGTACCGGTACGCGGATCAGCTCCGCAAGAAGAACAGGGCGGCGGGCAGAGAAACCTGCCGCCGAATCTATGTCTATCTACTATACTAAACTCCAGGTGAAATAGCAAGGGATCCACGGCTGCTATTTTGATATTTTCAGCGGTTCAAGCGGCTCGCCTCCCCGGACGTTTCCGCCGTCTCAGCCTCACTGAAATTCCGTCATATAGGGCCGGTAGCGCAGGGCCAGATGGGTCCGCTGGCAGATCGGATTGGTGCGCTCCCGGATGGCCACAGTCTCGTGGAAAGCCTTCCAGAGCGCCTCGTACTCCTCCTGATCCGTGTCCTGATCCAACTGCGCGGACAGATACCCCTCCCCGTCCGCGTGCACGATGGCCCAGCTTCCCCTGGAAGGATGAACCACCGCCTTTCGGTGATTCTCATCGTAGATGATCCAGCTCTCCATGGGCAGGCGGTCCGCAAAATGAGGGGCCAGTATGGGCAGTACATCGTTCTTCGGCCCGATGCGGCTGACCAGAATGCCTTTTGACGTCTGAGAGAAGCGGACAAAGCCGGTGAGCAGATGATTCTCATGGCGTACGTTCCGGCACATCTGAAAAATCTCACGCACCTCCGGAAGCTGCAGCATATCCAGCACCCCCGTTCCGTGCCGGAACGCCCGGATCAGAAAGCGGTAGATCTTGTCCGGCCTGGCTGGGTCCTGGCTCAGGGAGGCGATATAAATCTCCTCGTAAACCGCCCTCCCAATCTTCCCGCAGACGGCCCGGATCACCTTCCGGGCATTTTCCGGGGAGGTCCGCACGGTCACATACTGGGTAAACAGCTCCAGCTCCCGAAACGCCCCGTCCAGCTCCAGCTTCACATTCTCATGTCCCTTGCCGCTCGTCCACGCCTCGTAAACAGCGCTGAGGATTCCGTCAAAATCCGGTTCACACAAATATATGGTCATAACAAACCTGCTTTCTATTATTTTATATTCCCGGCATTGAAACGTGAATGGCCCGCGACTCCACAGAGAGGGCCTCACAGGTGGCCCACCACCGCGGACCTCCGCTCTTCCTCGCACACCGGAAGCTCCAATTTCATGTCGTCGAACAGCGACAGCTGGCGGTAGCAGTCCTTGTGCTCAATGTCCCACGCGGCCCGCCGTTCATCTCCCACCAGACAGCTGGTAATATAGTCCTGGTCCAGGCGCACGCCGGGCATCATCTTTCCGGAACAGGTGATAAAGTACACCGCCCGCTTTAAGACCACTCCCATCCCTTTCAAATCCGGGAAGTCCAGCTTTCCCTGCCTCCTGGCGGCCACAATCCGGCGGGCGGACTTGACGCCCATGCCGGGCACCCGCAGCAGGGAGGCGTAGTCGGCCCGGTTCACCTCCACCGGGAACTGTTCCAGGTGGCGGAGGGCCCAGTCGCACTTGGGGTCCAGGAACACGTTGAAATTGGGCTGCCCCTCGGATAGAAGCTCCTCCGCCGAAAACCCGTAAAACCGCAGCAGCCAGTCCGCCTGATACAGCCTGTGTTCCCGAAGAAGAGGCGGCCCGCCCGGAAGAGCAGGCAGGCTGCTGTCAAGGTTGATCGGGACATAGGCGGAAAAGAACACACGCTTCAGCCCATAGCTGCGGTACAGGGCCTGGGTTACCGTCAACATCTGGAAGTCGTTCTCCGGGGTGGCCCCCACAATCATCTGCGTGCTCTGCCCTGCCGGAACAAAATGCCTGCTGCCATACCGCCCTTCCGGAATCCCCAGATGCTTTTCCTCCTCAAAAACAGGCGGAAAACTCCTGCGGTCCCGGGATGCAAGGCCATCAAAGGCTCCTGCGGATGGGGAAGCGGCGGAGCCGGATGAACGGAATGGGGCGGGTTGGCGGGGAGTTTTCACGGAATACATTGCATTCTCCTCCCGCAGAACCCCAGACCCTTCATCCGGCCCGCTGTCCATACTGTCTGCACCTCCTGCTCCGTCCCCCACTCCGGGATTTTGGGCCCGCTCCGAAGGCGACTCCTTGGTGCACACCCCGCCTGCCCGGGACGGGTCCAGCAGCGCAGCGCCGCCGGCAAAACCGGCCCGCCCGGTGTCATAGGCCTTCTTAAAGCCCCTATCCCCCTCCAGATACAGGCTCTGGGCAGCGATTCCCCGCTGGATCTGCCGCATCGGGCGCAGAATCTTGTCCCGCGTCTTCCCGGGCGCCAGGTCCCGCAGGCCCTGGGCGGTGGGCAGCTCCAGGTTCACGCTCATCCGGTCCGCCAGATAGCCCACCCGGGCGATCAGCTCCTGATCCGCCCCCGGTATCCCTTTCACATGGATATATCCGTTGAACCGGCAGGTGGTCCGCAGCTTCAACAGAGTCTCATAGATCAGCTCCATGGTGTGATCGGCGCTGTAGAGAATGCCGGAGCTCAAAAACAGCCCCTCGATGTAATTGCGCCGGTAAAACTCCATGGTCAGCGTACAGACCTCGTCCGGGGTGAACGCGGTGCGGACCGCATCGTTGGAGCAGCGGTTGACACAGTATTTACAGTCGTAGATACACTGGTTGGTGAGCAGAATCTTCAGAAGGGAGATACAGCGGCCGTCGGCCGCAAAGCTGTGGCATATCCCAATGTCCGTGGCGCTGCCCATGCCATCCGCGCGGCCCTTGCGGTCCACCCCGCTGGACGTGCAGGCCACATCGTACTTGGCTGCATCCGTCAAAATCCTCAGTTTCTGTTCGATGCTCAAATTCTCCTGTATCAGCATAGTGGAATCCATCCGTCGTCTTTATTCTTAAGAACATATGTTCTGTTTCTTTATTCTAGCACAGTCTCCATCTAAACGCAAGGGCTTTTTCGAACATTTGTTCTGTTTATTCTGATATTCTGTTTTTATCTGCCTTCCCACTCCTCAGGCTGAAACCGCCCGAAGCACACTCTTAAAACTCCCGTTACCCAAAATCTCCCCGCCGCCCCCATCACTCCCCTCAACTGCAAAAAACGCCTCCCACAGACGGCCCTCTTCGTTCCATCTGCGGGAAGCGCTCCCAAAATCAGTTTTTAACATTTTATATTTCGAAAAACAATCAGCCCTTCACATATCCGTCGGGGTTCATGGACTGCCATCTCCAGGAATCTGCGCACATCTCCTCGATTCCCTTCTCAGCTACCCAGCCCAGCTCGTTCTTCGCCTTAGTGCAGTCCGCGTAGCAGGTGGCGATATCGCCGTCACGGCGGGGTCTCACCTCGTACTTTAAGGTCTTGCCGCAGGCCTTCTCATAGGCGTGCAGCACGTCCAGCACGCTGTAGCCGCAGCCGGTGCCCAGATTATAGATGGAAACGCCTTCCTTGTCCCGCATCATTTTCTCCACCGCCTTCACATGGCCCTTGGCCAGATCCACCACGTGGATGTAGTCGCGCACTCCGGTGCCATCCGGTGTGTCGTAGTCGTCGCCGAACACGCCCAGGCACTCCAGCTTACCCACGGCCACCTGCGCGATGTAGGGTACCAGGTTGTTGGGGATACCCTTGGGGTCCTCGCCGATTTTGCCGCTCTCGTGCGCGCCGATGGGATTAAAATAGCGCAGCAGCATGACGTTCCACTCCGGGTCGGCTGTGTGCAGGTCCGTGAGAATCTGCTCCAGCATTCCCTTGGTACGTCCGTAGGGGTTGGTGATATCTCCCTTGGGGCACTCCTCGGTGATCGGGATAAAGGCCGGATCGCCGTACACCGTGGCGGAGGAGCTGAACACGATGTTCTTCACATTGTGCTTTCTCATCTCATCGCACAGGATCAGCGTGCCGGTGATGTTGTTATGGTAATACTCCAGAGGCTTATGTACGGACTCTCCCACCGCCTTGAGACCGGCAAAATGGATCACGGACTCGATCTTCTCATTGTCAAATACTTCCTGCACCGCTACCTGGTCCAGCAGGTCCGCCTCGTAAAACTTCACCTTTTTTCCGGTGATCTGTTCCACGCGCTCCAGCGCTTCCTCACAGGAATTGTACAGGTTGTCCAGCACGACCACCTCATATCCGGCGTTCAACAGCTCCACGCAGGTATGGCTTCCGATATAACCGGCGCCTCCAGTAACTAAAATTGCCATAACATTGTCCTCCTTATTAGAACCCTGATTCGATTGGTCCGGAAAAAACGGATCCCCATCCGCCTCCTACCGCACATGGCCCCAAACACCATGTCCCCAACATTATAGCAAAAGGCATGCCGGAAAACAATGCACAATTCTTCGCTCTTTCTATAAAATCTTTTCATCCCTTACGGGAGCTCCCTCCATCTCCGGTTGTTCTCCACCAGCTCCTGAAACCTCACCGGACTGTAATTGTTGATCATACAGCCCGCGTTCAGGGCCCGTTCGCGGCTCTTCATAAACTCGTAAGTTTCATTTCTCTGGTTGTGGATGTGCCCATATACATGCCAGGAATTCCTGTAAAATCCGTGCCACTCCGCAATCGGAAAATGGCAGAGGCACACAGGCCCCTGCTCCTCCTTCACAAACATCATTTTATCAACCGACTCAAAACAGGCCATGGCTCCGGTATCCGCCAGCAGCGTCCGGTCGTGGTTGCCGGTCACCAGGTGTTTTCTGCCCTTCAGCCGTTTCAGATACCACACCGGACCTCTGGCGGACCGGTAACAGAAATCTCCCAGGACGTAAACGTCGTCGCCGTCCCCCACCCGGGCGTTCCAGTTTTCTATCAGAACCCGGTCCATTTCCTCCACATCCCCGAAGGGCCGGCCGTCGAATCGGATCACGTTGCAGTGCCCGAAATGGGTGTCCGCAATGTACCAGTTTCGCATGTTTTTTCTCCTTTGCTGTTTTTCTCACCCTCCAGTATACAAAAAAGCGGGCCGGCCGTCCACTGCGCGGAGGATCAACAATGTCGGGCCGCGCCGCTTTAGAGGCCGGGACCGCAAAAGGCATCCCGTTTTCAGGCTGATTTGTCGGATTTCCCCTTGGAAACGGAGCATTTTTGCGCGCTCCGGGTCAAAACCGGCGTCCGCTAGTTTTCATGTTTCTGAAACTCCCCCCTGAGCTTCTCCAACGCCTTCTTCTCAATCCTACTCACATAGGACCGCGAGATGCCAAGCTGCGCCGCGATCTCCCGCTGAGTGTGTTCCTTTCCTCTAAACAGCCCGTATCGCATGCGGATCACGGTTTTCTCCGTGTCCGACAAGCTGGAGTCAAAGGCTTCATAGAGCTCCTTGACATCCTGCTTGAGAATCATGGTGTCAATGGTCTCCTTGTTCTCCATCTCGATGATGTCCACCAGGCTCACGGCCTCGCCGTCCTTGTCTACCCCGATGGGCTCAAAAAGTGAAACCTCCTTGGACAACTTCTTGCTGGCGCGAAAAAGCATGAGAATCTCATTCTCCACGCATTTCGCCGCATAAGTTGCAAGCCGCGAACCCTTATCCACCTTGAAGGTGTTCACCGCTTTGATCAAACCGATGGTTCCCACACTCAACAGATCCTCAATGTCGTAATCCGGACTCTGGTATTTCTTTACTACATGGGCCACCAGGCGCATATTGCGCTCAATCAGCACATCCCGGGCCAGCTGGTCCCCCTCGTTGCAACGCTCCAGATACTCTTTCTCTTCCCTTGCAGATAATGGTTTTGGAAATGTCTTCAAAGAAAGCCGCCTTAACATTCCTTACCTTCATTCTATGCTGCGGCAGCTTCCCTAGTGCTTTTACAAGTTTTTACAGGCTGGTACTATTTTCGCGGGCTCAGAAGGACTTGCCGCGCTATGTCTGTCCCTTTGGGTCATGTCCCGGGGACTGTGAACATCTTTTCGTAGGTATTCGCGTCGAAGCAGTGGTTGTACACCAGGCACTGATAGTCCGATATGAGCTTGCGGTAAGGGCTCTGCTCCCCCGCCACGGCCTCCCAGGTGTAGTAATTCCCCTGCCGGTCGTAGCAGCCAAGAGGATGGATCACAGGCAGCTGTTCCTCCATCTCCAGCATAAACCGGTTGAACGGGGTCATGGAAAGCCCGGCCCGTTTTAAGACCTCGGAGGACAGATAAACCGCTCCCATTGGCCCCTTATCCTCGGATTTCATCTCATAGTTGGTCCAGATCAGAAACGGCGTCTCATACCACATGATCCTCTGGGAATCCGGCACCTGCTCCGAGGGCTGTCCGGCAATCTCGTCGAAAAATCCGTCCTCAACGCTGGGCTGGTGATCCCCGAACATCACAATCATGGTGGGCTCTCCGCTCTGCTCAAAATAGTCGATCAGGTACTCAAGCGCGTCGTCAGAGGCCTTCATCAGGGACAGAAACTGGTCCGTTTTGGGGTATTTCCCCTCCAAATCCCCGGTCAGCCATATTTCCTGATCGAAATTCTCATAGGCGCTCTCATAGCCGCCGTGGTTCTGCATGGTCACGTTGAACAGAAACAGCCGGTCGAAGGGATTTTCCTTGGCCTCCACCAGTTCGATCAGCTTCTCGTAATTGGCCTGATCGCTGACGTAATTTCTCAGCTCCCCGCTGCCCTCAAAATCCTCGATATCCAGGAAAAAATCAAATCCCATATTGCGGTAGCTCTCGTCCCGGTTCCAGTTTTCCCTTGGGTAGGGGTGAACCGCCACCGGCCGGTAGCCCTGGTCCTTCAAAGTGCTGGTTAGGCCGTAGGTGCCCGGATGGATGTAAAACTGGTAGGCGATGCAGTTGGACGGCAGCAGGGCCATGGAATCCCCGGTGAGAAATTCAAATTCCGTATTGCTGGTCATGGAGCCGAACACCGGCACGCACAGGCTCCCACGGACCGTGTTCTCCTCCAGGCTGTTCAAAAACGGAAAATACTCCCGGTTGGTCTCAAAGTCCCCTGCAGTTTTCAAATCCGCCAGACTCTCATTCATGATGCAAATGATGTTGACCGGCGTTATCTCCCCCTCCGTTTTCATGCCCACGTCCCCGTTGGAGGCCAAAAGCTCCTCGTCCTCCCCGATAATCTCCTCATAAATCTGCCGGATCCTGGCCTGGCTGTAACCCTCCGGCTTTTTCTTCACCGCATAGCGGAAGGACACCGCGGTGGAAAGCACGTAACCGTACTCCCGGTAGGTCTCGTTCACGGCCCACATGTTGATGCCAAGGCCCCAGGCAGGGGCCAGATACCCGAAAAACCACAGGCCAAAGCCCACCACAAGGCCCGCAGAGCCTCCGGCGAACAACAACCGCGGTTTCCGCCCCTTCACCCGCAGGGGCAGGGCCCAGGCCAGCAGGTTGATGGCCAAAAGGCCCAGAAAAGCCAGCTTCATGGCCCTGGTGATCACAAAAGAATAGTTGCCGGACACGCTCATGGCGGTCCTAAGGGCAAACACGTCCCAGAACATAATGGGCCGCCCCCGAAAGGCCACCACAAAGGCCTCCGCCAGAGAGATCAGGTACAGGGATACCGATACCAGAGGCACCGCGATCCGGGTGCGGCCGCAGACGGCAAACGCGGCCAAATACAGGACGTAAATCCAGCCGATATTCAGGGCCGCCATATAAGAGGGAACCGCAGCCAAATTGCCCGTCACAAGCTCAAACAGCACATAGCTTGCGCAGGGCACCAACAAAAGGCATGCGGTTCCGATCCGGCGCGCGGCAGTTTTTCCGCGCTTCCATATTTGTTCTCTGTCCAAAGATTTTCCCCTTTTCGTTCAGATGGAATCATCCTAGCACAAAGATTTTTCGACTTCAAGTGACAACTTTCCCCAACGTGTTCATTTCACAAAATGTTCACAGAATTCAGACTGTTCAGGCGCAGCCTCACAATCGGATCTCAAATTTTCCCGTGACAATCCGGCGGTAAAACAGGATGGTGAGCCCGGAGGCGGCGAACCAGCCGAAGGGCCAGGCCATCCAGATTCCCGTGCTCCCAAAGCGCGGCGTCAGCAGGTAGGCGAAGGCGATCCGCAGAATCAGATCCGGTATGGTGGCCAGCACAAAATAGACCATGGCTCCTGAGCCACGGATCACTCCGTCGGTCATCAGCTTGATGGAGATCATAAAATACAGCGGCGATACGATGCGCAGAAATTCCACCCCGGCCCGGATCGCCTCACCGCTGTCCGAGTTGAGAAACAGCCCCATCATACCGCGGCTGAAGAAAAAGTACAGCACAAAAAACGGAACGGTGGCGATAAGGGATAAGCGGACTCCGGTGCGAAATCCCATGGGAAGCCGTTCCCGCTTTCCGGCTCCCAGATTCTGGGCCGTGTAGCTGGACAGGCAGCCCCCCAGGGCCATAAAACAGTTGATGGCAAAGGTGTTCAGCTTGACGGCCCCGGAGTAACCGGCGATCACCGCAGACCCGTAGCGGTTGACGATCTCCTGCACAAACAGGTTGCCCACGCTGAGAACGCTCTGCTGCATAATGCTGGGCACTGCGATGGCCGCGATCCGCCACAGAAGGGAAGCGTCAAAGAGCCTGGGCCTGGAGCCCTGGTGAAACCTGCGCAGGCGCACGGCCAGGGTGGACAAGGCCAGAACCGCGGAAATCCCCTGGGCGATGAAGGTGGCCCAGGCCACGCCTGCCACGCCCATGTGAAACACCGCCACAAACAGGCAGTCCAGAACAATATTCCCAATGGAGGAACCGATCAGGAAATACAGGGGCGTTTTGGAGTCCC
Organism: Enterocloster lavalensis; assembly: GCF_046603895.1. Lineage (NCBI taxonomy): Bacteria > Bacillati > Bacillota > Clostridia > Lachnospirales > Lachnospiraceae > Enterocloster > Enterocloster lavalensis. Next base: position 122,543 of record NZ_CP176637.1, read on the forward strand.
CAAGGGCCGTAAAGATACCGGTACAGACGTTGTAAAACAGCAGGAATGAAAGGCCCATCACATAGATGCGCAGGTACAGCGCTCCGTCCGCCAGAATGTCCTCCGGCGTGTGAATCCAGCGCATCATAGGCGTGCAGAAGGCCAGGCCGTAGGCGGTTAAAAGCAGGCTCATCCCCACGCAGGCGATAAAGGCCGTGGTCACCGCGGTGCGCATCCGCCCGTATTCCTTCGCGCCGAACAGCCGGGACACGATCACCGAGGTTCCCAGGTTGCTGCCCACCGCGAAGGCCATGAAAATCACCGTCACCGGGTAGCTGGCCCCCACCGCCGCCAGGGCCGCCTCCCCGGCAAACTTCCCGGCGATCATGCTGTCCGCCAGATTGTAGAGCTGTTGAAAGATTACGCTGACCATCATGGGCAGCAGAAAACGCCACAGTATTTTATCCGGATGTTCCGTCGTCAAGTCCGTTACCATATACTTCCCTCGCAAAATTCATATTTTTCATGCGAAGCCCGGAGAGCTTGCGCCAGGTGTTTTATGTCTCATGTATCTCAAAAAAGGTTCCGACGTGCGGCCATTTTGCCCTGTGGAAGGTTTGGCTCCGATCAGGGAGGCGCGCAGACGGTGGAATAAAATTACAGACATGCTCTAGTATAGCGCGGCCCGGCGGCGGTTTCAACTGTCTTTTGCGTTTGTGGGAAGCATTTTCCGGGAAACAGACGGGAGCTCCGCCCCTGAAAATAGTTGGGCACGCTCCGAACCCCGGCGCGTTTCGCACAAAAACAGGGAAAGCGGTTTTGCTCCGCTTTCCCTGAAACAATGCGTAATTCTTCTGTTAAAACCCAGCCGGTCAATGGTGGAACAGCCGGATCCCCGTGAAGGCCATAACCATGCCGTACTGGTTGCAGGTCTCGATCACCTGGTCGTCGCGCACGGAGCCGCCGGGCTGCGCCACGTACTTCACGCCGCTCTTGTACGCCCGGTCGATGTTGTCGCCAAAGGGGAAGAAGGCGTCGGAGCCAAGGGCCACGTCCGTCATCTGATCCAGCCAGGCCCGCTTCTCCTCCCGGGTGAACACCGGCGGTCTTTCCTTGAAAATGCGCTCCCAGCGGCCGTCCGCCAGCACGTCCATGCAGTCGTCGCCGATGTACACGTCGATGGCGTTGTCCCGGTCCGCACGCTTGATGGTGTCCACAAAGGGCAGATTCAGGACCTGGGGCGCCTGGCGCAAAAACCAGTTGTCCGCCTTGCTGCCCGCCAGACGGGTGCAGTGCACTCTGGACTGCTGGCCCGCGCCGATGCCGATGGCCTGGCCGTCCTTCACGTAGCACACGGAGTTGGACTGGGTGTATTTCAGGGTGATCAGGGAGATCATCAGATCGATCTTTGCGGAATCGGGCAGCTCCCGGTTCTCCGTCACCACGTTGGAGAGCAGCTCCCGGTCGATCTTTAAGTTGTTGCGGCCCTGCTCAAAGATAACGCCGAATACCTGCTTGCGCTCAATCTCCTCAGGCACATAATCCGGGTCGATCTGAATCACGTTATAGTTGCCGTTTTTCTTGGATTTTAAGAGCTCCAGCGCCTCCGGCTCATATCCGGGCGCGATCACGCCGTCGGATACCTCGCGCTTGATCAGCTTCGCGGTGTCCACGTCGCAGACATCGGACAGGGAGATGAAGTCCCCGAAGGAGGACATGCGGTCCGCACCTCTGGCTCTGGCGTAGGCGCAGGCCAGGGGGGACAGCTCTCCCATATCCTCCACCCAGTAGATCTTCCTCAGGGTGTCGCTCAGGGGCAGACCCACGGCGGCTCCGGCCGGTGAGACATGTTTAAAGGAAGTGGCTGCGGGCAGGCCGGTGGCCTCCTTCAGCTCCTTCACCAGCTGCCAGCCGTTGAGGGCGTCCATAAAGTTGATGTAGCCGGGTCTGCCGCAGAGCACGGTAATGGGCAGCTCCATGCCGCCGCGCATGAAGATTCTGGAAGGCTTCTGGTTGGGGTTACAGCCATATTTCAGTTCTAATTCGTTCATGGTCAATTCTCCTCATCTCTTGGCGTGTGTTTTCGATTACTGATTCTTGTTCACGATGCGGGTCTCATAGGTCCCGGAGGCGATATCTATGTAGCGGACAAACAGGGATACCTTGTTCTCCTCGTTCAGGCTGTCCCAGACCATCTCCGTAAACTGGTCGATATCCCCTTCGATGGCCACCGGTTTGGGCTCGCCTTCAAAGCTTGGCAGCGGGCTGCCGTCGTGTTTGTAGGTGTGGATGAACCGTCCCTCCCCGGCCGCCGGTTTCTCATAGGCGAAGGTGAAGCGCAGGCAGGACGAAGGATCGCCGTTGTTGCTCTTTAAAATGGACATGGCGTAGTTGTAGCCGCCGTTCTCAATGTGCATGATTCCGGAGATCCGCGGGGTGTAATTGGGCCCGTCCGGCTCAAACTCCCTGAAGCGCAGAGACTGCTCAAAGGTCATCTGACGGTCCATACCCTCGTAAATGGTGTCGGTCTGATCCCCGTTGGTGACGATGGTCTTGTTGCCAAGCACCCGCACCGGAGCGTAGATGATCAGGCTGGGGTCCGAGAGCTTTTCCGGGTCAAATGCCTGGGTGCGGATGCCCGCTCCGTCCTCCACGAACACGCGGTTTCGGCTGTTTTCGCTGCGCCCCATGATAAAATAGGCGGCCACGGCCTTGCTGCCGTCTGCAGAGCGCCCCAGCACGATTCCCCGCCCCGGGTAAGCGTTTCCTCTCAGCTCGTCTCTCAGTGATAATCGGTTCATTCCTGATTCCTCCTCTTATTTGGTGGCATTGTAAGGTTTTCATCCAGCCATTGCCGGCGGCCGTTGCATCCGGCAAGCGCCGCAGGCTGCGCCGGCGGCCCATTGTTTCCAATAAAATAGCCTGGGTACGCAAAAAACTGCGTGCCCAGGCGGTCGGCTCTTATCCACGGCGCGCTCCCTGTGGTTGACTCCACGATCCGCCAGTCACACGCCTCTGTCCCTATCATATATGCTTTTTTCTAATATTGCAAGTGTTTTTTAGAAGTTTGACTTATTAATTTTCTTAATAGAAAACCCCATTATTAATATTTATTTTTCGATAAAAATATGTTATGATATTGCCAGAACAAAACAAAGGAGTACCCGGCTATGTTGGATTTCCGCATTGAAACATTTTTATGCGTCTGCAAATATATGAACTTTACCAAGGCCTCCGCGGCATTAAACATCACCCAGCCGGCGGTGAGCCAGCACATCCACTACCTGGAGGACGAGTACAGCGCCAAGCTGTTCGAGTACAAGAACCGCAAGCTCTCCCTGACCCCTGCCGGCGAGGAGCTCTACCGCGCGGCCCTGACCATGAAGCACGACGACCGGATTCTGGCAAAGCGCATGAAACTGGCCGGGCAGCCGGTGCGCAAGCTCTCCTTCGGCGCCACCCTGACCGTGGGGGAATTCCTCTTTCCCGCCAAGGTGGCCTCCTATCTGGAAGCCAATCCCAGGACCGATATCCGCATGACCATCCGCAACACCCATGAGCTTTTGGAGATGATCGACAGCGGCGCCATCGATTTCGCAGTCATCGAGGGGTATTTCCCGATGACCGAATACGGCTACCGCACCTACTCCCTGGAGCCCTACGCCGCGGTATACAAAACCGGCTACCAGTTCAAATGCGGCCACACACCGAATTCCATCCGGGATCTCCTCTGCGAACCGCTTTTGATCCGCGAGGAAGGCTCCGGCACCCGGGAGATATTGGAGCGCTATCTGGCCGGAACCAATTTGAGCCTGGATGATTTTGAGCACACCCTGGAGGTGGACAGCATCCATGTGATTAAACAGCTGGCCCTGGCAGGCTGCGGCATCACCTTCCTGTACCAGATCGCCGTCAAGGACGAGCTGCTGGATGGCCGCCTGGAGCTGGCTCTGCTCCCGGGCCTGGATGCCAAACATGAGTTTTCCTTTGTCTGGCGCAAGGACAGTATCTATAAAGACGAATACGACCGGCTGTTCGAGCTGTTCTCCTAGGAGAAAGGCCCGGCCAGCCGGCCGTTTTTTGATTGTACAATACCTGCCGCTACTCGTTGCGGATTGCCGCCAGCGGACTCAGCTTCATGGCGCGCATGGCCGGCATAAAGCCCGCCGCCATACCCACGAAGATGGCGAAGGCCACCGCCGCTAAGGACAGCCACGGCGGAACACGGGACAGATCCCCGGCCATGCCAGTCAGAGCCTGGGCTCCCACAAATTTGTTGATCAGCAGGGAGACGCCGTAGCTTAAGCCGATGCCCAGCACGCCGCCCATAAATCCGATAAAACCGGACTCGATGAGGAACATGTTGCGGATATTTCCCATATCGCAGCCCAGCACCTTCATCACGCCGATCTCCTTGGTCCGCTCGTAGATGGACATCATCATGGTGTTGGCGATGCCGATGGCCGCCACGAACAGGGATACGGCGCCGATGCCGCCCAGCACCGCCTGAACCATGTCGGACTGCTGCTTGGAACTCTCCAGCCAGTCGATCTGGCTCTGGACCTGGAAGCCCATGTCCGCCAGCTCCTTCTGCACCTTGGTCACATTGTCCACGTCGTCCACGTAAACCTGAGCGCTGTTGTAGATGAAATAGTTGTAGGGTTTTCCCTTCTTGTTGGTGGGCTGTCCAGGGATGGTCTTGCCCTTCTTAAACGCCTTTTTCAGCTGGGACTTCATCCCGTCCACATCCATGTAAATGCGGTAGGAGTAATTGTTCCAGTCGTCCAGACCGCCCTCCTGCACGCCGATGCCGTTCATCATGTATTTCTTGGGCGGTTTGGTCCCGGCGCCGTCCTCCGAGGGGTACTGGGACTGGTAATAGCCGTCCATGTCAAAGGTGACGAAAAAGGGCCGGCCCATCAGATCCACGTCCGGCAGCTCCCCGGTGTCCCAGTAGCCCTTGCCGGTCTTGGCGTTGTAGAAATCCTGGATCACCGTGTTGCCGAAAAACAGCCCGGTGTCGCCCTTCTGCGGATACTCCCCCTCCCCAAGCTTGATCTGCTCGAAGTAGGCGGGGCCCACGCCCTGGATGGTCTCGTACTGCGCCTCATAGGCCCCCTGGCGCAGCAGCACATTGATGCTCAACACCGGCGAGGTGCCCGTCACGTGTTCCAGGCGGGAAAATTTCTCGATCACCTCGTCCGTGATATAGTTGGGCTCGCTCTTGCTGCCGCTGGACATTCCGCTGGAACCGCCTCCTATGCTGACCGCGTAGGACTGGCCGTAGGAGTCGCCTGAGCGCACGTCGATGGTGGTCAGGCTGCCCCAGGAGGCGATCTGCTCCATGGTCAGCTCATTTAAGCCGATTCCCAGGGACACCATGACCACGATGGACGCCGTGCCGATGATGACCCCCAGAACCGTCAGCGCCGTCCTGAGCTTGCGCCGCCTTAGATTGTTCACGCTCATGATCAGAAGATCAGGAAATCTCATCGTCTATATCCTCTTCTTCCTTTGCCGCTTTGCGCTTTTTACGGATCCGGATCACCACCACAACCACAACAGCCACCAGCATCACCACGGCCACGCCGATCAGGATTCCATATTTTTGGAACACGGCCTTCACACCCGTGGACTCAGTTTCCACGGCGCCGTCCATGTCCCCCATCATGGATTCGTCCCACATCATGTCCTGGGACTCCTCCATGACCATCAGAGTCAGCTCCTTCTCCACCGGCTCGGCTATGGTGCCGTTCTCGTCCTCATAGGTGATGGTGACCTTGACGGTGCCGTCGTCCATGGTGGGGCTTATGCCGGTTAACATGGTGTCCACGTTTCCGGTCTCACCTGGCTTGATGTTACCCACATAGGTTTCCACCGGCTTGATGGAATCCGCCGTGAAGGTGGCGGTCACGTTGTAGAGAATCACCTTGCCCGTGTTGTTGATTCCGAACATCACGTTGCTCTCGGCCCCGGTGGTGATGTTGTCCGGCATCACGTCGATATTGCTGGTGCTGAGCCTGGCGTACTGCTTCACCGGAATGTCCACCACAATGGACTCCTCGGCGTTCTTGAACTCCGGGCTGTCGTATTTCTCTTTGATGGTGATGGAGTAGGACCTCTGGTCCACTCCCGCCCTGGCGGTGAATACCGCGCGCACCTCCGTGCTCTGGCCCGGTCCCATGTCGTCCACCACCATGGAGGAGGAACCGGACTCCGTGGTGAATACAGCGCTGTCGGAAACCTTCTCGGACTCCAGGTTGAACAGAATGTTGCTGGCGCCCACGTTCTTGGAGGCGTTCTTCATATTTAAGATCAGCTCGAACTCCTCACCCGCGTAAATCTGCTCGGGCACGGTGTGGTAGCTGTCCACGATCAGACGGGCCCTGGTGCGGTCGTTGGCGTCGAAATCGCCCAGATCATCCTCCTTGTCCTTGGACGTGATGTGGACGTAGAAGGTTCCCTCCTCGGTGTGCAGGTCGCCCTCGCTGCTGAGGCGGAAGGTGACGGTGTATTTGATGGGATAATATCCGGTGTAAGAGTCCTTGCGGATGGCCATGCTGTAGGGCACGGCCACCGTCTCCCCGAACGCAATCCGCTCGTACGTGCGGTCGTAGTTGCCGTCGTTGATCTCAAAGGGGAATTTGGTGTCGTCCTCGGACAGCCCCATGCTGATGGTCACGTCCTGGACCGTAGTCTCCCGCTTGTTGCGGAAATTCACGTTAAAGTTCATGACGTTGGGATAGGTTCCCCTGGGCGTGGGCTGATTCTCTCCGATAATGAAATACTTGCCCTCTTTCTTCTCATCCTCCTCGTCGTCCTCCGCGGTGCTGGAGCTGGTGGAAATCCAGACATTCACATAGTCGATATCGTTTCCGCCGTCCCACTCGATCAGGATAGGGATGCTGTAATAGCCCTGCAGCGCATCCCGGCGCACCCGTGCGGAAATGGAGGCGCTCTTCACATTGCCCTTCTTGATATTACCCACGGACTTGGATACAAAGGTGTTCTCCGTGATCTCAAACGGATAATAGTCCACCGTGTAGTCTCCGCTGCCCCGCTCCTCCCACTGCTGGAAGTCGGTGGTCTCGGCCAGGCTCACGCGAACGTTCTCCATGTCCTCGTCGGTGGCCCGGATGCGGAAGGTGACGGTCATGTTCTTACCCACATTACCCTTGGGCGCTTTGGTGGTAAATATGTAGTCGTTATCGCTGGCATTGGTGTTGTAACCCAGCTTGTAGTCTGCCGCAAATGCCGTGGCCGCAGTGCTCACCACCAGAAACAGCGCAAACGCCCACGCGGTCAAAACTTTACACACTTTCATGCTTTCTCTCCCTTTTCTCCTGTTTCTTCCGTGACGGCGTCCCGGCCGCCCTCCTCAATTCCCACGATTTTTCCGTCCACAATGCGGATTCTGCGGTCCGCATAGGAGGCAAGGTTGTTGTCGTGGGTAACCATCACCAGGGTCTGGTTCTGCTCCCGCACGATCTTCTGCATCAATTTCAGCACCTCCATGGTGGTCCTGGAATCCAGGTTTCCCGTGGGCTCGTCGGCAAATATGATCTGCGGATTCACCACCAGGGCCCTGGCGATGCCCACGCGCTGCTGCTGGCCTCCGGACATCTGGTTGGGCATATGCTTTGCCTGATCTCCCACTCCCACCAGCTCCATGAATTTCTGCGCCGTTTTCATCCGCTCCCGCTTGGAAATCCCGCGGAAGGACAGGGGCAGCGCCACGTTCTCGATGGCGTTCATGGTGTTGAGCAGATTGTAGGCCTGGAAAATGAAGCCCACCCGCTGCCTGCGGAAGGTCACCAACTGCTTTTCCGTCAGCTTCTCTATGTGCCTGCCCGCGATCTCGATCTCGCCCTTACTGGGCTTCTCCAGACCGGCCAGCATGTTGAGCAGCGTGGACTTTCCGGAACCGGAGGTTCCCACGATGGCCACGAACTCCCCTTTATAAATCTCAAAATCCACCCCGTTGAGGGCGTAGACCTTGGTCTCTCCCACGCGATAGACCTTATACAACCTAGACACGCGGATTACCGGCTTTCGCCGGGTCTCTTCTTCCATCCGCTTCCCTCGCTTTCATATACATTTGTCCTGTATTTGTCATTTCTTCGTCAAGTATAACACGGGCCCGTCGCCATGGTCTTTGGGATTTTCCTTAAACTTCCTTAAATATTCCTTACACGGAAAACAGGCCGCCGTTTACCAGTATAACACAAATCGGAAAAAAGTTTAAAAAAATCTTGACTTATAATGCATTCTGTGTAAGAATATGACGAGGCACAAATCAGTGCCATATCTGGCTGGACCGGCTATCGCACTGGTGCGTCTACCATTATTTCCAAAAACCATAAAAATACATAAAGAAGGAGAACCCCATGAGACATTTATTGAACCCTCTTGACTTCTCTGCGGAAGAAATCGACGACCTTCTGGCGCTGGCGCGGGACATCGAGGGAAATCTTCCCGGATATTCCCACGTGTGTGACGGCAAAAAGCTGGCCACACTTTTTTACGAGCCCAGCACCAGAACGCGCCTGAGCTTTGAAGCGGCTATGCTGAATCTGGGCGGCAGCGTGTTAGGCTTTGCCTCCGCCACCTCCAGCTCCGCCGCCAAGGGCGAGAGCGTTGCCGACACCATCCGCATGATCTCCTGCTATGCCGATATCTGCGCCATGCGCCACCCCAAGGAAGGCGCCGCGTACGTGGCAGCGCAGAAGGCCAGTATCCCGGTGATCAACGCGGGCGACGGCGGTCATCAGCACCCCACTCAGACGCTGACCGACTTAATGACAATCTGCTCCTTACAGGGCCGCCTGGACAACCTGACCATCGGACTGTGCGGCGACTTAAAGTTCGGGCGCACCGTTCACTCCTTAATCAACGCCATGGTCCGCTATCCGGGCGTCAAGTTCATCCTGATCTCCCCTGAGGAGCTGCGTATCCCGGACAGCATCCGCGAGGACGTGCTGGAAGCCAACAATATCCCCTTTGAGGAGGTGGGCAGCCTGGACGACGCCATCGGCTCCCTGGACATCCTCTACATGACCCGCGTTCAGAAGGAGCGCTTCTTCAACGAGGAGGACTACATCCGCCTGAAGGACTGCTACATCCTGGACAAGAAGAAAATGAAACTGGCCAAGAAGAACATGTACGTGCTTCATCCCCTTCCCCGTGTCAACGAGATCTCCGTGGAGGTGGACGACGACCCGAGAGCCGCCTACTTTAAACAGGCCCAGTACGGCGTATATGTGCGTATGGCACTGATCATGACATTACTGGAGGTGAAAAAGCCATGTTAAACATCAGCGGACTGAAGGAAGGCATCGTGCTGGACCACATCGAGGCCGGCAAGAGCCTGGATATCTACTATCACCTGGGTTTAGACAAGCTGGAATGCCAGGTGGCCATCATCAAGAATGCCCGCAGCAACAAGATGGGCCGCAAGGACATCATCAAGATCGAGGGCGGGCTGGACGTTGTGGATCTGGACATGCTGGGCTACATTGACCACAACATCACGGTCAACATTATCCGGGACGACCGCATCGTCGAGAAAAAAGCCCTGAAGCTGCCCAAGAAGATCGTCAATGTGATTCACTGCAAGAATCCGCGCTGCATCACCTCCATCGAGCAGGAGCTTCCCCACATCTTCTATCTGGCGGATGAAAAAAGCGAGACTTACCGCTGCCAATACTGTGAAGAAAAGTACAGCGAATACAAATAAATATCTCAATGGGTTAAAAAACACACCGCCGGGACGCGCCCGCGGTGTGTTTTTGTCTGTGAAGCGATTGGTTGCGGCTTATTTGGCGGGCACGATCTCGATCCAGTAGCCGTCCGGATCGGAGATAAAATAGATGCCCATGGAGGGATTCTCAAAGCAGATGCAGCCCATGACCTCATGGTGGCTGTGAACCGCCTCATAGTCGTCCACGTGGAACGCCAGGTGGAACTCGCACTCTCCCAGATTGTAGGGCTCCGTGCGGTCCTTAAGCCAGGTCAGCTCCAGGGTGAAATCGCTGACGCCGTCCCCCAGATAGACCAGCTTGAAGGAGCCGTCGGACGCCGTTTTCTCCCGCACCGGCTCCAGACCCAGGGCCTCCTTATAAAAGGACAGGCTCTTCTCCAGATCCAGCACATTAAAATTGAAATGATTAAATTTTACCATCGCATAAACCTCCTTCTGCGGGCAGCAGACCGCGGGATACCGCCAGTGAACGTTCTCCGCGCCGCCCCTTTTTGATAGTACGGATGAGGGTATTATAAGTACGCGGACCGCAAAAGTCAATCCTTTTTCGCCCGCCTGACAGCGTTTGACAGAGTTCCGGGCAAATAGGCGTGGGACGGATGCAAACGGCACGGGAGTTTGACAGTTAAATTTCCAAAAAAGTCTTACAGGCCGCAAGTAGCCTATATTTTTTTGTCAAAAATATTTTCTTAAATACTGGTAATATTTGGTAATATATGGTATGATAGCATTGGAGGTGCATTTCAATGCGAGTAACTACTTCAAAGTCTAAAAATTCAGAGTCTTTTTATATCACCAGGTCTTATGTGGGCGCTAACGGCAAGACTACCTCTACCACAGTCCGCAAGCTCGGTTCATTAAAATATCTTTCCGATATGTTGGGAACTGATAGAGATGGGGTCATGGTCTGGGCAAAGGAACAGGCCAGGATCGAAACTGAGAATTACAACAAAGAGACGCAAGACCAGGCCGTCCTGATTCCATTTCACTGCAACCAGTTGTTGGATTACGGACAAAAGTCCCTTTTCGAAGGCGGATATCTTTTTCTCCAGTCCGTTTACTACCAGCTTAGACTCGATTATGTCTGCAAAAAAATCCGGGGCAGGCACAGGTTTGATTATGACCTTAATGCCATCCTTTCCGACCTGGTCTATGCCAGGATGCTGGATCCCCAGAGTAAAAGTTCCTCTTTCAAAGCGGTCCAGAATTATCTGGAAGCTCCCTCTTATAAGCTTCACGACGTATACCGCTCCCTTAGTGTGTTGGCTCAGGAGTGCGATTTCATCCAGGCAGAAGCATACAAAAACAGCCACTTTCTTGGTAAACGGAATGACGGTATTCTTTATTACGACTGCACAAACTATTACTTTGAAATCGAGCAGGAAGATGGATTTAAAAAGTATGGAAAAAGCAAGGAGCACCGTCCCAATCCGATTGTCCAGATGGGATTGTTCATGGATGGGAACGGTATCCCCCTGGCATTCTCGTTATTCCCGGGGAATCAGAATGAGCAGACTTCCTTGAAACCTTTAGAACAAAAGATTTTAGATGATTTTGGCTGCGATCAGTTCATCTTCTGCAGCGATGCCGGTCTTGCCTCAGAAACGAACCGGGAGTTCAACCACCGTGGAAAGAGGGCTTTTATCGTCACCCAATCCATAAAAAAACTCCCCGCCGAGGAACGGGAACGGGCATTGGATAAACAGCATTTCCGAAGGCTTTCTGACCACAAACTTGTCGATATCACAAATCTTATGGAAGAAGATGAGGGGGAGCTGTTTTATAAGGAGGAGCCCTATACGACCAAGAAACTACACCAGCGTTTGATTATTACTTACTCCCCTAAATATGCGGCCTATCAAAAATCAATTCGGGAAAAGCAGGAAGAACGGGCCGTCAGGATGATCGTCGATGGAAAATATAAAAAAGAACGCCGCAATCCGAACGACCCTGCCCGTTTCATCAGTAAGACTGCGGTAACGAATTCTGGTGAAAAAGCTGAAGTCTACTATCATCTCGATCAGGAGAAGATAGAGGAAGAAGCACGGTATGATGGTCTCTACGCAGTATGTACGGATCTAATGGATGACGAACCGGGAGACATTATAAAAGTGAGTGAAGGCCGCTGGCAGATCGAAGCATGTTTCCGTATTATGAAGACCGATTTTTCTGCCCGTCCGGTATATGTGCAACGAGAGGACCGCATAAAAGCACACTTTTTGATCTGTTTTCTGTCGCTTTTGATCTACCGCCTACTTGAACAGAAGCTCGGAAATAACTACACTTGCACGAACATCCTGGAGACGCTGAAAAGCATGAACTTTGATAATATCGAGGATCAGGGCTTCAAACCAGTGTATGAGAGGACTAAATTGACAGATGACCTGCATGAGATCAGCGGCTTTCGGACAGACTACCGCTTTATTACCAAAAGTAAGATGAGAGAGATCCAGAAAAAAAGCAAGGGAAGGGAATAAATTACCATACTCCAGGAATTGAACAAAGTGCCTTCGGCACTCTCAACTCCCCTGCCCCTCACTCATGAGGGGTTTTAGGGGATTTCCTTTTTTGCTGCTTTATTGTAAAATGTTCTTATGCATAAGAACATCCTCCAAACTATTTTTTCTGACCACTTTGAATATATCCAATATGTTATTCGACCTGATAAAAATGTTTTGGATAACATCAACCGGATGATCCTCTGCCATGATCCTTCTTATGGCGGAGCTTTCTTTGGCTGTCCTCATTGTGGTAACCTTAAATTTGTTCCCTTTTCCTGTAAAAGCCGGTTCTGTCCCTCATGCGGCAACGTCTATAACCAGAAACGTGCTTTTCGTATGTCTTGTAAACTCGTTTCCTGTATCCACAGACACTGTGTCTTTACCATTCCTGAGGAACTGCGCATCTTCTTTCTTAAGGACCACTCACTCCTTAACTGCCTGTTCCATTCTGTCAGGGATGTCGTCCTACGCATGTTCTTCAAGATGAATAAGTCCGAACTCTTTACTCCTGGTTTTATCTGCGTCCTTCATACCTTCGGTAGAGATTTAAAGTGGAATCCTCACATCCATGCCCTGATTTCGGAAGGCGGTGCTGGCAACATTACTCCCTGGCGACCCAATCCCCATTTTGATTATGATTTCCTGCGCCTGGCTTTTCGGAAAGTCCTTTTGGATCAGCTCTCTCTTAAACTGGGACCGCCTTTTAAGAAGCTTAAAAATCAAATCTACAAAGACCATCCCGAAGGCTTTTATGTGAGAGCCAAACCTAATTTGTGTTCTCCTGATATCACCATTAAATACATCAGCAGATACCTTGGACGGCCTGTCATTGCCACTTCCAGGATGGATGCCTATGACGGGGATTCTGTGACGTTCCATTATCAGCGACATGAGGACCATAAAACGATCACAGAATGCATCCCCGCCATTGACTTTATCAAACGCCTGATCCTGCATATCCCTGACAAGCATTTTAAAATGGTCCGCTACTACGGCATTTATGCAAAGCACCACAAACAGGAAAAAAATCTCCGGAAATGTTTATCCAAGCAGAAGCAGCATTATCTTTCTAAGCTCCTAGATTGGCGGAATTTGATTCTTCTGACCTTTGGCTATGATCCGCTCAGATGCCCGGAGTGTGGCACTTCTATGTTGGTTTTAGAAGTTTACCACAAAAAAACTGCACTATTTGAACGCTATCGAAAGGTTATGGGATATGGATAGTTCCATATGCCCTATTCTTTCTCTACCGTCAGATAGTGCAGCCTAAACCAAAAACAAAAAATACATAGACAACGTCATGGCGAAGTCACACCTTCGCTCTTTTGCTATGCCTTTTTTATTTCCAATCTATTATACACTATCTTCGCTGATTTGAGAAGTTTCCTATAAAGCAAAGAAAGTGCTGTAACCCTAGTATTTCCAAGGACTACAGCACTTTTTTAACTCTTTAACTGTCAAAGATGGGATTATAAGTACGCGGACTGCAAAAGTCAATCCTTTTTCGCCCGCCTGACAGCGTTTGACAGAGTTCCGGGCAAATAGGCGTGGGACGGATGCAAACGGCAAATCATGGTGGAAATATTTCCCGAATAATGTTATAATTAAGGGAATGCAGTGCTTGTCCTTACCGGGTGTCCGGCGGGGCAAATGCTCTGCGTTTTGTAATATGACACTGGAAGGTATCGGATCACTATGACAAGACGGGAAAAGACAGCCGCTCTCGTGGCAGCGGCTCTGACAATCGCGGTAACGCTGTATTCGGCGTGGAAGCTGGTGGGTACGGGCGTGCTGTCCTGGCACGCGGCTCAGCCGGATTTTTACTCCATGGCATTGGAGACCGCGGCGGTCTGGCTGATTCTGTTCCTGTTCTTTTTTTGTGCCAAAAACAGCCTGACGGCCTGGTTTGGTGCGGCGGTTCTCTGCGCGGTGTTCTGCTGGCTCCATGTGATTTTTCTGCCCATGGCCTTTGCCGGAGCGTACACCGTGTACCTGATCCTGGCCGGAAGATGGTTTAACCGGACCGTGCTGAGACAGAACCTCGGCCTGTGCTGGGACTATCTTATGGGCGGCGCCCTGACAATCACCGTCTTCTGCCTGCTGTCCCTGGCGCAGCTCGGCAGCATCCACAACCTGCGCCTCTGGGTGGCGGCCAGCGGACTCTGCCTGCTGATGTGGGCCGGAGTACTCCTGCGCGATTTTCTGACGGCTCCGGCTGCGCCCCCCATGCGCGGATGGCTCTCCGGCGCGGGCGCTCCCCAACCGTCCGACGCTCCCAGCTGCAGCCGCTCCCATCCCAGAAGCTCCGCCATGCTTGCGGCCATTCTGGCCCTGCTTCTGCTCCAGGCAGGCCGGATGAACCTGGCGGTGGATTTCGACAGCATCTGGTACGGCGTCCGCTCCCACGTGATGCTCAACAGCGGCAACGGCATCTATGAAAATCTGGGTACCCTGGGCGTTGTCTACACCTATCCCAAGGGCTGGGAGGTGTTGGGCCTGCCCCTGGCGGGCCTGCCCTCCTACAGCTTTTCCATCTCCATGAACCTGTGGATGGGCGCGCTGACGCTGTTCGCCGCCTATGAGACGGCCCGCCTGTGCCTGAAGCCCAGACTGGCCCTGTGGCTGCCCTTTCTCATGGTCTCCGTTCCGGGCATCATGAACATGGCGGACACGGCCAAGCCGGACATGGTGACGCTGTTCTGCCAGCTGCTGATGATCCAGGGCGTGCTGCGCTTCACAGAGGAGCGCCGGACCGGGTGGCTGGCCGCTGCCCTGGCAGCCGGGGGCGTCAGCCTGATCATGAAGCCCACTGCGGTGGTCTTTTCCACAGCGGTGGCGGGGATCAGCGTTCTGTGGCTGTTGGCCCGCCGCAAACCGTTTGACAAGCCGGGACATCCCAAAGAAATGCGTGTCTGGCTCATTTTGCTCCCCTCTGTCACCGCTCTGATCGGAATCTGGGGGCGCACCATGAAGCTGGTGGGCGTGCCGGTCACCTCTGTTTTTTATGGGCTTTTCCAAAAACTGGGTTTTGAAATCAAATACCCGTTTTACGCCGCCGGCCTCTCTCCGGCCGGTAAGCATATGCCCCAGGGGGAACGACTGCTTTTCCTGGCCAAACGCCTTTACCGCATCCTCCTGAATCCCCAGGGACACGACATGGCCCATGTGCTGATCGCCTGGGGCGCTGTGCTGCCGGTGGTATTTCTGGTCTTAAGGGCCTGCCTGGGAGGAGCCGGAAAAACTTCCCGCAAACCCGGGACGGCACAGGCGCTTCCCCTCTCCTATCTCACCTGGCTCCTGATGGCCATGTCCTTCATCAACCTGGTCAGCCTCTACTCTCTGTCCCAGGTGGACGGGAACTACTACATGCTTTACTACGTCCTGATTCTTCTGACCGGCCTGTGCTGGCTGGACGGAAAGGGCCCCGTCTGCCGGAAGGCCGCCCTGGCCCTTCTGATCCCGGCATGGGGCTATGGAGTCCTGCTCTGCGGCCTGACCAACTGGGCCTGGACCATCGGAAACGGCGGCCTTCATCCGGTCAACAGCGGCTATTACTCCCATATTCAGGAGGCACAGGAAAAGCGGACCGCCCAGGGCAGCGGCACCATCTGGAATATTCTGGCCGCCAACCCCAGCCACCGCGTGATCGCGCTCGGCGATCTCCCGGACGTGCTGACCTTCCCCTGCTGGGTGCAGTCCTACGTGGACGTGTCCGGTTACTGGGGCAATCCCCAGGTGGTGAGCAGCGCCCCGGCCTTC
Source organism: Enterocloster lavalensis (assembly GCF_046603895.1). Lineage (NCBI taxonomy): Bacteria > Bacillati > Bacillota > Clostridia > Lachnospirales > Lachnospiraceae > Enterocloster > Enterocloster lavalensis. The sequence continues at coordinate 138,542 of NZ_CP176637.1, forward strand.
CTGGAATATCTGCAGTTTGCAGACGTGGATTACATCTATATGGAACGGGGTTACGTCTGCTCAGGCGTGCGCATCTACGATATCATTCGCACCCTGATCGAGGAGGGTCATCTGTACAATGTCTGCGAGGAGGGCGGAAACCTGATCATCAGCGTGCAGAAGGGCGATCCGCAGCCTGAGATCACCGCAGAGCACGATTTGGAAGTATTTGACAATCTGTACATTCAACACCCTTAAGCGCGCCCGTTTTTCGGATCAAAAATGCAGCCGGACCGCAGAGTGACCATTCGTCACCTGCAGTCCGGCTGCATTTTATACACTCACGTTTGGATGTAGGCGCGCCGGAAACGGCGCGGCCGCGGGCGCAATACTCAGCGGATCGCCTCCATGCCGCCCATGTAGGGGCGGAGCGCTTCGGGAATTCTCACGCTGCCGTCCGCCTGCAGATTGTTCTCCAGGAACGCAATCAGCATGCGGGGCGGAGCAACCACGGTGTTGTTCAGGGTGTGGGCCAGGTATTTGCCGCCGTCCTCGCCCTGGACGCGTATCTTTAAGCGCCGGGCCTGGGCGTCGCCCAAATTGGAGCAGCTGCCCACCTCAAAATATTTCTTCTGTCTGGGAGACCAGGCCTCCACGTCCACAGACTTCACCTTCAGGTCCGCCAGATCGCCGGAGCAGCACTCCAGGGTGCGCACCGGGATGTCCAGGCTGCGGAACAGGTCCACCGTGTTCTTCCACAGCTTCTCATACCACATGGGGCTCTCTTCCGGCGTGCAGACCACGATCATCTCCTGCTTCTCGAACTGGTGGATGCGGTAAACGCCGCGCTCCTCCAGGCCGTGGGCGCCCTTCTCCTTGCGGAAACAGGGGGAATAGCTGGTCAGAGTCAGCGGCAGCTTGCTCTCCGGCGTGATGGTGTCGATAAACTTGCCGATCATGGAGTGCTCGCTGGTGCCGATCAGGTATAAGTCCTCGCCCTCGATCTTGTACATCATGGCGTCCATCTCAGCGAAGCTCATAACGCCGGTCACCACGTTGCTGCGGATCATAAAGGGAGGCACGCAGTAGGTAAAGCCGCGGTTGATCATAAAGTCGCGGGCGTAGGAAATCACAGCGGAGTGCAGTCTGGCGATATCCCCCATCAGGTAGTAGAAGCCGTTGCCCGCAACCTTTCTGGCGGCGTCCAAGTCGATGCCGTTAAAACGCTCCATAATCTCGGTGTGGTAGGGAATCTCGAAATCCGGAACCACCGGCTCGCCGAAGCGCTCCACCTCCACGTTCTCGCTGTCGTCCTTGCCGATGGGCACGCTGGGATCGATGATATTGGGGATGGTCATCATGATCTTGGTGATCTTCTCGGACAGCTCGCTCTCCAGGGCCTGCAGCTCGCTTAAACGGTCGGAGTTGGCGCTCACCTGCTGCTTCACGGCCTCAGCCTCCTCCTTCTTGCCCTGGCCCATGAGCTGGCCGATCTGCTTGGACAGCTTGTTGCGGCTGGCCCGAAGGTCGTCGGCCTCCTTCTGGGTGGCGCGGCTTTTGGCGTCCAGCTCAATCACCTCGTCCACCAGAGGCAGCTTGCTGTCCTGGAATTTATTTTTAATGTTCTGCTTGACGATATCCGGGTTTTCTCTGACAAACTTTAAATCTAACATGGTTTTCCTCCTGTATTTCACTGGAGACCGCTTCAAACGCGCTCCAATGTTACTTTCATAACACTGTTTATGAGTATATAACATTTTTCCTGGAAAAAAAAGCCCCTTTTACCGATTTTCCCCGGAATTCTGCGATTTTATTCCCATAAAAACAGCGGAGCAGACAGGACCGCGCCGGGCCGCTCGGTCAGCGGATTCTGGTCAGCCGGTCCATCAACTCCTCAAAGCACACTCCGTTCTCCACCGGAATCTCGAGCTCCTCGGACTTGCGGATGCAATCCCGGACAAAGGAGGAGGCCAGGCGCACGGCCCGCTCCAGCGGGAAGCCCCGGACAAAGGCAGCGCTGACCACGGAGGCGAACACATCCCCGGTGCCCGGCCGCTCCCGGCCCACCCGTTTGGTGCGGCAGATCACGGGCTCCCGCCCCTGCTCCGCCACGTAATTGGCCAGATAAACACCCTGGGAGATGCCCGTGATCACCACGGAGCGCGCGCCCAGGCTGCGGATATCCTCCGCCAGAGCATCCAGCTCCCGGATGGTCCAGCCCTCCCTGCGGTAGGGGCGGTCCGTGAGAATACAGGCCTCGGTCAGGTTGGGCGTCACCACGTCGCCCAGCCCCACCAGCCTGCGCATACCCTCGCACATGGGCTCGGTGTAGGTGGCGTACTTTTTGCCGTTGTCCCCCATAATGGGGTCCACCACCACCTTGGTCTCAGGACCCTTGAATCGGCCGATCATATCCTCAACAATGCGGATCTGCTCCACGGAACCGAGAAACCCGCTGACGATACCGTCGAATTCCAGGCCCAGCTCCCCCCATTTTTCCAGGTAAGCGGGAAGCTTGGCCGTGTAATCGTCAAAGAAATAGACCGGGAAGCCGGTGTGGTTGCTCAGAATTGAGGTGGGCACCGGGCAGCACTGGACCTTCATTGCCGATAAAATGGGAACAGCCACTGTCAGAGAACAGCGGCCATATCCCGATAGATCATTGATCATTGCAACTTTTTTCTGGTGAAATTGACTCATAGCTGGGAATCTCCTGCTTATTTCATTTTCGCGAACATGCCGTTTTTGACCAGGGCGCTTCGCAGCGGCATATAGATTACCACGGAGGCCACAGCTGAGGTCACGGCGTTGATGGAGGTGGACGCGATATTCCACTTTAAGATCAGCTCCGCCGCCGGTTTGCCCAGGATCAGCAGCTTGTAGTAGTAGCCCAGCAGCGGATCAAAGATCACATTGAACAGCAGTCCGCTGACCGCCGCGGCAATCACCCAGCGCAATATGCGGGCCCTGTCCGTGATCTGGTTGATCTTTCCCATGTGATGGGCCACAAAGCCGGTGATAAAACCGATGCAGAACTTTAAAATAAAGGTTTTGGGCGCGTACACCACATAGATGGGATCCATCAGGTCGCCGATGGTCATGCCGATGGCGCCGCCCACTCCGCCGTAGGTGCCGCCGATCAGCAGCGCCCCGAGCACACAAACCGCGTTGCCTAAGTGAATGGAGGTGGCGTCCCCGCCCGGCAGGGTGATCTTGATCTGCAGGAAGGTAAACACCACGTAGGACAGGGCCGCGAACAGGCCGGTCAGGGCGATTTTATAGTTGCGGCCCGCGGCCGCCTCATGGTTTGACACATGTACGCTGGTTGCTTTCATAATCTGAACTCTCCTCTTTTTCCGTTCCCGCAGAGAGGGCTTTAAAAGGCTTTTGGCCGCGGTGTAAACCACAGCCGGTCAAACCGCTCTCTGCTGCTGTTCCTTATCCTATCACGGAAGTGGAGTGTTATAAATAACCAGTTTGTGCTTTTTTGACCAGTCCAGCAGCAGGGTAAGAACCTGCCGCCGGGCGGGGCCGCCTGTTTCTGCGCGAGGCTCTGACGCCCCGGTTTCTGCCGCCGGGCTGGGACCGCCTGTTTCTGCGCGACCCCTTGACGCCTCCGCTTCTGCCGCCGGGCCGGACCCGCTATTTCCACCGCCGGTCTCAGTCGTGGGACTCCACGCAGATCAGCACCCCGTCCGTGAATGTGATCCGCCCGGTCTCCCCGGTCAGCTCGTTGCTGATACACAGGCTGGTTCCGATCTCGATATCCTTCTCAAACAGCGGGTACTTGAAGCCCTCCAGGGTGATCCCGTTCACCTGCTCCGTCAGGGGTAAAAAGGAAATGTATTTGCCCCACAGGGCGCTGCGCTTGAACTCGTGCTCCCCGTCGATCAGATAAATCCGGTTCTGGGGATCGGCGAGCCAGGCGTGGATGCCCTTCTGAAGGCATGGAAACAGCAGGTGGATATTGCCCAGCATGTGGTCGATCCGCCCCCCGGTGGCCCCCAGCACGGCGATCTCGCCGCTGCCGATGGCCTGGGCCTTTTGCAGGGCCAGCTCCGTGTCCGTCTCGTCCTTCTCCGGCTGATGCACGTCCCACACAATGTGTTCCATGCGCCGGTATCGCTCCAGAATCTCCGGCTTTACAGTGTCAAAGTCCCCGACGATCAGATCGGGCACCAGCCCAAGGGCCGCGGCCCGCTCCAGACCGGCGTCCACGGCGATCACCTTGTCAAACCGTTCATTTTCTAAAAAAGACCCGGCGAAATCCAGGTCAATGGTTCCGCCGGTGATAATCAGACATCGTCTCATCTCTCATATTCCTTAAAAATATTCATAAATGTCTCCACATTGGCCTTCACGTCGCCGCCGAACACAGCGGAACCCGCCACCAGCACGTTGGCTCCCGCCTCGATGAGCGGGCGGATGGTGTCGCGGTTGACGCCGCCGTCCACCTGGATATCCGTGGATAAGCCCTTGCGGTCAAAGTATTGGCGCAGCGCGCGGACCTTGTCCAGCGTGTAGGGGATAAACTTCTGTCCGCCGAAGCCCGGGTTCACCGACATCACTAACACCATGTCCACCTGGTCCAGCACGCACTCCAGTGTGCTCACCGGCGTGGCCGGGTTTAAGGCGACTCCCGCTTTGGCCCCCGAGGCCTTGATCTGGCCGATCACGCGGTCCAGATGGGTGCAGGCTTCCTGGTGAACCGTGATGATGTCCGCCCCGGCTGCCCGGATGCTCTCCACATAGCGGCCCGGATCCTCCACCATCATATGAACGTCAAACACCAGGTCCGTGTAGCCCCTCAGGGAGGCGATCACCGGCATCCCGAAAGAAATGCTGGGGACAAAGGCCCCGTCCATCACGTCCAGATGAAGGTAAGACGCACCGCCCTCCCGGGCTTTCGCGGTATCCTCTGCAAGTTTTCCAAAGTCTGCGGCCAGCACAGACGGCGCTAAAATGTACATGTCTAGTATCTCCTTTTATTTTTCAGCTCCTGGTACATCAGGAGGTAATTGTCGTAGCGGCTCCTGGCCAGCTTTCCCTGGCTTAAGGCTTCCTTCACACCGCAGACCTTCTCGCCCACGTGGACGCAGCCCAGGAACTTACAGCCCTCCTCGAAGGCGGCGAATTCCGGGAAATATTCCTTGAGCTCCCCGGCCTCCAGATCCTCCACATACATGGAGCTGAACCCCGGGGTGTCCATCATGAAGGTGTCCTCCCCGATGTGAAACAGCTGGGAGTGGCGGGTGGTGTGTTTGCCCCGCTCGATCTTGCGGCTGATATCCCCGGTCTCCATGGCGGCATCCGGGTGCAGCTCGTTGGTCAGGGAGGATTTCCCCACCCCGGAGGGCCCGGCCAGAACCGTGGTTTTGCCCTGCAGCCACTCCCGGACCCGGTCCAGACCCCGCTTGTCGACGGTGCTGATAAATTCCACCTCGTAGCCCGCCTGGCGGTAAATCTGACCGTACTGCTCCATCAGATCCCCTTCGCACAGATCCACCTTGTTAAAACAGATCACCACCGGCACCTGCTGGCGCTCCATCATTACCAGGAAGCGGTCCAGAAGGTTTAAATTGGGCGCCGGATGGGTGATGGAAAACACCACCATAGCCTGGTCCACATTGGCCGCCGCGGGGCGCACCAGAGCGTTTTTCCGCGGCAGAATGCGGTCGATGTTGCCGGTGAGCTCCTCCTCGTCCAGCACGGAGAACTCCACGTCGTCCCCAACCAGGGGCTTTATTTTTTTGTTGCGGAAAACGCCCTTGGCCTTGCACTCATACAGCCGGCTCTTTCCGTCGTGCACATAGTAAAATCCTGCAATTCCTTTGATAATCTTTCCGGTCATATGCGAACTACTCCACTGGGAAAAACGATACGGGGTAGGACTGGATCACAGTGTTGTTCGTCACGTCCACCACCTCCACCTCGCCGGTGTCCACGCCCCAGTATCCCTTGATTCTGGAGATGGAAACGGGAATGGTCTGGCTGCCCGCAATGGTGCGGGCCTCGATCAGTGTCTCGTATTTGTCCTCATTGTTGACGCGCTGCTTTAAGCGGACCGCAACTCTTAAGCTGCTGGTCTGGGACGCCGGGCCGATGTAATTGCTCAGGTTGCAGGTGGTGTCGATGGAGCTGAGGTAGTATTTCCCTCCGTTCTCCTCCACAGACTCCCCTACTGCGCCGCTGCTCACCACAAAATTGACCGGGGAGCCCTTTGGCAGAATCGTGCCGTCCATCTCGGACTGGGTGATCACCACCCCGGGCGGAACCGTATCGCTGGGTTCGGTGGTAACCTCGCCCGGCTGCAATCCCACCGCGGCCAGCATAGCGAGAGCCGCCTCCTGGGGCTGCCCCACCAGATGGGGCACCTGGCCCTCCACGGTTTTTGGGCCCTGGCTGACAAACAGCTCCACGCTGTCGCCCACCTTGGCCTCCTCCGGCTGGTAGCGGATCACCGTGTCTTTGGGCACGGCGTCGTTGTATTCCGGTTTCAGCTCAGCGGTCAGGCCCTTCTCCTCCAACAGCGTTTTCGCCGCGGCGCCGGTCAGACTGGTCAGGTTCAGCGCGGCTAAGTCCACCCGGTCGCTGCCCTTGCTGATGGTGACGCCCACGGTGGCCCACTTTTTGACCACGCTGCCGGAGTCAAACTCCTGGGCCATCACCTGGCCCGGGTCGTAATTGTCCGAATACTCGGAACCGGTTACCCGCATCACCAGGGACTCTTCCTTCAGCCTGGCCTCCGCCATGTCCTGGGGCATGCCAAGCACGCTGGGCACGTAGACCTGGTCGTTGGTGATGGTCACCTCCGGAGCCGGTCCCTCCGTGACCACGGACTCCTTGGTGGGCCGGACGCCGCTGCCCAGGTTGAACAGTCCGCCCAGCCTTGAAAACACGAACACCACCACCGCCACAATGATGATGGCGGCCACGATGCCGAATATGGTCACGATGCGCTCAAACTGGCGGCTGACATCGTCATTTCTGCTCTTTTTATCCGCCTCCGAGGGCTTGCGGTGCCCTTTTACAGGGCGGCTTCTGCGGTGAGGCTCCCGCTTCTCACCCTCTCCCGCCTGTCCGGCCGGTTCCTCCTGGGAATCCGCCTTCTTACTGATCTGGCGGCTGCCCTCCTGGATTTTTGCCATCTCCTCAGGGCTCATGGTCTTGGTCTGACCCATCTCGTCCACCGGCCCGTCTGCGGCGGGCACAAGGTCGCTGTCCGGGTTTAAAATAGCCTTGTGCAGGTCCGAGATCACCTCCGCCACACTGGAATACCGGCGGCCCGGCTCCTTCTGGATGCATTTCAGAATGATCTGCTCCATGGCCCGGCCCGTCTCCGGGTTCAGCTCTCCCGGCGGAGTCACCGGTTCCTGAATGTGCGCCATAGCCACGGCCACGGAGGTGTCGCCCTGGAAGGGAACCTGGCCGGTGACCATCTCGTACATGGTGATTCCGAAGGAATAGATGTCGCTGCGCGCGTCGCAGGCCAGACCCTTGGCCTGCTCCGGCGCGATATAGTGGACCGAGCCCACCGCCAGCGCCCCTGCCGTCTGGGCGGAGACCGCCCGGGCGATGCCAAAGTCCGCCACCTTCACCTTGCCGTCCCGGCTGATGATGATGTTCTGGGGTTTGATATCCCGATGGATGATGTGGTTCTCATGGGCGGCCGCGATGCCCTTGGCCACCTGGAGCGCCACGCCGATGGCTTCCTTGGTCTCCATTCTGCCCTTTTTCTCAATGTACTGCTTGAGGGTGATCCCGTCCACCAGCTCCATCACAATATAGTGCAGCTCCCCCTCGTCCACAACGTCGTAGACGTTGACAATGTTGGGGTTGGACAGGCGGGCCGCTGCCTGGGCCTCCATCTTGAACTTCTTCACAAAGGTGTCGTCGGAGGTGAACTCCTCCTTCAGCACCTTGATGGCCACCAGGCGGTTTAAGGTGTGGCACTGGGCCTTATATACGTCGGACATACCCCCGGACCCGATGCGGTCCAGAATCTCGTAACGGTCCTGCAAAAATGTTCCAATGCTTAAGCTCATGTGGTCACCCCGCTTTCCAGGGGCTTCACCAGCACCACCGCAATGTTGTCATTCCCGCCGCGGCGGTTGGCCTCGGCGATCAGGGCGGAGGCCTTCTCCCTCATGGTGCCCGGCCCGGAAACGATGCGGCAGATGTCCCGGTCCTCCACCATGTTGGTCAGGCCGTCGGAGCAGAGTAAGAAGTAATCCCCCGGCTCCAGGTCCACCTCAAAGAAATCCGTGTCCACGGTCTCGCTGATGCCCATGGCCCGGGTGATGATGTTCTTCTGCCGGTTGTAGGCGCTGCTGTCCCGCTCCATCTGGCCCATGGCCACCATCTCCTCCACATAGGAGTGGTCCCGGGTCACCTGATGGATCAGGCTGCCGTGGATCAGGTACAGGCGGCTGTCCCCCACGTTCGCCACGTAGAGAATGTTGTCCTCCACCACCCCGGCCACCAGGGTGCAGCCCATGCCGTAAAACTCCTCCTGGCTTAAGGACTCCTTGTAAAGGCCGCGGTTCACCTGGTCGATAGCGTTTTTCAGCTGGCCCACCACGCCGGTTCCCCTGTGTTTGTTCAGATAGATCACCAGGTTCTCCACCATGTAGCGGGAAGCGTAGTCCCCCGCCCGGTGGCCGCCCATGCCGTCCGCGACCAAAAAGAGGTTGGGCAGAGTGCCCACCGGTTCCGGGGAGGCGTAAATGTAATCCTGATTCATGGCGCGGACCCTTCCCACGTCGGTCAATGCGTAGCTTTCCATGGTTATTCCCCGCTCCTTTCCGTTATTTCATCCTGCCCGCCGCCCTGCGCCTTCTCCTCATCCAGGAAACCCTTGCGCAGCTGGCCGCAGGCGCCGCCTATGTCGCGGCCCATCTCTCTTCTAATGGTAACATTTATACCGTTTTTTTCAAGCAGATTTTTAAAATCCTGAATCTCCTTCTGGCCCGACTGCACGAAATCCCGCTCCTTGATGGGATTCACCGGGATCAGATTCACGTGGCCGTGTTCATGGCGGATCAGCTTCGACAGCGCGGCCGCCTCCCTCAGGTTGTCGTTGACCCCGTGGACCAGGCTGTACTCAAAGGTCAGCCGGCGTCCCGTCTGCTGGTAGTAATACCGGCAGGCCGCCAGCACATCCTTCAGACAATAGCGGTTGGCGATGGGCATCAGGGTCTTTCGCACATCGTCGTCCGGCGCGTGGAGGGACAGGGCCAGGGTGATCTGAAACCCTTCCTCCGCCAGCCGGCGGATCTCCGGCACCAGGCCGCAGGTGGAGACCGTGAGGTTGCGCTGGCTGATATTGAGCCCTTTCTCGTGGGAGATCAGGCGGATAAACCGCACCAGGTTGTCGTAGTTGTCCATAGGTTCGCCGGACCCCATCACCACCACGTTTGACACCCGTTCTCCGGTGATCCGCTGAATCCGGTAGATCTGGTCCAGCATCTCCGACGGCCGCAGGTTCCTCGCCAGCCCGTCCAGGGTGGAGGCGCAGAAACGGCAGCCCATGCGGCAGCCCGCCTGGGAGGAGATGCACACGGAATTCCCGTGGTGGTACTGCATCCACACGCTCTCGATGATGTTGCCGTCCGCCAGGGCGAAGAGATACTTTCTGGTGCCGTCTATATTTGAAACCTTCTCGTCCACCACCCGCAGGCAGGTGAGGGAGCAGGCTTCATCCAGCTTTCTCTGCAGCTCTTTTGAGATGCTGGTCATCTCCTCAAACCGCTCCGCCAGCTTGACGTGGAGCCAGTCGTAAATCTGTTTGGCCCGGAAAGGCTTCTCGCCCAGCTCCTTTAAAAACGCCTCCAGCTCCTCCGGCGTCATGGACTTGATATCTATTTTACCGTTATGGTCCTTTAAATCCAACATATACACTCCTAATACGCTTCTGTCCCGCGTCCCTTGTCCTGTTTAACCGTTTTTGCGGGTAAATACTGAAATGAAAAATCCGTCCATGGGATGAATTCCCGGGAGGAACTGAATCCAGCCGTCCTTCAGGGATTCCGCCGGAAAACGCGGCTCCAGGGCCGGGCGCAGATCCACCGGCTCAAAGGGGAAGTTCCCGGCAAACCACCGGGCGTTCTCCTCGTTCTCCATGGAATCCACGGTGCAGGTGCTGTAGATGAGCCGCCCGCCGGGCTTCACATAGCGCCACACGACGGACAGAATCTGGCGCTGGAGGTCCGCCAGCTCCTTCATCTTCTCCGGGGTCATATTCTGTTTGATGTCCGGTTTTTTCCCAAGAATTCCCAGGCCAGAGCAGGGAAGGTCCGCGATCAGGATGTCCGCCTTTTCCACGGAATCTTCGTCCTCCCAGAGGGCGTCCATCACCACCGCGCGGATATTCTCAAACCCGCAGCGGCGGATATTCTCCTCGATCAGCTCCGCCTTCTGGAAGGTCAGATCCCTGGCCTCCACCATGCCCGTACCGTCCAGCAGGTCCGCAATATGTAAGCTCTTGCCGCCCGGGGCCGCGCAGACGTCGATGACGTAATCGCCCCGCTTGGGGGCCGCCAGCCGGCCCACCATGGCGGAGGAGGCGTCCTGTACCTGAATCCAGCCCCTGGCAAAGGCGGACAGCTCCTCCAGCCGGTCGTAACCGGACAGATCGAACAGGCCGTCCCCCAGTGGAGACGCCTCCGCCCCCTGCTCCCGCAGGCTCTCAGCCGTCCGCTCCCAGGCTTCCTCCGCGGAAATTCCCGGAAGCTCCCGGCTCAGAGCCTGCAGATTGCAGCGCACCGTGGTCTTTTTGTCTTTTAAGAACGCGCTTCCCATAGCCTGAGCCGTTTCGGCCCCGTACTGCCGCTCCCACATTTCGTACATCCACTGCGGAAGGGAGAGCTTAAGCCAGGGCTCGGAAAAGGCGATGGTCCCCTTCTCCCTGGCGATGGTCCTGAGCACGCCGTTCACAAAGCCCTTAAGGCCCTCAAACCGCCGCTTCGCCGCCAGCTTTACCGCCTCGTTGCACACCGCCGAGTCCGGAACCCGGTCCATGTGCAGGATCTGATAAACGCTAAGCCGCAGAAGATTGCGGATCACCGGCTTCATCTTCTGCGTCTTGGTCTTTGAATATTGATTTATAATCGCATCGATCTGGATCAGATACTCCAGCGTGCCCTCGGTCAGGCGGGTGATGAAGGCGCGGTCAGCCTTATCCAGATACTGATACTTATCCAGTGCCTGGTTTAACACCACGTGCACAAAGCTGCCGCGCTCCAGCACCTCCATCAAAATATCCAGGACAATCTCCCGGTTTTCCAGACCTCTGTCCGTACGCTTTGCCATACTTTAACCTCTCCCTTTTTCTCTGTGGCCCTTATCGCAGGTTCCCGCACAATATGCGGTACGAACCGCTGTTAATCCCTGCGCCGGTTGCCTCCGAACAGGTACAGCAGCCGGAGCAGCTGTAAAATGGAAGCCGCCGCTGCCGCCACATAGGTCAGCGCAGCCGCGCTCAGCACCTGCCTGGTCTGGCCCACCTCCTGGCCCGCAAGGATTCCGGTGCGGTCCAGAAGGTTTACCGCGCGGCTGGAGGCGTTGAACTCCACCGGCAGGGTCACCAGCTGAAACAGCACGGACAGCGAGAACATCAGGATTCCCAGGGTGATCAGCATGGAGCTGGAACCGCTGGAAAACAAAATGCCGATCAGAATCAGGGGCCAGGAAATCTGGGCTCCGAAATTCGCTACCGGCACCAGCGCGCCGCGGACCCGCAGGGGAACGTAACCGCCCGCGTCCTGCATGGCATGGCCGCACTCGTGGGCCGCCACGCCGATGGCCGCGATGGAGGTGGAGCCGTAGACCGACTCCGACAGGTTCACCGTCTTGTTCCTTGGGTCGTAGTGGTCGGTCAGCTTTCCCGGCACCCGGCGCACAGTTACGTCGTAGATGCCCTGGGAGTTTAACAGCCGCTTGGCCGCCTCCGCTCCGGTCATACCGCAGCGGGCTCCCACTCTGGCATACCTGGCGTAGGTGGAATTCACCTTGGCGGAGGCGGCCATGGACAGCAGAAGGCCGATCAGGATCAGCACGTAGCTGGGGTCAAAGTAAAACATCGGATACATCATGAATTCGTCATTCTCCTCTCAAAAACAGCGCCCTCCGGGACCGGGTAGCCCCGCAGAAAGGACTCGATGTCCATGCGCTTCTTGCCCTCCATCTGCAGTTCCCGGACGGACAGCAGGCCGTCCCCTGTCTGCACCAGAAGGCTGTGCTTATCGCTTTTTACCACCTGTCCCGGACGGGCCGCGGCTTCGCCGCCCTCCAGCACGTCCGCCGCCCAGAGCTTAACGGTCTTCCCGTTCCAGGAGGTGTAGGCGCTGGGCCAGGGGTTCAGTCCCCGGATCAGCCGCTCGATGGAAACTGCGGATGCGCTCCAGTCCACATCCCCCAGCTCCTTGGTCAGGCGTTTGGCATAACAGGTGCCCTCCCCGGTCTGAGGCGTGGGGGTGATGGCGCCATCTTCCAGTTTCTGTAAAGTGGACAGGATCAGCTTCCCGCCCGCCAGGCTCAGCTTGTCGTGAAGGCTGCCGCCGGTCTCCTTCTCATCCAGGACAACCACGGTCTTTTCCAGCATATCGCCGGTGTCCAGGCCCTCAGCCATCATCATGGTGGTGATGCCGCTCTCCCGCTCCCCGTCGATCACAGCCCACTGGATGGGAGCCGCTCCGCGGTACTTAGGCAGAAGCGAGGCGTGGATGTTGACGCAGCCGTATTTCGGCATGTCCAGGATGGACTTGGGGATGATTTGGCCGAAGGCCACCACCACGATCACGTCCGCGGCCAGCTGCCGCACGGTCTCAACAAAGGCCGGATCCCGCACCTTTAACGGCTGGTACACCGGGATCCCGTACTCCAGGGCCTGCTCCTTCACCGGGGTCATCTGCACGGCCTTGCCGCGCCCTTTGGGCTTATCCGGCTGGGTCACCACCGCGGCCACCTCATGGCCGGCTTCCACCAGGGATTTAAGCGTGGGCACGGAAAAATCCGGCGTTCCCATAAATATAATCCGCATCGATATACACCTTCCTTCCTGACGTCCCGTCCTTTACGCTTCCTCCGTAATCTCCTCTTCGTCGGCGCCCACGTCCATCAGCTCGCCCTCCACGATATCCACGTAGAGCTCCCCTCTCAGATGGGCGATCTCATGGCAGATGGCCCGGGCCAAAAGCCCGTCGCCCTCCAGCTCGTAGGGCTCCAGATTCTCGTTTAAGGCCTTCACCTTCACATGCATGGGGCGGGTCACCGTTCCGGACTTGCCCGGCACGCTTAAGCAGCCCTCGGAGCCGGTCTGGCTCCCCTCGGTCTCCAGAATCTCGGGATTGATCAGCACGTACTGGTTGCCGTCGTCCACATCGATCACCACCAGCTGTCTTAAGATGCCCACCTGGGGGGCGGCAAGACCCACGCCGTTGGCCTCGTACATGGTCTCAAACATATCCTCAATCAGCTCCGCCGTCCGGGGCGTCATCTCCTTCACCGGCTTGCACTGCTTTCTCAAAATTTCGTCTCCAATGGTTCTGATCTGTCGAATTGCCATCCTCATAGTCTCCTTTTGCTTATGTTAAATCGTACTGGGCGGATATGTTTTTAAGCTCCTCCGCACCCTTTATAAATTCTTCGGAATTTTTCCTAATCTGTATCAGTATATCATAATTTTCGTGCTTTATATATAAAATTTTTCTATAAATATCATTAACTTTGTAGACCGTGGCGTTGACCGGTCCGATGAACTGAACCGGAACCTCTAACGCTCCGGAAACGCCCTCCCCGCACATGGCGCGAATCTGCCCGGCCAGCCGCTCTGCCCCTGATTCAAGAAGCGCCTCGTCCGCCGAGGAGAGCTGGATGATCAAAAGCCCCACGGCGGGCGGATAGCCCAAAAGCCGCCGGAAGGCCATCTCCTGCTCGTAAAACGCGCCGTAGTCCTGCCCGGAGGCCGTGACCACCGCGTAGTGATCTGGCTGGTAGGTCTGGATCACCATGACCCCCTCCTCCCCCGCCCGCCCGGCGCGGCCCGCGGCCTGGGTCAAAAGGGCGAAGGTCTGCTCGCCGCAGCGGTAGTCCGGCGCGTACAGGGATAAGTCCGCCGCCAGCGCGCCCACCAGCGTCACCCTGGGGAAATCGTGGCCCTTGACGATCATCTGGGTGCCGATCAGAATGTCCGCCTCCCCTCGGGCAAAAGAGGAGAGTATTTCCTGGTGTCCCCCCTTTTTGGAGGTGGTGTCCAGGTCCATCCTGAGCACTCTGGCGGCCGGGAACATCTGGCGCGTCATCTCCTCGATCTTCTGGGTGCCTGTGCCGAAGGGGGCGATGTAGGGCGAGCCGCAGGAAGGGCAGATCTTGGGCTGGGGAACCGTGTAGCCGCAGTAGTGGCACATCATCTGCCCGTTGCGGTGCAGGGTCAAAGTCACGTCGCAGTGGGGACAGCGCATGGCCTCCCCGCAGGAACGGCAGGACACAAAATTGGCGTAACCCCGGCGGTTGATAAACAGCATGATCTGCTGCCCCTTCTGCAGCCGGTCCTCCATCAGCTCCTGCAGCCTGCGGCTGAAAATGGACTTGTTGCCCTCCTGCAGCTCCCGGCGCAGGTCCACGATCTCCGCTCTGGCCAGGGCGCTGTCCGCTTTGGCCCGCTGCTTTAACGTAAAAAGTTTATATTCCCCTTTCAGAGCCCGGGTGTAGGACTCCAAGGAGGGCGTGGCCGAACCCAGCACCAGACTGGCCCCGTTCATCCCGGCCCGTTCCAGCGCCACCTCCCTGGCGTGGTAGCGCGGGGACAGCTCGCTCTTGTAGGCGTTTTCGTGCTCCTCGTCGATGATAATGAGGCCCAGGCGCTCAAAGGGGGCAAACAGCGCCGATCTGGGGCCGATCATAATATCAATATTCCCGGTTCTGGCCCGCTCATACTGGTCATAGCGCTCCCCGGCGGATAATCTGGAGTTCATCACCGAAACCCGGTCCCCGAACCGGCGGTAAAAACGCATCACCGTCTGCCAGGTCAGGGAAATCTCCGGGATCAGCACGATCACCTGCCGCCCCTGAGCCAGCACATGGGCGATTAACTCCATATAGACCTCGGTCTTTCCGCTGCCGGTGATGCCGTGGATCAGGTAGGTGCCGCGCACTCCCAGGTCGTACTCGCCGGAGATGGCGTCCACAATCTGCTGCTGCCCCTGATTTAAGGCCACCCGTCCCGGGCTGAAATTCTGGGTGCCCTCCGCCAGCCGCCGCATCTCCTCCAGGGGATTGCGGTAGCGGGCGATTACCTCCACGGCGATCACACCGGCCTCCTCCATGGGCTTTAAGGCGGCCATCGTCAGGTTCAGCTGGTTTACGGCGGCCTCATAGGGGATCACCGGCTCCTCCTTCAGGGCGGACAGCAGCCGGATTCTGGCCTTGAAATGCTTGCGCTCCGCCTCCGCCAGGGCGCGGTCCAGCTCCTCCCCGGCGAGCAGGCAGCGGATCTGGCGCCTGGGCGCCTCCTTCACCTTCTGCTTCACCGGGAGCACGGTTTTGAGCGCCTGGTTCATGGTGGAGCCGTAGCGCTCCTTCATCCACCAGGCAAGCCAAATAAGCTGGGACCCCGCCGAAACGCTCCCCGGCACAACCCCAGCTATCTCCTTCAATTTACTCTCGTCGTATTCCGCCCGGTCGGTCAGCTCCACCACATACCCTTTGCGGCGGGAATTGCCCGCCCCGAAGGGGATGTAGACCTGCTGACCGGCCCGAAGCCTGCCCATAAGCGCCTCCGGCACCCGGTACTGAAAGGTCCGATCCACACTCTCATGGGAGATATCTATGATAATATTGGCAAATCTCTGCCCCACTTGCGTCACCTGTCCGTCTGCTCCGGCATGGCCGGATTTGTTACACGTTTCTATCACGTCCTTGATTATACATGACATCGCCGGAAAATGCAAATGATCCGCTCCGGTATGATTTTGGCAACCTTAAAATATTACAGTGCCAATCCTCTATGCGTTCATTGAAAAGGCATTTTCAAATTTCTATACTGAAGGTAAGTTTAAAGGAACCCACAAACAAAAGTGACATGAAGGAGGAAATTATTATGGCTGCACAAACCACAAAAATCAAGTCGTCCTACCGGGAACCGATCATCCTGATTGCGTTTGTCATTTTGGGAGCGATCATCGGGCTGGTGCTCAGGGAGAAAGCGGTATTTTTGTATCCGATCGGACAGATTTGGCTGAACATGCTGTTCGTTCTTCTGGTTCCGCTGATTTTCTTTTCCATCTCCAGCTCCATCGCAAATATCGGGGACACAAGCCGGGTTGGAAAGATGCTGGGGTTAACCATCGGCATCTTTATCGCGACGGCCGGGCTGGCCGGTATCTATATGTTTATTGTGACCGGCATCTTCGGAGTGGACACCTCCGTACAGATGGGGAACGCCGAGACCGCCATTGAGACGGCGGCCGCCAGCGTAGGCGATCAGATCGTAAGTACGTTCACGGTGGGGGATTTCTCGGAAGTCATTTCCAGAAACCATATCCTGGCGCTGATCGTATTCACAATCTTTTTTGGCATCACGGTTTCCACCTTGGGGGAAAAGGGGCGCGCCGTGGCCGGCTGGCTGAACGACATGTCGCTGGTATTTTACAAAATGGTGGCTCTGTTAATGAAGCTGGCCCCCATCGGACTGATGGCCTACTTTGCCAACCTGACGGGCATCTATGGGCCCGACCTTCTCAAGAGCTATGGGCGGGGACTGCTGATTTATTACCCGGCCGCCATACTTTACTTTTTCGTTTTCCTCGGCCTTTACGCCTTTATCGCCGCCGGCACCTGGGGCGTAAAAAACTTCTTTAAAAATATCCTGACGCCCGCGCTGACCGCCTTGGGCACAAGGTCCTCCGCCGCCTCGCTGCCGCTGCAAATGGACGCCTGCGACAAACTGGGAGTGCCCAGGGACGTCAGCTCCGTCGTAGTCCCCGTGGGGGCCACCTGCCATATGGACGGCGCCTGCATCGCGACCATTTATGAGATTGTCCTCTGCTGCACGCTGTTTGGCCATCCCTTAAACAGCATCGGCGACTATTTCTTTGCGCTCGTCATCGCGGTGTGCGGTTCCGTGGCGGTTTCGTCCGTGCCCGGCGGAGGCGCGGCCATGGAGACGATGATCATCTCTTCCTTTGGTTTTCCATCCATCGCCCTGCCGGTGTTAATGATGATGACCCAGCTGTTCGATGCCGGGTGTACGTTGATCAATTCCTGCGGAGATACCGTGGCCTCCATGCTGGTCACCCGGGCATTGTACGGAAAGGACTGGTATAAAAAGGGCTTAAATCACGAAAATGACAAAGCGGAATCCCACTCTTAGACAGAAAGAGGGCCGTAATATGGACAATCGAATACAATTATTGGAAAAACATTATGGAGCCTGCGCGAAACGGCCGGATCTGTACGGAATTATTATCCCCGGCAAGCGCGGCCGCCTCCTCTCGGTACTCTACACGGCAGAGGGGGACGGCGTTCACCCAACGGTCATCCTTCTTCACGGAATCCCTGGCTGCGAGCAGAATTTCGACCTGGCCCAGGCCCTGCGCAGGGTCGGTTTTCACGTACTAACCTTTCATTACAGCGGAAATTGGGGGAGCGACGGGAACTATTCCCTGAGAAATGATCTGGAGGATGCGCAAACGGTTCTGGACTTTGTCCTGTCAGACGGAACCTATGGTTTTGACAAGAACCGGATTTACGCGGTTGGACACAGCCTGGGCGGATTTGTCTGCGGGCAGCTGACCGCCAGGCCGGAAATCAAAGGAGGCGTGCTGCTCATGCCCTGCGATATCGGGCGGATCCGCCAAATCTCCCTTCAAAGCGAAGAGACGGCTGCGGGCATCCGGGATGTGCTGGAGGACAGCGCCCACTGGCTGAACGGAGTCACTGGGGAAGCGCTTTTACGCGAGGCGGAAGAATACAGCCGGCAGCTTTGCCTGGAAAGCGCAGCCCGGCCGCTGGCTAAGAAACCGCTTCTCTGTATCACGGGAACGCTGGATACCTGCACTCCCGGACGCTATCACTGCAGCCCCCTCATGGATGCAATCCGCGCAGAGGGGGGGAGACTGCTTAAAAGCCTGGAATTCCCTACGGATCACTTTTTTTCGGATTACCGTCTGACGGTTTCTGCGTGCGTGACGGAGTTTCTTGAGGAATTGGCCGGGATCCGGCCTCCTGCACGCGGTTCCGGTACTGAGTCGGCGTGCAGCCATAGTATTTCTTGAATACCTTCATAAAATAGGAGGCCTCCTGGTAGCCTGAAAACCGGGTGATATCCGATATGGGGAGGACGCTGCCCTCTAAGAGCCTCCCCGCCTCCTCCATTCTGAGTTTGAGCACCAGATCGGTAAAACTCCTCCCGGTAATCTGCCGGATCAATTCGCTGACATAGGGAACACTTACCTGAAAATACTCTGCCACATACCCCAGTGTAACGCCGGCCAGATTGCGCCGGATCAGATTGTTTAACTCCTCCTCAAAGGTGGCGTAATTAAAGCGCGAACGGCTGTGCTCGATATTTTCCAGCAGGAAATTGGCAATTTTCATGGAAATCTCCATGCGTATGTTGGAAAAATAATGGTCCGAGGCCACGCGGTGCCACTGAATCTGATGGCCGGGGTAGTTTTTCAGCTTCTGCATAAAGGACAAGGTGCCGGCCTGCTCGGAAACTACCTCGTC
Source organism: Enterocloster lavalensis (assembly GCF_046603895.1). NCBI lineage: Bacteria > Bacillati > Bacillota > Clostridia > Lachnospirales > Lachnospiraceae > Enterocloster > Enterocloster lavalensis. Next base: position 157,247 of record NZ_CP176637.1, read on the forward strand.
CTCGGGGCTGCTGATCCACAGAATCGGCTTCTTCGCCAATTCCTCAATGTAGGGCTCTATGGAAAATGTGTCCAGATGTTCCTTGATTTCCCGGATGAGCGTCTGGCTGTCCGTACCGTTGACATAGGGGATCCCCTCCTCAATGGTACACGCGATGCTCTGGCTGTAGCTTTTTCCGCCTTTCCCGAGCAGGTACATTTTCCCGAAATCGCAGGGCGCCAAAAACACACCGCCCCTCACCTCCGGATAAAGCGCAATCATGCGGGCCGCCGTTATACAGCCCAGGCTGTGGCCGATGAAAAAAATATTTTTTTTATCAAATCCGTGCTGTGTGTCCGTCAGCACAAAGTCCAGCACGGCCTGCGTGTCCTTGATGCTGCCGTTAAAGGAAAACCGGCCTTCGCTGCCCCAGCTCCCCCGATAAAAAAATACAACAGAATGAAAGCCCATCCGTCTGAGGGATTGGGCTAAATCCAGGTTCTTTTCATGTCCGGGGTAACCGTGGGTAAAAATCAACACCGGGTGCATACCTTGTCCGCCAACGGTATAAATCGTACACAAAATACGCCCCTGCTGTCCGGCGACAGCCGTTGAAAATAGAGTCGCCCCCTGTCCGGTCCGGTCCCGGTCGAGATAAAGGGAATCAAGCTTCATCGACAGTCCCCCCATGTGTTTTGCTGACTATAGTATATCAGACTCAACCGGCAAATTCAAATCATTGTTGCCGAAATCAGGAAACACGCGCCATTTAAGCGGGCTATAAAATCTCCGCAATCCTGTTGATGGACCAGACCCGGACGCTGATTTCCCGCAGCCCGGAGCCGCAGTATTCGCAGAATTTGCTGCCGAGCCTGGTCACCGGAGCGCCGCAGTTGGGGCAGGTGACTCCCACCGCGGTGGCTCCGTCCTGCAGCAGGGCCGCATCCTGTATGTACACCAGCTCCGTGTTGTATTTGGTCTGGACCTTGCGCTCCCGGCTTCCGCTCACCAGCTCCCCGGCGGCGTTCTCCGTATAGTGCAGGCAGCCAACCGCGGACTGCACAAGAATCGCACAGGTGCCGCCCTCTTTCTGATAGTGGGCGATCTCCGTTTGGTGTATGGCGATATTCCGGAAATACTCCCGCTGCCCGCTTTCCTTTAACTCCGCCACCCTAAGCGCAATCTGGCGATGCAGCTCCTCAGAGGCGTCCACCAGCAGTGCCTCGTCCCGCGCGTCGATGGCCCGAAGCGCGGACTTCAACATATTTTCCGTTTTCTGCTGGAACTCCTTCCAGTTAAATTCCGGAAAATCCCGCTGAATCTGGGGCAGAAATACCTTGGTCATGCCGGAGACGGACTTGGGCGTCTCCTCCAGGCGATCCGCCTGCTGTTCCAGAGCCTTTCCCAGAACCCGGGCACTGTAGAGAACGGCCCTGATTTTCCGGCGCAGAAAACAGAAGCCCCAGATTCCGAAAACGGCCCCAAGGGCCACAAGGACCAGGGTGATCGAATGTTCCATGTATTACCTCCTACGGATTGTGCTTGCCGCCCTTGATCTCCGGCTGCTGAAACGATCAGGGGCAAAACGGGAATTTACCCGCCCGGCGCAGCTCCTCCTCATAAAGTCGGATGCAGTTTTCGTAAACCGTGCGTCCAAAGGTGTATCCCGTATCTCTCAGCCACCGGATATGCCGCTCATCCTGGAAATAAGGCAGGGTGTAGTTCATCCTGCGCCGGTAGAGCTCCTCGTCCCAGTGCTCTGAGATCCAGGCGCACCAGTCCCGGCTGCGCACCTGCTCCAGGGCATTGTTGTCGCCGTACCGGTCCCAGTCCTCCTGCGTGTACGCCTCCAGGCACAGGATTCCCGAGGCCATTTCCTGTCCGGGATCCCACTCGCTGTGATCCACATATCCGATCCGGTCCCAGAAAACGGTGCCGCCCTGTTTTCGGACCGCCGCCACGATCACAATACAGCTCAGGTCCAGATCGTCCTCGCAGACCAGAATCGGCAGATGGACCGGCTCCTCCCGCCACAGCAGATGATGGATAAAACGGATCTCACCCCGGTTTTGCATCCCAGGTCCCCAGGCCGGGCAGAGGCCCATTAGAGAGCGGAACCGTTTCAGATCGTTGTCCCCGTCCTCCCGGACAAAACGGTCCGTCAACTCTGCCACGGAGATGCCGTCCACCAGGAGATAGTGCTCCTCATAACCATAGGGTGTGGTGACCGGGGACACTGTGATTTCATTGAACCTTACTCCCATGGCCCTACTCCCGCACCTTGGCGGCAAGATCTTCCACGTTGAGGACGAGCACCGCCGGCCGGCCCAGAGCTGCGTTCATGTTCGTTTCTTCGCATATGTACGTTCTCCTTTTGTTTGGCCGGAAACGCGCCGGGCCGTTGGATTGCGGCTCCATTTGATACCGCCCGTCAGCGCGTTTCCGTCCCGCCGCCGTCCAGGTAGTTCATGCGCCGGAAGCTGCCCTCGTCGAAGCGGTACTCCGGCGTCGCAAAGGGATAGGTGACCTCGTCCACGTAGTACCAGGGGTCCTCCCGGTGAAGCGGATTGTTCAGCACGTGGAACTGCTGGGCCGGCATGTAGCTCTGGGCCAGCAGAAACGCCTTGCGCCCCTGTCCGTCCTCGCAGACGTCCGCCACCATCACCACATGGCCAGGGCTTCCGCCCCTCAGAAACACGTCGCCGATCTGAACGTCCCCGATGTCGGCGGGCCTGGATTCCTCCCACATGGACAGGGTGCTGGAATAGGAAAACGCGATAAACAGATAGCGCTCAAATGCCTCATAGGAATCGTCGTAGGAGGCGCTCTGGCTCCAGCTCACCGAATTTCCGTTCACCTTCACTCTCCCGCCGTCCCGGTAGGTGGGGTAATCGAACCAGAAGCCGTTCACAAAATGGAACCCGATCTTTTCCGGCTGTCCGGAGTGCCAAAAATATTCCGCGTACATCCGCATTACCGAGTCCGCGCACTGCTGTACATCCCCGCTCTCCAGAACCGGCATGGCAAACACTGCCGCGGCCGCTTCCTGTTTTCCCTTTAAGCGCCCATCGTAGAGATGGACCGGCTCGCCGTCCGGCCGCAGGGAGAAATTCCGCACAAAGCTCCCGAAGCTCCCTTCCTCCTGGTGAACTCTGGAAAATCCCTCCGGCGCCGGGAAACGGCTCTCCAGCGTGGTCCCGTCCGGGTTGATGGCCCAGGCATGTCCCGGACCTCCGGTCTCCTCCGCCTGCGTCTCAGTGATAAGGGGACGCGCCTCGCGGCTGTTCTCAGTCGAGAGAACGGTCTGCTCCAAGGGGCTGCCGGAAGCTGTACGCTCTCCCCCGCTTTCTCCCCCCGCGCAGCCCGCCGCAGCCAGCGCTGTGCACATAACAAGCATCAAAAAAACACTCCGTCTCATTGCTCACTTCCTTTCCATTTCGCCCCGAAGCCTCTGCCCTGAGTCTGCCGTATCAGCGGACCCGCCAGCGCAGGCTGTAGGCTGAAATCCAGGTGCCCGTCCCGGGCGGAAATTCCTCCACTCCCTCCGTGTCGGCAAAAAACACCTGCGCATCCGCCACGCGGAGGCTGACCCCATACAGATCCGACATGTAGTTGTCCTCTGCCGGTCTCAGATTGAGGGCGGTCACTCCCTCGAATACAAGTTCCACTCCCGGACTCCACTGGCAGTCAAACTCCATGGTCACCCGGCGGACGTCATCCACCGGACACATGGAACCGTCCTCGTTGGCGTGTGCGCCGCTGATATAGGAAAGCTCCCGCAGCACGCTGTCGTGAAACCCGCAGAACTCCCCAAGCAACCGCCCGGCATCCCCGGGAGTTTCCACATAATTCCAGCCCGGCTCGTCGCTGGTATAACATCTGCCCTCAAAGGGGCTTCCTTCTACGGGTATGGACTCTCCCCGCAGCAGGCGGCACAGCAGCTCCCGCTGCTCAAACAGCCAGGGGACGCCTATGTACTCGAAAAATTTCGTCTCTCCCGGCAGTTTCCCCTCAAAGCCCGGCATCTGCACCGAAACCCCATCCGACCTGCGCCATATCCAATCCGGAGAACTCCCCGGCACAATCTTGTTGATCAGAACCGGGTGCCCCTGGGCTTCCCGGTCCAGATAGTCGAAAAACCTCATGCTGCCGCCGTTTTCACCCGGCATCCGCACCAAACGGCGCTCATACCATCCCGTGTTGACCAGGGCGTAGACCTCGGATTTGAAGTAACGCCCCGTCTCCTTGTCCAAAACACGAACCTTCACCGCGATTCCTCCTCCGCTCCCGGCTCTCTACGATACGAACCGGTAGCTCCCGTCCCCGTCCGCCTTCAGGCCCGTGGAGAAAAACTCCTTCGCCGCCCGGATCAGATACTCCGTATCCAAAACTCCCCCTGTCTCATAGGGCGAGTGCATGGCCAGCTCCGGCAGGCCGATATCCACGGTATTCAATGCCACATGAGTATTGGAAATATTTCCCAGTGTCGAGCCGCCGGCCATGTCAGAGCGGTTGGTGAAGGTCTGCACCGGCACGTCCGCCTTCTCGCATACGGAGCGGAACACAGCCGCCGATACCGCGTCCGTGGTGTACTTCTGGTTGGCGTTGAACTTGATCACGATACCGCCGTTTAAGTACGGCCGGTTGGTGGGGTCCGCCTTGTCCGTGTAGTTTGGATGCACGCCGTGGGCGTTGTCCGCGGAGACCATGAAGCTGGAGGCCAGGGCGGTCAGGTACTGCTCCTCCGTCCGGCCCAGCGCCGTGTTCAGCCGCTTTAATGTATCCAACAGGAAGGTGGAGGCCGCGCCCTGCTTTGTGGTGCTGCCCACCTCCTCGTTGTCCAGCACCGCGTGGACGGACACGCTGTGGGCATTGCCGCCCGCCAGGAAGCCTTCCAGGGAACCGAAGGCGCACTGAAGGTCGTCGATGCGGCCGCAGGAGAAGAACTCCTCCCCGGCGCCCCAGACCGAACCCTTCATCCGGTTGTACAGGTACAGGTCATGGCCCAGAATGTCTTCCTCCGCCACGCCCGCGCTCTGCGCGATGGTTTTCATCAGAGTGCCCGCCGCGGCCTCGCCGCCGTACAGGGGCAGCATGTCGGACTGGGCGTTGTAGGCGTAGCCGTCGTTGACCTGCCGGTTCATGTGAATGGCCAGATTGGGGATCATCACCAGGTCGCGGTCAACGTTCACCAGCTTCGTCTGAAGGCCGTCCGCGGTCCGCACCACCAGCCGCCCGGCGATGGACAGAGGGCGGTCGAACCAGGGCGCGCAGAGCATACCGCCGTATTTCTCCACGTTCAGCTTCACATAGTGGCCTTCCACCTTCATTTCCGGGTTCTCCTTGATCTTGAACGTGGGGGAATCGCTGTGGCTGGAAATGATCTGGAATCCGGTAAAATCCTTTCCTGGCACCCGGAATGCGATCAGCGAGGACATGTTGCGGGTGACAAAATAGCGCCCTCCGGCCTCTATGCTCCAGCAATCCGCCTCCTTTAACTCCTCAAATCCCTCGCCGCGAAGGCGCGCCGCCATATTTTCCACCGCGTGGAAGCTGGTGGGGCTGTTCTCCAGGAATGTCAGCAGCTTATCAGTGATATCTCTCGTGTTTACTCTCTCATCCATTTGTCAACTCTCCTTTTATTTCCGCAGCAGCGCGTCAGGGTATGGAGTTCCTGATCCTGACGGCCGCCCGCGGAGTATTCGTCTCTGATCACAGCGGACGGGGCTGTCATGTTTCCGCCCCTGGCCGGTTTCAACGCCTCTCTCTACCCCCGCTGCTCTTTCCCTGCCATGCGGGGAAGAATAAATCCCAGCCCCACTAACAGAAACGGCGTAACGATATTGAGCACAAGCTGGAACGGGTCCTCCGAGTAGATGCCCGTAATGCAGGCAAACGCCGTGAATACAAAACACCAGACCCCGAAAAAGATCCCAAGACCTCTTCCCCGCACAAAGCGGTAGGCGGCCGGAAACCTGTCGCCCGCCCGTTTTAGGGCGATGTAGGCCACAAACACCCACAGATAACGCAGGGGCATGCACACGGAATTCACCTTGATCAGCCAGCGCACCAGCACGTCCACATTCTTGATGCCGAAGGCCGGGACAACGATCAGCACGGCCACGATGGCCATGACCAGCTTATGTCCATTAGTATACGCCCCATTCTCATTTTTCACAAACAGTTTTTCCGGGATATAGTCCCGGTCCGCGCTCTCAAGCAGCATCCGAAGGGGCGCGTCGATGGACAGCACCATGACGGAAAACTGGCCTACCAGGTTGGTCAGGGCGTAGACGATCACAAAGAAATTGCCCATATGGTAGTATTCCCCCAGCCGCTGGAACGCGTAGTAGGCCCCGTTGGTCATCAGATCCTGGGGAATATGGTTGGAATCGAACATCATACCCAGGGCGATGGTGCCCAAAATGGCGGTCAGCGCCACCATCACGGCCAACGCCACCATTCCCTTGGAGAAATCCCGGGACGGATCCTTCATTTTATTGACGTAGGGGGAAATCTTCTCGCAGCCGCCCACCGCAAATACCAGGATGGAGAGACCCATGAAAAATTTGGCGTCAAAGGTTGGCATAAAGGTCCTGACGGACCAGTCGATATCCAGAATCCCCTGGTCGGTGATAAAGGGCGCCCCCAGCATCATAACCACAAACAGCATGGACATGATAAACATGGCGGAACCGGCCAGGGTGGACAGCTGCTTGAGCATGTTCACGCCCTTGCCCGCCAGGTACATGGCGAAGAGGAAAATCACCAGGCAGACCAGCTGCAGCACCGTGGTGTTCATGTCGCTGGCCCGCTTGTCCTGAAACACGGCCCAGCTGGCCGCGATCACCGCAGCCGAGGGCTTCTGGGAAATGTAAGGCATGTGCACCACCCAGTAGGTCCAGCCCGCATAGTAGGCCATCCGCGGGCCGATGGTCTCGTGAATCCAGGAGCTGACGCCGCCCCCGGCATTTTTAAAAGCGCTGCCCAGCTCGCCCACCATCAGGGCGTAGGGCACAAAATAGATCGCAAATATCAGGATCCAGCTGACAATGGCCTTTAAGCCGCCGTACTCCGAGAAGCCGTTGATCACATTTCCGAATCCCCAGACTGTGGAAAAGGCCATGAAGGCCAGGCTGTACCACAGTATTTTCTTTTCACCGTTCTGCTGCTGCATATATCAAGTCTCCTTTGGTTCCAAAGTATGGTCTGTATGGAAACAGTTTACCCCGGATCAGGCCCATGATATACGCGCTGCGGCGAGCTTTCCGTTACATCCTGGGCTCCACCGGAACCCAAACCTCAAAATATCTGGTAAATACCTCATTTTCATGTATGCGCATCAGAAGCCTTCCCAGCGGCGGCTCCCACACCTCGTACCCCATGTCCCAGATGGGTTTCATCACCTGCTCATAAAAGCAGGCGGTGAATGTATTTCTTCCGTATGCCTTAAAAACTGTATACAGGCACTGTCTGGGAGGGCAGTATAACGCATTTTCGTTCACGATTAACGGCAGCTGTCTCACCTTCTTTGTGGAAACCGAGAACCCCCAGATGTATTCGATGTCATCCTGTTTTCGGGAAGCCAGCGAGTCCCCCGGAATCTGGAAGGTGGCCTTGACAAAGGGCATGTTGTCCAGCCACTGGGTGATGTCCGGCACTGCGCTTCCCCCCTTGGCCAAGGCCTTGAAATCGTTATTTTTCCGGTATGGATTGAAAAATACCCCCGGGCTTTTCTCCGGCTTGAAAACTCCCAGATAATCCTGATACCTGCCGATCCGCTCCTTTTCATGATGCACTTCGTCCAGGATATCCTGATAATGCTGAATCAGCTCCAAAAGACTTCGCTCCCGGTTAGCAAACCTCTGATTCAACGCCTGGAAATCGTCCCGGTTGATCATCTCCTCGATTTCCTGGTTGGTAAACTCAAAAGAACGCAGGTAGCGGCTGTCAAGCAAAAAATTCACATCCCACGCATCATAGTAGCGGTAATTGCTTTTACTGTCTTTGCTGGGCGTCACAAAGCCGCATGTCTCAAAATAATGTAACGTCTGTATGGGTATACCCAGCAGTTTGGATATGGTGCCGATCTTATATTTCTCCTCCATTGTTCCCCCTCGTTTCTCCAAAAAACTGCGGACTGCAAGTTTACCGGAATCTCCCAAAACCCGATAGCCGCTGTCGAGTTTGTCCGGCTGAATCTTCACGGTTTAGACTTAGTATACAATAGAATCCAGATTTTGTTAATAAAATCACATGGATTTTTGTTGAATTTTCAGTTCCCGCTATGGGTTGACTTAACAAAAACCATAGGGTTTATAATCCATTCATCAAATCAAGCAGGAGGACTTAAAATGAAAATCCAACAAATTTTTACACCTTTCGCCATCGGAAATTGTGAAATTCCTAACCGGCTCGTGGTGCCGGCCATGGTTGCCAACATGTGCCCGGACGGCGAGGCCACGGAGCAGTATATCCGCTATCACGAAGAGAAAGCCAAGGGCGGATGGGGATTAATTATAACCGAAGATTACCGGGTTAACGAGCATGCCGCCGGTTATCCGGCTGTGGCAGGGCTGTGGAAGGAGGAGCAGATTCCCAGCCACAGACGGCTCACCGATGCCATTCATCAGCACGGCGCCAAAATTTTCTGCCAGATTTACCACGCGGGCCGACAGGCCAACCGCCAGGTTAACGGCGGCATGCAGCCCGTTTCCTGTTCCCCGATCCCCTGTCCATGGAATAAGGAAATCCCACGGGAGCTGACAGTCAGTGAGATCCGGCAGCTGGTAAAGGATTTCGGCGTCACCGCTCTGAACGCGAAAAAAGCCGGTTTTGACGGAGTTGAGATCCATGCGGCTCACGGTTATCTGATTCATGAGTTTTTATCCCCCAACTGTAACCACAGGATCGATGAATACGGCGGAACCTATGACAACCGCATGCGTTTTTTGCGCGAAATTTTCAGTGAAATCCGCGGCCAGGTCGGAGCGGATTACCCGGTAATCATCCGTTTCTCCGCCCAGGAAAATTCTGAAGGAGGGCGCGGCATGTGTGAGAGCCGCCAGATGCTGCGGGATATGGAGGAAATGGGCGCGGATGCCATTCATTTATCCAACGGCATGTACGGCGTGCGCTCCTCCCTTGGCATCGTAGCTTCCTTTTTCCAGCATCACGGTTGGAACGCAGATTTTGCAGCCGAGGCAAAACGTTTCCTGAACATCCCCGTCATTACGGTTGGGCGGGTTTCCGATCCTTGTATGGCGGAGGACATCATTGCCTCAGGCAAAGCCGACTTCGTCGCCATGGGACGCGCCTCCCTTGCGGATCCCCACTGGCCGGAGAAAGCTGCAAACGGGCGCTGTAATGATATCCGCCAATGCATCGGATGTCTCCAGGGCTGCACCGCTTCCACCTACCAGGGCGTTCCCATTTATTGTATAGTCAACCCCGAACTCGGTCACGAATATGAGCTGGATTATTCCAAGGCGCCGGCCCTTAAGAAACTCTATATTGTGGGAGCTGGAATCGCAGGGATGGAAGCGGCAAGAGGGGCCGCCCTCAGAGGGCACCAGGTTGAACTGTTTGAGAAAAGAAACACCGTGGGCGGACAGTTCATTTCCGCCTCCTACCCTCCTTACAAAGGGGAATTTGCCACCTACACGGCCTGGCTTTACCGTGAGATGATGAAGCACGACAACATCCACCTGCACCTGAACACGGAGTTGACCGCTCAGATGGTCCGGGACGGAAAGCCGGATAAGGTTATCCTGGCCACCGGCGCAGCGCCGGTTATCCCCCAGGTTCCCGGAATCGAAAATGAAAACGTGGTCCTGGCGGAGGATGTTCTCCTCGGCAGATCCGACACGGGTATGAACGTCCTGGTGGCGGGGGGCGGAATGGTCGGTTCCGAGACAGCCGCTTACCTAGGAATGCAATGTAAATCCAAGGTAACGGTGATTGAGATGCGGGATGAAATCGCCCTTGACATGGAAGCCGGAATCCGGGACGACTTGAAGGACTGCCTGAACCGCTGTTACGTGGATATTTTGACCAAAACCAGCCTGGCCGGGGTTACGGCGGAGGGCGCTCTGTTAAAACAAGGTGACACCGTCACTCTGTTTCCGTGCGACACCGTTGTGCTGGCCATCGGCACCAGGGCCTTCTGCCCTCTGAAGGAGGAACTGGACGGCATCTGCGAGACGGTGATTGTGGGCGATGCGGTTCAGGCCAGACAGGCGATTCAGGCCTCACGCGAAGGCTTTAACGCCGGATACTACGCCTGAAAACGGCATTCAGAGAGGAGAAACATATGATAGGAAAACAGCATTTTGGCCAAATCATCAACTTTCTGATCAACGTCGCATTGGGCCTGGCCTTGACGGCTGTGGGGCTCTCCATGGCCGGAGCGATACAGCCCCTGGCGTTTGTCCAGAGCTTTGTGGTCAGCATGGCGGTGGGTTATACCATCTGCGATTTGATTCCGGCTCCCGCCTGGAGGAAAATGTTTACCAAATACCTGGGAATTAAGAATAAGCTGGGCTGCCATCTGATCTCCACGGCTGTCGGCGGACTTGTACTGATCACCTGCATCAGCTTCTTCTGCCAGTTCGTGGCAGTGGGAGGGTCCATACTGGCCGTCTGGCCCCGCGCGCTGCCTTATCTCCTGGCGGCCGGTTATCTGGTGCTTATTATCTTTATGCCGCTGTGTGAGCATTTCGCCGTAGTGTTGACATCTAAATAAGTTCTGATCCATCCAGAAAGAGCCGGACATGGTATGAATTGTCCGGCTCTTGTCATTTTTCTTGTCATTTCAAACATAGCGGGGCGCTGGCGCAGCCTGCGGACGCTTACGCGGCATTCACAATCAGTTTTGCCCCATAAATTCCGCCACCGCTTCCCCCAGCTTCATGCTGTTGGAGCCCTTAAAGAGAATGCAGTCCCCGTTTTTTGCCTCCCGCTTCAGCCACTCCTCCACCTGTTCCAGGTTATCGCAGAGCTGGAATGGGGATTGGCCGCCCGCCTCCCGGATACCCTGCCCAATGGCCGCGGCCAGCTCTCCGTAGAGAAGCACCTGGTCCACCGGATGTTCGGCGATATAGCGGCCGATCTCCCGGTGAAATTCCACGGTGTCCGGCCCAAGCTCCTTCATATCCGCCAGGACTGCAATCTTCCTGGCGCCGGGTTTCATGGAGGAAAGCACCTCCAAACCGGCCTTCATGGAGACCGGGCTGGCGTTATAGCTGTCGTCGATGATGGTCATGCCCTGAAACTCGTGGATCTGCTGCCTGCCTTTATAACCTCCGAACTCCCCCAGCTTCCTGGCAGCCGCCTCCATATCCACACCGTACTCTGCGGCCACGGCCAGCGCCGCCATGGCGTTGCCCACCATGTGGGTGCCCATGACCTGAAGCCGGGCGGGCGTGCGTTTCTCCCCATGGACCGCGGTGAACACCGGATAACCCTCGTCCAGCCGCACGTCTTCGGCCCGGTATTCGCACCCGTCGGACATGCCGTAGCGGATGGTACGCCGCCCTCCTTCGGCCTGAATGTCCGCCAGCAGCGGATCGTCCCCGTTGACAAAGAGGATTCCCTCCGGGTTCATGCCGTCCTGGATGTGCAGCTTCTCCCGCAGGATGTTCTCCTGGGAACCCAGCTGCTCAATGTGGGCGATGCCGATATTGGTCACCACCGCGCTGTCCACACAGGCCACCCGGGCGATCTTCTCCATCTCCCCCGGTTCGCTCATGCCCAGCTCGATCACCGCGATCCCGGCCTCCGACGGGATCGAGCTCATGGTAATGGGCACGCCCACCTGGCTGTTGGAATTACCCGGAGTCCGGTAAACCGCGTAGCCTGCGCTGAGGGCCGCGGCGATCATCTCCCGGGTGGTAGTCTTGCCCACGCTGCCTGTGATGCCCACCAGAGGGATGCGAATCCGGTCCCGGCAGTATTTTCCCAGTCTCTGGAGGGCCGCTTTGGTGTCTTCCACGGCGATCCAGGCGGCTTTCCTGGCCGCTGTCCCGTCGTTTCCGCGGCTCTCCCAGTCCGCAATGGCTTCCTCTACCTGGGCCGCGTCCCGATGGGCGCTGGTGAATACCGCCACCGCGCCGTTTCCGATGGCCTGGCAGATGAACCGGTGGGCGTCCACCTTCTCCCCCACAATGGGGACGAACAGGTCCAGCCCGCTCATATTTCTGGAATCCAGGCTGATGTTAGCCAGGGCCTGGTCCTCATTTCCGCAGAGAAGGCGGCCATTTGCCGCCTCCACAACCTGTTTTACCCGTATATGTTCCATGCTCAGGCCCTCTCTCCCAGTTTTTTTACCGTCTCCTCGATCACCTCGCGGTCCAGGAAATGATGGCGCACGCCGCAGATTTCCTGGTAATCCTCGTGTCCCTTTCCGATCACGGCGATCATGTCGCCGGGCAGGGCGTTCTTTATGCTGTACTCGATGGCCTGGCGGCGGTCCGGGATCTCCACGAAGGCCCCGCCGGTTTTCTCGATGCTGGAACGGATATCTGCGATGATGTCCTCCGGCTTCTCATAACGTGAATTGTCCGCCGTCAGAATACACAGATCCGCCATTCTCCCGCCGATCTCTCCCATGGAATACCGGCGGTCCTTGGAGCGGTTTCCGCCGCAGCCGAACACACAGACCAGGCGTTTGGGATGATAGTTGCGCAGGGTGGCAAGCAGGCTTTCCATGCTCACCGCGTTGTGGGCGTAATCCACCAGCACGGTACAGCGCCTGGAGGTGTGCACGATCTCCATACGGCCGTTGATTCGGATGTGCTCCAGGGCGTGGCTCATACGCTGTTTGTCCAGGCCCATGAAGCTGCACAGGCTCATGGCCGCCAGGGCGTTGTCCACGTTGAACAGGCCCGGGATGCCCAGGCGCACGTCCATGGACAGGCGGCCGGTCACGTCGAACTCCGTGCCCACGAAATTCTCCTCCGCAACGTAGCGGATATTCCGGGCCTCGAAATCTGCGGCTGCTCCGTCTTCCACCGCCACCCGGTAGGTATAGAGGCGGCAGGACGCATCCTTCACGATACCCTCATAGTGTTCATCCCCACGGTTTACCAGCCCCACCTTACACATGGTCATCAGCCGGGATTTGTAGTAGAGGTATTCCGCAAAATCCGCGTGCTCGTCAGGTCCGATGTGGTCCGGGGATATGTTGGTAAACAGGCCGTAATCAAAGAACAGGCCGTCGGTCCGGTGCATTTTGATGCCCTGGGAGGACACCTCCATGATCATGTACTCGCAGCCCGCCTCCACCATGTCCGCGAAGGCCTGATGGAGCTGGTAGGACTCGGGCGTGGTATTCAGGTTGGGCGTCACCCGGTTGCCGATCACGGTGCCGTTGGTGCCGATCATGCCCACCTTCTTCCCCGCCGCCTCCAGTATGGCTTTGATCATATGGGTGGTGGTGGTTTTCCCCTTTGTGCCGGTGACGCCCACGGTGATCATCTTTCTCGCAGGATAACCGAACCGGGCGGCTGAGAGCAGCGCCAGAGCCCGGCGGCCATCCTTTACCCTGAGCACCGTCACCTGGGGCGAAACGGCCTTCAGCAGCTCCTTAAGGGGGCGTTCGATCACAATGCCCCTGACCCCCGCCTCCTCCACCTGGGGAATAAACAGGTGGGAGTCCACGCGGGTTCCGGTCATGCACACGAACACGTCGCCCTCTTTTGCCTTTCTGGAGTCATAGGAGACGTCCGATACCTGTACCTCCAGGCTGCCCTGCAGCAGCTCGTAATCCAGTCCTTCCAGCCAATCGCTCAATACCATACGGAATGTCCTCTTTTCTTAGAAATCATCGGGGATTCGGCCAGTTCTAAAGCGGCCTGCGCTCCCCCGGGGCGCGTGTTGCGGGGGGATGACAGGGGTGAGCCACCCGTGGCAGGACGGCCGGTCAAACTTCCGGCGGCCCTTCCGTGGCGGGTCCGGGACGGCACACCCATGTCCGGATTAAAACAGCCCGGTAATCTTTCCGCTCTCGTCCACATCGATCCCCTCGGCCGCCGGTTTCTTGGGAAGCCCGGGCATGGTCATAATGGAGCCGGTGAGGGCCACCACAAAGCCTGCGCCCGCGGACACGTAGGCGTCGCGCACGTTGATCTTAAACCCGGTGGGCCTGCCCAGCTTGGTCTGGTCGTCGGACAGGGAATACTGGGTTTTGGCCATGCAGACCGGAAGGTTTCCGTAGCCCATCTCGGTGATGCGCTTTAACGCCTTCTCAGCCGCCGGCGCGTAGGTCACGCCGTCCGCGCCGTAAACCTCGGCGGCGATGGTGCCGATCTTCTCCTTCAGACTCATCTCGTCGGGATAGAGCACCTTAAAGTTGCTCTGCTTCTTCTCCAGGGTCTCGAGAACCTTCCCGGCCAGGGCGATTCCGCCCTCTCCGCCCTTGGCCCAGACCTCGCTGAGTGCGAAATCACAGCCCCTCTGCTCGCAGAAATGCTTAATATATTCATATTCCGCCTCCGTGTCGGAGGTGAAGGAATTTAAGGTCACGACCACCGGAACGCCGAACTTCTGGATGTTCTCGATGTGCTTCTCCAGGTTCACAATGCCCCGCTTTAAGGCGTCCAGGTTCTCGGTTGAGAGCTGGTCCTTGGGCACGCCGCCGTTGTATTTGAGGGCGCGCACCGTGGCCACCAGCACCACCGCGTCGGGCTTCAGCCCGGCCATGCGGCACTTGATGTCCAGGAACTTCTCAGCGCCCAGGTCCGCGCCGAAGCCCGCCTCGGTCACCACGATGTCCGCCAGCTTCAGCGCCGTGCGGGTGGCTCTGACGCTGTTGCAGCCGTGGGCGATATTGGCGAAGGGGCCGCCGTGTACCAGCACGCCGGTGTGCTCCAGGGTCTGAATCAGGTTGGGCTTTAACGCGTCCTTTAACAGGGCGGCCATGGAGCCCACCGCGCGTAAGTCCGCCGCGGTCACCGGCTCGCCGGCAAAGTTGTAAGCCACGATAATCCGGCCAAGGCGCTCCTTTAAGTCCTTCATATCCGCTGCCAGGCAGAGAATCGCCATGATCTCGGAGGCCACGGTGATCACAAAATGGTCCTCGCGCACCATTCCGTCCGCCTTTGCGCCAAGGCCGATGACCACGTTTCGCAGCGCACGGTCGTTCATGTCCTCACAGCGCTTCCACTGCACCTGGCGGGGATCGATGCCCAGGGCGTTGCCCTGCTGGATGTGATTGTCCAGCAGCGCCGCCAGCAGGTTGTTGGCGGAGGTGATGGCGTGGAAATCGCCGGTAAAGTGCAGATTTAAGTCCTCCATGGGAACCACCTGGGCGTACCCGCCCCCGGCCGCTCCGCCCTTGATGCCAAAGCACGGCCCTAAAGATGGCTCCCGCAGCGCGATAATTGCGCTCTTTTTCATCACACCGAACGCTTCTCCCAGACCCACGGTGGTGGTGGTCTTACCCTCGCCCGCCGGGGTGGGGTTGATGGCGGTCACCAGCACCAGTTTTCCGTCCGGGCGGTCCTTCACCTGCTCCCACAGATCGTCTGTGAGCTTGGCCTTGTACTTGCCGTAGAGCTCCAGATCGTCCTCCCCGATTCCATAGGACTTAGCCACCTCTTTGATGGGAAGCATCCGCGCCTCCTGTGCGATCTCAATATCTGACTTCATGCCGCTTTTCCTCCTTAATGTTAGTGTTGACCATGGATTGATCCGTGAACATCATCTATCTGCCCTGCTCCAGGAATTCCTGGAACTGTTCAGGACTCATCAATACTTTTCTGGGCTTGGTGCCTTCCTCCTCGCCCACCACGCCGGCCTCGGCCAGCTGGTCCATGATGCGGGCCGCCCGGTTAAAGCCGATCTTGAACATGCGCTGCAGCATGCCGATGGAAGCCTTGTCCTTGTCGATGATCAGCTGTCCGGCCTGGACGAAATACTCATCCCGCCCGTCGTCCGCCTTGCTCCCGGCGCTCTCCGCCGCAGGGGAGGCGATCCGGTTCTCCACCTCCGGGCTGTACTGGGCCGTCAGACCCTGCTCGGTGAGGAATTCCACCACCCGGCCCACCTCCTCGTCGGACACGAAAGCGCCCTGCACACGCTGAGGTTTGGGGAAGCCCGCCGGGTAAAAGAGCATGTCGCCCTTGCCCAGAAGCTTCTCGGCTCCGTTCATATCGATAATGGTCCTGGAGTCCACCCCCGAGGACACGGAAAATGCGATTCGCGACGGCACGTTGGCCTTGATCAGGCCGGTGATCACGTTCACCGACGGGCGCTGGGTTGCGATCACCAGATGGATTCCCGCAGCTCTTGCCAGCTGGGCCAGACGGCAGATGGACTCCTCCACCTCGCCGGGGGCCACCATCATCAGGTCCGCCAGCTCGTCGATGATAATCACGATCTGGGGAAGCTTGGTCGGCTTGTTGTCGCTCTCCACGTCCTTCAGCTTCTCCACCCGGTCGTTGTAGCCCTTCAGATCCCGGACATTGCAGGAGGCGAACTTCTTGTAGCGGTCCTCCATCTCAGCCACGGCCCAGTTTAACGCGCCGGAAGCCTTTTTCGGGTCCGTAACCACCGGGATCAGCAGATGGGGGATGCCGTTGTAGACGCTGAGCTCCACCACCTTGGGGTCCACCATGATCAGTTTCACGTCCTCAGGTTTGGACTTGAAGATAATACTCATGATCAGCGTGTTGATACACACGGATTTACCGGAGCCGGTGGCGCCCGCGATCAAAAGGTGGGGCATCTTGCCGATGTCCGTCACCACCACCTGGCCGCCGATGTCCTTACCCACCGCAAAGGCCAGACGGGACTTGTGGTTCTGGAAATTGTCGGACTCCAGCAGTTCCCGCAGATAAACCACGTTGTTTTCCTTGTTCGGCACCTCGATGCCCACGGCGGATTTGCCGGGGATGGGGGCCTCGATGCGGATGTCCGCGGCTGCCAGGTTCAGCTTGATGTCGTCGGTCAGACCCACGATCTTGCTGACCTTCACGCCCTGCTCAGGCAGCAGCTCGTAGCGGGTCACCGCCGGTCCGCAGCTGATATTGGTCACGGTCACGCCCACGCCGAAGTTGCGCAGGGTCTGCTGCAGTTTGATGGCTGTGGCCTTGTATTCGTTCTGGGAAAATGCGCCTGCATTGCGGTTCCCGCGCTTTAACAGGGTGGTGGGCGGGAAAATGTACTCCTTTTTCACCACCTCTTCCTCCTTGCGGATCTCCTCGGCCACCTCCACGCTCTCGCTGGCCGTAGCCGCGGCCTGTCGCTTCTTCTCAAGCTTTTTCTGCAACAGCTCGGTTTCGGTCTCAATCACCTTGCCGCCTGCCGTCACCACCCGCTTGGGCTCCTCCGGCACAAAGATGCTGTCGTAATTTACGCCCTGCTCCGAATGATCCTGGCTGTAGTCGTCCTCCTGAACCGAGAGCATCCCGGCCCCGGATCCAGCCGTCTCCCAGGGAGCGGTATCCTCGTAAACCGTGTTTTCCTCCCGGCCGCCTGTTTTTGCCGCATATGGCGTTTTCTCCGGACCGGATGTTCCCTCCGCGCCGGACAGGCCTTCCGCGTAAGCCGTTCCCGCAACGCCGGACAGGCCCTCCGCGTAAGACGTTTCCCCCGCATAAGACACGCCCTTAACGCCGGACAGGTCCTCCTCACCGGACAAGCCCTCCCCATAAAGTTTTTCCTGCCTGCCCACAGGAACATCCAGGCTCACCCGGACCACCGGCTCCTCAAAGGGAGGAATATCCTCCTCGAAAGGCGCTTCCTCCGAGATATCCTGCAGGAAATCCGGCCTGGCCCCAGGTTCCGCTTCCGCGGTCCTCATCCCCGGCTCTCTGTAGCCGTCCTCCACAAACTCCATCTCTCCCAGGGTTCTGTGGTCTCTGGGAAGCCGGATCGTCTCCTCTCCGTCCTCCCTATGTAACAGATACGCGTCCGCTGGCTCCCTGGCCGGGGTGGCCGTCCGCTCCCTGCCGGTTCCCTTCACCGGGGCAGCGGGCTTCTGGTGGCGTTCGATAGAATCCGCCAGCACGGCCACATCGTCGGTCTCATAGGGCAGCTCCTGCTCTCCGCCCTGATACTCCGGCGGCAGATTGATCTGCCCCCGGAACACATCCGCGGCGGCCGCAGCCGGAGCCGCGCCCCCCTGGGCCGATTCGTATCCAATGTTCTCCGGTTCCTCATCTTCCATAATATCCGGCAGATCCCTGGGATCAGTGAGCCTGGTGGCCTCTAAATTGACGCCGCGCACCATCTGCTCCTCCCGCTCCTGCCTGCGCTCCTCCTGCCGTCTGGCGTGGTTTTCGCGCCTGCGCTCCATATCTTCCCTGGCATAGTGGTACGCCTTGTCCCCGCCGGACCGGACCACGGAAACAAAGGATTTCTCCGTGATGCAGACCGCGCAGATAATCAATACCACAAAGAGCACCAGGTAGGCTCCGGCCCGTCCCAGCGCCACGGTCAGCAAGGAGGCCAGCACGCCGCCCAGCCATCCGCCGCCCCGGCCTGTGTCCGCGGACTGCTTGTAATACTCCATCCACTTGGCGCCGTCGGGCGTGGAGCCGAACATAAGCTGCAGCAGGCCGCAGACCGTGATCACGGCCAGGATCACCGCGCCCAGCTTCAGCGCCGCATGGATATTTCCCTCATTCGACATGTGAAAGCATGTCCCCACAAACAACAGAATGGGCACCAGAAAGCCCACCATGCCAAAAACTCCCAGCTGCGCCCGGCGCAGGGCTTCGCCCACCACGCCGCAGAGCCGGAAATTGCTGAGAAACAACAGCACTGCAACAGCAAAAGAGCAGATGACGACCACTTCTGCTCTCAAAAATCCCATATCCTGTTCTGTATTCGCTGACTTTCCCTGGCTTCTCTTCGCCCCGGAACCGCCCTTCCTGGACGTTCCCGCACCTCTTGTGCTTTTCCCTGTATTCTTTGGTGTGCTCTGCCTTTTACGATTTGAATCAGCCACGAAATCAGCCTCCCGTCATTCTATACACGTCTCCGGGCATAAGCCCAGTTAGTATATAGTATACAAAAAAATCCGGGGAAATGCAACGCCAAGGCATTTAATTTTTCGCGTCGATCATCTGATAGAGTTTGTGCAGCGCTTCCTTGATGCCCCCTACCTCGTCGATCAGCCCGGCTTCCACGGCCTCTTTTCCCACCAGAACGGTGCCCAGATCGCGGGTGAGCATCTCGGTGTTGTGCATGAGTTCCTTCAGCTGATCGTAGGCGATGCGGGCGTGGCTCTCCACGAAATTCAGAATCCGGTCCTCGATCATGGCAAAATACTCATACGTCTGGGAACTGCCGATCACCATGCCGGACATGCGCACGGGATGAATCATCATGGTTCCCGAGGGCACAATAAAGGAGTAGTTGGTGGAGACCGCCAGGGGCACGCCGATGGAATGGCTTCCGCCCAGCACCAGGGAGACCGTGGGCATGGACAGTGAGGCGATCATCTCCGCGATGGCCAGACCCGCGTCCACATCCCCGCCGGAGGTGTTGAGCAGCACCAAAAGGCCGTCCACGGTGTCGTCGTCCTCAATCTGGGCCAGCTGGGGCAGCACGTGGTCGTATTTGGTGGCTTTGCTGTTGCCGGACAGGTTCTCGTGGCCCTCCACCTCGCCGATGATGGTGATCAGATGGATTTTCCGATGCCTCCTGTTTTCTTCCAGGGTCATCTGGCCGTACTCCTCCAACTTCTGATCTTCCTTGGCCTCGATGTCCTTCTCGTTTATCTTCTCCTGTGTATTGTCCTGTCCGCCGTTGTTGTCCACAACCGCGTTTTTCTTTTTATTTTTGCTCTTATCCTGCGCCATGGCCTTATCTTCCTTTCCTCGTTCTGCCGCCTCAGACCGTTTTAAGGGTCTGCGGCTGTTCAGGGAATAGTCTGCGCCGGGCGCGGGAAAATATGCATGGCGGCGTTGTGGGCTGCGCAGGACATTTTAAGGCCCGCTTCCCGGAAACGGCGCTTAAAACGGGGCTGCAGCCTGAATTTCATAAATTCGGCAGCAGCCCCGGTATGATCAAAATGAAGGTTAAATGGAACCTACTATTTGAATAGCTCCACAAACGTCTGGGTGCGGCCGTCCACCAGTCCGCGGTCGCTGATGCAGAGAATAGGCGCCGCCAGCAGAGAGCTGATGGCGATCCGCATCATCATCTTATCACTCTTGCAGACCTGTCCCACCGCCTTCTCCAGAGCGCTGATCTGCTCCATCAGCTCATGGCAGGGAAGCTGGGACATCAGTCCGGCCACCGGAAGCGGAAGCCCGGCCAGCACCTGGCCGTCCAGCACCGCGCACATTCCACCGCCCACCTCCTGAAGATAGTTGGCAGCAATAAGGGCATCTTCCGGATTTTTGTAGGCCACGGTAAAATTGTGGCTGTCGTGGGAGACCGTGGAAGCCACCGCGCCGCGCTCCAGGCCGAAGTTTTGAAATACACAGATCGTCCGGTCCTGGGCGCCGTGCCGGTTGCAGACGCTTAAAAAGCAAAGCTCCTCCCGGCCCGTGAGATCGATTCTCCCATTCTTCACCGGCAGCCTCTCGTACAGCGGCTCAGACAGAGCCCGGCCCGCCTCGTTGCAGGGAACGATGCATACCAGGCTGTCCGGCCCCGGAGGCGCCAGATAGAAATCCTCCTCCCCCCGCAGCCAGGACAGCTGCACCGTGTTGGGGAATGGGATTTTTTCCGCGCCGGACGGTCCTGCGCACAGTCTGCCGTCCTCACACATCAGTTTTCCGCCCACAAAGACGGCGAAAGGATTGCGTCCATCCAGCTCCTCCACCAGCTGCAGGTCCGCGGCATAACCGGGAGCCACGGCGCCCAGATCCGCCATCCCAGCCTCCCTGGCCGCGTTGTACGTGCCCCAGCGTATGGCGTCCATCGGGTCCACGCCCAGCTCGATCAGTTTTTTCATAATGCGGTTGATATGGCCCGTCTCCAGCAGATCCTTGGCGTGAACATCGTCGGTGCAAAGGGAAACATTATCATGGTAACGGTGGCCCCGCAGCCCCTGCAGCATCTCCGGCAGGCTCCCGCTGGAAAGCGAGCTGGCCTGCAGGTTCACGTGAAGTCCGGCCCGCAGGTTTTCGCAGCACTCCCTGGCGGTCCGCCCGGAATGATTGTCCGTGGGACCTCCCAGGATATAGGCGGCCAGCTCCTTTCCGTAGACCCGTGGCGCATGTCCCTGGATCAGAACGTCCCGCCGCAGTCCCTCCGCGAGAATGCCGTGCATGCGCTGCGCATCATTGACCACGCTCAACACATCCATCACCTCCGCGATGCCCACAACTCCCTCCCGGTCCAGGAGCATCGCAATCTCCTCCGGGCCGAAACTGGCGCCGGAGCCTTCCAACCCGGGTACGGAGGGCACGCAGGATGAGGCCAGGTTAAACTGACGCACAGGCGACCGCCTGGCGTCCTCCAGCATATACTCCACGCCGGAAATCCCCATGACGTTGGCGATCTCGTGGGGGTCCACGAAAACCGCGGTGGTTCCGCAAAGCACCGCCGCCCTTCCGAATTCCCCGGGGGTGAGCATGGTGCTCTCCACATGCATATGGATGTCGATAAAGCCGGGCATCAGGTATGCGCCGCGGCCGTCATAAACCGTTCCTGACGGCACGGCCGTCATCTCCCCCTCCCGCACGCGCACGATCACGCCGTCCAGCACGTCCACTTCGGCGGGATAGATTTCCCCGGTGATCACATTGACCAGACGGATATTTTGAATGGTCAGATCACAGGGAATCCGCTGCATCGCCGCCGCTATCAGTCTGCTGCGGTCCGGATTTTGAATTGCTCTCAAACGATTACCTCCTTTCATCTTCCGTGTCTGGCGTTAAATGAAGAACTGCAGGCAGGTCAACAGCGCCAGCACAATGGTAAACAGAGATGGCAGCGTTTCCTTGCTCCGCTCATCCGTGAACGTGTAGTACATAATGTTTACGATGCAGTAGGTGACTAACCCGATGGCGATGCCCTTTGGGGTTCCGCCGAACAGGCTTCCGATCATCAAAATCGCCACCGGCGTCCACTTCAGCGGATCGAAATCCACTGATTTGAGTCCGTTCATCATGGAAATTCCAATCAAAATCAGCGCCGGGGATGTTGCGGCCGTGGGGATCATGAGAAACAGCGGGGCGAAAAATACCGCCGCGATAAACAGCAGGCCCGTCACCACGGAGGCCAGGCCGGTGCGTCCGCCCACCTCCACGCCGGTGGCGCTCTCCACATACGTGGTGACCACGGAAAGGCCCATGACGGCCCCTGTAATCGTTCCCATGGAGTCCACCAGGAAGACCTTTCCAATCAGTGGGAAATTGCCGTTCTCATCCATCATTCCCGCCTTGTTCGCCAATCCCAGGGCCGTGCCCAGAGTGGAAAAGAAATCGCTGATAAAAAATGCCAGCATGAAGGCGATGTACTCCGGCCGCAGGGCCCCCAGCACGTCCGCCTTGAAGGCCACGTTGCCCAGGGATGAGAGCGCGCCTTTGGTAAAAATGCTTTCCGGGAATTTCACAACGCCCATGATCAGGCCCAGGACCGTGGTAATGATGATCCCCAGCAGAATGGCGCCGCGGATCTTGTAGGTGCGCCCTTTGATGGTAAAACGGGCGTAGTTGAGAACCAGACAGATGATAAGGCCGATGCCGGCCAGCGCTACGGAGGGCTGGGAAAAATCCCCCAGACCTTTAAAATTCTCCGCCACCAGCTTGGCGTTGACCAGGGCCGTGCGGATGATGAACAGGCCCAGGCCCGCGCTGATGCCGATCTTAATGTCCTTGGGAATCAGCTTCACGATCAGCTCCCGCACCCCGAAAATACTCAGCAGCAGGAAAACGGTGCCGGAGATGAAAACCATTCCCAGGCCTACCTGCCAGGATGCGATGCCGGCGAGAACAATCGAATTGGCGAGAACCGCATTGGACCCCATGCCGGGGGCCAGCGCGAAGGGCATGTTGGAAACCAGGCCCATGACAATGGTGACCAGGCCGGACACAAGGGCGGTGGCCAGCAGCACGCCCACCGCGTCCATGCCGGCTTCACCCATGTATTTCGGCTGAATGATGAGGATATAGGCCATGGTGGCAAATGTGGTGGCGCCCGCAATCACCTCAGTGCGGACGGTGGAGCCTCTTTTTTGAATCTGAAAATATTCCAGCACGTTGCTCACAGTTTGCATCTCCTTTCTTTTTCCGGGCACCTCCCGCGCTGTGCGGTTCAGACCAGGCTTGTGCCGCCGTATTCTGTATACCGGGTGTCCGTCCTCTCCCCTCCTCTCCCGTTCCACCGCAGGAACAGCGTATCTTATAATTTTATTATATGGGACAGGCATAGCCCGATGCAATAGGCGCACAAAATATAATGCCCAAACCCCCTGCTAATTGCAAAAAAAAGCGCCAATGCATGGGGCTTTTGGGGATTTCTCCCAAGCCACAGGCATTGGCACTTCGCTATTTTGCTGTCTGTCAGTCGCCCAGCACGTTGCGGATCGCAACGGGCGTGCGGTAGTTCCAGGTGGAAATCTTGATTCCGCTCTTCTTGCTGGCCGCGTGGACGATCTGGCCGTTGCCGATGTACATGGCAACGTGGTTGACCGTGCCGCCGCTGTTGGCGTAGAAGATCAGATCGCCGGGACGCATCTCGCTGGACTTCACCGGCTTGCCCATCTTGGCCTGGGCTCCGGAGTAATGCGGCAGGGACACGCCGAACTGCTTCATCACCTGCATGGTGAAGCCGGAGCAGTCCGCGCCCTTAGTCAGGCTGGTGCCGCCCCACACGTAGGGATTCCCCACGAACTGAAGGGCGTAGTTGACCACCTTGGAACGCCTGGACGCCGCGGCGTTTGCCGCTTCCTCGGCCGGCGAGAACTTGATGGCCTCGTTCAGCGCATAGCGCACCTCCACGTTGTTGTCCCGGGTGGAGATGTAAGCCTTGTCGCCCTCAGAGCCGTCCTCCTCGTCCACGGAATCCAGCTCAATCTGCACCCAGCCGTCCAACTGGGCCAGCACCGGGTAGCGCTCGTCCTTCACGATCTGGGTCCAGATTTTGGCATCCGTGTTTGGCTCGGTGCGGACATTGAGCACGTCCGTGTTGATCACGGCCCTCAGAGTGGCCGTCTGCATGGCGATATCCTTCGCCTCCTGGCCAGTGGCCGTGTACTGGGGATCCGCCGTGATATATCCGGTAATGGGACCGGACTTGATCTTGTACCATCCGTCCAGGCTTTCCAGGATTTCACCCGCCGCCTTACTGGTCATCTTACCGATGATCTTGCCGTCGGATTTGGGCTCCGCCCGGACGTTTAAGTAGTTGTTCACCTTGGAGATCACCAGGTTGTCATACTGGTTGATGGCCATGGCCTTAAGATCCATCTTGCGCCCCTCGTTCAGGGCGTATTTCACGTCTGCATAATCCGCGGAAATGTAGCCCTCCTCGATCTGGATCCAGCCGTCCTGCTGTCCCAGCACCACGTAGCGCTCGTTTAACAGGGCCTGTCCGATCACGTTGTTGGGGTCGAGAGCGGGCTCCTTGCGGATATTCAGGTTGTCCGTGGTCACAATGGCCCGAAGCTTCACCAGCTCCTTTGCCTTAGACTTAGCCTCGTCGCCGGTGAGCAGGTACTGGTTGTTGATATAGCCGTCCACCCCGCCGGAGGTGATATGGGACCACTCCCCGTCCGTCTCCAGAATCTCACAGCCGGCGTCGCCGGACAGCTTGCCGATGATCTTGCCGTCCAGGCTGGGCGTTTCCCGGATGTTCAGGTAACCGGACACCTGCACAAGTCCCAGATTCTGGTAAGAATTCACCACCTCGTCGATGGCCGCCTGCTGCTCCTGCCGTTCCTTCTCCTCCTGGGAGAGGGTGGGCTCCGCCGCCTGGGCGGGGGTTGCTCCGGGACCTGGGCCGGCTTCCTGTCCCGGTTCCCCGGCCGCGCGGCCGCTGGCCGGCTTCTTCAGACTCATGGCCAGGGCGGCCACGATGCCGATCAGCACCACGGCTCCCAGAATCATCAGAAGATAGCGGGGATCCCATCTGCGGTTGCGCTTCCTTCTGGCTTTGTTCAACGTCTCCAGATAATCTTTATGGTCCAGCATATTTCAACTCGTCTCCATTTTTTATTCTCGCGGGCACAATGAGCCGAAGAACCGTATCCTACGGCAAAAACGGTTCCTGTCCGCGGAGTCGAACGCCCCAAATCCGTACCGTGGCGTTCGGCATTGCCGGTGTACCGGCACATATCAGCAACCAGTATACCATAAAATCAGCCAAAAAAATGTGAAATCTTTCTTAAAATTTACCGATAATTTTGGGGTTTGCCGGACTCTCATCCAAATTTTTCTATTTTGACAGCAGCATACGGTCGTTGGCGAAGGCTCCGCCGCTGGCCTGCGCGAACTTCTCCAGCAGATCCTCCACGGTCAGATTCTGCTTCTCTTCTCCCGCCACATCGTAGATAATCTGCCCGTCGTTCATCATGATCAGGCGGTTTCCGATCTGAATGGCATCCCGCATATTGTGGGTCACCATCAGGGCGGTCAGCTTCTGCTCCTCCACCATCTCCCGGGTCAGATCCAGCACCTTTTTGGCCGTCTGGGGGTCTAAGGCCGCCGTGTGCTCATCCAGCAGCAGGAGCTTGGGTTTCTGGAGCGTCGCCATGAGCAGGGTCAACGCCTGGCGCTGGCCGCCGGAGAGCAGGCCCACCTTGCTGGTCATGCGGTTCTGGAGCCCCAGTCCCAGGCGGGTCAGAAGGTCGTGGTAATAATCCTTCTCCTGGGAACGGATTCCCCAGCCCAACCCGCGCCGGTGTCCGCGCCGGAAGGCCAGCGCCATATTTTCCTGGATCTCCATACCCGCGGCGGTCCCCTTCATGGGGTCCTGGAACACGCGTCCGATAAATTTGGCCCGCTTGTACTCCGGCTGCCGGGAAATGTTCACCCCGTCGATCTCGATGCGCCCCGCATCGATGGGATACACGCCTGCGATCATGTTCAGCATGGTGGATTTCCCCGCGCCGTTACCGCCGATCACGGTCACAAAATCGCCGTCGTTTAAGGTCAGGTTCAGGTTCTTTAACGCCTTCTTTTCATTAATGGTTCCTTTATTGAAGGTCTTGCTCACATTGGTCAACTTCAGCATTACTGTTCTCCTCCTTCCGAGTAGGACCGGTAGGCCTTCCATTTATTGGCAGCCACCGGCACGCAAAGGGCCAGAGCCACGATGAGGGCGGACAAAAGCTTCATATAGTTGGGATTCATTCCCAGCTCCAGCACCACGGCCCGGATCACAAAGTAGACCACGGAGCCGATCACGGCCGCTGCCAGCTTCAGCGCAAAATTCCGGAACCAGCCGAACAGCACCTCGCCGATGACGATGGCCGCCAGGCCGATGACAATGGCGCCCTGACCCATCATCACATCCGCGTACTTCTGGCTCTGACACACCAGCGCGCCGGAAAGGCCCACCAGACCGTTGCTGATCATCAGGCCCAAAAGTTTGGTCCACTTGGTGTTCACGCCCAGGGCGCGGATCATGTCTTCATTGTTGCCGGTGGCGCGGATGGCGCTGCCGATCTCCGTTCCGAAAAACCAGTAGAGCAGGGCCACCACGGCGATGGCCGCCGCGATGCCGATCAGCTGGGATGCCTTTGCCTGGGAGAAGCCGGTGCTCTCCGCCAGAAGGCTTACCATATTGTCCACCTTCGCCAGGGGCGTGTTGCTCTTGCCCATGACCCAGAGGTTCACGGACCACAGCGCCAGCTGGGTCAGAATTCCGGCCAGAATCGCGGGAATATCAAAGGCCGTGTGCAGAGCGCCGGTGACCAGCCCGGCCGCCATTCCGGCCAGAGTCGCAAGAAACAGCGCCAGAAAGGGATTGACTCCCTTCTGGACAATGAGCATGGCGCAGACGCAGCCGCCCAGAGCGAAGCTGCCGTCCACGGTCAAATCCGCGATGTCCAGCAGCTTGTATGTAATGTAAACGCCCAGGACCATCAGCCCCCAGAGCACGCCCTGCCCGGTGGCGTCCAGAAGCTTGGGACCCATACCCGAGAAAAAGTGAATGATAACCATGATTTACCTCCATCAATTTAAAATTACCGCTATGATCAAATAAACCGCCTGCACCCCGGCGTTGCCGCCGTTTCACGGTCTTAACAGGCAGACTCCGTATAAATGGCTTGCCCAAACTCCCTCCAGCCCCTACGCTGCGGCCTTCCTGCGCGCGCAAAACAGCTTGAGTAAACCATCTATGGGATTGCGGATCTGCCGCCTGTTCTCCCCGCACCTAAAGATGGTGCTGCAAGCTCCCGGGCGGTTTTGCCCAGGGCGCTCACAACACCGTTTAAACTCTGATCCGGTTCGGACTGGCTCCGCTTATTTCAGCACGGAAACGTCGATTCCCAGCGTCTGCGCGGTCTCCTCGTTCACGGTCAGCTCGCAGTTTTCCGCCTTCAGATACTCGATGGGCATATCGGCCGGTGAAGCGCCCTCGGTGAGGATCTTCACAGCCTGCTGGCCGGTCATGTAGCCCAGCTGGAAGTAATCGATGCCGTAGGTTGCCAAGCCGCCGCTGTTCACCATGCCGGACTCACCGCAGATCACCGGCAGATTGTTGTCGTTGGCGACCATTGCCACCGTGGTCATTCCCGCCGCGATGGTGTTGTCCGTGGGAGCGTAAACCGCGTCCACCTTGCCCACCATGGACTGAACCACGGTCTGGATCTCGTTGGAGCTGGATACCGTGAAGTCCTGGCTCTCCATACCCGCAGCCGCGATCGCATCTCTTGCCATCTGGGCCTGGATCTCAGAGTTGGACTCAGCAGAGCAGTACAGGATACCGATCTTCTTCGCGTCCGGAAGAACCTTCTGCAGCAGATCAATCTGCTCCGCCACCGGAGTCAGATCGGAGGTGCCGGTTACATTTCCCCCGGGAACCTCGTTGGTATCCACCAGGCCGGATTCCGCCGGGTCGGTCACTGCGGTGATCAGCACGGGAGTGTCGGTCACTGCGCCGGCCATAGCCTGGGCCGCCGGTGTTGCGATGGCCAGAATCAGATCCTTGCCGTCGTTGGCGAATTTGGACGCCACGGTCTGGCACACGGACTGATCGCCGGAAGCGTTCTGCTGGTCCAGATCATACTGGACGCCCGCGTCGTCCAACGCCTTTATAAAGCCCTGGTTGGCGGCATCCAGAGCCGGATGCTGGGTCAGCTGTAAAATGCCGATTTTGTAGACAGCGCCCTCAGCGGGAGCTTCCGCCTGGCTCTCTGCACCCGTCTCCTCCGCGGAGGAAGCAGCCTCGCTTCCGGCCGCCGTAGTGGTCGCGGCAGTGGTGTCAGCAGCTGCATCGGTTTTGCCGGAACCGCATGCGCTCATGGACAGAACCATGGCGCCGGCCAGTACCAGGGACATGATCTTGGATGATTTTTTCATAATACTCGCTCTCCTCTTTTTATAACATTTTTTACGGCCGTTTCGTGGAACGCTGCCGCAATCCGTCCTCACCGTTTGAGGATGTTTCCTATCATACTACAAAAAAATCGGAGAGTCAATTTTATTACTTTAAATTTCTGCGAATTCAACGCGATAAAGTGTACTTTTTTTCATACAATCCGAATAATCGCCTAAATACATCCATTTTTGATAAATTTTAACAGCTGGTCTCCATGGGCTGGCTTGAGCAGATAGCCGTCGATGCGGCCCCTCTGGCAGGCGTCCACGATCTCCGATTTGATCAGGCCGGAGAGAATAAGGATTTTTAAGTTTTTATTCAGGAACCGGGCCTGGGTGGCCAATTCTACGCCGTTCATCTCGTCCATCTGGTAGTCGGAGATTAACACGTCATACTCCGCCAGCCCGCTCTCCAGCGCGGCCAGGGCTTCCCGCGGATCGGCGTAATAGTCGGCCTTAAAACCGTTTTTGCCCAGCACCCGCCGGATCATTCTCAAGGTACTCTCATCGTCGTCCACCACCAGCAGACGGCCCGCGCCCTCGCCTCTCCCCTGCTGCGGCTCCTCCTCCCGGGCGCGGACCGGCTCCTCCTCCCCGGCGTTCCGGAACGGGATACAGTAATAGAAACTGCTCCCCTCCCCCAGCCGGGATTCCACGCAGATGTCTCCCTGGTGCTCGTCGAGGATTTTCTGGGTGATGGCCAGTCCCAGGCCTGTGCCCTCGCCGTGCCTCTTGGTGGTGAAAAACGGGGTGAAAATGTTGTCGATGATCTCGGGGCTTATGCCGCCGCCCGTATCCTGCACCCGCACCAGCACAAACCGGCCGCCCAGGGAAAGGGGGCTTAACCCCTCCGGCAGCTCCTGCGCCTCCGCCACCGTGGCGGTCAGGGTCAGACTGCCCTCGGCGGGCATCTCATAAAAGGCGTTGACGCACAGGTTTAACAGCACCTCGTACAGCTGGGTGGGGTTGCCGTACACCCAGGCTCCCTCCGTGTGGATGCGTGTGTTCAGGGTGATCTTCTCCGGCTTGATGAGGATCACCGACTTGATCCATTTGCGCAGCTCCTCCTCAAAGTCGAACAGGCGGTACTGGGCCTGGTCCGCGCTCTTCTGGCTCAGGGAGGAAATCTGGGCCACCAGCTCCTTGGCCCGCAGGGCCGCATCATAAATCTCCGCCGCGTCGCTGTGGGATAGGCAGTTCTGGGGCAGGTCCCCCATCAACAGCTCCGAATATCCCAGGATGGGAGCTAAAATGTTGTTGAACTCGTGGGAAAGGCCGCTGGTCATGATTCCCACCATCTGCAGCCGCTCGCTGTGTTTGGCCTGCTCCCGGGTCTGGTTCAGCTCCGTCACCGCGCTGCCCAGCTCCTTCAAATACTGGGTCTGGCGCAGCAGTTCCCGCTGGCGCTGGCTGGTCCGGATGAGCCCCCAGGCGCCGATGCCCAGACAGATGAAAATGGCGGCCAGAATTCCCATGGATTCCGCCAGCAGTTGATTGTAGGGACCGATAAAATCGTCGTAGTCCATAGTCAGGGCAATCACCCAAAAACCGTCGTCCATGGCGAGCGGCGAGAAGGCGGAGAACTTCCTGGCCTTTTGGGGCTCCTCGTCGTCGGAAAACCAGTAGGAGTCGTAGACGAAGGTCCCCTCCTGGCCGGAGAGCTGGCGCTCCACCAGCTGCTTCATGCCGGAAATATCCAATCCCGGATAATGCTCCAGACGTCCGGAAACGGCCTGAAGTCCCACCTGCTCCCGGCTCTCGTGGGACAGGATGATTCCGTTCTGGTCCTTGATCACAAAATACCCCCGGATGTCCGGTTTCAGGGCCGCGCTGTCGATCACCCGGTCCAGGTCCGCGAAATCCACCAGCTCCGCCAGGTACAGCGGCCCCTCATATCCATTTACGGATACGGGCGTAACCACCGGAATCAGGCAGCTTCCCTCCTGGGGGATATAGGCGCCCGGCGCCAGCACCTCCCCTGTCCCGGGAAGCGCAAAATCAAACCGGTCCGCCTGGTAATTCACCCCCGGCTCCCGGCTCTTCACATTGAGGAGCACGTCCCCGTTGGCGTTTAACAGCAGCATGTTTCTCCGGGCCTGGGGCTTCATGGCAAGAAACTCCTCCATGGCCCCGGCCAGCTCCTCCCCTGAGCCGTAGCTGCGCCCCGCCTCCCAGGCCAACAGCTCCTTCTCCGTTTTAATATAGGTGCGGACCGTACCGCCCACCGAACGCACG
The DNA here is from genome assembly GCF_046603895.1 of Enterocloster lavalensis. Classification (NCBI taxonomy): domain Bacteria; kingdom Bacillati; phylum Bacillota; class Clostridia; order Lachnospirales; family Lachnospiraceae; genus Enterocloster; species Enterocloster lavalensis. Next base: position 187,909 of record NZ_CP176637.1, read on the forward strand.
ATGCGCAGCATCTGCTCCTGCTGCTGGCTGATCAAAAGCGCGCTGTAGCGCGATATGCAGTGCCCCAAAACCCCCGCCATTGCGGCCAGGGCAATCAAAGCGGCGGCCAGAGCGGCCCGCCCCTTCAAGCTCTTCTTCCGTTCCATATCCAAACCGTTCCTCTCTCGTGACCGGGATATTCCCGCCGTCCCGGCGCACCTGCCTTGCCGGGTGTTCCTATTATAGAACGCCCACAAAGAATTTGCAATTCTTTCCTGATTACGGTAAAATAGGGGAAAACGGCCGGATTTACGGCCAGGACACGGGCCCCAGGCCCGCTGAAAGGAGTTCTTACATTTGCCACAGGATAAAGTTCTGATCGTGGACGACGATCTTCATATACTGCGCATGGCCTCCCGCATTTTACAGAGCGACGGGATCGCAACCACCGAGGTTTCCTCGGGCAGGGAGGCGCTGAATCAGATTCTCTACAGCCATTACGACCTGGTGCTGCTCGACATCAACCTGGACGACTTAGACGGCTTCTCCATCGTGAAGAAGGTCCGGGCCCAGGGTATTTCCACGCCAATCATTATCATCAGCGGCAACACGGAGGAGTACAACACCATCTTCGGCCTGGGGATCGGGGCCGACGACTACCTGGCCAAGCCCGTGAGCCCGGCGATCCTGGGGGCCAAGGTCAAGGCCCTGATCCGGCGCAACCGCACGGCCATGGAGAGCAGCGAGAAGGTCCTGGAGCGCGGCCCCTTCTCCTTTGACTTAGAGACCTACACTCTCTACATGGACCACCGGGAGATTCCGCTGACCTCCAAGGAAAAGCAGCTGGTCTGCCTGTTTCTGAAGAACATCAATACGGTGTTCACGAAGGAAATGCTGTTCGAGCAGGTGTGGAAGGACAAGGCGGTGGACGACAATACCATCATGGTCAATATCAGGAACATCCGCTCCAAGATCGAGCCGGATCCCAAAAATCCCCAGTATTTAAAGACCGTCTGGGGGATGGGGTATCAGTTCGTGCTGCCGCAGAGGTAGCGGGGGACGGGTACGTGGAAGGCGAATACGCGGAAGGCGGGTACTCGGAAGGCGAATACATGGAAGGCAAGTACGCGGAAGGCGTGAAAATGGCTTCGGCCTCTCCCCGGCACTCCCGAACCGCTTTTGTATATTTTGCATAAAAATTCCATTAAAATTTTGTAAGCCAAACCGCGGGATTCTGTAGATTTCTTCAGGATTCCCGCGGTTTTCCTTTATATTTGCAGGGTATAGTTGAGTCCATCGAACGACAAAAGAGGAGGTTACTCAATTATGTATCTTGCGATTATCGGATTCGCCATGGTGGCGGTCATCGTAGCCCTGCTGTTAAAGGGAAAAATGAGCCCCATCGTGGTCCTGATCACCATTCCCACCATCGCCGCCCTGCTGGCCGGTTTCGGAATCAGCGACATCGGTAAATTCATTGTGGACGGGGTGAAAACCACCCAGAACAACGCGGTGCTGTTCATTTTCTCCATCACCTACTTTGGCATCATGACCGACGTCGGCCTGTTTGACATCCTGGTGGGCAAGCTGGTCAAAAAGGCTGGCAACAATGTCATCGCCATCACCGTGGTGACCGCAATCATCGCCATCATGGCCCATCTGGACGGCTCCACCGCCTGCACGGTGCTGATCACCATCCCGTCCATGTACCCCATCTACAAGCGCATGAACATCCGCCCCTACGTACTGCTGCTTCTGACCGCGTCCGCCATGGGTGTTATGAACCTGCTGCCCTGGGGAGGTCCCACCGCCAGAGCCGCAACGGTCCTGGGCATGGACGCCAACGACCTGTGGCTGAAGCTGATCCCCATTCAGATCGTGGGCGTTGTGGTCACGCTGACCCTGGCTGTGATCATGGGTATCATCGAGAAAAAGCGCGGCGCGGGTCTGAACGCAGGCAGCTCTGACACCGTGGAAACCGCCGCTGCCGCCGAGGCCGACAAGAAGGCCGAAGAGTTAAAGCGTCCCAAGCTGCTGTGGTTCAACGGTCTTCTGACCATCGGCATCATCGTTTCCCTGGTGCTCAACGTGGTCAGCTCCTACGTGGTGTTCATGATGGGAACCTGTATCGCCCTGATCGTCAACTATCCCTCCCTGAAGGCCCAGGACGCGCGTTTTAAGGCTCACGCCGCCTCCGCCCTCTCCATCGCCACCACCATGCTGGCCGCAGGCGCAATGGTCGGCGTGATGGAGGGAACCGACATGCTGAGCGCAATGGCCAACGTGCTGATCTCCTTCATCCCGGAAGCGCTGGGACAGTACATCCATGTGATCTTCGGTATCTTCGCCCTGCCCATGGGTATGATGATCGGAACCGACGCCTATTTCTACGGCATCATGCCGCTGATCATCGAGGTGGGCACCAAGTACGGCGTAACCGCCCTCAATACCGCTATGACCATGATCATCGGCAAGAACGTGGCTCTGATGATCAGCCCTCTGGTACCCGCCACCTTCCTGGCCATCGGCCTGGTGGACGTGGAATTGAAGGACCATATCCGTTTCTCCTTCAAGTGGCTGTTCGGGATCAGCCTGGTAATGCTGCTGGCTGGATTTTTGCTGGGCGTTATACAGTTGTAAAAGTAATCAATAGAAAAGGGTGCCCCCAAAATGCCTTGCAGCGGCATTTTGGGGGCACTTTCAATGATTACTAGTCTTAATCAATAACGATCTTGACAGGGGAACACTTTCCGCTATTGCATTTGCTTTCAGAAACGCTGCAGGCGGCCACTCCCAACGTGATATCCATCAGAGCTTTTAATACAATCTTATCTCCCGCTTTCGAGATTGGTTCTTCCACGGAAATACTGCCATCAGTGTTAATTTTCGTGTGCATAAATAAGTTAACAGGCGTGATGACGGCGCGTTTTTCTTCAAGCGCCTTGTTGATATTGTCTAAGCAGTTTGGATGTCCTTCGCCGTTGTGATAAAAGAAGTCATACATCTCCGGCCGGCAGCATGGGTGGATTAAATCGTGTTCTCCTACATCGTCAGAAACCACCTCCATCATTGGATGGTATAAATTGGTATAAATAAGATTGCCCGCATTTAATTTTAGAGATTCATTGCAGTCGATTGTCACTCCGGTTGAAAGAAATTCATTTGCGTTTCCGTTAACCTCGGCGAAAAAATCTACAACCTGACCGCCTTCTATATCAATCACTGTGATGCTTTGACCTTGTCTGACATCAATTTTTATCCCCGAACGCGCCGGAATTATATACTCTTTACTCATCTTCTTATCCTCCATGAATGTTCCGTTTAGCGACAGCCTCTCCATATGGCATTCTATCCGGTCGCACCGCTCTATATCCGTTTTGGGCGTCGTAAGCTCCGCCCTATTTGGGTCCCGCGTTAAGTAGCCGGATTCTGACCCCCTCCAGCTCCGCCTGAACCTTGCCGAAGGGATCGCACACATCATAGGAGATCACCAGGGGTTCCCCGTCCAGGGAGAACAGTGGTTCCTCGCCGTGGGGCTGAATCCGGTAGCCGGAGTAGGTGCTCTCCTGGAACAGATCGTCCGTCCGGGGAGCGGCGTGCTCTCCCTCCCCGCTGTAGGTCAGCTTGATCAGACCGCCTTCCCCCACGCCCTGGGATTCCAGCTTCATGGTGGTTCCTGCCCCGTAGCTTCGGCTGTCGTAGGATACCGACGTTCCGTCCTCCCCGACGGTCAGGCCGGAGGCGTAGCGCAGCTCCTCCGTCATGGCTAAAAGCACCGTGTTGGCCAACACTCTGGATTCCGAGTAGGCTTTTTCCGACCGGTACACCTTCACCGCAATGCCCGTGCCCCCGGCCACCACCATGGTCAGCATCAGCAGGATCAGAACCGCCACCAGCATCTCTCCCAGGGTCGTCCCTCTCCTGCCTGACAATTTTTTCCATATGCCGCACGGCTGCTTTATTCCGGGAATTTTCATGTTCCGGCACCTCCATCCAGCTGGTACGATACCATGTCGTCGCCGTAAAACACCGTCACCGGAAGTTCTTCCGAGACGCCGGTTCCCTCCACCCGGAGAGAACCGCTCCTCTGCTCCACCGCATCTTCCTCCGCCTCAAAACACTCCAAAAGGGACATGGCCTTGTAAAACCGGGAATCCGCCTTTACGGCCTGCCGGTTAATGCGGGCGGCCACCGCCACCATGCCCAAAAACAGAGAGGCGGATACCGCCACCACCAGGATGGCCACCAGCACCTCAGCCAGGGTCTCGCCGCTTTTACTTCTCAGCTTTCTCATGATCCCCCACCTCCCAGGCCGGATCCGTCATAGGGCGGCCTGCCGGAAAATACCGGACGGTCTGAGGATATGACTGCCCTGGATGTGTACTCGTAACGATATTCCGGTCCGCTGTCGGAATCACCGCCCTCGCCGTCCTCCTCATCCTCGCTGTCCCCGTCTCCGCTCTCCACCTCCGTGACTGTCTCCTCCAGCACATAGTAGACCACCCCGTTGGCTGTCATCCGCAGGTAATACTGCCCCTGCGTCCCTTCATCCGGTTCCAGGGAAAGCGCGGACTCAATGCGGACCTGAAGCTGCTGGGAATCCCCGCTGTCCATAACCACGTAGTCCGGCGTCAGGGTAACGTCCGCCCGGACCGTGTCCATCGTCGGTTCCCCCTCGTCCCCCGCTTCCAGGCGGAAGGTGAAGGTCAGGGATTCCCCCTTTTCCTTGCGCTCCTCCTCGTCCTGAGGAACGTACAGCCGGTTGTCCTCCTCCACACAATTTAAATAAACGCGGTACAGCGCGGCCGCGAGGGCCGCCTCCGTCCCGGTACCTGCCGCCTCAGAACCGGCCTTTGCCAGCAGTTCCCCCTTAAAGGCCGCCCGCTGGCTCTCACCTGCCGGGTCATCCTGTTGGCCGTGATCCTCGGAGCACTCCCGCGCCGCGCCCTCCAGCTGTTCTTTCAGCGCCGTGCCCGCGGACATCACGGCCAGGTAGCTCCCCTCGTTGATTTTCTCCGACTTCACATGGCTGATATTGGCCATAGCCGCCGCCAGAACTACGGAGCCCACGGTGGCGCATATGAGAAAATACACCAGGCCGATGGCAAGGGACGCGCCCTTTGTGCTCTGGATTTTTCGGATTCCGCTGTTTCCTGCCAACTGGCGCGCCTCCTTTCTGTTTACTCGGTGTTTTCGTATCAGTTGATGTTTGGGGCCCGGCCGCTGTCCCCGCCCCAGTCGCGGTTCCCGCCTCAATCGCTGTGTCCGTTCCGGCAGCGGTTCCCATTCCAGTCGCAGTCCCCCGGGCCAGTCGCGGTTCCCCGTACCAGTCACAGTTCCTCGTACCAGTCCGCGGCCCCCCGTTCCAGTCCCGGTTCCCCGTACCAGTCACGATTCTTCGTACCAGTCGCGGACCCCCGTTCCAGTCGCGGTCCCCCACCCCAGTCGCGGTTCCCCGTACCAGTCACAGTCCCCGCCTCAGTCACCTTCTAAAAACCGGGTGATACCCCTCAGGTTTATTTCCAACATGGTACAGTCCCACAAGCCCCGCTCCCGTGTCGCTCAACATCGGGAAGGGATATCCGGGGTAGGACGGGCCGGTGTTCTCCATATTCGGCTGCATCTGCGTCAATCTGGCCGTTCCCTGGCCGTCCGCCTCCCGCGTGAGCTCCTCCGCAAACTGCGCCACGCTCCACGCCTCGATCAGGCCGTCGATCCCCTGGTGGGAAGCGTTGTAGGCCGCCAGGCCCGGCTGGGTTCCATCCTCCCTGAGGAAGAAACAGTCGCCCATATTGGACGTACTCCAGGAGCCGGAACCGGTCTGAAGCACATAGTAGGTTGTGCCGTAGGAGCTGTTAAAGCTCTTTACCTCCATCCGGCTGTTGACCTCGATCAGCGCCCGTCTGTCCTGCCGGGAGGCCGCGCTCTCATATCTGGGAAGGCTGACCCGGAAAGCCGTGTAGGTCCCCTCTTTTATCTCGGTCTCATTGATCCAGTAAAGGTAATTGTTATCGATTCTCCAAAGCGTCATAACACCCTGGGCCAAAGACGGCTCGTGGATGGTCTCAAAGTAGCTGTCCCCGGCGTCCGCGCCGTAATCCGGCTCCGTGCGCGGATCCTTCACGATCCCGCTGCCGTCGATCACCTTGCCGTAGGTCTCCACCATCCTGTCCCGCTCCGCCCGCGTGTTCGTCCCCTCGATCCCTTCCTTTAACACATTGGGGTAATAGGGGTATCCCAGAATGTTGTACACCAGAGCCGAGTTTCCCTCCCCGTCCAGCGCTCCGAAGGTGGAGGAGTCCATGGCCGGGCGGCTCTGCATATTCCAGATTGTATTCCCGTTCTGGGCGGCGGGCCGGTTGTGCACCTCCGCCTGTTTCATAATTTGTATCAGGCTCAAAATCATAGGATCGGCCTGGTCAAACCGCGCGTCGGCCCCCTCAGCGGCTCCCAGGAATCCGCCGGTGTCTACGCCCTCAGGCTGCCCCTGGGGAACTCTGCCCACGGAGTAACACTCCCGCAAATCAGCCGAAGCGTTCCCGGATCCGCCGGACCGTCCGCCGAACCCTCCAAAGGATGCGTACTCCGCCAGCCCGTCGCCGGTGTTTACATCCCCCGACGCGTAACAGGACCGCAGCGTCCCGTTCTTTGCGATGAGGCCGAAAAATCCGCCCGTGTCACCGCAGCCTGTCACCGAGCCAGAGGCGTAACAGTTCTGTATCTTTCCGCTGTTGACCGTGCCCACAAAACCGCCCGCAGGCCCGCCACCCCGGCTCTCCACCGCCACATAGGCGAAGCAGTTCTCTACCGTCCCGCCGTCCAGACTGCCCGCAAAGCCGCCCAGGCTGAGGCTGTCCGTGACGCTGCCGTCCTCCCGGCGGATTCCGGCCACCCGGGTTCCCTCCGCCGACAGGTGGGTCACAGCCGTTTTGGTGTTGATGGTTCCGGCCGCTGCCCCTGCGATCTGGTCCGTCTGTATTTCACCACCTAAAAGTGCGATATTCTGGAACAGGGTTTTATCGGAGATCGCGGCCGTCAGCCCTCCAGCGTTGCGGCAGCCCTCCGCCGTAATCGTACCCAGATGGACTTCGCTCCGCTCCCCGGCCACCGGTTTCACGGTCACCGTGCCTGCCGCCCGGCCCAGCAGACCGCCTGCCGCCACGGCGCTGTCCGCCGCTTTCACTTCAATGTCCGGCAGATAGACCTGGCCCGGCAGAAGCAGCGAGGCCGTGGTGGAAAAACGTCCCGCCAGCCCGGCCACCGCGGAATCCTTGTTCATTCGATTGGAAACCGCTACGATGCGGCTGTTGGAGAAATCCCACACCGACTGATCCGATGCCGGACGGATGTTGACGTCCTTCACATTTCCCACGATCCCACCGTAATAGCACACCGGGTTCTCGCCCGCGCTGCCGGTTTCGTCGGTCAGCAGGCGGCCGTTTTCCACGGTCACCGCGCCGAGAGTCAGGGTATTGCCGTTGGATACGCCGGATTTATAGAGGGAACCCACCAGGAACCCACCTACATAGGAGAGGCATCTGCTGCCGTTCTTCACCTTTAAAAGTCCGTCCCCGGCCCCAGTTTCCCCCGCGCCCGCAGGGATTCCGTGCAGCTCTATGCCTTCCAGGCTGACCGGATAATTGACCTCACAGAGACCCGCGATCAATCCAGCGGCATTGTAGAAGCCCCGGTTCTCCCCACTGCCGTGGTTTGCCTGAGCTTGGCTGATATCCGCCGTCCCTTCCATGCGGATGCGGGACAGCGACACTTCCTTGTTGGACAGAATCTGCCCGATCACACCGCCCACCGCTCTGCGGCCCTGCACGGTGATCTCCCCGGAGAGCGTCAGGCCGTCCACGGAGCCGCTGTACATCTTGCCAATCGCGCCGCCCAGCCAGCTGGCCTGGTCGTTGATCACGCTGGAATCCGCAACGCGGCAGTCCTCAAATACCGTGCTCTCCGCCTCAGCCGCCAGAATACCGGCCGGTTTATCCAGATTGTTCGGGCGCAGCCTGATGTCGTGTGCAACCACATTTTTGAGGTGTGCGCCGGAGGCGTTATTGCACAGCGCGGCGCTCCCGCCCGAGATGGAGGAGGACGCCAACGTCAAATCCTCCACCGTTCCGCTCAGATACCCGAACAGCGACGTGTTCACGTTGAACTTGCTCATATTTGAGAACTCCGGAAGGTTGGTGGGACCGCCGCTCCAGGCTCCCAGCCCGGTAATCTTGTGGCCGTCCCCCAGATAGGTCCCCGTAAAGGGGATGTTCTGGCTTCCGATGGAGCTGTTAAACCACCGGTAATTCTGCCTGGGCCTGCCGTCCTTCGAGTTCATGGGTGCCCCGTCCGAATAGTAAAATGCGTACGCATTGTCCGATCCCAGCGGAATGTCCAGCTCCTGGCGGAAGGTATAGCTGTAATAATTGTCGATGCCGTTGGGCCGCTTGGCGATATTCTCAAATCCCAGCGTGCAGAGCTGGCGGGAGGTCCGCACCAAAAGCTCTACCGGCGCGCCGTCCTCCTCCGACCGCTCGCCCACTCCGATTTGCGATTTTGCAAAATGGGGACAGTAATAGAAGATCCGGCTCTTCTCCACCGAAGCTCCCGCCCCCTGGCCGCCGCCCTCGTCCCGGTAATTGCTCTCCACGAACACGTTCAGCTCCTGGTAAATGCTGTCCTCCTCCACGTAGGCGTTGGTGACCACCGCCGCGGGCGGCAGGATGCGGAAATAATACCGTCCGTCGCGCCCGTCCAGATTCAGCGCCACCGGCTTGTCGCCGTAAACAGAATCCGGCTCAAACTCTGCCCTTTTGCCACCGATATTGGTGTAATAGGTCAAATTCCCCTTAAACCGGCTGTCCGTGAACACCTTTCCATTGTTGTCCTTGAGATTGTATATGGATTTTAAGTAATTGGTAGCGCTGCTCACGCTGTTGTCCCCTCCCGCATTGTCCATCCAGCTGAGGTACGCCTTTTTGTTGGAGGAAGAGCTGCCCTGGATCAGGTTCTTCACATTGATATCGTCCATATCGATATACTCTTCGTTGAACAGCAGGCTGTAACCGTCCAGGAAAATTTTCCGGTCGTCCCTCAGCGTATCCAGCCCCAGCGTTTCATTGTAAAATCCCACCGAGTAGGAGGAGTCCCCCTCCTTGTACACCTCAAAATACGCCATTTCCGCGCCCACATACTCGTAGCTGGGCCAGTCTCCGTACTGGATCAGGCCCTCCGCCTTTGGAAATGGGAACAGAGGCCCAAGCAGGCGGCTGAACGCTTTCGTGTCCGAGCCGTCGGCCTTTGCCTTCCAAAGTCCGTCTATCTTGATCTCGTCCCTGAGCTGGCGATAGGTAACTGCTTTTGCCCCGATCACCGGCTGGCCCTCTTTTATATAGTTTTCCGACCAGCTGAGCACATAGCAGTCCTCGCCTGTGACGGATGAAAACGGGTACAGAAATACACCGAAGGGGTCTGCGTACACGCAGTCTTCGTAATGAATCTGCCCATTTTCAATTCTATAATTGGCGGAGTAGCCGTTGCTCACCGCCGCGTAGCAGTTTTTGATCCCGTTTGCACTCCCTGAGAAGCCGGAAGCTGAACCGCCGCCCAGGGTGATCACCCTTCGAAGGGCGTAGCAGCCGCTCACCTCATTGGAGGACATATTGACAAAGCCCGCCGCATAACTGCTGGCCGTGTAGCAGTTGGCGTAGGAATTTCGGACGATTCCATTGTTGTTGTTCACAAATCCGGCCGCCTGGTTCCCGTAACTCGGGGCAACACTTTCCGTCTCCTCATCGTAGACGCCCGTGGTGACAGCGCCCGCCGCCCCGCAGAGTTCGATTTGGCCCACGTTATTGTTCACGAACCCGGCCGCCTCATTCTGGCAGGTAATCAGGGCGTTGGCGTAATTGTTGAACGTCACATTCCAGTTCTCATCATAGAGATGGCGGTAGCGGTCCGCCTCCCCCAGTTTCTCCGGCTGCTGTGGCAACACGTAGCTCTGGGTAATCGTCCCTCCGCCCCCGTTGTTATTCAAAAATCCGGCCGCATCCCCGCTGGCTGAGTAGATTTTGGGGCTCACCACGGAGACATTTAAAATCGTTCCGAAGTTATGGACGGCCAGTCCGGCCGCGCTGCCTCCACCGGAGAGCTTCACCACAGGGTTGACTATTGACAGATTTTTCACCGTCCCGCCGGTTCCAATGGTTCCGAACAGGGCCGCTTCCCCGGAGCCGGGCTCCATGCGCAGGTTGCGGATCGCGTGTTTCTCTCCGTCATACTGTTTTACAAACGCCCCAAGCCTGGAGGCGTCCCCGCCGATCATGCCCTGGACAAACGCATTTTTCGGGTCAGAAAACACATCCCGGTCATAGGTGCTCAAATCATACGCCGCGTAATCCGCGTCCCGCTCCTGGCGGTAATCCCACGGGGCGGACCAGTAATCACTGTTGTTTTTGCTCCCTGTGTTGAACTGGTATCCCAGCTCGTACAGGTGCCGGACCGTGCGGACCACCGCCGTTTCCGGTATCGTCCCGGCCGCCGCCTGGCTGGGGGCGATGGCTTTGGCGAAATGGGGATTATAGTAAAAGGTGGACGGACTCCCGTCGATCTCCAGCTTCAGGGTATCGTAAAACTGGCCGCTGCCGCCTTCAAACTCCCGGAATCCCTTGTGTACCACATTCCACGGCAGGGCGTAGAGATACTGGGGTTTTCCCTGCACCTCCACCTCCACGCTCTTTAAATCCCCCTTCTCCCCGGAAATGATCACGCTGCTCCCGTTCCTGCTTCCCAGGTACCCGTACCCGTCGCTGCGCACCGGCGCGTCGTCCCGGAGCGTGCTCTCCTCCTCCATTCCCGGCGACCAGAAGCCGTACTCCGGCCCGCCAAACGCGCCGGTGTCGTACCGCTCATAGTAGACCAGGCCGGTCAGCGAACCGCCGCCCGCCCAGTCGCCGTGGTAGGTTTTCAGCCAGGAAGGATAGGGGTAGGCCGCAGCCTGTTCCTTCCGGTACATCTCGTCGTAGGGGTAGGTGCCCGCGTGGCCGGGCGTCGCCGCCCCCGCCTCCGCAAGGCCGTCAAGCGGACCGCAGCCGATGGAATTGACCTCCCCTCCGGCTGTGGCAAACGCGCCGCCCAGCGCGTAGGTCATGGACAAATTCTCCGGGGAAGCGGCAGAACCCGCAAATGGCCCGCAGACAGCTCCCCGGACAGAACAAGTGGAAAAGGAACGGCTCACAGCGGCGCGGTCCTCGATCAGCCCCACAAATCCCCCCGCCCGGTTCCTTCCGGTCACATTGGGCCGCTCCAGGGCGTAAGAGCCGTTCTCCGTCTGCCCGCCGGAATAGCAGCTCTCAACTGAAGAACGGCCGGACAGCGCGCCCGCAAAGCCTCCCGCCGCAACCTCCCCCGCCACCTTGACGGAGGCGAAGGAATCTGAGGCTTTCAGATTCCATCCCTTGCCCACAAGCCCGCCCGCGTAGCTGCTGCCGGAAATGACCCCGCTGGCCTGATAGCGCTCGGAAAGACTTTCCTCCTCGGTCCCGTCGATATACACACCGCATTTTTCCACATCGGCGTCCTGCAGATACCCCGCCAGGGCCCCCGCGTAGGACTCCATGGCCGCCCCGCCGGGAAACTCCGGCCGGATCACCGGGTTGACCAGGGTAATTCCGCTCAGGCGCACCTGGCGGCCCTCCCCTTCCCCACCCGCCATGAAACCGAACAGGCCGGCGTACCCGTAACCGCGCCCGCCGTAATCCAGCACGGCGTTTCGGGAAACGTGCAGATTGCGGATCACATGCCCGTTTCCCTCAACTGTTTTAAGTCCCGTGCGCTCGTTGCTGACAGGATAAAAATTCACCGTTTCTCCGCTGCCGCCTCTGGCGGTGCAGACCTGGTCCCAGGACGCCGCGGCCCCGCTCTCCCCGTAAACGGGCTCCATCCAGTCGATGTCCCGGATCAGGCTGGCCCTCTTCGGAGCCAGGTCCGAGTATTCCTCCGTCTTCCAACCGGTCCCCGTCAGGCGCATCCCAAGCCCCGAGACCTCCCAGGACAGGTTCTGGAGATGGCGTCCGTTCTCAATCAGCACGCTTTCGCCTCTCCCGTCCCCGCCCCTGAGCCCGGCAAACAGGCTGTTGATCTCGACGGTCCTGACCTGCGGGAGATAGAGCTGGTCACTGCTCGCGCCGTAGCCGGTCACCGAAATCCGCAGGTCGTCCCCCGCGGCGATGCCGGAAAAATTGTCCGCAAAATGAAGCCCCGGCCTGAGACTGTCCAAGGTGATGGTGTACTGGGATTTCCCGTCCCCCGCGGCCTCCACGTCAAATCCCAGGCCCGCGCTCTGCACCGCGTCCACCGGCGACTCCAGGGACAGGTTTCTGCCCTTTAACCGGTAGGTGTAGACCGGAGAATGCTCCGGGTCAGTTTTGGAACCGATCTCAATCTGGTAGGCGGTCCGGTCCCACAGCCGCTGTTCCATGGAGATGGTCACCTGCAGCTCCTCCGCGTTGCGCAGAATCACCGCGAATTCCAGGTTTTCCGTCCCCTCCACCAGCGCCGCAGCCTCGCCGCCATAATAACCCACCGAGGGCGCCATCCGGTTCTTCCGGTTGGCCGCCCCCCGCAGGTCCAGGGATTCGTACTGGTTGAAATGCTGTGGGTAGGAAAATTGGCTGTCTCTCTGAAAGGCCCCGCCCTTCTCCTCCCAGTAAAACACGGCGTAGACTCTGCCGGTCTGCCGGTTGTACTCGATCACATAGCTCCCGCCGTCGTCCTTCACCAGTCCGGGCGCAAAGGCGGTGTCGTTCATCCACAAAAAGGTGCTGTCCCCATGACAGAGAGCGTAGGTGTCCGGCTTCTCCCCCTGCCCGTCCACATAGTCCGACGGAACCATGGATTCGTCCATCTTCTGTCCGTCCGCCCCCTCCGGCTGCGGCACAGGCAGTTTTCCGCACAGCTTTAACCCCGACATCTGGTTCTGGGCCACATTGAAAATCTCCTTCGCCCGGTCGTCCAGCTCGGTCTGCCGCAGGGAATTGCGCATATGAATGAGCGCAGGAAATGACACCGCGGCCAGAATTGCGATGATCCCCACTACGATCAGCAATTCCGCCAGGGTGTAACCGCCCGCTCTGTGTTTTCTGCCGTCACAACCTGCACTCATAAAAATCAGTTACTCCTGTCCTTCATTTTCCGATTTGCTCTCCTGCTTTTCAAAGACCAGGCCATTGGTATTTTCCGCACCCACCAGGGTCTCGTAGAAGGTGATGTTCACATTCACATTGATCAGCTCCGCCGCGGACATGCCGCCCGCCTCCCCCCTGCTCTTGTTCACGGAAATGGACAGGTCCTTGAGGATACAGCGGTAGGGGCTGGAATGCATCTGCTCCAATATGGAGCGCACCTTCTGGTACGTATCTGCCTGGAAGGAAATGGAAATATCCCGTCTGACAATATTTCCCGACGCCACCGCCTCGGAGAAGCTTAAGTTGTAGGTGGCGGCCGGGGAAAGGGCCTCGTAGAGGTCCGTAATCTCGTTCTTGATATTGTTGTAGGGAAGCAGCTCCCCCTGCTGTTTCTCCGGGGCGTTTTCCAGCTCATCCACCATCTTCTTTTTCCGGGTTGCTTTCATCATCTGCAGCTCCAGGTCCTCCTCCACCGGCACCTGCAGGGCGGCGCACCGCTCCACCTCCAGATTCACCGGGCGGTAGAGGGCGAGATAGTAAAACAGAGCCAGCAACATCACGCTGAGCAGCAGAAGCAGCCACGCTTCCCGGGCCGTAAATTTGCGGTTCATCATCGGTCCTGCCCTCCTGTCAGCGTGATGGTCACATTGGCCGTCACGTTCTGCCGGTCCTGGACTTCCTCATTGTTCTCGGTGGCGGCCGTGGCCACCGATATGTACTGCACCTGGGGATTGCTTTCCAGGTCCGCCACAATCCCGGATATGGTGTTTAAGGGCACGTCGGTGATGGAAATCCGGCAGATATTACCCTGAATGGAGATGCTGGACAGATCGGCCTGATTCATCACACATTCCTCCAGCAGGGTCAGAACGTCCAGACGGTCCCTCAACACGGCCTCGTCCTCGTTCAGATAGTCGTTGAAATACTGGCTGTACTGTTCCCGCACCGCCTCGTAGTCCCGGTTGTACTCCACCAGTCCGCTTAAATCCGCCTGAACCTTTTCAAGCGAGGCCTGGGCGGAGGTCATTTTCTGGAGCTGTCCCTGAACGCCGAAGCGGACAAAGAGGGCCAGAAAGACCAGAAACAGGAGGAAGGCCGGAATCGCTCTGGAAGGGCTGTTGATGGACCGCTCCCGGAACACTAAATTGACCGTCTGTTTTGAGGGATATTCATTTTTTCGGACAGTAAACATATCTCTTACGCTCCTTCCCCCTAACGGTAGGTGATCCCGGCCGCCGCCGGGCTGGTGAACGCCTCCGGGGGCAGCTGTCCCACGGTTTTAAACAGCTCCGCCACCGGCCTTGGGGCCAGCGGAATGCTGCGGACCACCGTGTCCACCAGCGGGGTGATTAACGAACCTCCGCCGCAGAAATACACGGTGTCCAGCCTGCTTGCCGGATTGTTGAAGCCGTAGAAATTGATGGCGCGCATGATTTCTACTGCGATGGTGTCGAAAATATCCTGACAGCACGGCAGCGACCACACATTTTCATAGTTCTCCGTCACGTAGGCGTGGGCGATGTGCTCATCCAGATTCCGCTCATCCGCCACGGCCCGATCCAGCAGGGAACAGCCGTGGTCGATTTCCCGGGTCACCTCAAACCGGTGGCTGGAAAATATATGCAGCTTGGTGGTGTAATACCCCAAATCCACAAAGCAGTATTCCCTGGTTTCCTCCGGCTGCTCCTCAGCCTCGTACGCCCGGATCAGGTTGGAGTAGGCAAATATCTCCGGCGCCGCAACAGTCAGCTTGAATCCCGCGTGCTTTATCATCAGCGTGTACTCCTGAAGCTTTTCTTTCGGCGCCGCTGCGGCCATCAAATCCATGGAAAAGGGCCTGCCGTCGTCGTTATAGTGCATTTCCAGCAGGCAGTAGTCGAACACATACTTTTTCCGGCTCTCGTTGATGAAATCGTGGAACTCGTAGGGGATGTTGATTTTCAAATGCTCCACCGTCATGGCGGGCATGGTCAGCCGCTTGGAGAACGCCACGCTGTTCGGAAGCACCAGCGCGCACTTTTTGTCCGTAAAACGGTGTTTTTTCGCCATCTCCTTCAAAAATTCACTCATCGCCTCCATGGAAACGATGGTTCCTCTGTTCACATAGTTGTCCGGCAGCGGTTCTATGGCCACCCGAAGCACGCAGTTGTCCTCGCACTGCGTCATCTTCACCTGCCTGGAACCGATCTCAATTCCTGTAAAACTGTCCGACATCTTCCGTCTCCTTTCAGGTTTCCCGCGAAAAGCCGCGGTCCCCGCCTTTTTATGACAGGCCGAAAAGCCCTAAATACCAACTGACCAAAGGACCGCCCCCCAGAAGGCACAGCCAGGTGCCTGCGGCGATGGCCGGGCCGAAGGGGATCGCCGCCGGGTCCCCCGGTTTTCTCCCGGAATCCGGCAGCAGAGCCGCCAGAATCAGGGCCAGGAGGCAGCTTACGATCACGTTCAACAGATTCACCGCCAAGCCCAGATAGAGGCCCGTGACAAAGAACAGCTTCACGTCCCCGCCTCCCAGACTCTCCCGGCCCAAAAGCCGGTCGAATACCAGGGAGACGGCGAGCATACCGCCTGCGATGAGAATTCCGCCTGACAGACCTGATATGATATATGAGCCCAACGGTTTTTCCGTGATCAGCGCTCCCGCGCACCACCAGAGGATGGCCGCCACATGAAAACGATCCGGTATCTCATAGGATTCCAGATCCGTCAGCGCCACCCCCAGCAGAATCAGGGAGAATACCAGGTAATAGGGAGCCGCTGGCGTCAGGCCGAAGCGGTACAGGAGGCAGATTGCCCCGAAGGCGGACAACAGCTCTACGGCCGCATAGCGGGAGGAAATCCGCTCCCCGCAGTAGCGGCATCGGCCTCTCAGCGCAAACCAGCTGACTACGGGCACCAGGTCCAGGGCCCCCAGCACATGGCCGCAGGACGGGCAGCAGCTCCGCCCCTTCGTCACCTTCTGTCCCCGGACCAGCCGCCAGGACAGGCAGTTCACAAAGCTTCCTCCGGCCGCGCCTGTGACGGCGGCCAATATTGTAACGTAAAGGGTGAACCCCCAATCATCTGCCGGCATTGTATCCCTCTCTGACCCAGGACAGGGTGTAGTCTGTCCCGTCGTATTCAATCCTGATCACCATGGTTCCGGCTTTTCCCTCGAATGTTCTGCCGTCGATTTCCATGGTGTGATATTCGTTGTAACCCCGGGGAATCTCCCCGGTGATGGTGTTGGTGTCGTGGTCGAAATAGCCTGTCTGGACGCCGTTTTGGGTGTGGGGACAAGCGCTCCCGCCGTCGCAGCCTTTGACGATGCAGCCGTCGATGGAGTTGAGGCTGGCTACCCGCTGGGCCGTCTCCACCATGAGGCGGTCGTTGCCGATTTTGACGGAACGGGTGTAGCTGGTGATGGCGGTGGCCAGGAGGGCAAGGGCAGTGGCGGTGAAGCAGAGGAGGCAGATTGTTTCGATGAGGGATAGGGCGTGGGGGGAGTTTAGTTTGTGGGAGGGTGTTTGCATGTGGGGTTCCTGTCTGTTGTTTTTTGAGGTGTGTTTTGGTGCTTAGCAAAATGTCTCAGGATAGAGATATTTTGCTAAAAGCCAAAAAGTGAGTGGACTTAGAATTTCTATAAATGGGGAATGAGAAGCCGCAACCCTTCGGCTTCTCAAAAACATTTTATTACGTGGTCCCTACAGGTACCCACTTCATTCCAATTTCAACCTCACCATCCGTCGTCGTAGGTGCCGTTATTGTAACTTCTATTATCTGTCCTTTACACTTTGTATCATCAGGATAATACTCTCCATATGTTACTCCACCCTTGGTCTCTGTTCCTTGCCCATATCCATTTATGTCGCTTTTCTTATCCTTCGGCTGCAAAACACCATTATCCGCATCGTAATAAAATGGATCAGCGTAATTAGCATCTGATTCAGTTAAATACATCGACGCAGCCGCAGCCTTCGCCGCCCTCATATTCGCCACATCCGCAGCCTCCCTAGCCTTCTCCAGCTTACTGCTGAAAATCGGCACGGACACCACCACCAGCACTGCAATAATTGCCACAACAATCAGCAACTCAGCCAATGTAAAGCCCTTTTTATTTAATTTCTTACTCATCCTATTCATTTTTAAATCCTCCTGCTATGGTTTCTATCAATGTACTTCTCTGATCTTTCATCCTGCAGACTCAGGAACCACGGGTTGTGATGGTCCGGCCTGCATATTGCTACATCATATCGTAGATATTAAAAATCGGCAGATAGATGGAGATCACGATAAATCCGGCGATTCCTGCGATCAATACCAGGATCGCCGGTTCCAGCTTGGAGAGCGCCTTCTGGGTGGCGTGCTCCGCCTCATTGTCAAAATACCGCCCGATGGTCTTGAGCGTTTCTTCCAGCTCCCCCGTCTCCTCACCGATCACACACATGTCGTTGAGGGTCTGTGGATAGCAGCCGGACTCCTTCATACAGGTTCCCAGGTGGCGGCCCTCCTCCAGCCCGGTGACCATCTTGCTGGTCTCCAGTGAGAGCATATAATTGTCCAGCGTTTTAGCCGTCACCGCCAGCGCCCTGGCCACGGGAAGCCCCGCCCCCAGCAGCGTGGACATGGTATTGGCAAACTGGCTGGAAGCGTTCAGCATGCTGATCTTCCCCAGAATGGGAACCTTCAGCTTCAGCCGGTTCCATTTCACCCTGCCCTCCTCCGTCCTCACAGCGGCCACAGACAGGGCTGTCAGAAGCAGCAGCCCCAGCAGAATCCAGAGAATATGCTTCTGGAAAAATGCCGACACAGAGATCAGCGCCTTCGTGGACGGCGGCATATCCCCGCCCAGCTCATCAAAAATGCCGCTGACCGTGGGAATCACCTTCACCATCACCACGATCATCACCACCACGGCGATGATCATGACAAATACCGGGTAGGTCAGCGCGGCCGACACCTTCTGTTTCGTCTTGTAACGCCTCTCGTAGAACCCGCTCAGGCTCTCAAAGGCATTTTCCAGCGTTCCCGATTGCTCCCCCGAGCGGACGGTCTCAATAAACGTCAGGGGCAGCAGCCCCTTCCCGGCGGTCTCAAAGCTGTCCGCCAGCCCGTACCCCGCCGACACGTCCCGGGCCACATTACTGAGAATCCGTTTCAGCCGTTTGTCCTCCGACTGGCCCGCAATCAGCCCCACGCATTTGGCGATGGGCATCCCCGCCGCCAGAATCACGGAAAACTGGGAGCACACCATGGACAGGGCCTTCAAATCGATCTTTTTTACATTTATTTCCTTTGTCAGGAAACCGGAGCGCTCCCGCACCGGCGTAATCCTGGTCACCAGGCTGCACGTCTCTTTGATCTGAGCCACGGCCGCGTACTCGTCATACGCCTCCACAATGCCGCTCACCGGCAGGCCGTCCCGGGAAATCGCCTTGTATTTAAATGTGACCATGTCCTATCACCCCCATCCGGCGGCGGCCGTCACACCAGCACATACCGTTTCATATAATCCGCGTCCCGGGCGGCTTCCTTCGCCGTCCTGGCGGAAATGACCTGATCCTTGTAGAGCCGCACCAGGAAATTGTCCATGGTGATGCTCCCCTCCTGAGCCGCGGAGGCCATGGAGCTGGCGATCTGAGGCGTCTTGGCCTCCCGGATCAGATTGCGGATGGCGGGCGTCACCATCATCAGCTCGCAGGCCGCCACCCTGCCCCTGCCGTTTTTGCGCTCCACCAGCTGCTGGGACAGCACCGCCAGAAGGCAGGTGGAGAGCTGAAGCCGTATCTGCCGCTGCAAACCGTCCGGGAACACATTTACAATGCGGTCAATGGAATCAGCCGCGGAATTGGTGTGCAGGGTCCCGAATACCAGATGGCCGGTCTCCGCCGCCGTCAGCGCCGTCTCGATGGTGTCCAGATCCCGCAGCTCGCCGATGAGAATCACATCGGGGTCCTCCCGCAGGGCGGCCCTTAAGCCGTCCCCGTAGCTTCTCGTGTCCGTCCCGATCTGCCGCTGGTTGACCACGCACTGGTCCGGCGTGTAAATGTACTCCACCGGGTCCTCCAGCGTGATAATATGCCCTTTTCTGGTGCGGTTGATCTCATTCAAAATGGCCGCCAGGGTGGTGGATTTACCCGAGCCGGTCTCCCCCGTCACCAGGATCAGCCCCCGCTTCATGGACGGGAACTGGGAAACCGCCGGTGGAAGCCCCAGACTGTCCAGCTCCGGAATCCGCCCGCTCAGCAGCCGGATGGCGGCGGAAATATGCCCCTGCTGCCGAAACAGATTGATTCGGACCCGGATGCCCGCAAAGGTTCCCGCCAGATCCAGCTCTCCGATCTCCCGGATCCGCTCATACGCCTCTCCGGCCAGCTCCCTGGCATAACCCTCGCAGTCCGCAGCCGTCAGCATTTCCCCGTCCATATCTTCCAGCCGCCCGTCCCGCCTGAATCTCGGCGGCAGTCCTTTTACCAGATGAATATCCGAAGCGCCCGCGTCCCCGGCCGCCCGAATCATTTCTTCGATTGTCACGTCTGTTCCTACCCTTCTATGGAATTGATGGTGCGGCGGGCCTCGTCAGCCGTGGTAACACCCTCCAGCACCAGGCGCCGGCAGTTGTCCCGGATGGACACATAGTCCGCCCCCTCGGCCGCCTGCACCAGTTGTTCCTTTGAACCGCCCTCCGCGATGCAGCGGCGGGTCTCCCGGTTCATCATCAAAATCTCAAAAACACCCGTCCTGCCCCGGTAGCCGGTGTCAAAGCAGTAGGGACAGCCCTTGCCCTTATAGAAGGTGACATCGCTGCCGCGGTCCATGCCCAGAATCTCCAGATCCTCCGGGGTGGGCTTGTAGGCCGTTTTGCAGTTGGGGCAGATCCGCCGGACCAGGCGCTGGGAAACGATTCCGTTGAGCGCGCTGGCGATCAGATACGGCTCCACGCCGATATCCTTCAACCGGTCGATGGTGGAAATGGCATCGTTGGTATGTATGGTGGAAAGCACCAAATGTCCCGTGATCGCGGCCCGCATGGCGATCTCCGCGGTCTCGCCGTCCCGAATTTCGCCCACCGCGATGATATCCGGGTCCTGGCGCAGAATGGAGCGCAGGCCGTTGGCAAAGGTCATATCCACCTTCTCGTTGATCTGCACCTGATTGACCCCAGAAATATTATATTCCACCGGGTCCTCCAAAGTGACCAGGTTGACCTCCTCCCGGTTCAACTCCCCGATCATGGTGTACATGGTAGAGGATTTACCGCTGCCCGTGGGGCCCACGATCAGGATCACGCCGCTGTGGTTGGAGATCAGCTTGGCGTATTTATCCAGGTCCGGGCCGCTGAGGCCGATGCCCGCCTTATTCAAAAGGTCGGTGGACTTGTTCAGGAGACGGATCACCACCTTTTCCCCGTAAATAAGCGGCAGGGTGGAGATTCGCAGATCGATGTCCTGGCTCTTGATCCTCACGTTGGCGCGGCCGTCCAGCGGAATTCTGCGCTCCGCGATATTCATTCCGCCCATGATCTTGATGCGGGATATCACCGACGACTGCAAATCCTTGGGCACGGTGAGAATCTTGTGGAGCATGCCGTCGATTCTCATGCGAACCGCCACGTCCGTCTCCCGCGGCTCGATGTGAATGTCGCTGACCCGCTCGGTCACGGCCCGCTCGATAATGGAGTTCACCAAGCGCACCGTGGGCGCGCTGATGGTGTCCTCGTCCCCGATCTCCAGGGAGGGCACCGCGGACTCCGGCGACTGCTCCGCATTTCCCGACTGGCGCATCTCCTCGATGGCCCGGGCCACGCCCTCGTTTCCGTACAGGTTCATGATGGCCCGGTCGATGCTGTTGGCGGTGGAAATCATGGGGATCACACGCTTCCGGGAGGCGGTTTTGGCCTCCTCGATGGCCATGAAGTTCATAGGGTCCTTCATAGCCAGGTAGAGCGAATCCTTCTCCACCCGGACCGGCACCACCCCGTATTTGCGCGCGATATTCTTGGGCACCTGGGCGGACATTCTGGGATCGATGTCAATTTTGGACAGATCCACAAACTCGATCCCCAGCTGCATCTGAAGGGCCTCGATCAGCTGTTTCTCCGTGATCACGCCCCGGTCGATGAGCAGCGTTCCCAGGCGCTCCTTCGTCTCCTTCTGCAGCTGCAGCGCATGGTTTAACTGCTCCTCGTTGATCAGCCCAACCGACAGCAGCAGGTCGCCAAGTCTCTTATAAATCACGTTTTGCTCCTCCCCGGAGCTCACGAAAAAAGCCCCGCTGAATATTTAGAATGTTTTTATTATATCCCCTTTTGATTTGGTAATCAATTACAATTTCTCTTCCAGATCGGAGATTTTCGGTTTTTTTTGACTATTTTTGCATTATGTAGAACTTTCTGAAATTTCTGAAATAGAAAAACAGCCTGACTTCTGCTTATGGTGCAAAAGACAGGCTGCTCTCTCTTATCTTTCTTCTACTTCAGATCAGAAAGGATGGCTTCGTCCTCCCCCTTCCCCCAAACAAGATTCCGTCTCATAGATTTCCCCTTCCTTCATCACAAACGCGCAGTCCAGCAGCGCCTTGGGGTCTTTCATCAAATCGCGCTTCCAGGCCGAAATATCGGCATACTTTCCCACCTCCACCGTTCCGATACAATCCTCCAGTCCCAGGATACCGGCGTTGGTGCTTGTGGCGGCTTTTAGGGCCTCGAATGGCTTCATGCCGCTGTTCATCCAGGCCTCGTACTCGTAGCCGCTCTCATAGTTCTGGTGGACCGCCACAAAGTCCGTGCCGTAACCCAGACGGATTTTGCTGTGGCAGATCACCTCCCGCCCGGCCTGCAGCGCTTCCCGGTAAAGCTCCAGTTTTCTGCGGAATTCCGGCTGCTTGTCCTTCAGCCGCTCCGGGTCGTAGTGGACGGCCTCCTCGTAGGGCGAGAAAGTGGGCACCAGGTAGATTCCCCGCTCCTCAATCATGGCGGCCGTCTCCTCGTTCATCAGGCTTCCGTGCTCCATGCCGTCGATCCCTAAGCGGATCAACTTCTGCATCAGCTCGTTGGTGTACACGTGGGCGGTCACTGTTTTGCCCAGCTCATGGGCGGTGGTGATGATCGTTTCCAGCTCCCCGTCGCTTAACTGCTGCTGGACCGGCGTGTCGTAAGGCGTAAAAAAGCCGCCCGTCGCCATGATTTTGAGGAAGTCCGTGCCATACTTCACCTGCTCCCGGACCGCGTTGGCAAAGAAGTCCCGGCCGCTTCCCAGCC
This sequence comes from Enterocloster lavalensis, assembly GCF_046603895.1. Taxonomy (NCBI): domain Bacteria; kingdom Bacillati; phylum Bacillota; class Clostridia; order Lachnospirales; family Lachnospiraceae; genus Enterocloster; species Enterocloster lavalensis. Next base: position 210,307 of record NZ_CP176637.1, read on the forward strand.
CGGGCCGCTGCCGCTGCAGCAGCCCGGACAGCTGCGGATTGCGGGCAAAGCCCTGGCTTAAGTCGCCGTGGCTTCCCGCCGTGCAGAGAAAAACCGGAGCGGCCACGATGCGGGCTCCCGGCAGATATCCCCGTTCCACCGCCTCCTTCACATCCAGAACACCGTAACCGTTGCTGGTGATTCCCCCCACATGGCGCACCGTGGTGAAGCCCCGGGCAAGTGCCATTCTTGCGCAGCGGGCGATGGCCAGGGTCTTGGCTTCCTCGCTGGTGGTGTACACCTCCTCGCGGACCGTGTGCCAGTCAATATAATCCATGTGCATGTGCGCGTCGATCATGCCGGGCGTCACCTGGCAGCCCCGCAAATCGATTTCCAGGGCATTTTCCGGCTCCGGAACCTGCGCTCCCACCGCTGCGATGCGCCCGCCGTCCACCAGGATACTCTGCCCCGGCTTCCACTCTGCCGAAACGCCGTCGTAGAACTGTCCGCAGCGGATGATTTTATATCGTTCTTTCATGTTTTTCCTCCGTGAACGCATTTATTTCCGCCTCACTGCCGGGCTTCTCCGGCTCCACGGCCTTAAACTCAGCCTTAAACTCATACTCCGGCGGTTCCTGCCCCAGGAGATGGCGCACGAAGAAGTCCAGCTTTCTGCGGATAAAGTACAGGTCCGCGGACACGTTGTGGTTCACCCTGGGCAAAATGAGCAGCTCATAATCCTTGTTGCAGCGGATCAGCCGGTCGCACAGCCGCAGGGTCTGGGACATGCTCACATTGTCGTCCAGGGCGCCGCAGGCCAGAAACAGCTTTCCCTTCAGATTTCCCGCCAGGCGGGTGATATCTCCCTGCCCGTAGAGTTCTTCCTGATACAGCCCGTAGTAGCGTTCCGTCCAGGAGTTTTCGTACATCCGCTGATCGTAGTTTCCCGCGGATGCCACGCCTGCCCGGTAAATCTGCGGGTAGCGGAACATGGCGGACACGGTGGCGTAACCGCCCCCTGAGTTGCCCCAGATGCCCACCCGGCTCAGATCCAGGAATGGAAATTGTTCCTTCAGCTCCGGCAGACAGGCCGCGTGGTCCGCCAGACCGGCGCACTCGTGGATGGCTTTCCAGCTGAATTCGTGAAACCGTTTCCCCCGCCCAGGCGTTCCCCGGCCATCCAGGATAATTCCGGCGATGCCTACCTGGGCAAACCCCTGGAGGCCGCCCATGGCCTCCCGTCCCATAGCGTTATCCCAGGTAAATTCCCTGGGTACATTGTAGAGCTGGGCTCCGCCGTAAATGTAATCAATCACCGGATATTTAACATCCGTGGAAAAACCGGCGGGGCGCACCAGAATCCCCCAGAGTCCGGTGACTCCGTCCGCCGCCTTCACCGTAAAACGCTCCGGGACCTGATAACCTGCGGCCAAAAGACCGCTCACGTCCGCCCGCTCCAGCTCCCGGATCAACGCGCCCTCAAGGTCCCTGAGCACCGTCACCGGCGGTAGGTCCACCCGGGAGTAGGTGTCGACAAACGCCTGCTCTCCGATTGTGACCCGATGCACCGCATCCTCAGGCGTGAGCCGCGCCAACCCGCTGCCGTCAAAATTCACGGCAAAGAGCTGATAATAGAGGGGATCGGAGCAATCCGGCACATTGTTTGCCATAAAGTAAATGCGCCCGGCCGCCTCGTCCACCTTTACCAGCTTCTGCACAATCATTTCCCGGCACGCCGCGTCAAATAGGTCGCCCTCGCACGCCCCTGTGTCCAGGCGGTAGCGGTAGAGGTGGGCGTATCCGCTGCGCTCGCTCTGCCAGAAGGCCAGCTTCCGGTCCGCGGTCACAAAGTTGGAAAATTGATAGCTGCCGAAGCCGTCCAGCTGTCCAAAGGCTCCCAGATTCAAAAACGTGTCCGTGGTCTCCCGGACGATCTGCCTGGCCGCTCCGGTGGCAGCCTCAGCCAGGTACAGCCTGCCCTCCCCGTACCCCCGGCTGAACCAGGTGAAGTAGAACCCGCTGCTGTCCGGAAGCCAGCGCACAAAACTCTTTTCTTCAGAGGTGAACACCGGGTCCAGATACGCAGGCGCCTGCACCATGGTCATGTTCCGCAGCTTCACGTCCCCCACGCAGAGCGCAAAATGCGGCAGCTCCCCGTCGGAATCCCCGGCAAAGGGACAGGGGTACTCCCACAGCCTTGGGCGGATATCCTGCGGCGAGTCCCCAAAGGATTCAATGGCGTAAAGCTTCTTTACCGCTCTGCGGTCCGCCCGGTATGTGACGAAATAGTGCCCGTCCGGGCTCCACAGCACCAGCGGATGCTCTGCGGCCCCCTGACGCTTCACCGTAATCTGGCTGTAGACGTCCACGTAGCAGCCGTACTCGCAGAGAGGTTCGCCGTCAAACGTCAGCTGGGTTTCCCCGCCGCCGTCCAGAAGATAAAGGTTGTGTCCGCGGTAAAAAAGACGGCAGTGACCGTCCGGAGAGACGCTAAAGCCGCTTTTCTCCGACCGGCGCGCCTGCGCCGGGTCTGTATCTCCGTTGAGAGCCCCCTGGGGATTCCCGGCTTCACCGGAACGAATCTCCTCCTCGCCAGTCAGAGAGTTGACCCGCACATTCACCGTCTCTTTCCCGCTTTCCCCACGCGTTTCCCGGTCATAGGAAAAGAACACCCCGTCCAGCCATCGGATCTTCGGGCTGCCGTTTATTACCATCTCTCTCGTATATTGGGGCAGCATCCGCTCCGCCGCCCGGTATTTTTCCAGTAAATCCATCATCTCATTCTCCCTGAAAGCTCCAGCTTATAAAAACACCTGGACGCCCGGCCCCAGCGGCAGGTTGAACACCACCCAGACCACCATCTGCACCACCCACACCAGCAAAAACGCGATGGAATAGGGAAGCATCATAGAGATCAGGCTTCCCATGCCGAACTCCTTATCGTACTTTTTCGCCATGCCGATGGCAATGGGTATGTAGGGATAAATGGGGGTGATCGCGTTGGTGCAGGAATCGCCGATGCGGTAAATCACCTGGGCGAAGGCCGGGCTGTAGCCCAGCATCATCATCATGGGCACCAGGATCGGCGCGAAAATGAACCATTTTCCGGAGCCGCTGGTCATAAACAGGTTCACCACGCAGCACAGCAGGATAAAGAACAGCATCAGGGGAATTCCCGTAAACCCGGCGGCCTGCAGGGCATCCGCGCTCTTAACCGCAATGATCATGCCCAGATTGGTGTAGCTGAACATATTGATAAACTGTGCGATGACAAAGACCAGCACAATATACCCGGTCATCCCCTCCAGCGCCTGGGCCATAAACAGCGGCACGTCCGAGCTGTTCTTCAGGGTTCCCGCCACAACGCCGTAGACAACGCCCACCAGAATGAAATAGAAAATCAGGATCGGTACCAGGCCTGCGATAAACGGACCGTTTAAAATGGACCCATCCTCCCCGCGCAGGATACCGCCCCTGGGAATGACCATGAGCGCGAAGGCCAGGATAAACAGCACGCTGAAAATGCCCGCCGCCCGCAGCGCCTTACACTGGCGCTCCGTCAAGCCTGCCTCCCCGGCCTCATTTCCCTGGGCCCGGTAGGTTCCCAGGCGGGGCACAATAAATTTCTTGTTGACAAATACACCCGCCACCGTCAGCGTGAAAACGGATACGAACATAAAGTACCAGTTGCAGGTGGCGTTGACCGTCATGGAGGGATCGATCAGCTGAGCGGCCGACTCCGTAACGCCGCTGAGCAGCACATCCGTGCCCGCCACAATGATACAGGCCGTAAAACCGGCGTTGGTCGCCGCGTAACCGGCCAGAAGCCCGGCCACCGGATGCATGCCGACGGACTCAAAGGCCGCCGCTGCCAACGCGGGAACAACAATGATGGAAGCCTCGGAGGCAATGCTCCCGTTGATGCCCAGAAACAGCACGGTGGCGGTCAGACACCACAGCGGCACGCCCAGAATCGCCCGGCGCATGGCTGTGGTAAGCAGGCCCACCTTCTCCGCAAATCCGATGGCGATCTGCATGGCCAGCACCAGCCCTAACGGGGTGAAGGTCTGGAAATTCGTCAGCAGGTTCTCCAGCAGCCAGACAAATCCGTCCTTGCTGATCAGACTGTTGGACGTCACCGTGTCCCCGGTGGTGGGGTTCACCACGCTCACTCCGGCAGCGGAACAGAGCATGCTGATCACCGCCAGGATCAGGCACAGCCACAAAAACAGGATGTAAGGGTGTGGAAGCCTGTTGCCCGCCCGCTCGATAAAATCCAGCACGCGCCCCCCTCTTTTTTTCTGCATCGCTTTTTCACTCATATGCGCATTCCTCCTTGGTACTTCATTTTCTTTTTTAGACCGTGGTCTTATTATAAGCAAAAAATAAGAACGGCGCAATTACATTTTGCCATTCTTAATTTTATAAAGTCAAACTGTGATTTTTATGCAGTTTTTTCTCTTCGATTCTTCTAATCTTCACGATAGCTCCGATAAAACCGTTCCATCTTTGGCATACTGGCCTCCGTCAGGTCGTATTCCCCCTTGGCCAGGCACCAGGATATCAAAAGGCTCCGCTCCTCCTCAATGATGTCGGTCACGATCTGGCCGCAGTCCAGCTTTGTCGTCAGCTGCCCCAGCTTTTGGCCCTGGGACACGATGGACGACAGAATCCTTCGCACCGCCCGCTCCTCCCCCCAGAAGGAGATTCCCGTGGTGCCGGAAAGCTGGCTGATGTAAAGACTGGTCAAAAGCTCGGCGCCGATTTCATTTGACAGGAACTGAAACATATAGCGGTTGATCTCCAGAAGCTGGTCCCTGGCATGGGCTTCCCGGCAGATCAGACCGTAAAGCTCGATGTATTTCTGATCGAATATCTCGTACAGGGAATCCAAAAGCTCCGCCTTGGCGTGAAAATAATAGTAAAATCGCCCTTTGGAGCACCTGGCGCCGCGCAGAATGTCCTCCATGGTCGTATTCTGGTATCCCTTCTGGTAAAACAGCTGCCAGGCCGTGTTTAAAATCTGCTGCCGCTGCCGCTGCTCGTTTTCCTCGTCCTTTGTCCGCATACTCCATTCTCCTTACCGGCTCAATGTGATGAGTTCCTGTTCTATTTTTGCAGGTTTGGAGGAAAACGTCAAGTGTTTATTGCGGTGATTTCCGGCCGCTCAGATACCCGATTATGTGTTCTGCCACCGGGACCGGATCCGCCTTCAGCAGTTCGCAGGCGCGAAACATTCCGTATCCGTCGCCTCCGGCCCTGCGGTAATTTGTGATGCACAGGGTAAAGCTGTCCTCCGGCAGGATGTCCCTGCCCCCGTATTGCAGGCGGACCACCCGGCTGCCGGGCTCGCGGGTAAAATCCAGCCGATAATCGATTCCCGCGTAAAAGTCATAGTGAAAATACCGCGGTTTGGGCCGCAGAAAACGTCTGTCGATCCCAAAGCCCCCGCTCTCCTCGTTTAAAAACTCAGCCGTCCACTCCAACGCGCTGCGCAGCACGGCTCCGCTGCACCGCACCGTGCACAGGGTATTTGCGCTGGTGTAGGCCAGGAATACATCCGCCACGCGCACCTCGGCGGGCAGGCCAAGGGCCGTGTTGGAAAGGCAGGTGGCCGAAATCTGCGCCCCGGTGACTGCCAGCTGCACCCGGTTGATAAAATCAGCCAGCGCGGACCCGTGGAGAGCCATGTGCACCCGGTCCTGTATGGGAATCGGGGCCGGCAGCGTGCAGATCCGCCCGGACTCCCAATTTTCCAGGGCCTGACGGAGATCAGATAAGGCCGGGAGGGAATCTGCCGGATGAGGCGTGAAAGGAGCCTCCCCCGTAGCCGCCTCTTTCAGACGCGAGACAAACCGAATCTCCCCGTCCATGCCAACCGTGCCGGTGACATCCGCGTAACACCCGCAAAAGCAGCCTGGCTGTACCGCGTAAGAGCCATACAGCGGACGGCCCGGCTCCCTCAGATGCTGATGCCCCGTGAGGAGCAGGTCCAGGCCCGGCTCCCGGCAAAGCGCGCAGGCGACATTCTCGCCGCTGTTATCCAGAACTTCCCCTGTGGCGGGGTCTTCCTCAAAACCTCCGTGGTAGATACAGACCGTCACGTCGCAGCGCCCCCGCAGTCCGCCCAGCACCCTGCGGGCCGCGTCCAGCGGCTTTTCGATGCAAAGCTGACGGATCGTCTCCTCCCGCTCCCATCCCGCCAGGGCGTCGGTGCACAGCCCGAACACGCCGATGCGCAGCCCGTTCTCCAGCGTAAAGATCCGGCTCTCCTCCACCGGCAGAATCCCCGCTTGGCTGTCAATATTGGCGCAAAGGCAGACCCCGCGCAGAGAGGTCAGATAATCAGCCAGATAGGGCAGGCCGTAATTAAAATCGTGATTTCCCAGGGTTACGGCGTCGTAGCCGCAGGCGTTCATCACCTGCGCCGCCGGGTGCGGCGGATGCGGTTTGCGCCCGGACTTTTGCTCCAGCTCCCGTTCCTTTTCCCTGAATTGCCGCACAAAAAAAGTACCGGCGGTCCCGCCCTGAAGCAGGTCCCCGCCGTCAAAAATCAGTGTATTTCCATCCTTATCAAATTCCCGGCCAGCCACGTCCAGCCCGGCCTCGCCGGGCCGGGCGAACAGCCTGCCGTGGATATCGCTTGTATACAGGATTCGGAAGGTTCTCTCCCCCATGTTTTTGATCTCCCCCGGTTATGTTTCCAAAAACTCCTTCATGATCTCCCCGCGGATTTCCAAAAACGCGGGGTCCGTGCGGTCCCTGGGGAACGGCAGGTTTACGGGCACGATCTTCTTCACCACGCCCGGGTTCTTGCCCATGATCACCACCCGGCTGCTGAGGTAAATCGCCTCGTCGATGTCGTGGGTAACGATCATCATGGTGGTTTTGTCCTGCTCCCAGATGCGCAGCACCTCCTGCTGCATGGACATGCGGGTGAAGGCGTCCAGAGCGCCGAAGGGCTCGTCCAGCAGCAGAAGCTGGGGCCTGGTGGCCAGGGCGCGGGCGATGCTGACGCGCTGCTGCATGCCGCCGGAGAGCTGGTTGGGCACGGCGTCCGTGAATTCGGACAGACCCACCAGGTTGATGTAATACTCCACCATCTCCTTCTTCTCCGCTTTGGGAACCGCGTCGGAGATCACGAATTCAATGTTCTGCCGCACGCTCAGCCAGGGAAAAAGTCTGGCTTCCTGGAAGATCATACTGCACTTGGGGGACGGCCCGTTGACCGGTTCGCCGTCCAGCAGAATCTCGCCGGAGCTGATGGATTCCAGGGTGGTAATCAGCTTTAACAGCGTGCTCTTTCCGCAACCGCTGGCGCCCACAATGGCTACCATTTCCCCCTTTTTGACGGTCAGATCCACGCCGGCCAGAACCTCGAACTTCTGACCCCGGATATAAAAGTTTTTGTACAACTGGTGTATCTCAAGAATATTTTCATTTCCAGCCATGGTGTTTCACCCTCCTTATTTGCTGTCCGTGATGCCGCGGGTTTTCGCCAGATAATAGTGCTCCAGCCGGGTCAGCCCTCTGTCGATAAACAGGCCGATCACGCCGATTACCAGCACGCACATATACATGACCCGTGCATTTGCCGTCTCACGGGAAAGGGTGATCAGATAGCCGATTCCGGTGGAGGAGGCGATCATCTCCGCGGCCACCACGCTCATCCAGGCGTTACTCATGCCCAGCCGCAGGCCGGTGAGGATGGCGGGGATGGAGGAGGGGACAATGATCTTGAAAATGGTCTTCAGGGTGGGAATCCGGTAGGTGTACGCCACCTCCAGCAGCTTGTTGTCCACCGACTGGATTCCGTGAACGGTGTTGAGCAGCACCGGCCAGAAGGAACCGAAGGCGATGATCGCCACCTTTGAGGAAAAACCGATGCCCGCCAGCAGAATCACGATGGGCACCAGGGCGATGGTGGGAATAGGGCGCAGCACGCTTACAATGCCGCTGAACGCCGCGTTGACCGGCTTAAACAGTCCCATCAAAAATCCCGCCACCACGCCGCAGACCGCGCCGATCACATAGCCGCACGCCACGCGCCCGAAGCTGACGCTCAGATTTTTCCAGAGTTTCCCAGATTCGATATAGGACAGAAATGTTTTCGCGATTGTCAGTGGAGCCGGCACAAGGGATGCTTTCACCAGCCCGTGGGTTGACGCGAACTGCCATAAGAGAATTACCAAAACCGGAAACACAATGGCAATCCAAAGCAGGATTTTGTTCTGTCTTGCGCTGTTTTTGGAGTTAAGATTAAACATTTATAAACTTCCTTTCCATATATTCCGACGTGTGGCCGGCAGGGCGGCTATAGCCGCGTTTACCGGTAGCCTGCGATCTCCAGGTATTTCAGCTCCAGAATATCGTCCAGCTCGATATCCGGGTTGGACAGCAGGTCGTTGGCTTTCATGAATTCCAGAACCTCGCCCAGCACCCGAAGGTCCTGTTCGGTCAGGTTGATTCCAAAGTTGGAGCCGCCGTACATGGTGGAGAACCAGCTTTCCTCGCGCTGGGTGATTCCGGCCAGCGTGGCAAACGCCTCTTTCTGGTTGGCTTCGCTCTCCGCCATCCAGTCGTCCACGCGCTGAACGGTTCTCAGCACCTTTGCGGTGATCTCAGGATATTTCTCACAGAACTCGGTACGGCCTAAAAAGGCGCTGATCTGGCAGGTGCCGCTGGCGGTTCCGTCCGCAAGCACGTGCACGTCGCCGGCCTCGATCATGGAGTTGAATTTGGCCAGCTGGTCCGCAGCGCCCTGCACCTCCCCTGAGGCCAGAAGCGTCACGGTGTCGTTGGTGTTGACCAGCTCGATGTCGTTCTCCGTAAGGCCGAGGGACTCCAGATAGGTCAGAAGCAGGTAGTGCGCGCTGGTGCCGACGGAAACGGCGATCTTGGCCCCTTTTAAGCCCTGCGCGTCCGTGATGTCCTTGTTGACCACCAGGGGATACATGGTTTCCGTGTCGCAGTTGCGCCCAATGATCTTGTAGCCGTACTCAGCCGAGATTCCAGCGATGGCCGCCTGCTCCCCGAACTCCGCGAAATCCAGGTCCCCGGAGGCGAAGGCCTCGGAGATGGCGGGACCGTTCTGGAAGTAGTCCATGGTGAAAGTCACGTTGCTGCCCTCAAACTCCTCCTCCAGATAGCCCAGATTGTAGGCCAGGTTCAACGGGAACTGGCTGTTGATATCTCCCAAATGGATCTCGATGGGCTCTCCGTCGTACACATAGCTGTCCAGAGCATTTTCCCCCGACGCTTCGGCTGCCGTGGTCTCCCCGGCGGTTGCGCCCTCGGCCTGGGTCTCCTGAGCCGTAGTCTCCGCCTCCGTGGCGGCCGTGGTCTGCGCAGTTGTCTCCGTCTTTGCTCCGGTTGAACATCCGGCCAGTGTCACTGCCATGCAAAGTGACAGTCCGATGGATAGTGCTTTTCTCATGTTACGTTCCTCCTCTTGGTGTGTGGTGTTTTTTCTGTAATACATCGCAATGTGTTACAGTTTCAGCAGCTTCGCCGCATTATTGTAAAAGAAATCCGGCATTACGGATTCTTTTATCCCGCAGGTCTCGTAAAATCCGGCAGCGTCCACGATGTTGAGAATCGGGTAGGCGGTGCCGAAGAGCATCTGGCCCTTCATCAGCGTGTTGGCGGCCTTTACATAATCCTGGCTTCCCGCGCCGGTCAGGCCGTACATGTCCGGGACAATGTAGATATTGGGGGAGTTGAAGGCCATGGCCATCACCTCCAGGTGCCAGGGCCATCCGCCGTGTCCCACGACGATTTTGAGCTCCGGAAACCGCTGGAGCAGAGCGCCTAACTGGCGCACCGTATCCGGGTCCACAACGGGCAGGAGCTTGGCGCTGTAGCTTACAAACAGGACCAGATCCTCCCGCTGAAGCTTCTCATACATGGGATAGGCCACCGGATCGTCGAACCGGTAGGGCCTGGGCTGAAAGGTGGGCTCTGCGCTGACCCCGCGGATATCCCAGACCGCCCGGAAGCGGTCAATCTCCTCCAGCGCGCGCTCCCCGTCCGTGGGATCGATGTAGGGGAACACCATGAACCGTCCGGGATACCGGGAGACCAGCGGAAACATGCCTCCGTCCTCCCCTCCCAGGTTCTTGCGTTCCGGGACCACGCAGAGCTCCACCCCGGCCAGGTCCATTTCCCGCACAAACTGTTCCAGATTGCCTGTGCGCTGGGATTCGGATACGGTAAAGTCAAAGGCGTCGGCGAGCCTGGCAAAATGCGCCTGTTCATTTTGGAACATAGTCAGATAATTACCGAAGGGCGGGCGCACCCTGAAATCAATTTTTTTATACACAATAACACTCCTATGTGAAACATCATGTTCATTTTGTTAAAATTAGTATATAATAGGGGTAACGAAAAAAATATGAGATTTCTCACATTATGAAGAATTTTGGAGGATGAAATTGAAGAGCGCAAAGAGCCCGGAAGCCACGGACAGAATTTTGAAAGAAAATGGATTTCTGCTTCACTTTTCCTTTGATATCCGCCCCTATCTGCGCGTCACGGAGTACGAGAAGGGCGAGTATATTATCCGCAACACGGATCAGCTGACGCGGATTCTCTATCTGGTGAGGGGCACGGCCAAGCTGTACGGATTTCACAAAAACGGAAGGCAGTCCCTGATCAATTTTTTCACGCCGCCCAGCTTTTTCGGCGTGCCGGAGCTGTTTGAGGAGAACAAGCGGCCTTTTCCCATCGTGGCGCAGACGAAGTGCCGCTTCATCGAGGTGGACACCCGGGGCTGCAGGGCCGCCCTGCTGCAGGACGCGCAGTTTCTCCGGTTCTGCTGCAGCATGGCGCTGAAGCAGAACGTGGCCCAGAACCACCGTTACATGTGCCTGACCGCCTATCCCAGCCGCAACAATCTGGCGGCCTGCCTGCTGCTTCTGCAAAACGACGGGGTCCTGTCCGTGAAATACACGGAAATCGCCGAGTACCTGACCATCTCCTACCGCCATCTGATGCAGCTGATCTCGGAGCTGTGCGAAGAACGCATTCTGGAGCGGGTGCCGAAAGGACTCCGCATTCTGGACTGGGAACAGGTGCGGGCCTTGGCCGATGAGATGCGGGAGGACGATCATGGGGCGGGGAATTGAAAAAGCCGCCCTTAAACAGGCGGCTCACTTTTAAAAGTCTTGCCGGATCAAAGTTCTTAAGTTTCGTCCATCGGCAATATCACCACAAACTCGCTCCCCTCGTCCAGCTTCGACTCCACCCGTATGGTCCCGTGGTAATAGCCCACGATGTGCTTCACAATGGACAGGCCCAGTCCGGTCCCGCCCTGCTTGCGGCTGCGGCCCTTGTCCACCCGGTAAAAGCGCTCGAAAATGCGGTCCAGGGAGTCCTCCGGGATGCCCACCCCGTTGTCCCGCACCCGGGCCACCATCTGGTGGTCCGCCTCCCGGACGTTCACCCAGACCTGGCCACCGGGCCGGTTGTATTTGACCGCGTTTCCGATCAGATTGGTGAACAATTCCCGCATGTGCTGGGCGTTGGCGCGGATCATCAGGGGCTGGCAGTCGATGTGGATGAACACCTGGCCCGCGGCGGCCTGGGGCTTCAGGCTGCCCACGATCTCCTCCAGGAGCACGCTTATGCGCACATCGGTCATCACCACCTCCGCCTCCTTTGTCTCCAGCCGGGAGATCATCAGGATGTCGTTGATCAGGCCGGTCATGCGCACGGCCTCTTTTTTGATGCGGCCGGCGAAATCCCGCTGCATGTTCTCATCCCGGATCAGCCCGCCCTCCAGCAGCTCCGCGTAGCCCTGGATGGAGGTGATGGGCGTTTTCAGCTCGTGGGAGGCGTTGCTGAAAAACTCCTGGCGAATCTGCTTTTCCTTCTCGATCCGGGCCAGATACTCCTCCACGTCCCGGGACATCTCCATGGTGGTGTCCGCGATCACATTGATCTCCGGGTACGGGCTTGGCTCAAATTTCAGGGAGCGGTAGTCCCCCCTTACCTTTAGCATCTCCCGGGAAATCACCCGCAGCGGCCGGGTGACCGAGGACACAAAACGCTCCGTCGCCGCGATGGAGCACGCCAAAGCCAGCATAAAACTGCCCATGGCCGCCGGAAACAGCAGCGGAAGGTATTCCCGCATGCCCGAATAAGGCACGGCCAAACGCAGCACGTTGTCCGAGTGGGCGGAGCGCATAGCTACATAGAGCATGGTCCTGCCCAGGGTGGCGGAGCGGCGGATGGCGTACCCGCTGCCCCCCTTAAGGGCGGCCTCCACCTCCTCCCGGTCCAGGTGGTTGTCCAGGGAAGCGGCCACCGCCCCCGTGTCCGCGGCCACCGATCCGTCGGCCGCAATCACGGTCAGACGGCTGTCATAGCGGTCCGTGACCAGCTCCAGCCGGGCCACCTGGCCGTTTAAATCGCCGCCGTATTCCAGAAGGCTGTCGGCGCTCTCCAGAATATACAGCATGTCCTCTCGGGTGCTGTTTAAAATACTCCGGCTGCTGGCCCCATAGAAAATCAGACTGTTCAAAAACAGCGCCGCCAGCAGCACCAGCGCGAATTTTTTCAGCAGCGCTCTACGCATTTGTTTTCTCCCCGGTCTCAGGCTTCACCATCCGGTAACCCACGCCCCGCACCGTGCGGATGCAGGCCCCGCCGTCCGCGCCCAGCTTCTGGCGCAGGGTGCGGATGTGCATGTCCAGGGTTCTGGTCTCCCCGTCGTACCCGTAGCCCCAAATGCGGTTTAACAGTTCGTCCCTCGTCACGACCCGGGAGCAGTTTTCCAGCAGGTACATGAGCAGCTCGTACTCCTTTAAGGTCAGCTCCACCGGCCGTCCGCCGGAATTTACCTCCCTGGTCCGGCGGTCGACCCGGATCCCGTCAAAGGCCAGCTCGTCGCTCCTGTCCTCCCGCCTGCTTCTGCGCAACAGACTGCGGACCCGCGCGGACAGCTCCAGCACGCCGAAGGGCTTCACCATGTAGTCGTCGGCTCCGCAGTCCAGTCCCACCACCTTGTCCAGCTCCTTCTCCCTGGCGGTGAGCACCATGACCGGCAGATTCTTTAAACCCTCGGTGCGGCGCACCTCCTTGATCGCCTGGATGCCGTCCATCCCCGGCAGCATCCAGTCGAAAATGGCCAGGGACGGCGGCTCTTCCTTCATGCGCGCCAGTCCCTCCTCCGCGGTCTCAAAGCTCTCCGCCTGATATCCAAAGCCCTCCAAAGCGATCTGCAGCAGATTGCGGATATTTTCATCGTCCTCTATGATATAGATCCGGTCCATGTTCCTTTTCCTCTCTCCGTCTCATTCCGGCGGCCGCGGCCGCCTCTGGAAACAGCATATCAAATCTGCGTAAAATCCGCCCCTTGGAATTGTAAAATCTATGTAAAATTTTAATATTAAATGCCGGTCAGAGCAGTTCCCGGTAAACCCGCAGCACATTTCCGGCAAAAACCGCCTCGATCTCGCCCGCCGTAAAGCCCTGGCGCTCCATCTCCTGAGCCAGTCTTGGCAGGTCCGCGGCCGTTTTCAGCTCCAGATCACCGCCTATTCCGTCAAAGTCCGAGCCCAGGCCGATGACCTGGATTCCGCCCACATTGCGGATATGCTTCATGTGGGCCACCATGTCGGCAACCCGGCTCACATCCTCGCCGCCCACAGGGACGTCCCGCAAAAATCCGCCGTAATAGTTGATTCCCATCACGCCGCCCCGCTCCGAAAGAGCCCGGATCATCTCGTCGGTCAGGTTCCGGGGATGGGAACAGACGGCCCTGGCGTTGCTGTGGCTGGCCACAAAGGGCTTTTTCGTGTGCAGGAATACATCCCGGATTCCGGCGTCGTTTAAATGGGCCACGTCGATGATCATCCCCAGGCGCTCCATCTCCTCCACAAAGGCGATGCCCGTCTCCGTCAGGCCGTGCTCCGTGTCCGGCACCGCCTGGTAATGTCCGCCCTCCAGGGCTTTGCGGCCGTTGGGAAACGCCAGCTCATTGGGATGGTTCCAGGTGAGCGTCATCATCCGCACGCCCAGCCGGTAGAAATTCCGCAAAAAGGAAAGCTCTCCCTGGCAGACGCCGCCTTCCTCGACGGTCAGTAGCGCGGACATCTTTCCCTGCCGCAGGTTCTCCTCGATATCCGCGTAAGAGCGCACAATTCCGATCAAGTCCCGGTGTGCCTCCAGTTCGGTATAAAATGTGTCCAAAAGCTTCATGCAGTATTCAAAGGGCGGCTCATCGATGGACGCCAGATTGGTAAAAAGCGCAAAATTCTGCAGCCCGTAATCACCGGCCTGCATCTTCTTTAAGTCCAGCATCAAATTGTTTTCCAGCACCGAAACAGTTCCGCCCGCCCGGTGGTCCGCGTACAGCACCGCAATGGTGTCGCAGTGCATATCAACTACTCTCATATCTCCATCCTCTTTCCGGATCCCGCCTGTTGTGGTTCACAGTCCGGCAAAATGCCGCCGGAGCCGTGAACCATAAACGCTCACCCATCCATATTTTACGCTTATCTTACCATATTATCCCTGAAATTTCCAGAGGGAGGTGAGTCAGCCTGTCGCGAGGTTACTCGCTCCGCAGGGCGTCGATGGGATTTAAGTTAGCCGCGCGGCTGGCGGGCATGTAGCCGAAGAGCAGCCCGATGCCCACGGATACGCTGAAGGAAATGATGATAGCCGCCGGTGTGGGCGTGGCATTTATGCCCACCGCCGCCCCAACCGCCGTGGTGGCCACGCAGCCGATGAGAATGCCGATCAGACCTCCCAGGGAGCTGGTCACGGCCGCCTCGATGACGAACTGCCGCATGATCACGCTTTTATCCGCTCCCAGGGATTTGCGGATGCCGATCTCCCGGGTCCGCTCGGTCACGGACACCAGCATGATATTCATAACGCCCACGCCCGCCACCAACAGGGAGATTCCCGCGATTCCGCCCAGCATGCCGCTCATCATGGCGATCTGCTCATTTAAAGAGTCCAGCATCTCGCTCATGGCCGTCACCCGGTACAGGTCGTCGTCCTTGAAAATCTCGTAGAGGTAATTTTCAATCTGTGTTTTGCACTCCTCCGCCTTGGTGGTGTCGATGATGGTAAAGGTGTAGCTGCTGATATTGGCGTTCCGGGACATTTTCACGGCAACGCTGTAGGGCAGCCATACAAAATCGTCGGTTCCGCCCTGCTCCAGATCGTCCTCATCCTGGGCTTCCACCACGCCCACGATCTTGAAGGCGTAGCCTCCGACCTTCAGGGTCTCCCCCAGAGCCTTCTCAGCGCCGCCGTAGAGCTCCTGGGCCACGTAAGCTCCAATCACGCACACCTTCTGGCGGGCGGCGATATCCGCGTAGGAGAGATTTCTCCCCTGCTCCAGCTTGTAGTCCTTGATCTCCAGGTACTGCTCGCTGCGGCCCGCAACGCTGGTGGAGGTCAGGGAATCGTCCCCGTGTTTGATGGTGGTGGACACCGTGACGTTGGGGCTGAGGCCGTCGAACAGGTCCGTGTGCTCGTCGTAGAAGGCGTACATCTCATCCACATCCAGAGAGCGGGAGGACAGATTGGTCACATTCACATTGATCTGATTCACGCCCATGCTGGCAAAGCTCTCCACCACGCTTCCCATGTAGCCGTTGACCAGGCTCACCAGGATGATCACGGCGGCCACGCCGATAATGATGCCGAGCATGGTCAAAAAGGAGCGCATCTTGTTGCCCCATATACTTCTGATCGCCAATTTAAAGGATTGCAGCATAGTCTTTCACATCTCCGTCAAAGGTAATCTTCCCATCCGCAATGCGCACCACCCGCCTGGCCTCCATGGCGATGGAATTGTCGTGGGTGATCATTACAATGGTGTTTCCCTCATCATTCAACTGCTTCAAAAAGTTCAGCACGTCCCGGCTGGTCCTGGAGTCCAACGCTCCCGTGGGCTCGTCGGCCAAAATCAGGGAGGGACTGCCCGCCAGCGCCCTGGCGATGGACACCCTCTGTTGCTGGCCGCCGGAGAGCTGGTTTGGCATACTGCGCCATTTTTCCTCCAGCCCCACCTTGCGCAGGGATTCCAGCGCCCGCTCTCTCCGCTCGGCCTGGCCCGCTCCGGCGTAAAGCAGGGGCAGCTCCACATTTTCCAGCAGGTTCAGCTTGGGCAGCAGATTGTACTGCTGGAAAATGAAGCCGATCATCTTGTTGCGGATTCTGGCCAGCTGCTTATCCGTCATCACGGCCACATCCTCCCCGCCCAGGAAATAATCTCCCCGGGTGGGAACATCCAGCGCGCCGATAATATTCATCAGCGTGGACTTTCCGCTGCCGGATTTGCCCACAATGGCCACAAACTCGCCGCGGCGGATGGTCAGGTTTATGCCGTCGTTGGCCCGGACCTCCTCGCCGCCCAGGGTATAAATCTTATAAATATCCTTCAGTTCGATTAACGGCTGTCCGGCCGCGCCTTCACAACGCGTTGCCTGCGCCTCCCGGTTTGTCTCTTCCATCCAATCCTCCTGGGGCCTGTATTTCATCCTGCGGGGCTCAGGCCAGCGTCAGCGCATGCCTCCGCCTCCCTGACGGTTTCCGCCGCCCTGGCCGCCTTCCGGCGGGCCGCCCATGCCTCCGCCTCCGGCCGGCATCATCATAAAACTGTTTACATTGCTGGCTGTGGATTCCGCCACATAGACCACGTCGCCCTCAGAGAGGCCGCTCTTGATCTCCACATAGGAGTCGTTTGTCAGTCCGGTTTCCACCTCCACGGAGCGGAAGCCCGCGGGCACCGGTCCCTGCTGCTCCGTCACCGTCTCATCCTTCACATACACCCGGTTGCCCCGCATCAGGGCGTCCACCGGGATCGCCAGCACGTCGTTGGCCTCCTCCAGAGTGATCACGCCGTCCACGTTCATGCCGGGAAGCAGATCCCCCGTCTCGTCCAGAGTCACGGTCACCGGATAGGTGCTGACCCCGTTGGAGTAGGTGCTCTCCAGACTCACGTTGGTCACCGTGCCAGAGAAGGACTGGCCCTCAAAGGCGTCCGCCGTCACCGCCACCTTCTGTCCCACCTTCACCTTGCGGATATCCAGCTCGTCGATGGACATCTCAAAGGTCAGGCTGGACAGGTCGTAGATGGTGGCAAGAACTGTGGTGTTGCTGGTATTTTTGGTAATGTTATCCCCAACCTTAAAATTCTTCGCGATCACCTGGCCGGAAATGGGCGCGGTGATGGTGTAATTGTCATAGCTGTCCTGGGTGCTCTCCAGCTTGCTCTGGGCGGATTCCAGCGACTCCTGGGCTTTGTCCAGGGCGTCCTTGTAGCTCTGAATCAGCTTATCCGCCGATTTTGAGGTCATGCGGAACATGGGTGTACCCTTGGACACGTAGTCCCCCTCGTTGACCAGCACGGCCTCCACCTCCACGCCGGTGCTTAAATCCGCGTTCATGGTGGTGTCCACGGAGGCCTCGAAAGTGCCGTCCTCGCTGCCCGAAAAGTCGCCGATCTGGGCCGTGGCCCGCATGGTGTCGGTCAGCCCCCCTGGATTGGGCACGGAAATGGTCACGTAGCGCACCAGCCGTCCGCCGGTCAGCACCCGCTCCTGGTTGGCCACCGCCTTCACGGTGCCCCCAATCTGCTCCCCGGTATCCGTCAGGGTGACAGTGACGCCGTTTCCCACGCCGATGGCCGCCGCCTCGCCGGAGAGAAAGGGGATGCGCAGCTCCATCACATCGTCGCTGTAAATGTCCGCCAGCTTGGTATTTCCGCTCACCTTGTCGCCTGGGTTCACGTACAGCTCCTTGATATAACCCGCCTCAGTTGCCTTGTAGGTGTTTCCGCTGTAGTCGTTTAAGGCGTCCTGATAGTCCTCAGTCGCGTCCTCGTAGGAGCTGTTGGCACGCTCCAGGGAATTGTTGGCGCTGGTCAGCTGGGTCTCCATGCTGGACTTGTCGATCTCATAGAGGACCTGATCCTTCTCCACCTGATCCCCCTCCTCGAAATTGGCGGACAGCACCTCCCCCTCCACCAGGGACGTGATGCTGTAGGTGTCCTTGGCCGCCAGAGTGCCCGAGGAGGACAGCTCGGAGGTGATATTGCGGCGCTCCACACTGGCCGTGTTCTGGGTCTTGGCCGTAGCCGCGGCCTGTTTGGCCTTGGAATTGCGGTAAGCCATGAAGCCGATCAGCGCAGCGGCCACAAGAAGCAGCGCGACGATAATTTTGACTCCTTTTCCGCCTTTTCTTCCCCGCTGTTTTCCCTTTCCGGAGGGCGTCCGGCTCTCTTCGCCCTGCCCGCTGCCAGACGGCGTCTCGCCGCCTTTTTTCCGAAATTTGAACTTGAATTTCCCGTCCATCCCGCACCTCATCTATCAATATTCAATGGCATCCACAGCCGTATAGCTGTTGCTGCCGGACGATCCCTGGCACACCACCACCACCTCATCCCCCACCTGAACGCTGCCGTAGATGGAGAACAGATACTGTAACTGGGAGGAATTCAGCGCAATGGTGATGGTGCCGTCCCCGTCGATCAGCTCGGAGTCGGAGGAGTCGTTCAAATCCACCTCCAGCTCAATGGACGTGGGTGTGATCACATCCGTGGACTTATAGTAAATATTCTTGACCTCGCCCTTGACCAGAATGTAGTTGCCCACTCCGTCTTCGTCGTCCCAGCCCGAGGTGGTGTAGGCCCAGATGGTTTTGGACTTCACGTTGTAGTATATCACCGCAAACCCGCACTCCCTCTGGGACTGGTTCACCGCCGCCAGGCTGCTGGCGACGCCGTTTAGGAACACGTTGGCGTTCTCCGTGCTGAAGGGGACTGACTCGGAAACGGAAAAACCCTTGCGCACCAGGATGGGGCCCTTGCGTTCGTCGTCCAGAATGGTAATGGGGTTGATCTCCCCGTCGGAGTTCAGCTCGCAGCCCAGCACCGCGCCGTAAATCTCATTGCTGTCCTTTTTCTTGGCTTTCAGCAGGTTGTAGAAAATGTTCACGCAGTCCGTCTGATTCAGCACCTCGTCGGGCTGACGGCTCACCTTTTCGTTCAGCTCGAGATAATTGAACTTTGAAATGCGGGAGGTGGCCAAATCCCCGGTGAAATCGCTGTCCGCGTAACCCAGCATGGTCAAAAACGCTTTCGAGGCGTCCTTATATGTAATATAGTCGTCGGGTTTGAACATGCCGCCCAGAAAACCGCTCATCCAGCCCTGGGAGGCGGCGATGCGGATATAGACGGCATTTTCATGGTTCATCGGCACATCCGCAAACACGGAAACGCTGGATACCGGAAGATTTTCCCGATAGCTGGACGCGTTCACCAGCATTTTCGCAAACTCGGACCGCGTCACCTGGCCGGTGTAATCGGTGACACTCAAAATCCCCAGAAGATCCACCACCTTTTTGCGCATATCGAAATTGGCGGTGGACGTGCTGGCGTTCACCGTCATGGGCGCGGCGGCCGTCACCGCCGTCACCGCGGCCAGGGAGGCATAAAAAAAGCGGCCTGCCTTGTATCGTCTCTTCATAACCGTTGCTCCTCTCAAATCGATGGCATATTTCTTTGTTTGCCCATACTTTACCATTTTAATGTGTTTATTTTGTGACTGAGAATTCATAATTTCAACTTTTTTCCAGATCAAATACAGGGTTCATTTTTAAAACGTTTGCAATAATTTTTTATATTTTCAGGGTAATGCCAAATATTTTCTTATATTTATGGCGGCTATATTGAAAAAGTCTGATTTTAGTTCTATACTCAGGTAAAGAGGCATTTTTTTCTTTTCTCACATCAAAAGGGGGCTTATCTATGAATCTTTCGTATCTGGCACCTGTCGGCTCTGTCATCGCCCTGCTGTTTGCGGCGTATCTTGCGCGGGGAGTTCTGAAAAGCGATCCCGGTTCCCGGGAAATGGTCCGGATTTCCATGGCGGTGCGCAAGGGCGCGGGCGCATATCTGAAACGCCAGTACCGGGGTGTATTCCTGTTCTTTGTCGCCATGTTTCTGCTGCTGGCCGCCATGGCCGCGGGCGGATTCCTCACCATGTTCGTCCCCTTTGCCTTTATCACCGGCGGCTTTTTCTCCGGCCTGTCCGGCTTCATCGGCATGAAAATCGCCACCGCCGCCAACTGCCGCACCGCCTGCGCGGCCACGGACAGCCTGAATTCCGGCCTGAAGGTGGCGTTTAAGGCCGGGGCGGTCATGGGCTTCACCGTGGTCGGCCTGGGGCTTTTTGATCTGTCCTTCTGGTTCTTTTTCCTGAAATTCTGGTATTCCGACCCGGCCCACCTGGTGCTGGCCGCCGGACAGTCCCTGGAGAGCGCCCAGGTACAGGCCATCACCTCCGCCATGCTCACCTTCGGCATGGGCGCATCCTCCATGGCGCTCTTCGCCCGTGTGGGAGGCGGTATTTACACCAAGGCCGCGGACGTGGGCGCGGATCTGGTGGGCAAGGTGGAGATCGGAATCCCTGAGGACGATCCCCGCAACCCCGCCGTGATCGCGGACAATGTGGGCGACAATGTGGGCGACGTGGCCGGAATGGGCGCGGACCTGTACGAATCCTACGTGGGTTCCGTGATCTCCACAGCCGCCCTGGCAGTGGCGGCTGGCCTGGAATTTAAAGGGGTGACCATTCCAATGGCCCTGGCCTCCGTTGGCATCCTGGCCTCCATCCTGGGTTCCTTCCTGGTGAGCACCCGGGAGGACGCCTCCCAGAAGGAACTGTTAACCGCACTGCGCCGGGGAATCTGGGGCAGCGGCGTGATTATCGCGGCGGTGGCCTGGCCTCTGATCCGCATCGGCCTAGGCCCGGGCTACACCGGCGTATACGCCGCGGTGCTCTCCGGGCTGGTGGCCGGTATCCTGATCGGCTACTCCACCGAGTATTTCACCTCGGACACCTACGGTCCCACCCAGAAGCTGGCGGACTCCTCCGTGACGGGCCCGGGCACCGTGATTATCCGCGGAATCTCCCTGGGAATGTATTCCTGCGTGTTCCCGGTGCTCATCGTAGGCGTGTCCGTGCTGGTCAGCTTCTATGCGGCGGGCGGCAGCGCCAACTTTAACATGGGGCTCTACGGCATCGGCCTGTCCGCGGTGGGCATGCTCTCCACCCTTGGGATCACCCTTGCCACAGACGCCTACGGCCCCATCGCCGACAACGCGGGCGGTATCGCGGAGATGGCCCACCTGGGCGAGGACGTGAGAAAACGCACCGACGCCCTGGATTCCCTCGGAAACACCACGGCGGCCACGGGCAAGGGCTTTGCCATCGGCTCCGCGGCCCTGACGGCCCTGGCGCTGATCGTGTCCTACATCAATCAGGTCAAAGTGATCGACCCGGAGTTTGTGTTCGACATGCAGATCACCAATCCGTCCGTGCTGGTGGGCCTGTTCATCGGCAGCGTGCTGCCCTTCCTGTTCGCATCCTTCACCATGGAGTCCGTTGGCGAGGTGGCCCAGAGCATCGTGGTGGAGGTGCGGCGGCAGTTCAGGGAGATCGCCGGGCTGATGGAAGGAACGGCGGACCCTGACTACGAGGCCTGCGTGGATATCTGTACCAAATCCGCCCAGAAGGAAATGATCCGCCCCGCAGTGGTCGCCATCGCGGCTCCCCTGCTCACCGGATTGATTCTGGGCGTCAACGGCGTGATCGGTATGCTGGCCGGGGCTACGGCCTGCGGTTTCATCCTTGCGGTCATGATGGCCAACTCCGGCGGCGCCTGGGACAATGCCAAGAAATACATCGAGAGCGGCAAACACGGCGGCAAGGGCAGCGAGGCCCACAAGGCGGCCGTGGTCGGCGACACCGTGGGGGATCCCTTCAAGGATACTTCCGGGCCGTCCATCAATATTCTCATCAAGCTGCTGAGTATGGTGTCCATTGTGTTCGCGGGAGTGATTTTGCATTTTTCGATTATGTGAGATGGCGGTGAGGCGTTAAAAGCAGGGAGGCGGTCCGAAAAATGGATCGCCTCCCTGCCTTTTAATCCCACATCCAAAAATTATTTTTTATCCAACCATATGCTCAATCGCCTCTTCCACGGCAGCATTTAAACTTTTTCCATGTTCGATTGCATAGGTGGCAATCGTTCTGTGTAAATCCGGGCTGATTCTCACATTAAATGTTCCCTTGTATGGCAATTCCGGCTGTACACCGCGCTCTTCACAATCTTTCAAATATTCATCAATTACACTACGAAAGTCCGCTTCCAACTCGCGTACCGAGTCGCCCTCATAGGAAAGCAAGGACTTTACACCAATTACCTTTCCGTACAAACAATTATCGGCTTTTGAATATTCCACTGTTCCGTTATAATTCTTATAGGATAATAGGCTGCTCATAGTTGGCCATCCTTTCTCAATTTCTCGGTTACCTGATCTAATACATATTTTTTCAATACACCATTGGGATGCGGCTTATGAAAATTAATTACCTCGTTGCTCCCTTCTTTGATGAACTTCACTCCTGAACCGGTTCCGCCTTGTTTTAACTCATATCCAAAGTATGACAATAATAATACCATTTCATCAAATGTAAAATCCTTCGGTTTCTTCATGAGTCTGTCGATTAATTTTTCCTTCTTGCTCATCCTGACATCCCCTTTATCAATACTATACGCTTTTCATCCGATTTATGCAACTATTTTTAGTTGCATTTTGCCCATATGATCACCCGTTATTGTAATTTAAAACGTGTATGAACAAAGGAGAGGCAACTCCCACCCCGGGAATCCCTCTCCTTCTCCATCTCCCCCTCACATCAGCGGCGCAAACAACCGCAGCGCCCTGCCCGCCGCCCGCTTAAAGAACGGATATCTCCGGCATTCCTCCAGCGTGACCGGTTTACATTTCGTGATGGTCGCCTGGAAGTCCCGCTCGATCTCCAGGACCACGGGATTCTTGTAAATATACGCGGCGCACTCAAAGTGCAGGTACAGACTGCGGAAGTCCAGATTGATAGTTCCCACCACCGCCTTGCTGTCGTCGCTGATAAATTCCTTTGCGTGCACAAATCCCGGCGTGTACTCATAGACCTTCACGCCGGCCTCGATTAACTCCGGGTAATAGGTCCTGGCCAGAAGGTACGCGTACAGCTTGTCGGGAATGTGGGGCATGATCAGGGTCACGTCCACGCCCCGCTTGGCTGCGAAACAAAGCGCGTTCTCCATCTCATCGTCCAGAATCAGGTAGGGCGTCATAATGTGCACATAGTCCTCGGCCTGATTCAGGATATCCAGATAGAGCTGCTCTCCCACCTGCTCGTTGTCCATGGGGCTGTCGCCGAAGGGGAGGACATAACCTTCCCCGCCCTCCACGGGCAGCGGCTCCCGCAGAAACGCCCGGTAGTCGTCCTGTTCCTTCTCGGTCACATTCCACATCTGCAAAAACATCATGGTAAAGCTGGTCACCGCGTCGCCCTTGATCATCACCGCCGTGTCCTTCCAGTGCCCGAAGCGCACCTTGGCGTTGATGTACTCGTCCGCCAGATTCACGCCGCCCGTAAACGCGGTGCGCCCGTCGATCACCACGATCTTGCGGTGATCCCGGTTGTTCTGGTAGGTGGACAGGGTGGGCTTTATGGGTGAGAACATCTTGCAGCGGATGCCCATTTTCTCCAGCTCCTTCGGGTAACCGTAAGGGAGCAGGATCAGGGAGCACATGCCGTCGTACATCACCCGGACCTCCACGCCCTCCTTCACCTTCTGCTCCAGAATTCCCAGAATCTGGTTCCACATCGTGCCGCGCTCGATGATAAAATACTCCATGAAAATAAATTCCTTCGCAGCCCGCAGCTCCCGCTTCAGCGCCTCAAACTTATCCTCCCCCAGGGGGAAATGGCAAACCGAGGTATTTTCATATACCGGAAAACCCGCCCAGCGGTTCATGTATCCGGCCAGCCGGAACTGGGACGGATCGTCTTTGGCCAGCCGGTCGGTGACAGCCGCGTTCTGGGTCAGGCAGGGCGCAGCCATTTTCCGGGTCATTTTCAGGCGCAGCTTCAAAATCCTGGTCCGCAGCTGCACGTGCATGAACAGGAAAAACAGCACGCCGAACACCGGAAATACCAGCACCGGGATGATCCATGCCATCTTAAAGCTGGCGTTCTCCCGGGCGTTTAAAATATAGATCACGGCGAAGGAAGTGATGATCAGCGCAAGTCCGTAGGCGTAAATCAGATAATCTCCCAACCAGCGGATCACTCCGAACAGGATCCCAACCTGAATCAGCAGGAACAAAATCACAAAGGCCGTCCGCCCAAACACGACGCGGAACAATCCGCGCAATTTCTTCATAAACGTTTTCTCCTTCCTCGCCGCCGTTTTTCCTTTGTCAGCCGGACGGTCAGTCCTCCAGAGCCTGGCGGATGTCCTCGATAATATCGTCCGCGCTCTCAAGCCCCACGCTGAACCGGATCATGGACGGGTCCACACCGGCTTCCACCAGCTGCTCATTGGTCAGCTGACGGTGGGTATGGCTGGCCGGATGGAGCACGGCCGTTCTGGAGTCCGCCACATGGGTCTCGATGGAGCACAGTTTCAACTTATCCATAAACTCCGCAGCGGCCTCCCTTCCCCCTTTCAGTCCAAAGGAGATCACGCCGCAGGTTCCGCCTGGCATATACTTC
This sequence comes from Enterocloster lavalensis, assembly GCF_046603895.1. Classification (NCBI taxonomy): domain Bacteria; kingdom Bacillati; phylum Bacillota; class Clostridia; order Lachnospirales; family Lachnospiraceae; genus Enterocloster; species Enterocloster lavalensis. Next base: position 234,879 of record NZ_CP176637.1, read on the forward strand.
TGCGCCACCTGGTAATACTTGTCGCCGGGCAGTCCGGGATAACGCACCCATTCCACGTCCTCCCGGGACTGCAGATAGGCCGCGATCTTAAGCGCGCTCTCGCAGTGCCGCGGCATGCGCAGGTGAAGGGTCTCCAGGCCAAGATTTAACAGGAAGGAGTTCTGAGGGGACGGAATGGACCCCAGATCGCGCATGAGCTGGGCGGTGGCCTTCATAATATAAGCCATCTTTCCGAACCGCTCCGTGTACACGATGCCGTGGTAGGACTCGTCCGGCTCGGTGAGACCGGTGAAACGGTCGTGGTGGGCCTCCCAGTCGAAGTTTCCACTGTCCACGATGCAGCCTCCCACACAGGAGGCGTGGCCGTCCATGTACTTGGTGGTACTGTGGGTCACAATATCCGCTCCCCACTCAAAGGGACGGCAGTTGATGGGGGTGGCGAAGGTGTTGTCCACGATCAGCGGCACGCCGTGCTCATGGGCCACCTTGGCAAATTTTTCAAAATCCAGCACGGTCAGCGCAGGATTGGCGATGCTCTCGGCAAACAGCACCTTGGTGTTGGATTTGAACGCCGCGTTCAGCTCCTCCTCGGTGGAATCCGGGCTGACCAGCGTGCACTCCACGCCCATCTTGGGGAAGGTGACGGTGAACAGATTGGTGGAACCGCCGTAGATCGCGGAGGAAGCCACGATGTGATCTCCCGCCTGGCAGATGTTGAGCACCGCGTAAAAGTTGGCCGCCTGGCCGGAGGACGTCAGCATGGCTCCCACACCGCCCTCCAGCTCACAGATCTTCGCCGCCACCGCATCGCTGGTGGGGTTCGCCAGACGGGTGTAGAAATATCCGTTCTCCTCCAGATCGAACAGACGTCCCATCTGCTCGCTGGTGGTGTATTTAAATGTGGTGCTCTGGTAGATGGGAAGCTGACGGGGTTCCCCGTTTTTCGGCTCCCATCCTCCCTGTATGCAGATCGTGTCCAGTGAACGTTTCGTACTCATGCCAAATCCTCCTGTTGGTCGCTTTTTATATGTTTATTTTAACAAATTCCTCAGATGGTGATCAGATTGTACTCCCGGTTTCCCAGCCCAAGCTTCACGCCGTGGTCGATGCAGGTCTCCCAGTTGGTATCCGGGTGGGTGTCCTTAAAATGGTCGTGGTGGCAGTGCTCCTGCTCCGCCAGATAGCTGCCGTTGATCACGGGCTGGCGGTTGACCGCGTCCACGCAGGCCATATCCAGGGCCACCGGATCAAAGGAGGCGAATATACCCACGTTTGGCACAATGGCCGCGTCGTTCTCGGAATGGCAGTCGCAGTTGGGGGAAACATCCACCACCAGGCTCACATGGAAATGCGGGCGGTCCTTTAAAACAGCCCAGGTATATTCGGCAATCTTCTTATTTAAAATGTCGTTGGCCTCGTCGCACATGCTGTCCACCGCGTCCACGGGACATGCGCCGATGCAGCGGCCGCAGCCCACGCACTTGTTCACGTCGATGGAAGCCTTGCGGTCCTCAATGGTGATCGCCCCGTGAGCGCAGTTCTTTTTGCAGGAACCGCAGCCCACGCAGAGCTCCTGGTTCACAAAGGGCTTGCCGGCATTGTGCATCTCCATCTTTCCGGCTCTGGAGCCGCCGCCCATGCCCAGGTTCTTCAAAGCCCCGCCGAAGCCGGTGGACTCGTGTCCCTTGAAATGGGTCAGGGAAATGACGATGTCCGCATCCATCAGCGCCCGGCCGATCTTGGCCTCCTTCACATATTCCCCGTCGATGGGAACCAGCACCTCGTCCGTGCCCTTAAGGCCGTCGGCGATGATCATATGGCAGCCGGTGCAGAAGGGATTGTAGCCGTTCTCATAGGCTGCATCCAGGTGATCCAGGGCGTTCTTGCGCCGGCCCACATAGAGGGTGTTGCAGTCGGTGAGGAAGGGACGGCCGCCCTTGGAACGGATCAGGTCCACCAGCACCTTGGAATAATTGGGCCGCAGGTAAGCCAGATTCCCGGGCTCGCCGAAATGTATCTTGATCGCGGTAAATTTATTTTCAAAGTCCATGTCCATCATGCCGGCCTTTCTGACCAGCCTCTCCAGCTTCTGCAGGAGATTTTCCTGTAATGTGGTGCGCATGTTGGTGTAATATACGTTCGATACTGCCATGATATCCTCCTTTGGAATCGTTATAATCCATTATTATACTTCATCCGGAGCGGATATTCAATCTACATTTGGAAAAGCCTTCCGCGACTTTTAACATTTTTCTAACGCCCCTGGTTCTTGCAAAAAGCTTCGTCCCTGTGTTAAGCTATTATCGTTATACAGAGCTAACCGGAGCCGGGTCCCGGCTCCAACATTCTCATAGACGCACCAACTGTATTGGCGACGGACTGACCTTCGATCAATCGTCCATTTTTCCGTTTTCATGATTTGCTTCGGGTATGCGTGCAAATGCAACCCAATGTCCGCCCACAGCGGACCGCCTGCCTGCGCCAAAACCGGGAATGCCGGACTCCCGGTCCGCGCTCTGGGAACAGGCAAAATCCAGTTAATAGGAGGAATCTGTTTGAATAAAAAATTAAATGAAAAAATTTCCGAATCTCTCTCCTGTGTCCTGCCGGTGACCTGCATCGTGCTGCTTCTTTGTATCACGATCACCCCCATGCCGCTGGACCCCCTTATGCTGTTTCTGGCCGGGGCCGCCTTTCTGATCGTGGGTATGGGCTTTTTCACCCTGGGCGCGGACATGGCCATGATGCCCATCGGCGAACGGGTGGGCGCCAAACTCACCTCATCGGGGCGCCTGTCCCTGATCGCGTTGGCCTGCTTTATCATCGGTGCGGTGATCACCATGGCGGAACCGGACCTGAAAGTGCTGGCCAACCAGACCCCTGCCGTGCCGGACGCTGTGCTGATGGTCTCGGTTGCGGTGGGCGTTGGCATTTTTCTGGCCCTCGCCTTCCTGCGCAGCCTGTTCGGCTGGAGCCTGTCCCGGATACTGCTGGTCTGCTACGGCGTGCTGTTTCTTCTGACCGCCTTCGTGCCCGGCGATTTTCTGGCCGTGGCTTTTGACTCCGGCGGCGTGACCACAGGACCCATCACGGTTCCCTTTATCATGGCCCTGGGCGTGGGCCTGACCTCCGTGGGGCGCACCCGGGAGGGCGGGAGCAGCAGTTTCGGCCTGGTGGCCCTCTGTTCCGTCGGTCCCATCCTCTCGGTCATGCTGCTGGGTATGGCCTACAGCTCCTCCTCCGGCAGCTATACGCCCTTTACCATCCCGGAGATCGCCAACTCCCAGGACCTGTGGCTGGCCTTCCAGCGCCAGTTTCCCGAGTACGCTCTGGAAGTATTTTCCGCGCTCTTCCCCATCCTGCTGTTCTTTCTGATCTTCCAGGTCTTTTTTCTGCGGCTGCGCAGGCGGCAGGTGGTAAAGATCCTGGTGGGCATGCTCTACTCCTACATCGGCCTGACCCTGTTTCTCACCGGCGTCAACGTGGGCTTCATGCCCGCGGGGAATTACCTTGGAATGCAGCTGGCTTCCCTGCCCTACCGCTGGATCATGGTCCCGGTGGGTATGGTGATCGGCTACTACATCGTCAAGGCCGAGCCTGCAGTGCAGGTGCTCAACAAACAGGTGGAGGAGATCACCGGCGGCACGATTCCCGCCAAAACCATGATGCTGGGGCTCTCCGTTGGAATGGCCATCTCCCTGGGCCTGTCCATCTTCCGGGTGCTCACCGGTCTGCCCCTCTTGTACCTGCTGGCGCCGGGTTACGCCCTGGCCCTGGGGCTCTCCTTCGTGGTGCCGCCCATTTTCACCTCCATCGCCTTCGACTCCGGCGGCGTGGCCTCCGGCCCCATGACCGCCACCTTCCTTCTGCCCTTTGCCATGGGCGCCTGTGAAGCCGTGGGCGGCAACATCCTGACGGACGCCTTCGGAATCGTGGCCATGGTCGCCATGACGCCCCTGATCATCATTCAGCTGATCGGCCTGCTGTACAAGGTAAACGCAGGCAAGCCGAAACCCAGCCATACATCCCCCGCGCCCTCTGCCGCCGGGGAAATCATCGACCTAAACGAGGAGGAGCCAGCATGAGCCAAAACCGAATCCAATGGATCGCAGCCATTGTAGACCGAAAAAAGGGAACGGCAGCCGCAGAAATATTCCGCGAAATGGGCGCTGAGGTCCTGACCGTAATCCGCGGCCACGGCACCGCCAGCTCCCGGATCATGGACTGTCTGGGCCTTGACGAGCCGGAAAAAGAGATCGTCACCGGCATCGCCGGGCCGGGAGCTGCACCAGGCCTGTTTAACGCCTTAAAATCCCGGCTGAATTTTTCCCGCCCCGGAAAGGGCATCGCCTTCGCGGTTCCCTTATCCGGCGTCAGCGCCGCCATCTCCGGCCGCCTGGACCTCCAGGCCCCGGCCCCAAAGTCGAATACAGCACCAAACCATCCAAAGGAGGACCACGCCATGTCAAACCCAACCGCCTATGAACTGATCGCCGCCGTCATCGACGACGGCCTGTCCAACACCGTGATGGACGCCGCCCGCCTGGCCGGCTGCCGCGGCGGCACCCTGGTCAAGGCCCGTGAAACCGGCGGAGCCGCCTCCCGGACCCTGTTCGGCCTGACCATGGCCGAGGAGCGCGAAATCCTCTTCATCCTGGTCCCCTCCACGGACAAAAAAACCGTGATGAATGCCATCAGCCAGACCATTCTGCGCGAAACCGGAGACCACGGCACCGTGTTTTCCATGCCCGTGGACGCTGTGGCCGGGCTGGTACCGGAAGAGGCAGCGCAGTAAACCTGCGCAATCCACTGTTCCACGCACAAAATCGCCGCCTGGAAATCCATATTGCAGGATTTCCGGGCGGCGATATACAAATTTCATTATTCAGTCGTAATCTGCACTATGAGCACATCATACTTTCTCTCACAGCCTCTTTATAATCTCCTCCACATACTCCGCCGTCGTCGCGTTCCCCCCGATATCCGGCGTATTAAACGCCCCTTCCTCCAGCACGGTATCCACGCTCCTTCGGATCTTCGCCGCGCACTCCATCTGGCCAAGGTGCTCCAGCATCATGCAGGCGGACCAGAGCAGGGCCGTGGGGTTGGCGATCCCTTTGCCTGCGATGTCCGGGGCGCTGCCGTGTACGGCCTCGAACATGGCGAATTCCTCGCCCAGATTGCTGGAGGGCAGAAGCCCCAGACCGCCGATCAGGCCGCTGGCCAGGTCGGAGAGCATGTCCCCGTAGAGATTGGGCATCACCATCACGTCGAACTGCTGGGGATTCATGACCATCTGCATGCACACGTTGTCCACGATCTTGTCGTCCGCCGCAATCTCCGGGTAGGCCTCGCGGATCTCGTAGAAAATATCCCGGAACAGGCCGTCGGAGATCTTTAAGATATTGGCCTTGTGCACGCAGGTCACCTTCTTCCGGCCGTGGGCCCTGGCGTACTCGAAGGCGTCCCGGATGATGCGCTCGCTGGCCCTTCTGGTGATGAGCTTGGTGGCGTGCACGGTGTTCTCGTCTATCTTCTCCTCCACTCCCACGTACAGATCCTCGGTGTTCTCCCGGAAAATTACAATGTCCACATCCTGAAAGGGCGTTTTCACCGCATGGTTGCTCCTCGCCGGGCGGATATTGGCGTAAAGGTCGTATTTCTTGCGCAGGAACACATTGAGGGACCGGAAGCCCTTACCCACGGGCGTGGTGATCGGGGACTTTAAAAGCACCTTGTTGCGCTCCATGGATTCAAACGCAGCATTGGGAATCAGCTCCCCGTGGGCCTCGTACTCCGCCTCCCCAACATTGTAAATCTCATAGTCCAGTTCCGCGCCGGCCGCGTCCATAACGCGGATCACCGCATCCGTGATCTCCGGCCCGATTCCATCCCCTTTAAATACCGTAATTGTCTGTCTCATCGCTGTTTTCCTCCTACTGTCCTTCATCTGTTTTAATCCCCCCGGCCTTTTGCCGGATGGCGATCGCCTGCAGGCCGCGCTGGCGGCCCATCGCATCCAACTAAAAATGGGCAGACCGAATCCTCAGCCATGCCCCATTGCAAACCGCTGTTTAACACTATATAATAATTTTTTCTATTTGTCCAGTTTTTTCATTGTTGTTTTCACAACTTTTTAACTGTATTAATTGGTGTAAAGAACTCTGCCGTACGCCAACGGGTCCGGCAGAGTTCCTTTCGCATCTAACGAAAATGAGAAGATAACAAATTAACGGTTGCGGTTGTAGTTGATCAGGCAGCCCGCCTTCACAATCTCCCGCTCTTCGGCCGTCATGTCGGCAACGTAGAGGTCTAACTCCTTCACGGTATCGCCGATCACATATGCCTTGATGTGTTTCATATCGCCTTCCAGGGCCTTGCGGATTCCCGGAACGTAAATGTAGTCGCCCACCTCGAACTCGGGATCGGCTTCCATCTGGAAGGGGATCATACCCCAGTTCATCACGTTGGAGCGGTAGCGCTTAGTAGCGTATTCCTTACAGATATTCGCCAGGCCGCCGATCACACGCTGGCAGCTGGCAGCCTGCTCGCGGGCGGAGCCGTCGCCGGGTTTCACAGCGTAAACCATGCTTCCGATCTCCGTCTCTCCTGCCTTCACGTTCTCGCTTCCGGGGATGGTGCGGATGGTCTCAAATACGCCCTTTAACTCGGGAGCCAGGCCGGTCTCAGCCTCCTCTCCCTCGTTCACTCTGGCCTTCTCCAGCTGGTCCACAACCTTGGTTCTGCCCACGTACTCGGGATCACGTCTGGACAGGGTGAATTCTGCCAGTCCCAGGGGATTGGAGCGGAAGGAGGAGGTCTCGCCGGAGGGGATCAGCTCGTCGGTGGTGGTGACGGGATCCATGATCTTGGAGCAGACCTTCAACAGGATGTTGTCGGTCAGCGGGCTCATTTCCGGCCAATCCTTGATGTTGGGGCCGTAAATCAGCTCTTTCTCCGTCTCCGCCTTCTCGTAACCGAAGTATACGCGGTTCTTGTAGGAGCTATCGTCGAACTCATACTCCGGAATATTCCCCCAGCAGTCAAGTTCAGCCGCGGAGGTGAGCACGCCGCCCTTGGCAGCGGTAGCCGCGATGGAACGGGCGTCCATGAGGGCCACTGCGGACATCTGTCCGTTACCCGGCTTGGAGCCTTCGCGGTTGGGGAAGTTGCGGGTGGTGTGGCGGATGGAAAGTCCGTTGTGGCAGGGCGTGTCTCCGGCGCCGAAGCAGGGGCCACAGAACGCGGTGCGGATGATGGCTCCCGCCGCCATCAGGTCGGAGATGGCTCCCTTCTTCACCAGGTCGGCGAACACCGGCTGGGAGGAGGGGTACACGGCCAGGGAGAACTGGTCGCAGCCGCAGTCCTGTCCTCTTAAGGCGTTTGCCGCCTCGATCACGTTGGTGTAGTTGCCGCCCGCGCAGCCTGCGATGATTCCCTGCTGCACCATGAGCTTTCCGTCCTCCGTGATCTTATCCATCAGGGTGAAGGTGGATCTGCCGCCTGCGATCTTCTTGGCTTCCTCCTCCACGCCGTGGAGAATGTCCTTTAAGTTGGCGTTCAGCTCGTCGATCTCGTAGGCGTTGCTGGGATGGAAGGGCAGCGCGATCATGGGCTTCACGGTGCTCAAATCCACGTAAACGCAGCCGTCGTAGTAGGCAACATCCGCCGGGTTCAGCTCCTTGTAGGCGTCCTCTCTGCCGTGGGCCGCCAGGTAGCTTCTGGTGTCCTCGTCAGTTCTCCAGATGGAGGACAGGCAGGTGGTCTCGGTGGTCATCACGTCCACGCCGTTGCGGTAATCCGTGGTCATATGGGAGATGCCGGGGCCCACAAACTCCATCACTTTATTCTTCACATAGCCGTTCTTGAACACCGCACCGATGATAGCCAGGGCGATGTCCTGGGGTCCCACGTAGGGAGCGGGCTTGCCGTCCAGATAGATGGCGACCACGCCGGGACGGGCTACGTCGTATGTATCGCACAGAAGCTGCTTCACCAGCTCGCCGCCGCCCTCGCCGATGGCCATGGTGCCCAGCGCGCCGTAACGGGTGTGGCTGTCGGAGCCAAGGATCATTCTGCCGCAGCCGGCCATCATCTCGCGCATATACTGATGAATCACGGCGATGTGGGGGGGAACGTAGATTCCGCCGTACTTCTTGGCAGCGGAGAGACCGAACATGTGGTCGTCCTCATTGATGGTGCCGCCCACCGCGCACAGGGAGTTGTGGCAGTTGGTCAGAACGTAGGGGAGCGGGAACTTCTCCATACCGGACGCCTTGGCGGTCTGCACGATGCCAACAAAGGTGATGTCGTGGCTGGTCATGGAGTCGAATTTGATCTTCAGATTCTCCATGTTGCCGGATGTGTTGTGCTGCTCCATAATGGAGTAAGCCATCGTGCCCTTTCTGTCGCTCTCGCGGTCAGCTTCCCGTCCGGTCAGAGCCTTTACTTTCGCCGCTTCCGCTTCCGGAACGATCTCTTTACCGTTAACCAGGTAGACGCCCCCGTCATACAGTGATACCATAAAAATTTACCTCCTTATTTTTGCCCTTTTTCAATTCGGTACTTTTCTTTCTGATGATTCTAATATATACTATAAATAGTTTATAGGCAAATACTATATATCTTATAGCCTCTATAGAGTTTTCCTATACTTTTTCCGGCCTGTCCACAGCGCCGGTTACGGAGGAGGAATCACACCATGACCAGCAAGGAACTGATGTATGTAAAAACCATTGCGGAGGAGAAAACCATCTCCAAAGCAGCCCAGAAATTGTTCGTGGCCCAGCCCTCGCTGAGCCAGTCCTTACAGCGCATCGAGGAGGCCCTGGGCGCACGCCTGTTCAACCGCACGGCGGGCGGCCTGACCCTGACCTACGCCGGGGAGCGCTACTACCACATGGCCACTCAGATTCTGAAAATGTACCAGGACTTCGAGACCGAGGTCAGCGACATCAACAACCTGAAAACCGGGCGCATCCACGTGGGCATCACCAACCATCTGGGCACCATCGTGCTCTCCAGAGTTCTGCCCCTCTTCCACACCCTCTGTCCCAATGTGGAGGTATACGTGTCCGAGGAAAATTCCTGCGTTCTGGACCAGAAAATCCTCAGCGGGGAGCTGGATTTCGCGGTGATGCACGCCCCCGGCCGGGAGGATTTGCAGCCCCTGATCAATTATGAACGCCTGAAGGACGATCCCTTTCTCATCGTATTGTCAAAGGACCATCCCCTGGCCTCCCAGGGAAAGGCCGACCCGGACGCTCCCTACCCGGTGCTGGACCCCCGCCGCTTAAAGGACGAGCCCTTCATCATGCTCCACAAGCAGCAGCGCATCCGCCAGGTGGTGGACTACGTGTTGAAAAAGGCCCGCATCCAGCAGCCCCGCATCATCCTGACCCTGCGCAGCTACCAGACGGCCCAGCTTTTGGCCGCCCAGGGCCTTGGCGTCACCCTGGTGCCCACGGAGTACGCCAACTTCAGCCAGACAAGCTTCAATCCGGCCTTTCTCTCCATTCCCGCCAAGTACGAGGCGGGCTGGAGCATGTGCATCTCCACCTTAAAGAGCGGATTTCTCTCCCGGGCGGACCAGATGTTCATCTCCCTGGTACGGGAGCAGTTCGGGGACAAAGAGCCCGAGTCGCAGCCCTAGGGAAAGCAATTTTCAAACACACCCTAGTACTACAGCGAACAAGATAATTTCTTTTTACGGTGTGACAGGTAGGCACAATGATTCCTTTTTATGTGATAATATACAATTTTTTGCATACAGGAAGACGTGTACTCCATCATGCTATAGAACAACCTGACGACCATAGGCATTGTTAAAGGGACCCCCTTTTTTTAACGTTCTCTCGTATTTGGGTTGTAAACAGATGTGCGATCATTACAAATAGTATGTGACGTTTCCAGCCCGGATAGCTGCAACCCTCATAGTGGGTCATTCCAAGATAGCTTTTGCACTCCTCAAAGCATTGTTCGATTGGCCATCTTAGGGTTGCTGCACGGTCCAGCTCTGCACAGGGGATGTCTTGCGGAGCATTCGACACAAAATATTTGATGGTCCCATCCTCGTATTTACGGATATACAGCCAGACTTCTTTCCCCGGTTTTAAATAATTACGGTTTCCATCCTTACGGCAAGCGACAACGCGCAGCATGAATCTCTGTGCCAGGATGGGCCCCTTAGAACCTTCAGCCAGTGTTACCTGCTCCCATGGAGCAGCAGGATCTTCCGCTATGCTTTTGACACTGACTGGCTGTATCGTCCATATCGGATGTTTCTTTGGGCGGCCGCGGTTCTTGCCTGGTTCTGGGTTACATATCTGGGGCTGTTCCAGGAATACCTGTTCCTTTGCGTTTGTAGCCGCAAAATACCATACTTCTCCGGGCAGCTTCAGGCCATCCAAAAAGGCATGGTCACATCCATATGCAGCGTCACATCCGATCCATTGTGCCTGAAACCGTCCGGTTTCGAAGGCATGGTTGAGAAGGTTCTGGGCAATCTGGTTTTTTGTAAGGAAGCGCCGCTGTTCTGGGAGCCGGCATCTAGTACGCAGGTCCTGATGGGAGTCCTGGAACCATTCCTGGGGGATATAAAGCTCATAATCCACCAAACCGTATCCAGAGTCCCCGGCATAGGAAAGGAATACTCCAACCTGACAGTTTTCCCGTTTACCCAGTCTGCCACAGTATTGCCGCTTTACCCCAATGGAATGAGTCCCTTTCTTTACAAAGCTGGTATCATCAACAGAAAGCATTGAACCAGTGTGGTTTAGCTGGGCTGCCAGAAGCTGCTGGTAGGTATCAAGAATATCATCTTCCTTGAGTGGTGCACGTGTAAAAAACTGCTGCATGGGACGGACCGACTTTTCACCAGCTAGATGTAAAGCAATCGGTTCAATGGATTTACGGTCCAATGGACTAAGCAGCCCCCTGACAAAGTTTGCAAAATGTTTAGACTGTTTTTGAGAGGTAAAGGCGCAATCGTATTGATGCAGGTATGGCTCTAAGCATTGTTCAATTTCCTGGGTACTGTTTAGATCAACTGCCCACTGTTCTAATAGCCGTGGGTCGTATGCTGTATTTATCATCATAGTATCCACCCCCTTTTATTATATCAAAAACAGGGGGATATTTAAATAAAGTAATCAAAGTTCGCTGTAGTACTAGCGGCGGCGCCCGGCGTCCGGAAACCACTGTCCGCATAATTGAATTTTAAAATGGATCATGCTATGATTTGATCAGAAAACAAGTGATCACGGTTTCCGCGCAGCGGAAAAACCGGCCAGACGAAAGAAGGTATTATATGAATCCGAAACATGCGCAGTACATGCTCACGGTATATCAGGAGGGCAGCATCACCAACGCCGCCAAAAAGCTTTACGTCTCCCAGCCCTCTTTGAGCCAGATGATCAAGCTGGTGGAGTCCAATTTAGGCGCTCCCATCTTCAACCGCTCCACCGATCCCCTGACCCTGACCTACGCCGGGGAAAAATACATAGAAGCCGCCCAGAAGATTCTCACCATCAACGCCAACTTAGCCCGGGAGATCGAGGAGATCAACGACGAGGAGCACGGCAAAATCCGCCTGGGCATCCCCGTACAGCGCGGAATGCAGGTTCTCCCCTACGTGCTTCCCAAATTTTTCCAGAAATATCCCCATGTGGACATCGTGATCTCCGAGCACGGTTCCGCAGCCATCGACAAGCTGGTGTTAGACGGTTCGGTGGACCTGGCCTGCATGACCACGGTGCCCAAGCACGACGAACTGAACTACATCATCGTGGAACGGGAAGAGCTGGTGCTGTTGGCAAGCCGGAACACGGAGCTGGCCCGGCGGATCCCCAGCGGCACCCCCATCTCCATTCTGGAGGCCCGCAATGAGAAATTCGTCTCCAACAAGCACGGACACAGCGTCCGGGCGCTCCAGGACAGTTTATTCATCACCAACAACATCCAGCCCAAAATCATTCTGGAGACCATGAGCATCGAGATCGAAAAAAAGGTGGCCCTGGCCTGCGACGCGGTGACCATCTGCCCCTTAAACTACATTGAGAACACGGAGGAAATGCGCGCCCGCGCGGCCCTCTACCCGCTGAAAAACACGGAGAGCCTGCGCCACTGCTACATCTGCCACCGCAAGGAGCTCTATCTCACCCGGTATATGAAGGATTTCATCGACATCCTGCTGGAGGTGGAGAACCCCTTCCTGAAGGACAGTCCGCTACCCAAAAATCAGGCCCAGGACGGCTGCCAGTAGAATGGTCTTGGGCACGCTTAAGTGAAAACGGATCATGACCACCGCGGTGATCACGGCGATGAACACCATGTTCCACTGGACCAGGTTGTTGGCCAGCAGGATGGAGTGGCCCATGGTCAGCCCCACGGAGAACACCATACCCAGGCACACGGGCCGCACTCCGCTCATGGCGGACTCCAGCGCCGGATTGTCCTTCAGCTTGATAATGAACCTGGCCGCCAACATACACAGCGTGAGGGAGGGAACCATCACCCCCAGGCTGGCGGCCAGAGAACCGGCCAGGCCCGCGGTGCGCAGGCCCACGAAGGTGGCGCAGTTGATCCCCAGGGACCCGGGCGTCATCTCCGCGATGGCCACAATGTCCATCACCTCCCCCGAGGTCATCCAGCCGAAGCGCAGCACCTCGTCGTTGATCACCGGAACCATGGTGGTGCCGCCGAAGCTGAAAAAGCCGATTTTGAGGAAGGACCAAAAAAGCTGCAGATAGATCATCTGTGCCGCCCTCCTCTCTTCACGGCCAGGGCTAAAAGCCCGAAGACCGCCCCGCCAAGCACCACGAGAATTTTGTTCACCTTGGTGAAGGTACAGACAAACAGCGCGATCGCCGCCAGCACATAGCTGGATTTATCGGTCAGGGATTTCTCCCGCAGCCGCAGGGCCGCCCCCAGGATAATGGGGATCACCGCGCAGCGCACGCCGCCCAGGGCGCGGGCCACGATCACGTTGCTCTTAATCGCCGAATAGAAATATGTAACCACCGCGATGCTGATCAGGGCCGGCAGCGACAGCCCGAAGGCGGCCAGCACCGCACCCCAGAAGCCCGCCACCGTATAGCCGAAAATGACGGAGGTATTGATGATCATAATGCCCGGGAAGGACCTTCCCAGAGAGAGGAAATCGATCAGGTCCTCCTCCTCGATCCATCCCCTCCGGTCCACGAACTCCTCCTGCATCTGGGCTATAATCCCCCATCCTCCGCCGAAAGTGACGCAGCCCATCTTGAACATCACTATAAAAATCGTCAGAAGACGGTTCTCTTTTTTTCTTTCCGGCGCGCACGCCGCCTTTGCTTCCTGTGTGGTCTCCAATCCGCGACCCCTCTTTCCATCCGTATTTTTCCATTACCGGCCCCAAGGCCGCCGTTTTATCCATTATACCGCCAAACATGCTCTTTTTCACCCGTTTTTTGGCAAGGGGGACATATCTTTTTCCTTATATCCCGTATTGAAAAATGCTATATTGGCCGGCGGGCGGCCCAGAGGCAGAGGGTTGCAGTGCAGGACCGGCGGGCGCGGCGCAAACCGCCTAATCTCCCTGCCGCATGCCTCAACCCTCCCCTGGCGCCCCATTTAATAACAATAATAATGATACCCCGTCCGCAGATAAACGCCCTTTCCCTGCCGTCCACCCGACTGGAACACCACGTTCCCGGGCAGCACACTGCCGTTCTCCAGCAGCCACCTGGCGTTAGCCCAGTTGGCCTCGGTGGGCGTGCGGTAGTAGTTGCCGTCCCGGGTGCAGGAATACTGGCCCGGCTGGAACACCACGCCCCTGATGGTGCCCGGATACCGGCCACTGTTTCTGCGGTTTAATACCACGGAGCCGATGTAACGCTGCTCGTCGTCGGGACAATTCTGGGCCTCCCCGCAGATCACGTGGGCCAGCACGTAAAGGTCCTCCTCAGTCCAGCCCTGGACAGCGCCGTACCCCGTCATCTGCCCGGAAGCGGCGCTCCCCGGCCCTTCGCAGATCTCCACCCTTCCTTCCGGCGCGGTCTCCAGCGCCGTCTCCATGCCCGGCCCGCCGAACTTCACGTAGATCACGCCAGGGCCGTTTACGCTGGCCACCGCCTCCGGGGCCATAGCCTGAATTTCCTGGGCCTGAACCGTTGTCGCCATAACCGCCGCCGCAAACAGGGCCGCCGCTGCAATCTGTTTCAATTTATTAAACATAAAAAAATCCTCCTATTGGATTTGCATTCGCATCTCTTCAAAGAGGATTTTATCCATTTTTTCACTAATTATTACAAAAAGGTTACAAAATGATTAACTAATGCCGTCCGTCCATCCTCAACCGCGCCGCGATCTCCCTTAGCCTTGGCAGCGCGGCGTCAAAAAATCGCTTGTAAGCCGGGCAGAAATAGTTCTTCCCCAACGCCCCGTCCGGCCCGATTTCCCGGTTCCTGCGGCAGCCGCCCCGGCAGAGACGAAAGTAAGGGCAGGTCCGGCACTCCGCGTCCGGCTCCAGGGAAGCCTGCACAAAACCCGACTCCCTGCCGCCCTGCTCCAGCTCCTCCACCGTGTTCTCCAGGAAATTCCCCATCCGGTAGCGGTCCAGCACATAGAAGTCGCAGGGATAGACCGAGCCGTCGGCCTCCACCACGTACTGGAGGCTGCAGCGCCCCCTCTGCTCGCAGGACTCCGGCTCATAACCCAAAAGCAGAGCCACGTAGTTCTCGAACTGCCGGATGTAGGGCTGCCTGCCCTTCTGCAAATCCAGATACCACAGGTCGAAAAGCCGGATCAGAAAGTCCCCGTAGCGCTCCGGCGTCAGGGAATAATCCCGCCCTCCCGCCGGCTCCCCCATGGGGTCTAAGCAGGCGATGTACTGCTGGTAGCGGAAATGATTTTTCGCGTAAAAGGCGTATATCTTGTCCGCCCGCTCTGCGGTGGCCCGGTTCACCACGGTTAGAATATTGTACTCCACAGAAAAGCGCTCAAACAAGGCGATGGTCTTCATCACCGCCTCGAAGGTGCCCCCTCCGTCCGGCCCCACCCGGCAGGCGTCGTGGGTGTATTTGTTCCCGTCCAGGGAAACGCCCACGAGAAAATGGTTTTCCGCAAAAAAAGCGGCCCAGGCCTCATCCAGGCCGAAACCGTTGGTCTGGATGGCGTTGGAAATCTGCACCCCCTTGCGGTTGTGCTTCTCCTCCAGGCGAATCAGCTCCCGGAAGAAATCCAGGCCCGCCAAAGTGGGCTCCCCGCCCTGGAAGGTGAACCCACAGGACCGGTCCGCGTAGGCCAGGCTTTTCTCCACCACCGCCTCCAGGGTCTCCAGGGACATGATCCCATAGTTGGCCGTGCTGCGGAGGCTCATCTCATCCTCGTAAAAACAATATCTGCACCGCAGGTTGCAGGAACCTGAGGCGGGTTTGATCAAAAGCTGTATGGGCGGCATGGCCGTGTCCTCCTTTGTCTGTCCTTAAAACTCGTTTATACCGACACCCCAGTTATCCTGAACGCCCGCTCATCCCGTCCCTCCGGTCCGTCCTCCCCGCTCCGTCCCTCCGATCCGCCGGATTGACCGCCCCTCATAGATGCGCGGTTCGAACACATAGCTGTAGCCGTTGTCCGCGTACTCATGGTTCTCGATCATCCGCAGCAGGCGGCTCCCCACCTGCTGGCCCATCTGGTAGCCCGGGTGCACGGAGCAGGTGATCCCCGCCTCCTCCCAGTCGCTGCCGGAGTAGTCGAAACAGACCAGGGAGTAGTCCTCCGGCACCCGCTTGCCCGACTCCTCCATGGACCGCCGCACCGCCTGGAGAATCATGAAATTGCAGCAGACGATGGCCGTGCATTTGGGCAGCCCCTTCAGGAACTTCCCAACTTCCTTGTAAAAGCCCGGGCTGTGGGCCTCGTTGGACACGCACCACTTCACATAGTCGTCGTCGAACTCCACCCCGTACTTGCGCAGGGCCGTCACGTAGCCCCGGAATTTCTCAATACTCTGGTAATTGTCGTACACGAAAATCCCCGCGATGTGCTTGTGCCCCGCCCGGGCCAGAAGGCCCAGAAGCTCCAGGGCGCATTTCCAGTCGTTGTTGATCACCCGGGGATATTTCAGTTCCTTGTAATAGTTGTTGTAAAAGATCACCGGTATCTTCTTCTGGTAAATATACCGGTAGCAGTCCAGATTCGGGTTCAGCAGGCTGGCCTTCACGCCGTCCACGATGAACCCGTCGTAATCCTGGTAGGCCACCACGTTCAAGCAGTTGCGCTCGCTGGAAAACTTGTTGTCCGTGAAAAACAAATGGAGGTCCGCCTGCTTCTCCCGCATGACGTTGCGGATGCCGCTTATGAGCCCGGAGTTGGCGTTGGCGTCCTGGCCCTGTAAAATAAGCCCGATTTTAACACAGGCGGGAGCGTTGCCCATCTCCCTGGACAACGCCACCGCCTTATTGATATAGGTTCCGCTTCCCCTGACCTTGTAGACAAGTTCCTCCCTCGCCAGCCGGTCCAATGCCTGGCGCACCGTCTCCCGGCTCACGTCCAGCCGCATGCAGATCACATGCTCGGACGGCAGCTTTAAGTTGGCAGAAAACTTGTTCTCGTCGATATAGGCGCGAATCCAGTTGTATACCTGATCCGATTTTCGTCCCAGAGCGCTCATGCCCACCTCATTCCCGCAGAATCTCCCTATTCCCCGTCGATGATGCGGGGCCTGGCGCCCTCCGCCCGGTAAATCCAGTCCAGAAGCTTTCCTCTCAGCTCCTCCTTCACCGCCCCCATGGACGGGTCGGCCGCCCGGTTATTTAACTGGAAGGGGTCCGTCCTCATGTCGTAGAGGAAGTCGTCCGCGTACACCTCGGCGGCCGCGGCCTCCCCGCCGTTCACCCCCGGCGCGTACACCGCGTACAGGTAGTCGGGGGTGCGCACCGCCCGGCCCACGCGGCTCTCGGATATCTGCATATAGACCTCGTCAGGTCTATTATCAGTCTTTCCCAACGCCACGTCAAGCAGATTTTCCCCGATCATCCGGCCGCCCACGTCCACCCCGGCCAGGGCCAGAATGGTCTTTGGCAGGCTCTCCGTGCTCACCAGCTCCTTCACCGTCTTTCCGCCCTTAAAGGGGCCTCCCGCGATCACCAGGGGCACGTGGGCCGCCGCGTCGTGGCAGGAGCGTTTGTAGTCGTCGTAACCGTTCAGATGGCCGTCCAGGTTGCGGGTTCGGAAGTGGGAACCGTGGTCCGAGGCGAAAATGATCACGGTGTCGTCGTAAATCCCCTCGTCCTTAAGCTTCTGCACCAGACGGCCCAGATTCTCGTCCAGGCTGGCGCAGGCCCCCAGGTAGTCCGGGTATTCCTCCGCGCTGTCCCCCTTCAGGGCCTCCAAATCCCCCGGCAGCACAAAATTGCCAAACCGCTGCCTGGAGCCCTCCGGCCCCTCGTAGTGCTTCCGGTCGTTCTGGTGGTGGGGTTCGATGTGGGAAATCGTCATAAAAAACGGCTTCTCCTTATCCCGCACCTTAAAGAAATCCAGGGCCAGGTCCGTGATACAGTCCACCCGGTAGCCCTTAAAATCCACCCGGTTATCATGTTCGTCGAACACGTACCCGTCGTAGCCGTGGGAGGTGAACTCCAGCACGTCCGCCGCCCGCCAGTACCCGGTGTAGCCGCCCCGCAGCTCCCGCGGAACAGCGGTCACGGTGTGGTCGATGCGCGGCGGCTTCTCCAAGTCCCCGTCGCTGGCCAGATGCCATTTCCCGATGTAGGCGGTCTCATAACCCGCCTCCTCGATGTAATCGGCCAGGGTCTTCACATTTCCCGGCAGCATGATATTGTTGCGGAAACACCCCGTCTCCGTGGCGTAGCGCCCAGTCTGGAACAGCGCCCGGCAGGGGCCGCAGACCGGCTGTGGCGAGAAGGCCATGTCGAACTTGACTCCCTCCCCGGCCAGGCGGTCCAGGTTGGGCGTGATGTCAAGGGGCTGCCCAAAGCAGCCGCAGGTGTCCGCCCTCTGCTGGTCCGTGAAATAAAAGATAATATTGTATGCCATGTCCTACTCCCCCTTCCCCGCGCTGCGTTCCCGTATCTTGCTCTTGATGATCATCGCCACCGCCGCCGTGATCAGCACCAGGAAGGCGATGCAGTAACCGCTGCTCACAAAGATCGACAATCTGCCCTCGGACAGCAGCAGGGCCCGCCGGAAATTGGTCTCCGTCATATTTCCCAGCACCAGCCCCAGAAGAATGGGCACCGTGGGGAAATCCAGCTTGTAGAGCGTCCAGGCGATCACCGCGAACACCAGGATCACCGCCACGTCAAAATAGGACTTGTTGACCGAGTACGCCCCGGCGAAGCAGAAAATCACGATGATGGGCGTCAAAATCTCCTGCGGGATGGACACCACCTTGGCGAACAGCTTCGTCAGATACTTTCCCTGGATCAGCATGAACAGGTTCACAAACAGCAGACCGATCATAATCGCGTACATGATATCGCCCTGGGTGGTGAACAGGCTCAGCCCAGGGTTGAGTCCGTTGATCATCAGCGCCGACAGCATGATGGCCACGCAGCCGTCCCCCGGGATTCCCAGCGTCAGAAGGGGGATCAGGGTCGCGCCGGTCACTGCGTTGTTGGCGCTCTCAGCGGCGGCGATGCCCTCCACCGAGCCGTGGCCGAACTCCTCCTTGTGCCGGGAAATGGCCTTGGCCCGGTCGTAGCTGAACCAGGACGCCATGGAAGCGCCGGTGCCCGGGATGATTCCGATGATGGTTCCGATGATGGAGGACAACAGCACGGGCGGCAGCATCCGTTTATACTCGCTCTTTGTGATGGTCCCGTCGTCCTTGATCCGCTCCGTGTCCAGCACAAGCCGCCCCGGCTTCTTCTCCGCCTTCTTTAATATCTCGATCAGCGCGAACAGGCCGATCAGGCAGATGGCCAGGTCCAGCCCCATGTAGAGTCTGGGGATTCCAAAGGTAAAGCGGTCGTAGCTGGTCAGCGGGTCAGAACCGATACAGGAGATGAACAGGCCGATGCAGGCGGAAATGATCCCCTTGATCATGCTCTTTCCCGAGATGCCCGCGATGATGGTCAGACCGAACAGGCAGACCAGGAAATATTCCGCGGTTCCCAGCTGGGCCGATACCCGGGCCACCTGGGGCGCCAGAAACAGCAGCATCAGGGCGGAGAAAATACCGCCGAAGGTGGAGGCGTACAGGGCGATTTTTAACGCCGCCTTGGTTCTGCCCTTCTGGGACAAGGGATGGCCGTCCAGCATGGTGGTAGCCGCGTGGGGCGTCCCCGGAGTGTTGATCAGGATGGCGGAAACGCTGCCGCCGTAGCCGCCCGCGCAGTAGATTCCCAGCAGAAACATCATGCCGGGGATGGCCGTCATCTTGTAGGTAAACGGCAGAAACAGGATGATACACAGGATCACCGTCAGGCCCGGAATGGCCGCGAACACGGAGCCGATAAACACGCCCAGGTTGATCCAGAGGAAATTTTCCAGCGTAAACAGCATTTTAAGCGCCGGAAGAATAAACTGCGACATAAAAATCCCCCTCTCTAAAACCGGACGCCAAGGCCGAAGCGGAACGCCGCCCAGATGAGCACCGCCATGCCGATGGTAATCCCGTAATACAGCTTCTTTTTACAGCGGAAATAGACCAGAAACGCCACGGCGCAGAACACCGCGCCCGCCACAAACAGATCGGTCCATTTGCAGATCAGATAGGCCGCGATCAGGATGCCCAGGATGATCAGGGCCTTGACCTCGGTCAGCAGATTGATGGTGCAGGTGTGAAGCGGCTCCTTCTTCGCCAGCTTGATCAGATTCTGGATCAACAGCAGGGCGCAGCAGACGATCATCAGCCACATGAGCATGGCGGGGAACTGCCGCCCGTTTACCACGTCCGCCTCCGACACCGGCACCTGCCCCGGCATCAGATAAAGGATCAGAGCCGCCAGAATCAGAAACAGCGCCGCCCCCAGCAGGTCCGTGGGCACCGTGATCTCCTTCCTTCGCAGCCGCCCGGCGATCTCATCCAGCCTGGCCTCCAGACCCTTTCCGGTTTTCTCTTGGATTTTCATGGTCAAATCCCTCCAATCTCAAAGATGGCGCAGGCGGATATTTTCCCTGCGCCATCTCCAATTACTCACAGCCGCATATCAGCCGTTTTCCTACTGAACCACGATATCACGGTACTCGTTTACGATGTTCTGCACGTTCTCGATGTGCTCTTTCACCTGCTCTCCGGTCATGGTGTCAACCTCCAGCAGCATGGTGTCTGCCAGCCAGTCCGCCACTTCCTTATCCGCCAGAATCTTGTCGTAGAGCTCCTTTAACTCCGCCACCTTCTTGGCGTCCGTTCCCTTGCGGGCCAGGATGAAGCAGCGGTTGCGGAAATAGGGGTAGCCGTGCTTTCCAACGCCCTCCACTCCGGCGAAGGGACCGTCGGAGATGTCCTCTCCGTCAAAGGCGCAGACGATGGAAGCGCCCTTCTGCTGCCAGGTTTCCAGAATCTGGGACTGATGGGACACGGCGAAATTGGTCTCGCCCTTGGCTACGGCCTGGGCCGCCTCCGCCGCGGAGCTGTAGGCCACCAGCTTCATCTGGCCGCCGTAGCCCATTGCGCCGAACAGGGACGCCGCTAAAAACGCCTCGGAGCCGGTAGCGCCGTTGACAGCCACCGTCACCTGGTTCCCCGCCTTCATGTATTCCTCCAGGCTGCCGATGGAGTCGATCCCCAGCTTGGCGTCCGCGGACATCACGAACACGGAGGAGTAAAGGTTTTCCACAAACTCAAAGTCGTCGTATGTAAACTGCATCTTCGCCGGGTCCAAAATGGAGGTGATGGAGAACAGTCCCTCCCCCGCGAACACCAGCTTGGGATCATTGGCCTTGGTCCCGGCCACCCAGGTGTTCACCGTGGCCGCATCCCCCTTCACCGCGTCTGCCACCAGAATGATCTTCTCCGAGTACGTGTTGGAGAGCGCGGCCGCCTTCTGGCTCACCATCGCCGCCACGCCGGAGGGGGCCCAGGGACATGTGACGGTCCACGTCGTCGTCTTGCTGCCGCAGCCGGCCAGCGCGGCCGCCGCCATCGTCATTGCCAAACCGATTGCCAATACTCTCTTTTTCATCAATACACGCTCCTTTTTATTAAAATGCAAATACTGTGTCCAATGGTTATCTTGTAAATTAACAGTACCACAGCGTTTCACGGTTTTCAACAACTTAGGCAATTTTCTTTAAAAAGTTGTCTGTTTTTAGGCCGTTTAGACAAAAGTTGTATTGATATGATTCCAATTAAGGCAATATCTCCCAAATCCGCTCCCGGCGGAATTCGTAATTCTGCTGTCAAATCCGCTGTCACTACCCCGGCTCACCGGCAAATAGTCCAAACTCCGGTTCCTTCCCAGACGCCAGACAGGCGGTGCGCATACGCGCACCGCCTGTCTGTCTAGGGATTTATCGAATCATGGGGTTCCGAAAGAACCTTTACTTGAACTCATACTCTTTTACTTTGCGTACCACGTCGATGACGCTGCCGTCGCGGGCCTCGATGATGCCCACCACCTGGTCGTCGAACTGTACCGGATCGGGCTCGCCCACGATGGAGTAAGCCTTGTCGCGCAGCTCCTCGATGGTGCAGAAGGGCAGCTTCACGCCCTTCATAGCCTCGATCAGGTCCTGTCTGGCCGGGTTGATGGCGATGCCGTAGTCGGTGATCACCACGTCCACGGTCTCGCCGGGGGTGGTAACCGTGGTCACCTGGCTGCAGATAGCCGGGATTCTGCCCTGTAACAGGGGCGCGATCACGATGGTACACTTGGCTCCCGCCGCCGTGTCGGGATGTCCGCCCTGAGCGCCGGTGACCACTCCGTCGGAGCCGACCACCACGTTGCAGTTGAAGTTTACGTCCACCTCAAGGGCCGCCAAGATCACGAAATCCAGCTGGTTCACATAAGCGCCCTTGTTGAAGGGGTTGGCGTACTCGGACGCGGAAATCTCAAAGTGGCGCGGATTGTTCTTGATGGACTCAATGGCGATGGTGTCGAAATCCTGGGTGTCCACCAGCGTCTCGATCAGACCTTCCTCCAAAAGCTTGCACATGGGGCCCGCGATGCCGCCCACGCCGAATTTCATCTTGATCCCGCGCTCCTTCATGATCTTGCCCAGGGAGATGGTGGAGGCGATGGACGCGCCGCCCACGCCGGTCTGGTATGTAAACCCATCCTTGAAATACGGGGTGTTGATCACGAACTCCGTGCAGTAGTCCGCCATCAGGATCTTGCGCACGTCGGTTGTTGGCTTTGCAGCGCCGGTGGCGATCTTGGCCGGGTTGCCGATCTCATCCACTACCACCACGTAGTCCACGTCCACCTGAGAGATGCTGGCGGGCAGGTTGGGGGAGGGAACCAGGCAGTCGGTGATGGCCACTACCTTATCCGCGTACTTGGCGTCCGCCATGGCGTAGGATAACACGCCGCAGTCGCTCTTGCCGCCGTTGGCCCGCATGTTGCCGTACTCGTCGCAGGTGGGAGCGCCGATGAAGGCGATGTCGATGTGCACTTCGCCGCTCTCGATGGCTCTCACGCGGCCGCCATGGGAGCGCATGATGGCCAGATTCTGAAGCTTGCCCGCGGAGATGGCCTCGCCGATCTTTCCGCGCACGCCGGAGGACTGGATGCCGGTGACGGTGCCGTCCTCGATCATGGGAACGATGGGATCGTGGGCCTTACCCATGGAGCTGGCGCAGATGGTGATGTCCTTGATTCCCATCTTGTGCACTTCCTCCATCACCATGTTCACCACGTAGTCTCCCTCGCGGAAGTGGTGGTGGAAGGAAAGGGTCATGCCGTCCTTGATGCCGCATTTTACCAGCACGTCGTGGATGGAATCCACCCGTTTGGACTTATTGGGGTCCATGTAGGCGCGGACCGTGGGAGCGGCCTTTTTATATTCATAACCTTCCTTTGCGAAGGTGCCTCTGAAAATATCCTTGCCTGTTGCCTTTAATACTTCTTCCGGAATATCTCTTCCTACTGCGTTTATCATAATTACAGATCCCCCTCATATACACCAGATGCTTTGGCCAGATCGATGGTTCTCCTCGCTCCGTCATAGAATGCGATATCGATCATCTTGCCGTCTACGGTAAACACGCCGATTCCCTGCGCCTTCTTCTCATCGATTTCCCGGACTACCTTCTCGGCGAAGATAATCTCCTTCTGGGTGGGAGTGAAAATCTCATGTACAATGGCGATCTGACGGGGGTTGACCAGGCTCTTTCCGTCAAAGCCCATCATCTTGATCATCCGAGTTTCCTTCTCAAAGCCTTCCATATCGTCTAAGTTGGTGAACACGGTGTCAAAGCACTGCACGCCGGCCGCTCTGGCCGCCATGATCATGTGCTGTCTGGCGCCCATGAGCTCCACGCCAGTGCCGGTGATCACGGTCTGTAAATCCTTGGTGTAGTCGCCGCCGGACAGGGCGATGCCGATCAGGCGCTCGGAGGACTGGCACACCTCCAGGGCGTTGAGCACGCCTTTGCAGGACTCCAGCGCTGCCATCAGAAGGGTGCTTCCCTCGGGACGGCCGAACTCGCGCTCAGCAGCCAGCACGTGCTCCTCCACAGTCTTTACGTCCTGTGCGCACTCGGTCTTGGCGATGCGGATGGTGTCGGCTCCACCGGCCACACAGACGCGGATATCTTCCTGCCAGTGGGGGGTGTCCAGGCCGTTGATGCGGACCACGCGCTCGGTTCCGCGGTAATCGATCTCCTGTAATGCATGGTACAGGGAATAGCGGGCAGCGTCCTTCTGGTTCTCAGCCACGGCGTCCTCTAAGTCCAGCATGATGGAGTCGGCTCCGTAAATATAGGGATCCTTGATCAAGCCCGGCTTCTGGGCGTTTAAGAACATCATGGATCTTCTCAGTCTCTTTTTATTCGGATGAATCATTTGATCGCACCTCCCCAGGGCAGATTTTCTGTCACATCATTGGAACGGTAAACCGCGCACTCCACGCGTGCCTTCAGCGTGCAGTCCAAAGCGCCCTTGTCCACCACGGTCACTTTGGCGTCCTTCACGTCCAGACGGTCCAGAGTCTCCATCACCGCCGCCTTAATCTGTCTTCCAAACTGATGAATCACACTGCTCTCGATCGAAAGCTCAATCCCCTGTGCGCCAGGCTCCACTGTAACCTGTGCATCGCTGGATTCCAAGGTTCCGGCCATCGCCGCTTTCTTGATTTCCATTTCCATTCTCCTCCTTGTGGTTTTGCTCGGGGGGTACCCTCCAAATTGGTATCGGCCTCACATTTGCTATATTCATTTTATTCCTTTTTCCGGTATTCGGCAAATACTATATTCCTTATGTGTGGTATAGGTTTGACCTATATTTTGGGCCCCATTTTCCCTTATGAAAAACGGGGGACGTTTGTGAGCACGTTCCCCCGGGTTTGGTACGATTACAGGATCGGCAGATAGCCCAATGCAAGGCCCATGCCCATAAAGATGACGAAGATTCCGATACACCATTTGAAGATGTATCCCTGATATTCCGCCAGAGTGATTTCCGTCTTATCCATCAGCAGATAGATGAAGGGAACCAGCGGGCTCAAGAAGTGGAACGCCTGGCCCATCAGGGCTGCAAAGCCCACCTGCAGGTCGGTAAAGCCGTATGCCTGGGCCGTTGCGGCCAGAGGCGGCAGCACGCCGTAGTAGAAGGCGTCGTTGTTGAGCAGATAGGTGCCGGGGGCGCTGACAACGGCGATGACCACTGCGAAGAAACGGCCCATGGACTCCGGAATCACGGATACTAAAAACTGCGCGATGGCGTTTGACATGCCCGCATCCTCCGGTCCGTTTAACACGCCCATCAGCACGCCCGCTCCCAGTACCATCATAATCACGTTGATCATGTCAGGCGCAATGGAGCTGATCACATTTCTCTGCACCTTGTTCTTGGGATAGTTCACCAGCAGGGCGATGGCGGTACCTACGCCGAAGAGGATGGCGGAGCTTGCCAGTCCCATGATCAGGGCAGCGATGATGGCGGCGGTCAGAATCAGGTTGAAAATAATGAGTTTCGGACGCTTCCACGCCTTCTCCTCATCGGAGACTTCCACCTTGTTCACCGTGTAGGACACGTCCTTGGTAACGCCCAGGCGCTTGCGCTCCTTGAGGCCCAGATAATAGGACACGCCGATGACATACAGAGCGGAAAGAGCCATTCCGGGCACCAGGGGAGCCAGAATCTCGCCCGCATCCAGGTTCATCACGGACATCACGCGGGCGGTGGGACCGCCCCAGGGGATCAGGTTCATGATACAGTTCTGTAAAATGATCAGGTTTGCCAGATAAATCTTCTTGATTTTCAGGCGATTGTAAATCGGGATCATGGCGGTACAGCAGATCATAACCGTGGTGGTTCCGTCGCCGTCCAGAGAGACGAAGGCGGCCAGCACGGCGGTGCCTACCAGAACCTTGAGCGGGTCGCCCTTACACCAGGAAACCACCTTGTCGACCATGGGGTCGAACATGCCTGCGGTGAGCATCACGCCGAAGTAGAGAATGGCGAAGGTCATCATGGCGAAGGTAGAGGCCACGTCTTTGATACCGTCCATGGCGTATTTCAGCGTATCCCAGCCGTAACCGGCCAGCAGGCCGAACACGATGGGCACCAGAATCAGGGATGTAAAGGGACTCAGTTTCTTTGCCATAATCAGCCCCATAAATACTACGATCATAGCAAATCCAAGCAATGCTAAAGGCATAATCGTTTCTCCTCCTTGTGGAAAATAGTCATTTATTTTTAACTCAGATGGAGCGGGGCCGGCTTCCCTCTTCCAATGAGCTAAATTCCATCAGGTGTTTCTCTTATCTCCCGGCTTCCCGGTTGACCGCGTCGATCAGGGTCTGGCACTCAAGCGGCTTTAACAACAGCTCGTGGATCAGGTTCTTTCGGTAATACTCCAACACCTGGTCCTCCACCAATCCCGTGATCAGGATCACTTTGCAGTGCAGGCCCAGGGTTCTGGCCAGGGCTGCGATCTGCGCGCCGTTCATTTTCGGCATGGCGTAGTCCGTGACAATCACGTCGATGCCACCCTGCCGCAGAACGGCCTCCGCGTCCAGGGGATTGCCGATGGCCGTCACCTCAAATCCGGCGGCCGTCAGGGCTTTATCAAACAGTTTCAGGATTTTCTTGTCGTCTTCCACTAAAAGGATGCGCCTGGCGCTCCCACGGTTTCCCCCGGCGGGGCGGTTCAGACCTGCGCCCTCTTCTCTCCCGCCCTTACACAGGGGCAGGTAAAAGGTAAAGCGGCTGCCCTGCCCGGGTTTACTCTCCACGCGGATTCCTCCGCCCAGGGATTCCAGGATGCTGGTGACCGTGGAAAGTCCCAGCCCGGTTCCCTCCCCCGCCTGTTTGGTGGTAAAGAAGGGATCGAAAATGTGGCTCTGCTGCTGCTCGGGGATTCCCTCCCCGTCGTCCGCCACCCAGAAGCTGGCGTAGTCCTTCTCATACTGCGGGGCGTGGAACAGAAGCTTCGCCTCCTCCCCGCTCACCATGCCGCCGCCCAGGCCCAGATGGCCGTCCCGGCTGCGCATGGCGTAAAACGCATTGGTACAGAGATTTAAAATGATCTGGTTGAACTCCGTCTCGCTGCACCGGATATGGCAGCCGTCCGTCCAGGAAAAACAGGTGGTCAGGTGTACATTGGGCGGGATCACGGTGTCGATGATCCGCAGCACCCGCTCCGCCGCCTGGCGGATCTCCAGGGGCTTTACCGCCGTCCCCGGCTGTTTGCGGGACAGGGAGGCGATTTGCCGGATGATCTCTTTGGCCTTTTCCGCCGCGCTGTAAATCTCCTGGGCGCTGTCGTAGACGTCGTCCGCGGGGTCGGCCTCGGCCAGAATCATGCCGGAATACCCCATAATGGGGGTCAGCAGGTTGTTGAACTCGTGGGCGATGCCCCCGGTGAGCGTGCCCATCAGCTGAAGGCGCTGGTTGTGGGCCATCTGTTCCTGCCTGCGGCGCAGCTCCTCCAGCTTGCTGTTGAGTTCCCGCAGATATTCATTCTCCTCCTCCGCCCTGGTCCGGGCAATGGAGGAGATTCGCAATTTATAGAGAACCACCACAAAGGTGGTCATGAGTGCAATGGTGAGCAGCGAGATGCTGATCATAGCCTGGCTGATGGGCGCCGCGATCTCGTCGTAGTCGATAACCGCGCTGACGATGATGAAATCGTCCTGGAACCAAACCGGCGTGTAAGCCGCGATCTTTTTCACCCGCTGGGGAACCTCGTCGGTCCACCAGTAGGAATGGTAGATTTCCGCCGCCTCCCGGCCCTGCTTCTGGTGCTCGATCAGGGTTTCCAGCTCGCTTAAATCAAAATCCGGGTACATGGCTTCCCGGCCTGAGATCACATCCTTGCCGATCTGCTTTTTCACCGGGTGCATGAGGATGCGGCCGGTGGAGTCCTTGATCATCACGTAACCGTTCTGGCCCACCTTGATGTAGGAGGCCACCTTCTGGTACATGCGCTCGATGTTGATCACAAAGTACAGCCGCAGGCTCCCGTCCAGCGTAGGCATGGACAGTCCCAGGTAAAACTGGTTCTCCTCGTCCTGCAGAATGTCGATGCGCGAGTCCTTCTCCTTGCCGTCAAAATAGTTGACGCTGGTGTAGGTCCGATCCTCTCCGCCCTGAATCAGCACCTCGTGCTCCCCGTCGTTCTCCGGGTCGCTGCTGACCAGGAAGTTGGACACGTCCTCGTTCTGGATCCGCATGTGCTCGGTGAGGAATTTCCGGATCGGCCCTTCCTCCCCTGTCTCCAGGTACAGCTTTCCGGCCTCCTGGTACTCGTCGTATGTATTCACATCCAGCAGATCCGCAAAGTAGAAATCCGTGTACACGGAGATGCTGTTGGAGACCGCCTTGGCGATGGTCAGAAGCTGTTCCTCCTGTTCCTCGATGATCTGGTCCTTATATTGGTTGAAGCTGTAGACCAGCCCCAGGGCCAGGGCCGCCGCCAGTGCGAACGCCGCCGCGATTCCCAGATGGAACCGGACGTTTGTTTCCCTCCACCGTTTCATAGCATTTGTACCTCCCATTTTCGGCTTGTATTTCCGTTTTACATCCATTATACTATAGACATCGCTCAAAGGGTATTTCGATATTGTTTCGCTTTTCATCGGGGATTCACATTTGCTATGATTTTATTATAAATGCCCGATCTTAATATCCCATAAAATAGTCTTAAAATTTTTTAATAATTTGTTGATTTCTGTTATTTTAACAGAAAATTAACGATTGATTTTCGTGTATTTTCCTATATAATAGGAGAATAGACAGGTGGTATAGCCACAAAAGGGGGAAATCATTATGGCGGATGAAAAGGTGCTGATCGTGGACGACGATCCGGCCATACGCAAGCTGCTGACCAAGGTGGTGGAGAACAACGGTTTCAAATCCATGACCGCCGCAAACGGCCAGGAAGCCGTGGCGCTGGCTCAAAACCGGAAATTCGACTTGATTCTTTTAGATATTATGATGAACGGAGTGGACGACGGCTTCGACGCGATCCGCAATCTGCGCGCCACCGGCAACGACATTCCCATCGTCATTCTCAGCGGGCGCACTGAGGATTTCGACACCCTGTACGGCCTGGACATCGGGGCGGACGACTACATCACCAAACCTTTCAATCCCGTGGTGCTGGGGGCCAAGATCAAGGCCCTGATCCGCCGGAACAAGAAGGCCGCCTACAACGCCCACAATTTCATCACGGCCGGGCCCTTCCGCTACAGCAACATGACCCTGGAATTTTTCAAGAACGAACAGCTGATTCCCCTCTCCTCCAAGGAGAACGTGATGATGAAGCTGTTTATCAGCAACGTGGGAAGGGTTTTCACCAAAGAGCAGCTCTACGAGCTGGTGTGGGGCAATTCCATTGTGGACGAAAACGCCATCATGGTCTACATCAGCCATCTGCGCAACAAGATCGAGGACAATCCCAAAAGCCCCCGCTACATCAAAACCGTGTGGGGCCTTGGTTACAAATTTACCGTAAATGAAGGAGAATGATTTATGTCGGATTATCATTTCAGCCAGATCCGTTACCGCGACAAACTGGCCGTCCGCCAGATGGAACAGCTTCTGGCCCAGGAGGGCATCGAGCGGGACGGCAATCTGGACTACACCGTCGGCCTCTACGACGAGGACTACAACCTGGCCGCCACCGGCTCCTGCTTCGGCAACACCCTTCGCTGCCTGGCCGTGGACAACCGCCACCAGGGCGAGGGACTTTTAAATCAAGTGATCAGCCACCTGATCGACTATCAGTACCGCCGTGGCATCCTGGACCTGTTCCTCTACACCAAGTGCAATACCGCCCTGTTTTTTAAGGACCTGGGATTTTACGAGATCGCCCGGGTGGAGGGCAAGGTGGTGTTCATGGAGAACCGAAAGGGCGGATTCGAGCGGTATCTGGAGCGGCTTCTGGCGGAGACGGAAAAGTCCGGGCTTACCGGAGAGCGGGTGGGCGCGGTGGTGATGAACGCCAACCCCTTTACCCTGGGCCACCAGTACCTGGTGGAGACCGCCGCCGCGGACTGCGACGTGCTGCACCTGTTTGTGGTCAGCGAGGACGCCTCCCTAGTGCCCTTTGCAGTGCGGGAACAGCTGGTAAAGGAAGGAACCGCCCATTTGAACAATGTGGTATACCACCGTACGGAGAGCTATATGATCTCAAACGCCACCTTCCCCTCCTATTTTTTAAAGGACAAGGACACGGTGATCCGCTCCCACGCGGTGCTTGACATCACGATCTTTGAGAAGATCGCAAAGACCCTGGGAATCCGGGTTCGGTACGTGGGCGAGGAGCCCTTCAGCGCGGTCACGGGCATCTACAATCAGGTGATGGCCGAACAGCTGGACGCGGCGGGTCTGACGCTCACGGTGATCCCCAGAAAGGAATCCGGCGGCACGGCCATCAGCGCCTCCAAGGTGCGGCAGCTGATCAAGGAAAACCGCATGGAGGAGATGCACGGCCTGGTGCCCGAGTCCACCTACTCCTATTTCATTTCCGATGTAGGACGGGAGACGGCGGAGAAGATCCGGGGCTGCGCGGACGTGGTACATTACTGACCATCAGGAGGAATTATGCCGGACACACAAGCTTTGAACAACAACCAGAACCCCGGCCTGCTGGAAGAAGTGGCGCTGGAAGATATGTTAAACGCAAGGGAGCGGCGGGCCGCCATCCAGAAGTCCTTTCTGGATGAGTTTCACCGCCCCCTTGTCTGCCTGACCTTAAACATCCCCGGCCCGGTCAAGGTGCTGGACCGGGTGCCCGAGGCCTTTGACCGGGGCTGCCGGCGCATCCTGGACGTTTTGGACGAGGCCGGTTTTACCGTACTCAGACAGCTGGTGATCCGGGAGAAAACCGGATACGAGCTGTTTCTCAGCGTGAACGGGGACGCCGTTGAGATCAAGGAGCGCATGGCCGCCATCGAGGACGGCGGCCGCCTGGGGCGGCTCTACGACATCGACGTGATCCGCCTGGACGGGCAGAAGGTCAGCCGCGAGGAATTCGGCCTGGCCCCCAGAACCTGCCTGCTCTGCGGCCAGCCGGCCCACGCCTGCAGCCGCAGCCGCCGTCACAGCGTAGCGGAGCTGGTGGAGGAGATTCAAACCATACTGAGGGAGGGGAGTTATCGGTCTGATGAATGAAAAAAGCAGCTGTGAGCACAGCCGCCGGGACGATACACGGTTAGACAACTTTTTGGATTGCATCAGGGACGCGGCCGCTTACGGCCTGCTGGAAGAGGTGCGCACCACCCCCAAGCCGGGCCTGGTGGACCTTCACGACAACGGCTCCCACCGGGATATGTGCTATGACACCTTTGTGGCGAGCACCGGGGCCGTGGTGCCCTATCTGGTGGAGATGGCAAAAGCCGGCTGGTCTCTCGATGGCTCCCCGTCGGAGCTGTTTCCCGCCATCCGCCCCATCGGGGTCAGAGCCGAGGCCGCCATGTTCGCCGCCACGGCCGGGGTCAACACCCACAAGGGCATCATCTTCTCCCTGGGAATCATCGCCGCATGCCTGGGCTACCGGTACCGGCGCACCGGCGTTTTGGACCCCTGCGAAGTGCTGGAACTGGGAGGGCTGGCTACCCGGGACTGGCTGGAGCAGGACTTTGACCGCATGAAAACCCGTCCCCCCGTGACCCATGGAGAGCATTTGTTCGCCGAGTACGGCTACCGCGGCATCCGCGGAGAGGCCCAGGAGGGTTTTCCCGCCCTGCGCCTCTTCGCGCTGCCCGCCATGAAGCAGGCCCTGGCCGTCCAGCCGGACGCCAACCGCGCCCGGCTCCACGTACTTTTAACCCTGATGGCCAATGTGGACGACACCAACATCCTGATCCGCTCCAATCCCCAAACCCTGGAGTACGCCCAGGAGGAAGCCCGCCGCCTGCTGCTCTCCCACCCCATTATCACGGACCAAGCCATGGAAGAGCTGGCCGCGCTGAACCGTGAATTTGTGGCCCGGAACATCAGCCCGGGAGGATGCGCGGATCTGCTGGCGATTGCTATATTTTTTGTGCGATTGCAGGAGCTTATGGATGAAAGAAAGGACAGGGATCAGCCATGCTGCAAAGCAAACAGCGCACCCCGGAAGAGATTGACGCTTACCTGGAAGAATTAAAAACCTGGTTAAAGGAGGACCGTGATACCCCTGCGGAGGAGATGACGGACTTTTTTTCCAAACGCCTGGGAATCTATGAGGACGTGCACCTGGGTCACTGGCCGGAGGAATACGCCCATATCGCGGATTTTTTCCGGGATGGGCTGAACAGCCTGCTGGACATCGGATGCGGCACCGGCCTGGAGCTGAACGCGGTTTACCGGCGTTTTCCCCAGGCGGAAGTGACGGGGATCGACCTCTGCCGGGATATGATGGATAAGCTTCAGCAGACCTACCGTGACAAACATTTCAAGGCCATTGTGGCCGACTACTTTGAATGCCCCTTTGAGGCGGAGCGCTACGATGCTGCCCTCTCCTTTGAGACGCTGCATCATTTTCCATATGAAAAGAAGAAACAGATCTACCAAAAGCTGTACCGCGCCCTCAAACCCGGCGGATACTATATCGAATGCGATTACATGGCCTGCTGCGCTGAGGAGGAACGCCTCTGCCTGGAGCAGTACGAGTACAAGCGCAAAAAAAGCGGCCTGCCCGGCCACGTATTCGTCCATCTCGACATCCCCTTAACCCTGGAGCGCCAGGTGGAGCTCATACGCAACGGGGGATTTCAGTCTGTGGACGTGCTTTATCAAAACGGCGGCACGGTGATCCTGCGGGCGGAAAAAAGCAGAAATTCATGACGCGCCAAAAGGGCGGGAAACGTGAGGGAAAACAGATGACAGAACGTGAAAAGATGCTGGCCGGAGAGCTTTACGACTGCGGCGACAGAGAGCTGCTGGACAGGTGGCACAGAGCCCAAAACCTGGTCCGCGACTATAATCAGACTGATTCCGACAATCTGGCGGAAAAGGACCGCATCCTCGGAGAATTGCTGGGAGGCCGCGGCGACAACCTCTGGATCACCGCCCCCTTTCATGTGGATTACGGAAACAATATTTATTTTGGCAACAACTGCGAAGTGAATATGAACTGCACCTTTCTGGACGATAACCGGATCGTAATCGGGGATAACGCGCTGATCGCGCCCAATGTGCAGATTTACACGGCCTTCCACCCCACCGATGCCAGAGACCGCTTCGGGGAAGCCCGGGAGGACGGCTCCTTTGCGTTCTGCAAAACCCAGACAGCCCCGGTGGTGATCGGGGACAATGTCTGGATTGGCGGAGGAGCCATCATCATGCCAGGCGTCACCATCGGGGACAACGTGGTGATCGGCGCGGGCAGCGTGGTGACCCGGGATATCCCATCGGACACCATCGCATACGGCAGCCCCTGCCGGGTCATACGTGAAAACCGCCAGCGCAGCTGATTATCTCACTCAATACCGGGCGCCGGTTGAGTGAAGCGCAGCTTCAATCCTGTTTTCTCACCGGCCTGATGTATTTCCAAAACCGCTCCGGATTGAAGTAAAAGTAGATAAGCCTGCCCGGGGTAGTGTCGTAGCAGTAGCCGGTGCCGGAGAAGTCAAAGTCGGCCATGGCCTTTTCAACGGTTTCCTCCACGCTGCGTTTTTCCTGCTCATAGTCAAAGGGGCCGTGTTCAAACACGAGATATTCCGCTTCCGGCACGTCCGCCAGAAGCATCTGCGGCGGCACTTCCCCGCTGTAATCAGCGGGCAGGCGCGCTCCGTAGCACTCCGTCCGCGGGATTCCCCAGTCGCAGAGCCTGCCCTGGGGATCGTTCATATACGCCATGATCTGGCCGCTTCCGCTGTTGACTTCACTCCCGCCGTCGTCGTCCAGCTTTCCCCTCATGCTGTCGAGCAGGCCGCAGATCGTCTCACAGTCCTGCCCCGGGATCACGCTCTGTTTTTGCCAAAAATCCCAATACCCATTGCTCTCATAGTTTTTGATGTGCAAGAACTTGTGCGCGGGGATGGTTACAAAATAAATCTTTACGTCGTCTGTGGATTTCATCATTCCAATTTCTCCCAATCCGAAAAAGTAGCGGTCGAAAGGGTTTATTTTGGTGCGAAGGACCAACAGCCGGGGCTGCTTCCGGTATTCGCTGGGGGTGACGCCGTACATGCCCTTGAACGCCCTGGTAAATGCCTCGTGGGAGGAAAAACCGTAGGCTACGGCTATCTCCAGGATGCTCTTTTTGCTGTCCCGCACCTCTTTCAGCGCAAAGGCCAGTTTTCGATGCCGCAGGTAATCCCGAAACTGCATACCCGATATCTCTTTGAATTTTCGGGTTGTGTAAAACTCGGAATACCCCAGACAGCGGGCCAGATCGCCAAGCGTCAGCGCCTCGTCCTCATAATTCCGGATACATTTGTCGATTTCATCAACGATCATTTGAATCTGCTTCTGCCATTCGTACATTCGTCTGCTCTCCCATTCAACCGCTCTGTATCCATTATAGGGAAACTGAGAAATACGCGCTTGATTTTACTTGCTGTATTTTTAAACAGCCCGCCTCAAAAGCCGGTACTTCCATCTCTACTGCCTGTGCGAAAACAGCTTCTTCATCACCTCGATAAAGTACCGCTCCGCCCCGTCCAGATAGGATTCCTTCAGATAAATCACGTTCACATCCCAGGCGTACGCCTCCCCCAAAGGATAACAGTTGAACTTTTCCCGTCCGCCGAAGATCTCCACGGCGCGTTCCGGCACAATGGTCGCCCCGTAGCCGGAGTTGGCCAGCTGCACCGCATTGATATTGCTGGTAGTCTCCATGATGATGTTGGGCGTGGCGCCGCAGTTCCTGAATAACCGGTCCACCGCCCGGCGGATGGCATGGCCCTTTTTGAGGATAATAAAGGGCAGGTCTGTGACCTTCTCCATCCGGATATACGCGCCGTCCTCCGTCAGCATATCCGGCGTCACCACCCCGGGGCCGGCCACAAACAGCAGCTCCTCCCGGTAGATCAGCTCCTCCTGAAGCTCCGGCCCCAGTCCATCCTCGTTTTTGGGGATCACCACCAGATTCGTCTCCCCCTTTTGCAGGCTTTCCAGCAGCACGGAGGCCTTGGCCTCCTGGGTGCGGATCTCTACCCCGGGGTAAACCTGGCGAAACTCCTTAAGCGTTTCCGGCAACATGTAGCCCGCCCGCTCCACCGGAATTCCCACGGTAATTTTTCCACGGACCCCATTGCCGATATCCGTCAGCTCCCGGCGCAGATTGTCCTTCATCATCAGAATTTTCCGGGCCGTGTCCACGTATTTCTCCCCCGCATAGGTCAGGGTGATGGGGTAAGCCGTCCGGTCGAACAGCTTGATGCCCAGGTCGTTTTCCACCTTGGAGATGATCTGGCTTAGGGACGGCTGTGAAATATACATTTTTTTCGCCGCGGCGGTCACGCTTTTGCAGTCCGCCACCACCGTGATATAGACCAATTCCCGAAAATCCATTCGCTCACTCCTCTCCGGCGCGGTCTTCCCGCTCCATCTGATCCAGGCGCTGTCTGGCGGTTTCTCTGAGTTTCAACCTACCGCCGTGAGCGCAAACCTCTGTCAGAAGCCTTCTCTCATCCCCAAACTGCCCGCGGCTGTGATACACGTCCGCCAGCACCATACAGACCTGCTGCTGGTGAAGGGGGCTGGCGCTCAGCCGGATTTCCTCCTCCAGATATTCGGTATCCACCGGACCGCCCCCGGCAAAGCTTAAGTATTCCCCGAACAGCCGGGCATTATAGGAAAGATTTTTGGCCACCGCAGGCTGCCTGCCCTGCATCTGCACGGCCAATTCCCGCAGCTGTTCCAGAGTTTCCTTCGCTCCCTCCAGATCGGACCGTGCATACTGGCACTGGAATTTCTGGTTCAGCACCAGTCCCAGGGCCGCCTGTCCCCGGTTTTTCAACAGCTCCGGCTTAAGGCTGTCCAATAGCTTCAGGGCTGTCTCCCACTCCCCCAGGGCGCTGTAGCCGCTGCTCACATACACCCAGGCCATGATTCCCTGAATGGTATCCCGGCGGCAGCGCCTGGCCGCAGGTTCAAATTCCCGCAAAAACGCTTCCGGGTCCAGGTCCCGGTTCAGAAAGGCCAGGTCCCGGTTCATCCGGTTCAGCGAACCGTACTGGGCAACGGCAAAGCTGATCACACCGACAACCGCGAAAATCAACACTCCATAGAGAATGCGCACAACCAGGT
Source organism: Enterocloster lavalensis (assembly GCF_046603895.1). NCBI lineage: Bacteria > Bacillati > Bacillota > Clostridia > Lachnospirales > Lachnospiraceae > Enterocloster > Enterocloster lavalensis. The sequence continues at coordinate 270,674 of NZ_CP176637.1, forward strand.
GCCCCGTCCCGCCAAGGCAGAAAAGCGCCCCGGCCGCCGCTCCCACCGCCATGCCGCCATATTTGATCCATCTGGTAAGCTGATAGCAATTACTCATGTGTGATTCTCCTTCCGCGAAATAAGCATCAGACCGCCACAGCCAAACAGCCGGGGCGAAAATGCCCCGGTTGTCTCCTATGGCTCTCTGTTATGATACTTTGGTTTCCTTGATTATAGCATAAATGAGAACATAAAGCTCGCCACAATTAATACAATTCCGCCGCCCAGACGGGAGGAAAGCTGTGCGTAAGCGATCAGTTCCATTCTGTCCGCAGCTCCGAGAACCGCGATATCTCCGTTTCCGCCACGGTTTGCCATACACAGGCCGGCGGTAACCGCGGAGTCGATGGGGTAGAATCCCACCAGATAGCCCACAACCGCGGAGCCCAAAATCGCTCCCACCACAACCATCAGCGCGATGATCACATTGGCGGGCGTACAGGCGCTGACCAGCTCTATCAGGTCGAAGTCACATCCCATGCCCACCATGATGATGATGGAACAGGCGCCGGTCATAAAGGACTGGAGGCGCTTGGCTCCGGCGCAGATATTGGCCGGGATAATTCCCGTTGCGGCCAGAATAACCACGAAAATAATCATGTACGCAAACTGGTGGATGCTGGCTCCAAAGATTGTGGGAAGGATCACCTTGGAAAACAGGCGGCCCACCGCGTAGCAGGTCAGGGCTACCATCATGGCTCCGGCCATGTCCTTGACGCCGGTCTGCACCTTTTTGTCCTCCCGGGCAAGGCCCGCGTTGTTGCGCAGCAGGTTTCTCTTATCTCCGGTCCACTCCGTTTTCACCGTGCCCAGCTTGTTGAGCAGCGCGCCGGCTAAAATACAGATGATGTTGGCGATGGTCAGAATAATGATGGCAAACGCGTAATAGTTGGCCGCCGGATCGCCCGTCACTTCCTCATAAATCTGCGACAGCGGAACCGCCCCGGCGCCGTTGCCTCCGCCCATAATGGGAAGCACATACTTGATCAGGATATCCGAGGGGCCGATTCCGAACACGAATCCGGTCACCACTCCAAAGAGCATGGCACAGACCAGGCCGCCCAGGATGGCGGGTATGTATCCCGCGAAGGATTTCAGCAGGATGTCGCGCTCCAGAGAGAGGATGGAGCCTGCGATCAGGAAAATGATGAAGAAGGTCAAAAATCCCGTATCACCGCTGATAAAGGTGTTGATGCCCTCCACATACTTTTCCGGGATCAGGTTGAACTGTACCAGCACTGCGGTTCCGAAGAATACCATCAGAAGGCCGCCGCCGATGTAGCTGTTCCAGATGGGAAGGCGTTCGCCGATCTCATTGAAGATCACCGCAATGGCCACGCAGAGCGCCAGCACGCTGGCCATATCCGTCCCCAGCACGCCCAGGTACGCGGATGCCAGGATAATCAGAATACATCCCAATGCAATATACCACGGTGCGCCGTTCAGTTTCAATCCGCTTTTTTTGTTTTCTTCCATGTGTTAGTCCCCCTATTTTTATACGATTGATCCAAGGCCGACAACCTTCACCTCCCCCCTGCCTCGGATATTAACTATATTTTATATGAAATCTTCCCATAGTTAAAATACATATAATTAGATAATGGTTATATGGTTTTTCCTATCGCTTCACCTTCTTGTAGTACCCGCCGGTCAGAAACTCCTCCACCATACCGCTGTCCGTCTCCGTCAGCCCAAAGCCTCCCATGGAAGCCAGCACGTTCATTTTACACATCTGCTCCGTGATCTCAACGGCCATTACAGCCTCCTCAAGACATGTGTCCAGGGTCAGAATACCGTGATTGGACATAAAAATCACCCCCGCCTCTCTCGCAGCCCGGGCGGCTCCCTGAGCCAGCTCAGGGCTTCCGGCGTGAAAATAGGGAATCCGCGCCACCTTCCGGTCATAGTACATGGCTTCGATGAACAGATTGGTTTTCAGCGTTATCCCGCTGCACGCGCAGAGCGTGGTGTAAAAGGGCGAGCAGTGGACAATTCCCTCTGCGTCCGGCCGTTCCCGATACACGGCCAGATGCATGCCCGTCTCCTTGGAGGGTTTTTTCTTACCGGCCACCACCCTGCCCTCCGGATCACAGACCAGAATATCCTCCTCCGTCAGCGCTCCGATCCTGGTACCGCTGGCCGTGATCCATACGCGGTCCTGTCTCCGCACGCTTAAATTGCCCGAGGTTCCCCAGGTCAGTCCCTTTTCCACAATCGTTCTTCCCGCCTCAATCAGACGTTTTGTCATCTCATCCATTATCCCGCTCTCCTCCCTCTGTCAGCCTCAACGCCCGCTCAAAAAAGTCCTCCGCGCCGAAATTGCCGGATTTCAAAATCAGCCGCAGCTCAGGCCGGTCCAGAGGCGTCATCACCGGCACGCCGGGAGCCACGCTTTCTCCGATCCGGTATCCCACACAGCCCAGAGCCCTTGTCACAGCGCCGGAGGTCTCGCCTCCCGCGGAAATCACTCTGGTCCAGCCCGCTTCCACGGCTCGGACGGCCAGCCCGGCAAACAGCCCTTCAATGGCCTGGGCCACCCGCGCTCTTCCCAGCTGCTGGCTCCTTAACACGTCCTCCGGCGCGGCGGAACTGTAGACCAGAGGCGCGCTCCGGGCATCCCGGATCTGCTCCCACACCGTATCCACAGTCTGCGCGCCCGCCACAATTTCTTCCGGAACCAGGCGCACCCCCAAGCATCCGTTTGCCAGGTAGACTTGAACCTGCCTCCTCGTCATGGCGGAGCAGCTCCCGGCCATAAGAATCGCCCGCCCTGGCGTCCCATCTCTCCTGGATTCCCTCGCAGATTTTCCAGTTTTTTCCTCTTCCTCTGCAAATACCCAGCTCAATGCCCCGGCCAGGCCGGATCCTCCTGTGAGAAAGGGCAGATGGCCGAAGGCCCTGGCAATCCCCTGGCCCTGACCGTCCGTCTCATAATCCGGCACGGCGTAGAGATGGCCCCAGCGGGCCGCCAGCTCTTCCAATTTCGCATTTATCCCGGCGATTGCGCCCGGCCCTGCGTCCATGCCGGTTTCACCCCCGGCCGGACACAGCGCGTTTGTCTCCGGCACACCGCTGGTCAAACCGGTGATCCTCCCGTTTCCGTCCACCGTCACACAGGGGTAATGGCTCTGCCCCCGCATAAGCTCGCTGATCCGGCAGTCCCACATAGGCGTCAGAGGATGGTTCCGCATATGGCTCTCATGCAGCGGGAGGCCGTTCACATACAGCGCCCCATCCCGCACCGTCCTGCCGTTCACCGGCAGGGAGGGGCAAAGCAGCGTGTAGGGGATTCCCAGCTCCTCCATCACAGCGTCCGCCACCGGGCCGATATTTCCCTCCGGCGTGGAGTCAAAGGTGGAGCAGTATTTAAAATACAGATGACGGGCCCCCGCCTTTCTCAGCCAACGGAAGGCCTCCATACTCTCCTCCACCGCACGCTCCCGCTCCACGGTCCTGGTTTTCAGCGCAATGACCACCGCCCGGGCCCCATGGATATTTTCCCATCCGGACTCCGGCACGCCGCTAAACAGCACCGTGTCCAGCCCGCCCTGCACCATAAAGGACGCGGCATCCGACGCCCCGGTGAAATCGTCCGCCACCACGCCCAGTTCAAACCCGCTCATAGTACCTCCCCGCTCACAGCCCTCATCAGGGACTGGTACGCGCTCTCCGGGCTGGTAAATACTCTGGCGTGTCCGGCCACACCACCGGCCGCCGCTCCGGCCATGGAAATCTGGGCCAGCACAATCTGCTCATACCGTCCGTCCAGTTCCCGTATCTTCTCCTGAATCAGGCGGTCGTGGGCAGCGAAATCCCGCCGTTTACCCGCCTCATAAGCCCCATCCACCACGTACATGTCCACCGTCTCCGGCAGTCCGCGCTTTCTTCGGAAACCACAGTACATATTCCGGGTAATATCCACGGTTCCGGTAAAGGTACAGAGAATCGCCGTCCGCCCCGGACATCCCGCGGCCTCGTCCAGCATGGCCCCGTCCGGACACACCACCGGTCTGGACAGCAGGCCGGAAAAATACTGCACATAGGGCGAGAAAATGGTACAGGTGAGGATCACGCCGTCCGCCCCGTCCGCACAGGCCGTTGAGAGCATGTCAAACATCCGGCGGACCGAACTGTCATTAATGCCGCCCTCGTTCCCCACCTTTTCCAGCAGATAGCTGTCCAGATAATTCACCAGGTGCAGTTCAGGATCCCGGCTGCTCAGATATTCGGTCATGGGATTGACCGCGTTCAGAGTCACGCTGACCAGCGCTATTTGTTTCTTCATCAATCGTTTCCTCCATTTCTACTGGTAATCGTACAGATACTTAAGCGTCAGAGCCGAGAGGGCCGACGCCCTGCGGCTGTCCGGCCACTGGCGGATCTCCATTGAGAGATAGCCCTCATACCCCATCTCCTCCAACGCCTGCAAAATCCTGCGGATCGGAAGCTCTCCCAACCCCGGAACCATGCGCCCGCTGTCCGCCATATGTACAAAACCCACCAGATCCCCGGCGGCCTTCAAGCTGTCCGCCACCGACTCCTCCGTGATGCCCATGTGATAGATGTCCGCCTGAATCCCCAGATTGTCCAGTCCCAGCCGCCTGATAAAGGCCAGCGCCTGGCCGATGGTGTTCAGATTGTTGATATTGTCGGGATTCTGGGGTTCCATGAGAACGCGGACGTTCCCAGCAGACGCGAACCCGCAGATTTCCCTGAACACACGGTCCAGGTCCGCCTCACGGCAGCCGGGCAAATCGGCCAGCTGCCCGCGGTATTTCCCGATCAGCACCGGTGCCCGGTAGTATTCCCCCAGCCGGACCAGTTCCCTGCAGCGAGCCATAGCCTCCCTGCGGTTCTCCTCCTCCGGGTGCAGTAAAAACAGGTGGTCCTGCACCTGCATGGGGCTGGTGCCGATGGCCGATACGCTCAGCCCCCACCGTTCCAGCAGGCCGTCCAGGCGCTCCACCGAGAGCGCGGCCGGGTCCCGCACCAGAATCTCCACCCCCGCGTACCCGTGTTCCGCCAGCCATTCAAACGCGGCCTCATATTCCCCGCAGAACGCCTGAACCTTGGCCTGGCTGTCCGGCGCGGAAACAGGATAAGACAACTTCATGATCCTTCCTCCCCTCCATCTCGGATGTGCCCTGCCGCGGCCCCGAAGGTCCGCGGCAAACACTCTCTCACCCCTGTTTTTTCTCAAACACCACGGCCCCGCTGTCCGCCGTGACTGCACGCCCGTTCTCGCCGAACACCTCGGGACAGGACACGCCGCGGCGCAGGGACTCCAGGTACAGACTGTCCAGAATATTCTCAGTCAGAGGAATGCCATTCTTCAGGGCCTCCTGCGACTTCCGGTCCTCCGGCTCGCCCGGCATCAGAATCTCGTCGCAACCGGCCGCCCTGGGCAGCGCCTTCAACCGCTTATAGTACACGTCCATGCGCTTCTTATATTCATCCTCGCTCACAAACAAATCCGGCCGCATAATAAACATCATATGCCCCAGATTCTGAGGCTCCTCAAACCGGTAATACAAGCTGCTCACATCACCCGCATAATTGCTGCCCGTATACATTCCCGCCATCATATCCATCAGCATCGCCAGAGCCGCCCCCTTGGGACCGCCGAAGGGCAGGCAGATTCCCTCAAACGCCTTCTTCGCGTCCGTGGTAGGATTTCCCTCCTGATCCAGAGCCAGGCCCTCGGGAATGGGCTGGTTATTAATCATAGCCACCCTGATCTTTCCTCTGGCCGTCACCGTCATGGCCATATCCAGCAGATAATCCGGGCTCTCATATCCCCCCGGCATCCCCGCCGCAAAGGGCGCGGCCCCCAGAAACGCCGTCCGTCCGCCGCACACGGGCAGGGCCGCGCTGGAGTTCGTATACACCATACACGCATACCCCTTAGCCAGGGCCTGCTTCACATACAGAGCCGACATCCCGAAATGGGTGCTCCGGGTACATCCCACCATCGCGATCCCCGTCTTTTCCGCCAGCTTAAGCCCCTCCTCCATAGCCTTATGCGCCACCAGAAACCCCATTCCATCGTCTCCATCCACCCGAAGCACTGCAGTCCCCACCTGCTCCACCCGGATATCCGGCCTGGGATTCACGCACTTACACTCAATCCGTTTCAAATACATCGGAATCCTGGAAACCCCATGGCTATTCAACCCCCTCATATCCGCCGCCACCAGATCCCCCGCTATCGTCCGCGCGTCCTCCTCCCTCAACCCTCCGGTCAAAAGCAACCGAAACCCCAAATCCTCCAACAATTCCTTCCCAAAAATCTCCACTTCCATCTCTTTTCCTCCTACTTAATCTCTTGATTCCCTTTATCTCTTTTCCCCTCACTCCCTGAAACGCCAGCGCCCGGGCGGGGTGGGTTTTCCCGGTCAGGTGCGCGGCGACTAATTTCGGGCGACAATGCCGCTTAGGCGGCCGGGGTGGGAAAATGCGGACCGAAAACCGGTTCTCAAAACCGGTTTTCGCTGAACCTGAGCGGAGAAAGCCTTTCAGGATTTCTCCGCGAATGTGAAGGCAGTCCGCATTTTCCCACCCCGGGCGTCTTAGCGGCATGTCGTTCGAAATCCGGAGCCGCGCACCTGACCGGGAAAGCCCACCCCGCCCGGGCGCGTACCATTCTCACATCCTCCCCACAATCTCCTCCGCCACCCCCATCGTCGTACCCGTTCCGCCCAAATCCGGTGTCAGCGAAAGACGCTCATTCAGCACCTCCGCCACGGCCTGTTCCACCCGTATTGCCTGGTCACACCGTCCGATATGGCGCAGCAGCAGCGCGCCGGACAAAATCAGCGCAATGGGGTTTGCGATCTCTCTTCCCGCAATATCCGGCGCAGCCCCGTGGGAAGCTTCCACCACGATCTCGCCGTTTTCCCCCACGTTGGCACCCGGGGCCAGCCCCAGGCTCCCCACCAGTCCGGCCGCCAGGTCGGAGAGAATATCCCCGTACTGGTTGGAGGCCACGATCACGTCAAATTTCTCCGGACATTTGGCCAGATAGTAAGCCGTGGCATCCACCATGAAGTCGTCGGAGGGGATATCCGGATTTCTCGCCGCCACCTCCCGGAAGCAGGCCAGAAACAGCCCGTCGGCCATGCTCACCGCGTTGGCCTTGTGCACGCAGGTCACCTTCTTGCGACCGTTTTTCCGGGCGTAGTCGAAGGAGTATTCCACCACGCGCAGCGCCGCCTTGCGGGTGGTCAGCTTGATGCACTCAGCCGCGCAGTCGCCCACCATGTGTTCAATGCCGCTGTACACGTCCTCCGTGATCTCCCGCATAATATGTACGTCCAAATCCTCGTACGCGCCGGAAATGCCCTTGAATCCCCGGATGGGCCTGGGGCAGACGTACAACCCCAGCTCCCTGCGGATGGCGTTGTTCAGCGAAGGGTAGACTCCCACGCTGCCGTCCTCGTGCTCGCAGTAGAGACGGCCCTTGAACTTATCCACCAGCAGCGGCGCCTTGATGGCCAGCTTCAGTTCCTTTAACAGCTTCACCGACTCCTGGGGCAGCGGATGGCCGTACTGCTCCACCCCCTCGTCCCCGATGGCCACCGGCACCCACTCAAACTCAATATCCGTGGCTTCCAGCACCCGCAGCGTAGCCTGCGTAATCTCCGGGCCGATTCCATTTCCCCTGATCACTCCAACTCTGATTCCCATTCTGCAACCTCCCTGAATTCATTTTGTTGATTCCCTCTGCATTCAGTGTACCGCAGCTTGACATCATTGTAAAATGGCATTATAGTATAGTTAATCATTCTAAAATCAAATGATAGAAAGGATGGAAAGCGCCATGAAAACCAGCGACTGGGCCTTAATCCAGACTCTCTACGAATGCCGCAACATCACCCGGGCAGCCGCGCAGCTCTACATCTCCCAGCCCACCCTGACCAAACGCCTGCGGGCCATCGAGGAGGAATTGGGCGTGGTGATCGCCTTGCGCGGAAAACGGGGCGTCACCTTCACGCCCGAGGGGGAGTACCTGGCGGTCAAGGCCACTCAGTTTCTCTCCCTCATGGACGAAGTCAACCGGCATCTCACCGAGCTGAAGGAGGAGCCCTCGGGCACCCTCTGCATCGGGGCGTCCAACTCCATGGCCCGCTTCTCCCTGCCCGGATTGCTGCAATACTATCAGGAATCCCACCCGGGGATCAGCTTTGAGATCACCACCAGTCTGAGCAGCCAGCTCTGCAAGCGGGTGGAACGCCGGGAGCTGGATCTGGCCTTTGCCTTCGGCGACATCCCATTTAAGGGGGTAAAGTACCGGTTTGCCAGCGAGCAGGCCTACCTGGCCAGCGTGAAGCCCCTGGACATGTCCCGTCTGTCCTCCTATCCCTATATCACCTACTTCAAGGACAAATACACCCAGCAGCTCATCGAGAACTGGTGGGCGGAATACTACCTGACGCCGTTTCCCAGAGGGCTGGTGGTCCAGCACGGGGACATCTGCCGGGAAATGATCTTAAAGGGCCTGGGTTACAGCTTTTTCTTTGTCCGGGGCTACATGGCGGACCATCCCCAGTACGTCTACCCGCTGCACTACAAGGACGGAACGCCCCTGCTGCGCAACACCTGGCTGCTATGCCCGGACCAGCCGGAAAACCTGCGGCCGGAGGTGCAGAGCTTCATCCGGGAAGCCCTGGACTACAGCCGCTCGCAGCCCTCCCACGCGTGATGGACACAGCCGAATTCCGTTTCTCCACAAGGGCGGACAAGACTGCCTCCAAGGCCCTGGCCAGGTCCTGCGGTTTCTCCTGCCTCTATTCGGAGCAAAAGACGGACCCCCGAAACGGAAAACGCTATGAACTGGAGGTTTACAGCAAAAAACTGTGAGCCCGCGGCTCATTACATTCAAAAAAGCGGGACCCCTGTGGAATCCCGCTCTCTCTCTTATTTCAGACCGCCCGTCAGAAGCCCCGGAAGCTCCGCCAGACTGTCGATGTACCAGTCTGCGCCCCTCTGATCCACTGGGAACCTCCGCTCCCGCCGGACCGCAACGGGAATCCCCGCCCGGACCGCGGCCTCTATGCCATAGGGCGAGTCCTCCACCACCAGGCATTTCTCCCCGGGCAGTTTCAGAAGCTCCAGACATTGCAGATAGATTTCCGGGTTGGGCTTGCTCTCCCGGAACATATCGCCGCACAGCACAAACTCCATATAGGCCCCGAAGCCGCAGAGCGCTTTGATTTCCTCCGCCTTCTCACGGACCGTGGAGGTAGCAAGCACGGTCCGGTATCCGTGGCCCTTTAACCATTCCAGCGCCGGAAGCGCATCCGGGAACAGGATGCCGGGATAATCGATGGGTTTGTCCTTTCCAAATTCCCGGTAATGGGACCGGAACACCTCTATATCCCAATCCGGCGGGCAGTATTCCCGGACCGCCTCGAAGTGGCCGTTCCCCGTGGCGCCCACCATGGTCAAAAGGCGCTCCTCGGGAACCTGCTTTCCCAGAAAATCCCGGACAAACCATCTCAGCCGGTTCATATAGACCACTTCCGAGTCGATCAGGACCCCGTCCATGTCAAAGATCACCGCCTCAACCGCCGTGGCATTTGTCATGTTCTCCCTCCTCTGTCTCCGTCCAAACCGCCGTACTGATAGATTCCGTCCCGATCCTGGAGCGCGAACAGTTTTTGCTTCCAGAGCCGTTCAAACCGTTCCCGGCCCGCCATGATATCCTTTATCAACCCCAGCTGGATGAAAAACCACCAGGCCGATTTCCCCGCGCTGTAAAAGACGCCCGGCAAAAGAAGCGCCACAAGGACCGGATTCCAGCCCCCGGCCAGGCCGAACAGCCCGGCAAGGGTCATAGCCGCGGACACAAAGCCGTTTAAGGGCAGAACAAACGGGAGAAGGCCGTACACCGCGGCGGCGGACAGCGCCGCCCAGCTCTTGGTAAAGACCGCACACGTCACAGCGCAGGCTGCCGGAAGAATCATCTGCAGGGCGAACCCCACGGCGATTCCCACCCGGCCGTTTTCAACCTGGCCGCAGAGCTCCCCGCTCCTGTTTTTCACGACCCGCACCACCAGGCTGCGCGCTTCGATGGCGTTCCGGACTTCCCCATAGTTTCTGCACGGTGTGTTCAGATACACGGCCCTTCCTCCCCTCTTTTCCTTATCTCTGCAACGGTTTCGCCTTGGTGGGAAGCGCTTCCCTGGTCCGCGGATAATTGCGCACCTGCAGGTCAATCCCTCTGGCGGTATAGGTCAGGTACGCCAGAAGCTGCAGCGGGATGGCGTATTCGAACACGGAGAAATCCTCGTCGTTCACAAATCCCCCGTCCAGCACGTGATCCGATTCCACGCCGTCCTGTACTCCGATGGAGTACACGTGGGGATTCTGGTCGTGCATGATCTTAAACAGCGCGTTGGCCCGCTCGTAACCGTAGGTCCTGGGAGCGATGAGCACCGTGTAGACGTCCGGCTTCACGGATGCCAGGGGACCGTGGAGAAATTCCTCCGTCTCAAACCAGAAGTAGGGATACCGAACCGTCTCCATGCTCTTGAGCGCGCCCTCCATGGCGGTTCCCACATTGGCTCCGTAACCAAGAACATAGCACTTCTCGCATTTCACAAACTCTTCCCGGACCGCCTCGAACCATGTTTTTGTCTTTTCGATCACCGGGTCGATATTGCGCAGCACGGATCCAAGTCTGGACACGTTGTCCCCATATGCGGCCTCGTCCACGTACCCGCGCGCTTTCGCGGCCTCCAGGGCCATCAAAAACAGGGTCAGCACCGTGCACGTATATCCTTTTGTCTTTGGCCCCACAAACTCGCGGCCGCAGTCGATGGTCACTTTCTTTTTCGCCGTCTGGGTGCAGGTGTTGTTTAAATACTCCGTAACCACGAAATTGTCGATCCCCAGACCGTTGGCCTTTGTGAGGGCGTCGATGGTGTTCGTGCTCTCTCCCTCCTGGGTCACGGCAATCACCAAATCCATGTCCGGGTAAAATGTCTTATCGTAGTGGGCAAATGCGTAGGACGTGATCGTTTCACAGGGCACCCTCAGCATTTTTTCCATATAATATTTCGCCGTCACACAGGAATTGTACGAGGTTCCGCTGGCGGTGAGCAGCACTCTCCCATATTTCCCGGCGGCAAAATCGTGGGCGAACTCCCCGCAGATCTCCGCGCGTTTCTCCAGAATCCCCAGTGCCGCTTCCTGCGTCTCGTGGATATAATCCAGCATTACAAAATTACTCATCACAAACCTCCCAATTATAGAATTCCAAAAAATTTACCCACAATGCCTACCACGATGATTCCGATCATGATCCACCAAGCCTTCACGCCTTTTTTCAGTAGGCGGTAAATCAGGAAGGTGACGCCCAGGGGCAGGATGCAGGGGCAGATCTCGTCGAAGATCCCCTGGATGTTAAGGGTGACGTCGGCTCCGAAATTGGCCACCAGCGCAATTTTGATGCTCACCATGGAGGCGATCATGCCGCCGATCACCGTAAGGCCCATGACAGAGGCCGCTTTGGTGGCGCGGTTCATCAGTCCGCCGGAGACCAGGGTGTCGATGGAGCCCGCGCCCAGCTTGTATCCGAACTGTACCCCGTAATAACGGACCAAAAAGTTCGGAATGTTATAGATGATCAAAAACAGCACCGGGCCCAGCAGATTCCGCTGCATGGCCAGGGAGATACCGATACCGGATCCGATGATTCGGAAGGTCCCCCAGAAAAAGGTGTCGCCAATGCCGGAGAGCGGTCCCATTAACGCAACCTTGATGGCGTTGATGGAAGAAACGTCAAATTCCTCGTTGGCAGCCGCTTCCTCCTCCATGGCGGCCGCGATGCCCAGCACAAAGGGCGAGCAGGCAAAGGTATTGTTGTAAACCTCGGAGTGGCGGGAAAGGGCCTGGGAGAACTTTTCCTTGTTGTCCCCGTACAGTTTTTTCAGCACCGGAATCATGGAATAAGCGAATCCGGGGGCCTGCATACGGTCCATGGAATAGCAGGCAGGCAGTAAAAAGCAGCGGAAGAACAGCGTCAGCAGGTCATGCTTTGTAATCTTTTTTCCGTTTTCCATTGTATTAGATTTCGTCGACATCGACAGACACCTCCTTGTTTCCACGGTCGCTGAAGTTGAAGATCAGCACTGCCAGGATTGCTCCGATAATGGCAACGCCTACGTTACTCATGCCCAGGAACGCCACGATCACGAACCCGACAAACAGGAACGGGGCCAGCTCCCGGTTGTAGGTCAGCTGCATCAGCAGCGCAAAACCCAGCGCCGGCAGCATGTTGGAGGCAACCTTGATTCCGTCGGTGATAAATGTAGGGATCACCCGGATCAAATACTCGAACAGCGGCGCGCCCACCAGCATACCCAGCAAAACGACCAGGAACGGGAAGAAGAAATAGTTAAACAGACCCATCCACTGGCAGATTTCCATGGTTTTGGCATCGCCTCTCTCCGCCGCCGACTTGGCCCGCTCGCTGAGCAGGTGGTTTAACGGAATCCAGGTCAGATATCCGATGGTTGTGCCGAAGGTGGAAATCGGCAGGGCCAGGGCCAGCGCCACCTCCGTGCCGGTGCCGCTTCCCAGAACAAAACCGGTGCACAGGGCGCTGCCCAATGTAATCTCCGGCATTCCGGAATGGGCTCCGATTCCCACAAGTCCCATGCTCAGAAGCTCAAACTGCGCGCCTATGATCATGCCTTCCACAGGGTTCCCATAGATAAATCCCACCAGCGTACCCACAATCAGCGGGCGCTGTATCATCGTCATACCGAATACGCGGTTATCGATCTTACAGATGCCCGCGATCAGCGCCACCAAAAATGCTTTCATAAACATATGGCTTATCCCTCCCGATTTTCCGAAGCCTTTCTAAGGAGCTTCTCAAGATTCACGAATTTGTCTCTCGGCGTCGGCAGCATCCCAACCGGAATTCCCGCCTCCACAACCGAGAGAAGCGCCTCCACATCCTCTTTGGTCAGATTCAGATTGTCCGTTATGTAGTCCGCCTTTTTCCGGACACCGCCCACGGTCAGCCGTTCAATCCCGTTTACGCCTTTGCAGACTTTGGCCGCGTCAACCGGCGTGCTCACCAGAGCCATAATCCTGTACTTTTGACTCTCCGGGCCGTTTAAGAACGCGATTCCCTCTTCCACACCCCGGAACCCGTACTTGACGCCCGGAGGCACGGCCATTTTCAGGGCTTTCTTTCTCATCTCGTTCTTCATGATCTCATCGTTGATCACCAGCAGCACATTCGCGTCCAAAAATCTGGTCCAGGAAATGGCCACCTGACCGTGAATCAACCGGTCGTCCAAATGAAGCGCCTTAATCATATCTCTTCCTCCTCGCCCTTTTCTTCCATCAGACAGTTTACGTGTTTCACCCCTTCCCGGCCGGACCGGCAGAGCTGGTCCACCAGCGTCTCCGTGTCCATGGACGGGTCCGACAGCAGGGCCTCCAGGACCATGGCCAGATTCATCCCCGTGATCAGATGGAGCCGTTTCCTCCCGATGTACTCGGTGAGGATGTTCGTCACATTGCCGCCGAACACGTCGGTCATTGCGATGATCTCATCCTCCTCGCCGTAGGCTGAAAACACGGATTCCACCCGCTCCCGGATCGTGTCGCCGGAATCTTCCATCAGCACCTCGATCACACCCACGCCGGCGATGACATCCTCACCCCCGATAAACGCCGCCGACTTGAGGATCGCTCCCGCCAGAGGACCGTGGGAAGCAGTTAAAAAATGCCTCATCGCGCTCATTTCCCCCCTTTCTCTTGGTTTTTTACATTTGCCGGGAAAATCTTCCGCCCGGGCCAGGCCGCGTTTCAAGCCAGGGCCAGGCGGTTCTCTCCCGGCGGCAACCCATTAAATGTATATGCCTTATCCCATGAGTCTCCACCGATATGTCTACAAAAACTCTAAATGTATATACATTTAAGTTGCCTACATCGTACCACATATGACTGTATAAATCAATATTTTTTAATCAAATATTTATTAATTTTACTTATGATTTTATAATTTGTACACAATTATTTTCTATAATGTATATACATTGACCTTTTTCGGGAAACCCTTTATAATAGGGATATCGAATGATATGCGAGGTGATTATGGGAAAACAAATTGCGAAATACAAAGAGATCGAACATGATATCTTATCCCAGATACAGGACGGAAAACTGCAGACCGGCGACCAGATTCTGACGGAGAGCGAGCTGTGCAGCCGCTATCAGGTGAGCCGGATGACCGCCAGAAAGGCGCTGGATCTTTTATCCTCCAAGGGAATCCTGGTCAGAACCCCGGGAAAGGGTACGTTTGTCAATTCCGTTCAGATTACCAAAACGGCCAACCGCACCAGAAGCTTCAGCAACGATATGCGCTCCATCGGAAAGGTCCCCGGTTCCATCCTGGTCTCCTACCAGGTGCTCCACGGGTCCGAGGTTCCGGAGGCCGCCGAAGCCCTTGACATCGGGCCGGAGGAGCTGGTGCACTGCATCGAACGAATCCGTACCGGGGACGGAGTCAAGATGGCTTTGAGCTACACCTATCTGCCGTGCAGCCTGTTCCCCTCTTTTGATCTGAGGATGTTGGAGGGGTCTCTCTACGATTATATCAGCGGGCAGTATGAAATCGACCTGACGGACGGCTCCCGGACAATCAGCGCCCTGCTCCCCACCCCCCATCAGAAACAGATGCTGGAGATCGGCGACGAGCCGCTTTTAAAGATCAGCCATCCCGGCTATCTCAAGGACGGGCGGCGGTTCGAATACTCTGCGACCTACTATATCGGATCGCGCTTCTCCTACCGCTACGAGAGACCGGAATGAGAAGCTGCGGGCGCGCCCCGATCTTTACCCGTTCCATCAAAAAACAATCGGATCCGCCTCCCTGCGTTTTCCTCCCCGAAAACGCAGCCCGGCGGACCCGGTTGTTTTAATTGGATACGGCAGGCTGACGGCACAGCCGGCAGTTCACTGCACACCTATTCCGGCCCGGACAGACCGTTCCCTGTCATCACTGGCGCACGTACACCGTGCCGTCCATAATCCGTCTGGCCGTTCTCTGCACCGCCACGCCCGGCAGTTTCAGCTCGCCATCCTGCCGCACGATATCCGGGTACATGGTCATCACGCCGCTGGGGTGGCCGATGCGCACGCAGCCACTGGCATTTCCCGGCATACCCAGGGTTTTCTCGATGATGGAGCCCTCCAGCTGGGCGGCCACGGAGATGGAGCTGGCCGAGGTCAGCGGGCAGGCCTTGTGGCACTTAAACACGGAGATCACGCGGGCGCAGAGGTCCATATCCGAAGCCTCAACCTGTTCCCCGGCGATATCCGTAAAGGTCACGGGCGCGGTGAAAAAGCCCACCTTGGGAACGGCGGGACTGTTGGCCGTGGCGTCCTCCAAATCCTTTGCAAAACCCATCATGCAGGCCGCCGTGCCGCGAATCTTCTCCAGCAGCGCGCTGACCTCAGCGTTAGAGTTTATTTCCTCGGGAAGCTCCGTGCCCTTCATGCCGATCTCTTCAGCCCGCACCAACACCATGGGGTTGGACACGTCCAGGATGCTGGCCTCGATTTTTCCGAAGCCCGGGATATCCAGCACGTCCAGCACATTTCCGGTGGGCAGAAGTTTACCTGTCTTGGAACCGGCGGGATTCAGGAAATTCACCTTCAGCTCCGCCGCGGTGCCGTCCACGCCCGCGATGTGGCAGTCCCCGTCCTGGGCGAAGGTGCCGGTCTGCGGGTCGATGGGCACGGTGACGTTGATGTATTTGTCCGTGTTGCGGTTGAGCATACGCACCGTGGTGATGGGCTGCGTGATCGTAAGAAGTCCCTCCTCAACGGCAAAAGGCCCCACGGCGGCGGTCATGTTGCCGCAGTTGGACTTGTAGTCCACCTGGCTCTTGCCCACAATCACCTGGCCCACCAGATACTCCACGTCCACGTCCTTCTCCTCGCTCTTCCACACGATCACGATCTTGTTGTTGCTGGACACGGTGCCGCCCATGCCGTCGATCTGCTTGGGATCAGGGTTGCCCATCACCTGTAAAAAAATGGGATCCCACTGGTTTCTGTCCTCCGGCAGGTCCTCCCTGAGGAACATACAGCCCTTGCTCGTACCCCCGCGCATAAATACTGTCTTAAATTTTCTCATTGTCTACCCCTCTCCGCCGGATTCCACATCCGGCTATCTGTAAATAATTTTGTTTAAGGGACAAGGCGGTCCCATCGGGCCGCCAAATCTTTTGCCAGGAAGGCGGACGCCCGGCCTGTGCCGTTTTGTCCGCCATTCTTCTATTTTTTCAGCCCGTCGATGGTCTCCAGCAGGTAATCCGTGAATTCCGCCGCGCTGGCGCCGTCCCGGTCCGTGGTCACCACCAGCCTGCGCTCGGTGATGGTGCAGATATCCAGAGCCTGGTCCAGAATCTGCTTGCGGTCCGCGTAACCGATGTGGGCCATGAGCATGCCCACCGCCCGGATCAGGCTGCAGGGGTCCGCATAATCGCCCCGGTTGTGGTCGATCAGGAAGGGAGCCGTGCCGTGGATGGCCTCAAACATGGCGTATTTATTGCCCAGGTTGGAGGAGGAAGCGGTTCCAAGGCCGCCCTGGTGCTCCGCCGCCACGTCGGTCACGATATCGCCATAGAGGTTGGGCAGCACGATCACCTCGATGCCCTTGTTGAACTCCGGGTCCAGCATCTTGGCGCTCATGGCGTCCACCAGACGCTCCTGAATCTCAATCTCCGGGTACTCCTCGCCGACCCTGCGCACGGCCTTGATGAAGTTGCCGTCCGCCAGCTTCACGATGTTGGCCTTTGTCACAATGGTCACGTTCTTCTTTCCGTTCTTTCTGGCAAACTCAAAGGCCGCCCGGGCGATGCGCTCGCTGCCCTGTCTGGTCTGCACCTTGAAGTCCACGGCCAGGTCCTCGTTCACCTGGATGCCCTTGTTGCCCCAGATGTACTCGCCCTCGATATTTTCACGGAAAAAGGTCCAGTCGATGTTTTTCTCCGGGATGCGGATGGGGCGCACGGCCGCGAACAGCTCCAGACCCCGGCGCAGCAGGCTGTTGGCGCTGATCAGGTTGGGCCAGGGATCGGATGCCCTGGGCGTCACCATGGGGCCCTTTAACAGCACGTTGCACTGTTTGACCTCCTCGAACACCTCGTCCGGCAGGCTCTGAAGCTTGGCGGCCCGGTTCTCAATGGTCATTCCCTCGATGGTCCTCACCTCCACCCGGCCGGAAGCGATCTCCGGTCCTAGCAGATCGTCCAGCACCCGCAGGGCCTGCTTCATGATAATGGGGCCGATGCCATCGCCGGGCAGGATGCCCACCACAATTTTCTCCAGTTTGGCGAAATCCGTCACCTCATTGTCCGCCTTCATCCGCTCGATCCGCTCGTACTCGGAGCGGATCAGCTCCGCAAATTTCTCCTGTGCCGCAGCAATATTCGCGTCAACGCTCATGTTCTTCTCCTCCATCCATTGTTCTGCGCTCCTGCGCATAATAGTTGATCAGGCAGCCGGAAAGCAATATCTTGCGTTCCTCTTCGGTCAGCTGCCCCAGGGTGCACGAAATCTCCCGCTGCCCCCCAGTCACCCGCCTCACCCGCAGGTCGCTCCGTCCCTCTTTTAACGCGCTCCGGATTCCCGGAACCAGCAGATAGTCGCCCACCCGGATGTCCTCCAGGCTTTCCGCGGTGACGAGGGGCAGAATCCCCCAGTTGATCAGGTTGGACCGGTAACGTTTGGTGGCGTACTCCCCCGCCAGATCCGCCAGGCCGCCCAACACCTTCTGGCTGCTGGCCGCCTGCTCCCGGGAGGACCCGTCCCCGATCTGAGGGCCGGTGATGATACTTCCCAGGGCGATCCCGCCCTCCTCACAGCCAAGCTCCGCCTGAAGCCGCCGTAAAATTGTTCCGGCCTCCTGGTCGGTAACCGCCGCCAGGCCCATTTCCCGGCGCAGGCGCTCCTGGGCCCGCACCTCCCTGGCGCGGCCCACATAACCCGGATCACGGCTGATCAGGGTGTATCCGGCCAGTTTTTCCGGCTTGGACCGGTAGGACGAGGCCTCACCGGACGGCACCAGCTCATCGGTGGTCACTGACGAATCGTAGGCCCCCGCCACTTTAAGCAGCAGATGCTCCGCCAAAGGCGCCATCTCGGGCCATTCCCCGATATTCGGCCCCATCACCAGGGGCTCGGCCGGATTTCCCCCGCCGAAATTGTCGTACACCTGCCCCTTGTAGATCGCGGGATTGAAATGGTATTCCGGGGAGGAGTAATGCACCTGATCCAGCTCCGTGGCCGCCGTCAGGCGTCCGCCGTTTCGCACGGTGGCGGCAATGGACCGGGCGTCCATCAGAGCCACCGCCGCCATCTGCCCCTGGCCCGGCTTGGAACCGTCCCGGTTGGGATAGTTGCGGGTCACATGGCGGATGGAAAGCTGATTGTTGGCCGGAACGTCGGTCACGCCGAAGCAGGGGCCGCAGATAGCCGGGCGCAGCGTGGCCCCGCTGACCGCCAAACGCCCCGCGATGCCCTGATCCATCAGGTCCGCCATCACCGGCACGCTGGCCGGGTTCACGCCCAGGCTGATTCCGTTTCCGCTTATGGCGCAGCCGTCCAGGATATCGGCCATGGCGGCGATGTTCTCAAACATGCCTCCGCTGCAGCCGCTGACCAGGGCCTGGTCCACCACCAGCTCCCCGTCCCGGATCTTATCGGCCAGACGGAAGGGCTCTCCCGCCTCCCCCTTGATTCTTTGGCCCTCCGCCTCTACCTGGGCCACGATCTCGTCCAGATTTTCCTTTAACTCCCGGATGGGCAGCGCCCTGCTGGGGTGGAAGGGCAGCGCGATCATGCACTCCACCGCAGAGAGGTCGATCTCGATCAGCCCGTCGTAGCAGGCGCCCTCCCCGGGGGCAAGGGGCCGGTATTCGCCGCCCCGCCCGTGCATTTTCAGGTACGCCTCCACCGCCCCGTCCGTGGTCCAGATGCTGCTTAAGGCCGCGCTCTCGGTGGTCATCACGTCGATGCCCATGCGGTACTCCACGGACAAACTGCCCACGCCGGGACCCACAAACTCCAGAATTTTGTTCTTGTTAAACCCGTTTGCAAAGGTTGCTCCCACCAGAGTCAGGGCCACGTCCATGGGGCCCACGCCGGGCCTCGGACTCCCCTCAAGCCACACGGCGATCACCGGCGGGCGCTTCAGGTCGTAGGTGCGGCCCAAAAGCTGCTTGGCCACCTCGCCGCCGCCCTCCCCGATGCCCATGGTTCCCAGAGCGCCGTAGCGGGTGTGGCTGTCCGAGCCAAGGATCATTTTCCCGCAGCCCGCCATCATCTCCCGCATGTACTGGTGCAGCACCGCCCGGTAGGGAGGCACGAAAATGCCGCCGTAGCGTTTGACGTTGGACAGGCCGAACACATGGTCGTCCTCATTGATGGTGCCGCCCACCGCGCACAGGGTGTTGTGGCAGTTGCTGAGCACATAGGGCACCGGAAATTTCTCGATTCCGCTGGCCCGCGCGGTCTGCAGAATGCTCACATAGTTGTTGTCCGGGGACACCAGGGCGTCGAATTTAAGCCGCAGGTTTTCCATGTCGTCCCACTGGTTGTGGGCTTTTAAAATTTCGTAGGCCATGGTTTTCTCCCGGCCCTGTTCCACATCAAAACCCGCCGGTGCCGGCGCAGGGCATCCCTGAGTCCCCAGCACGACCGGGCAATCCAATAATCGTATCATATCCGCTCCTTTTGAATGCTGTCCGCGGCTAAACCGCCGCCATTTTCGTTCGATCCGCTACCGGTCCATTTGAATCCTTGTGACCGCCTTTCCCGTGCGCTCCATCTCCTCCGCCGCCCGCTTCTGGGCCGCCACTTTTTTCGCCGCCCGCTCCAGCACAGTCTCCGCCTGATCCCTTGGGATCACACAGACGCCGTTTACGTCGCCCACGATAAAGTCGCCCGGATTTACCGCCACGCCCGCGCAGCTCACCGGCACGTTGATCTGCCCCTCTCCCGTCTTCTGAGCGGTCCCGCAGGTCAACGCCCTGGCAAATACTGGAAATCCCGCTTCCTCACAGCCCTCCAGATCCCGGAACGCCCCGTCGATCACCACCCCGGCCGCGCCCTGAAGCCGCGCGCAGAGGCTGCGGTGGTCTCCCCAGTAGGAACACTGGCAGACCCCCTGTCCGGCGATCACGATCACGTCGCCATCCCCGGCCAGTTCGATGGCCCGGCTCACAATGGCTCCCTCTCCCGCCGGAACCTTGACGGTCAGCGCCCGGCCCACGATCTTCGTGCGCCCGGTCCACGGCTTGATGTGGTAGTCCATAGCGCTGAATACCCCGGCTCCGTCGCACAGCTCCGGCACGGTAAACTCCCGCAGCCGCTCAAAGAGTTCCCTCTCCTTCTCCAAAATCCGCACCTCCGAAATCATCTTTTATCGTATCTGTTCAATGCCTTCACCGATACGAGCAAAAATCCATTTAAAATCGCCTTCGGCGATGGGATTTTTGTCTGCAAGCTTACCGAACAGTTACCTTTTATCACCATTATATAGAAAAGCGTCTCATAAGTAAAATATATGATTTAATATGGAAGTGATAGGCAAAATCATATAGCCCCGCCAAAGCCCGTCCCACGCAAAAAAACAGAGCGCACCGGCCGCTCAGGCCAGAACACTCTGCTCTTATCAACTTCTATCCAACTCCGCTCACGCCGCCTCTACGCCAGGAAAATGCACCACAGCGGCGCGGTCACCATGGACAGTAAGGTGGAGCTGATCACGCATTTGGTTGCGAACACCTCGTCGCAGCTGTATTTCGCCGCCAGAATCGCCGTCACGCTGGCCGCGGGCATCCCTGCCAGCACCACGGACACGCCGGTCACCAGGGGATCCAGATGCAGCAGCGCGCAGACCGCCCAGACCAGAAACGGCACCAGGAACAGCCGCACAAAGGCGTAATAGACCGTCAGCCTGGTCCACATGGACTTAAAGCACTGCCCCGCCAGGATGCTGCCGATAAACAGCATGGAGATTCCGGTGTTGGCCCCGGCCAGGGTGTGCGCTGTCTGCCCCACAAAGCCGGGCAGGCGCAGCTGGGCGATCATCAGAAACAGGCCGATGGCCACCGCAATGATACAGGGGTGGGTGGCTACCTTTTTCACCAGGGACTTCTTGTCCGGGCACTCCGTAAAATAGGTCAGGCCCATGGACCACATGAACGTCCGCTGGGGAATCAGGTACACCGAGGCGTACATGAGGCCCAGCGGTCCGAATATGCCCTCCGCGATGGGGTTGCCCAAAATTCCCGCGTTGGAGCAGATGGTCGCGTATTGGAGCACCTTTTTGTGCTTTTCCTCCACTCCCGGGTACAACATATAGCTGAGCAGGAAGCTGCCGATCTGTATGCCGATGGCCACCAGAAAGATCACCATGCAGCTGCGCAGAATCTCGCCGTTAAATTCCATCTCAAAAGATTTTACGATGCTGCACGGCAGAGTGACATTCACCACCAGGTCCGTCAAAAGCTCCCGGTTGCTGTCCGTGATCATTCCGATCTTGCGCAGATACAGCCCCAGGAGCATAAGGGAAAATAACATTCCCTGCATAATAAATAAATTGTTGAAATCCATGTCCATCCGTCCTCTGTCTTTTCATTAGAATCAGACATAACTGCCCGGACTCCCGGCAGCCACAATCAGACAAAGTATAACGCGATCCGCCCGTCCCGTCAAATATCTATTTCCTATATCTGCCATAACCTATGATGGTATTGGAACAGTTCACGCCAGGGAGGACATCCAAAAAAGGCCCGCGCAGAGCAGAAGGTAAAGAATCACGCCGGGATTGAGCACCACGGCGGAAAAACGCCGTCCCCAGACCATGGGCTTCTCCCCGGGCCTGAACACGATCTCCTTGCGCCTGGAAATGAGAATCACCAGACCGCCCACCGCGCAGACGACGCTCATCACCAGATAGAGCGTCAAAAGCGCATTGCAGACCAGGGGCACCACCGGTCCTAAGTCCACGCCGAAAATCTGCTCCAGCCGCGCCACCATTCCCGCGGGATCCCGAACCTCCATCAGTCCCTTATTCAGCTCCACGGTGAACACGCCGCCGATCAGATTGAAAAACATGTGAAAACCGATGGTGTAGCCGATATGTCCGGTCTTGATGTACACGTAGGCAAACAGGGCTCCCAGCCCGAAGGCGTAGAAAAACTGGGAGAAATTCCCATGGGCCAGGCCGAACAGCAGACCGGACACCACAACGGACACACCGTCGCCGTAGGCCGCGATGCGGTCGATAAGCATTTTCCGGTACAGCAGTTCCTCCACTATCGGGGCGGCAAACACCACCATGGCGATATTGAGCAGCATCCCCACCCCGGTCATCATATCCTCGGGCTGAACGCCGTCTCCTCCGGCCGGAAACAGGGCGTCCACAAACTGGCTGAGCAGGATGCCCACAAACCCGATGCCGATGCAGATCACAAAACAGGCCGTGAGCTTCATCGCGCTCCAGCTCTCACCACCCGGACGCCCCTGCTTGGGGATCAGGCGCATGAGAAGGGCGGCCACTGGAAACGCCACCCCGTACATGGAGATGGCCGAGATCACAATCTGCACGGTCTGGTTCTCGAAATCCACGTCCAGACCTCCCACCAGGCCCACCAGCATCATGATCACGATCAGCACCAGCTGGGCCGCAAAGGCCACACCCATAAAGGCGAACAGCACCAGGCCCAGCCGTGAAAACTGGCGGGACTGCTCTTTGGAGCGGGCCGTTTTCTCCTGCTCCTCCATGAAAATCCTGGCCCGGGTCCGGGCCTCCGCCATCGCACAGGCCTGCTGTACCTGCATCTGGATGTAGGCCGCCGTGGAGGACTTAATCTCCTCCATGGCAGCCGCCTTCATCCGGTCTATCTCCATCTGCGTCTCTCTCAGCAGCCGCTCCCGCTCCGGGTCCCGGCCGCTCTCACTCCGACTCGTCGTGTCCGGCTGACCGGAAGCCCCGCGGGACTCCCTCTCCGGCTGTTCAAAACGTTCATCCATCTGTACTGAATCCTCAGACCCGGGACATCAATCGAACAGACGCTCCACCTGCTCTGTGATGGCCTTAAGGTCCTCTTTCTTGGGAATATAATTGACCCGGATCTTGTCCAGGCAGATCTCAAATCCGCAGGCCTTAAGCTCGTCCTCCACCTGTCCGATGCTCTGTCCGCCCCAGCCGTAGGAGCCGAAGGCAAAGGCTTTGCGGTTCTTGGGCGAAAGGCCCTTTAAATAGCACAGGAAGGCCGCCACCTCGGGCATCATCTGGTTGTTCAGCGTGGGGGAGCCCACTGCGATATATTTGCGCTCCAGAATCTCCGGCACGATCTCCGAGCGGTGGGTGTTCTTTAAGTCGTAGAGCTTGACGGAAACGCCCTTGTCCGCGAACGCCTCGGCGATGGTTTTCGCCATCATTTCCGTGGAATGCCACATGCTGTCGAATACCACCATTGCCCCGGATTCCGGTTCATTTGCGCTCCAGCGCTTGTAGGCGTCCATGATCGTGTCGATGTGGCTTCTCCAGATAATCCCATGGCTGGGGGCGATCATGTCCAGCCCCAGCTCATGGACCACGTTCCAGGCCGCTGCCGCCTGTCTGCCGTAGCACATCACGATGTTGGCGTAATACTTTTTCGCCTCCTCCATAGCCACAGCCAGGTCCGTCTGGTCGTCAAAACGCTCGCTGGTTGCATAGTGCTGACCGAAGGCGTCGTTGGAGAACAGAATGCGCTCCTCCGGGCAGTAGGTGACCATGTTGTCCGGCCAGTGCAGCATGGGGGTGGTCACAAAGGTCAGATTGCGTCTGCCGATGTTGAGGGAATCCCCCGTCTTCATGGGCTTGTAGTTTAAATTGCCGTAGTGGGCGCTCAGGCCCTTTAATCCGCTGGGCGCGCTGGTGATGATCGTGGCGTTGGGGCAGGCCCGCACCATGGCGGGAAGGGCTCCGGAATGGTCCATCTCCACATGGTTTGAGATAATATAATCGATCTTCGCCGGATCGATCACATCGGAAATCCGCTCCAAAAGCTCGCCGGAAAATCCTTCCTTCACGGTGTCGATCAGCGTCACCTTCTCATCCAGAATCAGATATGCGTTGTAGGTGGCCCCCCGGTTGGTGGTATAGCCGTGAAAATTGCGTATATGCCAGTCGATGGCTCCGACCCAATAGATACCCTCGCGAATCTCTGTCGCTCTCATAAAATATGTCCTCCTTGCAAGTGTTTCTTCTGTCCGTCCAGGGTTACAAAACCCCATTTCGTCTTGATCGTCCTTATCTTAACAAAATACCGGCCGCATTTCTGTTGCATTTGCAACAAAAATGCGGTATGATAAAGATAATCATCCGCTGCATATCATAACACAGAAAATCAGGAGGGGAAAGGGACATGACCGAATATTTTCAAAAAAATTTATTCTACAATATATCGCTGGAGGAGTACAAACATCTGCTGGGCTGTCTGAATGCCAGGGAAAAGCATTTTACCGGCGGCGAAACCGTCCGTTCCTACGACCAGGCGTTTCACAGCATCGGCATCCTGGGCAAGGGCAGCGCCCTGGTGGTCCGCTACGAAATCAACGGCGCCCGCACCATTTTGGAGCGCCTGGAGCCACAGGATATTTTCGGCCAGCTGCTGTCCGCCTACCAGAAAAATCCCTTAAACGGCATCTCCGTAGTCTGTGACGAGCCCTGCGACGTGCTGTTCATCAACTACAACGGCATCAGCCGCCCCTGCGCCAAGGCCTGCACCTATCACCAGCAGCTGATCCAGAATATGCTGACCCTGATCTCCGAGAAGGCGGTGGATTTGAGCGAGCGGGTAGAGGTCCTCTCCCAGCGCACCATCCGCGAAAAGCTGATCTGCTTCTTTTTGCAGATGGCAGGCCGCCAGAAAAGCGAGTCCTTCACCCTGCCCTTCACCATGGTGGATCTGGCGGACTATCTGTCCATCGACCGCAGCGCCATGACCCGGGAGCTGAAACGGATGAAGGAGGAGGGGCTGATCGAGATCAACCGGAGAAATATCCGGTTGCACATCGAAGCCGCCGTCTAAAGGGATCATCCCATTTTCTGGGCAAGTCCGCCCAACAGCGACGGCATAACCACCGCCATCCCCATAATCGCCGCCAGGAACAGAGCCGCGACCAGCAGCCACCGGAGGATCGCGCCTCTGCCGCCACCGGCAAGCTCCGCGTCCTCCCCGCTATTCCCGGCATATTGCCCGTCCATCCTTCCATTCCCGGCGCAGCTCCTGCTCTCCCCGCCGCTCCCGGCCTGTTCTGCGCATGCCGCTCCGGCCGCTTTTTCCTCCTCTGCCGCCCTCATCTCCCCCTGGCTTGCTCCGCAGTAATTGCAGAACCGGGAGTTGTTCTCAATCTGCTTTCCGCAGTTCTTACAGTACATCCTCAAATCCTCCTTTTTTGCCTCAAAGGGCGCGGGGCGCTGCCCTGACCGCTGCGCCCCCAGTAATCGGTTCCATTGCATTCACAAAAAAATGCTCCCCCGGCCCCATACGGCGCCGGAGAAGCATCGCGTCAATCACCTGTTACCGGTCCCTATTCCTCCACCGGAGAGAATACGTCCTTGCCCATGCCGCACAGCGGGCAGACCCAATCGTCGGGAATGTCCTCAAACGCGGTTCCCGGTTCGATACCGCCGTCGGGATCGCCAACCTCAGGATCATAGACATAGCCGCAGGGATCACATACATATTTCTTCATCGTTACGTTTCCTCCTTAAAATAAAGATCTCAATTCGTTTGATATCCAGATAATATCATAGTTATTCCTAATTTGCTGTGATATATGCAACAAAAGCAAATTTTTAAGAGAAAACATAGGAATTGTTTACTCTGCCTCTTTGGCTGCGGCTCTGGCCTCAACCTCACGCTTCTGCACATCGCCGGGAGCCTGCTCGTAGCGGCTGAACTCGTAGGAGTACAGTCCGATACCGCCGGTCATGGAGCGCAGATCCGTGTTGTAGCCGAACAGCTCGCTCATGGGGATATCTGCCTCGATCACCTGTTTGCCGTGGTGGTCGGAGTTCATACCCAGCACGCGGCCGCGTCTGCGGTTCAGATCGCCCATCACGTCGCCGGTGAACTTATCCGGAACCGTAACCTTTAAGGAGGCGATGGGCTCCAGCAGCACGGGGTTGGCATCCATAAAGCCGCTCTTGAACGCCAGGATCGTTGCCATCTTGAATGCCATCTCGGAGGAGTCAACCGGATGGTAAGAACCGTCTAACAGCGTAGCCTTAAGGCCAACAACCGGATAACCGGCAAGCGGTCCCTTGACGACGCAGTCCTGCAGGCCCTTCTCAACTGCCGGGAAGTAGTTCTTGGGCACGGAGCCACCGAACACCTTCTCCTCAAATACATAGGGCTTCTCCAGATCGCCGGAGGGCTCGAATTCCATGATAACGTCGCCAAACTGGCCGTGTCCGCCGGACTGCTTCTTGTGCCGGCCCTGTACCTTTACTTTCTTGCGGATGGTCTCGCGGAAGGCGAATTTCGGTTTGCTTAAGGTTACGTCCACCTTGTAGCGGTTCTGCAGCTTGCTGAGCACCACGTCCAGCTGCTGGTCGCCGATGCCGTACAGCAGCGACTGGCGGTTCTCCGCGTCGTTTACAACCTTTAAGGTCAGATCCTCTTCCATCATGCGGGCCAGAGCGGTGGAAACCTTGTCGTCCTCGCCCTTGTTGACGGCCTTGTATGCCATATATGTATAAGGAGTGGAAATTTGCGGTTTGTGGTACACGATGGGTGCGGTGCGCACGGCCATGGTGTCGCCGGTCTGGGTAACGGTCAGCTTTGCAACCGCTCCGATATCTCCGGCCTTCAGCTCAGGCACCTCGATCTGCTCCTTGCCGCGCAGCACGTACAGCTTGCCGATCTTCTCCTCCATGTCCTTGTTCACGTTGTAGACAACCGTGTCGCCCTTTAAGGTGCCGGTACAGATCTTCATCAGGGAGTATTTGCCGATGAAGGGATCCACAATGGTCTTGAACACTCTGGCGGAAAGGTTTACGTCGTCGTTGTACTTGGCGGTAAAGCGCTCGCCCGTGGACACGTCCACGCCGATGCACTCGAAGTGATCCGGTGACGGGAAGTATTTGTCAATGGCCTGCAGCAGAACCTTAAAGCCCTGGCAGTTGAGGCCGGAACCCATCATCACGGGAACGATGTCGCCCTGGATTACGTGGGTTCTGAGGGCGGTGGAGATCTCCTCCTGTGTAAATTCCTCGCCCAGGAAATAGCGCTCCATATATTCTTCACTGGTCTCTGCAACGGCTTCGATCAGGGCATCCCTTGCAATGGTCAGGTTCTTCTGAACATAGTCGGGAATCGGGCACTCTTCATAGTCGCTGAGAGTGGTAAAGCGGCGGCCCGCCATCTTGACCACGTTTACAAAGCCCACAAATTTTTCATTTTCACGGATCGGCAGCTGGAACGGCGCGATCTTACGGCCGAAACGAGTCTCCAGCTTTACGACCAGTTCGCGGTAGCTGGCGTGGTCGTCGTCCATATTGGTCACAAAAATCAGGCGGGGCAGGTTGTACTTCTCGCAGATCTCCCAGGCTTTCTCCGTGCCGGGCTCGATACCCGCCTTGCAGTTTACCACGATAATGGCGGCGTCGGCTACGCTGATCGCCTCTTCCACTTCGCCCACAAAGTCGAAAAATCCGGGAGTGTCCAGCAGATTGATCTTGATGGGTCCGCTCTCGCCTTGATACTCCAACGGAATCAGAGTTGTTGAGATGGAGAACTGTCTCTTGATCTCTTCCTTGTCATAATCGCTGATGGTGTTGCCGTCCGGCACCTTGCCCATACGTTTGGTAACTCCAGTCAGAAAAGCCATAGCCTCCGCAACGGTCGTCTTGCCGGAACCTCCGTGACCAAGTAATACGACGTTGCGGATTTGTTCAGTACCATAAACGTTCATAAACTTCCCTCCTTATATGTGTATACTTCAAGATGACAAAGCATCCCTTTAAATCCATGGGTCTATTTTACTAAATTATTCGGAATTTATCAAGCAATTTGCTCAAATTTAGACAAAAATTATAAAATCGTTTTTCACTTTCGGGAAAGAACCCCGTAAAACAAGGGAAATTTCGCAATATATTCCCTCAAATCCACAGTTTCCAAATTTTAGGCAGCCCCATCCTTTCCGTTCCGGCGGGACGTACATCCCGCCGAAGGGAACTACAGGCCCTGCTCCCGCATCTTTTCCCACAGCCGCGCAAAGCCTTCCGGGTCGGGCGTCGGTCCTCCCTCCGCCTCCACCTCGGCCTCGGCTTCCTTAAAATCCTTAAGCAGCTGGTCATCGGAAAAGCCGTACAAGCGCTGTAATAATTCCGTTATCTCATCTTTCTGTTTCATGTTCCGTCTCTCCTTTCTGTAAAAGGTGTACCTGTTTTTTTATTATACCATCGGTATTTTACAATTTTGTGGCTAATTTCGTCTATTTGCCTTAACATTTTATAAACATACTCCAAAGCCCCTCCCATTTCCTGCTCTGCGCCCGCCGATCCTGGCGCGCGTCAAAGTTTTAAAGTTTAACGCAATAAAGTGTTGACATTTTAATTCCAATCGCTTACACTATCAGAAGCAAAAGACATACGCGCCGGTCCGGACGGCATACGTTTTCTTAATATACCGAATAAAGGAGCATTTCTCTCATGATTATTATTATGAAACCAAGCGCCTCCGACGAGGCGATCCGCAAAGTCACGGATATCATTGAATCCAAAGGGCTGCAGGCCCATCTGTCCAAGGGCTCCCAGGTCACCATCGTAGGCGTGGTGGGCGACAAGACCCAGCTGGCAGGCTGCAACATCGAGATGAGCGAGGGCGTGGAAAAGATCGTCCCTGTAACCGAGTCCTACAAGCTGGTCAACAAAAAGTTCCACCCCGAGGACTCTGTGATCCCGGTAGGAAACACCCACATCGGCCCCGGCACTATGACCGTGATGGCCGGTCCCTGCGCCATTGAGAGCAGGGAACAGCTGATGGAGACGGCATTTGCCGTGAAAAAGGCCGGCGCCACCTTTCTGCGGGGCGGCGCTTACAAACCCAGGACCTCCCCCTACTCCTTCCAGGGTCTGGAGGAGGAAGGGCTCAAATACATGAAGGAGGCCAGGGAAGCCACCGGCCTCAACGTCATCTGCGAGGTGACCAGCGCCCACGCCATCGAGGCGGCCGTCCAATATGTGGATATGCTTCAGATCGGCGCCCGCAACATGCAGAACTTCGAGCTGTTAAAGGAGGCCGGTAAATCCGGCATCCCCGTGCTCTTAAAGCGCGGCATCGCCGCCACCGTGGACGAGTGGCTCAACGCGGCGGAGTACATCATTTCCGAGGGCAACCCCAACATCGTGCTCTGCGAGCGGGGCATCCGCACCTACGAGACAAGCACCCGCAACACCCTGGACATCAGCGTGGTGCCCGTGATCCGCCAGAAGAGCCATTTGCCCGTGATCGTGGACCCCAGCCACGCCACCGGCGTGCGGGCCTACGTGGAGCCTTTGGCCAAGGCGGCCGTGGCCGTGGGAGCCGACGGTCTGATGATCGAGGTTCATCCCTGCCCGGCCAAGGCCCTCTCCGACGGGCCCCAGTCCCTGACCTTCGACGCCTTTGATCAGCTGATGGGGGATTTAAAGCCATATGTGGAGCTGGCGGGAAGGCATTTTTAAGGGAACGCGGAGCCGGTTGGAAAAACGGTCTGAGACAGTATCCGGCAAAAACGTATCATAGCGGCGCGGGAACCGCAAAATCCTCCCGCCGCATTTACAGAGAAAGAGGGATAGGAAATGGGAGAACAGAACATGACGGATTCCACCATCGGTTTTATCGGCCTGGGGCTCATCGGCGGCTCCATCGCCAGGGCGATCAAGCGCAGGCAGCCCCAGGTGCGCATCATGGCCTATATGCGGACCCGCGCCAGGCTGGAGCAGGCCAAAGCGGACGGCATCGTGGACGTGATTCTGGAGGGCATCGGCGATCAGCTGTCCCAGTGCGACCTGATCTTCCTCTGCACCCCGGTGGAGTACAACGCCCAGTATCTCACGGCCATCCGGCCCTATTTAAAGGAGGGCGCCCTGATCACGGACGTGGGCAGCACCAAGACCAGCATCCACCAGGAGATCGCGCGCCAGGGCCTGGAGGACCGCTTCGTGGGGGGCCACCCCATGGCAGGCTCGGAAAAGACGGGCTATGAAAATTCCTCTGACCACTTGCTGGAAAACGCCTACTACATCGTGACGCCGCCCGTGGGCGCAGACGGTTCCCTGCCCTTTGAGGAGCAGCCGGAAAATGTACGGCGCATCCTGACCGTGGCCCGGATCATCGGCGCTATCCCCATGGTGTTGGACTACCGGGAGCACGACCGGGTGGTGGCCGCCATCAGCCATCTGCCCCATCTGATCGCCTCCTCCCTGGTCAACCTGGTGCGGGACAGCGACACGGCTGCGGGCACCATGAAACGGGTGGCGGCCGGAGGCTTCAAGGATATCACCCGCATCGCCTCCTCCTCCCCGGAAATGTGGGAGCAGATCTGCATGACCAACACGCTCCCCATCGCGGAGGTTCTGGAGCGCTACATCGCCTCCTTAAACCTGGTGCTGGACCAGATCCGTGGGCGGGACAACGAGGGGATCTACAAGCTGTTTGAGACCTCCCGGGACTACCGCAACTCCATTACCGAACGGGCCAGGGGGCCCTTAGAGCCGGCCTACGAGTTCTCGGTGGACGTGGTGGACGAGGTGGGTTCCATCTCCACCATCTCCGTGATCCTGGCCGCCAAGGGCATCAGCATCAAAAACATCGGCATCAACAACAACCGGGAGCACGGCGAGGGAGCGCTCAAGATCGCCTTCTACGACCAGGAGTCCATGGAGGCGGCCTGGAAGCATCTCGACAAATACAAATACGAAATGTTCAGGGTGTAGCCGTAAGGGCGCACCCTTTCAAAGATTACGAGGGGGAATTGAAAATGGAATCTATGGAATTTACCAAAGCAATGTCCGGGTTAAACGGCGAGCTGGCCGTGCCCGGCGACAAGTCCATCTCGCACCGGGCCGTCATGTTCGGCTCCATCGCCAAGGGATTGACTGAGATTCGGGGCTTTCTCCAGGGCGCGGACTGCCTCTCCACCATCGCCTGCTTCCGGCGTATGGGCGTGGGCATCGACAATCTGGGCGACCGGGTGCTGGTGCACGGAAACGGCATGCGGGGACTGAAGCGCCCCGCCGGACTGCTGGACTGCGGCAACAGCGGCACCACCATGCGCCTGATCTCCGGCATCCTGGCGGCCCAGAACTTCGACGTGACCCTGACCGGCGACGCGTCCATCCAGAAGCGCCCCATGAAGCGCATCATCGACCCGCTGTCCATGATGGGCGCGGATATCGCCAGCGTCAACAAAAACGGCTGCGCCCCTCTGCGCATCAAGGGCCGCCGCCTCACCGGCATCCACTACAACTCCAAGGTAGCCTCCGCCCAGGTGAAGTCCGCCGTCCTCCTGGCCGGACTTTACGCCCAGGGCGAGACAAGCGTCACCGAACCGGCGCTCTCCCGCAACCACACGGAGCTGATGCTGCGCCACTTCGGGGCCGCGGTAAATTCCTGCGGCGCCACGGCCACGATCTCCCAGGCGGACGAGATGTTCGGAACAAAGGTTGCGGTGCCCGGGGACATCTCCTCCGCCGCTTATTTCATCGCGGGCGCTCTGATGGTTCCCAGCTCCCAGGTGCTGATCAAGGGCGTGGGGATCAATCCCACCCGTGCCGGAATCCTGAAAGTCTGCCGGGACATGGGCGCGAATCTGACGCTGTTAAATGAAAACCACAGCGGCGCCGAACCCACCGCCGACCTTCTGGTGCGCCACTCTCCCCTCCGCGGAACTGTGGTGGAGGGCGAGGTGATCCCCACCCTGATCGACGAGCTGCCCATGATCGCAGCCATGGCCTGCACGGCCCAGGGCGAGACCGTCATAAAGGACGCGGCGGAGCTGAAGGTCAAGGAGTCCAACCGCATCGCCATCATGGTGGAGAGCTTAAACGCCATGGGAGCGGACGTCACAGAGACGGAGGACGGCATGATCATCCGGGGCGGACACCCCCTGCACGGAGCGGAGATCGACAGCCATCTGGATCACCGCATCGCAATGACCTTCGCGGTGACCGCCCTCTGCGCCGACGGCGTGACCGCCATCAAGGACGCCCAGTGCGTCAATATCTCCTATCCGGGGTTCTACCGGGATTTGGAGAAGCTGACGGAATAAATCATCTGACCATTGGATGACCGCAGGCTGTTATATTCAACCAAAAATCCCCAGCCCGGGATATCTGCCAACCGCAGCGGCAGATATCCCGGCCGGGGATTCTCTTTTGTTTCTTTTTCTCTTTTCATTATCCCAACGCCACGTCCAAAATCATCATCAC
The DNA here is from genome assembly GCF_046603895.1 of Enterocloster lavalensis. Lineage (NCBI taxonomy): Bacteria > Bacillati > Bacillota > Clostridia > Lachnospirales > Lachnospiraceae > Enterocloster > Enterocloster lavalensis. Next base: position 303,225 of record NZ_CP176637.1, read on the forward strand.
CACAAACCCTGCCGCGAACCCGATGGTCCCGATATTGGAGTGTTCGCCCTCCGCGGACTCCGGGATCAGCTCCTCCACCACCACGTAGACCATGGCGCCTGCGGCGAAGGACAGCATATAGGGCAGCGCCGGGCCGAGGAAATCCGACAGCGCCAGCATGATCCCCGCGCCGATGGGCTCCACGATCCCGGAAAGCATGCCGTAGACAAAGGCCTTGTTCCTTCCTGCCGCCTCCTTTAAGGGCAGGGAAATGATGGCTCCCTCCGGGAAATTCTGGATGGCGATGCCGATTGCCAGGGCCAGAGCCCCCGCCATGGTGATGGTGCCGTTGTCAGCCAGCAGACCCGCGAAGGCCACGCCCACCGCCATGCCCTCGGGGATGTTGTGCAGCGTCACCGCCAACACCAGCATGGTGCTCTTCTTCCAGTTGCCGCTGGGACCTTCCGGCTCCTCAGCGTCCAGGTGCAGATGGGGAATCAGCCGGTCCAGTGCCAGCAGAAATCCGATTCCCAGGCAGAAACCCACCGCAGCCGGAATAAACGCCAGCTTCCCCATTCCCTCGCTCATATCCATGGCCGGGATCAGCAAAGACCACACCGAGGCCGCGATCATCACGCCCGAGGCAAAACCCAGAAGCCCTTTCTGCACCACCTGGCGCATCCCCTGGCGCAGAAAATAAACGCAGGCCGCCCCGGCCGTGGTTCCGATAAACGGGATCATAATCCCAATAAAAATATTCATTACTTAAACCGCCTTTCTAAATACAGAAGCGGGCGCAATGTATGTCCCGCGCCCGCTCCCTCACCGCTTATGGCCGCCCGCCGCTCACGCCCGGCCGCCTTTAAATCTCGTATCCCCGCAGCACCAGATAGTCCTTGATCAGCTTGATCATCTGGTCGTAGTCGATGCGGCTGGCGTTGATGGGCAGGTCGTAGTTCTCCATGTCCATCCACTCGCGCCCGGTAAAATACCGGTGGTACTCCTTGCGCTCCTTGTCGATGCGCTTCATGCGCCGCAGCGCTTCCTTCTCGTCCACCTGGTCCACCTCGATGACCCGGCGCACTCTGGTGACGGTGTCCGCGTAGACGAAGATGCGGATCACGTCGTCCAGCTGGTCCTGCAGCACGTAGTTGCCGCAGCGTCCCACGATGATGCAGCTCTCCTGGCCCGCCAGCTTTCGGATCACCGAGGACTGGAAGCGGAACAGGTTCTCCGGGGAGGTGATATTGTCCCCGTCCCGCACCGGCTCGCCTAAGTCCGGCTTCATGCCGGTGACGATGCGGTAAAGCAGGTTGTTGCCCGCCTTCTCGTCGGCCAGGCGGTAATACTGCTCGCCGATGGCGCTGGTCTCGGAGGTCATTTTCAGAATCTCCTCGTCGTAAAAGTGGATGCCCAGCTCCTCGGCAAGGCGCTTGCCGGTCAGGCGTCCGCCGCTGCCGTACTGCCGTTCAACCGTGATCACAAAATGTTTTTTGTTCATAGTATAGCCCCCTAAAAATATGTTGATGGCCGACCGATCTACAGAATGTCGATCTGGCACACTTTCATTGCAGCGATTGCGTTGTCGTGGCTCTCCGGGCTGACGCCGGCGCAGCAGGCCGGATCCACCGCGATGGGCGTCTCGGGCACGGCGGCCTTTAAAATCAGCGCATTGGAGATCACACAGATATCGGTACAGAGCCCGACCAGCTCCACGGACCGGTAATCGCCGCCGCGGACGTACTCGGACAGCGAGCCGCTTCCAAAGGTATGTTTCTCAAAGCGCCTGCCCTCGAAGGCTTTTAACTGCCCGCAGAGCTCCCACCCTGGGGTGCCCTTGATACAGTGGGGAACCGGAAGCTTCCTGCCCTCCGCCGTGTCCATATAGTCGTCGAAATGGGTGTCCAGCGTGAACACCACCTCGTCGCCCGCAGCCGCGTAAGCTTCGGCCTTTTTCACCACGGCCGGGACGATGGACTGGGCCTCTTTGGTCCCCAGAGCGCCGTCTATAAAATCATTCTGCATGTCCACAACTACAAGTAACCGTTTCATGTCGGCTTCCTCCTGTTTGATTGTTCAATTACAGTCTATCACATTTCCACGGGCAATAAAAGTCATTTTATTTTAAATCGGCTCTTGACAAACCGGCGGTTCTGTATTAGGATATGGGTTAATAAAATAAACCGTTGAGAAAGAGGAGTAAGCTTCCAGACGTTTTATCACAGAGAGCCGCAGGTGGTGGGATTGCGGTATAGGACAGGCGGCTGAATGGACTTTCGAGGGCGGTCCTGAACGGACGAACGTCTCTGTATGGACCGACGGATTCCGCAACCGTTAATCGTGCGGCGCATATGTTTGTATGTGTAGAGTGGACTGTTTAGTCAATATTGAGTGGCACCGCGGATTTTATTCGTCTCAATCGCAGCATCGGCTGTGATTGGGACTTTTTTTGTGCGCACAACCTGGTCCCGGCCCGCTCCGCTCCCCTTTACCTCTGCAAATCAAACGGCATTTTATTACGAACCATACACATATTTCATGGAATGAGGAGGAAACTATTATGAAAAAGTCTATCGCAATTCTCTTAACCGCTGCTCTGGGTGCTTCCCTGCTGACCGGCTGTGTGACCAAAGCCACGGACACGACCACCACCGCTGCCGCCGACACCACGGCCGTGACCGAGACCGCCACGGAGGCGGACACCGCCGCTGAGACCGAGAAAGAAACCGAGACAACAGCGGAGGCCAAGGCGGACGGCTACACCATCGGAATCGGACAGTTCGCGGAGCACGGCTCCCTGGACAACTGCCGCGAGGGCTTCATCCTGGGCTTAAAGGAAGCGGGAATCGAGGAGGGCAAAAACCTGACCATTCTCTATGAGAACTCCCAGGCGGACGGCGGCACGGCCAGCCAGATCGCCACTACCTTCGCAGGCAAACAGGTGGACCTGATGTGCGGCATCGCCACCCCCATGGCTCAGGCCCAGTACGGCGTGGCCAAAAAATCCGGTATCCCCGTAATCTTCACCGCCGTCACCGATCCGGTGGCCGCCGAGCTTGCCACTGAGGACGGAACCCCCGTTGGCGAGATCACCGGCACCAGCGACAAACTGCCGGTGGAGGCCCAGCTGAAAATGATCCGCGAGATTCTTCCCGATGCCAAAACCATCGGCATCATGTACACCACCAGCGAGGTGAACTCCGAGTCCACCATCGCCGAGTACAAGGCGCTGGCTCCGTCCTACGGCTTTGAGATCGTGGAGTCCGGCATTTCCGCCTCCAGCGACATCCCCCTGGCCGCCGACGCGCTGCTGGGCAAGGTGGACTGCATGACCAACCTGACCGACAACACCGTGGTAGCTTCCCTTCCCGTGATTCTGGATAAGGCCAACGCCAAGAACATTCCCGTGTTCGGCAGCGAGATCGAGCAGGTTAAAATCGGCTGTCTGGCAGCCATGGGACTGGATTACATTGAGCTTGGCAAGCAGACCGGGCTGATGGCCGCCCAGGTGTTAAAGGGCGAGGCTAAGGCCAGCGAGCTCAAATATGAGATTTTAAAGGAAGCCGCATTCTACGGCAACACCAAGGTCGCTGAGAACCTGGGAGTCACCCTTCCCGACAGCCTGACCGGGGAAGCCGCTGAAATGTTCGACTCAATCAGCACACAGTAAGATACAACCTTGACGGAGGACGATCATGTTAACCATATTACTCGGTATTTTGGAAGAAGGCCTGGTATACGCCATCATGGCGCTGGGCGTATACATCACCTACAAAATCCTGGATTTTCCGGATTTGTCCGTGGACGGCACGTTCCCCCTGGGGGCTGCGCTGACCGCAGCGGGCATCGCAAACGGGCTTCCCTTTGTGGGAAAGATCTCCCCAATCGCCGCCCTGTTCATTTCCTTTTTCGTGGGCGCGCTGGCGGGCTGCTGTACCGGACTCATCCACGTGAAGCTGAAGGTGCGGGACCTACTCTCCGGAATCATCGTCATGACCGCCCTCTACTCCATCAACCTGCGGATCGCGGGAAAGGCCAACCTGCCGATCTTCAGCCAGGAGACCATTTTCGCCAACGAATTTCTGGAAAAACAGGTTCCTGAGGCCTTAAAGCCCTACACGGTGGCGCTGATCCTGCTGCTCATCGTGGCGGTCTGCAAGGTGCTGTTAGACCTCTATCTGAAAACCCGCTCCGGCTACCTGCTGCGGGCGGTGGGCGACAACGACGTACTGGTGACCTCCCTTGCCAAGGACAAGGGCATGGTGAAGATTGTTGGCCTTGCCATCGCCAACGGTTTCGCCGCTCTGGCGGGCAGCGTTTACTGCCAGCAGAAGGGATTTTTCGAAATCTCCACGGGCACCGGCACCATTGTCATCGGCCTGGCAAACGTGATCATCGGAACCCAGCTGTTTAAACGGTTCGGTTTTGTGAAGGGCACAACCGCTGTGATCGCCGGTTCCATTATCTATAAAGCCTGCGTGTCCCTGGCCTTGAATCTGGGCGGCCAGTACCGCCAGGGGGACTATATCGTATCCATCCCCATCACGGCCTCGGATTTGAAGCTGATCACATCCATCCTCTTCCTGGTCATCCTGCTGGCCAGCACAGACAGACGAAAGAAGGTGAAGAGCCATGCTTGAGCTGAAGCACATCAATAAATACTACAATGCCGGGACGGTCAATGAAATGTGCCTGTTCGACGACTTTTCCCTGACCGTGAAGGACCACCAGTTCGTCTCCGTGGTGGGCAGCAACGGCTCGGGCAAGACCTCCATGCTGAATCTGATCTGCGGCAGCATCCCCCTGGACGACGGACGCATCCTGATCAGCGGCCAGGACATTACCCGGATGCCGGAGTACAAACGCCAGCGGCGCATCGGGCGGGTTTATCAGAACCCGGCCATGGGCACCTGCCCAAGTATGACGATTCTTGAAAATATGTCCCTGGCCGACAACAAGGGCAAGGCTTTCAACCTGCGAAAGGGCACCAACCGCCAGCGCATCGATTATTACCGGGAAAGCCTGCGGACCCTGGGACTGGGCCTGGAGGATAAAATGCACGTGAAGGTTGGCGTGCTCTCCGGCGGACAGCGCCAGGCCATGGCCCTGCTCATGTCCACCATGACCCCCATCGAGTTTCTGATTTTGGACGAACACACCGCCGCCCTGGACCCCAAGACGGCCGAGACCATCATGGAACTCACGGATAAGGTGGTCCGGGAAAAGAATCTGACCACCATCATGGTCACCCACAACCTGCGCTACGCCGTGGAGTACGGGGACCGGCTGCTGATGATGCACCAGGGGAACGTGGTGATCGACCGGGAAGGGGTGGAGAAACAGGCCATGGATATCGACGATATTCTGAAGAAATTTAATGAGATCAGTATTGAGTGCGGGAACTAACGGGCAGGTGGAATGCCTGACCGGAAAAAGCGGCGCGGGAGTTGGTGTAAATGACTCCCGCGCCGTTTTTTTGTTTTTGTTGAATGCAGCAGGCCCGTCGCATGATCTTAAAATCCCACCACCTGCCCGTCCGCCGCTTTTATAGACACCAGCAAATTACGCTTTTTGGCATACTCCTGCAAGGGGCTGCCATTTTCCAGTTTATCCCAGTTCTGATCCGTGATCACCACGTCCCCATAAAAGCTCCACACCGGCTCCAGCCGTCCCCGGTCTGTGGTGTTTCCCTGGTCAACCTCATAGGTCAGCAGGTATTCCAGCCTGACCTCCGACACCAATATATAGGTGCGGGGTTCAGGGGATACGGGGAGCAGCGTGGAGGGCCGGGTACTTTCGGGCTCCCATTCCAGCGCAGCGCTGTCCGCGGCCTGGATTTTGGTTTCATCCCCGGCTTTAGCCTTGGTCTTGCCGCTATCCGCGGCCTGAATTTGGGTTTCATCTCCGAATTTAGCCTTGGTCTTGCCGCTGTCGGCCTCCTGGAGCTGGCTCACCTCATCCGCGTCGGGAATCCCCGGCTTACTCTGCTCAAAATATGTCTTGGCGTACTGTTCAAAAATCTCAGTGACGGCTGAGAACGGCAGCAAAAAGCCTTCCTCCTCCCGCTCCTTCACCACGGTTGCCCGGTTGATATCCTTAAGTTCCACCAACTCTCCGTCCTGGGCATAGACGAATTCCACATACTGGCTCAGGGCCGGGCCCATCCCCCAGGCGGACCCGCCGCCGGAGGGCTCCGGTATCCCGTCCACATTCCGGCAGTAGCTCAGTTTTAAACCATACCGGCCGTCCGGGACCCACTTGTAATCCGTGGATCTGGACAGAGCCCGCCACTGGCTGCTTCTCAGCTCAAAATGCTCCAGGCCCAGGCCGGCCAGGATTTTCTCCGCCTTTTTCTGCATTTCCCCCTCAATCTGTTCCCGCTCCTGCGCGCTGAGCGTCATATCCGAGAGGTCCGTGGCATCAAAGCTGTCCCCGCTGCCGTGGGAGAGCTGACGCTGGTTCAGCCAGATGAGCGGCGTCTCGCCGCCGGGCCCCTTGCTGAAGGACACAAAGTAGCGGTCGTCCTTTGATGTACAGCTGTTGAGGTCCGTGTTCTTCTCCGGCGGATATTCGTTCTCATTCCACTGGATTCCCTCTGCCTCGGACACCACTTCCTTAAACCGGGCGAAATCCTCCTCCGTATAGGGCTTTTCCCGCTCCACCCGCAGCACGGGCGCGGCGTACACCTCCGGCACCTTCACCGCAGCGTCGGCCTCCAGCCTCATGGTTTCACCGATCAGCTTCGTCTCGTAGCGGGCCGGCGCCTCCGTCTGCTCCGCCAGGCGTTTCTCCGGTTTCTCCGCGTCTGCTCCTTTTGTCTCTCCCCCGGCATCGGATATCTCTTTGCCGCCCTGGGGCTGTTCCGCCTGGGATGTGCGCTCTGCGATCACCGGTTCCCCCTGCTGCGAAGAACAGCCTGTCTGCGCTGCCAGAATAGCGGCGGCGCACAAAGCCAGCCCTGCCGGGAGGCAAAAACGCCTCCAGTTTCCACGATTCTCCTTGTCCATCTTGTCATAGCTCCTTTCCCGGAAACCGCTTCCTGCCCGGTTTCCTCTCCTGATGACCCCATGATAACAGACATGGTCCGCAAAGAAATCACCGGCATGTAAAATAGTTGTAAAAACCGCATCTCTTCTGTTTTCCGGCGCTCCCATTCCCTCTTTTAAGGAAATGTTACCGACACCCGCGTCCCCTCCCCAACCTTGCTTTCGATCTCCATGGTTCCCCCGTGGAGCTGCACGATGCGCTGTCCCAGGGCCAGCCCCAGGCCGGAGCCGCCCTCGCTGCGGCTGCGGGACTTGTCCGCCATATAAAATGCCTCCGTCACATGAGGCAGGTCCTTCTCCGGGATTCCGCAGCCCTTGTCCTCCACTGTCACCGTCCGCCCGCGGGCGCTCACAAGCACCTCCCCGCCCGGTTCGGAGGCCTTACAGCCGTTGTGAACCAGATTGACAAACAGGCTGCACAGCAGCTCCCGGTCGCCCAGAATCCGCATGTCCTCCTGAAGTTCCACCCGCAGCGTCACATCCCTGGCGGCAGGCAGCGCCCTCGTCTCCTCCCGCACCTGTTCCAGCAGGTCTCTCAGGGACAGCTCTTCCCTCCGGATAGCCTCGTTCTCATACATTCCCACCAGCGCCAGCAGCTTGGCGCTCATATGCTCCATGCGCACGCCTGCGCTGTGGATATTTTGCAGCGCCTGCTTTTTCTGCCGCTCCGAAAGGCGCACGCTTAACAGGCTTTCCGAATATCCCATGATGGAGGTCACCGGCGTTTTCATCTCGTGGGCCAGAGCGCCTAACAATAACTCCAGGTTCTCCACCTGCGCCTCCACCTGCTCCGACATACGGTTAAACGCCTCTCCCACCTGGGCAATCTCGTCCCGCCCACGCACCTTCACCTTGCTGCCCAGCTCCCCACAGCTGATGGCGGACGCCGCCCGGCGCAGCTCCTCCAGGGACTTTAAGGCCCGTCCAAGGCACAGGGCGAAGATCACGGCCGCTGCCAGGGAAACGCCGCCGAACACGGTCAAATACAGCCCCGCCTGCCGCTCCAACAGCTCCCAGGAATCCGAGATGTCCCGGGCCGCCAATACCTCGAAGCCGTCCGGGTATTCCAGGGCCCGGCGCAGCAGCAGGATGTGCTTTTTGCCCAGCTCCTGAACCATGTACTCGCCCTTCAGGCCGCTTAGGTTTACAATCTCGTAATCGGTCTGGTTGGCGATGCACACGCCGTCCTTGATCAGCGCATAACCGCTCTGGTAACAGCGGCCGAACTGATACTTCAAATACGCGTCCCGGGCGATCTCGCCCATGTTCTCAAAGTCCTCCCGGGTTCCCACCTGCCGGAAAGCCCGACCTGCGATCCTCAGCTTTTCCCGCTCGCTCTCCACCTGCACCGACAGGCTGTACTCCTTAAGGCGTGCGATGGAAAATGCCGCGCAGGCGCCCATGGAGACCGCCAGGATGAAAAATACCAGCAGCACCAGTTTCGTTTTCAGTTTCATAGGCCGTCGTCCTCAAACATGTATCCCGCCTTGGGGATCGTCTTAATCGCCCCGGCGCTTTTCAGTTTCTTGCGCAGCTTGGCCACATGGACGTCCACGGTCCTGGTCTCCCCGTAGAAGCCGCTGCCCCAGACCAGATCCAGCAGCCGGTCCCTGCCCAGCACCACGTTCCGGTTTTTCAGGAACACGGTCAGCAGGCCGAACTCCATGGGCTTTAGGTCCACCTCGGCTCCCCCTTCCCAGACGCGGTGCATGTTTAAGTCCACTACCAGATCGCCATAACAGAGCTCCGGTTTCATTTTCCCGGTCCGCTCCAGCACTTTTTCCATGCGGACCAGCAGCTCCAGCACCTCAAAGGGCTTGACAATATAATCCTCCGCCCCCAGCTTCAGCCCCCGCACCTTGGACGTCACGTCGGCCTTTGCCGTCAGGTAGATCACCGGAATGTGTTTTCCCTGAAACAGCTCCATCAGCGCAAAGCCGTCCATCCCCGGCAGCATGATATCCACCAGGGCCAGGTCCGCGGCCTCCTGCCCCTGTTCCCGCAGAAGCCCGGCCGCCTCGCTGCCGTCGTAAACGGCCCTCGTCTCGTAGCCCGCCGCTTCCAGATTCATGCAGATCAGATCCGAAATGATCCGCTCGTCCTCCACTACCAGTATCCTGTTCTTCACGCTTCTCCTCCCTGTATGCCCTTTGATCTCTTAATTCTACCATCAACCGCACCTAAAAATCTTTACCAAAATGTAAAATACGGGCATCCGGCCGCTCACGCGATTCGGATGCCCGCATCTCTTGGGAGATAAATCCCGGGGGATCTTTGATTATTCCGCAAATACCACGATCTTCTGCGCAACGCCCTGGTCGTCGGACCAGATGAGGCAGGTTCTTCCCTGGCTGAGATCGTCCATGGTCACGATGTTCTTCGTCAGGTAAGGAAGGATGGTGCAGTCGGAAGGAATCTCAAATGTTGTGCCGTCCGCTGTGGTCAGCTCGGCTTTGGAGGAAGCCGCGTCCGTCACCACGGAATCCACGGTCACATAATCCGGCACCTTGAAATCAGCCGGAATGTTGCAGAGAATCATCTCGGCGCTGGTCTGCGGGGGCAGGCTCATGGTCATGGCCTGGCTGATGTACACATAAATGGTATCGCCGTCCTTGATGTCCTCGATGTTTACCGGCAGCCCTTCCACCGCGTCTAAAACCAGCGTCTCCTCGTCGGAGACATTCAGAACGATCTCGCCGCTGTAGCTCTGGCCGGACTGGTTGTCGATGGTCAGCCGTCCGCTCTCATCTCTGGTAACGGTGCCGTAAATCCGAATGGACTGGAGCGCCTCGGCCTGAGTCTCCTCCATGCTCTCAATGGTTCCGTCCACGGTCTCGATCACATCCGCAGTGGTCTCAGCGGTGGTCTCCACAGTCTCAGCCGGCGTGGTGGTAACCGCCTCGGTCTTGGCCGCGCAGCCTCCGATTCCCAGCGCCACAGCCGCGCATGCACTGATTGCAAATAACTGATATTTTCTCAATTTTGTATTCTCCTTATGTTCATATTTTATTCATATAACTGTATCAGGAGTATACAATACTTTCCTGTAGATTCCAATAACGTTTTTCTTAACAATTCCTAAGAAATGCAAAATCGGATTCATAGAATATTCAGAATATTTCAGTCATTTTCTGGCCGGACGGCGCATTTACGCGGCCGGTCCGGCAGCCCCGCGGGCAGAGGCGGGCGGTTCACACACACGGCAGCCGCACGGGCGGGGGCGGGCGGTTCACACACGGCAGCCGCACGGGCGGGGGCGGGCGGTTCACACACGGCAGCCCCGCGGACAGGGGCGGGCGGTTCACACACGGCAGCCCCGCGGACAGGGGCGGGCGGTTCACACACACACGGCAGCCCCGCGGGCGCGGGCGGGCGGTTCTCCCTCCGCTTTAACGCTCCCCGCCGATCAGGGATTCCACCGCGTCCACCATCGCCTGATAGCCGGTGCAGCGGCACAGGTTGCCGGACAGGCCGCGGCGGATCTGGGCCTCCGTGGGGTTGGGATTCTCCCGCAGCAGCGCGCAGGTGGCCAGGATCATACCCGGAGAGCAGAAGCCGCACTGAACGGCTCCGTGGTCCACAAAGGCTTTCTGGATCTTCGCCAGCTCCGGGTCCCGTTCCACCCCCTCGATGGTCATCACCTGGCGGCCATCCGCCTGAATGGCCGGGTAAATACAGGAGTTCACGGTCTTTCCGTCCACCAGCACGGTGCATGCGCCGCAATCCCCTTCCCCGCAGCCCTCCTTGGTCCCGGTCAGACCCAGGACCTCACGGATCACATGAAGCAGGGTGTCCATTGGCCCGATTTCCACCTGCCGTTCCTCACCGTTTATATAAAGCGTAATCTTTTCCATCACTCAAAACACCTCCACAATTCCGTCACGTTGTGAAGCACCATGCGAAAGGCGATGCGCCTTCTGTACTCCGCCGTGGCGCGGATATCCGCGATGGGGGCAATGTCCTCCATCAGGGCGGCGCGCAGGCGCTCCCGGAACGCGGACTCCGCCAGACAGGCGGGCGCGCTGGCGGCAAGGCCCACGGCAAGCTTTGCAGGCCCACCTTTGCCCGGCCCCGCCGGAACCTCTCCGGCCAGCTCCGCCGACGCCTCTCCGGCCAACTCCGTCAGCTCTCTTCGGCACAAATCCCCAGGCCTAGCCCCAGCCAACACCTTCTCCGCCCTCTGGGCCCGCACTGCGGTGGGTGCCACCGAGCCCAGGGCCACGGCGATCTCTCCCACCGCGCCCTGGCGTTCCTCCATATACACCGCGCAGCTGCACAGTGAGATAGCCAATGCGTTGCGTTTTCCGGCCTTGTAGAACACCGACCGGCCGCTCTTGTGGGGCAGAATCACCTCGGCCAGCAGTTCGCCGTGCCTTAAATCCGTCCGCCCGGGCCCCTTCATGAAATCCTTAAGCGCAACCTCCCGCGAAATACCGCCCGCCTTCACCAGGCGGAGCACGGCGTCCAGCGCCAGAAGGGGCGGCACCGAATCTGCGGCCGGGGAGGCCGAGATAATGTTTCCGCCCACGGTTCCCCGGTTGCGGATCTGCGGCCCTCCCACCTGGGAAGCCGCCGTGACCAGCGCCCCGGCAAAGGGGATCCCGCAGCGCTCCAGCTCGGAAAAGCTGGTCATGCTGCCGATATGCCATCCGTCGGCCTCCTTGCGGATTCCCCGAAGCTCCGTCAAATGTTCCAGGCTCACATAATCAAAATCCAGATATTTGCCGTGTCTGCGGTCCACGTACAGATTGGTGGCCCCGGCGCAGGCCATGGCCCGTTCTCCCGCCAGCGCCTCCAGGGCTTCCTCCAGCGTTTCCGGCTGAATCATTCTGCACACAGTCATTGTTCTCCCTCCCCCATGTTGTCGAAATAGCTGTCCAAGGAATAGGTCAGCTTGTCAAATTTTTCCAGGTAGCTGCCGTCCGGAAAATCTTCAAAGGCAATCACCTTATACCGCCCGTCCTCGTACACAAACGGCAGCTCATAGACCATACCCGGCAGCCTGGCGGCCTGTGAGAAAACGGCTTTCCCGCTCCTTCCGTCCTCCGCCAGCTCCATAGACTCGTAATTGATAAACAGCGGCGTCAGATAGGGGTAGGAGCGCTCCTTCACAAAGGCCCGGACAAATTCCTCCCGGCTCATCCGGGACTGGAAATCCTTTGTCAGATAATCGTACAGCCGCTCCGGCTCCTTGTAATGGTAGTTTAAGTCCTCCGCAAACGCGCACACGGTCCGCTCCGCCTCCTCGCGGGAGGGCCTGACCCGCCCCTGTGAAAAGGCGCACAGACCGGCCGTAAGCCCCAGGCAGACCAGCGCGGCGCAGATCCAGGCCAAACGCCGGCTGTTTTTCTTCATTCTCATCGCTCCAATCTCGAATAGGGCACTGTGTAGGCGCTGGGGAACTCCGCCTTCCGGGACGCGGTCACCAGGGCCAGAATGGTCAGCACATAAGGCAGCATCAGCATCAGCTGGTTGGCGATATTGATCCCCAGGGCCTGCAAACGCATCTGAAGCGCCGTTGCAAAGCCGAACAGCAGCGCGCCCCAGATGGCCCGGAAGGGCATAAACCGGGCGAAAATGACCACGGACACGGCGATAAATCCCCGCCCGCTGATAATGTCCTCGGTAAACAGGTTCATGTACGCGGTGGACATAAAAGCGCCCGCGGCCCCGGCGTAGGCTCCGCCGATCAGCACCGCCGCGTAACGTGTCTTCGCCACGCTGATGCCCTTGGAATCCGTGGCCCTTGGGTTCTCTCCCACCGCCTTGATCTTCAAACCGAAGGTGGTTTTCTCCAAAATGAACCAGGTGACGATAGCCATCAGGTAGCTTAAGTATACCAGAATATTGTGCTGGAAGAAAATGGGGCCGATCACCGGGATGGACGACAGCACCGGCACGTGCACCGCCGCAAAGGGTTCCACCTGGGGCGGCAGGCTCTGGATGCCGAAAATCACCCGGTAAAGGTAAACCGCCGCGCCTCCGCCCAGAATATTTAAGGCGGTGCCCGCGATCACCTGGTTGGCCCGCATGGTGACGGACAGCCAGGCCATAACCGTGCTCCAGAGCACGCCGGTGAGAATGCCCGCCAGCACGCCGGCCCAGAGACTGCCGGTCATAAAGGCCGCCGCAAAGCCGGTGACCGCTCCCATGGTCATGGTGCCCTCCACGCCCAGATTTAAGACGCCCGCCCGCTGGGTGTAAATCTGTCCCAGGGCCGGAAGCAGGATGGGCGTTGCCAAACGCACGGTGCTGGCGAACAGGCTCACCAGAAAGCCTACGGTAAAAATATTGCTAAGCATGGCGCTGCCTCCTTCCAATCCAGTTTTTTACCACCGTCAGATTCAGGGTGGTCCGGGCGATGATGAACACGATCACCAGGCCCTGTATGATATCCACGATGGAGTAGGGGACGTCGGTCATCCTCTGCATGGTGGCCCCGCCCACCATCAGGGCGGAGAAGAAAAATCCTGCAATCACAATGCCCACCGGGTTTAAACTTCCCAGCAGCGCGATTACCACCGCGATATCTCCGTAACCGCTGGCCACGCCCTCCAACAGGCGGTACTGCACGCCGTAAATCTCATTCCAGCCCGCCAGGCCGGTCAACGCCCCGGAGATCATCATGGTGATCAGCACGGTGCGCTTCACGCTCATGCCGGAGTAGGTGGCAACCTTCTCCCCCTGGCCCGCCAGGTCGATGCGGTAGCCAAGGACGGTTTTCCAGAAAAACAACATTACGGCCACCACCAAAATCCCCACGAAGATACCCGCGTGGATGCGCAGGCGGTCCGAGAACAGGGGAAGGCGCAGGGCCTCCGCGATATTGGGCGACTGTGGGAAATCCCCGCCCACCGGGTCCTTCATAGGTCCGTGAACCAGAAATGCCAGGAAATAGGTGGCGATGTAGTTGAGCATCAGTGTGGTGATCACCTCGTTGGCGCTGAAGCGGATCTTTAAGACCGCAGCCAGCCCCGCCCACAGCGCGCCGCCCAGCATGCCGCAGATCAGGGACAGGGGCAGTAAGATCACCGGAGGCAGCTTCAGGTAGAGCCCCGGCAGGATGGCTGCAATGGCTCCCAGGATAAACTGGCCGTTGCCTCCGATGTTCCAGAGCTGCGCCCGGAAGGCCACGCTGGTTCCGAAGGCCATCATGCACAGGGGAACCATTTTCACAAACACCTCGGAGATGCGCTGTTTGGAGCCAAAGGCGCCCCGGAACAGGGTCTGGTACGCCTCCACCGGATCATTTCCGGAGAGCTTTACCAGCACTGCGCCGATGGCCAGCGCGATGGCGATGGTGAGAACTGCGGCGCAGACCTCCCCGGCCGCTGATTTCAGTTTATTTCCCATGTTCGTCTGCCTCCTTCTGCTTTCCCATCATCAGGCTGCCGATCTCGTCCACCGACGCGCCCCTGGGCAAAATGCCCATCAGGCGGCCGTCGTAAATCACCGCGATGCGGTCCGAAAGCTGCAGAATCTCCTCCAGGTCCGCGCTGACCAGCAGCACGGCGCAGCCCTCGTTTCTGGCGTCCAGCAGTTTCTGGCGCACGTACTCGGAAGCGCCGATGTCAAGGCCCCTGGTGGGCTGGTTGGCCACCACCACCCGCGGGTGCTCCGACAGCTCCCTGGCTAAAATCACCTTCTGCTGGTTGCCGCCGGACAGGCTTCTGGCCTGCTCGTCCCCGGAGGAAGCCTTGATCTGGTATTCCGCCCGGGCCTTGTCCCAGAACGCATCGATGGTTTTTTCATTGATAAAGCCGTGGCGGGAGAAGGGCTCCCGGCCGAAGGCCTTTAACACCAGATTCTTTTTCAGGCTCCATTTGAGGGCCAGACCCGTGGTGTGCCGGTCCTCCGGGATGTGGGCGATGCCCTTTCTGATGTAAAATACCGGCGGACGGTTGGTGATGGGCTCCCCGTCCATTTTCAAAACGCCCTTGTCCGCGGTCCGAAGCCCCGTGATCACCTCGCAGAGCTCTTTCTGCCCGTTGCCGTCCACGCCGGCCAGGCCGACCACCTCGCCCTCCCGCAGTTCCAGGGAAAAATCCGTCAAAGCCGGGTAATCCTTGTCGTTCCTGGCGCAGATTCCTTCCAGACAGAGGCGCACCTCCCCCGGGGACCGCTCCGGCTCCGTGAAGTTAAACAGCACGTCCCGGCCCACCATCATGCGGGTCAGCTCCTCCTTGGTCATGTCCGGTCCGGCCAGGCGGGTTCCGATCAGCTTTCCGTCCCGAAGGACCGTCACTTCATCGACAATCGAAATAATTTCTTCCAATTTATGGGTAATCAGGATGATGGACTTGCCATCCTCCTTCATGTGCCGCAGGGTCTCAAAGAGCACCTCTGTCTCCTGGGGCGTGAGCACGGCCGTCGGCTCGTCCAGGATCAGGATGTCCGCCCCCTGGTAGATGGCGGTAAGAATCTCCACCCGCTGCTGCTCTCCCACAGACAACTGCCAGACCTTGGCATAGGGATCCACCTTCATCTTGTACCGCTCGGCCAGAGCTACCAGCTCCTCCGCCGTCTCCCGGGTGTCCAAAAGGATGCCTTTGCGGGATTTGCGCCCCAGCATCACATTTTCCACCACCGTCAGGGACCGGGCCAGCATAAAGTGCTGGTGCACCATGCCGATGCCCAAAGAAATTGCTTTGATTGGCGATGAAATCTCCTGCTTCTGCCCGCGGATGAGGATTTCCCCCTCCTCCTGGCGGTACAGACCGTACAGGATATTCATCAGTGTCGTCTTGCCCGCGCCGTTTTCACCCAGCAGGCCGTGTATGGAGCCGGCCCGCAGGCAGAACTGAATCCTGTCGTTGGCCTTTACCCCTCCGAATATTTTGGTTATGTCACGCATCTCAACTGCTAATGTTTCCATCTGTACAGACCTCCTGAATCGAAACGCAGGGAAACCGCGGCGGGGAAATGAAACCTGCCCCGCCGCAGCCCGTTTGCCGGTAAAAAGCGCCCTACTTCGCCGCCTCGCCCTGAGTGAACTCCGGCATCTCGATCTCGCCGGCCTGAAGCTTCTTGAAGGTATCCTCAATCTGCGCCTTGTCCTCGTCGGTCAGCCATCCCTTGGGATCGCTGATGGGAGCATAACTTAAGCCTCCGTCCTCAGCGTTGATCCAGTAGAAGCGGTCCGCTTCCTCGCGGCCGGTAAAGCTGCCGCTGCGGATATCGTCAAAAATTCCGGAGATAACGGCTTCCCACTGATACACCACGCCGCTGAGCACATTGTCGGGCGCCAGGGAGTTCTGATCCGCCACGTTGCCCAGGCAGTACATATCCTTCTCCTTGGCCGCCTGCACAACGCCCAGGCCGATGCCGTCGCCGGAATGCCAGATCACGTCCACGCCGGAATCGTACATGCCCACGGCCGCTTCCTTGGCGCCAGCGGTGTCGGTCCAGTCTCCGGTGTAAACCTCCTGAATCTCAATGTCGGGATTCACGGATTTTGCGCCGAACTTAAAGCCCTCATGTCCACGGAAAATCTCGGAGGCATCCGCGCCGCCTACCACGCCGATCTTGCCCGACTGGGAGGCCAGGGCCGCGATCACGCCCATCAGATAACCGCCGCTCTGCAGCGACACATCGTAAATCGCAGAGTTGTCAACTGACTTGTATCCGGTTCCCAGCAGGAATTTTGTATCCGGATAGTTGGGGGCAACTTTGACGATGGGTTCCATAAACTGGAAACCATGGCCGAACACCACGTCGTAGCCCTGGTCCGCAAAGTCCATCAGCGCCGGCTCAATGTCCGCCACCTCGTACACGTTCTCCACAACCTTTAAATCGATCTCATTGGCGTGGGCGTCCACATATTTCTGCATACCCTGGAACATGGCCTGGTTAAAGGACACGTCGTCCTTCTTGCCCGGAAGGATCAGGGCCACCTTTAAAACGCCGTCCGCGCCCGCTTTTTCGCCTTCCGCCGCGCCGCTCTCCTTAGCCTCGGTTCCGGCCTCAGCCTGGGTCTCGGCCGCCTTGCTGTCCCCAGCGGGAGCCGCGGTGGTGGATCCGGCGCTTCCGGAACCGCAGGCGGTGAGAATCATCACCGCGGCCATGGCGGCCGCCAGCATTCTTGCACTCTTTTTCATTGTTTCTCCTCCTTTTTCTCCATTGCTTGTAAGATTTTATCTATATCGAAGGGCAGGCTGTTGAGCCTGGCCCCTGATATCTGTTCGATGGCCCCGCCGATGGCCGGGGCAATGGATACGGTGGAAACCTCCGCCGCGCCCTTGACTCCCATGGGCCCGGCCTGCTCGTAGGCGTCCACGTGGTAGCTTGCGATGTGGGGCACGTCCAGGGACGTGGGCATGAGGTAGGTGGAAAAGTCCGCGTTCAGCAGCCTTCCGTCCTCAAACACGCAGTTCTCGCCCAGGGCGTAACCGACGGACATGGCCACGCCGCCCTGAATCTGCCCCGCCATGGACAGCGGATTGATGATGCGCCCGGCCTCGGTGGCCGCGGCCACGTCCAGCAGGATCACATTTCCCGTCACCGGGTCCAGCCGCACCTTCACCGCCTGGGCGATGAAGGTGTACATGGCGTGAGGGAAACCCGGGGTGGAAAACGCCTTGGCGGACTCGGGGAATGAGGCATGGCCGGTGGCAGCCAGGGGCGCAGCGCCGCCCTCCTCCGCTCTTTTTCTCCTGAACTCCTTCACCGCCGCCAAAAGTGCGTTTCCGGCGATAAAAGTGGAACGCGAGCCCGCGGCGGAGCCGCAGTCCAGGGTTTCGGCCGTGTCGGACATAATCATCTCGATGTGATCCAGGTCCGTCTCCAGAGCGTCCGCCGCCATGGCCTTTAGGGCGGTGCGGCTGCCCTGGCCGATATCCACAAAACCTACGCGGATGCGGTAGTATCCCGGCTTCGTCTCCTCCACCACCACACTGGCCGTGTCGGGGATGTTCTTGCCAAGCCCGCAGCTCAAATGGCCTCCCGCGATCCCGTAACCCACGTACGGGTCCCGGTTGGCCTCCCGGCTCTTCCACAGATCGCTGGCCCGGATCAGCTCCAGCGCGCCCTTAAAGTCCACGCAGTGTTCCATCTTCTGCCCAAGCGCGCCGTATTTTCCGGTCTCCAGGGCGTTTTTCAGGCGGATTTCAATGGGGTCCAGCCCCAGCTTTCCCGCCGCCCGGCTGATCAAAGTCTCCGTGGCAAAAGCCCCCTGAGGCGCTCCGAAACCCCTCATGGCGTGGGCCGCCGGTTTGTTGGTGTACCACAATCTGCTTTTAATATGTACGTTGGGAATGTCATAGGGTCCCGCAAAATGTTCCGTGAACAGCCCCAGCACCGCCGGTCCCAGCCCGGCGTAAGCCCCGGTGTCCAGGTCCCCGGTCCCGTCGAAGGCCAGGATACGGCCGTCCCGGGAAAATCCCATCTTCACGTGCATGCGCACCCCATGGCGTTTGTAGCTGGTTTCCAGGGACTCCCGTCGGTCAAACACCAGCTTTGCGGGCCGCTTGGTGAGCCAGGACACGGCCGCCGCGAAAATCTGGGCCGTATTGCCGTCCTTTCCGCCGAAACCGCCTCCCACCGTGGCCGCCTTCACCCGCACCTGATCCGGCGCAAGGCCCAGGGCCCGGCAGATCATCCGGTGGTCGTGGAACACGTTCTGGGTGGAAGTGTAGGCCAAAAGCCTCCCCTCCCCGTCGATCCTGGCAAAGCAGGCCTCCGGCTCCATGTAGCCGTGGTCCTGGACCGGCGTCTCAAAATCCTGCTCCAGAATCAGGGCGCTGTCCGCAAAGCCCTGCTCCACCGATCCCTTTTCATTTTCAAAGTCCACCAGCAGGTTCCCCTTCTCGTGGAGGGAAGGGAATTTTGGGTCTGCCGCGTCCGCCACATCCCGGACTACCGTCAGGGGCCGGCAGACCACTTTTGCAAGGGCCGCCGCCTCACGGGCCCGCTCCCGGGTGGCCGCCGCCACAATGGCCACCGGCTCCCCCTTAAACCGCACATGACGGTCCGCCAGCACCGGCTGGTCCTCGATCACGTCCTCCACCACGTTGACCGCCAGATCCTTTGCCGTAAATACCAGCACGTCCTCCGGCAGCGCCGAGAAATCCAGCTCCTCCAGAATCCCGTGGCTGACGGGCGAGCGCACCAGAGCCAGCTCCAGCATCCCTTCCTCCCGGTAATCTCCCGCGTACATGGCCCGCCCCGAAGCCTTGTCCATTCCCTCGCTCCGTCCCAGGCCCAGGCCCACATAGTGTTCCGCCATCTTGATCCGCTCCCTCCCGGCGGGCCTCTGCCCGCCATTTTCTTACAGTTATCCGCCGGACGCGCCGTTTCGACGCCCGGCGCTCCGGCCGTCCCCTCGCCGCTGCTCCATTTCCAAGAAAAAGAAGTTTTCAGCGAAATCACATGTTCCCGGCCTCATTGCCGGGAGAATGAAATTGTTCACCAAAAACTTCCCCGCGCCGGCAAATCCCGCCGGCCTATATTTTTTTACGCATCACCGTATGCTTTAAAATTCCATCCATGTAGTATTCCTTCGACATCAGTATCGGTTCTCCCCAGAAATTATATCCAACCTCGTCCATGTGCAGCAGCGGCGTACCTTCCGCGGTATTGAACACGGCTGCCAGCCTGCTGTCCGCGGCCACGGCACGGACCTCGGTCAGATCCATGTAAACCGTCTCCTTGCAATACTGCTCCAAAAACCAAAAAATCGGCTTTTTCAGCTCCGCCATCTCGTAAAAGCCGGTTTTCACGTGCCGCAGGCCGATGTGGTCCACGCAGTAGATCGCGGGCCTTCTGTCCGCCGTGATCAGCCTGTCCACCCGGAAAATGGGCTCTCCGGGCCCCAGCTTCAGCTTGTCCGCCGTCTCCCGGTCGCAGTCCATGATCTCCACCTTCACGCTGGCGATCTCCGCCTGATAACCCGCGTCCTTTACCATGTCCAGAAACTCTTTTTCCAGGTCCATCCTGGTCTCCACGTCCAGCACGTGTTTGTTGATCACCGTGCCAACGCCGTGCTTGCGGCTGATAAATCCCTCCCGCTCCAATATGGCCAGGCAGTCCCGAAGCAGCGTCCTGCTGACGCCCAGCTGGCCTGCCAGCTCCACCTCCGGCGGAAGTTTTTTCATATCCTGATAGCGGCCGAAGCGTATCTCCTCCAGCAGCCTGCGGGTCACTTCCTCTGATAACTGCAATCCCTGATCCATGCGTTCCTCCATTTATCTCACACGCCGCCCCTGTGCGCAACCGTAGCCTGTGGCAGCGCCATATGGTGGCCGCGGCCACACCCGCGCCCGCTAAACATGCTTCACCGGCTGCGGTTCGAACATGGAACCGCCGGGCGCATAGCGCAAAATAGGTAGTACCTATATTGGTACTACCTATTTATACTATATCATTCTCTGTTTTCTGTCAATCTGAAGATACCAAAACCGTTTATCTTTTTAGAGAATAGCGCCATTGATTACTCCAATTACTCCAGCACCACCGGGATCAGTTTGTGTTCCAAAACATCCACCAGTCCCATGTCCGTCAGCCCCAGCTCCGGCACAGTGGGCAGGGAGATAAAGCTCAGGGCCATAAAGGGCGCCGGGGTGTCGCAGCCCAGGGAAGCCGCAGCCCGGTTCAGCCCGTCCAGCCGTTCCTCCACCTCCCTGGGGCCCTCCTCGCTCATCAGGCCGCCGATGGGCAGCTCCATGGAAGCCAGCACCTTACCGCCGCAGACCACGGCCAGGCCGCCCCGCAGGCGGGCTACCTCGTTCACCGCGGCCGCCATATCCCCGTCGTCCACGCCCGCGGTCACGATGTTGTGGTGGTCGTGGGACATGGAGTAGGCCATGGCCCCCTTTTCCAGATGGAAGCCCCGGACAAACCCGGTTCCCACGTTGCCGTTCTTGCCGTAGCGCTCCACCACGGACAATTTGGCCACGTCCTGGGACGGATCCGCCAGCACGAAGCCGTCCTTCACCGGCAGCTCGGCCCGGTCCTCTTCGTTGATGATCTGGTCCTTCACCAGGCGGATCACCCGAACCGGCGCGGCTGCCCCGCCGCCGTGTCTGCCCGCGGGTACCGCAAAACTCCCGGCCGTCACAGGCGTTTTCAGCTTCACCGTGTCCTTGATCCAGTCGGGATACACACGGACCTTTGTCTCCTCCAGCATAGCGCCGCCCACCGCGGCCGGTTTGCCCTCAAACCATACCTCCTCCGGCTGAATATCCCGGATATCCTTTGCCAGAATAATATCCGCCATGCGGCCCGGCGTGATGCTGCCAATCTCCTCCTCCATGCGGAAATGCTTGGCCGCGTGGATTGTCGCCATTCGGATGGCCTCCACGGGATCCAGGCCAAGGGCGATGGATTTGTTCACATTGTAGTTGATATGACCTTCCCGCCGGATGTCGCCGATGTGCTTGTCGTCGGTGCAGAACATCAGATTTTCCGTGTCCAGCCCGTGTTCCACCACCGCGCGCACCAGGCCCTCCACGTTCCGCTCCGTGCTCCCCTCCCGGATAAAGACCTTCATGCCCACCCGCAGCCGCTGCACCATCTCCTCCTCGGTGACGCACTCGTGGTCGTCGGAGATGCCGGAGGAGGCGTAAATGTTCAGCTCCTGGCCCAGCCGCCCGATGGCGTGTCCATTGGCCGGTTTGCCCCGGTTCAGGGCGGAGCAGATTTTCTCCAGGTACTCGTCCTCACGGGACAACAGAATCTTGGAGGAATCCATCTCCCCCAGGCTGACGCTCTCCTTCCAGCCCAAAAGCGCGTCCACCTCGGCCGCGCCCAGCACCGCGCCGGTGGTCTCAAGACCCGGGGCGGTGGGCACCCGGGAGGACACCTCGATCAGCATGCGGCAGGGCATCCGCTCCAGGGACTTCAACATCTCTTTGAGCCCCGCCTCCCCGGCCACGTTGGCGATCTCCATCAGGTCCGCCATCATGGTGGTGGTCCCCTTGAGCACCACCACGTCGGCCAATGCCTCCGGCGACAGCATGGTGGACTCAAAATGCATGTGGGAGTCGATCATCCCCGGGATGGCGTACAGATTGCCGCAATCCTTCACCTGCTTTGCCTCCAGATGGACGCCCGGTTCGATGGAGACGATGCGTTTTCCTTTTATATAGATATCCGTGGGATAAATCTCCCGGGAATACACGTTCACCAGCTGCACATTGGCCAGCTTCCAGTCGCAGGCAATCTCCCCCTTGCCGCAGGCGACCAGTTCCTTCAGTTCCTCTAATGTTCTCATGGAATGTTCTCTCCTCACTTATTTTGATTGTACTCTAGGCGTTTGCGAAACGCCACAGCCCTCATAAATTCGGGCTTTTTTCTTTGTCAAAATAAAACAACTCCTCACAGGTTTATGGTAAAATTGAGATGTCCAGTAACAATCAACCATATCCACCTGAAAGGAGTTGTACCTATATGATACCATACAATCAGCTTTCTTTGGCAGATATTTTTTCATGTTGCCAGGATATTTATGAATCTGACAAACCTGCTTTCCTGTCACTGCTCCAATCCCATATTGACCTTATTGAAATTGTCCCTGCTTCCTTCCGGAAGCGTTTCTATGCATCAACGGGCAGAACCCGCAAATACCCTTTGTTCGCCCTTTTATGGGCCTTAATCATTCAACGTATTTTTTCTATTCCTACTGACTCGTTACTGCTTATTTTCCTTCATTATTCCAGACATCTCAGAGAATTCTGTGGCTTTGACAAAGTCCCCGATGCTTCTAAGATAACCCGCTTCAAACAGGATTTTCTTCCTGAACTCGAAGATGTTTTCTCACGCCTTGTTGACCTCACTGAACCTATCTGTCAGGCGATTGACTCTTCCAAAGCCAGTATGACTATCTTCGATTCTTCTGGTATAGAAGCTTGGGTTACTGAAAACAATCCTAAATACGCAAACCGCATCATTAAACAGCTAAAAGCGTATGCAAAATCCAAAGGCTTTGACGATTCTTATGATCCATATAAAGCTGCCTATGCTTCCATGCCCTCACATTCAGCTGCCAATCCGGAGATCAAACAGCTCTATATCGATGGGCATTTCTGTTACGCCTATAAGATAGGAATTGTTACTAATGGCCTCGGCATTATCCGGCACATTGATTTCTACAACAAAGCTTTCTTTGAGAAGCATCCTGAAATTACCATTTCTAAGAAATCCGATTCGCCTGATGAGGACAAATCTGTCCATGACGCAAGGCTCTTGATTCCTACTCTTCAGGACTTTTTCGCTACACATCCTCTGATCCGGCCTGACACCTTCCTTGGTGACTCCGCCTTTGATTCGGTCCGCCTGTACAAGGAACTTCTTTCCGGGGATACCTTTGGTAATGGCAGGCACTTCAAGAAAGCCTATATTCCTTTGAACTCCAGGGCACATCTTGAAAACCTTGACTATACCATTGATGAAAACGGGATTCCCTGTTGTCCAAAGGATCCCTCTCTTCCAATGAAATACGAAGGAACCTGTAAGCTTAAAAGCGGCGTCACACGATACAAATTCGTCTGTCCCAAAGTTGTTTGGATAAAAGATCCTTCTTCTGGAAACTATCACCGGCTCTGTAAATGTGACAACCCATGTACCACGTCTTCCTGTGGCAGAATGATTTACATTTATCCAGAGAAAAATCTTCGTGCCTATCCAGGTATTCTGCGAGGGACTGACGAATGGAATAAGGTCTACAAAACCAGAACCTATGTGGAGCGGTCTATCAATCACTTAAAAGACTGCTTCTGTCTGGCCGGACGTAAAACCCAAAATGAGAAAACACTTCATGCCGACCTAATCCTCGCAGGCATTACACAATTAATCGGTGTGGTTCTCGCAGATAAGATTCATAAGCATGAATGCATACGGACGTTAAAATCTTTAATTGCATAGGACTTACCAACTCCATAAAACGTATGGCTTATGAATGTGCGCCATTATCCGAATACATCCCACTTATTCAGGTCCTCCTGCTTCGCAAAGTGGCTTCCTTATTTGGAATCAGGATTGAATACC
Organism: Enterocloster lavalensis; assembly: GCF_046603895.1. Lineage (NCBI taxonomy): Bacteria > Bacillati > Bacillota > Clostridia > Lachnospirales > Lachnospiraceae > Enterocloster > Enterocloster lavalensis. Next base: position 327,230 of record NZ_CP176637.1, read on the forward strand.
TGTTTCGCAATCAACTATTTGATTGTACTCTGCCTCACAGCCCTGTTTTCGCGATGCACTCCCGCAGCATTTGACCCGTTTCCAGAATCTGGTTCCGGTCCCGGCCATCCAGCGCCGCCTCAAAGGCCCGCATACAGCGCTCGATCCGCTCCCGCGCCTCGCCGGTGCTCTCCTCATAGCACTGCTCCCCCTTTAAGAGCAGCAGGCGGTTCTCCTCCTGATCCCGGGGCGGTATTTTCAAATAGGAAAGCTCCTCCATCCGGGCCCGTATTTCCTGGTCCGTCATGGTGTTGTGCTTGCCCTTTATGATCTGCCGCTTCACCTGGCCGGTGGAGAGCACCTTCACCTCCACCTCCAAAATGGAGTTGATGTCATAGGTGTAGGTCACGTCCACCGCCTCCCGGCCCGCCCGGTTCTTCGGCACCTGAATCTCCAGGCTGCCCAGGAGCAGGTTGTTGGCGGTCAGCCGGCTCTCGCCCTGGTAGACGCTGATGCGGATCCGGTCCTGGTTGTTGTAAACCGTGTAAAACCGCTCCGTCCGGCTGGCGGGGATCACGGTGTTGCGCTCGATCACCGGGCAGAAATGTCCCGGCTCGAACACGCCTTCCCGGCGCTCCATCACCACCTCCACGCCTAGGGTGAAGGCGCAGACGTCGGTGAGAATCATTTCCTTTACTTCCCGGTTCCGGCTCTTCATGGCGCCCTGGACGGCGGCTCCCAGGGCCACCGCCTCGTCCGGGTGCACGGTCACGTCCGGGAACTTGTGGAACAGCTTCACCACAAAATCCCGCACCACCGGCATCCGGGTGGCCCCGCCCACCAGCACCACCTCGTCGATATCCGACAGACGGACGTGGGCGTCCGCGATGCTGCGCTGCAAGGGCTTTCGCAGGCGCTCCAGAAGCGGTTCGCAGAGGTCTTCGTACTCTTTGTGGCTTAAGACCAGGCGTTTTTCCTGCCCGTCGACCGCGCAGCACATTTCCACCGGGTTCTCCTGTCCGAACCGCTTTTTGCAGTTCTCCGCCGCCTGGTGGATCATGGCCGCGGTTTTCCGGTCCAGCTTCTCCTCGTCGATCTCATTTCGGGTGAAAAACGCCTCCTCCAGCACCCGGGTGAAATTCTCCCCGCCCAGGTAATTGTCCCCGGCCACGGCCCGGACCTCCAGAATGGGCCCCGCAAGCTCCAGAATGGACACGTCGAAGGTCCCGCCGCCCAGGTCGAACACCAGAAACCGGGTGTTCTCGGTCTTTTCATACAATCCGTAAGTGATGGCCGCAGCCGTGGGCTCGCTGATGATCCGCTCCACCTTCAGTCCGGCCAGCTCCCCGGCCGCCTTGGTAGCCCTTCTGCGCTTGTCGTCAAAGTAGGCAGGCACGCTGATCACCGCCTCGGTCACCGGCTCCCCCAGAAATGCCTCCGCATCCTCCTTTAAGGATCGCAGCACCATGGCGGAGAGATCCTCCGCCCGGAATTTGTGCCCGCCCAGATCGTACTGGCGCTCGCTGCCCATAAACCGCTTAAAGACCTCTGCCGTGCGCTCCGGATGCAGCTGACCGTACTCCCTGGCGGTCTCCCCCACCAGAATCTGCGCCAACTCGTCAACCGCCACAATGGACGGGGTCAGATTTTTTCTCAAACGGTTGGGAATGATCACCGCCCGGCCGTCCTGAAAGCAGGCGGCCAGGCTATTGGTGGTTCCCAGGTCGATTCCGATTATCATGTCTCTTTGCTCTCCTCTAAAAGCCTGGCAATGGCCGCGCAGGCGTCCTTGTTGATCCCCAGCCAGATCACCTGGTTGGCTTTCCGGAAGGCGGCAAGGGCTTCCTCCACAGAGCCGTCCAGCATAGCCAAAAGGCCCCTGGCCTCCCAGAACTCCGTACAGCCGTCCTCGTCGCACCACCAGCACATATCCCGCTGCTCCATCAGCCCGATGTACCGGCGGGCCTGATCGCCGCGGCCGGTGTAGTAGGCCCAGCAGAACAGGTTGTAGAGCGTCTGCCTGGACTCCATGTTGGGCCTGGTCATCAGCTCTTCCACGGACAGTCCCAGATCATCGCACTCCTCATAAACGGATTCCATACGTTTCCGGTACAGGTCCCCAAAGGCTCTTGCCTCCTCCAAATCGCCCAGCCAGTAATAGGTCTCCATCAGCTTGCGCGTCAGACTCCGGTAATAGCCGTATTTCTTGCACTGGCAGGCCAGCTCCCAGGCATTTTTCAGATATCCAATGGCCGTATCGTACTGTCCAAGGCGGCAGTAGGCCTCCCCCGCGTTCTGGCAGGCCAGGGCTCTGCCCTCCGGGTCCTTCCCGCTGTCGGCGTACGCCAAGTCCGCCAGTGCGGCGGCCTGGGTGCATTTTTCCAGAATCTCCTCCCCGGGATTCTCCCGGAAACGCAGCCAGATGTCCAGAACCTCTTCCATCCGCTCGGCCTCCCGCTCCCAGTCGTCACAGCAGCGCTGTGTGAGGTCCGCGCTTCCATACCGCTCACTGATCCAGTCCAGGGCGCGGTCATAGCGGCCCGCCGTGGCCTCCAGGTACGTCAGGCTCTCCAGGCATTTTTCCCGCCCGTCCTCATCGATGTCTTTGTCCAGGGCATTTTCCAGGTACACCGCGCCCCGTTCCAGCTGTCCCATGCGCAGGAAACACTGGAACACACGCTTAAAGCACTCCTCATCGTCCTTTCCGAAGAGGTCCTCCGCCGTCATGCTCTTCTCGCAGCTCCCGATGGCCTCCTCGTAGCGCCTCATGGCCCGCAGGACCTTGCCCCGCAGCAGCCACATATCGCTGTCTCCGTCCCGCTTGACGCCCTCCTCGATCTCCTTGAGCGCCTTGTCGTATTCTCCCATCCGCAGGTAAATATCGGCCCGCCTGCGGAAGCTCTCCGCCGACTCCCCGAACTTCTCGTCGTAGAGGTTGATATAATACAGGGCTTTTTCCGCGTACTCGGGCTGGCAGACCCGGCAGAACTTCTGTTTGTACAGCAGTCCCAGCCGCCAGTAGCAGCCGGAAAACTCGGGATTTTTCTCCAATGCCTGCTGGTAGTAGGCGATGGCTTTGTTCCACTGGCGGAACCGCTCGTGGCACCTGGCGATGTAGTAGCAGAGACGGTCGTAATCCATTCCACGCTTCTCGCAGATTTTCAGGTGAAGATAAGCCATCTTCGGTCTGCCTCCGTACTCGATCCAGTACCTTCCGAGGGCGTACCGGGCGGACAGGCTGTCGTTTAACCGCAGGGATTCCTCGGCGTAAACCCGGTCCAATCCCAGTTTTTTACTTTGATTGTGTTTCCCGCCGCTGTCATTTAAAAAGGACCGTTTGAGGTACGCCTGGGCCAGCAGCCATCTGGGCGCTTTGCTCTTTTTCAGCCAGCCGATCACATTGGCCGCGAAGCGGTCCGCCCGCTTCCAGTCCTTCTCATCCTCCGCAAGCTGGTCCAGAACGCCGATTTTCTCCACCAGCAGCTCGCCGCTTTTCACCTCCGCCTGCTCTGCCCGCCGGATGACGTCCAGCGCCGCTTCGTACCGGCCGTAGCGCTTGAATACCCGAAGGGCCCGCAGATAAACCTCCGGGTGGCCGGGATAAATTTTGATCATGCGGCCAAACAGGTTCACCACCTCCTGGTCCTGCCCCAGCTCCTCGCAGATTTCCTGCAGATAGAAATAGGCCCAGTAGGCTTCATCATCCATGGAGATAATCTCCCGGCACTGTCCCGCCGCTTCCTCCCAGGCGTTCCTGTCCTTTAAAACCAGCACCTGATGGAGGCAGAAATCCAGATTCTCCGGTTCCAGCCCGATCGCCCGGCTACAGGCGGCCAGGGCCCGGCCGGAGAGCTCCTCCGCCATCTCCGGGGGCAGCTTTCCCGCGCGCTTCTCTTCATAATAGATATCCCGCCAGAGACGGCCTTCCAGGTCCAGGCTGGCAGCCATGGAACGGAGGTTTTTGGCGGAACCGGCGGTATTCTCCGGGCCGGCAAGACCTTCCGCTCCCCCGGCATCCCGATCCAGACAACTGCGCCAGCTCTTCACCACCTCCATCGACTCCCAGTACCGCTCCTCTTCCCGGTACATCAGGGCCATCTGCTCATAAAAATCCGCCCGGTCCGGCACCAGCTCCGGGTGGCTCTCAAAAAATCCGATCCCCTCCCCGGTCCGTTTCCCGTGAACAAAACATCCGGCTAAGAGCAGCACCTGCTCCTCCGTCAGCTGCTCCTCCCCGGTAAGCCCGTCGATCAGCGCGTCGTCCGCCTGTTTCATCAGTTCTTCCGTGGCATCGGTGCTGCGCAGATCATCCGCCATTCCGGCCAGCTCCCGGACGCTCTTCCAGTCCTCCCGGATCACCGCCATCCTGGCCAGGCTCAAAAGCGCCGTGTAGGTGCCGCGGACCGTCTGATTGTTCCGTTTCAGGTAGCCCACATAGAGCTCTCCCGCCTCGTCCCCACATCCGCAGACGCCCAGAATAAACGCCCCGGACATATAAACCCGGTCGTCCTCCGGGTTCTCCCGGATCAGGCCGCGGACCATCTCCGCCGCCCGCTGCGTCTCCCCAATCCTGGACAGGTAATCGGCCTGTTCCAGCTCGTACCAGGGATGGCTGATCCCGAACTGCTTCAGCTGCTCCAGAATCTCCCCCACTTCCCTGAGCTGCTCCGGGGAATCCCCCCGCTCCCGGTTGGTGAGATTAAAGAAGAGCTGCATAAAACCGTCGTAATCCGCCTGAGGCTCCCCGGAAAGCTTCTCCAGTGGGAAGTCCCCTTCCTCATCGTCCTGAATCCGCCGCAGCATATACTCCACAAAGGGCTCCGGCAAACGCTCCTTAAACTCCTCCGCGTTCTCCTCAATCCCGAAAGTCTCTCCCAGTATTTTCCATATTCTTCCTGGAAGCCTGTAATGCTCCGCCAGAAATGAGAACAACCCCCACTTGGCCTGCTCCCCTCCGTCCAGGGACGCGAGCACCGGCTCCCGCAGCAGCCCGCTCCACTCCGCCTCGTCAAGCCGTCTCGGGAGACAGCCGTAGACATCCGCCAGCCGTCTCAAAAATTCTCCCTCCGGCCCCAGCTCCTCCATCCACAGCGCGCTGTTCACCGCCTCCCCCTCCGGGGTCCGGGCATACTTCACGGCCTCCTCGTAAGCCCCTCGCAACCGCATAAAACCCTGAGGATCATCCTCCGGGTTAACGGAAGTCAGACGGCTGCGGTACGCGGCCCGTATGGACTCCTCGTCCCGGGTTGGCCCGATCCCTAAAATTTCGAATATTTCCTGAACGCTCACGTTATTCCTCCTCATTCCTGTATTTGGCGGCTGTCAGGCCCGCCACGGCACTGGTGTGCCCCATTGATTTCCGTAAATTGGTAATACCTATTGTAACATAGAATTAAAAAAATGTCTCCACTGTATTTGCGGTTCTGTTAATTTAAAAAAGGGCCCTGATGAGAAATACATCGATTTCCCACCAGGACCCTCAGGCGAAAGAGCAAATACGGACTTTGCGTCAAATATGAATTTGTCCGCGTATCTCAAAGCCTCTCAATTTCTCTCAATATCCCCTCACCCGCTCCAACCCCATACTCAGAATTCCCGCCTCAAAATCCGGCCTCAGATCCGCGCAGAACTCCATTTGGGGCATCATAATCCGGCCCAGCGGCTCCCCCAGGGCTTCCCGGATCATTTCCTCCATTCCGCCCTGCTCCACGTCTCCGTAAATCACCAGACGGTGAGGGTTGTACATGAGAATGCACACCTTAGCCAGCCGCGCCAGGGCGTTTCTGCGGCTGGCGGCTTCCCCGGGCTGTCTCCAGTTCACTTCCGGAAGCAGTCCCTCCACCTCCCCCACCATCCCGTCTCTGCCGCACCAAAGCCTGCCGTGGATCCACACGCCCATGCCCGGCCCGTACTTTTTCGGCACATAAATGCCGACGGCCACCTGGTCCTCCGGCGTCTGCCTGCGCGCGCAGTACCCGGCAATAGCCGCGTTTACGTCGTTCTGCACAAAGGCCTGCCGCCCGAAATTCCGCTGCACATGGCCGCAGATATCCGCGCCGGTCAGGCGCTCGTAGTCGCTGGTCACCAGACGGCCGTCCACCGCCTCGCCGGGGATTCCGAAACCCACGGCCGCGATGGAGGGATAGGCCTCCAGAAACGAGGCGATCTCGCCGTCAAAGCTGTCCGCCTCCGGCTCCACCAGGGGAATCTCCCGGGTCTCCACCACATTTCCCAGCAAATCGCAGGCGGAGAAAACCGCCGTGTCCTCCCCCTGCTTCTCGTACATACAGATGGATAATACCATCTGCGCCCGCTCCTCATAGCGGTAAACCGCAGCGGGACGCCCGTGGTCCGGCTGGAACATTCCTTCCCGGCGTATTTCCCCCCGCTCCTCCATGGCCTGCAACAGGGATTGAAGAGCCACCACGCTGAGGCCGGACTCCCGGGACAGCTCCGCCTTGGTGGCCCGGACGCGCCGGTTCATCAGACGCCGGACGGTCTTTAAGTTCTGCTCCCGGATCAGATTGGTTCCCCGCTCCATCAGCGCCCGCCTCCATGTCCGCCGAAAATGCCCACGGCCTCCGCGGCCTCCAGCACGGCCTGTTCCTCCGCCGGTTCGCAGCCCGTATCCCCGGGCATTAGACTGGGTTTGCTCCTTCCGTGGAAATCGCTTCCCGCAGTGGCCGTAAGGCCCAGGCGGCTGGCCAGATCCCCATAGTAGCGGCGCTGCTCCGCCCTGTGATAACTGGAAAATACTTCCATTCCGTTGACCCCGCAGCCAGCCATATAGCGGACCGCCTCCTCGTCCTCCTTCACGGTGGCGCCGGGATGGGCGATTACCGTCACCGCGCCCATGTCCAGCATGGCCCGGTTCAGCTCCTCAAAGCTGCGGTACTTCACCTCCTGATAGGCCGGTTTCCCCTGGGAGGCGTAATCCCAATAGAAATTCACGTATGGATTGCCGCTCCTGGCCCCGCCCGGGCGGTAGGGCTTTAACAGCTCGCAGCCGTCATTTTCCGGGTTCTGAAGCGCCACCATGGCGATATCCTCGGGCACCGACAGATGGTAGGGGTTCTGGGACAGAACCAGGCTGTCGTCGAATTTCAGCCCCATTTCGTGGAAAATCTCCAGCCTGCGGGCCGAGCACCGCCGTTCCTGATCCAGAATCTCCTCCTCTATCTCCGCAAATACCGGATGGCGCTCGTCGATCCCGTAAGCCAGAAGATGGAGATTGCGCTCCCCCAGGCGGCAGTCCAGCTCCACGCCCTTCGCCAGCCGGATTCCCAGCCGGACCGCCTCCTCCAACGCCCGGCTCACACCCCGGACCGAATTGTGGTCGGTCAGGGCGGCGGCCCTGATTCCCCGGGATGCGGCGCGCCGGATCACCTCCTCCGGCTCCAGTTCCCCGTCTATGCTGATCACAGAGTGCATGTGAAGATCGATTGTTGCCATATTGCCTACCTCCTCGAATTTGATAATTTGTAGTCAAACAACCTCCCCGATAACCTCCTCCTTCCGGCCGCGCTTCCCCGCCCGGCTCAGGCACAGCAGCAGAAGCACCGGAAATACCACGGCCGCCAGCAGTCCCGCGCGGATGCTTCCCCCCGCGGTATTGGACACCAGCCCCACCACCATCGGGCCAAGGGAGCAGCCCACGTCCCCGCCCAGGGCCAGCAGCGCGGCCATGGCCGTTCCACCCCTGGGAATCCGGGCGCAGGACAGGCTGAAGGTTCCCGGCCACAGAATCCCCACCGACAGCCCGCACAGGCCGCAGCCCATCAGCGCCATAACGGGCGCCTTGGACCACACGGCCAGCAGATACCCCGCAATACACAGAAAGCCGCTTCCCACCATAAAAGGAATCAGTGGCATATGCCGTGAAAACCTGGCGTACACGGCCCTGGAAGTACCCATGAGCAGCGCAAACAGGCACGGCCCCAAGAGATCGCCCATGGTCTTGCCCACCTGCAGAGCCGACTCCGCAAAGGCGGAAGCCCACTGGCTCATGGCCTGCTCGGACGCGCCGGAACACACCATCAGCAGCACGAACAGCCAGAACACCCCGCTGCCCGCCAGCTGCCGCATGCTCATGCCCCTGTCCTCCCCGGTCATGCTGCGGATGGGCACCCTGGCAAAATAAAAGCAGTTAAAAAATGGCACCAGCGCCCAGATAAAGGCCAGTATCCGCCAGTTTCCGATTCCAGCCACCCGGAAAAACACGGTGGAGGCCACTACCACCAGCACATGTCCCCAGCAGTAAAAGGAGTGCAGCAGGCTCATGGCCGCCTCCTTGCGCTCCGTGGGACACGCCTCCACGATAGGGCTGATCATCACCTCGATCAGTCCTCCGCCCGCCGCGTACAGCAGCACCGCCCCCAGAAATCCCAGGTAGGGGTCCGCCGTCAGCTCCGGCAGAATCCCCAGCCCGGCCACTCCCCCTGCACAGAGCAGGTGGGCCAGCACAATCGCCTTCCGGTACCCGATCCGGTCCACAAACCCGGCGGCCAGAAAATCCACCAGCAGCTGGACCGCAAAGTTCATGGTCACCAGCAGGGTAATCTTATCCAGCGAGATGCCGTAGGTTTTCTGGAAGGTCAGAAACAGCAGGGGCGCAAAATTGTTCACAATCGCCTGGGATATGTATCCGATGTAGCTGGCCCGCAGCGTATGGTTGTAGTTTTCATGGATTGACATGAACGAATCTCCTTTGCTCCACATTAATTAAATATACTTTATTAAATATACTTTAATTAATTCATCCTGTCAACCTATAACCGTTTTTTTCTTGATCTTTTCATCTCCTCACCGGCGCACCGAAGTCCGCTCCCATCCGTCAGCGCACCTCCTCGCCGTTGATAAACAAACATTCAATCTGCTCCCGCTCCCTCAGCACGCTGGTATCCGCGTTCTCGTCGCATTGGAGAAGCAGCTCCTTAAGCCCCGGCATTTCCGCAAATACGGAGAGATCGCTCACCATGGGCAGCCGCAGATCCAGCCGTTCCAGATTTTCAAGCTGCCCCAACACCCGGACATCCGAGGTCCGGATGTCAAGCCCTCCAATCCGCAGATAGACCAGCTCAGAAAGCGGCGCCAGCCAGTCCAGATTCTCCGTCTCCCCTCCGGTGAAAATCATCAGCACGTTCAGCCCTGTCATGGAGGACAAGGGCGAAAAATCATGAATCTCAGGCAGTTGAAGGCTCAATGAAACCACATTCGGAAACTCCGCCAGGTCCTCCAGCGTAATCACCTCGAGTCCGTCCGCCGGAATCCACGCGCTCAGTTCATTGGCCGAGATCTCATACTCTCCCGTCTGCTCCAAAAACCGGATCGCCAGGGATGAAAACCGGTCTAAGTCGCTGGACATCACCGGCTCATCCGGCTTCTCCACCAGCTCCCTCACCAGCGCCTCAACCGTCCGGTCCTTCCACATAATCTCATAGTCCGTGGCGCTGCGCTGTAAAGACGGGGCCTCCAGATCCATGTAATAGCCGGTGAGGGCAAATGGATTGTGCAGATAAGGATAATCCCACCGGTCCATCCCCAGGCCCGGGGCGCGCTGTCCGATCATATGGGCCTCCCCGCCCAGCTCTGCAAAGGACGCCGCGGCCTCTTTTGCCAACCGGTTAGTCGCCTCCGAATCCGGCCCCACGGCGGCAAACTCCGCCGTGTAAGTTTCCCCGAAACAGTAAAATACCGCCGTGTGGAACACGGTCCCCGCCCTCGCGGCAGAGTAGGAAAAGCTGCAAACCGGCATCTGCCCGTCCATTAACTCAGCCGGTCCGAAGGCCAGCAATTCCTCCCCCAGATTCTCCTGGGCCAGCCGGGCCAGATTGGGGGCGGTATTCTCCCAATCCCGCGCAAACTCACGGCTTACAGGGTCCGTTTCCCGCACGTCCGCCAGCAGGTCCGTCCCCTCCTCTTCATATTCCATCTTAAAATGATAGCCGTCCGGCCCCCAGTCGATCCGGTCCCCGCCGCCCTCCGGCAGATCAAAACCAAATCCCTGTCCGTCCTGCACGTCGTAGTCCTTCGAGACAGCGCCCGAGGTGCCCGGCCACACCTTCTGCCCGCCGGTCTGCCCTCCGCTGCCCGCTCCCAGACCGGCCGCTCCCCCCAATCCGATCGATTTCCACAGACCGGCCGATCCCTCCAGACCGACCGGTCCCCTCAGGCTGTCCGATGCATCCATCCCGCCTTCCGCCCCTGAGACCGCCAACATGCCCATTATCAGCCATAGTAAAACCGTTTTGCCCATCAAAAAAGCCCTCTCTTCCAAATTTTTCCTGATCACTCCGTCGCCTGCCGTCAATTACGGAAAGTATACCACACTTTCCGCGCAGGGACTTTATAATTTTGGAAAAATTATGAAAGAGGGGGCTGTTCTACCGTCTCTGTACTACCGGGCCATCTCGCTCTGGTAGCCGGTGGCGTTATGGGCCTGGATAATGGTCTCGATCTCGTCCAGATTGGAGGAGGGCAGGTCGCCGGGGATGGTGTTCTTCACCGCGGCGGTGGCATTTCCGTAGGCCACCGCCTTGGCGCAGTCCCCGCCGGAGGACAACAGGCCGTAGAGGGCGCCGGAAATATAGGCGTCGCCGCTGCCGATGCGGTCCACCACCTCAATATTGCGGTAGGGCTCCTCCTCGTAATATTCTCCCCTGGCCGCGTCGTAGATCACGGAGCCGAAGGTGTGCAGCTTGGGGCTGTGCACGATCCGCTGGGTGGAGGCCACGATGGAGATGGGGTACTCCTCGGTGAAGCTCTTCATCATCTCCTTCGCCGTGCCGGTCTTTAAGAAGGTCAGACGGGCCGTGTCCTCGGAGCAGAAGAAAATGTCCACGTAGGGCAGGATTTTCAGGATCGTCTCCCTTGCCTGATCCCCGGACCACAGATTTCCCCGGAAATTCACGTCAAAACTCACCAGGGTTCCGGCAGCCTTGAAGCGCTTCACCATCTCGATGGTGGTCTCCCGCACCTGCTCGCTGAGAGCCAGGGTGATTCCCGTGGTGTGGAAGCACTTGGAAGCCGTGTACACCTCCTGGGGAATCTCGTTGATATCCAGCGAGAAGAAGGAGCTGTTGTTCCGGTCGTAGATCACCTTGGGCTTTCTGGGGTAGGCCCCGTTCTCATAGTAGTAGATTCCCAGGCGGGCGGACGGCGAATGGTCGTACATGAAGAAATCGTCGCTGACGCCGAAGGAACGGATTTTGCCCTTCATGAAGCTGCCGATGTCGTGGGCCGGCAGCTTGGAGATCACGCCCGTGTGCAGCCCCAGTAAGGATGCGCCCACCGCAACGTTCAGCTCCGCGCCGCCCACCTGCTTCACAAAGGTGTCGCCGCGGCTCAAACGCTCGTTGTCCGGCGGCGAAAGGCGCAACAGCACCTGCCCCAGTGTGAGAAGGTCAAAATTCCTACTGCTCTTCTGTTCCATACTCTCTCTCCTTTATTCTTGCGAAGGCCGCGGACCGGGAGCGGCTGCCCCAGCCCGGACAGCCGCGGCGGTTCCATTTCCCTGCCGCGCCCACGCCTTCAAAATCCGCGCCCGGCGGATCGGTCCCCGGACGGGTGTCTATGAAAAACGGCTAATACCCAGTCGGATTAGCCGTTTTAATCTCAAATCTTGTTGTACCGTAACTGCCGCTTAGCGCTGTACGCGTCCGGAAGCGTCGCCGCCGGCCAGGTTCTCAACCTCTGCGCGGGTCACCAGGTTCAAGTCGCCCGGGATGGTGTGCTTCAGAGCGGAGGCAGCCACTGCGAACTCCAGGGCAGCCTTCATGTCCTTGCCGTCCAGCAGGCCGCAGATCAGGCCGGCCGCAAAGGAGTCGCCGCCGCCCACGCGGTCCACGATGGGGGTCACGCGGTACTTCTTGGAGTGGTAGAACTCGCGGGTCTTGCCGTCCATGATGCAGGCGGACCAGCCGTTGTCGGAAGCGCTGTGGCTCTCGCGCAGGGAGCTCACAATATACTGGAAGCCGAACTTGTCAGCCATCTGGTTGAAGATATCCACGTAGCCGCCCAGCTCCAGCTCGCCGGAGGTAACGTCGGTGTTGCCCGGCTTGAAGCCCAGCACCTTCTCAGCGTCCTCCTCGTTGCCGATGCACACGTCAACGTACTGCATGAAGTTCGTCATCACCTTCTGAGCCTTCTCGGAGCTCCACAGCTTCTTGCGGAAGTTTAAGTCCACGGAAACGGTCACGCCGTGAGCCTTGGCAGCCTTCAAAGCGGCCTCGGTCAGAGCGATGGCGGCGTCGCTGATGGCGGGGGTGATTCCGGTGAAGTGGAACCAGTCGCAGTCGGAGAAGATCGCGTCAAAATCAAACTGGTCGGGGGTTGCGGTGGAAATGGAGCTGTGGGCGCGGTCGTAAACCACGTTGGAAGCTCTCATGGCGGAGCCAGTCTCCAGATAGTAGATTCCCAGTCTCTCGCCGCTTCTGGAAATGTACTTGGTGCCTACGTTGTATTTTCTCATGGTGGCAACTGCGCACTCGCCGATGGGGTTGGCGGGAACAGCGGTCACGAACTGAGTCTCATGTCCGTAATTTGCCAGGGAAACGGCTACGTTTGCCTCGCCGCCGCCGTAAACTACATCGAACTCGTCCGCCTGAATGAATTTCTCATTGTTGGGGGTGGATAATCTTAACATGATCTCGCCCATGGTCACTACTTTTGCCATTGTTTTTCTCTCCTCTTAATATATATGGTGGGGTTTCTCCGGTTGTATCCCGGAGTTTTATGGATCTCCCGCCGGGTCCGGCTCCGGAAAACCGGCGGGGATGGATTTCGATTTACGCTCTCGCTGCGGCAACTGCCTTTACGAACTCCTGAGCCTTGGCGGTAACGGCCTCGAAGTCGCCGGTCTTGGCGCCCTTGGTCAGGCTGCTTCCGGTGCCGACCGCGTATGCGCCGGCCTTGATCCACTTGTCAACGTTGTCCACGTCAACGCCGCCGGAGGGCATGAACTCACCCTGGGGCAGGGGGCCCTTGAAGCTGCTGATGGCAGCCGGTCCCACGATGTTGCCGGGGAAGATCTTGATGATATCGCAGCCCGCTTCCATGGCGGTAACAGCCTCGGTGGGAGTCATAACGCCGGGCAGCATGGGAACTCTGTAGCGGTTGCACAGCTTAACGGTATCCAGGTTTAATGCGGGGCTTACGATGTAGTTGGCTCCAGCCAGGATGCAGGCTCTTGCGGTCTCGGGATCCAGAACGGTGCCCGCGCCGATCACGACCTTGTCGTTGTTTTTATACTTTTCAGCCATCAATTTGATGAATCCAACCGGATCCCCGTCATCCATGGTCATGGTCAGCTCGATGAAGTTGATCCCGCCGGCGATGATTGCGTCCACAACCTTCTCACCCTGCTCGTAGTTCTTCGCACGAACAACAGCAACCAGACAATCCTCTTTCATTCTCGCTAAAACTTGCTCTTTTTTCATTTTGCTTCTCCTTTTTTCTGCGATTCGTATATGCGAATCATTTTCATAATTGCGATTTATACTTAAATATTAATCGCTGCCACACCATTTGTCAACAGGAAAACCGCTAAAAAATCACGAATTTTTCCCTTTTTCTCCGTAACAATTCGGACAGCGGAAAAATCGTTCCGGAACGCAGCTTTAGAACTTCCCCAGATACCCTAACAGCCGGGATAATTCCAGGGCTTTTTTGTGGACCAGGCGGCCCAGGGCCTCGTAATCCTCAGCGGGCTTGTACAGACTGGAAACGCTGATGGCGCCGATCACCGTGCCGTCCTGGCCGAACACCGGCGCGCCCACGCACTCCATGTGCTCCTCCAACTCCCGGGCGTCCAGGGCGTACCCCTTTTCCCGCACGGTCTCAAGCTCCGCCTCCAGGGCCTCTCGACTCACAATGGTCCGGCCGGTCTTTTGCTGGAATTTCAGGCGGTCCATCACCGGCCCCGCCACGTCCTCCTCCTCGAAGGCCAGGATCGCCTTTCCCAGGGACGTGCAGTAGAGGGGGTTCTTGGTCCCCACGGTGGCTGTGGTGATGATGGGATTCTCCGGCTCGAACTTACAGATATAAATGATCTCCCCCTCGGAGCGGACCCCGAAGAACACGGTCTTGCCCACCTCCCGGGCAAATGCCTTTAACACCGGTTCGATGACGCTGATAAAATCCAGATTGTTGGTGTAGTTGATGCCGATGCGGTAGGCGGTGAGGCCGATGTGGTACCTCTGCTTCTGCTCCCTTGCCACGTGAATCATGCCGGTCTGGACCAGGGTGGTCACAATGTCGTAGGCGCTGGTCTTGGGCAGCCCAAGGCGCTCGCAAATCTCGTCCAGGGTGATGCCGTCCGGCCGCTTGGAGACCAGCTTTAAAATGTCAACCGTGCGCAGGGTAGTGCGGTTCAGTTTCATGTTTCCCCTCCTGAGTGTGTGCTGTTTGCAACTCTTTTATAATTCGTATATCCATGTCAAATCCGTATATACGATATCGTCTGTTCTCAGTATACACCGGACGGTGAGGTTTCGCAACTGTAAATTCACGGGAAAACACGCCGCTCAAACAGCTCCGGCCTGCCCTGCGCCGTCTCCGCCGTCAAACAGATTCAGCCTGCCCCGCGCCGTCTCCGCCGTTCAAACAGCTCCAGCCTGCCCCGCGCCGTCTCCGCCGCGGGGCAGGCTGGATCCGCAGTCCTTACAGCGTCACACCCTGCTTAAAAATCGCCATATCGTGGAACCCGGCCTCCTCGGCCTTCACCTTGCGGCCGCTGGCCACCTCCAGCACGTAGTCGAACAGGGCCTGGGCCATCTCCTCCTTGGTCTTGTCCTCCACCATGCGGCCCGCGTTGAAGTCGATCCAGTTGTCCTTGTGCCCCGCCAATTTGCTGTTGCTGGAAATCTTCACCGTGGGAACCGGGGAAGCGAAGGGCGTTCCGCGGCCCGTGGTAAACAGCACGATGTGGGCGCCGGACACCGCCAGGGCGGTGGAGGCCACCAGATCGTTTCCAGGGGCGGAAAGCAGGTTTAAGCCCTTGACCTTCACCGGCTCCGCATATCCCAGCACGCCCTTTACCAGAGCGCTGCCGGACTTCTGGGTGCAGCCCAGGGATTTGTCCTCCAGGGTGCTGATGCCGCCCTTTTTGTTGCCCGGGGAGGGATTCTCGTAGATAGTCTGGTTGTGGCTGGTGAAATAGTTCTTAAAGTCGTTGATCAGATCCACAGTCTTCTCAAACAGCTCCGGGGTCTCGCAGCGGTTCATCAGAATGGTCTCAGCGCCGAACATCTCCGGCACCTCAGTGAGGATGGTGGTGCCGCCCTTGCTCACCAGCAGGTCGGAGAAAGCCCCCACCACCGGATTGGCCGTGATGCCGGACAGGCCGTCGGAGCCGCCGCATTTCATGCCGATGATCAGCTCGCTGGCATCAATCTGCTCCCGTGAGAAGGCCCCTGCGTACTCTGCCAGCTCTTCCAGCATTTCCATGGCGGTCTCCATCTCGTCCTCCACGTCCTGGCACTGGAGGAATTTCACCCGCTGTGCGTCATACTCCCCGATATAGTCCATGAGCACCGGGATATTGCTGTTCTCACAGCCCAGTCCCAGCACCAGCACGCCGCCCGCGTTGGGGTGATGAATCATGTCCGCCAATACCTTGCGGGTGTTCTCCTGGTCGTCGCCCATCTGGGAACAGCCGTAGGGGTGGGGAAATGCGATGATATCCTCCACCGTGCCCTTCACCAGGTCTCTGGCTCTGGCTTCCAGGGCCTTGGCGATGGAGTTGACGCAGCCCACCGTGGGGATGATCCAGATCTCGTTTCGCACGCCCACCTTGCCGTCCGCCCGGCGGTAGCCCTGAAAATATGCGTGCTCCGTGGGCTCCACGTCCATTTTCGCAGGCTCATAAGTATAGGAAAGAACGTCTCCCAGCCCGGTCTTTACATTGTGTACGTGCACCCAGCTGCCGGTGGGAATATCCTCCTTGGCAAAGCCGATGCGAAAGCCGTACTTGACGACCTCCTCCCCCGCCTGAATGGGCCTTAAAGCGAACTTGTGGCCCTGGGGAATCTCCTCGGTGGTGGTCACGGCCGCGCCGCCAACCTGCAAGGTCTCTCCCGCCGCAATGGGTCGGAGCGCTACCGCTACGTTGTCGTTCTGATTGATTTTCACAATGTCCTGCATGATCTTCTTCTCCTACTATAATTTAGAATGGTTTGCCGCGTTGTTCCCACAAACAGGCACGGCCGGGAAACTGCCCTCCCGCCGGTCCTATTTATGTAAGTGCTTACAATTATTCTACAAAAGTTCCCGAAATAAGTCAATAAAAAAATAGAAAAGTATTGCATTACCGCCTGGGAATATGTATAATAAACATAGCGTGTAAGCGCTTACAGAATGTGAGGTTGATAGCATGAACATATACGATGTTTCCAAGCACGCCGGCGTTTCCATCGCCACGGTCTCCCGCGTCTTAAACGGCAACCCCAATGTCAGCGAAAAGACGAGAAACAAGGTTCTGAATGTGATGGCGGAGCTGGGTTACACGCCCAACGTGTTTGCCAGGGGACTTGGCCTTAACACCATGCAGACCATCGGCATCATGTGCTCCGACTCTTCCGACCCCTATCTGGCAAACGCCATCTACTATCTGGAGCGCGCCCTCAGAAGCTTTGAGTACGACGCGATCCTCTGCTGCACCGGCTACGACCTGGACGCCAAGCAGAAGTATTTCAACCTGCTGCGCTCCAAGCGGGTGGACGCGATCATCCTGGCCGGTTCCAAGTTCGTGGAGATGCGGCCCAAGGACAACTCCTACCTGATCGAGGCGGCCAAGGACCTGCCCCTCATGCTGGTCAACGGCTATTTGGAGGGGGAGAATATCTACAGTACCCTCTGCGACGACCACGCCGCCATGCATCACGCGGCCACCGGGTTGCTAAAATCCGGAAGAAGGCGTATACTCTACCTGTACACCAGCTATTCCTTCAGCGGTGTGAACAAGATGGAGGGCTACAAGGACGCCCACCGGGACTTAGGGCTGCCGCTTGACGAGTCCCTGATCTGCCAGTGCGCCAAGGATATTTCCGTGGCCCGCGACACGCTTTTGGGGCTTCATGAGCAGGGACTTGAGTTCGACGCAGTCATCACCTCCGACGACTCCCTGGCGGTGGGCGCGGTTAAATACGCTCACGAGGCCGGAATCTCCATACCGGACCAGCTCTCCGTCATCGGCTACAACAACAGTCTCCTCTCCCGCTGCACCGACCCGGAGATCACCTCCATCGACAGCAAGGTGGAGGCCCTGTGCACCACCACCATCAATACGCTTATGGGTGTGTTCAGCGGCATGAACGTCCCCAGCCGGACCACCATCGCCTCTGATCTTATAAAAAGGCAAACAACCAATTTTTAAATTCAAGGAGGAATACCCACATGAAACAGTTTATGGACAAGGATTTCTTATTATCCACCGATATGGCGAAGACGCTGTACCACCAGTACGCAGAGACCATGCCGGTTCTGGATTACCACTGCCATATCAATCCCCAGGAGATTTATGAGGACCGCAAGTTCGACAATATCACACAGGTTTGGCTGGGCGGCGATCACTATAAGTGGCGTCAGATGCGCACCAACGGCGTAGATGAGAAGTATGTGACCGGCGACGGCAGCGACCGCGAGAAGTTCCAGGCCTGGGCCGAGACCATGCCCAAGCTCATCGGCAATCCCCTGTACCACTGGAGCCATCTGGAGCTGAGACGCTACTTTGGCTACGACGGCTATTTAAACGGCGACACCGCCGAGGAGGTCTGGAACCTGTGCAATGCCAAGCTGCAGGAGGATTCCATGACCGTGCGCGGCCTGATCAAGCAGTCCGGCGTCACCCTGATCTGCACCACCGACGATCCGGTGGACACCCTGGAATGGCACCAGAAGATCGCCGCTGACGATACCTTTGACGTGCAGGTGCTTCCCGCCTGGAGACCGGACAAGGCCATGAACGTGGAGAAGCCCACCTTCGCCCCCTACATCGCCCAGCTCTCCCAGGTCAGCGGCATCGCCGTGACCGATCTGGCCTCCTTAAAGGATGCCCTTAAAAACCGCATGGAATACTTTGCCGCCAACGGCTGCTCCGTATCCGACCACGCTCTGGAGTATGTGATGTACGCTCCCGCCTCCGACGAGGAAGTGGACGCGATCCTGAAAAGGGGCTTAAAGGGCGAGGCTATCTCCAAGGAGGATGAGCTCAAGTACAAGACTGCGTTCATGCTGTTCGTTGCGAGACAGTACGCGAAGATGAACTGGGTGATGCAGATCCACTACGGCTGCAAGCGCGACAACAACGCCTACATGTTCGAGAAGCTGGGCGCGGACACCGGCTACGACTGCATCAACAACTACGCTCCCAGCGCACAGATGGCGGATTTCCTCAACGAACTCAGCGCCACCAATGACATCCCCAAGACCATCCTCTACTCCTTGAATCCCAATGACAACGCGTCCATCGCGTCCATCATCGGCTGCTTCCAGGGGGATGTTCCCGGCAAGATCCAGCAGGGTTCCGCCTGGTGGTTCAACGATCACAAGCTGGGTATGATCGAGCAGATGAGCGAACTGGCAAACCTGGGCTGCCTGGGCAATTTTGTGGGCATGCTGACCGACTCCAGAAGCTTCCTGTCCTACACCCGCCACGAGTATTTCCGCCGCATCCTCTGCGAGCTGTTCGGCAGCTGGGTGGAGAACGGCGAGTATCCGGCCGACATGAAGGCCCTGGAGAGCATGGTTCGCGGCATCTCCTACAACAACGCGGTGAAGTATTTCGGGTTTAAGCTGGATGAGGTGAAATAGACCTGGTTTTAAATTCAATACAGGCTACAAAGAAACGGCCCGGCCGGAGCAGCAAGCGCTCCGCCGGGCCGTTTTTGATACGCCGGTTTCTGATACTCCGGCCTCTTAAACCTACTCGAAATCCAAAAGCTTGTGATAGTTGTCCTTCAGCATCCGCTCCACGTCCGCCTGCTTCACACCCTTGTAGGTCAGGCTCTGGGCGAACATGCGGCTGGTCTCCGGGGCCATGGTCTTTCTGGGATGGCCCGTGTCGCTGGAAATGATAAAGTTCTCGCTGCCGCAGGCGTCCACTGCCTCCTTGTAGAGCTCCAGCGGAATGGGCGCGGGAATGGGGCTTAGGGCGTTTCCGGAACAGAATTCGCAGAACGCTCCCAGCTCCACCGCTTCCTTGATCTGCTCGACGGTGCAGGAGGGCGGCGCGAAGAAGGGATGGGTCAGCACCACCTTGCGGCAGCCCACCTCCCTGGCCGCGCGGATCAGCTTCAAGCCCTCCTCAGAGCCCAGATGGCTGGTTCCCAGGATAGCGTCGTGCTGTTTGACCAGCTCCAGGATGGGCCAAATCTCCGGGATCAGCTCCCCCTTCTCGTCCAGAATGGTGATGGGCTTTACCGGGTAGTTGGTGGTCACATCCGCGCCCTGGTGGCCGTAACCGCCCATTTTACCGGTGGCCTTGTAGTGGGCCAGAGAATGGTAGGAGGGCATCCACACCTCCACCGCGCCCAGCTTCAGGGCCACGTCCACGGCCGCGGGGTTGATGCCGCCTACGTTTAAGTTCAGCACGATTCCGCCGAACACCCGGATTCCGGGCACCTGGCGTTCTGTGTGCCAGGCGCGGGTCATGGTGGTGTCCGCATGGCATTTGAACACGATGGCTTTCATCCCGGCGTCCCGGCAGGCCTCCGCCGTCCTGACGTCGTCCGCGATCCGCTCAAATATATCCGGGCTTGTATGAATATGAAGGTCGCATGCGCCTTCCATTGTAATTAATCCCATTTGATTACGCCTCCTTTAACTGCTTTTTGTTGCCTGCACAGAACACGAACGCCACGATGCAGAGCGCCAGGCCGATCAGGCTGACCATCATGTGGGGCACGATCATGGCGATGCCGCCCACAAACATCAGGGCGCGGGGTATAAGACTCATCTCCCGCTTCATAAATCCGGCGATGGCAAGACCGATAAAGTACACGCCAATCGCGCTGGTGATCACGCCCAGAACAATGTCCATCAGGGAACCGCTGAGCATCAGGGCGTCATTGTAGGCAAAGGTAAAGGGCACTACAAAGGCCGGGATTGCGATCATCACCGACAGGCCGCCGGTTTTGAGCCAGTTGGATTCCGCGATGCCAGAGCTTAGGAACACCGCGGCGCACACAGGCGGCGTGATGGCCCCGAAGTTGGCAAAGTAGAATACGAACAGATGGGCGACCAGCGGATCCAGTCCCAGGGAAATCAGGGCCGGAGCCAGGATTGCCGCCGCCAGGACGTAGGCCGCCGTGGGCGGAAGGCCCATTCCCAGGATAAAGCACACCACCATGGAGAGCAGCAGGCAGAGGAACAGGTAATTGCCGCCCAGGCTCATGATCAGGCTGGAAAGCTTGACGCCGAAGCCGGTCTGGGAGATCAGGGCGATGGAAATCTGCGCGCCCGCCAGCAGTCCCGCCATGCCGAGGATGCTCTCCGCGCCGGATTTCGCCACCTTCATGCACAGCCCGCCGGCCTGCTTTGCCGTCTGGGCGGGGTTCTTTGTGGCCATTGCGAAACTGAACACGGTCACGATCACGGACACCACCGTGGCGTAGAACGCGGCCTTGGTAACGGTGTAACCCACGGCCAGGAACGCGATGAACACGGCCAGCGGGACGAAAATAATGGCAAACTCGATTACGCGGATCTTCTCTTTGCAGCCCTCGCCGAAGATCTTAAGCCGCTTGGAGAGGTAGTGCAGGGCCACGAACGCGCCCATGTAGTACAGCAGGGCCGGAACGATGGCCGCCTTGGCGATGGTCAGGTAGGAAAGTCCGATCAGCTGGGCCATGATAAAGGCGCCGGCTCCCATGATCGGGGGCATGATCTGGCCGCCGGTGGAACCCACGGCCGAGATGGCGGCGGACCACTCCTTGCTGTAACCCGCGTCCTTCATCATGGGGATGGTGAAGGTGCCGGTGGCCACCACGTTGGCCATGGCGCTTCCGGAAACCATTCCGAACAGACCGCTGGCGATCAGGGCCACCTTGCCGGGCCCGCCCACCGCTTTGCCCGTCATCTTCTGGGCCAGGCGGATAAAGGTCTGGGAACCTCCGGTCACCGACAGGATCGCCCCGAAAATGCCGAACATGGCCAGCATTCCGGCGGAGAGTCCCACCATCTGACCCCAGATTCCGTTGGTGGTGTGGTACAGGTTCTGGAAAATCTGGTTAAAGCTAAAGTTCTTGTGAGCCCACAGGCCCGGGAAAATCTGGCCGAAGGCTGCGTAGAACAGGAAAAATGCCGCCATAATGGGGAAGGTCAGGCCCACGGCCCTGCGGCTTCCCTCCAGAATCAGAATCGTCAGCAGCACGGCGCAGATCTTGTCAAAGCTGTTGATCCACTGGCTGGGATCCCAAAGGATTTTCTCGTAAATCAAAATCATGTAGCCGGTACACACCATACAGATCATGGACAGCACCACGTCGTACCACGGCACTGTGTCCGTCTTTTTCTTCTTGTTCGCCGGCATGAGCAGAAACAGCATGGTCAGCACAAAGAACAGATGCACGCTTCTCTGCACAATATCCGGAAATACGCCGAAGCCGGCGGTGTAAAGCTGGAACAGCACGAGCATAACGGACAGGGCCGTCACCACATGCCGCCAAAAGCCGGTAAGTTTTCTCATTGTTTACCCTCCTATTGTATTACAGCCCAACCGGAATCCGTTGGGCCGTAATGTGATTGATCGCTCTGTTTTACTGAACCGCTACATATTCCGGCGGAATCAGCTCTTCCGGAACTTCGATGCCCTGCTCCACGAAATACTGAACCGTGCCTGCGTGCAGCGGAACGGTGGAGGCCAGGGTCATGGCCACATAGTCGTTCTCAGCGCCGGAAGGATACGCCGCCTGCCAGATGGATTTTCCATCGTCGAACATGGCTTTCACAATATTGTAACCATCCTGCTGGGACAGCTTGGTGGTGGTCTGCGCGCCCTGGGGCGTGCCCACGGTGTTGACGTCCTGATCGATTCCGTCGTAGGTGCCCGCGGGAATGGTAACCTTGATTAAGAAGGGATACGCCTCGATGATCTTGGCGATCTCCTCGTCGCTTAAGTTGATCACGTTCACCGGAACGCTGGCGTTCAGCTGCATCACGTAGCTGTCAACCACCGGGCCCAGCTTGATGGTTCCCACGATCTCACGGTTGGAGTAAGCGTCCGCGGCGTCGGCCTGGCTGGCTACAAAATAGTCGGGGTTCACGTCGAACAGGCCCAGAATCTTGTGGCAAAGGTCCTCAGCGGAGGTTCCTGTGCCGCCGGGGTTAAATCTCTGGCCATCCAGTCCCTTTAAGTCCGTGATGCCGGAATCCTTGGTGGTGCAGAACATTTCCGCGGTTACCTCGTAGTAGAACAGCATTCTCAGATCCTTGAAGGGCTGGCCCTCAAAGGTTCCGGTTCCGTTGTAGTTCTCATAGTCGGTGGAGGACACGGAGTTGCCCACATCCGCCTCGCCGTTGCGCACGCTCTTGGTGATGGCTACCGCGCCCTGGGACTCGGAAGTGGTGATCTTATACTGTGGGAAAACGGTGGATACAGCCTGTCCCACGGACACCCAGTACGGATACAGCGCGGAACTTGCGGGCGGTGCTGCAAAGGTCCAGAACACATCCTTTGCCTCTGTTTTTGCTTCTGCCTTTGTCTCGGCGCTCCCTCCCTGGGCCGCCGCCTGAGTGGTTGCTCCGCTGTCAGAGCCGCCGGAACCTCCACAACCTGCCAAAGTGCCTGCAGCCAAAGCTGCGCTTAAGGCTAACGCTAACATTTTTTTCATTTTCTGACTCCTCTCTTCATCTACTTCATTTTATATTGCCGGAATAATATTGACCGCTCTCGGGAGAACGATGATATGCTCCGGTTTTTCTCTCTCACAGACCAGGTCCACCGCTTCCTGAAGGGACGGCACTCCGTCCAGCATCATATTCTGCAGATCCGACCGGTCCACCTGATCGCTGACGATCAGAACCTTTCCCTTCAACATGGCCCTGGCGTACATAAACGCCTTGTTATTTCCCACGTTAAAGCCCTCTTCCCGGAAACGCTCGATCACTTCCCCGGGTTCCTTGGCCTCCTCCAGCCAGGTGCGGAACAGCCCCTCGCCGATGCCCTCGTCCGCCTTGGCGCAGAGAATGAAGGTGCAGCCCTCTTTTTTGGCGAATACTTCGCCCACGGAAAGGGCCTTCTGGGCCTGGTACAAATCCTTGTCCCGGGGCGCCCCGCCGGGGCTTACGATCACCACCTCGGCCAGGCTGTCCATTTTCACGGTATTGGCCTTGCGGCAAATCTCCACTCCGGCCTGGTGGGCCTGCTCCAGATCACCCGCCACACAGGCGATGTTCTGTTTGTGGGTGTCCTGCACCAGATTGGCGATAAAGCGGACTTTGGTCATTTTGGCTGCCTCCAGCGCCGCCTGGTGGAAGAGATTCTCCTCGAAATATCCCATGGCCGGGTCAAAGGGGCGGATGGGCAGGGAATGGTGGATGTGAAGCGTCTCGATCCCCGCAACTCCCGGCACAATGCTCTTTCTGCCGCCGCTGAACCCCGCGGTGGCGTGGGGATTTATAAGCCCCGTGGTGATGATAAAGCTGGACTCCGCCACCTCCCGGTCGATCCAGACCGGCATGCCGGACTGGGTGGTTCCAATGTTCACGTGGTCGCCGTCCCGGCAGTCGTGGTTGCGGACCCGAATCCGTTTGCGGTACTTCTCTCCCAGTATCTTGTCCAGCTCCTCCGTGGTGGAAGCTCTGTGGCTTCCCGTGGCGATCACAAAACAAATCTGCTCGTCCGCCACGCCAGCGGCTTCAAGGCGTTTCATCAGCGCGTCCACCAGCTGGGCGTTGGGTCCGGGGCGGGTGTGGTCGTTTACGATAATGGCCACCTTGTCCTGCTTCGACACCATCTCTTCCAGCCTGGGCGTGCCGATCGGGTGATCCAGAGCTTCCTCAACCAGCTCCTCCACCGGAGTTTCCACCGGCTCGCAGGCCGGGTCGATCACCTGGACGGATACTCCGTCCGGAATCTGCGCCTCCTGCCATCCGTCCCCGTAGGGAACTCGTATTGTCGTCATTTTCTCCCTCCTTCAGACTACCGGCAGCCCGCTGCGCCCGGACAGGGACAGTATCGCTGCCACAATTTCCTCCGCCTGCGCTCCGCAGGTCTCCCGGACCAGGGCCGTCACCTTGCTGCGGACCTGCTCCTCGCTCAGCGGATTGTACACGCTGCCGGAAGCGTCCTCTACCTCCTGCTCCATCACACGGCCGTCCTTGCAGGTGGCAATGACCCGGCAGCCCCAGTGGTCGGGGTATTTTTCCGTAAACCGGCCGTCCGTCACCACCGTCACTTTGCGAAGCAGCTCCTGAATCTCGGGCCGGAGGATATATTCCTCCTTGAAATGTTCCAGAGTCACCTCCCCGTACAGCAGCGCCGCGGCCACGGTAAAGGGGGTGGAAAACTTGGCGTCCACCGGCTTTTTCGGATTCCGGCTTCCATCGCTCATGCCGCACTGCTTGTTGCCCACCAGGTAGGTTCGCACCTCAATGGACTCCACATCCTCCGCCCGCAGCCCCTGCCTGCGCAGGCTCAGCGTGCCGTCGATGGTGCAGTGGGTACTTCTGCAGCAGGGGTAAGGCTTGTTGTCCATCTCCATGATGTACCACTTCTCTCCCAGACCATTGGCCACCATCTCCGGCTTCGGCTCATTGGTCATGTTGTTAAACAGCCCGCCGTCCTCAGCCGTCAGAATGAACTCCGGCCCGGTCATCCCGGCCTTTGCCAGGAGCGCGGCTTCGCAACCGCTTGCCGCCGCCCTGGCCGGGTGAAGCACCTTGTTGGTGGCTCCGTCCGCCAGGAACGCCCAGGTCCCGAAGGACTGGGTTCCCGCCAGGCCCAGGGCGCTGACAGTCTGATCCTCGTCAAGGCCCAGGAGCTTGGCGCAGGCCGCCGCCGCTCCGAAGGTTCCGGCCGTGGATGTCACATGCCATCCCAGATTCCGGTGGGCTGAGACCCCCAGGGCCATTCCGATCCGGGCCATGGTCTCGTAGCCGCAGATCACGGCCAGCAGGAACTCGTCCCCGGTTTTTCCCAGGTACTCCGCCATGCTCCAGGCCGCAGGCACCACCACGGTGCCAATGTGGGTCTTGGAATCCGTGTGCACGTCGTCCAGCTCCAGGGTGTGGCCCATCATGGCGTTCATGAAAATCGCGGTGAGTAACGGCACCCGCTTCCCGGTTCCCCAGATATGGGCGCTCCCTTTATTGCCGCATATCTCCAGATAATCGCGCAGCACATTTTGGATCTGCGGGTTTTCCTTTGCGCCGATGGCTACTCCAACGGAGTCCAAAATGCACAAGTTCGCAGTTTTTTTGACAATTTTATGTATGTTTTTCAATTCTAAATTAGTCAAAAAATGTGCTAAATCCCTTAATTCCAATTTATTTCCTCCGAAATTGTCAAATTTCCGTAAAATCAAGCTTGTTTATTGGTTGTTTTTATTATATAATTGTTTTTAGTTATAAGCAAATACTAAAAAAGTATCGGCACAACAGGAAAAACCTATGGATTTTTACAGCTTCTTCTCAATACTTTGGTTATATTTTGAGTAACTTTATAAAAATGCTTTATTTATATGGGGGGATTTTTGTGACAAGTAAAGAACTGCTTTATGTAAAGACAATCGCCGAGATCGGAAACATGTCCAAGGCGGCTAAGAAACTGTTTATCGCCCAGCCCTCGCTGAGCCAGTCGCTCCAGCGGCTGGAGGACTCTCTGGGAGCTCCGCTGTTCAACCGGACGCCGGGCGGGCTGACGCTGACCTATATCGGAGAAAAGTATTACCAGGCCGCCAACCAGATTCTGAAGATTTACGGAGACCTGGAGGTGGCAGTCAGCGACCTGAACAATCTGAAAACCGGCCGGATTCATCTGGGTATCACGCCGCACCTGAGTTCCATTGTGCTGCCCAAGGTGCTGCCCAAATTCAAGGACCAGTGTCCGGCCATCGAAATCTTTATCACGGAGGCCAACTCCACCATCCTGGAGGAGAAGCTGGTCAGCGGAGACTTGGACTTCGCCGTCATCCACGTGTCCCCGGTCTGCCATAAGCCCATGTTCAAATACAATTCCCTGCGCCGGGATCCTTTTATCGTGGTGGCTTCGGAGGACAGCCATTTAAACCAGCTGGCCGTTTCGGACCCGGATTACCCGTTTCCGCTGCTGGATCTCTCCTATATAAAGGAGGAACCTCTGCTTCTGCTCCAAAAACAGCAGCGCATCCGCCAGGTATCCGAGGGAATTCTGCGAAACGCCGGGCTGAACCAGTTCAATCTGGCCCTGACCCTGGGCAACTACCGCACCGCACAGCTCCTCGCCACCGAGGGCTACGGCGTCACCCTGGTGCCCACCTCCTACTCCGTGGCCGTGTCCTACGACAAAAAGCCCGCCTTCTTCTCCATCCATGATCAGTATGATCCGTATTGGAATATGTGTATCACCACGATGCCGGAGGCTTATCTGTCGAAGGCGGATCTGCGGTTTATTGAGACGCTTAAGAGTACGCTGAGCAATGATGTGGGGAACAAAAAAACCGCTGAGAATTGATTCTCACGGTTCTTTTGTCTATTATAGGATCTATATGGGCTGAGCCGTCACATATCTTCTGCCAGCAGATATGGGCTAAGCTTTTCAATCAGCTCAAACACTTTTGTTCCGGGTGCGGATTGCGACGGTGGCTTACCTGCGTTTTCCGCATCCAACCGCTTCGCGTTGTGAATCGCAAATCCAATATAGGGACAAAGAATCGTATACATATCCTCGCGATTCTTTCTATAGCATCCGGCATCGATACGCTCCAGACACTCCGACAGTTTCGGCCAATATGCATTCCGATGCAGGTCCGAGTGCATATATCCGAAATGCAGCAAAAACCATAATTCGATGCATTGGTTGGACCAGATTGCATGATATTCCGTCTCCTCCGTGGAAATTTCCTTACAGAGAACCGCAGTCTTATCAATATGCCGGGCAGGAAAATCGTCGGTATCATATACAACCCATACGTGCTTATAAACATATGGGCTCATCCGTTTTCTTTGGCGTGCTCGTTCCAGAAGACTCAGTGTGTTATCGCCTTCCCCAAAAATATCTAGCTGAACTTTACCGCGATATCTGCGATTGACCGTGTCTCTAACTGCGCCAAAATATGCCGGTTCCGTATTCGTCCCTTCTGTCACAATCAGATGGTATTCCGGCTGGATCTTTCTGGGCTTGTCTCTTCTGGTTCTCATCCACTCTTTATTCATATCGCTCTTTTTAAGAGGCTTTAAGCTCACTTCCAATCGCCTCCATTCAGCATATTCTGGAGGTAGGGATCTGCGCCATATCTTCCTTCCAGATACTGTTTATCATAGGCGGCCGTATAATTCACCCGCTCGTTATCCTCGCGCCTGATCTCATAGAGCGAATAAAGCTCGCTGCCGTGTTCCTGGTTTTCCGCGGCAAACCATATTTCATCCCGGCGAAAGACCGTGTTTTTCATCGTACTCATATCATGGGACGTAAACAGCAACTGTGCTCCCTTCATATTAATCCCAGGATTCTTGAATAGTGAAATGACATAGCGCAAAAGCTTCGGATGTAATTTCGCGTCCAATTCATCGATGATGACCAATCGCCCTTCATACATTGCCAGCAAAATTACCGGCAAGGCGGCGATCAATTTCTTCGTTCCATCCGATTCATAATGAAAGGGCAGCTCATATCCTTTTCCATGTATCGTCCGTTTTAGATAAAGCTGCTTTTCCTCGGAGTCCAGGCGGTAATCATCGATATCAATTCCCATATCATTCAAAAAGCACAGAATTTTTTCTTTAAACGCCTCTTTTTCTGAAAGCATGATCTGAAATTCCGCCATTGGGTTTGCGTAACTGCGGATCATGCAGGACTCGAACCATTCCTGTACTTCGGAAATAACCGGCAGATTATAGTTGATTGCCAAAAAGGAAAGATATGGCATTTTCGCATTCACATCTGTATTTATGTTACTTTTGCTGATGCTTGGGCCGAGAACGATCTCCTCCCCTTCCCGCTCAAAAATACGAGCCGGTTTCTTTCCTCCGATTTTTTTCCTGTACAGTGATTCGGCCACGATCTCCTCTCTCAGAATTGCCAAATAGTAGCGGAACTCATTTTGCGCTGTGCGAAAATATATCTGAAACTCGGACGGTTCCTTAACCGAGTCTTCGTTGAATAAAAACGGAACACAAGCGACCCGTTCCTGCAAAATCACATTCAAACGATTCTTTTCCAGATCGTGAATAGGTTTTACGACTGTAGAGATCAAGCAGGACAACGCCTGTAACAGATTCGTCTTGCCGCCGCCGTTTGGACCGTAAATGACGCCTACCGGCAATAGATCGCCGCATTTTTCCATTCGGATCAGCGTATCGGCAAACTCCGGCAAGGTGGCTGCCTGAAAGTCAAATACCGTTTCATCTCTGTATGATTTGAAATTTTTAAAGGAAAACTGACACAACATTTCGATAACCTCCCTTCTGGCTTTTATTATAGCATGATTCTGTGTGCATTTCAAATTTTATATTCATTTTCGAAAAATATTTTTCTGAAAACTAATATAAAAATCATTTTCTTTAGTTTTATATAAGGCTTCTGATTTTATTAAACGAAAAAAGGCCCCGGATCTCTCCGAAACCTAAAAGATTGTGAGCAGGACGATAAGCCGGGTTATGTCGTTGAATGGCCATCTATCTAGGACTGCCGTCACCGGCAGCCTCCAGCAACCTACCCGGAAGCTGACGGGCCGCCATATGCTTCCTGTTCGGTCTTGCTTCGAGTGGGGTTTACATGTGCCCCGCCTGTTACCAGGCGGGCGGTAGTCTCTTACACTGCCCTTCCACCCTTACCGTCCGCGGACAGGCCGCGGGCGGCGGTACATTTCTGTTGCACTGTCCCTGGAGTCGCCTCCGCCAGACGTTATCTGGCACCCTGCCCTGTGAAGCCCGGACTTTCCTCTCCTGCAGCCTTTCGGTATTGCAGCAGCGGCCATTTGTCCTACTCACAACTGTTTTAGTTTAGCACAGCGGGCGGGATTTGTCCAGTCAAAACAAGCGGGCTGAAATTTACCGATTAAACATTTTCCATCCAATATAAACACAATCCTTACTTGTATGGCATTTCGCCGTAACACACAAGCTCGCCAAACAAGTCAGTGTGCGCACAGCATCAGACGTCCTCTCCTCCCTCCGCCAGCCTCAACCCCGCATACCGGCTGTAAGCCTCCCGTTTCGCGGAGCTGTACCCCCAGGAATCCCGAAACTCCCCTTCCCAGGCCCAACGTTTCCCCATCAGCACGTCCACCGCATAGCAGACCGCCCCGCGCACCTTGTACGGCTCAAATTCCGCCTCGGATATGATCCCCTGTTCCAGGTCCCGGATCAGCCTGATCAGACAGTCCGGGACACTTCGCTCCATGCCGAAAAAAGTCAGCTCAAAAGAGGGCGTCCCTCCCATCATGCCACCTCCTGCCGTTATTTTTCAACCGGTTCCGGTCCAATCTTCCGGTCCGCCCTCCACCGTCGCAGCTTCTCGTTGAGCTTTCCGTAAATCCGTTCCTTGAACCATGGCTCCGTGGAGGCTTTCACCGCCTCCTCCAGGTCGAACCAGGCCACGCCGCTGTTCTCATCCGCTTTCATGGACAGCGCGTCCCCCTCCCGGGCCTCCAGCAGGTAGGTCAGGTTCAGGTGCAGGTGGGACGGCACGTATTTCCCGCGTTTTTCATGTCCGTCCACGGTGAGAATTTCCAGGGAAAATATCTCCTCC
This sequence comes from Enterocloster lavalensis, assembly GCF_046603895.1. Lineage (NCBI taxonomy): Bacteria > Bacillati > Bacillota > Clostridia > Lachnospirales > Lachnospiraceae > Enterocloster > Enterocloster lavalensis. Next base: position 357,093 of record NZ_CP176637.1, read on the forward strand.
GAAAGGGGCCTCACATGGATAACGCCGCTCTCCTCCCCCACCTCCCGCAGGGCCACGGCCAGCAAGTCCCGCTCCCCGTCCGCATGTCCGCCCAGCCAGGACCAGGAATGGTAAATGTTGTGGTAGGCCATCAATACCTTGTCCCGGGCCTCATTCACCACCCAGGCCGAAGCCGTCATGTGGGCCGTCAGGTTTTCCCTGGAATACACGTCCTCCGCCCCTGAGAGCAGCCTTAACAGCACCTCCCGGTCCCGCTCCTCCTGTTCGTTAAAGGGCTTATATTCCCTGATCTTCTGAATCATCTCATCCGCCATGGCTGCGCTTCCTCTCCGCCCCGGACCGCGTCCGAAGCTCTCGTTTCTCTTCCGTTCCAATTATTGTAACACGCCCCAAATGCCCCGTCAACGCAGACCGCTCCAAGCCTTAGCAAACGTTAGCAAACTCCGGCGCCCCCGCGCAGCTACCAAAAAGGGGCTAAAAAGGGCCGGGCATTTCACAGCCGCCCGGCCCTCTTTCCATTTATTTAAATCCAATCAGCCATTTACACGGCCCCAGACCCACTTTTAAGGATTCGACCCCTATGTTTAAGCCTCAACCTCGCCGGAAGCGATCCGTTTGGTCAGCCACTCCTTGCCCTCCACCATACGTGCGATCATCATGGAAGCGATGGCGTCGCCGCTGGCGTTTAAGCAGGTTGCAGCCGGGTCAAACAGGAAGCCCAGGGTAGCGATTAACGGAAATGCTTCCGCTGGGAAGCCGAACAGGCTGACGATCAACATCTCGCCCACCAGGCCGCCGCCCGGAGCGCCGGACAGCACGAATGCGCTGAGGATCGCCACCACAATAGCCATGGCGTAGGTGCCAACGCCCGTAAAGGGCTGGCCGAACACGCCGAACAGGAACGCGATTTTCACAATCGAGGACAGCACGGAACCGTCCATATGCATGGTTGCGCCCATGGGAAGCACGATGTTGCTGATGTCCTCGGGAACACCCATTTTTTTACAGGCCTCCATATTCACCGGGATGGTCGCAACGGAACTCTGTGTGGCAAACGCCGTGATGGCGGGGCTGAAAATGTTCTTCAGCATGCGCTTCACACCCACGGTTCCGCCTGCAAAGTAGGCGTAAGCCGGGAAGGCCACCGCCACGTAAACCAGGCACATGGGGTAATACACCAGCATGGAACGGCCGTAGTCGCCGATCAGCTCGGGTCCGAACTCGCCCACCAGGTTGGCAAAATACGCGCCCAGTCCGATGGGAGCCAGCTTCATGATCAGGCCGACGATCTTGAAAATGATGTCGTTTAAGTTGTTGAGCAGCTTACCCACCGGGCTCTCCTCGCCGCCGCAGGCGCTGACGCAGATGCCGGAAATGATCGCGAACACGATGATCGGCAGCATGTTGCTGCGGCTCATCAGGCCGGAAAAATCGTTTACGGTCAGGGAGTTTACGATCATATCCCCAACGCTGGCCGCCTCCGCCATCTCAGCGTTTGCGAACTGGATGGAGGTGTTGGCCGCCGGAGGCCAGATGTTGACCACGGTCAGCACCAACGCGGCTGCAAACAGGCCGGTTACGATAAAGGTCAGCACCAGGTTGCCCAGAATCTTGCCCAGGCGTTTCATGTTGACCATGTTTCCAACCGCCGTGGTGATGGACACAAATACCATTGGCACCACAATGGTAAACATCAGGTTCAGGAAAATATCGCCCAGCGGCTTTAATACGGTGGCCTTTTCTCCCAGGGTAACGCCCAAAAGCGCGCCCACTACAATGCCGATTACCAGAATAATCGGAAACCGGTAGCTCTTCCAAATACTTTTCTTATCCATATTCGTCCCTCCATATGTATGTTTTCCTCTGTAATTTACGCCTGCGAGCGCCCCGCGGGCCACGCGATTCCCATTTCCCGCAGCCGTGGGGGCCGCACAGTTCCCCTTGCCGTAAATTTACAGTGTCTCAACCGCTTCCTTCAGCTGTTTCATCGCCTGTTCCAGCACGCTTCTGGGGCAGGCCGCATTGAGCCGCATGTATCCGGACAGGCTGCGCCCGAAGGTATAACCCTCGTTCAATCCTAGGCCGGCTTTCTCAATCATAAAGCTTCTCAGCTGCTCGTTGTCCATACCCAGCTCACGGCAGTCCAGCCACACCAGATAGGTGGCGTCCGGAACGCTGGGTTTGATTTTGGGAATGTACTTGTCACAGTATTCCTTGATGTAATCGAAGTTCCCGGAGATGTACTCCAGAAGCTGCTCCAGCCATTCCTCGCCCTCGTTGTAGGCCGCCTCCATTGCCACGGAGCTGAAGGCGTTGTTGCGGTGAATATCCATATTCATCCAGAACCGGTCGAATTTCTTCTTCATGTCCAGGTTCGGGAAAATGGTGGTGGACGCCTGCAGTCCCGCCAGGTTGAAGGTCTTGGTGGCCGACACGCAGGAGATCACCTTGCCCGCGATCTCCGGGGAAAGGGTGGCGGTGGGGATGTGCTTCTTGCCGTGGAAGATCAGGTCGGAATGGATCTCATCGGACACCAGCAGCACGTCGTTGGCAATACAGATATCCGCCATACGCTGCAGCTCCTCGCGGCTCCAGACAATGCCCAGCGGGTTGTGGGGGCTGCACAGCAGGAAGATTTTCACTTCCTTGGCCTTTTTCTCAAAGTCCTCGAAATCGATGTGCCACGTTCCGTTCTCCTCCACCAGCTTGTTCTCCACGACCTCCCGCTCCCAGGCCTCGGTCACATCGTAGAACTCGGAGTAAACGGGCGTCTGAATCATCACCTTGTCGCCGGTGTGGGAAAAGATTTTCACCAGCACGGACAGGGCGGGCACCACGCCCAGGCTCCAGCTCATCAGAGAGGTGTCCACATCCCAGTTGTTGCGTCGTTTCTCCCACCCCTTTACAGCCTCAAAATAGCTGGCCGGTCTGGAAGTGTAGCCCCAGATCCCTTCCTCCGCCTTCTTTACGCAGGCATCGATAATGGGCTGGGCCGTCTTAAAGTCCATATCCGCCACCCAAAGCGGGATCACCTTGTCGGTGCCGAACTTCATCACCCGCTCGTCATACTTGGAGGCGCGGTTTCCGCTCCGGTCAATCACCTGATCAAAATCATATTTCATTTCTCATCCATCCTTTCCGCAGCCATTTTCGGCTGCCCGGTGTTTTATTCCTTATGCCATAATATATAGCAATTATCGTGCCAAATGCAAAAGCAAGGTGAAATAAATTAAAAACCACGATTTTGTGTACTTTTTCCAGTACATGAGACGGGGAATAATGTCTGGTAGTTTCAATTTAATTGGTTTAATTGGTTCGTTTTTTATTTTAATTGGTTATTATAATTTTAATTGGTCAATTATTTCAAAAAGAGAGAGCCAGGCGTCCCAGCCGCCCGGCCCTCTATCCCGCCCGCACTGCCAGCGGGTCCATTTTTTATGCCTCCGCCTCACCGGAGGCGATGCGTTTTGCCAGCCAGTCCCGGCCCTCCACCATGCGCGTAATCATCATGGAAGCGATGGTGTCGCCGCTGGAGTTCAGGCAGGTCGCCGCCGGGTCAAACAGAAATCCCAGGGTCGCGATCAGCGGAAATGCCTCCGCCGGGAAGCCGAACAGGCTGACGATCAGCATCTCGCCCACCAGCCCTCCTCCCGGCGCTCCGGAGAGCACAAACGCGCTCAGGATCGCAACCACCACGGACATGGCGTAGGTTCCCACTCCGGTGAACGGCTGCCCGAAGATACCGAACAAAAATGAAATCTTGATGATGGAGGAGAGCACGGAGCCGTCCATGTGCATGGTCGCGCCCATGGGTAATACGATATTGCTGATATCCTCCGGAACTCCGATCTTCCGGCAGGCCTCCATGTTGGCCGGAATCGCCGCCACGGAGCTCTGGGTGGCAAAGGCCGTGAGCGCCGGACTCAGGATGTGCTTCAGCATGCGCTTCACAGCCGTCATTCCACCTGCAAAGTACGTGTAAGCCGGAAATGCGATGACCACGTACACCAGGCACATGGGGTAATAGATCACCATGGCCCGGCCGTAATCCCCGATCAGCTCCGGCCCGAACTCGCCCACCAGATTTGCAAAGTATGCGCCCAGCCCGATAGGAGCCAGCTTCATGATCACATCCACCATTTTAAAGATGATGTCATTTAAATTGTTTAACAGACGGCCCGCCGGGCTTTCCTCGCCGCCGCAGGCGCTGACGCATACGCCGGAGAGGATGGCGAACACGATGATCGGAAGCATATTATTGCGGCTCATCAGCCCCGAGAAATCATTTACCGTCAGGGAATTTACCAGCAAATCGCCCACGCTGGCCGCCTCCTGCATCTCTGCGTTTGCCAGCTGGATGGTGGTGTTGGCCGCGGGAGGCCAGATATTGACCACCACCAGAACCAGCGCGGCCGCAAACATTCCGGTGATGATAAAGGTGACCACCAGATTGCCCAGAATCTTCCCCAGACGCTTCATATTCACCATGTTGCCCACCGCCGTGGTGATGGACACATACACCATGGGCACCACGATGGTAAACATCAGGTTCAGGAAAATATCGCCCAGCGGTTTCAGCACCGTGGCCTTCTCCCCCAGCGTCACGCCCAGCAGAGCGCCCACAATGATTCCCATCACCAGAATGATCGGAAAACGATAACTCTTCCAAATACGCTTCTTATCCATATTTTTCCCTCCAATTCTTTTTCGTTCTCAATACGGCCCCGAAATGCCGGAGTAATCCCAGCCTCCAGGCTGATCCGTTATCTGGTTAAAGCTGCGCTTCGCCCCCTTCCGTTCCGTCCCGGCGCCTTAAAATCGGCGCCTGATCTGATCGCTCCTTCTACCTTTATATAGAGCAACTTATGTGCCAAAACAAAAGGAGATTCTGAATTTTCTTCAGAACCTCCCGTTTTGCGTACCATTTCTGCTCAATTTTCTCGTTCCCGGCCAAAGCCAGGGCTATAATTGGTTGTTAACACTGCGCTAAATCCCCTGGAAAAATTGGTCTATCTGGTTATTTGCCGCTTTTTCCACAACTCCATGCCCGCCGGGGTGACCCGGCTGCCGCCTCTGCCGCGGCCGATCTTGGCCAGGCCTTCCCGCTCCATCTCCTCCAGCAGGCCGCGCACCTCCTTCTGGGATAACGGAAACACCGCCTCTCTGGCTGCCGCCAGAATGGACTCCCGGCCGATCAGCCTGCCCTCCCGGGCCGCTCTGCAAAGCTGTTCCAGCACAAACCAGAATTCCATGCTACGCTCCTTCTGTCCTTCCTGGCTACAGGCTTCGGGCTCCTCCCTCCAGGCGGCGTTGCGACCCGATTTCTGGCGGGCGGCTCCGTGCCAGTCCGGCCCTGTCATTTCCCGTCCCCTGAGAAAGGTGGGCGGAAGGTCCTCGGGCCTTATCACTTCCTGGCCCGTATAGCTGAAATATTCCGCCACATTGTGCAGCTCCCGGATATTGCCGGGCCAGCTGTATCCGGCCAAAATCTGCTTTACCTGGGGCGAAAGGCTGAATTTTCTCTGAGTCTCCCCGGCAAACCGCTCCAGCAGCAGAAAAATATCGTTTCCACGCTCCCTGAGCGGAGGAATCAGGGCGGGCAGCGTGTTGATCCGGTAATACAGGTCCCGCCGGAAGCTGCCCTCCTCCACCTTTTTCTCCAGGGATTCGTTGGTGGCGGCGATGATGCGCACATCCACGTGGATGATCTGATTTCCGCCCACCCGCATGATCTCCCGCTCCTGGAGAACCCGCAGCAGCTTGATCTGCATGGCCTGGCTCATGCCCTCCACCTCGTCCAGAAACAGGGTTCCGGTGTGGGCGAACTCGAACAGTCCCGGCCTCCCGCCCTTTTTCGCCCCCGTAAACGCTCCCTCCTCGTAGCCGAACAGCTCGCTCTCCAGCAGGTTCTCCGGCATGGCCGCCACATTGATGGCCACAAAGGGGCCGTCGCTGCGCTTGGAGGCGCTGTGCACCGCGTGGGCGAACAGCTCCTTTCCGGTTCCGGTCTCTCCGATCAGAAGCACCGGGGATTCCGTGAGAGCCATACGCTTTAAAATCTCCTTGGTGCGGCAGATTCCCGCGGACTGGCCCACGATGTCGTCGAAGGTGTATTTCGCCCGGTGCCCCTTGTGAAACAGCTGGCTGCGCAGCTCATTCTGCCGTTTCTCCACGTCGTTGAAGCGCTGCAGCGTGGCAAAGGCCCCGATGCACTCGCTCTGGCGCATCACCGGAATCACCGTCAGGTTTACGTTGGTCCCGCCCACATTGATCACCTGGGCCTGCTGGACGGTTCTGGTCTCCAGACATTTCCGGAATGGGATATAGGGAAATACCTCCTCCCCGCGCCGCCCCGCAATCAGGTTCGGGCTCACTCTGGTGATCTCCCGCGCCTTCTCATTGCAGGCGAAAATCTCCCCCTTTTCATTGATGCCGATCAGCCCCTCGTCCAGAATCTCCATTAGAATGTCGAAACGGCTCTCCACGCGGGTGGACCGCTCCAGCATGTGGCCGAAGCTGTAATCGTTGGTGGCCATGGACAGGAAATAAGCCTGAAACTCCCTGGTCTCCAAAAGCTCCTCAAAACCCAGGCGCAGCGCGATCTCGATCATCATGCCCGAGGTGCAGGACCGGTGGGGAAGCTTGATCACCTGCCGGATCCCCTTGGGCACGTACCGCTCCTCGTCCGGCGTCACCGCCAGGTCCACATTTTCCGCAAGCTCCGCCCCCGGATAATAGGCGATCAGCTCCAAATGATTGACGCCCAGGTGCTCCAGCTGGGTGATACCCTCCCGTGCCATTTTCAGGGTCATGTTCACGAACAGGGCCCTGGTGCCCTTGGGAATCTCCCGCAGCTTCTGGATGGTGGACCAGCGGTAGGAAACCTCGATTCCCATGACCTGGCAGTCCGCGGGAATGTGCTGCTGCATCTCCTCCGTGGTGTCAAAGGCGTCCGTGGACACCACAAACAGGTCCGCCTGCTCCAGATGCCCCATGGCGGAACCGTCCCGCACGCTGTACATGCGGACCGACACATATTTCCCAAACAGCGCCTGAATCTCATCCGCGTAAAAGCTGCCCGCCCTGGGGTCCAGCGCCACCACGGAAATCGTCTTTTTCATATCCTATACTCCTCTCAGGTATTCCCCGCAGGCCGCCCCGGTAACGCGCCGCATTCGCAAACCGCCCACACAGCAGGCCCGCAGCCCAGCCCATCCGCTCACGCGCCCTCTCCGCATCTAAAAAATGCGGATCCCCCGCGCAGTCCGCCGTGACTGCAACAGGGCATCCGCCCGGCGGGCTATACGTTCAGACAGCTGCCGCCGATAAACTCCCGCAGGATCGAGTTCTTCGGTATATCCTCGCTGCTCACGCCCAGGAAATAATCCAGGAACTTGAGCAGGCGCTTTGCCTCCAGGTATTCGTCGCAGTCCTTGGGGATGCCGAAAAGCAATGGCTCCGCGTACTGCTTCAAAATGGCCAGCTCATAGATCAGGGCCGAGTTGAACATGGCGTCCGCCTCCTCCTGGAAGGGGAAAATGTTCTCCTCCTCCCCCTTGCGCACCGAAGGCCACATGCGGATCGTCTCCCTCGCAGGGTTGCCCCTGGTCCTGGCGTCCCGGACCATGCGGCGCAGAAGCCGCCCGTCCGTGGTGGGAATCCGGTTGTGCTCGTCGATATTTAACTGAGTCAGCGCGCTGATGTAAATCTTGAACTTGCTCTCCTTGGGCAGGGCGTGGGACATCTTCTCATTGAGGCAGTGGATGCCCTCGATCACCAGAATGTCCGTGGGCCCCAGGCGCATGAAATCGCCCTTGTACTCCCGCACGCCCTTCTTGAAATTGTAATAGGGCAGCTCCACCTGCTCCCCTGCCAGAAGCTTCAGCATATCCCCGTTAAACTGCTCCAGATCCAGACATTCCAGGGCCTCGTAATTGTAATTGCCCTGTTCGTCCCTGGGGCTGTTCACCCGGTCCACAAAGTAATTGTCCACGGAAATGGGATGGGGCTTTAAGCCGATGGCCTCCAGCTGAACGCTGAGGCGGTGGGCAAAGGTGGTCTTGCCCGAGGAGGAGGGGCCTGCAATCATCACGAATTTGACATTTCCCCGCTCCGCGATCTTTGCCGCGATATCCGCCAGCCGCTTCTCCTGCAGCGCCTCCTGCACCAGAATTAACCGCTGCATCTGCCCCGAGGCGATGCGGTCGTTGAGCGCGCCCACATTTTCCAGGTCCATGCGCTTTCCCCAAAGGGAGGATTCCGTCAGGGTAGCGAAAAGCTTCTCCTGAGGCTCAAAGGCAGGAAGCTTTTTGGGGTCCGACATCTGGGGCATCATCAGCACAAAGCCGTAGTGGTAGGGAATCAGGTCAAAATACCGGATATACCCCGTATTCTGTACCATATACCCGTAATAGTAGTCCTCAAAGCCGCCGATGCTGTAGATATTCACCCGGGAAACCCGCCGGTAGTTAAACAGCCTGGCCTTGTCGTACATGCCGTGGCGGTGAAACAGCTCCACCGCGTCGTCCGTGTGAACGCTGCGCTTCATGATGGGGATCGCTTCCTCCACATACTCCTGCATCTTCGCCTTCACCTGATTTAACAGCTCAGGCGTCAGCTCAAAATCCCCGGAGGGCTCCACGAAAAATCCCTTGCCGATGGAAAAGTCCACGGACACCTTGCGCACCCGCTCTGCGCCCACCACGTCGTAAAACGCCTTCAACATGAGCAGCGAAGCGCTGCGCTGGTACGCGCTCATACCCGGCTTATCCCTGGCGGTGATGAAGGTCAGGTTACAGTCCCGCACGTGCTTGTGCAGCTCCTGCAGCTTGCCGTTCACCCGCACCAGCAAAATATCGTTCTCATAAAAGTGCTGGTACTCCCCGGCCACCTCCAGCCAGGTCGTTCCCTCCGGATACTCCCGCACTTCATTTCCGATTCTTACCTGCGCCATATCCATCTCCTCCAATCCAATGGACGCCTCCGTCCGCTACAGCACCACCGCCGGCCACTCCGGCAGCGCCTTCACCAGTTCCAGGTCCCGGCCGAACTGCTCCTCCAGGAATCCTGCCATATAGTCGATAAAAATATGCTCCAAGCCGTAATGGCCCGCGTCGATCACCGCCATGTTCCGGGCCACGGAGTCGATGCCCTGATGATGGCTGATATCCCCGGTCACCAGCACCTGCGCCCCTCCGGCGATGGCCCGCTCGATCTCGCTTCCGCCCGCTCCCGGGCAGATGGCGGCCCTGTGAACAGGATCTGGCACCCGGTTCTGTCCGTAGACCACCACAAAGGGCAGCCCGAAGGCCTCCTTCACCCGGCGGGCCAGCTGCTCCAGCTCCATAGGCTGCTTCAGGCTGCCGATCTTGCCGATGCCGTAGGGTTTCTCTCCCATCTCCCCCATAAGCTCTAAGGGCTCGCAGTCCCGCAGGCCCAGACGCGCCGCCGCCAGATCGGCCATACAGCCGGGCGCGGAGTCAAAATTGGTGTGCATGGCAAAATAGGAGATATCCGCCTGGATCAGCCGCAGGATGCGCCGGGTGATAAAATTCTGGTCATTGACCTGCTTCACCGCCTTAAAGATCAGCGGGTGGTGGGTCAACAGCATGTCGGCCTTCAATGCCACGGCCCGCTCCACCACCGTGTCCGTGGCGTCCAGTGCTATATATATGCGTTTTACCTCTTTGTCATGACGGCCAGCCAGAAGCCCCGGATTGTCCCAATCGCAGGCGCATGTCTCCGGCGCCAGCTCCCTCAGCCGCTCAATAATCTCACTGCATCTCATTCTGTGCCTCCTTGATCCACTGCAATTCCTCCGCCAGAAGGCGGCGCGCCGTCTCCTGTCCCCCGGTGGCCGGTCCCCCCGCCGCGTTTAAACGGTCGAGAATCCCCTCCACCCGCTTTTTTTCGCTCTGCAAATATTCCTTTAACACCGGGTTTTTATCCCGGATCAGGCAGGCCCCGTAACGGTACAGCGCCTCGCTGCCGTACTCCATGGATCCGCGGCCCACTTCCATAACGGTATAATATTTCCCCTCATCCTTTACCATGTTCTCCCCCAGGATGCAAAACCCCTCCTGAGACAAAAAATGCCGGACCTTCTGCAGCTCCGACTGAGGGGAGAGAATCAGGCGTCTGAGACTGTCCCACATATGGCGTCCCTCGTCCAGGATGCGGATCATCAGCTCGCCGCCCATTCCGGCGATCACCACCGTGTCCGCCTCCCCCGGCGAAAGCGCTTTAAGCCCGTCCGAGAGCCTGGTTTCAATCCGCTCCCGGCATCCGGGGGACAGCCTGTCCACATGGGCCCTGGCCCGCTCCAGAGGACCGGGGCGCACGTCCATGGCCAGCGCCCGGTCCGCGATCCCGGTCTGCACCAGGTAGATGGGGATGTAACCGTGGTCCGTGCCCACGTCCGCCACCCGGCTTCCCGGCTCCACCAGAGCGGCCACCGCAGCCAGGCGCGCGGATAATTTCACTGTCTTTTCCGTCGTATCATTGGTTTTTCTATTCATCCAGATAATCCTTTAACTTTTTACTTCTGCTGGGGTGGCGCAGCTTGCGCAGCGCCTTGGCCTCGATCTGCCGGATCCGCTCCCGGGTGACGTTAAACTCCCGTCCCACCTCCTCCAGGGTCCGCGGACGGCCGTCGTCCAGGCCGAACCGCAGGCGCAGCACCTTCTGCTCCCGTTCGGTCAGGGTGGTCAAAACCTCCATCAGCTGCTCGTGCAGCAGCGTGTAGGTGGCCGCGTCCTGGGGTACGGTGACGTTGTCGTCCTGAATAAAATCCCCCAGATGGCTGTCCTCCTCCTCGCCGATGGGCGTTTCCAGGGAAACCGGCTCCTGGGACATCTTGAGAATCTCGGAAACCCGCTCCACGGTCATATCCGCCCGGGCCGCGATCTCCTCGGTAGTGGGCTCTCTCCCCAGCTCCTGAAGCAGCTGGCGGGAGGTACGCACCAGGCGGTTGATATTCTCCACCATGTGCACCGGTATGCGGATGGTCCTGGCCTGGTCCGCGATGGAGCGGGTGATGGCCTGCCGGATCCACCAGGTGGCGTAGGTGCTGAATTTATAGCCCTTGCGGTAGTCGAACTTCTCCACCGCCTTGATTAATCCCAGGTTTCCCTCCTGGATCAGGTCCAGAAACTGCATGCCTCTGCCCACATAACGCTTGGCGATGCTCACCACCAGGCGCAGGTTCGACTCCGCCAGGCGTTTGGCCGCCTCCCGGTCGCCTTCCTCCATCTGTCTGGCCAGCCGTATCTCCGCCTCCATGTCCAACAGCGGAATCTTGCCGATCTCCTTTAAATACATGCGGACCGGATCCTGCAGGCTTATGCCCTCTGGCACCGAGAAGTCGATGTGCTCCACATCGATCTCCTCTTCCTCCTCCAGCTCTTCCTCCAGGAAAAGGTCCGGATCCAGATCGTCCTTTCCGTCCACCCGGAGCACGTCCACACTGTTCTGATCCAGAAATTCAAATATCCGGTCAAGCTGGTCCGCGTCCGGAGGCGGCGTGCCTAAAAAGTCCATGATTTCCTGGTACTCCAGCACATTTTTCTTTTTCTTTGCCTCCGCCAGCAACCCTGCCAGCTTTTCCTCGAGTCCAACGGTCTTTTCGTCCATAACGGTCCACCCCTCTTTGCCAAAATGCACTCCAACGGCTTTGGCCCTGGCCCCAAATACAGTCTAGTCCAGGGTGATTCGCAGTTGCTTTAACGCCGCCTGCTGCCGGATAATCTCCTGCAGTCCGGCAATGTCCTTCGCATTTTTGCTGGCCGTGTCCAGGCTATTCTTGCGCACCTTGTACACGGTCTCCGAAAACGCCTTCTTTTGTTCCTCATTACTCAGTGAGTCGCTCAGGCTTGCATTGAACAGCGCCGCAACTTCCTTGTACTGGTCCTCGTCGTTGATGTACCGGCTGAGTATGGCAGCCGGATTTAAGGTTCCCGCTGCGTGGCCCCGAAATACTTCATCCGCCACCTGGTGGTATAAATCCTCCACAAAATCATCCGCCGTTATGATTCCGTCGATCTTGTCAAACAATTCCGGGTTCTCGATCAGCCAGGTGAGGAGCAGCCGCTGTGATTTGCGGATTCCGTCCTCCTTGGCCGGGCGTTTTTCCCGTTTTGCCCCGGGCCCCCGGGCGCCGTAGCCCTCCTGGGAGTCCGGCGGCCCTCCGCTCTCCTGGGCGTATCCGCCCTGCGCGTTCCCGGCGGACTGGCCCCGCGAGGCCGCCTCCCCCCTCTCGGAGTAGGCGCCGGCCTGCCGGTTTGTCCGGCCTGCGGCCTGCTTTGAGTAGCTCTCCCCCGCCTTTAAGCCCATGGTCATCCCCAGCCGGTTCACCAGCTGGCGCAGCTCCTCGTAGGGGATCATATGTTCCCTGGATACGGCCTGGATATAGTTGTCCCGCTCCAGGGGTTCCCCGAAGCGCAGCAGCATCTTGGCCGTCTCCAGATAAAATTTCGTTTTCTGCTCCGGGTCCTCCAGCTGGTAGTCCTTCTTCAGCACGTCCACCTCGAACATAAAGCTGTTCCTGGCCTCCCCGATGCGCTCCCTGAAGGCCTCCGCGCCCATGTTCTTGATGAACTCGTCCGGGTCCTTGTAGGGGCGCATGTTCAGCACCTTGATGGACATGCCCACCTCCTTCAGAATGGGGATGGCCCGCAGGGCCGCCTTGACCCCCGCCCCGTCGCTGTCGTAGGTCAGAATCACCTGATCCGTGTAGCGCTTGAGCACATTGGCGTGCTGGACTGTGAAGGCGGTTCCCAGGGAGGCTACCGCGTTGGTGAATCCGGCCTGGTGGAGGGAGATCACGTCCAGATACCCCTCGCAGATCAGAAAAAACTTCTCCCGGGACGTCCTGGCGTAGTTCAGCCCGTAGAGGTTGCGGCTCTTGTCGAAAAGCTTGGTCTCGGGGGAGTTTAAATATTTCGGCTCCCCGTCCCCCATCACCCGTCCGCCGAAGCCGATGACCCGGTTGTTCACATCCATGATGGGGAACATCACCCGGTTCCAGAACTTGTCCCGTCCGCCCCGCTCCTCCACGGTCACCAGCCCGGTTTCCTTTAAGAAGGAATCCTCATATCCCTTCTCCTTCAGATACCGGTACAGGTCATCGCTGGTCTTGTTGGCGTACCCCAGGCCGAAATGGCGGATCGTCTCGTCCTTCAGGCCCCGCTTGTCGTGAAGGTACTGATATCCCAGCTGCCCCTGAGGCTGCTTCAGCTGATAGTAAAAATAGTTGGCCGCCAGCTTGTTGGCCTCCAACAGCCTGGCCTTAAAATCCGCCTGCTCCCTGGCCTCCTTGCTGTACTCCATCTTGGGCAGGTTCACCCCCGCCCGGTCCGCCAGGGACTGAAGCGCCTCGGGGAAGGTATAATTCTCGTATTCCATCAGAAATGTGATCACATTTCCCCCGGCCCCGCAGCCGAAGCAGTAATACATCTGCTTGCCCGGGGACACGGAAAAACTCGGAGACTTCTCATTGTGAAAGGGGCACAGTCCGAAATAGCTGGCCCCTTTCTTTTGAAGCTTCACATATCCCGAAATCACATCCACGATGTCATTCTTCATTCTCACTTCTTCAATGACTTCATCCGGATAGTACATGAAAAGTTCTCCCTCCTGGCTGCCGCAGGCCGCGCGCCGGCCTGCGGTTCCTTATGTTAAAATGCAACGGGCCGCGCAATGAAAATTCCCGCCTCACAGGATCCATGAAGGCGGGCAAAATTCACAGAACATTCCACCGCTGCGGCACGAACAGATCCTCAAACAGATCGATGGCATAGATATCGCTCATCCCGGCGATGTAATCGCATACCACCCGGCTCTTCTTCTCGCCCCGCTCCTCCATCAGGAAGAGATACTCCTGGGGAAGCCGTTCCACGTGCTTTAAATAGTAGTCGTAGAGGGAGGCGATCATCTGCTGGGCCTTGCCCTCCTCGGCCTTTGGAATGTCGTTCTTGTACACGTTCTCAAACATCCAGCGCCGCAGCCCCTGCATGGCTTCCTCCATGCCCGGGGACATCTTGATCTCCGGTTTTCCGAGGCTGTTGAGGATGATGTCGTGGATCATGGTGTTGAGCCGCTCCCGCACGCTGTGCCCCAGTATATCGGTGTAAACCGCCGGCAGCTGCTCCTCCACAAACATCCTGGCGCGGATGGCGTCGTCGATGTCGTGGTTGATGTAGGCGATCTTGTCGGAAAGCCGCACAATGGCGCCCTCCAAAGTATTGGGATGCCCGGCGGTCCGGTGGTTTAAAATCCCGTCCCGCACCTCCCAGGTCAGGTTCAGCCCTTTTCCGCCCTTCTCCAGCAGTTCCACCACCCGCACACTCTGCTCATAGTGGGCGAAACCGTCCTCACAGATCTGGTTTAAGATAAACTCGCCGGAGTGGCCGAAGGGCGTATGCCCCAGATCATGGCCCAGGGCGATGGCCTCGGTCAGGCTCTCGTTCAGACAGAGGGACTTGGCGATGGTCCGGGCGATCTGGCTGACCTCCAGAGTGTGGGTCAGGCGGGTCCGATAGTGGTCGCCCTCAGGGGCCAGAAACACCTGGGTCTTGTGCTTCAGACGGCGGAACGCCTTGCAGTGCAGAATCCGGTCCCGGTCCCGCTGGTACTCCGGCCGGATATCGCACAGCTCTTCCGGCCTGTCCCTGCCCCGCGAGCGGGCGGAAAATGAAGCGTACGGACTTAAATACTGTTCCTCAAGGGCTTCCATCGATTCGCGAATGTTCATCCACCACTCCCCCTATCTCTATTATATTGCCTATTCCCCTATTTTACTACAAAAAATTATATCTGCCTAGAGAAATGCCCCGGATTTTCAGAAAATTTTATAAATAGAGCGATAGTTGGTTGCATTCTATTCATGACTCACAAAATATATGCCTTTTGTACCCTTTTTTGCCTCGTAAAGCATGTTGTCCGCCCGCAGCAGCAGCCGGTTCACATCCTGGACGGAGGCCACGCGGCCGCAGGCGATGCCGATGGAACAGGAGATGCCGTCCCGCTCGTCGATGAGTTCTCCCGAAACATGCCGGCGCAGTGTCCCCAGGAAATACTCCCGGCGCTCCAGCTCCCCGTATATCCTCCGGGCCAGCTCCTCCAGCTCCTCCTTTTTCGCATTGGGAGCGCAGATGACAAATTCATCCCCGCCGAAGCGCACCACAGCCCCGGACTGTCCGCAGACCGCCTCAAACACCCCGGCGATCTCCCGCAGCACCGCATCCCCCACCTGATGCCCAAAGCGGTCGTTGCAGTTTTTAAAGTTGTCCAGGTCTATGTAGAGCAGGCCCATCTGCCTTCCCCCGTGGGCCAGCAGCCCCCGCAGCCTGCGGTAAAAGCCCTCCCGGTTGAGGATGCCGGTCAGCTGGTCCGTGGTGGCCGCACGCCGCAGCTCCTCCTGCACCCGCCTCAGCTCAGCGTCCTTCTCGCTGCGGCAGATCACGCTGTTGAGCTGGTAAAACAGCATCTCAAAGACGTCCAGCTGCTCCTCGCCGATGACATAGTTCCCGGCCCCGTCGACGTTGCTGTCCCGCATATAAATCACCGCAAACACCGCGCATTCCAGACGGTTGTTGTTGAAAAACGGAATCCCGGCGATGGAGCACAGCCGGTCCTCGTCAAACAGCTCCGTCACCTCCCGGTACTGCCCGAAATGGCCGGTAAAACGGGATATGGCAAATCCCTTCTGCCGCATCTCAAAGAACCGGCAGAGCGCCTGACGCTCCCGCTCCCCAACGGCGCAGTCCAGGTCGCTGTAGAACACGTCTCCGGCTCCTTTTGCCGGAAAACGGACAATCAAAAGCCCGTCAAGGTTGAAATACCGCTCAAACAGGCCGACCATCAGTTCCAGCCGGTCCCGCCTTCCAATGTCGTCCACGTTGCTCAGAATCCGGATCCAGCTGGACACAAAACGCCGGTTGTTCCTCTGCTCCCGGTACCGGCACTCCTTTTCCCAGCTTCTGACCATCCGCTCGATCTCCCGCTCCACGGCCTCCACGGTTTCGTTCTCCGGCGTTCCCGCCAGGTTCAAAGCCGTAGGGATAAGGGAATCTCCGCTTCCGGCCGGAAGCCGCCGATCCCGCTCCTCCTCCCGGCGGATGCGCCTCCGCTCGGCCTCTGCCTCCTCCATCCGCCCGGTGCGCACAAACAGCTCCAGCCGGTCCCGGCGGTACAGCCCGCCGCAGATCCGCTGGTCCGGCCTGGCCGCCCCGATCTGTTCCTCCGCGGCCTCCATGCAGTCCAGCGCCCGCTGGTAATCCCGCCCCAGCATGGCATTTAAGCCCATGGCATAGTGGTACAGAAACAGGTCCCCGCAGACGCTGGCCCGTGCGCTGCCAAAGCGCGGCAGGACGCAGCCGTCCACATGCTCCAGGAACTGTCCGGCCCGGCTTAAGTAAACCCTGGCGCTGGTGGTGTTGCGCTCATACATGGAGCAAAGCGCCATCAGGCTGTAGAACTGGGACAGGTCGCAGAACCGCTGTCCGTAAATCCCCAGCCGTCCCATGATGCCCATGGACCGCTCAAAATAGTCCAGAGCTGCGGCAAACCGCTCCTGGGCCAGGGCGTTCAACCCCATATAATAAAAGGTTCCCGCCGCCTCCCGCACCGCAGCGCCGCCCAGGCGGCAGTAGAGCTGCAGCGCGGCCGCATAGGCGTTTCCGGCTGTTTGGTACTCCCGCAGCATGGTGTAATTGAAGCCCACTCCGTTGTAAACCCTGCCCAGCTCCAGGCTGTCGGTTCCCCTCATAGCCTCAAAGCATCTGAGGTGGTAGCGGTTGGACACATGGTAACGCCCGCTGTTGGCCGCGATCATCACGTTCCGGCAGTAAGCCTTATCCACCAGCACCTCGTTCCCCACGGACTTGGCCCAGGCCAGGGCCTGTCCGAAATCCGGCAGCGCGGTCTCATCGTCCAGGAAGCGCAGCGCGCCCTCCACATCGTTGTCGCTCCCGTAGATCCGCATATAGGCCAGATGATTGTAAAATCCCAGCCGCTCCGCCCGCCGCAGAAATTCCTCCTCCACCGCCACGTCGGCCAATGGAAAATTCATGCGGTTCCAGCCTCCCATGCGAATCTCCACCTGCAGCATCCTGACCCGGAAATCCCACATCTCCCCTGTATCGTCCTTCTCCAGCCTGATCCGCCCCAGGCATTCCTGGGCCTGCCCCATACGTCCCGAGCGCATGTAGGCCAGTGCCGAAAGATAGTTCCGGTGCCGCTCGGACTGCTCCCCGCCGATATTGCCGAACAGCTGGCACAGCGACAGCGCCCTGGAATAATTTCCCTGGCAGATCATCACATAGACGTAGAGCACCAACACCTGCATCCGGTACTCCCCGGGGATCATGCTGTTCTCAACGTTCAGCCTCCGGTTCACAACGTCCAGATAATGCTCCGCCTGCCCCAGATCCAGCATTCCGGTCAGATTGCGCAGGCGTTGGATGACGTCCTCCATGTTCTCCCCGGACAGACGGATTCCCTCACGGACCGGCTTCTGATACCGTTTGAGGAAGCTTCCGAACTCCAGAAGCTGGCCCCATCTTCCGGCCGCCTCCAGCCACTCCTCCCAGTCCTCCCGGAGGTAGGACGCCGCGTTCTCCAGGGCGTCGTAGAGGATCACCATATGAACCATATGGCGGTCCGCGGTCTCCATCAGTTCCCGGACCAAACGCATGGCCGGCCCTCCGGCCCGCTGGAAGCTGTTCAGGATCAGGACAAAGGGGCGCTGCCGCGAGCACCAGACTGTCAGGTCGAAAAGCGCCTGCTCCATGCGCCTCTGCTCAAACCCGATCTCGTCCAGAATCATGTCCTCCCGGCGCTTGGCCCTCCCGTTTTTCAGATAAGTCCTGAAAATTTCCCGGTGGCTGCTGTAAACGCCGCACTGCTCAAACACCTGCTCCAGGGCCTGGCCGTCCAGCTCTCCCAGATAATCGCCCAGTACCCCCATAAACGGCATGAACGGCTCCTGAATATTTTCCTGTCCGTATTCGCAGAAAAATATTTTTGGTCCGTTCATCTGTCTCTCAAATTTCTTGATTTCTCGGTCGGTAATCTCAATATCGTCGTAGAGCCGTATCACCAGACATCTGGCCCGTTCCATATCTCCGGCCAGCTCCGCAATACGCTCTACCGCCTGCTCAACACGATAATCCATCCTCACTCCCGCTCTCTGAATTCATTTACACAGCCGCTTGTAAACGGCTGTCCAAGCCTTGCGTATATGCTATTATAGCGTAAACCCCGGACAGCTTCAATAGGAGGGCGGGGATTATTTCTCAGAATTTCATGCGGACCGTTACTGTACACTCCGTTCCCAGTAACACGTCTCGCGGGATATTGCCTGCGAACAGTAACTGCGGACCGCCTTTGCAGCCCTGTCCCGGGCGGCCCGCCGCATCCAAAAAGGAACCCGGCCCGGCCTAAGCCCAGTCAGGTTCCCTGCTTAATTCTCAATCTTTTTGGCAAATACCAGCACCCGGCCGTTGTCGATGGGCCGGTAGCAGGTGGAGAGGGTGAGAATCCTGTCCTCCGTCTCCGCCTTCACCCCAGTGTCGTACAGACTGTGCCGCGCCAGATACTCTAAAAATTTTTCCCACTGCTCCGGCTCCTCGGGGTCCCTCTCAATCATCTGGAAAATGTCCCGGTTCTCCTGCTCCGAAAGGCTGGAAAACAGCACCGCAAATATCTGATAATCCCCGCCGTTCTCATGGTCGAACCGGACAATGGGATGCTCCTCAAAATACTCCCGCTCCTGATAAAACCGCAGGCAGCTGAACATCTTGGTATTGCGTGTGTTGTGCCCGTAGACGATCAGATTGTCCGAAGGCTTTTC
This sequence comes from Enterocloster lavalensis, assembly GCF_046603895.1. Taxonomy (NCBI): domain Bacteria; kingdom Bacillati; phylum Bacillota; class Clostridia; order Lachnospirales; family Lachnospiraceae; genus Enterocloster; species Enterocloster lavalensis. The sequence continues at coordinate 375,943 of NZ_CP176637.1, forward strand.
AATGTCGCAGCGCATGTCCAGAAAGGGCGTGCCGTTGCCGTGATAGGACCGGTCAAAGGCGTGGGTCAGGTAAAACATCCCGCCCTCCTCGTCCGTCTGCATCACCGGATAACTCAAAGGGGTGTCCTTGATGCTGATATAACCCACGCACTGGGGGTTCAGAGCCCGCAGCGCGTCCAGATCCACTCCCCCCGCCTCATCCCGGTTCCGCTTTGCCTCCTTTGGCATGCGGTAGGCCTGCCGCCAGATCTCGTCGAAGGCCTTCTCCTCCCGGTACAGCGAAACTGTATCCGCCGCCGCGATCACAAGACACACGAAAATCACCGCAAGGCAAATCCTGCGTATCCATTTTCTCACCATCTACTTCACCCGGATGTCCTGAATATTGACGAAAAAGTCGTCGTAGCGGGTGATCCGGTAGCCGGACAGGTCCGCGGACACGGCCAGAAACTGCTTTGGCCGGGCCAAAGGAATCACAGGCACCTGGCGTCCGGCCGCATCCGCGGCCTTCTTCCAGGCGGCGGTCAGAGCCTTCTCGCTGTATGCGGTGTTAAGCTCCCCCAGCGCCTCGTTCAGCTCATTGCTGTTGCACGCCGTGGGCAGACCCTGCATATCCTCCGCCAGACCGTCCCAGGCCGACGGGTAGTCCCAGCCGCCTGTGCCGGACAGAATCAGGTCGAAGTCCTGCAGCATATACACCTGCTGCAGATAGGCCGCCTGGTCCAGCAGCTCGATGTCCACATCAAACCCAATGTCCTTTAAATCGCTCTTTACGGCCTTGGCCAGAGCTTCCTGGTTTTTGCTTCCGGCTAACACCGGGAGTCTTAGGCGGCCTTTTAAACTGCCGTACTTCCCGCCGGCCTCCTCCATCAGTTTCTTCGCTTCTTCCTTGTTCAAAGCCATGTTCACGCTGCCCGCGTAGATACTGTCCTCAGGCCCGATGGCCTCGGCCTTTACCATGTACGCGGAGAGATTCCCTCCCGCGAACCGGTCCCGGTCAATGGATAGGGCGATGGCGCGGCGGACCGCCGGGATATAGAGCTGCCGGTTGTTCCGGTTCAGGGCCATATAATAAAGTCCCGCCCCCGGCTTTTCATAGATTGTAAACTGCTTTGCAGAGAAAAAACGGTCGAACAGCGCGGACTCGGCGGAAAAAAACGCTGCGTCGATCCTCTGTTCATCGATGACCGCTCCCATCTCATAGGTGCCGTAGGTGACGAACTCCACAGCTTTAATATCGCGGATTTTACCGCGGTAGTATTCATTTGCCTCCAGGCGGATTCCGCTGCCGTCCCGGATCCGGACCTTCTGATAAGCGCCGGTCCCCGTGCCGTCCATGGACAACTGCTGTAAAACAGGCAGGAAACCGCTGGTCAGGTTCTCCGGCCGCTCCTGGATTTTCGTCTCCAGAATCCGCAGATTGTCCGGGGAAGGGGTTTCAAAGGCCAGCTCCACCGTCAGTTCATCCGTCACCCGGATCCCTTCCGGCAGTTCGCCCGCTCCCTCCCGAAACGCTCTCACGCCCTGGATATTCCCATAAGGGCCGCCGCCCTCCTCCTCCGTGACGCACATGGCTGCAATGGAAAATGCCGCGTCCCGGGCGGTCAGAGCCTGCCCGTCGCTGAACCGGACATTTTTCTTCAGCTGGATGGTACATGTGGCGCCATCCTCAGCCATCCGGACCTGCCGTGCCAGCACCGGTTCCAGCTTCCCATCCACATTTTTGCGCATCAGGGGTTCAAAGATCACCGCGCTGACCGCTCTGTCTCCGGCGGAGCTGGCGTAGGCGGGATTGATCACACCGGTGGCGTCGTTGGTATAGACCCGCAGCACCTGCCTGCGCTCCTCATCCTTTTGCACCGCGTTCTCCCTGCCCTCCTGCACCATGGCCAGGCCCGTCTGATCCCGGAATATTCCGGAGAAAATCTGCGGGGGGCCCATGACGAAGAACAGTACCGCCGCCAGGACAACCGCGGCCGCAGCGATGGCTGCGGCGTACGGCTTTTTACGGACGGAGGCGGCAAAAGCCGCCATCCGTTCTTTTAACTGATTGTTTTTCATGCTCAATTCCTCTGTTTTTTATTCCTCGTCCTCTTTTTTGCGCTTTGTCAGCAGGAGAACGACTCCGGCGATTGCTGCGATTCCCAGGGCTGTCAGGCCTGCCGGCACCACGCCGGTCTTGGGGATCACAAACAGCGGCGGCACGTCCTCCGGATTCTCTCCGTTAACGATTGCCTGGATGATCTTAGGCACGTTGGGTACCCCGCCTCCACCGCCGCCTCCGGAAGGTCTGTGGTCGGGCGTGGGTTCCTTCTCCTTCTCAGGCGCCGTAAGTCCGGCATCCTGATCCAGATCGTCCTTGATCTTACGCATGTCGATGGTCCATCCGGGTTCTTCCGGTATCTTGCCGTCGTAGATGGTAAATTCCGCCGACACGCCCGCCCGGTACACACCGTAAGCCGGCATACCGCTCACAGCTCCCACCGGTGAAAGCCGGCTGTTGCCGTCATCCGCCGGATCGTAGATTCCAGCCACCGTAAGCTCTGCGCCCTCCGGCAGGGAACCGTTCTCAAGCAGCTCCGGGAACTGTTGATCCATGGACTGTTTGGTCAGATCCATAAACGCGTTGGCCGGAATCACATTGCTGTCCAGCGCTCCGTTTTTCGATCCGCCTATTCCGGTCCATTTCCAGGTCTCCACGCCGTCCGGCTGGTAGACCTGTACCCGATAGCGGTACACCTTGTTCATGGCGCTGTCCGGACTCATATCTGCAATCGGAACCCGGAACTGGTAATGTCCGTCCTCATCCGTATATCGCAGGCTTACTCCGTCCAGATCGCTGCAGGGTTCCCAGGTTCCTTTGCGGACCACAGTTCCCGTTACCCGAATCTTAGTCGTTCCTGCCGCCGTCACATCCGTTCCACCCGTGAGCCATGCGTTTCCGGACGCCTTTATGGTGCTGTAGGCTACATCCGGCGTTGCCACCGCGTTGGAGGCTGTCGCCGTGCCTGGCTCCATATCCGCCAGCTCGTAGGTATAGTAAGTCTCTTCTCCCTCAGGATTGTAGCGGAACAGTATAACGGCCGCTCCCTTCACTCCTCTCTCATCTTTGTCCTGGATGCCGTTTCCGTTAGCATCCTCCCAGACGTAATCTCCGATTGTTACGCGGTTCTCAAATGCCAGCACTCCGGCATCCCGCAGTATGTGGCGTTTCGAGCGCACCTGCTCCGGCACATCGCCGTCCTGACGCAGGTGGTATCTGCCGTCGTAAGCGTTGACGTCCTCATCCATCTTCTCCATCAGCGCAAAGCTGTCGCTGACGCCCAGGCTGCCGCGGCCCACTCCGTACCGCTCCATGTTGCCGTTCTCGTAGTCGTATCCGGTCAGGAGACCCACGTCGGAATCATTGTCGTCGTTGGCTCCCGCCGTCTGTACCTTTAAGTCGGTAAAGCTCAGCCCCGCCGCCTTCTCCACCAGGATCCGGTAACGGTACGGCTCAGGCTGGACAAACGTCTCTCTGGTCCTGCCCGGCTTCACCGGCTGCTCCTCGTCGAACAGAGGAAGCGCCGGGAAGGTATAATAGCCGTCTTTGTCCGTGCGGACGCTGACCGTCTCTACATAGACCTCCTCACTCTGACTGCGCTTCTCTTCGATCTCCACGGACAGTTTCTCAAGCGCCTCCTTCTCAAGGCTGATCTGCCGCTTCAGGGCGCTGATATCCAGCTCGGAGCTTTCCATCTTTGCAAGCAGCTCCCGGATCTCGTTTCCGATCTCCCAAATCTGCTCGTTGAGCTTCAGGTACGTTGCTTCGGCCTCGTTTTTCTCTTTCACGTAACCGGCCGTCTCCGCTTCCAGCGCCGCGATCTCGCTGTTGATCTCCTCGAGCTCTTCCGGCGTGTGATCCTGCTTCAGCTCCTCCTTCAGGTCCTTGATCGACTTCTGACGCACGTCGATTAAAACTTCCAGACGCGCTTTGCGGCCTTCCACATTCGCCCGTTCGCGCTCATAGCCGCCCTGCTTCTCATACTTCTCATCCAGCAGAGCCTGATCAGCCGCTTTGGCGTTCTCCGCGTTCCCAAGGCGGGTCTGCAGGCTGCTCAGCCCGTTAACCGCGCCAGTCTGCTGTCGGATCAGTTCCTCCAGCTCCTTCTTCAGTTCTTCGATCCGCTTCTCTTCCAGCTTCACATCCTCTAAGAACCGTTCTTCCGCCTCCAGGGTGCGCGGCAGTATATACGGTCCGCTGATCCAGTAGGCTTCCCCGGTCTCGTCCTCCCACGGCCGGTACTCATCCGGGTTATAGGTAAACAGATCCACATAGGTTCCGTCCGGAATCATTGTCCCGGTGCGGCTGTAATCCGTATCCTTATCCCCGATGTAGTCCGCTTCCGATTTGGACGCATAGTCCACGTCGCCGATCCGGTACTGCAAGGTGACGCGCACATCCTCGATTCCCTTGTCGCCGTTCTTGCGGATTCCGTCGTAGTCCGCCTTTCCGTTCACCATCTGCGCATCGTTCCACACGATACCGTCCACAGAGCCCTTGGCGTAAGGCGTAAGGCCCGCGTCCACATGTTCGATGGTCCTCTGGGCGTCATAGTCGTAATAAACATCGCCCAGCCTGATGGTGTGCAGGTTGGCATCCGGCAGTCCGTCCTCATTGGTTTCCGCCTTCTCATAAGGCAGATACATGCTTGCGGTCATGGGATCCTTCTCATCGAATACATCCGTCTCCAGATTCAGCCACTGTCCCGGCTCCCTTCTGGCGTACAGCCAGCTGTTGCCAGACAGATCGCTGTCGATCTCCTCCAGATCCTTCTTCCCGCTGATCTCCTTGTGCATCGACGTCACGGTGTATCCCTTCGGCAGATCCGGTATCTCTACGCGGTAACCCACCAGGTAATACTGCCGGTCGCCTTCCACACCGGTTTCCAGCACAGGTTTCAGTTTGAACTGCCATTCGCCGCCGGCCGTGGTCAATGTGGTATCTACCGGTTTGGCCTGAGACGGAGTCGCCTCCGACAAAGCCACCGCCACAGGCGTTGCTTCCGTCGGCGTGGCAACCTTTGGCTCGTCCACAAACTTCAGATCCCCGTCCTCTTTCTTCAGGGGCAGCCATCCCTGGCCTTCCACCCATCCGTATGCGTACAGGTTCACCCTTACGTTCTCAATTCCGGCGTAGCCGTCCTTACGGATTCCGTCGTACTCAGCGTAGGTGCCGTCCGGCAGCTCATCCCGGTCCGTGTCGTCATCCCACACAATACCGGACAGCATGGTGTTGTCAATGGACACCAGGCCAAAATCAATCAGTCTCTGATCCTGGTAATGGAGCACCTGGCCCGACTTGTTGGTCACGACCTGAACCTTGCCGCTGTTATCCTGCGGAATGGCTGCGGTAAACTCCTTGGTCCATCCGTTGTAGCGGCCGTCATTCTCATAACGTCCAGCCAAAGGATCGCCGGAGATCGTCTTGGACATCTTGTAAATCTTCTTGCCCGTGCCGTTCTCAACCGGCGGGATTGCGTAGAATACATACTGTTTGCCCGGGATCATGTACTTAAACTCATAGGTTCCCACAAAGGGCGCCAGTATTGCCTCCAACTGCTCCTCAGACAGCGTCTCACCGTCTCCCGGCAGATCCGGATAGCGGGTGGGATACTTCTTGTTCAGCACCTCGTAATCCGCTCTCAGTCTGGAGAGTTCGGACTCCGTGCCGCCCGCGTTTCGTATTTCCTCGTCCGCCTCTTTCAGCAGCCGGTACTCTTCTTTCAGGATTTCCATGGTACGGGTGGTGTTGTACCCCGGCAGCGGCCGTACAATCAGAGGCCTACCGTGCATATCCAGCGCGGGCACCACATTACCCTGCTCGTCCATTTCCTGTCCCTTGATGCATGCGATTATCGTCACGCCTTCTTCCAGCTTCGCTCCATCCCCATCCTCGTAGGTATAGCGGAAGCCGGATTCAGCGTAGGGGTTGGTCTGGTGATCATCATGAGGATTCTCCACGCTGTCGTAATAACCGTCGTAACCGTGTTCTGACAGCTCATCCTCTTTCTCATCCAGCCAGGCCACGCCGCCGTAGCGGACCGGAAGGCCCACGCCCACGTCGTAGCTCACCCGTTTCTCATCCTTGATCCCGCTGGCCGCGTGAATCACATCCGCGGTTACGAAGGTCAGGTTTTTAGCGGTAAAGCTTCCCACACCACCGGCCTGCCCGCTGGGAGACCAGGTCTCGCCGGGCTCCACCACTTCCATGGTGATGAGATCTCCGTCGTTTCCGATCTCCCAGGTGGTGAGACCGTACTCGTTGTATTCCACCGGCATGGTAAATCTCAGCCGGTACTCCCCGTCCTTGATGTTCGGGAAAATGTAGTAGCCCTGGTTGCCGTAGTTGTCCGACTTGGTGATGCAGCTCAACGGGCCGTAAGGCGTTGTACTGGTAGCTCCGGAAGCGTCCAGCAGGCGTTCTCCCTGATCGTTCAGCTTGTAATACAGGGGTCTGCCAAACTCATCCAAACCGCCATCCGGCTCAAGCTCCACCGCTTCACCGTCGTAGTTGCAGGGCTGTCCAAGACCGTTTAAGAGTTCCACTTTCACGCCGTTGATTCCGGGATCAGGCTTTAAGACGTCTCCGTCCTTGCCCCAATCCGGCACGTACGTGATATTTCCGTACTCGTCCACCTCTTTGACCCGCTTTGGAAGCTTCCGGTCAAAGTCCGTGCCCGTCTCCGGCACCTCGTAGGCGACTTCATCCTGTTTACCATTGATATTGGTATCCAGCCACACATAGTCGCCGATCTGGGTGCGGTCCACCGGGTTGTGCACATAGACCTCCAGCACAGCGGATTCCGACGTATACACGTCCTTGGCGGTTCCCACAAAGCTGTTTCCGGCCTTGTAGCGGCCGATCTGGGTCTTCAGCGCATCGTCCGACACGGCGCTTCTGTCCGCCGAGTAAACCGGCAGGTTAAGCGGTGTCTCCACCTTAAAGGACAGCCAGAAATCGGAGGATGCGTACATCCTGTACAGCTCGTTCTTTGTGCCCTCCCAGTTGTTAAAGGTCACGGCGATGGCGCGCATTTCTTTGCGGATTTCCTCGTACTGAGCCTGGGTCATGCCGCTGCTTTCCCGGTACTCCTTCAGTTCCGCCAGGGTCACATGGTGTTTCTTCACATTCGCTTCTTCCAGCCCGTTTACGGTCCAGTTCAGCTCCTGCTCTTCATCCAGGGCGGTCAGTCCCAGCGCCTGGAAGAAGTTGTCCACGTTGTCCTTGATGCGGCTTCTGTCCTTCACGGAATACATGGCCTCCAGTCCGGCCGGCTTCAGCTCTGTGATTGCTCCGTTCTCATCTCTGGTCACATCCACCGGTCCCACCCAGATCTTGTAGGTATCCTCGGGGAACGTGATAATTCCGTCCTCTCCGGCCTCGCCCTGCGGGTCGGCGTTGCTGGTAGCGTTGAGCTCAAAGTTCTCCTCATCCAGCTCCAGCCACGGGTTCCACTTGGAACCTCTTGCAGGCGCGTTCCACGTTCCTCCGGACTCGGTTCCCGTGATCTTCGTATCTCCCTCGTATGGCAGGATATCGTAGAAGATCGGGTTCACCTTCATGCCGGCCGCGGCATCGCCGGGCGTAAATGTCTGGCTGTTTCTCATATTCAGCCTGTACCTGTAATATTCTCCCTCCAGCACGGGAACGGGTTTGCCGTTGGTAGTCGAGACCTCGCCCGGCTCCAGCACCGTCGTTACCGCCTTGAACTTCGGGAAGGACATTACGGTGTCAAATGAAATAATATCGTTCTTGATCTCCAGCAGGGTATCGGAGGAGGAATCGTCCTCGTCATAGTTCTTGCCGTCCTTCACCTGATGGGATCCCACATCCTGAGCCTCGTCGTCCCCTGCGATCCACTTCACCCATTTGGGCTGTCCCACATCGTCCGTGGCGTAACCGTAGGTCACCTTATTCTCGCCCTTAGCCAGCGGGTCTGCTTCATTGGTGGTGGTAACGCGGGCCATATACTGAATCACAATGCTGTCGCCCGGCATCAGTCTGCCTTTGAAGAAGAATTTCAGCAGCTTTTCATTTCCTATCTGTTTAAGGGGTTGGATGTCCTTCGTATCTAACGTCACGTCTGTAAAGTCCGAAGGCTCTGTTTCAGTGGTAAAATGTCCGTTCTTGTCGTAATCCCGATGCACCACCTTAAAGGTCCAGTATAAAGGCTCCGTCTCACTGTAAGAGCTCTTCCGCTGGTATGCCGGATTCAGCGGCATGGATAAATCGTCTGTCACCTCGTCATATGGCACGTAGGTCAGCGTGTTGGGATTGATCGTCAACAGCGGCGGCACCCGGATCACAATGGTCGGGTTGACGAAAATATCTTCCCGGTCCTCGGAATCCGTGTACTTCTCCAGTCGTTCGTTTTCAATGTTGTCCAGCGTGCAGATGTAGGAAACCACCTTACTGCTGTCCTTTAGTTTGATCTGGTCTTTCCATTTATAATGGCATTCATCCTGAGGCAGCGGTTCTCCATCGGCCGCCCGCTGGATATACTCCAGATACTTACCCTCGATCTTCATCTCGCCCACCGGCGTGTACAGCACCAGGATCATGCCGGACCGTGCGAACAGCTCTGGGTACGGCACCTTGGAACTTCCCTCCACCCGCTTGTCGTTGCTCACCAGACGGCAGTATTTGCCGTCGCTGTAATTCACGTAGATGTCGGTGTAGTTGGCCGTGTAGCTGTCGCTCTTGATGGCCTGGCCATCGGTACCGTAAGCCCCCAGGCGCATGGTGATCAGACCGCCGTTGGTGGGCACGTCGTCCCGCTCTGCTTCGCTGGGCGATGCCTCTCCTGGCGTGGCCGCGTCAGGCTCTGCCTCGCTGGGCGACGCCGTTGCAAAATACTGGTAATGGTTGGGATAGTGGCCGTTGTTCATGCCCGTTCCCTTGTTCTCCAGCTCGTGGGCATCCTGCTTGCCTTCCTCGTCGTAGTCCACATCCACATCCAGACGGAAGCCCGCCGGTATGGGGTATTTCTCCGGATTCTCCGAGGTCACCATCCACATAATCTGGTTGATGTCGTCCCGGATATCCTTGGACACCGTGATGGACTGCTGTTCCCGCAGGGTTGCGCCGTCCGGATACTGCCCGTCCTTTGCTTCCAGGCGGTGCCAGATCAGGGGCTTCTCCTCATCGCCGTCGTAACGGGCTTCGATGTCGAATTCATCCTCAATAGTCTGGCGAATATCCTTGCTCTCGCTGCGCAGCGTATAGTAAACCTGTATCCGAAGCTTTTCTTCCAGCAGCTTCTGATATGCCTCCTTCTCTTCCTTCGTGTTGCCGCAGAGCTCGCTGAGCGGCACATACCAGCGTCCGGTCTTAACCTTGGTTACCGTGGTGGTCACCTTGTAAGCGTCGTACTGCTTGTAGTTTTCCGCCGTCAGATCCGGCCGGTTGATATCGCGGCCCACGCCGTATAACGGCAGGTTGGCGATGGTATAGATCTCTCCCACCGCTCCGCGCACCAGGCTTGTTTCCGCCAGGTACATGGCAATGTCGTCGGTGGATCTGTAAGCCGGGTCCTGAGCCTTTCCGTTACGGTTTTCCATGGGCCGGCTGGTGCTGACTCTTCCGTAGCCCATGGGGCTTACGACCTTCAGCCCTGCCGCCGTGTCGTAGGCGTAGCGGTCCTTGCCTTCCTTTTCTTTCTGGTTCCAGTTGCCGCCGTACACCTTCTCAATGGACACGCCCTTCACATCCGTCACCGAAGTGGGCACTGGAAGCTTCCCGCCGTCCTTGATCACCACCTTTTCGTCCGTATTCTTACCGGCCGTCCCGCTGTAGTAGGACACGGCATCCTTCTTCTGGTCGCCGAACCAGGGCTTTCCGCCCGCTTCGTAATGCACGCCCTTGTAATCCTTAAGCTTCCCATAATTTCCATCCAGGCAGTCCAGGTTCACAAACACCCGGTTGTAGAAGCTATCCGTGCTCATTCCGTCCTTGTCGTAGTTTTCCGCCTTGTTCACATCGGGGATATCCGACACGCGGGTCCGGATTTTCAGCGTAAATTTACCGCCGTTCTCCAGATAACCCGCAGGCCGTTTTCCGTTTCCGATGCTCTCGTAAGCGGACTGCCGGTCGCCGAAGGCGGCTTGGTCTGCCGGAGGAATCACGGTGATGCTGATGAACTTGCGGTTGTCCCGCTCGTCCTTCTTGGGCTTGGGCGTATTGTCGATAATGGTCCATCCCTTGGCTCTGGCCTCGTTGAGGTCCAGAAGTTCATCGGGATTCCCATCGCTGTCATACGTCTGGATGCAGATGCCCGGGTCCTCCTCGGTGCCCTCGTCGTAGGCCAGCACCCATGGCAGGTAATCGGAGAATATAAAGGCTCCGTGAGCCACGTCTCCGCTCTCCGCCAGCTTGCGCCTGCGCACCTCAAGCTGATCCTCATACTCCCGTAAATCCGAGGCCGAGGGCTTTTTATCCTTGCTTCCCTCCGCGGTCAGATCCTGAATCTTCTGCCGGTTACCGGACTCATCGATCAGATACTCGTTGGGCTGGTCCAGACGGGCAAAGGCCCCGGGATCCTGTTCCCCTGTAACAGAAGAGTCCGCTTCGCCGTGCATAGGCGAATCCACATGTTTGTTCATCACCGTCACGCCGTACCACACTCTTCCGCCGTATCCGAAGGTCACGCCCTCCTTCAGCAGAATATTGGGATTCTCCGTGTAGTCGTCAAGGCATGCCGCCTCAATATCCTCCACTCCGTCAGCATTGGTACAGCCGTCGGTTCTCACCAGCTTTCCGTCTTCGTCGATCTTGTATTCATGTACATCGCGGCCCTTGTAATCCGGCGATCCGTTGTTGTCCCCCAGGCCGGCCTCGGTGACGCTGAGCGCCACCCGCTTATCCAGCATGATATTGGGGTTCTTCACGTAAATCTTCGTGGTGTTGGCCACAAACCGGTCGCCCATCATCAGGTCGCCCTGCATCGTGTAGCCGCTTCCGCTGCCGTTTACATCCAGGCGGTCGTAGGTCACGTTCAGAGGCGCCCGCAGTCCGCCCTTCATGGCGTTCGTCAGGGTCAGATCGCTCTGTTTTCTGATATTTTCGGGCGAGTAGTCCTCAATGTCCACAACGTTACCAGCGCCGTCCGCGCCTGTCTCCGCCCCCCGGATCATATCGCCCAGGAGTCTGCGGTCCTTAATACGGCCGTCCGGTCCCGTACTGTCCAGCCGGGTATCGTCAAAGGCATGATAGTGCCCGTTGTAGCAGCCATACCAGTTGCAGTATTTCCCGTCCATGTAGTAGCCGCTGTACTCCTGGCCCACGCTGAACGGATTAAACATCAACTTCATGGACAGGCCGTTGTCCTCCTCCACGCTCCGGTCGTCGGTCAGGAACCTAAAGCCCCGCACCAGACTGGAGGCAAAGCTGCGGTTCTGCTGCCAGCGGTTCAGCATGATGTTGGAATCTTCCGCTCCCCGTTTTGCCCAGGCGGCTTCCTGGCTTACGCCGTCCAGATTCACCCGGTCCTCGGGTGCCTCCACCGCCATTACCTTTACATTGATGTCCAGACTCTGGTTCCAGTCCAAGCGCGGTGCGTTTAGCACCTCCACCACGTCACCATGGTTTTGGGGATCAGTAAGCGGATTGTAGTCCATCCCCTCTGCGTTGGCCGCCACCGGTACGACGCGCACCATATAACGGCGCGCCTCCTCAATGTAGCTGACGGAAACGCGGTAATGGTCCTTGGTCACATTGGTTCCGGAGGTTATCTCCCGATTGGCTGTTCCGTCCTGAAGCGTGCTTACATTGCGCACCGTCAAGTCAAAGTCCGCCTGACCGTTAGCCCAGGCATCCCGCTCCTCTTTGGGCACGCTGGGTCCGGGCCAGGGTTTCCCCTGCTCGTCCACCGGCACGATACCTTCCGGCAGCAGCGTGGACAGCACAGGCAGCGGGTATTTGGCTCCGCTCTTGGTTACCTGCCCATCCCCCGTAATCCAACCGCCTCCGATGTCGTCAAAGGACGGCGAAGTCTGATAATAGCTGGTTCCGTTATTTGCTTCAAATGGGTTGATAAAGCTCAAATAATTGCCTGTAACCGGATCCTGATAGTGCACCGTACCGGCACTGCTGGCACCATTGTTCTGTACGTTTCTGCCCGCTGTGATATTCTTCATCACAACCTGGTTCTCCGCGAACAGACTGATCTTAAAGGGTTCTTCCATATTCTGGTAGAACTCATCCAGCTTCTTCTCGTCCTCAATGGCATGGCCCGGTTCTCCGGCCCGTTCGTCCGCAACCTCGCTCCAGTGGCGTACCACCGGCACAAGCAGTCTGGCCTGGCTGCCGCTGACCGCCGTATACACGGTGTCTCTGCCGCTGCCCTCCACAGCGTTATAGTCGGTAACCGCTGCCGGAATCTCCCCGTCTGCCGCCGAATACATGGCGCAGAACAGGTTTCGTCCGTTTGCGTAGGCCGTGAACGCCGGGAACATCCAGAAGTTGCTGGTGCTGACACCCCAGTAGCCGATCTTGGCCTGGTAAACCTTGTTCATTCCGTAAATCTGCTGGTAGCTGTTGCGGTCCAGCCATCCTGTCACAAGATAGGAGGTGTTGCCATTATTGGTATTCGGGTAAGCTCCGTTCTGGCGCACCGTCAGATCACCGCTGCGGTGGGACTCGTCGTAAATCTGACAGTAATCGGAATCCGGCTGCATCTCGCCGTCCTTCACATAGATCCCGTCGTCCCACGGCTCTGTGTAAACCATGTCGTAAAACCGCTCGCTGTCCGGCTGGGCGTAGACCACGGACTTTAAGTCCACCGTGATCTGATATCCCTTGTCCTTCTGTGTCAAATTGTCCGTAATATTGCGGCCCCACCAGCCGTTAAGCGGCTGTTTCACCGTGATTCTCACCACCCAGGGCAGATCTTCCCTGCCGTAGGTCTCCATAGTGTTGTTGTAGTAATCGTCCGCCAGCACCGGATCCGCTGCTGTTTTTGCCGCCGGATAATAGTCCGTGCCCACGATATCCCACGGACGCTGGATCGCCTCGGCAGTCACATACTGATCGGCGATGGCTTCCGGAGCCAGATAACCGTCGTCGCTGGCCGGAGCGCCGCCGTAAAATGCTTTCAGATCCGGCGTACCGTCCTCGTTCAGATTCGGCATCACGCCCAGAGGCAGCACATAGGTGAACGTCACGCCGTCCAGCGCCCAATCACCGTAGTTGATCGCGCTGAGCCGGGCAGTGTACTCATCCCCGTACTGGATCCCAGGAGTGTAAACTCTGAGCTTTTCATCTGCGAAATAGACAGAGCGTCCCTGCATGCTTTCCAGGGCGCTTCCCGTCAGTCTGGTGTCGTACTGGTCATAATCCCCGTTGATATCGCCGGCATAATAGCGTTCCGTCACGAAACGGGTGGCGGTGTACAGCCAAGGCATCCGCAGATGGAGGGAATCCTCCGCCCAGAGAATGTTTTCCTTCAGTCCCACACCGGCGTCCTCATCCGTCACAGGAAGCCAGTCTCCGACATCGCCCGTCTCGTCCCAGTGCATACTGGTCTCCACGCCCTTATTCACATACTCCCCGGCCTCCGGTTTAACGCCCGCAGGCGCCACCTGGCCGTAGGTGCGGTCCTTGGCCAGCATACTGTACCAGTCGCGGCCATAGGTCAGCTCCGTCACCCGATCCGGCTGGTTTCCGACCAGCGGCGCGCCCACCAGCACCTGCTGGCGGCTGCGGCTGTCCAGATCGCCGTCAAAAAACTTGCTGTTGTCTCCGGCATCCATGCTGGTGTAGCTGCTGACCTTGGAGCCCGGGATCACAGTCTTACTCTGATCCAGGAACTCATAGCGCTGCTGTCCCGTGCTGTCCGGGTAAAGCCGGTCGCTGCCGTCGGCGTTCTTCACCGTCTCGTAAACAGTTGTTCCGTTCTTCACCACCGGCGTCAGGGCCGCCTTACGGCCGGTCCGGCTGCCGGTAAAGCCCACGTCGTGGATCAGATTGCTCATATCCATCAGCTTGTCGCCGGTCTTATCCACCGCCGGGTCGAATGTGTTCAGCCCGTAATAATAGTAGTTGTAATTCATGCTGTGGCTGTATTCGCCAAACCGCGGCAAATACGCCACCCTCCCGCCGGTTCTCGCATCCTCCGACTGGTAGGTCGTCACCGGCAGCCCTTCCCGCTTGGCAGTGGTCCGGTACACAATCTCGATCTTTTCTCCCGGCGCCAGCGCGGTGCGAAGCTTCTGATCCTTGAAGGTGTAGGTGTAGACAAAGTACCTTGTATCCGCAGCTCTGGTCCTGTCGGGATCTGCGTCGTTGGGCGCGATCTCCGCATCCACTTTGTTGAGCAGCGTCCGGTCGTAGGACTGCATACCGCCGATATCCCCCGCGGTCATGGCGTAAACCGTGATCTGGGGAGGCTCGTAATCCGTTCCCATAGTCTTTAAGGTTCCGTCCGCGTTCCACCACCGGATCTGGATGGGTCCGTTGTTCCAGTCGCTTATGACGACCTCCCTCACGTTTCCATCCACCGCTGACTCGCCTCCTGCCGGAAGCATCCGCGGGTCAATGTCCACGAACTGGGCCGGCACCTTGTCGATGATAACCGGCTGGTAGATCTCGCCCGTGCCCAGCACATCTTCCTTTGCCGCCAGGCCAGGCGCAGCTCCGGCAGGCTTCGCAGGATCCTCCATCCAGTGGTAGGGGTTGTCTCCCTGCTCCGTTCCGTCGTACTGGATGCGCAGGACGCCGGAGGAATCCCGGCTTACCGGCTGCTTTTGCGCTCTGCCGATGTTCTCGGCCGTGATCCGGCTCCATAGCTCCTGTCCCGGGCGGTAACCGTCCATAGGCGTTGCATCGGAAGCCGTGGCTTTCTCCACCGACTCATAGGTTTCCGCGTTCAGGCTCACGTTGGCCATCCGGCGGAGCACCGGGTAGGTCACGGAGGTTCCGATCCCATACCGGTAAGTATTTTTCTCAATCTCCGTGGACTGGTCGTCCGCGGTGGAAGTGCTGGCGATGCCGTTAGCGTCCTTATACTCCTGTTCCATCTCATCCGCCGTCTTGCCCTCGCTCCCCTCGGTCGTCTCTCCTGGCTGGGGCGTGGTATAGTTGTCGGCCATGGAACTGTCGCGGTACCACTCCTGGGTCACCTGCACCGTATAGTTGTAGCTGTAGTCCTTTTGCGCCTTACCGGGTTTGATATCCGCCCAGCGGCTGATTCCGTAAAGCTTCACGGCCGGCAGCGTCAGATAATCGTCCACCTCATCCGCCTTGGCGCTGTCCGAGGCGGACAGTGCTGCGTACTCCAGCCTGAATCTCGCCACATCCCGCGGATCCAGAAGCTGGTAAGTGCCGTCGCTCTCCCGGTAATAGGACCAACCGTCCGGGTTGTAGCCAGCCCGCTTGGGATATACCTTGCGGTAGCCGTTTCTGGCCCATCGGTCAGCATTGGGACGGGAGGGATCATAGGGCACGTTTAACCCGTTCAAATCTGCCCGGATCTGCCCCGACTCATTCAAGTCGCTGCGCAGCTGGACGTACATGGTGGCCATCATATTCCGGTCGCCGCCATAGCTGGTCTGGTTGTAGGACAGCTCGTCCTCGTCCGGCATCCGGTTCAGGTAGAAGCCCTGAAGCTTCCGTACATCGCCGGTTTCACCGGCGCTGTAAGTATTTCCGGTGATAAAGTCCACAGTCAGATCCATGTATGCCAGATCCTTGTGTACCTCGTTGCGGATCATACCCTCGCTTCCCTGCTTTGCCGCCTGGGGCTCGCCGATCGTCAGCACCGCCTCCTTGCTGTCCACATGGTCCTCCATGGAAACCGCCACGTCGGGCGGAAACTGTTCCGTGTAAATGTGCATTCCGCCGGACAGCACCTGGGCGTGGACGCCGTTCACCATGGTTTCCGTATCGCCCTCGAATGTGTCCTCCGCTCCCGCCTGCACCCGCTTGTAGATCACGGTGTCCTTATTGCCGATCTGTTCCTGTCTGGCCTCATCCGCTCCCAGATGGGCTGCAGGCGAAGCCGTGGTGTGCAGAGCGCCGGCCTGGTAGCTGTTGCCGTCCGGATCTGTCAGGGTAATGTGATTGTAAACCTGCTCCGTAAAGCTGCCCGCCTGGCTCTGGGGATTGGCGCTGGTAAAGTAGAACGGCTCATAGCCGTGAGCTTCCAGTCCCCCCACCGCCACAAGGGATTCCGCGATGAAATTCCCCTTCATGTTGCTGCCGCCGTTGTTGTCCGGGTCCTCCACCTCCAAAACCACCAGCAGGCGGATGCCCTTGTTTACCGGGATATCCCCGTTAATCTTCCAGACGATGCTTCTGACCACATCCTCCGCTTCCGGGGTCCCGCTTCTGGCAGATCGGAAAAAGCGGGCGAAAATATTGGGTTTCTCCATCTCCATGCCGCTGTACAAATCCTTTAGCTCCTGATCGGCCGGAACACTGTAATACCCGCCGCCGTCCATAGGTTGTCTCGGATCGTAAGCTTCAATATCCTCCAGCTCGATGGACTTATATCCGTCCACGCCTCCATCCGGATCGGTGATCGCCAGGGGCTGAGTGACGATCAGACTGTTCTTCCCGTCCGTGATAGGTTTGCCGTCGGCATCCAAAATCTCATTGCCGTCGGCGTCCAGATAGTGTCCGTTGGCATCCACCCGCTTGCCCTCGCCCAGCGGATAATTGGCCGGCATATAGGTCCAGCGGGCGATTCTGGTCCCCTCGGGTGCCTCAAAGCGCAGCACTGGATTGTTCCAGGTGATGCTCTCGCGCATCTCCCCGCTCTCTGTGGGATACTCGTCCTTGTCGTTGACCGCAGTCACGTAATAGGAGATGCGGTCCCCGGGCACCAGGTGTTCCATGTCTGCCAGATCCCGGGGCGGATTCTTCATGCCGTCCGGATCGGCCTTTCCATAATCGTTGCCGTTGTAGTTCATTCCCAGAGGCCGGTTGTTAAAGGCATCCCCATTCTCCGGCAGCGGCGTCAGATCCGGAACCTGGATAATCTGTCCGGCGTTGGACGCGGTGGCCAGATTGTTCTTGTAGGGCAGCCGGTTTACCGACAGGTTGATCTTGGCCGCACGGTTTACAAAGCGCAGCTTCTTATAGTTATCAATATCCCAGAAACGGTTATTGTTGACGACGCTGTTCACGCCCGCCATGTGCAGGCGCAGACCGATGCGGTTGGTGATAATCTTGGACAGCACCAGCGGGTCCGTATCAACGGTGGGCCGGCTGTTCAGATCCCATTCCTTCTCCCGGGTGGAATCGTGCGCCTCTCCCGCCGCATATTTGCGGTCGGCAAATATACCCTCGAACAGGAGCTCCGCCGGATCTTCCGTAAACTGATCCGATGCCGGCTGCCCCTCCGGAACACGTTCCCGGACACCGGTCAGCGTGGCATTGCCCTCCTTGTTAGGCCCGAAGAAACGCATCAGGTTCTGGTGGTAGTCGATGCGCCACGGCGTGCGCACCTTTAAACTGTAGTCAAAGGCCAGCAGATTGTGCTGGAGGAAATAACCCCCGTCCTCAGTATCAAGCTGCACCGGCTCCAGCACACCGTCCAGGAACATGGCCTCCAGATCCACGCAGTAATAACGCGCCTCGTCGATCTCTTCCGTGGCCGTTCCGTCGGCGGTCTCATACGTCATGTATTTGGATACCAGCGGATTGGAGGTACCGCTTAACAGGCCGTCGGCTTCCGTCAGGTCGTCCAGCATTTCCTTTTTCAGGTCGAATACATTGGTATTGCTGTAATCCGATCCGACTACATTGGGATCGCTGCGCGTGAGCTCAGATGATTTCTGGTCCAAATCCCTGGCCGTATAGAGCTTGAATGTGGACACTTCAAAACGGTTTTCCTTCAACACCTTCAGCTCATCCGAGTCCAGATCCGTCTGGGCGGCTCTGGCTGTCTTGCTGATAAACTGCACCGGAATCCACAGCTTCTGGGTGCGCAGGCCCTCCGGCAGCACATCCTGGTAATTCAGCTCCCGGAAATAAACGCCGGTGAGATCCAGATTTTCAACCTCTCTGCCGCTCTCATCCTTCTTTTGCTTGGTCCCGTTCACCGCCCAGATGCGGTATTTTACCTTGTTGGGCTCCTTATTGTCGGAATCGTAATCATAGATATCCTGCAGCGGCTGGGCCGTGTTGGAGTCCAGGCCGTCGTCTCTGGTGGTGTTGGCCACCGCCGTATTGATCTCTACGCCGGCAGGTTTCGTTGCCGCCTTGCCGTCCACGCCGTTAATCGTCTCCGTGTTAGTACTGCCGTTCGGCGCGATATTAGCCGCGTACCAGATCGCCAGGTTGGCCTGCTTCACTTCGGACTGCGAGCTCTCCGGGATACCGTAGGTAGCCTCCTTGTCGACCACCTGCTCCTCGGAAATCTTCCGGTCCGCCTCAAAGCTGTCCACCAGTTCTCTGGTCTGCATATAGCCGATTTTTCCAGTGCTGTAGTTGGACTGCTTGTTGTCGTACTGGTCCTTGCTGTAATTTGCGTGATTGTCCTTGGGCTTGCGGTAGGCCAGGTTGCTGGTCCACACGCCGATGCCAAAGGGATCGTTGGCATTGTAATCCAAAAGGTCGCACACATTGCCCATGAGATAGAAATCCGGGTCCGTGTTGTTCGTCTGCTTTGGGTCCGGCGTCACACCGGTATACTCGTCGGTCATATCGCCATTGCCTGAAAGGTTCACCAGCGTAACTGCGATCTCGGCGGGATACTCGTTCTTCTCCAGCTGCACCACATTGTCAAAATCTGTCCACCGCTGCATCTGATCATTGAGCGGGTCGCCCGGCTGGTGGTCGCTGGCGGAATCCAGCGAGGAAAGCTCTCCGTTGGAATGGTCCGTCAAATGGTCGTTCCCCAGCAGACTGTCCACTGTATTTGGCGTATAGCGGAACAGAATACGCCCGTCAAGCTCCGCAGGAAGTCCGTTTTCGTACTCTTTGAGCAGCTTTTCATAGGGCACCTCCACGACTCTGGTCCCCGCGATCACCGGCTGTCCGTCCACAAGTTCTGTGTTACCGTCCTTATCCTGAGCGTACTCGTTGATCGTCACCTTCACACTCATCAGATTGGGTCTTATGCTGTCTGAAATTTCCACATAGCGTGAGAAAAATCCCTTGTAAAACCCGTCCTTGCGGGTGATTTCCGGCATGATATCCGTCAGATCAACATAGTCCACGTGGGTAAAACGGTTGTACCACTCGGAATACAGGTAGTCATAAATATAATATCCACTATACGTCCCCGTGCTGACCCAGGTGCGCGGGGTACTCTTCTCCGTGCTGGTATCAACTAGCTGGTTAATGCCGATTCCGTAGGCTCTCAGCTGGCCGTAATAGGGCACTCCCAGGGTCTGGAATCCGGCGATGCCGGGGATCAGGAACTGCAGGCCATCCGTAGGCTGGTCATACTGGATATTGCCGCCTGCGGCCGCAAAAGCCTTTCCTCCCGCCGTCATGCCCAGTCCCTTTTGCTGCTGTACCTGGCTGGGCAGCACACGGATCTCCGCTCCATCTTCCAAATGTCCGGCATGCCATTCGCTGTAATTGGTATTGCCATAGTAGGAATAATCCATATACACATAGTGCCAGTTCCGGTACGACCAGGTGCTCTTGGTCTGTGCGCCGCCGCTGTTCACTACGGTCACATTGTCTCCCGACTCCGAACCGGCGCTGGCGTCGCTCACCGCAGATTTCTGCACGCGGATCCGGCTGACCTTGTCCTCAGGGCGCACTTTGCCCGCATACCGGAGGTCCCGGGAGAGGTTTTTCGATCCGCCGTCGTCGATGTTGAACTGGCTGCCCAACTCCAGTCGCACGCCTACCTGAGCGGTCTGGCTTCCGGTGCGGATCACGCGCCCCGCAATCTCCAGGGAATGACGCGTCCTCTGGTTGGGTATCTGATTGGCCCGGTTGTAGGGCTCGTGCTGGGTCTCCGGATTATAAGCTTCCTCATACCAGGTTCCCTCGTCGGCGTTGATCGCCTCCCAAAGGTTCCCCATGGTTCCGTTCGCAGCCTGCGCGTTGACGGACATGTTGACCACCACTTTGGCGATGCCGCCCTTCTCCATCACTGCGGACGGCGTCTTATAATAGCGGTGCGCGTTAGAGGCGGAACCTACCAGGTCCCTGGCGTCGTATTTGTCCGGCATTGTGGAATCCTGCCACAGGCTGCCGTCCCCGTCCGGATTAGAACGGTCCGGATCCGCCAGCAGATTGATTCTCCACCACTGGTCCATATCCTCGCCGTTCAGCAGGTCCGCCGGGCTCATGTTTACGTTGCTGGCATTATCCCGCCAGGTCGTCACGGTATAGGGGTCGCCCTTTACCGGATAAACGGTGACGGAGTTCACAAACGGACGCAGTTTGGGCCTGAGTTTGATAAAATACGCATCAAAATTATCCGAGGGCAGCGTCACCACCATCTCCACATTGGCAGCAGCGTTGTAGTCCTGGGGTACCGTACCATTTCCGTAAAGGCTGTAACCGCTCTTGTTTTTCGCCACCCCCGCCGACGAGATTCCCAGCTGCCGGAAATCCACCGTATAGCTGGCCAGAGACTTATAGCCCACAGTCAGCCAGTTATTGTCCATGTAGTGCGGATAATAGGCCCAGAGCTGGCTGTCCCGGTTCTGATAATTGCCGGTGGTCTCGTCCGTAAAACGCCAGTCTCCCGCGGCCGCCTCCGAGCCTGTCAGGTGATCGCGGAACACCGCGCTGATGGTGGTGTCAAAATACATCTGCGGCGTCTTAATATAAGCCGCATCCGTGTCATTGCGGCGGTGGTCCATGGTGGCCACCTCCTCAAAGTTGTTGCCCGCCTCATCCTGAACTCCGTCCGGTTTGGCCGCAAGCAGCTCGTAGGCCGACTTCCATTGCTCATAGGTGTGGCCGTACAGATACGTGTCAAAGGAACCCTGGTTTCTGGTTTCTCTGGCGCTTTCGATCTCCTGTACGTTCTCGATCTTCGTGTCGCTGATTCCCACGAACACAATGGTCTCCGCTTTGTCCGTGGTCTGATCCGTGTTGACCACACGGGTTGTGTTCCACTTCTCAGCATCCGCTTTGTACTCCGGGTTGCGCATAGGCAGGAAATCGGAGCCCTCCACCAGCACCTGGCTGACGGTGGACATACCCGCATTGGCAATTATAGTAGTTCTGGGGATCACCAGATCCCCCTTATAGGTCTTGTACAGGCCCTTGGCCAGAGAGGCTACCTGATCGTACTCCGTATCGTGGTCCTCCCGGCCGATCTCACCGTAATCGGAGATCAGGCTGCCGGACAGGTTGTACAGTCTGGCAGAGTATTTCACATTTGCGTTGACAGTTTCGGGCTGCTCCTTGCCCTCGGTGGAAGGCAGAAGTTTTCCATATGGATCCCGGTCGCCGGATTTCTGGGGCTGAGGCATGGTGTAGCCGACCCGCTCCAGCACCAGTTTCTTTCCGCTGTTTTCATCCACAATGGTGATGCGGTCGATCACCGCCTGGTTAAACAGCTCTGACCGCACAATGAGATCCATGGTGTGGAAGCCGCGGTTTTTCTCAGAATCGTCCACCGTGGTATCCCACACATTTCCGGTATTCAGGCCCGGAGTCATCTCAAAGCGGAAGTTTTCCATACGTGAGATACTGTCGTTGGTCAGACCAAACACGGACAGATATTCCCGGGCGTAGGGCACCACGTTCCACTCGGTATTGCCATCCACCGAGGTGGTGATCGCGGTTTGATCGTTTCGCTTGCCTCCGGTGCTGTTTGAGGGCGCAAAATTCCTGTAAATGCTGTCGTTTTTGTGGCTCTCGTTCAGCTGCTGCCGGTTGTAATACTGGTTCTGTGCGGAAA
Source organism: Enterocloster lavalensis (assembly GCF_046603895.1). Classification (NCBI taxonomy): domain Bacteria; kingdom Bacillati; phylum Bacillota; class Clostridia; order Lachnospirales; family Lachnospiraceae; genus Enterocloster; species Enterocloster lavalensis. The sequence goes on from NZ_CP176637.1 coordinate 397,806, forward strand.
GCTTTGGCAAGGGCTCCTTCACATCAAAGGCCGCCCAATCCAGGGCATCCTTCTTGTCCTTGGACTCCACCTTGGTATCCGTCCCGGACACATAGTCGATAAAGGAGGCCTTGGCCATAATCTGGTTGCCGCAGTACGCCACGGTCTTTCCGTTGGCGTCCGTAAACTGGTTGAAGCTGTTCACCACATTGTCCTGCTGATAATTTCGCCGGTAGGTGGACACATCGCCGTAGCGGTTGATCTCGCCGCGCAGCTCCACGATTCCCCGGTGGTCCTCGTGAGTCTTTTCGTCCTTGACCACGCTGCCCTCAAAGGTGTCGAACACAATCTCCACCTTGCCCGGATACTTGACGCAGCGGCTGCTGTCTCCCTCCTGGTACCAGACGGTGTGCGGGATTACAGCCCCATTGCCGCTTGTCCGCTCCTCTAACAGGTCCTTTAACTCTTTATCCTGAATCACATAGCAGACCGGTTCCCCTGTCTCCTCCTCCACAGCCAGGCGGTCGTAGACGCGGATCTCAAAAACCTTGGTCACGCCGTCGTCGTAAACCGGCTGCCAACCGGCGTCCTCAGGATCCGCCGGAACTTCCGGGTCGTCCTTTTCATAATATTCGCCGGTAAGATCGCTGTACCCCAGCAGTTCACCGTTTCCGATCAGCTTCTTGTCCAGATAGATATCCGTCATCTGGAAACCTCTCCTGCTCTCCTCCTGCTCGCCGGTAACCGGTGAATCGTCGTACAGAGGCAGCTCCACCGCCAAAATAGGCTGGGACATACCGCTCTCACAGCTGTTTCCCAGATAGAAGCGGTATGAGGTTCCATCTTTGTATTCGTAAGAGACCGGCAGAATCTCCGCCTCCCCGTCATAGGCGGCGGCAGGGGCATTTTTCTTGACCGCATAGGTTTCTAGCGTCGGCTCGGAGGGGTCAATGTGCAGGATACCGAAGCTGTTCGCAGTCCTGGTAAGAATGTTGCCGTACTCGCTGTTGCTCTCATAGGTATTGATCCAGACGGCCTTCATCTTCAGATCCTGCACCGGCTTCAGCTCCGCTAACTCGCCGCTGCCGTCCAGCTCGTAGATATACCCGGTGGGCGTGCCCTTCACGAGCAGCATGCTCTCGTTGTTTTTCACCAGGTCGTTGGCGTTGTAGGTAGCCGTGTCCTCCTTGTAGCTGGTGTAGCTACCGATCGCCACCGCAATATTCTTCGGATGTTCGAACGGACAATCCTTGGTATTCCACAGGCTCTTGGTCACGGACAGCAGATAAGCGCTGCCCTGCTTTTTGATTATCTCCGAGGCCTTCACCGGATCGCGCTTTATCTCCTGATTGTCGCGGTCCACATAGACGATATCGTAGTAAGTCTCGTCCAGCTTGTCGAGCTCCGGATAAATGTAACCCTTCTCATTTTTTTGCAGCTCAATCAGGACCTTGGCAGGGCTGCCGGGGTCACATTCCTCATCGTATTTATTTTCGTCGTCCACCTTTAAGGGCGGATGCTCCACCAGAGTGATGGACTCCAAGTACACCCGGTTATCCCGTGTGATATTGGGGATAAATTTCTCGTCGGACACAATGGAGGTAGTCTCAAAGCCATTGATGTACTGTTTTCCCTGGGCGTTCACCGGCCCCGATGTGATAGGCAGCTCAAACCGGACGATGCCCTGGTAGATACGGCTGGCGCCGGTATTCCCCAGCTTTACGCCATACCAGGCGTTCTTGCCGCCGATGCTGGCGTTCAAGCTGCCCTGGTTGCCGCCGTATTTGAGCTTGCCGTTGGCATCCATACCGTACGGCCGCACCTCAAGGGTGGGAACCGCCTTCAGAGCCTCAAAGGATGTGCTTCCCTGATAAGTAGCGTCCTGAACTGCAACGGCCTCCTTCAATCCGTTCTGGATATTCCACTGGTAAATCTCCCCTGTCTTGAACACAGAATTTCCCTTGGACTGTGCGCTCACCAGATCTCCCACTGTGGAGCCGATGGATACGCCCTGCTGATTCTGGGCGTCCTCAGCGCTGGTCTGGGTGTCGTGGAAGGAGGTCGGTTTTCCGTAAATGCGCAGCCAGTTCTGCTTGCTGACCTCATGGATCACGTCCGCAGGGCTGGTCTGAGCGTTGGAGAGCACCTGGCCATCGTAGGGGTACAGCGCGGTTTGATCGTCATCGCTTTTCTTAATATGATCGTTTCCTTCATAATTTTCGAACACGATCTTGACGGATCCGACTACCGCGTCCTTATCCAGATCATAGGCCTCTTTTCCGCCAACGGTGATAACAAGATCCTTTTCATCAATTTTAGCTCCTGCGCCTGTGGTCTGGCCCAGGCTGTCCAGATCCTCGCGGCCGTCAAACAGAGTTTTCACCTCGTCGGCTTTATAGGTCCGGATCACAGTCTGATAGTCTTTGTCATAGATGATGATGCTGGGCTTTTCGCCGTACTTTAACAAGTCCCTGTCGATGACGATCTTCGTCACCAGGAATCCTTTCTCTTTCTCATAATTTGAATAAATCGGCACATCCACCCGGAATTCCGCCTGCGGGATATCCGAAAAGCTTCCATCCGAAAGGCTGTTGTTCTGCCCCGTGTGGGAGCGGATCAGCTGGTTTCCGAAGGTAAACAGATAGCTGTGCTGATACCGGTCATACTCCGGAAGCTTAAACAGATCGCCCAACGGAGCCTGCGCAAGCATCGGATTTTTCGGCATGCTGCTGTACCAGCGGTTGGCATCGATGGATTTCGCCGTATACAGGTTGGCATCGGGCAGCTTCTTAGCGTTTAACGCATCGTCGTCAAAAATCGACTGTAAAAACGCGTAAGGATGGGGCTTCTGGACGCTGATATAACCATACTTCGGATCAATCCGGATCGGCTGGTCCGTTTTTCTCCCCTTAACGCCGTCGCCGTGCTGCTCAAAGTTGTACCGCTCCGGCCGGAAGAAGTCCGCCCGGCTCTGGAGAGTGGGATCCTCCGCGTAAACGTTGGTCGTGCCGCTCACCCGAACCTGTAATGCGCTGGCAGCAGAGCCTGTATTGGCATCTACATCCGCAAAACGGATGCGGATATAGCGCACGCCCGTCATATTCTTGTTGATTTGCTGCAATTTCTCCATGGATACCACAAAATTGCCATCTTCGTCATACCACTCGCTGATCGGATTTTTATCTTCTGTCCCGCCCAATACAACGGAATCCAACGCAGCGATACCCTTGTGCACGTCCATGGACTGCTGGTTGGAAAGGCCGCCAAATTCCACGCTAAAAATACGGTCTGCCTTGTCCAGCATTTTTTTCTCAATCATTAACTGGTCAAATACAAAACCTTTTACCGGATCCTCTGTGTCCTCGGCTGCCTCAGCAACGGGCAGCTCGATAAACAGAGTTCCCTCCGTTAACACACGATAACCGTTTTCAGGGCTTGACCAGCGATCCGCCTGATATATATCAAATCGGCCCCCATAGCTGCAATATCCGCAGCCAGGTATGTAAGAGCCATCCTCCAGCTTTACCTGATTCAGTCCCTTTCCTGCGCCGACATAATATATAAACTCCTTTTCATGCCCATTATATGGCACGTAAACCGTCTCCGCCAGCTGATCATATCCCATCAGCGCGCGGCTGGAGAGTTCCTCTTTGAAAGCGTCTTCCTGGTACGCCTGATAGCTGGCCGCCACAGACAGCCAGGGCGCCGTAGAATCGTTTACCTTCAGAATGTGCTGATCCCGGTCCTCCGCGTAATATTCATCCGCAGGGCGCAGATTAGCCGGTTTATCCTCACGGTTATGCACCGCTTCCAGGCGTTTGTCCGCAGTGTGGAAACTGGCTTTAAAACGGTAAGCGATTCCATAAGTAGCCTTTCCGTCCAGATCCACATAGAATGCCTTATCCTTTACGGTTCCGGCAAAATGTTCAAATTCAACCGTAAACTTGTTGACCAGAATCAGGCCTTCTTTTTCCCAGCTTTCACTGGGGATTACATACACCCCATCTGTTACCGCCAGATCCTCACCCTTGATCTGAACTTCTTTTTCGCTTCCGTCGGCCGACCACCCACGGATGGTAACCTGTACAATCTTTCCGGATAATTCCTCCTTATCAAGAATGCGAAGCTCCGAAGACACGAATCCCTCCGGCCGGTTTAACAGCACATGGTTCACGCTGGCATCGCTTGCAGCACCGGTGGCGTCTGAAGTTCCGTCATTCAGGCGGCAGGGAATTTCCAGCTCCAGAACACCGGTGATCAAACTGGAGGCCTCCTGGCTCTCACCGCTGTTTTTGTTATCATAATAGTTGGACAGCCAGGCCCTGACCGTCTCAGGTTTGCCTGCCGTACCGTTCTCAAAGTAAACATCGCTCGTAAACGTTGTTCCATCCGGACAGATCTCATCGAACACTACATCGGGGTTGCGCTCACCGCCGTTCCAGTAACCATGGTCGTGGCTCCACTTATTTTCATGGTAGCCCGGCTGAGTATATATATCCAGATTGACAACGGGATTGGGATCCACATAAAGCTTCTTGATTCCAATGGGCTTATCGTCCTTTTTCCCACCATCGTCCGTGGCTGTGGTCTGGAATTTTTTGCCCTCGAAATTCTTCTGGGTTTCCGCAGTAAACGCATTCCCCAATTCCAGATCCCGCTCATACACGTTGGCATGGCCGATCACCTGCATGTGCAGCAGTTTTTCCGGAACCAGCTTGTCCGGATTGCCATCGCCGTTGGAATCCACCATATGCTCCGGAACCATCTCGCCGTCCATCTCATTGAGAATGATCACAATCCTGCCGGGAATCCACTCCTCATCAAATCCGCCCTTTTCGCGGACTTTGTCCACTGGCAGTACCAGACGTTTGTTTCCATTGACGAAGCCAGTCAGTTCTTCCATCTTAAATGTGACGGCGGGCAGATCCTTCTCCCCTCTGTGGTCCACGTCGAAGAATTGGATCTCCTCCATCTCCGCCCAGTTATTCTTGCTCTCCGGGTCGAGCATTTTGCTCATATCAAATTCCAGGCTCTCTGCGGCAAAGCCCTTATAGCGTAGCTCTTCCACTGGATAATCTCCGTCGAACACATCCAGATTCAGATCGATGATCCCCTTGTACATCACCGCCGTGGAATCGTTGCCCAGGGCCAGATCGTAGGAAAACTGGTTCCGGTAGGGTACAGGCTGTTGTTTAGCGCTGAACTTTTTATCCAGGGCTTTATCCGTCCATGAGACATAGGCATCGATGGTTGGCTTGGCCATCACGAACTTAAGCTTTGCCTCGTCCTCATTTTTGTACCGGTACTGCTCTTCCTCCATGATCTCACCGTTAAAACGGTTCTTCCAGCCGTTCACCTGGCAGGTCACCTTGCCGGGAGCGGTACAGATATTCATGGAGGTTCCGTAAATACGCACCCACTGATCCGCCTGGAGGTCTTCCACAGGAGCGGGTTCTTCCTCTGGGGCTTCCAAGGTTTCCACCCCGCCCTCTTCCCCTTCTTCCTCCTCGTCTGGCTTTTCCAATTCATATTTACCCTTGAAGGAATCAAAATCCAGCCGGAATTCAATAATCTGAATGGGATGCGGCGCCTCGTCCGGATCCGTGGAGAGTTCCCGCAGATCCAGATATACCGAATTGTCTGTGTACTCGGGAAGCGGATTGACTCCTCCTCCCTCCGGATCGGTCACAATGTGCTCCATCAGCTCCGAGCGGGTGTATTGAATCGTCCGCTTGCCTCCGGGCGCGTTTTCATCCACCACGGTCATGGTCAGCATGGGGGCGGGTTCTTTGGTGATTCTTCCCTTCTCGTCCCGTTTATGCGGCTCGTCGCCTGCCTTCAGCAGCGCTTTGCTGATGCGGATGCCTGAGGTCAGGAACGCGTCTACCATATCGCCTTCTTTTGCGTCCTGCTGTTCATCCTGCACCTTTTCGTCCAACTTGAAGGTGAAACTGACGTTATACCCCTCTCCGTCGGATTCATTGCGGATCTTCCACAGATAATTGCCGAAATCCATGATGGCCGGCGTCGCCAGTTCATCCTGATCGATTTTAGTTTCTTCTTTAATAAAAGTTTCCGCCAGAACGTCCCCGGAAATGTCGGAGGGATTGACCATCTTCTCTGGCTTGGATTCCGGTGTTTGCCGCTTGTAAACTTCATTCTCCACGTCAAACTCACCACAGGGGTCCTTTAACAGACCCGCCTGCAATGCCGCCGGATCCGCTTTCTCCAGGAAATTCAGAATCGAAAACGTGAACTGGGCCGTGTTGGTCCGGGGGCCTGCCACTCTGGAAACACCAACCAAGCGGACGTTTCCGGGACAGGCAATCAAAGGAACCCAGGTGCAGCGGTAATTGATCCGTATCACCTGGTTGTAGTCTTCAACTTCCTCGAAAAACTCTTTGACATCACAGGTATAGACGACTCCGGGAACCGTCTCGCCTGCTCCGTTTTTTATCATGACCTTGTCTTTTTCTATGTAATAATTCTCCTCCGGGATCGTCACCGGCAGCCACTTGCCGTCTGTGTTCTGGTACTCCAGAATCGGATATTCCTCGCGGAAATTTTCTGACAGCCGGACGCCATACCCAGCCAGTTGGTCCTTTCCTCCCAACCAGAAATGTAAGGGGTCCTGCCCATCCTTTGAATACTCTTCCACTTCGCTTTCAGGCAACACAAATTGAAGCTTTTGCAGATCAAAAGCCTCTGGCAGCTGGTCGGTCACCTGCGGACGGTACATAGGCGCGTTATAATCGCCTTTTGTATTTTCTTCATCTCCGGCCCCAATGCCATCCAGTGTATAAATCAGCTCTTTTCCGACAAACGCCTCCTCGGTCTGTACAAGCTTTTCGCCGTTGGCGTCAAAACTTGACACCTGCAAAACAGTGCCGGCTTTTTCACGTTTATACCAGCGGTAGCCCAGATTCTCGTTGTCGTCCCCCTGGGGCTCCGGTTCATTTTTATCCTTATTCCCACCAAAATAAACCACGCCGTTGGTATTCACCGTCGCCTGGGCTCGCCGCTGCGAATCCAGCTTCAGGCTGTTTCCAAACGGCGCAAAAATACGGTAAACGCGCTTCGTTGGGCACTCTTTCTCTTTTTCCGGATCTGCATTTACATTGTACTCCTTTGAAAACTGCGGCGGGTACAATTTGAAATCTCTTGAAACAAAGTCAAAATTACAGCCTGCGTTCCAGTTGTATCCCACAACTGTTCCGCCTTCTTCCACCAGTTTGTTGGGATCCTCCACCTCCCAAAACTCTTTTTTCACATCTGTCACATCCACGATCACCACGCCGCCGCTTTCGTCGTACGCGGAAGCGTCATGCTCCACATTGGATAGGTCGTTGGCAATCCAGGTTCCGCCAAAGAGCCTGGTTACATCGGTACCGGTCTGATCCGCGTAAGCCGGATTCTCCTCCAAAGCTCCCGTATCCGGATCCATATAATATTTCCGGTACTGATATGGGTTGGCGTAAGCCGCGCTCTGGGAATTTGACGGCACCTCCATCGTAATATCGAAATCCTTGAAGGTGGTCTCATCCGGCACCCAGTCTTCTTCATTCGGTGGAAGATACAGCGTTCCGTCCTCCTCCTCAATCAATCCGGAGGTATTCTCCACGGACAACAGATAGGAAGCGTAGTTGTTTTTCTGCCACGCGTGTACCGGATTATCCTCCGCACCGCGGATTGTTTTAAAGTTCAGTTTCCAATCGATGTTGGTGTAGAGCAGGTTCAATATGGAGTTGACGTTTCTGGGCTCCTCAGGTATAAAGCCGACTACCTTCGCGTCCTCAGGCAGGACTTTATTGGGCTGATCCGCATACTGATAGCCATAGTAGTTGACCCAGGTCCAACAACTGGCCAGGAGTCCTTCCGGTATAAACCGGCTCTCAACGCTGGAGTCATCCGTAATCCAAAATTTGAAATACACTTTCACAATCCGCGCCTGCTCCGGCTTATAGCCGGTTTTGCTGGCAATCATGTTCAGGCGCACATTGCCGCGGTAATACTGAAGGTTCTCAATATTCGACCCTTCCTCCATCTGGTCTGCAGTCGGGCAGAATACATAATTGTAACTGCTGCTGTCCGAAGCGGTAAAGCTGGACATCTGGTAAACGCTTCCCTGATCCATCACAGCTTCAGGCTTAACTGGCAGCGTCTGATCCGTTGTTTCCTGCTTGCCGCCCTCTGTGGTCTGATCTTTAGAGGGATTCTCCGGCGCCGGCTCTGCTTCGCCGCCATTCTCCGGCGTATCGCCTTCCGGCTTACCGCTTGTTCCTTCGTCCCCCTTATCTCCGGCGGTCTCGCCGTCCGGTTCCTCTGTCTCCTCCTCGTTCGCATCCGGTTTATCTTCCGCCGTGTGATCCCAATCTGCCGTGGAGCCGCTGGCCACCGGTGCGGTCATCAACCGCGCCCGGTCCCGGACGGAGATGGAAGCGGTGGTGCTTCCGGCATCCGAATGGCTGTCGGAGTTGCTTGTGCTGCTCCCGGAGCCACTGTCACTATTCTCGCTTTCGTTTCCGGAACCGCTTCCGTTTTCGGTACCGCTTCCACTGTTCTCGTTTCCACTTTCGGAGCCGCTTCCGTTTTCGGTTCCGCTTCCGTTTTCGCTTCCGCTGTTCTCGTTTCCACTTCCGGAACCGCCTCCGTTTTCAGTGCCGCTTCCGTTGTTCTCGTTTCCGTTTCCGGAGCCATTCCCGTTCTCCCCGGAACCGTTTCCGCCATTTTCGTTTCCGCTTCCGGAGCCGCTTCCGTTCTCAGAACCGCTTCCGCCATTCTCGTTTCCGCTTCCGGAGCCGCTTCCATTCTCAGAACCGTTTCCGCCGTTTTCATTTCCGCTTCCGGAGCCGCCTCCATTCTCAGAACCGCTCCCGCCGTTCTCATTTCCGCTTCCGGAGCCATTCCCGTTCTCCCCGGAGCCGTTTCCGCTTTCGGAGCCGTTTCCACCATTTTCTGTTCCACTGCCGGAACCATTCTCAGAATTGTTTCCGCCATTCTCTGTTCCGCTGCCGGGACCATTCTCATCGTTTCCGGAACCGCTTCCGTTCTCCCCGCTTCCGCCGGTCTCCTGATCCTTGCCGCTGTTGTCCGTCTGATTTTGATCCGTGCTGTCGGAAGAACCCTGACCGGAACCGCCTCCCTGTACGGAGCCTCCCGTCTGACCGGGAACCATCTCCTCCATAAACAGAATATCATCCATAAGCTGGCTGGCGTTGTCAGTATTCCAAATCTGCCAGTCGTCGTCGCTTAACCCCGGGAATGCAACCTCCACACCACCGATAATCTCCAGATCGTTGCTAAGAGCATACTGTTCCGGGCCAAAGGCGTTCCCGTCCCGGTCGGTTTCTCCCACGATAGCGGCGAACACCTCGCCGTCGCGATTCCGGAAAATCGTAGGCGTATCAATATGCAGGGCCAGGTCATAGATGGTGCTGTCCGCAGCCGCCGAGTTGGCAACCAGCTGGATCTCGCCCTCCGCCCTGGTCTTTTTTGACAGAGTGATCGTGCCTTTCTCCAGCTGGATGCCGCTGTCGTCGGTCTTCATATTGAAGGCGCCCTTGATATCCGGCGGATCATGCTCCACCGCCGCCTTTGCCCAAATAGGCAGCGCCGGGTTCCATGGAACCTGTTCTACCACCATAATGAGCGCGATCAACAGCGCCGTCATACGTTTTGCCGCTCTAAGCACTAATTGTTTCTTCTCCTCTGTCATGCCCTTCATCCTCTGTTTCATTCGTTTTTTCTATTAACGTTTTTTTTAACACGAGATATAAAAATTTTTAAACGAACAATGCCCTTCAACCCCCATATATGGATTGAAGAGCTCTTGCATAATAAATATTTATTTGATTGAACCCATTATATACTACATAATATTTATTATGTAGTAATATTTACCCCTATTATAGCACCTTTTTTATATTTTAAAAGCCCCTTTTTAAGAAAATCTTAAAAAAGATTACAAAATACCACATCATTTTTATTATTGTTGCATATTTACGCCTAAATTCATTTTTATATTCCATAATTTTTTATATTTATTCAACCGCACCTCTGCGCCCTATATCGTTCCCGCATTATCCATCTGCAGATTTACCCCGGCAGGCTGTCCCGCACGCACAGCGCCCCATACCCTACCGTGGGGTTGGGAAACTCCTCGAAGCCGGGAAGCTGCCTTGCGCCGCGGATCAGGTAGGCTTTCACCTTCTCACCATACAGAAACGGATCATTTCCCCGCACAATGCCCCACTCCATGAGCAGCGCGGCGCTGCCGCTGACAAAGGGGGTTGCGAAGGAGGTACCCGTCACCGCGGCGTACCCGCCTCCCTTTTGAACCGTGACGATATCCACACCGGGCGCAACCAGGTCCGGCTTGATCTGATTGTCCGTGCGGGTGTACCCTCTTCCGGAGAAATCGGCATAGGATAAATAGGAATCGTTGTACGCCCCCACGGAAATAACCCCGGCGGCAGTGGATGGAATTGTCAGGGTGGTGTCGGCCGTGGGCAGTAAAAAGCGGGTGGCCGGGTTCAGCGCGGCCTGAGCCGGCAGCCACAGGTCGTAGCGCCCGGTCACCAGGCGCACCGGCGTCAGGCGGATGGTCCAGATCCCGCTGTCAACGTAATTCTCCCTTGGCAGAAAATCCATGTAAATCTCCTGGGCGCGGCTGTAGGGACTGGGTTCCCCGTAGTAGAGAAGGACCTTGGTATCCCGATAACGAAAGGTCTGGGCGCCCATGCGGCGGCTGATGGGACCGCTGCTCTCGCCGGAAGGCGCAATGAGTGCGATCTCAAATTCGTCCGCGTAGGATTTCCACAGCTGCACGCTGAAGCCCGTCTCGAAGGGCGCTACGGACAGCTCCACATTCTCTGTCCTTCCCATGACCAGCCGCCCTGAGGTGTGGCCTCCCCCGGCCCCCTCATTGCCCGTCCCGGCTGCCAGTACGGTCCGGCCGAAATTGGAAATGCTGTCGATGTAGGTTTCCAGCAGGCTGGTGCCGTCGTGGGAGCCGTAGGTATTTCCAAAGCTTAAATTGACGGCGGTGGGAAGCCTCAGCTCCATGGCCGTGCGCACCACCGCGTCCAATCCGCGCATAAGCTGAGTAGTTCTTGGAAAGCCGTCGGCCAGGGACGTGCCCAGCCGCACGGCCATGATGGCGCTCTCATAGGCCACGCCGCGGTAGCGCCCGCCGCTCTCCCGTCCATTTCCGGCCGCGATGCCCGCCACCGCGGTGCCGTGGCCGCTGGTATCCACGGAGTTTACGAAACGAAGCGCCTCGGACCTGCTGCCCGCGGCCAGCGCTTCGTTGATTTCCGCTTCCGTGTAGACGCGGTTCTGGACCTGATCCCACAGCCGGATGATCCGCGTTGTGCCGTCCTCATTTCGAAAATCCGAATGAAAATAGTCGATGCCCGAATCGATCACCGCCACCGCCGTGCCAGCGCCCGTAAGACCGCTTGGTCCCGCCTGCACCTGAATCAAACAAGAGGCCGATCTCGCCGCGTTAACGGCAAAGAACAGCCTCTTTGGTTTCTCGATATATTCAATTTGCGGCATCTCACTGACCGCCTGGATCTGACTTTCCGGCACAATTAATATCGCGTAACCGTTTAGCAGAATGTCTGTCTGCACGCCCAACGCCTCCAGGCCAGACAGATCGCCTGAGTAGCGCACAATCAGCTCCCAGGTCCGTTCATTCGGGTTGTAACCCACCTCCAGGCTGCCCGATTTTTCACGCTCCTCAGGCGTGGCGTCCAATGCCAGGTTCAGCAGATTCTCCCTCTTTTGATTCTCCATAACGCACCTCCCGGTTCCGCGCTGCCGCGCCCGGGGGATTTCCCGGTCCGCACAGCTCTCTGCCCATTATATGCGCCGGGACGACGCGGCATGACTCAGCCGCGCACGATGGAATAAATGCTGTAGAAACCGGTTACCGTCACTACGCCCACCAGAATGGGGGTGAGGAAACGGATGAAGAAAATCCAGACTTTTTTCAGCTTGAAGGGAATGCCGTCCCGCTCCACCTCGTCCACCAGGTACTCCGGATTCCATTTCCAGCCGATGTAATAGCACATGGTGATGCCGCCAAAGGGCAGCAGAATATTGTCCGTAATCATTCCCACAAAGTCGAACACGCTGTAATTTAAGATCGTCACCTGTCCCAGGGTGCCGAAGGACAGGGCGCTAGGCACACCCGCCAAAAAACACAGAAGGCCCAGGATCACGGTGGCCTTTTTCCGGGACCAGCGCAGGGTGTCCACTGCAAAGGAGATGGTGACCTCCAAAAGCGCGATGGCGCTGGTCACTGCGGCAAATAATACCAGGGCAAAGAACACCAGGGCGAAGAACGGTCCGCCTTTGATCGCGGAAAATACCTTGGGCAGGGTTCCGAAGATCAGACCCGGCCCCTGTCCCGGCTCCAGGCCGAAGGAGAACACGGCCGGGAAGATGGCGATTCCGGCCATCAGGGCGATCAATGTGTCCAGTCCCGCCACGCTGAGACAGCTTTTGGGAATATTTTCCTTTTCGCTGAGATAACTTCCGTAGGTGATGGTGATTCCCATGCACAGGCTCAGGGAATAAAACACCTGGCCCAGAGCGGCGTTGACCGCGCTCAGCGTGAACGCGCTGGCGTGGGGGATAAAGACGAATTTTAGTCCCTCCACAGCGCCGGGGAGGGTCACGCTGCGCACGATCACCACGATGAGCAGCACAAACAGCAGCGGCATCATGGCTTTACTGGCCCGCTCAATGCCGCTGATCCCGCAGTAGCAGATCAGGGTGGTCACGCCCAGGAACAGGAAATGCCAGAATACCGGCTCCACCGGCCGGCTGATGAATTCTGAGAAATCTGCCGGTGCCGCCAGCGTGGTGGCGTAATTGACAATGTACTTTAAAATCCAGCCGCCGATCACGCTGTAATACGACAAAATCAGGAACGCGGCCGCCACGCCGAACACGCCCACGATCCTGGCGTGCGGGTGGATATCCCCGTAAGCCTGAACGGGGTCGTGCCGGGTCTTGCGCCCCAGAGACATTTCCACCATCATCACCGGTACGCCCAGGATGCAGATAAACAGCAGATATACCGCCAGAAACGCGCCGCCGCCGTTCCGGCCCATGAGATAGGGGAACTTCCAGAGATTTCCAAGTCCGATGGCCGCTCCCGCCGTAGCCATGATAAAGCCCAGTTTGCTTGCCCATTGATTATTTGTTTTCATGCCATTGCCCATCCTAATCGTTTATTTTCTCTTCTTAATAAATATAAATACCAGGCCGCTGAGTCCCATAAGCAGCGGATAGAAACAGTACGGTATAATCTCAAAGGGCGTCAATCCGGTCAGGGAAGCCGCCGCCAGGAGCTGGGCCCCGTAAGGGATCAGGCCCTGGCCCATGGAGCTGAACATGTCAAGCAGGGAGGCCGACCGCCTGGGCGTCACCCCGAAATCGTCGCTGATCTCCTTGGCGATGGGGCCGGACATGACGATGGCCACCGTGTTGTTAGCCGTACACATATCCACCAGCAGCGCCAGCGCCGCGATTCCCAGCTCGCCGCCGCGCTCGCCGTTTATGCGTTTTCGGATGAAGGTGAGAATGAAATCAATTCCCCCGTACTCCTTCACCAGGGCAACGATACAGGCCACGATGATGGAGATCACCGTGATGTCGTACATTCCCATAATGCCCGCGCCCACATGGGTGAACATTTCTCCCAGGGCAAAGGCTCCGGTGGCCACGCCAACCACCAGGGACAGGACCGTGCCCGCGATGAGGATCACAAAGACGTTGACGCCCGCTAAGGCGCCGATCAGCACCACCAGGTATGGCAGCACCCGGAATATATTGTAGTCCAGATTCCCGGTTACCTGGAAATCCGCTTCCCTGCCAAGGAACAGAAACAGAAGGATGGTGGCTACCGCCGCCGGGAGGACGATGAGAAAATTCTCCCGGAACTTGTCCTTCATATCGCAGCCCTGGGTTTTGACCGCCGCAATGGTGGTGTCGGAGATCATGGACAGGTTGTCGCCGAACATGGCGCCTCCGACCACCGCCCCGGCGCAGACCGCCAGGGAAAAACCAGTCTTCTCGCTTATTCCCACCGCAATGGACGAGAGCGCCGTGATGGTGCCCACGCTGGTTCCCATGGAAATGGAAATAAAGCAGCCGATCAGAAACAGCCCGGCCACTGCCACCTTGGAGGGCAGAATGGACAGCCCCAGGTTGACCGTGCTCTCCACGCCTCCGGCCGCCTTAACCGCGCCGGTAAACGCCCCGGCCACCAAAAAGATCAGGCACATGGTGATGATATTCTCATCCCCCACGCCCTTGGCCGCCAGGCGGATCTTGTCCGCAAATTTTACCTTTGGATTTTGAATGAACGCCACCAGAAGGGCCAGCAAAAACGCCACGATGGCAGGCATACTGTAGAAATCTCCCGTGATGAATCCCGCTCCCAGAAAGATCAACAGAAACACCAGAATTGGCAGAAGGGCCACTGCCCTTCCCGAATTATTTTCCCCCATTATCGCTATCTCCCGTAAAATTTTTTCTTGCGGCCATCAGAAGCCGCATTGTTTATTATATCTGATATGAGCGCAGCTTTCAACTGGAATTTTTATGGGGAGGAATGGAGGGAAGGCGGGATCAGGACAAGGGATTTCCCCTTCCCGCGGGCCGTCGGCCGCCGGACCGTGGGAACCGCTGTCCGGGGCGGGCGGTAAACTCTGTGCTCGTACTGCGTTCCGTAATTCCTCGTGCACAGAGCGCCTGATATCCGCACCTGAAGTATGCCTGCGAATCGACGGCGTAGTGGGGCCTACGGCCAGATTCGCAGGCATACTTCAGGTGCGGATAGCGGCGCTATATACACGAGGACTTGCAATACGCTGTGCTAGGATACTACAACGGTCCCGTCAACTACCACATACTTTACCTGGGTGTCCAGATCGAAGGGGCTGCCGTCTGTGATCACCAAATCCCCGTCCTTGCCGGGTTCCAGGCTGCCCACCCGGCGGTCGATGCCGATGTGGCGGGCCGGGTTGATGGTGATGGCTTTCAGGGCGTCAAAGGGCTTCATGCCCGATTTCACGGCCAGACCCGCGCACAGCGGCAGGTACTGCTGGGGGATCACCGGGGAGTCTGTGATAATGGACACGGAGCAGCCCGCGTCTGCCAGAATTCCGGGCGTCTCGAAGGTCTTGTTGCGCAGCTCGAACTTGGTGGCGTGGCCGAAGGACGGGCCCACGGCCACCGGGAAACCCTCCCTGGCCAGCTCGCCTGCGATCAGATGCCCCTCGGTGCAGTGTTCCAGCGTCAGCTTCACGCCGAATTCCCTAGCGATACGGATGGCGGTGAAAATGTCGTTGGCCTGATGGGCGTGGGCCTTTAGGGGGATTTCGCCCTTTAAAACCGGGATCAGCGCCTCCATTTTCATGTCAAAGGCCGGTTTGCGGAACACATCCCCGGCGGCGGCCTCCTTTTTCTCCATGTACTCCGAGGCTTTGAACAGCAGCTCACGCAGCTTGGCAGCCGTGGTCATACGGGTGCAGTTGCCTTCCTCCCGGTAGCAGCGCTTGGGGTTCTCGCCAAAGGCGCATTTCATGGCAATGGGGTCCTTCACCACCATGTGATCCACCCGCGTCCCCACTGTTTTCAGCGCAAGAAAGGTGCCGCCCAGCACGTTGGCGCTTCCGGGGCCGGTGGCCACGCAGGTGACGCCAGACTCAACTGCCTGCCGGAAGGTGGGGTCCATGGGATTGATGGCGTCCAGGCCGCGCAGATGGGCCGCTACAACATCCCCCCGCTCGTTGACGTCGTCGCCCTCGAACCCGATTCCGTAGCCGTCCACGCCCAGATGGCAGTGGGCTTCCACAAAACCAGGGTAGACCGAAAGTCCGGAGGCGTCGATCACCTGAGCGTCCCCGGCGGGCCCCGGGAAAGACCCGATGGCCGTGATTTTTCCATTCTCAATCCATATGTCCGCGATTTTGGGCTCCTCTGTCACCGCGTCGTGGACCAGTCCGTTTTTGATACAAAGCATATTTAGTTCCTCCTCCTGATTGTGCCGGGTTCATTTCCCCGGAACTTTAAATATTTGTCTCGTAGGTGCCTTTGACCAGCAGCTGTCCATTTTCCAGCATCATTTTGCCGCGGGCGATCACGGTGTCCAGCTCCAAATCCGGGCCCAACAGTAGCAGATCGGCGTCCGCCCCCGGGGCCACATGGCCCTTGGCCGGGTACAGTTCCAGGGCGCGGGCGGCGTTGGAGGTGAAGTACGTCAGCGCTTCGGACAGATCCATGTTCCCGTCCCGGACCAGATTGACCAGCTGGGCGTACATCGTCCCCACGTCCGTGACGCCGATCTCGGCCAGATTGCCGTAAGCGTCGTAGTTGGACCAGCTGCCCTGTCCGTCGGAGCTGAAGGTCAGCCGCTCCATTGGGACGCCCTGATCCCTGGCTTCCTTGAGCAAAGCGGGCATGCGGCCGGGGTCGCTTAAGTCGCAGGTGATGTCCATATACCCGCCCAGCTTCGCCAGCCTAAAGCCCTCCTGCGGCAGTTCTTCGGTGCGGGCCATGTGGGTGGGGTGAAAGGTCTTGGCCGGGATGTTCGTGCGCGCCAGGGCTTCGAACACCGAGTCCAGCCTGCCCGCTCCGTCCCCCATGTGGATCACAATGATGCCCGCCTTGCCGCCGATCATTCCCGCCACCCGCACGTCGCTGGCCAGGCGGATCAGCTCGTCCACGGAAATGTTGGGCGCCCGGTGGTCGGAGATCGCCAGCTTTAAGCCGATGATCTCGTTGATGAACGCGATGTCCTTTTTGATGCTTCCCGTGATGGTGAGGGAGGGCACGCCGTAAGCTCCGCAGAGTGCGTAGGCCGTGATTCCCTCCTCGGTCAGCGCTTTGGCCTTGGCTACCAGGTTTTCCACACTGCGGGTCATGTCGTCGGTGCCCAGCAGCCCCAGCACCGTGGTGATTCCCGACCGGATCAGGGCTGAAAGGCAGATTTCCGGCGTCCGGGTATGGAAACTCCCCTCTCCTCCGCCACCAACAAGGTGCACGTGCTGGTCAATGAGGCCGGGCGTGAGCATTTTCCCGCGCGCCTCAATTACCCGGCAGCCGCAGAGGGCGGGCAGGTTCTCTCCCACCGCCTCGACGCGCTCTCCGCAGATCAACACGTCCCGGATTCCCAGGTGCTCGGGTGCATAAATATCCGCTTCCTTAATTAATATCATGGTGTTTGCTCCTTTGTGGGTTATTTTTTAATGTGTGATTGATGTGGCGTTATGTATGTTATGATTGTAGCACATTGGGTGGTAAAATGAAACTGTGTGGGGGCGTACTGTGGTGGGGAGAAGGGGGATATGTGAATGGGAGGCGCAACGGGATGGGTGGCGGGGCGCAATGGGATGGGTGGTGAGGGGCGCAACGGGATGGGCGGCGGGGCGCAACGGGATGGGTGGCGGAGCACAACGGGATTGGGGGCGAGGGGCGCGGAATAAAAAAGGCGGTTCCGCCGCCGGATGGAAACCACCGCTGCGGGAGAGCCGTCTTTCTTGTTATCGTTTCATCTGTGTTCTTTCTTATTTTAAGAAGCCGTTTACGATCTGGGCTTCCGCCTCTTCCTCGGTCAGGCCCAGGGTCATCAGCTTTACGATCTGTTCGCCTGCAATCTTGCCGATGGCGGCCTCGTGGATCAGTGCGGCGTCGATGTTGTTGGCGGTCAGGCCGGGCACTGCGATAATCTTGGCGTCGTCCATGATAATGGCGTCGCATTCCGAGTGGCCGGAACATTTTGCGTTGCCGTTGATCTTGGAGTTGAAGGTCTGAATGGATTGGTCCTTGGCCACGGAACGGGATACCAGGTCCGTGCTGGCGTCATCTCCATTCAAATCCACCACATAGGTGCTGACGGCGCTCTGAGTGCCGTGAGTCAGCAGGCGCTCCCGCACGATCAGCTTGGCCCCCGCGGCCAGCTCGGCGTTGGTAACACGGTCCGTGGAATCCACGCCCTTGATCTGAACCATTTCCATCTCCACGTAGCTGTTCTCTTCCATATGAACCTCGGTCAGGGGATTCAAAATCCGCTTTCCGCGGCCGTCACCCTCGCCGTAGTGCTTCTCCACGTATTTTA
The DNA here is from genome assembly GCF_046603895.1 of Enterocloster lavalensis. NCBI lineage: Bacteria > Bacillati > Bacillota > Clostridia > Lachnospirales > Lachnospiraceae > Enterocloster > Enterocloster lavalensis. The sequence continues at coordinate 415,921 of NZ_CP176637.1, forward strand.
CCTTAGCGTTTTTGCCCACATAGAAGCGGTGGATGCCGTCGTGCTCCGCGTCCTGGTCGCCGCAGTTGTGGATGCCGCAGCCGGCCACGATGACCACATCGCAGTCCTCGCCGATGTAAAAATCGTTGTAAACCATATCCTTCAGCCCGCTCTCGCTGACCACTACCGGAATGTGCACGCTCTCATGCTTTGTGCCGGGCTTTATGCGGATGTCGATTCCGCTCACATCCTCCTTGGTGGTGATATCAATATTTGCGGTGGTGCTGCGGCTGGCCAGCTTGCCGTTGGCGCGGATATTGTAAGCGCCCTCCGGAACCCCGTGCAGGTCCGCAACTTCCATCAATATTCTCTCTTGAATTTCATCCATTTTCGATTCATCTCCTTTTCCGTACGGCGATTTAATCCTGATTGTAAAACTTGCTGCAGGCATCCACCGCGGAGGCGGTGCCCATAATCTGGGGCATAATCTCGTCCCTGGAACCGTGGTTGACAATCTTTCCGTCCGCGATCACCACGATTTCGTCCGCTATATTTAAAATCCGCTCCTGATGGGAAATGATCAGGATGGACCCGTTTGTATTTTTGCGCATACGCTCGAACACCTGGATCAGATTCTGAAAGCTCCAGAGGTCGATTCCCGCTTCCGGCTCGTCAAAAACTGAGAGCTTGGAAGCCCGGGCCAGCACCGAAGCGATCTCGATGCGCTTCAGTTCGCCGCCGGACAGGCTGGCGTTCACCTCGCGGTTGATGTAATCCTTGGCGCAAAGCCCCACCTCGGACAGGTATTGACAGGCGTCGGTTACGGACAGCTTTTTCTTCGCCGCCAGACGGATCAGATCCAGGACCTGTACGCCCTTAAAACGCACGGGCTGCTGGAACGCAAAACTGATTCCAAGATTCGCCCGGTCGGTAATATTCATATCTGTGATATCCTGGCCGTCGAACAGAATCCTTCCGCTGGTGGGCTTCTCGATGCCCATGATCAGCTTGGCCGTGGTGGACTTTCCGCCTCCGTTGGGGCCTGTGATCACCACAAATTTTCCGTCTCCGATGGTCAGGTTCAAATCCTTTATAATCCCTTTTCCTCCCTCGTCGTCATTGACGTCGAAGGTAAGATTCTCTAATGTAAGCATAGCCTTCTCCTGCCTCTCTGTTTTTTAACACTCTGGATCGCTGCAAATGCAGCCACAACCTACAGTATACACTATTTTTCCTTTTTTTACTATCCTTATTTTACCTGGGCTTCCAGGAAATGTCTGTTGCATTTGCAACAGTTTTACGGATTATAAAAGGCGGAAAGCTCTGATGAACTTTCCGCCTTTTCTGCGCCTGCAGAAGATGGGAGTCGAACCCACAAGGTATTACTACCACACGGACCTGAACCGTGCGCGTCTGCCAATTCCGCCACTTCTGCATTTCGCGCCTGTTATCACAGGCGACGAAGGTTATTATAAGGGAATATGGGGGATTTGTCAATTACTTTTGAGGAAAAAATGAATTTTTCGTTCTGTACCTTCCCCCGCCTGTATCATCCTTTCAGTGTCACGAACATTAAAACGCAGGTCACAAAAATCAGTCCCACCACCAACAGCACTCCCATGTTGTGCTGCTTGACGTTGTGCACCGACGGCGGAACGAGGCCCGCCTTGCGCAGAGCTGTTACAATGGGCTTGTAAAGTAAAAGGACGAAGGCCGTGTTCAGGCCGCCCTTAAACAGGTTGAAGGGAAGAAATACCGGCACCAGCAGCGCTTCCACCGCATCTCTGGGATATCCCATGTAGATAGGGGTGAGTAAGTAATTCCATAGAAGCATGGCGATTGTTGCCAGCACGATTCCCGACACAAGGCCGATGGCCGCGCCTTTTAACGTGTGGTCGCGTTTGTAGAGATAGGCGGCCGGGCAGGCGAAGCAGCAGCTGGCCAGAATATTCATCACACAGCCGATGATTCCGGTGCTGCTGATGGTAGCCATCTCGATAAAGGAGACGATCACGGAGATCACCATGGCCGTCCAGGGGCCGAACATAAAGCCGCCGATCGTAATCATCACGTCCTTGGGTTCATAGCTCAGAAACAGAACTACCGGGATGCGGAAAAACAGCACCATGAGAAAGGCGATGGCACAGAGCATTCCCACCGTTGTGATCCGTTTTGTCCTGGCGTCCGTGCCGGACTTTGTGTTTGCAGTTACGTTTGCGTTGCTGTTCATAGTTTCTACCTCCGAATGAATTATTTGCCGGATTCCGCCGGTCCGGTACCGCCGGTCAGACGGTTGAAACCGCCTGGCTGACAGAAAAACACCTGAAAAGCAATATGCCTTTCAGGTGTCAAATAATATCCGGTGCATCATTTGGCCGCTGCAAAATGCAGCCGCCCCGTCTATGCTGACACATCTTCTTTCATCCAGACTATACTGTTGGTCCCGGAGTTTCACCGGGTCAACGCTCGCGCGCTCGCGGACTGTACCGCCAATCGGGAATTTCACCCTGCCCTGAAGACATAATCTTATTCAGTTGTGGTTATTATAACGCTTTTGGGTTATTTATGCAAGTGTGTTTGAGCATAATTCTTTTATATATTCTCTGCCTGCAATTACATTGATCCATTCTTCCGGTATTTGGTCGGCTCCGTAAAAACTTGACGCCAAACCTCCGGCCACAGCTCCAACCGTATCCGTATCGTCTCCCAAATTAACTGCTTTTAGTACGCATTCCTGATAGGACGACGAATTTAACAGACACCACAATGCAGCCTCCAGAGTGTGAACCACATATCCGCTGCTTTGGATTTGTTCCTCCGGCAACCGTTTGAATTCATCCAGCCTCTTAAGCCGATTATAACTCCTTATTTCTATTTCACCGATTCTGTCATAATAATCAAAGGCAGTCTGTATTCCATTTCGAACACACTCCGCTATCGGATCAGTCCCGCCAATTAAACTGATTGCAACCATCACATAAATCCCACAACCAACCTGGCTCCTGCTATGTCCGTGGGTCAGAGACGATAGATTGTGTATTAACTCCATTTGGACATCAATGCTGAGTTCCTGATGGTTGTATAGATAATAGGCGATTGGAAGAATTCGCATGAGCGAGCCATTTCCGTTTTCATATTCTGATTTACCACCACATTCCAATGGGGCAATTCCGCGCCCATAATTCATTATGGCTTTGCTGGTGGCATTTCCAACGTCAAAGACCTCTCCTAAGGCAGTGTATTCTCCATACAATAACCATGCCGAGAATTTGTCCATGATATCTGTATAATTAATTGCTTTACATTGAACCATGCTATCTAACAGCGCTAGTGTTAAGCTTGTATCATCAGACCATACCCCCATAGGCTGATGATGTGTCCCGTATTCCCGCATCGATTTAACCGGATTCCTTGCTATACATTCGCGGGACATAAACTCAACCGGGACCCCCAGGGCATCGCCTGTGGCAAGTCCAATTATACCATCGTATATGTTTCTCAAATTGTCTCCCTCTGGCTTGGTACTTTTTATTAGCCATGGCTTTTCATTTCAGCAAACCCATATCATGCTATGCGATATCCAAGCGGTCTTTCATCTTATTGATTTCCATCCGATGATTGATCAGCTCCAATTCCATACCTTCGCGCTTCTTCTCAAACTGAAGAGCCTCGTCAAGACGCTGTTTGAGGAAGTCGTGGCCTTCACCGATAATATCGATTTTTTTGGAAATGTCGTTTTCGATGGTGAGCTCCATGCGTGTGACACGGTTTTCTATACCGGTGACCCGGTCCTCGATCACTGCGACCTTGTCCTCGATTCCGGTCACACGGTCCTCAATCACTGCGACCTTATTCTCGATTCCGGTGACTCGGTCCTCGATCACCACGACCTTATTCTCGATTCCGGTCACACGGTCCTCGATCACTGCGACCTTGTCCTCGATTCCGGTGACCCGGTCCTCGATCACTGCGACCTTATCCTTGATTCCGGTGACCCGGTCCTCGATCACTGCGACCTTATTCTCGATTCCGGTGACTCGGTCCTCAATGCCCTCGACCTTATTCTCAATACCGGTAACCCGGTCCTCGATCACTGCGACCTTATCCTCGATCCCAGTAACCCTGTCCTCAATACGCGCTGTTTTGTCTTTTACTTCCCTCAAGTCCACGCTCATGCTTTCCAGCTTATCCAGTATCAACTTCTCTGTTTCCGTCATAATTTATCCTCCCCTTTTCTTAATTAATCCTAGTGCCGTATCCATTTTTATATGGTTTTTGTCTGATTTTGTTTTCAAAGCCATTAGGTAACGGATCGCCGGAGCTCCCCTCTCTCCCACACCCATCCCCGTGATTATTTCTATCATACCACAACGCCTGACACAAAGTCTATATCATTTAGAACCCCCATTTTTCTCCAAATCCTCCACCATATACCGATAATTCTCCCTCTGATCCGCCAGATATTCATCGTGCCTCTGCGCGAAGGACGTCAACCACGCTTCTAGGTCCATCTCGTGTTTGCACGAGTACGCGGCCATGGCCAGGAGTGACAGACGGTTTGCGGGGGCAAGGAGTTTGGAGTTGTCCTTGATTGCGACGGCTTCCAGATCGTCCAGGAGCTGGCTGTAGAACTCGATGTCCTTTTTGACCTCCCCAGGTGTCAGACCGGTGCACGCTGCGATGAACTGCTCCGGGGTTGCGGGGGGTTGTGCGGCGCCGGATTGGATGTGAAGAAATTCCATCATCAGATGTTCCAGAATATGTAACTTACGGCTAATGACATTCTTGTCTTTTGTGGCCCGGTTGGCGTTCACATCGTCGAAGGACATGTCCAGCCCGGGCACGGTTCTGGCGTGTAATTCTTCCTGGAACGCGTCGAGGAAGGCCGCATACCTGGAATCGTCGCCGCACAGCAGGGTGAACCTGTGAAACAACGCAAAGAACAGGAACGAGTCTTTGCTGGTGAAAATGGCGGGGTACTCGTCCCCCACCGCCGCCTCCAGACGGTCCAGCTCCTGCCTGAGCGTCTGAAACTCGCGGTCGGACGCGTTCTGGTTCAGATAGGTTCCCAATTTTTTTGAGTTTTTCTGCCAGTTTTCCAGATGGAACATGGCCATCAGAGACTCGCACACCACCCGCTCGCAGGTTCCGTTGTTCAGCTCCGTGGCGGAAAAGCTGCCGCAATCCTTGAAAAAGCGGTGGGACTGGGAGATTTCCTTCACGTTTTTGGCGATGGCGTCCATGTAGGTGATGCTGTTTTCGTTGTGGTTCATGGAGGTCTGGCGGTTATAGCGGCGAATATGGTAGCCGATCTCCTCATCCGTACAGTCCAGATGCTTGACCACGTCGATCTGGTAATTGTCGAACTTTTCCTTCAACTCCATAGGGAGATCAGCGTAGCCCTTTTCGCGCAGGTCAAACTCCACGTCCTCCATGACCGGCGCGCCGTACTCGTCGATGGTTTTGCCGGGCCTCTGGTAATAGACGATGGGCAGCTCCACATTTTTGCCCAGCTTGAAGATACCCTTCTTGTATTTTTCAAGAACGGTCAGCCTCTGCAACCCGTCAATGAGCCAGAGAATCACCTTACCGTCCACCAGCTGTTCGCATATCTTGATGGAATCCACGTCTTCATGCTTAATGGCGGTTGCGATAAAACCGTCCCTGGCATCGCTCTTCCACTTGTCCGCTTTTCTCTGCTGCAGATGATTTTTCCGCAATTCCCTGCGGCTGAACATATTGAGCAGCGTAGCGCACATGTAGGTGTCCTTTTTGGTTTTATCCCGCCCCATCATTCCCATATTGATTGTACCTCCTGCTAAAATAACACTGAAACATTTTCATATGACCTGAGCATGGCCATGTGATTCGAATATTCCTTTTCTGACAGATGTAATTGCTCCCGGATTTCGGAGGGCTTGTACCCCTCCGACAACAGCGCGGCGATCTCCCGCTGTTTCCGGGAAAGTCTTTCCAGATATTGTTCCATCCGGCTGCCGGAGGGCGCACCGGTCTCTATGAGAAGCTCTGTCTCCAGGTCAAAGGGAGACAAAAGCACGTCCTCAAGTGTCGCTCCGCCCTCTTCCTCCACGGGCGCATCCAGGGAAAGACACATCCTGTCCGCAATCCGTTTCACCCTGTTCCGGCTTGTCATCAGGGACTTGAACTTCCGTGAAAGGCAGCTTTTAAGAAACGCTTCGAATTCATCGCCCCTGGAATCGTCAAAGGACGCGGCGGCGCTCCAGACGGTCCGGTTGGCCTCGCTGTAAAATTCGTCGTAATCCTTCGCTGAGATTCCGCCGAAGCGGGTGAAAATCGGGTAGGCAATCTGCCTGAGCCGGGCCATGTTGTTGCCACAATAGTAATCAAGCGTCTCCTGTTGGCGCTTACCATCCATAAATAATACCCCCTCTTTCTGATGCTCATTATAATTCGAACATATGTTCGTGTCAAGCCCAAATAGAACATTTGTTCGATATAATATCAAAAAATTAAGAGGCATTAACCGTTACGTCAACGCCTCCCGCATTCGCTTATGGATTTCTTACATAAAGTACCTGCATTTTTCGGAATAAAAAAACGGCTCCTTTGTGAAAAGCCTGATCATCGGTTTCAGATCTTCTGTTTCTCTGTATGCTTTCAGCGCCTCCAGATACTCGTTCCGATTCTCCCGTTTCCATTCGCCCATTGTGTACTCCTTCCAAACTGCTGTTTGAATTGATTACAACCTGTACCGATGACGTTTTTCATTCATTTTGTCAACTTCCCGCCACAAAACAGAGAATCTATCAACAGAACCATTTTTGAAAAGGAGGGAATCAATGTTTGATCCGCAATCGAACGCCGTCTATTTCGCACGGTACAACGCCATCTGCACGCGCTACGCGCTGCTCACGGATCAGGCTCTGATCGACCGGTGGAAGTACCATCAGCTCCGGTCACGGCGCAGGGAGGACGGAGACTGGATCGCGTTCTCCGTGTGCGAGGACCTGCTCCGGCAAAGGGGGAATCCCTATCTGGACAACCATTACCCAAAGGATTGAATATTTTAGTAGAAAGGAAGTTGATTGAAAATGAATGATCTGTTGAAACAAAACTGCACCTTCGGAGGGCTGATTTTTGAGTCCGATTTCAATACGGAATACAGCGGCCGGCGTGAAAAAGAGTCCCCCGCCGCCCTTCGGATTGTGGCGGCGAGGAGATTTGACGAGCAGTGCCGGCTGAACGCGCAGGCCAGAGACAGAGGGCTTGCAGGGAAGGAGGCGGACGTATGAACCAGGCAATGTATACCCTTGTGAAGCTCCCTCTCCGGGAATTGATCCGCCATGATTTTGATTTACAGCTGTCGGAGGAAGAGGAAATAAACCGGGAATACCTGGTGGCCCAGGGGGACTCCCTCCTGTTTGACCAGATTGAGCGGCTGCGTGGTTACCCTTCGGAGCGAATTCAGGAGGTAATTCTGGTGACCGCGCGGAAGAACCCCAACCAGGAAACCGCGCTGCGCACTGTTTTGCGCCATGGTTTTACCTACAACGGGGTGCATTTTTCCCGGTTCGGGAAATCGGCATCCCAGGGCAAGGACGGAATCACCGCCTTTGTGTGCGATTCCATGTTTGATGAATTATACCGGATTACGCAGATGGATATTCCCGTCGACCACTGCGTCATCGCAAAGTACGAGGCCCAGAGGTGCCTGGCCTTCAGCGCCTGCACCCTGATCCGGGACTACATGCCCAATATTGTGATCCTCGGCGAATATGAAAAGACGATTCCGGGCCAGCTCATCAAATATGTGGCGGAGCGGGAACAGGAGCTGGTGGATCAGGAGACGGGAAAAACCGTGATCTACCAGGCCAGGGAGGTGCGGGAGGGCCTGGCGGATATCCGGCTGTCCCCATTTGACGGGTGCGGCTGCCATGAGCGGGAATTTATGGAGCAGGTCAGCGCCCAGCTGGGGCTGGATTACAACGCCGTCGGGGTTCAGGTGCGGATGCCGTTCATGAAGGGCTACTCGGTCTACGTTCCGTTCCGGGACATTTTAAAGGAATGGGGCGTTGAAACGATTACCGACGTCTACGGCCGCGCGCATCCGGTGGATACCATCGACTGCATCTGGAATATTTCCATGTTCAAAGGCCACAAATTGTTTCAATCGGCCTACGGAGACAGGGCGTGGGACGAATACCGGAACACGGTGGAAAAATACCGGTTCAAGCTGGGGATCAGCAAATACAGCCATCACATCCGAAACCTCAACAAATACACCCGCATGAATTTCCAGTATCTGCAATGCCTGGATTTGTGGAACCCCAAATATATCAGGCGGTACGAGGAGCGGGATTTCCAGTATGATATTCTCGACCCGGAAAACGACGGCAAAATCATCAAAATCGCCAAATATACCACCGCGCTTCTGGAAAAGATTCTGAAGGGCGACCGGTTCTATACATACAAATTCATGGGGATTGCGGACACCGGCGATTATGAACCGGAAAGCCGGTATCTGGAGGCGGCGCTGATTCACGACGGGATGTTAAAGGACCCGGCGGTCAAACAGTTCCTTTACCGGAAGCTGAAGAAACTGATCGACGAGGCCAAGGTGGGTAAGATTTATTGTTCCGGGTTTTACCACACCGGCGTGGGCGATATGATCGGATATTTGCAGTACGCCGCCGGAATGGAGCCGGTGGGCTGCCTGGGGGAACGGGAGCTGTACAGCGCCAATTTTGAGTGCGGGGAAGTTCTCTCCTTCCGCTCGCCCCTGGTCGATCCGTCGGAGGTCAACCGGGTTCGGATCGCCCGCAACGATCTGATCCAGAAATGGTTCGGTCATTTCAAGGATCAGGACGTGGTCATGTTCAATCTCCACGATATCTCGGCTCCCCAGCAGGGCGGGGCAGATTTTGACGGGGATATTTTCTTTCTGTGCGACGACCCGGTAATCGTGGCTTCCAAAATCGAGAAGCCGGTGATCCTGGACATTGAGGACAAGCAGACCGCCCGGTCACGGGCCTACACGGCCGAAAATCTTGTGGAATACGAGGTAATGACCCGAGACAACCGGATCGGAGAGATCACAAATGTGGCGACCAGCATCGAAAACCGGTACACAACGGATGAGGATTTGAAGAAACGCTATTCCGACTACTGCTCTCTCCTGCGCATTTTCCAGGGAAAGGAAATCGATTTTTTGAAAACCGGCTTTCGCTGGCACATGAACCGGGGGCTGCAAAAGCATTTGAAGCAACTGCCCTATTTCCTTCTTTACAATTATCCCCAGAAACGGGCCCTCTACGAGAAGCTCCAGGAGAAGAACAAGGGACTTGGGGAGGGTGAGGAACGCATGAAGCTGAACGCATACCACTCTCCCTCTCCTATGAACGAGCTGTGCGACTATATTTGCGCCTGGGAGAAGAAACGGATTTTGTGGGACCGATGTGTGGACGATCTGGCGGACACCCGTTCCCTGATCCTGAAGCCGGGGCTGGACCTGACGGACCGGGCCAAACTCCGAATATGCCGGAGCTATATCAATGATTACGCCGCCGCCATCAAGCTGCATTTTTCGCAAAACAGCGGCGTGGCCCCCCATTCCGACCCCGGACAGCGCAGATTCAGCTTCGATTTGATCGTGGAGCATTTCAAGGGCAGACTGAGGGATGAGCTGAAAATGGACGAGATGCTGATTGCGAATTATGTGATCGCCGCCTCCTACCGCTCCCTGTCCGTCAGCAAGGCATTTGCCTGGTCGGCTTACGGGGATTATATCATTGCGAACCTGAAGCAAAACGCCGGTCCCAGGTCGGAAGCGGAGATCCGGGAGGTTCCCGCCGGGACTAAGGGCGCTTACGAGTATCTGGGGAAATATTTTGTGTTTGAGGGGGATGATTCCGATTTATCAGTGTGAGGATTTGTATTTGTATGAGATTGTGGAGGATTTCAAGTGGGCGGAAACTGAGGAGGAACGGGCGGACATTTTAAACGCCTTCTGCGCTTCCATCTGGTCTTGTGCCAACAAGCGCAGGACCTGGACCCGAACGATCCGCTACCGGGTAAACCGGACGGCGGCGGACAGCGAACTGGGGCGGATTTTCGCGGGCTGGACAAGAGTCGAATATCTGGCCTGTAAATCCACCACAAAGGAGGAAAACTGGCGGCCCCTTCTCCGGCAGAAGATCAACAACCTGTATACCAGGTATTTTGACCCGGAAATCATTCTGGACAAGGCGTACCTGGATTTGCTGAAAACGCCCAAGCGCCTGTATTACGAGTGGACCGCCGGGGCGGAAATGGACCCGGCGGACGTGGAGGCGCAAATCAGCCGGGCCATGGAGGAGGCCGGGGCGGTAAAAGAAGCCCTTCAGCGCGGGAAAATGGCACTGCCGTGGAACGATTATAAGCGGCTGGTTGAGACATTTTTGTACCGGTGCTTTCAAAACTGCAAGCTGGCCGACCAGTATGAGGGGAAGGCCTGCGTGCTTGGCCGGGTGGATTTCCTGACTGAGGATCATTTCTATGTAAAATATATGAGCCGGTGTCTGGACGGGGAGCTTCGGAAGTGGCAGAAACAGTATTACGGGGTTCCAAAAAGTTCGCGCAAAGGATATAAACGGTGCGCGGTCTGTGCAGCTTTGATTGAAAAGGGCGGAAACCGGAAAACGCTGTGCCGGGCCTGCCGGGCGGACAACGATTTGATGCGGTACCGGCGGTACAACGGGAAGCGAACCACAAATAGAAAAACGGTGTTTTGACCGCGCTGCCGGGGTTTTCCGCTGTTTTCCCGCGTGTATATATCATATATGGAAACTGACGGCAGTATGGCCCAGACGCCCGGGCGGCCGGTATTTTCAGGGCCCGATTTCAATGTAAAGCAGGTGATCCTATCAACCGTTACTCGTCTTACGACTATTTGTGGAATGAACCCTACGCGGTGGACGGAATTGGCAAAATCCGCTGTCCCACCCTGTTGGAGATCCGCCGAATGACCTATCACATTTTCTGCACGTTTCTCAATCTGACTCTGATCTCAAGGGATGAGTTCATCTCAAAATTCAATCTGGATGAATTAAAATCCGATCCCATTTCCCTCTATGAGCTCGTGCTCGCAATGACTTCCCAGCTCCTGTTTCAGTACATCCGCGTGTTTATTGCCAACGATGAGGTGCGGTTTCTGGAACGGGTCGGGGCCTTTGAGATCGTGGATTTGACCGACGGCGGGGAACAGACTGCCGGGCGGATCGACGGCCGGAATTTCGACCGGTTCCGGGAGAGCGTGGCCTCGGTTTTGGGACTTAAAAAGCCGGTGGATAAGCCGGTCCGCTTCAAAAGCGAACGCGCGCGGAAATTGATGGAGAAAATCCGCAACAACAAAAGCAGCGTCAAAAAGCAGGACGAGGCTTACGAATTCGACAACATGGTCTTAAAATACTGCACCCACAACAAGGTCGGAATCAACCTTTTAAATGTGGGAGGGCTGACCTATTATCAGTTCATCCGGCTGTTCTACGAGTATATCCACGCAAGGCAGTCCGACTACGGCGACGCGCTGGCCGCCAACACATTTTCCTATAAAGATCCTAAGGACTATAGCCCCATGCAGTGGATCGAAAAACTGAAGGATGGTAACTTTTAACCACGATTGCGATCGTGAGCATTTTATTTAAAAAGGAGAAAAAACTATGTCATTTAATCCCAACATGTCCAACAAGGATGTCGCCGATCTCATTTTCCTGGACTACAAGAGCAAAAAGCCCTGGTTGAACCTGGATTTCGCCAATGTGACCACCACCGGACTGGAGGCGACCCGCGATTTCGCCACCGGCGGACAGGGCGCGCCCAACCGGGTGGCTTTTGACAGCAACCGGACCGGCACGCTGGAAATTCAGACCCAGATTGCGACCATGAAGCTGTTCAGCCTAATTTCCGGTACGGAGATCGAAGATCATTTTGAGTATCTGAAGAGAATGGTGCTGACCGCTTCCGGCACAACCCTCACCATTCCTACCGACGTGGAGCTGGTTTCGGGTTCCATTTACGTGTACCCGGCTGACGACGATTGCGGAAAATCCCTGGAAATCACGGTTTCCGATCACGCGATCACACTGCCCGAGGGCTCTGCCGGCGATTTTGTGGTGTACGGCATGGTGAAAGTTGACTCCGGGGCCCAGGTGGTGAAGTTCAATTCCAAATCCTTCCCCAAGGCATTTGTCATCTACGGCGAGACGCCCTGGAAGACCGAGGACGACGAGATCGCGGACATGCACCTCACCTATTATAAGGCCCAGCCCCAGGCTGCCATGAACCTGGCCCTGAGCAATACCGGCATCATCGAGATGACCATCACCTGCAACCTGCTGGCGGACGATGAAGACCGCATCTATGACATGGCCATTATCGGCTGATGCCGACGGGAAAATGCCGACGGTGTTGTGTAGTGTTGTAGATTGATTGGAGAAGTAGAAATGGGGAACGACAAACGGAGGAAATGCAGTTCGTTGTTCCCTGTTTTTACGGAAATGGGGGCAAATTGGAGTTTTTGAATGAATTTATGCTGCCTGTTGTGGTGGGAATCTGCCTCTGCACAGGTTTTATTGTAAAAAAATGGGTGCGCGATGTGGATAACAAGTATATCCCTACCATCGTGGCTGTTTTGGGCGTGGTCACCGCCTCGTGGATCAGTGGCTGGATCTTCACGCCGCAGGTTGTGCTGTCCAGGCTGATCAGCGGTTTGGCGTCCACCGGAATGCATCAACTGCTGAAACAATACATTGAAGGAAATCATGGGAGGAATGCAGGATATGATCACACTGATTCGGATGAAGTATAAGGAATGGAAACTGAAACTGGCGCTGTATACGGTCCTTGAGGCGGTTGCCGCCGAGCAGAAGGACATCGCCGCGCTTTTGTCCAGGCTCTACGCCGCTTTGAAGGACGTGCCTTTGGATGAGCTGAGAGGGGAATTTCTGGGGAAGCTGGCGGAGGTGATTCATGAGCGGGGGGATGGGGGGAGGAACGGCAAGGGGATGGAGTAAATGGCGGAGAGGACGGATTGGGGCGCAAAAAAGGATGTGCTTGTGATTGGGACACATCCTTTTTGGGTTTGAGATATGGGATTTTTAGGTTTGCAGTTTGAGGCGGAATGGTTTGATTACCATGTGTGTTTACAGTTTAGGCACTTGTAGGTTTTGTTAATTTTCTTTGAGAAGATTCCGAGGCCAATCAGGGAGGCGGCTCTTTCGGTTGATGTGATCGGCTTGATGTTGGGGGAGCCGCAGGTGGGACATTTGGGGGTATGGCTGCTTCTGTCCTTCTCTAGCTGCTCCTGTAGTTGAGCTTGTGACCTGAACTGGCACATACGGGATTCATATTCGATTATATTATCTTGTTTAAGCTTTATCATAGCTTGGATGAACGTGATATCATTTGATACTTTTTTAATAATCGAAAACTCTTCATATGAAATATTAATATCCGTTAAATCACCTTTACAATATGGACATGTATTATTTGCTGGTAAAAATCCTTCGAAAAAGCCAGCAATAGTACCAGCAGTCCATTCAGAATTATTTTTCATACAGCATTTACATACTTTTATTGGAAACATTTATTTTCTCCTCTATCAAAATTAAATGCTTTACTCTATCATTTATGGACAGCCATTCCAAACAACTGACCCTCAACAAAAAATAATGATGACTACCATTCACTACCGCAGTTATTGCAGTGCCATTGCTTATGGACTTTTCGTGAAAGGACTCCCCATAACGCAACTGACCCAACCTTTGATAAACCTGTTATTTTCTTTATATTTATTGAACCACAGGTTGGACATCTGGGAATATTACATTGATGATTATTATTTATTTGAGTTGCTTGCTTGAGTGTAACATTTTTTTTCCGTTCAATAAACCCTGGCTCAGCTACATTTCCACATTCACATACAATCTTTTTTTGGGAAACGCAATAATCAGACTGTATATTGCGGAACAAAGTCATATTCTTCAATATTAATGTACTTCCACATCTATTGCATATTAAATCAACTTCTACTGCATTACTGTTTTCATCAAAATAGGATTTATCAAAATACATTCGTTGTACCTCCACTCATTTACAAATACTGCACCAAACCTGTTTTGGAATGGCAATAAATCATCATATATTAATGCATTTCAATTTTCTAGGTACGACTTATAATGCCTAGTAACCCTTTTTACATTATGTAAAGCCAAAAACATTGAATCAATTTTTTTCATTAGCTGTTCCATCACCTTTACATTATATCTTTATTGTATCACAAGCACTTTTTGCATACAACATAAATCCATGTCACATATCCAAAGAATAATGATATATCATTAAAAGCAAAGCCTTAATCGAGAGTGTAAAAAAATAAAAGTGGGTATTAGAATGGATATGGGAATGCGTTCTTTGACCAAGCCTTCCCTATATGGATGCACAGCTCTTCCAATTCTCCACACCACTATAATATATTCATTTTATTAAACTGTAAGCTAAATTTGTTCAAAAATTGGTTCTGGTTATCTATTGCTTGTGGGAGGCAGTATACGACGCAGAGGCATTTCCCAAATAGGGAGAAAAATAATCCCAATGTCATGAAAGGAGTTCTTCAATGAATAACGATTACAAAATACGTCTACAAGCAATGATCGACGAAAGTAGTTTGTCGGACATACAGAAAAAACTGGCGAAGGAGCGCTTAAAGATTGGCGCGGATATTGTCCTGGATCAGTTTGGAAAAAACAAGGCGGAAATCGAAAAGCAGTCCAAAGCGTTATCTAACATGATCAAAGGCACCCTTGGAGATGCAGTTCCCGACAAACTGGCCGCGCAGTGGGCAAAGCAGTTCTACAAAGAGATTGAATCCGGGGCAAAAAAGGCCGCCGGGGAGCAGGAAAAGCTGAATGAAAATGTCTCCGAGCAGTCTCTTTCCCAGGTTTTCAATAAGTTTAAAAACAGCAAAATCGGTTCAAGCGCGATCAATGAATTGTGGAACCAATTAAAGAAAATTCCCGAAGAGGTCTACAAAATCGATACTGCAATGACCAAGCTGTACCGCGTAACGGACGAAACGGATTGGAAGTATTCGCAGTTTCTTGATCAGGCCGCTTCCAAAGCTCAGGGACTGGGGCGCTCAATATCGGGCCTGATCGATCAGACCGCCGCCTGGGCAGGACTTGGATTCAGTCTGGACGAGGCGGACAAGCTGGCGGAGATATCTTCCGTTTACGCGAATATCGGAAATGTAGATGATCAGACCGCCATATCGGAACTGGCGGCCGCTATGAAAGCATTTAATATCGAAGCCTCCGACAGCATTTCCATTGTAGATCAGCTTAATGCACTGGGAAGCGAGTATTCCATATCCGCCGCCGATCTGGGGGACGGACTCAGAAAGAGCGCGGACGCAATGGCATTGGCCAACAATGACATTGAGCAGACCCTCGCCATGATCGCTGGCGGCGCGGAAATCACAAGAGACGCAGGCGGAATGGGAAATTCATTGAAAGTTCTGGCTTTGAGACTTCGGGGGATGAAAGGGGAACTTGAGGCGTTCGGCGAAGATGCTTCTGATGTGCTGCCGGTGGACAAACTTCAAAGCCGCATCTCGGAGTACACGAAAGGCGCCGTCAATCTATTCGATGATTTTGATCCGTCGAAATTTAAATCCACCTATGATATTCTTTTGAGTATATCCAGGGTTTGGAATGATATCAGTGCGACGGACCAGGCTGAGCTTTTGGAAGTAATTGCGGGCAAACAGGATGCCGGTAACGTTTCAGCGTTATTAAAAGCGTTCCAAAAAGGACAGGTACAGCAGGCATACGGTGATGCGCTGAACTCGGATGGCTATGCTATGCAGGAACAGGCGCGGTGGCTGGACAGCCTGGAGGCGAAGACGCAGCAGTTGGAAGCGGCGTTTCAATCTTTGTCCAATACTGTGCTGGGATCGGATGTGTTGAAGGTGTTGGCGGATGGCGGCGTCGGCGTAATCAATACGCTGGATTCTATCATCGATAAGTTGGGACTGTTGGGAACTCTGTCGGTGGGTGCAAGCGCTATACTGGGCGCTAATGGATTAGGGTTAACGTAGAGTTACTTGTCATAGTTTACAAGCCCCCTACTACAAAATAGTGGGTGTTCTACGATTTGGTCGTTCATCGAGTAGACTAATCCTTGGATTAAAATCCTAAATATGTCGAATATCGGGGGAAGCCGTAAGCCTATTGAGATAGGTACTGATAATACTGCAACAAAAGCTCCATGTGGGTGTATTACAGCTAAGTACAAAAGTACGAAAATGGTAATCCCGACGCGATATATGCATTACGTGTAGAATGTATATATCCACAATATACCGCGCGAGAGGCTGACAAGACACGGCCTGATTTTTGATCGGGCTGCAACATACATGATCCGTTACCGTGGCGAAAGGCTGCGTGAAGCGAACAGGGGAACGAACGGTAGTGTTCACTACTGCCCTGCTTAGTACAAATTATACAAATCCATTTCTGGCTTGGAAACGGAAATGGAAGGTTCTTTTATACAAAAAATGATGCGAATATGAACTCACATCATTTTGGAATATCGTGATTTAATTACCATGTGTGCTTACAGTTTAAGCATTTATAGGTTTTGTTTATCTTTTTTGAAAAGAGGCCCAGTCCGATGACGGATACTGCTCTCTCCGTTCCTGAGATCGGCCTTATGTTGGTTGAGCCACAGGTGGGGCATTTAGGAATATTATTACTCCTCTTTTGCTCTAATTGTTCTTGCTGTTGCACCTGTATCCTAAACTGACTCATGCGGGATTCATATTCAATTATATTATCTTGTCTAAGCTTTATCATAGCTTCGATAAAGTTTACATCCTGTGATACTTGCGTTAACACCTTTAAATCAAGTGCAGGAAAATCAATATTTTCAAAACTAGAACCACATACATCACAAACAGTTGTCGTATCTAAATAGACCCAATAGTACCCGCCTACTCCAGTAAACTTTACAATATTACGGTCTTTACAGCATTGACAGAATTTTATCATACAATACCTCCAGTATCTAATAATTGCTCCAAGCTCTTGTTATATAATAACATTATAAGCAAACGTTGTAAACTATGATAATAATAATGGATGGACTACGTTGCTAGATAAAGTTCTCAAACCTTCACCAATCCCCCTAAAAGTTGAACAGGCTCTTGAAATGCTGAACGGCAAAAATATAAGTACTATCAAAACTGTTGAAGAATTAGGTAACACAGTTGGTTACACCAACGAACAATTTTTCAATTTCGCCAAACAAGCCGACTTATCCGGTGACTTATTACAGCAATACAAAGATTACATCGGTCCTGCCACCTCTCTAACCGCTAAATTTGGTGCTACTCTCAAATCAGCCGTGGCAAATATTGGTATAATGCTGGCGGTCAATACCCTTATATGGGCCGTAAGTAAGGCATGGGATCATTTTGCAAACCGTGTAGAAAATGTAAAAGAAAACGCCGCGGCCTCTGCTCAGAATTATAGAGATCTAACTTCAGAAATTGAATCAACCAATGCCAAGTTAGAGGCGACTGGCAGAAGAATTGATGAGCTCAATGCCAAAAAAAAATCTTTCTCTGGTCGAACAAAATGAGTTATCGAAACTACAGGATACAAACGAAGAACTACAACGTCATCTTGATATTAAAAATGCAATAAAAAATTCCGAATTTAATAAAGCCCGAAACGATGCCAAAAAGTATTTCGACACCTTTGAGACTTACAGTTCATCTGATTATAAAATAGACCCCAGATTAATTGCTTATAAGTTTGGCAAAACGATAAGTCAGCCATATCTTGACTATGGAAATCAAATTGATAAGGCAAACGAGTATACAACACTCCTGGATAATCTCCAAAAGGATATACAAATACGGGAGAAATTAATAGCTGATTTAGTTACAGATGACCCTGAGCACTATCAAAAGGATTCAAAATATAAAAATGCAGTAAAAGAGTTGGAAGATCTTGAAGAAAACGCAACTCAAACTCAAGCGGTTCTCGAAGACCTGTATAAAAATTTTGATGAATTCGACGACTACCTTTTACCTGATGAAGATGCTGACCTAATAAATTCCATTAACACATTTTATGATAATTACTTTAAAGCACTCCATAAACAAGAAGTAAATTATGAAAAAGCAATTCAGGGTGTACTGAAAAAAGAACAGTTTGTAACTTTATCAGATGAATTAATTACATTAGGAAAAGATGGATCTTTATCTATCGATATTTTAAATTCAAATTTTCCTGAATTAGTTGGCTGGCTAAATAAAGCGGGTATTAGTGCAGAACAATTATACCAATATATCATGGCTCTCTCCGATCCCAATGCTGTTAATCGCGCAGCATTAAGCGAACAATTAAAAGAAGGTTTTATTAAAAATAAAACCATTGGAGATTCTGGAAGCTCAAAGGCTTTTTTCGAGTGGTATAATGAAAAGTCCGATGAAGAGATCCAAATATTATACGGGATAAAGAAAGATAATGACACCTCCACTTGGAATTTTCAGGATTTTGATGCACAAATAGCCAAACGCCTACAGACCGAGCTTACAGTAGAGGCAAATTTCGATACAAAATTTACTGGTCCTGAATATCGGGAAACGCGTGATGAACTGATTGAATTAGCTCAGTCCGGTGAACTCTCAGAAGAAACGTTATCCTCAGGAGTGCGATTTAAAAATATCTTACAATATCTTGGAGTGAGTGCTAAAGATGCTGCTGAATCTATAAACGAATATGCTAAAAGCACCACAACAGTCTCATCCGCAATCGACCGTCTTTCAGATATATCATCGCTTATCAGCTCTGCAAATAAAGATATAGAAGAAAATGGTACTATTCAAACAGACACGCTTCAAAAAATCATCAGTAAGTACCCTGAATTAGATTTAGTAGTATCGCAATACTTAGCTGGGCTATCGAATGAAAAAGAACTTATCTCCAGTCTGACATCCGTTTATAATCAAGATGTTAGCGATTATAAATCTGCAATGGTATATAAGCTAAGTGATGATGAAACATTTTGGCAAAATATTGTAGCTAATAACAAAACCTTGTTCGAAACACTTTCTGAAGGTTACGGACAAGATATTTCAAACTATCAATCATTGGCTATTGCTAAGGCAAAAATCGATGCTGAATTAATTAAGAGTTTGCAAGGGGCCTGGAGTAAATATTATAACATCATATATGATCCCATTAATGGCCTGGCAGAGCTCAGTGGCGGTCCCGATCTAAGCAAAGCAAGTAGTCATGGTACAACTGCCACTCCTGAGCAACAAGCCGCATGGTCAGCTGCTACAAAACAAATCAATCAGTATAATGCCCTTATAAGACAATTAAATGAAGCCGCAAATGTAGAGATTTCCGTTGATCTCCCTTCTTTTGCTGATCTAGGTGGAAATAAAGCCGCAGGTAGCTCGGCTTCAAATTTTTCAAATACTACTGAGCTTGATTTTGCGGCTGAATCGATCAAAAATCTTAAGTACCAGCTTGATTCGCTGAATACGGATTTGGATAACACCGACCCCTATTCTGAAAAAGTACCAATTCTTCAGGAACTGATTAAAAAGCAAGAAGAGTACAGCGCTGCGCTACAGTCTCAGGCTGATTTATATTATGATGAATATCAGCTTTCTCTCTCTGACTTACCCAAAGACCTTGGTGACAAAATTACTGGTTTTGACAGCTTCAGCATTGAAACCATCCCCGAAACCCTAAAAGACGCCGTCTCCAAAGCCCAATCCTACCGGGATAAGTGGAATTCTACCACGATCTCCATCAAGCAGGCCGAGAAGGAGTTGGAAAATCTCCGGTTGAAGCAGATGGATCTGGCTCAGGCCCGCCTGGACGACAAGATCGGTGTAGTCCAGAATAAGGCCGCCGACATTCAGAATCAAATGGACGAGGCTGAGGCTATGGGGCTCAACGCCACTTCGAAACAGTACAAGTCCCTGATCCGCCTGTCGCGGCAGGAAGAAAAATATAACCAGAACAAGCTGACCGGCCTTCAGGCGGAACTGTTGCTGTTGGATGAGGACGAGGACGCCTATTACGATTGCCTGGGAGCCATACAGGATTGTGAAAATGCCATCTCCAAGTGCGCTCAGAACCAGGCGGCCTACAATAAGGCTATTCTGGAGCTGCCCATTCAATACCTGGAAAAAGCAAATGACAGCCTGAACGATGAACTGGATGAGCTCCAGGATAAGCAGGACGATCTGGACAGCGCCATCGCCGGAGTGACCGGGCACCTGCAGGATCAGATCGAGGCGCAGCAAACGCTTCGAGACGAGGCCGAGGAAACGGCCAAAAAGCAGATCGATGCAATTCAGAATGAGATCGACGGGCTGCAAAAGGCCAACGACGAGCGCAAACAGCAGCTCGACTTAGAGGAAAAGCTTTATAATCTGGAGCGGGCGAAGAATCAGAAGACCACCCGGATCTTCCGGGAATCCGAGGGCGGCTTTGTCTACGAGGCCGATTCGGAGGCGGTCCGAAACGCCCAGAGCGAATATGAGGACGCGCTCTTTGAACAGACCATTTCCGATATGGAAGACAAAATCCGGGATATCGAGGAGTCCCGGGACGCGCTGCTTGAGAGCTATGATCTGGAAATTGACCGCCTCCAGAAGATTGTGGAATCCTGGGACGGCATCACTGAGGCCATACAGAGGGCCAAGGATATGACCATGGCCGGGACGATCCTGGGGTCCGGCTGGCAGGACCGGGTGACGTCCGGGGATACCGGCGATTTTGAGAATGTGTCCGGCCAGTACGAGAAAAATGACCGGGAACAGACCTGGACAGAGCGCCAGATCGAGGAAAATGAACGGCTGATCCGGCAGGTGGAGGACTATATCGAAGCCTGGCAGATGGGGCAGATTACCATCCGGGAAGCCCGGGAGGAAATCAATGATATCGTCAGCGACGTCATGCCGGAGATTGAGGCCAACGACGAGCGCGTCTCAAGCCTCTCCACCTACACATCCGCCTGGTCAAATGCGCAGGTCAATGTTGCCGATAGCGTGGCTGCCACTACCGCGGCGGCGGCCAACAACGTGGATGAACTCCTTGCCACGGACGCCAGACGCCAGGCCGTCTTTGATTACGCGGCGGAGTGGTCTAATTCCGCTCTTGCCGTGGGCGGGGCTCTGGGCAGCATCAATGAGGCCAATGCGGCGGCTGTTCTGACCGAGGGGACATATCTGGGCCAGCGGCTGTTAAATCTGGGCGCGTTTCAGGAAACCTACCGCTCCATGGCCAGCTCCATTTCCACAATGTGCAACAGTATTGTGGATTCCTGCCGGGAAGCCGAAAAGGCCATGCGAGAACTGTCCAATGCCGAGGACCGCTATGGCTACGGCCAGGGAACCACCCACGCCAGGCCCGGACTTCACCGGGTGGCGGAGGGCAACCGGCCGGAAATCATTATCCGAAACAGCGGCGCGGCGTTTTTGGCAAAGCGTGAAACCCACTACCCCTTCGCCGGGGGCGAGACGGTTCTGAACCCTTCGGACACAAGACATGTCCTGCGCGGCGATCACCTGGAACAGATCGACGACGGTCTGCCGGTTCTTAAGGACCAACAGACCCGGTCCTTGATCGACACATTGGGACAGAACATACCCTTAAGTATTTCCGGGATGCCGGAGGCATTTTCCCCCTCCGCTGGTCTCACTGCCGGTAATGTGCGGCAGGAAAATGTGGTGGTCAACTTCGGGGACGTGAATCTGCCTCAGGTGAAGGACGTGGATACGTTCACCCGGGCGATTGCGGACGGAACACTGAAATCCGCCCTGCAGCAGCGCCTGATGAGAAACAAATAGAACCAGACACCGGGCGGCGGCTCTTTTACAGGGGCCGCCGCCTTTTATGGAGATCATATGACCGATACGAAAATTTTAAAGGAATTATCAAACCTGATTGGCGACTTTGTCGAGGTTTTAATCCGGGACTCCGGCTTTCCCAAGGTTAAGAGCTGTATTGTGAAGTCGGAAACAGGCCATGAAACATGCATTGTCTCCTGCAACGATACGCTTCACCAGGTCAGAAGCCGGGGTGGCCATTCAGAAGGCGATATTGTCGAAGTCATGCTTCCAAATGGAAATTGGAATCGTGCATTCATTGTTTATTAAATTCGAGGTGAATCATGAACGGTGTACCCGTATTATACAACAGCAACAGAAATTCAAAGGATGCCGGTCTGGATTTTAAGATCACTTATATCTGGGACGGGAACAATCCGCAACAGACCGGAAATATTGTTCACATATATAACAATGAGACCAATGAGACCGTCTATACCGCAACGCAGACCAATTTTTACAAACAGGAATGCACGGTTCCGGCCAATACCCTTGTCAACGGGACTCTTTATAAGGTTACCGTCAATGTGATGTGCGCGGAGGGCGTCTCGTCCCCGTCCGAACCTTTACTCTTCTACTGCTACACGACCCCGGATTTTGTTTTTACGAATCTGGTGCAGGACCAGCTGATCCAGAACGATTCCTATCAGGTGCGGCTGTCCTACAGCCAGCCGGAGGGGGAGGAGCTGGAGGATTATTATATTTCCCTGTATTCCAGTGATAAGACGGTGATCCATACATCGCCGGTCCACTATCGCACGGAGGAACTTTCCCTGACGGTTACGGGGATGGAAAATAACGCGCAGTATTACATCAAGGCCTTTGGGCAGACTGTGACCGGAATGCAGGTTGAGACGGATTTTTTTCTTGTCTCCGTCCGGTATTTGCAGCCCACGATCTACAGCCTGATCGAGCTGGCCAACAACGCCAGGGGCGGTTATACCACAGTCAAATCCAATATCATTTCCCTCCGGGCCTATGTGTACCGGGATGGGGTTGAGATTGATCCCACCTATGTGAACGGGGAAATGATCGATTTGCGGGACAGCTCCCAGGTGCTGAGATTCGAGGACAGCTTCGGCGTGCCGGACGATTTTACAATCGAGCTGAAGGGATGTAGCTTTGCGCCCAATTCGGCTCCTATGGTGCTCTCCAACGGGAAATACGCCATTTCCGTGTATTACAGGACGGGGGCGTACGAAGGCACGGGAGGCGTACCGAAGGCTTATTTTGACGTAAGGGCCGCCGGGGAGCTGACGTATGTGGGAATCAGCAACTATATCGAGCTTCCGGCTGACAACCGGCTGATCGGATTTATGCTCACACGGCGGAACAATCTGTATGAAATCGTCGCGTTTGATTATGGGGAGGAGGTGGAACCGTTATGATTATTTTGGGAAAAACAGCCTGTGGGGATTCTGATTCCATGATGGCTACCGCCACAAATGTGGAGGACATTAACATGATCCAGCTGTCCAGCGGCGTGTTTGACGAGTTTTTTGTGACCACCAGGGTTTATACGACCTGGGACGGGAGTATTCCCGAAGAGTGGGATTTTGACACGAAAATACACGCGTTGTTTCAGGAAAGCCTTTTTGGCGGAAATGTGGAGTTTACCGCGGAGTCGGTCTCCTCCATCCTGGTTAAGAAGCGGCGGGTGGGCGATCTTCACTGGAAGACATTTTTTGAGATTCCGATCCATTCCAACGAGGATTTTAATTTTATGCGCAACGACTTTTACAACCGGTCGGGGGAGGAATATCAGTACAGCATCGTGCCCACCTTAAACGGGGTGGAGGGACGGTATTCCAGCAATCACAATACCAGCCGGGTCCATTCGAAATTCGACGGGATTGTGCTGGTTGAGAAGGATGTGGCCTACCGGGCGATTCTGGACGTGCGCCTTTCGGAGCGGCGTAATTTTGCTGTTTCCGTGCTGGAGCCCAAGGGCCGGAAAAAATCCATCGCCGTCTACAATGGGGACGCCAATTACCGGGAATACGACGTGGAGGGGACGTTTATCCCCTTTGACGACGGAACCGGGGACTTCGACCTGGAACACAGCCGCGCTTACCGCGAGGAGGTGGATGATTTTCTCACGAACAGGAGGCCGAAAATCCTGAAGTATGCCGACGGGCGCATGGCCATGGTCTGCATCGTGGACTCGCCGGTCTCCCACTCCTCCCACAACCACATTTCCAATGTATCCACAAGCTTTACCGCGGTTGAGACCGGTGATTGTGAATCTGTAAACGATCTTTATGACAACAACTTTATCGACACCGACCACGATGTGGATCGCAGCATTTGAAAAGGGGGATTTTATGACAGATATTACCCAGATGCAGCGGGACATCCTTTACCAGTCGGATTGGATTCTGCATTCGAGGATTGAAATTTTGAACCGGAATTTCAAGATCATCCACTATGTCGAGGGAAATTTACTTGACGACAGCTTTTCGGTGGACGCGGACTCGGATATGCGCAGGACCTACAACGCCACCCTGGCCGTCACGGACGCCTCCTTTTTATTGGGGCCGGACAGCTGGGTGTGGATCGACACCTATGTGCGGCCTTACGTGGGGATCGAACATCTGAGAACCGGGGAAATCGTCTGGACCCTGATGGGTACATTTTCCGTGCAGAGCGCTTCCTACAGCGACGACGGCAGCTATACCCTGAGCATCGACTGCGAGGACCTGGTCACCACATTAAATGGGGACCGGGGCGGCCATTTCGAGGGGCTGAATACCAAAATCGAGGCCGGGACGGAGGCGTACAAGGCCATCGCCGGAACCTTAAAGGAGGCCGGTATCGCCAAATATATCATCCAGGACGTCGGGTTTGAAATTCCGTATGATCTTGAATTTTCCGCAAATGTGACGGCTTATGAGATACTGGATGAAATTCGGAATCTGTATGCGGGATATGAAATGGGATTTGACGTTTACGGAACCTTTTTCCTGCGAAAGATTCCCCAGCGGTTTGAGGACAATGTGATTCTCGATTACGGGCAGCTGCGGCCGCTGGTTCTCAGCGAGAGCCGTTCCACCGGGCTGTCCGGGATTTACAACCACGTTCAGGTCTGGGGACAGGTGATCGACGCGGACCGGTATGCGGGCGCTTCCACGCTCTCCGGCGCGGTCTACGGCATTTCCCTGGATGGAATCTCGTCCTTGGGGGATGTGGACAATTTTGAGAAAATCGCGTTTAGGATAAGTGTCACGAACCCGATAAATGCCAAGGTATCCATCAATGGATTATCCGCGCTGCCGGTTGTGGACGACGCCGGAGTCCCGCTGGCCCCCGGGACGCTGCCGGTTGGGGTGGACGGCGTGTTTAAATACCGCCGCCGGGAGCAGGCGTTTTATTATCTGGGACAATACCAGGTGTTCGGGGAGGCGTATGACGAGAACCCCGACAGTCCGTTTACCATAACGCGGCTGGGGCGGGAGCTGCTCTACGTGTTTGAGGGGGATGATTATGATTCCATCTACAGCAACGATCTGGCCGGGCAGAGGGCCCGCTATGAGATTTATAACCACACGGTGCTCTCCAGCTCTCTTGATCTGGATCTCGTTGCGGTGCCGTGGCTGGACGTCAACCAGAAGATTTCCTATGTGTTACAGGGCGAAGGGGAGGAAAAACAGTATATCATCAAGTCCATTTCCGGGAGCACCACCGAAGCAACCATGTCAATCAGCTGCGTCTCATTTTATCCGGCGTACCAGTACAAAATTTAAAAGGAGTATCGTATGTCACAAACCTATACAGATTTGACTGAAACTATGTTTCCCGATTCCATGGATCAATGGGATCGATACCTGGACCCGACGATCCAGACCATTTCACTGATCACGCAATATCAGAATTTCTACAATCAGGGCAAGTTCGAGGAAGCTAACGGGGTGATTGAAAATAATCCGATTCTGAAACGGATCATCGTCAACGCCAGCACGATGAACAAAACCCTGGATGCCATCATGGCGCTGCAGCGGTTTTATTTCAGCGATTTCCAGGCGTATTTGCAAAATATTATCCAGCTCAAGGGCGAGTACGCTTCCACTGTGAAGTATCCCAAGTATTCCGTGGTCACGTATATTGTCCACGACAATACGGAGGCGTTTTTGTGCCTGTCGGGCAACTGCCCCATCGGCACGCCGCCAACGAACACGAATTTCTG
Source organism: Enterocloster lavalensis (assembly GCF_046603895.1). NCBI lineage: Bacteria > Bacillati > Bacillota > Clostridia > Lachnospirales > Lachnospiraceae > Enterocloster > Enterocloster lavalensis. Next base: position 442,020 of record NZ_CP176637.1, read on the forward strand.
GACACCCTGGACCGCGCGGGGCGAGAAGGGCGATTCCGGCACCGGGCTGACGCCAAGGGGGACCTACAGCATTACGAAGGACTATTATGTCAATGATATGGTTTCCTACAACAATGTCTGGTGGTACGCCACAAGGGACAATGTGGAGGTGACGCCCTCGGAGTCGGACCGCACCTGGGTGGCGCTGCTTAAATTCAGCGCCGATCTGCTCACCTTCGACAATCATGAGACCACGCTTCGGTCCAGCACCTTTCAGAATGCGCTGGCGGAGCTGGCAAAACGCGGGGAGCATGTGACGCCGGTGACGCTGACCGCGGCCGGATGGAGCGAAACGCTTCCCTATGAGCAGACGGTGGATGTGCCGGGCGGATCGGCTGAGCTTTCGCCGATTATGGTGAGTATGCTGCCGGACGGGGCGGAGCTGGCTGCGCAGAAGGCGTATAACAAGGCGTTTGGGATTCTCTCTTCGGGCACCGCTTTTTTGAATGACGGGAGCGCGACGTTTAAAGTTTATAAAAAGCCCACGGTTGATATTACGGTTGGGCTGAAAGGAGTGTAAGAGTGAAAAATAAAGTGGATTTTTGGGCGCACTTATATAAGGGTTCATAAAACCCCTGATTTTGCGATTGTTTGACAATAGAATAAAGATTAGTTATCGTTGCGCTTCACTAACTTAGAACTATCGTAACCAAGACTTTCAAGATAGGCAAAAACATTGTTTTCATTCAGAACAACACGCTCTACATGGTTTTGAGGCTTCATCAATTCCTCATAGTCAGCAGGGGTAAAAGGTTTCTTTTCCGAGACCATATGGTAAATACAGACCATCATCATTCTTGCGATGGCAATGATTGCTTTCTTATGGCCACGACGCTTTTTGATTCGCCCATATTTGATTGCAAAATAAGGCTGCTTTTTGTTTTTGATTGCGGCAAGGGCACACTGTACCATCATCGGTTTCAAGTAAGCGCCTGCTTTGGCAATTCGGACAGATTTTTTCTTACCTGCGGATTCATTGTTGGAAGGAGAAAGTCCACACCAGGAACAGAGATGTTTGGCATCATCAAAAATGTTCATGTCAACGCCTGTTTCTGCGAGAACAATGGTGGAACTTAACTCTGTCATGCCGGGCATGGTGCTGACAAATTCCACAAACTCATAATAAGGTTTGATACGGACATAGAGTTCCACTTCGGTCTGGGTAATCATACCGTCAAGATATTCCAGATGGCCAAGGGCCAGTTCCAGTTTTTTTGCCTGGTCTGTTTCAATGTTGCAGCCTCTGATTGCTTCGATGATTTCATCAGACTTGGCTTTGGCCCCTTTTTTTATCAGTTTTCGGACAGCCTTTTCGTCAATGGAATCAGCGGTATGCTCCAGCAGATAAGACATGATTTCGGTTGCTGTTTTGCCGAAAGGGTCAGAAAGCACGCTGGCAATGCCGACATTGGAAACGGTCATACAGTTCTGGATGCGGTTCTTCTCAGAGGATTTCATGCAGACCAGCTTAAAGCGGTATCTGGCAAGTTCCCGGAGCTGGCGGAAATCCTTGGGAGGGATAAAGGAACATCTGACAAGGTCAAATTTGTAGAGGTCGGCAATCCATTTTGAATCCTTTTTGTCCGTTTTCTTGCCTTTGATAGCTTTGACATATTTGGGATGTGTAAGGCAGACCTCTATGTCCTTTTCGAGATAATTAAAAATAGGAATCCAATACTTTCCTGTGGATTCCATACAAACGTGATAACAATTATTCTCGATAAGCCAGTTGTGAAACTTTTGAATATCCGAGTTGATGGTTGAAAAGGATTTTTGCCTGTATTCGGATACTCCGTCCCTGTTAGTGATTACGATGGTTGCAACGATAACATTTTTGTGGACGTCAAGCCCACAGCAGATGGGGTATTTTAACTTCATCATAAGTATCACCACCTTATAAAAAGGAATAGCAACAGTGACTGTCATCCTGTGACTGAATAAACATGGTTTATTACCAATGATAAGAGTCCGGGCTCAAAGTCCCACTTGTTTGTGCTTGAAAGGATGACGGCACATATAATGATACGGGGTCGGAATAAATTCGCCACTCCTCCTTCCGTGCTCTGTAGTGTATTGCTATTCCCTACAGGGATTATAAATCAAATAGTGGAGAGGTACAACATTTTTTCATAACTTGTTTGTGCCTTGAGCGAAGCGAAAGGAATGACAAAAATGATGGGAAATATTTATTTTGCAGGCGGAAGCGGCGGCGGGGTGGATCCGGATGATTGCACCGCTACCCCGGCACAGGTATTGGAAGGACATACGGCAGGAGTGAACGGGTATGACGACCCGGTTGAGGGAACCATGCCGTACCAGAAACAGGAAGGAACGTTAAATTGCGGACAGAGCTCGATCATTCTGCCCGGCTATCACGATGGAACCAGAAGCATCACGGCAAACAGCCTGGCAAGCCAGACCCCGGGTACCGCCTCTGCGGCGAATATTTATCCGGGGCAGACCGCCTGGGTCAATGGGAACAAGATTACAGGAACTATGGCCACGCAGGGCGGAGGTACATATACCGCGGGAACCGCAGATAAAACGGTGGTGGCCGCGAACCGGTTTGTGACGGGGAATGTCGTGGTGAAGGGGGATGCGAACCTGACGGCGGGGAATATTAAGAAGGGGGTTAAGATAATGGGTATTACGGGAACTAAAATATCAAACATTAAGTTACCTTTTATTCCCTCTTTTCTTAACGGAAAGGAGGCTTTTTTATGTCCGTGATAAATATGACAGGTACTGGTGCCGGAGGTATCGATCCGGATGAACTGACAGCTCATCAGAAAGATGTTGTTAAAGGAAAAATCGCAGGTGTTTCTGGTTTTGATGAACCTGTCGAGGGCACACTTGAGTTAACAGGAAATACAGATGAATCTGATGTGGTTTCTGGTAAGACATTTTATTCGGATAACCCTTACCTTCGAAAAACAGGTTCATTAAGCTTGACCGGAAATGCTCAGATTGGACATGTGTTGGCTGGCGAGACATTCTATACCAATAATTGTAAGACCAAGCTGACTGGAACCATGACGGTCAATAGTCTGCTGTCTTTTAGTGTTGCCGCCTATTCGGGACGCCGCGTATTGGCGAAATGGCAGAATCCGAATCAGGCGGCAGGGAAACCCTTCAGCGGTGTGATCATTCGATATTCTACCAGTGGATATCCCGGAGTGACTGGCGGGACACAGGTCTACAAGGGAGCTGGGAACAACACGGCAGCAGGAGGATGGTCACAGACATATCTTGACATGCCTGCGTTGAATACAACTTATTATTTTAGCTGCTACCCCTATATGATATGTAGCGCAGGGGAAAAAACTGGTACCGCGCTTAATGCAGTCGCAATTACGTCGGCAGTGATCAACATAACCTTTACATCATCAGGATCCTATACGATTTCCGCAGGGTATACAAAAGTGGATCTGTTTGTGGTTGGCGGAGGAGGAAAGGCTTGGTCTGGAAATACTGGGGCGTATGGAGTTGGTGGGGCCGGAAGTGGAAGAACCGCAACTAAAATAGGACTGGCTATATCTGTAGGTCAGAAAGCGACAATTACAATAGGCGCTGGTGGAACGACAGCTAGCAATAAAGTAGCCTCTGGCGGAACTACATCTGTTGTATTTCCTAATTTAACGTTAAGTGCGTTAGGGGGAGATTCCCAAAATTTTAGCGAAAGCTATACAAGCGGAGGTGGAGGTGGCTCAGGCGGTGGCGGTGCATCCTATTACAGGTATGGTCACCAATATGACCCGGGGGGAGTTGGAGGAACGAATGGTGGAAATGGTGCAAATGTAACTGGTAATTATGCAACCACTTTAGGTGGAAAAGGTCAGGGTACAACTACACGGGCATTTGGATCATCTTCAGGTACACTCTATGCTGGAGGCGGAGGTGGTTCGGGCGGCTGTAGTGGGGCCTATAGTTATACTTTTAGTAATGGAGGGGCTGGAGGAGCCGGTGGCGGAGGTCGTGGTGGAAACGGTGCAGGATACAACCATCGGGGTGAAAATGGCGTAGCAGGTGCAGCCAATACCGGTGGCGGAGGAGGTGGCGGTGGCTCAGGTGATGGTGGGAGAGGCGATGGAGGTAACGGGGGATCAGGCATTGCGCTGATAAAATTATATTAAGGAGGCATGAAAGATGGCAGAAATAAGCTATGCATACATACAAGTGGACAGTGACGGTGCTGTGCAGAACATTGCAATGTTCGAGAACTACGAGGACGCGAATCGAATCACCCGAGCGGTATATGGAGACCAGGCATTTGCGGCGGAATACCGCTATGCGGTAAGGCCGGGTGGAGTCGACCGCTTTCATAGTGGCCGGTTCTGGCACATGAACGAAGACGGGACAGAGACAGAGGCCGAGTACATCCCGACTGAACAGGACAAGATCAATGCGTTACAGAAGGAAAACGCGCAGTTGAAAGCCGAGAGCAATGACCTTACCCTAGCAATGGCTGAAGTGATTGGAGGTGACGGATATGTTGAGTAATATCCAGAAGAATATTATCATCCGGGCATTGAGAATCCGGCAGCAAAACGGGGAAAATCCAGAAGAAGCTATTAAAGATTATTATCGGCTATCATCAGAAGAACAGATTGAAGTGTTACATGAAGTAAAACAATAAGCCAATTTTTTTCAAGAGGCTAATCATTTGAAAAATAAGCGCTATTAATTCTTATAAAATAATCATAATCATAACTAGTATCATGTCTAGCAACTTTAAAATACATAGTAGTCCCATTAAGATTGCTTACATTAAAAGTGTGATTGTCTGTATATTCGCGATTAGATGCTCCATATACACTCAGGTACACACTTGAATAAGTCCCAACTTCCGTGGTATTGGATAAACCTATGGAACCAGCTTTAGAATAACTATTGGGAATATTGACGGTATAACTGAATTTTATGTAATTAGCTCCATTTGGAATAGCAATTTGGACATAAGCGCCTTTGTTTCCATACCCATTTGCCATAATTGGCAAACCGTTTATTACTTGAGTGGCATTTGTTGTAGCTGATACATTGTAGGAATTTCCCCATCCAAGTGCATTAACATATGATGTACATGTAAAATAATATGTTGTTCCCAGAGCCAATCCGCTAATAATGACTTCATTCCAGTTTTTTGCTGCTGTATTACTACCGGTTCCAGTATAGACACGGGAACCGCCCGTAGCTCCGGGATAGCCGCCCGTGCTCATTTGAATAAACACGCCTTCCCAAGGACCAATAGAAGGGTTCTGCCAACTGATTCGAATTTGCGTTGCAGAAACGGCGGCTGCACTAAAATTTATTGCGCTCTGAATGCTCAATGTTCCCCATATTAGCTGACCATTCACCCAAGCGGAATATCCACTCCTGATTTGTGCAGCTGTTGCTGTGGCGGATGTTTGAGCAGATAAACTTTTCGCAGTGACTCTTCCATTACCTGAGTGTCGACCAGCAGGGATCGAAACAGAAGCTCCCGCAGCTAAATCTCCAGAATTCCAACTACCACGATCTGGCATAGTTCCGATTCCAATCTCGTCATTACTATCAGCTGTTACTGCTTTTAAACCAGCAGGAATATCACTTAGTTTGGCTGTACATTCATCAGAACCAGCGCTTCCTGAACCAGCGCCTTGTATACAAATTACTGACATAAAAATTCCTCCTTTACAATCATCGATAGGAGGAATTTTTTCGCTTCAGTATAGTATTTTTTAGTACCTGTAATACCCAAAAAAAAAAGTGATGACGTATTAACTAAGCCAGATACGAAATATATATCCTGTCCAGCTTGCAATACCAGATGTGTCGTTATAATCTGTATAAAGTCCCTGTAGTACAATCCTAAGCCCTTGAGTATTATAGTTCACGTTGCCTATGTCGAGTGATATTGTATATTCGACATTTGTTGTCGATGGCAATTTTGATTTTTCTGTATAACCTATTTCGTCTTTTGAAGTTGTCCCACCATTTTTGTACACAGAGAGAGAAATCTTTTGCCACGTTGATATTGTTCCCCATGAAATCACTTTGAATAATACGTTTATTTTATTATATGGTGTTAAGTTATAAGATTTAGTTGTGTTTACACTCAACGCGCTTCTTTTTGTCACCATTATTCCACCACTTTCAAATGTAGCTGAAGAATTCGGAGATGTCCATGCTGCGATATTATTCCCTCTCAAATATAAATCTGTGGGGCTAGGAACCCATCCTTCCCATGTTCCTGTAATACCCAAAAAAAAAATTTTTAGTGATAGTATTAATTAGTTAAACCATATTCGATAGATATAAACCGTCGCACTTACGGAACAAATATGAATATATTTATTCGCATTAATCGCAGATATATTGAGTCGAGCTGTAAAATTTTGATTCTCTTTTATGAGGGTAGTAGCATGAGTCACTTCAGCATTTTGTCCAAAATCGCCATTTTCAGTATTAATATATATTGAAATGTCAGTACCTCTCAAAGAATACCCTTCACACCCTATACCATTATATCCGGTCAAATTATGTGTTGTGCTTGTTGCAAGGTAACCACTCATTCCACTAAAATTTGCGGTTATTTGACCACTCTCAAAAACTAAATTAAATTGCGCATTTTTCCAGCTTTTACCAACTTTCCATAGTTTTTTCCTCTTAAATATAAATCAGTCTCCATAGGAACGTATCCCTCCCACGTTCCCGTAATACCCAAAAAAAAAAGAACGCTCCCTCTCTCCCCTATACCTACATAATCCCACTCCCCACCCCTCTTTCAATTATATCCCACCCCATCCCCTTCTACAACCCCCGTTTATTTCAAACCTTCACCCCCTCCCATCAACCCCTCCGCCCCCATCCCCACTCCCCCCACCACACTCACCCAAAAGGACTCTCAACTATGGACAATGCACACGCAAAAGGAAAAGCCCTCTTCTGGGGCGACTATTTCCAGTACACACCTACCGGCGTAAGCCTCGCCAGGAAAGCCGGTCGCTATATCACCGATGGATCAAAGGTCCGGCGAGGCGATCTGGCCTTCTTCTACTACGACTCTCTCGGCCGGGTCGGTCATGTTCTGGCCGCTTATGTTGTCTCGGTAAATCATTCCCTGGAAACCATCCACATCAAATCAATCGAAGGAAACACCTCCGGAGCCGCCTATGAGCGCGCCGGCGGCATGGTGGCGGCAAAAGAATACACCATCTGTTTCAACGAAATTGGCGGAAGGAACAAATGGAACGGTTTTGCCCGCCCGATGTACGGGGATGACACCTATACTGCCGATGAGTTGATCGAAGTTTTGGAAGCAGAGATCGGCTACATTGAAAAAAAATCCAACAGCCAGCTGGACAACAAAACGGCCAATGCCGGAAATAACAATTATACAAAATATGGAAAATGGTATGGCTGCAACGGCGTTGCCTGGTGCGCGCAATTCCAGTCCTGGTGCGGCTATATGGCCTGCAAAAGACATATGGAGCGCTCCAAAACCGGTTGGGAACGTCAGACGGACGGATCATGGCGCTATCGCGTAAACGGAGTTCCGGTTAAAAACGCCTGGAAGGAAATCAATACCGTTTCCGGTTTGCAGTGGTTCGTTTTCTCCGGAGACGGAACCATGATCACCGGCTGGTTTGGAAACGAGGCTGGCGACTGGTACTACCTGAATCCCGACGACGGGGCCATGCTGGCAGCCCAATGGTTCGAAGTGAATGGAAAATGGTATTACGCCACAAAGTCCGGCCAGACCGCAAAAAATACCTATGTAAAATCCACCGCTCCGGACCTGTACTGCTGGGTTGGGGCCGACGGATCCTGGGAGCCACAGCGGGATACCAAAACACCCGATCTGATGGAGTACGAGCTGGCCGAATAACGTGAAAGGTATTTTGTAATGGACACACTGACCGCTTTGACTGACTTATATACGGTATGGGGCAATATCGACAAATGGCTGTTGATTACCTGTTTTATACTGGGCTTTAATCTCCTCAGGATCATCGCCCGACACCTGCACAAAGCAGGCTTGTACAGCTTCCATTTTTTAGAAAAATACCGTGATTATATGAATCGCCGGGAACACAATCAAAAGAACATCGAGATGATTGACGAACTAAAATCTGAAATCAGAAAATGCAACGACAAGATGAACGTGATTTCCACTATGATGGTTGAACTTAAAACAATCATCGAGCAAAATGACAAAAAGAACAGCGCTGAACACATGGAAATGGAACGCCAGCGCAATAACGCCCGCAGAGAAAATCTAAAGCAGGAGCTTTATGCCGCCTACTACAAATACAGAGACCGGGCCGAGCGCGAAGGGAAACGGGAACTGTCGTCTGTGGAGTACGAAGGCTTTTGGTCGATGTTCCATGAGTATGAATCGCCGCCTTTAAACGGCAATGGACAGGTACATTCGGTTATCGAGGTATATATGAGAGGATTTGCCGAAAATCCAAGCCGGGAATCATGACCACCCGTCAAACGGGTGGTTTGCTCGCCCCTATAAGGGGCAGTTACCGGCCAGAGCCTAAAGACGCTGGCTTTTACTACGTTCAAGCCACTATGCCCTTGACTCGTTGCCGCCCTTTAAAGGGCGTTCGTATTACCGGCTACCCCTTAAAGGGGTCCTCATACTCCTTTACACTCAGCTTATCCATTGCTATATCATATTTCTCCTGCTCCTGAATGTACTTCCTAATCGTTGCCTCATTTAGGCCTACTGTACTGACATAATAACCTTCTGCCCAAAAGTGGCGATTTCCGTACTTATACTTTAAATTTGCATGCTTATCGAAAATCATCAGCGCACTCTTTCCCTTTAAGTATCCCATAAAGCTGGATACACTGTATTTCGGCGGAATACTGACCAGCATATGGATATGATCCGGCATTAAGTGACCCTCTAATATTTCTACTCCTTTGTATCCACACAATGTCTTTAATATATCTCATATACTTTCTTTATATTGATTATAAATCACTTTTCGTCTATACTTAGGAGTGAACACTATGTGGTATTTGCACATCCACTTTGTATGTGCCATATCATGATTCTTGCGTGCCATTAAAATCACCTTTCCTTTCTTAGATAGTAGCTTGAACAACTCTATTCTAACGGAAAGGTGATTTTTGTGCTATAAGCACTTGCTGCACCACCCGCGAAGCAGGTGGTTTTCTGTTTCGCACGTCTCCGTTCCTGGCCTCAGGAACTCCAACGCACTCAACTGGCTAAAGCCATAATAAAAATGGGGACATTTCGTCCCCATTTTTTTACGCCGCTACCACGTCACCACCCGGTCAATCAACGCCCGCTGTTCGCCGGACGATTTTGTCAGATATATTTTCGTGGTCTCAATACTGTCATGGCCCATCAAATCGGCCAACAGCGATATGTCGTTAAACCGGCTAAGAAAATTCAGGGCGAAACGATGCCGGAAGGAGTGGGGGTAAACTGTTTCCTCCGGTATTTTGTATTTTACCGCAAAACGCTTCAGCTGCATCCGGATTCCCCTTGGCGTGATCTGCTGCCCTCTCCGGTTGCAGAAGATGTATCCGCTGTTTATATTCTGGCTGTTCAGCCATTCCAGCGTCTCCTCACAGAGTGCAGCCGGGAAAAATATCCTTCGGACTTTTCTCCCCTTTGAACATAAATCCATACATCCCTGCACCACATGTTCCGCTTTGATTTTGGTCAGTTCACTCACCCGCACTCCGGTTGCCCCCAGAAATCTGACGATAAAATACCATTTCAGATTATGGTCCTTTTTAAGCCGTCTTTTTAACTTTTCGAAATCCTTTTTGGAGATAACTTTATCCAGATAGTTGCCACTTTGATGCCGGACAGAGGACAGCCTGTAGCCCTCGCAACCGGTTTCCGGCTGTTCTGATTCTTCCAGGAATTTCAGGTAGCGGTTCAGTCCGTAAACACGGGCGTTCACCGTGTTCACCGCGTAATGCTCCAACAGATACGCTTTGTAAGTCAGCAGATGATCAACCGTCACCTCATCGTACTGCGAATAAAATAATTCAACGCTTTTACAGTATGAACAAACCGTCTCTTTGCTGGCTCCCTGGCGGGCCAGGCTGTCCGCAAATGTATTGGCTGTGGATTTCATTTTCATCACCAATTCACCACCTTATTGACGATTTGGTACTGTTCGTTACTGCTTCTCCTCAGATAGATTCTGGTGGTTTCCAGGTTTTCATGACCTAAAAGGTTGGACAGCAGCGTGATATCCCCGCATGCCTCCAAAAATGTTTTCGCAAAATAATGCCGGAACGAGTGCGGATACATCCGCTCCGGATCGATCTGGTACAGGCCTGAGAATACTTTTAATTGTCTGCGGACCGCGGACGTGCTCATGGGATCGCCCAGATTGTTTAAAAAGAGCCTGCCGTGGTCCCTTCTCTCCTCTTCCAGCCAGCCAAGCAGCTCTGTTCGCAGGGTCTTGGGAATATAGATTCTGCGGACCTTATCGCCTTTGGAATGGATGTCTTTGTACCCGAGTCTGACATCCGCAACCAGGACTCCCACCAGCTCGCTGACCCGGACTCCCGTCGCCGCCATAAACCGGATTGCGTAATAATAATTATAGATCTCGTCCTCTTTTAACCGGCGTTTCAGGTATTCGTAATCCGCCTGGCTGATCACCCGGTCCAACTGCATCCGGCGCGTTACTTTGATTGTTTTCGACATCAGATCGATTTCCAGGAACTTAAAATAATTATTCAACGCCCGAATACTGATATTGACGGTCTGGGGACTGTAGTGATCGATCAGCTTTGCCCGGTATAACTGTAGATTTTCAGCAGTGATTTTTCGGTGCTGTTTGAAATACTGCCTCACGGCATGCAAATAGGACCGGACTGTATTGTCCGATAAATTTTTCCGGTACAGGTATTCCTGATACTGTTCCAAATCCCTGTACAATTTACTTCGTTTGTCTACGTTTGACGGAATACAATTTTTCATTTAGCGGCCTCCTGTGTTTTGATTCTATTAAGTAAGAATACACCAGAAAGTCCGCCAAATGTTTATCTTTTTCGTCCGTAAATTTAAGAAACAGGAGCAGAGAGCCAATGAACTCTCCGCCCTGTTCACAACCAGGCCGCTCCTTGACCTGCTTTTTATGCATTTATTTCAAAAGATCCATCAAATCATTGAGCGTATACGCTCTGCCCTTCTCGTCCTCCACCTGATACCGCTCCTGGCGCTCTTTCCTGGAAAAGAATACGATCAGATCCTCCAGACTGTTGACCGAACGGTCCCCGATCACACACTTTCGCCAGAATACACCGGCGTGGTTGACCGTAACCAGAGGGGTCTTATAAGTAGTCTCACTTAAGGGGACGCAGGAATAGCCGCACAGATGATCCTCGGCGATCTCCTCGGCCAGATCCTTGTTGACGATTCTGCCGCCGGTTTCCTGGCAGTAGCCGTACAGTTTTTTGATAAATTCCGGGAAGAGCTCATCCTCCCAGAACTTCTGGAATGCTTCGTATTCCGCTTTTATATGTTTATCCGCAATATAATAATCGACAGCCATTCTATCCTCCACAAATCTCCGGCCGGGATCACCCTCGGCCGTCTCCGGACTCCTTGACGCGTTCAGCACAAATGTTGTATAAAGATTCATTTGCTGCTATTATATCATAGATTGCGGATTTTTTGTGACTTTTATTTCCCATCAAAATGAACGCAGCAGCCCGATCACCTTTCCCTGTATCTCCACCTGGTCCACAATGATGGGCTGCATAGCATCATTTTCCGGCTGAAGGCGGTAGTGGCCGTTCTCCTTAAAGAAGCGCTTTACGGTGGCGGAGTCCTCCACTAGGGCCACCACGATATCGCCATTCTCAGCGGTATCGCATTGCTCCACGATGATCTTGTCGCCGTGGTATATCCCGGCGTTGATCATACTGTCGCCTTTCACCCGGAGCATGAAGACAGACCCGCCGCACCCTCGGTGGAGGGCTCCGGCCGGAAAGGAGACGTAATCGTCAATATTCTGATCTGCCAGCAGAGGCAAACCGGCGGCCACGGTTCCCACTATGGGAATCCTCAACAGGTCGCTCTCCTGATCGGCAGCGCTCTCCATCAGCTCGATGGTGCGCGGTTTTAACGGGTTCCGCCGGATATATCCCTTGCGCTCCAGGGTGTTCAGATGCGCGTGCACGCTGGACGTGGAGGTCAGGCCCACCGCCAGGCAGATCTCACGCACGGTCGGACAGTATCCCTTCTCACGCATAGCCGCTTTCACGTAATCGTACACTTCGCTCTGTTTGGGGGTGAGATTATCATTCATCCGCAGCTCCTCCTGTGATCCGAACATTTGTTCTTGAATTATTTTTATCATATCATGAACGTATGTTCGTGTCAACAACAAGTTGCCGGGACGCTTCCTCCAGCAATGAAGCCCGCTCATTGTGAAGGCGGCCGTCCTCCACCATAGCGGCCAATCGCCGGAGGGCTTCTCCCAGTCCCCGCCCCGGCGTATAACCGATTTTAATCAAATCGGCGCCGGACACCGCAAGATCCCGCACCCGAAAGTGCGTATCTTCCGCCGCCACCTCCTCCAAAATGGAGGCGTAGCGGCTGATCTTTTCGGTCCGTTCCCGGATCAGCTGTGGATTCTGCCCGCAGATGTCGCACCGCCGGACTTCCAGCAGCCGTCTCATCTGTTCCGGGCCCAGACGGTTTAACCACCGCCTCATGCTTCTGTGGCTTTCCTTAAAGTCCACATCGTGGTATTTCACCAGCTCTGTGATCTTCGCCCGGGTTTCTACGTCGAATCCCAGCCTGCCTAATACCTGGTCCGTGATATTTGCGGAGACGGCTCCATGGCCGTAAAAATGGCCGGTTCCATCCCCGTCCTCCGTGTAACAATACGGCTTGCCGATATCGTGAAACAGTACGGCGAACCGCACGATCTCATCGCAACCCGCCGCTTCCAGCGCTGCCAGGGTGTGCTGCCACACATCGTGAACGTGATACCGGTTGTTCTGCTGAAACCCAACCATGGGAATCAGCTCCGGCAAAATGGTCAAAAGGAGCTCCTGAGTCTGCCGTACCAGCCTGGCCAGTCCATGCCCACAGCCCGAAAAAATCTGCCGCAGTTCGCAGCCCACGTAGTCCGCAGGCACTGCCACCAGCGTTTCCCGATGCTCGATTGCCGCCCGCAGCAGCCGCGCATCCGGCTGAAATCCCAGCAAAGCCGCTGTGCGCACGGCTCTGAGAATGGCCTGTCCGTTTCCCGCAAAATACCGGTTCGGATCGCCCACACAGCAAATTGTTCCGTTCTCCAAATCCGCGCGGCCCAGAAAGGGATCCACTAGGCCGTCCTTCAGGCTGTACGCCATGGCGTTCACCGTAAAATCCCGTCCTCCCAGCTCCTCCTCCAGACAGCGCATAAAATCACACTCCCCTTCCGGGCGGCCACCTGAAAGGGAAACGATTTCACAAGAATAATGCCGGCTTTTCAGCCCCACCGCCCCGCCTTGGGCGCTGATGGAAAACTTTCCCAGTCCCGCGCCGGCAAACAGTCCTGCGATCTCCCCGGGAAGCGCCAAGGAAAGGATCTCCCAAATCTCCGGAACGTCGCCCAGAAGCCAGTCCCGCACGCAGGCCCCGGCCAGATACGCCCGGTGCCCGGAGTCCTCCAGCCGTCTCAGAACCGGCTCCACCGGAAGGGGAAACTCAATTTCCAATCTCACCTCTGACCACCCTCTCGTTCACACTGGCCACGAAATCGCGGATTTCCTCCTCGTCCGGCTGCTCCGGCAGGGAGGTGTTCTCGCCTGCGTATTCGAGGCGCCGCTCATACTCGTCCACCATCTCGAAAAATTCCGGGATAGGCTGTCCTGCCCCGTCCAGGTATTTTCCGGCGCGGATTTCCATCAATAGGTCGTGCTCCTTCTCCCGGTAGGTCACGATCCGCTCCTGTTCCAGGATATCCAGACACATCATGTACAGGCGGATCAGGTGCATCATGTGCTTGCCCAGCTTCCCGTGGCCGATGGCGTTCTGGTTGCGCTTGCCGGTCCTGGCGTAGGACCTGACCACACTCTGCATCTCCGACCACAGGCCCGCGTAATCCCGCAGGGGATAGTGCCTCAGCGTAATGTCCATAAATATTTCCGATTCCAGCTCCTCACAGACCGCCCGGTCGGTATAGAGCCTGACAGCGTCCTCCGGCATGGGGAAATACCGCGCCTTCCAGTCATAACACGCGTGCTCGATGGTTTTTAAAATATGCTGTTCGTTCTCAGCCTGCCCCACCAGGCGCGCGGACTTGTTCTCCAGCCTGCGAAGCTGCTGGTTGGCGTAACCGCCGAAGGTATACACCGCCCGTTTGGACAAAAACATGTGGGCCTTGTCCAACAGCTCCCGCCCCGCCTCCGACAGATACAGATAGTGCTCCGGCCTGTTTCCAAGCAGCTCAATGGTATTGGGGTTGCAGCCGGAAAGCAGGCCGATCAGCTTGTTGAAGGAATAGATGACGGTGTCGGTCTGTTCGTCGGATACCTGCTCAAATTTCTCCCCGGTGAGTATTTCCCGCTTGCGGTTTAAGGCGCAGCCCCGGATGTCCAGGTCGCTGGTGTCTGTGCTGGTTCCGTAGGCGTGGCTGCCTCCCAGGGTGAGGATCATGATATTTTCGCCCAGATGCCCGTCGGTTCCCAGGAAATCGTAATCCGGCCCTTTCAGTGTTTCTTTGATCTGATCCAATGTCACGGTTTGTCCCTCCTTATGGCCTGCGGACACAAAGGCCCGTTTTATTTTCCCTCTGCGCCAAAGACCGAGGCCTCCTTGATATCCAGCTTTTTACACCAGGCCCTCAGCTTCCCCTCGTCGTAATGGGACAGTTTGAAATCGTCCAGAGTGTAATCCAGCTCAATGTCCGTCTTGATGGTGGCCAGCTCCTTGGAAAGCAGGGCCGCAGCCTCCCCGCACAGCTCCCCCTGCTCCCCGGTTTTCGTCAGGGCCTTGTAGGGGGAACGGCTGATCCCCAGGTTCTGTTTCCAGAAATCCTGAAGCTCCTTCAGAGACTTTTTGTCCCGCTCCGCCTCGCGCACAGCGGCATAAACCGCCTCTACGGTGCCGTACTCGTTCAGCAGCAGGGGCGCCGCGCTGGCCACGCCCTTCACACCGGGAATGTTGTCCGAGCTGTCGCCCTGAATCCCCTTTAAATCCGTGATCTGACAGGGCCGGACGCCCTCCTCGGCAAAAACATGCTCCGCGGTAAATTCAAAGGTTTTCTCCGGCAGGTTGATGCTCTTTTTATCCAGACCGTAGGGCGCGTAGTATTTCTCGTAGAGCTCGTCGGCCTTCTCCTGCCGCGCCTGCACCATCCAGGCCCGGACGTTGTGCTCATCGTCCACCAGCTGCAGGTAGTCGTGGTCCTTGGTCATCACCACCATGGGAATCTGATCCCGGAACTTCATCACCAGGCTGCCCGCATAGTCGTCCGCCTCGTACCGGTCGCTGTAGAGCACCTTGAAGCCCACGTCCGCAAGAATCTGCTCCAACAGCACAAACTGCTGCTTTAACGGCTCCGGCGTGGACGTTCTGGTGCCCTTATAATCGGGGTAGAGCTCCCGGCGGAAGGTATCCCTCGTCTTGTCAAACACAAAGGCCACATGGTCCGGCTGCTGTCGCTTCACCAGGGACGCCACGGCCTTTAAAACGCCGAAAATGCCGTTGGTGTAGGTTCCGTCCGCTGCGTGCAGAATCTTATCGTAGTGCCGCATTTTCTCCTCATCGGTCTTGGCAAACAGGATTTCCCGCGGCAGCACCGCGTAGTAACAGGTTGACAGAAGGGACGATCCGTCCACAATCACAAATTTTCGAACTGACATATCTGATCCATCTCTTTTCTTTTAATTTAACCGGGAGCTTCGTTCCCGCGGCATTTGGCGTGGTCAAACGTATTTGTGGTACACCTGGTACCAGCCGGGCGTCTCCCCGTAATGTTCCAAAAGCACCGGCTCCGCCCGCTCCTGCAAAAACATGGTCTGCGCTCTCAGATTTTCAAGATTCATCCGGCATTCCTCCTGACTCTGAGGGCTGAGTCCATCCACCCGCAGCAGCTGTCTGTCAAAATTGATCCCGGACACTTCCAGAATAAAGGTGTGGCGGTGCCAGATATGGCCTCCATAATCAATACTGATCCGGTACACATAGCCATGTCCGCTCTTCATTTGCGCCTTAAAGCAAAAATTCCTGGAATCCAGAAACTCAAATCCAGTGCCCTTAAATGCGCGGTTAAACGCCTGCTTTACTGAACAGCCCTTCTTAGTGGGGCTGAGGTTTCTGCTAAACTGGGGCGGCAGTGTCAACGCCTTAAGTTCCTGATTCAGCCGCTCCAACTCCCGGTCTGCGCGCTGCCCGCAAAGCTGCGCCTCCTCCAGCTCCTCCACCGCAAGCGCTTCCACATACCGGCTATCCGTAAGCGTCCCCATCTGCTTCTGAAAAAGCTCCTCCAGTCCTGTAAAAGGAATCGAAAGGTTCCCTTGCCGGTCCACCTCCAGGCGCAGTACGACCCGGAAAAAGGACACTCCGGCGTTTCGGGTGATTACCACCATATTCTCAAAATAATTGCCCGGGTACCCTGGAGCCTCGCGGGAAAAACAAGCTGATTCCGCCGTGCTCCCGGAGTCTGCTGTCGCTCCGGCTTGCGCGGCACAATGCACGTTCAGCCCCACCGCGAGCTCCCGGGGACACAGGGCGTTTGTCAGCTTCTGCATAAACAACACCATCTCCTCAGAGCCCGGCTGACCCTCCGGCCCCCCAAACTCCGAAAGATTGGTAAACAGACGGACTTTTTCGGACTCTCCCGGCTCCCCAGCACGCACAACCTCGTACGCCTTCAGCCAGGGAAAGAAACCTACGAGACGCCCGGCATGCGCCTCGGCCTCCGCCGGGTCTGAAAACGGCCATTCCGGCTGCATATAGAAACGGATTTTGCTGTAAGAGAGCCCCGCCTGTTCCAGAAGCCCGCCCACCGTCTCCAGGGAATCCTTGTATTTCATATCCTGCCTCACCTTCTGAATCCGTTCTGACCCAACGTAACAGTTCTGCGGATGCGCCCTGCGTAACGTCCAGGCGCCAAACAGATACAAATACTTTTCCGGACAGTTATCAACATTCTACCATATCCGCCGCCGGTTTTACAGCCCAACCTAATGTCCAGCGGTGAAAAATAAAATCTATCATCTCCTCAAGGTTCCCGGCTGTCGGTTCTATCTTCGTGACTCATTGGAATTTACACCTTTTAACTGGTTCTACCCAACAAAAAGAGGCTGCCTTTGCTAAATTAAACAGCAAAGAACAACCTCTTTTTTTCCATTATCTTTAACCTATCACAATTTCCACCCGCGGCGATCCGGCCTCCTGATCCGCAGGGGCTATTGCTACCCTTTCCTGCGTTTCCGGAAGTCCTCCTTCACCTGATCGAATACAGCGCCGTTTTCCGCCAGTTCTATTGACGCAGCTGCCAGAATCGCAGCGCCGCATAATACGGCCTCGTGCGCTTTTTGGCTCTTACCCGCCTCCAGATATTCCTGAGAATGCGAGGAAGTCCCCTCCGGCACGAACGCCACCCGGATACAGGAGCCTGGAATCCGGTGCATGACATTGGCGAAATCTGTGGACCCGGTCTTTTCCCGGGGCGGCTTCCGGTCCGGTGCATCAAAAAGTTCCGCCATTTCCATCAGAAGATCATTCAGAGCGATGGCCGGAATCTTCCCCTCGATTCTCTGTCCGTACGCAATCGAGACCTGGGTCTGCGTCATCAGAGCTGCTCCCTTCACAATATTCTCAAACCGCGCGATCAACTGATCCAGATATGCGGAATCATAGGAACGGAGGCCAAACTCCCCCGCCGCCACCGCGGGCACCATGTTACATGGTCCTCCGGCGTCGGCCACCGTATAGTGGATTCTGGTGTCCTCTTTCACGTGTTCCCGCAGAAACTCGATTCCCTGGAAGGATAAAAGCAAGGCGTCCAGGGCGCTGCGGCCCGCCTCCGGCTTCAATGCCGCGTGGGCGCTGCGCCCGTGAAAGGTTACTGTGGAGGAAATCTTGGCCATGGACCGTATATCCGTTTGAGTGGCCGGCCCACCGTGCATCATCAGGGCCACATCCATATCGCCAAGATAACCCTCGTCCAGCAGGATTACCTTTCCGCCCTTCCCTTCTTCTGCGGGCGTGCCGTAAACCACCAGCGTAAACGCCTCCGCCCGGCAGAGCTTCCTCACCGCCACCGCCGCTCCTGCCACGGCAGGTCCCTGAAGCTGGTGGCCGCAAGCGTGGCCCGAGGGCAGGGCGTCATACTCGCAGAGCAGTCCGATCCTGGGACCGGCCTCCCCCCGCTTAAAGACCGCCCGGAAGGCGGTGGGAAGGCTTCCCAGCCCCCGCTCCACCTCAAACCCGCTGCGCTCCAGATAGTCCTCCAAAAGCCCGGAGGCGAACATTTCTTTAAAAGCCATTTCAGGATGATCAAAAATCTGGTCCGACATGGCGGTCAACTCCCGCTCTTCCCGCCGAATCACCGACATGACCTCCGTTTTTCTGTCAAATTTTCCCATATCGTTTCTCCTTACATCGGTCCCAGATGGATCATCTGCGCCACCGACAGCAGCGCGCAGCCCGTGACCACCCAGATGAGGAACAGCTTCCACATAAACCGCATCCAACGGTCATACGGTACGTTCGCCGCTCCGATAATTCCCATGAGCGCGGAGGAATGGGGCAGAACGTAGTTACAGAACCCATCCCCGAAGGTAAACGCCAGCACCGCCGTCTGCCGGGTCAGCCCCAGCAGGTCCGCCAGCGGCGCCATAATGGGCATGACCGCGGTGGCCTGTCCGCTGCCGGACACGATCACCATATTCACCAGAATATTGGCGATAAACATGGCCGGCCCCAATAAAAACCGCGGCATATGGGACAATAGCTGGCCCGCGCCGTACACGATAGTGTCCGTAATATTTCCCGCCGACATCACGCCGGCAATCGCTCCCGCCAGACCGATGAGAAGGGCCGCGCCCAGCATGGATTTACAGCCGTTCACGATCTCCGAGGCAATCTTCGAGGGATTCATGGCCAGCAGAAAACCGATCACCACGGCCAGCACCAGAAAGAGCGCCGCATCCTCCTCCAAATCCCATCCCAGCTTGATATTTCCATACATCAACAGCACCAGAGAGCCAACCAGAGATACCAGAACGCCGGTTTTCCGCCAATCCATCCGCCCAAATGCGGAGAGATCGGCCTCCTTCTCCTCCCGCTGCAGATCCAGCTCATACATCGGGGAAGCGGCGGGATTTTTGGTGATGGTTTTCACATAGCGCACCAGGTAGAGATTGGTCACCACCAGAAACACCACAAAGCACACCGCCCGAAAGCCCAGGCCGGAATACAGCGGAACCTCGCAGATTTTCTGGGCCAGCACCGCTGTGTTGATATTCAGCCCCGCCGTGGAAAAGCCGATTGCGCCGCCCAGCAGGATAATCGCCACTCCCGTGATGGAGTCCAGTCCGAAAGCCATGGCGATCACCACCATAATGGGAGCAAATGCAATGAAATGGTTCACCGCCTGGGTACTGCAAATCACCGCGAACAGCGTGGTCATCACCGGAATAAACAGATGGGCCTTGTTGCGAAATTTCCTGGACGCAGCCCCCACGGCAACCTGCAATGCGCCCGACAGCGCGATCATGTGAAATGCCGCCCCCGCGAACATAGTCACATACATCAGGTTGGACTTGCTCTTCAGGGACTGGATGATATAATAGGGAATCATCTGGATTCCCACCGCCGACCGCTCCAGCCACTGGAACTGGTTGGGGTCCACCACCTTCACGCCCTGGGCATTTTCCACCCGCACATACTTGCCCGCAGGCACGATCCAGGTCATAACCGTGGCGATGAAAATAATGATGACCATAATCACAAGCGCATGCGGCATCTTAAATTTCTTCCTGTTCCCTTCCATACTTTAACCCCTCCTACTGTAATTTCACAACGATTACGCCATCTTTTTGCTCCAGCCTGGTTCCGAACTCCCCGCTCAGGCGGGCCAGCGCGCGGTAAATCATCTCCGCCTCCGTCTCATCTGCCGGGTAGGGAATGGCCTTGAAGGCTTTCTCTCTCGTCACGCCCAGGGAAATGGGCAGAAGCTCGATCTTCACGCAGGTGTCCCCGTCCATTTCCACGCAAGGGATCACCGACAGGTAATTTTCCCCGGACTGCTGGCCTCCGTTCCTGGCGTGGGAGCGCCGGACCGCCAGCGCCTGGGCCGGGTCCGTGTCGTAGGGCAAATGATATTTCCGCATAAAATCCGGCGGCAGAATCCGCACAAATTCGTTCTGATAGATAAAATTCCCCAAAGAATAAAAGATGGGCCTGCCCCGGTACAGCTCGATCCCCTTGAGCTGATGGGTTCCGCCCCCCAGTATCATGCTGGCCCCGGCATCGATGAAGGCGTGGGCGCTCTCCACAATAAAGTCGTCGATGCTCTCCATATTTTCGTCCTTCATCTCGTGGGAGTGGATCATTACCACCACATGCTCCGCCGTCAGTTTGGCATTTGCGATATCCCGCCTGATCCGCTCCAAATCCTCCTGATCCGAAAATGTCCGCTTGCCCTCGCGTTCCTCTGGCGAGAACAGCATGTCCCGGAACTCGAACAAACCGTCCTCCGCCTGCAGCTTGTACCCGGTTTTCAGCCGCCGCTTGTTCTTCACATTTACCCCGGACACCTCCGCAATCTCCCGCAGCCAGCCCATGTGTTCCGGCGAAATGCCGTACACCTCCCGGTGTCTCAGCGGATTGATCCCAGGCCTCGCAGGCAGATAGGGCCCCTGGACTCCGGCTCTGGCCGTATCGTCAAATGTGGACGTCACGGCGATCAACGCCACCCGGCCGGCCTTGGTCTCCGCCATCACAGGCCGCGAAGCCTGATACAGACTCTCACCCGCCCCTGCAAAGCGGATTTCCCTGCGCCGCAAAGCTTCCATTGTCTGGAAAAATCCCCCGTAAGAGTAATCCAGCATGTGGTTATTCGCCACGCCGAACAGGTTGAAGCCGAAATCCGTCAAATCCTCCAGCACTTCCTCCGGCGCTGTCAGCCAGGTTCCCCCTGAGAAGGTCGACGGAAAACAATTCCCGTCGGTAATGGTGGTTTCCAGGTTGGTGATTCTGGCGTCCCCCCTCTCAATGAATTCCCGGATCCTCTCCCTTCCCGGATATTCCCCCGGCAGCCGATGCATGATCAGGGCGTCTCCGCTTGCCGTAAATTTCATGATGTTTCCCAATGCATTTCCCCCTCGCTTTCTGTATTGTCATATGGAACTATCTTTATCGTAAGGGGAAACAACCGTAAAATACAGTATATAAAAATGAATGGCTGTTCAGAAAAACTGAACGTTGCGTGTTGGCGTCTGCTCCCTTATAATGGGATCATGGAACATAAAATACTTCGGGAGGAAACCACTATGTCCGATCTGAAAGCAGCGCGCTACGTCACCGTTCTGGCCGAGCAAAAAACCATCCGCGGCGCGGCGGAGGCCCTCTATATCTCCCCTTCCGCCCTCAGCATGTATATTCGGAAGCTGGAACAGGAGCTGGGGGCCCCTCTCTTTGTCCGTGATCAGAAAAACTTTACACCTACCCAGATCGGCGAAGCCTACATACGCCGTTCCTACAAGATCCTGGCCGTGGACCAGGAATTCATGGACGAGCTGGCGCTGTGGCGCCGCCGGGAGACACGTCAAATCTCCATCGGAATCTACCGGAGACGCGGAATCAGCTTTATGGTGCCGCTAATGAAAGCGCTGGAGGAGATGGTGCCCGACGTCCAGTTTACGTTTCGTCTGGGGTCCGTGAAAGAGCTGGAACAGCTGCTCTACGGGAGGCAGATCGACTACATCCTCATCGCCCACCGGCTGCAGAACCCGGATTTCACCTACCAGTTCGTCTGCGGCGACCGGCTGCTGATGGCCTGTCCCGCCTCCTGGCAGGATCGTACCGAGGTGTCTCCCGACGGCACGCGGATTCTGCTGCCCATCGAGAAGGTTTCCGCCGACCAAATCCTCATGCCCGGCGTTCACCAGAGTATTTACCCCTTTGCCGCCCATTTTCTGGAAAGCCATGGAATCCACAATACCCGCCAGTCCCCTACCTCCAACATGGAAATCCATATGCAGAGCGTGGCCGCGGAGTTGGGCTGCTGTTTTACGCTGGCCAGCTATATCCCCACTTTTTCCCATATTCCCGGTATTCTCTTCGCCAGCCCCGCCGTCAAGGAGGAACTGGTCAGCTGGTCTTTGGCCTCCCTGGCCTCGCCCCTTGAAACGAGCCGCATCTCCATCCTCAAAACCGCCATCCACAGCCAGATCGCGCAGATGATTCCATAGGTGCAACGTCAGCCGCCTGCTGCATTCAAACAGAAAATCCCCCGGCAATGAATCTATGTCAGCCCACCTGATCTCCATACATTCATTGCCGGGGGATTTCCGCCCTTTTTTTGTTTTTCCAATAAATTACATTTCCATTCTTACTTCTTCATCCCTCTCACCGCCAACGCCGCCGCCCCAATCAGCCCTCCGTCATACCCCAGAGCCGTGGGCCTCACCGGCGGCACCTCGCCGGCTGCAATACGAAGCTCCCGCGCCAATACCCCGCGCAGCGCGTCCTGGTAATGTTCAAATGCCAGCGATAATCCGCCTCCAATGATCACCACCTCCGGGTCCAGAACCGCGCAGCAGGCCGCGATGGCCTGCCCCAGGTAAATCCCCTCCCGCCGGAACGCCCCCCGCGCCACCGGGTCGCCCTCTTTGGCAAGGCGGGCGATGCTCACGCCGTCCGGGGCATTTCTCATCCCCCAGCTCTCTCCCTTCTCCTTCAACGCCAAATACCCTTCCGTCAGCCCTCTCCCGGACGCGCAGTCCTCCACCGCCATCCTGACCGGCCCGTCCGGCCCGTTTCCAACGTCCACATGGATCAGCCCCACTTCCCCAGCATTTCCCTTAAACCCCCGGTAAAGCTCCCCGTTCAAAAACAGCGCTCCCCCGATGCTGTTGCTCACCGTGAGATACAGAAAATTCCCGATCTCCCGGCAGTGCCCGAACATCCGCTCCGCCAGCGCGCAGGCGTTGCAGTCATTTTCGATGTACACTGGAAGCCCAAAATGCTGTCCGATGATCCCGCCGATGGGCAGATTGTAGATTCCCATAAAGGAAGCGGAGATCCACATCCCCGTCTCCGGGTTCGCCAGTCCCGGTATGGTCATGCCCACGGCGCTGATCTTCACCCCCGGATGCTCCTCGATCACCCGCTCCATGGCGGAAATGATATCCGCCGTCACCTGCTCCGCCGACATCCGGCTCCAGCAGTATTTTTCCTTGCAGATCACTGTGCCGTCCGCGGCCACAAGCCCGGCCACATACTTGGAACCGCCGATATCCACCGCCAAAATCACTTCCCGTTCCATAGCGCTCCTTTCCTGCCCGGCTCAGTCGGAAAAGCTGGGTTCCATGGCCAGCTTGGCCCACGTGTTCATGCCCTCGGTGGGGTCGAAGCCTAAGTGGCGGCCGATCTCGCAGGCCAGAACCTGCATGGGCGTCAGGTATTCCACCGCGGTCAAAAACTCCCGGTTTACCGCGGGGAAAGTCAGGGCCATGGGATTTTCTGCGCCGTCCGCCCCACCGCAGACCAGTACGCAGTTGTCCGTCATTTTCCGAACCACCTCATACAGCTTCTTCATGCGCTCCTTCTCCGGCCCGTCCTCCGCGCAGAGGAAGAAAATGCAGTCACCGGGATTCACCGTCCGAATGGGCCCGTGCATAAACTCCTCCAGCTCGTAGGCCATGGTCAGCCGCTTGTGGGTCTCGATAAATTTCAGGGCCGTCTCCAGCGCAGTCCCGTAATTGGCCCCGTAACTGATCACCCGGTAAAAAGGCGCGTTCATCACCATCCGCTTGTGCCCCTCAAACCACTCCAGGGTCCGCTCCACAGCCGCCCCACAGCTCTGAATCAATCCCTCAAACCCTTCCATGTACGCCCGGTACGTCTCCACGTCGATCGTATTCAGCGCCTTGGCCGTCTCCACCAGACAGAGTAAAAGCAGGAAAATGCCGGTGGAATGCCCCTTCGTGGACGGAAGCGCCAGCTCATTGCCCGACGGCTTTACGATCACCACATCGCACTCCCTTGCCAACACCCCCTCCGGGTTCAAAGTGGTGCACACCACCGGAATCCCCTGGGCCTTTGCCGCCCGGGCCGTGATCACCGCGCCCTTGGAGCGGCCGGACTCGGCCGGGCAGATAACCACCATCTCCTCCGGCTTGTATTTCCCGCCCACGTTTAACCCCTCATGGTTGTTGAACAGCATGGGGTAGGAATACGTCGCTTCTATATTTAACAGCTTCTCCGCAGCGTATTTTAAAACCAGCCCCGCGTGGGACGGCGACCCGGAACCGCTGAAATAAATCCGACGGAACCGGTGGGACGTGAACAGCTTCACAAAATCCCCGGTCAGCTCCTCCCGCCGTTTTAGGCACTCCTCAAAATAGCCCGGCTCCGACCGGATCTCCTCCAGCATCACATTCCGTTTTTCCGCACTCATCATCAGTAACCCTCCTTCATTTTCCTTTTATTGGGATATCTCAGGCCGCAGGGTGAGGGCCAGGCCAGGCTGTGCCGTGCCACGCCCTCCCCCCGCTGCCGCCAATTCGTCTCACGGCTGCATCCGCAAATCCTGCTGCTCCACCTCCGTCACCGCGTGGAACACCGCCCCCAGTGCCCCGGCCCGGCCCCCCAGGCTGGCCAGGCAGACGTCGGCGCGGATGGGGGTGAACCGCTCCACCTCCTCCCGGAGCCGGTAGATCACCGGGCTCATCTGCTCCGACACATCTCCCCCGATCACCGCCTTGGCGGGCCCCAAAAGGCTCACGCAGTTGGCGATGGCCACGGACAGGTCCCGGATAAAGGGCTCCACCACCCGGGCGGCCTCCTGATCCCCCTGCCCGTAAGCGGTGAACAGCTCCTCTGTGGGCCATCCATGTCCAGCCAGGGCGGCCCCGGAGCATTTCCGTTCCAGAACGCCCTGCTGCCCCGGCTGGTTGACATTTCCCAGCTCCACATCCCGGCTCTCCAGAAAATATCCGATCTCCCCCGCGCTGCCTCCGGCCCCGTGTATCAGCTGTCCCCCGCTGATCACCGCCCCGCCGATCCCGGTTCCGATTCGGACAAAAAGCATGTCGTCCACCTGATCCCCCGAGCCCAGCCAGCGCTCCCCCAGGGCCGCCAGATTCACGCCGTTCTCCACGAAAACCGGGAACGGGAAATGCTCCTCCATCAGCCGCTTCAAGGGAAAATTGCTCCACCCCAGAAATTTCGCCCGCACCACGCTTCCCTCGGCGGTCACAATCCCCGGCACTCCGATCCCCATGCCGAAAACCGTCTCTATCTTCAGCCCGCAGTCCCGCACCGCCTCCTCCACAATCCCGATGAGTTCGCCGATCCGGCTGGACGGCGGGCGCTTTGTCTCAAATAACACCTCCCCCGCCAAATCCGTGATGATCAGCCGCAGGTTGGCGCTGGCGATATCGATGCCGACGCAGTACGCCGACCTGGGATTAAACCCCAGCATCACGGACGGCCGCCCCGCCCCGCCGGAGGGACAGCAGTCCCCGTACTCCACCAAAAGCTTCTTGCGGACCAGCTCGTCCACAATGGAGCTGACCGTGGTCTTACTCAGATTTAACGCCCGGGCCAGCTGCGCCCGGCTCACCGGCTGCCTCTCCTTCACCATATTCAGGATCAGCGACCGGTTGATCCTGCGGATCAGTTCCAGATGCCTGGGATTTCCGCCTTTTGCCATCGCATTCACTTCCATTTCTTGATTAGTTTTATAATTGGACTAATTATGTTTTTTTAATCCTGCCGCAGACCGAATGCCGGGCAGGAAATGAATTTCATCTGCTTTTATCATATTTCAAATTCTTATAAATATCAAGAATATTTTGACCTATGCTTCCACAAATTTTCACCGCTTGTTTTGTACAAAATGTACGGTATCAATAAAATTTATTACTGGACTATTTCACTTTCCACTTGATCTTTTGCCCATTTGCCATTATAAAGACATTATAAAGGCAATAGAAAGAAACGCCCCGCCGCCTGACGCGCCGCGGACTGCGGACGTTACGGACCGGCGGGTATACAATATATGAGGGGACAGGCAGACCTATGGATAAAGGAATCGAATACATTTTAGAGGTGGCCCGCTGCGGCGGAATCACCAAAGCAGCGGACAATCTGTTCATCACGCCCTCGGCCCTGAGCAAATTTGTCCAGGCCCGGGAAGAACAGCTGCAGGTGAAGCTGTTCCACCGCATCGGCAAGCGCTTCGTGCTGACCCAGGCCGGGGAATATTACGTCCAGAAAAGCCGGGAAATCGAGCAGATTCAGCGGGAGCTGGAAACGCAGATGAGCCGCTTCTCCAGCATGAGCCGCGGCGTCATCCGGCTGGGCGTTCAGGCCAGCTTTACGGAGGTCATGTTCCGCTTCATACTGCCGGAGCTAAAGACGGCGTTTCCGGGCATCAATATCCTCATGCACGAACATCCCATCGGGGAACTGATCCAGATGGTGAAGGACCGCCAGCTGGACGTGCTGCTGGCGGTGATCGACAAGCGGGAGCGCGGTTTCTGCTACCAAACCATTTTCCAGTGCGATCTGGTGATGGCGGCCGTGAAAAACCATCCGGTGGTCCAGAAGGCGGTGGACAAGGCCGGCTTTTCCTACCCCTGGATCGACATGTCCTGCTGCTGCAATGAGCCGAATGTGATGCTCATGCCCGGTTCCCCCTACCGCACCTACGCCGACAATCTCTACGCCTATTACCAGTTAAAGCCCAATATCGCCTACCAGCTGGGTTCCTCCCGCAGCGGCCTGGCCTGCGTGGCCTACACCCGCGCCCTGATGATCACGCTGGACCACATGATCTTCAACAACCTCTTCGACACGGAGATCGTCCCCCTGTCCGTGGGCGAAAACCCCTTGTCCAAGGAGCTGGTCATCGCCCACCTGGAGGACACCATGCTGGCGGAGGAAATTCAGGTGTTCCACGAAATATGCAGAAAGCATATCCGCTGATTTCCCGGACCCGGTGCGGGCTGCGCGGCCGGCAAAAGGGCAAGCCGCCATTCCCACGGAATCAAATTTCCTGCGCAGCTCCCCGGATCACCCATCCCTCCTGCCTCTCAGATAATATCAACTTTAAGTTGATAAACATTGAAAATATTGAGCTGTACATCCATTCATGATTGTTTTATGATAAGTATATCAAATGACTGCGCAGTCATCCCCCAGGAGTCCAATCCTGCAAAAACTATCATGTACGGAGGAAATCATGACACCATTACAAATCACGCTCATCATACTGCTGTGCACCATCATCGCGTTTTTATCGGGTAAAATCCCATTTTCCATCATCTCGGCCGGAATCATACTGGCCCTCATTCTCACCGGCGTGATGAAGCCGGCCGAGGCATTAAGCGGCTTCATCAACACCAACGTGGTCATGTTCGTCGCCATGTTCGTCATCGGCGCTGCCTTAACCAAAACCAGCCTGCTGGACAAGGCCCAGAAGCTGGTCATCCGCTACAAAAACAACCCCAAAATGCTGATTCTCATCTCCTCCCTGGTTGCGGGTTTCCTGGCCTGCCTGACCAGCGCCACCGCCACCGCGGCCATCATGATCCCGCTGCTGGTCGGCATCGCCAACGAAATCGGCACCAGCCGCAGTAAAATGCTCTTTCCCGCCATGGCGGTCGCCAACATCGCAACGGCTATGACCTTTTTGGGACAGGGCGCCAGCAACATGACCTGGAGCGACGTGATGATCAAGGCCGGAGCCTCCACCCCCTTCACCATCTGGGACTTCACCATTGCCAGAATCCCGATCCTGATCATTTCCCTGGCCTACATGGTGTTCATCGGCTACCGGCTCATGCCCGACATCGACAACTCCACCTTCACGGACAACATCCAGAAGAAGGACACCGCAAGCAAGCTGTCCGCTTCCAAAGAGAAGCTGGCAATCGTCCTCATCCTGGGCACCATCGCCTGCATGCTGCTGGAATCCGTGATCGGCATCAAAATGTACCTGACCGCCTCCATCGGCGCCTGCCTTCTGGTTCTCTGCGGCGTGCTCTCCGAGCGCGAGGCCTTAAGCTCGATCCACCAGCCCACCGTGTTCCTCTTCGCCGGGGTGCTGGCCCTCTCCGACGCCATCAAAGTGACCGGGGCAGGCGACGTGGTGGCGGATTGGATGATCTCTCTGCTGGGAAATACCACCAACCCCTACATCATCATGGCGGTATTTTTCATCATCCCCTTCCTGTTGACCCAGGTCATGTCCAATCTGGCCACCGTGACCATTTTCATCCCCCTGGTTGCGGCCGCCTGCGTGAAAATCGGCGTGGACCCCAGAGCGGCCGTGATGGGCGTGCTGATCGCAAGCTGCACCTCCATCCTGACCCCCATGGCCGCCCCCTGCCAGATCATGATTATGGGCCCCGGCGGCTACAAGCTGAAGGACTACTTAAAATGCGGAACCCCGCTGGCTGTTATCATCACCATCGTCTGCATTTTCACCCTGCCCATGATGTTCCCGTTCTACTAAGTAATCGCCCGATGGCTGCGCCAGCAGCCCATTACATACAGCAATCGCCCGATGGTCCATTGCAATTAATCAAACTGATATAGAGGTGACCACACTATGAAAATAACCGGTTTAGAAATCATCCCCGCAAGCAAATATCTGTTCATCAAAATCACCACCGACGAAGGCATTCACGGCACCGGCGAGGCCGGGGCCTGGGGCTTCCTCGACGGCGTGGAGGGCGTTCTCAGGCGCTTCACGGACTATCTCATCGGCCAGGACCCCTTCCGAATCGAACACCACTGGAACTATCTGTACCGCAGCATGTATTTCCGGGGTTCCGTGATCATGAGCGCACTCTCCGCCATCGACATCGCCCTCTGGGACATCAAGGGCAAGGCCCTGGGCGTGCCGGTCTACGAGCTTCTCGGCGGAAAATGCCGGGACAGGGTGAGAAGCTACGAAGCCGTGTTCCGCTACACAGCCGAGGAAATGGCCGATTTCTGCGTCTCCCTCAAGGAAAAGGGCTACGACGCGGCCCGTCTCATGATCACCGGGGACATTTCCAAATCCACGGCGGACCGCTCCTGCAGCATCTACAACCACAAGGTGGAGACCTACGCCCGGAAGGTGAAAGCCTGCCGTGAGGCCGTGGGCGACGACTTCGACCTGATCCTGGAATGCCACCGCAGCATGGACCCCTGCGAGGCCGTCGCATTTGCGAAGAGCGTTGAGGTTTACCGCCCCCTGTTCCTGGAGGACCCCATCCCGCCGGACAGCCCCGAGGCCATGGCGGATGTCGCGGCCCGCACCAACATTCCGGTTGCCACGGGCGAGCGCTTCATCAACATCCAGGAATTTGAGACCATTCTCCAGAAGCGCGCCGCCAAATACCTCCGCCCCGACGTTTGCGCCCTGGGCGGCCTGACCCCCAGCAAAAAGGTGGCCGCCATGGCGGAGGCCAACTACGCGAAGATCGTGCCCCACAATCCCTTAGGCCCGGTCTCCACCGCCGCCTGCCTGCAACTGGACGCCGCCATCCCCAACTTCGGCATCCAGGAGTTCCCCTCCTTCTATCACCAGGGAAATGAGGCCGAAATGACCACCGAGCCCTTCCGGGAGGACGGGGGCTATATCCTGATCCCCGACGCCCCCGGCATCGGAATCGAGCTGGTGGACAACATCACGGAAAAATTCCCGCCCCGGCAGAGAAGCATCTCCGCCCAGACCGCCTACGACGGGTCCGTGTACGACGTGTAGGGAGGCGGCGTACGAATATCCAATGCGGCTGCGGAAGCCATCCCCCAGCCGACCCTCCGCTTATAAAATGCCCCTGCGCCCGGATTTCCCATCCGCCACAGGGGCATTTTCCACACCTCCATTTGACACGCGGCCCAACAAGTGTTACTCTAATAAACAGCGAGTTTCCTGGTTTTCCCAACCGGGCTGTCATCAATCTTTCAATCGAGGTGTAATCATATGAATCCTGAAAAAACCGGACTGGTCCTGGAGGGCGGCGGCATGAGAGGCATCTATGTGGCTGGAGTCCTGGACGTGTTTCTTGAACAGAATATCCATGTGGACGGGGTGATCGGCGTCTCCGCCGGGGCCATCCACGGCTGCAGCTTTGTGGCCGGCCAGCGGGAGCGATCCATCCGCTACAATTTAAAATACTGCCGCGATCCCCAGTACATGAGCTTCCGCTCCCTGATCAAAACCGGCGAGCTCTGCGGAACCGACTTCTGCTACCGTCAGCTTCCGGAAATCCTGGACCCCTTTGACAACGAGGCATTTGAGGCCTCGGACACGGACTTCTACGTGACCTGCACCGACGTGGAAACCGGTGAGCCGGTCTACAAGCTTTGCGAGAACCTCCGGGGCGATCAGATCGACTGGGTGCGGGCCTCCGCCTCCATGCCACTGGCCGCCCACATCGTGGAGCTGGAGGGCCGCAAGCTGCTGGACGGCGGCGTGGCCGACTCCATCCCCGTGTCCGCCTTCCGCAAAATGGGCTACAAGCGCTGCGTGGTCGTAGCCACCCGCCCCATGAGCTACCGAAAAAAGCCCAACCGCATGACGCCTCTGTTGCACCGCGTCTACCGCGATTACCCCAACTTCGTGGAGACCATGGCCCGCCGCCACCTGATGTACAACCGCCAGCTGGACGAAATCAGACGCATGGAAGAAGCCGGTGAAATCCTGGTGATCCGCCCCAGCCGGACCATCAAAATCCACCGCACCGAGCACGACCCGGACAAAATCCGCCAGATGTACGATCTGGGACGGCAGGACGGGGAGAAGGCGGTGGAGCGGGTGAGAGGGTTTTTGCAGGGGGAATGATAAAACTGCCCACAGGCTGTGCCAGCGGCCCATGGCAATCAATCAAAAAATTTTGGGTA
This sequence comes from Enterocloster lavalensis, assembly GCF_046603895.1. Classification (NCBI taxonomy): domain Bacteria; kingdom Bacillati; phylum Bacillota; class Clostridia; order Lachnospirales; family Lachnospiraceae; genus Enterocloster; species Enterocloster lavalensis. The sequence continues at coordinate 473,125 of NZ_CP176637.1, forward strand.
AAAATGTTTTTCAGCATACAGGTTTACATAAGCATAAAAGTGTGCTATAATTATTAGATTACCCGCGTAATCACTGGAACATCATCCGTTCAGAAAGGTGTGAATTTGTTTAAAAAAGGAGCTTTTATATTCTATGGAACCGTAGGCGTGTGCCGCGTAAACGACATATCCAGCATGGATTTCTCCGGCAGCGACAGACTGTACTACTCCCTGACACCCAGCTTTGAGAATGATACCACCATCTATATCCCGGTGGACAGCGACAAGGTTCTGATGCGAGAGATCATGACCAAACAGGAAGCGGAGCGCTTCGTCCTGTCCTGGCCGGACATCGCCTGCGAGCCCCATGCCAACTACAAGGAGCAAGCCAAAGCCCACCAGCAGATTCTCAAATCCGGCAACTGCCTGGAGCTGGGCGCTATGATCAAGGAGATCACCCGCCAGTCCATTTCCGGCAAGCGAAGCGGTAAAGCTCTCTCCGGCAACCAGCGGGACGTGATCAAGATCGCCCAGAAGCTGCTGTACGGCGAGCTCTCCGTAGCCCTGGACATCGATCCCGCGAAAGTCCCTGAATACATCGAAAAACGGACAGAACCGTGTGCGTCCGTGTAAACTACAGAAAAAAACAGGCCGCCCGGCCGATCCAGGGAATGGATCCGGCCGGGCGGCCTGTTTTTTATCCTTCTGCCATATCCTCTATTTACACCACAAACTGCCTCAAATACCGCTGACTCAACACCAGACTGTCAATAACCGCCTCATGGCTTCCCTCAAAGCTGCGGTCCTCCACCTCGATACAGGTATACCCCTTATATCCGATATCATTCAGCGCGCTGACATACTCATCCCACTTCACATCCCCCAGGCCGGGAAGCTTGGGCGCCATGTACTGAAGGGGGTACGCCATGGTTCCCACCTCGTTTAAGCGGTCCCTGTAAAGCTTGATGTCCTTATAGTGCACATGGAAAATCTTATTCCTGAACTCGTACATGGGCTTGATATAATCCATCATCTGCCACACAAAATGGCTGGGGTCATAGTTCAGACCAAAGTAATCGCTGGGGATTGCGGCGAACATTTCCCGCCAAATCTTCGGTGTGGTGGCCAGATTCTGCCCGCCGGGCCACTGGTCCCCGTCAAACAGCATGGGGCAGTTCTCAATGGCTACCTTCACGTGATGCTCCTCCGCCAGGCGGATGATATCCGGCCAAATCTCCCGGAACAGCTCCATGTTGGCTTCCACGGTCTTCGTCTGATCCCGCCCGATAAAGGTGGTCACCATGCCCACGCCCAGCTTCTCGGAGGCAAAAATCACCTTTTTCAAATGTTCGATATTGGCGGCCCGCTTCTCCAGGTCCCCGTCCATGGTATTCGGATAAAATGCCAGGGAAGAGATCTCCACCTGTTTGGACCGGCAGTATTCCAGGATGTGGGCGGCCTTCCCGTCGTCCAGCTCATCCACGTCGATGTGGCTGACACCCGCGTATCTGCGCTCCGCCTTGCCGCAGGGCCAGCAGGCCACCTCCACGCACTCATACCCCAGGCTGCTGGCCGTGTCGATCACCTCTTCAAAGGACATCCAGTCCAGAATCGCACTCACAAATCCTAATTTCATCTCGTCCTCCTTATGATACCTTCACGCTTTTTCCCGTCTTTGCGCTTTCCACGGCCGCAAACACGGCTTTCATCGCGGACAGCGCTTCCTCCCCGCTGATCTCCGGGGCCCTGTCGTTCACCAGACTATCCATGAACATGTCGATCACGCCGGACTTGGTCTGGTTGTCATTTGTCTGAATCTGGTCAATATCATAGTAAATCCGCTCCCCATTGCGCATTTCCAGCACAATGGAGTGATCCTTGTCGCAGTAAATCTTCATCACGCCCTTCGTTCCGTAAAGGATGGTGGAATTGTCCTCATCCCCATAGCAGGTCCAACTGGCGGTCATGGTGCCCATAATCCCGTTCTCCATGCGGTAAATGCAGATGGCGTTATCGTCCACCCCAATGAGAGAGCCGGAAGCATCCCGCTTATCCAATGTGCCCAAAAATGCCATCACCTCCGCCACACGGACTCCGGTGAGGAACTGGATCAGGTCCGTCTTGTGGATGCCCAGATCCGCCATGGCCCCCAGGCTTGCCTTCTGCTTGTCAAAGAACCACACATTTTTTCCCGGGTCCACGCTCCAGGTCTCCGGCCCGCCGTGGGCGAAGTTGGACTTAAAGGTCACGATATCTCCGATGACGCCCTCCGCCACCAGCTGTCTGGCCCTGGCGTGGGCCTTGGCGAGGCGCTGGTTGTGTCCGATCATCAGGTATTTCCCGGTCTCCTTGGCAGCAGCCACCATCGCCTCGCAGGAGGCCAGATCCATAGCCATGGGCTTCTCGCAGAGCACATGCTTTCCGGCATGCAGCGCTTCGATGGTGATTTTGGCGTGGGCGTTGTTCGCCACGCAGACGCTGACCGCGTCAATGGACGGGTCGGCTAAGAGCTCCTCGTAGGAGGAATACACCGTTCCACCGTACCGGTCCGCCAGCTCCTTGGCCCTCTCTGTATTCAGATCGTAATATCCGGCAAGCTCTGCCTGCGTATGGTCGGCGTATTCGGGAATATGCCTGACCTGCGCGATTTTCCCGCATCCGATAATCCCTATTTTAAACATTTCTATCCCTCCAGCCTGATCTTATTTGGATTTTTTGCGGCTCTGTGCCAGCACTGCGATGATAATGGTGATGCCGCGCACCAATCCGTTTAAGAACGGAGGCACATTTGCCATCACCAGCACGGTCTGGATGATTCTCAGCATCAGAACGCCCAGGAAGGTGCCGATAATTTTGCCTCTGCCGCCGTCCATGGAGGTTCCGCCGATGGCTACGGCCGCGATGGCTTCCATCTCATAACCGTCGCCCGCGCTGGCCGCCTGGATGGAGGTCAGACGGCTGGCCAGAAGGAACGCCGCCAATCCGTAAAGAGTACCTGCGTATATGTAGATCAGCGTTTTCACACGGCCCACATTGATGCCCGTCAGCCTGGCCGCCTGCTGGTTGGAACCAACTGCGTACACATAGCGCCCGAACTTGGTCTTGCTCATAATAATTCCGGTGATCACAGTGATCAGAATAAAGATCAGCATCAGGTTGGGAATTCCCATCACCCTTCCCGCCGCAATCTTGCGGAACCCGTCGTACATGGTCTTGCTGACCGTGAAGGGGCCGCCCTGTCCCAGCTGGTTGATGATGGAACGGTAAGCCGAAAAGCTGGCCAGTGTGACGATAAAGGGAGCGATATTTCCCTTGGTCACCAGCACGCCGTTGATCAGTCCCAGGATCAGTCCGAAGCCCAGGCAGAACAGCAGGCACAATGCGATGCTCTCGGTCTTATTGAGCAGCAGCACGCCCAGTCCTGAGATCAGCGCCACGGAGGATCCCACGGAAAGGTCGATCATACCCGCGGAGATCACCAGGCTCATACCCATGGCGCAGATGCCGGTGATCGCACCCTGCACAAACTGGTTGGTCAGGTTTGTGAATGACAAAAAGGACGGATTAATCACAACCGCGATGAGCATCAGAAAAACAAAGCTGAGCCAGTGGCTGTAATTGGTGGTTATATTCTGCCAGGTCTGTTTCATGTCAAATGTCTTTGCACTCTTGGTGTTCACTTTACTACCTCCGTTTTCGAACCTGTGGAAAGAGCCATCACATTGGCCTCGCTCATCTCTTCCCGCTCCAGTATTCCGCTGATTCTTCCCTTGTACATCACCAGGCAGCGGTCGGCAATCTGGTAAATCTCCGGGAACTCCGTGCTGAACACCAGGATGCTCTTGCCCTGGGCCGCCAGCTCCAGAATCAATTTGTAAATCGAATATTTCGCACCCACGTCAATTCCCTGGGTAGGGTTATCCATGATCAGGATCTTTGCCTCCGTCTCCAGCCACCGGCCCACGATCACCTTCTGCTGGTTGCCGCCGGACAGAGAGGTGATGGGATCCTTCTCGCTTCCCACCTTGATCTCCAGCTTGGCCCGGTTTTTCTCGAACCTGGCGGTCTCCTCCTTGTTGTTGATCAGAAGCTTCTTGTGCAGCAAGGTGAAAAACGACATGGAATTGTTGTCCCGGATGCTCAGATCCGGCAGAATTCCCCGCTCCTTCCGGTTGCAGGGAACCATGGCCATGCCGTGGCGCATCACATCTTTGATGCTCCTGGTGTTAAGCGCACCCTTTTTGGTCCTGACCGTCCCGGATTTCGCCGGCGTGGCTCCGAATAGGGCTGTGGCCAGCTCGCCGCTTCCCGCGCCCTGAAGACCGGTGATGGCGATGACCTCACCCTTATGCAGCTCAAAGGAGACGTCCTCGAAGGTATCCCCAGACAGATGCTCCACTGTGAGCACCGCTTCCCCGCCCACACAGGGCTCCTGAAGCTCCTTTAAGTTGGCGTTGACAAATGTCTTTCCGATCAAAAGTTCTGTGGCCTGATGCTCGTCAATGTCCCGGATCAGCCCCGTCTCAATGAACCGGCCGTCCCGCAGAACCGTATATTTATCGCAGATCGTAAATATCTCCGGCATTTTGTGGGAGATATAAATAAAACTGACGTCCTGCTCCTTCAGACCTCTCATGATAGTAAAGAGGTTGTTGATTTCCTGGTTGTTCAGAGCCGTGGTCGGCTCATCCATAATGATCAGCTCGGACTGGAACAGCAGCGCCTTGGCGATCTCCACCAACTGCTTTTTCGCCGTCTCCAGGTCCGCCACCAGAGCGGTGGCGCTGATTTTGACACCCATGCCGTCCAGAACCTCCTGGGCTCTGGCGATCTCGGCCTTCTTATCCACCAGGCCGGTTTTATTTGTAATCTCTTCCCCCAGATACATGTTTTCGTAAACTTTTAAATCGTTGCAGAGATTCAGTTCCTGGTGGATGAAGCGGATTTTCATTTCCTTTGACTTCTGTGGGGTCATCCCCGTAATTTCTTTCCCGTCAATCACAATCTTCCCTGCGGTAGGAGGAAATGTACCGGAGAGAATGTTCATAAGGGTCGTCTTGCCCGCCCCGTTCTCTCCCAGCAGGCCGTGTATCTCACCCGGTCCCACGTGAAAATCCACATCGTGAAGCGCTGTCACAGGCCCAAACTCCATGCGGATTCCCTGCATATCCAGTTTCATGTTTTAACCTCCTTGTTGTGAGCGCCCGGCGGCCAAATCCCCACGGACGCTTTGGCTTGTTATGGCCATCATGACCACCCGTCAAACGAGTGGTTTGCTCGCCCCTATAAGGGGCAGTTACCGGCCAGCGCCTAAAGACGCTGGCTTTTACTACGTTCAAGCCACTATGCCCTTGACTCGTTGCCGCCCTTTAAAGGGCGTTCGTATTACCGGCTACCCCTTAAAGGGGTCCTCATACTCCTTTACACTCAGCTTATCCATTGCTATATCATATTTCTCCTGCTCCTGAATGTACTTCCTAATCGTTGCCTCATTTAGGCCTACTGTACTGACATAATGACCTTCTGCCCAAAAGTGGCGATTTCCGTACCTATACTTTAGATTTGCATGCTTATCGAAAATCATAAGCGCACTCTTTCCCTTTAAGTATCCCATAAAGCTGGATACACTGTATTTCGGCGGAATACTGACCAGCATATGGATATGATCCGGCATTAAGTGACCCTCTAATATTTCTACTCCTTTGTATCCACATAACGTCTTTAATATATCTCGTATACTTTCTTTATATTGATTATAAATCACTTTTCGTCTATACTTAGGAGTGAACACTATGTGGTATTTGCACATCCACTTTGTATGTGCCATATCATGATTCTTGTGTGCCATTAAAATCACCTTTCCTTTCTTAGATAGTAGCTTGAACAACTCTATTCTAACGGAAAGGTGATTTTTGTGCTATAAGCACTTGCTGCACCACCCGCGAAGCAGGTGGTTTTCTGTTTCGCACGTCTCCGTTCCTGACCTCAGGAACTCCAACGCACTCAACTGGCTAAAGCCAGAATAAAAAGCCGGCCGGCTTCAGAGCGTGTATGAAAATTGCCTGTGGCCGGCCGGCTGTATAGAATGTCCGAATTATAAGCTGTAACGAATCTTGTACAGATCGGATTCCATGTACTCCTTGTAATCTGTCTTGTCGATCATCTCGGTGGGGATCAGGTAGCTGGAATCCAGGGTCTCACCCTGTAATACCTTTAAGCCAAGGCCCACAGCGTCGCGTACCATAGACGGGGAGAAGGTGTAGGTCATGAAGTCGATGCCTTCCAGGCCGGAATTCTCGAACAGATCCATGAAGCCCTCGCCTCCGGATACGCCGGAGATCAGCTTGATGTTGATGTTCGCGGGGCCGTTGTAGTTCTTCAGAGCTTCCACGATACCGAATACGATCTCATCGTCATGGGTGAAAATAGCCTTGATGGACTCGATCTCCTCCACGCTCTTGGTGTTTAAGAAGCTTTCCATCTGCTCCATTGCGATCTGCTGGCTCCAGTCGGTGCTGAAGTCCTGGATCAGCTTAAAGTTCTTGTCCGCAGTATTCCAGAAACCGTTGGAACGCTGCATGGGAACCGTTGAGGAATCGCCTTTGAACTCCAGGATTCCAACCTCGCCTGCCGCCAGATCCTCTTTGAAATACTCGCTGAAATACTTTCCTGCGCCCTCGCCGATGGCGTCGTTGTCGCCCATAATCCAGCTGGTGGGCTCAAAGCCCTCGATCAGGCGGTCATAGATGATCAGCGGAACGCCGGCATCCTGTACGCTCTGGGCGGCGCTTCTCAGCTCGTCGCCGGTTACAGGCCATAAAATCATCACGTCGGGCTGCAGGGCCAGGATGGTCTCAACGGCGTTACTCTGCTCGCCGGACTCGGCCGCTGTCATGAACTTGTAATCAAAGCCGTATTTTTCCGCCAGCGCCTTAACCTCTGCCTCGCAGTGCTGGATGGACTCAGCGGTAAAACCATGGTCCGCCGCAGGCGTCACAACGCCCATCATCTTGCCCTTCAGATCAGCGGTCGCCTCCGCTGCGGTGGTCTCTTCCTTCGCCGCCTCGGTGGCTGCATCCGTTCCTGCCGTAGCAGCAGCCTCAGTGGCCGCCTCGGTAGCCGCTGCCGTGGTGGCTGCCGTCTGCTGTCCTCCGCAGGCCGCAAGGGACAATACCATAGCGGATGCCAATACTACTGATAATACTTTTTTCATGTTTCTTCCTCCTGATTTTTACTTTTCCCCGTTTTTCTCCGGGCATTTCTCTATCTTCAGCTAGTGTCTAGCCGTAGATTCTCTTAAAATGAGCTTGTGCTCCAGGTAAACTCCCCCGCCCTGTTCCCCGCTCTCGATCTGGCGGATCAGCATCTGGGCGCTGGTTTTGCCCAGGGAATATCTGGGCTGTGAAATGGTGGTCAGCATAGGGCTGAGCATGGTGGCGTATTCTACATCGTCGAATCCAACGACGGACAGGTCCCTGGTGACCTCCAGGCCCAGATTGTGGGCCGCCCGGATCACGCCCAGGGCAAGCACGTCGGAGATACAGAAGATAGCCGTGGGTCTCTCCTCCCTGCTGAGCAGTTCCTTCCCCGCCAGAATTCCGCTGTTAAAGCTGTAGTCCGCGTCCGCGTAGGCGAAGCAGGCCTGATCCACCGACAGACCGGCTTCCTTAAGCCCCTGCTCGAATCCCTTCTGGCGGTCCTCGCTGCTGATAAACTGGTTCACACTGCCCACAAATCCAATCCGCTCATGTCCCAGGCTGGTCAGATACTGCACCACCTGCCTGGCCGCCGCGAAATTGTCCACCGACACATGGGAAATGTCCTCGCCCACACAATACTCGCAGCACTGCACAATGGGAAATTCCTTGGCCAGCTTTCCGATATTCCTGTCGTTCTTGTCAATGCACAGGATCACCGCGCCGTCCGCCTGGCCGTCGTAGAGAAGCTTGATAAAATCCTCCTCCCTGGACTTGTCCCCGTTGGTGATGCACAGCATGGTGCCGTAACCGTCCTTTTTCATTGTATCCTCAATGCCGGATACAATGGACGCGTAAAACGGGTTGCTGATATTCGGCACAAAGATCAGGATCATCCGGCTCTCCTGCCTGCGCAGGCGCCGTCCCCAGACATTAGGCTGGTAATTTAACTTTGCAATCGCCACATGGACCTTCTCCACCGATTTCGGCGACACCGGTCCCTTCTGATTAATAACTCTGCTGACCGTGGCAACAGAGACGCCCGCTTCTCTTGCAACATCCTCAATCGTAGCCATACAGTCCCCTCTTTCTGTGAATTCTTTGTCTAAAATGTAATCGATTACATTTTAGGCCAAAAAAATATATTCGGCATGATTGCCTTTATCCATCCGCTATTTATTGCAACTTTGGAATCATTTTTCATTTTCCATCTCAGGTTGATTCTGGCTAAAATGCAAATTACTGTAATCGTTTACACTCATTTATGTAATTATTATATCATTAAATAATTATTTGTCAAGCGTTGATTGTAATTTTTGTTAAAAAAATACTAATAAGCCGTATTTTTTTATGCACTCTTTCCGTGTATTGCGGTTAGCCGCCTTTTTCCATTGACGGTCAAAAAAAGCTATCATCTATACAGACAATAGCTTTTTCGAAGTTTTTATATGTTTATCACCTGATAGGCCATCTCACAGCGTTTCTTGTTATGGGCAATCCCCACGCATAAAACCTCCCCGGACAATCCCGCATAGTACCGGTTGTCGAGAATCTGCCGCAGCGCCTCCTCTTTCAGCTGTTCGATATTTTCTCCCTGCTTGAACTCCACAATCACGTTGATGTTTTTCGGAGACAGAGTCTGCAGCGTGATGTCGCTCCGGCCGTAACCGGATTCCAGATTGCTTGTCACCTTATAGGAGCCGCGCAGCGTAAGGCACATGCCAAGGAACAGCATGTGGTAGGCATTTTCCTTCGCATCCATATAGCTGGTGCAGGAAAGCACAATATCCCGATACAATGAAAGGAACATTTTCATATCCTTATTTAACAGACAGGACATCATCTGCTTTAAATCCAGACCATCGATGCCGGATATCTCAGCAATCAGCATCTGAAACTCGGACATCACCTCGTCATTTGGAATCTTCACCACCGCAGTATTTTCATCCACACGCCGCAGCGCCGTCAAATAGCCTGAATTCACCAAAAGGCCCCAAAGGCTGTAGTTACTGTCCCTCTCGATATACGACGTTTCCAGTGTGATCCATACCGGAATTTCTTCCCCCGAAACTAACGGTTCGAACTTTTCCCAAAAACGCCGGTCTGCCTCCTGCAGCGCCTTTTTCACTAGGTAATTCGAGGATGTATTAATCCAATAATTATCCAGACTACCTAAATCCGCGTAATTTAAAATCGACCAGGGATTATACATCTCAATATCCCCAAATCGATAGCCATCGTATTTCCTGCGCACTTTCTCATCCAGTTCCAGGCCATAGTCCGCTAAAAGCTTCTCCGTCTCCTCTGTCGTGAGGCCAAAATACGGCGCGTATGTCTTGTGCAGCGCCGTGTATACTCTCGCATTATTAAACTGCGAGAAAATGCTCTCCTTGGCAACCCGCTGAACTCCGGTGAGGAGCGCCTGCCCCAATGAAGGATTTCCTTTCATGGCGCTCCCATAGAGATTGGAAAAAAATGGTCCAAGCTGGTCATGATAGCCATATTCATAGCTGCTCATAATCGGCTGGTCATATTCGTCGATCAGCAAAATCGGCGCAATACCGTAGCCGTTCTTGACAAACTGCGTCAGAAGCTGGATCGCAAACGAACACTGCGCCTGATTCGCTCCGGTAGCTCTCAAAACGTCGATCATTTCATAAAAGTCCCTTGATTCAAAAGAATCGCGGTCAATCTTATCCCTCAGCAATTTTTCATAGCGCAGGAACTCCTGATACAGATTTCGTTTCACTAACACCATTAATTCATCAATGGTGGCTCCCTTGCAATCTTTAAACGTAAAATAGATAACCGGGCGGGAATTAATCTGATCCGCATATTCCGTATCCATAATCGCCAGGCCTTCAAAAATCTCACGGCTGTCTTTTGTAATATCAAAAAACTCACGGAGCATTGTCATATTGAGCGTCTTTCCAAACCGGCGCGGCCGCGCTACCAGCGCCACCTTGTCATTCATATCCAGAAAGTCCTTTATCAACAGACTTTTATCGACATAATAGCAGTTGTCTGTCCGTATCTCGGCAAAGTCGTCATTTCCGATGGGTAAACTTTTTCTTTCTTCCACTTTTCCATCCCTTCCGGTCAACACACATTAACAGATTTACCATCATCATATCATAATCTAATGACGCTTTCCATACCCTCTGAATGATTACACCTATTTTCAGTATGTTCGTTTTTACCCTTTACAAACGCATAAACTTCGCCGTATTGCCGGGATTTAACCGGGCGGTCAAGCTTCAAAAAGTATCATATTAGATATCACGCTCCTCCGCCCTATCCCCCATCCTCAATTTCCAAACAGCGGATAATAAAATGTATACACGCCTGCAATACTGATCGTATCCGCCTCGTGAACCACAACCGGAGTATCTTTCAATTTCATGGTACTCCACTCCACCTCCAGGTAATCGCTCTCCCCTGTCCGGACATTTTCGCCTTCAAACATCAGTACGAGACCTCCGTCATCCAGTGTTTGATACCGGTTCACAACGCCAGACCAGACCATCTCGTCGTTCTGGAAAAAGTTTACATAGGTTTCCCCGGTTCCGCTGTACTCACCAATTTCCATTGTTGTGCCATTCGCCGACGTATACAGGCAGTTTATAATATCCGCCTCCCCTAACTGCCCGGCACCGCCCACAATATAATCCGGCGGCGCGTACACCGACGTCCCATCCTCCATACGTTTAATCAAATCCAAATTCGCTTTCTCGTATTCATTTAACACTGAATCGTCAAATCCATCGGCCGGAATCGAACCGTCGTACCACGGCTGGGAGTTGAAACATTCATTCAAATCCTCCGATTCGAACTGCCGTCCATGGCGGGCGTAAATCTCATTCCGGGCCAGGCGCAGAGCCGCCTTGTCCATATAGGCCAGTTCCTCCCCGCTCAAATATCTCCGATCGGAATCCGGCAGAATATAAGGTTCGTAAGCCGGTGTTGTCTCCGCTGAAATGTTTCCACTGTTTTCCGCCAGACTGTTCCACGCATCCTCTGCGCCTTCCGCTATATAATCGATTTCCATGATCCGCTGGTCGTCATACAGCTTAATCCGCACCGCACCGTCCGCGGACTGTGCCTGCCCGCTGTTCACCGCATAGAAAAACTGGTTCTCATCGCTCAAAACAAAACCGTATCCGTACATCTCAAACGTTTTTTCCGCCTGTTCTGCCAAAAACGCCTCTCCCACCTTCATGCCATACCAGGAATATTGTCCCGACAGGATGCTCACAGTGTCCACTCTGCCATCGCCGTCCAGGGATATCACAATATCATCGTCTCCATAAAGATAACCCTCCATCTCTTCCGGTATACCCGCTTCTTTTAAAAACGCCGCCACTTCCTCGCCTGAAGCTGCCTGGAGCGAAGAAATATCACGGTCAAATTCCTCTTCCCCCGCCTGGCTTTCCTTGGCTGCAACTGCCGGAGCCAGGAAATGCCCTTCCGTGGTGATATTATCCCACGACGGATTCTCCGTCTGTCCAAGCTCAGGATGGTTCTTAAAATATTCTCCATATAAGGAATCCAGCGCAATCTTGCAGTCGCTGGCCTCCTGAAGCGTTTCTCCTTTAAAAACCATATGGACCACATGGAAGCCCCCCTCATGTTCCGAGACCATAAATTGTATTTTATTCCTTTGATCCTGAGTCACGTATTGGGCAATGATCTGGTCCTGATCGGTTATAAAGCCGTCCCACTTCCCATCCGACAGCGTTTCCTGAAGGACCTCCCCCACCGTGACCGTTCCGTAGTCTCCCAGATAACCGCCCGATACTTTTCCATATATTTCCATGGCTTCTATTTGATCTGCCTGCGGTCCGATCAGCAGCCCGCCGATTTGAAGGGTACCGCCATCAACCAGAACCATTTTTGCAATCCACACGGCGACGAGCAGAGTAAATACCGCCACTCCCAAAATAATTCTGTTTTTCGCCCTTCCCTTTTTCTTTGGCCGGTTATCGACCGGACTCCCCGGCCGGTCCACACAAACCCCCGGCTCATTTTGCGCGTTCCGTATCTGTGCCGCCAGTTGTTTAGCCGCTCCTTTTCCCACCATGCGCATATTCATTATCCCGGACGAAGAAATAATCTTGATTTTTTCTCCAATCACCGTGGCGGAAACTGCGTTGGCCGGTTCATCCACCTCGATATCCCGGATAGCGGCCAACTGGCATTCCTCGATTTTCGGCTTGAAATATTGCAGCTTTTCCAGCTTGATCACCCGTTGGTCCGTCAACACAACGCACTCGCGCCTGTATCTGGCAAACAGCCATTTCGACTGTATGTTATCAATGGTGATCAGCTTCTCACCGTCTCTCAGCATCGGCCCGAGCCATTTGTTTAAAAATCTTGTACCGATTGTGGCAATAATAGCGGCCTTGGCTTCGCGGTTCCTTTCCATCAACTTTGCGAGCGCCTCCTCAAGCGGATACTTCACATCCGGGACGTCGTCCGTGGTAGGGGTATCGATCGGGGCCGCTGCCGGTGCACTTGCCGGCGCGGTATCCTGCGCGCTCAGAGAATATCCGCAAAAAGTGCAGAATTTCTCCGTTCCCTCTATGGTTTCCCCACAATTCGGACAGGTCTTATTGACCGCCTGTCCGCAGATATGACAAAATTTTTGTCCTTCCCGTAAATCCACTCCGCAGTTCGCACATTTCATACGATTCCTCTCCTTTTATGTTCAATTTGACATAGAAACCCACCAATGCAGTAAGCCAATAAATCGTGTACATCCGATACCGACCGGCTCAGATACAGGGGCGTTATAAACTCCCAAAATACGCCGGCCGCGGCAATCAGCACCATCCCCCTGCGGATTCCAAGCCCCCTCGGATCATCCGGCAGAAATACAAGATTGCAGTATGCCATAAATACCACGCCGGCCAACAGATCATTGAAATAAAAATGAATCCAGTTCCATGAAACCATCTTTTTTAAACATACTTCATTGACCCCAAACAGCAGCAATCCCAACATAACCATCCGGGCGTTGAGCCGGACGGTCCGCTCTGCGCCTGCAAACGCCTCCCGGTAATTCTTCAAAATCTCCTTCATAGCGTCAGCAAAACGACATCAGGACCAATACAATCAGAATCAGCATGCACGTCACAAGGCAGCCCGTCCTTCCACCGCCTGAATTGTTCTCAACCACCAGAATTGCGGACTGTTTCCCCGCCTCCTTTAAAACGGTGTCATACTTCTTCAGATTCTCCTCGCATTTGCCAAACTTGAACAGCCAGTCCACGGCTCCCACCAACATCGCGATCAGGAAAAATGCCACAACCGCCTCTGAAAGTCCCGACTCTTCATAGACACGGAATGACAGGTACAGGATCGACAACGTCACGGTAATACCTGCTACATTATAGACAAATACCTTTTTTACCAGTTCATTGCGGTATGTATCGTCCGTTATTCCTGTGGTGTCCTGCAGGGACAAAACACCGTTTATGATCCGGTCGGTCAGAGAGACCGGCGCCTCTTCCCGGTCCGCCCGGCAGGGTTCCCCTGTCGTCTGCTCCTGTTCGGCCCGCTTTTGCCCACAGGAGGGACAAAACTTGTCGTTATCGCTTAACACGGCTCCGCAACTAAGGCAGCTGCGCTCCACTTTCCTTCCGCATTCCGGGCAGAATTGAACCCCGTCATTTATGATGTTCCCACATTTCATACACCTCATCGCATGCCTCCTCAGATCGTCCTGATTGCGACCCGTTTCCGGTTACAATCTTCCACAATTATATAATAGAAGTATTAAAAATGCGTATTATCTCATCATATGCCATAAGATAAAAACAAAAGGAACGATGAGCATGAACGCTGAATATATCAGAAATAAAATCACCCAGCTGCGCCTTCAGAAAAATGTCTCTGAACACCGCATGAGCCTTGATCTTGGACATGCACGCAGCTATATACACGGCATTGTGTCCGGCCGGACGCTTCCAAGTATGCAGGAATTCCTGGCGATCTGCGACTATTTTGAAATAACGCCGGAACAATTTTTTTATGAAAACAACGATTCCGTCAATCCTACCCTGCTAAGCGGACTGATCCATGAAGCCAACAAGCTGTCGGAGGAAGATCTCAGCTTGATTTTGGTATTAGTCAAAAAAATCATTTCCGGCTATCCCGGAAGTAAATAGCCTGAAAAAAGGCCCAAGCCCTTGATTTCTCAAAGGGTTGGACCTTTCGCACTTTACTGCGGGAGATGGGACTTGAACTCACACGATCATACAACCACTATTTCCATAGTTTTTTCCTGATTCATTATTTTTTCTGCGGTTGCTGTCAAATGACAGCATTTGCTGCAAGTCCCCACCAGACGGCTTCCCCTGACAATCCTATCATAGGAAAGCCGTTCCCTTAAATTTTCTTTATATACCAATCACTTTATACGCTATTTCACACCGCTTCTTATCATGGGCGATTCCCACGCATAAAACTTCGCCGGACAATCCCACATAGTACCGATTATTGAGAATCTGCCTCAACGCCTCTTCCTTGAGCTGTTCGATATTCTCTCCCTGTTTAAATTCCACAACCTTGCCGCTATGAAGGACATCGGCGTACACTCCGCCAGTGCCGGCGTGTTATTGATAGCCGACAGCGCCATCCTGGTAAACCGCTCCGGCGTCAATACCGTAGGAAGCGCGCGCCTGATCTCCGGCTCCAAGGCCTTTACCATATCTACTATGGTCATATTCTTTGTAAGTTTTACAGGACTCTCCTGGTTCCCTGCCCGTTTTTCCAGCTCGTTTTTTTGCAAAACAGAACAAAAATAGAGGATACCTTTTGTGGCATCCTCCAAGTTCCTGTGCAATGCTTATGTAATTTTCCCATAGTCTATCCTACAGATTCCGTTTAATATATTGGACTGTAACAATATCTACCTGCTGCTTTCGTTCTCTGATCTTATAGATCACTACATAATTGTCTACAAAGAGTTCCCGATACCCACGGTTGGCATAGCTGCCATTTTTCCGTTCCGGTCCACGATGAGGGAACTCCTCCAGACTGAATATCCCTGCCTCTAATCGGTCAAGCTAACTTTCCGCATACTGCGGCATCTGAATGTGTTCATAGATATACTGATAAATTCCATCCAAATCCCGATATGCCTTTGGATATAATTTGATTGTATACTTACGCCCCCTGTTTTCTCCTCAGCCCTACAAGCGCCTCTCTTGCATCCATCAGCTCTGCACCTTCCCGTACCTCTTTTTCCGCTTCCAGAATAGCAGCATCAACCTGTATGTCGCGAACCAGCTTCTCATAGGCTTCAATGCTCATCACCACCAGATCTCCATAACCATTTTTTGTAATAAAAACAGGCTCCTGGCTTTTATGGCAGAGATCGGAAATTTCATTGGTTTTCCTCAAATCTGTAATTGGCATAATATTAGGCATAACAGCACCTCCTCTATGTACATAATAATATCATTATTATGTACATTTTTCAATGATATAATTAAAATGCCTTATGCCCCAGCCGCAGACCTTCGAAAAATGCAGCTACATAGACCGCCTTGCACTCTTCCTCTCCCCACGCCACCAGATCATCGATCAGGGCTTCGAACTTTCCCTTATGTTCCTGATCCAGACTTTCCAGAATCGCCTCCTGTACCTCATAATATTCATGTACTCGTTTCGGATCGATTTCTCGTATTATCTGGTCGATCTGTTTCTGCTCCCGTTCCAGCTTTTCAATCAGTTTCCCCAGTTCCGCCCTACGTTTTAATTTTCCATCGAAACCCATCAGGAGAATGGTTGAATCTTTACGCGATGTCTTAAAATACTGTTCCAGCACTTCATCGCAGGCTTTGGAACCGTCCGGGTCCGGCATGTTCCGGGAAACGATATGATTACTCCAGAAATCGGATTCTATTGTAATCAAGTTCTGAATCAGCGCCTCATCCCAGGTGATCTTAGCGTATTTAAAATCCTGGCCCAGTAACACCACTGCGATATACCACTCCCGTTTACCGGTGACTGCCATATAGTGATAACACTGGATCAGATAATGGGGCGGGATTTCCCCGGCCTTCCACTTGCCGGAGCTGTAGGGCTGGGTGTTTTGCACTCCAGCCCGGCATTTTCTCCCACTACTATCCGGTCTACATCCGCAATCATAAACGGATGTTCTTGGCTCCGGTACATCTGATTTGAGCGGCGGACCTTCAGGCCGGTGGCCTCCATAAACCTCCGTGCTACATAGCCCTCCAGGTCACGGCCCTGGCGCATCGATTCGTTATCTTCTGCCTCTACCCCCTCAGAGACCTTATCTCGAAATACGCTCATGGGACTTGCATATGGATTCAGCCCACAGACAGCGCCTGCGTCCGATCCTCCGATCCCGCTTTTTCTGAGTCTGAGCCATTCCTCGCGGCTCATCCCTGATGTAGAAATTGTTTCATACACGTCGAACACTCCTTTCTAAACAGAACCGGGAGCCCCCGCGGAGCTCCCGTCCATCATAATATGTTTCATAAAATCGTCAAGCTGCGTCATCCGGCAAAACCTGCTCAAGCTTCCCCTGCTCTTTAAAACTGTAGTAACCATATTCCCCGACAATAATTTGATCCAGAAGCGGCAGCCCCAATATCGTTCCGGCAGCGCTGATTTTCTGCGTCAGGAGCACATCTTCCCGGCTCGGCTCCGGGTCGCCGGATGGATGATTATGAATGCAGGCGACATAAGCAGCATTGTTTAAAATGGAATGCTTGAATATATTCTGTACATCTACAACACAGCTGTTCAGTCCTCCCACCGCAGCGATCTCTATCGCCTGCGGTTCCAGCTTGGTATTCAGGGATAAAACCAGAACCATTTCCCGATCCGCCTTGCTCAAAAGCGGCCGGACCATGTCTACCGCCTCCTGCGGGTCAGCAAAGCGCCGCATACCATACAGTACGCGGCTCTCTTTCACAATCTGAAGGTGTACAATTCCGACTTTCTTTTTGGGAATGGGCCTTTTAGCCATGTTTTCGATCTGTTCTTCCTGTGATATTTTCCGCATATTCTTTTCCCTCCGATTTGTTGTTTTCCAGACTATGTTTTACTAGGCATTGCTTACCAGCTGATAGGCTTTGTCGATCATGGCATTGCCATCAACCGTCCTGGCGAACAGATTTTCCCGGTAGTTCTTCCGCGTTCTCAACGGTTTTGCATGCGTGGCAAAATCCGAAACCGCATTGACAAAGCGGTATGCGTTCTTACCTACATGCTGCAAATCGGGGGCTTCAAAATAGCGTAGCTTCACATCCTCCTTCATTTTCATCAAATTCTTTTTCTGCTGTTCTGTCGGTTCGTCCAGCAGTGGGAACAGAGCATCAATATACTCGTATACCTGCCGGTCTGACAGCTTAATCTTGTTCATGCGGTCTATGGCCTTTCCAAATTCTGACATGTACTTGTCCGCATAGAGCAGCGTATAGCGGGCGTCCTGGAGCCTGCCTTCAATATTCCCGGTATGGTTAGCAGACCAGGAGCGCTTGGCCGTGGACAATGCCAGATTCAGCGTATTCATGCAGACCACGCGAATCGGCGTCATGGCCGCTTTAATTGCGCCGGTTCCGTCGTGGGAGTTCATAAACACCAGGTAGGGCGTCATTTCGTCCCCGCTGATAATATAGCGCTGGGGCAGCTTGGCAAGCAGCCAGGTGCGGCGGCCCTCCTGAAGGGAACCCGCCGTCTCATAAGTAACGCCCTCGCCCAACAGTTTGTCTGTAAAGGCGAAGGCGTCTTGATTCTGTACGACCTTATAGCATTCTGTGACAACTCCTAAAACCTGGTTGTCGGTATTTCGTATGTTGGCTTTAAAGCCGGAAATTGGCAGGCCATCCTGGGTCTCGATGGGCTTCTGGATCACTGTCCAGTTAAGGCCCGCCAGTTCCAGCGCTGATTGGGAATCAGGCGCTTCTGTTACCATGGTTCCTAAACCGTGCCATGGCTTTTGTCTGGTGTAAAACATAGTTTCTACTTCTGCTGGCATATATATTACCTCCTTGATATGTGATGATGATTGGGGGTTCATAGAGATAATATATAAGTGAAAATATCCATTAAATCTACTTTCATGTGGTCTAATTGGTAAAAGGGTTCCATAACCCTGCTTAATGCTTCTGACATTGATGTCGAATTAATAACATTCTTCTTTCCATCTTATATACCACTCGGGAACATTCTTTGATAGTCTGGCGATATTCCCGTTTTTATATATGGCAAACCGGCGAAATTCATTTGTGTTATCATATAATGCCGCCAAATCACACAAATCAATAATTTTATGAAGATTGCTCAAACTTTCTCCGTATCTTTTCTCAACATCCTTGTCCGGTATTCCATGGCCTCCCATTTTTACTCGTTCCGCAATTCTCTGTTTTGCTATCTCTGGGGAATCGACACCGACATAGTGTAATTCTATCCCATAGCCAGATTGTTTCGCACGGCGTATGGTACGCAATATCGTATGCCCGCACAGGGTAGTCTCCTGATTGAATGTAATCCCTGCCTGCAGGTAAGCATTTAATCGTTCAACCGCAATTCTGCCTGCTTTCATCAAATCTGCGGTATTTCTCCAATCCCCAAACTCTCTCAATATTTCATCCGTATTGACCCTGGGCATCGTATTCTGATAATGAGTCGTCCTATATAATGTTGACTTTCCTGCCCCATTTACCCCAGCGTATAAAATATATTTATTCATTCAGAACCTCTTTTGGGCGATTACTTGTTTTTGCTTTCTTTGCAGGATAAAATCACTTAACATAGAGAAGAAGTCCTGTTCTTCTTCTGTCTCCGCATTTAAAACCAAATCCATAGTCTCGTCTATGTCCATATCTTTACATTCTTCATATAACTTCTTTGCAGCCTCGGTCTTCGACATAAAATCTTCCTCCTTCTTCCTCTATGAAAAACAGAGGTAATGCTGGATGCCTAATTTTCCAGCCTTTCACTGTGTCATTTATTATACAGGAAAAGGCGGCAAAAGAAAAGGCGTAAAGAGTTTTTTCTTCACGCCTTCCCATATTTACAAATTACGACAAAATCACTGAATCCACACGCCATCCGCCCCTACTTTATAACCATCTGGCGTTGTCGTATTAACCTGTAATGATCCCTTAAACCCATCCGATACGGTGCTCGGGAGTTTGACAGTTAAATTTCCAAAAAAGTCTTACAGGCCGCAAGTAGCCTATATTTTTTTTGTCAAAAATATTTTCTTAAATACTGGTAATATTTGGCAATATATGGTATAATAGCATTGGAGGTGCATTTCAATGCGTGTAACTACTTCAAAGTCTAAAAATTCAGAGTCTTTTTATATCACCAGGTCTTATGTGGGCGCTAACGGCAAGACTACCTCTACCACAGTCCGCAAGCTCGGTTCATTAAAATATCTTTCCGATATGTTGGGAACTGATAGAGATGGGGTCATGGTCTGGGCAAAGGAACAGGCCAGGATCGAAACTGAGAATTACAACAAAGAGACGGAATACCAGGCCGTCCTGATTCCATTTCACTGCAACCAGTTGTTGGATTACGGACAAAAGTCCCTTTTCGAAGGCGGATATCTTTTTCTTCAGTCCGTTTACTACCAGCTTAGACTCGATTATGTCTGCAAAAAAATCCGGGGCAGGCACAGGTTTGATTATGACCTTAATGCCATCCTTTCCGACCTGGTCTATGCCAGGATGCTGGATCCCCAGAGTAAAAGTTCCTCTTTCAAAGCGGTCCAGAATTATCTGGAAGCTCCCTCTTATAAGCTTCACGACGTATACCGCTCCCTTAGTGTGTTGGCTCAAGAGTGCGATTTCATCCAGGCAGAAGCATACAAAAACAGCCACTTTCTTGGTAAACGGAATGACGGTATTCTTTATTACGACTGCACAAACTATTACTTTGAAATCGAGCAGGAAGATGGATTTAAAAAGTATGGAAAAAGCAAGGAGCACCGTCCCAATCCGATTGTCCAGATGGGATTGTTCATGGATGGGAACGGTATCCCCCTGGCATTCTCGTTATTCCCGGGGAATCAGAATGAGCAGACTTCCTTGAAACCTTTAGAACAAAAGATCGTAGATGATTTTGGCTGCGATCAGTTCATCTTCTGCAGCGATGCCGGTCTTGCCTCAGAAACGAACCGGGAGTTCAACCACCGTGGAAAGAGGGCTTTTATTGTCACCCAATCCATAAAAAAACTCCCCGCCGAGGAACGTGAACGGGCATTGGATAAACAGCATTTCCGAAGGCTTTCTGACCACAAACTTGTCGATATCACAAATCTTATGGAAGAAGATGAGGGGGAGCTGTTTTATAAGGAGGAGCCCTATACGACCAAGAAACTACACCAGCGTTTGATTATTACTTACTCCCCTAAATATGCGGCCTATCAAAAATCAATTCGGGAAAAGCAGGAAGAACGGGCCGTCAGGATGATCGCCGATGGAAAATATAAAAAAGAACGCCGCAATCCGAACGACCCTGCCCGTTTCATCAGTAAGACTGCGGTAACGGATTCCGGTGAAAAAGCTGAAGTCTACTATCATCTCGATCAGGAGAAGATAGAGGAAGAAGCACGGTATGATGGTCTCTACGCAGTATGTACGGATCTAATGGATGACGAACCGGGAGACATTATAAAAGTGAGTGAAGGCCGCTGGCAGATCGAAGCATGTTTCCGTATTATGAAGACCGATTTTTCTGCCCGTCCGGTATATGTGCAACGAGAGGATCGCATAAAAGCACACTTTTTGATCTGTTTTCTGTCGCTTTTGATCTACCGCCTACTTGAACAGAAGCTCGGAAATAACTACACTTGCACGAACATCCTGGAGACGCTGAAAAGCATGAACTTTGATAATATCGAGGATCAGGGCTTCAAACCAGTGTATGAGAGGACTAAATTGACAGATGACCTGCATGAGATCAGCGGCTTTCGGACAGACTACCGCTTTATTACCAAAAGTAAGATGAGAGAGATCCAGAAAAAAAGCTAGGGAAGGGAATAAATTACCATACTCCAGGAATTCAAAGAAAGTGCTGTAACCCTAGTATTTCCAAGGACTACAGCACTTTTTTAACTCTTTAACTGTCAAAGATGGGATTATACAGGAAAAGGCGGCAAAAGAAAAGGCGTAAAGAGTTTTTTCTTCACGCCTTCCCATATTTACAAATTACGACAAAATCACTGAATCCACACGCCATCCGCCCCTACTTTATAACCATCTGGCGTTGTCGTATTAACCTGTAATGATCCCTTAAACCCATCCGATACGGTGCTGAAATAGTACCATTTTTCGTCTATGATCTGCCATCCCGTCTTCATGGCTCCACGGCTTCCGTCTGAAACAGGATTCAGATAATACTTCTTCCCGTTTTCGTCCGTATACCAACCAGTCATCATATAACCCTTGTCATCAAAACGATACCATTCATTTCCTGTCATCAGCCAAGTTGATACGGGATAGGAGCCGTTCAGCTTCTTAAACCACCAGCCCGTTTCATCCTGAACCCAGGTTCCAGCTTCTCCAGCAGAATCTTGCGCCTTAGATTTGCTGCCGCTTGACGAACCTCCGCCGCCACCGGAGCTTCCTCCGGTATGACTTCCAGAACTTCCATCAGAGCTTGTATCTCCGGCTGCAAAAACAAATGTACTAAAACCACCTGTTGCAAATGATATAGTCCGGTCAGATGAACTTACAGATATATCCATTTGTTTGAGCTGTCCATCATGAATATGGTATAAGCTTAAATCAGATGTAGACATATTAGAAGGAATGGGAAGCGTTACCAGCACCGGAACCTCCAAATCGGTGATCGGTGTTCCATCACAACTCAGATCCAAATCAACCGAAACCTTCGTTTTTTTATTGATTGCTGTCAAGTCTGCTGCTTCTGAGGCTTTCGACATCTTAAACTTGACGCCCTCACTTCCACCTGCATTAAGCGCCGCCCCAATTATATCCAGCTTATTCCCATCAAATTGTCTGCTGATTTCAGAATCGGTCTCAACGATCTGCTCTATGTTGTTCTCAAACATATAGTTTTGATCAATCTGCCGATAATCTGTTTCCTTCAAAGACAAGGCCGTCATTAACGCTGTTTTATCCATTTGCATGATTTGTGCCAATGCGATCTGAGGTGGCTGATCTGCCAACCCTTCCAGAGCTTTTGTGGCATTTGCCTTTGAATTGGGTGCCTTGAAAATAAAGGTTACTTCATTTGATTTTACTCCGTCAATCGAAGCCCATACCACAGCCTTGCCCGGAACATTGCTTTTAATGCTTATTTTTCCATCGTCTCCAACCATCGAAGCAAAACGAAAATATGGGTCATTATCATCGACATTTTCTGTAAAAAGGCCAAAGTCATAAGCCTCGCTTAATACCTCGTTTACTTTGCCGCCTTTGTAAACAACTTCATCAGCAGACTGGCTTCCACCACTTTCACCTATATCAAATGTAGTAAAAGAATCTTCAATATCTACATTAAACAGTGAAAACATAGCGATATTTGTTTTTAGTGAATCCGATTTCTTATAGTCACCAGACTTTTCCTCCGGTTCATTATCCTGCTCCGGTTCATCTACCGGCGGATTACCCTCTTCTGGTTCGTCTACTGGAGGGCTTCCCTGCTCTGGTTCGTCTACCGGCGGATTGTTCTCCTCTGGCTCGTCTACTGGTGGATTATTCTCCTCTGGCTCGTCTACTGGCGGATTACTCTCCTTCGACTCGTCTACTGGAGGGTTGCCTTGCTCTGGTTCGCCTACTGACGGATTATCCTGTTCTGGTTCATCCACTGTTGGATTGTCCTGTTCCGATTCGTCCACTGTTGGATTGTCCTGTTCCGATTCGTCCACCGTTGGATTATCCTGTTCCGATTCGTCCACCGTTGGATTGTCCTGTCCCGATTCGTCTAGCGATGGATTCCTTTGTGATACATCCTCCACCACCTCTTCCTGCTTGTTTTCATTCTGCTCTAGGTCCGGCAACGGTGTTTTATAAAAATCAACCTGACTCCTCTCATTGATAGGATCAATCATGTCGTCCCCTGGTATGTCTGTAATAAAGGAGATCGGAAGTTTATATTCCTTCCCAACTTCAAGCGCTATTTCGTTCTCCTCCCCTGTTCCCAGAGTCACGGATTGGACTTCCCCATAAGGGGCATTGCCAGATGTCAAAATGCCATTATCATCAAATATATAATCTTCTGATGTTCCTGTCACTTCCCTCATGGAAAATCCGTTAATATCCTCATTAAACCAATGCCAGCCATCGTCCAAATGTACCCATTTGTTCATGGCTGCCGATCCATCGGCCGCACATGTCAGATATATGTACTGTCCATCATATTCTTTCCGCTCCCCGCTTATCATGTGTCCCTGATCATCAAACATATACAGTTTCTTATTTTTGTTCCCAATTCCTTTTGAGGAACCTTTACAATAACCATCCTCTTCGTTCAGATAATAATACCAATATGCCTCCCCATCCTGCTCGTCCTGCCCAAAGAGCCATAGCGGCTTATTCTGTTCAACCTCCCCATTAAAGTAAACAAAGTACGTCTTTCCTGCAATTTCGACAAACTGTCCTGCCGCATATGGGTTTTGGCGTTCAGGCCTTATCAAAGCTCCATCATCTCCGAATGCATAAAGCCTTCCATCAATCTCATACAATCCGGTAAGCTTTTCGCCAAGCCCTGTCTTATAATACCGGCTGCCTCCCTCAACCTTCCACTTTCCGCCTGAAACGGACTGCGCGGCAAAAGACGCAATTCCAGCATTGCTCATTACCAGCGCTGCTGATAACGCAGCTGCAACTACGACTGAAAAAAAATATTGCAGAACACCGGATGAGCCTTGACCTTGGCCATAGCCGTTCCTATATGCAGGGAATATCCAGCGGGCGGGCATTTCCTTCTATGACAGAATTTTTGGCAATCTGTGAGTATCTGGGTGTAACGCCCAGAGATTTTTTTGAGGAAGAGAATGAAAACCCAAGACTCGTATCGCAGATAACCGCCAAATCAAAAAGCCTGCCTGATGACGACCTCTCATTAGTGCTTTCTCTCATTGAACGGTTGTCAAGGTAATCACAAGCCTGGAGAGGATCGCTGTTTTGTATAGGCAGCTCCTCTCCATTTTTAAGTCAGACAGCTCTCATCAAGACTATTGTATTTCTGGCCGGCTCCTGATGCACTCAGGGCAATACTATAATATATATTTAAATTATTCACTTTATTTCAACTTCCCATCTACAGTCTTTCTGCCTTAATCAATTCCTCCTCTCTAAAAACAGTACCACCCCCCAGGCGTTCTTCCGTATAAGGGTTGCTTTCCTTCACATACACGTTCCAGTCAAATTCCCACTTAGTTACCTGATTCAGATAATTGGCAAAAGCCCAGAGATTATCCCATCTTTCCTAATACTTTTTCCCATCCACATAGCTGATTACATTGACAGCTAAGTGGATATGATCGTAACCGCTGTGATTCTCACTCCCACAACGAATCCCATAACAGCACTGGAACCGCTGCCCAATAAACCATGCTGCCTGCTGGGCAATAAAGCTCAGGCCGTTTAGTGTTACTTCTCCATCCTTAAAACCTATAATAATATGCTGTACACGTCTCCCTGATATTACATTATAATGTTTTTGTACAAGCTCAAAGCTGTTAGTTACCGCAGCGATATTATATGAAAAAGTCATATAGGAATTGCCTTCACGAAAATACGGTGAATCATATATATACTCGATTAAATGACCGGCCGCCTCCTGATTATCATGTTCTCCTGTTATCATAATTATATTTGCCATTATAATAAGTCACCGATCCTTTCAAGACCTGATACATCCTCCAGTGGCTGCTTGTCTTTTATAGTCTGTACTTCCCTCATCATGTCTATCTTAATTTTTTCAATCCGCGCTATGTCGGGTACATTTCCATCTATAGCATTTATAACTGTCCGCTCTATATATTTAGATACAGATAATCCACTTTCTTCTGCCGCCCCGGCGATTCTATCGCACATTTCTAAATCATTGCATCGAAATCCCAATGTTTTATATTCTCTTCTCATATCCTATTCTATATAGAAAAATTAGACTCTCCGGCAGACTCGATCTCTTTATTGGACACTGACCATACGGACAATCGCTTCATCGGAATATCATGTTTCAGTAATACGACCTATACAAAAAAGACGCTGCTTAGTCTTATTTCTGGCAAACGCATTGACATAGCGCCATTACGCGGCGCTTGGAATATTTACTTCTATAACCGGAAGCCCCTGCTCTTGTTCTGTCAGGAAGACACTTTCAGTCACACTATTACCGTATATTGTAAAGCTAACGGCATAAATTACCACACATTACGTTGGAACAGGACATCCAATACTGATACCAACCTATATAAAAGCGAAAAGCTGAATATTCAGTGGTTTTTATATCTTGCATACTATTTAATCAAACCCGCAAAACAGTCGTCCGAACCGATTCTAACAGAAGCAGAGATACTTACAAAATTTATTGTGAATTTCTGCGAAATAACCGATAACCCTAAAGCCTCTTTTCCCAGTGAACCATTCTACGAACAATGGATTACTGACTATTACAAACAAAACGGCCGCGCGCCTATAGGCTACAAAAAGTTCAACCGCTTTCTCAGGCAATATGGCGATGGACAAATTAACGTTAAATCAAAACATGTTACCAGAGAAACAAATACGCAGCACATCTACGGCCTGGTGTTTAATCAGCAAAAATACGAATCCACGAAGGCGAAATCCGTTAAAGCCCCTGATCTGCTGCTAAAACAGCTCGAAGAACTTCTTCCTGTTATCGAAGCCATGGTAAAAGATATAGAAATTGATATTAAGGTTCAATGTATTATGCAATCTACCCCCACGCCAGAAACCTGATTCCCTTCCCCGTTGCTGTCAAATTGCTGTCAACTGCATTTGTTCCTTCTCTCCCCCCAACGTCTCCCCACCACGCAAAAAAGGCCCAAACCCTCGATTTCTCAAAGGTTTAGACCTTTCGCACTTTACTGCGGGAGATGGGACTTGAACCCACACGATCATACAACCACTAGATCCTTAGTCTAGCCTGTCTGCCAGTTCCAGCACTCCCGCGCGCGAATAATAATATATCATAAATTCACGCTTTTTGCAACAACATTTTGAAAAATATTTACTTTTTTTTGCCAAAACTTTTTACATTATCTTCCAACACCCGATCAGCCCTCTGCTTCTCCCTCTCATCATCCCTCAATCTCAAAACATTCTCAGGTAATAATAGGGCAAAAACAGGCGGCCTGCCTTCTCCACCTCCGGCACCAGCCGGCCGGTGTCCAGGAACACCGGGCAGAATATCAGACTGCCGATGATAAAGAACGGGATCAGGCAGCAGATCACCGGCCCGGAGCGGAACAGACCCTTTAACGCACAGGAAAATGCAGCAACGGCCAGAACATAGAGCCCCAGCAGCGCCAGCTCGCGCCCCGGCGCGCCCATCCCCCCGGACAGCCACAGGGCCGCCAGGCCGGACAGCGCGGACAGCGCTACCGGAGCCGCCAGGCTGGCGAAACGGCAGGCGCCCCTCAGACGGCCGGGCAGAGGCAGAAAAAGTCCCCGCTTCTCGTCCTGACACAGCGTCACCGCCCCGTAAAGCCCTGTGGTGAACACATACACCGCCGCCAGACCTCTGGCCGGGAAAACGGACTCATAGGCGCTT
The DNA here is from genome assembly GCF_046603895.1 of Enterocloster lavalensis. NCBI lineage: Bacteria > Bacillati > Bacillota > Clostridia > Lachnospirales > Lachnospiraceae > Enterocloster > Enterocloster lavalensis. Next base: position 500,061 of record NZ_CP176637.1, read on the forward strand.
TCCCGGGCTTCACCGGCCCCCTGAGCGCTCACAGCCGCGGTCTCGTACTCAAAGCGGAAGGTGCTCTGGTTATCCAGAAACATCTGGTAGAGCTCCCCCGCCTCCACGGCCGCCCGCTCACGGGCTCCCTCCTGGCCGTCCAAACCGTCAAACGCAGCTCCCCCGGCCACATACCGCTCCAACAGGATCTGGTCGTACATCTCGATGAGGAGCGAAAAAACCGTTTCCGTGGACATCCGGTCCACCACGGTGGAGGGAGCCGAGTAAACGCCGATGCACCGCTTGATATCCCGGTCGTCCAGCCGCTCCCGCAGCCCTTCATAAATCACATAACCGCACTCCGCCCGCCTGGTGGTCACCTCCTCCTCCACCGCCTGGGCGGTATCGCAGAGGTAAAACTCAAACATGCCGTCCCTGCCGGACGTTTCACTGTACTCTAACAGTTTTTGGGCCAGAACTTGTCCCAGGGATCCCTCTTCCCGGTCCTCGGAGCACACGGCGATGCGGACCTGATTCTGCTCCCTGGCCTCCACCCGCTGAAACGCCATGGCTCCGACGGGGAACAGAAACAGGATCAGCAGAAATGCCAGCCTGCGCAGATACCGCTTACATGAGAGAAAAAACCAAGTCAGTATATTGATCATCTTCGCCTCACCCCCACTGTCAGACTGTAAAATGCCGCCGTCATAACCGCAAGCTGCAGCCAGCCCGCCAGGCCATACGCCCCGGTCACGATCATTTTCGCGCCGTTCATCAGCGTTGTGGTGGGAAGAAACGGGGCCAGGGAACGCACCTGGGCGGGCAGAAATACCAGCGGCAGAAACCCTCCTGACAAAAAGAGCAGAAGGACCGCCCCCAGAAACAACAGCATCAACCCACCCATCAGCGTCCCGGCCGCCTCATAACAAAACAGAACCAGCGCCGCAGCGGCCAGGCAGACCGCAGCCAACGCCGGCAGCATCAGCCAGGAAAATTCCAGCACGCCGAATTTCAGCGCTCCCAACGCCGCCGGCAGCGCGTCGGCCACCAAAAGCGCCCCCAGACCCGCCAGCCGGGCCGCGGTAGCCATCCAGGGGCCGATCCCGGCCAGGGACAGCTTCTGAGACATCACCCGGCTCTCCGGCGCCAGATACCCGGAAACCGGTATGGCAGCCAGCAGCAGGTAGAGTACAAAGGCGCTGATCCCGTAAAACTCCAGCGTGTCCACGTCTCCTGTGGCGCTGACCTTAACGTGCTCAAAGAGGTCAGCCCGCGGCAGGCTGTAGGCCATATAAATGCGGTTTAAATCCGCCTCCAGCTGGCTGATCCCTCCGGCCAGATCGTAATTGAGCAGCAGCTGATCGCCCGCGTAAATCCCCGCCTGGGCGCTTCCCAGCGTCCTGGCTCCCGCGCTGGTCAGCTCTTTAAACACCCGGTTCTCCAGGGCGTTTCCCTGGGGCAGCGTGATGGTCACCGGGATGTTGGTCCCGTTTATGATGCCCTGCACCAATCCCTCCGGCACATTCATGATTCCGAAGATTTCACCGTCCCGGAGCTGTTTTTCGGCTTCGCTGCTGTCCATAAACGAAAATTCACAGACGCTTCTCACGCTGTCGTAGGTACCCAGCATGCGCACCAGCTGTCTGGCAATCCGGTCTTCTTCGGGGAGCACCACACCGATGGTAACTCTCTCCAGCGTCGTTTCCCCATACAGCAGCTTACTTGCAGCAAAGGCAATCGTGCCCAGCATTGCCATCAGCACGATTGCCCCTGCAGCCATATGGGGAAGCCTTTTTAACGCCCGTTTCAACTCCAGCTTTAAATACACAAGTTTTGCAGCCATCGCTTCCCCTGTTCCTTTACAATATCATTTCCATATCAATTTCAAACTTTAAAATGGGCTGAACGCCTGAAATTCCTGGATTACCTCAATCCATTCCGTCAGGTCCGCGCCCAGAATATCCATGGGGTCGCCCTTGGGAACCTTGATCTCATCCTCCAGCGGGCGCAGATAATATTCGCCCTTAAAGGTAATGTACTCGGAATCCTCGATGGTCAGCTTCAGCTTGTCGATATCCATATGGAAGGATTTTCCTTTTTCCAGCTCATCCACAGCGCCCTCGGCGGAAAGCCCCAGGATTCTGCTTCCGTTGGAGCTGAGCTTGGCGCTCACATCATATGCGCCGTCGTCCACCGTGTAAGCAGCCGCGTATGAGAAACCAAAGGTATCGTCCCCGGTGTCCATGCTGAGCGACAGCTCATCCGTCAGATTCTTCTTGTCATATTTGCCGGAACGCTGAACTTCCAAGGTGACCACATCCCCATCGCCTTCCATCTCAATGGTTCCGCTCATGTTCTGGGTCAGGTACGAACCGCCCTTTAACTCCAGATGGAATTTCACATCCACATCCGTGTCCTCAATGTGCAGCATTGTGGTGCCGTCCAGAGCCGCAAGGCGGCCTTTCTTGTCCACATATACAACCATATCCACATCATCCAGGGTGCGGTCCAGATATTTGATCATTTCTTTGGCGGACTTCTCCGCCTCCGCAAAGGTCTGATCCCGAAGCTCTTTGGCGCTCAGGGACTCGCCCATGCTCTGGCCCATCAGCTCGCTTAAGCGGACCGTGGTCTCCAGCTGGTTTAAAAAGTCCTCGCGCAAAGTCTCATCCTGCAGGAAAAATTCAGAGGAATCCTCCAAAAAGTCAACCATGGAGTCCTTGCTGATCACCGTGTTGTAGCCTTTGCAGCTCACTTCTTTCCCATCCATCGTGAATTTCTGCTTTTCGCCCTTGGTCACGGTCAGGGCAGCCTTAAAATTATCCTGAGCCTTGCAGCCCTCCTTGTAACGGTTTAACAGCTCATCCAGGTTAAAGGGCTGATCTTCCTTGTTTTCAGTCTGAGCTTTTAACTCCTCGATGTACAGAGCCAGGCCGTCCGCGTCGATTCCCTGCTGCTTGATGAGTTCTCCGAACACAGGGGAATCCTTGAACTGCTGGGCCAGGTCTTTGCTTAAGTCCAGGATAAATGCTTTGGATGAGATCTCCGGCACGGCTATGATTACCTTCTCGCCGCCGTAGTACGCATCCAGATTCAAATACTCCATGTCGTTCAACAGCAGCCCTAAATTGACAGCAGTCTCTTTTGTCTCCAGATTGTTCTGGGCGCTCATCTTCAGGCCGCTGCCCGCAAACTGAGTGATAAACGGCTCCGAGCTGTCGGACAGCTTGAGGGTCATACCGCCCTCCGAGCTGGTAGTCTGCAGGCTCTTCATCATCTCGCTGGTGCCAAACAATTCCTCTGTGGGGTACACCTGGTCCTTGGGATGGACATTCTCAAAAGCGGCGATCACAACGTCCTTGGGGTCCTTCTCCATCAGACGCAGTGCAGCAAAGGCAGCGATCACCACAACGACCACAGCGGCGATCACGCCAATGATGGCCTTGCCGAACTTCTTGCCTTCCTTGACCGTTCCGGGCGTCGCGCCGTGCTGCGGGACGCCGGGGGCATAGTGGGGCACTCCCTGTCCGGGCTGCTGCGCTCCCGGAACCGGCCCGTTCATCTCGGGTACAGGCTGGCCCATACCGGCCGCCGGTCCGCCTGCAGCAGAACCAGTCTGTTCCATATCAGGAACCGGCCCGCCCGTCTCAGGCGCAGCGTAGCCTGCACCGGCCGCCGCCTCGCCTGTCTCCTGCGCCAACTGTTCCATATCCGCTATCGCTTCACCCGTCTCCGGGGCCATCTGCTCCGCGCCTGCCTTGGGCTCCGCTTCCGCGGCTCCCGGCATTTCCGCCCGGCCTTCTTCTTCCTCGTCTACCGCGCCGCTCTCCGACACTTCCACCGGAGTCTCCGCCGCCGTAGCGATCTCTACCGCGTTCTCCTCCGCTGCCGGAGTCTCCGCCTCCTGGCCATTCTCCGCCGTTTTCTCCTCCGCTACCGGCGTTTCTACCTCCTGGACAGCCTCCGCCGCTTTCTCCTCCGCTACCGGCTCTCCCGCCTTCTGGGCGTCACCTGCCGTTTCCGTCTCCGTCACCGGCGTTCCCGCCTGCGCATTTTCCTGGTTCGCCGCCACCGGCTCTCCGCAGGACGTGCAGAACTTAGCGCCTTCGCGGATTTCTGCGTTACATTTCGTACACTTCATTCCCAAATCCTCCTCTGGCCGTCATTCAAATTGATCCGGCCTGGCTATTTATCGAAACTGCCCAATCAGCTCATCCGCTGTCAGGCCGCTTGCGATCTCATGTAATGTTCCGTCCCGCAGCGCGTACATACGGCTGCACAGGGACAGTTCCTCCAACTCGTGGGAGGTGAGCACCACGGCTCCTCCGTCCGCCATATATTGCTTCAAATAGCTGCGGATATCCTCCTTGCACTCCAGATCCAGCGCCGCTCCCGGCTCGTCCATCACAAGAAAGGGCGCGTGATTGGACAGCGCGCAGGCGATGCTCAGGCGCTTTTTCATGCCGCCGGACAGCTTTCCCACCGTTCTCCTGAGCATATCCCGGATTCCCAGAACCGCCGCCGGGCCGCTCTCTAAGTCCTGCCTCATATGGGCGGCGCTGCCCCGGTACCACAGGGACAGGTTGTCCTTCACGGTCAGCTCCGGGATCAGCGGATTCTCCTGGGGAACGTAGGCTACCATGTCCGAAAATACCCCGGGCTTCCCGGCCGCCTCGCGCCCGTTAAACCGGATTGTTCCGCCGTCCGCCTTCTGCGCGCCCGCCAAAATCGACAGCAGCGTGGTCTTGCCGCAGCCGTTGGCCCCCACAATTCCCACGCAGGTGCCGGGCTCCACCCGCAGGCTGACCCCGTTCAATATCATTTTTCTGCGGTATGACTTGCAGATTCCTTGCGCCTCCAGCATCTTCCGTAACCTCCGGTCCTATCCGCCCGCACAACGGCCGGACATATATGTAGTAGTGTACCATATAATCCCAATCTTTGCAAAATGTTAAGGCCCGGGTTTTCTAACATTTATTAGTATTTTTTCTTAATATTTTGTGTGATCCCCGTTTTGGTTATAAATACTGAAATATTCAATATTTTGTAATAAATTTGTAATTTTCCTTACAACTTTCCTATGATATACTTGAAACTATTCGCACTGGCACCAGATTACATTACAAACAGGGAGGAAACCAATGGAAGAACCATACATTGTCAAATTTTTCAGGATCAGGCGCGAATCAATCGAATGCTTTTCTGAAAACACAGCGCCGCTCACCATGGGGAATTTTATTCCCAATCAACTGTGCAAGGCCGAGGTGTATGATAACAAAATCGTCATCACACCGGTCGACCCCGACTACTGTCTGCCCAAAACTCCGCTCAGCTAAATCGTCCAAAACCTGCCGGGGCCAGCCCCACTCAGCAGGTTTTTCATATTTATGCAGCCATTCCCCCCTGATTATTCCAATTTTTTCTCCCCTCTGGCATCAAAAAAGGATGGCCGGATCCGCTTGCGCGTTTCCCTGCCATCCTGTTTTAAGGTCAATTAAGCGATTTTGCTCTTCGCCAGCTCGGCCAGCTTCGCAAAGCCTTCCGCGTCGTTGATCGCCATATCGGACAGAACCTTGCGGTTCAGATCAACATTTGCCAGCTTTAAGCCGTACATCAGCTTGCTGTAGGACAGGCCGTTGATGCGGGCAGCCGCGTTGATACGGGCGATCCACAGCTGTCTGAACTGTCTCTTTCTCTCTTTTCTGCCGGCATAGGAGCTGGTCAGAGCGCGCATTACGGACTGCTTAGCAATTCTATACTGTTTGGAACGGGCCCCTCTGTAGCCTTTCGCCATCTTCAGGACTCTATTGTGTTTCTTCTTCGCATTTAAACCGCCTTTAATTCTTGCCATCGGTAATTTCCTCCTTCTACAATTTCAACTTACAGATATGGTAAAATCTTCTTCATTACCTGTGCATTGGTTGCGTCGGTAACGATGTCTTTTCTAAGATTTCTTTTCCGCTTGGTGGATTTCTTAGTCAAGATATGAGATTTGTAAGCTTTATTGCGAACTAACTTACCGGTTCCCGTCTTTTTAAAGCGCTTTGCTGCTGCTCTGCTGGTTTTTAACTTTGGCATTGTAAATTCCTCCTTAAATCTTTGTATTTTAACGTTTTGCAGTTAAAAACATAACCATGCTTCTTCCTTCCACCTTCGAGGGCTTGTCGACTACCGCGATGTCGGCCAGGCTCTCAGCAAAATCATCCAGGATGTACTTGGACTTGTACATATGGGCCATCTCACGGCCTCTGAAGCGCAAGGTCACCTTCACCTTATCTCCCTTTTCCAGGAACTTCCTGGCAGCCCCAACTTTGGTGTTCAGATCGTTGGTATCAATATTGGGGGACAAACGAACTTCCTTGATCTCGATTACCTTCTGTTTCTTTCTGGCTTCTTTCTCCTTACGGGCATTCTCGTAACGGAATCTACCATAGTCGATAATCTTGCATACGGGGGGTTTTGCGGTGGGCGCGATCTTTACCAGATCCAGCTCTGCATCCTGCGCCAGCTTTAAAGCGTCCCTGGCAGCCATGATACCCAGCTGTTCGCCGTTCTCTCCAACCACTCGTACTTCCTTGTCTCTGATCTGTTCGTTAATCACATGTTCGCTAATAGTCGTACACCTCCATAATTCAATCTCATTTTCCGGAATCAGCACGCCCCTTCTGCGGGGGGCAAAAAAATAAAGCGGACAGGCAATCTATCCACTTCCACTTTCACACAGCAAACCGCAGCGCCTTTCCGATCAAACTCCATCAGCGCTTCGCCGCTTCTATGAACCCGGGTCACTGACTCGTGCCGAGGTGAGGTGGATACCTGCTTTCCTGTAGTCGTTCTCACAACTTATATTACTTTACTATACCCGGACTCATTTGTCAAGGCATATTTTTCTTGTTTTACTATGTTTTGCACGGCAGGCGATGAGCCGCCTGCAACTTAAGGCGGCTCATTGCCATCCATAACGCCGTACTTAGCGGGCCTTAAAGGTGGCGCAGCGGGTCTGTCCGCACTCACAGGCGCCGTCGCCTGCGATGTCGATGCGCTCGGCTGCGCAGCGGCGGTCCTCGTTATAAACGCACTTGACGGCGTCGCACTCCACTTCCAGGCGGGTCTCCGGTGTCTTGAACAGGTTGGTAAACGCTCCGCCCTTGTTCTCGTCAAAGCTGGCGCAGCAAGTCTCGTTGGGCTTAACGGCCTCATTGCCGTCCACCAGAATCGCGCTCTTGCAGCAGTAGTTGTCGGAGTTGTGCATGCAGTTTTTCACACTACATTCTAACTTTGTCATCGTCGTTACCTCCTTAGATTGATGTTCTCTAATCTGCGTGACAACGTTAGTATGCGCGTGGGCGGCGGTTTTATTCTCCGGTCCGGCCGCTGTTTTTCGATCATTTTTTTACCGGCGCGGTTACGGAGTTCCCAGGGCCTGGTTCATCTGCCGGACCGCCTCCAGGCAGGGTCCCGGCTCCCCATCCATCTCATACACCTCGCCCCGGGTCACAAAGGTGTACACTGAAATATCGTCAACCCATACCTCCGCTCCCCTGTTTTCAATGGTCAGAGCGGAAAAGGACGGCGCCGTAAACTCCAGGTCCACGGTGCGCTCTCCCGTCACATTCACGGACTTGGACATATTTCCAAGGCGGACTGTCACGTCGCTGTTTCCCTCGGAGGAAACTTTAAAACGCACATACCCCTTGGAGCCGGCGTTTCCGCTGCTGCGGCTGCCGATCTTCTGGGACACGGACGCGCCGGACGGGAGCACCGCGGCCATGCTGCCGCCCCGCTCCTCCACCCTGCCGCTTCCGGTGAAGGTCCACTCCTTGTCTCCCAGGGCGAACTGGGCGTTGTACAGCTTGTTGTCGCCGTAATCCCGGTAAGTCCAGATACCATAACCCATGGACATATTTTTCAAAACCGGCACGATTGCCTCCAGATAGACCGGTTTCTCCTCGTCCAGCAGCTGGGCGTTGTGCTCGAATCCCACCGTGTTGTCCGTAAACAGGAACTGGTCGATATAAAGCCCCTTGCCGTTGTTGTAATTGTGAATATTTCCCAGCATCCACGGAGCCATGTCCACCGCCTGCGCCGCGGTGATCCGCTCGTATTGGTTGGCCTGCCCCATGGGAATACTGTACATGGTGGAGCTGTAGGAGGCGTTTTCACAGGCAAAGGTATCCGAGTGCATATACCCCCTCACGCTGCCATCCGCCTGAGTCACCGGATCGCCGTCCAGGCGCACCTCCATGGACAGGTCGGGAAACACTTCCTGGCTCTCGGCGAGGAGCTGGTTAAGGAAATGATTGTAAAATTCGTAAAATACCGCCCGGGCCGGCGAATTCCCTTCCGGCAGATACAGGGCGTCGTAGGAGGAAAATCTGGTCCGGTACAGCTTCCCCAGCTCCTCCAGGCTGTATCGCTCCCGCAGATAATCGGTGTAGCCCACCTTCGCGGCCATCTCCCGGCTGTAAGCGCCCTTTCCAAGATTCGCCGCACTTTCCGTGAAATTCCAGAAGTCCTCCCAGGTGATAAAACCTCCACAGAAGTTCTCGTGGGCCGAGGTCCGCTCGTACAGGCGCTTCACATAGTCCAGCCAGGCCAACCTCATATCCTCGTCGTACAGCAGAGCCTGAAAACGGTTCAGAACATTGTCCCTGCCGTAGTAATCCCAGGTGTAGCCCACCCGCAGCATAACGCTCAAATTCTGCGCCGCTGCCGCCTCCATCACACGGTCCAGTTTGTCCCACGGATAGGTGTTGTATGCGATGGGATTCGTCCCCGGCTGGAACTCCCGCCAGGGAATCACCAGAATAATGCTGTTGAAACCGTCCTCCGCGATCTGAGCCAGCTCCGCGTCCATGTTTTTGCTCTCACTATTCCAGAAATTGATCACCCAGTCGTCGGAATAATAAGTGGCGGATTTCAGATATCCCGCCGTGCCCGCCGCGTACTCCGACGCCCTGGCAAAGCCGGTCGTAAAGGCAAATGCCGACAGAGCCAGCGCTGCGGCGATCACCCGTACCTTGAACCTTTTCATATGCTTTCCCTCTGTATCTTCTGAATATTTTCCCCAGCTCCCGGCCGCCGCCCCTGGGTTTTAAGCGTTTTGTCCAGCCCCGCGCTCCCGGCCGCCCCGCTTTAATTCCGGCCAGACGGTGAGCATCATGGTGCCGAAGCAGGCAGCGCCTCCGATGAAGTTGGAGACCGGCTCCGCCATCAGAATCCCGTCCGTCCCCAGGTGGAACACGGTGGGCAGGATAAGGATCAGCGGAATCACGATCACCACCTTGCGGAATATGGAGAAGAACACCGCCTTCCTTGACCTTCCAAGCCCCACAAACACGGACTGGCCGGCAAACTGCAAGGACATCATGAAGAATCCGAAGAAATAGATCCGCATTGCCGGGATTCCCTTCTCCACCAGGTCCCCGCTGTGGTCGAAAATACGGATGAAGAACTCCGGAAAGCTGTGCACGCACAGCCAGATGAGCACGGTGTAGGTGATACAGACCACGGAGATAAACACAATGGCCTGCCGTGTCCGCTTGTACTCCCCTGCCCCGTAGTTGTAGCCCATCACCGGCTGGGCGCTGTTGGTCAGGCCGCTGACCGGCATGGAGATCACCTCCCGGACGGAGTTGATCACGGTCATGATTCCCACGTACAGATCGCCGCCCGCCTTCTGCAGCATGGCGTTGTACATGATCTGCACCGAGCTGTTGGTGATGGACATGGTGAAGCCGCTCATGCCCAGGCCCGCGATCCGCAGCACCCGCTCCCGTTCCAGCTTAAACGCCGCCCGCCTCAGCCGCAAAATGGTCCGTTTTCCGGTCAAAAAGCGGACAATCCACAGCGCTGAGAGCAGCTGGGACAAAATGGTGGCAAGGGCCGCGCCCTGAACGCCCATGTGGAACACGAAAATGAAAATAGGGTCCAGCACAATGTTGGTAATCGCGCCCAACAGCACGGTCATCATACCCGTGGTTCCGAAGCCCTGGGCGTTGATGAAGCTGTTCATACCCAGACCGACCATCACAAATAGATTGCCCAGAAGATAGATGGTTATGTAACTCTCCGCATAGGAGATGGTATCCGGGCTGGCCCCGAACAGAAACAGCATGGGCCGCTTGAAGGCCAGTCCGGCCACGGTCAGGATCACCCCGGTGATCAGAAGCAGCACAAAGGAATTGCCCATAATCGCCTCTGCCTCCGCATCATTTCCCCGCCCCCGCTCGATGGAAAACAGCGGCGCCCCGCCCATTCCGAACAGATTGGCAAATGCGATCACAATGGAGATAATGGGCAGGCAAAGTCCCAGCCCGGTCAGAGACAGGGTGGCGTTCTCCGGAATCATGCCGATGAAAATGCGGTCCACAATGTTGTAGAGCACGTTGATCAGCTGGGCCAGGGTCATGGGCAGAGCCAGGCGCAGGATATTTCCCACGATACTGCCCTTGGAAAAATCATTTTTCGGTCTCTCGTCTCGTCTCATCTCTCCGCTCACCTGCCGTCCCGCCACATCCGCAGATCTCCCGGCAGATCCACGTCCCGCAGCTCCTTCTCTCCCACCTCGTACTGCCACACGTCCTCCGGATAAGACTTCATCAGGCGGCTGCCGCCCCGGTCGCCCGTGAGCGCCGCAAGCTCTGCCCGGTACCGGCTCTGAAACGCCGCCGGATTCCCCCGGCGGCCCTGGGCGCAGACGCAGCCCATTCCCTTGCCGCAGCGCACAAAGCTTCTCAGAAAGCCGGTCAGGGAGGCGGCCTCAAGCCCAGGCTGATCCGCCACGCAATAAACGAAAAAGTCCGTGTCCTCCGGGGCCGCCAGGGTTCCCAGCCGCAGGGAGGAAGCGATGCCCTCCTCAGCGCCGCCGTTGTACACAGCCTCAGCTCCCAGACCCGCGGCCGTTTCCAGAATTTCCCTGTATTGGCTGACTACGATCAGGTCGACCTGCCAGCCGTCCTCGTTCTCCAACATCCGCCCTGCCTGAAGCAGGCAGTCCATGCCGTGGCGGTACAGGGGTTTCCCCCCCAGCTCCGCCATCAGCTTATTTTCACCAAAACGGCTTCCGAAACCGGAAGCCATATAAATCCACGCTGTTTTCATATCGTTCCCGCCGCTCCTTTAACCCGCTCCGATTCCACGCCCGAGGGCCGTCAGAAAAGTTCCACGCAGGGGTCGAACCGCAGCTGTCCGCACGCGATGCCCCGCTCCTCGCCCATGGCGTCCAACAGCCCTCTCACCGTCTGGACCTGGGCCGGCTCGTCCGCCTGGTTAAACACCGGGATCACCGGAATGGACGGGTACTTGACCCGAAGCGGGTACAGGTAGGCGTGCTGCATCAGGCAGGCCACATCCCCGGGGCGGACGATCCACTGTCCCCCGTCCTTGTAGTCCGGCCTTCCGTGAGCCTTCATGATCTCCTCCGCCTGCTCCGCGCGGAAACAAAGCTTCTCTGCGGGCTGGTCCAGGGCGGACAGGCCCAGCACGGAGAGCACCATGTGGGAGTTCTTCGGAACCACCGGCTCGTTGACCCCGGGGACCTTTAAGGGCAGCCGCCGGGAGCCGTCCGCTTCCACCAGAACCAGATCCGCCAGCGGGCAGATCTGCTCGTAAAACCAGGTGCCCACAAATGTAATCTTCAACTCCCCGGCTTCCTTGCCCACCACGGCGATGGACTCCTTCTGCAGCATCCTGCGCACATCCCCTTTGGACCGGGTGAGCACGCCGTACTGTTTCGGCCGGAACATGTGGGTGGTTGTGACCACCAAAACCTTAAGCCCCCGCTCCCGTCCCTCGCAGGCCAGGCGGCGGATCAGAGACGTCTTTCCCCCCGCGCCGGTAAACGAAATCACATAGGGGGCGTTCTCCCTGACTGCGCGCAGCCGCTCCATACGCGCGTCCAGGGACAAAGCCTGCCACAGATCGCCAGACTCCGTCCATTTATCTTCATTATAGTAATAAACCTTCATAGAGATTCCCTTTTCCAGTCACGTTATTGTTCGTAAAATGTCCGTTGCCTTCACAGGCACAGCAAATAATCCATATTTCTACTATCTTAACACAAAATGTCGGATAGGGAAAGATCTTGTCGTATAATTTCATGAGCTGAATAGGATCCACAGCGCCCCCGGCATCCAAAACGGCAGGGCCTGCAAAACGCGCAAGCCCTGCCTCAAAAAGTCCTTCTGTCCGTCTTTCCGATCAGTTGACCTTTTTCCCTTTCAACACTGAAACGAGATCATAACCTAAAATACCAAATACCAGAACCAGTCCCAAAACGTTCATACTTTATCCTTCTTTCCGCCTCACGCATTGTTTGAAACCTTATGCCCTTATTATATGGAATTGCGGCGGGAATGGCAATCTGCAGAATCTCCAATCTTTTTCCGGTATCAGGGGCTTTTTCTCACAGGTTATACAAAATATTTTAGACTGCCTAAAACTTTTTGTATTTCATCAGCATTTCCGGCGTCCCTCCCGCAGAGCCCGGATGTGGATCAACTCCCCGGCGATGCTGACGGCGATCTCCGCAGGCGTCTCCGCGCCGATGGCGGTTCCGATGGGCATGTGGCAGTTCTCGATTTCCTCCCGGGTAAAGCCGTCCTCCAGCAGTTTTTCCGTGACCACGCGGATCTTGCTGCGGCTTCCCATGATCCCGATATAGCATGGCCCAAGCTCCATGGCCTGCTTCTGCACATAGTAGTCAAACTGGTGTCCCCTGGTCATGACGCACACGTAATCCTGGGGTCCTATGTCCACCCGGTCCCCGATGTGCTCCAAATCTCCCACAATGGTCTCTGCAGCCATGGGAAAGACCTGGGGATTGGCAAATTCCGCCCGGTCGTCGTAGACCACGCAGCGAAAACCCACGTGGGCCAGCACCGGCACCAGCTCCTGGGCCACGTGACCGCCCCCGAAAATGTAAACCGTGCCCGCCTGTACCAGGGGTTCACAGTAATACTTCCGGCCCATGGCCTCCACCTGCACGGCCTTAGCGGTGAAATGCGGCAGCAGCTCTGCCTCCAGCTCCCCCGGTTTTCCCGACAGAGCCAGGGCGCCCGAAAGCCCCCTGCCCGCGCAGTAAAGCCCCATGGACCAGGCCGTTTCCCGGGTGATGTCCAGGATCAGCCAGCTGTCCTCGTCCCGGTCCAGGGCCTGCGCCACTTCGGCGCAGAATTTCTGCATATCCTGATCCCCGGGATTGATGTACTGGATGTATACCACCACATTCCCGCCGCAGACCATGCCGATGTCCGCCACCTGGTTGCGGGTCAGGGTAAAACCCTTCACGCAGGACTGCCGGTTCTTTAACGCCTCCCTGGCCGCGCACTGGGCCTGGTATTCCACGGCTCCGCCGCCAACGGTGCCCAAAAAGGTGCCGTCCTCCTTCACCAGCATGCGGGAACCGGCCCCTCTGGGCGTGGAACCGGAACTGGCGATAATGGTCGCCAGCACAGCTCCTTCCCCCCGCTCCAATGCCTCCAATAACTCCTGAAATAATCGTCTCATCGCTGCTCCTCATTTCCTTGCAAAAAACAGTTCTCAAACAGCCGTTTGGCCGTCTCGTTCAATTCCTTCTCCATCTGAAAATACCGGTCTAAAAGCTCCCTGGCCTGGGGTGAAAGCCTGGAGGAACCTCCCTCCGCGCCGCCCGACTGGGTGATCAGCAGCGGGTAGCCCAGCTGCTTCTCCGCGGCCTTTAGCATCTTCCAGCCCTTGGTGTAGGACATGTGCATCTGGCGGCAAGCGGTCTGCATGGACCCGGTGTGGTCGGTGATCTGCAGAAACCTGGCCATGGACTGGTCGAAAAACAGTTCCTCCCGGGCCAGCGCCAGCTGCACCTTGGGGTGCATGGGAATCCGCTCCCGCCCCTTGGGCGGCTCAGTCAGGCGGCCGTCGCCCTCCGCGGGCCAGAATATCCCCTCGTCCTCCACCGGAATCTCATCCATCAGGGCGTCGATCTCCGGCTGGCGCAGAGCGCCCCGCAGTCCCATGGGGCCGTCGTAGCCGGTGATCTTCCCGATCAGCTCCCCGCGGATCAGCACCGGATGCCCCCTGTGCCCGCCGCAGACCGGACAGGCCGCGGCCGCCGTGCTCTTAAGCAGTTCGTTCACCGTCCTGGTCAAAAGCAGCGGGTACTTGGCCGGAAGCACCAGGGCGCGGTCGCAGAGCCCTTCCAGGTATTGAAGCCCCATGCAGATGCTGTCGAACATCTGAGTGCGCTCATACCGGTCGTTGCGCAGGCAGATCACCTGAAGCTTGGAAATGTGCTTTTCCAGCTCATCCCCCTGTTTTCCGGTGATCACCACCACCGGGTCCACCCCGGCCTGCTGTAAAATGATAATGATCCTGCGGATCACCGTGGTGTCCCCCACCGGCATCATCGGCCTGAACAGCGTGGGGCTCTTGTGTCCCGCCGCCACGATCACTGCGCCTGTCCTCATATTTTCCCTCCTGCATTCTCTTCTTACAACAGCTGGCCCGACAGCAGAAGCAGCGCCTGAGGCGCCACCCTGAGCCAGTCCGGCACCACCCCGGCAGTCTCATGGGTGTGGATGGTTTTCTCCTTTTTCCACCACAGGCCGTTGTCTAGGGTGATATACCACTCAAAGGGCATCTCCGATATATCCGGATTCTGCACCCGGATCAGATTGGCCCCCGGAGTCCCTTTCAGTTCCCCGGCCCTGCTCTCGCTTAAGGGCTCAAAATCGTGGGCCCGGATGCCCACCGCCGTGATCTCATCCCCCACGGGCAGCTCTGTCTCCAGCTCCAGACCGCCCCAGTCCAGGGCCAGGACCTTCCGCTCTCCCACCCTCTGAATCCGGGAAATGTTTTTGCAGCCCGTAAGCCTGGCCGCCTGGCAGGTCACCGGGTTCTGAAACAGCTCCCGGGTGCGCCCTTTGGCCAGCACCCGGCCCCGGTCCATGAGCAGCAGGTTGTCGCAGAGCTGGTAGGCCTCGTCCCGGTCGTGGGTCACCATGACCGCCACGCCGCCGTACCCGGCCATCACCCGCTTTAACTCCAGCCGCAGCCCCTCCCGCAGGTAGGTGTCCATGGCAGAGAACGGCTCGTCTAACAGCAGCACCTCCGGCTCGTAGGCCAGAATCCTGGCCAACGCCACCCGCTGCTGCTGGCCGCCGGAGAGCTGGCAGGGGTAGCGTTTTCCAAGCCCCTCCAGGCGGAAACGCTTCATCATGCTCTCTGCGACCTCCCGGCGTCCGGCCAAAGTCGTGTTCCCTCCCCGAAAGTATTTCCCCGAGAGGCCGGTCATAATGTTCTCCTCCACCGTCATGTTGGGAAACAGGGCGTAGCTCTGGAATAAGTACCCTACCCTGCGCTCCTGGGGCCTCAGATTCACCTTGAGCTGTGAATCGTAGAGCACCCGTCCGCAGGCGGCCTCCCCGGAGGCGTACTGGAGAGCGATGCGCCCGGCCCCCGGCGTCTCAATTCCGGCTATGGACTTTAAGGTCATGCTCTTTCCACAGCCGGAAGGGCCCAGGATCCCCAGACAGCCCACCCCGGCCTCGAAGGCGATCTCCAGCTCAAAGCCCTTCAGCTTTTTTGTTATATCCACCCCTAAGCGGGGACTGTGTTCGGATTTGACAGCCATTGATTTCCAATCCCTTCCATGCATTGTTTCCGGATTCCGCGCCGGACAAGGCTCAGCGCTTTTTCCGGTCCGCCCTCAGCCCGGCCCAGTTCATCAGAATCACGGACAAGAAGGCGATCACCACGATCACCGCCACATACCGGTAGGCCGCGTCCATATTTCCCGCCGCCACCTCGGAGTAAACGGCCATGGGCAGGGTGCGGGTCTTGCCCGCGATATTTCCCGCGATCATGGCGGTGGCGCCGAACTCGCCCAGGCCCCTGGCAAAGGCCAGCACGCCGCCGCTGACAATCCCCGGCAGCGCGTTGGCGAACAGCACCTTGCGGAAAATGCACCACTCGCTCATTCCCAGGGTCCGGGCCGCGGCCGGAAGATTCTCATCCACCTGCTCGAACGCGCCCCTGGCGGACCGGTACATGAGCGGAAACGACATCACCACCGCCGCCAGCACGGTGGCGATCCAGGAAAATGCGATTTTTACGCTGAAATAGTCCAGAAAGAATTTCCCCACCGGCCGCTTCACGCCAAATATATACAGCAGGAAGAACCCCGCCACGGTGGGCGGGAGAACGAGTGGAAGGGTCAGGATGCCATCCCATATCAGTTTCAGCTTTTCATTTTTCAGCCGGATCACTCTCCAGGCTGCAAAGATTCCCAAAAAGAATGTGACCAGAATCGACAGTGAAGCCGTCCGCATCGAGATCAGAATCGGTGACCAGTCCATGTGTTTCTCCCCTTTTCCCTGTTAATCTGCTCAGTTGGCCCTGGAGAAGCCGTACTTCTCAAATACCGCCATGGCCTCGTCTGTCTTTAAGAATTCCACAAACGCCCTGGCCTGGGTTTCATGCTCCGTGTTCTTTACCACCGCCACGGGGTAGAGTACCTTATTTTTCAGGCTGCCCTCCGGGGCCTCGGCCACGATCTTCACCTGATCCGCCATGCTGTAGGCGTCCGTTGCGTACACGATGCCTGCGTCCGCGCTGGACGCCGCCACCTGATTGAGCACTTCCGTCACATTGGTGCCAAAGCTGACCTTATCCTGAATTTTATCCCAGATTCCCAGATTCGTCAATGCCTCCTCCGAATACTGGCCCACGGGAACGCTGGCCGGATCGCCCAGTGCGATGGACTCCGCCTTCTCAATGTCCTCAAACCCGGCCAGCCCGCTTTCGCTTCCGGCGGGAACAATCAGAACGATTTTATTTTCCAGCAGATCGGTGATGGTGCCGCTTTCAATCAAACCCTCTTCATCCAGAGCGTTCATCTGCTTGGGGGCTGCGGACATGAACACAGCCGCCTCCAGCCCCTCTTCAATCTGGGTCTGGAGCTTGCCGGAGCTGTCGTAGGTCCCCACCACGGTCACGCCCGGGTTCTGTTCCTGGAACATGGGGATCAGCTCATCCTCATAGGCGTTCTTCAGACTGGCCGCCGCTGCAACCAGAATCTCCGCCGGTTCCAGTTCCGCCCGATCCGGCTCCCCGGTGTTTTCCCCGGTCTGTCCCTGGGCCGCGGCATCGGACGAAGCCGGTTCCGTCGCGTCCGTGGTGGTGTCCGCCTGAGTGGTTTCCGCCGCGGCGGTGTCGGACACTGCGGCAGTGCCGGACGCGTTGGTCTGGGCTTTTCCGCCCGAGCAGCCCGCCATCATACCGGCCGCCATTGCAACTGCGAGGAACATGGTGATCTGTTTTTTCATAAATACTTACTCTCCTTTTTCTGTGTTTGGTTTTATGATTTTTGCTGCGCTGTCGTTATGCTTGTGCGAGAATAACGGAGGCGCACAAAATCTCGATGATAGGGGGAGGTATAGGGGCGGGATGGAGAGGGGGATAAAATGGGGATTCTCATGCAGATGGCTCTGTGTTGGCTTTTGTTGGTGGATTTCACCCACTTTAATGGTTTGAATCGAGGTTATTTGTTTATATCTCCCCCACCTTTGTGTTCTTATATGCGTATTTTGCGTTATATATCCCCACTCTGTCATTTTTATGAGCGTTTCTATATATCAGTTTCACCCATCTGATTGTTCTTATGAGCGCTTCCATACACCAGTTTCACCCACCTGGTTGTTCTTATGAGCGCTTTCATACATCAGTTCCAACCACCTGGTTGCTCTTATGAGCGCTTTCATACACCAGTTCTAACCACCTGGTTGTTCTTATGAGCGCTTCCATACATCAATTCCAACCACCTGGTTATTCCCGCATAGATTCGCCCACAAGTTTCATTCCCCATCCGTCCCGCCATTCCATACAGCCGGGCGGAGCTTTTCACGTACCACTCCGCCCCGCCATTCCACACAACCGGGCGGAGCTTTTCACATACCGCCCCGCCGCCGTTTTACTTTCCCTACTGCCTGGCGCACTCTGAGGCGCTGCCGCGCAGAATCTTCAGCCCGTGCTCCAGGCTGTCCAGCACAAATCCCAGGCTCTCCCGCACGGCCTTGGGGCTGCCGGGCAGATTGACGATCAGGGTCTTTTTGCGGATCACGGACACGCCGCGGCTGAGCATGGCACGGTTGGTAATCTTCATGGACTCATAGCGGATGGCCTCCGCGATGCCCGGCGCGTTGCGGTCCGCCACCGCCAGGGTCGCCTCGGGCGTCTGGTCCCGCATCGAAAATCCGGTTCCCCCGCTGGTGAGAATCAAATCCACCTGCCGTCCGTCCGCCAGGCGGATCAGCTGCTTTTTCAACTGTTCCGGCTCGTCGGGCAGAATCAGGCACTCCACCACCTCGTAGCCCGCTTCCTCCAGCATGGCCTTTGCCGCCGGGCCGCTCTCATCCTTGCGCTCGCCCTTCGCCCCCTTGTCGCTGAGGGTGATCACCGCAGCCGTAAAGGGCCGGTCCCCGTCGGGAAGCACGGCCTCCATCACGTCGCCGGGACGGATCACGCCCTCCTTTTTCACCTCCGCAAACACGCCCTGGGTGGGCATGATGCACTCTCCCATGCGCTTGTAGATGGCGCAGTGGCTGTGGCACTCCTTGCCGATCTGGGTCATCTCCAGTTCCACGGTTCCCGCGTACAGGCGGGTTCCCACCGGAAGGCGGCGGAAATCCAGCCCCTCCACCACCAGGTTCTCGCCGAAGGCCCCGTCGATCACATTGGCCCCCCGCTCGTTAAAATCCTTTACCTTATCATAGGATAACAGGCTCACCTGCCGGTGCCATTTTCCCCCGTGCGCGTCGCCCTCGATGCCGAAATCCGGCATAAAATGACCTTCCTCCACGGAATGCTTCTCAATCCCTCTGCGGTCGCTGATGCAGATCGCGCGCACCGTGCCTTTCAGACTCAAGCCACTGTTATTTCCATTTGTTTCCATTTTCTTGTCATCCTCCAATACTGCTCATATTGTGCCCTTCCGTAATCCGCTCCGGCTCCTCGAAGCAGTGGGCCCCCGGTTTCCCGTAAATCGTCTGTTCCATCACGCGGCATAGTTCCTGGCCGCCGCCGTCCGGGCCGTCCTCCGCTCCCGTGTCCGCGCCCCGCAGAACGGGCCGCAGGTCCACGCCGTCCTCATAACAGAGGCAGGTTTTCAGATAACCCGTGCTGGTCAGCCGCACCCGGTTGCACTGCCCGCAGAATTTCCCGTGGATGGCGCTGATCAGTCCAAGGCTTCCCTGAAAGCCCGGCACCCGGTAATAGACCGCGGGGCCGAACCCGTGCTTTGCAGTGTCCGTTTCCATGTCCGGAAATACCTGCCGCATCTGCTCCAGCAGCTTCTGGTGGTCCACCGTCTCAAACTGTTTGCCGTAGCCGATGGGCATCATCTCGATAAAGCGCACGTCCAGGGGGTACTCCTTGGCTAGACCGGCCAGCCGCTCCCAGCCGTAGCTGCCGTCCCCGTCCCTGTCCAGCTTTAGGGACACCGCGTTCACCTTCACCTTAAAACCCGCATCCACAGCGCGCCTGATCCCGCTAAGCACCTGATCCAGGCGGTCGAAGCCGGTGAGATCCGCAAACTGCCGCCGGTCCAGGGTGTCCAGGCTCACGTTGATGCCGTCCACACCGGCAAGCTTCAGGCGGTCCAGATGCTGCTCCAGCAAAATGCCGTTGGTGGTGATGGTCACCGCCTCGATGCCCGGGATGGTTTTTAAAGACCCGATCAGCTCCGGGCAGCCCTTTCGCACCAGCGGCTCCCCGCCGGTGATCTTCAGATGGCGGATTCCCAGACAGGCCGCGGCCTGGCAGACCCGCCCGATCTCCTCGTAGCTCAAAATGTCCGCCATGGGCAGCCATTCCACGCCGTCTGGCATGCAGTAGCGGCAGCGCAGATTGCACCGGTCCGTGATGGAAATCCGCATATAGTCGATATTTCTTCCAAATGAGTCAATCATAAACTTTATTCCCCGTTATGTCTGGGATTGTGAAAATCCCCGCTCTTGCCCCCGGATTTGCGCTCCAGGTACACATTGCCGATCTCCATGGACTTGTCCACGGCCTTGCACATGTCGTAGATGGTCAGCAGCGCCACGGTCGCGCCGGTCAGCGCTTCCATCTCCACGCCGGTTTTGCCGGTGGTTCTGGCCGTGCAGACCGCCTCAATCCCACTCATCTCTTCTTTTATTGTAAAATCCACATTCAGCTTGGTCAGGTTCAGGATATGGCAGAGGGGAATCAGATCCGAAGTGCGCTTTGCGCCCATGATCCCGGCCACCCTGGCCACCCCCAGCACGTCGCCCTTGGCCATAGTTCCCCGACTCACCATGTCAAGGCACTGGGGGCTCATGAAAATGGTTCCCCTGGCCACGGCCTCCCGCTTTGTGTCCGCCTTATCCCCCACATCCACCATGCGGGCGTTTCCCTGTTCGTCAAAATGGGTAAATTCCATTGTTCCGTTCCGTCCTTCCTACATTCCTTTTCCGAATCCGCAGTTGGGATACGTGCACACCGGGCAGTTGAGGCACAGCCCGCCCTGTCCCAGGGCCGCCAAGTCCTCCGGCGTAACGGGATCGTCCGCCATCACCCTGGGCAGCACCAGGTCGAAAATGGTCCGCTTGGCGTACATCACGCAGCCCGGCAGGCCCATGACAGCCACCGTGCGGTCCCCGGCCTCATAGTAGGCCAAAAGGAACATCGCTCCGGGAAGCACCGGCGCGCCGTAGGAAACGATCCTCGCCCCGGTATTTTTGATGGCCAGGGGCGTCTTGTCGTCCGGGTCCACACTCATGCCCCCGGTACAGACCACCACGTCCGCGCCCTTTTCGATCATCTCCAAGATGCTGGCCGTCACCTTCTGGTCGTCGTCGTTCCAGGTCACATGGTCGATGACCTCTGCGTCGAACTCCGAAAGCTTCTCCTCGATCACCGGCGTGAAGGTGTCCTGAATCCGTCCGTAAAACACCTCATTTCCCGTGGTCACGATGCCCACCTTCTTATGTACAAAGGGCTTCAGCTCCAGGATCGGCTTTCCGCCGGTGACCTTTGCCGCGGCCTCCCGTGCCGCCTCCATCTTCTCCTCCTCGATCACCAGGGGAATGATCCGGGTGCCCGCCAGCTTATCCCCCTGTTTCACCGGGAAATTGCCGTGGCGGGTGGCGATCATCATCTGACCCAGGCCGTTGACGGTCTTAAGCGCCTCGTTGTTCACCTTCAGCAGGCCGTCGCAGGCCGCCTTCAGCTCGATCTTGCCCTCTTTCGCCTGGGTGCGCTCCATATTGCCGCCCTTACACATTTCGCAGAGAATCTCCGCCGCGTCGTTCTCGTGGAGCATCCCCTCCTCCTTCTCCCAGACGTAGAGCTGGTCCTTGCCCACGCTCAGGAGCACGGGGATGTCCTCCTTCGTCACCACATGGCCTTTGCGGAACACCGCATCCTTTGTGACGCCTTTTATAATCTGTGTAATGTCATGGCAGAGCACGGCCCCTTCCGCGTCCACGGTCCGAATTAATTTCATAGTATGTAACCAACCTCCAACCTGTATTTTTACAATCCTTTTCGTTATTTATATATATGAATAACGCTATGGATAGCATAGCACTTTTCCACATTTTTGTAAATAGGTGTTTCCCCGGAAATTCCATAAAATTACAGCCTTTCTGCAGAATATTCCGGGCAGCCACCGCCTTCACCCAACGCCAAAACCCATTGCCCCCGATTAAAAAAACGGCCTCCCGGTAACCGGGCTGCCGATTTTTTACAGTGCCTTAAAATTTTTGATTCCGCGCCTCTTACATTTCCCCCTCTTCCTCAATCTGCTCGTGGACGAACATAATGAAGAAGCTGACCAGCAGCATGGCGCAGCTGAACCAGATGGTCTTAACGCCGAAACGCTCGGTGAGCACGCTGCCCAGGGTGGCTCCCAGGGCGAAAATGATGATTACGATGTAGTAGCGCAGGCATTTGTCCAGAATTTTTTTGTCCTTGCTGTGCCGGTAAGCATAGAAGGACGCCGTGGCGTTGCGCAGGTTGCCGATGCACATGGTGCTGGCGTAGGGGCTGCCCTTGATCTTGCGGAAGGCGTTCACCTGCATGGAACAGACGAAGGATACCAGAATGTTGGCCGCCATATTCATGGTCTCGGGCATGAAGCCCACCGCAAACAGCACCACAATCTCGATGGCCACCACGATCTGCCGCCAGTGCAGAAAACAGTCCGTCCTGTCTTTGTACACCCGCCGGATATGCTCCGCCACGTAAACTCCGGCCACAAAGGCCAGCACCGGCGCAAGATACCGCATCGCCAGGCCCCACTCCCGGTTGGCCATGTGGGTTCCGAGCAGCACGATGTTGCCCGTCTGGGCGTTGGCAAACACGTTCCCTCTGCTGAAATATGTATAGGCGTCCTGAAATCCGCCCGAAAGCGTCAAAAACATCCCCGTTGGAATAGCTTCCGACATCTGGATTTTCCCCGCTCTGCGCGGATTGTTCTGACTCATACGCTCTTTGCTCCCCTTCTCTCGCTTTTTTCTTGTGAATTTTATCACACTTTGAAGAAAAAGGGAAGCCCCTTTACAGTTCAATCCAGGCGCTTTGCCAGCCGTTTTTGCACAATATCGATAAACTGAAGTCCCGTAACCACATGAGGCGAGGGGTTGACGGCCACCTTTTCCAGGTCCGCGGTCATGATTCCGCTCTCCACGGTCTGGATGGATTCCTCCTCCAGAGCCGCGCCAAACGCCGAGAGCGCCTCATTTCCATCCAGCTCTCCCCTCTTTTTCAGACCTCCGCTCCAGGCCATAATAATCGCCAGCGGGTTGGTGGAGGCTACACCGCCTTCCAGATACTGGTAATAATGGCGACGGACCGTGCCGTGGGCCGCCTCGTACTCGTAGACGCCGTCCGGGGACACCAGCACGGAGGTCATCATAGCCGCTGAGCCGTAGGCGGTGGCCAGCATGTCGCTCATCACGTCGCCGTCGTAGTTCTGGCAGGCCCAGACGTAACCGCCGCTGTTTTTGATCACCCGTGACACCGCGTCGTCGATGAGACAGTATTCATATTTCAGCCCGGCGTGCCGGAACTGTTCCATATACTCCTCCATGAACACCTGCTTAAAAATCTCCCGGAAATTCCGGTCGTAGACCTTGGAAATGGTGTCCTTGGCGGAAAAGATCAGATCCTGCTTCACATCCAGGGCGTAGGACATACAGCAGCGGGCAAAGCTGCGGATGGAGTTGTCCAGGTTGTGGATGCCCTGGGCCACGCCCGGGGAGGTAAAATTGTGAATCAGCTCCCTGCGCTCGGTTCCGTCTTCAGCGGTAAATACCAGCTCGCATTTTCCCGGGCCGTCGATCTTCATCTCCGTGGCTCGGTAGAGGTCGCCGTAAGCGTGGCGGGCCAGGGTGATGGGCTTCTCCCAGGTTTTTACATAAGGCTCGATGCCTTTGATCAGAATCGGCGCGCGGAACACCGTGCCGTCCAGGGCCGAGCGGATGGTCGCATTGGGGCTCTTCCACATCTTTTTCAGGTTGTACTCCCGGATGCGCTCTAAGTTGGGCGTGATGGTGGCGCATTTTACCGCAACGCCGTGCCGCCTGGCCGCCTCCGCGGAGTCGATCGTCACCTGATCGTCCGTGTTATCCCGGTTGCGGATGCTCAGATCGTAGTAATCCACCTTCAGATCCACGAATGGCAGCACCAGCTTTTCCTTGGTCTCCCGCCAGAGAATCGCGGCCATCTCATCCCCGTCCATCTCCACCAGGGGGGTGGTCATTTTAATCTTATCCATACAAAATCCTCCACGTTTGTCAGAATCGTTCTATTTGTACTAGAGTATCATAAATTCTACCGTGATACAACGTTCTCTCCCCCTTATTGACAAAATCTTTCAACGCTGTTACAGTAAATTCAGCTTCAAACATTTCAGATTCAGGAGGACTTTCAAATGGGTACACAAAAAGGGGCAAATTGGGTATTTGGCAGGGACGTGAAGGGCGTCGAGGCGTCTCCGGGCGTGGAGCGCAGGGTGTTGGCCTACTGCGACGAGCTGATGTGCGTGGAGAATGTGTTTCAGAAGGGTTCCATCGGCGCCATGCATCATCACCCCCACACGCAGATCACCTACGTGGCTTCCGGCCGCTTCCGCTTCACCATCGGGGATCAGACCCGCGAGGTCGTTGCCGGAGACACTCTGCTTAAGCAAAACGACATCCCCCACGGCTGCGAATGCATTGAGGAAGGAATTCTGGTGGATTTCTTCACGCCCATGCGGGAGGATTTCGTGTAAAACGGCGCTGCGGCTTTTGGCGGGCCGCCTGGATGAACCTTCTCCGGGCGGCCCGAATATTTTCCCCCGGACCGGCCGGGATTTGTTGTCCTCTCTCCTCTTATACTCCCTGCATTTTCTTATTTTTTCTCAATAATCAAATTTCCTCTGGACAAACGCACAGGACTGTCGTATAATTCCATACATATTAGTTAGTTTTAACTAACTGCTTAAAACGCACCCCCACCACAAATGAATCCAACACTACATACAAGGAGGTTCTCTATGAGCGTTGTCATTATCGGAGGTCACGACCGTATGGTCCGCCAATACAAGAAAATCTGTAAGGACTATCAATGTAAGGCAAAGGTTTTCACCCAGATGTGTGCGGGCCTGGACAAGCAGATCGGGCGGCCGGATTTGCTGGTGCTGTTCACCAACACCGTGTCCCACAAAATGATCCGCTGCGCCCTGGACGAAGTCAACGAGGGCGAAACCCAGGTCGTCCGCTGCCACACCAGCAGCGGCACCGCGCTGAGCGGGATCCTGGAGGAACAGTGCAGGCACTGCCGGATGGCGTAGAATCCCGGGACGCCCGGGAGGCGGACGAACTGAGGCCGCCGGGAGCAATCCCGCCCAAAACGATCGCCTGCAGGCTGCGCCAGCGGACCATTGCATCCAATAATGCCGCCTGAAGCGCCATGGCTCCAGGCGGCATTACTCCGTGATCGTTTATTCGAGCGGCATTACAACCGGTTCCGGCCCAGTTCCTTTGCTCCAGGCGGCATTACAACCGGTTCCGGCTCAGTTCCTTTGCTCCGAGCGGCACTACAACCGGTTCCGGCTCAGTTCCCCGCCCGTTGCACCTCCACCAGATTGGTATGCTGGGGATTTCCTTTGGCCAGAGGCGACGGGTGGTCCCCGTCCGTCAGCACGTTGATGCTCCCCCGGGTATCCGTGCCCTGCCGGTCCGGCCGGTACCATCCGCCCTGGGACATGGCGGTGACCCCTCTCATGATCCGTTCGGTCACAAGGGCCGGAATCCGCACTTTTCCTCTGTCATTAAACACTTCCACCAGGTCGCCCTGGCCGATTCCTCTAGCCCCGGCGTCCTCCGGGTGAATCCACAGCGCTGGGGCCTCCACCTCGTCCATCCACTGGTTGTTGTCGTGGATGGAGTGGCAGCGCCTTCTGGTATGCCAGCCCACCAGCTGCAGGGGATAACGCTGGGTCAACGGATCTTCCGGCCCCTCCGGACAGGGCATGTGCCGTGGGATCGCTGGAATCTCCTCCGGCCTGCCCAACCTGTATAGGTCGGGGGAAAATATCTCAATCTTGCCTGAATGCGTTGGAAATGGGTGATTCTCCGGGTCCGCGATCTGCTCCCGGAAGGCCACATGGACCCGGCCGTCCCGGTAACGCCAACCGCCTGCGGCCGAGAAAGTCTCGTAATCCGGCAGCTCCGGCTCCCGCCTGCGCATGATCTCGTAATTCTCCCGCAGCCAGCTCTCCGTCTCCTCTTTCCCATCCACAAACTCCCGGTAATACCCCAGGCGGTCCGCCACCTCCTTCAGCCACTCCCACTCAAACTGGCAGCCAAACAGCGGTTCGATCACCTGGTTGTTGCGCAGCAGGTAGCTGCCGCCGATCCAGGGATTGACAATGTTGTCGCCCTCAAACACCGATGTTGCAGGCAGCAGCAGGTCCGCGTACCGGGCGCTGGGCGTCATGAACAGATCGGAGCAGAGAATAAACTCACATTTCGTCTCATCCCTCAGCAGCCGGGTGGTTTGGTTGATATCCGAGTGCTGGTTCACCAGGGTATTTCCGGCCAGGTTCAGAATCATTTTGATATTGCTCTCCAGCCGTGAAACTCCGGTCAGACCGTCGTGCTCCCGGTCGAACTCTGTCCCCCGCTCCACCGCCTTGGCCCACTGGAACACCGGAATCCGCCCCGGATAGGGGTTGGCCGGTTGGTTGAACAGGCCGATGCCGCCGTGCTCCCGAATCCAGCCTGATCCCGCCGCCCCGCCTCCCGGCCGGCCCACATTGCCGGTAAGGCAGGCCAGCATGATCTGACCTCTGACCACCTGTTCCCCATTGCCGGTGCGCTGGGCCCCCAGACCGGCCAGAAGGCAGGCGGGCTTCGCTGCAGCATACTGCCGGGCCAGACTGCGGATGGTCTGGGCGGGCACGCCGGTGATCCGCTCCGCCCACTCCGGCGTCCTGTGGATACCGTCCTTCTTCCCGAAAAGATAGGACGTGTAGCTCTCCCCCTCCGGAAATCCCTCCGGCATGTGCTCCTCGTCAAAACCCAGGCAGTACCGGTCCATAAAGGTCCGGTCCTCCAGGCCCTCGGACAAGATCACGTAGGCCATTCCGTCCGCCAGCGCGCTGTCCGTGGACGGTCTGATAGGGATCCAGCAGTCTGCAAAAGCAGCCGCCGTGTTGCTCAGCCGCGGATCGATGACCGTGATGGGGACGCCCTTTCGCTTCAACTGCCCCAGGTATCCGTTCAGCTCCGGCCCGAAAATGGTTTCCGCCGGGTTGTGGCCCCACAGAATCAGAAAATTCGTGTTCAGCAGGTCCGCCGGACTGTTTCCGCTGAACGCCGTGCCGTACAGATAGGGCGTCACGTAGTTGGCGCAGGCGCTGCTGTAGGAATTGTAATAGCCCAGATAACCGCCATCCAGAGCCAGCAGGCGCATTGCCAGCCGTCCGGGCCGCATAATGCCGGTCACGCCGGTGGCGTAATTCACATACCGGGAACCCACGCCGTATGTATCCTTAATCCGCTTCCACTGGCCGGCCGCCAGGTCCGCGGCCTCCTGCCAGCTGATCCGCGCAAACTTGCCGCCTCCCCGCTCCCCGATGCGCTTCATCGGGTATTTTAAGCGGCCCCCGGACAGAAACGTGTTCCGGTAGCTCCTTCCCCTGACGCAGGCTCTGAGCTGCGGGCTGTTTCCCGGCGTGTCCGTCTCGATGCGCAGCAGGCAGCCCTCCCGGACTACGGCCCGGATCACGCAGCAGCCCCCGCAGTTGTTGATGCCCGCCGTGTTGACGGTCCGCTCTTCTTCCAGAGGGATGGGCGGATTGGGGCCGCGGCGGATCACCTCCGGGAATATGGGGGTAACGGTGGGGTCCTCGAAGAAGGCCGGGTCGGAACCGGCCTCAGACCGTTCCAAATCCCCCGCCGCTACTCCGCCCGCATCCTCCAACGCCCGGGCCAGCCGCTCCACCACCGCCAAAAAAGGGCTGTCCTTCCTGCAGGCGCGGATGCACCCGGCCACGGTTACGGCGGTACTCAACACATAGTTCCGGATAAACGCTTCCGCGGCCGCCAACGGACCGGCCGGGTCCTCCCCCTGTTTCTGGCAGTGAATCCCCGCGCTGGTCAGATACGCAAGGAAGCGAAACATTTCCCCCAGATAGTCCGGCGGGTTCCCCTCCATTTTCACTGGGCGGTAACCCCAGCTGTAATAAGTTTTTATCACTTCAAGAGTAGTGCCGTTCCAGAGAATATTTCCCCTGCCGCTGCATCCGGAGGCCCACAGGACCATCTCCACATCCGCGTCCGTGCCCCGGAACAGGAAGTCGTACTCAAGCACAAATTCCTCCCGGTCCATTTCAGGGAAATACCGACGGAACCCGGGCTGGTCCCAGGCCTCCCCGGGACCGGCAAAGAAACCGGCTCCCGCCTGGTAAATCCCCAGCATCCGCTGCAGCCGTTCCATCCCGCTCATGGACAGACCTCCTCTCTCTGATCCCGGGCTGCAAAGCGCAGGCAGTTTACCGGGCAGGCCAGCACGCAGACCGGCTCTTCCCCCCGCTGCCTGCGCTCATAACAGCCGTCGCAGCGGTAAATTCCAGGCTGCGGCCGCGCGGGGTAAATCTGTCCGAAGGGGCAGGCGTTCCCGCATCTTCCGCAGCCGCTGCAAAGCTCCCGCCGGTATCCTACGGTCCCGTCCGCCCGAAAAAAAAGCGCGCCCGCCAAACAGGCCCGGGCGCAGGGGGCGTTTCTGCATTGACGGCAGGCCTCCGGCTGAAAACGCACCGTAATTTGTCCATTTTCCCGCGTCTCACGGCATCGAACCTTCAGCAGATTGACGCCCAGCGGCAGATCGTGGGCGTCCTTGCAGGCGATCTGGCAGGCGTTGCAGCCCATGCAGATCCCCCACTCCGTATACAAACCAACTTTTCTCATGTTCCGCACAATCCTCCGATTTTCACGTGGTCCCCCTAATATCCGGCCAGAGCCGCCGCCGCCTGCCGCGCCTCCTCCACCGTGTTAAAGGGCGAGAAGCTGAAGCGGACCGCACCCTGGCGCTCCGTCCCCAGCGCCCGATGCATGAGCGGCGCGCAGTGCCCGCCGCCCCGGGTGTAGATCTCATGCTCCTGCGCCAGGAAATCGCTGACCTCCCCGGAATCCTCGTCCCCCAGATTCAGCGCCACGATGGCCGCCCGCTCCGGCTGGTCGAAATCCCCGTACAGCTTCACCCCGGGTATCTCCCGCACCTGCTCCAAAAAGGCGTCCATGGCCGCCCGTTCCCGCCTGCGCAGGGAATCCGGCCCCTGCTCCTTCAGGTAACCCAGGGCCGCCCTAAGGCCGGCGATGCCGTGACCGTTTAAGGTCCCAGCCTCCATGGCCGTGGGCATCACCCGCGGATGCTCCCGGGAAAAGGTCATGATGCCGCTGCCCCCGGTGAGAAGCGGCTCGACCTCGATCCCCTCTCCCAGGCAGATTCCGCCCGTGCCCTGTGGCCCCATAAGGCCCTTGTGACCGGTAAAACACAGGATATCGATGCAGTCCCGCTCCATGTCAATGGGAATAATGCCCGCCGTCTGGGAGGCGTCCACGATAAAAATCACCCCGGCCCGGCGGCACCACTGCCCGATGCGCCGGATGTCCACCAGATTGCCGGTCAGGTTGGAAGCGTGGGTGCAGACCAGGGCGCGCACGCCTCCCTCCAGGATCGTTTTCAGCGCCTGGTAATCCAGAAGCCCTTTTCTGCGCAGGGGATCCCCGGGAGGCCGTTCTGCTCCCACACAGCCCGCAATCTCCAGCACCGCGCCCTCGGCTTCCATCTGATACAGGGGGCGCAGCACGCTGTTGTGCTCCAGCGCCGTAACCGCCACCCGGTCCCCCGGGCGCACCACGCCCTTGATGGCCATATTCAGGCTTTCCGTGGAGTTGGCAGTAAACGCCACCCGGTCCGGCCCCGGCGCGTGAAACAGCTCCGCCAAAAGCTCCCTTGTCTCATAAATCACTCTGGCGCCCGCCAATGCCGCCGGGTGGGTTCCCCTGGAACCGTTGCCCATGGTGCGGATCGCCCCGGCCACCGCCTCCGCCACCGAGTCGGGCCGGTAGTAGGAGGTGGCGGCGCTGTCCAAATAGATCATTTTTAAACCTGCTTTCCCTGCTTTCTCTCCAGATACAAAAGTCCTTCCAGTACGGAACCGGCGATGCACCGGGCCTTGTCTGAGATGGTGAAACAGTTCTCGTACTCTTCCTCCCGCGGATCGATATCCGCGATCTTAAATCCCTCCGTCACCGGATAGCAGTCCCGGATGATCCCGCGGATGATCCCGGTCAGGGTGGCGTTCACCGGCACCTCGCCGTGGCCGGTGACCACCTTCGCGATCTGCTGGTCCTTTTTCACCTTGTCGCCGATCTGCACGCCGCCCATGAAAATGCCCCTGGCAGGCGAGTGGATCACCCGCTCCTTTCCGTAACCGCCGATGGTGCCCGGCACCCCGGTGTTGGGCAGGGCGCTCCCGCTGCCGATGATCCGTCCCAGGTTGTGGCCGCGCATGGTCTCAACCACCAGGTCCACATCCTTTCCGGCCTCAAATCCCGGCCCCAGCCCGATGGTCTTAGGAGCCATGTCCCGGGTGGTTCCAAGATTCTTCTTGGCCAGAATGGCGTCCACCAGAGCCCACGGCCGGACCTCGTCCAGCACCCGGCATTCCGGGTCCACTAACAGCGCCACGTCCCCGCGCTCCATGATTGCCATGGCCTCCTGAACGCCCGAAGCCTTCACGCAGACCGTTCCCTCCACTTCGGCGACACCGTCGTAGACCGCCTCCGAGAAAGCCACATGGCGGCGGATAGCCGACGGGAACCCCGTCTCCAGTACCAGTACCGGGTAACCGCAGCGGTTCAGCTTGTGAATTGTTCCGGTCGCCAGATCGCCGCCTCCTCTGACAATAATCAAATGCTTCTGCTCTTCCATTTCGATTTCCGCGCTTCCTTTCCTATGGGCGGACCAGCAGCCTGGCGCCGGTCATCCGCTCCGCAATTTCGTACATATTCGTCACCCCGCCGACCTGCAGCTTTCCCTCCAGGCCGTAGTGGTTTAAGCAGGTGCCGCAGGTGAGAATCTCCACCCCCTGGGCCTCCAGCTCCCGCAAATCCTCCACGCTGTCCGAGCCCTCGCAGGAGAGAAACGCCCCGCCGTTGTATAACAGCACGGTCCGCGGCAGCTGTTCCTGCTGGCTCAGGGCATAGATGAAACCCTTCATCAGAAGCTTCCCCAGGGTGTCGTCCCCCTGGCCCATGCAGTTGGAGGAGATCACCGCCACAATGCCACCGTCCGCAGCAGGCGGACAGCAGGCTGGGGCGGGACAACCGTCTGAACGGCCGGACGCCTGGGCCGCAGCCGCACCCGGCTCCCCGGCTACCTGGCCCGCTAACGCCGCTGCCGCCGTTCCGCCCGCTGCCGCCCGGACCCACGCCGTAAACTCGCGCTCGCCGGTTTTCTCAGACCGGAACTCCAGCCCCTTGTGATCCGCCATCTTGCGCAGGTTCTGAACCGCGATCTCATTGTCCACCACCACCTCGATGGTCTCTCCCGGTCCGGCCGCCTCTAACGCTTTCCTGGTCTCCACCACCGGCAGCGGACACTGCTTCCCTCTCTCATCCAATCTCATCTCGGCACTCCTCCTTTTTGCTATTTATTTCACAATAACAGTGTAACCACACCGCTCCGTCACTTCTCCCACCACATCGCAGGGTAATCCCAGCGCCTTTAACTCGTCAAGGGCCGCCCCCGCGTCCGCCGGGTCCATGGAAACCAGAAGCCCGCCGGAGGTCTGGGGGTCAAACAAAACCTCTTCCAATACAAAGGGGACATGTTCAAAAACCACTTTGTTCTGCAAATGATTGCGGTTGCGCTGGGCGGCCGCCGTCAGATAGAAGTCCTCCACATACTCCTCGCAGGCCGGGATATAGGGAATCCGATCCCGGTAGACCGTGGCGCTGAACTTCTCTCCCATCATTTCGCAGAGATGCCCCAGAAACCCAAAACCCGTCACGTCGGTACAGCCGTGGGTCCTGTACCGGCGCACCACCTCCGAGGCATAGCGGTTTAAGGCCGTCATGGAACGGACCGCCAGGTCCATGGCCTCAGCCGAGGCCGCGCCCATTCTGGCCGCGGTGCACACGATGCCCACGCCCAGCGGTTTGGTCAGAATCAGCACATCCCCCGCCCGGCAGGAGTTGTTGGCAAACACCCGGTCCGGGTGAATCACCCCGGTGACGGACAGACCGTACTTTACATCCGTATCCATGATAGAGTGGCCCCCGGCCAGGATTCCCCCGGCCTCCCGCACCTTTTCGCTGCCGCCCTTAAGAATCCTTCCCAGGATGTTCAGATCCATGGCCTCCGGGAAACAGACGATGTTTAACGCCGTCCTCACATCCCCGCCCATGGCGTAAATATCGCTCAGCGCATTGGCTGCCGCGATCTGACCGAACACATAAGGATCCTCCACCATGGGCGGAAAAAAGTCCAGAGTCTGCACAATGGCTAACTCGTCCGTCAGCCTGTAAACCGCCGCGTCGTCCGAAGCGTCGAACCCAACCAGCAGATTGGGGTCGTCAAAGCGCGGAAGCTTTTCCAGCACATGGGACAGCGCTCCCGGCCCCAGTTTGGCCGTGCAGCCTCCCCCTTTACAAAATACAATCGGTTCCTCTCCCATCGTTCTCCTCCTTTTCCCGTATCCGTCCGCAGGTCATTTCCGGCTCCCGGCCCGCTCCCTCAGTCCGCGCAGCCATTCTCCCGAAAAATGCCGCTCAAAAATTTCGCCGGTAGACTGCCGGGTCTCCGCCATAAACGCCTCGTAGTGCTCCAGAATCTCCCTGGCCTCAGGCGTCAGCGTGGAGCCGCCTCCGTCCCGCCCGCCGGTCTCCCGGTCCGTGAGCGACAAGCCCCACTCCTTCTCAGCGCCCTTTAAAATCTTCCAGGCCTTGCTGTAGGCCATATTCATGGACTGAGCCGCCCCCTGAAGGGACCCTTCCTTCTCCACATTGCGCAGCAGCTCGGCGATTCCCGGCCCAAAGGCCTTGTCCTCCCCGTACAGCTTGATGGACATGCCGTATCTGAGTTGATCCACCGCTCCCATCCTCACCATCCCCTTTCCGTTTCGTTGTATTTTTCAGAAAATAACGTTCTCAGACGATAGGCCGCAGGCTGCGCCGGCGGCCTATTACATCCAACAAAAAAGCCGTTCTGCCCGCGAAAACGATCAGGACAAACAACGGCTTTTATGATATACGCATAAAGCTCCAAAATGCATCGGTATAATCTGCTTCTATTATAACAGATTTTCAGCCCGATGCAACTATTTTGGCCGAACTGGACGAAAAAATCAAACGAAAAAATCCCCGCAGATTCGTCAGCGCGCTCCCATGGCCTCGCAGTACAGCCTGGCTGCCTGCTTCGGCTCCTTGATGCAATCCACCAGTTTGCCGTCCGCTTTGAAACAGCGTGAACAGATAAGCCCGGGATTGCGCTTTTTGAGCTCCTGGATCAGGTCCATAGCGTATTCTTCCTTGCACTGCTGATGGACCAGCTCTCCGTGGGACAGGAGTACAAACATCACATGCTCCCATTTATTGCTGGCGTAGGCCACCTCGTCCGCATAGAAGGCCACCGCAACATCCGTCACCCGAACCGGCTCGTGGATGGCCATGGACAGCCAGTTTCTGGTCACCAGATCGCAGGCCAGGGCGGAATTACTCCGCAGCTTTCCGTCCGTCGTACTGTAAAGGGAGTCCGGCAAAAGCACCTCCCGGTCAAAGGCCTCCAGCTCTTCCCTGGAATAACCGGTGTGCTTGACGAAATATTCCATATAACCGGCTCTGCGCTTTTTGTTCATAAAGATCCCCAGCAGGATAAATGCAAGACAGAACAGACTGATTCCTCCGCCCAGAACCACACCCATCACAATCAGATCCGCGTTCCCGGAGGCCGCCATCATCAGCAACAGCAGAATCGCCGCCGCCAAAAGCACCGCGCTCCCTGCCACAATCCCCGCTCCTACTCCTCCGATGGAGCGCCGCTTTTCCAGATAACTGCCCCCTTTGGAAATACACTTTTTCCTGAACGCCTCGTCCATCTGCTTCATCGTTTGTTTCCCCCTTCATCTCGGCTGCCCGGCCCCTTGGCTCAGGCGCTTCTTCCATATTTTGTGAATTGTGAACCTATTATATCGTATTTTCCTGTAACTTTCAAGAAATACTACATTTAAATTATACTTTGGTATTCAAAGCATATTTGGTTCCCTTCACTCACCCGATCCGGTGTGAACAACCGTCTGGTGTTTCATCTCATAATGGATTAAAAATGACAGCAGCGCCCTCAACACGATAATTGAGCCCAGAATCCAGATCTCGTTCATATCCCGTATGAGCACGGTCTTTAATATTTCCGCCCCCATCTTGTACTCCAGACCCAGCTCCAGGGAGGAACCGAGCATCAGCTTGATGTTGCGCTCTCCCTCCTTTTTAAAAAATGAACCCAGATAGAACAGAAATGCCCGGGTGGCGCCGATCAAAATAATCACAATTCCAATGAATTCCAGAAAATGGATTATTTCCGGAAGTATGATCTCAATCATAGCGTACATACGCGCCTCCCAACTCCCATCACATCAAAAAGATGGAGATAAACTGAGCCGACAGCACCACAAAAATCAGCGCTACCGGATAAGTCGCCGCATAGGAAGCCGCCACGGCTTCGGTCTTTGTGACCGCCAGCAGCGTTCCCAGGGCCGGCGTGCTGGTCATGCCCCCGCAGATGGCTCCAAGAGAATTCAAAATGTCCATGGAGAACAGCTTTGTAGCCAGGATATAACCGATCACCATAGGAAGCAGCGTCATAACCGCTCCCAGGAAAAACAGGGCTGCGCCGTACTGCATCAGAATCTCCACAAACCCCTTTCCGGCGTTGGTGCCCGCTCCCATGAGGAAAAGCACCAGTCCAAACTCCCGCAGCACCTCCAGGGTTGGTTTGGGAACCGTGATGGAAACCGGTCCAATATGCATAAAATGTCCCATCACCAGCCCGGCCAGAAGGGGGCCTCCCGAGGTGCCCAGCGTAAAGCTGGCCCCGGCCGGAAGCGGGATCACGATCTTGGCAATCATCATTCCGGCAATAGTCGCGATCATAAAAGGGAAAAAGCCAAAATCATCCAGCTGTATATGTCTTTCCCCGGAGGTGTCCTGATGGACGTTGGCCGCCATGGCCCGGTTCAGCTTTTCAACCTCCCCAGGCACATCAATTCTCAGCAGCTTAGGCACCAGCTGCACGAACAGCACCACTCCGATCACGCCGAAGGGGTAGGCGATTCCGTAGCCGATGGAAGCCATGGAATCCCCGGTGGCATCGATGGCCGCCGCCAGTCCCGGAGTGCTGGTCAGAGCTCCGGTCATCATTCCCACTGCCAGAGGTGTGGGAATCCCGGCTATGGTAATCACCGCCACGCAGCTGACCGCCCCCGCGGCGATAATCAGAATTCCCAGCACCACGTAGGAAAGCGCCTTGCTTTTAAAATTCCGGAAAAATACCGGCCCGGCGATAAATCCCACCGCCGTCACAAAACAGATCAGGCCGAACTCCCGGATCACCGAGGGGATTTCCATCCCATAATGGCCGAACAGCAGCGCCACGATCAGCACGCCGGACGTTCCCAGCGACAACCCCTTCACCTTGATACTGCCCAGGAGATACCCTAAAACACCGATTATAAAAACTGTCAACAATGGATTCATCACAATACCCTCCTTCCCGATATTACTGCAATACAAATGAACCGGCGCCAAAGCGCCTATCTCCCTCCGGCGGACAACCGCTTTCCTGCAGCGCGGCAGGATTTTCCCGGAAAGTGAAAAAGGGCGCCTCCCTAGTGTATCTGCGAGACGCACCCTTTTTACCGGTTCATTCAGTTAAAATTTAATCAAATGATACTCTTCTGTGCACGGATTGCCCGGCGCGAAGTACATTTCCTCCCGCTCCAGATCCATGATAATGCTGAAAATCGTTCCCAGCCGCTTTCCCTCCGGCTCCAGCACGTCCTCGTGGCGGCAGATACTGTCGGGATAGCTGGTGTGGTCCGCCATCATCTCCTTGATATCCGCAACCCGAATTTTGTGGTTCAGGGCCCGCACCATGGTGCGCATCCGCCCCAGGCGCAGGAAGCTGTCCGGAAGGGACACTCTTGTGGTGTCCTTCACGTACATCAGCCGCGGAGTGATAAAATGGTTGGTATGAGCCAGCCAGCCCTCCTCCGCATACAGGGCGTCAAAGTCTCCGGGACCTACCTCCAGGCTCACGCCCTCGCCCTTGGAGCTGGCAATCATATAGTGGGCGCAGCAGGATAAGTTCATGCAGGTGGTGGCCCGGATCATATCCGACAGCGTCCGGCTGTCAAGCATCCCCCTCATAGCGATGTGCAGGGGCAGTACCTTTCCCTCCACCTTCATGTTCGAGGACAGCGCGTTTAAGGTAACGCCAATACCCGCGCTGTTGTAGCCGATCTTGCCGATGATGCCCGCCTCGGTGACCATGGTGATGTCCGGTTTCTTCTCCTGACGGATGTGCATGATGATGCAGCCCGCCTGCTCGGTCATTTTCCAGTCCCAGTTCTGGCCCAGCAGGGTCTTGCCTCCCTCGGTCACCTGGGGTGTGAAAACGAACGTGGTGCAGCCGTCGGTATTACTGCTGTTAATCTGGCTGCCCTGCAGCACGATCTCGCTGCGGACATTTAAGGCCAGAATCTCGTCGATTCCATAACCGGACCCGTCCGCGATTCCACGGATCTCCTCCATGTAGTCGGGATCGTACTCATTGATGGTAGGGATAAAGGTCCTGGCATAATTACACGCGTCCTCCCAGCGGATTCCGGAATAATCCCAGAACATGGCCTTGTAGGTGCTTATGCTGATGTCGACCTGTTTTTTTGCTTCTCTTCCATGGATCAGCCCGATCTCATAGGGCGTACCGGAAGCAATGATAATGGGAAACAGTTCCTTGTTGATCACGTTTTCACTCCTTTCGCAGCCCGATCATGCCCGTCTCAGACTAGTCCGGGATAAAGTTTGCGCCGATCTCGGCCGCTGTGGCGAACCAGGCTCCCCGCTCGGCCATGTAGTTGATCAGCTTCTCGTACATCTGGATCATATGGGCCCGGCCAATGGTCTGGGGGTGGGTGGTCAGAATGTAGCAGGCGCCGTCCAGAGTGCAGGCGTAGTCGAAAATGGACGCCCATCTGTCAAAGATATCCTGTGCCGGCCGCTG
Source organism: Enterocloster lavalensis (assembly GCF_046603895.1). Classification (NCBI taxonomy): domain Bacteria; kingdom Bacillati; phylum Bacillota; class Clostridia; order Lachnospirales; family Lachnospiraceae; genus Enterocloster; species Enterocloster lavalensis. Next base: position 536,871 of record NZ_CP176637.1, read on the forward strand.
GCCCTCCTGTCCGCCGGTGAGATATTCGGTCTGCGGGAAATCGTCCAGGAACCAGGACACGGGCAGCTCCAGAATCTTGGAGGGCTCGCCGAACTCATTGGCGCGGTCCGAATGCGGGGTCACAGGTCTGGGATAATAGGGGTGCAGGTCGTTGCCCATCAGGCTGCTGTCGTACAGGAAACCATTTTCTTCCAGAATCCGGATGGTGTTGGGGCTGAAATCCCAGTACGGGGAGCGGTAGGTCACCGGTTTGGGCGCGCCCAGCTTATCCAGGGACTCAAGCGCCATCTGAAGGACCTTGGTCTCCTGCTCATAGGTGGATTTCGTGGGGTTCTCGTGCACATAACCGTGGCAGCCGATCTCATGTCCTGCGGCCAGAACTTCCTTACAGATATCCGGGAAGGTATCCGCCGTGTGGCCCGGAATGAACCAGCTGGTCTTGATATCATATTTTTTGAACAGCGCTAACAGGCGGGGAGCTCCCACTTCTGCGCCAAATTCTCCGCGGCTCATGTACGCGGGCGACAGGAGGTTGTAGGAACCATCCCAAATACTCTGGGCGTCAAAATCACATCCAAGGTTGACGGCGACTTTTTTTCCGGGCGGTAATTTCACTTTTCCAGTTTTCTGCATCAATCATATCCTCCTTTAAAAGATCCACTGTTTGCTGTACCTTCTGTTCCCGGCCGGTTACTGCGCTGTAACCGGCCAACATCCATGGCCATGGATAAAACGTAACGCTTTAAAATCACTTCACTTCCCGCGGCAGCTATTGACTTTGCCGAAAAAGTGTGATAATAACATAATAGATTTTGTTTCTAAATTTAATATGATTTCCTGATTCATTCAGAATTGGGCCGGATTTTATGGTTATTTTTCACTTTTCGCCATCTTATTTCCGGTAATTATTCGTCGTTTTTAACATTTTCTTTACAGTTTCATCATAGCACGCCCGCCCCGCTTAAAGAAGCACAAATACGCTATGTTTGCGTAAAGGAAAACCTTACATCCATCCCCATACAGGGAGGTGAATCCAACGTACGACAGACACTTAGATTCCTTCATCGTCATCGCCGAATCCGGCAGCTTCTCCTCGGCCGCGGACAAGCTGTTCGTCTCCCGGACCGCTCTGATCCAGCAGATGAATCTGTTGGAAAAAGATTTGGGCTTCCGGCTGTTTGACCGCCACAACAAGGGCATCACGCTGACAGCTGCGGGACAGTATTTCTACCAGGAAGCGAAGAAGATGATCCGCGCCTCCAACCGTGTGCTGCAGCGCTGCCGGGAGTTGGAAGAAAAGTGCGCTCAATCCATCCGCATCGGCACCCTGCCCAATTTCACGGCCGTGCTCCTGCCCCAAATCTGCCGCAGATTTTCCGAGCTTCATCCCAATGTGGCCCTGGAATTTATCGACTATCCGCTGGAGAGTTATTTCAAAAATTTTGTAAACAACAATTTCGACATCACCACCGAGTACATGTCCGGTTACCTCTTCGAGGAGCCGGGATACAGTTTTATCAAACTCATGGAGGACCGGCACTGCTGCGGTATGTCCCCCACCCACCCGTTGGCCATGAAGAAAAAAATCTCCATCGACGATCTGCGGGGTCAGAAGGTTCTCATGTACGCCAGGGGAATCACCCGGGCCGACGATCTGCTGCGCGATTACATCACCGCCACAGCCCCCGATGTGGAAATCATCGACATCGGCCACTATGGAAGTTCCCTGCCCCTGCGGTGCGAGTTGGAGGGGCTGATCCTGATCTATTACTCCATGTACTGGAAAAGTTTTCCTTCCCTGGCCACCCTTCCCATCGATATCAGCATGGATTTTCCCATTGACATCGGCCTGGGCTACAAGCTGGATTCCAATCAGGCGGTAAAACAATTTATCGAACTGGCTGAGGAAATGTTCCAGGTTTTCAGAAAAAAAGACACCCACCGCGCTACACGCGCAGAACGGAGGTAACCATGAAACTTGAGATCGGTTTCGGCAGCTGTCCCCAGACAGTGGAGCTGCCGGACGAAACTGTACTGGATGTGCTCTACCCCAATGGGATCGAGGCCCCAAAGGACAGCGCGGCGGAGGTGGCCCGCGCCCTCCGGGACCCCATCGGTACGCCGCCCCTGGCGGAACTGGCAAAGGGAAAGCAAAAGGTCGCCATTGTGACCAGCGATATCACCCGCCCCATGCCCTCTGCGGTGGTGCTGCCCCTGGTATTAGACGAGCTGTACCGGGCCGGCATCCGCCCCGAATCCATCACCGTGGTGTTCGCCCTGGGCAGCCACCGCAAGCAGACCGAGGAGGAGAAAATGCACCTGGCGGGCGAAGAAGTCTACCGGCAGGTGAACTGCGTGGATTCCCTGGACTTCGACTTCGTACATATGGGCGACACAAAGCGCGGCACCCCGGTGGACATCTGCCGCCCGGTGGCGGAGGCGGATCTGCGCATCTGTCTGGGCAACATTGAATACCACTATTTTGCCGGATACTCCGGCGGCGCCAAGGCCATTATGCCCGGCGTTTCCACCCGGGCCGCGATCCAGGCCAACCACTCCTACATGGTCCGGCCAGACGCCTGCGCCGGCGTTCTGGAGGGCAATCCCCTCCGGGAGGACCTGGAGGACGCCTTAAACTGCTGTCCGGTGGACTTCATCGTAAACGCGGTGCTGGACGAACACAAGAAGATCGTGCACTGCGTCTGCGGCGACGTGATCGCAGCCCACAGGGCCGGCTGCCGCCTGCTGGACCGCTATTACCGGAAGGATATCCGCCAAAAGGCTGACATCGTGCTGGTCAGCCAGGGCGGACATCCCAAGGACCTGAATCTCTACCAGACCCAGAAGGCGCTGGAAAACGCAAAGTATGCGGTCCGGGACGGCGGAATCATCATCCTGGTAGGTTCCTGCCACGAAGGCATGGGGGAGGCGACCTTTGAGGAGTGGATGCGCTGCGCCAAGGAGCCCCGCGACCTGATCCGCCGGATTGAAACCGACTTCCGCCTTGGCGGCCACAAGGCCGCGGCCATCGCTATGGTGCTGGAGCGAGCTTCCATCTATCTGGTGTCCGACATGGAACCGGATTTTGTGCGGCAGATTTTCATGACGCCGTTTCACTCCGTCCAGGAAGCGCTGGATCAGGCCTTCCGGGTGATGGGCCCCGGCGCGGGCGTAATCGTGATGCCCTACGGCGGTTCCACGCTGCCCTGTGTGACGGCGTAAGGGAGAGAGCGCCGCGCGCCCCCGCACTTTCCCCTCTTATGACTGCAAAAACGGCTGTGCAGCGCCGGTGTTTAACCGATGCTGTACAGCCGTTTTCAGTCCTTCGTTTTCCGGTTTGGCTTTCCGGCCTGCGGCGAGAAGCTTACGCCCTCTCTACAGGTTGTATTTCCCGCGATTTACAAATCTCCCCGCGCGCTCCACCGCCACCCGGCCGTCCTTCACCACCTGGGTTCCACGAAGGAACACCTGCTCGACCCTGGCCGTGACCTTCATGCCCTCAAAGGGCGCGTAGTCCACGTTCTGGAGCTGGCCGTCCGCGGTGATCACATCCTCCACCCCGGTGCGCAGCACGGCGATATCCGCGTCGCTTCCCGGCGCGATCAGGCCCTTCTCAGGGAACATCCCGTAAAGTCTGGCCGGGTTCTCAGACAGAACCTGGCACATTTTCTCCTGGGAAATGCGTCCCTGGTCCACGCCGCAGGTGTACAGCAGCACGCCCCTGGTCTCCACCCCCGGCATCCCGCCGGGAATCTTTGTGAAATCGTCCTTCCCCAAAAGCTTCTGCTCCGTCGTAAAGCTGCAATGGTCCGTGGACACGGTCTGGATATCCCCGGCGGCCAGGGCGCGCCACAGGCACTCCTGATCCGCTTTTCCACGCAGAGGCGGGGCGCACACGTACTTAGCCCCCTCCATTCCGGGCAGCCGGTAAAGGCTGTCGTCCATCAGAAGGTACTGGGGACAGGTCTCGGCGTAAACCTTCTGCCCTCTTCTCCTGGCCTCCATGATCACGTCGTAGCCCTCCCGGCAGGTCAGATGAACCACCACCACCGGGATATCCACCACCTCCGCCAGACGCAGCAGGCGGCCGATGGCCTCTGCCTCCGCGGCCGCGGGCCGGGTTGCCGGATGGCTGGACACGCCCATGCGCCCCGCTGCTTTGGCCTCGGCCTGGAGGGCGGCAATCATGCCGCTATTCTCGCAGTGCACCCCGGTGATCCCCCCGGCCTCCTTCAAGCGGCGCAGGATGGCAAAAATCGTCTCGTCGTCCACCTGGGTGTCGTATGTCATGTAGAGCTTGAAGGAGGAAACGCCCTGCTCCATCATGTCGTCGATCTCCCGGCTCACCGACGGATTCCAGTCCGTGATGGACATGTGGAAACCGTAGTCGCAGGAGCATTTCCCGTCCGCCTTCTCATGCCAGTTTTTAAGGCCGTCGGCCAGGGTCTCCCCGGGATACTGGGTGCCGAAATCCACGATGGTGGTGGTTCCGCCCCGGACGGCCGCCCGGGTGCCGGTCTCAAAGTCGTCCGCCGTCACCGTGCCCGCCACGTGCAGGTCAAAATGGGTGTGGGCGTCGATAAAACCCGGAAACAGCAGGCAGCCGGACACGTCCACAACCTCCGTGTCCCCGTCCGCCAGACGCCCGATCTCCTCCCCGGTTCCCACCGCGGCGATTTTCTCTCCCTCTATGAGCACGTCCGCGGGAACGCTCCCGCTCCCGGACACCATCGTGCCGCCCTTCAACAATTTACGATTCATCTCAGTACATTCCTTTCTAAAAATCACGGTTCAAGCCGCCTGCCGCGGCTGTCCTTCAAAAGACCGCCAGCTCATCCCGTCCAATCATTCGCCCGCAGGCTGCGCCAGACGCCCATTCCAAACAATAAACCGAAGAACCAGAAGATTTCCCTCTGGTTCCCCGTCTCAGACCAGGCCCCGGGCGTTTACACGCCGCCCGGCCTGACCCTTTTCATTCATTTTCCGGCAAATTACGCCTTTTTCTTCGCGTAGGGCGTTCCCTCGAGGGGGAGCGCGGTCTGGAACTGTCCGTTCCACTTGTAGTAGGCCCCTGCGATGGCCGGAGCCGTGGGGATCGAGGTGATCTCACCGATGCCGATGGCCCCGAAGGCCACGTCCACGCCGGGCTTCTCCACGATAATGCTCTCGATCTCCGGCGCTTTGTCCGCCCGGAACAGCCCCAGGGTACCGTACTTGGCCGTGGGCACGCAGTCCTTTAAAGGGTACTGCTCGGTCAGCGCGTAACCGCAGGACATCAGCACGCCGCCCTCGATCTGGCCCTCCACGCTCATTGGGTTCACCGCTTTACCCACGTCGTGGGCGGCCACGATCTTATCCACCGTGCCGTCCTCGTTGAGCAGACACATCTGGGTGGCGTAACCGTAGGCCACATGGGATACCGGGTTGGGAAGGTCCGCGCCCATCTTGTCGGTCTTGGCGTAATACTCTTCGTAGTATTCCCTGCCGTTTAACAGCGCCAACTCCTCTCCCGTGAAGGTCACGGCCGCGGTTTCGGGGGATTCCTCCTCCACCACCACGTTCTCCAGGTAGCGCTTGTCAAAGGTCCGGCACTCATAGCTGCGGCCGGTGAGCGCAAACAGTTCCTTGCGCAGGTCCTTGGAAGCCCGTCTGGCCGCCTCGCCGGTGATCAGGGTCTGGCGGGAACCGGAGGTGGTGCCGGAATCCGGGGCCATGGAGGTGTTGGGGTTGTGGTAGACGATGTCGTCCATGCTGACCCCGGCGCTCTCCGCCACCATCTGCACCAGCACGGTGCCCAGGCCCTGGCCGATGCAGGATGCGCCCGCGTGGATGTGGATCTTGCCGCCCTCCACGATCAGACGCGCCCGGCCCTTGTCGGGAAGGCCCACGCCCACGCCCGCGTTCTTTAACGCGCAGCCCAGGCCCACCGGTTTACCGGCGTTGTACGCCTCATAGAACTGATCCTTCACCGCCTCCAGGGTTTCCACCAGGCCGGTGGCCGGGTCCGCGATCTGCCCGTTGGGCAGCACCTGTCCGGGACGGATGGCGTTGCGGTAGCGCATCTCCCAGGGATCCAGACCGGCCATCTCAGCCAGCAGGTTGAGGTTCATCTCCGTCGCAAAGATCGTCTGGGTCACGCCGAAGCCGCGGAACGCGCCTGCCGGCGGGTTGTTGGTGTAAACGGCGGTGCCGTCGATGTCGATATTCTGGTAATTGTAGGGGCCTGCCGCATGGGTGCAGGCTCTCTGGAGCACCGGGCCGCCTAAGGAAGCGTACGCGCCGGTGTCGGCCACCACCACCGCCTTCATGGCGGTCAGATAACCGTTCTCGTCGCAGGCCGTGGTCAGGTCGATGCTCATGGGATGGCGCTTGGGATGGATGATCAGGCTCTCCTTGCGGGTCAGCTTGCATTTTACGGTCCGCTTGGTCAGATAGGCGATCAGAGCCGCCTGGTGCTGCACAGTCACATCCTCCTTGCCGCCGAAGCCGCCGCCCACCAGTTTATTCTCCACGATCACCTTGTCGGGATCCAGACCCAGAAGGATCGAGGTCTCGTGGCGGGTGTCGTAGGTTCCCTGGTCCGTAGAGTAGATGAATACGCCGTCCCCAAAGGGCATTGCGATGGCGCACTCCGGCTCCAGGAATGCGTGCTCGGTCCAGGGCGTCTCATAATGTTTCGTCACTTTATATTTGGAATTTGCGATCACTTCCTCCGCGTTTCCACGCACCAGGTGCTCGTGGCTCAACACGTTTCCGGTGGAATGCACCAGGGGAGCGCCCTCCGCCAGGGCCTCGGCCGGGCAGGTCACGGGCTTTAACTCCTCGTAATCCACCTCCACCAGGGCCTTGGCCTGCTCCAGAATCTCCGGAGTCTCAGCCGCCACAATGGCGATGGCATCGCCCAGATACCGGGTGGTTCCCCCCACCGGAATCATGGTATCCCAGTCCTGCTTCAGATGGCCCACCTTATTCTTGCCCGGCACGTCCCCGGCGGTCAGCACGCAGACCACGCCCGGAAGAGCTTTGGCCTTCTCCGTGCGGATATCCTTCACCAGCGCCCGCGGATACTTGGCCCGCACCGCGCTGCCGTATACCAGCCCGGGTAAGTCCACCTGGTCCATGTCGTCCACGTACTGGCCGGTGCCAAGCACCTTGCCCTCCACGTCGATGCGGTGCATCCGGGAGCCGACCTTGACCATCTTCTCCTGCTCATCCAGCCGGGTGTCCTCCCGCAGCATCTTTGCCGCAAGCTCAATGGCGTCGATGATCTTCTTGTAGCCCGTGCAACGGCAGTAGTTGTTGCGGATGGCGTGGGCAATCTCCACACGGCTGGGGTTGGGATTCACATCCAGCAGTCCCTTGGCGCAGATCACCATGCCGGGGATACAGAAACCGCACTGTACCGCTCCGGCCTGACCGAAGGCGTATACATACACATCCTTCTCACGCTGGCTGAACCCCTCCACGGTAAGAATGTGCTTTCCCTCCATGCGCCCCATCTTCTGCACGCAGGCCTTGGTGGCTTTTCCGTCCACCAGCACCGTACAGGTTCCGCAGGCGCCCTCGCTGCAGCCGTCCTTCACGGACTTTAAGCGGCAGTCGTTTCTCAGCACGTCGATCAGCTTGCGGTCCGCGTCCGCTTCGATCTCCTGCCCGTTAATCCACACTTTACAATAAGAACTCATAAATATCCTCCAGTTCTATCCCCGTCGTCTCCAACAGAGATTCTAATTGGCCCCGGGCTTCCACCGGCGCGCTCCAGGCCATGCCGCAGCCCGCCCGTATCGCCGACGGTACGGGAATCAGACGTCCGGAAAGTCCACGCTCCCGCGCTTCCTTCTCCATGCGCAGCGCCTGGGTGGTCCCCGGAAATGTTATCACAACCTTCATGGTTTTCACGCGCGCCACGGCGGTCCCCTCCTCTCCCGGCCAATCCCAATCCAATTTACAGTGGCTTCAGAAATTCTATCATTCTATGGCTTAAACAGACCGCCCCCGGGCGGCCCGTATCGTTCTCCACAGCTATGTTCCGTCTCGAAAAAGTTTTGTTATTTTTTTAACGTGTTCCTGCGTAAACTGCCCGGGAGACTCTGCCTTGCGGCAAAAAACTCCCGAGCCTGTTCCAAATATGCGGCGGGACCCGGCCTTTTTTCAGAAGGCCGGTCAACGCCGCTCAAAACCAGTCTTTACAGCATATAGGCGTAATCCCGGATCACGGTCCCGATGATCTTTGCGATTCCCTCCGGCACCACATCGCTTGCGGTTCCGGCCACATAATCCGTCACCTTGCCCTGCAGGCGCACCTTGCAGGCCCCGGTCTCCCGGTCTAACACCACGAAGCCCTGGTTCTTGCTGTCCTCCATGTCCTTCTTGTTGGCGAACAGGGTGAACTTATCCAAGTAGGGGGCGCTGTCCCAGGGACAGAAGCTCTTGCAGTTGCCGCACTCGTTGCACATGTAGTCCACGTGAATGATCTGGTGGCGCTCCATGCCCGGCACGGTCAGGGTGATATTGGCCCGGTTGGGACATACCTCCACGCAGTTCTCGCAGTAGCTGTTGCAGGACAGGCAGCGCTTGCTGTCCACGTCCTTCCCGTCCTCCTCCATCAGGTTGCCCTTGCGGCCGTAAATCTTCCCCTCGTCGGACAGGCTGAACAGATCCTCAGCTACGGAACGGCCCAGAATAGCCTCGGCCGCCTTCATGCCGTCGCGGATTCCCTCCACCACGGTAGCGGGTCCGTAGAGCCCGTCGCCCGCAGCGTAAACGCCCGCAACGCTGGTCTCCAAGGTCTCCTGATCCGCCTGCACCCGGCCTCTGTTGTCCAGGGCGATGCCGTTGGCCTCGTAGAATGCCCCCGGAACCTTCTCGCCCACAGCGGCGATCACCGTGTCGGCGGGAACCTCAACCACCTCGTCGGTCTCCACCACGCCCCGGCGTCCGCTGGCGTCGTAGTCGCCCAGCACCATCTTCTTGCAGTAGAGCACGCCGTTCTCCAGCTTTACAGGGCTGAGCAGCTCCGCGAACTCCACGCCGTCCTCAATGGCCATCTCCAGCTCCTCGGCGTCGGCCGGCATATAGCGCTTGGTCCGGCGGTATACCAGGGAAACCTTCTTCACGCCCTTGTTGCGCTTAGCGGCGCGGGCGGTATCCATAGCGGTGTTTCCTCCGCCGATGACCACCACGTTCTCGCCCAGGTCCAGATTTCCGTCCGTGGCCTTAAACTGTGCCAGGAATTCCAGCGCGTTCATGGCTTCGCCCTTCTCCAGGCGCAGTACGCCCGGCGTGGAAGCGCCCAGGGCCAGAACCACGTAGTCGTAGTCCGTCTTCACCTCGTCCACGGAGCCGATCTCCCGGCCGGTGACGATCTCCACGCCCATAGCCTCGATCAGCTTCGCGTCGTTGTCGATGGCCTCGTCGGAGATACGGAAGCCCGGAATCACGTTGCGGACCACGCCGCCCAGCTTCTCTTCCTTCTCAAACAGCGTCGTTTTTACGCCGCCTCTGGCCAGGAAATAGGCGGCCGCCATACCGGCCGGGCCTCCGCCCACCACGGCTGCGGTCTTGCCGCTTGTGATCTCCGGCTTTTTGAGCTTCGCCATCACGGCCTCGAATCCGCCCTCAGCGGCCTCCAGCTTGGTTCTGCGGATGTTCACCGGGGTCTCGTAGAAGTTACGGGTACATTTGCTCATGCAGTTGTGGGCGCAGATGGTGCCGGTGATAAAGGGCAGGGGGTTCTTCAGCAGAATGACCTCCAGGGCCTCCTCGGCCTTGCCCGCTCCCATGAGCTTCAAATACGTGGTGATATCCTGGTGGATGGGGCAGCCCTCCTCGCAGGGAGCCACGAAACAGTCGGTCAGGGGCACCGGTCGTTTGATCTTTCTGGAGGGAAGGGGCTTCACGGCCTTCACATGGTGCTTGTCGGTCTTAGCCGCTTCCACCAGCTGGGCCACACGCTGGGCATCCACGCCCTCAAAAGCTTTAGCCTCGTCCTTTGCGAAAATCTGTCCGATCTGCTCCAGTCTCTGGTAGCCGCCGGGCTTTAACATGGTGGTGGCCATGGTCACAGGCCAGATGCCCGCGTCCACGATATCCTTAATATTGAAGTAATCCGCGCCGCCGGAGTAGGAGATGCGCAGCTTTCCGCCGAAATCCTTCGCCAGCTTCATGGCGACGGACATGGACAGCGGGTACAGGCTCTTGCCTGACATGTACATTTCCTCGCTGGGAAGCTCTCCCGCCTTCACGTCCACGGGGAAGGTGTTGGTGATCTTCACGCCGAACTCCAGGCCCTTCTCACCGGCCAGGGCCTGTAAACGCTCCAGCATGGGCACCGCGTCGCTGTACTGTAAATCGTCCTTGAAATGGAAGTCGCCGAAGGCCACATAGTCGTAGCCCATGGAATCCATCATATCCCTTGCGTACTCGTAACCCAGCAGGGTGGGGTTGCACTTGATAAAGGTGTGAACCTTCTTCTCCTCGATCAGGTAGCGGGCGATGCGCTCGATCTCCTGGGGCGGGCAGCCGTGAAGGGTGGACAGGGTTGCGCAGTTGCAGACTTCCGGAGAAATGCCCTCGATGTCCTCTTTCGTCACCTTCTCAAACAGGTCCGCGTTGTCCAACAGCCACTGGCGGCACTCCTTGAAAATAGCTGTCTCAGAGGCGTCCTTCATGCCCTCGATAAATTTGTCAATCTTTTCCAGTTTGATGCCTTCCAGGTCGTAACCAACGGACATGTTGAACTGGAAGCCGTCCATGGCGCCCAGGCCGTACTCCTTGGCCACCACCTGGCAGGCGAACCAGGCCTTCACGTACTCGTCAAACGCCTGGGGCACGTACAGCTCGGTGGACCACTCGCAGTTGTAGCACTCGTCGTCGGCCTTAATACAGGGCTTGTTCACCGGAAGGTCCTCGCCGTCCAGCTTCTGCACGGTCTTCAGCTCGAAGAACCGGCTGCCGGCCACGTAGGAAGCCACAATGTTCTGTGCCAGCTGGGTGTGGGGGCCAGCCGCGGGTCCGAAGGGAGTCTCCAGCTTGCGGCCGAAAATCTCGTATGTATGGGACGGATCCGCCACAAAGGGACGGCGCACGCCGAAGATGGCGCCCTTCTTATGTTCCTTCAAAATCCAGTTCATCAGATTCCCAAAGGGAATCGGGGTCATTCTATCGCTCATGGAATTTTCCTCCTAAATTATATACAGATATTGTCAGCCGTTGATGGAGCGCTCCAGCTTCTTAGCCTCCGCTCTCACTTCCGCCATCACTTTCTCCTCGTCGATGCCGATCAGCTCACGGTCCTTCATCAGCACTTTACCGTTGCAGACCGTGGTCACCACGCTGCGTCCGGTCATACCGAAGAGGATGTGGCCGTTGATATTACTTGCATCCATGGGGGTCAGCGGGATGTAGTCAGTGACGATCACATCCGCGGCCGCTCCCTCCTTCAGAACGCCCAGCTGCTTCTTGAAGTAGCGGTTTGCGATCTGCGGGTTGCCCTCAAAGAGCATCTGCGGAACCTCGCCCCAGGCCGCGTTCGGGTCGCAGAGGTGGTGTTTGTGCAGCACGCTGGCCACCTTGTAGGACTCCAGCACGTCGTGGGTGTAGCCGTCCGTGCCAAGGCCGGTTAGGATTCCCCGGTGCACGATCTCCATGGTGGGCGGGCAGCCGCAGGCGTTGCCCATGTTGGACTCAGGATTGTGTACCACCATGGTATCCGTTTCCTTAATTAATTCCATCTCGTGGGGATTCACGTAGATGCAGTGTCCAAGCAAGGTCTTGCTTCCCAGGATGTTGCAGTCGTAGAGGCGGTCCACAATGCGCTTGCCGTATTTCTTCAGGCAGTCATGCAGGTCCTCGATGCCCTCGGCCACATGGATGTGGTAGCCCACCTCGGCGGGCTTGTTGGCCGCGGCCAGCTCCATGGTGGCGTCGGAGATGGTGAACTGGGCGTGCATGCCCATCATTCCGGCAATCATGTCCGTGTCGTCAGCCAGGGCATGTTTGATCCAGGCCGCGTTCTCCATCACAGCTTCCTTCGCCTTGTCCATCCCGTCGCGGTCAGAAACCTCATAACACAGGCAGGTGCGGATTCCCAGTTCCTTAGCCGCGTCCTCGATGGCGAACAGGCTGTCGTGAATCTCGCCGAAGCTGGCGTGGTGATCGAACACCGTGGTGACGCCGTTCTTGATGGAGTCAATATAGGTAGCCCGGGCGCTCTGGCGGGTCTGCTCGTTGGTCAGATGGCGGTCGATGGTCCACCACATTCCGTCCAGAATCTCCAGAAAGCCGTTGGGGTTGTATCCATTAATCGAAAGTCCTCTCGCCATGGCGCTGTAGATGTGCTCATGGGTGTTGATGAACGCAGGCATGATCACGCCCCCCCTGGCGTCTATGTACTCTGCCTCCGGGAATTCCCTGCGGACGTCCTCCGCGGTTCCGACCCGCACGATGGTTCCGCCGTCCATTGCTACCGCGCCGTTCTCATAAAAAGGAACCGCCGGATCCCTTGTCACTAACCGTCCGTTGCCAATTACTAACATAACCTCTCTCCTTTACTCGATGATTAGGCGTTTGCGAAACGCCACAGCCCTCATAAATTCGGGCTTTTTTCTTTGTCAAAATAAAACAACTCCTCACAGGTTTATGGTAAAATTGAGATGTCCAGTAACAATCAACCATATCCACCTGAAAGGAGTTGTACCTATATGATACCATACAATCAGCTTTCTTTGGCAGATATTTTTTCATGTTGCCAGGATATTTATGAATCTGACAAACCTGCTTTCCTGTCACTGCTCCAATCCCATATTGACCTTATTGAAATTGTCCCTGCTTCCTTCCGGAAGCGTTTCTATGCATCAACGGGCAGAACCCGCAAATACCCTTTGTTCGCCCTTTTATGGGCCTTAATCATTCAACGTATTTTTTCTATTCCTACTGACTCGTTACTGCTTATTTTCCTTCATTATTCCAGACATCTCAGAGAATTCTGTGGCTTTGACAAAGTCCCCGATGCTTCTAAGATAACCCGCTTCAAACAGGATTTTCTTCCTGAACTCGAAGATGTTTTCTCACGCCTTGTTGACCTCACTGAACCTATCTGTCAGGCGATTGACTCTTCCAAAGCCAGTATGACTATCTTCGATTCTTCTGGTATAGAAGCTTGGGTTACTGAAAACAATCCTAAATACGCAAACCGCATCATTAAACAGCTAAAAGCGTATGCAAAATCCAAAGGCTTTGACGATTCTTATGATCCATATAAAGCTGCCTATGCTTCCATGCCCTCACATTCAGCTGCCAATCCGGAGATCAAACAGCTCTATATCGATGGGCATTTCTGTTACGCCTATAAGATAGGAATTGTTACTAATGGCCTCGGCATTATCCGGCACATTGATTTCTACAACAAAGCTTTCTTTGAGAAGCATCCTGAAATTACCATTTCTAAGAAATCCGATTCGCCTGATGAGGACAAATCTGTCCATGACGCAAGGCTCTTGATTCCTACTCTTCAGGACTTTTTCGCTACACATCCTCTGATCCGGCCTGACACCTTCCTTGGTGACTCCGCCTTTGATTCGGTCCGCCTGTACAAGGAACTTCTTTCCGGGGATACCTTTGGTAATGGCAGGCACTTCAAGAAAGCCTATATTCCTTTGAACTCCAGGGCACATCTTGAAAACCTTGACTATACCATTGATGAAAACGGGATTCCCTGTTGTCCAAAGGATCCCTCTCTTCCAATGAAATACGAAGGAACCTGTAAGCTTAAAAGCGGCGTCACACGATACAAATTCGTCTGTCCCAAAGTTGTTTGGATAAAAGATCCTTCTTCTGGAAACTATCACCGGCTCTGTAAATGTGACAACCCATGTACCACGTCTTCCTGTGGCAGAATGATTTACATTTATCCAGAGAAAAATCTTCGTGCCTATCCAGGTATTCTGCGAGGGACTGACGAATGGAATAAGGTCTACAAAACCAGAACCTATGTGGAGCGGTCTATCAATCACTTAAAAGACTGCTTCTGTCTGGCCGGACGTAAAACCCAAAATGAGAAAACACTTCATGCCGACCTAATCCTCGCAGGCATTACACAATTAATCGGTGTGGTTCTCGCAGATAAGATTCATAAGCATGAATGCATACGGACGTTAAAATCTTTAATTGCATAGGACTTACCAACTCCATAAAACGTATGGCTTATGAATGTGCGCCATTATCCGAATACATCCCACTTATTCAGGTCCTCCTGCTTCGCAAAGTGGCTTCCTTATTTGGAATCAGGATTGAATACCTGTTTCGCAATCAACTATTACTCGATGATGGTTTTCTTTCTGTTTCTGAATCACATTTCCGATTGGTCACACACTGCCATTCATATCTCTGCTTTTTAAGCAGAATGTGCCTCCCTGTACCCCTATACTAACACCTGTAACCGGCATTTGCAAGCACAAAATGCAAAATTTTTTAGATATCAAAAATTTTTTTGTAAAAAAGTATTGCAATTCCATTTTTTTGTGATATGATGGAATCATAAACAACGAGGCAAAATTAACAATCGTGTTTATTGTACAAAGTTACCTAATTTTGAAGAATCCTGAAGGAAAGGAGAAAATGCTTATGACTTACACATTAGGGCTCCTGACTCAGATAGCCGACGGCCTTTCCAGACAGTTCGGTCCTGATTGTGAAGTGGTGATCCATGATTTGAAAAAGCATGACATGGAGCATTCCATCGTATACATTACCAATGGGCATATCACCAACCGCCAGGTCGGCGACGGCCCGTCCAAGGTCGTGCTGGAAACCCTTCACAACAAGGACGCGGCTTCTCTCAAAGACCATCTGGGTTATCTGACCCGCTCAGCCAACGGGCGGATCTTAAAATCCAGCACCTTCTATATTCATAATGAGGAAGGCGACGCCATCGACTACATACTGGCGATCAACTTCGATATCACCGGGCTGATGACGGTGGACCGGGCGATCAAAGCGCTGATCGATACCGAACCCCAATCGGATGCGAAAAAGCAGCCGGATCAGATCGTTACCAACGTCACCGACCTGCTCGACAGCCTGATCGAACAGTCCGTACTTATGATTGGAAAGCCGGCCGCTCTTATGAATAAAGAGGAAAAGGTAGCGGCGATCCAGTTCTTAAACGACGCGGGAGCGTTCCTGATTACCAAGTCCGGCGACAAGATCTCCAAGTACTTCGGGATCTCAAAATTCACTTTGTACAGTTACATCGATGTGAACAGCCGCAAAACGGACAATTAAACAATCCTGTTAACAATTCTATTCCTATTAAAACAAACGCATGATTATAAGGAGGATTTTATAACAATGGAACAGATCAAGTGGGCGGTAAATAAAATGCCCAAAACTGCGGATACGAATCTGCCGATTATGGGATTGGAAGAAATCAAGAAGGCCAGAACCTTCCATGAGAGCTTCCCCCAGTACAGCAAAACCCCTCTCACCAAGCTGGACCAGATGGCCGCTTACCTGGGAGTGAAGGAAGTTTACATCAAGGACGAGTCCTACCGGTTCGGATTAAACGCATTCAAGGTGCTGGGCGGTTCCTTCGCAATGGCCCGCTTCATCGCCAGTGAGACCGGAAAGGACGTTTCCGAACTGCCCTACGCGGTGCTCACCTCCGACAAACTCCGTGAGGAATTCGGTCAGGCCACCTTCTTCACCGCCACCGACGGCAACCACGGCCGCGGCGTCGCCTGGTCCGCCAACCGCTTAGGCCAGAAGGCGGTCGTACATATGCCCAAGGGTTCCACGCAGACCCGCCTTGAGAACATCGCAAAGGAAGGCGCTCAGGTTGACATTCAGGAAATGAACTACGACGACTGCGTGCGTCTGGCCGCAAAGGAAGCGGATGAGACCGAGCGGGGCGTGATCGTTCAGGATACCGCCTGGGACGGCTACGAGGAGATCCCCTCCTGGATCATGCAGGGCTACGGCACCATGGCAATGGAGGCCGGCGAACAGCTGAAAGATTACGGCTGCGACCGCCCCACCCACGTGTTCGTTCAGGCCGGCGTAGGCTCCCTTGCCGGCGCGGTTGTGGGATATTTCACCAACCTTTACCCCGACAATCCTCCCACCTTCGTAGTGGTGGAGGCCGATGTGGCGGCCTGCCTGTATAAGGGCGCGGCAGCCGGAGACGGAGATCCCCGCATTGTGGACGGCGACATGCAGACCATCATGGCCGGTCTCGCCTGCGGAGAGCCCAACACCATCTCCTGGGATATCTTAAAGAACCACGTAACCGTATTCATCGCAGCTCCCGACTGGGTAGCCGCAAAGGGTATGCGCATGCTGGCCGCTCCCATCAAGGGCGACACACCTGTGACCTCCGGCGAATCCGGAGCCGCTCCCTTCGGAGCACTGGCCGCCATGACCACCATGGACGATTACAAGGATCTGCGCCAGGCCATCGGTCTGGATGAGAACTCCAGGGTACTGCTCTTCTCCACCGAGGGCGACACCGATCCGGACCGCTACAAGAACATCGTCTGGGAAGGCAAAGAGAAATAAAAATCATGATCCTATAAAATAAAAACCATTCACAAAATATTATTATGGAGGAAATCAAAATGAGCCTGGATTACGGCAAAATCAAGGAAGCTGCACAGAACTACGAGAAAGACATGACCAAATTTTTACGGGACATCGTAAAATTCCCCGGCGAGAGCTGCGATGAGAAAGCTCACATCGACCGCATTGCGGAGGAGATGAGAAAGCTCGATTTCGACAAGGTTGAGATCGATCCCATGGGCAACGTGCTGGGATATATGGGCACCGGCAAGACCTTAATCGGTTTTGACGCCCACATCGACACCGTTGGCATCGGCAACAAGAACAACTGGAACTTCGATCCCTACGAGGGCTACGAGAACGACACCGAGATCGGCGGACGCGGCGTGTCCGACCAGTGCGGCGGTATCGTCAGCGCGGTTTACGGCGCTAAGATCATGAAGGATCTGGGACTGCTCTCCGACAAGTACACCGTTCTGGTAACCGGTACAGTTCAGGAAGAGGACTGCGACGGCCTTTGCTGGCAGTACATCATCAACGAGGATAAGGTCCGCCCGGATTTCGTGGTTTCCACCGAGCCCACCGACGGCGGCATCTACCGCGGCCAGAGAGGCCGTATGGAGATCCGTGTGGACGTCAAGGGCGTTTCCTGCCACGGTTCCGCTCCTGAGCGCGGCGACAACGCCATCTACAAGATGGCCGACATCCTTCAGGACGTGCGCGCTCTGAACGAGAACGACGCTGCCGACGACAAGGAAGTAAAGGGCCTTGTGAAAATGCTGGACGAGAAATACAACCCCGAGTACAAGGAAGCCAACTTCCTGGGCCGTGGAACCGTTACGGTTTCCGAAATCTTCTTCACCTCCCCCAGCCGCTGCGCAGTGGCCGACTCCTGCTCCGTTTCCCTGGACCGCAGAATGACCGCAGGCGAGACCTGGGAGAGCTGCCTGGATGAGATCCGTGCGCTGCCCGCAGTACAGAAGTACGGCGACGACGTGAAGGTTTCCATGTACGAGTATTCCCGTCCTTCCTACAAGGGCCTTACATACCCCATCGAGTGCTACTTCCCCACCTGGGTCATCCCGGAGGATCACGATGTGACCAAGGCTCTGGAGGAGTCCTACAAGAACCTGTTCGGCGAGGCCCGCATCGGCGCAGAGGAGACTCTGGAAATGAGAACCGCCCGCCCGCTGACCGACAAGTGGACCTTCTCCACCAACGGCGTATCCATCATGGGCCGCAACGGAATCCCCTGCATCGGCTTTGGACCTGGCGCCGAGGCTCAGGCTCACGCTCCCAACGAGAAAACCTGGAAACAGGATCTGGTAACCTGCGCTGCCGTTTACGCCGCTCTGCCCACCGTTTACTGCAAGTAATTTGACATTTTCCCGAAATCCGACTCCTAGAATGCCGCGCTGAAAGCTCTTGCCAATTTTCTTTCAGCGCACCGTCTCAGACGATATCCGGCGGTTTTGTGCTGAATTGACCGCCGGAACATCCGGACGGAGCCGGTTTTCCGTATCAATATCACGTTACCCATAAAAATTAACATACAATTTTAAAGGAGTTAAAATCATGAAAACATTACAGGATTACATTGATAAGCTGAACAAACTCAACTTCAAGGAAATGTACGAGGGAGACTTCTTCCTGACCTGGGAGAAATCCGACGACGAGCTGGAGGCCGTTTGGACCGTAGCTGACGCTCTGCGCTTCATGCGTGAGAACAACATTTCCACCAAGGTGTTCGAGAGCGGACTGGGCATCTCCTTATTCCGTGACAACTCCACCCGCACCCGTTTCTCCTTCGCTTCCGCCTGCAACCTGTTAGGCCTTGAGGTTCAGGATCTGGACGAGGGCAAATCCCAGGTAGCTCACGGCGAGACCGTGCGTGAGACCGCCAACATGATCTCCTTCATGGCTGACGTCATCGGTATCCGCGACGACATGTACATCGGCAAGGGCAACGCTTACATGCACGAGGTTGTGGACGCTGTTTCCCAGGGCTACAAGGACGGCATCTTAGAGCAGAAGCCCACTCTGGTGAACTTACAGTGCGACATCGACCATCCCACCCAGTGTATGGCCGACATGCTGCACATCATCCATGAGTTCGGCGGCGTGGAGAATCTGAAGGGCAAAAAGCTGGCTATGACCTGGGCTTACTCTCCTTCCTACGGCAAACCCCTCTCCGTTCCCCAGGGCGTTGTTGGCCTGATGACCAGAATGGGTATGGAAGTTGTTCTGGCTCATCCGGAAGGCTACGAGATCATGCCTGAGGTTGAGGACGTTGCAAGACAGAACGCTGAGAAGTCCGGCGGTTCCTTCCGCGTATCCCACGACATGGCCGACGCTTTCAAGGACGCCGACATCGTTTACCCGAAGAGCTGGGCTCCCTTTGCAGCTATGGAGAAGAGAACCAACCTGTACGGCGAGGGCGACACCGAGGGCATCAAGGCTCTGGAGAAAGAGCTGCTGGCTCAGAACGCACAGCACAAAGACTGGTGCTGCACCGAGGAGCTGATGAAGACCACCAAGGACGGCAAGGCTCTGTACCTGCACTGCTTACCGGCCGACATCAACGATGTGAGCTGCAAGGACGGCGAGGTTGAGGCTTCCGTATTCGACCGCTACCGCGACCCGCTGTACAAGGAAGCCAGCTTCAAACCTTACGTGATCGCCGCTATGATCATGCTGGCTAAGTTTGCCGATCCGGCTGAAGTGTTAAAGAAGCTGGAAGAGAAGGGAACTCCCCGCGTATTCAAGTAATCCACAATAAATGATTTTTATTCCGGGCTGCCGGGCATTCGGCCTGGCGGCCCTTTTCATCTTTTTTTGCAAAAACTCAAAGGGGAAATTACTATGGAAAACAAGAAAAAACGTATCGTCATCGCCCTGGGCGGAAATGCCCTGGGCAACACGCTGCCCGAGCAGATGACGGCTGTGAAGATCACCGCCAAGGCGATCGTGGATCTGATCGAGGAGGGCTGTGAGGTTATCGTAGCCCACGGAAACGGCCCCCAGGTGGGCATGATCAACAATGCCATGGCCGCTCTCAGCCGCGAGGACGCCAGCCAGCCCAACACCCCTCTCTCCGTCTGCGTCGCCATGAGCCAGGCTTACATCGGCTATGACCTGCAGAACGCCCTGCGGGAGGAGCTGTACAACCGCGATATCTGCGATATTCCGGTATCGACCATGATCACACAGGTCCGCGTGGACGCGGACGATCCCGCATTTGAAAATCCCAGCAAACCCATCGGCCACTTCATGACCGAGGAACAGGCCAAGATCGCCGAGGAAAAATACGGATATATGATGCGTGAGGACGCAGGACGCGGTTACCGCCGTGTGGTGGCCTCCCCCAAACCCGCCGAGATCGTTGAGATCGGCGCAATCCGTTCCCTGGTTGACTCCGGCCAGCTGGTTATCGCCTGCGGTGGCGGCGGAATCCCGGTTACCCGCCAGGGCAACCACTTAAAGGGAGCCAGCGCCGTAATCGACAAGGACTTCGCAAGCGAGCTGCTGGCAGAAGAATTAAACGCAGATTTCTTAATTATTCTGACCGCAGTTGAAAAGGTAGCTATTAACTTCGGAAAGCCGGAAGAAAAATGGCTGGATGATCTGGACACGGAAGAAGCACGCAAGTTTATCAAAGAGGGACACTTTGCCCCCGGCTCCATGCTTCCCAAGGTACAGGCCGCTGTAAAATTTGCTGAATCAAAGCCAGGACGCACTGCTTTAATTACGCTGTTGGAAAAAGCAAAAGACGGTATCCAGGGAAAAACCGGTACTCATATCCATTTAGCGTAAAGGAGGCAATATCATGAATTCAGAAAAACAGCACGCATCACTGTTCGATTTGGACGGCGTTCCAAAAATGAGCCAGGCAATTCCCCTGGCGCTCCAGCACGTAGTTGCCATGATTGTGGGCTGCGTGACACCTGCCATCATCATTTCCGGTGCTGCCGGTATCGACACCGCAGACCGGGTAATCCTGATCCAGGCTTCTCTGGTTGTATCGGCCCTTGCCACCCTGCTCCAGCTGTTTCCGCTGGGCAAAAAAGGCGGACTCCGCCTGGGCGCCGGCCTCCCTGTTATCCTGGGCGTCAGCTTTGCCTACGTGCCCAGCATGCAGGCCATTGCCGAACAGTACGGTATTGCGACGATTCTGGGCTCCCAGATCGTGGGCGGTATCTGTGCAGTTATCGTGGGTATCATGATTAAAAAGATCCGCAAATTTTTCCCGCCGTTAATCGCGGGCACCGTGGTGTTCACCATCGGACTGAGCCTCTACCCCACCGCCATCAACTACATGGCCGGCGGCACCGGACAGCCCAATTACGGCTCCTGGCAGAACTGGACGGTGGCGATTTTCACCCTGGTTGTTGTAACTGTGTTAAACCATTTTGCCAAAGGCTTCTTAAAGCTGGCTTCCATCCTGATGGGCATGATCGCAGGCTACATATTCTCCATGTTCTTCGGAATGGTCAGCTTTACCAATGTGGGCGAGGCCGGAATGTTCCAGCTGCCCCACATCATGCACTTTGGAATCAACTTTGAAATCTCCGCCTGCGTAGCCATCGGACTGCTGTTCGTGATCAACTCCGTGCAGGCCATCGGCGACTTCTCCGCCACCACGGCGGGAGGTCTGGACCGCGAGCCCACCACGGATGAGCTGCAGGGCGCGATCCTGGGATACGGTATTACCAACGTAATCGGCGCCTTCTTAGGCTGCCTTCCCACCGCAACCTACAGCCAGAACGTGGGTATCGTGGCCACCACCAAGGTGGTAAACCGCGTGACTCTGGGAATCTCCGCCCTGGTAATCCTGGTGGCGGGCCTGTTCCCCAAGTTCTCCGCGCTTTTGACCACCATCCCCTACGCGGTATTGGGCGGAGCTACCGTATCCGTGTTCGCCTCCATCGCAATGACCGGTATGAAGCTGGTTATGACGGAGGAAATGAACTACCGCAACACCTCCATCGTTGGCCTCGCGGCCGCGCTGGGCATGGGCGTTTCACAGGCAAGCGCCTCCTTAAGTTCCTTCCCGGCATGGGTAACCACCATCTTCGGCAAGTCCCCGGTTGTAATCGCAACCCTGGTGGCCATTCTGCTGAACGTGACGCTGCCCAGGGAAAAGAACCTTTACAAGACCAACAAATAAATCCTCATAGTTCTGTTTATCAATAAATCCGGCTGTCTTGCCATACGGCCGGAAGCCTCTGAACATATACCCGGAAGCCATCCCGGGGAAAACGAAACAGCCGCCGCGGTTTACTTGCCATCTTCCGCGGCGGCTGTTTTGTGCGTATGTTTGGATTAATCCGTTTTTCCTTCCGCGGCCCACTGCCGCAGGGCTTCCAGCCTGGGCTTGGGGTCAAAACCCATCTCCTCCCCCATGGACGCGCACATCGCGCATGGGAATTCAGGACATTCCCCGCAGTGGTTTAAGCTGCGGCTCTCACAGCAGGACTTGACCGTGCACGTTCCGCCCCAGAAAGTCGTTTTCATGTTTATGCAGCCCGTACAGTTCACTTCTCCCTTGCGTCCGCAGCTGTCGCAGCGGACCCCGCAACGCGATTCATACATATGGATTCCCTCCTCTTTTGTGTTGGCAGCCGGACGGAAAGCAGCTTCGCCCGGCGCCTGTATTTTGATACTCCGCCGCCGGTTCTGGGCAGAAATGCAGGCTGTACTGTATCTGTCCCGGGACGGGGCAGTCACTGCCCCAGCTCCTGTTTCAAAATTTCAAAGAATTCCACCCGCGCCCGGCGCTCCAGCCAGGGGCTATGGCCGCAACATTTAAGGACGTGAACCCGGTATTCCTTCCCGGAGCCTGCAAGCGGCCCGCAGACGCCGCACACGGGGTGCGGGTCCTGCTCTCCCTGGATCAATGTGATCGGGCAGTCCAGGGCCACAAAGCTTCTCAACAGCTGTCCGGAGGCCCGCAGCTTTACCGCCTCCCCCCACACAGCTCTGTACTGCTCCGCGTCCGTCAACATCTCATGATCCGCCGCGCACGGCAGGGGATCATAGCAGTCGCCCCTCTCCGCCAGCTCTCCCAACCGCGCGAGAAGGCGGTCCGCATGCTCCCGGGAACGCTCCGGCTGCTCCGGCATTCCCGGCTCTTCCATCCTCCCCCGCTCCGGCGTCCCCTGCTCCAACCAAAGATTTAACCGGTCGAACTCCTCCCGCTCTCCGGGGCCCAGGTTCCGCCTGCGGCGCTCCCCGATCATTGGGACATAACCGGCCGTCAGAGGCGGACAGCCCACCAGAATCAGTTTCTCCACCATTTCCGGGTGCGCTCCGGCAAACAGCGCGGCCAGAAACGCCCCCCAGGAGTGTCCGATCAGGATAACGGGAACGTTTCCCGCCTCCTCCAGCTGCCCCTTAAGCTCAAATATCAGCTCCCGAATGGATTTCCCGGACTGCATTGGCTCTGAGGCCCTGCATATCTCCCCCGCCATGGCCGCCAGGCCCGCGGCCGATCCCGGCGCGCCGGGGCCGCCGTGTATCACAGCCGCCCGGTACGGCGGATCGCCGTAATACCGTATCATGACCGGTCTCCTCTCATATTACTCCCGTTCGGGGACGATTCCATCAAAGCGGCTTTCCCGCCAAAATCTCCCGGTAATCCTCGTAGTTCTTTTCCAGCAGCGCCGGGGTGTCCAGACCGTAGGGACATTTTGCGCTGCACTGGCCGCAGTGCAGGCAGTCCTCGATCTTTTTCATCTTCTCCCGGGCCTCCCCGGTGAGATGGGCGTCCGAGGGAGAGCGCCGGATCATCAGGGACATTCTGGCGCAGTTGTTGATCTCGATGCCGGCGGGACAGGGCATACAGTAGCCGCAGCCCCGGCAGAACTCGCCGGCCAGCTCCGCCCGGTCATGTTCGATCACCGCCTTCAGCTCCTGGTCCATTTCCGGGACCAGCCGGTCGCATTCCAAAAATTCATCCAGTTCCCGCTCCCGCTGGATCCCCCAGATCGGAAGCACGTGGCTGTAGGGAACCATGAAGGCGTAGGCCGCCCTGGCGCTGGTGATCAGTCCGCCGGACAGAGCCTTCATGGCGATAAAGCCCATATCCTGCTTACGGCAGCGCTCCACCAGCTCCAGGTCCGGCTCCCCCGCCAGATAGGAAAATGGAAACTGCAGCGTCTCGTAAAGCCCGCTGTCCACAGCCTCGCGGGCCACGCTCAGCCGGTGGTTGGTGATTCCGATGTGCCGCACCATTCCCCGGTCTTTAGCCTCCGCCATGGCCTCATAGAGGCCGGTGCCATCCCCCGGCTTTGGACAGAAGGACGGGTTGTGGAACTGGTAAAGGTCCACATAGTCCGTGCCCAGCCTTCTCAGGCTTTCTTCCAGATGTTTCCAAAAATCTCCGCTGTTCTCGGCGGGCGTTTTGGTTGCGATAAACACCTGGTCCCGGATCCCGGCCAGGGCCTCCCCCATCTTCTCCTCGCTGTCCGTGTAGGTGTAGTACTACAGCGAACTTTGATTACTTTATTTAAATATCCCCCTGTTTTTGATATAATAAAAGGGGGTGGATACTATGATGATAAATACAGCATACGACCCACGGCTATTAGAACAGTGGGCAGTTGATCTAAACAGTACCCAGGAAATTGAACAATGCTTAGAGCCATACCTGCATCAATACGATTGCGCCTTTACCTCTCAAAAACAGTCTAAACATTTTGCAAACTTTGTCAGGGGGCTGCTTAGTCCATTGGACCGTAAATCCATTGAACCGATTGCTTTACATCTAGCTGGTGAAAAGTCGGTCCGTCCCATGCAGCAGTTTTTTACACGTGCACCACTCAAGGAAGATGATATTCTTGATACCTACCAGCAGCTTCTGGCAGCCCAGCTAAACCACACTGGTTCAATGCTTTCTGTTGATGATACCAGCTTTGTAAAGAAAGGGACTCATTCCATTGGGGTAAAGCGGCAATACTGTGGCAGACTGGGTAAACGGGAAAACTGTCAGGTTGGAGTATTCCTTTCCTATGCCGGGGACTCTGGATACGGTTTGGTGGATTATGAGCTTTATATCCCCCAGGAATGGTTCCAGGACTCCCATCAGGACCTGCGTACTAGATGCCGGCTCCCAGAACAGCGGCGCTTCCTTACAAAAAACCAGATTGCCCAGAACCTTCTCAACCATGCCTTCGAAACCGGACGGTTTCAGGCACAATGGATCGGATGTGACGCTGCATATGGATGTGACCATGCCTTTTTGGATGGCCTGAAGCTGCCCGGAGAAGTATGGTATTTTGCGGCTACAAACGCAAAGGAACAGGTATTCCTGGAACAGCCCCAGATATGTAACCCAGAACCAGGCAAGAACCGCGGCCGCCCAAAGAAACATCCGATATGGACGATACAGCCAGTCAGTGTCAAAAGCATAGCGGAAGATCCTGCTGCTCCATGGGAGCAGGTAACACTGGCTGAAGGTTCTAAGGGGCCCATCCTGGCACAGAGATTCATGCTGCGCGTTGTCGCTTGCCGTAAGGATGGAAACCGTAATTATTTAAAACCGGGGAAAGAAGTCTGGCTGTATATCCGTAAATACGAGGATGGGACCATCAAATATTTTGTGTCGAATGCTCCGCAAGACATCCCCTGTGCAGAGCTGGACCGTGCAGCAACCCTAAGATGGCCAATCGAACAATGCTTTGAGGAGTGCAAAAGCTATCTTGGAATGACCCACTATGAGGGTTGCAGCTATCCGGGCTGGAAACGTCACATACTATTTGTAATGATCGCACATCTGTTTACAACCCAAATACGAGAGAACGTTAAAAAAAGGGGGTCCCTTTAACAATGCCTATGGTCGTCAGGTTGTTCTATAGCATGATGGAGTACACGTCTTCCTGTATGCAAAAAATTGTATATTATCACATAAAAAGGAATCATTGTGCCTACCTGTCACACCGTAAAAAGAAATTATCTTGTTCGCTGTAGTAGTAGGCGGTGTCAAAAAAACGGATTCCATGGTCGTAAGCCTTGCGGACCAAACGGACCGCCTCCTCCTTCGGAATCCGCTGAATGGGCAGCGCGCCGAATCCGTTCCGGTTCACGCAAATTTCTGTTTTTCCAAGTCTGATCTGATTCATATCTTCCTCCTCATCTGTATGTCCGCTTCCGGGCGGCCGGTCCGCCCGTGCCTCACCGGTAATAGCGGTATATCACCTGGCAGGCGTCTTTCGCCTCCCGGTTATATCGATCCAACAGGCGCTCCATCACGCGGGCGTCCTCCGGCCATCCGGCCTTGTACACGTGCCAGCCCTCCAGGATCAGGATGTCCGGGAGGCGGATCAGGCCGGTGATCCCGTCCCAGAACGCGTCCCAGTTCATCCCGTACCAGTCCGGCAGCCCCAGGGACTCTTTCAATATCTGCTGGAGCTCCCGGGGTGAAGCGGCCGCGGCCACAGGGATCGTAAGGATCCGTTTTTCCGGCGCCGGACGGTCCGAGAGCAGCTCGCCATCCAGGCTCAGCTCGTAGCGGTTCCCCTCCCAGTCCAGGAGGTGAATCCGCCCGTTCTCCAGACAAAAGACGCGCTCCCCCGTTGGGGACGCAAAGAGATCGCGGCCCGAGAACGTCCAGACAGTCCGCAGCTCCCGGTCCAGGCGCAGCACCTCCAGCTCCCCGTGCAGGATCAAATCCCCTCCGCAGGGGTACAGAGCCAGCATGGAGCCGCAGACGTCAAGTCTCCGGCTGCAAACGACCTCAAAGGTGTCGAGCGACAGCCTGATCACCATGCGGTCCATCAGAACGGTCAAACGGGATTCCTCAAGCACGGCGCAGCTTTCAACACACCAGGTGCCGGGGCCGATCAGCACAGCCTGCAGCTCCTCCCCGGTTTCAAACCGCTCCACCGCCAGGCGGCATACCTTCACAAAATCTCCCCGTCCCAGCCCGTCCGGGTTGATGATCCGGTCGCAGGGCCGGTTGTCCGCCGAGCCGATGGTGTAGGACGGGTCCGGGACAAGCTCTGCCCGATAATGGCTGCTGTAACAGATCATCTCATCTCTCCCTCCGGATTCATCCCACCGTTTTGTTTTACCCTTGTATTATAGTAAAATTACCGGACAACTTCAATAGGCAACCGAAAACGTCCGCTGATGTTACGTCCCTCTCCGGTCCCTACAGGCCGCTGAAACACCGCGGGCGGCGAATTCTGATGGATCCGCTGAAACAGCGCGGGCGGCGGATTCTTCTGAATCCGCCGCCCGCACTCAAACGCTCAACGATATGATATAAAATGATTGCCGGCCAGCGTCTCAAAATACTGAGCCAGGCGCTCGTACAGCGGCTCGGCCCGGTCCCCGAACTCAGCCTTTACAAGCGCTCCAATCTCCGCCAGGTCCCGCTGCCCGTCGATCTGTTTCCAGATAAAGCTGCCAAACGCCTCCAGGCGGATATGGCTGACCTTCGGGGTAGCGAACAGGCCCTGGGCGATCTTGTCAAATAAACCCTGGTGGACCATGTCGAGGATCACGATCCCCGACTCGTCCTCCTTCCAGGTAAGCTTAGGATTTCGCTCAGGAATCTGCTCCAGGTAGTTTTGGCCGCTTTTTCTCTTGCCCAACAATTTCATTCTCCCTTCAACCGCCGCGTTTTTTATTTCTTAGTGTTCTTATCTTCCCGGTACCAGATGGTAAATTTGCACATGATCAGAATCAGCGCCGCGAAAGCCGCCAGGGATACCAGCTTGGCGGACGGTCCGGACAGAAACGCGCCCAGGCCGTTTTCCATGGCAGACAGGTTCAGGAAATCGGCCAGGAAATCGCCTCTTGGGCCTGCAAACGGGATGATGGCGAACACCGCCAGGAGGATTCCCACCAGGCCCTCGCCCGCGATCATACCCGAGGTGTAGAGGATGCCGCGGCTCACCGCCTCCCCACGTTCCTCGTCGGAACATTTGCGCTTCTCAAACCAGTGGCGGACCAGTCCGCCCACCATGATGGCGGAGGTGGTGCGCAGGGGCAGGTACAGCCCCACCGCCACAGGCATCACCGGGATGCCCAGAATCTCGATCACCACCGCGATGGCAGCCCCTGAGAGAATCATGTTCCAGGGCAGGTTTCCGTTCATCACGCCCTCCACCACGGTCTTCATGATCATGGCCTGAGGCGCGGGGAGCTCGTCGGTGCCGTAACCCCAGGCCTTGTTCAGCAGGTAGAGCACGCCGCCGATGGCAAGGGCGGAAGCCACAACGCCGATCAACTCGCCGATCTGCTGTTTTTTAGGCGTGGAACCCACGATGTAACCGGTTTTCAGGTCCTGGGAGGTGTCGCCCGCAATGGCTGCGATCACGCAGATCACGCCGCCGATGGCGATCACGCCCATCATGCTCTCATGCCCGGTTCCGGACACGGACTTTAACACCAGGGAGGACACCAGCAGGGTCGCGATGGCCATGCCGGACACCGGGTTGTTGGAGGAGCCCACCAGACCCACCAGGCGGGAGGAAACCGTTGCGAACAGGAATCCGAACACTGCGATCAGCAGCGCGCCAAGCAGGTTCACCGGAACCGCGGGAACCAGCCAGATCACCACGCAGGCAGCCAGCACGCCAAGCAGCACCACGTTCATGGGCAGATCCTGGTCCGTGCGCAGGGTGGAGGCCTGACGGCCCGCCCTCAGATCGCGCATGGCGTCCCGGAAGGTTCTCACGATCAGGGGCAGGGACTTGATCAGGCTGATAATGCCCGCCGCCGCCACGGCGCCCGCTCCGATGTAGCGGATGTAGGAGCCCCACATGGCGGAGCTGCTCATCTCGCTGATCAGCTGATCTGCCGGCGCAAAGGGCTGGGTCAGCCCGCTTCCGAACAGCTTGATGATGGGCATCAGGATCAGCCAGGAAATGATTCCGCCGGAAAACATATAGGAGGAAATCTTGGGGCCGCAGATATATCCCACGCCCGCCAGGGCCGGCAGTACGGAGATTCCCGCGCCGCCTCCGTATTGTTTGATCTCATAATCCACATCGCTGGGGAACAGCTTTAAGCCGTCGGCGATGAACTTGTAGGCGGCCGCGATGCCCATGCCGGCAAATACCACTCCGGCCTTGGAACCGCCCTGCTCTCCGGCCACCAGAACCTCAGCGCAGGCCGTGCCCTCGGGATAAGGCAGCACGCCGTGCTCCTTGACGATCAGCGCCTGGCGCAGCGGAATCATGAACAGCACGCCCAGCACGCCGCCGCAGAGGGCGATCAGGGAAATCTCAACCAGCGACGGGGCTCCCACTCCCCAATCGCTCATCCACATAAATAAAGCCGGCAGCGTAAAGATCGCGCCTGCCGCCACGGACTCACCGGCGGAGCCGATGGTCTGCACCATGTTGTTCTCAAGGATGGAATCGCGCTTCAGTATCACGCGGATCACACCCATGGATATAACCGCAGCCGGGATGGATGCGGACACGGTCATACCCACGCGCAATCCCAGATAGGCGTTGGCAGCACCGAACAATACCGCCAGGACAATACCCAGCGCAATGGAAACCGCAGTCATCTCCGGTACCACCTTATTTGCCGGTATAAATGGTTTAAAACCATTTTGATCCTTCATAAAGTATCACTCCTTCGTATGAAATTTTTTTTATTATACCATAAAAAGAGAGAATTTTCTACATTTTGAAGGGGTGATCTGAATTTTATATTAATTTTATAAAGTTTTTTTGAATACACTGCTGATTTTCTCCGATTTTCACGATAGATTCTTAAGTTTTTGGAAATCCTCGGAAATAATCAGACTTAACATCGTTTCCAGGTCAAAGCGCTCCCCGCGCTCCAAAAGGGCCAGCAGCGCCTCCCGGTTTTCGTCGGAGTGTTCCACCTCCCTGGAGAACCGGTGGGCTATATCCACAAAGCCGTCAAAGTCCAGCCGCCCGCCCTGCAGCGCCCAGGTTCCCATGGCCAGCTCCCGGATGAGCAGCACGCAGGCCGCCGCAAACTTCATCCGCGGGTAGGCCCGGCCGTCGTAAACCGCCCCGCAGAAGTAGGTGAACACAAAATACACCCAGAGCTGTTCGTCCCAGATGTCCCAGTCCCCGTCCGCGGCGCCCACTGAATCCCCGGCAAATTCCCGGCAGATCCGGCCGTACGCCTCCTCGCCGGACCCGTACAGGGCGTTTCTCAGCTCAGCCAGCCGTCCGGGCCAGCCGCTGTTTAGCGCTTCCAGACGGCCCAGCTCCTGCGTCAGGCTGAGAAAGCCCCGGTAGCGCTGCTTCAGCCCGGCCCCAAGCCCGGCGGTCCGTCCGGCAAACCGCTCCCAGGCCCCGGCTCTCCCGTACCGCTCCAGCAGCTGGTCCGCCGCGTACAGGCGGTTTTTGCGGATGCGGCTCTGCAGGTCGTGGGCCAGGGCCAGCGCCATGGACGCACGCTCCGCCAGGGGATGGCTCCGGTCCTGTAAAATCCGGATGGCCAGCTCCCGGGCGTCCGTCAGCTTGGTATAGAGAAGGAAATCGAAATCCCCGTAATCCTCCTCTCCCTCCCGCTCAAAATCCAGGAAACGCACGGGCTCCCGCCGTCCCAGCACAATCCGCGCCGCCTCGATACAGGAGATGCAAAGGGAAATCTCCCTGACCCCCTCGAACTCCTCGATGTGGCGCGGGTAGGTCCGGCAGGTTTTGCAGAGCATACCCGGCCCGCCGTCGGAGTACAAATCGCACAGCCCGCTGTCGGCCAGGAAGGCGCAGCGCCGCCCGTACTGTTTGAAGGAGCCCTGATCCCAGCGGATGCTGTTGTGCAGGCGGTTGCCCAGGGGACCTTTGGTTTTTCGGTACTTTTTCAGGGAAGCCGGATCGATCATGATCTCCCATCCCGCGCAGCAGGTGTCCGTACAGCGGTCCGCCGCGCAGGAAAATTCCCGGTAATAGTGTGGTATTGTATAGCGCATCCCAATCCTCCGTCTATTCGGCGTTCTCCGCCCGGTTAAAATACACATTGGTCACGACGCCGTCCCACACCAGGGTGCGGTCCAGGATCAGGCGCTCCCTGTAATCCCCGGGCAGAAACAGCGGCATCCCTTTTCCCAGAATCACCGGCAGCGTGGAAATCCAATACTGGTCCACCAGCTCCTGCTCCATAAAGCTCTTTAGCAGCTTCGCGCCGCCCACCAGCCAGATCGCCTTGCCGGTCCGCTGCTTGAGCAGAAACACCAGCTCCCACACGTCCCCGGGCCAGAAGGTCACCTCGTCGGTATCCTCCAGAAACTGGCTGGTCACCACGTAACACTCCTTGCCCTCATAGGGCCAGCTGTCCGGCGAAAGCTGCGTTTTCACCTGCTCGTAGGTGGCGCGGCCCATGATCAGCGTGTCCACAGTCTCGTAAAACGCCTGGTAGCCTCCGTCCCCCTCCTCAGCGCCGTGGCCCTTCATCCAGTCCACTCCGCCGTCCGCGTCCGCCAGGTAGCCGTCCACGCTGACTCCGATATACAGAATTACCTCTCGTTCCATCCAATCCTCCGTGCAATTCCGCAGGCCCTCCCGCGGTTGATTGTATTCAAGCATTTCCGTCCTGCCGCCGTTTTGGACGGCGGCGGTACCGTCTACTATACCACACTTTTCCCGATTTTCCAACTGCGGCAGCCAGGTTTCCCATCTGCTCCATTCTATTTTAACATGGGGCGTGGAGGGCTACAAGGCCCGGACCGGCGGACAACTTTAAATTGCAAATGCCTGACAATTATGGTAAGATATAGGTGATTTCAGAAGAAAGAGAGGGTCATATACATGCAGAAAGACGTTTTGGATTTTGTAGTAGAGAAAACTCACGAATTGATCGATTCTCCGACCTGCAACAGCGAGACGAGAGCTTCCGCCGAGGCCTGGCTGGCCGCAGTCGGCACAGAGCAGCAGGCGGCTGCCACTGAGACATACATCGGCGAGCTGGAAGCGGACATCATGCCCATCGACGGTCTGATCGGTTTCGCCGATTCCGAGGCGGGAGCCCAGGTATTCGGCGCGGACAAGGCCAAAGAAGTGGCTGCACACGCCAGGGAGATCAAGGCCGCTGGCGCCAGGTACTGCGACTGCCCGGCATGCGCCGCCTGCGAGGCCATTCTCGCTAAAAAGGACGCGATTCTCGGCTGATCCGGGAACTTTCAATTTCACCCTTAAAATGCCGCAGGCCGGCAGTCCCCCCTGGACTGCCGGCCTGTTTTCACGCCCCGGCTCCCGGCCCCGGCATCCACCGGTAAAACGCCAGAAGCACGGCAAGAAACACAAGGTTGGCCGCCGTAAACAGCGCCAGGTATCTGCCCTTTTGCTCCGGGTAATGCCTGGCGATGCTCTTGTAGGAGATCAGACTTGCCATGGAAGCGATCAGCGTGCCCAGACCGCCTAAGTTAGCGCCCACGATCAGGCTCTCCCACCGGTCCGTAAAGCCGGACAGCAGCAGCGCCGCGGGCACGTTGCTGATCACCTGACTGGCCGCCACTGCGGTAAGCGCCTCCCGGCCAAGGAGAATCCCGTCCAGGAATTCCTTAAAGACCGGCAGGCGTCCCATATTGCCGATAAAGACAAAAAAGCCCACAAAAGTCAGCAGCAGGGAATAGTCCACGGCCAGAAATACGCTGCGGTCCGCCACAAGCAGCACCAGAATCACCGCGGCCAGAACCGCGGGCCAGGGCAGAAGCCGGGCCACAGCGGCCACGCAGGCCGCAAACAGAACCAGATACATACCCGCCTTTCCGCGGCAGATTTTCCCCTCCGTCTCCTGCTCCACCCGCTCCTTGCGGATTCTTCCGTTGTCCACAAACAGAAGGCTGACGGCCAGAAGCCCCAGAGACAGCCCGCAGTACGGCAGCATCAATCGGATAAACGCTCCCGCCCCCAGACCCGATTTCCCGTACAGATACAGATTCTGGGGATTCCCGATGGGCGTCAGCATGCTGCCCAGGTTGGCCGCAATGGTCTGAAGCGCCACCACCGGCAAAATCAGCCCCGAAAGCCCCGCCATCCTCAGCACGGTCAGGGCAAAGGGCACAAAGGTGATCAGCGCCACGTCGTTGGTGATGGCCATGCTGGAGAAAAAGCAGAGCCCCACCAGCACGGCCGCGGCCTGCCGCCCGGTGCGCACCCGGCCCAGAAGCTCCCGGCCAATATAGGAAAATATTCCCAGTTTTTGGAATCCGGCCATCACGGCCATCAGGCAGAACAAAAGGGCGATGGTCTGGTAATCCACATACCCGCCGTACGCCCGGTCCGGCCTTACAAACACCATGGACAGCGCCGCCAGCAAAAACGCCGCCGTCAGCACCGTCTCCCGCTTTACAAATTCTTTAACCCGTTTCATACCCATCCGCTCCCCGTCAACGCCAAAATACCGTCTGCCGGGCCTCCTATCAGCCTTGCAGACGGCATTTTCCGTCTTCTCTTTCAGTCGTTCTCCGTTTTCATCACGCAGCGAAGGGCGCGATCTCATCCAGCAGAGCGCCGCACTCGTCGGTGTGCAGAATCAGCTCCAGGTCCTTGGAACGGGCCAGGGAGAGCACGCCCACAATGGACTTGGCGTCCACAATCCGGCTGCCGCACTTCACATCCGCGTCGTATTCGTACTGGTTGATAATTCTCACAAAATTAATAATCTGGTCTGCTTCATCGAACTTTACAAGGATACGTTTCATGTTCAATTTCCTCCTGTCGGTATTATAAATCTAAGTTTCACCACCCGGCTGCCGGGGGCTCGTTTTCCTGTTCTTCTCTGTTCTTCTCTTCGCTGATACCATCTTAACATTTAACGAGCAGGGAATCCATGGTAATATTTTTTTAAATGCTGTAATATATTATCGTTTTGCTCCCCCGGACCCGAGAATCACGTTGCATTATTCTGATTTCTTGGTAAAATGGTTAATATGATTTTAACGGAAAGGACAGGTTGCCATGAAACTTTTGATTGTGGACGACGAAAAGCTGACCAGGGAGGGGATACGCCGGAGCCTGGACCTGGAGGCGCTCTCCATCGACAGCGTGATCCTGGCGGACGACGGCGTCAACGGTCTGGAGGCGGCGCTCAGGGAGGAACCGGACATCGTGCTCACGGACGTGCGCATGCCGCGGATGAACGGCGTGGAGATGGCGGAAAAACTTTTGGAGCAGCTTCCGGACACCTCCCTGGTCTTTATGAGCGCCTACTCCGACAAAGAATATCTGAAAGCGGCCATCAAGCTGAAGGCCGTCAGCTATGTGGAAAAACCACTGGATATCCGGGAGCTGGCGGCGGCGCTTAAGGAAGCGGCCGGCAGCCGTCTGGCTCGCTCCAGCAGCCGCAGCGCGGCCCTGCTTCACACCAAGGAGCAGCTGGGACAGCTGGCGCATCTGCTGTTAGATCCCGAGCGCGGCGGCCCGGAGGCCATGGACCGGCTGATCCGCAGCCTGAACCTGCCCTTCGGCCCCGGCACCTGCTTTACCACCCTGCTGGTGGACTGCCTGACGCCCCTCTCCGTGCTGCCGGAAACGGCCATGGACGAACTTCAGGCCCGCTTTGTGGCGCATCTGACCGCCCACGGCCTGTCCCAGCTCTACACCTTCCGGGCGGACCGCTATATCATCATCCAGCTCTACGGGGACAGCCGCCCAGAGGAACCGGTGTTGGAGAGCTGCACCCGGCTTCTGGCCGGCGGTTTTTCCGGAATCTGCCATTTCTTCATCGCCAGAGGGCCGGTGGTCTGCGGAGCCGACCGGGCCTGCCTGTCAGGCCGGAAGGCCTGGGAGCTTTTGGAGCGCAGCTTTTTCTACGAGGTGGACACGGTCCTGTCTCCCCACACGGAGCCCCAATCTCCTCTGCCGCTCAAGGACATGCTGACGGAATTCAGCGTGGCGCTGTCCGAACAGCAGAAGTCCAAGGTGCTGGAGGTGGCCGGACAGCTCTACCGCTGCGCCGGGTCCGGCGTCTCCCTCATGCCCAGCCAGGTGCGGGATCTCTACTATAAATACCTGGGAAAGCTGGACGAGTACGCCCTGTCCAATCACATTTCCCTGTGGTTCCGGGACGAAGTGAACTCCGGCTCCATCTGGGACAGCGTCATGGAATGCATCACCCTGCCCCAGCTTGGCCGGCTTCTGGAAGGGAAAATCCATCTGTACTTTGAACAGCTGAGCCAGGGCATCGGGGAGAATCCCGTGGTCTTTCAGATCAAGGAATTTCTCCACCAGAATTATTCCCTTCCCACCCTGTCCGTGCCGGACGTGAGCGAGCACGTCCATCTGTCCTCCAGCTACGTGTGCACGCTCTTTAAAAATGAAACCGGCCTGACCTTAAACCAGTACCTGACCGACTACCGGATCAAGATGTCCAAGCGGCTGCTGGCGGACCCCCGCTATAAGATCGCCGACATCTCCTCCAAGGTGGGCTACAGCGACGGCAATTACTACAGCAAGACCTTCCGGAAAATTGTCGGCCTGTCCCCGTCCGAATACAGGGAGAAAATGCTCTCATGAAGAACCCATTTGCACGGCTGCTGCATCATTATACTTACAATCTCAAATTGAAAAACAAGCTGGTCATCTCCCACGCGATCCTGCTCATGGTCCCCACCGCGGTGGTCACGGGTTTTCTCTACGCCCGCATGTACGGCATCGTCATGGACGACACCATCCGCTCCGAGCAGGCCCTGGCCGCCCAGACCGTGGGCACCATCGAGAGCCTGGTGGACAACGCCATCCACGCCGGGGAGGTGATGGCCCGCACCGGCCTGGTGCTGGATTTGTTCAACGTGCCCCTGGAACAGGCCGGAACCCACCAGCCCCAGCGCAGCAGGGTGGACAGCCTTTACCGCCTGGCCTCCAACCTGGTGGACCACTCCTTTATCACGGATATCCGCATCTACTACGACGATGCGTCCTATGAGGACTTAAGCCGGTACAACCAGGGCCGCCATCCCCTGTTTCTGCCTGTCTCCGGCCTGGACAGCCCATGGATTGGACAGTTTGAGTCCAGCTCGGAAGAGCTCATGCTCTGTCCCGGCGAGCTGCTCTCCGAATCGGAGACCGGGGAATGCGGTGGACTGGCCTCCATCCTGCGCCTTTCCTACAGCCGGACGGGGTCCAACGTGACCGTGCCTCCCCAGGCCTCCGCCTATGTGGCCGTCTACTTTTCACCGGATATCCTGGAGAGTGTGCTGGCGGGAAATACCTCGGTCCAGGACGCGTCCACCTACATTGTGAGCAGCCAGGATATCCCGGTGGCCGGAACAGCCCCGGCAGCGGACGGGCGGTATTTCCTTCCCTTTTCCCAGCTGTCCAACCGCCTGGGAACAGGCCAGACCTTTTCTCTGGTGAATTTTCAGGGTGGAGCCGCCTACAGCGCCTATTTTCCCATTCATGACACCGGCTGGTACATGGTCTCCATTCTGCCCGCCAGCCACATCACGGACGCCGGACGGCTGCTGATGGTCCAGTTTATCCTGATCTACCTGCTGTTCGTGCTCTTAGCTATGTTTATCGCGCTGCTGCTCTCCTCCTCCATCGCCAACCGGATCATTGCGGTGGCCTACCAGATGGAGAGCGTGCGCACCGGCCGTCCCAAGCCCATGAAGGTCGGCCTGGGGTGCGACGAGATCGGAGTGCTGTCCGACACCTACAATTACATGACCGGCGAGATCAACCGGCTGATGGATGCCAGGGAACAGGCCGCGGAGGATCTGCGCAAAGCCGAATTCAGGGCCTTGCAGGCCCAGATCAACCCCCATTTTCTCTACAACACCCTGGACATGATCAACTGGCTGTCCCAGACCGGGCGCAAGGAGGAGGTAACCCGGGCCGTCCAGGCCCTCTCCCGCTTCTACAAGCTGACCTTAAGCCGCAGGGAGCTGATGAACACCATCGGCGACGAGCTGGAGCACGTGAGCCTGTACATGCAGCTGCAGAACATGCGCTACGAGAACTGCGCCACCCTGGTGGTCGACGTTCCGGAGGAGCTCTGCGGCTACACCATCCCCAAGCTGACCTTCCAGCCCCTGGTGGAAAACGCCCTGCTCCACGGCATCCGCATGACGGAGAAAAAGACCGGCAGCATCCTGATCACCGGCTGGCGGGAGGGGGATGACATCGTCTTTATCGTCTCCGACGACGGCGCCGGGATTCCCCCGGAAAAGCTGGACTCCCTGCAGGAGAGCGCGAAAAAAGCCGGAGGAACAAATCCCCCGGCATCCGGAACCGAAACGGGCCACATCGGCGTCTACAACACAAATCTCCGGCTCAAAAGCCTGTACGGCAGCCAATACGGCCTGTCCTTCAACAGCCACCCCGGCATCGGAACCGAAGTCATGGTCCGCCTGCCGGCAAATCGGGCCTTGTCCTAAGGGGTACCGGGCAAAGCCCGGTGGATTCCTTAGGACGGCTGGAAATCCCCCAATCTCTTCAAAACGGCCATCGCCCCCTTCGCTTCCTAAGAATTTTCCTCCAGCGGCTCCAACGCCCCATCCCCCACTCCCAAAAGCTGGAGCAGCAAAGCCGTGGCGTTCCCCTCCCCGTCCTTAGCCAGGGAGGCCTCCGCGCTGATCACGCCCTCTCCGGTCTGCATAAAGGTGACCATGCCGGTATAGCCGTTCCCGTACTCCAGGATCACCAGGGAGTCGCCCGGCCAGTTCCCGGGCTCCTGGTAAGACTTTCCGCAGCTCAGCACATTCATGGCGGCCAGCACCGCAGCGCCCTGGCTGCCGTTTACCAGGTTGGCGAAAAAGGCTGCGTTCAGCCTGGACCGGAGAGCGGCCAGAGTCTCCTCTCCAAGGGGCTCCATCCCGGCTCCCGACACGACTTTTTTCAACATATCGTCCGTGACCGCAATCCGGTAGACCGCTGTGGGCTGCGTGAAATCCTGAGCGCCCACCGCCTCCGTCTCCTTCAGCAGCTCACCGGAAACCGTCATCAGCTTCACATACTCCCCGTTGGCCGCCAGAGCGCCGATCTGCTCCGTCAGAGCCAGACTCTCCCGCCGCATAAACGCCTCCGGCTTCCCGGCCGCTTTGGAGGCGCCGCCGCAGCCGGACAGCATCAGGGCAGCTGCCGTGGCCAGCGCCAGAAGCCGCCTGCCCACTCCTGCATTTCCTGCATATTTCCTCATATTTCCATCCTCCCGTTTCACTCGTTATATGCCCAGCCGCTCAAATTCCTGCCGCAGAAACAGGGCTTCGTCCAGGGTGTTGTGCCAGCCGAACCGCTTTAAGTCCACCCGGTTGTCCGCAGACACCCTTATGCCGTCCCCGGCCAACAGCTTTTTCTGGGTATTGGGCCTGGAAAACGCCTGGGCGCCGCTGAGCACCCCCTGCCCGTTGACCACCCGGAAGGCCGGCACATCCGCTCCCGCCCGTCCCCGGTTCAGGGCGTAACCCACCTGGCGGGCGTTGCGCGGCTTCCCGCACAGCAGGGCGATCTGTCCGTAGGTGGCCACCTTTCCCGCCGGAATCGCCCGGCAGACAATGCCCACCCGCTGATAAAAATCCATGGCCATTCCTCCTGTCTCACGTCCCCATAAACTTCTGTTCAAACAGCTCCGGGAGCATGGGCCGCCCGAAATAGTAACCCTGTATCAGCTCCACGCCCATCCCCTTCACCGCGCTGTGCTCCGCTTCAGTCTCCACTCCCTCCACGCAGACGCGCATATCCACCTGGCCGCAGAGCTGGGCCACCGAGCGGATGAGGGTGGCGTTGAACCCCACCTCCGTGATTCCCGTCACAAAGCTGCGGTCGATCTTCACCACGTCCGCGGATATATTTTTCAGGGAGTACAGGGAGGAATAGCCGGTGCCGAAATCATCCATGGCGACCTTCAGTCCCGCCTCACGGAACCGTCCCATGATTTTGTTGACCTGTTTGTCCTCCTTCACCATACAGCTCTCCGTCAGCTCCAGAGTCACATTGGCCGGGGGCAGACCGAACTCCTCCAGCGCGCCCATGACGACGGGGAAAATATCCCGCTCCATCAGCTCAACATGGGGCTGTTGACAAAGTGCCTGATCATTTATTACGAGCGGAAAAAAGCAATAAAAAAGACGCCTACCGGCGTCATCCCATACATCTTATCATCCTTTTTAAGTTCAAAGCGGTCGCCGAGAGGAGGCAGTGGTCCTCCGCTGCCTCTAAACCCCGTCGTAAGACGCGTGTTAAGTTATGTCCCCACTTTTGGGCGGCAAACGTGCCCTCGCACCAGATCTGCCGCTTGCGCAGCGCATCCAGATAGTCCGGCTCGTTTTGCCGGGCGAGATGCCGCCGTACTGTGGGACGGAAGTAGGTATCCAGCAGCCTTCGTGCGCCGCGTTTATCATTTTCGCTCAAACATTTCTCCCGGAAAGGACAGCTCCGGCAGTCTCCGCGGTCTGCCCAATACTCCCAGTACACACCGCTGGCGCTGCGGTACAGCCCCTTCACTCGAAGCTCTTTCCCATTGGGGCATTGATAAACATCTTTCTCCGCATCATAAGAAAAGGCATCCCGTTTGAATTCCGCCTTGGTCCTATCAGCAGAAGGCTGCGGCCTGACATAAAAGGAGATTCCCTGCTCCTCCAGCACACGGTGGGCCAGAGGAAAATCGTAAGCGGCGTCCGCTGTGGCCGCCTGAATGGGGAAGACATTTCGATGGATCTGCTCCAGATGGTCCAGGTATGGCACGGAATCATGCACATCGCCCGGTGTCACCGTCACACCCAGGATCACACCGTGGTCCGTGTCCAGGGTTTGATGGCTCAGGTAGTACTGGCCCTCCGGCTTCCCCGGCCGTTTCATATGCCCTGCCTCCGGATCAGTCCGGCTCACACGCTTGTGGCTGCGGCGGCTGTCCCGCTTGATTTGCTTTGTCCGCTTCTTCCGGCGGTGTCCGGTCCGTTTCTCCAGTTTCTGCAGTCCTTCTTCCTCGTAGCCGTCCAGCCGTTCCCAGTATACGCCCGGTTCCTCGGGCATTTCCACCAGATGCTCCGACGCACGGGAGGCATTGGCCTTTACATGGGTAGAGTCGGTAGCTGCCAATTTCCCGCTGACCAGACCTTTTTCAATGCACTGCCGCACCACTTCCTCAAACAGCCGACGGAAAACCTTGCGGAAAGAAGGCTTGCGACGGCGCAGCTGAGAGATGGTGCTGTGGTCCGGTACCCGGTCAAACAGATCCAGGCCCAGATACCACCGCAGGGCCACATCTGTCTGGATACGCTGTTCGATCTGCCGTTCCGATGGGATCCCGTACAGGTATCCTACCAGCAGATATTTTACCAGCACAACAGGGGCAATGGGTGGGCGGCCGTATCTGCGGTTGTACAGATGGGCTGTTTCTTCATGAATGAAGGACAAGTCCAGCGTGGCTTCCAGTTTTCGCAGAAAGTGTCCCTCTGGGACCAAATCTTCTATCGTTACCATGTGCAGCTTCAGTTGCATTCCCATCCCCCTCTCCGCTCTTTTTTTCATTATATCATATTTCCGGCGCTAAGGGGACTTTGTCAACAGCCCCAACATAGGACAAATTCACGCTGACCGTAAAATCCGGGTCAAACCTGCGCCAGAGGCTGCACTGGCGGGCGGCGCTGCGAAACACCCACTCGCCCAGGCGGCCGATCAGACCGGTCTGCTCCAGAATCGGAATAAACTCCACCGGCGAGACGTCGCCGAACTCGGAGCAGTGCCAGCGCGCCAGCGCCTCCGCCCCGTAAAGGCGGCCGGAAATTGCCCGAACCTGGGGCTGGTAGCAGACGGAAAATCCTGCGAAGCCGCGGTCGATGCTCTCCCGCAAAAGCTCCGCCATCTTCAGGCGGCGCTCCTTTTCCCACAAAATGCTCCTGGAAAACACGGTGGACCGGTTCTTGCCCAGCACCTTGCTGTGTTCCAGAGAATAGTTGGCATACTTGAGCAGCTCCAGATAATTGTCCCCATCCTTGGGATAGAAGGCCAGCCCTGCGCTCACGGTGCAGAAGAATTTCCGCCCGCCGTACTCCTGCTGCCGCGCAAACTGGTACTGGATGCGGTTGTACAGATCCGAGCACTGCTCCTCGTCCCCTCCCAGCACTATGATCCCGAACTCATCGCCGTCCAGCCGGTAGATCCCGGCGTTTTCAGGCAGCACGGCGGCGATCTTCCGGCCGGTCAGGCGCAGCACCTCGTCGCCGAAGGACCGGTCATAGAGATCGTTGATATTCTTAAAGGCGTCCATGTCCAGAATCATGATTCCCAGACCCTCTACCCGCTCGTCCATCATGTACTTTTTGATATTACCCTCAAACTCAAACCGGTTGTAGAGTCCGGTCATGTGGTCGATCTGGCTGTGCTTTCCCAGGTTGGTGATCATACCCGCAAACATTTCCGGCTCGCCGTTCTCATCCCGCGTCATCCTGCCCCGGCAGCGCAGCCAGATCCAGGATCCACGCACGTTTCTGGCCCGGTACTCAATGTTGTGATACTCCTCCCGTCCGTCCGCGATCTCCTGGTTGCTCTCCAGAAAATACTGTTCGTCGTCTGGGTGGATGATATTCCCCCAGAAAGCGGCGGCATTCTCCACCACCTCCCCGGGCAGTCCAAACTCCTCCACCATGTGGGGCGAATAGCGGAAGCAGCCGGTCTTCAGGTTGCCGATAAAAAGATAATCGTCCGTCCCCGCGCTGAGGGCGTCAAACAGATGGTCCTTGTCGTACTCGAACTGTCCCGGATCCCCGGACCTGCTGCCGTTCTCCTGCAGGCGCTCCCTGGCCCTGCGGATGTGGTAATCCCGCTTGTTCAGGTACATGAGGCGGTCCGCCTGGCTGATCAGCTCATCCACCGTGCAGCGGTCCTCCGGATAGGCCTCCGCAACCCCGAAACTGAAGGAGGCCTCGTAAAATATGCCGTTCTGCTCCCGCTGGTCCGCTATGGCCTTCTGCGCCTGAGCGATCCTCTGGGCGGCGCTGTTTTTGTCCTCGCCGGAGAGAATCAGCACGAACTCGTCCCCGCTGAGCCGGAACATCAGGTCGCCCGTCCGCAGGCGTGGCTGCAGGACGGCCGAGACGTACTGCAGCAGCCGGTCCCCCTCGCTGTGGCCGTACAGGTCATTGATCCGCTTCAGCTCATTGATGTCCAGCAGCACCACCGCCATCTGCCGCTTCGCCTCCCGGGCGGCCTTAAGAGCCGTCTCCATCATGGCTTTTCCGGCGCGGCGGTTCATCATCTGGGTCAGTTCATCCAGCCCGGCCTCCTCGGTGAGTTTGCGGTATTCCGTCACATCGATGGAATTCTGGACATAGTAATCCCGCCCCTCCCACCGGATCAGACAGTCGAAGTTCTTGTAGGTCCGGCCGGTGCGGGTGTTCATCTCATCCCACACACAGCTCTGTTCCCCTCCCATAGCCTGAAGCCGGCGAATCCGGCAGAAGGGGCAGACGCCGTCCATGCCGTCCTGCAGCACCTCCCAGCAAATGCGCCCCTCCGGCTCCTCCAGCCCGAAGATGCGCTTCATGTTCTCGTTCGCATACACGATGCGGTTTGTGACCGTATCCGTAATATAGATATTCGTGTTCAACCCGTCCAACGCAGCCAACAAAAAGGCTCTGTCCAGTTCCTGCATGTTCCTTCCATCTCCCGCCCGCTTAAGGGCATGCGAAGCGTTCCGCGCCGTGCCGCAGATCCGCCTCCCCACTCTGTTTGATTCCAAAAAAATGGGCCCGGGAAACGCCGGGCCCGCTGTTACCATTATAAGTGATACAATCTCTTTTTGCAAACGGAGAATCCATCAATTTCCAAATCCCAAATCCGGCTTCCCAAACACCAGAAACCCCGGTTAAGCGCCATCTGCGCCCTACTCCCGCGCAAACTGGCTGTTGTAAATCTCCGCGTAAAAGCCGTTTTTCTCCAGCAGATCCCCATGGGTTCCCTGCTCCACAATCCGTCCGGCCTTCATCACCAGAATCCGGTCCGCCTCCCGGATCGTGGAAAGGCGGTGAGCCACAATAAAGCTGGTGCGCCCCTCCATCATGCGGGAAAATGCCTTCTGGATGCGGATCTCCGTGCGGGTGTCAATGGAGGAGGTGGCCTCGTCCAGGATCAGCATGGGCGGCAGACAGAGCATCACCCGGGCGATGCACAGCAGCTGCTTCTGTCCCTGGGAAAGGTTGCCGCCGTCCTCGCCGATCATTGTGTCGTAGCCCTGCGGCATACGCTTGATAAAGCTGTGGGCGTGGGCCTCCCTGGCCGCCTGGACAATCTCCTCCTCCGTGGCATCCGGCCTCCCGTAAGCGATGTTCTCCCGGATGGTGCCGGACTTCAGCCAGGTCTCCTGGAGCACCATTCCAAAGTTGGTGCGCAGGCTCTTGCGCGTCACGTTCCGCACGTCGTGTCCGTCCACCTGAATGGAACCGCTGTCCACGTCGTAGAACCGCATGAGCAGATTGATCACCGTGGTCTTGCCGCAGCCGGTGGGGCCCACGATGGCGATCCGCTGGCCGGGCTTCACTGAGAGGTTTAAGTCCTCGATCAGCTTCACCGACGGGTCGTAGGAGAAATTCACCTGTTTTAAATCCACCTGCCCCGCGACGTTCTGCAGCTTCACCGCATCCTCCGGCTCCTCCGGGAAGGGCTCCTGGTCGATCAGCTCGAATACCCGGGCCGCGGAGGCCAGCGCGTTCTGCAGCTCCGTCACCACGCCGGAAATCTCATTAAAGGGCTTGGTGTACTGGTTGGCGTAGCTCAAAAAGCTGGTCAGCTGGCCCACGGTGAGGATTCCGCGGATCGCGCCGTAGGAACCGGCGATTCCCACCGCAGCGTAGACCATACTGTTGACGAACCGTGTGGCCGGGTTGGTGATGGAGGAGAAAAATGTGGCCTGCATGCTGTAGCCCGCCAGGCGGCTGTTGATCTCCTCAAAGGTCTTCTGGGCCCGGTCCTGGTAACCAAAAGCCTGAACCACCTTCATATTTCCCAGCATCTCGTCGGTCAGCCCGGTCAGCTCGCCCCTGGTCTCCGACTGGTGTTTGAACATGATGTAGGTGCGTTTGGCGATAAAACTGGCCACAAACAGGGATACCGGCGTCAGGGCCACCACCACAATGGTGATCCAGGGGTTGATGGAGAGCATAAACAGCAGCGTCCCCAGAATCGTCAGCACGCCGGTGAACAGCTGGGTGAAGCCCATGAGCAGCCCTTCCGAGAACTGGTCGATATCCGCGATGATGCGGCTGATCAGATCCCCCGAGGAGTGGGAATCGATATAGCGCAGGGGTAATACCTCCAGCTGGTTAAACGCCCGGGTCCGCACATCCTTCACCACCCGGTAGGTGATCTTGTTGTTGATGTGGTTCATCAGCCACTGGAACACCGAGGTGAAGGCCACCGCGATGAGGATCACCCTCAGAATCCGAAGCAGTCCCCCAAAGTCCACATTTCCCTGTTCGACTATGCGGTCCACCGCCTGTCCGGTCAGGATGGGCACATACAGCGTCAGGGCCACGGTGGCCACGGCCATGGTCAGGGAAAATGCCACCCACAGGCGGTATTCCCGGATATAGGTCAAAATCCGGCGCAGCGTTTTTGCGCTCTTGTTTGTCTCCTGATTACTGCTCATCCCGTTCCACCTCCTCTTTCGACAGCTGGGAGAGACAGATCTCCCGGTACACGCTGCAATCCCGCAGCAGCTCCCGGTGGGTTCCCTGACCGGCGATGCGCCCGTCGTCCAGCACCAGGATCCGGTCCGCCTGCTTGATGGAGGCGGCGCGCTGGGACACGATGAACACGGTCATACTACCCGTGCCCCGCCGGATGGCCGACCGCAGTCTGGCATCCGTTGCGAAGTCCAGGGCCGATGCGCTGTCGTCCAGGATCAGGATATCCGGCTTGCGCACCAAAGCTCTGGCGATGGTCAAACGCTGGCGCTGGCCGCCGGAGAGGTTCTTGCCCTCCTGGCTGATCCACAGCTCCAGTCCCTCGCCCTTCTGGTCCACAAATTCCCGGGCCTGGGCCATATCCAGGGCCCGGTAAATGTCCTCGTCGGAGGCGTCCGCCCTGCCCCAGCGCATGTTGTCCCGCAGGGTGCCCTTAAAGAGCACGGCCCGCTGGGGCACCACGCCGATGCAGGAGCGCAGGCCGTTCTGGGTGTATTCCCGCACGTCCCGGCCGTTCACCGCCACCCTGCCCCGGGTGGCCTCGTAAAACCGCG
Organism: Enterocloster lavalensis; assembly: GCF_046603895.1. Taxonomy (NCBI): domain Bacteria; kingdom Bacillati; phylum Bacillota; class Clostridia; order Lachnospirales; family Lachnospiraceae; genus Enterocloster; species Enterocloster lavalensis. The sequence continues at coordinate 581,535 of NZ_CP176637.1, forward strand.
GGATCATGTTCACCAGCGTGGATTTGCCAGAGCCGGTACCGCCGATAATTCCGATGGTCTCGCCCGGCTCCGCACGGAAGGTGATGTCCTCCAGCGCAGGTTCCTTAGCCCCGGCGTACACGAAGTCCATGTGGTCGAATTCCACCATGGGAACCCGGGAGGGCGCGGAGTCCGGCGACGCGCTGTCCCCGGCGGACCCGGTAGCCCCGGCAACCCCGGCCTCAGACGCAGCAGTCCCGGCAGCCCCGGCCTCAGACGCAACAGTCCCGGCGGCCCCAGAGACCGCCTCCCCGCCCACGCCCGCGAAGCTTCCGTCCTCGATGCTGCTCTTCACCCGGAACACGCTGTCCACCCGGTTCATGCAGGCCATGGCCTTGGAGATCAGGATGATCAGGTTGGCCATCTTGATCAGCTCCGCCAGAATCTGGGACATGTAGTTGACCAGGGCGATCACCTTACCCTGGGAGATAACCCCGGCGTCCACCTGGCGGCCGCCGGTCCAGACCACGGCCACAATGGCCAGGTTGATGATCACATAGGTTACGGGATTGAGAAGCGCCGATATCTTGCCAACGAACACCTGGATTTTTACCAGCAGGCTGTTCTCCTCCTCAAAGGCCACGGTCTCGTTCTTCTGCCGGTTGAAAGCCCGGATCACCCGCACGCCCAGCAGATTCTCCCGGGTGGTCAACAGCACCCGGTCCAGCTGGCGCTGTACCTTTTTGTACAACGGCATGCTGACGAGCAGAATGCCGAACACCACGATGCAGAGCACCGGAATCGTCACCGCAAATACCATGGCCGTCCGCACGTCCACGGTAAACGCCATGATCATGGCGCCGAACACCACAAAGGGAGATCGCAGCAGCAGGCGCAGTGTCATGTTCACCCCATTCTGCACCTGGTTGATGTCGCTGGTCATGCGGGTGATCAGCGTAGAGGTCCCCACCGTGTCGATCTCGGCGTAGGACAGGGAGCCGATGTGGGCGAACAGGTCGTTGCGCAGGCTGGTGGCCGCGCCCACGGAAGCCTTGGCGGCGAAATACTGAGCCGTCAGGGAACAGGCCAGACCGATGACGCCTAACAGCACCAGCAGGCCTCCCATCTTCATCACATAACCCACATCCCGGTTGTGGATGCCCACGTCCACCATGCGGGCCACCACCAGGGGCACGAACAGCTCGAAGCTGGCCTCCAGCATCTTAAACAGCGGCCCCAGGATGCTCTCTTTCTTGTAATCTTTCATGTAACTCAGCAAACGTTTCATTTTATCCTCCGGATTTCTGAAGATCATTGTATTTTGACGCTCTGTCTGGTATTATAGCATAGGAAAAACCATATTTAAAATATTTGTTTGATATGGATACCATATGTACTTCGTATAGGAGGCGCCATGAATTTAAAGCAGATGGAATATTTCACCGCCATTGTGGGCGAGGGCAGCATTTCCGGCGCAGCCCGCTCCCTCCATATCTCCCAACCCCCTCTGAGCGCCCAGATGCGCCAGCTGGAGGAGGAGCTGGGCGTCACGCTCTTCGACCGGGGCTCCCGCTCCATCCGGCTGACCGAGGCGGGCCGCCTGTTCTACAACCGGGCCGTCAGCATCCTGGAGATGACAAAGGCCGCCAGAAAGGAGCTGAAACAGCTGGAGGACGGGCTGTTGGGCACGCTGCGCCTGGGTATGATCTCCTCCGTGGAGACCCAGGGAATCATTACCAGTATTGCCTTGTTCCGGCGGCGTTATCCCGGGATGTCCTTTCGCATCAGCGAGGGAAACACCTACCAGCTCCTTGACAAGCTCACCACCGGGCAGATCGACGCCGCCCTGGTGCGCACCCCGTTTCCCGAGGAGTCCTTCGACTGCCGTTATCTGACGGAGGAACCCATGCTGGCCGTGGGCAGGGCGGACTTCTTCCCGGCGGACTGCGGGCCGAAGCTTCCCTTAAAGGAACTGGCCGCCCTGCCCCTGATCATCTACCGCCGCTGGGAATCCGTGCTCGGCCGGATGTTCCCCCATCCCCAGCCCGAATACCTCTGCGTCAACGACGACGCGCGGACCAGCCTGATGTGGGCCGCCTCCGGGGTGGGCGTTGCGGTGGTTCCGGCCTCCATCGTAAACGGCTGGCAGTCCGCCCCCTTCCCTATGACCGCCAAGATCATAAGCTCCTCGCCCCTCACCAGCACCATCGCCCTGGTGAAACTGAAAAATGCCGGCCTCTCCGCGGTAGGCCAGCATTTCTTCCAGTCGTTTCAGGTGCCGGAGCACGGCGAAAGCGCGGGCTGAGGCCCAGCTTTCCATCACAGCCCCTTTCCCTCCTCGCTCCGGTAGATTTCCAGGTAATAATTCAGCTCCGCGCCGAAAAACAGCACGCAGATACAGCCGTACAGCCACAGCATGAGCAGCACAATGGCGGTCAGGCTCCCGTACATATAGGAAAAGTTGTTTCCGCCGAACAGCTTAAAATACAGGGAAAACGCCATTGAGAACAAAATCCAGCCCGCGGTGGTGAACATAGCTCCCGGGAGCTGGGACTTTAGCGAAAGCTTCCGGTCCGGCACATAAGTGTAAATCCCGGCGAACACGAACATAAAAAACGCCAGCGCCAGCAGCGTGCGCAGACTTATGATGTGCTGGGTCACCCGGGCGATCAATGGGAACTGGCGCAGCACGAAATTCTGAATCGTGGTGCCGAACACCAGCAGGCCCAGGGACAGCACGCACACCAGGATAAACACAATCGTGTATCCGGCGCAGATCAGCCGTTTCACAATGTACCAGCGCTTCTCCACCTTTCCCTGCACCCGGTTCAAACCCTTTGCGATGCTCATCATACCTCTGGACGAGGACCAAAGAGCCGTGACGGCGGTGACGGAGATCATGGTGGCCGGCGACTTTAACGACAGGTCGCTGATCACGCGGAAGGCAACGGACTTATAGCCCACCGGGACCAGGGCGAGTATGAATTCCATCAGCTCCCCCTGGCTGACGCTGGGCACGATCTGCACCACCGTGAGCAGCAGCATGATAAATGGAAATGCCGCGATGATGGTAAAAAACGAGGCCTGGGCTGCATAGACCGTCATCTCATCCGCGGCGAATTTATCATAAATCTGCTTGATCCTGATTATCAATCTGACCATAAACTACCCCTTAACATTTCCTTTGATGCGAATATTATTAAGATATTAGCACAGCGCAGGAAAAATAGCAAGGCGGTTACGAATCCCAGGTTTCCCGGAATTCACGCTCCCGGATCACGGGAATCTCTTCAACCTCCATGTGTTCGATGCGGATGAAATGCCCGCTCTCAAGCCCCTGGATCAGGCGTCCGATAGCCGCAGGATCGCCCTGGACCTCCATCTCCACATCGCCGTCCCATAAATTTTTCACCCAGCCGGTCAGGCCCAGCGGTCTGGCCAGATAGCAGGCCGTGTACCGAAACCCAACGCCCTGAACCCTCCCGGAAAAGATAATATGTTTTCTGACTTTCTCCATTAACCGCCGCTCCTTTCACCGATTCCCGGATTAACGCCCCTGGTTTGCCCGCAGGTTCTCCTCCAACGCATCTGGAAGCTGCCGCAGGCGGTTGAACATCAGGATCATGCCTGAAAACAGGATCACCGCCACACAGCCCCACACGGTCAGCCGCTGCCGGTCGATCACCCGCATATCTTCCAGATATTTTTCGCTGGACACCCGGAAATTTTCATCGATCAGGTTCTGGGCGCAGAGCTTCTGCTGTTCCAACAGTTCCAGCGAGGCGGACACGGCCTGATCCCCGTCCGTCTCCCGCCACAGGCGCTCCTGGCTGCGCTGAAAACCGTCGATCTGCTGCACGTAACCGATCAAACGCTCGCTGTCCGAGGCCATGACCGCCATAGCCTGCAAATTCTGTTCCAGCCTCCCGCTCTGCTCCCGGTAAGCTTCCCCGCGCCCGGCCTGAGAGCCGCCCGCTCCGAGGGCATGCTCCATGCCCAGCAAGTTTTCATAAATGTGCGCGGCGCAAAAGTTCCGCTCCGTCATGTGTTTCAGCTGCGTTTGCTCCGACGACCTGTTCAGGACCAGCAGGACGCCGGACAGCAGAATCGCGCACAGCATGACCAGAAACAGAATCAGCAGCTCCCGCACCATCCGTTTTGTTTTAAACATTCCGATCCCCTGATTTTCATCTGCGTATTAACAAAAATTTAACGCTTATCTATGATATTATGCCATATTTTTTGAAAAACCGCCAGATGAAATTTGAAAATCCCCGGTAAAAAACTCCCCCCGCCCGGCCGGACAATCCGGTGTGCGGCAAACAGCCCCTTAACCCCCCGGAAATTTGATCATATTTCCGGCCTCTCCCGGCCCGGAATCCGGAAACCATCATCATTTTATATAGAAACTTTTTCCCATTTTTCGAAAGTTTGTGCACACTTTTTTTAACCGCTGTGCTATTATAATGATGTAACCCCCCAATACATTATATAGTTTTTGCTACACCCCATAAGAAACGAAATACCTTCTCCTTGAAGACGACCAGCTCCCCCGGCTGGTCGTTTTCGTTGAATGCAATGGGCAGTTGGCGGCAAATTTTCCGCCGGTTAGTCGTCTCTATCAATTTTGCATAAAATATATTTTCATATCTTCAAAAGTTTGTACACACTTTTTTCATACCCTGTGCTATTATAATAGACGTAACCCCCCCAATACATTATATAGTTTTTGCTACACCCCATAAGAAACGAAATACCTTCTCCTTGAAAAATGACCAGCTCCCCCGGCTGGTCATTTTTCTTTGTCCTCACGATCATTTCCCGGCCGCTTCGGCCAACAGCGCTTCAAACTCCGCCAGAGGCATGGGCCTGGCAAACACATATCCCTGCACGATATCGCAGCCCGCCCCGCGCAGAAATTCCACGCTCTCCGTCTCCTCCACGCCCTCGGCGATCACCCGGATCTTCAATTCCCGCGCCATATTGATAATATTGCGCACCACGATCCGCTCGCGGACCTTGTCCACACTCCGCTGGAAAAACAGGATGTCCAGCTTCAGCACCCGGATCGGAAGATTCTTCAACAGGTTCAGGGAAGAGTAGCCGGAGCCGAAGTCGTCCAGGGAGCAGGTGAATCCGCGCGCCTGCAATTCACAGACCAGCTGGCAGAGCAGCTCCTCGCCGCCCAGGGCCAGGCTCTCCGTGACCTCCAGCTCCATCACGCCGTCCGGGATCCCGTACTTTTCCTTAATCCGGACGTAATAATCCACAAAGTCCTCCCGCAAAAGTCCGGCGCGGGAGACATTGACCGCCAGATTGATCCGCTTCCCGCCTCCGTCCAGATACCGGCGGTACCAACTGCACGCCTGTTCAAACACATACCGGTCCAACTGCACGATGAGCCCGCTCTTCTCAAATACCGGGATAAACTGGCCCGGCGGAATCATCCCCTTTTGGGGATGGATCCAGCGGCAGAGCACCTCCGCGCCCGTCAGACAGTCGCCGTGCTGAATATCGAATTTGGGTTGGAAATAGGGCTGAAACTGGCCTTCAGACAACGCCTGCTGCCCCTGGGCCTCCATCGACGCCTCCTGCTGGAAACGCTGCCTTAAGGTTTCATTGAAGAAGGCGCAGCGGCTGCCGGACTCCCCCTTGATGGACTTCTGCGCCATGTTGGCCCGGTTGACCATCTCGTTCACCGTAAGCTGCTCCGAATCCGACGGATCGGGACAATAAAATCCCATGCACAGCTCGATATAGGAACGGCTGGCCGTCTCGCTCTCCTCCAGATGGAACTCCCTCACCACCTGGCCGAACCACTCCGTCAACTCCTCCCGCTGCTCATACCACCGCAGTCCCACGAAGTTGTCCGCCATCAGCCGGCAGAACATCCCGTCCGGCTGCTCCAATCGCTCAAACAGGCGGTACATCCGGCGCAGCATATCATCCCCCGCCGCATAACCCAGAGCGTCGTTGTAGTATTTAAACTTTTTCAGGTCACAATACCAGACCGCCAGCCGGCCGTCCTGTCTCCGGATCAGCTCCGCCTCCATCAGAAACTGATTGTAGTTCCTCCCGCCGGTCAGACTATCCTCGTAAGCCAGCCGCTCGACCACCGCCCGATTCCGGTTCATCATCCGGCGCTGCCGCCAAAGCAGCAGCGAAAACAGGCTGCATGCCGCCACGATGATCAGCATTGCGCCCACCGAGGTCACCACATACCGCTGGTTCAGGGCCGCCATGGGAATGGAACAGAGCACAAACCAATCCTCCACCCCCGACGGCTCCAACACCGCCAGCATCCCGGTGTTCCCGGCCTTATAGTTGAAATGGACGCTGGAATTTTGCTCCAGCGCTTCCTCCACGGCCGCCCGCTCCATCTCGCTCAACCCCGCCAGCCCGGCCAGCTCCTGCGGCTGTCCGCCGTCCGCCGAAGCGGTCCCTGAACTCATAATCAGCGTTCCCCGGCTGCTGTACAGATTGGTGTACCCCGAATCGTTTAACAGGGGCGCTTCGATAATCGCGCGCACCACATCCGCGCCGTTCACCGCGCAGAGCACGCCCACAATAGCCTCCTCCCCGTTTCGGATTGGCACGGCATAGTAATTGATATATTCCCCTTCGCGGTAGGGATCCGGCATCGGTTGGGAGATCGTGTCCCGCCCGGCCAGGGCCTGACGGAAAAATTCCTCCTCCGATATGTCGATGCCCGGATACCGTTTTCCGCCCAGCTCCATCAGCTCCAGTTTCCCTTTGGGGTTGGCCAGGCCCATGCGGATAAACGCATTTCCCTCGTTTACCTCCCCCACCAGGCGGATCAGCTGTTCCGGGTCCATGATATCTTTCCGGCCCACAAAAACCGCAACGCCGTGCAGGGTCTGGAAATCGCCTTCCACCTGCTTGACCAGCGCCGTCTCATGCTGGAACGCCGCGTTGTCCAGAAGCACCAGATTTTCTTTTGTGTATTGCCGTCCCATATTGGTGAGAAACAGGATGCTGCCCAGCACAAAACACAGGCACAGCCCCACTGCGGTCGCATTCCACCGCTTGTACGCCCGAATCCGTTCTCCCTCCCAAACCTTCGTATCGCCCATTCACTTTTCCCCAAATCTTTCCAGTTTTCAGCCGCCTGGCCGCTCTTCTTATGCCTCCTGCAGCAATTTAAAGCGGTTTACCAGCTGATTGAGCAGCTGTGCCTGGGAGGACAGCTCCTCGCTGGAGGCGGCGCTCTCCTCCGCAGTGGCGGAATTCGTCTGGATCACGCCGGAAATCATCTCCACGCTCTCCGTGATCTGCCGGATTGCATCCGACTGTTTCAGCGACGCCTCCGTGATGTGGTCCAAAAGCTCCGCCACATGGTCGATGCCGTCCACCACCTCGGACAGCGCCTTGGCCGTCTGATGGGCCGTCCGCGTTCCCTTCTCGACCGCTTTCAGGGAGCTCTCGATCAATGCCGCCGTATCCTTGGAAGCGGCCGCGGACTTGTTGGCCAGACTGCGGATCTCATTTGCCACCACGGAGAAACCCTTGCCTCCCGCTCCCGCCCGGGCTGCCTCCACTGCGGCGTTCAGCGAAAGAATGTTGGTCTGCAGGGCGATGTCCTCGATGCTCTTAATGATTTTCCGGATTTCACCGGAGCTCTTGCTGATATCCCCCATCGCGGTCAACATCTCGTGCATGCACTGTCCGCTGGCATCCGCGCTCGCTTTTACACGCTGTGTTTTCTCGCCTGCCGTCTGCGCGCTCTGGGCGTTCCGGTACACCTGGCCGGAAATTTCGTTGATGGTTCCGGAGAGTTCCTCGATGGAGGCCGCCTGTTCGGTGGCTCCCTGCGCCATGGACTGGGCTCCCACGGATACCTGTTCGGAACCGGCCGCCACCTCGTCGGCGGACTGGTTGATCTGAAACATCGTTCTGCTCAGGCGCCGGTTGATCTCCCGCATGGACAGCAGAATCTGCTCAAGTTCCCCCACATAGCGCTCTCTCTGGCTGGCGTGCACTGCAAAATTCCCCTGGGCCATCTCTCCCAGCACATGGGTTTCATCCGCGATCACATCCGACAGCGTGGCCGCCATGCTGCGCATATTTCCGGCCAGACTCCCCAGCTCATCCTTTGACCGGTACCGGATCTGCACCTCGGAAAACGCTCCCCGGGCGATATCGTGGGCCGCCTTCTCCAACTCCTGAACCGGCAGCGTGATCCCCCGGGTTATGTAGATGCCAAAGACCAGGCTGACCGTCAAACTCACAATCCCCAGAATCACCAGCCGGCCGATGGCTCCGGCCTGCTGGTCCCGCAAACCTCCGACCAGGGCTTCCCCCCTGGCGTTTCCGTTCTCCTGAAGGCTGTTCAACTCCATCTGCGCCTCTTTGATGACCAGAATATTGTTCTTCTCCATATAATCGGCCGCCTCGGCGTTCCGGTTCTCGGAGGCCAGGGCCAGCACGTGCTCCCTCATGGGCTTCAGTTTCGTGAAAGCGGTGTCCAAGCGGTCCACAATCTGCTGGTCGCCTAAAAAATGCTCCCGGATCACCGGCAGCTGCTTCTCTATGATAAGGGCAGACTCCTTCGCCTTTGCGATGGCCTCCGCCACAATCTCCGGATCGGAATTACAAATCGCCCTGTAAACAGACTTCTGCATCTGTTCAAAATTCGCGTTGACAATACCCGCGCTGTTGTTCACAATAAACGGCCCCCCGTAGAAGGTCTCGATCTGCCGGCCCATTCCCATCAGATCGCCAATACTCACAATGTACCCCGCTATCAGCAGTACGAAGATCAGCGCATATGAAATGAACAGCTTTTTTGCCACCTTAAAATTTTTCATGGTCACCCGAACCTCCGCTTTCGATTATTGACGTTTTTTGTAGGCATCCGCCCTTAATTATACCCGACCCCCCTTGATTTTACAAGCTTTGCCAGGGCTTTTTCCAACCTTTTACATCTATTCCCCGCGTTCCGGCCCGGGCTGTGTCAAATTACGTTGTTCTTTATCGGAAATCATGATAAAATATAAGGATCAGATGATCAAATTTAAGGAGGCAGCCATGATTTTATTTCCGATGCTTTTGTTTCTGAATGGTTTATCGGAATACCTGCTGAACCGGATGATGGCCGCCATGGGTGTCCCGGATCCGGCACACAGGGGTTATCACACGCTGTGCGCCGTCCTGCGCATTGTCTGGATCTTTTTGGGAGCCATTCTGTTGATTCCTCTGCCGGTCCTGCTGATTGGCCTGTTGTTCCTTCTGTTTCTCAACGTACTGCCTTACCCGAACCGGCGTCTGATGATGAATCATTTCACCATGGTCATTTATCTGATCTACACCTCCCTGTTGATGACCGTCATCGGAACTGCCGGGCTTTTGAAATTTGATATGGCCCGCATAGCGTCGAATACGGAGCTGCGGCTTATTGTCATGAACACGACGTTCGCGTTCTTTAATGTGGCGTGTCTGTTCCTGCTCCACTCCCACCCCGAATTTCTGTGGAAACAAGACTACGATAAATCCAAGGTAGTGATCTATACCCGCTTCCTCTTTGTCTGCTCCGCTTACCACATTCTGGATTCCATGATCCTGACCCTTTATCCGGCCGGCCGGATCTCCTACCTGCTTCTGGTCAGCGGAGACGTCCTGATCTTCTTTTTGATGTTCAACTTCCTGAATTACAACTATGTGTTTGCCAAAAGCGAGGAGCTTCGGCGGCAGTATGAAGAGAGCGAGGTTCTGATCGCCCAGCGGTATTTTGAAAAAGAATCCCTGAAAAAAACAAGCGAAGTCGATTCCCTCACAAACGCGTACAACCGGCGCGAAATCTGCTCCATCATGGCCGGTCACATCCAAAACGGACTCCGGCTGATCTGCGTTTTCATTGACTTAGACGGCCTCAAACGCGCAAATGATCTGTACGGGCACACCTTCGGGGATCTGATGCTGAAACGCTTTGCCGACACCTGCACCGGCATGATGCAGGGGGAGGGCTATCTGGCAAGGATCGGCGGCGATGAGTTTCTGCTGGTATTCCCGGGCGGGGAAATCAACCGGATTGAAACTCTGGTCCGGAATCTCCAGCTAAAGCTCCTGGAAACGGCCGATCCCAAAGACAAGATTTTCTTCAGCTACGGAATCTCCTCCAACGAAGATTCGGTCGACCGCTATATGGACGCGGCGGATCAGCGAATGTACGCAGATAAAAGCAGAAAGCAGCGTGGCAGCCTATGGACGGAAACAATCTGATTCAAGTTTTGATAACCGCGGTATCCTACTATTTTTTCAGTAATGAATTTTTCAAATTCTCTGCTGAAATCCGCAGGAAACCCATATCCGGCCGGCTTCATTTCGCCTGCTTCTTTTTCGTGTACCTGTGGTTTTTCATTGCCAGCTGCCTGGAACTTCCACTGGTGGTCAACTGGTTTATTTTTCTAATTCTTCTGGGCCTGGAAGTCCGCCTGGCATTTTCCTTCGACCTTCTTGTGTCCTATGGACTGGCGCTGTTTTGCGTGATTATGGGCCTGGCGTTAAACGTGTTCTTCCGCAGCCTTACCTCGATCCTGCTCAACATACCGGTCAGCACCTTTGACAATGCGCTGTCCTCCATAAAATCATTTCCGATTTTTCTCGGATTTACAGCCATGATTTTCCTGATGTACGGCCTGCGGCGCAGCCATTTTTCCGCCCAGCTGGAGCGGATGATGCGTTACCGGAAAAGCCTTGTGTTCTACACCTGGACCGAGGTATTCATCTATCTGTTTCTGATGATTCAGCTCCTCGCCTACTCTCAGTCGGGCAACGAGATGGGTATCAAAACTTGGGGGATCAAATCCGCTGTTTTTTCCATCTTTGTCCTGGTGATCACAATCATCTACTCCCTCCGCGTCGCCTCCCTCCACTACTATATGGAGAAGCAGCACGAAATCCGCAGCCGTCTGATCCAGGAAAAGCAGGACATCAACAAGCTTTGGAAGCTGGCCTACACCGATATGCTGACCGGCCTGAACAACCGCCAGCTCTTTGAGAAGCGCCTGGAAGAGTATGCCGGCTACGGCAGCTGCATCACCCTGTCGTTTATAGATGTGAACGGCCTAAAGACCACCAACGACCAGTTCGGGCATCTGGAGGGGGACGTTTACCTGATTGACGTTTCCCGGATTCTCTCTGAAATCAGCAGCCGGTTAAACATGGATCTGTTCCGCTACGGCGGAGACGAGTTCGTCATGATGGGGAACGGGGTGAACGAGCCGGAGCTGGCGGCTGCCCTGGAACAGGCCAATGAACAGCTCAAATCCGGGCCGGCCCGGTATCCCCGCTCCATCAGCTACGGCGTAGTCCGCGGAGACTGTACCGATTATCCGAGTCTGATCGCCGAAGCGGACGATCAGATGTACCAATACAAATTAAAATACTATGAGAAAATGGCCCGGTCTTAAAATACCGGGAAAACTCCGTTTTTTCTACACGGCAGCCTGTACCGGGGCATATATCCTTTATAAAGAGCTCAGTATGAGGCTGCCACTATGAATGAATTTGAATCCTTACCTCTGACCGCTGCCCAGATATCGGAAGAGCAGATCGACCCCGGTTTTTCCGTGCCTCCGACAGACAACAACATTGATCCGGATTTTTCCGTCATGCCCCCCTATGAACCTGTTGACCCGGATTTCTCGGTCACGCCCCCCTATGAACCCGTTGACCCGGATTTCTCGGTCACGCCTCCCTACGAACCCATTGACCCGGATTTCTCGGTCATGCCCCCCTACGAACCCATTGACCCGGACTTCTCCGTCATGCCCCCGTCCTACCCCGTCGTTCCGCCCTACGTCCCATGCCTGTTCTGCAGCAACAACCAGTGGGTCCGCGGTTCCATCCGCCTGTTAAATGCGGCGACGGGTTATAATCCGTTTTCCATATGGATCGACGGCCGGCTGGCCAGCTCAGGGCTGGGATTCCCGGAGATCACCCGCTACAACCAGATCTCCCAGGGCTACCATGTCTTTACGGTGGCAGGGACGAACGGATACACCTATCTGCGCAAATCCCTGTATGTGGGCGGCGGCATGGCGACGGTGGCGATAATCAACGCCCCAACCGGCCTGGATCTGACTGTGATCGAGGACACCACCTGTCCCTCCGGTTACAACTCCGCCTGCTTCCGGGTCTGCAACCTGGCCTATTACAGCGGTCCGGTCAACGCGGCCATCGGAAACGTCTACTTCAATTCCGTGCAATTTAAGGACGCTGCCAGCTTCAGCCCCTTTAACGCAGGCAGCTACCTGCTGTCCGTCTCAAGGTCCGCCCGGCCTGAGACAACGCTGGTCACAACGCCGGTGATCTTAAATCCCCGCCGGATCTACACGGCCTATGTGCTCAACTGGAACCCCTCGCCCGACACGATCCAGACCCTGCTGGTGGAGGACCGGAGAAACTGACCTGTCAAAAAACGCCCATCCCGGGAGAAATTCCCGGTCTGGGCGTATTTTTAATGGGTTCAGCGGACCTGTGCATACTCGCGCAGAGTGGCGAACAACCGATCGGGATCGATGGGTTTGGGCACAAAACCGTTCATGCCCGATGCCCTGGCCTCCTCCTCGTCCTCTTTGAAGGTGTTGGCGGTCATGGCGATAATGGGCACGTCTGCGTCCGGCCGTCCGCAGGAGCGGATCTCGCGGGCTGCCTCATGGCCATTTTTCACCGGCATGCGGATATCCATGAGAACGGCCTGAAATTCTCCCGGCGCTCCGGCGCAGAACCGGTCCACCGCCTCCTGACCGTCGGCCGCGCGGCACACCGTAATTCCCGCCATTGCCAATAACTCCTGGGCGATCTCGGCGTTGAGGTCGTTGTCCTCCGCCAGCAGGACCTTCATGCCCTCCAGCCCATTCTCCTGTCCGGCCGGTTCCGGCGACGGCGGCGCCATCGCTCCTTTGGGGAACCGCAGCGTCATATAAAACTCCGATCCCTTTCCAGGCTCGCTTTTCACTTCCAGGTCCCCGCCCATCAGTCTGGCGATATTGCGGCTGATGGGAAGGCCAAGCCCGGTTCCCGCGCTCTGGGATATGGAGGGCCTCAGCTGCTCAAATGAGGCGAAAATGCGCTCCTGGTCCCCGCGTGGGATGCCCACGCCGGTATCCCGCACGGAAAAACGGTATTCCACCTCATCCTCCCCGCAGGATTGCTCCTCCACCCGGAGCGTTACCGTACCTCCGGCGGGGGTGAACTTAACCGCGTTGGAGAGCAGGTTGATCAAAATCTGGCGCAGACGGACCGGATCCCCTTCCAGCCAGTCATAGCCGGCATGAAAATCCACCTGAAAATCCAGCCCCTTCTGCTCCGCCTGGATGCTCATCATACTCTGCAGTTCCTGAAGCAAAAGGGACAGCGAAAATTCCTTTTGCTCGATCTCCATCTTCCCGTTCTCGATCCGGGACATATCCAGGATATCATTGATCAGGGCCAGCAGGTATTGGGACGAGCTGTGAATCTTTTTCAGCTTTTTTTCGATCTCCGGCGGTACGTCCCGCTCCTTGCAGGTCAGATCGGTCAGGCCGATGATGGCGTTCATGGGCGTGCGGATCTCATGGCTCATCTGGGACAGGAAAACGCTCTTGGCCGTACTCTTGGCCTCCGCCGCTTCCAGCCTGCTCTGCAGAAGGGCGTTTCTCATCCTGCCTCTCACGATCATCAGGATCACGGACATAATTAAAATCAGCGCGCACGACAGAATCAAAACGCAGACCAGCGGGTTGGAGTAGAACAACTCCTGCAGGGACAGTCCGGTATAGCCGACAGAAACCAGACTCTGGTTCAGCAGCGCGTTTTTCTCTTCCGTGGGAATATTGCCGATGGCCTTGTTCAAAACCGTGAGCAGCTCCGGCCTGACCGGCCTGGGTACTGCAAAGGCCACATCCGTGCTGTCGCTCTCCTGCGTCACCGGCATTACGTTCAGATACCGGTGGTTTTGCAGTTCCTGCTCCAGCATGGCGGAGACGCCGTAGATATAATCCACTTCCCCGGTATTGACCGCGCCCAGCAATTCCGCCACTGAGTCATATCTGCGGATTTCCTCCGCCCCAAAGCTGTCAGGCAGCTTTCTCCCGGTCAGAATCCCGCAGATGAGTCCCGGCTCCGGGTAGCTGACCGATTTATGCTTAATCACGATATTGTTCAGGTCCATATACGGCTGCGACAGAGCCAGATTGCTGCGGAAGGCCTGTTCATTGCCGTCCAGGTAAGCCCCCAGGATATCCGCCTCGCCCTGCTGCACCATGCGGATGCACTCCGCGTAGTTGTCCCCGTAACGAAACGTAAACTGCAGGCCGGTAAAGGCGGTGATTTCCTTCAGCAGGTCCGGTAGGATGCCGTCATGCAGTTCCTCCATCCCTCCTATACAGTAGAAGGGATGCCAATCTGTGGGAATGGCAACGGTGACGGTTCCCTTCTCCTCAATGTAACGCAGCTCGCTGTCGTTTAACTGAATGTCCGCCAGCTTCAGGTCCGGAAAATTTGCAAAATAGACCTGATCCGCGAAGTTGGGCGTGGACTCCAGAATATACCGAAGCGCGGTGTTCAGACCTTCCAGAATTTCCGTGTTCCCGACAGTGGTGACAATGTAATAGGGTTGGGCCTGGAAGGACGCGACCATGCGGAACTCACCGCCGATCTCCAGGTCGTTTCCCAACAGCATGTCCACGTCGCCGCTGCGCAGCTTCTCATAAAGGTTGCCGTCCTTCATGTCCTCGTATGTATAATATTTAAGCCCGCATTCCAGATCGTTGCTGGTCAAAAATTCATTCAGATGCCGGATTTTATCCACGGCCCGGTCGTAGACCCCGATGGTTTTCCCGTTCAGCGTAGTCAGGTCGTATCCCAGCAGACGGCCGTCATCCCGGCGGCACAGAAGGACCGCACGGCTCCTTCCCGTATTGTAATCCGGGTAGGCGAAGTATTCCTCAAATCCCGGGGAATAAAATGTGCCGCCCATCAGATCGTACTGCCCCTCCATAAAGTTGGAGACCATATCGTCATTGGCTACGGGAACATATTCATACTCCCAGCCGGTGTATTTGGCGATCTCATCGAGGTAGTTCACAATCAGGCCTTTGTGACAGCCGTACCGGTCTGTCTCGCTGAGGCCCTCCAGCTCGGGAAACGCCACTTTTAACGGGCGCTCCCCGGAATCCTGGGCCGTCGCGGTCCCGGTATTCCACAGGCCCATCAGGCCAGCCAGCAGTCCAACCGCCAGGTATATCCCCCAGCGGCATCTCTTCTTTTTCATATGCGCTCTCCACTGATACAGGATTTTGTTTCCCGATCATCCTTACTCATATCCATATTTATTACAGTATAGCAAACCCCCGGGAAAAGGGCAACCAAAACGAATCCCGGCAACCCAAAGAATGAACTTGGCAAACGGCATCAAATGATGTTATGATACTGTTTGAAAGAAGTTACAAAGCACAATTCCACATAACCCGTATTACAATACTGAGCGATATGAAATGAGGAAAACTACGTGAAAAATGATATGGAACGGTGTCAGATCGTATACAATGTTTTAAAGACCCACATCCAATTCGGCGCCTACCGGCGCGGCTGCACCCTCCCCACCATGGAACAGTCTGCGGACAATTTTCTCGTATCCCTGGACACCGTGCGTTCCGCCTACCTCCGGCTGCAGCGGGAGGGTTACATTACGCTGTCCACCAATGTGGGCTCTGTGGTGGTCCGGGATTACAGCGAATCGGAGATCGAGGAGAACGTCCAGCGCTTTTATTCCGAGCGGAAACACGCCCTGATCGATATGAGCAAATCCCTTCACCCGCTGTTGGGACGCGCTCAGTGGGTCGGGTTCAAGAACGCTCCCCCGGCGATCTACGACCGCACGAGGCAGCAAAAAATCGAACACACCCTGACCCCCTCCAACACATTTGAATTTATGATACAGGCCTTCGATTCCCTGGGTAATGATCTCCTGCTCCGGCTCCTCTGGCAGATTTTTACATTCTATGAGGCTCCCTTTCTGAGCACACCCAAAAATCCTTGGGGGACATTCGCCGTAAATGAATACGCGCCGCGGTATCTGGAATTTTGCCTCAAAAAGGATTGGGATTCCCTCCAAAAGTCGATCTGTGATGCCCAGGAATCCCTGTCCGCGGTTCTGTGCCGGTTTTATGAGGAGCGGATCACCGCGCCTGCGCCGAAGCAGCAAATTTCCTTTGCGTGGAGTTCCTATGAAAAGGCCTCCCAGATCTGCTACACGCTGGCCATGGACCTGCTCACGCAGATCAGCCGGGGGTACTATCCCGAGCATTCACTGCTGCCGTCCTTAAATAAGCTTTCCAAGGAGCGGAATGTGTCCGTGAGCACGGTCCGCCGGGCGCTGTCCCTGTTAAACGGAATTGGAGCCGTCAAGTCTGAGAAGCGGATCGGGACACGGGTGCTCTCCTATCATGAAACGTCCAAAAACTGCGATTTCACGAACTCTGTGGTCCGTAAACGGCTGCTGGATATGGCCCGGAGCATGCAGATCCTGACGCTGTCCTGCCGGGAGGTTTCCGAACTCACCATAGCGTCGCTGGATGCCGCCGGACGGCAACAATGCGCTGCGCATTTATCCACGGTCGGGCAACGGCAGTTATACGAACTGGTCACTTATGACGCTTTGGAGATGCTGAAGCTGTCCGCTCCCTACCAGGCAATCCGCACCGTCTACGGGGAGCTGCTCCGGCAGTTCTTCTGGGGATACGCTCTGCGCAACATATGGGAAATGAACGGCGACCGGATTAACCGCTGCCGTTCCTGCTTTGAAATACTCATGAGCTCACTTGAAGCAGGGGACGCCGCCCGTTTTGCAGAGGCTCTGGAGGAGCTTATGATACACGAATTTAACTTTTCGATCCGAAACCTGGTTCAACTGGGCATCGGCGAGGCGCAGAAGCTCCTGATACCCGAACTGTTAAGCCCCGATTCGAAACTGCCCCGCCAGACCCTTTAAAATTTGAGCCTGGGCCGACAGCTCCTCACTGGCGGCTGCGCTCTCCTCCGCAGTGGCGGAATTGGCCTGCACGACTGTGGAAATCTGCTCGATTCCCTGTTCCAGCTGCCGGATCGAATCCGCCTGCTGCCTGGATGCCTCGGTAATCTGCCCAACGTTATCGATTACATGGCGGAGGCTTAGAAGCACGGTCTCCAGGGAGCGCGCGGTCTCATCTGCAATTTTTGTGCCCTTATCCACCGTATTTAAGGAGTTTTGGATCAAAACAGCCGTGTTTTTGGAGGCCTGGGCCGACCTCTCCGCCAGCTGGCGGACCTCCCCTGCCACCACCGCAAATCCTTTTCCCGCATCTCCGGCCCTGGCCGCTTCCACGGCAGCGTTGAGCGCCAGAATGTTGGTCTGAAGGGCAATATCCTCTATGGTCCTTAGAATCTTTCCGATCTCCTGGGAACTGCTGCTGATGTCCGCCATGGCCGAAACCATCTCCTTCATCCTGAGGTTGCTGTCCTCCGCCTCGGCCCCGGCGGCGTTGGCCCGCTGGTTCGCCTCCTCCGCATGTTCTGCATTCTCCTTCACCTGACTGGAAATTTCGATAATGGTGGCGGCCAGCTCCTCCATGGAAGAAGCCTGCTCCGTCGCCCCCTGGGAGAGAGCCTGGGCGCCGCAGGACACCTGCTCCGCTCCGGAAGCCACCTGGTCAGAAGAAAGGTTGATCTGTTCCAGCGCACGGCTCAGCGAGGTGTTGATCGTCCGAATGGATTCCAGCACACTGACAAAATCGCCTGTGTATTGTTCCTCCACCCCGGTTTTCACGTCAAAGTTCCCCTTCGCCATCTCGCCCAGAAGTTCCCCCTCGTCGCGGATAATTAACAGGAGGGAATTCACCACGCTGCGCATGCTGTCCGCCAGATGTCCCAGCTCATCCCGGGACGTGTAGGTAATCGCCGTGGAACTGAGCTGTCCGTGTTCCAGCTTCCCGGCGGCCTGCTCCAGCTCAGAAACCGGCACCGTGATGGCTTTTGTGATGTAAACGCAGAACACGACGCTGATAAGCAGGCTGGAAAAGCCCAGCAGCCCCAGCATGATGATGGCGTCCTTTTGGCTTCCCCGAAGGTTGTTGATCAGCTCCTCGCCCTTTATATTGCCGTTTTCAATCAGGAGATCCAGCTTCGCCTGGGCCGCATGTATGGTCGGTATGTTGTTGGCCTCCATATATTTTGCGGCTTCCTTTTTCCGGTTCTGGGAGGCCAGCGTGAGCACCTCCTGCCTCATGGGCGCCAGCTTGTCCAGCTGCTCCTCCAGACCGTTGATGATCTCCGGATCCCCCGTAAAGTGCTCCCTCACAATGGGAAGCTGCTTCTGGATGACCTTGGCGGAATCTCTGGCGTTTTCAATCGCCTCCTCCACAATCGCCGGATCCTCATTGGCGATTGTGCGGTAAACCGCCTTCTGCATTCTCTCAAAGCTGGAGTTAATAATATTGGCGCTGCCCTTTACCTGAAACGGGCCGTCGTAAAACGCTTCGATCTGCCGGCTGAAGCTCACAAGCTTGGCGATGCTGAGGGCCGTTCCCAACATCATCAAAAGGAGTATCACCACATAGGAAATCACTAGTTTTTTGCCAATCTTTATATTCTTCATTTTTCCTCCCGCTTCTGTGACCACATACAAAATAATTAATCTCAGTATAGCAAAGAGTATGGGAAATAGCAATGACTTGACACGGCGATTTTCCGGCGGGGGGGTTGAGGGATTCCGCGGCGTTTTTTAGGCGTTTTTGGGCGTTTTTTGAGGATCATCGGGAGATTTGGGAATAAAAAAGGAACTGATCTGAAAATGGTTGTTCAGAACAGTTTCCTGATGTTCAAAGAGCATGCGTACAATAAAAAACAAGATACCCGTTCTCACAAACAGATATCTTGCACAATTTTTATTCACTTAACGTCTCTAAAAACGCTTCCGGTGTGACAGGCTGCGGCTCGCTGCCCTCATAATCCTTCACATTCCTTGTGATGATATATCGGACATGGTTATGTGACGTCACCTGATGCTGAACACAGTCCTCAAAGTCCTTCCAGCCGCAGTCCAGCGCCGCCCTTATGTCGCCTCCGGTTACATCAGCCGCATCAATCAGGCTCAATTATCTGCAAGTGGCAGCGCAATCACCTCCACGTCCATATTCTCCATAGACTTCGGCACTGCAAACAGGGTTTTCAGCCTGTTGCTGTTTATGATTTCTCTTAATACTTCCGTGGATTGCGCCTCCTTTTACTGTATCGCAACCGCCCTCTTCCAACTTCATTATAGCCCAAGCCGGTTTTCAATACAACGGAAATCGCAATGTGGTCGCATTTGAGTCGCATATGGCAATCATTTTCAGGCTTCCTCATCCAACACATAAGGAGTGGTTTGATACACGTAGAAATTCAGCCAGTTGGCATACAACGTATTCGCCGTGTTGCGCCACATTAACGGCGGCACGGAGAACGGGTCGTTATTCTCGTAGTAATTGCAGGGCAGCTCTGGGTCCAGGCCCTTTTTCAAGTCCCTGTGGTACTCGTTGTTCAGGGTCATACGGTCGTACTCCGGGTGTCCCTGGATGAAAATCTGCTTCCCCTCCCGGCTCATCACCAGAAATACTCCCGCCTCGTCGGATTCGGCCAGGATTTCCAGCTCCGGGTGCCGCAGAATATCCGCCCTCCTCACCTCGGTATAGCGGGAATGAGGGGCCAGGAAATAATCGTTCATGCTGCGCACCATCGGAACCTTCCGGTTTAACACCTTGTGGTTGTAAATCCCGGAGAGCTTTTTCTCCCGCTGGTATTTGGGAATCCCGTAATGGTAATACAGCCCCGCCTGGGCTCCCCAGCAGATATGTAAGGTGGAGGTCACATGGGTTTTCGTCCACTCCATAATTGTGGACAGCTCCGACCAGTAATTGACCTCCTCAAACTCCAGGTTCTCCACTGGCGCGCCGGTGATGATCATTCCGTCGTACTTCCTGCGCTTGATATCGTTAAATTCCACGTAAAACTTATTTAAATGGCTGGCCGACGTGTTTTTGGACACGTGGCTTGCCATCATCAGAAACGTACAGTCCACCTGCAGGGGCGTGTTGGACAGGGCCCGCAACAGCTGGGTCTCCGTCTCCTCCTTCATGGGCATCAGATTCAGGATCAAAATCTCCAACGGACGGATGTCCTGGGTCATGGCCCGCCGTTCGTCCATGATAAATATATTCTCTTCTTCCAATATGGCTTTCGCCGGCAAATCACTCTGTACTTTAATCGGCATATCTCGTTTCCCCTTTCCGGCAGCGGGCATAGCCCACTACAAATCATGCTGTTTCTGCCGCCCGGGCGGCTCCGGTAAGCCCCTTATTCCAGGGGCTCCAGCATTCGGAGAAACTCCTCTTCCGTGATAATCGGAACGCCTAAATCCTTAGCCTTCTTGTTCTTGGAGGATGCGGACAGGGAATCGTTGTTGATCAGATAGCTGGTCTTGGCGGAAACGGAGCCCGCGGCCTTGCCGCCTTTGGACTCAATCAGCTCCTGCAATTCCTTCCGGTTACCAAAATGTTCCAGGGAGCCGGTGATCACAAAGGTTTTTCCCGCAAAGATCTGCTCGGTCTCCTCCACAACTTCCTTCTCGATGGTCAACTCGGCCAGCAGGTGGTCCACCGCCTCATTGTTTGCTTCGGAAGAAAAATACTCCATCCAGGCTTTGGCTAAGACGGCTCCGATGCCGTCCACAGCCACCAACTCCTCCTCATCGGCCTTTCGCATTTTCCCGAACTCATATCCGAAATGGCGGCACAATGCCTTGGCGTTGGCCAGACCGATGCCCGCGATGCCCAGACCGTAGATCACCCGGGGCAGCGTAGTGTCGGCGGCTTTGGCCACAGACGCCACCAGATTGTCGTAGGACTTCTGCCCAAAGCCCTCCATCTCCACGATAGCCTCCTGATGGCGGTCCAGGTGGAAAATATCCGCGTACTCGTGGATGAATCCGGCCCCGATGAATTTTTCCAGGGTGGCCTCGCTGAGGCCGTCGATATTCAGGGCATCCCGGCTGACCAGCAGCGTGAAGCTCTTGATTTTCTTGGCCTGGCAGTCCGGGTTAACGCAGTAGAGGCTGCGCACGTCGTTCACCTGGCGGATCTCCGTGGTCCCGCCGCAGACCGGGCACTGCTCCGGGATATGCTTTACCCCGCTGCGTGTTAAGTTGTCCGCGATCTGAGGGATGATCATGTTGGCCTTGTAGACCGTGATCCGGTCCTCCTCGCCCAGCTCCAACCCTTCCAGGATGCTGATGTTGTGGACGCTGGCCCGGCTCACCGTGGTGCCCTCCAGCTCCACCGGCTCGAACACAGCCACGGGGTTGATCAGGCCGGTGCGGGACGGGCTCCACTCGATGTAGCGCATCTTGGTCTCCCGGATCTCGTCCTGCCACTTGAAGGCGATGGAGTTCCGGGGAAATTTGGCCGTGCGGCCCAGGGACTCGCCGTAGGCGATATCGTTATAGAGCAGCACCAGGCCGTCGGAGGGAATGTCGTTGCCCTCCACCGCATCGGCAAACTCCTGAACCGCCTGAGGAAGCGTTTCCGCCGTCACCTCCCGGTAATCCACCACCTCGAAGCCCTGGCTCTTCAACCACTCAAACTGGCGCTTGCGGGAGTTCTCAAAGTCAACGCCCTCTGCCCGCACCAGGGAGAACGCCTCAAAATGCACGTTGCGCTCCGCCGTGATCTGGCTGTTCAGCTGGCGCACCGAGCCGCTGCAGAGGTTGCGGGGATTTTTGTATTTTGCATCCACGTCCTCGATCTCCTCGTTGATCCGCCGGAAATCGGAGTACAGGATCACCGCCTCGCCCCGCAGCACCACCAGGCCCTTGTGGGCGATGTTTAAGGGGATGTTGGCGAACACCCTGGCATTTGGGGTGATCACCTCGCCGATCTCGCCGTTGCCCCGGGTAACCGCCTTGACCAGGGTTCCGCCGTCGTAGGTCAGAACGATGGTCAGACCGTCCATTTTCCAGGAGAGCAGGCCCTTCTGGTCCCCCAGCCAGGCCTGCAAATCCTCCACGCTCTTGGTCTTGTCCAGAGACAGCATGGGGGACTCGTGGGTCTCCTTGGGCAGCTCGCTTAAGACCTCGTAGCCCACCCGCTGGGTGGGGCTGCCGGACAGGGTGATGCCGGTCTCCCGCTCCAGGGCGGTCAGCTCGTCGTAAAGCCGGTCGTACTCAAAGTTGCTCATAATCTCCCGGCTCTCCTGGTAATAGGCCTTCCCCGCTTTGGAGAGCAGGGATACAAGTTCCTTCATTCTCTCGATTC
Organism: Enterocloster lavalensis; assembly: GCF_046603895.1. Classification (NCBI taxonomy): domain Bacteria; kingdom Bacillati; phylum Bacillota; class Clostridia; order Lachnospirales; family Lachnospiraceae; genus Enterocloster; species Enterocloster lavalensis. Next base: position 603,839 of record NZ_CP176637.1, read on the forward strand.
TATCTTCCATTCTCATTCTCCATCCGATTGATCGCGCCCCCTGGCAGCATTTTGCTGTCGGAAGGACAAACTGGTGGAATGTTCCAGAAGTTTCATAAACTCCCGGTACTCGGCGCCCTCCACCTGGCGGTATTCGCCGCTCTTTAAGTCGCCCAGGCAGATGTTCATCACCCGCACCCGCTTTAAAGAGCGCACATGACAACCGCAGGCCTCGCACATCCGGCGGATCTGGCGGTTTAAGCCCTGGGTCAGCACGATGGAAAAGCGCTTGTCCCCGGTCTTTCGCACCTTGCAGGGCAGGGTGGTCCGATCCAGCTCCTTCAACCGCACGCCCTTCTCCATCCGCGCCAGAAACTCCGCGGTCACGGGCCGGTCCACGACAACCTGGTACTCCTTCTCATGAGCATTGCCGCTGCGCATGATTTTATTCACCAGATCGCCCTGATTGGTCATTAAAACCAGGCCCTCTGAATCCTTGTCCAGACGGCCCACGTAATATACTCTGACGGGATACTGTATCATATCCACAATGTTCGGCGCCTTGTCCTTGTCCGAAGCCGTGCAGACCACGCCCTTAGGTTTGTTTACGGCGAGGAGTACGGGGCGGGGCTTTTTCATGGGGCGGGGGGAGGAGGCCGGGGCGGCAGTATTATCTCTGACGCTCTCTGCGCCCTGATCCCACTTGCCGCGCAGTGCGCCCTGCGCCGGTTTCCCAAACTCAGAGCTCCGGGCGGTTTTGCTGTTCTCAGCACTCCTGACGGACTTACCGTTCCCGCCGCCCGGCGTCAACTTCCCTCTCCCCGCTCCCGGAGCCACTTTCCTGTTCCCGGCGCCTCTCGCCACTTTCCCGCTCCCGGCCCCCGGCGCCGCCGTTTCCCCGCGTCCCACCACCTTACCGCGGCAGACAACGGTCTGGTCCAAACGTACCTTCTGTCCCATCTTGGCGGGTACGCCGTCCACCAAAACCTTCCCTGACTCGATCAGCCGGTCCGCCTCCCGCCTGGAGCAGACGCCCATGGCGCTGAGCAGTTTATTCAAACGTTCTTCCATCATGATTCCTCTGTTTTCCGCGGCAGCGCCACCGGGTCCGGCGCGATGAACATGGCGTCCCCGAAGGAGAAGAAGCGGTACCGCTCCCGGATCGCCTCCTCGTAAGCGGCCAGAATGTGCTCCCGCCCGGCCAGAGCGCTGACCAGCATCACCAGCGTGGACTCCGGCAGGTGGAAATTGGTGATCAGGGCGTCCAGAATTTTAAACCGGTAGCCCGGATAGATGAATATCTCCGTCCATCCCGTCCCAGCCTTCAGCACCCCGTCCTCCGTGGACGCGGACTCCACGGTGCGGCAGCTGGTGGTTCCCACGCAGATCACCCGCCCCCCGGCGGCTTTCGTTTCGTTGACCTTGGCCGCCTCGGACTCCTCCACCACGTAAAATTCCGAGTGCATGTGGTGATCCAGCACATTTTCCACCTTCACGGGCCGGAAGGTCCCCAGGCCCACGTGCAGCGTCACATGGGCGATCTTCACCCCCATGTCCTCAATCTCCTGCAGCAATTCATTTGTAAAATGCAGCCCCGCCGTGGGCGCGGCCGCCGATCCCTCGTGCTTGGCGTATACCGTCTGGTAACGGTTCTTGTCCTTCAGCTGATGGGTGATGTAGGGCGGCAGGGGCATCTGTCCCAGCTGGTCCAGAATTTCCTCAAAAATCCCCTCATAATGGAACTGGATCAGACGGTTTCCGTCGTCCACCGTCTCCACCACGGTTCCGGTCAGCAGTCCGTCCCCGAAGGACAGCTCCGTGCCCGGCTTGGCCTTTTTCCCAGGCTTTACCAGGGTCTCCCAGATATCGTTCTCCCGGCGCTTCAACAGCAGCACCTCGATCTTTGCCCCAGTGTCCGCCTTCACGCCCATAAGCCGGGCGGGAATCACCTTGGTGTCGTTGATCACCAGGCAGTCCCCCGGCCTCAAATACTCCACAATATCCCGGAACACCCGGTGGGTCACCGCTCCCGTATCCTTGTCCAGCACCAGCAGCCGCGAGGAGGCCCGGTCATCCAGGGGATCCTGGGCAATCAGTTCCTGCGGCAGATCAAAATTAAAATCCTTTACATCCATCTCTTTACGCCTCCGGTTATTCGCCTATTTTTACCTGGGAAGCGGAGGAACTCTCCCCTGCCCCGGTCTCATTTTGCGAAGCGGCGCTGCTGTCACCGGCGCTGTCGCTGCTTTCCTGTCCCTGTTCCTGCCCCGCGTCTCCGCCCTGGGGCGCTCCCTCCGGGGTTGTCCCGGCTGTCTCCGTCCCGTCCGCCGCGGTCGTCTCCTGGCCGCCCGGGATAATGGACACGTTGCTGTCCTTTGTCTCCTCCGGCTGGGAGGAGTCCACCACCGCGCCCTTCTGAAGCTTCTTGTAAGCCCCGGCCAGCAGCGCGTCGGATTCCAGCGCTTCCTTCAACTGCTGGTTGATCTGGGAGGCCAGAAGGCGCACGTCCTCGGACTGGTTGGCCTTGGCCACGTAGTCCGCCTCCTCGCCCACCACGTTCTCGCGAATCCGGTATTGTCCGTCCTCAGACTTCACCACATAACACCACAGAAGTCCCGGCGCCAGGGAATCCGCCCTGCGGAATTTGATCTTGTAGGTCACATAGACCACGTAGGAGTCCTCGGTCAGCCCCTGCTTGGTATAGCAGGTGATCTCCTGGTAGTCCTCAATCTCGGCGGCCTCCGCGTCCAGCTGCTTCTGCCGCTGGTCCAGATTCTCCTCGTCCGTCTTTCCAAACAGGCTGTAGAGCTTCTGCGCGTCCCGGTCCACCTTGGCCTGGAAATACTCGCTGATCAGCTGGTTCACCTCGGGAACCTCGTCCTTTTTCAGCTCATAATCCGAGAAATCCGTCTTGTACTCGCTGTTGTCCGGCTCCACGCTCATCTCCGCCGTGGTACCCGACTGCTCCACCACGATCTCCACCGTGTTGTCCGTGCCTGAAACCGTGGCATCCGTCTCCTTGGGCTTCTTGTCCATCACCAGGATAATGATCACCAGCACTACCACAACAACCAGCGGGATCGCCAGCATCCGCATGTATTTGATTTTATCTTCATCAGACCAACCTCTGCCTGTCCTTCTTCTGCGACTCATGAATTCTGTCCTCCTGTGCGGGGCGAAACGCGCCCGTTCTGCTTTAAAATGTCTCCGCTCTATTTTAGCAGACTCTATTATAAATTGCAATCTTGGATTGTGGCGGATTCTGCACCGATTCCCCCCTTCTTGACACGCCGCGCCCCCCATTGCTATACTCGCATCAGACACGCAAACATAAAAACATCCCAGGAGGCGCCCATGGTTGAAATCAAAGAACTGACCTACATCCTCGCCATTGCCCGGGAAGGCAGTATCTCCCGGGCGGCGGAAAAGCTTTATATGTCTCAGCCCAATCTGAGCCAGTTTTTAAAGAATTTCGAGGCGTCCATCGGGACCGTCCTGTTCTACCGCACCCCCTCCGGGGTCCACCCCACCTACGCCGGGGAGCTGTTTCTGGAAAAGATCAAGGAGATCGACCGTTCCTACCAGGCGGCCATGAGGGAGCTTAAGCAGATGCGGATGCTGGAGCTGGGCGTGATCCGCTTCGGCATCCCGGCGGCCAAAAGCGTGCTGTTCCTTGGAGATATCCTCAACAGCTTCCACCGGAATTTCCCCCAGATCACGGTCTCCATCACGGAAGCCAATTCCAGAGCGCTGGAGGAGATGATCATCAGCCAGCAGCTGGACGCGGCCCTGATCTCCACGCCCCTCAACAACGACTCCATTGTCCACCATCCCATCACCAGCGAGGAGCTTTTTCTGGCCGTCTCCCCCAGCCATCCGCTCTTAAAGCTGGCCCAGGGCGAAGAAGGCGGAAACGGACGCCGCTGGATCGCCCCGGAACAGCTCTCCGGCCTGGATTTCATCGTCTCGGAGCCCGGCACCAAAATCCGCAAGATCACAGACCGGCTGTTTGACGGCTACCGCATCCGAACCAGGACCCTGTACTCCGTCAGCAATGTAAACGTGGCCCTGGAAATGGTTCAGAGCGGCCTTGGCATCACCTTCGTGTCCGCTCTGCGGGTGCCCCATCCCAGCAATCTAATCTACCTCTCCCTGGGAGAATCGGGCATTTACCGGGACGTGGTCATGGTCTATTCCGCCGGGTCCTGCCACTTAAAGACCGTGGAAGCCTTCGCCAGCCAGGTCTATACCACAGTCAGGGACAGATTTCCGCTTTGAAATCTGCCCCTGATTTTAAATTGTATGACTATGCAAATTCTCTCAAAATTTCCGCCGCCGCGAAGGCCGCCTCATGGACCGCCTCGATGGCCAGCCCCGGTACGTTCACATCCCCCACCGTGTATACCCGCGTTCCCGGCAGAGCCTCCCTCACTTCCTCCAGAAGTCCCGACTCCGGCCTGCGCCCGGCGGCAATGATCACGCTGTCAAATCCGTCCATCTGCCGTTTCTCCCCCTGTCCGCCCGATACGGTCAGGCGCGGAAGGGCGATCTCCTCCACCCTCATCCCCGTGTGAATGGGAATTTCCAGCTCCTTCAGCCGTTTCAGCATAAAGATTCTCCGGCTCTCCGTCAGCTCCATGGCCACATCGTCTCTCATCTCAAAGATTTCCACCTGCCTGCCCATGGAGGCGAAATGCTCCGCAGTCTCGCAGCCGATCAGGCCGCCGCCCAGGATGGCGATGCGCTCTCCCAGCTCCATGCCGCCCTCCAGCGCCTGGTCGCCCGTGTAAATGCCCGCCCCCTCGATGCCGGGGATCGGCGGAATAAGCGGCGAGCTGCCCGTGGCCAGGATCACCGCGTCCGGCTCCTCAGCCGCGATCATCGATACGTCCGCCCGTACGTTCAGGCGGATTTCAACGCCATGGCGTTTTAATACCTCCAGCCGGTAACCGGTCAGAAATTCCATGTTGGCCTTAAAGGGCGGTATCTGGGCCAGGTTGATCTTCCCGCCCGGACGGCTCTCCTGTTCAAAAATCACCAGGTTTTTCACCCCGTGCTCCGCCAGCATGGCCGCCGCCTCCAGACCGGCCGGGCCAGCGCCCACGATCACCACCTTCTTCGCCTCAAGCGCCGGGGACGGCGGGGCGAAGGTCAGCGCCTTCTCGTTGCCGATCCGCACGTTCTGCATACAGCGGATCTTCTTGCGCACGGTGGCGGCCCGGCAGCCCTGGTTGCAGCCGATACAACGGCGCACCGGCGCAGAATCCAACCCCATGTACTTGTTCACCAGCCCGGGGTCCGCCAGCTGCGCCCTGCCGATGGCCGTCAGGTCCGCCTTACCCTGCTCCAGAATCTCCTCCGCCTGCTCCATGGTGGTGATCCGTCCCACCGTGATCACCGGAATCTTTACCTCCCGTTTCACCGCCTCGGCGGCGGCCGTATTGAACCCGTCCGGGATATCCATAGGCGCGCACATATACTCCTCGGACTCCGGCATACCGATGGATACGTGAACCGCGTCTATGCCCGCCTCCACCAGAAGTTTAATGATCTCAATGGTCTCAGGCAGCTTTCTGCCCCGCTCCACCATCTCGTCGCCGCTGATGCGGAACACCACTGGGTACTCTGGCCCGCAGAGGACCTTGATGGCCCGGACGATCTCCAGGGAATAGCGGGCGCGTCCCTTATAATCTCCACCGTACTCGTCCGTTCTCTGGTTATACCGCGGGGACATGAACTGGGCGATCTCATGGGCATGGGCGCCGTGGATCTCCACCCCGTCCACGCCGGAGAGCTGGCAGCGGCGCGCTTCCCTGGCATAGCTGTCCACCAGCTCGGCCAGAAACTCCCTGCTGTAATCCTCCACCGCCTTCACCACCTTGTCGCGGCCGGCCTGTACCGCCGCCGGGTGGAGCTGGCAGAACAGCTTCGCGCCGTAGCGGTGGGCCGTGTCCGCCATGGCCTTCCAGCCCGGCATATACCGGTCGTCGGACAGAGCCGGACGGCCCGGTCCCGGCTTTCCGTGGGGGCTGCCCGGAACCACGATGAGCCCGGCCCCGCCCTTTGCCAGGTCCTCCACAAAGTCCATCTGGTCCTCCGTGACATATCCACGTCCGTCGCAGAAGAACGTGCACATGGAGGGGAATATCACCCGGTTCTTGACGGTCACCGGTCCGATCTGAATGGGGCTTAAAATAATCTTCTCTTTCATAAATTCTATCTCCTCTATCCCGTTACATTTTTATTTTGACTGATTCTCAGATTTTCCGGCCCGGCCGTTTCCCGCACTGCGGGAGAACAGCATTTTCTTCACAACCGGATACAGCAGCACCGCCACACAGATCGCCAGCAGGGACGCCGTGATGGGCTTGGAGAGCGCCAGGATCACATCCCCCTGGGTCAGCTTCACCGCGCGCCGCAGATTGGACTCACAGATATTTCCCAGCACCAGCCCTAAAATCAGGGCCGCCGGATTGAACTTGCATTTGCTGAACACATACCCCACAAGGCCTGCTCCCAGCATGATGTAGACGTCGAACACGCTGTTCTGCACCGCGAAGCTGCCGATCACGGCGAACACCGCGATCAGGGTCCCCAAAATGGCGTAGGGCACGTTCATGATCTTGCTGAAAATCCTGGCCACCGCCACGGCCACCACGATCATCGGAATGTTGGTCACGATCATGGAGGCGTACACGCTGGAGAGAAATTCCGGCTGGGTCTTCTGCAAAATGGGGCCCAGCTGGACGCCCTGGAGCATCAGCGCCGACATCATGATGGCCGCTGCGTTTCCCCCGGGAATCCCCAGGCTCAGCAGGGGAACCATGGAGCCGCCGGTGGCCGCGTTGTTGGCCGTCTCCGAGGCGGCCACGCCCCGCAGCTCGCCTTTACCATAGCGCTCCGGCGTCTTGGAGGTCTTGACCTCCGCCACATAGCTCAAAAACGCTGCGATGGTGGAACCAGCCCCGGGCAGAATTCCCACAACAGTTCCCAGAATGGAGGAGCGGACCACGGTCCACTTGATCTCCATCATCTGGCGGAAGCTGATCATTTTTGTTTTGACCTTGCTTCCTCCGCCCACCATCTCCCCCAGGCTGATGGGTTTGATGGTCTGTTTAAATACCTCGGAAACGGCGAACATGCCGATCATGATCGGGATCATGTCAAAGCCCCCCAGAAGCTCCGTCCGGCCAAAGGTCAATCTGGCGCAGCCCACGATGGGGTCCGTGCCGATGGTGGCGATAAACAGGCCCAGCAGGCCGGAGATCAGGGTTTTGAGCATATTGTCCGGCTCCAGACAGGTCAGAACGCTCAGTCCCAGAAAGCTGACCGCAAACAGCTCCGACGGGCCGAATTTCAGCCCCAGAGAGGAGAGCTGCGGGGACAGTAAGAACATGGCGCAGGCCGAGACCACGCCGCCGATGGCCGAACAGATGATGGAGGTTCCCAGCGCCTCCCCGGCCCGGCCCTGAACGGCCAGCGGGTAACCGTCAAAGGTGGTGGGAGCGCTGGAGGGCGTCCCCGGTATCTTGAACAGAATGGCCGTGATTCCGCCGCCGGTGATGGACGAACAGTAGACCGCCACCAGAAACGCGATGGACACCACGGGCCGCATCACATAGGTGAAGGGCACGCACAGGGCGATGGCCATGGAGGCGCTGACCCCGGGCATGGAGCCGAATATCGTGCCTGCGATGATTCCCAGAAAAATAATTAAAAATGTGGCCGGCTCCAGCACAATGGAGAATCCGGTTGCAACCATATCAAACATTTACCCGCCCCCTCTCTACAGCGTCTCAAAGAACAGCGACAGATCCCGGAACATTCCGTATCCCCTGGGAAGCGGCACCTGCAAAAACCGCGAAAACAGGATGTACAGCGCGGCCGTGGACAGCGCTGCGGTCAGAAGCCGCATCTTCCAGCTGCGGTTCCCCAGCAGCGTCATATAGTAGGCAACAAACAGCGGCGTGGAACATACAAAGCCGATCTTGTCCATCAGCGTAATGTAGACGAACATCCCAAGGGCCGACCAGGCCAGCTTTTGAAGTTTCTTCCCCTCCCCCGCGCTTTCCGTCCGGGCGGCTTCCCCCGCCGCCGTCTGTCGGCGCGATGCCCTAAGCGACAGGAATATGTTGAGCGCCAGCAGCGCGATCAGCAGCACCAGCAGAAACACCGGCCAGGCCCTGGGGCCCATGGGATCGTACTCCATCACATTTCCCATGCCGAACATCAGATTAAACAGACAAAACAGGCAAAACAGTATCAGCAGTGCGCACACCGCAATATCTCCCGCCATCACACCATCCCCTCTCTCAATCCCAAATGAATCCCTCTCCTATTCCACCATAGTCTCAAAGAACGCGTACTCTTCTTCCCAAATCTTTCCAAATTCTTCGGAGTTCGCATACCCCGGCCTCTGGTCCAGCATCCCAGTCTCCACAAATTCCTTCCAGGCCGGGTCCTCCATGGCCTTTACAATGGCTTCCTCCAAGGTCTTTATGACCTCGGGGTCCGTCCCCTTTTTCACCGAAAGCCCCCGCCATGCGCCTATGGTGGCATCGATGCCCTTTTCCACGGAACAGGGCACGTCGGGAAGGCCGGGCAGCCGCTCTTCGGCCAGCACCACGATACCGGTCAGCTCGCCGTCCTCGATCAGAGGCTTGGCCGTGGCCACATCGTCGATGCTCAGGTCCACATGTCCGCCCAACAGCGCGGATTTGCACTCTCCCGTCCCCCCGAAGCTGATCAGATCCAGCTCCAGTCCGGAGGATTCCACAAACTGCTTGATGATCATGCCGTCCAAACCGGTGGCCGCCAGACCGGCGATCTTTACATCTTTGGGATTGGCCTCAGCCAGGGCCTTCATCTCATCGAAATCCTTAAACCGTCCCTGTCCGTTTCCCGTGATCAGGGTCACGTCGTGCACCAGGCGGCTGACCGGCATGAACTCCTCGGTAAACTTGATCTCGGACAGGCCGTTGATCTGGGTGATAAGCTGGGTCTGGGTGGTCAGAAACAGCGTGTAGCCGTCCGCGGGCTGCTTGTACACATATTCCAGGCCGTTGAGCCCCTGGGAGCCCTCGATATTGGTCACCACCACCGGAACCCCCAGCACCTTGGACAGCGGCTCGCTCAAGGCTCTGGCCGTGATGTCCGTGCCGGACCCGGCGCCAAAGCCCACGATGATCTCAACCTTGCGCTCCGGGTACGTTTTCCCGGCCTTGGCGGACGTCCCCCCGGAACATCCCGCTAAACACATCCCCGCCACCGTCATGGCAAGCGTCAGACTTCCCAACCGTTTCCACATAATAAATCCTCCTTCTTCTCAAAAAATAGACTGAATTCCCGTTTGGTTTATTAAATATTACCATGTAAATTGACAATTATAAAATATGCATATACAATATGTACATGAATTATATTCATACCCATTGAAGCGCACAGGAGGGATTCCGATGCTGTTAAAAGACCTGTATTACATGACGCAGATTGCCGGCTGCGGAAGCCTCTCCCGGGCGGCCAGGCAGCTGGGCATCACCCAATCAGCCTTAAGCCATGCGGTCAGCCGTCTGGAGCGGGAATTTTCCGTCCCACTGCTGGCCCGCCAAACCGGCGGGGTGACTCTGACGCCCGCCGGACAGGCTATGGTGGCGGAGGCCCAGACCATTCTCTTTCACTGCCGGACGATAAAGGAAACCCTGGCCGGTTACGCCCAGGCGGACCGCCGCAATCTGAAAATAGGGATCACCACACTCCACGAGAAGTATGTGATCCCCATGCTGGTCAAGCACTATTCCGCCAGCTATCCCCAGACCAGCATCACCTTTGTCAGCGCCCACTCGGACGAGCTGGAAGAAAAGGTTCTGGCGGGCGCTCTGGATTTCTGTATCATGCCGCTGCCCGTCCACTCCCCCAGGCTGACGGCCCGAGAGCTGTTCTCCGAGTAAATCCTGCTGGCGCTCCCCGCGTCCCACCCCTTTGCCGGCCAGTTTCCCCCAGGAGAGCTCACCGTCCGGGAGCTGGCGCTGCTGGAGAACGAGACTTTTATCATCACCCGGAAAAACGGCAAGTTCGCCAGGGTCTGCCTGGATATCTGCGGCAGCCTCTTTCCCCCGGTAAACTTGATCGAGATCAATTCCCTGGACACGCTGTACGCGCTGATCGCCAAGAACACCGGCGTGGGCTTCATCCCCGCCACTCTGGTCCGCCCCGAAGACCTGGGCAGAAAAATCGTCTGCTACCGCCTGAAGGACCTGCAGGCCCGGCAGACCTTTGTGATCGCCCGTGATCCCGAGCGGGAGCTGACCGCCGCCGCCGCGGAATTTATCGGAGTGGCCTGCGGGCTGTTCGCAGGGCAGCCCCAGACGGACGGAAGCCTCGCCGCCGGAGCCGTCTCCATTCCCTCCCCGGATACGCAAAATGCCGCAGAACCAGGAGTATAACTCCCAATTCTGCGGCATCGCCGTTGCATCAAAAAATGCGTCTGATAGGAATCGAACCTACGCACGCGGCTCCGGAGGCCACTGCTCTATCCACTGAGCTACAGACGCATCTCCTGTATAATACTACACTTGGCTCAAAAATTCAAGTCTTTTTTTCAAATTTTTCCATCTGCTCGCACAATTCCGCATCTTAGCCCTGTTTTTCCCCGCGCCGGTTCTTTCCCGCCCTCAGCATATGAAACAGGGAATCCACCAGAAATACCGCCATGGCGATGGCTCCCGCGATCTGCAGCGTCTCCGCCAGGTAGTGGGAGGACTGGGGCTGGTTGTCCTGAATCATGTAGTAAACGCTGTTGTAGATGGATGCCCCCGGCACCAGGGGCAGAATACCCGGAATCAGGAAAACCGTCACCGGAGCCTTCAAAAGCCGGGCCGCCAGGTGGCTGAACACCGCCACCGCCAGGCCGGCCGCAAAGGCGGCCAGAATCTTGGAACCGGCTCCGTCCCTGACGTTCAGATAGACCAGCCAGCACAAAGCTCCCGCGGTTCCATACCACATCAGAAAGCGCCTGGGCAGCTCCAGAATCCGCGTAAAGCTGGCCACCGCAAAGAACGCGCCAATGGTCTGAATCACCATCACCATGCCGCCCCACCTCCCGTCAAATAGCGGAACAGGGCCATGCTGGCGCCAACGCCCGCCGCCACGGCCAGGGCCACCACGGCCGCCTCCAGCATCCGCGCCGCGCCGGAGGAGTAATCCCCGTTCAGCGTGTCGCGGACCGCGGTGGTAAAGATCACACCGGGCACCAGGGGCATAATGGAGCTGACGATCACAATATCGCGGCTTGTCTGGGGCAGGGCGAAGCGGTTCAGCAGCAGCGCCGTGATCCCGCAGGCAAAGGCCCCCAGAGCGTTAACGCAGAAGCCGTTGAGCCCCAGGCGCGACGAGGCGTACACCACCGCGCCCAAAGCCGCTCCCACCAGAGCCGCCCCCAGGCAGTCCCAGGGCGTTCCCCCCAGCACGATGCCAAAAAAGAAGGCCACCCAGATATAGCTGACCCCCTTCGCCGCCAAACCGTACTGGTTGACGCGTTTGATCTCCTCCAGACGCGCCAGCGCTTCCGGCACGGCGAGCGTGCCCGCGCAGATCCGGCGCGAAACCTCATTCACCTGGCAGATCCTGTTTAAATTGGTGGCTCGGTCCGTGACCCGGCGCACCAGGGTGACCGGCTCCTCCCCCGCTTCCCGCAGGGTGACGAAAATACCGGTGCTGAACACCATGGTCTGGGCCTCCCGGTCCGCAACGCTCAAAATATAGTGGATGGTCTCCTCGATTCTGGCGATCTCCGCCCCGCTGACCAGCATAATCTCCCCGGCCAGCATGGCGGCCTTCGCCAGCTCCCTGTCCCGATTTTCCATGTTATCACCTGTAAAAACATCAGTTGTAGCAGATCACCGGCATCCCCTTTTCCACAAGGCCGTAGAGAATCTTCGCCCGGTCCGGCGGCAGGTTCACGCAGCCGTGGCTGCCCGAGGTCTGATAGATCCTTCCGCCGAAGCTGCCTCTCCAGTTGGCGTCGTGCAGCCCGATCCCTCCGTTAAAGGGCATCCAGAAATCCACATGGCTCTCGTACTCATAGCTCCCGTCCGCCTTCTTGGGCCCGCGCAGGATGCGGTCCTGCTCCTTGTAGGTCAGGGAATAGATTCCCGGAGGCGTGGTATAGTTCTTGGACACATTTCCCGTCACGCAGGGCGCGTCCCAGACCACCGCCCCGTCCTTTGTCATGTACACGTGCTGGTTGGTCAGATCGATCTCCACATAGGTGGCGCCCCACTCCGGCTCCGTCCGGCTGGCCGCCGTCTGGGCGAACACCGGCTCGCGGGTCTGGCTGTCCGTGGACTTCAGATATTCGGTCAGCGCCTGCACCTCCGCGGCCTGATCCAGCTTCCATCCGTAAGGCCCGGTGAGGGGGATGTCACGGCCGTCCGCGGTGTGGAAGGTCCGCTCTTTGCCCGCGGTATCGTACTTGGCCGCCAGAGCCTGCACGAACCCGGTCACTCCTGCGGGGTCGGCAATTACCTGTCCGTCGGTCCCCACGGACAGCCAGGAGCAGATGGTGCCGCCGTCCAGCACCTCCGACTCTTCCCCGACCTGATAGGTAACGGTCATGGCGCGGTAACGGTTCATGGTATCGCAGAGCGCTCTCAGCCCGGGGTCATCCGCGCGCACCTGGACCTGGTAATACAGCCCCGCCGCCGTCAGATCCAGCTGCCGTTCTCCGGCAGCCACCGCCTCCCGGATCGCAGCCGCGGTCCGCTCTGCATCCAGATTGTTGCCCTCCACCTCCGGGATGATGGTAAACTCTTTCCCGGCCTCGTAGTCGGAAATCCGCGCATCCGCCGTGGTCACGATCCCTGAACCGGAAAGGCAGGGAAGCGCCGCGATCCGGTCCTCCAGGGCCTGCGCATCATAAGCCGTGCTCATATCCATGGTGTGGGAGTTGTCCGCCGCAGGGCCGGAAATCCGCCCGGTGGCGTTCTGTCCGGCCAGAATCTCCTCCAGCCCCGCGGGAAGCGTCACCTTATAGCCGATCTCAGCTCCCTTAATATAATCCTTGGTGCCATTTTTCTTTTTTATCTCAAGCTGGTAGTTGCTGTCGTAAAATCCTTCCACGCTGGCCTTGGCCTGCTCCACCGTCATTCCGCCGATTCCCAGGCCGTTCACCGTGGTCCCGGGGACGAATTGAGTGGTATCGTCCGCCAGCGCAGTCATGCCAAATGCCGCGGACAACGCCGCAGCCGCCAACAGGCTTCGAACTGCTTGTCTCATTTTCATCATGTTAACTGACCTTTTCTTCCATATATTCACAGATTAAATTATGCTGCCCTCTATATATACCATATTCTGGCTGTCAACTACAATAACTTTTCTCTTAAAAATTACGATATTTTCCTACAGGACTTGACAATCCGCAATCTGTGGATTAAGCTGGATACACTTCTTTCCGGCGCGTCCGCGCCGTTCTTCTATTATGTATCTTTTGTTTCTGTAAATCTTTTATACCTGTAAGGAGGTCAAATCTATGCTCTATCACACCTTTTTATCCGCAGTCAGACAGCAGCTGGAGAAACGGCTGGGGGACGGTTATGTCCTGACCATCCACCGGATCCCCCGCAATAACGGGCTGAGCCTGGACGGGCTGAGCATCTGTGAAAAGGGTTCCCGTGTGGCGCCCACCCTCTACTTAAACTCCTGTTACCAGCGCTTCCAGAACGGAACGCCTCTGGAACAGCTTCTCGACGAACTTCTGAGCCTTTACCGCCAGAGCCTGGCAAACACTCCCTTTGACTTAAATCTCCTGGAACGTGCGGAATCGGTGCGTCCCCGGGTGGCGTACCGCCTGATCAACGCCCAGTCCAACCGGGAACTGCTTAAAACCCTGCCCCATGTCCCTGTGCTGGACCTGGCCAAGGTATTTTTCCTGGACCTGGGTGCGGACGAACGGGGCGCAATGACCGTGCGCATCACCAGCGCCCATCTGGCCCACTGGGGGATGGACCTGGAAACCCTGTCCCGTCTGGCGGATGAAAATACGCCCCGCCTGTTCCCTGCCCGAATCCTCTCCATCGGTGAGGCGCTGGGGGAACTGATGCGTTCCGGCAGGCGGGAGGCCGGTCCTCCCCTGTACATTCTCTCCAACCAGAACGGGATCTCCGGAGCCGCCTGCATGCTCTACACGGATATATTAAAGGACTTCGCGGACCGGATGAAGGCCAATCTTTTGGTCCTTCCCTCCAGCATACACGAAGTCCTGCTGCTCCCCGACCGGGGAGATCAAAATTATGAGGAGCTGTGCCTCACCGTGGCGTCCATCAACCGCACCGAGGTGGATCCGGAAGAGCGGCTGTCCAACAACGTCTATCTCTTCTCCCGTTCCACCGGACGGCTGCGGATTGCGCCGGTGGTCACCGGCCCGCTGCAGGCATGTTCCGATTAACCAAACAGCAGGCTTCCCACCTGGAACACCAGCACCGCGGCGGCCCAGGCTACCAAAAGCTGGAACAGCACCATTCCCAGAGTCCACCGCCAGGAGCCGGTCTCCCGCTTGATGGTGGCCACCGCGGCGATGCAGGGGCTGTACATCAGGCAGAAGATCATGAGCGCGTAGGCGTTAACCCCGCCAAAGCCCATGGACGTCAGCTGGGCGGACAGCTCTCCCATTCCCGCGGCCGAGTTCACGTTGCTGATTCCAAAAAGCACGCTGAAGCTGGAGACCACCACCTCCTTGGCGGACAAACCTGAGATCAGCGCCACCGCCACCTGCCACAGGCCCAGGCCCGCCGGACGCAGCACCGGCACCAGCACATGGCCGATCATGGCCGCAAAGCTGTCCTGCACATCTGACACAAAGCCCGTGGTGCCGGTGTTCAACACAAACCACAGCACGATGGAGGCGATAAAGATCGTGGTTCCGGCCTTGCTCAGATAGTCCTTCACCTTATCCCACACATAGATGGCCACGGTCCGGCCGTTGGGCGTCTTGTATTCCGGCAGCTCGATGAGCAGCGCGTTCTCCGACCGGGTCCCCCGGGAATTCTTGTGCAGGATAAAGGCCACCAGAATGGCCATCACCAGGCCGATCAGATACAGGGAGTACGCCACAAACAGCGCGTGCCTTGGGAAAAACATCTCCGCGAACAGCACGTAGATGGGCAGTCTGGCGGAGCAGGACATAAAGGGCGTGATGAGGATGGTCCGCCGACGGTCGCGCACGCTCTCCAGCGCCCGGGTAGCCATCACCGCGGGCACCGTGCAGCCGAAGCCCAGAAGCATCGGCAGAAACGCCTTGCCGGAAAGGCCCACCATTCCCATGGTCTCATTCATCACGTAGGCCACCCTGGCCATGTAACCGCTGTCCTCCAAAAAGGCCAGGGCCAGGAACAGAATGAATATATTGGGCAGGAAGGTCAGGATGCCGCCCACCCCGGCGATGATGCCGTCCACAATCAGAGACGTCAGCCAGCTGGAGGCGTGAACGCTTGCAAGCCCGGCCACCACCGCCTGGGAAAACCAGTCCAGCCCCACCTGGAAGTACCCTTTCAGGAAATCGCCCACCGTGAAGGTGAGAAAGAATACCAGAGCCATAATTCCCAGGAACACGGGAATCCCCCAGATGCGGTGGGTCAGAATCCGGTCCGCCTTGTCCGTGGTAGCTGCCTTCTCCTCCTTGTTCATCAGGCACTCCTGAATCACCTCTTCTATGTAGTCGTACTTTTCATTGATGATCTGCTTTTCATAGTTGTGGTCCAGAATCCCGCTTACGTCCAGGGGATGGTCGCTTGTGACCACCTCGTCGAATTCCAGAAACTTGATGGCGTGCCAGCGCATGTTGTCCATCTCGCCGTAATGCCTGCGCAGCTCCCCCTCGATGCGGGTGATCTTTTCCTCCACCTGGGGACTGTAGTGGATAACCACGCCCTGAGGCTCCTCCTCATAGTGGTGGACCACCGCGTGCATCAGCACGTCCAGGCCGGTGCGCTTTCTGGCGGATACCGGGACCACCGGGATTCCGCCCAGCATCTCCGGAAGGCGGTGCATGTCGATCTCCATGCCCCGCTCCTCCACGATGTCCATCATGTTGAGGGCCAGGATCACCGGCTTTTTCAGCTCGATCAGCTGCATGGTGAGGTAGAGATTGCGCTCCAGCGAGGAGGCGTCCACCACATTGATGATCACGTCCACCTCGCCGTCCTCGATGCACTTGCGGGTCACCTTCTCCTCGATGGTGTAGGAGGTCAGACTGTAGATGCCGGGCAGGTCGATCACCTTGATGGGGCGGCCCTTGTAATTGGTCTCCCCCTCCACCCGCTCCACCGTGACACCCGGCCAGTTGGCCACCTTCAGCTTGGCGCCGGTAAAGGCGTTAAACAGCGTGGTCTTTCCGCAGTTGGGATTGCCCACAAATCCCACCCGGATGGGCCGCTTGTCGATGCCGTGGCGAATCTGGCGGGGCTGAGGCTGCCGTGGCGCCGCATAGGGAACGCTGCCGTACTTTGTCCTGCCCTCCGCTCTCTCCTGCTGGCTCATAACTGCGCCACCTCCTCCACACAGATTCCCTCCGAAAGCTTTCTCCCCATAGCCAGGCGGGTTCCCCGCACCTTGACGATCACGCTTCCGCTGCCCTTTTTATTCAAAATCAGCACCGGAGTTCCTTCGTTGACGCCCAGCGCTTCCAGGCGTCTGGTGATGGCTTCATCCACCAGTACGTCCTCCACGAGGTAGCTCCTGCCGATCTCACACTCACATAATTTCATCACAATCCCATCCATTCCGTCCGGTTTACCGCCTGCGCGGCCGGAGTTTGTCTCGACAAACTCCTTAGACGTTTCCTATTTTAGATTAGTTGCGATTAATTGTCAACAGGATTCCGGTGGTTTCGGCGGCGTTTGCCCTATTATTTCCCGGACCGCGCCGGAATGGCCGGACCGGGCTACACAAACCGAAGGCCCGCGCCGTTCCCCAGCGCCCGGTCCAGGCTTCCGCAGGCCGAGTACGGGGTGTAGGCACCGGTCACGGCTCCCGCTGCATAGCTGCTGATATCCAGCGTGATGGAGATTCCATCGCCGCTCAAGGAAATGCGGTGCGCGTTGGTGGAGACCTCCGGGTCGGAAATGATCCGGGAAATGGTCCGGTCAAAGCCGATTCCGGCCAGGGCCACGGCCGCGTGGACATTTACATTTCTTGGAAAATGCACGCACGCCTCCCGGGTGGGCCCCTCATAAACCACGGACCTGCGGTTGTCCTGGCGTCCCAGACTCGATGGACTCTTAACCGTCTCAACCGTCACCTGACGCCAGACCGGCCCTCCGTCGAAAATGCCGTCCAGCCCCAGAATCGCCCCGTGGGGGATAAAAATTGTTCTTCCGTAGGTCCCGCACAGCGCTTTCGCCCGCCGCTCAAAGTCCGGATCCCCAAACGCAGTCACGGAGAACATCATCAGGTCGCAGTGGGCCAGAATCAGCTCCAGATTCTCCGACAGCACCTGGGCGGTCGCGCACTCCACGATCAGATCCGCCCCGGCAAAAGCCGCCTCGTCCGCCTTCGCGAGCACGGGGCATTGAATCCCGATATCGTTTGTAAAGCCTGGATCCTGAATAAATTCCACCGCCATGTCCTCCCGCTCGGCGATGTGGCGCACAAGGGCTCTGCCGATTTTTCCGCAGCCCAAAAATCCGATTCGTCTCATATTCTCCTCCTCACGATCTGCGGTAGCGTTCCATCACCGCTAAAAGACGGTCTACTGCGGCAAGAGCCGCCGTCTTATCCTGCGAAAAATTGATGCGGAAGCTGTCCGTAAATCCAGGGCCGAACTCCGTTCCCGGCGTCACGGTCACATCCGCCAGGCGGCGCACAATTTTTACGAATTCCCCGATGGAAACGTCCAGCGGCGGCAGCTGCACGAACAGATAGCTGCCCGCATCCGCAGGACGCACCCGCACGCCCGGCACCGCCCGGAACGTTTTCACCAGCGCATCCCGGATCGCCTGATGTTCCAGAATCCGCCGCTCCATAAAACCCTCCGGCTCCGCAAACCATACCTTAAACACTGCCTGGCAGTATCCCGCGGCCCGCAGGGAAACGATGGCCTGCAGCTTTTCCATCCGGGCGATCACAGCCTCGGACCCGAAGGCTGCGCCCAGCCGGTATCCGCTTAAGGACTCGGTCTTTGAAGGTCCGATGATCGTGACCATCTCCTCCGGCCCCTCCTCCAAAGCGCACAGATGGGTGTAGCCCCTCCCGTCGAAGAGCTGCCGGGAATACAGCTCATCCACAATCAGGGACACGCCGTAGGCCCTGGCCAGCGCTGCGATCTGCCGGATCTCCCGGTCCGAGTAAACCGCGCCGGTTGGATTGTTGGGGTTGGAGAACAAAAACAGCTTCACACCGCTGCGAAACGCCTCCTCCAGCTCCCTCAAATCCAGGCCCGACTCATGTTCCGCCTCAAAATAGCGCATCTGCACGGGGACGATGGTGCACTCAAAGAATTCCGCCAGCTTGCGGTTGGCAAAATAATCCGGCTCCACAATCGCCACCCGGTCCCCCCGGGCCGCCATGGCTCCCATGGCCAGGAACAGCGCTCCCTGGGTTCCCGGCGTCAGGATCACGTTTTTTGCCGGATCAATTTTCGCGCCGGTAAACGCGGAGAGCTTCTCCGCCACATCCACGCGGATGGAGGCGCTGCCGCGGTACTCCGTGTAAGCCTGTCTCCCGCCCTCCAGGTACCCGGCGTCAAAGGCTTCCTTGCTCCCAGGAAGCGGCTCAAAGGCATCCACATCCCCGTGGGAGAAATCCACCGGCGTCCCCGGCAGCCTGCACCCCCGCAAATCCAGCTTTGTCTCCCCCTGCAGCTTCTCCTGACCCGGGGCGCTGTCCACCCCCAGTTTCGCAAATTTCTCAGTCAACAAATCCATTTCCTGTACCTTCCTCTCCTGTTTTGTGAAGTTTTGATTCCTGCCGGCTGCCCCCCGGGTTGACGGCAAGCGGCGTATCTCCTTGATTATACGTTGTTGTCAACCGCAGGTTGTCGATAAGGGATACGTTTCCTTGATTATACCAGTCTTTTATCTTATAATAAAATACATATATAAATATAAGAGATATTTATTAAATTTATAGGAGACGCCCATGAAACAAGAAATGAGGTACATATACGAGGTTTATCAGGAGAAAAGCTTCTCCCAGGCCGCCAAAAACCTGTTCATCTCCCAGCCTGCTTTAAGCAGCTCCATCCGCAAGGCGGAGCGGGGAATCGGCTTTGAAATATTTGACCGGAACACGCTTCCCATCCGCCTGACGGAGGCCGGAAAACTGTACATCGAGGCGGTCGAAAAAATCATGGCTGTGGAACGGGAGCTGGAATGCCGCCTGAGCGAGATGGCCAGCCTGAACTCCGGGCGCGTGGTGGTGGCGGGCGCCAATTTTTTCTCCGCCTGCATGCTTCCGCCGGTGATCCACACCTTCGTTTCCTGCTATCCCGGCGTTGATCTGGAGTTAGTGGAATCGGACTCCATGGCCTTGTATGAGGAAGCTTTAAAGGACAATATCGACCTGATCTTTGACGCGGGAGTCTATGACGCCTCCCTGTTCTCCTCGGAAACGCTGTGCGAGGAACACATTCTCTTAGCCGTCCCCTCGGACAACCCGCTAAACCGCCGGTTTGCCGAAAATTCTCTGACCCGGGAAGAGGTTTTAGCCGGCCGGCACCTTTGCAGGGATTCCGGGAGCGCGGATATTTCAGCCTTTTCCGGCGAAGCCTTTCTCCTGCTGAAGCGCGGGCACGACATGCACCGCCGCAGTCTGGACATCTGCCGCCGCGCCGGTTTTGTCCCCCGCACCTCCCTGTACTTAAACCAGCTTTCCACCGTCGCCAACATGGCCTGTCAGGGGCTCGGCTGCTGCTTTCTCACCGACACCGTCATCCGCCTGCTTCTGACCGTCGGCTCCCCCTTAGTCTATTACCCCGTGCGCGATCCCTCCGCCGGGCGGGATATTTTCATCGCCCATCCCCGTAAAAAGCAGATGACAAAGGCGATGGAAATGTTTATCAGGATCGCCCGGGAAACCTTCGCTTAAGTTATGGGCCGGACAGCCAGCAATCGCCCGCAGGCTGCACAAGAGGCCCATTACATTCATTAAAAAACCAGGCTCCCCGGACCGGCCGGGAAGCCTGGAACTTCAACTGTTATTTGATTCTGCCGACGTCACGCCGCGCGGTCCATTTTTCCAAATCCAATCAATAGACTCTGGCGCCGCTGCCGTCCACATAGTAACCGTCCGGGGTTCTGGTGTTCGCGTACATCGCGCCGTCCGTTCCCAGATAATACCATCTTCCGCCAATGTACTGCCAGCCGGTCTGCATCTCTCCGCTGCCATTCATATAGTACCAGGATCCGTTAACCATCTGCCATCCGGTCGTCATCGCGCCGCTGGGAGCCAGGTAATACCACTCGCCGTCCAACCGCTTCCAACCGGAGGCCATATAACCGGAGCGCTCAAAATAATACCAGGCTCCGCCGATCTGCTTCCAGCACTCCACCGGATAACCGCCTCCGTCATAGGCATACCACCAGCCGTTCTGGTCGCTCATCCATCTGCCACTGCCGGTTCTCCAGGTGTCTTCCTCATCCACATCGTAATCCGGGGAATCCTCCGACCACTCGCCGACCCGGTTGTTGTAATCGGAAATCGCACGCACACGGAACACGTAGGTACCTTCCTTGTTGAAGTAGCCGCCAAAATTGTAGGAGGTGGCGGTTGTCTCCACCGTGGTCACTGTCTTGTCGTCGCGTACCAGGCGCACCTCATAGCTCTTCGCCCCATCCAGGGAATCCCAGTATGCGGTCGTTCCGCTCCACTCCAGATTCTCCGCTCCGCTCAGCTTGCCGCCGATCCGTTTCAGGGTGATGGTCACTTCCATATAGTTGTCGTCATATTTTTTGGCCTTGTCAAATTCGGCTCCGCTGCCGGACACATCAAAATGGCTCTTGCTTGTGTAGGCGAAACGGTATCCGTCCCTGGCCGACAGTTCTACTTTGATCGTAGGTTCATCCCCCACGCTCCAGGTATCCGCATCGTTGGTGTACTCCGCATAATCCACACGGAACTGACTGCTGTCTGTCTTTACATAGACTTTTCCGATATCATCCCCGCTCTTCGGCTCTCTGTCATAGCTGACGGACAATTTCACCTTGTCAATCTTCGTGTCCTCTGCCAGCGCCGTAAATGCAGTTCCAACCACCATTGCAGCCGCCAATGCGAATATCAGACAATTTCTTCTCTTTTGCCTCATTTTTGTTCCCTCCTCCATTTGTTGTTAATTAAGGCGAAAAATTTGCACTCTTTTTCTATATTCATTATATAAAATGAATTACAAATATACAATTTCATCCATCTTACAACAATATTAATATTTCATGACAAAGGAGGTACATTTTGTCAATTTATTCGAAATCCTGAAGCATTTTTTTAACTTCCAGCATCCGGTCACGCAATTTGGCCGCCTGCTCGAAGTTCAGCTCCACCGCCGCCTGGCGCATCTTCTTCTCCAGCTCCTTGGCCAGCTTCTTGAGCTCCTTCTCATCCATGGACTCCGGATCCTTCTTAAACCGGTCGTCGCTGTCCGTCACCGCCTTGGAAATGGCGATCAGGTCCCTGACTGCTTTCTTGATGGTGGTGGGAGTGATTCCGTGAGCTTCGTTGTACTCCTGCTGGATCTTGCGCCGCCTGTTGGTCTCCTCGATGGCGACCCGCATGGAATCGGTAATCTTGTCCGCGTACATGATCACATGGCCCTCGGAATTTCGGGCCGCCCGGCCTACCGTCTGAATCAGGGAGGTCTCAGACCGCAAAAAGCCTTCCTTATCCGCGTCCAAAATCGCCACCAGCGTGATTTCCGGGATGTCAAGGCCCTCACGCAGCAGGTTGATTCCCACCAGCACGTCGAACACGTCCATCCGCATGTCCCGGATGATCTCGGCCCGCTCCAGGGTGTCGATGTCGGAGTGCAGGTATTTCACCCGGATGCCCACATCCCGCATATAGTCCGTCAAATCCTCGGCCATACGCTTGGTCAGGGTGGTGATCAGCACCTTGTGGCGGCCTGCCACCTCCCGGTTCACCTCGGACACCAGGTCGTCGATCTGTCCCTCCACCGGGCGCACGGAAATCTCCGGGTCCAGCAGACCGGTGGGCCGGATAATCTGTTCCACCCGCAGCAGTTCGTGGTCCCGCTCATAGACATTGGGGGTGGCGGACACGAACATCATCTGGTCGATTTTGCTCTCAAATTCTGAGAAATTGAGCGGGCGGTTGTCCAGGGCTGAGGGCAGGCGGAATCCGAATTCCACCAGCGTGCTCTTGCGCGAGCGGTCGCCCGCGTACATGCCGCGGACCTGGGGCAGGGTGATGTGGGACTCGTCCACGATGATCAGAAAATCCTCCGGGAAATAGTCGATCAGCGTACACGGCGGCTCCCCCGGCGCGCTGCCGGTCAAGTGGCGGGAGTAGTTTTCGATGCCGGAGCAGAATCCGGTCTCCCGCATCATTTCCACGTCAAAATTGGTCCGCTCTGCGATGCGCTGGGCCTCCAGCAGCTTGTCCTCGCTCTTGAAAAACGCCACCCGCTCCTTCATCTCCGCCAGAATATTCTCCGTGGCCTCCATCATCTTCTCCTTCGGCACCACGTAATGGGAGGCCGGGAAGATCGCCACATGGCCTAACTGGGCCTTCACCTCCATGGTGAGGGTATCGATCGCCGCAATCCGCTCCACCTCGTCGCCGAAGAATTCTACCCGGTACGCCTCCCCGTCGGAGTAAGCCGGATAAATCTCCAGCACGTCCCCCCTCACCCGGAAGGTTCCCCGCTTGAAATCCATCTCATTGCGCTCGTACTGGATATCGATGAGCTTGTGGATCACCTCGTCCCGGTCCTTCACCATGCCGGGCCGCAGCGAAATCACCATGCTCTTATAATCGATGGGGCTTCCCAGCCCATAGATACAGGACACCGACGCCACAATAATCACGTCGCTGCGCTCCGACAACGCCGCCGTCGCCGAGTGCCGCAGCTTGTCGATCTCGTCGTTAATGGCGGAATCCTTCTCGATGTAGGTGTCGGTGGAAGGGACGTAGGCTTCGGGT
Organism: Enterocloster lavalensis; assembly: GCF_046603895.1. Lineage (NCBI taxonomy): Bacteria > Bacillati > Bacillota > Clostridia > Lachnospirales > Lachnospiraceae > Enterocloster > Enterocloster lavalensis. The sequence continues at coordinate 626,960 of NZ_CP176637.1, forward strand.
TGGTAGTAGTCGTAGTAGCTGACGAAGTATTCCACGGCGTTCTCAGGGAAAAACTCTTTGAACTCGGAATAAAGCTGGGCTGCGAGCGTTTTGTTGTGAGCGATGATGAGGGTCGGCTTCTGTAATTGCTGGATGACATTGGCCATGGTGAATGTCTTACCGGAGCCGGTAACCCCCAGTAACGTCTCGAATTGGTTGCCTTCCCTGAAGCCCTTTACCAGGGCTTCGATCGCCTGCGGCTGGTCGCCGGTTGGTTGATATTCACTGTGTAATTTGAACTCCATAATGTGTTTTTACCTCCTTGATAACCCGATAAAATGGGCGTCTATTCGGCAGAAATTCGTAAAGTCTTTCAGACCATATATATTTCTTCTAGCTTTACGATTTCCTTCTTGCTAAACTTGTTTCATTTTAGAACAAGTTGTTTTCCTCTCCAATTCTCCTTCTGCAAAATATTTTCTATATGTTTTGTAATAGCCTGACTATTATTTACCCCGCGGAAATCACCATATATGTGTAATGATTTTATTCTTATATCTCCTCACCACAAAAAACATTTCGTTAATAGATCGATACCGAATCGAAAATATCTTGCTCTTAAAAATTATAACACACCCCCACCAAAAAGTATAGGCGCAAGCAAGAACAAATGTTCTTTCCTGCGCCTACCAATTTTATACTCCCCTTCCATCCCCTCCCTCACATCTCTCCCGCGCCCCGCATTTTTGCTCCTCAGCCAATTTCCACCGCAAATACGCCGCCATTCCCACTGCAATCAATGCCGCGGCCACGTCCGCCACCGGCTGGGCGTAGAGGATTCCGTTTAATCCCCAGATTCCCGGCAAAATAAGGATCACCGGCACGAAGCAGATTCCCTGCCGGCAGGCGCCCAAAAAACAGCCCTCTTTTGCTTTCCCCATTGCCAGAAACAGGAATGAGTAGACCGTATAAAACCCAAAGAGTACGAAGGACAAACCGTTGATCCGCAGCGCGGCCCGGCCCACCCGGATCATATCCAGGTCCCCCTTGGTGAACTTCGAGATCATTGGACCGGAAAATACCGCGGCCGCCAGTCCAAACACAGCGCAGAAAACCGTGGACCAGATGATGGAAATTTTCACCGCCTCACCCAAGCGGTCATATTTATTTGAACCATAGCTGTACCCGGCGATGGGCTGCAGTCCCTTCAAAAAGCCAAAAACCATCAGGCTTCCCACGGACATGATTTTTGTCACCGCCCCCATGGCCGCAAGGGCGTAATCTCCATATTCCCGGGCCCTGTCGTTGATCATTGACATGGACAGGCTGGTCAGCAGCTGAAAGGCCATCGTTGGAATCCCAATTTTTAGAATCTCAGACATAATGTTGCCGGACAGGCGGAAATCCCTGATGCTGAAACGAAACACGCTCCGTTTTCCCAGTATGTAGGCCAGATAGACCAGGGCGGAAAAGCACTGTGAAATCCCCGTGGCGATTGCCGCTCCGGCCACCCCTAAATCCAGCCCATAGATGAAAATCGGGTCCAGAACAAGGTTCAGCACAGCGCCCGCAAGCAGCACGCACATGGTGGTCTTAGCCGCCCCCTCGCTCGACACAATATTATTCATGGTGACATTGAACACGTTAAAAATGGAGCAGACGATATAGATTCCCGTGTAGCTGAGCGCGTACGGCATCACGCTGCCGCTCGCCCCCAGCCGCCCAAGAATCGGCTCCAGCCAGATCACACAGCAGAAAATGACCAGCGCTCCCACAAAAATGCTGCTGTACAGGGCGGTGCTGGCCACCCGGTTGGCATTTTCCCGGTCCCCCTGTCCCAGCAGCCGGGACAGGCAGGACGCCGCGCCGTTGCCGAACAGCAGGCCCAAACCGACTACCACCTGACCCAGAGGAAACGCCACCGTGATCGCTCCCATCTGGCTTGTGCCAAGTCCTCCCACAAAATAAGCGTCCACCAGATTGTACAGCGCATTGATCATCATTCCGACCATGGTTGGAAGGCCCAGCGCCAGCAGTGCCCTGGGCACCGGCGCGTTTCCCAGCAATTCCATTTTTTTCTCATTCTCCTTCATACCGAAACTCTCCTTTCGATTTCCAACTCCAATAATCTACTGTAATTTATAGTAGCAAAATAAATATTACTATAAATTATAGCATAAGTCAAGCGCAAAGAACCTCTCAAAACACGCGCTTTGCGGCTGCCCAGACACCCGCACTTGACATATCCCGCCAATTATACTACTATATTTTATAGTAAATACAAGTATTACCCTAATCCCATCCATTACAGACACAAAAGGAGGACCTTATGGCAACCATTGATTTAATCGTTTTGGGAATATTAAAGCAGGAACCGTTAAGCGCCTACGACATTCAAAAACTGGTCGAATACCGCAACATTTCAAGATGGGTCAAAATCAGCACCCCCTCCATCTACAAAAAAGTGCTCCAGCTGGAGGAAAAAGGTCTGATCAAAAGCACCCTGGTCCGGGAGGGGAAAATGCCTGAAAAAGCGGTATACTCGCTGACAAAGGCGGGAGAATCCCAATGGGAAAACCTCATGCTGGAAATCTCCGAAAAGCCCATTCATTTTTTCCTGGACTTTAACGCCGTGATCGTCAATCTGGCCGGCCTGACGCCGGAACACCAGGCGCGCTGTCTGGCAAATATTGAGAACAACATCAGGACCTTAAAGGCGTATTTGGAAGAAAATATCCGCCAAAAGGAGGTGGAGCCCGATATTCCCGAAACCGGCATGGCCGTGTTACGGCAGCAATACACGCTGGCTCAGGCCGTGGAAACCTGGATCGCCACCCTGAAAAAGGACTTCAGCTGAAAATCCGGCGTTCAAAAATTTTCCATCCATAGAAAACCCTCCACTTTACCACCAATGTTCCCGTTGGTGGTATTCTTTTGTTGCAAAATCACAAGGAGGTAATGAAATGCAGGAAGTAATCAAAGTAGAACAGCTTACAAAATCCTACGGCGCGCTGACGGCGGTGGATCACCTCAGCCTGTCCGTGGACCGCGGCACGGTGTTCGGGCTTTTGGGCGCCAACGGCGCGGGAAAAAGCACCGCAATCGAGTGCATCCTGGGGACCAGAAAAGCGGACGGCGGCAGCGTCTCCATTCTTGACCTAAGCCCGGAGGCGGATCGCCGGAAACTCTTCGAGCGGGTGGGCGTCCAATTTCAGGAGGCCAACTATCAGGACAAGATCACGCTGTGGGAGCTCTGCCAGGTCACGGCAGCCCTGTACCGGAAGCCAGCAGACCCCGCCGCTCTGCTGGACAAATTCGGACTGTCCGGCAAGAAACGCTGCCCGGTAACGGAACTGTCCGGCGGACAGCGGCAGCGCCTGTTTATTGTGCTGGCGCTCATCCCCAACCCGGAAGTCGTCTTTCTGGACGAGCTGACCACCGGACTGGACGCCAAGGCCAGGCGGGAGGTCTGGAACATCCTTTCAGACCTTAAAAAACAGGGTGTGACCATTTTTCTCACCTCCCATTTCATGGACGAGGTGGAAAAACTGTGCGAACGGATCTGCATTTAAAAAAAAGGCAGGGCTGTGTTTCACGGCACCGTATCGGAAGCCATAAAAAACAGTCCCTGCAATCAGCTGGAGGACGCTTATCTCTGGTATACTGAGGAGGAATCGGAACATGAGAGCATTTAAGACTATGATAAAAACAGAATTGAAATTGTCGCTGCGGGGCATGGATATGTTTATCTTCGCCATCTGCGCCCCTCTGGTGGTGCTGGTGCTGCTGGGAATTCTGTATGGGGACAAGCCCGCCTTTGAGGGCGCCGGATACACCTTCCTGGAACAGTCCTTCGGGGCGCTCACCACCATCTCCATCTGCGCGGGCGGCGTGATGGGCCTGCCGCTCGTGGTGTCGGAATACCGGAGCCGGCACATTCTGAAACGCTACCAGGTGACCCCCGTCAGCTCGGCCGTGATCCTTCTGGTCCAGGTCTCCATCTACACCCTGTACGCGGTCGTTTCCCTGGTCTCCCTGTACCTGACCGCGGCTCTGTTCTTTGGATACCGGTTTAACGGGTCGTGGACCGGCTTTCTGGGAGGCTACCTGCTGGTGCTGGTATCCATGTTCTCCATCGGCATGATGGTGGGCGGCATCGCCCCGGACGCCAAGACCGCCGGGGTCATTGCCGCCTTCTGTATTTCCCCATGCTGATCTTCTCCGGGGCCACGCTGCCCTATGAGGTCATGCCCGGCCCCCTGAGGCAGGCGGCCGGTCTCCTGCCGCTGACTCAGGGAATCAAGCTGTTAAAGGCCGCCTCTCTGGGGCTGCCCGCAGAAAGCGTGCGCCTTCCGATCCTTCTCATGGCGGCCATCGCCGGGGTGTGCGCCCTGGTTTCCCTCCGCTTCTTCAAGTGGGAATAAGGGCCGTTAATCCCGGCCCTTCCCGCTGCCGTTCAACACGTTCCGCAGGCTGCCCCGCAGTATCTCCACGTCGATGGGCTTGGCCACATGGGCGGTCATGCCCGCCTCCATAGCCGCCTTCACATCCTCCGCAAAAGCGTTGGCCGTCATGGCGATGATGGGAATAACCGCTGCGTCCGGCCGCTCCATGCTGCGGATGGCTCTGGTGGCTTCGTACCCGTTCATTTCCGGCATCTGGACGTCCATCAGGATGGCGTCGTAGGTGCCGGGAGCCGCCTCCGCAAAAGCCCGCACCGCCTGGGCTCCGTCCTGGCGCACCACAGTTTTGGCCCCATACATGGAGAGCAGCTCGCAGAGTATCTCAGCATTGATCTCGTTGTCCTCCGCCACTAAAAACAGCCGCCCGCCAAAGGTCCTGCGGTTCACCTCGTCCGCGTACTGCCGCCCGTCCGGCCCGCCTTCACGCTCCGCGCCGCCCTCTCCTCCGGGCTCCGCGATCTCGCCTTCCAGCTCCACCTGAAATACCGTGCCCTGGTGCAGCCGGCTCTCCACCGAGATCGCTCCGCCCATCAGGTTCACCAGCCCCTTGGTGATGCTGAGACCCAGGCCGGTTCCCTACACACGGGTGGTCTGCCTGCTGCGGGTAAAGGGTTCGAACACATGTTTCAAAAATTCTTCCGTCATACCCACCCCAGTGTCGCGCACCGTAAACCGGTACCGGGCGCAGCGCCCGTCCGCGGCCGGAATCTCCTCCGCCTCAAAGTCCACGCGGCCTCCCTCCGGGGTGTATTTCACCGCATTGCTCAGAATGTTGATCAGGATCTGATTGATCCGCAGCGCATCCCCGTAGAAGCAGGGGTGCGCAATCTCTCCTGCCTGGATTCGGAACTCAAGTCCCGCCGCCCTGGCCTGGGAGGACATAATCGCGGAGAGCTGCCCCAGCATCTCATGGATGGAAATCCGCATGCGGTTCAAGGTGATCTGGGAGCTCTCAATCTTGCTCATGTCCAGAATATCGTTGATCAGGCTCAACAGGTGCCTGGAGGAAATGGATATCTTCTGCAGGCAGTCCGCCACCCGCTCCTGATCCCCCAAATGGGCCATTGCCAGGGCGGTCATACCCATGATCGCGTTCATGGGAGTGCGGATATCGTGGCTCATGGTGGAGAGGAAATCACTCTTGGCACGGTTCGCATCCTCGGCCCGCGCCAGCGCATTCTCCAGCTCCCGCTTGGTCCGGCGCTCCGCCGCCAGCATGTCCGTCACATCCGCCCGCACCAGGCAGATAGTTCCGTGGTTCACATCGCCCCACATGACATTGACCTGCTTGAAACGCTCCTGCCCGTTCTCGCTGCATGAGAACAGGAAATCGTATCCGCCGGGCTTTTCTTCCAGTTTTTTCCTCATGATCTCAATCCGGAACTGACGGCGCGCTTCCTTCTGATCCGCCTCCGAGGCATGATGGTCCACAAAGCGGCCGACGGCATCGCTGTACTGCTCCACAAAATAAGGGGGCAGGTTTTCCAGCACCGTCTCCCGGGTGTAAAGTGTCAGACTTCTCTGGCTGATATTGATAAATCCCGCCAGCTCAAAGGTATACGCGATCACATGGAGCATCCCCTGCTGTTCCCGGACGGATTCCGTGATGTCCGCCCTCGCAACGCAGACCCGGGACAGACGCAGGTCCACCGCCGAGATCGTGATGTTCTTGGTGCGGATGCCGCCGTTTAAGTCCACCATGGAAAACGCCAGGGTGTAGGAGCCCTCCCGCTCCAGTCTCTTCAAAATATAGGCCGGATCCAGCGCCTGGCGCATGCGCGCCCGGTCCCGGGGCACCACCTCGTGCAGCAGCACGTCCTCCACCCGCCGGGAATAGACGCCGCCGCCGTCCCGAATTCCGCTGTCCAGCTCATCGCCGGAGAGCAGGTAATACCGGTCCTGCCTCAGATCCACGTCCGAGATAAAGTCGTAGCCCTTTGCGGATATCTGCTTCATGATCCGGTCCTCAATGGTCCGGCGGGTAATGTCCGTAACGGTCAGAATTCCGGTGACGTCTCCACTGTCCGGGGTGGCCACCAGGGACATATTGACCAGGACATACCGGCCCGTCTCCTCCTTGGGCGGACGCATAAAGCATTCCAGGCGCCGCTCCACATCCCCTCTCTGAAACGCCTCCAGCGCCGGTTTGTTCAGATAAATGTCCAGGAATTTCCGCCGTTCCTCCTCGTCCACCACCAAACTGCCCAGGCCGGTGAAAAAGTCCTCCCGCACCGACCCGAAGGTTCCCAGCAAATTGGAATCCGTATAATCGATAATCTCCAGAATCTGGTTCTGGGTGATATTGCAGTGGCCCAGCACCAGGGCGTCCGGCCCCTGAGTCTGGTAGTGCTGCATGATCAGATCCTTGTACTGCTGCCGCAGCCTGCTCTGCTCCTCGCGCTCCCTTGTCATGTCGCGGTACACGGAATAAACCCGGGCCTCGCCCGCCTCGCTCTGAATCAGGGACAGAGTGTTTTTCACCCACACGTAACCTCCGCCGCCCTTTCGCAGCCGGTAGACGATCTCGCAGTGGTTCTCGTCCCCGGCGATGTATTCCGCCATCTGCCGATTGACATACCCGCGGTCCTCCGGATGCACGCCCTCCATGGCATCCCGCCGGTACAGCTCCCAGGCCTGGTCCATGGTCATCTCCGTCATGGCGGCAAAGCCCTCGGACATGAACTCCGGCTCCATTTTCCCCTGCGCATCGCGCCGGACCACCGCAACTCCGCCGGGCAGATTTTTCAGGACCGTCTCAAAATACTGCGCCAGCCGCTCCTTCTCCCTGCGCAGCTCAACCGCCCCGGTCACATCCCGGACGATCTTCACATAGGCAGGAATCCCGTTCCAGTCCGTCTCCCGGAAGGACGTGCTGTAAAAACGCCCGGTCTCCGGCACAATCATCTCGTGTTCCTGTCCGTCCGGCTCCCGCGTCCTCAGCGAACAGTATTCACAGGGCTCATCCTTCCCGTACAGGGCCTGGTAACATTTCTGCCCCACCCCTTCCCGCCCCTCCGCAAAGAGCCGTTTAGACTCATTGACGTAGAGCAGGTCATAATTTTCTTTCTCAATCACATAGATCCCGTCCGCCAGGTCGCCTGAAAGGCTCTGAAACAGGCGGTTTTCCGCAGACAAGCCGGTAAATACGGCGTAAAACTTCGCGCGGTCCGCCAACGGCCCGATTCTCCTGCCGTTTAAGTGAATCCAAATCAGGTGGCCGTCCTTGTGGCGCATGCGGTAGGATACGTCCAGCACCTCCCCGCTGGCCAGCGCCGCCTGACCGCGGCGCTCACCCGGTCCCGGTCGTGCTCACAGACCAGATTCATGGCATCGCGCCCAGCCAGACGCCCGTACTCTTCCCTGGTATGCCCGGAAAGCTTCATCACTCCGTCGGAGAAATAGAGGAGCACAAAACGCCCGTCCTCGATCTAATAGCTGGCGATGCCCCCCGGAATGGAATTGACCAGGTGCTCCATCTCCTGCCTGGCCTCCTTCAGATCCGTGATATTGTGGAATACGCAGTGGAGCAGCGGGAAGCCGTCCTCCTCCCCGATCCACTTGACCTGCGCGCGGACCCAGACGATATGACCGTCCCGGTGCTGTTTGCGGAATTCCATAGTGTCCAGCCCCTTTGTGCGGATCACTTCCAGCGCCCGGGTAACCACCTCGGCCGTGTCCTCCCAGTAGGTCATATTCGCCGCATCGCCCTTGGCCAGCTCCCGGTACTCCTCCGGCGTATAGCCGGACAGTTCCGGCACACCATCCGAAAAGTACACGGTCTCAAATCGGTCGGAGACCTTGTAAATGGCAACGCCGCCCGGAATCGCATTGATGATGTCCTGCAGCTCCTCATTGGCTTCCGCCAGCTCCCGTTCCAGCCAGCTCAGCCCGGCTTCGCGTTCCTTCTGTCCCCCGTCTTTTCCGCTTCGGGCCACGATCAGGCTTTTAACCCGCCATTCCCCGCCGTCCAGCGCCAGCACGGCAAACACGCTCCGGTGGATAACCGCCCGGGAGTTGTACAGCGTCAGCTCCACGGTCAGACTGCACACGCCTTCCGCCAGAGTCTGCTCACAAAATTCGGAAAAAATGCAGACAAACGGCTCCTGAATATTCTGAACCGCCTCCCCAATGCGCCGGGTCATCCCCCCCACGCCGTGGACCAAACCAAAGCCGCCGGGATTCACAATCTCCACATCCCTCACCGACAGGGCCGCCGCCAGCTCCACATTCCGCTGTTCATACCAGGCGCGACAAAATGCTTTCAGCGTTTCCCTGGCCGTTCTCTGCATATCCATCTGCTCGTTCCTCCACCCGGGCGGCGCTCTCCCCGGCGCCTTCCCCAACACAGCCCAGCTTCCGGCCCCTCCGGCGCTGCCGCTGTCCCAATCGGTTTCCTTCTCTCCATATATGACTCTCATTTTATCATAGATTCCAAAATCCTACAATCTATTTAGAATTCCCCGCGCATTCCCCACACATTCCTCACACAGAAACACCTTCCAAAACGCATCAAAACAGGAGGCGCAGCCCCCGGCCTTCCGCCGTCATCTGCGCCTCCTAAATCATTCCTTGCAATGGGCCGCTGGCCCGAAACTCAACCCAGATTCCCCGCTCCGATCTCGTCCTTCACCACTTCCACCGCGCGCTGCACCTGGTTGTCCTCCTCGGGCTTCACCACCGCCTGGGTCTTTAACTCCTCGTCCAGCTCCACCACCACGTCCGGCTCAATGCCCTTTCCGTGGAGGTCAAAGCCGCTGGGGGTATAGTAGTGGCTCACCGTGATCTTGATGGCGGAACCGTCGCCCAGGGGCATCAGGCTCTGCACGATTCCCTTGCCGTAGGAGGTGGTTCCAACTACAGTCACCCAGTTGTAATCCTTGAGCGCACCGGTCAGCACCTCGGAAGCGCTGGCCGACTCGCCGTTGATCAGCACCGCGATGGGCAGGTCCACCTGGTGGCCGTCGGAAGCGGTATAGTGATCGCCCTTTCCGTTCTTGTCCGCCGTGTAAACGATCATGGTTTTCCCCTCGCCCTTGTCGTAGCGGGTCAAATTGTCGGGCAGAAGATAGTCCGCGATGTCCACAGCGCCGTTTAACACGCCGCCGGGATTGCTGCGCAGATCCAGCACCAGCCCTTTCATCCCCTGGGACTCCAGATCGTCCAGCGCATCCTTGAACTGCTGGGTGGTGACCAGGTCAAACTGCGTGATCATAATATAGCCGATCTGATCCGCCAGCATCTGATGCTCCACCGTAGGCACCTCGATGCTCCGTCTGGTCAGCGTCATCTCCACATACTCGTCCTTCTCCTGGCGGTACACGGTAATGTGGACCTGGCTGCCCTCCTGGCCCTTGATGTAGTTGTTTACCAGAATGGTCAGGCTCTCGTTGGCCACCACCTTGTCCTCCACCTTGTAGAGGATATCGCCGGGCTTCATTCCCGCCTCAAAGGCAGGCGAGTTCTCAAACACGCGCACAATGGTGCACAGGCCGGTATTCCGGTTCTGGCTCAACATAGCGCCGATGCCGGAGTAAACGCCCTCGGTGCTCTCCTGCATCTCCTTGTAATCCTCCGCCGTGTAATACTCGGAGTAGGGATCGTCCAGACCCGCAAGCATCCCCTTGTAAATGTAATCTTCCACATTCTCCATATCCTCGTCGTAGAGGAAATACCGGTCGATGATATTCTGAATCAGGGACATTTTCGTGTTGATCTGCTCATAATCCAGCTCGTTCCCAGACGTCTCCTTGCCGTCGGTGATTCCGGGCCCCGTCTGGGAGGCCTCCGGGCGGCTTCCGCCCCGCCCCATACTCCTGCTGAACAGGTAAATCCCCAAAGACATGCCCACCACGATCAGACCGGCGAATACCGTCACAAGAGCGCCCGCTAAGACGCCGTGCCAGAAACGGCTGTTTCCCTCCGGACGCCTGGGCGGCATCGGATTCTCCTGGTTCATATTCTCGTTGAAATTGTTCTGATTATCCACTTTCTGTCTCCTATCTGTCCGCTACACTTCATCTTCCCGCAGCCTGCTTTGATCCGTCAGGGACTCACATAATTTCTCGGATTCACATAAGTCCCCCCGGACCGGATTCCGAAATGCAGATGCGGGCCCGTGGAATACCCCGTCGATCCCACCTTTGCGATCACCTGGCCCTGCTTCACCTTTGCCCCCTTGCTCACCAACAGCTGGGAACAGTGCATATACACCGTGCTGACCCCGCCGCCGTGATCGATCATGATATAATTCCCGGCCGAATAGCTGTATGTAGCGATCACCACCTCGCCATCCGCGGCCGCGATAATGTCAGCTCCGGTGCTGGCGCCGATATCCATTCCCTTGTGATTGCTGGACGCCCCTTCCGTGGGCGACTCCCGGTCCCCGAAGTTCGAGGTGATCCGGCTGCTGGAAGGGCAGGGCCACTTAAAACTAATATTCCCCAAATCCTTAACCGTATACGTTTGACCGGCCTGCTGGGCTTTCTTCTTCGCCTCTTCCTCCCTGCGCTTCATCTCAGCCTCGATCTGGCGCATCTTGTCCTCCTGGGCCTTGATGTCCGCCTCGTAACCGGCGATCTGGTCCTGGGTGGAGGAAATTTTAGAATTGTAAGCGGTGAGCTCCGCCTCCTTGTCGGCCAAAAGCTGCTTGACCGAAGCCTGCTTGGCTTTTGTGGAGTCCTGAAGCGCTACAAGTTCCACATGTTCCTGTTCCAGAGCAGCCTCCCGCTCCGCCACGGCCTCCTTGGTCTCCCGGTATTTCTCCAGCATATCCCGGTCGTACTCCGTGATCTTGCTCACATACTCCGCCCGGTTTAACATCTGGGAAATGCTCTTGGACTGCAAAATCAGGTCCAGATAGCTGGTATCCCCGCGCTCGTACATGTATTTGATCCTGAGCTTCATGGAGTCGTACTGATTCGCTTCCGTCTCCCTGGCCGCCGCCAGCTCGTCCTGGGCCTGGGCGATCTCCCCTTCCTTCTGAGCGATCTGCTCCTCAAGCCTGGTAAGCTCGCCCGCCAGCTGGTTTAGGTTGCCGTCCAGCTGGCGAACGTACTTTTCCGTGTCCGCCTTCAGGCCCTCCAGCTGCTTAAGCGCCTCCTCTGTTTTCTTTTTTTCCTGTTCCAGGGTCGTCACCTGGTCCTTGGCATCCTTTAAGCCCTGGCTGGTGGCGTAAGCAGTTGGACCGGCCAGAAGGCCCGCCGCAAGCACTCCCGCCGCAGCCAGAAGCCGCATTTGTTTCCATCGGTTCATCTTCTTTCGCCCCTTTTTCGTCAAACCTTCAGATGCTTGTATATGGTAAAGAAGCTCACCAAAAAGCCGATCCCCACGCCCAGGGACATGGCGACCCCGGTCATATAGGGAAATATCTCCTGCAGCGGAAGGGGTGCGAAAATCCCCGTAATCACCTGGTAGCGCTCATTGATAAAGAGCACGGCCTTCTGGTACAAAACATACATTCCGCCCAAGGGAATCATAGCTCCGAACAGCCCCAGCAGCACGCCTTCCACCACAAAGGGGGCCCGGATCATATAGTTGGTGGCGCCGATCAGGCGCATAATTTCATTTTCCTGCCTGCGGAACGCCGCGGCCACAGAGATGGTGTTACTGATCAGGAATACAGCCACCGCCAGCAGCACGCCGATGATCACCGCGGACAGCAGGCCCACGATCTTGGCCGTGCTGGACAGTCCGGCCACCGCGCTGTTGGAGTAATTCACTTTGCGCACGCCGTCGATCAGCTGCAGCCGGGACACCACCTGATCCTGGTCCCCGATATCGTTTAAGAAAATGGTAAACGAAGCCGAACCCGCCAGGGGATTGTCGTCGGCAAACCCCTCCGCCAGATCCTCCACACCCTTAAAATACTCGGATTTAAAGGATTCCCAGGCCTCTTCGGCGGAGACATACTCCATTTCCCGTACCTCGCCCCAGGAGCGTATCTCATCCCCAATGGAAAGAATCCGTTCCTCCGGCAGATCGTCCGCGAAAAAGACGGTAATTCCCACCGTGGACTGGGCCACCTGGGTCACATTCTGCACATTGGCCACAATGGCGAAAAAAAGGCAGAATAAAAAAATACACGCAGAAATCGTCGCCATGGAAGCCAGGGAGAACAGGATATTTCTGCATATATTAATGATGCCCTGTTTCAGGCAATACCAAAATGTGCTAATTCTCATAATAGAAGCGCTGCCTTTCCGGTGTGATGTAGCTGCCCGTGTCGTCGGTGATGATCCCGCGGTCCATGGTGATAACCCGTTTCCCCATCTCCTCCACCAGCTCATGGCTGTGGGTGATCACAACCACCGTGGTTCCACGCTGGTTGATCTCGTCCAGAAGTCTCATGATCTCGTGGGCATTGAAGCTGTCCAGATTACCCGTGGGCTCATCGGCCAGCAGCACGTCCGGATCGTTGATCAGCGCTCTGGCAATCGCCACGCGCTGCTGCTCACCACCGGAGAGCTGTCTGGGATAAGCTTTATACTTAGCCGACAGTCCCACCATGCGCAGCATCTCCGGCACGGACTCCTTGATCACCCGCCCCGGAACGCCGATCACCCGCTGTGCAAACGCAACGTTCTCAAATACAGTGCGGTCTTTCAGGAGTCTGAAATCCTGAAAGACCACGCCCAATCCTCTGCGATATTTGGGGACGTACCGGCGCGGCATGCGGCCTAAGTCCATGTCGTTCACCTTGATGCGTCCCTTTGTAGGCTCCAGCTCTTTGAGCAGCAGCTTCATCAGCGTGCTCTTGCCGGAACCACTTCTCCCCACGATAAAGACAAACTCACCGTCCTCGATGGTGAGGCTGACATTTTTCAGCGCCTTGTTGCCCGTCTCATAGGTCTTGTTTACTCGATCGATCTCTATCATTCGCTGCTCCGAAATCTAATATCATGCGGGCCGCATGCCATGGCCGCGGCCCATTACATTCCGCAATCGCCCGTTCGCTTTGCGCACGGCCCATTACATTCCGCAATCGCCCGTTCGCTTTGCGCACGGCCCATTACATTCAATAATCTAAACTCTCCATGTAGCGCATGTACTTGGCTACCATCAGCGCGATCTTGAAGGTGATGGCGTCCTCGAACACCCGCAGGTCCAGGCCGGTGCTCTTCTCCAGCTTATCCAGGCGGTATACCAGGGTGTTTCTGTGGATGTAGAGCTGTCTGGAGGTCTCGGACACGTTCAGGCTGTTCTCAAAGAACTTGTTGATGGTGGTCAGGGTCTCCTCGTCGAACTCGTCGGGGGACTTGCCGTCGAACACCTCACGGATGAACATCTTGCACAGCGGGATGGGCAGCTGATAGATCAGGCGGCCGATTCCCAGGTTGTTGTAGGCGATCACGTTCTTGTTGCTGTAGAAGATCTTGCCCACGTCCAGAGCCATCTTCGCTTCCTTATAAGAACGGGAAACTTCCTTAATATCATTGATAATGGTGCCGTAAGCCACGCGGACCTTGGTCATGGCCTCGGTGTTCAGCATGTCGAGAATGGTGTTGGCTGTCTTGTCCAGCTCGCTGTAGCTCTCGCCCTGCTTCACTTCCTTCACCAGGATGATGTTCTTCTCATCCACAGCGGTGATGAAGTCCTTGGTCTTGGTTGCAAACAGGCTGCGCACGGTCTCTAACGCGTTCACGTCCTTCTCGTTGTGGGTCTCGATAATGTATACCACCCGCTTCACATCGGTGTCGATGTGCAGCTTCTTGGCGCGGTTGTAGATATCCACCAGCAGCAGGTTGTCCAACAGCAGGTTCTTGATGAAGTTGTCCTTGTCAAAACGCTCCTTGTAGGCCACCAACAGGTTCTGTACCTGGAACGCGGCCAGCTTGCCCACCATGTAGACATCGTCGCTGGCGCCCTTGGCCAACATGATGTACTCTAACTGGTGCTCGTCAAACACCTTGAAGAACTGAAATCCCTGGATCACCTGGCTGTCGGCCGGGGAATCCACAAAGGCCAGAATGGAACTCTCGGAATCTTCCGCGTCCGTGAATGTGGATGCCAACACTTTACCTTCTGTATCGCAAATGCATAAATCAATTCTGGTAATGCCCTTTAATCCATCTAATGTAGTCTGCAGTATCTGATTTGAAATCATCTTCTACTCTCCTTTTTCCAAATATAGTCGGAGTAATCTAATATCCTATTTTCCTATTTTAATGCAAAATTACAAAAAAAGCAAGGGAGTTATACACTACCTTGCTTTTTTTTACAAGTCAATGGATTTGACGTTCTATTTGTTAGTTCAGAACCACAAGCTCTGTGTCCTTATCGAAAATGTGAATCTTTTCCAGATCCAGGGCCAGTTTCACGGCGTCGCCGGGTCTTGCGGTGGTGCGCGGATTCACCTTGGCGGTAAAGCTGGTGTCGTCCACATCGAAGTACAGCAGAACCTCGGAACCCAGCATCTCGTACACACGAACGGTGGACTCGATCACGCTCTTGGGAGACATGGACAGAAAGGACTCCTCGTCATGCAGATCCTCGGGGCGGATTCCCAGGGTAACGGTCTTGCCGACATAGCCGGCTTCCTCTAACTTCTTAGCCTTCGCCTCAGGAAGTGCGATGGTGTGTCCCGCAAAGGTCAGGGTCACTTCCGCGCCGTCCTTGGCAACGGTGGCGTCGATCATGTTCATCTGCGGAGCGCCGATAAATCCGGCAACGAACTTATTGCAGGGCTTGTCGTACAGATTGCGGGGGTTGTCTACCTGCTGGATCACGCCGTCCTTCATGACAACGATTCTGGTACCAAGGGTCATAGCCTCGGTCTGGTCATGGGTAACGTAGATGATGGTGGTTTCCAGTCTCTGGTGCAGCTTGGAAATCTCCACACGCATCTGGCCTCTCAGCTTGGCATCCAGGTTGGACAGCGGCTCATCCATCAGGAACACCTTGGGATTACGCACGATGGCACGTCCCATAGCCACACGCTGTCTCTGACCGCCGGACAGAGCCTTGGGTTTGCGGTCCAGCAGATGATCCAGATCCAGGATCTTGGCGGCGTCATGCACTTTCTTGTCGATCTCGTCCTTGGGTGTCTTTCTCAGCTTCAGGCCGAAAGCCATGTTGTCGTACACGGACATATGAGGATACAGAGCGTAGTTCTGGAATACCATTGCGATGTCGCGGTCCTTGGGCTCCACATCGTTTACCAGCTTATCGTCAATGTAGAGTTCACCGGAAGAAATGTCCTCCAGACCTGCGATCATACGAAGGGTGGTAGACTTGCCGCAGCCGGACGGGCCTACGAAAATGATAAATTCCTTATCTTGAATTTCCAGGTTAAAATCCTTGACAGCTACAAATCCGTTGGGATATTTCTTGGTTACGTTTTTCAGTAATAAACTAGCCATTCTGTTCTTTCCTCCTAAAAAATGCACTTCATAATTAATGTAATAGTAACCGCCGGATCACTCAAAATTCCCGAAGTGAAACCGCTTCTGTAACTATCCCTATCATACATGAAACCATTTTCATTTACCATATTGACAATTTACAAAATCCAAATTTAGGATTTAGCTAAATTGTATACCAGGAAAAAAAAGTGCTCGAAATCACAAATTTCCGCAGAATGGGTTGTTAGAAGTTTGTTAAATATGATAAAGTCTGTCAATATTCAATAAAACCTTCACCGAAAACTTCACGAACGTCACTGACTATGACGAACGCCCGGGGATCAAAGCGGGAAACCAGCTCCCGGAGTTGTACAATTTCCTTCTTGGATACCACACAAAACAACATATTTTTCTCCGAATTGGAGTACATGCCCCGAGCCGTCATGCCGGTGACGCCCCGGCTCATTTCCTTTAAAATTGCGTCCGCGATCTCCTGATGATGATCGGAAATGATATAAGCCTGTTTGGAAAACTTCAGGCCCTCGATCAGGCCGTCGGAAATTTTCGACACGGTGAAAATGGCGATCAGCGCGTAAAGGGCCGCCCGGATGCCGAACACGGAGGCGCCCACCAGCACGATCAGTCCGTCCAGAACCTGCATAATCTGGGCAATGGTATAGTGCTTCATGCGCTTCTGGATCAGGGCCGCCAGCATATCCGTGCCGCCGGTGGTCGCCCGGGCCAGAAACACCAGGCCGATTCCAACGCCGCCGATGATTCCGCCGAACAGGGCGGAGAGGAACAGGTCGTCCTGCATAAAGGAGCCGTCCGGAATCACGTACAATGCCACGGAGAGCATGACGGTAGCGAACAATGTCCGTTTGATAAAGGTCCATCCCATAATCTTAAACGCGGCGATGAACAGCGGGATGTTGAGCAGCGTATTGCTCAGCCACAGGGGCACGTTCCAGATCTGTTTAAAGATAATGGCCGCGCCGGTCACGCCGCCCGTTACCATGTTGGCCGGATCGAAAATGTTCTTGATGCCCATGGACATCAGAACCGTTCCGATCACAATCATACCGTAATCCACCGCTACACTCTTATTTCTCATAACCTTCTCCTTTCAAAATCCGTATCCCTGCCCCTGCGGCATACCAAATGCCCGGCAACGGCCCGCAGGCAGCGCCGGCGGCCCATTACGTTCTAAAAAAGCAGCCCCGGAATCCCGGAAAGCTGCTCAGTCCCGCACTGTTAAATTCGCTCGATGGTCTTTTCGGTGATTTTCACCTTTCCCTCCTTTAGCAGGCGTCCCACCGCCCGCTTAAAGGCGTTTTTGCTCATGTTAAACTCCCGCATGATCACCTCCGGCTTCGCCTTATCGTTAAAGGGAAGCACTCCGTCGAATTCGTCAATGACCTTTAAGACCTTGTCCGCGTCCGACGACATCTGAATATAAGCCTTGTCGCGGGCGCACAGATCCAGCTTGCCGTCCTCACGCACTTTCATCACTCTGGCCTGAATCTCCTCGCCCTCGCGGAAGCTCCCAAACAGTTCCTGTTTGGGGATCAGCCCGTAATACTTGTTGTCCACCGCCACAAAGGCGCCCAGCTTCTCGCTGATTTCATAGACTGTACCCGTCACCCAGTCGTCCGCCTTGTAGGGAGACTGATTGCTCATGTGGGAATAGACCCGCATGGTGGCCGCCAGGCGGTGGCTCTTGTCCACATAAAGGGTCACCAGACACTTCTCCCCCTTTCGGACCGGGTGCGTCTGTTCCTTAAAGGGCAGCAGAAGGTCCTTCTCCAGCCCCATGTCCAAAAACGCGCCGATTTTAGCCACGTCCTTGACCTCCAGCAGGGCGGTCTCCCCCACCTGCAGCTTTGGCTTTCCCGTGGTGGCGATCAAACGGTCGGAAGAATCCTTATAAATGAACACTTCCACCTTATCCCCAACCTTGGCTCCCTGGGGAACCTGCTTTTTTGGCAAAAGCACGGAGGCCTCGTCCCCCGCCTTCTCGCCCACATAAACGCCAAACTCTTTCGTGCGCAGTATTTCCAGTTCCTGTACCTTACCTAACTCAATCATTCCCGTTGCTCCTCTTTCCCAGGTCTGCCGCCTGCGGACGGCGCCTTACTCCAACCTGCTGCTTCTCATCTGTATGGCCGGACGGCTGCTTCGGTTCCGTCCCTTCTATAAAAAATACCTGTAAACGCTACGCCTCTGCTCTCAGCCAGACAACCGCGTAGATCTCCCCCGTTTCGCTCCCCAGCACAACCGTGTAACACTTGTCCTCCCCGCAGGCCACACGGGGCACGATCACGTCGCCGAGCAGCGCCGCTTTCTTATAGTCTGCCCGGATTTCCCGGATTGTAATCCCATCCGGGACAGCTTCCCTGGCGATTTCCACATACTGGGCGTTGTTCACGTGGTGATTGGTGTCCAGATGATGGCGGGCGACCACCACCGGCTCCACCGCTTCCAGGTGTTCCGGCACCGGAATCTTGCGTGGCGCCTTGCCCAGATCCAGCCTGGGCTCCGGCTCCCCGTAGGGATCTGTGTCCGCACTGGTCACGCGGATGGGCTGTTCTTTCTCCAGATCGTATAAAAACCACACCGAAGCCGCCCGTACGCAGTCGTTGCCGCCCAAATCCCGCAGCACAAAATTCCGGTAGCCGTAAATGCCCTTAAAATCGTTATGCCAGGTTCCCACGGTCAGCCGTTCCCCCAGCCGCGGATAGCGGTCAATGACAATCTGCCAGGAGGACAACAGCCAGATTCTGCGATGTTCGCCCAGATACCCCACGCCGACGCCCACATCTTCGGAGTGGAACGTGCTGCAGTCCTGCATATAGTTAATGATCCCGGTCACCGTCAGCCTGCCCTCTTCGTCGGTCTCGCTGTAGCGCACCCTGCTGTCAAACGTATACATAGTCAACCTCTCTCTTCGCCGGTCCGGGCGCCTGTACAAAAACTCCCGGATTCCTGGACCTATTGTAGCACAAAGGACGGGGAGAATACAAGCACGTTTTCAGCCGGAAGCCTTGTCTTTGGCTGATTTTCGGACAGAACGCCGGGATATGGCAGGCCCGGACATACCTGGGCGGGGCGCGGCCTCAAAAAGAGAGTTGATGCTGCAGGCAGCCGAAGCAGAATAAGAGCACCCGCTGTGGACGGCAAGCCCAAACGGACCTCCGTTTTCCCCACAGCGGGCGCTCTCACGAATTTGTTATTCCGCCGCTCAAATGGCGATACTGTTCTCCCACACCTGAAGCGCCCGGCGCACCTGAAGGCGGCGGCGCTCAAAATGCTCCATGGCCTCACGGCTGCCCGCGCATTTGATCCGGCTCCGCTCAAAGCGTTCCTCCAGGGAGACCTCCCGCTCGCCCTGCACCAGCTTGTCAGCCAGGTATACCACTAGCGTTTCATCCGCCTTAGGTGGTATACAATCCAAATCGTGGTGCTGGCGCACGATCTCGGCCGCCAGGGGATAACCGCTTCTGCTGAGAATTTCAGCGCCCCGCCGGGCGTGATCGGGCTGGCCCTTGCCGATGTCGTGGAGCAGGGCCGCAGACCGGACCAGCTCCAGGTTCAGGCAGATTCCGGAGCGGCTGAGCCGGACGGCCATGTCCAGAGCCTTCCGGCTGACCGCCTCGCTGTGACGCCGCACCGTCTCCGGCATCCCGCTGGTCTGCAGCAGCCATTTTAAGGCCTCTCCGTCCGGATATCCCTTCCCCCGGCTGCCGTTTAACGCCAGAAGACGGCGGTACTCCTCCCGCGTGTCCGCGTCCGTAAAACTCCCCTCGTCGTAGACCACCACGTCCCTTACCAGCTCCTTTTGGCCCTTTAAAAAGCCCCGGAGCCCGTCGTCCCCCTGGTAGGCCATGGCCAGCTTCACCATCTCCCGATCCAGCTTCACCGGATGGCCATAGCGGTCCATGCTTTTGGTGCGGACGATGGGACTGTCGCACTCCATCACCCGGCGCACCGTGGCCCCGGTCACCGCGGGCACGTCCACCGGCATAACCAGAATCTGGTCGCAGAGCTCTGCGATGGCCCCGAAACCCAGACGCAGCGAATCCATCATCTCCGAGGTCTCGTAATGTTCATTGCGGATCAGTAAAACCCCGCTGTCCGCCAGCTCCCGCTCCAGCTCCTCCCCCCGGAATCCGGTCACCACGGCAATCGGGTCCGCATGTTCCGCTTTCAACATGGCAACCAGATGCCCGGCAACGCTGAACTCCCCAAAGGGAAGCAGGGGCTTGAAGGCCCCCATGCGGGAGGAAAGTCCCGCCGCTGCAATCACCGCTCCTGTCCGCTTCATTCCACACTCCTCCATTTCATGGGTTGGGGGGCGTCAAGCGCGCCCGCCTTTGCCGCCGGGCGGCCTTTGGGAACACTCTGCCCTCTGCCGCCGGGCGGCCTCCGGGAACGCCCCCGGGCTTCACCTCCGGGCAGCCGCCTCTTCCGTCACCCCGCCGCTCATCTGCGCCATCCGGTCCGCCCTGCGGACCGCATAGTCCTTTAGCGTCCGTTTGAGAGCGATCTCCGCCATCTGCGCGCAGTGGATGCTCTCCTGCTCCAGGCCCCCGAAAAACTCCGAAAGGGCGGCGGCGCTGATCAGATACGCCTCCATCACCGGCTTTCCAAGCGCCAGCTCTGCGGCCCGGGCCGCGCAGGCCTTTAAGGGCGGACAGGCGGACTCGGTGATCGTAAAACGGCACTCCGTGATGATCTCACGCCTGGTGTCCACGAACATGGCCAGCACATCCCCGCAGCCCGGCTCCCTTGCCTCGCCTCTGCCCAGAAATGTTTCCGGCTCCCCCAGGTTTTCCGTCTTTTCACTGTATAAAATGATTTTCTCGCGATCCATTGTAATCTCCCTATTCTACAGTCGGATTGGCCGGCAAACTATAACCAAACATGCGGGACGGCTGTGCACGGATTGGCCGGCAGGCTGTAATCAGGCACGCCGGACAGCCGAGACCGTGTGAACCGCCCCAGTCTCCCGGCTCCCGGTTCAGCCGTCCCGCTCTTCCTCAAAATCCCAGAAACCGCCGCACCATCACCTTAGCCATCTCGATCTTATAACCGTTCATTTCCAGCGGAATGGCGTGCCGCAGGGCGATCTCGGCCGCCTCGCGGGCAGTCTCCTCATTCAGCGCCTTGCCGCGCAGGTAGTTCTCTGCCTCGGTCATCTTCATGGGAATGGGGGCCACGGCGCCCAGCACCAGGCTGATCTCCTTCACCAGACCGTCCTCCAGGCGGTAGGTTCCGGCCACGGCCAGCACCGCGAAGTCGATGGACTTGCGGATGCGGTATTTGTCGTAAACCGCCACTGTACCCGGCTCAGGTATTGGCACCACGATCTCCAACACAATCTCCCCTGGCTTTAAGATATCCTTCACACGGGTGGAACCGGCGAAAAATACCGCTCCGTCCAGCTCCCGCAGGCTGGTCCTGACCCTGGCGCCGTAGGCGTAGAGCATATTGGCCATGTCGCTGGGGTTCACGGCCAGACAGCCGCAGTTAAAGCAGCGGCAGGCCTCACCGCGGACCGCCTCCTCTGGCAGGGATCCCATGTCCTCCTTGTCCATGCCGCGCTCTTCGACCGGCAGCAGCGGGGACTTTACCGCACTGTGGCTGTGGCGGCATCCCGGATCAAAGGAGGCCAGTTTGGCGGCCTCACGCGCTTCCTGCACCTTCTCCACCTCCAGCGGTTCCAGGCCGCAGTAGCGGTTGATGGCTACAGCGGTCTCTTTGCCCGCCGCGATGGCCTTGATCACCGTAGCCGGGCCCGTGGTCACATCGCCTCCGGCGAAGATTCCGTCCACGCTGGTGCGGTTGCCCTCCAGGGCCTTGATTCTGCCACGCTCCGTCTCCACCTCGTAAGCGCCGTTTAAGAACTCCAGGTCCGCCTTCTGGCCGATGGCCATGAGAATGATGTCCGCATCCAATGTCAGCAGCTTGTCCTCGTCGTAGACCGGGTTGAAACGGCCGGTCTCATCCAGCACCCTGGGGCAACTCTTGAACACGATGCCGCTGACCGCTCCATCCCGGCGCAGCACTTCCTTGGGTCCCCAGCCGTTTTGGATCACCACTCCCTCCTCCAGGGCGCGGGTGACCTCCTCCTCGTTGGCCGGCATGCCGTCCCGCTGCTCCAGGCAGACCATGGTCACATTGGGCGCGCCCAGGCGCTTGGCCGTGATGGCCACGTCCATTGCCACGTTTCCGCCGCCCACAACCACCACGTCGGAGCCGGGCTTCTCCAGAATATAATTGTTCACGTCCACCAGGAATTCCAGGCCAAACCGGGTCAGTTCCTCGCCCGCCAGACCGATCAGGGGGCGTTTCCAGGTGCCGGTGTCCAGCATCACGCCGTCGCTGTCCTGATAGATTTCTTCCAGCTGGATGTCGGTTCCCACCGAACAGCCGCAGCGGAAGGCGACGCCCATATGTTCCAGTGCTCCCACGAACCTGCGCACGATCTCCTTGGGCAGGCGGTAGGCCGGAATAGCGTAGGACAGGCAGCCGCCCGCTTCCTTCTGTTTCTCGTACACGGTCACACGGTAGCCGCTCTGGCGCAGGTAACAGGCCGCGGTCAGTCCTGCGGGGCCGGAACCCACGATGGAGATGTGTTTTCCATTCTCCCGCTCCGGTTTTGTGAGGAACTGATCCGCGTGCTCCAGAATATAGTCCCCAAGAAAACGCTCGATGCTGCCCACGTTCAGGCTCTCGTCGTAGGTGTTGCGGTTGCAGCCCTCCATGCAGAAGTGGGCGCAGACGCGGCTGGTGATGGCGGGCATGGGATTGACCTCCAAAAGTACCCGGGCCGCTTTCTCATACTCTCCCGCCCGAACCATTTCCATATAAGCGGAAATGTCTGTGTGAGCCGGACATTTCCCCGTACAGGGAGTCTCGCACACCTTGGCCGCCCCGAAAATGGAGTGGTACCGGTTCTCGCCCATCATAGCCGAGCACAGGTGGCCGCTCTTTCTGGCGCAGTTGATCTTACCGCCCAGAATGTCGGGATAGCGGTAATACCAGCAGCGGATATCCTGGCAGATATTTCCGGCTACCGTGGCCGTGTTGCGCAGGTTGGGGGTTGCCACGCTTTTCGCCGCGGTCTGCAGCGCGGGCCAGCGGCTTCCCACAACCGGTGAATCCGCCACGTCCCGCAGGGTGGCCGCGGCCCCGATGTGCAGGCCGTCCTCCCGCTCCTCAATGCGGTTTAAACCCGGGATGCCCTTTAAATTCACCACCTGCCTGGGGTATTCCGGCAGCAGGCCGTCCTTCAAAACGCCCAGCAGATCCGTGCCGCCGCCCATGGCAACTGTGTCCGGCTCCATCAGGAAGCCAACCGCCTCCTCCACAGACGACGGGTTCTTATATGTAAAATTTTTCATCTATTTTCCCTCCTTTTCCTTCAGCGCCTGAATCACCTTGGCAGGCGAAAACGGATACGAGTTCAGCTTGATGCCGCAGGCGTTGTAGATGGCCATGCGGATCGCCGGGCCGCCGGGGGCCAAAAGCGGTTCGCCCACGCCCACCGCGCCGAAGGGGTAGTCGTTGTCGCTGTTCTTCATGGATTCCAGCACAATGTGATCGTGCTTCACCACGTCGTTGAAGGTTCTGGTCTTGTAATCGATGTTGCTGGGATTTAACACGCGGTAGTCATTGGGATCCCAGACCGTTTCCTCCATGCAGGCGATGTCGATGCCGGCGAAGAAGGACTGGAGCTGGTTTCTCAGGGGAAGCGGGTTCACGATCACGCCCGCGTCGGAGCCGCCGAAATGGTCCACGATGCGGAAGGTTCCCATTTCCAGGTCCACCTCAACCTCCACAAACTGCAGGTGGAAAATTGTGCTGTTGTGCACGCCTTCAAAGCGTCCGCAGCCGGTCACGCTGTCCACCTTGCCCATCAGGTGGGGGAACAGCAGGTAGGTTTCCCCGGGATTGGACAGCCGGTAAACCTTGCCGCCCTTAAAGCCCAGATCGTCCTCCGGAACGCCGAATTTCTCGTGGGCCAGCTGATAGAGCTTGCGCTTCACATCCTCGCAGGCCCGCTTGGCCACGATGCCGCCGCAGTAGGTGGATCGGGAGCCGGTGGAGCCGAAGTCCGGGGGCGTCATGCCGGTGTCCGCGTCGGAAACCCGGATGCACTCTAAGGGCATATCCAGCTCCTCAGCCACGATCTTTAACATCACGTCCCTGGTTCCTGCGCCGAATTCCGCCATACAGGTGGAAAGATACACGGCGCCAAGACCGGTCAGGGTCACGTTGGCGTTGCTCGGCTTTCCGCCCGTGTCCGAGTGGCCCGCTGCGCCCACACCCACGCCTCTTGCCTTCTTTCCGTCCGGGGACACCCAGGTGGGCACGCCCCAGCCTTTAAACCGGCCGCTCCAGCCAAAGGCCTCCGCCGTTTTCACCACCAGATCGCTCCAGTCCGCGGTCTTGTTGTTCTGCCAGGGATGGGGCTCGGCCATGGCGTTGTGGTAGCGGTCGCCCTTCTTCATGGCGTTTTTCACCAGATAGTCCACCGGATCCACATCCAGTTTGATGCAGGCTTCCATAATGGCCTGGCTGACCAAGGCCGTGCTCTCCATGTATCCGTAACCCCGGAAGGAACCCGACGGCATGTGGTTGGTGACCACCACCTCGGCGTCAAACTTCTTATTGTCGGTCTTACATAGGATCGGCAGAGTGTTGGTACCCACCGCCAGCATGAACTCCTGGGTGGATGCGCAGACGCCCGCGTCCGCGTACTGGCGCATCTCCACGGCGCTGGCCAGTCCGTCTTTCTTCATTCCGAACCGGATGTGGGCGTTGGTCACCATGCGGTTCTGATGGATTGCGAAATGCTCCTCCTTGGTGTAGCAGAACATCACGGGACAGCGGGCCGCTTTCGCCATGACAGCCGCAAATACCAGGGGCTGCACGTTGCCGCTGTAGAGCTTGGAGCCGAAGCTGCCTCCCACGGCCGGAGCGGTCAAACGCACCTGCTCGTAGGGCACGTTCAGGGCCGACGCCACGTTCTGGTGGCAGTAAGCGGGAGCCGCGGCCGAGGCGATAAAGTTGTAGGTGTCGTTCTCATACCAGCAGATGGTCACCGGCGGCTCCACGGGCAGCGGGTTCTGGCCGTTCTCGATGGAGGAGTCCACCTCCACGATCACATCGGACTCCGCAAAGCCCTTTTCCAGATCTCCCACCTCAAAGTTTAAATTGTTTTTGTGGGGCGCGATATTTCCGGGGAGCTCGGGATAAAGCTGGGGCGCATCCTCCGCCAGGGCTTCCTCGATGGTGAACACGGGCTTTAACACCTGGTATTTCACCTCGATCAGCTTCATGGCTTCCAGGGCGATATCCTCCGTCTCCGCCACCACCAGGGCCACCGCGTCCCCCACAAAGCGCACGTACTCGTCCATCAGGTGATGGTGCTTTGGCGGGGTGAAGCCGTTGGTGATGAAAATATTCCGGTCCACATCCTTCCAGGTCACCACCGCGGAGACGCCGGGACAGGCTTTTGCCTTCTCCGTGTTGATCTCCACCAGCCTGGCGTAGGGATGGGGACTTCTCAGAATCTTGCCGTACTGCATTCCAGGCTTCTTGAAATCTCCCGTATACATCGCCTTTCCCGTCACAATCTGCGGGCCCAACAGGCGTTTTGTCTCTTTTCCAACATATTTCAGTTCGCTCATACCTGCTCCTCCCTCTTCTTCCGGTTCTGATCCACATAGGCCATAATGGATTCCACCGCCGTGTAATGGGTGCCGCAGCGGCAGTAATTGCCGGCCAGGGCCTCCCGCACTTCCTCCTCCGTGGGCTCCGGGTTCTCATTGAGCAGCGCTTTGGCCGTCATGATCACGCCGGGGATACAGAAGCCGCACTGGTAACCGCAGTTGTCCAAAAATGCCTGCTGTAGGCCGTCCAGCTCCCCTGTGGCCCGGTCCGCCAGGCCCTCGATGGTGGTGATGTCCGCCCCGTCGCAGTCCATGGTCAGGGTCATGCAGGAGGTCACGGCCCTGCCGTCCATAATCACGGTACAGCAGCCGCAGGCCCCCTGGTCGCAGCCGATCTTAAGCCCGGTCAGCTCCAGACGGTCCCGCAGGGTGTGGGCCAGGGTCTCGCTCTCCGGCATGTCGGTCCTGCCGTCCCCCACCGGTATCTCATACGCTCTGCCGTTGACTGTGAGCGCGATGATTTTCTGAGTAATTTCTTTCATATTGATCTATCTCCTTTCAGTTTGCAGCTACGGCTGCCGGTCGTTCTTTACAAAGAGGCAGAACACCGCCGCGATCACGGAGCAGCCCAGGAAAATGTACCATACAAACGAGTAGCTCCCGGTGAGGTCGATGGCCCGGCCCACGATGATCGGCATGATCAGGCTGGCCAGCTGAAACAGCAGATTCTGGGTGGAAGCCGCCGTGGCCGTGTACCGCTCTCCGGCCAGCATCATGGCCGAGGTGGTGTAATGGGTGGAGGGCAGATAGGAAATGGCCCCGTAAACGCAGCCCACAACGATCAGTCCCATATACCCCCTCTGCATGGAGAACAGCACCGTCATCACGCCCATGGCCGCCAGGCTCGCGATCAGGAAATTCCGGTGGGACATACGGCATTTCACCGCGATGGAACCGGACAGGCAGGAGGCGATGATTCCCGCGATGCTGTAGCAGGTGATGATCATACCTCCCTGTACCGGCGTAAAGCCCAGGCTCTGGGCATAACGGTTGGTCCAGGTGGCGAAGCCCACGGTCACGAACATGAACATAAATCCGCTGACTCCCAGCAAAAGCTGCTGCTTGTTGGTGAAAAATCCAACCAGCCCTTCCAGCAGCCCGGCCTGTCCCTTCGCTTTGGTGGCAGCCGCCTGCGCCACAGCCGGATTTCCGGCGGGAACCGCAGCTGTTTTCCGTGGGATGGGCTGTACGAACACGGCCAGCAGCGCCACGATGATCACCACGATGGCTGCCACGATCAGGAACGTATTTCTCCAGCCCACTGCCTGGTTTAAGGGCGCTCCGATGGACTGGGCCAGGGTGATGCCAAAGGGCGGCGAGGCCAGCACCACGCCCATGGCTGAGGCGCGCTTTTTCGGCTCAAAGGTGGTTGCCACCACTTTGGAGCACTGGGCCATCACGCAGCCGCTGCTGATTCCCGTGATCACGCGGATGACCAGACCCATCTCATAATTGGTGATAAACGACATGGCCGCCGTCATCACGCCGCCCAGCACCGTACAAGTAATCAGAATGTACTTGGGCTGATACCGGTCCGCCATAATTCCACCTGGAATCTGCGTCACCAGATAACCGGCGAAAAACGCCGACATGTAAAGGCCCGCCTGTGTGGCGTTGATCCCGAATTCATTGGACACGTCCGCCATCAGGGGACTCCAGATGTACCGGCTCAAAAATGTAAATGTAAACGCAAGCGTGACTGCCGCGAGGGACAGATAGGGATTTCGCTTCTTTTGTTCTGCTCCCATAACCTACTCCTTTAACTTTTCGTTATTTTTTTAACACTTTCGGTCAAAAAAATGGCTGCAGCCCATTTTTAATGCTATACAAAATGCATTCTGTATAGCACCTATATTACGGCCTTTTTCGCCATTCGTCAACACTTTTTTGTGATTTTCGCTATTTTTTCACAGCAATATCGCCTTTTCATGATCTTTTATGTCATACTACCAACAATACATATTACATTTTGTATAGCATAATTATTAACATCCCCATCAATCT
Source organism: Enterocloster lavalensis (assembly GCF_046603895.1). Taxonomy (NCBI): domain Bacteria; kingdom Bacillati; phylum Bacillota; class Clostridia; order Lachnospirales; family Lachnospiraceae; genus Enterocloster; species Enterocloster lavalensis. Next base: position 654,485 of record NZ_CP176637.1, read on the forward strand.
TGCGCCGGAGGTATTTTCCCGGTATAATAAAACCAAGCGCGCGCCTGGCCGCGCAGCCGCGAGCAAACAGGAAATGGGGAATTGGAAATGGCAAACGAAGCAGAGAACACAAACCTGAAAGCGCAGATTCTGCAGGTAGCGGGGCGCATGTTTTTGGAGTACGGCTACAGCGGCACCACCTTTCAGAAGATCGCCGATGAGCTTAACATCACCAAAGGCAGCATCACCTACCACTTTAAAAACAAATTCCTGATCATGGAGATCTTCATCGACGACTTCTTCAATCAGCTGAAGGCCTATATCGACTCCTATCCGGACGAATACCGCAACATCTACTGGCGCTACTGCATCATGTACATTTACGCCTACCGCCGGATCATGCGCACGCCCCGGAACATCGAGCTGTTCTACCACAAGGATCAGCAGACCCAGTGGCAGACCCACAAGATCAACATGGTGTCCCACATCTACGAGCAGATCGAGCAGGATTTCCACAAATCCTACGACATGGCGGACCTGCAGATGAAGGCCTACATGGACATGGGCGCCCGCTCCCGTCTGTTTTCCGTCTACCAGGAAAACCCCGTCTCCATGACCCTGGACCAATACTGCTACTACCACATCTACCTGATCGGCGCCCTCTGCAAACTGGACGAGCAGACCATCCAGGAAAACATCCGCTCCGCCTTCCACTTCGCCGACACCCACGAGCCGGAAACCAACTCGATCTTCCAATAACCCCCAGCATCAAAAAAACTGCCGCCCCGACATCACACCCGACATCGGTACAGCAGTTTATTTTCTTTCTCTCCCCCTCAACCGTGGAACCGCCAGCAGCCGGCCCAATCCCTAGCCGGAAAAGAGCCGGGGGCGGGCAGGCTGTCTGGCGATTTTCCGAGAGGGTCGATGGCTCTTAGCCCGGAGAGGGTGCGGAGCAGGGGGTGAGGGAGGGCGCTCCACGCCCGAGCGAAAGGGAACACGGAGGGGCAGGCATCAGGCCTGCGCCGTAGTTTTCCCGATCCCCCTGCGGAGCGCCCTCTCCGGGCTTAGAGCCATCCCCCGGTTCGGACTATGAGCCAGACGGCCCTGCCCGCTCCCCGGTTCTTTTCCTCGACCCCTTCCCCCGGCTGCGTATCAATTCTACTTCTCCCTCATAATCCCCACAATCACCCCCTCCGTCTCCACCATCCCCGGCGAAGCGATCAGTCCCATATTATGCATGGTCTCTTCCGGCGTCATCCCGTTAATCCCATGCACATTATCAATAAAAATCCCCTGCATGGCAAAATCCACCGACTGGAACGCCGCGTCCACCGCCACAACGCCCTTCATGGTACATCCCTTATTTCCCCCGTCGCAGATCATCCCGGTCAGACTGCTGGCCATATTATTGATCGTCTTAGCCATCATATCCACCGTTCCGTCCTTCAAATACACCAGTCCGCAGGCCATTCCCGTGCCCGCCGCGATCCCGCACCCGCAGAACGCCGACAATTTCCCGGAATACTCCTTAATATACATACAAACCAGGTAACTGAGCGCCGTAGCCCGCAGCAGCTTCTCATCCGGCAGCCCCTTCACCTTCGCCACCGCGTACAATGGCAGCGTGGCGATAATCCCGTGGGCCCCGGACCCCGTAATACTCATAGCCGGCTTGTCAAGCCCGATCACCCGGGCCTCGATGGCCGCGTTGCACAGCAGCGACGCCGTCTTCTGCTCATCCTCCGAGAAAATCTCTCCCCCGTTCTTCTTAAGCAGATACCGGGCGTAGGTCGTCCTGGGATTTTCAAGTCCCTCCTCAAACAGCTCATAGTTCATTTGAAACGCATCCATAATAAACCGGATCTCCTCCACATCCACCGTGGAACTATACTCATAAATCTGCTCCAGGGTATAGGAGTGGATCAGCGGCTTCTCCACCGCCTCATTTCCGCGCTTTTCCTCCCCCGAGAACACCACCTCCCCATTCACCGCGATCCGGACAATGTTGGTGTGGGAATCCCGGATGGTCACCACGGCCTCCCCGCTCTCCGTCTCCACCGACGCCTCGATGAATATGCGGCTGGTGATCTCCGACATCTGTGCCTCCACCATCCCGGCGGCCACCATTTTCTCAGCAGCCTCGTTGTTGGCTTCGGTCACATCCGCCAGACTCTCCAGCCCCTTTTCGGGAACCCCGGCCACTGCCCCCAGGGCCGCCGCGTAAAGGTTGCCCACATGGCTGCTTCCCGGAATCCCGCAGGTGTACGCGTTCTTGTACATCCCGCTGTTCAGCTTCAAAAGGATCTTTTTCACGTCCCCCTTTAAATAGGAACGGGCAGTGGACACCGCAAAGGCGATGGCCCCCGGTTCCGTCACGCCCAGCGCCGGTTTCATATCGTTTTTAATCAGTTCTGTCAATTCATGCATGGTAATCTCTCTACCTCCCTGTTTTACTTAGCTGAAAAGCCGCTCTGCTTTCAGCGCGGCGGCTTTTATCATCTTACACCCGGACGGTGTTTTGTTCAATGTTTTTTCAAATCCTACGCAATCGCCCGCAGGCTGCGCCGGCGGCCCATTACATTCATATCAAATGGCATGCCGCGAAATGCCCCGGCGATACCTCCCGGAATTCCGGCCGCTCCTCCGCGCAGCGTGCGGTGGCGTGAGGACATCTGGAGGCGAACTTGCAGCCCGGCGGCGTGTTGATGGGGCTGGGGATATCGCCCTTTAACATCTGCACCTTCTTGGTCTTGCTGATGGCCGGGTCCAGCTCCGGCACGGCGGACATCAGGGCCTGGGTGTAGGGGTGCAGGGTGTGGGTGTAGAGCTCCTCGGTCTCGGCGAACTCCACCAAAGACCCCAGGTACATCACGCCCACCTTGCGGGAAATGTGGCGCACCATGGACAGGTCGTGGGCGATAAAGAGGTAGGTTAGCCCCAGCTCGGCCTGCAAATCCTCCAGCATATTCACCACCTGGGCCTGAATGGACACGTCCAGGGCGGAAATGGGCTCGTCGCAGACGATAAACTCCGGGTTCACAGCCAGCGCTCTGGCGATGCCCACTCTCTGGCGCTGGCCGCCGGAGAACTCGTGGGGATATCGGCTGGCGTGGTCCTTGCCCAGGCCCACGGTGGCCAGCAGCTCATAGATGCGCGCCTGCCGCTCCTTCCCCTCGTACAGATGGTAGATGTCCAGGGGTTCCCCGATAATGTCCGACACGGTCATGCGGGGATTTAACGAAGCGTAGGGGTCCTGGAAAATCATCTGCAGATTTTTCCGGTACGGCCACACCTCCTTGGCGCTCATGGGCGCTAAGTCCACTCCTTTGAACAGAATCTGCCCGGCCGTGGGCTTGTACAGGCGCATGATGGAGTAGCCGGTGGTGGATTTTCCGCAGCCGGACTCTCCCACCAGACCGATGGTCTCCCCCTTGTGGATCTGGAAGGAAACGTCGTCCACCGCCTTCACGTACTCAATCTGTTTTCCCAGAAGCCCTTTCCGGTTCTCGAAATACATTTTTAAATTCTTTACTTCCAGCAAAATCTCATTGGTCACGGCGGATTCCTCCCTTCTGTGCCTCATACATTGGGTTGGACGGAGCCTGAGGATGGCACATAAAACAGCTCACCCGGTGGGTTTCGCTTAAATACTGCTCCGGCACCGGCATGGAGGCGCAGGCCTTCATGGCAAACTGGCACCTGGGGTAGAACGGACATCCGGTGGGCGGATTAAGCATATCCGGCGGCGTGCCGAGAATGGGAATCAGGCGCTGCTTGGACTCCTCCCCCGTCACTTTGGGGATGGAATTCAACAGTCCCATGGTGTAAGGGTGTCTGGGCTCGTAGAAGATTTCCTCCGTGGTCCCCTCCTCCATCACTTTGCCGCCGTACATTACGATGATCTTGTCGCAGATGCTGGAGGCGCAGCCCAGGTTATGGGTGATCAGAATGGTGGCGGTCCCAAGGCGCTCGTTGAGCTCCTTCATCAGGGACAAAACCTGAGCCTGGATGGTCACGTCCAGGGCCGTGGTGGGCTCGTCCGCGATCAAAAGGTCCGGCTCGCAGGATAAAGCCATGGCGATCATGGCGCGCTGGCGCATACCGCCGGAAAACTCGTGGGGAAAGGACTCGTAGCGCTTCTCCGGGGAAGGGATTCCCACCAGCTTCAGCATCTCCACTGCCCGTTTCTTCGCCTCCGCCTTGGTCATCTTCTGATGAGTCAGAATGGCCTCGGTAATCTGGTTTCCGATGGTGAACAGGGGATTTAGGGACGTCATGGGGTCCTGGAAAATCATGGAAATCTGGTTGCCCTGAATCTTCCTCATGCGGCCCTTTTTCACCTTGGTCAGGTCCTCGCCCTTAAAGAGAATCTGGCCCCCGGTCACTCTGCCGGGATGGGCCAAAAGTCCCATGATTGACAAGCTGGTCACGCTCTTTCCGCTGCCGGACTCTCCCACAATACCCACGATCTCGTTTTTATGGACGGAAAAGCTCACGTCGCGGATGGCCTTTACTTCCCCCAGATGAGTAAAGAAAGAAGTGTGCAGCCCTTTTACTTCCAATAATTCTTCGTTCATTGTACCGCTCCTTCCTATCTTTACTTTCTCTGCTTCGGATCAAAGGCATCCCTGAGTCCGTCGCTGAACAGGTTGAATGTCAAAATGGTTACGGAAATGGCGATGGCCGGGAACACCATCTGGTACGGATACACATAGATTCCGGCCAGAGCGTCGTTGCACAGCGTGCCCCAGGAAGCCATAGGCGCCGAGATTCCAAGACCCACGAAGCTGAGGAACGCCTCGTTGAAAATGGCGCTGGGAATCTGCATTGCGATGTTTACCATGATGGGACCCATCATGTTGGGGATCAGATGCTTGGTGATGATCCGCCGGGTGTCCGCGCCGGTGACGATGGCCGCCTTGACGAACTCCTGCTGCTTTAAGGTCAGCACCTGCCCTCTGACGATCCGGGCCATCTTCACCCAGAAGGTCAGGCCCAGCGCCAGGATAATGGACACGATACCCGGCCCCACCACCACCATGATCAGAATCACGTACAGCGTCATGGGAATGGAGTCCAGCACGTCCACGATACGCATCATGATGTTGTCCGTCTGTCCGCCCGCGTACCCCGCGATGGCTCCGTAGAACACGCCCACCACAAAGTTGATGAAGGCGGCGAAAAAGCCTACTAACAGGGAGATTCGAGCGCCGTACACGATCCGGATGAACAGGTCGCGGCCCAGGCCGTCGGTGCCCAGAAGATAGGTCTGGTTCTTGACGCTCACCTGGTGGGTCAGCGGTTTCCCGTCGCAGGTCACCTGGGTGCGGGCCATCTTGTTCTCCAGAATATCCTGGGCCTCGCTCAGGCTGATCTCCTTGGTGTCCGTGCCCTCGAAATACTCCTTAAGATAATCGGCTTTTTTCACCTGGACCATGTTGTTCCCGCTCTTTTTCGCCGATTTCTCCAGCTTCTTGTACTCCTTCAGCGCGTCGGAATAAAAGCTGTAGTCGACCACAACCGCCTTGCCGTTGATGTCGAAATAATTCTTTTTCTGGGCCATGTCCTTGCGGGTGGCCTCCGCCAGCCCCTTAAGCTCGCCCTTGGGACTGACCACCATCAGCATATACTGGGGCGTCACATAGATACTGTTCTCTTCGTCAACCGGGTACACCTTCATAACCGCCGGCAGATTGGCCAGGTTTAAATCCTGCTGTTTATAGCTGTAGGGCCAGAACCAGGGGATCACGATGGCTCCCAGGGTGATGACGACAATGGCGATCATGGAAACCATGGCCACCTTGTTGGCCTTCAGCCGTCTCCAACCGTCCTGGAAGAAGGTGAGGCTGGGCCTTTCAATTTTCTCTGCATCTTTTTCCTGCTGCTGTAGAGGTTCCCAGACCTCGGCAGGAAGATTGTTCAGCTCGTTTTCATTTGTCATGCTCTGTCTCCTAACACCTATTGATACTTGATTCTCGGGTCAATCAGCACATAAAGGATATCCACAACCAGAATACAGATCACCAGGATCACGGAGAAGAACACGGTGATGCCCATGATCAGGGTGTAGTCGCGGTTTAAAATGCTGTTGGTGAACAGGTTTCCGATTCCCGGTATGCCAAACACCTTCTCCACCACAAAGGAGCCGGTGATCAGAGCCGCGAACATAGGCCCGATATAGGTGACCACGGGAAGGATGGCGTTGCGCATGGCGTGCTTTCCCAGCACCTTCCACTCCGGCAGCCCCTTGGCTCTGGCGGTGCGGATGTAATCCTGATTCAGCACGTCCAGGGTGGAGGTGCGCATGAGCCTCACCACGTAGGCCAGCGAGAACAGGGCGCTGACGATCACCGGACCGATGTAACCCTTCCAGTTGTTCACGCCATAGGAGGGCACCAGGCCCAGAATCTTGCTGAACACGAACAAAAAGCCCGTGGCAAACACAAAGCTGGGTATGGTGGCGCCCAGGGTGGACAGGAACATGAGCAGCCGGTCCACGAATTTATTTTGCCGCAGCGCGGCGATAATCCCAAAAAACACTCCCACCAGAAGCACGATGGCGGAGGCCCAGATTCCGATGGTCAGGGAGTACGGAAATCCGGAGGAAATGATGTCGTTGGTCGTGAGTCCCTTTTTCATAAAGGAAATTCCGAAATCGCCGTGGGCGTAATCGGACAGATATTTGACATACTGTTCGGACAGCGGGCGGTCCAGCCCGTATTTCGCCTTCATATTTTCAATAATCACGGGGTCCGCCATTTTTTCTGAGGAAAAGGGATCGCCCGGGATGGCTTTCATCAGGAAGAACGTGAGGGTCATGATAAACCAAATGGTGATAATCGCGGATACGACCCGCTTTAATATGTATCGAAGCATTTTCTGGCTCCTTTCGTGTACATCAGGCACGAAACAGGGCGGGGCCCGGTTCCGCACAAACGCATGCGGCGCGTGTAAAAACGGGAGGCCGGCAAAGGGTATCCCTACCGGCCTCCGTCAGTCTGTCCGCTTATTCAATCACACTGGCTGACTTGAACATAAAGGTATTGCTCGCCGTCAGCTCAACATCCTCGACCAGGTCCTCGTTGACCACCGCCGTATAGGACGGATAGTAGAGCGGGGTAACCGGCATATCCGCCATCAGAGCCTGCTCCGCCTCGATCCAGGCGTTGTCACGGTCCGCGCCCTGGGACGCAAGAGCCTTGTCAAACGCGATATCAAACGCCTCGTTGCCCGGGTTTAAGGTGGTGTCATGGGGAGCTCCGGTGTACGGTTTCCATCTCCACTGGGGAGTGTTGTTGCCGTTCTGGGAGTAGAACAGCTTGATCAGTCCGCTGGCATCGTAGGGGCTGTTGGTCCAGCCGCCGGTGGCCATCTGGTAGTCGCCCTTGTTCTTGGTGGAGGTGAACACGCTGGACTCCTCCGCGCGCAGGGTAACGGTGATTCCTAAGTTGTCCTCCAGCATCTGCTGAATGGCCTCACAGGTCTTTTTGTTGCGGTCGTTGTTGGCGTATGTAATTTCCAGAGCCGGGAAGTCCTTGCCGTCGGGATATCCGGCCTCGGCCAGTTCCTGCTTCGCAGCCTCAACATTGGCCTGTCTGGGGTTGATTCCGTACTCTTCCGCCGGATAACCGTCGCTCTCCATGGTTCTGAAGGAGCCGCCGTCGGTCTTCTGGCAGGTGGGTGCGATAAAGCCGCTGGCCGGAACGCTGCCGTCCTTTAACACCTGCTCCACGATCTGCTTGCGGTCGATGGCGTAAGCGATGGCCTTGCGCACATGCACATTGTCGGTGGGCGCTTTGTCCACGTTGAAGTTCATGAACTGAGCTCCGGTGTCGGCGCTGACGATTACGTTGGGATCTTCCGCCACGATCTGGGGGATCTGCTCGGAGGGAAGGTTGTCCATCACGTCGATCTCGCCCGCCTGGTAAGCCTGGTAAGCGGTGTTGTCGTCGGTGATGATCACGGCCTTGACTCCCGCCAGCTTCACGGAATCCGCGTCATAATAGTTGGGGTTTTTCTTGAACAGGAAATGGGAACCTACCTGATACTCTTCCAGCATGAACGGTCCGTTGCTGACGCAGGTCTCCGGCTTCTTCTCCCAGCCCTCTCCGGCCGCCTCCACAACGTCCTTCTTGATCGGAAGGTAAACGTCGTTGGCAACCAGCTGCGGGAAGTAGGGGGTCACGTTCTTTAACACGACCTCGAAGGTGTAGTCGTCAATGGCCGTAGCCTTGATGTCGTCATAGGAGCCGGTTCCGTCGAAATACTCCTGGCCGCCCACCACATAGTCGGTGATGGCCTGCAGCGCCTCGGAAGCGTAATCCGGATCGCAGATTCTTCTCCAGGAATACTCAAAATCCTTGGCGGTAACGGGATCTCCATCGGACCACTTGGCGTCGTCTCTCAAATGGAAGGTGTAGGTCTTGCCGTCCTCGGAAACGTCCCAGGACTCTGCGATCCCCGGCTTAAAGCCGTCGGACGTGGAGACGGTCAGTCCCTCAAACAGCTGTTTCACGATTGCATCCGAAATGGATTCAGAATTGTTAGTGGGGTCCCAGAGCTTGGGCTCCTTGTTCAGGCGCCAGACCAGATAGCGGTCGGAACCGGCGGAAGCCTCCTCCTCTGCCTCAGCTTCGGTCTCCTCCTCAGCGGCGGAAGTTATGTCCCCTCCCCCCTGATTCGTGGTGGCCTGGGTCTCGGCCGGCTTGGAACCGGAACCGCAGGCGCTAAGCGTCGCCGCGGCCGCAGTGGCAAGCAGCAGTGAAACTAACATTCTTTTTTTCATAGCATATCCTCCTCTGTGCTCATTTTTACCTATAGTATAATTATTTTTGTTTATTTTGTCAATATATTGACTTTATTTTCTTGTACGATTATAATATTTTTATATTTCAGGTCATTTCGACCCCAATTTTGCAGGAGGAAGCATATGAAAATTTATATTTCGGTGGACATGGAAGGCATGGCCGGAATCACCGCCCCCTTCCAGGAGAAGGAGGAGGTTCCTTCATTTCGAAGAGCGCTTCACAACCAGATCCGTTGGATCATAGACGGCATACACCAGTCGGCCGTAAACGGCTCCGTGGAGGAGATCACCATCTCCGATTCCCACGGCAGCGGCACCAACCTTTCTTATGATGAGCTCTGCGCCATGGACGAGCGGATCAGCCTGGTCAGCGGTTCCCCGCGCAAGCACTTCATGATGTCCTGTCTGGATGAAAGCTACGACGTGGTCTTTCTGGCCGGCTACCACGCGGGTCCCGGCGAGCCCCTGGCCAACATGGACCACAGCTTTTCCGGCCGCGCCGTGGGCTGCCTTAAGATCAACGGCCATTATATGAACGAATCCACCACCAACGCGGCCCTGGCCGGGGACTACGGGGTGCCGGTGGCCCTGGTGGCCGGGGATTCCGGTCTGCGCCGCCAGCTCATCGACCAGAAGCAGATGCCCTGGGTGGAGTTTGTGACCACCAAGGAGAGCCTGTCCCGCTACGCCGCCAAGTTCCCGCCGCAGAAGAAGCTGCGGGAGGACACGGCCGCGGCCGTAAAGCGGGTGCTGGAATCCGACTTAAAGGCCCTGCCCCTCTACCGCGTGAAAGCGCCCATCCGCCTGGCCATCGACTTTAAAACCACCGCCATGGCCGAGATGGTGGCCCAGCTGCCCATGGTGGAGCGGATCAGTGGCACGGAGGCCGAAGTGATCTGTCAGAATATGACCGAGGTGGAATGCGCCATCTCCGCCATCACCGGCCTGGCCGGAATCGCATAAGGGCGGCCACACGGCACTGCGCTGCCCGTCGCCGCTGCCCCGCGCCTCCCAAATTATGATCCGCATATATGCATACTGTATACAATACGAAAGGAAGAATCCATTATGAATCAGTATAATTTTGATGAAATCATTGACCGCACCGGCACCGACTGCCTGAAATGGGACGACAACGGCAGCCCGGACATCCATCCCATGTGGGTGGCTGACATGGACTTCGCGGTGGCCCCCGAGATTCAGGCCGCCATGGAGCGCCGCCTGCGCCACCCCGTGTACGGCTACACATTCCACGGCGACGGCCTGCTCTCCGCCATCACCTCCTGGGTGGGACGCCGCTATCACTGGAACATTGAGAAGGAGTGGGTGGAATTCAGCCCCGGCGTGGTTCCCGCTCTGTCCATGAGCGTGCTGGCCTTCACCAATCCCGGCGACCGGGTGATCATCATGACGCCGGTGTACCGCCCCTTCTACAACTCCGTGCGGGAGAACGGCCGGGTGATCGTAAACCACCAGCTGTCCAAGGACGAGAACGGCTACTACACCATCGATTTTGACCGCCTGGAGGCCCAGATCGACAAGCGCACCAAGATGATCATGATGTGCAATCCCCACAACCCCGCGGGCCGCGTCTGGACCCGCCAGGAGCTGACCGCCCTGGCGGACATCGCCAAACGCCACGACCTGATCGTGGTCTCCGACGAGATCCACGCGGACTTCATCTACTCCGGCCACGAGCACATTTCCATCGCCTCCCTGTCCGAGGACATGGCGAACCGCACCGTGACCGCCTACGCGCCCAGCAAGACCTTCAACCTGGCGGGGCTCTGCCAGTCCTACGTGGTGATCCCCAATCCCCGGATGCGGGACGCCTACATGGCCATCTACGACGGCTGCATGGACCTTGGGAGCAACGTGTTCGGCATGACCGCCCTGACCGCGGCCTACAACGAAGCCGAGGGCTGGCTGGACCAGCTTTTGGTCTACCTGGAGGCCAACCGGGACTACGCGGTGGACTATATCCGCAAAAACATCCCCGAAATCAAGGTCTGCGTGCCCGAGGGCACCTATCTGCTGTGGCTGGACTGCGTGGGACTTGGGCTGAAAAATGAGGAGCTGAACCAGTTTTTCCTGGAAAAGGCCAAGGTGCGCATGAACATGGGCTACCGCTTCGGCGAGCAGGCCGATACCTTTATGCGCCTCAACATCGGCTGTCCCAGAGCGCTTCTGGACGAAGGCCTGTCACGGATCGAACGGGCGGTAAAAGCGCGCTGACAAACGGGGGAAATGACTATGAATTGGAACCGCATTCGTGAAGAACGGAAGAAAAAGGGATACACGCTGGCCCAGGTGGCCCGGGAGACTGGTTACAGCATCGGATATATTTCCCAGCTGGAACGCAATCAAAAGGAACCATCCCTGGCCGCTCTGCGGAAAATCGCGGCCTGCCTCGGCTGTTCCGAGGTCTACCTGATTATGGGCCAGGAAAATGAGACCGCCGTGTCCCACTCGCCGGATCAGGACACGCCCTACGGTCCCGGTTACATACTCCGCAGGGACCAGCGGGTTCCCATGAAAATACCGGAGATCGACACGGCCTACTCGATCTTCACGCCGGACCGGCTGCCGGATAACCACAAACCCTGCATGACCGGGCTTTTCGTCACCTTAAAGCCCGGCTGCTGGGTCACGGAGACTATGATCCTGCACCAGAACATGGACGAAACCGTGCTGATCACAGAGGGACAGCTGGAGGTTCACATCGGAACCCATGTGTACGACGCCGGCACCGGGGACTGTCTCTACATTCCCCAGAATACGCTTCACAACTATCTGAACACCGGCCTGAAGGATGCCCAGTGCATCGTATTCTTCTCAGACCTGATCTATTAGGAGGACTTATGAATATTCAATACACCATTGACGGGCATTTCGACATGCTCGGGGATGTCTGCCAGCGCAGACGGAACGGGGAGCGGGAGGTGATACGCCGCTGCTTCTACCCCGCCTTCGCGGCCGGACATGTGACGGGCGTGGTCGCCTCAATCTTTGTGGACAGCTGCCGCCTGCCCTACGGCGCCTTGGAGGACGCCATGGAGCAGGTGGGCGCGCTGCACTGCGAGATCGCGGAGTCCCCGGACATTCTCATGCTATGCACCTGCGCGGCGGACTTCGAGGAGGCGGCCCGCAGCAAAAAGCTGGGCGTGCTCATGTCCTTTGAGGGGGCGGAGCCCGTCTCCTCCCTGACGCTGCTCCACAGCTTTTACGCCGCAGGGGTGCGGGGCCTTGGACTGGCCTGGAGCCGCAGAAACCAGGCTGCGGACGGCTGCGATTTCATGGGCGGACTGAAAAAAGGCGGGCTGACCCAGTTTGGCCTGGACCTGGTCCGGGAGGCGGAAAAGCTCTCCATGCTCATCGACATCAGCCACCTGAGCGACGAGGGGGTTGAGGACGTGCTGAACCATACCTCCTGCCCCATCGTCGCCACCCACAGCAACGCCCGCGCCATCGCCTCCAACAACCGCAACCTGACCGACGCCCAGATGGCTGAGATCGCCCGCAGGAGCGGGCTGGCAGGCTTAAACGGCTGCAGCATCATCGCCTCGGAGACAAAGGAGGGCGCCAGCCAGGAAAAACTCATCGAACACCTGGATCACATGATCGATGTGATGGGCGAGGACCACGTGGGCTTCGGCTTTGACTTCTGCGATCAGTTCCTGACCGGAAGCTCGGCCCAGGATCTGGCAAGGATGCCCTACGTGTCCTTTGATCTGGTGGGCGGCCACGGGGCGCTGCCGGAATTTATCGGCCGGCTGGCGGACCACGGCTACGGGGAAACGCGCCTGAAAAAGATCGCCGGAGAAAACTGGCTGGAGCTGTTTAGAAGATTAGAGGCGAAATGATGCACATTGCCGGAACCATCAGGAGGAAATCATGAATCAGAACCTTGAAGAAAATGTGAGACAGATATTATCGAGATGGACAGAGGGGCTTTGCCCGGGCGGACAGGTGTTGATCCGCAAAGGCGGGGAAACCTTCTACGAGGGCTGCTTTGGCTACGGGAACCTGGAAAACCGGATTCCCATCACGCCGGAGAGCATCTTTCACATCGCGTCCATCTCCAAGCAGTTTACCGTGCTCTCCGTTCTGCTGCTGCAGGAGGACGGCCTGCTGAGTGTGGACGACGACATCCGCCGCTATGTGGGCGACCTGATCCGCTTTGAGGAGCCGGTGACCCTGCGCCAGATGTTCAACAACGTCAGCGGCATCCGGGACCAGTGGGAGCTGCTGTTCATGCGGGGGATCAAGATCAACGACTCCATCGACATGGAGGACGTGAACGAGACCATCCGCCTGCAGAAATCGCTGAACTTCCCGCCCCAGGAGGGCTATCTCTACAGCAACACGGGCTTTCACCTCTTGTCCGTGATCGTGGAGCGTTTAAGCGGCATGAGCTTCCCCCAGTTTGTGAGGGAGCGCATCTTTAAGCCCCTGCACATGGACAGCACCCTGGTGCGGGGCAGCTACAGCCAGATCATCCCGGGGCTGGCCTACTCCTACCAGGACGACGGCACCGGAACCTACTACTACAACCCGCTTAACTACTCCCTGTACGGGCCCACCAGCGTCAACACCTGCGCCCGGGATCTGATCAAAATACTGGACGAGTACCGCAATCCCTCCCTGTTCAGCCCCGAGACGGTAAAAACCATTCTCACCGCAGCTGTGCTCAAGGACGGCAGTGAGATCGAATACTGCGGCGGCATGATGACTCATGTCTGGAACGGCCTCAAGGTCTACGAGCACGGAGGCGCGGACGCCGCTTACCGCGCCCAGCTTCTGTGGATTCCCGAGAAGGAGCTGGAGGTGGTTCTGCTCAGCAACACCACCACTTACATGGCCTCCGTGGCTGCCAAGAAGCTGGCCGCCCTGGCCCTGGGGCTGGAGCCCGATTCCAATGCCGCAGACGTGCAGAACGCCTGCCCGGCCTGCCCCGGCCTCTTCGTGACCGCGCTTCCGGACGATCCGGTTGTGATGGAGATCACGGAGCAGGACGGAGCGTTTTACATGAAGCGCGAGTACGGACCCGCGCCACTGATCCCACAGGAAAACGGCTCCTACCGGATTGGCTCCCTGGACGAATACCTGGTGTTCCACGGCGATACCCTGGAGCACCGGCTGCCCACCAGGACCGCCGCCCTGCGCCGGGCGCAGCAGACCGCTCCGGTGGACTGCCCGCTGCGTCCGGGGGATTACTACCAGGACGAGACCCTCTGCATGTTAAAGATCAGCCGGGAGGGCGAAGGTCTTGTGATCTCCCACCCGCGCTACGGGACAACGCCCCTGTACTTTACCGCGGACCAGCGAGGAATCTTCGGTTTCGGCCCGGACTTTGTGATGTATGTCACGCCCTGCCAGGGTGGAATCTCCCTGGACGGCTACCGGGCGCGGCACATGGTCTGCCGGGCCTTATAGGGCGGACAGGACGGATCCGCTGTCGTAGATGAGCGCCAGCACCAGCTCGTCCCCGTCCCGGCTGATCAGGATATCCTCCGCCATAAACAGGGCAACGCGCAGGCTGCGGCAGCTCTCTGCAATCCGCAGATCGTCCGCGCATCGAAAGGCGGCAGTGATGCTGCCGTCGCTGTCCCACTCCACCTCCAGAAGCGAAGAGCTGGCTCTGGCAAAGCCGCGCAGCGCAGGCAGAACCGCCTTCTCAAACCACTGCCGGCCCCTGGCCAGCCGATCCGCTTCGGCCCCTCGCTTCACGTCCTGAATCGACTCCCAGACCTGCATACGCTGCCCGGGTGATAAGGCCTCAAACTCCGCGTACACCGTTTCCTCCAGTTTTTCCGTTTTTCGATAATCGTACTGTTCCCTTTCCATTTCCTCCATAATTTTGCTTCATTATACCGACTATATTCAGTATATTCAAGATGAAATTTGCCACTTATAGTTAGTGATGAGGTGAAATACCATGTATGATTATAGTCCGCTGTGGCAAACGATGAGGGAAATGGGCATCACAACCTATCGGCTGATCAAGGAAGGAATTGACAAAAAAACGCTTTCAAATCTGCAGCACAATAAAAATGTTACGGTACTTACCCTGGAAAAGCTGTGTACCATATTGAATTGTTCCGTGGAGAATGTTGTCAGAATCGTGCCGGAAGAAAAAGGAGAGGAAGCTTAGTCCTCTCCTTTTTCTTCACCTTCCTTGAACTCCAGAAGATCCGAAATATCACATTTTAAAAATTCACAGAGCCTGGCCATGATGGTGAGGTCCACCCTGCTGATCTTATTTTTGCAGTAATTGTTGAGCTGCGTCCGCTGCATCAGGCATGCCTTGCAGATACTGTTCTTGCTGCAGTTATGCTCCTTCAGGTACGACTCCAGCTTTATCTCAATCCGTCCCACGCTGCACCCCCTCTTTTTCAGTACACTAATTATATGGGTAGACATGTACCAAAATAAGATGTATTATAATACAGGCTGTACATATATAACATTATGTAGCAAATCGCAACAGGAGGTATTAACTTACTATGGAAACCTATGATTACACCGAAGGCGGGGCCGGCTGCGACATCAGCTCCCAGATAGACGCCATGTCCGCCAGAGAGCTGCAAGCCGCGGCCGAAGCCATCCGGGCCATCCGTCAGACCAGCGCCCACGCGCGGCTGGACAGCAGCCGGGCCTGGTTCGACGCGGCCATTCTGCCTGCGCTGCGGGATTTCGCCGAGATGACCGCCTCCGTCCTGGTGATTGCGGACCAGGACCGCCCCATCGTCAACGCCGTCATCCGCAACTCCGAGGGGTTGGACATCACGGGCAGCTGCAAGTGCATGAAAATGGCGCTGAACCTGGCGGACCACATCTACATCGGCATGGAGGACGGCCAGCCGGCCCTCTCCCTGGTATTCGACTGCCAAAATTATATCGACTGAGCGCGGACCACAGGCCGCGCCGGCGACCCATTGCATTCAAAAAAACCTCATGGAAACTCCATGAGGCTTCTGAGCTGGGCTACTTGGATTCGAACCAAGAAAATGACGGAGTCAGAGTCCGTTGCCTTACCATTTGGCGATAGCCCAATTTTCAGTTTTAATTCTGCAGCCCTCAGTGCCGGCTGCGGAATTTATTATATCATACTGTAAAAATTAGTCAAGCATTTTTTTCTAATTTTTTAAATAATTCCCACAATAATTGCAAAAAGCATCATTACCACGCTCAGCGCCCACAGCGGCAGGAAGGAAAATTTGATGTGTTCCTTCAGATCCACCCCGGCTAAACCGATTGCCAGGAAGGTGGGCGGCACCACCGGGCTCACGGACAGGCCCACGTTCTCGCCGATCAGCATAGCGCGTCCCACGGTGTCCAGAGTGACGCCAAAGGGCTCCACGATCTGGCCGATAATCGGCATGATGCCGTAGTAGTAGGGATCCGGCCCCAGAACCATTCCCAGGGGAGCGCCCAGGGCGCCCACAATGTAGTGCAGGTAGCGCTGCAGCCCAACGGGAAGGGCGCTTATGAGCACCTTGGACATTTCCAGAACCATTCCGGTCTGGGTCATCACGCCCAGGAAAATACCCGCGCAGAGCAGGGTGACGGTCAGCATGATGCTGGAAGGCGCGTGGGCCTGGATCCGCTTCTGCTGAAGCTGGGGATCCGGATAGTTGACCGCCAGCACGATGATGGTGCCCACCATAAACACCGCGTAGGTGGGAAGCCATTTCTGCACCAGAGCGATGATCAGCACAATGGTGAAAATCAGGTTGAACCACAGCAGCTTGGGGCGCTTTAAGGAAAGATCCACGCTCTTCTCCTCGTCCGTCTCCTCGGTTTCCGCCGCCACCAGCCCCAGCTTTGCCAGGCGTTTTGTCTCCACAATACCCAGATAAACTGCGATGCCGATCAGGGAGACCAGGCCGAATATCTGCATTGGGATCATTTTGATCCACAGCTCGGTGGCGTCCACATTGGCCGTGGTGGCCGCGCGGATGGTGGGGCCGCCCCAGGGCACCAGGTTCATGATACCGGTGGCCGCGCCGCAGAGCAGAAGCAGAACCGTGGGCCGGATGTGCATCTTCTTGTAGATGGGCAGCATGGTCGGAATGGTGATCAGGTAGGTGGTGGCCGCCGCGCCGTCAATATGGCCGATCATGGCGATGATGGAGGTGAAAATCAGGATCAGAGTGATATTTTTTCCAGCCTTTTTCACCAAACCGTCCACCAGCTTGTCAAACAGGCCCGCGTCGTTCATGATTCCGAAATAGGTCACGGAAAAAATGAACAGAATCGCCGTCTGCCAGGTGGAACCCACGCCCTTTCCGATAAAATCGGAAATATCCGCCAGGCTGAAGCCGCAGATGAGCGCTCCGATGATGGGCAGCACCGCAAAGCAGAACGCCGGAAGCGCCTTGCTCCTGAAAATCAGGAGCATCATTACAATTATAATCAGAAATCCTACCAGTGCAAGCATTTTATGTCCCCCTTTTCTCTCACTGTTTTGTCACTTTTTGGATCAGGTAGTTCAGTTTTTCCACCCAGTTGTCGCGGTCCTCCACCATGATGGTGTGGCCCCCGTTTAACAGGAACACCTCGGTGTCCGCGATGCCGTCGGTAAGCATTTTCACGTGTTCCAGAGTGCGCGCCTTGTCCAGGCTGCCGTGGGCGATGACCACCGGGCAGGCGATCTTTCCCAGGTCCGGCCTGAGGTCGTGCTCCCGCAGGGTCTTGGAGGACTGGTACACCGTCTCCTTGTCCACCTGCTTTGCGTACCCGATCATTTTCTCCTTTAGCGCCGGATCGACCGGGCGGGCGAAACAGCGGGAAATGAACGGCTCAAACAGTTCCATGGAAAACCACTGCTCCTGAATCCGCTTTGGCAGATCCGGGTCCCCGTGGCCGATTGCGCAGGGGCCTGTGTTGGAAAGCAGCAGACCGGCGATGCGCTGTTCCTCATCCGCTATGGCCGCCTGCAGCGCCATCACGCCTCCGGCCGAGTAAGCGGCCAGAATCACCCGCTCCAGACCCAGTTCCCGCACCAGCTCCTCCACCCGGTTTCCCAGCTCCACAATATCCCAGGGGCCCGGCGATCTGCTCCAGTCAATCACCGCGGACTGCCAGGGAATCTCCCCCTCAATCCCGTCAAATACCGCGGGCGGAGTGGCCATCCCCCCGGGTATAAAAAGCACTGTCGGCCGCTTGGGGTCCAGCTCTCTTGTTATCTTTAAATTGCTCGCCATCTTCTATCTCGTATAATCCAATCATATTAGAAAGTGATTGGATTTTCCTTTCTCCCAGGTTCTACTGGGTTATTCAATCCTTATCTGATATATTTACTTTGGCACTGTGGATCTGTACCTATCTTTTTACAGCTTTGACTGTTCCGAGGTGACTCAGACCACAGCTTTTCGTCTATTACTGTTAATCAGTTTGTTAACGCCTGACGTTTCTATTTACGTGATTACACAGCCGAATTCCCTGTGGAAGACAACAGTGCTCAAAATATTTTTATCAGGAGGTATTACTCTATGGCCATGTACTTTGTCGGAATTGATATTTCCAAGTACAAACACGATTGCTGTATTATATCGGCAGTTGATCAAAAGATTGTTTCAAAACTTACCGTTAAAAATGATAAAGCTGGCTTTGAACAGTTGCTTACTGTTTTTAATTCCCTCTCCAATCCAGATAACATAAAAATAGGGTTTGAATCAACAGCACACTATGCCCTCAATCTTGAACTCTTCCTTGAAAATGCCCACCACAGCTTCATGGAAATTAATCCACTTCTTATCAAGGAATACAAGAAATCCACATCTCTCAGGCGTACCAAAACCGACTCTGTTGACTGCGAATCAATAGCTCGGTGGGTTAATGACTGTTGAATACAAACCCCATTCAAAAGGATTTTACCACTCTTATTCCTTAAAGTCACTAACACGTTTAAGAGATCGGCTCATTCGCCAGCGCTCTTTTTATCTTGTGAAAATCACAAATGTCTTGGATCACACATTCCCTGAATTCAAGCCGTTTTTTCATGAGCGCTTATCCAAGACTGCTCTCTATCTTCTTGAAAACTATGGTTCTGCTGAAAAAATGGTAAAAATGAATTCTGCAGCCTATGAGAAGCTACGCTCCCTGTCAAGAGGAAAATTTTCTCCCCAGCAGTTCATTCGGTTAAAGGAGCTTGCTGCCAATACGGTCGGCGTAAACAACTCCATCTTTGATGTGGAACTGAACAGCCTGCTTGCCCTATATAAGTCTCTCATAAAAGAGATTGACACACTTGAAAAGGAAATCAACCGGCTGATCGAGGAAGTGCATCCTCACTATATGTCTGTTCCCGGCATCGGGCCTATATCTGCCGCCGTCATTTATTCGGAATACGGAGATATATCAAACTTTTCAACACCGGCCCAGATGCTCGCATTTGCAGGTATTGAACCCGGTATAAACGATTCTGGAACCGAATCACACGGAGGGCGGATGGTGAAACACGGCTCGTCTCAGCTCCGGTATGTCCTTATTAATTGCTGCCTTCCTCTAATCCGTTTCGATATGACATTTGCTGCTTACTATGCCAAAAAACGAGGAGAAGGCAAGCCACACAGGGTTGCTGTCACCCATGTGGCGAAGAAGCTTGTTAGAGTCATCTATGCATTGGAGAGGCAGGGGGTAGACTTTAACGCGCTGAAGCTCAGATAGCTACTTACATAAATAACCCTTTTCCCATCTGAAATACACTGCATTCAGATGGTCTATTAAAGTTACCCATTTTTACTAAAGGAAAATTTTTTCAAAATCCTCTTGACTATTTATAGTTTGTCACCTCGTTCTCATTTCTCAACCGGACCGGCGGCCGCCTCGTCCCCTGAAGCCGTTTTAAATGTTGACTTCATCGTGGATTTATTATAATATAAAATCAATTTTTTGGATAATATCAATACTCCATACCCTCCTTTCGGATTTTCCGATGGATAAGATGCACAAGTTGAAAAGGACGTGAACCGTGAATATGGAATTAAAAGAAGTACAATACATTCTGGCCATCGCGGAGTGCGGCAGCCTCTCCAAAGCGGCCCAGCACCTCTACGTGGCGCAGTCATCCCTCAGCCAGTTCTTAAAAAACTATGAGGCCCAGTCCGGGTACACGCTGTTTATCCGTACACCCCAGGGGTTAAAACCCACCTGCGAGGGCGCGCTCTATATCCACACCGCCCGCCAGATCATGCGCATGCAGAACAACCTGAACAACCAGCTGATGGAACTGTCCGGGCTGCAGCGGGGAAAGGTGTGCTTCTCCCTCTCCTCCTTCCGGTCGCCCTACCTGCTCCCCCTGGTGCTGCCCGCCTTCCGCCGGAAATACCCCAATATCGAGGTCGCCATCACCGAGGCCCACATGGCCCGGCAGGAGCGCCTGCTGGCCGAGGGGCGGGCGGACGTGGCGTTTTTAAGCCTTCCCCTGGAAAACCAGGAGATTCCCTATCTGAAGGTCATCGAGGAGGAAATCTTTCTGGCCGCACCCGACGGCCATCCCATCACGGCCCAGGCCCGCCGCAATCCCGCAACCGGGCGCATGTGGATCGATTACCCCACCATGAACGGCCAGGACTTTCTGCTGTACAGCATCAACCACCGCCTGAGCACCTTTTCCGACCAGATCTTCACAGAGCACCACATCGCGCCCAAGATCATCCAGAACCACGACAGCTTTGAGACCTTAATCCGCCTGGCCGAGGTGGGCATGGGCCTGACCTTTATCCCGGAAACCTACATTGACAACCGCCACAGCCTCTCCTATTTTTCCATCGGGGAGACTGGGCAGTTCCGCACCCTGGTGCTGGGGTATCCGCCGGTGGGGTATCTCTCCAAGGCGACCCGTGCATTTTCCAATATGGTGATCGACATACTCCAGGAGCAGCACCGGGCTCTGGACGCAAAGCTGAAGGAGGGCTCGCACATTGGACATTAAGAACATCCGCTATCTCTTTGCCATCGATGAGCTTAAGAGCATCTCAGCGGCGGCCAAACGGCTGTACATCTCACAGCCCACCCTGAGCCAGTTTTTGAAGAAATACGAGGACGACCTGGGATACCCCATTTTCATCCGCACCAAGCAGGGGCTGAAACTGACCCGGGAGGGAACCGTCTTTCTGGACACGGCACGGGAGATTCTGCGGCTGGAACGGGATATGAGAAGCAGGCTGGCCGACGAGGCCGGCACGGTATCCGGCTCCGTGATCTTCGCCGTCTCCGCCCAGAGAGCGCCCTTCCTCATGCCCCAGGTCCTGCCGGAATTTTACCGGAAATATCCCCAGGTGACGGTGGAGATCGTGGAGGGCCGGACCAAGGATCTGGAGGAAAAGCTGCAAAAGGGGACCATCGACCTGGGCATCCTGGTGCCTCCCCTGTCGGACTCCGGAATCTGCTGCGAGGTATTTATGGATGAGGAGATTCTGCTCGCCGTGCCGAAGGGCATGGAACTGCCGGCAAACGTCCACCGCGAGCCGGGGCGTATCCCCTGGGTGGACCCGGCCGGGCTGGCGGAGTGCCCGTTTCTTCTGTACGATATCAACAACCGCCTCCACGACTTTGCCGTGGAGCTGTTCTCCCGCTATGGCTTCCGTCCCGGGAACCAGCGGACCTTCCGCAACCTGACGCTGATCGCCCGCCTGGCCTCAGCCGGACTGGGGATCACCTTCCTGCCGGAGACATTTGCCGATCCCTCCTACCGGCTGGACTACTACTCCATCGGGGAGGAGGGCTGCTTCCGCCCCCTGGCCCTGGGTTTTCCCTCCGCCAAATACCGCTCCGCCGCGGTGGCGCGATTTTCGGAGCTTCTGAAGGAAACGCTGCTGGCGGAGCAACAGGCGTTCCGGAGGGGCGGGGAACGCATGCTATAGGCATTTGCCTATACTTCTATACGCACAATCGTATTGGAAAAGGGCCGGGAAATATGGTACCCTGAATTTAACAGCAATCAAAGCATGCAAATAAGGAGGGGAACTATGCTGATTCAAAAAGCCGCAATGGCCGGCACCCTGGAATCCAGCGACGCGCAGGTCACGGTAGAGCCGGGAACGGGCGCCCTGGAGCTCTCCATTGAGAGCAATGTAATCCACCAGTTCGGGCGGCAGATCCGCCGGACCGTACTGGACACCTTAACCCGTCTGGATGTGACGGACGCCAGGATCACCGTGGTGGACAAGGGCGCCTTAGACTGCACCCTGAAGGCGCGGGTGGAATGCGCCGTGTACCGTTCTGCCGGACAGACGGAACATCTCCCGTGGGGAGGTGCAATTCAATGACTCATCCTGACAAAAAGCGTCTGAGACGCTCCATGATGTTTTTAAACTGCCAGAAACCGGGGCTGATCAAGGACCCGTACATCTACGGCGCGGACTCCATTATGCTGGATCTGGAGGACGCCGTGGCGGAGAACCAGAAGGACGCGGCCCGCTACTCCCTGTTCCACGCCCTGAGGGAAATCGACTACCGCGGCGTGGAGCGGGTGGTGCGCATCAACGGCCTGGACACGCCCCACTGGCGGGAGGACATCCGGGTCTGCGTGGCCGGAGGTGCCGACACCATCCGCATCGCCAAAACCGAGCGCGCCCAGGATGTGCGCGTGGTGGAGGAAGCCGTAACCGCGGCCGAGGAGGAATTCGGCATACCGGTTGGCAGAACCCTGCTGATGGCGGCCATCGAGTCCACCCGCGGCGTGTTAAACGCCCTGGAAATCTGCGAGTCCTCGGAGCGGCTCTTCGGAATCGCCTTAAGCGGCGGGGACTACACCAAGGATTTGCAGACCGTGATCTCCGGAACCGGCGTGGAACTGGCCGGGGCCAGGCAGCACATGATCATCGCGGCCAGGGCGGCGGGCGTCCAGTGTTTTGACACCGTGTTCACCAATCTGGACGACATGGAGGGATTTGAGCGGGAGGTGCGGATGATCAAGATGATGGGATTTGACGGCAAGAGCCTGGTCAATCCCCGGCAGATCGAGATCGTCCACCAAATCTTCACTCCCACCCGCAAGGAGATCATTTTCGCAGAGAAGGTGGTGCGGGAGATTGACGAGAAAAAGGCCCAGGGCATCGGCGTTTTCACCGTAGACGGCAAGATGATCGACATCGCATTCTACGACGGAGCCATGAGAACGCTGCGGCTGGCAAAAGCATCCGGTGTATATGAGGGGGATTTGTAAAATGATCAATCAGGTTGGACGAGAGATTCCCGACGAGCTGCTGGCACGGTACGGGAAAAAAGGATTTGAGGGGTCCTATGCAAGGGACGACGAGCAGTACCGCAAGGCGGCTCCCACCGTGCGCGCCGTGGTGGACCCAAAACAGGAGAAACAAGTCGGCTCCATCCGGGAAGCATTGGAGAAATGCGGGCTGAAGGACGGCATGGTGCTCTCCTTCCACCACCATTTCCGGGACGGAGATTATATTGTCAATATGGTAATGGAACAGGTAAATGCCATGGGCGTGAAGGATATCACCATCTGCGCCAGCTCCCTTGGAGCTGCCCATGATCCGGTGGCGGCGCTCATCGAAGAGGGCGTGGTCACGGGCATCCAGTCCTCCGGCGTGCGGGGCAAGATCGGCGAGGCCATCTCCTACGGCAAGCTGAAAACCCCGGCCATCATCCGCTCCCACGGCGGGCGGGTGCGGGCCATCGAGGAGGGCGACGTGCACATCGACATCGCATTTATCGGCGCTCCCACCTCCGACGCCTTCGGAAATGCCAGAGGCGTGGGCGGAAAGAGCGACTGCGGCGTGCTCTCCTACTCCATGGTGGACGCCAGGTACGCGGACCACGTGGTGGTGATCACCGACTGTCTGGTGCCCTTCCCCAACTTCCCGCCCAGCATCTCCATGGTGGACGTGGACTACGTGTGCGTGGTGGACGAGATCGGCAACCCGGCCAAGATTGTCAGCAACGCGGTGCGCATGACCAAGGACGTGCGGGAGCTGAAGATGGCGGAGTATTGTACCAGGCTCATTGAGCTGTCGCCGTTTTTTAAGGACGGTTTCTCCTTCCAGACCGGCGCGGGCGGGGCTTCGCTGGCGGTGAATACGATGCTGCGGCCGATTATGGAGGAGAAAGATATCCATATGAGCTTTGCCATCGGCGGCATTACCAAGCCAATGTGCGATCTTCTGGACGCGGGGCTGGTGCGCAATATTGTGGATGCGCAGGCCTTTGATCTGGGGGCGATTGAGTCCATTAAGAACAATCCGAGGCATTTTGAGATTTCTACTTCCGAGTACGCCAATCCCTTGAATAAGGGGGCCTTTGTCAATAAACTGGATTTTGTGATTCTGGGGGCGCTGGAGGCGGACGTGGATTTCAACGTCAACGTGGTGACCGGCTCCGACGGAATCGTGCGCGGGGCTCCGGGTGGGCATCCGGATACGGCCGCAGGGTCCAACTGCTCTATTATAGTGGCTCCGCTGGTCCGCGGGCGCATTCCCACTGTGTGTGACAAGGTGGTGACGGTGGTGACGCCCGGGGAGGCGGTCGATATCGTGGTGACGGATTACGGCATTGCAATTAATCCCAGGCGGACGGATCTGATCGAGGCGTATGAGGGGTGCGGGCTTCCGATTTGTAAGATTGAGGAGCTGCGGGATATCGCTTATTCCATTGTGGGAACGCCGGATGAGATTCAGTTTAAGGACCGGGTTGTGGGGATTATTGAAAGCCGGGACGGGACGATTTTGGATGTGGTGAGGGAAATTAAGGAGTATGAGTTTGTGGAGGGATGAAGGGGATGTCGTTAATTAGATTGTTTTTTGTGGGTGGGGGGATTGGAAGGGGGATTTTGAAATAGGGTTGTTAAAATGTAAGATCGTAGAATTTTAGATATTGGATATGGACTGAGGCGGCAGGACGCGGGTTTTGAGGCGGGTGCGGCTGAGGTGGGATGGGGCCGGCTCTGCGGGAAGATGAATTGCAGGGCCGGCTTCGTTTTTTGGGGTGGGGTGAGGAGGCGGGTGGGTGGGGTTTTGGGGCGGTGTTGGGTAGAGTTTTTGGGGGGCGGGTGGACTGGACTGGCCTCGTTTCGTTAGTTTAGAAGTGGGCGGAGGCTGGGCGGATGATTTTGGCAGGTAAAATGTGTGAATTTTTATGATTTTTTATCGGCGGGTGGATTTTGGCCGCTGATTCCTCGGGCGGGCATGTTTTCCTTGTTTTGAGCATTTTCCTTGTTTTGAGCATTTTCCTTGTTTTGAACATTTTCCTTGTTTTGAACATTTTCCTTGTTTTGAACTTTTTCCACATTTTGAACAGCTTGAAGCTGCTGAGATTCGTTTGGTCCGATTGAGTCCTATTTCCAATAGGATTCGATTTTGCGGCTGATCCGGTCTGGGAGCGTCGTTTTTCCCGCCGCGCCGCTGAAGGCCACCCGCCCCATCCGGCTCATACCAGCGTAATGGAAGAATTCGTCCATGGCGCGCAGCGGCCCGCGGCTCTGGCCGAACAGCCAGGAGAAGGGGGCCGGGGTGTTGCAGGCGGTCAGAAGTAGGTATCGCTGGCTCCTGGACAGGCGCGGCTGGGGCCTTGCGCTCTTCTCTCCCATGGCGGTTCCCAAGAGGCGGTCAAACATGTTTTTTACCGCAGCCGGGACATTGGCCCAGTAGGCGGGGGCGGCTAAGACTACGGCGTCGCAGGACTTTAAAAGCGCTGCTATTTCCTGGCTGTCGTCCTGGTGCGGGCAGCGGCCGGTCTCAATGCAGCCGCGGCAGCCGCGGCAGAATGCAATGTTTTTCTCGTACAGGTTGATGGTCTGTACCTGCCAGCCTGCGCGTTTAGCAGCCGATGTGGCGCAGAGGAGCATGGCGGCGGTGGAACCGCTTTTGTGGGGGCTGCCGAGGATGGCCAAGAGGGTTTTGGGGGCGCGTGAGGTGGGGTGTGGGTTGTTCATGGGAGATTCCCTTCGATTTTGGGGGGTTAGGGCGTTGGGATACGGCAGGCCGCAATACGGACCGTAATCAGCGTGATTATTGCCCGGTTTATTGGTGTCAGGGATTCTTTTACAATTTGGCCAGGCGGCTGTTTAGCCTTATCAACAAAAATTCAGTCTGTCATTCTTTTCTAAATATGGGGCATAGCGACAAACAGCGGCAGTTATATGGCTTTCGGGGCGGGCGGCTATTCAGGGTTGGGACTGATCAGCCGTCTGTTTTCGCTTCCCGTCCCGGCTCCGCCGCGATGGAGCGGTATAACAGGTCGTAGCTGTAATCCAGAAACTCCCGCCGCGACCGCTTCATCACAAACTCAATGTATTCCGACTTATCCGACGCCATTCGAATCAGGCCGGACAATCCGGCCCAGAATGCGAACACCGTGGGCAGCACCTGGAGGTCGGCACGGAATTGGCCGGTTCGGATTCCCTCCTCCAGCAGACCGGCGATATCGCGGTTGATGGCCTCGCCCACCTGGAATATCTCCTGCTCCACCGGCGGCATGTTTTGAGGGGCTCCCGCGAAATCCAGCGGAATCCGACCCAGTGCGGACTCAAAATAATAGGGATACTGCTCCTGAAAACGCTCCAGCGCCAGACAGATTCCCCGGTACTGCCTCTGCACGCCGTCCTCCCCGGCCAAAGCCTGGCGGATCGAGTCACGAAGCAGTTCCATGCTGCGCAGGACCAGCAGCCGGACGATCTCCTCCTTGTCCTGGAAATACACGTACAGGGTGGCTTTGCTGTACCCCGCCTCCCGGGCGATATCGTCCACGGTGACGGAGGTGACGCCGCGCTCGGAGAACAGGCGCTGGGCAGCAGCGGAAATGCGGGCGCGGTGGGTGTCGGGGGGTTCTTTTTTTCTTCGGGCCATGAGTTGGGGCTCCTTTATGTTAATTTTAATCCATGTGTTTAATTAAACTATGGGTTTAATTAATAATATCACCGAATTTCTTATCCGTCAAGCTTGGCGGGCCAATCTTTATCGATTCTTGGTTCATTCATCGCCTATTCTATCGGTAGCAATCTTTAATGTTTACTCTGTATCGCAAATCCGTGTTCTTTGAGGGGTGGTGGGGGCATTTTACAGCTGGGGCTTGTTTGGAAGAAAAAAGTCCCATGCCCGGCGCGCTCATCACGCAGGGCACAGGACATTTTCAGGCCGGCTTTGCCAGCGCTTAAAAACGTTTGATCAAATCTGTCGTATTTTGCATACCGTTTCGCAGAATTTCGATCTCATTTCTCATCCGATGTATTTATATTTTCTCCAAGGTTTCAATTACATAGTCCGTGAATTCTTTCGTGCTGGCATCCTCGGGCATGGTAGTCAGGACTACCCTGCGCTCCGTAATGGTGCAGATATCCAGTGCGTCGTCCAGTTTTTTCTTGCGGTCGCCGTAGCCAATGTGGGCCAGCAGCATTCCCACCGCGCGGATCAAGCTGCAGGGGTCCGCGTACTCCCCTCTGCCGTGGCTGATCAGGTAAGGCGCCGTGCCGTGGATGGCCTCGAACATGGCGTACTTGTTGCCCAGGTTCGAGGATGAAGCGGTACCGAGGCCGCCTTGATGCTCTGCCGCCACGTCGGTCACGATGTCGCCGTAGAGGTTGGGAAGTACGATCACCTCAATGCCCTTATTGAACTCCGGGTCCAGCATTTTGGCGCACATGGCGTCCACCAGGCGCTCCTGGATTTCGATTTCCGGGTACTCTTCGCCGACTTTGCGCACGGCCTTGATGAAGTTTCCGTCCGCCAGCTTTACGATGTTGGCTTTTGTCACGATGGTCACGTTCTTCTTACCGTTCTTTCTGGCGAATTCAAAGGCCGCACGGGCGATGCGCTCGCTGCCCTGCCTGGTTTGAACCTTGAAGTCCACGGCCAGGTCCTCGTTCACCTGGATGCCCTTATTTCCCCAGATGTACTCGCCCTCGATATTTTCGCGGAAAAAGGTCCAGTCGATGTTCTTCTCCGGGATACGGATGGGGCGCACGGCTGCGAACAGCTCCAGGCCGCGGCGCAGCAGACTGTTGGCGCTGACCAGGTTGGGCCAGGGATCGCCGGCCCTGGGCGTCACCATGGGGCCTTTAAGCAGCACGTCGCACTGCTTGATCTCTTCAAATACCTCGTCCGGCAGGCTTTGGAGTTTGGCGGCGCGGTTCTCAATGGTCATGCCGTTGATGGGACGAAGTACGATATGGCCAGAGGCGATTTCCTCCTCCATTAGGGCTTTCAGGACCCGGACGGCCTGATCCATGATGATCCGGCCGATGCCGTCGCCGGGAAGGATGCCCACTACGATTTGATCCATTTTGGAAAAGTCCTTGACTTCGTTATCCGCTTTCATCCGCTCGATTCGCTGATACTCTTCTGCAATCAGTTCCCCAAATTTCTGCTTTGCAAGTTCAATGCTCTCCACTTTTTACCCCTCCTGTAAGTTTACATTTTTGATGGCTTTAGTATAGCGCAGGAATTGGTATATGGAAAATACATTTTTGTCCTGTTGGGGTATAGGGGGAATGCAGATGGTTTGGGGCGGGTATTCTGGGGTGAGTTGGCGGCATATTAACGGCATGGCGGTGAAGTATTAGCTTACACTGGCGGCGGGTTGGAGGGGAATTGGTGGCGCATTGGCGGCTCATTGGTGACGCATTGGCGGCGTATTGGCGGTGAATTGGCAGCGTATTAGTCGCGTATTGGTGGCTTATTGGCGGCGTATTGGTGGCTCCTTGGCAGCTCATTGGTGGCGTATTGGCAGTGAATTGGCAGCGTATTAGTCGCGTATTGGTGGCTTATTGGCGGCGTATTGGTGGCTCCTTGGCGGCTTATTAGTGGCTCATTAGTGGCTCATTGGTGGCGTATTGGCAGCGTATTGCCAGGTGCATTCCTCATGCTCTGTGATCCGCCAGGCAGTCCCCAAGTACCCGCAAAAACTCCCGGGCGCTGCGGGACAGCCCGCCCTTTTTCGGGTAAGCGGCCACCAACTGCCAGGAGGCTCCCAGACTCTCATCCAGCTGAAAACAGGCCAGGCCCTCCATTCCGGAATACAAGGTCAAGTAGGAGCCAGGCAGAAAGGTCACCCCCAGCCCGGCTGCGGTCAGCCGCTTGGCCGTCTCCATACTCTTAGTCTCAAAGCGGATATCCGGCGTGATCCCACATGTTTCCAGAATCTGATCCGCCACCTGCCGCAATTTCTGGCCTCTGGCCACCATGATAAAAGGCGAGTTCCCGAGCAGCTGCAAGTCCTCATCCAACAGTCTTCTCCCCTCCGGGAAACCAAAACGGCCGGTCATTCCCCCCGGAATCACCAGATAAAATGGATCGTCAAAAAATGCCTCATAGGCCAGCGCTGCATTTTCCTCCTGAAAATGCATGATGCTGAAATCAGTCTTGTCTGCCAACAGCAGCCGGTCCAGCTCCGTGGAGTTGTTTTCCCGGAAACGAACCCGGATACCGGGGTACTGCGCAGAAAAAGCCGGAAGCACCATGGGCAAAAGATATGCGCCCAGATTCTGCGGCATGCCAAAGGTGATGGTTCCGCGCTTCATGTCCTGGAATTCCTCCACTGTGAGCTCCAGACGGCGGTACAGGCCGCGAATAGCATGCAGCCTGTCTAACAGTACCCTTCCTGCCTCTGTGGGCTCCACGCCCCTGCTGGTGCGTTTAAAGATCATCAGGCCAAATTCCTCCTCCACCTGCCGGAGGACCTGGCTCAGGGACGGCTGGGCAATATAGAGCTCGGCCGCCGCTCTGGAAATGGAACCGCAGTCGCGGATGGTCAGGAGGTAGCGAATCTCCTGCTCAGTTAGGTTGGATCCCGCTGGGCGGGCGGGTATTGCCCTGGTACCGGGTAATGCCTCGCTACTTGGTAATGCCTCCCTACCGGGTAATGCCTCGCTACTTGGTAATGCCTCGCTACTTGGTAATGCCTCCCTACTTGGTAATGCCTCCCTACTTGGTAATGCCTCCCTACTTGGTAATGCCTCCCTACTTGGTAATGCCTCCCTACCGGGTAATGCCTCGCTACCGGGTAATGCCTCGCTACTTGGCAACATTTCACGATCGGTTAGTGCCTTGTTGGCAGGTAGCGCCTCACCACCGGACAACACTTCGCAGCTTCTGACAATTTCCTCCATAATGCCCAGCACTGCCTCCCCCTCCGGAGTTGTCCTCAGCCCTTCCGAGGTCCGCCGGAATAAGCGGACATTGAAGTCCTGTTCCATTTTCTTCAACGTCCTGGCCATGGTGGACGCATCCTTTCCCAGAAGCGCTGCCCCGCCCCGGATGCTTCCAGTCTCTGCGATGGCTGTGATGTAGCGCAGTTGTTTCCCGTTCACTCCAATGACCTCCCTTGACTTTGATCATAAAATGTGGCGAAGGTAAATGTTTCAGCCGGATTGGCAATACAGTATTTTCGAAATGTAGGCGTTTTCGATCCGGCTGCGTTTTGCTTAATTATAGATATTATAGACGGCTTTGAGATGTTGCTCAAGCGTTTTAGGTGTTGGTTTGTGAGTTGTGTTGATATTTTGCGATATAGAAGCCTTAATTTGTTTTGGGAGCTGGGGGAAGTCAAGAATTTGATGATAATTCTCCATGATTATTTTCTGAAATTATCGTTTAAGGAAGAAAAAATCGCCTGCACGACTGCTGTTAAGCTGCCAATACAGGCAGTATATAGTTGAATACAGATCGATGATCATATGACCGACGAGGCTATAAAAATTCCTGTGTCTTTCGACCGACTGATCGGCATTTCTGCAAACGGCCGAAAATGCTTTGCGCCGCCCGATTTACTTCGCTATCACTATTTATTAAATTTGTCCTCCAATGTATACACTGCTGACCCAAAGGCCACCACATGGGACAGACTTCTCGGGCTCACCTTCTCCTCATCCACCTTCGCTTCTCTGCACAACTTTTTTAAACTCTTGTGAATCGCTACCCGATCCCAGCATTTTCCTGAACGGCTTATAAAAATAGGGCCTTCCAAAATCTTGGCGCTTTCAGCGAATCCCCCCAGCTCCTGCCTCAGCTGGTCAGGAATCACCACGATTTTCCGATGGTTTCCCCGTGGAACCGCAATGTATCCATCTCTGACCGCTTCCACCGTAACATACCGGTGTTCGCTGACATTGATCTTAGTCTGCGCCAAAACCTGCATGAGATAATACAGGCGCAAATTATCATGCCGTTTGGCAGCCCTCAACAACCGCTTGTATTCCAAAACCGTCATTTCCTTTCCGGCATCCACAACACGGCTCCGGTCCACACGGGGCGTCGCCATTTGGAGATCCCAGCCGGCAAACTTAAAAAAAAGTATTGACCGCCACGATCTTGGAGCAGGCTCCCCGTAAGGTATAATGATCCAACAAATGCTGCCGGTACGTTTCGCACAATCCTTCGTCAATCGTTTTCCCCTTCTGGTATTCACAGAATTGGGCCAGATCCCCTCTGTATTTCTGGTATGTCGCCTTAGAATAGCCAGACTTTGCAAGATAATGGTTATATTGACTTAAAAGCTCGGGAGTAATGGTATAATTCATAACGTTTTATCCACACTTTCATGGAAATAATTATATTTGTGACATAACTTGCCGCTTTTTCAACATAATATATTGTATTCCTGAAAATATGGCAGAACCGTTACAACCGTTACAGAAAGGACCTGCTATGATTATTTTTTTATTATTTTTTTTGCTGAGCCTGATTTTCCTGCTAAGCTGTGCCGCCCGGGTTAAGACTCCTTACGATCAGATCGTGGACGACCAACAGCAGCTTTTATTTTTGAGCCAATATAAAAAAGCATCCAACCGATAAACGCCCCCGCCACATTTGCCAGCACGTCATCGGTCTGGCAGTGGCCACGCTGCGCCAAAAACTGCGCCGTCTCCAAAGCAACGCTGCAGGCCAGGGTAATGGACAAGCATTTTGCCAGCGACCGCAAGGAGGACTTTCCCGGCCACAAGGAGGGAAGCAGTATGCCTAGCGGGATGGTCATGAGGATGTTTTCGATTACATACGCATGAGACTGTAGAGTCGTCCCCCAAGTGGCACCAGGGATCAGGCTGATGGTGCTGCGGGAGCCTGGTGGGCGGGAGAAGAAGGCGAATTGGAGGGTGATGTAGGCGTAGGTGAGGAGGAGGAAAACGAGGAGGGAGCGATGAGGGGATTTTGACGTGTGGGAGGGGCAAGTGGTGAGGAGACGGTGGAGGAGGGTTAGGGCTGCGGCGAAGAGTATTGCGATGGGGATGTAGGTTATGGGGGTTTTTAAGTCGGTGAAGAGGATAAGTAACATGAGAAAGAACTCCTTTTTTGTATGGTTTTTTTAGGATGTGGGGGTATAAGAGTGTATGAAAAAAAGTCTGTAAATGCTGATCTTCTATGATAATCACTGGGCTGAAAGTTCCTTTTTGGACTTTCAGCCCTTGTTTTATATATAACAGCAACTATCGTTGCATGTCAAGAGCAGGCGAATATTCCGCCTGTGAAAA
This sequence comes from Enterocloster lavalensis, assembly GCF_046603895.1. Lineage (NCBI taxonomy): Bacteria > Bacillati > Bacillota > Clostridia > Lachnospirales > Lachnospiraceae > Enterocloster > Enterocloster lavalensis. The sequence goes on from NZ_CP176637.1 coordinate 686,701, forward strand.
ATAAGACAGATTGGCTTATTCCGGCAGACGACCCTCATACATGATGCTCAGTTCACCATATACCTGTCCCCAATTCCTGATTGGCATGGTCCATTTCTTTGTAGCTTCAAACGTAGACAGGTACAAGGCTTTTAGCAGTGCGGTATCGCTTGGAAACACGCTTCTCTGACGGTTCAGCTTACGATAAGTGGCATTCAGGCTCTCAATGGCGTTGGTCGTATAAATGACCCTTCTGACCGCTGTGGAAAATTTGAAAATCGGGGAAATGGCATCCCAGTTTTGTTTCCAGCTCCTCATGGAATTCGGATATTTTTCGCTCCATTTTTCCGTCACCCGCTCCAGGGCGCCCAGGGCTTTTTCTTCCGTTGGCGCCTGATAGATTGTTTTAAGATCCGCACAGAAGGGCTTCCTGTCTTTGTCTGACACATATTTCATGGTGTTACGCACCTGATGCACGATGCAGCGTTGATATTCCGTCTTTGGATACGCTGCGGCGATTGCCTCTTTGATGCCGCTAAGTCCATCTGCGCAGAGAATCAAGATGTCTTTCACTCCCCGGTTCTTTAAGCCATTTAGTACAGACAGCCAGTATTTAGAGCTTTCGTTTTCGCCAACCTCGATGGTCAGGACTTCTTTGCGTCCATCCGGATTGATGCCAGGAATCACATAAGCCGCAAGCTTGCGAATCACCCCATTATCACGAACTGAGTAATGGATGGCGTCTATGTAGAGTACCGGATATACCTCGGAAAGCGGGCGGTTCTGCCAGTCTTCAATCTGCGGCATGATTTTATCGGTCACATCCGAAATGAACCCTTCGGATGCCTCAAAACCATAAATATCCTCCAGCGTATCAGAAATCTGCCTTGTAGTCATGCCTTTGGCATACATGGAAATGATCTTCTGGTCGATATCGGAGATATCTTTCTGGCGTTTTTTGACCACCTGCGGCTCGAACGTGGATTTACGGTCCTGGGGGACTTGAATGTCCATACTGCCATAGCTGCTATTGATGCGCTTAGGCTTATAACCATTACGGTAATCATCCGTGTCTGAACGTTCTGATTTTTCATAGCCCAGGTGCTCATCCATCTCTGCTTCCATCATTTCTTTGATTGTGCCGCCAAGCAGATCCTTGAGAGCAGCCTGAATATCCTCTGCGGACTGGATGTCATACTCCTGAAGGAGCTGCTGGATAATGTTCCTTTTCCCATCTGTCATTTGTACTTTGTGTACGGGTTTCTTTTCTCTTGCCATGATAAAAGGCCTCCTATGATTTTTATTTTACCATAGAAGACCTTATAAAACCTTAGTTACAGAAAAACTTTCACATACTCTTGGAACGGAGCCTATCACTTTCAATACCTTGTTTTTCTTTCAGAAACAGCTTTCCGTTGTTCTTCATATGAAAATTCAACTTGGACTTTCACTGATTCCATCGGCCTCTCTTTATCCATATTGACACCAGTAATCCCCTCCAACACTGAGATTATAATATCTGCCGCGACTATATTATTTCCTCGAAATTGGCAACTTATAATAAATTGCTAATCATCTTAAGCCATACAAACGTCACAACCAAGAAGCTATACATTCAAAATATCTTCATGCATATACATTTCGTAGAGTATCGTGATCTACAACTCATCGCGGACTGACAGATTTATTATATATCTCCTTACAGATGCGCCTGCTGGATAAGAGAAACGCTCGTTTTCTAAATAGTTAGACTATTGTGCCTTATCCTTAATAGACAAGGCACGCTTATCTTCGTCGAACTCAACCGCGCCAAAATACTCCGAATTAGAAACATAATATCCGAACGCCCAAACTCACCCGTTTTTTACGTCGTCTTCATCAACGAGGACTTTCTTCTTCAGGATGAATACACTTGTGCAGAACCGTCATACCTTTCTGACTTAGCTTAAGCGTATGAAGGATTGATGCGGTTGCCCTCAACTTTGTCTGGATCGTAGTCATAAAGTCTTATCCTCTACAAGATCAACTTTCACTTCTTCGTCCCGTTTTTTGTTTAAAGCAACCCCCATTCTCAGACCACTTGGTTTATCATCATTAAAAAGAATTCGTTCTCCATAAGGAGCGTTAAAAATGATATGATCATAATGAATTCCATTCTTCCGCAAAAAATCCTCTGTAATCTCTCTGCTCTCATCTGTTCTTGATGTAATAAACACAATCATATCCTTCTTAGGTAGCCTTTTTAAGAATTCCCTTGCACCAAGAAGGAAAGAATCCTGTCCATCAATCCTGTATCCATTATGCTTAACGATCGTTCCGTCTAAATCAAGAATCCATGTATGCCCAAGCGTCGATAATGTTAATTTATCCATGTTGTAATCTTGCTCCTATTGCTCCACCTGGATGATTCGGTTTGAAATTTTCTAATGTAATTCCCATCCTTTTAATTAGTTGCATTGCAAGCTGTTGAAGAATTATAAGGTAGAGTGTCGTTGAGTTATTTGGCATAATATTCCATGGATCACCTTCATGATCCAATGGAACAATCAACCTCTTATCCATACTATCAGCCAATATGCTGTGCTCGTTACAACTTAGAAGCCAAAGATTCACACCTTTCCGCTTTTTTAACAAATTTACAAGGTATACAGACTCATCGGTGCTGCCGCTCTTAGTGAGAATAATCACAAGATCTCCAGGCTTCACCATTCCCATGTCGCCATGTACAGCTGAGTTCGTGTGCAGAAATCGAGCATCCATCCCCGCCGAGATCATGGTTCCTTCAAACTTCTCGCAAATTGGCACATTCTTGCCAAGCCCAGAGGCTATGATTTTATGTCCTGATTTAAGAGTATGTTCACACTCTGAAATCAGATGGTCCATCTCCGCCATTGACACGCCTTTTAAAGCCTCTTCCAATTGTCCCATTGTCTTATCAAAGTAACCATATGCGCTCTCCATCTCTAAGGCTTCTTCTAAGTAATAGAGGCCGTTATAGAAAGCACCACAGATAGCGTCATAATCTTCCCAGGCATAAGTGGTGAGACTGAGCCATATGATTGCTAAAAGAATCTTCATCTGACGCCTAGTAACCTCTCCATCCAACAGTTCAAAGAAGTAATCCTCCATGTTCTCCCAGTTATTTGAGGCTATATCGATCTTAATTTCCTCATTTCCTATATCTAGGCTGAACCTTTTTAAATTGAACTGGTCATAGTTGCTAAACAAACTGTAATATAGCTTCCCCCAGTCATAGGCTACATCTCCAAAGAACTCAGTCTTTCCAAAGTATCCTCGTGGATCAATTAGCACTGGATTGATATCATGGCGCAACATTATATTACTAAAAGTACAGTCACCGTGGAGAAGGACAAACTTTCGCGGAGCATATTGCATCACTAGTCTTTCAACCTCATCCTGATGGTAGAAAATATTTCGACAAAGCTTACCATTCACTATCACCGTAGGATTATTGGCAAACGGGACAAGATTACGAACTTTCTTTAACCTGTCATATGTCTTACCCAAATAGGCTTCCCAGTAACTGTCTTCATCGTACGGAACACTTTCAATCCCATGGACTTCCTTCAAACAACCAACAATCTTCTCAAGTACATAACGTTTCTTTTCATCCGACAGATAGGTATACTCATAGATATTTTTACCTTCTATCAGTTCCATAGAAAGCGGTTCATAGGAATAGATTGCTGGTATTGCAGCAAAGGATTTACCTTGAAGTTTCTTGTACCAAGCAATCTCCCGAGCAGCTAACATTCGACCTTGATCATCAATTCCTTCTTTAATAATCTTATCATCTTCGACAGTAATCTTATTGAAAGGACGGCACCGCATTTTGGGAAGTTTATCCCATTCACTATAAAGACCATATTCTTTCGTTTTATATAGCGGTTGCTCTTCAAACTTTATACCGCTATCACGCAGCCAGCGGACAAATTCTCCCTCCTGCGGTATACCCCCTCCCCCAACTTATACCACATCCACCCTCCCCATCAACAGTATTCACTCCTGCCAAAACAACAGATTTTTCACTAAAAATGAAGTGACCTGCTACTCCATATTGACTACTGCGTTCTTCCCGGAATTCACCGTTTCTGTACATCCAGCGGCATGGGAAATCCTTAGAAATACCAATAACATTTCCCTCTGTTTCCGGAATCTCGTAATCATCCGGCAGTACCAAATCACACCAAATCAACATAAACCGCTCATGGTCTGGTATGTATGACAGTGCTTTCTGAAGACCCGCGCAAGTGCCTTCATGTCCTGTACCACATACCATCTGATAATTCACGTCAGCAAATTCCCGTAAATACCTTTCCAGAACATCATATTTGTAATCGCCAATTATGATAAATTTCTTATCCGGATATTTTTTAAATAAATGGAAAATCATTGGAAGGTTGTTCACGGGAACCAGAGCCTTCGGTTTATTCCTTGTAAGTATCTGCATACGTGATCCTTTGCCACCTGCTTGAACAATAATGTAATTTAATCCCATAAAGTCCTCCTTAATATGTATTCAAAATATCTATAACATTTTTAGCTGTTGCATAGTTATCTCCATAAATAATCTCACTTATAGGCGTAGCAGTTTTCCAATGTTTAAGAGAATAAGAATAAACATTGAGCGGAGTATCATAAATTGCGATTACATGTCTGCTATATGAAAGACAGTAATCAAGTAGTCCTGTTCTAATCGAGATAATTGCAAACACAGATGCAGAATGGATACAAAACTCATCAACTGTGCATGATAACGGAATACTTCCCTGTATCGGTTTTTGATCTCCAACAATATTACAATAAACGGTATATCCTAGTTTTTGTAATTTCTGAGTCAATTCTTCAAAAAATGATATGGGAATTTGAGCTGATTTAGAATATGGATTAATAATTACAGAATTATCATCATAGTTTAATTCATTAGCCCTATACTTTACTTCAACTTGTGGATAAGATAATGTCGCTTCCTGAGTTAAATCTAGCGAGGCATACCGGATAGCATCAATAAGTGAAAGAGAAGGGATTTTATAACAAATCCATGTTTTCATGAAATATGTGGCATCAAGTATTCTGATTTTATTGTTCTTAAGTAAACAAGAAAAAAAGCGACTAAGCAAAGGATTTTTAGCATATCCATAGCGTAATAATTCTAATTGCTTTTCATCGACGCCTAAATATTGACTAATTCCAAGCTTATCTAAAACAAAAGTTTGCTTTTTATTGCAAATAACCAGTACATTTTTATCACATTTATTCAAATAGTACGGTACATAAGTACAAGAAATGAGTACATCTCCCATGGCAGGCTGTCCGACTATCAATATCTCATCACATTTGTTCGTATCGAAAATATTTCTAATACACGACCTACAAATAAAATAACTTTTTAAAACCTTTCCTATTTTCTTTATCATTCAGCACCTCAGACAAAAATATTTACCATAATCAGTCAATTCCTACATGATTTTATTTATAATACTTCTAAAACGATTTGGTATAATTTTAGCAATAAATTCAACACTGCCTTTGTAGTATGAAAATTTTTTCCAAGCGAATAGATAAAAAATATTTGGAACAATTAAACAGTATGTGGCTTTAATAAATAGTCCAATATAACCATTAATATGAATACCACTTACAATCAGCAAAGAGAACGTACTAACAATAAAAGTAATTACAAAATAGAGACATACCTCGCCTAGATATTTTTTCCATAAATGACCATTATCCTCAAAATAGTATTTAAAAACTATCTTAGATAAAATAGGTACATTGATGAATGTTACACTTATAATTGTTGAAATAAGAATGCCATAAATGCCTATTAATTGAACAAGTACGACATTAAGGATTAGATTCAACAGCGATGATACTATTGGAACAAACTTACCTTCCCACCATAGTCCTAAAGCTTCTTTATACATATGAATCATGTCACCCATATGAAAAGTGTAATAGTATACTGTGAGCATTATAACAACTGGGAAAGAAAAAGTGTTCTCACTACCTTGCCAGAGAGTAATAAATGGCTGATATAAACATAAAAGACATGTGCTTGACCATCCAATTATCCAAATATAAAGGAGCCCAATGATATTAAAATTGCTGTAGTTTTTTTCTGTATTTTCCTTTACTATGCTATTACCAATAGAAGGGATCAAACTTCTTTGAACTACCGACAAAACAGCAGCCAACGCAGTAATGATATAATAATATCCATTATAAATGCCAAGTACACGTAGTCCAAAAAACGCTGAAATAACAATAGTATCAGCAGAAGTTAGAATAATATGTCCAATTTTTTGAAAAACCATTCCCCCAACCTTTTTCTTTATTGCCACTTTATCTTCTCTATTTAATTCACCGATACACCTATAATTGGGGAATTCTTTTCCCGCTAAATAATGTATTAATAAATTATTCAATAATGTTGTAACAGGAAGTGCAATGGCATAAATATAATAGTTTTTAAAGTAAACTACTCCAACAATTCTAATGATGCATTTAAGGAATTGAACAATAATAGTAATCCTCGAAATCCAATCAACTCGCTGGCTAGCAGTAAAAAGAGAGGTTTTATATGCAAACAATAAGTATCCTATAGCATCATCAACGATATATATTATAAAAAGAATACATATATTTACATTGTTTGGAACATTTCCTGCTATGAGCCTATTAATAAATAGTAACAAAGCAGTACCTATCCCCAACACGATCATTCCGATTATTCTATAGCATTTTCTATATAAATTTAGTAATGCGCAAACCTTCTCTTCATCCATTTCTGCAATTGGCTTGTACATACTAAAAACCATCGCGCTACCTATCCCAAGCTCCGCGAGATTCATCACACTTAACACGGAGTGAAACAAACTATCTAAGCCTGTGTATTCAATTCCTATCGAATAAACGACAGCCGTTCTTGTTAAAAATGGAAGTATTATTGATACAAAGCAATTAATAATCCCCCATCCAATATTACGTTTAACATTCTTAGATCTACTTTCCACGCGCTTAATCCCGCCTTTATATTCGTTGTTTTCTAACAGCAGCACCCATAATTATCATTATCATTGACAGACAGAACATCATTACAATAGATGAATAAACAGGTAATAAATAACTAGCTATAAGCCAGAATAATAGAATCTCTATAAACCTAATCAATCTATGAGCTTCATCCACTATCAGAGCGGTGCTTACTGAGAATACAGCCGTGACTAGTAAATATCCCACGCCTCCTAACATATACACAAATGAAGATGTACTGTTAATACCAAGATATTTTACATACTCATTGGCGAAATGCATAGGTATAGATCCCAGTCCTTTTCCGCTCCATCCACCATTGATAATTGCATAATTGATTGCAACTGCACGATCATCATTTGCGCGCACCATATATGCAAGATCTCTACTGTTATAAATAGCAAATTTATCTTCTATCAAATCATTTATATAATAGTTCACATAACTATTGGTTTTATATATAAGATAACCCAAAGTTGTAACTCCGATTATAATAGCAGATATCTTAACCACACGTTTCGGAGTCTTACTCACCACTATCAAATAATATAATATAAGCATAAGTGGAAGCATCAGTAAAAACGCACGTGCTGAATTCAGCATGGATATAATAATAGACAGTAATATAAATGCGCCTGTTTTCCAGTAGTCTCTTTTGCTTTTTGCCGAATTCAGATAAGTAATTATTGTAATGCAAGAAAGAGTGTTCCATCTTGTTGTACCATTTATGCCGATAAGTCCAGTTAACTGATCGAAATAAGCAGAATTATTTATGATGTTTATCGCCGTTCGATTCATAAGAAAATATGGTACTATATATTGTATCAGGATGATTACCGAATTTATCCACATATAACCTTTAAGAATATCACATGATTTTGTAATGAACCTAATGCACTTTCCATTATCATTTCTCCAAAAAGAGTAAAGATAATACATCGAAATCATTCCACCCATAATTGATTTTACATCCTGAAGGAGATAGGCTCTTGAACTCGATTTTATACTACTATAGATAAAATATACAATAACGACAAATGGTAACAATATTGACCCTACATTTTGCCGTTTCCAATTCAGATTCCTTAATACTTGGATCAACATCAGGCTAACAATAACGGTTTCTTGTATACCACGCCCAAACCAAATCCAGTGAGCGATGAGTGTATAAAAACCGACCAATACCCATATTAAGACATCAATTATCTCTGATCTTTTTATACGCATCTCTATACCTCTTCAGTAACAAAAGCCTGTATCATTTATGTACTCTCCCCTCTCTACAAAATGAAGCTATTTTCCCCTCAGTCTTATCCCCAAGCATATGTAAGTAAGCACTTCTCTTTCACCATTATTTATTAAAAACTCATCGCACATTTATTCATAATTTTCATTTTCTCATCGACCTTAATATAGCAGCAGTATTTTCTCTGAAGAACGGCTCACCGTTTGCCATCTGCGGAAACCAACACGTCTGCCCAATCGTGTTAATTTCAATGAGCACAACTTTTCCATGTTCATCTAGCGACATATCCCAAGATATTATTCTCAATTGAGTCAACCTTGCTTGCATTTGCTTTGCACATTCCAATATCTGCGGAACCTCAGGAATATAATAATTCTCAAATTTTGTTCCAGTATCTGGATGTTCTTCAAATCGTTCCTGAAACTCGCTAAATGCCCATCTCTTTAAGTGCCCATCATCCGTACAACCCACAAAGATTCCGTTAGCATGAGCATTATCTAATCGATTTCCGTTGCGTCCTACCCGTAACGTTAATGGAGTTGTATATACGCTCCCATCCCAAACATATGTTATAACTCTAAAAGTATTAACAGCATGTGGGTATAATGTCCTTAAAACTGGAGGATTAATCACGCATTCCTGAATATTCCAGTCCCTTCCATACTGCTCCAAAATAAGTTCAATAGGAAGTCCAGTTCCTTCCTGTAATCCATTCACAAACCGTATAAATCTGACATTTTTTCCCGAACCCGCGTCAACAGTTGGTTTAACCACAACCTCTCTATTCCCGATTGTCTCATTTAATTCATGAAGTAACACTTCTTTTGAAACGACTTGAAAATTCTTATTGCGGTATACCCCCCCCCCCCATATCCAAATAGCAATTTGTGTTGGAGCCATATATTTGAGCTGTCTTCATTCCAGGAATCCCCTCAGTCAAAAATGGTAACAGATTTTTATCAGCAAACACACTTCGATAGCTAATGGGGTTCCAGGATGGCTCTAGCTCTGATGTATAAAGGAACTCTGGGAAATAGTCCTTGTTGAAAACCCCAGTAAAGGACTGATAAAGGCGATGCCAATCATGCGGAACTTTCCTACCCAAGTTACTCATATAGAAATAATCAATTTCTTGCTCTTGAGCATCGGTAAGCTCTACTCGATTAATAAGCTTTACTCTTCTCGGATCCTTAATTTTCCTCTTTTCGCCGTGTAATTGCCCTACTCTATACAGAACCTCTTCAACTGCAGACATTTTATTTCTTACATTTGTCAATAAACCCATACATCCTTCTCCTCAGCTTATTCTCACTAATTTTCGGAAAACACCTACCAACTCCTCACACGATTTATTGATCGAATATATCCGTCGCACTTTTTGTGCCACTTGAACAGCATATTCTGCTGATGTTTTATAATTCTCCATTACTTCAAATAACGCATCAGACAGTTGTTTATAATTTCCAATTTCATATAATTTTGCATATTCCCCTTGATTCGTTACTTCATACGATCCCGTTGACTTAGCACAAATGACCGGAATAGCCCTCGCCATAGCTTCGCATATCGAAAGTCCAAAAGATTCAAATCTCGAACATACTACAGCTATATCCGTTTCCTGCCACAGCGTATCCATATGTTTTTGGAAGCCAATAAATTCAATTCTACTATCCAGTCCATATTCTATAACCAGTTCTTTTAATCTCGCCAGATACTCCTCATCCACAAATCGACCCGCTATTTTAATATAAAAATTTTCAACGCCTCTTCCCAATAAAACTCTTGCAGCTTCTATTAAATCCCTGTGTCCCTTAACCCTTGCACCGCCGGATAAAGTTATATGGACCACTTCGTTTTTCTTTCTCATCTTAACTTCATCCGTTGGCATAACAATACCATCATAAATCATAGTCATCTTATCTGATGGCATAAACTGTGAATAGAATTCCTTAATACATCTGGAAACACATACTATTCTATCTGACTGAGCTATCAGCTTATACGCCTCCTCTCTATTCCTAAAGAATGGTGTGTCCTCATTAATCTCCGCAAATTCTCTAAGATGCCAGACTACTGGTATGCCTAGCATATGCGCGAGTTCAGCTCCACATGGATTATAAATAACATTTAAGTGATAGACATCTGGCTTTTCTTTTTGAAGGATTTTATAAACTTTTCGATCTAAGAAAATATTTTGAATCTCTTTTATCTTCCACTTCAGTTCATTTCTTATCCCACCATGATCCTTCTTTGGCCTAAGCCAGTCATGATAGCTAACAATCTTGTATCTAACACCAATTTGTTTAAGATATTCCTCAAAATCACCACGTGAGCGGAGTATAACAAATGGTTCGATTTGGTGCTCAATACAATAGAGCAGTATCTCTTTTAAGCACATGATTGCTCCGCCGACCGTCCGACCTGTAGAAGAGAAAAACACTACCTTCATTTTCTTTCCCCCTCAATTACAGTGAATTTATGTATTTCCCCATCCTATAAATCGCCTCTCTTATCTCCTCATCATTTCTTGTTAAAGCAATTCTCACATAGCTATCTCCATCCTCACCATAAGTAATACCCGGAACAACGGCCACTTGAGCCTTATCAAGAAGATCAAAAGAAAAATCTGAAGAATTCATACCAGTTTTGCTGATATCCACAAATACATAGAATGTACCCTGTGGCTTCCTGCAAGAAAGCTTATCTATCTTATTAATCCCTTCAACAACCATATCTCTTCGTCTTTGATATCCCTTTACCATTTCATCTACAGAATCCTGGCTTCCCCTCAGCGCAGCAATCGCTGCATACTGTGAAGACTGCGGACAGCAAGAAGCCACATTCTCTTGGAACCTGGTCATTGCGCTGATAATGTTCTCATCTCCAACTGCATATCCTACGCGCCATCCAGTCATGGAGTAGCGTTTAGAAAAGCTATTTACAAGAATAGTCAGATCTCTCATTCCGGGAATATCGATAATACTTGTAAACTTAGCGTCATCAAACAAGATACAGCTATATGCTTCATCCGCCACCACAAGGAGGGTATTTTTCTTTGCAATTTTCGCTATTGCCTCAAGCGACTCCTTCGTGTAGACTTCTCCCGTCGGATTACAAGGAGTATTGATAATCATCATCCTTGTCCTTGGTGTGACTGCTTTTTCCAGAAGTTCAGTAGAAAGAGCGAATCCTTCCTTATCACTGCTGACAGCCACAGGGACACCTCCAGACATTGTGACCATCTGTCCATAGTTAATCCAATACGGAGCGGGAATAAGCACTTCATCGCCTTCGTTTATATAACTCTTAATGAGAAGGTAAAGGGCCCCCATCGCACCAACCGTGATAATTACGTTCTTTGAGGGATCATACTCGATTCCTGTCTCATTCTTTACTTTTTCCGCAACAGCAGTTCTAAGTTCGAGCAGTCCGGCATTTGCTGTATACTTCGTTTTCCCTTCCCTGATTGCCTTACAGCCTGCTTCGCATACTTCCGGCGGTGTTGGATAATCAGGATCGCCCAACGTAAGATCGATGACGTTGTCGTATTCTTTGGCCTTGTCGAACAACCTCCTTGTCAGACTTGGATGAATCTCATTCGCAATGTTAGAAACTTGCATGATTGAATTCCTTCCTCAGTAATTATATTTTATGTCTCTATTGATGAAATTTCTTTCTTCTAAAATCTTGTCAATTTTAGTTTTCCACCCAAATGCAAATCCATCTCTTTTGGATCAAACGCTATAAAGCCACTTCCTGGGCAAAGCGTCAATTCTCCAATAAATATGCGATCGCCAATCGAGTAAAAATCAACTCTCAAAAAATCCATATCTCTGGAGAGTTTTTCTGCAATAGCCTTCATATCCATCAGCCGTTTTGGCTTTGGAATATTCGCATCATAATCATTTTTAGAACTGTCGCAGAAATTTAATGGATTCCAATCAAAATCATATGGATTCAACTTGTGCTTAATGTACCGATTGAAATCAACCTCTACATAATCGGCCACACCGTTAAAGCAGAAAATCTTATAATCCTTCAGTTCCCACCCAGACTCGTCAACCATATATGACTCAGCAATAATCCTTGGCTTTATATCCTTATATGGCCACTCACGAGAATTGTTGTAATAGTTGCGGCTCATGCAATGCTCTATTTTTTTTCGAGCCACTTCCTTATTAAATTTCGCTTTGTCTGTGCAAATCGTCAGACCTCCAGAGTCATGCGTGCACTTTAAAACAAATTTATCAGGAAGTCTATCAAAATCAATATCGTCAAATCTGTCCCAAACTCCAAGCAGCGGAATCAGGTACTCTTCTCCCACCTGCTCAGCAATTATTTTCCTGACTTCATACTTATCGGCCATCTTGGTATAGATTGGTTTTCTGTCATAGACTTTTAACCATTGGAGCTTCTCATTCAGAGTTTGAGGGGCCTCCAAATGTAGGGTATCCCTTGTCTTTACCTTATAAAGCAGTTTCAAATATCTGGCATCCCACTTAGGTGTTTTAGGAAAAAACCTACCAATTATCCACACTGGGTAAAGTTTCATACGATTAAAATCCGGCATAATGTTACCTCTCGCTTATTAATTTCTCAAACAGTTCCTTCCAAACCTTATACACTTGAGCTTCGCTGAGCTGTTCTCTGATTCCCTCATTGTTCTTTGACATAATTTCCTGAAGCTCCGAATTTGACAGGATTTTCTTCATAGCCTCTGCAAGTTTCTCCTCGTCACCCAAAGGAACTACATACCCATTCTTTCCATCCTCGATAATTTCATGGGCAACACCTGATGGAAAATCAGTCGAAATAACTGGTAATCCGGATGCCATAGCCTCTGCTAATGCATTCGGGAATCCTTCGTAATCCGAAGACATTACATAAAGTGAGGCAGCCGCTTCTTCCTTTATCACATTTAGCTTTGTACCCATTAGAATTATTTTGCTCTGTAAACCAAGTTCTTGAATCAGCTTCTCTAAACTATCCTTTTCAGGTCCTTCTCCATAAATTTCTACCCTATACTCTGGAAAGCAGTTGCATATTCTATTGAATGCCCTAATCAGTAATTCGTAATTCTTCTGTGGGCTTAGTCTGCCAGCAGCAATGATTTTTTTCTTCCTGTTATAAATCGGCTCAATGTTAATGCTATTCTTATTAACAGGATTAGGGATCACAGCCGTCTCTGATGCTGGGTTTGCTTCTTTAAAATATTTTTCAATCGTTTTGCTCTGGCAAACAATGCAATCAGCCTTCGGGTAAATATGATTAACAAGTTTAATCAATACCTCGCTCCGCTCTCGTGGATCGCATCTCTCCGATATAACAACCGGTGCATACTTCCTTCCCACAATGGTAGCAATCATATTCGTATATGTAAGGAACGCTAACACCAAATCCGGCTTGTACTCCTTAAGTTGTTTCTTATAAACTGTCATGCCTTTCACAATAGATGCAAAACTTTTAACAGCACATTTAAGTGATGACAATTCCATCTTTGCGTATGCCCCGACAATTTCAACTCTTGGATCAAGTTCATAAGCACACTTAGGTGCTTTCATCGTCAGAATACGCACCTCATCGCCATTTTGAGTGAACTGATTAGCTAATGTTGACATGACCCGTTCTGCGCCACCCATCGGCATACCCGTGATAAAAAACAAGTATCTTCTTTTCATTCTAAACAGAATCTCCTACTGTAATTGCTTCTTCATAGATCGCTTTCTATCACAAACGATACGCCTGTTTCTTTATCAGCCTTAAATACAACTCCTGATAATGTTTACTCATCTGACTAGCTGACAATTCTTCCTTAGCAGCTCTGCTTGCAATTGCGCCCATCTTATACAAGTCTCTATCTAAAAGCGAATCAAACTGTCCTATAAAATCACGCTGATCATCCTGTTTGTAGCTAAATCCATAACCTTTCTGAATTTCCAGCACCTCTAAATGTTGAGGAATATCACTTAGGAGCACCGGCAACCCCGATGCCATAGCCTCAAGAACTCCGTTAGGCATCCCTTCACTCTTACTGGCGGAAACATACAAATCACCTGCCTGAAGGTACTCATTTACATTAGTAATGTTACCTGTGAACATAACTCGTTTGTCATCAGCATACTTCTCACGAAGTCCGGCCAGATTCGGTCCATCTCCCATAAGAATCATGCAGATATCATCAGCATGGCTTGATTTCAAAATGCCTTCAATTGCAAATCCTTGATTCTTTCTATCAATGAACTGCCCTGTATACAAGATAATGTATTTATTACAAGATAGACCAAGTTGTTCCTTCATCGTTGCCTTTTTATCTGCATTGGCATACTCATACTTATCAATATCGATGCCATTACGGATAAACGCAAACTTCATCCCATATTTTTCAGAGTAAATCTTGGATAAACTTTTAGAGCAGGTCACAAAGGCTTCGCCCCTGTTAATCTGCTTTTGAATCAAAGTCATATCCTTGTAAGCAAGCAACGTTCCCAGTTGTTTACCATACTTGTCTGGATAATCCTGATAGCAGTAATTCCTCAAAGTAACTAAATGAACCGCCTCCTTATATCCAAGGCTCATGGTATATGGTGGCATACCCAGTCCATGAATCAGATCAGGCTTAATGATCTCCAGAAAAGCTGCCAGCTTCTTTTTACCTGTCACAATCGAATCAATCTTGCTCATGTTAAGGCAATAGAATTCAGGCACTACATCTAGGTACCTCTGTACCACTGAATTACCGAGGTCTTCCTGGAACAGTGTAACCACAATTGGCTGGAACATTGTCCGCTCCAGATTCTTGATTATATTTAATGTCTGATTCATCGGTCCGCTATTCTTGCACTGAGTAATCACGTAGGCCACCTTGTATTTCCCCTTAACCACCTCTGGTTTTGGAGCTGGTACCGGCGGAACATCCTTCTTCTTTACTGGAATCACATATAATCCACGTTTTCCTTCATGCACTGAATCAATGCAAACCTTATTTCCTTCCCGATTCCATCTGGGATGTAAATCACACCTGCAATCATTATCGTACTTGAACGGAGAGAATATTTTTGCAATCCTGACTGGTTGTTCCTGCTCCTCGGTACAAACATATACGAAAGCCATTCTCTTTCGATTCGGATATGAGTCTGTAATAACCATGCTACGATCTGGCGAGTAACTGCAATGCCCATCAGTCCTTAATCTTGGCCACAAGAGTCTAAATTCCTTTGTTTTATCCTTCATCAGGTAATAGTGGTCTCCAGTTTCCTTCTTCCGAAGGAACGACAGAATCTCCTGATCATTCTTCCAGAAGCAGTGTGACACGAAAACATCGTCAGAGAGGTTGTACATCTCAGTCCTATCAACGTTTACAGTCACCAGTCTAGTATGCTTTCTCCCCTTATCAAACCATCGGTGAAGTACCATAAACCGCTTACCGTTTGGACTAATCATAAGATGGTTAACCTTATGTTCTGCTCTGTTCATTGTTTCATCCGGCTCGAATGCTGCGAAATCGGTGTATTTAAAAAGTTCTACGACTTTGCCTGTATTTATTTCCATCTTCCATATGCAGCATTCGTCTGGGCATAGAATTCCCTTTGTCCTATCCTGTTGGTTCGCGTAACCATATCCCGGGCGCATTCGATGCAGTCGGTTGAAGTCCAAAGACAATGCAAAAGATCCATCACGTGCAACATCATATATTGGAAGGGGAAGGACCTTCTCCTCCACCATCTTCTCAACATCAAATACTACAGAACAGTACTTTCCATCACGAAAATCGTTGTAGATGAGATGGCTCATAAAATCTGGACCCATCCACTGTGCCATACAACTCTGCTGAACATTCCAAGAATGGGTTGAACCGACCTCGATGAGCTTGTTATTTTCTTCTGTATCAATCAGACATACAGTCCCTGGTACCTGCGGTGCAACGGATTTATATGTCTGCCTAACCCGAATGCAAATCATGTAACGGTCTGTCGCATCCCAAGGAGATTTATCGTAATAACCATAGAAATACTCATAACCATCATCCAAAGAGACACAGGTAATATCTCCCTCTGTCCTTGCCTTATCCCTGCTTGTGGTTCACTTACCACCTGATATACACGCTTTATTGCATGCTTCAAACCTGGAAATCGTTCTAATACTCTTTTGCCTGCCGCCTCAAATTCAATAAAACCCATCTGTCAAACCTCTTTCACAATGATTCAATGGTCCAGAGGTTCTTGCTATATTGGAATTAGGTCGTTCCCGCTGCGGGTAGTTTCAACCACTCACCAAAAATCTTATCCCATTTATCAGGCTGAAATGGCATAAAACCGCTAAAGTGATAAAAGGTCAGTTCCCCAAAATACACTTTTCCGTTAACCTCATATAAATCAACCCTGACATGTGCGAACCCCTTTGAAAGCTTCCTTGATAATTCAATCATCTCGTCAAATGTATTGGGCTTTTTTATCTGAGTAGATGCATTCGGATATTTCTGTTTGATACCCAGATGATTGAAATCCAAATCGAAAAAATCAAACTTCACATCATCAATACTCCTGTCGGAAGCTATATACAACGCCTTGGGCTCTCCATCAAAACAGAAGAACTTATAGTCTCGAAGTTCCCCCGTCTCGTCATCAATCAGATATGGCTCTGCAATTATCCGCGGTTTAATATTCTTATATGGCCATTCTCTTCCTATATAATAGAAATTCTGGCGTAAAGCTGCTGTGATTTTCTCTTTAGCAGCAGCTTTGTCCATCAGACTTTTGTCCTTTACAAGCACTATGCCCTCTGAATCATGTGTACATTTCAACACAAACTGATCCGGTAAAGAATCAAAATTTATATCATCAAAGCTGTCCCAAACACCAATGGTAGGTACGCAATACCCCCCCCCCCAATCAAATCATCACACACACCAAATTTCCAATCTTTATTTTCCTGTAATGAGCCAATCATTTTGTCAACATAAGCTTTTACCTCAAATTTATCCACAATCTTTCCATATTCGGGATTGCGATCATGAAGTTTCAGCCAGTTGAGCTTCTCATTATAGGTCGTGGGATTCTCCAAATTCGCAAACTTATAAAAATGTCCAAAGTAATTCAATTGAATATAAGCCCTATCCGGCAGCCATCGAAGTGCATACCGTAGTTTCTTAGCTATTCTATTACTGCTCATTTCCAATTCTCCTGAATAAATTTATCTATCATCTTAACTATCGCCAGTGGATTCTGATTCTTCCACGGTCTCAAACCATCTCTGCCTTCGTAAATCTTTTTGAAGCATTCACCGAGATCTTCTAATTCCAAATCCGTCATCAACACATAACCGTTAAGGCTAAACGCCTCATTATTCTGAATCTGGTGGTCATTAATATGTTCGTTATATCTCTCAAGCCTCGTAACCGTTATAACCTTCTTGCCAGCATTCAAGGCTTTCATAATAGAACCAGAGGCACCGTGGCTTACCACAATGTTCGCTTCATCAATTTTCTGTCCGAATTCTTCCGGTGTAATAAAATTCTTGTACTTATAATGCTGCGGTTTATAACTGCTCGCTCCTATCTGAGCAAATATTGGCTCAATCAGGGTTCCATCCTCATACAATTCATCCAACTTCTTAAACAATCGATCGAATTGATAATTTCTCGATCCCACGGTTATGAATATCACACATTTCCTCCCTACGGTTGCCTTTTAGTTCCTAAATCTCCATCTTCCACAAAATACACCATAGTCAAGTCAATACAAACAACCACCGTATATGGCTTTCTTATAATGTTTCACCTGTGTTTCCCACTGAACGATAAAGAGGTCAGAATGCTTCTCCATCATCTTTCCTGCTGTGGTAGCCATGTTGGCACGTCCGAAAGTCTCAATAAACACAAACTTCTTATTAAACAACACTGCCATCAGATAGAACGGATAAGCTACCATCGTGCCTGTGGTAATTACAAAATCCGGGCGTTCCTTAAACCATATTCTCATGGCTCTTACTCCGTTCACAATCATCTTCGGAAGCATTAGCTTGTCCTTTAGATCTGTTTGGATCATAAAGTACTTAGAATTCTCCGGAAACTGAGTCTTTTCAGTCACATAAAAACCATCATACTTATCTATCAAAGGTTGAAGTTTCTGCAACTGCTCCCAATGACCACCGGAAGAAGATACTAAACATAGCCTTGGTGCTCTATCGTATTTTGACATTTAATCTCTCCTAAACAAATCTCTCGTATAAACCTTATCCTCAACATCTCGCAGTACCTCATCAAAGCGGTTGGCTACAATCACGTCGCTTTGGCGCTTAAACTCCTCCATATTATTGACTACTAGGCTACCAAAAAACTTATCCCCATCTTTCAGCGTAGGCTCATACACAATAACAGTAGCGCCTTTTGCCTTGATACGCTTCATAACACCTTGGATACTACTTTGGCGGAAGTTGTCGCTGTTACTCTTCATAGTCAAACGGTACACACCAACAATGACTTCTTTTTCCTTTTCGCTGCTCCATTCCTCACTTGCCTCATAAGCACCTGCGATTTCCAGCACACGTTCAGCAATAAAATCTTTTCTCGTCTTGTTACTCTCAACGATTGCCTCAATCAAGTTCTCTGGCACATCCACATAGTTCGCCAGCAACTGCTTCGTGTCTTTCGGCAAACAGTAACCGCCATAACCAAAAGAGGGATTGTTATAGTGTTTACCAATGCGAGGATCAAGGCAAACACCATTAATGATCTGTTGTGTGTTCAGCCCTTTCATCTCTGCATAGGTATCCAGCTCATTAAAATAAGAAATTCTTAATGCTAGGTATGTATTCGCAAACAACTTAACCGCCTCTGCCTCGGTAAAGCCCATAAAAAGAGTATCTATATTTTTTTTGATTGCCCCTTCCTGTAAAAGCTGTGCGAAAGTACTCGCAGCCTTTACCAACCGTGCATTCTCCAGATCAGTTCCCACAATTATCCTGCTCGGAAACAAGTTATCATAAAGCGCCTTAGATTCACGCAAAAACTCCGGACTGAAAATGATATTATCACAATGGAATTTTTCCCTGACACTCGCCGTATATCCGACCGGAATGGTGCTCTTGATAACCATAATGGCCTCCGGATTATACTGGATGACCAGCTTAATAACAGCTTCGACCGCACTTGTGTCAAAAAAATTCTTCTTGCTGTCGTAATTCGTAGGTACAGCTATAACCACGAAATCAGCTTCCCTATATGCTGTCTCTGCATCCAGTGTGGCAGCCAGGTTTAGCTCCTTTTCAACTAGATATTTCTCGATATATTCATCCTGAACCGGGGACTTTTTGTTGTTTATCAATTCCACTTTTTCAGGTACGATATCTACTGCTGTTACCTCATGGTGTAAACTGAACAATACGCACAGGCTAAGACCTACATAGCCTGTACCAGCCACAGCAACCTTTAAATCCTTAAAATCTCTCATAGTCCTTTGCTCCTTCCCACACTGTGGGTATTCACCTACTACAAAACAATTCGGGAATTACATATAAAACGCTTTATACCATTCAGCGAACTTTCGCAATCCAATTCTCAGACTTGTACTCGGCTTAAATCCAAAATCGCGCTCAAATCCTGAAGTATCTGCATAAGTCACCGGCACATCACCAGGCTGCATCGGAACAAGTTCCTTGTGTGCATCAAAGTCGTAATCCTCCGGCAACACGCCTGCCCTTACCAGTTCTTCGCTCAAAATTTGCACAAAATCCAATAGGTTCTCCGGATTGTTATTTCCAATGTTGTAAACAGCATATGGCGGCAACGGTAAACCATCATCTCCAGTCACTTTATCCGGTGCCTTTTGCATCACACGGACAACACCTGCAACGATATCATCGACATATGTAAAATCACGCTTGCAGTTACCATAATTGAAAATCTGTATAGCCTTACCTTCCCGCAGCTTATTTGTAAAACCAAAATATGCCATATCTGGACGGCCAGCGGGACCATAAACGGTGAAGAATCGTAAACCGGTTGACGGAATATTATACAGTTTGGAATAGGCATGTGCCAGAAGCTCATTACTCTTCTTTGTTGCCGCATAAAGACTTACTGGATTGTCCACTTTGTCATCTGTACTGTACGGAACCTTCTTATTGGAACCGTAGACACTCGAAGAGCTTGCATAAATAAAATGCTCCACACCGGTCATTCGATCATCGTAAGAATGACGGCACGCTTCCAAAATATTATAGAAACCGATCACGTTGCTTTCCATATATGCATCCGGGTTTGTGATGCTATACCTCACACCCGCTTGTGCTGCCAGATTAACAACTACCTGTGGCTTATACTCTTCAAAGATTTCAGTAATGGTTGTCTTATCAGCAATATTCCCTTTCATAAAAATAGAAGACGGATAAGTCGACATTTCTTCAAGTCGTGTCTCCTTCAGTCGAATATCATAATATTCATTCATATTATCAATGCCAATAACGGTCACGCCCTCCACATTATCGCACAAACGTTTCACCAAATTGCTACCGATAAACCCGGCAGCACCAGTGACCAATATTGTCTTGCCTTTCAATTCCACACAACCCATAATCAGCTGCTCCAATCTTTTAATTTCTTATATTTATAAAAGCCATGATTATCACAAGATATCCACAGCAACCGAAACATGCACTGAATGATGTCCTAGTTGACACGAGTTGCTTTCTATGCCGCCTTCGTGACTCAGAATTTTCTTGCAAGTATTCGTCCATAAATATAACCAACAAAAAAATCTCAAAGTTTCAATCCATCCGAAGCAAATTCCACCCCCATCACATCGCCCCTCTCCTCAACAAAACCACCCCCACCGTCTTCACCAAAATCCTCACATCCAATCCAATCGACCACCCCACAATATACTCCCGATCCAACCTCACCACTTCCTCAAAGTCCGTAATATCGCTCCTCCCGCTCACCTGCCACATCCCGGTGATCCCCGGCTTCGTCGCCAGCCTCACCCTATGCCGTAAATCATATTTCTCCCACTCATCCACCGTCGGCGGCCTGGTCCCCACCAGGCTCATATCTCCTTTCAGCACATTCCAAAACTGCGGGAACTCATCAATGGAGTATTTCCGTATAATCCCCCCAATTCCCTTCTCTCCCCCAATAATCCTGGGATCATTGTCAATCTTGAACATCATCCCGCCCTTCACGCGGTTCTGTTCCATCAGTTCCTTCTTCCGCTTCTCCGCATCCATATACATGCTGCGGAATTTATACAATTTAAACTTCTTCCCGTTCTTCCCCACCCGCACCTGCGAAAAAAATATCGGTCCGGGGGATTTTATGTAAATACAGGGGGCCACCACGACGTACAGGAGTCCTGTGATCAGACATCCCACCACGCCGCCCGCAATATCCATGGTCCGCTTCAAAAACGCCTGCTTCCAGCTTGCCATATTAATACTGCTGGTCAGCACCGTATAAGTGCCGATCCGCTCCACATGGTGTTTTTTCCCGCTTAACTTGGCAACTTCCACCAGCTTTAAATGAACCGTCACGCCCATCTCAATAAAGTCGTTGAGCAGCTCCTGGGGCAGCGGTATCTCCTCCGGCAGGTTGACAAATATCTCGTCCACCCACTCCCGGCAGACGTATTCGGCCACCGTTTCACCGTTGGCAACCACCGCCACTCCCCTGTAAGTCTTTTCATTATTTTTGTCATCGTCAATCAGGGCCACCCCTACAACCTGGAAGCCCTCGTAATTGTTGGCGAGTATATTTTGTACCACGGTGTCCACCATGGTTCTGGAGGTCAGAATCAAAAGGGACCATTTTCCCCTCGCTCCCACTCCCCTGGCTTTCAGCCAGCGTTTCCACCCGATTCTGGCGGCGTAGGTGAACGCCAGATAGATCACGCCGGTCAGCACCAGCGTCAGGCGCGAATAGTTCTCCCCCTTCTGCGTGGCAAACAGATAAAATGCCCCGATGAGAATTACCAGACACACATGTTTGACTGCACTCGAAAATTCGCGGTAATACCCCCGCTTCAACACATTTTTAAAGCTCTCGCCAAAAAACGTCACAAATATCTGGATCAGCACAAAAACAAAGGCCATATTGCAGTAGAGCTGGTGCACATAGGGCCAGCCAAATCCATGGCGCAGCCAATAGGCCGCGACGTAGGCCGCCTGCAGACAAAATCCGTCAAGCAGGGTGAAGTCCCAGTGCTTCAGCCAGCCACGATCCGCTTTTCTATACATTTTTCATCACTACCCTTTTTCTCTCCCGTAAAACGCTCCCACATACCGAGAAACCAAAGGGAGACCTCAAGGCCCCCTCTGGCCCTCTGCGCATCTGCGCTGATGTCAAATTCTTGTAATTACTTCTTGTAAACCACAGAAAGTGTACCGGAACCGGGGATGTTCACCGCCACGGTCTTGGTAACCGGATCTACTTTCAGTGCGGGAAGCAGAGTCCACTGTCCCGTAACGTTGTTGTAGAACAGAACTTCCACATTGGTCAGTCCCTCTACCAGGTTCGGCACATACAGAGATACCTCTGCCGCTGTGTCCTTGACCGCTCCGGTGGCCGCATCCTTGGTCACGATTGCATGGGTGCCGGTCAGCGCATTGTAACCGCTCACGTCCACGCCCTGAATGACCTCGCTTAAGGCCTTTCCGGCGTTGATATCGTTGATCGCAGCTACAACGTTCTCCGGAAGTCCCGCGGTAGCGGATCCCGGATCCTTTGCGAATCCGATGGCGATATCGCCTACAACCGCCTCGCCCTTGGAGTTAACCGTTACCGGTACTCCGGTTGTGGTTACGGTGTCCACGGCCACGCCGATGGTGCTTCCGTTGGGTGCGGCACTGGTGGTCGCTCCGGTGGTCTTGACGCCGGTGGAAGACACCGTAACGGTGCTCTCGGACTTGGTGCTGCTTGTGGTTGTGGTGGTGGTCGCTGAGCTTCCGCCGTCATCACTGGATGAACTGCTGGATGCGAATACACACATCGGCTGGGAAGCCAGAGCCGCCGCCAGGATTAAAGCAGCAACGCTTTTCTTTTTCATAGCTTTTCCTCTCCTTTCTACTATGATTATTTATCCAATAAACAGCATAAATGCTGGTTATTGCCTCATCACTCGATCTCCCGGTAAAATAAATCCAGGATCACGGGGATCATGGCCTCCTGATCCACATAGAACTCGTCGTAGCGGGCGGTGGTCACGCCGCTGCCGGGCAGGGTATAGAAATCGCCGGAACCCAGCTGCTGGGTGTTCAACACGTCCAGGGCCGCCTTCAGGTACTGGTCTTTTTGCATATCCGTCACCATGTGATCCTGAATGCTGTCCAGCAGGCGGATCAGAATACTGTCGTCCTCCGCTGCTTTTGTCTTGAGGGCGGCGAAAAAGCCCTCCATATATTGCTGGTGCCGGTCCATCCGAAACAGGGCCGTGTTATCCTGGTGAATGTCCCGGTAGCGCACAAAGGTTTCCGCCTGCTTCCCCTTCAGGGTTACGGTCTCCCCCAGCTTAAGCTCCGGATCGCGTGTGGCAAGCCCCGGCTCCTCAATGGTCACCGTGACCCCTCCCACGCCGTCGTTGAGCACGGAAATGCTGTCGGTGTCCACCGCCATATAGTGGTCAATGGTTAAGCCGCCCAAAAGCTCGGATACGGCCTCCACCGTGTACTCACAGCTGAGTTCCCGCCCATCTCCGTAGGCGTAGGCTAATGTGAGGTGCTGTACGTCCTTGCCCAGCACATTTCCGCTCAGATCCGTCAGCGTGATGCGCGTCATGGTATCCCGGGGAATCATCAGGATTTTCACCGTATTTCTGGCGGTATCCTGGGCCAGCAGAAACAGCCCGTCCGACTGCCCGCCGAAGCCGGTGGTCGTCTTCTCCCCCAGCCCGGAGCGGTCCACCCCGATGCACAGGATAGCTTTCACATAGGAGTTGCGCCGGTATTTTTTGCCGCCGTATTCGATTACATTTTCTGCCAGAAACTGTTCCGGCTCCTCAAGGCTGTGCTGCCGGGCGGCGATCTCCGCCTCCTGGGCTTTGCGCTGGCGGTACAGGTGAACCGTGACCCCCGCGGCCCCCGCCAAAAGGACCACGCCCAATACCGCGGCGGCAGCCTTAAACCGTTTCCATTTTCGACCGCGGTCATTCATGCCGGTCACCCTTCCGTAATCTCGCTCTTATCGTATTTTGCGTATTTCTCGTAGCGGGAGTATTTCCCGTATTTGCCGTAGCGCGTGTAATAGCCGTAGCTGTTATACTCCGGATCGATCTTGTTGAGCACCACGCCCAGAATCCGGCAGCCGCTCTTCTCCAGCTGGTTTTTGACCCGCTGCTCCAGGCGGTAGCTGACCGCTCCGCTCTCCACCACCATCACCGCCCCGTCGCACTGGCGGCCCACGATGGCGCCGTCAATCAGGTTCCCCATAGGGGGCGTGTCGATAATCAGATAATCGTACTCCTGACGCATCTGCCGGATCAGCGCGCCAAACAGCTCCTCCTCCAACAGCTCCGCCGGGTTGGGCGAATAAGGGCCGGAGAAGATCATGTGGAGATTCTCAACGCTGGTGGCATAGCGGATCTCCTCCAGGGGCTTCTGTCCGCTCAGATACTGGGACAGGCCGCAGACCTCATCCTCCAGCTGATACCGGGATACGAGCACGGACTTTCGGATATCCGCGTCGATTAGCAGCACCCGCTTGCCGATCTGGGCCAGGGAGGAGGCCAGGGCAAACGCCATATCACTCTTTCCCTCGTCGGGCAGAGCGCTGGTCATCATAATCACCCGGATGCCGCTCCCGCAGAACTGGATATTGGTTCTCAGCGTCTTGATCGCTTCATTATAATGGTAGTCATCCTTCATGCTCCGGTTCAGAGCAACCGTCTGTCTCATCGGACTTTTTCCTCCCTTTTCTTCTTCCTGGATCTTCCGGAAGGGGTCTGAGTCTTTTTGCGGGACTTGGAGGACACCATAGCTTCCTTGTCCTCCGGAGTCTCCCCCTTACGCGCAGGCACAGAGGCCAGAACGGTCAGGCCCAGGTACCGGGTCACATCCTCCTCCGTCCGGACGGTGTCGTTTAACACCACCCGCGCCGTGACAAAACCGCACACCAGCAGCACGCCCAAGAACCCTCCGATCAGGGCGTTCTTCGTGTTGCTGGGGCTCGTCTTTAAGAGGGGCACCTCGCCGTCCTCAATCAGCTTGGGCGGCACCATCTCCATGATATCTCCCACGTAATCCGAGGCGGTGGCGGCAACCTTATCCGCAATGGCCTTTGCCATCTGCGGGTCCGGGTCCATCACGCTGATGGACAGAATCCGGTTGTCCGCCGGGTTGTCGATGGTGATCTTTTTCTTCAAATCTTTATAGGTAGTGTTCAGCTCCAGCCCCTCGATCACATCCTCCAACACAGGGCGGCTGGTCACAATGATCTTGTAATCCTTTGTCAGCTGGCTTCCGATCTGCAGGTCGGCCAGGGACGTCAGCGTGGTCTCTTTGGAGAGAATGTACACCATCGCGGTGGACGTGTACTGCGGTGTCAGCACAAACGCGCTGAACGCGCCCGCAGCTCCGGCGCACAAAACCGCCACCCCAAGGATGACCCATATTTTTCGTTTCAGTTCCATGAACAGCTCGAAAAGGTCAATCTCAATCTCTTCATTGTCATTCATATACGTTTCCATCTCTTATGTACCTACCCCATTCTCTCATTTTTCATAATCGCAAGTGGGTTGTCCCACACCATGGCCCGCAGCCGGCGCTCCCCCACATGCTTTTGCAGCCATGCCATGGGCTTTTCCAGATCGGGCTTGCGGTAGTCCACCCGGTGCATATCCGTGGCCAACAGATGGATACAGCCGCCCTCCACCTTTTTCCTGCACCACCTCACGCCGGGATCCCAAAACGGACCTGCAAGGCTGTCATAATTCATCTGCATACGGCAGTCGCACTGGACCAGCTCCCGGAAGTTACCTTCATCCCGCAGGCACAGATAGCGCTCCACATGGGCCAGCACCGGCACATACCGGGCCATAATCAGCTTGCGGACTCCTTGGTAGAGCTGCCGGTAGGACACGCCCGGGTCGAATTCAACCAGCACATACCGGCTGCCCGCCAGCGTCAGCGCCTGGCCACTCTTCAAGGCCTCTGCCAAACCCTCATAATAATAGGTCTCATGACCCGGCAGTATTTCAAAATCTCCGTAAATCGCCTGGGCCCTGGCGTTCAGCCGGTCCGCCAGCTCTGCCAGCCCCCCGCTCCCTCTTCTTCTGGAATAATGGGGCGTGGCGATGATTCGGCGGATCCCCTGGCGGTATGCCATGGACAGCATTGTCTCAGACTCTTCCATGCCGCGGGATCCGTCGTCCACGCCCGGAAGGATATGTGCATGGATATCAATCAATTCCATTTGGTTACTCCTTTAACTTCTGACCGGAGTATCTTCGGTACAGGTTGTCAAGATAAGGAATCATATTCCTCGCCCACGGATATTCCGGCATATAGGTCCCGGAATATGCGTTCAGAAACGCAGGCTGCTCCCTTATGAATTCATAAAAATCGCAGATAAACCGGTCGGTGTCAACCGCATAGCTGCCCCGCCTTTTGATGACAATATCCGCGATCTCATATTCTACCAGCGTCCTGTGAAGCCTGTGGTACACAACCCGCAACGTATTTCTGGCACGGGTTTCCTCCGAATTTTCATAGAGCAGATACGCCATCTGTGCCAGAGAAACGCTGCTGCCCTTTTTCTCCACCAGCACCGCCAGCATCTCTTTTGCTTTGCCACTCGGGAAGTAAACAATCCTGCCATCCACGTATACATCAAAGCCGTCAAAGGTCTTGACATACACCCGTCTTTCCCCTCTATTCATCTCTACACCTCATTATGTGTAAATAATTGTGGCCTTTCGTGTAACGGTATATCATGACGTTGGATACAGAAACGTTATATTTTAGTTACAAACGCAGCCGGTTTCACCCATAAATTGTATTTCTTTTAATATTTGTACTTTTTTGTAAAAAATACGTTTTTTTGCATGAAAAAAAGAAGATGCGTCTTTAAAAAGGTCACAATACTTTGATTTGGTATCCGCCTGCCATTATATCTGAAATCCGAACAGAACATTCTCCCCCCGGCCCCGCCTGCGGCTGATTGCATCAAAAAAAGACATAACCACAATTCCTGACTGTGGTTATGTCTTCCCATCGTTCCCCTGTTTGCTCCGGCTACGAGTCCCCCTCGTGGTCCGGCAGCTGGTTTTCATCGTAATATTTTCTCAGCAGATTGGACAGCGTCACCTCCGCCCAACTGTACTCCGGCATATACTCGCCGAGAAAAAAATTGCTGCTCCCCTCTGTGCGCGCTTCCATCTCATAACTGTCACACAGAATCCGGCTGCAGTCGACCGCGTAAATCCCTCTTCCTCTTTTTAAAATATCCTCGATCTCATAACTCTTAAGCGTTTTGGTCAGGCGGTTAAACGCCGTGTGAACCAAACGTTTGGCCTTTCGGATATCCTTTTCATTCTCGAACAGATTTTCCGCTAACTGACTCAGGGGCACAAACCTGCCTTTCCGATCCACCAGAAATGCAAGCAGTTCTTTGGCCTTTGCGCTGGAAAAATAGACCATCTTTCCATCTTTATACAGATCAAATCCATCGAACGTCTTGATATACACTTTTCCTGAAACATTTTTATACATCCACAAACACACCCCTGTCAACATACTCGTTCTGTCAACACTCTACTGTCATGTATTGATTATACCATATAATATACGCTTTGGGGATGACACCCCCCCCCCCTCATGATCTTCCAAAAACCGTTGTCAAACGCCCGCAGAAACGCAAATAACCCATTACACACAAAAAAGACCCGGCACCTTTCACCTGAGTGAAAAACACCGGGTCCATATAGCTGGGCTACTTGGATTCGAACCAAGAAAATGACGGAGTCAGAGTCCGTTGCCTTACCATTTGGCGATAGCCCATCAACACAACGAAATGTATTATACAATAGTTTTTCATTTATTGCAAGGGGATTTTTAATTTTTTTAAATTTTTTTGCCACCGTTTTCCGCTTCCCGGCCCCGCCCCAAAACCAGCGCCTCTGCGGCCCGTTCCAGACCGTCGGATCGGCCGCCTCAACCCCCGGTCCGCCGCACCGTCAAAAGCTGCTGAAGGCGTTTCATCGAGCGGGAGTAGCGGGACAATTCCGTGGCCAGCGGCAGTCCCAGGGCCTTTGCCACCTCCCGATGTTTCATCCCCGCGGCCGCGTACAGGAGCACGATCTGGCGGTCCTGCTCCTTCAGCTCGTCCAGGGCCCGCAGCAGTACCTGGCGGTCCGCCGCCTGGTCGATCTGCTCGCAGTTTTTTCCCTCCTCGCAGTCCTCCAGCTCCGACCGTCCAAACTCCGCCCATCTGCGCTGCTCCCGAAACCGCATGTAGCACAAATTCCTGGCAATGGTGAACACCCAGGCCAGCGGTTTCCCCTGAGGCCGGTATTCTGTAGCGTCGGTCCAGATCTTCAGATAGGTTTCCTGCAGCACGTCCTCCGCCTCATGGCTGTTTCGGGTCAGCGACAGGATGTAGCTGTGCACCGGCCGGACTGTGCAGAGATAAAACTGTCTGAACGCCTCCTCATTTCCGGCTGCAATCTCCTTTAACAGCGCTTCCTCCGTCATGTGGATCCCCTTTCAGGGATTAGCCTTATTTCTGCGCCTCCGCCAGATAGCTGTTCTCAACCGTGATCACACAGGCGCAGCGTGGGTCGCGTTTGCGGACCGCTGCGCTAATCCTCGCTTTTAAGTTGTCCTGAACCGCCGCTTTATATTCCCTGGGAACCACTAAATCGAAAATTAAATTGATGTGCTCCACCCCATCCACCATGCGGAAGTCGTGAAAGCTCAACCGGCTGTCAAGCTCCGTCAGAACCTCGCCAAGCATATCCCGAAATTCCCGGATCCGGCCGTCATGGGTCTCCACCGGATCCATATGGATCACCAAAAGCAGACCGAACCGCCTTGCCGCTTCGTGTTCAATCTGGTCAATCACCTCATGGGAGCGCTCCACATTCACGTCGTTTGGCACCTCGGCGTGGATGGACGCCATGCTCTTGGAAGGCCCGTAGTTGTGCACAATCAGGTCATGGGTTCCCAAAATGCCCTCAAAGCTCTCCACAAAATTGCTGATCTGTTCGTACAGCTGGGGATCGATGGCCTCGCCGATCAGCGGCGCCAGCGTATCCTTGGCGATATTCACGCCCGCGATCATAACTACCACCGACACGGCAATGCCCACGATGCCGTCGATGTTCACGCCAAAGATGCCAAACACCGCGATGGACAGCATGGTGGCCGAGGTCGTGACCACATCCCCCATGGCGTCCGCCGCAGTCGCCAGCATCACCTTGGAATTGATCCGTTTCCCCAGCGTCCTGTTGAACAGCGAGAGCCAGAGCTTCACCGCCACGCTGAGGGACAGGATCACAATGGAAATCCATTTAAAGGACATGCTCTCCGGATTCAAAATCTTGTTCAGCGACGTTTTAAACAGAGAAAATCCCACCTGAATGACAATAAACGCCACGATAAAGGCCGCGATATACTCGATGCGCCCGTGTCCAAAGGGATGGTCGTCGTCCGCCGGTTTTTCCGCCATCTTGACCCCAATAAACCCGATAATGGAGGAGGCCGCATCCGAAAGGTTGTTAAACGCATCCGCCATCACGGAAATACTGTTGATCAGCAGCCCGATCAGCAGCTTTGCGCCAAACAGCAGCACGTTGCAGAAAATCCCCACCATACTGGAGAGCGTGCCATAGGCAGTGCGAACCTGCACTGCCTCCGTCTGCTGGTAATCTTTTACAAATCGTTTTACTAAAAATTCCGTCATTTCTCTTCCTCATACTGTACATTCATCAGGCACAGCCCCTCCGGCGGCGCTGTGAATCCCGCTGCACTTCTTTCCTTTAATTCCAACACGGCTTCCAGGCTGTCCGCCTCCCGCTTTCCCAAACCCACCTCGATCAGGGTCCCCGCCAGGATCCGCACCATCTGCTGTAAAAAGCCGTTGCCCGTAACATCCACCGCCAGCGCCTTTCCATCGCACAGACGGATCAAACGGATCGCCGTTATGGTGCGGACCGTGGACTTCTTCATCTTTTTGTTACCGCAGAAGCTTTTAAAATCATGGGTTCCCAGAAGCGTCCCGGCCGCCCGCTCCATCTGCCCGATGTCCAGCTGCTTTCCCAGGCCGTAGAAATAATCCCGCTGAAACACGTCCGTCTTGCCGTCCATCCAAATCTGGTACCGGTAAGTCTTCCGGCAGGCGTTTAAGCGGCTGTGAAAACGTTCCGGGGCGGCCGTCAGCTCCAGAACGCAGATGTCCTCCGGCAGATACCGGTTCAGGTACGCGCGGATTTCTTCCGGCTCCCGCGCCTGTTTCAGATGAAAATTCGCCACCTGCCCTCTGGCGTGGACGCCGCCGTCAGTCCGGCCGGAACCGTGTACCTCCACCGTCTCCTCCGCCAGCCGCCCCAGCACGGCCTCCAGCTTCCCCTGTATGGTCTGGTCCGTGTTGCCCTGCCTCTGCCAACCGTCGTAGCGCGTGCCGTCGTACTGCAAAATCATTTTATAATTCATCTCAGCCGCCTCCTGTTTCCATGTAACCTCGCGCGCCCCAAAAGGCACATCAGGCCCAGAC
Organism: Enterocloster lavalensis; assembly: GCF_046603895.1. Classification (NCBI taxonomy): domain Bacteria; kingdom Bacillati; phylum Bacillota; class Clostridia; order Lachnospirales; family Lachnospiraceae; genus Enterocloster; species Enterocloster lavalensis. The sequence goes on from NZ_CP176637.1 coordinate 717,675, forward strand.
CGGTCCACATACCGGCCAGGTCCAGCCAGACGTCGCTGATCTGCCCGGACCGCCCCCGCACGAACAGCTGGATGGTCTCGTCCACAAACGGCAGCCATATGGCCGCCGCAATCACCGAACGCAGCGGAATCCGCCGCTGCCGCGCCATAACCTGGACATTTCTGCACAACAGAACGCCCATCCCCATATATTCCATAAAATGCGCTGTCTTGCGAACCATATGCTCCGTGGGCATCTGTCCCGGTAAATGGAGCCCGTCCCAAATTTTGGCAATTATTTGCAGCACCGCGCCGCTCTCCCGGGAGGACAACTCCGCCGGAACCATGGAATGGCCGTAGACGAACAGCACATAGAGAATCAATGCCGCCTGCCAGAATAACTCGTTATGCCAAACTCCCCTCACCTGTCTCATTCTTACCGCCATATTCACCTCTGCTTAAGACGCTTATTTTGCCCATTATAGTACAGTTTTTCAAATATGGCAAGAGCCGGCAGAGTAAAATGCCACCTGCCGGCTCCGATCCATTAATGTTCTTCTTTATCCCGCGCCCCGTTTATATGTTTCACTCTCTCGTCCAGCTTATAGACCGCCGCCCCGAATGCAACCACATGGGTAAGGTTTCTGGCCGTGACCTTTTCCGGATCGATTTTCGTCCCCCGGCACAGCCGTTTCAGGCTCTTGTGAATCGCCGCCCGATCCCAGGGCTTCCCGGTCCGGCTGCTGAAAATCGGCCCCTCTTTTAGTTTCATGGACTCCACAAACGCGGCCAGCTCTTTGCGCAGCGCGTTGGGCAATACCACCACCTTGCTGCTGTTTCCCCGGGGAATCAGGAAAAATCCCTGCTCCACTGCCTCAGGCGTAATATACTGGTGCTCGCTGACGCTGATCTTGGTCAGCGCCAATATCTGGATCAGATAATACAGGCGCGGGTTGCGCTGAGACTTTGCCGCGTTTAGCAGGCTCCTGTATTCCGAGGTAGTCAGCTCCATGCCTGCGTTGGAAACCGTGCTCCTGTTGATCTTAGGCACGTCCATGCGCACTTTCCAATCCGCAAAGCGGAAGAAGGTGTTGACTGCCACAATCTTGGAACACGCCCCCCGGGGCGTATAATGCTCCATCAAATAGCGCTGATATGCCCGGCAGGTCTCCTCATCCACCGTTTCACTGCCCTGATAGTTGTAAAACTGCTGCAAATCTCCCTTGTATTTTTGACAGGTTGCCTTTGAATAGCCGTTCGCTCCAAGATAATGATCGTACCGGAGCAAAAGATCCTGGGTCATCACATAGCACATAACTTAATACCGTCCCTCTCGTCCGAAGTCTGTCCATAACGGACATCCCCGGTCTTCTTTTGTGTTCAACATACGAGTGACATTTCTCCCGTCCTGCTCTGCCTGTATCCAGAACATTCCTCAAATCAGAAACTTCATATAATAGATATTATAGCGTGTTTCTGCATTTTCTGTCAAGAAAAATGCTATTATAATGCACTGCGAGTCCCTTGGGGGGATTGATAATATTCGTAGTAGCTTGTGCTAAAAAAGTTCAATTTGATCATGATTTGGAAAAAGTCAAAAATTATTTGAACGAAATGTGATCATTTAACTTTCTATAATATCTATTACTGGAAGCAATGAACGATATTTTGTTATTTACATAAAGTCATTTATATAGACAATTTCATCCGATGACGGACATAAAAAAAAGAGGCGTCTCCAACGTCATCTCTCAACTTTGGAAACACCTGCTCATCATTTCATCAATTTCTATCCGGCTTAACGTCCAACCTTCGATTTCCCACCTGACAAAATCCCGCTGGCAGCCACCAGATCCACCGCCTGACGGATCGCATCCTCGTCCTGCACCAGCGCCAGGCGCACATAACCCTCGCCGGAGGGGCCAAAGGCGCTGCCCGGCGTCACAATCAGCCCGGCCTTCTCCACCAGATCCATGGCAAATGCCTCGGAGGTCTCATACCCGGACGGAATGGCAGCCCACACGAACATTGTGGCCGCAGGGCGCTCCATGGGCCAGCCGATGGCGGTAAAGCCGTCGCAGAGACAGTTGCGGCGGCGGACATACGCTTCCCTGGTGCTCTCCACACAGGACTGGTCCCCGGTAATGGCCGCGATGGCCGCCTGCTGGATGGGCAGAAACATACCGTAGTCCATGTTGGACTTAAGCCGCTTTAATTGGGCCACCACCTCCCGGTTGCCCAAACAGAAGCCGATGCGCGCCCCGGCCAGGCCATAGGTCTTGGACAGGGAGTTGAACTCTACGCCCACCTCCCGCGCGCCCGGGAAGCTCAAAAAGCTGCCGCAGCTCTTCCCGTCAAATACCAGCTCGCTGTAAGCGTTATCGTGCAGCACAATGATCTGATACTTCTTGGCAAATGCCACCAGCTCCTCGTAAAAGCTGTCCGGAGCCAGGGCCGCCGTGGGGTTGTTGGGGTAGGACACGATCATGAATTTGGCCCTGCGGGCCACCTCCCCAGGAATATCGTCCAGACGGATCACATAACCGTTTTCCTTTTTCTGGGGCATATAATAGAGCGTTGCCCCAGCAATCCGCGGCCCATCCCCGAACACCGGATAGCAGGGGTCCGGCACCAGCACAGTGTCCCCCTCGTCCACGATGGAGAGCGCGATGTGAGCCAGCCCTTCCTGGGACCCCAGCAGGGAACAAATCTCGGTCTGCGGGTCCAGCTTCACTCCGTAGCGCCGGTCATACCATGCGGCCACCGCGTCCAAAAGAGCGGTCTGGTCGTTGATCGCGTAAATATAGTTCTTCTCCTCCGCAGCGGCCCTGCAGAGAGCCTCCCGGATATGAGCGGCCGGCGGAATGTTGGGCGCGCCTATACTCATGTCGATCACCGTCTCCCCGGCAGACACCTTGCGCCTGCGCACTTCCGAAAGCTTTGAAAAGATTCCCTCGCCAAAGAGGTCCATCCGTTTTGCAAATTCCATGTCCTCATCCTCCTCGTCAATATCCCAACAGACACACGATCACCGGCAGAAAGACCGCGGGCAGCATGTTGCCGATTTTCAGCTTGCTGTTTAAAACCAAATTCAGTCCCAGGGCGAAAATCAGGATCGATCCGATGAAGGAGATCCGCCCAATCATCAGCTCGGTCAGATACGGCCGCACCACGCCGGCCAGCAGGGTGATGGATCCCTGGTAGATGGCTACCGGGAAAATGGAAAACGCCGTGCCGATGCCTAAGGCTGCGGTGAAAATGATGGAGAGAACGCCGTCCATCACCGCTTTGGTAAACAGCGTGCTGTAGTTATGGGTCAGTCCATCCTCCAGCGCGCCCACAATGGCCATGGCCCCCACGCAGAACAGCAGGGAACTGCTCACAAATGCCTCCACAAAGGTGCCCGAGGCCTTCCCCGCCGGTATTTTCGACTTGCACCAGATTCCCAGCTGCTCCAACCGGTCCTCGATGTCGATCCACTCGCTCAGAGCGGACCCGATCACCATGCAGAGCACCATCACCAGGGTGTCCCGGGTATCCAGTCCTCCGGCCGTGACGGTCATCATTCCTTTCAGCGCCCCGGAGATCCCCACAAAGATCACGCACAGCCCCACCGCGCTGGTAATCGTGTCCTCCAGGTGCTTCGGAAGTCCTCCCTTCACCAAAAGCCCAATGACACAGCCTCCCAGAATCGCCGCCACATTCACAATCGTTCCCAAACCGCTCATACTCTGATCTCGCCCTTCTTATATTATATCTTTACCTACCCTTACAGCTCATTTCGCCCATTATAGTACAAATTTCAAAATCTGACAAGCGCTTAAACGAAACGCAAACTGTCTACAGCTGTCTACCGTTTTAGCACCATCCAAAAAATAGCGGAAACCTTGATTTTACAAGTTTTCCGCTGCAAATATAAAAGCGCGAGACGGGATTCGAACCCGCGGCCCCCACCTTGGCAAGGTGGTGCTCCACCCCTGAGCCACTCGCGCATATTTTGTATTCGTCGGGGTGACAGGATTCGAACCTGCGACCTCCTGGTCCCAAACCAGGCGCTCTAGCCAAGCTGAGCCACACCCCGTCATCACCGCTTACGAATAAATTATGAAATTATCAATTTAAACGTACCCTCAAAACCACATATTGAATGATGTTTTAAAACCTATACCGTTTTGGTTAAGCCCTCGACCGATTAGTATTAGTCAGCTCCATACATTACTGCACTTCCACCTCTAACCTATCTACCTCGTCGTCTTCAAGGGGTCTTACTCGCTTTTGCGATGGAATATCTCATCTTGAGGGGGGCTTCACGCTTAGATGCCTTCAGCGTTTATCCCGTCCAGACTTGGCTACTCTGCCATGGGCTTGGTACCCAACAGATACACCAGCGGTCCGTCCATCCCGGTCCTCTCGTACTAAGGACAGCTCCTCTCAAATATCCTACGCCCGCGCCGGATAGGGACCGAACTGTCTCACGACGTTCTGAACCCAGCTCGCGTACCGCTTTAATGGGCGAACAGCCCAACCCTTGGGACCTGCTACAGCCCCAGGATGCGATGAGCCGACATCGAGGTGCCAAACCACTCCGTCGATGTGAACTCTTGGGAGTGATAAGCCTGTTATCCCCAGGGTAGCTTTTATCCGTTGAGCGATGGCAATCCCACTTTCTACCACCGGATCACTAAGTCCTACTTTCGTACCTGCTCGACCCGTCGGTCTCGCAGTCAAGCTCCCTTATGCCTTTGCACTCTGCGAATGGTTTCCAACCATTCTGAGGGAACCTTTGAGCGCCTCCGATACCCTTTCGGAGGCGACCGCCCCAGTCAAACTCCCCACCTGACATTGTCCCCCAGCCGGGTCACGGCTGCAGGTTAGAAACCCAATATCGCAAGGGTGGTATCCCAACATTGGCTCCACAAAGACTGGCGTCCTTGCTTCAAAGCCTCCCACCTATCCTGTACATGCAATACCGAATCCCAGTATCAAGCTGGAGTAAAGCTCCATGGGGTCTTTCCGTCCTGGCGCAGGTAACCAGCATCTTCACTGGTATTTCAATTTCACCGGGTGCATTGTTGAGACAGCGCTCAAATCATTACGCCTTTCGTGCGGGTCGGAACTTACCCGACAAGGAATTTCGCTACCTTAGGACCGTTATAGTTACGGCCGCCGTTTACTGGGGCTTAAATTCAAAGCTTCGCTTGCGCTAACCTCTCCTCTTAACCTTCCAGCACCGGGCAGGCGTCAGCCCATATACCTCACCTTTCGGTTTTGCATAGACCTGTGTTTTTGCTAAACAGTTGCTTGAGCCTATTCTCTGCGGCCAGATCTCTCTGGCACCCTTTATCCCGAAGTTACAGGGTCATTTTGCCGAGTTCCTTAACAATGCTTCTCCCGCCGGCCTTAGGATTCTCTCCTCATCTACCTGTGTCGGTTTACGGTACGGGCACGTATTACACAATAGCGGCTTTTCTTGGCAGCCGGAATCACACACTTCGCTACTTATAGTTCGCTACGCGTCACGTCTTCGGATTGTACGGCGGATTTGCCAACCGTACTCCTACCTCGCTTGCCCCGGTCTTCCCATTCCCGGGTTGTGTTGTCCTTCTGCGTCCCCACAGTTCTGATAATACGCGGTACAGGAATTTCAACCTGTTGTCCATCGACTACGCTTTTCAGCCTCGCCTTAGGCCCCGACTTACCCAGAGCAGATCAGCTTTACTCTGGAAACCTTGGATATTCGGCCTGGAGGATTCTCACCTCCATCTCGCTACTCATTCCGGCATTCTCTCTTCTTAAAAGTCCACAGCTCCTTGTCGGTACTGCTTCGTTCCTTTAAGAATGCTCCTCTACCAATGTCTTACGACATTCCTAAGCTTCGGTGTTGTGTTTTAGCCCCGGACATTTTCGGCGCAGGACCTCTCGACTAGTGAGCTATTACGCACTCTTTGAATGTGTGGCTGCTTCTAAGCCAACATCCTAGTTGTCTCTGAAATCCCACATCCTTTTCCACTTAACACACACTTTGGGACCTTAGCTGTAGGTCTGGGCTCTTTCCCTTTTGACTACCCAACTTATCTCGTGCAGTCTGACTCCCATACATCATCTATACGGCATTCGGAGTTTGATATCCCTTGGTAAGCTTTGACGCCCCCTTAGGAATTCAGTGCTCTACCTCCGCTAGACTAATATGAGGCTAGCCCTAAAGCTATTTCGAGGAGAACCAGCTATCTCCGGGTTCGATTGGAATTTCTCCCCTATCCACACCTCATTCCCACCCTTTTCAACGGATGTGGATCCGGTCCTCCACGGAATTTTACTTCCGCTTCAACCTGGACATGGATAGGTCACCCGGTTTCGGGTCTGCCTGTACTGACTTTACGCCCATTTGAGACTTGGTTTCCCTTCGGCTCCGTGGCTTAACCACTTAACCTTGCCAGTACCGGCAACTCGCCGGACCGTTCTACAAAAAGTACGCGGTCGCACCTTAACGTGCTTCCACAGCTTGTAAACACAGGGTTTCAGGTTCTTTTTCACTCCCCTCCCGGGGTCCTTTTCACCTTTCCTTCACAGTACTATGCGCTATCGGTCACTAAGGAGTATTTAGCCTTGGAGGGTGGTCCCTCCGACTTCCCACAAGGTTTCACGTGTCTCGTGGTACTCTGGATCCTGCCGCTGCCTATCGTTTTCGTGTACGAGACTTTCACTCTCTTTGGTCTGACTTCCCAGACAGTTCCACTAACGAATCAGCTAGCTTTCCGCAGTCCATAACCCCAGCGTGCACGCACGCTGGTTTGGGCTCTTCCCATTTCGCTCGCCGCTACTTTGGGAATCGATTTTTCTTTCTCTTCCTCCGGCTACTTAGATGTTTCAGTTCACCGGGTTCCCAGCGTATGGCTATGTATTCACCATACGTCGACTGAGGGTTGCTCAGCCAGGTTTCCCCATTCAGATATCTCCGGATCAAAGGATATTTGCTCCTCCCCGAAGCTTTTCGCAGCTTATCACGTCTTTCATCGGCTCTTAGTGCCAAGGCATCCACCCTGCGCTCTTTATAGCTTAACCAAAATGACTTCCACCTGCGGGTGCGGGCTTCTGTCGACAATCCATAGCGTTGGATCGTTTGGTCTTAGGTTTGTTACATTTGATACATCTTTCGATGTATCCCTCGGATGTCTTAATTATTCTATAGAATATTCAATTCATTTTCATTCAATATGCGGTTTTCAAGGTACGTCTTTGGAATCATTGTTAAACGATTCCGAATGGAGATGGAGAGATTCGAACTCTTGACCCCCTGCTTGCAAGGCAGGTGCTCTCCCAACTGAGCTACACCCCCAAAAGGATCTGGCACTCACCTGCTCTCCCATGCCGCCACCAGCATAGTACCATCGGCCGCTTGAGTCTTAACCATCGTGTTCGGGATGGGAACGGGTGTTTCCCCCAAGCGCATCAGCACCAGAAATTTGGAACCTTAGTGTAAATCTAAGATTCAACAGTATATAAAACCCTTACTTCTTCTTCCTTAGAAAGGAGGTGATCCAGCCGCACCTTCCGATACGGCTACCTTGTTACGACTTCACCCCAGTTACCTGCCCCGCCTTCGGCAGCTCCCTCCTTTCGGTTGGGTCACTGACTTCGGGCGTTGCTGACTCCCATGGTGTGACGGGCGGTGTGTACAAGACCCGGGAACGTATTCACCGCGACATTCTGATTCGCGATTACTAGCGATTCCAGCTTCGTGTAGTCGGGTTGCAGACTACAGTCCGAACTGGGACGTTATTTTTGAGATTTGCTCACCTTCGCAGGGTCGCTTCCCTTTGTTTACGCCATTGTAGCACGTGTGTAGCCCAAATCATAAGGGGCATGATGATTTGACGTCATCCCCACCTTCCTCCAGGTTGTCCCTGGCAGTCTCCCTAGAGTGCCCATCTCACTGCTGGCTACTAAGGATAAGGGTTGCGCTCGTTGCGGGACTTAACCCAACATCTCACGACACGAGCTGACGACAACCATGCACCACCTGTCTCTCTTGTCCCGAAGGAAAGGCGCCGTTACACGCCGGTCAAGAGGATGTCAAGACTTGGTAAGGTTCTTCGCGTTGCTTCGAATTAAACCACATGCTCCACCGCTTGTGCGGGTCCCCGTCAATTCCTTTGAGTTTCATTCTTGCGAACGTACTCCCCAGGTGGAGTGCTTATTGCGTTTGCGACGGCACCGAAGGGCTTTGCCCCCCCAACACCTAGCACTCATCGTTTACGGCGTGGACTACCAGGGTATCTAATCCTGTTTGCTCCCCACGCTTTCGAGCCTCAACGTCAGTTACAGTCCAGTAAGCCGCCTTCGCCACTGGTGTTCCTCCTAATATCTACGCATTTCACCGCTACACTAGGAATTCCACTTACCTCTCCTGCACTCTAGCTTGACAGTTTCCAAAGCAGTCCCAGGGTTGAGCCCTGGGTTTTCACTTCAGACTTGCCATGCCGTCTACGCTCCCTTTACACCCAGTAAATCCGGATAACGCTTGCCCCCTACGTATTACCGCGGCTGCTGGCACGTAGTTAGCCGGGGCTTCTTAGTCAGGTACCGTCATTATCTTCCCTGCTGATAGAGCTTTACATACCGAAATACTTCTTCACTCACGCGGCGTCGCTGCATCAGGCTTTCGCCCATTGTGCAATATTCCCCACTGCTGCCTCCCGTAGGAGTTTGGGCCGTGTCTCAGTCCCAATGTGGCCGGTCACCCTCTCAGGTCGGCTACTGATCGTCGCTTTGGTGGGCCGTTACCCCGCCAACTGGCTAATCAGACGCGGATCCATCTCACACCACCGGAGTTTTTCACACTGTACCATGCGGTACTGTGCGCTTATGCGGTATTAGCAGTCATTTCTAACTGTTGTCCCCCAGTGTGAGGCAGGTTATCCACGTGTTACTCACCCGTCCGCCACTCAGTCATCTCAGAATCCGTCCGAAAACTTCATCTGAAATGCTTCGTTCGACTTGCATGTGTTAGGCACGCCGCCAGCGTTCATCCTGAGCCAGGATCAAACTCTCAAATTAAAAGTTGATTCTTGGTTTTAGACTACTTAGCTTGGCTAGTTATCTTTAACCTTCATTACTTGGTTTTGTTCTGAATTTTCTCAAATCCAAAGGTCTAAACCAGACCTTTTTCTTTAGAATTTTCAGGGTTTTACATACTGTTCAATCTTTGATTTTCAAGGTTCTCTGTTGTTGTTCTTCGTTAGCGGCAACTTTTATATCTTAGCACACTCGCCAGCATTTGTCAACAACTTTTTTAAAAGTTTTTTTGCTGTGTTGTTGTTTCTTGTCGACAGCTTTGATATTTTATCATGCTGTTTTCAGTTTGTCAACAACTTTTTTATTTTTTTCTCTTGCGCCTGCCGTTCTCAGCGGCGCAAGAGATATAATACCAAACCCCTCGTCAAAAGTCAACACTATTTTTCAATTTTTTTAAATTATTTCTTTAGTTCGTATTTTTTCGACAATACAGCAGATTTCAGCAGGTTACCGGCTCAATGGGAACTGCCGTCCACTGTGAACCAGAATGAGACTCCATCCGGCCTGTTTTCCACGCCGCACTCCTTGTTGTGAGAGTCCATGATGGCTTTGACGATGGACAAACCGATTCCGCTTCCACCGTAGGAACGGGTGTGCGCCTTATCGACTTTATAGAACTTTGTCCAGAGCTTGTCCAGTTCGTCCTCGGGTATGGGAGTTCCCGTATTAAACACCGATACCTTCACTTCCTGCCCCAAATTCTCCAGACGGATCTCAATGCGGCGCTCTCCGCCCAGGTGATTCAGCGCGTTGTTCAGGTAATTGGTGATCACTTCTTCTATTTTAAATTCATCCGCCCACACCAGAACCGGAGTCTCCTGATCAAACACCACGGTGGCCTCCTTCTGCTGGAGCAGGATCCCGGCGGAGGAGAGAATCCCGCGAATCAGCGCCGTGATATCGAACTGCTCCATCACCGGCAGATCATTTCCAAACTCCAGAGCGGTCAGATTCAAAAGCTGTTTGACCATCTTATTCATCTTGTTGGCCTCGTCCATGATGACCTCGCAGTAATAATCCCGGCTGTCCGGGTCCTCGGCCATTCCTTCGGTCAGCCCCTCGGCGTAACCCTGGATCAACGCGATGGGGGTTTTCAGTTCATGGGACACATTTGCAATAAAATCCTTGCGCGTCTCGTCGATGCGGATCTTCTCCTCAATATCCCGCTGTAGCTCATTGTTGGCGGTTTTCAACTCCCCGATGGTCTCCTTGAGCTTTTCGGACAAAGTGTTCATGCTGCGGCCCAGCACGCCGATCTCATCCTCAGACCGTCCTTCGTAGCGCGCCTCGAAGTCCAGCTCCGACATACGCGCCGACAGGGACGCCAGGGACATGATGGGGGATGTTACCTTTTTGGTGGTAAAATACATCAGCGCGCTGCCTGCCACCAGGGCGGCCAGACCCACATAGGCCAGAAATTTGTTGGAGACCGCCACGCTGTCGTGGATGCTGGCAATGGGCATGGACATGATGAAAATGGTCCGGTTGTCCTCGAAAAATCCCCAGCTTTCCAGATAATAGGCCTGGGAATGGCGGTCGTAGCTCTTCTGGATTTTATAATTATCCTGATTAACCAACACCTCGGTACCGGGATTGTTACGCCCCAGTATGTACTGGTGTACCCGGTCCGCCAAAAAACGGGCGTCCCTGGCGGAGGGCATGGCGTCGTCGTTCATACTGTCCACGATGGCGATGTTGGTGTTGTATTTCTCGCTCATCAGCCGGAGCAGGCGGCTGAGTTCCGTCTGCTCCCCGTCGGCTGAGTACAGGCTCTGAAGGTCCTCGGTCAGGGATTCCCCGTTGTCGGCCTTCTCCACCACCAGCTGGTTGATCAGACCGTAGGCGCGCTCCAGGATTTTCAGCTTCTGGCGGGTGTAAAATCCCTCTAAAAAGAAACTGTTCACCGCCCAGGTGGTGAACAGCACCGCGGCCATCAGGCCTACGAATATCATCGTAAAACGTCCGCGTATGGAATGTTTCATCAATCGCTCACCTCGAATTTATAGCCCATTCCCCAGATGGTCTTGATGTACTCGCCCTTGTCCCCCATTTTGCTGCGCAGCTTCTTGACATGGGTGTCGATGGTCCGGGCGTCCCCGAAGTAGTCGTAATTCCATACATTATTTAAAATCTTTTCGCGGGACAGAGCCAGGCCCTGATTCTCCACAAAGTAGGTGAGCAGCTCAAATTCCTTGTAGCTCAGCTCAATTTCACTGCCGTCAATGGTCACCTGGTGGGCCGCCTTGTCAATGCAGATTCCGCCCACGTTCAGGGTATCGGTGGAGACCATATTGCTCCGCCGCAGAATCGCGTCCACCCGGGCCACCAGAATCTTGGGGCTGAAGGGTTTGGAAATGTACTCGTCCACCCCCAGGGAAAAACCCTGGAGTTCGTCCCGCTCCTCGCTGCGGGCGGTGAGCATAATCACCGGAACCTGGGAGTATTTGCGGATTGTCTTTAACACCTCCCAGCCGTCCATTTTCGGCATCATCACGTCCAGAAGCACCAGAGCGATGTCCTTGTCCGCAAAGAAAATGTCCACGGCCTCTTCCCCGTCTCCTGCTTCTATTACCTGAAATCCTTTATTGGTCAAAAAATCCTTTACCAGCTTCCGCATTCTGGCTTCGTCGTCCACCACCAGTATCTTCAATGATTCCATGCACAATGCCTCCTTGCACTCATTCTTACCTGTTTAATAACATTTTAGCAAAAAGACATGCACATTTCTACCATTTCACAGAGATTTCACAGGTCCTCCTGCGGGCTGCGGCCGTCCGCGACGGCGATAGCGGATTTTCCGCTGCGCTTGGAAATGTAGAGGGCCTTATCAGCGTTCTGCCACAGGCTCTCATAGTTATCTCCGTGTTGTGGATACAGGGCAATTCCCATACAGATGCTGATACGGCGGCTCAGACCCAGACGTTTCTGCCGGCAGTCCCAGTCCCTGCAAAACGCCCGCGCCATTTCCAGAAAATCTTCCATCTCCGGCTCATCCCCTCCGGTGTAGACCAGAAATTCGTCCCCGCCGATCCGGCCGCTGAGGCAGCCGGTAAAGGAAGCTTTGAGGCTCTCGGCCAGCAGACTCAGCACCTGATCTCCAAAGGGATGGCCGTTCCGGTCGTTTACCTGTTTAAAATCATCCACATCCATCATCATCATGGCTCCGTATGGTTTTTTCTTCATCAGGGCCTGGACCTCCGATTCCAGAAACGGACGGTTCATCAGATCGGTGAGATAATCGTATCGGGCGTAGTAAAGGGCCTCCCGGTTGGCATTTTCCAGTTCCTGTCTGCGGATTTCCAGCAGTTCCTCCAGCTTCCGGTTGCTCTGCTGAATCAGGATACGCGGGTAAGGCTCCCCCTTCATCTGCTCCGGATCGGGTACGGAGCGGTGTATGTGGACCAGCTGCCAGCCCTCCGGCGCGCGGCGCACCACCATGGAAAAGCGGAACCCGGCATTGTACGCCAACGGCTGGGATGATATCTGGCGGAGGGTCAGTTCACCGATGACCAGAAATGTTTCCTCCCCAAGGGGCGTAGTCTGGTACCACTGGCTGGTGATGGAAAAATGCCCGTCCCAAAGCGGCTCTTCCTCCGTCAGCTTACGCAAGGCCTGTTCCCGGTTCCGGCAGAGTTCATGGGCGCCCGTTCCAATCACGGACAGATCCGGAGCCAACAGGTTCTCCAGTGCCTGGTAATCCTTTTTCTCCAGATATATGTGCCAAACGAAACGGCAAAACTCCTGCGCTTCCATAAATGATCCCACCCTTTCCCTGCTCCGCGGACAGGGATTACAACAAAATTTCCCTTTTGTTGTAAATCAGGCGGCGTTTCCACCGCCTCCCGTCCGGACAATCCACTAATAACACAAACAGAGACCGGTTTGCTGCTGGCAAAACCACCGGTCTTGTCTTTGCGCCCTCCCGTCCCACCTGCGTCTGTTTTGGTTGTAAAATGACTTTTGGTGTAGTATACTGGGTATGTAATTTTGTTCGAACGCGTATCCGGATTACAACAAAAGGGAAATTATGTGATCACAAGTCCCATGCGCTCCATCTGGCGTGCGTGGACTGTTCCGCTCTCCGCAGTGTAGATCCGCGTGGTTGAGACATTGGTATGCCCCAGAATATCGGCCAGGCGGGATAAGTCTTTTTCCAACATATAGTAAGTGCGCGCGAACAGGTGGCGCAGATTGTGTGGGAATACCTTGCCCGGTTCAACCCCGGCGCGCTCACACAGCGCTTTCATGTCCCGCCAGATATTGCTCCGGTCAAGTGGCCGTCCGCTGCGGGTTATAAATACCGCTCCGGCGGTCTTTTTTTGTTTCTTTATATAGATTCCAATCAGACGGCGCAGCTTTTCCGGCAGGAAAACGGTGCGCCGTTTGCCTTTGCAGTCCACCTGCGCATATCCCTTTTCCACTGCCTCCGCGGTGATAAAGCGCAGTTCGGATACCCGGATTCCGGTGGCACAGATGGTCTGAAGCACCAGGGATAAACGGCGGTTCCCGCTGCGGTCGGCTGCGTTTACCAGGCGGCCGTACTCGGACCGTGTCAACTCCCGCTCGGGGCGGATGAACAGCTCGCGCTGAATTTTCAGGGGCTTTACTTTGAATTGCGGACAGCCCGAAAATTCAGCAAAGCCGTTGACCGCGGCCAGCATGGCGTTGACGGTGTTGGGGGCATAGCGGCAAGTTAAGGTTTCCTTCCAGCGGATCGCAGTTTCTTTGGTGTATGGACGGCCGTCTAAAAAGGCTGCGAATGCCTTGAGGCTGCGCAGGTACGATTGGATTGTGGGGTGGGATTTTTCCTGTTCGTAGAGGTGTTGTTGGTATTGGGATAGGGTTTGGAGATCGATTGTGCAATGGTTGTTTGAGTCTTTCATTTTCTGTTCCTCCTTTTCCGGTCTAGTGTTTATTGTACCGGATTTTGGGAGGAAGTATCCTGATGAGGGGAAATTTTTGGTGAAATGTTGGGGGTGTTTGGGGGTGAGGGGAGGGTTTTGGGTAGAAGGTGGATGGAGGGGGAGTAAAGGCGGAGGCTGTGAGTCATCGGCTAATAAATTAGCCGACCGCCTGTGGATTCCAATCTACACAGCCTTCGCAGGCTGTGACTACAGTGACTTGGAGAAGTCGATCTTACAGAAGTATTTCAATCCACACAGCCTTCGCAGGCTGTGACGCCTACCAGGAATCTACATTGAGTGCAAGAGAGCCATTTCAATCCACACAGCCTTCGCAGGCTGTGACCGGTACACAACAACCGGGAATTTGATTTAAGGTTATTTCAATCCACACAGCCTTCGCAGGCTGTGACTACTTGAATGAGCAGTACAAGAAAAAGGTTATCATTTCAATCCACACAGCCTTCGCAGGCTGTGACTCAACAAAATTAAGGAGGCCGTGAATGGCAGATATTTCAATCCACACAGCCTTCGCAGGCTGTGACTCAGTTTCCCCGCTTTCCGGCCCATATGGAAGGGCCATTTCAATCCACACAGCCTTCGCAGGCTGTGACGTGATATAACCATAACGGCTGATGATCTTCTGACATTTCAATCCACACAGCCTTCGCAGGCTGTGACTGAAATCCCTAGTAATGACTCCACGATCTTTCACTATTTCAATCCACACAGCCTTCGCAGGCTGTGACCTCAATGCTGGTTGTGGCATAGGCATCCTTGCCGAATTTCAATCCACACAGCCTTCGCAGGCTGTGACCCGGAAGCTGCTCGACGAGTACCGGGATATGAGGAATTTCAATCCACACAGCCTTCGCAGGCTGTGACCCAGCGTCATGATACCGGCCCTGATCCTCAAACCGTATTTCAATCCACACAGCCTTCGCAGGCTGTGACATTACTGGTATCCACCACGGCACCGATTGAGAATGATTTCAATCCACACAGCCTTCGCAGGCTGTGACCACAGCCTTGGTAAGCGTAGACATGCCAGCGTCATTTCAATCCACACAGCCTTCGCAGGCTGTGACGTAAAGCCACCAGTCGCAAGCATTGGTATGTTTGATTTCAATCCACACAGCCTTCGCAGGCTGTGACAGCAAATCTCACCAATTTTTCCTCACAAATCTCGATACTCTTATCTCATATTCTACACATTCCCTCCAACAAATCAACCCCTCTTCACACTTTCTCCTCTTTTTCCGCCTCTTTCTCCTCCTAATCTCGGTGCGAATGTCCTGGGGTTTTTATGTGCGCTTGGGGTTCGCACGGTGGTATGCTTTTGGGGTTGCCTTTTTCGTATCCAGACGCTTTCCAGAACTATTATTTGTATCCAGTTCCTCCTCTGGCTTTGGAAGTATTTTTGAGAATGCTGGTTGCTGATTTTTTGAGTCTTCATTTTTTTTGTTATTGTTAAACCAAATAAATGACTCCTTTTCGTCTCCCTCCACCTGCGGATAACTGACATCGTGGCGGAGAGGTTCTGCATAGGCCATTATTTTCAATGTTTTTACCGGCTCGCATTCCGTCGCTATATCCATCCCCAAATCTTGATAAGTTTTTCTCACCAGTTTCACCGTTCCTGTATCTCCGTCAACCTCACGAATTTCCAAATCGCGGATTTTTATCCGCACGCTGCCCAGGCCATAAGGCTTTCCCCTTCCGATCTTATGGGCGCAGACTTCATCCATAAAATCCAACGACCACCGCAACTGTCCCAGTTCTTTCTGATTTAGCTTATCAAAATACACCCGAAAATGAAATGTTCGCTTCCTTCCTGTCTCCTTCCCCGGAAGAAGAGGACGTATCCGCTGCTTAAGCTGGTTGTCCAACAGTTCATCTTTATCCAGTTTTTTCCATCCATCATGGTGCCAATAGAATTTACGCCCCCTCAATTTAGGTAGTGATGGCGGAAGCAATCTAAGGTATTCATTTGGGTCCATTTTGACACGTATATGGTCATATGTCCAGTATCCTTCTGTTTTCCAGTATTTCTTTTCATTATCCTCGTAGGGCGATTCCGTATAGAACTCGACTGTATCTGGATGCGGCGCCCCAACCTCGGGCAGTATCATGTAATCACCATAATAGTTTACATTATCTTCTTTCCCCATATCTTCATCTAGCCGGGCATCCGAAAAACGCACTCTGGTACTGACTGAGCCTGTATTTCCCGCCTCTCGGGAAACCATCCCAAACACCTTGCAAGACGGACATATCTGCATAGCAGAGACACAGGGTTGAAAACCTCCGTTCTCTTTCAGGATCGCTTCTAATGTTTTCTGATAACAGTTTCGTTCCAGAAAGGCCGGAGACAGGTATCTGGGTTTATTCTTTTCCTCGGCATAATAGACTGGAATACAGCTATTGCTTTTTGAAAATCCAGGCTGCGCAGCTTCATCCCGGCAGCTCTTGACGACCTGCTCAAATACCTCATATTCTTCTCTCTGAATCAGCTCTTTCGCCTTTTCATCCGCGCAATAAAATACATACTTATATGGATATTTTTTACCAGACGATTTCTTATTGTGAATCCACCCCCGATAATAATCAGAAGGTTTGTTTCTTCCATCCGGCATCTGATAATCCTTCACACTCATATAAAAAAATGATGTGCCATTCTGATCGTGATACGATTTTTCCAGTTTGACCCAGATTTCCTGCCCCTCTCTAAAATACCGCCTCTCATTAAACGTTGCACGTTTACATGGTATGAAGCAGCATTTGTTTTCTGCTTCTCTCACCAAAACCCCCGGATATGTTTTCTTAGGAACCTCCTGTCCCACAACGGTATCCACCCGCATCGTAGACGCACATCCCCCAAACGCCGCCTCATACACGCTCCGCACCGCCCCCCTGATTTCGCTCCCGGGGATCACCGGGTCTTTGGGGCCGGTCTTTCCCGGCTGGATGTTCCCGGAGAGGTCTTCGTAGGAACAGAACTCGTATCCGGTATATTTTTTATTCCGCTCCTCCTCGCTGCACAGGGCATATTTGTTGGAGGTGTTGGGAATGAACAGCGGGGTCAGAAGCTCCAGCTCGCATTCAAAGTAGCCGGTCATGCACTCCTGGGGCCCCAGGTTCAGCGGCTCCCGCTGGCAGGTTCCCGTAAACGGCACAAAATTGTATGGATTTGTAAAATATTCCACTATACACACCCCCTGTTATCCGGCCACGGGCAGAAGCCTAACAGCCGTTCGTCTATCTGCGACACCAGACCGCGTTTTTCCGTTGCATCCGGGAATTCAAAGTATTTGCGGACCCGCAGGCCCATCGCTCCGCCGTCTCTTCCCAGCACTTCCGGTACCCAGATCGAAGCGCCCCGGCTTGACTTAAGCATGCTCCACGCCTCGTCGGCCCTCTGCCCTTCTCCCCACATTTTCTGTTCCTCGTCCATCACATACACCGGGCTGCCGCAGGCCTCGTCGCGGCGCAGCCTTCCGCAAAAATGCAGACCGCGGCGAACCAGCCTGAGCTCCTGTTCCTCGTCGAATATGATCATTTTCTGCACATTTTCCCACGGAAAAGCGTTCTGAATCCCCTGGCCGTCTGTGCGGACCTGCCAGGTTCCCCGGTCATACCGGCCCAGAAGGACCTGATCGTCCATTTCCAGGTAAAGCCTGGCTTCCCCCGGAAATTCCTCCCTCACGATTTCCTCAATCTGCTCCTGTGTCAATTCCGCCTCATCGCGCACGCATGTGGACGTGATCTGCCGTATTTTGCCCATCCTGTACCTCCTTCTGCCGTCTGCACCAGCGAGCCGCCGCCTGCAAATATGCTTCCTCTTTCTCCACAGGCTCTCCGTCCAGAAGCACGCTCTTTGCCGCTTCAAATATCCCTCTGCCAACTCCGCTTTCTCCGCCTACAGTCAACAGACCGCTGCCAAGCCCCTGAGCCGCCCACAAAAGCATGCCGGGCAGCGCCTTCTTTTCCAGTTCGTCCAATCCCTGCTCCTGCCAGCGGATGGTGAGCCGCACGTTCCCCCCGGCCCACAGCGTTTCACCGAACAGCGCTCCCCTGGCGGCCCCTCCGGTGAAACGGTCCACTGCGGTTCTGTACACCGGCAGACTGTGGCCCCCGGAAATCTTCGTCTCCTCGAACACGAGACGGGAGGCGCGCAGCGCATTGCGGGTCCTGCCTGTGCTCCAGGTTCCCCAGAATGGTTCCAGCGCCTTTTGCGCATCTTCCCAGCTTCCAAAGCCTCCGATCTGCCTCGCCAAATCCGCAATGTAGCTGCGGACCGCGCCGGCCCAGGTGCTCCCCGGAATCACGGCGGCGCCGTCTTTGAGCGTAAGCTGCCCGCAATCCGCGCTCATGTCCCGGTCCGGTTCTGAACCGGATTCTTTGCCCCACCTGGGGCTTGCATAGCTGCGGATCAGAAGGGTGCCGCTGAGGGTGAGGGGAATCTGCATGCAGTGCTCTCCCTCCGGCCTTTCCACCAGAAGCGCTTCTGCGTCCCACTCCTCACTGCCGTCAAAGGCGTCCGCCTGGTCCCAGCTCCAGTCCAGCCACGCCTGGAAATCATCGCGGTTCTCCATCCTGAATGTCCGGTAATGCACCCCGCGCACCTCCAACTTTCCAAATCCTCTGTTTTTCCTGGCTCCCAAACGCAGACTTCCACGTTTTAAACCGCTGACGCAGTATTTCACTCTGGCCAGATCCTGGTCGATGGCAGCGTCCAGAGTGTCCGTCACCTGACTTTCCCTTATAATGATTTCCAACCGGATTCGGCAGTCAGCCCCCGTTTCCACGGCCTGCATGTCAAACTTCATATTCTCATCGGAGGTTTTTCCCTCGTTCAGCCGGACGCCATCCCGCCGGGCCGGATCGCTGTTCTCCAAACATGTATCGTATATCAGAATCCGGCTCTGAAATTCAAGGGTTTTGCCGTCCTTGTCCCGATTCTCACCGGGGCGCTGCGCCCAGCCCAGGGTTCCGAACAGCACTTCCGCCTCGCGCAGCCCTGCCGCCTGTTCCAGATAGGACCTGAGCACTCCGGCCATGGAGCTTCCCGGTATAAATGGAATCCCGTCCGCAGTCAGCAGCTGGTCTATATCCGCCTTCTCGTCTTCGCCGGAAGCGACCAGCAGAGGAGCGTCCAGGTATCCGTCGATGTCAACCATAATCCGCGCGCGGATTCTATTTTCCTTGTTTTCCATTACCTGCCGCCTCCCTTCTCGCGCTCCATTTGCTGTTCAGCAAATAGAAATAAATAAACTCGTGCGCCTTTCCCTCACAGGGCCGCAAAAATTCCTGCGCCCTGTTCTTTTTTTGCTCATCCCGTATATGATCGATTTGTTCTTTAAGCTCCGTGTAGGAATAGTCCTCATGTTCCTCCATCAGCGCAATCAGCTGCTCGATTGTCACCGCACTGGGCAGCGCTGCCTGGGTGCTCATTGCCTCCCGGCGCTGCATCTCCCGCTCTTTTTCCCGCTCCTGGTATGCTTCCAGCTCCAAAACCAATATGCCAGAGGCCGCCGGATCGCCCTTCTCCACAGCGCTCGTACCGTCCGCTGCCGCCTTTTGGCAGTTCTTCATGGAATTTGTGACATCGTCCCAGGACAATGCCTTTACCTGACCGTTGCCTCTGCCGGTCATATCTCCCCAGAATTCGGATTCCAGCTGGGCGGCGCAGAGGTTTTGCTCCACCTCGATACAAATGACGGAACCGGGCGCCAGCGCCGTATATTGGGGCAGGGGGAGGTTCCATTTGCCGTTGTAGCCGCCGATTCTGGTGTATTTTAAAATTGCATCTGTGATCTCCACCGGACAGCTCAGACGGTTTTCCAGCTGCTTTTTCAAATGCTTTTCTTCTAATGTCCGTCCCTGACCGCTATTATCGGAGCATACGTTGTATTTATCTTGTTCTGACGCCTCTTTCTGACCGCTCTCACCGACGAAAACCATGGGAGACAACAGCCACAGCGCCACTGGCCGGACCTGGCCTCCTGCTGTCCGCTCTCTGCCGGGAACAGGCGTATTCTGGCGTTTCCATACTCCGCGGTGCGGGAGCGGCCCAGCCTCAGGGTCCAGCTGCGTTTCTCCAGGCAGGCGGCAAGGGCCTGCAAATCTCCGGCATTTCCCCGGATCACACCGGAGAAACGCTGTCCCCCGGAAATGCACATGTAGGAGAAGAATTGTCCCATGTCCACCGCACCGGCCTGGATGAGGTCGTTGACCGCGTGCCCGATGCCCCTGTTCTTTGGACGCTGGTGGTGCAGCCTGACCTCCTTTTCCACATCGGCCAGATAAACCTTACTGTCTTCCCAGTCAAATGCCGTCTGGCCGGAGAGTTCTTTTCTCCGCTTTTTCTCATCGTCCCCGTTCAGGCGGTTGATCAGCCGGCCCTCCCCCCGCTTTTCCAACGCCAGGAAGGCCGGAGCCGGGTAAAAGGTTCTGTCCTGTCCGCCCACGACGGCTTTCAGGAAACCATTTCCGAAGCACACTCCATCCCGGAGGAAGATTCTGGAAAATACCTCGTCCCGGTGGGCGTCCGCGCCCAGCCCATGGTCGGCTATGTACATGGCGGCCAGCGCGCCCATAATCGCGGAGCCAGGAATATAGTCGCAGCAATCCTCATACAGCCCTCTGCTGCCGGAAAACAGCACCGGATTCTGCAGCTCGATCTCGTATTCCATAGCATTTTCGCCTGGAAAATCCTTGGGAATCCTACTGTTCTTCGCAGCGTCCTGCTCATGCGGTACGTACTCTGCGAGGGTGCAGGACACCTCCCCATAGCCTCTCGTGATGCCCAGTCCCACATGGCGCAGCGCCTTTACGCACCATTTCAGCAGCTGCGGCGGCGTCTGGCCCTGGGCGTCCGAAAGCTCCAACAAGCTGCGGAATACGATCCCTCGCGGGACGACCTGCATGGTTCGCAGGGTAGTTTTCTGCGCAGTTTTTAGCACCTTGTCAATGGCGGTGCGGGTCCGCAGCCTGGTGAGGAGCCGCTCCGCAAAATCTTCACCGAGTTCTGGATGGCGGATCAGCTCCCTCAGCTCTTTCTCGTAGTTCTCGAGCACCACGTCGCCGTCCGCACGCTCCTTCCCCAACAGGAAACCGGGAATGCGGTAAATATGCGCATCTCCGATATGGAGACGGGCGGGATGGGAGGCACCGGGGCGGCCGAACAGGTCGGCCAGTTCGCTCTGCGCTGCAAAGCCGTTTGAAACGATTTCCTTTCCTTCATTTAACAGACAGCCCTTCAGCCGCTTGGCGGGGATGATGGGCAGGCCGTGTTCCAGCGCCGTTTTCATATTTGTGACTGCCTGCTCGCTGTCCCCTGTCGCCGCGCACAGATCGCTTTTCAATGTAATTTCAAGCCACCAGCATTTCATAGAGCGTCCTCCTTATCAACTGCTTCCCAAAAGCCGCGCCAAATGTTCCCGTCGTAAAAGTCCAGCGTTTCCAGCGCGTCAAAGATGCCGCCGTCCTTCCGGCCGGTGACCCCTGTACGCTCTCCTGTCAGCTGCGAGACAGTGTAACCCCGGGAGGCGTATTCTTTTTTCAGCAAATCCACATGATCCTGGCCCAGACGGTACGCCTGATACAGACGGCGCAGCCTGGTCATGGGCCACTGCCCCTGTATCCCGCCGTCGGGTGCCATCCGCCCCAGGGTCTGGCGCAGACGGTCGATGGAATCCTCGGACCGCAGGTCCACTTTTTCCGCAACGCGGAATGGGCGGACTCTAAGTGTTTCCAGCTGCGCTTCGTCTTTGAGTCCCTTGACAAATGCGCCCTGAACCACCTGAAAATCCAGGTATGCCGTTTTGTCGTCTTTCTCCTGGTACCAGCGGTTTTTCGCCCTGGAACAGCATGCCTCCGCAGCATCGTAGGCGATGCTGAAGGGGAAATGATTGTGGACAAATGCGATGCCGGCGCAGGCCGAGAGCGGCAGCTTCTGATCCGAGAGCTGAAGCAGCCTTCGCAGACAGGCAACCGCGGCACCGATTCCGGCCTTGCAGCAGCAGAGAAATGTCATGTCGTCCCCGTCCATGATCAGCGGGCGCAGGGGGAGCGTTTCCCTGTCAAATATGGATGCAAAGGCCGTTTCCATGGCCTCGCTGGCCTGGCGGTTCCGCTGTGCGATTCCGGCGGAAAGCTGCCGCATGGCCGGAACTGCCGTCTCGTAGGTGGGGTTTTGATCCATGAGTTTTTGAACCAGCTCCCCCATGTTGTTGCCGTCGATGTGAATCACCGCGATATAGCTGTTTTCTCCTTTTTGTTCCGCCAAATCTTCCATCTCCAGGGCGTACCGCCCGGGCTGGGTCTTTGCGCCGTTGGACAGGCTGTCTCTGCGCTTTTCATACCGCAATTCGGATAGTTTTGTGCTTGCTTCCCCACGGATTTCCAGGTGAGTGACCGGGCTGCCGTCGAATCCGTCCTGTTCCACAACCGCATAGGAGGACAAGGGCTGGGGATGGCGCAGACGGCGCTTTATTTGGGCCATTTCCTGGTTTAAGCGCTTCAAGTCGCCGGGGAAATTGTCCGGGTTTGCTTCCACATGGGCGGAAAGCACGGTCACGCCCTGGCATTGTTCCATCATTTTCATGGCGAACAGTCTGCTTACCTGATTGTAGGCAGTTTCTTCGCGGTAAACGACGAAGGCGTTTCCGCCACCGATGTATAAAATTTCTGCCTGAAGCTCCTTGGTTTGGGGCAGGGAAAATTCCCAGTTTTTAGGGTTGTCCCAGTTGGTCCTCACGGTATCCGGGCTGGCGGCTGCCCACTCCGTCAGTACGTCGGGGAGGGTTTCCTTCAGAATCCGCCCGACGTTTTGGGATGCGCCCACATTTTCCCGCAGCTGCCTTGAGGCGAAAATGTAGCTCTGAATTCCACTCACATCGTATTTTGCAAGAATATATTGACTCACGGTTTAATCCTCCTGTATTTTTCCGCCCAGGTTTTTCGTAAACATCCTTGCGTAGGCTCTGTGCGGGAACAGCATGGGGTTGTTGAGGAACATTAGAAGCTGGTTGAGCTGGAAGGTGAGGGACAGGATGGTTTTCTCCTCTTCTTGATGGTTTGTGACGCGGAGTTGGGTGAGGTTGCGCCTCTTTAGGGACTCTATGGAGTTTAACGCATCCTTCTTCCTTCCCATCATATATTCCGCTTCTTCTTTCTCCCGGTCACTGTGCATAGAATGGTTCAGCTCATCATTCCACTGGATAAAATTCTTCTCCTCACCAGGAATCTGTTTTACCAGCCTTGCCTTTTTCTTTCCGTCTTTGCCAGTGCCGATGTCCTCCACGAACAAAAGTATGTCAAATTCGTTCAGCAATTTCGTCCGCATTGATCTGCCCATTTCCGTCGCGCACAATATCGTGATTGGGCGTGTTGATGTCTGGGTAAGAATTTTGCTGTGCAGGCTTCGGTCATAATTGTCTACCAAATCCGTAATGTTCCTTGTAACAGAGTCCATTGAAGTCTTTAGCGCTTTAACTGTATTGACCCACTCTATCACATTTTCCGTAGTTGCCGTATCATTAACCCCGCTCTTACACTGCACCACCACCGCCACCGCCTCGATGGGAATAAACTTGATCTCCCCATAATTAAAGATGTAAGGCGTATACATTTCATCATACACCGCCAGGTCCACCTCACGTGAGATATTCCCATAGGAGTCAAGAGTGAAAAATAAAGTGGATTTTGGGGCGCACTTATATAAGGGTTCATAAAACCCCTGATTTTGCGATTGTTTGACAATAGAATAAAGATTAGTTATCGTTGCGCTTCACTAACTTAGAACTATCGTAACCAAGACTTTCAAGATAGGCAAAAACATTGTTTTCATTCAGAACAACACGCTCTACATGGTTTTGAGGCTTCATCAATTCCTCATAGTCAGCAGGGGTAAAAGGTTTCTTTTCCGAGACCATATGGTAAATACAGACCATCATCATTCTTGCGATGGCAATGATTGCTTTCTTATGGCCACGACGCTTTTTGATTCGCCCATATTTGATTGCAAAATAAGGCTGCTTTTTGTTTTTGATTGCGGCAAGGGCACACTGTACCATCATCGGTTTCAAGTAAGCGCCTGCTTTGGCAATTCGGACAGATTTTTTCTTACCTGCGGATTCATTGTTGGAAGGAGAAAGTCCACACCAGGAACAGAGGTGTTTGGCATCATCAAAAATGTTCATGTCAACGCCTGTTTCTGCGAGAACAATGGTGGAACTTAACTCTGTCATGCCGGGCATGGTGCTGACAAATTCCACAAACTCATAATAAGGTTTGATACGGACATAGAGTTCCACTTCGGTCTGGGTAATCATACCGTCAAGATATTCCAGATGGCCAAGGGCCAGTTCCAGTTTTTTTGCCTGGTCTGTTTCAATGTTGCAGCCTCTGATTGCTTCGATGATTTCATCAGACTTGGCTTTGGCCCCTTTTTTTATCAGTTTTCGGACAGCCTTTTCGTCAATGGAATCAGCGGTATGCTCCAGCAGATAAGACATGATTTCGGTTGCTGTTTTGCCGAAAGGGTCAGAAAGCACGCTGGCAATGCCGACATTGGAAACGGTCATACAGTTCTGGATGCGGTTCTTCTCAGAGGATTTCATGCAGACCAGCTTAAAGCGGTATCTGGCAAGTTCCCGGAGCTGGCGGAAATCCTTGGGAGGGATAAAGGAACATCTGACAAGGTCAAATTTGTAGAGGTCGGCAATCCATTTTGAATCCTTTTTGTCCGTTTTCTTGCCTTTGATAGCTTTGACATATTTGGGATGTGTAAGGCAGACCTCTATGTCCTTTTCGAGATAATTAAAAATAGGAATCCAATACTTTCCTGTGGATTCCATACAAACGTGATAACAATTATTCTCGATAAGCCAGTTGTGAAACTTTTGAATATCCGAGTTGATGGTTGAAAAGGATTTTTGCCTGTATTCGGATACTCCGTCCCTGTTAGTGATTACGATGGTTGCAACGATAACATTTTTGTGGACGTCAAGCCCACAGCAGATGGGGTATTTTAACTTCATCATAAGTATCACCACCTTATAAAAAGGAATAGCAACAGTGACTGTCATCCTGTGACTGAATAAACATGGTTTATTACCAATGATAAGAGTCCGGGCTCAAAGTCCCACTTGTTTGTGCTTGAAAGGATGACGGCACATATAATGATACGGGGTCGGAATAAATTCGCCACTCCTCCTTCCGTGCTCTGTAGTGTATTGCTATTCCCTACAGGGATTATAAATCAAATAGTGGAGAGGTACAACATTTTTTCATAACTTGTTTGTGCCTTGAGCGAAGCGAAAGGAATGACAAAAATGATGAAAACACTCTGCTCAATACAATACTTTTTCGGGATGATCATCTCGAAAAGGCTTTTCCAGACCCGCTCCCTGTATGTACCAACCGTCAACTGGTGGTTCGGCACCTGCAGCCGGAGCTGATTCACCAGGGACTGCTCCAGCTGGTTATAATTCTCTGCAAGTTTTTCAATCGCCTGATTCATCGTTTGTTCCGTCATACCGTAAACCCTCCGTCATAATACAGTTCATACCTACCAAACCCAATCGTAGTATTTTTCCCCACGTGCAGATAACGCCCTGCCTCCAGATAAGGCACAAATGCCCCCAGATCGCCCTCGTACAGCGCCCAGCCGGTCCGGGCGGGCAGTTCCAGCTTTCCACTGGGGCTGTTGATGGAATACCGGGAAAAATCCAGATAATTCCAATGCTCGGCCACGGTCTTAATCTGCCCGGCCTGCCTGAGCATCTCCTCCTGATCCCACTCCATCACGTAATCAGTGTACGCCTGGGTCATCTGCGCAAAGCGCCCCATCAGGAAACGCACCAGTTCCTGGAAGGGCAGGCTGGTAAACAGCGTTTTCCCCGCCACGATCCGCACCGGCGTCTGGAAGGAGACCATGATGCTTCTGGCGTTTACAGGCCTGATCTCCATGGCGTGGGGCGCGAGATTGCGCACATATGGTCTGCCCGCTCCGTAGATCAGCCTGCCCGTCTCCCAGTCCACCACCCGATTCAGGGCGAAGGGGATCTTGGCCGCTCCCCATCCCCGCCTCTCCATTGCCAGCAGAGCGTCCATGTAGATTCCCGGGCTCTCCGCCGCAGTACCGAACAACGTCAGGCGGAACCTGCACTCGTCACCCGGCTTCCACTCCGTCTTTCCCTGGGTGCAGGACAAAAGCACATAGGGGTTGATCGCGCCTCCCTGACCGCCGGTGTTGGCAAAATTGCGCACATAGGGACAACCGGACTGCTTTTCGCAGGCAAAACACTTGGTGGCCCGCATATCGCAGACAAAATCCCGGAAGCAGTGCCCCAATATTCCGCGTATGGTAGATCCCAGATACTCCGGCAGCCGCCCGGCCCCCCTTGCGGTAAATACTGCCTCCAGGGTTGTTACCTTCAAATATTCAAACAAAAATCCCACCTTCTTCCATATTCCTATAGTTTACCACATAACGTCCAGGAAATCACCCCCATCCCCGACCAGATTCGACATATTGTACACATTTTCTCCCAGACCTCCATCCATTTATCCTCTCCCAAGCGCAAAAAAATCCCCCGCAGCCATCCGGCCACAGGGGAAATAGGATTCATCGATTCATTTGTCCTGCAACAGTTTACTCTTCTTCCTCCAGCTCATCCTCGCCTACCAGCTCGTCGTACTCCTGCTCGTCCAGCAGCTCGTCGAATGCCTCGGCCACGATCTCGTACTCGTCGTCGTCCTCGATGTTGTCCAGGGTAGGCGCGCCGTCCTCGCTCTCACTGTAACGGTAGAGATAAACCTCCCCTTCCTCCGAATCTGCGCCTTCCATGGGAAGCAGTGCGATGTACTCGCGCTCGCCAGCCTTAAAGATGGTCAGGACTACACACTCTACCTCCGTATCGTCGTCCAGGGTGAGGGTGACGGTCATCTCCTGATCTTCCTCTTCATTCAGATTCTTCTCATCTGCCATGTTTCAATACCTCTCTTAAATTGTAATATTTTACAGGTTCTTCTGTTTACACTCTATCAGACTATAGCCAAAAATGCAAGTTAATATTCTACGCCTTTTCTGGCTCCCACTCCTTTTTCGTAAGGGTGCTTCACCGCCCGCATCTCCGTCACATAGTCGGCCCGGGAGAGCAGCTCCTCAGACGGTCCGCGGCCGGTCAGCACCACCTCCAGGCCGTCCGGCCGGTGATCCAGAGCCGCTAAAAGGCGCTCGTTTGCCACAAATCCGCTGTTTACCGCGGCCATAATCTCGTCCAGCACCAGCAGCGCCCGGATTTCACAGGGCGGGGAGGTAAGGGGTGCGGAGGCGGGGGACCCAGAAACAGGGGCGCCAGAGACAGGGGATTCAGAAATGGAGGCCCCGGTATCACAAACACCGGTATCCCGTCGACTGGAACCATCTGACACAGAATCACTTCCCCAGTTTTCCCCAGCCATGCAGCCATCCGCCTTGCCGGCCCCCTCCACATCCTCTCGCGCCGTCTTACACCCCATCTCCCACGCGCGTTCAAATAACCCGGTGAAATACTCCCCAGCTTCCGCCTTCTGCTCCTCGCTCATAGTCCAGGTGAACCCAAACTGGCGCTCGCAGTGGAACAAATACACGCCGGGTACATTTTCCAGAATTCCCACTTCCCCGGACCCGTCATTTTTTAAAAAACGGGCGATCACCACCGGGACGCCGTTGCCCGCTGCCCGCAGGGCCAGTCCCAGGGCCGCGGTGGTCTTTCCCTTGCCGTCGCCACAGTAAATATGCACCAAACCGTTCAAATAATCTGCGCCTCCTCCACAAAACGCGATACCGCCTGTTTCTTGTGGTACCGCTCTTTCACATAATAGACATGAAGCCGGTCCTTCGCCCTGGTCATGGCCACGTAGAACATCCGGCGTTCTTCCTCCAGGTCGGCGGCCAGCGCCGCCTTGTGATGGGGCGTCACGCCCTCGTTGGCGTCCAAAATGAACACCACCCGGAATTCCAGCCCCTTGGAGCTGTGCATGGTCATGAGATGCACGCCCTCCTGCCGGAGCTGCCGGGAAGCCGCCTGCTCCTCCAGTTTCCGCCTGTAATTCTCCATGTACGCCTCCCACTCCTCCAAAGAGGCGTGGGGCATGGCGCTCTCCTGGAGCTGGTCCAGCACCTCCCGCAGCTCCTCGGGGTCCAGCTGGCGTTCCCCCGCGTATTCCCGCAGGTAATCGTCGTAGCCCACCGCCTTGCGGATATAGTTCACTGCCTTGCCGGGGGGCAGACTGCGGATGTTTTTCAGGTCGTACTCCAGCTGCTCCACCCGCTCCACCATCCACTCCCGGTCCTGGTAAAAGGATTTCACCGCTTCCAGGGAGATGGTCTTTCCGTCCAGGGCGTCACGGCTGATATACCTTATGGGCCGGTTGATGATCCGCAGCAGGTTTGCCCGGCTCATGTCCCCTGCCGCAGCCCGCAGATAGGCCAGAATATCCCTGGCGATCCAGTGTTCGTAGAGATTCGGCAATTTGTCCCGCATGTGGAAGGGAATATTGTACTCCATCAATACCTCCACCAGGCGGCGGGGGCCGATGTTGGTCCGGTACAGCACGGCGATGTCCTCGTAGGGCACGCCCAGGCGCATGTAGTCCCGCAGCTGAGCGGCGATGGCCCTGGCCTCCGCCCCCGGATCGACGAACTCCTTTGCCACCACGGAGTGTCCCGGCCCGCGGACCGCCGTGATATCCTTGGAAAAACGGGTTTTGTTGTGGCCAATCAGCTGTCCGGCCGCTCCGATGATCTGCGCGGTGGAGCGGTAATTCTGATCCAGAAGAATCTTCTCGGTTCCCGGGTAATCCTTCTCAAATCCCAGCATGATCTCCGGCCTGGCTCCCCGGAACCGGTATATGGACTGGTCGTCGTCGCCCACGATAAACAGGTTGTTCTCCGGCAGGGCCATCATGCGGATCACCTCATACTGGATGCGGTTGATATCCTGGAATTCATCGATTAGTATGTACCGGTATTTCCTCTGCCATGCCTGCAAAATGTCCGCCCGCTGTTCAAACAGTTCCCGGCACATCACCAGCATGTCGTCGAAATCCAGAAGGCCCGCTCCCCGAAGGGCCAAATCATAACCCTTGTACAGCCGCCGGAACACGTCGGCGGAGCAGCTCTTGGCGTAATAGTGCTCCACGCCGATCATCTCCCCCTTGACCATGCTGATCTCGCTGAGCACGCCGGAGATAAACTCGCTCTCGTCCTCCGTCTCGATCTCGTGCCGTTTTAACAGTTCCCGCAGAAATTCCACCCGCTGCTCCTCCCGCACAATACTGTTCGCATCGTAGCGGTAGGCCAGTTTGAGTATCATAAAAAAGACAGAATGGAAGGTCCCGAAGGCGGGCTTTGCACATCCTGTCTGCGTCATCTGTTCATAGCGTTTCTGCATCTCCGTGGCCGCGGCCCGGGTAAAGGTGATCACCAGAATGGAGGAGGGGTTCACGCCCTCCTCCTCAGTCAGAAAACGGATGCGGTTGGTAATCACCGTGGTTTTTCCGGAACCGGGGCCGGCCAGAATCAGGGCCGGGCCGTCCCCATGCCGGATCGCTTGTAACTGGGCTTCATTAAACGCCATTCTGATCCCGCCTTATGATAATTTCTCGATTCCTTTGCGGATTCTGGCCAGGGATTCCTCCTTGCCCAGCACCTCCATAATCTCCGTGGCGCCCGCCGGGGTCATCTGCTTGCCGGAAACGGCGGTGCGGATGGGCCACATTACAAAACCGGTCTTGACGCCGGTGTCCGCCACGTACTTGGAGATAACCTCGTAGAGGCCGTCGTTGGTGAACTCCTCCTGGGCTTCCAGGATGGGCAGCACGTCGGTGAGCACCTTTAAGGAGGTCTCGCTGTTGGTCTTCATCTTCTTGTGGGTGTACATGGCGGCGTCGTACTCGGGCAGCTTCTGGAAGAAATCGATGTGTCCGGCAATGTCCGGGAACACCTCGATACGGGTTTTCACCATGGAGGCGATCTTCCTTAAGTCCAGATCCTTGTGAATCACTTCCTTAATATAAGGAAGGGCCATCTCAAAGAAACGGTCAAAGTCCATGGACTTCATATACTCGCTGTTCATCCAGCGCAGCTTGGTCATATCAAATACGGCCGGTGACTTGCTCATGCGGCGGTAGTCGAATTCCTTCACCATCTCCTCCAGGGAGAAGATTTCCCGGTTGTCCTCCGGTGACCAGCCGAGAAGGGCCACGTAGTTCACCACGGCCTCAGCCAGAAAGCCCTGCTCCAACAGGTCCTCAAAGGAGGAATGTCCGCTGCGCTTGCTCAGCTTGTGGTGGTTCTCGTCGGTGATCAGCGGGCAGTGTACGTACACCGGCACTTCCCAGCCAAATGCCTCGTAGAGGCGGTTGTACTTGGGCGAGGAGGACAGATACTCGTTGCCCCGCACCACGTGGGAGATGGACATCAGATGGTCGTCCACCACGTTGGCAAAATTGTAGGTGGGGTAGCCGTCGGACTTGATTAACACCATGTCGTCCAGCTCAGAGTTGTCCACCGTGATATCCCCGTAAATCTCGTCGTTGAAGGTGGTGGTCCCGGTGGTGGGGTTGTTCTGGCGGATCACAAAGGGTTTTCCGGCCTTTAAGTTGGCCTCCACCTCTTCTTTCGACAGGCTCAGGCAGTGCTTGTCATAGCTCATGATCTCCTCGCCGTTCACCGTGCGGCGCAGGCTCTCCAGGCGCTCCGGGGTGCAGAAGCAGTAGTAGGCCTCGCCCTTCTCCACCAGCATCTTCGCATACTCCATGTAGATTCCGGCTTTGTGGCGCTCGCTCTGAACGTAGGGACCGCAGCCGCCGTCCTTGTCCGGGCCCTCGTCGTGGATCAGACCCGTGTCCTTTAAGGTCTGGTAGATGATCTCCACCGCGCCCTCCACGTAGCGCTCCTGGTCTGTATCTTCAATGCGGAGCAGGAAGTCTCCGCCTTCATGTTTTGCAATCAGATATGCGTACAGCGCCGTTCTCAGATTTCCCACATGCATCCGGCCCGTGGGGCTCGGTGCATACCTTGTCCTAACTCTGTTCATCTCACGATCTCCTATCGTTTTGTTCTGTTTCCATTAACACATTATATAACGCTCCACGAAAAAAGACAATGCCTGATTTTCACCGGCATTGTCTTTTCCGTCACGTTATTTCGGACTGTATTTCAGAGCGGTTCCCGCTTACTTGGACTCTTTTTTGGGAGCAAGATCGCTGGGTTTCATGCTCAGATTGATTCTGCCCATCTTGTCGACCTCGATTACCTTAACCGTAACCTCGTCGCCGATGTTGACCACGTCCTCGACCGTGTTCACGCGCTTCTCGGACAGCTTGGAAATGTGGATCATGCCGTCCTTACCCGGAGCCAGCTCCACAAACGCGCCGAAGTTCATCAGACGCACGACTTTGCCGGTAAAGATCATGCCGGGCTCGATCTCGGTCACAATGCTCTTGATAATCTGAACCGCGCGGTTGATCATCGCCTCGTCGGTGCCGCAGACATTCACGGAACCGTCGTCGTTGATATCGATCTTCACGCCGGTCTCCTCGATGATCTTGTTGATCACCTTACCCTGCTTGCCGACCACGTCGCCGATCTTCTGGGGATCAATGTTGATCTGCACGATCTTGGGAGCGTAGGGGCTTAAGTGCTTTCTGGGCTCGGAGATCACCGGGCGCATCACGTCGTCCAGGATGTGGATTCTGGCCTCTCTGGTTCTGGTAATCGCCTCCTCGATGATCGGGCGGGTCAGACCGTGGATCTTGATATCCATCTGAATGGCGGTGATACCCTTCTTGGTACCTGCCACCTTGAAGTCCATGTCGCCGAAGAAATCTTCCAGGCCCTGGATATCGGTCAGAACCAGGTAATCGTCGTCGGTCTCGCCGGTCACCAGACCGCAGGAGATTCCGGCCACCATATCCTTGATCGGCACACCGGCGGCCATCAGGGACAGAGTGGAGGCGCAGATGCTGGCCTGGGAGGTGGAGCCGTTGGACTCCATGGTCTCAGACACGGTGCGGATGGCGTAGGGGAACTCTTCCTCGGAGGGAAGCACCGGCACCAGCGCGCGCTCCGCTAAAGCGCCATGGCCGATCTCGCGGCGGCCCGGTCCTCTGCTGGGCTTGGTCTCGCCTACGGAGAAGGACGGGAAATTGTAGTGGTGCATATAGCGCTTGCTGGTCTCGTTCTCATCCAGTCCGTCCAGGCGCTGTGCCTCGGACAGGGGAGCCAGGGTGCAGGCGTTTAAGATCTGAGTCTGTCCGCGGGTGAACATACCGGAGCCGTGGACTCTGGGCAGCAGGTCCACTTCCGCGGCCAGGTGGCGGATCTCGGTGATCGCGCGGCCGTCGGGACGCTTGTGGTCCTTTAAGATCATCTTGCGGACGGTCTTTTTCTGGTACTGGTAAACCGCCTCGTCGATCAGGCCCAGCCACTCCTCGTTCTCGGCAAACGCCTCCTCAAGGCGCTCGTTGATGGCGCGGATGTTGCCCTCGCGGGTCTGCTTGTCGTCGGTAAATACCGCTTCCTCCATCTCTGCCGGGGGAACCAGCTCCTTGATGGCTGCGAACAGCTCTTCCGGAATTGCGCAGCTCTCGTAGGTGTGCTTTTCCTTGCCGCACTCGGCCACGATGGTGTCGATAAATGCGATGATCTCCTTGTTGACCTGGTCAGCCTTGAAAATGGCCTCGATCATCTTGTCCTCCGGCACCTCATTGGCGCCGGCTTCGATCATAATCACCTTTTCCCGGGTGGAAGCCACGGTCAGGGCCAGATCGCTCACGTGCTTCTGGTCAGCGGTGGGGTTAATGATGAACTCGCCGTCGATCATGCCCACCTGGGTGGTTGCGCAGGGACCGGCGAAGGGGATATCGGAAATGGACGTTGCGATGGCGGAACCCAGCATAGCGGTCAGCTCAGGGCTGCAGTTGGGGTCCACGGACATCACGATGTTGTCCAGCGTCACGTCGTTGCGGTAATCCTTGGGGAACAGGGGACGCATGGGGCGGTCGATCACGCGGGCGGTCAGCACTGCGTTCTCAGAAGCCTTTCCCTCTCTCTTGTTGAAGCCGCCGGGAATCTTACCCACGGCGTAAAGCTTCTCCTCGAACTCCACGCTCAGGGGGAAGAAATCGATGCCCTCTCTGGGTTTGGTGGATGCGGTTGCGGTGGACAGCACCACTGTGTCGCCATAATGCATGAAAACGGCGCCGTTCGCCTGGGCAGCCACTCTGCCTACCTCTACGGTCAGCTTGCGCCCTGCCAGGTCCATACTGTAACTTTTGAACATATGGTTATCTCCTTTTCTTTGAAATCATATCTTACACTGGCAGAAGACGCCGAAACTACTGATCTGTCCGCAAATCGCCGTTTTACGGCCACATCAGCGGTCTCGGGGTAATTCCTCTGCCAGAGAGAATGCAAAACTAAATCGTCCCTTGTCCGTATCCGCCGGGCTTTGCCGCCGCCTGAGCGCTCCGCAAATGCCGCCGCACGGGGACGAAGGGAACAGTAACTGCAAATATAGGGTGGAGCTCTGAAAACTCCACCCTAACGTTTGAAATTACTTTCTGATGCCTAATTTCTCAATTAAAGCACGGTAGCCTTCCAGGTCGGTCTTCTTTAAATAGTCCAGAAGTCCTCTTCTCTGTCCAACCATCATCAGAAGTCCTCTTCTGGAGTGATGATCTTTCTTGTTGTCCTGTAAGTGCTGGGTCAGCTCGGCAATTCTGGCGGTCAGGATCGCGATCTGTACCTCAGGTGAACCGGTATCTCCGGGCTTGCGGCCATACTCCGCAATGATCTGTGCTTTCTTTTCCTTAGAAATCATGATGTTTCCTCCTAAATTAAAATTAGTCTTACCGTAAACCAGGCCGTCGGCTGGAGTCACCGGACAACCGGGCATCGGCGTCATTTCATACCGATTCAGTATATCACACTCCGGTTCGGTTGTAAACCGGATTTTTGAGTAATTGAAAAACTTTGAAAAACATTAATAGGATTTCCATTTTTGAGTTTCTTATACCACTGTGTCCAACTTTTCCCCACATCACTTCCCATCTGATTTGAACCTTTACAATAACCGCGA
This sequence comes from Enterocloster lavalensis, assembly GCF_046603895.1. Lineage (NCBI taxonomy): Bacteria > Bacillati > Bacillota > Clostridia > Lachnospirales > Lachnospiraceae > Enterocloster > Enterocloster lavalensis. The sequence goes on from NZ_CP176637.1 coordinate 751,767, forward strand.
TTATGTTGTATTGTTCTCTATTATCGATAACGAGGGGGCAATTAATTTTTCCCCGCATCTGCGTAATATTTTTCAGCCGGGTAGCGTCCGTTCTGCTGTTCCGCCGGTACTGCCGGCCTCAGGGCTCGCCGGTCTGGCGAGAATCCCGCCTTCGGTCCGCTCCCGCTCCTCCCGCCCCGCCATGCGCCGCACAAGCAGCAGGGTGATTCCCAGGCAGACCGCTTCGGACACTGTGGGCGCCCACCAGATGCCCTCGCCTCCGAACAGGGCGATGCAGCTGGCCAGGGCTGCAAACAGAATCACCACGCCGCGTCCCAGGGAGATGACCAGGGATTCCTTTGGCCGCTCAACCGCCGTAAAATATCCAGATCCCACCACGTTAAAGCCCACGATCAGGAAGGAGACGCTGAAGATCCGAAACACCGACGCGGAATAGACCCGCAATCCGGTCAGCTCCTTTGAAATAAAGACATTGACCAACAGCTGCGCCCCGCCCATGCAGGCAAGAAACGCGGCCCCGGCCAGGCCCACGGTGGCGGCCAGGGAGTAGCGCAGCAGCTTTTTGCAGACCTTATGGTCCTGTTTCCCGTAGTAGAAGCTGATGAGCGGCTGGATGCCCTGGCTGATGCCCGCCATGGACATGACCACGATCATATTGACATAGGCGATGATGGTATAGCTCACCACGCCCTGCTCCCCGATGTAGCGCAGAATGGCGTGGTTGAACATGAGCACCGTGATTCCCGCCGACAGCTCGGTGAGGCCGGAGGACAGTCCGATCTTCACCACCCGGCCCAGCTGCCCGAAATCCCAGCGCGGTTTTGCAAACCGGATGACGGCCTTTGGCCCGAGGAAATGCTTCAGGTATAAAAAGACCGGGATCATCTGGGAAATGCCCGTGGCCACCCCGGCGCCGGCCACTCCCCAGTGGAACACCATGACGAACAGGTAGTCCAGAATGCAGTTGATCACAGCGCCCAGGGAGACCACGATGGTGGCGAACCTGGGGTAGCCGTCGGTTTTTACCAGCGTCTCAAAGGTGTAGGAGAGGATGAAACACCAGGCAAAGGGAAGGATGGACAGGATGTAATGGCGCGCATACTCCATGGTGGCCTCCGTGGCCCCCAGAAACCGGACCGCGGGGTTCACTCCCAGCCACATCACCACGGTGATCAACAGGGACACCGCCGCAGAAACAATCAGGTTCTGGGTGTTGGCCTGGTTGGCCTCCAGGTGTTTTCCCTGTCCCAGGTAGATGGCCACAATGGTGGACGTGCCCACTGCGAAGAGAATGGACACAGAAAACAAAAAGTTCACAAAGGGCGAGACAATGTTCACCGCTGCCAACGCCGACTCGGACACGCCCCTCGCCACAAACATGCCGTCCACCATGGTATACAGCGCAAAGATCCACTGGGCCACCACCGACGGCCAGACAAATCTCCAGAAATTTTTCTTCAGTGAAATACCTTCGAAATTCATAAAATTCCCCCTTTTATTTCAACACGGCCAGCGCGGATGACTCCGTTTTGACAACCACCGTTGCAATTCCAGTATAAACCTTGGTATAATACCAAGGTATACAGCAAAATTTGCCAGATTTAGGGGGAATTCCATGTCTACATATTATAAAATCGGTGAGATCGCGGCCTTATACGGCATCAGCACGGATATTCTGCGCTATTACGAGGAGCTTGGCATCCTGGTGCCCCGGCGGGCGCCAAACGGATACCGGATCTACCGCACCGAGGATCTGTGGTGTCTGAATGTGATCCGCGACCTGAGGGATTTGGGATTTTCCATGGACCAGATCCGGTCCTATATTGAGAACAGAAGCGTGGGCTCCACCCTGGAGCTGTTTCAGCAGGAGCTGTGCCTGATCGACCAGCAGATCGCCCGGCTTCAGGAGCTGCGGGACAACATTATCACCCGCCGCGAGACCATCGCCCAGGCAGTCCGGCTGCCACTGGGGACGATTTCGTTAAAAACGCTGCCCGGACGGCCCTGCCACCGGATCATGCAGAGCTATGAGACGGACGAGGAGATGGATGTCCTCATCAAGCAGCTGGTGGCGTTTGAGCCGGACCGCCAGTATATTATCGGCAACAACCAGATGGGCTCCTTCCTGAACCTGTCCGACGCGCTGGACGGGCGCTGCCAGCAGTATGAGGCGGTGTTCCTCCTCCACCCGGAGGGAGAGCATTCCATCGAGGCGGGGACCTATCTGTCCGTCTGTTACAGCGGCAGTTTCCGGCAGACCCGCCGGTTCGTGCCCCAGCTCCTGCAGTATGCCCGGGACCACGGCATGGCGGCCTGCGAGCCCCTGCTGGAGCTGCTCTGGATCGACAACCACACCACCAAACATGTGGAGGAGCAGGTGACGGAGCTTCAGTTGAAGGTTGAACTGGCTTAGAGAGGCAGGGCGCGCCTAGAGTTTTCTCGGATTGCACAGATATGCACCGGTCCGCTCAGATATCCTCCACCCCGCACAGCCGGTCCGCCCCAAGCTCCGCCAAAATACGGTTTTTTTCATTCATTGCTCCAAAATGGTCCGGGCAGCAGATCACCCGGCCGCAGGCTTGCAGCACTTCGGCCGCACGGGCAAACGCCTCCTCTCCGATGGGTTCGAAGGCGCGCTCTCCGATCAGGCGGGAGGCCAGGGCCTTTGCCACCGGATAATCGATGTCATTTTCATGGAGCACTCCGGCTGCAAAGGGAATTCCCCTGCGCTGGAGCCTGCGGTAAACGGGGATTCCGCTGCCGTTTCCCCCGATGACAAAAACCTGGGGGGACCCCTGTGCCGGTTCCATTTCCAGGCAGCCCAGCTCCGCCTGGTAGCTGCCCTTGGTAATTCCGTAGAGCCTGGTAATGTATGTGGAGGTGAAGATTTCCTCCGGGACGCCGCAGCGCTCGATGGAGTTTCCGTTGACGCAGACAATGTAATCGGAAATCTTCTGCGCCAGGTCCAGCTCGTGGAGGGACATCAGCACCGCAACCCGTTTCCGGTGTACCAAATCCTTCAGAATGGTGAGTAATTCCAGCTTGTGCCGGATGTCCAGAAACGACGTGGGCTCGTCCAACACAATGGCCTCCGGCTCCTGGCAGACGGCGCGGGCCAGGAGCACGCGCTGCTTCTGGCCATCGCTGACCTCCGTGAAAAACCGCCCGGCCAGCTCGCCCGCGTGCACCAGCTCCAGGGCCTCCCGCACCTTTCTCCGGTCCCCGGCGCCAAGAATCCCCATCCGGCCCGTGTAGGGATAGCGGCCCGTGCCCACCACGTCCTCGCAGGTCATTAGCTCCGGGTGGATCCGCTCCGTCATCAGGATCGCCATGCGCCTGGCGATCTCCTTCTCCGGCATGTCGGACATCCGGGCACCGTCCAGATAGACCGCGCCGCCCAACAGGTTTAACTGCCGGATCACGCTCTTTAAAATCGTGGATTTTCCCGCTCCGTTTGGCCCGATGAGAGTCACGATCTCCCCCGGCTTGACATGGAGTTCAATCTGCCGGATGAGGGGAACGCTCCCGTAGCCCACGTCCATCTGTTCCGTGTAAATGTAATCGCCCGTCATGTATTCCGCCTCCTCACTGCATGTTCCTTCTGCCGCGCACCATCATATAAATGACGATGGGCGCGCCAAACACCGCTGTGACCGAGCTGATCCCAAGCTCTGTTGGGGCGAACACCGTCCTCGCGATCAGATCGCAGAACAGGCAGAACACCGCCCCGCCCAGAAAACAGCCCGGGATCAAAAGCAGCGGTTTTGCGGTCCCGAACAGGCCTTTCACCAGATGGGGAACCGCGATGCCCACAAAGGAAATGGGACCGGCAAAGGCGGTCACGCAGGCCGAGAGCAGGCTGGAGAGTAAGATCAGCTCCACTCGAAACCGCAGGATGTTCACGCCCATGTTTTGGGCGTAGACCTCCCCCATCTGATAAGCCCCGATGGGCTTGGCCAGCAGAAATACCAGAACGAGGGAAAGAAACGTCACCGCTGCCATTACCCGGATGTTCTCCCAGGACATTCCCGAAAAACTGCCCATGGACCAGTTGTGCAGGTTCACAATGTTGGCGTCGTCCGCAAAGGTGACTACAAAATCCGTGACCGCGGAGCAGATGTAGCCGATCATCACACCGCAGATCACCAGCATGGACATCTTCTTCACCTTTCCGGAGATCAGCAGCACGAACCCCATGGAGATCATGGCCCCCGCAAAGGCCGCCAGGATCATTCCCCCGGAGCCCATGGGCAGGCCGCGGCTTAAAAACGCGATCATCACCAGCGAGACTACCAGCTTTGCGCCCGAGGAGATGCCCAGCACAAAGGGACCGGCAATGGGGTTGGCGAAAAAGGTCTGCAGCAGAAAGCCGGACACCGACAGGCCGCCGCCCAGGATCGCCGCCGCCAGAATCCGCGGAAAACGGATGTCCCAGACAATGCGTTGGGCGGTCTCTTCCCCGGCCCGCCGGAACAGAACCCGGCCAATCTCCCTTACGGACAGGGACACGCTTCCGGAATTGAGATTCCAGATCATTAACATACACATCAAAGCTGCCAGCACGGCAAATGAGAGGCCGTGCCTCAGGCAGGATCGTTTTGTCATAAAGATAACTCCTATCAATTCGCGCTCTGCATCAGCGCAGAGGGTAGATGTAGGTCATTTCCGACGGATCCGGGTCCTCCTCCGTGAGCATCCGGTGGATGTCCAGGATCATTGTTCCCAGCCCCATACTTTCCTGAAACAGATTTTTTTCCGTGCACCACACATGGCCTTCCTTTACCGCTTTAAAATCGGCCAGAAGGCTGCTCTTGGCCAGCAGCGCATCCAGGGATTTCAACTCCCCGTCGATGGTGCTGTTGTAAATGATGTAGTCCGCGTCCCTGGCCGCGGCATAGAAAGCTTCCATCTGCATGTTCATGGTGGACAGGGCGTTTTCCGGTTCCGCAGAATTCTGGGGCGCGTAGGTTCCACCGGCCAGCTCGATCATTTTTGCCACGTAGTCGCCGGGTTTTCTCACATTGACGTACCCGTTGGAGCTGACATAGAAAAATGCCACGGTTTTGCCCGTCGGCTCCTGTCCCATCACGGCGTTCAGCGCGCTCATCTGCCGGTCAAACAGCTCCCCTGCCATTTCCTCCCGGCCAAGCAGCACCGCGTACAGCTTCAGCCATTCCATCCGTCCCAGGGGATGGCTTTCGTAGCTGGACCGCTCCACCAGCACGGGGATGCCCAGCGTTTCCAGCTGCTCCTTCACCTCCGGGGAGTGATAGATCATGGTGGACTCCACGGCCAGATCGCAGGATTTGGAAAGGATCAGCTCGTAGTCCGGGGCGTTGTATTTACCCGCGTAGGACATGGCTCCGCTCTCAATGGCCTGACGGGCTTCCCGGATGTACCAGCCGGAGGCATCCGTGCCGGACAGGGTGATCCGGTCCACAGCGTCCAGACTGCAAAACAGGTCCATGGCCGAGGTTGCCACCAGGTAAATGTTGTTCAACGGGCGGCGGATCACGGTCACACCGTCCGGGAGGCCGCCCGGAACCGTCTCCCCCTCCGGAACTACAAGATAACGGTTGTCGTCCGCGATTGTAATCATGGCAAAGCCGTTGTCGTAGTAATCCACGGAAAACTGGTCGGCGTAGAGGAGCTCCATGCTGTGGTCGATCCGCATGTCGGACCAGTTTTGGGGCGTGGAGGGGACAGGGGAGGCGACTTTACCGGAAGCCGCTGCACCGCCGGATGATGGGGGCGCGGCAGCGCCAGGTATGGGGGCGATGGCTGAGGCATCGGAGCCGGTTCCCGCTAAGCCGCTCTCCCGTTCCGATACCGGGCGCTCCGGGCCTGCGTTTTTCCCCGCTTGGCCGGAGCAGCCGCTGGCCGCGGCGGCAAACAGCGCGGCGGCGATTATGATTGTAAATATTTTACGTTTCATCGTCAATCCACCCGCTTCAGTGTGGCGGAGTCAAAGGTCAGCGTGTATTCGATCTCGTGGGGCTGGCTCATGGCGATGGTGTCCGCGATCACCGGCATTCTCCAGTCAAACCCGGTCACCGGAATTTCAAACGTGGAATTACCCTCGGTGGCGGCCAGGCCGTATTTCTCTCCGTCCACTTTCATGTAATCATAGTTTGCACTGCCCCAGACAATGGTGGCGGTAACATTTTTATTCTCCACCCGCAGCGTGGCGGGCGACTCCACCGCTGCCCGCCCGGAACCGCCGCATAGCCTGACCTCACATGTGTAAACGCCGTCCTCCAGTTTCAGGCTCTCCGCAGTGGCGATTTTCCCATCCGCAAATGCTTCGGCCGGCAGGGAGTCCGCCCGGAATACCAGCTCCCGGTCATACCATTTCTCTTTCTTCTTGCTGAAGGCGCTGCAATCGATTCCCATGTCCAGCGCTTCCACCGGAACCGCGTAGGTGTAAGCGCCGTCCGCCGTCTCCACATATGGAATGCAGTCCGCTTCGGAAGCCTGCGCCGCCTCCTCTCCGGTCCCCATGAACAGCTTTAAATATCCGGTCCCGCTGGTAGCCATGACCGCGCTCATGACGCCGTCCTTCACCGTCAGCTGGCAGGACGTGATTCGGAACATGCTGGAGCTGGAATCCACTTTTATAGGGTAAACGCCGTCCTTTATTTCCGTTCCATAAACCGGCACCATTCCCGCTTCCACTACATTTTTAGGGCTGACCGTCTCATTTTCCGATGCCACCTGTCCACCGGGGGCAGCGCTTGTGTTCTGTCCGCCGGGGGCAGCGCTTGTGTTCTGTCCGCCGGGGGCAGCGCTTGTGCTCTGCGCGCCCGGGGTCTCCGAATGATCCGGCACTCCGGCTGTGGTCCCTGCCACCTCTGCCGTCTCCGTGGATGCGGTCGTCCCGGCCGTTCCCGCGGCTTTGCCGCCACAGCCGCCTGCCATCAGAACAGCGGCAAGAATGGCAGCGGATAAACATATTTTATGTATGCGCATTTTTATTTTACCTTCAAAAGGGCGATCAGCACATTTCCCCGACCGCCCCATCTTTCTTTTTTATTTACTTCGCCGGAACTTAAGCCCCGCCGAGGGCGTATTCCGGCCAATCAACTGCCGGGAAATATGCTACTTTGCCAGACTGTCCACAGCCGCCCTGGCGTGCTCCACAAAGATCTGCTGAATTCCCTCCATCTCGCCCAGACCGCGGACCAGACAAGTCACCTCATATCCGGCGTTCTCAAAGGTTGTTTTCCAGGAGTCCTCCTCGTCGCCTGCCATGTCGTTGTTGGCGTGATCGCCCGCAACAATCATGAGCGGCTCCAGAACCACTCGCTTGTAATCGCCAGCCTGAACCATGGCCAGCACGTCGTCCAGACTGGGGGCCGCCTCAACGGTTCCCACATAATAATTTTTATAACCGGCCTCGGTCAGCATTTCCTGCATTTTGGAGTACACCTGGTTGGACTCCGCCTCCGTGCCGTGACCCATAAAGCAGATCGCGGTCTCGCCGTCGTCGTACTGGGCGGTGGCTTCTGTAATCACCTTGATCACCGCCTTAAAGTCGTCCTCAGAGGTCAATAGCGGCTGGCCCACAGCCACCTGGTCAAAGGCGTCGGAATACTCCGCCACCTCGTTCACAAGGTCCGTGTACTCCAGACCGTTCATCAGATGGGTCGGCTGGATTACCAGATTCTTAACTCCATTTTTTTCCGCCCGCGCAAGGGCCTCCCCCACATTGTCGATGGCGATGTTGTCCCGCGTTTTCACGTGGTCGATGATAATCTGGCTGGTGAAACCTCTCCTCACGGAGTAATCCGGAAACGCTTTCTCAATGGCCTCCTCGATGGCTCCGATGGTCAGCCGCCGGTTATCATTGTAGCTGGTGCCGAAACTGACGACCATCAGCTCATTCTCACCAATATCATCCTGATTTCTCACATTGTCCCTGGATGCATCTCCCGTATCGTAGTTCTCCTCGTCCATTTCCTCCGCTGCCGCAGTTGTCTCCGCCATGGTTGTCTCCTCTGCTGTAGTCTCCGCCTCTGTGGTTTTTGCAGAAGTCTCCGCCTCGGACTCTGCCGCGCTCTCCTTCTGTCCGCCGGAGCAGCCCGCCACCATCACCGCCGACAGCGCTGCTGCCGCAAATACGACCGCCAGTTTGTTCAGTCTCATCTTCTTTTCCTCCTTTTTTAGACACCATATCGCTGCGTAAAAGGTAGGGGAATATGCCATCTGTCTGCATTGGAGGATGTGTCTCAAACTGGCGGGGGCGCTGGACAGCGCCGTAAAGCGGTTGCGCTATGCCATGGGCCGCCGCGAAATGCCGCAGAGCTGCCGCACAGTGCCATGGGCTACCGCGAAATGCCACGGAGCTGCCGCGCTATGCCACGGAGCTGCCGCGCAACGCCATGGGCCGCCGTGCAGCGCCCGTCTCTCAGGGACGCACTGTCCCCGGAGCTAAATCCGTCACCGTTTGAGTCAGAGACCTGCGGCGGTAAACCGCAGACCGGCACAACCAATTACTCGTGATTTGGAACTTCTATTCCCGTACCAACAGCCGGCAGGTTTCCTGACTTGCAGATCCGCGCGCAATGACCGCCTTCCCAATTCCGTTGGAATCAGTGACTGTCCATGACAATGGCCATGCACTCCCTGCTTACAGTGACGAGATCGTACAGGATTTTCACCTGTTTCCCTTTTACCCGCGTCCGCAAAGCGGACCTCGGCACCAGCTGCTCTTTACCCGATATGTTCTATATCCTATCACTGAATGGCGGAAAATGCAATAAATTCCATCTGGTGTCCCTGTATTTCCCCGCATAACGGCACGACTTGCAAAAACAGCCGCGGGAGACAACATAGCTGCCGTTCCCGCGACTGTTCTTCCGAGTAAAACCCCAACCAGAGTTCCTTATTTTTCCAAATAATATCCCGACACGCTCCAGCCGTTCTCCTCCCGCACCAGCTCAACGCCAAGATAGCTGTAAGAGTCCTCGCCCGCCACCCGGTACTCGCACTGGACCTCCAGCTGGTCCCGGTTTTCTGCGCCGCTCAAATCTCCTTTGATCTGAAACGCGTCCAGCCGGTCCCAGAGCTGCTCTCCGGCTCCCGCAATCTTCTTGGCCGCATTTCCGGTCATGACCCGGGCCATGGCCGCGGGGTCGTCCTGGAAATACGCCTGAGCAAATTCCCCGACCACTGCCTTGACCGCCTCTGCCTCCGAATCCTCAGTCCCGTTTTCCGCACGCTCCGCCTTCGCTTCCGATAATTCCGCCTCCGCACTCTCCGCTTCTCCCGACGCCGGCGTCACCCCCTCGTTCCCTTCATTCGCCCCGTCAACTTGTGCATTATCCGCCGCTTCCACCGCGCCGCTCCACCCGGTGGGCACCCAGATTCCGTCAGCGCCAAAGGGGCGCTCCATCCGGATCACAACGCCGCTTCCGTCCCGGAACTCATATGTAACCGAGGACTGATCCCCAACCGTTTCGGCGGCGGCGCTCCCGCCCTCCAGATTCAGCAAATAGGGGCCTGCCGTCTCCGGCGCAGCTAAAAACGCCATAACCGGATCGCCTTTTACATTCTCATTGAGGGCAGCTCCCATGCCGTTGGTCCGGTAATCCAAGGGCGTCCCTTCAATCCCCTGCCCGTAGGCAGCCTCAAATTCCGTCAGGCCGGAAACCGCGTCAAAAATCGAAAGGGCTTCCCGTTCCACATAGTAAATCCCATCGGACTTCTCCCATTCCAGGGTTTCCTTCCACACCCAAAGGTGGGGCTCCGACGTCATAGCGTAGTAAGTAATCTGAGCTCGCGTGCCCTCCACCTGAATGTCGTACCGCCCGTCCATGGGCCAGGGGCTGGACCAGCCGAAGCCCAGGTAGTTCCCGCTCTCATCCGTACTCACCGGCTCCATCTCATAAAAACCGGCCTGGCGTTCCGGGCTGTACAGACCGGCCAGGGCCCGCCCGTCCCGGCTGCAGAAATACTCCGCCCACAGCCCGGTCCGCTTCTGCACACCCTGGGCGGCTCTGCCGGTATAGGTGCAGGCGATCAACGCCGCGGAGACCGCCAGAATCAAAGCGGCTGTGAGCGCTGTCGTCCTGGGGCGTGCCGCCAGCAACGTGATGCGCTCCTTCATGGTCTTGCGGCCAAACACGAAATCCGCGGAAATGCAGAACAAGTCGGAGAACGCCTGTTTTCCGGCCGTCAGGGCGATCAGCGTCCGGCCGTAGTCAAACCTCTCTTCTTCTCCCAGCCGCTTCACCGCCGCCTCGTCGCAGGCCAGCTCGCAGTCGCGCTTGGACAGATAGGCGGCCAGAAGCACAAAGGGATTGATCCAGTACGCGCAGACCAGCATGCAGCGCAGCGCTCCCCACACTGGATCCAGGTGGCGGGCATGGCACGTCTCATGGATCAGAATATGTTTCATCTGCTCCGGTTCCGCCTCCAGATCTTCGGGCAGATAAATGGACTGCTCGCCCAAAAACATCACCAGACACGGCGACCGTAGATCCGGCGCGCGGTAGACCGGCAGATGGGTAACTCCGTAGACTGCGCCCCGGCAGCGCACCCTGGTCCGCCGCAGTCTGGCCGCAAAATGAAAATTCACCCACAAAATCCACACCAGCAGCACTGCGCTCCCGGTCAGCCAAACCGCCAGAAACACCAACTGCCAGTCCACCCCCACCAGCTTCTGGGGCAGCGTACTGGGATTGACGTATCCCCTGACCCGGCCGGTGAGAATATTGTCCACAAGCGGCTCCATTTCCGTGCCTGCAATCACCTGATCGTGCAAGCGGTCCACCGCGTTCATCACGCTGAAGGAGCTTCTCAGCGTTTTCAGCCACCGGTCCGCGGGGTAAAACAGCGGCATCAAAAGGCGCAGCGCCGGCAGTCCCCACATGGCGTACATAATCCTGGGGCTAATCCGCCCGCTAAACAGCAGGCGGCAAGCGCAGATTCCCGCAATCAACGCGGATGATGTAATCAGAGTTTCAACCATTCCGCCCCTCCTCCGCCTTTTTCAGAATCTCCTTCAGTTCCTCAATCTCCCGGTCCGAGAGCGACCGGCTGTTCACCATGGCGTCCACCATCAGTCCCAGGCTGCCGTTGTACACCCGGTTCAAAAATCCCCGGGTCTCCTCCAGCGCCGTATCCTCCCGTGAAACCGCGGGGTAAAACTGTTTGGCCCGCTCCCCCTCCTCGTGGCGCACCGCCCCTTTGGCTTCCAGACGCTTCAGCATGGTGATAATCACGTTCTTTCCCCACCCGGTGTCCTCCTCCAGCGCCTTGGTGAGCTGTGTGATGGTTTTGGGCGGTTCCTCCCAAAGCGCATCCATTAATTTCCACTCCGTCTCCGACAAACCGATTTTTTTCATGGCGTTTTCTCCCGTTCAAACTTCCGAATTAGTATACATTTGTATACCTCTATTATAGGACAGCTAAAACGGTCTGTCAACCAATTCCGCAGCAATGGCCATTGCAGCAGCCAAAAAGACGCGGGGCCTCAATCGACCTCACGTCTCTTTGTTCTGACTATTTACTTAATTAAAACCGTCCGCCTGCCGCGATATTGCCTGCACCGTATACGCGTCCTCTTCTCCCCTGAAATACTTCTCAAGCACCTGCCGGAATACGGGCTCACGGCTCACCAGGCTGAACAGCGTCATCGAGGACTTCAGCTTTAAGTCGTCCGGCCAGCCCATGACCGCTGTGGCGTCGGAGGACTCCAGCTTCAACAGTTCTGAGGATATCTCTAACAGGCGTTTCCCCAGAACCGGGTGAGCCAGGTACGCCTCCGCCTCCGCGCGGTCTCTGATCGCGTAATACCGGGCGGTCTGGCTGTGCCCCAACCCGCTCAGCTGTGGAAAAATATACCACATCCAATGGCTTGTCTTGCGGCCGCTCTTGATCTCCCGCAAGGCGCGGGCATAACTGTCCGCCTGGGCCTGCACAAAACGCTCCAATCCGTCCAAATTTTTATCCTCCCGCAAGCTGCCTATTTCAGCTGGCTGCCGTCCTTAAACGCATTGCCGACCTTTTCGCCAAGCTTCAGGTAGGCGTTGTTGAAGGGGTCAAAGGTGATAGGACAAAGCTTTTCGGGATCGACCTTTCCCGCCTCGTTCAGAATCCGCTCGTCCGCGCTGACGTTGACAATCTCGCCAAACAGATGGCCTGTGGCGGGATCATAACTCAAAAGCCTGCACTCCAGGGACAGGGGCAGCTCGTCGATCAGTGGGGCGTCCACCAGCTCGCTTTTGGTGGTGTGGAATCCGGCTCTGGCCAGCTTATCCGGCACGTCGTTGGCCGACACCAGTCCCAGGTAATCGCACTCCGTCACATGGGCCTCGTCCGCCATGCTGACCGTGAACGCGCCCCGGGCCAGAATATTTTTCACCGTCTTGTGACCCTTGCTCAGGCACATGCCGATCTCCGTGGTGTCGCTGATCCCGCCCCAGGCCGCGTTCATGGCGTCCGGGGTTCCGTCCTCGCCGTAGGTGGCTACAATGAGCACCGGCTGCGGGTACAGGTAGGGTTTTGCTCCGAAGTTCTTTCTCATTTTCAATACCTCCTCGTGTTGTTCAACTTTACTTTTTACAATTCAGGTAATATGATACTTTGTCACCAGCCGCCAGGCTTACTCCTGACGTTTCGCTCTGTTTTATCTGTGACAATTTCTTTCTCAAGCGGATATCGCGGATCCGGCCGGGCAGGAGACGCGCAGTCTCTGAGGGTGTTTTTTGAAGAAAAAATGATAAATTCATAGATCATATTTTAGCCCAAATCAGCTTGATTTGCAAGTTTTAGCATATATATTAGCTTATTTTTCCGTACTTTATTTTACAACGTTTTCTTTTTCAAACACAAGCGCTAATGCCTTCATCCATCGCATTCCCGCACCGCCGGTACCCCAACGCACAAAAACGCCGCCACCAGCACCAGCGCGCCCGCAATCAGAAACCACTTCTCAACCCCATACCGCTCCGCAAACGCGCCGGAGACCACCAGTCCCAATGGCCCGCTGAGCAGCCGGATGCTGGAGGACAGGGACAACACCCGGCCAAGGTAGCGGTCCTCGAAGTTGCTCTGAAGGAGCGGCGTGTACATTCCCCAGTAAAATGGACCGGACACGCCCATGAGCCAGGAACAGGCGGCGAACAGCCAGAAACCGCCGGGCGGCAGCATGCCGGAGATAAATAAGCTGAAGCTCATGAGAAGGAACGAACCAACAATGGTGTAGACCCTGTTTTTCGTCCCTCCCCACCTGGACAGCACCAGGGAACCGAACAGCAGGCCAACGGAGAATACCACCTCCACGATGCTGGCGTTTGTGCTGGTGCCGTTGAAATAGGACATGCTCATCAGGGGAAACAGGGCGCTGGTGGGCATCAGCGCCAGGGTGTACAGGCTGCCGATCATCACCAGCCCCAGCATCCCCTTGTTGGTCTGAAGAATCCGAAATCCCTCCATCGCCTCCCGCAGCACCCGCACGCTGCCGCTGTTCTCATCCCGCCGCAATTCAGGTATCACGGCGATTCCAAGGGTAAACACCGCGATCAGCGCGCCGATGACGTCCAGAAAAACGATTCCACTTAAGCTCCAGGAGCTGTAGAGCACAGCCGCCACCGCCGGGCTTAAAATCTGGGACACGGACTCCAGGGCCTGGGAGTAGCCGGAACACCTGGTCAGCTGGTCCGGTGGAACGATCTGGGGCGTGACCGCCTGCAGGCACGGCGTGTGGAAGGCGGCGCCCACAGAGCGGAGCAGCAGCACGACTAGAATCAGCTCCGTGGACAGCGCGCCCATCCATCCGGCCGCCACCATGGCAAAGCTGGCCGCGGAGATCAGCAGGTCCGAGATGATCATGATCCTCTTTCGGCTGTACCGGTCGATGAACACGCCGATAAACGGCCCCAGCACGCCCTGGGGCAGAAAGCCCATCATCATGGCGATGGTCAGCACCATGGCAGAGCCGGTTTGGTCCGTCAGATACCACACGATGGCAAACTGGAGGACAGAGCTTGAGAACTGTGAAAAAGCCTGGCCGGTCCAGATGGTGAAGAAATTTTGTTTCCAGTTAGTTGATGCGGTGTTCATTTTGGTCCTCCCATGGTGTCCTCGCGTTTCATCCTTTTACTTTTCGCGTATCTTCGCATAGTATACCATAAAAATTCGGAGGGTACCACAACGCTATCTCACGCCTCTATCCCAAAAACGATTGAACCTTATCCTCCGGCATAGATCCAAGCCGCCTGTCCAGCAGATCCAAAAAGCGTCGAATGGCGGTAAGCTTTTTATTCCCAGAGTGCTCCAAAAACACATAGAGCGAGATTTGTTCGTCAAAATGGTCTGCATGCCAGGCTTTGAATTCCTTGTTCCATGCCACGTAAATTTCCTTCTCTTCTTTCATGCAGCCCGTGGTAATGAACCCGTTTTCATTTGGCAGCTCCCGGTAAGTGGCCACCACAAAGGCTTCTGCGTAGGCCGGGCGAATCTGGGTTCTGGCGGGAAGAGGCTGGGTGTAATCCTGTAATGTGATAAATGCCAGGTCGTAAATTTCCCCGCTCCATATACTGGTAGGCGTCCTCGAAAAAGGCGGGGACAGCTGGGCGGGGCCCCCGTGGAGATCGGTGCGTATGATCTGGGCAGTGACGTTTTCAGTTACTACATGAATGCAACCGGCACCCCCGGAGCGTATTTCTTCCTGCTGTCCGGGTATGAGGGTGGTGAACGATTATTTGAACCAGTAGAGAACAAAGAAAACCGCACGGCATAGGTGAATCACCTTGCCGCGCGGTCTTTTAGAAACTTATATTGCTATCACATACTTTTGGCTCAATCACAGTTCCCCGGCGCCCTCATCCCTTCCGGCAACGGACACCGATAAGGCTTTCCCTTTGTTGCCTTCCTAAATTCCTGCCTCGCCTTTTCCATAAGTTCCGGTACTGTAAGCAGTTCAAGGGCAGATTTTGCCAGTATTTTTGCCCCATACAGCATCCCCTTCCAGCCAATGCTGTTGGCGGAGCAGGCGGTGACCTGCCAGCTGTGCCCCGGCGCACCAATATTGCTGCACGCCGTAGTAAAAAAGGCGGTGGGGACGATATGCGCCACATCTCCGATGTCCGAGGAACTACAATCGCCATATGTGAGCATGGGAAGGACTCCCTCATGGATCTCCATGTTATCCGGCAGATCGTACCGGCCCAGCACCGCCGCCCGGTTCGCTTCGTTGAAGCGGTTCAGTTCAGACGCGTACGCGATCTCCTCCCCGGTCCAGGGTTCCTGCTGGATCTCCAGCATGGCCCGGTGAACCACCTCCTCCAGCACGCTGTTGTTTAATGTATCGTAACACCCGCCCAAATACTCTACCTCCAGTTTAGTGCCGGTCATAAGGGCCGCCCCTCTCGCCACGTCCACCAGCCGCTCATACACCGCCTCCACGTCCTCCCGCTTCGCCGCTCTCACAAAATACCAAACGCACGCCCGGTCCGGAACAATATTGGGAACTGTCCCACCTTCTGTGATCGCATAGTGGATTCTGGCGTCAGGTTTGATATGTTCCCTGAGATAATTGGCTCCGATGTCCATCAGTTCAACCGCGTCCAACGCCGAGCGGCCATTGTAGGGATCCGCGGAGGCATGGGCGGAAATTCCCTTAAAATGGAACTTTGCCATATCCGCGGCGGTCATGTTTCCACAGGTCGTCATATTGCTCTCCATAGGATGGAACGCCAGGGCCGCATCCAACCCGTCAAACAGACCTGCACGCGCCATAAAGGGCTTTCCTGTGAGAACCTCTTCCGCCGGACAGCCGTAGAATACGATTGTTCCTGGTATGTGATCCCGCTCCATCTGCGCTTTCAGGGCAATGACAGCGCCCACATTTGCGCCGCAGATCAGGTTGTGACCGCAGCCGTGGCCGTATTTCTGTCCGGGAACCGGCTCGGGCGCGCTGCTCCTTGTCTGGCTCAGTCCCGGGAGCGCGTCATATTCGCCCAGAAAACCGATGACCGGGCGTCCCGTTCCAAAGCAAGCTTTGACAGCGGTCTTAATCCCTCCGGCCTCCCGCTCCACCTCAAACCCATGTTTCTCCAAAAGATCTGCGGTCCAGGCGCTGGCCTTGAACTCCTCATAGGGCCCTTCCGGGTTCTCCCACAAAGCGAGACTCAGTTTGATTATTTCTTCCCTATTTCGTTCAATTTCTGAACAGATAAATTCTGCGTCCATCACAACCTCCTCCACACATCCCTGATCACAGGAAAATGTTTCCAGCCAGTATTCCCAGGGCATTACCGATGATATACCCGTACACGCCAATCAGCACAGCCGGTATCATCAGCCTCTGCCACTTTTTACTCCCCACATAGGCGCAGGCTGTGGCCGGACCGCCGTAACTGGAGTTGATTGAGATCAGGGCTTCTTCCAGATTCATTTTAAAGATTTTGGCAATGCCCAACGTGATCGTCATGATAAAGAAAATGATGATGATTTCAGCTACAACAATCATCGGGGCGATCTGAATGATTTCGATAATGCTGGCTCCCGTGCCCATCACCGTCATAAACAACAACAGCATGAAGGAGCCGATCTCCTGCCCAAACCGCATGGATTCTGCGAACCGCGGAAATGTGGTGACGATCACCAGGGTTAGGACGGACGTGACCAGATAAATATTGCTGAACAGCATGTCAAAAACGGTGGGTAATCCCAGCGAGCCCATGAAATTACAGATCAGCGTGGACACTCCCAACACGCCGAAGGAGAAGGCCATCAGCTTCGCAAATCCAAGCACCGTATATCCAAGCGCCTCCCCAGCCGCCGCTGTCTCCACCTGCTGGGCAGGGCATACTTCCTGGGCTTCCAGCTCGTCCATATAAGGGTGTCTGAAATTCTTTTTGAAAAATTTCAAGTTGGGGATCATCCCGATGATAACCAGGAAGGACACCGCCACCAGATTGCTTCCCACCGCGGCCGCTCCCACCACGTCGTGGCTTACGTTAAAGGTTTTCGCCATTGCCGCCTGGTTGACCGTACCTCCGGTACACACTCCCACCTCCATGGCCACATACCCGGCGATATCTTTTGCGAAGTAGGCGTTATTCCGAAACAGAAATCCTACCGCAATACCGCCGATCACAGCGCCCGCACAGGCCACGTTCATCAGAATAAACGAATGACCGCTCTCTTTTATGATTCGTTTGATGTTCGCCTCCAGCAGCACCATGGGGATTGCAAGAGGCATTATATAATCGTAGACAACGTCATATGCGCCAGATGCAGTTGGCAGCACATGACAGGTGACAAGCGCAACGGCCGTGAATATGCTGACGCCCATACCAGATAAAATACCGGCCCAGCGCCATTTTTTCTCGGCATACATCCCAAAGGCCGTGACTCCAATGATGATTGCAAAGATTAACAGGGTATCATTGATTAACACTCCATCCATATGTATTCCTCCGCTTTCGTAACGGTTCAAGGTCTGCCGGTTCTCTATCTCTCTTTTGATTTTAAAATATAACCCATAAATTCAATCATTATTCTGGCCGCGAAGATCCCCGTATACCCGGATGGATCATACTGGGGAGCAACCTCCACCAGGTCAAATCCCACAACCTCCCCTTTCTTTGTGATTCCATAGAGAAGATCATTGATTTCATAGTAGTCAAGCCCGCCGGCAGAGGGTGTTCCCGTTCCCGTGACCAGAGCCGGGTCCGTTCCGTCGATATCGTATGTGATATAGTAACGCCCGGCCGGTGGAATCTGACTGAGCGCGTAATCAATTCCCTTCTTTTTCACATCTCTGGCAGAAATGATCACGCTTCCATAGGCCCGGGCTGCCTCAAAGTCAGACTTCATACTGCTGCCAAGGCCCCTGATTCCCACCTGGGCCATGCCGCTCACATGGTTCATCTCGGAAAGCCTGCGCATAGGACTTCCCTGCCCCAATCTCTGTCCAGCCCGCTCATCGCACCAGTCCAGATGAGCGTCGATCTGGACCACACAGACCGGTCCCAGGCTGTCCAACGCCCTGACGACCGGTATTGTAATGGAATGGTCTCCCCCCATCACCACGGGCATAGCGCCTTTTGCAACAATCTTGCGCACCGATTCCTCGATGTTCCGAAAGCTCTGCTCCAGGTCGCCGTGGACGATATCGGCGTCGCCGCAGTCCACGATGCGCCAGCGGCTGTCCAGAAACATCTCATCTCGATCCGGATCATAGACCCCGTCGTCATTGGTAAACGCCGTCAGTTTGGAGCCGGCCCGGATGCATTCCGGCCCCTGATTGGTGCCGGAACGGTATTGAATTCCCATGTCATAAGGCACGCCCAGAACCGCCACATCGGCCTCTAACTGGTCCAAGTCCGTGCAGATTTCCTTTTTCATAAACGAGCATATGCCTGTCATCGGCAGATTTAATCGCTTTCCATCCATATCATAACCTCCATAAGAAACTTGGTTGAATCGTTCCGCTTCAGGGCCCTTCAGCTTTGTCCTTCATCTTATATGCATGTCCGGGGCCGGTCAACGGCAAAAATAATTCAATTTTGAATTATAATGTTGAATTGCCCGTTCACGTTTTATGATATAATCAAGGAAACGCATCACTGGTCATCAGCCTGGCGGCAGATGACAAGGATCAATAAAGTAACGCAGGAAACAAACAAGGGGGGAATTATGGACGCAAAATACGTTGATAGTGTTCCAATTTTTTACTTTAACCAGAGTATCCGGGATTTGCTCCACTATCTGCTGCAAAATGAGATCGAAAAGGATCACATCATTTTGTGTGACGCCAGGAGAAAACCCTGCGGAATCATTCACACCGGCAAGCTCTATAAGGAAATTGCCTTCGGCCTGCAATTCGATCATGTATTAGAGTCCATCTGCGACAGCAGCTATGTAACGGTCTCACAGAACTGCCGCTTCATCAACCCGGAACTGGTCGCGGGCAAAACCATTGTAGTAACTGATGAGGAAGGCCGCTGTGTCGGGATCGCCAATCAAACAGCCCTCCTGCTGGATCAGATTGAATCCGACGATACCTACCGGAAAAAGATCAGCAAATCCTTCCTGGCCGATCTCAATTTCGGTTTCATTTTCTCGGATATTCACGGAAATGTTCTGAGCATGAATACGGCCGCCAACCGTCTGCTCTACAAAACCGGCCTGTCCAGCATTGGGCGGATCGACGATATCCTCCCCCGATTCAATTACTCCAATCTCAAGCAGACCTATCAGGCCGTATACAGTGACATCAGCCTGGAAATTCAATCTTATCCCTATTACGAGGAGGGCGAACCAGTCAAAATCGCCCTGTTTCTGTTCAATCTGTCGGAACTGCATGCCAGCAAAAAATCTTTAGCCGAGGTAAAGGCGAAGTACAAGGAGCTGTTAGAGATCGCCAACCACTCTTACGACGAGATATACGTCACGGACAACACCTGTATGTGTGTGTTTGTAAATAAGGCATGTGAGCGGATTTACGGTCTGAAACGGGAAGAGATGCTGGGAAAAACAAGCGCGCAGATGAAGGCGGGCGGGTTCATTTCCTCTGATCTCAGTGAAAAAGTCATCAAAACGAAGCGCCGGCTCCAGGAAGTTCAGACGACTAAAATCGGGCAGAAAATTCTGGTCATCGCAAGCCCTATATTGGACAAAAACGGGGATGTGCGCAGAGTTGTGATCAACTCCAGAGAAATTTCCGATATGATCGACGTCAGAGTCTCGGCAGACAATTTGAGCCGCCAGAACTGCTCCAATATTACGGACAAACTCATGGATCTGACCCTGACGTCCAATAAGATTGTGGCCGAATCCGGGACCATGCGCAAGGTGATCAAACAGGTGACCCGTATCTCCCAGACAGACGCCCACGTTCTGATCTCAGGAGAGACCGGCGTGGGCAAGGACGTGATCGCCACTCTGATCCACGAAATCAGCAGCCGGCGCGGCCACAATCTGGTCCGGCTGGACTGCGGGGCTCTTTCCGGCGAACTCATAGAATCGGAACTGTTCGGCAGTGAAACGACGGCTGCCATTGCCGGACGTAACGTGGGAAGACCCGGCTTGTTGGCGCTTGCGGACAAAAGCACTCTGTTTTTGGACAAAATTGACGAGTTTCCCTATGACCTCCAGGGGAAGCTTTTGCACGCAATCGACGACAAATGCTATACGCCCATGGGCAGCAGCCGGTCCGTCAACAGCGATTTCCGGCTCATTGCCGCCACAAGCAAAAATCTTCCCGAGCTGGTCCGGGAAGGACGGTTTCGGGAAGATTTATACTACAGACTAAATGTGATGTCGGTGGTGATTCCCCCTCTC
Organism: Enterocloster lavalensis; assembly: GCF_046603895.1. Classification (NCBI taxonomy): domain Bacteria; kingdom Bacillati; phylum Bacillota; class Clostridia; order Lachnospirales; family Lachnospiraceae; genus Enterocloster; species Enterocloster lavalensis. The sequence goes on from NZ_CP176637.1 coordinate 772,065, forward strand.
AGGGAACGCCGGGAAGATATTCCGTTTCTGATACAAAGTTTTTTGAGCAGCATCAATAAAGCGGCGGGAACCCAGAAGCGCATCAGCCCGGAGACGATTGAACACCTGAAGCGGTATCGATGGGGCGGAAATCTGCGGGAGCTGAAAAATATGTTGGAGCAGCTCTGCATACTTTCCGACGAGGACCTAATTACAGAAAAGGATCTGTCTCTTTTGCCGGAATTTGCAGCCACTGAGACGGATCCTGCCGACGATTACATCTCCCTGATCGGACAGCGGGAGCTGCCCGCCATACTGGATCTGTTTGAGGAAAAGCTGCTCAGGAGTTCCGTCAAGCGGTGCGATTCCACTTACAGCCTCGGGAGACTGTTGGGGATCAGCCAGGCTACGGCTGTGCGGAAATTACAGAAATACGGGCTGAAATTTTAATTCCCGCCGTTTTCCCCCTCCTCCAACTCATACGCGCTCACCAGATAATAATGCCTCCCATTCGCGCTGGTCTCCATCTTAGCAAGCTTCCTCATCGCCGCCGCCTTCCACCTGCGGGCCTCCTGAATCATTTCCCCGGCATTTAACAACAGGTCGCAAAGCTCCAGCGCCCACTGGTATTCCTTCTCCTCCACCGCGGCTTGAACCGCGCGCAGGACCGCCTGCGGGCCGCCCATCAGGGCGACGGCCTTTTCGCCCCGTTTCCCGGGGGCCAGGGGGTGCAGATGGGTGGGGTTGCCGTCGAACCAGCCCGCGTAGGCCGTGAAGATCGCCCGGACCGTCCACTCTACCGTACCGTAATACTCCCCGAGGTAGGGCAGGTCTGCATATTTCTCCGGCAGGGCGATCTCCGCGGCCAGCGTATCCATGTCCTTGCCCTCGTTCATGCCGCGGAGGGTCTCTTCCAGCACATAGGCGATGGCGTTGCGGAAATTGGCCAGCACCTCCGCCACCTGTTCCCGGCCGCAGACGGGCTTCGTATGCCCGGGCAGCAGGTATTCGGCCTCATAGGAGCGGATCTTGTCAAGGCTTCTGACCCAGGCGGCGATATCCCGGTACTGGCCGCCCCGGATGGCGTAGAGATTGGGCCAGCAGCCATAGTAATTGTCGCCGCAGCAGAGCACCTTTTTCTCGGGAAGCCAGACCAAAATCTGGTCGTCGGTCTCCCCTTGAATCCGCGCCATCTCCACGGTGACGCCGTCGATTTCCCGGATCACCTGATCCTGGTCGTAGACGACGGTCGGCCTGCGGAAGGCCCTGGCCTCCCCGTACGCCGCGCCGGTGCGGATTCCGATTCCCTGGGAAATGTTCTCCTCGTCGCTTAAGCTAAAGCCGAACTGGCGCGCGCCCCGTTTGTTCAGGATATCCTGCACCATGCCGCTGTGTTCCAGCACCGGGACGCAGGGCGAAAAAGCGATGGCCTCCGGATTCGAGAGATCGAAGGCACCGGCGCCGCCCCTGTGGTCCACGTGGCTGTGGGTGTAGATCATGGTCCCCACCTCTTTCCCGGTTGCAGCCTGGATGATCTCCCGGAGGCGCTCTCCCCGCTTGCCGGTGTCCAGGGTGTCAACCAGGATGACGGAGGTATTTCCTTCGATAAAGATTGCGTTGCTGTGGCCGATGCTTAAAGCAATCCAGACGCCCGGAACGATCTCCTTCACTGATTCCTGGAAGGTATTTTCTGTATAATTCCTTAAATCCTGTTCTCCGTTTTGTTTCAACATTTTGATTTCCCTCTGTTTCATGCTTATTAGCTTTATATTAGCCAATATTCCAGGGATTGTAAAGCAGAGATCCGGAATATACACAGAAATCGCAATCTGGCCGGCAGGTTATCTGCATAAATATACATGAGCGCCCATGCAGGTATAGCAGGCGCTGATTTTCTCCTTAAACGTGCGCTCTTCCATCTTTGAATCCAGGTAAGAAAATTCCCCCTGCTCGATCTTATATATCGTAATATCAGCAGCCATGCCCTCTTTAAGTTCCAGCGCTTTATCTGAAATATGAAGAAGCTTTACCGGTTCTACCACCGCCTTTTTCAGAATCCAATGCCATGGTTTGTTTGTCAATCCACGGATCTTGGTAAGAACAACCCCCAAATTAAATACAGGACCATTGATATTGCCACCATGAAGATCACTTGAAATCGTATCGACGAAAAAACCTGCTTTCCAGGCAGTCTCGGCAGTCTCATAACGATAGGCGTTGGTGCCGTGGGATAAATCTAAAATAACTCCACGCTCACGCGCCTCCAGCACCGACTGTCTGATGCTTCCGTCCTCATTTAAGACTTCCATCACTTCACTATTGCCTGCAAGAGCGTGACACAGCACGTCGCCCGCTTTCAGATACGCCAAAAGGGTGTCAATACCAATACGGCTTCTGGGAGCATGAACAGCAATCGGCATATCAAGCTCATCTCCCAAGATACGGAGCTCGTTCATAACATAGTTTGGATCAAAGCAGAATTTGTCATCAATTCTGGCCTTCAAGCCTATGAGTTCATTGCGGTACTGCCCGGCAACCCGCTTTACGTTCTCCGGTACAATATCCTGAGGTCCCTCAAAATCCATTCTCGGTCCGCCAGCCCCCCTGCTTCCGATATAGAGGAAGGATTTGAAGGGCAGATTCGTCTTATATAAAAGCTTTTCCCGATATGCAGCATAATCATCCGGTCCAAGCGTTCCCATATCCACAGCGTAGGTAATCCCCTGGCAAAGCAGATCCCGTTCCACATCAATGCTAACTTTGTCACCTATTCTTGCAAAATGGCAGTGTGCGTCCAACCAGCCAACTGATACATACATCCCACTGGCATCGATCATTTCTGCGGAAGGCTCTTCAATATGCTCTGCAATTTTTGTGATTATTCCATCTTCTACTAATATATCCGCCTTCTCTTCACTTCCATCCATAATGGAAACCAGAATTCCATTTTTAATGATATACGCATTTAACATAATAACCCTTCCTCATAAACAGCCATGTGTTTTTAGAATGCCGGCATAGCAAGACTTACAAACCCAACATATCCAACGCAGAGAATCACCGCAAATAGCCACCCCATCTTAAACAATGCTTTTACATCGTAACCGCCCGCACTCATGCACATCGGAACTGCGGCCGTTGCGGAAGGAGTCATATAAGCTGTAAGCGAACCTGCGGAGATCAATACAAGACATCCTCTCGGATCAGCGCCAATAGCAGAACAGGTAATCAAAGCAATCGGCGCAAACACGTTCATAACGCTCTGATTCTGCATAAACTGTGTAATCAGGAACGGAACGACAAAAAATACCGCATGCAGTACAATCGTATTGGTTGCATTTCCTACTGCCTGTGAGATGATAGAGCCAATATATTCCGCCGTACCGGTCGCAACCAATGCAGTAGCCATCGTGTTTGCACCGATGAAAAGCATGCAAATATCAACAGGTATCGCTTTAATCGCCTCATTTTTGGTCAGAGTGCCACAAATAATCATCGCCATCACGCCAAAAAATGCAATGTACCATGTAGGCATCCCCATCTGTTTGTTGAATATGAATCACAGGATTACAAGAGTAAAAATACAGACACCTGTTATATCAGCAAAGCTGCCGAGAGGCTTTGAGGCTGTTTTCTTCGCTTCCAATGCGGCAATGGGGGCCACAGGTTTCTCCAGTGTTATCTTGGGAGCGATAAAATACGCCCAAACCAAAACAATAAAAATAAACGGCCATCTTCCCTGAAAAAAATCCAGGGCTGTAAAACCTTGTGTAAAACCATAAGTCTGCATATATCCATCGTATACAGCCGCCTGACTAATGCTTCCGCCCAGAGGAAGGATCGCGCAGCATGCAAGGCAGACTACAAGCAGCGGGAATTGGGCCTTGGAACGGCTTACCCCAAACTCATCACAGACGGAATCCATAATCGGAAATGCGATTGCGTATGCAGCCATCGGGCTGGTGAGCATACTGGTGAGCGCAAGGGCAATTAGTAAAACTCCTAAGTAGGCCAGCTTATAATTACCGCCCGTAATTTTGCGGATTCCTGACGTAAGTTTTGCCGGAAAGGATGTCCGCCCCAGACCAACTGCCAGTATAATCATACAAGCGATGGTGACAGCATTGGCGCTTCCAATCCCCTTTAGGATCGTGTCCGGCTCGGTACAATTTGTCAAAACAAGTAATGCGGCGACAGTGCCTGCGGTGACCCCCAGTGGCAGCTTCGCGATCAGAAAGCTGATCAGCATAGCTATAAACAAAAGAATACAGATTATCATTTGTGTGTTCATTGAATTGACCTCCTGTTATTTAATATAAACTACATTTCCGTTTCTGTCTGTTTATTAATCCACCCTGGTTTCCAGCCAGTTATGGATCAAGCCGGCAATCTCCCTGTTATTTTTCTCCAGCATCATCATATGCCCATTCCCATAGATTCCCTTTTGTTCCAGACGCACAAAGTCGTGGGAAACGCCTGCCTGGGTCAAAAATGCAGAGGTTAAATGATCAAACTGTGCATGGTAGGAGGCTTCCGAAACCAAAAGGAGAATTGGCTTCCCTTTAAAATGAGGCAGTTTATGGATTTCCCTCATAATCCAGCCATCCGACAGCCCTTTTTTCCGGCGCAGGAAGCAATTCCAGCTTGAAATCCTCCGGCTTTTCGATCTCAGGTAAAAAATGCAGCGGTAATTCGGAAATCCCGTAATTTAAAGCGACCGGTTTTGACAGGTTGTTAGAAAATGGCGGACCCGATGGCTCCAGTGCCACAATCCCTTTTACCAGTTCGGGATAACGGTCAAGCGTATTCCACCCAAAAGGTCCTGCCTGGGAATGTGTAAGGAGTATCGCAGAACCCGTAATAGACAGCAATTCCTCCATACACGCCAATACCAGCTCCTGGGATCGCTTATTGTCTGGAAGATATTCTACCTGGCTTCTGGCAAACTGTTCAAAAATCGCCTTTTCATCCTCCTCCCCATATCCAGGCCATTGATCATGTTTCGCTGCCTGAAGCCACGAACCCTGATCTGAGGTAAAACGCTCCCTAAGGTCGTCGAGGTCATGATAAATCAGGGGATTATCCGGGGTGTAATGATAAGCGGAACGCCCTCTGGACGGCTGTTCTGCTAAGTAAACCGTATATCCCTGTTCCACAAAGTAATCTGCCCACCCTTTTCTTCCATCTGGGGTAATGAGCCAATTAATATTGGTCTGCCCTGCCCCATGAAAAAAGATAATCGGATATGGTTGGCGTATTTTTTCGGGAAGATATACCTCCACAAACATCTGACCATCCATATATTGCTTTCCTAATTCGCCTTTTCTTGTCCCGCCCACATAGAAAAAACTTCTTGTGCCAAAAGCTTTCTGGTAAATATAACCAGGCATTTGGCTCGGCTTCATAATTTTCACCATCCTTTCATTTATAATTCTAATTTTATTGTAAGGTTTGACAATGCCATTGTAAAATATTATTATATAATTATAATAATAGGAAAAAGTTATTTCCAGATGGAACGATATCGAAACGATAATAGGAGAAAATCATAATGGCTTTACGGGAATACGAATATTTTCTGGCAATCGCAGAAGAAAATAACATCACAAAAGCTGCACAGAAGCTGCATGTGTCCCAACCGTCTCTCACACAACAGCTAAAACGCACCGAGCATGAGCTGGACTGTAAACTTTTGATCCGAACCAATAACGGCGTCCAGCTGACGGAAGCCGGAGAGACGTACCTGCAGTTATCCAGACAGATACTACAGCTATATGAAAATTTTCAATATGAGATTGGACAGTTAAAAAAGCTGGCATGTGGTAAACTCCGCATAGGCGCCAGCTGGTATCTATCCACCACGTTTGTGTCCCCGTTAGTCAGCGAATATACCCGGCTTTACCCAGGCATTCAGATTGATTGTATCGAGAATCGAACCAGTTTGCTTTTGGAGCAGCTTCACAGCGGACAGATTGATATCGCTTTTGTGTCCCGCTTTCCTCATGAAAACGCCCAAAACCAGAAACGCCTGACTTATGTCCCTTTATATCGGGACAAAATGTGTGTGGTTGCCCACACAGGGTATCAAATGAATAAAACAAAGGATTGCCCCTGGATCGATTTGACAGCTCTGGACGAACAGCCATTTATCATGTTTCGCCCAAATCAGCGAATCCGGCAGATCACGGATCGAATTTTCGCCCAGGCAGGTATCCGCCCCCAGATACGTCTTACCACCTACGGTTTTCCTACAGCGATCGCCCAGGCCGCAGCCGGTATCGGGATAACAATTTTGCCGGAAGGCTATGTAGAAACCGTCAGAGAACAATATGACATTCAGGTATACTCCCTGGCGCCGGAATACTGCGCCTACTGGGATATCGGGGCCTATTATCCCTATTACGATATTATGCCATTTGCGCTGAAAGCTTTTGTGGATAAAATCCAAGGCCATTTTGAGCAGTAGTCCATATGCAAATACCCCCTCCCAATGAAAAGCAAAAAACGGAAACAGCCCCGCGGATATCTCCGCGCAACCGTTCCCGTTTTCATTTCCATTTCTATCACTCGCGCCCCCCGGCCGTCTCCTCCGCGATCATCTCCCGCAGAACCGACACCACCAGCGCGTGGTCCTCATGCTCGGCCAGGCCGGATACCGTCACCGTGCCCACAATTCCGGCGCCCTTCACGCACACCGGAACCGCACCTCCGGCGGCCGCGTATAGCCCGTCCTCCAGGCCGTACCGCGGCCCGATGGAATCCCCCTTCAGCTTCATATACAGGGACATTTCATAGGAGCTCTTGAAAAACTTGTATACCGTATTTTCTTTCCGCCTGATCCACTCGTCGTTGATGGGGGTAGTCCCCGCCATGGCGCAGGCAAAGAGCCGCCTGCGGTTCAGCGTCACGGAAATGGCAACCGCGTACCCCTTCTCCAGGGCGGTCTGCCGAAGGCGTTTTCCCGTCTCCCAGGCCGTCTCTTCGTCAAAGGCGGCGAACACCAGCTCCTCCTGCTCCCGCCTGATTCTCTCTATCTCTTTTTGCAGTTCTTCCATATCACTTGCTGGTCTCCATGGTAACCCCTTTGCCGCACAGGCCCTCGAAGTCCTTCACAAAGGCCTCCACCGCCATGGTTACGGAATCATTTTTGATCAACGCCTCAATGACGTCCGGGGAAATGGTGGCGGCTCCGATGCCGTACTCACACAGCTCCTGCACCTGCTGGGAGTTCTTGAAGCTGGCCGCCAGCACCTGGCAGTTCAGGCCGTTCTTCCTGAAGATGTCGTGAATGTCCTGGGCCGTTTTCACGCCGTCGCCGCCCAGATTGTCGATGCGGTTCACGTAGGGCGCAGCGTAGTCCGCTCCCGCCTTGGCCGCGAGAAACGCCTGCATCCGGGTGTAGATGGCCGTGGCCGTGACCCGGATTCCCTCCCCGTGAAGCATTTTCATGGCTCTCAGGCCCTCTTTGGTGGTGGGCACCTTGACGTAGGTGTTTTTCCCAAGCACCTCCACGATCCGGTGTCCGTCCCGCACCATACCCTCGGCGTCCGGCGCGATCACCTGCACGTGCAACTCCGCATCCGGCCCGATGAATTCCCGGATTTCCGTGAGCACCTCGTAGGGCTGACGGCCGCTTTTAGCCAGGATGGACGGGTTGGTCGTCACCCCGTCCACGGCAAAGGTGTTGTAAATATCCTTGATTTTTGCAATATCCGCGTCATCGATTATAAATTTCATATTCTGTACCTATCCTTCCACAATCACATTTCTGACTCCATTTTCCCGCGCTGTCCGGGCAAATGCTTCCATTTCCTCCGCCGTGTAGCGCCCGGGGTTCTCTTTGAAACAGAACTCCCGGTCCACCAGATGATATTTGGCTTCCGCCAGCGGATTGTAATTGAGCAGCTCCCAGGTGACGTCCGGGTAGATGCCCGACAATAGCCTGGCGATTCCGGCGATATTTTCCTGGTACGCCGTGTATTCGGGGATCAGGGGCGTCCTGATGACGGCCCGGTCCCGCTTTTCGGATGTGAGCAGCAGCTCCAGATTGTCCAGAATCTGCTCATTGGAGGCCCCCACGTACCGTCTGTGGCGTTCCCTGTCGCAAATCTTCACGTCCGCGTAGATCAGATCCAGGTACGGCAGCACCATACGCAGCGCCTCCGAACCGGCGTAAAGGGAGGTCTCCATGGCCGTGTGCACGCCTTCCTCCTGCATCCGCTTCAGTACCGCGGCCGCGAATTCCGGCTGGAGAAGCGGCTCCCCGCCCGATAAGGTGATCCCGCCCCCGTATTTGAAAAATGCCCGGTCCTTCAAGAGCTCCTCCACGGCCTGGCCGACGGTCACCGTCCTGGAATCCCAGGACAGGGCCCCGGCCGGACAGGCGTCCACCAGGGTAGGCCAGTCCTCCTGACGATCCGGGTGAATCCGCACGCCGTCCGCCTCCCAGGTCATTCCGCCCTGCTCTGCCAGGCGGCAGCAGATGCCGCAGCCCATGCATTTGGTCGGAAAATGCAGGGGCCGGGGCTTCACGGAGATTCCCTCCGGGTTGTGGCACCAGACGCAGGACAGGGGGCAGCCCTTCATGAACATGGTGGTTCTGATCCCGCCCCCGTCGTGGGTGGAAAATCGTCTGACATCAAAGATGGTTCCCGTCATTGGCCGGCCTCCCTATCAGATATCCGTATAGCTGGTTCTGGCTATGATTTCCTGCTGCAGCTCATCCGCCAGCTCCGTAAAGTAGGCGGTGTATCCGGCCACGCGGATGGTCAGGCCCCGGTACTGCTCAGGGTTCTCCCTGGCGGCGATCAGGTCCTCCCGGCGCACCACGTTGAACTGAATGTGGGGGATTTCCAGGTCCACGAAGGTTCTGAGAAATGCGGCGAACTTGTCGATTCCCGTCTCCGTCCTGAAAAACTCCGGCAGAAATTTCATGTTCAGAAGACCGCCGTTGCTGGTCAGGTTCCGGTCCAGCCGGGCCACCGAGTTCAGCACGGCCGTGGGGCCGGAAATATCTCTGCCGTACACCGGCGACATCCCGCCGTCGGCTAGCGGCGTCCCGGCCAGTCTCCCGTCCGGCCCGGCTCCCACGTTCTCCCCCATGGGCACATGGGCCGAAACCGTGTACATGCCGGTGTGGTAGCGGCCGCCCCTGTAATTGGTATAATGGGACAGCCTTTCCTTGAAATATTCCGCCCACTTGGCGCCCAGCCGGTCCACCCACTCCACGTCGTTGCCGTATTTGGGCGCTTTGTTGAGCAGGGTGGCGCGCAGGACCTCATCTCCCTCGAAATTGTGCTCCAGGGCCCGCAGCAGCTCCTCCCTGCCAATGCGCTTCTCGTCAAATACCAGCTTTTTTAGGGCCGCCAGGCTGTCCGCCAGGTTCGCCACCTGGATCATCTGGATGCCGGACAGGTTGTACCGGGCTCCGCCCGCGGTCACGTCCATTCCCTTCTCCATACAGTCGTCGATCACCGCGGAGAGGAAGGGCGAGGGAAGAAGCTCCATGTGGGCCTTTTCCACCACCTCGCAGGCTTTCACCATCCGGTCCATGTACTCGTCCAGATACCGCTTCAGCACGGCCTCCAGCTCCTCGTAGGTGTCATAGGTGGTCAGGTCGCCGTAGTCCGGGCCCAGTTTAGCGCCGGTCAGAAGGCATTTCCCGCCGGTGAGGGTCAGCTCCAGGGCCTTGTTCAGATTGAACATGGCGGCGTCGCTCCACCCCAGGTTGTTCCCCTGGGTGGTCAGCTCCACGCAGCCCACCACGGCGTAGTCCCGGGCGTCCTTTTCGTCGATTCCCAGCTCCTCCAGAGCCGGTATCACCGCATTGTCGTTGAAGAACTGGGGCATCCCGCTGCCCTTTGCCACCACCCGGATGGCCGCCTTCAAAAACTCCTCCCCGGTCCCCGGGTGGAGACGGACGGAGAGATTGGGCTGGGGCAGGCCCAGATGCTCCTGGGCTTTCAAAAACAGGAAGGACAGGTCGTTGACAAAATCATTTCCCTTCTCATCCTGGCCGCCGGTGACGATGTTGAAGCCGATGGGAAAACCCGCGAAGAATTTGGCGCTGTTGGCATTTCTCAGGTAGACGATCTGGTTGAATTTCAGCCACAGGCACTCGATGATCTCAAGCGCTTTTTCCTGATCCAGCGTCCCGGCCTCAATATCTCTATTATAATACGGCTCCAGGTAACTGTCCATCCGGCCCGGTGAAAAGGACGAGGCGTTGGACTCCATGTGCAGGATCACGAACAGAAACCAGATGGACTGTACGGCCTCGTGGAAGGTCTCTGCGGGGCGCTTAGACAGGTTCAGGCAGTTTTCCGCCACGGTTCTCATGCTCTCCTGAAGTTTCAGGTCCTGTTCCTGACCGGCCAGCTCCTCCATCAGATCGTGGTAGCGGCCCATGAACGTGGCAGCGCCCTCCATCACCAGCGCCACGCTCCTGTAGAAATCCGCCTCCTGGCCGTCCGCGTTCTCAAGGCGCTCATGGGCCTCCTCCCGCAGCGCCGCCGGGCCCATTTTCAGCCATCGGGCGCAGTCCGGGCAGATGTGGCCCTGGGCGTGGTCCTTCTGGTTGATCTTCACCACTTTGGCGATCTGATCCAGCTCTTCGCCGTAGCGCGCCCGCAGCACGTCCTCCAGGGATTTCCCCTCCCAGTAGGGCTTTATCTCCTCCCGGAAGCAGCGGATATCCTCCTCCCGCACCTGGAATCGGTCCTGGGGGCGGGTGGGGAGCGTTTCAAACTCCCTGTCCACCCAGGAACTTCCGCTCTCGGGAAATACCATCCCGTAGCGGACTCCCGCCGTCCGGTTGCCCACGATCAGCTCCTCCGGCTCCACCCGAATCTCCATCTGCTCCAGCGCGGCTTTCAGCGCCAGCGCCCTCTGGATGATCCTGGGCTTCTCCTCATTGGCCTGGTAGGTCTTTGTGATAATCTTTGCCTGTTCAATGGACGCGTACCGCGGTTCGGACAGCATCCGCTCCTTCAGCCGCCCGATCCGGGCGGTCATCTTTAATTCCTCCACCGGCGCACACCTCCCGCGGTCAAGCATTCTGATTCTTCTCGTTCAACAGTTTTTCAATCTTTCCGATAATGGCGTCCGCCTTCTTGATAGCGTCCCCGATCCACACTCTCACGATAGGAATATCCTTAAAGCGGTCCTCGCCCAGAATCGACATATCCTTTGTCAGGATAATGGCTTCGGCCGCGGCCACGTCCTCGGCCGTAATCTCATTTTCCACTCCGATGGAGCCCTGAGTCTCCACCTTCATCTGGATTCCGCGCTTCTCGGCCGCCTTCTGCAGTGCCTCGGCCGCCATATAGGTATGGGCAACGCCCGATGGACAGGATGTAATTGCCAGTAATTTCATAATCTATGTTCTCCTTTCATTCTACTCAAAGCTGATATCGATATCGTCCCCGGAATCTTCCACCGTCTTTTCAGCAGCCGGTTTTTTCACCAGGTTCACCAGGATCGCCGTCACCGCGGCTCCCACCAGCACGGAGATGATCCAGCCGATCCGGTTGCTGATGGCCGGAAGTACGATGAATCCGCCCCACGCAACGGTACAGGTGGTGTTGAGGGTAAAAGCCAGGGCGCTGCCCACGGCGTCGCCGATCATCAGACAGGGGATAACGCGCAGTGGGTCGTTGGCCGCAAAGGGGATGGCACCCTCCGTGATTCCCACGCAGCCCATGGCCAGCGCGGCCTTTCCGGCTTCCTTCTCCTCAGAGGTGTACTTCTTGGGTGCTAAAAATGTAGCCAGCGCCATGCCCAGCGGAGGGATACAGACGGCGGCTGCGGAGGGTCCTGCGTAGGTGTAGATTCCCGCGCTGACCGTTCCAACACAGAATGCATAAGAAACCTTGTTTACCGGGCCGCCCATGTCGAAGGCCGTCATCAGGCCGCAGATCACGCCCAGAAGAATCTTGTTGCCCTGGGACATTCCGGTCAGCCATGCGGTCAGCGCTTCCATCAGGCCCGCGATGGGGGCTCCGATTACCCAGTACATGATGCCGGCGGATACCGTCACGCCCACAACCGGGATAATGATAATGGACTTCAGCGAACTAAGCGATTTCGGCAGTTTGATTTTCTTCAGATAGAAGCATGTCACACCGGCGATAAAGCCTCCTGCGATGCCGCCCAAAAATCCAGCTCCGATGCTGTTGGCGATGAAACCAGCGGCCATGCCGGGGGCCAGACCGGGACGGTCGGCGATGGAAAATGCGATAAATCCGGCCAAAATCGGTACCATGAAGCCCATGGCGGCGGCGCCCAGCGCCCACAGGTCAGCCGCGAATCCGGTATCGGGAACCGCGCCCTCCCCGTTGATGATGACCGCAGCGGCAAACAGCACGCCGCCTGCAACCACGAAGGGGATCATGTGCGACACGCCCTTCATCAAATGTTTCCTTGCATCCTTTAAAATCCCTAATAAATCATTCATATTCCCTAAACCCTCCTAATTATTTTTCATCTATTGTAATGATACAGGCTACTGAACCCCGATCTGGTCCCCGATCAATGCCAGAATCTCCTCCGCGCTGGCTGCGGCCGCGATCTCATCCCTGAACTCGTCGTAGATCAGCTTCCGCGAAAGGGCCGCCAAAATCTGAAGGTGAAGGTCTCCCGCCCCCGTGCAGGGCACAGCCAGCTGGAAAATCATGGTGACGTCGTCCTCGTCGTCCCAGTGGATCGCCTTTTTCAGGCGGGCGAAGGCCACGCTGGCCGTCTTCACCGCGTCCGTCTTGGCATGGGGTGTGGCCACGGAGAATCCCACTCCCGTGGCGTAAGTTTCCTCCCGTTTGAAAACCTCCGCGATGTACTCGTCCTTGTCGTTCAGCCTTCCGGCCTTGTCAAGCTTCTCCGCCAGCAGGCGGATGACGTCCTCCTTGGACTCTGCCTCCACATCCAGGCAGATCAAATCTGTTGTAATGACCTGTTCCATATAAATCTCCCCTCTTTGAAATTGTTTTTAAATTAAACGCAGTGCTCCGATATCACCCGGATCAGTTCCCCCGGGCTTGTCACGCCCCGCAAAAGCTCCACAATCTTCACTTCGCAGGTCAGGTGATAAAAGCCGTTGAAAAATGCCCTGGTACTCTCGATATCTTTAAAGTTCAGCGCCAGCATGAAGATCAGACTGACCGGCTCCCCCGCCCAGTCCATACTCTCCTCCAGGCGCACCACGCTGACCGCAGGCCGGTTGACGTACCCGGACACGCCGTGGGGAATCGCCACGCCAAATCCCAGAGCCGTGCTCCCCCGGCTCTCTCTGGCCATGACGTCCTCCAGAAACTGTTCCGTCACATACCCTTTCCGCTCCAGCCCCTCCGCCATGAAGCGCAGCACCTGATCCTTGTCTCTCCCCTGGTAATCCAGAACGATCAGGTCCTCGTCCAGGAGACCGGCCAGGCCGTTCCTGCAGCTCTCGGCCTTGGTGTACACCTCGGCGCAGGCCCGGTTTAAAAGCTTTAAATCCCGCTCTCCCAGCACCGGCGAGATAAGCACCGACGGGCATGAGGTCTGAATCCCGCTCACCGTGGTGATCACCAGCTGGGGGCGCAGCCTTGCGGCCTCCCTGACCTGCTCCGAGCCGAAGATTCCCAGAATCATCAGCTGGGGCAGCCGGTCTCCCAGCTTCCTTGCCAGAATCTGGGAGGTTCCCACGCCTCCGTTGCAGATCACCACGGCGCTGATCTTTTTCTCCGACCGGACAATGGCGCCTCCGATCAGGAGGGAAAGGTAGGACACCTCGTTTTCCGAGAGCTCCTCGCCCGTCACCTTAGGGTAGATCACGCTGCCCGCCGCAAAGCAGGCCGAGAATACCGCGGGGTAGGTCTTTTTCACATCCTCCAAAAACGGATTCTCCAGCTCGATGCCGTACCGGCACCGCAGCGCGGCGGACCGGTGATACCAGTTTAAGGTCTGCCGCAACAGCGTGTCGCCCGCGAAGTCCAGGCCGATAACGCCGGAGACGTAGCGGATCAGGTCGTCGGTCAGGAGTTCGGCCTCGGTTTTCGCGGGCTTGCCGGCGATTCCGGCTCCCCCGGACCCGGCGGCGTTTTCCCCTGCCCTGGCTTTGTCTCCCCAGACCTCCGGCGGCTCCCCCGCCCCGGTCTCCACCTGTCCCTGATACTCCATGCAGTCTAAAAGCAGCTGCACGTAAGCCCGCTCCTCCTTCGGCAGCTCCAGTGCCTTTGCCAGAAATGCGGCCTGCTTCGCGGCTCCCTCGCAGATTTCCCGCTCGCCGGCCCTGAAGTCCTTCTGGATCACATGGCCGTTCTTTGCCCTGAGGCAGGTGACGATCAGATATTCCGTCAGCGCTTCCAGGGCCCTGTCAGACAGCTTTCTCCCCCAGCTGTCCTCCATTTTCCGAATCAGCTCCACGCAGGTCTTCACACGGCAGCCGCGGTAGCAGGTCTCCAGTCTGACCAGGGTCTCTGTCTTCATCCGGCAGTCCCCGGTATCCCGTTCCGTCTGCTTCCCAGCCCCTTTTTCATCCGGGCCGGCCATGCGGTTGACCCTGACCATGGCCCGTCTGAGCTTGGGCTCCGGTCCCCGGACATAGATACCGGCTCCCGTCTTCTTCACCACCTCCAGACCCATCCGGTTCAGCTGCTCCTCCGCCCGCTTTAAATCCTGGGAGACCGTGTTCTTCGACACCTTTAAGTCCTCTGCGAAGAGCGCCGTGGTGTAGCTGTTCCAGTTGTTTAGGAGAACCCGCACCATATAGCGGACCCGGGAATCCGAGGAATCCGCCCGGCCGATCTGTCCCGAGAGAAGCCTCGTAAGCTCCTCCTCCCTTCCGGGACAGCTGACTGAGATTCCCACGCCGGTCTTGTTGCTCACGCGGATGTTCTCTTCCCGGCAGAAGTCGTAGACCTCTTTCAAATATGTATTGACACTGCGCTCCGAAATCCCCAGCGCACCGGCGATTTTCCCGGCCGTCATGGTTCTGTTTCCATGCCGGATCAATAATAACAGTATCCTTGCAGCCTTTTCCGACAGCATATGATCCCCCACCGTTCTGTCAGCCAATGCCTCCGAACTTCTCGATCAGCGCCTGTTCCATCACCTCGTAGTCCGGCCGGATTCCCAGATACAGCTCATCCTGGGCAATGGCCTGAAGTATCAGCATTTTCGTTCCCCTTACCACCCGGCAGCCGGCCTTTAAAGCCTCCGCCGCAAAGGTGGTGTGTATGGGGTTGAACACCACGTCCAGCACCACGATTCCCGGCGGAAATTCCTCCGCCCTCAACAGCGTCTCGCTGGACTGATTCCCCACCGGCGTGGCGTTGATCAGCACATCCCACCCGGCATTTTTGTCAAACGCCTCAGGCAGGCCGCCGAACTGCGCGCCCATCTCCCGGCACAAAGCCTCAGCCTGCTCGGGAATCACATTGTACACGGTCACCCTGGCCCCTTCCTTTAAGAGTCCGTAGAGAATGGCCCTTCCCACTCCCCCGGAGCCAAACAGCGCCACCTTCTTGTCCCGCAGCTCCGTCTCCTCCAGAAGCCCGTCGATGGCCCCACGGTAGTCCGTGTTGTACCCGGTCAGCTTTCCCTGGTCGTTGACAATGGTGTTCACCGCCCCTATGGCGGCCGCCGTCTCGTCAATCTCGTCCAGATACTCCATGACCTCCGTCTTGTAAGGCATTGTGACGCCCATTCCGCGGATTCCCAGATTTCTCATGGCCTCCACCGCTTCCTTTGCCCCTGTGGGCTCAAAGGATACATAGACTGCCTCGAGCCCCGCCTTCTGGTAGGCTCTGTTGTGCATCACAACGCCCAGTCCCCCGATCTTCCCCGCGATGGAACCGCAGAGTATGGGTCTTGATCCCGGCATATCTTTCCCTCCTTATTCCAGCAATACGCCCGCTTTTCGGGCCTTCTCCCCGATCTCCCGATCCGGTTCCCGGTCCAGAATCACCGCTTCAAACTGGGTCAGCCTGGCAAATTCAAAATTGCCGTCCTTGTGAAACTTCTCCTGCTCCGCCACCAGAAACGCCCTTCTGCACGACCGGATCGCGGCGCTCTTCACGCTGCCGTCCTCCAGATCGTAGGTGAACGCCCCGCCGGTATCCATATCCATGCCGACGGTCCCGAAGAAGCCCTTGTCAAAGCGGAAGCTTTCAATGAACCGGATCGCGCCCGAGCCCCAGAAACCGTCGCCGGTTCTGTTGAGCTCCCCGCCGGTGCAAAACAGCTGGATTCCGCCCGATGCGGCCAGCGGAATCAAGTCCACCATATTGGTCACCACCTTGACCTCCAGACTGTTTCGCACAATCTCCTTCATCAGCTCCAGGTTGGAGGTGGAAATATCCAGATAGATCGTATCCCCTCTGGACAGATGGGCGAACGCCTTTTTGGCGATCATCTGCTTCCCCTCAATATCCTCCGACTTCCGGTCGCTGACATGAAATTTATGCGGATTGCTGCGAAGCTCCATGGCCCCGCCGTAGGTTCTCTTCAAAAATCCCTGATTCTCCAGAAACGCCAGGTCCTTGCGGATACAGTCTTCCGTCACGGCGAACCGCTCGCTCAAGTCCTTCACCAGCACCGTTCCATCCTGGTGCAGCACCTGAAGAATCACGTCCCTACGCTCCTGTGCAAACATCCTCTCACCTCCTGTTGTCAATCCTGTTCTGTAACTTTACTTTACTATTATTATTTATCATTGTCAATCGTTTAGAATTGTTTTCACTTGTTTGTTATCCTTCTTTTTCGGTATGATACTGCAAAAGGGGAACCCTGATTTCAGGATTCCCCGCATTCGTCTCACGATCTCAATTTGTTTACATCAATCACTTTCATCCCGTTGCGCGCAGCGTCTATCACGCCGGGCAGCTCCCGGGCCAAATCTGCTTCCCCGGACGCCATCACCGCCAGCTGGAGCAAAACCGCCAGGTTGGTACCAGTGGCTGCGGTAACACGTTCATTTTCAAACGCGATTTTCACGGATATCTTAAATGGTGTTCCACCCTCCACATCCGTCAACAGCAGAATGGATGGACAGTTCTGCATACGCCCGATCTCGCTCAGAACCGCCTCCTCCAGCGCCTCCTCCGACATCCCCACGGGGTATTCCACCCCGGCAAAATTCTCAGGAATCCCGGCCAGCATGTTTAAAGGGCTGAACATCCCCTCGGCATACCTTCCGTGCCCGATCAGAATCACTCCCGTTCCTGCGCTCAATGTCCTTCCCCCTTCTCCCTCGCCGCCTTCGCCGCCAGGATTTCCGACAGAAACAGCTGGGCGCGGTCCTTATCGATGGGATTTCTCATATTTCCGTTCTTGATCCAGGTAGCCACGCTGACTCCGTCGTAATAGGTCATCAGCTCCCGGATATTCTCCCCCGTGGCCCCGCCGCCCAAAAATACCGGCACGCCGGGAAGCAGCGCCTTGATCTCCTTGACGTATTGCAGGCTTTCCGCCGTATTGCTCCCACTGACAAATACTCCATCCGCAAAAGCGCCCCGCACCACATCCACCGCTGCCTGAGCCTTGGGCTTAGGCGCAAGATAGGTGCTGTTGACCTCCTGAACGTCAGCAAATACGGGAATCCCGCTTCCCAGGCGTTTTCTCATGTTGCAGATCGCCTCGCACTGTCCGAACATGAATCCGGTGTTGCCCACGCTCACACCCGTATACAGATGTTCCACCCGCACGAAGTCCGCCTCCACCGCCTCGGCCACCGCAAGCGATGCCAGCCCGTCCCAGTTCACAAGCACGCCCAGCACCAGCTCCGGGAAATGTCTTCTCAGCTCCACCCCCAGCCGCGTCATAAACGCAATGGTCTCCGGCCTCGCGGTCTGTCCAATCGGGCCGTCATGCATATTCTGAAGGATGAATCCGTCAAACCCCATATCTGCAATCATCTGCGCCTCGGCCAGCACCGTCTCCAGAATCTGGTTCAGCGTTTTACCGCCTCCCAGGTAGCTGCCCGGCATCGCGTCCGGTTGGATCATCACCAGGGACAGCGGATATTCTTTTCTCACCTTCGACTCCTCCCCTCATTGACTCTTCTGTCATACGCCGCAGCCGTATGGAACATGGCTGTGGCCGGTATGATACCTTCTTCCGTCACAAAGGCAGTGACCAGCTTGGGCCCAACAGCCACCAGCTCAATGGAGTGAAAGTCAACCGCCTCCCTCAAATCCTGTTCCCATCCAGCCCCCAGCCGGCCGGCCAGGTCGGCGGAAATCACCTGTTTTAAAGTTCCTGCTGCGGCGCGCATGTCCACCTTCAGCAGCGGCGTCAGCACATAGTACGGCACATGGTAAAGCCCGCACACCTCCGCCAGGAGATCCGACCCGGCTGTATTAAACGCCGTCCCGTCCGGGTAGAACGTCTCCGCGCCGATAAATACCCCGTCCACATCCCGCAGTACCGTCAGCATGGCCGCATCGGCTATGAAGCGTACCTTGTGGCCGGCCCGCACAAAGGGGCCCACGAAGGGGCGTCCTCCGTCGATCACCCGGCTCTCAGGCACATACACGGTCACCGGCTGCTCCAGCGCGCAGAGGCATTTTTCCACCGTGCTGGAATAGTCGAACACCATCAACGTCTTCATGTGCCGGTTTTCCACCAGCCGGGTGAAATATTCCACGATTTTCCCCGTGGCTTTGGCGGAATCCGCAAAAAACGCCTCCACGGAGTCCCGGATCAGCTGCGCGCTCTCCGGCCCCGGTTCACAATCTGCGAAACCGCCCGTCATCAAATTCACGGCACTGATAATGGCATAGCTGGATTTGCCGCGCGTCTCCTTAAAATACTCCCCCAGGGCGGTACACCTGGAAATCATCTCCCCGGAAGGAATATCCAATCCGGCGATGGCCAGCATCATATTTCCGATCATTCGGATATGCGTCCCGGCTCCCAATACCCTGCCCTGGATAATGTCGTCAAACTGCCTGGCCGCTTCTTTGGGAAGCAGTTCTCTGATTTTTTCTGCTGCCTGCACCTTTACACCATCCTGTCCTGTAAATTTAGTAGCTTCTTCGCGTTTTGACAGAACATTTTCTCCCGCTCTTCTTCACTGAAATGGAGCAGGTCAAATGTATCCACGGACCATCTTGTCGCCTGTGTGGGGTAATTGGAACCAAACAAAAATTTCTCCATAGGCAGCTGCCTGAACGCCTCGTGCAGCACCTGCATCTCCGTCTGCTCAGACGTCTCGAACAGCAGGTTGTCATAACTGCCCACAAACGGAATACTGCCATAGCCAAAATCAATGCCGCCGATGTGGAGCACCACAAAGGTCACATCAGGATGGCGCTTTATGTATTTCTCCCACTGCTGAGGCATGGTTCTGGGCCCCCACCCTGCAAACAGCTTCACAACCAGACCGTATTTTGCCGCGATATCGAAAATCGGGTCCAGATGATACTCATATTTTTCGGGCAGGAAGCCATGCTCCCAGGAATTGAACTCCAAGGCCCGTATTTCAGGCATCTGCGCCACCCGCTCCGCTTCCTCCACACAGTCGTCCTCTTTGGGATTTATGACCGCGCAGCCCAGCAGCCGGTTCGGATACTGCCTGACGAAGCCTGCGATGGCATCATTTTGATCCTTTATGCATTTCCCTTCAAGTGTGGAAATCATCCAAAGATCGATGGAATTCTCATCCATATCCTTCAGAATCCCTTCTATATCATATACTTTTGTAATGGGATCGCGTTCCACATGGGCGTGAAAATCAATGATCATGTTATTCCCCTCCTTATCAGGCCAGAATCCCCGCGTAAACGCACACAATCCCAAGCACCATAGTGCCGACCATCAGAAGAATGGGGGATACCTTCTTCTTCATCAGCAGATAATACATGAGCAGCGTGTACAGCAGCGGGATCACATTGGGCATAATGCCGTCCAATGTCTCCTGCAGGCCGATGGTCGCCTCCTGGGACTCATAGATAATGGGCGTACTGCAGTAAACTAGCGATGAGATGAATCCGCCGCAGACGATGAACGCCGCGATGGCCGCGTACTGGGTCAGCTTGTCCAGCATACCGCCCTCCTGCATGCCCGCCACCAGCTTCAGACCGCCGTGATATCCCTGGAAAATGCCGAAGTAGCGCATCACCATCACGGTTGCAAACATTACCAGCAGAAATATGGCCGGTCCCGCAATGCTGGTATATCCGCTCGCCACCACCATCGAACAGGCGATGCCAGCCATAATCGGGCGCAGGGTGCCGTGCAGAAGGGAATCCCCGATTCCGGCCAGCGGCCCCATGAGCGCCACTTTGACCGCATTGATGGACTCAGGATCAATATCCTTCTCCAGCGCCAGCCGTTCCTCCATAGCGGCTGAAACACCCACGCAGAAGGCCGCCACCCTTCCCTCAGTCAGGAACAGCTGCGTATGGCGCGTATACGCCTCCGCCTTATCTTCCTTATTATCATAAACCTTCTCCACCACCGGAATCATGGACTGGCAGTAGCCGGGTGCTTCCTGTTTGGTCACGCTGCAGCCGCTTTCAATAGCCAGAGAATACCACAAGGTCTTCCACAGGTCCTTTTTTGTCAAACGTTTCTCTTCCATATGTTTCATTCTCCTTTCCCCGCCTAAACCGCTTTCTCCTTATCCCCATAGTATTTCAGCGCCACACAGACAGCCGCCACAACGGCCACACCAATCATATTCACTCCCAGGTAGGAAGCGAAGAAAAATCCAACCAGGAAATAGGGCCAGGATTGTTTACTTTTGATCGTGCTCAACAGCAGGGCCACGCCCACTGCGCCGATCAGTCCTCCGCCTGCCGCGATTCCCGCGATCATCTTCTCAGGAATAAAGTCGATCAGGTTCTGTACATAATCCGCTCCAAAATAGACCGCGATAAAGGTGGGCAGGCCGAACAGCACATACTCCACAAAGCTGGGAATAATGGTCGTCCATAAGATAATTCCCCGGGTGTCGCCCCTTGCAGCCGCGCTCTCCACTTTCCTCTGGGTCACCTCATAGATGGTGGTATTTCTGGTCTGGCGGAAAATCTGTCCGATGACAGCCACAGGCAGCGCTGTGGCAATCCCCAGCTGGGTGCTGCCTGCCAGACATGCAAACGCGGTGGCAATGGCAGAGCTTAAAACCTCGTCCGGCGGAATCGCCACGCCCACGAATACTACCGCAAGAAACATCAGTTCAACCGCCACGCCTACTTCCAGGCCGATGGAGACATTCCCCATCACCAGCCCCACTAACGGACCGATACAGATCGGCCGGTATATGAACGAATGCAGAAACGCCTTATCCAAAAACCCCAGCCAAGCAATCAACGAAACCAACAATGCCTGTACAAATAAACTCATACCTTCTCCTTTCTAAACGCCTAACCCGCCTAAATACTTCTTAACCATCTCCACCCCGTCATGTGAACGCTCGGTTGGTATCGCCCGGACATCCAGCGCCACCCCTCTGGCGGCCAGTGCCTGAAGCGCCTGAGCATCCTGCTCTTCAAGGTAGATATAGTCCATCATTTTCTTCCTGCCTGTGACCGACTTGGAATTACTGATATTTCCCACGTTAATCTTCCCAATCTCAAATCCCATGTCAAAAAATGCATTGGCCTCCGCGGGATTGCGCATCAGCAGCAGTACATTTTCTTTCGTAGTGTCCTCCCGGAGCCGTTTGAGTCCGTCCGCCTTGGTGAGTATCTCCAGCTTCACACCGCTGGGCACCGCCAGTTTCAACAGCATCTGCTGCATGGCGTCCCCCGCGGCCTTGTCGTCTACCACCAGTATCCGTTTTGCCTCCGCATAATCAATCCATCTTGTCACAATCTGTCCATGGATCAGACGGTCATCGATCCGCATCACCGTAACCTGCATACTCCCCCCTCCTTACCTGCTATACGGACCAGAGATATTCCGCATTCCTGTAGTAAACATCCTCCAGCTCCTGGTCGTTAAATCCCAGATCCATCAGCTTCTCAATCTCCACATTGGTGGGTTTATATGGCCAGTCGGTGCCGAATACAATCCGCTTTGATCCCAGCTCCGCAGCAGCCTTCTTCAGGTTCTCATACTGCATCTGGCAGGATGTCTCTACCCAGATATTCGGAACCTCCCTCACCGCCTCAATGGTGCTGTAGCCAAACTCCCGGCAGCCCATGTGGGTAAACAGAACCCTAAGCTTAGGATGGGCTTTGGCGTAATCAATCCATGGAAACGGCGTGCACAGCGGCGATGTCCCCACATGCACCTGGATATGAACGCCATACCGCTCAATGGCGGTCAGAACTCCATCGATCTGACGGCAGTTGTCACTGTAGTAACCATGCTTCCATGGATGGAATTTCACCCCGTTCATCCGGTAATCGCCCAGACAACGGTCGATCTCGTCATAGACGTCCGGCGCTTTGGGATTGATAAACGCATATCCCATTACAAAATCCGGGAATTCCATCATGGCGCTGTGTACCAGGTCGTTCTGTTCCCTGGTGCACGTCCCCGACAGACTGCTGATCCCCACCTTGGAGATGCCGAATTCCTGCAGCTCCCTCACCAACAGTCCTGCGCTGTTCTCCTCGCCTGAGCTTGTCTTGCCCAGGTGAGAGTGTACATCATACATTTTCATTCGCAGCCACACCTACCCTTTCTTCTTTCGTTCCATGTGAATACAATACTTCTGCTGATCGGGCTTATCATAGTTCCTGGAGAATTCCACGGGCGTCCCGTCATCCAGGTAAGAGATGCGCTCGCGGTACAGCAGCGCTTTTGATTCCTTCATAAACAGCTCCGTGCGGACCTGGCTGGAAGGCTCCTTCACCTCAATGGTCTCGTCCGCATATCCAAGCTCCACACCATGCTTTTCATAGAATTCGTACAGAGATGTGTTGGCGTCGAAATCCTCCGGCAGAATATGGAAACCAAACCTGAGGCTGATAAATGTCTCGTGCAGCGCCATAATCCGGCCGTCCATCAACCGGATTCTCTTTAAATAGCCAATCTGTTCTCCCGGCCTGACCTCGAGCATCTCACTGATCTTCCCGTCTGCCTCTATCTCCCCGCAGTCCAGAATGATCGAGCTGGGCGTCTTTCCCTTCATTCTGACCTCCTCCGAAAAGCTGCTGAACGAGAAATACTCCTTGTTCTTCTTCTGGGCCAGCACATAAGTGCCCACCCCCTTTTTCTTCTTCACGTACCCGTACTTCTCCAGGTCCGATATAGCCCTCCTCACGGTGATTCTGCTGATCCCATACTGGCTTTGAAGCTCCGCCTCTGAGGGCATGATAGATCCCGCCGGATAATCACCGTCCTGGATTTTCTTCTCCAGAATCAGATACAGTTGATGATGAATAGGGATATCGGAATCCTTGTCAATCTCACTGTACATTCTATTCCCTCCTCGCCCTGGTTCTGCCTGTTATAATAAGTATACTATCATGTTATCATATGTCTGTCAACAATTTTGTGCATTTCGTTTAATATTTCCTTTAAATATTGTATTTTCAATACTTAATAACCATTTTTTATATTGATCTCACTTCTGCGCGGATACAATCGCCCCTTCCTGTTATAATATGTTGTTTAGTAGATCAAGCAATATCGTCTGGCTGCAAAAGCAAACAGGAACCGGACGCCCAGTGATGGGCTGTCCGACTCCTGTTTGAGGCAGATATTCTTTTGTGATTGTTTTTAATGATCAGTTTCCCAGAACAAACCTCTTCTCCTCATCCTGCACGATCTCCCCGGTCTTCTTTCCGTACTTCAATCCCTTCTCAGCGGCAGCTACAAGCGCAGGACTGCTACGAGCATAGCCCATGATTCGGATTGCGTTTTTCACAAGACTCTCCTTATCCTGAGCCCCCTTTTCCTTCAGCGCGATACAGACAGCATTTTTCAGTTCCTGCTGGCAGATTTCGTCCGCTGATCGCTTATCACCGGAACTCGTTTCCGTTCTGCAAATTCTGTATTGATCCGGGTCCTGTTCCCTGCGCCAGTAGAATTTACATCCGGCCTGCTTATTCATCCGCGCTGAAACCTTCTTTAACGCCTTGTCGGTCGCTTCCAATGTCTGCGGGCTTGATCTTGCAATGTGAAATGCCCGCAGCGTTTTCTTCACCAGCCGGTCATATATGATCGGAGCCTCAGCATCGATAATCCGCTGCATGCGATCCACAATCAGCGCCAGATTTTCCTTTTTAATGTAATCAGCAGTGGACAAATCCGTCACTTCAATATCCGCAGATCTATATTCTGCCACACGGTAATCCAATTCCTCAGGCTCAATCTGTGTAATGGCTCCCGTTGTTTCGCTCTTACCCGAAGCCACTTTCATATCTTCTACGGCAGGAACTGGATTCTGGGCCACAAAATGCCCCCTGGTAACAGGTTCCGATTTCTGCTCCGAAATCACCTCTTCTGCCGTTTCTCCCTCAGAGCCTTCTTCCTGGTCAGTCTTCACTTGCGGCTTTA
The DNA here is from genome assembly GCF_046603895.1 of Enterocloster lavalensis. Taxonomy (NCBI): domain Bacteria; kingdom Bacillati; phylum Bacillota; class Clostridia; order Lachnospirales; family Lachnospiraceae; genus Enterocloster; species Enterocloster lavalensis. Next base: position 796,473 of record NZ_CP176637.1, read on the forward strand.
CTTCCTCTGCGGCGGCGTTGCAGACCGTTTCCTTCGGTGCTTCTGCCTCCTCCGCCAAATCACTATCCTGCTGCTGATAAGCCCGGCGTGCCGCTTCCTTCTTTTCACTAAGGAGCTGCATCAACTTCATAAGCTCTTTATCCCGGTTGTCCCACCAATCCATGGTCCAGATTCGGTGCAGTTCCCATCCCAATCCATTCAGCACACTGATCTGGGCCACTTCCCGATCCTTGGTATTCGTGGATTGCCGGTAGGATTCTCCGTCCAGCATGATTCCCAGCAGATATGCTTCTGGATTGTATGGATTGATTACAGCGATATCCACCTTGAACTTCGAATGGCCCACTGCCCGTTGATACTCATATCCGCCATCCGCAATCGCCCGGCAGATATGTTCCATAATCCCCTGTTCCTTCTGCACTCTGGTTTCTATATATTCCCCCTGCAATCTGCCCTTCTGGGCAAATTCCAGGAAATCCCTGAGCGCTTCGACACCCTTGGACTTTGTCCGTTTGAGATTGATCATATCGGAAGTCATCGTCGTAAATACCACCATCTCGGATCGCGCGCGTGACACTGCTACATTCAGCCGCTTCCATCCACCCGCTTTATTCAGCGGGCCGAAATTCATGGACAGCTTGCCTTCTGCATCCGGACCGAAGGCAATGGAGAACAGGATGACATCCCGCTCGTCCCCCTGGACATTTTCCAGGTTCTTGACAAACAACGGCTCCTCCCCTGCATTGGCCCACTGGTCAAATGCAGCGTCCTTCTGGTATTCCACCTGCAGCAGGTCCTCGATCAAGGTCTGCTGACTGATATTGAACGTAACCACCCCGACGGTCTGATCCTTTCGCATAAGGTCTTCATATCGTTTGCGGATCTCCTCAACAATCGCATTTGCTTCTCCTTCATTTACACGGCCTTTCCCGCGGTCAAAGAATCCTTCTGTTTTAACCAGGCTCACGCGTCTCTCCCTGTCGTTTACCGACGGAAACGTAAACATCGAATTCTCATAGAATTCCTGATTGCTGAAGGCGATCAGACTCTCATGGCGGCTGCGGTAATGCCAGTGCAGATATGCGGACGGCATCCCCAGTGCCAGACAGTCATCCAGAATACTGTCCAAATCCTCAATGTCCAGGTTATCCTCGTCCACTGTATTCCCTGCAAAGAAGCTGGTCGGCGGCATCTGGTTCGGATCGCCTACAATGACGGCATTTTTTCCTCTGGCCAACACGCCCACCGCCTTGCAGGTCGGAAGCTGCGAAGCCTCATCGAAAATGACGATGTCAAACAGATCGTTCTCCGCCTTCAGGTACTGAGCCGCTGAAATCGGGCTCATCAGCATGCAGGGGCAGAGTCTTGTCAGAATCTGCGGAATCTGCTCAAACAGGGCCCTGATGGACAGCCCTCTGCCGTTGCTGCTAATTGCTCGTCTCAATATGTTCAATTCCTTGCTGATTTCCACACTGTCGTAAGAAGTGGGCAGCTGATGAGTCAGCTTATAGAACATCTCATCTTTTGTCAGATCCATAAATTCCTGATCCAGCTTTTTAAACTGTGCGATTTTTTCATTGAATCCGATTCCGGTGAATCCATTCAGTACCGGTTCATGTTCAATCACCGACAAAATAATTGTCCTGTAAACCGAGCGCAGATATACGATCATAACCTCGTCGTGGGGCAGACCGGCCTCATACGCATCACAGATCGGACCCAGCCCCTTTTGCCTGCACTCCACGGCAAATTGCCGATATATAATCCAATCCTTGATAGAAGAAGCGTGTTCGAGAATGCATGCACACAGTCTCAACCTGCTCTCCAGAAAATTCTCATCAGCATAATCAAACGACAGATCCAAAAGTTCCGTTGCCCTGGCCTCGGTCTGCTGCACGGTATCCAGATCCGCGGTCAGTGATTTCGCCATCTGAATGCAGGACTTTAGGTTTCCCTCGGCTTCCAGCTTCCGTATCTGATCCGAGAATTGAGACAAAATCTGCCGTTGCCTCTTGACTTCGTTTTTATAAGCCTGCAATGCTTCTGCCGTAAAATGAGCATCTAAAACCTGCTTCCAGTCATATGACAGTTCCGCCTCAGCCTCCGCCATTTCCCGTGATTCCTGCTGATAAAAGATAATATCTGCCAGATAAACCGGAATCCGCTCCGTCTCTACCTCAAACGCCGCAAATGCCTGCAGCTCTGCTGTCAGAGCAGCCAGTGCCTTCCCTTTGCCAAAGAATTTCTTGTTCGCTTGGTCATATTTTTCCCGATAGAAATTCATATCCATGCGGAGGAAATTTTCGTTCCATTTTGAGAGGACAGCCGCCTGCTTCAAAGAAAAGGCCTGTTTCTTTTTCAGAAATGCCTCCGGCGCCGCAAATTCCCGGTCCGCGTTGTCTGTCTGGCGCAAAAATGCCGGTATCTCTTCCGCCGCAATTACGCTGTCCGCATAATGACAGATGGTTCGATACTGGTCCTCGCTAACAGGAGCCTGAAGCTCCATCATCGTCACAAAGCCCGTCACATCTGCCTGAAATTTCGTCAACGCATCCGTATATGCGCGGATAATCGATTCCAGATCGAATTTCAGGCGCTGGCTGTACTCTGTCTTGTGAACGGCCATCAGCGGATGATTATGCGGATGGCCAATTCCCTTTCCCGCCGCAACCAGGCGTTCCAGGCTGTAAGCCTGATGGTCCAGATCACTTTCAGTAAGGGCTCCGGCATAAGCGTGGTCAAAATGAACGCTTTTATTCAGCTCAGGAATCATTTCATAGATATCCATCAGCTGACGAAGGCTCTTTCCAAATGGCCGCTTTACGTGCAGAGCTCTCGCATATCCGTCCAGCTCCCCACGCATCTTACGAATATCCTGAATCTTTTTATCGTAGTCTGTCTTCATTCCCTGAAGGCCGATCTCAAGTCCACGCCTCAGTTGATCCAGCACCGCCTTCTTCGTCGCTTTATTGGAATGCAGCTCCAGGCAAAAATCCTGAATCCCCAGGGCAGTCAGTCTCTTCTGAACCACTTCCAGAGCCGCCATCTTCTCCGCCACAAAAAGCACAGTCTTCCCCTTCGTGAGGGCGTTGGCCACCATTGCCGTGATGGTCTGTGATTTTCCGGTTCCGGGTGGCCCATGAAGAACAAAGCTGACGTCTGCCGCCGCCATATTAATGGCACGGAGCTGGGACGAATCTACGGTAACCGGCAAATAAGTCTCGTCCGTGTCCACACTTTCCGGGATCGCACAATCCCAGTCCACCGCCCCCGCCATCAGACTGTGTACAATTTTATTGTTTTCAAGAAATGAGCTGTTGCTGTGAATATCATTCCACATGACAAACTGTAAGAAAGAGAAATTCCCGATGAACCCGGCTTCTACCACATCCCACATCGGCAGATTCATCACGGCATGGCGGATAATTGCAAATACCTTAGGCATATCCAGCCCATGCATATCCACAGGCGGTGGATTCAGCCCATATATCTCAGTATCAAACTTCTGTTTCAGAAATTCCAAAAGCGTAATATTGATCTGCGCATCCTCATCCCGCATGCGCATCGCATATCCTTTGCTGGCGGATTTTCGGACAATATCAATTGGAACCAGCACAATCGGAGCATATCTGGCAGTCGTACTGTTTTTAGTTTCAAACCACCGCAGTAACCCCAGCGCCAGATATAAGGTACTTGCGCCGTTCTCTTCCATGGATGTTTTGGCAGAACGATACATTTTAGTCAGACAGCTGTTCAGCTCCTTCTCCATATAGAGGGAATGCAGCCTCTTGTGCTTACTTTCCAAGGCGATAAAATCCGCAAACGGACCCAGATCGCCCAGCGCCTCAACCGGAACGCCGCCATCCCCGGCAATTGCCATTTCCGCCGGCCGCGGCATAACCTGAAACTCTTCGCCGTCAGACAGCGCATCTTCAAGAATACTCACATCAGAAGACAACAGCGGGACCACCGCCTTCGTCATCCGCATATTGATCAGCATATTTCGCAGACTCAAATCCAGCAGCTTGCGTTCCCACTGCGTCAGTTTTGTGACCGGTTCCTTCCTTACCGCATCCGAAATGTCAAATATTTCAACTGTATTTCTGGAAGCCTCTGTAACGTCCGTTTCATTTCTGTCCTCATGCTGTATTTCAAATCCTTCAGCCGTCTTTACACGAACCGGCAGCGGACGGATTCCCATGCTTCTGGCACGTTTTACGTCAATCACGAAAGCAAAACGGCCATAGTCCGAGACGTTATGTTCTGCCAGAGCCACCGCTTCATCAAAGCTAGTGCTTTTTCCGGCACACATGGCGGTGCACTCCACCACAACCATCTCATGGATGCCCCTTGACATACGCTTTTCCAGCTGAGAAGGATCATCCATAATCATGTCCGAAAAAGATCCATCGATCAGCCAGACGCCGGCGAAGATATGCCCCTTCATCATGACCATGATGGGGTTCAGCCCCATTGCCTCCAGGCATGCCACATACAACAGCGTCATATCCAAACAGGTTCCCAAATGCTGATCCAAAACGGCGTCCGCCAAACGGACTCTCTGGCCGAACGTCTCAAAGCTGGACGGCGGCTCTGCATATGTAATATTTTTCTGTTGAATCGCCGCATAAGCAGAAGCAGCCATACTTTTAACCCGGTTCGGATCTTCAAACTGATACCCCGCCAGGGACGGATCTCCTGTCCATTTCTCCAGATATCCGGCCGCAAGCTGAATCATACCGGTCACCACAGGATGATTCGGCATAGCAAATGCGGCCAACAGCTCCGGCGTGTACTGCAGGCCCGGCCACTGATCAAATGCCAGCGCCGTCACATTTGTTGTCTCCGAGACCAACAGATGATCCCCGGAATATATACCTACCTTCAGCCGGAAGGAACTGCGTTCCGTAAGGGCGGCCAGATACTCTGCATTGACCGGCACATTCAAATTCTTAAAGTGAAGTTCCTCACCGGCCTTTATCTTCTCAATCCCCAGCTTGAACTCCTCCGTAAGCTCATTACTGGAACTGATCCGAATCAACAAATGGTCCAGATCGGTCTCAGATACATTCTTTAGACATATATCCCTGACAATATGCGCGCCATTATGGATGTTCGCATAGGTAAGCATATCATCAACACTGCAGGTCAGCTGCAGACCACTTTCCGCGGTGTTCACAACAGCCGTATTCTCTTCCTCTGCCGGAACCGTCTCTGTCTTCTCACTCCATTCCATCTTTGAACCCCCGATTTTTCTTATGCCACCGCATTGGTGTTAATCTGCTCGATCACGTTCCGTATGCCCAGCCAGACATTCATATCCGTAAATATCTCCGCCACACTGCCCCTGTCCGTGAAGGGTGGTTCCTGCAGCACAGACAAATCTTTCATCATTCCGTTGTGAACAATATATTCCACAATCTGATTGACAAAATAAATCTGTCTGCTATCCAAATTAGTCTCGTCCAAATATCCTGCGAAAGCCTCTTTGGCTGCATTCATGTCTAACCCAACAATTTCACGTACGAACTCACCCAGCGGTTTTTCTCCATATTCCTTCTTATAATCTTCTTTTGTTCCCAGTTCGCTCCACAGTATTTCCTGCAATGTTTTCACATCTGTTTCGGTAAAGGGACGATTCGTCTTAAGCTTAGCGATTGCAAGTGTATCCTGATGCTGGCGGACATAGTATTCGGCTTTTGCCTTATAATTCGCCAATTCATCATTATCCAGGTCCGAATCATTCCAGGTCATATTTAAAATATCATCCGTAAAATCTGTCACATATTTCACCGATTCTTTTTCTGGAATATATTTCATCAAGCTGCGCAATTCTTCCCTTATATATTCAAACTCCTCAATCCCGGCTTTTTCCAAATAATCAGTGTGAAGGACTTTTTGAATCAATTCTGTTTTCGCCTGTATTTCAGGAATATTGGCCACACCGGCAACTGCTCTGATCTTCCCGAGCATATCCTTACGCGCCTTGGTATACCTCTGCCCAAGCAGACAGGCCAATTCAATCCCGTACAGCAATGCGTCAAAGCGCACCGCGCTGGCGTCGTCTTGATCCGGTAAAATCAGCGGAACTATCTCATCTCTGACAGTCAATGTAGACTCATATGTCAATCCGTTATAGTTCTCTGCATTTGCGTAAAAATCCACATATTTTAAATGCTGACGCACCGCAAAGCTTTCCCGGCTCAGTTTCGAGACCTTACCCGCCATCAATTCTACAAGTTTTTTCCGATATTCAATCAATCGCTTCGTCTGGCGCTCGATATCCTGCAGCTTATAAGCAATCTGAAATTCCAGGTTAAATACTGCCCCCTGAAGCGCCACCATATTTGCGGTCGGTTTACCTGTGCTCACACGAAAGAACTCGAAATTCCCACAAAAATCAAAAATATAAAACTTGTTCTTATCATTTCCATCCAGCAATCCCGGGCAGAGTCTGGTACCTCTTCCGATCATCTGCCAGAATTTTGCCTTACTCATCACTTTTTTAAAAAACACAAGATTCAGTATTTCTGGGACGTCGATACCAGTATCCAGCATATCAACAGAGATTGCAATCTGTGGGAGTTTCCTGGGATCGGAAAACTCATCAATGGCACTTTGGGCATATTTGATTCGATTATCGATGACCTTCGCATAATCATTGGGCAGATGCGGATATTCCTTATGAAATATTTCATAAATTTTCTCTGCGTGGTCATGGTTCTTTGCAAAAATAATGGTCTTACCAAGCTGTTCTCCATAGTTGATGCGGATTCCTTCCGTCATCAGTATATGAAGCACTTTCCGTATGGTATCTTCATTGAAAATCCATGTGTTCAGAGCGGAGGAACTAATCGCTTCCGGTATCTCTCCCTTTTCGTTTTCAAACGTAATCTCATACAGCTCTTTATCTTCTTCCGAAAGTTCATCATACACAATCCCGTGATCAACGAATTTCAGCGTGGTTTCCACTGATTGAAAATCCACCAGATATCCATCCTTCACCGCCTGTGCAAGTTCATAGCCGTAAGTGGGGACCCCGCTTTCCAGTTCAAAAACAGAATATGTGTTTTTATCGATCTCGTCCTTCGGCGTAGCCGTAAGTCCAACCAGTGGCGCATCAAAATAGTTGAAAATATCCAGATATTTATTATAAATAGACCTGTGTGCCTCATCGCAGATTACTAAATCGAAATGACCGCAGGAAAACACCTTTCCGCTCTCGTCCTTTGCCTCATCAATCACATTGATCATAGTCTGATATGTTGAAAATACGCAATGGGCGTTATAGTTATCTTTATCCTCGCATAAATTGGTGCAGGACAGATCCGGCAGCAGATTCACAAAGTTTCTCTTTGCCTGCGTGACAAGCGAATTCCGGTCTGCAAGAAACAGAATATTCTTAATCCATCCCGCATTCAGAAGCACATGGCAAAGCTCAATCACGGTTCTGGTTTTACCAGATCCTGTAGCCATCACCAGCAATGCCTTGCGCTTATTCTTCACATCGAAGCCATCACAGACAGCCTTAATTGCCGCTTCCTGATAATAGCGCCCTGCAATACGTTTATCAATTGTGATATTGCGAAGACCGGTTCTCATTGCAAGCAGATTAAACCATTTTTCCAAATCCCGCTTGGAATATATGGCCGCACATTTCCGCTCTGGATACTGTCCGTCGATAATTCGCGTTTCAAAGCCATTTGTCAGGAATATCACCGGCCTACGCTTGTACTGTTTTTCCAACAAATCAGCATATAATTTTGCCTGCTGCCTGCCCTTGGAGACATCCTCGCAGGTGCGCTTCGCTTCAATCAAAGCCAGGGGTCTGTGAGAATCATCATAAAGCACATAGTCTGCAAATCCCACGCCGGATTTGTTGGGCATGCCGGAAAGCTCCACCTCATTCAGCCAATCCCGCCCCTCTGTCCATCCAGCATCCATCAGCATGGAATCAATATAAATCTTGCGTGTTTTGTATTCGGATAGCGCAAGCGGTTTTGGCACATATTCCGGCGCCTGCACCTCACGCCTGGCTGTCAGCTCTTCTTTTAACGCAGCATTTTCCGCTATCAAGGCCTTTAAATCTATCTCAGCGAATTGTTCCGTTTCCGGCTTACCACCCTGCTTTTCCGTCTCGAGGAGCGAAGCGTCATAATGGTGCTCGTCATAATGTTCCGCATAACAATATGCGATAAAATCCAGGAAAATGAACAAATCCTGCAGGCACAATTCCGCCTGATCGAAGGATGCCTTTTTGCTTCCATGGGCCGCATTATTCCCCATTCGCCTGATAAAATCAAGCCTCTTCCAAAGGTCTTCGTCAACAATATCCCGGAATTCCTCCGTATGCATCAGACTGCACAAATTATCCTGATAAGGCCGGACCAGCGATTGATCGACCGAATACATCCACTTAATGGCAAATTCCATTGCCCTGCGGCAGTTGATAATACACGCCTCCGGGTCAATATGTATGATTCGCTCCGCAGATATGGCGACATCCGCGAAGGTCTCGAACTGGGACTCTGATTTTAAATAGTCGAAGTTGGTCATGGATTGGCACCTCCTTGGTGAGGGATCGATTGTTTCACGCTTTCAATCAGTAGAATCGGAATATTATGCAAAATACTCCTGCATCAGGCTATCAAAGAGTATTTGTGTTTCATCCAGTGACATTTGGATGGCGGCTTTTGATTTGTCAACTTGGGCGACGAAGGTGGTAAACGCTTCTTGTAACTTTATAGGCGGCACCATCAGCTTCAAGGTATTAATAGAGTTGAAATTTAGCCCCGCTTTTACAGCGCTTTGGTTTTTAGACTGAAACTGGCTTTTTCCAGCATCGCTCTCCATATAATATGCAACATACAAAGGACATACTTCGTTTTTGTTTAACCTGATGCATGTTAAATGTTGATTGATAAATCCACCATAATCAGCAACTTCCTTTGGGACGACAGCTGTTCTGCCCAGATCTGCCGTAATACTAATAAGTAAATCTCCTTCCTGGACTTTGGTACGCTTAGCCTCTGCATTATCAGGCGGCACAATATGCTGTACATCATCAAGTGTTAAACGGCAATTTTTCACGTTTTTGATCGTAATAAAATATTCTCCCTCACCCGAAAAGTACTTTGCCCATCCACGTGATCCCGATGTTAGAAACTCAATGTATTCTGACAATTCACAAACAGGCCACTCCATAGGATTCATTATAGGATTCCCAAACATCTCGACAAATCGTGCCTTTACCAAGGTGTCTAACTTTTCAAGTTGTTTCCTCCGATTTGAAATAATATTACTGCATAAATTCAATACTTGAACGATATTATCTTGTGTTTTTCTATCCAGTACTGGTACCGGATATTCTGAAACTCTTTTAGGTTGGGCTCTTGTCAGTGAACCACCAATCCCTGTCACCTCACTTGTCATGAGCTGTTGAAATCGAGGCGTTCGTAAATACCAGGCCAAAAATTGAGGATTATATTGCTTATTTCGAATTACTATCCACTCAGATGAGGCAATATTTTGTTTATTTGATTCATCTGCAACTACCCACACTCTATTAATGCGTGGATTAATTTTACAAAGGAGAATATCATCCTTTTCAACTAATAATTTTGAAGAAGCAATCTCATCGCCCCTTAAATACTCCGGATGCCCAGTTTCGAATCTTGGTACACTATACACCTCAAAAACACGATCTGGCTCATTCATTGGGTTTATGATCTGACTTCGATATTCATTTATATTTTCAAGTTTTGTGTATTCCATCCTCTATCTCCACAATACGAATTATCTCCGCATTAACATGCAAAAACAACCCCATTTTCCTTTCCGGCCCAATCTACAGCATCACCTTCAGTTCCTGTAATTCCCTGGCAATCTGCGAATCTAATTCCAATATTTGATCCATAGTCTCCGAAGTAGGCGGATATTCTACCGCCACATACTCGACCTTTTTATACTTATTGATGGAAAGGTCATACCCATTATCCACAATTTCCTGTTTCGGAACGAAGAATGATTTTTCCGTACGTTCCCGCCCCACTTCATGGGAGCGGTCGGCAAACCGCTTTATAACATCCGGGATATCATTATCTGATACCGGCGAGCGTTTATCATCCAGACTGAATCCATCCGCTTGCATATCATAGAACCACACTTGATCGGTCCCACCATGCCCTGTCTTTGTAAAAATCAAGATTCCCGTTGACACACCTGCATACGGCTTAAATACCCCTGATGGCATGGAAATGATTGCCTCCAGTCTTTGGTTTTCGACTAATTCCTTTCGAATCGCCTTGTGTGCAGTAGAAGAGCCAAACAACACCCCATCTGGAACGATACAAGCACATCTTCCGCCTGTTTTAAGCATCTTGACAAATAATTCCACAAAGAGCAGTTCTGTTTTCTTCGTTTTGCATTCCTTTAGCAAATCTGCGGACACAATATCATAATCCAGGCTGCCCTTAAACGGCGGATTTGCTAAAATAAGGGAATATTTCTCCCTGTCTGTATTCTGATCCGATAAGCTGTCCCGATATTCAATAAATGGATTATTGATCCCATGCGTCATCATGTTCATCGCGCCGATGCGAAGCATTGTCCGGTCCATATCGAATCCGTGAAACATGTGATTCATATAGTGGTCTTTTTTAATTTTGTTAAAGAATATCTCTTCCTTATGGTACTCTTTTAAATATTCTCCCGCTGCCACCAGAAATCCCGATGTGCCGCAGGCCGGATCACATATAATATCATCTGCAGACGGCTGCATCAGTTCCACCATCATTCTGATAATATGACGGGGCGTTCTAAACTGACCATTGACCCCTGAGTTCGCCAGTTTTGAAAGCAGGTACTCGTATACATCCCCTCGCACATCCGTATCTTTTAAGCCTGACATCTGACGATATAAATCATCCATCGCATCTACAATTTTGGATAACATAAGAGGAGTTGGAACTTTAAAAATGGCATCTCCCATATATTTTGAATATGCACTGTCCTTGTCCACATGTAGGCTCTTAATAAACGGAAATACCATTTCCTGCATAACAAAATACATCTTCTGAGCCGGAAAATCGTGAAAAACAGACCACTTTAGCTGTGTGACGTCAATCATTCTATCTCCCAGCTGTACCTCTCCGGAAAAAACACTCTGGTATGGAAGCCCCAGCATGGCACTCTCTTTTGCATGAATATTATCGGTTTCATCTAAATCGTGAATAAACATCAGATATGTCATCTGTTCAATCACTTCCAGCGGATTCGTTAATCCTCCTGTCCAGAATATCTCCCACAGTCCATCAATTTTGTTTTTCAATTCCCCTGTAATCATTGCTCATTCTCCCAATTCCATGTGTATTTTGTGTAACGTCCATTTCCAATTTTTTTGATTCTTCCCTGCTTCGTTAGCTCTGTCAGAGTTCTTTGTATTGTTGTCTGACTTACTCCCGGAACCTTCTGCATAATTTCCGATTTTGTAATGGTTCCTATCTGTTCCTTAATTGCTTCTGCCACACGATCCGGTTTTGCCGTTGCCTTTTCCTCAATCAATTTGGTTCTTTCAAAAAATTCTCTGTACGCAGCCGCAATCACACCCAATAAATAGGTCACAAATGGCGCATAATCATTTTCCTCCTCGTGCCACAATCTCGAACTATCCTGAAGAGCCTCATAATAAGAACCTTTTGTTTTCTCAATCAGTTTTTCAATACTGATATACCTGCCAACCATATATTCTGATTGATACAACAGAAGCAGTGTCAGTAACCGGCTCATTCGTCCGTTCCCATCCCGAAATGGATGGATACATAAAAAGTCCAGTATAAACATTGGAATAATCAACAGCGGATCTGCATTTGTTTTGTTTATCACATCATAATATGCTTCACAAAGCTTATCTACCGACTCCGAAGTCTCCCAAGCTGCTACTGGCTGAAAGCGTATAGATGACACCCCCTCAACATTTTTTTCTTCAATTATGTTGTCAACGCTTTTAAATGCGCCTCCCACTCCTCCATTCTCAAATTTATATAAATCTCTGTGAAGCTGCAATATAAAAGTAGTTCTGATTGGTATATGGTCAAAATTCTCATGAATTGTATTCAACACATCTCGATAGCCGGCAATCTCCCGTTCATTCCTGCTCCTTGGCATCGTCTTATCCAGCACAATTTTTCTCAGTCTTTCGTCCGATGTATAAATTCCTTCGATTTTATTGGAGCTTTCTGTACTTTGTATTCTCGCCACTTCAACCAAGTCATGCAGTACATCCGCATGCCTGCTTGCAATCAACCTCTGCTCGCCTTTGTACTCGTGAATCGTTGTAAGGTAACCGACAATTTGCGGTGTTAATAGCTTCTCCCATTTTTTAGTGTAATCATAATTTCTCATCCACTTCCCCCATTCCCTGTACAACTATGCCATCATACTAATTTGACTTAAATAAAATATAACATTCCTCTTCGTCACTGTCAAGTTCAATTTAGTCATTTTTTATGCAATGACCAAATTGAGTCAGCAGTACCAAATTAAAAAATAGAGCTCGAGAATTTATACAACTCAAGCCCTATATCCCTGACTAACATTTTAAAATGGTCCGCTACTACGGCATAGCACCGGCTACCGCCGTTTTCCCGCACAGAGCCATGAAGAAACCAGCATCGAGGCCACACCAATGACCAGATAAACCACCGCGTATATGACAAACGCACCTTCCCCCGGATCAAAGAACGCCCATGTGCCAAGCAAAAACAAGGCGGCGGCAATGACAGGCAGGCACCACATTTCTTTCATGGATTTTCCTGCAAAGATCCCTGTTACAATGGAGAATGCCGGATTGATCGCAAAAAACAACAGCAGCGTAACCGCCATTCCGGCATCACTTTGGACAAACGTTACCGCGGCCCATGGCAGTAAGAGCATCACCGCTGCAGACCCGGCCAACCACCCGATCAATTTTGTTTTCATGCTTCACCCTCCGTAATCTCTGCGCATCGGTTGCCTGACGTGTTCCTCTCTTTTCAAATCCTATTCCTGGGGAGATTTCTTATCAATGGTCTAATGTCTCCTCATCCGATAAAGGTCCGCCGCCTTCTTCGGGTTCTGAAAGGCATCATAGTGATCGCCCTCAAATGTAAAACGCCGCGCTGTAATGCTCTCGGGGTTTCTGCCGGCGAGCGCCGCAACGAGCTCAGTTCCCACATCCGGTTTGCATTTCACATACAGCATGTTTCCGTCACTTTTAATGGTGAAAATACCCGGATCATAACCTGGAAGCGCAGACTCTTCATACCAGATCACCGCCATGTCCGAAATCCGCATGACGCCATGATACAGCCTATTTGGCAGCCGCAGCCAGTTTTTAGTCAAAAAGCCCACTTTCATAAAATCTTTTTCTCTGGTGGGTTGGGAAGTCAAAGACAATAGCAGTGCATCCGGCTGGCGGCATTCCCTATAAAATTCCAGTATTTCTTCTGCGCTGTAGCCGCTGTCCTTGGCCGTCATCTCCGCAACGGAGGCGCCGGTTTTGGACATCATTTTTACGCCGAGTCCGGTCAGGATGACGCCAAGAAGCACGCAGACTACGGTAACTACAATCCACATTATATCACTTTCATAGATCATATGGAACAGCAGATGGTTGAACACTCCGAGAGCCAGCGCCCCAATACCCAGGATTAACAGGCCGCCTCCCTCATGTTTCATTTTACTTTTTTTGGTAAGTTCCTCCCCAGTCCACAGCAGTTCCGTCTCCCATGCTTTTGTCATCGGTGTAATCATGTTCATACCCTCTCTTCATTCTGTAATGTTGTTCGATTTATGAGTCAAAACATAACGGCTGCATTCCACATCGAATAACGTAAAGCCGCATGATAACAGTGTCCTCTCAGACGCCTTGTTCTCCTTGTCTATGTCGGCGGTAACTCTTTTGGCATCCGGAAACGAAAATACCAGATCCACAAGCGAGGTAACCATTTCCTTACCCAAACCTTTTCCGAGACAAGCTTCTTCTCCTATGAGGTAGTCGATGCCGTATGACCCCTCGATCGGCAGCGATCCAAAATCCTCATCCCTGCTATCCTCGCATTTATAGTATTGACTAGGCGTTTGCGAAACGCCACAGCCCTCATAAATTCGGGCTTTTTTCTTTGTCAAAATAAAACAACTCCTCACAGGTTTATGGTAAAATTGAGATGTCCAGTAACAATCAACCATATCCACCTGAAAGGAGTTGTACCTATATGATACCATACAATCAGCTTTCTTTGGCAGATATTTTTTCATGTTGCCAGGATATTTATGAATCTGACAAACCTGCTTTCCTGTCACTGCTCCAATCCCATATTGACCTTATTGAAATTGTCCCTGCTTCCTTCCGGAAGCGTTTCTATGCATCAACGGGCAGAACCCGCAAATACCCTTTGTTCGCCCTTTTATGGGCCTTAATCATTCAACGTATTTTTTCTATTCCTACTGACTCGTTACTGCTTATTTTCCTTCATTATTCCAGACATCTCAGAGAATTCTGTGGCTTTGACAAAGTCCCCGATGCTTCTAAGATAACCCGCTTCAAACAGGATTTTCTTCCTGAACTCGAAGATGTTTTCTCACGCCTTGTTGACCTCACTGAACCTATCTGTCAGGCGATTGACTCTTCCAAAGCCAGTATGACTATCTTCGATTCTTCTGGTATAGAAGCTTGGGTTACTGAAAACAATCCTAAATACGCAAACCGCATCATTAAACAGCTAAAAGCGTATGCAAAATCCAAAGGCTTTGACGATTCTTATGATCCATATAAAGCTGCCTATGCTTCCATGCCCTCACATTCAGCTGCCAATCCGGAGATCAAACAGCTCTATATCGATGGGCATTTCTGTTACGCCTATAAGATAGGAATTGTTACTAATGGCCTCGGCATTATCCGGCACATTGATTTCTACAACAAAGCTTTCTTTGAGAAGCATCCTGAAATTACCATTTCTAAGAAATCCGATTCGCCTGATGAGGACAAATCTGTCCATGACGCAAGGCTCTTGATTCCTACTCTTCAGGACTTTTTCGCTACACATCCTCTGATCCGGCCTGACACCTTCCTTGGTGACTCCGCCTTTGATTCGGTCCGCCTGTACAAGGAACTTCTTTCCGGGGATACCTTTGGTAATGGCAGGCACTTCAAGAAAGCCTATATTCCTTTGAACTCCAGGGCACATCTTGAAAACCTTGACTATACCATTGATGAAAACGGGATTCCCTGTTGTCCAAAGGATCCCTCTCTTCCAATGAAATACGAAGGAACCTGTAAGCTTAAAAGCGGCGTCACACGATACAAATTCGTCTGTCCCAAAGTTGTTTGGATAAAAGATCCTTCTTCTGGAAACTATCACCGGCTCTGTAAATGTGACAACCCATGTACCACGTCTTCCTGTGGCAGAATGATTTACATTTATCCAGAGAAAAATCTTCGTGCCTATCCAGGTATTCTGCGAGGGACTGACGAATGGAATAAGGTCTACAAAACCAGAACCTATGTGGAGCGGTCTATCAATCACTTAAAAGACTGCTTCTGTCTGGCCGGACGTAAAACCCAAAATGAGAAAACACTTCATGCCGACCTAATCCTCGCAGGCATTACACAATTAATCGGTGTGGTTCTCGCAGATAAGATTCATAAGCATGAATGCATACGGACGTTAAAATCTTTAATTGCATAGGACTTACCAACTCCATAAAACGTATGGCTTATGAATGTGCGCCATTATCCGAATACATCCCACTTATTCAGGTCCTCCTGCTTCGCAAAGTGGCTTCCTTATTTGGAATCAGGATTGAATACCTGTTTCGCAATCAACTAAATATCTATAATATCTTGTCTTGTTACCTCAGATATTTTATTCATATTTTTAGTCATTCCTTTCGCTTCGCTCAGGCACGAACAAGTCATGAAAAGTCTTGTCCCCCTCCTCTTTTAGTTTTAAAATGTTATTATGGAATAGCAATACACTACAGAGCATGGGAGGAGGAGTGGCGAAGTTTATTCGGCCCCGTATATTTATATGTGCCGTCATCCTTACAAGCACAAACAAGTGGGACTTTGAACCCGGACTCTTATCACGGGTAATAAACCATGTTTATTTAGTCGTAAGATGACAGTCAATGTTGCTATTCCTATCTTTAGTTAAGGTGGTGATACTTATGATGAGGCTCATCTCCCCCATCTGCTGTGGACTTGATATCCATAAAAATGTTATCGTTGCAACCATCGTTACTACTAATAGTTCTGGAATATCGAGTGTGTGAAGAAAAGTCTGCAGGAAAGATTTATGATATCTTGGAGTGTCTCCGATTTCATCATCTCAATCACCCTCATGTCAATCCCATTACAAAAAATATTTTTTGTTTAAAGCGACTTTAAAACTATTATTTGTCCAAAGCCGCTTTGTTATCGTCATAATATTCTTACACCAAGACTCTTTCAAAAAACAGTATAGTAAGCACTTGACTAAATAGTAAAATCGTTGTTTTTACTAGAATTTTTCTTAGACTTTTTTTAATGCTGTCGTACCATTGATTACTTCTAATAAATTGTTTTCCATCTGTTTTTTAATTTCAATTATAGACCTCCCATATTGTACAGCTAAAAACTCTATCACATCCATATCCCATGGCATATACAACATTCCATTCTTTTCAGTAAACGGTGCATCTGTTTCTGGCAATATTTTATTTAATGGCATTTGCATGATTATATCTCTTCCTGCTTTTGAATAACACATTTTAGGATTTATACTAAACCAACAACCTAACGATAAAGCCTTTTGAAGTTCTTTTATATTTCCGGTAAACCAATGCATTATAGGCACATTCTTATCTAAAGTTTTTTCTATACATTCTAATACATCTTTAACTGCACATCTTGAATGTATACTGATTATTCTTCCATGGTGCTTCTCAGCTTCACTTAATGCACCATAGAAAAAGGTTTTTTGTACAGAATATGAATGCCTATTTCTGCTAGTACCATCTATACCTACTTCTCCAATATATCTGGACTTTGAAATTTGTTCCATAAATAGATCAATTTCATTCCTTCTATCTGCCACTAATTCCGGATGAAATCCTAACGCAACTCTCACATTATCTGTATTATTAAAATACTGGGATGTTTTTAGATAGGCGCGCGGACTTGTCGTAACCGCTAACACCTTTACATTTCTTTGCTTGACTTCATCAAATACTGCTAACGGATTCTTGTATAAATCCAAATGACAATGGAAATCTATCATATAACACTATGCTCCCTTAACAATGCTCCTATTTCTAGCACCCCACGTTCAATAACACCTAAATATAAATTTCGTTCTTCTCCTTTTGCAAAAGACAACATACCTTTCACAAGACTTTCAATGCCATTTTTTTTCAATTGAACAACAGCCAATGCTGCAGCTGCTACATCTTTTGAATACGAACATTGTAAATTTTCTTTAAAATACCCGCCTTCTGTAACATCACACAAATTATTTTTCAAAAAAGCTGCTCTCCTTACTAAACAAGGAACACAGACCCCACAGTGCTGTAATTTCCGTTGATATTTTCCACAACTTGTCGAACCAAAAATAAGTTTTTTCATCAAATCCTGATTCTTACAATCCATCAAAACTTCACCTTTTGTTTTATATTTGTATGGTAATACAAAATCAATATTTATTCCCACATCATTCCAAATTTCCTGCATTGCTTTCATATATACAGGATGGGTTGTTTTTGTACTAAGACTACCTGTTCTAAGTGGATCTAATGGCATATTCAAACTAATATATCCATTTTCAGGTACGAATAATTCTTTCCTGCCTTGAGCATTGCAATCAATGCCACAAGATGCCAATAATGCAAAAGCAAAAAAGACCATTGATCTTGCTCTGGTCGAAATTTCCGATTCTCCTTTTTTCTTTATATTATTGCTCCATTGGCACAAATTATTTATTCCAAACTGCATGGCATATTCTCTTTGATGTTCAGCATCTCCCCTAACTGTTTGAGATACAAATAAAGGATTTCTTCCTTCTTCATGCAAATCAATTGCTCCCACTAAACTGTCCATACCTCCTGACAACAAACAAATACAATCCTGCTGCCTTAAATCATATTTTTTCTGCGGAACCAGCGATTCTGGTAAAGCATTTATATTTAAAACCCAAAAATCTCCGCTGAGGAAACGAAGCATTTCCTCTAACTTCCTTTTTTCCTGTCTCCATTTAGGCGCATCATGCAAATATATGCAAAGCTCAATTTTTCTTGTCCAACCATCAGCACTCTTTTTCCTCAATACTGCTTTATCTGCTGCAACTACAGCCATAGCAATAATTGTAAAATCCAATGCCTCTACTGTTGGAGCTATTTTTGATTTTCTCAATTCTTTAAATAGTTGTACTCCCACATGCCCTACATTGTTTATTTTCTGTTCAGGAACTGTAAACATTTCAAAATAATAATCATCATCACTATAATACTTTGGGGTACAGCATCGTGGATAACAAATCACTTTATTCATACTTCAACCTCATACACTTCAAACGTGTTTTTTATAGCTGTTTGAAATAATTTCTGCATATCAATCGTCTTACTACCAGAGTTTCTAAGCCTATTTAACTGCGATGATATTTCTGATTGTAAATAATCTTTCATTTCGTTCATACGATTAACACGTTCTACAGCTGATACTTCTTGTTTTTCAAAAGCTTGTCCTATGTCCAATTGGATACGACTAAATGCCTCATTGCCAAGAAATGTACCGGTGAGAGACCATATCTGATCATCAGTCAATTTACTAATATCTGTATCAGGATTTTGACTCATAAACTCGCTCAATGCAAATCTTCCTGAATCTCTACAAGATACTTCGTCTAAGCTTCCACCAGTTGGGCATACATTATCAATTATTGTATCAATAATTTCATTCGCATTAGCACCTCGTCCTTGCAATTCTGATAAAATTTTACCCAATGGGAAATTCTCGTTATCCCTTAAGGACTGAAATGTCTGGAAGAAATTCGCAGCTGCTTTGGTTGAAGTACGCATGCGTTTGGAGAGATTTTTCGCTCCGCCCATTCCTGTTTTAGAATAATGCCCCAGCGATTTTCTCAAAGAGTCTTTACTCCCAGAATGAACGTATTCACCCATTCCTCGTCTAGCACTTGCAAAACGGAATTTGGGTGCAATAACAAGTTTTTCATCATCATCCGGTTCTTTTTCATCAGATTGATTATCATTTTCACTATCGTCATCATTTTGACAATCCGGTTGCTCATTATCTTGATTAGGCAACTTAATGTCATCTAACCACTCCGGATCTAGTGAAACCCCTGCACCTGGTCCCATACTTGAAGCTGATGTTCCCATATGTTTTCACCCCTACTTCTTTTGTGTATTTTGTGTTATGGCCCTTTTTACACTATCTGGTGTTTCTGAATCGTCAGCCCATTGTTTCAACATATCTTTAGCCCATTCCTTTTCAGCAATAACAGGAATAATGGGAGCTTTTCTAGATTTTGCCGGTATCTCACACAAAGCCAAAGCTAAATTACGACCTAATTCGGGAAAAGCTTCCGTAATATGTACTGCTGCAAATAAAGCATTTACATTCCATTGTTCATTACGTCCCAAACTAATTATTCTTTTCAACAATTTCTCAGCCTCTCTTATTCCTAGAGATTTAATTGATTCAACAAGTTCCCTAAGGTATGTACCATTCTTTACTTTCTTTAACGCAGTTAACAATTCTTTGCCTTTAATAGAAAGTTCGTCATATGCAGCAAACGAAAGCGCCTTATCTCTGCTAAGATACAAAAGTGGACGCAAATCAAGTCCACCTAGTTTCGGTTCAATTAATACCCATTTCTGTACAAAATCATTGTTCCATGTAACATCTGGAAATTCATATTTTTCACCACTTATTAAGCTATCTTCTAACTTTTGTATAAATTCCGGTTTTCCTTCCTCTGCGTTTGCAACTTCTTTAGCCAGATAATCAAATGCCCCTTCTGATGCACATCTCTCAAACAATAACATCTTTATTAACACACCGGAATCTAACATCATTCCATTAATTTTTGCAACTTTTTTTCTTATCTCAAGAGCATTTAATAACCGTTTTATTAATCTAGGATTACCTTTAATATTATCCGCACTTACAAGAATACCTGCTAATTGATCTGCAATTGCTACATATTCCTTCATGGTTCTTTCTGTATCATCATCAAAAACCCCTTCTATTTTTTCTGCTGTCACATCATCTTCCCATGCTTTATTCAAAAGCTTGCTTAATTTATTTTGCGCCTCTAAAAATGCTTCTTGTCTCACTCCGTTTCTTTTAACTTCTAATTCCATGAACAAGAGAACTATGTACACTTTTACTTCTGCAATCCCCAAATGCGGTATTTTTATTGGAACTTGAATCAACTTATCGAAATAACTTGTAACTAACTCATCTGACAATTCAACTCCATTAAAATGGGCACGTACTCCATTTCTTATCATCTGTTCATCTGCTGCGATGATAAAGGCTGTTCGCTCTACAAATAATAATAATCTCATTGCTTCAAGAGTCGAAATCGCTGTTTCAGGTAAGCACCGATCTAAATCATCTACCAAAACAACAAGTTTCACTTTTAGCTGTTTAAGTATTTCTTCAAATTCCTTCCTAATTTCCTCAATCTGCTTTGTTGCCGGCTCTGACATCTCTTCATTATCATTTAAAAGATTTTCCAATTCTGGAGTCAGTCCTTCAATCGCAGTATCTATCGCTTCACTGTTCTCAGACTTTTTATCACGATTATTCCAACTGCTTTTTATGACATTTGCAAAATTTGCAATCACGCCGACAGGCGCTGCTCCTGGAATAAAGCCAGCCAACAAAGGTAATGCCAGTTTTGATACCTGAAACCAATTAATACGTTTCAGGAATTTCTTGAATTTCTTTCCAAGCTCACCATCTTCATCAATTCCTTGTTTTTTCATTTCTTCAGTCAATTTCATCGTCACCGACTGGAGCAAGGCGGATTTCGCATCTTCATATCCCTGATATAACCATGCATTGAATTCAAGAAAAATATATTTGTTATCACTGGACTGGTCATTCAAATCTTTACCAATCATTTTTACCATGGAGGATTTCCCGGCCCCCCAGCTTCCAGATATTCCTATAGATATTGGATTATCCCCTGACTCAATTATTAAATCTGCAACCGTCTTAGATACAACTGAGAAATGCAAATAGTCTGTAGTAGTTTCAATATCATTCCACATATACTTTTCTCCTAAATCTTTGATAGATAGTTCAAAGTTTACTTTTTTATTTTTATTGAAAAAATCCGGATTATGTAACGTCTCCCATAGTGCTAAAAATTCAATGATGTAACGGCTTCGCATTCAGTTATGGATTGTGGCGGCCGAATCTTCACCTATTTATTTTGCAATATCAGTTAAAGAAATATAGTCATTATAACTTCCATTCGACACAACGAAAATTTGCATTCCCTGGATATTAATTTACTTTTAAGACCTTTTACTACTTTGTTCTCAACCTCAACCACTTTCCTCATTATATCAAATTTTGTGTAAAATGTCTTGCTCTTAACACCTATTTAAAAATATATTCGACATTTTATAATACTAACTCTAATCATATTCAAACATAATTTCCCAGATTTTGTTGTCACAATCTCCGTCTCGGTTCCGAATACCGCCTCGTCCTGGCTGTCCATCCATTTCACACGATAGGCCAGGTAGTTCAGTTCCTCCAATCTTTTTTCTGACACTGGGACCTCATACAGGTACTGGCGCAGATTTGGAATGGATGATTCTACATAGGTGGTAGCTGTTTCCAACGGAACTGTATCCGTTCCATTCAGAAGAGAATAGGCTTCTCTCATTTCTTCGATTGTAGCCGGCAGACTGATACCTACACCAGGGCTCACTGTCCGGCTCAAATAAATCTTAAACATCTAAATTCCCCTCTCTGTCCTTTCACATATAGCCGTTTCTATTTTTGATACTCTATTAAAAGAGGCCCGCCATTTTTATCTGGCTGACCTGAAATTTTACCTCATATCCTCTTTTCCCCATCTCACATCTATGAAAAGGCCAAAAAATCGGGGTCAAAATCGGCCATTTTTTGCCCGATTTTTTTCTCGATTTTTCGCCAAAACCACTATATCTTGTGGTTAAATCCCTCTATTTCCCTTCCGAACCACAATTCCGCATCATTATTAACTCTTTATATCTTTCATAATGTCATTTATAGGTATAAAACCGTGGTTATTAGTTGTATCAGTTTCACAATAAGACACAACACCACACCTTATCATTCCAATCACCTTATGCTCTTCGTTTAATACAACACCCCCACTTGCGCCATGCACAATTCTGCCACTTACTGTTATTAACTTTTGTCCCATAAAAGTTCGCTCTCCAGTAACATATACAGTTTGAACATCTGGTGTATTTCCTAAATTATAATCGGGATAGCCAATCATAATAATTTTACTACCTATTTTTATATCATCCGAATCCCCCAACTCCCATGGAATTAAATCTTCTCTACCAAACCCATTATAACAAGCATAATCTATATTCTCATTTCTTTTTAGGAACTTAATATCATTAGATATAATGCCTATTTGGTCTTCTTTAAAAGTTGTTACCTTATAGAAGCCTTCTTTTTTTGTTACATGGTGATTAGTAAGAAGTAAGTCCGGATCAAGCAAAAAACCACTGCCTTGTATGTAATCATCAAGAGCATTAATTTCAATTATGAATACAGATTTTTCTATCTGCTTTATAAAATCCAAGTATTCATCTACACGAAAGAATATTTTGCCCGAAACTCGATTCAACTCAGAAGCATATTTAAGATAGGTAGGATTATTATCTCCCCTAATACTTTTTATATATTCAATTTTCCCTTTTAATACTTGTAAAAACCAATTAATAATCTCATCTTCTTTTTCACTCTTTCCTGAATTGACCGCTTCAATAATTTTAGGATTTTTGCATTTTCCTTTCTCAACATATAGCTTCGCAGACTCTAAAAGACCTTTAACTTTACAGCTATATAATAATGCCCTAATTTCCTTTATATAATCTCGTCTCAAATTAACAAATTGATTAACAACTAAACCGGTTACTATCTGTCTCTGTCGATAATCAGATATTCTAACCTTATTGTAATTTATCAAAAAATTATTTTTTTTAATAAGTTCTTCCAAGACAGTGCCCACATGAACCCCATTAAAATCCACATAAGCAATTTCCACTGGAAAATCAGCTTTATATGTTGAAAATGTAATATCGTCTGCATATCTACTATATTGCAAATTATATTTCTTTGCCAGCTTAGTCAATTGAGTATCTAACGGTGCACATACCATATTTGTTAAAATTGGTGATGTAGGGGCTCCTTGAGGAAGTTTTCCTTTATAACAAGCAATTTGCGAAATAACTAAGGCAGCTTCTTCACCCAAATTATATGGCGGCTTCATTAGCATACCTCTGACTCTACCAAAATGAATTTGGTCAAAGAAATTTTCCAAATCAATGTTGAAAACATACTTCTTTTTTACATGTCCTTTGGCATTAGTCGCCACATTTTTGTCCAAAACAAATCCATGAGCTGCTGGCTTCGTTTTATATACCATATTCAATATAACTGCTAATTTCCTTTGAATAGCTTTGAGTTTATCATTTGGCGCACAAATAACTCTTTCCCCGCCATTCTTTTTTGAGATTGAAAACTCGACATACATATTATCTGGTTTTATGCTATATAAAAAATATCTTAAACTTTTTTCTTTTATACCCAATATGTCAGCCACATCTTCGCGGCTTTTCATATTAAAGAATTTTTCTCTTACCATATTAGGTTCTTCAAGCATAACTTCCTCCAAATAAAATAGGAGAATTCTACCTTATCCATGCCCACATTGTGATTATTATAATTCACATATAGTAAAGTGAGATAGTCAGAGGGATATCCCCCTAACATTATAGTACATCGTTGCAGTAACACTAACGAATATAAATTCTCCTATGTAATAACTATATCATAATTTTTTGAAATATCAAATACTAACTATAATCTCTACATGAAATTCCTATAATCATATACCACACCTTCATACTGCGATAATAGCCAGCCAACTCTTGCTATAGCATTGGATGACTGAATTGTACATGGTAACTTTGAATACAATCCAAAACTATTCCAATTCATTTTTGATAACCCCAATATTTCTGTTGCTATTTGAGCCAGATCACCATTACCATAATGTTTAACAATTTTTAAAGGAGCCGGTATACTTTTTCCACCTTGAATATATCGCAGGTTAGCGTTTTTTACCGAAGGGGCTATTCCATGAGTATAGAGATATGCCGTATTTTCATTAATAGCAAAACACACGCCTCTTCTTACTGGGTACCCATCAATTTGTAATCTTCTATCATATTCAAAACATCGAAATCTATCTTCAAGAGTTATCTCTATTAAATCAATGTCTTTAACCCCAGCACTTCCTAAACATTTTGTTAATCCATCAATCTCTTGTTTCTGGAATGGGAACCTTTTATGTATAACCACTCTTTGAGGAAGCGTTTTAAATGAATCAAAAAATAGTTCTTTAATATTTAAGCCCAACTGATAAGCTTCATTTTCTGATAAATATGGATTATTTTTTGAATCAAATGTTACATCCTTAATTTTTGATAATTTATATCGGAGCCCTTGGCCGTCTGCTCCATAAATATGACTACACCCTATAAGTGTTTGGTTATCCGTTTTAATATGATCAACACTGTAACCTATTCCCGCGAACGCGGTGTCAGTTCTTAAGCCACTTAAAATCCAAGGTGTTCTTCCAGCTTTTACATAAATTGCAAGAGATAAAGCCCAGGCAATTTGACAATCCAACTCACTATCAATTGTTTTTTCTCTAATAAACTGTGTCGAGATATGTCTTTGAACAGAAAAAGCTTTTACATAATCATGCAAATCATAATGAATATTTCCATCATTAAAAAAAGTAAATAACTCATACTCTTTGGGAATATAAATAATAATAACATCTACACTATCACGTGATTTTAGATATTCAATCTTCTTCTTAATCTGATCACCAAAATTCAAGCATGACTGATATAAGTTGGCTTTATTTAGCATTTTATCATCTAATAGAGCCCATTCCGCAATTAGCGGAACACTGAGTCCAACCCCATAGACGGACTGAAATCCAGGATAATCAATAACGTAATCAACATTATAATTAACTTTGTGTTTTTTATTAAGTCGATCCAAAAAATCCTCTAATTTTTTTTCGGATCCTACTGGGCTTATCACTCCTAAAGATATGTTTGATTTAAACAATCTATTATTCATATAGAAATCATACGGTTTATTATTAATCAACCCTCGCATAGGATGAAAATCTGTATGCATCGCATTCTGGGCAGGATTATAAAATTTTAATTCTGTATCTGCAAGTTCTGCGCCTCCAATGCATATTCTTTTTTTCATATCATCATCAGGATTGTGTAATGCCTGTCTTGATCTCAACCCAACAAGTAGACTTTTATTGACAATTGTAAACTCGAACCCTGATTCAGAATTACATGGATACATTGAAATAATCGATTTACCATCTGGAAAAATTATATTTATCCAATGTTTAATATAAGCCGCATAATTCTTATTCGCTTGCATTTTACATATTTGTTCCATAAATCTATCCGAAAATTCTTTATTTTCTTCCTTGCTAACATTATTTCGATCTTTATAATAAAAAGCAGGCGTTAGTGTCAAATATGAGTACTTCCAATCCATGAATAATGAAAACCGTATGCCCTGATATGCTTCAATATTTTTTCCGTTTATAGTGTAGTTTATTTTTTTTGACTCTCTCCATATTTTGTTTCTATTATATTTACAATTGCTATGCTTTCCAATAACAATAAGCAATGTTTTTAAAAGCATACTTTTTAAAGTGCCATTGTCAAAAAAAATTTTTCTTGTCAATGGTACTAGTTCTATCGTTCCATTAACGTTAGGGCCACACATGTTACTAATCGAATTTCGATTTCCCCAAGCATAAATCATTCCATTATAAGGTACTGCAACTATGTTATAATCAATCAGCTGCTTGCAATAATCCCATAGGTTCATAACTGAACTGTTTTTCACCTCAAATTGGTAACATTTATCTGGAAATTTAATTGGATAAACATTTGTATCTACAATTTTGTTTACACCCTCCTTATACGGTGAAAACGTTGTTGTTCTACACTCATACCCAGCACCCAGATCAGCTTTTAATTTTTCAACTTCTTCTTGTAGTTCCTTGTCTTCAAAACACATATGCGCAATATTAAGCATTGTTTTATCAAAACCATCTGTAGGTATATAAAACGCCTCTCGCCCATACAAATTGAGTTTCTCAATCAGAACTCTCACTTCTGGTGCAATATTCCTACCATATCCACACCAATAAAGCCTTCCAGCACCACTTCTACAAAAGCTACGCTCTATTGCTTGCATTAGTGATTTATCTCTTCCGCTATACCCCATTACAACAAAATAACGTTTTGATGCTTCAAATGATAAGGCATTAACAAAAATATCACTCTGGCTATCTAATTCCTCTTTACTGTTTTTTAGAGGACCATATTTGTAATCGCCATGTAGAGCAATACATAGCAACTCCTTATTAGCATCAGTACGATATATCCTGTCTTGTGATTCCAACGTAACCTCAATAGGAACTAGTTGATATTTATGCGCAGCTTTAATAATTAAGCCATCAAAATTGGTAGTCCAAACACTTTTAATTATCTCTCGCTCTGCTAACAAACATAATATATGATATCCCAAACTTGGCGTCTTTCCTGTTATGTTTCGTTCAAAATATTTTCTTCTATCGTCTGGAATTCTAAATGCTTTCTCAATATAATAAGAGTATTCAATATCTTCGCCTTCTTTAGGATATGTACCCTGATTATCTAACCAATTTTGGATTGACCGTTTTATATTTTGTGATTTGATATTATTATGCATTTCTGCCAATGTAGGATTTTGAGAAATGAATATATCTCTTTTCCATTCCCAAATACATTCGCTAGCACAAGGTATCCCTGATTCAACTGATGCACCAGCACCCAACAAAAATGAATACTTTGTATCTATATTTTGTTTAATAGAACGAATAAATTCATCAAACTCTAAAATATAGTCCATATATCTCTGTTCCTTCTCTCTCAAAAAATTATAAATAATATTTCACATTATGATACTATTATATAACTAACAATCTTCACATTATCTTTAATTATTAATATTAGTAGATGACACATTTACCAACCATAAATACTGCTCTGTTTTTTCTTGATTATCATCTTATCTTCATCTGACCGTGAATGGTCCCTTTTCCCCAAATACTCATCTTCCCTAGCGACAATTGGATCATACCAATCAGCCTTCTTCTTCGCCCATTCAATCCATTCAAAATCAGCTTCGGTCAGCTCTCCTTTATTCAGTATTGCAGTTATGTAATTTCTAATCTCACAAGCAATCCGATAATCTTTTGCTATATTCTCCAGTGCCTGCGTTTTTACCGCTTCCTGCTGCCGTCTTTCTTTCACTTCCTCTTCACGGAGTTTCGCCTCCAAATATAAACGATGCTGCTCTTCTCTCTTTTCCCGTTCGATTCTGTGTACATTGGAAATTTCGTAAAGACGAATTATTATTTCATCCAAGTGCTCCTCTAATTTTAACTCTACACTATCTTTAATATACGAGCTGTCGTCAAACACAATACGAAGCTTACCATTGTATACATTATCGTATTTTTTTATTTTAGGTTCGCTTGCATATCTTTTATATCGTTTGGCCTCTTTATACTCCAGTAATTCTTTTGCCTCCTGCTTTGTTATTTCATGGGGTACCTTATCCTGGGCCTCTGCAAACTTAAAATGCACAACATCTTGTCGTATCTTTACAGACAAGTCTTGCTGCACCTCTCCTCCCAGTTTTTCTACTGTTTTAAATATGACATCCATAATTAAAATAGCCCGGCTTAATCCATCCTCAGAAACATCATTTATAAATCGAGGTGGCTCAACTGTTTTTCCTCTATCATAATAATTTCGATTCCTTGCTGAGAAATTATGTTCCTTGAGATAATCCTTATACTCTTTTATTGCTCTCTTATATACAACTAAATTCTTATGTAGGTGAGCATTTTGTTTAATTTCCAAACTATTGATTGCTTCAATTACCTTCGCTTTTTCATCAGTCGTTAAAAAGTATAAAACCGTATCCGGTATATCTAAATTTGTAGAAAATGGTATCACAGTTGGCGCTTCCTCTTTAAGCCTCTCCATCGCTTCTATACATCTCTCTTCTGGCTGTACTGCTTTTTCAACTTTTTCTTCCTCTACAAAGCTTTTCTTCCGTTTTCTGGTTACTACAGCACCTGCCAGCGTCAACTCTACAGACACATCTACATCACCTGATAAAGGTACTAAATCTGTTGATACATCCTTTCCAAAATCCACTCTTGTCCAATATCCAGAAGGAGGATATGGGACGTTCGCCTGTTTTAAACTGCTAATTAACCGTCCATAGTGTAGATTATATTTTTGGGCAACCTTTACAAGTGACTGTTTCCAAACTTCATCATAAAGCTGTTGCCTCGTTAAGGAAATCACTTCCTTACCTTTCATGCCAACTCCTCCCCCCTTCGTATTTTTTCTCTTCATCTTTATACTTGGACAGCGAAAACGCGTACTCAAACAGCTCTATTTCTTCGGTTCTGCGTCTTCGCTTAATATAAAAAGCAGGTCTTGTTTCATTTCTTCAAACTTTTCAATTATTGTGGTCAGGTTCTTTTCGATATTCTGAACCTGGATTTCATTTATTTTTCCATGATTATATGCAATTAACCGTTCAGCAATAATATGATATGACCAACTTTCTGAGTATCTTCTGTCACGCTCCTCATTATGAATGGCAAAACCAATTGGCAAAACACCATTTCTCATACCAATGCTTACTGCCATTGATGATATCCCCAAATATTCACCAGCAATCTTGCAAGTTATTTTCGATATACCACGTATCTCATCATCCGTATATTTCGCCATAGTTTACTCCTTCCATCCACCTTTTTAATAGCAATAAATATTGATTTAAAACACTTACACCATTGCAAAGCTATACATACATAATTATATTCTGATAGTACCATTTCAACTTAAAGCCTACCATCAGATTCAATATAATCTTTTATTCATTTTAACAACCTGTTCTTGTAGCATTCGCAAATGTCCTTTGACTACCATTAGGAACATATATCTACATATATCATTTATATATCAGGGGCTACTCCAAAGCAAATTGCTAAGCAAAATTAAAGGTGTACAAAGGATTTGTAAATGTCAAATAGAAATAAGCAAATCTCCTTCGAGGACAGTAAGCTACCAAACAACGCCTTCATAAATATAGGGTGAGTAGCCCAGTAAACTACTCTTTTTTAACCTACTAGATTTGCATATAATCCACTTAACTATATTAAGGTTATTGTAACATGGAATGGATTATTTTCCCACAAAGCTTTATAAATTCATATCATCTCATTATAAACCCATTCTCCTCCTACTGGTTGGAGTTCATACTCAGTGCTTTGGCTGCGTTTGACGAGCATATGAAAGCTGGACGTTTTTGTTATGATACTGCTGTCTGTTTCGATTCTCCGTAGACCATCAGGAATTCTTTCTCACCTATCTCTTTTTCCGTCATGCTCTGTTGAACCTTAAAACCCTCTGCTCGATAAAATGATACTGCTCCAGTGTTTCTTTCGTATACATGCAGGGACAGATATTTCTTCAACCTTACTGTCTAGCTGGTGTCAATTCCCATGCCCCAAGGTTGACTGCTGCAACTCCTGTTATCTCATTCTATGTTTCATTTACATTTTTCCATTCCGTAATATCAAACAAACTCATCTGACCCTTGATGGTCTCCTCCTCCATCCACCACGAAAAAACATCCTCCGCCGTCTTCCACTTTGTCTTGCCCCCGCCAGCATGAATTACATCAAGCATTTTTCCAAAGGATCTTATATATGCCCGCTGGTAGGTCGGGAATAGCCGAAACTCTGTCCAACGGTTCTTCCCTGCCATAGGGCATCCCAAACAGCCGACTCGGTAGAATCCCATATCATAAAGCGGATTAATCTCCAGACGCTCGCTGCGTATATATTCCCACACATCTGAGTCCCGCCAGTCCACAATCGGGTTGCAGGTTCTTTTCCCTTTTAATGTGCAGTTCTCAAACAGCATCCGTTGCTCATCATTGTCATTATTCAGGATAATCTTCTTACTGGGATCCGAGACAAAGTTCTCAAAAACTCCCCGGCTAGTCTTCCTCTTCGCACTCTCCGCCCATCGCACACCGGTAGTAATAAAGCGATCCTGGCAGGAGTTCTCTTTACAAATTTGGCAGCAATATCTCTGCAGCCTTGTCGGTGGGAATTTTTTCATAGGGATCAGAGACCACATGGTAACTCTCTGGCCTTTGTAAATCGGATAATTCACACAGCAGGTAATCCCCTCCAGTTCCAACTTGCGAAAAATATCTCTCACATAGTAAATGGTCTGAGGTTCATCTGCTGTAGTCAGGTTGTGATGAATCTCAAATGGTATCCTGGCACGTCTGACAATTTCCCTACATACTGCGCTGTCTTTCCCTCCACTGTCTGTTACAACCAAGGGGCGTCCGTATAGTCTTAAGGACATCTCGGACGCCATCTTCACCCTTTCTATCGCTTTCTGTTCTAAATCCATTCAAAAAAGAGTCAGATATCTTTTCCCGGCCGGAACTCTGCCTCCTTCTTTTTGTCTCTCTTGCAAAAGAAAAAAGACACTGATTTTCATCAGTCTCTCCCTGTCATAACAATCTGCTCTTTTCTATTTACACAGTGAACACCATCACCTCCTTTACAGCAAAGCCCCACCATATTCCTGGATTTACATATTAATTTGCGGTCCCTGAGTTATTTCTGCCTCCTGAAACAGTCCGACATATTGACTAATCTCATCCGCCAATATCTGGTAATCCTTCTGGTTCGGCTTATAGACATACCACTCCTTCTCCTTGTTTTCCCAAATATGCGGGATAATCCCTTCCTTGAAATTGGGATTGCTGACCGCCTTCCTGCCCCAAATATCCCGGAATTTCAACGCATTGGTATCAATCATTCCCTCTTTTCGGTTAAACATTGTCATAACGATTCCGTCATATGTTGTAGTAGAGGATCTGGAAAACTCCAGACGCATACGAACTTCCTCATTTACTCTCACATAGCCACAGCTTCCGATATATGTTGCATCTTCGCTGTATCGGGTCACACCAAGCACCTTTTTTAACTCCATTCGTAAAAAATTCACCATTTAACCTCCTCTGTCCCTTTTTACAATTTAATCCGCGGCCCCTGTAAGGTTTCTAGCTCTTGAACCAAGTCTGCATATTTATCAACCACCTCCGCCATTTTTTCTTAATCGTTTTTTTCGAACAAATAAAATAAAGGCTATTACGATAAACAACGTTTACTAACCAACGCCCTATCATAACAGCCTTCTAGCTTGTAATTAACAAAAATGACCAGTCAAGTCCAATTTTATCGGTCATTTTTATTATGTATTATGATGCTTAATTACTCCTTAAATTTATGCAAGCTTGTATCTCTTATTTAATTATTTCTTTCGTATCTGTAATTCACCCCAGCCTTTTCCGCTTGGTGCATCTGGTCTTTCCGCTCAATATGATAGATACGGTTTCCTTTTTTGAATTTAGCACCTGTCTGTTTGAACCAGAAAGGAATATCATACTCCACACACTGCTGCATGATTTCTAAGATCCATGCGTAATCACAAATCCTGGCCTCTGGGCCAGACTCCCCGCCACAAGTAACTTGTTCAATTAATCCGGTTGCCAGATACCTACGAATCTCAATCCATTCCAGCATTGGTTCATGAATAATCGTCCGGTGTCTGATTGGTAAATTCAGAAAAATGGGGAGCCGATAGTCGGCCATATTCTGATTCTCACAGGTACAGCAGATTGTTACATTGTCATATCCTTCTCCCCAGTCTTTTGGAAGTCCAACCTGGAATCGATGGATTCGTTTTGTAATGATTACAAAATGCAGGTCATCCCTCTCCCGAATCATCTTCCATGCTTCAGGCCGCCATTCATCCGCTTCTTCTACAAAAAAGTCTGAGGTCATGCAAGTATACACGGCCCCCTCGTCCGGCTGTAATTTATATATACCTTTTCGATTCCGCTTTACCGGCAGAGCAAAGCTGGATGTCCTGGCTATGATGCTGCTGTCTTTTCCAAATTCGGCGTCTCTGCGGTACACATAGCAGTTCAGACACCCCGAACTTACTTTTCTACATCCGTGCCATGGATTCCAGGTTGCCATAATGCCACCTCCCGCATATTTAGAAGCCTTATGGTATGTTTCAAAAATGGTTGATCCGATAACATCTCCCTTTTCTATAACTGGAAGTTATAGAATTTCTTTTCATTATCTTCCTTTGCTTTTTTCTTTTCTTCTTTTTTTGCCTTATATTCAAAGTATATCCACATAATATCTTCCATTAATATTAGAAAAAGTCACTTTGGTAGGGAAAAGGTTCATTCCCCTGGCAGCCATTCCAACAACACTACAAACCCACTCACTTAGTTCATTTGGAAGTCGAAAGCACTCAGATTCTCCATCTTTTAGAATTGTTATTATTGGAGTGAATTTCTGATCCACCCCAACCGATAATACATCAAAAGTCTGAGAACCTTCATGCAACGGCAAAAGAAGTTGGTTCACCGAATCAAAATATACCTTCCCACCCCTTGAGTTCAAATATGATTCTTCATCAAAGGGAATTACAGGCTCAATGGGCAGTTTGCATCTTCTCCGCTCAAAATACCTTGCCAACTGCTCACAAGCAAACGCATTAAAGTATTCGCCCTGCATATCTATATCAGCCCGGATCTGTTCGACAGATTCAAAATGGTTCATAAAATTAAGCAAAGCATTGAATACAACCAAATTATCAGAATAAATGCCAGAGTACGATTTGTACCAAGCTGGTTGCCATTCGCAAATAAGACGATATAGCTTTTTGTAAAGCTCTAATTGAACTTCACTCAAGCAAAACCAACCTACGTCCAGAATCTTTTTGTTGGTGCTTTCATCAAGAGATTGGTATCGTAAGGAATCGCATAACCCCTTCAACAGCTTAGAAATTATTCCCGCCATCATATCTGCCATACGAAGACCTGAATGTTCCATAGAACCGGCTTCATCTGAATTATCCAGTCCTATTTCACGGGCAGACTTTAGAGTTTTGCTTTCTTCCTCCGCTTTACCTTCTTTATCAATAATAAGTGAATAGTTCTGTAAATTTTTCTCCTGTAGATACTTATAGACCCCATCAAAAGGCATATGATAATCCCAATCAAGCTCTGGAGCATCTGAAATTTCATCTAATACGAGTAAAATTTCTTGAAATGCCGTCGTCTCTGCTTGTTTCAATTCCAAATCGTTTTTATTAAATTCAATCCTATCTCGGAAAAACTTCTTTAGTTCCTCTAAAAAGTCTTTGGGTGATTCGTAGAGGCATTTAATGATTTCCCTCGGGTGATATATAACGAGAGCCTTTGTAATGGAATACTTCATAAAGTCTGCATCAAAGAGAAAACTGTTCTCGTACCCTTGAAAAACCTGCAACATAAGGTATTCGATCTTGCTGGAAACAGAAAAGTAAATATGAATTTCCTCGTCAAAAAGCGACAGAAAATCATTTATAAACTGAGCATTCTGCTTATTAAGGGAGGCAAAACCATACTTAAATTGTTTTTGCTGAAACATCGTACTTTTGATTTCACCATTACGATCTTTTCTATCTGCGTACTTAGCCTCAAAAGAAGCATGCCGTTGCAGAATATCATCCTTCTCGGCTGACCATCCTACAATCATGGTTACGAAATTATCATAATAATTAGAGGCACTTACTGTCTGATAGTTGATTTTTCGACTATGCTCAGACTCATCATAGTAGAAATTATATTTAGACATTTTGTAACTCCTCCTTCATAATAAATGACAATTTATAAGTAACTGCCCAAAAAGTTATTTCATCCACCTTATCAAGCTATGTTCCCTCATTTAATTCGCTGTCCTCATGAAACACCATCAGGTACTCCTGCTCCCCAGTTCCTTTCTCTGTCATGCTGTTTTCAACACGGAATCCTTCCGCCTGATAAAATGCCACAGCGCCTGTATTCTTCTCATATACATGCAATGACAGGCGCTTTTTCCTCTTTACCTCTGAAATCAGCTGATGGCCGATCCCCTGCCCCCGGTGTCCCTCCGCTACAAATATTCCGGCAATATACTCTGCGTCCATGCCAATGAAGCCTTGGACCTCCCCGTCTTCCTCAAACACATACACCTCTGCATTTGGCAGCACGGAGCGGACTGTCTCGAAATTCTGTCTCCAATACTCCTCTTTTATAAATGGATGAGCATTTAAGTTTCCCTCCAGCCAAATCTCCATAATCCTATCCAAATCCCGAAACTCAAATAACCGAATCATCTAATCTGACGCCTCCTCGTTCTACTGCTATTATACAGGAGCAGACATGATAGCGCAATATGTTTTCAGAACATTTGTTCTTTTCGTGCTTAACCACTGTTCTGGGCTTGCATTGAAAACTTGTATTCAAAGACTTACTTTTAAAGCTGCAGCTCCTGCCCAATCTGACTTCCGCCCAGGTAGTCCCGCCGAAACTCCTCCTCTGTTTTTATAAACAGGTTGTCATTATTGTCTGTATCCCAGAACCCAATATAAATCTCACCCTTCTCCGTCTGAATAGGCCGGTAAAACAGTTCTTCTCCCCAGCCGCTATCTGCCATCGCCTTCCACTCTTCCATCACAGCCGCCAACTCCCGGTCATTTAATTCTCCGTATGTTCTTACTGTAAGCACACCCCAAAGGCTGCCGGCATATGCCTCTACATCTGGCGTCATAGATGCAACCCGTTTTTTAAGCAGTTCAGAAAACAGATATTCCGCCAGACCTTTCTCGGGGTAGCTTTTTAAGCTGGCCTGAATCTTTTCCCGGATCATGTTTTCATACGAGAGAAGTTCCTTCCCTCTTAAAAGCTCCGGCACAAAGGATTCACTTCCACTCCAATAGGCGGTTACAGCCAATGAATTGTATAGGCGGAATTCATGAACAGACGGACTCAGTTCCTGTATCGGATGTCCCTTATAGATGAGCGTGCCAAATGTTGTCTCCACCGGCCCATTCGCTTTCATTTTCTGCAAACCAAATTCTTCGAGACGGACATATGGTTCCAGTTCCTTCTCGATATAAATCTGATGTAAATTCAGCAGATACTTTGCATAGCACTCCGCTGACAACTCCTGAACCGGGAGGAATTCATAGTCCTTATAATTACGAATAATCTGACTTGCTGCATCTGCATCCCTTGGAACCTCAGCTTCTAGTGAAGCCAGAAGTTTCTTTCTCGACACAGTGGTTTTATCCGCCAAGTTCTGTATCTCCATTGCAATCTGGTTCAGCTCCCTAAATGTGAGCCGTGGAGGTAAGAACTGATCCAACTCCCAGATATTGCTGAGATAGTCTGCCACCTCATAAACGTCATATATTCTGCATTTCTCCTCAAGGGCCTCCAGCTGTTTCTCCGTCATAGGGAAATAATAACAGTTCTTTTCCGGATACTTCTTATCAAATACCAGATACACCCGGAATACTGCTGTCCCAGGCTGCACCACTTCTGGATTCTGCGTCTTTCCTACTTCCGATTTTGGTGCCTTGATTCTTGTAATAAGCCCCTCATCTGTCAACCTCTCACTGGCTTTCATATGGAAACGGCCATACGCCTCATAATCAAAATAGCCGGTCAGTTCCACCGGCAGCGTTCTCCCTTCCCGCTCAAACAGATCA
Organism: Enterocloster lavalensis; assembly: GCF_046603895.1. NCBI lineage: Bacteria > Bacillati > Bacillota > Clostridia > Lachnospirales > Lachnospiraceae > Enterocloster > Enterocloster lavalensis. Next base: position 832,563 of record NZ_CP176637.1, read on the forward strand.
TGTCCATACTGTTCTAGGGATTTTATCTCTGGATGGCATTCGTACTGGTCTAAATGCTCCATTACCTCCACAATCCGTATCAAAGAATCCGGCTTTTCATTCTGCAGCACAGTCTCGAAGACAGCCCGCTCCTGTTCCGTCCAGGAACCAATCTTTGCGGCAAGGTAGTTTAACTGTCCAAGGTTTGAATCCTGAAACACAAATTCTCCAATTAACAGATGTGCCAGACCGGACACCGGCGCTTTCACATCTCCTATGAATGGAATCATCCTGGAAGGATGGTACCCGGCCAGTTCCTCCTGGACCTGTTCTGCCTGTTCCTCCGAAGCCGGCAGCTTCATCCAAATTCCGCCATCCCAGTTTTCACGCTTCACAAACACTTCCATTTAAGCCCCGCTCCCTTCCTTATTCCTTCTATATTAAACATGGTTCCGATGATTTAAGTAAGGATATTACCCGGCAGCGCTCCCGACTGTACTTCCTGCCCCTGAGACTCGTCCTCCTTCTGTCCCTGAACCAGTTCTTCCGACTGAAACAGAGACAGATATCCATTGACCACCTCCGCTATCTTCTGGTAGTCCTCCTCTTCCATCTCACAATTCCACCAGACAGAATCTTTATACGATCTCAGTTCTGGCCCTGCCATCCGTTCCCCTTCCGTTTCTTGTTTCAGACCAGTCACATCACTGATCAAAAACTTCATCTGATCCACCAGCCCATTGGTCCGCTCCAGCACTGAGACGGTAAGCCTGGTATACCCACTGTCCATAAAGCCCTGTCCCAGCTCAATCTTCCCTCTGAGATTCTCCTCCAGTCTCCCATAGCAGGCTTTCCCCACATAATGCATATCCTGCATCGCAATCCGCCCTTCAAACATCTTTTTCAGCTCTTCCGATATCATTCCGCTGTTCCTCCCCGTCTATCGTTCTTACTCCTCCCTGTAATACCAACAATAAAACCCCCAGCTGTGATAAGGATATCACACGGTGTCTGGGGACTTTATTCTTGCCACTGTCAGGATCCCGGCAGGCAGGAATCCGTTGATTCTGCCGCCGGTCTTAGTCATATTCATTGATTCTCTGGGTCATCACAATCCCTGAGTGGAACTGTATTTCAATCTTATCTTCGCTGATTACCATGATGGCCTTAATCAGTCGCCTGACCAGTTCGTCATCAAACTGGCGTTTTAGGTAGTTGGTCTTTTGGATGTACTGACCCATACCTTCCACTCTCTGGTCGTAGGCTTCGGCCAGCTGCTTTTCCCGGCTCAGCTCTGTCCTCTTTTTCTTGAAGGCCCGGATCTGGTCCGTGATCTCCCGATACGCCCGGTCGAACTCCTCATCGGCGCTCTCCGTTTTAGCACTATCCTCGATTAGGGCCAGCATCTGTTTCTGCAGTGCATCGATCTTCTCATCATATTCGGTTGGCTCCACGTTGTCCGAGTAGCTGCCCAGGATCCGGATGACATTATCCCGGAAGGCATCGATGAACTCCCCTTCATCCTTTACCACGGAGTTGATGGCCTCCATAATCGCTTCGTGGAGCGCTTTTTCTTCCAGGCTGGGGGAATGTTTACACTTCTTGGTTCCGCTCTTCAAGCGGCTGTAACAGCGCCACACCGGCTTCTTTGTACCGCCGTTCACCCATACCTGCCTGCGGTAAGGCTGTCCGCACTCTTTGCAGTACATGATGTCGGCCAGCACATACTTGGAACTGTATTTTCCCCGGATGGTGGTTCCCTTCTTTTTTGCCGGGCGGTAAACATTCGCCCGGCGGGCCCGTTCCTCCTGTACCTGGTAAAACAGTTCCCGAGGGATAATCGCTTCATGGTTGCCCTCGATGTAATACTGCGGTACGATTCCTTTATTGACCGCCCTCTTCTTTTCCAGGAAATCCACGGTATAGGTTTTTTGCAGCAGCGCATCCCCCATATATTTTTCATTCATCAGCATTTTGGAAATCACCGTGGCATGCCACACGGTGTTTCCTGTCACAGTCCGAATTCCTTCCTTTGTAAGCGTCTCTGCAATTTTGTTAATGCTGTTTCCTTCCAGGTATAATCGGAAGATTCTGCGGACCAGCTTTGCCTCATCCGGCACGATGACCAGATTTCCTTCTTCATCCTTGGTGTATCCCAGAAATTTATTGTGATTTACATACACCACTCCGTTTTCAAACTGCCTCACATACCCCCAGTGGACATTTTCACTTAAGTTCCGGCTTTCCTCCTGGGCCTGGCTGCTAAGGATGGTAATCAGCATTTCCCCGCCATCCCCCAGGGTATTGATGTTCTCCTTCTCGAAATACACGGCAATATTCTTTGCCTTTAATTTTCGGATATGGGTAAGGGAGTCTACCGTGTTCCTGGCAAAGCGGCTGATGGATTTTGTGATGACCATATCAATTTTCCCTGCCATACAGTCATCAATCATTGCTTGAAAGTCATTCCGCTTACGGGTCATGGTGGCGCTCTTCCCGTCATCTGCATAGATTCCTGCAAACACCCATTCCGGGTTGCTGTTGATTTTTTCTGTATAATAATTCACCTGTGCTTCATAGCTGGTCTCCTGCTGTTCCTGCAAGGTACTGACCCGGCAGTAGGCGGCTACCCGCAGCCGCTTATATTGAGCCCTTGTATCACGGCTGAATTCCGGATTGGCTGGAATTACAGAGATGTTTTTCTTTACAACGGTTGCTGTTCTGGCCCGTCTCATCCGGTTTCCTCCCTTCTGCTGCTTCCTGGATAGGAAGCTCAATTTTTACACCATTCATTAATTCATATTCGAACCGTCTGTCCTTGTGAACGGTAATCCGATGTATCGTTGCCTTAAAAAGTTCACTATTAAATTCTTTTTGGAGTGGATTTTCTTCCAGGACTGTTTTCAGTTTTTCTGTCTGGTAATTCTGGTCCTGAATTCTGGACACCCGGTACTGTAATCTGGCCCGCTCATAAATCAGCCGTACCATCTCCTCGGATGGATACTCCGGCTTTTCCTCCAATTCCTGCAGCTTTCTGGTCAGTTCTGCCGCCTCACGGCTATATGGCAGGCCCTGCACGATGGTTTCCGGCTCTATCTGGAACCTCCCCTCCTTCACCCCTCTCATCAGTTCCATAAATGCTTGGATGATCTGGCTGTCTACCAGGAATATGTTCCGGCAGCACACCCTGTTTTCATTTATGTAGTGCTTACATTTCCAGACGATTTTTTCTCCCGGCTGTCCGCAGTGCTCCACGTACCGGCGGTAGGGCTGCCCGCAGACTCCGCAGATCAGACTGCCTGCGAACATAGAGCGATTCCCGAAGCTGTTAGGCTGCATGACACGCCCCAGCTCCCTGCTCTTTTCTTTCCTGCGCTCCTGTACCTGGGTGAACAGTTCTAGTTCTATCATTGTTGGATAAAATTCGTCTCCCAGATACTTTCGATTCTCCAGGATTTTTCCAACCGTCCCATGATTCCACACCGGCTTATGGTTTGCATTGAGTGCCCCCTGTTCTGTAAGTTTTCTCGCAAGCTGGTACAGGGAAGCTCCTTCTGAATACTCCTGGAAGATTCGATTTATAATCTCTGCCGTTTCTGGATCAATTACTATTTTTCCTTCCGCCATCCGATACCCCAGCGGCATATGGCGTTGTCTCATACTTAGCTCACCTCCTGTTCATTTTCTTCCAGTTCCAGACCATTCTTCAGACGGAATACCAGCCGGCGTCCGGGCAGCACTGTGATACGTTCCACCAGCAGTAGGAAGAGTTCCTCGTCATACGCTTCCAGGATGGCAGGACGGTTGCGGAAGACGCTTATCAGATATTCGGTCTGGGATATCTCCCATTCAAAGGCTTTCTGCCCCTGCAGCTGCCGCAGCCGCCTCCGGTCCGCTTCCAGCTGTGCCTCAATCTGGTTCTGTCTCTCAATAAAAATGGCAGAGCTTATGCTGCCTTCGGTTAATACCCTGCCCAGCCTATAGCCCTGCCGTTTTAGTTCCTGAATATTCTGTTCTATCTCCTGCATTTCCCTGTCTTGCTCTGGGTTGCCCTGGATTGCCTTCAACGCCGCCAGCATGGGGATCAGGATCTCCTCATAATTGCTGGCTAGCCGGTTCCAGAGCCTAAGAAATGCAGCCTGGATGACGTCCTCACGGACTGCCTTCTGGCTGCATTTCTTACTGTCTTTAATATGCTGGTAGCAACACCACTGGATTTTTTCATATGGCTTTCCGATGTAGATTTTCTGCCTGCGAAATTTTGTCCCACACTCCCCGCAGAGAATCCGGCTGCTGAATGCATACCGCTTCTGATATACACTGGCATCCTCCACACACTGCTGTTCCCTCCGATACTCATAAATCTGGCGGATAGCCGCAGCCTCCTCTCTGGTAATGATGGGCTCATGGTCATCCGCTATCAGATACTGGGGCAATTCTCCCCGATTGTTTTTGCGAGTGAATGGGACTCCATCGGTCGTATAGGTTTTCTGAAGCAGCAGATCCCCTTCATATGCACAGTTCTGAAGAATCCCCTTTACCACACTGTCCAGCCATTCCTTTGCTCCACGGATCGTGGGAATCCCTGCTGTTTCCAGTTCTGCGGCAATGGTGTAGGACCCTTTTCCTCCCAGGTATTCATCAAAAATCCAGCGCACGATCTCTGCCTCTTCTTTTTTGATAACCAGCTCTCCATACTCATTATTCTCATAACCATACGGTGGACTGCTTATAATGAATGTACCATTTCGGAATCTCCGTACTACCGACCACTTATTATTGGTGGAAATACTCTCGGATTCTCCCTGGGCGATAGAGCTCAAGATGGTTATCATCTGTTCGCTCTTTTCCATAAGGGTGTTGACCCTCTCCTTCTCAAAGTAAACGCCTATCCCAAGGGCCTTCAGTTCCCGGATAGCTTTGATGCTGTCCAACGTGTTTCTGGCAAACCGGGTCACGGATTTTGTCAGGATCAAATCAATTTTTCCCTGCCGGCAGTCCTCCATCATCTGCTGGAAGTCATCTCTCCGGTACAGCTTTGTGCCGGTCCTGGCTTCGTCTGCATAGATACCGGCCAGCACCCAGCCCTCCTTCTCTCCAATCAGCCGGGTATAATAGTCTACCTGGGCTTCAAAGGAATTCTTTTGGTCCGCTGAGTTCGTACTGACGCGGCAGTAGGCGCAGACACGTTTGACTTCCACCGCATTGGCGGCGGAACCGCTGCTAACAGGCTCGATTTTTATGATTTTCTTTACAACCTTCTTCTCCATAGGCTTCTCTCCTTCCTTTCTTTGTTCTCCTGTTAGCACCACACAATACCACAAGTTTTCAGATATATCCAGTGTTTTTACCCATATACTTTCGACAATTCCGGAGAAAATGTTTCCCGATTCAAGGCATCGATTTTTTTGTATTCCTCCTCTGAAATAAAGCCATTTTCCAGCATCAAATTCAGCAGTTTCCGTGCTATACTGTACCGGACTTCGTTTGTTTCTTTCTTCTGTCCCATGGGTCTGCCTCCTAATGAATGGATAAATTCAGACCGTATTCCGGTATCGCTAATGCCGAATCCTTTAGCACAGAAGTGCAAAGCATTTCCGGGCCACACTATACCGGACCTCGTTCGTTTCTTTCTTCTGTTCCATGGCCTGCCTCCTAATGAATGGATAAATTCGGACTATCTTCCGGTACCGCTAATGCCGAGTCCTTTAACACAGAAGTGCAAAGCACTTCAATCTTCCCCTGTTTCGGCGAATAAGCCTCCACACCAAAGTTCTGTAAAAACTCTGCATAGACAATGATGTCCTTTGCATTGCGACTCAGACGGTCGGGACCGCTCACCACCAGGATATTCACACCCCCTTGTGATACCGCATCGGTCAATGCCTGGAGTCCGAGCCGGTTCATATCCCGGCAGGAACCAATGTCCTGGGAATGACCGACTACCTCCCACCCCATGCGGGAGGCATATTCGGTTAGCTTCTGGTCCTGCCGCTTCAAGCTCCCATACCGGTCCTCCGGTGCATCGATCCGGGTATATACCCATGCTTTTTGCTTTTCGTTCATAAGATCCTCTCCCTCCTATTCTGGACTACAACGTTCAATCGAACTTTAAATATATATACGGCTCGGCTCTTTCTGTGGTTTCGTTGTTTTCCGTCTAACTAAGGCCGATGCTGATCCGCAGCGCATGATCTACCTGCTCCATATCCTCTTCCGGTAACCGGCCTATGCACTCTCTCAGGCGGACACGGTCAATGGTCCGGATCTGCTCTAACAGTACAACGGAATGTTCTTTCAGGCCGCAGTGGCTTGGACTGATTAGGACATGAGTCGGCAGCGGATGCTTGTCCTGTCTGCTAGTTACGGCCGCTACGATCACGGTTGGGCTGAACCGGTTGCCCATGTCATTCTGGATCATCAGCACCGGCCTTATGCCGCCCTGTTCGCTGCCGGTTACCGGTGTCAGGTCTGCATAGTATAAATCGCCTCTTAAAATATTCACTTTGGTTATCCTCTCTCATGTCTGTTTTTCTGAAAACAAAAAATCCCCTCACTTGTATTTAGCAAGGGGATGAAACTCTATGTAGTTTTATCCCGTTCTCTTTTAAAACCAGACTTTACTCAAGGGATAGTTTTCCTGCTCCTTTTGGTAATCCTCTCACTGCTGTTTCCAGTCGATGCTGTCATGCTTGCAAGGGTTGTGATGGACCGATTCTGCTCTCCCAAATCGGATATACATTGCTACTGTCTTTTTGCTATCATTTCTCATGATCGCTTCCTCCTCTGATGGTCTATTCTTTCTGTACCACATCATATCTGGCTTATCATAAAACAGCTATCACCATATCTAATAAGTACGCTTTGCCAATCTGACAAAGATTCAGCGTTTCAGTAAAAATATATCTGATGGCGGCGCTTAAGATACAGCTGCCGCCACACAATATAAAAACGTACTTGTTCTTCATTTCATTTTTATTAAATACTTTATGCTCCTATTCGGCACACCTCCCCGGAGCCTGGCAGTCGATTACAACCAGCCCTGGCAAGGCCGTCATAGGCACAGCTTCTTTTGCTGCCTCAGCCGGGATCTCCGGCTGCCGCCCTCATTGCGTGATCCCTCGGTCAAGAGGGGCTGTGACTAGACGGAAGTATCATCATAGGCTGCCCAGGTCATGGCGGTATGGCCCGGCCACGGGCCATTTAAAGAACAGAAAAAACCGCTCTGCACCTTCGATATGATAAGATTAACAGGACACTAGAGATCCTGCAGGTGGTCGTGGCGTATCTTTCTATGCCGCTTTCGCTTTCGCGCTGGACAACTAACGTATCGTAATCGCTGGATATAAAGTTTTCAAAGAACAACGGGGACTGAATAAGCCCCTTCACTCCTATAAAGGAAAAAGTGAAGGGGCCCACAACCTCAGAAAACAAAAAATTTATTCTATTTTTTCACGGAGCTTTCTCAGAAGCCGTTTCTTCCGCTTACTCACTGCCTGCTGGGTAACTCCGAGACGGGCTGCCAGTTCGCCTTCCGTAATCCCAGAAAAGAACAAAGCATCAATCAACAGCCGTTCTTCTACGTTCAGTTCTTCCAGCGCCTGATACAGTCTGCGGTTATCTTCGGCCCGGATCATTTCCTCCTCAATTCCCGGAGCCGAACGGACCACACGGTATTCCGTGTTCACCCCTTCCTCCTGGAACCGTTCCAGCGACATCTCGATCTGCCGGATGACACGATTCTGATATCGTTCCGCCTCACGGGCTTTATGATAGGCATAATAAACTTCTCTGCTCACTTCCACACGTTCTCTCTGTACAATAATGGTATAATTCCTTTCTTCCGCCATAGGGCTTGTCCTCCAATTCTTAAAATATGAAATGAAGAACAAATCCGGAGGTGAACGACACCTGGTATTTTGAGCAAAAATGCAAAGAAAATGCTGATTGAGTAAATTATCAGCCCTGGATTCCTGCCTTTTTTTCTTATCTTTTGTCTGTTTTAAATACATTCAATTTTCAAACATTAGACATCTCTATATCTAACAGAAGCAGCGAAAAACCAACATATCAAACTTCCCGTACATCAGCTGTACTCAAGGAGATCTGTTCTTTATGACCATGTCAGTAAAACCTGTTCTTCATGTTTTTTATCTACTAAATCCAATGTATGAAAAATGACCAATCATTACAAATAAGGTAAGGAGCTCAAATTAAACTTTTTTAACTACTATATAAATAAGCCACCTACCTAATTATATTTCCTACTTATTATCGATTCTTTTATATGTCAAAATCACATTCATTAACATTTAAAAAACCTGTTTTTTACTCTAATCTGTTATTTATAAAACTTGAATAACGGTATAACGATCGCTCAGACTAAATATTAACAAATAATGCATCTCTGCAAACTACTATATAATCTTCATAATAAGATGACGAATTCTATATTTTCATATTACTTTTTAACAAATGGCATAACTTTTCGTAGTGAAATTATTCTGTCTCAATCTACACATATAAATAGAGTAACAGGACACCATAGCTCCTGTAAGCTGACAGAGAAGTCTTTTTTTCTATACCAATTGCCGTATTCGCGCTAGACAGCTAACGTAGTGAAATCGTTGAATATAAAGTTTTCAAGGAACAACAGGAACTAAACAAGCCCCTTCACTCCTATAAAGGAAAAAGTGAAGGGGCCTACAACCTCATATAACAAAAATTTAGTTTTATCACGGAGCTTTTTAAGTCTTTTCTTAATGCCTACTCACCATCTAATGGGTTATTGGAGGGTAGTGTACCTTTCATTATCCCTGTAGAGGATAGTCTTTTATTTAACAATTGCTCTTTTAAAAATTTGATAAGGTCTGTAGTTATTATACGGATTATTTTATCCTGCATTCCCAAAGCTAAATGCAAATACGTAATTATAATTTTTTATTTTAGAATCATTCCAGATACATTTCCAGCCCAGAAACTTTCTCTGGCTATGGAGTGGCAAAATAGTATTTTGTTAAGCAAGGCGCTTATAAATCATTATACTTAATAATAATATTTGTTGCGCAATATATAAATGTATAAAATCTCAAAATTATGTATATATCAACCTTTTTACTCATACCAATGTCTTCATAGATAAAAATAATTTTTGTAGAGCAACCTGGTAATTATCAAGAAAAACAGTATAACCTTCCCTACTATTATGGGATAATACTCCTTGTACATTGACCAAACCAGCACTACACTTGCTCTCCAAATCATCTAAAACCTTTTATTCCGCACATAAAACAATCATCCTTTTTATGTACTTGTTTCGACCATAAAAATTCGTAACGTTGTATAAATGATTCCATAAATTTTTTTATCTTCCAATAGATTTTAAAACATCCATTCTTCTAAATTCAGTTAGCATCATACCATCCACAACAATAAAAACTGTCATATCAATAATAAGCGTTATGGAAAATACGCTATATACACCAAATCCGGCAATATAAGGCATGATGATAGGCCGCAGGTTGTAGATGGCTATTTGGCGAAAAATAACCAGAACACTCGCGTAGCTCTGCCAAGAGACTGCATCAGAGGCAGAATCACAGTTCAGACTCCCAATAAAATATATTACAGTAGAAACAGACGGAAATCCCCTACACCCAGTTCCACTACGGACGGCGTTGTAATAAACATAGAGAGAATTGTCTTCGGTACTAACATAATCGTCAGTTAGCAAATAAACACTAATAAAATTGCTGTGATTGCAAATACTTTCGTAATATCCTTTACCCGGTCGCACTGTTTTGTATTGTAATTGGTTCCGAACGCTGGCTGATATACCTGAGAAAGTCCTATAAAGGAATAAATGCAAAAGGCACTACCCGGTATGCCACGCCGAGTATAATCTGCCATGTATCTCCGCCATGCTGCGCCGCAAGATTATAAAGTACAGTTTGCTATACCAGTATCGTCACCTGCATCAGCATCGCAGAAAAACCTACTCCAAATGATTCCCGAGAAAAGCGTTTTTTCAATGCGAATTGCATTAATTCTTATTTTTTCGCTTAAAATACCAAAGAGAAGCCATTGCATACGCGCTCTGCGAAGCCACCGTTACATATGCAGCTCCATCAATTTTCATGCCATAACGTTTTGAAGTAAAATGAACATCAGAGCTTCCCCAGAATATGATTTATTGGAAACTATTCGTGTAATTTTAAAAATCGGAGTGTTTGCCTTTAAAGGAGCATACTGACGTGATCATGGGAAACGGATAGTTCAGTGAGGCTGTGTTAATAGATTTGATCGTGCTCAGCCAAACTCTCCCGTCTCCATTGTGATCAATATTGCCAGATATATAAGCGGTCAGTAACAGGATTACCTGGATTCATCTGCACCACTTTGGTTATTGTTCTTCCCTCTTTTCTGAACTTGCTAATCGTGGCTTCAGCGCTACGGGAATGGATCACAAAACGACCGTTCCAAGCAATTTTACGAGGAGCCAAAACATCACTGTTTAGTGTGAGCATAGCTAACGGAGCTTTCTATGATATTGGATACCTTGATAGCAGGCACTAACGGTACAGATATGCATCCTGTAGTATTCTTATCCTGTTGCCGCTCTTCAGCACTGGTCATCACAAATTTATCAATCGCGCGTTCCCACTTCTCCTGACGAGCATGATCGCGGATATTTGATACAATATCTCCTATCTTGTAATAAAAAATAAAAAACTCCATCGGTGTCGGACAGAGCTCCTGAAACGATGGAATTTTCTATTTTTTTACTTCCAACCAACACCCTTTGGATATATCATCCTCGAGAATGATGCGGTAATCCGACAGCATGGCCTGCCGGGCAAAGGCATCGTAATCTTCAAGAGTATATTGGCGGGGGGAAGTTGTTCTATCTGAAGCAGACATGGACCCATAGATCCTGCGGCGCATGGTTTCCGGCATATACCGTCCGGCGCCCACGCCGACAATGGCACATCCACCAGGCTTCAGTACCCGATAAATTTCAGTTATTCCCTGGACGGGAACCGGCCAAAAGCCGATAGAACCACGACACATGATAAAATCCGCCAGGTTATCCCGTAAAGGCAGTTTTTCCACATCAGCGCACAGGGTAGAAATTCGGTTATCCACCCCCAATTCACACAGGCGGTTCTGTGCGGTCCGAAGCGCTTCTCCGTCAATATCCACCAAAATCAGGTCCATTGCTGTTACTTTTGCCAGCTCAACCGCCAGATTTCCAGGTCCTGTTCCAATATCTAAAGCCACACCGGCAGACAGATTGTAATCGTCCAGAAATTGCTGGATCAGGAGCGGATACATTGGTTGCATAAAATCATAGCTAAACGGAATCATGTTATGCCACCTCCTCTGCTGTGAGAAGCAATACGGTAAGGAAAAATGTTCTGGTGTTCCTGGCCATCTGCTTGAAAAGAAACAATTTTGGAACGCACAGAAAAGAATCGCTCAATATTTTCCTCGTTAAGCAAATCCTTTGTCGCACCAAACAGTTTTTTCTGTCCCAGTCCCAGCATTAGAGTCTGATCCGATATATTAAGGGCATGATTTGGAAAATGCGTGTTGATCAGGCAGGCGGCGTTCATTTCACGCGAAGCACGCTCAATGGCATCCAGAATGCGAAGTTGGTTTTTCATGTCCAGATTGGATTCCGGCTCATCTAACACCAAAAGCTGAGGTCTGGAAATTAGCGCTCTGGCGATCATCACCATCTGAAGCTCTCCTCCCGAGAGCTGATTGCAGTATCGGTCAATAAGTTTCCGACACCCTAGCAAGTTCAGAAGCTCCTCTGCCTGATCGTACTGCGATTGATCAGGAACCTTAAAAAAGTTTTGGCTCGCGTTCAGGCCCATTACCACCATGTCGAGCACACGGTAAGAAAACACGCTCCGCTTCGCCTGCGGTACATAGCTGATCACTTGCCAAAGTTCCTTTTCTTTATAAGTCCGCAGGGGTTGGCCCGCAATAAAGGTTTCCCCTTGCTTCCAATGGAGAAAGTCCATAATGCATTTGAGCAACGTGGTTTTTCCAACTCCGTTTGGCCCCAGAACCGTCATGACCTTATGCTCTTCCAGCTCGAAGGAGATATCGGACAATATAGACCGGCTGTTGTAAGAAAAGCAACCATTTTTTACCTCTAAAATCATGTAGAACCTCCTGAAGTCTTTCGTAGCATCCACGCAAAAAAAGGCGCTCCAATGATCGCGGTTAGAATGGAAAGCGGGATCTCCGCCGCGGTGGCAGTACGGGCAATAGTGTCGATCAATAGCAGGTAGAGCGCACCAAGAAGCGCGCTGGCTGGTAATAATGCACGATGGTCATTGCCAACAAGCATCCGTCCAACATGAGGAATAACCAAACCGATCCATCCGATCACACCGCACAGAGAAACCGTCACACCGGTCATCAGTGTGGAAAGCACGATAACAACAGAGCGCAGACGATGAACATTGACCCCCAACGAACGAGCCTCTTCTTCATCCAAAGACAGAAGATTCATTTTCCAGCGCAGCGTCAGAAGTACTGCAATGCAGGGCAGGATGATCACGCACGAAACGATGATATCTTTATAAGAAGAACTGGCCAGACTTCCCATCAACCAAACTGTAATGGCTGGCAATTTTTCCTGGGGATCCGAAACATATTTAATAAGGGAAACCAGTGCGTCAAACAATGCCTGAATAATAACACCCGAGAGTACCAGAGTAAACAACTCCGTCCGACCATTTACTTTTGAAACCAGAAAAACCATGAGTACAGCCAGCAGTCCAAACGTTAAAGCGGATCCCTGAATAATGAGGGTGCTGGTAGACAGGAGAATACCTAAAGAAGCTCCAAAACCCGCGCCGGAGGAGACACCCAGAATGTCCGGGCTAACCAGCGGATTCCCGAAAATAGCCTGATATGTAGCTCCCGCCACAGAAAGCCCCGCGCCAACAATCATCCCCATCAATAGACGTGGAAGGCGTGAGCCCAGAATAACACTAACCCCAAAAGGATTCTCCGCCTTCAACGCCTCCAATGCCTGTCCATCCCGAAAGAGGGCTACTCCCATAATTCGGAAGGCTTCCAAAGGAGGCACCGAATAGCGCCCCACACATAACAAAATCAGAAACACGCCGGTCAATGCCATCGCCAACAGCAATACCATAGCACATTGTTTCGCTCGACTCAGTTGCGCACTTCTCATCACACGCCCTCCCGTAAAGCGGCATCCAGCAGTTCCAGGAACTTATCACCAAAGGGGCAGACCTGACTGGTCCATCCAAGGCGACTGGAGACTGCAACATGAGGAAGTTCCACATAACCGGTGGGGCTGTCGGCCCAATCCAATTCTCGGAAAAAGCCATCACCGATAACCAAATCATAGCGCCCAGAACGAATTCTTTCTTCAAGCTGCGCTTCGCTGATATGAGCCTGATCTCCAGAACGCATCAGCTGCTGGTCTGCGTCAAACAGGGTGCAAACGTCCACGGAAGTAAATTCTCTATCCAGTTCTAGGGATTCCCGCACACTGTTTGCCAAGAGCTGTTCACCGATGACCAATGCACAAAGTCCTTCATATTTTTCAACAGTCTTCTCCTCTTCTTCCAGAACAGGAACCTCGGATAAGAGATTTTCCAACTGAATCAGGAACCGTTGCAAGGGTTTCCGGCCAGAGAAACTTCCCGCCAGCCAAGACATTGCATACTTGCTCTCCAAGTATCGGCAGACGGGCAAGGCTGAAACCGTAAGAGCAATGTTGCAGGCCGCACTTACACTACCGCTAATCTCCTCCAAAGTGCTACCCATAGCCCATACAGAGCAAACAGTGAATCCTGCATCTTCCAAAACCTTGCGAAGGACATCCACATTCCGCTGATGGGTCAGGTCCAAAGGAGTGGCTCCAATGAGATTTACTGAGCGAGGAAGCACGTCTGTCCGGTGTTCAGGCAAAAAGGTTTTAGCCAACCTCAGAAGCGCCATTGAAACGCCGCGATCGTAAAAATCCGTCCCTTTGGTAGGAAAACTCATTGCTTTCTTGCCTGTTCTGTTTTCAACCAATTTGGCAAGAGCACGATAATCCGTTCCTAGAACGGCAGGAGAAGGACTACCTAGCAGTGCAAAAAACTTGCTGTCCAACCATTCATCTGCAGAAAGAAGTTTATTTAAAAAGATGCTATCATCTCCGAATACTGCCTCGGCGTCATCTAAATTAGATGTAAACACCCGGCTGCGCTGGTCAAACCATCGAGGTTCATCATAACCAGTGTAAGTGCCTGTGCATCCACCCGCATCATGGATAGCTAAAATACCACCCAATTCAAACAGAGTGCTACATACGCCAGAAAAATCCGGAGACAGCGTGGGTAAAATCGAATAAAAACCTCGCATAGAGAACCTCCTAACAATTGTTTATGAAAACAAATGGCTTTACACCACAAGTCCCTTGGTGTAGAGCAAAGCCCGGGCAGAAATATCACTGTTCAAAGCATCCTCCACGCCCTGAAGGAGAGCAGTAAACGCTTCAAAACCGTAGTGTTGGTCATCAGCGTCCAACGTAAACAATTTTGAAGACGGGCACACATAGGAGGCGGAAAAACCAATTGTAACATCTGCTTCTTCCGGGACAGCTTCCGCCATAGACATACTCGGATGATAGCTGGTATATACTGGCACATCGGGAAAACTCTGCTTCAACTGAGCGATCGATTCCCATTCATATTCCATAATAGCATCACTGAGCAGGAAGCTGATCTCCACTCCACATAGAGCCAGTGCCATGGCGATTTCAAAGGGAGAGCCGTTAACTCCAATTCCAACGCCTACCCGCAAGCCTTTCAAACGCCTCCGCCACTGAGAGATACTATCCATGCAACTCTCGTAGCAGGACTGCCAGGAAACTTTTCGTTCCAGGAAGGCTTCCAGCCCTTCATAGCCACGGCGGATCCCTTCCGGATGGTAGCGGATGAACTCTTTATGCCAGGGAATACCCAGATGACGCTCCATCTCCTGGCAGGCGACCCGACCAAAGGGCTTGATGAGCAAATTGTGACTGCTATGTCGCATTTCCATAAACTGCTCAAAGGTCTGGCAAGCGCTGAGCTGAAGCACCTTTTCGAACCCCGCCTCATTCATCAGGGAGAAAAACTCACCGTTCGGATTAATAGGCGAAAAGTGTCCAATCACATTGAGCGTGTCTTTGGGAACACGCGTATTCTTCTCCTTACAGAGAAAATCATAAAGACTGCGCTGTATATTCAGAGCTGGCGGCATACTGCTATTGGCTGTGATGGGATTCATGTGGCAATCCACAAAGGGCATCCCATACCGTTCAGTTAGACGGCGACACAGATTTTTGTAATCAGAGGCCAATAAATCATCGATGCAGGAGGCACAGATAAAGAATGCAGGAGGACGCTTCGATAGACAACTCAGAATGTCTTCTACAACAGCAGGAATGCGGTCCATATGGCTACCCAAGACCAAATCTTCCTCGGTAATATCCATGTAACGAATGCGGCTGCGCAATCCCAGCTGTATGCTGGAAACGGAGCCATGTCGGCCACAACCATGCGGCGCCACGAACAACAATACACTTTCCGGTACCAGCATCGCGGTTCGGACAATTCCCCATCCTCCCGCACTGGGTGCGCTGTAATGAAGGCAGGGTCCACTGACCACTTTTCCTTTAGTGCCTAATTCCGGCGCGGCGGGGTCAAGATTCGCGATCGTCAGGTGATATAGTTCTTTTTTCATACAGCACCTTCCTTCTGTTCCTCCACAGGTACCATAATGCGTTTGGCGATGTCGATGATGGTTTGAGAAACAGGAAGTTCAGAATCCATCTGGACCACGGTCATATTTTGCTCCTCGGCTCGCTGAATGTCGGAATCTCTCGGGACAACACCAATGATCTCTGTTCCGATCCGTTGCACAAAATCCTCAACAATGGCAATCTCATCGGGGACATTTCGACAGTTAAGAACGATTCCGCGAAGCTTAGCGTAACCGCGTTCCTGGAAGTTGTCCAAGGCCTTCTTGATATTAGCAGCGGCATATAGCGCCATTTTCTCGCCAGAGGTCACAATCACCACCTCATCAGCATATCCCTGTCGAACGGGAACTGCAAACCCACCGCATACCACATCGCCAAGCACATCGAAGAACACATATTCCGGGGCATAAACCTGAAATGCATTAAAATCGTCCAGAGTATCAAAGGTCTTGATAATGCCGCGACCAGCACAACCGCTTCCGGGTGTGGGGCCACCAGCTTCTACGCAGACGATCCCCCGATACCCCTTGACAGAAATTGCATCAAGACTGGGGCAAAGTCCGCCGTATGCCTGCAGTACGTCCATTACCGAGGTAAGTTCCTGACCTGCTCTCAAATTTAAAGTGGAGTCCGCTTTGGGATCGCAGCCGATCTGCATGACCCGTTTGTCCATTCCTGCAATCGCCGCGGCAATGGATGAGGTCAGGGTAGACTTCCCAATACCGCCTTTTCCGTAAAACGCAATCTTTCTCATAAATTCACACTTCCCTGCATAAATTTTCATTAAGTTTTATTTAACTCTGAGTATCACCCAAAATCTCAGCTACCATCTCATCTGTCAGCGTGAATCCGTACATCTCCTGATAAAAGTCACGCAGTTCGGTCTCCATATCCATATCGCCAAAAAGCTCAGGATGCTGAATTTTGGCCATCCATTTGATCGTCAGAGGAGTTTCAACTCCAGGGGGATCCCAGCGGTATCCACCGATAGGAATTTTATAGACCTCGCCATCCTTGACAGCCCGAACAAGGGACCAGTCCTGACCTTCCAGCTTGTTTTCCAACAAGTCGGAGGGCTGCAGATCGGTGAAGTTACCGATATATATGATCTCAGGGTTCCACAAATAGATCTGCTCCATATCAACATTCAGCTCTTCGCCAGACAGGTCTCCCGCAGGGTTGATAGCACCGCTGTTGTCCCATAAGTAATAGCCGAATCCCTGACCAGCAACCTTCAGATTGTCGGAAAGCTGTAGGATGCTTCTGAATTCAGAAGTGTTCAGAGTGGCAACTCTATCACTTACCTCCGCCACCTGAGCATAGAAATAATCGATCAACTCTTCTCCGCGTTCTTCCTGCTGATACAGAGAGGAAATAATGCGAATCCAGGTTTCCAGATCGTCCATAGTGCCATATTGGAGTGCAATGACTTTCAGACCTGCGTTTTCCATCTTTTCGATCTCTTCGGTCATATAGTTCCACTGAAAAACCACATCGGGTTTCAGCTTCAGCAACTCCTCTATATTGACTACGAAGCTAGTGTCCACCCAACTTGTGTCAACCTTAGCCATAGTAGGATACATATGCCGCAGCGCACTATCTTCGTAAGCAATCACGGAAGAAGGATTACAACCGACCATGTAATCATTATTCCCCATTACAGCGTAGAAGATATAAGGGAATGGCATGATCGTTGTAGCCAGTCTCTGGGGTGGTTCATCAAATTCAATGGTGCGTCCCAGTTGATCAGTGATCACAATTTTATCACTCTCTTGCGCGGACCTGTCCTCTTTATCAATTGTCTGAGTGAACAAATCCTCTGCTGTCGAAGTTTCCATCTGTCCTCCATTGGAGCAGGCACACAGAGATAGTCCCAGTACACACGCCAATAACAGAGATAATACTCTTGTTTTCATCTATAGTCCTCCTTCTGTCAATTAATCAGTTAGTTTTAACTAACCATTCTGTTAAAAAAGTCTCTCACTTGGAATGCGAAATATAAACCCCGTCAGTTAGTTTATACTAACCTTTTTCGACTTTACCACTTCCATCCAGAAATGTCAATACCTAATTTCATTTTTGACCAAATATCTAGTATACCGGCGCACGAATTAATTCTACAAAACAATCCCGGAACCGTCAAAAAACTCGGGATGGCAACATTTAAGAACGTGGCATCTCTGCGAGAAAAATTATCATGTTGTCAGATTATATAAAAATTGCTTACTTTTATTGATTTCAGCAACTCAAAATATACAAACCAGAGCAGCCATAAAAACTCCAGACTTATACTGGTGAGTAGTTTTACTTATATGTGGTTGGCAACAATTGTATGATTCTTTGAAGTTTCTTTATGTTTACTGCGTTAGCTCTGTCATTGACAAACACAGCGCTCATTCTCTGTGCTCTCAAGTCTCTTATGTCTGATATATAGGTATTTCCATCAATCATGTTGGCAATTGCTTTTTTATTACCGATGCTAATGTCGGCCACGTTTATTAAAAGAAGGGTTAGTGTTTCATAGCCCAAAGGTACGAAGATGTGGTAGTGGAAAATACCGTACTACGAGAAGGTCCTCACAAAAATGCGATTTCCAAACATTATATAGGTTGCCAAGAACAGCACAATTCTCTTTTTTGTATCCAACTTTCTGTGCTCTTGCACAATAGCACAGAGACCATCAATGGACTTCATCATGTAGATGCAGACACAGACAATGCAGATCTTTACAGACCGTAGATATCTCCTAACACGGCAGCATCTTCAGTAACTTTATTGTATGTGTAAGGAGAATGGGATCTGTATTATTCGTGAGCCAGATTATAATACCATTTACAATAACCTCGATCATATGTGAATTGTCAAAGTTCAATGGAGTCTGCTACTGAAATGCTGCAGCCGATTCCAGAACTACATCCGAAACTATATCAAGACTACATCCTATTTAGGCAGAGGAGTCTCATGGTGGCCATAATTAGGTTCCAGGATATCAGTGGATTCTTTACAGCATTTGCTAACCCAGTTGTAAAAAGTACTTAGCACAATGCCTTTTTTATGACACCAGTCAGTGCGGCATTCATTAATAAGTTTTATCTGTTCCTGCATAAGAACACGTTTGTTATGAGTAGTTGTCATAACCTATACTCCAAAATGAGTCAAACAAGTTGAGCGCTAAACTTGTTGACTGTTTTTTGAATTATAATGGGTATGCTATCTCCAGACTTCAACTGCAATTGAAAGGTACTTTTACAATGTTCCAAAGAGTAGAGTGTGTTTATTTTTCTGAGGATATCTGGCAACGGTATAAACTCTTCTAAATGACATTTTCGCATCAATTACCGTAGTAGCTTTTGCATATAATTAAACAACGGACCATCGCAAAAAAGGATGATCCGTTGTTTTTATCATTTTTTCGAATGAAACACAGAAAAATCTCCCAAAACCAAGACAGGACTCAATTGTGTACAATCCTCCAAATCGACACAAACGCTCATGTATTCCATGTGTTTTGCATCCAATGGATTGCCGCTGTTTTCTGCAGTCTTAGCGGCATAGTCCAAGTCATCGGCCAATACAAACATATAGGCATATGCGGCCCCATTTTCTTGATTTAAAAAATAAATCTCCAAATGCTCTTTTTCATTTTTTAGTGTTTTATTTCCTTCTTCCTGATGTTCTTGAAGAAAAGCAATCCACTCCTGGGCCATTTCTTCCTTGCCATCTTTGATTCTCATACGCCATAACACAATATCCATGGAAACACCTCTTTCTATATTGGTTTTAACTCTTTGTTTGATATGTTTTCTTCCCTCAGAATGAAAAACAATATTTACAGCGCTCTTCCATAACCCTCGGAGCATGTATGAGCACAGTTTTTCATTTCTACTAGCCACTTTCAATGCATCAGACAAAATAGCCAGATGTACAATGTGATATTCGTACAGCCCCATATTCTTTAATAGCAACCGTATCTTCTCTACTCGCTCCTCCTACAAAGGTTGCATCAAATTTCTTGGTATTATGACAATGCCTCTGTTTCCATAAAATGTTTCACTGAGTAACCCGATAAACATACAAAATCTTTTATTTTCCCCGCTAACCATCCGCATGTAAACCGGAGTACTGAGGAACATGAGAATTTTAACGGACAGCACCCTGTTTAGAAAACCATTCACTATGCAGATGGTATCCACAACGAACTAAATACTAATAAGCGCCGTGTTCAAAAACAGTCACCCTGTCCCCTTTACGCTAATATTGGAATTCTTCCGTCAGTTTTGCTTTCTCCACCAAATTGTTATAGGTTGGAGAAGTTTTGAGCAGTTCAAGATGAGTACCGGACGCTTCCACTCTCCCGCAGTTGATCACCACGATTTTATCTGCATTTTCAACGGATTTGAGACGGTGGGAAATAATGATAACAGTCTTATCCAGAATGAGGCGGTTCAAACTGTCCTGGATCTTTTTTTCGTTTTCCACATCCAAAGAGGCTGCAATTTCATCCAGAATGATAATAGGTGAATCTTTCAAAAAGGCTCTGGCGATGGATAACCGTTGACGTTCTCCTCCGGAGAGTGTTGCTCCGTTTTCTCCGATCATCGTTTTGTACCCCTCCGGAAGCCTCCGGATAAATTCTTCGCAGTTGGCCAATCGTGCCGCCCGGATGACTTCCTCGTCTGTGGCCGTCTTTTTCCCAATGCGGATATTTTCCAGAACAGATGTATTAAACAACGTTACATCCTGAAACACGATGGATAACTTTTCAAACAAGGATTTTGTAGAGAGCTCTTTGATATCCAGCCCGCCAATCCGGATGCTTCCGCCGTCATGATCATAAAGTCTTGACATCAGACGCAGGATACTGGTTTTCCCGCAACCGGACACACCCACTAAGGCAGTCACTTCGTTTTGCTTCGCGGTGAAACTGACGTTCTTGAGCACTTCTGTATCCTTATCGTAAGAAAAAGACACCTTATCAAATTCAATATCATAACTTGAGATTGTCTGATCCTTGCCCTGCTGTATCTTTGTCTCCCGAATCTCCCGGATACGCTTGACCATGGAATCCAGATAATACAACTCTTCCACATTCATATTGACCGACTCTACACTCTCCCTCACCTTAATGGAGGCCAGTACATATCCCAAAAAGTACAGGATATCGATCTCTCCTGTATGCAGCATTTGAACACCGGTCAGGATTACAATCACAAAGGCAAATTGCAGAATGACATTCGAACACAACATAGGAAAGCCCGCTGAAATCTCTGCACGAAGATGGATTTTCTCACTTTCTTCCATCTTTTGATAAAGAGTCTGCCGAATCTTCTGAGTCAAGCCAAAACTCTTGATTTCCTGCTGATTTTCAATGGCCTCCTGAAAACTCTCAGAATTGTCCCGGAGCTTTTGATAATGTTTGAATGACTCCCGAATCTGAAGGTTTTTCGACAATAAAAGAAGCCCGAATCCAAGCAGAATCGGTAGAATGATAGCAAGCCCCAATTTAACATTGCCAAGGAGCAGCAGAACCGAAAGCAACGGAAAAAAGAACAGGAATCCCACCGCCTTTGCCATAGCGTGGCTCATAGCATGCTCAATAGCTGCCACATCCGCCATGATGGTTTGCGCCAGATCCGAAAGGTCATGCCTGGAAAAGTAAGATAAAGGCAACTTGGTCAGAACATCTGCAATCTCCGTGCGAAGATTCGCGCTCTCCTGGTAAGTGGTGTTATACAGTGCATCATATTCAATTCGGAGCAGAATCCACATCGCGGCCAGAACCAGAACGGATCCCCACAAATACAGCCCCATTTCCTTGACATTGTTCAACAGCAACTCATCCACCAGGAGAAGCAGCAGCATTGCGGGGAAAAAGTTGATCACATAGACAAAGAAGGAGGCCGCGCTCGCCTTTTGCAAATCTTTGGCCCCCTTGTCGGTCAGGGCAAAATGCTTTTTAAACAGTTCTCTCATCTCACAACCCTCCATTCATTTGCCTGTTCATAGAGCGTTTGATATTTTCTGTACTTGGTATCGGTCGCCATCAACGCCGCGTCCGTTCCTCGCTCTGCTATTTTCCCGTCCTCCAAAACCAGAATTTCATCCACATTTCGAATGCTGGACAGCCGGTGTGCAATCATAATGACAGTCTTCCCCTTCATTAAGTGGGCAAACGCCTTTTGCAGCTCATGCTCATTCTCCGGGTCGATTGCCGCGCTGGCCTCGTCAAGGATCACGATCTTCGCATTCTTTAGCATTGCCCGTGCGATTGCGATCCGCTGCTTCTCACCGCCCGACAGGTATACGCCTTTGGAGCCAATCACCGTATTTTCCCGATCTTTGAACTTATTCAGAATGCTGTCACAACCTGCCTGATGCAGCGCTTCCATGACCTCCGTTCTTTGAGCGCCTGGGTTCGCCAGACGGACATTCTCGTAAATACTGATGTGAAACAAACGGACATTCTGGAACACAAAGGCGATATTGCGGATTAAGGCGTCCTCTGTATAGGCTTCGATGGGCTCTCCCCCAATCTTGACCTCTCCTCCATCCACTTTGTAAAAACCAGAAATCAATTTGGCAATCGTGGACTTTCCTCCTCCAGAAGATCCCACCAGAGCATAACTCCGGCCTTCTTTCAGAGTGAAGCTAACATCCTCCAACACCATCTGGTCTGTATACCCAAAGCATACCCGTTCAAATTCAATGTCATAGTTTTTGAATGTGCTCTTGTTTCCAAATGTAAGCCGATCCTTTTGCATATCCGAAAACACTTGCTCCAGTTTCTCAACCGCCGAAGTTCCCATGAATGCATACATACCTACATACATCACTTTCATAAAGGCGGTAAACAGTACTCCACCCAGGAATAATGTCATAATGAGTTCCACCGCCAACACGGCAGGGTCTTGAATCCGATTCAGCGTTAAGGCTGTCACTGAAACGAGTATGGCAATAGAGCCAAATAGGATCATCTGGAATAACACATATGGCCTGCGGCAACTCATAGAATAGTTCAAGGCATGTCGTGCATAATCCGTGATTGCCCGATGCAGCGTCTTGAAAGATGTAGCGTCTATGCCAAAAATCTTGAGCACCTGTATCCCGCGTATGTACTCCACGGCCTCGCTGCTCATTGTCTCCAGCGCCTTTTGGTAGATTTCCATAAACTTCTTTTCCCCGGTCATCAGGACAAGGAGCACGCCACTCAGCATGAACAGAACCAATAGAACAATGCCTACCCTCAGACTGATCAAAAAGCCCACCACAAGCGCCAAAAGCGGTGTCAGAATTGCTCCGACATTGTCAGGAATCAGATGGGCTACAATAGAATGAGTTTGGGCTGCGTTGTCATCAATGAGTTTACGTGTCTTTCCCGATGAGTTCAGATCAAAGTAGCGGAAGCTGGCATTGGTCAGGCCGTCAATTCCACGCTTGCGCAAGTTGGTCTCCAGTCGGAAGCCCAACATATGCGTTAAAAGCACGGCTGCAAAATACAAGAGCGAACCGCCAATCAACAGCCCCGCAATCAGGAACACATTATATTGAGCATGCCCCATATCTTCGTCTACCACCAATCGTTTCAAAAACTCATAGAGGTAGTAATAAGCGCCTACATTGAACAATGTGGATACCACCGTCAGGCCGATTGCAAAATAGGCCAAAGGTCGCTGCTTTGGTACATAATATAGCAGTTTTTTGTATACCCCAAACATAGATACTCTCCTTTCTAGATGGATGCTGAAATCAATGTTAGTTAAGGATAACTCACGTATAATATTATCTCATTTATTTTTAAAGAAAAAAAAGAACTAGATGCAAGATTCAATCATTGACAATCAAATAGAGAACTATTCACGTTCTACGATAGTTCTCTATTTGAACATTTGCTTATTACTTCAACATAGATTGAATGAACCAAATTGTTTTGTTGTAATTTGCCACATCGTCTTCCATGTGGGCAACCACATCAAATTGATTCTCCTTGTCGGCCTGCTCACGAATGAAAGAAGCCTGGGTTCTGAGAGATTCCATATCTTTCAGAACCGTCTGCATCGCACTCTTGACATCCAACTCGACACTTTCCAACTCTGGAATTGTGGCAACTGACAAGTAACCCTTCATACTTGCCAAAGGGGCTTCTCCGTTCATTTTTAAAAGTTCTGCGATAGCATCGAGCACATCTGCAAGGGCATCATACAAGGTTTCCAGATATTCATGTGCCGCTTTAAACTGGCTCCCTACTACATTCCAATGAAGATTGTGTAATTTGATGTATGAGACACCAATGTTTGCAAGATATGCATTCACCTGAGTTGCAAGTTCTTTTTTCAAAATAACAGCCTCCTTTGATTTGAAATACATGGTTAGTCTAACTGCTCTTATGAAGTTAGTATAAACTAACCAAAAGAAAATGTCAATTCATTTTCCTATTCACGCTATTTACCCTATTATCCATATTGGGGCAAGTTTTTCACCTTTTATTCGCTAAAATAATTTTATAGAATGGGCCACAGTAGGAACGGTCAGGAAAGGTGAACGTCCCCAATCCAAAATAGCAGCGTTACCTTGATTCATACCGCTATCCATCACTTTCCCCGTCCACACTTTCGTACTCGTGAAACTGCTATCGAAAATGTAAAAAAGATGATTTATTGTGACAATCCTGCCTTCTGTGGTATCATGTATGCCTGCCTTTTCTATAGAAATTTATGTTTGACCAAAGTTGAGCAATTGAAAAATTATCCTTTATGAAGAGGCAATTATGTCATTTGACTATAAAAAAGAGTATAAATATTTTTATATACTGCAGAACAAATCATCTATCGTAACGGTTGCGAAAATAAACTGTATGGCTGTGAGGGGCAAAGATAATCTCAGCGATGAAAACGGTGAGTGTGTAGCATCCCGCAGTTTGCTGTGCGATATTGCATTTACCATTGTTCTTCCCCTTGATGGATTTTGGTTTCAGAACGCCATTACCAGAATTGACTATGCCCACAAGGGTAATTTTGAATTTATTTTATTTTTATCATTTGTTTGCCTGATTTCGTAACAAAGGCGGATTTTGATTGGGAGATTGAAGAAACAGCTTAGAAGAACAAACAAGATCTTACAAAGATTGAGTTTTTACCTATGACGAGGGTTAGTGTGTGTAATGTATTCACCTCAGTTCTTATGATGATGAATCCGAAACCATTTCCGCTAAGCTTGAATATACCGGGAAATATGATTATACTATTGACATTACGGATACTCTATCACCATGAGATTGATTTGTCCAATCCTCGCAAGCTAGCAACCGTGAAACTAAAAACCGTGGGGCACTATTCGATAAAACGAGTTAAACAATTTCCAATTCAGTGAGGCAAACAAGTCAGGATTTGCGATAATTAGGCATACGAATCTTATGATGAAATATTATGTAACGCAATGAAGGAGGAAGAATTATGTGTACAGCAGCAACTTATAAAACAAAAGATTTCTATTTTGGACGGACACTAGATTACGAAATCTCCTACGGTGAGACTGTTACAGTCACACCAAGAAATTTCAAATTGATGTTTCGAAGTGTGGCAACAATGGAGCATCATTTTGCCTTTATAGGAATGGCTCATATAACAGAAAATTATCCACTGTATTACGATGCTGTAAACGAAAAGGGTCTGTGTATTGCCGGTCTAAATTTTGTGGAAAATGCACATTATTGTGAAAAAGAAAAAGGTAAGGACAACATTGCCCAATGGGAATTTATTCCTTGGATCATGGGTCAGTGTACAACGGTGAATGAGGCGAGAAAACTGCTTGACAGAATCAACTTCTTGGCTGAACCGTTTAGTCCACATTTTCCTATAGCACAGCTCCATTGGATCATTTCGGATAAAAACAGCTCCATTACGGTAGAAAGTGTTAAGGACGGTATCTTTGTTTATGATAATCCTGTAGGTGTTCTCACCAATAATCCGCCTTTTCCGGTTCAAATTTTCAACTTGAACAACTATATGGGATTATCCATCGACACCCCTAAAAATTGTTTTTCCGAACATCTCAGTCTAAATGCATACAGCAGGGGCATGGGCGCTATCGGGCTCCCCGGAGACTTGTCATCTATGTCAAGATTTGTACGTGTGGCTTTTACAAAAATGAATTCACTATCCGAGAATGATGAAAAATCAAGCGTAAGCCAATTTTTCCATATATTAGGCTCCGTTGAACAGCAAAGAGGATGTTGCCGTTTGGCTAACGAGAAATATGAAATTTCCATTTACACTTCTTGCTGCAATGCCGACAAGGGTATTTACTACTATAAAACTTATGATCATCACAGCATTGTTGGTGTAGATATGAATCGGGAGGAGCTTAACGGTGAGGCACTCATTAGCTATAAGCTTATGACGGACAAAGCGTTGGAAATGCAAAATTGATAGATTCCAGTTTATCGAGAAGAGAGCAAAGCCCGCAAACAAGTGATAGGAAAGGTTAAGCGCCACTTTCTCTTCAAGCTTGCCTTCTGATTTGATTCTATAAAATCAGAAGGCAAGAACCAGCACTTATCTGAGAGTACTGCGACTCAGACAGATATGGGCGGAAAGAAACATTTGTTATTCTAAAAACGAGAACACAAACTGAATAATATACAGAAAAGGGGCTTTCAAAAAGCGATGAAAGAATGCCTCTTATCGGTAACATCATTAGGCCTTAAAAGACTGATAAAACGGTATAAGTAACCTTGTTTTGCCAGTCTTTCTATTTTGTTCCGTGAGAGGAGGAATGCAAAAATACCTCATGAAATGGATTTATCAACAGATACCTCTAAAAAGGCGTATTTTGACGCAAAACTACATCAGATTTTAAGTTTATGACACCATGCGAAACAGGTGGTTTTTTGTTTCGCGCATCCCCATTCCTCACTTCAGAAACTCCAACGAGAACTTGAAGTATGATGGATAAGAATCCCCCACTGTAATCCATAAGTTGTACTACAGAAAATAAGTCTTTAATTAGCAGTAGAAATATTGGCTATTAGATGGATCTCTGCGGCAAAAGAAACACTGGAGGCCATTGGGCAGTAATGCCAGATGACAGTTTGCAGGTAAACTCTATTACTTGTTCGCTCATATTGTTAACTTATGAAAGGTTTTTTAAATTCAGCATATACTATTATCAAATACCTGAATGAGGTACATCATGGCAAGTTGTCCTTTTAACTCGGCTTCAGAGACCATCGCTGACTTTATTTACCGTCACGGGAGTCAGCAGCAATTTCCTGTCGATTCTGAAAATAATTTCTGCATGGATTTTGTAAGTACTGATTTTAGTATTATATACACTCCGCTAGATACTGTAAAGCCCCTCTCACTGAGCAAGTTTACCTATTACAGTATCCCTGGTCTGTACACACTTTTAGACAGTACCAGCATAGATGCTTCCGGTATTATGGCAACCCACGCATTGCCTGCCCTGAGCAATCGAGGACGAGGCGTTATAATCGGCATCATAGATACGGGAATTGACTATACCAATCCCCTTTTTCGCAATTCAGATGGTACCACTAGAATTATCAGTATTTGGGATCAGAGTCTTCCAAATAATAAAAGCACTCTTCCTGCCGGCGTACCTAATCGCTATCATACCAGCGGGGCAATCTACGGCACGGAATATATTCAGAAACAAATTAACGAGGCATTGGAATCTGATTTTCCTCTTACCGTGGTGCCTTCTACTGATACCAACGGACACGGAACTTTTTTGGCAGGTATTGCCGCCGGAGGAACCCTGCCCCAGCAGGTTTTTACTGGAGCTGCCCCAGAATGCGAACTAATAATCGTCAAATTAAAACCAGCCAAGCAATATTTGCGTGATTTTTACCTTATCAGTAGTGACGCTGATGCTTATCAAGAAAATGATATTATGATGGGCATTAAGTACCTGCGTGTGGAGGCAATTAGACATAGAAAACCTCTGGTCATTCTATTGGGAATCGGGTCTAACCTGGGTAGTCATGAGGGAACATCTCCGCTTAACATGATGATTCAGGATATTAGCAGAAATCTGGGAATGTCCACAGTAATGGCAGCAGGCAATGAAACTGGCCGAGGTCATCACTACATGGGCTCTATACCTACGAGTGAATCGTCCATTGACGTGGAAATCCGAGTTGGAAATCTGGAATCTCAGCGAGGATTTGTAGCTGAACTCTGGGCTGGTACCGCTGATACATATTCCGTAGGATTTATCTCACCCAGTGGTGAATCCATAATCCGTATTCCTATTATAGGCAGAAACGAAACTTCTATCCATTTCCTTTTAGAACCTACGGTCATTACGGTTAATTATCAATTAATTGAGACGGGGGCCGGTAAACAGCTTGTTTTTATGCGTTTTGAAGCCCCTACGAAGGGAATTTGGAAAATACGCGTATATAGTACCCAGTCTCTAACAGGACAATTTAATATGTGGCTTCCAGCCCATAACCTAATTTCTGACGAAACCACGTTTCTGTCCCCCAACCCTTATACTACCTTAACTCTACCAGGAGATTCTCCCTCTCCAATCACAGTAGGCGCCTACAATCATTCTAATAACAGCATCTACATTCATTCCAGCCGTGGGTACACAATAGGTGGATTAATTAAACCAGATTTAGCGGCTCCCGGAGTTAATGTGAACGGACCAGATATTGGATATAGAAACGGAACCTCTATCCCCATGACTACCAGAACAGGAACCTCGGTCGCTGCTGCCCATGTTGCTGGGGCAGTCGCTAATCTTTTAAGCTGGGGTATTGTAGAAAGACATAACACAACAATGAGCGAAGCATCTGTTAAAGCTTTTTTAATACGAGGAGCAAAACGAAATCCAGCCCTATCATATCCCAACAGGGAATGGGGATATGGGGCTCTGGATTTATATGAAACATTTTTACGGTTAAGAGAAGTAAGGTGAGTCCTTTTATTAAATGGAATGATTGGACACTAGGGGAAACGAGCATAACCTTTAAGGAAGTCAACCCTCTCATGTTTGATTGACTTCCTTGTATTCCCATCCTAGAGTGTATTTGAAAATCATCCCCCTCCAAAAACAACCGATTGTAGACACCGAATACACCTTCCACATTTTCATCACATTTATGATGTAAGACAGGCTACAAGCGATCATTCAGAGTTAGCATCCATTACTCCTTTGTAACAGAAACTATAGTTCCTGTAAATGCTTCTACTTGTTCCAGATTTCCTGTATAAACTACCGAAACCATGTCTCCGTCCTTAACCGCAGACAGTCCCTCTGGTTTTTTACTTTCAAAAGTAAGTGCATATTCTACTCCATCCTTATCAGTAATAACAAACATAAAATCCTTAATATCGCTAATTTCTCCTGTTATTACAGACTCTTCCTCTGTCATGGCATCACTACCAGATGGTTGAACAGCGGATGTATCTTCCGGGCTCTGAGAATTAATCATCTGTGATGGTTCGATAGAAGGAGTTACACTTCCCTGCCCTGAACACCCTGTAGCTAGCATTAAGGTTGCACAAATTGTGAAAAATACATTTCTTTTTTTCATAGTCTACGACCTCCCTTTTGAGTTTCATACTATTAGACGAAATATATATTTAAAAAGTTGCAACCTTTTTGTTTTGAATTGAAAACTATAAAATTAATAAATTAAAAATCATTACTGAATTAGGTCGTTTGGAAGGCGTTACAAATATCTCCAAAATGGAGCCGTTGCAGATAAATTGAATCCTGCCAATTATGAGGTATCATTTGGCTATGGTTTCCGCAAAATTATTGAAAACATTTATTTAAACATACCAAAGCATACTACATGTGCAATTGTAGCCCCGTCAGGAGTCGGAAAACAACACTATGCAATCTATTCGCACGTTTCTGAGATGTTCAAGAAGATTCTATTTGCATTGGTAGACAAAGTGTGAAAAATTATACTGCTGACAGTGTGCTTGACTGTATTAATATGGTCTTTCATAAGATTTATCTTTTCAATGACACAATCAAAAATAATATTAAATTCGATATGCCCAAAGCAACACTTGATGAAGTAATGGAAGCAGCAAAAAAGCTTGCTGCTATGATTTCATTATGTCTTTGCCTGATGAATATCAGACCGTGATTGGAGAAAGTGAAGCTACATTATCTTGCGGTAAAAATAGAGACTTTCTATTGCCCAGGCAATTTAAAAAAATGAACCCATCGTCATTTTTGATGAAGATACTTCCAGTGTTGACTTGATCAAATCATTGTAATTTATAATGGGCAAGTCAGACAAAAGGGCACTCACAAACGGCTTAGACAAGAGGATGGTATTTACAAGAATTTCCTTAAATTTCGTGTGGAAGCAAGCGGTTGGCAATTATAAAAATTTCCTTTGCACTTTTAGAGAAATCATTTAATAGATTTCCAATTATCTCTTTAGGTTTTCTTATATGCCGGTATAGCCCGTAACTTCGGGCTTTTCCGGCACTTTTCCTATCGGAAGAACCTCACAAACGTTCTTATTACCCTTCATGTTTTCGCTCTCAAACGTAGTACAAACAGTAGTACATTCTGCGCATTCTATGCGGCTTGGGCTTCCTGAGCGCTCTCTGACGCTGGCTGCGTGTTGACGGTTGCGCTGGTCTGTGCCTGAGCTTGCAGCCGTTCCATTTCCTCCTGTGCGGAATGGAACGTGGCGTGAGCGTAATAGTTCAACGTCATAACGATATTGGCATGCCCCATGATGTACTGTAATGCCTTTGGGTTCATGCCTGCGTTTGCCATTCTGGTACAGAATGTATGCCGCATGGTGTGCGGCGTCATGACCTCCGGCAGCGGTTCCTTATGGAACTTGTTGAACTTCTTAGCAAGGCACTGAAACATGGCATCATAGTGGACAGCCACTTTCGGCAGTCCATCCCGGTTTAAGAACAGGAAGCCCTTATATCCGTCCACCACAACGCCTTTGCCATCCTTTCGCCTGTGCAGCACGCGCTGAAATGCTTTGTAGGCTGCTGCGCTCATAGGCACCTGGCGATAACCGCTGTCGGTCTTTGGCGCTTCGATGTAGTAGCCGTCCTCGGTGCTTCTCAAAAGCTGGTGGTCTACATTCACAAAGCGCTTTTCAAAATTCAGGTCGGCAGGTGTCAGGCCGCAGAGTTCGGAAACACGAAGCCCGGTTTCCAGCAGAATCAATACCTCGTCATAATACTTGGCATAAACGGGGTCACTCTGCATGAAGTCCAAAAGCTCCTTTTCCTGTGCAGGGGTAAGCGGCACCTTTGGTACGGTATCGTCGTTGATAACCTCATTGATCTGGAAGTCAAAGGGGTTCTTGCGGAGGCAATCGTCCTGTACGGCCATGTAAAAAATGGCTTTCAGGGAACGCTTGCCGTTGCAGATGGTGTGATAGGCCACACCCTTTTCCTGCATACGTAAAGCCCATTCTTTGGCGTCAGACAGCTTTACGCTGTCGATGCTGGTCCCTCCGATTTTATCCTCGGACAGAAGTTTCATTAACTGCTGGCGGCTCTTATGGGTTCCCCGCTTCACATTGCCCCTCTGCCGGATGTACTTTTCATAGAGCTGGCACACGGTCATTTTCTTGCCGATGGTGTCAATCCCATCGTCAAGGTCTTTTTGTATCTGCTTGATTTTCTCACGCAGGGAAATATCCGGGCGTTTCCCAGCAGGGATTTTGTCCGTGGGGACTAACTTCCATGAGTACACAAACTTCGGTTCTCCAAAGGCATCCGTATATTTGTAGGTGTATCTTCCGTCTGTTCGCTGGCTCTCTCCAGATTTCAAAAGGCGGCCTTTGCTGTCCCGTCTTTTTTCATCTCGTTCTTTTTTTGACATTTCGTCATGCTCCTTTCCATGACGGAAAGAGCCTTGACACACTCTAAAGGTATTATAGCATAGTCAAGGCTCTTTTTCACTAGATTGTGTCCAGAGAATCAATGATTTTTTCAAACTTTTGTCGTTTGATCTGGATGCGGTTGCCGTTCAAAATCACCCAGCCAGCGGATGGGTTTTCCTCGGCCAGCCGCCGCAGTTTGTTTTCTCCAATGCGAAAATATTTCGACGCTTCCTCAATGGTAAGCGTATATTTTTCCCAAATAGGCACATCGTTATTACTCATAATCTTGCCTCCTTATGTTCAAAAAAAGGATTCTTGTAACTATGGGCAAAACACGGACGGCTGGCGGCCCAGCTCCACGGGACTTTCACCCCCGCGTGGTTCTCACACGGCCCGACCCATTGCCTGCGACGCTTTTAACGCTCGGACTATGGCTGTAAGGGAGTATCATTGTCCTGCCTGCACGTCGTCGCCCATAAGCAGCCACGCCTATGTGGCGGCTGGGTGGTGGTCGCTCCGCTGTTTTCGTAGAAACCAGCATCATGGCGCACCCGCCGTCCGGCTCGGTACAGACAGAATGTGTCCGTATGCCCTATGACGCACCGCCATTGTCCTGCGGGCGTATTTGTCAAGGTGCATCCATCAGCCACCAGGTCGGCGGAAATGCGGAAAGGGAGTTAGAAAACATTTCCGTTACCGTGGCCGGGCCGTTACTTCAAAGCAACGATGATGGAATGGATGAGCTTGAGTTCCAAACGGTGCTTCATATACTCGTCCACGCACACATAAGGGATGCCGTTGCTGTCGTACAAGGTGCGGGTGCAGAGCTTGTTTATGTAGCCCGCATAGTAGCGCAGCACATGTTCCATAGCTATTGCATCCCCAGCGTGGGCAGCTTCCATCACCGAAAGGGGCAGAAGTTTTCTGCCGTTGAATGTGGGTTCCTTCATCCGCGTTTCCCTCCCTCTGGCATGAGCGCCATCAATTTCAAACGCAACTGTTTCAGGGTGCTTGTCCTGTGACGCTGTACGGCGCTGCGGGACATTCCCATGAGGCTGCCAATTTCTCCGTCTGCCAAATCCAAAACACAGTGCAAAATCAAAATGCTTTGTTCCTGTTGTGGCAGGCTGGCGAATGCCTCGGCTACAAGCTCGTTGTCAATGGGCAAATCATATCCATGCGACGAAAAAACGTAGCTGTCGCTGGGGTAATAATCTACCGTGGAGAGCTTGTCCAATTCCTGCTGTGTCAGGGCGTCCAGCGACTTTTCACGGTCGCGCTGCTGTCCCATCTCGCGCAGATAATCTTTGGCCTCATTGCGGAGTACCGCCTTGCAAAATGCGTCATAGCGGTGCCGCAGGATAAAGTCATTGCGGGGGATCGTATCCATCTTCTCACCCCCTTTCTGTGGGTGATTTCGGTGGTTCTCTCCCTTTCCGCCAAAGTTACTTTTGAAAGGCTGCCAGCTACCCGCTAAACACCACTTTTTGAAACATTTTTTGAAAAAATGTGTGGCCGGTGGTACGGGACGCAGGAAATAACAAAATTCGCCCGGAAAGGCATAAACCCTCCGGGCGAACATAACAACAATATGGTGTTTTATTGCATGGGATAACGCATGGTTCCGGCCATATTTTCCACTGGCCGGGGGATGACTTTTTTTAACGGCACTGCTCCCGTTTCCGGTGGTCGATCTCCCTTTTTACACATGACAGCTCCCTCCTAAAGCCGCCAACGGGATCAGCGTGAAAGAGGCTGCCAGCATCCACTTGGTTAAATAGCCGTGTGGTTTGTTTGATCCATTCGGCTGATTGTGTCCTTGACGGCTTGATTGCGCAGCTTACTGATGATCATGGGTACGGCCCCAAACAGCAGGAACACATAAACCAAGGCCAGATTGCCCCAATAAACACTTGCTTCGATGGCTTCATAGTCCAGCAGGAGCGATACGGACTGGTACGCCTCGAAAAAGGGGACATCGAACTCCTGCATAATGAGAATGGCCCAATCCGTTTGGTTCGCAACATACGTCATTGCCAGCATAATCACAGAACAGATCACGACGCCTTTTTTGGTTAATTTCCCGCCCAATTTCTCATAGCCCAGCAGGGTACATACCGCCATGACCAGCCCCGTTACAGAAGCAACATATCCAAGACGGCTGACAAGGACGATAGCAGCCGCCCCCACAAGCGATCCCAACAATGCGCCTACGATTCCGGCCACAACACTTTCTTTTCGGGCCTGATACTGGCCGTGGGAAACCTCCATTTGCCCCCGCAGCGTACCAAAGCATTCGTCACACAGGGACAGATAGGCACCCGCCACATTCGCGCCCACGGTGGGAACATCCTTCCCACAATGCTGACAGCCCCGTGTAAAGCCTTTTTGCCGCAAGCCGTTTGCCATTGTGTTTAAAATCGATGCAGCAGCCCCGGCATTGGACGCTCGGAACACAATTGAAATGCTTGTGGCGGTCGCCTCCACACGGGTAATTCCTTTCACAGACTTGCGCAGCTCTTTTGTATCCTGCTTATCCATCGTTCCGCCATGCAGGGTTCCCCCAAACACAGCCTGAAATATGTTGGGATAGTTTCCATTGGGAAGATAGATTACAACCGGATAGCCTTGCAGTTCTCCCCACAAAGCCCCGTTTTCCTCACTGAATCGCAGCCCTGTCTCCATAGCCAGAGCTACAAACAATTCCTTGCTCTTGTTCTTCATCCTCTTATTTCTCCTTCTTCCAGTATAAGGCACCAAGACACCAAACTCAAAAAATAGGACTGATTTTGTTGATTTTCCTAGCTTTTCCGCGCCACCACGACAAACCGTCCGTTTTTGGTGTGATAGCTGCACGTTACCAGGGTCAGCAGCGTGTCCCCGTATGCTGCGGTTTCTCCTGTGTCATAAATTGAAGCTGCTTCCACATTGTCCACGTATTCCTGAAACAGCTCCGGGTCGCTCAGATCCGGGTAGGAATAGAAACGGAATACGCCCGTTTCGTCCTGGTAGTACACTCTGGAATAAAACACCCCGATCACCGTATAGGAGCCGTCCTCTTGCAAGGTGTCAAAGGCAATGGTGGGATGCTCCTTCCAAAACTCCGGCTTTGCATAGTCCAGCAGGGCATGGAACATGGTGCCGTTTTTCATGTTGTGGCCGTAGACAAGGTAGTGGTTCCCGCTCTCAATGTAGCTTCCGTCCAGAAACGGAACGCCGCTGATGGAATCGCTCTTATCAAAGGCCCGGCGCAGATAGTATTCCGGCTCCTGGGGCGTATACATCACCGGATAATCCACTTTTGTTCCCTCAATCTTTACCCAGCCAAAGAAGTCGCTGTTTTCCTCTTTCAGCACCCCATAGGGGGAGAGAGAAGCAGTGGTTTCATCAGGCGTTGGGGCGGCTTGGACAGTGGGCGGTTTGTAGTTTTTGGGTCCCTCCGCCACACGGTCGGCCAGCGTTTCAAAGGCCGCCTGGGATTTCGTCAGATTGAGCAGAGACGAACCCAGCATGAACAGGGACACAAACAGAAGCACACTGCTGGAAAGTATTCCAAGCATCACATACCACCGCCGTTTTCTGGGCTTAGTCTTTCGTTCCATTGACTTTCTCTTTTAAATGTTTTCCAGCCTTAAACACAGGAGATTTTTTGGCCGCTACCGCAATCGGCTGCTTTGTCATAGGATTAAACCCGGTATGGGCAGGAGTTTCCCGCACAGTAAAGGTTCCGGTGCCGGTAAGCTGTACGGTTTCCCCAGCCGCCAGGGCGTCTCCCAGTTCCGCGCAAAAGGCATCCAGAAATGCTTTGGCTTCCTTGTGGCTGCTTCCGGTTCTCTGTGCGATCAGTACGGCAAATTCGTTTTTGTTCAACATAGCTTTCGTTCTCCTTTGCGTAGTTTAAAATGAGAACAAAGTGCCTTCGGCACTCTCAACTCCCCTGCCCCTCACTCATGAGGGGTTTTAGGGGATTTCCTTTTTTGCTGCTTTATTGTAAAATGTTCTTATGCATAAGAACATCCTCCAAACTATTTTTTCTGACCACTTTGAATATATCCAATATGTTATTCGACCTGATAAAAATGTTTTGGATAACATCAACCGGATGATCCTCTGCCATGATCCTTCTTATGGCGGAGCTTTCTTTGGCTGTCCTCATTGTGGTAACCTTAAATTTGTTCCCTTTTCCTGTAAAAGCCGGTTCTGTCCCTCATGCGGCAACGTCTATAACCAGAAACGTGCTTTTCGTATGTCTTGTAAACTCGTTTCCTGTATCCACAGACACTGTGTCTTTACCATTCCTGAGGAACTGCGCATCTTCTTTCTTAAGGACCACTCACTCCTTAACTGCCTGTTCCATTCTGTCAGGGATGTCGTCCTACGCATGTTCTTCAAGATGAATAAGTCCGAACTCTTTACTCCTGGTTTTATCTGCGTCCTTCATACCTTCGGTAGAGATTTAAAGTGGAATCCTCACATCCATGCCCTGATTTCGGAAGGCGGTGCTGGCAACATTACTCCCTGGCGACCCAATCCCCATTTTGATTATGATTTCCTGCGCCTGGCTTTTCGGAAAGTCCTTTTGGATCAGCTCTCTCTTAAACTGGGACCGCCTTTTAAGAAGCTTAAAAATCAAATCTACAAAGACCATCCCGAAGGCTTTTATGTGAGAGCCAAACCTAATTTGTGTTCTCCTGATATCACCATTAAATACATCAGCAGATACCTTGGACGGCCTGTCATTGCCACTTCCAGGATGGATGCCTATGACGGGGATTCTGTGACGTTCCATTATCAGCGACATGAGGACCATAAAACGATCACAGAATGCATCCCCGCCATTGACTTTATCAAACGCCTGATCCTGCATATCCCTGACAAGCATTTTAAAATGGTCCGCTACTACGGCATTTATGCAAAGCACCACAAACAGGAAAAAAATCTCCGGAAATGTTTATCCAAGCAGAAGCAGCATTATCTTTCTAAGCTCCTAGATTGGCGGAATTTGATTCTTCTGACCTTTGGCTATGATCCGCTCAGATGCCCGGAGTGTGGCACTTCTATGTTGGTTTTAGAAGTTTACCACAAAAAAACTGCACTATTTGAACGCTATCGAAAGGTTATGGGATATGGATAGTTCCATATGCCCTATTCTTTCTCTACCGTCAGATAGTGCAGCCTAAACCAAAAACAAAAAATACATAGACAACGTCATGGCGAAGTCACACCTTCGCTCTTTTGCTATGCCTTTTTTATTTCCAATCTATTATACACCATCTTCGCTGATTTGAGAAGTTTCCTATAAAGTAAAAAGAATGGGGCTCATGCCGAAGCATGAACCCCATCCACAAACAAATTGGTTTTGTTCCCTGCGTCAGCTTTGATGCTCTTTGCTTTGGGATCTGACTTTGCGCGTCTTAGTCCCTGCAAGAAGCACAGTCAGGCTCAGGAGGGAGGCTGCCGCCAGAATACCCCAGAGGGCTAGATTGCTGCTGTCCTCGGTCTTTGGAACATTGTCCAGAGGACGAGCCGGTGCAACAACAGGCGGTGTCTGCGTAGGCGTTGGTGCAGACGCGGACGGCTTTGTGGTATTGGCAAAAGCCGGTACGCTGTTGTATGCCTGTCCGTTCTTCTCATAGGACACGCTGGCCGCATAGTCATAAGGGCAGGTCACAGTGACCGTCACCTTATAGGAGGACGTATCATAGTTCACGTTCTTGTCATTGCCTGTCTGTTCCGTGAGATAATAGACATAGGTGCCGGTCTTATCAAAGGTCAGGGTATCAAAGGTAATATTTCCACCCTGGTTGTTCTTCACCTGCAACCGCTGGCCGTTGGCATCATCCAGGAAGAAGGTAAAGCCGCTGCCCGTAGGAATCAAGCCATCCATAGTCTTTGTGGCCGTCAGGGTCACGCGGGCGGCCTGCGGGGTATGGCTGCTGCTTCCGCCGCCACCGCCGCCAGAACCACCGGAGCCGCCGGAGCTGCCCTTATAGTTTTCAAAGGCTGCTGTGGCGGTACTGCCCGTCTGGACAGTGCCTGTTGCGTTGGTCTTGGTAACGGTATAGCCGCTGTTGTCGCTTTCCTCTACCGTATAGGACACGCCTGCCGGAAGTCCATTGGCAGTCTTGCTCTGCCCATGCTTCAAGGTAAAGGTGGCAACCCCATCCGTAAAGTTCATATCCCCATACTTGCCGTTCAGGTCTTTTTTATCCAGCGTAACCGTAAAGGTGAACTCTTTGTTCTGGTCTCCGCGAGAGCCGCTTACCGTCTTTGTTACTGCTAAATTCCCGGTCTTTTCCGTAGGCGGGTCTACAGGAGGATTGGGGGGGCATCCGTGCCGTTTCCAGGTCTTTCCTTGTAGTTTTCAAAGGCTACTGTGGCAGTGCTGCCCGTCTGGATGGTGCCTGCTGCATTGGTCTTGCTCACAATATAGCCATCACTGCCGGTTTCCTCGACCGTATAGGACGCGCCTGCGGGAAGCCTTTTGGCTGTCTTGCTCTGCCCGTGCTTCAAAGTAAAGGTGGCAACTCCATTAGCGAATGTCATATCTCCATACTGGCCACTAAGGTTCTTTTTATCCAGCGTCACAGTAAAAGTGAACTCCTTATTAAGGTCACCGCCAGAGCCAGTCACTGTTTTTGCCACTGTTAACTCCCCCTCTCCACAGGGACAGGGAGGCATTTCCTTCCGATTTTCAAACGAGGCCGTCACAGTTGTATCTTGCTGAATCGTGCCCTCAGAATTTGCCTTAGTTACAGTATAATCGTCGTTGTCATTTTCTGTTACGGTGTATACCGTTCCAGCGGGAAGCCCAGAAGCAGTTTTACTTTCCTTGTCTTTCAGAGTAAAATTAGCAACCCCGTCAATAAATTTCATATCTCCATAGGTTCCGTTGATTGCTTTGAACGGTTTATAAGTTGCAGAAATAGTAAAGGAAAACGGCTTATTGGAATCTGCTCCATCACCGGATACAGCCTTTGAAACGGTCAAGTCGCCTGTTGCTGGTTCTTCTGTTTCTGTACCGATAATTACCGTACCGTTTGTTGCAATACCCCCTCCGTACAATCCTTTATTTTCGGCGATATGTACCTTTACTTCCTCTAGAGCGTCCTTCACTCCAGGATCTTTGTCAGTCAGGTCGTTAAACAAAGTGATATTTTGGTTTGGATCGTCTCGATAGGTTTGCACCGATTGATAAACGTCTATCGTGTTACCCTTTGCATCTGTCCAATCGTACTTTCCGCCTCCTAAGTAATATTGAGAAATGAAAGGTATATTCTGATTTGCTCCCCGCTCCTGTACGTAGACTTCATCTGCAAAACCAGACTGATCCCTGTTCTGGTAAATAATCGCTCCCTGATTCAAATGAATTTCTACCTTTGCTGTCGGGCATGCCGCAAAGCCGCCGCCCCGGCCCTGCCGGGTGGGGTTATTAACTGCCTCATTATTGGCAATGGCAACATTATATAGATGAAGGGCACACCCCTCATCAACATAGATTCCACCGCCCGCATAATGCATTACACCGCCTAAATCTATACCATTTGCAGTGTTATGACTAATTGTACCGGCCGTAATCGTCAGGTTACCATCAGCTTTATCCTGAAATAAGACAATGCCTCCTCCTTGAGAATCTGCCGTATTGTACGAAATTGTTCCTCCAGTCATTTCGCCCGTAGCACCCATTAGATGCAGCCCCCCACCGGATGCGTTCGAGTGGTTGGATACAATGGCTCCATCGGACATATGGAAAGTGCTGAGATTGCCGACGTATACACCGGCACCATTTATGGAATTATTTTTAGAAATATGCCCACCGCTTATGCTAACACTATTACCTCCATCATCAGCTATAGCCCCACCAGCCCACCAGGCATCACAGGAGGTAATTTCTCCGCCGGACATGTCAAATGTACTGCCTGTTGGCGCAAGATAAATACCGCCGCCAGATTCATCTGCTTTACATTCCTTGATCTGACCACCGCTCATGATAACGGTTCCTTGCTTTTCAACAGCAACGGCGCCACCTAAGTGAGCACTGCAATTCTCAATCGTCCCACTGGTTATGTTGAGCGTCCCATTTTCCACAAAAACTGCTCCACCACTACCTGTAAACGAAAAATCAGAAATGGTTCCTCCGGCAATGGTTAGTATTGCATCTTCACCATCTACTTTCACAGCACTGGCAAACTGCTTTTCATTACTATTTGTTGTAATGATTGCATCCTCGCCAAGGGTAACCTCACCATTCACTAAAAGAACCGGTCCCCTCGTGCCCTGGCGCGAAGATAAAATCCTTACATTTTCAAAGGTGAGGTGGGCTCCTTCTTCAACCGAAATCAGGTTTTGGAAAAGCGCAATCAGTCCGCCAGGGGCTTCAATCGTGTATTGTTCTTCATCCGATGATTGAATCTTTATATCTTTATTGGCAGGGATTAATAAGCAGCTCTCTAGTTCGATATCCTCTGTAATCTCAATAGTTGTGAGTGTATTGTCCTCTGCCGCATTAATAATCTCCTGCAAAGTCAATCCATCTTCATTGGGTACTGTGACTAGGCCATTATCTACCTCAGCAGGGGTAGCAACGTCCGGCTTTTCTTCTGCAACAGCTTCTTCCGTCGTCTCCGGTGAATTTACTGTTGCACTTTCTTCCGTATCTGTGGCTTCGGACGTTTTGGCCTCGGTTTCTTCTTCTGCCCAAGCCGTTTCCTCTGCGTCCGTGGCTTCCGTCGTTTCGTCCGTCTCAGATGTTCCCGCGACCTCTGAGCTTGTCTCGCCTGCCGCGTTTGTATCTTCCCCATGTGCGGCCTCAGAGGCTTCCACGGCTGGACTCCCCTCTGCCTCGGATTCCTCCGGGGTCTCCTGGCTCGTTTCTTCTGTGGAGATGATGGGTGGCTCTAACTCGTTTGCTGCATAGACGGGGATTCCATTGCCAAGCAGCGTCACGACCATCATCAGGCACAGAACAAACGATATTGCTCTCTTTTTCATGACCTTTTCCTCTCTTTCCTTTATGATTGGATCACCATGGATGAATAGACTACCCATTCCGCTCCGTTTCATTCCTGGCTCGGATGACGGTGCAAAATGCTGGAATGTTCTGATAGCTGCCAAATCAATCTTTCTTTTGCATCGAATGCAGTCGCTTCCGGGGCAAGACCAGCCAGATAAGCCAAGGCGTCATTCCAGGATTTCAGCGAAAATGCTTCCGCAGGAATCTGCACCAGTTCCATCGTCAGATGGAATTGCTCCCATGGGCTGAGATACCGCAAATCGGAAAGATACCGACATCCGGCTTTTTGGGCCAAGCACTCCAACAATTCTACCGGCCATCTTTCTTCCACTCATTTCACCTCCTGCCATTTCAACGGGAATCTGAACCTCTACCTCAGAATAATGATTCTGTGGTATTTCTCTCTGTTTCCAACGGCTGAATAGCATCTCGGCACTGGAAAAGGAAGTTCTGATAGGCATGAAAACCAGACCTGCGCACATTTATCCGGGTGCAGGTCTATTTTTCGTATTTATTTTTACATTTGATATGTAACAAGTGCTTGAAAATCAAGGCTAAACTATCTATAATAGAAGCTAATCAGTTCTACTTGTAACTGAGCAAGGAGGCCATGGAACCACAGAATCATTATTCCATGGTGCTATGAGATCAGGCGCATCCGCTGTAAGGTTCGCTCATGTTCCCGTGTGCCCATCGCGACATAAATCCGCGTAGTGTCCACGGAGGCGTGCCCTAAAATATCCGCCAGATACGCCAGATTCTTTTTGATGGCATAGTAGCATTTTGCAAACAGGTGGCGCAGATTGTGGGGAAAGACCTTTTGGGGATTTACCCTTGCCGCCCGGCACAGCTTTTTCATATCATGACAGATATTGCTTCGGTCTAAGGGCTTTCCGGTGTGGGTACAGAACAGATACCCCGTTCGGATGCCTTTTTCTTTGGCATAGGCATTTAATTTCCGGCACAGTTCCTTTGTCAAGAGAATGGTTCTGGTTTTGCCTTTCATGCGGATTTCCGCTTTCCCTTTTTGCAACGCCTCAACGGTCAGGAACGAAAGCTCACTGACCCGGATTCCGGTGGCGCAGATAGCAAGCATCACATGATACAGGCGGCTGTCCTTTTTCCGTTTGGCAGCGTCTAACAGGCGGTGGTATTCCGCTTCGGTCAAATCCCGGCTGTCGTCCACAAATACCGTGTGCTGGATTTTTAAAAACCGCACCTTGCAGGCCGCCAGTCCCAGGTAGTCCAGATAGGAATGAATGGCGGACAGCTTGGCGTTTACAGTGCGGGCATGGTGTTTCTGTTGCAGTTGTTCCCGGTATTCCAGAACCTTTGCTTTTGTTAGTTCTTCTCCCTGTAAAAATGAAAGGAACCAAAGCAGCTCACGGACATACTTTTGTATGGTTGCGTGAGATTTTTCATGTTCGGCCAAATAGGTGCGGTAGTCCCGCAGGATTTCATTGTAATTGTGTTCCATTTCGTTTCACCTCTGCTTATTTGATGATATAAAAGTAGTATGACAGAATCTTTTATACCGTATTCCCTGTAAAGGCAAAACAAAAGAACGAGTATGTTTAACGATGTGCCGTGGACGCGGGACTGTCAAGCGACTGCATCAAACGTATTCGGCATTCGTTTGTCATTTGTTGTATGGAGGCCAAGGGCCTCTTATTTTTTTGCGTTTTTTGCAACAAAGTTGATAGTTTGCGGGTAGTTTGAGGGCTTTTCGGAGTATTAGGAGTGGAGGAAAAGAAAAACAGCAGCAAGCATAGGGAGTGTAGCCACACTCCCGGCAAACGGCTTCCCGTTTGTACCTTGGGGAAGTCCCCAAACCCCTGAATGAAAGAAGGTGAGAAAATGGCAAACCGAACACGGAAGTTTGTGCTGCGCGTCCCCGTGACGCCGGAGGAAAGGGCGCTCATTCAAGAGAAGATGGCCCAGCTCGGCACAATGAATTTTTCTGCCTACGCCCGGAAAATGCTGATTGACGGCTATATTGTCCATGTGGACACCAGCGACATCCGGGCGCAGACTGCGGAGCTTCAAAAGATCGGCGTCAACGTCAACCAGATTGCAAGGCGTATCAACAGTACCGGGGCTGTGTACGCGCAGGACGTGGAGGACATCAAGGGGGCGCTGGCACAGATATGGCAGTTACAAAGATCCATCCTATCAAGGTAAATCTGAAAGCAGCCCTTGACTACATCGAAAACCCGGACAAGACGGACGATAAAATGCTGGTATCGTCCTTTGGCTGTTCCTACGAAACGGCGGACATTGAATTTCAAATGCTGTTAGATCAGGCGTTCAAGAAAGGCAACAATCTGGCTCACCACCTGATACAAGCCTTTGAGCCGGGCGAAAACACGCCGGAGCAGGCCCATGAGATCGGGCGGCAGCTTGCCGATGAAGTGCTGGGCGGGAAATATCCCTATGTAATCACCACCCACATAGATAAGGGGCATCTGCATAATCACATCATTTTTTGCGCCGTGGATATGGTGAACCAGCGCAAGTACATTTCCAATCGCCGCAGCTATGCCTATATCCGGCGAACCAGTGACCGGCTGTGCAGGGAACACGGTCTGTCCGTGGTGAAGCCGGGCAAGGACAAGGGCAAGTCCTACGCCGAATGGGACGCACAGCGCAAGGGAAAGAGCTGGAAAGCCAAACTGAAAATTGCCATCGACGCCGCTATCCCGCAGGCCAAAGACTTTGACGACTTCCTGCGGTTCATGCAGACGCAGGGCTATGAAATCAAACCGGGCAAATTCGTTTCTTTCCGCGCTCCCGGTCAAGACCGCTTCACCCGCTGCAAGACGCTGGGTGAGGACTACACGGAAGAAGCCATTACCCGGCGTATCAAGGGGCTGGCTGTAGACAGAGGGCAGAAGCGGAAAGCGGAACAGAGAATTTCCTTGCGGATTGAGATTGAAAACAATATCAAGGCCCAGCAATCGGCGGGCTATGCGCGGTGGGCGAAGCTCTACAACTTGAAGCAGGCCGCCAAAGCCTTAAACTTCCTGACGGAACACCAGATTGAAAGCTACGAGAGCTTGGAAAGCAGGCTGGACGAGATCAGCACAGCCAATGACGAAGCCGCCGCTGCCCTGAAAGCTGTGGAGCGCCGCCTTGGAGAAATGGCGCTGCTGATAAAAAACCTCTCCGCCTACAAGCAGCTCCGGCCTGTGGCGCTGGAACTGCGAAATGCCAAAGACAAGGCCGCATTCCGGCGGCAGCATGAAAGCCAACTGATCTTGTATGAGGCGGCGGCAAAGGCGCTCAAAGAGGCAGGGGTGAAGAAGTTCCACAATCTGTATGCGCTCAAAGCCGAGTA
This sequence comes from Enterocloster lavalensis, assembly GCF_046603895.1. NCBI lineage: Bacteria > Bacillati > Bacillota > Clostridia > Lachnospirales > Lachnospiraceae > Enterocloster > Enterocloster lavalensis. The sequence continues at coordinate 876,532 of NZ_CP176637.1, forward strand.
TAAAAAGCTGGACGGAGAACGGGAACGGCTGTCAGAACAGTATAACGAGGTAAAGAAAGAGCTGAAAGAATACGGCATTATCAAGCAGAATGTGGATAGTATTTTGCGGGTGACGCCGGGAAAGGAGCGGATACAGGAGATATGAACATACCGAGAATGAATTACCGCCAGTACCGCAAGGCCCGGCGGCTCACGCATGAGTGTTGTAATTACTGTGACGGAAACTGCCTCCTGCTGGACGATGGCGAGGAATGTGTCTGTGTGCAGAGCATTTCCTATTCCGTGCTGTGCCGATGGTTTCAGGCAGCCGTCCTCCCGTTGGACGCGGCACTTTATGCCGAGCTGATGGAGCGGAGCCGGGCGTTGCGTTGCCGGGAATGCGGGACGCTGTTTTCTCCCAGACGGCCCAACTGTCTATACTGTCCAGACTGTGCCGAGAAACGCAAGCGCCAGAGCAAAAAACGGTGGGCGAGAAAACACAGGGAACATGCATAGAAAAGCGAAGGGACAAGGCCCTGAACATCGGGCCTTGTCCTTTTCACTTGATAATATGTTCCGATTTTATGTCATTTAATTAGCGAAAAGACCCAATGCAAGAAAAAAGAGCAGACCTACAACGCCTATCACACATAATACATTTACCACGATGCGAATGGAATATCGAGGTACTTTCCTTTGATTGGATAGGTGATCCAGTGTTAATACGTCTACTTCTTCAAACGATATTTACTTTTTATTTTAAGTGGCTAATCCTACGACTAACCTATGAAACAAGAAAAATTCATGTTATACTAATTCATGCAATATTGGGTGCGGTAATCATATATTGGCAAGATACGATGCCTTGGTTTTCTTAGAAAGCGGGTGAACACAATGACCTTACAACAGTTACGGTATATAGTAGCAGTGGCAGAAACCGGAACGATTACAGAAGCAGCGGACAAGCTCTTTATTTCACAACCAAGCCTTACCAATGCCATCCGTGAGTTGGAAAAAGAGATGAAGATTCTAATTTTCCACAGAACAAAGAAAGGAATCCGCCTTTCCAAAGAAGGAGAAGATTTCTTAGGTTATGCCCGGCAGGTATTGGAACAGGCGGCGATTCTGGAAGATAAGTATAAAGGACGCGATGGTGGGAAAAAGCAGTTTTGCGTTTCCACACAGCACTACTCCTTTGCGGTGAATGCCTTTGTGGATCTAATTAAGGAATACGGGCAGGATGAATATGATTTTTCTCTTCGGGAAACACAGACCTATGAGATTATTGAGGATGTGGCCCACATGAAGAGTGAAATCGGTATCCTGTTTCTGAATGATTTTAACGAAGCAGTGCTCAGTAAGATTTTGAAATCCCACGATTTGAAATTCCATCTTTTGTTTGTGGCAACCCCGCATGTGTTTATCAGCCAAAACCATCCGTTTGCCGACCGTTCCATCCTAACCAACGAGCAGCTTGCCCCATATCCCTATCTATCCTTCGAGCAGGGGGAGCATAATTCCTTCTATTTTTCCGAAGAAATTTTCTCGGTTTCAGAACGAAAAAAACAGATCCGGGTACGGGACAGGGCAACGTTATTTAATCTTTTAATTGGGTTAAACGGATATACGGTATGCAGCGGTGTGATTGATGAACAGTTGAATGGCAAGGATATTATCGCGGTTCCTCTCGCAGAAGAAAGCCACATGCGCATTGGTTATATTACTCACCAAAAAGGTAGCATCAGTAGGTTGGGAACGACCTACTTGGAGGCATTGAAACACTATGTAGATGCCGAACACAGGGCAGTCCGCAAGTCAAATTATCGTGAAAGCGTCTAATTCTTCCCTCCTCATGGATTGATCATCGGCTATCCATAGTTTAAAACTATGGATAGCCGATGTTTATATCTATTATACAAATCCAGTCCTGTGATTTATACTGATAACAACGATCATATCTGGCGTATAGCCGGTTTGATTTCACAGGTTCCCCATTCTCGTTTGAGTTGGAAGATTCTACTACGAGATAAGGGATAGGACAAAGGAGGAAATGATGCAGACATCAGTAATCGGATTTCCCAGAATCGGAACATTACGGGAATTAAAGTTCGCTTCTGAGAAATATTTCAAAAAGGAAATTTCCGAAGAGGAATTGCTCCAGACAGGAAAAGAGCTACGGGCCAAACACTGGAATACACAGAGACAGGCTGGCATTGACTATATCTCCTGTAATGACTTTTCATATTATGATATGGTGCTGGACACAGCGGTTTTATTCAACCTCATTCCCAAACGCTACAAGGAATTGAACCTGTCGGATTTGGATACCTATTTTGCAATGGCACGAGGATACCAGGGAACTTATGGAGATGTCAAGGCTCTTGCGATGAAAAAATGGTTTAATACCAATTACCATTACATTGTTCCTGAAATCGAGGATGATATGAAAATCACGCTTGCCGGGAACAAGCCGTTTGAAGAATACAAAGAAGCAAAAGCTCTGGGAATTGAAACAAAACCTGTTATAATCGGTGCCTATACCTTACTTAAATTATGCCGATATACAGGCAAAAAAAGCTTGCAGGATATTGCAGATTCCGTTGCGAAAGCCTATCAGGCCTTTCTTCGCTCGTGTGAAGAAATTGGAATCCCATGGATTCAGTTTGACGAACCGGCTCTTGTGCAGGATATGGCTCAGGAAGATATTGCCCTATTCCGGCAACTGTATGATGCGATTCTTTCCGAAAAAAGAAAGTGCCATGTTCTGTTGCAAACGTATTTCGGAGATGTCAGGGATTTTTATCAGGAGCTGCTTGCCATGCCCTTTGACGGGATTGGCTTGGATTTGATTGAGGGAAAAAAGAACGTTTCCTTGATTGAGGAATATGGTTTTCCGCAGGATAAGCGGTTATTTGCCGGGGTAATTAACGGAAAAAATATTTGGAAGAACCATTATGAGCCAACCTTGCGGATGGTAAAGACATTGCAAGCCAAAAACATCCAATGCGTATTATCAACCTCCTGTTCACTCCTGCATGTTCCCTACACATTAAAGCATGAACATAGGTTATCCAAACACTATACATCGTATTTCGCATTTGCAGAAGAAAAACTGGACGAACTTGCGCAGCTGAAAGAACTTGCCCAATGTGAGGACTATCATGCAGCGTCATCTTATCAGGAAAACAAAAGGCTGTTTGAGCAAGCAAGAGATTGCGTGAATGAAGCGGTGCATAAAAGGCTTTCCCGGATAACCGAAGATGATTATATCAGAAAACCCAGTCGCAGCAAGCGGCAGGTATTGCAAAAACAGAAACTTGCCCTGCCGGAATTTCCAACTACAACCATTGGCTCTTTCCCCCAGACAAACGATGTAAAAGCAAAGCGATCCTCTTACCGCAAAGGCGAAGTATCGGAAACAGAATACAAGGAGTTTACCAAAAAGAAAATTGCGGAGTGCGTCAGATGGCAGGAAGGAATCGGACTGGACGTGCTGGTTCATGGAGAATATGAACGAAACGATATGGTAGAGTATTTTGGCGAAGCATTAGGCGGCTTTCTATTTACAGAAAAAGCATGGGTACAGTCTTATGGTACGAGATGCGTCAAGCCTCCTATTATATGGGGCGATGTCTATCGTGAAAAACCCATTACGATTGAGTGGTCTGTCTATGCGCAGTCCTTGACGAACAAAGCCATAAAGGGAATGCTCACCGGCCCGGTAACCATCCTCAACTGGTCATTTCCACGAGAGGATATTTCTATCAAGGAATCCATTTCCCAAATTGCCCTATCCATCCGGGATGAGGTATTGGATTTGGAGAAGAACGGAATTAAAATCATACAGATTGACGAGGCGGCCCTTCGGGAAAAGCTGCCACTTCGGAAATCAGACTGGAAAAAGGAATATTTGGATTTTGCCATTCCTGCGTTCCGCCTGACACACAGCGGTGTCCGCCCGGAAACACAAATCCATACACATATGTGTTACAGTGAGTTCACAGACATTATTCCAGCGATTGACGATATGGACGCCGATGTGATTACATTTGAAGCATCCCGTTCGGATTTACAAATACTGACTTCGTTGCAGGAACACAACTTTGAAACAGAAGTGGGGCCAGGAGTGTATGATATACATTCCCCAAGGGTTCCCTCGGTGGAGGAAATTGTTGCGGCCCTTCATACCATGCTCACCAAAATCGACCGAACCAAGCTATGGGTCAATCCTGACTGCGGATTAAAGACAAGGGGGATACCGGAAACAGAGGAAAGTCTTACACATATGGTAGAGGCTGCAAAAGTCATCCGGAAAGACGCATAACGAGATGAAGATTTCAGAACTATATCAAACAAAACAGAATCAGGAAACCCCTTCTAAAAAGACCTTGTCCTTTGAAATATTCCCCCCAAAAAAGGACAGTGAATTGAAGAACATTGACAAAACACTGTCTGTGTTATGCGAATTGAATCCCGATTATATCAGCGTAACATTTGGTGCGGGAGGCGGTGCCAACCGCAACCGCACCATAGAACTTGCAAAACGGATCAAGCAGGAATATCATGTGGAGCCGGTGGTTCACTTAACCTGTCTGCACTATGATAAAGCAGAAATCGATGAGTTTGCCAGAGTTCTTACCAACGCCGGTCTGCAAAACGTCCTTGCGCTTCGTGGGGATAAAAACCCGAATATGAGGGAAAAAGAATCGTTTCTCCATGCATCGGATTTGATTGCGTACATGAAAGACAAGTGGGATTTTTGTTTTTTAGGAGCTTGTTACCCGGAGTGTCATCCTGAATCGGAGGATAAGGTCTGTGAGATCAAGCACTTAAAAGCAAAAGTAAACGCAGGCGCGGAGGTGCTGCTGTCACAATTATGTTTTGACAATCATGCGTTCTTTCGCTTTCAGGAGGCTTGCAGGATTGCCGACATTCAGGCTCCGGTAATTCCAGGCATCATGCCCGTGATTAATGCCGCGCAAATAAAGCGAATGATTACCATGTGTGGTGCAACCTTTCCGGTACGATTTCAAAAAATCATTCAGGCATATGAATCAAATAAGGAGGCGCTTTTTGATGCGGGAATGTCCTATGCATTAAGTCAGATCATTGATCTGCTGGTCAGCGATGTTGAAGGGATTCATTTATATACGATGAACAATCCTCTGGTTGCAAGGCGGATATGTGAAGGTATCCGGAATATCATATAAGTTTCTGGGAACGGATACAAGTGGAAGGACTATGTGTATGCGGAAGGTCTCCAAGATATTTCAAACCTGGAAGTGATTTTAAAGCAACTTATTTTAAGATTATAACCTTTTATATGGTACAATTTACAAGTTCCGATACAATCGGTGTTCGTAAACATGACCCAACTGCCTATACTGTCCAGGCTGTGCGGAGAAACGCAAGCGCCAGAGCAAGAAGCTGTGGGCGAGGAAACACCGGGAGCATGCGTCGAAAAGTGAAGGGACAAGGCCCTGAATATCTGGCCTTGTCCCTTGCAATTTAATTGACGGAATTGACAGGAAGGATTCTAATTAACTGAATCGCTCCGCAAGTATATTTCCAAATCACTGTACTTATGCTAGAATAAAAAAGCAATAAATTCAAGGAGCGGTAGAAATGCAAAAGAAAGAACGGAAGCTGTCTCGGAAAGAGCAGCAGAGAAAGAAAAACTTCGATGCGATCTGTGAGACAATGATTGCAAACGGATATATCAAGTATGATTTAACGGTGGGGGTTGTGGCCGCGAATGTCCTGGCTATCCTGGTAATGGCTCCTTTTATGGCACTGGCGCTATGGATGTTCCACCTGACCGTCCCCAATAGTGCGGCAACATTTACAGCTTGGGATGGTGTTGTAATGCTGCTCATGATTATCGCTTTGATTGTGATTCATGAGTTGATTCACGGCCTGACCTGGGGTTGCTTTGCCAAAAACCGTTTTAAATCCATCGACTTTGGTGTGATTTGGTCAATGCTTACCCCCTACTGCACCTGTGCAGAGCCTTTAAGCCGGTGGCAGTATATTTTTGGGGGACTGATGCCGACGCTGGTGTTAGGATTCGGTCTTATGGTGGTCGCCTGCATGTTACATAGTCTATTTTGGTTTGCCCTTGCGGAGCTGATGATTCTGTCCGGTGGCGGTGATTTTCTGATCGTCTATAAAATACTGCTTCACAAATCACGAGGAATAGAAGCATATTATTACGACCACCCCTATGAATGCGGTCTTGTGGTATTTGAGAAGCCAGGGCTTGAGTGATGGTATGAGCATACAACGGAATCTATATAAATCGGTTAAACACTTCCATGGCTTTTGTTAAATCAAAAAATATTTAGATAAAGAACGAGGAGGTGGGTTGCATGAAAGGTTTTGAGCATAACAGGAATCAACCAAATAAAACGCCTATATGTTTGGGAATAGGAATCAGTTTAGGTTGTATTTGGGGTGCGCTTTTAAAGAATATTCCCATCGGTTTGTTGATTGGCTTCTGTGTCGGTGCTTATTATGCAGTCATTGCCAAAAGGAAAATAAGCACACAGGAAGATGATGACCATAACGATGGTTGACGCAATCGTTTTCTTTATATAACTCAGGGTTGTATGCTAGAAAAGGGCATACGACCTTTTTAATGTGAAGTGGCTTTCATATTTTTGGTTGACAAATGGAACCATTCATGATAACATGAAGCTAACTTCATACGAAGTGAACTTCATATTTTGGAGGTGCATGAAACGAAAACAAGGGTAAAAGAATTGCGGACACAGGCTAAAATGACGCAACAACAATTAGCTGTGCAGGTGCATGTTTCTGTCCGCACGATTATTTCAATCGAAAAAGAACAGTACGCCCCGTCTCTTATGCTGGCCTATCGGATAGCTGAGACATTTGGTGTAACGATTGAGGACTTATGCTGCTTAAAAGAAAATAAAGCATTGGAGGATGAAAGACGTGAAGATTTATAATCGCAAAAGTTTTCTATCTGGATTATTTCTGGCCCTAATCGGCTTAAGTTTGTTGCTTATAGGGTTCCAATTTGGGAGAAAATGGACAGATTGGGTTTTAATCAGTGTGGATTTATTGATAGCTGGCGGCCTGATCATACGGAGCTTTTCTAAACAAATGTCCGCAGAGGATAAAACGAACGAAATGGACGAACGGAACCAGCTTGTACTTTTGAAAAATTCCAGCCGTGCTTTTCAGCTTGCGAAGTATGGAAACCTTATACTGGCCGGGGGATGTTTTATTGCTGCAAAAGTTGCAAATCTGGAAAGCCTTATTTTTGTCGGTTCTGGCCTTATGTTAGCGTTTGCCTTATCTCTGTTTTCTGATATTCTCACGTTCATTTATTACGACAGGAAAATATAAAGCGTATCACTGTTTTGGGAGAGTGCGTCCACAAGTTCGTGACATTATTCTATGAAGTGTAAGCGGGTATGCGTAGAAAAAGTAAAGGGAAAACACCCTGAAATATCGAGGTGTTTTCCCTTGGTTGGAAGGGTAGCCGAGTGTGAATACTTCTGCCCCTTGAAACGGAATTTACTTTTTCTACAAAGTGATACCGATGTCCCGATCTCATTTCTGCGTGTTCATGCTGTTTTTCCCTATGGATTTTCCAACAATCATATATCCTTGAAAAATCAATAGATTTTTTGGTAGAGTTCCTATATAATAAAATCAGTTAGTGAATGGAAACTCAGTAAGAGAGCAAGGAGGTTATTCCATGGGGATTCTCAAACAGTTTTTTAACAATACCCGAAAGCCGGATGGCTGGATGGGGAAAATGATGGTCAACAGTATGAATCAGGGCCATGCTGCTGTTTCCGATTGGGGACTTTCCTATTTTCCAGATATACCGGTGGCGGCGCATTCTATGGTCGCAGATTTCGGATGTGGTGGAGGACGCAATACCGCAGCGCTTTTAAAGCGGTTTCCGGCGGCAAGAGTGACAGCCCTGGATTATTCCAAGGTCGCTTGCGATAAAACAAAGCAATTCAATCGGAATGAGGTGCAGGCTGGGAGATGTAACGTTGTGCAGGGGGATGTGTCTCGTCTCCCCTTTGAAGCGGCGACATTTGATGTGATCACAGCCTTTGAAACGGTCTATTTCTGGCCGGGGCCGGTGGAGAGCTTTCAAGAAGTCTGGCGGGTACTTAAACCGGGCGGGACATTTATGATCGTGAATGAATCGGACGGGACAAAACAGGCAGACGAAAAATGGACTGACATTATCGATGGAATGCGTATCTTTACACAGGAGCAGTTGATGCAATACTTACAGGATGCAGGCTTTTCCCGGATAGCCGCACATGTAAATCGGAAACAACATTGGCTTTGTCTCCTGGCGGAGAAAGCACGGTGAACAGAAGTGCCGATTCAAAATACGGATTTATAGAGACTGTACTTACAACACATGATGGAGGGATAGGATGACACGCGGAGAGATTTGGAAAGATTTTTTGAAACATACAGTTTTGACCTTGGTAATCGCACTGTTTCTGTTTTTGATCTTCAAGTCTGTTTTTACCAAAAACGGCGAAACGGAATATTTTTATGTCTGGCTCTGTTGCGGGATTCCCTTTGGGATTCGCCGGATGTTTGTCTGGCTGGTTCCCCATGGACATGACTTAGGCGGCACGGTTGGTATTATTGCGGTGAACTTTATAATAGGCGGCCTGATTGGCGGGGTCATCCTGACCTGGCGTCTGGTGGTTGCTGTATGGTATATTCCTCTTACCATTTACCGATTGCTCACAAATTGAGTTGGATTTCTAGTTGAGTTCTAAAATGTCAGGGAATACGTAGAAAAAGCAACGGGGAAAAGCCCTGAAATATGGGGGATTTTTTTCTTAGTCGGGAGTATATCTGCGTGTTATTATCATTCCCCCCGGAATCAGAGGTTACTTTTTCTACAAATGGCAGCGTAGCTTCTTTCTCCTTGTTTGCCTGATTCCGCCGCAGCCTGTATATCGGGAAGGTTGAAACGAAAGAGCAGCCAAAGCGAATAATCCCTGCGCGGCTGCAAACGGTCACGTTTGATGTATCAAAACGGGATGGATTGGTATGACACACGAAAAAATCGCCGGACGCAAGGGCCATATAGCCCCCGCGCCCGGCGCTTTTGCCTGCTTGGGTTATTCGTCTGTGAAATGGAACTGCTGGGCCTCAAAGTCGGCGTCTCTTATAGCGTCCAGTTTATCAAGGGTCTGACGGGCCAGCGCCGCCATATCCTCACTCATATCCGGAAGGGCGGCCCGGATGGCTCCCGATGTCCTGCGCCGGTCACTCTTATGATACATACAAATCAGGTTTTCTTCCTCTACGGTGAAATACATTCCTCATACCTCCAATTCGTTCTTTTTGGTTCTTGCCGGGGTCTTTTTCGTAGCCTTGGCCTGTTTCGTTTCGGAAAGCTGCCTGCGGATGGAGGTACGGGGCCTCCGTACCTCTTTCTCCCGGTTTTCGTCCTTGTGTATCACTGCATACAGACCATGCCGGTCGTTCATGCCCGTAAAGCACAGGGATTTATAAGGCAGCATGGAAAAGAGGCGGTCAGTGTCCTTGCTGGACGCGATCTGCACAAAGTATGGGGACAGCTCCACCATGAAATGTGTCTTGTTTGGACTGTTGGGGGCGGACAGCTCTTTCATTCCTGCCACTATGCGCCGGGCCTCCCTCATAATCCGTCCATCCCGCAGGGCGGCGACGTGGCTTTTGAAGTCGTCGGGGGCAAGCGGCTCCCGGCTTCTCTGCTCCTGCCGCAGCACTTCACGCAGGTTTTCCGGCTCGTTGGGCTTGGCCTCATACCGCAGGAACGCCCCCAACTTGGGGTCAGGGCTGCCGTTAAAATACTGCGCGGCGGGCTGCTCCTTGTCGCCCTTTTCATAATGCAAAATGAGATTGTCCGCTTTTACCGCCTCGGCTATAACGTGCCGGAAATGCTGCTGGTAGTCCAGCTCATAGAGAGTTCCACGGATTTTCCCGCCCACTTTGCCGGTCAGCTCCACGACATAGGCAAGAACATGGTCGCGGGTCTGCTCCCCATAAAATTTCCATGTGTTGTATTGTCGGGTGTCCTTCAAGAATACGTCACGTTCCCGGAAACAGTACGTTCCGGAGGGGCGCGACATCCACAGCAGGGTTTTATCTTCGGCCTTATCACTGGCGGCGGCCTTACGGAGCATGTCTTTGTCAATCTCAAAATCATCCTGATAAAAGGCGGTATTCTGGCGCATGATCTGTTCCAGCACGGCCAGAACATCCACATTCTCAAACTTATTCACGGCCTCCCACCTCCATATCCTTTGACTTCTCCCGCGCCGGGGGCTGTTTCTTCTGTTCCTTCTTAGCCACCGCAAGCTGCGCCCGGATGGAGGGCTTTTTCTTGCTATGGTTGGTCTTAGCATTCTTGTGGGCCTGTTTTTGTGTTTGTCTCTCTGCTTTCACTGCCGCAGCGACATCCGAAAGGGAAACCTGTTCTCCGGCTTTTGCTCTGGCTTCCAGTTCTCCTATGGACGGAGCGTTGTTCAGGATGCCGTCGATCATATTTTCGCTCTGTTCAGTGGACATTTCAGCGGTTTTGATGTGGCTGTCGTGTTGGGCCGGGATGGCAAAGGCCCTTGTACCATTTGCCATAATGAGATACCGTCCGTCCTCCGACTGGTGGTGGAAGCCATACCCGGTAACCTCCATCTGTTCCCGGCTCATGGCGGTTACATAGAAAGTCCCCCTTGGCGTTTGAATGGTTTCACCCGTTTCCAGTTTGTCAGGGGTAAGCGGCTGCCCCTGCTCCTTGAAAAATTCCGGCACCTCCCGATAACCGACGCTATCCACATAGTAGGCAGTCTGTTTCCCGTCCTGCCGGAATACCACAATATCCCCCAGAGAAAGGGAACGTCCTGTGTAATCAGCGGGATGTTCCATATTGAAGCGATGGTAAATCTCGTCCAGAGAGGTGTTCTGATCCAACGGGGCTGTGTAGACAAGCTGGTAATTTTTCCTGTCCACGGAAAGGCCGTCTGCCTGCAAGCCCTCATAGGAACGGTAGCGGAAGTCGCGCCCCTCCGGGCCGCGCGGCACTTGATAGATGGAAAAGTTAGGCTGTGCCGGAGCATCAGAACCAGAAGCAATATATTCCTCTACCGTCAAACCGGTGGCCTTGGCCTCCTGCGCAACCTCCGCCTGTACCTGCTCCTTGTAATCCTGCAAGCTCTTATCAATGTCGAAAAGCTGCGGCGGCTCCGGCAACTGATACTGGCCTTGATTGAGAAGCGGGCGGCACTCCTTTACATAGTCCACAAGGGCGGTCAAATAGGCGGTCTGCTCTGGCGGGAGGGAATCGCTGGATTGCAAAAGGCGCTGGGCCTCCTGTTCCATACGGGAAAGGGTACAGTGCTGCTTCATGTAAGGGACAAACTCATGGAGAAGCATTTCCCGCTGGGCCTTGTCCGCCTCCCATGCCTCCGGCCCCTCGTGGTGCAGCACATGGTTTTTCCAACTTTCATTCTGCGCGTAGTATTCGTGATACCCTTGGATATGCTCGATCAGGGAACCGTCGCCGTCGCCAAAGTCCTGCCGCCCCTCGTAGTTGTCCGGCTGGCCCTGCATCGTAAAATCAATGCGGAACTTGGTCTTATCGTACCAGCTCCCCGCGTGGTCTGGCTGTTCCCGTTCCAAGCGTTTGGAACTGTCCAGCGCCCCGAAAACGGCCTCGGCCTCGTGCAACGGCATTTGCTGGCCGTCTTTTAAATGGGGGCTTTCACTCCAAAGAATCGTGACAATCGGCTCCGCTGCCGGGTCATGGGCGATGGTCTGTTCTGCCCTTGCAACGGCAATCTCGCTTTCAATCTGGCTTTTTATAAAATCATCCATGTGGCCGTGCTGCATTTCATAGCCCTGTTCACACAGGCGGTTGATAAGCCCAATCACCTTTTCGGTATCGTCCACGGCCTCGGCATAGGCCATAATCAACTGCCGTTCCTCGCCGCCCAAACGCGGGGCGTTTTGCTCGGCCACCGCAATCAGGGCAGCGGCTCGGTCCGCCGGGGACGCCTCCGGCATGAACGGGTTTCCATTCAAAAGGCCGTCGGTCCCGTTCCATGCCTGCGGCTGGGGAATGGCGTTGGCCTGTTCTGTGGCTTCCAGAAAACCGGCCAGCGCGTCGCCGGTCAAGGGTTCCATCGTCCTATCCGGTATTCCATGGGCAGTAAGGATTTCCTTTCCAGCGTCCATAAGGGACAGGTCAGGGTTGTCAAGCTGGCCTCCGTCCAGCTCCTTGTAGTCGGGGCGATACAGCATGTAGTCATATCCGTTTTCGGATGTCTGGATATACAGGTAATCGCCGCTTTCTAAATGGTATGCGGCTTCCTGCGAGGCTTCTGCCTGTTCCAGCGTTCCATCCCCGGCAACGGTAAAGCCCTGCGCCTGCGCCGCCTCCTTGGTTCCCTGCGACACTTCGCCGGTGGATTTCAAATCCGCTTCAATGAGGGTTTGCAGCATGGCTTTTACGCTGTCGGTCATTTCCTGCTGTTGCTCCGGGGGCAGCTTGGAAAATACGCTGTCCGGTTCTGGCTGCTCGGCTGCCTGCGGCTGTTCCTGCTGGGCCTGCCGTTCTTTCTGAAGCTGGGCAAGGTGGCCGTCAATGGTGGTAATCAGTTCATGGGCGGTGGCCCGGATGGTTTCAAGGGAGGCTTTCAGCTCTTTCAAGTCCTTGCCGGAACTCCAACCGGCCACATAGCCAAAGGAATAGTCGGACGTGTCCAGCCCGTAGTGCTGGCAGACGGCATAGGCCACGCTTTCCGCCTGCACCTCGCGGGTGCGGCTGTCGGGGCGGTCGGCCTGCTCCATGGCCGGGGCTTCCGGGTCGATGGCGTGGAGCTTGGAATGGGCGATCTCGTGGATAGCCGTCTTTAGGGTCTGTAATTCGCTCATGCCCTCCTGAATGGCGATCCGCTTTTCCGTCAGGTGGTGGTAGCCGTGGGAACCGCCCGGAATGTCCTCAAAACCAATGGGAACCGGGGAGGTCTGTTCCAGCGCCTTGAAAAATTCCCCATAGCGTTCCACACTGCCAGTCAGTTCTTCCACGCCGATAGAGGGCAGCGGTTCCCCCTCGGTTTGGCTCACATCAAAGACAGACACGATTTTAAATGCCGGAACTTGGATTTCCTGTACCTCAGTGACGGGCTTTCCGTCCTGTCCCATCACCGGCCTTCCCTGGGCGTCCAGCTTCGGCACTTCTTTTTTCGTCTTGAATGGGGCCGGGGCCAGGATTTTGATGGCTTTTTCGCCTTTCTTTACATTGCGGTGAAACTCGTCCCGCCACTTGTTATAGCCTGCGACAAGCTGGCCGCCCTGCATGGCAATCAAGAGGGTGTTATTGAAGCTGTAACTATGGAACTTCGCCATAGAGGTGAGATAGGCTTTGTAGCGTTCACTCTCGAAAAGCTCCTGTATGCCGGTTTCCAGCCAGTCGGTGATTTCTTGCATGCGGTCGGCGCTGTTCTGGCTGTTCAGGATAATGGGGGTAACGGGCTGCGGGGCTTCGTCCTCCTGTTTCTGGTCTGGCTGGGCTTTTGCTTCCTCCCGCAACACTTCCGGCGCTGGATAGGCAATCACCCGGTATTCCTCCGGCACGGGCTGGCCCTCATGGACGCGCTGCCATTCCTCCCCAGCTCGCAGAAGGTAGCCGTACTCGGTGAATGTGCCTTGTTCCTCCTTGGCGATAAACTGGCCCAACCGTTCGGTATCAATGGCCGGTTTCCATGCATCGGGAATCACCATCAGGCCCGAATGATTCAAGTAGTAATCCCCTAAGGTGCGGTAATCTTTGGCGTCAATGAGGGTAAAACAATCGGTATTTTCGGCATAGTCGATGACCTGTCCGATGGTCTGAAATATCTCTGGGGACTGCATGATGGCGTTTAACTGTGAACGTTCCACATCGTCCAGCTTTTGAATCTGCACGGCAAGGAAGTTCAGTTCGTCCAAACTGGCAGCCTGTATCAATTCCTCAGGCAGTTCCAGCGGTTGCCCATCCGGGGCGGAAAAGCCGCCAATAAACAAGTCCTGCTGGTTGTCGGCGGTAATATGGATTTCCTTTAGGGCTTCCTGTACCTGTTCGGCGGAAGTCGGCAGGGAAAGCCAGTACCCATGCGGCCCGCCGGTCTGCGCTTCGGCGCGGTTATCAAGAAAAATGGAAAATACTTCGTTCACGGGTTTTCTCCTTTCCGGGGTGGTTATGGTCTGCGGCGGCTGCGTGGTTTCCTCCTGTTTGGGAAGCTCTTCGGTTTTTGCCGGTTCCTCTCCCTCGATGGTGTAGCCGGGGAGCAAACAGCCGTTGACCTTGAAATAGTCGGCATACTCCTTGGGGATGGCCGGTGAGATTTCCGTAAAGTAATGGGCATGGGCCTTGATACGGCCATTCAGATATTTGTCCAGCGCTTCCTGGCTGGCAAAGACTTTCCGATCCTGTCCGGCGATCCGAGCCTGCCGATAGGTGCCCGGCGCGTTGGTGCGCAGGCTCCAACTTAATGTCCAGGAATAAGGGACGGAGGTTTGGGCGGCCCTGTCGTACCGGGTGTTCTCGGAAATGGAATAATACATCTGATAAACCATGTTGCTGCGGATATGCCGGTAATTATCGGGCTGCTCCCACTGGTTGGCAGTGTGGGAGACGGGAAGTGTCCGGGCATATTCCAGGGCTTTGTCCAGAAGCAGGGTCTTTCCGGCCTGTTCCTCCCATGCGGCGGCCTGCGTTTTCAAACGGTCAAACACTTCCTGTTCTGCGGCGGCGCTTTCCGCCCGCAGGGAAAGAAGCTCCGCAAGGGGGAGCTTCACAAGCTCGGACAGATCGGACTTGCCGCTTTCAAAGTAAATCCGGCGCTCAATTTTCATGGTGTCGGCCGTTTCTAAGTTGTCGTGATCGTAAGAGCTATAAGACATTTAGTTTCACTCCTTCCTAAAAAATGTCATAAGAAAAGCAGGAAACCTTTGAAAGATTTCCTGCTGGGTGGTGCCGCCCATGGGCGGCTGGTATTTAGTTGTGAATAAGAGTGCCTACACGCCCTTTGTTTTAAATGTGTGCCGATATTTCAAGTCTAAGGTCATACGGACTTTTAAGAATCTGGTAACTCCGTCAGCATGTTTATGGTGCGGTAAATTTCTCCGCAGGCAGGGCACTTCCAATCTATATTACTCTTTTTCGCTTTCTTATGAAGATGCACTAATTCCGCTTGGCGGCATTTGGGACACATGGTTGGAAGCCCTGCCCATAACTGTTTCAGTAATCGTACTTCGTTTTCTCTGCTGTTCGTATACATTATCTCACCTCATTCAGCCTAATCGATCCGGTTTATTTTGACAAGCTGAACGCTTCCAACAAGTAGGACATCCGCATAGAGCAGCCGGACTACCATTCATTGATGGCATATAATAATCCAAACCGGATTTGCTTCAATAGTTCCGCAGACAGTGTTTCATACTCCTGCTCCAATCCTTTTTCGTGCGCTGCCCACGGAGGCGAATCATTCCATGATCCCATCGCTCCAAATACATCCGCTCGGCTGGCTGCCTCAAACACACGCAAGTGATTGTCCGGTAGTGGCGGCAGTGAAAGGCCATATGCTTTATCGGGATATTCCTTGCCGCCGTCCAAAATCGTTCCTGCTTGATAAAAGATGTTTGCAAAGCCTTCAAATCCAAGCCGGTGCGCCAAGTCCTGAATATCGTGCAAGACACTTCGGAACGCTTGCGTATTGTTTTCAAAACGTGGCCATGCTTTCGGCGGGTCATTCCATGGATGTTCTGTATAGAGGACATTCCACTTTCGCTCTTTGGAATCAAACTTCCAATCAGCAATAAAATAGGTCATTCGATTTCCCTTAAAAAAACACACTATACTTGCCTGGGTCGTATTGGAAAAACCTAACAGGCTGCGATCTCTGACAGAAGTAGGGCAATAGAGTTGAATATCTGTCAAATGTTGCTCTTTGAGATGTTCATACCATTGTGATACATCGTGAGCGGTATATGGTGAGCCTCCACTCCCCGTCAAACACAGAAATTGTGAGGGGTTCTCATAGTCTGCGGGTATGTAACAAATCGAGCTGCGGTTTTTTAATGCCCTTCTGGCGGCTGCCACTATGGAGCATATCTGATACATCTGTCCGTTCATAATCATCCACCTACCTTTGCGTTGTCATATTGCCAAAGCCAGCCAATGCGGTTCCTATCAAAAGTCCAAGCGGGAGGTTCTCCCATAAAATCCCGAACAGCAGGCCAAGCCCCATCCCAATCGCAGCCATGCCATGAAAACGTTGTTTTTTATCTGGTTGTTTCATTGGTGCCTCCCTTGCATGATATACTCTTTACGCATAGTATAGCAGGGCTATCCGATTTTGAAAAGTAAATCTGAATGAAATTAGTCCTACCAGAGCATCCGTCATACAGGGGATTGGGGCTTCCCCAAAGAGAAAATCCCCGACCCGGCAGAATGGCCGGGACAGGGATTTTTCCGGGTGTGTGGCTACACTCCCTATGCTTGCTGTTTTTTAGTTCTTCGCCCTCCGTTCTATGCGGTAGTTAACGTACTTCCCGCCTGTATCGGCCAAAAGCACCGTGCCGTCGTAGGTCTTTCCCGTTTTCACGGAATGGAGGCCCTTTATCTTGACTTTCCCGCTTTTAAGGAGCGCGGCGGCGATTTTTGGGGTGAACGCTTTCTTTCGTTCCTCAAAAAATCGGTCATTCTTCCACATGACAAACTGGCAGGCCCGGTTTCCGCAGTAGTAGTTCTTCTTGCCCTCGTAGACGGCTTCGCCGCAGCGCGGGCATTTGCCGATAACCACACGCTCGGTCTGAAACAATTTCTGTGCATCCTCGCTGATCTGCGAATAGCCCGCAATCAGCCCCCGCGTCATTTCCTCAATGTCAGCCATGAAGCTGTCCGGGTCAGCCTCGCCCTTGGCAATGGCCGTCAGTTTCGTTTCCCATTCAGCGGTAAGCTGGGGAGAGGTTAGGACATTCGGCAGGACGCAGGCAAGGTTATGGCCGTCCTTGGTGGGAAGTAGCTGCTTGCCTTTGCGTTCCACAAATCCCATCTGCACCAGCTTTTCCAGGATGGAAGCGCGGGTGGCCGGGGTTCCCAAACCTTGGCGCTCGGCGTCCTCCGGCATATCCTCGGCCCCTGCCCGTTCCATAGCCGACAGAAGCGTGTCCTCGGTGTAGGGTTTCGGCGGCGTGGTGAAATGCTCGGTAACGGAAGCCTCCACCTTGTCAAAGGTCTGGCCCTCGGTGATCTCTGGCAGTTCCCGCACCAGCTCCGGCCCGTCCTCGTCGGCGTCGGCCTTAAAGCAAGCACGGAAACGGCGTTCAATCTCTTTCCAGCCGGGCGTCAGGATGGTTTTGCCCTTGGAGGTAAACTCGTTTCCGGCGCAGGTGAAAGTGGCGGTGACAGCCTCAAACACATGGGGCGCTGCCACGGCACAAAGCAGCTTACAGCACACAAGGGAGAGAAGTTTTTTCTCCCCCTCGGTCAGCCCGTCAAAGCCTTTCTGAACAAATTCCATCGTAGGGATGATAGCGTGGTGGTCGCTCACCTTTTTGCTGTTCAGCACCCGGCCAAACTGCGGGGAAATATCCAGTTCCGCCGCAAAGGGAAGCAGCGGCCAGAGGCCGGAAACGATGCTTTCCGCTGTGGGCTGCATATCATCGGTAAGGTACTGGCTGTCTGTTCTCGGATAAGTCAGACACTTCTTTTCATAAAGCTGCTGGGCATAGTCAAGGGTCTGCTTGGCGGTAAAGCCAAAGAGCCGGTTAGCCTCCCGCTGCAAGGTGGTAAGGTCGTAGAGGCGGGGCGGCTGCTCCGTCTTTTTCTCCCTCGCCACGGAAACACAAACGGCCTGCGCCCCGGAGCAAGCCGCTTTCAGGCTGTCCGCCTCGCCGGGGTTGAAAATGCGGCGGCTGTCCGCCTCCATGCCGCCCGCCGCGATATGGACAACGTGATATTTCTCTTTCTTGAAACCGCTGATTTTGGCATCCCGGTCAACCAGCATTTTTAAGGTGGGCGTCTGCACCCGGCCCACGGTCAGGGTCTTGTGGTAGAGGATGGAGAAAAGCCTTGTGGCGTTTATCCCCACCAGCCAATCCGCTTGCGCCCGGCATAGGGCCGATTGATAGAGGGCGTCATAGTCTGCGCCGGGGTGCAAATGCTGAAAGCCCTCCCGGATGGCGGCGTCCTCCATGCTGGAAATCCAAAGACGTTTGAACGGCTTTTTGCAGCCCGCCATCTGGTAGACGAAACGGAAAATCAGCTCTCCCTCGCGCCCGGCGTCAGTGTCGCAAACAAGGCTCTCCACATCGGGGCGCTCCATCAGGGAACGTAAGATTTCAAACTGCTTTTTCTTCTCGGCGGGGATGATGTACTGCCATTCCTGCGGCAAAATCGGCAGGTCGTCATAGCGCCATTTTTTGAAACGCCCGTTATAGGCCCCGGCGTCGGCAAGGGAAACAAGGTGGCCGATACACCAACTCACCAGATAGCCGTTTCCCTCCATGTAGCCGTCCTGTTTTTTCTCCGCTCCAATCACTGCCGCAATGCTGCGGGCCACGCTTGGTTTCTCTGCAATTACAAGAATATGTGAAGCCATAATTATTCATCCTCCTTTTTCGGTCCATCTTCATCCAGTAAATCATCGTCTAACGGTCTGGCCTCCACCTCGCCGGTATCGTCGTCCACCTCCGGGGCCGGTTCGTCCCCGTCGTCGTCGTCCTCGCCAAAGTCATACTCGGCCAGATCGTCATTACCCGTGTTGGCGGCTTTTTCCTTTTTGAATTTCAGGAAGTAGAGGGCTGCGCCGCCGCCCAGCAGTAGCACCACAAAGAACACCACAAGACCACCCATGCCGCTTGATTTTTCCGCCTGCGGTTTTTCTTCCGTATCCGGCTTGGGTGCTTCCGGCTCCGGCCCGGTGCAGGCGTTCCTGTTGTTTTTACACACCGGACAATTCGTATTGACAGCCCCGGCCTCACACTTGGTCGTGCAGGTACAGTGTTCCGGATCGGTTTCGCCGTCCTCCAGCAGGGCTTGCAGATCGGCATCGTCCACTTGGTTTAAGAAATGCACTGCCGTTTCCTTGTCCTCGTTGGCCCGGTCAATCAGAATATAGAAGTAATTCCCGGCCTTGGTGGTGACGGTGATAAGCTGCTTATCCCCGAAAAAATCATCCACCAGCGCCGCATTGCCCTTGGGAGTGACGGGGACGTCCTTCGGTTCCATCTCAATCCCCCCGGTGGTGGGTTCCTCCGTTTCCTCCGGCAATGGCTGCGGATCAGGGTCAACGCCTCCGGCATAGGCGGTGACGGAAAAAGCCGCCATGCAAAGCACAGCGGCCAGTGTTGCGGTGAACATGCGAATGGCTTTATTCTTCATCGGCTTTTTCCTCCTGTTCGTCCTGCTCAAAATCCGGCTGCGGGGCCGGGGGTGCCTGCAACGCGCCCTCCCGGACAAAGGCGGCAAATTCCTGAGGTGTCATGTGTAGGCCCCGCACAAGCTGGATGATCTGCAAGTTTTCCTGTTCGGTCTTTGCCGCTTCCAGCTCCCGAAGCTGCTTTTGCAGCGCCGCGATCTTGTCCTTGGTTTTCTCAATGTCCTTTTCAATGCGTTCCAATTTGTTCATTGCCATAGTCAAACACTCCTTTCTGGCGTTTAAGGTAAACGCCCGTAACAATAAAAATGCTGTTGCCAGTAGCTTGAATTTAGGTTCGTGTAACTGATCGGACTGCCGCAGTGCAGCATCACCGAATTACCCACATACAGCCCCACATGGGACATCCCGGCGGTGTCGTAGGTGCCGACGAAAAATACCAGGTCGCCGGGCCTTGCCTGTTCCGGTGAAACGGGGGTGCAGAGACTGTAAAGCCCCTGCGCCGTCTGCCGCCCCACATTCCAGCCGGAATGATTGACCACCCAGCTAATAAAGCCGGAACAATCAAAGCTGGTGCTGGGGGAGCTGCCGCCCCAGACATAGGGAAATCCCACATACTTTTCCGCCTCCGCGATCATGGCCGCAAAGGTTTCATCCTTTAGCGCCTCCGGTGGGATTTCATAGTAGGTCGGCTCCTTGACGGTGGAGGCATTGGGATAGCTGCCGCTTGGAAAGAGGTCTTGCCGGTTGCCCAACGTCTGCATATAGGCTGCGTACAGGCTCAGTTGTTTCTCGCTCATGAGATAGACTGGCAGGTGGGACAAATCCGCATTTTTCAGTGTCACATAGCAGATGGAATAGCGATACGGCACTTCTTCCTCGTATTCGTTGCCGTCGCTGTCTGTGTGCGTAACCGTCCGATAACGGATCTCCACCTCCACGCGCTTGGTCAGGGTGTATTGCTGCTCAAAGAGCATGGCAAGGTCGCCCTGTACTTCCTCCAAGGTGAACACGCCGTTATGCAGCGCGGAGAGGATGGAGGTCAGTACATAGGGGTCATGGCCGATCTCGTCCAGCTCGAAACGGTACTCGTCATGGCCGGGATGGAGGGTTTCGTAGTGGTCAAGTTCGTACTGTAAATCAGCTTCCATCCCGGCGTAGGCAGCCTCGGCCCCCAGCATATCGCTGTCCTCGGACAGATAGGAGGTGGCCGCAAGCCCCGTCCCGGCACTGCCGAACATGGCGGTGCAGGATTGCAGGCCGCCCATAATCAGCATGAGAAGCAGGCCCACGCCGCCGATCAGCAGCGCCCCTTTCCAGTGACGGGCCACAAGGGACGCGGCCTGTTTCCCTTTCTCTGCGGCTTTCCTGGCGGCTGATGCGGTGGTCTTTGCACTACCTGCCGCGCTCCGGCCCGCCGCCCGTGCGGCCTTGGCGTATTCCCGTTTGATGTGCTGTTTCTGCCAGAGACGGGAAATGGGATTACTCACCGCCTGCGCCAGTTCCGGGTTGTCCCGCAGGGATTTTTGATACACAAACTCGGCATTGGCGGCCATGGATTTTCGTTCCGCCTTGGCTGCGGCCCGGTAGGGTTTCAGCTTATGCCGCCGTCTGGCGTTTCGCAGCGCCTTGCCCGCTTGGCGCTCGGCCAGTTCTTCCGCCTTATGGCCGCTCTCCACACCCACATTTTCCTGCTCCACCTCATGGATTTTTCCGTGGAGGTATAGCCCCGCCTCCTGCACCGGGCGGCTGGCCGGATTGGGTTTGAGCTTTGGCGGATGTTTCTCCACTTTCTCAAAGTGAAGTTTGCTTCTGGTCTTTCCCTTGGCCTCGTCGTAGACGGTTGCCTTGGCAATCACGCGCTTTTTGGGGAGGGCGCTTTTTGCTGCATCCAGCCGGTCGCGGATGTCCACAGCTCGTTCCAGCGCCTTTTCCGCTGTGCCGCCCGGCTTGGCCGTGTATTCCGGTTCGGCCTCCCGGCTGGAAATGTTGACGCTCTCACCGGTGGTCTGGTTATCCAGTGTAAGCCCAGCGCGGGTCATGCGCTGTGTCACCTTATCACGGGGGTTTAAGGGCTTCATAGTGCGTCACCTCCTTTTGCGGCCCCGCACCTCATACCGTGGCTCCCTCACCTAAGCGGGTGGTCATGATCTGGTAAAGCTGAGTGTGCTTTGGGATAGGATTCTTAAAGGGCAGAACGACATTCTCATAAATCAAAAGCCCCTCGCCGGGTTCGGAATTTTCCACATACCGTAATTGCTGGGGGGATAGGTTCAATCGCTCCGCAAGGATGTGCCGGTCGCCGGACGCCTGGTTGAGCAGGCAGATGAAGTCCGAATTTTCCAGAATATTTTCAATCTCCGGCGACAACAGCAGATCCTTGACGTTTTGCGTGGCACCTGTCGGGATGCCGCCCCATTTCCTGAAACGCTTCCAAATCTCGCAGGAAAAGGCCGCTGTCTGTTCCTCCCGCAACAGCAGGTGAAATTCATCACAAAAGAACCACGTTGCCTTGCCCTGGCTGCGATTTTGCGTCACCCTGCCCCAAATTTGGTCTTGGACGATCAGCATCCCGATTTTCTTTAGCTGCTTGCCCAGCTCCTTGATGTCAAAGGCCACAATCCGGCTTTCAATGTCCACATTGGTACGGTGGTTGAACACGTTTAAGCTGCCGTTCACATACAGGTCAAGGGCCTGGGCCACCCGGTCGGCCTCCGGGATATTCTGGTCTAACAGGGCTTTGTGGAGGTCGGAAAGAATCGGCATATTCTCCGGCTTGGGGTCTGCCAGATAGGGCCGGTAGATCACCTGCACCGCCCGGTCAATGACCGTCTTTTCGATGGCGTCCAGCCCGTTCTTTCCGCCCATCACCAGTTCACAAAACGATAAAACAAAGTCCGATTTTAGGGCCAGCGGGCTTTCATCCTCGCTGTAATTTAAGTTGATGTCCAGTGGGTTCACATAGGATTTGCTGGTGGGTGACAGTTTCACCACCTGTCCATGCAGCCGTTTTACAAGGGGGTAATACTCGGCCTCCGGGTCACATACATACACGTCATCCGGCGTACAGAGGAACACACTCAAAATTTCGGATTTGCAGCTCATGGACTTGCCGCTTCCTGGCGTACCCAGCTTTAAACCGTTTGGGCAGCGCGCCCGCTTTCGGTCAAGCATAATCATGTTGCCGGTCTTGGCATTGACGCCGTAATACATGGCCTCTCCATCCTGAAACAGCTCCTGCGTTACAAAGGGGACGAACACGGCCACGCTGGAAGTGGTCAGAGAACGCTCAATCTGGATGTGGCTGGCCCCTAATGGGAGGCTGCTCATAAGGCCCTGCTCCTGCTGGTAGTCCAGCCGTACAAGGGAACAGTTGTATTTCTGTGCCACGCCTGCGGCCCAAAACACATCGTTTTCCAGCGCCTGCCGGGTGTCGGCGGTATTGAGGACAAGAAAGGTGAGCTGAAACATCCGTTCATTCCGGCTTTGCAGGGTCTTTAGCAGCTCCTTGGCGTCCTGCCCGTAGGTGGCAAGGTCGCTGGGAAGGATGTCCATATCGTAGCCGCTGCGGACAGCCCTCTTTTGCTCCTGAATCTTCATGGCGTCCAGGTCGGTAATCTTGCGCTTCACCGTCTTGATGGCCTCGCTCTGGTCGATGGCCTGCACATGGAGGTTCACCACAATGCCGTTTTCTGTATTGAGAAAGTCGGCCAGCATTTCATCTGACAGCTCCGGGGACAGGATGTTTAAGAAGCTGACAGCCCCGTACTTGCCTCCCAGCCCGAACATCCGGGCGTTCCCGAAACGGAACGACGATGGGGCGATAAAATCCTTGGTGGAGAGGCCGGAGGAAGCCAGCCACTTCCAATCGAAGGAAAACGGCTCCCCGTCCGGGTGGAACATGCGGTGCATGACTTCCAGCCGGGCCGTTGCGTCCAACCCCCACGCCACAGCCCCCATGCTCTTGAAATAGCCCAACAGGTCGGTTTCAATGCGGTGCAGTCTGGCACGGGCCAGTTTGAGGTTATCGGCCTCAATGGTGTAGGTGAGAAACTTCCGCTTGACCAGTCCGTTGTTCCCACTTACGAGCTGGTCTTTTAATATGGCGGAATACTCCGTGCGGATGTCGTCAAAATCATCCCCCTGCGCCCGGATTTCAAGGCTCTTGGCGTACTGCCTGGGGTCAATCTTGTGGTTGAGAAAGGAAAACTGGATGTGGATAGAGGCATCCAGATAGTTGTAAAGGTCGCACAGGTTTTCAAAGATGGCCGCCTTGGTGTCCGCCTGGGCAAGCTGATAGCTGATGTCTGAAAACTCGATGCACTTGGAAAAGGTGCGGGGCGTCAGGCGGCAAACCCCATCTGGATACATGGCCTCGTAGGGGATACTCTCCTGGGCGGAGTGGGGCTTTCCGTCGCCCTTATACCTGCGGATGATGGCCTGAATCTCTTTCTTTTCGGCGCGGGTGAGTTTGACCGGCGCTTTTGCGCTCGTTTCGTTTCTTTGCTTTTTGGACAATGGTGTTGACCTCCTTTTCCATTTGGAATTGCCGCACAAGGGCGGTATAAGCGTTGTTGGTCTGGTAGGGCCTTTCCTTGGGCTGGATAAAGCAGCACTCTACGATCTGGCGCACCACCACTTCAAGGGGCTGGCCGTGGCGTTCATACAGCGCCAGCAGAAAGCCCGGCAGCATGGCAAACACCATAAGGAGCGCCGCCGCACTGGTGGGGATGCGGCCCCGGATCAACAAGAAAAGCGGGACACCGACCAGCAGCGCACCGCCAAAACAAAGGAGCTGGCGTTTCGTCAGCCCGAATACCACCTTGGATTTCACCTTGGTAAAATCCTTGGGGACAGTGACATAAGCCAAATAAAATCACCTCGTTTCTCGTGCGGACAGGGAAAAATCGCTGTCCACTTCGTTGCCCCACACATCCCAGCCAGGGATTTTCTGTCTGGCAAACAGTTCTGCGCGGGGCAGGTCGCCCGCAAGCTCGATGATTTTCTCGCGGGTGATGTCGGGTTTCTTGCTGTGTTCCTCAATGGGGGAAATAATAAACTGATGGACGCTTCGGGAATAGCGTTTGGGGTGTCCCCGCTTGGCAAGCAGGCAGATTTCCGCATTTCCTCTTGTCCAGTGTCCCAGCCCGTAAAACCAGGTGGGGCTTTTCTTGTTTCGTTTGAGCCATACAAAGGCCACGGTCTTGAAGGTGAAGCCCCACGCCTTGATCAGCCGCAGGGCTTCCGGCAGCATGGGGAACGTAGCCCACAAAAACAGCAGGCAGTCCTTGGCGGCCAGGGTTTCCACCGGCAGGGCACACAGCGCGTCGATTCCCATGGTGGGATAGTGGTTTTCCGCTGCCCCCTGTACCGTTTTCTGGTCATATCTCCACGGCGGGTCAGCGTAAATAATGTGATAGGTTTTCTTCTGCGATTCCTTGATAAGTTTTTTCCTCCTGCGTAAAAATTGTAAGGTCAGTGGGCGGTAAATACTGCTTTACTGATACTTCCCGTCTTGAATAGGCAGAAGCACAGCAGCACCGTATATCCCATACAGCCCCAGATCGCGCCGGAAATATCCTCCATCGTGCCGATGTCCTGAATCAGCACCGCATAGATGCCGACAACAACCATAATCAGGAACGCTTGGAAGCCCAGCGCCAACAGGGATTTCAAGTAGTTTTGGCCGACACCGCGCCACTCCGAATTGCCCAGCGTGGCAAGGGGAATCGGCCCCAGCGCGGTCACAGCGTATATTTCAATCATTCTCCCGTAGGTGACAAGGAAAATGCAGATGGATAACGCGTGCATCGTCAGCCCCACAACCAGGGTCTGAAACCACAGGCCCAACAGAGGGCCGATGTCCATGGCTTCCAGCCGGGTTTCCAGAGCCGGAATCAGGGTATCAAAGTCAATGCTGGTTTCCCCGATGATGATACCGGCGCTTTGGTTCACGACGGCCTGGGTGGCGTCAAAGACGCCCATGACGATATTCCATGTGTTCGTCACAATGAGGATGGCAAAGGCGCTCTTAAACATCCAGCGGAAGAACAGGGACGTATCAAAGTCGTGCATGTTGTTCTTTTCCACAATCATTTCAATCAGCTCATAGCACATCACCAGGGCGAGAATCGCCGCCGCAATGGGGACAATGACCGTTTCGGACAGGGTTTGCAGCATGGAAAAAATGCCGCCGTTCCAGTCCTGCGGCGTGCTGCCAACATCCGATGCGATTTCCCCTACCTTGGTATTCACGGTGCTGAAAAGGCCGGACAGGTTTCCCTTGATCCCGTCAATCAGGATGCCTTTGATCCATTCCCCGATTAAATCATCAATCATGTGTGTATCCCTCCTTTCCCGCGCCCTCCAAACAGCAGGAGGGCGCGGCGTATTGCTTGCAGATAAATAAAAGGATTATCCCAGCAGCCCGGACAGCAGCGGGACGAGGGTCATGCCAATGAGGGCCACGCCTCCGCCCGCGACAAGCTGCTTGATTCCCTGGCTCTTGCTGGCGGGGTTGTCGGCCCCGTATCCCTCCAACAGATTGACGCCGCCCCATACACAGAGCGCTCCGCCCAGGCCCACAACGATGGTCTGTAACGTATCCACTGCACTATTGAAAAATTCCATATATGCCTCACTTTCTGCCGGTTTCCGGCGAACAAATTTGATTGATTACAGAAAAAAAGCCGCTTCACTTTGCGGCCAAATCTTCGTCCGACAGGTCGATATCGTAAAGGTCAAAGGGTTCATCCTCCGACACCACGCGCCGTTTTTTCCGGCGCAGGGATGACAAGTACCTGTCCACATCAAAGGTGTTCTGTTTGTCGGCATCCGAGAGGTATTTGTAGCGGGGGTGGCGTGTAATATCGTACTTCTCACTGAAAAACGGCCTCACCCCGCGTACCTGCAAAATACACTTGCCTCCGTCCATGGTTGCAATTTCGTCCTGGCTCATCAGCTCCTTTCCGAGTTTTTGGTAGTTCAGTCCGTGGGAGGTCTGCGCGCCCCGGTTCTCGCTTTGGTTGTAGCTGTCAATGGTTTCCTTGCCCAGCACATCCGCGATTTCCTTGGCGTTCTTGCCTCTTCCACTCAGGAAAAGCGTACAGTCGCAGTTGTCGGAAATGATTTCCGCTGCATCCTTGTAGATGGCCTTTAACTGTGACTGGCTCTGCAAAATGATAGAAGCCGAGATTTCCCGGCTTCGGATGGTGGCGATCAGCTTGTCAAAGTTGGGAATCTGACCGATGTTGGCAAACTCGTCCAGAATCATCCGCACATGGACGGGCAGCCGCCCGCCGTATTTGTCATCGGCCCGATCGCATAAGAGGTTGATAAGCTGGCTCTGTGCCATGGCAAGAATGAAGTTAAAGGTCGTGTCCGTGTCGCTCATAATGAGGAACAGGGCCGTTTTTTCATCCCCGATGGTGTCAAGCTCCAGCTCGTCGTCCTCCATCAGATCCCGCACTTCCCGGATGTCAAATGGCGCTAATCTGGCTCCGCAGCTAATCAAAATGGAACTGCGGGTTTTGCCTGCCGACAGAAGGAATTTTTTGTACTGGCGCACCGCAAAGTGTTCCGGGTCTTTTTCTTCCAGCCGTTCAAACATCTGGTCTACCGGGGATTGAAATTCCGGGTCGTCCTCGCGGGCTTCGCTGGCGTTAATCATTTCAAGTAGCGTTGTGAAATTCATTTCATCGTCCGGCGCTTCGTACCAGATGTAGCCAATGAGAGCCGAATACAACAGACGTTCCGACTTCACCCAAAAATCTTCGGTGCTTTTTTCGCCCTCTCCCTTGGTGTTGCAGATCAGGGTGTTGACCAGTTTTAAGATGTCTTTTTCCGAATGAATGTAGCGGAATGGGTTGTACCGCATACTCTTGGAAAAATTGATGGTATTCAGCACTTTGACCCGGTAGCCACACCGTACAAGGAGTTGCCCCACCTCACCGATCAGGCCCCCTTTCGGATCGGTGACAATGAACGAGGCCGGATAGTCCTTGGACACGCACTGCATCAGGTTCGGCTTCACAAAAAATCTTGTCTTGCCGCTGCCGGAACCTCCGATGACCAGCACGTTTTTGTTCCGGGCGGTCTTGGGGTCTTTGGGGCGGTTGTTCATGGTGAGGCGTTCCGTCTGGGTCAGGAGGATGTTGTTATCAAACACCGGGTCGATGTACGGAGCGATATCTTTGGGGCCGCCCCATGAAGCGTTTTGTCAAGTGCTTTTTTGAGTTATTGACGCAAATTATCGTGAAAGTGCGAAAGTGCAAAGTGCAAAGGGTCTGCGTTTTGCACTTTCAACTTGCGGGTTCGGGTGGCTGCTTCTTCTTGATGAAGTTGTACCATTGACCGCCGACACGCCTTGCGCCCAAAATGCCGCCCATGTTGCGCTTGGCGTTCTGTACCGTCCTTTCGGATATTCCGGCTTCGGCTGCGGCTTTTACAATGTCCTCGCTGGCAAGCTCTTTCCCGTCTGCCAACAGGTCAAGTATCAGCCGTTCCGCCTGTTCGGTCTTGGTGGCGGTGTTCCCGCCCGCGCCGGACAGCAGCTCGTCGGCGGTGATGTCGTATTCGCCTATCCACGAAAAGCCCGTTTCCGGGTCAAGGCAAAAGGCAACGGGCTTGCCCTCCGGCGCAAGGGAAGATTTGTCATGGACGATAACGCGCACATTCGGTTCTCGCTTCACGCGCCCGATCAGCAGGACGCTCCTTGCTGCGGCGCGGAAGTCGATAGAACCTAAGCCCCGGTATGCGCTCTGCCCTCCGGCAGCTTTGTTGAGATGTCCGATAAGGATAACGGCGCACCCGGTACGCTCGGCAACATCGGCAAGGCGGCGGAACATGGGGCGCACTTCGTTTGCCCGGTTCATGTCGGTTTTTTCGCCCATGTACGCCTGTATGGGGTCAAGGATAATCAGCCGCGCCCCGTTCTGCGTGATTGCCTTTTCTATGCGTTCATCGGAGAGGGTAAGCTCCCGCTTGGCTTCATCAATCACAAGTACGCGGTCAAGGTCGGCTTCGGCTTCTATCAAGCGAGGCTTGACGGTATCGCCCAGCCCGTCCTCGGCGGTCTGGTAAATTACTTGGAACGGCGGCAAGGGCTTCATTCCCGGCAGCGTTCCCCCGGTGGTGCAGGCGGCGGCAAGGCGTAGGGCAAAAGTGGTCTTGCCCTCGCCGGGATTGCCCTGCACAATGGTTACTTTCCCAAAGGGAATATACGGCTCCCATAGCCATTCAACGGTCTGTGTGTCAACCTCGCTCATGCGGATAATCTCAACGGTTTCTTCCTGCGGCGGCTCTTTCAAGCCGTAGATTGCTTCCCGCAAATACTTCCCGTCTGTGATTTCTGCCCGGTGCTGCAATACCTCGTTCCAGTCCTTGAAAAGAGGGATAAGCCGGTGGACGGTCAACCCCTCCGGCACAAGCTCTGCAAGGCGGCTGCAAGCGTCGTTTCCGGCTTCGTCGCTATCAAGGCAGAGAAAAACGGTCTTGATGTTCGGACGGTCAGAGAGGAAACGCAGCAGGGCTTTTTCTCCCACGCCGCCCAGTGCAAGGTAGCTTTGTTTCTGCCATTCCTTTTTGAACAGGCAGAGGAAAGATAAGAGGTCTATCGGGGCTTCAAAGACAAACAACCTTTCGCCCTCGCCACGGTAGCAGAAGTTAAAGGCTTTGTCGCTGCCTTTCACATCAAGCCGAAAACTCCCGGCTGTGCCGCGCTGATGGGCGTATCGCGGTATGCCGCTTTCATCTCTGCCGACGAATACGGCGTTATGGTGGGCGGCTTCCTCGTAAATATCCCCGGTGGAAAAGAAAAAGCCCGTCACATCTTCATCAATGCGGCGGGCTGCTGTGAGGTAGTTCCTCGCTATGCGGTTGTCGGTGCTGCGGGGTGGCAGTCGGAAGTCGGATAGGGGCGCGGGGCTTGGTCTGTCCGGCGGCGGGGCGGCTCCTTTTTCGCCTGTCAGCAGTTCAACGGCTTCGGTGAAGCTCTTGCCGAAAAACTCCATGACAAAATCAATGGGTGCACCGCCCTTACTCTGGCTGTGCCTGTACCATTTGTTTCCCCGGACGGTCAGGCTGTCGTGCCGCTTCCAGCGGTATTCATTTCCGGCACGGGTAAGCTGCTCGCCCTGTGATTGCAGGAAAGAAACAAGGTCGGCTTGGTTGGCGCGGTCTATTTGTTCTTGGGTGTAATACATAAAAGTTCAACTCCTTTCAGCGGTCTATATCATGCCGCTTGGTACGGCTCTGCGTCTGTTCCGGCTGGTCGGCGCGGAGTGCAATATCCACGCATTTGCGGATTTTTTGAAGCTCTGAAACATTGGTGCGGGTATCTTTCAGTTTGGTATAATCGGTGTCCCTCTGTGTTTTGAGGTCAGCATATTCCTGTTCCCATTCCGCAATAGGCAAGGTCTTTGTTCCTTTCGGCAGATTTGCATGGAGATAGCGACTTGCTGCGTTCCATAGGGTCAGCTCGGCGCGGTGGGCTTCCTCGTACTTGTCGCGCTTGTTTGTCCAGCCGTTTTGCAGCTTTTTCAGTTCATCGTGAATGGGCTTGTACTCTGTGTAGTTCTTCCCGTACTCCATGAGTTTTTGCAGTTCTTTCATGCGCTGCTCGGCGGTTTTCATTCCCTCCCGGATTGAATAGGCTTTATCGCTGACAGAGGAAAGGGAAGCGTCCAGCTCATCAAGATTAGAGATACCATGCTCGGAAAGATAGTTGACCGCTGCCGCTATGGTTTTCAGTTCATCGGCTGTGTGCTGTTGTTGCCAACGCTGCGAATACTTCCGGCTCTTTTCTCTCTGAACGCTCAAATACTTCATCAACAGATTTGCAAGGTTGGGAGATTGCGGCGGCTGCTCCGGGGCGGTTTCCCGCGCTTTGAACAGGTCGGCAATCCATTCCTTGAGCTTGCCAATCTGCGCCCGGATTTCCCGGATAAGGCGGTTTGCCTTTTGGATATTTCGGTTCAGTTCGCCTTTCTCGGTGGCGATGCCTTTCTTCTCCATCTGGCAAGCCGCCACGCCCATGTGGACGGTGGGTATCTCGTCAATTCCTCTCTCGGCGTTGCTGCGGTGGTCGATACGCTCCGGGCTTCCGTTCCTCTCCAAAAAGTCGTTGTTAAAGTCAGCCCATGCCTTGCGCCACAAGAGGGTGTTGTCCTTGTCGTTCCAGCCTGTAAGGTCAACCTTGTGGGTTTTGTATCTGCCGCTTGGCAAACGGATACGCTCGCCGTTTTCATCAAGGTCATATTCCTTTTTGGATTTCGCCGCCCACGCGCCGCGCTCGTCAAGGGGGCGCATGGTAAGCATAATATGACAATGGGGGTTGCCGCTGTTGGTGTCGTGGATAGCAAAATCCACACACATTCCTCTGGAAACAAATTGAGAGGAACAGTATTCCCGGACAAGCCGGATCTGTTCCTCTCTGGATAATTCTATGGGGAGCGCCGCGTCAATCTCTCTGGCAAGCTGGGCGTTCCCGGCTTTCTCGTAAAGCTCCACGCTGTTCCACAAGGTTGAACGGTCAGAGAAAGAGGGCGGTGCGTGGGGCGGCAGCATGATTTCTGTATGGACAACGCCGCCTTTGCGGGTGTAGTCATGGGTCATTCCGTCCCATTCGTTTGTGATTTTCTCGCCGCTTCGGTAGGCGGCTGCGGCAACGGCTGATTTGCCTTTTCCTCGGCTCACAATGCCGATGTTCCAATGGTAAATGGCTATGGGTATCACCTCCCGGATAGGATAATAAAACCCGCAAAAATGGTACAGACGCCAACGGCGGGTGTACTGTTTTTGCGGGTGTGCAGGGATAGCCGCGAAGCGGCGCAAGGGGTGCAGCCCCTTGTTGCGGCAAAGCCGCCAATGTCGGTCAGACAGGGAAGCAAGCTGCTTTCTCTCTGTGCCGACAAGCCCTCGGCAGAGCGCACACGCCCGCAAGGGTGTATAAGTGCGCCCTTTGTTCCAAAGGGATTCATTCGGCGTTCCCGCTTTCGGCTCGTTTTTTCAAAAACTCCCGCGCTGGCTCACTGGTTAGGGCAAGCCGGAGAAGCGCGGCGGCTTCCTCGTCGGTCATGTTCTTTGCTTCCGGCACAATGCTTTCAAAGACTGCGCCCCGGACGATAAGGCGGTGGCTGCGCGTTCTGCGTTCCTCTTTGGATAACTTCTGACGCAACATCTTTTTCCGGTTCTCAAACTGCCGGATTTTCTTCTTTCCGTCCTCAATCTCGGCTTGCAGCTCCTCGCGGGTTTTCTCTCTCGGTTTCGTCATAGCTGGTCGCTCCTTTCTGCCCGTAGGCATGGAAAAAGGGCAGTCGATTTTCTCGGCTGCCCTTGGGTTATATTTTGTTTACTTTATGGAAGCTACCGCTGCAAGAATATCGTCAGATGTTGCTGTATCGGGACAAATTCCAACATAGATGTCTCCATAAGAGATATGGAAAGTGCCGCCACCTATTTCTTCAAGCAAGCTCTCTGTAATGTCTGTCGGTGCATAAATCTGTTTTTCTGTCGCTGGTTCATAATTCATAACAAAGACAACAAAACTTTTGTCCAAAGTATTTGGGTCTGCGGCAATTTCTTCCTCCGCATTTCCTTGCGCCGTATCGTTGCCTGTAGTATATTGCACTCGGAGCATATAGTATCTCGTACCATCTTTCATTGTGGTTTCATAAAGATTTGCTTTTCCAAAATGATACCCGTCCGGCAAGGAAGTCGGTAAGTATTCGCCCAAAGTATCAAATTCATAAGCGTCCACTTCGGAAATGCTTTCCAGCGTAGCGTCTGCAACATCTTCAATATTTTCGGTGGCGGGATATACCGCTACAGACGCAATTACAGGGTCTACTCCGTCGGGGTGTGTTCCTCCCGGGTCAACGCCGGCACCTTGGTCAGGGAAAATACCTGGTATTTGACTTATGGCAATTCCGGCAATCACAAGGCACAAACAAGCTGCCATAGCTCCCCATTTAACCCAACCGGGTTTCTTTGCTTTCTTCTTGTAGTTAAGGGCTTCATCAACATATTTCGTATCAAGCTCGCTCATAGCGTCGGAAAACTTTTTTGCGTTCATACGAATACCTCTCTTTCTATCAGATATTGTTTCATTTTCTCTCGGATACGGGTCAGCCGGACGGAGATGTTTTTCTCCGAAAGCCCCATAAACTCGGCTATGTCCTTGTAGCTGTCGGCAAACCAATAGCGGCGCATGAAGATAACGCGGTTTTCGAGGGTCAGCGTGTCCAAAAATTCCCCAATGATACGGGCTAATTCTCTGGCTTCAATTTCATCTTCCACGGTTTTCTGGTCTGCGATATAGCCCTCGATTTCTTCTAAGGCAATCGTATAGTGTCCGCTTCGTTTGGCTGCTTCCTTTCTCCAATAGATTTTTAGCGATATGTTCCGAACGATTTTCACAATGTAGGACAACAGCGGGTTAGGCCGTACCGGAGGAATAGCGTTCCATGCGCCCAAATAAGCGTCGTTGACACATTCCTCCGCGTCCTGCCTGTTATTCACAATGTTGTACGAGAGGTTATGGCAGATTGCTCCGTATTTATTATCCAGTTCTCGGATACCTTGCTCGGAACGCTCAAAAAACAGGTCTATGATTTTTTCATCATCTATCATCTCACCGCCTCCTTTCCGGCTTCACCTATATACTACGGTTTTAGCGGCGAATACTACATCAAATCCAAAACTTTTTCAAAATAATTATACCACACTTCGCTTGAGATTGCTTGCAGTAACTTTCGCCGCTTCGCTGGCGGCTCTCCGGCGTTCTTCACTATATGGGGCGGTCAGACGAAAAGAAAAGCGGCCTTTCTCAATATCAAACTCCATGCAGCCCGTTTCCGGGTCTGCGTCGGTCTGCTGGCAGATCGTCGGATAACGGCGGCTGTATGCAAGTAGCCGCTTTTTCAAATCGGTGTTGTGGGTGCGGATATGGATTAGCGGGTCTTTCTCGTCAAACCAAATATCGGTGGTCTTTTCCTGCTTTGTCAGCCCTGTTCTCATTAACTCTCCTTTCTGCGCCCCTGTTACGCAATAGGGGCATTTTTCGGGTGTTTTTCCCGGCTCTTGACTTGGGGAAAATGAGGGTTTTCAAATAGAAACCGCCCGGACGTGGAGTGTATCGTCAGGGCGGCTGTTATCGCAAGATTTCTGTTTTTTCCGGCTCTTGACCGTCAGACGCGGATAAACGCGAACTGTCGGCAAGTACCAGTTTGAGCAGCTTGTCGCGGAATGTTTC
The DNA here is from genome assembly GCF_046603895.1 of Enterocloster lavalensis. NCBI lineage: Bacteria > Bacillati > Bacillota > Clostridia > Lachnospirales > Lachnospiraceae > Enterocloster > Enterocloster lavalensis. Next base: position 910,186 of record NZ_CP176637.1, read on the forward strand.
TGTGCTGCTGTGGTTGAAAAACAACTCTGCAACAATGGTCTGCCCGTTCCTCTGGGTTGTGATGATACTGTCGGGGGTCTGTTCTGCCATAAGCGGCTCCTTTCTTTGGGCGCAAAAGAGGGATTTCCCGTAGTTCGGAAAATCCCTCTTGGTTGACGGTTATTCTGTTTTACTGTGCGGGCTGTGCGGCGGCTGCCTGTGCCTTTCGCCTTGCCCGGTATTCCCGCGCTTTCATGCGGTCATACTCCCGCTGCTTTTCAAGGTTTCGCGCCCGGTACGCCCTTGAATACTGCCGGTGGTAGGCGCGGCTCTTTTCCTTTTTGGCTTCTTCGATTTCCTCCCGCATTTGCCGGATTTCCTGCTCGGTCGGTTCTGCAAGCTGTGTCACTTCATTCTCAAACTTGCCGATATAATTGAAATATATGCTGATGTGCTGGATTGCGTATCTCGCCCTTTTCTGGTCGCGCTCATGCACTTCAATCCGGCTGATAAACTCGTTGAGAATGGCGGGGGTAAGCTCGGTAAAGGCAGCATGGCGTTCCGTCAGCTTCAAAAACTTCTGCGCCCGTCCTCCCGCGTTCTCGTAAGCGGATAGCTGCTCTTGGAGCGTGGCAAGCTCCGCTTTCAGCGCGTAGTATTCTTCCGAATACTTCTGCGACATCTGCTCATAACGGTCTTGCGGGATCGTGCCGAGGGCGTTGTCCTCATAGAGCTTATTCAGCACCTTGTCAATCTGTTCAAGGCGCGTCGTGATTTGCGGAATACGCTTCTGCTGTTTCTTGGTCTGGTCGGTCTGCTGCATGGCAAGGTTCTTTTTCACTAAGGCTTCAAACTCTGCCCGGTTGCTGATAGAATAGTCCTCGATTTTCTTCAGCACTTCCGCGATGGTCTGCATGAGCAAATCCGCGTCCATGATGTGAGGGGAATTGCATTTGGGGTTCTTGGCTTTTCCCTTGTGGTACTCGCTGCAAAAAGCAACGTGCCGCTTGCCGCCGTTCCGGTAATCAATACGAATGTGCATTTTTGCGCCGCAGTCCTTACAGAAAAGCAAGCCGGACAGAGGGTGGATTTCCCCGTCCCCGTTGGGGCGTCTGACGGGTGCGTTTTCCAAAATCCGCTGTACGGTTTCAAAATCGCTGCGGCTGATAATCGGCTCATGCACATTTTCTGTGATGTGCCACTGGCTCCGGTCTACATAGTGGTTATGTTTATCCCGGAAATGCTTTGTAGTCTTGAAGTTGACTACATCTCCGCAATACTCCTGCCGTGTGAGGATATTGGTCAAGGTGACTTTGTTCCACTTGCAGCGGTTATCCTCGTTGAGCGTCTTATTTTTACAGGTTCCCCGCCCGCGGTCTTTCATATAGAAAGTGGGGGTAGGGATTTGCTCGTTTTTCAGATGCACGGCGATTTGATTGCGGTTCTTCCCGCCGATAAACAGACGGAAAATCAAACGGACAACCTCGGCGGCTTCCTCGTCGATTATCCAAAAATCCTTGTTGTCCGGGTCTTTGACATAGCCGTAAGGGGCTTCGGTGACAATCGGCTTTCCACTCATGCCTTTGGTCTTAATGCCCGTTTTCACTTTCTTGCTGATGTCCTTTGCATACCACTCCGACATGATATTGATAAAGGGCGCAAACTCCAATGTGTCGGGCTTCTCGCTGTCTATCCCGTTGTTGACCGCGATAAAACGCACATTGTTCCGTCTGAATATCTCCATCGCGTTGCCTACTTGGAGATAGTCGCGCCCCCAGCGGGTAAGGTCTTTCATAATGCAGACACCGATTTTCCCATTTTCCACATCGTCCATCATGCGGGAGTAGGCGGAACGGTCAAAAAACCTGCCGCTTTCGTCATCGTCGATGTAGTGCCGGATATTGGTCAGGTGCTGCCCTCTGGCATAGTTCTCCAAAAATATTTTTTGGTTCTGTATGCTGTTGCTCTCGCCGCCGTCCCTGTCCTCGTCGCCCACGGAAAGCCGGGAGTAAAGGGCTGTAATTTTGCTATAATCAGTCATGTGCATAACCTCCTGTGCGTCCATGTATGTGTCATTTACACTTAAAATTATGCACTCCAACGGGCGCTGCCGTACTCTACGCCTTTGCGGTATTTCTTGGCGTTCTTGCTCTTGCAGTACACCATCAGCCGCAGCAGCAGGGCACCGGCCACGCCCACCGCCAGATCGAACAGGTGGAAGCTGGGGGCGGCGCTTGCAAAGGCAAGGGAGAAGCCGTCTGCAAGGTGCAAGAGCTTTCCCGACAAGTCCGCCCCAGCCGCCAGCCGGTAGGCCTGTCCCAGCTTGCCAAACAGGTAAACAAACAGCAGATATGGTGCGTTGGACAGGATTTGTTTTTTTACTTCTGGCTTCACAGCGACAGCCCCCTTTCCTTGACTTTCTCCTTTGCCCGCTGCTTATCTTTGGCCGCGGCCTTTTGTTTCATGGCGGATAGGGCCTTTCGGATGGAGGGGCGTTCCTGCTGTTTGAGCTTCTTGGCCGTAAACTCCTTAAACGCCTGTTCCAGATTGTCCGCCTGCTTGGATTTGAAAATCACGATATACCGGGGCGGATGGGTGGTGCGGTCTTTCCGCAGGGTGAAATCAATTCCGTATTTCTTGGCGCAGGGCCGAAACAGGCCGATGTTGGAATCGGTGATTTCAATGTTGGACAGGGCGCAACCGTCCTTTTTGAGCTGCCGCAAGCTCTGTCTGCCTTGGTGGGGGTTACTCTTGGCTGATTGACGGGCAGCCAGAAATTTCTTCATGGCCGCCTGCAATACCTGGCCGGTGAGCTTGCCTGTCTTAACCGCTAATGCGATGGTTTTCTGTTCGATTTCTTCCTGCAACTGCTATCCCTCCTTTGGAAAGTCAAAGCAGGCAGGCGGCACAGCTTAGATCCGCACCCGCAGGCCGGAGAGGTCGTCGGTGCGGATACCCACCAGATACCAGTTGTCAGCCATTTCTATGCGGGTGGGCCTCCATCTGCCGCCTGCCAATACATCAAAGGTTTCTCCGCAGTGCAGGCCGCCGTAGTAGTCCGCTAGGTCAAAACGGATGTCATAGCGGTCTGCCTGCTCGTCAAAAATCAAAGTTCCCTGTTTCATAGGGCTGTCCTCCTTTTTCAGATTTTGCCGGTGTTCATATCGTGGGCCACCAGCGCCGTGTAATAGCCGTTGATGGTGCTTGGGGCGTTGAACAGAACCGCCAGCAGGTATTTCTTGATATTTCGGATTTCCGAGGTGTTTTTGCTGATACAGTCAAAGACAAATTCAATGTGAGAGCTGTCCAGTTTCATCAGCTTGGATTTCACCAGCTCGGCGGGGTAATCGTCCCCGGCAATGCGGATAGTCTTTCGGGCGCTGCATACGGTTTCCACCAGCAAGTCCACGATCTCGTCCAGCATATCCCGGTCAATCCCCTTGGCGTACTGGTAAAGGTGTTCATACTCGATGTTGTCCTTGATGATCTCCCGATAAATCTCTACGGCGCTCTGTGATTTCGCTCCCGTTCCTTTCCGTTCCGGCGGCGCAGCCGCTTCTTCCCCCAAAGGAGAGGGAGGGGAAAGGATAGGAATGGAATCGGTATTTGATCCATCTGTAATTGATTTCTCTTTACTTGATCTATCTTTATTTAATTGCGTTGGTTTTTCCTGCGTAGGCTTTTCCTGCGTTGGATTATCCAATGTTGGATTTTCCAATGTAGGTGAATCCGGCACAGGCTGGGGCTGTTCGTAAATGATGTAATCCGCCCCGCGCAGGCGGCCTTGGCTGTCGCGCTCACGGGAACGCACGATATAGCCCGCCTGTTCCAGCTCCCGGACAGCCGCCCGGATCGCGTCGATCTTCTCCCGGTTGATAAGGGACAAGCCTTTCAGCGTAAAGTCCCAATCCTCCGGCAGGGACAGCATTTGCGACAGCAGGCCCTTGGCTTTCAGGGACAAATCCTTGTTCCGCAGGTGGTGGTTGGACATCACCGTATAGCCCCGGTTTTTCTCCACTCGAAAAACTGCCATCTCGTCGTCCACTCCTTTCACTTGAAATTTCACCGCGCCGTCAAGGGCGGTGAGCTTGCCCGGCTGGTAAGGGCATTCTGCGTAAACGCAGAATTGATATTTCCATTGCGGGCGATAAAATCGGCAAGTGCCGCAGTCCTCCGGCGCTCCGGCTTCGCCGTTGTCAAAATGATCCGCACCTGGCCTTGTCTGCATGATCTGTTCAAAGGCCCGGTCGCTGCCGGACGTAAAGTACATAGGCAGTCGCTCCTTCCTCTATTTGGTCGCAAAAAAGCGGCGTCCTGATCTCCCCAAAGGGAAAAGAGAACGCCGCTGTCTGCGGTGTCGTATTCGATTTTTCGATGTGCGCTGTTTGGGATAGCGGGCTTCATGGGAAAAGGCAGCGTGTCAAGGCTCCCTCCGAATGTAGTAAATGGGTAGTAAATTCGGTGTCCCTATCCCGTAATTTGCCCGTATTCATGGGCTTTTTCGAGATAATCAGAGTTGTTCTTATAAAAATTAATCAATGAAAAATTCTATGCTACGTATACAGGAATATCGGTTCATTGATTCTGCATTATCAGCGTACTGTCAGCAAAAATACTTACGCCAATCCTCTTTATGAGATTTCCAGTTTCTATTGCTGTAAGTAGAAAAAGTTTATTTGTTAACAGCTCAAAATTGAAACAGACTCCAGTTGACAACTATAATGTAAATTTCCGCCTATTTGAACTTGGCCCTATCGAATTAAGATAATTATTAAAAATTGAGAAGGCAATAATAATCCGATAGTATCCCTGCTCTCTCTTTTTGTTTTATTGTATTTTTCATCCACATTGTTGATTCATGTTTTTTAGCAAATCTGATTTCTCCGCAATCTGCTCAAGACATTTCATTTCCTTGTTTGATAGCTTACTATAACCCTATCTATTCTATCTTTAGCTCTAATAAAATGTTTCTTCACATAGGACGATTATCTGAAAAATTCGAACACTTAGAATACCGCTATATACCAAACGGTACAGCCAGCCGTCTAATCAATTTATGATTAAACAGCTGGCTAATACAATTTTACTTATTTATAGAGACACGGAGCTACTTCCGCTGAATCCATGTTAGTGCTGTCATACCACAGTGCACCAGTATCAACATCCTCTACCGGTTCTCCTTTGGCTGCCTTGGCTGCCAGGGTAACCGCCTGATATCCAATCTGTACCGGATTCTGCGTGATGGAACCTGCTAAGACACCACTCTTGATAGCATCAAGCTGGATGGCGCCTGAGTCAAATCCAACGCCGATTACTTTATCTACCCCCAGCACCTGAAGACTCTCATTAGCTGTCACCAGATTCTTGGCTGTAAATTCGTTGGACGCATAAATGGCAATCAGATCATTTTTATTCAACAGGGTATTGGCCACAGTCACACAAGCCGCATCATCCACAGTTGCCGGAATGCCTACATCGATAATCACCTTTGCTCCGTCAACTGCCTTATTATATTTATCATGGCCTACTACCATGCATTTATCCTCGCCAACCACGGTACGCATTTTGTCTATGAAACCGCCCGTCCGTTCTCCTATAGACTGGGATGTCGCATCTTGGGAGACAACGCCGATTCTGACCTCTTCTGCTGGATCTGTTACCTTATCCTTAATCATTTCATACAATTTCTCCGCGGCCAGACCGCCCGCTACATAGTTATCCGTAGCAGCATTAGCCACAATGGAACCTACAGGGGCATCCGGCACACCGGAATCAAACCCTACAATCGGAATATTTGCTGCCTGAGCATTGGAAATTGCATCCAGGGACGCCTGTGTATCCAAAGCCGCCAGGCAGATGGCGCTTGGAGCCTTGTTGACCGCATTATTTAACTGCTCAATCTGCTCAGCGACTGCACTCTCACTGGCTGGCCCTACAAAATTGGTGGACTTAAGCCCCAAATCCTTTGCAGCCTGCTCTGATCCCATCTTTACCGCTTTCCAAAAATCATGCTGGAAGCCTTTTGCCACAATCTCAACCGTGACATCACTGTAGTCCACAGCCCCATCTGCCTTGGCTGCCTCCGTATCCCCTGCCGTTGTGTCTTTTACCTCTGTCTCCGGAGCGGCCGCTGCTGCAGCTGTCGTGGCAGGCGCGCTGGCTCCACTGGAGCAGCCCATTACCATCGTGGAAACTATTGCTGCGCAGATGACTGTACTTAATAATCTTATCTTCATGAATAAACCTCCTTTTATTATCCCACTTTGCGGGTTATTAGTGTGTATCAATCCTTCCCCTGTTTCCTTCTATTCAAAACATCTACAAATACGGCTATGATCAACACAAATCCAGTAATCAGCAGCTGATAATGTGGCTGTACTCCCACAAAGGGAAGGCCTGTCTTCAAAACGGACATAATAAAAACACCGATTAAAGTCCCCGATATGGAACCCACGCCACCTGCCAGGGATGTTCCGCCGATTACAACTCCGGCGATTGCATCCAGTTCAAATCCATTTCCGGTTCCAGGCATGAGTGTGGAGTATACAGCTGCATAAGACACACCTGCCAGCCCGGCAAACAGACCGCTTATGACATAAGCCAAAGTCTCCCACTTTACCACATTTACACCGGAAAGCCGGGTCGCCTCCTTATTACTCCCAAGAGACAGTATATAGCGTCCCGGACGCGCCTTGTTGAGAAGGATTGCCATCAGGATTGCAAGTATAATCAGCAGTATGAATCCCGTGGGGATACCTGCCTGCGGAAGCCCTGCCCCTTTTAATTTAAAAATACCTCTGAATGAGCCGCCCGGCGCCGAAGCCTGCGGAAAGGTCACGGTTGCCGTATTTGTCACAATCGAACCCAGGCCTCTGGTAATCATCATAGTTCCCAGTGTGGCAATAAAGGCCGGAAGCCTCATGACAGATACCATAAGTCCATTGGCAAGTCCGAACAGGCCTCCCATCAATATGGCCAGGATAACGCACAGCGGCATAGGCAGTCCCAGTTTTGTATACAGCGTTCCTGAAATCAAGGAACAGCAGATACAGACCGTACCAATGGATAAGTCGATTCCTCCGGTGATGATTACAAATGTTACACCTATGGCCATAAAACCAATATAATAGGACGAATCAAAAATGCTGACCAGTGTGCTGTATTTTGCAAAATTGTCCCCGAAAATCCAGAAGAACATGAATAATACAATCAGCGCAATGACTGCCACCAATTTCTGAGTACCGATGGCTTTGAACAATCCATTCGGCTCCTTTTTTACCTGATTCCCATTATTTGACATGTCTTTAACCTCCCATTTAATCTCTCAGTGTAGCGGCATGCATGATTTTTTCCTGGGTAGCTTCTTCTATGCTAATTTCTCCTGTTTTACGGCCCTCACACATAATCAGGATACGGTCACTCATTCGCAGCACTTCCGTCAGTTCAGAGGATATCATGATAATGGACTTCCCCTGCTTTACAAGATTATTCATCAATGTATAAATCTCGCTTTTTGCTCCTACATCGATACCCCTTGTGGGTTCGTCAAATATCAGGATGTCGCAGTTTCTGGTAAGCCATTTTGCAATGACCACTTTCTGTTGGTTACCTCCCGACAGGTTGCGCACCTGCTGTTCTACGGATGGTGTCTTGGTCTTTAATGCCTCCACATATTGTTCCGCGGTTTCTTTTTCCGCTTTCTTATCAATAAACAGGCCTTTGCAGAATGCTTTCAGAGAAGCCATTGTCGTATTCTCGGCTACCGTTTTCTCAATGATCACACCATAGCGCTTGCGGTCCTCCGACAGATATCCAATCCCGGCGTCAACCGCGTCCTGTGGGTTCTTGATATCCACCCGTTTTCCATTCACATAAATATCACCGCTGTCTCTCCTGTCAGCACCAAAGATAGCCCTGGCTGTCTCCGTCCTTCCGGCTCCCATGAGTCCTGAAAAACCCAGGATTTCTCCTTTGCGAAGTTCAAAGCTTACATCTTTTACTGTTTTCCCAACATTCAGGTGTTCAACCTTCAGCACCACCGGGGCATCCGGCTTTACATTGCTGAAACTCTTAGGCTCCTCATACACCGTGCGTCCTACCATCATCTGGATGATGTCGTCTTTCGTGGAATCCTTGGTTGTCAGCGTACCCACATATTCCCCGTCCCTCATAACCGTTACCCTGTCAGTAATCTGGTTAATCTCATCCATGCGGTGGGAAATGTATACAATTCCGATATCCTTGGCTCTTAGGTCACGGATGATTTTGAACAGCTCGCTGATTTCTGAATCTGTCAGCGCGGCAGTCGGTTCATCAAATACGATTATCTTGGCATCTGTTGAGATTGCCTTGGCTATCTCACACATCTGCTGGCGCCCCACCGTCAGCCTCCCCATTGTTTCCCTTGGGTCAATCCTGATATTCAGTAATCCGAACAGCTTTTCTGCCTCTTCTACCATCCTGCGGTCATTAATCAGCTTTCCATTCATTTTTTCTTTGCCGATAAAGATATTCTGGGCCACCGTTAAGTGGTTCATCATGTTTAATTCCTGATGCACAATCACAATGCCGGCGTCCTGCGCTTCCCTGGGACTTTTAAACTCCACCTGGCGCCCCTCATACACAATAGTACCGCTGTCTTTGCTGTAGATTCCCGTCAATATCTTCATGAGGGTGGATTTTCCGGCACCATTCTCACCCATCAGTGCATGGACCTCGCCCTTTTTAAGTTCCAGACAGGCATTTTTTAACGCATGCACCCCTACAAAGGACTTATCAATGTCTTTCATGGTCAGAATTACTTCTCCCACATCATCACCTTCCATTTCTTTACTAATTGCACTGTTTTGACGGAACCCATTTACAGGCCCTGGTCGGTAACTACCCCTTTTTGCAGCATGATATTGGCATAAAGCGCTTTCTCGCTGGTGGCGATAATTGCATAAGCTTTCTTTGCCTCCTCGTAGAACGCGAACCGCTCTATATGGCCAATGGCCCTTCTGCCCCTGCTGTCACACGCTTCCACCAATGTCATGTATTGATCCCAGATCGGTGTTTCAACCGTATCCCCGTCCGTTACCGACATCAGGCAGACAGGGTGTTCTGTGTAGGTGTCCAGGGGAAAAAGCGAGAGAATTGCTTCCAGTATCTCCGGCACGCCGTGGCCTTCCATATGTATGACATGGGCATCCCTGCCCATGGACTCTGCCGGGAAATTCCCATCGGCAATCACAATCCGGTCGCTGTGACCCATTTCACATAATATCTTTAACAGTTCAGGAGATAATATATGGGGTATTCCTCTTAGCATCTGTTTTCCCCCTGTTTACTGTATTTTTTATAACCGGGGTGCCTGCCGGTTACCCCATATCCTTTCCTCATTGAGATAAGGCGGTCAATATTTTCCCTGGATATTTCCTGTGCACCTCCCAGCATTCTGGCGTTAAGGCTGATTTTTGCAAAGAGTTCCAGTGTTTCCATGCGGTAATAAGCGGTAATCACATCAGCCCCCACGGTCAAAGCTCCATGATTCTGAAGGAGCATTGCATCATGTTCCCCCAGATAAGGCGCTATGTTATCCGGTACTTCGTAAGTGGAAGGGGTTCCGTAAGGCGTTACCGGAATTGAACCCAGAGCAATTACCGTCTCAATCATAGAGTACTCGTCCAACGGCACATTGGCTACCGCGTATCCGGTGGCCACAGGCGGGTGGGCGTGAAGCACGGAATTTACATCCTCACGCTCTTTATAGCAGCGGAGATGCATCTTAATCTCTGAAGAGGGCCTGTATCCGGGAAGGCCTTCCAACACCTCGCCTTTCCCATCGATACGAACCAGTTTTTCCGGTGTGATGAAACTTTTGCTCATTCCGGTGGGAGTGGCAAGAAAGGTTCTGTCATCCAGCCTGGCGGACACGTTGCCGTCATTGGCTGCCACCCAGCCAAGCTGCCACATCTTATGGCACACATCGCAAATCTGTTCCCTTAGTTCCATATAGCTTAATTCCATAATACCTCCTTATTTTCCAGGTTGCCCCGGCCTTTGGTCATTCCAGCATTTTTTTATATTGTCCGTATACCTGCTCCCATTGAGCTGCATCTTTCGGCTCATAGATATTTACCTTGGCGGAAGCCCCTACGACACTTCTCACCTGAGCCAGATCCCTAAGTTCTCCTGTCGCAAGCAGCTGCATAGACGCGTTACCCAGTACGGTAGCCTCCACCGGTCCGGCAATCACCGGACAATGACACGCATTGGCCGTCATCTGGCAGAGAAGTTCGCTCTGTGTTCCACCACCCACCATATGAATAGCAGGGTACTCTCTTCCGGTACACATCTTAATTTCTTCCAATGCCATGCGGTACTTAAGTGCCAAGCTCTCATTAATGCATCTCACAAGCTCTGCCTCATTCTCAGGTGCCTTTTGCCCGCTTTTACGGCAGTAACGCCGAATTCTTTCAGGAATATTTCCAGCCGGAACAAACTCTGGTGCATCCGGGTCAATCAGAGCTTTAAATGGCTTTGCATCTGCCGCCATTTGCTCCAGATGTCCGAAACTGTATTCCTTTCCCTCACGAATCCACTGTCTCCTGCTTTCCTGGATCAGCCACAACCCGATAATATTCTTGAGGAAGGAAATCTTTCCCTGGCATCCACCTTCATTTGTAATATTCAGCCGTTCTGACACCCCGTTGATAACAGGTTCGTCCAGTTCTGTGCCAAACAGCGACCATGTCCCGCAGCTGATGAAGATGAAATCCTTATCCCTGGCAGGAACAGCCGCAAGCGCACTCTGCGTGTCATGTCCTGCCACAGCAATCACTTCTGCAGGCTCAATCCCCAGTTCCTGGCAAATCCCGTTCTTCATGAGACCAAGCCTTGTTCCGCATGGAACGATACTGCCCAGGATCCTTTTCGGGATACCGAGACTTTCCAACACTTCCTTTGACCACATTTTAGTACGGGCATCCAGCATCTGCGTGGTGGACGCAATGGAGTACTCGCTGACCTGCGCCCCACATAGATAATAATTAAATAAGTCCGGCATCAACAGAAGTCTGGAAGTTCCCTCCAGAAGCCCGGGCCGCTTTTCCAGCAGAGCCAAAAGCTGGAATACCGTGTTAATCTCCATAAATTGGCTGCCCGTAATCTGATAAAAGCGTTCCTTATCCATCTTTCCAAAACTCTTTTCAAGCATCCCTGCGGTCCGCGCATCTCGGTAGTGCACCGGATTTTCTAAAAGATTTCCCTCCTTATCAATCAGGCCGAAATCCACGCCCCAGGTATCCACGCCGATGCTGTCAATCTTTCCATACTTCTTTGCTTTCATCAGTCCCTGCTTCACTTCATAAAACAGCCGCAGGAAATCCCAGTACATGGTTCCGTTTAATATAACCGGATCATTGGGGAAACGATGGATTTCCTGTATAGATATCCGGTTCCCATCAAAGTTTCCCAGCATTACCCTTCCACTGGAAGCACCGAAATCCACTGCCAGTACATTTTTATGGCTCATAGACACACCGCCTTACTTATATAAAGGCCCATAAGCCGCACAGGCACGGAAATCCTGTCCCTCTTTGTCCATTCCAAATGCGTTCCAGGCTGCAGGACGGAATATTTTTTCCTCAGGCACATTGTGCATGCTGACAGGAATCCTTAAGATTGAGCAGAGTGTAATAAGGTCCGCCCCAATATGTCCATAGCTGATTGCACCGTGGTTAGCTCCCCAGTTATTCATCACGTCATACGCGGAGGCAAATGCTCCCCGGCCTGTCACCCTGGGCGCAAACCAGGTGCACGGCCATGTGTAGTCCGTTCTCTTCCATAAGATGTCAGTTACATCGTCCGGCAATTTTACGGTCCAGCCTTCTGCAATCTGCAGCATAGGCCCCAGTCCCTTTACCAGGTTTAAGCGGATCATCGTACATGGCATCTGGGCTTCTGTAACATATCTGGAAGAATAGCCGCCGCCTCTGAAATACCCAAAATCAGCCTCATTCCATGTGGTTGCTTCCAACATTGCCTTCTGATCGTCCGCCGTCACCTCATACCATGGCTTCATGACCGGCTGTCCGTCTTCATCCAGGGCTTTACCCGTGGCATCCAAACAGGCCGCTCCGGAATTGATCAGATGCAGGAAACCGCCTGCTTCCTTTGCGACCCCTTCCAAATCATATCCGGACGCTTTCTTAACAGCCTCCGGGCTCCAGTACGTACGCACATCCGCGAAAATCTGCGCCCTGTTGGTGAGCAGCTTCATGAACAGCATACCCAGCCCATTTAATGTGTCATTTTCAGTAGCCAGTATGTATGGCTCCCTTGCGCCGTTCCAGTCAAAGGAGGAATTCAGCATGGACTCAGCGAAGTCACCATTGGGGTAAAAATCTGTCCACTGTCTCTGTCCCTGGAAGCCTGCGGCAATGGCATTGTGTCCGATCCGCTCTTCCTCCCGCCCCTCTGGCAGATTGGGATTCCCATTCATCAAATCCTTGATGATGCACATCATCTTAACTACGAATTCCCAATCCCTATCCTTCTGTTCCCGGGTCTTCTGAACTTCGGGAGGGTTCTTGTCAAAACCTTCCTTACAATTTGCCTTTGTCCATGCAAGGGCCTTTTCAAACTCTTTTTTATCGTATATTTCCTCACTCATACGGCGGATCAGTTCCACTTCGTCTACGGATTCCACCCGCATCCCGAGATATTCCTCAATAAATGCCGGGTCTATGATGGAACCTCCAATTCCCATGCAGATAGAACCTATCTGGAGATATGACTTTCCCCTCATGGTAGCGGCAGCCACTGCGGCGCGTCCAAAACGGAGAAGTTTTTCTTTTACATCCTCAGATATACTTGTATCATCAGCATCCTGAACATCATGTCCATAGATACCAAAAGCCGGAAGCCCCTTCTGCGCATGGGTAGCCAGTACAGAGGCGAGATATACGGCACCGGGTCTCTCCGTTCCGTTAAATCCCCACACGCCCTTGATTGTATGCGGATCCATGTCCATGGTCTCTGCACCGTAACACCAGCATGGGGTCACAGTCAGGGTAATATCCACTCCGGCTCTGCGGAATTTATCCGCGCAGGCCGCGCTTTCCCCCGCCCGTCCAATGGTGGAATCCGCAATCACTACGTTTACCGGTTCTCCATTGCTGTAAAAAAGATTTTCCCTAAACAGGGCCGCCGCGCTTTTGGCCATGTTCATGGTTTGTTCTTCCAGAGATTCCCTTACTTTCATATATCCCTGTCTTCCGTCTATTGTGGGTCTAATGCCGATAACCGGATAAGACCCAACCAATCTGCTTGCTGCCATAGAGTTTTCCTCCTTTTTAATTTTAGATTGTTATTATTCTAATTTCTTTGCGCTCTTTTTACATAATTGGATTATACTATTGATATTCCCCTATTTGCTGTGATATAATGGCAAAAAATATAATAATATTCATTTTTTTAGTCATTTTATCCATCTATTTACTTTACCGTTCTGTATTTATAGTTATTTTTACACTTTCAGGAGGGCGCAGTATGCACTATTTGGACTATAATGAAAAAAAGCAACATGGGACTCTGGATTTTCCTATCGAATATTATCATGTAGATAAGCACCATCCCCGTTATAACATGCCATTCCACTGTCATAAAGAGTTGGAAATCATCCGGATTTTGGAGGGTATCCTCTATTTAAAGTTAGATGATGAAGAATTTGAAGCTCAAGCAGGGGATATTATTTTTATTAATGAGGGGGTTATTCATGGCGGTTTGCCTCATAATTGCATTTATGAATGTATTGTGTTCGATATCCAGCGTCTCCTCATGCACACAGATACCTGTCGGTTTTATATCCGCCTTATTACAAAGCACCAGATTATCGTACAGAATCATTTTACAAAAAACAATCATTCCTTACATCGAATCGTCAACCATCTTTTCATATCCATGCAGCATAGTGAGCCTGGAAGCGAATTGATAACCATGGGCACTTTATTCGAACTTTTCGGAATCATCTACCAGAAAAGGCTTTATCAGGATAAGGTTGATGATACAAAATCTTCCAGAAAGATGATGCAGCTCAAACCTGTGTTGGAATACATAGACAGTAATTACGGGCAGACCATTACACTGAATGAATTGTCCAGAATCGCCGGGATGTCTCCCAAATATTTCTGCAGCTATTTTCATTCTATCATTCACAGAACCCCCATTGATTACTTGAACTACTATCGTATTGAGCGCGCCTGCAGCGAATTAAGTACCTCTGATTTAACCTTGACAGAAGTAGCCTATAGATGTGGTTTTAGCGATGTATGCTATTTTATCAAAACATTTAAACGGTATAAAGGAATTACACCACACCGGTATTGCATGAATATTAGATAGCCCCCCAAATTGTCCGAAAACTTCTTTTTAAGCATAAGTTAAGCCTCTTTTCCTCCTTGTGTCATTGCAAGCATAATAAACACATATTTTAAAAGAAAAGAGGCTTCTGTCCCCAACATTAACTCCATCATTTTTCCAAATCCCCAAAAAAGGGGAGACTGTCCGAAAACTAAAAATCAGACAGATCGAATCACAAAATATAGTAACAGGTAATATAAACAACAACGAAGTGATGTGGTCTGAAAATTTTAAAAAGGAGTTTTCGGACAGCCTGATTTTTGGGGGTGATGGGGGTATTCTTTCTATATTGTGTCCCACACCAAAGAACACAACCTCTCCTGTTACCTTCCTCAGTCCTCTTAAGAGGAAGTATGTGGCTCCCATTGATCTTTTTATCGTTCCAAACAGATAATCCGACAAAACACATCTTTTGATACATCAATTCTATACTGAGCTTCAGGAATAACTTTACTACTTTTACCTTTCTAGAACCGACTTTTGGTTCCTGGCTAGCCTTCTTACATTCCTGCTCCTCTGCCTTCTACACTCCCTACATGGCTTTTTCAGCTTACCCTTTGGAAAAACAATTTTTTTCCATTCGTCATTTCCCTTATAACTCTTGTTTCTATTCTTACAGTGTTTACACACACTTTTGTTAGCATATCGGATATTCCCATCTTTCCATTATGTGGGGATAATCACATTTTCCAGGCAGCAGATTAGGGCTTCCTCCTGTTCATAGCCCTTGTCCGCTGTCATTTCAAGGATTCTTTCCGGCTTTTCTTTCAGGATCCCTTCCGTGGTTGGACCCAGCAGTTCATGAACGGTTACCTGGTTCGCCATTTTAAAATACCGGATCAGATGGTTTTCTAAGTTTACTGCTTTTGGGAGATTGTATGACACCGCAAAATCATTTTTCATGAATCTTTCATCTGCATTCGTCACGAATATCTGAGATTCACCCGTTTCCTCCATGATTTTCTGGTAGATTTCTTCTAATTCCTCCTTCTCATCCATTTCTTTCAGAATCCACAGATACTCACCTGTATGTCTGTTCAGCCATTTGATTCGGTCATCCAGCTTATTTTTTCTTATTAAACAAACACGAGACGCGGTTATAAAACCTCTCAGGAAAGCGAACCGCCATAGGGGGCTGTAAATTAAGCCCAAAATGAGGTAGCCGCTATGACTGAGAAGGCAAAAAATGAAAGCGCTATTAATTTCACCTGTACATGCTGTATACAGGCAGTAATATAACAACCAGAAACAATGGTAACACTTATTACATTACAAGAATACTATGCGTAGATACTACAAAAATGCGAGCTGCAGTGATCACCTTCCGGCTACCGCGTCCCGCATTTTTGTATTAACCGATAAATCTATTAGCCTTCCCCACTTCATCGAATCATACTCTGTTGCAGAGCGTTTTTGTCCATTTAAATCTCCATTCCGCCGCCCTTCAGTTGGCGCACAAATAATAATGAAAGTGATTCACACCTCCAAGTTTTCGTGTTACAATAGACTTGATTATAAAGGCATCCCGGCATCAGTATCAGATGCACCCACCCGTTTGTTTATTGATGTGCAGGTGCGCCTCTCTACTTAGGTGGGAATACTCTTTAATGCGGTTCATTATGTGAGCCTATTTTTTGTGTCTATTTCACGATTTTGGCTCAATTTGCTTTCTTTCACACTACTCCTCTTGTAGTCTCTCTATTACTCTGATATTTTATCCGTTCCGTTTTGAACGGATATTCCCACCACTAAAAGTGTAAACGTAACTGGAAATACAATCGGGACTCCTATATTTACAACTGCCTGGGCCGCATAGCAGCTAACGGCATATACAATTGACATAACTGAAGTCTCCCTTTTTGAAGCCTTTATTATTTCGATTATAGAAGACACTAATAAAAAAAAATAGGAAACTAGCCCGACTATCCCAATAGTGATTAGATATTGTAAATACTCATTATGGGCACTATCAAATATTTCATTATAACGAGCAATCATTTCTCTATAATAGCTTTGTGTAACAATTCCAAATGTATCGGGACCGGAGCCAAACATCTTTCTAAGAGGTAAGTATTTCATGTAACATTCAATACCAATCCTCCAGATGTAACCCCTATGTGTTCCCCATTCATCATTAATCAATAAATAATCCTTTAATTTCCCATACTGTTGTCCATTCCCCATTCGTGTCGCATCGAACGTCATATATATAAGTGCAGCTATCGCCAGGATTAACATCATTCCCCAAATTCGTCTGCATGTACATATTCCGCACACGTCTTTGTATTTCTTCCGAATAAATCTCTCTAATATATATAGGAAAATGGTGCATCCCCACAATGCTGCCACTACGAAAACAAGCCAATCACCCCCGACTATCAAGCGGAATAAACCACCTATCGGCAACACATGCAATGCATACATTTTATCAATCACGCCAATTGCCATAAATTCTGTACTGATCATAGATATTAAAAGCATATATTGTTTTAAGCCATACATATCACGAAACGCGTATAATGGAAGAAAAAGCACTATGACTCCTATTGTCAAATATGCATTATCACTATTCCCCGTAACCAATGCAAATAATGATAGAATAACTGTAAATACATACCATGATTTTCTGGCTATATTTCTCTCTCTTACAAATAATGTAGTACTCATACCAAATATAAGTGCTACATAAGAGGCATATGTATTAATATTCCCAACTGTAGAGATAAAAGAAGTGTAATGGTTTGCATGAATATCTTTTTTTAACCCAAATGGATCGAGAAGAAAATATTGCATAATTCCAATTGAGCAAACAACCATTCCCGTAACAAGAAAAGCCTCCAGATACCATCTCTTAAATTTCAAACAATGGCCAAGCGTAAAGAAACTAATACCGCATATCAAATACAAAAAAGTCCCCATAAAACGGCCCTCTGTCCCCCAAAATGCCTCGAAACGATAATCAGACAAAACGCAAGATAACACAACCGAAAACAAAAAGCTAATCATTGCCCAATCAGATTTTCTGAGCTTTGGCGTCATTTCAATCGTTCCTTTATTTAGCCAAAGAACGATAAGAGTCAATAGCAGCATGACTGTTGCCATGCAAATAACTGTGCCACAATAAAAATAATATTTTGTATCTAATATATCAAAATAGTAATCATGAAATACCAGAGGTAGTATCGAAATAATGATTACTGTAGTTATACAGGCAATCACCTCATTTGCCAGTTTCCATCGTTTCATTAAATCCTTCATATACACACCCTCCTAGTATTCGGGCGCTAACTCGCACCTTCTACACGTTTCATAGTCCCAATTCATTCACCTAAACCAGGGATGCAGCTGCATTACAGAGTAGCCCCGTGATATACCATGATCTTCTTTTTTATACTCCCTCTGTCTACTACACCTGTCATTATGTATGCCAATGTACCATGCCACCTTCATCTTGTAGTTCTATAGCAGCTATATTTCTCTTTCTCATTCTTTCTTCTCTTATTTTGTATAATGTTCAATGATGTAGTTCTTCCGCAAAATCTACATGTAAATACAATCTTACTTGTGAAAATATCTCTTCCCGTTCCCTCTATCGTTGCCAGATTTTTTCCACAATATTGGCACTTAATATTCATTCCCTCTCCTTATTAACTTACGTTACAAATTCTACGGTCTTACGAAGGCTTCCGACACATCTTACTATACCATGCCATAGATGCAATATTTAAAGTCACTGCTATGACTCTAAATATTGCATCTATTATTTGGCTAAAGAATCTACTGAAAAATTGATACTCGTTTCGTATTTACCAGCTCACGCAAAGCACCTTGTCACCGATATGCACTACGTTCTGCTTCTCCACTTGCAAAAATCTATGATATGGTATGCGGCCAACACCTATCCTTGATTTCCCTGATTTACCTCCCTCTTCAATATGGAACCCGCGCGGATTATGGGAACCCTACGCGGTTTAATCTCGATTGCTTCTCCGGTTCTGGGATTTCTTTCCTGACGTCCTGCAACCGCAAAAGTTCCAACCCCCATCAAGCGCACATCCCCTGTTTTTAATTCCTCAAAGATAGAGTCAATGATCCCATTTAGTGCATTCTCACTTTGACAGATGGTCAAGCCTGATTTCTCAGAAACTTTTTCAACCAGTTCTTCCTATTCATTTTGCTGCTCCTTTTTCACTATTTTTTGTTATCATATCATCCATTTTTTCTTTCGCTAAGCTTTTTAGCTGTTCCCTGCCAGGTACAAATAATGCATGTGGGTACAGTTTATCTGAAAATTCTATGCCCCTATCCATTTGAAACAAGATTTTCACTTCTGCATTAAACGCAAATGCCTTTTCTGTCATTTCCAAATAAACGAAACCAGGCAGATGGTCCGTCACAATTATGATGTCAAATCCTCCAGGAACGAATGACATCACCCGCAGAAGCGTTTCTTGATTTTTTGCCAACATCATGCTAATCTTGTAATCTAATTCAGCTTCAAGACCAATCAAAAAATCTCTAAATTCCCACAAAACATCATTCCTGCTTCCAAGCACCCCTATATTAATTTCTGCCTCTCCTGTAGATTTCCACCTCATAAACCATACCTCTTATATAAAAATTTGCAATCGCTGCATGCACTCCTTCCTGACCAGTTAGTCTTCCAACCTACACACCTCTGTTTTGCAACATATTCTTTTGACTTGGAGCCATCATTTCTGATTACCAGTCCATGAGAAGCCGGATCATAACATTTGATTATTTTAGTCTTTATGATCGTTTGAGGTATCTGGCTCTTGCATAGATGCATCTGAAGCAGGCTTATATTGTATCGTACAAGTCAGACCGAATGCCCTATTTACCAATTTAGATGCTATGGGAATTCTTGCATCTGAGTCTTTTGACACTTTCCCTATTGCGATAAGTCCAATGATTAACAAAAGAAAAGAGAGAATGCCGCTGATAAGACCAACGATTCCAGAGAAAGCAATTCCTAAGATAGGTATAGCATATAGCCCTGAAAAAATATTCGTTACGCATGATATGATACATTCCACAAGAGCAAGAAAAAATGCCTGCATGACCTGTTTTGTAAGCCATTCATCCTTTTGAATCACAATAACAAAACCAAGCAACATACCGCATAATAAAGTTTGTCCTAAAATTGCTAATACAAATGCCAACACTGCATAAAAAGAAATTCAAATATTAAATCTGTCTTTTCTCATTAAAAATCCCCTTCCTTGCTCAAAGCGATATATTTTGACGAATAATCCATAGTTCTGTATCCTATTTATGAAAACCAAACAATACAGTCCCATCCTATTTTTACATATGACTATAAATAGCCATTATTCATCATGGTGTCTCTACTGTTTCCTGTTCTTTTCTGGTATTCCCATTATAACCTCTGTTCTTATTCTTTTCATTTCGCATATACTCATATTCACGCAGCATTCTCATCAGTTCCAATGCACTCCGAAATGAAACGCCGTTTCCGCCGCTGCATTTTCCTTTTATGCGTCCCTGCATACTGGAAAACTGACGCTGATGAATTTCAATAATCAATGTTTCACACGCGCTTATACCTAAAGCCATAAAGCTATCCATATTTTGAATATTTGTACAGTATTTCATTGGAATATGCTCTTTGTCCAGTTCTCGCTTCTCATATGCTCTTTTCATATAAGCGGTCAAAAACCTTGGTTCTGTTGTCGCCATAGGCCGTTGAAATTTCGCGCATAATGTATCTATTTTCAGTCCCAAATCCAGTATGCCGGTAAATGCCACGGGTTCCTTTAAATAAAAATTTACAATGTCCCCACTTAATTCTCCCTGTTTATTTTTAATACAAATGAGAAATATACCTACACGGTCCGTGTTTTCCAGTGTATAAAAATCACTTTCTTCCATATCGATCACCTCATCATATTCCTTTCATCGGTCATAGCTTCATATGCCTCATCGCATAACAGCATAGGATAATTCTGCCCCGTAATGCCATCACAGCACTACAGGGCAGAATTGAATCTCACTTAAGGTGTTTCCCGAGTCCAGGCTCCGTTTTCGTCAACCTGGTATCCATCTGGTGTCATCTCATTTATGTACAGAGACCCCAATGGACGGCCATTCTGATTCGTATATTCCCATCGTTTCGATCCCTCATTAAACGTCCAGGTCTTCTGCTGGCTATCAGCGGTTAGATAATACCATATTCCGTCAATCTTCTGCCAACCCATCAGCATAACTCCGGTAAACGGACTCAAATAATACCATCTGCCATCGTCATCATCATAGTGCCATCCCTTTGTCATTCGGCCAAACCAGCCATCGTGTACATTGGACAGGAAATACCAGTTATCTGTATCCTGGTCCAAAAACCAGCCACTGTCCATAATACCCTCACGGTCAAAATGATAGGTGGCAATCTGGCTGCTTCCATTATAATTGTATCGTATATTGGCCCAGCTGTCTTTGATACGTGTTCCACTGTTTAATACAAAGGCCCACTTATGGTTAGTCTGATCAACATTATTCCATATGCCCTCGGTGCCATCTAAATACGTACGGTAACTGTTTTCTGCGCCATCACTGCCCGGTCCATGTCCTCCGCCGGAAAAACCTTTTGAACCGCCTGAGCCACCGGCACCGCCGGAACCACCAGAACCGCCGGAACCACCAGAACCACCAGAACCGCCAGAACCGCCGGAACCACCAGAACCACCAGAACCGCCAGAACCACCAGAACCACCAGAACCGCCACTGCTAATACTGTCTACCAGTGCTTTCAGTGTATCAAAGGCACTTTCCAGGTCGTCAACTGAAGGTCTGGGCAGACGGTTCAGCACTTCAACAGCCTCATCCACAGCCTCAGTAAGGGCATCTCTGTCTTCTGCGCTTACAGACCCATTATTCTTCAGGGCATTGGCGATATTAATCTCCTCCTGCAGCCTTTCTTTTGCTTCCTGCCATTGGGTATCGTCTTCAGGTTCATAGACAGCATACAGTTTCAAATCTCTTGTCACAGGATCTGAAGTATCATACATCCCTCCTCCAGACTGACGTTTCGACAGGCCTGTAAACTCATACGCTATGCCTGTAACGGAATCCGTATAGCCTTCATGAATATCTAAATCCATATAGTCTTCCGTATCATCCAAAGACCTGCCATCCCTTACCTTAAATGTATGGACCTGCCCCTTTCCGGTATCTATAATGGTCACTTCATACGCTTTATAATAACTAAATACCAGAGTATCACCGATATTAGCTTCAAAGGCAAAGCTTCCAGTAAAGTCTTCATTTTCATTCGGGTCAGGTGTCATCAGGACTTCTTCACAGGTCGTATCACCATCATCCTCTCCAAAATCAATTTTCCATAACCTGTATTCCAGATTTCCCAAAAGACTGGTGTCTATTTTTCCAAACACTTTAATCGCTGGAGTCAGATTTGCGTCCTCCACCAGTGGTTTATTGGTTCCATCCACCTTTCGCGTAAGTCCGATATCCAGACTCCATGGTGTCTTAACGCTCTCCCCGTCATCCACTTCCTGCCTCACAGCTTCCGAAGCAGATGCCACCGGTGCATGTCGGTCAAACTTAACTGTATAAGCTATCCGCTGCCCGTTTGAAAGCGCTGTGCTATCCTCATCGTTATCCACCAGTTCTTCCTTTAATTCCTGAAGCGCTTCCTCTGACTTGTCCAGGGCAAATATCCCGTTTTTGGGTGAATAATCCACTGTTGCGTTGGATGCAGTCGCTACCGGAGACGGTTCATACATGGCCTGTAGGATTACATCTCCCGCTGTCATTTCCACGGTCTGATTTTTTCTGGTCAGGTATGACATATGCAGATTACCAATCTGTACTTCCCATTGTTTAAATGCCTGTCCAGCAGGATTCATATCCTCCGCAGATATCCTGATCTGGTCCCCTGCCTTTACCAGGACTTCATCTGCATGTTCTTCCACATCCAGCGCTTCCCCGTTTCTTGTCACCGATTCCACATAACCTCCGTTCAGCAAACGGAAGGTATAAACACGGTCCTGCTGCGAAGTGCCTGTTACCATTATCTGGCTTCCGTTTATCATACGGTCTGAAGGCGCATCGCCGTTATCTGCCTGTTTGGCCACGATGGTATAGGATACATTGGGTTCAAGTCCTGCAAGTTCCGCTGTCCGCGGACTGCCGGACGGGCTTACCCATCCGTCTTCGTTCCCATCCTGACTGACCACATTTCCATCCATATCAAGAACCGCATACACAGTATTTTCTCCTGCCGGGCGGATAACAATCTTCCTTAGTCCCTCTGTCGTATCATCCGCGGTGGAATAATTCCCTCCAATAGCAGGTACCATGACACGGGCTGGCTGACTTATTAAGGATGGATCCACTGAATCTGTCAGTATGTCTCCAACAACAGGAGCTGCGCTTTCCGCCATCTCATACACGTAGTAGCTGTCACAGGGCGGCAGTTGTTCAAAGCAGCCGCTGCCAAGCTGTTCCCCTGTCATTACTGCCAAAAGCCGTCCGTCACTGTCCGTCAGGGCATATTTACGCGCCTCATTTGCTCCGCTTATCTCAATCTTACCCATACCGTCATTTCCTATCGTTCCAGTTCCATCTGGAATGCACAGGATTCCATCATCTCCTCCCACAGGTGTAAAGCGTGCCCTGTAAGTCTGATCCGCCAGAATCGTCATATTCGGGTCTGTAACCTGATTCCCGTTTTCATCAAACCAGCCAGCAAACATATAGTTACTGTCCGGTGTGGTCTGGGGCAGGGAAATCTGAGACCACAGAGTCCCTTTCGGCACATGCATGGAATTGGTTCCTGAAATAGAGCCGCGGCTTCCGCTTTCAAATCTTATATCACACCATTGTCCCGGATCTTCCACAAAATCCGCGTAAAGTTTAAGGTCACCGGTCAGTTCAATATCTCCGGTCAACACGGTTCCTACTTTACCTGTACCGGAAGCATTGGCTTTATACCAGCCGTTAAACATATAGTGCTGTTCAGGAGATGGCGTGATTCCCTCTGTGATTGTATCAATGGAGTGGGTACCAAGCCGTAAGGAACGTGGGCTGCTGTCTCCTGACAAGCTTCCATGTTCGCTGTTGTAATAGTTTATCCTGGCCCAATGTGCTGTATCATTCAGATCTTCATTATAGGTAATCGTAACAGTGCCGCCTGTAAAGTCTGTTTTAAAACTCAGCGTGGCTGCTGTCTGGTCCATACTGATATCGGTAAATGTTCCATTCCATCCAATGTTAGGCGGATACGTATACCCGGCTTTTCGCTCTACATTTACCGTCACTGTTTCATTCGGAGACACCTCCCTTGTTTCCGGCTCAGCCAGCACATTGTTATGGTTGTCTATCCGGTTAATGGTTACATGGGTTACATAGGAAGGGTCAATCTCGTAAGTATATACCACGGTTACCGGCTGATTGGGCATCTTTCCGGTAAAGTTCTTTTGGGCATCAAATGTGCATCCTGCTGTCTGCGCCGAATATATCCCTCTTCCCGACAAATCATCTATATCCCCGCTGCCTGTTTTTATCTGAGCGCCGGTAAGGGTATAAGCCGTAATCTGTGCCGGTGCGGCAGAAACCTGCGACTCCGCGGAATAGAGATAGCTTTCCGGGGTACGGATCGCACGGCCACTCCCATCTGCATATTCTACACGCAGGGCAAATTTCTTTGAACTGTCAGGCTCATATCTGTATGCCACAGTCAAGTCATCATTGGGCATATTTCCGCGGACAGACCGGGTAGACTCATTAATGGTCGCGGCCTCCCCCAGCGTCCCATGGCCTGAGGCGTCATCAAAACGGCGCGTTTTGTTGTTCTTAATAATCACAGAAGATACCTTATAGCCCGGTATATCCCGTTTGTAGGTAGCGGATACTGCTGTATTGGCCGTCACCTGGGTTGTCCAGCTTCCGTCATCAAAAAACTTATATATCTGGCTGTCATCCGCTCCGGGCCATGCATTCGGGTCTTCTCCATTCATGTTTCCATTTCTGTCCTCATTCAGGTCCCGGTAATGCATGACTGTAAAATCAAACTGACTGGACGCATCACCATTCCAGCGTGCCTCATATGCCGTGGTTGAATTGTAAGGAAACGCAAAGGGCAGATACAGTATCTTATTACCATCTGCATTATACCAGCCGTCAAAGGTATATCCCGGCCAACTCAAATCCGCGTCAAATGTAGGCAGCACCGGCCTGTCACCAGAACCCAGATTTTCCACGGCAATTCCATTGAAATCACTTGCTTCAGCCAGTGGATGACCAGCCCGTCCGGTAGCATACGTAATCCGGTTTCCATCTCTGGGAACATTCATATAGTTTGAATGTGATAAATCCGGGCCCTCCTTGGGATCAAACCGAATGACTGCCGGATCCCCGTAATTCAATGCATACGCCGGCGCCGGAGGCGCGGCCATGGTGATCACCATGGCCGCGGCTAAGACACGGGCCAGATATGCCTTAATCTTATTTGTTCGTTTCATAAAACCTCCTGCTATTGTAAAGCTCCATCAGCGCCTACCTGATAACCGTCCGGTGTCTTCTCGTTGCTGTACATGGAGCCAAGCGGCCTTTCCTGATTCTGCATAAACACCCATTTCCCGGTGCTGCGGTCATATGAGTATGTCTGTGCCGTATTCTGAGGTGTAAAGAAATACCATTTTCCTTCAATTTCCTTCCATCCCATTACCATCTGGCCTGTAATCAAATCCAGGTAATACCAATGCTTATCTATCTCATCATAATGCCATCCTGTCTTCATCTTTCCCAGCCAGCCGTCTTTTTTCGCATTACAGTAATACCAGTTCATATGCTCGTCCCTGAACCAGCCATAATCCATGAGTCCGCTGGCATTAAAGTGATACCAGCCATTTCGATTCACATCACCGTTGGCATAATCAAGTTTGGCCCATATGCTGGTGAGACGGATTCCTCCGTTGAGTACAAAAGCCCATTTATCACTCTCTGGGTCAACCAGCTCCCAGTTTCCATTGGTGCCTACCACATAACTCTTACTGGTTTCCGCAACATAAGGCGCCGGAGTTGTGACTGGCCCGCCTGTGCCGGCAGACCTGGAACTGCCACCGCCTCCTTTCGAGCCACCTTTGCTTCCTCCCGAACCGCTTCCTGAACCGCCATGGCTTCCGCTTCCCCAGCCGTCTCCGCCGGATGTACCTCCGCTGTTTCCTCCACTCTGGATTTTGTCATAATGATCATACCGGTCTTCCAGAATCTTATCGAAAGGTTTGCAGGCTTCCTCCAAACGGTTCAAGGCCTCCAAAAGTTCATCAAGAGTTGCCCGGGGGCCCGTTCTGTCGAATACATCCATAGCTTCTTCTATGGCTTCCCTTATCTTTTCCGTCTCCTTCAGCGTCAGGAAGTAATCGTCTGATTTTTCGATTGCAGCTTCGATTGCATCCTCCATCTGTTTTCTGGCATCATTCACTTCACCGCTGTTATCATCGTAAAACGCATATACATACGTCTTCCTCTTGATTTCCTTGTCCGGGTCAAATTCCTTTAGCCGGTCTTCCCGGTAACTCCAGCCAATATAATTAAATTCAACCCCCTCATTATCAATAAATGAATCGATTGGTGTCTCCACTTGGCTGTATTCAAAGGAATAGTCTCCACTATTCGGTGTCTCACCCCGGCGCACTTTAAAATAATAGCGGTACTTTGGTTCTTCTTTATTATTGATAAAATAAATCCTGTATGCCCTGGAATAGATGAGCACATATCTCATTCCGGCCTGAGCCGTAAATGTAAACAAACCGCCGGTCTCTTCCGGATCATCAGACATAGTAACCGGATCAATGATCAGCTCCCCATCATCATCCTCGGAAATAGCAAACAGCTGATAGTCCATCATGTCTACATCTTCTTTATCCAGTTGCACATATGTATTAAATGTTGCTTCTGATGGCGAAGCTACCCCTACTCTCCGCCCGTTCACATACCGTTCAATATCTACATTCAATCCCCAGGCTCCATGGTACGCTTCTTCATGGTCACTGTCATAATAAGACGAACGTTTAATTGCATTGGATTCAGTCGCCTTTACCACATTCTTTTTATATACTACTTTATAGGTCACATCTGCATGGTTCACATCCATAAGGGTCCGGTCTGCGTCTGTGGTAAGCTCCTCCTCCAGGTTTTCAATTTCATTGGGGTCCAGAGCCATCTCATGCTTATTACCTCCCCGTACTTCATCCGTCACCGTTGCATTGCTGGGTGTCGCTGACGCACGCTCATAATAAGCTGTCATAACCACGTTGGAATCCGGCATCGTAAATGTCACATCCTGACGGCGTATGGTTTCTGTCATTCCCGGAACTGCCCCGATTGTCACCTTCCAGTACAGGAAATTCTGTCCATTTCCATCGGTTTCTTCCGCGTGAAGCACCACTTCATCGCCTTTATGGACCTCATCATATCTGGGGATATCTAATTCTACTCCATCAACAGAGTGGACCTGGCCATTAATCGCCTCCACTATATAGTTGGGAATATCCAGTTCGCCGCCCGGATCTGTGCTGATGTGAGTCCCGTCTTCCAATTTGCTTTCCGCAGTGATGCCGGATGACCCATGAGGCCTTGCCACTACCACATATTCCTCATTGTAATCCAGTCCGGAGAAGGTCAGGCTTGCCGGTTGGCTGCCGCCAGCTGACTGCCAGCCCCCATCTCCCGTCTCAGGAGTTGTGACCGCATTTCCGTCCTTATCTAAAATAGCATAGTCGGAATCCGCATCCGCCGGCTTAATCACGAAAACAGTCTTCCCCTCATGTTCCTCATCGTAAAGAACCTGGTAATTGGTCTCCACTACCGGGACCAGAACCTCAGTGGCACTGCTCATAATTCCAGTCACACTGTTTATGGGCCGCCCGGTCTGTGCCTGTGTCGTACCTGTTGCTTCATATATTAAATACCGCGTACCAGGATACAGGTCTTCAAAATATACCCGTCCTGATATATTCCCGAGTACGACATCTATTATATTGCCTTCCATGTCCGTAATAATATACTGATATCCCTGGGTTGTCCCATAGACTGTAATCCTGCCTTTTCCCTGCGTATCAATACCTGCTGATGCATCCGGTGCTTTCACATCCGTGCCGAATATGGCCGGGTCCGGATAGAACCGTATGGTATAGGTATTTCCATTCACAAGTCTGCTCTCATCTTCCACAGGCATTCCGCCATCATACCAACCGTCTACCAGATAATTGACCTCCGGTGTATAGGCGGGCAGATTTCCCGTGATGTCGGCCCAGGTACGGTCATATTGGATATGGAGATTTACGTTTTCCCCCGCATCTATGGTTCCATGCTCTCCTGCTGTAAAATGAATATCAACCCATTGGTCAGGATCTTCCGCAAAGTATGCAGTCACAGTAGCCGAACCTGTAAACCGGCTGTCGGCTGAAAGCAGCTCCTCACTATTATCCTTGATTCCGTTTCCATTCTGGTCGATAAACCAGCCTTCAAAACGGTAATAGATGTCTGCAGCCGTTTCAGGAACCAGTCTCTTTTCCAGTATGTCATTCCATGTATAGCTTCCCGAGGTGCCTTCTACGGTTCCGTCATTTATCAGTACGGAAGTTTTATAAACTCCTCCAGTCATAGAGATTACATCCGGTGATGTATTGCTTCCCCGGCTCAGGCTTCCATGTTCTCCTGCCCGGTAAATCAAATCCGCCCATTTTGACGGGTCTCTGTCATAACGATAGGTGACAGCCAAACGGTCATTTGGCATAGTTCCAGTAAAATTATGGCTGCTGTCAAAGGTTCCTGCAGATGCAGGTACCGAGCGTTCATCCTGGAACACATAACCATACATATTTTTAAATTCAGCGGTCACAGGCGTATCCGCTGTTACATTTTGGATGTCCGGTCCTGTAATGTTTCTCAGCCTTTCATCCTGCGTGCCATTATCCAAATAATGAATCTTATACTCATAGCCCTCTTCCGTGGCTTCATATAGGTACGTTATCTCAACCGGCTGGTTCGGCATGGTTCCCGTAAACCTTCCATTGCTGTCAAAACCGCCCTGGACAGCACTTACTAGATGCCCGTCCGTATCATCTGCAGTATTTCCCGCTGTGATGCTGCCTGACAGGTACCGGAAGCCATAAACATCCACCGGAGCCGCTGCAATCGTATCTTCCGGGAAAACATCCTGTATGTCAGCTGTATGGACAACCGTACCATTAGCAGTCACGTATTTAACTGTAAATGCGGATTTCGCATTTGGATTGCTGCGGTCTACCTGATAACCATATTTCACGGCCGCATCCTGCCCTGGCATCTTCCCCGAGAAATCACCGGTACTTCCATTAAAGGTTCCAAACGGAACGGCCCCGTTCCCATCACCGTAATTGTAGACGGCCGGGTTCGTGGAGGAATTTGCCAAACTCCAGGTATAGCCGTGGATGTTCTTCTTCCCTGAATGAACCTCTGCCTCCACGCTGTAGGCATCCTCGGCCGTGGTCGACTGGAACACGATGGAACCGTCCGCATTGACATAGTCAACCGTATAATCAAACTTCACATTACTGTCCGGTGAGAAAATTGCATAATAAGTAACCGGATCCTCCGGGAATTCTGATGGCAATCCGCTTATGAGATTTGGATTCGTCCTGTCATTCACCGTGCTCCATCCCACAAACTGATAGCCGTAGCGGCTGATATTAGGCAGCAGCGCATTGACGCTTTCTCCAACAGAACCGGTCAGAGCCTGAGGCTCCGGCGTCCCTCCATTGGCTTCAAATACAATGGAACCGCTGTTTCTGGTATATTCATACGTGATAACAACATCCTGGCCCGGCATGGTTCCCGTTACCTTGCCAAAATCTGCAACACCGGCATCTGCCTGGGCGCTCAGAGTGCCACCTGTCCCCTGGTCAATGGTTACACCTGTAAGGCCGTATCCAGTAATGGCGGCGGGCGCGTTCACCTCAACCGCATCTCCTCCCGCATATGACAGCGGGGCGCTTGCCGGCGCACCATTCACAGTTCCGCCTGTGGCAGAATCCCGGTATACAAAGGACACCGTATATCCATTCCGCTTTAATACTGCATTCCGCCCATTGCCAAGAATTTCCGTTCCCGCGCTTACATACACACCGGAATTTCCCGCCTCTTGGTCTGCTTTAAAATTATCCGCAAAGGGGCAGGAGCCTGCAGCCCCCGGATAACTACTTGACGGCACAGCTATCTTTACTTCCTGACTAGGCTGGGATGATATCCCTCCCGGTGATGCCAGAGGAAGCTGCTCTGCTGTAACGCCTATCTGGGACGTGTCCAAATCGCTCATAACTGTTATATATTTATCCTGAGCCAGATATACGTTTGCCTTCTTCCCGGACGGAGTTGTGTTGTCCGATATCTGATTCCGGTTTCTGATTTCAAATGCACCTGACCCATTGTAATAAACAGCTCCCTTTCCAGCAGACACATTTCCGGAAACCGTTCCAAAATTCATGGACAGTCCCGCGCTTCCCGTTACATTTACCGCACTTCCCTGGCTAGACTCACTGCCGCTGCAGTTAGTAATTACCGCGCCGCTGTTAATCTCCAGCTTTCCGGATGAAGCGGATATCAGGGGATCCTGACTTTCCGCATTGTTTCCGTCCAGGACAATGTCAGTAAACTTTAAAGTGGGGCCTGATACGTTAAACAGCGGACCCGTATACCCGGATGCGCGCGTCAGGGTTTTAATATAATCACCATCCTCATTCATAGGATGACCCTCATGGTCATAATCCGTACTGGCAATGGTAATATCCTTTTGGCTGTTTCCCGACACATCAATGGCGGACGAAATATCCGAATAATCCATTACATAAATATATCCCTTATTATTTCCGATTTTATTAAGCGCATATTCAATGGTTTTAAAAGGACTGCTGTAGGTTCCTTCTGCGTTGGAAGAATCCTGACCGTACTGGTCCGATACATAGTAGGAGGTATCTCTGATGGCAAATGCAACCCTCCTGTGAACCGTCTCATATGGATGAAGCTGGAACTCCCACGAATAGGCCATTCCCGAATCAGTGCTGCTTACCACATCATTGGAACTCTCATTAAATACATTGCTTCCCCAGGAATTGTAATGACCAATCCACCTGGTATCAGGAGGCGTCACCCCAAGGCTACTGTCATTTGTGATACAGTCAAAGGTGGTTTTGACATGCTGGTTGACCATGTGAAAACCCCGGTCATTTTTATATACCGTTGCATAGTCATCTTCCCGGGTGCCTCCAATCATGACATCGGTTCCGGTTCCCATTTTTATGGTCCTGCCAGTTGAGCCGCCCTGACCATTTTTATCATAGACATAGTAATCAACAAACACATACTTATTATCCGGACTCGGGGATACGGCGATCTTGACCTCTATGCCATAGGTGTCCAGAGACTGTACCCCGCCGTTTGTACTGCCCCCTATCAGCTGTTTGGCATTGGCCCCAACCTGAAACCAGGTTGCATATCCTCCGTTACTGTAAGTTGTTTTAATACCGGCTTGAGCATAATTATGCTGTCCTGCCTGCAAGCCTCTAAGGTCAAAACGCCAGGAATTTCCTCCTCCTCCCTGGCCAGTTACAGAACCATTCTTCCAAGTATATGCCGTTGCTTCGCTGGCCCCCTCTCCCAGGTTTTCATCCAACAGCTCCGTGGATGCATAGGAAAGAATACTGGACTGCCCCAAAACAATCCCTGTTATCATGCATATAGCCAGCAGCATGGCGGTCAGACGTTTATAGAAGCTATGAATACCCCTATTCATTTGTTTCATCTCCTTTGTACATTTTTCATCTCCTTTTAAAAATTCAGCCGTTCTTCCTCCGGCAAACCGTCAATGTCAGGCTCCATGCCCGCAGCCGCAATGAGTCCTCCGGCAAAGTGGTCTTCCTTGTTCCCCCTATCATAATGGTAAAATCCGGTTCCTTCCTCTCCTTTTCTCCACCTCGGCTTATCCTCATCCCCGCACCAAGCTACCAAACGGTTTCGAATAATAAGCAGGTAACCTCCCTCCTTATCCTTTACAATCTTCTTTTTTCCTTCAATCACTTTTCCCTTGGTGTCCACCACCTGATAATAGGTATCCGCACCATCTTCTACTTTTACAACCCCGTATCCGTACTCCTCATCCGCTTCCAAACGAAGACCATTGATATAATACATGCCCTCTTTTTTCTGAAGCCGATTTCGGTTACCGAACGCCTTTCCATTGGAGGCAAATCCAAAATGAAAAACCCCATCTTCCAATTCAACCGCTATATCCTTTCCAATCTGCATGGAACCATCATTAAGTTCATCCGGAGAGAACAGATACAGATCTGATTTCTCAATACCATATATAGTTCCTTCAATAAAATCCTCTGAGCTCCAGTCATCCACTTCATAGCGGGCTACAAACTCAGACTTTCCATCGAAGAGGACAAAACCTGTCTGCATCCTGCCAATCCCATCAAAAGCATAGGAACGTCCATTGATTTTACGAATACGGTTCCGATATACCTCGCCTCTTTCATCTGTATGCCACCAACTGCATTCCTGATCATAGTAATCTTCCGTATCCAGATTCTCCGATGGATACATCCAAAACCAACTATCTTTCAGAAGCACGCCACCGTCATAGCCGGAATAATATCGGGCTGAAACATCGCTGCTAGGATTACTCTTATCTGCATTGCTGATACTGGCTACCTTACTCCACCAAGGAATCATAATGCCATTTTCATCAAAACCATACTGGTTGCCATTGATAGTCTTCTGCCTCAGGCGGGTTCCATTACTTTTAACCTTCTTCGAATTGCTGTCAAAAAAAATCCACATCTTATCGTAATCCATGTAGTTTCTCCCCGCAACCTCACTATCAAGGTCAATCCCTCCTATTTTCTCATCTACCTCTTCATAATCCAGCCATTCCCCAGTCAGGAGCCTTCCATCCTCCCTCGCATAGTAAACGCCTTCCACAAAGGGGATCTCTGAATCCTCAATGGGGTTCCCATCCTCGTCAAACCATCCAGACAGCATCTTGCCATTGTCATCAAATATGTAGGTACTGTCTCCTATGTTTCGTTTGAAGCTGTTGTTCTTACGCCGATAACCTTTTCCACTGGCCCCGAAATAGTACCACCCCTCTTCAAATTCTCCATTAGGGCAATTGGAGGAATCCACATAAATCCAGCGGCTCTGTACCCTTCGCCCATCTTCATCTACATAATAATTACAATCCTGATCCATGAAAATGCGATGTTTTAGTATTGCTCCCTCCAATGATAGGTAATACCAATCCCCCTTCGACTGCTTCCAAACCTGTGTCACTGGCTGGTCGTTCTGGTCATAATATCGCCATTCCTCATTTATCTTGGTCCAGCCTTCTGCCGCCTGTACGCTTCCCATTCCCAAAGCAGCTGAAAATCCCACAGACAACGTTAAAGCCATGATTGCTGTCATGCTTTTTCTCATTTCATTCTTTCCTTTCTACTATTGTATCTATATATAAACTGCTGAGGCACCCCACCAGCAGGTAATCTTTCCATTCACAAAACTTCTGCTACATTGACCGCCCCCTATTCTTCCATTGCAGTCCAATTATGGAACTAAATAAACGTTTATTTTCTGCCTGCCGAACCTCACCGCTTCCTCGTGGGTATTGAAATAAATATCTATCACTGTTCCCTTCACTAGCTTTCCAGTATCTTCCACCACATAGATAATATCATTAATTTCCACTTTACTCCCCATAGGAAGCACCTCTGGATCTGCCGCAATTGTATGCCCGGCCTTCGGGATTTTCTCTGCCTTAGTCAATCCACCTTTCAATCCACAGCATTTTTCACAGCCACAGTAACCAGTCACTTCAAAAATCCCTAAGGGCTCTCCCAAATGTTCCTCTCTAGATTTTATTTTAAAAACCGGCAGTATCTGTCTGCCAAACGAAATGGCGTCTGCATGATTGGAGAAATACAGGCATAATGCTTCCCTGGCTCCAGGCGACACCTTGTCTTCCACCCGATATATGTCCGGTCCGATTCTGAGCATGTCACCAATCTCAAACTCATTAAGGTCAGCCGCCACGGTTGTTCCTTGTATCGGAAGTCGTCCAGACCAAGTGACATAGGTGTCTGATCTTCCGATACAGTACTGACAGCCACAGTAGGCCGCCACAGCCAATTCCCCTATGTATGCTTCCTGGACTTCATTTTCACCTATTACTGCAAACAATGCATCTCCGTTCCAGTTTCCTGTCTGCAAACTATCTGCCAACTGCAGTGCATCTGCGGCTTCTGCATCGTCCTTGGGTACATATACAGGTGCTGCGTTCTCTGTTACTTTCTCGGAACCTCCCAGCGCCTCTGTGCTCTCCAAAACCACAGTCAACGGCGGTACCTGAATATAATCCTGACCGGATGCCCCTTCCGAAACAAAAAAATAAGTTCTTATTCCCACAACAACCGTCAGACCTGCCACTGTTAGATACCGTATCATTTTTCTTCGAGTCCGCCGCCGTTTTTCCACCCTGCGAAACTCATTCATCTGCTGACGCTTTGGCGAAGCTCTCCTATGGCTGAGTCCTCCATTTTCTACAGAAAAGTCCTGTGCATGGGGCCCTCCTCCATTTTCGCCTCCGGCACCAGTTACCATCGGCCTAGCCCCGTACTCTTGTCCCATGTAATATCGCAATGCTTCCATCCCCCATCAATCCAAACTCGGTTCCAAGCGTGACCCCCGCCGTAGACCTGTTCACAGTCCATACCTACCATTCTGCATAACATCAGATATGCAGAGACGTGACCCCAACACACGGAACGCCCTTCCATTACAGCCTCGTAAACCGTTTTCCTCTTTAGTTCCGTGTCATATTCCACCTGGCTATAGACCCACTCGTAAAAAAATAAGGCTTTCTCTCTTTCAGACATGTAGGCTCCTTCCGCTACAATATCGTAAAGCCTGTCCTCTGTCTGCCTATGCTGTATCACAGCCTGGTGAGGATCATCACACTGCACATAAACAACAGCCCTGTCCCCATTCTCTCCCACCGCCAGCCGGATCTCCTGTTTTCCGAGATATGTGTAGTGATAAAAATAACGGCCCAATGACAAAGCATCCTCCATTGTACCAAAAACAACTCCTGAATCCTTCCATTCTGACAGTTCCTCGCTGTTTTCAATCAGTTCTTACATTTTATCTCCGCAGACCTCATAATCGGGAATTCTGCCGGTCATTTCCTCAGCATGTCTGCCTCTTTTTTCAAGCTCTATATCCTTCATCTGAGTCTGAGCATTCATTCCGCAGGCCGGCAGACTCCATGTAACTGCTAAGCAAAGAAAAAGAATCAACAAACATAGCCCATGAATTCTTTTCATAAATAATTCTCCCTTTACAACAAATTTTCTCTTTTGTTGTAAAGTCACTTCAAAATTCAGTGGAAGGAAGGCGAAAACCTAATAGACAAAGTTTTTTAGAATCTAAAATTTATAGATGCAGGCAATACAAATAGGCCAACCTCGTAAAAAATCAGTTGGCCATTTTATTATGTCGAAAAACATCATAGTTACAATATTTATTAAGAATTTCTGTAGACTTCTTTCAAAATATGTAGTAAAATAATTATGGTTGTATGAATGTTTTTACAACAAAAGAGAAAAATTGTTGTAAAAGTCAAACAATACTTCAAGTTTTTCTAATTGTCTCATATGGTTGCGTCCGCTTTTCATTGTATAAATCCTTGTTGTATTAATATTGCTATGCCCTAATATATCCGCAAGCCTAACCAGGTTTTTTTCCTGTTCATAATAGAGCCTGGCAAACAAATGACGAAAATTATGCGGAAATACCTTATCCCATAATACATCGGCTCCTTCACACAGTTTTTTCATGGTTCTCCATATATTGCTTCTGTCAAGCGCCTTTCCGCTTCTTGTCACAAAAATCATCCCGCTATCAATATGACTTTTCTTTGCGTAATCCAACAACATATAGCACAAACGGGAAGTCAAGAAAACAGTCCTTATTCTCCCTTTGCATTCAACTTCTGCCTTTCCAGCCTTTACCGCTTCTATCGTAATATAGGGAACTTCAGAAACCCGTATTCCCGTAGCGCATATGGTCTGAAGAAGCATAGCCATTCTTTCATCTCCCTTTTTGTATGCAGTTTTTACTAAACGTTCATATTCATCCTTATCTATTTCCCTGTTTTCCGGACAAAATACTCTGCGGCTTACCTTTAAAAATTTAGTCCGGCAATCCTGCCATGCGTTATATGAAAAAAATCCATTCACCGCTGCCAATGCACTATTGACCGTTACCGGAGCCATTCTTTCTCTCAATATCCCCTTCCACATAATTACATCCCTTTTCTCCACACTCTTCCCACTCATGTATTGCATAAACAGCATTAAATAGTACCTGTATTGTTTAATGGTTCCACTGCTTTTTTCGCATCCATAAAGCCATTCACAATATTTACTCACAGATTCCTGAGTAACAATTCTTTTTCTTATCTTTCCGTTTCTTTTCATCTTATTCTACTCCTTCTATCATTTATTAATTGTAAGTATTTATAATGCCCTAATTGTAGATGATTATCCCAACTCTTGAATTATAATCATAGACAAGGTTTTTATGATGAAACGCTTATCGTCCACATGTCAACATGATTTTGGACAGTGCTGTCACCATAGTTGGTAAGTAATAAAATAAGATAAATGCCATGTATATAAAGATACACAATAATTTACTGCCTAAAATTTCTTTGTAAGAACATTATCTGAGAAAAAGTCATCTGAGAAAAAAATCAACATTTTTACATTTCCCAGGATAAAGTCGAAAGCACTTTAATCCTGGAGAATTCATTCACTCGATGAGCATTCACAAAAGAACCCCATATAGTTGGTGCACTGTATGGAAGAATGGTATTATGTTATCTGCCATGAAGGCCTACTGTCAGAAGGAGGAGTTTGAAAGCTGAATCGCGAATGCACAGAGCTATGAGATTAAGCGATTTCAGAACTGTGCCAGGAGCTACCACTCCTGACAAGATAAAATCCTGAATACCTTTGAATACAGGCTACCCCATGGGCCACAGAAGGATTTAACAACAAGATGAAGGTATTAAAATAAAGTAACTACAATAGCCGAAACTTCAAGCGTTTCCGTTCCTAAATATTTCACTGTATATCATAGTAAAAATAATCGGTCATGTGGAGACTTATTTGGCATATCTAAAATCAGTAAATATTGGAACCCTACACAGAAAAGTGCCCCCATCATAGAGCGAGAGCAGGCGCACTTTCATACAAAAATTCATGATTAATTACAGTAAACTTTAGTTATCTAATGCCACTAAACATTTGTGCAAGTTTCTGTACAATTGGTGTTCTGTTTAATGTTCTGATCGTGTCTGACAATCCAAGAATCGGAAAAGCACCGTTTCAGCCATAAAATACTTTTTACGGTAAAACGATGCTTCCGTTTTCAATTAAATATTCACAACACCTTTTCTAATATCCGATGATTTGACAGAATACCATAATCAAACAGGCGGCCCCCACCCAAAACCCCCACAGTTTTCCAAAGAACTTCATCCACCTGTCATAGGGAATTGCCGCGGCCGCGATGAACGGCATCAGAGAACCACCGTGCGGTTGTACGTAACCGCATATTCCATCTCCGAGACGGTAAGACAATACGAGAATCTGCCTGCTGATATCCGAAAGATCCGCCACTGGAGCAAGAATCGGCATAACAACCGCTGCCTGGCCTGTACCTGATGTTACAAACACACTAGCTACCATATTGATGATTAACATAGCGGGAGCTTTCAAAAGAGTGGGCAGGTAATCCATGGTTAAGGTCATTCCCATTACTACAGTATCTAGAATATTGGCTTCATCCATAATCAATGTACAAGCAGCACCAAGTCCCACGATCAGCGCTGCGGATATCATTCCTTTAGCTCCTCTTACAAATTCGGAGGCAATCTTGCTGGGCGAAAATCCGTATACTAGGCCGCTCAAAATTCCCATCCACATAAAGATAATAGCATTTTGCTGTAGGGTCCAACCAAATTTAAGACATCCATATATCAGTACGGCGAAAGAGGCTAGGAATACAATTAACACAAGATAATGTCGTTTTTCTACTTTAGTGTCCATATCATTGACATCAAACTGTTTAATGTCAGGGACTCCGTAGATGGCACTTTTAGTCTGATCCTTCTTACATCTTTCTCCATAACAAATCAGATAAAATACTGTGATAATGTAAAGAACAATGAAGGCTACAATACGCATCGAAATTCCAGAATAAGCGGGCAGCCCTACCAGCCCTTGAGCAACGGCTGTAGTAGCTGCAAAAATACCAGAACTAAAGCCGATTCCAATTCCCAGCATCACAATCGCCACGCCCATAATTGCGTCATATCCGAGCGTGGCCGCCAGCATAACACCGAGTGGTGTAAAACCAATAAACTTGTTTGTGGACTGTGTGATTCCAATGCTAGCAAAAAGAAGCAGGAATAAAGGAATAAACCATTTTTCCTTTCCTGAACAGGCTTTGGAAAGCCGGTTGCAGAATGCATGGAACATGCCGGTTGACAGCAAAACTTCTAGGCCTGCCCCAACAATCAGAATGCCAAATATGATATCAGCCTGCTTTGTGAATGACTTCATAATATAGTTTGGGATCTCCCAGAACGGTACTGGCGTCTTATCAATAAATCCAAATGAATCCGGAATAACTACTTCCTGTCCAGCCGTATTTGTCTCGCGCAGATATTCGCCGGCTGGGATTAGATACGTCATAAACGAAACAAATAGCAAAATAGCAAAAATAACAACATAGCCATGCGGCATTTTAAAAGCCTTTTTCTTTTTTATAGTCTCCATTTCTATCTCCCCTATTTTTTCTCCTCCACAACTCTCTGTTTAAATTCCTCTTTTATCTCTTTCAGCAATTCCGGATTCATTATAAGCTCTGCCGCTGTCCCACTAAGAATTTTGGCCCCGTAAATAATTGCGCTGTGGGCCTCCGGCGTTTTCCCCGCATCCACAAAGCCCTGTGAATGGGATGGAACTCCATCTGGAACAAAAGCCACTCGGATACAAGAACCTGGAATTCGATGAAGAATATTTCCAAAATCGGTTGAACCAGTATTCTCTCTAGGCGGCGCCAGGCGGGGTGCTCCAACCCGTTCTGCCTCAT
This sequence comes from Enterocloster lavalensis, assembly GCF_046603895.1. Lineage (NCBI taxonomy): Bacteria > Bacillati > Bacillota > Clostridia > Lachnospirales > Lachnospiraceae > Enterocloster > Enterocloster lavalensis. The sequence continues at coordinate 948,826 of NZ_CP176637.1, forward strand.
CCATTATAAGACGGTTCAAGCGGATAGCTGGAATCTTATTATCTACTTCCTTTTCTGGCATGATTCTCACCTCTGTCTCCGTCATCATAGCTGCCCCTCTCAGAACCTTGCTTAGTCGTTCAATGACCGTATCCAGATAGGTTCGACTATAAGAGCGCACATACAGGCTAGCGGTAGTGCTGGCTGGCACGATATTGGCAGGGGTGCCACCGCTGTTCAGTATGGTGTAATGAATCTTGACATCACTATCTACGTGTTCTCTTAAGAACTCGATTCCCTGAAATGCCAGAATCATCGCATCTAACGCGCTTCGTCCTGCTTCTGGTTTAAGCGCAGCATGGGCGCTGATTCCCTGATATTCCACTCGGAATTTAGACAACGCCAAGGATTTGACATCCGTCTGCGTGTAATTTCCCCCGTGCATCATCAGAGCTACATCCAACTCCTCGAATGTACATCCTCCCTTAATCATCATGATTTTGCCGCTTACACTCTCCTCCGCAGGCGTACCGTAAACCGTAATCGTATAATTCCCTTCAATCCCCGAATGACGAAGCGCTGCTGCAGATGCAAGAATACAGGGGCCTTGCATGTGATGACCACATGCATGCCCAATCTGAGGCAGGGCGTCATATTCGCAGAGCAAACCGATATTAGGCCCTCCTTCCCCATGACGATATATCGCCCTAAAGGAGGTCTCCACGCCAGCTATTCCTCTTTCCACCTCGAAGCCATCTTTCTCCAGCCAGTCGGTTAGCCATTTACATGCATTGACCTCCTCAAGTCCCAGTTCCGGATGATCGAAAATCTGATCGGCCATTTTGAACATTTCTTCTCCAATATTGTCAATATAGCCGTATAAACGTTCTTTCATAGATATCTCTCCCTTCATGTTCAGCCTCCTTAAACCGCCGGCTAGCTTTCGGAACTGCTGTTCTGCTAATTTCATTTATTAATCTCATAAATTCATTAGATTAATAAACAAAAATATTAATTGAGTTGAGATTATTATAATTCAATTTGTTTATTTTGGGAAATTAGTAAAACAAATAGAAACTATAACGTTAATTTTCCGCAAAGAAATCGGGAGTTTGACACCTGAAAATCTTGCAAGCCTTATGGCTGCTTATTTTTTTGTCAAATTCAGAAAGTTTTTGGTGCGTAATAGCGTAATATATGATATAATACGATTATACCATCTCTCTTAAGGAGTCTGCCATGCGATTGACTACAAATAAAACCAAAAATGGAATAAGCTACTACATCATCCGCTCTGTCCGCCGCGACGGCAAACGCTCCTCAGAAGTTGTGGAACGCCTTGGAACTGAACGGGAAATCATGGAAAAATATCATTGTACAGATGCCAATAAATGGGCTAAGGCGCATCTGGACGAGCTCAATCAGGCCGAAGCTGAAAAGCAGCATAAAGTCCTTGTTCCGCTGCGGACGGATATTCTCATTCCTTTCGATAAGCAGAATTCCTATAACGTTGGTTACCTTTTCCTTCAGAAGATCTACTATGATCTTCGCCTGCCAAACATCTGTAGAAAGATTTCAAAAGAATATTCGTTTTCCTATGACCTTGATTCCATCCTTTCACGTCTTGTATATGAGAGGATCCTCAATCCGTCTTCAAAACTCTCCTGCTATGAGCAGTCCTCCGATTTGCTCGAACCACCGGCTTTTGAACTGCATCAGATTTATCGTGCCCTGTCTGTCATTGCAAACGAATCCGATTCCATCCAGGCGGAACTGTATGAAGCAAGCCGGCGGCTGGTCAAACGGCAGACCGGAGTCCTGTACTATGACTGTACCAATTACTTTTTTGAAACGGAATGTCAGGAAGGCCTGAAACAATACGGTCCGAGCAAGGAACATCGCCCGAGCCCTATCGTCGAGATGGGACTTTTCATTGATCGAAGTGGGATCCCCCTTGCCTTTTGTATCCATCCAGGCAATACCAATGAACAGACTACTCTGATCCCATTGGAAGAACAGATCCTGAGAGATTTCTCGCTTTCAAAATTTATCGTCTGTACGGATGCTGGATTGTCTTCTGAACGCAACCGGAAATTCAACAACTTTGGCGGCCGCTGTTTCATAACAACGCAGTCCATTAAAAAGCTCAAAAAAGATTTGCGCCAATGGTGTCTGGAGCCCACCGGATGGCATCTGAAAGACAGCCTGGATACCTATGATATCAGCAGGCTCGAAGACACCGCTAAAAACCGCAGCAAGCTATTCTACAAGCAGCTGTATGTGGAAGGAAATGACGGGAAACGTGATATTGATTTCGATCAGACTCTGATCGTGACCTATTCCCTGAAATACAGGAACTATCAACAACAGATCCGAAATCAGCAGATTTTAAGAGCGATAAAAGCAATTGATACCGAGCCGAAAAGGATTGATAAGCATAGCCAGAATGATTACCGCAGATTCATAAAGAAAACATCGATCACCGCATATGGTGAATGCGCTGCAAATAAAATTTACGAAATTGATCAGGACGCCGTACAGGAAGAAGCCCAGTATGACGGCTTCTATGCCGTCTATACGAATCTCGACGATGACCCTTCCGAAATCGCAGCAGTAAATCAAGGGCGGTGGGAAATCGAAGAATCTTTCCGGATCATGAAATCAGAATTCGAGGCCAGGCCGGTTTACCTAAAACGGGATGACAGGATCAAAGCTCACTTTACGACATGTTTTATCGCGCTTTTAATCTACCGGATTCTGGAACGCAAACTAGACAGCCAGTTCACTTGTGATGAGATTATTTCGACACTCAGAAAAATGAGGGTAACAAGCATAGGAAACGAAGGATATATCCCATCTTACACACGTACAAAGCTTACGGATGCGTTGCATGAGTACGCCGGGTTCCGTACTGACTATGAATTGATAAAGAAACGTACCATAAAGGGTATCTGCAGACATTCAAAAGAATAAGAATCCATTACTCCCTTTTTTCAAAAAGAAAAGCCCTCAGAAACGGCATAAATACGACGTTTCTAAGGGTTTTCAACATTCTAAACTGTCAAACTTGGGATTATAATTCAATTTGTTTATTTTGGGAAATTAGTAAAACAAATAGAAACTATAACGTTAATTTTCCGCAAAGAAATCACTCTTTCTATTTTGTATACTACAATTTTGTTTTATCATAATAAAAATGATTATAGTTAATCTTTTTAAGAATTAAATGCTGTATAAATTTCAGCCTGCAAATAAAAAGTCAATAGGAAAATGAGAAATTTTCAAGATTTATTGTTGATTAAATTTCAGGTACAACAAATAGACCACCGTTATCCGCTGGTCTGAAAGGATGCGGTATTCTCTATTCTGGAAGAGACATTAGATATTCTTTTACCCTTCCGTAATAGATACGCAGAAACTTATTAGCGCCTGCAGTCATGTAGACATAGTAAGGCTTTCCCTGAGCACGTTTCTTATCAATAAACGCATATACAGGGTCGTCCTGCGGTTTTGTTTTGATGAGACAGTCCATGACCTGAAATAAGGTTTTTCGGAGGGAAGATGAGCCGCGTTTGGAGGTTGGAACGCTTTTTTGTTCATAGGTTCCGGATTCATTGACACCTGGGTCTACACCAGCAAATGCAGTGATAGCGCCCTTGTGGGTAAAGCGTGTGACATCTCCGATTTCAGCCATAAGCTGAGGACCAAGAGACGGGCCAACACCCTTCATCCCCATAACAACGGGATATTCAGGCAGCTTGGCGGCTGTGTCATTCATCAGGGTACGGAGTTCTTCCACGGTTCTGGAAGCAGTGTTTAATTGTTCTATGGACTGTTTCACGATCAGCTTGGTTAGATCATCTTTTGGAAGTATAGGAACAAGCTCCTTTGCGGCCCCATAGATTTCTTCAGCCTTGTCTTTGCTGAAGTTGTACTTCCTGCGTTTGCACCACTTCTGATAATGGTCGACAAATGCATTTAATGAAAGTTTACGAACACAGTCCACATGCCAGTATGTAGTAGCAAAATCAACCCACTTCTGGCTGCCGTCCTCACGGGCAGGGCTATCAAAGTAAGTATTAACACCAGGGTAAGTCTGATCGAGGATACCGATGAGGTTATTCTTCATAGCTGTTTTGTGTTTCATGTAGAAGCCAAACTGACGGTTCATGGTCTTTAATTGATTGCGTAGTTCGTCCATAAGACTATACTGTTTCAATTCCGTCCAACTGTCAAGGGTGTAACGAGCTATTTTTACAGAGTCAGCTTTATCAGATTTTACTTTGCGGAGGGAATGAGCTCCAAAATCTTTAATGAGCTTAGGATTTACGGCAGTTACAAAAAGACCTGCCAGAGAAAGCTCACGAGCCAGTGGTTCGTAGTAACGGCCAGTATGTTCCATAACGATGCGTGATTCACCATCGATTGATCGGATCTGCGCAATTAAGGATTGGATGTTACTGGAAGTGTGCTTGATTTCAAAGGGAGAAGAAACGATTTCTCCATAAGGTCGTAGAATGGCGACCATACTTTTCCCTTTGGAAACATCAATACCAACAGCGTTCATGTTCATAAATTTGTCACTCCTAAAGAATATTGCAATAGATAAGTACCAGTTTTACTCATTGCCTATTCAATCTACTGTGGTGTGACACGAACGTACCAAAGGCAGTTCAACCTGCATAAAACGAACGCTGCAAATGAGGAGCTGGTTATCAGTCTCAAATACGGACGCGAAGTCCAAGAAAGGAAGCCGATATACCGATTGCTCCAACATTGTAACAGCTTAAGCAACAAGATGGATAATTCCTTACTGGCTGTAAGGGATATTAACCATAAATATATTGTAGTAGAAAGGAGGCGTTATGCACCTGAAGGAACAACTCTATATCTGCACCATTGCAGAATGCGGAAACATAACGAAAGCCGCTGAAAAACTGTTTATCACCCAACCCGCTTTAAGCCTGTATATTAATAATCTTGAAAAAATGTTTGGAGTTAAGTTGTTCGACCGGGTTGAAAAACAATTTATTCCCACTGCCGCCGGGAAACTGTATGTGGATAAAGCTAAGCAAATGTTATCACTTCAGCAAGAATTTGAGGCTAGCTTAGGTGATCTGAAAAACCATGTAGATGGGGTGTTGCACATTGGTGTCCAACTCCGGAGAGCACCGCTTCTTCTCCCCACAGTCATGGCCCGTTTTAAAATGAGCTATCCCAATATTAGGATCGATGTAAAAGAAGGCGTCAAAACTGATTTAGAAGAATTTCTCAAGTCCAATCAGATTCAGCTTCTTCTATATAATGCAGAACAGCCGCGGGAAGATTTAATTAATAAAATTCTCTATGTTGACCGTCCTCTGATCGCCATACCAGCCGATCACTCTCTGAATGCCCGGGCAGTGGAGATGCCTGGTTCCCACTACCGCTATCTGGACCTAAATTTCTGCCAAGATGAATTTTTCATTCTTCCAACAGCTAGGCAGAGCTTGAGACAGTACATAGACAAAGTATTTTTGGAGCAGCATTTTTACACCTACAATAAGATGGAGATACGTAATTTCGAGACTGCGATCCGGCTAGTTAATGAAGGCTACGGACTTGCGTTCAACCGTGAACAGTATAAAAAGTCTATGGTAGACCTTAGCAACGTGAAGTACTATGCTTTTACCTATGGAAAAAACGAAATCAGCCGAGTTTTTGTCGGATATAAGAAACACAGAGAGCTTCCTAAATACATTCATTACTTTATTCAGCTGTTGTCTATACGCGGAAAGGAGATTGAGGCTTTGGATTCAAAATGATAGTTTTTGAAGTTTGCTTATAAAAGAACCTATTTCATGCTTCTTTCTTCTTTGGAGCCTGATAAACAGGTAAAACTTCAATACTGGCCCAATATAATCTGACAATAGGATGACTCTGAACTGACAAATCAGCCATGGTGCGGACAGTATGACATCTCTTTGAAAAGATATTATTACCGGCTTACCAAGATCCGAAAGTTCACCCTCGAGGATCTACTATGTAAGAAAATACAGTTATAGCGAAGCAAATCTTTTCCATAATGGATGCTGTCAACCACCTTACACGATCACACTACGGTAGATAACAATATTTGCAGAAGATCAGTACGGGAACTGTGGATCCCCATGGGGCAACGGTCTGATACATCCAACAAATGTCAGGGAACACCAATCTCATTTTTCGACTGTTTTAATCTGTTATTGTTAAAATTTGCTTTTACTCCCTCAATATTCCAGCTGCACTCCCAGATAAACACAGGACTTAAAAGCATCACCGTGATAATAAACTAAATATATAACCTAATGCAGATAAATGTGAAATAAATGGTGAAGTACTGTAAAATCTTGTGGTAGGCTTTTAGAGATAGGAAACCTTAGTAGATTTGGGGAAAATAGTTGTTGACAGCATTTATTTTTTTGAGATTCTGGGATGGTGGAAGGACGTTTATATATACCAAACTACAAATCATCAACTTGTATTATCTCCAGCCTTTCCCTTGGAGCAGCCAGGCTAAATCTATTCCCTCTGAAAAGTTTAGATTTGACCAGGCATTGCGCAACATATTACCCATTGGTTTTGATATTTTCACAAGGACTTCATAAAAAATAGAACTAAGATTTTAGTGTGAGTATGTGGAAAATTGCTTCGTTAAATTACATCAAATCCTTACAATATCTAGCCAAAGTAAGAAGAATTTAAAATTAGAACCTGGTGCTACAGTGAACTTTTTGAAATTTTGGCTTTTCGATGTGATAGATATGCATTATGGTTCCTGCGTATATGATAACTTACTTTTTTCATATCAGTTACTGTATATACGATCATTCCATGCATTAGTTTTATTACCATCGGTATTGTCAATGGGATTGCATTTTTACAGATTTTCCGTATCTGAGTGACAAACAGATAGCTTATCATTACAAACAGCATATGCCCCCTCCCCAACCAAATAAAAACAAAAAATTTTCTAGATTGCTCTTGCATTCATCAAAACATTGTTCAATCGGCCACTTAGAAAATTAGAAAGTTTTTTCAATTCATATTTCCGATATCAGCTGAAGCTTGATCCTGACACAAGAATGAATTCATAAGCCCATCTCTTCGAAAACTACTCAAACGTTAATACTGTTTACAAATATACGATTTCGAAAGCTTTACTGTCCGACAACCAGCGGTGTACCAAGCACTCTCTTTAAAATCAGGTAAGCATATTTAGCGGAAAACCGTTTGCTCCAAAACAGCGCGCCACGGTGATAGGACACCATCGATCAACCAATCTATTCTACCATAGAGCGCACAAAAAAATCAAAAAGGACGGCCCGATCAATAAAGAAAAAGGGGAAGTATGTACACCTAGTACCTTAGAAGAACAATGGACACAGGCATCCCAGGATAAAAATGGGGATATCCGATGCGATGAATGTAGGCACGCAAGTATCCCATATGTGGTTGTGTTGGCCATCGGCATTCAGTCCAGCTGTGGGTGCCAGAGTAGTGTCGGACACCGGGGAACCAGTGTCGCCTATGGTGGCTGCTGCTGCGATCAAAAGGGGGGTTGCTCCCAAGCTAAGGCCCAGTTCGGAACACAGGGGCACATATAGCACAGACAGAACCGGCACCGTACCGAAAGAGGTGCCGGTACCCATAACGATAACTAGGCCCACCAGCATCATCACGAAAGCACCCAGGAACTTGTTACCGTCAATGAATACTAGGGAACTCTTGACCAGTTCAGCCACAGCATTACTTTCGCTGAGCACTAAGCTGAAACCATTGGAGGCCAGCATGACAAAGGCGATAAATCCCATCAGCTGACGCCGCCATCCAAAATCTTGTCCATGTCGGACCACTTAACGGCTTGGGTGATAAACATAACGCTCAATCCAACCATAGCCCCAAGAGGCAAGGAACCAGTAAATAGCTGGATGAGCATAGTGGCAATGGCGGCCAGCAAAGCAATCCAATGCTTATAGGTAAGAGTGGTGTCCACGCTATCCAGGTCCGCCGCTACTCCCTTAATGTTCTTATATACCCGAGGCTTGCGATATAACACCAAAACAGCGAAGACCAAACCGGCCAGCATGGACAAACCCAGAGGCCAAGTGTACTTCCAGACATCCAATTCGCCGATCTCCATGCCATTCTGAGTGATATTAGTGGCCAAAATACCGTGATACAAAGCTCCAAAACCCGCAGGGATGGTTACATAAGGTGCGCGCAGGCCGAAGCCCAGGGCGCAAGCCACCGCCCGCCGGTCGATCTTCAGCTTGTTCATTACGAGCAACAGAGGAGGAATCAGGATTGGGATAAAAGCTACATAGACAGGAATAGGGTTCTGGGAAAAACAAGCAAAGAAAGCCAGTAGGAAAATAAAAGCCAGCCGTTTGTCGCTGATCCATTTGGCAATCTTCACCGCCAAAATATCGGACACACCCGTGTAGCTGATTGCAGAAGCCAGACCTCCCAACAGCACATAGGCAATAGCGGTTTCCGGGGCAGTACCGCAGCCAGAGATGAAAGTAGACATAGTGGTTCCAATGTCCATTCCTGAAACCAGGCCAGCCACTACAGAGGCACATATCAAGGCCAGCAGCACGTTCACCCGCAGGAAACAGAGAACCAGCAACACAATAACTGCAATTACCACAGGGTTTGTAAAAATCATTGCAATAACCTCCTATTTCGTTCTCAATTACAACACACACTAAACAAGAGTATAAAAGCCTACTTCCCCTTCTTCCGATTTCTGATTTCGCCGACCTATGAAAAAGAACGCAGACGCACTGTATACCTTGTGAAATATCATGCGCCTCTAAGCTCTCCTATGCGCTCCTGATATTGCACCCCCATGAATATTGAACTAATTTTCAACATATACTTTCCCTCTTTCTTGTATATTGTATTTTAATTTTATATCTACGAATGGAAATGTTCAATACAGGGTATATACTTTTAACAATTAATTGGCATTTTAATGTTTTATTTTGTGCATTTTTATAATTATTGTCTGATAAAATTAAAAAATACAAAAAACAAAAAAATATCAATGTAGAAAGACATTTCCTTTTGAACATCCTAGTATAACTCATACCAACTAACTTATTACTTATCTGGCGCAACATCATTGGGATATTGTACTCTTTGATCTGATGAAACTAAAGATGATTAAAGTGAACTATACTAGGTAGATTCAACATTTATCCTTCCATAATAAAGGCCTCCTACTATGTTCTTATTTGAGCATAGTAAAAGGCCTTATAAATCTTTTATTACAGAAAAACTTTCATCGACTCTGTTTTTAAAGAATTTTAATTAGATGGCTTTTTCTTATTCCTATTTTTTAATCAATTACCTAAAAATTTTCCTCTTTAACAATCCTTGATAGATTTTCTTTGCAAACTATCAGAGGACTCATCATCCGGAACCCTATCTTCTCCAGGCCTCCATGCCTGACCAAATTTCACATCACGGAACAGCGCAGCCAGGCCAGTAATTTGCTTGAGCCTTAAAATTTCATCCCGGTCCATTCCCAGGTGTTTGGAAATCCACGCATCCGAACGCCCCAACTCGTGCAGTTCCTTAATGATATTACTCATTAAGTCCACATCATGCGTTCCACGGGCGCGGTTATGCCGGATGGTGCTGGCCATACGGTCAGATAACGGTTTATCGATTACCGAAACCGGTATCATCCCCTTCTCTCGCTCATAAATATCCGGGTAATCCCGCATCACTCTCCAACGATGAAAGCCATCTACAATTACATACTTATCACTGCCTTTTGCATAATAACAAACAATCGGCATAGTATAACCGTCCTCTTTGATGCTATCGTACAACAACCTCATTTCCGGTGGGGCCACGTTATTCGGGTTATATGTATTGGGTACAATGTTTTCAAATGGTACCGCACTGATATGGTATACCGGGCTTCTGAATTCCTTATTTACCATCTATCATCCCTCCGTACTTACGTCTAATAATATCCACACGTTTTTGTTCCTGCCGCGTAAGCCCAAACCCCATAAACCGACAGGTATGGTCATTTTTCAAAATACAGCAGCACATCCGTTTCCAACTTGGTATATCTTTCGTGCTCTTAATATCATCGGTATGATCAGGAATTGGTCCAAGAAAAATAATACGAGAATTTTTGTTGAGTGTATAGTTAGATATACCATTTCTCCGAATGTGGTACCCATGTTCCACAAGCTCTCGGATTGTTTCCTCAGACAATCCACCTCCGCTATCGTGCCAGAACCGGATGGAGGTGTTAAACTTTTTCACATAATTATTCCGCAGTCGGGCAGGTAACGTATCCAGCAAAAATTGAGTGTATGATTTCCAGGTATGACCCTCTGGTAACGTAATACTGCGATAACCCATCGCTTTTGTCTTACCATAAATAGCTCCAAAATTTGCTCCGCACACCCGCCCCACCAGTTTCACCCATATTTCTGGATCGATAACCCGATACAGATTCAAAGCATCTTTGGAATAGTCATTAAAGGGAGATGCCACCCGCATCTGATCTATCTTTAATCCTGCCTTATAATATAGGTCATATAAATGATTGTAGTCATAATCAAATCGGTAATTCGCGCACCATACATCAGAGTTTGACCAGTCGTATAAAGGTGAAGCACACCATACGTCTTTGAATTGCTTGGAAATCCAGCACTCATTTTGATACCCATGTTTTTTATTGACAAATCCGCTGTACCGCTGCAGAGACTCATCCGCCCGCATACCAAGCAGGCAGACCGTCCTGCCATTCCCATGTTCCTCCTTGTAGAATCGGCCAAACTGTTTTGCCAAATCTTCCTGATGCATCCTGTAACGATAGTGGGCAAAAGGCTTCGTCAGATTAATGACATAGGGATACTCTGGTATTGGACGTACCCATGTATCCTGTTTTGTATCATCCCAAGGATACCAATACATTTCGTAACTACTCAGTGCTGTCCGTGTTGCCATAGGAAGGCAGACCCAGTAAAGGTCTATGCCTGATTTGTTTTCCAGGCGCTTGAAAGTGCGGGTAATATAGTCCGTAGTCACGGTATACTGCGCCTCAAAATCCTGATGGAATATGCCAATCACACGATCTGAAGCATGCTTATTCCTGTAATCCAGCAGCAAATTTAAAAGAACACCGCTATCCTTGCCGCCGCTGAATGAGATATAAATATTTTTAAATTCCTGAAACAAAAACGCAAATCTCTTCTGCAACGCATCGAATACATCCATCTCAATGTATTCTTTTTTCATATCTCTAATAAACTCCTTATCTTTCAAGTAAAAATTTACAATAGCATCTGTTTGACAGTTGGATATCCTTCTAATTTTCCCAGACCATGACTGACGCTATCATTCTATCTTAAAACCTCTTTCACTTTTCCTTTCTTTCGCACTATATATTTTCTTTCAAAATTTCATATAGAAATACCGGTGTTGTTTCCGTTTGTTCATTTAGTTTTTCCTGCCAATTTGGAATCTCTAATTCTTCTAACAACAAACATAATAATGCTCCTGTTTCATAAGGCATACTATCTGCTAAAAAGCTTTTTTCCAACGCACCTGCTTTCAAAACAGGTATTACTCCATCAAAAGGAATGTCTTTTCCACTATCAAAATACATAACATTATAATTGTATCCTACAATTTCAGCAGCTTTTATTCCAACATATTCAGCTGTGCCTTCATCAGTTTCCATACTTAATTCTTTTTCCAAATATTCAGGATTATTTTTAATTCGTTCTTCCCTAACGACAATCAACTCGTTTGAGTAATTCAATAATTCATCTCTGCTTGGTTTTTCTTTTTTTAACTCGATTCGAATATTTTCTAATATTACATATTCTTTTTCAATAAGTGAAATATCCGATTCGGTTAACTCTCCATAAAATCGACTTCCTCCAGACCATTCGTTTTGCATAAAATAATGAAATGCTTCATGTACAAGAAATGGCATAAAATGTTTACTTGAAAATTCTTTTTCAAAATTGGATTCATCGTACTTTATGTAGTAAACTTCATTTCCAAATATTTTTATTTTTTCACCAATCACATTGAAAGAACCAGGCATTAATCTTTTGATAAATACTTGCGGTGTGAATTTTGCTAACCTGTAAACATTTAAGTTGCATTCTTCTGGTAAGATGATTTTTGTTGCAAACATACTTTTAATCTCAGAAGAAGGATTTATTATGTACGCCGAACCAAATATCCCATCATAAGCAAATATTGTTTTATCACTTAATTTATATCCAGGCCATAACTCAGACTCAATTTCTTTCTTGCAATACATATCCATTTCAGTCAACATTTTTTTATCAATTTCATTTAACTCTTCAAAAGATATCCGAAAGCGATTAAACATGACTATTCCAATCAATATACAAATAACACTTATTGTAAAAATCACAACCCATTTAATTTTTTTCATTTTTATATGTTCCTCTTACTATGTAAATCAATATAACAATTATTGAAATCAATGAAGAAATTGATATAAACTAAAATATTATAATTTTTTCTCAAAAAAATTAGTTTCTATTGCACCCTTTGGACAAATATTTTTACATTCCATACATCTAATGCATTCCGCTGAATTAATGTTTTCAAGAACCTTTACCTGCATTCTGCAATTACGTTCACATACTTTACAGTCGATGCATTTATTTTTATCTATTTCCATTCTATAAAAACTAAAACGATTAAACAATCCATATAGTGCCCCTAACGGACATATATATTTACAAAATGGACGATAAATAAAGATTGATATTATTACAACAAAAACCAGTATGCAAAACTTCCAATAATATAAAAAACCAATCGTTTCTTTTAATGTGCTGCTCATCAAAACCAAAGGTATCCCACCTTCCAACATTCCAGCAGGACAAATTAATTTGCAAAAGTACGGAGCTCCCAATCCATACTTATTAGTAAGCACCATCGGAAATATAATAACAAACGAAATGAATATTATGTATTTCACAAAACGCAACTTTTTATCTAACCAAGCAGAAATAGATATCTTTTTTGTCGGAATCTTATATAATAAATCTTGAATAAAACCAAACAAACACAAAAAACCACAAATCAATCTTCCTACCAAAATTCCAAAAAGCATAATCGTCCCTAATACGTAAAAGGCAGTTTTATTGTTAATGTCCCCCAGCGAGGCCTGGAGCGCCCCAATAGGGCAAGCTCCAAGTGCACTAGGGCAAGAATAACAATTTAATATAGGCACACACGCCATTTTAGTTTTTCCTTTAAAAATTGTTTTATCACGAAATCCTAAAAGATAACTATTAAAAAGAAATGCCGAAAAAATTTGTATGTAATGTCTATTTTTTTTCATTACCCAATTCCAATGCATTCTAAACAAATATTTATTGCCTTCTTAAATACGATTAGATGCTCCTTTCTACAAATTCCGATTGCCATCAATATTACGGATATACCTAAAATCCCGTTTCCGATAAAATTATTCTTGCGCATATATCTTCTCCAATATTCCAACTATGTTCTACTGGTTCTGTAATTCCGTCAGCTTATCTTCAATGATTGATTCATATTCTTCAAGGCTTCTTGCGCCTTCAACCATTTTACCAACCACATTTCCTTCCTTGTCAACGAAAATACTGGTAGGAACTGCGCCTAAGTTGTTTAAAATACTTTCTTTAAGCTGCTCATTATCCATAAGTGTGGTAAATTTCGCATTTTCCGTTTTCATGATCTTTTGTGCGGTCTCTTTGTTTTCTGTTGCATCAATACAGATCGAAATCATGTTCACGTTTTCATTTAATCCGTTATGAAGTTTCACCAAGTCCGGCATTTCTGCTAAACAAGAACCGCACCAGGTCGCCCAAACATTGATCATCGTAAGATCATACTGGTTAAAAATATCTTGCGTAATCTCATTTCCTTCTAAATCTTCTGCTTTAAAATTTGCAAATCCTTTTGCAATGCTGTCCATCATAGGTTTAAACACCAATATATGCTCTTTCAGATTTTTTATTTCACCTGTCAGTTCTTCGTATTCCTTATATTCTTCATCCTTTAATCCCGGGAAGTCTTCTCTTGTTTTTTCATTACTGTAAGCTATATAATAGGTGTTTCCAGCATAGGTTCCGACTCTCTCACAAATTTCAAATCCACTTTTTTTACCATATTCACTCGCTTCTGTATCATCTCCCTTTCCTTCTCTGTAAAACAGTTTTCCAAAGGAAACGCCTCTACCCTCAAATTCTTCTGGCGTTACACTTGCAGCCTCTTCTTCTGTCATTGCATTTATCTCTTCAAAAAACAGTGTTGAAAAGAATGAAATATTTAAATCTGTGCCGTCCGAATTTGCCATAATACCTTTTTCTTTCCATGCGTCTGGTGTTATGTATCCTGTTGCATTATAAAATACAACTCTTTCATCATCACTTTTAACCTCTTCGCCTGTTACCGTTTTATAGGTATCCTGTTCATAGCTTTCATTGCCAAAGATATCATCTTCAAGATTCATCATTCCTGCATTCAATACTTCGCCGGTTGTTTCATTAGCCACTTTATTCGTTGTTTCTGTTTTCTTGTTCGTTCCATGGTTGCCCGAGCATCCAACCAGTGAAGATAACGCACACACACCGGTCAGACACATAATTCCTATCGTTATTTTTACATTTTTTGAAAATTGCATACTACATTTTCTCCTTTTCTATTTTTGTTAATTTTTTTGAATGAATCCGATTTTTCGTCTACCTGTTTTTTTACCTCCTAGAAACAAATCAGAAACTTCATTGAATAACCATAGGCAATTTTAGTGAAAAAGGCAAGCAAGTAACTCTTGCATCGCGCTTTTTTAGGCAATTATCGCTTGCGCTATGCTACTTTTTGTTTTTTATATTTATGAATTAAATACACCTATTTTGTGTAAACTTATCAATTACACCTTTTATTACAACGCCGAATCGCCCATCCTTTACATGATATGAACAACAGGATAAAGTAAGAAATCTATCTCCAAATTTCGCTGTCACTTCCGTGCCATAAAGAGAAAGTTCCTCGATATTTTTATACCAGTTTTTTAATAAGCTTGATTATGTGTTTCAAAAAATTTGTAATATTTAAACACCTCATTCGCTTGTTTATAAACCTGATAATAAAACACCGAGATTAGTTCATATTTTTCTCTTCATACAAACTATCAAAACAGATAACTCTATGCTTCTTTCCATACTCTTCTTTTTCGTAAAACTTTAAATTTCCAAACATTTGTCCACTTTTCATTGCTTGTCCGCGGATGATTAGATTTATGAACGTCTTTAATCTGGAATCTGTATCCAAAATCAAACGCCTGTTTTGGTCCTTTTCTCCATAAAAATTTTTATCAAGATAATAATTAACAAAATTTCTCGTTTCTTTCGACATTACCTTTGTCTACAAAATTCTTTTTTTACAAAAGAAAAATCCCGTTCTTTCATTTGTTGTAATTCATTTACTTTTTGTTCTTGTCAATTTCAACCGTACCATTTTTTTTGCAAGGATGATATAAAGAAACTATTCTCCAGATGGAATACGTGCTTATACAGTTGAAACAGTTATCGGATTACTATGGTCAACCAGATCGAGACCATCCGAGCCAATAAAACTTACTATTGCAGATGTAAATCTTGAACAACAGCTACTTCATATACAGAAAACAAAGTTTTCAAAGGAACGTATTATTCCTATTGATGATTCCGTTTCTGCAAAACTTCAATCTTACAAGCAGCGGATTAGTAACAAACTCGATTATAAGATGCCTTACGAAGCGTTTTTTATACAACGGAAGGCGTTCCTTTAACAGAATCCGCATTAGCTTATGCATTTAAACTTATACGTCCTTGTATCAAAGCGACTCCAACTGGATATCCTCATGTCAGACTATACGATTTCCGGCATACCATGGCATGTAATGCTATTCGAAGATGGAACAAGCAGGGAGTAGATATCAACGCTAAACTGCATGTCCTTAGTAGAAATAGCGCATTTTGATCTCAGTTATCTTCAAGGGTTTTGCGAATATCTTGAAAAAGTAAGATGCAATAAGCCTGTTACGATTATAACAGAATCAATGCTATAAAATCTTTCATACATTATGTTTCGGAACTGGAACCCGAATATAGTGCTATAACAAAACGTGCACTTATGTTATCAGCTCAAAAGCACAAGCAACCAACTATGGTTTTTCTCACTAGAGCAGAATTCGATTCTCTAATAACTGTTTGTGATACCAATACATTCATTGGTGCAAGAGATAAACTGAAGCTTATGATTCTGTATAATTCTGGCATACGGGTATCAGAATTACTTGCAATAAAGTTGACTGATATCCAGAAAACAGACTCCATCAATCATGCCAATTTAAAAGTATATGGAAAGGGCCGAAAACAACGTGAAATACCGCTTTGGAAAAACACTGTCAAATATATCAATAAATATATAAAAAGATTGTCCTACTGATGAAGACGGATATTTGTTCATAAGAGTTACTATATAAAGGGTAGTTTCTGATACCTAATACATAGTGACTGCGGCTCATTTGTGGTGAATGGAAAAGCAGTTATGAGAAAGGAACGATACAGGCATTATAAGCGAAAAACACGCTTTCGGCAAGTGAAACATAAATCGTGTTTTCGGTTTTACGAGTCGAAAGAGAAAGTAACCGTTTCGACCTCTGAAAGCCTTGTGTGGCAAGGAGTTTTTTAGGCTAATTCTATGTGGGTAATGTGTTTGCCCTGCCTGCCCTGTTTTGAGCCTTCTGAGCGTTACGGAGTTCGGAGAAAAGCGGAGTGTCTTTTTCGGCGCAGTCCAAATCCTTTAGTGTGATTATACCAAGGGCGCATTATCCGAGATAAATCAGCTAAAGCCAATGAATACAAGCATTTCATAACAATTACCTCGGATAATTATCGAAATGACCGGTGATTTTTTCAGCAATAATTATCCGAGAAAACTTCTTTGAAAGCCTTGTAGAATGGGGCTATTCACAAGTTTCCTCGGATCATTGAAAATCTCGGATAATGCGCCCTATCCGAGTTCTTGGATAGGGCGCACTTACTCACCACCCGTAAGCGGGCGGTGGTACTGCCTTGCGGCAGTCGTGCGCTCTCCGAGAGGATCGGCGGAAATCGTTGAAGGAGAAATGATAGAGTTCCATCAGTTTTGTAAAAGTTCTTGTGTGGATAGTTTAATTCTGAAATATCTGTTCTTGAAGGATCCTCACTATTATAGTATCATTAATATAAAATAATATGCTGTTTAAGAAAAATACGAATCTACCTGACTTGAGCTGCTTATCAATGGTTATAAACCTACATAAGAATGTCTGTATCCAACACATAGAGAAACAGGCTGTCTGTTGCTTATATTATGGACATCGACAGGAGACCAGCTATGAAAAGTCAAGTATAAATTAGCCAAAAATTCCGTTTCTATATCGATGAAAAAAAGGGTAACTTTAATAGAACTCCCTAAAGGTGCTTTTTCAAAGTCTATCGATATTAGTATACAGGCCTCTATTCGAGGTTGAATTCCACTTCGTCAGTGAGCATCTTCCAGATGACCCTGACAAGTTTTCCGGCGCAATGTCCAAGGGCATTGTAGTGTGTCCGGCCTTCGGCTCTCTTGGTGTCGTAATAAACCTTGAAAGTCGCATTGTTCTTTACAACATTATGAGCTGCGTTCATAAGGGCGTAACGAAGTACACGTGACCCTCGCTTGGACATATGGGTTCTTTTAGCCTGAAAGTTTCCAGACTGGTATACAGTTGGATCCAGTCCAGCGAATGCAAGCAGTTTACCTGGTGTTGAGAAACGGTGAATATCACCGATCTCACCCAGTATCATCCCGCCATTTACGGTTCCAATGCCGGGAATGGTCATGAGTACAGAGTGCAGGCAGGTGACAAGATTCGCCATTTCAAGTTCTGTCTCGAATAACTGTGAATCCAATAACTCGATCTGTGCAATGGTCTGAGTTATCTGGATAGATAAAGAGCTGTCATTTAAGCCGACAGACCTCTGTGCGAGAACTCTTAATTCTCTGGCCATATCTTTTGTGAAGTGTCCATGGGAGGATTTGACAAGGAGATTGGAGAGATGAGTCAGGTGCAGGTAAGCAATGTCTTTTGGCATAGGAGCCTCTTTTAAGAGTGCATAGACAGCTTTCTGATGCAGACCGGATTTGAAAAAATACTGAAGTTCCGGAAAGACCTGATCCATATAGGAAGTCAATTGAATTTTCAAACGGGTACGCTGTTTCATGGTCTTCTGTCGGAACCTGCCGAGTTCCTTCAGTTCAATGTAATCCAGATCTTTCAGGGTAGAAAACCTGAGAGAGTCCTGCATCATAAGGGTTTTAGCAATCACCAAAGTGTCGACTTTATCGATCTTCGTCTTGCGTACATTGTTTTTACGCATGGACGAAGTCATGATAGGGTTGAGAACACACACTTTAAAATCCTTGCAGATTAGGAAACGAACAAGGTTGTCACCGTAGTGTGTCGTAGATTCAAGACCTATGATGATGCTGTGCTGGTCAAGTGGTGCCAGCTTAGACAGCAGCAGATAGAAGCCATCATAGTCATTTGAGAATTGAAACGGCTCGATGAGTATCTCGCCTTCCGAAGAAACAGCAGCGGCAAAATGGTTGAGTTTGGCAATATCAATGCCTACATAAATCATGAGGTTATACCTCCCTTTCAAAAAGTCTGATACCGTGATATCCACCAGTGATTATCATCGTAGACTTGATTGAAATAAGTACTCATTGGAACAGACGCTCCGGTACATCCAGCTAATAAACAATTCAGATAAAGGCAGCGGCAATACACTCCTGTTGAGTAGTCAAGGCTACAGGAAAAAATCAAAAGTCCACAGTATCTGAATGTATTAAACCACGATATTAAAACGAAAGGAAAGTAGATGTTTTCGCTTCTATAAACATCATACAAGTGACTATATGAAAAATGATAAAAAACTAATCTTAATAGCTGATGATGAAAAAGAAATCCGTGATATTCTGACATTGCTGCTGACAAGCAACGGATATGCTGTTGAAACGGCAGAAGACGGTCAGAGTGCCATTGATTCCGCATCAGAGGATATCGACCTTTATATTCTGGACGTCAATATGCCCGGACTTTCCGGTATTATGGCCGCTGCTGAAATACGAAAGAGTTATGATGCGCCGATTATTTTTCTCACCGCCTATTCAAGCGAGTCGGATAAAGTTATGGGCTTTTCTGTGGGTGCAGATGACTACATCGTGAAACCATTCTCCAATGTGGAACTGTTGATGCGTGTCAAGGCTATCTTAAAACGAAGCCCTGCCTACACCGTCTCACCCCCTACGTGTCGGGATACGAACCAGTTAACCTTTCAGGATGTGGTGCTGAATTTGGACAGTCAATCGTTCATAAAAAACGGTGAGACAATCGCTCTTACTTATACGGAATTTAAGATATTGGAGCTGCTTGCTTCCCATAAGAAAAAAATCTATTCTCTAGAAAACATCTATCAGAGCATCTGGGATGACAATGCTGTTGGCGACAGCGCCATTATGGTACATATCAAAAACATCCGCAAGAAATTGGGAGACAATTCTCGCAACCCCACTTATATTAAGACTGCATGGGGAAGGGGGTATTATATTGACTGAAGAAAGCAAACGACTAAGAGGAAAAAGGCTTCCTCGTGAAATTCTTGGCTTGTTGTCGCTCTCTTTTGTTATTACACTGATTCTGTTTCTGCTGCTCCGCATTTGTGCAACTGCTGTGGCCGACAGCATTCTTGTTATCCGGGGTATCGTCCTCACAGAAAGCAAAGTTCTGTCTCTAGAAGGCTGGATGTTCAATCTGAGCCTTCTTATATCGGTATGCTTTTTTACTTTCCTGTTTCTCTTTCTGCTTGGGGAGCGTTTATCCTACATATGGGATATCATCAAGGGGATCGATGCCCTGCGTTTAGGAGAAATGGATCATCTGGTTTCCGTGGAGGGAAACAACGAACTGACTCGTCTGGCCGAGGCCGTAAACTATCTTTCCATCACACAGAAGCAGGTAAAAGAGAAGGAACGCCTATTGGCAGAAGAAAAGGAACAGCTGATCCGCACCCTCTCTCACGATATCCGCACACCACTGACCTCCATCATGGCCTATTCGGAATTTCTGGCAGGCAACAATGATCGACCGGCACAAGAGCAACAGGGATATGCAGAACTGATCCGGGTAAAAGCGCAGCAAATCAAAGAGCTGACCGATATTCTGCTGGACGGCGGCAGGCGAAACCCGGAACGATTTGAAGATTCCCGATTGCTGATGGAACAGCTTGTAACAGAATTTGAAGAGTTGTTGGAAGAGGATTTTCAAATTTTGACTGATCTCAAAAGCTGTTTCTCTTTTTCTGGCAGTTTTGACATACAGGAGCTGCGCCGCATCTTTGACAATCTCAGCTCAAACATCCGAAAGTATGCGGATCCGCTGCAACCTGTATTCTTATCGGTTCGCTCCGATTCGGATCAGCTTGTCATATATCAGAAAAATTACATCTTTCCCGGCGATGAACAAAAGGAAAGCTACCAAATGGGACTGAACAGTATCCGCCGCATTGCACACAACTACGCAGGAACTGTAGATGTTCGGCGAGCCGAATCCGAATTTGAGATAACGATTACGCTTTCAGAGTTTTAACAGAGTTTCTTCAGAATTTTTTAGAAATGTCTTGCAAATTTCTTCAGAACTTCCTGTTATTCTATTCTCAACAAAGCAACACAACACAAAAAACGAAAGTGAGGAAATGAATATGTTAACTTCTTTGGATTGGTTGGTAATTGTTTACATGGTTATGGTGGCTGCAAGTCTTTTGTCTTTGTGCCTGATGTTTCTGGTAAGACGTCCCCGTATGAAACAGGTCTGCTTCTACATCGTAGCAGCCCTTGCAATCTACGCAGCTTCTGTCGGCATTCGCATCGGCCTTGGATTATTCCCGGTACAGGTTGCCATCGGTGTAGCCATTGGTGCCGTAGCCATTGCAGCAATCGTGCTCGAACGCACCAGTAAAGGTAATGCAGGAAAATTTAAATTTGCCCGTATTATGGCCGCAGCCGCGCTGATCATCGGCGTCATCAACACCTTCATGTAAGGAAAATGCGAGGATATTTATGAGAAAAATCCTTTTCAGCTTAAGTTCACTATGCTTGGTTATACTTCTGGCCGGCTGTCAGCAAAGCAATGACCGGTCATGTCCGGAAACGATTGAATACAGCAACCTCCTGAACGATTCTGTTCAGGAGGAGCTGTCTGTCATTATGTCAAGTGCCGGTATCTCCGATGAACGCCAGGAAATATTCTTTGAGCATGTCGATCAGTTCAACAGCACAGTTTCTACAGAAGGTCTCGCCGGAGAATTTGTGCAGAAAGATGTATCAAGGGCAACCTATGATCCGTATACCATGCAGGACGAATGAAACGAGGTATATCCATACTTTTTAGGATACAACTGCCGCATTACAGCCTTCAGCCTTTTTGGCGACTACATCGAAATCCCGACAGACGCCGAGATTCGATCGGATATGGTCATGCAGGACATGGCTTCTCTGGAAGAGGACTCTTCCGCATTGCTTAACGAAGGAGATTATGATCGTTTTCTGGCCTTTTATTCCACTGTTCCTACAGAGAGCACTCAGGAAACTTCCGTCCATGTGGAAAATCTGCAAGGCGACTGGGCCAAACGTGGTATTATCTTTGATAAACAATCAAAAGCACGGCTCATATCGGTAGTTTTCCATGACTCATGGGATGACGCAGATTATCTGTTCATTGGGCACATTGGGGTATTGTTTCCTGTTTCTGCGGACGCGCTGTATTTTGTGGAAAAGATCGCATTTCAAGAACCATATCAGCTGAGCAAATTCGCAAGTCGAGTTGAGTTAAATGACTACCTGATGTCAAAATATGATGTCAGTTTCGGTCAGCCTACCGCAGCTCCCTTCATTATGGAAAATGATAAGCTGATGGAGGAGTACAGACAAAAACCCGACAAATCCTAAAATTCAAACTCTTTTTATAAATACTTGCGTTTGATTGATAATCCTTGTTTTTTCGCAAAAAGCCCCCTTGACAAATCTCGTTTCAACAATATAGCACTCAAACAGATAACAACAGAAAATAAAATTTCCAATAGGTTCTTCTTTTTCAAACCGGCTTTACCGCTTTTATTAAATCCTGGTCGGATTAAGAAATTGTCTGCAATTTCCAGGATAATCAATATGACAGAACTATACCACCAAGAAAAAGATACATAATGCCCGATGATCTGAGCCACTCCCGAAACAATAAAAACAACGCTCCCATAGGCAAATGCACCGTAAAGTTTAAGACCCTCGGTATCACCTTTTCTTTTACGCACGAGCGAGTAACTAAGTCCAAATAATCCTATTCCAAAAAATATCAAAAGAAGATTTAACAATAGGAACAACTTCTATCCTCCTACCTTGTTGGTTAGTTTATGTTAACCAACAAGATACACTTTGTCTGTTGGCTCAATAGGACTTTACCACTATCAAAATCACAGCCAATTAAACGGATCAAGCATCTCTCCAAGGAATGCTAAAAAGCATTTCCAAAATGTTTTTCCATGTTTTCTTTGCGTGTTCCCGCCCTTTCCTGAGCGCTATCAATGTCCGTATCGATGCAATCAGTATCACGATAGCAAGATATAGTAGCAATACAAGAACCGCTATTTGCCCGATTTCCCTATGTAAAATTCCTTTTTTATGCCCGGATTATTATTCGTTTTTGCTATTGTATCAAACACGCTCTAGCGCGGTGACTAGCCCTAGATATGTGAATCCACCACTTTTTTTAAGTAGCAGTTTTTGAATATATGTTGTATTGTTGAGTTACCACACACGACAATTACATATATCATCAACTGCTATGCTTATATTATCATGGGTTTTAAACTAAACAACTGCATTATCTGAAATTTTTATCGTCCCCCTCCCAACTTGGAATGCTGTTCTAGTTGTTTTATCATTTATCACTAGGAGGTAAGAGCATGATTCAGACATTGTAAAGGTGTTTTGCGTTATCAAGGCAGGGGGCTGTCGATTTGATAAAGGGGTGTATCGTGTGTGTGTTTCAGGAGATATTCTTTATGATCCCTGTTGGGCTTCTCTATAGCTTTGTCATTGTTCTCATGAACGGGGGCGTAAATGGAAGCCGCATTTCTTTCTATGTGGTTGACACTTTGGCTTGTCTTGTACCCATGTTCATTGTAACGTATTTTCAATACAATGCCACTTATGTGGAAAGCGGCGTAAGGCGTGTTTCCTTAGCGGAACAGCTCCCACTGTCCTTTTTCAGGAAAAAGGACAGTGCTGATTTGGCAAATTCTATTATGGGGGATTGTGCCACCCTGGAAATAGCGCTCTTCCATTATGTACTCGCTTTAGCAGGTTCACTCATTTCCACAACACTGATTGCAATCTGCCTTTTTGCCTATGACTGGCGCATGGCTCTTTGGGTTTTACCGATTGCGCTTGCTAACCTTCCTAAAGTGCAGCTGGATATTGGTCGGCCTTTTATTAGTAAAGTCAATGGGCTGTGTCACCGGGGTCCTGGTATCCGCCAAGATGACCGTCACCCTCACGCCCTCCATGCCGGGCGTCCACTTGTTCTGTGAGGTTCCCTGTCCCATGGACCCGCCGCTTCCATCCAGATTCCCTTCCCCGACTGCATATGCAGTGAGAGGAGACATAAGCATCAAAGCCATTGCCAGCACAGCCAGTATCTTTGCCCCATTCCTACACATTTTCAAAGAAAAAACACCGCCGAAGCGGTGTCTCGTCACAATCCTTTTAATCCATAATGCCAATCTTATTTCCATTCTCATACATATCCTCAGCTACCGTTCCCTGCCCTTCACCAATCTCATCAATCCAGCCAAATCCCGGTACATAAATCTTCCCATTTTGTGTGTCTCCATACTGCGGCTCCCCAGCTTGTGTGGGTGCCTCGCTGGGCTGCACCATCTCCTCATGAGGCATGGCCTCCAGAGTACCTTCTACGGACTCTCCATCCGGCTTTTGGGTAGGATTTTTTAACACCTCTTCTGGAGGAGCAGTTGGTTTTTCTGGAGCCGGCTGCACAGCCTGTTCCGTCCGGTCCGTCTGTGCCGGCAGAGCCGCTGTTGGCTCCGTTGTCCCTGCTCTGGAAGGTTCCGTTGCCGGTTCGGTTCTCACCATGATATGCGGTTTGCTTGTCTCTGTTTCTTCCTCTGTTGTTGCTGCCTCTGTTGTCTCAGTCGGTATTACCACTACTGTCACCGCTTCCGTCTGTTCTGTCTGCTCCTCCGACTGATTGCCTCCCTGTGCCTTTCCTCTGAATTGGCTGCCGATTGCTGCAATTAATACAGCTCCCACGACCACGCAACCAAGGACAGCCAGCCGCCGCTTCATTCGCTCATTCAGTTTCATTGATTACGCCTCCTCATACTTTTATCTTTGTACGACATAGCATACAGTAACCCTCTCTAAAAGTCCAGCGACTTTTCCCATTCCCCCCTCTTTCTCCCCTATTTTTCAGAATACTTCAATATAACCCGCCTGTACCTTAATTTTCATCTTCATGGGAGGAAATGTCTTCCCTGCAAATCGCACCGGAACCTCCAGCCAGACCACGGCATCTGCTTCAAACCGTTGAGCATTTGCAGGGTCGGAGGGTGCCAGGGGTGCATTGCGGATTGTAACGTCCAGCCCAGTTATTTTGTACTCCAGGGCACCTCCGGTATATTTTACACGTTTTCCTCCCTCCCGCCGGGTTCCCAGAGTTTCACCCAAGTGGTAATAAATATCCCCGGTATCCACCGATTCCTCAAAGCCGTATCCTTCCGTATAATATCCTCCTGAGTATCCTTCCCGTACCCCATGATATACATTGGCATAGTTGTCATTTACCACCACAACCACTGCATCCTGCAGGGCTTCCTTTACCCCAGAGGCAATCAGGCTCAGACGGAAAAATTCCATGATTCCGCACAGAATCAAAAGGCAGGCCAGAGTCACCGCGATTACCAGAGGGAACGCAGTCCCACGTTTATCTTTCAAACACACCAGCCATTTTTTCATTTCCAATACACCTCAGACTTTCCGGTTGCTGCAGCCCGCAGGGTGACGGGGAAGGAACCAAGTCCTCCAAACAGCCCCAGATCATAGCGGCAGGTCAGCTGCACGGTTACTTCCTCATTGAGCTGAATCCGACCACTGGCTGACCAATGGATCTCGGGGTTAAGTCCTGTCTTCTCTCTGAGGGCAGCCGCCCTCCGGTTCGTCTCGTTCCCAATCTGGCCCGCAATCTCCGCCTCCCTGCAAAGCTCTGTCGCAAAGGTATCCAGCTGCTGTTTTGCTATAAATACTGGCAGAATCTTTACAGAAAGAGCAAGGACCAGCATCACACACAGGATTAAAACTGCCACATCAATGTACCCTTCCCCGTCTTGTCCGGCAAGTATCTTCTTTAAATGCGACACACCATTCCCTCCTCACTGGTTCTGGCAGGAATCACTTCCGGCTCATTTAATCGCGTCAACACATACCAGGTGCCATCCGCATGGTTCATTGACTTCACCTTCTGCTGTAAAAGTTCCTCCGCCTTGATTTGGACACATTCCCTCCAACTATAGGGATTTCCTTGGACGGCTTGACCCGCCAAAAGATTCCCTATCTGCTCCGGGACCAAATACACATATCCACCAGGCATCATCATAAATACAGGTTCTTCGGGATGTCTCTCCAAAAACTCCCGCACCGTCCCAGTCGCTCCTGTCTCATTCTCCACGCTGCTCATGTCCTCGCGCCTCCATCTTTTTTCTTTTCTAAAACATACTTTCCATGGACTTTAGAATCTCAAATACGATAATCGCCAGGTAAGTGATAATAAAACACACCAGCATGAGGAAGCTGAACACACGGATCTTGTGCGGGATCTTCTGGGCTTCCTTTTTCAGCCGCTGCAGCTCCATCTGTTTGAAATCATGAAACAGCATTTGAAAATACATGGCCCCATCATCGCCGCGGAGCACGCCAATCAGCCCACGAACCACATCGGAGAACATAGGAGAGTTGAGCCTAGCCTCAAACCGGGTGAGCGCTGCCTCGTAACTGGAGGAGCGCATATCCGCCGCCAGGATTTCCAATTCATTGGCGAATTCTTCCCCGGCGTTCTTTTTATAGTTCTCCACAATGGACAGCACATCCCGGCTGTTCTTCAGTTCCTGCTCAATGGTTGACACAAATCGGGGCAGCTCGCCTTCCAGCTCTCCCCTCTTCTTCGCCAGCAGATCATCCGCCCGCTCCTGTTCCTTGAAATACACCATCACCGCCAGAATCACATCAATCACAGCCAGCAGCGGAAAGACCAGCAGACAGGGAATGACTCCCAGCAGCACAAGTCCTGCCTTGGAAATAACATAAGCCTGATATACCTCTGGCTCCATGTTCAGCCCGCTGGCCTTCAGAATATTCTTCTGCCGTCCCCGTTTATATTCATCCATGTGGATATAAGGCGCCAGCTTCACTGCCAGGGAAAGGAAGTACGTTTCCATGCTCTTTGCTGCCCTTCTGTTTTCCCTCCCTGTATTAATCATTGCCTTCGATGTCTTTAAATACGGCAGCCGGAGCAAGTCCGCTGCCAAGAAAAATAATCCGGCAGCCAGCAGTCCGCCAAAGCAAACCAGTAATCCAATCATCCCCGTCACCTCCTGTATTCCAGCGGCTTAGTCAGACGGATCACACATGCCGTGCTGACAAAGATAAGAGCCGCTGATACTGCCAGGATGATCTGTCCCACATAAGAAAACATCAGAGTCTCATACCAGCTTCGGTTTAAGGAATACATTAACGGGATATTTCCAATGACAAGGATCACCATGGTAATAAATTCCTTCCTGGGTTCCGTCACCAACAGCTCCAGCTCCGCATTCACGATCCGCATATCTGATAACTTGCTCACAATCGGCGTCAGCGTGGTCTTTAAGCTACGGTCATACTGACAGTCACACAGTGCATTACACCACTCCTCGAACACATCGTTCTCAATCCGCCCTCTCAGTGCCTGCAGCCCGGCTTCCACATCAGGATTCACCATCCGCACCTGGGTCGAAAATTCCTGGAACACGTTGCGAACCGGCGGATTTAAATAGTGCAGGTTTTCCTCCACCGCAGTCAGGATATCCTCATTTCTCAAATACGCTGTAGTAATGATAGACAGGGCGGTCTCCAGCTCCGCCGCCACGTTCTTCTTGTAATGGCCGGCCGTCAGCCGCACATACCAGAAGGGGAAGAACAGGAAGCCCACCGCCAGGACCGGGGCCAGAAAATAATTCCCCATCAGGATTGCCAGGGAGCCGCCAAGACAGAACAAGGACAGGCTGGCTGCACAAATCATGGAAAAACGGCTTTCCCGGCCCGTCATAGCCAGGATCTCCTGAGCTGTGCGGATTTCCCGGCGAAACACCCCCGGCTTCTTCCGGCTGGTGGCCTCGTTGATTTCCTCCTTTATCGTCCTGGGCTTTTGCATCAGAAAACCAAACAGGCCGTCTGTAAATTCCATCGGTTTTAATCCCAGAATCAAAAAAGCGCCGGTTATCATACCGGCACAGGCCAAAAGCTGCATCAATGTCATACATTCACACCTCCCCTCAATCGTTTCAGCGTCTCGCCCGGCATCCCGTTCTCCAACAGCCGTTTCGCCAGCCCGTCCGATATGGCATGTACCTGCTCATGGTGGCCTTCAATGATGAATTTCCCGTCTTCCACCCGGTTTTCCGTGATCTTGTACTGGAACAGCGGCCGGTAGCTTCTGGTTCCATCCAGACGGATTTCACACTCTTGGATTTCCATCAGACGCCGTTCCCGGTTTTCCAGCTGTTTACAGAATGCCACGATTGGATAGGCCTCCGTCACATAGGATAGGAGAGTCTCATCGCTCATATCCACCGCACGTTTGCACAGGGACACCATACGCCGGTATGTGGCTTCACAGCTGTTGGAATGGATGGTGGTTACCACCGCCACGCCGGTCCTGGCCGCCTCCTGAGCCGCATTGGCCTCCGGCCCGCGCATTTCCCCCACCACAATAATATTCGGGTTAAACCGCAGCGCCATGTCCAGCAGGGCAATCTGATCCACCCTCTGGCGCTCATTCTCACTGTCCCGGGTCAGGGTATGGATGACGGAATTCGTTACCACACCTTCCTTCTCGCGCACCAGAGCCAGCTCCCTGGAACCGCTCTCAATGGTGTAAATTCGCTTGTTATCCGGTATGGTGGTCAAAAGCCATCCGAGCAGTGTTGTCTTCCCAGAACTTGTCGCCCCTGCCACACAGATGGATATCCCATATCGCAGACACTCGGTCAAAAAGTCCATCATCGGCTGGGTGGCCGTTCCCCCGTTTATAAAATCTTCCTGCTTCATGGATTGTGGATTTACAATACGGATTGAGGCTGCAATCCCTACGTCCTCATCCACCAGCGGCGTTTTCATGGCTGCAATTCGGATGTTTTTGGATAGATGCCCCAGCACTGCCGGGCTGGCATTGTCCAAAACCATGCCGGACGTATGGAGCATACGGCGGATCACATTGATTGCGTGCTGAGGACTCTCAAAACGCTCGGTCAGTTTCTTCGTAACGCCTCCGGAATACTGGACTTCGATATCCCGCCAGCTGTTGACGTCAATCTCCTCAATCCCTGTCCCATACACATACTTGGTGAGGAAGGAGAACTCCGCCATTTCAGTATAAATGGTATCCACCAGGTCCTGACGGTCCATTCCCTTTACTGCAATCCGGTAGTCCTGCACATACTTGGTGATATAGCGCTTAATCTGATCCTTCACGTCCTCGCTTCCCTGGTCAATGATCAGCGTGGAATATTTGCTGGAAATGTACTCCTGCACTTCTTTTAAAACATCCGTAAATTCCCGGCCTTCTCCTTCTGGAGAAAAGAACAGGTTGTGGGCGAGCGGAGCCCGTACCTCGGAAAGAAGAGGTCCCCTATCATCTCCTGGCTCCTCTATATCATCTGATTCCTCTGGCTCCATTTCACCCGGGGCAGGCTGTTTTTCTGGCACAACTGCCTCGCTTTTTTCTCTCTGTTCTGATTTGTCCTTGTATTCTATTTCGCGTCTCTTGGAATCACTATATTTCTGCAGTTCTACTTCCTGATCATCACCAGCCACTTCTGCCATTGCTGCCGGTACACCAACTTCCTGCTTTGATCCCGGCCCAAATATATCCCCGGAGCGCTTTTCCCCTAACATCCAAACACCTCCCTGCTGATTGCTTCAATCGCCTTTCGGAACCCTTTACTCTCCCGCAAGGATAGATCCGCCAGAAGATCCCCGGCCAGACTCTGCGCCGCCAGTTCCGCACAATACGGCAGCTTAAATGTCACGCTTCCAAGCACCTGCTCCACATGTTCGCTGGCCTCGTTGAGCTTGATGTTGCTGGCTACCTTGTACTGTTTATCCGCATCCCATTTGTTGTCCCGCAGCAGGGGCAGCTGGCTGGAAAGGTAGCTGATACTCTTCAAATCGCAGTTTACCAAGCGGAGAACCGCATCGGCCTCCATCAGAGCAATGGCCGACAGGATATCATTGGCAATGTAGCTTCCACAGTCGATGATCACATAAGGGGCCATTTCCCGTAGACACGTAATCAGCTCTGTTGCCTGCTTCGCGTTGTAAGGCGGATAGGTATATTCATTCTCTCCCCGCAGCATCCCCATCAGGGTCAGGTAGTCATACTTTTTATGGGTAATCAGATTGTGGCGGACCAAGGATTGTGTCACCTGGGCTGCCGCCAGCACACTCCCCAGGGAATGTTCACATTCAAGGTCTGCCGGAGGGCAGATACAGGGCAGCATGGGAGCCGTCATATCACAGGTCAGGAGGACCACGTTCCGCTTCTTTCCAGCCAGGTACCTTGCCAGCTTCACAGCCACTGTGGATTTACCGCTTCCCGGACTCCCCCAGACCGCCAGGATCTGATTCCCCGGCTCATCCACGAAGTCCTCCTGCGCCTTTGCCGAGCGGTCGAAAATACTTCCTTTTTTGAAATTCAGCATTTACTCCACCCCGCTCTCGCTTTCTGCGGTTGCCCCTGTCTCCTCTCCCTGTACTGTTTCTCCACCGGCTTCTTCTACTGTATCTGTTTCTTCGTTTCCGCTTTCCTTCTCCGTATTCTCTTCCGTTCCCTCACCCTCTGGCGGATATAGTTCTTCCAGTATGATTTCCTGGGCCTCCACAAACTTCCGGGCATTTTCCTTTGTCCCCCGGTACACCAGGGATAAATGCAACTTCCCTTCCGCCTCCAGTTCCGCAAGAACCTTTCCCTGCTCCGGTGTAACCAAAAGGGTCACGGTTCCCGGCAGTTCTTTCTCCGTCTCCTCATCGCCCCGTTCCCCGGTATTGGCGTCATATCCGCTGTTTGCCGTTACTGCAATAACCTCCACATACTGCAGCTCCGGCGGAATAATTGTAGAACCCTGCTTTCTAAAATCCGGCGCAATCACAGATACAATGTCACCACTGATCAGTTTTCCGGATAACCCATTGGCAAAGGCCTTCACACTGACAGAAATGGCCTGCTTTTCCCCATTCAGATTATAAAGATATGCATTCTCCGCTGCCGGTTCCTCCGCCACCTTGGAACGGACGATATAGTCACCAGGAGCCATATCCGCCGATGCATACTTGCCAATCACTTCATCCAGATTGTGCACAACAGACTCCGGCAGGTTGTAAGCTCCCACCTCCACGGATTTCACCATATCCTTTGTGATCTCATCCCCAATCCAGATGTTTTTTGTGACCCGGACAATCTCTGTTTTCTCGCTGATCGTCCGGTTAAACATCGGCGTGATTGCAAAGCAGATCACCAGGGACAGTACAATGCAAAGTAAGCCGATCACGGTTCTGTTCTTAAAGAAATTCATATCTCTCTCCCTTCTTCTCTATCCTTGGACCATACAAAATTCAGCTGTCTCGGATATTACAGGGCCATCTGCCTTCTCCTCCAGTTCAAACGGTTCATAATACATGGTGAATGCATTGGCTCTCTCAATTTCCATATTGATTCTCCTTACCTTACTGCAGATAAATCTGCCTTTTTTATGAACCGAAAACAGAAAACACTCACACAGCCAATCAGTACAAACAACCTAAGAACCCTCTTCTTCATTTTCCAACTCCTCCTAAATATAATAGGCGGCAGCGTATCCAATCGCCAGGAATGGAGCCATTGGATACGCAGAGCTTACCTGCTTTCTGAAAAACAGCAACACGCACTTTGAGCACATATGAAACAGAAGCTGAAGCATTAATCCTACTACCATTCCCATCAAGGCACCCGGCAGTCCCAGCACAAGGCCGCAAGCTGCAGCCAGCTTCACATCTCCGCCGCCGATTCCCCCTTTTACTGCCGCTGCCAGGAAAAACAGCGCTGGAATAAGCCCCAACAGACATTCCGGTTGAGCGTGCATAAGGAAGAGGGCGGCGATGCCGCCGCTCACCCAGTCCGGAATCTCCCGCCGTTTCAGATCCACAAAGGCAGCGGCCAGCAACAGATAGAGAAACAGAACTCCCTGCACCCTACATCTGTAGGCTCGGCTGTTCCCCGGCCTGTTCCGCCGCATCCGCCTGAGTAGTGCCAGTCTGCTGGGCAACAGACTGCTCCAGCGCCTGCTGATAGGCCGATAACACTGCATTGTGAAGCTGTTCCCGGAACTCTGCCGTTACCGGGAAACACACTTCCTTATATCCTTCCGTTGTCTTCCGGCTGGGCATGGAAACAAAGAGTCCACGCTCTCCTCCATCCACTACTTTGATCCCCCGGATTCCAATACAACTGTCGATGGTAGCGGATGCATATCCCCGGATACTTCCCGCCTCTCCTGGCGGGTACATGGATGTAATCCTTACGTCTACAGTAGGCATATAAAGTTCCTCCTTCTTTCTTTATCTTTCTGCGTTTTTTGTCAGCCTGCATAGTTGAACATCTCGGTAATGCGCCGGGACAACGTGGGTAACACATTTTCAGAGAATAATGCGTACAGACCCGCCAGCAGCAAAGCACCGATCACCACAGCCATCAAGATTTTGATAGCACTATCGATGAAATTTTCACCGGAACGGTCTGCAATGACTGCCCGTACTTTACACATGTTCCACTCTGCCGCACGTTTTACACGCTCAAATCCTGCTCTCATAAATTAATCCTCCTCTCATGATAAAAGGCAGCCTTTCGCTGCCTGATTTCCATCTTTACAACTGAAGCACCTGGGACTGGATCGGTTCCGGTCCCCCAAATGCAACCGGTTTAAAATCCCTATAGTCCACGTAATAGAATTCACTGGTGTCCTCATCGTATAGCTCAATCACATCTGACACCGAGAGGGAATGTCCCGTATAGCCTGGAACCTCCTGCCCTCCATCAAATTTCTCGTAGATCCTATCCAACTCATTGGTCTCTATTTCCCCGTCATAGACCATGTGGTAATTCTGTGGGGCCGGTTCTCCGAATCTCGTAACCAGCGTATCATAGCCAATGAATTTCATATGGATATTGACATCGGACTTCAACTGCCAGATCCGGCAGTTCTTCAAGGGTTCACAGCCCTGAGTCTCTGCCTGTCCATTCATCAGCCGATCGTATACGCCGCCCTTCCATACCACGGCTTCAATCCCGCCCTGCCGTTCCAGATAGGCTTCCAGTTCCTTTCCCTTAAAGATCGGGTCCACCACCGCCTGGCTCCCGGCAACATATCCGGCTGGGTTTCCAAAGTATAAAATCCTCCCGTTTTCCACCCGAATCCCACGCATGGGCATTCACTCCCTTCTTGTTGTTTCAATCACTTCTTTACTGCCAACGGCGTCTTTCCCAAGCGTTATTACTCCCATTTGCAGCGTCCCTGGCTCAAAAACCATGCCACATCTCAAGTTCCTCCTAACAGTTACAGACTCATGCCTTGTGAAAGAGCGGTACCGCTCTCCTCCTGTTCCATCCTGTTTTTCCCTCCCGATTGGTTCATCCGGTGGGCTGACTGGATCCCTTCATATTTCTCCTTGTGGATAATGGCTGCTTTCACATAGACGGTTTTTCCGTCTTTGTATTTCCGGTAATGTCCTCTCCTGGTGTGAGGCCGCATTTCATACCCCGTTCTCCTAAATCCGCCTCTTCCGCTGTTCTTCTTGCTAAAAAAATAGACAGCTCCGATGGAATCCGGGGCTGCTCCTTCCTGTTTCATATCGAACACCTTGATACTGTTTTTGTCTACAAACCGCTGACTTTGAATCGCCTTTCCTGCATACTCCGACTTTCTGGGATGCTCCTCCAGATACTTGCGCCGTCTCTGCTCTGCCAGTTCCATTTCCTGCAAATAATCCAGGAGACTTAAGAACACCGCCGTCACACCGTCCGTCTTTCCGACCAGGTTTTCAATGGGAATTTTCCTGCTCCCCTTCAACCGGTCTAGGATTTTAATACAGAGATCTTCATCCTTCTCTACCAGATAGGCACAATCTACGCCACTGCTTCCCTGTATGTTAATAATATAATGCACATCATCTGCCACCAGCCGGTTCAGGCTCTCCTTATCTGTTTGGGTCATCTCATAGTAACCGTATTCTTCATAGAGCCGCTCATTGATCAGCAGAAGCTTGGGAACACAGTCATATTCGGTATAATATTTTCCCTTCTCCCTATCGTATTGAAAATGGCGGCTTCTCTGCTCCGGCAGGATGGATGAGGCAGACTTCTCATCCACATACCGCCGTTTCTTCTCTGACTGTCCTTAAAAAAATGGGATCATGAGCAGCATATCCAGATAATGGTCCAGGCGCTTCCGAAACTGCTTCATGTCCCGCCCTGTCAGATCCTTCAGACAGCGTTTTCGGTCCTCCTCCTGGCTGTAAATAAAATCCGCCAGACGTTTTTTCTTGGTTGCCAGCGTTATTAACGCCTGGCTGCGCTCTTTCTTGCTCCCCCTCTCCAGTATCATTTCCGCTGTCAACAGGTCGCTGACTAGTTCTTTCCGCTCCTCCCCTTCCCCCACCATGTGGTTGTAAAACCGGTACTGGGGAAGGTTCATTTTGTCCACGTATTTAGACATCCGCTGCCCTCACTTTCCTACTTCTACCTACTGTATCAACTCAACACCATACCATGCTGTACGCCGGAAAGCGATTCACAAAAACCAACAAACATTGGATAAGAACATGCAGCAGACCTGGCAAAACCATGGGCCGCTCAGTGTGCTAAATCGCAATTCTCTTCTTACATCTGCATTGGTCCCGGACTGCCTTCCAATCCCTGGCGCATTTGATCTAACTCTTCCTGTGTGGGGTAAACCTGCCTGCCATCCCGCACCTCCCAAACACAGAAATCATTCCGGTCACAGAGCATGATCCGGTGCTGATAGGATTTTTGCATTTCCACATATTCCATGGCTTCCTTTTCATTGCAGAGCCACACCCCGGCCGCATACCTTCCATCCTCCAGAAAGCTGTATCCGCTGTACTGGGGTTCATGGTTCTCCAAAGGCAGGGCTCCAAGTGGGCGGATCTGGGAAAGCTGCAGCTTCTCCTCATCCGGCAGCAATTCCGGCTTTAACACCCCAAGCACATGATCCCGAATGCAGCGTTCAAACTCTCCGTTCTTTAAATTCACCAGAAACACAGACTTTCCCAGGGCATTCGCATTGGCTCCTTTCCCGCCTGTGCAGTAATAAAGTTGCCGGCCAAAGCCAGCCTCCTGGGCAGATTCTTTCAGGACAATCACCTTCCCCTTCAGAGAACAGCCACTTCCTGTCTCCACACAATCCCTGTCTGCATAAATCCGACTATCCGACATGGTATTCCTCTTTCTCCCGTACCAGCCCGGACAGGTCTGAAATCAGGCTTAAGCGGACCGCATCTGGCATGGTTTTAATGGCGGCGCGGACGTAGGCTTCTACTGCTTCCGGTGACTGGTCCCCCACCTCCACGATTTCTACCTTACGCACGGATACCTTTCCATCCTGGAGCTGAAGGGCCAGGATATCCCCGCCGCACATACCGGCCGCCAGACGCAGTTCCCGCGGAATTAACACTCTTCCCTTACTGTCCATCACCTTATATACCAGCTTACTCATCGTAGTACCCTCCTTCTTCGATTGTCTTGTACGCTTCCTCCGCAGATATCCCAAACAGGGACAGGATCTCCAGAAGCGGCGCCTGGACCGCCGCCATGGGATCCGTATCACCGATTAAAATCGCCCCCGGAATCGTCTGCACCACCAGCCCTGCATCCATTGGGATATGGGCATCGTTCAGTAAATCATGAGGGACTACCAGCGCTGCCTCCTCCTCATCGGCAATGATATCCGTCTCACAGATCCCCGTTTCCACCTGAAACCGCGGCCCATAGCCGTTAGCTTCTTTTACCGGACTGGTGGGGGCAAACTCCAGCGTTACCAGATTCCCCGGAGGCAGGCACATGCTTTCCAATACACCTGGCGGCAGGATGATGCTTCCATCCTCCGCCACTCTTCCATTGATTTTCACGTTTCTCATCACGCCTCCCTTTCCTCTCCTTCTGCTGTTTTATCCTGCTGTTCTAACTCCCGAATGAATTCCTGAAGTTCCTCTTCACTCACACTAAGCTGCGCGGCCTCCAGTTCCTTCACAAGCGCCGCCAGCCCGCTTATTTCCTCCAACAACTGCTCCAGCCGTGTTCCATTGCAGTACCCGCTGAACGTCCGCAGATAGCCCTTTACGTCCGCATGATACTGCCCGGTTTTCTGATTCCTGACCATGGCAAAGTAACAAGCCGCCAGACAGCTGTCATCCACCTTCACGAAGAGGTGTCCTCCAGCTCCAATAATCAGGCGCTGTTTTCCTTCTGTCTGTTCCTCCAGCCGATGCTTTGCCCACCAGAGTTTCTCAATTCCTTCCATCTTCCGTCTCACCTCCCAACAGCCCGGCAGAAAACAGGTTCATCTGCTGTGGGCCCCATTTCTTCCGCTCCTGGGGATCATAGTTGGTAATGATTACCTCCGGGAATTCACACCCACGGTCATAGCGCTGGGCCAGGTTATTGATCCGGCTGACCGCCGTGATGTGGCAGCCCTCGTACAGCCCCCGGATATAGTCGCAATCGTTATAGCTGACCATCCATTTTCCCTGACAGCCTGCCAGGGTTTCCCGAAGCCTCACATGGTCCTGCCTTGGGAACTCCACCTCATAGTGGTCCTCCGTCATAAAATAGGGCGGATCGCAATAAAGAAAGGCGTTCTCCCGGTCGTACTGCCGGATGAGCGCCTCAAAGTCTTTATTCTCGATGACCGTATTCGCCAGCCGGTCCGCCGCCTGCCAGATCAGATAGAAGGTCTTTCTCACATCAAAGGGCTGACAGCCAAAGGATGTGCAGCCGCTTCCATAGCTGTACCGGATTACCTTGTAAAATGCCGCCGCCCTCTGGACATCCCCCGGCGCTGCGCGTTCCAGAAGGAGGGAACGCAGTTCCTCGAACTCCATGAGCGGCAGGTTATGCCTTGCCAGCTCCAGTTCCTGCGCCAGGAAAGTCCGATTGAACTCCTGCCCCTCTAAAAACCTTCGCAGCACAAGAAATTCATCCCTTCCGTTTAAAGGCAGGAATCCCAGCTGGCGTAAAAACTCCATGGGATGGTTCTTTACACAGGCATATAAATTGGTCAGGTTGGAATTGAAATCATTATAGACCTCCATCACCTTCGGATCCGGCAGTCTCCCGAACAGCACCCAGCCTCCGCCTCCGAACACCTCAATATAACGCTCAAAACTGGCCGGAGACAATTCATACACCGTGTTCCGCAGCGCCTTTTTGCCCCCCACCCAGGATATAAAACTGTTGATACTACCTCGCCTCCTCTATCCCATTTCCTGCGTCATCATGGCATGGTCCTCCGATTGAACTTCCACCAGGTCGGGCTCCTTTGAGACCGCCCCATAGGCTGTGAGCTTCCTTCCGGTCTGGACATACAGTTCTTTCCCATAACCTTCAAAGTCAAACCTCCGAAATGCCTGTGCCTCCAGGTCTGCTCCCATCTGCTCCAGACATTCCCTGCCGTAGGTGGCATAAGTCACCTGTGCCGGATCAAACGCATACTGAGCCAACCTATCTGTCAGCTCAGTAGCCTGCTCTAAACTGGAACAGCTTTCAAACTCAGCCACTGCTTTGTATTTCAGCAGCTCCTTCTCCGTCATGGACGTTACCTTCACCGCCAGGTAGTTCCACCGTTCTATGTCATGATCTTGCCCTGTTAACTGCTCAAAAAGCGGAGCAGCAGAACGCACTTTGGCAATCCTACAATACTTGAATGATTCCAGTCCCAAACTCTCGAACACCTGGACTTTTGTCGCTTCATCATACGGAAGTTCCAACCAAACTCCCACTCCTAAATCTTCCGGGTTCGTTGCCTCTGGGACAAGGTACAGAGAAAACAGAGATTGGTGAATCTCTACCTGTTCCGGAAGCTGCTTCCCGTCATAGACTTCCTGCCACTGATCTGAAACACGGTAGCAGTAGCCCCTGGATGTAAACACGCCGTTTTCCGTTTCTCTTACATATGCTCCAACCTTTTCAGTATCTAAAAGCGGGTAAATGTCTCCTGGCAGCTCCTTTAACAGTGGATCCAGATCATTTTCAATGGTCATTTCCCCGATATCACTGTCACATCGGATCCCTGGGAGGAATTCAAACCGCTCCAGGTTATACAGACCATTGATAACCTGCTTCATATTTTGCTCCGGAAGAACCTTTAAAACCCCTTCATAAACTTCAATCTGCCGCTCTGTCATTTGTGACAGCTTATAAGCTAACAGATTTAATTCCTCCAGTGTATGATTGTAGCGCTCCAGAACCGATTCGATAAAACCCGGCCAGTACCCTCCGCGGTCCAAAAGATAAGGCTCCCCCTCCTTTAGTCTGGCCCTCTGAAACGCATCCTTTACCGCCTCCTGGTGAGCCGGCAGAGAAAGAACACTTCCCTGATAAGCAGGATCTTCCTCAAACTGGAAGGCATAGATCCATACCTTCATGGGTTTACTCATACCTCTCATCCTCCTTTCCTTTTCTCCCTCTTCCTCTTTCATGGTTCACTCCATGCTCATTCCCTGCGAAAATGTCTTCTGGACAGGCTCAGCTTGCACCAAGCGGCATTTCTCCGCTACCTCCTGTACCAGATTAAGCGATTCCTCCAGAGCTCTCTTTTCTGTCTCTAAATCTATATTTGATCGCAATGCTATGATGATCGTCCTTTCTGCCTGCTGCAAATCGCTGCGGACACGTTCATAATACCTCCATCTCCCTCACCTCCTCTTTCAGATTTATCGTTTCACAGCTGTCGACTGGCTCCTTCCCTTCTTTTTATGAGATGCCGCCCATCCCCTCCATGCCTGTCAGTTCCTGCTCCGAGACAATCCCCTTCAGCTCCTGTTCCGTCTGTACACGAAATTTAGAATGGCCAAAATAGACATACAGATCACAATCCGACTCACACTCGATGCCTTCCTGTGAAAAACATTCTCCCCAGCCATCACAAGCTTGTCCGACCCATTCCCGTTTGAGGACCTCCAGTTCTTCCGGATTCAACTCCCCATGGCTCTTGATTTCCAGCACACCCCAAAGATTATATTGATAACGTTCTACGGTTGGGCGCATACTGATTACCCTTTGTTTTAAAAGTTGATTATCCAGGTACTCTCCAAGTCCTTTTTCTGTTTTTAAGATATCATCTGCGGCAATCGCCTCCCGGATATCCTCCTCATAAGAAATCAATCCAACAGAAGAAAGTGAAGAGGAATACTCATCCTCATCCACCAATTCTGCCAACAGCGGACTGTACAGTCTGATAACGGAAGCATTCTCGCTCAGTTCATTGCAATGCCACTCATCACACAGCACGGTTCCCTGTTCCGACCACCTGGTTCCATCCCGCTTCATCAGCGCCTTTCCCAGACTGTTCCAATCCAGGTATGCTTCACAAAACCGGGAAACATACAGCGAACCGTCATCTTTCATCCGCCATCTGGCATAGTCTTCTGGTGTTCTAAATTCTGAAAGGATCTGATAATGATCCAGGTCACTTAAAACATCCGTGGCCTCATCCAGGCTGCGGGGGCATTCCGCGGTTAACACCGCTTTCAGCTTTTCCACGATCTGTTCCGTGCCGTCCAACACCTTTTCTTTTAAAAACCAGGCAAACCGGTTCAGTTCTTCTATCTCACTCCCTACCGGAAGATAATGACGCAGTTCATCAAGCGGTCCTCCGTACTGATTCCATTGGCATTCGGAAAACTCCTGTATCCCCAGTTCCTTTTTTGCCAGCTCCATTTGTTCTTTATCTGCCGGGATTGCCAGAGAAACATTTACCAAACCATTTTGCGAAGGGCGGCGCAGATGAAGCAGAAATAGCGAATTTTTATCATATCCCGGATCCGGAAGGTAGTTCTGATACACTTCTTTATAAACAGTATCCTCACGCTTTAGGACCAGACCACTTGGACAGTAATCCCCTCTGTGGTCTGCAAAATAGGAATCTCGGATCCGTCCAAAATCCAGCATAGGATACAGTACCTCTGGTATCTCAATCTGTTTCCCCCTGCGTAATAGCTCTGCCGCAATTCGCCCCGGATCACTGATATCCTCCAACAGATCATAGAAATCCAGGTTAAAGGAAAGATTGATGATCTCCTTCAGCGTTCCGGGCGCTTCCAATTTAAGCGCCACAGAAAAAATGTCCTGTTCTTTCCTTGTCATATGCCGCAGCCGCAAATCCAGGAAGTCCAGTTCCTTCCGCATCATCTCATCTCCGTAATCCATCCCTGTAATCATCTCTGACAGTAGCTGAACCGATGAAACCAGAGAACGGACCGTCACCGTCTGATTCCCAGCTTTTCCCTCGTCCAGTATCTTTTTGACAGCCTCAAAGTCTGAAGCCGACATAGGAATTCTCATCAGCTCTGAAACCATATCCCCATAGCCAATCCGGATTTCTAACATTCCACTTCCTCCTTTAAAACAGTCCCTATTCCATGCCGGCTGATTAAGACCGCATGGATAATCAGACGCAGCAGTCCGTCATGGAACAGTTCCGGATC
The DNA here is from genome assembly GCF_046603895.1 of Enterocloster lavalensis. Taxonomy (NCBI): domain Bacteria; kingdom Bacillati; phylum Bacillota; class Clostridia; order Lachnospirales; family Lachnospiraceae; genus Enterocloster; species Enterocloster lavalensis. The sequence goes on from NZ_CP176637.1 coordinate 989,041, forward strand.
CCCTAATTCTGATAAAGACACATAAGATTTTCCAGTACATAATTCCTTAGCCACACAGAACGTTGCATAGCTGTCCAAATCAGCCCCGCGAAGGCGGAATCGGATGAAGTCAATCGTGCGCTCCTGCACAAATGGCCCGGCCTTTTCCCAAAGCCTCTCCTCGCTGCTCAACAAAAACACGGCTGCTGCAAATCCCGGTTCCGTCACAAGCCCCGGATATAGACCACAGCGCATGAGCGCACGAAACCGCCGCCTGTGTTCCTCACTTTTAAAAAACATAATCCCTTTCTCCCCTTCCTCCTGGAGCTTCCCTACCCGGACCGTCAGGGCCGAGCTCGGCAGCTCCTCTGCCAACAGTCTGAGTAAGATCTGATAGAATGCGGGAGGCATTTCCTCATCCGCTGCGGTATACAGATGTCCATCCATTTCCTGTTCTTTTTCTGCTCTCCACACATTGACATACAGGCAGCTTCCAACTCCCGCTGTCTCTCCAGCCTGTCGGCTCCGGATGACCCCGCTTCTACGCGGTCTGAACCCTGGCACCTGCTGCATTTCCCGTTCCAGCTCTGCGATTGACGTTCCTTTCATAAATCTTACAGTCATGGTTCTCAGTCCTTTCTTTCAAATCGGTGGGATTTTGACATAAAAAAAGCAGCTATGCCCTTATTCTAAAAGACATAACTGCGGTTCCATGGTCTCACCAGATGCCAGCACTTTCCTGTCAAAGCCCGCCTGATTAATTTCCATTGCTTCTCTCTAACGGAATACCATGGATTCCAATTCATCCAGCCACCCCATATCCATCTCTTCTGCTTTTGAACTGATACTCTCCATACGGTAACCCAGTTCTTCCAGTCTGCTCTGGACTCCTTTTACACAGTAGTTGGAAAATCCTTCCGCCTCCTGTTTATTTTCATCGTAACAGGAAAACTCATACTCCACCCTTACCTTGTAGCCGTCCAGAAACCGCAGCGTCAGATCGCTGGTGATATATCCCTTAAGACTTTCATCATTTAGGAATGCGGTCTGAATGTCATGTTTAATCTTTTCCTTCATCCCTTCATACATCAGGCAGTTATTCTCTCTGTCATCAAAACCAGTATGAAAGGTTATGGCTGTATTCACTGTATAATCTTTCAATTCATGATTCACCATCTTTCTTTGATGTATTGACCTTGCGAAAACCAATTAATTGGTAATCCCCCTACCCTTTTACTGCTTCATCGACATCCCGCCCAGACCAGCTTCCTCGCCTTCCCATGCAGAATGAGACGGGTGTTCACCCAGCTGTTGAATCTCCTCTGTCTTTTGTGCAGGCGCCTCGTCCAGAAAACCTCCCAACCGGTTCGGAACATAATCAGACAGCCAAGTACCCCCAAACGTCTCATGGCTCTTAATTCTCCATATCGCCAGCTTTCCAAGATCGAGTTTCACATCCTCAAACGGAAACAGCAGGTTGGTCAATCCCTCATGGCAAAATGACTTCACATGCTTAAACTCTGTCCCCTCCAATAAAATGCCTTCCTGTGTTAACAGTTCGTTGATTCCGTCTATCCACTCCTGCGCATCCCCTCCGCAGCCTTGGAGAATCAGTCCCTCCTGATTTGTCATCCTGCGTAATTCATTGGCTATAATCTGCATGAAATTCCCCCTACTTTTTTCTTATCTATTAAAAAGGCCAGCCATTTTTTGATCTGACTGACCTGGAATTTTTATTCGATTACCTTTTCGTTTACATCCCCAATGCTGGTGCCTGCTGATTCTCCATGCTCTGACAATGCTCAGTCACCAAATCATTCAACTCCTCTATGGAACCATACTCCAGCAGCCAATCCCACAGCGTTGGCACTCTGCACTGGATGGCTAACTGTTTACATTCGCTCCAGTTTGAAATTCCCATAGCGCTCTTGAGCGCATCCATTTTGCTTTCGATTGCCGGAAGGCTCAATGTATAGTTATCATAAGGATTCCCTTTATAAATCCATACTTTAAAACTACAAGTCTGTTTGAAATCCGGATCTGGTAACTCATTCCCTCTATAGATGGGCTCCAGTTCTTCTTGAATCCCGCTGGTATAGCCAAATGCATGAAACATACCACCGTGTTTTTTTATATAATCTTTTCCAATCCCTTCATAATTAAATCTGGCTGCCTGTTCCTCCATAGCCATATCAGCGTTTCCCTTCAGCAGATATTCTCCTAATTTTACTTCTGTAGTTGCGCTCGGCAGATATCTGAATTTATCCATGTTGCAGGAGAGATTGATCATATCTTGGATCGTCTCCGGTTTCATCATATCAATCACGGTTCCGAATACCGCCTCATCCTGGCTGTCCATCCATTTCACACGATAGGCCAGGTAGTTCAGTTCCTCCAATCTTTTTTCTGACACCGGGACCTCATACAGGTACTGGCGCAGATTTGGAATGGACGATTCCACATAGGCGGTAGCTGTTTCCAACGGAACTGTATCCGTTCCATTCAGAAGAGAATAAGCTTCTCTCATTTCTTCGATTGTAGCCGGCAGACTGATACCTACACCAGGGCTTACTGTCCGGCTCAAATAAATCTTAAACATTTAATTTCCCCTCTCTATCCCTCCGCATATAGCCGTTTCTATTTTTGATACTCTCTATTAAAAAGGCCAGCCATTTTTGATCTGGCTGACCTGAAATTTTACCCCATATCCTCTTTTACCCGTCTCACATCTATGAAAAGGCCAAAAAATCGGGGTCAAAAACGGCCATTTTTTGCCCGATTTTTTCCTCGATTTTTCGCCAAAAACCACTATATCTTGCGGTTTAACCCTTCTATTTTCCTTCCAAACCACAATTCCGCATCATTATTACCACCTCGACATTCCCCGTCCCCGGAAACATATCCACCGCTCCCCCCTTCTCCACTCTATACCCTCTCTCCTGCAGCACCACCAAATCCCTCGCCAAACTGGTCGGTTTACAGGAAATATAAACCATCCGTTCCACCCCAAACTCAATAATCTTATTCAGAGCCTTCGGATGAATTCCATCCCGCGGCGGGTCCAACACGATCAGATCCGGCTTGTCCTGGATCTCGTCAATTACCTTCAGCACATCCCCGGCCAAAAATTCGCAGTTCTCCAGCCCATTCAGCTTCGCGTTCATCCTGGCAGCCTCCACGGCCTCCTCCACGATCTCCACGCCCACCACCTTTTTCGCCACCGGGGCCAGGATCTGTGCGATGGTTCCCGTGCCGCTGTAGAGGTCGAAAACCACCTTGTCCTTCGTCTCCCCCACATAGCTCCTGGCCATGTCGTAAAGCACTTCCGCCCCCAGGGAATTGGTCTGGAAGAATGAGAACGGCGAGATCCGGAAGCGCAGCCCCAAAAGCTCCTCGTAGAAATAATCCTGCCCGTACAGCACATCCGTGCGGTCGCTCTGCACCACGTCCGCCAGAGAGTCGTTCAAGGTATGCAGAATTCCCGCAAACCTTCCCTCCAGCTCCAATCCCAAAAGCCTCTCCTTCCAGCCCTCTAACATCTGGTCCTCCTGCATGTCCGTTCCCAGGTACTCCGTCTGAGTGGTGGTCACCAGATCCACCAGAATCTCCCCGGTCTTCACTGCGCGGCGCACCAGCAGGTGGCGCAGATAGCCCTTATGGGAGAGTTTTCCCAAAAATGCCGTCCCAAGCTCCGCAAAATATGCCCGCGTGGATTCCAGAATTTTACAGAAATCCCCATGTACAATCCGGCAGCCCGGCGTAGTCACAATATCGTAAAAGCTGCCTCTTTTGTGCATCCCCAACGCCAGAGGTCCTCCCTTAAATTCGTCCCCAAAAGAAAACTCCATCTTATTGCGGTAGCCGTCGGAAATCGGACTACCCTTGATCCCCTGGAATTCATAGCTGCCAGGCTCCACCACCGGGTCCAGCAGGGCCTTCACCTGGCCCTCCTTGATCTTTAACTGCTCCTCATAGGGCAGACTCTGGTACACGCACCCGCCGCAGATTCCAAAATGCTCGCACGCCTCCCCGGGGCGTTCCACCGGCGACGGCTCCAAAATGGTCAGCAGGCGCCCCTCGCTTTTGCCCTTGCGCTTCTTCGTCAACACGCCTTGAATTTTCTGACCCGGAAGGGCATTTTTTACCACAATCCGCTCCCCATCCACCGTTACAATTCCTTTATTTGGAAATTCTATCACATCCACAATCCCTTCAAACAGGTCGCCTTTTTTCATCGTCAATTCTCCTCGTTCATTTTCTTCTGCCGGGTGCCTAACATGGCACATTCGGGTTTCCAGCTTCACCTATTATACCAGAAAGATCCCCGTCAGCCAATCCTTTTCCACATACGGACGAATGCTCCACACATTCCGCTTCTGTATTCCCATTCCCTGTAATATCCAGGAAATCTGCTACAAACCGAGAAAGCTTCGCCGCGCATACAATCCCTGGGCGATCATCTGTCAAAACCAATCCTAAGTCATAACTTTACCGCCATCCCCCCTCACCAGGTCACCCTATCTCCGCAAACATATTTCAGACAACTGCTTTAACGGCCGGTTCCTTGACGGCCCCAGATACTGATTGCCGTTTCAAATCCATTTTGTTATAATGAACTCATCTGTTTTCCATATTTTACCGCGCCCCTTGCGCGCCTTGTCAGGAGGTAACGTTATGAAATATCAATGCAAAAACTGCGGTACATCCCTTGGCTACGACGGCCTCTGCTGGAGATGCCGCGCCATGAAGGAGAGACAGGAGGTACTGGCCTGGACGGATGAGGAAATTCAGGAAAAGCTCCGCCATCTGACCGCCAACGCCGGCAAACTGGACGATTATCGCGCCAGCGAGTACGCCACCCTCTGCCAGCTCATGGAAATCCGCGGCATCTGCCCTCCACAGCTTCAACGGGCCGCCCTTGAAGCCGGGGCCTTCTCCCTGGCCCACCTCTACTACCACGCTCCCGCCGATGTGCGCGACGGGTTAATCCTGCAGCTCATGGAAACCCCGTCGCCCCACGAAGCCGCCTGTCTGATGGAATGCCTGGCCATGCAGGGGGACGACCGGGCGCTGGAAATTCTGCTGGAGCTTGAACGCCATCCGCGCCCCTGGCGCCAGCAGCTGTACGTGGACCCTTCCGTCTACGCCCAGTGTGGCGGCTGGACCTTTGACGGCGAAGGGAACAGACTGCAGCTCAATTTCGATACAAGTTATGCGCTGGTAAAGGAGGAGGCAGGAGCCCTCTCCTCCACGTCTCACTTCCCCCATATTCTGTCCGCCGGTATGTCCGCCTCTGATCCCTCATCCGCCGGCGCCACTCCGGAGAATCCCCCCGCCGGACACAGTTATTCCCCCGTGAAGATCGGCCGCATTCGGCAGGATCGTTGTCCCCACTGCGGCTGCTCAATGGCGGACATGCTGATCCTGGACGGCCGGGATGAACGGCTGGAATTCTTGGGCATCGACGGCATTTTCACCGCCTCCTGCTGCCCCAACTGTGTTGGCTTTTCGGAGGCCAGCTTCTCCCGATACACTCTGGACGGCGGCAGCGAACCGCTGTATTCGGAGCTGGAGATATCGGATGTCGAGGACTATCTGGGCCGGAATGGAATTGAAGAGCTATCCTCCAACTCCTATGTGCTGGACAACCACCCCGTCCCCATCTTTCTCGGCGCAGGCAGCGAGGACTTAAACATCATCGGCGGCTTCGCCAACTGGATTCAAGACTGGCAATATGCCGTCTGCCCGGACTGCGGCAGGCCCATGCGCTACCTGGCCCAGATCCAGTGGGATACAGTGCTGGAAAACATGGAAGGAACTCTCTACATCGAATTTTGTCCCGACTGCCGCGTGGCCGCCATGATCCATCAACAGACCTGACAGTACGCACCATTTCCGAACCAGGCCGCCGGAGCGCTAACCGCTTGGGAGCTCCGGAATTCCAACCGCCCCACCCCACCGGGAGCTCCAACCGCCCCACACCCACCCTAAAAATATCAATTAATCAAACAAGGAGAGCGCAATAATGAAAAAACCGAATACCTTCGCAAACTTAATGCAGTCACTCATCCGCTATCTAAACTGCCCCTGCCAATCCTTCGAACCGATGGAAGACGACGATCCCATCCAGAATGCCTACCGCCAGGCCAGGGACCGTGGCGCGCGGGAGGGATTTCTCCCTGTCCTGGTGGTGGTAAATGAAACCCTCTGGGAATGCCTGGTCATGAACTCCGGCCAGGACGACGATGCGGACGATTTCGCCTTTGACCCCGGCGCGGTGGCAAATTACCGGGACGCGATGCTGTCCGCCCCCTTAAAGAGCGGCCGTCTGGTTCTGGACCATCTGACCGTCGTGCGGCGGGAAGAAGCTTCGGAGGACGATATGGACTGGGACGAAGAAATCCTGGGAGAAATGGCCGGAGGCGAAGCCATTGACCGCTTCTGCGGTTACTGGGATTACTCCACGAAAAAGACATATCCCCTGGTGCTGGCGGAAATCCCGGTCAGCCGCCCCTGGGAAATCTTCGCCTGGCTGCCCTTCGGCGGCTGGAACGAGTGCCCGGACACCCCGGAGCTGATGGCGGTGTCAAAATACTGGTTCGAACTCTACGGAGCCGTCCCGGCAGTCATCACCCACGACGTGCTGGAATATTCCCTGCCCGCGCCCGTTGGGGACGACGCCGCTGTGAAATTGGCTCTGGAGCATTACGCCTGGTGCCCGGATGTGGTGGACCAGGGAAGCGAGGACGGTACGGTGGGAACCCTGGCCGACACCCTGAGACAGTCCACCATCTGGTATTTCTGGTGGGATTGACCCACAGTCCGGCTGGCCGAAGCCGCGGATCGGCCGGTGTATTCCGCCCGGCCCAACGATTCTCAAATCCCCGCCATCTTGCCGCCGTTTCCCCTTCCAGGCGTTCCGCACAGACTGTCATTTTCCGCATAATCTAACCAAAAAGAGGTTTTTCCGCTATGATGACAGAGCGGTATATGATCAACTTTTACAGCGTCGGCGGCAAACCGTTTTGTATGAAGGACGTGACGCAGCTGTGGGCCGCGGCAGCGGCCAACGAGAAGGCTTCCAGCGGCTGCTTTGTAAACGCCGTGGTCGACAAAACGGTTTTAATCTGCGATGCGGATTACAGCTGCGGAGACGACAGCTCCGGCGTGCGCGTGGTGTCCACGCGGAATCCGGTGATCGATGAGAACAGCCGGAACTATTTCGACTCAATCACCAGAGTAATTTTAGAGGTCAAAAAAAGGCTGGATAATCCCCCGGTGGGAATTACCATTGTGAGCGTCAACTACTACTATTTTCAGGGATAAATTTCCTCAAACAGTTCTCATTTCCCCGCAGATATGCAGACAGGCCGGACTTCCCTGCAAGCCCGGCCCCGCCACTTAAAAGGGCCCCCGAAACCGGGAGCCCTCATTCATAATCCGTTCTTTATTCCTCTTCCTTGGAAGCCTTCTTCTCTTCCACCGCCTCGTCCTCGAAGAAATCATCGTCGAAGTCGTCGTCGAAATCATCCTCGAAGTCCTCTAAATAGTCCGGTGTAAAGAAACGGTATACCGCGTATGCGATACCTGCTACCGCCGCCACAGCGCCGATAATGGCTAATACCCACAGGATACAGTTCTTTTTCTTATCTTCTTCCTCTTTTCTATGCAACAGCTCGTTCAGTCTGGTGGAATTCATGATCTCTTCCACACGGCTCATAGCTTCCTTCCCCATCGCATCAAAGCGGTCTCTGTCAAATCGGTTCATATTGCCCACGTCCTTTCCTCCTAACGATTCAGCCTGGTTGAAATGCTTATTAAGTATTATATCATGATCAGGCCTTTTTTACTATCCCAATTTACTCAAATTTTTAGAATTTATCCAGTAGTATTCTAGATTTTTTTCAATTTTGCAAACGACGCAAACATCTTCTTCTGACCTGCTTTGTCGAACTCCACCGTGACCTCATAGTCCTTGGCTCCGTCCTCCACAGACTTCACGGTTCCCTGGCCGAACTTGATGTGGGAAACCCGATCGCCTGGTCCGTAGTCCAAGGACGACTGCTTCTGCACGGTAAATGCTTTCCCGAAGGCCGGTTTCGACGCGGGAGCCGACCCGGCCGGAGCGGTATTCCGGGAAGCATAGGGGTTGTGGCTGCTGCCGAATCCCCTCCCCTCGGCCTTGGGCTGCGCTTTCATGCCGCCCGGGTTCCAGGGCAGGGAGTCGTCCGCGTAAGCGTCCGTTTTCCGTCCGGAAGCCCCTGCGCTCCCGCCGCCTCCGCCAAAGCCGCCGTACCCGGACAGGGCCGGCTCCAGACGGTCAAATTCCACCGCGGAGGCGGGAAGCTCCTCCACAAACTGGCTGGGCTTGGAATAGCGGGTCTCCCCGTTGACCATGCGCTGCCTGGCGGAGGTCATCACCAGCTCCTCCCTGGCCCGGGTGATACCCACGTAGCAGAGTCTGCGCTCCTCCTCGATCTCCGACTTGTCGTCCGCAGTGATGGACATCATGCTCGGAAATAAACCGTCCTCCATTCCCACCAGGTATACCTTGGGGAATTCCAGGCCCTTGGCGCTGTGCAGAGTCATGAGCGTCGCCCGGTTCTCGGATTCGTCCATGTTGTCGATGTCCGCTACCAGGGCCACCTGTTCCAAAAACTCGTCCAGGGAAGGATGTTCGCTGTCCTGCTCATAGCTGACAGCCTTGTTCACCAACTCCTCGATATTCTCCAGGCGGGTCTGGGACTCGATCTCCCCCTCCGCCTCCAGCTCCTGCCGGTATCCGGTCTCGTCCAGGATTCCCTCGATCAGGTCCTGAATGGTGAAATCCTCGGAGTTCGCCCGCACCTTGAAGCTCTCGATCTGGCCCACAAAGGCCTCGATCTTGGCCGCCGCCTTGCCGAGCCCCGGCACCTGGCGTGCCGCCTTCAGCGCGTCGTACAGGCTCATGCCATGCTCCGACGCAAAAATCGTCACCTTGCCCATGGTGGTGGCCCCAATCCCGCGCTTGGGCACATTGATAATCCGCAGCACGGATAAGTCGTCCACACCGTTGGCGATGGTCCGCAGGTAGGCCAGAATGTCCTTGATCTCCTTGCGCTGATAGAAGTTCACGCCTCCCACCAAACGGTAGGGCACATTGTAGTAAATGCACCGCTCCTCCAGAAGACGGGACTGGGCGTTGGTGCGGTAGAGCACCGCCTGGTCCTGGTAGGAGAAGCCGCTGTCCCGAATCTGCCGGGCCACGTAGTCCGCCTCGTCCCGGGCGTTCTCAAACTGTTTGAAATGCACCAGCGTGCCCTCGCTGTTGGCCGTCCAGAGCGTCTTGTCCTTCCGCCCGCGGTTGTGCCGGATCACGCCGTTGGCCGCGTTTAAAATGTTCTGGGTGGAGCGGTAGTTCTGCTCCAGCTTGATCACCCTGGCCCCCGGAAATGCATCCTCAAAGTTCAGGATATTCTCGATGTTAGCTCCACGGAACTTGTAAATGGACTGGTCGTCATCGCCCACCACGCAGAGGTTCTTGTATTTTGCCGCCAGCAGGCTGATGAGCTTGAACTGGGCCAGGTTGGTGTCCTGGTACTCGTCCACCATTATGTACTTGAAACGCTCCTGGTAATAATTCAGCACATCCGGGTTGTTCTGGAACAGTTCCACCGTCTTGACGATCAGGTCGTCGAAATCCATGGCGTTATTCTTCTTTAACTGTTTCTGATACTCCTGGTAGATCTCCCCGATCCGCCGCTGTCTAAAATCCCCGGTGGCGTTTAACAGAAATTCCTCCGGCCCGATCAGCTTGTCCTTGGCCGACGAGATGGCGCTGAGCGCGCCCCGCTCCTTCAACTGCTTGGTGTCCACGTCCAGGGTTTTAAACACCTGTTTCATCAGCGTGCGCTGGTCGTCGGTATCGTAGATGGAAAAGCTGGTGGAATACCCCAACGCCTCGATATGCCTGCGCAAAATGCGCACGCAGGAGGAGTGGAAGGTGCTCACCCAGATGCTCTCCGCGCCGAAGCCCACCAGCTTGTCCACGCGCTCCCGCATCTCCCCTGCCGCTTTATTGGTAAATGTGATGGCCATGATGTTCCATGGGTTGACCTCTTTTTCTTCGATCAGATAGGCCACCCGGTGGGTCAGCACCCGGGTCTTGCCTGAGCCGGCCCCGGCCAGCACCAGCAGCGGGCCCTCCGTACAAAACACGGCCTCCTGCTGCATTGGATTCAGTGAATCGTAAATACTCATTCTTTTCTTACCGCCTTTTGTCCCCCTCGCGGGGTTTGTCCGCCCCGCCGAGGCGGGGCTGCGAATGCTGCAAAGTCTATCTTATAACATTTTCGGCGATTTGTCACCTACCACCTTGCAGGCGCGGCGGACATTCCCTCACGCAGCCGGATCAGCAGGGCCTGCGCTTCGTGTTGGGTCCCATGCCTTCCCGGCGGGAATTGTGGGTCTGGTTCTGGTTCTCCGGCTTCACCTTTTCCGTGATGCTGTTGAACATTTCGTTGGACTTCTTTTGATTGAGTTTTTCCTCTTTGTCTTTTTCCATGTGATCACCTCGTGGATAGTATGGCATTTCCGGAGGGAAAATACACGTGGCGGTGAACGTGTGAAATGCCTGCCGGTTTGTGGCCGGCAGGCACATTGCATTCGCTCAAATCACCGTCAGGCCGTGGCCAATGAGCCAGTCCTGAAGCAGATCCGCGATCTCGAAATTGTTGTATTCCATCATCAGCATATGGGAATTTCCCCGGATTCCCATCTCCGGAAGATCCAGTATCTGCCCGTCTCCTCCCGCCCGGCAGAACCGGCCACAGTATTCCCGCGCCACCTCCCTGGCCTCCTTCCACGCCGGATGCAGATCCGTATAATCTCCAAAGACCCATAACACCGGCACATTCACAGACTCTCCAAAGCGGCCGTTTCTCCCTGCGCCGTATGGCTCCACCGCAATCAGCGCTTTTACCAGCTCCGGCCGTTTTTCCATCACCTCAAACGCCAGAGTGGCTCCCTGGGAGTGGGCCACAATCACGGAAGGACCGGTCCGCTCCAAAAGGCGACAATACGCTTTCACCATAAGCTCCGAGCTCTCCGTCCAGCGCGGCACAAACTGCATGGCATACTGGCGGAAACTGTTGATGGGAAAACGGCTGTTTTCAAACACTTCCCCCTTCTCATAAGACGCTCCCAGCCGAAAGCGTTCAAACACATATGTATAGTTGAACAGCGTCGGAGACTCCTTAAACTCCTCCGCCTCCGGGCACCAGCCTGAACGGCCGCGCTCAACGGCGTCCGCCAGATAGGTTTTCCATCCGCAGCGGATAAAATAGTTCAGCCATCCCGGCCTTCCGTCCGGGGTTGTCTCAAAGGCCTTTCCCGTCATCCCTCCGCCGTGCCACAGCAGCAGTGGGCATCTGCCCTTTACAGTTTCCGGTATAAAATACTGGGCGTACATCTGTCCGGCCCGGCGGATTCCATTGGGATCCACCACGATGCGCCGTCCGCATTTCCCATTCACGTCAATCTCTTTTGCCGGACGGCCGCAGATCTCTACATCCTCCCCTCCAACGTGGAAAGACCCCATATCCTGCAGCCGGATTCCCGACGCAAGTTTTTTTGAACAATCATACAATGACATTTCCAAAATCCACCTTTTTCATTTTTATCCCGCAAATGCGGACATCAGAATACTTGCGATAATCAGCATAACTCCTCCGCCGATCCGGGAAGAAATCTGTGCCCAGGAAAGCAGATTCATGCGCTGGGCCGCGCCCAGAACCGCCACATCCCCGGCCCCGCCGGAATTGGACATGCACAGGGCTGCGGTAATCACCGCCTCCACCGGGAAGAATCCCATCAGCCAGCCCATAAGCGCCGCTCCGGCCATAGCTCCCAAGATCACGAAAAATACCATAATGAAATTGCTGATGGTGAGCACTGCCAGCACATCCGCAATACTCACATACACCACGCCAACGCCCACCATAATCACCCAGGAAAGCTGTCCCGCGAAAAACGACTGCAATTTCCTGGAGCCATCCTTTACGCTCTGCGGAATCAAGCCGAGCATATTGCTGACCGCCAACAGAATCACCATATAGGCGAACGCATGGATGGAAACGCCCATAACCGGCGGAATTATTTTGCTCAATATCACTCCCATGATATAATAGCCGGTAGCCAGCACGAAGCCGGAAGCGCAGGAGCGCGGCGTAACGTTCTCCATTCCCACTTCTGTCACGGTTTCCTGGTGTTCCCTCCGGGACAGCCTCCCCTCGCCCGACAGCTTTGGAAATACGAGGCCGATTTTGTTGACCACCGCCCCCAACACGATGGACATGACCAACCCCAGAGTCAAAATCGGGACTGCAGTGGACAAAAATTCCGCAGCAGGACCCATGCCGGCCGACTCGTAGATCTGGGACATGGGGACGGCCCCCGCTCCAGTCCCAGGCCCCATGATCGGGAGAAAATAGTACAACAGCACTTCTCTGACGGATTTTCCAAAAAGCAGGCCTCCCAGACTTCCCAGCGCCGCCGCCCCGGCCAGCCCCGCCAGCACGGTGGGGATATAGCCCAAAAACGATTTGAGCAGCACTGCCCGGTCGATGGACAGGATGCTTCCCGTGATCAGCACTGCTGCATAAAAGGTGATAAAATCAGTGGTTTTCATCAATTCGCCGATGGACTCCCTGCAGGATTCGCCCAGAAGATTGAAATACACCAGCAACGATCCCCCCAGCAGCGCCAAAAGCGTTCCGCCTCCGATATAGTCTTTCCATACCGGCAGCCTGTCCCCCAACTCGCCCATCACAATCCCGATAATAAACATTGCCCCGATGGATCCCACCATGGAAGAGGGAATGATATCCAGTTGATTGGCCGTTATCACGGTGAACGCGAGAAGCAGAAACAAATACATTGGAATCGCAAACAGTTTGTAACCCCAGAATGAGTGGCCGTCTAAGGCCTGAAATAGTTTCTCCACATTTGTACCCCCTGTCATTTTTCAGTTGTGTTTGTTACATCTTTAGTATATGATAGTCTCATACATAACTCAAAGCGTTTATTCTTATCAAAATAATAGGTTTAGCCTATGATCATGGCAGGGGGAGTATATGGACGATATTGAAATCAAAGATTTACGGTATATGTCGGCGATCGCCAGGCATGAAGGCATCTCAAAGGCTGCGGACGAGCTCTATATTTCCCAGCCCGCTCTCAGCGGCTACCTGAAAAACCTGGAAACCCGGCTGGGAGTTCCCCTGTTTCAGAGAATCGGCAAGCGGATGGTCCTCACCTATTTCGGAGAATGCTTTCTGAAAGAAGGGAACGAAATTCTGCTGCGCCACAAACATTTTACGGAAGAGTTGGATCGAATCCGCTGTGAGGAACGCGGACGCCTGAGCATCGGCTTTCCGATATTGCGGGGAATTTCCCTGCTCCCAGCTACACTGCCCGTTTTCAGCAAACGTTTCCCCAACGTGGAAATCCGTTGTTACGAGGAGGATGCCTCCGCCCTGGACCGCCTGATCCAGCAAGGTGAACTGGATATCGGTTTTTTCAACTGTCCCATTGACAACGACAGCATTGACTACCAGGTGATCAGCAATGAAGAGATCGTTCTCTCCACCTCTCCGGATGATCCCATTATTTCCCAGGCCTTCAACAAAAAAGGCTGTAAGTATCCCTGGCTTGATCTGCGGTTATGCCGGGACCACAAGTTCATTCTCAATTATCCGGAACAACGTACCACTCAAATCGCCGGCCACCTCTTTAAGCAGGCCGGATTCACCCCCAAGGTCTCGCTGCGGATCAGAAGTCTGATGACAACCGTCAGTCTCTCCGCCAAGGGTTACGGGATGGCCTTTTCCTCGGAGAAATATCCCCGGGAGCTGTGCCTGGGAGACAAACCCTACATCCTCTCCATCGGGGAGCCTGTGACGATGATGAATTTGGTAGCCGGCTACCGCAAGGGCATAAAACCTTCCCTTTATGCTCAGACTTTTATTGATATTGCCCGTCAGTTCTATTGACCGCGCGGACAGCCGTGACATGTGCGGACCCCTCCGTCCCACCTCATCATCCCTTTTTTACAACTTATCACATTTCCCACTTGTCATCTAGTATTGAATACTATATAATGGTGACTATGAGGTGATAACGATGAAAACCAACGAAGAACGGCTTCAGGACATGCTGGACTGCCTGGGTTCCCTCTCCCATGTGAAAGCCCGGGAGATTCCGGACATCGATCTGTATATGGACCAGGTGACCACCTTTATGGACGAGCATTTAAAGGACACCAGACGTCACCCGGAGGACAAGGTTCTGACCAAAACCATGATCAACAACTACGCGAAGAACAACCTGCTCCCTCCGCCTGTGAAGAAAAAATATTCCAAAGACCACATGCTGATGCTGGTCTTTATCTACTATTTTAAGAATGTACTGTCCTTTGCGGATATCGAGGAGATTTTCCGGCCCATTACCAGCCGCCACTTCTCCGGCAGGCCCTCCGACGTAAAGCTGGAGGACATTTACGAGGAAGTGTTCACCCTGGCGGCCGGACAGATGGACCGACTGCGGGAGGATCTGATGCAGAAATATGACAAGGCCCAGGGCACCTTCGGGGACTCCGGCCTGGACGGGGAGGAACAGGAATACCTGCGGCTCTTCGCGCTGATCTGCGAGCTGTCCTTTGACGTGTATTTAAAGAAGCAGATGATCGAGCTGCTGGCCGACCAGCTGCGCAGCGAAAGCCCTGACCGGGACCGCAAAAAGAAGTGAGAACGCAATCGCCCGCAGGCTGCGCCGGCGGCCCATTGCATTCAAATGAAAGACAGCCTGTCCGGCGCCAATGGCTCCGTACAGGCTGTTCTCTTATCATACATCAACCATACCGTTATGTCCCGGCAGGTCCGTCCGGCGGCGTAAGTCTTGCAAATACCATATCGTACCCATCGCTCCCATAGTTCAGCGAGCGGTTCACGCGGCTGATGGTAGCGGTGGAAGCGCCCGTCTTCTCCGCAATCTCCAGATAGGTCTTACCCTCGCGCAGCATCTTAGCCACCTCGTAGCGCTGAGAAAGGGAGAGCAGCTCGTTGATGGTGCAGACATCCTCGAAAAACTTATAGCACTCCTCCGGGTTCTTCAGCGTCAGGATCGCGTCGAACAAATGATCTACCGCCTCGGTTTTGATTTTCTTGTTCATGGTTCGGTACCCTCTCCTTGGTCATCTTTCAAACTTCATTCATTTTAGCATATTAAAGTCCGAAAGTCTACCCTTCCCATGAATTTTTAGAATGATTTAAGATAACATAAATTTCTCCACCACATGGGCCACCCCATCCTCATTGTTGGACAGCGTGATATAGTCCGCGGCTTTGCGCAGGGGCAGAACCGCATTCTCCATGGCAACGCCCAGTCCGGCGAACTGAACCATGGTCAGGTCGTTGTAGCCGTCGCCGCAGGCGATCATCTGATCCTTCGTCATCCCCAGCACCTCCAGCAGACGCGCCAGGGACAGGGCCTTGTCGATACCCTTGGGCATCACTTCCAGGAAATACGGCTCCGAGCGGTACACGCTGAAATTCTTGCCCAGCGCCGCCTTCACCAGAGGTTCCACGGTCACCAGGTAGTCGCCGTCGTCCAGCATGAGGAATTTGGGCACCTCGAACCGGACGTAATCTTTCATGCTCTCCACCTGAACCAGCGGCAGATGGTTGATGTTGGACTCCATCACAGCATAGGGACACTGATCGTTGTTGGTTATGATCTGAGTCTCCTCATAGGTCAAAATATCCACCCGGTGCTCCTCCGCCAGGCCGATAATCCGTTCGTTGGCCGCCAGCGGAATCTGCGAGGCGAACACCACCTCGCCGGTGCGGCAGTTGGTGATCATTCCCCCGTTGTAGGACAAAATATAGCTGCCGAAGCGCTCCAGCTCCAGTTCCTTTGCCAGGGGCTCCACCCCCGCCGTGGGGCGGCCTGAGGCCAGAACCACGATTTTCCCCTGTTCCTGGGCGCTCATCAGCGCCTGTTTGGTCCGGGGCGTAATCACCTTGTCCCGGTTTGTCAGCGTGCCGTCCAGATCCAGCACAATCATCTCATAATTGGTCATTCCAGTTTCTCCCCTTGTCGTGCGTAATTTCACCTATTCATTCTACCAGAAACGCAGCCGCGCTACAACTGCAATTTCTCATACCGCTTGCGGTAGTAGTCCATGGTCCGAAAATCGATCACATCCCTCATCTGCCCGGAAAAACCAGGCAGGCGCACCGCCTCATGCAGCTGGGGATTCAGCGCCAGCACCGCCCCTTCCTGCTCCACGAAAAATCCGTTTCCGGACTGCAGCAGGAAATGCACCGGGTTCTTCAGCGCTTCGCTCACACAGCGTTTCTTATCCCAGGTCCTGAAATCGCTGGTGCTCTTGTCCCGTTCCAGATCTTTCCAGTTATTGGCCGTGCTGTAAAATTCCTTGTAGCTCCGGTAAATGTCCTCCTCGTCGATGGCCGTCTTTAAATCCCCGTTATTGTAAAATGCCAGCAGCACCGTCATCTTGTAGGATTTGGACATCCCTGTGGTCTCCAGCAATTCCAGAAATTCGTTGCCGATGCTCTCAAAGACAGCCCGCTCCCGCTCCCCCAACTCCCCAAGGCTGTCCAGGTATCGCAGGTAATGTTTAAAGGGACTGGTCTTCATGCCGGCGCACAGCTGGAATACCTCGTCCTCCATGCAGGTGAACAGATCCATGCGGGTGGGCACTTTGCCGTCAAGCAGCTCCTTGACCCGGAAATACTCCTCCCGGACCCGGTCCTCCCGCTTCGCCTTCTTCTTTGCCATCTCCTGGAACAGGTCGATCAGCCGCATATCAAAATCCACCAGACAGTCGTCCGGGAATTCAAAATCCTGCGGCTCCATTTTCCCGGCCTCGGCGCTGGAATAGGGCTTGCCGCTCAGGAGGAAGGGCGCGGCTCCGGCCTTCTCATAGTTGCCGATAAAGTCCAGCACATTGAGGAATTCCTTACCACGGCTCTTTCGCAGACCTCTGCCCAGCTGCTGTAAAAACACCACCGGAGACTCCGTGGGCCGCAGAAACATGACCATATCCAGCTCGCTGATATCCAGTCCCTCGTTGAACATGTCCACGGAGAAGATCACACGGAGTTCGCCATCCCGCAGCCTACGCACGGCCTCGCTCCGGTCCGCCGCGTACTCCCCGTCACTGTCGCTGTACACCGCGGCGGCGGGAATATTCCGGCGGCAGAATTCCTTTGCCATCTGCTCTGCGTGCTTTCGCGAACAGCAGAAGCCCAAAGCCCGCCTGGACCTGTATTTACAGTAATACCGGTAGATCAGCTCGTAGCGCGTCCCCGCGGTCAGTTGTCCGGTCAGCTCCTCCTCCGCATACCTGCCCTTCACGATGCGGATCTGGGAATAATCCACCGTCTCATCGTAAATCCCATAATAGTGAAACGGCACCAGCAGCCCCTTGTTGATCGCATCCCTTAAATTGATCTCATAGGGGACATTGTAATCGCACAGCTCATAAAGACTCCTGCCGTCCAAACGGTCCGGCGTGGCTGTCAACCCCAGCAGAAACTCCGGCCGGAAATATTCGATGATGCGGCGGTACTGGTCCGTAACCGCGTGGTGGAACTCGTCGATCACAATATAGTCAAAGTAATCCCTGGCAAAATACCGCTCGTTTAAATAGGCGGGTCTTCCCAGGGTTGAGACCGAGGCGAAAACCACGGATTTCCCCGTGGTCTTTTCCCGGCCGGTAAAAAAGCCGTAATCCCGGGACTGGCGCACATTATAAAAGCTCTCCGCCGCCTGTCTCAAAATCTCATCCCGGTGGGCCACAAACAGCACCCGCTCAAAGCTCTGGGAGTCAAAGGCCGCCAGATATGTCTTGCCCACACCGGTGGCGGCCAGGACCAGTCCCTTTTTCGCGCCCTCCCTGCGGCTGTTCTTCAGCGCGTACAGGGCCTCGATCTGCGCGCCCCGGGGCTGAAACAGCGCCTCCACCTTCATTTCCGGTCCGAACTGGTCGTATTTCTCCAAATCCCGTTGAACAGCCGGCTTCTTCCACTCTCTGGAGTACCGGGCCAGCTCCTGATCGTCGATGAGAATCGAATGCCGGTAAAATAAATCCTCAAACGTCTCGTAGAACCGGCTGAAATTCCCACTGTCCCGCAGACTGTCGAAGTGATAATTCCACTCGATCCCGGAGGTCAGGGCGCTGCGGGACATATTGGACGAGCCGATGTAAATTTCTCCCAGGTCTCCGCGATGAAAAATGTATGCCTTGGGATGAAAGGACCGCCCCTTTTCGTTGTAAAACCGCAGCTCCACCTGATCCCCCAGCTGATCCTTGATCAGGTACAGCGCTCCCGGCTGGGTGATTCCCAGGTAGTTGCCCGTGAGAATCCGGATTTTCACCCCGCGGTCCAGAGCCTGCTTTAAATCTGCCAACAGCAGCCGCACCCCGGATTCCATAAGAAAGGACACGATAATGTCGATCTGCTCCGCGCAGGCCATGCTGCGTTTCAACTGGTACAGCAGGAAGCGGTTTTTGTCCCGCCCCCCGGTCAAAACGTCGCAGGGCTCGATGCCCACAATGATTTGTTCCGATTCGTCAAACGCTTCCCTAACCGTATTTTCCGTCATCTGCTCTCTCCCCGGCCAAATTCCGTATCTGCTTCATCCCATTTATCATACCATTATTTCCCAGGCCCGGCAATGGGAAAACATTTCCCAACCCGTTCACACTCCGCCCCGTCCCGCAATACAATGGTACTATGAGACTATGATTATTAAGGAGACGATTATGAGACGACTGCTCACTGTTTTTCTGGCAGGCTCCCTGGCCGCCCTCAGCCTGACCGGCTGTGGAAAGAAGGAGGCCGCCGGCGGGCTCACCCCTGTGACCTTAAACGAAGTGGCCCATTCCATATTCTATGCGCCCCAGTACGCGGCCATCGAACTGGGTTATTTTGAGGATGAGGGCATCGATCTGACACTGGTCAACGGGGCCGGCGCGGATAAAGTGATGACCGCCATGATTTCCGGCGATGCGGACATCGGTTTTATGGGATCCGAGGCCAGCATCTATACTTACGCCAACGGCAATGAGGACTACGCGGTCAACTTCGCCCAGTTGACCCAGCGGGCCGGCAACTTCCTGGTAGGCCGCCAGCCGGAAGCCAACTTTGACTGGAACAGCCTGAAGGGCAAGAAGGTGCTTGGAGGAAGAGCGGGCGGGATGCCCCAGATGGTATTCGAGTATATTCTGAAAAAGCACGGCCTGGACCCCAAGACGGATCTAAACATCGACCAGAGTATCAACTTCGGACTGACCGCCGCCGCCTTCACCAGCAACGACGCGGACTACACCGTGGAGTTCGAGCCCTTCGCCACCGGCCTGGAAATGGACGGAAGCGGCTACGTGGTGGCCTCCCTCGGCACGGAATCCGGCTATGTGCCCTACACGGCTTACTGTGCGAAGAAGAGTTATATGGAGAAGAATCCGGAGATTATTCAGAAGTTTACCAATGCGATCCAGAAAGGCATGGATTACGTCAACTCCCACTCCGCCGAGGAGATCGCCAAGACCATCCAGCCCCAGTTCCAGGAAACGCCCCTGGATAAGCTGACCATCATCGTGGACCGCTACAAATCCCAGGATACCTGGAAGGACGACACCATCTTTGAAAAAGACAGCTTCGAGCTGCTGCAGAACATTCTGGAGGAAGCCGGGGAGCTGCCCCAGCGGGTACCTTATGAAGATTTGGTGACCACGCAGTTTGCGGAGGCCGCGAAGTAAATCCTGATATTTATGCCGGATCACTCATTAATTCCCCGGGCCAATCGATGGCACGGGGAAATTTCAGTCTCCAATATCAAAGGCAATCCTGTCCGCCAGATAAATCGGCACAGTCAATATTTTTCCATCATCCGCCTTCCCGCCACAGGTTTCTCCCTTTAAATAATAAATATAATCTATCTTACCATCCTGGTACAGACGCGTCACGGTGTTACCGGAATGACTGCCAGCTTTCACCTCTACTCCGTAATTCTTATAATCCACAATACTTCTGACATAAAAATCCAGCTCGCCTTTTGTCTTACCATAAGTTGCAAACCACGGCGCATTCCCTGCTATATCCTTTGAAATACGCCTAAGCAGGGTCAAATACACGAAATTCTCTGCAACAATGCCCCTGATCGTTGCTTCATCCGCTCCCGCCCTGGCAACGAAGAAATGCGCGATCCCCACGTCGAGAAAATAGAATCTGTCGTTCTCTTTTATATTTAAATAATCACAGTCAATGCTTTTACCTGCATACCCGATTATGTGAGAGGACCGCAGCCAGCTGATTGCGTGGTTAATCATTTTTTTGGTAAATCTACCGCTTTCCTGCTTATAGACGATTTTACTCAAATCCTCGACTAAATCACCGACCCCCTGCTTCTCCCGAATCAACGTAACCGCAATCCCATGGAACAATTTTTCAAAGGTATCTGTTTCCATCACATCATCAAAGTATCGTTTTGATTCATTGGTAAAAATACTCATCAGACGCCCAAGCTCTGCATCACAGCGTTCCATGCTTTCATGCTCCAGATACATATTGACTACCGACGGATATCCTCCGATTCTCTGATATAATTCAAAGCAAGCTTTTAATTCCCGATATTTTACAGGATCGGAACCTCCGAATAGATCTATATTTTCGTACAGCTCACGTTTTCCAAATGCCTCTGCAAATTCTGCAAATGTCAATGTTTCCAGGGTTAAATCCTCAAAATCGCCGGCCGGAAGAAAGAATTCCTTAGACAACAGTCTGCCCAGATAACTGCCTGTAATAATTGCATAGCAGTCAAACTCTCTGGCAAGCGTTCGTACTAAATTAAAAACTCTGGAGGATTCCTGTATCTCGTCAATGACTATAACAGTATCTTTTGTATCTCTAAAATCACAGTCAAAAAGTTCAAACGCTTTGTGGACAGGTCTTTCTTCCCGCGGCGTTCCCGGTTCCCATTCACCCACTTTATCCAAACACTGTAAAAACTGCTCTCCAGAGGATTCGGCCATACTGATGTAAACCACATGCCGAAAGTTCTCGTATGCAAATTTTTTTAATATATGCGTCTTTCCTACTTGTCTAGCGCCGGATACCTGTAGAACTTTACCGGTATCGTCTTTTTTCCACCTCAACAAATTTTTATAAATATCTCTTTTCAGTTCCATTCTACTTCCGTCCAACCTTTCTTACATTATGTCCCCATTTCAATCCACACAGCCTTCGCAGACCTCGACCGTCTTGCACTAAGACCTTTGTCTGCGATTACGAATTTCAATCCACGAGGTCTTCGCAGACCTCGACGTCACTCACCGTTTCAATGTGGCTGCGGGGTTTATTATTTCAATCCACGAGGCCTTCACAGGCCCAGACCTGAACGTCACCAGCACAGAAAAACATGAGGAATTATTTCAATCCCCAGGGCCTTTGCAGGCTATGACGCATTTGCTTGGGAATCCAGTATCAATTCTCTCACCTTTCAATCCACACAGCCTTCGCAGACCTCGACCCAATCCCCGGTAAACACACCCTTGATAAACTGCATTTCAATCCACGAGGTCTTCGCAGACCTCGACAAAAATTCCGTTAGATGTGGTATAGTAATGGTGTCATTTCAATCCACGAGGTCTTCGCAGACCTAGACGTCTCTGCCAATTTCCTGCATTTCATCCTTGTTATTTCAATCCACGAGGTCTTCGCAGGCTGTGACGATGAACTGGACAACAGGCAGGCTTTCATAAAAGATATTTCAATCCACACAGCCTTCGCAGGCCGTGACAGCAAATGGTTTTTCTGAAAAGCAAACCGAAGCATTTCAATCCACACAGTCTTCGCAGACTGTGCCCCAAGAAGTCATTGGATGGTTTTGATTCTATATGTTTTATCACTATACGGCTCTGTAGAATATGATTATAGAACTTCATGAAATAACAGTAGTAAAGATATCCAAACCATAGCCCTTACCCTTCACTACATTATACCAGTTATTATACAAGCAAAACAACCATAACATTTCTTTTTCATACCTCTTACTTAGACAAAATACGTCTTTCTGTCTCAACTATAATTGAATTAGTATCCTTCGTTCAATCCATCCTAAAAGGCATGGATTACGTCAACTCCCACTCCGCCGAGGAGATCGCCAAGACCATCCAGCCCCAATTCCAGGAGACGCCCCTGGATAAGCTGACCATCATCGTAGACCGCTACAAATCCCAGGATACCTGGAAGGACGACACCATCTTTGAAAAAGACAGCTTCGAGCTGCTGCAGAATATTCTGGAGGAAGCCGGGGAGCTGCCCCAGCGGGTGCCCTATGAGGACCTGGTGACCACGCAGTTTGCGGAGGCGGCGAAGTAGCTGCCTGGCATTTATACCAACTGTACACAAATCCCCCGGGCCAATCGAAGCCCGGAGGATTTTCTTTTAATCTAATAACGCCAAACCATCCTAAATACTCATTCCAGAGTCTGCGCCATCCGCGCTTCAAAATCTCTGTACGATATATGACCTAACGCCATTTGCATACTTAAAAGGAATATTTTCTCGGCCTTTGTGTGTGCTCTCGCTTCAAGAATCAAAAGCTTTTCATCCTCATTTGTTAAAGGTTCTAATATATGTTGCTTGCGGTAAAATGCCTCGAAATACCGCAGACCAAACTTTCTTTGGGAAACTGCATTGATATGAATGCCGTCGGGATTGCAGGTAAGGTCCGCAGCATCCACAAAATAGCAATTATCGTTCTCAAAGGCAAATTGTTTCAACTTCTGATTGATGAGCGTATATTCAGTGCAATTCTTTCCAAAACCTGATCGGCCCAAAAAGTCTCCCAATCCGCCAATGATAATCGGAAGATTGGGTGTATCCAGTTCCTTCCTAAACCCCTGCATGATTCTATGCAATTTTTCATAATATTTTTCGTGCTTGCCTCCCATACCATCAGATTCGCCCTGATGCCACAAAATCCCCGTCAACTGACTGTTTTTCATGGCGAACCGGGCTTCGCTGATCGCGTGGTTATAGAGCGCGTTACCGACATCCCACTCATCGATTTCACTTCCGCCCTCGGCGCATGGTATGAGACCAATCTGGCCTTCTTTGTATTCATGACACCACGCTTCCGCAAATGATGCCGCAAGGCTGATACCAGCGACTGAACGGTCGCAGTTGATGGGCTCGGCCATCATCTGCCACCTTCCGTTGCGCAGCATGACAATTCTCTCATTTACAATCGGTTTTACTTCGTGGAGATAACCACGGCCTGCCATGTTCGATTGACCGATCATCAAAAACGATTTCACTGTATGTTCCATTTCGGATAAGCTCCTTGTTCTCTACATATTTTTTTACTGGTATAAATGCCTGCACTTTACCGGATGAAGATTTTTTCCCGGTGAGTAGCTGCCCACGTTTCGAGGTTGGTCAGCGGGACGCCATACTGCCTGGTTTTATTGATATCGAATCCAAAGCTGGGAGTGACGACCTCCATCCATTCCTGACCGCATACCGTACCTTCCAGCAGACCTCTGCGCACAGCCTCTTTGTGGCTGACGGCCTCATAAACCACGCTTTTTCCAAGCACGCGGCTCAGCGTTTGAGCCGCCTGGGACATCGACAATTCATCTCCAGCAACATCGATATCGCTCCGGTTGAACTCTTCCGGGTTTTCAAATGCTGCGCGGGCAAACTGTGCGGTATTGTCACCGCAGGTCCACTTTATTTGAGTATCAGGCTTTAATACACCGAAAAGTACGCCATCTCTCAGCTCCGGCGCCATTACCTTGGCGGACTCTTCCTCAAAGCTTTCCATGAACAGACATGGATGGAGAATTGTCCAATAACGAAAGCCACCGCTTCTGACAAATTCCTCAATCTGATATTTCTGCTCATAATAGCCGGTCAATGCTTTGTATTTGTTCCAGCGCGGAAATAAGTTGCTGCCTGCAACCGAAGTGTGAACCACCTGCTCAATTCCGGCTTTTTGAGCGGCCTTAACCATATTCGCCGCATTGCGCAGCTCGACAGACGGGTCGCACGGGTCTGCGTATTGGGCGGAAAATATGGCGGAAACACCTCTCATAGCGGGCTCAAGTGAACCGGCATCCGCCAGGTCGCCCTGCACAATCTCTGCTCCTTTTGCCGCAATTTCCTGCGCTGCGGCAGAATGTGGGTTTCTGCTGAGAATGCGAACGCGGTAATTGTGCTTCAGCAACTCCCGCGCAACATTGCCGCCCTGTACTCCTGTTCCGCCAATAATCAATATCGGCTGCCCTGTTGTCTCTATCATAACGATTACCCCCTTTTGGCTTCATTGGCAACATTATACTCCTGTTGTTCTAAAAAATCAATATCTAAGTAATTAAAATTATTACTGTAGTAATGTTATTGATTTTTAGAGTAAAGTATTTTATAATAAAAGACATACTTGAACGGAGGTGACAAACTATAAATAGTCAAGAGGATTTTGAAAAAATTTTCCTTTAGTAAAAATGGGTAACTTTAATAGACCATCTGAATGCAGTGTATTTCAGATGGGAAAAGGGTTATTTATGTAAGTAGCTATCTGAGCTTCAGCGCGTTAAAGTCTACCCCCTGCCTCTCCAATGCATAGATGACTCTAACAAGCTTCTTCGCCACATGGGTGACAGCAACCCTGTGTGGCTTGCCTTCTCCTCGTTTTTTGGCATAGTAAGCAGCAAATGTCATATCGAAACGGATTAGAGGAAGGCAGCAATTAATAAGGACATACCGGAGCTGAGACGAGCCGTGTTTCACCATCCGCCCTCCGTGTGATTCGGTTCCAGAATCGTTTATACCGGGTTCAATACCTGCAAATGCGAGCATCTGGGCCGGTGTTGAAAAGTTTGATATATCTCCGTATTCCGAATAAATGACGGCGGCAGATATAGGCCCGATGCCGGGAACAGACATATAGTGAGGATGCACTTCCTCGATCAGCCGGTTGATTTCCTTTTCAAGTGTGTCAATCTCTTTTATGAGAGACTTATATAGGGCAAGCAGGCTGTTCAGTTCCACATCAAAGATGGAGTTGTTTACGCCGACCGTATTGGCAGCAAGCTCCTTTAACCGAATGAACTGCTGGGGAGAAAATTTTCCTCTTGACAGGGAGCGTAGCTTCTCATAGGCTGCAGAATTCATTTTTACCATTTTTTCAGCAGAACCATAGTTTTCAAGAAGATAGAGAGCAGTCTTGGATAAGCGCTCATGAAAAAACGGCTTGAATTCAGGGAATGTGTGATCCAAGACATTTGTGATTTTCACAAGATAAAAAGAGCGCTGGCGAATGAGCCGATCTCTTAAACGTGTTAGTGACTTTAAGGAATAAGAGTGGTAAAATCCTTTTGAATGGGGTTTGTATTCAACAGTCATTAACCACCGAGCTATTGATTCGCAGTCAACAGAGTCGGTTTTGGTACGCCTGAGAGATGTGGATTTCTTGTATTCCTTGATAAGAAGTGGATTAATTTCCATGAAGCTGTGGTGGGCATTTTCAAGGAAGAGTTCAAGATTGAGGGCATAGTGTGCTGTTGATTCAAACCCTATTTTTATGTTATCTGGATTGGAGAGGGAATTAAAAACAGTAAGCAACTGTTCAAAGCCAGCTTTATCATTTTTAACGGTAAGTTTTGAAACAATCTTTTGATCAACTGCCGATATAATACAGCAATCGTGTTTGTACTTGGAAATATCAATTCCGACAAAGTACATGGCCATAGAGTAATACCTCCTGATAAAAATATTTTGAGCACTGTTGTCTTCCACAGGGAATTCGGTTGTGTAATCACGTAAATAGAAACGTCAGGCGTTAACAAACTGATTAACAGTAATAGACGAAAAGCTGTGGTCTGAGTCACCTCGGAACAGTCAAAGCTGTAAAAAGATAGGTACAGATCCACAGTGCCAAAGTAAATATATCAGATAAGGATTGAATAACCCAGTAGAACCTGGGAGAAAGGAAAATCCAATCACTTTCTAATATGATTGGATTATACGTGCTATGATGGCTAAAAAGGGAGCTACCAAAGAGGCGCTTTTGACGGCCGCCATTGATTTGTTTCAGAAACATGGTTTTGAAAACATCACCATCGATGACATCTGTAAAGAAATTAATGTTACGAAAACGGCATTTTATTATTACTACAAATCAAAGGACGAATTGGTTCGCGATTATTTTTCCGCCGACAACATGCTGAGCAGTGATGAATTAGCCTCTATTCTGAGCGCGCATGACTATGCGAATCAAGTTCTGAGGATTATCGAAACGCGCATCCGCCATGTCACAAAGGCCGGTGTCGCTCTGACAAAAGAGTTGTACCGCATATACCTGAATGACCAGGTTATCCCTGTGCTGCCGGAACAGGGCGGGCTGACGGATATCGTAATCAGCTTGATTGAACGGGCCCAGCAGGAAGGACAGATTAAACGCACCGCCTCACCCAAGATACTGGGCGACTCACTGTGTTGCTTATCCAATGGCATTATCCTCAAATGGATTATGACAGGCGGCGAATTCGATATTACCGATGAGAACCGCTTGCTGTTCGAAGCGCTGTTTTTGTAGCATTAGAGCGTGTCGCAAACTTCTGTTTTATCGCGCAGAAAAGGCGCTGCTGCTCCAGTCGATAATGGATCTACTTTTGCAGCACCCCCTACCATTTTTAATCCTCTACCTTATAGGAAAAGGGCAGCAGCTCCTCTGCCCTAATTTTCTTGTTCTCCCCATTTACGGACAGAATCACTTCACATTCCGGCATGTAATCGTGTAAGATCTGACGGCAGTTACCACACGGCGGTATCATTTCTTCTCCACATTTCCCACGAACCGCGACGATCGTTTCAAAATCTCTTTCTCCATTTGTAATAGCGGTTCCGATTGCAACTTGTTCTGCACACGCCCCATGTAAGGAATAAACATTGACGCCAATATAGATTTTTCCATTTTTACATCGAACGGCTGATCCTACGGTATGACAATAATTCAACTCATCATAATTTAACCGGATCGCTTTTTGTGCCTCGGCTATTAGTTCATAATCTTTGCCTGTCAATTCACGCATTTTTGTGCTCCTTGAATTTTAATCCATATTTCCTTCCAGTTCCATCTTCCCTGCTTTCAGGCGGGTTACAACCCTTGATTGGCTGGGGCGGTTTCGAATGATTCAATTATAATCAGAAGCAAACTCCAATCGACCGCTCCCCAATCACAGACCATGTTCCAACGACGCTAAACTATCATAAATACTTGAAATATGATAGATCCCCTTCCGTTTCCCCAGAACGGCCCAAACCAGTCCGTCACTCTCATCATCAAGGATTTCTGCAATATAGGCGCTGCCATACTGAAACACGCGCCGCGGATATTCATTTTCTGAAAAGTCTGTTTTTGACAGTTTTATCTTATCAAGAATATTACAATTATGCTCTCTGATAAATTTCAGTTCTTCCTCTGAATAATTTACGTCTAATTTAAATACCATGACTGCTCCTGTCGCCGGTTTTACCACATATCTTGCTCTATTCAACCGCAACACAATCTCCCGCCCCCATTTGCGTTTTCGTCGAAATCAAACGAGTCCGGCCTTCAACTTTCACCAAATGTTCCAACTCTTTCATGGCATCTTTCGCAACCCAAATCTGTGCTTTATTTCCGCTATGCAACATTTCATGGGCTGTTAAAAGGGCCTTTTCATTGGAGTCAAAATCTCTCTTTCCAATTTCTCTTAACGCCCAGGACACGGCTTTTTTTACTTGATCCTGTTCAATATCTGAATCCCCCTTGATTTGTTCCAAATACCCGTCCAAAGTGTCGACGGAAAGCTTTTTGTTGTGAACAGCCGCTGTGGCGATGAGCGTGTAAGCCGCTCGTTTTTTGTAAGTATGAGCCGATTTGCTCCATTTATCGATAAAGTCCTCGTAGTCATTCATTTTGGCGATCAGGTTTTTACACAGATGATCGCACAAATCCCATGAAACCACCTCATCCATGAGTGTTTCAATATCGGCGTGTGTGATGTGCTTCTTGTCAAACACAAGAACCGCCAGCAATTTTGCCTCATGATAACCCGTGTTCCACAATTCAAACGCCAGTTCATTGGACTTTCCGGCTTTTTTTGCAATCGCCCGCACCTCGCCCGTTGACACGCCGATACAACACTCCTCCGGTATTCCCATTCTCACAACATTGGCTTTGTATTTTTCAGAAGCCCGCGACTGTAACTCCTCCATAATTTCTCTACATTCCATAAATCCCCTCCAATTTTCAAATCCGCTCAGACCGGCAGCGTCAGCCACCACCGTGAGATAAAGAACACCAGCACCAGCGCCGGCACCATGTTGATCACGCGGAAATAGCGGATCTTGGCAATTTTCAGACCCACCGCCAGGGTAATGATTCCGCCCACCGCCTTGAAATCGCTGACCATCTGCTGGTTCAGCAGCGGCATGAGCAGACTGCCCAGGAAAAACAGCAGCGTGCCGATACACATCTGCGGCACAGCGATCACCCCCACCAGATAACCGCTGGTAGCGCCGAATATGATAGCGGTAAAGAAATCCATGATCGCCTTGGAAATCAGGATGGAGTGATCCCCGGACAGGCCGGAGTTCATGGCGCCGAACAGGCCCGTCCCGCTGAAGCAGAACAGGATGATCATACTGATAATGTTGTCCAGCTGTTCCTCGGACAGCGAGTCCCCGGGCAGCCTGGAAGCCAGGCGTGAGAGCCCGCGGCTCAGGCCGTGCTCGATATTAAAGCATTCCCCGATTAAAGTTCCCAGAATAATGGACATGACCACCGCCGACAGGGCCGAGAGCTGGATGATCAGGTAAATGCCCATGGTGATGGCGGAAAGCCCGAACACCCCGGTGAGAGCGTCGTTGATCCGCTGTGGGATGCGCCCGCCCACCAGGGCCCCCACGATGCCGCCCAGAAAAATGGCGGCGGTGTTGATAAGTACGCCGACTGGCATATGATAACCTCCTTTGCCGGCTTTTCACCGGTATGTAAAATTTTCCCTGTTAAAAAGCTTAACATATGCGTTCCGAAAATGCAATGGGCTGCAAACTTCCCCCGCCGCCACTGCGCAAAAAAGCCGCCGGTCCACCGCATTTCACGGCAGCCCGACGGCTTTTCCCTTTTTCCAATTTTCCTATCGGTCCGTTCCATCTAACCGTTTTGGGCCTCCGGGTTCTCCACCACCCGCAGCCTGCTTTTCAGGAGCTGCCTGTTCCTCTCCCGCTCCAGGTATCCCAACCCGGGGAGCACGTTCTGCGGCATATCGTAGACCACCAGGTCCGCCTTCTCATCCAGGGGCCTTGGAAGGCAGTGGATCATAATCAAACTGCTTCCCTTAAAATAACGGATATACTGGCTGTAGACGTCAGACCGCAGGGAGGTGCCCAGCAGAAGCAGCAGGTCGGCCCGGGATATCTCCTGGGCGGTGCGGCTCATGCTGTTGCTGTCCACCATCTCGCCGAACAGGGAGACGCCGGGGCGGATGACCGCATGACAGTCCTGGCACAGCGGCACGGGTACGGAATTTATCATATAATCCACGCCGTACTGCCTGCCGCAGCGCGGGCAGCGATTGTGGTAAACGCTTCCGTGGAGACAGATCGCATGTTTGCCCCCGGCCTTTATGGGGGCATCGTGCAGGTTGATGGTCACCAGGCACTGCAGCTTTCCGGCCCGCTCCATAGCCGCCAGCTCGTACGCTGCAGGGGAAATCTGCATTTCCTGCTTAAGTATCTCCTCCCGGTAGAACTGAAAGAACCGCTCCGGGTGCCTGGAGTAACAGGCGATATTGAAGAGCTCCTCAGGGGACGCCCCGTATTTCTCCTCAATCTCGTAAGCCCGGTCCTCCCGCTTTAATCCCTTTAAACCCACTTCCTCCATCATGCCGGAACCGCAGAGCGCCACCGTATAGCGGCTCTCCTCCACCATGGTTTTCATGCGCTCCAGTATTTCTCTGTCCATATGGTCTCCTTTCCAGTGGTCCCCGTTCACGTCTTCGCCCCAAGACATTGGTCACATCCGGTACATCCCATATGGCTTCATTATACTGCGTTTGCCAGCGCTTTACCAGACAATAGCGCATAAATATTATATAAATATTATATTAATTCACTCACACAGACCGCTCCGTAAGGCCGGATGCTCA
Source organism: Enterocloster lavalensis (assembly GCF_046603895.1). Lineage (NCBI taxonomy): Bacteria > Bacillati > Bacillota > Clostridia > Lachnospirales > Lachnospiraceae > Enterocloster > Enterocloster lavalensis. The sequence goes on from NZ_CP176637.1 coordinate 1,019,285, forward strand.
TCCGGTAGGCGCTGCCCTTACCCGTGGCCTTCTCGATACAGGAAATATACTCGTCCACCAGATCGTTTGGCAGCATGGCCATGATCACGCCCGCAAATCCGCCGCCGTGAACCCGGCAGGCGCCCCGCTGCTTTTCTGCGATAAACAGCTCAGTCAGAGCCAGAGCCACCGTGATGCCCTGTTCCTGAAGGCTGGCGGTGGTGTAGCAGTTCTGCAGCCATTTCCAGGAAGAATTTCCGGAAGCGGTGATGTTGGTCAGGAAATCTCCAAACCGGTTCTCCTTTAACGCCGCCACCTCGGCCTCCACCCGTTTGTTCTCCTCAAAGAAATGCAGGGCCCGCAGCACGGAGCGGTCTCCGGCGAACTCCCGGATCTCGGCGATGTGTTCCAAAACCTCGGCCTCGCTGACCTGGGCCAGCACCTCTTTGCCGAAGAATTGCGCCACCTTCTTCATCTCGTTGGGAACGGAGGAGTAATCCGCGCTGAGATCCGCGTGGCCCTTGCCGGTCTGCACGATGATCAGACTGTGATTCTGGGAACCGAAGTCAAAGTCGATCTTCTCCACCACCGGATCCGAAGGCTCCAGGAAATCGATGGTGATCAGGCCGCCCACCGCGCAGGCCATCTGGTCCAGCAGGCCGGAAGCCTTGGCCCAGTATTTGTTCTCCGCAAACTTTCCAATGTGAGCGTAGGCCACGGTGTCCATGCGGCCCTCGTTGAAAAAGGTATTCAAAATGGAGCAGAGAAGCATCTCAAAGGAAGCGGAGGAGCTGACGCCCGCGGCGCTGATCACGTTGCTTGTGATATACGCGTTGAATCCGCCCACCGTATAGCCGGACTCCTCAAATCCCTTTAACAGGCCCTTGACCAGGTCCACGGTGCCCGCCAGCTTGGGGCTGGGCTCCAGCTGATTTAAGTCAATGGTAAAGTCCTGGTTGTAGGTCTCGCTGACGATGCGCACCTGGCTGGAGTTGTTCTTTGCAGCCACTCCCACACAATCCAGGTTGATGCTTCCGGCCAGAACCTTGCCGTGGTTGTGGTCCGTGTGGTTGCCGCTGATCTCCGTGCGCCCCGGCGAGGAGAAAAGCTTTACATCCTTGTACTCCCCGAAGGTTTTCTCAAATCCTGCCAGAAGTTCCTGATAGCGCTTCACCTGTTCCCCAACCGCTTCTTTTCCGTAAAGCGCCCCCAGCAGCTTACCGGCCGGTTCGCTCTCCATCAGACGGATCGTTTCCTTCACATTCATGACTTGCCTCTCCTTTTATGTAAAATTTTCGGGCAGGCTCCCTGTCCTCATTGTGACTATTTTAACACAGCCGCTTGCCGGGCTTCAATAGAATATTTTCTTAATATATAGCAAAATTTATCAGTCCGGATTTGCCTCCCTTTCATTTTCTGCTATAATCAAATTCAAAGCCCTGCCCCGCCGGGCCAAACTACAGGAGGTAAAACATGGACTGGAACCAAAAACCCTATCACTCCCTGGACTATGAGCTGAAACGCCGGTTCGGGCGCAAAATCTACAAGCTGTCCCTGGACGGAGGCATGACCTGCCCCAACCGGGACGGGACTCTGGGAAACCGGGGCTGTATCTTTTGCAGCAGCGGCGGTTCCGGAGATTTCGCCGCCAAAGCCTGCCCGGACGTGTGGGAGCAGATCGAGGCCGCCAAGGCCCGTGTGCGCCGGAAAATGCCCCCGGGAAGCAGCGGCACAACGATCGTCCCGGGAAGCAACGGCGCAACGACCGCCCCGGAAAGCAACGGCGCAACGACCGCCCCGGGAAACAGCGGCGCAACGATCGCCCCGGGAAGCAACGGCGCAACGACCGCCCCGGGAAGCAACGGCGCAACGACCGCCCCGGAAAGTCGCGGCAACGCAAGTACCGCCTCTGAATGCAACGCAAGCGCAAATACCTCCCCCGAAAGCCGCGCCGCCCCACCCCCCTCCTATATCGCCTACTTCCAGTCCTACACGAACACCTACGCCCCTCTCCCCCGGCTGCGCAGCCTCTTTGAGCGGGCCGTCTCCCACCCGGACGTCGCCTTGCTCTCCGTGGCCACCAGGCCGGACTGCCTCCCCGATGAGACCGTCTCCCTGCTGGCCGGTTTGAACCGCAGGAAGCCGGTGTGGGTGGAGCTGGGATTACAGACCGTACACGAGGACACAGCCCGGTTCATCCGGCGCGGGTACGGCTTTCCCGTGTTTGAGGATGCCTGCCGCCGCCTGAAGGCGGCCGGCATCACCGTGGTGGTCCACGTGATTCTCGGCCTGCCGGGCGAGGATCGGGAACGGATGCTTGAAACCATAACCCGCATGGCGGATTTCTCCCGGGCCGGGCTCATCGACGGCATCAAGCTGCAGCTTCTGCACGTGCTAAAAGGGACGGATCTGGCGGATTATTACCAGAACCATCCCTTTCCCATCTTTTCCATGGAGGAATACATTGATTTTGTCATCGACTGCGCCGAGCTTCTGCCCCCGGAGCTGGTGATCCACCGCCTCACCGGCGACGGCCCCAAGTCCCTGCTCGTCGCGCCCTCATGGAGCGGCAACAAACGGCTGGTGTTAAACACGCTGGCCAGGCGCTTTAAAGAGCGGAATACCTGGCAGGGGCGTCTCTCCTAGTTCGCCGTCCAATACTCCTTAAACTGCCCCCGAAGCACCCTGGTGCAGGCGGCCTCGCCCTCCCGGGCCAGCCGCTCCTCATCCACGCCGGTCAGGCGGCCGTCCGCGAACACCACCCTGCCGTTTACCATCGTCAAATCCACCGGGCCCGTTACGCCGCCCCGGGCCAGCAGGTTAGCGGGATCGTGAACCGCCCCGGCAAGCTCCAGCTTCTCAGTGCCGACCATAAACAGATCCGCTCCCTTTCCAGGTTCCAGAGAGCCCAGATCCGTGCGTCCAAGGGTCTTTGCCCCGTTCACTGTGGCGATTTTCAACAGATCGTAGGAGGACAGGCTTCCGCCTCTCGCCTTACTGTGGAAGGCCTGCATGAGATAGGCCATGCGCAGGGAATCCAAAAGGTTGGAGCTGTCGTTGGTGGCGGAGCCGTCGCAGCCCAGGCTGATCAGCATGCCCTCACGCTGCATGGCCCTCATGTCCAGAATGGGGAATCCGCCCAGAACCGCCGGCGCCGGGCAGTGGGAGACGCCGGTCCCCGTGCTTCCCATCACCTTGTACTCCTCCGGCTGCAGCTCCCAGCCGTGGGCGATCCAGACGTCCGGTCCCACAAACCCGATCTCCCGGCACCAGTCCAGGGTGCGCTTGCCGTAGCGCTCCACCATGATCTCATTTTCTCCCTCTCCCAGATGGGTGTGTAAATGCACGCCCTTGTCCCGGGCCAGCTTCACGGATTCCACAAAGGTTTCCTTGTAGCTGTTCATGGGCTGGCAGGGCGCGATCACCACCTGACGCATAGAGAAGGGAGCGGGATCGTGGTACGCCTCAATGATGCGCTCACAGTCCTTTAAAAACTCGTCCGTAGTCTCCAGCATCTCCTCGGGTATGGTGCTCCCCAGCTCTCTCGGCAGAGTGTTGGTGCCTCTGCCCATGTGATAGCGTATGCCCAGCTGCTCCGCCGCCTCAAACTGCCGGTCCGCCGGAGTCTTGCCGGTGGACCGGGTGTAACAGTATTGATGGTCAAATGCGCAGGTACAGCCGTGTTTCAGCAGGTCCGCCATGGCGGTCAGGGAGCTGTAGTAGATCACATCCCCGTCGATCCGGGCAAAAATCGGGTAAATCTTGTCCAGCCACTCCGGCACCGACATGTTGGGATAATCGATGGTCATCATGTTGCGCACAAAGGTCTGGAAAAAGTGATGATGGGTGTTCACCAGCCCGGGATAAACGAATTTTCCGGTCCCGTCGATCACATGGGCCCCCTGCTCCGGCAGCCCGCGGCCGATCTTCTCGATTCTTGGGCCGTCGATCAGCAGATCCGCCCCGTAAAACACCTGGTCCAACTCATCGCAGGTCACAATGGCCCGCGCGTTCTTGATCAATATTTTCTCTGACATAAACTTCTCCTCCTCGATTCACCGCTAAACTTTGGACAACTACCTGGAACCCCGGATATAGGGTACCGCCAGGCTCTCCGGCTCGCTGCGCTTTCCGATGGAGCCCAGCAGGGCCAGTAAGGTAATCATGTAGGGCAGCATGGCCAGCGCCTGGTTGGGGATGGCGATCCCCAGGGCCTGAAGCCGGATCTGGAGCGCGCTCGCCCCGCCGAAGAGCAGCGCCGCTCCGAACATGCCAAGCGGCGTGTACCGGCCCAGAATCACCGCCGCCAGGGCGATATAACCCCGCCCGGAGATCATATTTTCCGTAAATTTTCCAAGCTGGACCAGCACCAGGCTGGCTCCGCCGATGCCTCCCAGGACGCCGTTCACCGCGATGGCGGCCCACTGGTAACGGTAAACGGGAATCCCCGCCGCATCCGCCGCCCTCGGGTGTTCCCCCACCGCCGTGAACGCCAGGCCCGCGGAGGTCTTTTTGTAAAATACCACCGTCAGCGCGATCAGCCCGTAGGCGGCGTAGGTCAGGATATCCTGGTTGAAAAAAGCGTTTCCGATCAGCAAAATGGAGCCGAGGACCGGAATTTTAAAGGTCCCAAAGGTTCCGATCTGCTGATAAGCCTGGCCCGTGCTCATCAGCTTATAGAGAAAGCTGGTGAGGCCCAGCATGAACATGTTGAGGGCGATTCCGCTGACGGACTGGTTCTGCTTCAGATGAATGCAGAGAAATCCATGGATCGCGCTGACTAAAAGTCCCCCCGCCATGCCCGCCAGCAGGCCCGGCAAAAGCCCGCCTCCGTAGTACGCCCCGGCAAAGGAGAAAAACGCGCCTCCCAGCATCACGCCCTCCAGCCCGATATTCAAAATTCCCGCGCGCTCCAAAAACACTTCGCCAAGCCCTGCGTAGATCAGAGGGGCGGCCATGCGCACGGCGGCCGTGAGAAAGGCCGTTAGAAAACTCATTGTCAAAATCTGTTCCAGCATTATGCCCGCCTCCTTTACGCCTTCGCCGTCTTTTTGTACAGCGCGTTAAACATGGATTTCCCCAGAATCAGCAGCACGACCAGGCCGGTCAGGATGTTGACGATGGCCGATGGGATGCCCAACTGGCGCTGCATGGAATTGGCGCCGATCTGCATGGCCGCAAACCCCACCGCCGCTACCAGCACGCCCGCCGGATGGTTGGAGGCCATAAGGGCCACCAGCACCGCCGTGTAGCCGCAGTCGGAGGAGATGCCCTCCAGCAGCTTCTTCTGTACGCCCAGCACTTCGATCACCCCGGCCAGTCCGGCCAGCCCGCCGCTCAAAAACGCTGAGAAAACAATATTCTTCATCACTGAAATTCCATTGCATTTGGCCGCCCTTCGGTTAAAGCCCACCACCTTAAGCTCATACCCGAAGGTGGTCTTTTCCAGCAGAAACCACACCGCAAGCACCGCCGCCAGCGCGATGAAGATTCCAGCGTTCAGGCGGGTGGGCGGCATCAGCAGCTTAAAGGCCGCGCCTGCCTCGATCCTGGCGGACTGGGGAACGCTGCCGGCCGGGTCCATCAGAAAGGTGCGCACCGCCAGCCCGGTGAAATTCAGCGCGATGTAGTTGAGCATGATGGTGACAATAATCTCGGAAATTCCGAATCTGGCCTTCATCACAGCCGCCACCAGCGCCCAAAGCCCACCGGCCGCAAAGCCCAAAAGCAGGGCAAGAACCATCCGTGCCGGGCCCGGGACCTGTGGAAAGCTGAGGGCGATCCAGGCGGCCGTCACGGCCCCCATGTAAAACTGCCCTTCCGCCCCGATATTGAAAAATCCCGTCTTAAAAGCCACCGCGCAGCCTAACCCCGTCAGGATCAGGGGCGCAGCTTTGATAAAAATTTCGCAGAAACCGCTTAAATTTCCAAATATCCCCTGAAAAAACATCTGATAAGCCGCAGCCGGGCTTACGCCGCACACCAGCATAAGGCCGGTACAGGCGGCCACCGCGATCAACGCGGTCATAAAAACCGTGGTCAGCTGTTGTTTTCGCATAAGGCATCATCCTCCTTTCCCGTGATTCCACCCATGAGAAGGCCGATTTTGTGGGGCGTCGCCTCGCTTCCCGGCAGGATTCCCGCGATTCTTCCGCCGAACATCACGGCCACGCGGTCGCTTAAGGACAAAATCTCCTCCAGATCCGCCGAGATCAGGATCACGCTCTTGCCAAGGTCGCGCTGCCGGATCAAAAGCTCCCGGACAAACTCCGTGGCGCCGATGTCCAGGCCCCTGGTGGGCTGGCTGGCGATGATCAGGCGGGAGCGGTCCGTGATCTCCCGGGCCAGGATCACCTTCTGTTGGTTTCCGCCGGACATCAGGCGCACCTGGGTGTCCTTCCCGGACCTGCCCGAGGTTTTGATGCGGTAGTCAGAGATGGCCCGGTTTGCCGCCTCAGCGGCCGCCCGACGGTTCAGCACCCGGAAACGGGAAAAGGGCTGCTGCCGGTATTCCCGCAGAATCAGGTTGTCCCCCACCGTCATTGGCAGCACCAGCCCGTCCGCGTGGCGGTCGTCGGAGATATAGGAGATCCCCATGGCAAACCGCTTCTGAACGCTCAGGCGGCCGATCTCCCTTCCCTCGAAGGTGATGCTGCCCTCCCGGAGCTTCCTCACCCCGGCGATGATCTCCGCCAGTTCCTTCTGGCCGTTTCCGTCCACCCCGGCGATCCCCAGAATTCCCCCCTCCCGCACCGCCAGACAGACGTCGGAGAGCAGGGAGGCCTTTTTGTTCCGGTGGATGGACACGTGGGACAGCACAAGGCGCTCCTCTCCCGGTTCCCGCCCGCCGCTTCCGGCGCTTTCCTTCAGCTCCCGGCCGATCATGGCCTGGGAAAGCTCCTCCGGGTTGGTGTGGGCCGTCACCAGGCTGCCCACCCGTTTTCCGTCCCGCAGGATGGTCACCCGGTCGCTGATGCTCATGATCTCGCTCATGCGGTGGGTGATAATGATGATGGCGTAGCCCTCCTCCTTCAGCCTGCGCAGCACGCCGAAGAAATGTTCCGTCTCCCCCGGCGTCAGAACCCCTGTTGGCTCATCCAGGATCAAAAGCTCCACGTCCCGGTACAGGGCTTTCAGGATCTCCACCCTCTGCTGCTGCCCCACCGACAGGCTGTAAACCGCGGCGTCCGGGTCCACCTCCAGGCCGTAGCGGGCGGCCAAATCCAGGATTTTTTCCCGAGCCGCGGTCCGGTTCAGAAACAGGCCCCCGGCTTCCAGTCCCAGGATAATATTGTCCATAACCGTCATTTTCTTTACCAGGGAGAAATGCTGGTGTACCATGCCGATTCCCTGGGCAATGGCGGCTCCCGGCGACTCAAAGCGGACGCTTTGGCCCTTCCAGAGGATTTCCCCCTCATCCGCCTGGTAAATGCCGAACAGAATATTCATCAATGTGGTCTTGCCTGCCCCATTTTCACCCAGCAGGGCGTGGATCTCCCCCTTCTCCACCGAGAGGTCCACCGCCTCGTTGGCATAAACTCCGGCAAAGGCTTTGCTAATGTGCTTCATCTCCAGTATTGCCATGAACTGTTCTCCCTTCCTGGTCCCTCAAAGGATTCTGCGTTCGGATATGGAGACAGGGACGATATTCTGGTTTTACCGTCCCTGTCTCCTGCTTCGGATCTGTTGTCCGGGAAAGACCCGGTTAGTTGCGGGCGGTGGTATCGCAGGGAACCACAAATTCTCCGGAAATGATAGCGGCCTTGCGGTCCTCGATCAGCTTTTTCACGTCCTCCGGGATCGCGCTTTCCAGATCGTGATAGGGCGCCAGCTCCACGATGCCTTCCGCCATACCCAGCTGCTTCACCGCACCCTCGAACCTGCCGTCCATAATGTCGGACACCGCAGTCTTGATCAGCTGGGGCACATTGTAGATGGCGGAGGTCAGAACCGCCTTAGGGGCCAGATCGTACTGATCGTAGGAGTCGCCGGTGGCGTAAATGCCCGCGTCCGTGGCGGCGTTGAGGGCGCCGGTTCCGCTCTCGTTGGCGCAGTGGCCCAGCACGTCCACGCCGTTTTCGATCATCGCGGTGGCCGCTTCCTTAGCCAGGGCGGTATCGGTGAAGGAACCGGTCCACGCGGTCTGAACCTCGATCTGGGGATTCACCTCTTTGGCTCCGTCCTCATAGGCGTTCATGATCTTTACCAGGGAAGCGCCCTGTACCGGGCCGATAAAGCCCAGCTTGCCGCTCTGGGACATGCTGGCCGCCAGCATCCCCTCCAGATATCCGGTCTCCTCGCACTTCATCACATAGGAAGCCACATTGGCGGCAGAAGCTTCGGCCTCGATGCAGATGAATTTCACGTCCGGGTACAGCTCCCCAACTTCCAGGGCCGGGTCGCCGAACTGGAATCCATGTCCGATGATCACGTCGTAGCCGTTGGCAGCGTAATCGGTGAAGGTCGCCACCATGTCCGCCGCGTCCAGATTCTCGGTGTAAGCCACCTCGCAGCCCAGATCCTGTTCCACCAGCTTCAGCCCGTCGTAGGCGGACTGGCACCAGCCCATGTCGTTGACCGCCCCGGTCACGCACAGCGCCACCTTTAATCCTCCGCCGGACGTCTCCCCGCCGGACGCCGCCTCTGTTTCGGCCCCGCCGTCCTCAGCCTTGCCGGCAGCCGTAGAATCTGCGGCCGACTGGTTTTTCTGGGCCTCCGCCGGTTTAGAACCGCAGCCAGCCAGCAGAGACGCCGCCATCGCCAGTCCCAGCAGCAAAACAACACTCTTTTTCATATCCTTGTCCTCCTTGGTAATGATGTTCATTTAAATGAATGTTCCTTTGTGTTCATTATAATGAACGCCCATGGATTTGTCAAACACATTTTCACCGGAATTCAAAATTGACAGATCGGCGCCGCTGTGGTTAAATACAAGTAGACTATAAAAAAGAAAGAAGCAAACCTATGTCATCACTGAATCTGCATAAAATCGGAGTGCTGCTGAAAAACCAGCGTTTAAGCCTGGGATACTCCATCCGTGACCTGTCGTCCTTAAGCGGCGTGGCGGCCGGCACCATCAGCCAGATTGAAACCGGAAAAACCTCCCCCAACCTGGTCAGCGTCCACGCGCTCTGCGAGACTCTGGGGTTTCCCATCTCGGCCCTTTTCGTGGAAGAAAATTCCGATCAGATCAAACTCGTTCGTAAAAATGAACGTTCTTCCTTCGTTCGCAACACCAGCAACGGCCGTGAGATTCTGGAAACCCTGATCACAAAGGGGGACTCCCAGATGTGGGGCGGCCACGTGGTCATGCCCGCGGAAACGGATTCCGGCGCCTTCTACTATCACGACGGCGAGGAACTGGTCTATATGCTGAGCGGAGTTTTAGTCTTTGAGCTGGAGGGGCACGCGCCCTACACGCTGCAGCCGGGAGACACCCTGTATTACCCCAATGAGATCGGACACCGCTGGGAGAACCAGACCGGCGAGGCGGCGGAATTTTTGATCATCTCCACCTCGGATTTTAAGAAGTTTGAGGAGAGCGCTGAGGGCGAGATCGACGTGAAGGACCCTGGCGCCGTCTAGGACCGGCGTGTAGGTCAATCCCCCCCGCGCCGGAAGAGAGCAACCGTCAGAGAAAAAGGCCCCCGGCCGCTGCCGCCTGCGTGTAAACGCGGCGTACCAAGCGGCCAGAGGCCTTTTATTAAATAACACCTTAATACCCGGAACTATTCTCCCCCTTAATCAACTGAATCGCCGAGCTGGTCCCCAGACGGTCCGCCCCCGCGTTTATGAAATCCTCCATATCGGCGATGCTGCGGATTCCGCCCGCCGCCTTCACCTTCACCTGGGGACCCACGTTGGCGCGAAGCAGCTTCACATCCTCCAGATTGGCCCCCGCGCTGCCGAAGCCGGTGGAGGTCTTGATGAAGTCAGCCCCCGCCTCCGTCACGCAGTGACAGAGTTCGATCTTCTCCTCCTCCGTCAGGTAACAGGTCTCAATGATCACCTTCAGCACGTGGTCTCCCACCGCCTTTTTTAAGGCGCGTATCTCCTCCGTAACCGCGTCGAACCGTCCGCCCTTGGCGTCCCCGATGTTGATCACCATATCGATCTCGCTGGCGCCGTCCTCCAGGGCCTTCTTCGCCTCCGCGACCTTCACCTCCGTCACCTGGTATCCCAGCGGGAAACCGATCACCGTGCAGATCGTCACCTGATCGCCGTAAGCTTCCCGAATCCGGCCGATGTAGCTGGGCGGAATACAGATTGTAGCCGTGTGGTAGGCGATGGCGTCCTCGCAGATCTGACGGATGTCCGCCCAGGTTGCATAGGGTTTCAACAGTGTGTGGTCCACTTTTGCCAACATCTCTTCATTACTCATATCGCTTCACATTCTCCTATCCAATTTTCCAGATTTTGTATTAACGTTTCTCCCTCAATCCCCCTTGGAATACTCCTTCCGCCGGGAACCCGGGCTAATGTCTCCGCCCGCCCTCCGACCACCAGGGCTGTTTTCGCCGCCAGAAGCAGGGGCAGGTCGGAGTCCGAATCACCGGCCGCCAACAGCGGAGGGCAGCCAAAACGCTCCGCCAGCTCCCGGACCTTGCGCTCCTTGTGGAAACCGCAGTTTTCCAGGGCGTTTCCGGTGAGCCGCCCGTCCCGCAGTTCCAGCCGGTGGCCGTAGGCCTCCCCGATTCCGTATTCCCCGAAATACGCTCCGATCATGTCCACCGGCGCGCCGGTAATCACAATGGGCCGTATCCCCCTGTCCTTCAACCAGCGAAACAACACCGGGGCAAAGGCCAGCTGCCGGGTGCGGTCATAGCGGTGGTACTCGCTTCGCAGCGCCACGTAGCGCTCCACCCGGGTCCCCCGGATGCCCTCCTCGTAGTTTTGGCAGCTCTCCCGCGCCAGCACGTCGTGGGAAATCCGTCCTTCCCGGTAATCCGCCACCAGCCGGTCGTGACGCTTCAGCACCCGGGCGGAGAGGATTTCCCCCCGTTCCCGCAAAAAACCGATCCACTCAAACAGCGTGTACCCCTCCCGCAGCGTGCCGTCCCAGTCGAACAGCGCGTAGCGCTCCATAGGCTAATACGCGCAGCCCGCCACCAGGATCACGCTGGGATAAGGCGTAAACTCTCCGGTACGGATGATGCCGCGGGCCTGCTTTGTCTGTTCCTTTAACTCCACGTGCGGCACGTATTCCACCGGAACTCCCTGGGGCAGCGTCTTTAAAATTTCCTCGTGCATGGCCGGGCTGACGGTCTTAAGCTCCTCCGCCAGAATGGCCTTCTCCACCACAATGTGTTCCAGAATCTCCGTGAGCACCGGAATGTAGCCGGGTTCATTTTCCTTCCAGGCCAGATCGATGCGCTCCACGCCCAGCGGCATGGGCAGCCCGGCATCGCTGACCACGATCGTGTCCTTGTGGCCGGTCTCCGCCAGCAGGCGGGCGATATTGGGGTTTAATATTCCTTTTTTCAGCATTTTGTCTCCTTTTCTCAAACAGGTGGGCCGCGGCAGCCCAATTTCATTCAAACTCGTCAAAAACAGCGGCAGCCGCTGTACAGCTGCCGCTTTGGCAATCAAATCTGCAATATTTACTGGTTCAGAAGAAGCTTGGCGCGGTTGGAAATATCCTTTACCGCAACCTCACCGGTGTAGGACGGATCCAGCAGAATCTGGCTGATGGCGTCGTTCAGAACATCGTAGTAATACTCGGTGTAGTAGGGGTGGTACGGACGCTCTTTCACACAGTTTAACATATCGCAGGGAACCTGGTAGGCCGGGTTCTTGGCGATGATCTCCTTAAACGCGGTGCTCTCTGCGGCCGCGGGGCTGGTGGGCAGATATCCGGTCAGGGAAGCGAACTTGCCCGCAACCTCCGGATCGCACAAGTATTTCACGAAATCCCAGGTCGCCGCGTTCTCCTCGTCGGAGAAGCCGTCAAACATCACGATGTTCGCGCCGCCGCTGCCAACGCCCTGCTCGGTATTGGCGGGAAGCATGGCAACGCCCAGTTCAAATTCAGTGCTCTCGGTCAGATAGTTGATGTCGCCGGAGGAGGAGTAGATGATGCCAACGGTTCCGCCGATGAAATCGTTTCTGCAGGAGTCAAAGCTGGTGTAGTCCTCGCCCGCCGGGGTTTTCATCAGGCCGTCGTTCATCATGCCCTTTAAGAAATCGATGGCCTCGATGCCCGCCTCGTTGTTGAAACCGATGTCCGTGCCGTCCTCATTTAAGGAGGTGCCGCCGCACTGGAACACCAGACTCTCCAGGAACATTCCGTCCGCCGGGATGGAGAAACCCCAGCGCTTGCCGTCGATGGATAGCTTCGTGGCCGCATCCTTTAACTCGGCCCATGTGGTGGGCGGAGCCTCGGGGTCAAGTCCCACTTCCTTGAACATATCCTTGTTGTAGTACATGATATAGGTGGAACGGTTAAATGGCAGGGAAGCCAGGGCGCCGCTCTCATCGTAGGAAAAGCTCATCAGGCCTTCGTAGAAGGAGCCCAGGTCTAATCCGTCCTTCTCAGCGAACGGTTTTAAATCCAGCACCTTTCCGGTGTTGAAGAAGGGTTTGATTCTGGAAACCTCCAGCTGGCATAAGTTGGGCTGGTTGCCCGCCGCCAGAGCGGTCTGGGCCTGGGCCGCAGTCTCGTTGTAGTCGCCCTGGTAGGATACGGTCACCCACACCTTGTCCTGGGAATTGTTGTAATCGCTGACAATCTTCTCGATGTTCTCCAGATGGGAGCCCTTTAACCCCTCCCAGAAGGACACCTGGATGCGGCCCTCGCCGCCCGCCGCGCCCGTATCCGCTGCCGCCGTGTCCCCCGCTGCCGCCTGGGTGGTCTCGCCTCCCGCCGGAGCCGGTGTGGGGGCCGCTGTCTCGGCCTTTCCGCCGCCGCAGCCAGCCAGCATCCCAGCGCACATGGCCGCCGTCATCATCATCGCCGCTGCCCTTAAAGTCCTCTTTTTCATTAGAAATCCTCCTCTTTTAAAATGATATATGAAACTTACTTAATTCCCGAGTAAACAAACGCCTTGCGGATCTTGCCGCTGGCAAAGCCGTAAACCACCAGAATCGGAAGCACCATCATCAGGTTGCCCGCCATCACGATGGGCCACTGGCTGGCTCCCTCGGAACCGGTCAGAAGCGTGACTCCGATGGGAAGCGTACGGTAGGTATTGTTGCTGGTCATGACCAACGGCCAGAAGTAGGAGTTCCAGGAAGAGATGAAACTCAGAAGGCCGATGGAGGAGATGGCCGTGCGGGCCATCGGAATCATGATCCGCACAATGATCTTCCACTCGCTGGCGTCGTCCAGCCTGGCGGCCTCGATGATCTCCTGCGGAATCTGCAGGAAATACTGCCGCAGCAGGAATATGCCGAAGGCATTTCCAATGAAGGGAATGATCATGGGGGCGTAGCTGTTTAACAGCCCCACTTTGTTGAACATCAGGTAGGACGGCGCGAAGGTGATCTGCTGCGGTAGCATGAAGCCCAGAAGGACAAACGCGAAGAACAGATTCTTGCACCGGAAATTGTATTTGGCAAAGCCGTAGGCCGCGGGCACCACCACGATAAACTGCAGCAGCACCACGCTCAGCGCGATGATCAGCGAGTTCTTGAAGAACAGGCCGAAGGGAATCTTTTCCATCACTGTGCTGAAGCTCTCAAAGGTGATCTGGCTGGGAATCAGCGTGGGCGGAAAGATCATGGATTCCTTCTGCGTCTTGAACGCCGTAATCACCATCCAGTAAAAGGGAAATACCATGATCACCACCAGAAGGCATTTCATGACCAGGTCGATCACCCGGGTGACGATATTTTTTGCCCCGTTATTCATAACTTAACCTCCCTCTATTGATAATGAACCCGTTTCTCCAGCACCTTGAAATACAGGAACGTGAGAACGCCCACCAGGATCAGAAGCAGCAGGCTGGCAGCGCTTCCGGTACCCAGCTTGCCGAACTTGTAGGTCTGCTCGTAAATGTAGTACACCAGCGTGTTGGTGGAGTTGAGCGGACCTCCGCCGGTAATCAGGTTCACCGCGTCAAATATCTGGAAGGATGAGATCGTCGCTGTGATGGACACGAAAAACAGCGTGGGCGAAATCATCGGCAGGGTGATTCTGAAAAATGTCTTGTAGGCCGGCGCGTCGTCGATGGAGGCCGCCTCGTAAATCTCCTGGGGCACGCCCTGGAGCGCCGCCATGATTAACAGGGTGTAATATCCGGCCTGTTTCCACACCATGACCAGAACCAGGGAAAACAGCGCGGTTTTCGGGCTGGTGAAGAACGGAAAGGCGTTCAGCCCGATGGCGGTGATGATGGAGTTCAAAAAGCCCACCTGGGAGTCGAACAGCCACAAAAACACCATGGACACGGATACCAGCGAGATGATGTGGGGCGTGAAAATAACCGCCTGCACAAACCCGTTAAATTTCTTGTGAAGCTTTCCGTTGAGCCACACGGCCAACAGCGTGGCCACCGCGATCGTCAGCACCACCACGATCACGCTGTAAAACACCGTGTTCATCAGCACCTTCAGGAAGCTGGGCGTGGAGAACAGATAGCGGAAATTGTTCATGCCCACGTACTTGCTGTCCGGCGAGATCAGGTTGCCGGAGTGGAAGGCCCAGTAAAGGGTGAAAATGATGGGGTAGACCGTAAACAGCGAGATCAGAAACACCGCCGGAGCGACCAGGGAAAACCCTTTGATATTGGCGAATTTCTGCTGGTTTGGGTCGTGGAACTTCTCCTTTGTCTTAGCCATCTGATCACCGCCCCTCTCTCACGCGTGCGCTGATCTCCTCCACCTGCCGCCTGACGGTCCCGTCAAGAGGCGCACGGTTGGACTCCGCGTCGAATATGTAAAGGTTGCTGTATTTCACATAGACCGTCACGTCCCGCTCCATCACGTCGTCCTGGGACTTTACGCTGATGGCGCCGAAATCGCAGGTCATGGAGTAAATGCACTCGGATCCCAGATTCTCCTTGGTCACCACATGCACGTTCATCCGGAAGGCCGGCTCCCCCTCGGGGCGTTCAAACAGCACGCGCTCCGGCCTGAAGCCCAGCTGGTAACCGTCCGCCAGGGCGTTCTGCAGAATATTCATGGGCGGGGTTCCGATGAACCGGGCCGTGTAAACGTTCTGCGGGTTCTGGTACATTTCCGTGGGAGCGCTGCGCTGCATGATGATGCCCTTGTCCATCAGGATAATGTTGTCGCCCATGGACATGGCCTCCACCTGGTCGTGGGTCACGTAGACAAAGGTGGTTTTGAGGCGCTCGTGCATCTGGATCAGCTCCACGCGCATCTGGGTCCTCAGCTTGGCGTCCAGGTTGGACAGCGGCTCGTCCATCAGAAATACCTTGGGCTTTTTCACCATGGCCCGGGCCAGCGCCACACGCTGTCTCTGGCCGCCGGAGAGCTTGGACGGCTTCCGGTCCAGATAGGGCGTCAGGCCCACGGTCTCGCTGATCTCCTCCACCAGCTTCCTGCGCTCCTCCTTGGGAATTTTCTTGTTTTCCAACCCGAACTCGATGTTCTGGCGGACCGTCATGGTCGGATACAGGGCGTAATTCTGGAATACCATGGCGATATCGCGTTTGCCGGGAGGCAGCACGCCGATGTCCGTATCGTCGATGAAAATGCGGCCCGAGCTGGGCGTTTCCAGACCGGCGATCATGCGCAGCGTGGTGGACTTTCCACAGCCCGACGGCCCTACCAGTACGGTGAAGGACCCGTCCTCGATCTCCAGGTTCAGATCGGGAATGATCACGTCTTTTCCGTAGGTTTTATTGATGTGTTCCAGTTTAATTGATCCCATGATTACCCCTCCGTTTTCTATCGCTTAAGCTACGGCCTCGTCCCGCTTACCTGCGGCCCTCCTCCGAATTTAAAAATGCATCGATTTCCTCTCTCGTCGGCATGGCCGGGGAGGTTCCGATTTTCCGCACGGCCAGGTTGCCCACCACGTTTCCGAACTCCACGGCCTCGAACACATCCCTGCCTTCACCCAAAGCCGCCAGGAATCCGCCGCAGAACGCGTCGCCCGCGCCGGTGGTGTCCACCGCTTTGGTGGAGGCGTAAACCGGCACCCTGCGGCTCTTAACGCCGTCGTTTACGTACACTCCGTCACCGCCCAATGTGATGACCACGTTCTGCACGCCCCGGTCAAAAAACCACCTGGCAGCCTCCTCGCAGCCCGCCTCCTTCACCGGAATCCCGGTGATCAGCTTGGCCTCCACCTCGTTGGGGATCACCGCGAACAGACCGTTAAACAGTTCTTCCGGAAGCCTGGCCGCGGGAGCCGGGTTCAGGATGACCTTCACGCCCTTTTCCCTTGCAAAGGCGATCACCCGCTCCAGCGCCCACTGGTTGATCTCCAGCTGAAGCAGCAGATAATCGCAGGCCTCAATCTCCGGGTACAGCCGCTCAAGGTCCGCCTGGTTAAAGTCGTCGCTGGCGCCCAGGAACACGGAAATCATGTTCTGCCCCGTGCTGTCGTCCACCATGATCAGTGCCGCTCCGGTTGGAACCGTCTCGCTGAAACAGACGTTGGACTGGTCCATCCCGTCCCGCTCCATCCAGTTTAAGGCCACCTGGGCGAATTCATCCCTGCCCAGCTTGATGGCGGCGCGCAGATCAGCGCCTGCCCGGCCCGCGGCCACCGCCTGGTTGAATCCCTTTCCTCCCGGTCCCATCTTAAAAAAACTGCTCTTTACCGTTTCCCCTTTTTCCGGGAAATGCGGGGACCTGGCCATCAGATCCACCACGAAGCTTCCCAACACCATCACTCTGCTCACGTTGTCTCTTCCTTTCTCTTCTATTCGTATACGCTCAATTTGGGCATCAAATCCATTCGGATTCCGGAGCGGATCACGCTGCTCTCCGGAAGCTTGGGCTTCTGCAGCAGAATCTCAGCCGCAGCCCGCCCCATCTCAACCGTGGGCCGGTCCACCGTGGCGATCTTTAAATCCATCACCTGGTCGATCAGATCCAGCTTGTCAAAGCCCGCCACCTGGATGTCCTTGCCGATCTTCACCTTGTGAGCGGCCAGGACCTTGACGCAGCCCATGGTCATCAGATTGTTGCAGCAGAACACCGCCTGGGGCAGCTCTCCCTGCAACATCATTTTCTCAGCCAGGGCGTATCCGCTCTCCAGGCTGAAATCCCCCTCGAAGAACAGCTTTTCATCCGGCGTCATTCCATATTTTTCCAGAGCGTTCTTGTACCCCTTAAGCCGCTCTCTGCCCGGCTTGGAGTACCTGGGGCCGCTGATAATGGCGATCCGCGAGTATCCCTTCTGGATTAAGTAGGACGTGATCTCAAAGGCGCCCTGGGTGTTATTGATGAACACGCCGTCAAACGCGGAGTTCTTCACGTCCCGGTCCACCAGGACCACGGGCACGTTTAAGTCCGTCAGCATCTTTTCGATCTCGTAACCGCCCTGTCCGCAGTCGGATATAGGGGTAATGATCAGGCCGCACAGCTTCATGCTCTGCATCAGGGCCAGCGCCCGCTTCTCCTGATTGAAATCCTCGCTGGTGTCCATGACCACCACTTCCTTGTGCATGGTCTCCGTCACCTCTTTGATCCCTTTGATCACTGCCCCGAAAAATGGATTGGACAGGTCCGGCACAATCACGCCCACAATGTTGTTGTTCAGCACGGTGTTCTTTTTCTTCTGAAAATATCCGCCTTCCTCAGCGGCCTGCATGACCTTCCGGTAGGTCTCCTCGTTCACATAACCGGTCCGGTTCATCACTCTGGAAATCGTTGTGATCGAAAATCCGGTTTTCTCTGAAATTTCTTTTAACGTCATTTCTGTCTTCCTTTCCTGTTAATGAACACAAAAGTTGTTATATGAGACAGGTATATCAAATCATTGCGTATTTGTACAGTCCTCTTTGTGAAAATTTTCATATATTTTTCCATGCTTTTTCGCTTGTGTTTTCATTATATTTTCTTATGTGAAATTTTTCAATACACAAAGTGCCTCATCTTTTTATTATTTTATAGATAAATATGCACAAGAAAATTTTCATATTATTCGTAAATTTGTTCAAAGTTTATCTGAATTGCAGTTTGTCCCCTTGAACTGCCGAATCCTTTGTGCTATACTCCACAGTAAGAACCGTGCAGAAATTTTTCACATGATTTTTTCTGAATTTCATCAATAATATGAAAAATATATGAAAATTAATGTGTGAATTTTCCGCAGGCAAACCAGAAGTTTATATTCTATATCAGAAAGGCGATGCATTATGGAAAAGAGAAAATTGATTGTAATCTCCATCGACTCAATGGTGACGGAGGATTTAGAGATCATCCGAAGGATGCCGCACATGGGGAAGCTGCTGGAACACTCCTCCATTATCAGGCGCAATCTCACCACCTACCCCAGCTACACCCACTCCATCCACACCTCCATCAGCACGGGCTGCTATCCCGGAACCCACGGCGTGATCGGCAACGAACATTTCGATCCCGGCAACATGGAACCCGAATGGTTTGAGAAGGCCACGGACGTGAAAGTGCCCACCCTGATCCAGGAAGCCAGAAAACACGGCTACACCGCGGCCGAGGTCTACTGGCCCCTGACCCTGGGGGACGACGCGGAGTGGAATATCCACCGGGCAGGCATCCACGTGATTCCGGAAAATGAGCAGGAGATCATCCGCCAGCGCTCCAAGCCGGGATTCTTTGACGAGGTTTATCCCTATATCAAGGACTCCTTCAAGCTACATAAATATTACAAAGGCGACGAGCTCTGCTTTGACACCGCCGAGTACCTGATCGGAAAATACCAGCCGGACGTGATGTACCTTCACCTGGTCTGCATCGATTACCTGCGGCACAACTACGGCGTGTTCAGCAAGGAGCTTTGGACCGGCTACGAGTATCTGGACAAGGGCTTCGCCCGCATCTTAAAGGCGTTAAAGGACCAGGGCCTGGAGAACCGCACCATCATCAACGTGACCAGCGACCACGGCCACCTGGACATCCGCAGAGTGTACTCTATCAACCGTTTCCTGCGGGACCACGGCTTTATCACCGTGGATGAAAACGGCCGGCTGGCGGACTGGACCGCGTACTTCCACACCTGCTCCCTGTCCGGCCATCTCTACATTAAGAACCACGACCCCGAGGTTGCAGGGAAGGTAATCTCCCTGTTAAAGGAGCACGCCGGGGAGCTGAACATTGAAACGTTCTACACCCGCGAGGAGGTGAAGGAGAAATACCATCTGGACGGCGATTTCGACTATGTGCTGGAATCCTTCGGCAACGCATCCTTCTCCTCGGATTTCAACGCCGAGCTGGTGCAGGACACCAACAACGCCAGCTACCGCTCCAGCATCGCCACCCACGGCCACGAGCCCTACAAGGGCGTGCAGCCCACCTATTTCCTCTACAACCCCTATTCCGGGCGCAAGGTGGACCTGCCCCAGGGCCGCATCATCGACCAGGCGCCCACATTGGCCCGCCTGCTTGGATTCGAGATGACCACCTGCGACGGATCACCGATCAAAGAACTGTTAGAAGAAGGAGAATAATACAATGGGAAAACGCTATGTGATGATCAATGAACTGAAACCGGAACACGTGCAGGACTACATCGACATGCACATGAACTGCCCCTCCAGCGAGATCTACAAGGGCCAGCTGGACGCGTTGAAGGAAGCCGGGGCCGAGGAGTGTATTGTGTACATGTGGAAAAATTACTCCATCCTCATCGTCAAGACCGACGACATCGATGCCTACATGAAGAAGCTGGGCGAAACCCACGCCAACCAGATCTGGGAGGAGAAGGCCACGCCCTGGTTCGCAAACGCCACCAAATTCGACGGCTCCTGCGAGATGGAATTCCTGCAGAAGGTATTCGACATGAAGCAGATGGCCGAGGGCGATTTCAACCCGTACTAAAGGAGGCGCGCTATGGGATTATCAAATGTAAAAATGTTTCATGACGGGGATTCCATCACCGTGAGGGAGATCGCGGGTACCATCGACCACTCCCTGCTGAGGCCGGACATCACCACCGCAGAGCTGGTGGAGGGCTGCGCCCTTGCAAAGGAATACCACTGCGTTTCCGTGTGCGTGCGCCCCTCGGACCTTCCCATCGTGGCCCGGGAGCTTAAGGACAGCGGCGTGCTGGTCACCACCGTGGCCGCCTTCCCCCACGGCACCGCCACCACGGAGTCCAAGGTTTTTGAGACCATTGACGCCATCGAAAAGGGCGCGGTGGAGGTGGACGTGGTAATGAACTACGCCAGATTTCTGTCCGGAGAGTTCGACTATGTACAGGATGAGCTGGCAAGGGTTGCGGCAGCCGCCCACGGGCGCGGCGCGCTGTTGAAGGTCATTTTCGAGAACCACTACCTGACCGGCGATCAGATTGCGCACGCCTGCCGCATCGCGGAGAAGGCGGGGGTGGATTTTGTGAAAACCTCCACCGGCTACGCGCCCTCCGGCTCTAAAATCGAGGACTTAAAGATCATGCGCGCGTCGGTCAGCCCGGACATCATGGTCAAATCCGCCGGCGGCGTGAAAACCCTGGACCAGGCGCTGGCGGTGCTGGCCACCGGCACCGTGCGGATCGGAACCCGTTCCACAAAGGCCATTCTGGAGGAAGCGGCCCAGAGGGAGCGGGAAGGGAAATTGTTCGTGAGATTCTAGCTGGGAAATGGATTCCCCCTGGACCGCTGTTTGCGCCTCGTTTCCGCCGGAATTTACCAGATAAGATGTTTGACAGAAGCCGGGGGATGTGGTTAAATACAGGTAGATGTTAAAATTTGGTGAAAACTGGCGGCTCGCGGCAGAGATTACCCCGCGGCTACCGGGGACGAGGGGGATCTGTATGTCAAAGTACAAAGGTTTAAAGTCAAGTTGGTTTTTAATTGTGCTCTTTTTGGGAATCGGAATATTTATGCTGGGCAACTCCGGTAAATCCCTGTTTACAAGGGCGTTCAGCCAGCCCATGACGCTGGACGAGCTGGACTACAGCGGGGAAATCGAGGGAACATACGTGCGCACCACGGTTTACGGGATTTACGGCGCTTACTCGGAGACCGTCTCCTCCAAGACGAACTCCGTCAAAGCCCGGGAATACGTGATCGACGCCGGAGATTACCACTACATCTCCCTGAAAGCCCGCAGCGGCGACTTAAAGAAGGCGGACGCGCTGATGGAAGCCTCCTTCGATTACCTGGACGGCAAGATCGACTCGGACGCGCTGGAGCCTTATCAGTTTGAGATCACCGGCACCATCCAGCCGCTGTCCAGCAAAAGCCTGCAGTATTACCACGAATTTTTTGACTGGTACCAGCTGGACGATGAGGTGAAGGAAAGCATTCTGCCCTACTATGTTGAGATCGGCGAGGTCGCCGGGATGGATAACGGCACCATGTGGGGTCTGTTCGCCATCGGCGTTGCGGCGACCGGCCTTGGAATGTTCTTTCTCTACAACAGCCTGACCGGCTATGAGCGGGCGGTCCGGAAGTTCTTAAAATCCGCGCCTGATTCCCGCTCCGAGGAGCGCGTGCGCGATTTCCTCTCCCACACCCAGGAGCTTCACGGCCTACAGATCGACCGGAACTTCCTGTTTATGCTGGTAGGCGGCGCAGGCTACTACCTGGATCTGCCGGATCACGTGGTGTGGATGTACAAGCGGATCACCAGCCACCGCTACAACGGAATTCCCACCGGAAAGACCTACGGCGTCAACATCGCCTTCGCAGACCACAAATAGCGGGAGATCACGGTCAAGAACGAACAGCAGGCCGACGAGGTGATCCAGGCATTAGCCAGCTACTGCCCCAGGGCCATCGCCGGGTACTCCAAGGATCTGGACAATCTGTACCAGAAAAATTATAACCAGTTTCTGGAACTGCGTTATAATCAGACCGGACAGAGCTGAATTGTTTTATGAGACGGTAAAAGCCTGGAAAGCAAAACGCTTTCCAGGCTTTTTGAATTTAAATGCAATGGGCCGCCTTACTGTGCGCTGATCCCCTGCTCCGTGACGGTAACGCCGTAGGAGATATCCGTCATATACTGGTAAAATTCCTGCTTTTTGGCCTCGTCCATCACCATCCGGGTGTAGCCCGCCGACGAGGTGGCGGGCACCAGGCGCAGGGTGGTGTTCTCGCCGTCCCAGTCCGCCTCCAGCAGGGCGGTTCTGGGAATACTGCTGCCGAACACCAGGTTGCCCAGGCTGTACACGATGGGTTTGCCCTTGTAATATTCCAGGCCCTGGAGCACGTGAGGATGGGCGCCGATCACCAGGTCCGCCCCCGCGTCAATGTACTGCTGCCCCAGGGAGCGCTGGTAGTCCTGGGGGCGCTCATCCCGCTCAATCCCCCAGTGCACATAGACGACCAGGTAATCGCAGCGCTCCCGGAGAGCCTTGATCTGTTCCACCAGAGCCGCAGGATCGTAGGTGGTCAGCATACCCGGTCTGGTGGACGAAGCGTTCCAGGAGCCCTCGGGGATCACCCGGGAAGCGCCCAGAAAGCCGATATTCCTGCCCTTGGCCGTGAGGATCACCGGCTCCTTGGCCTCATCCAGATTCCGCCCCGCGCCCACGTGGGGGATGCCCGCCCCGTCCAGGGTGTCCAGCGTGTCCACCAGCGCATCGGTGCCGAAATCCAGAGCGTGGTTGTTGGCCAGCGTCACAATGTCCACGCCCATTTCATTCAAAATGGATACCTTTTCCGGCGGCAGGCGGAAGGTGTACTGTTTGTCCGCCGCCGCTGTCCCCCGGCTGCTGAATGGGAATTCCTGGTTGACCATAAACAGATCGCTGCCCCCAATGACCTCCCGCAGCCCGTCGTCCAGCACGCCGGTGATATCCCCGGTCTTGCTGTAAGCGTTGAGCACATGGTCCGAAAACAGCACGTCTCCGCCGAACACCAGGCGCACGGTGTCATCCTCGGGTTCAGCCGTTTCGGACTCCGCCGCCTCTGCCGGATCCCCGTGTCCAAAGGAGCCGATGTCTCCGGTTTCATTCGCCCCGATGCCGTCCCCGTCAGCCGCTTTGTCCCCGCCTCCGCCAAAACCGGTATTCCCAAACGCCTCGTTCTCACCGCCGGGCGCTGCATTTGCGCCTTCCTGCCCGCCGCTTCCGGCCCTCCCGGCCTCCCCGGCAGCGGTTTGCGTCTCCACCGCCTGATAAGAATGTCCGGCGCTGTGCCACACCATATAACCGATCACGCCGGCAAGCGCGATCCCCAGCACTGCCGCCAGCGCGGCAGCCCATCCTGTCCTGTTCATCTGTCCACCTCTGTCACGTTCCTGTTCGTCTGAAAACAGCCGCCGCACCGGCTTTAACCGGCTCCGGCGGCCGCCCTGATATTCCCGCTCATTTCCCGTTCACAGACCATCCGGATACCAGGTCCTGCAAACAGTAAGCTAATCATACCATTAAAACGCCATTGTGCCAAGCCGCATATTATCCGCGGTTTGGCACAATTTTGATCTCTATCATTTGATTTACAACGCGCTCCAACGCAAACCGTCCGGCGCAAACCGCCGGATCTCCGGCCGTCAGACCGCCAGTACGATCCCTCCGTCCCCGGCGTACACCGTCGCAACGCCTGCGGTCTCGGTGATCACAATCTCTTTGAACTTCGCCCGCTTTGCCAGCTCCGCTTTCACGTAATCCGCCCGCTGGGCGTTGTTGCAGTGGGCGATCACAGCCACCTTATCCGCGCTGTCGCCCGCTTCCTGAACCGCGATATCGCACATCCGCTGCAGTCCCTTGTTGATCCCCCGGGCCTGGTCCAGCTTGATGATGGTACCCTTGTCCGCTCCCATCACAGGCTTGATGTTTAACGCCGTGGCAAAAAACGCCTGAAGGCCGGAAAGGCGGCCGTTCTTGCGCAGGGTGTCCAGCGTCTCCAATACGAAATACGTGTGCATCCGGTCCCGGAACTCCAGGGCCCGCTTCACCACCTCGTCGAACTCCAGCCCGGCCTCGCAGAGCCCCTGGATATAGAGGGCGATGTTCAGCTCCCCAGCGGACGCGGAAAGGGAATCGATCACCTCCACGCGCTTGTTGTCCGTGATCTGCTTCTCCGCACGCTCCTCCTCGAAGAGCCGCTTGGCCAGGACCGCCGAATTGTTGGAACCGCTTAAATGGCCGGACAGCGTGATGACGAACACCGCTTCCGCCTCCGCCTGCTCATAGGCTTCCTTGTAGGTCTCCGGCGACGGGCACGCCGTCTTGGGACACTCCGGACAGGCCTTTACCAGCCCCAGGAATTTTTTCTGGTCAAATGTCTCGTCATCCACTACCTGGGCGCTCCCCACCTGGAGTGTCAGCGGAACCATCTGAAAGCGGGAATCCCGCTTCATCTCCTCCGTCAGATCCAGGCAGCTGTCCCCGATGATTTTGTAGGTCATATTAAGCTTCCTCCAAACCCGAAGCATCCTTGTCTTCCGGCAAGGATCCCTCCACTTTTTTAACATGTCTGTATCACATGTAGTATTCATTACTACTTATTATATCATGATAGGTCCAGATGTCAAGCGGACCCTGGGTTGGATTTGGGTTTCTTTTCTCATGCTTTGGCTTTCAGCCGCTCCAGATCCTCCGGGTCCTGGGAGTGGACCACGGCTTTGGCGTGGCAGCCGCAGCCCATAGCCAGCACGCCCTGGATGGACTTTGCGTCCACCAGAATGTGGCCGAACTGCAGGTCAACGTCCGCCTCCACTGTATTTGCCCGGCGCACAAAATCCACCATCTCTTCCATATTTTTAAAATAAATTTCCAAATATTGCATCGCGTTCCTCCGCGTCCTCGTTTCCGGGATTCCCTATCAGTATATGCGGTTCCCTGTCCTTAAATGCAGGACGCGCGCCGGGGCAATTTCCCAATGCAGCCGCCGGCAGGCAGCGTTTCCGCCGCAATGTATCCAGACAACCTCCCCGGCTCACTGCATACAAAAATGCGGCGCCGCTTTCGCGGCACCGCACCTTATCATTCGTTCCAATTTTTCTCGATAATATCCACAATCTTCCCGTATTCCACCTTGCAGGCACTCACCTGTTCTTCGGAGGGTTCTTTGCCGGCGCGCAGCACCTCCACCATGGGGACCAGCACGGCCAGCAGGTTATTGATTCCCAGATTGCCCGCAACGCCCTTGAGCGTATGGGCCTGGCGGAACGCCTCCTCCGGATCGTGACCAGCGAGACTTTCCAGCATATCGGGGTAGGACCTGTCCTCAAGGAATTTTTTCATGAACTTCTTGTAGAGCGATGTCTTCCCCATAAACCGGTTCAACGCGCCATCCACATCGGCTCCGGCCGCATCCAGCGCCACCAGGAATTTATCGTTTTTGTACTCTTCTTTCATCCCCGTAAATCCTCCTACGTTATTCAGGGAACTGCAGCTTCAGGGGATTATTCCGCCTTCTCACCAGCCATGATCAGCATGATCTCATTGCTGCGGGCCACGAACTTTGTCATGCGCTCCGGCGACAGCGGGCCATGGCTTAAGCTGGCCAGATCGTAGAGCTGCTCACAGATCTTGTCCGTATTCTGGCTCTCCTTATTGTTCAGGACGTACTTGACCAGCGGATGGTTGGCGTTTAATACCAGCGTTTCCCCAGTGCCGCCGAACATCGACGGATCCATGCCGCCCATGTTGTACATCTTCATCATATCCTGCATCCGGCGGGTTTCCTCGCTGACCGTGATCATGGAGGCCACGCCCTCGTTCTTCATCTTCTCCACCTTGATGTCCAGCTTATCGTTGGACAGGGCTTTCTTGAACAGCTCGGTCAGTTCCTCGGAGCTCTTCTTGAACTCCTCGTCGTCCTCCTTCACTTCCTCCTTGAAAGCGGCGTTCAAGTCCGTATCGATGCGCAGGAACTTCACACCCTCGTGCTTCTGCTCCATGTGGCTGATAAAGGGGCTGTCGATGTTGTGGGGAAGCAGCACCGCGTCGATTCCCTCCTGGCGGAACAGGTTGATATACTGGCTCTGCTCCTTCTCGTTGGTCACGTAGAAAATCGTGTTCTCGTGCTTCTCCTTATTCTCCTCCAGGCAGTCCGTAAAGGTCAGATACTTGCCATCCAGATTCTTGAACAGGATATAATCTCCCATCTTCTCTGCAAATTTCTCATCCTTAATATACCCGAATTTGATGAAAGGTGCAATATCATCCCAATATTTTTCATAATTTTCACGGTCCGTCTTGCACATGCCGGACAGCTTGTCCGCCACCTTCTTGGTGATGTAGTCGGAAATCTTCTTCACAAAGCCGTCGTTCTGCAGCGCGCTTCTGGACACGTTAAGCGGCAGATCCGGGCAGTCGATCACACCCTTGAGCAGCATCAGGAACTCCGGAATCACCTCTTTGATGTTGTCCGCGATAAACACCTGATTGTTGTACAGCTTGATGGTGCCCTCCAGGCTGTCGTACTCCATGTTGATCTTTGGGAAATACAGGATGCCCTTTAAGTTGAAGGGATAGTCCATATTCAAATGGATCCAGAACAGGGGCTCCTTGTAATCCATAAACACCTTGCGGTAAAACGCCTTGTAATCCTCTGCGGTGCACTCGTTGGGGTGCTTGTTCCACAGCGGGCTCACGTCGTTTAACGCCACCGGGCGCTTTAAAATCTTGTACTTCTCCCGGGAGGGCTCCACCTCCACGGTCTCCTTGGTGCCGTCCTCATTCTCCTTTTCCTCGGTTTTGGCCGGCTCCACCACAGTCTCCACGATGGTGTCCTTGTCCGTCAGCTCGTCCTTCTCAATGGTCTCATACTGCGGCTCTGCGGTCTCGTTGTCCAGGAAAATCGGTACGGGCATGAACGCGCAATACTTGTCCAGAACTTCCCTGGCCCGGTACTCGTTGCAGAACTCGTGGCTGTCCTCATTCAGATACAGGGTGATGGTGGTTCCCACCTGCTCCTTGCCGCTCTCGGCCATCTCAAAGTTGATGCCGCCCTCGGACTCCCAGTGCACGGGCTTGGCGTCCTTCTGATAGGAAAGGGTATCGATGGTCACCTTGTCGGCCACCATAAACGCGGAGTAGAAGCCCAGGCCGAAATGACCGATAATCTGATCCTCGTTGGCTTTGTCCTTGTATTTTTCCAGGAAATCCTGGACGCCGGAAAATGCGATCTGGTTGATGTATTTGTCGATCTCGTCCTCGGTCATACCCAGGCCGTTGTCCGTGACCTTGATGGTCTTTTCATTGGGGTTGACGGAAACCTGAATCTTGTAATCCATATCCTCCGGTCTCTCGTACTCTCCGATCAGCTCCAGCTTTTTCAGCTTGGTAATTGCATCGCAGCCGTTGCTGACCAACTCGCGGTAGAAAATATCGTGGTCGGAATACAGCCACTTTTTGATCACCGGAAATATGTTCTCACTGGTAATGGATAAACTGCCTTTCTTAGCCATATCTTATACGCCTCTTTCTTTTCGTTCTTGTCAGAGATTCCACACCCGGAACCCTTTATTCTACATTTTAGTACCATCCAATGAAAAAGTCAACAAAAAATTAGCACTCAATCAAAATGAGTGCTAATAAATAAAATTCAACACCTTTTTCCGCTGTCACTGGTTGCCGTTCGCCGTGAACACGGCTACGGAACGGGGCCGCATCAGAAAGCCGGAGTCTACCCTGCTACGCTCTCCGCAGCGGTAGCAGAAACGGCTCTGCCCGTCCCCCGCGGTGTTCACAACCGCGTACCAGGCCAGATACCTGGGCAGCTCCGGCAGCTGAATGTTCACATCCTCCCAGTAGACGTTGACGGCCAGGTAAACCACGTCGTCTTGCCCCCGCTTCCGGTCATATCCGGCGTAGAGAATTCCCAGGGCGGCGGTGCCGTCGTCCACCCGGTTCCCGCCGCCGTTTCCGTACACGGTCAGGGCGGGCAGGCCGCAGACCGCGCCGGGCAGATCCCTCCGGATCGCCGGATGGCTCCTGCGGAAGCGGATCATAAAGCGGAAAAAGTCGAACAGGTCCTCATTTTCCTTGAGCAGATCCCAGTTGAGCCAGGAAATCTCGTTGTCCTGGCAGTAGGCGTTGTTGTTGCCAAGCTGCGTGTTACCGAACTCGTCCCCGGCAAAAAACATGGGCGTGCCGCGGCTGCACATCAGCACCGCGCAGGCGTTGCGCATCATGCGGAAACGCAGACCCAGCACCTCTTTGTCGTCCGTCGGCCCCTCTGCGCCGCAGTTCCAGCTGCGGTTGTCGTCCGTGCCGTCGGTATTCCCCCAGCCGTTCTCCTGGTTGTGCTTTTCGTTATAGGCGTACAGGTCGTAGAGGGTGAAGCCGTCGTGGCAGGTGATGAAATTCACCGAGGAATTGTAGCCCGCATAGTGGCCGTTGTAGAGGTCCCCGGAGCCGGTGATCCGCCTGGCTGCCTCCCGGGCCGCCCAGGTTCCGCCCTTTAAGAACTCCCGCAGGGTATCCCGGTATTTTCCGTTCCACTCGGCCCAGCGCTTCCAGGCCGGAAAGGTCCCCACCTGGTAGAGTCCGCCCGCATCCCAGGCCTCGGCGATCAGCTTTACATTTCCCAGAATGGGGTCAAAGGCCAGGCGCTGCAGCAGGGGCGGATTGTTCATAGGAGAGCCGTCCTCGTTCCGCCCCAGAATGCTGGCCAAATCAAACCGGAAGCCGTCCACCCGGTAGTCCACGGTCCAGTAGCGCAGGCATTCCACGATCATCTGCTGCACGATTGGGTGATTGCAGTTGAGCGTGTTGCCGCAGCCGCTGAAGTTGTAATAGTAGCCGTCAGGCGTCAGCATGTAGTAGATGTTATTGTCAAACCCCTTAAAGGAGATCACCGGCCCCTTTTCATTGCCCTCGGCGGTGTGGTTGAACACCACGTCCAGGATCACCTCGATGCCATTCTCGTGCAGGGTGCGGATGAGGTTCTTGAACTCCGTCCCCTCCCGGTTGTACTCCAGACCGGCGGTGTAGCTGGTGTTGGGCGCGAAAAATCCCACCGTATTGTACCCCCAGTAGTCCAGCAGCTTTTGGCCGTTCACCTCCCGACCGCCCATGGTCTCGTCGAACTCAAATACGGGCATCAGCTCCACCGCGTTGACCCCCAGACGTTTTAAATAGGGGATTTTTTCCAAAATCCCCTCGAAAGTACCGGGATGGACCACGCCGGAGGAGCTGTGGCGGGTAAAGCCCCGCACATGAAGCTCATAGATCACCAGGTCGCTCATCTCCCGGCTGGACTGCGGCATGTCTCCCCAGTCGAAATTGTTCTTCACCACCCTGGCCCGGTATGTACGGCCCGGCTCCTGTTTTTCACCCCAGACGCTCTGTCCGGTCACTGCCTTGGCGTAGGGGTCTAAGAGAATCTGCTCCCGGTCAAACAGCAGTCCCGCACCGGGATCATGGGGTCCATCCACCCGGTAAGCGTACTCGAACTCCCCGATGTCCAGGCCAAACACGATCATGGAATACACGTTACCGATCTTGTACTCCTCCGGGAACGGCAACACTGCGTAGGGCTCCCTGCCCTCACGCTTAAACAGCAGCAGCTCACAGCCGGTCCCGTAGTGGGTGTGCACCGTAAAATTCACCCCGTCCTGCAGCAGCGTGGCTCCGTTCATGTCGTACAGCCCCGGACGCACCGGAAATCCTGCGATTTCCCGCAGCGGCAGCAGGGAAACCGGGATACTCTCCGCTGATTCCTGATTGATCATCTTCACCGGCTGTCCCTCCCTTTAAGGTAAAAAATCCCTGACTTTCTTGCTCCGCACGGGATTGCGCAGTTTCCGCAGCGCCGCCGTCTCGATCTGGCGGATGCGCTCCCTGGTGACGTTGAACTGTCTTCCCACTTCCTCCAGGGTCAGGGGCCGGCCGTTCTCCAGGCCGAAGCGCAGCTTGATTACCTGGCGCTCCCGCTCGTTGAGCCCTTGTAACATGCTGTCGATCTCCTCCCGAAGCAGCACATTCTCCGCCTGGTCCTCCGTGGAGTCGCCCGCGTTGTCGGCCACGAAATCCCCCAGGCTGGAGCCGTCCTCATCCCCCACCGGGGTCTCTAAGGACACCGTGTCGCCGGAAGTCTGAATCAGCTCCTCCACCCGCTTCTCGGTCATTCCCACCGCCTCCGCCAGCTCCCGGTTGGAGGGGTCTCTGCCCAGCTGCACGGACAGGTCCCGCTGGGTACGGCGGATCTTGTTCACCGCCTCCACCATATGCACGGGCAGCCGGATCGTGCGCGCCTGGTCCGCCAGAGCTCTTGTGATGGCCTGCTTCACCCACCAGGTGGCGTAGGTGCTCAGACGGTATCCCTTCTCATAGTCGAATTTCTCCACCGCCTTCATCAGGCCGATGTTGCCCTCCTGAACCAGGTCCAGAAAGCTCATCCCCCTGCCGGTGTAGCGCTTGGCGATGGAGACTACCAGCCGGAGATTGGCTTCCACCAGGCGTTTTCCCGCCTCCTCGTCCCCCTCCGCGCAGCGCTTGGCCAGTCCGGCTTCCTCCTCGGGAGTCAGCAGCGCGATGGCGCCGATCTCCTTCAAATATTCCCGGATGGGATCACCGGTGCTCACGCCCTCCAGCACCTTCTGGGGCGCTTCCTCGCTGAACAGGTCCTCCTCGGCCTCGCCGTATTCCGACGGCTTCTCCCGCAGAACCAGACCGTCCTCCGTCTCCTCGTCCCCGGTCAGAAGCTTGTCCTTGCCCAGAACCCCCGCGTCCAGCCCGGTATCAAAATCGTCCTCCAAATCCAGCTCCGGCTCCAGTTCTGCGTCCCCCTCCGGGGTCCCCACGCGGATTCCCTTCCGCTCCAGACGGCTGTAAACTTCTTCCAATTCCTCCGGTGTCACCTGGACATCCCGCAGACAGTCCAGCACCGCGGTCAATTCCAGGAAGTTCTCCTGTTTTGCCGCCATGTCCTGAAGAATCCCCAGCTTCTCCGCCAGTACCTTTTTGTCCATACACCGCCGTCCTTTCCGTGTGCGCTTTTATAACCGCGCCGTCCGCTGCCTCCATAGTTGCTGTCAAAACAGGTCCAAACCGCCTGTATCCGGGATTTCTCAGGCGCGTCTTCCCGCGCCCTCCGCCACCGGTTCCTTAAGCCCCGGCCCCAGGTCGCCCTGGTTGTAGTGTTTCCGGCAGAGCGCCACATAGCGGTCGTCGCCGCCCATAACCACCTGGTCCCCGATCCGCACCATCCGGCCGTCCTCGCCGATCCGGGCGGTACAGTTGGCCGCCTTTCCGCACCAGCAGACGGTTTTCAACTCTTCAACCTTGTCCGCCCAGGCCATCAGCCACTTGCTGCCCTCAAAAAACTCATGGCGGAAATCGGTCCGCAGCCCGTAACAGATCACCGGAATATCCAGATCGTCCACAATATGGACCAGAAATTCCACCTGTTCCTTGGTTGCGAACTGAGCCTCATCCAGAATAATGCAGTCGTACTCCCGCAGCCGGACGTCGCTCATCTGTGTCAGCTCTTCCAGCAGAACGCCCTCGCACTCCAGGCCGATCCGCGACCGGATCATGTGATCCCCGTCCCGGCTGTCCAGCCTGGGTTTCACCAGCAGAGCCCGCTTGCCCCGCTCGCCGTAGTTGTATTCCACCATCAGCGCGTTGGCCGTCTTGGAACTGCCCATCGCGCCGTAACGATAGTATAATTTTGCCATCTCATCATCCCCGCACGTAAAAATCATCCGCAGGCCGAGACCCGCGGCTTTAATCTCCGCTCCATATCCCGGACGGATCAACACTGACCCGGTCAGGGTATGCTATTCCCGCAGGCAGGCGATTCCCCGCTTGCGCAGAAATTCTTCCGCGGACCGGTCCCACAAATCCTCCAGGGTCTTGTCCAGTGTAAAAAAGCCCAGGGACAGCCCGGTTATACAATAGAGTGCTCCATCCTCGTACCGAATATTCAGATACATACCCTGAATCTGCCCGGCCTCCACGCCGTTTCCGGATGCAAAGCGCTCCACCTGACCGGCCGGCAGCTGGAGCACGATGTGAAAACTCCCCGGCAGCCGCTTTCCCTTGATCAGGCCGAAACACACCGGCCGCAGCAGCTTCCAGGGCGCAAATCCCTCATCTCCGATCTCTTCCAGCTCTTCCTCGGAAAAATATCCCTTTCGGATATGCCCGTCGATGGAAAAGCTGTTGAAGGTGACAATCTGTACCTCCTTTACCAGAAACAAATCAAAGTCTTCTTTTACAAAAAGCTTGCTGGTAAAGCCCTTTACATCCTCAATTTTTAGTCCAACCATCTGCGTTCACCGCTCCCAAAAACTTACTTCCATCATTATACTTGCTTTTCCATACAGCGTCAAATAGTATTTTCCCACGCGGTTTTTCTGGCATTTCCCCCTCGCTTCGGTCAATTTATCGACAACAAAATCATTGACTGCAATCTGCCTTTACACTTTTTACGCCATCACGCGGCAAAACGGCGGCACACAGTCCTCACAAAGGCCTGCATGCCGCTGGGTCGCTCCTTCCCATGCCGTCTGCTAAAATCAAAAGGGGATCAAAGGTCCTCTTCCTCGCGCAGAATGTCGTCTACCTCCTTCCGCCCGATCCCGCAGTCCTCGGCAATCTGATCCCGCGTGAGCCCCTTCGCCGACAGGCGGAGCACCCGCTTTGTGAGGGCGATCCCCTGTTCGATTCCCTGGGCAATTCCACGGGCAATCCCGTCCTCAACCAACATTTGACCAAGTCTCGTCATCGCAATCATCTCCTTTACCTGTTCCAAATCCCCAGCGGATAAGAACTTATCCGCAAACGTGTACAGCACCGCCTGCATCTTTTCCATCTCCAGCCCGGTCACCGCCGCCTCTTCCTCCCGAAGAATTTCCAGGCTCTTCACAATCCGCACTCTCACGCTCAGACGGCTGGACATCAGCGGCGTCAGAAGTAAGGGCACCAGCTCCGCCTTCTGAACCTTCCCGCCATTTCTGCGCTTTTCCTCCAGCCCCGCGAATACCTTGTCCCCGTCCTGGCCTCTCATCCGGATCACGCGCACCCGGTAAACATTGATCCCCTCCGCCAGCTCGGTGACCGGTTCCGCCACCCGGGAGGAGCAGATCACATAGGTGACCACAGCCACCCTGTGGGTGCGGCTGGTGGAAGCCTCATACTCCCGGAACCTCCGCAGGTCTTCCAGGGTGATGAGATCGCTCTCAAACTCCAGATGCACCCAATCGCCGCCCTCCATCACGTAATTGAAGTCCTGGTACATTTTCCGGGCTTCCAGCTTCACCGTCTCCGTAGGCGCGGCCAGCGCCACCACCCCGGGTACGCCCATAAACCGCAGCAGCTCCTCGCCAAAATACTGGGCCGCCGTTTTGAGCGCCAGGTCCTCGTGATGAATCCCCTGTTTTTCTTTGTCCACACAGCCTCCTTGTCCCGCAAAGCTATGTGCAAACACCTGTCTACATTATAATTATAGTAACTATTCCGGCACCAGGCAACCGGCCCCCGCGATATTTCAATCAACCTTATGTATTATACGTATTATACTACAGATTGTCGTTTAACTGAACATTCGTCCGAAACGGACTGGATAATCGACTGCCGCGCGGTCTGACCGCCCGCGGCAAAATGAATGAAACATATGATGATTCGATCGTTGTGAATCCGGCAGACAGGCATTTGGCACACGCTCCGGTTCCCGGTGTTCTTTTAATATAACATAAAGAACGGCGGTTGCCAAGACGGATATTTACGTCTTGGCAACCTTCTTCCGCCTCCCCACTCCCTTCTCAACGCCTCCCAAGCAGCGCCGCCCCGATCAATCCCGCGTCGTTTCCCAGCTCCGCCAGGCGGATTTCAGTGTGGACACTGCTGTCCCTGGCGTAATCTCCGGCCGCCACAATCTGTTTCAACGGCTCTAACAGAGCAGCTCCCGCCAGGCTGACGCCTCCGCCGATGCAGATAATCTCCGGCTGAAAGAGGTTGACCAGGTTGGTGATTCCGACCGCCAGATAACCGATATACCGCTCCACCACCATGGCCGCGGTCCGGTCTCCGCGGCCGGCCGCCTCAAAGACGGTTCTGCCGTCCGCCATCCGCTTGTCTCCTCCGCAGAGCTCCCACATCAGGGACTTAGGCGCATTGTCCATGGCCTCCCGTGTCTGGCGGATCAGAGCCGTGGCCGAGGCCAGGGCCTCGAAGCATCCCCTGCGCCCGCAGTTGCACTCCGGCCCGTTTTGGTCGATCACCATGTGGCCCAGCTCCCCGGCGCCGTAGTTCACGCCGTTCCAGAGCTTCCCGCCCAGGATGATCCCTCCGCCCACGCCGGTGCCCAGGGTCACGGCGATCATGGAATCAGCGCCTCTTCCACCCCCCGCCAGGTACTCGCCCCAGGCAGCGGCGTTGGCGTCGTTGTCAAACCAAATCTGTTTGCCCGGAAAGCAGCCCGCCATCATCTCCACAATGGGCTCGTGGAGAAAGCCCAGATTGTTGGCGAATTCCAGCACCCCATCCTTCTGGTTGGCAGTGCCGGGCACGCCCATGCCCACGGCGCTCACCTGCTCGATGGGAACGCCCGCCTGCTCTGCAGCTCTGCGGCCCGCGTGAGCCATGTCCGCCGCGATCTCCGCCGCAGGCCGGCCCGCCCCGGTGGCAAGGTTGGCCCTGCCCAGGATTTTGCCCTGCCCGTCCACCAGAGCCGCCGCGATATTGGTGCCTCCCAGGTCGATTCCGATATAGTATTCCATGTTGTCCTCCTGTTATCATCAAAATGCCGCCGTTGTTTTCTGTAAACCACCGTCCCAATATCAGCTGATCCTGAGGGTGAGAATTTCGTAGGGTTTTATGGTGATCTCCGCCCGCTCTCCATCGTGCTTCAGCTCTTGCAGCCGGTTTTCCATGCAGCCGCACGCCCAGAGCTGTTTTCCCGCCAGGATAGAGGCCTCCATCTCGGTCCGGGTCCGTTTTCCATAAGCCTCGTACAGGCGGATCTCAATTCCATCTCCGTCCTCCGCCTGTTTAACGGTCTCGACGATCACATTTTCCGCTTTGACGCGGAGGAGGGAAAAACCGGTGTGAGGGACGCCGGTAAGCGCGGCTGTGGTTTTAAAGCTTCCGGGGCGTATAGCTGCGTTTACGCCGTCCCCGCACTGCACTGCTGCCGTTTCACCGTTCCCATACCCCACATCTACATTTTTACCGTCCCCCCATACCTCAATCCCATTTTTCCGTTTCCCCTCCGTCTGCCACCCAATCAACGGACAATTCAGATCATACGCCTCCTGAACCACCCGCCCGGCCCGGAAATCTCCGGCGTGGGGGTACAGCGCGTAGGTGAACCGGTGGATCTCCTGATCCGCCTCGGGATAGGGGAATATGCCGGATTTGATCAGCGTCAGCCGCATCACCCCGTCGTGGATATCATAGCCGTACTTGCAGTTGTTGAGCATCGCCACGCCGTATCCGTACTCTGACAAATCGGCCCACTTGTGGGCGCAGACCTCAAACTTTGCCTGTTCCCAGCTGGTATTCCGGTGGGTTGGACGCTCCACATTTCCGAACTGCACATCGTAAACCGCGCGCTCCGCCAGCACGTCCACCGGGAAGGCGGCTTTTAACAGCAGCTGGCTCTCGCGCCAGTCCACGGTGGTGACGAAATCAATCCGGCCCGTATGGCGGTAGAAGCAGATATCCTGACGGATCGCGGAATTCATAAAGCGCTTTTCACAGCGGACCACCGCTCTGACCGCCGTATTCTCCACCAGCTCCAGGCGGGTCACATCCGTGACGGTCCACTGCTTCTCCTCGTAGGATTCGTCGATATTCCAGGCGTCATAGCTCTCCGGCCGGTCCTCAAAGACCACCAGGGCGTTGCCCGCCCCGCCCGGAGCGATCACCTCCCGCTCCTCCCTGCGGTCATACAGGGAAATGATCTGCCCCTGCCCGTCAAACCGCAGGTCATAGAATTCGGTGCAAAGGCCGGTGAGAAAACCGCTGCCGCCGGTCTCACAGCTGAGAACCACCCCCGGCCGTTCTTCTTCCTCCGGCTCCTCCAAACCGGTCAGTCCGAACGCCAATACGCCTTTGGACGGCACGTTCTCCACCAAGAATAGCCGTTTTTGTCCGTTTACAACCGTCTCAACCAGGCCGCTGCGGTCAAATCCCAGCTGGTTTGCCACAAACAGCGTACCGGAAGCGTCCATCACCCGGGCCGGACCGCAATTTCCGCCGCACTGGGCGTCCACCGTCTGGCCCGCGTCGCGATTTCCCCCGCACTGTGCGTCCACCGCCCGGCCCGCGCCTGCCGTTTCCAGAGTCTCAGCCAATCCCTGATACCCTGCCTCAATCCCCCGTTTTGCCCGCTCCATCACCTGCGCGCAAATCTCCCGCAGCCTCGCAAACTGCCGGTCCGAATCCTCGTAGACCTCCCCGACGGAGGACCCGGGCAGAATGTCGTGGAACTGGTTCAACAGCAGCAGCTTCCACGCCTCCTCCAGCTCCTTTCGCGGGTAGGCGAATCCCTGATCCGCCAATCCCGCCATCACACAGAGCAGCTCCGCGTCCATGAGCAGGAACTCACATTCCCGGTTGTTCTTCTTGATCCGGGCCATGGAGGTGTAGGTTCCCCGATGGAATTCCAGATACAGCTCCCCGCACCACCTGGGCACCTTCTTCCCCT
The DNA here is from genome assembly GCF_046603895.1 of Enterocloster lavalensis. Lineage (NCBI taxonomy): Bacteria > Bacillati > Bacillota > Clostridia > Lachnospirales > Lachnospiraceae > Enterocloster > Enterocloster lavalensis. Next base: position 1,055,878 of record NZ_CP176637.1, read on the forward strand.
CTAAATTGTTCTCCAGAATATGGAAAAACTCGTTCACGCCGGTGATCCGGACCGCCGGGCAGTCCCCAGCGAAGTTTCCCGCCCCCGCTTCCAGGCGCTTCTCCTCCTCCAGCATCTCCCGGGTGGTTCCTCCCCCACCGTCCCCGAAGCCGAAGCAGGTCAACACGTCCCGGCTCAGATCCTTGTTCCGGTAGCGCTGCCAGGTCCCCAGGACCTGATTGGCGTTCATACGCCCGTTGTAAGTGGTCTCAAAGGACTTGCGGCCGCCCACCTGGGGGTACTTTTTGTAGTCGCTGGTGGTGATAAAATAGGTCAGCACCTCGCTGCCGTCCAGTCCCCGCCAGTAAAAGGTATCGTTTGGAATCTGGTTGTACTCGTTCCATCCCAGCTTTGTGGTCATAAAATATTTGATTCCCGCCTGCCTTAAAATCTGGGGCAGGGCCACGCAGTAGCCGAACACGTCCGGCAGCCAAAGCACCTCCTGGCCGTCCCCGGTTCCAAACTCTTCCTGGAAAAAGGACTTTCCGTAGAGAATGTGCCGGATCAGGGATTCCCCTGAGGACAGGTTGCAGTCCGCCTCCAGCCACATGGCGCCCTCGGTCTCCCAACGCCCTTCCCGCACCCGCTCCCGGATCTTCTCATAGAGCCAGGGCGCTTCCTCCTTCACAAACTGGTAGAGCTGGGGCTGGCTGGACATAAAGCGGTACCGGGGATACTCCTCCATCAGCCGGATCACGGTGAGGAAGCTGCGCACCGCCTTCTGCCGGGTCTGGCGCAGAGGCCATTTCCAGGCCACATCGATGTGGGTGTGGCCGATGCCGTGAACCACCACCCGGGGCAGCGGCCGTTCTGCGCTATAGTGCGAGGTCTGCAAAAACGCCTCCGCCTCCTTTACGGACTGAGCAAAGGCCGGGCCGCTCACGTCCCGCAGATCCAGCAGGTTGACGCACCGGTTCAACACGTCCTCCAGCTCCAGCCGGCCGTTTTCCTCGTCGCCCATCAGATCGGCCAGGTCCCACAACACCTTGAGATCATAATACAGCTGATCAATCTCCCTGTCCAGGGCGCACAGGGAGACGTCGAAAAAGTTCGTCCTGCCCGCCGAATTGGAGTAGGCGTAAAAGCTCAGGCCCACGGTCTCCCCGCCCGCCGCCCGCTCCTCCAGCAAAATCCGGTTGTGGTTCAGATCCATGGTGCCGTACATCTGCCCGTCCCGGTACACGATCACCTGGGGATTGTCCGTGTTCCAGAGATCCGTCGCCCCGGTGGACAGACAGAGAAGCACCTTCTCCCCCCGCCAGTCCGCCGGCAGTTTCACCTGGGTGTCAAACCAGAAATGCCGGTCCGCCCCGCCCCAGGTGTCCCCTGGGAGCGCCGTCTCCCAGTTCAGCCCCGCAAACGCCTCCGGTTTAAAAACAGCGGGCAGATCATATGCCGCGTCCGCCCGCCTGATGGTCTCCGGGCGGAGCCGCCCTTTAAAGCGCAGCTCCCCCAGTGTCTTTATAATTGTGTGGATTCTGTCCCATTTTCGATTCATATTCCGTCCCGCCTCACTGCAAGTCACGGTTTCCCGCCGCCACAAGGCGGATATCCACCGTTTTTTCAAATGGCGTGTACTCGTTTAAGTACACGGTGTAGCCGGAAGCGAAAACTTCCTCGCCGCTGTAATGCCCGCCGAACTCGTGGGTTCCGAAGCCGGGCCCAAACTCCACCGTCCGGTCGCCCAGCCGTAGTTTTGCCATTCCGCTCTTTAAAATCATCCAGCCGCCCGCAGCCGTGCGCAGGTGGAAGCAATCGTGCTCCAGCACCGCATCCTTTGGCGCGCAGACCTGCACCCGCAGCGGAACCCTGGAAAGCCCCTCCGCCTTGATGCGCAGGCTCAGTCCGTCCGCCGCCTCGGCAATCTCCACCTGGATGTCCAGGCGCGCGTTGTTCAGAATCTCCCGGCTGGCGTGGTCCATTTTCCACCAGTCGTTTGTGCCCTGGAACTCCCCAAAGGGCTGGTAATAGCTGGTGTAAACCGTGGATTTCAGGGTACATTTCCCCTCCTCCACCTCCATGGTCTCCGGAATAAAATTGCGGCAGCTGCCTACGCTCTCGCCGATCTTCACAAACAGCGGCAGCTCGCCGAACTTGACGTACAGGAACGCGGATTTTCCGCTGAGCACGCTGTAGCCGTACCGCTCATTTTTGACCCTGAGCACCCCTGCGTCCCGGAAATATTTCCGGTAGGTATCCGGGAAGCCGCAGCCCGCAAAAACATGCTCATACATCGCCTTGTGGGCCATGACAATGTGCAGGCAGTCCGGCGCCAGATCGCCCCGCTCCTGATTGTCACGGATGATCCTGTGGGCCGCCGCGTCGAACTCCTCACGATATTTTCCATATTCTCCCAGTTTTTCCTCCGGCAGTGAGACCATAAACAGGTACTGGTAGAAGTATTTGTCCGGGTAGTCGGCCTTTCCCTGATCCTGACGGGTGGAATTCTGGGTGAAAATGGTGCCGTCCGGGTCGATGTAGGTCAGCATCATATGAAGGTTTCTGGCCACGTAACCCAGGTAATCCAGGTCGCCGGACTCCTCATACATGGCCATCATGGCGTTGTTGACCACCGCGTTGTAATTGCCTGTGGACCGCTCCGCATACTCTCCGTCCGCGCTTCTGTCGATGCCCTCCGCCAGGTACTGTCCGGCCCGGGCCATAAGCTCCGGCGCCAGGTCTGGAAACAAACCCGCGCCCTGCATCAGGGCCGCGGTTATGCCCCAGCGGTGGTTAGGGGTGTGGAAGCCGCCGGTGCGGATCATTTCCAGGGAACGCCTCATAACAAAGCGGTATTTTTCCCGCAGCGTTTCCACCTGTTTGTCCGCTCCCGCGGGCTCGTACAGTTCCAGCACGCGGTAGGCGGCGATCAGCCGCTTGAAGCAGAAGGAGGTGTCGGCCGCGGAGTTGAAATTGCAGGTGGGATAATCCAGCGCTCCGTTGTCCCGCTGCCATCTGCCGATGAAATCCATCGCCAGGTTCATGGCCTCAAGCAGCTCCTTGTCATGGTAGTACCGGCTGTCCCGGTTACAGTACACCGAAACGGCCGCAGCCAGGGCGTAGATCGTGGGTTTTCCCTCGATCACGTCCCCCCGCATGGCCCCGAAGTCCTCCCTGGACCGGTCCAGAACCTGTGCGTTTAAGAAATGTTCCACCCTTCGCTCCGCAGAGCGGATCAGATGTCCCAGATAGCGCCTCATACGATGTCCTCCTTATCAGCCTTTCACGCCTGTGGTAGCGATTCCCCCGGTGATGTATTTCTGGAGGAAAATGAAAATCACGATGATGGGCAGAATGGAGAGGATGGAGGACGCCAGAATCGCATTCCAGTTGACTCCCATGGTGCCGATGTAGCTCTTGATCGCGATCTGAATGGTAAATTTCTTCTGGTCGGACAGCACCATCAGAGGCAGAATATAGTCGTTCCATCTCCACACAAAGGAGAAAATGGTCAGGGAAACGGTCACCGACGACGCAAGCGGCATCATGATGGTGGTGAAAATCTTGAACTCCCCGGCCCCGTCCAGCCTGGCCGACTCCGCAAGGGACAGCGGAATGGACATGAAATGCTGGCGGTACATGAAGATTCCCGTGGTGGTGGTGACCACCGGCAGGATCACGCCCCAGATGTTGTTGTACAGGCCGATGGCGCTGATCACGGTGAACTGGGAGACCGTCAGAATCTCGCCGGGAATCAGGGTGCCAAGCAGGAACACGGCGAACACCTTGTTGGAGTAGGTGATCTCATGGCGGTAGATCGCCAGGCCGTACCCGCACATAGCGCTGATGGCCAGGGTGATCAGAGTGCCCACCACGGCCAGAAACAGGCTGTTCTTCACATACTGGAAAAATCCGCTGCCGATCACATTTTTGTAGGAATCCAGACTGAAGTTTTCCGGCAGAAAATGAAGGGGGTACGCGAACAGCTCCGTGGAGTCCTTAAAGGAGCTCATGAGCAGCCAGATGATGGGAAACACCATCACAAAGGATACGCCGAGGCCCACAATGGTGGTGACCACGGTCAGCACGCGCTTTTTATCGGACGCCTTACTCATTCGATTTCTCCTCCCTTCGTAGCCTTAAACTGGATTGCCGCAATGATAATGAACACAATACTCACAACCACGCCGATTGCGGAAGCGTAGCCGTAGCGGTACTGGGTAAAGCCCTGGTTAAACATGTACTGCACAATATAGGTGGTGGAAGTTCCCGGCCCGCCGGAGGTGATACCCTGTACCAGCGCGTACTCCTTTAACAGGTTTACGGTGGATAAAAGCAGCACGATGAAAATGGTGGGGCTGAGCATGGGCAGGGTGATCTTAAAGAAGGTCTGGTAGCCCTTGGCCCCGTCCACGCTGGAAGCCTCGTACAGCTCCCTGGAAATGTTGTTGATACCTCCGATAAACATGATCATGTAAAATCCGGTGGAGGCCCAGTTGGAGGCGAAGCTGACCACAAAGGTGGCTAGCATGGGATTTAAGGCCCACTGAAGGGGCTCCCCGCCCAGGAACTGGATGATGAAGTTGATCAGACCGTACTCCTGGCCGAACATCCAGTTGATGGTGATACCTACCACCAGGGCCGAGATCAGCACCGGCAGATAGCTGATGGTGCGGACCACGGTGATGCCCTTGCAGTATTTGGTGGTAGCCAGAACCGCGATCAAAAGGGGGATGATCACTTTGAACGGAAGGCTGAACAGTGCGTAGCCGAAGGTCCTCCCCAGCGTCTTGTAGAACTCCCCGCTGGACAACAATTTTGTGTAGTTCTGCAGCCCCGTAAAGTTCATGGTTTTCCAGCCGTCGTAATCCGTGAAGGAAAAACCGATGCTAAGGATCAGCGGCAGTATGAAAAATACGGAAAACAGCAGCAGCGCCGGCAAAACAAACATCCAGAACGCCCTGGTATGGCAAAACGCCTGTTTCCTCTTACCCATTTGATCATCCTCCTTAAACTATGGCGCGGCTTATCTTACTCGGCAATGGACCAGCCTGAGGACTCAGACAGCTCCTTTGCGAAGGAATCCAGCGCATCCTTTGCGGACAGCTCGCCGCTCACCGCGCGTTTGATGTAATCCCGGTACTCGTTATCCTTGTAGGTTCTTCATGCAGAGCTCTCGTCCACCATGAAGGTGTCGGTCACATAGCCCACTTCCTCCTGGAGAATCTTGTAATCCGCGGCAGCGCCCTCTTCCGACGGCTCGTACACCACGTTCTTTAATGCGGAAAGTCCCTTGTCGTCCTGGAGATAATTCTTGAAATTGCCCTCCTCGAAGAACCATTTCACAAATTCCTCGGCCAGATCCTTATTCTTTGCGTTCTCCGGGATCGCCAGGGCGCTTCCGCCGATGATGGCCGCCTGGGAAACCGTTCCCTTGGGAGAGGGCATAACGCCGAATTCGAACTTGGTGATGTCGGTGGTCATGGAGTTGTAGTTCCAGGAACCGGACAGCAGGATGGCCACGTCGCCGTTCTTGAAATATTCCACCGGGTTGTCCGTGGAACCGCCGGCCCAGATGGCCTTGGGCATCACGCCGTCCTCGTTGGCCTTCACGAACTGCTCCAGTGTGGACACGTTGGCGGGGCTGTTCACCGCCACCTTGAAGGAATCGCCGTCCTTCACCGTCAGGGAGCCGCCGTTTGCGTACATGAGAATATCGTATCTGGCTCTGGAAACGTCGGCAGCAAAGCCGTACTTGATGTTTCCACCCGCCTGAATCTTAGCCGCGTTCTCGTACAGCTCGTCCCAGGTCCAGGGATTCTCCACGGTGGGAGCTTCCACGCCGGCAGCCGCAAACGCGTCCTTATTATAATAGAAGTTTGTGGTCGTAAACTGGCTGGGCAGGCCGGAAATCTTGTCGGACTTGTAGTCCTTGCCTACGATCTTTAACGCGGACTCCTCAAAGAGGCTGGTGTCCACCACCGTGCTCATGTCCACGAACTCCTCGGGATAGAGCTGGTGCAGTCTGGTGGTCTGGATCAGGTCCGGCAGATCCTTGTTCTTAGCCATGGAGGGGAACTTGGTCAGCTGGTCGTCGTGGGAGATCACCATCTTGTCCAATGTCACGCCCGCCTCAGCCGCCCAGGCGTCCATCGCCTTGTTCAGCGCGTCCTCAGCGCCGGGCTCCTCGGGGTTTAACACCTTCATGGTTCTCCCCTCGGTCTTTACGGAGCCGTCCGCCTGGGTCTCAGCCGGAGCCGGAGCGCCGGAATTCGAGCTGCCGCCGCAGGCCGCCAGAGACAGAGCCATCATTGCCGCCAGAACTCCGGCAGCCGCCATCTTACTTGTTTTTTTCATCATTTTTGTCATTCCTTTCGCTTCGCTCAAGGCACAAACAAGTTATGAAAAAATGTTGTACCTCTCCACTATTTGATTTATAATCCCTGTAGGGAATAGCAATACACTACAGAGCACGGAAGGAGGAGTGGCGAATTTATTCCGACCCCGTATCATTATATGTGCCGTCATCCTTTCAAGCACAAACAAGTGGGACTTTGAGCCCGGACTCTTATCATTGGTAATAAACCATGTTTATTCAGTCACAGGATGACAGTCACTGTTGCTATTCCTTTTTATAAGGTGGTGATACTTATGATGAAGTTAAAATACCCCATCTGCTGTGGGCTTGACGTCCACAAAAATGTTATCGTTGCAACCATCGTAATCACTAACAGGGACGGAGTATCCGAATACAGGCAAAAATCCTTTTCAACCATCAACTCGGATATTCAAAAGTTTCACAACTGGCTTATCGAGAATAATTGTTATCACGTTTGTATGGAATCCACAGGAAAGTATTGGATTCCTATTTTTAATTATCTCGAAAAGGACATAGAGGTCTGCCTTACACATCCCAAATATGTCAAAGCTATCAAAGGCAAGAAAACGGACAAAAAGGATTCAAAATGGATTGCCGACCTCTACAAATTTGACCTTGTCAGATGTTCCTTTATCCCTCCCAAGGATTTCCGCCAGCTCCGGGAACTTGCCAGATACCGCTTTAAGCTGGTCTGCATGAAATCCTCTGAGAAGAACCGCATCCAGAACTGTATGACCGTTTCCAATGTCGGCATTGCCAGCGTGCTTTCTGACCCTTTCGGCAAAACAGCAACCGAAATCATGTCTTATCTGCTGGAGCATACCGCTGATTCCATTGACGAAAAGGCTGTCCGAAAACTGATAAAAAAAGGGGCCAAAGCCAAGTCTGATGAAATCATCGAAGCAATCAGAGGCTGCAACATTGAAACAGACCAGGCAAAAAAACTGGAACTGGCCCTTGGCCATCTGGAATATCTTGACGGTATGATTACCCAGACCGAAGTGGAACTCTATGTCCGTATCAAACCTTATTATGAGTTTGTGGAATTTGTCAGCACCATGCCCGGCATGACAGAGTTAAGTTCCACCATTGTTCTCGCAGAAACAGGCGTTGACATGAACATTTTTGATGATGCCAAACACCTCTGTTCCTGGTGTGGACTTTCTCCTTCCAACAATGAATCCGCAGGTAAGAAAAAATCTGTCCGAATTGCCAAAGCAGGCGCTTACTTGAAACCGATGATGGTACAGTGTGCCCTTGCCGCAATCAAAAACAAAAAGCAGCCTTATTTTGCAATCAAATATGGGCGAATCAAAAAGCGTCGTGGCCATAAGAAAGCAATCATTGCCATCGCAAGAATGATGATGGTCTGTATTTACCATATGGTCTCGGAAAAGAAACCTTTTACCCCTGCTGACTATGAGGAATTGATGAAGCCTCAAAACCATGTAGAGCGTGTTGTTCTGAATGAAAACAATGTTTTTGCCTATCTTGAAAGTCTTGGTTACGATAGTTCTAAGTTAGTGAAGCGCAACGATAACTAATCTTTATTCTATTGTCAAACAATCGCAAAATCAGGGGTTTTATGAACCCTTATATAAGTGCGCCCAAAAATCCACTTTATTTTTCACTCTTACCTTCCTCTCTTTCCTTTTATCTTATCATTTCATTGATTGGTGATCCAGTTCCAAAAAATACAGCATAGCCAGCGCCTGGCCGTAGGGCATGGGCTTTAAGGGGATTTCCTTGTAGAAATTCTTATCCTCCCGCCCCATGGGCGTGCCGTAGGAAACCTGCTGAAGAATCCCCTCCCCGTCCGTGTAAGCCAGAATCTGCTCCATGGGCTTTAAAGCCACCGCCTCGTAAGCGCCGTCCAGCAATCCCATGTGGACTCCTTTGAGCAGCCCGTAGGCGAACCCGCAGGTGGCGCTGGACTCCACATAGGAATCCGGGTCATCAATCAGGGTGTGCCACATCCCGTTCTCCGCCTGGTATTTCTCCAGGGACCGCGCCTGGGCCCGCAGGGCTTCCGTCAAATAACGGCGCACGCTCTCGTCGCAGTCCGCGATCTCCAGGTATTCCGGGATCGCCGCCGTGATCCAGCAGTTACCCCGGCCCCAGAAGGCCCCGGCGAAATTGTTCCGCTCCTCAAAGGTCCAGCCGTGGTACCACAGTCCGGTCTCCCGGTCGCACAGATATTTGGTGTGAAGCAGAAACTGGTACTGTGCTTCCTCTTTATAGTCCTTTCGGTCCAGAATCCGGCCCATGTTGGCCAGAAACAGCACGGTCATAAACAGGGTGTCGTCCCAGAGCTCGCCCTTGTTCACGCTGTCCGAGGTGATGTGCTGCAATCCTCCCTCCTCGGTTCTGGGGAAATCTGTCATAATCCAATCCGCCCACTGAGTACAGACCTCCAGGTAATCTTCCCGGCCCAGATGCTCCGCCAGAAAGGACAGGGGCAGCATGGGCGTCATGGTATTCACATTTTTTGCCGGCAGGCCGATGGCAAACTGCCGCTCGTAATATTTGTTCAGAACCGACAGATACCGCTCCTGTCCGGTCGCCTTAAACAGCTTCCAGTAACCGAAGAGTCCAACGCCCTGGGTCCATTCCCAGAACTGGTACCGCCTGATGTCATCACAGGCCAGGCTGTTTTTCTTCATCCCCTCGAGAAAGGTTTCATCCTCTTCGTAGAGCACTTTCTCGAAGCTGGAGGCGTACAGCCGCAGCGCTGCTTTGATCGTTTCCTGGTTCATATCGTCGTTCATCCCCTCTTCCATATAATCTGTCCGCTCCGCGCCCCGAACCTTCCCGCAAACACCAGATATGCGAGATAAAAGCCGGCCATGCACAGAGGAACCGCCATAAAGCTGATTCCGTAGCCAAAATAGTCCGTCGCTCTCCCGAACACCAGGTTAAACCCGATGTCCGCCAGGGTGCCCAGGCTGATCACCGCCCCCGCCGCCGTGGAAAGCATGTGCTGCGGGAAAACGGACCCGATCATGAACACCATAGTTGGGTACACAATGGAGAGGAACAGGCCGGACAGGCTCAAAAGCCACAGCCCGCTTCCGCCCAGGACCGATCCCAGGATAAACAGGACCGCGCCGATTCCGCCGAACCCGCCGATGCTCTTCACTGCTCCCAGAGCGGATACTGCCGGTGAAAATACCAGCCTCCCCACCGTCATCCCGCCGTAGAACCCGGAGAGGTAGAGGGCCGCCCGGGAGGCCTCAAGGCCCAGGGCTCCGGTGCCGTAAGCCACCAGCCAGTTCATGATTCCGTGCTCCGCCACAAAGTAGAATCCGAAGATCACCACCAGGAGCCAGAAGCCCGGCTGCCGCGTCACGGCTGCAAAGGAGACGGCCTTTTTGGGGGACTGCGCAGAAGATGCGGCTTCGGGGCGCTCCCCGCTTCCCGGGATCTTCACCCCTGCCAGAAACAGCGCCGCCAGAATACCAAGCCCCAGCAGAAACAGGTTCACGCCCCGGAACACGCCGTAGCTGTCCGCCATCCGCCCCACCAGGTTCTGGCTGGCGCTGGTTCCCACCCCTTGCACGAAGAAGAACACATTGACCAGCATCCCCGGAGCCGCGGTAAAGATAAGCGGCGTCAGCAGGTTGACCGTGGTGTTGAGCAGCGTGGACGCGCCCATGGCGAAAAACACGCTGACCAAAAGAAGCAGAAAGTGGTCGGAAACCACATAGACGACCAGCGCCGCCATCCACAGAAGCAGCACCGCCATGGTGGTTTTCTTCCGGTCGAACCAGTCCATCATCTGACCGCCCAGGCTGAGAAACACCAGGTTTCCGAGATAGCTGACCATGATGATCACCGACAGGCCGGAGGCGTTCAGGGTAAAATGCTGTTGGAACACCGGGGCGAAAATCCCTCTCAGGGAATCGCTCACTCCCAGACCTGCCATCAAAATCATAAAACCGGCTGCCGCCCGCAGCTCCCCGACTCTCCTGTGTTCCACGCCGTACCTCCGATGTTTCAATCCGTCTCTCGACTACGCACCTAGTATAGCGGTTTTGCTCCTCCAAATTCTACTTCTTTTTTGCTTATTATCGCTAATTATATTGCATTCTTTGCTTTTTTCGTTGTATAATCAAGGAAATGTACCACGACCCCCATACAGAAGAAACTCTCTTGAGGTGACAAACTATAAATAGTCAAGAGGATTTTGAAAAAATTTTCCTTTAGTAAAAATGGGTAACTTTAATAGACCATCTGAATGCAGTGTATTTCAGATGGGAAAAGGGTTATTTATGTAAGTAGCTATCTGAGCTTCAGCGCGTTAAAGTCTACCCCCTGCCTCTCCAATGCATAGATGACTCTAACAAGCTTCTTCGCCACATGGGTGACAGCAACCCTGTGTGGCTTGCCTTCTCCTCGTTTTTTGGCATAGTAAGCAGCAAATGTCATATCGAAACGGATTAGAGGAAGGCAGCAATTAATAAGGACATACCGGAGCTGAGACGAGCCGTGTTTCACCATCCGCCCTCCGTGTGATTCGGTTCCAGAATCGTTTATACCGGGTTCAATACCTGCAAATGCGAGCATCTGGGCCGGTGTTGAAAAGTTTGATATATCTCCGTATTCCGAATAAATGACGGCGGCAGATATAGGCCCGATGCCGGGAACAGACATATAGTGAGGATGCACTTCCTCGATCAGCCGGTTGATTTCCTTTTCAAGTGTGTCAATCTCTTTTATGAGAGACTTATATAGGGCAAGCAGGCTGTTCAGTTCCACATCAAAGATGGAGTTGTTTACGCCGACCGTATTGGCAGCAAGCTCCTTTAACCGAATGAACTGCTGGGGAGAAAATTTTCCTCTTGACAGGGAGCGTAGCTTCTCATAGGCTGCAGAATTCATTTTTACCATTTTTTCAGCAGAACCATAGTTTTCAAGAAGATAGAGAGCAGTCTTGGATAAGCGCTCATGAAAAAACGGCTTGAATTCAGGGAATGTGTGATCCAAGACATTTGTGATTTTCACAAGATAAAAAGAGCGCTGGCGAATGAGCCGATCTCTTAAACGTGTTAGTGACTTTAAGGAATAAGAGTGGTAAAATCCTTTTGAATGGGGTTTGTATTCAACAGTCATTAACCACCGAGCTATTGATTCGCAGTCAACAGAGTCGGTTTTGGTACGCCTGAGAGATGTGGATTTCTTGTATTCCTTGATAAGAAGTGGATTAATTTCCATGAAGCTGTGGTGGGCATTTTCAAGGAAGAGTTCAAGATTGAGGGCATAGTGTGCTGTTGATTCAAACCCTATTTTTATGTTATCTGGATTGGAGAGGGAATTAAAAACAGTAAGCAACTGTTCAAAGCCAGCTTTATCATTTTTAACGGTAAGTTTTGAAACAATCTTTTGATCAACTGCCGATATAATACAGCAATCGTGTTTGTACTTGGAAATATCAATTCCGACAAAGTACATGGCCATAGAGTAATACCTCCTGATAAAAATATTTTGAGCACTGTTGTCTTCCACAGGGAATTCGGCTGTGTAATCACGTAAATAGAAACGTCAGGCGTTAACAAACTGATTAACAGTAATAGACGAAAAGCTGTGGTCTGAGTCACCTCGGAACAGTCAAAGCTGTAAAAAGATAGGTACAGATCCACAGTGCCAAAGTAAATATATCAGATAAGGATTGAATAACCCAGTAGAACCTGGGAGAAAGGAAAATCCAATCACTTTCTAATATGATTGGATTATACGTGATCAGATGAGCGAATTAATCAACGGAATTCTCTATGAAAAGCGCCACGACATTATCATCAACAACATGTCCGACGGCATCTATTATTACTTTGACTACGACGAGCGTTCCTTCCAGGTGAACATGGATTTCCAGCATTTCCACAGCTTCTACGAGATCCACATCCTGCTGGCCAAGAGCGCCAGCCATCTGGTGGAGGGCATCCCCTACACCATACACGCCGGGGACATCGTCCTGCTGCGCCCCTCCCTGCTCCACAAGACCATCTACCCACAGGGAGCGCCCAGCCGCCGTCTGATCATCAACTTCCTCTATCCCCAGGAGTATCTGGACAGCCACCCGGCATTTTCCCGGATTCTGGAACCCTTCGGCCAGGATATCCCCATCTTCCGCTTTGACCAGGAAAAGACGGCGATCCTAAGCGATATGCTCAACCAGGTGTTTCTCCTGTCCACCCGGTCCATGCCCGCGGACATCTTAAACACCATGGTCCACGCGGAGTTCACCCGGTTCCTCTACCGGCTCTGGGAGCTGAGGAGCTTTAACGTCTATGTGCCGGAGAAATTCGAGAGCCCGCTTTCGGAGAAAATTTACCAGATCACAAGCTACATCCACAACCACTATTCCGAGGAGTTGTCCCTGGAGTCCCTGGCGGAGCAGTTCTATATCAGCACCTACTACCTGTCCCACCGGTTCCGGCAGGTGACGGGTTACACCCTGATCCACTACATCCAGATGACCCGCATCCGCAGCGCCCAGTACGCGTTAATCAACACCCGTGAAAAGATCACCGACATCTCCGCCGCCTGTGGATTTACCAGTTTTTCCCAGTTCAACCGGGTGTTCCGCAAATTCTGCGGGGTGTCCCCGTCGGACTTCCGGCGGGATCCGGTCACTTCCTCATTTCCGACGCATAGCGCTTAGGGGTGGTGCCGGTCAGGCGCTTGAAGGTGTTGATAAAATGGCTGTCGCTGTTGTAAGACAGGGAAATGGCCATGTCCGTCACGGAAAATCCCTTTTGCAACAGTTCCTTGGCCCGGTCGATCTTGGCCTGGGCGATAAACTGCCCCAGGGTAAACCCCGTCTCCCGCCGGAAATAGTGGCTCAGGTAATGGCTGCTGATGTAAAACTGCCGTGCGATGTCCTCCAGGTCCAGGCGCTCGTCGATATGTTCGCGCACGTAGGATTTGATCTGCTCTACGCGCTCCCGGTCCGGGAGCGCGGTGCCTTGCTTCCGGGTGATGGTGCCGGGCTCCCGGCTCATGCTGCCGCTGGGCTCCCGCCCGTCCTTCCCCCATCCGGCTCTCCCGCAGTTCTCCCAGCCGTCTCCTCCTCCCGCTTCCAGGGAACGCGAAAATTCATCCAATTTCACCAGCAATTCCAATATGCAGAGCTTTAAGAGCACCTGCCCGGCCTCATCCTCCCGCCTGCGGCTGTACCCCTCGATGCGCTCCATCTGCCGGATCACCTGCTCCAGGGTGCCGCCGGACAGATGCAGTCTCACGCCGCCCTCCTCCCGGTCCTCAAAAAGCCGCGAAAACCGATAACCCAGAGCCGGTTCCAGGCCCAAAATCCAGTCCGGATCAAACATCAGCACATACCGGCTGTAAGCCGCTCCCTCCGCGCCCTCGGTCTTGTGGTATTCCCGGTTGTTGATCAAAAACAAATCCCCCGGTCTGGTCTGATACATCCGGCTGCCGATTCGGATGGAAGCGCCCCCGCTCATAAACAGCAATAGCTCATACTCCTTGTGGATATGAAGCCCCTTCATTTTCCAACTTCTGGTACTGCCGCTGTAGTAGTAAAAGGAGTGGAATTCCTCATAAAATCCTTCCTGTCTCATCTCCCGCCGCCTTTCCTCCATTCCTCACAGAAGCCGTGTCTCCTGCAACAGCAGGATCGTCATCGCCTGACCATAGGTGATCGGGCAGCAGACAATCTCATTGTAAAAGTCCGAGTTCCAGCCGATGGGCGTGCCGTAGGAAACACCCTCCACCGTGCCGTCCTCCGAAATCTTCCCCAACACTCCGGGAATTCCCCGCCGGATCACCGGCTCAAACTCCTCCCGGTCCAGGTATCCCAGACGGACCCCCTTCATAATCCCGGCAAGGAACGCGGCGCTGGCCGACGTTTCCAGATAAGTGTGCGGGTTGTTGATCACGGTATGCCACAGCCCGGTCTCTGAATCCTGATACCCCTTCAGCGCCCGGGCCTGGCAGCCAAACACGCTGAGGAAATAGCGCCGCAGCGGGTCTCCTGTGCCCATCTGCTCCAGATATTCCATGATCCCCATGGTATACCACCCGTTCCCGCGCCCCCACAGTACCTTGCCGTAATTGTGGTTCCCCCGGAAATTCCAGCCGTGGCAGAACAGACCCGTCTCCCGGCTCAGCAGAAAACGGATGTGGTTTAAAATCTGATAATCCGCCTCCCGGACGAGCTCCTCCCGCCCCAGGATTTTCCCGGCCCGGGCCAGGAAAAACACCGCCATAAACAGGGTGTCGATCAGAATCTCACCGTCGTTTGGATCGCCGGTGATCATGTGCTGGAAGCAGCCCTCCCCGGCGCGCAGCAGACCCGTTTCATCCATCATCCACTGAACCCATTCCTCCATAAACCGCCGGTACGTCTCCTTCCCCGTGATCTCGTACAGGTAGGTGAGCGTCAGCATGGGGGCCGTGGTATTCACATTCCGCTCCATTCCCCCCTCCGCGATCTTCCGGTCAAACCATGCGGTCAGAAACTCCAAAACCCGCGGATCCTTCTCCATCTGATAATTCCGGTACATCCCGTACAGGCCCACGCCCTGAGGCCACTCCCAGCAGTCCATGTCGATCAGGCTCACCGGAAATTTTTCCTCCATCCCGGTGTTCTTCATATCCATCATCCGGGCATTCACCCGCTTTTCAGTCTCCCGGATCCATTCCCTATCCCAGGCATTCTCCATCATGTAGTTCATATCCTACCAGCCTTTCCTGTTTATCTCTCCCTCTATTCCCAAATGCGCCGCACTGTCCCGGCATTACCCGCCGGGTAATCGTACGGGCTGCTCCCGTTCACCGTAAACCCGTCCCTCGTCAGAACCATCCGCCCCAAACGTTGATCTATCACTTCGGCCTTCACTCCCGGCTCCCAATGAATCTCCATTCCGTCCAGGCTCTCATAAAAAGCTTCCAGCGAGGGATATTCCCGGCAATTTCCAATCTTGACGATCCATAGATTGTCCCGCCCCGGGCTCTTAAACTCCCGGTACCGGCACGGCCCGCTCTCCTCCATTCTCAGTCCGTTGACCGCCCGGACGCCCACATAGCCGCCCTCCTTGCAGGCCGCCACCGTGTACTCCCCGCCGATATAGGAAGAAAATTCCATCAGCGGCGCGTAAGCATGGGTAAAATCCACCGGGTGCTCCGGGTCCAGACGGTACATCATAATCCCCAGGTTCCGGTACTGGGCCGCCAGAGGCAGCGTGCCGTTCCCCGCCCAGTAATTGGGCCTGCCATTGCCGTAGGGCTGCACCTCCCCGGGATGGCTCACATACATCTGCGCCGTCATATCCAGGGTGGCCTGCATGATATGCTCCTGATATCCCGGCGTGAACGGCCGGAAATTCACCGCAGTGGAAAGCTGGGCGTACCGGTCCTTGTACAGGTACAGATTCACATGCCCCTTATAGCCCTGGGTTTTCCGGTACTCCAGCGCCTCCCCCTCCGCCGTCTCCAGAAACGCCTCATTCTCCGCCTTCGGCCGGTAATCCCCCAGCGCAAAGGAAATGTAGGCCAGGGCCGCCCGGTTCAGATTTCCTCTATTGTATGCAATGTACAATAACGCCGTGGTGCCCGCCGCGTAATTTCCCTTATTCTCCTTCTCGTAGCTTCTCCCGAAGGTGGTCATCACCGCCCCCCGGTGGGCCAGCAGCGCCAGATCCCGGAAAATTACATCCAACGCCTTTTCGGACGCCTGATGCCAACGGCTTCCCTTCTCCGCCAGGTTGTGGAGGCCGCATAATCCCAGCACATCCACCGGTATGTAAGCGTTGCTGTTCCACTCCGTGATATACTCCCCGAAAAACGTGCCGAACCATTCCTCCAGCAGCTCTTCCGCCCGCTCCCGCTGGCAGCGCCCGGTGCGCCCGCTGCATGTAAATACCTCATTCGGGTACAGCATCCCGGCGTAATACTGGCAGATATGGAACAACAGCGCGTGGTTCTCGCTGAAAAACCACATCACGTCGTTGCCCAGCTCGTCGATCCAGTAGCGGAAATTCAGGATCACCCGGCGGACCTCCTCCCGCACTTCCGTTTCCAGCAGTTCTCCGAACCGCTTCACGATCTGCAGCACCACAATCAGATGAAAATCGCTGCAATCCTTGCGCGCATCAATCCCCGCCAGTTCCTCCAGGATAATACCCCCGGCCCGCTTCCGGTCCCCGCCGGTGGCCAGGATCGCCGCAGCCTTGTATACATTATCCACCTCTGTATCCGCCAGGTATTGCAGGGCCCGCCGCTTTCTCCCCTCCAGGGTATCCGGCCCGCTCAAAAGCAGCTTCCGGTTAAAAATCTGCGTAGCGATTTTCCGCCTCACCCACACCTGTCCGGACCGGCAGCCGATGGTAAAATAGTAAAATCCGGGCAGCTCCCGCTCCGCGTCAAAAAGCCTCAGACTTTTAGACCCGGCGGCCAGGTGGTATTTTGAACGGCGCACCAGCGTCTCGCTGCGCGCAATCTTATCCGCCACCGGCTTGTACACGGCCTCCATGTCCACCTCGCGCCCCAGGGGATTTTCCAGGGACAGCTCCACCGGCCCGTCCAGATAAACCTCCCGGTCAAAGGCCATGTCCTTTAACATTCCCTCCAGCCGGTCCACCTCGTCCACATCCACCTCGTCCTCCGCCGGGATGCAGATTTTGAGCTTTTGATCCCCCAGATACCGGAGCCGGAAATAATAATCCGTGTCCCGCTCCGCCAGATCCTCCAGGCAGACCACGATTTTGTTCATCCCCCTGCAAAGCGCCGCGCTCACCCGCCTGCGCTTCACCATGTTGCGGGTAAACGGAATAAAATCCTCCACCAGCTGTCCGTTGATCCACAGGGTAACACCCCCGCAGGTCTGTAGCTCAAACTCCGCCCGCTCCTCCTCCTGCGCGAAAAGCCCTGCATAGCAGTAGGTGCGCAGATAGGTCGGATTGAAATAGAACTCCGAGAAATCCACCCCCTGGTTGCCGAAGGGAACATACAGCTCCACCTGTCTGTGGCAGCCGAACACCTCCACCTCTGCCCCCAGCCCGCACTCGCTCAAATCCACGTACTCCGGCAGCACGCCCGTCCGCTGCCCGATCATCTCCCGTCGGCAGGGATTCTCATAGACCGAAAAACCCTTCTCCAACCATTCGTTCACCGTGCCGGACAGAGTCGCTTTTGCGTACTCCCCCGGCTTGCAGAAGGTGCCCGCAGTCAGAAAGCGGTTGATATACCCTTCTGCTTCCAGATTATATATAAAATGCTTCATTTGTGATTCCTCCCGTCTCCCCGCCATAGTCCGGCGGTATTTCTTATCATATCACATCACGCTCTGACCCATTTACATTTTTTTACGAGAAAATTGCAAAATCTTGCCCTGTGCCACCCTTCTTGTGCAAACCCCAAAATATCCGCTCATAATTCCGTCGGAACGAACATGGCCTGCCATCACCCTTTCCCGTTAAAATAAAATCATCACAATCCGTAACCCCGGCGGCCAAACCGCCTCAGAGAAAAAGAAAGGAAGGAAATCACTATGTACAAATACCCTCACATGTTTTCCGGCTTCCAGATCAATGGGATGCACTTAAAAAACCGCATCGTCATGGCGCCCATGGGCACCTTCTCGGAGAACCGGAACGGTTCCCCCAACGCCAAACAGATTGAATATTACCGCGCCAGAGCCAGGGGCGGCGTGGGCATGGTGCTGCTGGAAGGCCAGTACACCACCAACAAAACCGACCCCTGGATCGATTACGTGACCATCGCCGGTACCGACGAGCAGATGCAGGGCTGGGCCCTTCTGGCGGAGGCCTGCCACGCGGAGGGCGCTAAAATTTGTCTGCAGCTGAGCTGCGGCCTGGGCCGGAACGCCTTCCCCTTCAGCGACGACCAGATGGTGTCCGCCTCCGAGGTTCCCTCCTTCTACATGCCTGATAAGCTCTGCCGCGCCCTGACCATAGACGAGGTCCACGACATTGTGGAACACTACCGCATCGCCGCCCGCAACGCCGTGAGGGCCGAGGCCGATGCGGTGGAAATTCACGCCCACGCCGGCTACATGATCGACCAGTTCATCACCCCCGCCTGGAACAAGCGTACCGACCAGTACGGCGGAAGCTTTGAAAACCGCATGCGCCTGCTCACTGAGATTTACCATGCCATCCGCGGCGAGGTCGGCCCCGGCTATCCCGTGCTGATCCGTCTGGCCGCGGCCCACGACTTCCCGGAGGGCCGGACCATCGAGGAAACCATTGAGATCGTACAGTATCTGGAAAAGCTTGGAATCGACGCCTTTGACATCGACATGGGCTGCTATGAGCGCAAACAGTGGATCGTTCCCTCCATCTACGCTGGCGACGCCTGTATGGTGGACTACGCGGCCAAAATCAAGGAGGCAGTCCACGTGCCCGTGCTCTCCGCAGGCACCTTCACCCCGGAAACAGCGGAACAGGCCCTGGCGGACGGAAAATGCGACATCGTCATGTTCGGCAGACAGTTGATCGCAGACCCCGACATGCCCAACAAGCTTCTGGAGGACAAGGAGGAGGACGTCCGTCCCTGTCTGTACTGCAACCAAATCTGCGTGGGACGTCTCTACGAGAACCGGGTGATCTCCTGCGCCATCAACGCCCAGGCGGTATTCGAGGCGGATTATCCCATTGTCAAAACCACAGCCCCCAAGAAGGTGGCCGTGGTGGGCGGAGGCCCCGGCGGCATGGAGGCGGCCAGAGTTGCGGCCCTTCAGGGACATCAGGTGACTCTCTACGAAAAATCCGGCGCCCTGGGCGGGCAGATCAACGCGGCGGAGAAGCCGGTATTCAAACGCCGCCTGAAAAAATTCAACCAGTGGCAGCAGCTCCAGCTGGAAAAAGCAGGGGTCAAGGTCTGCCTGAACCATGAGATAAACGCCGATTCACCGGAACTGGCCGAAGCGGAGCGCATCATCGTGGCCCTGGGAGCCGTCCCCGCCGTGCCGCCTATCCCCGGCATCGATGGTCCTGGCGTGGTAAATGTGATCGACGCCCATCTGGATCCCTCCCTTGTCAAGGGTCAGAGCATCGTGGTCTGCGGCGGCGGAGCCTCAGGCTGCGACTGTGCCCTGGAGCTGGCCATGGAGGGCCGCAGCGTGACCATCATCGAGATGATGGATGAACTGGCTCCGGGCATGATCATCGACAACCGCAATCCGCTGATATTCCGTCTGGAGGACTACCACGTGAAGGGACTGACAGGCACGAAGATCAGCCGCATCGAGGGCGGCGCAGTGTACGCCTCCGGCAGGGACGGGGCGGAAATCAGGATCGACGCGGACACCGTAATCACCGCCTTCGGCATGAAACCGTTAAACGCTCCCGCCAATGAGATACGCGACCGCTACACCCCCATCACCACTGTGATCGGCGACTGCGGCAAGGTTGCCCAGATCGGAGAGGCAGTCCGTGAAGGCTTCTTCGCCGCCTGGTCCATCCATTAACAATCCTGACCTCAACACAGAGATTTGAAAGGAGAGAAACATATGATCGATGCCTGCAATGGTTTGAGAATGCATCACAGCGCCCTATGCGTGTCGGACTGGGAGCAGTCGAAAAAGTTCTACTGCGACGGCCTGGGCTTTGAGTACATGCTGGAATTCCCGGGATTTTTCCCGGAACAGAAGATCGCCATGCTGCGGCTGCCAAACGGCGGCGTCATTGAAATGTTTTCCCACGGAAAGCCCGGTCTGCCAAGCGCCGACGACAGGACCTTCACCGCGGGAAGCTATTTCCAATACTGCTTCCAGGTCCCCTCTGCGGAGGATGTGGACCGCCTTTACGACTATGTTATCCATGAGCTTGGCGGCACAAGCCACGTTCCCCCCGCGGACTATGATATGAAACACGACGGAACCGTCATGGCCCACGCCTGCTTTGTCTGCGGCCCGGACGGGGAGATTCTGGAATTTATCAAGCTCCCCGACGAGTACCTGACTGTGCCACGCAAATAAGCGGAAAAAGGAGGGCTGCAAATGAGAGGACTTATCTTGATAGAACAGGGCAGGGTGGCACTGGGCGAGCGCCCCACCCCCAGGCCCGGGCCCTATGAGGCCCTGATCCGGGTCACCGCGGCGGCGGCCTGCAACACGGATCTTGAGATCGTGGAACACTTCATCATGCCCCCGGTACAGGGCCGTTTCATCGGCCATGAGTGCGTGGGCGTCATCGAGGAGGTGGGCTCGGAGGTCACCTATTTTAAGCCCGGCGACCGGGTGTGCGTCCCCGCCCTGACGCCGGAATGGCGTTCCATCGAGGCCCAGCAGGGATGGGCCACCTTCTCCAACGGCGGCATGTCCTTTGACTGGGGACTCATGCGGGACGGCACCTTTGCCGAGTACGTGTGCTGCCGCGACGTGGATATGAACTGCGGAAAAATCCCCGACGAGGTCACGGACCTTCAGGCCGTCATGGTCTCCGACATGATCTCCACCGCCTGGAACGGCCTGGACAACACCCATTTCCGGCTGGGTGACAATATTGCTGTGTTCGGAATCGGCCCGGTGGGGCTCTGCGCCATCGCCGGAGTCAGGCGCAAGGGCGCTGGGCGGATTTTCGCCATCGGGACCAATCCCAAGGGCATCGAGCTGGCGCTGGAGTTCGGCGCCACGGACATTATCAGCTACAAGGGTGGGGACGTGGTGGCCCAGATCCGTGAGAAGAACGGCGGCCCTGTAGACGTGTCGGTCCTTGCGGGCGGAAACGGCTCCACCGTGGCCCAGGCCTACCGGCTCACCAGGCCGGGCGGCCAGATTTGCAGCGTCAATGCATTCTACGACGACGTGGTCATTTCCCCGGGAGACTGGAACAGCGGAATGGAGACCAAGCAGATGACAGGCTACCAGAACACCGGCGGCAGGTGGATGTTCGAACGGTATCTGAACATGCTGAAATACGACAAATCCTTCGATCCATCCAAAATCATCACCCACATCAACCACGGCCTGGAGGGGCTGGAAGAGACCCTCTGGAACAAAAAAAAGAGGGAATGCCTCAAATCCGTCACCATACTGGACTGAGACTTCCCCAATAAACGAGGTAAGCGATTATGAAAGCTGGAATCTATAACGGCATCAAACAGATTGAAGTTCAGGAACTGCCCAGTCCCACGGCAGGCGACAGCGACGCCGTCATCCGCGTGGTAAAAGCAGGCATCTGCGGCACAGACGTTCACGCCTATCTGGCCGGCGGGGACGACGTGGGCATTCACGCCGGCAGCCAGTTCGGCCATGAGCTGGTAGGTATTATCTGTGAAATCGGAAAAAATGTCACCGGCCTGCATGCCGGCGACCGGGTCACCCTCTGCCCCACCACCCGACGGAGCGAGAGCTGCGGCTTAAACTCCACGGAAATCGCCGATATGACCGGCGCGTTTTCCGAGTATGTGTACGTGGAAAATGCACAGGCAGGTTACAACGTGTTTGTCCTCCCCGACAGTCTTTCCTTTGAGACCGGGGTTCTGACGGAGCCGTTAAGCGTAGCCTCCCACGGGGTAGCCATCGCGGACCTGAAGGGTCATGAAAATGCGGTAGTGTATGGCGCGGGAACCATCGGGCTCTGCGCCGTGGCCGCCCTGCAGAATAAGGGAATCCGCGACATCATCGTCTCAGACATCAGCGATTCCCGGCTGGAGGTGGCGCGGCGCATGGGCGCTGTGGTATTTAACTCCAAAGACGGCGGTCTCATCGACTTCATTAAAGCTCAGTGGGGCGTCCACACCGGCAATTCCAGCGAGGAGTGCATAAACGCGGACGTGGTCATCGACTGCGCCGGACTGCCCTTTATCATCAACGAATTTATCGATCACGCCAAGACTCTGTCCTCCTTAATCATCATCGCGGTCCACGGGAAAAACGTGGAGATCAGCCCCTACTGGGTCCTGGCCAAGGAGCTGACCCTAAAAGGCTCCCGGGGTTATACGCCGGAGGACATTCTTACCGCGATCCGCACCCTGGACGCTCCCTCCTGCAAGCTGGGAGAGATCATCACCCAGGTCTACCCACACAGCCAGCTGTGCCAGGCTTTTGAACAGGCATGCGACGCCGAAAGCTCCATCAAGGTTGTCATCGATTACGAAAAATAACCAAGGTCTTACCCAACAGGCCCGCCCTCCCGGCGGGCCCTTTTAGCGCTCCAGATAGTAAAAGCTGATCAAAAGATGAAGCGCCGTCATGGGATCCCGCAGGTTCACGCCGGTGATCTCGCCGATCTTCTCCAGGCGGTAGGCCAGGGTATTCCGGTGGATGTTAAGCGCCTCCGAGGTGCCGCTTTTGCTGTAGCAGGCGTGAATATAGGTCTTAAGCGTCACCAGATATTCCGTGTTGTATGCCTGGTCGTATGCCTCCAGCTGCCGGATCACCGGGTGCAGCAGGTTCTCCTCCGAAATATTCCGCGCCAAAGCTTCCATAGCGATATAGAGGGCGTTTTCCCGATAATGCAGGACTGTCCGCCCGGCCCTGAAACTCTCCGGCAGTCCCAGCAGGCTGTCCACCTGTTCCCTGTAAAGAGGCAGCTGCATAGGATCGGAGAACACATTACTGAACGCCGCCCTCAGCGCCTGGGCATCCTTCAGCCGGACGGTCATCCTGCGGATCGCCTCCTCTTTTTGCGGAATCTGCCGTCCGTCCGTGAGCACGTAGAAGCAGCCCTGCTGTCGAATTTGCAGGGAGCCGGGGAAAAAGTCCATCATCCGTCTTGCGATATAGTCCGAAAACAGCTTGTTCTGCATATCTCCAATCAGAAAACCGATCAGCACGTACTCCGGGCCGGCTTTAAGTCCCGCCAGCTCCGCCATGCTTTGAAACTGTTCCATAGAATTGATATTGTTCAGAAAGAGGGACCGCATCATCACCTCCTTCAAGTCCACCAGCTTTTTCAGCCTGGAGTCCTGGCTGTCCATGGCGATGCCTGCCGCCCGGGCGATGATCCTCACCGCCTCCAGATGCCAGTCCTCCCTGGGATGATCGCCGATCAAAAATGCAAGACTGCCCAGCACCTTGTCCTCCTTTTCCACCAGTGCCGCGTATTTGGGGTGTTCCTTGCAGTATCCCCAGTCGATGTACAAGGCTCCCTGAGCCTCCCGGATGGCGTTCCAGTGTCCGTCATACTGGTAAGCGATGATGGCCTCCACCAAAATCGGCTCCCCCATTCTACTGCTGTCCCACTGCCGGTCCCCGGTCTCCTCCTCCGGGTACATGGCCGTCACCACATAGGAGGTATCCGCGATCATCACCGGCATGTCCATAATCCGGTACGCCGCCTCCGCCACCCGATCCAGACCTCCTTGCTGCAGGGCCGCGAACATTTCCTGGTAAATATGGCAGAAATCCATTTTTTGTCCCCCCTCTCCCGCATAATGTTTCAATCCAATTATATATTGTCGGCAGACGCAGGCTGTCGATAAGAGATATGTTTCCTTAATTATAGCAAAACCCGGACGATGCCACAATGTAAATGACGTTTTTCACCCGGGTTCTATGGAAGCTGCATCCGACGATCCTGAAAATACACTGTGGGGTTTGAGACGCGACACATCTAAGAAGCGGAGATTTGAGTCCTCTATCGGTCTCAAACCTCCGCCCGGATATCTCACACAAGCTCCATCCCCGTTCTCCTGCAATAATCCTCCAAAAACTCCCTCCGCGGCCCCAAAACGTCTCCATCCCGCTCCAGCTGCCCGCGTACGGCCTCAAAATGCCGCTGTGCAAACGCTTTTGCCTGCTCTGCGGCTGACTCCATCATCCGGTTTAAAACCGCAGCGGCCTGTCCGGCCTCCCCCTGTTCCAACAGGGCGGCCGCCTGAGCCTCCGCCTGCTTTGCCTCCCGGTCAAGCCGCTCCTCAAGCTCCGCTGCCTCCCGTTGGACCGCAGGTGCAAACCGCTCATAATCCGCGCTGACCGCCATAGCCAGCCGCTCGAACAGCCACCACAGGGAAGTCGCCTCAAATTGTTCTCCTCCCGCCTCCATGCAGGCCGGAAGCCATCCGGTCAGATAAACCGGCAGATACACGGAACAGCAGGGCAGAGACATCGCATGGCGCGCCACAGGCCCCAGAATGTCATGGTAAAACACCTGCATAGACGCGGTGGTCTGGCAGGCATCCCAGGTCATGGCGTGCATGCAGATGGTGGGAAACGTTCCGTACGCCGCCCCAAACCTGGGCTTTAGCAGGCTGTCCTCATAGTGGTCCCGCATCATCCTTCTGATCCCTGAAATACTCTGAGGCTCCCCGCCTTCCAGAAGCTGGTTCAAACGTCTCCACCGGGTGACGGAATTGGTCTGC
Organism: Enterocloster lavalensis; assembly: GCF_046603895.1. NCBI lineage: Bacteria > Bacillati > Bacillota > Clostridia > Lachnospirales > Lachnospiraceae > Enterocloster > Enterocloster lavalensis. The sequence goes on from NZ_CP176637.1 coordinate 1,080,524, forward strand.
CTGGGCGCGGGAAGCGTGTAGGCCTTGGCAAAATTGAAGGGTTCCCCCGGGGACAGCCATCCATTCTCCCGGGCGTGCCGCTCCAGGTCGCCGCTGCACAAGTCGAATTCCCGCTCAATGGAATAACAGTTGCTGATCGCCCCGTAGGTGTGAATCTGCCGCGCGATCCACCTGCGCCCCGCGGTCTCCAGCACCCAGATTTCATCGGGGTCCATCACCATGTACGAGTTTTCATACCGCCGCTCAAACAAACGGCTGGCATTTCCCCGCTGCCCGTACTGCTCCAGCAGGCCGGTGATGACCTCTACCGCCTCCCTGGCGGTAGCGCCTCGTTCCAGTCCCAGGCGCAGCAGGTCCATTCCCAATAACCCGGGTTGCATTTCACCGCTCTCATCCCTGCTTCCCTGAGCCTCGTTTCCAATCGCCACGCCACGCTCATTCACCCCCATCTCAAATCCCCAGATCCAGTACGGGCGCGATCCCAGAACGCCGTAGGTATGGGCGGCCTGAGGGATGGAGATATAGGTGCACTCCACCATCTCGCCGTCCCCGTGATCCCGCGGCGGAAACCAGATGAGGGGCTGCGCCTCCCCCAGAGGGCGGTCGCTGTTTTTTGCCATAGTATTGCTGCCCTGCGCGCAAAACCGCGCTGTTACGGCAAGGGTGTCGCATGATAGCATCGTGTGTTCCTCCTCGTATTATAAATAAATTAATCCGGCATGTGAAAGGACTGCCTCAATATCTCGATAAAGGATTGTTCCGGCGGCATAAGCACATACCCTTCCCGTTGAATCCAATATGTTTTGATGGTCAGGTTGGTATCGTTCAGTGGAATATATTGGATATTCTGCGTGACCCCCAGATTGTAATGGCTCCAATCGCAGCCCAGATAATAACCGTCCGTTCCCCCAATCACCTGCAATAACGTCCCCCGATCCTGTACGATGATCCGCTTCTCCACCACATTCTGATTATACTGGAATATATCCGAACAATAGTTGATCTTTGTGATATCCTCATCTGAGTAGGTAACGTGTGGATATGCCTCCAGCGCCTTGCTCCCTATGCTGACCTGTCCGGCCAGAGGGTGGCCGCAGCGCACCTGCGCACAAACAGGGCTCTCGTCCAGCAGATGGCTCTCCAGCCCCAGATTCCGGCACATTTGCAAAAAGTCTGCCTCCCGGTCGTTGGTGGTGTGCAGAATGCCCAGATGACAGACCCGGTTCGCCACCAGGCGCAGGATATTCTCCGTGGGTTCCTCCTGGAGAACCAGATTCAGCAGCCTGGCTTCTCCGCAGTTCTGATGGTAAAAATTTACAAATGCATTCACCACCACGGAACAGCGCTGTGTGGCAATCAAAAGCGTTATCTCGGCGGTTTTCTGACAGCTGAAATATTGGCTGTCCAGCTCCTCCATATCCGCCAGCACCTTCTTAACCTTAGCCAGGAACAGCGCCCCGTCGTTTGTCGGAATTACGCCCTTGTTCGTACGCCTGAAAATCGTGATGCCGGTCTGCGCCTCCACCTCCTTTAAAATACGGCTCAAAGTCGACTGGGATACATACAGAGATTGGGCTGCCCGGTTGATGGAGCCGATCTGTTCGATCTGCACCAAATAGCGTAGATTCTGAATATCCATCTGTTTTACCCTCCGTTACTTAAACAATACCTGTTTTGAAACATCATTGCAACTGAAATCTGCACGCGGTGTTATGAGGATTCTGCATGACCGCTATGGGAAAATCGCACTTCTCGTATTCAGTAGTATTTGCTATAATTTTATTGTGACAATTTATTTTTTTATTCATTTTGCCGGGCCGGTATAAAGGAAATGTTAATTGGGGTAATGTTTACAATGTGACACTGCGGGATTTTTCCAAAAGAAAAGGAATGGGGGAAACTTATGACAACAACGATTAAAATAGGCGTCATACTGGTCTATGTAGGGCTGATAACTGCAATCGCGCTGTACTGTGGCCGCGGCAACAAAACATTCAAGGATTTTGCCATCGGGGGCGCAAAAATCCCATGGTTCATCATGGCGGGTACGCTCTTCTCCACCTTCTGCGGCGGCGCCACAATGGTTGCTTATGTAGGCAACTTCTACTCTCAGGGAATGATCTGGATCTGGATTCCCATCCAGGTGTCCCTGGTGGGTCTGATCTATCTGGTCATATGCCGCCGGATTTTTAATATGAGGCAGATTTCCACCGCTGATATTATGGCAAGGCGCTACGGCGAAAAAACGCGGCTGCTCTCATCCGTTGTGGTCATGATCGCAGAGGTAGGCATGGCCGCGGCGATGATGAACACCTTTGCCGCAATGGTCACCACCTATGTAGGCCTCTCCAAAGGTATGGCCCTGGCGCTGGCCGTAGTGCTGTTTATCGCCACCGCTGCTCTGGGAGGTTATAAGGGGGTGGCCACCACGGATGCGCTCCAGGGCGTGATTATTTTCTTTGGGCTTTTGATGGGCGTAGTCGTCTTTACCGGAAAGGCGGGCGGCTTCCACGCCATCACACAGGCGGCCGGACCTGAAAAGATGAGTATTTTCAGCACTGCCAACGGCTGCTCCTTTATCACCATATTCGGCACCTTCGTCTCCAGCTTCGGCATGCACATGGCCCTTCAAAGCGGGTACGTGAGCCGTATTAACTCCGTAGGGACCCTGAAGGAGGCGCGTAAAGGCCTTACCGCCTATGTCATTTTCATCACCCTGGCCTTTGCGGTTTTTGTGCCGATCATCGGTATGAGCGCCAATGTGCTGTTGGAAAATGAGACCATCGGCGACTCCGTAATCGGTACCATGCTGAACCTTTACATGAGTCCTGCCATATCCTGTATTTATGTGGCCGCCATTGTCTCCGCCGTACTCACCACAGCCAATTCCTCCCTGCTGTCCGCTTCCATCTGTATCACCCATGACATTTACGGGCGCATCATCCGCAAGGATGCAACGGACCGGCAGCAGCTGGCAGTGTCAAAGGCTGCGATTATAGTGCTCACGCTGATCGCCCTGGTGATCACCCAATATTTCACCACCATCATTTCCATGATGTTTGTGACCTACACCATCAACGCCCTGATCGCAATTTCCCTGTTTGCAGGGCTTTATTCCAAAAAGGGCGGTTCCACCGCGGCCAACCTGTCCCTGGGGCTTGGAATTGCCAGCGTGTTAATCTGGCTGCTTTTGGGTACTCCTTTTGAAATCCATGTGGCAATCATCGGACTGCCCGTGGCGGGCATCGGTTATCTGATCGGAATCCTTGTGGGGAAAAAGCCCACCGAAGCCCAGATGGCCGTTGTGGACGAATCCGCCCGGCATTTGGCTGAGTGATAAAACACAATCCAATCCCTGTTGTAACCTGCGGCAGCTGCCCTGTTCGGATAGCTGCCGCTTTTCAATCACCTTTATTCGCGAAATGGAAAGGAAAACGCTTATGAAACCTTTGAACCCGCTGCGCCTGGGAATGACGTTCGCCGGCTGCTTTCTCGGCGCCGGATATGTCTCCGGCCAGGAACTCCTGCAATTTTTTGGCGTCTTTGGCGCCCGGGGATGGGTGGGCCTGATGGTTGCACTGCTGTTGATCTGCGCCGCCGGCTTAAGCCTTCTAAAGCTGGCCTTTACACACGCCGGACAGACGCCCGAACAGCTCATACTTGGGCGGAAAGCTCCTGCACTTCGGGGACTGCTGACCGCACTGCAGCTGTTGTTTCTGTTCAGCGTCACCTCCGTCATGACCGCCGGAGCGGGGGCCCTGATGGAACAGCTGGTGGGGCTCAAACCCTGGCTGGGCGCCCTGGGATTTACGGTGCTTCTGTTCTTCGCGGCTATTCATGGGCTGGAAAATGTAATTTCCATCTTTTCCCTGTCCGTTCCCCTTCTCACCGTCACTTCCGCCGCCTGTTCCCTGTTTGCACATTTTGTTCTGGCGCCGGATGCGGCAATGGACGCCGCTGTTAACCCCCTCATCGGCGGCTGGCTCACAGGAAGCGTAACCTTCGCCAGCTACAATCTGTTCAGCGCCATCGGGATATTGACCTTGTTGGGAAGGCGGACTGCCGAGAAGCCCATTCTCTTTAAAGGGACTCTCTTAGGCATTCTCCTCCTCTTTCTGATCGCAGCCAGCGTACTCTGTTCACTTAACGCTTACCCGCAGATCCGCGCAGCGCAGCTGCCGATGCTGGCCCTGGCCGGGGCCATTCACCCATATCTCGCTTACCTGTACGGAGCTCTGCTCCTGGCATCCATGTTCGGCACCGCTCTCTCCTGTACAACGGCCCTGACCGAACAACTTCGCTGGTATTTTCCCTCTCTGGGCGGACGCCGGAAAATGCTGTCGGCGCTTCTACTGACCGCTGCTTTTACAGGCAGTCTGGCCGGATTTTCAAGCCTGGTCGGCACCGCATATCCGCTGTTCGGATATTGCAGTAGTATCGTTCTCGTCTGCCTGTTGTGGCGCTTAGCCGGCCCCCCGTTGCGCGCCCTTCTCAAGAGGCTGTTTGCGGCGCGGCGCTATTCATAGTCCGCGGCAGCATTGTTTCCAATTAAATATTTCCATTTGGAAAATATAAACGGCCATAATCTCCCCAAACTATGGTATAATCAAGGAAACGCATCCCTTGTCATCAACCTTCCGGTTGGTGACAAAGTATAATCAGGGAAAGCGAACGCGTTTCGTAAACACACCAATTTTGGAGGGGAAAACATGTCTAAGAGTACAGAAGTATTACAGATCTGCCAGGAGCAGGGAATCAAAATGATTGATTTCAAGATGACGGATTTAAACGGCCGGTGGCGGCACATCACAATCCCGGTGGAGCGCTTTAACGAGGATATTTTCACCCAGGGCATCGGCTTTGACGGCTCCAACTACGGGTACGCCCCGGTGGAGAAGAGCGATATGGTCTTTATCCCGGACCCGGAGACCGCGGTGGTAGACCCGTTTACAGAGATTCCCACCCTGACCATGTGCGGGGACGTCTGCGTCATCGGGAAGGAGAACCGCCCCTTTGACCAGTATCCCAGAAACGTGAGCCTGCGGGCCATCCAGTACATGAAGGACCAGGGGATCGCGGACCAGATGCTCATCGGGCCGGAGTTTGAGTTCCATTTATTCGACAACGTCAGCTACATGGTAGAGCCCCAGCGCATGGCCTTCACCGTGGACACCAGGCAGGCGTCCTGGAACAGCGGCCGGGAGACCGCGGACAACAAGGGCTTCCAGGTACCCGGAGGCGGCGGATACCACATCGCAGCGCCTCAGGACGTGGCCTACACCCTGCGCAGCAAGATGTGCATGCTGCTCCAGGACTGGGGTGTGGACGTCAAATACCACCACCACGAGGTGGGCGGCTCCGGTCAGATGGAGATCGAGGTGGAGCTGGGCGATATGGTGGACATGGCGGACAAGACCATGATCATCAAGTATGTGATCCACAACGCCGCCGTCCAGGACGGAAGAACCGCCACTTTCATGCCCAAACCCATCTACAAGGAGGCGGGCAACGGCATGCACGTGCACATGCTGCTGTTAAAGGACGGGGAGCCCGTTTTCTTCGACGAGAACGGCTATTCCGGCCTGAGCAAAACAGCCCACTATTTTATCGGCGGACTGTTAAAGCACGTCCCGTCCCTGTGCGCCTTCACCAACCCGTCCACCAACTCCTTCAAACGCCTGGTGCCGGGGTTTGAAGCGCCGGTGACCATCGGTTACGCCACCTCCAACCGCAGCGCCGTGATCCGCATCCCGGCTTACGCCAAAACGCCGAAGGCCAAGCGGTTCGAGCTGAGGAACCCGGACGCCACGGCCAATCCCTACTATGCCTACGCCGCCATTCTCATGGCCGGACTGGATGGAATCAAAAACCAGATCGATCCGGAAGCCCACGGCTGGGGTCCCTTTGACTGCAACCTCTACGATCTGCCCGAGGAGGAGAAGGCGAAGATCCAGTCCCTTCCCAAGACATTGGACGAGGCATTGGACGCCCTGGAGGCGGACCACGACTATCTGACCGCAGGCGGCGTGTTCCCGAAGCGCCTCATTGAAATCTGGCTGAGGAAGAAACGCCAGGAGAGCCGGGAGCTGTCCCAGATCCCCCATCCGGCGGAGTTCCAGCGGTATTTTGACTTATAATTTGGAAATACACCGGGCGCGGTCTTTTGCAGACTGCGCCCGGTGTATTCTGCCAGATCCCAAAAAATCCGGCAAAAAGGGGTACCGCTCCGTTCAGGAACGCGGTACCCCTTCTCAAAATTCTTATTTACCTGTATGGGAGTCCTGGGACTCCAATCATGCAGAGACGGACTTACAGCTCGCCCAGTCCGCTCTCAATCGCCTCGGACAGAGTCTTTAACGCCTCTTCCTCGTCCTCGCCGTCGCAGATCAGGTTGATCTCGGTGCCGGACTTGATCCCGGCAGCCATCACGTTTAATACGCTCTTTGCAACGATCTTTTTATCCCCACACTCAATGATTACGTCGCATTTGAACTTCATGGCAGCCTGAGAGAGAACGCCGGCGGGTCTTAAATGTAATCCGGAGGGATTCACAACGGTTAATGTTTTACTGATCATATCAATTCTCCTTATTAATATATTTTATACTCGTTTGGGAGCCTTAGAAAGGCATGTCTCCTACCAAGATTTTATTACAATCACCCATTGATGTCAAGTTAATCGGCCACTTCGCGGTCAACTTTTTCACAAGCTTTTTCACAGGCGTCCGCCGCCCCGCCTTCTGTTATGGCGTCCCCGTCCTTTCCTCTCCTGGCTTCCTGGGAAAATACGCAGCCGCAGTAGTCCTGCCGGTAAAGGCCGTACCGGGCCGACAGCTCAGTGGAGCGCTTGTAGCCGTTCTTTTTCTTAAAATCGGACATTAGATAGGGCACGCCGTACTCTCCGGCCAGCCGCTCCCCGATCTCGTTGAGCTTCCCTGCATTTTTCAGGGGGCTGATGGACAGCGTGGTGGTGAAATAGTCGAACTTCCCCTCTGCCGCCGCCCGGGCGGCTCGGCGCAAGCGCAGCTCATAGCAGATAAAGCAGCGCTCTCCCCCTTCCCGGTCTCCCTCATGCCCCCTCACCGCCCGGTAAAACTCCTCCGGTTCATACTCCCCGCCCTGAAATTCCACCGGAATTCCCAGGGCCCCGGCGCACTCCATCTCCCGGATCAGCCGCTCCTGCTCTCCGATCCTCTCCTGATACTCCTGCGGCGGGTAGATGTTGGGATTAAAATAAAACAGCGTGATGGTAAAATACCGGGAAAGGTACTCCAGCACGTAGCTGCTGCAGGGCGCGCAGCAGCTGTGCAGCAGCAGTCTGGGCTTTTTGCCTTCCCGCTCCAGACCCTCGATCACCTTGTCCAGCTCCCGCTGGTAATTGCGCTTCTGCGCCGTCCGGCCCGCGTCTGCGCCCCGGCCGTTTTTTGTCGTCTCTCGCTCCATTCGCTCTCCTCCCCGCCGCTTTGTAACGGCGGCCTCTGTTTTCCCTGGCTGCGGCGTCATTTTCCGGCGCCTGCTGCATTTTTGAAACGCGAAAAACGGGGCCGCCCAACCGGCGGTCCCGCACAACGTTCCATTCACTCTATACCCGAAGCTTACAGGAAATCCCGGATCCGCTTGCTGCGCACCGGATTGCGCAGTTTGCGCAGGGCCTTGGCCTCGATCTGGCGGATGCGCTCCCTGGTGACGTTGAACTCCTTGCCAACTTCCTCCAGCGTGCGGGGATGTCCGTCCTCCAGGCCGAAGCGCAGCACGATCACCTGGCGCTCCCGCTCCTTCAAATCTCCCAGCAGCGCATCGATGTGCTCGCGCAGCATCACGGACTCCACGTTGCCCTCGGGAGTCACCACATTGTTGTCCGCCACAAAATCGCCCAGGTTGGAGTCGTCCTCCTCGCCGATGGGAGTCTCTAAGGAAGCAGGCTCTCTGGCGATCTGCATGATCTCCATCACCTTGTCCTCGGTCATGTCCAAAGCCTCCGCCAGCTCGGTCACGGAGGGCTCATAGCCCAGCTCCAGTGTCAGCTTGCGCTGCATCTTGGACATCTTGTTAATCGTCTCCACCATATGCACCGGCACCCGGATGGTGCGGGCCTGGTCTGCCAGTGCCCGTGTCACGGACTGACGAATCCACCAGGTAGCATATGTACTTAGCTTATAACCCTTTGTATAGTCGAATTTTTCAACGCCTTTAATCAGTCCCAGATTTCCCTCCTGAACCAGATCCAGGAAGCTCATTCCCCTGCCGGTATAGCGCTTGGCAATGCTGACCACCAAACGCAGATTGGCCTCAATCAACCGCTCTTTTGCAGCTTCGTCGCCCTCTGCCTTGCGCTGGGCCAGCTGTAATTCTTCATCTGCCGTAAGAAGCGGTACCGTGCCGATCTCCTTCAGGTACATACGGACGGGATCTTCGGTTCCGATACCCTCGAGCAGGTCCACCGCATCCAGGTCGATCTCCTCTTCCTCCGTATCCTTCATAAAGCTGTCATCATCAAGGTCCAGATCCAAATCCAGATCGTCCAGGAGCGCGGATTCCTCTGAGAGCATCTTCTCGTCCAGTTCGGGAACTACGTCGATATTACGGTTCTCCAGATAACTGTAAATGTGGTCCATCTGCTCCGGCGACAGGCTGTCTCCGGCAAAGAAGTCGTTGATCTCCCCGGCATCGAGCGTATTGTGTTTGCCCTTTGCAAGTTCAACCAGCTTTTCCAGCTTTTTTAAAAAATCGTCCTTTTCCACTGATAAACGTCCTTTCGCTTGAAAGTAAGTAGGTTGCCTACGCAGAAGCTCCTGTGGAGAAACTTCTACAACTTATCATTATATACGATCAATCGATACTTTTCAACATATTTACGGAAAAACTTATTAAAATCGACGCAATCGTCCAGGCGGCTGGAAAATCAGCGCGAAAAACAGCCTCCAAGTCCGATTTTTCCTCAAAAACAGCCGTTGGGATTCACATCAGCTCGTCGGTTCTGCGCAGAATCCGGATCTTTTTCTGCAGATTCACGATCTCCACCTCAGTCCTGCTGCCGCCGAACTCGCCGTCCAGCACCCAGTCCACCGGCGCATCCGACACCATGCGGATCGCCCGGGTCTTAAACTTGTAGACGTACTCGTTGGGCTCTTCCTTCAGAAACATGTAGTTGATAATGTTGGTCAGGTCCACCGGCGTCCTGGGCATGCGGATCAAAAGCACCTCGAACTCGCCGTCGTTTAAGGCCACGGACTGGTTCACCAGACCCTTGAAGCCGCCCACGCTGATGGTGTTGGTGACCATGCCGAACACAAAATCCTCCTCCAGCACCTGGTCGTCCCACTCCACCCGCATATGTCTGGGCTTTAAGCCCGCCAGGCTCTTTACGCCCTCCAGCACATAGGCGTTGTGGCCCAGCCAGTTTTTCTTGTCCTGGGGCGTCAGATAGGAAACCTCCGTGAAGGCTCCGAAACCGGCGATGTAGACGAAATACTGGTCTTTGCAGAAGCGCCCGATGTCGATGGGGTAGGGACTGCCCTCCACAATGTCGGCGGCTGCCTCCTGCATGGACTTTGGAAGCCCCAGGCTGGCGGCAAAATCGTTGGTGGACCCGGCCGGAATATACCCAAGTAACGGGAGGCGCTCCAGATTCATCATACCGGTCACCGCCTCGTTCAAGGTACCGTCCCCTCCGCTCACCACCAGCACGTCCATCCGGCCCGCGTAATCCTTCACCCACTCCACACAATCTTTCTGGCTCTGGGTCACGTGGACATGGATATCGAAACCCGCTTTGGTGAAAATGTCCAGGATTCCCATGAGCTGGCCCCGGATCTGTTCCTTACCGGAACGCGGATTGAAGATAAACATCAGTTTTTTCATTCCACATTCCCTCCTTTCCAAAGTATGTCCCCTTTTTCTTCCATTATCCAACAAAATCCTAAATCAATTTGGTGTACGCCTTAAATGCGCCCGGCAGCGGGTATTCCCCTTTCACCGCGCTTCGCTCTACAAAGAAAAACGCTCCCTCCCGGTTCATTTCCCCGCTCTCCCTAAGCGATACGGCGTAACCGGCCATATGCCACTCCACATGGGAAAAAATGTGCTTGGCCGGGGGAAGGGGTTCCACCGCCTCCACCAGGTCCGTGGATAACCCGAAGGCCCCGGGAACCTGGTCCGGTTCCAGATGTCCCGGCACGTTGGGCAGCTCGTAGAGGGAAGCCAAAAGTCCCGTGTCCGGGCGCTTATGGATGGCTACCTCCTTCCCCCGCCGGATCAGGCAGACGGTCAGTTCCTCCACCTTCCGCTTCTTCAGAGCGCCGCGCACCGGAATCTCCTTCCACAGCCCCTGCCTGCGGGTCAGGCAGATGGATTCCATGGGGCACTCTGCGCAGCGCGGTTCCCCGCCCGGCACGCAGACGATGGCTCCCACCTCGATCAGACCCTGGTTGTACTGGCTGGTCCGCTCCCGGGGCATGATCTCCTTGAGCTCCCGCTCCATCCTGGCCTTGACCGCCGGCTGCCGGATATCCTCCCGGTCCGCCAGCACCCGGGAAATCACCCGCAGCACGTTTCCGTCCACCGCCGGAACCGGAAGCCCGAAGGCGATGGAAGCGATGGCCCCCGCCGTGTAGCTTCCGATCCCGGGAAGAGCCAAAAGCGCCTCGTAGGAACCGGGCAATTCGCCGCCGTGGCGCTCTGTGATCATAAGCGCCGCTTTCTTTAAATTCCTGGCCCGGGTGTAGTACCCAAGGCCCTCCCACAACTTCATCAGGCGGTCATCCTCCACCGCTGCCAAAGCCTGCACGGTGGGGAGGGCCGCCATAAAACGTTCAAAATAGGGTTTTACCGCCTCCACCCTGGTCTGCTGGAGCATAATCTCCGAAATCCAGACCCGGTAGGGCGTGGGATCGTCGCGCCAGGGAAGGGATCTGGCATGTCCCTCATACCAGGAAAGCAGCGGCCTGGCCATTGCCTTAAGCCGCTGCTGACGGTCCAATTCATCTTCTCGTTCCAAGACCTGTATCCGGTCATACAAATGTTTCGTCATCACACATACCCGTAAACGCCCCGAACGGAAACCTCGCCCGATATCACGGACTTTACTTCTCCTTCGGAACATTTTACCAGGAGAGCCCCCTGGCTGTCAATACCAAGGGCCTCCCCCTGGTACTCTCCGGCCGGATCCAGAACCCGGACCTGGCGGCCCGTGTTGGCGGACCAGAGGTTGTAGGTGTCCACCAGGCCCGATAAGTCGCCCGCCTTCTCGAACAGAGCGTAATACTTCTCGAAGGCGTTCATCACCGCCGCCACAAGGGGACTGCGCTTCACGCCGCGCCCCAGCTCCAGCTTCAGGGAGGTGGCGGTTTTTCCCAGCTCCCCGGGAAAGCCGTCCATATTCACATTGATCCCGATGCCCACGATCACGTAACGGATCCACTCCGCCTCCGTGCTCATTTCCGTCAGGATGCCCACGACCTTTTTCCCGCCACAGACAATGTCGTTGGGCCACTTGATCACCGCCTCCAGGCCGGTCAGGCTGCGGATTGCATCCGACACCGCCAGGGCGGTCACCAGCGTCAGCATGGACGCCCGATGAGGCTCAAACTCCGGGCGCAGGATCAGGGTCATCCAGATTCCCGTCCCGTCCGGCGCCTCCCAGTGGCGGCCCCGGCGGCCCTTTCCGGCTGTCTGGCTGTCCGCCACCACCAGGGTCCCGTGGGGCGCGCCCTGCTCGGCCAGCTGTCTGGCCCGGGTGTTGGTGGAGTCCGTGCGGTCGTAGTAGACCAGGTTGGAACCGGCCCAGGCGGAATCCAGGCTGCTCACCAGCTCGGCCCGGGTGATCACATCCGCCCCCTGTACCAGCCGGTATCCCTTATTGCGCACAGCCTGAATCTGGTAGCCTTCCTCCTTGAGCTGTCCGATGGTTTTCCACACCGCCGTCCGGGATACCCCAAGCTGTTCGCAGAGCTGCTGGCCGGAGAGATAACCCTCCGACTCCCGCAGCATTTTTAAAATTTCTGTTTTCATGGCTTCATTTACCCCCAGATACTGATGGCGCTGAGCACGCCCACCGCGGCCAGGACCACGGTGAGCAAAATGTGTATTATGCCCGTTCTGCGCTTTTTCTTGTCATGTCCCTGAGTTTTCAACTCAAACACGCCGCTGACCGCGTTCAGCGCTGCGGCCAGGAAAAACACCAGTGGGAAGAGCACCTCATGGCCCTCCGGGTTGAGAAATGAAAGCAGTCCGAGGACTACCACTAAAATACCTACGATGAGGTGGAACACATCCAGAAATACGCCTGAATGCCGGTCTCCCCTCCTCGACTGTGAATGCATCATATATTATTATTCTCCCAACGTAGCCAGCATCACCGCTTTTATGGTGTGCATGCGGTTTTCCGCCTCGTCGAAAACCACCGACCGGGCGGATTCGAATACTTCATCTGTCACTTCCAGTTCCGTTACATTAAAACGCTCGCCCATCTCCTTGCCGATCTTGGTTTTGAGATCGTGGAAGGAGGGCAGGCAGTGGAGGAAAATAGCCTGGGGTCCCGCGGCGTTCATCACGTCCATGGTCACCTTGTAGGGCGTCAGATCGCGGATGCGCTCCTCCCAGACCTCGTCCGGCTCGCCCATGGACACCCAGACGTCTGTGTCGATCACGTCCGCGCCCTTCACCGCGCTGCTCACATCCTCGGTCAGTGTCACGGAGCCGCCGCTGAGAGCAGCGAACGCTTCACACTCCGCCACCAGCTCCGGCGCGGGGAAATACTTCTCAGGCGCGCAGGCCACAAAGTGCATTCCCACCTTGGAACAGGCGATCATCAGGGCGTTGCCCATGTTGTAGCGGGCGTCGCCCATATAGACCAGCTTCACGCCCTTTAAATGTCCCAGGTGCTCCCGGATCGTCAGCAGATCCGCCAGCATCTGCGTGGGGTGGTCCTCATTGGTCAAACCGTTCCACACCGGCACGCCTGCGTATTTTGCCAGCTCCTCCACGATCTCCTGGCCAAATCCGCGGTACTCGATGCCCTCGTACATTCCGCCCAGCACGCGGGCCGTGTCCGCGATGCTCTCCTTCTTGCCGATCTGGGAGCCGGACGGGTCCAGATATGTAGTGCCCATGCCCAGGTCGTGGGCGGCCACCTCGAAGGCGCAGCGCGTTCTGGTACTGGTCTTCTCAAAGATCAGGGCCACATTTTTTCCCTTCAGCGTGTCCACGAGAATCCCTTTTTTCTTCTTGTCCTTCAGCTCTGCCGACAGGTCAAGCAGGTACAGGATTTCCTCTTCCGTATAGTCTTTTAATGTTAAAAAATGCCTTCCTTTTAAGTTCATGGCTGCTTCCTCCGCTTTTTTTACAGTATGCATATTTATTAGTATGTTTAAATATTTATACTATAATTTACTACAGGAGCAGCTGGATGTCAAGGGTTGGATTGCATATTTTATCAATTATTGGTATAATTAATATTAAATATACAGGTTATGCAATCCGCTTTAAAGATAAATTTCCCTTTAAAATCAAGATTTTTCGTTATTTCGTCTCCTGGTCCGCTGCATAAATCATGCATAATCAGATCCCTTTTAAAACTTTCTTTCCCGCCTTTCGGTGAATGATCCGCAGAAGCTCCTCCACCTGATACACCTTAAAGCGGCTGATCCGGTACTGTCTGGCAAGCTCCTCCAGCAGGGACAGGTACAATTCCTTGTAGTCCCAGCCCTCCTTCAGCTTCATCTCCCGGGCCATCTGCGGCAGAAGGGTTTCCGTGTAATAGCGGTAGCCGTTGGGGAACCGGCTGATCTCCTCCTCCATCTCCGGCCTCAGATAGGCCAAAAGCTGCGGAAGCTCGGACATCATTTTGTCGAAATAGTAGGGCTCCCCGGAGGGGGCGTCGATGTAGTACCCGCGCCCGGCCAACCCGTAGAGCATGCGCTTGGCGTCAAAATAGCCCAGCACCATGTTCCGTTTTGCCCGCCTGCGGTCAAATTCCAGGATTCCGCCCAGGTCCTGGCGCGGGCAGATATGATGGAGGTTCACGTCCTCCGGGACTTTGAGGCGGCGCTCCGTGTCCACGCCCAGGCCGTAGATCCGCACCACGATGATGTCCTTGTAGCCTTTGTCCATCAGCACGTCCACCGGCACGTTGTTCACGCCGCCCCCGTCCATGTAGAGCTTGCCGCCCAGCCGTTCCGGGCGGAAGCCGATCAGGTAGGCGCTGGCCATCAGCATGTCGCCGATCTCGCCCTCCGGCGTCTCCTTGACGTTCACCACCAGCGGCTGGCGGTCCGAGACGGAATAGGTCACCACGTAGAGGTCTCTGGGCGAGCTGCGGATCCGCTCCTCGTCCACCATATCCCCGATCAGGCCCATGAGAGGGGCGATGTCAAAACCCCGGTCCTTTAGCAGCCTGGTGCCTCCGGCGATGAGATCGGGCAGGTTTTTCAGACTGAAATTCCGGATCCGCTCCATCAGGGCTTCGTCCACATCCATCACCCGGGAATAACTGATGTTCTCCCAGATCCGCTCGGCCTTGGAAAAATCGTCCATGCAGATCAGCGCTCCGTTGAGAGCCCCCACCGAAGTCCCGGCCACGCCCTTTATGCGGATCCCAGCCTCCTTCAAAGCCTTCCACGCGCCCACCTGGTAAGCGCCCTTGGCGCCTCCGCCTTCCAGGACGATGCCGTATTCCTTATTCAAGTCCAGTTGTAACTCCATGCATCCTCCCCTTGCTGCGCCGGCCGCCACGATCCGCCCGGCCCGCCAGAAGCGCTGCCGGCCGGACCGCCAAAAGCAGCAGAAATGAAACCGTCACAAAACACATCAACTGGCCTTCCATACCTGCGTACAGAAAGGCCGCCGCTGCCGCGGCCAGCGCTCCTCCCGCAAACCATAAGGTCGTCAGGGATTTCTGGATCATCTCCAGTCCCAACAGCGCCAGAAAAACCGTCATCCACGCGATTACCGCCATTCTTTGATCCACTCCTTCCACAAATCTGTTCCACAGATCCTCCCGCCGGACGGCGGCCAGGCCCGCGTTTCCGGTTGGAATGATCTATGTATTAGGAAGTTTGGCCTGGGGCGACAGAAACAGCTGCGGCGCCGGAGGAATCTGTGGACGGCGGAATCGGCTGCCGGGCCGGTGAAACCTGCGGACGGCGATATCACCTCTGGCTGCTATTTCTCCTCTGCCGGGCCGCCTCGAACATCAGAACCGAGGAAGCCACCGCGGCGTTGAGGGACTCCACCTGACCGGCCATGGGAATTTTGATGTAGCAGTCCGCCATGGCGGCAGCCTCCTCCGTCAGGCCTGCCGCCTCGTTTCCGATCAGAAAACCAATATTACCAGTATAATCTTCCTGGTCGTAATTATTCGTCCCTTTGAGATGGGCCGCAAACAGCCGCACGCCCGCGGACTTGATCTGCGCCAGGGCGGCGCTCAGATCGTCCACATACACAAAGGGCACCCGGAGAATGGAGCCCATGGTGGAGCGGATCACCTTGGGATTGTAGATGTCCGCGGTATCCCGGTTCATCACCAGACCGGTGATTCCGGCGCCCTCTCCCGCCCGCAGAATCGTGCCCAAATTGCCCGGATCCTGAAGGGTTTCCAAAATCATCAGACAGGCGGGCGCGGGCGGGTTCTTCCCGGACGGGGCGGAGGTTTTCAGAGCCTGTTTTCCGGCCTGCGGCAACAGCTCCTCCAGCCGGTAATGCCGCTGCTTCACCACCGCCAGCACGCCCTGGGGCGTTTTTGTGTCCGCCATGTAGTTCATCACCACATCGCTTACCGTCTCGTGGGGAAATCCAGCCAGCCAGCGGCGGTTCCCCGGCACGCTGCCGAACTCCTCCGTCACATAGAGCATCTCCACCTGGTCCGGCGACAGCTCCCGGCACATGCGCAGGCCCTCGGCCACGTAGCAGTTCTCCTCCCGCCGGGCCTTGGCCTTGGCGCGCAGGTTCACCACCCGTTTTACCTGTTTATTGCTCGTGCTGCCGATCATAATTTGTTCTCCTGTCCGTGAATCCGATCCAGCTCCTCCAGCCACAGGCGGCTGCATGCGTCGCTGGGCATCCGCAGGTCCCCTCTGGGCGACACGGCCACCGAACCCACCTTGGGGCCGTCCGGCAGACAGGATCGCTTGAACTGCTGGGAGAAGAAGCGGCGGTAAAATACCCGCAGCCACTTGTAAACCACATCCGCCTCATACTGGCCTTCAAACGCGATCAGCGCCAGGCGGTAAATCTTGGAAGGCGCATAGCCGTAGCGCAGGATATAATAGAGGAAGAAGTCGTGAAGCTCGTAGGGCCCCACCAGGTCCTCGGTTTTCTGGGCGATCTCGCCGTCCTTGGGCGGCAGAAGCTCCGGGCTCACCGGCGTGTCCAGCACGTCGTAGAGCACGTCCGCCAGCTCCTTCTCGCCGCAGGTGTCCGCGTAGTAGCGCACCAGATGGCGCACCAGCGTCTTAGGCACTGAGGCGTTGACGCCGTACATGGACATGTGATCGCCGTTGTAGGTGGCCCAGCCCAGGGCCAGCTCGGACATATCGCCGGTTCCGACCACCATGCCGCCCACCTGGTTGGCCACGTCCATGAGAATCTGAGTCCGCTCCCTGGCCTGGCCGTTCTCATAGGTCACATCATGATTTTCCAGGTCCTGGCCAATGTCCTCAAAATGGCTGGTCACGGAACGGCGGATGTTGATCTCCCGCAGGGAGGCGCCCACCCGCTTTGTCATGGCGCAGGCGTTGCTGTAGGTCCGGTCCGTGGTGCCGAAGCAGGGCATGGTCACGCAGCAGATCTGTTCCCGGGGAAGGCCCAGCATGTCGAAGGCGCGCACCGTCACCAGCAGCGCCAGGGTGGAATCCAGCCCGCCGGAGATGCCGATCACCGCGTGGCTGCAGTTTGTGTGCTCCAGGCGCTTTTTCAGGCCCATGGCCTGGATGGAGAGGATTTCCTCACAGCGGCGGCTCCGCTGTCCCTGATCGTGGGGTACAAAGGGCGCTGGGTCCACGGCCCGCAGAAGCGCTCCGGAACAATCCGGCTCCGAGAAGGAAAACTCCACCACCTGATAGTGGTCCGCCCGGCGTATCTCCTCCCCCGCCGGGAAGGTGGTCATCCTGCGGCGCTCCCCGGTCAGACGTTCCAGGTCCAGGTCCGCATAAATGGTCTCGTTGACAAACCGGCGGGACTGGGCCAGGCAGGTGCCGTTCTCCGCGATCAGGTTCTGGCCGCCGAACACCAGATCCTGGGTGGACTCTCCCTCTCCAGCGTTGGCGTACACATAACCGCAGACCAGGCGGGCGGCCTGGCCGCAGATCAGCTCCCTGCGGTAGGCGTCCTTGCCGGTTGTCTCATCGCTGGCCGAGCAGTTGACCATCACCGTGGCCCCGGCCATGCAGTGGCGGATGCTGGGCGGACAGGGAACCCACACGTCCTCGCAGACCTCCGCCCCAATCATCAGGCCCGGAGCGTTCTTGCAGGAGAACAGAAGGTTGGCGCCCATGGGCACCGTCCCGCCCTCCCACGCTGCCTCCACCGGAATCTCATTTCCGGGGCAGAAGTGGCGGACCTCATAGAACTCCTGATAGTTGGGCAGGTTGGTTTTCGGCACAAGGCCCAGAAGCTCCCCGTCCTTCACCGCGGCCGCCACGTTGTACAGCTTGCCGCCGCGCTCCCAGGGCAGCCCCACAAAAACCAGCATGTCCTTCCCAGCCGTGGCCCGGATCACCTGCCGGAGCGCCTCCTGTGCGCCGTCCAGCAGCGTCTGCTGCGAGAACAGGTCGCCGCAGGTGTAGGCGGTTAGGCACAACTCCGGAAACACCATAAGCTTGGCGCCCTTTTCATACCCTTCCTCCATCAGCCGGACGACCTGCTCCCCGTTGAACACGGTGTCGGCCACCCGGACCTTGGGTGTCGCCGCTGCGACACGGATAAATCCATCTCTCATATTGATCATTGCCTCCATCTATCTGCTTGTCCGCTGGTCGGAACCGAACCGGCGCGGATATAAGTCTAGCGACATTATGCCGGCCCTGCCGGCTTCCCTCCGGGGGGATGCACACGGTTCGGTCCGTGTTTTTCCTCCCGCTGGTCGGAACCGAACCAGCGCGGATATAAGTCTAGCGACATTATGCCGGCCCTGCCGGCTTCCCTCCGGGGGATGCACACGGTTCGGTCCGTGTTTTTCCTCCCGCTGGTCGGAACCGAACCGGCGCGGATATAAGTCTAGCGACATTATATCATTATCCTCTCCAAAAACAAAGGCGTGATTTACATTTTCGGAAAAATGATGTACATTGGATACTGTGAAAAATAGACGCTGTGCCATTTGACGGCAGCGAAAGGAGTAGTATATGATTCATGAATTTTCCAGAACCGGAATGCTCATCGGGGAACCGGGCCTGCGGGCGCTGGCGGAAAGCCGCGTTGCGGTCTTTGGCGTGGGCGGGGTGGGAAGCCACGCCATCGAGGCCCTGGCCAGAAGCGGCGTGGGAAGCCTGGCCCTGGTGGACAACGACACCGTGTCCCTCACCAATATAAACCGCCAGTCCATCGCCCTGCACAGCACCGTGGGACGCTATAAAACCCAGGTGATGAAGGAGAAAATCGCCGACATCAATCCCAAATGCAGTGTTTCCACCTTTGAAACCTTCGTCCTTCCCGACAATCTGGAAGAACTCTTCGGGCAGATCGGCCCTGTGGACTACATCCTCGACGCCATCGACACCGTGACGGCCAAGCTGGCCCTCATCGTTTACGCCCAGAGCCGCGGCATCCCCATTATCGCCTCCATGGGCACGGGAAATAAGCTTCACCCGGAGCTGTTCCAAATTTCCGACATCTATAAGACAAGCGTCTGCCCGCTGTGCAAGGTCATGCGCAGAGAGCTTAAGGCGCGCCAGGTGAAGAAACTGACCGTCTGCTGGTCCCCCGAACTCCCCCTGACCCCCGGCCCCACCGAGGAGGACACCGGCGCCCGACGGGCAACGCCCGGCAGCATCGCCTTTGTCCCGCCGGTGGCCGGGCTGCTGATCGCGGGGAAAATCGTGAGGGAGCTTTGCGGGTTGGAGTAGATCTTACTCCACCCCGCCCTCGGGGCCTCTTTTCCGCTCCATGGGCCGCCCTTCCGGCCTTTCGCCGCCGCGTGCCCCGAATCCTCCCCCAATCCCTCCCCGGCGCCCCAACGCATTTCCCAGCGCAGCAAAAAGGGGGCAGCGCCCAAAACTGCCCCCTAAATCCCATACACAAGCTGTTTCCCCTCAAATCCGCTCGGCATACAGATCAAAATAAACCTGCCACCTGCCGTCCTCGTCTGCCATGACATCCTGCCAATGAAAATAATTGTCCTGAATCTCCGCAAAAACCCATTTTCTCCGTTCATCCTCAACATTTGTGAGAACGATCCGGTCCCCCTGCTTTCTCGCTTCAAACCGCATAATTTTTCCGGTATAGCAGTATGCGATATCCCAGGCGTGCGTTCCCGGATTGTAGACACGAAGCGTTGTCCCATATTCAAATCCGGGCAGCACGATCACGTCCTGCACCGCCATTCCCCCGAGAATCCATGAAAAATGCCACTCGCCTTTCATCACGCTCAAATCGCGGTTGTCGACGTAATCAATTTTCCAACTGCCAATCAGCTTTCCAAAATAGTCAAACTCTTCGGGCAAATCGTTATGTTTCCCTCCACTTGCCAGCGCTTCAAAAAAATGCTTCATTGGCCGCTTCCTCCCCTTTCCCGGCCGTCCCGCCGTAACGCGCCTCCGCCGTATTTACTCCAACGGCTTGCGGTAAAACCGCCCCACAAACCGCTGGGTCTTTAAAACATTGATAATCACGTGCTCATCCACATGACGGATCAGGTGAATGGCATCCGTGGATTCATAGGATGAAAGCACGGTGTTGAGCAGATACATTTTCTTTTTGCTGTACCCGCCGTAGGCCTCCACACAGGAGATGCCGTGGTGAAAATGATGAATGTAGGCGTCGATCATCTCCGGGCCCTTCACCGTGGTGATCTGAAGGGTCACCTGATCGTACCGGTGGTGGAACGAGCCGATCATGCGGGTGGATATAAACTGGAAAATAATGGAATATCCTGCGTACTTCCAGCCGAACACGTACCCGTAGATACAGTACATCACGGCGTTTCCGAAAAATACCCAGGTCCAGATGGACATGCCCGTCCGGTTGGAGATGTAGAGCGCGATAAAGTCCGTGCCGCCGGTGGAAGCGTTTCCCCGCAGGGCAATCACAATGGAAGCTCCCCAGATCACGCCGCCGAAAATGACGTTCAGCACTTCGTCGTTGAAAATGGGCCGGAAGGTAAACACCTGCAGAAACAGGCTGCAAAGCGCCACCTGGACCAGCGAGAAGGCGGTAAAGCGCAGGCTGATTCCCTTGCAGCACAGGATGGCCACCGGGATGTTGAGCAGCAGCATGGTCACCTGCATGGGGATATGAAAGCCCCGCAGTTCCCCCAGGCGCTCCACCAGCATGGCTAACCCGGTAAAGCCCCCGGAAATGATCCCGGACGGCCTCGCAAATACCTGCAATACATAGGACTGAACCAAAGCGGAGAGAATGACCGCTGACAGTGTGATGGTGTAACGGACTTCTCTCCGGTGCTTTAATTGTTCGATATAGTCGCTGATCATACGAATTCGATTCATGAGCAGAACTCCTGTTTGTTTTTTCGGGAAAACTGCGGGCGGATTGGATCAGATCACGTAATTGTCCTGCATGGCCCTCTGCCACTGCACCAGATCGTCCAGGGTGTAGCCGTCCACCACGTCCCTTATGGCGCCGTCCAGCTCCTTCCAGAGCTTTAAGGTCACGCATTCCTGCTGGCGCGCGCAGGGGTTGTCATCCCCCGTGAGGCAGTCCACCGGCGCCAGGCTTCCCTCGGTGACGCGCAGAATCATGCCCACCGTGTAGTCCTTCGCCGGGCGGGCCAGATAGTAGCCGCCCTGGTTTCCCCGGATGCTGCGGACATAACCCGCTCTGGATAGTATGGATATAATCTGCTCTAAATATTTGCCGGAAATCTCCTGGCGTTTCGCGATGTCTTTTATTTTTACAGGCTCCCCGTCCGCGTGAAGGGCCAGATCAACCATCGTGCGGAGGGCATAGCGCCCTTTGGTGGATATCAGCATAATTTGTCACGTCCTTTTGTGATTCTTCTCGGTGTTATGAATATCATACTATTCCTGTAGGAAATATGTCAATAGGGAGTTTTAAAAGGGAACCCTTGTCAGAAAACAGGATCCGCATACAAAGAGAAGCTGCCTTTCCCCCACAGAAAGCAGCTTCTGGTCACGATCTTAAACCGTCACACTATTTAGTTTATCTGGCATCCCCATACCAAACAAAACGTTGTAAGGCACTTCATTGTGCTTCTTACAGACACACTATAGCATCGCGGGGGTATTTTGTCAATATTTTTTGTGCAATTTAGTGAATTGCGACATCTTTCGACTTTATTTTTTCGATTAATTTTTCTGTGCTTGTCCGCGTGTGAAATACATCTGTCTTTTTGCATAATTTCCCGGGGTGTGCGCATACTCATTTTAGACTTATTTTTGACACGCTTTTAAGGAGGAACTTCATGGAATTCTCAACGAACCTGCAGGATAATATCGATTATCTCCACAAAAAGTTGAATGTGCAGAACAACTTCGACGTGGTTTACCGGACCCTTCACATCGGCGGGCGGACGGCCTGCCTGTACTTTATAGACGGCTTTGCGAAGGATGAGACTCTGCTGAAAATCCTCCAGGTGTTCAGCACCATAAAGGAGGAGGACATGCCCGGGGACGCCCACGGGTTCACCAAGCGGTATGTTCCCTACGGCGAGGTCGGCCTGATCAAAAAGGACGACGATATGATCGTCCAGCTGCTCTCCGGCGTCTCCTGCCTGCTGATCGACGGGTACGACACCTGTATCGCCATAGACGCCCGCACCTACCCCGCAAGGGGCGTCAGCGAGCCGGAGAAGGACAAGGTTATGCGCGGCTCCCGGGACGGCTTTGTGGAAACCCTGGTATTCAACACCGCCTTAATCCGGCGGCGCATCCGCGATCCCCGGCTGACCATGGAAATCATGACCGCGGGCGAAAGCTCCCACACGGACATCGCCATCTGCTACATGCAGAACCGTGTGGACCAGCCCTTGCTTGAAATGATCAAAAAGAGGATTCAAAACCTGAAGGTGGACGCCCTGACCATGAACCAGGAGAGCCTGGCCGAGTGCATTTACCCCCACAAATGGTTCAATCCCTTCCCCAAGTTCAAGTTCTCCGAGCGGCCAGACACCGCGGCGGCCTCGGTGCTGGAGGGTAATATCATCATTCTGGTGGACAACTCCCCCGCCGCAATGATCCTGCCCTCCTCCGTGTTCGACATCATCGAGGAGGCGGACGATTACTACTTTCCGCCCATCACAGGCACCTACCTGCGCCTGTCCCGGATGTTCATCTCCCTGCTCTCCCTGATGCTGACGCCCATCTGGCTGCTGCTCATGCAGAACCCGGAGCTGATCCCCTCCTGGCTGGCCTTCATCCGGGTGTCGGACCCGCTAAACGTGCCCCTGATCTGGCAGCTTCTGATCCTGGAATTCGCCATCGACGGCCTGCGGCTGGCGGCGGTGAACACCCCCAACATGCTGACCACACCCCTGAGCGTCATCGCCGGTATCGTGCTGGGCGAGTACGCGGTGAAATCCGGCTGGTTCAACAGTGAAACCATGCTGTACATGGCCTTCGTAACCATTGCCAACTACTCCCAGGCCAGCTTTGAGCTGGGTTACGCCATGAAATTCATGCGGATTCTGATCCTGATTCTCACGGCCATCTTCAACATCTGGGGCTTCGCCGTCGGAGTCATCCTGTCCGTCTGCGCCATCGTCTTCAACAAGACCATCGCCGGAAAGAGCTATATCTATCCGTTAGTCCCATTCAGCCTCTCCGAGCTGAAAAAGCGGTTCCTGCGCGGCCGGCTTCCCCACACGGAAAAATAGACCGGGGCAACCGCCGGTTTTCACCAAAAAGGCCGGATTCCCCCGGACATCCCTTCCTTCTGCGGGCTGTCCGGCGAATCCGGCCTCTTATTTCTTTCTACGCCTCCGCGAATCCCACGCTGGCCAGGAACCGGCCAAAGGCCGCCCGCCCATTTTCATCGCACTTGTAGACTCCCGCGTCCTCCAACACTCTGGCGAACACGTTCCCAACCTCGGTTCTCAGGATGTCGTTTACATTTTCCCGGGTAACCGCAACTCCGGCGGCCGCGTAGCGGGGCAGAAACTCTTCCACCCAGTCCGCGTGTTTTGCCAGCTCCCCGTCCCCACGGATATCCCGGCCCTCCGCGATGAAATCAGCCAGGTCCGTCAGCTCCTTCTTCAGTCTGGAGGGCAGCACCGCCAGACCCATCACCTCGATCAGGCCGATATTTTCCTTCTTGATGTGATGCAGCTCCTGGTGGGGATGATACACGCCCAGGGGGAATTCTTCGGTGGTGAGGTTGTTTCTGAGCACCAGGTCCAGCTCGAACTTGTCCCCCACCTTGCGGGCGATGGGCGTGATGGTATTGTGAGGTTCCCCGTCCATCTCCGCGAAAATGAACGCGGACTCGTCGCTGTAGCCCCTCCAGGCCGCCAGCACCTTATCCCCCAGCTCCACCAGCCGGTCGGAATCCCCGCACCGCAG
The DNA here is from genome assembly GCF_046603895.1 of Enterocloster lavalensis. Classification (NCBI taxonomy): domain Bacteria; kingdom Bacillati; phylum Bacillota; class Clostridia; order Lachnospirales; family Lachnospiraceae; genus Enterocloster; species Enterocloster lavalensis. The sequence continues at coordinate 1,104,210 of NZ_CP176637.1, forward strand.
GCGCAGCACGGACATGGGCCAGAACACGATTCCCGCCTCCACGTCCTCAAAACCTTCCAGGGTAAAATACTTCTCAATGGGCGCTTTGGCCATGGCAAAGGTGTAATGTCCGCCCTGGAAATGGTCGTGGCTCAAAATGGAGCCGCCCACAATGGGCAAATCCGCGTTGGAGCCCAGGAAATAGTGGGGGAACAGCTTGATGAAATCGAACAGCTTCACAAACGTGGCCCGCTCGATCTTCATGGGAATGTGCTCCCCGTTGAACACGATGCAGTGCTCGTTATAATACACATAGGGGGAATACTGGAATCCCCACTCCCCGCCGTTGACGGTGATGGGGATCACCCGGTGGTTGTTCCGGGCCGGGTGGTTGGTTCTGCCCGCGTAACCTACGTTCTCCATGCACAGCTGGCATTTGGGGTACCCGCTCTGCTTGGCCAGCTTGGCCGCGGCGATGGCCTTGGGATCCTTCTCCGGTTTGGAAAGGTTCACCGTGATGTCCAGCCGGCCGTAACGGGTGTCAGCCGTCCACTTCATGTCCTTTTTGATGCGGTAGCGGCGTATGTAGTCCGAGTCCTGGCTCAGCTTGTAGTAATACTCCGTGGCGGTCTCAGGCGACTGCCCGTAGCGTTTCCAGAATTCCCGGTTCACCTCCGAGGGTCTGGGCATCAGGCAGTTCATCAGCCTGGTGTCGAACAGGTCCCGGTACACCACGCTGTCGCTCTCCAGCAGGCCCCTGGCGCAGGCGTCGTCCAAAAGCTCCTTCAGGATCTCCTCCAGGCCGGCGTAAGCCCTGGGCGTTTCCGGCTCCCGGTACTCTGAAAGGCCCATCACATCCAGAATCTGGTTGCGCGCGTAGATGGCGTCCTCCCGTTCAATCAGCCCTGTCTCCAGGCCGTACTCCACCAGTCCTCTGATCGCATCATCAATCATCAAAAGTCCCCTCCTGCTTCTCAAAGTGTTCTTTTCCAACGTTTTCCTTTATTATATGCCCCGCCGGGCCTGAACACAATGGCAATTTTTTATGTGTTCTAGCAAAATTCTACGCACTTTACCTGGATACGGCCCGCTTGATCCGTTGGACCACCATCCCGCCCAAAAGGCCGATCAGGCTGCCCGCAATGGTCCCCGCGGCCAGCAGCACCGGCAGGTAGGCGAACAGAGCCGCCTGCTCCACCACCGCAGCCGCCACCGCGATCTGGCCGATGTTGTGGGCCGCGCCTCCGGCCACGCTGATGCCCACCATGCCGAACACCTTAAAACGCTTCAGAAACGCCATCACAAGCAGGCTCAGAATCCCGCCCGCCAGGCTGTAGAGGATCATGGACGGGGTTCCGAAGGTAAAGCCCATGAGCACGATGCGCACCAGGCTGATAAACGCGGCCCCACCGGCCCCCACGGTGTAGAGGGCCGCGATCACCGCCAGATTGGCCAACCCCAGCTTGACGCCGGGCACCCCCAGGGAGATGGGGATCAGGCTCTCCACATAGCTTAGAACAAAGGCCAGGGCGATCAGCAGGCCGTAGAGCGCCACGTCCCTGGCATCCATATTTTTCCTACGCTCCATCGCGCGCAAACCTCCTTTAATTCCCATTCCATCCTCTTGTGCGAACGTTGCATCTGTGTTAAAATTATAACTGTCCTAACTAATTTAACCATAAGGAGTGTAAGTATGAGCAAGACACAAATGAGTGCTGTCAAAAAGAACTATTTCGGCCTGGGGATTATGGCCATTCTTTCCGCACTGGTCATCGCTGTTTCCGGCCCCCTGTACCAATCCATGAGCAACCATCCGGATATGCCCCTGGCCGACGGCGTCTACACCTACAAGGACGAGCAGCCAGACGACAACGGCTTTTACAGCATGGTCACCGTGACCGTGCAGAACGGCCGCATCACCGCCTGTACCTGGGACTGTGTCAATGATGAAAATATCGGGAAGCGCCAGCTCTCCGTGGAAGGCCACTACGTCATGACGGAAAACGGCCCCACCTGGAAGGATCAGGCCGACGCCCTGGCCTCCTACGTGCTTCACCACCAGACCACGGGCGGTCTGATCAACGCCGAGGGTTACGCCATGGATGCCGTGTCCTCCGTGAGCATCAACGCCTATCCCTTTGTCAACGGCTTATCCGACTGCCTGGACCAGGCAGCCATCCGGTAATCCATGAAAGCCAAGGGTCCGTCCCTGCCGCGCAGAGACTTAATCCTGATACTGGCGATCCTGTCGGTGGCCGGAATCTGGTACGGTATCACCCGCTATCAGGCCTTAAAAGGCCCCTCCGAGGTGGCCCAGGTCACGGTGGACGGCAAGCTGGTGGAAACCCTGGATTTGAGCGTAAACGCCACCGTCACCATCACCGGAGCGGGAGGCGGCACCAACGTGCTGGTGGTTCAGGACGGGGAAATCTGGTGCAGCGAGGCTTCCTGCCCGGACAAGCTCTGCGTCAAACAGGGCAAAAAGCACCTGAGCACGGACACCATCGTCTGCCTGCCCAACAAGATGGTGGTCACCGTCACCGGAACGGACTGAGGCGGAACGCGCCGTCCATTTTCCTCATAAAAGTGTCCCATAATACTGCCGCAGCCGGCGAAAACCGGCTGCGGTATTTTTGTGCGCTCTGTTTGAACTGTTACGTTTGAATTATCGGATCACCGTGACCTTCTCTCCCACCACCTGCCAGTTGCTCACCGGGTTCTCCCGGCCGTCCACCTTTTTCAGGTGCTCCAGCCCGGCCAGGGGATTTAAGTCCGTCACGTAGTTCTTGCTGATGTCCAAAGTCTCCAGCAGGGGCAGCGTAGCCGCCGGCTGGATCTGGGCCAGCTTGTTGTCCGCCAGGGAGAGGTCCGTCAGCCCCGGATAATGGGACAAAAAGCCCAGCTCCGCGTCCAGGACCACGTCGTCCCAGTTCACCATGCTGATTCCGCCGTACCGGTCCGCCTTCACGTTCTTGTACAGCTTTACGCCGTTCATGGACAGGGAAAGGAGGCCCGGATTGTCCTTTAACCGGCTGAAGTTGATCTCCATACTGGCGCCGTTCAGGTTCAGGGACACCAGCCCCTCCTTGTTGAGCAGCGCGGAAATGTCCGTGTAGAACGTGGTGCCGGACAGATCCAGCTGGGTCAGCGCCGGAAGGTTCGCCAAAAAGTCCACGCTGTTTAAGTATTCCCAGCTCTTGGTACCCTTTAAACGCTCAAGCTGCGTCAAACCGGAAAATGCGCCGGGATCGTCGATGCAGTAGCCCGCGATGGTCAGGTCCGTAAGCCCGCCCATGCTGCGCAGGAACGAACAGCCGTTGAATCCGGCCAGAGTCAGCGTTTTCATGTTGGTCATGCCCGAGAGATCCGGGTCCGGCTGGTTGGAGTATTTATCGATGGTCAGGGACTCCAGGCCCGTCAGTCCGGTGATAGCGCTGTAGTCGGGCAGCTCGTAGTTGCTGGTCAGGCTCAGCTCCTTTAAATTTTCGCAGGAGGAAAGCGGGGCGATGGAGATACATTGGCTGTCGTCCAGCGCAAAACGCTCCAGCTGCGGCATGCTGTTCACAAAACTGATATCCTTCACATGTTCCAGGTCCAGGCGCAGCTCCGTGAGTCCGCTCATGGTGAAGAACACGGAAAAATCCGTCAGGTTGGGACAGTATTCCATGGACAGGGACTTCAAATTCTTAAGGGACGCCAGGTCCTTGATGTCGGTCAGATCGTCGCTTCCATGCAGCTCCAGCCGCTCCAGGCCCGTGAACTGGCCGATTCCCTCCAGGGAAGTCTGATTGTAATCGTAGATCAGCCCGGTCAGCTGGCCCGGATCGTCCACCAGGGCGGCCACCTCGTCCGGAGAAATATACTGCACGCCCAGCGTCCTTAACTGTTCCAGACCTTCCAGGTCGCCGGGTTTTAAGGTGCTGTGCAGGGACAGCGTTTCCAGGCCCTTTAGCGCTCTTAAGCAGGAGAAATCATTGAACAGCTCCCAGCCCATGGTCATACCGGCCGGAAGGTCCCCCTCAAAGGTATGGATCGCCATCTCGCCGTCCGCCCCTAAATCTCCGTCCAGGCCATAGGACACCCGGAAATACTTCCGGTCCGTGTGCGTGTCCCAGAGGCCGGGCTTCAGCTCCAGATAGCGCAGCTTCATAAGCTCCTGTTCGCTGACCTGATCAGGCGTGCGCCCGTAGATGCCTAAGATCACCTGCTCCATCCCCTGGGACCACACCACCGGCTTTTCGGGAGCTTGTGTGGGCTCCGCAGCTATCGCCGTCTCGACCACCGCGCTGGTGGCCTTGGCCGAGCTCTTCTTTCCGGCCGAACCCCGGGCGGACACGGCGATAGCGGCCACAAAGACCACGGCGGCCGCCACGGCGATGATCACAAACCGCTTCCGCTCCTCCTCATGAACCTTCTGCGTCTCCTGAGGCAGAGAGGTCCTGGGTTTTACCTCCTGAAAGGAATGAGGCGGAAGGTCGCCCAAGCTTCGGCTTCCAAAATTCCCCAATTTATACTCATCCCCGGATTCCTGTTCCACCATGTAACGGGTCTTGCAGTATTCGCAGACCGCCTCGCCCGGATGCTCCGGGTCCAGTTTTACCGTGCCGTTGCAGGCCGGACACTTTAATTCCACCAGTTTCATTTAATTACCCCCTCCAGCCTCTAAGGCATTTCTCGTCTGTCAATTCCGCCGGCAGGCCCGGCCTGGCGCTTCATACTCCGGATCACCGCCCTGGTCTGCCCATCGATCCGCAGCGACTCACAAATCTTCTGCAGCGCCTTGTTGTAGGTCCAGTCGTCCAGATGGTTCTTCTCCAGATAGGGCATAACCCGCTCCGGCATCTTCACATAGAAAATGGACACGGCCCAGGCCACCGCCATCTTGGAATAGTACGCCTGGCTCCGAATCCGGTCCAGAGCGCCCAGCGCCCGGTCCACATAGTCCTCATCGATAAAATAATCCAAAAGCATCACCGCGCCGAACCGGCACTCGTACTCCAGCTCCGAGTCCAGATAGGGGGTCAGAAGCTCCCACATCTCCGCTTTATGCTTCCCGGCGATTTTTAACGTGCCGCAAAAGCTGTCGCACACCGCCCAGTTGTCGATCACCGGCACAAAGTCCCGTATGTACGCGGCCGCTTCCTCCCACGCTCCGGCTCCGGCGCCCACCACCATACCCCAGAGCAGGCGCTCCTCGTGGCAGGCTTCACCCTGCTGCCAGGCGGTTCTCACCTGGTCCACGTAACCGCGCCAGTCACCCTTTGCGATCTCCCGCGCCAGCCTGCGCAGGGCGGGCGTCCTGACGCCCAGCATATCCTCCACGCCGGGCAGCAGCTTACGGTTGAAATCCCGGTATCCCGGTTCCGCCAGTTCTTCCAGCCGGCGGCGAATCTCCGAACGTTCCAATGTCATTTGTATTCTCCTCACGCGGATGTGAGCAGGAATTCGCCGAGCACAAAATTGCTCACGTCCATTCCCCACTCGGTCAGCGACAGCCACACGCCCTCCCGCCTCAGCAGGCCGTTTTTCACCAGGCGCTCGATCACCGGGCCGTACACCGAGTCCAGCTTGACCCCGAAGGTGGCCACAAAATCGATCTCCGAGATGCCGCGGATCATCCGCAGCCCCAGAAACATGAATTCCTCCATCCGCGCCTCCCGGCTCAGGCGGGTAAACTGCGGCCGCAGGCGTTCCGCCCAGTCCTCCGCGGCAAAATCAAGCCCCAGATACCGCTCCAGGTCCCGCTCGTTGCAGAACCGGCAGCCGCCCAGAAAGGAGGAAGCTCCCAGCCCCAGGCCCAGATACTCCACCTCGGTCCAGTAGCCGACGTTGTGGCGGCACGCAAAGCCCGGCCGGGCATAGTTGGAAATCTCGTACCGCTCGTAACCCTGCTCCGCCAGAAACGTGCGGGTCAGGTGGTAGATCCGGTTCTCCTCCTCCTCGTCCGGCAGCTCCGGGTAATCCCTCCGGCGCAGGCCGAACCGGTCCGGCGCCTCCCCCGGGCAGGTACCGGGCTGGTGCGCGCTTTTTTCGGCCGTTTTCTCACATCCTGCGCCGTAGCGGTCCCAGAAGGGTGTGCCTTCCTCGATGATCAGGCTGTAGGCGGAAATGTGCTCCGGCTTCAGCATGGTCACCTTTTTTAAGGTATTCCGCCAGGACTCCAGGGTCTGGCCCGGGATGCCGCTCATCAGGTCCACGTTGATGTTGGCAAAGCCCGCCATCCTGGCGCACTGGAAGCTCTTTAAAAATTCTTCAAAGGAATGGATTCTGCCCAGATTCTCTAACTCCCGGTTGTCAGCGGACTGAAGGCCGATGCTGACCCGGTTGATCCCCGCGGCCCGGTAGATGTGGAGCTTGTTCTGCAGCAGGGTTCCGGGGTTCACCTCGATGGTGATCTCCGCGTCCTGGGCCACGTCAAAGGCCCGGCGCACGGCCAGGCAGACGTCCCGGATCAGCTCCGGTTCCAGGACAGAAGGGGTGCCCCCTCCAATGAATACGGTCACAACCTGGTATTCCTGGCAGGAGGCACCCTCCGCCTCGATCTCGCGTATGAGCTGTTCCACATACGCCTCGTGTACTGCCGCCAGCGTCCGGAAGGAAAGAAAATCACAGTACAGGCATTTCCGGGCGCAAAATGGGATGTGAATGTACAGCTCCAACGGTTTTTTCTGTTTTTTAGTCATAAATGTCTCATCTTCTCAGTTCTGTCTCTACTCGTCGTCCAGCTTCAAAACGCTCATAAACGCCTTCTGCGGAATCTCCACGTTGCCGATCTGGCGCATGCGCTTCTTGCCCTCCTTCTGCTTCTCCAACAGCTTGCGCTTACGGGAAATGTCGCCGCCGTAGCACTTGGCGAGCACGTCCTTGCGCACGGCCTTCACCGTCTCCCTGGCGATAATCTTGCCGCCGATGGCCGCCTGGATGGGGATCTCGAACAGATGCCTGGGAATCTCGTCCTTCAGTTTCTCACACATCCTGCGGCCCCGGTCGTAAGCCGATTCCGCGTGGACGATAAAGGACAGGGCGTCCACTTCCTCCCGGTTCACCAGGATGTCCAGCTTCACAAGCTCCGAGCGCTCATAGCCCTTCAGCTCATAATCAAAGGACGCATATCCCCGGGAGCGGGACTTCAGCGCGTCGAAAAAGTCGTAAATGATCTCGTTCAGGGGCAGCTCGTACTTCAGCAGGGCGCGGGTGGTCTCAATATATTCCATGCCCAGGTAAACGCCCCGGCGCTCCTGGCACAGGGTCATGATGGAGCCCACAAACTCCGTGGTCACCATGATCTCCGCGCTGACGATGGGCTCCTCCATGTAGTCGATCTCCGTGGGATCGGGCAGGTTGGTGGGGTTGGTCAGCTCGATCATCTCCCCGTTGTTCTTGTGTACCCGGTACACCACGCTGGGCGCGGTGGTCACCAGATCCAGGTTGTACTCCCGCTCCAGCCGCTCCTGGATGATCTCCAGATGCAGCAGTCCCAAAAAGCCGCAACGGAAGCCGAAGCCCAGAGCCACGGAGGTCTCAGGCTCGTAGAACAGGGAGGCGTCGTTGAGCTGCAGCTTCTCCAGCGCGTCCCTCAGATCGTTGTATTTTGCGCCGTCCGCGGGATAAAGGCCGCAGTACACCATGCTGGTCACCTTCTTGTAACCCGGCAGGGGCGCCGCGCAGGGGTTGTCCCGGTTGGTCACCGTGTCGCCCACCTGGGTATCCCGGACGTTCTTGATGCTGGCGGTGATATAACCCACCATACCCGCCGACAGCTCGTCGCAGGGGATAAACTGGCCGGCTCCGAAATAGCCCACCTCCACCACGTCCTCCTCGGCCCCCGTGGCCATCAGGCGGATGGGGGTGCCCCGCTTCACCGTGCCCTCCATGACGCGGCAGAAAATGATCACACCCTTGTAGGAGTCGTAAATGGAGTCGAAAATCAGCGCCTGAAGGGGAGCCTCGGGATCACCCGTGGGGGCCGGAATCTTCTCCACGATGGCCTCCAGCACCGCCTCCACGTTCTCGCCGGTCTTGGCGGAAACCCTGGGCGCGTCGCTGGCGTCCAGGCCGATCACGTCCTCGATCTCAGCCGCCACGTGGTCCGGCTGGGCGCTGGGCAGATCCACCTTGTTGATCACGGGAAATACGTCCAGATCGTGGTCCAGAGCCAGATACACGTTGGCCAGGGTCTGGGCCTCGATGCCCTGGGAGGCGTCCACCACCAGGATGGCGCCGTCGCAGGCCGCCAGGCTTCTGGACACCTCGTAGTTAAAGTCAACGTGTCCCGGAGTGTCGATCAGGTTGAAAATGTACTCGCAGCCGTCCTTAGCCTTGTAAACGGTGCGCACGGCCTGAGATTTGATGGTGATGCCGCGCTCCCGCTCCAGGTCCATATTGTCGAGAATCTGTTCCTGCATCTCCCGGCTGGTCAAAAGGCCGGTTTTCTCAATAATCCGGTCCGCCAGGGTGGATTTGCCGTGGTCGATATGGGCGATGATACAAAAGTTGCGAATTTTGCTCTGGTCAACGATTGACATGTTTTATCCTCTTTCTTATGGTTTAAAAATGGAACGGTTCAGACGCGGCGCTCGAAACCAACTTTTCCGCCATCTGAACTGTTGCCTGGATTGGAGGGCAGCGCGCCCTCCGCTTACTGAATAGTATCATTTTTTCGGCTACTTTGCAACACCATATCCAAAAGTTCTGACAGCGGCTCCATGGCGTTTCTGGCCTCCTCGTAGGTGTTGGTCTGGGCTCCCACTTCGATCAGAGCGGAGCGGGGGCGCAGGTGGAGGTTGTAGCGCAGTCCCTTCAAATAAATCTTGCGCGTAAATCCCGGATAATATGCCTGGGCGTCCAGCTGCATCTGGAAGCTGAAGGCCAGATTCTGCTCCCGGTAAGGATTTTGCAGGTACTCGATGGGCCCCTCCGGCGTCTGGCTCATGCCGTTGAAAAACATGATCTGCGCGGTCGGTTTACCGTCCACATCCGTCACCAGGTGAAGGCTCTCCCCCACGCCGTCCCGGTGGATGTCCAGCACCACCTGCACCGACGGATTTTCCTCCAGGATCTTGCTGATCCCATCGTACGCATATGTATAAGCCTTGCTGCGGTCCAGCTTCCCGTCCACCAGGTCGTACACCGAGGTGTCGTGGATCACGTTGTAGCCCTTTGCCGTCAAAAGCTCGGTCAGGTAATTTCCGATCCCCACCACGGTCTCCCCCGGCCCCGAGTCCTTAAACGCCTCCTGGGAGTGGGTGTGGTAGATCAGAATCTGGGGTTGGCTGTTATCCTCCCCGATGGAGAGATCCTCGCCCAGAAGCCGCGCCGCGCTTATCTCATCCCGCCCCGCCGTGGTGGAGGTGTGAACGCTGTAAAAATGCTTCATCAAAAAATCATAGTCCGCCAGCTGCTCCATCACATAGGTAGGCCCGGTCACCGCCCGTGAGGTAACCCCCACCAGCGCCGCCCCTGCCGGCACGGCTCCCGCGTCCGTCTCCCCCTGGGCCAGCGCCTGCGCCCCGCCCGCGTTCTGGTCCGCGCCGTTGTCTCCCGCCTGACCGGCCGTTGTACCGCCGTTTTGTGTTTCGCCGTTCTCCGCCTTAGTTTCCCCCGTTTCCTCGTTGCCATACCAGGCCAGGTACTGGTGTTCCTCGTAAAATGTTTTAACCGCCTCATACTGCCGGTAGGCCGGGTCCGGATCGCCGGTCTCCCATCCGTCTCCGATGCGCCCACCCGTTCCCCCGCTCCCCGGCCGGGCCTGATGCCACACATAATCCACCAGCCACCGGCCGCCGGTTTCCACAGCGCGCCGGCAGGCGTCCCGGTCCAGATTCTCCGCCGCCGTCCCGGCAGCCCGACCTGCCAGCAAAAGGACCAGAATCAGCCCGGTACCGGCCGCAAACCACCGGATACCTCCCGCCAGACCTCTTCTCCTCACAATGCCTCACGTCCCTTCACCCGCAGATTCTTGCGTTCAACCGCATTACTATAATCATATGCGGGAGGAGGGTGGGAATTGCAAGGAAGATGTGGGGGGATGCAGCCGTTCGTGAGAGGCGGGGGAACAGGGGGGGAGGTTCCAAGCTCCGCGGTAGGAGAGTCTAAGGCCCAAGGGGGCGGGAAAGACGGGCACCGCTCCGAGCTCCAGCGCCGGCCTGATGCCGGCCCCTCCGCCTCCGCTTTGCTCCGGGCTTTGAGAGCCCTGCGCAATCCCGCCTTTCCCGCCCCCTTGGACCTAAGACTCTCCAAACCGCTCCACAGTCACCCCCCCCCCTGTTCCCCCGCCTCTCACCCACTACGCGTTCTCTCTTTTCTCCGCTTGCATTCCCACATTTTGGGAGGGGAGACGCCAGCCCAAAATAATACTCGTAACGTTAGCTTGTTATTTCTTATTTATAATATGGACCAAAAAGTTCCTGGACAGAGCTGCCTCATCGTCAGCGGCCCTATCCGGGAACTTTCAAAAGGAACATTTTATCAACTTAAGGTCGGAACATAGTACGAATACAACCCAAACCCCAGCGGCCCTCCTTTCCGCCACCCCAGGGGAGGAAGTTGAGGGAGTGCTTTCGACCCCTAGCGGGTGAGAGTCAGGGGAGCGGGGGCTGGGGTGACTGTGTAGCGGTTCGCAGCGTCTTAGGCGGAATCGGCGCGAAAAGGTGGGATTGCGCAGGGCTTACAAAGCCCGGAGCAAAGCGTAGGCGGAGGGGCCGGCATCAGGCCGGCGCCGGAGCTCGGAGCGGTGCCCGCCTTTTCGGGTCGATTCCGCCTTAGACGCTGCCACCGCGGAGCCCTGGAACCCCAGACCCCGCTCCCCTGACTCTCACGAACGGATGCATCAATCCCCTCCCTTCCAAGCCTCCCCATAAACCCTCATCACCTGCTCCCTGTCAGCCCTCACCAGATTATCCCCCATACAAAAATCCCTCACCGCCAAATCCGCCAACTCCCCAAACTTCTCCGGATCCACCCCCCTAAGCTCCTTCAGCGTCTGCGGCATCCCCAAAGCTTTCGAAAAGGTACGAACATATCTCACACACGCCTCCGCCGCCTTCCCATCCGCCATTTTCGCCGCCCCCGGCAGCTCAAGCGCCTCAGCGATCCGCTGGAAGCGTCCACAGGTTTCGGCCGATTTCCCGTTAAACCTCATCCCGTAAGGCAACAACACGCTGTTGCAAATCCCATGGGGCAGGTTAAAATGTCCGCCCAAGGCATGGGCCATGGCGTGTACGATCCCCAGCCCCGCGTTGGAAAAAGCCATACCCGCCGTGTACTCGACGTAGGCCATCATCTCCCTGGCCTTCACGTCCTGCCCGTCCTTCACGGCGGCAGGCAGATAATCCTTGATCACGCGGATTGCCCACATGGCGTCCTTGTCCGTAAACGGCGTGGCCCGGACGGACAGCACAGCCTCGATGGCGTGGGTCATGGCGTCCATCCCCGTGGAGGCCGTCAGCCCCGGCGGCATGGTCATCATGAAGTCCACGTCGTTGACTGCAATGCTCACCATGCAGTTGGTGTCCATGATGCACATCTTGGAGTGGGTGGCCGGGTTGGTCACAATGTAGAAGGACGTCACCTCCGAGCCGGTGCCCGCCGTGGTGTTCACCGCCACAATGGGAAGTCCGGGCCGGGCGGACAAATCCACGCCCTCGTAGTCCTCCACCCGGCCGCCGTTGGCGATGACGATGCTCACCGCTTTGGCCGTGTCGATGGCCGAGCCGCCGCCCACCGCCACCAGAAAATCCACCTCCAGGGCCCTGGCCGCCTGGATGCAGTCATTCACCACCTGGATGGTGGGGTTGGGCTGGACCAGATAGAAAACGGCGTACTCCGCTCCCGCCGCCAGTATCTGCTCTCCCACCCGGTCCGCCGCCTTGTGCTCAAACAGAAACCGGTCCGTCACAATCAGCCCTCTGCGGTAGCCGCGCTTTTTCAGCTCGCCCTGCAGCAGCCCGATGGAGCCTCTGCCGAAAAAGCTGGTCGTCACCGCGTTAATTCTCTCTCTGCCCATATCGATTCCTTCTCTCCTGCTTCAGATATGATTTCAACCTTATTTGCCCAGCTGAGGCGGGGCATCCACAATCCCCACCACGTAGGCGTCCACCGGAGCCGAGCGGTCCAGCGCGTGCTGGGTGGTCTCGTCCGTGGTCACCAACACCAGCTCGCCGATGCCCGCGCCGATGGTGTCAGCCGCCACAAACAGCTGGGACTTGTCCCCGAAATAGGGTTCCACCAGCAACAGCTTAAACCCCACCAGGTTCCGGCATTTCCGGGTCGACACCACCGTACCGCGAATTGTTCCCAAAATCATCTGGTTCCCTCCTTTACCAGTTCCAGCAGCTGGCCCTGTTTGAGCCGGAACGCGTTGGCGTCGTCCGTGTCCACGTGAAAATCCAGCCGTCCCTTTTCCGAAACCCGGATCACCACCTGGCCCATGAGGCCGCCCCTGGGGCCGCCCACCCGGACCGATACCCGCTCCCCGTCCTCCACGCCAAACCAGCGCGCGTCCTCCGGCGTCATATGGATATGGCGATCCGCGATTATGAGACCTGCGCTCAGCTCCAGAACGCCCGCCGGTCCCTTAACCGTGATTCCCGGCGTGCCCGACAGCTGCCCCGAGGTGCGCACGGGCGCGTCGATTCCCAGCTTCAGGCAGTCCGTTCCCGACAGCTCCACCTGGCTGGCCGGGCGCTCCGGGCCCAGCACCCGCACTCTGGCGATGGAACCTCTGGGGCCTGTCAACTCCACCTGCTCCTCGCAGGCAAACTGGCCCGGCTGGCTCAACGGCTTCATGGGCCTCAACCGGTGGCCGGGGCCAAACAGCGCCTCCACAGCCTCCTTGGTCAGATGAATGTGGCGGGCTGATATTCCCACCGGCACCTGGTAATACCCACCGGCAAACTCCCGGACCTGGGCGGCCACCAGCTCTGCCACAAGGGCCGCCATGTTCTCTCTATCCCACATTTAAATCGCTCCGTTCTTTTGCGCTGCAGTTTATTTCAAAAAGGGCAGAATTGCGCCCACGGAACCGTGGGGTCTGGGGATCACATGGACCGCCACCAGCTCGCCGATTCTGGAAGCGGACTCCTGACCGGCCTCCACTGCGGCCTTCACCGCGCCCACATCTCCCTGCACCATCACGGTCACCAGGCCGGAGCCGATCTTTTCCGTGCCCACCAGCTCCACGTCCGCCGCCTTCAGCATGGCGTCCGCCGCCTCGATGGACGCGGTCAGTCCTCTCGTCTCGATCATTCCCAGCGCCAGCATTCCTCTTTTAATTCCCTCTGCCATTTTTTGTTCTCCTCTCTCGCTTTAAATCCCGGGGATTTTCCCCTGTCTTGTGATCCGCTGCCGTCTGTTTTTCTCCGGCTGCGGCTTTTTCCGCCTCATGGCTTTCAATCATGTTCAAAAGCTTCAACACCTGGGGGTGGGGATTGCTGATGGTCACCGCCACCTTGACGTTGTGTTCCCCCACGATCCTGCCGGCGGCCCTGGCAGCCTCCATGGCCGCCTCCACGCCGGAGGTTGAGCCCGCCAGCACCGTGTGGCACATCTTGCCGCCCAGCCGCTTGTGGCAGCTCACCAGCTCCACCTGCGCGGCCTTAAGCGCCTGATCCACCACCACCACCGTGTTGGCAAAATAACTGACCTCCAATACACCTATGGCGCTCTGCCTCAAATTGATCACGCCCCTATCTCTGCTCGTCTATGCCTGTACAGGCCGCCGTCCGGTCGATCTGCCCCAGCGCCGCCGGCCATTGGTCTGCCGCCATCCACCGGTCACGCAAGCTCTCACTTAAGCCCCGGCAGAATTTTCCGGATGTCGTCGTGAGGTCTGGGAATCACATGAACCGCCACCAGTTCGCCGATCCGGGAGGCCGCCGCTTCCCCCGCCTCGGTGGCTGCCTTCACCGCGCCCACCTCGCCGGTCACAATCACGGTCACCAGACCGGAGCCGATCTTCTCCGTGCCCACCATCTCCACATCCGCCGCTTTCAGCATGGCGTCCGCCGCCTCGATGGACGCGGTCAGCCCTCTTGTCTCAATCATTCCAATCGCTGTTGCTGCCATAATTTTTTTCCTCCTGATTTATAGCGGTCCCTGATCACTCCGCCTCTTCTTGAAATTTCACTTTTGAGATACACGATAACGCTTTTGTCCCGTCGTAGGGCCGTTCGATCACTTCCACCAGCACATCCTCCGGCCGGTTCAGCTTAAGCGCGGCTCTGCGGGCGACCTCGCAGGCTACCTTCACGTCGTCCACGCTGCCCGCGAACTTCACCTGGGCCGTCAGCGGGATGAACGCGGAGGCGTCCTTGGGGTTGATGGTGTCGATGCCGATGATCTCAATATCCGCCGCCTTGCACGCCCTGTCCATGGCGTACAGCACCGCGCCGTACCCGGCGCACTCCAGAAAGCCGATGGCCATACCGTCTCACCTCCCTAGATGATCCGCAGGCCGCCCTCCGCCAGCATACAGCGGCGGCGCCTGGTAAAGCTTCTGGCGCAGGTCAGGCCCTCGCCTGTGGGACCCGCGATGGTCATGGTGGTGTGTCCTTCCCCGCCGATGCCAAGCCCCCTCAGGGTGGCCCCGTTTTTCACATAGATGGTCGTCTCGATTTCTTTTCCAAATTTTGTCATATTGTAGACGTTGGTGGAAAAAATGCTGGAGGTGTGGCGGTTTCCCTGCTCCGCCTCCACACTGCACTGAATACACTCGTCAAAGGTGCGGCAGCGCACGATGGGAAGCACCGGCATCAGCTGTTCCACCATCACGTAGGGATGGCATTTGGGAACGTCGCAGATCAAAAGTCTGGTGTTCTCATGCCCTGAAACGCCGATGGCCTTCAAAAACAGACCTGCGTCCTTGCCCACCCATTTCTTGTTGACCTCGTATTTCCCGTCCTTCTGGATCAGGGCCAGCTTCACGATGGCCTCGGTCTCGGCCGGTGTGAGCAGATAGGCGCCCTGCTCCACCAGACCGCGGATCAGTCCGTCCGCGGACGCCTCCATCACGAACACTTCTTTCTCCGCAAAGCAGAACAGGTTGTTGTCAAAGGAAGCGCCCCAGTAAAGCTCCCGGGCGGCCAGCTTCACATCCGCCGTGTCGTCCACGATCACCGGCGGATTGCCCGCCCCTGCGCCGATGGTCTTTTTGCCGGAGCGCAGCAGGGCGTTCACCATCCCCATGCCTCCGGTTCCCACCATCAGGCGGATCTTGGGGCTGGAGGTCATCTTGTTCACAGCGTCCATGGTGGGTTCCCGCTGCATGGTGATCAGATTGGCAGGCCCGCCGTTCTCCACAATGGTCTTGTGCAGCAGCTGCAGACAGAAGGCGCAGCACTTTTTCGCTCCCGGGTGCACGTTGAACACCACGGAATTTCCGCCTGCAATCATGCTGATGGTGTTGTGGATCACCGTCTCCGTGGGGTTGGTGGAGGGTGTGATGGCCCCGATCACCCCGAAGGGCGCGTATTCCTCGATCATCAGCCCCCCGTCCCCGGAAATGGCGTCCGTGGTCAGGCATTCCACGCCGGGCGTCTTGTCCGCCACTGCCAGATGCTTTTCAACCTTGTCCTCCATCCGGCCCATGCCGGTCTCGTCCCGCACCATCTGCGCCAGTGTGCGCGCGTTCTCCCTGGCCATCACGCGGATGGCCTCGATCACCCGCCTGCGGTCCTCCACTTTATAATGGAAGGCCCACTCCCGCCCCGCCGCGTAGGCGGCGCCGATGGCGTCCTCCACCCGCTCGAAAACTCCGTTATCGCCCCGGGGGCCCGGGGTGCCGGGCGCGGGCGGGTACGCTCCCCCGGCGATTGTTCCCTGCTGCTCCATCGCCGCCATGACCTGGCGCACGATGCGTTCAATATCCCTGGTCTCTATCTCCATCTGCAACCTCCCCTATGCCTTCAGCTGTCCCACAACCCGCCTTACGATTTCCGCAATCAAGGCTTCCTTGTCCTCGGGGCCGGGACCGGTGGACGGGCTGCCGGGACCGGCTGCCGCATTTGCCAAACCGGCTCCCGCGCCCAAACCGCCGCCCGACATCTTCCCGGAATCTCCCGGCCGCACCAGCGGCGTCACGCCTTTAAGCGTCGCCTGCGGTCCGGTCTGTGTCTCTCCGGCCGCCGCGCAGCTCCCGCAGGGGCTTGCCGTCCGCTCTGCTCCGGTCACTGCCGGTTTTCCTCCGACCGCCGCGTAGCTCCCGCAGGGCACGCCTGCAAGCTCTGCTCCGGTCACAGCCGTTTTCCCTCCGGCCGCCGCGCAGTTCCCACAAGAAACTCCTGCCAGCTCCGCTCCGGCCGCAGCCGGTTTCTCCCCAGCCGCCGCGCAGCTTTCGCAGACCTTCGTCAGCTGGCCGCCGTTCATGCAGGGCGGGACGCCCCCGCCGGTGATGCCCATGTTCTTGCGGATTTCCAGCAGCCGGTCCACCTGCTCGCAGGACAGATGGTTCTGCTGGCCGATGATATTTCCGGTGTACATAAGGATGGTGGCGTAATACTCCACCGACTCCAGGCGGTAGAACGCCTGGTAAATGTCGTCTCCCCAGGTAAGCGCTCCGTGGTTTGCCAGCAGCACCCCGTTATAGTGGTTGACAAAGGGAGCGATGGAATCCGGCACCTCCTGGGTTCCCGGAGTCGCGTACCGGGCCACCGGGATGGTGCCCAGGCTCAGAATGGCCTCGGTCAGAATCGCCGCGTCCAAGGGCTGGCCCGCAATGGCAAAGCACGTAGCCATGGGCGGATGGGCGTGGGTCACCGCCTGCAGCCTGGGGTTCTCCTGGTAGACCCGCAGGTGCATCTTGATCTCCGAGGACGGTTTTAACCGCCCCATCAGCACCTTTCCGTCCAGATCCATTTTCACCAGCATGTCCTGGGTCATGAAACCCTTGGAAACCCCTGTGGGCGTGGTCCAGATGGTGTTGGGCCCCACCCGGCAGCTGATGTTGCCGTCGTTGGATGCGACAAAGCCCTTGGCGTACATTCGCCGCCCGATATCCAGGATCGCCTTCTTCGCCTCGAAGTCCGATTTGTATTTCATGCCCTGAATCGTCATCATGTTTTCACTCACCTCTGCTCTCTAAAAAGTTATCTCCTCAACCAACACGAAACATTCTCAATCCCGCGCTTCGGACCTGGGTCCGCACGGGCTGATAACCATATTATATTGTGTTTGTATTGTTTTGTCAACATTTTGTTTTTGATTGTTTTTGATTCTTTTTGTTTTTGCCAATTTTTTAATATATTTCTTTTGTATTTGCCAGCAAACAACAGCTTGTAAACGCATTTTCTATTTGAGTTTTCTTTTCTTTATGCTATAATAAAAGAAAATCTTTATGGATATCTCCATAAAAAGGAGGCTATATGCTTGCCGTAACCCGTAAATCCGAAATTAAAGATATTGTACTGGAAAAAAAGAGCGTAACCGTCACCGAACTGGCCAAGATTTTCTCCGTCACCGAGGAGACGATCCGCAGGGACTTAAAACAGCTGGAGAGCGAGGGATTTCTGACCCGCACTTACGGCGGCGCCTTCATACAGGACGGCGTCGAGAACAACATTGACTTATCCATCCGCGAAACCGCCTATTTGAAGAACAAACAGGCCATCGCCTCCCGATGCCGGGAGCTGATCCACAACGGCGACTCCATCTTTCTCGATTCTTCCACCACCACCCTGACCATCGCCAAGGCCATAAGCGACATGCGCCTGACTGTGGTGACCAACTCCCTGATGATTATCAACGAGCTGTGTGACAAAGCCAATATTCATCTTATCGCCATCGGCGGCAACTATACTCCGAGGGAAAAAGCTTTCAACGGCCTCAGCACCCAGGCCTGTCTGGAAACCTTTTATCTGGACAAGACCTTCATGTCCTGCCGCAGCCTGTCCATGGAGCACGGAATCACCGATTCCCTGGAATCCGTGGCCGCCGTCCGCCAGTCCTTAGCCCAGCGGAGCAAGGAAGTGTATCTGGTGGCCGATTTTTCGAAATTTGACAAGACCAGCTTCATCCACATCACGGACTTCGACGCCATCACCGGCCTGGTGACGGACCGGAAGCTGAGCAGCCAGTGGGTGGATTTTCTGAACAGCCACAATGTGGCGGTGTACGAGGCGCAGAACGAGTAGATGGGCCAGAGAACCGAAGCCCGAAAACGGATATTTGACCGCAAAAAGCCGGAACCCCGGGTATGGGATTCCGGCTCTTTCGTCTGTCCCGCTTTACCGGAATACAGAGCGCTTCAGGGGATAAAAACGCTCCGGAATCTTTTCCTTGACCATTTCCCTAAACTGATCCACCTTTTTTGTGTTTCCCATGCCGCGTTTGGGCAGAATGACAGCCTCTCTCCGGTTCAGCTGGATCACAAACACGTCCTTAAGCTCCTCCAGCTTTGTCACCTCGCCCCACGGGTTGCTGCCCGACTCGCCGGTGGACCGGTTGCAGAAGGTCAGACCTTCCTCGTCCGCCACGATCTGGCGCTCGGCCTTAAATCCGGACAGATACGCGTCCTTGTACTTTGAAACGTTGATCTCCATGGTGATAACAGCGGCCGGGAAGGACACGGCCACCAGCAGGGCGCACACATGGACGATCCGGGTCAGCTCGATCACACCGGTCAGATCCAGGACGATCAGGCCGGTAAATACCAGCCACACCACCAACAGGATAATCCGCCTTATCCAGGAATTTCCAAATGTCCGGCTCACCATCATCTGGTGGTAGTCCTCCAGGGACATCTTAAAGTTAAACACCATTCTCATATGCAATCAACCTCTCTGATTTTTACTGGTTTCTCACTCGCCGAATCCGGAATCGATCAGCGCAATGAGCGCGTCCACCGCCTCCTGCTCGTCGTCGCCCTTGGCCGTGATCTCCACCTCTTCCCCCTGGCACAATCCCAGGGACAGCAGGAAGATAATGCTCTTGGCGTTGGCCTCATCGTCCTCCTCGTCCACTCTGCGGATCGTGATGCTGGAGCTGAATTTGCCGGCCGCCTGCACAAAATCAGAAGCCGGGCGGGCGTGAAGCCCTGTCTTATTCTTAATTACCGTAGTCCCTTTTACCATAACTGTATTTACCTCTTTCCTATCGATTTATAAAATGTCCTGCAGCTCGCTTGTCAGGTACTCCTGAATCTCAGCCGCGGTCTCCATGTCGCATACCCTGCAGGCGATCTCCCGGGCGCGGGAAATGGTCATGCCGGTGATCATCTTCTTGGTCTGGGCCACGAAGGCCCGCCCCATGCTCAGTTTTCTCATCCCCAGGCCCACCAGCACGGCCGCGGCCAGCTCGTCTCCGCCCAGCTCCCCGCACACGCAGATGGGTTTACCCGCCCGGTTGAAGGTCTCCACCACCGTGCGGATCAGGCGGAACATGGCCGGGTGGTATTTCTGGTAATACGTGCTGACCGCCGGGTTCATGCGGTCCACCGCGGTGGCGTACTGGCAGAGATCGTTGGTGCCGATGCTGGCAAAATCCACCTCCCGGACCGCCATGTCCGCGATCAGCGCGATGGAGGGAATCTCGATCATGATGCCGGTCCTGACGGTTCCAAAGGGTTTACCCTCGGCCTTCAGCTCCTCCCCAACCTCCCGCAGCGCGGCTTTTGCCCTGCGGATATCGTCCATGCTGCCCACCATGGGGAACATGATCCAAAGATCCCCCGCCACGGCGGCCCTCAGCGCGGCCCGAAGCTGGGTCTTAAAAATCTCCGGGTAGGTGAAGCACAGGCGCAGCGCCCGGTTTCCCAGGAAGGGGTTCTCTTCCTTCGGCAGCTCCAGGCAGTCCAGCTTCTTGTCCCCGCCGATGTCCAGAGTCCGCAGAGTCACCGGCCGCCCTTCAAAGGCCTTCAGAACCCTGGTGTAAATCTCCACCTGCTCGTCCTCCCCGGGCAGGGTATCCCGGCCCATGTAGAGGAATTCAGATCGGAACAGGCCCACGCCGTCGGTGAAACAGGCGGCCTCCAGCTCCTCCGGGGAGGCGGAACCGATGTTGAGCTCCACGTCGATGCGGACACCGTCCCTGGTAACCGGCTCTGCGCCCTGGTATTTTTTCGTCTCCCGGGCGTGAATCCGGCAGGCTTCGCCCTTCTTCTCCAGGGCCGCAGTCTCCTCCGGGGACAAATCCGTGGCCAGGACTCCGTCGATGGCGTCAACGCCCACTACCTGTCCGTCCGTCAGAAGGTTCATGGCATCGCTCACGCCCAAAAGGGCCGGAATCTCATAGCTCCTGGCAATGATCGCGGTGTGGGAGGTAGCCCCTCCAACCTCCGTCACAATGGCCAGAACCATCTCACGTTTCAGGGAAGCGGTGTCCGACGGGAACAGATCCTGGGCCACCACGACCACAGGCTCCGTGAGCGCGCCTAAGTTTACCTCCCCGGCTCCGTCGCAGCTGCGCAGAAGGCGAAGCCGCACATCCTTCATATCCGCGATGCGCTCCCGGATCATGTCGTCCTTCACCCGGCTCAGCATCTTGATAAACTTGGAAAATGCACGGTCAACCGCCCATTTCACATTGTAATATTCGTCCCGGATCAGCCCGGACACCATCTCATCCAGCGCCGGATCGGCCAGAATCTCCGCGTGAGCCCCAAGGATCGCCGCCTTGTCCGCGTCGCCCTCTCCCAGCCGCTCCCGCATGGCGGAAAGCTCGGCTCCGGCCCGCTCCCTGGCGGCCTGGTAGGCGGCTAACTCCTCCTCCACCTGTTCCGGGCGGATGCTGGTCTGTTCCACCACGGCCTGGTAGGGAACGTACTTGTAAACCCTGCCCACCGCCGCGCCTTTGGACACCGGATTTCCCTGATGTGTAACCATGTTTGTCTCCTCCTCAAAGCCAATCTGTTCTCCACGGGAAAAGTCCGTGGTCAAAAATGCTGCACTGCCGTTTAAACAGTGCAGCATTTTCAGTCATTCATCGAATTATGCTGTTATCCCTATTGTGCAGCAGATGCAATCCCTCCGGGATTCAGAGCCTGATTCTCCAGAGCCGCGTAGATCTTCTCTTTGTTCTTGCGGATCAGCACGTAGGAAACCGCGTAGACCGCCACAAGAAGCGCGATTAGGATCGGATTTTGGCTGGCGAATATCAGGAAGGTCAGGTAACCGATGGGCTGTCCGATGATAATAAAGGACGTAACCATCATTGCGCCGCCGGAACCCAGGGAGCCGCCGGCCACCTTCACAACCTCCGTAAATGTGCTGCCGCAGGCGGAGCAGATATACAGGAAGATGATACATACAATGGTGGAACCGATGACGGATTTCACCACGTTGCCGTTGGACATTGCCACGATGGGCTGGATCACGTAAGGAATCGCAACCAGGTCTACCATCGGCAGAGTTGTGTTGCCGGGCAGAACGAACGCAAGCAGCAGGATGATGGGCATGGTCAGCAGGCCGGAAACCAGGGTTGCAGTCTCGCCGTAACCGGTAGCGTCGTTTACTGCCAGGTACCACTCGCCCTTGAATCCTTTGGTCTTTTTCTTGGAAGCCTCTGTCAGAGCCGTAAATGCGCCGGAGAAAATGGAAGAGATCTTCGGGAACACGGACATAACAGCGGAAGTCGCAACGCCGCAGCTGAGGATTTCGCCCCAGGCAGCCAGCTGGGTGATTCTGGTAATGTTGCCCACGAAGCCGATCAGGATACCAAGGATCAGGCCCAGGGTCATGGGCTCGCCGATGATTCCCAGTTTTTTACGCATGCCGTTGGGATCCATCTGGATCTTGTACAGGCCCATTTTGTTGAGCAGCCAGTTGAGCGGGATGGCGATCACCGCCACCGTGGCCGTATGTAAGGAAGCGATGGAACAGCCGGGATAGCCATAGTAGGTGGACCATCTCTTGGCGATCACCTCGGTGATCAGCAGGGTGATTAACAGCTGCATGGTCATCAGGCAGATGGCAAGGAACATATTGCCGGTCAGAACGTACAGCATGGAACCCCAGCAGAAGTAGGAATAGTTGTTCCACAGATCGCCCGCCTGGAAAACGGTGGTGTATCTGGACAGGAACAGTCCTACCTGAAGCAGGATTGCGATTACCACGAACACCATACCGGCCTGTGTGGAGTACGCCACAACCGAGGTATTGGGCCAGCCCGCATCGTATACCGGCAGGTTCACGCCGCTGGTCTCAACCATGCGGGTGATGATCGGCTCGATGATGGGACCGTAGGCTCCGATTACCAGGTTAAAGCCCTGCAGGCCGACACCGGCTGACAATGCGGAGATAAAAGCCTTTTTGGGCTTTACCTTAAACGCAAGGTTGATGACGAACATAATCATAGGAACGAATACGACTGCGCTAAATGTGTCAAAGAATGCCTTTACTGCTCCAAAAAACATATCCATGGTTTATCCCCCTTATCTTTCCACAGTTACTTTCCAGCTGCTTTGAAGATCTCCAGTGCTTTTTCCAAAAATTCATCCTCTCCCAATCCGGTGATCAGACCGATGGCGGGCAGAGCCGGTGTGCCGTTTAACTCATCCTCGTCGATGGGGCTTGCGTAGGCGACCAGATCATATTTGTCCCGCGCAAGATAAGTTCCCATCTCGCTGGGATTGGCTTCCATCGCGGAAACCTCATAGCCCTCGTCCTCGAACATCTCCGTCAGCTTGTTGGCAATCATCGAAGATGTCACAATGCCCGAGCCGCACACGGTTAATAATTTGATACTTTTCTTTCCCATAGATAAAACCTTCCTTTCTGAGATAAATATTATAGTTGTTCCACTGTGCTCCGCGGGTTAAAACAGCTGCGGGTTCACAATAGAATAAACTTCGTCCACATCCCCGGCCTCCCGGATCTGATTTAACGCCTCCGGGTTCTGGATCAGCTTCATGATCTTGCGCAGCAGCTTGATCTGGTCCTTGGGATCGGTAATCGCCAGCATAAACAGCAGGCGCGGGTGAAGGGTGATCTCCGGCGAGCCCATCTGGTGAAACTCCACCGGTTCTCTCAGCACGCAGATGCCCATGGCGGGCTCGTTTACATGCTCCGCAAATGTGTGGGGCACCGCAATATCAAACGCGGTGGCAGGCAGCGCGGTGGGGTACTGGGCCTCCCGGGCTACAATGGCATCCGGATAGCTGGGTTTGGCAACCCCGGACTCCACAAACAGTCCGGCCATGATCCGCAGCGCCTCTTCAGCTGTTTTTGCTTCCACATCCAGTCTGATCAGCTCTTTTCTCAGCATTTTTTCAAATTCTCCTTAATATTGTTTTAGTGAATTCATGAAAATACAAAAAACTTTCTCGAAAATTTCTGGGTATATTGTATCATATTCTTTTCGTTTTAACAATACTTTTTATCATAATTTTGTTTATTTATTTTTGTTTGTTTTTATTTTACGCCTTAATAATTTTGTTTTTCTTGATTTATATTTGTTTTAAGGCGAAAACGCACATTTTTTACATGATTTATACCTTATTTTTGATCCAAAACTCAAAAAATACCATATTTTATTTTGTTTTTGTCTTGATTGTAGGGTTTTCCTGTGCTAATATGGGTTTAACAAGACCGTATCGCAAGGAGGATTTCCAGATGAAGAAAACCATAGTCATCGGCTGTGACAACGCGGCCGTCAGCATGAAGAATCAGCTTAAAGCGTACATGGAAGCAGCAGGGTACACGGTGGAGGACATGGGCTGCGACAGCCCGGACGATCCGATCTACTATCCCTACGTGGCTGCCAAGGCCTGCCAGGCCATCATTGACAGCGGTTATACTAAGGAAGGAGTTCTGATCTGCGGCACCGGGCTTGGCATGGCCATGACCGCCAACAAATTCCCCGGCATCCGCGCAGGCGTCTGCCACGACAGTTTTTCCGGCGAGCGTTTAAAGCTCAGCAACAACGGCAATGTGATCTGCTTCGGCGAGCGTGTGATCGGCGTGGAGCTGGCCAAGAAAATTCTGGGCGAATGGCTGACCCTGGAGTTCAAGGATGGCTCCTCTACCCCCAAAGTGGCGGCGATTAACGAGCTGGAACATCACAATATGAAGGCCGGGGCCTGACCGGCAGCGGATGGAGGGTACATATGAAACGTTTAGACCGGCTTTACATGGGAACCAACACAAAAATGTATAAGACCATCTCCGACACCACCGTCTTTCTCTCCCGCCTGGACCAGCTGACGGCGGATATCCCGGCGGACCATTTGGAGCTGTTTGTCATTCCGTCCTACACCTCCCTGGAATCCGCCTCGCGGACCGTGTCCGGGGGCGGATCCGGGTCGGAGCCCAAAACATGGGCTGGGAGGATGAAGGCCAGTTCACCGGGGAGATTTCCCCCGTCATGCTGCAGGAAATCGGAGTAAACCTGGCCATGATCGGCCACTCTGAGCGCCGCCACGTATTCGGCGAGACGGACCGCCAGGAAGAGAAAAAAGTAGCCAAGGCCATCTCCTCCGGCTTCACCGCCCTTCTATGCATCGGCGAGACCGCCGAGGACAAAGCCTACGGCCTCAGCGACGAAACGCTGCGCGCCCAGCTGAAAATCGGCCTCCACTCCATCACCGCAGAGCAGGCCGCCAACCTCTGGATCGCCTACGAGCCAGTCTGGGCCATCGGCGTAAACGGCGTCCCGGCGGACGAGCATTACGCCGACGAGCGCCACCGCGTGATCAAGGAAACTCTGTCCGAGCTCTTCGGCCCTGAAACCGGCCTGGACATCCCGGTGCTCTACGGCGGCAGCGTAAACCCCGAAAACGCTCCCCTTCTAATTCAGATGCCCCACATAGACGGCCTGTTTATCGGCAGAAGCGCCTGGGACGCAGACCGTTTCAACGCGATCATACGCACCGTCCTGCCACTGTTCGGCAGCCGGAAAAACGCTGCCTCCCCCCAATCCGGCAGCTGCAAATCCCAAAAGGAGGAAATCCGATGAGCCATCCATCCCTGTTCGTTCTCCCGGAACACGTCCGGGACCAGGATTACGCCCTGGCCACCTACTATATCCAGCTGGATCCGTCGGTGGATGTGGTGAAAAAAGCGGAAACCATGGCCGTAGGGCAGACCGTTGGCACATGGGTGCCGGTGCCCGGCGTCACCGACGAGATGCGTGAAAAGCACATGGGCCGTGTCGTGAATATTCTGGACGCCCCGCCCTGCGAGCTGAGCACCCAGATTGGCGACGGCCTGCGCACCTACTTCATCCAGATCGCCTACCCCACCGTAAACTTCGGCCCCCAGTTTCCCATGATGTTCACCACCCTGCTGGGCAACGACGCCTCCACCAGCGCCCAGGTAAAGCTGGTGGACCTCCAGCTCCCTGAAGCCTTTCTCAGCCATTTCAAAGGCCCCAAATTCGGCATCCAGGGCCTGCGTGAGCTGACCGGCGTCTGGGACCGCCCGCTCCTTCTCAACATGATCAAGCCCTGCACCGGCCTGACCCCCGAAGCCGGAGCCAAAATCTTCTACGAAACCGCCCTGGGCGGCGTAGACTTCATCAAGGACGACGAGCTTCTGGCAAACCTGGACTTCTGCCCCGCAGCCAAGCGGGTCAAAGCCTACAACGAAGCCGCCAAAGCCGCCTACGAAAAAACCGGCAAGGAGACCATCTACATCTGCAACATTACCGACTCCTCCGCCCGTCTCAAGGACACCCTAAGCGCCGTCTTAGAAGCCGGAGCCAAAGCCGTGATGTTATGCTTTTCCACCGTAGGCTACAGCACCTTCCGCGCCATCTCCGAGCAGATCCCCATCCCGGTCATGGGCCACTACGCGGCCAGCGGAATCAGCAACGAGGGCCTGAACAGCGGTCTCAGCTCCCACCTGTCCATCGGAAAATTCCCCCGTATGGCCGGAGCCGACCTGGTCATGATGAACACCCCCTACGGCGGCTACCCCCTGACCCGGCAGCAATACTTCAAAACCGCCCACCAGTTAAGCCTGCCCTGCTGCCATTTAAAGCCCACCATGCCCATCTGCGGCGGCGGCGTCCACCCCGGCATGGTCCAGCGCTTTATCGACGACTTCGGCACCGACATCATTCTGGCCGCCGGAGGCGCCATCCAAGGCCACCCCCAAGGCCCCGCCGCCGGCGTCCGCGCCATGTCCCAAGCCATCACCGCCGCCCTAACCCACACCCCCCTAACCACCGCCGCCACCCACCACCCCGAACTAAAAACCGCCCTAGACCTCTTCTCCCCCACCCCCTAGAGCAAAAAAGGAGCCTCAAGTCCCCCACCCCCGACCAGAGGCTCCTTTTTTGCTCCCTCTCCCCCAGCAATTCAACGGCAAAAACGTGTCTGCCAAAGCAACTCCATAGCCCCTCGCAACCTCCCCGTCCCACCCCCATCGCCCTTCTCGACCCCCAGCGAGTGAGCGGCAGGGGAGCGGGGGCGGAGGTGACTGTGTAGCGGTTCGCAGCGTCTTAGGCGGAATCGGTGTGAAAAGGCGGGATTGCGCAGGGCTCTCAAAGCCCGGAGCAAAGCGTAGGCGGAGGGGCCGGCATCAAGCCGGCGCCGGAGCTCGGAGCGGTGCCCGCCTTTTCGCGCCGATTCCGTCTTAGACGCTGCCACCGCGGAGCCCCGGAACCTCAGCCCCCGCTCCCCTGCCGCTCACGCCCGGATGCATCTAAAAACCCCCAAAAAAGAAGAGGCATGCCCAAGCACACCTCTCCATTCAAATCCTAGTATGTAAACACCTGCACCCAATACCCCACTCCACTTCCATTCTCATAATACCCCACTCCAATATCCGTAAACTGTCCATTCAAAATATTCCCCCGATGCCCCGCGCTATTCATCCAAGTCTCCATCACCGCCTCCGGCGTAGGCTGTCCATACGCAATATTCTCCCCCGACCCGCGGAAGCTCACCCCATTCTGCGTCAAAACCGTACTAAACCCGCTCCCATCCGGTCTGGTATGAGAAAAAGACCGCTCAATCTCCTTCGCCCTCACTTCGGCGGCCCCCATCATCCGGCTGTTCGCCTTCACCGGCTGAAGCCCCGCCTTTGCGCGCTCCGCGTTCACCAGCTCCACCACCTTCGCAGCATAAGCGCTCACGCTGCCGTTCTGATCCGGCTGGGACGGCACCCCGATATCCGGCAGCTGGGAATTCCCGCCGTCCGGCAGCACAGGCAGCTCCATATCCGGGAACACCGGCATATTGTTATCCGGCATATTCGGAACATTAAAATCCGGGAACACAATCTGCGGCCCATTTCCATCCGGTCTCATATTTCCCCAGCCAATCACCTGTCCATTCCCATAATCGCAGCCGTAAGAACCGCTCCCCCCAACCACGTAAGTCAGCACCGCCGCCTGGGATGTCATCGCCATGGTTCCGGTCATTGTCATGGCCGCCAGGGCCGTCATTGCATATAATGGTAATTTTCTCATGTTTTGCCTCCTGTATTGTTACATAATTTTTACATTTCTGTTACAAACATAGGATAACATAAAAAATATGGCAATTACACTAGGAGATCCCTGGCAGAAAACCCAGCCATCTGCCATTGACGCCGCGGCCGCCGCACAAAAACACCTTTCCGGGAATCCGACGCGGATTTTTATTCCTTTTTTATCCGTTTTTTCCGTTTACATCCTTTTCCGGCAACGTTTTTTAGGCTATAATAAAGGATGCCGGTTTACATCCAACCAATCGGGCGTTTTCTCAAAAACTGCCTGCAAAAACCGGCCCACGGCCTCCCCTGCCCGCAGCAGGCGGACAGCCCATACGTTTCGCAAGAGCCAATGCCAACCGCCGCGGCATTTCCCCCGCAGGCTGCCGCCCGGACCAGGCGGATCGCCAGGACCCAGGCCCATAGCCCTTCGCGAAAATAAACAGAAAGGCAGATAAACATATGAATGTATTCGACATCCTGGGGCCCGTGATGATCGGCCCCTCCAGCTCCCACACCGCCGGAGCGGCGCGGATCGGGCGCATCGCCAGAACGCTCCTTGGCACCGAACCGGTGAAAGCGGACATCCTGCTTCACGGCTCCTTTGCCAAGACTTACAAGGGCCACGGCACCGACAAGGCGCTGATCGCAGGCATCATGGGCATGGAGACCGACGACCCGCGTATCCGTCTGGCCCCGGAGCTGGCCCGCGAGAAGGGCCTTGAGGTGAACATCACCACCGGCGACATTGACGGCGCCCACCCCAACACCGCCCGGGTGATTCTCACCGATGTGGACGGACGCACGGTAATCCTTTTGGGCAGCAGCATCGGGGGCGGCAACATTCTGGTGCGCGAGATCAACGGCATGGACGTGTCCATCACCGGGCAGCACACCACCCTCATCGTGCTCCACCGGGACGCCCCCGGCACCATCGCCTCCGTCACCGAGGTACTGGCCGATGCCGGAGTCAACATCTGCAACTTCCGCCTGTCCCGTGAGCAGAAGGGCGGACAGGCTGTTATGACCATCGAGATCGACGGCAGCTTCGGGCAGGAGCTCAACGACAAGGTGCAGGTTCTGCCCAACATCTTCTCCAGCACCATGCTCCAGCCCATCTGACGGGAGAGTTTTTCGGCGTGGCCGGAGGCCCCGCCGCGGCTGGAACTTCTCTCTGCGGCCGGAAATCCCGCCGCGGCCGGAACTTCTCTCTGCGGCCGGAAATCCAGCCGTGGCCGGAACTTCTCCCTGCGGCCGGGAATCCCCTCCGCTGCCGGAGCTCCCGGCCCGGCCGGCAAACAGCGGATCAGACACCGGCACGGGCTCACCCTCACCAATTCCGCCCCTTACCGGGCGGCAGACAATCTTACAACTACGGAAAGGAATTTTCCCATGGAAATCGAATTTACTTACAATACCCTCTCCTCCCTGATCGCGGCGGCTGAGAAATCCGGCCTGCCGGTCTCCCGTCTGGTGCTGATGCAGCAGGCGGAGCAGATGGAGCTGAGCGAGGATGAAATCTACCGGCATATGGAGGAGACGTACCGGGTCATGGCCTCCTGCATTGAACCCGGCTGCGCCCCGGACCTGCGCAGCACCAGCGGCCTCACCGGAGGCAGCGCTTACAAGATGAGCCAGGTCTCAAAGTCCGGCAGGAGCCTGACCGGCTCCCTGCTCTCCGGCGCGCTGTACCGGGCGCTGGCGGTCTCTGAGCTGAACGCCTCCATGGGCCGCATCGTGGCCGCGCCCACCGCCGGAAGCTGCGGCATCCTGCCCGCCGCCCTGCTGACTATGCAGGAGGAGCGGGACATCCCGGAGCGTGACTGCGTCATGGCCCTGTTCACCGCCTCCGCGGTGGGCATCGTCATCGCCAACAACGCCAGCCTGGCCGGAGCCCAGGGCGGCTGTCAGGCCGAGTGCGGCTCCGCTGCGGCCATGGCGGCCGCAGCCATCACCGAGCTGGCGGGCGGCACCCCGGCCATGATCTCCCACGCCGTTGCCATCGCCCTGAAAAATATTCTGGGCCTGGTCTGCGACCCTGTGGCCGGGCTGGTGGAAATCCCCTGCATCAAGCGCAACGCCTCCGGCGTGGCCGGGGCCTTTGTGGCCGCTGAGCTGGCCCTTGCCGGAATCGAGAGCGCCATCCCCGCCGACGAGGTCATTTGGGCCATGAAAAAGGTGGGCGACACCATGCCCACCGCTCTCAAGGAAACAGCCGAGGGCGGCCTGGCCGCCACCCCCACCGGGCGCAGGCTCCACGAGCAGGTATTCGGCACCGCGGCGGACGGCCTGACAGGCGGCTGCGCGGCCTGCGGAGGCTGTCCCTCCCGGTAAGTCCCATGCGGGTTGTAATCCGGATACCCGGATTCTCAACCCGCTTTTTCAATTCTGCACATCGGCAGTTGATAAGAAATGATGAAAGGCAGGGAGCCACAGATGAACAGGCTGCTGGTTGAAATTGAAAAATTCAAGAAGTGGTCGGAATTGACCTTTCCCTGCCATATCGCCGGTGATATCGGCGGAGAATGGGAAACCGGTTACAACGGTTGGGATGCGGTCTACGCCGCATTTGAAGAAGCGCTTAACCGGCTGCGCCCTGAGGATTTTACCGCGGATGAGCTGGCCCCGCTTCTATATATAATTGCCCGGGACAATGAATGCGAGATCCTCGCTCAAACTCTCTCTGAACACGATGTCTGGTTTGTAAAGGTCTGCCATCTGGCCCTGCAAAGTTCAGATCCGGAGGCCAGGTGGCAGCTGGCATCCCGGCTGCATGGGATGAAAGACCACGACCAGGCCAGGCGCTTCCTGGAAGCATTTGTCCGAGATGAGGACGAGTACGTTTCCCGGAGAGCGCTGTTGGAAATGCCCGCTTTGCAGCCGGACAGGGTGGAGGACTATGCCGCCTGGTTTTGGGACCGGGATTGCCACGCCGAGATGCAGGAATACCAGCGTATGGCGGCCCTGACTGTGCTGGAAGACGTCCATTCCCCGTTGCTGGAAGAATATCTGGAACGCGCCCGTTCTGACGGCCGCCCATACCTGCTCAGCTGCGCGGACCGGATCCTTTCACGGCGGAAACGACCTGGTGCCTGACCGCACTTGTTATGCGCGCCCCGCGCCTTAAACGCACCCGCAACTTAAACGTACCCGCAACTTATATACACCCACGCCTCAAATGCCCCCAGCTTTAAACGCGCTCGCACCTTAAGCACACATCCTGCGATTAAAAACACACCCTTAAAACACCGCCCTGTGAATCCCCTCAGAGATGGTGAAGCTCAGCTGCTTCACCGTCTCGTCGATGTCCGGCGGCGTCACGTACAGCGGCCCGAACTCCGGCTCCAGCAGCTCCCGGATCAGCTCATACTGCTCCTCCGAGTCCATATCCCCCACCCATTTGCCGGTGGCCTTTGTGCTCTCGCTCTGGGACAGGGCGTTAATCAGGGCGGACACCGTGTCGTGGACAATGGCCGCGGCCCCCACCACCGTGGGCACGCCGATGGCCAGCACCGGGATTCCCAGACTGTCCTTTGTCAGGCTGTGCCGGTGGTTTCCCACTCCGGAGCCTGGGTGGATCCCCGTGTCCGTCAGCTGGATGGTGGTCCCCAGCCTGCGCACGCTCCTGGCCGCCAGGGCGTCGATGACAATCAGCATCTGGGGCCGGGTCTGGTGGATGATCCCCTTCAAAATCTCAGCGGTCTCCATTCCGGTCTGAGCCATTACCCCCGGAGTAATGCCGCTGATGGCGGGTAGGTCCCGCTTTTTCAGGAAATCCTCCCCGTACTCCCCGGTCAGATGTCTGGTCACCTGGAGGTTGTTCAGCACCCGGGGCCCCAGGGAATCCGGCGTGACGGAAGGATTTCCCAGTCCGACCACCAGCACTGAGAGCGTTTCCCGCTCCTGGCCTTTTAACATCTGGTCCATCAGCTTTTTCAGCTGGGTCCCCAGCTCGTCGGAAATCTCGCTGTGGTACTCGTCGTCCTTTTTGGACAGCCGGTCCGCCTCCAGGGTCAGGTAGGTGCCCATGGGTTTTCCCATGGCCTTTGCGCCCTGTTCATTTAAAATCCGGACCTCCGTCAGCTTGACACCCGTCTGTTTGCGGTCCCACTCCTTTAGGGACACGCCGGAGACCTCCCCGCCGTCTCCCTCAAAACTCTCCCGCTCCTCCAGAGCCAGGTCCGTCCGCACCTCAAACTGCCCGATTCTGCTCTTTTCCATCTCTTCCATTTACCGTATCCGCCTTTCGCACATTTTATTTAAGGAACATTTTCAATCGTCCGGACGGCCAATTTTGCCGCCGCCTGCACGCTTACCAATATTTTTCCAAAAACCTCCCTAAAATATGTATTTAGATATTGACTTTTCCTTCTGAATTGGCTAAAATACAAAGGTATGTTTACATTGAACTGTCCGTGTCCAGGCTTTGATGGAAAACACAAAGATAATTATTCATGAAGAAACGGAGGTGTATTTCATTGGCTAACATTAAATCTGCTAAGAAGAGAATTTTAGTAAACGAGACGAAAGCTGCTAGAAACAAAGCGATCCGGTCTAAGGTTAAAACTATGGTTAAGAAGGTTGAAGCTGCTGTTGCTGCTGGGGACAAGGCTGCTGCCCAGGCTGCTCTGCTGGCTGCCACTTCTGAGATCGACAAGGCTACCACAAAGGGAGTTTATCACAAGAACACTGCTTCCCGCAAAGTGAGCCGTTTATCCAAGGCTGTTAATTCCATCGCTTAATAGATAGAGACAACCTTTCTCCTTCCGGACCAACCCACCGGGAGGATTTTTTATGCCCATTGCATTCAATCGAGTAGGAGGGAGTGATTAGCTCCCGTCCTCTCACACCACCGTGCGTACCGTTCGGTACACGGCGGTTTCAACAGTTGACGTGCACCGACTGATAGGCGGCAGCTAAATCATAAAAGCCACTGCTTATCAGTCTTTCTTTTGTCATTGCCAGATTCACCGCTACCGTATGCGTCGTAAACCAATAACCTCTTCGGCTATTTCCTGCTTGCCATGCCAAGTCTTCCGGCACTCCCATTTTCCGCAGGTTCTTCACCCTCGTTTTCGGTTTCTTCCATTGCTTCCATATACACATTCGGATTCTGTGGTATAGCCACTTATTGAGTTCGTCTATTCGCTTCTTCATATCTGCTATTCCGTAATAATTCAGCCATCCCCGCATATACACTTTTATCTTTGCTAGTGCTGGGCGTATGCTCTGAACAGACCTTCGGGAACTAAGGTCTTTCAGCTTTGACTTCATCTTCTCCCATGACTTTCCATGAACCCGGACATAGATGCCCTTTCCGTTCTTTCCCAATGTAAAGCCAAGAAACTTAAAATTTCGGATTGCAAATACACTGACTACACGGCTTTTCTCTTGGTTCACCTTCAGTTTCAGCGTCCCTTCCAGATATTTCATGCTTGTCTCCAGCAGTCTCTTTGCCGCTCTGTCGCTTTTCGCCAGCAGCACGATGTCATCTGCATAACGGACAAATATAACTCCCCGTTTCTGATACTCCTGGTCAAACTCGTTCAGATAGATGTTCGCCAGCAGAGGGGAAAGATTTCCCCCTTGCGGCGATCCTTCTTCTGTTTCCATGACTACTCCATTTTCCATAACGCCACTCTTTAGGTACCTCTTAATCCACTGGATTACCCTTTCGTCCTTTACATCTCTGCGCAGGATATTCAGGAGTATCTCATGGTTCAGAGTATCGAAGTATTTCGACAAGTCCAATGCTACCGCATGGGTATATCCCTGCTCTGCATACTCTTTCACCTTCTGAATCGCGTCTTTCGCACTTCTTCCCGGACGATAACCGTAACTGTTCTCCGAGAACAACGGCTCGTAGACCGGTGTAAGGCGCTGTGTTATCGCTTGCTGGAAAATGCGGTCTTTTACGGTTGGAATACCAAGCTTTCGTATTCCACCGTCCGGCTTGGGAATCTCCACTCGTCTCACCGGGTCAGGGGTGTACTTTCCCCTTTTTATTCTCTCGATAAGTTCTTTCTGGTTTTCCCTCAGGTATGCGCCTATTTCTTCCACGGTAATCCCGTCGATTCCTGGCGCTCCCTTGTTTGCCTTCACCCTCTTAAAAGCTCTGTTAAGGTTGCCCTTATTCAGTATCTCCTCCAAGAGTTCCGGCTGTGCACTGTCCCTTTCCTTCCATATCCGGCGGAAAGAACGGTGCGCTCTCACATACCCTTCACGTTCCGCGCTATCTCTTTGCGAGCAGCTGTCTTTGTTTTCTGTACCCAAGGCTCTTTCCTCCTTTCCCGGTTGTACTAAAGACTCCTATTGATTCGGTCCTTCACCGAAGTACCCTGTGGTACTCGACTACTATGACCTCGGCTGACTTCTGTACGTTCAGCACTACCTCTCGATAGTGGTTATCCCTTTCGGGACATTCCGCACAGACCTCCCCGGGTATCACACGTTTCTTTCTCTCCATCCATCTGCCACATTTACCATACATGATTCCGTGTAGTTATTGGGCTTCGGCTTGTAATGCAGTCTTACCCTCATGCATAGCCTGATGTGATTTCTGTCCGTCAGACCAGAGATTTGCCCATGGGTTAGTATGTTCCCCACATCCAGCTTCCTTCAGATTCCATCTCACGATGGACACCCTTGCTTTCGGCTATATCCTTCCCACTACCGGGCGGATTCCGGACTTTCACCGGTTAGAAACGTGCGCCGCCGGGCGCACACCGAAAAAAGGGGCGCGGACAGCGGGATGAAACCGCCGGTCCGCGCCCCTTTGGGCTATCTTGCCGCTCTTCTCTTTTGCAGTATCTCAGAATTCTCCTCAACCTTCTTTTTGTTCAGCGGATACACCACCAACAGCATAAAGGTCACGCAGAAAAACAACAGCGCCGGAACCAAAGTGGAGATGGTGTACAGCCCGTTTAAGACCTCGGCCGTCTGCACCTTTGCCGCCGACTCGTACCCGATCAGCCCCATGGCATAGCCACTTAAACCGCCGGCCAGGGCCTGGCCCACCTTGCGCGCAAAGGAGTACACCGCGTAGATCGTGCCGTCCTCCCGCTTCCCGTTCTTCACCTCGGCGTCGTCGATCACGTCCGTAATGTTGGCCCAGATCACCAGGTTAAAGAAGTTCACGCCCAGAAATCCGATAGCGCTGGAAATCATGTAAATCCAGGGGTTTGTCAGCTTCAGCGCGAACAGCACCAGGTACACGACTCCCGTAAAGGCTGTGGCCACCGCCGCGGCCTCCTTCTTGCCCATCCGCCCGGTGATCCGGCCCACAAATCCGGCCAGCACCAGGGACAGCATGATGTTGATGAAGGTGTAGCTGGAAAATGCCTTCACATCCCCGAAATAGTCGGCGTACAGGTACATGTTCAGGCCGCTGATCAGCAGCTGGCTCAGCATGAGGAACAGGGCCGCCCCGATGATTCCCAGCATCGCCCTGCTGGAAAAGATCGTTGCAAATGTCTGAAGCAGCGTGAACTTGGGGGCGTCCGGGTCCTTCTCGATCCGCACCCGCTCCGTGGTGCACTTGTAGCAGATCACATAACAGAGAATGGCGCAGACGGAGAATATTCCCGCCACCACCGGAAAGATGCTGCCGCCGCCCCGGATCACCTGGGCCCCATCCACATCCGTGGTGTAGATGATCACCGGGCCCAGGACTCCGATCACCAGCTGGGCCAGGTTGGCGCCCACGCCCCGGAAGGTGGACAGCGCCGTGCGCTCCTCCGGCTTCTCCGTGATGGCGGAGGCCATGGAGCCGTAGGGGATGTTAATTCCCGTGTAGCAGATGCTGCCCCAGAGCAGGTAGGTGACGTACATGTAGACGATCTTCACCGTCATGGAAGCCCCTGCAAGGGACGACTGGTACATCAGGAAGCTGGCGATGGCCACCGGGCCGGCCATCCGGCGGATCCACTGTTTAAAGCGGCCGTCCTTTCCCGGCTTGCAGATATCCACAATCCGGCCCATGGTGACGTCGGTGAAGGCGTCCACCACCCTGGCTATGAGGAACAGCGTTCCCACCGCCGCCCCCGGAATCCCCAGCACCTTCATATAAAAGACCATCAAAAAGGTGCTGGCAAATATAAACGTGAAATCATTTCCAAAATCCCCAAATAAATATCCAATCTTATCGCTGAGCCCAAAGGGCTTTACCTGTTTTTGGTCCATCTGTCTTTTCTCCCTAATTTAAAATCTGGTTTCCCATCTCCCGCAGAACACGTTTTCATTGTACCGGCCCGTAAACGGACTCTCGCCCGCCATCTTTTCCAGCGTGGCGGCAAACGTCTCGTGGGTCGGCAGATAGGAATTGATATAGCAGCGCGCCATGGGCACGTCGATCAGGTTGTTGGTGTTGCTTAAGGACACCACGAAGGCGGGCAGCTCCGACATATACCAGGGCTGTTTTGCCGGCTCATCCCATTTGATCCGCATGGTGTTGAACTGGGCGAAACCCTGGACGTTTAACACCAGCAGAACGGCGTCGTATTTCTGCCGGAACTCCTCCATTTTCCCCTTTTTCTGTTCCACCGCCGCGTCCACCGAAAATCCCCGGGCCTCCAGCTGCTCCACGATGTCCTGGATCACCGCGTCGTCGTTGCTCTTGAACTTCTGCCCCGCGATCACCGTTGCCTCGGAACCGATGTACACCAGCTTTAACCGCCCGTACCGCTCCTTTGTCATAGGCAGGTAATGGCAGCGGTCCTTGACCAGGGTTACGAAACGGTCCGCCATCTCCTTTGCCGCCTCATGGTGCTCCATGCAGCCTACCACGGCCAGATTCTCCCTGGGCGGCACCAGATTTCCCTCCGCCTTTAAGACGTGCAGGTTCAGGGCCGCCTTCACGCCCAGAATCCGGTGCAGGGCGTCGTTTAAGCGCTCCTCGGTGATAATCCCCTTGCGGTAGCCGTCCATCATGTAGCCGAAGTCCTCGTCCCGGTCGTTGAAGAACAAAAACATATCGCAGCCCGCCGCGATGGCCCCGGGTACCTGCTCGCTGCGCGGGATGGTGGCGCCGAACATGCCGATCATGTGGGAGGCGTCCGTCACCACCAGGCCGTTGAAGCCCAGCTGGCCCTTTAACAGACCGGTGATCAGTTCGGGAGCCAGGGTGGCGGGGCGAATCTCCTCGTCCTTCATCCCGGGGCAGAGCTTCTTGGAGTAGGCCGGAAGGGCGATGTGGCCCGCCATGATGGTCATGCAGCCCTCGTCGATCAGGGCTTTATAAACCTTGCCGAAGCTCTCGTCCCACTCCTCCACGCTCATGCCGTTGATGCCCATGATCAGGTGCTGGTCGTTCTCCTCCGTGCCGTCCCCGGGGAAATGCTTCATGCAGGTTGCAAAGTTCCTGGTTCTCATCCCCTTAAAGAACGCCTTGCCGTAGCGGATCACGTCCTCCGGGCTGTCGTTAAAGGCCCGCAGCTGCACGATGGTGTTGCGCCAGTTGTAGGTCAGGTCCACCACCGGGGCGAAATTCCAGTTGCAGCCCACCGCCTCGCTCTCCTTTGCGCTGATGGCCGCCATCCGGTATACTTCCTCCTCGCTGTCCATAGCCGCCATGGCCGCGCCGTTGGCTAACGTCGTGCCCTCGTTGACGCCGCCGTTTCCGCCCATCTCGCAGTTGGAGGCGATCAGCAGGGGGATTTTGGAAGAATCCTGCAGGTTCTTCGCCATCTCCCACAGCTCCTCCTTAGGGGCGTTGTGATAGCGGATGGCTCCGGGATGGTATGTACTCAGCACCGCCTGAATGGCTTCCGGCCTGCGCTCGTCGGCGTTTGCCACCATGTTGACAAATAGCTGGCCGATCTTCTCCTCCACTGTCATGGAAGCGATGGTGTCCTCCACCCACTTGATCTGTTCCTCATTTAAATAGTAAGGTTTCTGTCTTAAATCTACCATGTTTTTCCTCCTCCGGTTTATCCCTGCAAATTATTTACAAATTCTTCCAGAAGCTGTTTCTGGTTCTCCTGGCCGAACGCATTTCCGGCAAGCCGCCGCACGGCTCCCGGCAGCTCCCGCCAGCTCTCGTACTCCCGGGCCACCAGGATGGGGTAGAACCAGACCCCGTTTGCCTCCGCGGCGCTGCGGTCGCCGGGCGCGTCGCCCACCATCATCACATGGTCCGCCGGGTAGCCGTATTTCAGCAGTTCCCGGATACAGGATGCCTTGGAACCGGCGTTCTGGGCCAGCACAACGTCCACATCCCGCAGCAGGCCGTTCCCGCCCCACTCCTTCACAACCGCGTCCTGGTTGGCGGAGGAAACCACCGCGATGTCCGCGTACTGATGGATCAGCGGGATTCCCTCTTTCACGCCGGGAAAAACGCGCTTGCTCTCCTCCGGCAGCTGTTCGATCTCCAGGTTCACCGCCTGGGACCAGTGAAGGGCCTTTTTCAGGCAGGGACTTTCTTCCCTGATAGCCGCCCTCTCCAGCGCGCCGTTGCTCAGCTCATCCGACTCCTCCACCCAGTGGTTCAGGGCTTCCAGCCCCTCGATCTTCCGGTAATCCCGGTCCACCCCGGCCAACACCAGGGCCAGCGCTTTAAACCGGTTGATTCCTCTGGTCATGGAGTAGAGGTTTACCTGGTTCCAGCGGAACAAAACCGGGTCCCGCCAGTTTTCCAGCCCCCATTCCTCCACCATGCAGGGACCGAAGCACCGGTGATGCTTGATGTCCATGGTGTCCATGGCGCAGCCGTCCGAGTCGATGCAGACCAGATAATCCTTTTTCCGCTCAAAACCCGAAAACGGGTTCATTTCCATCTGTTCCATCGCTTCCTCCTTTTACCGCCTCTTGATGGATTGACTTTACCGTAAAATCAGAATATAAAAAAGGGATAATCTTGCTTTAAAATCGTACGATTTTTTGGTATACTGTAATTCAGTCCAATATTTTTATATTTATGTGTAAAATTATACGATTAATTTTTTGTTAAAATGGAGGTTTTCCATGGAACTTGACCATCTCACCCTCTTTTCCCAGATCGTCCAGGCCCACAACATCAACTGTCTCCTGGTGGACCGGGATTTTTCCAACCTGTACAAGGCGGACATGGAGCTGCGCAGCAAGCTTTACTCCAACTACGACTACGCAAGGCTGCGGGACACCATCCTGAAGCACTGCCGCCGCGGCGAGCTTTTGAAGCTGAAGGACGATTTTGGCCTGATCCTGTACATTTTCCCGCTGCCCACGGACTCCCTGGCCCAGATGGGACAGGCGGTGTGCGTCATCGCCGGCCCGGTGCTGGAGGCCGCCCCGGACCCGGGCGAAATCCAGAAAATCATGTTCCGCAAAAAACTTCCGGACAGCCTGTTTCGGGAGCTGCAGGAATTTTACAGCAGCATCGCCGTGCCCCCGGAGCTCAAATCCCTGGAGTCCACTCTGATCACCATCGCGGACCACCTGTTCGGGGAAGCCCATGTGCTGCGCTCCTACCCGGAGTCCGGGGACCTGACCCTGGAGTCCCCCTCCCAGTTCCAGGCGTTAAACGACGCCCCCTCCATCGCCATCAACACCATCGAGGAGCGCTACGAGGTGGAGGACCAGATGCTGGAGGCCGTCGCCTGCGGGGACCACATGAAGGCGTCCCGGTACCACAGCCTGTTCAAAACCTACCGGATCACCCCCAGGACGGAAAACGCCCTGATCAACCGGAAAAACATGCTGATCATCCTCAACACCCTCTGCCGCAAGGCCGTCCAGAAGGGCCACGTGCACCCCTACTACATCGACGAGCTCTCCACCCAGTTCGCCATCCGCATCAACCAGTCCCGGTCCATGACCGATCTGGACGCCATCGACAACGAGATGATCCACAAATACTGCCTGCTGGTGCGCAACCACTCCATGAAAAACTACTCCCGCCTGGTCCAGCGCTGCATCACCTACACGGACTTCCACTACGCCGAGCCCCTGACCCT
Source organism: Enterocloster lavalensis (assembly GCF_046603895.1). Taxonomy (NCBI): domain Bacteria; kingdom Bacillati; phylum Bacillota; class Clostridia; order Lachnospirales; family Lachnospiraceae; genus Enterocloster; species Enterocloster lavalensis. The sequence continues at coordinate 1,143,463 of NZ_CP176637.1, forward strand.
CTCCTTTTTTGCGGACATGTGCCACGTGACCAAGTCCTACCTCTCCAACCTGTTCCGCAAGGAGACCGGCAACACGCTGACGGACTACATCCACACCGTGCGGCTGCGCCACGCCCTGGTTCTGCTCAACTCCACCACCATCCCCATCCAGGTGGTGGCGGCCAGCTGCGGCTACAGCGACTTAAACTACTTCATCAAGCTGTTCAAGCGGGAAAACGGAATCTCGCCCAAGCAGTACCGGGTACAGATGAACCGGAACGAAAGCGCATTGTGCATCAAAAAATCCCCGCCGGAGCCATTGCCGTGAAAGCAATGACCCCGGCGGGGATTGATTTGTGCGTTTTATTCGGTCAGACCGGCCATCAGCGGTCCCAGAGTCTCCCTGGAAGCGTCCTTCTGGTCAATGATGCCCATGATCTTACCCTCGAACATCACCATGATGCGGTCGGACAGCTCGATCAGCTCATCCAGCTCCGTTGACACCATCAGCACCGCGGTGCCACGGTCCCTCTGGCCCATGATCTGGGACTGAATGTACTTGGTCGCGCCGATGTCCAGTCCCCGGGACGGGTGAACCGCTACCAGCAGGTTGGGCGTGCGGTCCAGCTCGCGGCCCACCACGAACTTCTGCTGGTTTCCGCCGGAGAGGTTGATGGCCTTCTCCTTGATGGTGGGCGTCTTGACCTTAAACAGGTCGCAGATACTTTTGCTGTGCCCCGCGATCCATTTCCAGTTGAGGAAATTGTGCAGGGAGAACAGCTTCCGGTCGTAGCTGACCAGGATCAGATTCTCCTCCACGGACATGGCGCCGACCATGCCGTACTTGTGGCGGTCCTCCGGGATATGGGACACGTCCAGGTTCAGAATCTGCTTGGGGGTGAAGTGGGTGGTGTCCACTCCGGTGATGGTGATCTTGCCGCTGCTGGCCTGGCGCAGTCCGGTGATACACTGCACCAGCTCGGACTGGCCGTTGCCGTCCACACCGCACACGCCCAGGATTTCGCCGCCCTGGACGGAGAAGCTCACGTCCTTTAACATGGGAAGTCCCCGGTCGTTGTCGCAGCACAGGTTCTCCACCTTCAGCCGCTCGCCCCGCAGGTTCAGGGGCTTTTTGTCGGTCTTTAACTCCACCTGGTGACCCACCATCAGGTTGGCCAGCTCCTGGCGGTTGTGCACCTCGCTGATCTCCACGGTGGCGGCCAGCCTGCCCAGGCGCAGCACGGTGCAGCGGTCGCAGATTTTCATGATCTCGTTGAGCTTGTGGCTGATGAAGATCACGGTGTGCCCCTCGCCGGTCAGCATGTTCATCATGTCAAAGAGTCCGTCCACCTCGTCCGGCGTCAACACGGCGGTGGGCTCATCCAGGATCAGCAGCTTGGCGTCCCGGTACAGGGCCTTCAGAATCTCCAGGCGCTGCTGCTGGCCCACGGACAGCTGCTCCACCCGCACCCAGGGGTCGATCTCCATGTTGTAGCGTTTTCCAAGTTCTGTAAAACGCTGGGCCGCCGCCTTTAAGTCCAGCACGGCCTTGTTGTCCTGAAGTCCCAGAATCACGTTCTCAATCACGGTCAGGGCGGGGATCAGCATGAAATGCTGGTGCACCATGCCGATTCCAAGGGCGATGGCCTGCTTGGGGTCCTGGATCTTCACCGGCTTGCCGTCGAAGAAAATCTCGCCCTCGTAGGAGTCGTACATGCCGTACAGGCAGTTCATCAGAGTTGATTTGCCGGCGCCGTTTTCGCCCAGCAGCGCGTGAACCTCGCCTTTTTTGATGCTCAGGTTCACATCTTCATTTGCCACCACGGAAGCAAACCGTTTGGTGATATGCTTCATCTCTAAGATATATTCAGACATCCTTCTCCCTCCCTATTCTTTTCTGTAGGCAACGCCGCTGCACGCCGGTTTGTTGCTGCGCTTGGCGAACATACACAGGGCCACGATGGTGATCAGGTAGGGCAGCATGTTGAGGAACTGGTAGTATCCGCCCAGGCTGGTGGTCAGCAGGCGGTACTTTAACGCGTCGGCCGCGCCGAACAGCAGGGCTGCCAGCAGAACCGTTTTGGGAGAATAGTTTCCGAACACGCACACCGCCAGGGCCATGAAGCCCTTGCCGCTGACCATACCCTCGGTGAAGGAGCTCAGCTGTCCCATGGACACGAAGGAACCGGCCAGTCCGGCCATCATGCCGGAGAACAGCACCGCGCCGTAGCGGATGCGGAACACGTTGATTCCCACGGTGTCGCAGGCCTTGGGATATTCGCCAACGGCGCGGACCTTTAAGCCGATGTTGGTGCGCTGCAGCACGAACCAGCACAGGGGAACGCAGATAAATGCAAAGTAAACGGGAAGGGACCAGTTAAACAGCACGTCTCCCGCCACGGGGATCTTGGACAGCCCCGGAACCGGCAGGTTGACGTAACCTTTTACCTTGGCTCCGTTTAACAGCAGGCGGTTTAACGTGATGGTAAAGCCTCCGGCGAAAATGTTGAAGGCGGTGCCGACCACGATCTGGTTGGAGCGCAGGGTGATGGTGAAAAATGCGAAGATCAGGGACATCACCAGCCCTCCGAAGATGGCTGTCAGCGCGCCGACCAGGGACGAGCCGCTAAAGGATGCGCCGACGCAGCCCAGCAGAGCGCCGATCAGCATAATTCCCTCAGTTCCGATGTTTACAATACCCGCGCGTTCGCTGAATACCAGTCCCAGCGCGGCCAAAAGCAGAGGGGTCGCGGTACGGATATCCGCGGTGAGAAAGTTTGTAATCAGATCAACCATTGCTCGTACCTCCTGTGGCGTTATGAGATTTGCCCGGAATCAGGGATTTTCCGGTCCTGCCAAACCAGATAAACAGCTCGCGGCTGACAGCAAAGATGATAATCATACCCTGGATCATGTAGATGGAGGCGGAGGGAACCTTCGCCAGAAGCTGCATCTTCACGCCGCCGGCATTTAACGCTCCGAACAGGATGCCGGAGACGATGATTCCCAGCGGATGACATCCGCCCAAAAGGGCCACGGCCACGCCGCTGAATCCGAAGTTGTTGGAAAATCCCTCGGTCAGGAAATACTGGAGTCCGATAATGTTGATGGTGCCGCCCAGCCCTGCGAAGCCGCCTGCGATGAACATGGACAGCAGGGAGTTGACGGGAATGTTCATGCCGGAGTAACGGCCGGCGTTGGGGTTCATGCCGATCACGCGCATCTCATAGCCGCGGGTGGTCTTCCACATGAAGATGTAATACACCACCACCGCCAGCAGGGCCAGGATGATGCCGAAGTGAAGCCGGGTCTGGGGAAGGATGATGGGAAGCTTTACCGCGTCCACCACCGATGGCATACGGGGGGCCGCGCCCGGCGTCATATCCTTAAAGGGCGGGTTGGTCACGCAGTAGCTGACGAACTCCAGCGCAATATAGTTGAGCATGATGGTGGTGATCAGCTCGCTTGCGCCGAATCTCATCTTCAGCACGGCCACGATCAGCCCCCACAGAGCGCCGCCGATAAAACCGCACAGCAGAACCAGAATGATATGTAACACAGGGGGAAGTCCCTGGATATGGGCTCCCACCATGGAGCCGCAGATGGCTCCCATGTATAACTGCCCCTCCGCGCCCAGGTTTACGAGGCCGCACCGCAGCGCGATGGCATAACTTAACGCTGTAAAGATCAGCGGAGTTGTCTGAATCAGAGTTTCGGCGATGGAGTTTTTGCTGCCGAAGGCGCCTTTTAAAAGGCTGGAATACGCTTTCCCCACATCATAACCCATTGCCGACATGATAATCGCGCCCAGGATCAGTGCGACTAAAATGGAGGCCAGGGGGAAACTTATCTCTTTTAATTTGTTAAGATTCCGTTTTTGCATATCAACCCTCCGAAAAATGATCACTTATATTTTTAAACAAGGCTGCCAGAAACTAAACCGCTCTGAACAGCCTTGAATGTCACGACACGAAAGTTGTGCTTTTTAGATATGGTAACCGTTTACTGGAGAGAAATCTCGATTTCGCCCTTGGACATCTTGTCGATGGTCTCCTGAAGTCTGGCCTTGGCCTCGTCGCTGGCCTTGGTGCCCATCCAGTCGGTTGCATACACAACGCCCTTGTTTGCGCCGTAGGTCTCAACCTCGGTTGCCTTTAACTCGCCCTTCATGAAAGCGTCGAAGGTAACGTCGTAAGCGATTGCTACATCTTTAACGATGATCAGCTGGGTTGCTGTGGGAGCGGAGGTCTCCTGGCCAAGGCCGCAGCCGATTGCCATAACGCCCTTCTCCTCGCCTGCTTCCATGATGCCGGTGCTGGCGTCATTGGCCATGGGGGCGATCACGTCCGCGCCGCCCTCGATGATGGAGATAGCGGTCTCTTTTGCCTGGTTTACATCCGTGAAGCTTCCGGTGTTGATGCGCTGCGCCTCTACGTTTAAGCCGTAGGTTGCGTTCACATAGTCAACGCCCTGCTGGAATCCGGAGGAACCCAGCTTGATGGGGTTGATCTCCTGTCCGCCTACGAAACCTACCTTGCCGGTCTCGGTGAGCAGAGCAGCCGCCACGCCCTGTAAGAAGCCCTGCTCCTCGTCGGCGATGCGCACGGAAATGAAGTTGTCGGTGATCTCGGTGCCGTTGATCTGAACGAACATGGTGTCCGGGAAATCCTTGGCAACGGGCGTGCAGTAATCCTGATAGGAGTTGGTGGTCAGGTATACCAGGTTGTAGCCCTCGGAAGCGTATGTACGGGCAGCCTCAGCCGCGTCGGTATCGCTGACGTTCTCCATATAGGAAGTCTCAGCGCCCAGCTTCTCGATGTTCAGTAAGCCGTTGTACTGTGTCTCATTCCAGTTGCCGTCGTTGATGGCTCCGCCGAAAATAGCCGCTACCTTGAAGGAAGATGCGTCCCCGGAGGGCGCTGCCGTGTCGGCTGCCGCCGTGCTCTCTCCCTCTGCCGCTGCTGCGGTGGAATCAGCCGGCGCTTCTGTTGCCGCTGCGGTCGTCTCCTTGGCTCCGCCGCCGCAAGCGGTAAGTGCTGTCACTGACATTGCCATCGCCAACATCATTGCTGTGATTTTTCTCATAGTTCCTCTCCTTTTAAATAGGTTATTTATTTAGAGCGTTACGCTTTAAATACTTGGGTTGCAGATAAGCGCCAGTCTGGCCTTGACGGCGTCCCTGGCCGCGTCGAAATAGTTGTCCAGGTCAAAAGCCTCCGAATCGATCAGGTACTGAAGGGTCGCGCCCTCCAACAGGGACACAAACATGGCCGCGCACAGATCCAGCTCTTTTTCCTTGGCCCCCGGGGCGTGCGGACGCAGAATATCCTTAATGTCGCTGCGCCAGTTCTGAAAGGACCGCTTGAACTCCCGCCGGATGTCCTCGTCGCTGCGGGCCTGGACCCAGAAATCGATCTCCGCGTAGTCGTATTTCCTCAGATTGCGTATAAATTCTACTTTCTGCCGGATAAACACATTCAACTGGGCGTCCAATGTGTCCTCCGCTTCCTGCTCCAGGGCGCTTCTGATCTCAATGCAGCGGTTCAGCACTTTTTTCTGAACGGCCAGCAGAAGTTCCCGTTTTGACCGGAAATAGTAATGGATGTTGGATTGGAAGAGATTCGCCCGCTCGGCGATCAGGCGCAGCCGCGTTCCGCTGATTGCCCGGTCCTCGATCACATCCAGCGCAGCCTCCAAAATCACCTCTTTTGTAGGCTCTTCTTTGCATAAAACTTGATCCAATAATTGTGCCTCCTTCAGTTTGGCTGTACAAGGCGAAATGATGTTGATCCGAAATTTTGTCAGATGACCAAATTCACAAGGCTATTATACCCATAGATACCAGATATTGTCAATAGATTCACGAAATAAAGCGTGTTATAAAATTGTTACAACTTTTTAAGCTTTCACAAGCAAAATATAGTTAATGTATCTGAACACAGGCGGTTTTTCGCAAAGTCCTTCCACTATCGCTCCAAAAAAACGCACAAATTCGCCGCTGTCATGAGCCAAAACGCCGCCATTTCCCCATCCGCCCTCTGCAAGCCCTACGGGCAGGCGGATTTAAATCTCCTGTTTGCCTCCGCCGCCCACTGTCACCACCTGGATTTTCAGCTCCTCAATCCGTTTTCGCTCCCGATCGTCAAACACCTTCGTTGTGACGACTCCGGTATAGTCCTGAAGGCTGTTGATCTTCATCAGGGCCTGGCGGTTGAACTTGGAGTGGTCCACCACCAGATAACTCTTATTGGCGTTTTTGGTAACCATCCGCTTGAGCGAGGCCTTGTCCAGCGTCGGGGTGAGCACGTTGAAATTGGAGTCAATGGACATTGCGCCCATAAACGCGATCCCCACATGGATATAGGACATCATCTGATTGGAAAAGGTTCCGAAAATACTTCCGGTCTCCTTCTGAACCGTCCCCCCGCAGATCATCAGCTCCACGCCGCTGCGGTACAGCAGAAATCCGGTCTCAATGTCGTCGGTGATCACGGTGAGATCGGGAATGTCCATGATCCGCCTGGCAATCTCATAGATCGTGGTCCCTGAGTCCAGAAACACCGTATCCCCCGGCTTGACCATCGCTGCGCAGGCCTCCGCCAGCAGCCGTTTCTCCTCCATCATGGTCACCATCTTTTCCGTGTAGGTGGTCTCGTGCTTGATCACCGCCACGCCGTGACGCCGCTCGATAATCCCCTCCCGGTCCAGCTTGTCCAGATCCCTGCGAATGGTCATCTGGCTCACGTCCAATATCTGCGCCAGCCGGTCCACCTGGATATTTCCCTTCTCGCTGACCAGCTCCACAATCCGGTTCTGCCGCTCTTCTGCCGCCGTCATGTTCATCCCCGCCTCTCTCTTCCGATTCCCATTTTAAGCCAATGTTACACGTTCCCCATCTTCCTGTCAATACCACGGACAGAATGCCGGACGCAATCGCTGCGCCCGGCATTTTCCAAAAAGTTCCATATTTTATAATTTCGATTTCCTATCCCATAAATGCGGGGGAGTATTTTGCCGCAAGGCGGATGGCCTCCACCATGCTCACATCGCTGGCGATCCCGGTCCCGGCGATATCCATGGCGGTTCCGTGGTCCACGGAGGTCCGCAGGATGGGCATCCCCGCCGTCACGGCGATGGTCCGCTCAAAGTCCAGCGTCTTGGTGGCGATGTGGCCCTGATCGTGGTACAAAGACAGAACGCTGTTAAATTTTCCCTGCAGCGCCATGTGGAACACGGAGTCCGCTCCCACCGGTCCGGCCACCTTGTAACCCTGGGCCTGCAGCTCTTCCACCGCCGGATAGATGGCCTCCATCTCCTCGTCCCCAAACAGCCCGTGCTCCCCGCTGTGGGGGTTCAGCCCCGCGATGGCCATGGTGCCGTCCTCCACTCCCAGCTGTTTTAAGGCCTGGGTGCAGCGCTTCACGTAGTCGATGACCCGCTCCTTGGTGATCATGTCGCAGGCCTTCCGCAGAGACACGTGCCTGGTAAGGAAAAACACCCTCATATTTCTCACCTCAAACATGGTCAGCGGGTCCGGCGTGCCGGTTAACGCCCCGAAAATCTCCGTGTGTCCGATGTAGGGCACCCCGGCGGCCCGCAGGGACTCCTTGTTGATGGGCGTGGTGGACACCGCGGCGGCCTTCCCGGCATTTGCCAGGGAAATGCTCGTAGCGATGTATTCGTAGGCGGCCTGGCCGCACATTGCGCTGATCTCCCCCCGCTTGAACTGCCCAAAATCCACGTTGGCCAGATCGATCAGGTTGATCACGCCCTGCTCAAACCGGCCCTGCTCCGGCTCGTCTATGGTATGGATGGTCAGGGGAAGGTTCACGATATCTGCCGCCTGCTCCATCACCCGTCTGTCTCCCACCACCACACACCTGGCGCGCTGAACGGTTTCCTCCCGCGCCAGCGCCTTGGCCACAATCTCCGGCCCGATCCCGGCCGGGTCTCCCATGGGAATCAATATAATCGGTTTCATCTTTTTTCCTCCATTTTTTAATATCCGTTTGATGTTCAGTTATCCCAGAAAATGGTTCATCACAAGCAGCATCGCCAGCGCCGCGAATCCCGACAGCGTGGTGGTCACGCTCCACACCCGCATCTGCTCCCTGGTGTCGCTGATTCCGATGGACTCATTGATCACCCAGAAATAGGAATCGTTGAAATGGGAAAATGGGATTGCGCCGATGCAGGCGGCCAGCGCCGCGAACACCGGATTTAAGTTCAGCGTTCCGATCATGGGCGCCACCACGGAGGCGGCCGTCATCATCGCCACGGACCCGGACCCCTGGGCCACCCTCAAAAGCGCTGCAATCAGGAACGGGAGCAGCAGGGGCGGGATGCTGGTTTTGATGATGTTGGAGGCGATGTACTCCCCCAGTCCGCTGTTCTGGATGATCATTCCCAGGGCTCCGCCGCCGCCCACCAGGAGCATGAGCTTGCCGCTGGCCTTCAGTCCCTCTTCCATCGCATTTAAGGTGTCGCTCTTGCCAAACTGGCGCATCAGACCGTAAATCGCGATCAGAAGCCCCAGGGCCAGGGCCACGATGGGCTGCCCCAGCAGGGAAACCACGCCGTTTTCCACACCGACCGACTTTAACCCGGTCTTTAACAGGATGAACAGAATGGGAAATAATATGGGCGAAAACGCCATCAACGGCGAGATCGAAAGGGCGTCGCTGTCCGCTGCCGCCGCCTCGGGCTCAGCCTGCGCCTGCCCTGGCTCATATTCCCTGGTCCAGCCCTCCCCGTCCGGTATCTGGCAGATTTTCCTGCCCAGGTATTTTCCGTAAATCAGGCTGACCAGAATAATGGGAACGGAGAGCACGGTGCCGTAGAGCATAAACTGCCCAATGTTCACATTCAGGATTCCCGCCACTCCGATGGGACCGGCCGCAGGCGGAACCAGCGAATGGCTGGCCACCAGGCCGCCCGCCAGGGCGATTCCCAGAGCTACCACGGATTTTTTCGTCTTTTTGGACAGCGCCTTCATAAGCGGCGCCAGAATAATAAAACCCGAGGTGCAGAAGATGGAGAGCGAGGTCACAAACCCGGAGATGGCCAGCGCTTCTTCCTCCCTGTTTTTTCCAAATATTTTAATAAACGTGTTGGCCATCACCCGGGTGGCCCCCGACATCTCCAGCAGTTTTCCCAGCATCACGCCGAAACCGATGATGATGCCGATGCTGCTGAGGGAATTGCCGAACCCCTTGGTGATGGATGCGATCACATCCTCCTGACCCATGCCGCCGAACAATCCGATCAAAATAGAGCAGATGATCACCGCCAGAAACACGTGAATTTTCGTCTTTGTAATCATCAGCACCAATATTACCAGCCCCAGCGCCAGACCCAGGGCCATTCTCAAACCTTCATCCATATGTCACACTCCCCTTCATTTTTCAGATAAAATCAGATTACGGTCTCAAAATACTCCATGCACTGCAGCAGGGTGTCCTCCCTGCCCACCAGTCCGCCCTTGGTGATCATGGGCAGTCCCTCATGGGCGCCCCCGATGGTGTTGGAATAGATCGCCAACGGAATCACCTCTCCCTTCACATTGAAGCCGGAGATTCCCAGTTTTTCACAGAAAGCCGCCGCCACGTCGCCTCCCGAGGCGTAGACACCGCCCACCCGGCCGTCCATTTCCTGCACCAGGTCGTAGAGAACCTGGGCGATGGTGTCCGTGATCACACCGGCGCACTCCTTCTTGGAGCAGTGCTCCGCCCCGTCCACTCTGGACAGGTCCAGCACGTCCTCCTTAGATTCCGTTGTGGTGATCACCAGGATACCGTGGGGCTCCTCCGAGCGCAGAACCGCTTCCTTCACCCGCTCCATCTCCCGGGCGCGCCTGTCCGGCCGGAAGAATTCCCCGGCGTTCATCCGCACCACCAGAGGGTTGGCGATTTTCTTCAGGTACTGAAGCTGCTGCCTGGTCAGGTCGCTGGCGCTTCCAAGGCCGCACAGCAGTTTTTTCTGGATCGCCTCTTTCTTGTGCTTAAACAGGTTGCCGGCCAGGGCCGCCGTGAAGGAACCGGGGTCAATGGCCGCAATCTTAAGCCCGCTGGCCGCGCAGCAGGCGGCAATGGCCTCAATGTCCCGCACGGTGCGGGCATCCATCACGATGATTCGGTTCTGCTTCGCGGTCTCCAACAGCTGCTCCAACAGCTTCCCGGAGCTCTCCAGCACCTTTTCCAGACCGATGTAACCCACGCTGTGTCTGGACTGCTGCCGGATGATCTCCGTCACTCTCGACGTATGTACCGGCGCCGTCGGGTCCTTGGCCACCTCCGTCATCTGCAGGGGAACCTCGTTTACCAGCAGAATGTCCCCGATGCAGGTGCGCCCCGATCCGGGAAAGGAGGCCACCACAACTGCCCGGTAATCCTCTCCCAGATAGTCCAGGATGCTGTCGATCTCCGCTCCCACATTTCCCCGCAGCGTAGAGTCCACCCGCTTGCTGTACAGAATAGATTCGCTTCTGGGAAACAGCGCGGCCGCCTCCTGCACCCTGGCGTATGCCTCCGTCCCACTGATCCCTCTGCTGTTGGTGCTAATGCACAGCACGTCGTAATCCTCAAACTGCTCCATATGATCCGTTTTCAGGATGGTCCCCACCTTGAAGCCGTTCTGCGCCAGTATGGCTCCGGTGTCATTGGCTCCGGTCAGATCATCCGCTATAATGACTGTGTTTATCATAGTAAACCTCCTCAGGAAATAATCCTTCACTTCTCCTCTTATAAACTTCACGGGCCCGTCTCAATGTTTATAGGCACATTCTAGCCGTCCGCCCGGGTCCCGTCAACGCTTTGGCCCGATTTGTTCGTTTCCGGGGGATTAAAAAATCGTGAAGGTAAAAAACGAACAACCGACCGCAGGCTGCGCCGGCGGCCCATTGCGTTCAACAAAAAACAGGGACCTTCAAAGGCCCCTGAATGCCTTTGAAAATCCCTGCCGGAATTTCGGCTTACGTTTGATTGGTGTTACATCAGCTCCTCATCATAGTGGGCGCGCACCCCGCCGATGAATTTTAACCGCGTCCTGGCGCAGACCACGTGGGCGGAACCGATCTCCTTTGTTGCGATGCGCACCGGCACCACCACGTCCCGCAGGTGCATGCCGATCAGCGTGTCGCCGATGTCGATGCCCGCGTGGGCCCGGATGTGCTCCACCGCCACCGGGTGATTGAACCCGGCGTAAGCCGCGGTGGCAAAGGAACCGCCCGCCTTCAGCTGGGGAACCACGTTCACCGGCTCATAGCCGTAACGCCGGGCGGCCTCCTCCTCCAGAATCAGCGCCCGGTTCAGATGTTCGCAGCACTGGGCCGCCAGGTAGATCCCCCTGGTCTTTAACTCCCCGTAAATGGCCTCGAACACCGCCTGACCGATCTCCCCGCTGGAGTGGGAGCCGATGCGGAAGCTGTCGATCTCGCTGGAGGAGCAGCCCACCACCAGAATCTGCCCTTCCCGCATCTTCGCCGCCTCCAAAAGCTCTTCCACCACCTTTTGGGCCTGCTCTTTGATTGTCTTTAGTTCTATGGTGTCCATCATATCCATCGCCTTTCCCTTTCTGTTCTCAATAATGATTCGCAATCAGAAGCTCCACCGCCAGCCGGTCGGCCAGCTTTCCGGTCTTCACCGCTTCCTCCGCGTCCACGCACAGGTTCACATAGGAAAAAATCTGCTCCTTTGTAAAACTCTTGGCCTGCAGCATGATCTTGCCCGCCACAAAGGGGGCCAGCTTCAATTTGGACGCGATGGTGCTCTTGTCCATGCCTTTGCCCATCAGCTCCTTCACCTGGAGAATCTGGTTGAACTGCCGGGCGATGAGAAAAAGAATCCGCATGGGCGGCTCCTTCAGAGTCAGAAGGTCCTCGTACAGGTCCATGGCCTTTCGCGTCTGACGGCTGGAAATGGCCGTAATCATGTCAAAAATTTTATTGGTCACCTGGGTGACGCAGACCGCCTCCACGTCGGCGTCCGTGATCACGTCCCGCCCCAGGGTGTAGCTGATCAGCTTGTCCAGCTCCGAGAGAATGTTCTCCATGTCGTCCCCGGTCTTGCTGAGAAACAAATCCATGGTGCGGCCGGTGATCTTCTTTCCCTCCCGGGCCAGCACTCCCGCGGCCCAACGGGCCAGCTGGGCCAGCTCCTGGCGCACCATCTCCGCCGCATAACCGTGCTTCTTCACCGCCTTGTAGAGCTTGCTGCGCTTGTCCACCTCGGTCTCCACAAACAGCAGACAGGTGGTGTCCGGCACATTGGGCAGATATTCCGCCAGGCTCTCCGCCTCCCCGCCTCCCTTGAAAAACCCGCTGTCCTCCACCAGAATCAGCCGTTTCTCCGCGAAAAACGGCATGGTGTCCGCCATCCCCAGAATCTCCGGAACGTTGATCCCCTTGCCCTCGTAATAGTTGTAGTTCATGGTGTCCCCGCCGGTGATGGCCTCCTTCAGCCGGTTCTTGTAGCTCTTTTTGAGAAATGCCTCGTCCCCGAACAGCAGGTAGGCGGACTTAAAGGAGCGGTCCTTGATGTCTTGGTTCAGTGTCTGCATGTATGCTTATCCTCGTCTGGTTTGTTTGCGCAGTCTTGGGCGCGCAGTGGCCGCGCCCGTATCTGTGTTCGACTCTATTATATCCCATGGAAATTTTAAATGCAAGGGTGGGCGTCAGCTCCGATTCTCCCGATTCTCCCGCCGGTACACGCATTTTCCGTCCACGAACGCGGCCAACACGGCGATTCCTGCGATCTCCTCCACCGGCGTCTCAAAGGGATTTTTTTCCAGAATCACAAAATCGGCCAGCATCCCGGGGCAGATCCGGCCCTTGTGTTCCTCCTCAAAGGAGGCGTACGCCCCGGCGCCGGTGAAGGAGTCAAGCGCCTCCTGCACGGTCATGGCCTGGTCCGGCAGGTAGGGACCAAGGTGGTCCCGCAGGGTTTTCCTGGTCACGGCGCACTGGATTCCCGCCATCACGTCCGGCTGCTCCACCGGGCAGTCGGAGCCGTTGGACACGCGGACGCCGTAGTCCATCAATGTTTTAAAATTGTAGCTGCTCTTTGCCAGCTCCTCCCCCACCCGCTGTCTCACGATGTGGATGTCATAGTCCAGGAAAATGGACTGGACGTAGGCGTGCAGCCCCAGCTCCCGAAACGCCTCCAGCTGGTCCGGTCTGGTGATCTGGCAGTGCACCACGCCGTGGCGGTGATCCCCGCGCGGGCAGCGCTCCAGCACTTCCCGGTACACCGCCAGCACGTCGTCCAGGATTCCGTCGCCGATGGCGTGGATCGCGGCCTGCATATTATGCTCGTGAGCGTAACCGATCATTTCCCGGAACTGGTCCCGGGTGTAGATGGGAATGCCCCGGGTGCCCGGATCGTCCGCGTAGGGCCGGGAGAGGTAGGCGGTACGGGAGCCCAGGGAACCGTCCCCCAGCATTTTCAGCGGGCCAATGCGAAACCAGCTGTCGCCCCATCCGGTGTTGTATCCGGCCCCGATAAAGCGTTTCAGCTCCTTCAGGCTGGGGAACTGGGACTGTTCGTTCACGCGCACCGTTAATTTCCCTTCCTGCTCCAGCTCCCGGTACGCCTCAAGCGTCTCCTCCCAGGGCACGTTGGGGAACGCAAGGAAATCGTCGGACTGGCTGGAGGTCACCCCATAGCGGTTCAGAGTCGCGCAGGCCGCAAGTATCATTTCCTTGATCCCGCCGCGGTCCGGAGCCGGGATGAAGTTATACACCAGGTCCATGGCATTTTCCCGGAAAATCCCCAGAGGCTGCCCGTTTTCGTCCACCTCGAAGCGGCCGCCCTCCGGCTGCGGCGTACTGCCCGTGACGCCTGTGATCTCCAGCGCCCGGGAATTCACCACACAGGCGTGGCCGCAGGCCCGGGCAATGCAGATGGGCACGTCCCTTGACACCTGGTCCAGGTCGTAGCGGTTGGGAAAGCGTTTCACATCGGTAAAATAGTCCTGGTTCCAGCCCCGGCCCCGCAGCCATCCCCCGGCCAGGTCCGGGTTGGCCCGGTGGAAACGGCGCAGCTCCTCCTGAACCTCTGCCAGCGACGAGGTGTGGCGCCCCAGGTCCGCCGCCTGGAGGGAATATCCGAAATTGACCAGATGCATATGGGAATCGTTGAATCCCGGGCAGACAAACCGCTTATCCAGGTCCACGACCCGCGTTTCGGCCGTCCGATAGGTCATGGCTTCCTCCGTGCCGCCGGCATAGAGAAAGCGGCCATCCTCCTGGACAAACGACTGGCAGAGCGGCAGCTCTCCAGTGTACACGGCTCCGTTTGTGTAGATTGTTCGCATGGCTTTAACTCCTTTTGGGAAATGATAAAGGTTTCTGATCTGTCTAGTATAACACCGGCAGGGCGGGAAGGGCAATGGGATTGGGTTGTGAATTAAAAGTGAATAAAAATGCAAAATAATTGCTGCAGCGGCTAGTCACAGAGCCGTTGTCTTGGTATAATAAGGAAACGTAGTGCTTATCATCAGCCTGGCGGCTGATGACAAAGTATAACAAGGAAACGTAGTTATTCATGTCTACTAAAATCCACAAAGGAGTATCCGTCATGCCAGTATTTGATTTCAACGACACATCGGAGGTCAACGCGCCGTCCGAGTGTACCTACACTACATACCAGTCCAGCCACGCCACCGCCTCCCCCGACCAGCCGATTCTGGTGCTGGACAACCGGAAGCGGGCCTGGAAGCACCATTCCTGTGGTCTTTTTACCAATCCCATCAAGCGCACCGCCTTTGAGTTCAAGGATGAGGACGGCACGGCCAGCGCCGATATTTTACAGATCGATGCCCGCTTCGTCAGCCTGCTCCGGTGGCTGGGCGAAAACCACATCAATGTGCGCCTGTCCGGCGAGAACCGTGAAAACGGTTATGCGGTCTACCGGATCCGGGAAATCGCCTTCGGGGGCGGGACCAAGCTCTCGGCTGAGGACGGTTTTCTTCAGTTTATGATCGACCGGCTGTTTGCCAGCAGCGCGCCCACGGATGAGCAGGAGGACGAGGACCAGATGGAGGACGCCGACGATATGAAGCTCACCAGCCTGCAGAGCATCACGGACTTCATGACCTGCGCGGGCCGCACCCTGCCAGACAATATCCGCCTCTGGGCCCGCAGAAACCTGGCGGTGGCCCGCTCCCACGAGGTCTCCCCCGAGGAACGGCGTCACGCCCAGCGCGCCCTGTCCATTATGATGAACATCCAGTGGAAAAGTAATTATTTCGAAGCCATCGATCCCCGGGAGGCGCGCCGGATTCTGGACGAGGAGCTTTATGGAATGGAGCGTGTAAAACAGCGGATCATCGAAACCATCATCCAGATCAACCGCACCCACACGCTGCCCGCCTACGGCCTGCTGCTGGTGGGCCCCGCCGGAACCGGAAAGTCCCAGATCGCCTACGCGGTGGCCCGCATCCTGAAGCTGCCGTGGACCACTTTGGACATGAGCTCCATCAACGACCCGGAACAGCTGACCGGCAGCTCCCGCATTTACGCCAACGCAAAACCCGGCATTATCATGGAGGCCTTCTCCATGGCGGGCGAGTCCAACCTGGTGTTTATTATCAACGAGCTGGACAAAGCCGCCGCCGGAAAGGGAAACGGCAATCCAGCGGACGTGCTGCTGACCCTGCTGGACAACCTGGGCTTTACGGACAATTACATCGAATGTATGGTTCCCACCGTGGGCGTTTACCCCATCGCCACGGCCAATGACAAGGACCAGATCAGCGCGCCGCTTATGTCCCGCTTCGCGGTGATCGATATCCCGGACTACACGGCGGAGGAAAAGAAAATCATCTTCTCGCGCTACTCCCTGCCCAAGGTATTAAAACGCATGAGTCTGCATGAAAATGAATGTATTATCACCGATGAAGCCCTGGACGCGGTGATCGGGAAATACGCGGACACCACCGGCATCCGGGACCTGGAGCAGGCCGCGGAGCATCTGGCCGCCAATGCGCTTTACCAGATCGAGGTGGACGGCGTGCGCGAGGTGAGGTTTGACGGGGAAATGGTGCGGAAGCTGTTGGGATGAAAGGAGATGTGAACATGAAAAAAAGCTTGATAGGTATTGCGATTCTCTTATTTGCGATTCTATTGCAGCAGTGTAGTGCTGGAATGGAAATGGATATACTCTCATTCATGATCGGGATTGTAGGACTTATTATAACAATCATTTGTGGAGTTAAGTCCGATCAGTGAAACTTGTAATTTATTGGAGACGCTTATGATTGTCATTAAACCCCATCATCTAATCGATATTATGAAACTTTATGGAGTGGGCGTTGAACATTTTGTGCCGGATGAATCATACCAGCATGACTTCTATAAAGTTGCAAATTGTATAATTGAAAACCTGGATACGGAATTGCAGTATACCATTTTGGGGGATGATATTTGCAAACCGTGTAACCGATTCAAAGATTCCCGTTGCAGCGACCCTTTGGATCACATCAGAGGCTATCACTGTAAGGATACATACAATCAGGCATTAGATTCAAGGCTAATTGATCAGTTAAAGCTGGATCCAAATGCAATTTATACCCCGAGGGAATTTATTGAAATGTTGAGCAGAGACAGAGATATTATCTTTCATGTATGGCTGGAAGAAGACAGCGGGTTGACGGAGAAACGAAACCGTTTGTTTCAAGAGGGATTAAAAAAGTTGAGGAATGTGAACGGGAAAATGCAGGAGCGCGACTGAAAAATCGTGATTGACAGAAGAACTGAATTGGGCTTATAATTAAGGTACAAAAAGGCAGTTCACTCCAGTGAGTGGCTTCCAAAGAATAACAACTAAAAAATAGTCACCACAGCTTTGGGAGGCGGGTGACTATTTTTTTGTACCTATAATCATAACAACAAGTACTCCAAACGCAATCATCAAAGAAAGTGTCTCATATGTACTCATGTTATACCACCCCCTTTCGGAGATGGAAGTCACCCAGCAGTAGGAACTGCCTGCTATAATTATACAAAACAGCTCACAGGCTGTAAATAGAAGAATCAAAAAGAAATACTTGTTCAAAATATGAACTTATAGTAGACTTTAGCTATTAAAGCATAACGGAGATAGAGTATATGACCAAACAAGTTCAGAATAACATTAACATCCTTTTCGTCTGCCACGGCAATATGCTCCAGGGCATTTCAATAGGATTGAATCTGTATGAAAGGAAAAATGTGAAAGAAACACTGAAAAATCATGATTGACAGACAAGCTGAAACTGTTTTATAATAAAGGTACAAAAAAGGCAGTTCACTCCAGTGAGTGGCTTCCAAGTTAATAACTTAATTAAAAATAGTCACGGCTTGGTAGGCGGGTGACTATTTTTTTGTACCTATAATCATAACAACAAGTACTCCAAACGCAATCATCAAAGAAAGTGTCTCATATGTACTCATGTCATACCACCCCCTTTCGGAGATGGAAGTCACCCAGCAGTAGGAACCGCCTATACACATTATACGAAAGGCTTAACTGCCTGTAAAGGATACAAATGGAAACCAGCTCTTGTTTATTGGACAAATTTATAGTAGACTTTAGCTATCAAAAAGTAACGGAGATTTCGCGTATGACCAAACAATTTCAGAATAGCATTAAAATACTTTTCGTCTGCCACGGCAACATTTGTCGCTCCCCCCTAGCCGAGTACCTCCTCCGCCATCTCGTCCAAACCCGCGGTCTCTCAGACTCATTCCACATCGCCTCCGCTGCCACCAGCCGGGAGGAGATCGGCAATCCCGTACACCGCGGGACGCGCGCCAAGTTACAGGCGCTGGGTATCTCCACCGCCGGGAAATGTGCCGTGCGCCTGGAAAAGCAGGACTATGGCAAATACGACTACCTGATCGGCATGGACCGCTACAACATCACCGACATGCTGCGCATCCTGGGCGGCGATCCCGACGGCAAGGTATCCCGCCTGCTGGATTTCACAGACCACCCAAGGGATGTGGCGGACCCGTGGTATACCGGAGATTTCGACACCGCCTACGACGACGTGCTGGAGGGCTGCAACGCGTTCCTGGATCACATTCTTTCCCAGAAACCAAACTTCTCCCAAAAATCCAAATAGCCTCCGGCCCAACTGCCTGTACCCGAACGCAGACATACATCGGTCCGTTCTCCCGCCTGCCCAGCCTCCCGGCCCGGCAGGCCTATCCAACAATTCATTCCCGCCATCTGTCCCCCCAGACACACCACACACAACCAGCCCGCCCACCCCTCAAAAAAAGCGCGCCGCTTTCCCAAAAAACGGAAAGCCGCACGCTTTCATTTTCTCCATCCCCCCATCCTCCCCCTCAAAACCTCAGGCGCAAATCACCGTCCCAGTCTCTCCCTTAAGACCCTCTCCCGCCTTTTCCAACAGCGTGATCAGCGCCCGTCTCCCGGGCAGCGATGACGCGAACTCCACCGCAGCCTCCACCTTTGGCAGCATGGAGCCCGGCGCGAACTGCCCCTGGGCGATGTACGCCCGGGCCTCCTCCACGGAAATCCGCGACAGCCACCGCTGGTCCGGTTTAGCGTAGTTTACGGCCACCCGTTCCACCGCAGTCAGGATCACCAGGTAATCCGCCCCGATCATCTGGGCCAGCCTGGCGCTGGCAAAATCCTTGTCGATCACCGCGCTCACGCCCCGCAGACGGCAGCCTTCCCGCACCACCGGGATTCCCCCGCCGCCGCAGGCCACCACCACCTGACCGCCATCCAGCAGGCTGCGGATTGTCTCAATCTCCACAATATCCACCGGCTTTGGCGACGGCACCACCCGGCGGTAGCCCCGGCCCGAGTCCTCAATCACCCGGCAGCCCCGGCGCTCCCACTCTGCCGCCTCATCCCGGTCCATAAAACGCCCGATGGGTTTTGTGGGGTTGGCGAAGGCCTCATCTGACCGGTCCACCACCACCTGCGTCACCAGGGACGTCACCGGCTTGTCGATCCCCATCCGAAGCAGCTCCTCGCGCAGAAAATTCTGCAAATCGTAGCCGATATATCCCTGCGTCATTGCCACACACACGGAAAGCGGCGCCTGCGCCAGATCCGGCTCCTGGGCGGCCAGCATGCCCATGGCCCGGTCGATCATTCCCACCTGTGGGCCATTTCCGTGGGACACCACCACCTCGTAGCCGTCCCGCACCAGACCGGCAATGATCTTCGCCGCCCGGCCCGCCGCCGTCATCTGATCCTGAAAGCTGAGTCCCAGCGCATTTCCCCCCAGGGCGATCACAATCCTCTTATTCACGCATCTACTCCCCCTTGTTTCCATCTCCATAGCATTGGCCAAATGCTTCCAGCGCCTTCACGAAGCACGCTCTGGGCGGATGCACGATCCCCGCGCCGATCTGGCCGATGCCCGGAACCTTGTGGGCGATGCCCGTGTTAATCACCGGGATAATTCCCGTCTCCAGCACCTTCAGAATATCGATGCCCGTAGCCGTCCCCTTAAAATCCAGCGGAGGCAGCGAATAATTGTTGTTCTCCGCAGTTGTGATGGAATACATACTGCGGGTATAGTTGATGGCGTCTGAAACCGTCCCTCCCACAAACTGGGTGATCGCCGGGGAAGCTCCCATGGCGAAACCGCCGATCCCCATGGTCTCGGTGATGGCGCTGTCCCCCAAATCCGGGTTTGCGTCGTCCGGGCCGTACCCTGGAAACAGCAGTCCCTCCACAAAGTTGGCCGGTGCGGTGAACCAGCGGTCCTTTCCCAGGCCGCTGACCTTGATCCCGAATTCCACGCCGTTGCGCGCCATCGCGGTGACCACCGTGGAGCGCTCCACGCCGCAGGCCGCATCCAGAGCGGACTTGCAGGCGGGCATGGACAGATTCAGGAAATAGTGGTCGTTTGAGCGGATAAAATCGATGGCCCTTAACACCTGAGGCATAGGATAACCGCTCTGCATCATAAAGGGCGTAATCTCCTTGAAAAATAAGCTGGTGGCCGCCTTGTTCCGGTTGTGGCACTCGTCCCCCATCTGCACCGCCTGGGCCGTGATCAGCTTCAAATCCACCCCTCCGGCCATCCCGATGGCCTTGTTCAGCACCGGGGCAAACTCTTTCTCAATCCACCTCAGGCGCTCCAGAACGGAATCGCTGAACGCGCCGAACCGCAGCACCTTCCCCAGCCCTTCGTTCACCGAGCAGTACGCCCGGTTGCCGTTTGTCCGGTTCTCCACAATGTGCACCGGCATGGAAGGCGAGATGATGCCCGCCATGGGGCCCACCGCACTGTGCTCATGACAGGGGGAAAATGTGATCCTGCCGGAAGCGGCCAGCTGCCTCGCCTCCCCCTCGTCGGCTGCTCTTCCCTCGTAGAGTAGGGCCCCGATCACCGCCCCCTGCATGGTTCCGCACATGCGGTCCCAGGTAATGGGCGGACCCGAGTGCAGAATGGTGTCCTTTGTCATTCCCGGCACCACCTTGTAAGCCGGTTCAATGCCGGTCAATACCGGGCTGGCGCTCATCACGATGTCCACGGCCTTCCGGTTCGCCTCAGCCACCCCATCGTCGAAGGAATAGCGGTCCAAAAGCTCCAGCAGCTCCTGATCCCCGTCCATTGGCGGCTGCCATTTGATCTGCGTCACCTGCTGCCCCTGCAGCTTTAAATCCTCGCGGAAATTGGGCGCTCCCACATTTAAAATCGTTAACTGTTCCTTAAATAATTCATTGGTCCGATTCATAAGACTCACCTCCTCCGTCACAGCAGAATGTCCGCGGCTGTCTGAGCCGCTTCCACGTTGCTCTCCGCCAAAATAACGCCTTCCGCCAGCAGAGCCGCCCTCTGCCCAGCAAAATCCTGCTTATCCGCCGCCGTCCCGCAGATATAGCCGACCACCGCCAGCTCTCTCCCCTGGGCGCGCGCTCTCGCTCTCGCCTCCCGGATCGCCGGAACCGTCTCGCCGGCCGGGTCCCCGTGGGAGCCGTATCCCAGCTCGAAATCCAGCAAAATCACACCCACCTCAGGGTCATCCCCCTGCTCTGCGATCTTGTCGTTGCGCAGCGAAGGCTCGATCATGGGATGGGGACGGCCGTTGGTAAATTCATCGTCGCCCAAATCCAGCAGCACGCTGCCGCGGCAGGTTTCCTTTCCGTCGATCTTCTCCCCGTCCCGGTGGGACACATTGCTCCGAATCCTGCCCAGGCGTCCCCGCAGCACAAAGAGCGCTTCCGCACACAGCGTGCCGCCGCAGAACAAGCCCCGCACGCTTTTCTGCCCCGGCAGCAGCAGGCCCCTGGCCCCCGCGATCTCCTCCTTTAACCGAGCGGCCCTGGCTTCCTCCCGGCCCGCGTCCTGAGCCACTCCGGCCAATTCTACCGCCGTCCTGGCCGCGTCCAGCAGATTATCGCACAGATAAACGCCCTCCCGGCATTTCCTGGCGGTGTCCCCCTCCAGGAAGCAGACCACCACCGGCTTTTCCAGCGTGTCAAGCAGCTCGAATATCTTGTCCGCCACCGACTGCTCCGGCGGCTTGGAGACCAGCACAATGATCTCTGTGTCCGGCTCTTTTGCCAAGGCGCGGATGCCGTGGAGCATCATCAATCCGCCGATCTCGCGGCTCAAATCCCGGCCGCCTGTGCCCAGCGCCTGGGTGATGCCGCCGCCCAGCCGGTCGATCTGCACGATCACCTCCTGAAGCCCGGTGCCTGAAGCGCCCACCACGCCGATATTTCCCCGCCGTACCTCGTTGGCAAAGCAAAGTCCGGTGTGGTTGATCACCGCGGTGCCGCAGTCCGGCCCCATCATCAGAAGTCCCTTGGAAACCGCCAGCTCCTTTAACTCCCGCTCCTCCTCAATGGAGACATTGTCACTGAACATCATCACATGCAGACCGCTGTTCAGGGCGATTTTAGCCTCCCTTGCCGCATACCGGCCCGGCACCGAGATCACCGCCACATTGGCCGCCCGGTTGTCCTTCACCGCATGGCGGATCGTCTTATACTCCACCTCCGCCTCCTGCCCGGCCTGGCCGCTTCCCTTGGTCAGCTTGTCCAGGATCATCCGGTGGGCCTCCACGCAGGTCTCCTCGTCCCGGGCCTCCACGGCGATAATCAGGTCGTTCTGAGTCGCCCCTTCCGTCTCCTCGTTTCCCAGGCCCACATTCATCAAAATTTCTTTATTCATACCGGTGGCCATCACCACCACAGCCTCTTTTACACCTTCAACCGCTTTTATCTTGCTGCCAAGGGACATAAGCGTCACGGAATCATAGTATGTATTGGGCTTGATTATTGTTTTCTTGTACATGCCGTTACCCCAGTTATCGTTTCAATTCTGTTCAGGACCAGGCAAAACCCGGCGGCCAAACCGGCCGAAAAATCAATGCCGGAGGAATGCCCGATCCCTTCCACCAGTTTCATAATCTCTTCCATCTCCCGCCCCCCGTTCAAAAAGCAGGTGGCCAGGCGGCGATTCAACAGGGAATTTTCCCCGTTTAAATATGCCTTCAACATTTGCCGGCTCACCGCGGTGGTGGCCGCAAGAACTTCCGGACGGTTCAGCCCTCCTGCCAGAGCGGCCCGCAGCGAAATGGTCCGCTCACAGCAGTTCAGCGCCGCCAGCATACCGCACAGGAAATCATCGCCCGCGGGCGTCAGTCCCATCCCGGCTCCCACCAGCCTCCGCCCGGCGGCTGCGAACCGTTCCGGCTCACCGGCCGACCTAAGAAGCGCCCAAAGACGCCGGTTCATCTCCTCCTGCAGAATCCCCGGATTGGGCAAAATCTCCCCGGAACAATCGCGGCGGAAAAAATAGGCGCAGCCCTTTCGGATATCCTGATTTTTCAAATACAGCCGGTAGCGGGCGATTCCGGAGGCAAGATTTTGCGCGCATTCCTGCGCACTTTCCGCCGGGAGCCTTCCTCCCCCGTCCGTTTCCCACTCCCGCTGCGTCCACTGCCGTTCGCCGCTCACCCGGACCCGGCGGCAGTCCAGCACCAGCCCGCTCCCGATGCGGATCACCGGAAACCGGCCCTCCACCGAATCTCCCACGCGGACCAGCTTCCCCGTAAAACCATTTTCATCCACAGCTCCGGTGTACGGCGCGGCGTATCCAGCGCCCGCCACCACCGCGTACAAATCCGATCCGTCCCACAGATTAAACACACTCTCATAGACGCTGTGCACCCGCCCCCGGGGATTTTCCGCAAACGCCCGGAAATGCGGATCGCACACCCGGAGCGAGGCCCTATGGGCCGCATCCCGGCGGATCACTGCGCCTCCCGTGTCTCTTCCTTCCCGGCAGCCTCACTCCCGTCCTTTGGTAAAAACCAGTCCAGGGCGATGGCGATCAGTGAGGCAGGCACAATCCCGTTATTCAGGCACACCGACACCGATTCCCCGAACACTTTGGTTACGTCCGGCACCAGGCTGAAGCCCACTCCGATTCCCAGGGAAACCGCCATGATCAGCATATTGCGGCTGCTCAAATCCACGCTGGTGATTAAGGACACGCCGGAGATAAAGACCATCATAAACGTGATTAACGTCGCCCCGCCCAGCACCGGCTCCGGCACGCACAGGATCACGGCCGAGAGCTTGGGGAACAGGGACATGGCCACCAGAATCACCGCTCCGATGTTCACAATGCTGCGGCTGAACACACCGGTCAAGTTGACTACGCCGATATTCTGGGTGTAGGAGGTGTTGGGAAACGCATTGAACACCGCCGCCAGAGCGCTGCCCAGGCCGTCGGCCAGAATACCGCCCCGGCTCTCCTCAGGGGTGGGCTGCCGGTTCTGCGCCACCACGGTCAGGGCGGTCATATCGCCCACCGTCTCCACAGTGGTTGCCACATACATAAACAGCATAGCCACAATGGCGGACCAGTGGAATTCCCAGCGGTAGCGAAACGGCATCGGCACCGAGAACGCAGCCGCCTGACCGATGGCGGAAAAATCCACCAGGCCCGCCACAGCGGCCACCACGTACCCCACCACGATTCCCACCAGAATCGAGGCGGATTTAAGAGTCTTGTTCCTGCTGCGGCTGCACAGGACGATCACCAGAATCACCAGCCCGGAGAGCAGCAGGTTCACCGGAGCGCCCAGACCGGCGGCGGTCTTGCTGCCTGCGGCCTGCTTCATGCCGGTGGGAATCAGCGTGATTCCGATGGTCATGACCACGATGCCGGACACCAGCGGATTAAAGATCTTTTTCAGACGGCCGATAAAATTTCCCAGCACTGCCTCAAAAAGACCGCCGATAAAACTTGCCCCCAGGCAGGCCCCGATGCCGTACTGGGAGGTGATGGCCACCACGGTGGACAAAAACGCATTGCTGGTCCCCATGACGATGGGCAGACGGGATCCCACCGCCTTTATGCCCCTCACCTGCAGCAGGGTGGCCACGCCGGCCACCAGCAGGGCGCACTGGATCAGAAACGTTCCCTCCTCGCTGTTTAACCCCACAATGTTGATCACCAGCAGGGGAACCGTCACATTTCCGGCGAACATGGCCAGAATATGCTGAAACGCAAATATCACGCTCTTTCCCACAGGCGGCCTGTCGTCGATGTTATAGAGAATATCCGCTCGCTTCGTCTCTCCACTCATTTCGTCACCCTCACTCCTTTTCACACCCATCTGTATTGAATGGAAGCAGCCCGTCCCTAAGACGGGCTGCCGCCGTCAGTAACACCCGATCACACAAAGAAGAACGAAAGCACGATCAGCAGGATCAGAGCTCCCACCACAAATTTGATGTTGTTCTTGACCGTTATCATAATGTCCTGTTTAAATCCCTCGGAAAGCGCGGCGATATTGATCTGAACCGGGCTGACCTGGGTGCCGAAGCCGGTGGCGATGGCCACAAAGCCCATGGCCTCCGACGGCATCCCCAACAGGGAAAGGGTTGGCAGAATCAGCGTCAGCACGCCGGCGCAGAACGCGCCCGACGGAATCGCGATCAAAAAACCCATGATCATGGCGCAGGGCACGATCACCGCCTGGGGTGCATTTCCCACCAGGGCCGCCAGCTCCTCAAAGGTCCCAAGCTTGGCGATAATGTTGATGAATGCCAGGAAAAATCCCACGGAAAACAGAGTGGTCAAAATATAGCGGGATCCCTCGCCCAGAGCGTCGCAGGTCTTGTTGATCTTAAGCGGCGTCAGGCAGGCGGTCAGCACGGCCGTGATAATCACGTTGATGGCCGGAACAAACAGATGAATCCCGATCAGATTGTTTAACTTGGAGCCGAATACCACCAGAACCAGCAGCGTGATGGCCGGCACGGCGCGCACCCACAGCTGCCCCGTGGTGAGCTGATCCTGCTGCTCTGCATCCTCCTCCCGCCTCACAATCATGGTTCCCCGCTTGTACACGCCGTAAACGGCCAGGGCCGCTCCCAGCAGGAAGAACAGGATGGTGACCGGCATCATGCTGGAGGCGTGCTCCACCACGTCCCGGCCCGCGGCCTCTGCCGCCAGAACCGTTTCCGTGGAAGCCGGGGAGGTGGTAAATCCCACCGCCGTGGCGATGGCCATACCGGCGATAACCTCCGGCACCGCTCCCACCGCCGCCGCGACTAACGGAGCGATTACCATGGTATTTCCGGCTCCCATACCGGCCATGTAGGTGGCAAATGCCTGGATCAGCACCAGAAAGCCCGCAAACAGGGCGATTTTCTTTTTCAGCGCATGCTGGGCGATGTCCACGATGGCCTGGATACTGCCGCCCTTGGACACCATCACGGCCGCGGCCGCGTACAGGATCGGCGCCGTATAGCTGAACATGGTGCCGATGCCCTCCATTACCATATTTCCCGCCTCCACAGGCGCGATACCCCCGATAATCATAGCTGTCACAGCGCCGCAGAGACCGGCAAACAGCATGTGCTTCCTCATAAACAGGATCACAAGGATCACTGCAACGGGAATCAAGTGAAGTAAAAGCTGCACAAACTACACCTCCATTCGATTATTTGTAAAACTCCCAAACAGTTTTTCATGTCCCACAATCACCTCCGCTGCCGTACAGGCATCGCAGATGATAAACCGGGCCTCGTCCCCCTCCCGCAGGTAAGGGTTGACGCCGAACATCTCCATGGGCTGGCGGCTGATCATGTCGAACAGCAGCTCAAGTCCCTCCGTGCCGCCCATATGGCAGCCGTGGGCCGCAATCAGCGCCTCCTCCGGCAGATTGCCATTGCCGAAGGGATTGAACACGTCCCGGATATTGTCCGAGGCCACAGCCGTGGGAATCTGAAACTCCCGGCTGATGCGGCCGATGGGCGCGATGCCCCTGCGGACGTTGTAGGAATCCCCTCTCCCCTGCAGATACAGGTTGGTGGAGGGCAGCGAGACGATCCGCACCCCCGCGTTTCTCACCTTGCGCAGCACCTCCCCCGCCCGCTCCGGCGGGTTGGCCGCCAGGCTGCAGCAGTGTCCCGCCGTCACCCGGCCCTGCCATCCCATGCGCACCGTGGCGTCCGCCAGCATTTCCAGGGTCATACACTCCGCCCGGTCCGTCTCGTCGATGTGCATGTCAACATCCACATTGTATTTCTGAGCCAGGGTGAACACCATGTCGATGTGCTCCCGGGGATTTTGGTCCGCGGCGGGAATCCCGCCCACAAGCTCCGCCCCGTCCACCAGCGCCTGGTCCAGCGCCCGGATATTGCCCGGCCGGTTCACCAGCCCCTCCTGGGGAAACGCCACGATCTGGATCTCCACCCGGCCCGCAAATTCCCGCTGAAGCCTTTTTAGCGCCAGCACGCCGCGGCTGCCCGTCTGTTCATCCACGTCCACATGGGTCCGCAGATACCGGGTGCCCTTTGACCAGCACATTAAAAGCGCCTCCCTGGCCCGGCTGCAGATATCTTCCTCCGTCATGCCCGCCTTATAGGGCCCCATCACGGCGATGGCCTCATTAAGCGTCCCGCTGCGGTTCTCCACCCGGGAGCTGACCAGGGCCTTGTCCAGATGGGTGTGCAGGTCGCAGAAGCCCTTCAGCACGATGCGCCCCTGCAGATCCGTGATCTGATCATACCGGTCCGGGTCCTTCAGCCCGTGAAAGCGCATTTTCCCCTTCTCCACTGCGAAATCCCCTTGGATCCCTTCCAGGATCAGGTTCGCATTTTTAAAATAATAGTCCATAGTCTCCCCGTCTACCGCTTGATGATAACTGCCACCGGCCCTCCGCCGTCAGGACCCTGGTGCTCGGCTCCGCCGGATACATAAACCATGGGATCGTTGACAATCGCCGCGATCACGCCGTTTACAACCGCCCGAGCATGACGGGTGTGGTTGATGTCGGAATCCGTGTGCATGGTATTTCTCCGCCCGCGCACATAACCGGTGGAATCCGCCTCCGCCTTGGCGAACACGTTGACGATCTCCTTCGCCTGCTGGTCGGTGGGATACTTGTCCACCTCAAGGCCCGCACTCTGGATGGCCTCGATCACCGCCTTAAAATCAATGGCGTCCGCCATCACGCTGTGGCCGATGCGGTAGTTGCTGGTGGAATTTACAGAATTTCCCATTAAAATAATCTCACAATTCAGCAGCTCCACACCGGCTGAGGTGGAGGCGACCTTGGAGTACAGGGAGTAGTTGTGGCAGATCGTCTCCTGGCTGACCGCCTCCGCCGGAATCTCCCCCAGCGCGATGGCCACGCCCAGAGCGGACGCGCCGCGGTTGTAGCCCATGGACTCGTATGTATCGTGCACCACCACGTCCTTTCCCCGGCTCTTCGCATCCAGGATGCGCTCCGAGGTCAGCAGCGGGCATTTGATCTGCACAAAATGCACGTCCGCAGGATCGTCGATACCTGCCTGCGCCATCAGCTCCAGGGTCACGCGCCTGCACTCCTCCACAACCGCCATGGTGCCCTGCTCCTCCGGCAGGAAGTCCCGGGTAAAGCCGCTGCTCACCGCCAGCCGTTTCTCTCCGGTTCCGGCCGCCCCGTCCTCATGTTTGCAGAAAATAGTCGCGTGCGGGGACATAACCCCCTCCGTTCCGCCGGACATCACGAAGGCCACCTTCTTCGATACCTCGGCCTCGCTCCAGCCCGTTTCGGCCATGATCAGGGATCGGAATGAAACGGTGGACAGCGCCCGGGTAAAGTCGTTGACACAGCCGTTTCCCTCGGTTTTGCCCAGCACCGCAATGATCTCTCCCGGATCGACTTCCCCCGCGTCGATCAGCTTCTTCAGCTCCCTCACATCATCGGGCGCCGACATCTCAATCTTGAACACATCAATCTTCATACTGTTGCCTCCTATTTCGCTCAGGTTTCATTTGTCTGTACAGAACAAGCCTTGTGCATTAATCATAGCATCCGGCCGAAGCCCTGTCATTGTCGCTGATACACAAACACAAAGGGGCCAAATTGTCACCGGATCACAATTTGGCCCCCTGATTATTCCATCTTTTTTATTGATTTCAGCCATACATAAATTCGATATGCCAGGATAATCTCCCCCAGCCCCTCCCCCGGCTCCAGATCCACCCCCAGCTGCTGCAGTTTGTTGGCCCGGTACCGGACCGTGTTGTAGTGCAGGTATCGGGCCTCGGAAACCTGTTTCAGGTTAAAATGATACTGGATCAGATACTCCAAAGTCTGCATCAGGCTGGCCTTATTCTTCCGGTCATAGTCGATGACCGCGCCCAGCCGTTCCCGCACAAAACGCACTAATAAATCCGTGTCGTTTATCTGTTCGATCAGCTCGAACAGGCCATTTTTACTGTACCGGCTGATAAAGGAATCCCGGTACAGAATATTTCCCACCCGCACCGCGTGAACCGCCTGCCGGTAGCCGGTTTTGAGCTCGGAAAAATTTTTCACCTCCCGGGAAATGCCGATGCCGATCTTAGAATTCTCCCCGGCCTCGGCCTCCAGCTTTCCGATCACCTGACTGTAGAACTCATTCACGCTCTCCTCGCTCTGCTCGTTCTCAATCACCACGATGGAGTCATTGAAGTAGACGCTGTTCTTTTTGCGGATGTGCTGGTAAAAATAGGCCATCCGCTTGCTGATCAGGTTCTGGTCGATCAGCTCGTTGTAGAAATGTTTGCGCATCATCTCATTGTCCGTGAACAGCTTGATGGCCACCACATACTGGGGAAATGCCAGGGAAACGTCAAAGGCCCTCATCTTGTTCTCCAGCTCGATCTCTGAGCGGATCTTCCCCTGCAGCAGGTCCCGGATGAACACGTCCTTGAAATTGCGCTGGTTCAGCGTCACCGCGTAATTCTTAAAAAACACAGAGGCGAACAGCAGCGCCGCCTGCTCGATGGCCATTTTTAAGTTGTCGTCGCTCTTCTCCGAGTCCGGCACGAAAATGAACCCGAAGCGGTTATTTCCCGCCTTGATGGGGTGCATGGTGTAATGATTCTCAAACAGCCTCCGTCCCTCCAGAATCCGGTCCGCCTCCTCCCGGCGGTAAATGGTCCAGCCCGTTTCTCCCTCCCCACGCAGCGCCGCGCAGATGCTGTCCAGCTGGTTGTCCAGCAACACGATGTCCTTTTGCAGGAGCTCCGCCAGCTTTTCCGCCAGTTCCTCCACCTCCGCGCCGCTGAGCAGCATCTCCATCATGTTCCGGTGCACGCTGTCCCGAAATTGCAGCTGGGAAATGTAATCGTTCAGCGACATGGAAAGCACCAGGTTCACCAGGGTGGAGAGGTTGGCGCCCATGGGCAGCTCGATGATGGGAAATCCCAGCTCGTCCGCCTGGCTGATCATCACCGGCGGTATCTGTTCAATGTAGCGCAGGGGTTTGATGCAGATGCCCGCCACCCCGCGGCTTCCCAGCTCCGGAATCAGCTGCTCCATCTGCTCCCTGCTCCCCGCGATGGGGTACAGCGTAGTGATGAGCAGCGTATTTTCCTCCACGTAGGGGAGAATATCCGGCACCTCCATCAGGGAAGCGCTGGTGACGGTGCGCCCCAGCCCCCGCCGGCCCGCCACCAGACGCACGCCCTCAAATCCCTCCAACCTCAGCACGTCCTCTACTGTGTGAAACATATCCCTACCTCCCTCCATGGGATTCATTATAGTGGATGGCACCGGTAAAAACAAGCGGGCCCCCACCTCTGGCTTGATCCACCCCCCTGGTACCCTCACGGGTGACTCCGCGGCCGTCGGGAGTTTGACACCTGAAAATCTTGCAAGCCTTATGGCTGCTTATTTTTTTGTCAAATTCAGAAAGTTTTTAGTGCGTAATAGCGTAATATATGATATAATACGATTATACCATCTCTCTTAAGGAGTCTGCCATGCGATTGACTACAAATAAAACCAAAAATGGAATAAGCTACTACATCATCCGCTCTGTCCGCCGCGACGGCAAACGCTCCTCAGAAGTTGTGGAACGCCTTGGAACTGAACGGGAAATCATGGAAAAATATCATTGTACAGATGCCAATAAATGGGCTAAGGCGCATCTGGACGAGCTCAATCAGGCCGAAGCTGAAAAGCAGCATAAAGTCCTTGTTCCGCTGCGGACGGATATTCTCATTCCTTTCGATAAGCAGAATTCCTATAACGTTGGTTACCTTTTCCTTCAGAAGATCTACTATGATCTTCGCCTGCCAAACATCTGTAGAAAGATTTCAAAAGAATATTCGTTTTCCTATGACCTTGATTCCATCCTTTCACGTCTTGTATATGAGAGGATCCTCAATCCGTCTTCAAAACTCTCCTGCTATGAGCAGTCCTCCGATTTGCTCGAACCACCGGCTTTTGAACTGCATCAGATTTATCGTGCCCTGTCTGTCATTGCAAACGAATCCGATTCCATCCAGGCGGAACTGTATGAAGCAAGCCGGCGGCTGGTCAAACGGCAGACCGGAGTCCTGTACTATGACTGTACCAATTACTTTTTTGAAACGGAATGTCAGGAAGGCCTGAAACAATACGGTCCGAGCAAGGAACATCGCCCGAGCCCTATCGTCGAGATGGGACTTTTCATTGATCGAAGTGGGATCCCCCTTGCCTTTTGTATCCATCCAGGCAATACCAATGAACAGACTACTCTGATCCCATTGGAAGAACAGATCCTGAGAGATTTCTCGCTTTCAAAATTTATCGTCTGTACGGATGCTGGATTGTCTTCTGAACGCAACCGGAAATTCAACAACTTTGGCGGCCGCTGTTTCATAACAACGCAGTCCATTAAAAAGCTCAAAAAAGATTTGCGCCAATGGTGTCTGGAGCCCACCGGATGGCATCTGAAAGACAGCCTGGATACCTATGATATCAGCAGGCTCGAAGACACCGCTAAAAACCGCAGCAAGCTATTCTACAAGCAGCTGTATGTGGAAGGAAATGACGGGAAACGTGATATTGATTTCGATCAGACTCTGATCGTGACCTATTCCCTGAAATACAGGAACTATCAACAACAGATCCGAAATCAGCAGATTTTAAGAGCGATAAAAGCAATTGATACCGAGCCGAAAAGGATTGATAAGCATAGCCAGAATGATTACCGCAGATTCATAAAGAAAACATCGATCACCGCATATGGTGAATGCGCTGCAAATAAAATTTACGAAATTGATCAGGACGCCGTACAGGAAGAAGCCCAGTATGACGGCTTCTATGCCGTCTATACGAATCTCGACGATGACCCTTCCGAAATCGCAGCAGTAAATCAAGGGCGGTGGGAAATCGAAGAATCTTTCCGGATCATGAAATCAGAATTCGAGGCCAGGCCGGTTTACCTAAAACGGGATGACAGGATCAAAGCTCACTTTACGACATGTTTTATCGCGCTTTTAATCTACCGGATTCTGGAACGCAAACTAGACAGCCAGTTCACTTGTGATGAGATTATTTCGACACTCAGAAAAATGAGGGTAACAAGCATAGGAAACGAAGGATATATCCCATCTTACACACGTACAAAGCTTACGGATGCGTTGCATGAGTACGCCGGGTTCCGTACTGACTATGAATTGATAAAGAAACGTACCATAAAGGGTATCTGCAGACATTCAAAAGAATAAGAATCCATTACTCCCTTTTTTCAAAAAGAAAAGCCCTCAGAAACGGCATAAATACGACGTTTCTAAGGGTTTTCAACATTCTAAACTGTCAAACTTGGGAGTATAGTGGATGGCACCGGTAAAAACAAGCGGGCCCCCACCTCTGGCTTGATCCACCCCCCTGGTACCCTCACGGGTGACTCCGCGGCCGTCCCTGCACTCCATCACGGGTCACTCCGCGGCCGTTCCTGCACTCTGTCACGGGTCACTCCGCGGCCATTCCTGCACTCCATCACGGGTCACTCCGCGGCCGTCCCTGCGCTCCGTCACGGGTCACTCCCCAGCCACCCCCTGCACTCCATCCGCTTCCCGTCGGTCCACAACAGGATGGCCCCGCATTTTCCCGTCTCCAGGATGCGGCTCCCCCGCTCCCGCAGCCGTTCCAGCACCTTGGGCGACGGATGGCCGTAGGAATTCCCATTGCCGTAGGAGACGAGAACCAGTTTCGGCCCCAGCCGTTCCAGAAATTCCGGGCTGCTGGAGGTGTCCGAGCCGTGGTGAGCTGCCTTCAGCACCTGGATACCTGCCAGATCCCCCGGCCCGCAGGTCCGCAGCAGCCCGGCCTCGCAGCTGGCGTCCATATCCCCGGTGAGAAGCAGCCCCAACCGCCCGTAGGAGACCCGCACCGCCAGGGAATGCCGGTTCTTATCCGTGTCAGTCTCCTGCGCAGGATTACCCGCGTACAGACAGGTGAACTGAAGGTCTCCCAGGCTGATCCGCTCCCCCGCCTCCATGTAGAGGACCTGCGCCCCGCAGACTCCTGCCGCCCGGACGAGCCCGGCATAGTGTTCCTGCCCTCTGGCCATCCGCGGAAGCACAAGGTTTCTGATCCTCACGCCGCCGCCCTCCATCAGTTCCAAAAGCCCGCTCACATGGTCCGAATCCCCATGGCTGACGATGGCGTAATCCACCGTCTCCACCGCCCTGCTCTCCAGATACGGCTTAAGACAGCGCTCCCCCAGCCCGCTCCGGCTGCTGCTTCCCCCGTCCACCAGCACCGTTCCCTCCGTGCAGGTGAACACCAGCCCATCCCCCTGCCCCACGTCCAGACAGGTCACGGAGAGCCCGGCCTGGGGCCGCGGCAGCAATATGCAGAAACACAATATATACAGCAGGAAAACGGCGACAAGTCCGCCCCAGCGAAAGCCCGGCGATTCTCCCGGCAGGCTTCCCGGTGGCTTCCCCAGTAGGCCTCCCGGCGGCCTCCCCGGCAGGCTTCTCGGCAACCTCCCCGGCAGGCTTCCCGGCAACTTCCCCAGCAGGCTTCCCGGCAGGCTTCCCAGCAACCTCCCCGCCAGGCTTCCCGGCAACCTCCCCGCCGTTTTCCTCCCCACAACCACTCCCACCCCCACCGCCATAACCGCCCCATAACCCAAAATCTGCCCCCATCCCGGCCGTCCAACCAGCAGGCTGTACCCCGGAAGCCCGGAAAACAGCCCGCACAGCCCCTCATACAATACCAGCACATAGTGCCCGGCCCCCACGGCCATCACTCCGGCGGGTTGGCAGAACCCGCCCAGCAGAATCCCCAAAATTCCCGAGTACACCAACACCGCGGCCAGGGGAACCACCAGCAGGTTCAGCACAAGCCCATAGATAGGATAGCGGAAATAGTGCCACACCGTGGCCGGAGCCAGAACCATCTGCACGCACAAGCTGCAGATCAGCGTCCTCTGCCAGCCTTTTTCCGCCCCCAGCGCCTCGTTCAGCAGGCCGCCCAGCCCTCCGATGGCCCAGACCGCGCCGAAGGAGAGCTGAAACCCGCTCTGAAACAGCAGATAAGGCTGCCGCCACAACAGCCACATTCCCGCAAGGCCCATGGCGGAGAGGCAGTCGTAGCTCCTGCCCAGATATCCCGCCAGCCACAGACACAAAATCATCACCACCGCCCGCAGCGCCGAACCTGAGCCGCCGGTGAGAATCCCGTAGCTCACCACCAGCGCGCCCCCGAACATTCCGGCCCGCCCCCGGTTCATCCCCGCCTTTCGCAGCAGCAGGTAAATCCCTCCGCCCACAATGGCCAGATGCTGTCCGCTCACCGCCAGCAGATGGGAGATGCCGTGGCTTCGGTACATATCCTTCATCCCCTGATCCATGGAGGACTGGTCCCCCAGGACCACGGCCTTGAACACGCCCAGGTCGCCGGGCTCGCAGACGCGCTCCAACACCCGTGCGCACCACAGCCTAAACCGCCGTATTCCCTCGAAATACGGCGCCATCTCCCTGTCGGCCACCGTCAACTCCTCCCCGTACAGACGGCAGGCCGCGCCCTTGGACCGGTAATAGCGGGCGAAATCAAACTCGCCCGGGTTGGTGGCTCCCGCCACCGCCTCCAGCTTCCCCCGCAGTCTGACCACCGAGCCGATTCCAACCGCGGCGCCGGAACCGGCTCCGCCACCAACCCGCACGCCGGATTCCAAACCGCCACCAACCCGTACGCCGGATCCCAAGTCTCCACCAACCGCCACGCCGGAATCCGCATACACCACCACCCGCCCAAACTCCATCCCCTCTTTCCCCACCTTCGCCGCCGCGTCCCGCAGCCACAGCTCTGTTTGATCCTCCTTCTCCTCCATCCTCTCCACGGTCCCGGTCAGACTCACCTTCACACCCGCGGTCTTACCGGCCCAGGCCGCCTCCCCGTCCAGCCGGTCCCGGACTCCCTGCGCCCGCCCGAATCCGGCCAGCAGCGCAGCCAAAAAAAGCAGAAGCACTCCAAATCCAGTGCCTCTGCTCCGCCGCAGGCCGGGACCCGGGGCGCTTCGCGCCCCGTCCCCGGCTCCGTTCAATCTCCGTTTTGCCCTCCGTTTTCCCAGCACCACCGCCGCGCAGGCGGCGGCAAAAGCGCCGGTGATCCATGGAATTGCAGCCACATCCAGCAGAGCCAATACCTCTCCAAGTACGAAACTCCCTGCTAATCCAAGAAGCGGCCGTTTAATTGTCATTCTCCTCTCACTGGGGTTCCCCGGAATACTCCACGTTCCGCTCAAAGGCGGTATTCAGCGACACCACATCCCGGAACATCACGTCCTGGGAGCCGTTCACCAGAATCCGCACCTTGGTGACCGTGGTCAGCTCGCAGAGCGAATTCACAATGGAATAAATGGGGATATACTCATTTAACTCCGGTTTCACATTCAAAAACGTGGAATCAAAATTGATATAACACACGCTGTCGTTCACCGTCAGATTCAGAATCTTCAAATCCGCGGGCAGCGTGGCAAAGTGCCCTTCCTGCTCCGGCCCGTCGATCAGCTGTTCCACAATCAGCTGCTCCAGGGAAGTATTGATGTTGTGCACCACCTCCCGCTTCTCCTGCACCAGCTTACCGCCGTCTCCGTCGGCAAAATACAGGGTCAGCTCCGTCTTTTCGTAGGCGTTCACATTGCTGGTGTTCATGATAAAATCGCTGCCGGAGAGCATACCCACTGGATTTCCGCTGCGGTCCATCAGCGGCTGGTCGGCGCAGTAGATATTGATGTAATCCACCCCGTCCACCTGGGTCAGCATCTTGGTCAGCGCGGCCCGGCAGAGGATCTCCCGCTCCGGCTTCATGCTGTTGTAATTGGCGTCAAAATACAGGTAGAGCACCTGATCCTTCCGGGTGAATTTCTGGAAAACCACCTTGTCCGACAGCGCCGGCTGGCTGTCCACATCCGCCGGAACCTCCTGAAACTGCTCCATCAGCTCCGCGATGATACCGTCCGCGTCCTTAGCCTGGGGCCGGTAGGGCTGGGGCGCCAGGCGGGTGGTGGAGGAATCCAGATAATACACCAGGTACTCCCCCTCCTCCAGCGGCTTCTCCTCGTCCGCCATGGGCTGACAGCCTCCCAGCAGCAAAGCGGACATGGCCCACAGGATCAGGCAAAGATACTTCACAGGCCTCGTCCATCTGCACATTTCTCTCATGGTCTGGCCTCCTGTCTCACAATATAAGTCAGCGGAATCCGCATGGCAAAGGTGGTTCCCTCCCCGGGCACGCTCTCCACGTCGATGACGCCCCGGTGCATCTGCACCACATTTTTGGTGATGGCAAGTCCCAGACCCGTGCCGCCCACCTCTCTGGACCGGGCCTTGTCCACCCGGAAAAAGCGGTCGAAAATGTGATCCAGTGCGTCCTCCGGAATCCCGATCCCGGAATCCGCAACCTTAATGTAAAAATACTTGTGGTCCGCATCCAGCGTGACCCGCACCCAGCCTGAATCCACGTTGTATTTGATGGCATTCTCCACCAGGTTGGTGATGGCCAGGGACATTTTCACCTCGTCCACATCCGCCGTCACCTCCCGCATGCTCTCCAGAATCAACTCCACGTTCCCGCGCTTGGCGATGGGCCGCAGGCGTTTTAAAATCATTTCCAGCTGCCGGTTGATGTTCACCTGGGCGATGTTCATCTGGCTCTCCGCGGATTTGTCCATCTTCACCAGGGTCAACAGGTCCTCGATGATCTGATTCTCCCGGTCGATCTCATCGGAAATGTCAGCCATAAACTCCCGGTACAGCTCCACCGGCACCTCCTCCATGCCCATCAGCGAGTCGGCCAGCACCCGGATGGAGGTGATGGGCGTTTTCAGCTCGTGGGACACATTGGAAACGAACTCCTGGCGGGACTGGTCCACCGCCTTCAGCTTGGTCAGGGACTTCTTCACCGCCTGGCTGAGCAGGCTGGTCTCCCGGTAGGTGTCCACCGTGATATCGGACTCCAGATCCCCCTGCGCCACCCGGTCAAACGCCTTCTGAAGCTGACGGAAGGGGCCAAACACCATGTACACCAGGGTCAGTCCCAGCACCACCAGAATCACCATGGCAAACATCAGGAAAAAGTTGATCTTCCCCTCCATCAGGTCTGTCAGCGTGCTGATATTCTCCGTGGAAGCCGTCACCACGATCACGCCGTCGATATTTTTATCCGACTGCGGGTCGTAGACCGGGATCGTCTGGGCAAAATACCCCATCTGCTTGTTGTAGTGATTGCTGTTCTCCCCTTTAAAGCACTTGATCACCTCTTCTGAGATGTAAAACTTGCCGCCCGCCAGATTGAACGTGTCCTTCACCACCCGGAAGTTCCGGTTGACGAGCACCACGCGCCCGTTGAAAATATCCGCGATGGCCTGCATCTGTGTCTCGATCTGACCGTTGTCCTTGCCCTCGGCGGCCATATACCCCAGCCGCGTCATCTTGTTGCTCAGAATCACGCACTGGTTCTGGATCTCAATGCTTCTGGCATCCAACTGCGCCTGTTGAAACGACCCCAGCATCACCTTTCCCTGTATGAAAAGCGGCACCACCCCCAGGACGATCACGATCGCCGCCAGGGGTAGGCGTATGCTGAGGCCGTATGCCTTTATTTTTTTCCACAATTTACCTTGTTTCAACTATTCCAGCTCCTCCAGCTTTTTGGTGCAGGCGATGGCCAGAGCGCCCGGCCCGATGTGGCAGGCGATGCTTAAAGGAAGGCGATCCATATAGGCCGGCGTGCCCGGATACAGCTCCATGATGGAGTCCATAAACTCCCTGGCCGCCGCGTCGTTTAAAGTGTGGGCAAACTGTAAATACGTGTGCCTGGCCTCCTTATCCAAAAACCGCTCCTCCAGATCGTGGGCCAGCGCCGTGGTCATGGTCAGCTTGGCCTGTTTGATGGTTCTGGCCTTGGAAAACGCGTCCAGCTTCTCGCCGTCGATGGTGAGCACCGGCTTGATCTTGAGCAGCGTTCCCAGAGCCGCGGCCGCCGGTGTGATGCGCCCGCCCTTTTTCAGATATTTCAGCGTATCCACCGTAATGTAGATGATGGAATCCCTGTGGGTCCGCTCTAAAATCTCCCGAATCTGCTCCGCGCTGTATCCCTTCGCCGCCAGGTCCCTGGCGTCCAGGGCGGACTGGCGCTGCGTCACGGAAATGCGGTGGTTGTTCACCACCTGCACCCGGCCGTCATAGTCCTCGGCCAGCATGCGCGCCGTCTGGCAGGCCCCGCTGAGCCCGCTGGACATGGGGATGTGCACCACGGCATCGTAATCCTTTAACAGGCCGTCCCACAGATCCGTCACCGCCTTGGGCGAGGGCTGGGAGGTAGAAATGTCCGCACCGGCGTTCATGCGCTGGTAGAACTCCTCCTGACTCAAATCAATGTCCTCAAAATAGGTCTCCCCATCGATCATAAACGGCATGGGGAGCACGGATATGCCTAACTCCGTCCCCTGCTCCTGGGTGATGCCGCTGTTACTGTCGGTAACAATCGCTACTCTCATAATGAACTTTGTCTCTCCTTACTATAATTAATCCGCCCAATCCCCTGATGCGGCCTCTCAGCCGCCGGATCGGGCCGGTCCTGCGTCAACTTCCTGTTTCCTCTGCCGCCTCCTGATCCGCCATGTTGGCCGAGGTGTACAGCTGGTAATAGATTCCCCGCTGCTTCATCAGGGTCTCATGATTGCCTTCCTCCACAATCCGGCTGCCCGAAAGAACCAGAATCCGGTCCGCGCCCTGGATTGTGGTCAGGCGATGGGCGATGGTCAGGGTTGTTCTGCCCGCTGCCAGCTTGTCCAACGACTCCGCCACCAGGTGCTCGCTCTCGTTGTCCAGCGCCGCAGTGGCCTCGTCCAGCACCACCAGCTTGGGCGCCCGCAGCATCACCCGGGCGATGCTGATTCGCTGCTTCTGTCCGCCCGACAGCTTGACGCCCCGCTCGCCCACATAGGTGTCATAGCCGTCCTTTAAGCCCTCGATAAACTCATGGGCCCCGGCCATCTTCGCGGCCCGGACAACCTCCTCCCGGGTGGCCCCGGGCTTGCCGTAGGCGATATTCTCGTAAACGCTGCCGGAGAAGAGGTACACGTCCTGCTGCACCACGCCCACATTGCTGCGCAGGCTTTCCAGCGTCACGTTTCGGATATTCTGTCCGTCCAGCAGAATCTCCCCTTCCGTGGGGTCATAGAAACGCGGGATCAGGTTGCACAGCGTGGTCTTTCCGCCTCCGGATGGGCCCACTAGCGCCACCTTCTCCCCCGGTTTGATGGTCAGGTTGATATCGGAGAGCACCGGCGTGTGGTCGTCCGGGTACTCGAAGGACACATGTTTGAACGTGATCTCGCCCTCCACATCCCGCAGCGGCACCGCTCCCTCCTCGTCAAAAATATCGATGTTGGCATCCATCAGCTCGGTAAAACGCTCGATGCCCGTCATTCCTCTCTGGAACTGCTCCGCAAACTCGATGATACGCCGGATCGTGGACAGCAGCGTGGTCACATAGAGCGTGTACGCCACCAGGTCTGCGGGCATGATCAGTCCTTTGATCATGAAAATACCGCCGGCCACAATCACCACCACATACATCAGCCCGTCGAACATGCGGATGGTATTCTGGAACGCCGCCATGTACTTGTAGGTCTGGCGCTTGATCTTTAAGAATTCCTGGTTGTCGCGGTTGAACTTGCCGATCTCCACCGCCTCATTTGCAAAGGCCCGAACCACCTTGTTGCCTAACAGGCTGTCCTCAATGCGCGCATTTAATTCACCGATGTGGTTTCTCTGCCGCTTAAAGGCCTTTCTCACCTGCAGGTTAAAATAGGAGCAGGACACCGCCATAACCGGAATCAGCACAAAAATGATCACGGTCAGCAGCACATTGATCCGCGCCAGAATCACAAAGGACACCACCGTCTTGACGAAGGCGATAAAAAACTCCTCCGGGCAGTGGTGAGCGAACTCCGTCACGTCGAACAGGTCGCTGGTAATCCGGGACATAATCTGTCCCACCTTGGTATTGTTGAAATAATTGTCCGACAGTTTCTGCAAGTGGGCGAAGGCGTCCTCCCGCATGTCCGTCTCGATGGAGGCCCCCATCACATGGCCCGTGTATGCCATGTAAAAGCTGGCCATGCCGTCGATGATGCGCAGCACAAAATAGAGCGCTCCGATGGTCACGATGGTCTGTACGGTCAGGGCGGACAGATCGTTCATACCAAGATTGGTAATATAGCGAAGAATCAGGGGCAGCACCAGCTCGCAGACGGTCGTGAGCGCGGCGCAGAACAGATCCATTATCATAATCCCCACATAATTTCGGTAGTAGGGGACAAATCGTTTTAACAGGGTGCTAGTTTTCATCTCTTTTCTCCAAATTTCCGGACCCGGTGATGTTTACTAGTGTATCACAAAACCGCGCCTTTTTCCACAGGAAAAGCATAACCTTTTTGGTCAATTCCCATTGCTTCCAATAACGCCAAAGAGGACGCCCGTTTCCGGGACATCCTCTGGATTTTTTCTTAATATTAATACTGCCTCAAGCGCAACGCTTAGAACTCCGCGTCGATACCAAACTCGTCCACGTTCTCCTCGCTGGTCTCAGACTCCACAGGCTCGATCACGAACTCCGACATACATACGTCGCCGGGAAGGCCCGACATGCAGGCCGGAAGGTTGATGGCGATTCCGTCCATGTTGTAGGGCAGATTGAGCGTCACCTCCACGGTTTCCTCGGGGCCGCCCTTCTCCCGGGTGATCGCCAGGGTCATGGTGAATTTCTGGCCGATGTTGGTGGCCATACCTCTGTCCTTGTCCCGAAGCTTTGCAACCCGTTCGCCGTCCACATACACATCCACTTTATAGAACGAATTGTAGGTCTGGCCGTCGTACTCTATGGTCTTGTTGTCCATATAAACGGTGTGGCCGCGGCCAATGACCATCATGGAAGCTGCAATGATGAGCAGGAGCAGGATAGCGCCTACCCTGAATATAATAGCTCGTCTGTTTTTCACTTCTACTCCTCCTCACTCTGATCAAGCTTCAACTGTTCGCCGGCTTTGCCCTTGGCGATCCGCTTTTTCGTCTCGTACATAATAAGAGCAAGGGTGATAACACCGTAGGAAACGAACACGCGGAAATATTCACCGATCATGGAGTCGCCCGTGATCTTCGCGCCCGCCGACGGAGCCACAATGAACATCAGATGGAACAGGACAACGCCCAAAAACGCATTGCCGATGGACGCCTTGTCCACGGAAGCTCCTCCCACCAGCAGCGCTGCGATACAGAACATACCGATCTGCGTGTGGGAACTGTAGGTGGCGATATTTCCCATATTCTGTAAATAGATCACCATGCCGATGCCCGCGCAGACCGTGGACAGCACGATGGCGATAATTCTGGTTCTCTCAACCTTGATACCGGCGTCCCGGGCCACATCCATATCCTGGCCAACCGCACGCATGTCCTGGCCCAGCTTGGTCTTGCGGAACCAGATGATGAACAGGCACAGCAGGCCGGTGATGAGCAGGGTCAGCACCGGAATCTTTACGCCGCCGATGCGGATGGCCCACAGGTTATCCAGGGCCTGACGCATGTTCAACAGGCTGACCGTGTTGCGGATGCCGTAACCTCTGGGCAGCTTGATGGAGGCGTGTTTGATGGGGATCACAGGACCCATCATGTACAGCACCACCAGCTGGTACAGACCGTTCATGAAAAAGGCGATGATATAGCTGGTGATCATCTCACGCCCCTTGGCCATGTTGAGCATCTTTCCGCAGAAAAGGCCCAGCAGCACGGAGATCGGAATGGAAATGATCACGGCCAGCACCATGCCGGGGATCCCCCAGATTTGCCAGTCCGCGGCAAAGATCAGTCCGATCTGCCCGGCCATGGCGCCCAGGGTCATACCGAAGTTCAGACCCATGCCGGCCATGATGGGGATCAGCAGGCTGAGGATCAAAAACGTGTTCCGGCCCATTCTGGTGAGAATCTCGTTGATCAGATACCCCGGCGAGAAGCCGGATACCGGTATGCAGACGGCGCAGATCAGGATAAACATGATCGGCACTGAGTTATTGCGAAGCAGTTCCAGGGGGCTTTTCGCTCCATTCTTTTTTTGTTTTGTACTCATTTTGATCCCTCCGTCTTTCTGGTCAAAGCATAGAGAATCATACCATTGGAAACAATGATACGGATAACCTCGCTCATATCCATATGAATCATGGAATTGATTACCGTTGGGGTCATGGTCACGATACCCTGGAACAGGAACGTACCGATGATAACGTTGGTAATGGTCGCCTTGTTGACCGAAGCGCCGCCGATCAGGATAGCGGAAACCGCGGGAAGGGCCATATAGAACGGCGCCATGTACAGCTGGATAAAGCCGAAGCCCTGCTCATACATCAGGATGCCGATGGCGGCCAGCCAGGTGGACATAATCACCGAGAGCATTCTCGTCTTGTCGATGTTGATACCGGAAGCCCTGGCGAAGTTGGGGTTGGAACCCACCGCGGTCATGGCCGTACCGGTTTTGGTGTGGAGAAACGCCCACATCAGGCAGGCCAGCACCGCGAAGAACAGAAGGCTGCCCACCGGAATGGAGAGATTTCCAATCTGAATATGCAGGAAGTTGGCCAGGACCTTATCGTAAAAGCCCTCCAGGGAGATGGTGGTACGAAGTCCCTTGCCCGACAGTCCCCAAACCATGGTCGGACTGTTGTAGGGCAGCAAAAGCCACATCATACACATGAAGGAAACCGATGAGAAGCCCACATAGGTGGCGATCATCATCTCCCCGCCCTTGATCTTGTTTAACAGCCAGCCGTAGCCGCCGCCTAAGATCAGAGCAAAGGGCGTTGCGATCACGATTGCCATCACAAAGCTCAGGGGACCGGTGAAGCCGAACTGGATGGACATGGTCGCTCCCAGCAGGCCGGAGATGATACCCAGGGGCAGTCCGAAGTTCAGTCCGCAGCCCGAGTGCACCATGGGTACCATCGCCAGAACCATTACTGCGTTCCAGCTGAAACGGTTGATTGTGTTACTGATCTGTGTGGGGAGATCCGCCCCCACCACGGGCGCCAGGATGAACAGCGCCAGAAGGAATCCGGCGATGATCACTCTGGGAAGGCCGAAATTATGAACGAATTCCGTGATTTTGCCTTTCAATCCGGAACCGGCTGTATTATCTGCATTTTTTCCCATGCTGTCTCCCCCTTATTTAACCTGACTGACCATCAGCAGGCCGAATTTTTCCGAAGATTCGGTAGCCGGCAGGATTCCAGCTATCTTACCGCCCGAAACAATGGCGATGCGGTCACAGGTTGTCCGCAATTCCTCAAGCTCGGACGAAATCATCACTACCGTGACGCCGTGTTCCCTGTTAAACTTCTTGAGGGCGTCCAAAACCAGTGATTTCGCGCCGACGTCGATTCCTCTCGTGGGCTCGGATACAAACAGGAATTTAGGCTGAAGCGCAAAGGCCTTGGCCAGGCACACCTTCTGCTGGTTGCCTCCGGAAAGCTCCTTTGCCTTCTGTTTGGAACTGGTACACTTGATCATCAGCTCGTCGATATATTTCTGGGTCACCTCATGGATCGCCTTTTCATCTCTCCAGCTCACCAGGCCGCCCAGATATTTTTTCAGGAATCTGCCCTGAATCTGCATGGCCGTGAACGCCACGTTCCACTCCAGCGTCTCGTCCAGCAGCAGGCCTACGCCTCTTCTGTCCTCCGACACAAAGGCCAGGGAGGAATCCAGACATTTTCTCGGGTTGTTTAACGGGATGCTCTGGCCGTCGAATTCCACGGTGCCACCCGCATCGTAAAGCCCCATAACGCCGTTGGGAATTCCCAGCTTGCCCTGTCCGGCCAGGCCGCCGATTCCCAGAATCTCGCCTTCCTTGATATCCAGGGTCACATTGCGCACCGTCTCGCCGGGCATATCCACCCAGAGGTTGCGGATGCTCATGATGTTTTTAGCGTTGGGGTTGATCTTGATATCCACCTTAGCCGCGGACGCGATATTTCTTCCCACCATCCATTTG
Source organism: Enterocloster lavalensis (assembly GCF_046603895.1). Taxonomy (NCBI): domain Bacteria; kingdom Bacillati; phylum Bacillota; class Clostridia; order Lachnospirales; family Lachnospiraceae; genus Enterocloster; species Enterocloster lavalensis. The sequence continues at coordinate 1,187,246 of NZ_CP176637.1, forward strand.
GTGATATCCGCCACGTCCGTTTCCTTAGAGGGAACATCTTTTACCACATACCCGTCGCGCATGATCACGACCTTGTCGCAGACCGAAAGAATCTCATGCAGACGATGGGTGATGAAAATCACGGCAATACCTTTGGCAGCCATGCCGCGAATGGAGCTCAGAAGCGCCTCGGCCTCCTGCTCGGTCAGAACGGCCGTCGGCTCGTCCAGGATCAGGAGCTTTAACTGCTCCTTGCTGAGCTCGCGGGCGATCTCGGTAAACTGCTTGTGGCCCACCGGCATATCGCTGATCGCCATGTCCGCATCGATCTTAACGCCCATTTTGTCAATGGCCTGTTCGGACAGCTCTGCCATCTTCTTGTAATCCAAAGTGTCCAGACGATCTCCGAATACCTCGGCGATCACACTCTTTTTCCTCGGTTCGCGGTTGAGCAGGATATTTTCAGTGGCCGTGAAGCCGGGGATCAGGGAAAATTCCTGATGGACCATGCCGATACCCGCATGCAGAGCATCGAAGGGGGTATTGAAGCTGACCTTCTCACCGTTAATCAGCACGTCGCCCTCATATCCGCCGGTCTCTCTGATCACGTCCATACCAAAGAGAAGCTTCATCAGGGTGCTCTTGCCGGCGCCGTTTTCGCCCACAAGGCCCAGAACCTCGCCGGTATTCAGCTTGAAATTGATATCAGTCAGGACCTGGTTTCCAAAGAAGTCCTTCTTTATATTTCGCATCTCCAACAAAGGAGCGTTATTTTCTATCATATTGTGCCCACCTATAACAATGGGGGAGGAAATTTCCTCCCCCTGTTTCCCATACTTGCTATTTTTATAAGCGACTTATTTAATGGTGAAATACTTCTCCGGAACCTCAACCTGAGTGGAGCCCATGAAGTGTCCGGGATTGCCCATGATGTAGGTGTCCTGATATACCAGGAATACATTGCCCAGCTTAACGCCGGTGTCTACGTTGGTGTAGTTGGAGCCGTTCCACTCCGCCTTGGGTGAATATTTCTGATATGCCTTCGCGATATCGTCCATGTCGTCCAGCTCGCTCTCGCCGTTGAGCACGTTCATAGCGTGCTGTGCAAGACCTGCGCTCTGGATGTAGCCATAGGAGTATGCCCATGTGCCGAAGTGGTCAGCGCCGCCCTTCTCGCAGATGGTGGACTCAACCTTTGCAAGGATCTTCTCGAAATCGCCGGCCTCAGCGGTCAGGTCGATACCAAGAGCTCCCGGATAACCCATTAACGGGGAGGGAAGGTCAGCCTCGATGAAGTAGCCGCCGTACTCAAGCAACTGCTTTAACAGGGGCTCGGTGTGCGCGTCGTTGGTACAGAAGTAAGCAGCGTTCTCGCCGTACTTCTCAACCCACTCCGGAACCTTCTCCAGAATGTAAGCCTGAGCGCCGGCAACGCCAACGTCGGAGGTGGGATCGGGAGCGGTCTCAAGTACGAACTTCATGCCGAACTCCTCGCAGGCTGCCTGCATGATGGCCACACGGCGGCTCATGGTCTCATAAGCCATGTGACGCGGGAAGGAGATATGTACGAAGGTGTCGCAGCCCAGCTCGTGAGCGGTGCGGATGATCAGGTAGCCGCGGGCAACGAAGTCGTTGTTGCAGACCAGATCGGCCGCGCTGCCGATCTCCGGCAGATCCTCGTGGCTCTCACCTGCGATACACAGGATGTCGGGGCGGCTCTCTTTGATCTTACGGAACGCCTCGGTGGTGCCCGGTACGGACTGGTTAACGATGATCGCCTTCATCTGGGGATCATCGGAAAGGTTTACGATTGTCTGGATTGTGGTCTCAAGCTCCTCGGTGAAGTTGTCCGGGTAGATGGCAAGCTTTACCATGTCCTCGCCGTACTCTGCCTGGAACGCTTCTGCGCCGCGGCGGTCGTCCTCGGACTGGGAAACGGAACCGGTTACGATACCAATGTGGTAATCAGCGGCAGCCTTCTCGCCGGCGGCCTCGGTCCCTTCTTTGGCTTCCTCAGCCTTGGTTTCCTCTGCTTTTGTCTCCTCAGCCTTAGTCTCGGCCTGTGTCTCAACGGCCTTGGTCTGAGGCGTGCTGCTGCTGTTTCCGCAGGCTGCAAGCGAAGAGATCATGATCGCTGCCAGCGAAATACTAAGAATTTTTTTCATACTAACCTCCATCATCTTATTTTGTTAATAAGTTTTATAGTATCTTCATAATTGTAACAACATGTACCGTGTTTGTCAACTGGTCGCGCACATTTGTTTCCACGGATTACACACAAACGGTTGCCCCTGGATGGTTCAGCCCACAATTTCCACCTTTCGGATCAGGTCGATGGCCCACGCCTCGTCCTCCGCCCGCCCGGAGGTGATGCTGACGATTGTCAGCTGGTCCCTGTACGCGATCTGGGCCGCCACAGTGTAGGCGATGCTCTCCTTAAGCCCCGTATCCTCCTGAGGTTCCCCGCGCCTGAATGCCAGGCTCTCGCCCACCAGCACCGCATTGGTCACCGCCGGTTTTCCCGGCAGCGGCCGATTTGACGGCTTGTAGACCGCAAGCTTCCCGGTCACGCCGCCCGCGGCGAATTCCTCCGTCCGCAGCACCGTCTCCCGCTCAAAGGGCTCCGGGCGAATCTGGGCGTCCCCCTCGGTCTTGACCGCGCAGATGTAGTAATCCCGGCGGTTTCCATCGCTCTCATCATAATAGCGCTCCGAGTTTCCCTGGGTCTGCAGATCGTAGAGAAAGCTTCCCGGCACCGCAAAGCGCATCCGGCCGATGGTCCGCTGCAAAAGCCCTCTGCGGCAGCCCACGGGCTGCTCCTCCGTCATGGGGCACACGCCGGTTAAGTCCACCGGTTCATGTCCGTCCAAAGCGCACACCTCCCGGTATTCCGCCACGGGAAACGGCACCGTCCGGTCCATTTCCAGGGTCTTTTCCAGCAGGCGGATCACCTCGCGGTTGACCAGCAGGTCCTCATTACTGCGGGCGGAGGGCTTGAAATAACACTGCTGATTCAACAGCACCAGGGCGCAGTTGCGGAAATACCAGGCATCCTTCTCCTCGTCGCACCACACAAAAAAGTCCTTGGCAAAGGCGTTTGTCAGCCCGGACTGGACAATCCCCTTAAGCTCCCGGACGCCGAAGCCCCGGATATGGGTCATCACGATCCCCGGCTGCTCCTGGGGCAGGTAATAGTCCGAGGGCCAGCACACCAGCTTGCCCTCGCCCGTCCCCACCCGGGACACAATGGCGTGGAGCAGCTTCTTAAACCAGCCGTAGAAATACTCCCGGCGCATGCGCTCGAAATTCCGGTCCGCGTAAAACCCGGTGGGGTCCTTCACCGAAAGCTTCAGGCTACCCCTGGCCGCGAACAGTTCCAGAAAATAGACCACGGCCGCATGAAATCCCGGCCCTGCAATATTGGTCTGGCAGTCCCCCACCAGCTGCTTTCCCTTCCAGGTCATCCACAAAAATCCCTCCGGGCACAGCTGGTAGACCACATATCCGGAAATCACGTCGCAGTGATACCCCAGCTCCTTTGCCAGCCCTTTCGTGAACCCTGCGGTCTGCTCCCCGTCCCAGGGCTTTGTGCCCGTCAGGCTCATCTTCGGTTCCATCGTAAATGAAATGGTAATGCTCATCTGACCAATCCTTTCTCCCACTTCCTATTTCTATGTCCGCAAAACACACAACTCTCACTTGCCCCGGAGCTGCTCGTAAATCTCCCGGATGTTCTCAATAATCTCCGGGTGCATGAAATCCTTCAGATAAACAATATCGATCTGGCGGACCATACTGGAATTCTCGATCGGGATGACAGCCAGCCGTCCGGCCGCCGCTTCCTCCCTGCAGGCGCTCTTGGCGATCACCGTGATCCCCATATCCATGCTCACCAGCTCCTTAATCATTGCCACGTTGTCCAGCTCCATCATCACATTGAATCCCTCCAGGGACAGCCCCCTGGCCTCCAGATGTTTCTCAAACAGCTGTCTCGTTCCGGCGCTACGGCTGCGCAGAATCAGCTTTTCGTGGCGGATATCCTCCACGGAAGCCGTCTTGGCCCGGGCCAGCCGGTGCATGGGCGAAACGGCCAGGCAGAGGTAATCCGTGTCCAGAGCCGTGGTCACCAGGCTCTCATCCGGCACCGCGCCCTCCACAACCCCAAAATCCAGCTCATAGGTTTTGAGCCGGTTATAAATTTTTTGAATCGTGTTCATACAAATGTTTATATGTATTTTGGGATTTTCATTGCAGAGCGTGGCCAAAACCTGGGGCAGAATGGTCTCGCCGGCCGTGGGGGTGATGCCCACGTTTAAGTGCCCTGCCCCCGTCTTGCTGTCCTCCAGCGCCTGGCAGGCATTCGCGTACACAGCGGCAGCCCGCTTGGCATATTGTACGAGAATTTTCCCCTGCGGCGTCAATTTCAGCTTATTTTTATCCCTATAAAATAATTTAATATTAAATTCCGTTTCCAGCAGCCGTATGTGATGGCTCACCGCCGGCTGCGTCAGGTTCAGTTTCGCCGCCGCTTTCGTGTAACTTCCGGTTTGTACCACTGCCAGAAGCGTATTCGCCTTTGAATCAAACATACCCCGTCCTCCTGAGCGGCATAAATTTTCTTTATGCCCCAATCAATTTATATCATTTGATTTTATCACCAAACGCTACTATAATCAAGCAGAACAAAGAAATAGCTTCATTCCACCGGGGGAAAGCGTGGATAAAAGCCGCTTATGTATGAAAGGCTGGAAAGCCTGTGACCGACGCATTTAAGTATGATTTCCGGTATTTCATATATACACGGCTTTGAGCTATGACAGAATGTATCAGTTATACATAATGGAAAGGGGAGTATCACTATGGCTCAAATTTTATTAAATCTTCATGGTTCCGGAATCATCCTCACCGCGGCAATTATGCTGATTTCCGGATTTCTGTTCACAAGACTCACCAAACTGGCGCACCTTCCCAACGTCACCGGATATATTCTATCCGGTGTTTTGATCGGGCCCTGGTGCCTGCACCTGGTTCCCCAGGAGTATATCAGCCAGATGGATTTCATCACCGACGTGGCGCTGGCCTTCATCGCCTTCGGCGTGGGTAAATACTTCAAGCTCTCGGCTCTGAAAAAGAGCGGGATCAAGGTCGTCATCCTGACCCTGTTTGAATCCCTCACCGCCGGCGTGCTGATCACCATCGTCATGCTGCTGTTAGGGCTGTCCCTTCCCTTCTCGTTGCTGCTGGGCGCCATCGGCTGTGCCACCGCGCCGGCCTCCACCATCATGACCATCCGCCAGTACAAGGCGAAAGGCCACTTTATCGACACAATCCTGCAGGTCGTTGCTTTGGACGACGCTGTTGCCCTGATCGCGTTCAGCGTGTGCGCCGCCATCGTGCAGGCCACCGCAGGCGAGGGCGGCCTGAACATGACCCAGCTTCTGCTGCCCATTTTCTTCAACATCGTGGCTCTGCTCATCGGCGGAGGCAGCGGCTGGCTCCTCAGCAAGCTGATCCACGAGCGCCGCAGCAAAGACCACAGCCTGGTGCTGGCCTGCGTGTGCATCATGGGCGTGGCCGGTTTCTGTTCCACCATGAACGTATCCCCGCTGCTGGCCTGCATGGCCTCCGGCACCATCTACATCAACACCAGCGGCAACAAGCACCTGTTCAAGCAGCTGAACCAGTTCACCCCGCCTCTGTTGGTTATGTTCTTCGTGCTGTCCGGCATGCGGCTCTCTCTGCCCAGCCTGATCAGCGCCGGTTTTGTGGGTGTGATCTACTTCCTGGTCCGCATCGTTGGCAAATACCTCGGCTCCACCCTGGGCGCCCTGGTAACCAATGCGACACCTGAGATCAAGAAATACTTCGGTCTTGCCTTAATCCCCCAGGCAGGCGTATCCATCGGCCTGGCCGTGCTTGGTCAGAGAATGCTTCCGGCCGCCAGCGGCGAGATGCTCTCCACGATCATCCTGTCCAGCGGAATCCTCTACGAGATGGTCGGTCCGGCCTGCGCCAAAGCCGCCATCCGCCTCTCCGGCAGCATCCCCGCCAAGAAGGCCGAGACCAAACCCGCCGCCAAAGCGGCCAAACCCGAGCAGCCCGCCGAGGCCCCCCAGAAAGTCGCCTCCCAGGATCTGGCCTCCGAAGCAGCTTTGGAGCTGGCCGCCGCTCATCACTCCTAGAGTGTATCTGAAAATTCATTCAAACCAAAACCAAACCTCAAGCCGCCGGCCAACACCGGCGGCTTTCTTGTTCAAATCAAACTTCCCTCAATCCCGCTTTCATCTCATGACAAATGTCACTCCCAAAATGACAAACTCCATATGTTCCTCCCGTTCTCTTCATGTTACAATCAAGAAAACATAGCTCCTATCGACAGCCTTTGGCTGCCGGCAAGGTACAATATTCTCATAAAAGGAGGCGCGCCATGAAAAAGTACATTCCCCTGCATCTCATAAATTTCTATCTCATCCCCACAGCCCAGTACGCCCTAACCCTACGCCGCCATCCGGACTGCGACACCGGCGACCTGGGCCTGGGGCTGCTCTTGGGAACCATCCCGCTGGGCTGCTTTCTTATCTCCCTGCTCTACGGCCTCCATCCCCAAAAATCCTTCATCCTCCATTCCGCCCTCTGTCCACTCCTCGCCCTCCCCATCTCCCTCCTGGACATCCTGGCCGGCCCCACCCTGCTTAACCACCTCCATGGAGCCTACATCCTCTACACCGGCTACTTCACCATTTCCCTCCTCGGCGGTCTCACCGGCCGTCTCCTCAACCTAACCTACACCACTCTAACCTCCCGCAAAATCCCCCCTCCCAACACATCCCCAGCTCCACCCAAAAAAAATCCCCCTCCCCAAAAAAAATTATAAAATCCCCTTCCCCCAACCCCTAGCGGGTGAGGCGGCGGGAACCGGGGATGGAGGCGACTTTGGAGCGATTCGCAGCGACTTAGGGGGAAGGGACGCGAAAAGGTGGGATTGCGCAGGGCTCTCAAAGCCCGGAGCAAAGCGGAGGCGGAGGGGCCGGCATCAGGCCGGCGCCGGAGCTCGGAGCGGTGCCCGCCTTTTCGTGTTCCTTCCCCCTTAGACGCTGCCATCGCGGAGACCCGGAGTCTCCATCCCCGGTTCCCGCCGCCTCACGAACGGATGCATCAAAAAAGGCCGCGCCCCCAGAAACAATTCCAGGGCCAGCACGGCCTATTTTTTCTCAAATCTTCTATCTTACTTCACCAACAAAGACTTCCCACTCATCTCCTTCGGCTGTTCCATCCCCATCAGTTCAATCAGTGTCGGCACAATATCACACAATGCCCCGCCCTCGCGCAGCTTATACTGCGGATCCGCGTTCACCAGAATAAACGGCACCGGATTCGTCGTATGGGCCGTAAACGGATCGCCGGTCACATAATCCACCAGCTGCTCCGCATTACCGTGGTCCGCGCAGATAAACATCACGCCGTCCACTTCCTTAATCGCGTCCACCGCGCGCCCAACACAGGCGTCCACCGTCTCAATGGCCTTGATCGCCGCATCCTCAACGCCGGTATGCCCCACCATATCCGGATTGGCGAAATTGATAATCACCACATCATACTTCCCGGACTTGATCGCCTCCACCAGCTTATCGCAAACCTGCGGCGCGCTCATCTCCGGCTTCAGATCATAGGTAGCCACTTCCTTAGGCGACGGCACCAGAATCCGGTCCTCGCCCTCATTTGGCTCCTCCACGCCTCCATTAAAGAAGAACGTCACATGCGCATACTTCTCAGTCTCCGCAATCCTCACCTGAGTCTTGCCGTGAGCCGCCAGGAACTCTCCGAAAGTATTCGTGATGCTCTCCTTGCGGAACGCCACCAGCTTATTCGCGATAGTCTCATCATAATCCGTAAAGCACACATACACCAGATCCAGGCGCTTCTCCCTTGCAAACCCGTCAAACTCGTCGTCGCAAAACGCCCTGGTGATCTCCCTCGCCCGGTCCGGCCGGAAGTTAAAGAAAATTACAGAATCCCGATCCTGGATGGTTGCCACCGGCTTCCCGTCCTTCTCCACCACAAAGGGAATCACGAACTCATCTGCCTTCCCGTCGTCGTAGGAAGCCTGAATCCCACCGGTAGCGCTCTGCGCGGTCTTGCCCTGGCCCTTGGTCAGCGCGTTGTAAGCCATCTCCACGCGGTCCCAGCGCTTGTCACGGTCCATTGCGTAGTAACGCCCCATCACGGACGCCACCTGTCCCACGCCGATCTCGGCCATCTTAGCCTCCAGCTGGGCCACAAAATCCTTGCCGGATTCCGGGGGCGTATCGCGGCCGTCCAGGAAGCAGTGTACATACACCTTCTCCAGGCCGTTACGCTTCGCCAGCTCCAGCAGCCCGTAAATGTGGGTATTGTGGCTGTGCACGCCGCCGTCGGACACCAGCCCGAACAGGTGCAGGGCGGAGCCGTTCTTCTTGCAGTTCTCCACCGCAGTCAAAAACTCCGGCACCTCGAAAAAGTCCCCGTCCTGGATGGACTTGGTGATGCGGGTCAGCTCCTGGTATACGATACGGCCCGCGCCCATGTTTAAGTGTCCCACCTCGGAGTTGCCCATCTGCCCGTCGGGAAGTCCCACGAACATGCCGCTGGCCTGGCCCTCCACAAAGGGGCACTGGCTCATCAGCTGGTCCATCACCGGGGTTTTCGCCTCGCAGACCGCGTTGTGGTCGCAATTCTTGTTCAGGCCGTAACCATCGAGGATCATTAATACGGTTGGTCTCTTACTCATCGTTTTCATATCTCCTTCTAAGACACGCAAATGCTTCTGCCTCCCGGAGTCCCTTCCCAAAGGGCCGTCCCGGGACGGAAGAAGCATTCGCCCTGCCGCGTCCTCCTGCCTGCTCAAATCCAAACAGCCGGAAGCCGCGGCGTTACTTCCATCATTTGTAACTGTTCAGGACGGCTCATCTTCTTGACCGAAAAAGACGGTCAAGAAGCATCGGATGTCCATCCGATGTGGAAATTGGCACGAAAAGCCGCTTACAAGCGAGCTTGACGCGGCTTTCCGAGCCAATTTCCCCGCCGTCCTGAACTGTTACCATCATTTTACTTGTTGTAGTTGACAATCTTTCCGAAATCCGGCTTCAGGGAAGCGCCGCCCACCAGACCGCCGTCGATATTCGCCTGTGCGAACAGCTCGGGAGCGGAGGAAGCGGACACGGAGCCGCCGTACTGGATGCGGATGGCCTCAGCGGTCGCCTCGTCGTAGATCTCGCCGATGCATACGCGGATGGCTGCGCAGACCTCTTCCGCCTGCTCGGTGGTGGCCACCTTGCCGGTGCCGATGGCCCAGATGGGCTCGTAGGCGATCACAGCGGTCTTAGCCTGATCCGCGGTCACGTTCAGGAACGCGATCTTGATCTGCTGGCGAATCCAGTCGATGGTGATGCCCTGCTCTCTCTGGGTCAGGGACTCGCCGCAGCAGATGATGGGGGTGATGCCGTGCTCGAAGGCCTTTAACACCTTCTTGTTCACGGTCTCGTCGGTCTCCGCAAAATACTCACGGCGCTCGGAATGTCCGATCACCACATATTTTACGCCGGCATCCACCAGCATATTCGGGGAAATCTCGCCGGTGAAGGCTCCCTTCTCCTCAAAGTACATATTCTCAGCGCCGATGTGGATGTTGCTGCCCTTGGCAGCCTCCATGGCGGGGATGATGTCGATAGCCGGAACGCAGAACACCACGTCCACCTCGTCATTGGCCACTAAGGGCTTTAACTCGTTTACCAGGGCCACGGCCTCGGTGGGAGTCATGTTCATTTTCCAGTTGCCTGCGATAATTTTCTTTCTTGCCATTTTAACTTCTCCTTCTATGTGCATTATCCCTCAAAGGCCCCCTTATTCACAGGGGGCCATCGTCATTTCACAAATCGCAATCAGGCGTTGTCAGCCGCAGCTACGCCGGGCAGCTCCTTGCCTTCCAGGAATTCCAGGGAAGCGCCGCCGCCGGTGGAAATGTGGGTCATCTTGTCCGCGAAGCCCAGTCTCTTCACAGCGTTCACGGAATCGCCGCCGCCGATAACGGTGGTCGCGTCCGCCAGCTCCGCTACCGCGCGGCAGATTTCCAGGGTGCCCTCCGCAAAGTTGGAGAATTCAAATACGCCCATGGGTCCGTTCCAAACCACGGTCTTGGCGCCTTTTAAAGCGTCCTTGTACAGCTCGATGGTCTTGGGGCCGATGTCGAAACCGGACCAGCCGGCGTCGATCACGTCCACAACCTTGTGCTCGGTATCGTTGGAGAACTCCTTGCCTTCCACGTGGTCCACGGGAAGCAGCAGCTTCACGCCCTTCTCCTCAGCCTTTTTCACCATCTCCAGCGCGTAATCCAGCTTATCCGCCTCGCACAGGGAGTTGCCGATCTCCTGGCCTTGGGCCTTGGCAAAGGTGTAAGCCATGCCGCCGCCGATGATCAGGGTGTCTACTTTATCCAGCAGGTTGTTGATCACGTTGATCTTGTCGGAAACCTTGGCGCCGCCCAGGATGGCAACGAAGGGACGGACCGGATTCTCAACGGCCTGGCCCAGGAACTTGATCTCCTTCTGCATCAGATAGCCAACCACGTTCTCCTTGGTGTATTTGGTAACGCCAACGTTGGAGCAGTGGGCTCTGTGAGCGGTTCCGAAGGCGTCGTCCACGAACACGCCGCCGTCGCACAGATCAGCCAGTTCTTTCGCATAAGCTTCCGTAGCGGCGTCGCCCTCTTTGTACTTGGTCTCCTCAATTCTGTAGCGGGTGTTCTGAAGCAGCAGAACCTCGCCGTCCTTTAACTCAGCGGCAACCTTTTTGGTCTCCTCGCCGGTCACCTGGGGATCGTCCACGAACTTCACCTCCACGCCCAGTCTCTCGCTGAGAGCGGGAGCCACGGGAGCCAGGCTCATCTCCGGCAGCGGCTGGCCCTTGGGTTTGCCCAGATGGGAGCAGAGAATCACCTTCGCGCCCTGATCCAGCAGCTTTTTGATGGTGGGAATGGCGCCGTCGATGCGGTTGTAGTTCTGAATCACGCCCTCTTTTAACGGAACGTTGAAATCGCAGCGAACCAGTACCTTCTTGCCCTGTAAATCCTTCAGATCGTCAACTGTTTTCTTGTTTAACATAGTTTAAATCCCCTTTCAGATGATCACCGGCCTTGTTTTGACGGCATTTTGCCGCAGGCCGGCGCTTTGCGCTTAAAAAGGGCCCGGTCCAAACGACCGGACCCTTCATGAGTCTACTAAATCTTCGTACTTTTATTGAGGTGTTCCAATTAGCCCAGCTCAGCGAAGTACTTAATGGTTCTAACCATCTGGCTGGTGTAGGAGTTCTCGTTGTCGTACCAGGCAACAACCTGAACCTCGTACAGGTCATCCGCGATCTGGCAAACCATGGTCTGGGTTGCGTCGAACAGGGAGCCGTACTTCATGCCGATCACGTCGGAGGAAACGATGGGATCCTCGTTGTAGCCGTAGGACTCGGAAGCGGCAGCCTTCATAACGGCGTTGATCTCTTCCTTGGTCACGTTCGCCTTCTTAACAACAGCGGTTAAGATGGTGGTGGAACCGGTCGGAACCGGAACACGCTGTGCGGAACCGATCAGCTTGCCGTTCAGCTCCGGGATCACCAGGCCGATTGCCTTGGCAGCGCCGGTGGAGTTGGGAACGATGTTGGCAGCGCCAGCTCTTGCTCTTCTCAGATCGCCTTTTCTGTGTGGTCCGTCCAGGATCATCTGGTCGCCGGTGTAAGCATGGATGGTGCTCATGATACCGCTCTGGATGGGAGCGTAGTCGTTCAGAGCCTTCGCCATGGGAGCCAGGCAGTTGGTGGTGCAGGAAGCTGCGGAGATGATGGTATCCTCAGCGGTCAGGGTGTTCTCGTTTACGCTGTAAACGATGGTCTTCAGATCGTTGCCGGCCGGAGCGGAGATAACCACTTTCTTGGCGCCAGCGTCGATGTGAGCCTGTGCTTTATCTTTGGAGCAATAGAAACCGGTGCACTCTAACACTACGTCAACACCGATCTCTCCCCACGGCAGGTCAGCAGCCTTGGGCTCTTTGTAAATGGTGATTTCCTTGCCGTCCACGATGATGCAGCCCTCGCCGGCCTCAACGGTGTGCAGGCCTTCGCCTAAACGTCCGGCATATCCGCCCTGAGCGGTATCATACTTTAACAGATGAGCAAGCATCTTGGGATCAGTCAGATCGTTGATTGCAACAACATCATAACCTTCAGCTCCGAACATCTGACGGAAAGCCAGACGTCCAATACGTCCAAAACCATTAATCGCTACTTTTACTGCCATGATCAATTCCTCCTAGTTTGTTAAAAAATATATTATTGTTAAATATTAATCAACCTTCCTATATTGTAATCAATTTCGATAGAAATGGCAAGTCCTTTTTTATTTTTTTATTGTTTTCCCTTTTTCATACATTTATTCATGGAAAAAGCCGTTATTCCTGTCAAATCCTACATTTCGGAATAACGGCTTTATAACCCTTTGTCGTCTATTTTTGCCTTCTGCGCATGATATCCGGGTATCCTGACAGCAGAATGATCGCTTCGCGCATTTCCGGCGGTTTTTGCGCTAAACCGGGGCGTTTTCCGCTAAAACGTCAAATTCAACCCTCCCCGTGCAAATTGTGCTTTCGGACCGCCTCAGATTGTGATATAAGTATTATAGAGCCGCTAAAACACTGCGGCACCACGGCCAACATAAATGTTGGAACTATTTTTCCAAGGAGAATCGACTATGATCTGTGACTTTCACATGCACACTGAGTTTTCCGGGGACAGCGAGACGCCGGTCCGGGCACAGATAGACCGGGCCATCGCGCTGGGGATGGAGGAAATCTGCATCACCGACCACCACGACTATGACTCGGATTTCTGCGCTACAAACTTCTATCTGGACATCCCTCCCTATTTAAATTCCCTAGAGCAGATCCGCCTGGAGTACCGCGACAAGATCCGGGTTAACATCGGGATCGAGCTGGGACTTCAGCCCCACCTGAAACAATATCTGGACGCGTTGGTGGAACGTTTTGGCGCCAGACTGGACTTTATCATCGGCTCCTGCCATTTCGCGGACCGGCTGGACCCGTTTGATGAAAACTTCTGGGCCGGGCGCACCGAGGCCGAGGCGTTTGAGCGTTTTCTCAACGTATCCCTGGAAAACGCCAAAACCATGGACTGCTACGATGTGTTCGGCCACCTGGACTATGTGGTCCGCTACGCCCCCCACCAGAACGAGCAGTACAGCTACGAGCGCTTTCGCGATCTCATCGACATGATACTGGTGGAGCTGATCCGCCGCGGCAAGGGTCTGGAGTGCAACACCGGCGGCCTCAAATACGGTCTTGGACACCCCAATCCCACTGAGGAAGTGCTGGTCCGTTACCGGGAGCTGGGCGGGGAAATCCTCACCGTCGGCTCAGACGCCCACAAACCGGAACACCTGGGCTATGATTTCGACTACTGCCGGGAGCTTCTGAAACGCTGCGGCTTCAAGTATTACACGGTGTTCCATCAGCGGAAGCCGGTATTTCTTCCGCTGTAGGCGGCCGGACAGGGGCGCGGCGGCGGAACCGGAGCATGGCGACGGAATCGGGGCACGGCGGCCGGACCAGGGTGCCGCGGTCGGACCAGGACGCCCCGACCCGAGCGTGGAATTTCCGGCCTGCTGCCTCTCAGCAATCGCCCGCAGGCTGCGCCAGCGGCCCATTACATTCAACCAAATCGGAGCGGACACGCGGGATTTCAAATCCCGGCGCGTTCGCTCCGCCGCGTTACGTCACTCCACCCAGGACTTGTCCTTGATGGCTGTCTTTACATCCTTTTTGAACTGCTTCCAGGCGGCCTCGTCGTCCACAAAATACTTGGGGCAGACCTTGCCGTTGATGTCGTAATGGCGCATCAGGTCATTTTCATCCAGCTTCAGCTGGGTGCACAGGGCCGCGGTCAGCTTCACCAGGGATTCGTAGGTGGCCTCGTTGTATGCCCCCGACTCGTCCGGGTGACAGGTCTCGATGGAGATGGTGTCGTTGTTGCGCGGGGCCGCCGCGTAGGCCATCTCGCTGACCGGGATGCACTGGATCACTTCCCCTTCCAGTCCCACCACAAAGTGGGCGCTGGCCGATGTTCCCGCCGCCTGCGGATCCTGATCCGCCAGACCGTCGAAATAATCCCGGTTTTTCTGAGCCGATGTGCCGGGGTTTGCCACATAGTGGATCACAATGTTGTTGACCCGCTTCAGGCTCACGTCCGGCCGCGAAAATATGTTCTTGCGGATAAATTCCTGTTTCACCCACTTGGGCACCTCCACGGCCTTCAAATCCACCGTGTAGGGGCGCTCCCACTTCCATTTCATATACCCGGCGCCGAATCCGGCCGCCAGCCCGATCACCAGGGCCAGCACGATGGGAAACACAGCGATGCGCCGCCCTCTGGACCTCCTGGACCGGCTCTCCCGGTTCTCAGGGCGCTCCTTGGATTTTGGTGTGACCTGCCGCGGCTGGTGGACCGGGGGCTTGGCCGGTTTTGTTCCTCTCCCGTTCTCTTCTGTCATCTGGTACTCACCTCTTGTACATTTTCATTTGTCAATCACAATACCACCAATATATCATTTCTCGTTAAAAAAAACAATGAATGTTGCGTTTTATTTGTAATGGGATAAAATAGTAAAAAATAATCCGTACTCAATGCAACTTTCACGCCTCCCGGGGCGTCTAACATACAGAACAGCGAAAGGAGGAACGTACATGGGTTCCAAACAGGAAACAGAGGTGGAACGCCTGCTGCTGGAGAACTACGAGACATATTACCGGCTGGCCTACAGCTATGCGCGCCAGGAACAGGACGCCCTGGACATCGTCCAGGAAAGCGCCTACAAGGCGATCCGGGACTGCAAAACCGTCCGGAATCCGGATTACCTGGCCACCTGGGTGTACCGCATCGTCATCAACACGGCGCTGGACACGATCCGCAAGCGCAAACGCGAGGAACTGTCGGACACCCTGCCCGAAGCCGTCTGGGAGGACAGCTACGGGGATGTGGATCTGCGCGGCGTATTGGAACGGCTGGATGACCGCAGCCGTACCGTGGTAATTCTGCGGTACTTTGAAGATATGAAACTGGAGGACGTGGCCCGGACTGTGGGCGAGAACCTAAACACGGTGAAGGCGAGGCTTTACCGGGCGTTAAAGAAGCTGCGGCTGGACCTGGAGGCCGGCGCCTACGAAGCTTCGGGAAAGGAGAAACCGAGATGAAGCAGGACGAAAAGCAGATTATGGACGAACTGAAACGGGAATATGAGTCGATCCCGGTGCCGCCCCAGGCGCGCGCGCGGATCATGCAGGGAATCAACCAGGCAAAAAAAGAACAGAAACGAGGTAATTATATGAAAATCATGAAATCTACCGGAGCTACCGCGGCTGCGGCCATGGTAATGATCACCGTGATGGCAAACTTAAACCCCACCACCGCGAGCGCAATGGAAAAGCTGCCTGTAATCGGCTCCATCGCCAAGGTGGTAACCTTCCGCACCTTTGAAGATCAGAAGGAGAATTTTGAGGCCAATATTCAGGTTCCCCAGGTGACAATAGACGGAAATACGGAGAACAAGGTGAATAAGTCCATTGAAGAGTACGCCGACGAGCTGATCGCCCAGTACGAAAAGGAACTGGCCGCAGACCAGGGCGAGGGCCACTATTCCCTGGACAGCTCTTACAAGGTGGTGACGGACAACGACAAGTACATGTGCCTGCGTATCGATACCACGGAAATTATGGCCAGCGGCGCTCAGTTCGTAAAGATTTTTACGGTTGACAAGGCCACGGGAAATGTGATCTCCTTGAAGGACCTGTTTGCCAACCGGCCGGATGCGCTGGACAAAATCTCCGAAAACATCAAGGAACAGATGCGCAGCCAGATGGCTGAGGACGAGAACAAACAGTATTTCCTGGACAGCGATATGCCTGAGACGGATTTCAAGGGTCTTACCGGCGACGAGAGCTTCTATTTTGACGAGTCCGGCCAGCTGGTGATCGCCTTCAACGAGTACGACGTAGCCCCCGGCTACATGGGCGCGGTAGATTTCACCATCCCCAAAACCGTCACCGGAAAGCTGTAAGACCCGTTCCTTTTCTTCCGGCAGGTACGCAAATGCCCGGGCGCGGCATATGATAAGGTGACAGGAAAAATGGAGGCTTCCATGCAAACCAATCAAATCACGCCCAGAATGGCATTTACCAACCTGCTGGCCGAAAACCGTCCCCAGGCCATGGCCTGGGTGACCGGCAATTCCAAGGCCCCCCAGCTCAGCGGTCTGGTCAAGTTTTACCACACCCCCTACGGCGGTGTGCTGGTGGAGGCAGAGTTCTTCGGACTGCCCAATGTGGACCGTGAGGGGTCCTCGGACTTCTACGCCATGCACATCCACCAGTTCGGCGACTGCTCCGACAACTTTGCCAACACCGGAGAGCACTACAATCCCACCAGCATGCCCCACCCGGACCACGCCGGCGACATGCCGCCGGTTCTGGCCAATCAGGGCTACGCCTGGCTGAGCTTTTATGACAAACGCTTTACCATCGACGATATTTTGAACCGCTCCGTGATCATCCACTCCCGCGCCGATGATTTCACCACCCAGCCCTCGGGAAATTCCGGCGACAAGATCGGCTGCGGCGTGATCCGCCCCACAAGCCCGGACTGGGAAAACGCCTGACCTGCCGGAGCCGGGCGGGCATTTTCCCCGGCTCCACCCCTTTTTCAGAACGTTTACGTTTTCTTCCGGGGTTGTTAAAGAATCCTTTAGGTTTTTTATTTTTTCTTTATTCTGCGCTCAAACTTTGGACACATTTAAGCTCTATACTATAAATCGTACAAGGCAGACGCCTTTTCAAATAAAAAAGCTTTTCATACCTACAGCCGGCAAATCCCCCTTTGCCGGCCCCTCCTTTTTCTGGGGGCTTTCGCCCGATTTTCCTGTATTTCCAGTATTTTATAAATAGGATATGCCCTGAAACACTTTGTGCTTTTCCCGGTAACATGGTATAATTAAGGAAACGTATATCATGTCATCAACCTATCGGTTGGTGACATGATATAATGAAGGAAACCGATTGTGCGATATTCCGGTAGAGAAGGAGGGATTCGAATGTGCAGCAAACTTTCCTATTTAAAAAGTTTTCTGGATGAGAGCAGCTACACGGTGGCGCTCTGCGGCTCCGGGATGATGGAGGAGGGCGGCTTCATCGGAGTCAAAAAGCAGGAGCGGGACTACGAGATCGAGACCGCTTACGGCTATTCAGCCGACGAGATATTTTCCAGCGCCTTCTACAACACCCGGCCGGAGCTGTTTTTTGAGTTTTACAAAAAGGAAATGCTGGAGCACGCGCCCAGAGCCACGCAGTCCAGCCCGGCCATGGCCTCTCTGGAACATCTTGGAAAGCTCAACTGCGTGGTTTGCAGCAATATTTACGATCAGGCCCGGCTGGCCGGTTGTATGAACGTAATCAACCTGCACGGGAGCATTTATGAAAATCAGTGCCCGCGCTGCAAACGGAACTATCCCCTGGAATACATCAAGTCCGCCAAGCGGGTTCCGCTGTGTGAGACCTGCGGCATCCCGGTCCGCCCCCTGGTCAACCTGTTCGGCGAGCAGGTGGACAGCCAGCTGATGACCCGGACCACGGAGGAGGTCTCCAAGGCTGACTTACTCCTACTCCTGGGCACCACCCTGGAATCCGAGGTGTACCGCCATTATATCAACTATTTCGAGGGCAGGCGCCTGGCCATCATCCACCAGAGCGAACACTACAAGGACCACCTGGCGGACCTGGTCATCGTGGACCAGCCCCAAAACGTGCTGCCGGAGCTGGTGAAGCTCTACAACGCGGAGCGTTAAACCCGCGGTTCGGTTTGCGGAAAACGCGGTTATTTTGTACAGTCAAGACCACCGGCTTAGCCGGTGGCTTGTTCTGCCCCTATAAGGGGCTGTTACCTGCTTGCGCCCGGAAAGCGCACTGAAAAGTCTGCCAGCTGCACCACATTCTCAGCTGCCCTTAAAAGGGCATATTCAGTGCTTCCTTACTCCGGCTTTGCCCCAAAAGGGGCTTGCTGGTTTGCTTTGACTCCCTACTGACTCTTAAGAGTCTTACTTCTTGTTTTTCTTCACCGGCTCACCCGTAAACGGGTCTATGTACTCTACTAACGACATCTGGTCATATTCCAAGTCCTCTTTTATCTGATTTTGGATGTATGCCTTTATTGCCGCCGTATTCTTTCCTACTGTGTCCACGTAATATCCACGGCACCAGAAATGACGGTTTCCGTACTTATACTTTAGGTTCGCATGCTTCTCGAATATCATGAGTGAACTTTTTCCTTTGAGATATCCCACCACCTCTGATACTGAATATTTGGGTGGAATGCTTACCAGCATATGAATATGATCTGGCATGCATTGTGCCTCGATTATCTCGATTCCTTTTCTTCGGCATAATGTCCCAAGGATTTGTCCTACATCTGCCTTGATATCTTTATAGATTACCTGTCTACGATATTTTGGTGCAAAAACCAGATGATACTTGCAATCCCATTTTGTGTGCGCTAAACTATTATTGTCCATTTTGGACCTCCTGTGCTTTTTATTTGTGGTTTGCAGACCTACATCTAGTTTAGCACAGGAGTTGCTTTTATCTGAAGATATTCCCTCCACCTGCAGAGCAGGTGGTTTATTTTTACTGTGACACAACAAAAGGCCGTGTGCGAGGCAATTCAATTCCTCACACACGGCCTTTTTATGATGATCGGACAGGCGGTTTCCCTTCTGGCGGTTTCCTACATGGGTTCCATCGGAATGATAATCGCCGCCAGGAAGTAGATCAGCAGCCCCTTCCAGGAGAATGCCAGTATGGCAAATACCAGGCGCACGATTGTGGGGTCTATATTGAAATACTCCGCCACGCCGCCGCATACACCGCAGATCATTTTATTCCGGTTAGACCGGTAAAGTCTTTTATTCGCTTCCATATGATAGTTGCTCCTTTCCTCACAGGCTGCCTGTAAACTGCACCTCAATGGTGCCCACGCCGCACTCCAGTTCCATACTCCTTGCCGCGCGGTTGTCAATCTTTCGCTCCACGCCAAGGGAGCTGTATTGGTCGCCGTCGATATTCACACTGCCCGCGCCGCACTGAATTTTATAGTTATAATCTTCCCGGCTGCCCGTCAGCTTTACACTTGTGACGCCGACTCCTGTCTCCACTTCCAGCTTCTCGTCCACCCGTCCGGTGAACGCCATACTGCTGACGCCGCTCTGCAGCTCCAGCTTGCGGGTCACAATACCGTTTATCTCGCAGGCGGCGGCCCCGGCCTCCACCTCGACCTTGTCAAAGTAATAGTTTTCCGGCACGATCACCTCGATCTTGGCCTCCTTGCGGCTGCTCTTGAACTCGCCGCGCTCAATTTTCAGTTTATCATCGTCCAGATAACAGCGGACTCTCCCCGTCTCGTCCTTTATGCGCACGGAAATGTCTTCGGCCTGGGCGCTGGATATTACACGCACGGAACCGCGGTCCACCTCGATGTCCATCTCCGCCACACCGGTCACATGCCAACTGCCGTCCTCACGCTCTTCCATCGCCGCCGGACCGCTGCGAGCCTGGCTCCCGGGGAGATTTCCGGCAGCGCCTGCGGGATTCCCGGCGTTTTCACCACTGGGACCTGCAACATTCCCGCCAGCCTCACCGCCGGCTCCTGCAAAATTTTCACCGGTTTCACCGCCGGCAGATCCCAAGCCGCTGCTCCCGGCCTGGGCCGGAAGTCCCGGCTCCTGACCAGCCCCGTCCCCGGGCGGATTCTGGACGCGCCTTTTGCTGTGGCTGGCCTCGTCGCTCCAGAAATCATCCTCCCAGAGTTCGTCCCAGTAATCCGGGTCCTCCAGATCGTCCGCCCAGTCGTCGTCCGCCCAGCTCATGGCGCGGTGGACCGCGTTCTTCACTCCGCTTCCCAGACGGCGGGCTCCGCCAAAACTCACCGCCGCAAAAGTAGTAAGAATACCCGCCACCAGCATGACAGCACCTGCCACCGCACAGATCTTAATCATCTTTTTCAAACTTCATCCCTCCTGTTCTTGTGGAAGAAACGGTTCAGGCAGTCCGCGATCCCCCGGATCACAAAGGGCACGAACCGGCCGTAAAACAGTACGGACAGCGCCAGCCCCAAAAGTCCCAGACCGGCCAGGGCCAGGCCGCTTCCAAATACCACCAGGCCGCTCCAGGGGCTTGCGAAGGCCATCACGATCCCCCAGGGGATCATAATAACGCCTGCAATGAGGAAACCCACTGTGACCAGGCCCAGAAACACCAACAACACGATTAACAGCGCCAGGATGCACCCGGCAAGTCCCCACAGTCCCTGGCCGATTCCCCAGGCCACCGGGAGCGCTAACGCCAGCAGCACCAGGATCAACACGATTTTTAACAGCCTGGACGTCCGCGGTTCCGCTTTTTTCCCACTCTCCCCGGTTTCCCCGGTCCGCCCGGCCTCTTTCCCTCCGGCGCTCTCCGGCAGATCGTAGCGGTGGGCCACCTGGTAGCCGGGATCCCGGAAACGCTCGTCCGTGTATCCGCTCTCCGTGAACGCGCCGCCCTCCTCCAGATTGCCCGCAAGGTCGGAGCGGATGATCGCCGCCACTCGCTCCGGGCTTCCGAACTCCCGGATCACCTGTTCCTCGTTCTCAGGCCCCGCCTCGTCAAAATAATCTCTGTAATACTGCAAAGCTTCTTCTTTCTCATCGTCCTGGACATCCTGCAAAAGATACTCCAGCTCTCTCATAAACGCATCCCTGGTCATATGTTCGCCTCCTCAAATATCTGGGATATCTTCTGCGAGTACACGCTCCACTCCCCCCGGTACAGCGAAAGCTGCGCCCGCCCCGGCTCCGTGATCTTGTAATACCGCCGGTTTCTCCCGTCGATGGCCAGATCATAGACCTCCAGGCACTCCTCCTTCTGGAGCCGCCTGAGCACCGGATACAGCGTGGACTCGGAGATGTCGATCACCCGCCGCACATCCTGGGTGATCTTGTATCCATAGGTCCCTTCCTGCTCCCTGGAGACAACTGCCAGCACGATGGCGTCCAAAAGAGCTGATCCTGTATTAAATACCATGTGATCTCTCCTATTCTGATTCTTGTAATATTGGCTGTTGAATTATATTATACATCATATAATATGCTTATACTATACAGTATATAATATTATATGTCAATAGGTGAAAATACATTTTCAGGATTATTATGGTTGGCCGCCGCCAAATCATACACATTCCCCCCTTGTACGCATTTTTTCAATTTCATCATACTTTCGTAAAGATGTTTAGATTTTTTTAATCACCCGGACAAACTTTCTCCATATATTTTCTCTATACTATGTATTGTAAACAATGATTCACAGATTTCATCAACGGAACATTGTATCTAACAAAAGCAGTCAGAGCTTTACATCATTCATCTCATACCTCAAGCCGGTGGGATTGACAGGAAGTCAGCCTCGCCGGCTCAACCTAATTTCAGGGCATTTTTTCCTTCGCCGCGGCTGTTTCGCCGCATTTCCTGCCATTTCCTACTCATTTATGAAGATATTTTACAAGCCTTCCTGGGAATCTCATGTTAAAATAGAGCGAGTCAGGAGGATTTTAGAATGAACAAAGAGCTTCGCACCATCTGTTTTGACAGCGATTTAAAGATTGAGGCCGTCCGATTTGAGGAGATTTCCCAGTCCTTTCCCCCGCATTTCCACGAACACTATGTGGTGGGTCTGGTGGAGAACGGGGACCGTTCCCTGTCCTGCAAGAACCTGGACTGTCTGCTGAAACCGGGCGATATGGTACTGTTCCATCCGGGTGAAAAACATGCCTGCACCCAGCTGGCCGGAGCCGCCCTCAATTACCGCGGCTTCAATATCCCGGAGCCGGCGATGCGCGAGATCACCAGAGAGCTGACCGGTACGCCGTTTCCGCCGCTATTTACCAGCAATCTGGTGCAGGACGAGGAGCTGACCGGCCGCCTGATCACCCTGCACAATATGGTGATGAGCGGTTCCGGAGAATTTGAGAAGGAGGAAATTTTTCTGTTTCTGCTGGACGCCCTGATCACCCGCTACGCCCAGCCCTTTGACGCGCCCATGCCGGAGTGCATGGCTGAGATCGGCCAGGCCTGCGCCTTTATGGACGAACACTACAGCGAGCGGATCACGCTGGAGCAGCTCTGCCGCCACTGCGGACTGAGCAAGTCCACGCTGCTGAGGGCCTTTACCAAGGAGCGGGGAATCACCCCCTACCGTTATCTGGAAAATGTCCGCATTAACCAGGCCAAAAAGCTGCTGGAGCAGGGCACGTCCCCGGCCCAGGCCGCGCTCATGACCGGTTTTACGGACCAGAGCCATTTTACCAACTATTTCAGCATGTTCACCGGAGTTGCGCCCGGCGTGTACCGGAAAATCTTTCTGGAGAAACCGGACCATTCAAACTAGGAGGAACTGTCATGGAACGCAAAACCGCGGCCGGCCATCTGGCGGCCCTGATCACAATTCTCGTTTGGGGAACCACATTCATCTCAACCAAACTGCTGCTGGTGGATTTTAAGCCGGTGGAGATCCTGTTTTTCCGCTTTGTCATGGGCTACGTCGCGCTGATTCTGGCCTGCCCCCGCATATTGCGCCTGAAGGAGCGGCGGCAGGAGCTCACCTTTGCCCTGGCCGGGCTCTGCGGCGTGTGTATGTATTACCTGCTGGAAAATATCGCTCTCACCTACACCCTGGCCTCCAACGTGGGCGTAATCATTTCCGTGGCCCCCTTCTTCACCGCCATGCTGACCCACCTGTTCATGAGGGGCGAGGAACGGCTGCGGCCCAACTTTTTCGCCGGATTCGCCGCGGCTATGGCCGGAATCTGCCTGATCAGCTTCAACGGCGCGAACGGCTTCACCTTAAGCCCTGTGGGCGACCTGCTGGCCCTGGCCGCGGCCCTGATCTGGGCCTGCTATTCCGTGCTGACCCGCAGGATCAGCGGTTTCGGCTACGGCACCATCCAGGCCACCAGGAGAATTTTCTTCTACGGACTTCTGTTTATGGCGCCCACTCTGTTTTTATTTGACTTCAACCCGGACCTGACCCGTTTTTCCAACCCGGTTCATTTATTTAACATCCTGTTCCTGGGCTTCGGGGCCTCCGCCCTCTGCTTTGTGACCTGGAACACGGCTGTGCGGGTACTTGGCGCGGTCAAGACCAGTATCTATATTTACATGGTGCCGGTGATCACGGTGGTCACCTCGGTGATCGTGCTGGGCGAGACCGTGACACCGGCCTCCGCCCTGGGAATCCTGTTGACCCTGACCGGTCTGCTGCTTTCGGAATCTAAATTTGAATGGAAGAAAAGGAGTACACAAAATGGACTTGCAGAATGAGAAATGCGTGATGGTAATCGACGAAAATCTGCCGACGGGAATCATCGCCAACACGGCGGCGATCCTGGGCATCACCCTGGGGAAGAAACGGCCCTATGTGGTGGGCTGCGACGTGGAGGATCAATCAGGCGGCGGACACCTGGGTATCGTGGAGCTCCCGGTTCCGATTTTAAAAGGGAATCCCGACCTGATCCGGGAAATTCGTGAAAAGCTTTACCAGCCAGACTTTGAGGACCTGACCGTGGTTGACTTCACCGACCTGGCACAGAGCTGCAAGACCTACGGGGAGTTTATGGGGAAAATGGCCCAGGTTTCCGGGGACGAGTTAAACTACTTCGGCCTAGCTATCTGCGGGTCCAAGAAGAAGGTCAACAAGCTGACCGGGAGCATGCCTCTGCTGCGGTAGCCGGTTCACAAACTGCTAACATTATGTTCATAAAAGTGTTACAGAAAGATCAAATTCTCCTCACAATTTCCCTCTATACTTATAAATGTAAAGAGCTAATGCTAACAAGACTTTTTTTCATAATACTCTGGCCGGCAGGGAACACCTGACCGGCCTCCTCCTTTTTTCAGGGCTGTCTCCGCGTTTTTGTCCAACTCATAATTTTTCCGCTTCCCACCCATACTAACACCGGAGGTGAGAGAGATGGCAAAGGACGAGACAAACGCAACCAACCGCGACACATCAAGCGATACCGACCGGACCAGGAAATCGGGCTGCGGTTCTGTGGAACCCCTTCCCGAGAGCTCCAGACCGCGGCGCGACGGCCCCGGCGGAGACTGATTGGGGAGAAACCAGCAAAAAAGAACGGAAGCGGACTCCGGGAGATCAGATTCCCGGATGTTCGGCTTCCGTTTTATTTTGGGTATTCAGATATAAAGTGGCGGCCGGTGGTGCCTTACCGGATACAACGTGCCTCCTCCTGCCGCAGGAAGCGCTCGCATTCCTCCGCAAATCCCTCCGCGCTCCCCTCTTCCAGACACTGCGCGAGCAGCTTCGCGGGGGAGGGGACGCCGTCGGGGCTGGGGCCGCTGCCAGGGCCGGGGCCAGAACCGTTGCCAGCGCCGGGGCCTCTGCCAGGGCCGGGATCAGAACCTCTGCCCGGGCCCAGGCCGTTGTCAAGGCTGTTATGGAGGCCGCCTCCGGCACCGCTGCCAGCGCCGTTTTTCCGCCGCTGCAATTCCAGTGGATAGCCCCAGGCGGCAAGCTGCCGGACCATGCCATAGCACTCCCGGACAAACATGGAGGGACATTGAACTACAATAAAATCCAGTATCCGCTCAAGGCAGAGACAGCGCTCTTCCCCCTTTAAACAGGACAGGCGCCGCTTTAACTCCGCTGCCGCCTCCGGCGCCGCGCTCTCCAGGGCGCACAGGGCGACCGGGCGGATGGTGAGCGCCAGAAACTGCAGGCTTTCCCGGTACAGCCTGAAGCCATCCCGAATCTCCGGGCTCTCCAGATCCATTTCCCCCGGCTGCTCGCAGACCAGGGTTCCCTTTCCGTGGCGGGAGCGGACCAGGCCCAGGCGGTTTAAAAGCTCCAGCGTCCGCCGCACCGTGTTCACCCCAACCCCGTAGGTCCCCGCCAGCTGAGGCAGGGAGGGCAGATAACTGCCCGCAGGATAGGTCTGATCGAGCATCTCCCGGATCAGGCGGGATGCCAGGGTATAGCGCAGCTGAGGCCTCCGGCTGTAAATATTGCATTGAAAATGCACGGGCTTTACATTCTCCATATGATATTCTGCGGCCGCCTGCTCCATAAATGCGTACAGCTGCCCCGCGGCGACGGCGGTGATCCGCTCCAATTCCCGCCGCAGCAGATCGATAATTTCATCCCTGGATGTGCCCGGCAGGTTCAGAGCCGGCCGCTGCCGCTCCTCCCGGTTGGTCAGATACGGGTAACGGATGTAGCGGATCACTTCCCAGTAGCAGTTTATGATCAGGCCGTTGTTCAAAGCTTTCAGGGCGAACATGTACAGCTGCACCGGCATGGACACCGCCCCGGGTCCGGGATCGGAGAGTCCCTGCAGCAGCACCTCCCACTCCGCTTTGCTCCAGCAGCGCAGACCGGCCTGCCACAGCGGTTCGATCAACAGCTTTTGGGCCTGTATCAGGTCCCGGATTCCCTCCCTGCGCGGCACAAAATAGGCGGCCGCGTTCCGACGGAAATCGGCGGATTCCGCCTCGTAGACCACCAAAGCGGCCCTTCGGGCGTCCATTTTAATATAACCATTTTTTTCCAAAATCCTCAGCCCCGCTCTCACCGTAGCCGGCGCCATTCGGAAGATTCCGCATATTTTTTGGATCGACGGAAGCCGGTCTCCGCGGACATAAAAACCGCAGCGTATTCTGGCCTCATAATATTCGTATATCAGACGGTAAAACTCATCGCCAGACTTCATCCCGTCCCCTCCTTCGCCGCCCGTTGCAACGGAGCGCGCCTTCAGTCTTCCTTGCCGAACACAAAATCATACAGCAGCTGGTACAGCCGCTGTGGGTCCACGGGTTTTGCCAGATGGGCGTTCATCCCCGCAGCCTTACTCTTCTCGATATCGTCGTCAAAGGCGTTGGCCGTCATGGCGATGATCGGCACCGTGTGCGCGTCCGCGTTACTCAGATGCCGGATGTTGTTGGCCGCCGTGAGGCCGTCCATCAGAGGCATGCGGATGTCCATGAGGATGGCGTCGTAATAGCCGGGGTCGGATTTGCTGAACCGCTCCAGGGCACGCAGCCCGTTCTCCGCGGTATCCACCTCAAAACCCTTGTCCCGCAGGAGCAGGGCCGCCACCTCGGTGTTGATCTGATTGTCCTCCACCAGCAGAATCCGTTTTCCGGCGAAATTATACTCCACATTTACGGGCTGCTGCCGCTCCTCCTTCTCCCCCAGTGCCCTGGTGAAGGCCGATACCAGGGAGGATTTGAACATGGGTTTGCTCATCAGCAGGTTGACGCCCGCCAGCTTGGCCTCGTGCTCGATGGAGAGCCAGTCGTAGGCGGTCATGATAATGATGGTGACGTCCGGCCCCACAATGGCGCGGATGCGCCTGGCCGTCTCGATGCCGTCCATATCCGGCATCTTCCAGTCCACCAGGATCATGTCGAAATACCGGCCGTTGTCCTTCAAACCGGCCACCAAATCCACCGCCTTGCGGCCGCTGTCCACCCACTGGGCCTGGACGCCCATCTCCCGCAGGGTCGACACCGCGCTCTCGCAGACCGCTACGTCGTCGTCCACCACAAGGGTTTTTAAATGGGAAAAATTGCAATCATGCTTTTTCTGACTGTGGCGGTGCTTCTCCTCCTCGGAGATGCCCAGCTTCACGTCCACGGTAAATTCGGTGCCGATCCCCTTGATGGAGCGCACCGTGATTCTGCCGTCCATCATGTCCACAATATTTTTGGAGATCGCCAGCCCCAGGCCGGTCCCGCCGTATACCGCGGTGGTGCCGGTGGACTCCTGGGAGAAGGGCTCGAAAATGTGGGGAATGAACTCCTCGCTCATGCCCACGCCGGTGTCGTTTACAATGAAACGCAGCACGGCATCGTTTTTCGTTTTCTTCCGCTGGGAGGCCGAGAAGGTGACCTTTCCGCCCTCGCCTGTAAATTTGATAGCGTTGCTGAGAATGTTGATGAGCACCTGCTGCAGCTTCATGGCATCGCCCACGTAGTAGTCGTCCAGCACCGGGTCTGCGATGCACTCGTAGTCCACCCCCTTGGAGGCGGCCTGGGCGTAGCAGATGGAGTTGATTCCGTTCAGGAACTCCTCGGTTGGAATCTTTTCATTTTTCAGCAGCATCTTGCCGCTCTCGATCCGGCTCATATCCAGGATATCGTTGATCAGCGACAGCAGGAAACGGGAGGAAATGCCGATTTTGGAGATGCAGTCCGCCACCTGCTCGTCGTCCCCGATGTGCTGGGCCGCAATGGTGCTCATGCCGATGATCGCGTTCATGGGCGTGCGGATCTCGTGGCTCATGCGGGAGAGGAAGTCGGATTTGGCGGCATTGGCCTGCTCCGCAGCCACCAGCGCGGCGGCCAGCTCCTCCTTCTGGCGCTGCTCCTGGCGGACCACGTCGGTCACGTCGGTCCGCGCCATACACACCCGCTTCAGCTCCCGGCTGATGTAGAATACCTGAATCCGCTTGACCCGCAGGCTGCCGTTGTTGTCGCGCATCTCCACGCTGAACGTGTAGGACGGCTGGTGCTCCAGCTGTCTTAGCATATAATCAAAATCCAGATGGGCAAGAAATTCCTGCTTTACAGGGTCGTCCATAAAGCGGTCCGCGATGCGGCGGATCTCTTCCTGGAACACTCCCTCCCGCACAATGGTGTCCTTGATCTGTTCATCGTAGGAAATCAGGCGGTGGGTCCCCTCGGGGATGTTGATCTCCGTGATCACATCGTAATCCAGCGCCGCGATCTGCATGAGCAGCTGCTCCCGCAGCTTCTGCTCGGTGATGTCAAAGGTGTAGAAGAAGGTGATAATGTCGTTGTTCTCAGGATTTAAGCACAGGCGGAAACTGGTGCTTCCCCAAAACGCTCCGCCGCCGTTGCGCCTGCGCAGGAAGTCCATATGAAAATCTGTCTTTCCGGCGGCGTAATCCGCCAGCACCTTCCCGCGGTTTAAGCTGGCGCGGATCTTCTCCCCGCAGACCGGGTCGATGGCCGAGGCGGCCAGATTCTCGATGGTCTGGTCGTAGGTGTCCCCCACCGAGGCGACGGCCACGTCCTCGGTGGCCATATAGCTCTCCACATGGTTGCGGGTCAGATTGAGTCGCCCCTGAGTGCTGCCCCCGGTTGAGGACAGCTCCGCAAAATAGGACAATTCCTGCTCATATAGTTCCCTCTCCCGCGTCTGGAGCAGCTTTTCATCCGTGATATCCACAAACACGCAATAGAAAAATTCTTCCCCGTTCGTCTCCCGGAACAACTGGGCCTTGACGGAGACCCAGCGCATGGTCCCGTCCTTGCAGATCAGGCGGTTTTCATTGTGGATCGTATTGCTCGTTTCCAGCTGCCGGTTCAGGATGTCGGCCATCACCTTTAAGTCGTCCGGAAAAATCACCGCGGACATCCGGTTCCCCAGGGCCGCAAACTCCTCCCTGGAATAGCCCAGAAATTCAAAGAGGCCGTCGTTGGCGTCGATCACGGAAAAGTCGGCGTCAAAACGGCAACGGAATACCGCCCCGGGGATGTTGTTGTACAGGTTCAGCACTTCCTCCTGGGCGCGCTTTTGGGCCGTGATGTCGGTGCAGACCGAGGCGATGGCCGCCCGGCCGTCCTCGGCCGTCATGCTTCTGCCCACATCGTGCACCCAGATATAGGTGCCGTCCTTTTTCTTCATCCGGTATTCCACCACATACTCTCCGGACGCCTCCAGCTGGTCGGCCACCTCCCGGTCCACCACTGCGCGGTCGTCCGGATGCATGCAGTTGGTAATCATACCGTCGATATCGTCGATAAATTCCGCCTCGGTCTCATACCCCAGGTAGCACAGCATCTGGCGGTTGATAAAATAGAAGGGAAAGCCATCCTCTATGTAGCCGCCCATCATACCTCCGGGCAGCGAATCGTTCAGCAGCTCCTGGCGCTGGCGGACCGTGTTTTGGATCACCAGCGTCTGGGGATAGTGCTCGTCTCCCTGCTGGCTGTTGCCAGGCTCCGCAAAATGCAGGCTGGCGATCTCCCACACGCCCTCCGCCTCTTTAACCAGGGTAAAGAAACACCGAAGCCGCCACATATATACCGTATTCTTCAGCACAATCTCAAAGGAAAGGCTGACGACGTCCTCCCGGATCGGCTGCTGGTGAATCACGGTGAAATCCAGGCCAAAGGGCTCCGGAATCTCCAGAATATCCTCCCGGAGATACGCGGCCATCGCCTCTTTTCCTCTGGCGGATTCGTGCTCCCCAGTCCCCACAAAGGTGACGTCCTCCGTCAGATATTCCACCGTCTTTTTCCAGTCCCGCTCCTCAAACCACACCCGGCAGAACTCCCGTACTGTCTCAATCGCTGTCATCTGTCTCCTCATCCGGCTCATTTCCTCCACAAACTGCAGCCGCCCTTATTGTTTTTCTTCGCCTGGTATAATGCCTGATCCGCCCATTCAATCAGCTCCTCTGAGGAATCCGGCTCATTCCGGCGGACCACCCCCGCCGTGCATGCCGCCAGATTTCCTCCGGCCCCCATTTCCCGGATCGCCCGGCAAATCTCCTCGCCCTTTTTGAGCGCGGCTTCATCGGTCTTCATCTGCTTCATCACCACCACGAACTCATCCCCGCCGTAGCGCGACAGGATATCGGATTCCCGGGTGTGGGAACGCAGAAGCTGGGCAAACTGCCGGATATGGCGGTCCCCCTCCGCATGCCCGAAGGTGTCGTTGATCGACTTCAAATTGTCCAGGTCGAACAGATAGAGCGCCAGGGGAGCGTCCTCCTTGCGCAGGGAATCCATGGCGGCCTGAAATCCACGGCGGTTTAACAGTCCGGTCAGATAGTCCCTGCTGGCCTCCTGCTGAAGCTCCAGGCTCCACTCCCGGGTCTGCGTGGCTCTGAGCGCCCGGGTCACACGGCGCTTCAGGCTCTTCATGGTATGAGGCTTGCCGGCAAAGTCGTCGGCGCCCATCTCCAGGGCCCGCTCCTCCATGCCCGCATCCGCTGAGGCCGTGGCGATAGCGCAGATGTTCCACACCGCCTTCTCCCGCTGCAAAATCTCCAGCACGGAGAAACCGTCAGGTCCGGAGAGGGTCAGGCTCAGGACCACCGCCCCGATCCGGCTCTCGTAGTCCGCGATGCAGCCCAGGGCCGCCTCGCCGTCCGCTGCCTCCACCACCTCAAACTGTTCTTTAAAGGTCTCCCGCACCTGCCCGCGGTAGGTTTCGTCTTCGTCCGCAATCAACAGAATCTGCCGGGGGCGGTCCTCCTGCTGCGATTCTTCAGCCTCCTCCGCCTGCTCTCCGCTTCCGGCCTGCTCTCTCAGCAGCTCCTCAAACTGGTCGCAGGGCATGGGTCTGGCCATATAGTAGCCCTGAGCGTAATCGCAGCCGATCTCGCGCAGCCGCTCCATCTGCTCCGGGGTCTCCACGCCCTCCGCCACCACGCTCAGCTTCATCCACCGGGCCAGGCCCATGATAAAGCGCAGAATTCCCTGCTTATTGGGTTTGGCCGTCTCGCTCTGGATGAATTTCATGTCCAGCTTCAGGATATCAAGCGGCCTCTGGTTGAGCATGTTCAGGGAGGAGTACCCGCTGCCAAAGTCGTCCATCTCGATGATAAATCCCAGATTGCGCAGGCTGACCACCGTCTCGATGATCTGATTGGGGTCCTCGGTGTAGGCGCTCTCCGTGATCTCCAGGTGAAGCCTGGAGGGGGACAGACCGTACTTGTTTACCGTGTTCATGAGGAAATCCGCCAGGTTCGCATTGTAGATGTCCGCCCGGGATACGTTGACGGAGACGGCGATTGCCGGAAGTCCCTTGTCGTCCCAGGACCGCAGAGCGGCGCAGGTCCGGTCCCACACGAACTGGTCCAGCTTGGTGATAAAGCCGTTTTTCTCAAACAGGGGGATGAACTCAGCCGGAGACTGAAAGCCCCACTCCGGGTGGTTCCACCGGATCAGCGCCTCCGCGCCCGCCAGCCGGTAGTCCTGAATGCGGTACTTGGGCTGCAGATAGATCACGAACTGTCCTTCCTTCAGCGCAGCCTCCATGCCGTCCGTGATGGCCTGCTCCCGCAGCAGCTTGTTGCGCAGCTTATCGTCATAGGTGGCGAAATACTTTCCGTACTGTCCCTTGATGCTGCGGGCGGCCAAAAGCGCCCGGTCGCACATCTGCTCAAAGGGAATGGTCCGGTCCACAACCGCGAACACGCCCCATTTCAAGGATACGCTCCTGGTGTTTGACATGGCGCTGATCTCGATCTCCGCATTCCGGAACATCTCGTTGGAGTATTCCCAGCCGTGCTCCAGCAGGCACACGAACTGGTCCGCGTTGAACCGGCCGCAGAGGCCGCGCCCGTTCACCAACCGGGTGTAGAGCCGGGCGATGCCGCACAGCAGCCGGTCCCCGGCCGGAATCCCGAACACATCGTTGATCAGCTTGAAATTCTCGATATCGGAACAGATCACATCATAGCGTTTTTGGGGATTCTGGGCCAGCAGGTCCTTGGCCTTCCGGTAGAAAAACTCCTTGCTGTAAAGCCCGGTCAGGCGGTCGTACTGGAACTGGTTGACCATGGCCGCCGTCTCCCGCAGGTTGATGATGCTGGCCACGCGGTGCAGGATCACCTGGGGCTTGTAGGGTTTTGCCACAAAATCGGTGGCCCCGTGAGCCAGGGCCGCCACCTCGTCGGTCTCGCCGTCATTCTGCGTGGTGACGATCACCGGTATGGTCGCGTAGTCAGGCGTGGACTTCATGATGGACAGAAAGGTGTAGCCGTCCATCACGGGCATCACCAGATCCAGCAGAATGAGGGATATCTCATCCTTATACTGTTCCAGCAGGGAGAGCGCCTCCTCCCCGTTTTCCGCCTCCAGCACCTGATATTGATCGGCCAGTATCGTGTTCAGCATAGTCCGGTTGATCTCGTTGTCCTCAACCACCAATATTGTTTTATAGATCATTGTTTTATCCCCTTGTCCTGAACTGCCGCGCCAGCGTCCTCTGTCCCCGCGTTCGGTGAATCCGGTCACTCCAGAAATATTTCATATATTTTTTGTGTAAACAGTTTCTTAACTCTGTCCATATATATACCATTTTATTCTAGCATAGAAGGGTTGAATGTGCAATGCTTTTAGCCCGCTCGATTGCAGCGCAAACCCATGGTTTATATAGGTTTTTAAGGTTCCCCCTTCCCAAAGGGTCCGCGCCCCGGGGCCGTCCGGGAAGGCTTCCCGGGATGCAGAATAAGGGAAACGGCCGCCGGACCATTTCCCTCATTTTACCGCGCTTATGCTTTTTTGCAGGATTTTGCCGGGCGTCTCAGCCCAGGCAGCGCTTCAGTTCCTCCACCAGGAGACGGATATCCAGGGGCTTGACCAGGTATCCCGTCATCCCCGCTGCAAACGCTTTCTTCTTGTCCTCCTCAAAGGCGTTGGCGGTCATGGCCAAAATCGGAACCGACGCGCCGTCCCCGCGGTCCATGGCGCGAATCCGCATGCACGCCTCCAGGCCGTCCATGACCGGCATGCGGATATCCATCAGAACCGCGTCGTAGGTCCCCGGTTCCCGGGCCCCGAAGAAGTCCAGGGCCTCCCGGCCGTTTACAGCGGTGTCCACAGCCGCCCCGTTCATTTCCAGAAGCGTCACCGCAATCTCCCGGTTCAGCTCGTTGTCCTCGGCCAGCAGGAAGCGTTTCCCCGCAAGGCCCGGATCGCATTGCCCGGACGGCTCCGGATTCCGCTTATCCAGCTTGGAGAACGTGTCGTAGATCGCGGACCGGAACAGGGGCTTGGCGATAAAATAGTCGATGCCCGCAGCCCGGGCCTCCGCCTCGATTCCGCTCCAGTCGTAGGCCGTGATCATGATGATCATGGTATCCCCGCCCACCAGGTTTCGGATCCGCCTGGCCGTCTCGATCCCGTCGATCCCGGGCATTTTCCAGTCGATCATGGCGATGTCGAACATCCGGTCCTGGCGGAGGCTTATCTGTACCTCCTCCACAGCCCGGTAGCCGGAATCCGCCCACACGGTTCTGGCCCCGATGTCCTCCAGGATCACCGCCGTCTGCCGGCCCACCGCCGGATCGTCGTCCACCACCAGCACCTCAAAGCCTTTCAGGAGATTCTGTCGTTTCCGCTCCCACTCCCGCTCCTGGTTGTCGGATACCAGCTGGAAGGGAATGGTGACGGTGAAGGTGCTGCCTTTGTCCTTCTCGCTCTCCACACCGATGGTTCCGCCCATGAGCTGCACCAGATTGTAGACGATGGACAGGCCCAGGCCGCTGCCCACGTTGTTGCGGGCATTCCCCGGGTTCTCCTGCTCAAAGGGCTGGAAGATCCGCTGCATGAATTCTTCCGACATGCCGATGCCATTGTCCCAGACCATAAACTCCAGGTAGGCGAAGCCGTTTGCGCGCTTTTCCTCACGGATGTCCACCCCCAGCTTTCCTCCCGGTGGCGTGAATTTCAGGGCGTTGGAGAGCAGGTTCATCAAAATCTGCTTCATGCGCAGGGAGTCGCCGATATAATGGCTTTCCAGGGGCTCCCGGTGGCGCATCTCGTAGCCCACCTCCTTCTCCAGAGTCTGGGGATAGATGATCTGATTCAACTCCTCCGCAAAGGCTTTGAAGTCAAAGAGCTCGTGGGCGATCTCCATTTTGTCTGTCTCGATCCTGGACATGTCTAAAATGTCATTGATCAGGGACAGGAGATATTTGGACGAGGTGTCGATCTTGCGGAAACAGTCCCGCACCACCTGACTATCCTCCAGTTTGAGCTGGCCGATGGTGGTCATGCCGATGATGGCGTTCATGGGCGTGCGGATATCGTGGCTCATGCGGGAGAGGAAATCCGACTTGGCCCTGCTGGCCGCGTTAGCGGAGGCCAGGGCATCCCGCAGAAGCTGTTGCTGGCGGGCCTGCTCCTGGCGCTGGCTGTCCAGAAGCTTCACCAGATCAATGGCCAGCACGTCGTCGTTAAAGGGGTTCTCCACAGCGATCACATGCACGGAGAGCCAGTGGTACTCCCCATCGTCCCCCATCTGCTGCATCTCCATGTAGATCTCCCGCTCCCCGGCCTCAAATCTGCGCAGAATCTCCTCCCGCCGGAAGGTGTTCCGGTAATCCTCCTGGTAGGAGGGATAGATCATGGGCAGGCTGTTCTCCACCAGATCCGTGTAGGTCCCCTCCCCCTGGATGGTATAGGAATCCTGCTCATCCACAAACAGGCTGTAGGTATTCCGGGTCAGATTCAGGCTCATGATCAGGGGGTATGCGGTGTAGATCGCAGCGCGCAGAAAACGGTTTTCCAGAATCCGCTCCTGCTCCTGGGCCTTTTCCAGGCGCATCTGCTCCGTGATATCCGTAAATACCGCCTGAATCACCTCCTGGCCGTCGCTGTTGACGATCCGGCCCATGACCACGCTGATCCACGCCTCCTGGCCGTCCCTTCGGACGCAGCGGCGGCGGTAGGATGAATTCTCACCGTTTAAGGTCAGGCGGTCGATGGCTGCCAGGACCCGGCCGCGGTCCTCCTCCTCCACATTGTCCAGCGGGCTGGTCACATCGCGCCGGTACGCCTCCTCGGAGTCATAGCCGTAGAATTTCCAGGTCATGGGATTTAAAGCCACCACCCTGTGGCCGGGATCCGTGGTAAACTGAAGAATTCCGCAGGGTATGGTGTCGTACAGGCGTTCCAGAAACTGCGCCTGGTTCTCGAACTCCTGGTTTTTGATGTTCAGAGCCGATTGCAGGCGGATAAATTCCTCCCTGCTGGACTCGATCGGGAACAGTTCGTCCTCCTTAATGGCCTGGTAGGGCACGGAATTGTGGATATGTACGGCCTTAAGCCCCTCGTCTGTCTCGCGGAACACAAAGGTCACCCGCTGCTGCATGTTGACGTAGAATTCCGATCCCGGCTTGCTGTGCAGCCAGCTCACCCCCTCGCAAAGGTAAGCGCCGCCTCCAAGGTCCATGCAGTGGTAGGATTCCTCGCTCATGTCGCAGGCGATCATACCGTCCTTTCCGCTTCGGAAGCAGGCGGCCACCGCCTCTTTTCCCTCCGCCTTCTGTTTCTCGCCTCCGCCCAGCCAGATAATGTCATCTGCAAATGTGGAAATCAAAAACTCCAGGTCGGAGTCGCAGAAATAGGTCGTCAGTATCTTCCGTGCCAGGCTCTCAACCTCCGCCAGCGTCACATTGCCCAAATCTTTTTACCTCCTTTTATTGAACACCAAAGCCGCCTTGTCTCCATTCCGTCTAAGTTTACCGTATCCCGTGCCCAGGTGCCGCAGTGAATGGTCATAAAAAACGAAAAACCCTTGAACGAGTCAAGGGTTTAGGGTTTACAAGCGGAGACGGAGGGATTCGAACCCTCGTACCGGGATGAACCGATAAACGCATTTCGAGTGCGCCGCGTTACGGCCGCTTCGCTACGTCTCCTAAAAATAGCCAACTATCGTATTATACACTAAAATTCATCTTTTGGGAAGTGGTTCGCTGCATTTTTTCCTTAATTTCAGCGATTTTTTTGAGCGAAATCCCGTGGGCAGGATTCCAGCCCGGGGGATTTCGCCGTTTTCCCGGGAGCAAAACACGTTTGCCGTGAAAACGGCAGGGACTCCGCCCGCTGGGAAGGCTGCGGCAGCGCCGCAGGCTTCCCGGTTTCATACTGTTTAATATCCGAAATACTGGTTGATTCCGGTCAGCAGCCCGTCCGCCAGGGTATCCAGGGTGGCGGAGGAATGGTCCGATGCCTTGTCGCCCAGCTCGATATCCACGGAAGGAATGGTGGAGAAGGAGGTCTGGGTCAGGTCCATCTCCATGGCTCCGTTGGAAAAGATCTTCACACCGGCGGATTTAAGCCCGGCTACCAGGCTGGCGCCTAAGGCATTGTGCTGCTCCCAGTGGGACTTCACCGGCTCCATGTTCCGGTAGGACTGATTGGAGGGAACGCTCATGTAGAAAGCCCCCTTGTTGTTGGTGGTACTGTCCCAGTGCAGGGCAATGTGGCAGTCGCTGGTGTTGTTGGCGATCACGGTGCGGGCGATGTTGTCCAGCTGGACGTCGTCGCTCTCCCGGATCATCAGCACGTCGTAGCCGTTCGCCAACAGCTTGTCCTTCAGCTTCAGGGCCATGGCCAGCGTGACCTTGGCCTCCGGGGTGCCGTCGGAAAATGTCATGCCACCGGACACCGCAACTGCCGAGGTGGCGCCCGCGCTGGTGGTGCCGCCTGTCACCTTGGGAGTGCCGTCGGGATGGCACTGGGTCTTTACGCTGCTGCCGCCCGAGGTGCCGTGGCCCGCGTTGACGCAGATTGTCTTGTTCTTGCGGCTGTCCGCCTCGGAGCGGTACAGCTTTGCCGCCCCGGAATTGATCTTGGAAAAGTCCGCGTACTTCCAGGAGGAGTCCAGCTTCACCTCGCCCGCCTCCACGTTGGCGGAATTCGAGGCCGCCGTGGTCTCGGGGACCTCGGTGGTCAAAAACGCCGTGGCCACGTAGTACACCTGGCCCTCCATCACAATGCGGCTCCACTCCTCGCTGATTCCGGTGCGCTTAAGCTCCGCGCCCACGGCGGCCGTGATCACCACGTTGGAATTGTTCTGCTTGTTGCAGCTGGAGCGCACGTTTACCGGCGTCCCGTCCGCAGTTTTTACATAGACCGTCTCGTCCACCTCGTCGAATTCCGGCGGCTTGGCGGTGGTCAACTCCGCCTCGTTGCGGCTGGACTCAGGGGTGGGCTGGGTATTCCCGTCCGCCTGCCCGTTATCTGCCGCGGCCTGTCCGTCTCCGCCGTCCGCCCGGTCCTGGCTGTCCCCGGCGGCCGTCTGGTCTGCGGCGGCCTCCACCGGCTTGTATGTCCCGCACGCGGAAAGGGCTCCGCTGGTGCAGAGCGCGCCTGCGCAGAGCACCGCCAAGCCCATTTTCGTCACTGTTCGTTTCATAAAATCGTTCCTCCTCCGGCCACGTAGTCCCCGGTGTAGAATACCACGGCCTGTCCCGGCGTCACCGCCCGGACCGGCTCGTCGAACACGCATTCCACCAGGTCTTCGCCGATCTCGCGTATGGTACAGGCTGCCCCTCTGTGGCTGTAGCGGATCTTTGCATCGACCCGCAGCTGCCCGCCGTGAAGCCCGTCCACCGCCATCCAGTTCAGTTTACTACAGCGGAGGGTATTTGTAAATACATCTTCGCCTTCCCCGATCACCACCTCGTTGGTGTCCGGTCGGATCTCCACCACGAACACCGGGCGGCCCATGGACAGGTTCAGGCCCTTGCGCTGGCCCACGGTGTAGTGGGAGATTCCCTTGTGGCGGCCCAGAACATTTCCCTGAAGATCCACAAAATTGCCCTCGGGGCAGGATTTGCCGGTGTAGTCCTCGATAAAGGAGGCGTAATCCTTGTCCGGCACAAAACAGATCTCCTGGCTGTCGGGCTTGTGGGCCACATTGAGGCCGATCTCCTCCGCCATCCGCCGGATCTCGTCCTTGTGGTAGCTGCCCACGGGCATCAGGGTTCTGGAAAGCTGCTCCTGGGTCAGGTTGTATAGGGCGTAGGTCTGGTCTTTGGCCTCGGTGACGGAACGGCGCAGGGCGAAACGCCCGTTTTCCAGGCGCTCGATCCTGGCGTAATGGCCAGTGGCGATGTAGTCAGCACCGATGGCGATGCTGCGGCGCAGCAGGGACTCCCACTTTACATAGCGGTTGCAGGCAATGCAGGGATTGGGCGTGCGGCCCTCCAGGTATTCCCCTGCGAAGTAGTCCATCACGTGCTCGCGGAATTCCTGCTTAAAATTCATCACATAGTAGGGAATCTCCAGCTGCATGGCCACCCGGCGGGCATCGTCCACGGCGCTTAAGCCGCAGCAGCCCCCCTGCTCCTCCTGCACGTCCCCGTCCTCGTCCTGCCAGATCTGCATGGTCACGCCGATCACCCGGTAACCCTGCTGTTTTAAAAGGTAGGCTGCCACGGAGGAATCCACTCCCCCGGACATGCCCACCACTACGGTCTTTTTCTCTTCACTCATGGCCGATTAATAATCTTCCTCTTCTTCCTCTTCACCGATGTTGTCCTTGGGTTTCTCCAGCCCGTCGATGGTGATGCCGTTCTTCTGGGCGTAATCCCACAGCGCCGCGTGGATGGCCTCCTCGGCCAGCAGGGAACAGTGGATCTTCACGGGCGGAAGTCCGTCCAACGCCTCACAGACTGCTTTGTTGGTCACCTGCATGGCCTCGTAGATGGATTTGCCCTTGACCAGCTCCGTGGCCATGCTGCTGGTGGCTACGGCGGCTCCGCAGCCGAAGGTCTTGAACTTCACGTCCCGGATGATCTGGTTCTCGTCGATATCCAGGTAAATGCGCATGATATCGCCGCACTTGGGATTTCCCACAGTGCCCATGCCGCTGGCATTTTCAATTTCTCCTACATTTCTGGGGTGCTCAAAATGGTCCATTACTTTCTCTGTATACATAATTCAATCTCCTGTATTTTGGTTTTTGTGAGCGGGCGGGGCCCGTTGTCCGGGGGGCGTCCCGC
Source organism: Enterocloster lavalensis (assembly GCF_046603895.1). Taxonomy (NCBI): domain Bacteria; kingdom Bacillati; phylum Bacillota; class Clostridia; order Lachnospirales; family Lachnospiraceae; genus Enterocloster; species Enterocloster lavalensis. The sequence continues at coordinate 1,225,901 of NZ_CP176637.1, forward strand.
GCCCGCGGCGCTGTTGTCTGTGGGGAGGCCCCGCCGCCCATGGCGCTGTTATTCGGGAATGCCCCACCGCCCGTGGCGCTGTTATCCGGGAATGCCCCGCCACCCATGGCGCTGTTATCCGGGAATGCCCCGCCGCCCGTGGCGCTGTTATCCGGGAATGCCCCGCCGCCCGAAACCGGCGGTTACCGGCTGTTTTTCTTCATGAAGTCCTCATAAAGCGGGGACAGATTGCGCAAGTAGGCTACGATTTCTTTAAGCTTCTCCACCACGTAGTCCATCTCCTCCTTGGTGTTCTCCTCGCTTAAGGTCAGGCGCAGGGAGCCGTGGGCGATCTCGTGGGGCAACCCGATGGCCAGGAGCACGTGGGAGGGATCCAGGGAGCCGGAGGTACAGGCGGAGCCGCTGGAACCGCAGATTCCTTCCATGTCCAGCTTGATGAGTAAGGACTCGCCCTCGATGAACTGGAATGCGAAGTTCACGTTGTTGGGCAGACGGTTTTTGCGGGATCCGTTGATCCGGGTGTAGGGGATCTCGGCCATAACGCGGTCCATCAGGTAGTCGCGCAGACCGGTCTCATATTTGGAGCGCTCCTCCAGCGTGGCCATGGCCAGCTCCACGGCCTTGCCGTAGCCAACGATGCCGGGTACATTTTCCGTGCCGGCACGGCGCTTGCGCTCCTGGGCGCCGCCGTGGATGAAGGAGCGGATTTTCACGCCCTTGCGGATATAGAGGAAACCGATGCCCTTGGGGCCGTTTAACTTGTGGGCGCTGGAGCTGAGCATGTCGATGTTGTACTCGTCCACATTGATCGGCACATGGGCGTAAGCCTGCACCGCGTCGGTGTGGAACAGGATGCCGTGATCTCTGGCGATCTGTCCGATCTCCCTTATGGGCTCGATGGTGCCGATCTCGTTGTTGGCGAACATAATGGAGATCAGGATGGTGTCGGGACGGATGGCCTTCTTAAGCTCATCCAGCTTGACCACACCGTTCTCGTCCACGTCCACGTAGGTCACCTCAAAGCCCCGCTTCTCCAGATGAGCGCAGGTGTGCAGCACCGCGTGGTGCTCGATCTTGCTGGTGATGATGTGCTTTCCCTTGGACTGGTAAGCTTCCGCGGTGGCGGTCAGGGCCCAGTTGTCGGACTCGCTGCCCCCGGCGGTAAAATATATCTCTTCGGTCCTGGCTCCCAGAGACTTCGCGATGGTCTCGCGTGCCCCGGTCACCGCCTTTTTAGTGATGGTTGAAAATTCGTATACGGAAGATGGGTTCCCGTAATATTCGCTGAAGTAGGGAAGCATGGCCTCCACCACCTCCGGCCGCGTCTTGGTCGTGGCCGCATTGTCCAGATAAATCAACTGTTTCATGTTGCAAATCCGCCTTTCATTTTGTTTTATACATAGCATAAAGTTAAAAGCTTCATCTACGCTACTTACTATACCATTTAATTCCTACAATTTCAATGGGAATGATATTATTTTGTATTAAAAATGGAGTTTTTTTATCCACTATTGTATCATATGCAATTTTGCAGCCGGAATTCCTGATGATCCGCCCGAACCGGCGCGCCAAAAAAAAGAGATACCGCGTTCTGAAGCGATATCCCTTTTTTGCGGATTTATTAAATTCTCACCCTTTCACTCCCGTCATGGCAATTCCTTCCACAATATAACGTTCCAGCAGAAGATACGCCACAATCGCCGGAATGGAAGCCACCATTGAAGCGGTCAAAGGCACCACATAATCGATGGAGTATTGCCCGATAAAAGTTGGTATCCCCACCGGAAGCGTGAAAATATTTTCATCCATGGCGCACAGGAATGGCCACAGATAATTATTCCAGCTGGCCATAAAGGCAAATATGGCCACCGTAACCAGAACCGGTTTGGACAGCGGCAGAATCAGACGGGCGAAAATCTTCCCATGGCCTGCGCCGTCGATGATAGCAGCCTCAATCAGCTCGTCCGGAATTCCTTTGAAAAAGTTCGTCAGAATAATCATGTTCATGGACACGGCAATCGTAGGCGCCATAATTCCCACATAGGAGTCCAGCAAATGCAGCCGGTTGCAGATTATGTAGAGCGGAATGATAGTGGCCTCTCCGGGAACCATCAGCCCGATGAGGAAAAACAGGTAGACCAGCCCCGAACCCTTGAAGCGGATCTTCGACAGGGCGTAGGCTGCCATGGCTGACAGCATCACCACCAGCAGAGTGGAAACCAGCGCGATCACCACGCTGTTGAACAGCCACAGCGGCACCTTACTGTCGAAGAGCACACGGGGATAGTTCTGTGCGGTATAAGGCGGCAAAAACCACTGTATGGCGTTGGACACCGCGGTTCCCTCTTTTTTGAAGGACACCGCCAGAGCCCATATCACCGGAAATAAGAACAATACCGCCACCAGGGTCGAAACAATCGTCAGCAGTACGCCTGTAACGCCTTTTTTCCGTTTCATCGCTCTCCCCTCCTTTGCACCGAAAGCTGCGCTACCGTCAGCACCAGCAGAATCAGAAACAGGGCGAAGGACATAGCGGAAGCGTATCCCATATTGTTTTTCTCAAATCCGGTCTGATAGATCAGCTGGATCAACGGGCGGGTGCTGGTACCCGGACCGCCTTTGGTGATCAGCCAGAACTGGCCGAACACCTTGAACGAGGCGATCACCTGAAGCATAAAGATCAGGTAAGTGGTTCGTTTGAGCATCGGGATCGTGATATAGAAAAATGCCTTCATATCCGTCGCCCCGTCCATGGCCGCCGCCTCATAGAGCTGGCCCGGTATGTCTTTCAATGCGGAGAGATAGAGCATCATGCTGTAGCCCACCGTCCACCACACCGTGGCCGCCACCACCACAAACCAGGGCCGCTGTCCCTCAGACAGCCAGAATATCTCCTCCGCCGGCTGCAGCACACCGATGGTCTTTAAAAAACTGTTGACAAACCCCAGATAGGGCTTAAACATAAACAGGGCGCAGTAAGAGACAACCGTCACGGACAGCACGTTGGGCAGATAGTAGGCAACCCGAAAAAATTTTCTTCCCCGGCTGTTTCGGTTGGCCAAAAGGGCCAGAAGCAGCGCCAGCACCATCAGCACCGGAACTGTTAACACCACAAATTTCGTGGTATTTCCCAAAGCTTCCCAGAAATAGCGGTCGCCCAGAAACTTCTGATAATTTTTCAGGCCCACAAACCGCTGTTTGCCCATCAGCCCCCATTTGTGCAGGCTGACATAGAGTCCCTGTATGATCGGCCAGATGGTAAAAATCGTGTAGAACACCGTGAACGGCAGCAAAAACAACACCGCGGCCAGCAGATTTTTTCGTTTGTACGTCATGACAGGGACTCCCCCTTTACTTTCTATTCGATGTCTGCGCGGATTGTGGCAATCATGTCATCCACCATATCCTCCGCGGACACGTCTCCGTTCCAATAGCTGTCCAGCTTCTCAATCATATCAGCCCTCGCCGTGTAGAAGGACTCGGACTGTGGCGGATACGCAGCAATCTGCGCGGCACGCACGTACTCGCTTCTCTGCGGCAATGCCTTGAACGCATCGCTCTGTGTCACCGTCAGGTTGGAAGGAATCTGGCCGGACTCCGCCCAGGTAAGCCCTCCGTTCTTGGACGCCCAGGTGATAAAATCGATGGCGCCCTGCGTCTCCTCCGGCGTGCGGCCGGGATTCACCGGGATGGTAAACACGTGGGAATCCGCCCAGGCGCTCTCCGTCCCAAACAGGCTGGGTACCAGAGTGGCCTTAAAGTTCAGTCCGTCCGTGGCACCGAACTTGCCCACGCACCACGTGCCGGTAAACACCATGGCAGCCTTTCCGGCCTGGAAGATCTTATCCTGCTCCTCCGTGGTCGTCAGGTTGGGGGTAATGTACTCTTCGTCAAACAGCATCTTGATAAACTCAGCAGCCTTGATGGCCTTGTCCCGGTCGATGGCAACCTTGCCGTCAGCGTCGATTACATCGGTTCCGCCCATGGAATAGTAGACCTGCCACCAGTAGCGGAAGGGGTAATCCTGAATTTTGTCCATAGCCAGCGGGTACGTGCCCTCCGGCAGTTTTTCTTTGAGTTGTTTGAGTAATGCCACAAAGTCGTCCTCAGTATTGACCGACAGATCCGGCTCAATTCCCGCCTCCTTGAACAGATCGGTATTCAGATAGGCGATCAGGCAGTGGGTGTCCAGCGGTACCCCGTAAACTTCGCCGTCGAACGTCACGGTGTTCCTGGCGCCTTCTGTGTACTCCGACCAGTCCAGATTGGTCTCAAAGGATTGCACCGCTCCGTTCGCCACCAGTTCCGGCAGCTTGGAGACATGGGAAACACCGATATCCGGTCCCTTACCGGCCGCCACGGCGGTCATCAACTTCGTGTAATAATCCGCCCACACCAGTTTCACGGGTACAATCTTATACTCCGGGTTGGTGGCGTTATAATCGTTGATGATCTTGTCCATCCAGTCGCCGTCGCCGCCGCTGAACAGGGACCAGAAAATCAACTCATGTTCACCGGCCACAATTTTCTCCGGATTGTTTACAGTACCGTCGCCGTTCACATCCGCCGCCTCCGTAGTTTCAGGGGCCGCTGTGGCGGAGGCCTCCGGCGCTTTCGTCTCCGGAGCCTTGGTTTCCGGAGCCTGGGACGCAGCCGTGGTGGGAGCATCCTTGCCGGATGAGCAGCCAAACAGCGACAGGCCCATAATGCTGGCCATCAGTAATGCGGTCAACTTCTTGCATTTTTTCATTTCTAATCCTCCCTTTCTTTGAAATAAATCAACTGAATGGTTCCCTTTATTAAAACATGCCGGTCACAGCATCGTTTCAATCTGATCATTGATCTGCCTTAACGCCTCCGGGTCCACCTTGGGTGTGCGGTCCGGCCGCAGCAGACCGTTAATCTCCTGTTCCACGTCGGTAAACTGAGTGTAACAGAACCCCTGAATCATTCCGGACTGGCCGATGGCGCGGATGATGCGCTGGTACTCCTCCAGAAATTCCTCAGCCCCGGACGCGCTGGTATAGCCCCATCCCCCCTCCGGCGCCAGTGCGATTCCGCCGCACTCCGAGAGGATCACCGGCTGTCCCTTGTAACCGTATCCCTCTGCAAATGGCTTGCGGATCATAATGTCCGCCAGCCCTTCCACCGAACAAAGCCCCCGTGAGAAACGCTCCTGCATCCCGGCGTCCGACCGTTCCCCATGGCGGTAGCTGTGCACCGCCACAAGATCCGTCTCCGTCATCTCCCAACCGTCGTTGGAAATCACCAGCCGGTTCCCGCCCAGGCTTCGCGCCAGATAGTACATGGCATTGGCAAACGCCTGCTGCTCGGGGTCATGGCTGACCACCGGAATCCCCCAGCTCTCGTTTAGCACGTTCCATACCACAATGCAGGGATGGCTGTAATCCCGCTGGATCAGGCCGCACCACTCCCGGACAAAGGCAGAGGCTGCCTGGTGCGTATAGCTGATGAAGCTGCCCATGGATTCCCACACCAGAAATCCCATGCGGTCCGCCCAGTACAGAAATCTTGGATCCTCCGCTTTTTCATGTTTGCGGCAGCCATTAAATCCCATTTCCTTAGCCCGCCTTATATCCTCCCGATACGCTTCATCCGAGGGCGCGGTCACCAGGCTGTCCGGCCAATAGCCTTGATCTAAAACCAGTTTTTGGAAATAAGGGCGGTTGTTCAGGTAAATCTTTCCCTCCGACACATGGATCTTGCGCATACCGAAATAGGTGTCCACCGAGTCCCGGATCTGCCCATCGGACTCCAGCTCCGTGTGCACGTCAAACAGCGTCGGGCTCTCCGGAAACCAGCACAGTCCGCTGTAATGGAAGCTGCCGTTCAGAATCCGGTTATGAAACACATCCACCGCAAACTCCCCGTTCCGTTCCCGGCTTATAAACCCACCCTCGTAAATCTCTTCGCCCTTCACCCGGATCTGCCATCGCAGGCGGCACGGCAGAGGACATTGATCCGACAGGCTGAAACGGATGCGCACCAAACCGGCATCCACGTCGGAATCGTAACGTATTCCTGCAATATGGGCCTCATCCAGGGGTTCCAGCCATACGGACTGCCATATCCCCGAGGACGGCGTATACCAGATAAACGCGGGATCTCCCGCCCAAAATTGCTTCCCCCGGGGGATCGTCTCATCTTTAAGGGGATCCCAGACCCGGACCTCCAGCATTTCCTCCCCGCCGGTCAGATACGGGGTGATATCGGCTGAAAAGGGCGTATAGCCACCCTCATGGCTGCACGCCGGCGAACCGTTTACAAACACCTGGCTGCGGTAGTCCACCGCCCCGAAATGAAGGATAATCCGGCTCCCGTTCCATTCCTCCGGAACCCGAAACGTCCGGAAATAACGCATGGTGTCATATGCTCCGCTCACTCCTGTCCCGCTCATGGCGCATTGATAGGCGAAGGGTACCTGGATTGTACAGGTCTGGTCCCCAAGCGTGATCCCCCATTCTCCATTGAGGCTGCACCAACGTTCCCTCCGAAATTCCGGCCGCGGATATTCTCCCCTCATGTCAAATCCTCCGATTATCTTGTAATGGTTAAATTGTATCGATTTTTATTTATTACATTCTTTTTGTAATTTATTCTTCTAAATTCATGCTAGCATTTTCTATCCAATCTGTCAATATATTTTAAAATTAATTGCTTTTTTGAGCATTATTTCACAATATTTTTTCTTATATTTTCCATTTAATTTTAACATCTGTTTATTTATTACATTTTTTATACAATTAAATGGACGTTTTTGAAAATTTACTGGAATTTATACTTCAGTTTTGATAGAATAAAAGAAAATGAATCAGAACACTCAGGAGCGCTTATGTCAAAATCAAAGAAACCCATTCAGTTGAGCAATGACCGGAATATTCACCTGCGCACCACCGTTCCCTCCCACCAGGAACAGCTGGTTCACATCGGAAAGGCCATCTCCTCGCCCGTACGCCTCCAGATTTTAAACCTGTTGGACAATACCCCCATGTCGATTCAGGAGATCGCCTCCACGCTCGACATTCCGGTATCCTCCACCGCCATGCACATACGCTGCCTGGAGGAGGCCCGCATGGTGGTAACCGAATCCCAGCCAGGCCTGCGCGGCTCCATGCGCGTGTGTATCAACAGCGTGGAATCCATCCGCATCGACGTATCCATGCCAGAGGCCGACCGCCGGAGCAAAAGTATCACCTTCGACATGCCGGTGGGGAATTATTACGACTTCGAGGTAGCTCCCACTTGCGGATTGGCCGATAAAAACGGGGTCATCGACACCTACGACAACCCGCGCGCCTTCTACTCCCCCCTGCGGACCAACGCCCAGCTCCTATGGTTTCACAAGGGTTTTATCGAGTACCGCTTTCCCAATTTTCCGCCGCCTGTGCCGCTTAAAGAGCTGACATTCAGTCTGGAGCTGTGCTCGGAGGCGCCAGGCTATGCGGAAGACTGGCCCTCGGACATCACGTTCACGGTTAACGGCCGCGATATCCTGACTTATCAGTCTCCGGGCGACTTCGGGGCCAGAAGGGGCAGTCTGACTCCCGAGAACTGGAAATCCGGCAGCACCCAGTACGGTCTTCTGAAAACCGTCTCCGTGCGTCCCAACGGCGGTTATCTGGACGGAAAGCTGAAAAATCCCGACATCACCCTGGAGACGCTGAACCTGCCCGCCCAGCCCTATATTTCCTTTGGTGTCTCCGTGCGCGAAACTGCCAGATTTGTAGGCGGTGTAAACCTTTTCGGCCGGGAATTCGGCGATTATGGCCAGGGAATCGTCATGTCGATGTTCTATTAGAAAAAACCAGACAACTCCAATCCCCACAGACGGCTCTGCAGCCCGATTCCCCGGCGCAGGGCCGTTTTGCCATGCTCCCTTTCATTTCACTCCCGGCCCTCTCCCAAAAAGCCGTTCCCAATCTTTCCGCTCCAATCTTCCCACCCGCGTCATAACCTACCGCCTCCCCCATATATTTATAATAATTCGCAAAACCCGGAGTTTATATGAACAGTCCCAAGACTTCCTCACAATCCATAGGCAGCTGGCTGTCCCCGCGAAAGCGGGCGTTCATCACCGGCACGCTGCTGCTCACCGGGACCGGCTTCCTCTGCCGGGTTCTGGGGTTCTTTTACCGGATCTTCATGTCCCGGGCCGTCGGCGCGGAAGGGCTTGGAATCTACAACATGGTCCACCCGGTGTTCGGCATCTGCTTTGCCGTCTGCGCCGGTTCCATTCAGACCGCCCTCTCCCAGTACGTGGCGGCCAATATGAAGCGGGGCCGGGCGGCGTTCCGCAGCGGCCTCATCATTTCCATGTCCCTGTCCGTCCTGCTGGCCGCTTTCATCTGCCGGTTCGATGACTTTTTAGCCGCCAGGCTGCTGTTGGAGCCGCGCTGCGCCCCCTATCTGCCCGTCATGGCCCTGTCCGTGCCCTTCGCAGCCCTGCACGCCTGCATCAACGGCTACTATTACGGCATGCAGAAGGCCCGGGTTCCGGCCTTCTCCCAGGTGGCGGAACAGGTGATCCGCATGGCGGCGGTATTTCTCATCGTGGACATCTGGGCGGAGCGTGGCCGGGAGATCACCGTCACCCTGGCCGTCTACGGCCACCTGATCGGGGAAATGGCCTCGGCCGCCTTCACCTTCCTCTCCCTGCTCCTGTTCCCGCCGGACCGCGGCCTGCGCCCCGGCCTTCAGACCGCCGGGTGGGGCGGGCTCACCGCGGGGCTGCGCGACACCTCCGGCCCCTTGATGGCCCTGGCCCTCCCCCTCATGGGCAACCGCCTGGTGCTCAACTTCTTAGGCAGCGCGGAAGCCATCTGGATTCCCAACCGCCTGGTGCGCTTCGGGCTCACAAACAGCGAGGCGTTCTCCGTCTACGGCGTGTTGACCGGGATGAGCCTGCCCTTCATCCTCTTCCCCTCCGCCATCACCAACTCCATGGCGGTGCTTCTGCTGCCCACAGTGGCAGAGGCCCAATCCGACGGAAATGAGGAACGCATTTCCTCCGTAATCTCCATGTCCCTGCGCTACAGCTGTTACATGGGCATCCTCTGCATCGGCGTCTTTACCATGTTCGGAAGCCAGCTGGGCATCAGCGTTTTCCGCGACCCGGACGCGGGCACCTTCATCACCATCCTGGCCTGGCTCTGCCCCTTCATGTACCTGGCCACCACCCTGGGAAGCGTGTTAAACGGCCTTGGAAAAACCTCCATCACCTTCTTCCAGAACGTGCTCGCCATGCTGATCCGTCTGGCGTTCGTCCTCTTCGCCATTCCGGTTTTCGGCATCCAGGGCTACCTCTGGGGCATGCTGGCCAGCGAGCTGGCCCTGGCGCTCTTCAGCCTGATCTCCCTAAAGCGCCTGGTCCCCTTCCGCTGGAACGCCTGGAGTATGGTCTTAAAGCCCTCCCTGCTCCTCGCCATCTCCATCGGACTTTACCGCTTCGCCACCCCCATCTCCAGCCCCACCGGCCAGCTGCCCCTCTTTATCGAGACGGCCCTGCAAATCGGCTTCCTGTGCCTTTGCTACCTTGGGCTGCTGCTGGTATTCCACAGGAAAAAGGGATACGGTCCTGTGTAAAAATGTCCCTTGCCACCGGTCCATTTTTGCGTTACATTACTTATAAAGAACTCAATACAAAAGACGGGGGAAATAAGATGACGGACTGGACGGAAATGCTGAAACAGGAAAACCTGACGCCGGAGGAGCAGAAATGGGTGTGCAATAAGCTCATGACTTCGGAAAGCCATATGGAGCAGCTGATTTTAAAATACTTTACCGCCGCGGATTTCCGGGCGGTGAACGCGCGGCGGATCGGCGGAGGCGTGATCGGCGGAAAGGCCTGCGGGCTTTTGGTCGCCCGCAAGCTGATCGCGCTTAAGATGCCGGAACTTGCGGCCCACATGGAACCGCACAACTCCTATTTTATCGGCACGGACGTGTTCTACCAGTACATGGTATTAAACCGGTGCGCTGAGCTGAAGGCCCGGCACAAACTGGAAAAGGAGCATTTCCAGGAGGCGGAGGAGCTGACAAGGCGGCTGCAGAACGGAAAAATCCCGGAGGACATCCGGGCTCAGCTGGAGGAAATGCTGGACCACTACGGCAATCTGCCGATCATTGTGCGCTCCAGCAGCATCATGGAGGACGGCTACGGAAACGCCTTCTCCGGAAAGTACGAGTCTGTGTTCTGTATGAACCAGGGCACCAGGGAAGAACGTCTTAAAGAGCTGGAGGACGCCATCCGGCGCGTCTACGCCAGCGTTATGAACGAATCAGCCATTGAATACCGCAGAAAACGCCATCTGCTGGACATGGATGAGCAGATGGCGCTGCTGATCCAGCAGGTCTCCGGCCAGACCTACGGGGATTACTATCTGCCGGTGGCCGCAGGCATGGGCTGCTCCTACAATCCCTACAAATGGATGGAGTATTTAAATCCCAGGGCCGGGATGCTGCGCATGGTGGTGGGGCTCGGAACCCGGGCCGTGGAGCGCACGCCCGGAGACTATCCGCGGTTAGTGGGGCTGGACCGCTCTCAGGCCAACCTGCGGACCACCCTGGCGGACCGCCACAAATACTCCCAGCGACAGGTGGACGTGCTGGACTTCCAGAACAAGCAGCTTTGCACCAAAAAGCTGGATGAAATCATCGACCTGCTTCCCAAATGGCAGAAAAAGTTGGTGTTGAGCCGTGACACCGAGGCCGAGGACATGCTGGCGGAGCGGCACGTGTATAAAAAGATTTACTTTGCGGACTGTCAGGGTATTGTGGACAACCACGAGTTCATCAGCATGATGTACTCCATGCTGCAGATGCTGGAATCCAAGTATGAATGTCCGGTGGATGTGGAATTTGCCATCACCTGTCCTGAGGAGAATACCTGGAAGCTGAACCTGCTCCAGTGCCGTCCCCTGCAGTCCGCAGCCTCGGAGCAGGTGCACATTCCCACCGGCGTGGACGACAACCTGCTCTTTGACGTGCGCCAGACCACCATGCGCCGCTCCAAGACGGAGCTGATCGATTACATCGTGTGGCTGGACCCCCAGAAATATTACGAGTATCCCTACGCGAAAAAGACGGACGTGGCCCGGCTGATCGGGCGGATCAACCGGTATTTTGAGACCGTGGACAAAAAGCTCATGCTGCTGGTTCCCGGCCGCATCGGCACCTCCTCCCCGGAGCTTGGCGTTCCGGTGTCCTACGCGGAAATCAGCCAGTTTAACGCCATCTGCGAGGTGGCGTACAAGGACGCCGGTTACCATCCGGAGCTGTCCTACGGAAGCCATATGTTCCAGGATCTGGTGGAGGCCGACGTCTACTATGGGGCTATCAACGACAACCGCAACACCCGACTGTATCAGCCCGAGCTGCTTCGGCGCTACCCGGAAGTCTTAGAAGCCCTCCTGCCCGGCGAGGCGGAGCTGACCGACATTGTGAAGCTCTACGACCTCAGCGGCGGCAGGGCCAGCCTGATCCTGGACGCAGGACAGGGGCGGGCGGTGTGCCGTCTGGGCGGGCCAAACCAGGGATAGAGGCAAAATATGTCCCGCAGCTCCCGCAGACGTCAGAGAGGATAAAACCGGGAGCGGCTCCAGGCAAAAACCTGTGTGCCGCTCCCAAACCTCTGTCCGTTCGGTTTTATCTCACCGCCTCAAAATCTCTTCAACCGCTTCCAAAAGCCCTTCTTCCTCAATCCCCGCCACCACAAAATCCGCTGCCCCCTTGGCCTCCTTACACCCATTTCCCATCGCAATCCCCACACCCGCATACTCCAGCATCGACACGTCGTTCTTCCCGTCCCCCACAGCCGCCGCTTCCTCCGCCTTCATCCCGAAATACTCCAGCATCTTCTCAATTCCCCCGCATTTTCCTCCCCCGAAGGGCAGCAGATCCACCGCATTTCCCGCATGCCACATGGCATGGCCGCAGCCCGGAAGGCCCGCGATAATCCGCCTGGCCCGCTCCTCATCCACATAAGGCACAATCTGATAAACCGGATTCTCCAGCGCCCGCCCGATGTCTCCCACCGGCGGCAGCGCGGTGCCGATCCCCTGCTGCACCAGTTCCACCCGCGGGTCCGTATAATTGATATACATCCTCCCCTCCTCCATAAACAGACAAGGGAACGGCTCCTCCTCAATCATCCCCAAAAGGCGTCTCACCTGCCCCGGATCAATGGGATTTTTGTAAATGGCCCGCCCCGGAAGCTCCCGTCCCTCCCGCACATAGCAGAGCTGCCCGTTGAGCGTCACGTAGGCGTCAAATTCCAGATCCCCCAAAAGCCCTTCCTCCTCGATTTCCAGCCAATGGCGCCCCGTGGCGATAAACAGCCGCAGCCCCGCCTCCCTGGCCTTATCCAGGGCCTTCCGGGTGTATTCCGGTATGCCTTTCTCCTCGAAATCCCTCAGCGTTCCATCGATGTCAAAAAAGATTGCCTTGATCATATCATTGACTTTCCCTTCTCTTCGCGTTATAGTTATTAAATGATTATTATTCACACTTATTTATCACTTGTGAAAGGACGTGTTATTTATGGCGGATCAGAAAAATGTAAAAGAGGTGGATCTCGGATCCGGCAGTGTTGGAAAACTCCTGTTCAGCCTGGCGCTCCCCGCTATCTCGGCCCAGGTCATCAATGTTCTCTATAATATGGTGGACCGTATGTACATCGGCCACCTGCCGGACGTGGGTGCTAACGCCCTGACCGGAGTGGGCGTCACCTTCCCCATCATCATGGTCATTTCCGCGTTTGCGGCCCTGGTCAGCATGGGCGGCGCTCCCAGGGCCTCCATTATGCTGGGCAAAGGCCGCAGGGACGAGGCCGAGAAGATTCTTGGAAACTGCACCACGGCTCTGATCGCGGTGTCCCTGGTTCTGACCGCGGTCATCCAGATCTTCGGCCAAAGAATTCTCTTAACCTTCGGCGCCAGCGGCGACACCATCGAATACGCCTGGAGCTACATGCAGATTTACTCCATCGGCACCATCTTCGTCCAGCTGGCCCTCGGCTTAAACGCGTTCATCAACGCTCAGGGGTACGCCCGAACCGGTATGCTGACCGTGCTCATCGGCGCGGTGTGCAACATTATCCTGGACCCCATTCTGATGTTCGTGCTGCACATGGGCGTCCGGGGAGCAGCCCTGGCCACCATCATTTCCCAGGGAATCAGCGCGGCCTTTGTGGTCACGTTCCTGGTATCCGGCAAGAGCTATTTAAAGATCCGCATCCCCTGCCTGAAGGTGGAAAAATCCGTGCTGATGCCCGCCATCGCTCTGGGGGCGGCTCCCTTTGTGATGCAGTTTACGGAGAGCATCTTAAACATCTGCTTTAACACCTCCCTGCAGCGCTACGGCGGCGACATTGCGGTGGGTTCCATGACGATATGCAGCAGCGTGATGCAGTTCTCCCTGCTGCCCCTCATGGGCATGTGCCAGGGTGCCCAGCCCATTATCAGCTTCAACTACGGCGCCAGGAAAATCCACCGGGTGGACTCCGCCTTCCGCCTGCTGCTCATCACCTGCCTGGGTTACGCAACCGTGCTGTGGGCCGTGGCCATGTTCATTCCTCACGTGTTCACCGGCATTTTCACCCAGGACCAGGCGCTGACCGGGTACGCCGTCTGGGCCCTGCGGATCTATATGGCGGCCTCCCTGATGTTCGGCGCGCAGATCGCCTGCCAGCAGACCTTCATCTCCCTGGGCGACAGCAAAACCAGCCTGTTTCTGGCTCTGCTGCGCAAGGTGTTTCTGCTGATTCCGCTCATCTATCTCCTGCCCCGGTTCTTTGAGAACAAGGTCATGGCCGTGTTCCTGGCCGAGCCCATCGCGGACGCCGTGGCCGTGTGCACCACAGTGGCGCTGTTTGTGGTTTCCTTCCGCAAATTGAAGCGGGAGCTGGGCGGCTGAGGCGAGGGGGCGGAGCCAAGTAAACGAGCCGCGGGACCGGAACCAGGGGGGCGAGCCGCGGGACCAAAACCAGGGGGCGAGCCGCGGGACCGGAACCAGGGGCGAGCCAGGGAGCCCGAACCAGGACAACCGAGTTTAGGAGCCAGGACAACCGGGCCTTGGGCCGCCCCACAAGCCCAGGACCGTCCCCACGCAATCTCTACAAATACGATTTCGTCCGGTTCAAATCCGTCACCAAATACGGATTCTCCGCCCGCATCCGCTCATACAGCACCCTGGCATTTTCCCGGTCCTCCATCAGCAGCTCCAGTTCCCGCTGTGTGATGCCCACCAGCTGGATAAAATCCGTCCTGCCGTAGATGGTGTCCACGCCCTGGGCCTCCGTGTCGTTCACCGCCATCAGGGCGGTGATCTGGGAATCCCGGTCCCGGTTGATGGAACCTCCGCCCCCTGCAATATACTGGAAGGGTTCGAAAAACCGCTTCTCGGTATAGGTGTAGTATGCCAGATTGCTGAGCAGGTCGATGGCCCACATGCAGCTCTCATTGTCCTTCTCCGGCAGCTTGATGGTCATCTCATAGCCCCAGTTGTTCCACTCGCCGCCCAGAGCGTCCTCATCGGCGTACAGCTCCGTCATGCCGAAGGTGACGATGTGCTTGTAGCCGTTGGGGGAATCGTAGATGGAATACCCGTCCAGGTAGCATTCCCCGCCAAACATGGCCCGGGCTACCATGTTGGTGCCGTAATGGGACGGCTCCTGGTCCGGGTACAGCTTCTCAAAGACGCCCTCAATGGCCTCCCAGCCCGGCGCCCACTCCTGGTTCTCCTCCAGCTTTTTTCTGAATTCTTCTGCGGTCATGACCGTGTCCTCCCTTGTCAATTCTCATAAACACAACTTTACCATATCCCGGAAGGTTTGGCTACCCGGTTTTCCCTGCGGTTCGCCCCGCGCCTCCGCCGCGTTTTTTCCCAGCCTCCCCGCGGCCCGTTCCATTAAAAAAGCTGATGGGAACCCATCTCCCACCAGCTTTTCCTTCTGCCTTTTATCTCACGCAACTTCTCTAAAATCTCACACTATACAA
This sequence comes from Enterocloster lavalensis, assembly GCF_046603895.1. Lineage (NCBI taxonomy): Bacteria > Bacillati > Bacillota > Clostridia > Lachnospirales > Lachnospiraceae > Enterocloster > Enterocloster lavalensis. Next base: position 1,240,915 of record NZ_CP176637.1, read on the forward strand.
ACCGGCACACATGGTCCACCGCGATATCCGAGAAACCGTAGGCCTCCGCCTTGGTCATCTTGCCGTTGCACACCTCCAGGAACTCGTCGAAGAGCTGTTTTCCGCTCTCCTTGATGGTGCAGGTGCCGTCCACGATGCCGCTGACGTCCACGTCCATGTTGTCCTCCATGCGCTGGTAGGTCAGCTTGTTGCCCGTGACCTTGATCACCGGGACGATGGCGTTGCCCGTGGGGGTGCCCCGGCCGGTGGTGAACACGATGGCCTGGCAGCCGCCGGCCACCATGGAGGTGACGGAGGAAATGTCGTAGCCCGCCGTATCCATGATGATAGCGCCCTTTTTGGTGGGCCGGGCGGCCTGCTCCACCACCTCCACCACCGGGCGGGTGCCGCCCTTGCGGATGCAGCCCAGGCTCTTCTCGTCCAGGGTGGAAAGCCCTCCGGCCTTGTTGCCCGGGGTGGGCTGGCCCGCCCGGCAGTTCTGGCCCGCTCCCGCCAGGTGCTCCTCGTACTCCTTGCAAATCTGAATGATCTGATTGTGAATCTCAGGGGTGGCTCCGCGCTTTGCCAGCACGTGCTCGCCGCCGATGAACTCGATGGTCTCGCTCATCATGGTGGAAGCGCCCGCATCCACCAAAAGATCGCTGAGCTCGCCCACCGCGGGATTGGAGGCGATGCCCGAGGTGGCGTCCGAACCGCCGCACTCGATGCCCATGAGCAGCTCCGAGATGTCGCAGGGAACCCGCTGCTGCCTGGAAGCCGCCGCCGCCATATCCCGGGCGGCCCGCACCGCCTTCTCGATGGTTTTTAAGGTTCCGCCCTCCTCCTGGATTCCGAAGGAGGCCACCGGCTTGTCGGTGAGAGCCTGGATTTTCTCCCTCAGCTCCCTGTGGGGCACGGTCTCGCAGCCCAGGCCGATGATCACCACGCCGTAGACGTTGGGATTTAAGGCGAATCCGGTCAGCACCTTCTGGGACATGGCCGTGTTCGCCGCCACGTCGGAGCAGCCCGTGTTAAAAATAATGTTCACGGCCCCGCGCACCTGACTTGCCACCACCCGGCAGCTCTCGCTTCCGCAGGCGCAGGCCGGGAGAATCAGCACATGGTTGCGGATTCCCACTCTTCCGTCAGACCTTCTGTATCCTAAAAATTCCATATCGCTCCTCCTCACACCATCTCGCTCTCGTAATCTCTGGGTACGCTGTAGATATTCTCATGGTTCACCAGGCACCCTTTGCCGATGGCCCGGTTGGTTCTCCCGATCATCTCGCCGTACTTGACCACCTCGTCCCCCTCGTCAAAGGGGATTAAGGCGATCTTGTGGCAGTAGGGAATGTCCTCCAGCGCCTCCACGGCACAGTATGTATCTCCCTTGCGGTAAACGACAGTGTCTCCCTTTTTGATCTCCATGACGCAGGTCACCACATTGTCGGTCTCCTCCATCATCAGCGCGTTGATTTTTCCGGTTTCCATATACTCCTCCTCACATTTCTAAGCGTTTGCGGCGCTCTCCGGCACGTCGGCCAATGCGCCCTCGGTCTTGGCTACCAGCACTGCGGTGGCTGCGTCGCCCACGATATTGGGGATCACGCGACCCATATTCAGGATACGGTCGATACCGGCCAGCAGTCCGATGGCCTCCATGGGCAGGTTCACGGAGCTGAGCACGATGGTCAGCATCACCAGGCCGGAGCCAGGCACGCCCGCGGTTCCGACGGAAGCCAGGGTTGCGGTGAGCATGACCATGATCTGCTGCATGAGGGTCAGCTCAATGCCGTACACCTGGGCGGTAAAGATTACCGCCACCGCCTCGTAGATGGCCGTTCCGTTCATGTTCATCACAGCGCCGAAGGGGATCACGAAGTTGGCGATCTCGTCGCTGACGCCCAGCTTCTTTACGCACTTTAAGTTTACCGGGATCGTGGCAACGCTGCTGCAGGTTGCGAACACGAACATGGCGGCTTCCTTCACGCCTTTTAAGAACTTAACCGGGCTCATGTGAGCGCCGACGCCTACCATCAGGCCTGCCTGCACCAACACGGTGAACAGGGCGGAGGCCACATACACTGCCAGAATCGTCTTCATATAGGGAAGCAGAATTCCCAGTCCGTTGGTGCCCACCACGTTTGCCATCAGGCCGAACACGCCGTAAGGGGTGAATTCCAGCACGATGGAGGTGATCTCCTTCATGGCGTCCGTGCAGCCGCGGAAGAAATTCAACACCACGGCGCCCTTGTCGCCCAGCTTGATCAGCGCGAAGCCGAAGAACAGCGCGAAGAAGATGATCTGCAGCAGGTTCTGGGTGCTCAGCGCCTCAAACGGGTTCTGCGGGATAATGTTGATCAGCGTGGTCAGAGCGCTGGGAATCACCACCGAGGACTCCTCCGCCTCCTTGGGAATCTCAATGTTCACACCCGTTCCCACGTTGATCAGATTGGCCATCACCAGGCCGATGAAAATGGCAAAACCCGTGCTCACCAGGAAAATTACCACCGTTTTAATTCCAATTTTTCCCAGTGTCTTGTAGTCGCCTACGTCGGCGGCCGCACAGACCAGCAGGCAAAGCACCAGGGGCGCCACCACCATGGTCAAAAGGCGGACCAGAATGGTCCCCAAAAAGTTAAACATCTTAGCCTCGGGTCCCATCACCAGGCCGCAGAGAATACCCAGCACAAAGCCTACCATAATCCGCGTAAACAAACTCAAGCCATTCCATTTCTTAATGATACTCATAAGAATCCCCTTTTCTTGATTGGATTTGCATGAAACACATGCGACTTGTTGCGTTGCTGATCCCTCTATGCCGGCACATAGTGAAAAATAACGATTTTTTCTCGAGAATTTCGTTATTTTTGTCATATTAATTTTATGTTAAAGATGTTATAAAATCAAATTTATAGTATTTATAAAGCCATTAAATTAGTTTATAGGGATAACTACGCAGAAATCGGGAGGGGAACATATGCATCAGGAAATGAAATACATCTACATGGTATACCAGAAAGGCAGCTTTTCCAAGGCCGCGGCGGCCCTGTACCTGACCCAGCCAGCCTTAAGCATCGCGGTTCAGAAGGTGGAGGCGGAGATCGGAATGCCGCTCTTTGACCGGAACCGCCAGCCGCTCAAACTGACGGAGGCCGGGGAAATCTACATCCGCAAGGTCCGGCAGTTCCAGGCCCTGGAGGACGAGATGAAGCAGCAGTTTAACGACCTGTCGGGCTTAAACACCGGCTCCATCTGCATCGGCGGCTCCCACTACTTCAACTCCTACGTGCTGCCCCCGGTGCTGACGGCCTACACCTGCCGCCATCCGGGCATCCGCCTGGAGCTGGTGGAGGCGGGTTCCTATGAGCTGGTGGATCTCTTAAAGGACCGGGTCATCGACACCACCTTCAGCTGCAACCCGCTGTACGAGGACGATTTCGACCGCCATCCCGTGTTCCAGGACACCGTGCTGCTGGCGGTTCCCGCCTCCTATGAGGTGAACATTATCCTGCGGGATTTCGCTCTGACCGGGGAGGATGTGCTGAAAAAAAGGCATATGGAATTGTCCTGCCCTTCCATACGCCTTGAAGCCTTTGGGGATACCCCTTTTATATTGCTGACCGAAGGCAACAGCCTTCACGCCCGCAGCAAACACTTTTTTGACGCCGTGGGGATCACCCCCGTCGTCCGGCTGAAGGTGGCCCAGCTGGTCACCGCCTACCATCTGGCCCGGGGCGGCTTAGGAGCCACCTTTATCAGCGACATCCTGGTCACCGACCCCGGACCGGACACATTGTACTACAAAATCGACTCCTGCCAGGCTGTCCGCCACTTCGACCTGATCCTTCCCAAAGGGCGCTATCTGTCCAACGCGCTGCGGGAATTTATACAGATCTTTAAAGAGTTCTATTGGCGCAGCTGACCGGGGACGAGGCTATTTGATCACCAGCGCCTCGTCCTTTCTGGTGGACTTCACCTCGGATTTCACGTACACTTTTACCACGTACAGCGCCAGGCACACAACGGCCGCGCAGATGCCCACTCCGTTGGACAGGGCGGCGGGAAGGCGGAAGCCCTCCTGGGCCTGTAAAATATAGGCGACGCTCACCGAGGTCATATAGGTGGCCGGGACCGCGGCGATCCAGCCGTAATTCTTGCCCACAAAGCGGCACACATAGGTGGCTGCCGCCCACAGCGCCATCATCGCCAGGGTCTGGTTGGACCAGGAGAAATACCGCCAGATGGTGTTGTAGTCCAGGAAGGAGATACCATATCCCACCAGGAGTAAGGGAACTGAGAGCATCAGGCGCTTCTTGGTGTCCTTCTGGTCAATCTTGAACCAGTCCGCAATGGTCAGACGCGCGGAGCGGAACGCCGTGTCGCCGGAAGTGATGGGGCAGGCGATCACGCCCAGCATGGCCAGCACGCCGCCAACGCCGCCCAAAAGCTGGATGGACATGTCGTAAACCGTGGTGGAATTTCCGCCCTTGGCAGCCAGCAGAGCCTGAAGCCCGGTGCCCGCGCCCGCCCGGTCATAGTAGAAGGCGATACCCGCGGAAGCCCAGATCAGGGCGATCACGCCCTCCGCTACCATGGCTCCGTAGAACACCTTGCGGCCTTCCTTCTCGCTCTTGATACAGCGGGCCATCATGGGCGACTGGGTGGCGTGGAAGCCGGAAATGGCTCCGCAGGCCACGGTGATGCACATCAGGGGCCAGATCGGAAGCTCCTTGCCGGGATACATGTTTTCCACGTGGTCCCAAATCTCCAGCATGGGCCTTGTGCCGCTGTAATACAGCGTAGCTCCCGCGATGCCCAGCGCCATGACGATCAAACAGATACCGAAAATCGGGTACAGCTTGCCGATGATCTTGTCGATGGGGAGCAGCGTCGCCAGGAAATAGTAGATCAGAATCACAATCGTCCAGAACTGCACGTTCAGGGCCTCCGGCGTCAACAGGGCGATCAGCCCCGCCGGGCCTACCATAAACACAACGCCTACCATCACCAGCAGAATCACCGAGAAGATCCGCATGACCACCGCCATGACCGGACCCAGGTATTTACCCACGATCTCCGAGATGGACGCGCCGTTGTTGCGCTCGGAAAGCATGCCGGACAGGTAATCGTGGACGCCGCCGGCGAAAATGGTGCCCAGCACAATCCAGATGTAGACCACCGGCCCCCACAGCGCTCCGCTGAGCGCGCCGAAAATGGGGCCAAGACCCGCGATGTTCAATAGCTGAACCAGAAATGCCCGGCTGGTGGACATGGGCACAAAGTCCACGTCGTCCTCCATGGCGTAGGCAGGGGTCTGCCGGCTGTCCGGGTGGAATACCCGCTCCACAAAGCTGCCGTAAAGAAAATAACCGGCAATCAGCAGTACAAGTCCTCCAAGAAACGATACCATATACCTGACCTCCTTAGGGGTATTGCAGGATACCCACCCGCATATACCCAATATTATTTGTCTATAGTATACTACCGAGGTTACAAATTCGGAACACTTTTTGGCATTTCTTAACATATTTGTAACCTTGTCCCCTGCCCTTTGGACGCGCAAAAAAATCCGGACAGGGCCCGCGCCGTTTCCGCGAATCCCGTCCGGATTTTTAAATTTTCCAGTTTTATCCAATGTTACTTTCAGCGCACACCCGGCCTTATGTAAAGTCCAGCACCACCTTGAGCATTTCCCCGGCCCTGCGGTCGAACTCGGCAAATGCTTCCGGCGCGTCCGCGAACTTGTACACGTTGGTCACAATCTTCTCCAGGTCCACGCCCCCGGCCTTCACCAGGTCGATGAGCTCCAGGAAGTCCGCCTTCAGGGCGTTGCGGGAGCCGAACACGTTCAGTTCCTTTTTCTGGATGGTGGTGAAGTTGAAGTCCAGGTTCTTCTTGCCGATTCCGATGAGCACCACGTTTCCGCCGAAGGCCGCCGCGTCGATGCAGTTCTGGAAGGTGGAGGGCAGGCCCACCGCCTCGATGGTCACGTCGAATCCGTCCCCGCCCGTGACCGCCTCCACCTGCTCCAGGAAATGCTCCGGGGAGTCGTTGAGCAGCGTTCCCTCCAGGCCGAAGCTGTCCATGGCAAACTGAAGCTTTTTCTCAGCCACGTCCGCCACGTAGACCCTGGCTCCCCTGGACTTAGCCGCCACCGCGGCCAGCACGCCGATGGTGCCCGCTCCCAGGACCAGCACCCGGTCCCCGGCCTTGATGTTGGCCCGGGAAACGCCGTGGTAGCTGATGCAGAAGGGTTCAATCAGCGCAAGGGTTTTAGGCGGCACGCCCTTGCCGTCGTAGATGCGCTCCAGGGGCATGGCCACGTACTCGGAAAAAGCGCCGTCCCGCTGGCAGCCCATGGTCTGGTTGGTGGTGCAGCAGTTCACCAGGCCCCGGCGGCAGGAATAGCAGTGGGTGCAGTTGAAATAGGGGTTACAGGTGACGATCATGCCTTTTTTCAGGCCGTAGTCATTTTCCCCCACCTCCACGATCTCGGCCGAAAACTCGTGGCCCGGAATCCTGGGATAGTCAAAATACGCGTAGGTTCCGCGGTAGGAGCCTAAATCGCTTCCGCAAATGCCGCCGTAGAGCAGCTTTAACAGGGCTTCGCCCTCCTTTGCAACCGGCATGGGGTCCTCCCGGAACACCACCTGACCCGGCTGGTTGATCACAATCGATTTCATCCGCTTCTCTCCTTCTCTTGTCAGCTTCCCAGCAGTTCAAATACGCGGTGGACGCCCTCCCGCTCAAACAGCTGCAGATATTCGGTTACCAGTTCCAAAAAGCCCGGAATTTCTGTCAGGTCCCCGTCCCAGAAACCGGCATTGCGGCACACGGCCCCGGCCAGCTCCGCCAGGCTGTCGCTCTTGTGGGCCTCAAAGAAGCGCAGCACCTCCATGTCGTCGCAGATCCGGTACTCTGCGTCTCCCCGATGGGCCACCAGGGCATTTCCCTCCAGACGCTCCCCCCGGTAGAACATCACGTAGGCCGCGAACCCGGCCATCAGCCTGGGCGGCAGCTTGCCCGTGGCGGCCTGGTACTCCCTGACCGTGGGCAGAACCCTGGCTTTCCACTTGGACGTGGTGTTTAGGGAGATGGCCAGCAGGCTGTGGTCGATAAAGGGGTTGCACAGCCGGTCGAACAGGCCCGCTGCGTAGTCCTCCAATTCCTCCTTCGGGTACTCGGTCAGCACCGGGATGATCTCGTCGTAGACGCAGCGCTCCATGAAGGAGTAGATAGCCGGGTCCTCCATGCATTTGCGCACAATGTCCTGGCCCGATAAGTAGGAGGCCAGCACCATGGTGGTCTGAACGCCGTTGAGCATGCGGACCTTACGCTTCTTGTAGGGCGTGCAGTCCTCCGCCACGATCACCGGCAGCCCCGCCTTCTTGAATGGCAGCTCGTCCTCCAGCTCCTTGGGACCCTCGATCACCCAGATGGCGAACACCTCGCCGGTGTCCAGCAGAAGGTCCTCGTAACCGTTCTGAGCGTTCAAAACCTCCGCCTCGGCCCTGGGATAGCCGGTGACGATGCGGTCCACCATGGTGGAGCAGAAAATCACCTCCCGGTCAAGCCAGTCAGCAAATTCCGGCTCCAGCTTCCACAGTTCGGTGTATTGGCCCACGCAGCGCTTCAGCTCGTCGCCGTTGTGGTCGATCAGCTCGCAGGACAGGATCACCAGCCCCCTGCCCGCCTCCCCCTTGAAGCAGGAGTAGCGCTCGTAGAGAAACCGGGTGAGTTTGGCCGGAAATGAACCCGGCGGTTCCTCGTCGAACCGGGAATTTTCGTCAAACGCGATGCCCGCCTCGGTGGTGTTGCTGACAATATAGCGCAGGTCGGGATTGGCTGCGCAGGCCAGAAGCGCGCCGTAATCCTCGTAGGGATTTAAGGCCCGGCTGATGGCGCTGACCACCCGCTTGCGGATCACCTGCCCGCCGTTTTCCAGACCCCGCAGGTACACGGTGTACAGCCCGTCCTGGCGGTTGATATCTTCGCATCTGCCCTGGGCGATGGGCTGGACCGCCACCACCTTGGTCCCCCAGCCGGTCCGCTCGTTGGCCAGGTCGATAAAATAGTCCACAAAGGCACGCAGGAAATTCCCCTCGCCGAACTGCAGCACCCGCTCCGTGCCCTCCGGCATGAGATATCCCTCAAACCCAAGTTTTTCCAATGTTTTGTATGACAATCGTTCCATGACTTCATTCCCCCTTGTCAGGCGTTCACCTGGTTCGCCGGACGGCCCTCCAGAAACGCGCTCAGATTTTCCACTGCAATATCCATCAACCGCTGCCTGCTGCTCTTCGCCGCCCAGGCGATGTGGGGCGTGATCAGGCAGTTTTTTGCGCCAAGAAGCGGGTTGCCGCCCCGGATCGGCTCTGTCTCCACCACGTCCAGACCGGCGCCCGCCACCTTTCCCGAATCCAGGGCCCGGCGCAGGGCGGCCTCGTCCACCAGCGGCCCTCTGGACGTGTTGATCAGATAGACCCCGTCCTTCATCTTCCCGATGCTCTCGTCATTTATCATCCCCCGGTTGTCCGCAAGGAGCGGACAGTGCAGGGAAATGAAATCCGACCGCCGGTACACCTCTTCCAGGGACACATAGGTCAGGCTGCCGCACTCCACCGGGAACTTGTCGTAGCCGATGACCTCCATTCCGAAGGCCCGGCCGATCCCCGCCACCGCCCGGCCGATGCGGCCGCAGCCCACCAGGCCCAGGGTTTTCCCGGCAAGCTCGATCAGGGGATAATTCCAGAAGCAGAAGTCCGGGCAGCGCTCCCACGCCCCGTCCTTCACCGCCCGGCTGTGCTCCCCCACATGGTGGCAAAGTTCCAGCATCAGCGCGAACACGAACTGAGCCACCGCTGCGGTGCCGTAGGTGGGGATATTGGACACCACGATGCCCCGCTCCCGGGCCGCGCCGACGTCCACGATATTGTAGCCCGTGGCCAGCACGCCGATGTAGCGGACCTCGGGGCAGCGCTTAAGCGTCTCCCGGGTGACGGGCGTCTTGTTGGTCAGCACGATCTGCGCGTCCCCGATGCGCTCCGCCACGTCCTCCGGCGGCGTCCGGTCGTAAACCGTCAGGTCACCCAGGGCCGAAAATCCATCCCAGCTCAAATCGCCCGGGTTCTCCGTATATCCGTCCAGTATAATGATCTTCATTCTTTTCCTCTCCAAAGTCCGGGGACGTGAGCGCTCCCTCTGCCCGGCCTGGTATGCCCGGAGTTAGGGCCGCCCCGCTGCTCCCTCTGTCCGGAGTTAGGGCCGCCCCGCCGCTCCCTCTGCCCGGGGCCAGGGCCGCCCCGCCGCTCCGTCCGGGGCCAGGGCCGCCCCGCCCTCTAAAGAACAGACCAGGCCCTGTTAATCACCCGTTTTGTATTTGCAAGCACAATCTCCGCCTCCTCGCCCGGCCGGGGCGTCACCTCAGCGGACAGCATGATGGGATTTCTGCTGTTGAAAAACCCCTCCTGCCGGAGCACGGCAAAAAAATCATACAGCTCCCCCACGTCGTTGGCCCCGTGGGGATAGCCGAACCGGGGATGTTTGTCCCCGTAGGCGTCCTTCTCCGGCGTCACCACCGCGTTTCCGATGTGGAAATGGGTCAGGTAGGGCCGCATGGCCCGCACCGCGAAGGCGCTGTCCTCGTAGGTGGTCGGGAAATGGGACAGGTCGGCCAGCAGTCCGAAATTGTTCGTCACCTGGCGCATCTCAGCGGCAAACCGGGCCGCCAGAGGCGCGGGGCCGATGAGCACTTTCTTGTCCAGATCGAAGTCAAAGACCTCCAGCTCCACCGCCATGCCCAGGCTGCTGCCGCGGCTGCACAGGGCCCTGGCCGTCTTTTTGAGCTGCGAGAGCGCCTCCTCCTTCCCCTCCTCGCACCAGGCTCCGGCCATGAAGGAAAAGCCCGAGGCCCCGAAGCTCTTGGCGTCCTCCATGGCCTCCAACAGGCGTTCCTGAGCCATTCTCCGCTCCGGCTCGTCCAGGCTGTTGGGGTTCAGGTTTTCCCCAAGGATCACAGGCTGGGCCCCGTAGGCCACTGACAAATGGGACTGGGTCAGGATATGCCGGATCTGTTTCTTCACCTCCGGGTCCTTGTAATCCGTGATCTCCACCGCGTCCAAATCCCCGTCCCTGGCGATGTGCCGGACGGCGTCCACCGGGTCGTACCGGTCCGTGGGGAAGCTCATCCAGCTCAGGGTTCCCAGCTGGAAATATTTGTGAATCGGTTCCATCATACGATAACCCCGTTCTTGAAAATCGCGATGCGCCGGTAGCCCATGGTCTCGCCCTTAGTCTGTTCCCCTCCGGCCACCCGCAGAATCTGCCGGTAAAGCTCCTCTGCCGCGTCCCGGATCGGCATACCTTCCGCAACCACCCCGGCGTTAAAATCCATCCAGCCCCTTTTCTTCTCATACAGCGGCGTGTTGGTGGACACCTTGATGGTGGGCGCGGCGGTGCTGTAGGGCGTGCCCCGGCCGGTGGTGAAGATTACAATGTGGGCCCCGGCGGCCGTCAGGTTGGTGGCTGAGACCAGATCGCTGCCCGGTCCGGCAAGCAGCGTAAGCCCTTTTTTGCGGATCTGTCCCGCGTAGGGGATCACGTCCTCGATGGGCGCTCTCCCGCCCTTCTGCACGCAGCCGCAGCTCTTGTCCTCCAGGGAGCTGATTCCCCCCTCGTAGTTGCCCGGTGCCGGGTTGCCGTACACCGGCTGGCCGTTGCGCACAAAGTAGTCCCGGTACTCGTTGAGCATGGCCTGGGCCTTGTCGAAAATCTCCCGGCTGACGCACCGGTGCAGCAGCATCTGCTCCGCGCCGAACATCTCCGGCACCTCCGTGATCATGGTGCTTCCACCTCTGGCCACCAGCATATCCCCCGCCTGTCCCAGCACCGGGTTGGCCGTAACGCCGGACAGGCCGTCGCTGCCGCCGCATTTCATCCCGATCACCAGCTCGCTTGCGGGGATGGGTTTTCGCTTAAACTGTCCCGCGTATTCCGCCAGCCTGACCAGCAGACGGCTGCCCTCCGCGACCTCGTCCTCCACCTCCTGGCAGACCAGAAATTTGACCCGGTCCGAGCTGAAGCCGTCCCCTGCGGTGCGGATAATGGCCTCCTTAAACTCCGCGGGCACGTTGTTCTCGCAGCCCAGGCTGACCACCAGCACCGCCCCAGCGTTGGGGTGGTTCACCAGGGAAGCCAGAAGCTGCCTGGTCATCTCGTTGTCCTCGCCCAGCTGGCTGCACCCGAAGGGGTGGGGGAACGCGTAAAGCCCATCTAAGCCGAAGCGCTCCACCAGTTCCTGGTTCTCCACGGCCAGGCGCATGCACAGGTCGTCCACGCAGCCCACGCCGGGGATGATCCAGATTTCATTGCGGATTCCCGCCCTGCCGTCCTCCCGCCGGTAGCCCATAAAGGTCTCCGGCTCGCAGGGGGCAAGGGGCCTGACGTCCGGCTCGTAGGCGTACTCCACGTGCTCGGTCAATCTGCTCTTCATGTTGTGGGTGTGCACCCACTGCCCCGCCTCAATATCCGCGGTGGCCCCGCCGATGGAACAGCCGTACTTGATCACGTCCGTTCCCGCCGGGATGGGCCGCAGGGCGATCTTGTGGCCCTGGCGGACGCTTTCCCTGGCCGTCACGGTCTTTCCCGGCCCGAAGGAGACGATCTCGCCGGCCGCGATGGGCGCCAGGGCCACGGCCACCGCGTCCTCCTCACGAATCTGTAATAATTTCTGCATGGCTCATCCCTTTTCTCTCATGGCGCGGACTTCCTCGTAGTTCACGCACCAGGTAGGCTTCTCTCCCTTCAGTATCTCCACGATGCCCTGGCAGCCCTGGTAACTCATCCGGTCCATGGCCTCCACGGTCAGCGCCGCGCAGTGGGGGGAGAGCACCACGTTGTCCAGGCTCAAAAGCGGGTTGTCCGCCCGCACCGGCTCCTGGGCGAACACGTCCAGGGCCGCCCCTGCGATCACATGGTTTTTTAACGCTTCGTACAAATCCGCCTCGTTCACGTTGGAGCCCCGGGAGAAGTTCAGCAGGCACGCGCCGGGCTTCATCAGCTCCAGCCGCCTTTCATCCACAAAATTATCGTTTTCCGGCGAAGCGTTCAAATGCAGGCTCACATAATCCGCCCGGCGGAAAATGTCGTCCACGTCCTCCACACAGGTAATGAAGTCCGGCAGGTCCTCCTTCTTCACAAAGGGGTCATAGCCCAGAATCTCCATATCAAAGCCGCCGTGGGCCTTTTTCGCCAAGGTTCTTCCAATATTTCCCAACCCGATGATACCCAGGGTCTTTCCCCCGATATCGTGGCTCTCAAATGACAGCGGCGCGTCGAAATCCGCCCTGCGTGCCGCCTTCTCCAACGGCAGCATGTTCTTGGCAAGGGCCAGGATCGCGCCCAGGGTGTGCTCGGCCACGGAATCCATGTTGGCGAGAGGCGTGCGCACCACGTAAAGCCCCAGTCCGGTGGCAGTCGCCACATCCACCACGTTGTCCACGCCCACGCCGTGTTTGGATACCACCTGAAGCTTCTTCCCCTCCTTCAAAATGTCCTCGGAGAAGAAAAATGTCTTGGAAAAGCAGGCGTCACAGTCTTGGATCAGCTCCTTCATAACCTCCGGGTCCTCCCGCGGGGCCAGAACCACCTCGCAGCCGTTCTCTCTCAGCAGCTCCTTGCCGGACTCCGACACGTCCTGCGCCAGCAATACTTTATATCCCATTTTGAATTACCCCCGTTCTCTCTATTTGACAGGCAGCCCTTATGAGCCGCCCAGATAGGCTTTCTTCACTTCTTCGTTCTGCAGCAGGTTGGCGCAGGTGTCCTCCATGATGATCTCGCCGGTCTGCATCACATATCCCCGATCCGCGGTGTTGAGCGCGATCTTGGAGTTCTGCTCCACGAACAGGATCGTGGTGCCCTCCTCCCGAATCTTAAGAACCGCCTCGAAAATCTCCTTGATCACGATGGGCGCCAGTCCCAGGGAGGGCTCGTCCAAAAGCATAAGCTCCGTCTTTGCCACCATGGCCCGGCCGATGGCAAGCATCTGCTGCTCGCCGCCGGAGAGGGTGCCGCCCATCTGTTCCCGCCGCTCCTCCAGCCTTGGGAACAGGTTGTAGACGCGCTTTAAATCCTCCTGGATGCCCGCCTTGTCCTTGCGGGTGTACGCGCCCATCATCAGGTTTTCGTACACCGACAGCTTGGAGAAAATATGACGCCCCTCGAGCACCTGGGACAGCCCCATGCGCAGAATCTTGTTTCCGTGCATTTTCTGGATCGGCATACCCTTATAAATGATCTCGCCCCGGACGCCCGCAGCGGGGGTGAGCCCGGAAATGGACTGCAGCGTGGTGGTTTTACCGGCTCCGTTGGCCCCGATCAGGGTCACGATCTCGCCCTTGTCCACCTTCAGGTTGATGCCCTTCACCACATGGATATTTCCGTAATAATAATGAAAATCTTTTACTTCCAGCAGTGCTCCCATCCTATTCGTCACCTCCCAAATATGCCTTGATCACTTCCGGATTCGTCTGAATCTCGGAGGTGGTGCCCTCCGCCAGCAGCTTGCCGTAGTTGAGCACGTACAGGTAGTCCGCCACGCCCATCATCAGCTTCATGTCGTGCTCGATGATCAGAATGGACACGCCCCGGTCGATGATGCGGTACAACAGCTCGTTTAACTCCTCCTTCTCCTTGGAGTTCATACCCGCGGCCGGCTCGTCAAGCAGAATCAGCTTGGGATTGCTGGCCAGGCCGCGCACGATCTCCAGGTGGCGCTGCTGGCCATAGGAGAGGGATCCGGCCTGCTCAAAGGCCCTGCCCTTTAACCCCACGAAATCCAGCAGCTCGTAGGCCCGCTCGTAACACTCCCGCTCCTCCCGGCGCTCCCCGGCGGTCTTGAAGGCCGAGGCGAAATAGCCCTGCTTCATGTGGGGGTGCATCCCCACCATCACGTTCTCCACCACGCTCATTTTCTTGAACAGATTGATGACCTGATAGGTCCTGGACATGCCCATCTGGTTGATCTGATAGGGCTGGAGGCCGTCGATCCGCTTGCCCAGGAAGGTGATGGTGCCGCTGGTGGGCTTGTATACGCCGCTGATGGAGTTGAAAAAGGTGGTCTTTCCGGCTCCGTTGGGACCGATCAGACCGGTGATCTTACCCTCCTGAACCTGCATGGATACGTCGTTGTTTGCAATCAATCCGCCAAATTTTAAGGTAAGATGATCAACCTGCAGCATTAGCCTTCTCCCCCTTCTTCGATTTAAACTTTGCGATCACTTGTTTGATCAGCCCGTACAAGCCGCCCGGGAACGCCAGGATCACCAGCAGCAGAAGGATGCCGTAGATGAGCAGCTGGTAGCGCTCCGCGGAGCGCAGGATCTCGTTTAAGAACTGGACCGTAAACACGCCGGTCACGGTTCCGCCGACGGACGCGCTGCCGCCGAACAGCAGCATGGTCAGGAACATAACGGACTGCTTGTTGGTGAAGGTATCCGGGCTGATAAAGCGCACCAGATGCGCGTAAAGCCCGCCGGCAAAGGCCGTGTAAAATGCGCTGGTGGCAAAGGCGATGACCTTGTACTTGCGCACATTGATTCCCATTCCGTTGGCCGCGTGGGAGTTCTCGCGGATGGCGATAAACGCCCGCCCCACCCTGGAGTGCACCAGGTTGACCTTGATCACGATGAAGATAACCATACAGATCATTGAAAAATAATAATATTTGGTGTAAGAATTCAGCTTAAACCCAAACAGGGAGATGGTATCCGTGAACTTGCCGGTAAAGTTGCCCGTGATATTTCCCGGGGACTGGGCTACCAGCTGATAAACCACCTCTCCGAAGGCGATGGTGGCCAGGGACAGGAAATGGAACACCAGCTTGGAAGCCGGGTAAGCCAGCAGGGCGCCGATCAAGGTTGCAATCACCGTACCCATTAAGATGGTCACGATCACGGGGAGCCCGGTGAACTGGTGAATCAGCACGGAGCCGTAAGCGCCGATGCAGTAGAATGCCGCGTGGCCCATGGAAATCTGCCCCGAATATCCGAACAGGATGTCCAGGCCGGACACCGCGATGATGTAAAGGATCGCAAAGTTTGCCAGGAGCACACCGTAGTTCCAGTTAAACAGCTTGTCGGCGACAAACGGAAAGGCAACCAGAATCACTCCCAAAATGATGAAATTCTTTTTCGAAATTGTCTTGTTCATACCTTCCTCCTATCAGTCAGCGATTGCGCGTTCATTGAAGATACCGGTCGGCTTCACAAACAAGAAGATCAGCAGGATGGAATATGCGATGATATCTTTATGCGCCGAGGATACGTAGGCGGACAGAAAGGTCTCGATCAACCCCAGAAGCACGCCGCCCACGATGGCTCCCAGCATGTTTCCGAAGCCGCCCATCACGGCGCTGCTGAAGCCCTTGCGGCCGATCACCGCGCCCACCGTGGTATACACGCCGTATACCGGCCCGATCAGCATCCCGGCGAAGCCCGCGATACCGGAGGCGATGGCCCAGGAAAGTCCGGTGGTGAAGCCCACGTCGATTCCGCAGGCCCTGGCCGCCATGGGATCCATGGTGGCGGCCCTCATGGCCGTTCCGTGGCTGGTCTTGTTCATGAAGAAGTTAAACAGGATCATGAAAATGATGGAGGCTATGATACAGAGCGCCGCCTCAGTCTGAACGCTGAGCCCCAGAAGCCGGATGCTCTTGACCGACGTAACCGGCGGGAAGTATTTGATGTCCGACCCGAACAGAACCATGGAGCCGTTCTGGATGATATAGGAGATGGCGATGGTCGCCAGCACGGTGTAGATGGGGTTGACCCCCTTGGCCACCAGGCGGTGGATCACGCCCTTCTCGATGCCAAAACCCAGAAGAAACATCAGGAAAATGACCATAAAAAAGGAAATGAAAAACGGAATTCCCAGAACCCCGTAAAAGGTGTAACCCAGGAACGCGCCGAAGGTCAGCATGTCGCCCTGCACGAAGCTCATGAGGCCGGACGACTTGTAAATCAGGCTGTATCCCAGTGCAATCAGCCCGTAAACGCTGCCGATCACCAGGCCTGAAATGATAATCTGAAATAACATAGAAGCGGTTTCCCCCTCTCGACAGATGTCTTTTTCGGGAAAAGGCGAGTTACCTCAACCCGCCTTCCCCATTTTCTCAATCACTATTCAAATGTTGTTTCCGTGTTCCATTAAAGTCCCATCTGTTCCTTCATAGCGGTCCAGTCGTCGGTCTTTAACCACTCGTTTAAGTCGATCTGAAGTCCGCCCCAAACGATCCACGGCTTGAAGTTCTCCAGGCTCATGCCCTCGCCGTCCCCCTTGGTAAAGTCCTGAATGCCGCCCAGAGTCTCGAAATCCTTGATGGTCAGGATGGCGTTCTTGACCGCCTCGCCGTCGGTGGCTCCCGCGATCTCGATGGCCTTCTTCAGAACCATCATGGAATCATAGGCTCTGTAGGCGCAGTCATGGTAAGGCATTGCGCCGTACTCGTCAAAATACGCCTGGCTGAATTCCTTCATCATGGGATCCTGAATCTCGTCCACGCTGTTGTAGGTCACATAGGGGAACATGAAGCAGTATCCGTTACCGGCGTCGCCGGCCACCTTGATGTTGTCAATGGACAGAGTCTCTTTGTTGAATACCAGACCTTCGTATCCGAACTGTCTCAGCTGCTTGGCAAAGGGAGCCTGGGTCGGGGAGAAGGTGGAGGTGAACACGGCCTGGGGATTGCTGTTTAAGATCTTAGCGATCTGTCCGGAATAGTCGGTGTCGCCTTCCACGTACGTCTCGGAGGTCAGCACTTCGATTCCAGCGTCCTTACAGGCGTTTCTCATATCCTCTGCGCCGGAGGCGGAGGAGTCGTCCTGGCCCTGGAAGATGGCGATTCTGTCGATCCCCAGGTTCTTCATGTACTCAGCCAGAGCGGGCATGCCCATTCCGGCGTTGGGGCAGGCGCGGAACACGTACTCCCAGCCCTGCTTCATCCAGGTGGAGCTTAAGCCCGTTCCGATGCAGGGAATCTTGGCTTCCTCGAAGAACTGTCCGGAGGCCAGTACGCAGCTGCTGATTAAGGAGCCGCAGACCACGTCCACCTTGTCCACCTCGATCAGCTTGGTGGCGATCTTTACCGCCTCCTCGGGGGATGCCTGGTCGTCGTAAACCACCAACTCAACCTGTCTGCCCAAGAGGCCGCCCTGCTCGTTGATCTGTTTCACCGCCAGCTGGGCCGCCTTCACGGTGGTGTCGCCTACCAGGGCGTTGGTTCCGGTGAGGGGCTGGGGGCAGCCGATCTTGATCACGTCCCCGCTGGCAGCGGCCGCGGTGGTGTCCGCAGCGGCAGCGCTGTCCTTCCCCGCCTCAGGGGCCTGGGTGGCCTGTGTGTCCGCGGGGGCCGCAGAGCCGGACGCCCCCTGACTGCCGCCGCACGCGGTCAGCAGTACCATGGCGGATGCCAGAGCCAGCGCAAAACCTCTTCTCATTTTCTTCATACCATTTCCTCCTTCAATTCGTTTTATTTTAATTACGCTTTGGTAAATCACCACAAGTTTCCGTTTTCGTCAAAAGCCCAGGGATACGGGCCTCCCACGATCTCGATATCGGGGTCCGCCTGAGCCTCTGCCAGCAGGGCCTCCGAGATTTCAATTTCCTCCAAATGCATGGTGTCCTGTATCCGCACGATCCGGGGATGTTCCCGGTCGATCTCATTGCAGGTCCGGACGCCCAGCCGGATGGCCGTCTGATCGTTCTCCGTCACAAAGGGAATCTTCACCACGTCCAGCACCGTGGATGTCACCGCGTTGGGATAGGTGGCATCTAAGTCCGTATCCGCCGCAAGCCGCCTGGTGGTCACGTCCGCCATGCCGATGCCGTTGGCGTTGTGGTGGCTGGCCTCCGTCAGGCCCAGAACCACGATGCGCTGGGTGTTGATCCCGCCGCTGGCCGACTTAGCGCAGGCGAACCGCCCCGTAACGTTGGGGTCCATGCCGTCCCCGCTGATGTCCTTGCCGATGCGGTCCACCACCAGCACGTCCAGATTGTCCAGGAGCAGCCTGCCCATCCGGCCCTTGGCCTCCTTTAACAGCTCCGGCTCCTGCTCCCAAATCTCGTCCGGCAACAGGGCCCGCACCTTGCAGGTCTTGTCAAAGGCGTTCTCGATGAGGCCCAGACCGAACAGAATCTTCGTGTTGTCAAAAATCACCCGGGCCACCTGGGGCATGAGTTTTCCCATATTATGGAAGCCCGACTCGTGGACCTGCTCGGCCCCGTGCTGCTTGCCCATGCCGATCACGGCCATTTTCATGAGGCCGCTCTCGTAGGGGCCGCGGAAGGCCGTGTGGGCCTTGATCCGGCCGCAGAGCACGATACCGTCCGCCTCAAAGGCGTTTTTATCCACAAACACCGGCTTGCCGTCGGGCCGTTTCCCCACTTCCACCGTCTCCATGGAGGAGAGAATGGGGCAGCCCACATATTCTTCCGTCACACCGTAGGATTCGATGATTTCCCGCTGTCCTTCGGCCGTGGCGCCCCCGTGGCTGCCCATGGCCGGAAATACAAAGGGATCCGCCCCCTTTTCCTTTAAAAAATCCGCAATACATTTGGTGATCAGGGCCACGTTGGCCACGCCCCGGCTCCCCGAGGTGATTCCGATCCGCATCCCGGGCCGGACCTGATCTCCCATCCGCTCAAGCTCCCCGCGGACCACCGACGGCAGCTCCTCCTCCCCGATGTGGGAGGCGTCGAACTTCTGCCGGATTCTGTACATGGGCGGCAGCTCCACGTCCCCGCAGAATCTTGTCACCAGATTGTTTCTTGTCACATCAAGCATCTCTTCACCCGACTTTCGTTTGATGTAAAACCTGTTATGTAAGGCCGCAGCAGCCAATTAACCCTCTCACGCCTGCAGCTCGCCCATCACCTTACGCGCCATCTTAAGAAGCATTCCCACCTCGCTGTCGCAGCTCAAAACCGTCATACCGCGGTCCCGGCACTCCCGGATCACATCCGTGCGGGAGGTGATCATACCCGAGGCCTTGCCCGCCCGCGCGGCAGCCTCCGCCACAATGCGCTGGGCCTCCTTCATGGCCGGAGCCCCCAGATCCCCCGGGACGCCCAGGTCGATGGACAGGTCGTTGGGCCCGATCACCACCGCGTCGATTCCCTCCACCGCGGCGATCTCCCCCACGTGGTCCAGGGCCTGCCGGGTCTCGATCTGTGCCAGAATTATGGTTCTGGCGTTGGCGATCTCAAAATACTCCTCCAGCTTCGGCGGGTCGTAATTGGTGTGGGCCCGCTGGGTGGACGCCCCCCGGTGTCCCAGGGGAGGGTACTTGGCGTAGGATACAATCTGCCTGGCCTCATCCGCCGTGTTCACCATAGGAACCAGCAGCCCGTCCGCCCCCATGTCCAGCACCTTGGTGATCACCCCCCGGTCAATGGTGGGAATGCGCACCACCGCGCCGATCCCCGCGCCGTTTGCCACCGAAACCATGGCCGCCAGCTGGGAATAGTCGAAATATCCGTGCTCGCAGTCCACAATCATGTAGGCAAAACCCGCCGCCTTAAAGATCCGGGCCAGATTGGGGCAGGCCATCTCCGATATCATGGTGCCGAACACCGGCTCCCGGTCTCTGATCTTCTCTTTTACTGTCTTCAACTCTCTCACCCCTTCTGTTCTCTCTTGTCCGGGCCGCAATCCCGCCCGGCCGGTCCGGGCCTTCACAGGCGCAGGATCATTTCCCTCTTATCGTCCAGTCCCCGGCAGATTCCGCTGCAGCAGAGAGCCATCCGGTAGAGTCCGGCCATAGCCTCGTCGTCCAGGGCCGACAGGCGGCAGGGCAGCCCCGTCACCCGGCCGATCATGCGGATCAGCTCCGGCCGTTTCCAGGAAACGCCTCCGGAGCACACCACCCGCTCCAGGGGCTGGCTTCCGGCAAGGATACCCAGATTTTTCCAATACGTCTCCGCCATATCCCGGAAAGCCGCCGAGAACAGGGTGTTGACGTTCAGGTTGTTCTGGGTGATCCCCCGGATTTCACCGCCGTCCAGCTTCTGAGGGGTGGCGTAAAAACTCATATCCACCGCGATCCCCTGGCTGTCCTCCACGAACTGCCGTTCAAAAGCGGACCAGAACTCTCCCACGCTCACCTCGGCTCCGGTCAGAAGCTTTGTTCCGCCGGTAATGAAGCGCACCAGAACGTCCAGCCCGCGGCCGGAAGGCATATTGGAAATGGTCCGAAGCACCCGCCCTTCAAAATAGGGCCGGATCTCGTACTCTCCCGGCTCAAACACATCCGAGACCATGGACACCTGCCCGGCCGTGGCGATGTTGATCAGGCCGTCCCCCGGCTCCGGCATGGAGCCCAGCACCGCGATCTGCTGGTCGCCGTAATCCGGGTAGGCCGAAACCGTCCGCCCATTCACCGTGCAGCTGCCGCAGGAGGCGAAATCCGACGGCGCCAGCTGCGGAAGCCTGATCCCCTCAAATCCGGCTTTGCGCAGAATCTTCTCCGACCAGCGCCGCCGCCGGACGTCCACCAGGCCCAGGGGAGCGGCGTTAGTAATGTGGCAGATATTATTCCCGGTCAACTGCTCTATGACGTAGGACCCGAGGGTGTAGAGGGTGCCGTTCCGGTCCAGGCCGGGATTTTCCTCCAGCATGGTGTACAGGTTGCACAGCCCCAGGGAGGGCTTGATGTACACGCCGCAGTCCTCCATATCCTCCTTGGAAAACAGCTCCTGCAGGTATCCCAGGTACGTGAGTCCCGGGGACTTTTGGTGAAGGCACCTCATGTCCTGCCAGGACACGTAGACAGGTTCCGGCGTCTGCCCGGTCCGGTAGACAAAACCGTGCATCTGCGTGGACAGGAGGAGGGAGGTCAGATCGCCGTATTCCCTGGTTCCCTGATCCAAAAGCTCCTTCACCGTATCCACGATGGACCCGGCCGGCACCTCGAAAAGGAGCTTGTCGTCGTATCTTCTTTTTGACGAAGATATGGTCTTTTTTTGACTCAAAAGTTTCCCATTTTCAAGATCAAGTATTGCAGACTTTACAAAGCTGCTGCCAAGGTCAATCACAAGCGCCTTCATTTCATCCCTCTTTTTGGTCATTTTTTATTGTTATACGTTTGATCCGCTTTTTCTTTTGTGCATTTTCTATGTTTACGATTATAGCAACTTTGCGAGTATTCGTCAACAATTTTAACAAAACTTTATCTTTTTTAATATTTTTGAGTAACTTTTGATTATCTTCTACTTTTTAAAGGCATTTTATTTTCTCAATAGCCTTGCATTCTACAGCTTTCATACATTTTTGGTACATTTCTACTCGATCGAACAGTTTTGGATTTTCCTCAATCTGTTCCCGGAGCGTCTGGCCGAACACCATGCGCAGGGTGGTGCCCATGTTGATTTTCACCGCCCCACACTCGATCAGACGGCGCAGATCCCGGTCCGCCACGCCCGTGGAGCCGTGGATCACAAGAGGAATCTTCACCACCTGGCGGATGCGGCGCAGCAGGTCGAACTGCAAGTCCACCCCCTGGGTCTCCATGCGGTGCACCGTTCCCACCGCCACCGCCAGGGCGTCCACCCCGGTCAGCGCGGCAAAGCGCTCCGCCTCCCCGGGGTCCGTGAACCGGCGTTTGGCGTCCGCGTTGTCGCTGTAGCCCACAGAACCGATCTCCGCCTCCACGCTCACCCCCCTGGGCCTGGCAATCTCCACCGCAGCCCGGGTGACCGCCACATTCTCGTCAAAGGGAAGCTGGGAGCCGTCGATCATCACGGACGTGTAACCGCTGTCCACCGCCTGGCGGATGTCCGCCAGCTCCGTGGCGTGGTCCAGGTGCACGCAGGTGGGCACCTCGGACCGCCTGGCCATCTCCAAAAGCATCCCGGCCAGCACCGGAATCCCCATATGGGCCACGGCCACCTTGTTGGTCATCAGCACCACCGGCCGGTTCATCCGTTCGGCGGCACTGATCACAGCGGCCGCGTCCTCATAGCCGAATACGTTAAATGCCGGCAGCCCGCTGTTTTCCGCTATGGCGATGCGGGCCGCCTCCTTCAAATTGCACAGCATGTCTCTCCTCCGTCTCACTTGGCAACTGCAATCATTTCCCCGTACAGTTCCTTTTCCCTGCGGATAAACTCCGTGATTTCCTCCAGCTTCGGCATATCAGGGGAACAGCCGTGGCTGGCCACCAGCATGGAAGCGGAGGCGCTGCCGTACTCCAGACAGCGCATGATGTCCCAGCCGTTTAACAGGCCGTTTAAAAACGCGCTTCCGTAGCCGTCCCCGCCGCCCGTGGACTTGACCGCGTCCACAGGGAAGGGCTTTATGCTGTAGGATCCCTCGCCCTGAATGTAGGCGGTGGAGCCCTGTTTGCCGTGTTTGATCACCACGATCTTCGCCCGCTCGCCGAACCATCTCTGAGCGATCTCCTCGTCGGTCATCTCACGGCCCAGCAGGGCGTCGGTCTTGTCGAACTCCTCCCGGGAGCCCATGATGATGTCCGCCTCCCTGGCCGCCATGGAATAATAGAGGGCGATCTCGTCGTCCGTTTTCCAGGTGTAGGGCCGGTAGTCGATATCAAACACGATGACGGTCCCGTTCTTCTTGGCATAGTAGATGGCCTTGAGCACCGCCTCACGGGAGGGGCTTGCCGCCAGGGCCGTTCCGCTGACCACGATCATTTTCGCGCTCTTTATGTACTCCTCGGACACGTCCGAGGACTCCAGCTGCAGATCCGCCACGTGATCCCGAAACATGATCAGCCCGCAGTGATCCCGGTCCGTCACCTCGGTGAAGGCCAGGCCCATGGACTCGCCGTGGCGCGCCCGGACGATATTGGAGGTGTCGATGCCCTCGCCCTCGAACACCTGGATGCAGAAATCTCCCATCTGGTCGTCCGAGATACAGCCGATAAAACCTACCTTGCAGTTCAGCCGGGCCATTCCCACGGCGATATTGGCCGGGGAGCCGCCCACGTACTTTTTGAAATTGTCGCACTGGGGCCAGGGTTTAAAATATTCCACCGGGTTAAAATCCAAACAAATTCTCCCAATCGGGATTACATCCAGCTTCCGGCTGGAATCAAATGTTATGATACTCATGATCTTCATCCTTTCTGTGCGGTTTCCGCCTGCGCAGTCCCCGCCCGTTCCGTTCCCGCCTGTTTCGTTCCCGCCAGCGCGGGTCCCGTTTTTGCGCCTCTCCTGTCTTAGATCGTCCCATCCCAGGTGCTGACCGTCTTTTTCTTCCGCTCCTCCTCGTCGAACCAGCGGGTGGTGACCACCTTGGTCTCCGTGTAGAAGCGGTATCCGTCCTTGCCCAGGCAGTGCAGATCGCCGATAAAGGAATTCTTGTGGCCGGAGAAGGGGAACACGCCCACCGGCACCGGAATTCCCACGTTCACACCCACCATGCCGCCGTCCGTGTGTCTCGCGAACTCTCTGGCGTAATGGCCGTTCTGGGTGAAGATGACGGAGCCGTTGGCAAATGGGTTGTGGTTCATCACCGCCAGCCCCTCTTCAAAGTTCTTAACCCGCTTGATGCACAGCACCGGCCCGAAGATTTCCGAATCTCCCACCGTCATGCCGGGCTTTACATGGTCAAAAATCGTGGGCCCGATATAAAATCCGTTTTCATAGCCCGGAACCTTGACGTCACGGCCGTCCAGCACCAGACTGGCGCCCTCCTCCAGGCCCTTTTCAATCCAGGCCAGCACGGACTTTTTGTGTCCCGCGTTCACCACCGGTCCCATGGCCGTGGTTTTCTCGTAGGCCGGTCCCACAGTGATCTTCTTCGCCTGCTCCACAATGGCCTCCACCAGGGCGTCGGCGATGCTCTCCTGAACCACCACCACCGGCAGGGCCATGCAGCGCTCGCCCGCGCAGCCGAAGGCCGCGTTGATGATTCCGGCCGCGGTCCGTTCCACCGGAGCGTCCTCCAGCACCAGCGCGTGGTTTTTGGCCTCGCAGAGAGCCTGAACCCGCTTGCCGGACGCGGCGGCCGTGGCGTAGATGTGTTTGCCCACGCTGGTGGACCCCACGAAGGTGATTCCCTTCACGTCCGGGTGGTTGAGGAAAATCTCAGCCTCGGTGCGGGAGCAGGTGACGATGTTGATCACGCCGTCGGGAAGCCCCGCCTCCTTGTAAAGCTCCGCGATGCGCATGCAGGACTGAGGCGTGAAGGTGGCGGCCTTCAGCACGATGGTATTTCCGCAGGCGATGCACATGGGGGTCATCCAGCCCATAGGAATCATGGCCGGGAAGTTAAAGGGCACGATCCCGGCAAACACGCCCAGCGGTTCCCGGTAGAGAACCGTGTCGTAACCCGCGGAGGCGTCCATCAGGCTCTCCCCCATCATCAGGGACGGAGCGGAAATCGCCTGCTCCGTGGCCTCCTTGGCCTTGAGCACGTCCCCCTTGGCCTCCTCCCAGGCCTTTCCGTTTTCGTAAGCCACCAGATAGGTCAGCTCATCCATGTGCTCCACCAGCAGGTCCCGCAGCTTGTAGAGAATCTGCACCCGTTTCATCACCGGCGTGGACGACCAGCCGGGATATGCCTGCCTGGCGCACGAGATGGCATACTCCACTTCCTCCTCCGTGCAGCAGGGAACTTTTGCGATTACCTCCCCGGTACTTGGATTATATGCGTCCATGTACTTCTCGGTTTTGGAAACAATGTACTCGCCGTTCGCATAGAATCTCAATTTTTTTGCCTCTCCCATCATGTTCTCCTTTCACGCTTTTAGTTAATTTTGTTTCATTTTTTGATAATATTTGTTTCATCATTTCCCATCATAGTACATAATTAATATTTTTTCAAGTTATTTTTACGTCTTTTTGTGATCATTTTTATGTCAAAAGAGTGAGTTGACGAATCGTCCCTTTCTATGTTATCATTTTATTATCAAAATAGCTCCAATATATAGCCAATATCACCATACCTATTTTCATGTTCCGGCGGCCGTACAATCGCGGGTTTTGACATTCGCTTATTGCTTTTTGAGCATGTCTTGGGTATAATGAATTCATAACGCAGGGGGGTATACAATATGAAACGTGCAAAATTGTTAGAAATGGAAGAATATATCCGGTTCCGGCAGACCATTTCCTTAAAGGAGCTGCAGGATCACTTCGACGTCTCCATCAATACCGTGCGCCGTTACATCGCCACCATCCTGGAGTCGAATCCCGACATCAAGAAGGTTTACGGCGGGGTCACCGTGGAGACCGGAGCCGTGCCCAGAGGGAACGCGGTCTTTCACCCTTACTCCGAGGCGCCGGAGATTCAGAATGTCAGCGAGAAGCAGCGGCTCTGCCGCTACGCGGCCTCCAGGATCCGGGCCCACGACATTATCTATATTGACAACGGGACCACCACCAGCTTCATCCCCTTTTACATTCCGGATGAGTTGCCCTTGACAATCATCACAAACAGTGTCAATATTATCAATGCTGTGATCAAAAAGCCCAACATTACCCTGGCCACGCTGCCCGGCATTCTCAACCGGGCCACCATGTCCTTTACGGGCGAGAGCTGTTCCCAGCAGATGAAAACCTACAACATACTCAAGGCATTTCTCTCGTGCGTCGGCTTCTCCCTAAACGCGGGGGCCACCAATTTTTCCGTGGAGGAATACAAAATCAAAAGCATCGCCGCCCAGAAGGCGGAGGAGGTATTTTTGCTGGCCGACCACAGCAAGATCGGCCACAGCACCTTAATGACCTATTGCCCGACATCCAGGATTAACACTCTGATTACCGATCAGCCGTTAAATGACGAATATGAGGAAACATTTCAAAAATATGGCAACCAAATAGTGATAGTTTAGAATTGATTATGCAAAGGAGAATCTTGTGAACGAGCAGAAATTGAAACGAATTGAAGATTATGTTGAGGAGCACGACAACGTGTCCATGACCGCCCTGTGCAATGAGTTCAATATATCCATGAGCACGCTGCGCCGCGCCGTCACCGTGCTCTGCGAGCGGGGTACGATCAACAAGAGCTACGGCTGCGTCTACACCACCAGCAAGCGCAAATTCATGCCCTTCCACCTGCGGGCCAGCTTAAACACCGAGGCCAAGAAGGAGGCCTGCCGCTACGCGGCGCAGCTCATCCAGGAGAACGACATCATCTACCTGGACAGCGGCTCTACCACCTGCTATATCCTGGATTATGTGAGCCATTTGAAAAACATCACCGTGATCACCGGCAACATCGACATCATCATAAAAGCCCTGGCCCTGGACAACGTGACGGTTTTCGTCCTGCCCGGCCTCTTAAACAAAAAGAACAATTCCTTCACCCCCACCAACGCCAAGGAGGCCTTCGCGCCCTACAACATCACCAAGGCGTTTATCGCGGCCTCCGGCATGTCCCTTGCCAACGGCTTCTCCCACAGCGATCCCATGGAGCGGGAGACCAAGCTGGCCGCCACCCAGAAATCGGAAACCATCTGCTTTGTGCTGGACGACTCCAAGTTCGGGCACACCTCCCTCATCTCCCTGGGACCGGTCACGCTGGCTAATATCATCTGCTCCAACAAGAAGCCGGATGCGGCCATCGAACAGTATTGCAGCGAACACAATATTATGCTGAAATATTCGTGAGCGGGACCGCGGGGGCGCGGTTGAGAGGTCCGGTAAGGTTCTTGTGCCGGAATGAGATTGGAATGCGGCTGAAAATCAATAAATCCCCCGTCAGCGGGCGCGGTTCTTGTGGCGCCCGGGTGGCGGGGGATTTTTTTGTGGGGGGTGGGAGGTGGGCGGCGCGGCGGCGTGGGGGCGGCGCGCAGTATGTGGGCGCGCGGGCGCAGGGACGGCGGCGCCCGGCGGGCCGTGTTCGGGGGCGCAGAGGCGGCGCCCGGCGGGCCGCAGGCGGACGGAGCCGCCGGACTCACCCGCCCTGCGCGCTACAGCAACACTCCGCTTTTAAACAGCATAATCTCCCGGAACCCGTTGATCTCGCTGCGGGTTTTCTTGCCCGAGGCAACTTCCAGCACCAGCTTCCACAGCTTTTCCGACAGCTTTTCCAGAGAATCCCCGTTCACGATAGTGCCCGCGTTAAAATCGATCCAATGGCGCTTGCGCTCATACAGAGCGGTGTTGGACGAGAGTTTAATGCACGGGATGGCAGTGCCCAGCGGATTCCCCCTGCCGGTGGTGAACAGCAGAATCTGCGCGCCCGAGGCCACCAGGTCGGTGATGCTGACGTTGTCGTTTCCCGGCCCGGTCATCAGGTTTAATCCGGGCCTGCGAACCGGTTCCCCGTAGTCCAGGGTATCGCTCACCACGGCGCGGCCGCCCTTCTGCACGCAGCCCAGGGATTTCTCCTCCAAAGTGGTGATCCCGCCCTCCTTGTTGCCCGGGGACGGATTCTCGTACACCGGCTGGCCATAGTCCAGATAATACTGTTTGAAGGAATTGATCAGGTTCACCACCTTCTCAAAAGTCTCCCGGGAGTCGGCCCGGTTCATGAGAATCGTCTCAGCCCCGAACATTTCCGGCACCTCCGTCAGCACGGCCGAACCGCCCAGAGAAGTGATCCGGTCGGCCACAGTGCCGCAGAGCGGATTGGCGGTCACGCCGGACAGGGAGTCCGAGCCTCCGCACTTGAAGGCGATTTTAAGCTCCGACACCGGCACCCGCACCCGCTTATCCCGCTTCACGATCTCCGCCAGCTCCCGCAAAAGCTCCAGCCCGGTCCCGATCTCATCCCCGGCCTCCTGGGTGACCAGCACCCTGAACCGGTCCCGGTCGTAATCCCCCAGCACAGGGAGAAATTCGTGGATATTGTTATTCTCGCAGCCCAGGCTCACCAGCAGCACGCCGCCCGCATTGGGGTGTTTGGCGATGGCGGCCAGTAGCTTCTGCGTCATCCGGTGGTCGTCCCCCAGCTGGGAGCAGCCGGAATTGTGCGGAAACGCGAAAATGCCGTCGCAGGCATCGCCGAATTCCACGGAGGCCAGCTTTGCCAGCACATCCGCCGTGTGGTTGGCGCAGGAAACTGTGGGAATAATCCAGATTTCATTGCGCACCCCCACCGCGCCGTTTTTGCGGCGGTAGCCCTTGAACGTTGGTCCCGAAGGGGCGGACGACAGGCGCGCCAGGGCCCCCGTTCCCGCAGGGGCCGCCGCTCCCGCCGTTCCCGCAGGGGCCACCGCCCCCGGCATTCCCGCAGGGGCCACTGCTCCCGGCGCCCCCTGCTCTCCCGCCCTCACGCTGTAAGACGGGCGGTACTCATATTCCAGCGTGCCCTCCAGGTTGGTGCACATATTGTGGGAGTGCACCCAGGAGCCTGCGCGCACCCGCTTTGTGGCGTGTCCGATGGGATAACCGTACTTGATCACGTCCTGGCCCGGCTCCAGATCAGACAGAGCCACCTTGTGGCCTCTGGGAATCACCTCCGCGGCCGTGCAGCAGCCGCCCGTGAACTGAATCTCACAACCGGGCTCCAACTGCTCCAGCGCGATGGCCACATTATCCGCCTCATAAATTCTAAAATAAGCGGTCTTCAACGGATCACCGCCTTCATCTCCCCGATAAACCGTCCGGCCTCCGCCAGAATGGCCTCCCGCGACGGAAGATTAAAGCACTCAAACGAACAGTAATCCTCAAATCCCGCCGCCTTCAGCAGCCGGAAAATAGCCGGGAAATCCAGATGGCCATACCCCGGAAACCAGCGGTTGGAGTCCGCCAGATGCACGTGCATAAGCCTGTCCCCCATGCGGTCAATGGCTTCCCCGAAGTCCCGGTCCTCGATGTTAGCGTGAAACACATCCCAGTGCACGCCCACGCACTCCGGGTTGCCCAGATCCCGCTCAATAAAATCCATGCAGGAATCCACAGTATTGAACAGCGCCGTCTCATAACGGTTGATGGTTTCCAGAATCAGCTTCACCCGCTGCTGCCCGGCGTAATCCACCACCTTCTCCAGATTTCGCGCCAGCAGGGTCCGCTCCTCCCGCTCCTTCCCCGGCGTTCCCAGTCCGCGGATCAGCCCCAGCGTCACCTTGCAGTCCAGAATCTTCGCGGCCCGGATATGCTCCATCAGGCGCTCCTGCGCCCGTTCCAGCGTCTCCCCATCATCCAGCAGCGTGATGTGCTCCAGCGTCCTGGCCTGGCCGGTGGAAATGTTGGAACAGGCCAGCCCGCGCCTGTCAAGCTCCGCCTTAAATCCCTCCACGTCCAGGTCCCGGTAGTGGGAAATGCACACCTCGGCGGCGTCAAATCCGCTGTCCCGAAGCCAGTCCAGGGCCTCCGGGTACTGCGCCGCGGTAAAAGGAGAGAAAATTGTGTCGTACTGGATGGTCATCGTTGAACTGAATTTCATCATCTTCCGCCCTCCCCTTTAAAAGCCATGGGACAGCGCGCCGCCGTCCACCGCGAAGTCCTGGCCGGTGAGATAGGTGGAACCCTGGCTCAGAAGGAACAGCATCATATATCCGATCTCCACCGGATCCCCGAACCGCCCAAGCATAGGTTTCGCCAGAGCCGCCTTGTGCCGTTCCGGATTTTTCCGGTACATCTCCTGGTTCAGCTTGGTGGAAAACCATCCCGGCGCCACGCTGTTGACCAGAATATTGTCATGCTTCCACTCCTCGGCCAGACCGATGGTCAGCCCCTTCACCCCGGACTTGGTCATGCAGTAGGGAACCACGCCGGAATGCCCCATATAGGCCGCCATGGAGGAAATGCTCACAATCCTTCCAATATACCGGGATTCCTTCAGGTACGGATAACACATGCGGCAAAGCTCAAAAATGGATTCCAGGTTCACATCCTGAATCTGTTTGTACTTTTCCATGGGATATTCCTCAGCCCGGCACTTGTAGGTGATGCCCGCGTTGTTGATCAGAAAATCCAAATGCCCCTCATCTGCGGCAATCCGCTCCACAATCTCCCGTACCGCTTCCCGATCGGTCAGGTCCGCGTGGATATCGATCATATTTCCGGTGATCTCCTTCTCGTCGCTGCGCTCGATGATATCCAGGTTGTAGACTGTGGCCCCCGCGTTTGTCAGCACCTGGGCGATCCCCATCCCCAATCCCCTGGAAGCGCCGGTCACAATCCCCACGTGCCCCTCCAAATTAAATAGTTCGTTGACATAATCCTGGCTGTTCATCTTCTACCTCCTCTTCTTTTTTGCCACCGTTTCCCGATGCAATTTCAATATAGCACAATCCCCCTGGCCCTTCAACTAAAATCATCAGTTTTTGATAATATTTATTTCATTTTATGTATATATTTATTTCATATAAATTTTTATACCCTTGTGCACTTCATAAATTAGATATAATACTGTCATTTTTTAGTTTAATATAGTCAAAATATATTCAAAATATATTGCATTCATGGGGAGGCAGTGATAAGATGAAAACAGAAAAATATAACCAGGAGGTAACAGCTATGAAGTTTCGACACATCAAGGACATTGACGGATTTTTCGAGGCAGTGGGGTCCTGCAAGGGGCGCGTGGAGCTGGTGACGGACGAGGGCGACCGGCTCAACCTGAAATCCAAGCTGACCCAGTATTTGGCGATGGCTAAGGTGTTTACTCAGGGAAATGAGATACCGGAAATGGATGTTGTGGCGTCGGAGAAGGAGGATATGGAGAGGTTGTTGGAGTTTATTGTGATGGGGTAGGGTGCGGAGAAAGGACGGGATGGGGGGGAGGCTGGGATGCATCCGTTCGTGAGAGGCAGGGGGGCGGGGCTTGAGACTCCGGTTTCCGCGGCGGGAGTGTCTAAGGCCCAAGAAGCCGGGAAAGCCGGGCACCGCTCCGAGCTCCAGCGCCGGCCTGATGCCGGCCCCTCCGCCTACGCTTTGCTCCGGGCGCTGAACGCCCTGCGCAATCCCGCCTTTCCCGACTCCTTGGACCTAAGACTCTCCGAGCCGCTCCAAAGTCGCCTCAATCCCCGCCCCCCTGCCTCTCACCCACTACGTTTTCTCGATTACCTCTTCCCTCGCTTTTCCTTGGGGTAAAAAAATCTCTGGCTTAGGTGACTGCCCTTTGCCAGAGATTTTACAATTTATTCCAAAAATCAGGTTGGAAGATCTTTTACTTTATTTGGGAGTGCGTTGTGGGGGGACTTTTCCTTTACGGCAGGAAATGCCAGGCCATGGCGGGGGAGGGGTTCGGGGGCGTGTGGAGGGGAGTCAATGGTGCTTAGGTACCGGCAGTGCAAAAGAAGGGGGCAAAAGCTTGCCTCAAAGCAAGCTTTTGAGTGGACCTGAACAGCGTATTCCTTCAGGAATACGGTGTGAATGTCCACGGTACCCCTTCTTTTGTGCTGTCGGGACCTTAGCAACATGACTTCCCGGAACTCGCCCCCGAACCCCTCCCCCGCCATGGCCGTCCCTTTCAGCTCACCCCCGTAAAAATGCTTTGCAGATATTCCACATCCCCATGATACCGCTCCCGGCTGGAGTTTTCCAGCAACATCGCGATGTGGGGTTTGTTCTGTTTGACCAGTTTGAGGAGCGGCTCGAAACAGAAGTCGCCTTCCCCTACATGCCGGAACTGCTGGATTCCGTTCTCGTAGACGAAATCTTTCATGTGGAGGGCTCCGATGCGGTCGCCGTAGTAGGCGAAGGCTTTCTCTACGGCCCGGCGCTGGGACTCGGGGGAGACGGAGTCGGGGCCGATCAGGTTGACGGCGTCCAGGATTACCTCCACGTTGGGGGAGTCGATGTCCTCCAGAAAACGCTTCATCCGCGCCGGACTGTACAGCGTGTGGTCGAATACGCCCTCCACGCCCACGATCACGCCCAGCTTCTCCGCGGCGGATACGATCTCTCTCATGCTCTTTAACAGGAGCTGGTAGGCTTCTTCCGTGTAGGTCTCGGGTGTGACGGCCATGTCCGGGTCCAGGCGTCCGGTCTCGGTGCCTACCATGTCCGCTCCGATCACGCGGGCGTATTTTAAGTGCTCAATGAAACGGGCTACCTCTGCCTGCCGCTGGGATTCGATGGGGTTCACCGGGTTGATGTAGCAGCCCAGCACCGCCACGTGGATTCCGTTTTCCTGCAAAAGGGAACGGATGTGGCGGGCGAAACCGGCGCTGTAGTGGCCGGGGGTAAAGTTGTAGTTGGAAATGGATTTGGACATTGCCAGCTGGATCTGGGTGACGCCCGCGGCCTTTACCTGGCCGAAAAGCTCCTCCAGCTCCATTTTCGGGCAAATGTCATGGCAGCGCATTCCTGCATTAATCTTCATCTGTTCTGCTCTCCTTTTTCTGCATGTAACGGTCCATGGCGTCGGCCACGATCTTGGAGTAGGCCACCGCCTCCACTACCGTCTTGGCGCCCAAGACCACGTCGCCGGAGGCAAAGATGCCTTCCACCGTGGTCTCGCCGTATTCATTTGTCTCCAGAAGGCCGTTTTCGGTGGCTTTTAAGCCTTCCGTGGTGTTCACAAGCTTGCTCTTGGGGCCCTGACTGATGGAAATGATCACAGAGTCCGCATGTACCTGCTCGGTGTTCTCCTCATAACCGGTGATATTTCCATTTTCATCGCTGTAAATGCTTCGGAATACCGGGCCGTCGTCGTTGATTTCAATGATCTGTTTGCCGAATTCAAATTTGGCTCCGTCCAGCATGGCGTACTGGGTTTCGTGAAGGCTGGCGTCGGAGCGGGCGCCCCGGGCGTAAAGGGTCACGTCCCGGGAGCCGTGGCGGATCACCGTTCTGGCTACGTCCATGGCCGAGTTGCCCACGCCGATTACGGCCACCGTGTCCCCCAGCTCGTAGGCGTCAGGGTTAGCAAGGTAGTCGATGGCGAAGTGCACGTTCCCCAGGGATTCTCCCTTTATGCCCAGCTTCTTGGGCCGCCACACGCCGGTGCCGATGAAAATGCTCTGGTAGCCGTCCCGGAACAGATCCTTGATCTCCAGGGCTCCGCCGATGGTGGTGTTGGGGCGGATCTTGATGCCCATGGCGCGCAGCTTTTTCTTGTAGCGCTCCAGGATGGTCTTGGGCAGACGAAATTCCGGGATTCCGTACTGGAGCACGCCGCCGATCTTGTCCCGGGAGTCGAAAATGGTCACGCTGTAGCCCTTCTTGGTCAGAAGGATGGCGATGGTGATGCCCGCAGGCCCTGCGCCGATCACGGCGACCTTTTTCCCGTTTTTCGGAGCGCAGTGGACGTCGATGCGCTCGAAACAGGTGTCGGATATATAGTTTTCAATGCTGCTCACATGGATGGGCTGGCCCTTGCGGCCTAAAACGCAGTGGCCCTCGCACTGGCGCTCGTGGTTGCAGACCAGGGCGCAGACCAGGGACAAGGGGTTGTTCTCAAAGGCGATTTTTCCCGCCTCCTCCAGACGTCCCTCCCGCATCGCTTTGATGATCGCCGGTATGGGCGTGTGGATGGGGCACCCCTGCTGGCACATTGGTTTTTTGCACTGGAGGCAGCGGTTTGCCTCGTCGATTACATGTACTGCCATGTTCGTTTTTCCTCCTCTATGAGCTTCTGACTGTTTCATTTTTGTTCAGTCGCATCATAGCACGCAGACAGGGGCCCTGCAACACGCAAAGCCCCATTTTTCTGCACTTTTTGAGGAACAGCCCGTCAGCTTTTTAACGCTTCCCGCCGGTTTTCGGCCCCTTTTCCAGGGCGGGCTTTAAGCCAAATTGCCGCAGCACGCCCGCTGTTTCCATGAATTTGGCCAGATAAAAAAATATCAGGGAATCGATGGGCCACATGATCACGTTGCGCAGAATTCTGGGCGGAAGCAGCAGCCAGAATCCCTTGCCCAGAAGAATGGACAGGCAAAAGGTGTTGAGGATCACATTACAGATCAGCGCGACCGTGAATTTTGCCACCAATACCCGCCACAGGCGCATGGGGCGGCCGTAGAAGAAGCAGCCGTAAATGCACCCGGCCAGCATGGTGACCATGGTCAGCCCCGGGAAATAGGCGTTGGTGGGTTTAGCCAGGTATTTCAGGATATCCATGGTGCCGTTAAACAGCGGCCCTACCACCGGGCCGAACAGCCAGGCCACAAATTCATTGGGGATTCCGGAAAATCCGATCCGCACCGAGGGAATGATTTCCACGGAAAGACTGCCCAGCACCAGCGCGACGGCCCCCATCATGGCGCACACCGTGACGGTTTTTACCTGCTTGAATTCCTGTAGGGATCGGGTGAACAAAGTTGCTAATTTCTTCATAAAAAAATTACCTCCTTTGCAGACCTCTCGTACTACAATAGGAGATAATGATACACTATCCCTGTTGCAGCGGGATGCGGCCTACGCACCGCAAGGGATGATTCCCTTTTCGTCCAGCTGACAACTCCCTGTTCAGCCGGCACTTAACGCGCATAAACCTACTCTGCATTTCCATATTTAATTTTGACAAAGGCGGACCGGGAGAGGTCCGCCCTTCGCCTGACTATAACTATACACGATATTGAAAAATATGCAAGTGAAATTTCCGTTTCGGAAGATAAGCCGTCTGAACGGAAACGTCTCCGCCTTTTACGGCGCCTCCCAATAAAACACCCCGTCCCGCTCCGTCCGCAGCGCGAAGTCCTCCTCGTAGAGGTATTCCAGGCAGGAGAACGTCTTGGAGATCACCATTTTCAGCTTGATGAACTGGGCCTGGTCCGCAGGCACGCGCTCCATGCCGTAGGCCAGACGCGCCACCTCCTGGGTGGTCATGGCCCTGCGGCCGTGGACCAGGATGCTGCGGATCATATCCGCCTTGTCCAGGTAGGAAAACACAATCCGGTTCACCGTGCCCGCCAGATCCGTCACCGGTCCGTTGTGGGCCGGCAGCACCAGGCAGTCCGCGTAATGGTGCTTAATGTATTCCAGGGATTTAAAATACCGGGCCAACAGCCCCTCGTCCGGGTAGCTGGTCCCCACAATGGGCACAATCCCGTTGATCACCTGGTCCGCGATAAACAGCACCTTCTGGTCCGCGTCATACAGCCCAAGCTGGCCGTAAGTGTGGCCGGAGAGCTCCACCGCCTCAAACCGGTAATTCCCGTAACAGAACACATCCCCCGCCGACGCCGGGGTGTAGTAGAAGCCCGGGATGTCGAACTCCCAGCCCTTTTCTCCCTCCGCCCGCCGGTTGATCTCCATAAACATCTCCCAGACCTCGGGCGTGTCCTGCGGAGTCACGCCCACGCTGCGCAGCACCTGGGGCTGATCCTCCGCGGCCCCGTGGCTGTGGCTGTAGTACAGGCAGTCGTAGCAGTGCCGGTCCTCCAGGCGGTTCAAAAACAGCCTGGCTCCCCGCTCCGCGTACACGCTGGCCAGCCCGCAGTGGTCGTGGTGCTTGTGCGTCAGAAAAATGTCCAGCTGGTCGTAACGGATCCCCAGCTCCTCAAGCACTCCCTCCATGACCCGCAGGCAGTCCTTGTTGCGGAAGCCCGCGTCCACCATCAGGCTCCGTCCGCCTTCCGTTCCCTTGACAATAAATATTTTAATTTCGCTGATGCTCAGCTGCCCGCTGTGCAGCTCCACCTCGAAAATCCCCGGCGCGCGCTCAATCATGTTCTCACCTCTTCCTGATTTTTCCGGCGCTTTTCCGTCCGCTTAAGCAGCCGGTGCACGCCCAGGGCGATTGCCGTTCCCAACACGGCCCCCGCCAAAACATCTGTGGGGAAATGCACAAACAGATACAGCCGCGAGAACGCGATCAGCACCGCCAGCGCCAGGGCCCACAGCCCCCAGTCCCTGCGGTACAGGAAAATGCTCACCGCCCCCTCAAAGCTGGCCAGCGTGTGTCCGGACGGAAACGAAAAATCCCTCGGACTGGCAATCAGCAGGGGAATGGACCCGTCCAGCCAGCAGGGCCGCTGCCTGGCGATCAACGGCTTTAGAATTATATTTCCCAGCAGCAGCCCCACCGCCAGTGAGAGCGCCACCGCCAGGCCGATCTTTCTGGTCCGTTTTTGGCAGAATAACAGGGCGGCCACCAGTATCCAGAACCACCCGCTCTCCCCCAGAAACGTAATTCCTTTCATAACCTCATCCAGAAACGGCGTATGCAGCTTCTGGATCATATACAATAGTTCAAACTCCATCCTTTGGCAGTCTCATCCTTCCTGAAAACAGCGTTCCATTATTTTTCCCATTATATACTACGGGCGTTTAAAATGCAAGGCGGCCCGCGGCGGCGCTCCCGCTCTTCACCCGCAGACTGCTCTTCACCCGCGGGCGCTCTTCGCCCACGGTCCGGTCTGCGTCAGCGCTCTTGATATTGTTAATTTTTTATCAATATCAGGTGAATTTTTACAAAAACCTTGCTTTTTTCTAAAACTATGGTAAAATCCCTAACAATTACGAAAAATTCTTCGAAAATAAATCTAAAGGGAGCGTAACATCATGTCAAACTTCAAGGAATTCCTCAAAAAGAAGAACGTGAACTTCACCGTTCAGGCCTATTTCATCGACGCTCTGGGCGCTATGGCCTTCGGACTTTTCGCCTCGCTGCTCATCGGAACCATCTTCGACACCCTGGGGCAGCAGCTACATATCGAGAGTTTCAATGTGATCGCCCAGTACGCCAAGAGCGCCACGGGCGCGGCTCTGGGAGTGGCCATCGCCCACGCCTTAAAAGCGCCCCAGCTGGTGCTCTTCTCCGCCGCAACGGTGGGCATCGCGGGCAACACCCTGGGCGGACCGGTGGGCGCGCTGGTGGCTACGGTGGTGGCTACCGAGCTGGGCAAGCTGGTGTCCAAGGAAACGCGGCTGGACATCGTGGTAACACCCGGAGTCACCATCATTTTCGGCGTGCTGACGGCGCAGTGCGTCGGCCCCACCGTGGCCCGGTTCATGGACTGGTTCGGCACAGTGGTGAAAACCGCCACTGAGATGCAGCCCTTCTTTATGGGAATTCTGGTATCCGCTCTGATCGGAGTGGCCCTGACCCTTCCCATCAGCAGCGCGGCCATCTGTATCGCCCTCTCCCTGGACGGCCTGGCGGGCGGCGCGGCCACCGCCGGCTGCTGCGCGCAGATGATCGGCTTTGCAGTCATGAGCTACCGCGAAAACCGCATCGGCGGGCTGATGGCCCAGGGCCTGGGCACCAGCATGCTGCAGATGGGCAACATTGTGCTCAATCCCCGCATCTGGATCCCGCCCACGCTGGCTTCCATGATCACCGGCCCCATCGCCACCATGGTGTTCCGGATGGAGAACATCCCCACCGGCTCCGGCAT
The DNA here is from genome assembly GCF_046603895.1 of Enterocloster lavalensis. Classification (NCBI taxonomy): domain Bacteria; kingdom Bacillati; phylum Bacillota; class Clostridia; order Lachnospirales; family Lachnospiraceae; genus Enterocloster; species Enterocloster lavalensis. The sequence continues at coordinate 1,278,099 of NZ_CP176637.1, forward strand.
GGGCACCTGCGGCCTGGTGGGCCCCATCGGCGTGTTCACCGCCATGGGCGGCGGCGCCAACATGTGGCTTGGCATCCTGATGGTCTGCTTCGTGCTCCCCGCGGTGCTGACCTTTATCTTCGGCGAAATCCTCCGCAAGATCGGCTGGATCAAACCCGGCGATCTGAAGCTGGACCTGTAATCCGGCGTTGGTTGGAGTCCGCCTCACTCCGCCGGTCCCAGGCAGCTGCTTCTCCCATTTAAATGGCGGGCAGGTTAATCCCTGTCCGCCAATTCATATCGAACCGCCTTCATGGACGGTTCATAGAGCTTGTACCGTCCCTTACCGTCCATCTTTGCCGCAAACAGCGCGATGTCCGCTTTCCGGTACAGCTCGTCAAAATCAGTCCCCTGGTCCGGCGTCATGGCGTAACCCACGGACACGGAGAACAGAATCTCCCGGTCACCGTGGCGGCAGATGCTTTTCATGGAGCGGACGATAAAGTCCATCTTCCGGTCCGCGTCCTCCTGCCGGATCTGTTTGCACAGAACCAGGAACTCGTCGCCGCCGATGCGGCACACCACGTCCTTTTCCCGGAAAAGCCGTTTCAGCTTTGCGGCGTTCTCTGCGATGATCTGATCCCCGCAGGCGTGGCCGAACACGTCGTTTGCCACCTTGAAGTCGTCCAGATCCAGCATGATTAACGCCGCCGTCTCATCCTCCTCCATACTGCACAGATACTCGCGGATGCGCGCCACTCCGCTCTGCCGGTTGTAAAGCCCGGTGAGGGAATCCGTGGCCGCCAGCTTTCTCAGCTTCAGCTCCTGGCTCTTCTGCTCGTCGATGTCCATGACAAAAATGCAGGAATACACGTCCGGCCGGTCCCCGATCTGCATCAGGTACATGACCGCCTTCATCCACCGCACCTGGTTCTTGTAAATCCAGCGGTATTCCAGGCTGTCCGTGTAAATCCCCGCCCGGTACAGCCCCATCAGCCGTTCGCGGTCCATAAACTTGGCCACAGCGGCCTGAAACTCAGGGGTCACCAGATTGTTGTTCAGATAGGCGACGGCCTCGGTATAGCTTGTGTCCGGTATACCAGCCTCCCCCATCCATTTCTCCCGCCCTTCGCCGTTTAAAATCATGTCTCTGGTCAGATTCGCCTGGAAATCATAGGTCGCCTGGCTGCGCAGAAGTTCCAGGGTTTTCAGCTGTTCCTCCCGGCACAGGGCCTCATTTTTCTGTTTTGTGACGTCCGTGTAATACCCAACCGCCCGGACGGGTCTGCCCTCCTCGTCCCGGATCGTCTCGCAGCCCACCCGGACCCAGACCGTTTTCCCGCCGCGGACGCGGACCGGGACCTCACAGGTATGGCTCTCGCGGTTTTCCCCGTTTTTCACTTCCTCTGTAAACCTGCGGTACCGCTCCCGGCCCGATTCCTGCAGGCAGAAGTTCTCAAAAATCCGTTCCGGGAAATCCATCACCGTCACCATTCCACTGCAAAACGGTCCGTAGGTGGCGGTCAGCTCCACGTTCTGCACCACGTTGGTCAGAATCAGCGTATTTCTCTCAAAATCCCAGTCCCAGCAGTTGAGCCCCGCCTGTTTGAGGATGCTCTCCGTGCGCTTGCCGGCCACCCAAAGCTCGTGCTCCTTTTGTTTGAGGCCGGTGATGTCCAGCACCACGCCGTGCACCAATCCCCGGATGTCCTCCCGGGCGTACCGGCTCTGGTCCGTGACCCAGATATAACCGTCCGCTCCCATGATCCGGTATTCCAAATCCGCGGTCCCGCCCCCCTTCTCCAGCCGGCCCGCAGCTTCCCTCACCCGCTCCCGGTCGCCCGGGTGGATCATGTTCATCATTTTATTGTCAAACCGCGCCCGGATCTGTTCCGCGCTCCAGCCCAGAATTTCCAGAAAACGGTTGCTGATGTACATAAAGGTGAGGCCGCGGTCATTTTCACAGCAGTGATAACCGCCCGGCGTCTCGTTGTTCAGGAAATGCAGCTCCTGGTTCTGACGGATGATCACCCGGTTGTGTTCCGCCAGCACCCTCTGCGCTGCCATGGACTCGGATATATCCGCGCAGGCGCTGATAATCGCAGGGCGTCCGTCCTCGGTCCGGATCACCTTTCCCTTGTCCAGTGCCCAGAACCAGCCGCCGTTCTTTTTCATCATGCGGTAGGTGGTTATGTATTCCGTACCCGGCTCGGTCAGGTCGCCGATGTCCTCCACCACACGCAGCCGGTCGTCGGGGTGGATGGTGTTGATCACCCGTCCCCGGATCGCCTCCGAGAATTCCCCGAAGGACTGGTATCCCAGAAGGCCCACCATCTCCTGGTTGGCAAAATACAGCGGAAACCCTTCCTCGCAGTACCCGCCGATCAAGCCGCCCGGCGTCATTTGGGCGAAAATGGCCGCGGCGGCGCGGCGGTTGTCCTCGGTCAGCGCCTTGAAACCCTCGTCGTTTTCCGCGGTGCGGACCGCCGATGCCAGCGCCCGCTGGGAGGCTTCCAGCTTATGCTCCCTGCGCTTCTGTTCCGTCACGTCGCTGACCGCTCCGTAGAACATCTGGTGCCCTCCCTGCTCCCGCAGAAAGAACGCCCGCAGATGCATCCAGATGGTGCCCTCTTCCTTGCAGAGACGACGTATATCCCCCTCCGCTCCGTTTAGCGGGTCCAGCCGCGCGCGCCGGAAAATGTCCACCGCCACCGGGCGGTCCTCCTCGTAAATCCCTTCCAGAATCGTTTTCCGGTATTCCTCCAGATCCACGGGATTGGTCCGCGTCACCTTGTAATACTGTTCATTGGCCCGGGTGAGTTCCATCTGATCGCCGCACACGTCGTAGAAGACCACGCCGCCCAAAATATTGTTGATCAGAATATCGCTGGCCACGCCGCCGCGCAGGAGCTCGTCCAGGCTGATGCGCTCCACCCCGGGAGCCGTCAGTCCGCGGAAATCCACATTCCGCTCGTCCGCCAGCCGCGCCTCCAAATCCTCAATGGGCATGGGGCGGTAAAAATAATACCCCTGCCCGTAAATGCAGCCAATATTCAACAGGAAATCCACCTGCTCCCGGGTTTCCACGCCCTCCGCGATCAGGCGCAGCCCCATGAGCCGGGCCATATTGGTGATAGCCTCCAGGATTCCCACGCCCTTGCCAACGCTCTGCTCGTCCATGTCCAGGAACTTCATGTCGATTTTGAGCACGTCCACATTGACGTCCTTTAACATGTTCAGGGAGGAATAGCCGCTGCCGAAATCGTCCATGAGCACGGTAAAGCCCGCAGTTCTGAGCCCCTCCACCACAGCGGTCACCGCCGTCGTGTCCTCGGCGTAGGCGCTCTCCGTGATCTCCACCTCCAGCAGCCGCGCCTCCAGGCCGTACCGGTCCGTCAGTTCCTTTAGCTCTTTCACCACGTCCAGAGTGTACACGTCCACCCGCGAGACGTTGACCGAAATCGGTATCGGGCGGTGTCCATTTTCAATCCATCTCTTCAGATGGAAACAGACCTTGTCCCAAATGTACCGGTCCAGGTTGGAGACAAACCCATTTTCTTCCAATAATGGAATGAAATCCCCTGGCCCGATCAGCCCGCGCTCCGGGTGGTTCCAGCGCACCAGGGATTCCAGGCCGATGATTTTCCCCGTGGCCATATTGCACTTGGGCTGGGCGTAAAATGTGAACTCATCCCGCTCCAGGGCCCGCTGCACCTCGGACAGGAGCATGTGGTTCTCTTCCATCTTCCGCTTCATCCGCGAATCGTAGCGGCAGGACCGGTGGGCATAGTTTCCCTTCATCTCCCCCAGCGCGATCACGGCCCGGTCGTACATTGTGCTGACCGATATGCTCCGGTCCACAATGGGATAAATGCCGAAGGCCGGCTGGAAACCGGCGTTGCCGCCCCGCACCTTGGCATAGCGGATCATCTTGTCCTGAAGGCGTTCCAGCACCTCCGGGCGGTCCGGCAGAATGATCCCAAAATCATCTCCCCCCATATATCCGGCTACCCCGCCGCTGGCCTGTTGTTCCTCCCGGAGACAGGCTCCGATCTTCACCAGAAAGCTGTCCCCGGCCTCCTGCCCGTACCACTCGTTAAACAGCTTGAAATGTTCGATGTCGGCAGCCATGAGACAATAAGGCTCCGGCCCCGCCTGTTTTAAAAACGCCTCCGCCTCCCGGAAAAAGACGGCCCGCCGGTACACGCCGGTCAGGGGATCCACGTTCGTATCCTGTAAACGGGAATTCCGGCGCAATTCCAGCTCACGCCGTTTCTGCTCATCGATATCCTGTATGAAACACATGACAATCTTGTCGCCGTTCGCCCCATGGCGCACCGGAACCAGGGTATGGATCCCCCAGCAGTAGGAACCGTCCGACCGTTTGCCCCGGAACTGCCCTTTGAGCGTGTTGTTGGGTTCTGCCGCCAGGCGGGACGGCAGGCTGTCCAGGCTCCAGAACTTCCGGAACACCTCCCGGTCGTCCGGGTGAACCAGCGTCTGCGCCGCAGCCTCCACCCCCGCGGCCAGCCGTCCGACACAGGCCGGAAGATCGTATTTCCCCTCCACCTGGTAGAGAATCTTGAAAATATCGCGGGTCAGATTCAGCTCAAACAGCACATCATAGGCGGAGGTGCTGGTCAGGTTGAAAAACAGATTCCGGTTGCCCTCCTGTATTTTGCGGGCGAAAACAGCATGGCAGCGGCCCTCGCCGGGCCAATCGATCCTGCCGGTATTGACCTCCACCCACTGGTCCACCAGCTGATTATAAAAAATGCTGTCGCTGCCGTCCTCCTGGCCCAGGGGACAGTCGAAACAGGGGGCGGACTCCCCGCAGAGCGCCCGGTAGCACAGTTCCCCCATTTTGAGGGAGGGAAACACCTCCGCGAGCGCATGATTAAAGTAGACGATCCGGTAATGATCGTCCACAATGTAGATTCTGGTATCTCTGCTCTCACTGTTGAATTCCATAAAGCCCTCATTTCCATCCACAGGATATGATGTTTCAGAATTGGCGCAATGGGACATCTGCCCGACGGTCCGCGTTTTCCTGCTGCCGGACCGGCCACGGCGCAGACCGGTCAAACCAATATGAATTAGCTTCATTATAAACTTATTTCACAGTGCAGTCAATTTTAAACGCGCAGTTTCTGTTTTCACTCTGACCGGCTGCCCTCACAAAATCCCTATTTCCCTCATATGGTACTGTATATGAGCATTCACGGGATACCACTCTGCCCTGCGGCGCGGGTCATATGGTGAATGCGGAATAAGGAGACTTGGTCATGTACAACTGCAATTTCAACCGCATAAATTCATCTGACAATCTCAATCTCCCACAGCCGGACTGCTGCTGCCCCGGCGGGTCCCGCTGCTGCCCCCGCTGCTGCGGACGCGGCCCGGCCGGACCCGTGGGACCCGGAGGGCCTCAGGGCAGACCCGGACCCATGGGGCCGAGAGGGTGTCCCGGACCTACGGGACCGGCCGGCCCCCAGGGACGACCCGGGCCAACCGGACCGGCCGGGCCCCAGGGCAGACCCGGACCCACGGGAGCCATGGGACCTCAGGGGTATGTGGGACCCACCGGGCCGACTGGAGCAACCGGAGCCACGGGGCCTGCCGGTTTGCCCGGGCGAAACGGAGCCATGGGACCCACCGGACCGACTGGACCGGCTGGGGCCGACGGGATAAACGGAACCAACGGGGCCATGGGACCCACCGGGCCGACTGGAGCTCCGGGAACCAACGGGGCCATGGGGCCAACGGGACCCGCCGGGCCGGTGGGAGCTACCGGGGCTACAGGACCCGCGGGGTCTGATGGAGTGGCCGGAGCCACGGGAGCTACCGGAGCCACGGGGCCGACTGGACCGATGGGAGCTACCGGGGCCACAGGGCTGGCGGGCGCTAACGGAGCGGTCGGGCCAACTGGGCCGACAGGGGCCACGGGGCCGATGGGGGCTACTGGAGCCACAGGACCGGCAGGCGCTAACGGAGCGGCCGGACCAACTGGGCCGACCGGGGCCACGGGACCTTCCGGGAGCAATGGGTTGAATGGAGCAATGGGGCCAACGGGACCGACGGGCGCCACCGGGGCTACGGGACCGGCCGGGAGCAACGGACTGATGGGCCCGACCGGGCCGACTGGAGCGACGGGCGCCAACGGGCCTACCGGGGCAACCGGCGCTACCGGAGCCACGGGGCCAGCCGGAACCAACGGAATTATGGGGCCGACCGGGCCAACCGGGGCGGCGGGACCGGCCGGGCCGACTGGGGCAACCGGGCCCGCGGGAACGAACGGGACCAACGGAGCTATGGGACCGACGGGACCAACGGGGGCCACGGGACCAACTGGACCAACGGGACCAACTGGACCAACTGGACCCACGGGACCAACGGGACCAACCGGCGCAACCGGCACTGTTCCGGACGACGTGTTTGCTGCCTTTGCGACCTTCGCCATCCCGTTTACAAACGCCACCCAAATCCCGATGGGGACCGTAACTGCAGATCCCACGGGGCAGATTGTTCTGACCGACAACACGCGGATCACGCTGGCACCGGGATATTACCTGATTTCCTACCACGTATCCGCCCTTGTGGCGACACCCGGTTATATTCAGATCACGCCCTATTACAACAATGCCTCGCACATTGAATACGGCATCTACTTTAAAACAGGGACGAATTCAACCTCCGCCTACGGATCCAACTCGATCATCATCGAAGTTCCGGCGGAAACCCGTTTTTCCCTGACCTACAACAGCAATGTCACCAGCTCCGAAGGCACCGCTACCGTCACGGTTCTCAAGCTGAACCGGCCGCTCTCCGCTTAGAGCCTCTGCCGGTTCCCGCCTGATACCGGCACTTGACGTCTCCGCCTCTGCCGGATTCCCCAGGCAGCGCATAGCCTTCAGACCGGACCTTTGTCTCCACCCCAATGCCGTTTCCCTCACATTCACCAAACTTGTTCACATTTCATATAGTAATATTGAGCTGACAAACAGCTCAATCGAAAACTTTACGGGGAGGACGCCGTGATTACCATCAGTTTATGTATGATTGTTAAGAATGAGGAGGCGGTTCTGGGGCGGGTTCTGGAGCAAATGAGGGGAATTGCAGACGAAATCATTGTCGTGGACACCGGCTCCGCAGACCGGACCAGGGAAATTGCCGCACAGTTCACCGATCACGTGTTTGATTACAAATGGCACCAGGACTTCGCAGCAGCCAGAAACTTTGCCTGCTCAAAGGCGTCCATGGATTATTGGATGTGGCTGGACGCGGACGACGTGATCCGTCTGGACCAGCAGAAGCTATTGCTGAGGCTGAAAGAATCGTTAAATCCGGCCACGGACATTGTGATGATGAAATATCTGACCGGTTTCGACCAGAACGGTCATGTGACATTTTCCTATTACCGCGAGCGGCTGATCAAAAACCGCCGGGGCTTTTTGTGGGAAGGCAGAGTCCACGAGGCGGTCACGCCCCGCGGCAATATTCTCTATTCGCCGGTGGAAATCGAGCACCGCAAACTCGCCGCCGGGGACAGCGACCGGAACCTCAGGATCTATGAGACCATGATCGGGGAGGGCGAAACACTTTGCCCGCGCCACCAGTTTTACTATGGGCGCGAGCTGTATTATCACCAGCGATATGAGGAGGCCGTCAAAGTCTTCGAGCACTTTCTGGAGGAACCCGACGGCTGGGTGGAAAACCGGATCGACGCCTGCCTGCAGCTGTCCCGCTGCCGGGAACAGCTGGGACAAAAGCGGGAGGCGTTCCTGGCTCTGACGGGCAGTTTTCTCTATGACGAGCCCAGGGCGGAAATTCTCTGCGAGATCGGCCGCCTGCTGATGGGGGAACACGCTTACAAGACCGCCGCCTACTGGTACCAGCGGGCCCTGGAGCTCACGCCCCGGGACACCTCCGGCGCATTTGTGCTGCAGGACTGCTACGGGTATATCCCATATATGCAGTTGTGCGTGTGCTTCGACCACCTGGGCGACCACAAAAAAGCCCGCGAATATCACCTTCTGGCCAGGGAATTGAAGCCGGAAGCCGAGGCCGTAAAGCAGAACCAGTTGTATTTTGACAAGCTCTTTCAAGATGAGGAAGGATAACCTGTTCACATCCTCCTCACATTCCGTTCACAAAATTGTTACCATTTCAACAAACTTTCCTAACATTTACCGGATATACTGAATCATGTAAAGAGCTAATGCCAACAAGACTTTTTTTCATAATACTCTGGCCGACCGGAAGAATCCGGTCGGCCTCCTCCCTTTTCAGGGGCAAAATTCCACTTTGTTTTCAATCAGCAGCAACCGTGGCCCGCCATCTCAAAATACCCGTTGGTCCCGTCGTAGGGCTCATTCTTCATGCACAGGTGCACGGCCGGGAGCTTGAAGGTCCGCGGCATGGCCAGGATGTTGGGGCTTGTTCACCAAACTTGTTCGATTTTCATATAGTATATTGAGTTGGTAAACAGCGTCCGGCCGGACTGTCCCCAAAATCCCCGCCGCTGCCCTCTCACACCGCCGGAACCGACGCCATAACCGTTTCCGGTGTATCGATCACGCATTTGAATCTCAGACAGCTTCCCAGAGAAGCCAGGCATCGACAATAAGGAGCGATTATTATGTGTTTTAATTATCCGAATGGAATGAATTACGGCGGCGCCCCCGGAGGCGGCGAGCCGGATCCGGCCGCATACGACGCGCGCAGATATCCCGGATCGAATTGCTGCAACTGCTGCAACCGCGGTCCGACCGGACCGCAAGGTCCCATGGGGCCTCAGGGACCGATGGGACCCATGGGGCCGCGAGGCTGCCAGGGTCCCCGGGGAATCACAGGACCGACCGGCACAATGGGCCCTCAGGGTTATGTAGGACCCACAGGCGCAACTGGACCAACCGGACCGGTCGGCTATCCCGGGCAGCCCGAACCAATGGGGCCCACTGGGCCGACAGGACCGGCAGGGGCGAATGGGCTTAACGGAGCCATGGGACCTACTGGGCCGACCGGGGCAACAGGAGCCAATGGCTTAAACGGAGCCAATGGGCCAATGGGGCCGACTGGACCAACCGGACCAGCGGGGGCCAACGGGCTTAACGGAGCCATGGGACCAACCGGGCCGACCGGACCGGCGGGGGCCAACGGACTTAACGGAGCTATAGGGCCCACTGGGCCCACTGGACCGGCAGGGGCGAATGGACTCAATGGAGCCATGGGACCCACCGGGCCGACTGGGGCAACGGGAGCCAACGGAGCTGCCGGACCGACCGGGGCAACCGGACCGACTGGCGCAACCGGAGCAACTGGGCCTACTGGCGCAACCGGGCCGACTGGGCCCACCGGACCTACTGGTACTGCCGGAATTACCGGCGCTACCGGGCCTACTGGAGTGGCGGGTTCCTCCGCAATTATCCCCTTCTCATCGGGAACGCCGTTGACAATGACCACCATAGCCGGTGGCCTGGCCGGTATTCCATCGCTGATTGGCTTTGGCAGCAATGCTCCCAGCGTCAGTGTGCTAGGTACCACGATTGACCACACAAATGTTGCCGGTACGTTGACAAACTTTGCATTTTCCGTGCCGCGCGACGGCACAATCACTGCTCTGTCAGCATTTTTCAGCACCACCGCAGCGCTGTCCCTGACCGGCTCCACCATCACAATCCGGGCGCAGCTCTATCAGTCCACCACGCCGAACAATATTTTTTCACCGATCGCCGGTGCAGTCGTCACCCTAGCGCCAGCGCTTACCGGTGTTATCTCCATCGGCAGTCTATCCAATGGACTGACAAGCGGCCTCTCTATTCCAGTGACCGCGGGAACAAGGCTTCTGCTGGTGTTTTCCACTACCGCTTCCGGTGTTTCTCTTGTTAACACCGTTGCCGGTTACGCGAGTGCCGGCCTCGCAATTTCCTAAAACATGCCGGTTCGTTAAATCATCTCCCCCGGACAGTGAAAACTTCAAACTGTCCGGGGGATTTTTAGCGCAATGTTCAAAATTGTATGTGACGCTATAGGTACTGGCCCCGATATCCCGACCATGGTTTGGACGGCAAGCAAAATGACTGGCTGCTTTCGCTACCTGTATAAGCATTGATCCCTGTGCCAGTGGAGACCGACACAAGCGGCCTAAACATTGGTTACAGGCCGCTCTTTGCTATCTGTTCAAAAGGCCTCGGGTCAACTTGGGGCTGTTGACAAAGTCCCCTTAGCGCCGGAAATATGATATAATGAAAAAAAGAGCGGAGAGGGGGATGGGAATGCAACTGAAGCTGCACATGGTAACGATAGAAGATTTGGTCCCAGAGGGACACTTTCTGCGAAAACTGGAAGCCACGCTGGACTTGTCCTTCATTCATGAAGAAACAGCCCATCTGTACAACCGCAGATACGGCCGCCCACCCATTGCCCCTGTTGTGCTGGTAAAATATCTGCTGGTAGGATACCTGTACGGGATCCCATCGGAACGGCAGATCGAACAGCGTATCCAGACAGATGTGGCCCTGCGGTGGTATCTGGGCCTGGATCTGTTTGACCGGGTACCGGACCACAGCACCATCTCTCAGCTGCGCCGTCGCAAGCCTTCTTTCCGCAAGGTTTTCCGTCGGCTGTTTGAGGAAGTGGTGCGGCAGTGCATTGAAAAAGGTCTGGTCAGCGGGAAATTGGCAGCTACCGACTCTACCCATGTAAAGGCCAATGCCTCCCGTGCGTCGGAGCATCTGGTGGAAATGCCCGAGGAACCGGGCGTATACTGGGAACGGCTGGACGGCTACGAGGAAGAAGGACTGCAGAAACTGGAGAAACGGACCGGACACCGCCGGAAGAAGCGGACAAAGCAAATCAAGCGGGACAGCCGCCGCAGCCACAAGCGTGTGAGCCGGACTGATCCGGAGGCAGGGCATATGAAACGGCCGGGGAAGCCGGAGGGCCAGTACTACCTGAGCCATCAAACCCTGGACACGGACCACGGTGTGATCCTGGGTGTGACGGTGACACCGGGCGATGTGCATGATTCCGTGCCATACCTGGACCATCTGGAGCAGATCCATCGAAATGTCTTCCCCATTCAGGCGGCCACAGCGGACGCCGCTTACGATTTTCCTCTGGCCCACCGTGTGCTGGAGGAGCAGGGAATCTCCTTTTATGTCAGGCCGCAGCCTTCTGCTGATAGGACCAAGGCGGAATTCAAACGGGATGCCTTTTCTTATGATGCGGAGAAAGATGTTTATCAATGCCCCAATGGGAAAGAGCTTCGAGTGAAGGGGCTGTACCGCAGCGCCAGCGGTGTGTACTGGGAGTATTGGGCAGACCGCGGAGACTGCCGGAGCTGTCCTTTCCGGGAGAAATGTTTGAGCGAAAATGATAAACGCGGCGCACGAAGGCTGCTGGATACCTACTTCCGTCCCACAGTACGGCGGCATCTCGCCCGGCAAAACGAGCCGGACTATCTGGATGCGCTGCGCAAGCGGCAGATCTGGTGCGAGGGCACGTTTGCCGCCCAAAAGTGGGGACATAACTTAACACGCGTCTTACGACGGGGTTTAGAGGCAGCGGAGGACCACTGCCTCCTCTCGGCGACCGCTTTGAACTTAAAAAGGATGATAAGATGTATGGGATGACGCCGGTAGGCGTCTTTTTTATTGCTTTTTTCCGCTCGTAATAAATGATCAGGCACTTTGTCAACAGCCCCAACTTGGCCCAAAGCTCCAACGTTCCGCTTGATTGGTTACGCCTCATTCTCTCTATCGCTCCTGTTCCTTATTTTTCTCCAACTGCCTATATACTGTTAGTCTTTACCTCTTTAGCGTAAGGCGGTCGTGTTAAATTTGTTTTTTCCCGTGGAAAACGCGCCTGTAGTCTCCGCCTGGACGACGTTTGTCCAGTGACGAGATAAGCTCGTACTTCATTTTTCCTTGTTTGCAGGGTATATAGTCACTTTCCTTTTAACAGCGGCGCCACCTGGCCTACCGGGAGTAGCGGGTGCCACGATGGGCCTCACAAATGCTGCCGGTACGCTGACAAACTTTGCATTTTCCGTGCCGCGCGACGGCACAATCACCGCTCTGTCAGCATTTTTCAGCACTACCGCAGCGTTGTCCCTGACCGGCCCACCATCACAATCCGGGCACAGCTCGATCAGTCCACCACGCCGAGCAATATTTTTTCACCTATAACTGGAGTAGTTGTCACCCTGGCGCCAGCGCTTACCGGTGTTATCTCCATCGGCAGTCTATCCAATGGACTGACAAGCGGCCTCTCCATTCCAGTGACCGCAGGAACAAGGCTTTTGTTGGTGTTTTCCACTACCGCTTCCGGTGTTTCTCTTGTTAACACCGTTGCCGGTTACGCGAATGCCGTCCTCGCAATTTCGTAAAACATGCCGGTTCGTTAAATCATCTCCCCCGGGCAGTGAACGATACTGCCCCTGATATCCCGACTATGATTTTTTTGGGGGGCGGGCAGAATGGCCGGCTGCATTCGATCACCTGTTTAAACATTGTTCCAGTGCCAGCTTCATAGTTTCAAAAGCTTGTTATCATTTCATATGGTATACCAGGCTCTCAAATGGATACCACTTCATTTTATTGCGTAGCATTTAACCGTTTGCCTGTTGCACCTCGTCTCATTTACAAGGTTTGCAGCCGTTTTTCCTTAAGCTGCATTATATCAGCTCCAACGGGCCGCAAGTACGACCAGAATAGCCGGACCGCCTGCGCATATCACAAAACTTGTTTACTTTTCATATGGTATAGTAGACCGCCAGGCGGATGTCCCCTCGTTTTGTTGCAAATCGGACATCCTGCCATTTCCCCTCCTCCCATTGGATTAGGCCAGGCAATTCAGATCGCCTGCCGAGCCCTCTGCCGCAGGGGGGCGGACCACCGCAGGAATGCCAGGTGCGCAGTGCATGATACGTGTAATACCGGTTCCTGCTGTTGGAAGATTAAAAAACAAGGAGCGATCGCTATGTATTATAATGATCCAAATCGAACTAATTGTGGTAACATCCCTGGAAACTATCCCCCTGACGAATCGGCATTTGAGACATGCAGATGTCCCGGAGCAGGTGGAAACACGCCCAGAGACTGTAACTGCTGTTGTAACCGCGGACCGACTGGTCCCCAAGGCCCCATGGGACCCAGAGGCTGTCCCGGACCGCAGGGACCCATGGGTTATCCTGGCCCCCAGGGGCCCATAGGCCCGGCAGGCCCCATAGGCCCGGCAGGCCCCATAGGGCCGCAGGGCTTTCCTGGAACCCCTGGTCCAACTGGCCCGACTGGCGCAACCGGAACCAACGGAATGAATGGCATTATGGGGCCAACCGGTCCTACGGGAGCCAACGGACCCGCAGGCGCAACCGGTGCCACTGGACCCACAGGCGCTAACGGCGTTGCCGGCCCCACTGGCCCTACCGGAGCCACTGGCGTTACCGGCCCTACAGGTGCCACCGGCCCTGCAGGTGATACAAATTCTGCCTGTTGTGGTTGCACGGAGCAAATAAGAAATATACTCCAACAAATTGTTACGCTATATCCCAATAACAATATATTTGTCACATTAAGGAGTGGTGATGCAGTTGTTGGCCGCCCTGGCGCTTTAATACCCGGGCCAAATGGACGTATCGGATTATTTGAAGTGGCCACCACCCAAAATCTCTCACAGTTTTTGTCTATCTGCAGTATCGATACGATTCAAATAAATAATGCAACTTACAATGATACTATTGTTTATTTGCCGGAACCGGTTCCGGCTCCAACCGATTGTTGCTCTGATTGCGAATCAACCATTCGCTCTCGTCTGCCTGTCGGAACATCCAACGTTAGTATCATCACAAGTACCCAGACACCATCCACGGGAACGGTTATAAGAAATGAATTCGGTATGATCGTACTCGCTAATGAAGCCGCTGCCACGATAACCTTCATATCATCCTGCAGTATCGATCTATTTTTCATTTAAAGCTCAGTACGGGTGGACAACATTGCCCACCCGTTTTGCGATGCAGTTTGCCAATACTACTGATTTCAAGCGAAAAACCGTGCGGTAAAATGAATTTTCCTGTCCCATATTCATCGAAAACAAATCCTGCAATCCGCAAAAGCCTGCCGGCATGCAGGGCCGCGGATACTTACCGGGCCAGCTGACATTACCACCAGCTATCTTTCCTGTTTTAACCGGGCAATAAAACAGCGGAGCCGTTCCGTCAGCCGCAGGAATCCTTTCGGAACAGATGACGTTGTATACTTCTGTCTGATTCCGGTGCTTATGAGTCGGAATGTATTGTCTGCGCGCTTACCAGCGAAGGGGCAAATACCATTTTCCTTCATTGGAGCAAGTATAAAATGAACATTTATGGCTCTTTGACGGGTCAACGGCATTATTGGCAATAACGTAAATAGCGCGGGGATGTGATTGTTTAAGGGATATATCCTTTGACCAAACGGTCCCGCAGGTTCAGAGCTGCAACTCGTATCACCAAACTTGTTTACTTTTCATATGGTATATTAGACCGCCAATCGGATGCGGGTTCATTTCACTGCGAACCCTGCATCCCGCCATTTCCCCTCCTTCGATTGGACAATGCCTGTCCATTCGCACCGGCGGCCCTCTCTGTTGCAGGGGGACGGACAAATACAGAAAAAGGCAAGACTCAAACTATCATACTCAACAAGATCGGCCACTGTTATTGAAAAACTGATTATTAAGGAGCGATCAATATGTTTTATAATTATCCAAATGGATCAAATTGCGGAAATACACCCGGAGGCTGCAATCCTGACGAAGCGGCATTTGACGAGTGCAGATGCCCTGGAGCAGGCGGATGTGCCCCCAGAGGTTGTAATTGTTGTTGTAACCGCGGACCGACCGGCCCCCAAGGGCCCATGGGCCCCAGAGGCTGCCCCGGACCGCAGGGCCCCATCGGCCCCAGAGGATATCCCGGCCCTCAGGGCCCCGTAGGACCGGTAGGTCCCAGAGGACCTCAGGGATTTCCTGGGCTTCCAGGTTCCACCGGACCGACCGGCCCAACCGGACCAACCGGCTCCAATGGAATAAACGGCGCCATGGGGCCCACCGGGCCAACCGGCGCAAATGGCATGAATGGAGCCATGGGACCTACTGGCCCCACTGGACCGACCGGCGCTAACGGGGCTGTAGGTGCTACAGGACCGACTGGTGCTATCGGCCCCATCGGGCCTACCGGCGCAACGGGACCGACCGGAACCGCAGGCGCAACCGGCGTGACTGGCCCCACCGGGCCAACCGGCGCCACAGGTGCAACCGGCCTAATCGGCCCAACCGGCGCCGCAGGTGCAGCCGGCCTAACCGGCGCAACCGGACCCACTGGCCCAACCGGCCCAACCGGCGTCGCAGGTGCAGCCGGCCTAACCGGCGCAACTGGCCCCACTGGCCCAACCGGACCCACCGGCGTCGCAGGTGCAGCCGGCCTAACCGGCGCAACCGGACCCACTGGCCGCACTGGCCCGACCGGCCCCACTGGCCCCACCGGCCCGACTGGCCCAACCGGCCCCGTAGGACGTACCGCCACCGTAACCGTCGGCGCGGTAACTGCCGGAGAGCCTGAGGACCCAGTTGTAGTCAACAATTCCGGCACCAACGAGGATGCAATTTTTGACTTCGTAATCCCGCGCGGCGCAACCGGTGCGAACGGCACTGACGGTGTTACCGGTCCTACCGGCCCCGAAGGCCCCGTCGGCCCGGAAGGTCCCATCGGCCCCGAAGGCCCCGTCGGCCCCGAGGGCGTAGCAGGCCCCACCGGCCCCGCCGCCACCATCACGGTAGGCTCGGTATCCACCGGCGAGCCGGGTACTCCGGCAGAAGTCATCAACATTGGCACAGACGAGAATGCGATATTCGACTTTATAATCCCCCGCGGAGATACCGGCCCCGGAGGAGGCGGTACGCCGGAAGTTCTGGCAACCACCGATTCCACAGGGCAGCCCTCCGTCGCCGGAGGCGCTCTGACCTTCAATGAGAACCCTCTGATATCCGGCACAGCCATCACCCATGCGGCGGGCTCCACGGATATCCAGATCACAGAGCCCGGCATCTACCAGATTACGTTCCAAAGCTCCATCGCAGTGGAAACCGGTACGGCAATCCCGTCCACCCTTACCCTGCGGGCCGAGTTCAACGGCGCCAACATTTCCGGGGCCGTGTCGACTCATACCTTCACCGCCACCGGTGAGGTGGCCAACTTGTTCTTCAGCGTTCCCTTCCGGGCAACAGGCCCCGGAACCCTGCGAATTGTGGCCGACGCTGCCGGTTACACCTACCAGGATATCGCCCTCACCGTATTCCGGCTGGGAGACGCCTGATATCCGATTATGATCCGCTGACCACCCTAACGTTTTCCCCCCCGGACCGCGGCGTCCCGCAGGCTCTGCCAACGGTACTCCGCCTCCGGTGCCCCACAGGCTTCGTCAACGGTTTATCATCTTACAAAACACCAAGGCCGCGGAAATTCCCGCGGCCCTGTTTTTTATCGCTCTGAAATTATTTCGGAAAATAACTGTGATACAATTCAAAAAAATTGGTAGTGGTGGACCCTTCCCCGCCCTCAAAGTGGATCTCCGACCACATTTTCTCGTCGAACACCACCACATGGCTGTCGGCAAAGGGGGCGTAGATCTTCTGGAAGGCGTTGTTCTTCTTCTCCTGCGCCAGCTTTTTCTTGCGCGCCGCAGTGGCCGCCTGATCGTAGGCGTTGGTGCATTTTAAAATGTAAAAGGCGCCGTTTTCCTCCACAATCCCGCTGATCTCGTCCTGCTCCAGCGCAAACGCCGCTTTCTCCAGCTCGCTCTGATTCTGATTCCGCTCCATCTGCACCGCGACCCCGCCGCCCGTCGAATACTTCTTGGCAATGGCTGAGAAATCCGCGCCCTCCGCCTGGACCTGGGCCAGAACCTCCTCGGCGGTCTGGCGGTTCCTCACCGAGATCGGCAGCACTTCAATCACCTTGGCCTCCGCATCGCTGATTTCCAGATTCTGGTCCTGCGTCAGCTCCGTCACCAACTTGTCCGCACGGTAATACTCGCAGTACAGTTCATAGACTTCTTCCTGATCCGCTCCGATATAGTCCCGGTCCGCTTTGCTCAAAAGCCCGTAATACTGTTCCGACAAACGCTTGATGGAATCCTTCTCCTGGCTGGTGAGCTCGATGCCGTTCTCATCCGCCAGCAGGTTCATGGTTCCCAGTTCCATGAAAAATTGACGAATCTGCCCGGTCAACCGGTCCTCGAAATTCCCTCCACCCGCCTTGTCCTCCACCGCCCAGATCTGGCTGGTATAAATATTCTGATATCGGTTTCGTTCCGTGGCCGCAATGGTCATCAGCTGCCCCTTGGTGTAGGACCGCTTCACTTCCTCTTTGCCCGGTTCAACCGCAGCGCTTCTGCTGCAGCCCGCCGCCAAAAGAAAAACCATCAGTACAACCGTCGCAAGGCCGCAGCGGAATATTCTCCCCCGGCTAAGGTGCTCTCTCGTCAATCTCTAAACTCCTTTCAAAGTAACTGCTTCAAAACTTTTAAAACGCCGTCGTTTTTGTTACTGTCCGCCTGGAAGCGCGCCAGTTTGCGCACCTCCTCCCTGGCATTGGCCACGGCGAAGCTGTAATAGGCCTGCTGCAGCATCTCGATATCATTTAACTGGTCTCCGAAGGCCATGGTTTCCTCCGGGCGGATCTCCAGGCTCTCCTGAAGCCGTTTGACGGCCTGGCCCTTGTTTACGCCCTGAGCCATGCAGTCCATCCACATTTCACCGGCCAGCGTAATCTTCATCCGGTCCTGAAACGCCTCCCGGATATCCGCGGCCGCGTGCTCCACGTCCTGCTCCTTGTAAATGGAAATCTTGATACAGGGGTCCTCCAGAGCCAGCACATCCTTCACCCGGCGGATGTTGAATTTATATCCCTCCAGCATCCAGCGGTATAAGGCGTCATTTTCCGAGTCCATGTAATCCCCGTCCTGGCCTGCGTAGATCACACTCAGATCCGGGTGCCTGCGCACCGCTTCGATCACCTCCCGGACCAGCTCCGGTTCAATGGGATTCACAAACAGGCTCCTGCCGTGGCAGCCCAGATACGCCCCGTTGTTGGCGATATAAAATATCTTCTTTTTGACCGGCTCAAACGCCCCCTCAACGCTGGCCCAGGGCCGGCCGCTGGCAATCGCAAACTGAATTCCCTTTTCCCGCAGCTTCAAAATAACCTCAAACAGCTCCGGATTCACTCCACCGGAACCATCCTCCACCAGCGTGCCGTCCACATCCGATACGATCAGTTTAATCATCTTCCCTGTCATCCTCCGTCAAATTCTTCAGTTCATGGTAGAGCCGTCCCAGCGGAAGTCCCACCACGTTGTCGTAATCGCCGTCAATTTTGCGGATATACACCGCAAAACGGCCCTGTATTCCATATGCCCCCGCCTTATCCAACGGTTCCCCGCACCCGGCGTAGTCCCGAATCTCCTCGTCAGTCATGGGGTAAACATACACATCCGTTTTCTCCACAAACGTGGTCCCGTGCAAACATCCGCCGGGCTCCACCAGCAGCAGCGTCACGCCGGTATAAACCTGGTGCGCTTTTCCCTGAAGCTTCTCAATCATCTCCGCGGCCCGCTCCGGCGTCCCGGGCTTTCCCAGAACCTCCTTGTCCACGGCCACCATGGTGTCGGCCCCGATCACCAGCGTCCCTTCCGGGCATCTGGAAGCCACGTCCTCGGCCTTGATCCGTGATAATTCCATCACCATCAGGTCCGGTTCCGTCTCCTCGGTACACTCCTCCGCCAGGCTGGGAACAATCTCCGGCTCCATCCCAACCTGCGCCAGCAATTCCCGGCGTCTGGGCGATCCGGAGGCCAGCACCACATTCCTTCCCTTCCACATAACGCTCATCCAGTCGTTCTCCTTTTCTCAATTCATCCTGCGGCCGCAGCCGCCTTTTCCGGTACGCTCAAAACAGGGCCGCCACAAAACATGCGCTTGCAGCAGCCCCCCATAATTTGTCAAAACACTTTCAAACGCCCGATCACCGGCTCCTCATCCTCCGCGCCTCCCAGACGGGCCCGGACGCAGACGATAAAATCCGCCAGATAAAATACGGTAAGGCCCACGGCCAGCACGCTTCCCACATGGCCGGGAATCCGCACCACCGCCTGTCTCACCCGCGCATCCAAAAAATAAAAGAAAAATAATCCCAAAAATCCCCAGGCCAAACTGCTCTCCAGGCAGATAATGCCGCGGTAATTAAACGGCTTGCGGCTGTAGTCCCACCAGAACGCCCCGAACAGGCGGATCATGATGTTAGCTGTGAACAGCTCCATGGTCGTCGCCATTGCCATGGAAGCGGTGTACAGTTCCACCGGCCGGCCCACCATGGGGCTCAGCAATATGTATGCCCCAAGGGCGCCCACGCCGTAGATCACGCAGAACGGGCCGTGCCCAAAACCGCGGTCCATCACCGGACGTCTGTTCTCAAAGCTGAGCACAGCGCACTCTAAGAGATATCCAAGAAAACTGTACAGAAAAAACAAGTTTATCATTTGGTAAAGACCCATTTTCCAGTTCCTCCCATCCGTCCTGTCAGGACGATGTGATCAATCCCCCAATCAAGCTGCCCTCATACCTTCCCGCCGCCTGTAAGCGGCCCAATACCTTCCGCTATCGCCCGCCGTTTCCCTGCGGCCGTTATACGCCGCGATCTCCCGCGGACCATTCCATTAGTAATAGCCGTTAATCACCAGCGCCAGGCAGATTCCCAGAATCGCCCCTGCGACCACCTGAAGCGGCGTGTGTCCCACATACTCCTTCAGCTTCTCCTGCAGCACCTCCGCGTTCAGCTTGAGCGGATTCTCACTCAGGATGGAATTCAGCAGTTTCGCCTGCTTTCCGGTCTCACGCCGCACGCCGGTGGCGTCGTACATCACCACCATGGACAGGACAAAGCACACGGCAAACTCGAAGGAGCTCACGCCGTAGTGCAGCGCGGCAGCCGTGGTCAGCCCGCACACGGTGGCCGAGTGGGAGCTTGGCATACCGCCGGAACCCACCATGCGCTCCCAATTTATCGTGCGGTTCAGCGCGAAATCGAGCATCGTTTTCAGCACCTGGGCCACAATCCAGCCCGCAACCGCGCTCACCAGCACCTGGTTGCTCAGTATTTCATTCCAAATCTTCATCCAACCGTCTCCTAATTGATTCTACCCTAAGTCCCTTTTCTTGTTCCGGCTCTGCAAAATCCGGGCGTCTCAATGCCTGGCGGGCTGCAGCATGCGCAGCAGGCGAAGATGGCGCAGCCGCCCCAGCGTCTCCGCCCCGCCGCAGAATTTATCCGCCCAGACAATGGCAAAGCCCGCCGCGCTGGTAGGCGGGACGGGAGTCAGCGGCCACATATGGCGCAGAATGATATTCTGTTCTTCGTCTGTCAGTTGAAAATGCAGGCACGCATTCTCCAGCGCCCTGCGGGGATGGGTGAAACCGTGAAAATGCTCCCCCGTCTCCCGGGCATGGGTATGCCAGTCGTACAGAAACAAATCGTGGAGGAGACCTGCCCGGGCAGCGCTCCTCCAATTCCCGCCGTATCGCCTGCAAATCCGGTAGCCCAGATAGGATACCTGGATGCAGTGGGTTTTACACGTAGTATTCCCATGCTGTATATACTGATCCATGGAATTAAAAACCGGATGCGCCAGAATGTCCTTCACACACTCCATGTACTCCGGATCGTTTTCGTATTTTCTGCACCGGACCCAGGTCTCGTCCGCAGCCCACTGGGCCGCCTGGCTTCTCCTGTCCCCGGCTGTCAGGTCTGTCTTAAAATGTTCCAATCGAATATCGCCTCTCCTCAGCGCAGCGCCAGCGGCCCATTGCACTCAATCCATATTTGGGCCCCCGGGACTAACCCGGGCGCCCAAATCTTTTATCAACCAATCAGCCAATCATAGAGCTCCTGGTACTTTCCTGCCGAAACTTTCCAGGAGAAGTCCGTCGCCATAGCGCGGTCGATGATCTTATTCCACTCTCTTCGCTTGTCATAATAAATGTGCTTCGCGTACCGCACGCTGCCCAGCATCTCATGGGCGTTGTAGTTGGCGAAGGAAAATCCGGTGCCGGTGCTCTCGAATTCATTGTACGGCTCCACCGTGTCCTTAAGTCCGCCGGTCTCGCGCACAATGGGCACCGTGCCGTACCGCAGCGCCATCAGCTGGCTCAAACCGCAGGGTTCAAACAGCGACGGCATCAGGAACGCATCGCAGCCCGCGTATATCTTGCGCGACAGGGCGTCGGAATAATAAATCTGCGCCGAAACCCGGTCCTGATACTTCCACGCATAGTGGCGGAACATGTTCTCGTAGCGCTCGTCTCCGGTTCCCAACACCACCAGCTGCATGTCCTCGCCGCACAGCTCATCCATCACGCACTGGATCAGGTCCAGTCCCTTCTGGTCCGTCAGGCGGGACACAAGGCCCACCACGAACTTCTTCTCGTCCACCGGCAGTCCCAGCTCGGCCTGTAACGCCTTTTTATTCTTAACCTTTTCCTTGCGGAAGTTCTTCGCGTTGTAGTGCTGAACGATACTCCCGTCAGTCTCCGGGTTGAAATCGTCGTAGTCGATGCCGTTGACAATGCCCCGCAGGCTGCCTGCCCGCGCGCGCATCAGGCCGTCTAGGCCCTCGCCGTAAAACGGCAGCTTGATTTCCTCCGCGTAAGTATTGCTCACCGTGGTGATGGCGTCCGCAAAGACGATTCCGCCCTTTAGCAGGTTGCCGTCCTTGTACGCCTCCAGCTTGTCGGGGGTAAAGTAATAGTCCGGCAGCATGGTCAGCTTTTTGATCGTCTTGACATCCCAGATTCCCTGGAACTTCAGGTTGTGGATGGTGATCACGGACTTGATATCGCGGAAGAAGTCGCCTCCGTGGAAGCGGTCCTTGAGCAGCACCGGCACCAGGCCGGTCTGCCAGTCGTGGCAGTGGATCACGTCCGGCTGGAAACCGATCACCGGAAGCGCGGAGAGGCCGGCCCAGCAGAAGAAGCAGAACTTCTCCAGATCCCAGTACCAGTCGCCGTAGGGCTTCGATCCGTTGAAATAGCTCTCATTGTCAATAAAATAAAAGGTGATTCCCTGATATTCGTACTGTAAAATACCTACATAGCGGCTCTGACCCAGGTAATCCATATAAAAATGGTTTACATACTGCATCTTCTCCAGCCACTCCTGTTTGATGCACAGATACTTGGGAATCATCACCCTCACGTCAAAATACTCTTTATCGCAATATTTCGGCAGAGAACCGACAACATCCGCCAAGCCTCCGGTTTTGATAAACGGTACAGCTTCCGAAGCCATGAATAATATCTTCTTCATTCAAACCTCCCTCTCCTGTAAAACAGGCGCCATTACGGCTGCTACTGTATAGTATACATTATTTTTCCGTAATTAGGAAGTCTTTTAGGTTTTTCTCTTAAATTTTTTTGTACTCCAAGGTGATTTTATCCGATATCAGTGCGATGAATTCAGAATTTGTAGGCTTGCCTTTTCCGGTGCTGACCGTATAACCGAAGACTTCATCAATGGTTTCCATCTTGCCTCTTCCCCACGCCACTTCGATGGCATGACGGATGGCCCGTTCCACGCGGCTGGCTGTGGTCTGGTGCTTCTTGGCAATGGTGGGATACAAAATCTTCGTCACCGAGGTCATCATCTCGGAGTCCTGCACCGCCATGGAAATGGCGTCCCTCAAATACTGATATCCTTTGATGTGAGCCGGTATTCCCAGCTCGTGGAGCATGCGGGTGATGTCCTTTTCCAAATGCTCCTCAATGTACTCCTCCCGGCTCAGGCGCGGCTGTTCCTTCACGGACCGCGGTTTCACTTCCCTTGCCTGATCGTTCCTGGGCTGGCCGCCGATGTGGCGGATCTTGTTCACCAGAACCTCCCGGTCAAACGGTTTCATCAGGTAATAATTCGCTCCCGCCTGAAACGCTTCCTCCGCCATCTGTTCGCCGCCCACCGCGCTGAGAATGATAAATGCGGGATTCTTGATCGCAGGATGTTCGCTTTTCACCCGCTCTACGACGGATATTCCGTCGATCTTTGGCATGATCAGGTCCAAAAGCACCACATCCGGCGTTTTGTCCTTGATCATGTTGATCGCTTCCTCTCCGTTCTCTGCTTTTCCAATTACAGACAAACCGTCTTCGTTCTTCAATATCTCATCCAGTGTATTCAGAATTATTGGATTGTCGTCTACAATCGCTACGCTTAACTCTGCCAATGCTCAAATCCTCCCCTTCATTTTTTAGCGGCAGTCACATTTTGTCGAATTTACAGTTTTTTCCTGCCATAGGGTTCTTATTTACATAATTGTCGGTTTTTCATCTCAAATTCCCGACAAATTACATTATAAGCAACGCTCCTCCCATACTGCAACAAATTATGACCGCAACATTTGACACGTGATGGTTTGCAATTCTACCATCAAACCCGAAGAAAAGCAATCAATTAAATTTGGTTTTAACGAAATTTTAACAGATTTTCGTCTAATTCGTCGATTCCGGCCCTATATTAACGCTTTTTTTGCAACATTTTCCACTATTTAGAAATTATTTCTTCCGTCATCTCTTTCAAGGGGGGTATAATCGGGCAAACCGAAATGCTCCTTCAGCCTGGCAGCAGACAAGCTGCCGCAATCCATGTCAATCCGCATAAAGTTTCCAAGGAAAAAACCGAAAGCCAATCCTTTTCCACCCGTTTTTTTGCGCGTGTCTCTACTCTGTTCGCGATGCTGTAATGTATGTTAACGTCCCTGTGCATGATCCTCCGTAAATTTTCTCATGTGCTCGTTCAGACCTGTATCGGTGTCCCCGCCGTCAGCCGGGACGTCCCCAAAACTAACTATCAGGCGATTCGGGTCCATAACTTAAAACGCACGCGTTTCATTTTCTCCCCTCCCTATTTATAACAAAAATATTTTTAGTACCTTAAAAATTTTGTTGAATATTTGTGTCGCCTCTGTTACAATAGTGTTAGGATCATTCAGAAGGATGAATGAAAATCTTAAGGAGGGGATTATTATGCAACATTTAAATTGGATTGTCCCGGTAGTCGGCCTGATCGGCTTCCTGTTCGCGGTCGTCACCCGCGCCCAGGTCATCAAGCAGGATCCGGGAACTGAAAAAATGAGAGTGATCGCCGACGCCATCGCCGAGGGCGCCCGGGCCTTTTTGGCTGCGGAGTACCGCGTTCTCGTTATCTTTGTGGCCGTGCTCTTTGTGGTCATCGGCCTGGGAACCCACAGCTGGATTACAGCGGGCTGTTTCCTGGTGGGAAGCGCCTTCTCCACCGCGGCCGGTTATCTGGGAATGAGCGCAGCGATCCGCGCCAACTGCCGGACTGCCAACGCGGCGAGAGTTTCCGGCATGAACCGCGCGCTCTCCATCGCGTTTTCCGGTGGCAGCGTCATGGGCATGGCCGTGGTTGGCCTGGGGCTCATGGGCGTGGGAACGCTTTACATTGTCACCGGTGACGTGGGCGTGCTTTCCGGCTTCAGCCTGGGCGCATCCTCCATCGCGCTGTTCGCCCGTGTGGGCGGCGGCATCTACACCAAGGCGGCCGACGTGGGCGCGGACCTGGTGGGTAAGGTGGAAGCCGGAATTCCTGAGGACGACCCCCGCAACCCGGCCGTAATCGCCGACAATGTGGGCGACAACGTGGGCGACGTAGCCGGCATGGGCGCGGACCTGTTCGAGTCCTATGTGGGCTCCCTGATCTCCGCCCTCACCCTGGGAATCATCGCCTATCAGACCGCGGGCGTCCTGTTCCCGCTCCTGTTGTCTGCGGCGGGCATCCTGGCTTCCGTGGTTGGCGCTCTGATCATAAAGACCGGCAAAAACGGCGACCCCCACAAGGCATTAAAAACCGGCGAGTACAGCGCCACCGTTTTGGTTGTGGTCTGCGCTCTGATCCTCAGCCGGATGTTCTTCGGCAACTTCAACGCGGCCTTTGCCGTGATCGTGGGCCTGCTGGTGGGCGTGCTCATCGGATTTATCACCGAGGTTTACACCTCCGGGGACTACCGTTTCGTTAAGCGGGTGGCTGAACAGTCCGAGACCGGCTCCGCCACCACGGTAATCAGCGGAATCGCCCTGGGCATGCAGTCCACCGCCATCCCGATTCTGCTGGTCTGCGTAGGCATTTTCCTGTCCTATAAACTGGTTGGCCTTTACGGCATCGCGCTGGCCGCCGTGGGCATGCTCTCCACCACCGGAATCACCGTAGCCATCGACGCCTACGGCCCCATCGCGGACAACGCCGGAGGCATCGCGGAGATGGCCGGCCTGGACAACTCGGTCCGCGAGATCACCGACAAGCTGGACTCCGTGGGCAACACCACCGCGGCCATCGGCAAGGGTTTTGCCATCGGCTCCGCGGCCCTGACGGCCCTGGCCCTCTTCGTCTCCTACGCGGAGGCGGTCAAGCTGACCACCATCGACATTCTGGACGCCAACGTGATCATCGGCCTCTTCATCGGCGGCATGCTGACCTTCCTGTTCTCCGCCATGACCATGGAATCCGTGTCCAAGGCAGCGCACCAGATGATCGAGGAGGTGCGCAGGCAGTTCCGCGAGAAGCCGGGCATTCTGGCCGGCACGGACAAACCGGACTACGCCTCCTGCGTGTCCATCTCCACCACAGCCGCCCTGCGGGAAATGTTCCTGCCCGGCCTGATGGCGGTAGCCGCTCCCCTGATCGTCGGCCTGCTTTTGGGCCCGTCCGCGCTGGGCGGACTTCTGACCGGCTCCCTGGTGACCGGCGTCCTGACCGCGATCTTCATGTCAAACTCCGGCGGCGCCTGGGACAATGCCAAAAAGTACATTGAGGAAGGCCACCACGGCGGCAAGGGCAGCCCCGCTCACAAAGCGGCCGTGGTAGGCGACACGGTGGGCGATCCCTTTAAAGATACCTCCGGCCCCTCCATTAACATTTTGATCAAACTCATGACCATCGTATCCCTAGTATTCGCACCGCTGTTCCTTCAGTACGGCGGCCTGCTCTGATACCGGACGGTGAGAACGCGCTGCCGCGCCCGGGTGAAAACCCGAAGGTGCGGCAGCGTTTTTTTGTGCGGAGTTCTGATCCTGATTGAAACTTTTCTCTGAATCTGCTATAATGGTAAAAGCCAAATGTGAACGCGATAACATTGGCGTTCGATTCAACAAAATTTAATCAATCCGAGGTGTAACTATGATGAACGCAAACCAGACGCCTGAAGAAACGCTTTCCTATCACATCGACCGCACTCTGTATCAGGGCCGTCCCACAGACTCTGCGGGACGGCAGGACAAGGAGCTGCTGACTTACGACCTGCTGGACTCCCTGGGCGTATCCTACAGCCGCGTGGACCACGACGCCCTTCCAACCATCGAGGCCTGCCGGGAGGTGGACCAGCTATTGGGCACGGAAATCTGCAAAAATCTCTTCCTGCGAAACGCCCAGAAAACAGACTTTTACCTGCTGCTCATGCCCGGTGATAAGAAATTCAAAACCGCTGCCCTCTCCAAACAGATTGGCAGCGCCCGCTTATCCTTCGCGGAACCGGAGTTCCTGGAATCCCTGCTGGGCCTGACCCCCGGCTCCGTCACCGTGATGGGTCTGATGAACGACCGGGAAAACCGCGTCCGGCTGCTGATCGACAAGGACGTGCTGGCCCGGGAGGATTTCGCCTGCCACCCCTGTATCAACACATCCAGCCTCAGGTTCAAAACCCAGGATCTTCTGGACAAGGTTCTGCCCGCCCTGGGGCATCCGCACACGCTGGTGGATTTGCCAAGGTCGGAATGAGACAGGGGAAAGGAACCGGTATACCATTAAGTGGCGTACCGGTTCCTTCTATAATTAATATGTATACGAACATGAGGTGATATGCGCTTTCCGGGATTCCCCCCTCGGTATACCATTTCTTTTCCCAACACTTATCCGCCCGCTCACAGGAATCGATTCAACACCGTCTTTGTATAAATCTGTGCGATCTCCACGCTCTCCGCAAGATACCGGTCCACCAGCTCCCGGATTTTGCCGCGCTCAACTCCATTTTCCTGCACGAACTTAAAATATCCCAGGAACAGCGTACAGAGGCCGTGGTTCAGTTTTTTTGCGTTCTCCTCTGTGAGCTCCCCCTCCGCCACAAGGCGTTTGCAGATAAAATAGTCGCGGTCGTAATACTCCGGAATCTCCAGCATCTCCTTGATCAGCGGACTCACCCGCACAATGGCCTCCGGAAACATTTCATAGTATTCTTTCAGCGCCTCTCCCAGATCCTGGTTGAGATTCCGGTAAAAGATGCACTCAAACGCCTCCGGCTTCTCAAATGCCTCGGTCGCGTAGGCCCGCCAGATGCCGAAATACAGGTCCCAGATCCCTGTCCAACGCTTCTCCTGTTCGGACAATTCCAGTATGTATCCGTTCAAAGCGTCCAACTGGGCGTAAAACAGCAGCTCATCCAGGTTTTTAAAGTACCGGTACATGCTGGCCGAGGAACAGCCGAGCTCCGTGGCAAGCCGGCGGATGCTGACCGCGCCCACACCTTCCGTCCGGATGATGCGGCGGGCCATCACCACATAGTCTTTTCTGCTCAGATCTTTAAAGTAGGGCGTTTTGCTGGTGTCCTTCATCGATCCTTCCCCCTGTTAAATGTTATTATGATAACTTCTTAGCTTATCTTACAACAAAACAGGGATTCCGTCAATTTTGAGCTGACGGCGCGGCGTTCCTCCGGTTCTCTTTGATAAAACGCGCAACCGCCTCCAGGTCCAGCCCCAGCTTCCCGGCTCCAATCCGGTCGGAGACCTCCACAACACAGGGCTGTTTCAGCTTTGCCTCCTCCATAATGTCTTTGTAGTAGAATACTTCATCGGTCCTCCCATCCGCCACAATCTTCTTATTGCACATGATGATCAAACGCTCGAAATTCTCCGCCACAAACTCCATATCGTGTGTGATTGTGATCAGAGCCTTTCCACGGGCCGTCAGCTCACGGATCAGGCGTGACAACCGCTCCAATCCATCCAGATCCTGACCCGCGGTGGGTTCGTCAAAAATCAGCACCTCGCAGCCCGACGCGATCACGGACGCGATTGTCACGAATTTGCGCACGGACAGCGGGAAATCATAAGGATTCTGGTCCAGGAATTTGTCCATGCCCGTGAGGACGGCCGCGTCCATAATTCTGCGCTCCCGCTCCTCCTTTGGCAGTTTCATCCGCTTCAGCCCGTATTCGATTTCCTTGTAAACGGTGTTGTTGAAAATCTGATCGTCCGGGTTCTGGAACACATAGCCCACGGTTCTGGCAATCTGCGCCGTGGTATACTCCTTCGTATTCTTTCCGTCCACAATGATATCGCCGGAGGTGGGTTTGGTCAGGCCGTTTAACATCTTGACCGTAGTGGTCTTTCCTGCTCCGTTCTGGCCCACAATGGCAATGTTTTCCCCTTTTTCCAGTTTAAAGGATACCCCGTCCACAGCCACAAAGCCGTTCGGGTATGTAAATGACACATTTTTCACTTCAACTAAAGACATAACAATCCCCTCTCCGGCTCATCGGCCCATATATGTGCAAATCTGTCCAACCGCCTCGTCGGTTGTAATGGGAAGCTCCCCTAAATCCACTCCCCGTTTCTTTAACCCGAGACCGATATTGGTACACTGCGGAAGCCGGGTGTGGTATTTGGCGCAATCCGGGTTGGTAATCACCTCCCGGGGAGTTCCCTCCAGCACCACCCGCCCCTGATCCAGCACAATGATGTGGTCGGAGTAGCGGGCAATCTGCTCCATCTTGTGCTCGACCAGCACAATGGTCCGGCCCATATCCTTCATCAGCTTAATCACCTCAAACACGTCATCCGTGCTCTGAGGATCCAACTGCGACGTTGGCTCGTCAATTACCATGATATCCTGCTCCATGATCAGGATCGCTGCAAGGGCGATGCGCTGCTGCTGTCCGCCGGACAGCTGATAGGGATTGCGGTCCCGGAATGCCTCCGTCTTGGTGAGCCTCAACACATCCTCCACCCTGCGGCGGATCACATCCGGCTCCACTCCCATATTTTCCAGGCCGAACGCCAGCTCCTCGTACACGGTGTTTGCGATTCCGCTGATCTGCGTAAACGGATTCTGGAACACAAAACCAACCTCGGTGGCCAGACTTCCCAGTTCCACCTGGGCAATATCCCTGCCGTTAATCAACACCTGTCCCTCCAGATCTCCCTGGTAAAATTTCGGGATAAATCCGCGGATCACATTGCAGAGCGTGGTCTTTCCGCTCCCGTTGGCCCCGATAATGGAGCAGAATTCGCCTTCTTTGATGCGCAGGGAAACGTCGTTTAACGCATTCTCCTCCGCAATCGGATAACGGTATGTGACATGATTGAGCACTACACGATCCATGTTATAATCCTCCCTCCTACGGCAGCCGCCAGCATAATCATAAATACCACCCGCAGAGCCCGATCCGTCCCGGTATCCGCGACTGTGTGCAGGCGGGTCTTTTTCCCGCTCACGGAAAATGCTCTCGCTTCCAGCGTGATCGCACGCTCCTCCGCGCTGACGATCGAGTTTAAAATCAGCGGACCAATGGTGGGGAAAAATGCCTTGGCGCGCACAAACATGTTGCTTTCCGTCTCAACGCCCCTGGAACGCTGGGCGTCCATGATCACGGTCATTTTCTTGGACATCTGCGGAATGATGTTCACCGTGGACATGATCACATAGGTAGCGGACGGAGACACGCCCCGGTCCTCCAGAGCCACCACCAGTTTCCCCACGTCCACCAGTTTGATTCCCAGCACCGCCGCTGTGCCCACTCCCATGATGCGGGTGCACAGAGTGACGGCGTTATCGATTTCCTCCTGTTTGACGGAAAAGATCCAGAACTTCCACAGCACCGTGTCCCCGGGCAGAAACAGCGCCTGCATGACAAACACCACCACGGAAATCAACACGATGGATTTCAACCACATGCCCACAAATTCTCCGGCTTTTCCCGCCATAGCGGCGATCGCGATCATCACCACAATCAGAACCGCTGTGTACCGGTAATCATAAAACAGGGAAGAGACCGCGATAAACAGGCACAGATACAGCTGTGTGATCGGATTCAGATCCCGGATAAAATTCTTTCCTTCCATTATTTTGCCACCTCCCCGCATTTGGCCGCTTTGCGCCTTCTCGCGTCAATGAATACCCTTCCGTTCATAAACTTGTAGAGATACCTGCCAGACATGCCGCGGATCACCAAAAACGGAACCAGCACGGAGATAAATTTGTCCGGCAATTCCCCCACCATCTGGGCTGCAAACTGTCCAACCCAGAACGGCTGGCCGCTGGCAATGATGGTGGCCGCCAAGATCGACACGCCGCTGGTGCCGAAGCCGCCGAAAAATATGTATTTGATGACCACAGTGCCCACTACGGAGCAGAGCGCAACCACCAGGCCGGAAAATACCATTCCGGGGACAGAGGTAAACAGCCCCTTTTTGGCGAAAAATCCAACTACCATGCCCATAAGTCCCGCCAACAGCGCATAGGGGAACAGCGTGGGATCGCTGACTGCGTTGATGGTGATGCTGAGGAAGCCCGTAACCAGCGCCACCCACGGACCGGCCAGCATCCCCACCAGATAGGTCCCGATGCTGTCCAGATACAGCGGCAGCTTTAAGGCCAGCGCCAGATTGCCGCAAATGAAATTAATTGCAATCGCTATGGGAATCAGCAGGATTGCCAACAGCGTAAAATCATCTTTTATCGTTTTCTTTGCCATAACCTTTACCTTCTCCTATCATCATGATTACCGGAATTCCCGGTCCAGCATCGCGTTTATCTCGGTCCTGTATTCCGGGAACTGTGTCAAATAGAATACGTCGAAAAACCGTCTGGAATCCGTGTCCACCGCAATTTTACAGTTCGCCTGCAGCTCCGGATAACGCTTGGTCCGGTACACAACGGACATTCCTTCACAGCGCCCCTGGGTCTCAATCTCCACATGGGCGTCCTCCAGCGTGAGGATCCCGGGGTCGATCAGATACCCGGCCACCAGCGGATCGCAGAGCTGGCAGCCCATCACCCGGTTGATCTCCCAGCGGCGGTCCGTATACCGGCGCGTAATCTTATGGATGAAGCGGGAAATGGGAGTCCCGATCAGATAAAGCAGTTCGCGCATGGCCGGCGTCATATACACCTTTCCGGTGGCATCCAACCCCACCATCACAATCTCCTTAAAACCGGCCTGAAACACTTCGCTGGCCGCCTGGGGATCGTGGAAGAAATTGAACTCCGCCACCGGGGACATATTCCCGCCGTGCTCCGCACCGCCCATGACCACCAGGCGGCGGATATTTTGGGCAAAACCGGGGTCCTTTCTCACCGCCAGCGCGGCGTTGGTCATGGGCCCCAGGAGCACCAGGGTCAGCTCCCCGGGATGCTCCGCCGCCGCTCGGACCAGGTAGTCCACCGCCGGTTCCTCCATGGTTTTCAGCCGTTCCGGACGTATATTTACGCCGCCCAGACCGTCGCTGCCGTGAAAGTCGTCGCTGTAAGCCACATCCTTGCCCAAGGGGCGGTCCGCTCCGCGGTAGACCGGGATGTGATCCGCCCCGCACAGCTCCAGAACCGAAAGGGCGTTGTCCGTAACCTGCCTGATTCCCACATTTCCGTCCACTGTGGTCAGCGCCTCGATCTTCAGCCGGTCCGCCGCCTTCACAGCCAGCAAAATGGCCATGGCGTCGTCCACTCCCGGGTCCGTATCAATGATAATCCGTTCCATCATCTGCCTCCTCCTGCTGATTGCCGCGCCTTGGCGCCGCCTAAAATCTGTTCCAGTTCCTCCCGGGAAGGGATGGAACTCTGCGCTCCTTTTTTGGTCACCGCCATGGAGGACGCGGCGTTGGCGAACCGGATGGCCTCGTCCTCGCTCATCCCCTCCGCCAGCGCTACAACGAAGGCCCCGTTAAAGCAGTCGCCCGCTGCGGTGGTGTCCACGGCCTCCGCCTTTCTGGCCGGATAGGTCCTGAATCCGTCCCCATCCGCCAGCAGCGCGCCTTCCTCTCCCAGGGTGACCACCACACGGCCGAGCCCCTGCGCCATAAGGGCTTTGGCGCCCTGCCGCACAGCCTCCATCCCGTCGCCGGTCACGCCGCTGAGCTTCATGAGCTCCGTCTCGTTGGGCGTCAGGTAGTCCACACAGGACAACAGCTCCGCCGGTATTAAGTCCGGGGCCGGGGCGGGATTGAGGATCACCGTCTTGCCAAGCGCCCTTGCCCGTCCCGCCGCGTAGGCGATGGCAGACATGGGAATCTCCATCTGCATCAGCACGTAGTCGCACCACTGGAACAGGTGGTCGTTTTCCTTCAGATACTGTGTGTCGCATGCCTGATTGGCTCCCGCCACCACCACGATGCTGTTGCTGCCCGCCGCGTCCACGTAGATCACCGCGGTTCCGGTGGGCAGCGCTTCGGATTCCCGCAGGCCGGACACGTCCACGCCGCAGGCCGCCAGGCTCTCCCTCTGTCCGGCTCCGAACTGATCCCTGCCGACGCAGCCCAGCATCTTCACCTGTCCGCCCAGCCGTCCGACGGCGTACGCCTGATTGGCTCCCTTGCCGCCCAGGTTGTATGTAAGCTCCTCTCCCATAACCGTCTCGCCCACCGCAGGCATTCGTTCCATGGTTATGGACAAATCCATATTCAGGCTGCCAATCACCAATATATGTTTTCCCATCTTATCCTCCTTGCTGGCATTTTGTTAATGAAAATGTTTTCTTAAAGTGTTTTCATAGTTATATATTAGCACGTTTTTGGAATTCGTCAACCGATTTTGTAATTTTTTTAATAAAAATATTTCAGGAAAAGATTTTTATTTGGGATTTTATTAACAATCGAAGGGTAGGAAAGAGGTGTGGAAAGAAAGGGCGCCGTGACAATCATGGGGTGAGGATGATTGGACGGCGCCTTTTGGGGGTTATGAGGTTGTGTTGGGGCCGATTTTTACTCCCTTCATCGCCACTTCGGCACCGGCGCATGGGGATACTGAACCGCAATCCGGTTCTCTGGCTTTTCATCCACCAGATAAAGCACAGCCAGGAACAGCCATTCCAACGGCTTCATCATGTAATAAACCAGATCCGCCGCCTGGCTCGACCGGATCAAACGGGCCACCGGAAATCCGTACCGATCATAGAAGCGGCGGATTGGGCCATGCAGCCATGAAGCCCGCTCTTCCAGTATCTGTTCAAACGCATTGGCAACGCATAGCTGACGGTTGACCACCACACGATGGCCGTTGCGAACCCCTGTGCGCAGGGGCTTTACTACTTCGGGATGCCCCTGAGCCGCTACCGTGCAAAGATAGTGCTCATCGAACATCACATTAGGGGGAGGTATCTGCTGAGATAATCTCCAGTCTCCTGTTTCCGTCCAGGCCCGGATCACACTGTCCGGCTGCTGCCCGAGCAGAGCCAGAATCCCAATCAAAATGCCCAGAAGGGGAAGCATCAGGATCAGAGCCGCCACCGGCCAGTGAGAAGCGTCTAAAAGAACATCATTCAACCATTTCAAATAAGGCTTGTTCCACTCCCGAATCCGGCCCTCCTCCGGGCCCTGCCACTCCTCCACCGCACGCCGGACCGTCTTCACTCCGATCAGTACACAGTTAAACGGGAACAAGCAGAACAGCCATTCCTCCCCCATCACCTGTACGATCCACAGCATGCACATGCCAATTCCCAGATAGATGGCCGATATGCCAAGCACCGTCAAGAGCGGCGGCAGCCGATTGATATCCCGTTTCGATAACATCAGATACCCCAGGACTCCAACGCAGGAAATAACAGCAATGGTCAACGCCGACTGGGTCCAGATTGGGGTATGCATCTGCCCATTATGTAAGATTTCCTGCCAGTCAGAGCGAAACTGAATGCCGCTTGTGCTTCCGCTGAATATCCAATCGTACAAACCTGTGTAAATGATTCCCAGCGCTATGGTGACGGACTCCGTTCTCCGCTCCACTTGCCGAACCTCTGCCGTGCCTTTTCGGAACAAAAGGAAGAGATTCTGCAATGTCAGTATGAGGGGATGAATTAAAAAGATCCCTGCAAGTCCCCCGCCGAGTACCCCTGTCCATAAGGCTTCCAAAACAGCCGCCAGCAGCGCCGGACCGGCTGACAGGCTTGTTCCGGACATGGGTGCTGTCACTCTGTCAAACAGATAAATTGCGGTAAGCGTACCAGCGCCGGCAATTATGCTTCCTATAAACGCCCACAGATTCGGCCCTCTCTTGATCCTGTTCCAGATATTCTTCACGGTTTAAAAACCTCCAGATATTGTGAATGCAGAAACTGTTTTCCTGCTTGGATTTATGGTGAATTATCTGATTGTATTTTATCATATGATTACGGATATTCATACGATTTTACGGTGGCTATTATTCCTGGGCTTTTGGGGGCGGACTGATCAGCTTTCCATCGTGGATAATTGGAGAGTCCGCTCATGAGTGAGTCAATATAAAGACAGCATTTTTGCAGAACAGCGCGAGTTCACAGTTGAATTTCATGTAAGTCTCCTGCCAGGCTCCCAATTTTAATCACTTTCTTCCTCCAGTTTTTCAAACTCATCCAAATTCAATTCACGCCTCAATTCTTCTACCGTCGGCATATATGGCATATATTTTGCTGCATAAATCTGGGTATTGTCTTCCGGCAAGGTGAAACGTACCAGCGTATCACTCTTATCTGCACAAAGGAGAATGCCAATCGGCGGGTTATCGCCTTCGTTCATCATCTTTCTTGTGTAATAGTTTACATACATCTGCATCTGCCCAATATCCTGATGGGTCAAATCCTCCGTTTTTAAATCAACCAGAACAAAGCATTTCAAAATATAATTGTAAAATACAAGATCGATATAAAAATGTCTGCCGTCAATATTGAAATGTTTTTGACGGGCCACAAAAGAAAACCCTCTGCCCAGCTCCAAAAGGAACTTTTGTAAGTGATCTATAAGCGCCTGCTCTAATCCTGACTCATAGAAATGCTCATTCCTTGGCAAATTAAGAAATTCCAACACATATGGATCTTTTATTATATTTTCGTATTCCGGCTTTGGCACTGTAGTTTGTATCTCTGCTGCAACAGCCTCCTTGTCCTTACTGGAAAGTATCCGATGATAAAACATTGTGTTAATCTGCCTCTGTAACTGACGAACACTCCAGCCGGATTTTACAGCTTCTTCCGTATAAAATAATCTGGCCTTTTCATCGTTTACTCTCATCAACAGCCGATAATGTGACCAGCTTAATTCGCTCCACAGTGTGGAGTGTTTTGGAAATGCAAGGTAGAACTGCCTCATATTCCGTAATCCCTGCACACTAAATCCTTTTCCAAATTCTTTTGTTAAATGCTCTGATATATATTTTAAAACCTGTTTGCCATACGCTGCACGTTCTTTTTCTCCGCAAACTTCATAAAGTGTTTTCCCAATATTCCAATAAGCTGTTACCATTGCCTGATTGACTGCAACATAGATCTACCCCTGCGCGTCAATGACATGGCTGCGGATAGAAAGATACGCCTCCTCTGTTTTGGAATAATCCTCAATATTATTAATTTTTACTATCTCATCCATAAAATGTCTCCTTTCGATTTACAACTGAACTTCACCACATTTTAAAAATGCTCCACGGTGTAAACCGTAGCCCATATCTATTGTTGCAAATATATTCATTGAAGCGTATATTTTCATGCTTATTTGGCACTTCTTTTAAAAATTATATCACGATTTCACTTGTTTGCGTTAAATTCTTTACCCCTTAAAATCTTTTATCGTCCTATGATTAATTCATCTTGTTATCGCATAGCGAAAAGGAAGGCTTTTGTGAGCGAGCTCACAACGCCTTCTGGTCGCCTCCCGCTACTCCGTCCGGGCTACAGCCGCTGGCACGCCTGCGGCGCACCATCGGCTGTGCGGCTTTCGCCGCATAGGCCATAGTGAAAAGGAAGGCTTATGTGAGCGAGCTCACAACGCCTTCCTTTTCACTATGGCCTGCCCGGACTCAATGCTCGAGCATGTTTTCAATCAATATCCCATACCCCCTGGTGCTATCCTGCAAAAACACATGGGTCACTGCTCCGGCCAGCTTTCCATCCTGTATAATCGGACTCCCACTCATCCCCTGCACGATTCCCCCCGTCAGCGCGATCAGATCCGGGTCGGTTACTTTAATTACCATACTTTTATTCTTATGCCCTGAGTTATAATCTACCTTCTGTATTTCGATATCGTAATCCCTCAGCTCCCCCGACACGCTGCTTCTGATGGTCGCAGGCCCGGGCTTTACGTCCTGGCGGCAGGCGATCTCCATGGCGCCTTCCGGCAGGCCGGAGTCGTTCACATTTCCTTTGACCATGGCTTCCATTCCGGTCTGGCGCAGAAAGGCTTCGTTTACAGTTCCGAATATCCCCTCGTTGGTGTTCTGATTGATCTCCCCCATCAGCGAGCCCGGTCCGTAATAGATCACACCGGACAGCAGCCCCGGCTTTCCAATGGTCCCCTTCTCAATTCCCATAATCTGGGTGGTATACAGTTCCCCCTTGCTGGTCTCCACCAGGTCGCCGGTGTCGCTGTCGCTGATTCCATGCCCCAGCGCGCCGAAGTTTCCGTTTAAGTCCAGGTATGTGACGGTGCCGATTCCCTGGGTGTCGTCCCGCACCCAGGCGCCCAGCTTGTACTGTCCGTCCTCGGTCTTGACGGGGTTCACGCTGACGTCCACCTGCTCGCCGCCCCGGCGGACCGAGACCACCGCAGCCTCGCCGCCCGTCTTGTTCACCGCGTCCATAAGGTCTTCCTTGGTGTTCATGGGCTTTCCGTTGAACGCTTCAATGTAATCGCCTGATTTCAAAATACCGTAGGCCGGTTCCACCTCCATGCCGTCCGCCGCCGTCAGCTTTCCGGTGCCGATGACCATGATTCCGTCGGATTTCAGATAGATTCCGATGGGACATCCGCAGGGCACCGCATAGCGGGTGTCCACCACGTCCACCTGGATGTCCTTGAACTTGATCAGGCCGAAAAGCTTCAGCCCGACCTGATAGGATCCCTGGTTTTCGGCGTACATGGAAAATGGCTGCCTCCCATTCACCGTGATCTGGTCGGCGGGTATGTTGCTCTTGTTTCCCAGCACCACTTCCTCACTCTCACTGGATAAGGTTGTGTTGATGGGAAGCGGGAACGAAAACTGCTCCTTCTGGTCCTGGACAATGCTGATCCGGTCCGGGATGGCAGTGTCTAAGTAGTACCAGGAATATCCAACGGTGACGGTGAGCGCCGCCCAGAAAATACGGTTCAGCCACCGGTAAAACGTCTTATTTCCTCTCATGTTCTTACCTCCTCGTCTTGTATTTTGTTGATTTTCACAGGGCGAGGCACCCATCGGTTCCTGGAATGCTGCAATCCTCCCCGGGCTGCGCCAGCGGTCCATTACAGTCAAAAAAAGAAAGAAGCCGGTGTTTTGTGCCCCTTTCTTAGTATGATCTGATCTTCTGTTTTCAATCTGTTTTATTTTGTCCCGTCTGCCAAATCCTTCATTCGTACAATATTTTTTCGCGCCTGTGGCTTTAATCCGGATTTTTAAAAATTTTCAAGCGGTCCTCCCCTTCCCGGTCCCCTCCAATCGCCTGACCGCCTCCACTGCCTCCACCGCCGGTCAGCCGCTTCCTCGGCCCCTTTTCCCTCAGACCTGCATCCACCTCTGCCAGCATCCGCATGAGCTCCAGGGCGCTGCGGAAGGAGACGTAATATTGGCTGGAAAAGCTGGTGTGCAGACGTCCCTGCATGGAGGCGTGCTGCCTGTAAAGCACATGGATGATCAGAACTTCCTCGGCCTGCGCCGTATAAGCCAGCCGCTTCTGAATCGGCATGGCCATTTGATCCGGGCTGTTTTGCGTTCCCGCCTCCTGCCGCATCGACAGCTTCTGGAACCGCTCCGCCTCCGCGCGGCTCAAAAAGCGGGGTTCCATGGTGCGCATGGGCGCGCCGATCCGCTCGCAGACCTCATCCACCCCGAGGACCAGCTCATGAATCCCCGCAAAATGGACGGGGACCGGCAGGCAGTAGTTTACAATCACCCCGTACGGCCGGTTCTCCTGGTATCCGTTGATGCAGACCAACATGATGCTCGCGTCGTTTGTATTGATTCGTGTTTCCTTATCATCTCCAGGTATGTGATCCCTAAACATAATTCTCCCTTCCTGTATGGTAAAATGCCGCCTGCGCCCATGCTCCGCTCCACCCCGAATTCTCCCCCTCCTTTTATTTACAACGCAATATCTAGTTTGTTGTATTCAGAATCATGGACGCGGTAAATCATTTCATACTATATCACATTTTTACATAGATTTCCACCGGTTTCCGCCATTATGGACATGCCAATCAGACCTGGCTTCATCCGGCTTCAGGCCTGATTATTTGGCATCCCTGAAAATGGGCTTTTTTGGCAGATTTTATCCGGAAAATTCCGGAAGTTTTTCCAAAGGGAGGGGAAAACGGCGGAGACGGGCGGAAATGAGGCCGTTCTCGAAAGGACCTTTGGCCGTTCGGTTACAACAAAATAGATATTGCGTTGTACGGCGTCACAATGAGTCTCATACTTTCCAGCTGTTTTCTGTGTCTGCTCCCGCTCTCAATGGTGTAAATGCGGGTCGTATTGATATCCTTATGGCCCAATATATCCGCCAGCTTTGACAGGTCCTTGGTCATTGCGTAGTAGGTCCTGGCAAATAAATGCCTCAGGTTGTGGGGAAATATTTTCTCACGGTCCACGTTGGCTTTCAGGCCCAGCGCCTTCATCTCCCGCCAGATATTGCTCCGGTCCAGCGCCTTTCCGCTTCTTGTCACAAAGATCATTCCGCTCTCAATCCCCTTCCTGGCAGCGTAATCCAGCAGGATTTTGCAGAGCCTTTTTGTCAGCAGCACCGTCCGGATCCTGCCCTTGCACTCCACCTCCGCTTGCCCCTTGCAGAGCGCCGCCACCGTGATAAACGGCAGCTCCGACACGCGGATTCCGCTGGAGCAGATAGTCTCTAGCAGCAGGGAAAGCCGTTCGTTTCCCTGGTCCGCAGCCGTTCTCACCAGGCGGAGATATTCTTTTTTTGTGAGCTCCCGGCTTTCGGGATAAAAAGTATTTTTGCTGATTTTCAGGAATCTGGCCCTGCAATCCTGCCAATCGCAGTATTTGAAAAAGCCGTTCAGCGCGGCCAGGGCTCCGTTAACGGTCACAGGCGCCAGATTTTCGCGCAAAACGCTTTTCCAGAGAATCACCTTCTCCTTGTCCACCGGCCTGCAGTCCATGAACTCTTTGAAACGGGTCAGGTAATATTCATATTTTTGAATCGTCTCCCTGCTCCGCTCGCAGCGGTCCAGCCATAAACAATAGTCGTCGATTTTCTGTGTTGTGATGATTCTCTTCTGATTGTCTTTCATAGCGGCCTCCTGATGTGTTGATGTCCTGTATTCTGTCCCGATAAGCCAAAAGCATCCTTCATCTCTCTAACGCGCTTTCAAATAGAAGTTCTCCCAACAACGCAAAAAAGATGCCCAATTTTATCAAAAATGAGCATCTTTTAACGATTCTTGTCTTTTTTATGATACCTTTTCTTATTTTGTGCTGTCCGCCAGATCCTTCATCTCCCGGGCATTTTTCAGCACCGCATCGGTGATTTTCGCGCCGCCCAAAAGCCTGGCCAGCTCCTGCACGGATTCCTCTGGCCCCAGGGCGCGGATGGTGGTGGCGGTGCGCCCCTCGGCCGCGGATTTGGCGATCTCGAAATGGCAGTCCGCCATGGCTGCGATCTGGGGCAGGTGGGTGATACAGATCACCTGGTG
The DNA here is from genome assembly GCF_046603895.1 of Enterocloster lavalensis. Taxonomy (NCBI): domain Bacteria; kingdom Bacillati; phylum Bacillota; class Clostridia; order Lachnospirales; family Lachnospiraceae; genus Enterocloster; species Enterocloster lavalensis. Next base: position 1,318,032 of record NZ_CP176637.1, read on the forward strand.
GGTCCTTCCGATATAGGAGAGCTTCTCCGACACCTTCTGGGCCGTGCGCCCGCTGATGCCGGTGTCGATCTCGTCGAATATCAGGGTGGGAATGTCGTCGGTGTCCGCCAGCACGGTCTTGATGGCCAGCATGATCCGCGAGAGCTCGCCGCCCGACGCCACGTCGCCCAGGGGCTTTTCCGGCTCTCCGGGGTTGGTGGAGATCAGAAACTGGGCCTCGTCGTAGCCCTGGGCCGTGTAGTGGTCCAGTCTGGAAAATTCCATGGAAAAGGTCACGTCCAGAAAGTTCAAATCCAGCAGGCCCTTGCGGATGCTCTCCGTCAGCTTCCGGGAGGCGGACATTCTTACCTGGGACAGCTGGCCGCAGAGAGCTTCCAATTCCTGCTCCGTCTTTTTAAGCTCCCGCTCCGCCCCGGCTTTGCGTTCCTCGAAATTCTCCAGCTCGTCCAGCCGCTGCTTCTTCTCTTCCAGTTTCCGGAAAATGGCTTCCACCGTATTGCCGTATTTTGCCTGGAGGCCGTGAATCAGGTCCAGGCGCTCCTCCACCTCCCGGAAACGCTCCTCGTCCAGCTCCATGTGTTCCAGATAGGCGGCCGTCTCGCGGCCCGCGTCGCTCAATATGGATTCCGCGTCGTAGAGCTGGTCCCGGATGCCGTTTAAGGATTCGTCGTAAGCGCAGGCCTGATCCACCTCCTGAAGCGCCCGGGACAGCCAGTCCCCCTCCAGGGCCTGCTGCACGGCGGATAGGTTCTCTGCGATGCGGCGGCTGTGGCTGATCCGGCGGTACAGGGCCGTCAGCTCCTCCTCCTCGCCCTCCCGGATTCCCGCGGCCTCGATCTCGTCGATCTCAAAGCGCAGGAAATCCTTCTCGCGGATACGGCTCTCCTCGTCAACCCCAAATTTTTCCAGTTTTTCCCGGAGGGCCCGGTAAGCCTCGTAGGTTTTCGCCGTCTTTTCTTTTAAAGGCTGGGTTTTTCCCCTGACATAGGCGTCCAGAATCGCGAGATGTTTGGATTTGTACAGAAGGGACTGGTGCTCGTGCTGGCCGTGGATATCGATCAGCAGGCCGGTGATCTGCTTCAGCCTGGCCGTGGTCACGGTCTCGTCATTGATCCGGCTGACGCTGCGGTTGAGCATAATTTTCCGGGAGATGATGAACAGGCCGTTCTCGTCCGGCACCGCCTCCAGGGCGGCCAGGGCCTTCAACTTCTCCGGAGAATCCACGGAGAAAACAAGCTCCACGTAGGCGTAGGGTGCGCCCTGGCGGATGCTGTCCCGGGACGCCTTGCCGCCGAGGGCCATACCCACGGAGCCGATGATGATGGATTTACCGGCGCCCGTCTCGCCGGTGAGAATGTTTAAGCCCTGACGGAACTCCACATCCGCTTTCTCGATCAGGGCCAGGTTCTTCACATGCAATTCCAGTAACATTGAAATCCCCCTTTTCTCGCAGCCGCCGCAATGAGCGCGCGGCCCCGGCGGCAGACTATGCCTCCACCATCTTCTTGATCTTCTCCATCACGATAATGGTGTCGTCCACGCTGCGGATGGCGCACATGATGGTGTCGTCCCCCGCGATACAGCCCACGATCTCATGGAAGTGAATCGCATCCAGGGCGGCCGCCACGGCCATCGCCATGCCGGACACGGTCTTGATCACCAGAATGTTCTGGGCCATGTCCATGGACATAAAGCCGTCCTGCAAAACCCGGATAAATTTGGCGGCGGAAGTCCCCTTCGGCCCCTCCAGCACCACATAACGCTGACGGCCTCCGTCCGCCTGGATCTTCGTCAGCTTCAGCTCCCGGATGTCCCTGGACACGGTGGCCTGAGTCACGTTAAAACCCGCCTCGTTCAGCTTTTCCGCCAGCTCCTCCTGGGTCTCAATCTCATACTTGCCGATCAGCTCCACGATTTTGCTGTGCCGTTCTACTTTCATAATGTCTGTCTCCTCCTATATTCTTCCGGCCAGATGGTTGCTCAGATTCTGCATAAAGGAGATCTGCTTGAGTTTCACCATGATCGTGTGCATCTCCGACCGTTTAATACGGATGCTGTCCCCTTTTTCCAGTTCAATGAATGTGTCCCCGTCAAATGCAGCCACCTGGCCGCCGTTCACAAAGTCGATTCGGACCGTGTCCTCGGGCGCCAGGACGATACTCCTGGCGTTTAGCGCGTGGGAGCAGATGGGCGTCAGCACCATCATCTTGGCCCCCGGCGCGATCACCGGCCCGCCGGCCGATAAATTGTACGCGGTGGAGCCGGTGGGCGTGGCCACCAGAATTCCGTCCGCAGAGTATTCGTTCAGGAAATCGTCGTTCACATAGACCTTGAAGCGCAACGCTTTCAAGGCGTCCTTGCGGGTTACGGCGATCTCGTTGAGCGCAATGTCGCACATCACGGTCTGCCCGTCCCGCACGGCCTCCCCCTGGATCATCATGCGGGATTCCAGCTGATAGCGGTCCTCCAGCAGCGCGTCCATCACCGGCGCGATATCCTCCTGGCGGCTGATCTGGTTCAAGAAGCCCAGATGGCCCCGGTTCACGCCCACCATCGGGATATCCCGCCCGGCCAGGTCCCTGGCCGCCTGGATCAGGGTTCCGTCCCCGCCGATGGTGATCACGCACTGGACCTCCTGCGGCACCATGGCGCTCTCGGTGTGCCGGTTGGAGCAGTCCTGGGGAAATGCGGGCTGCACCGTGCACTGCGCGCCCTTCCCTTCCAGATAGGAGCGGATAAACATCTCCGCCTCGCGCACATATTCTTTATCATAATTGGCAATTATATAAAAGCGTCTCATACCGTCCCCCGTCCTCTAGTCCAGCTGTGAGTGGGCCGCTTCCACCACGGCCGCGGGATCCACGGGAAGGTCCTCCGGCCTCTGGGGCGTCTCCCCGCCGGAAAGCTTTTGCAGATGGAGCAGATACTCGATATTTCCCTCCGGCCCCTTGATGGGCGAGTATTCCAGATTCAACACATTAAAACCGTTTTCCACCGCATAGCTTATCACCATGCGGATCACCTCCAGGTGCACCGACCGCTCCCGCACCACGCCTCTTTTGCCAACCTTCTCGCGCCCGGCCTCAAACTGCGGTTTGATCAGGCAGACCACCTGTCCGTCTCCGGTCAACAGCTCCCGCACCGGTCCCAATACCTTGGTCAGGGAAATGAAGGAGACGTCGATGCTGGCAAGGGCGATGGGGTCCGCGATGTCCGAGGGCGTCACGTAGCGGATATTGGTCTTTTCCATGCAGACCACCCGCTCGTCGTTTCGCAGCTTCCAGTCCAGCTGCCCGTGGCCCACGTCCACGGAATAGACCTTCACCGCGCCGTTTTGCAGCATACAGTCCGTGAAGCCGCCGGTGGAGGCGCCCACGTCCATACAGACCTTTCCCGCCGGCTCCACGCCGAAATGCGTCATGGCCTTCTCCAGCTTCAGGCCGCCGCGGCTCACATATTTGAGGGTGCTTCCACGCACCTCGATGGCGGCCGCCTCATCGAACTGCGTGCCCGCCTTATCCTCCTTCTGCCCGTCCACATAGACGATGCCCGACATAATCAGCGCCTTCGCCTTCTCCCTGGAGGGCGCCAGATTCCTCTGCACCAGGAGTACGTCCAACCGTTCTTTCATTCCGCTAAAGTTCCTCTCTTTTCTTCTTCAGTCTCTTCCTAATCCAAATATCCCCTGCTCTTCATGGTCTTTATAATGGAATCGCTGTCGATGCCCAGGCCCTCCCGCAACACGGACACGTTTCCGTGCTCCACATAGGCGTCGGGTATGCCGATATTCAACACCCGGCGGTGGGGATAATGCTCATGGATATAGGCGGTGACCGGCAGGCCGTAGCCGCCCTGCAGCACATTCTCCTCCAGGGTGACGATCACCTTGTGCCATTCTGCCAGGCGGTCCACCAGCTCCCGGTCAAAGGGCTTCACAAAGCGCCCGTTTGCCAGGGTGCAGGAGCGTCCCTCCGCCTTCAGCTTCTGCCGGATGTGCTCTGCGGTGCTGACCATGCTTCCCACGGCCAGAAGGGCGATCCCCTCCTCCTCGTAGAGCATTTCCCCCTTGCCGTAGACAATGGGTTCCCGGAAATCCCTCAGGCCCCGGTACGCCTCGCCCCGGGGATAGCGGATGGCCAGGGGGCGGTTGTAGTCCATGGAAAATTCCAGCATGGCGCGCAGCTCCCACAGGTTCTTGGGCGCCATGACGCTCATGTTGGGGATGGAGGTCAAAAAGGAGTAGTCGAAAATTCCCTGATGGGTCTCCCCGTCGCTGCCCACCAGCCCTGCCCGGTCCACGGCGAACACCACCGGCAGGTCCTGGATACAGACATCGTGTAATACCTGGTCGTAGGCCCGCTGGAGAAACGACGAATAGACCGCTACCACCGGCTTCAAACCGGCTGCGGCCATGCCTGCCGCCGAAGTAACCGCGTGGGCTTCGGCAATCCCCACATCAAAGAACCGTCCCGGATAATGCCGGGCAAAGTCGGAGAGACCCGTGCCGTCCGGCATGGCCGCGGTCAGCGCCACCAGGTTGGGGCGCTCCTTCGCCAGCTGGCAGAGCTTGCGGGAAAATACCTCGGTGTAGCTTGGGTACTGTTTCTCCTTCAGGGATTTCCCTGTAGTCACATCAAAGGGATCCACCCCGTGGAAGCGGGACGGATTTTTCTCCGCAGGCTTGTAGCCCTTGCCCTTTTTGGTCAAAACATGCACCAGCACCGCGTGATCCAGCTTTTTCGCCTCCCGGAACACCTTGCAGAGCTGGGAAATGTTGTGCCCGTCCACCGGCCCCAGGTAGGTGATGCCCATATTCTCAAAGAGCATCCCCGGGATAAACAGCTGCTTGATGCTGTTCTTGGTGCGCTTGATCTTGTCGATCATGGGCGCGCCCACCACGGGAATCCGGTCCAGGGCGTTGGCCACGTTCTTTTTCAGATCGTTGTAGCCGCTGCCCGTTCTCAGGCCGTTCAGATAGCGCGACATTCCGCCCACATTCTCGGAAATGGACATTTTATTGTCGTTGAGCACGATGATAAAATTCTTCTTCATGCGCGCCGCGTTGTTCAATGCCTCGTAGGCCATCCCGCCGGTTAAGGCTCCGTCCCCGATCACGGAGACCACCTCGTAGTCCTGTCCCAGGATATCCCGCCCCTGGGCGATGCCCAGACCCGCGGAGATGGAGGTGGAGCTGTGACCGGTGTCAAAGCAATCGTAGGGGCTCTCCTTCCGCTTGGGAAAGCCGGAGAGCCCTCCGTATTGGCGCAGCTCGTCGAATTCCGCCATGCGCCCGCTTAAAATTTTGTGGGTGTAGGACTGATGCCCCACGTCCCATATGACCTTGTCTTCCGGCAGGTCAAAGGTCCGGTACATCGCAATGGTAAGCTCGACCACGCCAAGGTTTGAGGCCAGATGGCCCCCCGTGTGGCTGATCTTCTCAATTAAAAACGCTCTTATCTCCTGTGCGAGCTGTCCCAGCTCTTCCAGAGACATCTGCTTGATGTCCTGCGGACCTTTTATCTGTTCCAATATCATGTTCTGAAATCCTTCTTACTCCGGCTTATTTTTTGCGATCCATCAGCATGCGGATCAGATTCTCCAAAAATTCATTGTTGCCCGGAAGCTGTTCCAAATCTTCAATGGCCTGTGCGGACAGCTGTTCCACGTCCTTCTTCGCCTTCTCCAGACCTTCCAGGGTCACATAAGTGGTCTTGCCGTTGCGCGCATCGCTTCCCGCGGGCTTGCCAAGCTCCTCCTCGCTGCCGGTCACGTCCAGGATGTCGTCCTGAATCTGGAAGGCCATGCCGATGTGGGACGCCAGGCGCTCCACGATCTTGCAGTCCTCCTCCGCAGCTCCGCCCAGCACCGCGCCGATCAGCATGGAAGCCTCCAGCAGCGCGCCGGTCTTTAAGCGGTAGATGAAATCCAGCTTGTCCCTGGGGATATCGCTGCCCGCCAGCTCCACATCCACGGTCTGGCCGCCGATCATGCCGAACGCGCCGGTCTTGTGGGCTAAAATGCCGATGGCGCGCCCGATGGCGGAAATCTCATCGGGATCGATGCTGGTCTCAAAGGTCCTGGCCGCCGTCTCAAAGGCGTACATCATCAGCGCATCGCCGGTCAGAACGCCGATGTCCTCGCCGTACTCCGCCCAGGTGCTGGGCTTTCCCCGGCGCAGACGGTCGTCGTCCATGCACGGTAAATCGTCGTGAACCAGCGAGGACGTGTGAATCATCTCCACCGCCGCCATAAAGGGGATCACGCAGTCCAGCACATCCCCGGTGAACAGTCGGCAGACTTCCTGCATGAGCATGGGGCGCAGGCGCTTGCCGCCGGCCTTCATGCTGTAATTCATGGCCTCAAGCACCGTCTTCTGATGCCCGGTCTCCTCCGGCAGGTACGGCTCGATTATCTGCTCGATCTCCTTTGTCCTGCGCTCCATTTCCGCTTTAAACTGTTCCATATCACTCATGTTCATCACCCTCGCTCAATATCAGAATTTGTTTTTCCACTTTGTCAATCTGTGCGTTCAGCGTTTTCACCAGCTTCATCCCCTGCTCATAGCAGGCAAAGGATTCTTCCAGCGTGTTCTCGCCGTCCTCCAGTTTTTTAACCATCTCTTCCAGCGCCTCGAAGGTCTCCTCGATGCCCGGCTCTCTGCCGGCCATCTCCTGACCTTTGGCGCTCTTTGCGCTTTTTGTCATGTCAGCTCTCCGCCTTTCCTGTCATCTAAGGATTCCGTCTCCTCCACGCGGGCGACGGCTCTTCCGTCCCGCACCCGGACGGTGATCCGGTCCCCGGGCTTTACCTGGGAAACGGACTCCAGGCGTTTTCCCCCGCCGTCGGTGATGAATCCGTAGCCGCGGCTGATCTGCTCCAGAGGCGACAGCGACTGGAGACGCCCCGCCAGCAGCGCCAGCCGGTGGCGTCCGGCCGTGACCCGCCGCTCCATGATCCGCCCCATGCGGTCCTCCAGGTCGACCAGGCGCTGGCGTTTCTCGTTGAGCTGCCGCTCGGGGTGGTGCATTTTCAGGCGCAGCACGTCCTGGTTCAGGCGGTAGCGCACCCGCTCCAGCCTGCGCTCCATGCCCCGGTTTAAGGTTCTCCGGTAGAGGTCCGTCTGAGCCTCAAACTGGCTGTAGTCGAACACCGCCAGCTCCGCCGCCGCCGAGGGCGTGGGGGCCCGCATGTCCGCCACATAGTCCGCTATGGTCACATCCGTCTCGTGGCCCACCGCTGAGATCACCGGCGTGCCGCACTCAAAAATAGCCCGCGCCACCATCTCCTCGTTAAAGGCCCACAGATCCTCGATGGAGCCGCCGCCTCTGCCGACGATGATCACGTCCAGATTCATGCGGTCCAGGGTCTGTATGCCCTTCACGATGCTGTATTTGGCCTCGGTCCCCTGGACCAGAGCCGGATACAGAATCAGCTGGACGTAAGGGTTGCGCCGGGCGGAAATGTTCATGATGTCCCGGATGGCCGCCCCTGTGCTGGCCGTCACCACGCCAACGCGCTTTGCGTATCTGGGAATGGGCTGCTTGTAACAGCCGTCGAACATCCCCATCTCCTCCAGCTCGTTTCTCAGCTGTTCGAATCTGCGAAAGAGATCGCCGGTGCCGTCCAGGGTAATGGACCTGGCGTAGAGCTGGTATTTGCCGTCCCGCTCGTACACGTCCACGGTTCCCTGAGCCACCACCTGCTGGCCTTCCTCCATTTTAAATCCCAGATTTTTCCTCTGGGAGGCAAACATCACGGCTCCGATCTGGGAGCCGCCGTCCTTCAATGTGAAATATATATGGCCCGATGGGTGGTATTTGCAGTTGGAAACCTCTCCCTTGACGGATATTTTGTTCAGGGCAAAATCCTGGGTAAACATGTTTTTAATGTAGGAATTCACCTGCGATACAGTATAAATACTCCCCATGTTTCCGCCGCCTTATGCTTTTTCCGTTCCGGTCTTTTCAGGTTCCGCGGGGGATGGCAAGAGGTCCTTGCCGGCGAATTTCGCCAGGATGCCGTTGACAAAGGACGGGGACTCGTCGCCGCCGAACTTCTTGGCAAGCTCCACCGCCTCGTTGATGGCCACCTTCTCCGGGATGGAATCGTCGTACTTCATCTCAAACAGCGCCAGACGCAGGATCGTCAGCTCCACCTTACCCATACGCTTGGTGCGCCAGCCGGCCGCCACTTCATTGATCTGTTCGTCGATCTCCGGAATCTTGTCCATAATTCCGGCCACGCGTTTCTCCAGGTAACGGCTGTCCTCCTCCTTTATCTCTACATTATGCAGGATCGTCACCTCCCCCTTGGGGTCCACATCATCCTCCTCGGGTGCGTTGAAATACTGCTTAAGCTGCTCCTTCACTTCCTCCGCCGAAGGGTAGAAGTCGGCGGAAAACAACATCTTAAAGCAGTGTTCCCGCAATTCTCTTCTGGTCATTTCGTTGGTTTCCTTTCTTCAGTCCATAATGGATACCCGGCAAAGGCGTTCCCGCCCGGGCCGGGTGCCTGGGGTTTCCTTGATTATACCAAATTCAATGCATAAAAACAATTAAAAATGTATAAAACTCCCCGGCGCCCATGTCCGGGGAGTCTGGTATCGGGCCGTGCAGGCCATGTGATTACCGGTTTTCGTCCATGCTGACGCCGGCAATCTTGATGTTCACATCCAGCACGGTGAGCCCGGTCATATTCTCGATGGCCGTGCGCACCTTGTCCTGTACCTTCTCGCTGACCTCGGGGATGTTGTATCCGAACCGGATATACAGGGAGAGATCCACGGATACGTGCTCCTCCGTCACCTCCACCTTGACGCCCTTGCTCAGATTCTTCATACCCAGCTTGCCCACCAGCTCGTTGGTGATATTGCCAGCCATGGACGCGACGCCTTCCACCTCCGTGGCCGCCAGCCCGGCGATGATCGCCACCACCTCGTCGGCAATCTGGACTTCTCCGATCTTGTCTTTCTCATATACTTTATGGGTACTGCGATTCTCCGCTTCCGCCACAACAAATACCTCCTGTCTGATATGATTCGCCGCGCCGCGCTAAATGCGGCGCCTCCGGCGCAAAATAGCCGGAATATGGCCCTAATTGGTTTTATTATACCAAATATCCATGATTTTGCATAGGCTTAATTCTTTTTTATCGCGTGGAGATTGCGCTTGGATGACGTATATCCCCGCCGTCCCACCCGGCTCCCGACACATTTTACACGGTCAAAAAAGGCATCTGCCGTCTGGAGCAAACCAGCTCCCGGGCGGCAGACGCCTTCTCTCTTCTGTACTGTGTTTGATTCGGCTACTGGAAAAACAGTGTGTTTACATCTAACGGCTCCTCGATCATGCCGGACTCCAGCATGAAGTCCGCCGTTTTCTGGAAGCCCGCGCGGTCCTCGTCGCTTACGTCCAGGGAGAAATCATAGCAGGCGTACATGTCCTTCACGGCCTGCTCGTCCAGGTCCAGCTCCTGCGCCACAATCTTTAAAGTCTCCTCCTGGTTGTCCCTCATGAAAGCGGCGATCTTCTCCTGGTCCGCCATCAGGCGGTCGATCACGTCCCGGTTTTCATTGTAAAAATCCTCCCGGACGGCCACCGCGATGATCGCCTTGATCAGGCCCTCGCCGTCCGCCACCATGTGGTATCCCTGCTGCTGCGCCTGGTAAGCCGTAGCGCCCGCGATCAGGGCCACGTCCACGCTGCCGCCGTCCAGCCCCGCTTTGGCGTCCGGGATGGACATATTCACATAGTTGACGTCCTGAATGGTCATACCGCCGGTGGCCAGGTAAGCCGCCAGCAGCTCGTGAAGGTTGGTTCCCGCCGGGCCCGCTATCGTCTTTCCCTTCAGGCTCTCAGGGCTTGTCAGGCTGTCGTCCTTTGCGTACATGGAAAACGCCTTGGGGGAGCGGCTGTACATGTTGAGCACCTTGATATCCGCACCGTTGGCCGCAGACAGAATCACCGAGGTGGCTCCCACCGCGTAAAGCACCTGCACGTCGCCGGAAGCCAGGGCCTGAGTCTGGTCCGCCCCGGAATTGATCTCCGCGTACTCCACGGAAATTCCCATTTTCCCGAAGTCGTCCGCGAAAATGTTCTGATTCCGCTCAATGATGGTGGGTACGTTTAAGGGCGAGGTCACGTAGGTGAACACCAGCTTGTCCAGGCCGGAAGCTGCCTTCTGCGCCCCGGCCTGGTCTGCCCCGGTCTGGCCCGCTACGGTCTGGCCTGTCCCATCCTGGCCCGCTCCGGTCTGGTCTGCCCCATCCTGGCCCGCTCCGCTTTGGTCTGTCCCGGCCTGGCCCGCTCCGCTTTGGTCTGTCCCGGCCTGGCCCGCTCCGGCCTGCTCCGCCACCGTCTGTTCTCCCCCGGCGGCAGCGTTTTTACTTCCGCCCGCGCAGCCGGAAAGGGACATGACCCCCATGCAGACCGCCAGTCCCATTGCAACAATTTTTTTCATAATCTGATCCTCCTTAAATTTTTATGTGAATCCTGCGGCCGCGAACGCCCACAGGATTACAGGCTTTTTATAATATCCCGTTTCAGGGAAATAAACGTGTCGTCCAGCAGGTTCCGGTCTCCGGCGGATTCCGGCACCTGGTATTCGGCCTTTACCAGCCCGTTCTCAATCACCACGATCCGATGGCCCAGAATCAGCGCCTCGTCGATGCTGTGGGTCACAAACAGGATGCTGCTGCCCTGTTTTTGCTGTACCCGCAAAAGCTCCCGCTGCATCTGCTCCCTGGTAAAATAGTCCAGGGCCGCAAACGGCTCGTCCATCATGATAAAGGACGGCTGATAGGCCAGGGCGCGGGCGATGGCAGTCCGCTGCTGCATTCCGCCGGAGAGCTGGGAGGGGTAGGCCTTCTCAAATCCGGTCAGCCCCACGGTGGCGATAATGTCCTCCACCTTTTTCCGGCTGATCTCCCGCTTCTCCAGGCCGAAGGTCACATTTCCCCACACGGTCAGCCACGGCATCAGCCGGGGCTCCTGGAACACGAAAGCGGTGCGGTGGGGGCCTTCGTAGCGGATCTCCCCCGCGTCCGCCTCCTCCAGGCCGCCGGTCAGGCGCAGCAGCGTGGTTTTCCCGCAGCCGCTGCGGCCCAGAATCACGGTGACCTGCCGCTCCGGAATCTGAAGGCCGATGCCGCGCAGCACCGGGACCGTGCGGTCCTCCACCCGGTATTGTTTGTGTACGTTTATGAGCTCAATTCCAGCCATTGTCACAGCGTCCTTTCAGTAATTTGCCGATGGCCAGCCCGAACACGCGGTCCGTCCCATAGCCCACCGCGCCGATCACCAGGATGCCCACGATCACCTTGTCGGTCCTGGACATCTGCTGGGCGAACAGGATCATGTGTCCCAGCCCGGTGGACGCGGCCACCATCTCGGCGCCGATGATCGCCCGCCAGCTGTAGCCCAGTCCAATCCGCATGCCCACCAGAATGTCGGCCGTCGCGTAGGGGAGCACGATCCGCATGAATTTGCGGGTCCGGGAGTAACCGAACATGTCCCCAACCTCCAACAGTTTCCGGTCGCAGCCGGTAAATCCCTTGACAATATTCAGGTACATGGGGAAAAATGAAGCCAGCACGATGATCACCGTCTTGGTGGTCTCCCCGATTCCGCACCAGAGAATCAGCAGGGGAATCATACTTAACGGCGGCACGTTGCGGAAAAACTGGACCACATACTCGTAATATCCCCCCGCGGACGGCAGAAGGGCCCGGATCATGCCCAGCAGGAACGCCAGCACAAAGGCGATGGAAAATCCCTTCATCACCCGGAGAAAGCTGATCCACACGTCCCGCCACAGCTCGCCGGTTTGCAGCATCTTGGAAAAGCTGTTCAGGACCTTGGCTGGCGGGGGCAGCACGTAGGCGCTGAAAATTCCCGCCCGGCAAACGCCGTACCAGAGAACCAGCAAAACGGCGATTCCCAGGACCGGTGCCGCTAGTTTCTTCCATCTGTCACACATCTCTCACCACCCCGTCTCCATTGTGGCAGCCGTTTTCGCAGTACAAGAGTTCCACCAGCCGGGCCTCGTCCCGGCCCCCTGCGCTAAGGTACGCTTCGATGGGGCCGCGGCCCGTGAGGCTGTCCATCTCCAGCCCAAGGCTGTCAAAAAATCCCGGCGGGATAGGGCTGTCCTCCGGCGGGTCCCCAAAGAGGATCTCCCCCACGGACTCCATAAGCCCGTTCCAGGTCAAAAAACGCGTGTCCGCAAGCCCCAGCGCGTTCCCGGCCTCCGCAAGCGCCTGACAGGGAGTGGTGATGAGCTTTGGGCTTCCCTTTAAGTCCTCCCGGGCGCTGATCTCTCTGGCGCAGTGGATGAGGATGGGTTCGATGTCCGGGATGTGGAAATTCCCCGGCCCTCCTCCCGGCGCAAAATTTTGCGTCAGCTCTCCGGCCAGCTTACAGGCCATGGGGCAGCGGGCATCCACCACCGTCCCCCTGGTCTCCTTCGCCCGGTTTTGATACTTCTCCCGCACGACCGCTCCCCAGTCCCTGCGGCAGCGCACCCGCGTCAGACCGTGCCTCTCTAAAAACGATTCCAGCGCGGAGGCCTGGTACATGTGCTCCGTCACCGGGTTGATCCATATGTATGTCAATCTGTGTTCTCCTTGCTCTGTGGGGTTGATTTTAGGGGTTAGTTTTTTCTAACCAACAATGACAGCATAGCAGAAAGCGGATCAATAGTCAATCCTGTTTATTGCCTGTATAGGGTCCGGACGAGCGCGGCCGGGCGGCAGGAACACGGAAAAATCCCGTAGGGCCGGAACACAAAAAAATCCCGCAGGGTACGGCCATCGTCGGATCAGCCTCCACCTTGCGGGATTTTTGCTTTATCACTGTAATTTTTAGGGTACTGCGGCCCGGTATGGCGCGCCGCCAAATGGCTCTGAGGCAGGAGCGCCGAGCCGCTACCCCCAGCTCTCCGCCGCCTTCTCCACCGCTTCCGCCCCCGGAATATCATCCGGGCCGGAGGCCGCGGACTCCAGGAGCACCAGGGCGATGAGGCGTTTTTTATCCTCCGGGAACAGGTATGTGGCTTCATACCACTCCCCCAGAGCTTCCTCCCGCTCCCCGGGCCTGGACGCGGTGTAAATGTCCTTCACGCAGGTATAGAGATAGATCAGCTCCGCCTCCGTCTTTTCCTCCCGGATCAGGGATTTCAGCCTTTGCAGCGCACCCTCCCGGTGCCCCGGTCCCAGGTGGAAAATCCGCTCCTGATATTCCGCTTCCTCCCGCTGCCGCCTCTGCCTGCTCTTGAACAGAAACACATCCTTCAAATCCATATCAAGTCCCACCCGCTTTCACAGACCGGCTCTGCCGCCGGGCCTTCAAACGTTCCTCCGCAGCAGCGCGAAACAGACTGCCCCGGACTCATCCGGCAAACCGGATCACCACCTTCAGCATCTTCCCGGCATTTTCCGAAAATTCCCGGAACGCCCGCTCCGCCTCCTCGAAGGGATACTCGTCGGTCACCACCTTTTCCAGATCCACGCCTCCGCCCCGGACCAGCTCGATGAGCTGTTCAAAGTCTTCCTTGCGCGCGTTTCTGGAGCCGAAAATGTTGAGTTCTTTTTTCTGAATCATGGTGAAGTTGAAATCCAGATTCTCCTTGCCCACCCCGATGAGCACGATCTTGCCGCCAAATGCCGCCGCCTCGATGCAGTTCTCAAATGTGGAGGGCAGCCCCACGGCCTCGATCACAACGTCGAATCCGTTGGCCCCTGTGGCCTCGCGCACCTGGTCCGCGAAGGTTCCGTCGCCGTGATTCAGGATGAACTGATCCAGGCCGAAGCCCCGGGCCAGGTCCAGCTTCCCCTGGGCCACGTCGCAGATGGTCACCTCTCCGCCCTGCTCCTTGGCCGCCATGGCCGCCAGTATGCCGATGGTTCCGGCGCCGATCACCAGCACCTTGTCCCCGGCTTTTAAATCCGCCCGCTTGACCCCGTGGTAGCTGATGCAAAACGGTTCGATTAACGCCAGCGTCCTGGCGGGCAGGCCTTTTCCGTCGTAGATGCGCTCCAGCGGCATCACCACGTAATCGCTGAACGCCCCGTCCCGCTGGCAGCCCAGGGTTTCGTTGTGCTCGCAGCAGTTTACCAGACCTCTCTGGCAGGAATAGCATTTTCCACAGTTGTAATACGGGTTGCAGGTCACGATCATGCCCTCTTTCAGGCCGTAGGCATTTTCCTCGTCGATCTCAACGATCTCCGCCGAAAACTCGTGGCCCGGTATCCTGGGGTAATCAAAATACGCGAAGGTCCCCCGGTAGCTGCCCAGATCTGAGCCGCAGATTCCTCCGTACAGCACCTTTAACAGCGCCTCGTCCTTTCCCGGAGCCGGAATCTCCGTCCGGATGATCTCCACTTCCCCGGGAGCGTTTATTCTAATGCTTCTGCATTCCATGCTCCATCCCTCTATCTTTCTAATGTTCTGTTCCTAAAATGCGCTGAATCCGTAGACCTTGAGGGCGTACCAGGGCATGGTAAAACGCATCGTCTTACTGTCCTCGCCGCAGGCCACGCACACCTCGTTGTTTCCGATGGCTGTCATCAGCATGGAAATCTCCTCCGGGTCCAGTTTGGTGTGCTCTTTTATGTACCGGAACATCTCGCGGGTGCTGTCCCGTATGGCCTCGTCCGCCGTGGGACGGGTTGCGATGGTCACAAAATGGTCCTGGGTGCAGAGCACCGGCTCGTTGATCCGGATGTCCTTACGCACATTGAACTTCAGCGTCACAAAGGCGGGGGCCTCCACCGCGGAACAGTTCATTTCCCCGTCTCCCATCACCGCGTGCACGTCGCCGGTCCCGGCAAGGGCCCCTTCCACCTCGATGGGCAGGTACAGGGTGACGCCCTGGCGCATCATGGTGTTGTCCATATTTCCGCCCCAGACGCCGTTTAAGTTGGAGTTGATGTGCTGACCCTTGGCCGTGACTCCCAGCACGCCCACCATGGGATCACAGGGAATCTGCAAATGCCGGTCGAACACCACCATATTGTCGCGGATCGGCGTGATCTTGTAGGTGGTCTCGGTGAAGAAATCCCCCACATGCCCGTAGGTTTCCTGGCAGGTCACAATCGCCCGGTCCTTTAACCGAATCTCCTCGATGGTCACCTCCAGCACATCCCCGGGCATAGCCCCCTCGATGTACACCGGGCCCGTCACCGGGTTGACGTTGACCTTGTCGAACACGGCCACGTCGTAGCGCTCGCTCTTCTGCTCCGTGAGCACATTACACAGGCAGTCCTTTGTCTCAAACTCCACGCTGTCCCCCGGTTGGATGCGCAGAACCGGTTCATTTTTCTCATCCCAATAGTGAAAGCCATGGTCATGGCTGATTTTGTACAACATGATCTTACCTCCGATTTTATCTTCCTTTTCGCTGCATCTGGTCAAATACCACCGCGATCATCAGGACCAGACCCTTGACGCACATCTGCACGTCGGACTGGACGCCCATGATGGACATTCCGTTGTTCAGCACGCCGATGACCAGCGCGCCGATCAGCGCGCCCAAAATGGTTCCGCTTCCGGTGGCGGGTGAAGCTCCGCCGATGAAGCAGGCCGCGATGGCGTCGCCCTCAAAGCCGTTTCCGATCATGGTGGAACAGGAATTCATTCTGGCCGTAAACACGATTCCGGCGATTGCGGCCAGAACCGACATGTTCAGATATACGATAAAGAGCACGCGGTCGTCGTTGATGCCGGATAGCCTGGCGGCCTTACGGTTTCCGCAAACTGCGTACAGGTTTCTTCCGGCCACCGTCTTTTCCAGAATAAAATTGTAAATCAACACGATAAGGGCCACGCTGATCAGGACCACCGGCATGCCCTTGTAGGCTGCAAGGGAGTAGGTGAACCACAAAATAACGCCGCAGATCAGCGCCTGCTTGCCCACGAAGAACGGGACGCCGGACACCTCCAGCTTATATTTGCGTTTTCTCGCCCGCTTCTTCACGTCCAGCAGCACGCAGATCACGCAGGCTGCGATGCCCAGCAGCATGGTGGTGATGTGAAGCGTCTTGCCGCCGAAGAAATCCGGTATAAACCCGGTGGTCAGCATGAGGAACTCCGGAGGGTAGGTGGTGTAGGAAACGCCCTTTAACACGATATAGGTGCCGCCCCGGAAGATCAGCTGGGAGGCCAGGGTCGCAATGTAGGGCGGCACGGCGAACCGTGCGATGGAGCCGCCGTTCCAGACTCCGATTAAGATCGCGACTCCGAACACGATCATCAGAACCAGCCATGTGTTGAGGCCCTTTCCGATCATCAACAGACCGCAGAGCGCGCCGCTGAACGCGCAGAGAGAACCCACCGACAGGTCCACGTTTCCCCCGGTCAGGATACAGCACATCATACCGGTGGCCAGGATAATCACGTAGGCGTTCTGCATCACCAGATTGGCGATGTTCATGGGTCTTAAGATGACCCCCTTGGTTATGACCTGAAAAAACAGCACGATCACCAGGACGACGACCAGCATTCCGTTCTGCCTGGCGCGCTTTTTCAGCATTGCTTTTAAATCCTGCATTATATCCCTTCCTCCTTATTATGTTCCACAATACACTGCATCACGGATTCCTGGGTGGCCGTCTTTCCGTCCATCTCCGCGCAGATGGTCCCCTCGTTCATCACGTAGATCCGGTCCGACATGCCCAGAATCTCCGACAGGTCGGAGGAAATGAACAGTACGCTCTTGCCCTCCTGGGCCAGCTGGTTCATAATGCAGTAAATCTCGTATTTGGCTCCCACGTCGATGCCGCGGGTGGGCTCGTCCAGAATCAGCACGTCCGGGTGGGTGAAGATCCATTTCGCCAGAACTACCTTCTGCTGGTTGCCGCCCGAAAGACTCTCCACCCTTTGGTCGATGCCCGTGGAGCGGATATTCAGCCGCTTGGAGTAGTCCTCCGCCACCACCACGTCCTGGTTCTCGTCCACCACGCCCATGTGGTCCGCGATGGAGGAGATGCCCGCAAGCGACACGTTGAACTGGATGTCCTTCGGCAGCACCAGGCCGTAATTTTTCCGGTCCTCGCTGATATAGGCGATTTTTTTCTGAATGGCCGCGGCTACGGACCGCAGTTTGATCTCCTTGCCGTCCTTGAATATCCGGCCGCTTGTTTTCTGGCCGTAGGAGCGCCCGAACACGCTCATGGCCATCTCCGTTCTCCCGGCTCCCATCAGGCCGTACAGTCCCACGATCTCCCCCTTGTGGACCTTGAGGCTGGCATTTTTCACGATCTGCTGTTCCGCGTAGGTGGGGTGGAAGGTGTTCCACTCCCGAATCTCAAAGCCCACTTCCGGCTTTACAAAATGATCCGGCCGTTCCGGGTAGCGGTGGAGCATCTCGCGCCCCACCATGCCCTTCACAATGATATCTTCCAAAAACGGTTTTTCCTCCTCCGACAGCCCGCCCACCGTGCAGCCGTCGCGAATGATCGTCACGCGGTCCCCCACGTAGCAGACCTCGTTGAGCTTGTGGGTGATAATGATGCTGGTGAGCCCCTGCTTTTGCAGCTCCTTCAGCAGATTGAGCAGATGCCTGGCCTCCGTCTCCGGAAGCGCAGCCGTGGGTTCGTCCAGGATTAAAAGCTTAACGTTTTTTGCCAGGGCTTTGGCGATCTCAATCAACTGCTGCGCGCCGATTCCCACATCCTTTACCAGCCTGGTGGCCTCCTCTTTAAAGGCCACCATATCCAGCCACTTTTTGGCTTCCTCGTTGGTCCTGTCCCAGTCGATGACCCCGTGGCTCTGGCGTTCATTTCCCAAAAACAGGTTTTCCGCCACCGACAGGCCGGGGATCAGCGCCAGCTCCTGATGGATAATGACAATCCCCTTTCCCTCGCTGTCCTTGATGTTGCGGAACTGGCATATCTCATTGTCGTAGACAATATCCCCGCTGTAGGAGCCGTAGGGGTAAGTCCCGCTGAGGATGTTCATGAGCGTGGATTTCCCGGCTCCGTTCTCCCCAACGATGCAGTGGATTTCTCCGCGCTTCACCTTCAGCTCCACATTGTCCAGCGCTTTCACACCGAAGAATTCTTTGGTGATATTCCTCATTTCAAGTATAAAATCCGACACTCCGCTCTCCCTTTCGCCTGAACCGGCAGAAATTTATTTTGTGCCAAAAATCTGTTCCACGGTAAAGATACCGGAGTCCACCACAACTTCTTTTAAGTTCTCCTTGGTAATACTCTCCATGGGCACGAAAATGGTGGGAATCTCATATACGTCCGGCGTATATACGTCGGTCACCTCCGGCTCTCTCCCCTCTGCAAGAGCGTTTATAATGTCCAGACAGGCTCCGCTCAGAAGGCGGGTATCCTTGAACACGCTCATGTACACCTCATCCGTTGCGATCATCTTGCAGACGGACTCCGTGGCGTCGTTTCCAGTGATCACCGGCATAGGCATGTCCGCGCTGCCGTAACCGAAGGATTCCAGTCTGGTGGCAATGGGGCCGGAAAGGTAATCGGAGGGGCTTAACACCGCATCCAAAAGGGTTCCGTCGGAATAATACGTGGTCAAAAGGTTGTCCAGCCTTGCGGTCAGAAGCTCCAGCTTCCAGTCCACCACCGTACACTGTTCAATGGAGGTCTGTCCGCTCTTTACCACCAGCTTGCCTGCGTCCATGTAGGGCTTGAAGGCTTCCATGGCTCCCTCAAAATACATGTAGCAGTTGGCCTCGGCCAGGCTGCCCGCCACCAGCTCGATGTAGAAGGGGCCTTCCTCGCCTTTGTCCAGGCCCAGCTTCTCAATGATGGCGTTGGCCTGCATGGTTCCCACCTTCGAGTTGTCAAATCCCACGAAATAGTCGATATCGCTGCTGCCCACGATTCCCAGGTCGTAGTTGATGACCAGGATTCCATTTTCCTTGGCCGTAGCCAGCACGGAGGAAAGGGCGCTGTTGTCAACCGGGGCCACGATCAGAACCTTGCAGCCCTTTAAGATCATATTTTCAATCTGCTGAACCTGCATCTCAGGCTTGCTGTCCGCGTATTGCAAATCCACCTGGTAGCCGGCTGCAGTCAAGTCCTCATTCAGGGTATTACCGTCGCGCAGCCAGCGTTCCGCCGACCGGCTGGTGAGGGACACTCCGATCATATCGCCCTTGCTGACTGCATTCAGCGGGGCGGTTTCTTTTTCCTGTTCTGTTGTATCCTTCACTTCTGTTTCTACTGTTTTCTGCTCCCCCTGGGCCTGCGTGTCACCGGCGGTGCTTCCCCCGCCGCATCCGGCCAAAAGCCCTACTGCCATCAACATTGACAAAAAAATCACGACTCTTTTCTTCATACGTTCCTTCTCCTTTGTGTTTTATACTTTGCCGTTCCGGCGTGTTGTATATTTCAAAGTATACAACATGGTGTTTTTATTTGCAAGATATCTTGTAATTTTTTTTACTTTTTAGATAAATCATAGATTTTATTTGTGCATTATAACTATATTATAGGTTTTATTTTAAAGTTTCGGCTTGTTTTCCCGATTTTGGTTTAATTTTATGTATACATTAGTTTGTTTTTGTCCGATGAAGTGGATTTTCAGGGGCTCCGTTCTTGATTTTGCCAACGCCGTCGTATACAATAAAGCCAGCAATCTCCAGGGATTTATCAGCGGAAAGGGGCCGTCCATGGCAGCACGCAATTTAAAACAGCAGGCATACAACGTTATCAAAGAGAAGATCATCAACTGTGAGTTCGCTCCCGGAGCAGTCTACAACGAGGAATACCTGTGCGAAGAGGTGAACACCAGCCGCACCCCCGTGCGCGACGCGCTGGGGCGCCTGGAACAGGAGGGGCTTATCAAAATCATGCCCAAGCGCGGCATTGTGGTTTCCCCGCTGACGCTGAAGGACGTGCGCATGGTTTATGAGATGAGACTGCTGCTGGAGCCCTACTCCCTGAGGCAGTACGGCGATGCCCTCGGGGAGCCGGAGATTCTCAGGTATTGCCAGCTCTTTTCCCTCCCCGACATAAGCGGCAGGCAGTTCTTCCAGGCGGACGACGACTTTCATATGTGGATCATGGAAGCCGCCGACAATCTTTATCTGAAACAGAATTATGAACTGCTGTACAATCAGAACCGGCGGTTCCGCATTCTGACCGGCACCCTGTCGGCCCGGCGTGTGAGGGAGACCTGCGGGGAGCACGTCCGCATCCTGACGGCCTGCCTGAAAAAGGATTGGGAAAATGCCGCGCTGGCCATGGAGGACCATTTGCACAGGTCCAGGGAAGGCACCTTGGAGCTGCTTCTGGCCCGGCAGCGGGAGGAGGCCGGATTCCCCAGATAGGGGGGACGATGGGCATTTTGCACATGTAAAAAACTCCGGTTTACGCCTGCGGGCAGGTTCTGTAAACCAGAGTTTTTTGGTGATTATTCGATTTTTCCAGTCTGATTCCGTTTTATTCGGCCAGGTTCAGCAGGGTGATAATGATCTGGTCCGCGGCTACCTCCGCTTTGCGCTTGACGATGTCCTCGATCTGGGCGCGCTGGGGATCCGTGATGCTGGCCGCGTTGATCACCACATCCACCTTGTCTTTGGTGATGCTGACCACCGGATCGGAGAAGCCCTTGGCCATGAGCAGGGTTTCGGCCGCATTTTCCTTTTCCGACACCTCGGTCAGGTCGATCATGTCCTGAATGGCCTGCTGTTTTGCGGCGTCGTCGATGGTGGTGCTGTCGATCAGGCCCATCAGTGTCTCTTTATTCTTGGCCCGAATCTGCTCCCGGTTCAGCTGCACGTTGGCTATGTAGTCGGACACACTCATTCCGCTGGTGAGCACGGCCTCCCCCGGATTCTCCAGCCCGGTCTGCGCGTCGGCGTCTGCCGCCTGCTGGCCGCCGTTGCCGTCCGGCGCGGTGGTCTGTCCGTCCGCTCCGCCCTGGGCCAGCTGTTCGCCGTCCGCCCCGGCCTGGGCTAACTGCTCGCCGTCCGCTCCGTTCTGGGCCGCCAGCTGTCCGTCCGCTCCGTTCTGGGCTACCTGGCCGCTGCCGTCGTCCGGGTCATCCAGGCTGGGGATCTCCAGCAGCTGGCCTCCGTTCTGACTGTTAAGCACCGCCTGGTTCTCCGCCAGAATATCCTCGTCCGAGATATCCATGGCTCCCGCCTCATAGACCTGGTTGCTGTCCGCCAGTTCCTTTTTTCCAGCGTAATTCAGATAACCGGCCGCCGCGATCATCACGGCCAGCGTGGTGATAATGATCTGATTCCGCCGGAACAGGCGTTTCATGTTGATGTCTTTCATATGCTCTTTGACTTGCTTCATCTTCTTCATATTCAACGCTCCTTTTATTCCACCCGCTTTAATACTTTTATTTTATGTGGGGGAAGCCCAAATAATGCTTCCATCGCCGCAGAAATTTCGGCTTTTACCGTGGGACTTCCCCCTCCCGCGGCGCTGATGACGATCCCGGATATCTCCGGGCGCAGCTCTTTCTCCACAAAGGGCACGCTGCCCTGCCCCGATCCGCCGCCGGAAAGTACCGTGCTCTCCTGGGTCTGGCTGCTCTGGGAGCTTCTGGTGCCGCCCTGGGAGTCCTGCTCCTTTGTGTCGCTCACGCTGCTGTTGCGGTCCACCCGCAATACCTTCTCCTCCGAGGATTTGAGCACGATCATCACATCCACCTGGCCCACGCCGTCCACATGCCGCAGAATCTCCTTGACCCGGGCCTCCATCTGGGCCTCGTAGGCGGATTCCCCCGCCCCTTTTGCGGAAGCGGGGACGTTCTCCTCGGAGCTGTCCGCCGAACCGGAGGCCGCGGCGCTGCCGCCTGCTCCGCCTCCTACGCCGCCGTTACCGGAATTTTGTCCGCCGCTCCCCGGTGCCCCGGCTCCTGCTCCGCCGCCCGGGCCGCCGCTGCCTCCCCCCGATCCGCCGCTTCCCCCGCCGGTGCCGCCTGCGCTGTTCTGCCCCGCCAGGGAGGCGGAGGGAATCTGCCCGGAGAGAGCCGAGCCGTCCTGCGCCCCTTTGAGCTCCGACACCTGCGTCCCGCTGTCCTTCTGCTTAGAAAAGACGGCCGTGCCACTGCCCCCGCCCTTTCCCACCGGAAAAGCCAGAATCATGAGCACCACCCCGATAAACAGCAGAAACAGCCATTTCTCCTTAGTCATCTTCCCATTCCACCTGGACATGTGCTGTCTCAAGTCCATAATATCCCGCCACCTTTCGAATAAATGCATTGATCTTTGTCCGCTCCTCCAGATTCGCCGGAAACGTCCGCGCCAGTATCTGGCTCTGTTCCACCGCAGCCGCGACTGCCTCCTCTTCGGTGAGAGGCCGGGAGGCCTCGGGGGGGATGACGGCCGGGGTGCCTGGGGCGGTGGCTGCAGGATCGCCGGGGGCGGCTGCAGGGTCGCCGGGGGCGGCTGCAAGGTCGCCGGGGGTGGCTGCAGGGTCGCCGGGGGCGGCTGCAAGGTCGCCGGGGGCGGCTGCAAGGTCGCCGGGGGCGATGACTGCCGAGGCCCCAGGGGCCGGGACTGCCGGATCGCCTGAGCCGCCCTCCGCCGGTCCTCCGGCCGCCCCGCTCCCGATTTGAACCGGTTCCACCTGGATTTTCTGCGGTTCGATCTGAATATCCGCGGATTCGCTGCCTGCCGCGGATAATCCGCTATTTCCGCTGGACGGGATACTGTTCCCGGCTGCGCTCCCGCCGATTCCCCCCGCCGTGTTCCATCCCCCGCCCGCGGCATTTTCCTCCTTCTGCCGCCCCAGCTTCATATACAGGTCCGTCACGTGGCCGTAGAGCGGGCTGTCGCGGTCCGTCTCAATGGTTACCTTCACGCTGCGGACCGAAAATCCCGCGGTGTCGGCCATACCTCTGATATCCATTGCCACCGCCTCCTCGTAGGTGCTCATGACCCGTTCCAGGCGCTCGTCCTCCATCCCCCACAGTTTTTCCTTAAAATCGTCGGCCTCCTTCTGAAAGGAGATGGATTCAAACAGGTACGCGATCCGCTCGTCCAGCCGCAGGCTTCCGGTCAGGGGCTTTAACACCAGCAAAATCAGGATAATTCCGGCAAAAAAACGCAGGTATTTTTCATACTTCGAATCGGCCAGAAGATTTCCCACAACGGTGATAAAAATCATGTAATAGGTGATATTGCGCACCCACTCGTAGACCGCTGTCATGCGCGCCCTCCTTTCCCGGACTCAGACCGTGTAATAGTTGACGTTGGTGGCCGCGCAGGTGATTGCGATAGCGATCACGAACAGCAGCAGGGAGGAGACCACGATTTTCAGCAGTAATTTGTGGCCGCAGGAAACGCCGCTGACGCAGGAAACCACCCGCTTGTCGCACACCGGCTGCATCACCGCCGCGGCCAGCTGGTAGAACAGCATCAGCACCGCCAGCTTGGCGATGGGCACCAGCGTCATAATTAACAGGACCACCACCGCGGCCGCGCCCAGGCTGTTTTTGATCAGCACACCGGACCCCAGCACCATCTGCGCCACCGCGCCGGCTCCCTGGCCCAGGCCCGGGATAATTTCAATGACCTTGCGCACCCCGGCCTGACCGGCGCTGTCTGCGTAGGGCACGACCATCCCCTGGAGCACCTGAAGCCCCAGCACCAGGCCCATGAGGGTTTTTAAGGCCCAGCCCACCCACTGCTCCAACAGCTCCGTCAATTTGCTGAGCATCTCCTCCTTGGCCACGTGGCCTGCCAGAACCAGCAGCACGTAGATGCGCACCACCGGGAGCAGCAGATTGCAGCACAGCCACTGGACCAGGGTCACGGCCGCTGTCATGGCCTCGTACAGGGCCACCGCGGAGACGCTGCCCCCGGAGAAGGCCACGGTCAGAAAATAGGCGGGCATCAGCAGCTTCACAAAATCCAGCACCTGCCCCAGCACATCCGAGGCGATCTCGATGCTGGCGAAAAAACTGGCGGCCAGGCAGGTGAACAACAGCAGGTAGGTGACGAAAAAACCGGTGTCGGAAATATGCCCTCCTTTAAATACGGAGGAAAAATTGGTGAACACCGCCCCCACCATTCCGATGACCACCACCTGGGCCAACAGCGAGCCGGCGGAGTGCACCTCGCTCACCAGACTGTTCTTCAGACCCATGCCCGCCTGTCCCAACACGGATTTCAAATCTCCGGTGAGCAGGGATTTCATCATGGAGGTGAAAGAGAATCCGCTCCCCGGCGTCAGCCTGGTGTCCAGAAACTCCTGAATCTTGTCCAGGTCCTCCCCGATGTCCAGCTGGCCCAGGGCGCTGTCCACCCCGGCGTCCAGCTCATCCCGACGCTCATCTTCCCGCTCCTGGGCCGTTGGCGTCTGCTCCGCTCCGTAAGTGCACGCCGGGAATCCCCCCGCGCCGCAAAAGAGCAGAATCAGGGCCGCCGCCAGGGTTGCCCTGGCCCATGTCCTGCGGTATTTTGCGCTCCGCCCGGTCATGTGAGAAATACCTCCAGGGTTTCCAACAGGGCCAGGAGAATCGGCGTGCTGATGGCCAGGATGGACAGCTTGCCGAAAATCTCGATCTGCGTGCCAAGGGAGCCGAAGCCCGCGTCCTTGCAGATTCCGGAGGCAAACTCCGCCACATAGGTGATGCCGATCATTTTGACCAGGGTCGCCAGATAGACTTTGTTCACCCTGATGTAGCCCTGAATCCGCTCCACCGTGTCCATGATGGATTCCAGCTTGGAAATTCCGTAGAAAAAGATAAAAAATCCCGCTGCTATAATCAGATAGGTGGCGTATTCCCCTTTCATTCCCTTGAGCTGCACCGCCATCAGCACCGCGGCGATGCCGGCCGCCCCAATGGCTATTACCGTCATATTCCTCAGCTCCTTCCAGTCTCCGCCGCCCCGCGCCGGAACGTGCCTCTATGGTTTGCCTGCTTAAAGCGCAAACAGGTTTTTTATGGTTTCAAACAGTTCATATATGTACGGTACCATCCAGAAAAGCACCAGCACCAGGCCCGCCAGGCTGGTTAAAAACGCCTGTTCCTCCCTTCCGCTGTGCTTTAACACCTGGCAGATGACGGAAACCAGAATCCCCACTGCCGCAATTTTAAATATCAGGTTTACCCCCATGACTGCCTCCAATTCCTTCTAACTTCCGTCAGCACATGACGATGACGAGAAAAATCCCGCCCATGACGCCAAGGCTGGTATACAGACGGCATTTTTCCTGCCGGTGCGCCTGCAGATATTCGATGGACAGGTCCAACTGTTCCAGATACAGAAGCAGCGTGCGCTCCTGCATGTCCACGTCCAGATAACCCAGGTGCTCCCCCAGGGTGGTGAACTGCTCCAGGTCGGCCCTGGTCAGGGGCAGATTCTTCGCGCCCGCGGCCATTGTCCGGGTTTCCCCGCTCCAGATTTCCTGAAGGCTCTCGCCCTCCTGGGTGCAGATGCGCTCCGAGGCCCGGACGAACATGTCCCCCAAAGGCCCTCCGCTTCGCCTGCCCACCCGCTCCAGGGCTTCGGCCAGGGGCGCGTGGCTGTAGGTGATCTCGCCTTTGAGGAAATAGATCATCTGCCGCAATTTTTCCAGCAGACGCAGCCGCTCCTTCCACTGCCCGGCCAGATACATGCCCAGGCCCGGGGCGGAAATGAGAATCAGGGCCGCGCCGAGATATTTTAGCAACATATGCGTTCACCTGGCCTTTCCTTGGGATGAGGAACCGTTTGGGGGTGCGGCGGCCCGGGCGGGACTGCCGCTTTCTCGTAGCCCGGGACGCACTGTCCTGGGCTTCCCACCGCTCCGCACCGTTCCCCATCCAGCTCCCGCCCGTCCCGCCCCAGTATCCGCAGTCGCCGTCCATTTTCCGGGGACGGTTCCAGCAGGATGTAGCGCTCGAACACACCCTCCTCCACCAGCCGTCCAAGGGCCGGTTTGCTGTAAATATCTTCCAGCGACGCGCCGTGAACCGTGGCGGCCAGGGCGCAGCCGCAGCTCTGTATGTAGCCCACGGCCTCCACGTCCCCGGCGCTGCCGATCTCGTCCACAGCCACCACCTGGGGGGCCATGCTGCGCACCAGCATCATCATACCCTGGTCCTTGGGACAGCAGTCCAGCACGTCGGTGCGGGGGCCTAAGTCATTTTGCGGGACGCCCTGATAGCAGGCTCCCAGCTCTGACCGCTCGTCCACCACCCCCACGGTCATCCCCGGCGCAAAGGCATTTCCGGCGGAAACCTGCCGGATCACATCCCGCAGCAGCGTTGTCTTTCCGCACCGCGGCGGCGAGATGATCAGAGTGTTGCAGAAATGCGGGCCCGGCTGTCCGGGCTGCCGTGCGTACAGATATCCCATGATTCCGTCCGCACAGCCCTTCACCTGGTGGGCCACCCGCACATTGACAAAGGAGATGAATTTCATCAGGCGGACGCCCTGCCGGTCCGCCACCGTCCTGCCCGCCACCCCGATCCGGTGGCCGCCCTGGACGGTGATAAAGCCCTGGCGCAGCTCCTCCTCAGCGGCGTAGAGGGAATAGCTGCTCATGTAGTCCACCGCCGCTCGCAGCTCCTCCCGGCTG
This sequence comes from Enterocloster lavalensis, assembly GCF_046603895.1. Classification (NCBI taxonomy): domain Bacteria; kingdom Bacillati; phylum Bacillota; class Clostridia; order Lachnospirales; family Lachnospiraceae; genus Enterocloster; species Enterocloster lavalensis. The sequence goes on from NZ_CP176637.1 coordinate 1,344,532, forward strand.
GCCCGGTAAGGGCGGGCGGAGGAAGAGGGGGCGGACCGGAAGGAATCTGCTCCTTCCTCTGCGTTCCCCAGCAGTTCGCCGCCCTGCCCCACCATGTACTCCCGGTTTTTGCAGACCAGAATCACCGGCTGCCCCGCCCGCAGGCGGATCTCCTGTATATCCTCAAACTCCGCCGGAACCTGTCCCAGCAGAGCGCGCAATTCCTTTGGAAACAATTTCAGAATCTCATCCTTCCGGTTCATCCCGCCTCACTCCTTTTACCTCAGTATATGAGACAGGCCCTGGTTTATGACCAGGATCTTTTCGACAGGATGTCCATCCGATGGGGAAATTGACACCAAGATCGGCTTACAAGCGAGCTTGACGCGGCTCTCGGCACCAATTTCCCCGCCACATACCGGTTGAGACGGCTCCTCTTCTTGACCGGAAAAGCCGGTCAAGAAGCATCGGATGTCCATCCGATGGGGAAATTGGCACCAAGATCGGCTTACAAGCGAGCTTGACGCCGCTCTTGGCGCCAATTTCCCCGCCGTCTCAACTGTTTCGTATAAATATTAATAAGTATAAATAATATATAAATCATATTGTCCTCCAATACTAATATATGGTATGATGAATATGACATGTTTTTATGAAGCCGCAAAACGAAGAAGCGAGGAAAATCATAAATGGGTGGAATATTCGGAGTTGTATCGAAGCAGAGCTGTACGCTGGATCTGTTTTTTGGCGTGGACTATCACTCCCATCTTGGAACCAAGAGGGGCGGCATGGCCGTATACGGGGAACAGGGCTTTACCCGCTCGATCCACAATATCGAGAACACGCCCTTCCGCACGAAATTTGACGGGGATTTGGAGGAGCTGGAGGGCAATCTGGGCATCGGCTGCATTTCCGACAACGAACCTCAGCCCCTGTTGATCCAGTCCCATCTGGGAAGCTACGCCATCACCACGGTGGGGAAAATCAACAATATGGACGAGCTGGTGGCCGAAGCCTATGAGAACGGCCATATCCATTTTATGGAAATGAGTCACGGCCGCATCAACGCTACGGAGCTGGTGGCCGCCATCATCAACCAGAAGCCCACGCTGGTGGAAGGGATTTTGTACGCCCAGGAGAAGATCGAGGGCTCCATGAGCATTCTCATCCTGACTCCCGAGGGAATCTACGCCTCCCGGGACCGCTACGGGAGAATGCCGATTGTAATCGGAAAAAAGGACAACGCCCACTGCGTGTCCTTCGAGAGCTTCGCCTATATCAATCTGGGCTACTCGGATTTAAAGGAGCTGGGGCCGGGGGAGATCGATTTCATCACGCCGGAGCGCGTGGAAATACTCAGCCCTCCCAGGGAGGAAATGAAAATCTGCGCCTTCCTCTGGGTCTACTACGGCTACCCCACCTCCTCCTACGAGGGGATCAACGTGGAGCAGATGCGCTACCAGTGCGGACGCCTCCTGGCCCGTCGGGATCAGGAAAATGACGTCCGCCCCGACGTTGTGGCCGGTGTCCCGGACTCCGGCATCGCCCACGCGGTGGGTTACGCCAACGAGTCGAAAATCCCCTTTGCCCGCCCCTTCATCAAATACACCCCCACCTGGCCCCGGTCCTTCATGCCCACCAGCCAGGGCCAGCGTAACCTGATCGCCCGGATGAAACTGATCCCCGTGGACGCGCTGATCCGCGATAAGAGCCTGCTGCTCATCGACGACTCCATCGTGCGGGGCACCCAGCTGGGTGAAACCACGGAATTTCTGTACCAGAGCGGCGCGAAGGAGGTGCACATCCGCCCGGCCTGCCCGCCCATCATGTTCGGCTGCCGCTACTTAAACTTCTCCCGCTCCTCCTCGGAGCTGGACCTGATCACCCGGCGGATCATCCAGGAACGGGAGGGGGATAACGTGTCCGACGAGGTGCTGCTGGATTACGCCAACCCGGACAGCCAGAATTACCGGGAGATGGTGGAGGAAATCCGCCGCCGGCTGAATTTCACCACCCTGCGCTTCCACCGCCTGGACGACCTGGTGGAGTCCATCGGACTGCCGGACTGCAAGCTTTGCACTTACTGCTGGAGCGGAAAAAAATAGACGGGAAACGGACGGTTCCCATCTCACCGCATATACATGGAAAACGGCCCCGCCAGGCAGCTGATACTGCGCTCCCGGCGGGGCCGTTTTCCATATTTTCATTCCCATCACAACTGCCGTACTCTCGTCTTCCAGCTGCATAACGACAGACGCTGTTTCAATTCCTCCCGCAGCCGGTCGTCCTCAATCACGAGATCGGCCGCCTGGGGCAGATACACGTTTTCCAGATATTTCCTGAACCGTTCCGCCCAATCCTGGCCCGGATCATTTTCCACGATTTCAACGTCAACCACCGCCGTAATCACTGTGGGAAACCCATACTGTTCTGCCCAGACGGGCAGCTCCATCTCCGCACCATATTCATCAATCCGGCACCGGATCGTATTCGGATTCTTATCCGGATCGTTGTCCAAAGGCGTCCCCTTCAGCAGCCCCTCCTTTGTGAGATTTTCCGGCGGAACCCGGATCAGGGAGACCTCCTCGCCGTAATAGCCGTTGCTGGTGCCCAGCCATCTGAGGGTGACGTATCCTTTCCGGGTGGCAAATTTATAGAAGGTCCAGGTGTAGTGCGTCATCGACGCCTCGTCCATTCCGCTCTCCCCGGCCACCTCCTCGGCCATCAGAATCGGACTGTCCAGCAGATATTCCAGCTCGCCGCAGATATCCTCGATCCGCACCGATTCGCAGCAGCCCTGCTCATGGTACATTAAATATACAGTGTGATCGGAGCAGAAAAAGCGCAGCTCCTCCATATTTCCCCACACCTCCAGGCTAGTCACCGTCTTTCCCAAAAGCTCCGAAACAGGAACCTCCTCCACTCCCTCCAGGTAATAATAATACGACTCACCGTGTCTCATTCCAACCTCCTTTTTCCACCTCGCGCCCTGTCCGTCAGCTGCAAAAGTCCACGTTCAGTTCCCGCAGCTCCCCGGGCCTTAAAGGTTCCCCGGAAACCGCCCCGGTCAGCAGAAGCGGCGTCTCCCCCACGTTGCACAGGTAGACATGTTCCCAGAGCCGGAAACGGAAGTGGGTATGTTCCATTTCCGGCTCATCCACACTGTGCACCCACTGCAATTCGACCCACGGAAGCATCTTTGCCTCCAGTATCTCCAGGCAATTCACCCCGCGGATGCGGTATCGCAGCTGGAATACCGTGCCTTTGGGCGAATCATCGTCCTTCCATTTCAGGCAGATCGTCACCAAAGGTTCCTTACCGGCCTCCAGCCGCCGCGAAGGATATTCCCAGTGCTCGTACCTGGCCTTTGATTTTCCTTCATGAAAACAGTGGTAATAGTTCCGGCAGAACGCGCTCAGATCGATGCGCAGCGCATTTTCCTCATTCCACGGTTCCAAACGTGAAGGCTGCGGCTCCCGCTCTCTGTCAGCGGCCATCCTCATAGCCCGAATGTGCTTCCACGCGCCAGGGTCCAGCCCGTTCCTCTCAGCCCATTCCATACATTGATCTCGATGGTATTCCTCCTCAGAGTACAAATATAAATCCTCCATCCAGAAACAGGCGAAGCATTTCAGGTCAAAGGAATCCAGCTTACGAACCAGGCGGTACCACTCCTTTTTTTCCTTCCCGAACACCCTGGGCCAGGCGTTCTCGTTCAGAAGCACCAGGAAAAGGGATCCGTCCTCCACCTCCACCTCGAATCCGCCGGGTACCGTCGACACCGCCCGGATGGGAGCGGCGGCCACGTCGAATCCCTCGCCTCTCCCCCATATCCGCAGGCCTACTGCGCCTGTCTTCTCGTCCTCTGCGGGGCTTACCCTCCAGTTTACCAGTTCGTTCCGATTGTTCTCACCCATCGCCGTTCTCCTCTCTTCTGCATCTGTTGCTGCGGCATGGTCAGGCCTCCTATGTGCAGTATAGCAAAACAGATACGCCTGCGCAGGTGCGCCGGAACGGTAAAGTGGCGTGGCGGGATGGAAATGGCGGGTGGGCGGGATGGAACTTTCCATATCGAGGGGGATTTTGTCGGGTTTCGGCGGCAATGCCTGAAGTATCTAAAACCGGCCATTTTCAGCACAGTCTCATATTCATCCTTAACCGGTGTGCACTTGCAGACATTTCATATTTCATATTGTTCCGATTCGTGATACCATAGACACAGAGAGCCCAGGAACAGGGCGTGGACGAGCTGATCCGCTGCCTGCGGCGAAACATGGAAAACCACATCCTTTATCATTATGAAGGCCAGCTGACGGGAGATTACGACCAGACGGAGAGCGAGGAGGAAATCCTGGCCATGATCCGGTGGGGCCGGAGTCAAAGCCCTGACGACGGCCGCGGAGACCAGACATGATCACAATGACGATACAAGAAGCGAGAAATTTTATCCTGCTGAAGCAGGGCCTGCTTGGGGAATACCGGTTCACCGGCAAGCAGGGCGCCCTGGACTACGTGCGCCAGGCGGGGTGTATCCAGTTCGACCCGGTGGACGCCTGCGGCAAGAATGCGGAGCTGACGCTCCAGTCCCGGGTCAAGGGCTTTACCAAGCAGACGCTCTATGAACTCTTGTACGAGGACCGGAAGCTGGTGGACTATCCCGACAAGAACATTTCCATCATCCCGGCGGAGGACTGGCCCTATTTTGAGCGCTACCGCAGGGCGGCCCGGGAGAACGGACGGCGCTTTCCCGGAATGGCCGCGCTGGAGGACCAGGCCAAAGCTTATATCTATGAAAATGGCCCCGTCAGCTCCGACGAGCTGCCCATACCGGGTACGATTCACTGGCACTCCTGCATCCACTGGAGCGGGAGCTGGGACGGGGAGACGAACGCCGCCCGGGCGGCGCTGGAGCAGCTCTATTCCGCCGGCGAGCTGATCATCCACCACAAGAAGGGGGCCAGGAAATACTATGATCTGGCTGAACGCCATCTGCCCCCAGAGCTTTTGTCCGCGCCGGACCCTATGCCTGGGGATGAGGCTCATTTGAGGTGGCGCATAAGACGGCGCATCGGCGCGGTGGGCCTTCTCTGGAACCGCCCCAGCGACGCATGGCTCAACAGCTGGGGACTCAAAGCGCCCCAGCGCAGCCGGGCCTTTGAGGAGCTGCTGGAGGGCGGGGAGATTCTGGAGGTATCAGTGGAAGGAATCAAGCACCTTTTATACTGTCGCGCCGGGGACCTGCCCCTTCTGGACCGGGTCCGCCAGGGCGAAGCCTTCAAACCGCGATGCGAGCTGATCGCGCCTTTGGACTGCATGATGTGGGACCGCAACCTGATCCGCGCCCTGTTCGGCTTCGACTACACCTGGGAGATTTACACCCCGGCAGCCAAACGCAAATACGGCCATTACGTGCTGCCCATGATCTGGGGCGGCCGCTTCGCCGGACGGGTGGAGGCGGTGGCCGAGGTCAAAACCGGAAGGCTGGTTGTCAAAAACATCTGGTATGAAGATGGCGTGAGGCGGACGAAAAAGCTGGAGAACGCGGTGAACGGGTGTCTGAAGCGCCTTGGAACATTCAATCATTGCCGGGAGATTGTGCTCCCGGAGGTGGAGAAGCGGGGGTGAGGCGGATCGACCGGCGCGGCTTTTCCCAGGCCTGCGCGCCGGGCCGGAAAAAGCGGGCCCCGCGTCCCTGACGCGATCAGCCCGCCCACCTTTTCCGCTGCCCTAGAAATAAAAATCCGCGTTCAGCAAACGCTCCTCCCCTTCCCATGGCAGTTCCCAGTCCCGGGCCAGCGACTCGGCCAGACGCCGCCACATCCGCCTCTCGTCCAGGCGCTCTCCCGCCGGGATTTCCTGCACCATCTCATAGACCGGGATTCCCTTTGCACTCAGCCGCAGGGCCACCCGGCGTTCCTTGTCCGCCTCCGCCTGCGCCTCGCCTGCAATCTCCAGGCATAGCTTCTGTTCTCCGCCCGTCTCCCGGCCATGACACAGCCATTCTCTCAATTCCCTCTGCGCGTTATCCACACGTTTCACCTCCTGCCCCCAATATAGCAGACCGGGCGCGCTGGGCGCAAATGCGGCCGGGGTTGAAAATGGCGGCTTTTGAGGCGCGGGCGGCGGGGCATTTCCGTCATGCGACGTATACATGAACAAATGTCAATCCGGGCTCCGGCACACAGACGGGTGAATCTCCGTCCGCTCTCCCAACATATTGGCTGGGGCGCCTCAGTCCGCCTCCTGTATATAGACGGGGACCTCTAAATCCGCCCCTTAGACCTTGTCGTTCAGGCCGTACCGCCCGAATATCTCCTCCTCCTCCCCCTCCGGCGTGTTCATCTCGCTGAGAATCTTCGCGGTCTTTTTCACCGCCTTGTCCATACTCCCCTCCTCCTGCAGAATCTTGTACAGAAGCTGGGTGTATTTTTCCTCCCGCTTTTTTGTCTTATAAGGCAGCAGGGGATCGTATTCCTCGCAGACATACTCCCGGATTGTCCCGTAGGAGAACATATCGTCCATCAGCTCTTCAAACAAAAACACTAACTTGGGATTGCGGATTTCGCACGCCTCAAACTCCCACATATAATCCACGATCTGGTTCAAAAGCGCGGACTCAAAATCCATATCCTCGTCCCCGTGATACTCGATGGGGATGGCAAAATCCAGGCTTTTCTGCTTGACCGTACCGCTGCCATCAGGGTTTGGCACGTCAAATTCCTGGAGGGGGTTTTCAAGCCCAAACGTATCGTAGACCCAATCCTCAAAGAGGACAAAGGCCTGGTATTCCCCAAGGGACTCGTCCACCGCATAGTAACCCACGTCAATTTTAGGCCTGTACCCTTTAAAATAGTATGCGTGCGGATAGAGCTTCGCCACCAGATGCCCTGCCAGAACCTTTCCCAGGGAATTGGCCGCTGTCAATAGATAGGTCATGACGTTGTGCACGTCCTCGTCGTTGTCATCCAGATAGGCGATCACATTGTCCATCTTTCGCCTGATATCCTTGGGCTTGCAGCGGGCGATTTTATCCGAAAAGCGTTTCAGCTCCGCCGGGATGTTGACCACCTTGTCCTGCACCTCCAGGGGATCCAGGTCCTGATCCAGATCATCCGGGTCCACGCACAGCGCATTTGCCAGCATCCGCAGGCGCTTTTCCCCCAGCTTCAGATCGCCTTTGCAGGCGGAGCCTACGGTCTGGCGGGACACCCCTGAGGCGTCGGCCAGCTCCGTAATGTTCATCCCCCGGTACTCCCGGTACAAATCCAGCGCAGTCCGGTAATTCTCCTCGTTCATATTCTCATCCGCTTTTCCCATGATGGTTCCTCCTTGTTAAAAACGGCAGGTTCCGAATTTGGGAACCTGCCTGAATTGATTTCCCTAAGTCCCCCGCCCAATCTCCCATTTCCCGGCCGCCGCCAGTTTCCGCCCTACAGCACCCGCTCAATCCTGTGGTACAGCACCATATGCCGGTCGTCCACCAGCTCGTCCTCATGGTAATGCCCGAAGAACCATTTCCGGTATTCGCAGCGGTTTTTGATCTCCTCCAGATAAACGGTCAGCGGGTCCGTGTCGAACCTGCCGCAGGAGAGCTGCGCCTGGACGCTGGAAGGGGCGCAGTGGGACAGGATATAGTCGCATTTCCACCCGTTCTGCTCCAGGCAGCTGCGCCCCTCCTCATACTCCTGCTCCGAGGGCATTTCCTCCTTCCACCAGGTCAGGTGGTTGATCCGGTACAGCGCGCCCGCTCCCTCCAGCCGCTTCACCTTGACCCGCAGCTCCGGGTCGTCCGGCTCCAGAATTCCGTCCACAATATCATGGCTCCTGGCGCCGCCGAAGGTGAAGAACCTGCGGCCCTGGAGATTGAACATCTGGCCCCGCATGAGATGGATCACATTTTCCCGGATCATCTGCACCTTACCCCCGTGCCACATCTGCACCGGAAACTCGGCCAGCAGGTCGTAATTTTCATGGTTGCCGTCCACAAACAGCAGCGTAAAATCCTTCTGAGCCAGCCAGTCCATCCAATACTCCTCCTGCCTGGACCGGTCCCAGTAACCGAAATCGCCGCACACGATCACAAAATCCTGCCGGTCCATTTCCTTCTGCTCCCGAAACGCGGCGCTGCTCAATTTCCGGTAATCCCCGTGGCAATCCCCTGTGACAAATATCATCTCGTTCCTCCCGCACAATCATTGAAACGCCAAAACGCTCTTTTTACACTATAACACACCGAAGGCCAATTTTCCGGTTCGTAACCCCGCTTTTTTGTCAAAGCAGGCAGTATCCGCTGTCTAACGTTCACCCAGCCTTACATTTTTTTATAAAAACGTCAAATTAAGCCGACAGAGCCGCCAACTCATCCCACGCCAGTTTTCTCCCGCACCCTAAAATTTCTGTTTATCAATACTTTATAAAAATATCAGGCTTTTTTTAACCTCTGTTTTCATCTGTCTGTTATACTGACTGTATTTTGATGCAAAGGATGATATTATGACGATAAAAGTTCTGGCTTACCTGATCATTCCGGCCTACACCATCGCCTTCACCGGGGGCTACAACTGGTTTACCACCAACTTTTCCGTAATCGGCAATCTCATGGACAAAAAACTGGCATTTCTGATCTGGGGAATCGTCGTGGGTCTGTACTTTTACCTGATCTACCGGCGGCTGCGGCCCCTGGTGCGCCTTCGCCCCCTGTTCTCCCGGCTGATCCCCGCCGCACTGGCCCTGCTGTTCTGCGCCATCACAACGCCCTACCTGCCGGATGAGATGCCCCTCAAATCCTTCCTGCACATCGTGTTCGCCTTTGTGTCCACCGTGCTGCTGCTGATTTATCTGGCCGCGGTGGTCTGGGTCCGTTACCGGTTAAATCCTGGTCCCTACCGCCCTTACCTGGCCGGCCTGGCCTCAATCCTGATGATATCCCTGGTCCTGCTGGCAATGGCCGGGATCATCAGCAGCGCACTGGAAATTTTTGTCACCCTCACCACGGTTGCCATGTCCGAGCGCCTGTCCAGCCGGATCCGGCGGGAAGGCCCTTGGAAAAAGGCCGCCGCGCTCTGGTCCCTCACCGGCAGCCGCGCGGCCTGACTCCGGGCCCTAGACTCACGCCACTGGAAAATATTTCTGCTTTTCCGGCTTCCGGTCGATATTCTCCAGCATATTGTAGAGCAGCAGCACGGTATTGTCGTTGGTTCCATCCACGTTCCGGTTGTTTCCGGAGAGTATCCGCAGCAAATAGGGCATCGGCGCGTTGCTGAAATAATCCCCGGGCGAGACGACACAGAAGGAAGCGTTCCCGACGTTTTCCCCCAGCGCCTTCCATTTCCACTGCTGCCCCACGCAAAGCGCGTGTCCGAACAGCACGCCCAGGCACACGGCCGCATCCTCCAGATCCGCGAATCCCTCCGGCAGCACGCCGTTCTCCAGAATGCGGTCCACCATTTCATTGATTGCGGCCGCCGTCTCTCTCCCGCCGGTCCCATCGGAAAGCCCCAGTATACCCTGGGCGCGCGCAACCGTCCTGCGAATCTCCTCCATCACATCGCTTCCGATCTCCCCCACATAGGGGAAAAAGCTCTTTTTTCCAAATAATCCCATAACAGTTTCCTCCTGCATTCCGAACATCATATCCCCATTATACTGTGCGCCCGTACAATGGGCAATCTGTATTTTCCCCGGCCCGAAACGGGATTCCACTCGCCGCACGCAGACGCTCTCCTGTCTGTCCTCAGGCTTCAATTTACCAAATTTTTAGAATCTTTTAAGAAAATTAGACTTTATTTTCCGCGTCCCCAATGGTATTCTATAACAGTTTACACATAAACTATTTATCAGGGCATCCGTCTTACCGGAAAATCAAGGGGGGTTTTCAGATGGCATACATCAATTTTAAAGACCAATGGTTTCAGGAGCTGCGCAAGGTGAACTGGCTGGTTCGGGAGCGTGTGGAGGAAAAATGCCGTCCCTTCGGCATCACTCCGGAACAGGGAAGAGTCCTCAACTACCTTTTCACGGCCGGAAAAACGGTCAATTTGACTCAGCTCAGCCAAAGTCTGCACGTGACCAAGGGGAACTGCTCCATGTTCTGTAGGAGGCTGGAAAAAGCCGGGCACATTGCCATGTCCAAAAATGACCGGGACGCCCGTTTCATCGACGTGGCGCTCACGGAGAGCGGACGCGCCCTGATCGAGCGCATGGCCCGGCAAATGGAAAGCCACCCGGAGCAGGACGTCATGAGCCCAGAGGACCTGGATCAGATTTTAAATGGGTTAAAATGTCTGGAACGGTATCTGCAAAGCTGAACTGCTGTTCCGGAAGATTTTTAATAAATGCAACGGGCCGGCAGCGTTACCTGACGGCGCTTGTATTTGTAAAACCAAGGAGGTAAAACATGAAGAAAATATTTGCGGAGCTGAAAATGTTCCGCCTGCAGCTGCTGTGCGTGTTTGTCAGCGTGGCGGCGGGCGTGGGGGCCACGCTGGGGCTTCCCACCTATCTGTCGGACATCATCAACAAGGGGATCGCAGGAAAGGATATGAACTATATCCTTCGCACCGGAGTGATCATGCTGGGAATCGCAATTCTCGGAATGGTGTGCAACATCACCACCGGTTTTTTCGCTTCCAGGATCGCCCTTGGATTGGGAAAAAATGTAAGAAGTAAGGTATTCAAAAAGGTGGAGTATTTTTCTCAGGCGGAGATCGACACATTTTCCACCGCCTCGCTGATCACGCGCACCAACAACGACATCACTCAGGTACAGAACTTTATGGTCATGTTCCTGCGGATCATTCTGACCGCTCCGATCATGTGTGTGGTGGGCATTCTGCTGGCCTACAGCAAGAATCCCAAAATGTCCAGTATCCTGGTGGTGTCCATGCCGGTAATGATCTTTATCATCAGCCTGATCGGCCGCCGTGCCATGCCCCTCTCCCGGAAAATGCAGTCCAAGATCGACCGGATCAATCTGATCATGCGGGAAAAACTTTCCGGAATCCGCGTGATCCGCGCCTTCGGCACCGAGGACTACGAGGAAAAACGCTTTGACACAGCCAACAAAGACCTGATGAACAACGCCGTGAAAATGATGCACGCAATGTCACTTTTAGGGCCGTCCCTGATCCTGGTATTGAACCTGACCGTGGTGGGACTGCTCTGGAGGGCCGGGCAGGGAATCCGCACCGAGCCGGTGATGCCCGGCGATATCCTGGCCATTATCCAGTATGTCATGCAGATCATGATGTCGGTGACCATGCTCTCCATGATCTTCGTCATGTATCCCAGATGCGCTGCCTCCGCGGACCGAATCTGCCAGGTGCTGGACACGGACAATTCCATAAAAAATCCGGAGCAGCCCCGGCAGTCCGCCGGACAGAAGGGCTTCCTGACCTTCCGTGACGTCAGCTTTTATTTCCCCGGAGCCAAGGAACCCGCGGTCAGCCATGTAAGCTTTGAGGCAAAGCCCGGGGAAACCACGGCTGTCATCGGCAGCACGGGCAGCGGAAAAACAGCCCTGGTGGGGCTGATCCCGCGTTTTTACGACGTGCAGGAGGGAGAGGTCCTGGTGGACGGGGTGAATGTCAAGGATTACGATCTGAAGGACCTGAGGAGAAAAATCGGCTACGTGCCCCAGAAGGCCCTGCTGTTCAAGGGAACGATTGCGGAAAATATCCGTTTCGGGGACGACTCGGCAAACGACGAACGGGTGCGGGAGGCGGCCGCCATCGCCCAGTCCACGGATTTTATCGAGGATAAGCCCGATGGATTTGACTCGCCCATCGCCCAGGGCGGCAGCAACGTCTCCGGCGGGCAGCGGCAGCGCCTGGCTATCGCCAGGGCCATTGTCCGAAAGCCCGAAATCTATGTGTTCGACGACAGCTTTTCCGCCCTGGATTTCAAGACGGACTCTGCGCTGCGCCAGGCTCTGGCAAAGGAAACCGGGGCCGCCACGGTGGTGATCGTGGCCCAGCGCGTCAGCACCATCATGAACGCGGACCGGATTATTGTGATGGATGAGGGTAAGGTCATGGGGATGGGCACCCACAGGGAGCTGCTTAAGACCTGCGAGACCTACCAGGAAATTGTCCGCAGCCAGTTGTCGGAGGAGGAGATGAGCGCATGAAATACATGAATGTCGGAAAAACGGCGAAGCCGATCAACACCAAAGGCACCATGCGCCGTCTGTTTTCCTTTATGAAACCCTACCGTGTGCGGATCGTCCTCATGGTAGTCTGCCTGGTTCTGGGCGCCGTGTTTACGACCCAGGGCCCCTATACCCTCGGCCGGGCCATGGACGCCCTGGTGGCGGTGATAGTGGACAAAACCGGGGCGCTCCAGGGATTTGAGGTCTTTCTCACCGTGCTGCTGCAGCTGGGCTGCGTCTATTTGCTGGCCTTTCTGTTCAACTACTCCGGACAGTTTATCGTTGCCGGTGTGGCGGAGCGCACCATGCACGACCTGCGTATGGCGGTGGACAAAAAGATCCGCCGTCTGCCCCTGGCTTACTTTGACGGAAATACCTTCGGCGATGTGTTAAGCCGCGTCACCAACGACGTGGACACCATCGACACCTCCCTCCAGCAGAGCATCAGCCAGGTGATCACGGCCGTATGTACCATGATCTTCATTTTCGTGATGATGCTGGTGGTCAGCCCCATTCTGACCCTGATCGGCGTCTGCGTGATCCCGCTCTGCGGATTTGTGAGCATGAAAGTTGTAAAACATTCCCAGAAATATTTCCAGGGACAGCAGTCTGCCCTGGGCGAACTCACCGGGTATGTGGAGGAAATGTACAACGGCCAGAACGTGATCGCCGCCTTCGGCAAGGAGGAGGATATCATCACAAATTTTGAGGAGATCAACGAGCGGCTCTACACCAACGGCTGGCGGGCGCAGTTTTCATCCAGCATTATCATGCCGCTGACCCAGGCGCTGACCAACATCGGCTATGTGGGCGTGGCGGTGGTCAGCGGGTGGCTCTGCATAAACGGCAGGCTCTCCATCGGCATGATCCAGTCCTTTATCCAGTATCTGCGCCAGTTTTCCCAGCCCATCAACCAGATTTCCAACATCGCCAACATCATGCAGGCGACCATGGCGGCGGCCCAGAGAGTCTTTGAATTCCTGGATGCCAAGGAGGAGGTGCCCGAGGTCCAGGCACAGAAATTCCCCAAAAAGCCTGAGGGAAATGTGGACTTCAACCACGTACAGTTCGGATACTCCGACGACCGGCTGCTGATCCATGACCTGGATCTCCATGTGGGTTCCGGAGACAAGATCGCCATTGTGGGCCCCACGGGAGCCGGTAAAACCACGCTGGTCAATCTGATTCTGCGTTTTTACGACGTGAAGGGCGGAAGCATCACCATAGACGGTATCGACGTGCGGGACATGAACCGCGAATCCCTCCGCTCCATGATCGGAATGGTATTGCAGGACACCTGGCTGTTCTCCGGCACCATCCGGGACAATATCCGCTACGGTAAGCTTGACGCCAGCGACGAGGAGGTGGTGCAGGCCGCCAAGGCCGCCCACGCCCACGGATTTATCATGGCTATGCCCGGCGGCTACGACATGCAGCTCCACGAGGGCGCTTCCAACATCGCCCAGGGGCAGCGGCAGCTTCTGACCATCGCCCGGGCCTTCCTGTCGGATCCGGAAATCCTGATTCTCGACGAGGCGACCTCCTCCGTGGACACCAGAACCGAGGTGGCGATCCAGAAGGCCATGAACAAGCTCATGGAAGGCAGGACCAGCTTTGTCATCGCCCACCGCTTATCCACCATCAAGGACGCGCAGCTGATCGTCTACATGGAGCACGGGGACATCAAGGAAGTTGGAAACCACAAGGAACTGCTGGCTAAGGGCGGCTACTACGCCGCACTGTACAACAGCCAGTTCGCGGCGGAGAACGCCGGATAAAATCGTGAAGGGAGAACGCCATTTCCGGTGCTCTCCCATCTTTTTCCAGTTTGAATTTTGTTACGACCTAATAGTAAAACTCCTTCTCATCCTCCAGCCGCAGGACGCCCAGGCAGGCCTGGTCCCCGCTTATGGCGCAGCCGCAGTCCAGACCGGTGAAATACGGATCCCGGAAGATTCTGGCCCGTCCATCTTTGCCGCAGCTGGCGCTGCAAAAATAGGTGGTGATGGTGTGGCCGATCAGGACGTTCCGCCCCATCTCCCGGATTTTTTTCAGGATTTCATCTTCCTTCCACTGTTCATCCGAGACCCGCCGCCAGACCATGTTATACAGCAGCTCCAATTCATCCCCGCCCATGTCCCTCACCCGCACCGGCCGGTCCGTGTAGCGCAGGTCCGGGTAAGCGTGCACCAGGTAGTAATGCTTCCCCTCCACGTTGAGGTCGGGAATGGCAACGTAGGAATCGGCGATTAAGCGCAAAATTGCGTCCTGCTCCACGTCATCCAGCTCCAAAAAGCGCTGCGCCGTAGGCCTTCCGCCGTTTCTCATCCAGCTCTCCGTCCATTCCTCGTCGTCGCACTGTATGCAGTAGTACAGAAACAGTTCATGATTCCCGATAAAAAGGAAAATATTCCCACGTTTCATGATATCCTGTAAAATGCGGATTCCGTCCTCTCCCCGGTCGATCACATCCCCAAGGATATAGAGTTTATCATCCTCCCCCAGGTTCAAATCCTCCAGCATGGCCTGGTATTTGTCCCATCTTCCGTGAATATCCGCACAGACATAGTTCATAAGGGAATCCCCTCCTTCTCCTGCCGTCCTGCGACAGCGTGCTGATTTTAGTTTACCATAGTTTAGATGAATTCGCGGCTTCAATTCAGGTTTTATTTGTCGGTTGCAGGGCGGCGATGCGATGCGGTGCGGCGCGGCGGCCCGGCGCGCCTGACGGGGGCGGGCGGATTTGTCGGGTTGGGCGGTGGGGGATGGCGGACGGAATGACCGGACGGGATGGCCCCGGCGGGCGAAGTGGACAGGCGGGCGGGGTGGCCCCGGCGGACAGAGTGCACGGGCGGACGGGGTGGCCCCGGCGGGCGAAGTGGACGGGCGTACGGGATGGCCCAGGCGGGCGAAGTGGACAGGCGGACGGAATGGCCCCGGCGGGCGAAGTGGACAGGCGGGCGGGATGGCCCCGGCGGGCGAAGCGAATAGGTGGGCTGAGATGGACGGAGTGGCTGGAATGGCCTGGACGGCTCGGGGTAACCCGGGCGGCTCGAGGTGGCCCCGGCGGCCGGACCGGCTCCCCTCCGCCGTATTTCCGGGAACGGTCTTCTCACTCCATTTAAAACGCCGCATATACTACAGTAAAACTACTATCGGTGGTATTTCTCATGAACAATGATCCTCGTGGTACCATGTTCCAGCAAGGGGATATTATGCGCATCAACAACGCCTATGTGGAAGATGTCTCCTGTTCCAATAACTCATCGGGCAGTATCCTGGTCTCCTACGCTGTGCGGGAGCCGGGGCAGGCTGTGTCCATACAGCAAATCAGATTAAATCTCAACCGTCAGACAACGGTGACCAATGCGGCAGGGCAAAACTCCTGCATCTGCTGCATCCGCAAGGGGATGTGGGTCAACGTGGGCTTCTCCCCCGCTATGACCCGAAGCATCCCGCCTCAGTCCAACGCCTTCTGGGTTGCGATCCAGAGGACGCCCCAGGTCCCGGTTCCTCCGGTGCAGCCGGTTCCCCCGATTCAGCCTCTGCCGCCCGTGCAGCCCTGGCCTCCGGTACAGCCGCTGCCACCCGTACGGCCCTGGCCTCCGGTAGCGCCGCTGCCGCCCAGACCTCCGGTGCAGCCAATTCCGCCCAGGCCCCTTCCCCCCAGACCTCCGGTGCGTCCCACGCCGCCCCAGCGGCCCTCCTCCACGACCACAGGCAGAATCGCCCGGATTGATTTCAACAACCGTTATATTTTGCTGGGAAGCGCCAACAATCCCAACGATCAGACCCGGTTCAACATCTCCAACGCGACGGTATTTACCAACCGCTTCGGAGCTCCGATCCGCTTCGGCGACCTCCGCCCCGGCCAGATGGTCCGAGTCACCCATTCCAATGCGGAGACGCTCAGCATTCCGCCGCAGTCGGCCGCGTTTCGGGTGCAGGTGCTGTAAAATAATTCCGCACAGATAACGCGCCGGATGTTAGGAATACAAGACAAAAGGAGGTTGCGACAAAAGTAGATGGAAAATCTACCGGAGCCGCAACCTCCTTTTGCTTCCAAACAGAAAAGCGGACTTTAAAGAGTCCGCAATCCATTATGTTCGCATTTCTTCAATTAATATTCCAATATTGCTGCCGATCGAGTCTTCTAATTTTGCAATATCTTCACAAAATTTCTTTTCATTACTAATTGCTTTGTCTATGTTCCTCACCAATACCTCTGCCTTATAAGAATTCTTTTTATACCCTGGCCAAATTCTTCGAAGCTCTTGCTCGGCATATCTTCTTTTTGTCGTTACTTTTGGATTATCTAATAGCTTTTTCCTGTCTAATTCAACCACTTCATCAAAGTGCAGCAGCAGCCAAAATTCAAAACACGGATTTGTGACGAATAATCCAAAACCGTTTTCTCTGCACTTATCAACAACGTATTCATATTGATTATTTTCTGGTGTAGAAACGAAACTTTGCCGATCTCTATCGACAATTAAACAAATTTGACCAAAACCTTCTGAATATGTGAGGCCGCCTTCTTTTATAATATTGGAAATATCCAATACGATATGACTCAACTCATATTCTTTCTCTAATGTCTCCAAAATCAAACGGGAATCTCCTTCCACATCTTCAACATCAGAATTCAGCTCTTTTTGAATGTTTTGATCACAAACCCTGCACATTGTTTTCCATATACTTCTTGCTTGTATTCCACTGGTTGTTATGATTCCCATTTCATAAAAGCTGTCCATTATACGATTCAACAACGTCTCATAGGATATATGCTTTGTTTTGCTCTCCTCTAAATTTTTAATGATCCGATCCAATATTTTTTTAGGATTACTGCACCCCTTTTCACTATAACTTCTGATAATCGGTATAAGCTCAATTAACGGACTAATCCCTACATCCTCGCGCATCGCCCTGACCATATCAAAATATATAACTTCAGTAATCGATCCTTCATATACAAAAAAATACTTTCTGCGCGTTTTATCTGATGAAAATACATGTGTGCGTTCTCCGAAGATCCTGCTTTCCCTCATTTATTATACCTCTCTAATTGGAAATACGGCATTAAAAACAGGAACTCCACCATAACGTCCTTCCAAATACGCTTTGTCAATCTTCTGATCAAACCGCGTATTATATTCCTCTAAAGAATAGATATCACTTTCTCCAGATTTTCTTTTATTTACAAACCAAATCTCATCTCGACGCAACAAGTCAAAATCTAAAAGGCGTGACTCATGGGTTGTCACAATTAATTGTATATTCTTCTGTGATGCCAGCGCTAAAAATGTGTCAACAAATTTATATGTCAAGCTTGGATGCAGACATCGATCCAATTCGTCTATAACATATGTTTTACCTTCTCCCGATAAAAGTACCTCCAACAAATCCAACACTCTTACCGTACCATCTGATTCTTCTGACAGATCAAATAAAATATTTTTTTTGCCATGGGAAAACTTAATAGTTCTACAAATAATATTTTCTTCTTTATCAATATTCAAAATAAAGAAATCCCGATTGCTTCGCATTATGATTCCTAATCCCTTAGCCTCAACCTTACTCTTCATTTCAACGATTCTTTTTTCAAAATCAGCAATTAAGTCATCTTGTATTCCCTTTGGCAAATGCCCCAATATTTTTTCAACAGGAACTTCTACCATTTTAAAATCTGTAATACCTGTTCCAAAAGCGGCTATCATTCTACAAATTTCTTCTACATTTTCAGTTTCTGCCATATAAGAATAATCAGAAATGGGTCTATCCGGATAATTTATATCCAGGTCTCTTTTAATCCACATATAAATGTTCTGAAATATAGCGGCTTGTTCAAATTGCTGATACAAAGTTTTTTTATTCTGATTCAGTACAGACAGCAGCAGTACACTCGTATCCTCTTGAATATCCTCTGCATAAACATCTAATTTATCAATCAAGCCTTTAACATTTACCTCTCTGCCAAACTCATAAAATCCATTAATGAGGTCTCGACTAAAAAGCACTTTTTCTTTATTGTCAGCTGTAATTTCAATAAGCCATTCAGATGTAAATTTACTTTGATTTAAAATCACTTCAAAACCGTATGCATAATATTTATTATCTAATAATATTTCCAGTTCAAAGTAACTTTCTTTAATTCGATTATCTTCCTCCGCCTTACAATACTTATCTGTATGCCCTTCCGGTAAACCTGAAATTACAGTTCTTCGCATAAAATCTATTGCTTTAACAAGATTAGATTTTCCAGCTGCATTTGCTCCATAAACAGCCGCAAATTTTAAAAGTTTAATCTTTCCATCCTCATAAATATGCTCTTTTTTACCCCTTGTTTTCCCACCTATCATAGAAAACTCTTCGGATTTCCCATCTTCCCTTTCTGAAAACGATAAAAAATTTTTCACATTAAACCGAATCAGCATCTTCCTTTACCTCCTATTAACGTAATTAATTATATGTGATTTTTTCACTTTTGTCAAATATTCATTATGATTATATGCCATTTTTACGCTTTTTAATACGTTTTTATCACTTTTCTTAACAGTTTCGCCCGGTACACCAATTCCGCCCCATCCACCCCGTCTTTCAGAATCTTCTTGACAAGCTCCCGTTAAACGTCTAAAATGATAGCAAGCACTTGCATGGAGGCCAATATGGACGATACCAGCCAGAAAATCATCGACGCCACAATGGCATTAATCCGCGACAAAGGCTATGTCGCAACGACCACCAAGGACATTGCACATCTGGCCGGCGTGAATGAATGCACGTTGTTCCGAAAATTCAAGAACAAAAAGGATATTGTGTTAAGCGGCATCGCACAGGAAAAATGGCGCGCGAATATTACCCCGGAACTATTTCAAAATGTGGTCTGGGAGCTACAGCCCGATTTGGAAATGTTTATGACCACATACATGGACCGGATCACCCCGGACTTTGTAAATCTGTCCATCGGACTCAGGGCGCCCCAGCTCTATGATGAAACCGCCCCCATGATCATGAAAGTGCCCCAGGCCTTTATTTCCTCTTTGATTGAATATTTTGAAAAAATGGAGCAATTAGGGAAAATAAACCATATGGACTTTGAAAGCCTGGCCATGACCATTTTTTCATCCACGTTCGGCTACACGTTTTTGAAGTCCTCCTTCCATCAGGAGCTTACGAGCCTTGACCGGGAACAGTTTATCAAAAACAGCGTGGCGGTATTTCTAAACGGAATTTCTGATCGGAATTTCTGAACGTTAAACCATGGTACTGTACTTCCAGTACCATTTTATAAGCTACAAATGCAAGCAAGTACACGCATACAAGGAGGCGGTTTCGATTGATGACAGGAGCAGAATTATTTGTAAAAGCGCTGAAAATGGAACAGGTGGATACGCTGTTCGCTTATCCGGGAGGCCAGGCAATCGACCTGTTTAACGCCCTTTACGGCGAACGGGACATCGACGTGATTCTGCCGCGCCACGAACAGGGGTTAGTCCACGCCGCGGACGGTTACGCGCGTTCCACCGGAAAAACCGGCGTCTGCCTGGTCACGAGCGGGCCGGGGGCCACAAATCTGGTGACGGGAATCGCCACGGCCAATTACGACAGCGTTCCCCTGGTCTGCTTTACAGGGCAGGTCCCCACCGGACTGATCGGTAACGACGCATTTCAGGAGGTGGACATCGTGGGAATCACGAGAAACATCTGCAAATATGCGGTCACGGTCCGCAAACGCGGCGATTTGGCGGAGACCATCAAGAAGGCCTTTTATATTGCCCGGACGGGAAAGCCGGGCGTTGTGGTAATTGACCTGCCCAAGGACGTCCAGCAGGCGTACGGGAGTGACGAGTACCCGGACGAAGTGGAGATCAGGGGTTATAAACCTAAAGTTTCCGTCCATGCGGGGCAGATCAAAAAAGCCGTGGAAGTATTGAATCGCGCGCAAAAACCCGTGTTCCTCATTGGCGGGGGCGTCATCATCAGCCACGCCCAGGATGAAATGCAGCGGCTGGCCGAAGCGACGGGCGTTCCCGTTATCACCACCATTATGGGAAAGGGGGCCATTCCCACAACCCACAACCTCTACATTGGAAATATCGGAATACACGGAAGCTACGCGGCAAACACTGCGGTCAGCCAATGCGACGTTCTGTTTTCCATCGGGACCCGGTTTAACGACCGGATAACGGGCAAAATCGGTGAATTTGCCCCCCATGCGGCGATCATCCACGTTGACATAGACCCGGCTTCCATTTCAAGAAATATCGCGGTTGACATTCCCATTGTGGCCGACGCCAAAAGCGCGATCTCAGCGCTGCTGGAAAAGGCGCAGCCAGGCGGCACGGGAGAATGGCTGGAGGAAATAAACGGCTGGAAACAGCAGCACCCCATATCCATGGGGCCGGAGGGACTGACGCCAGAGAAAATCATAAGCGCCATGAACGACGCCTTTGACAACGTCATTATCGCCACGGACGTAGGGCAAAACCAGTTGTGGGCCACGCAGTTTCTGGAACTTGGCAAGAACAGACAGCTGCTCACCTCCGGCGGTCTTGGAACCATGGGCTACGGATTCCCGGCCGCCATAGGGGCCAAAATCGGAAATCCCGACAGGGATGTGATCGTGATTACCGGCGACGGCGGCATGCAGATGAATATACAGGAGATGGCCACCGCCGTCTGCTGCGAACTGCCTCTCATCATCTGCATTTTAAACAACGGTTATCTGGGAAATGTACGGCAGTGGCAGGAAATGTTTTTCAACAAGCGCTATTCCGGCACCTGTATACGCAGTCGAAAGAGCTGCCCACCGGCCTGTAATACCCCGGCGGATTGCTGCCCGGAATACACGCCGGATTTTATAAAATTGGCGGAAAGTTACGGCGCACACGGAATCCGCGTCACTTCCGAAACGGAAATCGCGGCTGCGTTTGCAGCGGCAAAACGTATGCCAAAGGCGCCCACGGTCATTGAGTTTATCATTGAGCGGGAGGCAAATGTTCTGCCCATCGTTCCGCCTGGCAGCGCTCTTGACCATATGATTTTGGAAAGCGGGGATAACTGATATGAAAAAAAGATGGCTCTGTTTATTCGTGGAAAATGAGATCGGCGTGCTCGCCAGAATTTCGGGATTATTTTCCGGGAAATCTTACAACTTAGACAGCCTGACCGTCGGCGTGACGGAAGATAAAACCGTTTCCCGGATGACCATCAGCCTGACCAGCGACGACAAAACCTTTGAACAGGTAAAAAAACAGCTTAACCGGAGCGTGGAAGTCATCAAGGTCGTGGATTATACCGACATCCCCATCCACATGAAAGAATTGATGTTCGTGAGAGTCAATCACTGCTCCGACCGGGATATCGACGAGCTCTTTCGCATTTCACGGATCTTCCATGTATCGGTCATCGACTACACCACGGCAACGGTATTGATTGAGAGCGTGATGACAGAGGCACGCAATCAGGAGCTGATCGCTTTGATGAAAAAATGCTATCCCAACCGGGTGGAAATTGTGCGGGGCGGGAGCGTGGCGGTTGAGGCGTTGAGCGTGGGGGAGCGATAACAGCGTGGCGGAGAGGTAGCAGCGCAAATAACCGCTTACCACAACGGGACGGCAGCCGGTTGTGATGAGCGGTTATTTAATCATGAGGTTACGGTTCGTTCCCTCCGGTCTTTATACCCTTCCAAGAACCATAAACTCGTAGGGTTCCATTGTATATGTTTCCCCTTCCGGGTCCATTTGACGGGCTTCATAGTTTTCCAGCAAAACCGGATCGCCGCGCCAGGCTCCGTCCACCTTAACCGTGTGCTTCTCTCCGTCCAGATTGCAGAACACAGCGATCTGCTGCTCCCCAAGTTTTCTCCGGTACGCCAGCACCCGGTCCGTTCCGGTCTCTAAAAAGGAGATTTCTCCCTCTGCAATGACCGGATACATTTTTCTCATGGCAATCAGCTTCTTATAAAAAGATAGGATGGAATCCTGGTCGTTTTGCTGGGCTTCGACCGTAATTTCGTTTCTAAATCCGGCCGACATGGGAAGCCACGGCTCCGTCTCGGAAAATCCGCCGTACTGTTCCCCATTCCACTGCATGGGCGTCCGGCTGTTGTCCCGCGATCTGGCCGCCAAAGTCTCCAGCGCCTCTTTCTCTGTTTTTCCATTTTTTAGCAAAATCTGATAATAATTCAGGCTTTCCACATCCCGGTATTGTTCGATGGAAGGATAATGGGCGTTCAGCATTCCAATTTCTTCTCCCTGATAAATATAGGGGGTTCCGCGCATAAAATGAATCAAACCTGCCAGCATTTTCGCCGACTGCTTCCAATAGGCCGTTTCATCTCCCAGTCTGCTTACAATCCGGGGCTGGTCGTGGTTGCACCAGAACAGCGCGTTCCAGCCGTGCCCTTTCTGCATCTCGATCTGCCACTCAATAAAGAGCTCTCTCAACTTCTGATAATCCGCAGGCATCAGCGCCCATTTATCCCCGTCCTTGTAATCCACTTTCAGATGGTGGAAATTAAAGCACATGGAGAGTTCCTTTTCCTCCGGCGCAGAATACCGGATACAGTGTTCGACCGATGTGGAAGACATCTCGCCCACCGTCACGAAATCCTCAATCCCCGCATCCCGCACCAGTTCCTTCAGATACTCATGAATATGGGGGCCGTCACTGTAAAATCTCCGCCCGTCTCCCAGGAAATCATCCTCCATCACCTCCGGTTTGGAAACCAGATTGATCACGTCAAAACGGAATGCCTTTATGCCTTTGTTTTTCCAGAACCGCAGAATCTCCTTTAATTCTTCGCGGACCCTTGGGTTATCCCAGTTTAAATCCGCCTGGGTCACATCGTATAACCGGAGATACCATTTTTTAAGGGCGGGTACATATTCCCACGCCGGGCCGCCGAATTTTGACTGCCAGTTTGTGGGAATGCGGTCCGGCCTGCCGTCCTTGAATATATAATACTTCTGATAGGTCTCATCCCCTGCCAGAGCCTTCTGAAACCATATGTGTTCGGTGGAGGTATGATTGAATACCATGTCGAGCATCAGTCCCATTCCTCTTGCCTCGCTCTGCCGGATCAGCTCTTCCAAATCCTCCATGGTCCCAAACTTGGGATCAACTGCGCAGTAATCCGCCACATCATACCCATTATCATGTTGTGGGGATGGAAAAAACGGTGTCAGCCACAGGTAATCCACCCCCAATTCCTGCAGATAATCCAATTTTTCAATCACTCCGGGGATGTCTCCAAAACCATCCCCGTTGGTATCCCGAAAGGACTTCGGGTAAATCTGATAAACTACTTTATCGCTGAAATCTGCCATTTTGCGCCTCCCTGTATCTCCCTTTATTGGAACGTTGCCACTGCGGTTTCATTTTCTGTTGCCTTCATTCCGGTCAGGAACCGGATAGATTTTGCGTTTCCTGGATTGCTGATGATGCAAACCGTGACATCCGGGTGGCCTGCCGCCTTGATTTTAGCCCGATCAAATTTTAACAGCGGCGTTCCCGCGCTGACCTTCTGGCCTTCCTGCACCAGATACTCAAATCCGTCCCCGTTCATGCCGACCGTATCTATTCCGATATGCAGCAAAACTTCCATACCATTTTCCAGCTTTAACCCGCAGGCATGGCGTGAATCCGGCATAAGCGCCGCGATCTCTGCGTCCGCAGGTGCGTACAGCGTATCGCTTTCCGGGATAATCGCCATACCATCCCCCAGAATTCCTTCTGAGAAAACACCATCTTTGACTTCAGCTAAAGGAATGGCTGTTCCGGATAAGAATGCCGTTAATTTTCCCGCCGGCTTTTCATTTGCTTCTGTTTCCCCCATTTTTGCAGCCATAACGCCCGCCGCCGCGCTTGAACCTGCGACTGCGGCGATTTCTGCCAACTCTGCCGTCTGCCCCGCAGGAACCGCCTGCAAACGTTTCTTTCCGGCGATTGCGGTCAGCAGGAATGGAACTGCAAACGCAATCGCCATGCAGATTGCAAAGGAACCCATAAACTGGGGCTGGATGGACAGGATGCCGGGGAGACCGCCCACGCCGATGGCATTTGCCGTTGTCCCCATGGCCACGCAGGCAACCGCCGCAGCGCCGGAGCCTATCATGCCGCAGACAAACGGAAATCCCCGCTTTAAGTTCACACCGAAAATGGCCGGTTCCGTAACGCCAAGGTAGCAGGAAATACATGCCGGAATATTCACTTCCTGGGCTTCGGGATCATTTTTCTGCAGCCAGATCATTCCAAGAACCGCAGAGCCCTGGGCAATATTGGACAGAGCGATCATCGGCCACAGCATGGTTCCGCCGTAATCCGCAATCAACTGCAGGTCAATGGCATTGGACATATGATGGAGTCCCGTGATGACCAGCGGGGCGTAAATCGTGCCAAAAATCGCCGCAAACACAACCTTAAAGGTTCCGGTGATTCCGGAAAATACGAGTGCGGAAACCGCCGCTCCAATCTTCCAGCCGATGGGGCCAAGTACAAAATGCGCCGCCATGACCGACAACAGCAAGCTGCAAAATGGAACCACGATCATGGAGATGACCTGAGGCGTAATCTTTCGAAAGAACTTTTCCAGATAAACCAGGGTAAACGCCGCTAAAATCGCAGGAATGACCTGTCCCTGATAGCCGATCATATTGACCTGGAAGCCGCCAAAATTCCACTTGGGAATGTCCGCCGCCACTGTGCCCGCAACCGCGTAAGCGTTCAGCAGCTGCCCGGATACCAGCGTCAGGCCGAGAACAATGCCGAGCATCTGAGTGGTGCCCATCTTTTTTGTCACCGACCAGCAGATACCAACCGGCAGCATATGGAATACCGCCTCGCCGATCAGCCACAGAAAACTGTCGATGCCTGCCCAGAACTGGCTGATGTCGCACAAGGTTTTCGTCCCATTTTCAAACAGATACAAGCTGTCAATACAGTTGCGGAAGCCGAGAATCAAACCCCCTGTGATAATTGCCGGAATTAACGGTGCAAAAATCTCCGCCAGCGCAGTGACCACCCGCTGCAGCACGTTCTGGTTTTTCTTTGCCGCCTGATTGACCGCCTCTTTCGACACCCCTTCGATCCCCGCCTCTTTTACAAAGTCATTGTAAAAATCAGCGACCGTATTGCCGATAATCACCTGAAACTGCCCGGACTGCGTAAAGCTTCCCTTCACAATCTTCATGGCCTCAATCGCTTTCACATCCGCTTTTCCCGGGTCCGCCAAAGCAAAACGCATTCTTGTCATACAATGCGAAACCGCCGCGATGTTCTCTCTTCCGCCCACCAGACGCAGCAGCTCTTTCGTGTCCTCTGCATATCTTCCCATCCTCTGATCCCTCCACCTGTTTTGCAAACTTGTTTAAACATGTTTCTTGATTCTGTTATATCATACTTGTTTGAACATGTCAATCTTTTTTTGAAAAAGTTGTTTAAACAAGTTATTGACTTTTCTGCGTTCCCTTTCTATAATGTAAGAAAACATTTTGATTTCAGTTTAGAATACACGGAGAATTTTCTTATGCAGACAAATCTTACATCAGGCAGTCCTAACTTTAACCGAACCATGGCCCGCCTTGCGATTCCCATTGTTTTACAAAACTTAGTTACCACTGCGGTCAGCTCCGCGGACGTGATCATGCTTGGCTTTATCAGTCAGGACGCCCTGGCGGCAGGCTCTCTCGCCAGTCAGATCATGTTTATTTTAAATCTGGTATACGCGGGTATTTCCTCTGGAACCGTCATGCTGGCGGCTCAATACTGGGGCAGGCAGGATACGCAAACCATTGAGCAGATCATGGGGATCGGCATGCGGCTTTCCATTCTGGTATCCACCGCCTTTTTTATCCTGGCCTGCTATTCCCCTTCTCTTTTAATGCGGATTTTCACCAATGAGGAACGGATTATTGCCACCGGTATTCCTTACCTTCGTGTGGTGAGCTTTTCTTACCTATTCATGAGCATTTCCCAGGTGTATTTATGCACCATGCGCGCCATTGAACGCGTCATATTCGCCACTGCGGCTAACGGCTCCGCTCTGGTTTTGAACATCCTTTTAAACGCCGTGTTTATATTCGGACTTTTCGGGGCTCCCAGGCTGGGCATAATGGGTGTTGCCCTGGCAACCAGCATTTCCAGAGGGGTTGAGCTTCTCATCTGCCTTCTTGACAATGTAAGCGCGCGGATCATACGCTTCCGGCTCCGGACGCTATGGATGAAAAATAAGGTTCTGTCCTCCGACTTTTTGAAATACTCCCTCCCCGCATTTGGGAATGAGATCGTATGGGGCGTCGCTTTTTCCATGTACTCCGTCATTATGGGACACCTGGGAAGCGATATGGTGGCGGCCAACGCCGTCGTTGTCGTGGCGCGCAATCTGGGTACGGTCGCCTGCTTTGGCATCGCCAATGCGGGAGCGATTCTCCTCGGAAAATCCATCGGCGCGGGCCATACGGAAACGGTAAAAGCAGACGCTTCCCGTTTTTGCAGGCTCACATTGATTGCCGGTATCCTGGGCGGTATTGTGATTTTCCTTCTGAAACCGCTGTTCCTGCAGATGGCGGATTTAACGCCGGCCGCCCAGGGTTACTTAAATATCATGTTACTGATCAATATGTATTATGTGGTTGGACAGGCCATGAATTCTGCGGTCATCTGCGGCGTATTCCGCTCCGGCGGCGACTCCAGATGGGGATTTATCTGCGACACCATCGACATGTGGGGGTATGCCGTGCCGCTTGGTTTTATCGCAGCCTTTGTTTTAAAGCTGCCGCCAATGTGGGTGTATTTCCTGATTTGTACCGATGAATTTGTGAAGATACCTTTTGTTTACAAGCATTATAAAAGTTATAAGTGGTTAAAAAATATTACCCGGGAGTTTGTATGATGTGGAAAAAGGGCTTGCCATGACATTTTTTGTCTTGACAAGCCCTTGGATTTAAAGTTTTTTCACGTTCTGCCGCATAGACAGCTGCTTATATGGACTACATAATCGCTTTTCTGGCTATTTTTATGCTTTTTCTTAGAACTTCCCAGCCTTCGCCGCTTCCTCAATCCCCACAGCCACAGCCACGGTAGCGCCAACCATCGGGTTATTACCCATTCCGATCAGACCCATCATCTCAACATGAGCCGGAACAGAGGAGGAACCTGCGAACTGAGCGTCGGAGTGCATACGGCCCATGGTGTCGGTCATGCCGTAGGAAGCCGGACCTGCCGCCATGTTGTCGGGATGCAGGGTACGGCCGGTGCCGCCGCCGGAAGCTACGGAGAAGTATTTCTTGCCCTTCTCAACGCATTCCTTCTTGTAGGTGCCTGCAACCGGATGCTGGAAACGGGTGGGGTTGGTGGAGTTGCCGGTGATGGAAACGTCCACGCCTTCCTTCCACATGATGGCAACGCCCTCGGTCACATCGTTTGCGCCGTAGCAGTTCACCTTTGCTCTGAGGCCCTCGGAGTAGGACTTTCTCCACAGTTCCTTCACCTCGCCGGTGTAGTAGTCCATCTCGGTCTCAACATATGTAAAGCCATTGATTCTGGAAATAACCTGTGCGGCGTCTTTTCCAAGACCGTTCAAGATAACGCGCAGGGGTTTCTGGCGGACCTTGTTGGCCTTCTCGGCGATACCGATGGCTCCCTCGGCGGCTGCGAAGGACTCGTGGCCAGCCAGGAAGCAGAAGCAGTCGGTTCCCTCTTCCAGCAGCATCTTGCCAAGGTTTCCATGTCCCAGACCAACCTTACGCTGATCGGCAACGGAGCCGGGAATACAGAACGCCTGCAGGCCCTCGCCGATTGCAGCGGCAGCCTCGGCAGCTTTTCTGCAGCCCTTCTTGATTGCGATGGCAGCGCCTACGGTGTAAGCCCAGCAAGCGTTCTCAAAGCAAATCGGCTGGATCTTCTTAACCTGATCGTAAACATCCAGACCGGCATCCTTGGTGATCTTCTCAGCCTCCTCGATGGAAGCAATTCCATAGCTATTCAAAACGGAATTGATTTTGTCAATTCTTCTCTCATAAGATTCAAATAATGCCATTTTCTTATCCTCCTAATTGGTCTTCATCATTCTTTACGCGGGTCGATAATCTTAACAGCGTCGGCAACGCGGCCGTACTGGCCTTTTGCTTTCTCCCATGCGGTGTTGGGATCGTCACCCTTCTTGATGAAATCAGTCATCTTGCCAAGGCTTACGAACTGATAACCAATGATCTCGTCGTCTGCATCCAGCGCGATGCCGGTCACATAGCCTTCGGCCATCTCCAAATAGCGAGGACCTTTCTTTAAGGTTCCGTACATGGTGCCCACCTGAGAGCGCAGGCCCTTGCCCAGATCCTCCAGGCCGGCTCCGATGGGAAGTCCATCCTCGGAGAACGCGCTCTGGGTTCTGCCGTAAGCGATCTGTAAGAACAGCTCTCTCATGGCGGTGTTGATGGCGTCACATACCAGGTCTGTATTTAAAGCTTCCAGAACCGTGCGGCCCGGAAGGATTTCAGCTGCCATAGCTGCGGAGTGGGTCATACCGGAACATCCGATGGTCTCAACCAGCGCTTCCTGGATAATGCCCTCCTTAACGTTCAGTGTCAGTTTGCAGGCACCCTGCTGCGGAGCACACCAGCCCACACCATGGGTCAGGCCGGAAATGTCTTTGATCTCTTTTGATTTTACCCATTTAGCTTCTTCCGGGATTGGAGCAGCGCCATGATGAACGCCCTGTGCAACTGTGCACATCTCTTCTACTTCCTGTGAATAAATCATGTGTTAAAACTCCTTTCAAAAATGAATTTAATCAAGTACAGTGCCCTTTGTTAAATTTATCACATCATACTTATCTCCATTCTCTCACAAAAAGTGGCATTTTACAAGCAGTTTTTTCTTAATTCAACATAAAAATTGGGACAGGAAAATGTCATTCCCTGTCCCAGCGTTATTTTACAACTCTCCCAGCAGCGCGGTGATTTCCTGGCTGATCTCGTCCTCATCCTCGCCTTCCACACGGATCATAAAATCCTCCGCCTGCTTGATCCCCATCCGGATCACCATCAGAATCATCCGAGCATCCACCGGCTCCCCACCCTTTTTCTCAATGAAAATGCTGCTCTTGGCCCGTTTGGCGATTCCTGCGAAGGCCGCCGCGGGCCGCATATGCAGCCCCAGCGAATCTTTTACATAAAAATCGATTTCCTTCATTATTCCATCACATCCTTATTAATTTCTTTACTCGCCCTAATACTGTACCACTCTGTAGTATTTCCGCGTGTCAAAGCCAAGGCCCGTGGTCTCGTGCAGGCACGAGAAGGTCAGGCCGCCGAAGATCATATTCAGGAACGCGGGCGTGAAGTAGGAACGGTATTCCTCCCGAATTCCCTCCATGGCAAAGTCCTTCATATCCACGATAATGTACTTCTTCCCGTAGTTTTTCAGGAAGCGCTCCACCCGCTCGTCCACGGATCTGGCACCGTCCTCATTTTTGACCAGAACCACCGCCGTGTCCTCGTCCACAATCTCAAAGCAGCCGTGGAAGAACTCCGCGGAGTTCATGGCCTGTGTCTTGATGTGAAATACCTCCTCCACGGAGCAGGAGGAGAAGCGAAATGCCTCGGGATAGCCCATCCCGCTGGACACGAACAGGATGTACGGCTCGTCCTTGTACTCCTTTGCGAATTTCCACGCCGTGGGCTCGAACACCTTCGCCGCCTCGTAGAGCGCCAGAGGCAGAGCCTCCATACTGCGGCAGAAGTCTTCATACTGCGGGAAATACCCCTTGTTGTGCATGAGGCGGAACATGAAGTAGTAAATCTGCATGTAGCGGAAGGCGTTTACGTCCTCATCGATCCAGATTTTATAGGTGGATTCCAGATAAACCGGCGAGGTGTCGTTGCCCACGAAGGACACGGTGCGGATGCCTCGGCGGTTGCATTCCTGGATCAGCTCCACAGGCTCCTCGGCGTTCCCTGTCTTGGAGACCACGATCACCAGTGATTCCCTGGTCAGCTGCCGGTAATCCGCCACCTTCAGATCCGCGGCTTCCTCAGCGTAGGATGTGATATCCGTCAGTTTTTTCAGGATTTCCACAAAGGGCATCAGCATGCAAATGGAGCCGCCGGAACCTGCGAAAAAGATATTGGAAAATCCTTCCTGGCAAATTGTGTCCGCCACCTGCTCAATGGTATTTTTTAAGGCAATATTTGCCTTTCCGTGCTCGTCGTAGTATTCTTTATTCTGTAACATAATGATCTCCTCCTGTTACCTACTCAATATTATAATAATCCAATGGCGCTTCCCACAAATCCAATCGCCAGTATTGCCAGCATAATCATACCGGTTTTCACATTTTTCTTAAGCGCCCCGTAAATAGCCCCGGTCGCCACTAACGGAAGCAGCTTGGGCATGATCTGGTCGCATACGGACTGGAAATTGACCACCGCGCCCTGCAGGTTGAGCTCCATGGGCGTGGTGATATTGACCATAGTCGCAATCATGGAGCCGATCACCATGACGCCCAGGATCCCGGCGGAATTGGTCACGCGGTCCAGCAGGCCGGAAGCCGTCCATTTTTCCAGCAGCGAGCTTCCTTCCCGGTAGCCCAGAAACAGCCCGAAATAGCGGCACAGAATATTCGGGGTGTTGTAAAGGATCAGGAAGAACAGGGCTCCGAGGGGGCTGCCGCTCAACGCGAAGGACACGCCGATACCCGCAGATACCACCCGGAACACGCCCCAGAAAAAGGCGTCTCCGATTCCTGCTAACGGGCCCATGAGGGCGACCTTGATGGTGCTGATGGCCGAGGCGTCGAACTCGTCATTGTCCGCGTTCTGCTCCTCCATGGCCAGGGTGATGCCCATGATAAAGGGGATGGGAGCCGTGGCGCAGTTGAACGCGGCCATGTGCCGGGACAGGGCGTCGCACAGCTTGGTCTTGTTGTCCTTGTAAATCTTCTTCAGGCAGGGGAACAGGCTCCACGCATAGCCCAGGCCCTGCATACGCTCATAGTTCATGGAACCCATGATGGCAAACGAGCGCCAGAACACAGTCATCAGATCTTTTTTCGAGAGTTTTTCCCTAGCCATTATAAAATATCCTCCTCTATCTCAGCGTTTATTCCGCTCTGGTTGAACTGGAACACAATCAGGGCGATGGCCAGACCAATCACGGCGATGCCGGTGACCGGCACTCCCAGGTATGCGCTGACCGCAAAGCCCAGAATAAAGTACGGGATCATACCCTTCCCCATTGTCACCTGCATGAGAAGTGCAAAGCCCAGCGCAGGGAACAGTTTGGAGGAGGCGGCCAATCCGTTGGTGATCCAGGTGGGAATGATTTCCACAAAGGCATTTACAGCCTCGGAGCCGAACATAATGCCGCAGAAGCAGGGGATGAAGCCCAGGAGGAAGAACAGGGAAGCGCCGAACCAGTGAATTCTGGCCATGCCCTGCATATTTCCCTCAGCTGCATAAGCGTCCGCTTTAGGCATAAATCCGTTTATCAGCGTGCGGATGCCCACATTTATGTACTGGGACAGCAGCGCCACCGGAAGCGCCAGTGTCAGGGCCACCTCGATGCCCGCGCCCGAAAGAATCGCAAACGAGGTTCCCAGGATGCTGCCTACGCCCACATCCATCATCGGCGTAGCTCCCACGCCGGATATTCCCATCCAGAGCAGCTGGAATTGTGCGCCCATCATAGCGCCCGTCTTAATGTCGCCCAACACGATTCCTACCAGCACGCCTGTTACCAGCGGCTGGGACAGCTTAATTTCGCCCATCATCCGGCTCTCCCACTGGGATAGGGCGCCGATCAGGCCAATCAGCAAAGCGGTTCCAAACATCTTTTTATCCTCCTCATCCTATCACTAAATCAATTCCTCCAGGCGGCGCTTCGTCTCGGAAGGCAGCTTGCGCACCTCCACCTCGGTTCCGGCCGCCTCGATCTCCTTTAACATGGCAATGTCTGAATCGTCCACGGCAACCAGCGTTGTGATGAAGCGTTTTCCATCCGCCATCCGCTGTCCGCCCAGGTTGACTGTCCTGATACAGCCGCTCTCCTTTACCAGCGTAAGAGCGTCCTTCACATTGTCCACCAATACAAGGCACTTGTGATTGGAGGCTTCCAGCTTTTTGACTGCCTCGACCCCTTCCTTCACATCCCTGAAATACAGCTTGCAGCCTGCGGGCTTGCCTACGTTGTAGGCGACCTTGCGCATTTCATTCCCGGCCACGTCGTCATTGACAATCAGAATCACGCTGACCCCCAGCGCCTGGGTCCATCCATACGCTACCTGTCCGTGAATCAGGCGGTCGTCAATCCTTAAAAGTTTTACCATAGCATTTACCTCCAATCTCTTTTTTCGAGCGCTCACTTTTTATTAATGCAATTTCCATGCCAACTTTTGATAATTGGATTTAAAATTGCGATTTTCTTTGTGTTTTAAGTGAAAGCTTCCTTATATTAAATTAAAAAGTCAAATATTTTTTCCGGCTGACAGGGGCTACCTGCCTGTCCGGCCGGTTTTTCGACACTATCGAAGGAGATTTTCGACAGTGCTCCCGCTTTTATTATAGCTGAGGTTCTGCATTTTTGTGACAAAATATGGTTTATTTGTACATATTTCTTGTAAAAACCCGGGCGCTACGGTACATTATTAAGTAAAAACAGAGGGTATCCCGCCATGATTTTATTTGGCATAAAGATTGCTTATTATATCCATGAAAGGAGAAAGCAGGAATGGTGAAAGACAATATTCAGCAATACATCGCCGGAATCACCCTGGAATTTGACCGGTGTCAGGACATGTCTATATACTCGGCCGAACAGATCGCCGCTGTTATGAAGCTGAAGCGCAATACGGTCAGCGGCTATTTAAATCAGCTCGCGGCGGAGGGCAGCCTGGTTAAAATCAACTCCAGACCAGTCTATTTTCTGGAACGGGCCGCCCTGGAGCAGGCGCTGGGCGTTCCGGTTTACGCAGACAACTTCTCCTCGCCGGAGGAGGTGAGGGGATTAAAGTCCGAGGCCTGCGAGGAGCAGGATGTCTTTTCCTCGCTGACAGGCTCCCACGGCAGCCTGCGCCAAGTCATCAACCAGATGAAAATTGCCGTGAAATATCCCCCAAACGGCCTTCCGATCCTGATTCAGGGTAACACCGGCGTAGGAAAAAGCCATATCGCCCAGCTGGCCTGGCAGTATGCAGTCTCCCAGGGAATCCTGAAGCCCGACGCTCCCTTTCTGACCTTTAACTGCGCCCAATACTACAACAACGCAGAGCTGCTCTCTTCCAATCTGTTCGGCTACATAAAAGGGAGCTTCACAGGAGCATCCAGCGACAAGACTGGACTGCTGGAGGACGCGGACAACGGCATCCTCTTTATGGATGAGGTTCACCGGCTGAGCCCTGAGGGGCAGGAAAAACTGTTTACCTTTCTGGACAAAGGCGTGTTCCGGCGCATGGGGGAGACGAGCGGGTGGCGCACCTCCCGGGTCCGCTTCATTTTCGCCAGCAATCTGGATTCGTCCAGCTATATGCTGCAAACCCTGTACCGGCGCATTCCCATCGTCGTAAAGATCCCGGACTTAAAGGACCGGGTGCGCGAGGAAAAGCTCCAGATGATCTACCTCTATTTTATCCGCGAGGCCAAAAATCTGGGCCAGCCCGTGCTTGTCAGTCGCACCGTACTCTCCGACATGCTGGAATTCCAGTATGAAGGCAACATCGGCGAGCTGATCAACATTGTCCAGTATGTATGCGGAAACGCTCTGATCAACAGCCGGGACAGCCGCATCCGGGTTACCCGCGCCTGTTATCCGGCCTATCTGCTGGCTCAGATTCCCGCCCGTATGGGCGGATCGGAGCAGTCCGGCGAGATTGAAATCGCCCCCGACGCCCGGGTGAACAGCCTGGTGCGCCTGAGCGATCCCGGAGCAGCCCTGGAGGACGAGTTCTTTTCCGGCCTTCTGCAGGCCTATCAACTTGTAAAGACAGGCCAGACCGGACGGCGTCAGTTTGAGAGCGAGCTGGACTGGGTCCTGGACCGTTATCTGGACCAGCTGTATTTCCGTAAACAGAACTACGGCAAAGAGGATTTAAGCTACTTGGATCAGATTCTGGAACAGGTCTTCCGGCAGATGGAATTCCAGTCCGGGGTGACGGTCGCCTCCGGGCCCCGTTTCAGCCTGGCACTCCATCTGACCTACCGCAGGGCCTGCCCCTGGGACGAGGCGGACGGCGGCAGAGAGCTCTACCAGCTGGCCCAGTACATAAGGGATGTTTACCCCGATGAAAGCCGTCTGGGCGAACAGCTGTCCGTGAACCTGCAGCAGCAGCTGGAACAGCGCTGTACCCAGAAGGACAAGCTGTTCTTTACCGTATTTTTCCGGAATATCCAGGTCAGAAGCTTTGTCAGCAGAACCCGTTCCCTGATCCTCTGCCACGGCTACTCCACAGCCAGCAGCATCGCCAACGTCTGTAACCGCGTTTTCAAGCTTCAGGTGTTTGAGGCAGTGGATATGCCCATGGATATCACGCCGGGAGAAGTGACGGATATCATCAATGAACATCTGCGGCAGATGGAGACAGGCCAGGAACTCCTGCTTCTGGTGGACACCGGTTCCCTGAAAGACATTTACCAGGAACTAGAAAATTCAGTCATAACCATCGGTGTTATCTCCAATGTCAGCACTGGACTGGCTCTGGATATCGGAAACAGGATCATCCAGCACGAATCCCTGGATAATCTGCTGGAGGCGTCCATCCAGAATAATCTGCCGGATTTCCGTATTTTCCGGCCTGCGACCCAGAAGCAGCGCTTGATTTTGACCACGTGCATGAGCGGGGAGGGCACTGCCCAGAAAATACAACACATGCTGGAGGAGGGATTTTTCGACGTTCCGTCCCTGCGCATCCGGTCCATGGACTTCCATCACTTGAAAGATCCCGCGGTCCAGAACCGGCTGAAACGGGAATTTACGGTGCTGGCCGTGGTGGGAACAGATAACCCCCGCATAAAGGACGTGCCCTTTATCTCAGTGGAACAGCTGATTCTCGGGCGCGACGAGGGAAGCCTGGAACATTTATTCGGGGACAGTCTGACGAAAGACCACATGCAGCGCATCAACAACCGGCTGCTGGCGAATTTTTCGCTGGAAAATATGGTGGGGTCCATCACCATCATCGATGCCCGGGTGCTGCTCCAGGACATAGAGGTTCTGATATCCCGCTTTGAGCGGTACATGAACCTGACCCTGCCCAACGACCTGAAAATCAACCTGTTTATCCATATCAGCGCCATGATAGAGCGCCTGGTTCGGGCCAACCCAATCCGGGAATACAACGGGCTTGAGGAAATGAACCGGCTGAGTCCGGACTTTGCGGTCCTGTTCAAACGGGCATTTTCCATCATGGCCCAGAAATACGGTGTGGAAGTCAATGAAGAAGAAATTGGAATCATTTACGAAATAATCAAGAATGCCAATGAGGCAGAACAAGGAGGAATCTTATGAAACACTTTATTGTCGCAACTCACGGCTATTTCAGCCGGGAAATTATCAATTCGGCCGCTCTGATCCTGGGCGGCGGACTGGATATTCTCAGTCTCTGCATGTGCGAAACCACCACCGGGGACGATATCCGGGCCGCCCTGTGGCAGAAGCTGGACAGCTGTGCCCCGGACGACGACGTCATCATCATGGCGGACGT
Organism: Enterocloster lavalensis; assembly: GCF_046603895.1. Taxonomy (NCBI): domain Bacteria; kingdom Bacillati; phylum Bacillota; class Clostridia; order Lachnospirales; family Lachnospiraceae; genus Enterocloster; species Enterocloster lavalensis. Next base: position 1,380,351 of record NZ_CP176637.1, read on the forward strand.
TCTGGGCGGGAGCATCTGCACCCTCTGTTCGGAATTCATGGCGGATCCCCGTGTCCATATCATGGCCGGCGTCAACATGCCCATGCTTCTGACCGTTCTGGGCATGCAGGAATTCATGGACACGAAGAGCCTGATCGAGGAGTGCCTCCGCTCCGCTCGGGAAGGCGTCTGCTATGTCAATCAGCTGTCCTCCCAGGCTGCCGGGGAGGACGAGCTGCTGTAGTCATTTCCACCTGTGCATAATCCGCTGGTAATAAATAAAGAACACGATCCCCTTGATTATGCTGGAAATCGTCAGCGCCCACCACACGCCGTCCAGTCCCAGGGCCGTGGTTCCCAGCACAATGGCCATGGGAATCCGCAGCGCGGTGAGGATAATGGTGATCACGGAAGCCTCCATGGTCCGCCCCAGACCGGACATGGCGCCCACGGTCATCAGCTCGATGCACATGAACATCTCGCAGACGCCCAGGATGCGCAGATAACTGGCCCCCGCCGGAATCACCTCCGGCTCATGGATGAAGATGCTGAAAATGGGCGTGGCGCCGAAAATCAACAGCAGGGAGGTGAAAATACCCCACACGAACATCAGCCCCGCCGCCGTGGTATACCCCTTTTTCACGCGCTTTAAATTCCCCGCGCCGTAGTTCTGCCCGGTGAAGGCGTTGATGGCCGTGCCGAAGCCCTCGGCGGTCATCCAGGAAATGGCCTCGATCTGACCGCCCACCCGCTGCACCGCCACGGCCGCGTCGCCCCAACTGGTCACAAACCGGGTGAGGTACATGGAGATGCTGCAATAGATCATATCCTGGATCGCAGTGGGAAAACCGATCCGCACAATACTTTTAAAATGCCTGCGGGACGTGGGCTTCCAGATCCGCAGCTGCCTGGAGAGGATGGCGTCCTTCCGCGCGGAGATCAGGAGCACTGCCAGCACCACCGCCTGGGCCGTCACCGTGGCGATGGCCGCGCCCGCGACGCCCAGCCGTGGAAACGGACCAAGGCCCAGGATCAGCATGGGATCCAGGATCATGTTCAGAGCCAGGCCCACGCCGTTGGCCAGAAACGGCGTTCTGCTGTTGCCCACCGCGGTGTACAGACCGGTCATGGTCTGCCCCAGGTGTGAGAACACCAGCATGCCGCAGGCAATGCGCAGGTAAATGACCGCGTTAGCCACAATGGAGGCCGTGTTCAGATGGAAAAATCCCACCAGCTGCCAGGCGAACACGTTGGCCAGCACCGCGAAGGACAGGGCCATGGCGATTGCCAGCTGGGCCGCGCCCTTGCCGTACTCCGCCGCCTCGTCCACCTTACCCTCGCCGTAGGACTGGGCCACGCGGACCTGGCCGCCCATCTTGGCCATAGCCACCGCGCCGTTGAGCAGCCAGGTGTACATACCCGCCGCGCCCACGGCCGCCACCGCGTCGCTCCCCACCATGCCGATCCACGCCATGTCCGTCAGGCTGTACGCCGTCTGCACCATGGAGGTCGCCATGATCGGCACCGCCAGCTCGGTCAGAGAAGTCAAAATATTTCCATGAAGCAAATCGATGTTCCGTTTCATCCAATCACGTCCTGCTTTTCAGATTTATCTCACATTTAAATAGCGCCCTTGAAAAAGGCCGCTATGTATAGTGTATCATAGAAAATGGGAAATGGGAACCCCGCGGGACGGGATTATCTTAAGGCGTTTCGGGAAATAAGGCAGGTGCCTGACCGTAAAAATATACTTTTCTATTTTATCAAAAATCCTCCAGAAGGAATGACACCCAAACTGGTCAAGAACATGACCGACTCTGATTTATTGGAGATACATTACTTTTTAATTGAAGACGATGACCGCGACAATGATGAATTGGAAGAAGGGCCCTATATCAACCGGTTCTAATCACCTCCTATTTTCTATGCCCCGCTTAGGCAGGTCTATTAGTTTACATAACTTTATTTTGGTAAGGACTTTCCTAATTTTACTTTTTTATTTCATCATTCGCGAGAGGCCTTCCTAACATCTTTACCGTTTCTGACATTTTGCGGATATCATACATAATTCTTTTGCCGCTTTTTTCAACCATTCTTCCATCTTTTAATTGATTTTCACACATTAGAATGATTGACTGTCTGCCTTTTGTGAAAACACCGCCTGCCCCAATCACAGACCCTTGCTGGAACACGCGCCAGGTTGGGAAGCTCACATACAGGGCTGGGAGCGGCAAAGCGGCCCGCGCCGGAATCTCTCCCCGCGCAGGCCGCCGCCCTAAACCGCTATTTTTCTCTCAACTTCCGCTTCCTGTCAAACCGCGCGGCATTCCCCGCTCTCTACCGCTTTAACTCTCCCCGGTTCACACAGTTGAACGGCTCGTTCCCCTTCAGCACGTTCACCACTTCCTCCGCCACCTTCCTCTGCAGGGTCGTGATAGCGGTCTCGCTGTACCACGCGCAGTGAGGGGTGGCGATCACATTGTCCATGTGAAGCAGCGGGTTGTCCGTGCTTACCGGCTCCTCCTCGTAGACGTCCACTCCCGCGCCAGCGATCTCACCGGCCTTTAACGCCTCCACCAGAGCCTTCTCGTCGATCACGCCGCCCCGGGCCGTGTTCACCACAAAAGCGGTTTTCTTCATCTTCTCAAAACTCTCCCGGCCGATCAGATGTCTGGTTCCCTCGTTTAACGGCACGTGTACGGAGATAAAATCGCTCTCCCGCAAAATCGTTTCCAGATCCGCAGGCCTCACGCCCATGGCTCTGGCCTTCTCCTCGTCCACAAAGGGATCATAGGCGAGAATCCGCAGCCCGAAGCCGGCCATTTTCTTTGCCACCAGCTGGGGAATCCGGCCGAAACCAACCAGTCCCAGGGTGCAGTCCCGCAGCCTATACAAGGGCATGGTGCTGGCGTAGCCCCAGTCCCCCTCCCGGAACGCTTTTTCCAGAATCTGCATCTTCTTTCCCAGGGCCAGCATCATGGTCACCGCGTGGTCCGACACCTCCTCCACGCCATAGTCCGGCACGTTGCAGACGTAGATCCCCTTCTCCGTCGCCGCCTTGGTGTCGATATTGTTCACACCGATGCCATACTTGATGATCATTTTGCAGTGTTCAAGCTGCCCGATCACCTCCCGGGACACATCCGAATACTGGGTTATAATGGCGTCCGCGTCCTTCACCAGGGGAATCAGCTCTTTCGCATCCTTTACCTGATAATCTCTCAGCTCAAAACCGGCCTCCCCGATGATCCGGCGCTCCGCATCGATGTTGTCGTACTGGTAATCCGTTATTACAACCAACATGTCACTCGTTCCTTCCTATAAAATACCGTTCTTCTCAGCTACCAGATAAGCCCCCAGGGCGGAGAGCGGAATCCCCTCTTCCGGCACATAGGTCTCAATCCGTGCGAAATACCCCTCGTGCTCCAAAATGTCCACAATCGCCTGGCGCAGCGGATTTTTGCCGCCCACCACCACCGTAGTGTCCGGGCTCACCTTCAGGGCGTCCGAGTGCAGCACCGCGGTGACATCTCCCTGGAGCGCGGCCCCCAGCACAAAGTTGGCGATCTTTGGCGGCGCGTCCTCATAGAACAGCTGCAGGATTCTGGCCGTAAAGCAGGTGCGTCCAAGACCGGTACGCTTTGCGTTGTCGTAGCCCTTTAACAGCCACTCCCGGTCATAGGTCTCCTCCTCCACGAACTGTTTCCCCACCGACTTGGCGATAATCGTATCGTTGGTGATGGAGGCCAGAAGCTCGCCGGAGATGGAGGTCAGGCACCCGGTCATTTTCCCCTCCGCGTCCACGGACACGAACTTGTTGTGGGAGCCGGGGAGCACCAGCAGAAGGGGCCGCCCGTTCTTAAAATGCTCCATCACGGCGATGCTCTCCACTTCCTCCCCTCGCATAATGTCCATGGCCTCAATGTTCTCAAATGAAAACGGGCCGTCCGAATTCTTGATTCCAGGGATAAAGTAAATGGGAACCGGGCAGATTTCCGGCAGTTCGATGGCCACGGTGGCCGCGGCCAGCTCCTCAAGCCCAGCCGGGGCCGTCAGATGGGGAACCACCACGATTCCCACATCCGACGTGATCATGCCGCTGGCGATGATCCGGTGGATGTCCCCGTAGCCCAGGCCGTTTTTCTCCACCAGGGCGTCCAGACACTCCTTCACCGCCTGCTTTAGCTTCCGGTTGTGCCCGTCAATGGCCGTGTTGCGCACGCCCACCGGGCGGTTTTCCTGGGCGATGCGCCTCCGGTTTTCGTCCCACAAAATGCAGCGGGTGTTGGTGGTGCCTCCGTCCACTGTGATAATATATTGTTTCATTGCCCTCCGACCTTTCGTCTCAAAATTTCATCAATCCTTGGTGTACAGATAGGTGTCCACCACATAGTTGGGCTCCAGGGTCTCGCCGTTGAGCAGCATCACAGCCTTCATCACACCCTCGTAGCCCTGGCCGTTGCCGTTTTTGTCGCAGGTGATTGCCAGTGTTCCGGCGTCCACCGCCGCCTTGGCGTCCTCGTTGGCGTCCAGGCCGGTGATCAGGATCTGACCGGATTTGCCCGCCTGGGACACCGCTTCCAGCGCGCCCATGGCCATCTCGTCGTTGGCCGCGAAAATCGCCGCAACGCCGGGGTTGGCTTCCAGAAGGTTCAGGGTAACGTTATATGCTTCAGTGCGGTTCCAGCTTGCGGTCTGGGAAGCCACCACGTTTACGTCCGGGTACTTGGCAAAGGTGTCGTTGGCTCCGGCCACGATGTCCACGGAGCTCTGAGCCCCGGCCTTGCCTTCCAGAATGATCACATCGCCCTTCTGATCCAGCATCTCCACCAGCTTCTCCGCCACGGACACGGCGGCGGTATAGTTCTCAACCGCGATAAAAGTCTCGATCTTGCAGCCGCCTGAGGTGTCGATCTTGGTGTTTACGTCGATCAGCGGGATACCGGCGCTGTTGGCTGCCTCCACCGCCGGGACGATGCCCACGGAGTCCGCCGGAATCACCACCAGGGCGTCGGTGCCCTTGGCGATGGACTGCTCGATCAGGGAAATCTGCTCCTCGTTGCTGTCCGCGGTGGCCGGAGCCAGCACGGTCAGGTCAACCCCGGCTTCCGCCGCCGCCTTCTCGGCCCCCTCCTGAACAGCGATCCACATGGGGTTGGTCAGGTTCTTGACCACCAGGGTGATCTTGTACTTCTCGTTGGCCTTCACCGCTGCGCCCGTCTCCCCGGCCTGGCCGCTCTCCGCCGCCGGAGTTTCCGGCGCCTGGGACGCTGCTGTCTCTTTGGACTCCGCCGCAGCCGCTGTCTGGGACGCCGCCGGAGTCTCCGCCGTCTTGGCCTCCCCGCCCGCTCCTGAGGAACATCCGCCCAGTACCAGTGCCGCTGCCACCCATAACGCCGCCCATTTTCTCATTTTCCTCATAATTCCTCTTCTCCTTTTCTTGATTTGCTGTAACGATTGTAGTGTTTAACCGTTACTGTTTATGTGCTTTACAGATCCTGGCTTCCCGTCATCTTCTCGCCCAGCTTGTTGATCAGCAGGGACAGCACGATGACCGCGCCAAAAACTGCATCCTGCCATAACGACGACACCCTGTTTAAGTTCATGCCGTTCGTTAAGAACATCATAATCAAAACGCCCACGATGGTTTTCTCGATTCCGCCCTTGCCCCCGGAGAACGGAGTGCCTCCGATCAGGGTGGCGGCAATCATTTTCAGGGTAAAATCATTTCCGATGGTGGACTCCGCCGCGTTTAAGCGGGAAATGTAGAGAAGGCCCGTGACCGCGGCCAGCAGACCGTTGACCGTGTAAATGCTGATCAGCACCCGGTCCGTGTTGATGCCCGACAGAGTGGTGGCATTTCGGTTAAAACCCATTGCGTACACATTCCGGCCGAACACCGTCCGTTTTAACACAAACAGCAGCGCGAAAAAGATGACCATGGAAATGATCAGCAGATTGGAAATCCCCGCGATGCTTCCGGTTGCCAGGCTTCGGAACCTGTCGCTGAAGCCGTAATACAAGAGACCGCCCATGAACAGGTAGGCCAGGCCCCGCACCACCAGGTTCATGCTGTAGGTGGCGATAAAAGGAATCAGGTGAACCTTGGTGATCAAAAGCCCGTTCATCATTCCCAGAACCAGACCGATGAGAAGGGCCGCCAGAACCCCGGTCAAATCCTGCCCCTTCTGGAGAAAATACGCCCCGACACAGGAGGAAAGGGCCAGGATGGAGCCAATGGACAGGTCGATGCCCTTGGTGATGATGGCCATGGTCATACCCATGGAAATGATTAACAGAAACGGAAGCTGCTGCATGACAACCGTAGTGAAATTGTCCAGCGTGCAGAAATTCTCCGTTGTCAGGGAAAATCCGATGATAATCACAAGCAGCATCAGCACGTGGGAGTATTTAAAAATCGTAGTCAGCACTTTTTGTCTCATGATTTATAAACCCTCCTTGCTGCCTGTGTTTTTTTCCGGTACTCGTTGATTCCGTCGGCCACGATGACTAACATCACAACCGCCCCGATGATAAAGGTCTGCCAGTAGGGGGACAGCCCGATCATGGTCAGGCCGTTGCGCAGGGTGCGCATGAGAACCGCGCCGATGATACAGCCGCTGACCTTACCCTTGCCTCCGTCAAAGGGCGTTCCCCCGATCAGAACAGCCGCGATGGCGTCCCACTCATAGCCCTGGCCGCCGATGGGGCTGGCGGAGTTGGATTTGGCAGCCAGCAGGATTCCGCTGACCGCGGCCAGCAGGTCCGTGATAATGAAAATCCACAGCAGATTCCGTTTTACGTTGATGCCCGCCAGCCTGGCGCTCTGCTGGGAGCCGCCGATGGAGTACACGTCGTACCCGAATTTTGTCCTGGTGGACAGCCAGACCAAAAGCAGGCACAGCAGGGCTGCAATGATAATCATGGTGTAAATTCCGAAGATTTTCCCCGTTGCGATAAACCGGAAGGTGTTCGAAAATCCCGGGATGGTGTTTCCGTCCGAGGCCACCAGGGCCAGGCCCTGGGCGATGCCCATGAATGCGTATGTAACCACCCAGTCGCTGAAATTCTGGTAGGCGATCATGTAACCGCAGACCAGACCCAGAGCCAGACCGGCCAGAAGGCCGATCAGAATGGCAATCCCTATGTTCATCCCCCGCTGGAGCTGGATTCCCGTGATCACGCCGCACAAAGACATGACCGCGCCCACGGAAATATTGATTTTTCCCGACATGATGGCCAGGTTCATACCCAGGGACACGATGATCAGCAGGCTGCAGTCCTTCAGCAGGTTCTGCATGTTGTACATGCTGGCGAAGCCCTCCGCGAACACGGCGAAGAAGGCAAACACAGCGGCCAGTCCGAACAAAATCCCCGGGACTTTGTTCCAGATTCCTTTAGACTTCATAGCTTATGTTTCCTCCTTTCCCACCGCGTAGGACACGATATTCTCAGCCGTTATCTCTTCCCGGCCAAGCTCTCCCACAACCTCGCCGTCCTTCATCACATACACTCGGTCCGAGATGCCGATCAGCTCCATCTGATCCGAGGAGACCACCAGAATTGCGTAGCCCTCCCCGGCCAGCCGCCCGATCAGGGCGTAAATCTCCGCCTTGGCCCCCACGTCGATCCCCCTGGTAGGCTCGTCGAAAATCAGGATCCGGTTCTCCGTGCAGAGCCATTTGGCGATTACCACCTTCTGCTGGTTTCCGCCGCTGAGGGCGGACACCCGCCTGGTCACGTCCGGGGTGGCGATCTTGAGTTCCCCGCGGTAGCGCTCCGCCAGCTCTTTCTCGGCCTTTTTGTCCACCAGACCCCGCTTGAAATACCGCTTCATACTGGCCTGGAGAATGTTGTTTTTGATGGGCTGCTGTTGGATCAGACCCTCGCTCTTGCGGTCCTCCGGCAGAAATCCGATCCCCGCCTCCACCGAATTTCTGGGTGAATGACGTTTCATCTCCCGGCCGTGTACGAACACTTTTCCGCTCTCAATGCGGTCGTAGCCAAAAATAGCCTTCACCAGTTCGGTCCGCCCGGCCCCCACCAGGCCGCCGATGCCCACGATCTCACCGCAGCGCACCCGGATGTTCACATTGCGGAAACGCAGACCCGTCAAATCCTTTGTCTCCAGCGCAACCTCGCCCGCCTGACGCTCCGGCCGCTCGTACATCTGGCTGATCTGCCGTCCGACCATCATGGTTACCAGCTGGTCCATGTTGGTCTCCTTCACGTTTACGGTGCCCACATATTTTCCATCCCGCATGACCGTCACCCGATCGCCGATCCGGAAAATTTCCTCCATGCGGTGTGAGATGTAGATCACGCTGATCCCCTGGGCGCATAAGCTCTCCACAATGGCGAACAGCGCGTCGATCTCCCGCTTTGTCAGGCTGGAGGTGGGCTCATCCATGATCAGGACTTTCGTCTCAACGGACAGTGCCTTCACCACCTCCACCATCTGCTGCTGGGCGATGCTCAAATCTTTCACCATGGTGTCCGGCGACAATTCCACGCCCAGGCGGGCCAGCAGCGCTTTGCTGTCCTCCCGCATCTTCTTCTCGTCAATCTGCCGGGTGTAGGGATTTCTGAGCGGCTCCCGGCCCAGATAAATGTTCTGGGCAATGTTGCGCTCCGCCAGCATGTTCAGTTCCTGGTGGATGATGCTGATTCCCAGCTTCCGGGCATCCTGGATATTGCGGATCTCCACCGGCTTTCCCTCGTAGATGATCTCGCCCTCGTCCTTTAAATAGACGCCGGAGAGAACCTTCATCAGCGTGGATTTCCCCGCCCCGTTCTCACCTAAAAGCACGTGGACCTCACCCCTTCGCACCTCCAGCCGGGCGTCGTCCAATGCCTTGACTCCGGGAAAGGATTTGGATATTCCCCTCATCTGCAATACGATCTCTTGATCCAAACTGTTCCACCTCCCAGTCTAAGGTCTGATCACAACCTTGATGGCGTTGCCGATTCGCTCCTTGTAGGTTCTGACCCCCTCGTTGATGTCGTCCAGTGAAAACGCGTGGGTCAGCAGCGGACCGGTCTTGATCTGCCCGGACTCCATCAGTGGCACCAGACGGTCCAAAACGTCCTCGCCCTCCGCCTTGCCACCCGCGATCTGCATGTTCCACTGCACCACCTTGTTCAGGTTCACTGTCACCGGCTCCGAGTAAATGCCCACCAGGGCCACCCTTCCGCTCTTCTTGCACAGCTCCAATGCCTGGGCTCCGCCCGCGGCGCTGCCGGAGGTCTCCACCACCATGTCCGCCATCACGCCGTCCGTCAGGCGCTTCACCGCTTCCACGGCGTCCTCATTGCGGCTGTTGACCAGCACGTCCGCGCCCACCTCCCGGCCGATTGCAAGCCTGGAATCCCGGGTTCCCACCAAAATCACCTTTCCCGCGCCCAGCACCCGGGCCAGCTGCACCGCCATCAGGCCGATGGGACCGGGACCGATCACCGCAACCGTCTCGCCCGGTCCGATGCCGCCGGCGCGCTGGATTCCGTACAGGGCGGTTCCCGCCGTGGTCAGCATGGTGGCGTCCTCATAAGAAAGTTTTTCCGAGAAGCGGTGGCAGCAGTTGATGTGGCAGACCGCGTACTCCGCGTAACCCCCGTTGACTGTAAAGCCGTAGTGCCGGTGTCCCTCCTCCAGCTTGCCGTAGTTTAAACAGGTGGTGTAATACCCCCTCAGGCAGTTCACACAGTGCCCGCAGCCCTTGTGGGGCTCAATGGCCACCCGGTCGCCAACCTTGAATTTCGTAACCCCTTCGCCCAGCTCTGCGATCTCGCCGGCGTACTCATGCCCCAGAATGTACTCCCCCATGGGCGGACAGTTCTCCCAACCGTGGGCGATGATCTTGGGGTCCGTGCCGCAGATGGCGCAGGCCTTCACCCGGATGAGCACTTCATCCTTTCCCGGCTTTGGCACCGGTTTTTCCACCACCCGCAGGTCATTGTAGTCGAACAGGACCGCCGCCTTCATTTTCTCCGGTATGTTCATTTGCCTCCTCCTTTCAAATCCCTGTCACAGCGCGATGCTGATCTTCATTGCCTTCGAAGCCTCGGTGGCCATGACGAACGCCTGATCCGTCTCTGCGGCAGGGAACACGTGGCTGATCAGCTTTCTCACCGCTTCCCGGTTCTCCTGGATAAACGCGATCACGTCCTCGAACTCCTCCGTGCCTCCGATGCTGCCGGTGACGGTCAGGGATTTGGTGACGATCAGCTTCTGTGGGATTTCCGCCGTCCCGATCATACCCACGCAGCCTAAGTATCCCCCCGGCTTTAACAGGTTCAGTCCGTTTGCAAATACCGGGGCCACGCCTGTGGTCTCGATGACCACGTCGTACCTTGTCTTGTTGTACATGTTGGGATAGTCATTTTCCAGCTCCCATTTAAGGGCTTCTGCCGGGGGGATATTCGCTCCCAGTTCCCTGGCCAGCCCGATGCGGTATTCGATCAGATCGGACAAATCCACCTGCTCACAGCCGTAGTACAGGCGCAGCAGGAGCAGCGCGGCCTGACCGATTGCTCCTCCGCCGTAGATCAGAACCCGTTTTCCCTGATAGGAACCACCCAGCTTTAATATCTTTTCCAACAGATGCTTTGCCACCGCGATGGGCTCCGTCAGGGCCAGCAGCGCCAGATCCGCCTCCGGGTCTGCACGGTAGATATACGATTCGTCCCGCACGATGTACTCGGCGGAAGCTCCGTCTATGGTAATGCCGAACTTTTCAATGGTACGGCACAGATTTCGATCTTCGCTGCAGTTGTCGCAATGCCCGCAGTACCGGGAACAGTCCCCGGTCACCTTGTCACCGGGCTTCACCTTTGCCACCTTTTCCCCGGTTTTCTCCACAATCCCGGACCACTCGTGTCCGAACAGAATGGGGTAATTCTGCGGCCCGTTGTAGGTGCCCTTGTAGAGATGAATATCCGAACCGCAGATTCCCACATTGGTCACCCGGATGAGCACCTCTGTTGGCCCCGGCTGTGGAATCTCCCGCTCCTCCGCCGCTAATACCCCCGGCCCTTTCAGTACATATGCCTTCAAGTTCCAATACCTCCTTTGAGATTCATTCCCAATCCCCGCCCCTTTGCCCGCCGCCACAAACAGGCGGCGGGTTAATGCTGAGTGTAATGAGCTGCCGGCGCAGCCTGCAGGTCATTGCTGAGTGTAACGAGCTGCCGGCGCAGCCCTCCTTTAATAAGCCGCAATGGTATAAATATGCTTTCCTCCGTTTAACGGCCCCTTCTTTAAGTCTTCCAGGGTCTCCTCGGTGAACCGCTGGGTCACCTTATCGCACTCCGGCAGAACCCCTGCCGGCCATTTCTCGTGGATATCGTTGACCAGCTTCTCCAGGTAATCCAACAGCGCCTCAGTGGCCGGGATGGCCTTCTCGGCAGTGGCCAGTTTCGCCTTGCCCACAACGCCCTCGGGGTTGCCCACCACCTCAATGGTGCCGGCGCCTGCGTGGCAGTACCATTTCACAGCCCGTCCGTAAATATTTCCGGCGTTGTCGATATGGCCCGGAGGCAGGAAGGTGTGCAGATCCGTATCCGGCGCGTCCTCCATGTGGATCATCTCCGGGAACAGGGCCAGTGAGAAGGAGGTCTCCTGCTCGTCCGCGTGGTTAAAGGGCGTCTCGAACCTGCACTTGGGATCACCCACCTTCAGATACTCGGGGATTGCGTAGTACCAGTTCACATTCATCATCACGGCCGGAACCTGGTACTTTCTGGCGAACTGATGGATGGCGGTAGGAATCACGTACTCCTGGCCGTGTCCGTTTAACAGGATGATCTTGCGGTAACCGGCGTTCCAGAATCCGGCCAGCACCTGAGCGATGTAATCGCAGAAGGTGTTCTCGTTGATCGGAATGGTTCCGGGCATTCCCATGTGGTGATAGGGATGGGAGCCGAACCAGATGGGCTGGGAAACGGTACAGCCGGTCTTTTTAGCCACCTGCTCCGCCATGCGGGTCACCAGGAAGGTGTCCTCGCCGTAACAGGCGTGGGCGCCGTGGCACTCGGTGGAGCCGATGGGAAGAATCAGAATATCGTTCTCCTTTAAGCGCTCCTCGCTCTGCTTCATTGTCATGTTCTGGAAATAAATGGGTTCGTCGGAATCCATATACCCCGCTACCTTTACCTCCTGTGGATAAGGAATCTGCCACTTGCTCATAAAACTACCTCCTAAATTTTATTTTATCTTGATTATCTTAATGGATAAGACCAATCTACAAACCTGCCGCGCCCGCTGCAAACCGCCGCGCCGCCGCCGTTAGATCCCCAAACCGCTTTTCGCGGACCGCCGTGAGATCCACCAGATTCCCGCCGATTCCCAGGGAAACGCACCCGGCCCGGATGAAATCCCCCGCGTTCTCCGGGGTGATCCCTCCCACCGCGCAGAACGGAATATGGGGAAGGGGCCCCTTAAGCGCTTTTATGTAACCCACCCCCAGAAGCCCAGCCGGAAACAGCTTGACGATGTCCGCGCCCCACCGGTAAGCCTGTACGGCCTCCGAGGGGGTGAGGGTTCCGGGGATCGACACCTTTCCAAGGTCCCTGGTCAGGCGGATCACCCCCTGGTCCAGGCTGGGGGAAATGATGTAATCCGCCCCGGCTGCCACGGCCCGCCGCGTCTCTTCTTCATCGAGAACCGTACCGGCCCCCAGGCAGACCGCTTCCCCCATCCGCTCCCGCAGCCAGGCGATCGAGCGGTAGGTTTCCTCCGGCCCGTCTTTCGTCCGGTGGTCCACTGTGATCTCCATGCAGGTGATTCCCCCCGCAGCCAGGGCGAGCGCCACCTCGCCGATGGACGCTGTCTCAACGCCGCGGACAATGGCGATGATCTTCTCCCGCCTCATCCGCTCTAAAACCAATTCTCTGTCCATCCCTACCTCCCCAGATACCCGCCGTCAATGGGGATCACAGCGCCCGACACATAGTCGGAAGCCCGGGAAGCCAGGTAAATCACGGTCCCCATTAAATCCTCCGGCTGTCCCCAGCGGTGAGCCGGTATCCGAAGCGTGATCTCCCGGTAGCGCTCCTGGTCCGCCATCAGCGTGGTGTTTAACGCCGTATCCATATAGCCCGGGGCGATGGCGTTCACATTGATCCCATGCCCGGCCCACTCGTTGGAAAACGCCTTGGTCAGCTGGGCTACCGCTCCTTTTGAGGCAGCGTAGGGGGAACAGTTGAGGCCGCCGAAAAAGCTGAGCATGGAGGCCACGTTGATGATCTTTCCATAGCCCTTTTTCATCATCTCCCGGGCCGCCAGCCGGCTCATCTCAAAGAGAGCCGTGACGTTTAATTCCATCAGCCGGTCCCAGTCGCCCAGGTCAATCTCCTCCGCCCTGCCCCGCACCTGCATCCCGGCGTTGTTAATCAGAATATCCACTCCGCCCAGAAGCCGGAGACACTGCCCGAACCCTCTTTTCAAATCTTCCCGGTCCGTGAGGTTGGCCTGAACTCCCACAAGTTCCCTGCCGTCCCCGCACATGCGCTTTGCAATCTCCCCGATATCCGGCCGGATATCGATAAGCGCCACCCTGGCTCCCGCCTCCGCAAGCCCCGCGGCCATGCTGTTCCCCAGACCTGCGCCCGCTCCGGTGACAATAGCCGTCTTCCCTGTCAGCCTAAAGGCCTCCATAATGCTCCTCCTCTCCTGCCGCTTACAAATCGTTTCTGTATTCCGTTTGTATTCCATTGGTATACCAACTGTTTGTAATATAGCACATGTGCATATAATTATCAAGTATTTTTTTCATTTTTTTATATTTACAACATCTTACAGTTTTTTGGTTGACTTTTTTTTGACGAATACTATATACTGTACCTATGAATCGCCCACATTTGTATTCTGTTTGACCAACATTTTTATCAGCTATACTTTTCTGAATTTTCCATCTATAATAGAAACATAAACGTGGCGGTTCAGCATGCCTGCCTTTGGTACCGCTGTAAGCAAAATTCCCTGGCCGGCGGCGTTTCGGCCGGAATGTTTGCCTGCGGCCGCGCAGGCGCTGGACTGCTGCCAGAAACCATATGAGGTAAGAAAGTGAGTTGTTTATGAGTGCACCGACGACTGCGCATGCAGAAAAATCCAAGAAGCAGATCGCTTATGAGATGCTGAAAGAAAAAATTATCACCAATCAATTAGCGCCCGGCACCATGCTGGTGGAGCGGCAGCTGTGCGAGATGTTAAATTCCAGCCGGACCCCCATCCGCGAGGCCATCCAGCAGCTGTCCGCGGACGGGCTTGTGACCTCTATCCCCACGGTGGGAAGCTACGTGTCCGAGATCCGCTACGAATATGTGATCCAGCTCTACGACGTCCGGGAATATCTGGAGGGACTGGCGGCGAAGCTCTGCGCCATCAACATCACGGACAGCCAGATCCAGGCCCTGAACCGCTGCTGGCTGAATATGAACGACGACATCCGCACCAAGGACTACGACAAGCTGTTCCAGGAGGATTCCAATTTTCACCAGAACATCGTCGACTACTCCAGAAACGAGATTCTCCAAACCCTTTACGCCCCCTTGTCCAGCCAGATTTTCCGCATCACCTTCCTGACCGAGGACCGGGCCGACGGAATCGTCCGATCCCACGATTGCCATTTAAAGATTCTCCAGGCCATCACCCATCACCAGGCCGAGGAAGCGGAGAATCAGATGCGTGAACACCTGCGGACCAGCAAGATGCACCATCTGAAGAAGATGGCGCCCCATTTGTTCGGCACCACGCAGAATGGGATCGGACAATAGCGTGACAGTGGCCGCGCTAAAACATATGCTCACAGCACATAAGAAAACAGGGCAAGCCCCACATTACCGGGCCGGCCCTGTTTCTTTATTCCCCACGGCGCACCCTGCGCCGCCTTCATTTCAATCGATCTGTTATTTCCCACTCAAAAACTCATCAATTCCTCGCGCTCCCGCTCTTCCAGCCTCCATGGCCAAAATCACGGTAGCAGCTCCGGTCACGGCGTCTCCGCCCGCGTACACGCCTTCCTTGGTGGTCTTGCCGTTGGCCTCGTCGGCCACGATGCATTTCCACTTATTCGTCTCCAATCCCTCCGTGGTGGAAGAGATCAGCGGATTGGGAGAAGTTCCCAGGGACATGATCACGGTGTCCACCTCGATGGTGTAGTCGGAACCGGCGACCTCCACGGGTCTGCGGCGTCCGGAAGCATCCGGCTCGCCCAGCTCCATCTTGCGCACCACCATGCCCTTCACCCAGTCGTTCTCGTCGGTGAGAATCTCCACCGGGTTAGTCAGAAGGTCGAAAATGATCCCCTCCTCCTTGGCGTGGTGAACCTCCTCCACACGGGCCGGAAGCTCGGCTTCACTTCTTCTGTATACGATATGTACCTCAGCGCCCAGGCGCAGCGCGGTTCTGGCCGCATCCATTGCCACGTTTCCGCCGCCCACCACGGCTACCTTCTTGCCGATGAAAATGGGGGTGTCATAGTCGTCGCGGAAAGCCTTCATCAGGTTGCTTCTGGTCAGGTACTCGTTGGCGGAGAACACGCCGTTGGCATTTTCCCCGGGGATACCCATGAACTTGGGAAGGCCCGCGCCGGAACCGATGAATACGGCCTGGTAGCCCTCCTCGTCGATCAGCTCATCGATGGTCACGGACTTGCCGATAATCACGTTGGTCTCGATCTCAACGCCCAGCTTCTTCACGTTCTCGATCTCCGGGCGAACCACGCCGAGCTTGGGCAGACGGAACTCCGGGATGCCGTAGGTCAGAACGCCGCCCGGCTCGTGAAGGGCCTCGAAAATGGTCACCTCGTAGCCCATTTTCGCCAGATCGCCGGCGCAGGTCAGGCCTGCGGGGCCGGAACCGATCACAGCCACCTTCTTGCCGTTGGTTTTCTCAGGTTTAGCGGGTACAAAGCCGTTCTCCCGGGACCAGTCGGCCACAAAGCGCTCCAGCTTGCCGATGGAGATCGGCTCGCCCTTGATTCCGCGGATGCACTTGCCCTCGCACTGGCTCTCCTGGGGGCACACGCGGCCGCAGACAGCCGGAAGGGCGCTGGACTTGGCGATGGTGGCGGCCGCCTCGGCGAACTGTCCCTCCTTCACCTCGTGGATGAACTTGGGAATGTCGATGGCAACGGGACAACCCTTGATACACTGGGCATTCTTACAGTTGATGCAGCGGGCGGCCTCAGCCTGGGCCTCCTCCTGATTGTAGCCAAGGCAGACCTCCTCAAAATTGGTGGCTCTCACCTTGGGATCCTGTTCTCTAACCGGTACTTTCTTTAAAACGTCCATTATTCCTCACCTCCGCAATGTCCGCAGCCGCCGTGATGGGTGTCGCCCTCGCGTAATCTCAGAAGGGCGCGCCCTTCTTCCGTCTTGTACATCTGCTGGCGCTTCATGGCCTGATCGAAGTCCACCAGATGTCCGTCGAACTCAGGACCGTCCACGCAGGCGAACTTCACCTTGCCGCCCACGCTGACGCGGCAGGCGCCGCACATTCCGGTGCCGTCCACCATGATGGGGTTTAAGCTGACAATGGTGGGAAGGCCCAGCTCCTTGGTCAGCTTGCAGACGAACTTCATCATGATCATGGGGCCGATGGCGACGCAGACGTCGTATTTCTTGCCCTGGTTCACCACCAGATCCTTGATCACCTCGGTCACCATACCCTTGCGCTCGTAGGAACCGTCGTCGGTGGTCACGTACAGATTGCCGGCAACCGCGCGCAGCTCGTCCTCCAGGATCAGCAGGCTCTTGGTCTTGGAGCCCTCGATCACATCCACGTCAACGCCGTGCTGCTTCAGCCATTTCACCTGGGGATACACGGGTGCGGAGCCCACGCCGCCCGCCACAAACAGATAGCGGCGCTTCTTCACTTCCTCCAGATCGTCCTTCACGAACTCGGAAGGCTGACCTAAGGGGCCTACGAAATCCTGGAAATAATCTCCCGCCTTCATTCCGGCCATGCGCTCGGTGGAAGCGCCCACCGTCTGGAATACGATGGTTACCAGGCCCTTCTCGCGGTCATAGTCACAGATGGTCAGAGGGATTCTCTCTCCGATCTCATCCATCTTAACGATTACAAATTCTCCCGGCTGACATGCCTTCGCCACGCGGGGCGCTTCCACGTCCATCAGGTAGATCTTGTCTGCCAGGCATTCCGCCTTAACAATCTTGTACATGGTTTTCCTCCTAATTTATCATCAGGCATTTTCGCCTGTTACTCACCGATTGTGATGGAATAGCTCTTCTCCCAGCTCTCCCATGCCGGAAGCGTCACCACTCCCTCCCGGTCCTTAAGCTCCCCGGTATATCCCTCTGCGTCGCACCGGCCGTACCACGGCTCCAGGCACACGAAGGGGTGCGTGGCCTCCACCGACCAGACTCCCAGGTAGGGGAAATCGTCGCAGCGCACGGTCACATAGGGCTTTCCGTCCAGCAGAAGGCTCACGCTTCCCACGGCCGCCTGGTCAAATATGTAGGTCAGCGCACGGTCGAAGAAACCCTTTGTCAGCGGCACTCGTCCGTCGGTCAGGGCCAGGGTTCCGCCCAGCTCTTCCTGCTCGAACCCGTCGGCGTTCGGAGCCTGGTAATGCAGCCCGTCCTGGCAGGTTCCGGCTCTCGTCCCGGTCTTGTTGAATTCAAAGGTGTAGTCGTAAATGGTCCGCCCCTCAGGCACCTGGAACGCGGGATGTCCCCCCGCCATGAACAGCAGGTCCTCGGAGCCGGTATTGTTCACCCTCCACATCACCTGAATGGTGCGGCCCTCCAGACGGTGGCCCACCTCCAGCTCAAAGTGGAAGGGATATTTGTAAAATGTCTCCGGCGTGTCCTTAAGCCGGTACCAGCACTCGTCCATGTCGCAGAGCAGCGGCTCGAACTCCATGTCTCTGGCAAAGCCGTGGGCGCCCATGGGGTAGTCCTTCTCCTGGTGGCGGTATTTGCCGTCGTAGCATTTCCCCACAAAGGGAAACAGAATCGGCGCGTGCCGGTTCCAGACCGCCGGGTCCGCGTTCCAGAGAAGCTCCCGCCCCGCCTTCTTGTCGTAGATCCGGGCCAGCTCCGCTCCGTGGCGGTTCACCGCTACCAGCAGGTCCTCATTTTCCAGGGTAAAAATCTGTCCGTCGTGTTTCATTCACAAATCCCCCATTCTGCTTTCGCATTGATTTTATATTACCATTTTCATTTCAGACTTACAATAGTTTTTCCAAAGAAATCTAAAAGTTTTTTAGATATTTATTGCTTTTTACAATTTTTTTGTTCATCTGATCCGCTCATATCGGCGAAAATAATAGCAGAGGTCAAAATACGTCTGCTCGTCGCTCTCCTCCGCCAGCCGCCAGTCCGGGTTCTCATCCAGGTTGGGGAACAGGGTGTCCGCGTCGTAGACATATTCCACAAAGGTCACATGGGCGGTATCGCAGTAGGGTAAAAACTGCTCGTAAATGCTCTGGCCGCCGATGATGAAAATGTCCTCCGGGTCCTTTCCCTCCAAAAGACTGAGGGCCTCCTCCACGCTGTGGCAGACCGCAGCGCCCTTTACCCGGTAGTTCTTGTCCCGGGTCAGCACGATGTTTTCCCGCTTTCCAAGGGGCTGGCCGCCCGGAAGGCTCTCCAGGGTCTTGCGGCCCATGACCACGGTTTTGCCGGTGGTCTCCTTCATAAACAGCTGCCGGTCCGCGGGGATGTTCACCAGCAGGCGGCCGTCCTTTCCGATGGCCCAGTTTTGATCAACCGCAACGATCAGGTTCATGCCGTATCCTCCTTCACTGCATTATGCTTCATTCCGCTTCCTACTGCGCCGTTTTGTGCTTCCTGCCGCTTCCCTGCGCAGCGATGTGCTTCACGCCTCTTCCTCCTCCGCCGCGATCAGCTCCTTACCGTAAGGCAGGGTCAGAATCCAGTCGCAGAAGGTGTGCCACTCCAGAAGCTTATGGTTCCTTCTGGCGAAATATATGTTGATCAGCGTCTCATAGTTGAAGGTGCAGGTGCGCATCTGGTTGTAGCTGGAGGGGAGCAGCTGGATTAAATCGTACCAGTCCTCCTTGTTCTTTCCCTCGTTCACGTAGCGCAGCCGGATCTCCTCCAGCTTTGCGATCACGGTCTCAAAATATGCCAGGGTTCCCTCCGTCATGTGGTCGCAGCTGAAATCGCTGAGCTCGAAGGGTTTGCTGTGTATTTTATGCATGGTGCTGGTGGAGTTGGCCACGGTGGCCACCTTGTAGGTGTCGTACTCCTTCCACCAGTACAGCGGGGCGGTGACGTCCACGGAAACAAACACCTGGCGCAGGAACTTGCGGTGGTCGCTTCCGGCCTTGCGCAGCCTCCGGGCCAGATCCAGGTCGTTGGGCCCCAGCACGAACTGACCGTCCTCGTCGTAGCCGCTGTCCATCCTCCCCCAGCTGTTCATGGGATTGCGCGCGCCCCTGATTGCGTTCTCCAGGTTCATCACGCTGGTTCTCTCTAATTGAATCATGTGTACTCCTTTACTCTGGTAAACTGTCAGGTACCGGTTTTCATTATACATTCGGGGGTGTAAAAATGCAATGTGTTCGTGTGGAAATTCTGCGGGGGCTGGGTGGGGGGATACAAGGAGGTGAGCGGAAGGAGCGGATGGGGGCGGCCTTATGCGTCAGCTTGCGTTCAGCTATTTTCAAATTTTGTATCTATTCCTAATCCCGAAAAAGCCGTTGTTACAGTGATCCGCATTCTATATGGCGGCCGTGACGTCGAGGCTCAGCTCAGAAAATGCACCAAAATGGAATGAAAATCTTTTCTAAAATTTGTTTTAAAAAGGAGCCCACATCCCCTTCCCGGCGATATGGACTCCCATTTTTTACCAGTCTTTTCATTCCCTTCACGGACAAACGGCGCTCATCTTCCATCCGTCACCGGTACAGTCGCGAGAGCATCTGCTGGGCCTGCCCGGCCACGCCCAGGGTATTCCCCTCCCTGGCGATCTCCTCCAAAAGTCTGGCCGCGCGGTCGTACTCTTCCTCCTTGAACTCGATCTGAGCCAGGCGGAACATCATCTGCAGCCGCTGGGCCTTGTTGTGGCTCATGCGGATCTTTTCCTCCAGCAGGGCGGTCAGCTCCTCCCGGTATTTCTGCTTTTTCTCCGGTTCCCGGGTGTAGTCGTAGAAATCTTCCAGCTCGGTCATCCGCTGCATATCGTGCATCCACTTGAAATTCTGTCTGGCGTCGCGGTAGCCTGCGGCGGCGAATTTTCCAAGGGCTCCGTACTCCTTGTCGATCTCCATGCTGTCCTTTTTCATAAAATGATAGTCGCACAGCAGCACGGTTCTGCGGTAATCCCAGGCACGGGAGTGAAGCTCCAGCTCCTTCATGGCCTGGCGGGCCTCGTCCTCACGGCCTTCCAGCATCATGCAGTTGAGCACCGCGGCCACGGTCTCCACGTTGCGGTTGACAAACAGCCCTAAAAGGGGGCCGCGGTCCGCCTCTCGCATCACCCCCAGCGCCAGGCTGGGATCGCACTGATCGCAGACCAGGCTGACGATCAACCGGTTGTAGCCGCGGACCAGCAGGTACATGCCAAAGGCAAATACCGCCGCGATACCCGCCATAGCCAGAAAACGCCACGGCCTCCAAAGATAATAGATCGACAGCAAACAGGCCAGGATACACAGAATCAACAGCGTCCACGCCTTGGCCTGCCATCTCCTGACAATCTGCCTGCCCTGGTTTCTGCTGTGCTGTGAAGCCGCCTGATACAAAAGCCCTCTCAGTCTCTTTTCCATAGCCCTCGCCCTTTCTGCTTTAAAATGATATTACATACTATAATAAGACACTTTCCTGTAATGTCAATGAGTAAATTATGTTCTCCTTGACTTTTTTTCCCGTCAGCTGCTCCAAAGCCCTCTGATAATAGGCCACCTGCTGCCGGTAGCGCTCCGCCAAACGTTCCCGTCCGGCGCGCCCTCCGGGCACCCGGTCCGTCTTGTAATCGATCAACACCAGGCCGTCCTCTTCCTCCATATAGGCGTCGATCACGCCCTGAACCAGCACCAGCTCCTGGGAATCGCCGCGGCCCATCTCCCGGGCCGGGATTCCGATGATGAACTGCTGCTCCCGGTGAAGCCTTCCGTCCCGCTGCGCCTCGGCCATGCGCTGCCCCAGCGGACTGTTCAACATGGTAAAAATAACCATTTCATCCAGCGCGTCATAGGCTTCCTGCTCCAAGTATCCGGTTTCCAGAAGGGATTTCAAGGCCGCGCGGACATCCTCCCGGCTGTGCAGCTTCCCCAAATCCAGGCATTCCAGCGCCCGGTGATAGGCCGTTCCGCGGGCCGCGCCGGCGGTTCCGGCTCGTTCCAGACCATCCTCTCTCCCACCGACGGTTCCGGCCCGTTCCAGACCAACCGCTCTCCCGCCGGCGGTTCCAGCATGTTCCAGACCATCCTCTCTCCCACCGGCGGCTCCGGTCCGTTCCGGGCCAACCTCACCCACGCCGTCAGTCCAAACATCTCCTAAAATGCGCGCTTCCCCTCCGCTTCCCAGAAGCCTTCCTCTGCCGATCTCCTCCTCGTCCTGCCCCACCTGTCCCTGCTTTTTCAGCTCCGACACGGACAGCATGGCGTAGAGGCCGGTGTCTCCCCCATAGGGATACCGGTAGTTCAGCGCATCCGCCAACTGCCTCGCCGCCTCCGGGTCATAGACCGTATCCGTGTCCAGGTTCAGCAACTCCTCCCGGGAGACCTGGCGCGAAGCCTGGCGGCGGATTTCCATGCCCACCAGCCCGGTCAGGGGAATCTGGCGCTTCTGGATCGTGCCGTCGCAGGCGCTCATCAGCAGCCAGTCCAGGAACGAACCGGCGGCCGACAAAATGGTGTATGGGATCGCCCCGTCCGCCAGCGGCACCTGGGCCCATTTTTCCAGCTTTGACCCCAGGGAGCGGTCCGTGGCCGTCATGATCAGCTTTTCCTTGGCCCGGGTCATGGCCACATAGAGTACCCGCAGCTCCTCGCCCATGGATTCCAGCTCCATGCGCCGCTTCAGAGCCTGCTTTTTCAGCGTGGGCATTTTCAGGCGCTGTTTTAAATCCAAATAATCCGCAGCCAGCCCAAGGTCCGCGTCCAGCAGAACGGCCCCGTAGGCGTCCTGTTTATTAAAACGCTTGCCCATTCCGGCCAGAAACACCACCGGGAACTCCAGGCCCTTGCTCTTGTGGATGCTCATGATGCGCACCGTGTCCGCCTGCTCGCCGGCGACATTTGCCTCTCCGAAATCCGTGTCGTATTTCTTCAGCTTCTCGATGTAGCGGATAAAATGGAACAGGCCCTTGTAGCTGGTGGCCTCGTAGGCGATGGCCTTCTCCACCAGCATGTCCAGATTGGCCCTTCTGGTCTCCCCGGCCGGCATGGCGGACACGTAATCGTAGTAACCGCTGGCCTCAAAGGCCCGGTACAAAAGCTGGTGGACCGGCAGATAGCGGGCGTCCCGGCGCAGGCCCTCCAGAAGCGTTTCCAGACATGCCAGCTTCTCCCCGATAGACCGCACGGCCTCCTCAGGCGCGTCCACGCTTTCCCCGCCATTTTCCTTCCAATGCATAAAGGCACCGTACACGCCCCGGTCCTGGCCCTTTTCGGGCGCGCGCTTGTAGGCCGCCACGAGCCATGCCATCTCCTCGTCCGTCATGGAAACCATGGGGGACCTCATCACCGCGGCCAGAGGAATGTCCTGCATCGGGTTGTCCACCACGGCCAGAAGGCTTAGGACCGTCTCCACCTCCACGGTATTGAAATACCCGGTTTTCGTCTGCGCGTAGGCGGGAATCCCCTCGTTCATCAGCACGTTGACAAAGACCTCGGACCAGCCGCTCAGGCTCCTCAACAGGATCACCATATCCCCAAGGCGGACCGGCCGGTATTCCTCCGCGCCCTTATCCCAGACCATCAGGCCGTTTTCCGGGTCCATCAGCTCCCGGATGCGGATGGCGGCCATGCGGGCCTCCAGCTCCTTGGCCGTGTAGTCCATCGCCTCCTCGTCCAGCTGCTTCAGAGCGTCCGCCCCGGTATCCACCAAAAGCAGTTCCGTGGGCGTGCCGGTCCGCTCGCCCGGCGCGAACTGTGCCCCTGGGTGCAGGGCCGTCTCCTCCGTATAGCGGATTCCCCCCAGCGCCCTGGTCATAATCTTGTAAAATACATCGTTCACGCTGTCCAACACCGTGGCCCGGCTGCGGAAGTTCTGGTGCAGTTCGATTTTCTGGTGCAGGCTCTCGGAGACGGAATACCGCTCGTACTTGTCCATAAACAGCTCCGGGCGCGCCAGACGGAACCGGTAAATGCTCTGCTTCACATCCCCCACCATAAACACGTTGGGTTTTCCCCAGCGCTCCCGGGAAATGCTGGTGATCAGCGTTTCCTGCACATTGTTGCTGTCCTGGTACTCGTCCACCAGAATCTCCTCGAACTGGCGCGCCAGCTCGTCCGCCACCGCGGTTGGGCGGCGCTTAACCGGCCGGAAAGGCACGCGCCGGGAGGGCGCGGCGGCCGGTTCTTTAGTGTGCGCCGCTTCCGCCTCCGGTTCTCCGGCCTCTGACACTTCCGCCCCCGGTTCTCCAGCCTCTGACACTTCCGTCCCCGGTTCTCCGCCCTCCGCCGTTTCTGCCCCCGGTTCTTCGGCCTCCGCCGTTTCTGCCCCCGGTTCTTCGGCCTCCGCCGTTTCTGCCCCCGGTTCTCCGGCATCTGACACTTCTGCCCCTGTCTCATCCGCGTCTGTCTCATCCGACCCGGTCTCATCCTCCCCCGGCACCGGCTCCATCAGCACTTCCAGCGCCAAATGTTCCAGATCATTGAAATCCAGCACGTTCCGGTCCCGCTTCTTCTCCCGGTAGCAGCGGTCGAAGTCCTCAGTCAGGTCCAGCAGTGTGGAAATGACCCCGGCGGTTCCCCTTACCGCCTCCACCATCTCTTCCGGGCTCTGGACGCCGTAGTTCTCCTGGCATTTGGCAACCGCCTTCTTGGCCCGGTCCCGGCAGGCGGACACATAGGCCTTTTTCTCCTGGTCCACCTCCTTGCTGCGGATCGCAGCCAGACGGCCAAAGGAAATATTTCCCAATTCTTCGTACAGTCCCCGGTAGGTCCCCTTCCCGGCGGCCTCCCGCACCGCCCGAATCTGCCGCCTGTCGTTCACCAGCATGGGCTCGTAAGCCAGAGGGCCGTTCTCCTCCCGGCACGTGTCGATGGCCTCACCCAGCTGGATTTCCAGCTCCTCCATCTGCAGATGCACATCCCGAAGGATAAACTGCATCCAAGGGCTCTGCTCGATCTGCTCCAACGTCTCCTCCCGCAGCTCCTCCCTGCATGCGGCCACCCACTCCATGGGCCATGGGTGGCTCTGGGAGAACTGCCAGGCCTGCAGAATCACATCCTCGATCCCGGCGTCGGACTTGCCGCGGCCGAACTGCTCCACAAAGGCCGCAAAATCCTCGCCGCCCTCCTGGTAATGCCGCTCCAGCATTTCCTTCATCACGTCCGCCCGCATCAGGGCCAGCTCCCCCTCGTCGCCGATACGGAAAGCCGGATCGATCTCCAGACTACTGTAATGGTTGCGGATCAGATTCAGACAAAAGCTGTCGATGGTGGTAATCTGCGCCTGGGGAATGAGCGCCCCCTGCAGCCACAGATGCTCGTCGTCCGGGCAGACGGTCAACAGCTTGTCCACCGCCGCGCCGACCCGCTCCCGCATCTCCGCAGCCGCCGCGTTGGTAAAGGTCATCACCAGCAGCTGGTCGATGTTGAGAGGATGCTCGCCCTCGCTGATCATGCGGATGATCCGTTCCACCAGCACCGCCGTCTTGCCGGAGCCCGCCGCCGCGGATACCAGCAGATTCCGGTTGCGGCTGTCGATCACCTGCTGCTGTTTCTCAGTCCATTTCACTGCCATTTATCTAGGTTCCTTTCTGTCTGAATCTGCGGGATACCGCTCTGCTTTTCTCTACTCCCCATCTGTCTCCGCCCGATCTTCGGTTCCCAATTCCTCCCAGATTTCCTCCGGCTTCAACGCCTTCAGTTTCCGGTAGCCGTATCCCGCGGTCTTGGTGTCAAAACCGCAGACCGCGTGGTAGGGACAGTAGTCGCAGGCGGTGCGGGCGCTATTCTTATAGGGCTTTAAGGAGGTGTCGCCCTCCAGAATATCCCGGCCTGCCGTGCGCAACTTCTGATTTACATAAGACTTCAACTGTTCAAAACGTTTTCCGCTGGCAACGGAGGATCGGCTCTCCTGGATCAGCCCGGCTTTCAGGGCCACCGGGATCACATCGGACTGGGTCTCAATTTCCCTGTCCAGGTGGCGGATCACCTCCAGCTCCCGGTTTACCAGGCCGTTCATGCGCAGCTGGCGCAGAATCTGCTGCTCAATCTCCTCCGGCGTCATGGCTGCCTTCTTCTCCACCAGGGGGTCCTGAATGTTGTAGTAGAAGATTCCCGCGGGCACCACCTCCTTGCCCGGATTCTTCCGCTCCTCCATCTCCAGAGCCGCATCCAGGTACACCACCAGCTGAAGCTGCAGCCCGTAGTACAGAGCCGCCAGATCAAAGCTGGTGCCGCCTGACTTGTAATCGATGATCTTCACATAGAGCGTTCCGCCGTCCTCGCAAATATCCATCCGGTCGATGCGGCCTCTGAGCTGCAACTCCTCATCCGGCGACAGGGCGATGCGCATTGCCTTTAAATTATCCACCGCTGAGAAGGACACCTCAAATCCCGCAGGCTCAAAATCTCCCCGCTTCACCTGCTCGGCCAGGGCCCAGATGGTGCGGTCCGTCATCCGCTCCACCCGCCCGGCCAGGTAAGCGTATCGGGCGGTGCTCATCATGATGGTATTGCCGTAATCCGCCACCACCTGGGACACGCTCTCTTTCACCAACCCCTGGCGTCCCTCCTCGGTCAGGTTGCGCCAGTCCCGCCCCTGGGCTTTCATCACCTGGAAACACCGGTCAATGGACTGGTGGAACAGGTTTCCCATGTCCACCGCCTCCAGCTCGTACTCCCGGCGCTCCATCAGCTCCAGCCCGTACCGCAGGAAATGGGCGTAAGCGCAGGAAGCGTACTGTTCCAGCCGGGTAACACTGCCCTGTAAAATTTTTCCATACAGCGCCCGCGCCGCCGCCCGGCCGATTCCACGCTCCTCATAGGAGTAAAATGCCGCCTGTACCAGCATTTTCACCTCTTCCCGGTAATCCTCCTGCCCAAAGAACCACCGGTACAGCTCAAGAAATTTCCGCTCCCACTGCGAATCCTGCTCCGCGCCGTCCGCAGCGTCCGGCTCCTTTAAATCCCGGTAGGTCTTTAATCCCTGAATCAGCGTCTCCTTGCCGTCCCTGGGCGTCTGCACCGGCCATTTCACGGTGGAACCGTCCTCCGCCGTCAGGCCGGGAAACAGCTTGTAAACCTCGCCCAAAAGCACGGAGGGCCTCAGGCTCTTACCGTCCGAGCTGCGCCCCGCGTAGGTGATCACCAGACGCCGGGAGGGCTTGGAGAGCATGAGATACAGGTAAAATTTCTGCATACAGCCGTCCTCCCGGGCCGTGGGAGCCAGCTCCAGGCGGTGCGCCTTGAAAAATTCCCGGTCCCGGTCGCCCAACAGGCTGCCGCCGTTCTTGCGCTGGGGCACCACGCCGTCGTTGACGCCCACAAAGAACAGCACCTGCACGCCGTCCAGACGGGTGCGGGTGATATCGCCCACCATCACCTGGTCGATGGTGGCCGGGATCACGCCCACCTGAATCTCCCCAAAGCCGGCATCCAGAATCTGGGCATAGCTCTTGCGCTCCGCCTTCTCATCGCCCAATAGACCGGTGAGTCGCTCAAAGAGTTCCTCCACCCTGTCATACACCTGGCCGTACTCCCTGGCCAGATTCTCATCCCCCCGGAGGCCCCGGGCGGCAAAATACGCCTGGTACTCCTCCAGCTTTTCCTTAAGCTCCATGGATTCCAGATAGGTCCGCAGGGCCTGGGTCACGGAAGCCACCGTGGCGTCCTTTGACATGGCCTCCCGCAGGGGGCGCAGGGGCGCAAGAATCCATTGGCGGAAATCGTTCAGCTCCTGCAGATTCAAATTTTCCGCGCCCTTAAACTGCGCCTCCCACTGGCTGTCCCAGCGCTTCCAGCCGTTGATCCCCAGCGCCCGGACATAGTTTTCCAGCCGGTCCGTCATAACCGCGGCTTCCTCCCGGCTGTAGCGCCGGCCGGCGCCTCCCCCGGTTCCCTCCAATAAAACGTCCGCCAGCTCGCCGTCGCTGGCTTCCTCCCAGTCGATGGCCTCATCGCCGGTATCCGTACACGCCGCCCCGGCGGCCTCCCCGCCGGAATTCGTACGCGCCGCGCCAGTGGCCTCTCCGCCGGAATTCAGACGCGCCACCCCGACGGCCTCTTCGCCGATATCCGTACGCGCCGCGCCGGTGGCCTCCCCGCCGATATCCGCACGCGCCGTTCCGACAACTTCTCCGCCGTAATCCGCACGCGCCGCTCCGACAGCTTCCCCGCCGGGATCCGCTCCCGCCGCCCCGACGGTCTCCCCGCCAGATTCCGCACCTACCGCCTCGACGGCCCCCCTGTCATACACCAACCCCGTCTTCAGATACCGGAACACATTCTCATACGAGAAGTCCCGAACCGCCTCCAGCACCGCGCGGATCAGCTCCACCATAGGGTTTTCCAGGATGCTCTTCTTGTCGTCCATGAAAAACGGAATTCCCGCCTGGTCAAACTGGCGGGTGATCTCCCGCCCGTAGGCCGCCAGGTCGCCGGTCACCACCGCCATATCCCGGTAGCGCAGCCCCTGTTCCCGCACCAGGCTTTCGATGCGGCTCTTCACATAGCGCACTTCCTCCTCCGGCGTCTGGCCGCAGAAGAGCTTCACCTGATCCTGTTCTCCCTTCCAGGCCCTCCCGTTGTACCGGTACAGGTTCTGCTCCAGGAAGTCCAGGGCCGGGCTCTGGGCAAAACGCCAGGCAGGCCGCCGGTCCAGAATCACATCCTCCTTAAGCTCCACCCCTCCGGCCTTTGCCATGGCCGCCAGGCGGCAGACCGTGTGCTTACTCATATAAAACAGGTTCTGAATCCCGCTCTCCCGGTAGGGGTCCGCCCGGTAATCCACCGTCACCGCGCAGACCACGTCCAGGGCGTGGGTGATAAACAGCTCCACAATCCGGTACTGCACCGGCGTAAAGCCCGTGTACCCGTCCAGGAAAATCACGCTGTTTTTCAGCATCTCCGAGCGCGGCAGTTCCCGGCATAAAATATCCAGAATCTCCTCCGCCGTGATATAGTGATCCGCAATATAATCCTTGAATTCCTGAAAGATCAGCCCCAAATCCCCCAGCTTCTGCTTCAACAGCGGATTCTCCGTCTCCCCCTGCAGCTGCTCCAGATCCTGAGGCGTAATTCCGTACTGGCAGAGCTCGGAAATCTGGGATTTCAGCTGGTTGATGAAACCCGCCTGCCCCAGATGGCTGCCGTAGAGGCCAAGACCGCTCTTTTTCCGGCCGGAAACCCGGCGCAGGACCATGGATTTTCCCATATCGTCCAGCACCACCGGCATTTTCACCGCCAGTTCGTCGAACACCCGGTAGGCCAGGCGCTTGAAGCTCAGGACGTCGATGTTCATGATGCCGTGCCTTGGGTGCAGGCGGATGATCTCCTTCTGGGCCTGCATGGTAAACTGCTCCGGCACCACCACCAGAAAACGCCGGTCCGGCTGTTCCAGGGACAGCCGGATGGCCTGCTCATACAGATAGCGGGTTTTTCCGGAACCGGAACCGCCGAAAACAAATTGTAACGCCACGTTTTTTCCTCCTGTCGCTTCCAATCGAATGTATTGCTGCGATGCCGCTCATATTTCTTCCCCTCCGCTCATAAGCTATAACAAATTGTACCGGAGGTTTTATCTATGAGCTCCAAAACCAAAATCGTCGTGCTGCGCATGAAAGAGATTATCTACACCGGGATCTTCGTGGGCCTGGCTATTCTGCTCGTCACCCTGTGCCTCATTATGTTCCGTCCCAAAAAAGATACAGCCGGCAGTGAAGCGGCCAGCTATATCCCCGGCGTCTACAGCGCCTCCCTGAATCTGGGAAACCAGGACGTAAACGTGCAGGTGGCCGTGGATGCCAACCGGATCAGCTCCGTTTCCCTGGTGCCCTTAAGCGAAGCAGTCACCACCATGTACCCGCTGATGCAGCCCACGCTCGACGAGCTGGCGGACCAGATCGTGAGCACCCAGTCCCTGGAAAACCTTACATACTCCAGCCAGTCCCGCTACACCTCGGCCGCGCTGTTAAAAGCCATCCAGACCGCTCTGGATAAGGCGAAGATCCAGTAACTGCGGTTTTTTAAACCGCGGCGTTTTGTGACACTGCGTTTCTCATATTCATGCAAAGGCTGCTGCCAATGCCCTTTTCCGGTCAAACGCCGTCCGATTACCGGCGCTCCTCCCGCAGCGTGCACTGCCCAGCAGCCCTCTCCTGATCATTTCTTCTTTTTCCCGCTCCCCGGCTCCTTCCGGAAACGCTTGCTCTTAAACACATACACATGGGCCACCAGCGTCAAACCGAACACCGCCATACAGACCCATTCCAACGGCTCGGACAAGATGTGGGAAGCCATGGCAAAACTCAGCAGCGCGTCGGCCAGGAACAGCCATTTCTCAACCGCGTACACTTTATCCACATCATAGTCGCTTTTATCAACGTTTGTCCCCACAAAAATCATAAAATCCTTGCCCATGAACAAATCGATGCCCTCCGCAATACACAGGCCCCCCATAAACCAAAAAATCAGATCCATAAATCCTCCTTCGCATGTCCGTTTCCGCCGTTAAATGCTTTATATTATATCATATCCCACTTCAAATCACAAGCCGCGAATCCCGCTCCATCCCTTGCCCCCGGCGGACAAAAAGCCGGCGCAGAGCTGTCTCCAGCTGCGCCGGCCGTTCATTTCCCAATATTAAACGGATCGTTTATCAAACGGAAACCCGAAGAATCTCCTTGTTCTGCTCCACAAATTTCCTGATATTGGAAGCTCCGGCAAACTTCTGGACGATGCCGTCGTTCTCAAAATCCACCACCAGCGTGGGGGCCTGGAAAATGTTGAACTTCTCCGCCAGCTCCGGATGCTCCTCGGCGTCGATCACGCGGTAGTTCATGCCCTTTAAGAACTCCCTGGCAGCCTTGCAGTTGGGGCAAGTCTTGGTGGTGAACAGGAACAGGCCGGTATCCGCCTTCACCTCTCCCTTGGACGCCGCCTTCTGCTCCTCCGCATTGCAGCGGCTCTCCGGCTTGATGTGGGAGACGCCGTGTTTCAGCCTGGAACCGTGGATGTCGTAGTTGGTGCGGTTCTTGTACTCCTGGGTCTTTCCCTCGTTCCAGTTCTGCACCGGACGGTAGTATCCCGTAATCCGGCTGTAAACCTCCGCCTTGGCTCCGCAGACCGGGCAGGTGAAATGCTCGCCGGCCAGGTATCCGTGGGACTTACAGATGGAGTAAGTGGGCGACATGGTGTAGTAGGGCAGCTTGTAGTTCTCCGCAATGGTGCGTACCAGATTGGCGGCCGCCTTCCAGTCGGGCAGCTTCTCACCCAGGAACGCGTGGAACACCGTGCCGGAGGTGTACAGGGTCTGCAGTTCATCCTGGATGTCCAGGGCGTCGAACACATCCGCGGTGTAGTCCACCGGCAGATGGGAACTGTTGGTATAGTAGGGCGTATCCCCCTCGGACCCGGCGGTGATGATGTCGGGATAATGCTTCTTGTCGTGCTTGGCCAGGCGGTAGGTGGTGGACTCAGCCGGGGTCGCCTCCAGGTTGTACAGGTCGCCGTACATCTCCTGGTAATCGGACAGGCGCTCACGCATATGGTTTAAAACATCCCTGGTGAACTTCTGGCACTCCGGATCGGTCATATCCTTGCGCACCCACCTGGCGTTCAGTCCGGCCTCGTTCATGCCGATCAGGCCGATGGTGGAGAAGTGATTGGAAAATGTCCCCAGATACCGCTTGGTGTAGGGGTACAGGCCCTGATCCAGCAGCTTGGTGATCACTTCACGCTTGGTCTTTAAGGAGCGGGCGGACACGTCCATCATGTGGTCCAGGCGCTCGTAGAAATCCTTCTCATCCTTGGACAGGTAAGCGATGCGGGGCATATTGATGGTCACAACGCCCACGGAACCGGTGCTCTCGCCGGAGCCGAAGAAGCCGCCGGTTTTCTTGCGCAGCTCACGCAGGTCCAGGCGCAGGCGGCAGCACATGCTGCGCACGTCGCTGGGCTGCATATCGCTGTTGATATAGTTGGAGAAATACGGGGTGCCGTACTTGGCCGTCATCTCGAACAGCAGGCGGTTGTTCTCCGTATCGGACCAGTCGAAATCATTGGTAATGGAGTAGGTGGGGATGGGGTACTGGAAGCCGCGCCCGTTGGCGTCGCCCTCGATCATGGTCTCGATGAAGGCCTTGTTGATCAGATCCATCTCCGCCTTGCAGTCCTTGTACTTGAAGTCCATCTCCTTGCCGCCCACGATTGCGTTCAGCTCCGCCAGATCATTGGGAACCGTCCAGTCCAGGGTGATGTTGGAGAAGGGAGCCTGGGTGCCCCAGCGGCTGGGGGTGTTCACGCCGTAGATAAAGGACTCGATGCACTTCTTAACCTCGGAGTAGCTTAAGTTGTCCACCTTCACAAAGGGGGCAAGGTATGTATCAAAGGAGGAGAACGCCTGGGCTCCGGCCCACTCGTTCTGCATAATGCCGAGGAAATTGACCATCTGGTTGCACAGCACGGACAGGTGCTTGGCCGGGGAGGAGGTGATCTTTCCGGTGATCCCGCCCAGTCCCTCCTGCAGGAGCTGCTTTAAGGACCAGCCCGCGCAGTAGCCGGTGAGCATGGACAGATCGTGAATATGGATGTCCGCGTTCCGGTGGGCCTCCGCCACCTCGTGGTCGTAGATCTCGCTGAGCCAGTAGTTGGCCGTCACAGCGCCGGAATTGCTCAGGATCAGTCCGCCAACGGAGTAGGTCACGGTGGAATTCTCCTTCACGCGCCAGTCCTCAACCTTCACATAGCTGTTCACCACGTCCTTGTAGTCCAGGATGGTGCTGTTCATGTTGCGGATTTTCTCGCGCTGTTTTCTATATAAAATGTATGCCTTCGCCACATCCGTGTAACCGGTCTGCTCCAGCACGTGCTCCACACTGTCCTGAATCTCCTCCACGGAAATACGGCCCTCCGTCATCTTGCCCTGGAAATCCGCGGTTACGCGCAGCGAAAGCAACTCCAGAATCTCGTTGTTATAATCCTTCTTCGTGGCCTTAAACGCCTTCTTGATCGCCTCGGTGATCTTGTTCAGGCTGAATTCGGCTATCTCCCCATCACGTTTCACAACTTCAATCATTACAAACATAACTCCTTTCGACCCTTGTCCGATGATAATGGCCCCCGGCTTTTATCCCATAAGACATAATGGCCCGCCGGCTACGCCGGCAGCCCATTCCATTTGCTCCGAAAATCCCCGGATCCACGATCCGTTGACGACAATCGGTGTTTTCGTCTCTCTGTCAGTCCGCCACTTCACCCATTATAGCAGACCCAAAACAAAAACACAATATCTATGATCAACTTTTTATGCCAATCAAGATATTGTGTTTTATTACCTCTGCTTATAATTCGCGGAAAGCCTTGTAGCTGCGTGGTTTGCGGGTGGTTAGACGTCTCTATCCCCTAATCCGCATACAATTTTCCAAACAGCTCGGCCGGCACATACGCCTCCACCGCGATCCCGTCCTCCGTGTACTCCTCCTTCAGGAGCTGGCCGTACTTGCGGATGGTCTGAATCCGGCCGGCCTGGGAGTAGGGGTAAACCTTCTCCAGGTGAACCCGGCGGCTGCGGATGATCTGCTCCAGAATGCCGCACAGCTCGTCCAAGCCCTCCCCGGTCTTGGCCGAGATGCGCACCTGGTAGTCCGCGGAGAAATCTCTGGGCAGCTGGGCTAAAGGCCCGGCCTCGCCGGACTCCACCAGGGCTCTTAAGCGGTCCGTCTTGTTGAACACCGTGACCACCGTCTTGTCCACGATCTCCAAGTCCTTCAACGTCTCCCGCACCACATGCATCTGCATGTCCATCTGCGGGTTGGAGCAGTCCACCACATGGAGGATGATATCGCTGTACTTGGCCTCCTCCAGGGTGCTCTTAAACGCCTCGATCAGGTGGTGGGGCAGCTTGCGGATAAAACCCACGGTGTCCGTCAGCAGAATCTGCTGGTCCCCCGGCAAGGTAAAGCTTCTGGTGGTGGGATCCAGGGTGGCGAACAGCTTGTCCTCCGCCAGGATATCCGCGTCGGTCAGATGGTTTAACAGGGTGGATTTGCCCGCGTTGGTGTAGCCCACGATGGCCGCGCTGACGGCGCAGCCCTGCTCCCGCTGCTGCCGGGTCACCTCACGGTGGCGTTTCACATCCTCCAACTCCGCTTTCAGCTGCCCGATGCGCTCGTGGATCAGGCGCCGGTCCACCTCCAGCTTCTTCTCGCCCGGTCCCCTGGTGCCGATGCCGCCGCCCAGGCGGGACAGGGAGGCGCGCATGCCCACCAGGCGCGCGGCCCGGTATTTGAGCTGGGCCAGCTCCACCTGGATCTTCCCCTCCCGGGTGTGGGCCCTGGAAGCGAAAATGTCCAGGATCACCATGGTGCGGTCCATCACCTTGGTGTCCAGGGCCGCCTCCAGGTTCTTAAGCTGGGCGGGGCTCAGCTCGTCGTCGCAGACCACGCCGGTGGCGTCAAGCTCCCAGACCAGATCCTTGACCTCCTCGATCTTCCCCTTGCCCAGATACGTGCCCGGGTGCACCTTCTCGCGGTTCTGGATCACCTTGTCCACGGTCACGGCTCCGGCCGTTTTCACCAGCTCCGCCAGCTCCTTTAAGGAGGCCTCCGCGTCGTCCCCGTCCCCGGTGCTCACCGCGATCAGGACCACCCGCTCCTCAGTCTCTTTCAAATCAAATAATTCTGCCATACTACCTCTTATTCCGAATTTACCGCTCCGGCTGCCAAACGCCTTACCGGCTCTTTAAAAATGCGATCTCATGCTCCGCCCGCTCATCCGGTCCGAAGCTCTTGTTGTACTCCTCGAACAGCTTCAGGGCTTCGTCGTACTTGTATAAGTATTCGCTGCACACCGCCCGGTTATACGAAAGTTCCCGAAGCAGCTCCCGATCCTCTGACGCCTTCACTTTCCCCTGGTCAAACGAATCAGCAGCGTCCTTGTAATTCTCTTCAGCCATCTGGCATAAACCCATCTGCAAATAGATTTTCCCATCGTCCAGCCCATCCCTCAGCGCATTTTCGTACAGACTCATGGCCTGATCGTAGGCGCCCGTTTTCACGCAGGCCGCCCCGACGGACAGAAGCGCGTTCAAACGCCCCTCCACCGGCTTCTTTGCATCCCCGCCGGTCCGCTGCACATAGTCGTACAGCTCCACCGCCTGGTCTGCATCGCCCATGGCCGCGCAGCACATGCTGGCCATGTACCAATACTGCAGATTTTTGGCGTCCCGCTCCATCAGAAGCTTGTAGCTGTAGTACGCCGCCTCGTAGTCCTCCAGGCGGTACTCCGCCTCAGCCCGGTAGCGCAGCACGTCCACCGCCATCTCGCCGGTGTCCTTGTCCATCACAGCCAGCGCCTGGTCAAAATCCGCAATCGCCCCGGCAAAGTCCCCGGCATCCAGCTTTTCAATTCCCGCGGCCCGCAGCTCCCGCTGCTTGGACGTGGACATATTGCCAAGTACGCGCACAGTGGCGAAGGCCACCAGCACCACCAGCAAAATGCAGACCGCCCACGCGATGAGTCCCTTGACCAGCCGGTTCCTTCTCCTGCGCTTGCGCGCGGCCCGCCGTTCCCGGTCCAGGCGCGGATTCCGCCCTGAATCGTAGGGACGCCGCTCGCTGTAGCGGATATTTCCACTGTTTCTGCTCATTTCCTACCTCGCATCCGTGCTGCCGAAGCCGCCGTTGCGCGTGCTTGTGCAATCGTCGTCCACCGTGATACCATAGGGGAGGAAAATACCCTGGGCAAAGGCCATTCCTGCGGCCAGCTCCACCGTTTTTCCCTCTCTGGAATCATTGGTCATCTTGATAAACATATGCCCTTCATTATCCGAATAAAAATAGTCGCTGTCGATGATGCCCACGGTGTTGTTCAGCTGGAGGCGGTATTTAAAGCCCAGGCTGCTGCGCGGGAAAATGGACAGCACCCAGCCCTCCTCCATCTCAACCCGGACTCCGGTGGGGATTTTCACGGACTCGCCCGGCGCGACGGTCACGGCAACCGGGGTAAAAAAGTCGTATCCCGCCGAACCGGCGGTGGCCCTGGCCGGAAGGCGGATCCCGTCATAGACCGCCCGTGCCTCATCGGCAGACACTCCGCCGAAGGCGTCCGTCCAGTCCCCCAAAAATTGTTCAAAGCTTACCTTGTGAAATTTTGCAATTCTCTGCATGTCTGTAACCTAACCTTTTCTGTATGATTCGAATCGTCCGCTCCATGGCGGCTGTCTCAGCTCCGGTCAAGGGTCACCGCCGCGCCGGTCAGAAGGGACCTCTGCACATCGATAACCCGCTGGTTGGAACTGCCCTTCCACTGGAGGCTGTTGTCCTTGAGCCCTGCCACGAACTCGCCGTCCACCACCACGTCCACCTTGCGGATACACGGCAGACCGCAGATCTCCTCCCAGTCGTAGCCGGTGTAAAGCCAGATGGTCTTTCCCGGAAAGCGGTCGCAGATCTCATCGATCAGCCGGCCGGTCTCCTCCCGGTTGTCCGGGTGCAGCGGGTCCCCGCCGCTTAAGGTGACCCCGGATACATAGTCTTTTTGAAGCTCCTCAAACAGCTCGTCCTTAGCCGCCTGGTCAAAGGGGATTCCGCCCCGGATATCCCAGGTCACCGGATTGTGGCATTCCGGACAGTTGTGGCTGCAGCCGGCAACCCAGAGTACCACCCGCAGCCCTTCCCCGTTGAGCATATCGTCCTTCGTGATATTGTGATAACGCATGACTTACTCTCTCTCCGTTTCCTCAGATGTTTCCAGCAGAGAGGTACAATGAGGGCAGCGCACCGCATTGATCGGAATCATGCTGCGGCAGTACGGGCATTCCTTCTGCGTGGGAGCGGCCGGCGCCTCCGGCTTCTTCCCCATGCTGCGCAGCTTATTGACCTGTTTCACCGTGATGAACACAACCAAAGCCATCAGCAGGAAGTTGATCGTCTGTGTGATAAAGGACCCGTAATTAATGGTAGCCACAGAAAGTTCCTTGGCCTCCGTCAGCGTAGCATATGTATTCCCATCCAACGCGATAAACATGTTGGTGAAATCCACCTTGCCGGTGATCAGGCTCAGAAGGGGCATAAAAATGTCGTTGACAAGCGAATTTACAATGGAAGTAAACGCGCTGCCGATAATCATGCCGACCGCCAGATCGATCATATTGCCCTTGAGGGCGAACGCCTTAAACTCATCCAGAAACTTTTTCATTGTATATCCCTCCGTATTCATTGGTAGGGCCCGAAGGCCGCTTTTCTTAGTTTACCATACGGAAGATGATTTTTCCACAAAATTCAGTTATATTCATGTAGAAAGCGCTTCAGATCCTTGTGAAATTCCGAGAATCTGGCCAGCAGCGCATAGTATCCCCGAGACATCAAATCCCGGCTGATCCCGTCGTAGACCGGATCTGTCATAGAGCGGATATGGAAAAATTCATAAAAATACTGATCCGGAATCTCATCCAGGTACTGTTTCAGTTCTTTTTTGTAATCCATAATCTCCTCTTGCTCCAGTTGTTCCAAAATCTTGTTCATCTCTTCTCCCTTTCATCATGCATATTTTATTTTGATGTGTTTCACTATTAGAAGTGTTTGGCAATTAATATTTCCTTACAATCTAATAAACGCTTCAGTATTAGAAAATTCCATATCACGTGAGGTAAATAATGAAAATATCTTATAATTCGGAAACAAAGAAAAATTTGATAGGCGATACGATCCGCTCATTGCGGAAGCGGCGCGGCCTTTCCCAGCGGGCGCTGGCCGCCAAGCTGCAATTAAACGGCTATGATTTCAATGATCTGACCATACTCAGAATCGAAAAGGGCACTCGCCTGGTCACAGACATCGAGCTACGGGCCCTCTGCCATTTTTTCAATGTGACTCCCAACGAAATGCTCAGTTTCGATGATACATCCACTCATTAATCTCCCCTCCTACTATTTGATTACCCTAGATTATACACTATAAAGTGTCTATTTGTACACGCTTTTTCAGTCTGATAATTAAACGGTTCCTGGGGTACAATAACCACGGGGTATCGTGAATTTTGTCTTGGTGGTGGAAGAATGAGTTATGAACTGGATCGGATTGAAGAACTGTGCAGAGAGCGCGGGTGGAGCCACTACAAGCTGGCAAAGGAAATGAATGATTCCGCAAATAACATAAGCAACCTCTTTCGCCGAACGACTACGCCCAGTATTGTCACTCTTCGACGTGTCTGTTCGGCCATGGGAATTACCATGGCCAAATTTTATAAGAGGGATGGAATCTCCACCGTGCTGACGGAAAACCAGAAGGCGCTTCTGGATCATTACAATGTCCTGGACTCGCGCAGCAAAGACAAGGCCATGGCCTACATCAAGGGACTGGCGGACGGCAGGCACGACGCCTGAAAATCGGGATAAAGGGCCGGGCACAGCCCCCCGGGAATGTGGGCGCAGCGTTTTGTCTCCATACTAAAAAGAGCGGCCGACGGTATATCTGATTCCGTCGCCGCTCTTCTTTTATGCAATCCTGCCCCTACAGTCCCAGCAGCGCGCAGGCCAGCTGGAAATAGATCACCAGGCTTAAGGCGTCCACAATGGTGGTGATGAGCGGAGCCGCCATGATGGCCGGGTCCATGTGCAGAACCTTGGCCGCCATCGGCAGCATACAGCCGATGGTTTTCGCCAGAATCACAGTGGCCATCAGGCTGACCACCACGGTGGCGCAGACCAGGGGCTGTCCGGGGAAGCGGATCAAAAGCTGCACAAAATTCACCGCCGCCAGCACAACTCCCACCAGGGTGCCCACGCGCAGCTCCTTCCACACCACCTTGAACACGTCCGCGGGTTCGATCTCGCCCACCGCCATGCCGCGGATGATCAGGGTGCTGCTCTGGCTGCCCGCGTTTCCGCCGGTGTCCGTCAGCATGGGGATAAAGGTCACAAGCAAAGGCAGCACCGCGAAGGCGTTCTCGTACTTGGCCAGAATCCCGCCCGTGATCAGGCTGCTGATCATCAGCACCAGAAGCCAGAAAATACGGTTCTTGGCCAGTTGAAACACGCCGGTCTTTAAGTACGGCCGCTCGCTGGGCGCCATGGCGGCCATCTTCTCGAAGTCCTCCGTGGCCTCCTGCTCGATTACGTCCACGATGTCGTCCACGGTCACGATGCCCACCAGGCGGTTCTCATGGTCCACCACTGGAAGGTTTAAAAGGCCGTACTTCTGGAAGCAGTCCGCCACCTCCTCCTGGTCGTCCGTGGTCACCGCCTTGATCACGTGGGTGTCCATAATGTCGCCGATCACGGTCTCATACGTGTTCATCAGCAGGTCGCGCACCGTGACCACGCCCTCCAGCTGCCTGGCCTCGTTCATCACATAGGAGGTGTAAATGGTCTCCTTGTCCACGCCGTGGCGGCGGATATAGTCGAAGGCCTCCTTCACGGTCATGGTCTTTTTCAGGCCCACATACTCCGCGGTCATGATGCTGCCCGCGCTGTTGTCCGGGTAGTTTAAAAACTGGTTGATCAGGGCTCTGGTGTCCGGATTGGCGTTCTGCAGAACCTTTTTCACCACAGTAGCGGGCAGCTCCTCCAACATATCCACCGCGTCATCCACAAACAGGTCCTCGATAATGGTGGCCACCTCGCGGTCCGTGATGCTGGTGATAATATGCTGCTGTTTCTCCACGGACAGGCAGGCAAATACATCCGCCGCCAGCTCCTTCGGCAGAATCCGGAACACCACAACGGCTTTCTCCGAATCCAGCTCGTCGATGAAGGCGGCGATATCCACCTCGTTCATCTCAGCCAGCAGCTCCTTTAACCGGCGGTACTGTTTCTCCTCCGCCAGCTTTAACATCATTTCAATCATTTTCTCCATGTCGTTCTCCTCTCGGCACAATTTCTGTCTTGGCCGATGAAAGCAAACCATGGATTTGCGCACACGCAAAAGGAGAGACTGCCGCACCCCTGACCGGGGAAACAGCCGCCTCTCCATAAACGCCGGATCTTTCTCCTCTATCAAACGCCGCTCTGCCGCTGCGGGCAGTTTCACGGCATCACCAATCAGCAGCCGCCGAACCTGCTCCAGCAGACTACCGCCTGATCCATACGCCTATGCACATATCCAGATTCGTCCGCTTTCATCTTGCAACTTCGACCTTCCACTGAGTGTTCACTTCCTTTTTTATGAATTTTATTCCTCTTTTATCCTAACAGACTTTCCGTGGAAAAGCAACCCCAAAAGCCCGGGCAGAGAAATATTCCCATCGCCCTACATACTCTTCCGCTCTGCGATCTCCGCCATTTTGGCCTCGTTTAACCGTGTGTCGCCCTTCACCCGGGAATAGCTCAGGTACCCGTTCATGCGGTCGATTTTCGTCAGGTTTTTGCTGCCGCATTTGGGGCACACGTCCATATTCAGCTCCTGGTGGCCGCAGTCGTCGCAGTAGGACAGGGCGAGGTTTACGCCCTCGTAAAAGCCCATGGCCATAGC
This sequence comes from Enterocloster lavalensis, assembly GCF_046603895.1. NCBI lineage: Bacteria > Bacillati > Bacillota > Clostridia > Lachnospirales > Lachnospiraceae > Enterocloster > Enterocloster lavalensis. The sequence continues at coordinate 1,420,123 of NZ_CP176637.1, forward strand.
CCGGCGCACCAGGGTGCGGATGGCCTCCTTGTTGTAGCCCACCGGGTATTTCACGTACTGGATCTTGCCGCCGTTGCACAGCTCCCAGAACCGGTACTCCAGGTCCTGCTTCTGAATGGGCGTGATCTCCTCGGTCACATGGCAGTGGAAACCGTTGCTCACATACTCCCGGTCCGAAACATTTTCAATGATCCCGTACTTGTTGCGGAACTGCTTCACCTGCAGGCCGCAGAGGTTCTCCGCCGGGGTGGCGTAGATGGCGTAGAGATTGCCGTCCTCCTCCTTGAACTGGTTCACCTTCCGGTTGATGTGCTCCAGGGTTTCCAGGGCAAAGGCTCCGTCCTCCACCAGGGACTTGCCGTTGTAGAGCTGCTGCAGCTCGTTGAACGCGGTGATCCCGAAGGAGGCGGTGGCGGTCTTTAACAGAGGTTTGATCTTGTCGTGAAGCCCCAGATGGCCCCCGTAAAATCCTCCCTCGCAGTAAGCCAGCGGGTTGGTGCTGGCCTTCATCTCGCCCAGGTAGGCGTAGGTGCGGATATGGATCCTGCGGATCAGCTCCAGGTAATAGTCCAGCACCTCAAAGAAATCCCGGCTCTCCTGGCGGGCCTTCGCCAGGATCATGGGCAGGTGCAGGCTCACCACGCCGATGTTGAAACGGCCCACAAACACCGGCGCATCCTTGCTGTCTACCGGGTACATACCGCCCCGCTCATACCAGGGTGAGAGGAAGGCGCGGCAGCCCATGGGGGAAATGATCTTGCCATACTGTTTGTACATGCTGGAAATGTACCCCTTGCCGGTCAGGGACAGCCAGTCCGGGTACATGGTCTTGCTGGAACAGTCGATTCCCGCCTCGAACACGTCCTCCAGCTCGCCGCCCGGGCCGTGGAGCTTCTCGTCGTAGAGGAACACAATCTTGGGGAACAGCACCGGCTTCTTGTGGCCCTTTTTGCCCTCGCCGCCCTTGCGCACGTTCAGCATGGTGATGGTAGCCATCCTGGCGAAACGGCTGGTGCCCGTTCCCGCCGTCATGGTGATAAAGGGGTAATCTCCGCGGCTGGAGGAGACGGAGTTGAACTTGTACTCCCAGCCCTGGAAGCCCTGCTCCATATCGCGCTGCACGTCGCTCCACGCCACCTCCATGGCCTTACCGTCGGTCAGGCCCAGGTCCAGATATTTCTCAATGTACTGCTCGTAGGACTTTTCTGCGTAGGGCGCCAGAATCTCCTCCACACTGGGCACGGTGAATCCGCCGTACTGCTGGCTGGCCGCGCTGAGCACGATATCCCCGATCACGTCAAAGGCCACGTCCAATGTCTTGGGCTCATTGTACCAGAGGTTGCCCATCTCGAAACCGCCGGTGAGCACGGACTTCACGTCGAAGAGGCAGCAGTTCATGGTGTCGCGCCTGGCGGACATGTCGTGGATGTAAATGTAGCCCTCGCGGCAGGCCTGCAGCTCCTCCACGGTCATAAAGAACTTCTGGTACAGGGACTTGTTCAGCTCGTTGAAGATCAGGCTGCGCTTGGTGGATACCAGAGCGCTGTCCGTGTTGCTGTTCTCCTTGTCGCCGATGTACATGATGGACTGGCTCTTCTTGTAAACGTCGTCCAGCATCTGAACGAAATCCTGCTTGTAGTTGCGGTAATCCCGGTAGCTCTTGGCCACCTGGGGATTCACCTTCTCCAGCGCGCCCTCCACCACGTTGTGCATCTGGGCGATGGGGATCTCCGTGACCTCCATATCCTCCGCCTTCTCCTCCACAAACTGGCAGATAAACGTGATCTCCGCCTTGGAAAAACGGATCATGGCGCGCTCCGCCGACTTGCGGACCGCCGCCACCACCTTCTGGACGTTGAAATCCTCCCTGGTTCCGTCTTTTTTAATCACCTTGATCTCACTGCACTCCACTGCTTTTGCCTCCTGTCCTGCCCGGTTTTCGGTCACCCCGGGCCTCTATCACTATATATTGTGTTTTGTTGTCAAATGAGTACACTATATGTATAACGCATATGATATCCTATCACGGCGAGCCGGTTTCGTCAAGAGTCAATTTCCAGAAAAAGAGACATCTTCCAGCAATGGAAAATGTCTCTCTCAGCCTGTATTTCGGGGCGGACCAGGGGCTTTCACGCCCCAAATCCGCCGCAGTTTTCGCTCTCAGCGCCGTTCCCGCTCCTCCTCTTCCTCCCTGGCGGCTGCAGCGGCTTCCAGCTCCGCCGCGTAGGCTGCTTCCTGCTCCAGAAGCGCCAGCTCGTCCTCGGTAAGGTCGGGGTCCTCGAGGGCGGGGGCCCAGGGGGCGGTTTCGGCCTGGGCTGTGCTTTCGGCCTGAGCTGTGCTTTCGGCCCGGGCTGCAGTTTCGGCCCGGACCGCAGTTTCAGCCTGGGCACCAGTTTCAGCCCGGTCTGCGCTTTCGCCCCCGGCAGCAGATAGTTCCACCCCGGCCGCGGCCTCCGCCGCGGCCAAATCTCCCGCCGTCTCTTCCGCCGCTTCTTCCCCGCCGTCACTCTTAACTGCCAGGTCCTCCAGCTTCAGCTGCAGCTCCTCCTCCACCTCGGCCTTGATCTCCTCTGCCTGCTCGGGATTCATGCTGGGAAGATCGTCGGTGGAGCCGACGCCGAAGCGGCGCAAAAACTCCTCGGTGGTGGCGAACAGCGCCGGACGGCCCGGCGCGTCCATGCGGCCCACCTCGTACACCAGGTTGAACTCGATCAGCCGGTTCACCGCGTGGTCGGACTTGACGCCGCGGATCTTCTCAATCTCCAGCTTGGTCACCGGCTGCTTGTAGGCGATGATGGACAGCGTTTCCAACATTACCTCGGTGAGCACCTGCTTCTTGGGCGTGGACGCCACCCGGATCAGGTTGTCATAATATTTCGCCTTGGTGCACATCTGGTAGCTGTCCTCCAGCGCGATAATCTGCATCCCGCAGCTTCTGCTCTTGTCATACCGGGCCTTCAGGCGTTCCACCGCCCGCCTGGCCGTCTCCCGGTCCTGCCCAATGGCCGCGGCCAGCTGCCGCAGCTCCACGGAGCGCCCCATGGTAAACAGGACGGCCTCAACGACCGCCTCCTGCTCCTTCTCATTCTCGGTGGGCGGAAACTCCAGCGCCAACTGGCCGTTTTGTACGCCGGCCTGCTCCGGCTGCCCCGCTCCGGCGCCTCTTGTCAGTTTTCCCTCTTCCATCTCTATCCGTCCTTATCCCTTCAATCGTCACTCCGCGAAATCCGCCAGCCCGTCTAAGTCCAGCTCCGCTTCCTCCCCCTCCGGCTCCAGGGCTTCGATCTCCATGTCTCCGAAGGTCTCCTCCTGCACCAGATGGATTTTGCCGATCTTCATCAACTCCAGAACCGCCAGAAAGGTGACCACCACCTCCAGCTTGTCCGCCTGCTCCTCCAGTAGATGGCGGAAGCTGAAATGCCGGTTTTTCCTGGCATAGCCAAGCACCGATCCGATCTTCTGCTCCAGGCTCACCGGCTCCCGCCGGATGGTGCCGAAATTGCTGCGGATCGGGTCTACCTTGTCCTCCTTGCGCTTCATCACCTGCTCGAACACCCGCTTCAGCTTCGCCAGGGTGAGGCCGTCCAACAGGCTGTCCAAATCCACCGGCGGCTCATATTTAGCCACCTCCGGCGGAATGGTGGGCGACTTGTACAGAAGGCGGTCCGCGCCATCCTCCCGCCTGGCCAGCTCATCGGCCATCAGCCGGTAGGTCTTGTATTCCAGCAAACGCTGTACTAGCTCCGCCCGCGGGTCAATCTCCTCGCCCTCCTCGTCCACTTCCTTGGGAAGCAGCATACGGGCCTTGATATCCAGCAGCGTGGCGGCCATCACCAGAAACTCGCTGACGACATTTAAGTCCTCCCGCTCCATGTTCCGCACATATTCCAGATATTGGTTAGTGATCTCCGCGATGGGAATATCGTAAATATTTACCTTATTTTTCTCAATCAGATGCAGGAGCAGGTCCAAAGGTCCCTCAAAATGCTCCAGCTTGTAAGATATCTGTACCATAAATCCTCTTTTTCCGGCCCTGACAGCGTCAAACGCCGTTTCACCGCCCGTGGTCAGCCGGTTCTGCGGGGTCCATCCGCTTCCGGCCATCAGCATTTATCTTACCACAGAACCCAAAAGCCCGCTACTGCTTTTTCAGCCGCACCACCACCAGCTGAGGCCGGTTGTTCAGGCGGATGTTGATGGAGTGGGTGCCCAGTCCCCGGCTGACGATCATGCGCTTCCCGTCCGTCTCAAAATCCCCCGCGCACCAGGGAATGAAAAACTGGTACTGGGGCGTCATCACGCCGCCCAGGCCCGGGATGCGGATGGTTCCCCCGTGGAAATGCCCGGACAGGGTCAAATCCGCCCCCCAGGCCGCGTAATCCTTAAAATACATGGGAGAGTGCGCCAGCAGAATCTGGAATTTCTCTTCCCGCCCGGCTCCCCGCACCCGGCCCAGCCTGCGGACCAGATAATCCGGCGGCATCGGGTCCAGCTTCTCAAACAGAGCCTTGCGATAATACCGCTGTCCCAGATCCAGCCCGGAAATCTCTGTATCCGCCCCCCAGGGAGCCGTCCCGTTTTCCAGATAGATCACGCCCATCCGCTTCAGCCGGTCCCGGTACTCCTCGTACAGGCCGCCGTAAGTCTCCCGCTCCCAGACCATGCGGTTCTCGTGGTTCCCGTTGCCGCAGTACACCGGGAAATCCCTTGCCAGCCGCTTCACCAGCTCCAAAGGCACCGCCACATCCCGCCTGCCCTTGCACACCATCATATCGCCGCCGATCAGCACCGCGTCCGGGTTTACCCGCCGGATTGCCTCCAAAAGCCGCCGGTTCCCCGGGCCGAACTCATTGTTGTGCAGGTCCGACAAAAAGACAAGGGTCTTATCCTTCAAAATCTTGTCCGACCGGATGCAGGTCTCCTCCACAGAGAACCGCTTTTTCTCATATTCCGACCGCGCCAGGCAGACAGCCGCCCCAAACGTGGCCGCTGTGGTTATCCCTTTTATCATCCCGTCACCTCCGCAGTTTGCATTTTCCCGCCTATACTGTAAAAAAACCTTCTTCAAACAGCCGGATCACATCCAGAAGGCTGTCGCACTTGGCGGTCAGTTTTGCGGTCAGCTCCGGTCCCGGGATGCTCAGGTCCGGCACCATCACCGCAAGGAAGCCGCCGTTTAACGCGGCGCTTATGCCGTTGAAGCTGTCCTCCAGCACCATGCACTCCTCCGGCTTTTCGCCCAGCATATCCGCGGCCAGGTAAAAGATCTCCGGGTCCGGCTTGGCGTGGGTCACCATCTCCCCGAAGGCATATGCGTCAAAAAAGCCGTCGATGCCGGCGCCCCCCACATTCTGCTCCGTCCACTGGCGTCCGCTGGAGGTGGCAACCGCTGTTTTGATTCCCTTCTCTTTTAAATATGTAAGAAGTTCCTTCAAACCCTTTTTCACCGGAACGCCGTACTTGCGAATCTGATCATAGGAAAACGCCCTCTTCTCCTCCAGGAACCGGTCCGTGTCGAATTCCGGCCCAAACATCTCGTTCAGCAGCCGCTTCACCGTGTCCGGCTTGCTGCCCCGGATTCCGTCAAAGAACTCGTCCCCCACGGAAATGCCGAACCGTTTTCCCACAATATTCCAGGCCTCCACCGACAGCCGTTCCGTATCAAACATCAGTCCATCCTGATCAAAAATCACCGCTTTTACCTTGTGCGCCATCTCTTGTCTTTCCTCCGAATCTTTCTTTTTCAGTCTCAGATAGTATCATAGCATAACTGCGGAAATTTTCAAAGTAAAAAGGACGCCGCGGCGCTTTAAGCCTGCGGCGTCCGAATCCGAACCGGCGCTATCTGCCCAAATACCAGGGTGCCAGCTCCACGCTGACAAAATAGCCCTGTTCATGCTGGCAGACCGGGCACATCTGGGGCGCTTCCGTGCCGAAATGGATATGGCCGCAGTTTAAACACACCCAGCCGGTCTTTACATCGGAAATAAACAGCTTCCCGCTTCCCAGCCGGTCCGCCAAATGCTGAAACCGTTCCCCATGGGTCTTCTCGATCTCCGCGATCATGTGGAACACATTTCCGATCCTGGAAAAGCCCTCCTCCTTGGCGATATCGCCGAAGGATTTGTACACCACGTCGTGCTCCTCAAACTCATTGTGCGCCGCCGCGTTCAACTGCGCCAGTGTGTTCTGCTCCATATCCACCGGATAACCTCCATCTATGAATATGGTTTCCTTATCCAGAGGTTCCAGGAACTTGTAGAAAATCTCCGCGTGCTCCTTTTCCTGGTTGGCCGTGTAGGTAAAAATCTGCTCCACCACCGGCATTTTCTGGAACCGGGCAAGGGCGGCCGCGAAGGTATAGCGGTTCCGCGCCTGGCTCTCGCCTGCAAACGCGCGCATCAGGTTTTTAGCTGTCTCGCTGTCTCTCAAATCTGGCATATTTCATTTCCTCCTAATCATCATCGTTTCATATTCATACTATCCCCTGGAAGCATATGGATTATACCCATATAGAATCCAATTTTATTTCCTTGTGTTTCGCCTTTTTCCATGTTACAATCCAAATATGGATAATATCGCAAGGAGGAGAGCCTATGATTCGTTATGACCGTCTGTGGAAAACCATGGAAGACAAAGAGCTTACCCAATACCGCCTGATCAAGCAGCACGGCTTCAGCGCCGGCCAGATCGGCCGCCTGAAGAAGAACATGCATGTGTCCACCCACACCATTGATACGCTCTGTACCATTCTGCAGTGCGGCATAGGCGACATCATGGAGTTCTGCCCCGACGAGACCTCCGGCTGGACCGGCCCCCTTCCCGCGCAGACGGAGGAACCGGCCGCCGACAAACCCAAAGCGAAAAAAGCCCCCAAGGGCAAGACCGCCGCGGAAAAACCGGAAAAAGCCGCAAAAAAGGCCGACAAGTCCGGAAAGGAAAAACCCGACAAGGACGGCGCAAAGCCGTTAAAGGCGGAGAAAGAAAAAGCCCCCAAGGAAAAGAAATCCGGCAAGGGCGATAAGGCCAAGAAAGAGAAAGGCGACAAGAAGGGAAAGGGCGGCAAGAAGAAGTAGGCCGCTGCCCGCCTCCCACCTCCCCGGCAGCAGCCCGCGCAGGCAGTTCCGGAGAACGCGCGTCTTCCATAGAAATGCCGGAGGCGGTTTGAACTTCCGCCTCCGGCATGCCTGTCTCTAATCCATATACCCGGTCGTTTTGTAGGTATTGTACTGCCTTCTCAACCTGACCACCAGGGAGCCGTCCGGCTCTTTTTTCTTGTCCTCAATCACATATTGGGTCCTGTTCCGGTCCATCTTCTGACAGAACATCTCAAACTCCTGGTCCGGGTTCGCGTCGTTTGCGGTATCAAACCGCATGGTCTGTAACAGGCAGGCACTCATGATTCTTCTCATCAGGACATTCCTCCGTATCGTTCTTTTTCTTTATTTTACCATTTCCATCGAAAAAATGTCAGCGTTTTTTCGCACTTATCACCAATTTTGTTTAATTTTCCTGCATATACGCCCACATTTTTTGTGTATAATGCACATTTTTTATTCATTTGCGCCGATGATCCGCACCGCTATCTTCCAAATATAGGTTGACAAGAACCACCAATTTGCTATGATTAAGGCAATTAACGATATAGAAATTTATCCTTCGGGGAGAGCCATTATGCAAAAGAAAATCATTCCCATTACCCTGGCGGCTGCATTGCTGATTTCCAGTTTTCTTTCTCTCGTCTCCATTTCCCATCTCCAGGGCAATGCCCGCATCATCAACTATACCGGCGTTGTGCGCGGCGCTACCCAGCGCCTGGTGAAGCAGGAGCTCAACAACACCCCCAACGACGGGCTGATGGAACAAATCGACGCCATTATTGAGGAGCTTTTGACCGGGGAAGGGGAAAACGGCCTCGCCCGCCTGAACGATCCCGGATACCTGGAATTGGCGGCGCAAATGAAAGAGGACTGGCAGCAGATCCGGCAGCAGATTTACCAGGTTCGCGGCGGAAATGCGCCGGACGAGCTGTTCGCGGCCAGCGAACGATTCTTCGAGCTGGCGGATCAGGTCGTGAGCGCCGCCGAGGAGTTTACGGAGGGCCGCGTGCTTATGGCGCAGAGAAGCCTGTCCCTGCTGACTGGCGCGTTTATTCTTTTGGCCGTCGCGCTTTCCGTCTACACCTCCAGGCAGTCCGCGCGCCAAAAAGCCCTGGCTCAGGCCGAGGAAGCCAATAAACGCCGGAGCGAATACCTCTCCCGCATGTCCGAGGCTCTGCGCGCGCCCATGAACGATATTTCCGAACTCATGTATGTGGCAGATCCGGAAACTTATGAGCTGCTATTCATCAACGACGCCGGGCGGGAAACCTTTGGCGTGGACGTGCTGGCGGGCCAGAAATGCTACCGCGTGCTTCAGAATGCGGACGCGCCCTGCAGCTTCTGCACCAACCATTTTTTAAAGGACGGGGAGACCTACACCTGGGAATACACCAATCCCGTCACCGGCCGCCACTACCTGCTTAAGGACCGCCTGATCGAGTGGGACGGGCGCCCTGCCCGGATGGAAATCGCCTTCGACAACACCAAGTCCGAGTGCGAAAAATTACAGCTCAAATTCACGCTGGACGCGGAAAAAATGATCACGGAGTGCGTGCGCACGCTCTACCAGGAAAGCGAGCTTAAAAGCGCAGTCTCCCAGATGCTTGAGCGGCTGGGCAGCTTCCTGTCGGCCGGCCGCGCTTACATCATCTCCATCCAGGAGGACTCTCTCTGCGAAGCCATTCAATGGGTCTCCAGCGGAACCCAGGCCGATGCAGCGCGCAGACACAATGTTCCGCTCTCCACCATCCGCCGCTGGCTCCCCTCCTTCGACCAGCGCGGATGTATCGTGATTGAGGACGTGGAAACATTAAAGGAATCCGATCCTGTGGAATATGAATTCCTGCACAGCCAGTCCATCCACAGCCTGGTGGCCGCTCCCATGGAAATGGACGGGACTCTGACCGGCTACCTGGGCGTTGACAACCCGTCTCCGGACCACATGTCCAACATCGCTCCCCTGCTCCAGACCCTGTGCTATTTTCTTATGCTGGCCTGGCGGCACGCGCAGAGCCAAAAGCAGCTGTCCCAATTAAGCTACTATGACAAGCTGACCTCATTTTACAACCGGAACCGGTACATCGAGGATACGAAAGACCTTTCCACCGCCGAAGTCTCCGTGGGAATCGTCTATCTGGACGTCAACGGCTTAAAAGACATCAACGACCAGCACGGCCACGCCTACGGCGACGAGGTTCTGGCGGAATGCGCCCGCAGAATGAAACACGCGTTCCCCGGCGCCAACTTCTACCGGATCGGCGGGGATGAATTCGTGATCATCTGCCCCGGATTGGAAAAGGAGCTTTTTGAGAGCAGAACCCGGGATCTGAAGGCCCAGTTCCGCGCAGATCCCATGTGCCGCGCGGCCATCGGTTCCCGCTGGTCGGAAAAAATCGACGATCTGAACCAGATTATCGCCGAAGCGGACGCCCGGATGTATGAGGACAAGAAAACATTTTACCGCACCCACCCGGCCTCCAACCGCTACCGCCACCACAGCGACGAGTTGTTGTACCTGGCGGACCCCGCCGTCTTACAGGAGGAGATCCGGCAAAACCGTTTTGTCGTGTATCTGCAGCCCAAGATTTCCTGCCCGGATCGCAGGGCCGTGGGAACGGAGGCCCTGATCCGCTACCAGCCCCGTCCGGACGCCCTGGTTCTGCCCGGAAATTTCCTCCCGCTGATAGAGGAGACGGGGGCTGTCAGTCAGATCGATTTCTTCGTGTTCCAGTTCGTCTGCTCCAGGCTCAAACGCTGGATGGAACAGGGCAAAGCGGTATTTCCGGTCTCCGTAAACTTCTCCCGCTGCTCCCTGGCGCAGCCGCTGTTTGTGGAGCAGCTCACCGAAATCTGTGATTCCTCCGGCATTTCCCCGGAGCTCCTGGAGATCGAGATCACGGAAAGCCTGCGGGAGGTGGAGGAACTGGATATCCGGGCGCTGATCATCAAAATCCGCGGGGCGGGCTTTTCCGTCGCCATCGACGACTTTGGGACCGAGTACGCCAACCTGGCCCTGTTGTCCTCCGTGGAATTCGACGTGCTCAAGCTAGACAAGAGCATGGTCGGCGACGTGGCTCACAATCCCAGAACCAGGGCAATCGTGGAATCCATCGCGGAAATCTGCGGCAAGTTAGGCATCCGTATGGTGGCCGAGGGCATCGAGACGGAGGAACAGATGGCGGCCTTAAACGCCTGCGGCGTGCGGCTGGCCCAGGGCTTCCTATTTGGCAAACCGGTCTGCGCAGGCCAGTTCGAAAAAACATACTTGCAGCAATAACTGCCTCCAGTTAAGAAAAAGCATGGGCCCCAACGCTCCATGCTTTTTTCGTCACTTCCGGCAGATCACCGCCATATTCCATTTTCATCTACCCGGTATCCGTCGGGCGTCACGGTGTCGGTCAGCATCACGCCGTCGCTTCCCAGGTAGAAATACTGTTCATTGGTCTTGACCCAGCAGTTCTTCGCCATGGCGCCGCTGGAATGGAAATAGTACCACGCGCCGTTGTTGAACTTGCGCCAGCCCACGGCCATGTAGGCGTTGGGGTCAAACCAATAGTCCTCCCCCGCAATCTTCAGCCATTGGTTGGACGCCCTGGAGCCGTCCTCCTTGATATAGAACCATCCGGTGGAGTCCTGGTTCCATCCCGATGTGGGATTGCCAGTTCCCGGGCCGCCGCTGCCGCCGTCCACGCCTTCGGCGCTCTGCTGCTTTGCCAGCTCGAAACCGTAATCCAGAAGGGCCTTGGTGTCCGTGTAGTGGGTGGATTTGCTCTTCATCACCACCGCGATCAGGCGCACGCCGTCCCGTTCCACCGCCGTCACCAGCGTGTTGCCCGCCTTGGAGGTGTATCCGGTCTTGCCGCCGATGATTCCAGCGTAATAACGAGAATCATTGGGATACAGCATCTTGTGTCCGATGGAAATGGTTCTGGCCGCATTTTTCTTGGTCGCCGGCAGGTCATAGGACAGGGTGGAGGCAACTGTGCGCACCGTACCGTTCTCAAAAGCAGCCTTGGCGATCAGCGCCATGTCATTGGGCGTGGTATAGTGGTCATTGTCGTTGAGCCCGTGGGGATTGGTAAAATGCGTGTTGGTGCAGCCCAGGGCCGCGGCCCTGGCGTTCATCATATCCGCAAACTTGGCGTTGCTGCCCGCCACGTGCTCCGCCAGAGCGTTGCCCACCTCGTTGGCGGATTTTAACAGCAGAGCGTAAAGACACTGGCGCACTGTCAGCTTGTCCCCCTCCACCAGGTTGAGGGACACCGCTCCCGCCTCCAGATTGGTGGTGGCGGTGGAAGAAAAGGTCACGGTATCATCCAGATTGCAGTTCTCAGCAACCAGAAGAGCTGTCATCAGCTTTGTGATACTGGCCGGGTAAAGCTTTGTGTCTCCATTTTTCGAGAACAGAAGCTGGCCCGTGGAAGCGTTCAAAAGAGCAGCTCCCTCCGCGGCGATCACCGGCTCCGCTACGGCCGTGTTGGACGTCTGACCTGAATTCTGGCCGGCAGACTGGCTCTGGGAGGCGGACGTGTCTGAGGGACCGGTGGTTCCAGGGGTAGGGCCTTGGCCGGGAGTGGTTCCCTGGCCGGGGGCGCTGCCCTGACTGCCGGTGGCTTCCTGGCCGGGAGCGCTGCCCTGGCTTCCGGTAGTTCCCTGGCCGGGGGCGCTGCCCTGGCTGCCGGTGGTTCCTTGGCCGGGAGCGCTGCCCTGACTGCCGGTGGTTCCCTGGCCGGGGGTGCTGTCCTGGCTGCCGGTGGTTCCCTGGCCGGGGGCGCTGCCCTGGGCGGCCTGTCCGCTGCCGGAGGACGGTCCTCCTCCGTTCTGTCCGGAAGAGCCGGAGTTTCCCCCTGAGCCCATGCTGGCCACGGAGCTCTCCTCTAACGGTGTGATCACCGGAGAGGAAGCGTAGGCATACGCGGCCGGTCCCAGGACCAGCGCCGCGCTCAGGCACGCGCTCAACAGTATCTTATATGGAAATCGTCTTTTCATTCTGTGTTCTCCTGATCCATCATATTACCGCAGAATTCCCTTACGGCTGCTCCCAGCTTGCGGTCCGTTCCCAGACTCCGCCGGAACTTGCATTGTGAGCTGCGCGGTTGGTAATCATGGGCAGCTTGCATTGTTTCACTATTATACTTTTTCACCAGCCGTCAGGCTGATGATAAAAAATGCGTTTCCTTATTATACTCTGTCACCAGCCGCCAGGCTGATGATAAGAAATGCGTTTCCTTATTATACTCTGTCATCAGCAGCCAGGCTGATGATAAGAAATGCGTTTCCTTATTATATTTTGTCACCAGCAGCCAGGCTGATGATAACAAATATGTTTCCTTATTATATCACAACAATGCGAGACTGAAAATCCGATTTTCTGACAATAACCTTACAACTTTTTGAACGGTTGCGGCGAATTGCGGCGGAACCGTCCATGCCTGGTTCATTTCCCTTGGCTCAGTCTGCGGGAGAGCATCTCCAATTCCTCGGGATACATACAGTTGTCCAGACTCCCCTCCCCCACCGCGCGGCGGCAGTCCACAAGATCCATCCACATCACGGATTCCAGCTCCTCCTTCTGAAGTCTGAGCGCAGAGGTCTCAACCGGTTTCCGGTAAATGTAGACGGCGCTGATCTCATGATCTTTAAAGAGCCTTCCACAAAAAAACGCTTCCCGGTACGCCCGGCGAAACCCTACGAACTCCAGGTCCTCAGCCTGGGCGCGGAGGCCCAGCTCCTCCTCCAGTTCCCTGAGCGCGGCGGGAAGAAAATCGTCTCCCGCCTGGAGGTGCCCCGCCGACGAGACATCGTAACAGTCCGGGTAGGAATCCTTGTCCCGGCTCCGCTTCTGCAGCAGGACGTCCCATCCGCCGGAAGCATTTTCCCGCACCACCCAGATGTGGGAAGTGCCGTGGGGATCGCCGTTTAAGTGCACCAGTTCACGTTCCCGGGCCACGCCGGTGACATTTCCCTCGCTGTCCCGCACATCAAACAGCTCCAGTTCCCGGCCATCCAGAGCCGCGTACACCAGCCGGTTTTCGCGGTAAGAAAGCTTCAGTGAGAAGAATGGGCGCTTCTCATTGAGAAGACGGAAAAAAATTTTATCCCCCTCCCAGAGATTTAGCTTCAACACCGCTTCCTGATCCACCCATTCCAGAACACCCTCATTGCAGGCCGTCAGCTCCCCGGAAAATCTGTCCGCTGTAAACAGACAAATGTACTCATCTTCCCAGCCCTCGGATGAGAAGGTGATCACGCCGCGAAACTGCCAGGAAAGCAGCGTCAGCCCGGTCTCCTCCTTTACTTCCCGCAGCACGCATTCCTCCGGGCTCTCACCGGCCTCAAAATGCCCGCCCACGCCGATCCATTTATCCTTGTTAACGTCGTGCTCCTTGCTTACCCGGTGAAGCATCAGGTAGGCATTTTCCCGCTCAATATAGCAGAGTGTGGTAAGTTTCATGTCGCACATCCTTTCTCCCCCTCCCAGGGCATTCTGAGGCCCTCAGAGGCCATTTTACTGCGCCTTATGGCGAATGGGTCCAACCCCTGCAGCAAACGTCTGGCGGGCTGTGGCTGCAGGCGTTTGCTGCCAGGCAATCCCATGATAGTTGCGGCTTCGGTCCATTGCCGCCTGGCAATCTCCCACCGGCTGTGTGTGCAGTCCAGGGCAGCCTGGCCTTCTCTCATCGGCTGTGTGCGGGTCCAGGGCAGCCTAGCATTCTCCTACCGGCTGTATGCGCGGTCCAGGGCAGCCTGGCCTTCTCTCGCCGGCTGTGTACGCGGTCCAGGGCAGCCTGGCCTTCTCCCACTGGCTGCTCCTGTGTGCCATTGCCAAGCAAAAGAAAGTCCGCCGGAATGCAGCGGACTTTCGGAAGTTTTTGATTATTCCTCGATGGAGTAGTTGGGAGCCTCTTTGGTGATGTGAATATCGTGGGGATGGCTCTCCTTCAGGGAGGCGGCGGAAATCTTCATGAACTTTCCGGTCTCCTGCAGGGTAGGAATATTCTGCGCTCCGCAGTAACCCATACCGGAGCGGAGCCCGCCCAGCAGCTGGAATACGGTGTCCTCCACCATGCCCTTGTAGGCCACGCGGCCTTCCACGCCCTCGGGAACCAGCTTCTTGGCGTCTGTCTGGAAGTAGCGGTCCTTGCTTCCGTTCTCCATGGCGGAGATGGAACCCATGCCGCGGTACACCTTATACTTACGGCCCTGATACAGCTCGAAAGTACCCGGGCTCTCGTCGCAGCCCGCGAAGATGCTGCCCATCATACACACGCTGCCGCCTGCTGCGATGGCCTTGGTGACATCGCCGGAATACTTGATGCCGCCGTCCGCAATGATCGGAATCCCATACTGCTTCGCCACGGAGTAGCAATCCATAACCGCGCTGATCTGGGGAACACCGATACCGGCAACCACACGGGTGGTACAAATGGAGCCAGGTCCGATTCCGACCTTCACAGCGTCGGCTCCGGCCTCGATCAGAGCTTTGGTGGCCTCGCCGGTCGCCACATTGCCCGCAACGACCTGAACCTCCGGAAATGCCTCCTTGATCATCTTCACGCAGCGGATCACGTTGGCGGAATGGCCATGGGCAGAGTCCAGAACCACCACGTCGACCTTGGACTTAACCAGAGCCTCAACACGCTCCAACACGTTGGCCGTGATGCCCACCGCCGCGCCGCAGAGCAGCCGTCCCTGCTCGTCCTTGGCGGACAACGGGTACTTGATCTGCTTTTCAATATCTTTGATGGTAATCAGGCCCTTTAAGTTGAAATCATCGTCCACGATAGGCAGCTTCTCAACTTTAGCCTTGGACAGAATGGCCTTGGCTTCCTTCAGGGTAACGCCTTCCCTGGCGGTAACCAGGTTCTTGGAAGTCATGCACTCTTTGATGGGGCGGCTGAAATCCTCCTCGAACTTCAAGTCGCGGTTAGTGATAATACCGACCAGCTTCTTGCCCTCGGTGATCGGGACGCCGGAGATACGGAATTTAGACATCAGATCGTTGGCATCTTTTAATGTGTGTTCAGGGGACAGATAAAACGGATCCGAGATTACGCCGTTCTCAGATCTCTTTACGCGATCCACTTCCTCAGCCTGCTCTTCGATGCTCATGTTCTTGTGGATAATACCGATTCCACCCTGACGCGCCATGGCGATCGCCATACGGTGTTCCGTCACCGTGTCCATGCCCGCGCTCATCAGCGGAATGTTCAGCTTAATCTTCTTGGTCAGATACGTGGTCAGGTCAACCTGGTTCGGAATCACTTCCGAATAAGCCGGCACCAGAAGCACATCATCAAAGGTAATGCCTTCACCGATAATTGTACCCATGGAAAAATCCTCTCTTTCTGCGTGTTTGAATAAGTTAAAAGTGTGAAACGGGAGATTTCACACTTTCAGTTAACTGCTTGTTGTTAGTATCTAATACTAACAAATTTTACAGAGCTTGTCAAACAGAATCGTCCCCTGCTATTCATTGAATTTACTTATAGGACCTCATGAGCCGCTCTTATACCGTATAGAGGGCGGAGGCCCCGGCCAAGTGGCCGGAACCTCCGTCTTTACTGCTTACATTTTAATGCTTTGTTCGCTCCGATCAGGAGTTATCCTCTTCCTTCCGCTTCTTGTTGATTGCAGCGATCGCAAGGAGGATTCCCGACATCATCATGGTCAGCGTTCCCTTTACAGCTCCCTGGCCGGTCTTGGGCAGCGCCGCGAAGGGCACTTCGCCGTCGTCGATTACGGTCAGGTCTGCCGGTGTGGTATCAGGCATGATGGCCATGGGGACGTCATCGGGGTTGATGGTGACAGTTGCGCCGGGGCCGCCGGTCTCGTTTCCACCGCCGGACGGGCCACTGGGATTGCTGCCTCCACCGTTGCCGCCACCTCCGCCTACATACCGGAAGTTCGCCGCGAAGGTCACATCTTCAATGAACGCTTCCTTCGTCAGATCATCGGTGGTGTTGTACTTCTTATCAGCGTTTCCTCTGATGCTCCAGTAGTCGAATGTGTAACGGCTGTTGGCCGATGTAGTAACATTCGCGTTCGGGGTAGCCGGTTTAACCGGGCCAACCGTAATGATCTCGCCGGTCACTGCATCCCGCTCAAAGTCTTGAATGGTATGCACTTCAACCGTTGTTCCACCCACGCTTCCGTTGGCATTAGCCTCGTATCTGATGATGATCTGGAACTTATCCGGTACTCCATCCGGTGTGCCAGGCTTCTCAGTTCCGGTGGAATCCAGCGTGTAATATACCTTAAGCAAGTTCTGCTCGCTGTCCGCTCCAACGGTCTTCGGTCCCTCAGTCTTCTCAAATACATAGTTCTGGTTGTTGTATGTCTTATTTGTCGTAGTATACGCAATGTCTGTACCGAACTTCACATTGTCCTGCGTTACCGTCTCGCCAAGCTTGCCGTCGAAGTAATACTCAACTTTATAGCTCAGGTCGCCGCGCTCAGTGAAGTGTGCGGTATAGGTGTCTGCCTCGAATACTTCAGTTGCAGCATTCTTCACAGGCGTATAATGCTTATTGTCCTCGCCGGTTGCCACGGTATCGCCATTGGAATTGGTCCAGTGGGTGAATACATAGCCGTCGGTGGGTTTCGCCTCGGAACCCTTGGGGGCGCCGGTGGCGGGTGCGATGGACTCGGTGTCGAGGGTTACGGTGCCTTTGGTGAGGGATTCGGACTGGTAAGATATTTCTATATTCTCGTTCTCCTCATAAATATAGGTAACCGTTAAATTCTCCCCAGGCATCTTAGCATTGAATTTGTTGTCTACAAAGTTTCCGTAGTTTTCAGGATTTGTACCAAACCCAACCAATGTGTATCCCGGTATATTCCTTGGGCTCGCGGTCACATCAGCTTCTACATTGAACGTTTCCGTAATAGAGGGCTCAAGGTCTTCTTTATTACCATTAACCATCTTTACAAATTCCACTTTGTAGTCAAACTTCTGAGTCTCATCTACTTCATAGTAAACATTCTTCACATTCGGCCCTGCCGCCGTGATAATCATGCTGGTCGGCTGTACCGGACTCGTTACCAGCTTATAGCCGGTTGCTGTCTTCACTTCGTTCGTCCAGCTGAACTCTCCGACTGGCGCTTCTCCTTCCAGAGCGGCCAATCCGGGAACCGGCGTCGTGCTACCTTTGATGTAGAAGTTCACCTTGTAGTCAAACTTCTGCGTCTCATCGATCTCATAGAAGACGTTCTTTACATTCGGCCCTGCCGCCGTGATAATCATGCTGGTCGGCTGTTCCGGACTTGTTACCAGCTTGTAGCCGGTTGCCGTCTTCGCTTCGTTCGTCCAGCTGAACTCTCCGACCGGCGCTTCTCCTTCCAGAGCGGCTAATCCAGGTACCGGTGTCGTGGTTCCATTAATGTAGAAGTTCACCTTATACTCAAACTTCTGCGTCTCATCGATCTCATAGAAGACGTTCTTCACGTTCGGCCCTGCCGATGTAATGATCATACTGGTCGGCTGTACCGGACTTGTTACCAGCTTGTAGCCGGTTGCTGTCTTCACTTCGTTCGTCCAGCTGAACTCTCCGACTGGCGCTTCTCCTTCCAGAGCTGCCAATCCGGGAACCGGCGTCGTGCTACCTTTGATGTAGAAGTTCACCTTGTAGTCAAACTTCTGCGTCTCATCGATCTCATAGAAGACGTTCTTTACATTCGGCCCTGCCGCCGTGATAATCATGCTGGTCGGCTGTTCCGGACTTGTTACCAGCTTGTAGCCGGTTGCCGTCTTCACTTCGTTCGTCCAGCTGAACTCTCCGACTGGCGCTTCTCCTTCCAGAGCTGCCAATCCGGGAACCGGCGTCGTGCTACCTTTGATGTAGAAGTTCACCTTGTAGTCAAACTTCTGCGTCTCATCGATCTCATAGAAGACGTTCTTCACGTTCGGCCCTGCCGCTGTGATAATCATACTGGTCGGCTGTACCGGACTTGTTACCAGCTTGTAGCCGGTTGCTGTCTTCGCTTCGTTCGTCCACTTGAACTCTCCGACCGGCGCTTCTCCTTCCAGAGCGGCTAATCCAGGTACCGGTGTCGTGCTACCTTTGATGTAGAAGTTCACCTTGTAGTCAAACTTCTGCGTCTCATCGATCTCATAGAAGACGTTCTTCACGTTCGGCCCTGCCGCTGTGATAATCATACTGGTCGGCTGTTCCGGACTTGTTACCAGCTTGTAGCCGGTTGCTGTCTTCGCTTCGTTCGTCCAGCTGAACTCTCCGACCGGCGCTTCTCCTTCCAGAGCGGCCAATCCGGGAACCGGTGTCGTAGTTCCGTTAATATAGAAGTTCACCTTATACTCAAACTTCTGCGTCTCATCGATCTCATAGAAGACGTTCTTCACGTTCGGCCCTGCCGCTGTGATAATCATACTGGTCGGCTGTTCCGGACTTGTTACCAGCTTGTAGCCGGTTGCTGTCTTCGCTTCGTTCGTCCACTTGAACTCTCCGACCGGCGCTTCTCCTTCCAGAGCGGCTAATCCGGGAACCGGTGTCGTAGTTCCGTTAATATAGAAGTTCACCTTATACTCAAACTTCTGCGTCTCATCGATCTCATAGAAGACGTTCTTCACGTTCGGCCCTGCCGCTGTGATAATCATACTGGTCGGCTGTTCCGGACTTGTTACCAGCTTGTAGCCGGTTGCTGTCTTCACTTCGTTCGTCCACTTGAACTCTCCGACTGGCGCTTCTCCTTCCAGAGCTGCTAATCCAGGCACCGGTGTCGTGGTTCCATTAATGTAGAAGTTCACCTTATACTCAAACTTCTGTGTCTCATCGATCTCATAGAAGACGTTCTTCACGTTCGGCCCTGCCGATGTAATGATCATACTGGTCGGCTGTACCGGACTTGTTACCAGCTTGTAGCCGGTTGCTGTCTTCACTTCGTTCGTCCAGCTGAACTCTCCGACTGGCGCTTCTCCTTCCAGAGCTGCCAATCCGGGAACCGGCGTCGTGCTACCTTTGATGTAGAAGTTCACCTTATACTCAAACTTCTGCGTATCATCGATCTCATAGAAGACGTTCTTCACGTTCGGCCCTGCCGCTGTGATAATCATATTGGTCGGCTGTTCCGGACTTGTTACCAGCTTGTAGCCGGTTGCTGTCTTCACTTCGTTCGTCCAGCTGAACTCTCCGACTGGCGCTTCTCCTTCCAGAGCTGCCAATCCGGGAACCGGCGTCGTGCTACCTTTGATGTAGAAGTTCACCTTGTAGTCAAACTTCTGATCTGTGTCAATTTCAAACTTTGCATAAAATACAGTCCTATCGACCCAACCGCTATCTGGCCGATCCGGCTTAAATTCCGGAGATTTATCCAGCAAATTCAAACAGTCTTTATCACTATACCAACCAACGAATTTATAGCCGATATTAGCAACTGCAGTTGCTCCCTCTGCCTCTCCAATTTCCGGATTCAAACGCTCCTGATCATTTGTTACCGTTCCCTCTCCAACTGGCTTATAGTAAATAACAATACTATTTTTCTCTCCCCACTGAGCATAGAGGGTAACATTATCATTCATTACAATTTGATCGCCAGGATAATACCAAACACCACGTCCATCTTTCTGTGTATTCCATCCCAGGAAATCGTGGCCAGGCCATTTTAATGTGTGCTGATCAGATACGATTGCAGTTGCACCTTTATTATACTGCACTCCATCCGGAGCCAAACCATATGCAGCGCCTACCGGGGCATTATTTCTGTCATAATCCAAATAAACATTTTTATACTGACGAATTACGCCATCAATATGCCAGGTATTATCATTCCTCTGATCCTTAACTACATACCACTCCACATATTGTGTGGTAGTGTTCCAATAACGGTTTAGGCTATTCCAGTTATCCACAAAATCATAGAACTTTGGTTGTAATACTTCTTTTACCTTTTCAGGACCAGCTACCGTATGAGCCGGATTAATATAATCTAATAAATTGACAGACATACCCTCTACTAAATATTTATAGTCGGCATTCTGAATTGAGGGTTCATCTGGAACAGTGCCATCCTTTCTGATAGCGATTGTAATCTTGCCCGACTTATTTCCCGAGGTCTGAGCCCAAGCCGCATACAGCGTGGATCCACCAGACGGTATCTGATAGCTAGATCCCAATGGATAATAACCAACATAACCTCCATTTGCTGCAGTCCTAACCGCACTCGAATCAGCTTCATCGGACCAGCCCAATAGTACATAACCTGGACGCTCAATTCCTTCTCCATCGGGTAGTGTTATTATGGCATCCTCATATCCCTGTATCGGCTTTATTTCTGCGCCTGAAAAACCATTTAGATCAAACTTTACTTGAACCTTTCCATCTGTATAAATAAAGTTAATACCTACATTTTGTGGAACAGCTTCCCAGGTCCAGGAATATTTTTGATCATATGCATTATACTGTAATGATCCATAATTTCCAGTTGTATACCTCAGCCATTTAATCTCTGTTCCTTTAGAATCGTCTAAAGTCACCTTTGCTAACCGGTATTCTGCCGGTATCCCGGTTATGACTTCGGAAGCAATCTTATCTACAGAAATCGCATCACTATTCGAGAAATTGTAATTCCTGCGCTCTGTTTCCAGCCTAGTTCCGTCTTCGAGGATCGCATAAATCTCAACACTTCTAGTCTTATTTTTATTATTGGTAAAAATAACTGTGTATGTCGAGAAATGTTCCGCATCAAACATTACGGATGCCACACTCTCTTCCCCAGCAACCTCTATTGGTTCCGAAACCGCTTCGAGGGCAATCACATCTTCTGCGGTCACCTTAGCCTGGGCTTCGTCTTCTTTGGTAGTTTCGACGTACATAACCTCTATGACATCCGCTTCCTTACTGTGCTTTTCAACCGGAACACCAGTAAAGGTCACCTGCACCGAACCGCTCCAAATCTGATCATCCAGCTTATGGCCGTCTTTATCCAGAAGGTCGATATTATAAGATAAGGAAGCAACTACTTCTTTCTGCTCTCCAGCCGCCTCAGCCTCAGCCTCAGCCTCCACATTCGCCTTAACAACATCTTCAATTCCAGTCACAACACTGGCTTCAGCCTTCACACCTGCCGGAAGAACGCCTTCCTCCGCATACAGATGAATAATCGTTCCATCGCTCATGGGAAGAGTTGCGGAAAATTCGGGATGCTCGCCGCTCTCCGTCATCGTCACCACAACTTCCTGCTCTTCGTACACTTCCTCAACCGTGTACCACGCAGTCTGCGACCCATCATCATTGTCCGTCACAGAATCCGCTTCCAGCACTTCGCCGTTAACAGCCACCGCCTCGATGGCATAACCGATCTGGTTTTTGACACCGAAGACTAAGGTTCCGCCTTCTTCCACGCCTCTGGGACCGTCCACGATGCGGGCGCTGGCCTTGGGGGCGATATCATATGTAACTTTGTATCCTTCAAAATCATCCAGCGCTTTCAGCTGGTTTAATGTCACGGAGTATGCCTTGGCTGTGCTGCAGTATCCCATTCCAACCAGATCAGAGGTGGTGGCAGCCGATACATTGTCTTCCGGCTTCTGCTCTTCCGGTTTCTGCTCGGTTCCCTCAGACGGGGTCGCAGGCGGGATAATCGTTACCACGGATTCCTTGGGCAGCTCTTCTTCCGGTGCCTGAGGCTGATCCACGTCGGGTGTCCCGGCCGGCTGACCGTTGTTCTGATCTTCTCCTGCTGCCGGGGTATCCGGTGTGGGAGCAGGAGTCTCGTCTGTGGGCTCCTGAGGAGCGGTCACGTCGCCGGTTCCATTCTCGTTCGGAGTGGTCGCGTTATCGCCGGTCCCATTCTCGTCCGGGATGGCCGCCGCGTCGCCGGTTCCGTTTTCATCCGGAATGGTCACTGCGCTGTCCGCTGTATTTCCATCCGGAGTTGTTACCGTGTCGCCAGCTGCCGGTGCGTCCGCCGCAGGCTCATCCACCTTGGGCTCTTCCGCTTTCGGCTCTTCCACGGCTGCATCCTCATTGGGAGCTTCCGTCTGGTCTGCGCTGTCCGGAATGTCTGCAACCTGCTCCTTCTGGCTGTCGTCCGCGGGAGCAGCTTCACCGTTCTCGTTGTCCGCTACAACCGGTGCATAGTGGCGGATCACGGAAGCGATGGGCTCGGCGTTGTCCTCGGGCTCGGCTGCTTCTTCCGGTTCTGCGGTATCGCCTTCCGGTTCTGCCGCTTCCTCAGGTTCGTCCGCTGCGTCCGGTTCTGCGGTATCGCCTTCCGGCTCAGCCGCCTGATCCGGTGCGTCCGCTTCCGGAGCGTTCTCCTCCTGATTGCCGGCGTCCGGTGTCTGGACCTCGCCATCAGGTGCTGCGACGTCTTCCTGCGGCGTCTGGGCGTCGTTCCCGCCATCGGTTACATTCTGATCCGGTGCGGCAGCGTTTTCTTTATCAATCTCATCCTGTGCCGCGTCGCCGGCTCCCTGGTTCTCCACGGGAGTCGTATTTTCATTGGTCTGATTGGAGTTATTGGAATTTGTGTTTTCTTTATCTGCGGTGGAAGAAGTCGCTTCGTTTACATCCTGCTTCGGCTGATCCGGGATGATGTTTACTTCCTCATCGCCGAATGCGGACTCGTAGCTGCGGATCGTAACGCTCTTGGTCTTCTTCACTTTCTCTTCGCCGTCAACGGTACGGGTAATGTTGGTGGAGCAGCGGATCGTTCCGTCCCCGTTGTTGATATACAGGAACAGGATTTCCTCATCGCCGGTCACCATGTACATATCGTCGGCGTCTTCCGGAAGGCGAACAAAGATTCTCAGCTCGGAATCAATACCCCCCCCCCCGTCAAATTCAGGGTACGCTTCGTATAGCTTTCCCTCTCCAAAAAAGAGTTTCTCAAACTGTTCCACCTTACCGTTGGTAAAGTCGAGATCCTCCCTTGTCACCTCATTGCCGCTGGCGATGGCCTCTTCGACCGCGCGCACCAACTCAGAACCGGTCAGCTCAAATACCACCGATTCACTGGTGCCGGCAAATGCCACGCTGAGATCTGAGCCAACATTGGTCAGAATCATCGCTGCTGCCAGCAGGAAGGCCAACAATCTCTTTTGAGCGCTATAGACATTTCTGGCAAACGCTCTGCGCCTTGTTCGTCTTTCCATACTTTTGTTCTCCTCTCTTACTTTTACCGCACAAAAAATCCAATCATCCAATGTACTGACTCTACTATACCAAATACTGGTTACAAACCGGTTACATTTATAAAAAAAGCAAAAATAAAACTTACGATATCTTTATTTTTTCTAACCTTTTCTGAGAATCCTGATACTTCTTTCATACGCCACCACAAGTCAAACAAAAAAATCCGTCCCCCCACGCGTGTTACCTCAAAATCACACCGCGGTTGAACGGACTTTCTTCCTATTATAATATTGTCTCAGACGAAACGTCACCTCACCAGTTTCCCGGGGACGCTGTGGCGCAGTGCGCGCAGGAT
This sequence comes from Enterocloster lavalensis, assembly GCF_046603895.1. Taxonomy (NCBI): domain Bacteria; kingdom Bacillati; phylum Bacillota; class Clostridia; order Lachnospirales; family Lachnospiraceae; genus Enterocloster; species Enterocloster lavalensis. The sequence goes on from NZ_CP176637.1 coordinate 1,443,669, forward strand.
CTTTTCGTTGGGTTCAAACAGGATCTTCACGCAATCGGCGCCCTGCTGATAAATCAGCGCATAGGTCTTGGACTCGTTGCGGCCGGAGGTGCAATCCTTGACCTTCATTCCGGTCTTCTCGTAGTCCTTCAGCATATAGGAATCCGAGGGGGCCACGATCTGAATTTCCTCTTTTTTACAATCCAGGACTTTTTTCCGGCGGGAGCGGGCCAGAATCCGGTCAATGGAGACATCCCCCTCCACCACCAAATACTCGAATTCCACGCTCAGGTTGATAAACACAAAGTAGGCGGCTATTCCAACCGCGATCAACAGGATCGCACCAAAAGCGGTCTGCATGGCGATCAGCAGGGAAACCAGGCACAGCACCGCCATGAGAATCTTCACAGGGATCGCGTAGATCGGATCTTTGCGCTTTACCAGCCATTCTGCGTATGCGTCGTCGTTCATTTGCATTTCTCCTTCTTATGTTGTGACTTGGGCACGGACCAGAAAAATCGAGTAGGAGGGAGTGATTAACTCCCGTCCTCTCACACCACCGTGCGTACCGTTCGGTACACGGCGGTTTCAATAGTTGACGTGCACGGACTGATAGGCAGTAGCTAAATCATAAAAGCCTCTGTTTATCAGTCTTTCTTGTGTTAATGCTCTGTTGACCGCTCCCATTCCCGTTACATACCAGTATTTCCTGCGGCTGTTTGCCGCCTGATGTGCAAAATATTCAGGTATCCCGAGTTTTATTAGGTTTCTTTTCCTTGTTTTGGGTAACTTCCATTGTTTCCATATGCACATTCGAATACGGTGATATAGCCATGAGTTTAGTTCGTCTATCCTGTTCTTCATATCCGCAATCCCATAATAATTCAGCCATCCACGCATGAATACTTTTATCTTTTCCAATGAAGGACGTATACTCTGACAAGACCTTCGGGAACTGAGCTCTTTCAGTTTTGTCTTCATCTTCTTCCATGACTTCCCATGAACCCGGACATATATGCCCTTCCCGTTCTTTCCCAATGTGAAGCCAAGAAACTTAAAATTTCGAATTGCAAACACACTTACTACACGACTTTTCTTTTGATTCACTTTCAGTTTCAGTGTTTTCTCCAGATATTTCGTGCTGGATTCCAGTAATCTCTTTGCGGCTCTCTCACTTTTAGCTAACAGCACAATATCGTCTGCGTAGCGTACAAATGCCACTCCCCGCTTCTCAAACTCCTGGTCGAACTCGTTCAGATAGATATTTGCCAGCAGTGGTGAGATGTTTCCGCCCTGTGGCGATCCTTCTTCGGTTTCCATGACTACACCGTTTTCCATGACACCACTCTTTAGGTATCTCTTAATCCACTGGATTACTCTTTCGTCCTTTACATTCCTTCGCAGGATATTCAGGAGCATTTCGTGGTTAAGTGTATCAAAGTATTTCGACAGGTCTAATGTCACTGCATGGGTATATCCCTGTTCTGCATACCCCTTCACTTTCAGAATGGCGTCTTTTGCGCTTCTTCCCGGTCGATAACCATAGCTGTTTTCCGAGAATAGCGGCTCATAGACCGGCATAAGCTGTTGTGTTATGGATTGCTGGAAAATACGGTCTTTGACGGTTGGAATACCAAGCTTTCGTATTCCACCGTCTGGCTTTGGGATTTCCACTCGTCTTACCGGGTCGGGAGTATATTTCCCCCTTTTGATTCTCCCGATAAGCTCTTTCTGGTTCTCCCGAAGGTATGCTCCGGCTTCCTCCACGGTCATTCCGTCGATTCCCGGTGCTCCCTTGTTTGCCTTTACTCTCTTGAAAGCTCTGTTCAGGTTGTCCTTATCCAGTATCTTCTCTAAGAGCTCCGGTTGTGCACTGTCCCGTTCCTTCCATGTCCGACGGAAAGAACGGTGCGCTCTCACATACCCTTCACGTTCCGCGCTATCTCTTTGCGAGCAGCTTTCTCTGTTTTCTGCACCCAATGTTCTTTCCTCCTTTCCCGGTTGTACTAAGGACTCCTATTGATTCGGTCCTTCGCCTCTCGGCTACTATGACCTCGGCTGACTTCTGTACGTTCAGCATTATCTCACGATAATGGTTATCCCTTTCAGGACATATCGTACAGACCTCCCCGGGTACCACACGTTTCTTTCTCTCCATCTATCTGCCACATTTACCATACATGATTCCGTGTAGTTATTGGGCTTCAACTTGTGGGGCAGTCTTACCCTCATGCATAGCCTGATGTGATTTCTGTTCGTCAGACCAGAGATTTGCCCATGGGTTAGTATGTTCCCCATATCCGGCTTCCTTCAGATTCCACCTCACGATGGACACCCTTGCCTTCGGCTATATCCTTCCCACTACCGGGCGGATTCCGGACTTGCACCGGTTAGAAACGTGCGCCGCCGGGCGCACCCACAAAAGGGCGGCCCGGTTGAGCCTTACTGCTCCCGGGCCGCCCTGATATCATGGTTTTTATCTGATTAGTACATTCCGCCCATGTCCGGTGCGCCTGCGGGTGCAGGTGCTGCTTCTTTAATATTAGCAACTACGGACTCAGTTGTCAACAGGGTGGAAGCTACGCTGGTCGCGTTCTGCAGAGCGCTTCTGGTAACCTTGGCGGGATCCAGAATGCCAGCTTCGATCATATCCACATATTCTTCCTTGTATGCGTCGAATCCTGTGCCGATGGGGGATTCCTTTACTTTGTTCACAATCACGGAGCCTTCCAGACCTGCGTTGGCTGCGATGTGGAACAACGGAGACTCCAGAGCCTTGAGGATCAGTCTTGCGCCGGTCTTCTCATCGCCTTCCAGGCTATCCACAACTTCGCTCACCTTGCCTGCGGCATGGATGTAAGCGGAGCCGCCGCCTGCGATAATTCCCTCTTCCACAGCCGCTCTGGTCGCATTAAGAGCGTCCTCCATACGCAGCTTGGCTTCCTTCATCTCGGTCTCGGTAGCAGCGCCAACACGGATTACCGCAACGCCGCCAGCCAGCTTCGCCAGTCTCTCCTGCAGCTTCTCACGGTCGAAATCAGAGGTGGTCTCCTCGATCTGCTTGCGGATCTGGGCAACTCTGGCGTCGATGTTGCTCTTCTCGCCAAAGCCGTCAACGATGATGGTGTTCTCCTTCTGAACCTTAACGGATTTTGCGCGTCCCAGCTGATCCATGGTGGCTTCCTTCAGATCCAGACCAACCTCGTCGGAGATCACGGTGCCGCCGGTCAGGATCGCGATATCCTGCAGCATCTCTTTTCTTCTGTCGCCGTAGCCCGGAGCCTTAACCGCAACTACGTTGAAGGTGCCTCTCAGCTTGTTGACGATCAGGGTGGTCAGAGCCTCGCCCTCTACGTCCTCGGCGATAATCATCAGTCTTGCGCCGGTCTTAACGATCTGCTCCAGCAGGGGCAGGATCTCCTGGATATTGGAAATCTTCTTGTCGGTGATCAGGATATAGGGATCGTCCAGATTGGCTTCCATCTTATCCATGTCGGTGCACATATAAGCGGAAACGTAACCTCTGTCAAACTGCATGCCTTCCACCATATCCAGCTCGGTCTTCATGGTCTTGGATTCCTCAATGGTGATTACGCCGTCCTTGGAAACCTTCTCCATCGCGTCCGCTACCATGGTTCCAACTTCGTCGTCGGAAGCGGAAATTGCGGCTACTCTGGCAATCTGCTCTTTGCCGGTAATGGGCTTGCTCATCTCTTTGATGGCCTCAACCGCAGCGTCGGTGGCTTTTCTCATGCCCTTTCTCAGGCCGATGGGATTCGCGCCTGCAGCCAGGTTCTTCATACCCTCGCACACCATGGACTGGGCCAGCACCGTAGCGGTGGTGGTTCCGTCTCCGGCAACGTCGTTGGTCTTGGAAGCAACTTCCTTGATCAGCTGAGCGCCCATGTTCTCAAAGGGATCTTCCAGCTCGATCTCCTTGGCAATGGTAACGCCGTCGTTGGTGATCAGCGGAGCGCCGAAGGACTTGTCGAGTACAACGTTGCGGCCTTTCGGTCCCAGGGTAACGCGTACGGTATCTGCTAACTGGTTAACACCGGACTCCAGCGCCTTGCGGGCGTCCACACCATATTTAATCTTCTTTGCCATGACTCATCTACCTCCAAATATTGTTTTCTATGTCGCGTATTTTAAATTTATTAGAATGATTGACGGTAACTGTTCAGCAGGTCTGCGCACTTGCTGCGCTGACCCTATGAAAACCTAAGCTTGCAGGCAAAAATCCAACGATGAAGTCGATTTTAAATGGATTTTTGCTCGTATCGTATCTGTGAAGGTACTGAACAGATACGATTGACGGATTATTCAACAACAGCCAGGATGTCGTTCTGCTTTACGATCACGTACTTGTCGTCCTCGATCTCCACTTCGGTGCCGGAATACTTGGAATAGATAACCTTGTCGCCGACCTTCACCTGCATGGTCACTTCCTTGCCTTCGATCACGCCGCCGGGTCCAACTGCGATTACCTCCGCCTGCTGGGGTTTCTCCTTTGCCGCTCCGGGAAGCACGATACCGGATTTAGTGGTCTCTTCCGCTACTAACTGTTTTAACACTACCTTGTCAAACAACGGTACTAACTTCATGATGAATTCCTCCTTGCAATCAGTTCTGTTTTTTCTTTTTCAGGTTTGTGCAACCCCTTTATTTACTCACATCATATGTTATAACACCAGTTATTAGCACTGTCAAGAGTTGAGTGCTAATTTTCTTAGATTTTTATTTTTTTTTTACATTTTCCTGCAATTCCCTTCCTTTTTTTCTGCTTTCGTATTACAATAATACTAATGTAAATATAATAAAGACTGAATCACAGTGAAAGGGGTTTTCAATATGGCTAAGAAGGGATTCGGAAAATTAGTCGCATTCGCGGCAGTCACAGGCGCTGTAGCGGCCAGCGTCTCCTACGCGCTTCGATACAAAACATTCCACAGTGAACTGGAGAAGGACTTCCGTGAGTTTGAGGACGGAGAGGATGAAGCCTGCGAGGACAGCGAGGAGCGCACCGTGGACCCGCGCCGCACCGACCGCAATTATATTTCCCTTCACGCCAGCAAGGATGAATTCAAGCTGGCTGCCAAGGACATGGCGGAAGCCACCAAAAACGTGCTGAAGGACGCAGGGGCCGTCATTTCCGACACCGCCCACGAGGCCGTCTCCGCAGCCGTGGACACCGCCCACATCGCACTCACCGCAGTGAAGAACAAGCGCTCCGAGTTTGAGGACGCGATGGATGAGGACGAGGAGGAAGACTCCGAGCTGTTTGAGGACGAAGGCTTCCTGGACGACGATTATGTGGACGACGACGATCTGTTCGACTACTCCCGCACAGAGAGCGATGGGATTCCCGCCTGGAAGAAACCGCTTCCCGAGGAGACGCCCGCTCCCGCGGCCCCGGCAGCAGAACCCGCTCCCGCAGAAGAGCCCGCAGAGCCGGACCAGACCGCCGGCGCCGAGAAGGTGACCATCGAGGAAGATACGATCTGATTTTCCCCAAAATATGGTATTCTATGCAAAAGAAATGCCGGTTCCTCACGATACCTATGCTTTACCCGCGAAGAGACCGGCAGATTTCGGTTACCACCCGCAAAGTGCGGAGCGAACCGCTGAATCAGCTCATAAAATCATGATCCCCGTCTTTTTTATAAAGACGGGGGTTTTTGGTTGGAGACAGCGGGCTGCTGGCGCGGACTGTGATCGATCGCCGGATGGAATGAGCCCTTTCCGCTCATTCCTCAACATCCCACACCAGCAGGTTCACCCACCGGGGCTGCTTCATCTCCTCCTCCGTCAGGGCGTAGGCGTAGGCCGGATTGTCGTCGGCTTCCAGGTGGTAAATCCCCTCCTCCGGGCCCGGGATCCAGCGGTCGTCCGGCTGAGTCACGCCCTCCTTCACCTCCATGGTGTAGGTGGCCGTCACGCCGTCGGAACCGGTGTTCCGGTAGGTGATGGTTCCCTCCATCTTGCCGCGCACAAACCGTCCCTCTTTGCGGACCTCCTCGGCTTCGCCCTGGGGCGGACCCTGATAGTAGCGGTAGCCGGAGACTCCTGCTCCGTCCATGCGCCCGTCCTTCCAGGTTCCCTCCGAGTAATCATATCGGGGTTTTTCCAGCTCCACCGCCTGCAAGGCCGTGCAGCGGCCTTCCGGCCCGTTTTCCCCGAAGCTTCCGTAGAAAACGCTGGCCGCGCCGGTCAGCACCAGCCCTTCTCCGGCCAGATCCGCCCTGAATTCCGTCCCGTCATAGCGGTACCTCTCCTCCCCAAACGTCTCATAATAAAGCCAGCTGAGCGTGTCGCCGTCCGCCAGCAGCTCTGCAGCAATCCGCTCCTTACTCCCGCTTTTCACCGCCGCAGCCAGCCGCCGCACTGCCGCCAGCTCCTGCTCGTTTAATTCCGGCACCTCGGATAGGGCGGAAAAATCCGTGCCGCTGCTCCCGTCTGCGCTCCGGCCTGTCCCCGCTAATCCGCTTCCGTCCGCGCTCCGGCCCGCTCCAGCCCCCCCGCTTCCATCCGCGCTTCGGCCCGTCCCCGCTAATCCGCTTCCGTCTGCGCCAACGCCGCTTCCGTCCGCGCCCAGCCCGCCAGACCCGGCCGCCGTGTTTCCGGCTGCCCCGGCTCCGCCTCCGGCGTCCGCCATCCTTCCATATCCCGCGTTCCCGGCCCCGCCGTCCGCTGTTCCTCCGAAGTTCTGGGCGGCTGCCCATATGCCGTATCCCAGCAGCACGCCCGCGGCCGCGGCTATAATCTGTCTCTTCTGAATCATCTGTCCGTCCTCTCTGTCATTGCTGCAATCCACCGCTTCCCGCTTCCCCCGGTCACGCTCCCCAGGCCTCCCGCAGAAGGCCGGTGCCCAGGCGGATGTCGTCCTCGGTCAGGCTGGCGTAACCCAGCAGCACCGTGGAGGGACAGCACCTGTGCTCCGGGTGAATAAAATACCCGGACATCCCGTATACCTTGACCCCCAAATCCGCAGCCCTGCGCACCAGCTCCTCCTCGTCCAGGCCGCCCCTGTGGGTCAGGAGCACATGCAGTCCCGCGTACTCGCCGCGTATCTCAAACCGGTCCTCCAATTCCCGCAGACCGGCTAACAGCGCGTCATGCTTTCCCTTGTAGACCGCCCGCATCCGGTTCAGATGGCGCTCATAATGGCCTTCTGTGATGAACTGGTACAGAATATTCTGATCGATCCGCGACACCGTGGAGGCGTAAAATCCCGCCCGCTGCCGGTAAACCGCCACCATAGCGGGCGGCAGCACCAGAAAACCAACACGGATGGCCGGAGCGATGGATTTGGAGAAGGTGCCGATGTAGATCACCCGCCCGGCCGTGTCCATGCCCTGAAGCGCCGGTATGGGCTTTCCCTTGTAGCGGAACTCGCTGTCGTAATCGTCCTCAATCAGATACCTGCCCTCCCCGCCGCAGGCCCAGGCCAAAAGCTCCTGGCGGCGGCGCACCGGCATCACGATGCCCGTGGGATACTGGTGGGCGGGCATGACATAGGCCACGTCCGCGCCGCTTTTTTCCAGCTGTGCCACATCCATCCCATAGCGGTCCATCTCCACCGGAGCCACGGGGTAACCCATGCCGTTAAACACCCGGTAAGCCTGCTTGTAGGTGGGATTTTCCATTGCGATCTTGTGATTCATTCCCAGAATCTGGGATAACAGCAGCCACAGGTACTCGCTGCCCGCGCCGATAATAATCTGCTCCGGCCTCACGTTGACTCCCCGTGCCGAGTGCAGGTAACTGCCGATGGCCGCCCGCAGGGACCGCTCTCCCTGGGGATCTCCGCCCGCAAACATCTCCTTATTGTCGTCCACCAGGGTATTTTTGCTGATCTTCCGCCAGGTATTGAAGGGAAAGCTGTCCAGATCGATGCCCCGGGGTGAGAAATCCACCCGGTACTGCTCGCGGCTCCCTGCAGGCTCCGGCACAAAACTCCCCGTCTCCTGGCCCTTCACCTCCACCAGCTCCTCGATGCCTGCCACAAAATAACCTCTGCAGGGCACCGCCTCAATATACCCCTCGGACAAAAGCTGTTCATAAGCCATCTGGGTGGTGCTGCGGCTGACCTTCAAATTGTCCGCCAGCACCCGTGTGGAGGGCAGGCGGCTCCCGGCCGTCAGGCGGCCGCCCCGTATCTCATCCTTGATATACTGATAAATCTGCTCGTACAGCGGGCGCTTGTCCTGGGCGTAGAGCGGCACCATCAATTCCATTTTTTCCCTCCTCCCAACGCAAAAACCGGCGGCAGCTCTGCGCGTTGCGAGCGAAGCTTCCGCCGGGTTCTCTTTCAATGTGACGCCCCGCCGGCGCAGCCTGCGGGTTATTGCTGGTTTTTCTGGTTATTTGGGCAGCTTGAAGGAACTCTTAAGGGATACGATCCGGTTGAACACGGGCTTCTCTGGCGTGCTGTCCTTGCAGTCCGCACAGAAATAGCCGTTGCGCACAAACTGGAAGCTGTCGTAGGCTTGAGCCTTTGCCAGCTCCGGCTCCACATAGCACTCCTTTAGCACGACCAGGGAGTTGGGATTTAAGTTGAGGGAACCGTCCTCATTCAGCTTGCCCTTCTCCTCGTCCACGATGTTCTCATACAGACGGCACTCCACCTGCTTAGCGGTGGGCACCGCAACCCAGTGGATCGTACCCTTTACCTTGCGGCCCTCGAAACCGGAACCGCTCTTGGTCTCGGGATCATAGGTGCCGTGCACCACGGTCACGTTGCCGTTCTCGTCCTTCTCGCAGCCCGTGCATTTCACGAAGTAAGCGCCCATGAGACGCACCTCGTTGCCCGGGAACATGCGGAAATATTTCCTGGGCGGCTCCTCCATGAAGTCCTCCCGCTCGATGTACACCTCGCGGCTAAAGGGCACCAAACGGCTGCCGAGCTCCGGGTTCTCCAGGTTATTGGGGATCTCAAGCTCCTCCACCTGGCCCTCGGGATAGTTGTCGATCACCAGCTTCACCGGGTCCAGAACCGCCATCATCCTGGCCTTTTTCAGCTTCAAATCCTCGCGGATGCAGTATTCCAGCATAGCGTAGTCCACAGAGCTGTTGGCCTTGGAAACGCCCACCAGGTCCACGAACATGCGGATGGACTCCGGCGTGTAGCCCCTTCTGCGCAGGGCTGCGATGGAAACCAGACGCGGATCGTCCCAGCCGTCCACGATCTTGTCCTCCACCAGCTTCTTGATGTAGCGCTTTCCCGTGACCACATTGGTCAGGTACAGCTTGGCAAACTCGATCTGACGGGGCGGATTCTCAAATTCGCACTCTTTCACCACCCAGTCGTACAGCGGTCTGTGATCCTCGAACTCCAGGGTGCAGATGGAGTGGGTAATATTCTCGATGGCATCCTCGATGGGATGGGCGAAATCGTACATGGGGTAGATGCACCACTTGTCCCCAGTGTTGTGGTGGGACATGCGGGCCACGCGGTAGATCACCGGGTCGCGCATGTTGATGTTGGGGGAGGCCATGTCGATCTTGGCCCGCAGCACCTTTGCGCCGTCCTGGTATTTCCCCTCCTTCATCTCCTCGAAGAGCTGTAAATTCTCCTCGATGCTGCGGTTCCGGTAGGGGCTTTCCTTGCCGGGCGTGTTGTAGTCGCCGCGGTACTGCTTGATCTCGTCGGCGCTGAGGTCGCAGACAAATGCCTTGCCCTTTTTGATCAGCATCACCGCGCACTCGTACATCTGCTCAAAGTAGTTGGAGGCGAAGAACAGCCGGTCGTCAAAGTCGGCGCCCAGCCACTTCACATCCTCTATAATAGACTCCACGAACTCGGTTTTCTCCTTCGTGGGATTGGTATCGTCAAAACGCAGATTGAATTTCCCGCCGTACTTCTGGGCCAGGCCGTAGTTGAGCAAAATGGACTTGGCGTGTCCAATGTGCAAATAGCCGTTGGGCTCCGGTGGGAAACGGGTTTGGACGTGGTTGTATACTCCGCTCGCCAGGTCTTTGTCGATCTCCTGCTCAATGAAGTTTTTGGAAACCACTTCTTTCTCCTCAGTTTCCATTACGGTATCTTTCTCTGCCATAAACTGTTCCTCCGTTATCTGATTCCCTGCTCCGCTGTATTCCCGGCGCGGACAGGCGTATACTCTGCTATCATAGCACATTTCTCCATTCCGGGAAAGGGGGCGGCCGGGAAATTTTTAAAATACTTCCCGGCCGCCGGTATTTTCATACACCAGTTTCTCATATTCGCCGCATGGCATCGGCTTGGCGCAGTAGTAGCCCTGGATGTAATCGACGTTCATGCGCTTGAGCAGATCGTACTGGTCTTTGGTCTCCACCCCCTCGGCCGTCACCTGGATGTTCAGGGACTGGGCCAGGCCGATCACGCTGGCGAGGATCTTCTGCAGCTTGGGCCGCTCGGTGGAGTCGTCCACCAGCCCCTTGTCGATCTTCAGATTGTCGATGGGCATGCTGCGCAGAAGCTGAATGGAGGAGTATCCCGAGCCGAAATCGTCCATCAGGATCGGCACGCCCTCCCGCCGGAAGCCCTGCAGCGTTTCCCCCAGCAGCTCCTCGTTGTCAAACATCACCGTCTCCGTCAGCTCCAGCTCCACCAGCCCCGGCGGCACGTGCCACCTGCGGATCAGGTCCAGATAGCGCTCCACAAACCCCTTCTGGTACAGGTGGAGGCGGGAAATGTTCACGGAAACCGGCTGCACCGCAAAACCGCGGTCCAGCCACTGCCGGATCTGGCGGCACACCTGCTCGAAAATGTACTCATCCAGCCGGATGATCATGCTGTTGCTCTCAAACACCGGTACAAACACCCCCGGCGGAATCATACCCTCTACAGGAGAATTCCAGCGCACCAGCGCCTCCGCGCCGTAAAAGCGGCCGCCCTTCACGTCGTATTTTGGCTGGTAATAGACCTCGAACTGTCTCTGGCTCACCGCCTCCTCAAAATGATTCTCCAGCTCCTTCTGGCGGACCATCCGCTCCCGGATTCCGGTGTCGTAAAAGCCGCAGTTCTCGATGGCCCCCATATTTTCCCTGGAAAGCGCCGCCTTGGCCCAGTCCAGCATCTTGTCGAGCACCTCCGTCTTATCCTCGATCTGATAGATTCCGGCGGTCATCCGGACGTCGTAGGCCATCTCCTCCATCTGGCTCCGGTTCAGCCGTTCCATGCCGTGGATCATGTTCTTTACGCGCTCCCGCAGCTGTTCCTTGTCCCGGTAGGACAACAGGGCGGCGAACCGGTCCGCGTTTAAGCGGGCGCAGGCCTCCTGCTTGCCGATGTGGGCGCTTAAATAGTCCGCAATCACCCTCAAAATCCGGTCGCCCTCGGCAAAACCGTGCAGGTCGTTGATGTACTGAAACATGCGCACGTTAAAGCAGACCAGCGCATAGGGCGTTTCCCGGGAACCGGACAGGATTTCCTGCACGTCGAGGCGGAATTTGGCAAATGAGGCATGGCCGGTGACCGCGTCCGTCAGTGCCGTATCTTCCACTTTTTTCCAATAGCGTTTCTTGATCATCCAGATCTGGTACGCCATCAGGGCCAGTATACCCAGACAGGCGGCCATCATGGTGTAGGCCAGGCTCAACATGCCGTTGACATTTTCCTCAACCACCCAGGAGGGGACGACGCTGAGCAGATACCACTGGTTCACCCCCAGGGGCTGGTAGTAGACGTAGCGCCGTCCGTCCTCCCGCTCGTACCGGAGGGACCCGCTTTTGTGGGCCGCGATCTCCTCCCGCAGCAGGTCCATCTGCTGCGCGTTGGTGTCGGAGATGGCGCTTACCTCCTTATAAAAATTGTCCAGATTCCCCAGGCTGGCCGGATTGCGGGAGCCGCTGACGCATTCCCCGTCCTCCTTGATAATGTAGCTGTACCCGCTGCCGCCGAAGGTGGAGACTGAGAGACTGTCCTCGTAAAAATCCGTGGAATACGTGCCGAACAGCGCGTACGTGCCGCCATTCCTCGCGGTGAAGGGCACGCCGTACACGGTCACCGGCTCCCCGTCGATCAGGTCGGGCACCCGGTCGGACACAAACGCGCTGCCGGCAAACGCCGTTTTGAAGCGCTCCCCCACCTGCGTGGACCTGGCGTCCACATCCGAGCCGTCGGTGGCGTAGCCGGTGCCGTCCTCCCGGACAATCCCCATGCGCTTGAAGTTGTTGGCCTGATCCACCGCCGTCAGCTCCCCCACCAGTTCCCGGATATCGCCGGAAGGGTTCTGGGCCAGCAGGATCGCCAGACTTTCCAGCATCATCTGGTTCTTCTCGACCTCCTGGCGGACCACCTTGGCGCTCTGATCGGAAATCTCAGCCAGCGTGTTGACCATCTTCGCCTGGGACGTGCGGTAAAATAAAACCGCATACACGAGAACCAGCGCGACCATTACAAAGGCCGCGATGCCGATTCCCGAAAACATTTTCTTTGTCGACTGCTTCATAGATCGATTCCTCACTGTCCGGATCTGCTCATGACCGCTATTATATATCAAATGCCGCCGGGCTGTAAACCCCCGATCCGGCCGCCCCATGTCCCCCCAGAACAAAAATCCGGTGGAAATTCATGGCAAATTTTGCTATACTGTTTCTAATTACGGCCTATATTCCGGGTATACCGGCGGCCACACTGGATATTCCAGTCAAAAGCTGAAACAGAAAGCGGGAGTTATTATGAAAAAAGCAGCAAAATTTGCATTTGTCAAGAGCATCCCCATCATGCTGGGGTATGTGTTTCTGGGCATCGCCTTCGGGCTGGTGCTTCAGAAGGCGGGCCTGGGACCTCTGTGGGCCCTTCTCATCAGCGCCTGCGTCTACGCCGGTTCCATGCAGTTCGCCCTGGTGGGCATTCTCACCGGCGGACTCAGCTTCGTCACCACCGCTGTGATGACCCTGTTCATCAACAGCCGCCACGCATTTTACGGCCTGACCTTTATCGAGCGCTTTAAAAAAATGAAAAAAGCCTATCCTTATATGGTATTCTCCCTGACCGACGAGACCTACTCCCTGCTGTGTTCCATGGCCAGGCCTCGGGACTTCACGGACCGGGAATGGGACATGGCCACGCTGTTCGTCTCCCTGTTCGACCAGTGCTACTGGGTGGCGGGCTCCGTCCTGGGCGCCCTGGCCGGGCAGCTCATCACCTTCGACTCCACGGGCATCGACTTCGCCATGACCGCGCTGTTCGTGGTCATCTGCGTGGATCAGTGGAAGCACGCGAAAACCCATATCCCGGCCCTGGCGGGATTTGCCTGCGGCATTTTCCTTCTGGCCCTGATCCGCTCGGCCAACTTCATTCTGCCGGCCCTGGCGGCCGTGGCGGGCGTGCTGCTCATCTCCCGCCGGATCATTGAACGGAAAATGGAGGATTCATCATTATGACGGAAAAATATGTACTCATCACTGTGATCATCTGCGCCCTCTGCACCCAGGCCACCCGCTGGCTCCCCTTCCTGCTCTTCGGCGGTAAAAAGGAGGTGCCGCGGATCGTGCGCTATCTGGGCGCGGTGCTGCCCGCCGCCATCATGGCCGTGCTGGTGGTCTACTGCCTGAAGGGCGTCACGCCGCTCGCTTACCCTTACGGGCTGCCGGAGTTAATCAGCGTGGCTCTTGTGGTGGTGCTGCACCTGTGGAAGGGGAACACCCTGGCAAGTATTGCGCTGGGCACGGTGTGTTATATGGTGTTGGTGCAGGGGGTGTTTTGAGGTTCCCTGCCTGGGACTTGCGGTACACAGTATTTAGAATGTTTCCGGGGTCATGTTCAGTTCACGCCTGGCTTCCAGCCAGTCCTGGTCCAGTTTGATGTCCAGGCTGCGCCGGAGGCCTTTTATTATGATCTGGGTGTGCAGTACCTTCATATGGCGCTCCTTTTCATCCAGAACATTTCCTCCGAACAGCGCCGCCTCGCTCAGGGAGTCCGGCGGAGTAAAATAAAACCGCCGCTCCCGCTCGTCCCCGGAAAATACCAGATAAAACCGGGTCTCCTGTCCCGTCAGAACATAGCGGACCCGGCAGCGCGCCTCGTCGCGTTGGCCGAACAGTTCTTCCGGGAAGGGTTCCTTCCCCAGGAAATGCAGCAGCACCCCGGTGTCCGTGGAGGCCAGAAAATTGGTGTGGATCTCCCGCAGGAAATCCCCCAGCTCCTCCAGCGCCTGACCCGCGCTGGGCTGCAGGTCAAAATCCCAGGCGAACTCCTCGCCCGTTTTCTCCCCTCTGAGCACCATCTCGAATTTTTCCATAAAATCCTTCCGGCCGCCTCTGCCGCTCTCGGAGAGCTTGGCGGAGGATATGTATTGTTCCTCCAGCAGAAGAATCCGGTCCTTGATATCCGCGATGGCCAGATTGTTCCGGTAGGAAATGGTCCGGATTCCGTGGGCGTAGGCCAACTTTTCCGCCTCCGGGTTAAACCCGTTGGCTGCGAAAAACGCTCCCAGCTCCATCCTGCGCCCCCGCACCATGGAGTCCGTCAGGGAATCGTCCACAAAATAATTTTCCTGTATATCTTTCAGCACGCCGATGAAGCTGCGGATCGAGTTCTTCTGCACCTCTTTCTGCAGAAACTTCGCCTCTCCCAGAAGCCGCACCGGATATAAAAAAGGGATAAAGCCGTCGTAATCAAAGGGGCAGTCGATCTGGTGCCACCCGCCCCGGCCCTTCAGCTCCACAAAATTCGCCCGGTTCATGCGCACCTTCCCCGCATGTTCCGCCCCCGGCCGGACCAGTGAAAACCCGCTCTGCTCCAGAAGAATCCGCAGCACCGTCTCAAACAGGCTGCCGCGGACCATACCCCGCTTTGTATTGTTCTCTCCACGCATCGGTTTACCTCCCCGTCTTGTCTGTCATTGTATAAACAAATTTTAACATTTTTGTTGGGAAATAACAAGGAATCCCGGAAGTTTCGCCGTGCCAGCTTATGTCCGGCAGCCGAAAAAGCGCCTTTTGCAGCGTTAGCCGCTCAAAGGCGCTTTCCTTGAATGCAATGGGCCGCTGGCGCAGCCTGCGGGCGATTGTTTTTATCCTCTTTATTCTTTTACGGCATAACCGGCTTCTTCCCCGGCTCCACCGGACAGACGTAGACGCCGCCCGTCCGCTGCTTCAGCTCTTCCCTTGCCTGCTCCACCACATCCGGCCGTAAAAAGGACATCACGGTGGCCAGTGCCATCGTCTTGGCGGCGCACACAACCGCCTTGTGGGTGATGGAGGAGGCCACCTGGGAGGTCACCTGCCAGGAATGTCCCGGGGTCCCGTTGGCGTAGCAGGTCACCCAGAGCTGGCCGGTGGGCGTCACGTAGCTCACATCCCCCACGTCGGTGGAGCCCGGCATATATTTGTCGATTCGGAAATAGGGGCCGATTTCCTTTACCAGGGGCGTGTCCCGGAACTTCTCCCCGTCCGGGTACGACAGGTTGATCCGCATCATTCCGGCAGCCTTCTCATTTTCAGAATACTGATCCCAGAAGGCCCTTGCCAGCGCCTCGTCCTGCGCGTCAAACTGCGGCGGCCCGGCCAGATTGAAGGCCTCCACAAACAAGCGGCTGATCGCGTCGTTGGCGATGAAATCGCTCATTCCCGCGGTCACATTGATATCGCACTCCGTGCCGGTCATCAGCGCCGCGCCTCTGGCCACATCCTTCACCCGCTCCAATACCTGGACGGCCAGAGCCATTTTGGGCGCGCGGATGTAATATTTCAGGCAGGCGTTGGCGTGGACTACGTTAGGGGCCTTCTCGCCTGCATTCTGGTAGGCATAGTGCATGCGCACCTCTGTGGGCACATGCTCCCGCAGATAGTTCACGCCCACATTCATCAGCTCGCAGGCGTCCAGGGCGCTGCGCCCCAGATGGGGAGCCGCCGCCGCGTGGGCGCTCCGCCCGCGGAAGGTAAAATATACGCAGATATTGGCGTTGGAGCTGTAGCCCTGGACGGAATTGCAGTTTCCCGGATGCCAGGTAAAGCAGGCATCCACATCCTTGAAATAGCCGTCCCGGGCCAGAAACATTTTCGACCATCCGGCTTCCTCCCCGGGGCAGCCAAACACCTTCACCGTGCCTGCGCCGGGATATTCCTTTAAATAGTCCTTTACCGCCACGGCGGCGGCAACCACGCCGGCTCCCAGCGCATTGTGCCCGCAGCCGTGCCCGGGCTCTCCCTCCGCCAATGGTTTGTGGGACGTGCAGGCGGCTTCCTGGCTCAGGCCCGGCAGTGCGTCGTACTCCGCCAACAGCCCGATCACCGGCCGGCCGCTGCCGTATGTCCCGACAAATGCCGTCTCAATGCCGTCGATCCCGCGCTCCACCTGAAATCCTTCCCGCTCCAGGGCCTGGATCAGCAGCCCTGCGGACCGGTGCTCCGCCAGCCCCAGCTCCGGCACGGCCCAGATCGCATCGCTGAGCGTTATAAACTGTTCTTTCTTTTCCTCCACCAGTTCCAATATCCGACTGGTATTCATTGTCTCACTCATCCTCTATCTCCTATCTTCTTTCAGCCAGCCCATTTTGTACATGATTCTGGCCAGACCAATGGTTCCAAACACGCAGATCAGCATCGGCGCATATCCGCCGCCAAAGGGCAGAATTCCAAATATTCCCCGAATCTGGGCCAGGCGCACCGCGGCCGCAAGCGCGACGGCAGCCGCCCCCAGCCTGGGATGGTTCATCAGCTGCTGGGCTAAAAGCGCTCCGAACAGAGCCGGAAGCAGCATGGGCAGCGCGGCCACCACCGGGTCCGGCAGCGCGCTCAGAATCCATTTTCCCATAAAAATCATGACCGTCATCACCAGAATGCTGATGAACATGGAGGTCGCCACGCCGATGCTGGACATGATTCCTCCCTCCGGCGTTCCCTGTTCCACCCCCGCCCCATCCTGGGCCATCAGGGCCGCCGGCACCCGAATCTGCTTGGAATTGCCCGAGATGCAGATCAGGTATAATCCGGGAGTTCCCAGAATCGGGAAAACGGAAAGTGGCTCCGACAGATACACCGCAAAACTGGCGGAGAGAATGGCAATGATCCCGTTGACCGTGGCGTCAAGGGGCATTTTCGCCCCATAAACCACCAGCAGGGCGATGGTGGGAAGATAAATCAGCGGCAGCAGGACCCAGCACACGATCTTGCCCCATTTTACGATATACGGCATATAGCTGTGATTGTAGACGTCGGATCGATCCATAACCAAACACCTCCCTCTCTAGTGAACCGCCATGCTGGCGATCATTCCCGCAATTATGGCAATGGACAAGGCCCAATCCTTCAGCCAGCGCTTCTTCCACCGCCTGGCCGCCAGCTGGATGAGAATCATCAGCGCGCCTGCGCTCACAGCGGCCACCGTACCCGGCCCAAAGGGCGTGGCCCGCTCCAGCACCAGGTTGCTGTAGCAGCCCAGCACGCAGCAGGCTCCCACAATGGGGATCATGGCCTTGCTTCCCCCGGCCATGACCTGGTTCACCTTGTCCATCTTGTCGCTGAACAGCGCGCCGAAAAGAATCCAGCCCAGACAGCCCGTGGTCATCACCACGGTGGCCACGCAGAGGTAGTCCACGCTCATCTGGGAGGTGCCGATTTTGATGTGCATGGCGTCCGCCGCAAAGCTGGCCCCCATGATCTCATAACCCACCCCGCCGATCACATTGACCCTTAGCCAGGCAATGGGGCTGCCCGTGATCACCATCAGGGATAGCATGGAGGAGAGCATCACCAGGCAGGGGCCGACGGAGGCGATGGAAGCTCCCCGGATTCCCTTGCGTATCTGTTCCCTGGTCAGCCCCATCCTGGCCCCGTCCTTTAAACTCCTCCTCAGGAATATTCCCGCCGCCGCGCAGACCCACAGCACCCCCGGCGCGCAGGCCAGCCACAGGACGATCCCGTTGGCAATCTTACCGTACTCTTGCGTCACTTCCCATTTCCCCCTTTTTACAACGTTTCCATTTTATATTTCCTCAAAATCAAGTTCCGATTCCCGGATCACGGCCTCCGCCTTCTCCCTGCCGAACAGGGCGCAGTATTCTTCCAGGGCCTGGCACACGATCCGGTCCGATCCCTCCTGCCCCAGCTCCAGCGCATACCCCCGCCCCATGGCGGAAACCGTGTGTCCGCAGTGGTACAGGAAATCCTTCACCGCGACCTGGCGCTTGGATTGTTTTAAGGCCCCGTCCGCTCTCAGCGCCTCCTCGTTTTCATAACACAGCCCCGGCCACTCAAAATCGCAGCCCGGCCCTCCCAGGGACTGGGCGCTGTGAATGATCAGCTCGTTCCCGGGATTGAACGCTTTCACCATGGTCTTGTCCACGTAGGTGCAATAGATTTCTCCATATTTTTCCAAATGATATTGTTTCCAGGTCTCATTCCACACGCAGTAGGTGCCGTTCATCCGGTAATTCGGCGACAGCTGAAGCGTTTCCACCTTCATCCGCTTCTGCTCGTCCGCCCACTCCGTGTAAATCCGGTATACGGCAGGCGTCAGAGGGTACCCGTCCCTGGACGCCCGCTTTGCCATTCTCCGGCCTCGCTCGGATGCGTAAAGAACCGTGGCCCTGGCGCTGGCTTTCATCCCACGCTCCCCGTACAGCTGGTCCGCGGCCCTGGCCAGCAAACCGTAGATCACCGCGTGATCGTCAATGTAAAACTGTTTCGCTATGGCTTCCCGTTCGATCATGTGCTGCTCCTCCTTTTCCTTTTACCGGCGCATGATGCCCAGCAGAATATTCATCAGCGGTATCGACAGCACCGCCACGCCGATGGTGCTGGCGATCAAAAGCGAATGCCTGCGCTTGTCCGTGCCGCTGACCACCACCACTCTCACGTACTGGCTGACCAGCCCGCCCATAAGCACCAGGGCCGGGAACATAACCGTCACCTGGACGTCCGTCAGCACCCCCTGGGTGTACAGGGCCACCGCGGTGGCCACGCCGCCAGGTTTGCTCATCAGCGCCGCCACCAGCGCGGTGATCGCCACCCCCGGCAGGGAGAACAGTCCCATCACCGGCGAGAACACCCGCTCCAACAGAATCATAGCCCCGGACGCCTTCAACATATACATCAGGGCATAGGCCAGAACCAGGGCGGTCAGCATGGAGCGGATTCCCATATTCCACCCTTTAAAGGCCCCTTCCATAAAGATTTCCACAAACGATTTTTTTGCCGTATTTTCTGCTTCCACGATTCATTCCTCCTTGTTTTGCCTTCTCATCGGTTACGCAGCGCGCTGGTCCCGGTTCTCCCCGTCCGACGAGGGCCTGCGCTTCACCGCCAGACGGACCAGATTGCCGTTGACAAATTTCATGAGCAGCAGAATCCCCATGATGAACATGGGAGAGACCACCAGCATGGGCGCCATGGCCAGCAGCGTCACCGTCGCCACGATCATGCCGGAGGCGGCAAACTGGAATCCCACAAAAATAGTCCGTTCGTCCTGGGTCAGATATCCCCGGTCGTAGAGGTCCGCCGTCATCACCGCACCGCCGTCGGAGCTGTTCAGGGACGATACCAGCGTCAGGCCCGCAGTCCCCGGTATGCCCAAAAGCGGTTTCAGAATGGGTGTAAACAATACCTTGGCAGCCAGAAGCGCCCGGTACTTGGTGGCCAGCTCCACAATCCCCATGGCCAGCATCAGAAGGGGCAGCTGGGCGAAAGCGACCATGAAGCCGTCCTTGGCTCCCACGCCTCCCACTCCCTGAAAGTTTCCTTCCGCTCCCTTTACCACGCCGAAGGCCCCCATCATATTGTTGAAATCCAGGGCTTTCAGCACAGGCACATCCTTCAGTGCCCCCGAAAATACCATGATAAACAGAATCAGGGCCACAAAGCCGCTGATTCCTGGCCGCTGTGTGTCCGTTCCCCCGGGCCGGACCGTTTGTTCTCTCGTCTTCACGATTCTTGATTCCTCCTTTGATTTTGCCGTCTCACCGGCGTTTCTGGAAGAATCATACTGCATGTTCCGGGCAAAAGCTGTAAAGTTTTTCGCATTTCCGCCGGATTTCAAAAATCCCCGCCGGACATTTTTGCCCGGAGGGGATTCAAACATATATAAACGCCGTCAGAGCTGTTCCAGCCGCCGCCTCAGCGCAGAGGGGTAAAAATAGATATCCCTGCCGTCGATCTCAAGGAGCTTCTCATTCTGCAGCTCGTTGAGCACCTGTCCCACCCGCTCCCGGGTGGAGCCCACAATACTGGCAATCTCCTGGCGGGAAAATACGATGTTCACCGGAATTTCGTACTCCTTCGCCTCGTCCTCGCTGGCCGCCTCCAGAAGCAGGCGCAGAATGCGCCCCTCAATGGTCTGGGCCACCTGGTGGATCATCTGGGCAAATGCCGTTTTCATTTTCCGCGTCTGCATCTGGATCAGAGCCATCAGCATATCGCTGTCCCACTGGTAGACCGTCTCCTTGGGCGCCACCGCCACAATCGCAGAGGTGCGGCAGCGCATCGTGTGATGTTCCATGTAGCCGTTTAAACCGGTCAGGCCAACCAGAACTCCCCGCTGGCAGATGGAGGTGATCTTCTGCCTTCCGCTCTCATTCTCGAAGTAGGATTCCACCGATCCCTTCAGAACCAGGTACAAATAATCCACCGGCTCTCCCTGCCGGATCAGAATGTCGCCCTTTTTCAGGAAACGGATCTCCGCCGTCTGCAGAAATTTCTCAATAAATTTCTCGTGGCCCAGAAGCCAGTCCGCCGTCATATAAGTAAACTGCCCGTCATCCATCGGTTCTCACCTCCTGTCCGCCCAGCCGGAGCATTTCCAGCTGAGTCCGGGAAAGTAAAGACCGGGACGCCAGACGGCCGATCAGGTTGGACACCTGCACTCTGGAGAGTCCCGCCATATCGGCCAGGAGCTGATGGCTCACCCGTTTGAGCCCATACTCCCCGGAGAGGGCTCCCGACGCTTCCAAATCCTCCAGTATTTTCAATAGGTGTTCCTCCGTAGACAGAAACACCTGTTCCCGCAGCTGCCGGTACACGCCCTGCATCTTGTAGGTCTGGCACATTGCCACCGGCAGCAGCATCTCCGGCGGCCAGGCCCGGACTGCCTGCCGGTGGACTCTGGCGGTTCTCACCCTGGTGAGGCAGCGCAGGTTCACCATGCAGACCTCCTCGTCCAGGCACGACACTCCCAGCAGGCTCATTCCAGTGTACAGCATATTGATCTTCTTCCTGCCGTCCTCCAGTATCACGCTGTTTTCCACCACGCCGTCCAGAAGCAGATACAGGCAGGCCGCAGGATCTCCCTGGCGGCACAGATAGGTCCCCGCCGGCTGCTCCCTTACCGCCGCTTCGTCAAGGAAGCGCTGCGCAAATTTTTCCTGTCCTTCAAGTGTGCCATTGCAGACATAACTCCACCGTTCTTCCATTCTTTATCCCCCGCCTGTCAGTCCGTTTTCCGGTCATTCATCTCTGTATTTACAGGATTTTCGTCATCTTTCATCATACCCGGGGACCGGACTTTTTTCAACTATTTCTTAATCCCCCCTGGCTGAACCGGACACCGTTCCGGTGGATTTAAAAAATATTTTAAAATGCTGTTGACAAATCTGATTCTCCATGATAATATATACAAGGTTCGCGAGAGCGACCAAATGAAACAAGCTGCTGTGGCTCAGTCGGTAGAGCGTCGCATTGGTAGTGCGGAGGTCACGGGTCCGATTCCCGTCAGCAGCTTTTAAAAAACCCTTGATTGCTCAAGGGTTTTTTTGTGTCTATCACCGTCTATGTTCTCTTTTTCCACTCCCAGCAGCGAAACCACAGATCCATCTGAATCTGATTTCCAACCCGTTTGACACAAAGCAGATTAGCCATGGCCATCAGCTTCAACAGCGCGTCGGACTCGTCGCACGCGATCAGCCCGTCCTTTGCCAGGATTCGGATGGAGGCGGAACCCCCTGTTTCCCTGACGCCGGTTTTGGCTTCGCCCGCAAGCTCGCGCCGCAGCCGCCGGTACAGGCTTATAACCGCCCGCCTGCGCTCCGGGACGGAAATCCGGTCGTTTGCCCGGGCAAATTCCTCCATTTTTCTCATCAGACTTTGAAAACCTTCTTTTGACATAAAACCCTCACCTCTCTATTTAATAACTTACTATATTGTAACTTACTATACAGTGAATTACTAGATATTTTTTTCTTGGCTATAATTTTATCAGAGAGGCGGTGCGCAAATGGGATACTTACACTTGAATATAGAGAAACAGCTGGCGGAAAAGGATATCAGCAAAAATGCTCTGTGCAGCTTCCTGGATATCCCAAGGGCCAACTTCAACCGCTATTGCCGGGATGAATTTCAGAGAATCGACGCCAATCTGATCTGCAAATTGTGCGCGTTTTTCGGATGCACGGCCGGCGATTTGATCGAATTCGTGGAGGAAGAGTCCGACAAGGCGCTCTACTATAAGAATCTTAAAAAGTTCAAAACGTGATTGCTTCGGGGATTGGCGGCGGCCAATCCCTTTTTGAATGTGATGGGCCGGCGCAGCCTAAGGGCCATTGTTCATGCAGTGCGCCGCCTGGGGGCAAAACTTGTTTTCTCCCCCGCGACTTTCCCGCCGCCCCCTGTCATATACTGTACAAACGCTCATTTAAAAGGAATTCAAATGTCCGATCTGTTAAACGATTATGAGAACAACGGCTTTTTCCATGAGACGCCGGCGGCCTATCTGGATGATACCGGCGCCATGCCGGGGATGGCCGTTCCCTATTCCGGAACCGGCCTGACGCGCCTGTTAAACGCCGCATCCACCCCATTTCCCGTCAATCTTGCCCTGGACCGCGTCCCGCGGGTCGCAGGTTCCATTTTCTCCAGCCTGACCGACTATGATGCGGTGCCTGCGGGTTCCCACCGCGTCAGGCTGACGCAGGAGTCCCCCTCCAACGCCCTTCTGTTGGAGAAGGAGCTCACTTTCCCACCGGACGCCCACTCCACCGCAGTGCTGGTGGACTCCGCCGGTCAGGGCGTGGATCTTCTGCAGTTTATCGACCAGTCCTGTGCGCCGGATACCAGGGATCAGGCCTGCCTGCGCACCGTGAACGTCAGTATGGAGGACTCCTCCTTTGCGCTCCACACCGCCGACGGAATCCCACTGCACCAGCAGATCCCCTTCGGCGCGGCCACCCCCTACCGCACGCTGCCGCCCGGCCCCTACAGCTTCTATGTGACCGAGGACTCCGGCTATGAGTGGCTCTCCGGCCCCATCGCCACCGCCTCCCTCACGGTACAGCCGGGCCAGAGCTACACCCTGTATCTGCTGGGCAACACCTGGTCACCCTACGGGTTCCGCATCATACCGGTAAAGGATGCATAAGCCTCCGCAGCGTTCCCCCGCCACGCTTCTCCCCATAGAAAAAGAGCTCCTGTCCGGAGCTCTTCTCTGCTAAAAAATCCCCTCGAAGCTTTCCCGCAGCGTGTCGCAGGACTTGTTCATTTTCTCCATTTCCTCGTCGGTCAGGGACAGGGGTAATACCTTCTGGATGCCGTTCTGATTGATGATGCAGGGCGCGCCCACAAACACATCTCGCTGGCCGAAATCGCCGCGCAGCATGGCCGAAACGGTGAGCACGCTGTGCTCGTCTCCCAGAATCGCCTTGGTGATCCGGGTTAAGGCCATACCGATGCCGTAGTAGGTGGCGTTCTTGGCCTCTATGATCTTGTAGGCCGCGGTGCGCACCTCCTCCTCGATCTGATCCAGGCGTTCCCGGCAGACCGCGTCGTTCTCGCCGCACAGCTCCAGTATGGGCTTGGTAGCCAACAGCGCCTGGCTCCAGGGCGCAAACTCTGAATCGCCATGCTCGCCCATGACGTAGGCGTGCACGTTTCTGGGATCCACCTTCAGGTATTCGCCCAGGAGATAACGCAGGCGCGCCGTGTCCAGGGCCGTACCGCTGCCCAGCACCCGCCTGGGGTTAAACCCGGACAGCACGCAGGTGATCCTGGTCATGATATCCACCGGGTTGGTTGCCACCAGGAATATCCCGTTAAAGCCTGATGAGGTTACCGGATCGATGATGGAGCGGAACACCTGCGCGTTGCGCTTCAACAGGTCCAGACGGGTCTCCCCCGGCTTCTGGGCCACTCCGGCGCAGATCACCACGATGTCCGCATCCGCGCAGTCGCTGTACTCCCCCGCGTAGATCGTCATGCTGGCGTTGGCGAAGGCCAGGCCGTGGTTCAAGTCCATGGCTTCCCCGATTGCCCGCGTCTTGTTCACGTCGATCAGCACCAGCTCGTCGCAAACCGACTGGTTCAACAGACTGTAGGCGTAGCTCATACCTACCATACCGGTGCCCACGATTACCACTTTCCGCTTGTCTACTCTCATTCTTCCACTCACTTTCCCAGGAAGCGGCTCAGATCCCGGGCCGTTTGCCCGCATTTACGCTCCCCGATGCTTACAGTGTTCAGGTTGCTCCATTTCTCCTCATTATATGCAGCCCCGGCGCGCCGGGCCATAAGTTTTAGCGTCTAACGGTCCAGCTTTTTCGCCATCAGCTCGCTGTTGCTGCTGTAGGCGATGGCGTTTTCGCGGGAAATAGCGCCCTTACGGTACAGGCTGATGATGCTGTTGTCCATGGAAATCATACCCTCGCCCTGGGAGGTGGCGATCACGCCGTCGATCTGGTGAATCTTGGATTCCCGGATCATGTTGCGGATGGCGTTGTTCAAAAACATCACCTCAAACGCAGGCTGCACGCCGCCGTCCAGGGTGGGGATCAGCTGCTGGGAGATCACCGCGTCCAGCACCATGGAGAGCTGGGTGCGGATCTGCTGCTGCTGGCTGGGCGGAAATGCGTCGATCACGCGGTCGATGGTGTTGGCCGCGCCGATGGTGTGCAGGGTGGACAGGATCAGATGGCCCGTCTCCGCCGCCGTCATAGCCGTGCTGATGGTCTCATGGTCCCGCATCTCCCCCAGAAGGATCACGTCCGGCGCCTGGCGCAGGGAAGCGCGCAGGCCGGTCAGATAGCTGTCCGTGTCCGTGACGATCTCGCGCTGGGTCACAACGCTCATTTTATGCCGGTGAAGATACTCGATGGGGTCCTCCAGGGTAATCACATGGGCGTTTCTCGTCCGGTTGATCTCGTCGATGATGCAGGCCAGGGTAGTGCTCTTTCCGCTTCCCGCGGGACCGGTCACCAGCACCATTCCCTTGGTCATCCTGGCCACGTCGATGATCATTTTCGGCAGGTGCAGGGCTTCCGGATCGGGCAGCTCAAAACGCACCACTCGGATGATCCCGGCCAGAGACCCCCTCTGCCGGAAAATATTGGCGCGGAACCGCGAAACGCCGGGAATGGCAAAGGAGAAATCGTCGTCCCCATGTTCCCGCACCTTGGCCATATCGCGGTTCTTCGCCAGCTCGTAAATCTGCGTGATCATGCGGTCCATCTCCTCCGGCATGATCTTTTCCTGGCCCTGGTAAATGATCCGGCCGCCGATTTTGTAGGAAAACGGCATGCCGGGTACCAGGAAAATGTCCGCCGCATCCTGCTCCACCGCCGTTGTCAGCAATTCCTTTACATTCATGGTTCTAGTCTGCTCCTTTTACATCAAATTTTGCATATCCCCGCGCCAATACCGGTACCGCAACCAGCGCCGGGTGGATGATCAAACGCCTGTTAAGCCCCGGAACTCCCGTCCCACACCGGCATCGAATTGTCGATCTCATACTGGCCGCTGTCGTACACGTACCAGGAATGGATCTGATAGCGCATACCCTCGCCGCAGACCAGCGTCAGCTCAATGCGCAGGGACTGCCCCCGCTCCATGGGAATGTCCGCGACCACCATTCCCTCGTCCTGATGGTAAATGTCTCCCAGACGCGCCTTGACGGAATCGCTGGCTGAGGACGAGTCGTCGGAATGTCCCATCTCCTCCTGCAGCACCGCGTCCACCTGGCGCACCCACTCCTGCCCCTTGCTGTCCGCCTCATAGTAGGCGCTCACCGCCTCCGCCTGTCGCTCCGCCAGACTCAAGTCGCCTTTAGCGCTGCTCAGGGAGAGCAGCCCGAAGGTGGCCAGGCAGAGCACGATAAAGATCAGCACCAGGGAAGCCGCTCCGATATTCACTTTTCCTCCGCCCGATTCCCTCGCCATCTGTCAAATCCCACCTTTTCTCTGTTATGGTTTGATATACTGATCCGCGTTCAACGCGTACAGCACCGTTCCCTTGTCCCGCGCTCCATAGCGCATGATCACGATCTGCGTCATCTGCATGTGGTCCACCGTGCCGCAGAGCACCTGTGCGGCGTAGGCGGTCTCTTTTCCGGCCGCCGCCAGCGCCCCGGCGTCCGGGTAGCGGTTCCAGTCCTCGTCCCACACCGGCGCATAGCTGTAAAAATCCTCAGCCTGGGAAATCAGCTCCCGGCGCGCTCTCTGCCCGTCGTTTTCCCATTGGGCCAGAAATCCGCTGAAATCCCGGTCCGGCATGGGCAGGCCGTCTCCCAGTGTTTCCACCTGGCCCGCCTTAATCTCCTCGGCCAGAGTCTCCGCCGCCAGCACCGCCTGGTTGATATCCCTGGCCCTGCGGCTGGTAGAATCAGCCTTGACAAACACGGTCACGCACAGGGCCGCGCATATGATAAAAAATCCGCTCACCAGAATCATTTCCATCAGAAACGGCCCGGAGCCGGATCCACGCCTACCACTCATTTTCCCAGACACCTCCGCTTCTACTACAATATATTTATGGTTAATATCCCTTACAGCCAGTAAGGAATTATCCATCTTGTTGCTTAAGCTGTTACAATGTTGGAGCAATCGGTATATCGGCTTCCTTTCTTGGACTTCGCGTCCGTATTTGAGACTGATAACCAGCTCCTCATTTGCAGCGTTCGTTTTATGCAGGTTGAACTGCCTTTGGTACGTTCGTGTCACACCACAGTAGATTGAATAGGCAATGAGTAAAACTGGTACTTATCTATTGCAATATTCTTTAGGAGTGACAAATTTATGAACATGAACGCTGTTGGTATTGATGTTTCCAAAGGGAAAAGTATGGTCGCCATTCTACGACCTTATGGAGAAATCGTTTCTTCTCCCTTTGAAATCAAGCACACTTCCAGTAACATCCAATCCTTAATTGCGCAGATCCGATCAATCGATGGTGAATCACGCATCGTTATGGAACATACTGGCCGTTACTACGAACCACTGGCTCGTGAGCTTTCTCTGGCAGGTCTTTTTGTAACTGCCGTAAATCCTAAGCTCATTAAAGATTTTGGAGCTCATTCCCTCCGCAAAGTAAAATCTGATAAAGCTGACTCTGTAAAAATAGCTCGTTACACCCTTGACAGTTGGACGGAATTGAAACAGTATAGTCTTATGGACGAACTACGCAATCAATTAAAGACCATGAACCGTCAGTTTGGCTTCTACATGAAACACAAAACAGCTATGAAGAATAACCTCATCGGTATCCTCGATCAGACTTACCCTGGTGTTAATACTTACTTTGATAGCCCTGCCCGTGAGGACGGCAGCCAGAAGTGGGTTGATTTTGCTACTACATACTGGCATGTGGACTGTGTTCGTAAACTTTCATTAAATGCATTTGTCGACCATTATCAGAAGTGGTGCAAACGCAGGAAGTACAACTTCAGCAAAGACAAGGCTGAAGAAATCTATGGGGCCGCAAAGGAGCTTGTTCCTATACTTCCAAAAGATGATCTAACCAAGCTGATCGTGAAACAGTCCATAGAACAATTAAACACTGCTTCCAGAACCGTGGAAGAACTCCGTACCCTGATGAATGACACAGCCGCCAAGCTGCCTGAATATCCCGTTGTTATGGGGATGAAGGGTGTTGGCCCGTCTCTTGGTCCTCAGCTTATGGCTGAAATCGGAGATGTCACACGCTTTACCCACAAGGGCGCTATCACTGCATTTGCTGGTGTAGACCCAGGTGTCAATGAATCCGGAACCTATGAACAAAAAAGCGTTCCAACCTCCAAACGCGGCTCATCTTCCCTCCGAAAAACCTTATTTCAGGTCATGGACTGTCTCATCAAAACAAAACCGCAGGACGACCCTGTATATGCGTTTATTGATAAGAAACGTGCTCAGGGAAAGCCTTACTATGTCTACATGACTGCAGGCGCTAATAAGTTTCTGCGTATCTATTACGGAAGGGTAAAAGAATATCTAATGTCTCTTCCAGAATAGAGAATACCGCATCCTTTCAGACCAGCGGATAACGGTGGTCTATTTGTTGTACCTGAAATTTAATCAACAATAAATCTTGAAAATTTCTCATTTTCCTATTGACTTTTTATATGCAGGCTCAAATACAGCCTCAGGCTGCCTCCGCCCTCTCCCAGAGTGCGGATGGTCAGAAGACGGTCCGAGAGGGACACTTGAAGTCCCGAGCACTCCAGAATATCCAGGCCGTCCTTCAACCCCAGGCCGCTCTCCGGGTTGGAGAACAGTTCCCTCACCCAGCCGTCCTGATAGTAAATCCAGGTCTCATAGCGGGTATCGTTCAGATCCTGGCCCAGGACCAGCACCGGCACGCCGTCTATTTCCCGCACCTCCACCATGCCCTCCCGGTCGCCCTGGCGCACCTTGTTGGCGATGTAGCTGAGGGCCGTGGTTCCGGTGAAATTCCGGTTGCTGCGCGCCGTGATGTTCTCGTACACCCGGCTGCCGATGAGCACGGTAAAAAGGGCGCACAGGACGAACACCAGGAACAGCAGGCCGGTGAAAAGCACGTTCATTTTGTTGCTTCTTCTCGCCGCCGTCCGGTTCATCTGCGCGCCTCCTCTTCCTCAATGGGATTGATGACAATCTCCGGCATCACATTGGATGCGAAGCCGTTGTAAAATACATTGTAGCGGTCCCGGTCAATGCGGACCCCGTAATTCTCCTCCAGATACTCCACGCTGGGCGGATAGCGCCCCTCGATGGCGTAACACTGGACCGAAGCCCTGGTCACCGCCCGGCGCAGGGATTCCTCCCCCTTTTGCCCGGCCTTCCCCGCAAAGGAGAGCGCGCCTACCGCAAATACGCCCACAAGGAGCAGAAGGGCCGCTGCGGATAGCAGGTAGCCCTTCGTCTGGCTTTTTCTTCGTCTGCTTCTTCTGTCAACTCTCATCTATAACGTCCTCATCCGATCGCGGCCAGCACGCCCACAAGGGGCAGCATCACCGACAGGAGCACCAGGCCCACGGAGACGGCCAGCACCGCCACAATGGTGGGCTCAAACCGGGCCAGCATGTTGTCCATGGACTGGTCCGCCGCCTGCTCGAAGTCCTCGGATATCTCCTCCATCACCGCGTCCAGACGGCCACTGCGGCTTCCCACCTTGATCATCTGCACGTAGAAGCCGGAAAACAGCCCGGTATCCTTCATCGCCTGGTAATAGCTGGCTCCGGTCTCCAGAGTCCGGCCGCACTTCTCAATCTGCGCGGCCACCTTGCCGTTGTCCACCAGCTCGCCCGCCAGCTCCAGCCCCTTCTCAAACTCCATGCCGCTCTTCAACGTGAGCGCCAGCACGGAGGTGAACCGGCGGTTTGCAATGGCAAGGGCGATGCGGCTGTGACATTTTACATAATTTACCATCTTGTCCACCAGGGAAATCCGGTGTCCGAACCGGGACGCAGCCCAGATTCCGAACACGGCCAGAGCGATCACCGCGGCCGCGATCAGAGCGACGCCGCTGAACAGGCCGCCCAGCCGGATGGCCGACCTGGCCGCCGGGGACATTTTCGCGCCCAGCTGCTCGTATACCTGGTCAAAGACTGGCATCACCTTCGAGAACAGCACGAACAGCACCACCAGCAGCATAACTACCATCATGATGGGGTAGGTCAGCGCGTTCTTCACATTGACCAGCAGCCGGTACTCCTTCTCATAGTAGTCTGAAAGGGACTTCATCATCTGGTCCAGGGTGCCGGACTGCTGGCCCAATTTGGCCATGCGCACCACATAGAGGGGAAATGTACCCGCGTCCTCCAGCACTTTGAAGAACGGGTCTCCCAGCTCCGCGCCCTCGGCCATGTAGAGTAAAAGCTGTTTCTCGTCCTCGCAGCCCGCGTCCTCGGCCATAATGGCCAGGCCCTCGTCCAGAGGCACGGCTGCCTCCAGCAGAAGGCCAATCTGCAGGCAGAAGGCCGACAGCTCCTGATAGGAATATTGGTAAGGTTTTTCTGGCTTTTTCATACTCGCCCCGATGTCCTCCTGATCGTCAATAACTGTACTTGCCCTGATAGTTGGAGCCATTGCCGATGTACTTCATGATCTCCTCGCTCTGGTTCCCGTTTGATGCAAAGGTGGGGTCCATGAGCTTCCAGTCGTGGCCGTCGAAATAGATCACATTGTCCACCCAGCCCTGTCCGTCCAGATACACGTTGATCCAGGCGTGGTACAGGTTCCCGGTGTAGCCCACCACCAGCTTGGTGGGAATATCCTGGGAGCGCAGCATGGCTGTCATCAGGGCCGCGTAGTCGAAGCAGATTCCCTTTTTCTGGGCCAGCACCACGTCCACGTTGGGCAGGTAGCCGGACTGGACGGAGGCCGCCTTGGCCGTGTCGTAGGTGATGTTGGTGATCACATAGTTGTAGATGTCCGCAACCACGGCCACCTGATCAGCGGACCCGGCGCAGACCGCTGCTCCGGTTTGAACCGCGGCGCTGGCCGCGTTGAAGTTCACGTACTGGTTGGGGTACAGGAACGGACCGAACTCGTTGGTGATGTTGGCGTTTACATCCTGGCTGAAGGCCTGGGAATACTGGTTGCCCGAGACATTTTCAAAGACCTTCACCTGGTAGGAGCCGCTGCCCTCGGACAATGGAAACACCTCGTACACGCCGCTGTTGTTCAGATCGTATGTATAGGTGGTGGACCCGCTCTTGGTGATCTGCACCTTGATCTTGGGGTTGCTGCCCAGGTATTTGAGCATAATGTAGCCCTCGCCCATGTTGGAGGCGTCTAACAGCGCCAGGTTGTTCTCGTAGGTCACGGTACCGGAGGCGATGGGCGTGCGCACATAGCTGCCCGCCGGCTTGCTGTAGAGCGGAACCGCCTGGTCCTCGATGACGATGGGCTGGACGGCATCCGCGAGAGGCTGGGGATCGGCGAGGGGTGACCCCGCGGGGGATGGGGCAGCGGATGACTCCACGGCGGCGCCGGCGCCCGGGACGGTACCCGCGCTGCAGCCGGTGGAACCGGCGGCAAGCGCGAGGGCGGTTATGGGTATTAAAATGGCTTTTTTCTTCATAAAACCATTGCTCCTTTACTGAGGGTTGGAGAGGTAGTTGGGGGGAAAATGGGGGTGAGGTTACCTATTGCTGGGGTTCGCTGGCCGTACTAAGGAATCCAGCGGGCTTTGCCTGGTACCCCTGATGTTGAGATTGCTGGAATTCGCTGGCCGTCCTAAGGAATCCACCAGGCTTTGCCTGGTACCCCTTAGGACAAAGGGTACCCCCTAGGACAAACGTTGTCTCACGATCTCATAAGCCAGAACGCCCGCCGCGACCGATGCATTCAACGAATCAATATCCCCCTTCATCGGAATGGAGGCGACCATGTCGCAGTGCTCTTTCACCAGCTTGCCGACGCCTTCGCCTTCATTTCCTACCACCAGGCCGATGGGGCCTTTTAAGTTCAGGCGGTACATGAGTTCGCCGCCCATGTCCGCGCACACAAACCACATTCCCTTTTTCTTCAAGTCCTCCATGGTGGCGGTCAGGTTGGTGACCTTGGCCACCGGGGTGTAGTTCAGGGCACCGGCCGAGGTCTTGGCCACCGTGGCGGTCAGGCCCACGGCCCTGCGCTTGGGGATGATCACCCCGTGCGCTCCGGCCAGGTTGGCGGTGCGGATAATCGCGCCCAGGTTGTGGGGATCCTCGATGCCGTCCAGCAGAATCAGAAACGGCGGTTCGCCCTTCTCCTCGGCCAGCTTTAACAGATCCTCCACCTCGGCGTACTCGTAGGCCGCCGCGTAGGCGATCACGCCCTGGTGCTTGCCGGTCTCCGATATCTGGTCCAGGCGCTCTTTTGCCACAAAATTCACGATGGTGTCGTGCTTTTTCGCCTCCCGCACAATGGTGCGCACCGGGCCGTCCTGGCAGCCGTCCAGCACGAACAGCTTGTCAATGGTCTTTCCGGCGCGGTAGGCCTCCAGCACCGCGTTGCGGCCCTCTATGGTCAATTCTTCGTATCTCATCCTTCTGTTTCTCCTTTTTCATCCCACGGCTCCAAAAGCCCGGCCTTAACCAGACCGCGGCTCACAAGCTCCACCAGCCTGGCGTACTGCTCCGTGAGGAACAGCCAGCCCACAAGAGCCTCCAGGCCCGTGGCCATGCGGTAATCGATCATGGTGGCGTGTTTCGCCATAGTGGCGGATTTGGCGTTGCGGCCCCGTTTGTAAGCCGCCAGTTCCTCCTCCGTCAGCTCCTCCTGCAGGGCCTTTATCAACTGGGCCTGGGCCGAGGCTTTCACCAGGGCGGCGCTGTGCTTGTGCATCTTGTTCACCTGCATGCTGCCGTGGTTGATCACCTTGGAGCGGATCATCAGCTCGTACACCGCGTCCCCGATGTAGGCCAGAACCAGCGGCGAGTAAGTCCGCACGTCCACCGGCTCCAGCCCCATGCTTTTCTTATAATACTCCAGAAAATCCGAAAATGTTACACTCTCTTCCACTTTACGCCCTCTCTGGTGTCCTCCAGCACGATTCCCATATCCAGCAGTTTCCCGCGGATCTCGTCGGCCAGGGCGAAGTTCTTCTCCTTGCGCGCCTGCTGTCTGGCGGCGATCAGCTCCTCCACCTGGGAGTCCAGGGTCTCGGCCTTGCGCTCAGTGATGATGCCCAACACGTCGCACAGCTCCTGGATCATATCCTTTAAATAGGAGACATAGCGTGCGGTGCTGTCCGCATCCGCCGTGGAGTTGGCCAGCTTCACCAGCTCAAATACAGCGGAAATGGCGTCGGCGGTGTTGAAATCGTCGTCCATGGCGGCCTCGTATTTCCCGCGCAGGGCGTCGGCCTGAGCCATGCTGTTCTGCTCATCGCAGGTTTCCGCGTTGCCGCTTGCTTTGCTTTCCAGATCCCGCAGCTTCTCCATGCAGGTGATGATGCGCTCCAGGCCGTTCTTGGAGGCCTCCATCAGATCCGCGCTGAAATTCAAGGGGCTGCGGTAGTGGGCGCTGAGCATAAAGAAACGCAGCACCTGGAGATCGTACTTCTCCCCGATCTCCCGCACGGTAAAGAAATTGCCCAGGGATTTGGACATTTTCCGGTTGTCGATATTCAAAAATGCATTGTGCATCCAGTAGGTGGCAAAGGGCTTATCGTTGGCGGATTCGCTCTGGGCGATCTCGTTCTCGTGGTGTGGGAAAATCAGGTCCTCGCCGCCTGCGTGGATGTCGATCTGTTCTCCCAGATATTTCTTGGACATCACCGAGCACTCGATGTGCCAGCCCGGACGGCCCTGGCACCAGGGAGACTCCCAGAAGGGTTCCCCGTCCTTTTTCGGCTTCCACAGCACGAAATCCGCCGGGTCCTCCTTGCCCTCCTCGCCGGTGACCTTGATCTCGCGGAAACCGGACTGAAGGTCCTCCAGGTTCTTGTGGGACAGCTTGCCGTATTCCTTAAAGGAACCGGTGCGGAAATACACGGTGCCGTCGGCCGCCGCGTAGGCGTGGCCCTTCTCAATCAGGGTCCCGATCATGTCCAGCATGCCGCAGATCTCCTCCGTGGCCAGGGGATGGACGGTGGCGGGCTTTACATTCATGGAAGCCATGTCCTTCTTGCACTCCTCGATATAGCGCTTGGAAATGGTATCCGCGTCCACGCCCTCCTCGATGGCCTTCTTAATGATCTTGTCGTCCACGTCCGTGAAATTGGACACGTACTGAACCTCGTAACCCTTGTACTCAAAATAGCGGCGCACGGTGTCAAACACGATCATGGGCCTGGCGTTTCCAATGTGGATGAAATTGTACACCGTGGGTCCGCACACGTACATCTTCACAACCCCCGGAGTCAACGGAACAAACTCTTCTTTCCTTCTGCTCAGCGTGTTAAATATTTTCATACTCTTACTCTCCTCGGTTTTTACATTTCCGCCCCGTCGTTCTTCTGGCAGCCGCCACAGCCGCCGCAGCCGGTTTGAATCATTCTATTATCATAGCAGTAATCAGCCACTTCCGTCAATAAGGTAATTGCCTGTGACGCAATGCCCTCGCCGCTGCCCGTAAAGCCCAGTCCCTCCTCGGTGGTAGCCTTCACGCTGACCCGTCCCGTGTCCAAATGCAGGGCCTCTGCGATATTCTTCGCCATCTGCGGGCGGTAGGCCGCCAGCTTGGGCCGCTGGGCGATAATGGTGGCGTCGATGTTCTCCACCACATATCCTTTTTCCTCCAGCAGCGCTCCCACGTGCTTTAACAGTTCTATGCTGGAAATCCCTTTATATGCCGGGTCCGTGTCGGGAAAATGCTGCCCGATGTCCCCAAGGGCCGCGGCCCCCAAAAGCGCGTCCATCACCGCGTGGACCAGCACGTCCGCGTCCGAGTGGCCCAAAAGCCCCTTCTCATAGGGAATCTCCACGCCTCCCAGGATCAGCCTGCGCTC
Organism: Enterocloster lavalensis; assembly: GCF_046603895.1. Taxonomy (NCBI): domain Bacteria; kingdom Bacillati; phylum Bacillota; class Clostridia; order Lachnospirales; family Lachnospiraceae; genus Enterocloster; species Enterocloster lavalensis. The sequence continues at coordinate 1,478,184 of NZ_CP176637.1, forward strand.
CCCCACCATGCGGTGTACGTCGTATCCTTGTCCAATTCTCATAATCTGTCCGATTCCTTTCCATTCTGATCAATCATATTCTGCCGTGTTCGTTTCACCGGCCAGGGCCGGTTCTGTATCCGCCGTATGGATTGTACCGGCCCGCCGGCCGCGCAAACGTCCCATTCCGTTCCGTAAGCGCCCGCAGACCATTGCATACAATCAGACAACGGGCGCCCCGCCGGAACATCTCCCTGTCCCGGCGCCGGCCCCCGCGCTGTAAACTTATCCCGGCGCTGCGGTGCGCAGCGCCAAACATTATCCCACAATCCGAATCTTTCTTGCAATGCACCCCAACTGCAAATCCGACTGGATCCCGCAGCTCTCCCCGTCCGCATGGACCGGAAGTCCCCGCTCCGTGTGGATGAAAAGCTCCCCGCACTCGTAAGTTCTCACTCCCTTGCGCCTGCCGTGATTGCCGGTCAGGGACTCCAGAAGAATGGGCACCAGCTTGCGCCTGGCCGCGTGGCTGACCACGCACACGGAAAGCTTTCCGTCGCTGCAGTTCGCCCTGGGCGCCAGCTTGAATCCGCCTCCCTCAAAGGGCTGTATATGACAGGAAATGAACGCGATGTGGTTGAACTCCACCTTTTTCACCCCGTCCAGTATGATATAGCCCTTACAGGGCTTGCATTTAAATAACTGGCGGATGCCGGATATCAAATAGGAAAGCCGTCCCAGGCCCACGCGCCGAAGCCGCTGCCTGAGCTTGGACTCCAACAGATCGTGACAGACCGCAGCGTCGAAGCCAATGCCCGCGCTGACCAGAAACCGCCTGTGGCTGACCTCCTGGGTGCCGTAGGTGAGAATGCCGTAATCCAGCATCCGGTAATGCCGCGGTGTCAGCAGGCGCTTCAGAGCCTTCACCGGATTCCCCGGGAGCTTTAAGCTCCTGGCCAGGTCATTGCCGGAACCGGCGGGAATATATCCCAGGGTCAGAGGGCCGCAAAAAACCAGGCCGTCCAGGACCTCGTTCATCGTCCCATCCCCGCCCACCGCCACGATCACCTGCGGTTCCCGGTTGCCATCCGTCAGTTCCCTGGCAATATTCCGGGCGTCGCCCCTGCCAGCTGTAAGATAGGCTTCATATTCCACTTGATGCTTTTCCAGATAAATGGCGACGGCCCGCCAGAGCCTGCCGCCTTTTCCGCATCCGGCATTGGGATTCACAATAAAATAGTACATGAAACCCTCCCATATTTATTCTTTCCTTAGTATATCATATAATAGTTGAAAACACTAAGAAAATTTCTATAAAAAAATGGAATAAAAAGTATTGACAATTAAAACAATATGGGATATACTGTTCAAGCAGTCGCGAGTGAGACAAGCGCGGCAGCGGATGAGGGGTCTTAGCTCAGCTGGGAGAGCATCTGCCTTACAAGCAGAGGGTCATAGGTTCGAGCCCTATAGGCCCCATCCAAAAACCTAATATGGCGGAATAGCTCAGTTGGCTAGAGCACACGGTTCATACCCGTGGTGTCGAGAGTTCAAATCTCCCTTCCGCTACTTAAAAACCCCTGGAAGCTTGATCGATCGAGTGTTTCAGGGTTTTTTTTAATAATTTTTATATTTACACATCTCCAGCCTGTTCCCCATAAATGATTTAAATAAAAAAGAACACCCATAATCTGAATGTTCTTATTTTCCCATTATTTTCCACTCACTAATCTTTTCACCTCTGCAAAGTCAATCTCAAGATCATCATAGATGCTTGCCTTTACCTTGTCCGTAAAATGATAAATAACAGGAGCTGCATCATGCTCCATATCATAGACAGTTATACTTTCCCGCATCGGATCCACGATCCAATATTCACGCACTCCCGCCGCCCTATAGATTGAAATTTTGGTGTAATAATCCATGCGTTTGCTGGTTGGCGAAACAATCTCTATGATCCAGTCAGGCCCCCCATGACATCCTTTCTCATCCAATTTACCTTTATCACAAATCACCGAAATATCCGGTTCAAGATATATTTTGATATCTTCCCCTTCCAGTTCCGGATATACAGAAAATGGCGCTGGAAACACTTCACATTTTCCATCTTTATTCCGGATATACAAATTAATTTCTGTGTTTAGATAATTCAGCACTCTCTGGTGTGTCGTGCTTGGTGGTGCCATATAATAGATCTGTCCATCAATCAATTCCGCCCGTTCTCCATCTGGCAGAGCATAGATATCTTCTATTGTATAGGTTTTCTGGTTTGGTAATGGCATAATTCTACCTCCCTATCTGCTTATTCCCCTGTTTATAATCTTCCTCTCTCATCTATTAACAATAGTATAACCCATTTATCGCTGGTTTTCCAGTATCAAGCGACAAGCGTTTGTCGATTCTCTTTATTTGAGAACGGGTCAGAGCACCCAAATCTCCTATCCCTCACCCCGTCTCATTCTTCAGCGAAATCACAATCGACGTCCCCCCGAACCGGCTGCTGCGGACCACCATTTTCCCTTCATTTGCACGGACAATCTCCCCGCAGAGCACCAGTCCGCCCCTGGGGTTGTCCATGTCCTCTCCGCTCAGCGCCCGGGGCGCGATGCCGCAGCCCCGGTCTGCAATTTCCAGGCGGCAGTAGCCTTCATCCCCGGTCAGATTGACCGAAACCTGAGATTCAGGCGGCGTGTGGACCAGGGCATTGTTCAGCACATTGGCCACAGCCAGCTTCATAAGCTCTGCATCGGCCCGCACAAACATGGGCGCTGCGGGGCTCATCCACACAATCCGCTCCCCGCAGCACAGCTTGTAGGGGCCGATTGCCGCGGCTGCCAGTTCCACGAAGTCGGTTTTCTCCCGTCTGACCTTCAGGCCGTCCGTTTCCAGCAGACCCGCCTGAAGGTGGTTAGCCGCGCGGTTATGCAGCGTCTCCAGCTTCAGCGCCAGCCCGGAGAGGGCCCTGCGCCTGCCGTCTCTGTCCGCCTCCCCGGATTGTAAAAGCCGCTCTGCAGACTCCGCCGCCTGCCGGAGCGGCTCGCCGAAATCGCGGAGAAAGGACCGGGCGGCGGCATCCGGACCGGCCGCATCCGGTTTCTCCGCCGTCCGTCCCGAACACCTGGGAACCATCCGCTCCTTCTCCACCGCCATGGCCATCTCCGACAGCACGGTATTGATAAATACCATGTGCCCACCGTCGATTTCCCGTCCCTCCGTGTAAACGCCGATCACGCCCAGACATGCGTCCCGGTTGCGGATCGGCAGATACACCCAGCCCGAATCTCCGAAAAAGCTGGTATTGGCCCCGCAGACCGTATTGTTGATAAAACACCAGTCGGCCGGCGTGTCGTTGTCCATCACGCTCTCGTCCGGGAACTGGGCCTTGATATAATAGGGCGCGCCCAACTTTCCCGGGCCCTGGGCGATATAGACCCGGCAGCGCTCGCCCGCTGCCTGATACAGGCTTTTCAGGCAGTAGTACACAATATTGTCCATGCCGGTCAGCGTCAGGTAACCGCTGCTGATTTCCAGCAACGCCTTCATGCGCTTTTCATTCTGCCGTGACAGTTCCACCTGTTCCTGAAGCCACGACAGCAGCAGCCCCGTTATGGCGGAGACCGCGAGAAAAATCGCCATCATGATCACATAGTTTGGATCCGCCACACGCAGCGTAAACCGGGGTTCGGTGAAGAGAAAGTTAAAGGTGATAATACACACGATGGTATAGAGTCCGCCCCACACAAAGGCCCGCAGCTCAATCATCATCACGATCACGCTGATCAGATAGACCAGAATAATGTTTTCCACCCTCAGGCCCACCGCAAACAGCCCCACCGCAAACAGCGTGGCCAGGCAGTAAATAGCCAGAGCGGTCCCTGTTTTCCGAGCCGGTGTTCCGGCAAATCTCTCATTATCCCACATAAGACCCAAATCCCCTTTTTCTGTTCTTATATCCGCCTTTCACCTCCCGCCCGAACTGGACGGCGGCCACAAACACCACATAAAGTTCAAGGCGTCCCACAAACATACCGATGATTTCCGCCCACAGCACCACCGGCGGGGCATCGGCTGCGGTAATGCCCACGGACAGCCCCACCGTTCCCAACGCCGACGAGAATTCGAACATGGAGTCGCCGATGCCGTAACCGCAGGCGCACAGCACCAGGGTTCCCGCCGTAAACACCGCCATATAAAGCAGAATAAACTCCAGATTTTCCAGACGGCTCTCCGGTGTCAGATACTCATACCCGTCCAGTTTGCGCAGGGCGTCCGCGTGTATCGTGCGTTTCTGGGTGATTCGCGCCCTCAGACTCCAGCAAAGACTTTTTAACGCAATGCAGACCCTGATCTGTTTGATTCCGCCCGCAGTGGATCCGGTGCCGCCGCCGATCAGCATGAGAAGCGTCATCAGCAGAATCAGCGGGCTGCTCCAGACGGCAAAACTGGGAACTGTCTGAAATCCCGTGGTGGTCAACGCCGTGGCAGCCTGGAAAATGCCGTCCCGAAGCCCCTGCCCCACCCCGCCCGCAAATCCGCCGAGAACCAGAAACACCGCCAACACCGGCGTAAACAGGGCGCAGACAAAGAGCTGGAACTTCACCTCGCAGTATTGAAAAAAATTCCCGAACTTTCCCCGGATCAGGTAGAGGTGCGCCAAAAAATTCGTGCAGCCCAGCAGCATCAGCACGATGGTTACCGCCTCGATTGCAGCGCTGTTGTAGTAGCCGATGCTCTCCGCCCTGGTGGAAAATCCCCCGGTGGACAGTGCCGCGATGGAATGATTCAGCGCGTCAAACCAATCCATGCCGAACACCATATACAGGAACGTGCCGGAAAGTATGTAACCGGTATAGATTGCAATGATCATGCGGGCTGACTTCACCAGGTTCGGCAGAAGCCGGTCCGAATGGCCTTCCGCGCTGTAGAGCCGCATCCCGTGCCGGTCGGACAGCACCGAAACCATTACCAGCACCAGTCCCACGCCTCCGAAAAACAGCATGATGCTCCTGAATATCAGAAAAATCCGCGGACATTGCTCCACATCCACAACGCTGAGCCCGGTGGTGCTCCACCCACTGGTGCATTCAAATACCGCCTGGGTCAGGTTGTACTGTCCGGTCATCTGAAAGGGAATTGCGCAGAACAGGATTGCCAGAATCCAGGAACACACCACGATCAGCGCATCCTGGCGTCCGCAGAGGCGCAGCTTTTCCCTTCCCCGTATCAGCAGGTAGAACAGATACCCGGCCAATACCGCTCCCACCCCCGGGACCAGAAAGCAGCTGGCCCAAACTGCTTCCCCGGGATATGCGGCCAGCACCAGCAGGGGCAGCAGAATGATTCCTCCGATCAGCATCAGCACCACGCCCAGATAACCGGCGATCAGACGCCACCCGCTGACCTCGCTCCTGAAGCTCCCCCTCATTCATCCCGCTCCCTTCCCATAATGGCTGCAATCACCTGGCTCTGCCTCTGAGGCGTGGACAGCACCAAAAGCTTGTCGTTGGCCTGGATGGAGGTCTGTCCCCTGGGCACGATGATCCTTGCCCCGCGGATGATGCAGCAGATGATCGTCTCCTCGCCCAGCTCGATCTCGCAGAGCCGCTTGCCCGTCACCGGACTCGCCTGGCCGATCATCAGCTCGTTCATCACCACATTTCCCTGGTCGAGAGGCAGGCTGTTCACCAGGTTTTCCACCGTGGACATCTGCTCGATATAGGCCGCGATCATGTAGGCCGCGCTGATCGCGGTGTTGACGCCAAGGCGCTTGAATATTTCCACGCTCTTGGGATTGCTGACAACCGCCACGGTTTTGCGGACCCGGTAGACCCGCTTGGCAGTCTGGCAGATTGCCAGATTGTCGGCATCCTCCGGTTTCAGCGCAATTATGATATCGCTGTCCCCGATATCCGCCTCGTCCAATACATACAGCTTGCAGGGATCCCCGCAGATCACCGGTATCTTGTGCTGCTGGCTCAGATACGCGCAGTAATCCGCATCGTCGTTGATCACCACCAGCTTGTGCTTCTTTCCCAGAAGCAGGCGGATCAGGTAATCCGCTTTCGATTTGCCTCCCGCAATTACAATCTTCACTGCGCCTCCCCCCTTCCGTCAGAATACAATGGAGCTCAGCTCCTTGAACGCCTCAACGCTCAGGCGCGCCGGATAAATGGCCTTGATATTCAAGCCGCTGATCAGATGCTCCTTGTCCGTGTCGTTCAGCCTGGCAAATACCTCGTCCACGTCGTAGATACGCCTGGCCATCTGCGCCACCATGCAGTTCACGTTGTCGTCGTCCGTGGCCGCGGCCAGAATGACGGCCCGCCGGATCCCCGCCTCCTCCAGCACGTCCGGATCCGTTACATTTCCCACAATCTGGAAACCGCTGAAGTTAGCCGGAAGCTTGCGGAACGCGTCTACATGTTTGTCGATCACAATCACGTCGTCGCCCAGCTCCGAAATTTCTCCCGCCAGCCCGGCTCCGAAACGGCTGCAGCCGGCGATCATAATCGTTCTGCGTTTTGTCCACATAAGCTCCGCCTCCCATTCTGTGACAGACAATGATAAAGTAAGACTCATTATATCGGCGCAGAATTGATAATGCAATTATCTTTACAGCATTTTTATGGCCCCGGGCAGAATCCCTCCATTTCCTTTATAGAGCTGTCCGGGAAACGCAAAATCAGCCCATGGACACGCGAATCCGCATATCCATGGACTGATCCGATTTTCTGCCGTTCCGAGGCTTACCCCCGCTTCTCCTCCTCCGTCCGCAGCAGCCCCAGCTGTATGGTCGCGCAGGTGGAGATCAAAATCCCAAATATATAGAACGAATACTTGATCACGCTGAGGGGCGACACCCCCGCCAGCTCCGTCACGATCAGCATACCGCCGTCGTGGGGCATCACCGCCAGGAATGCGCAGGCGAAAATGTCCACCAGGCTGGCCAGGCGTTTGGGCGCGATCCTGTATTTGCCGCCGATCTCCTTGGCCATGGGGCAGGTGACGATGATGCCGATGGTATTGTTCACCATAGCCGCGGAGAGCAGGCCGGACATCAGGCCGATGCCGTACTCCGCCTGCCTGCGGTTTTTGATCCGGGCGGTGATTGCGCCCACCAGCCACTCCGCTCCGCCGTAATACCGCACCAGGCCGATGATGCCGGAGATCATGGCCGCCACCATGCTGATGCTGAACATGTCGCTCATTCCGTCGCCCACCGCCTGAATCCAGGTGAAAAATCCCACCGTTCCCTGGGCCAGTCCGATGACTCCGGTCAGCAGGATTCCCAGAAACAGCACCACGGCTACGTTTAAGCCCATCACAGCGGTGACCAGCACGGCCACATAGGGCAGCACCTGAATCACGTCAAAGGGACCTGCCTGGATCGCGCCCTGGCCGCCTCCGCCCACAATCCCGTAGAGAACCAGGGCCACCAGGGCCGCCGGAAGCGCGATAAAGAAATTCATGCGGAATTTGTCCCGCATCTCAGACCCGCAGCCCTGGGCCGCGGAGATGGTAGTGTCGGAAATCATGGACAGGTTGTCCCCGAAATAGGCTCCGCCGATCACCGCGGCGCTGACCGCAGCCAGATTGAGCCCGGCTCCCTGGGCCACGCCGATGGCCACCGGAGCCATGGCGGCGATGGTGCCCATGGAGGTGCCGATGGCGGTGGAGATCAGGCAGCACATCAGGAACACGCCTGGGATCAGCACCGAAACCGGAAGAACGCTCAGGCTCAGATTGATCACCGATTCCTTTCCCCCCATGGCGGCGGCCGCTCCCTGGAAGCCTCCCGCCATCAAATAGATCAGGATCGTCATCATTACGCCGGAATTGCCCATGCCCTGGCAGAATACGTCCAGCTTTTCGCTGATTTTGATCTCCGGAGCCAAAAGCAGCGCCACGCCGATTCCCACCAGAATCGCCACATGGCGCGGAAACATCCCGAAGGGGCTCTCCGCTCCCATCAGGGTAAAGGTGATACCGCAGCCCACATAAATGACCAGAAACACAACCAGGGGCAAAAATGCCATGGCACCATATTTTCTTCGACTGTCATCCATACTCATTTTCCTCTCAGGCGGCCCCCTCTGTCAAAGGAGACCGCCGTCTTGTTCCGTTTACAACATGCAACACCCGTTTATACGAACCGCCCCGTCCATTTTATTCTGCGCCCGTAACTCCGGTTAATACCGGTTTTATCCCGCTTTCAGCCTGTTTTCGCGTTTTGTCCGACCGCTTCATCCAGTCCTTGCCGTCCACCACTCTGGCGATGATCATCGCCAGGCCGGTGTCGCCGGTCACATTGACCACGGTCGCAGGGGCGTCGGTGATGGTGCCGATCAGCACCATGATCGGGATGGAGACCGTGGGGAAGCCGAATGCGGAGATGATGAAAATTTCCGCCACATATCCGCCCGCCGGGATACCGCCCATGACCACAGAGGCCACCACCGCGATGACGATGGACAGGAGAATGTTCTTCGGCGTCGCGTAGTTCATGTTAAACACGGAACACAGGAAGGAAATTTTCAGGATCTGGATAATGCAGGCTCCGTCCTTGTGCAGGTTCGCCCCCAGCGGAATGGAGACATCCGCGATATCCGAGGGAATCCCCAACTCCTTGGCCTGGATCAGGTTCAGGGGCAGCGTGGCCGCAGAGGAGCAGGTGCCCAGAGCCGTCAGAGTGGGAGCCGCGGCGGTTTTCCACCACCTTTTCACGCCCTCCGGCCCGGCGCCGATGTAGGCCATGACCGTCTGGGAAATCACATAGTACAGGACGATTACCGCGCAGTAAATGATGATGGCCCGCGAGAGAGGCCCGATCACTTCCTGGCCGTACTGGCCGATCAGGATGGCAAAATAGCAGCCAAGGCCCAGGGGAGCCAGCTTCATCACGATGCCGATGAGCTTGACGATCACCTCCGTCATGCAGTCCATGAGGTGCAGCACGGGCTTGCCCTTCTCTCCCGCCAGAATGATGGCGATGGCAAAGATGATGGTAAACACGATGAGCGCCATCAGGTTGCTCTTGGAGAACAGCAGCGGGAAATCTCCCACCGTGAACATGCCCAGAAAGTTCATGCTGCTGGTCATGTTCTCCACCTCCTCGGTCATGTTGAGCACAGCGCCCTTGGCCGGGTCAAACAGCAGGGCCGCCACCACCATAAACAGACAGGAGATCACTCCGGTGATAATAGTTCCCCCCAGGAAGGTCACCAGAATTTTTCGCAGCTTGGCCAGGTTTTCCATCTTGGCGATGGCCGCTGTCAGCGAACAGAAAATCAGCGGCACCACACAGCAGTACAGTAAATTCAGAAACAGATCCGCGACCGGCTGGAGCACCGCAGCCCCCTCTCCCCAGAAGAAGCCCACAACGCCTCCCACAACCATCGCGCCAAGTAACATAATCGAAGACTTATATGTATTCCACAGCGTTTTCATTTTTCCACCTTTTTCTAATATACCACATTTCTTACTCTGTTGACAGTTTCACAGCCCGGGCTTACGCGTTTCTTTTTCTCAGATTTTCCTTGATGTTCTCCACCGCTTTCTTCACAATGTCGGGATGGGTGCCCATGTTCAGGCGGATGAAGCCCTTCCAGTTCTCGCCGAACCACTCGCCGTAGTCCACGGCCAGGCGGCATTTTTCCTGGGTAAAGTCGCGCACATCGTCGGCGGGAACGTAGTTTCTCAAATCCATGAACACCAAATAGGTTCCCTCCAGGGGCGCGATATGGACGCCGGGGAATTCCTTCATCTCCTCCACCACGGTCTCGTAGTTGGAGCAGATCACCTTCTTTACGCCCTGGTACCACTCTTCGCCGCCCCGCAGCGCGGCTTCCACGGCCGTGATTCCGAACACGTTGACTTCCACCGAATTGTAAACCTTGACAAAATCATCCCAGGTTTTTCTCAGCTCCTCGTTCTCGATCACGATGGTGGAGGTCAGACAGGTGGCCAGGTTAAAGGTCTTGGAGGAGGCGAAGGCGGTGATCATACGGTCCGCGTACCTGCCCCCGGCAATGGTGGCCGCCGGAATATGCTTGTGTCCGCCGAACACCAGGTCCTGATGAATCTCATCGGAGATCACTAACACGTTGTGCCGCGCGCAGATCTCCAGCATCCGCTCCAGCTCTTCTTCCTTCCATACGCGTCCCGCCGGATTGTGGGGGGAACAGAGAATGTACATCTTCACGCCGTTTTCCACAATCGCTTTCTCAAAGCCCTCATAATCAATGGTGTAAACGCCCTGGTCGTAGATCAAATCGCAGGTCACCAGGTTGCGGCCGCTGTCCTTGACGCAGTTGTGGAATGGATAGTAGACCGGCGTCATGATGATCACAGAATCTCCCGGCTGGGTGTACATGTTCACGGACCAGTACAGCGCCGCGACCACGCCCGGGGATACGCGCATCCACTCCTTCTTCAACTGGTACCCGTGGTGGTCTTTCTCCCAGTCCATCACCGCCTCATAGTAGGAGTCCGGCACAAAAGAATAACCGAAAATGCCGTGGGCGACTCTCTTTGCCAGCGCGTCGGTCACGCACTCCGGCGTTCTGAACTCCATATCCGCCACCCACATGGAGATCAGGTCCGGATCTCCGAAGCGCGTCTGAAGCGCATCCCACTTCAAGCTGGCCGTGCCGTTGCGGTCCACATAGTACCTGTCGCAAAATTCTTTTACTTCCATTGTTAAACCCTCCACATTTTTTCAAATTATTGTTTAATGATTAAACCATCTATGGTTGGATTATATAATACAATCGATGTTTTGTCAATATTTTTTGTTTAATTATTAAACTATTTTTGTTTTTTAGTTTTCCCGCTAAACCATTTGCTTTTTTTATTAATCTGTGCTAAACTGAATTATAATTGGGAAATATTACGCATTTGCAAAGGAGGAGCGCAGAGATGGATGCAACGGATTCCGCAAAGCTTTTGCCGCAGGACGACAGCTTCATAGACCAGACCTTCCACACGTTAAACGAACGCCACAACAGCATTTACCAGTTCGTAATGCGTTATAACGACTATATCCTTTCGGTCCACGACTACGGCGAGGGCATCCCCATGACCATGATCGAGGTCCACACGCTTACTTATATAGAAGAGCATCCCGGCGTCACGGTGACCGAGCTGGCCAAATACTGGGGAAAAACAAAGGGCGCGCTGTCCCAGACCGCCAGCCGCCTGGCGGAATGGGGACTGATCACAAAGGAAAAGAAGGAGGACAACGCCAAGAACGTCTGCCTCTACCCCACCGAGCAGGGCGTCCGGCTGAGCAGGTCCCACAAGCTCTACGATACCCTGGACATCACTAAAACCATGGGCGAGCTGCGCAAGGAGTGCACGCCGGATGAGATCGACGCCTTCTACAAGGTACTCTCCGTGTACAACCGGGTAATTCAGAAGGATTTTGAGATCAACAAGGGCGCCCGGCCGGTGGGCCGCAAACCTAAGCGGAGGGAATAGAACGGAATCAGGACGGGGACGGCGGATCCCAGAAGTATGGAAAATTATGAAAAATAAATATTTTGAATTAGCCCTTGACACTTCGCCGTCTCCGTGCTATAGTTAAGAAGTATTTTTTATAAGATTTTGATTTCACATGTTTTTGTAAGTCATTATTCCTATGATGATTTACAAAAACGTGTGATTTTTTTTAGTTTTATCAAAAAATATAATATTATATTTCAGGAGGTATCTTTCATGAATAAAGGTACAGTAAAATGGTTTAACTCTCAGAAGGGCTTCGGCTTCATCACCAACAGCGAGAACGGCGAGGACATCTTCGTTCACTACTCCGGCATCGCTTCCAACGGCTTCAAGTCCCTGGAAGACGGCCAGTCCGTTACTTTTGATATCACCAACGGCAACCGCGGCTTACAGGCTGTGAACGTGTGCGTGGCATAATCAAACCAGCGAATTGACAAACAGGGTGCCCCAAATGTCTGAAAACGGCATTGGGGGCACCCTGTTTTTTAGTTGTTCCAGTATCCCTTGTGTACCTCTGCGATCTCCTCCACCAGCTCCGGGAAGGGGCCCACGACCTCGATTGCCTTCTGGCCTCTGGCAAAAACCTCCCGGCAGGGCAGGTCAAAGGTGGGATTCTGGGGATCCGCGCCGGTTTGCGCCAGCAGCTCCTTCTCCGTCATGCCGTACACCACCCGGCCGATGCCGGCCCAGTAGATGGCGCCCGCACACATCGCGCAGGGCTCCGCTGTGGTGTAGAGGGTGCAGTCCTTCAGAAATTCACGGGAGTAGAGCTGGGAAGCCCGCTCCGCCGCCTGCGTCTCCGCGTGGCCCGTGCACTTTTTCTCCGTGATCTCCACGTTGGGCTGCTCCAAAAGAATCGTTCCCTCTTTGTCCGCCAGCAGCGCGCCGAAGGGGGTGTTGCCGCTTGCCCGCGACTGCCGGGAAATCTCCACGCAGCGCTTTAAGTTCCTGATATCGGTTGTATAATCCATTTCATCCTCCTACCGGTGCGAGGTCAGTCCTCACATACCGCTGTCCTTAAATTTATCACAATCCCTTCCGGATGTAAATTGCATTTTAACCCGGCCCCGCGAAAATGGGGCGGACAAAAATAAGGACAGGCCCGGATCACCGCGGCCTGTCCTTATGAAACTCGCTAACCATTTTTTTCCAAAGCCGTTCAAACCCTTCCGGGTCCGGCCTGGGGCCTCCCTCGGCCTCCACCTCTGCCTCCGCCGCCTTAAACTCCCGCAGCAGGTCCTCGTCCGAGTTCCGGTACAGACGCTGCAGTAATTCATCCATCTCATTCATAAAAATATGCGCCTCCTTGCTCTCCAAGTATAGCGCATTTTCAAGCTCTGTGGCTGATTTCGCTCGGAAATCCGAGCACTTTTTGTCCTCTAAAGGTAATCGCTTTCAATCAGGTCTGAAATTTTGATTTTCAGACCTTTCGCCAGTTGCTCAAGTGTGTCGACCCGCGGCATGGACCCCTTCCGAATCTCATGCACCGATGAGCGGGATAGTCCTGTGAGAATACTTACCTGACGCTCTGTTAAGTTCCGTTGTTCCATAATCTCGTCAAGCAATAGCTTCATGTATTCTATTATACAGTATATTATAGAAAAAGCATCTGGGTTTTTCTGGTTTTCCGGGGTCCGGGAAACAGAAACGGACCGCCTTCCCCCGCCAAAGCGGAGGGAAAACGGTCCTCTTTTATCTGCCGAATACTCCCCTTATTTTGTATCAGGCATTTGCGGTTATTCTACGTTTTTCTTCAGCGCTCCCAGCACCAGGCAGCCGGCCACGGCTCCGGCCACAACGGCGGCCAGGTACAGGAGCGGGTTGCCGATGGTGGGCAGCACGAAGATTCCGCCGTGAGGCGCGCGCAGCGTGCAGCCAAAGGCCATGGACAGGCCGCCTGCCAGGGCGGAGCCCACGATACAGGAGGGAATCACACGCAGCGGGTCCTGAGCTGCAAAGGGAATAGCTCCCTCTGTGATAAAGGACAGGCCCATTACATAGTTCACAATACCGGACTGACGCTCCTTGGCCGTGAATTTCTTCTTGAAGAAGGTGGTGCACAGAGCGATGGCGATAGGCGGAACCATTCCGCCCGCCATCACGGCGGCCATCACCTCAAAGTTGCCCTCAGCCAGCTGGGCGGTACCGAACACGTATGCCGCCTTGTTGAAGGGGCCGCCCATATCGATGGACATCATGCCGCCTAATACCATGCCCAGCACGATCCGGCTGGTTCCGCCCATTCCGTTGAGGAAATGGGTCAGGCCGTCGTTGATCATTCCCATGTAGGGATTCACAAAGGTGGTCACCACCGCTGCCAGGAAAATGCCGATCACCGGGTAGAGCAGCACCGGCTTGATCCCCTCCAGAGACTTGGGAAGCTTTTCAAAGAGCTTGCGCAGGCCCAGCACGATGTAGCCGCCTACAAAACCGGCAAACAGCGCGCCCAGGAAACCGGCGTTCACGTCGCCGCCCGCAGGATTGGCGAAGGTGGACCCCATCTTGGCGATCAGACCGGCCACCAGGCCCACCGCCAGGCCGGGACGGTCCGCGATGCTCATGGCGATGAAACCGGCCAGGATCGGCAGCATCATGCCGAAGGCCTGTTCGCCGATGGTCTTTAGATAGGCTGCCAGGGGCGTATTCTTGCCGAAATTGGACGGGTCGATGGAGTAATCGTCAAAGAGGAAGGCCAGGGCGATCAGGATTCCGCCGCCGATCACGAAGGGCAGCATGTGGGAAACGCCGTTCATCAGATGCTTGTAAATGCTTCTGCCCAGACTGTCCTTGTTCTCCTCAACTCCGGTATCGGCGTTTTTCTGTCCGTCGTGGCGGTACACCGGAACCGTGCCGCTCACCGCCCGGTTGATCAGCTCCTCCGCCTTGTGGATGCCGTCCGCAACCGGGACCATAATCACCGGCTTGCCGTCAAAGCGGGCCACCTCCACGTTCTTGTCGGCCGCAATGATAATGGCGTCCGCCCCGGCGATCTCGGACCTGGTCAGCACGTTCTGCGCGCCGCCGGAGCCGTCGGTCTCCGCCTTCAGGGCGATTCCCATTTTTTTGGCAGTATTTTCCAGATTCTCCGCAGCCATGTAGGTGTGGGCGATGCCGGTGGGGCATGCCGTCACGGCCAGGACCCGGTAACCGGTGGGGGCACTTTCCGCGGTTGGTTTTTTACTGGTGCGGGACTCAGCTGCGGGCGCGCCGGTCTGCAGTCTGTTTCCCGTCTGCGCTGCGCCGGTCTGCGGCCCATTTTCCGTCTGCTCCGCGCCGGTCTGCGATCCGTTTCCCTTCTGCGCTGCGCCGGCCTGTGGTCCGTTTCCCGTCTGCGCTGCGCCGTCCCACGGTCCATTTCCTTCCTCCGCCGCGCCGCCCTGCGGCCCGTTCTCCTCCTCCGCTGTGCCGAACCGGGCGGTCTCCGCCTCGTCGATCACCCGGAGAAACTCTTCCTTGGACTTAGCCGCGGTCAGAGCCTCCTTGAAGCCCGGGTTCATCAGCAGGGTGGACAGGCGCGCCAGGGCCTCCAAGTGCACATCCGCGCCCTCCGCCGGAGCCGCGATCATAAAGATCAAGTTGGCCAGGGAGCCGTCAAAGGCCTCGTAGTTCACCCCTTCCGGCAGGACCATTGCCGCCAGGCCCGGCTGCGCCACGGCCTCCACCTTGGCGTGGGGGATGGCGATGCCCTCGCCGATGGCCGTGCTGCCCAACCCTTCGCGGGCCAGGATTCCCGCCTTGTACCCGGCTTTATCCTTCAACCGGCCTCCGGCCTCCATAAGCGCCACCAGCTTGTCAATGGCCTGTTCCTTGTTCTCAGCCTTCTCATTTAAACCGATGCTTTCCTGTTTCAGTAATTCGGTAATCCGCATGAAAATTGCCCCTCCTTATAAAATAATCTGCCCATCTGTTTCCATCTTCGTCTCTCACAGCGTTGCCAGCAGCCGCATGATCTCGTCTTTGGTTCCGATTCCGTCGGAAAACGCCGTGGCGCCTCCGCAGGCTGTGCCCAGCTTCAGCGCATAGCCGTAATCTCCCGTCTCCAGGTACCCGGCCAAAAAGCCCGCCACCATGGAATCCCCGGCTCCGACGGAGTTTTTCACCACGCCCTTTGCCACTCCCTGGCGCAGCACCTGCCCGTCCTCGGTCACCAGCAGCGCGCCGTCCCCGGCCATGGACACCAGCACGTTGCGGGCGCCCCGTTCCTGAAGCCTGCGCGCATATGCCGCGATCTCCTCCTCACCCTCCAACTCCACGCCGAACATCTGTCCCAGCTCGTGGTTGTTGGGTTTGATCAGAAACGGGTGATAGCAGAGCACATTGAGCAGCAGGTCTTTCTCCGCGTCCACCGCGATGCGCACCCCGCGGCCGTCCAGACGCGCCATGATCCGCTCGTAAATGTCGGGTTCAATGGAGGCCGGTATACTTCCGGAGAGCACCAGCACATCCCCCTCCTTTAAGCCCTCCAGCTTCCCAAAGAGCTCCCCCACATCTCCGTCCGTGATCTCCGGCCCCATGCCGTTGATCTCGCTCTCCTGGTCGGATTTGAGCTTCACATTGATCCGGGACATGCCGCGCTTCACATGGATGAAATCGGAGCAGAAGCCCAGGCGTTTCACCCCCCGTTCAATCTCGTCGCCGGTGAATCCGGCCACAAATCCCAGGGCCACGCTCTCATACCCCAAATTGGCAAGAAGAGCCGATACATTGATGCCCTTACCCCCGTAGAAAATGTGTTCCCCCACCGTGCGGTTGACCTGCCCCAGCGTGAAATGATTTACGTTCACAACATAGTCCAAAGCCGGGTTGAACGTTACTGTGTAAATCATATATCGCATACCTCTCTTTTTATGAAATTTCATTTCTTATCTCTGTCTCTATCATAGTATGATGTTCTATTTTCGTCAATAGTATTTTATACGAAAATTCGTTTCTTGCACACTTTCATCACTGCGCACAAAAACAGGCGCACTTTCCGCCTGAAAGCCGCCTGTTTTTGTGCATTTTGCCCGCTATTGTTTGTCCGGTGAAATCACCTTCTCATGCCTGCGAATATGCTCCACAGCGTCTTTCTTGCTGTTCAGCAAAAGAAGGTAAAGGATTTCCATCACCGCCGTGGCTGTGACCCGCGAGAACCAGAACTCCTCGGTCAGAAGCTTCTCCCGGGTCGCCGTGACAATCCGGTAATCGCTGATCCGCGCCAGAGGGGAATCCGGATTGTTGGTGATGACGATGACTGTGGACCGGTTCTCCCTGGCTCCCTGGGCCAGGGACTGAAGCCGCCTGGACGAGCCGGAGTTGGAAATGATCAACACCACGTCCTCGGGGCCCAGATTGAAGGTGTAGGCCGCCTGGGTTTCCCAGATTTCGCCGGCCACCGCCGGGATGCCCAGCTGGTTGAACTTGAACGCCCCGTCCATGGCCACCGGGATGGTATTGCCCACTGCAGCCAGCTGCACCATGCGGGCGTTCTCCAGCCTGCTCAGAATCTGTTCCAGGTTATCCGCGTCCATCATATTGACGGTTTCCGTCAGCTCCGCCACCTTGTTGGCCAGAATATTCTGAAGAGACTGGCGGATATCTCCCCGGTCAATGTCGTTGGACACGCTCTGATCCTTCTGCTCGTCCTCCAGCACCTCCCTGGCCAGCGTCAGCTTCAGGTTGTGGAACCCCTTGAAGCCGCAACGCCGGCAGAACCGGGAAACCGTGGCATCGCTGGTGCCGCTGGCCCTTGCCAGCTCCCCCACAGTCATATCCACCACCGCCGCCTTGTTCTCCATCATATAGTCCGCGATTTTCTTCTCCGCCTCAAAAAACGTATCGTAGGAAGAACAGATTGCCCCCAAAACACTGCGCGTTTCTTGCATTTCATCCTCCATCATTTCTGTGTAAATTCATTTCATGGAACTACTATAGCACACAATGCTCTAAAAAAAAAGAATTTCCGATTCGAATCCATAAGACTTTCTCAAAAATTATTAACTTTTCCTTAGCCCCCTTGTATTTCCATTTTTAATGTGCTATAATCCGAAAATGCTAAAGAATTAACGGTTTTTTCACATTGCCTGGCCCATTTATTCCGGCCCTGGCTGCGGTTTCTTTAGAAGAAAGAGAGATGGGTTTTATGAAAACAATCGCGGCGTTTCTCCGCAAGTACAGTCATGTATGGATTCTGTCCTACGGATTGATTTATCTGACCTGGTTCTGTTATCTGGAGCGCACGGTTACCCGCAATTACCATGTGATGCACGTGGCGATGGACGACTATATCCCGTTCAACGAATATTTCATCGTGCCATATCTGATGTGGTTTTTGTATGTGGCTGTCACAATCCTTTACTTCCTCTTTACTAATAAGGAAGATTATTACCGTCTATGCCTGTTTTTATTCTCCGGCATGACCATCAGCCTGATTATCTGTACCTTCTTCCACAACGGTACGGATTTCCGCCCGGCCCTGGATCCGGACAAAAATATCTTCACCGCGGCGGTGGCCGCCCTGTACCAGACGGATACGCCCACCAACGTATTCCCCAGCGTTCACGTGTACAACTCCATCGGCGCGCACATCGCCATCGTGAAAAGCGAAGCGCTGAAAAAGCACCGGCTGGTGCGTTTCGGATCCGGCATCCTGATGACCGCCATCTGCCTGTCCACGGTATTTTTAAAACAGCACTCCGTGATCGACGGCGTGGGGTCCGTGGTGATGGCTTACGTGATTTACTGGGTGGTCTACGGCTACGGCTGGTCCACGGAAAACAAAAAGGTTACGCAGAAGGTTCTGGGATAACATGTCCCGGCAGATAGAAAAACCGCGCTCCGGCTGGGAGGGCGGTTTTTGAATATAGCGGGCCATTGGCAACCAAAAGCCGCTTGCCTTTTCCTCCCGATATGATATAATAAGTAAACGGTGTCAGTACCGATTCTTCCCGGGAATTTGCTCCCGGTCCTGGAAATCCGGCGTTTCTGCCGAATATCCCGCAGCCATTTACCTGTCAACTGCTTCTGCTGTTAAAGAGGAGGGATGCAATGGCAGAACAAAATCTTTATGTAAACTGTTTAATCTCAAAACCGGTCTATTTTGCGGACCTGTGCAACGCCGTCATTTTCGACGGAAAGCAGATCATCCGGCCGGAGGACCTCACGCCCCTTCCCGGACACTCCGGGGTTATGATCGCGGACCCGGAAAAAGGCCGGCGCGTCCTGCAGCGATACCGGGATGTCTGCATGAAAACCACGGGCGGGCTGTGCGTGGCCGTCATCGCCTGCGAAAATCAGACGGAGATCCACTACGCCATGCCCATCCGCTCCATGCTGTACGACGCTTTGGACTACACGGAACAGGTTCACCGGATCCAGGCCCGAAACCGCAGCGAGAAATCAGCGAGGAGCCACGGTGAATTTCTCTCCGGCCTGAAAAAGGAGGACCGCCTCTGCCCGGTTGTCACCTTGGTCTTATACTACGGCCGGGAACCCTGGGACGGGGCCCTTGATCTCCACCAGCTGACCGGCCTCGACCGTGGAGACTCGCTCTATGCAGCCATAGCCCCATTTGTTCCCAATTATCACGTCAATCTGATCCATGCCGGCAACCTGGACTGTGTGGAACATCTGCGCACCCATTTACAACTGATTTTCAGCATGCTAAAATATAATACAGACAAGCAGGCGCTGTACAATTTCGTGCGGGAGCGGCAGGAGGAGCTTCGCTCACTGGATCAGACGGATCTGATGGCCCTCTTCTCCCTGATCGGCGAGCAGAAGCGGCTGCAAAAAATCATGGAACAGACAGAATGCGGGGAGGGGTTTAATTTGTGCAAGGCAATCGACGACCTGATCGCGGACGGGGTCCGGCAGGGAAATGAGGAAGGCGAAAAGAGACTGTCCAGCCTGATCTCCCTTCTGATCAAAATGCAGCGCATCGACCTGGTGGAGCAGGTGGCCTGCAACCGGGAGCTGCGCAGGAAACTCTACGAGAAATACAATCTATGACCGGGACGCTCCGCATTCCGGTCGCAACCGGCGTAAACAGGCCGCGGAATCCGGGGAATCCCCGTTTCCGCGGCCTGCGCGTTTTATTACCGTTTCGATCGTTCATTTCACCTGGGAGAGCCGGCGGCATACCGTCCGCAGCTCCTGCACCTGCAGAGTCCCCGCCACGTGCCCCGGCTGGCTCCGCCTTCTCTTTAAACGTCAGTTAAACCCATAGAATTTCTGGGTGATCTTGTACCCGGCGATCAGCAGCTTGCGCCCGCCTTTTCCCGGCAGGTTGCAGCCCTGGCCCAAAAATCCGGTGCGAAGCCGGAGATACAGCGGCAGATTCTGCTTTTTCAGATACTGCCAGAGTTCCTTTTTCTTCTCCAGATTCTCATCCGTTCCCGACTTGATGGCCAGAACCGACGAGATAGTCATCATGATTTCCAGGTACTGGACCATATAGTGGCGCAGCTTGCGGTTGGCGATCTTGGTCACATCGTAATACCCCAGCATCAGCTTTGTCACCAGCAGCTGCTGGTCGATTCTCCCGATCATCACCTTCTCGTTCACCGACTGGTCCTCGCGGCCGATGTAATACCGGTAAAAGTTCACATCCAGATAATACATGTGCTTCACATGGGGCAGGGGCTGGTACACGAAAATGTTATCCACGTAAAATGTGTGCTTGGGCAGCTGCAGGCCGCACTGGAGCAGCAGGGCCGTCCGGTAGATCACGGAGTGCATGAGGATATACTGCCCTTTCATGAAAAACTTCACGTCGCTCCAGCCGAATACCTTATCCTTGGGAAACGCAGTATGATAGCTCATCACCTTCTTGCGTTTTGCCCCCTCCTTCTCGTAGACAAAGTTGGACACCAGCATGTCCAGGGTCTCTCCGCCGTACACAAAGCGGCGCAGGGTCTCCAGCACCTTGGCGTAGGCCTCCTCGTTGACCCAGTCGTCGCTGTCCACCACTTTAAAAAAGATGCCGGTGGCATTCTTTAGGCCTGTATTCACCGCCTCGCCGTGGCCGCCGTTCTCCTGGTGGACCGCCTTGCAGATGGTGGGGTATTTCCGGGCATACTCGTCCGCGATCTCGGGGGTGCGGTCCCTGGTGGAACCGTCGTCCACGATAATGATCTCCACCTCCTCGCCGCCGGTCAGGAGCGTCTGGATACAGTGTTCCATATACGGCTCCGAGTTGTAGCATGGAATTGCAACGGATAATAGCTTCACAATTTTTCCTCCTACTGATAGGCTTCTTTCAACACTATGGAAATCATAACACATTATTTTTTGTTTTACTATAGGGATTTCGATAATTGAATTGCATTTTTCTCCAATTTAACCTATAATCAAGGAAGCGCATCTCTTATCGACAGCCTGCGGCTGCCGACAAGGTACAATAAACTTAATTTCAGAAAACAAACGGCATTTCAGGCCACAACAATCAACAGACAAGCGAGGTATGGATTATGGCAAAAAAACGCATCGTCATAGCAGTCGGTCACAAGGACCTGGGCACCAATCTCCCGGAGCAGAAGGCCGCGGTGGCGAAAACCGCCAAAGTGATCGCTGATTTTATTCAGGATGGATGGCAGGTGGCTATCGTCCACAGCAACGCCCCCCAGGTGGGCATGATTCACACTGCAATGAACGAGTTCGGCAAGCAGCACGACGGCTACAGCAAGGCCCCCATGTCCGTCTGCTCCGCCATGAGCCAGGGCTATATCGGCTACGACATGCAGAACGGCATCCGCGCCGAGCTGATCAAGCGCGGAATCTATAAACCGGTATCCACCGTGTTGACCCAGGTGACCGTTGACCCCTACGACGAGGCCTTCTACACGCCGCTCAAGACCATCGGCCGGGTGATGACCGAGGCTGAGGCCCGCGAGGAGGAGCAGAAGGGCAATCACGTGGTCGAGGTGGAAGGCGGCTTCCGCCGCATCGTTGCCTCCCCCCATCCCGTGGCCATCGTGGAGATCGACGCCATCAAGGCGCTGCTGGACGCGGACCAGATCGTCGTGGCCTGCGGAGGCGGCGGCATCCCGGTGATGGAACAGGGTTACAACCTTCACGGCGCCAGCGCCATCATTGAGAAGGACCTGGCCAGCGGACTTTTAGCCAAGGAGGTGGACGCGGACGTGCTGATGATCCTCACCAGCGTGGACAACGTGACGCTGAACTACGGCACCCCGGAGGAAAAGCCGATCCTGCGCATGAATATACAGGAAGCCAGGGATTACATGGAACAGGGCCAGTTCGAGTTCGCCTCCATGCTGCCCAAGGTATCCGCCTCCGTGGATTTCATCGAGAATGGAAAGGACCGCTGCGCCATTATCACCTCCCTGGACAAGGCTAAGGCAAGTCTGAAGGGGGAGGCTGGGACCACCATCGCGTAGGAACCGGTTTTAAAGAATTTTTCAGAAAATGTGTTTCAGGGGATAACCGCAGCCGGTTATCCCCTTTTTGAATGTTGCGGAGCTCTGGCGCAGGATGCCCAAAACAGCCCGCCCCAAAACAAATTGTCCCGGGGCGGGCTGTCTTTATGGTTTTAGGTTACGCCGCAGGCATTGCCTGACGGGCGGCCGTCTAATGGTTCTATGCGTTTTTCACTGTAGCGATGTCGATCAGCGTCAGCTCCTTGGCCCGGTTCTCCAGGCTGGTGGCCAATGCCGCGGCCGTATCCAGGCTGGTCAGCACGTGCACGCCGGTCTCGATGGCGTTGCGGCGGATGATAAAGCCGTCGTGACTGCGCTCCGCGCCCTGGGGCGGGATGTCGATGATCAGGTCGATCTGATGGCCCAGCACCAGGTCCAGGACGTTGGGGCTCTCCTGCTCGATCTTGCGAATCTCGTAGGCCTTCACGCCGTTTGCCTTTAACGTTCTGGCCGTGCCCCTGGTGGCGAAGATCTGGTAGCCCACCGCCGCGAACCTGCGGGCGATGTCCACCGCCTCCTGCTGCTCGGAGTGGCGCACGCTCATAATCATTTTCCGATACTTGGGCAGGCGGATTCCAGCTCCCTCAAAGGCCTTGTAGAGTGCCTCATTGAAGGTCTTTGCGATCCCCAAGCACTCGCCCGTGGACTTCATCTCCGGCCCAAGGCTGATGTCCGCGCCGCGGATTTTCTCAAAGGAGAACACC
The DNA here is from genome assembly GCF_046603895.1 of Enterocloster lavalensis. Taxonomy (NCBI): domain Bacteria; kingdom Bacillati; phylum Bacillota; class Clostridia; order Lachnospirales; family Lachnospiraceae; genus Enterocloster; species Enterocloster lavalensis. The sequence goes on from NZ_CP176637.1 coordinate 1,500,787, forward strand.
GGCATCTTGATGGCGATGTAGTCGGCCGCAGGCTGTAATCCCGGGGTATAACCCAGCTCCCGTATGGTGTGTCCGCAGATGATCTGCGTGGCCAGCGGTACGATGGGGATGCCCGTCACCTTGCTGATATAGGGCACCGTGCGGGAGCTTCTGGGGTTCACCTCGATGATGTACACATCGTCCCCGTCCACGATAAACTGAATGTTGATCATGCCCTTGACATGGAGCGCCCGGGCCAGCTTCTCCGTGTACTCCACCAGGGTGTCCACATTTTTCTGAGTAATATCCTGGGCCGGGTACACGGAAATGCTGTCCCCGGAGTGGATTCCCGTCCGCTCGATATGCTGCATAATTCCCGGAATCAGGATGTCGGTGCCGTCGCAGATGGCGTCCACCTCGATCTCCTTGCCCATGATGTATTTATCCACCAGAATCGGATGCTCCTGGGCGATCTGGTTGATGATACCGATAAATTCGTCGATGTCCTCGTCGCAGATGGCAATCTGCATACCCTGGCCGCCCAGCACGTAGGAGGGGCGAACCAGCACCGGATAACCCAGGTCGTTTGCCGCCTTCTTGGCCTCCTCGGCCGTGAACACCGTGTGTCCGGCCGGCCGCGGGATATTGCACTGCTCCAGGATCGCGTCAAAGCGCTCCCGGTCCTCAGCCGCGTCCACGTCCTCGGCCGCGGTTCCCAGGATCGGCACGCCCATCTTCATCAGGGCCTCGGTCAGTTTGATGGCCGTCTGGCCGCCGAACTGCACCACCGCCCCGTCGGGCTTCTCGATATCCACGATGCTCTCCACATCCTCAGGGGTCAGCGGCTCGAAATACAGCTTGTCCGCGATGTCGAAGTCCGTGCTCACCGTCTCCGGATTGTTGTTGATGATAATGGTCTCGTAGCCTTCCTTGCTGAAGGCCCAGGTGCTGTGCACGGAGCAGAAGTCGAACTCGATTCCCTGGCCGATGCGGATGGGGCCGGAGCCCAGCACCAGCACCTTCTTGCGGCCATTTGTCTGCTTCGCCTCGTTGTAGCTGCCGAAGCAGGAGTAATAGTAGGGCGTCTCAGCCGCGAACTCGGCCGCGCAGGTGTCCACCATCTTATAAGCAGCGCGGATATCATTGTCGTAGCGCTGCTTCTTCACCTGATCCTGGGAAATGCCGGTCAGGCGCGCGATCACGTTGTCCGGGAACTCGATCCGCTTGGCCTCTGCCAAAAGCTCCGTGGTCAGCTCCTTCTCGCCTCTGCCCACCGCCTTTAACTCATTTTCCATCTCCACCAGGATCGCCAGCTTGTCGATAAACCACACGTCGATTCTGGTGATCTCATGGATCTCCTCGTAGGTGAAGCCGCGGCGCAGGGCCTCGGCGATCCGCCAGATCCGCATGTCGTCCACGCGGCTTAACTCCTCCCGCAGGCTGCTGTCGTCAAGGTCCGTGAAATCGTAGGACAGGAGGCAGTCCACGTGCTGCTCCAGGGAGCGGATGGCCTTCATCAGACCGCCCTCAAAGTTGGTGCAGATGCTCATCACCTCGCCGGTGGCCTTCATCTGGGTGCCCAGGGCGCGCTTGGCGCTGATAAACTTATCAAAGGGCAGCCGGGGCATTTTCACCACGCAGTAGTCCAGCATGGGCTCAAAGCTGGCGTAGGTCTTTTTCGTCACCGCGTTTTTGATCTCGTCCAGGGTGTATCCCAGGGCGATCTTAGCCGCCACCTTGGCGATGGGATATCCCGTGGCCTTGGAGGCCAGGGCCGAGGAACGGCTCACACGGGGATTCACCTCGATGACGCAGTATTCAAAGCTGTCCGGGTTTAATGCGTACTGCACGTTGCAGCCGCCGGTAATCCCCAGCTCGCTGATAATGTTCAGGGCGGAGGTGCGCAGCATTTGGTATTCCTTGTCGCCCAGGGTCTGGGAGGGGGCCACCACGATACTGTCGCCGGTGTGCACGCCCACCGGGTCGATATTTTCCATGTTGCAGACCGTGATCACGTTGCCCGCGCCGTCGCGCATGACCTCGTACTCGATCTCCTTCCAGCCCGCGATGCAGCGCTCCACCAGCACCTGTCCCACACGGGAGAGGCGCAGGCCATTCTCCAGAATCTCGGCGCACTGCTCGGGATTCTGGGCGATGCCGCCGCCGGAGCCGCCCAGGGTGTAGGCCGGGCGCAGGACCACCGGATAACCGATCTGCTCCGCAATCTCAAGGCCGTGTCTCACGTCCTCCACAATATCCGAGGGGGCTACCGGCTCGCCGATCTTCTCCATGGTCTCCTTGAACATTTCCCGGTCCTCGGCCTTCTTGATGGTCAGGGCCGTGGTTCCGATCAGGCGCACGCCGTGCTCCTTCAAAAAGCCCGCGTCCTCCAGCTCCATGGCCAGGTTCAGCCCGGCCTGTCCGCCCAGGGTGGGCAGCACGCTGTCCGGCTTCTCCTTCAGGATCAGCTGCTCCACCACCTCCACGGTCAGCGGCTCAATGTACACGCGGTCCGCGATATCCTTGTCCGTCATAATGGTCGCGGGGTTGGAGTTTAACAGTACCACCTCAACGCCCTCCTCCTTCAAGGAGCGGCAGGCCTGGGTGCCGGCGTAGTCGAACTCCGCCGCCTGGCCGATGATGATGGGGCCGGAGCCCAGTACCAGAACTTTTTTGATATCAGGATTCTTAGGCATCAGTTCTTCACCTCCATCATTTTAAGGAAACGGTCAAACAAGTATCCGGAATCCAGGGGGCCAGGGCAGGCCTCCGGGTGATACTGCACCGTAAAAATATTCTTGCCCGTGTACTTTAATCCCTCGTTGGTCCCGTCGTTCACATTTACAAACGCAGGCTCGGCCAGCTTCGGGTCCAGATTGTCCGTGTCCACCACATAACCGTGGTTCTGTGAGGAAATATACACCCGCCCGGTTTCCAGGTCCTTCACCGGATGATTGCCGCCCCGGTGGCCGTACTTCAGCTTGTAGGTGTCCATCCCGTTAGCCAGGGCCATCAGCTGATGTCCCAGGCAGATGGCAAAAATCGGCACGTCGGACTGGTACATTTTTTTGATCTCCTGAATCATCTCCACATTTTCCTTGGGGTCCCCGGGGCCGTTGCTCAGCATAATCCCGTCCGGGTTCTCCGCCAGCACCACCTCCGCGGGCGTGTCCGCCGGATAAACCGTCACCTGGCAGCCCCTCTGGTTTAGGGAACGGGCGATATTATCCTTCGCGCCGTAATCCATCAGCGCCACCCGCTTGCCCTCGCCAGGAAGCACATACGTTTCCTTTGTGGTGGTTTTCATCACCACGCCGGCCACTGAGTACCCCTTCATCCGGCTGATAGGCTCCGCAAAATCGGCATACGCCTTGGTGGTGATCATGCCGTTCATGGTTCCTTTTTCTCTTAATATTTTCGTCAGGGCTCTTGTATCGATACCACAGATACCGGGAATATCATATTTTTCTAAGAAATGCTGAATGGTATCCTCACAGCGGAAATTGCTGGGGATTCTGGATAATTCTCTTACAATATAACCGTCGGGCCAGGGCTTCCTGGACTCCATGTCCTCGTGGCAGATGCCGTAATTTCCAATCAGCGGATACGTCATCACCACCGCCTGTCCCGCGTAGGATGGGTCTGTCAGGACTTCCAGATAACCGGTCATAGAGGTATTAAACACGATCTCACTGATCACTTCCCTCTGCGAGCCGATGCTGGTTCCGGTAAAAACAGTTCCGTCTTCCAGTATGAGGTATGCTTTCATATGGGGTACCTGTCCTTTCTTTTGCGTCAAATAGCGTGTCTGCATTGGGCTGTCTGAAGTCTCATCGCTATTTCAGCCCAAATTGTAAAGATTATACTGTATTTCGTATTAATTTGCAATGGCTTTAAAGGCTAAATTTTTTTGTCTGTAACTAAATATTTTTTATATTTATGTAAACCCGATGACAGGGCTTCTACTTATAAGTATTCTCAATAACATTTATTAAAATACCTTTATGATTGACTGGAACTCCACATCGTCAAATCATATCATGGCCAGGACGCCGTACAGAATATACAGGCCCTGCGCTGAAATGCTATGCTCACTCAGGATATGAACGTTCCATTTGGAACAGCGAAAAGCCACGAGTCGGAACCTCGTGGCTTTTCTATTCCCTTTTTGTATGGCGGCTTAGACCATGGCTAGTTACCGGCTATTTGTCTCCCCCTCTCCCGCTATCCTCTACACCAACTCCGCAATCCTGGTAATCCCCACATAAATATGCGAAATTTTATACCATGTCGCAAAGTTCACCACTCCGGTCTGCGGCAGCCCAAATATCGACTGGAACTCCCTCACCGCGTCCGCCGTCCGCTCCCCGTAAATCCCATCCGGGTTCACGCGTGGAATCGCCGAGTACACCGTGGCGATGGTATCCAGCTGCTCCTGCATCTGCTGCACCTTGGGCCCCGAACTCCCCACCGTCAAATCATATCCGGGCCAGGACGCCGGGATCCCGGAAATCTGCTCCGCGGTGTTCACATAGATCGAATCCCCGTAAAAATAACGCAGTATCTCGATGGGGCTGTAGCCCCGCTGGCCGAGGTCGCAGCTGCCCCACTGTGTCATCCAATTTGGACACTGCACCTGCCTTCCGTCGCAATACTGCGTCAAAATCGGCTGCCTCACCCCAGGCCGCGACAAATAATTATCAAAAATCTCATCCACCACCAGGGAAATACTCTCGAAAATATTCCGCCCATAGATCCACTTATGATCAAAGGCCGTAGACGAGGTGATGGTAAAATCATATCCCTGGTTCCGGTACCACTCCGTATACACCCGGTTCAGCGTGAAGGACATGATCGCCAGCACATTGGCCGTGATTGTGGCCCTGGGCCAGGTGGAATAGATCTCGCTGGAGGCCACATTCTTAATATAATCCCGGTAAGGCACATAGTAGTCCTTAGCCGTGCGGTCCGTGGGAGCCCCGTCGTGGACCACCACGGTCTGGGGTACCACCACCCGGCTGAGCACGATTTCTCCGCTCTCCGCCACGGGCTTGATCTCCGGCTCCGCGATCTTTGGCGGGTAATTTCCATATAATGTGTGATCCGGGATCACCACCGGGTCCTCCGGCGGCGGCACCTCCCCCACCGGCGTCATGCTCACCGGCTGGATCGCGGTGGAATCCGCCAGTATTTCCGTCCCGGACACCACCAGCGGATCAAATCCCTCCGCCTCCACCCGCAGATTGTACTCCGAGTAGGGCTGGACGTCCCCCGGTTCCAGGCTCAGTTCCAACGGCGGCGCCGAGAGGGCCACCTGCTCCGTCTGGCCGGAGCTGTTGGTCACAACCTGCTCCACCGGCGACTGTGGATCCCCCTTGTAGCTGATGGTAATCCGCGCGTTTTGAATGGGAAAATTATTCTGAATATTGACGACATTTACCTGAAGCAGGCCCCTGTAGCCTGTTTCCGCATTGTTTGGCATGTAACACCTCGTATTTTATGATTACTACAATATAATACGCACACCGCCGTTTCATGCCAGTCCCGCGCGATTTTCCGCCTCCGATCCCATGGGGATGCGCATGAAATGCCGTCCCTGGCATAAATTCTAACATAACCCTTTCACGCTACAGCCAATAGGCCGTAAAAAGGAGGTCTTTCAACTTGACTGATATTATCATTGTGGGCGCCGGCTGGGCCGGCTGCGCCGCAGCGGTGGCCGCCGCCAAACAGGGCGCCCGGGTAAAACTTTTGGAGCGGACCGACATGATCCTGGGCACCGGGCTGGCCGGAGGTATCCTGCGAAACAACGGCCGGCTGACCGCCGCTCTGGAACTGGAAGCCATGGGCGGCGCGGACCTGTTCGCTGCCCTGGAACCCACCCTGCGCCACCGGAATATTTCCTTCCCCGGCCATGACCACGCCGATCTCTACGACATCGCCCTAGCCCCCGGCGCGGTCCAGGACTGCCTGAAGCGCTGGGGCGTGACGCTGCGCACCCAGACCCGGATCACCGGAATCTCCATGTCGGCGGACAAAACCTCCATTGAGTCCGTCACCGACAACCATGGAAATACCTATGCCGCCGATGCGTTCCTCGACGCAACGGGCACAGCCGGTCCCAGCGCCAACTGCGCCCGTTACGGAAACGGCTGCTCCATGTGCATTCTGCGCTGTCCCAGCTTCGGCGGCCGTGTGAGCCTGGCCGCTCTGGCAGGCGTCCGTGAGCTGGAGGCCCGGCGGCCGGACGGTACTCATGGGGCGATGAGCGGTTCCTGCAAGCTGATGAAAGAATCCCTTGCACCGGACCTCGTCCGCCGGCTGAATGAAACCGGAGTTGCCGTAATCCCTGTTCCTCCCGGTCTGCGGGAGGACCATCTGTCCTTAAAAGCCTGCCAGCAGTACGCTTTGCCGGAGTTTGCAGAAAACCTGGTGCTGTTAGACAGCGGCCACGCCAAAATGATGGCGCCCTTCTTCCCCCTCGACAAGCTGCGCCGCATTCCCGGCCTGGAAAACGCCCGCTATGAGGACCCCTACGCCGGCGGCAAAGGCAATTCCGTGCGTTTTCTTGCCATGTGCCCGCGGGGAGGCGACCTGAAAGTAAACGGTCCAGACAACCTCTACTGCGCGGGTGAAAAAGCCGGTCCCCTGGTGGGCCACACGGAGGCGATGGTCACCGGCACCCTGGCCGGTTACAACTGCGCCGCAGCCATTTCCGGAAAACCGCCTCTCATCCTTCCACGCTCTCTGGCCTCAGGGGAGGCCATTGCCTGGACCGGAGAGGAGATGCGCACCCCGGACGGCCTCTCCCGGAAATACACCTTTTCCGGCGGCTGTCTCTTCGAACGGATGAAATCGCTGGGTCTTTACCGCACATCGGCCGGTGAAATCCGGGATGAGGTGCGCGCTCTGGGGCTGGAGGACGTTTTTTCCGAACCGGCCGGGTAACATTACACCGACCGTATTCGATCCGCAAAAAAACGGCTCCGCGTTTGCTTCCTTCCCGCCGCGCAGAGCCGTTCTCCCTCAACCTCTATTCCTCCGCCAGCCCCTTAATCTTAAGGTACTCCCGGATCGCCCTCACCGCTCCCTCTGTTCCCAGCCGGGCCGTGTTGAGCATCAAATCATAATTTTCCACATTTTCCCAGTCGCGTCCGGTGTAATACCGGTGATAGTCCCGGCGTTCCCGGTCAATGCGCTTGATGTTCTTCTTAACGTCCTTATCTTCGTAGTACCCCAGCTCCGTAATCCGTTTGACCCGGTAATCCATGTCCGCGTACAGGAACACCCGCACCAGGCCGTCCCGTCCCTCCAGAACATAGTCCGCGCAGCGCCCGATGATCACGCAGTCCTCCCCGTCCGCCAGCTGACGGATCACCTCGGACTGGAAGCGGAACAGATTGTCCGCGGACACCAGGTCCGAGCCGAAGGAAGGGGCTCCCAACTCCGGCGTCAGGCCCTTGATAATCTTGTACAGCAGCCTGCTCCCCGGCCGCTCGTCGGCCAGATGGTAGTAGCTCTCCTTGATTCCGCTCTCATTGGAATTCATCCGAAGAATGTTCTTGTCGTAAAAGCCGACTCCCAGTTCCTCTGCCAGCCGGGAGCCGATCTCCCGTCCGCCGCTGCCAAACTGCCTTCCGATGGTGATAACGAGCCTTCTTCCGTCCTTCATAGCGTCGCCCTCCTTCCGCGGTTTTCCGCGCCTTCACCTGCTGACAATAAGCTCCTTACTGCTGCTTTCATTATACCATAAGCGCTAAGCACGTGAAAGACCTCGCCAAGAGTTTCGGCATGGATTCTCACCAGACCGGAAAATTTTACGTCCCCGCCAATATCACCGGCTGTTTTCCGGCATATGAAACTGTATGGCGTACATCAGCGCCAACATGGAAGCGCCGCAAAAAATCTCGTTTTTCCGAAGCATTTCCAGAACCGTTTCCCGCTTGATCCACTGCTTGCCGTGCACTTCATTTTCATCAAAGTTCTCCGTCTCGCGCCGCACCATTCCTAAAAAATTATGTACCACCAAATCGGACATTCCGTTGCTGGGGTTCTGGGTACACAGGAAGGTAAGTTCCCCGACCACGCAGCCCGTCTCCTCAAAACACTCCCGGCTGGCTGCCTCTGCGGGGCTTTCGCCTTCCTCAACCCGACCGGCCGGAATCTCCCACTCGATCCGCCCCGTGGTGTACCGCTTTGACCGGATCAGCAGAATTTCATCGCGATCATTACATATGACCACGCAAACCGACTCATGAGGATAATGCAGTCGATGATAAGACTCGATTATCTCCCCGCCCGGCATCCGCACCCTGTCCGCATACAACGAAATCCAAGCACTCTCATAGATCACCTTACGATCCAGCTTTTCCGGAAAATCCCTGTTCATGTGCGCCCCCTTGACCCTGCAATTTTTCATTCTGCAAACGATTGATTCTAAACGCTCAGCTCCAGCGCCTTGCACGCGCCGGCCAGCTTTCCTCAATTCTAATATTCCTGTTCACAAATGTCAAATGCTGTCGTCAGGATAACGTCGCCTCCACAGCCTCCACGTCCCCATTTGCCGCAATCAGCTTCTGATAATAATAAAAGCTGTCCTTTCGGACTCTCTCAAACGTTCCATTCCCGTAATCGTCCATATCCACATAGATAAACCCATACCGCTTGGACATCTGCCTTGTGGACTCGCTGACCAGGTCGATACAGCCCCACCAGGTGTATCCCCACAACTCCACGCCGTCCTCGTTGATGGCGTCGCTCATGGCTTTCACATGATCCCGCAGATACTCGATCCGGTACGGATCGTGGATTGTCCCGTCCGCCTCCACCGTATCCCTGGCGCCAAGTCCGTTTTCCACAATAAACAACGGCTTGCGGTAGCGGTCATACAGCTCCACCAGGGAAATCCTCAGACCAATGGGGTCGGTCTGCCAGCCCCACTCCGAGGAGGTGAGATAGGGGTTCTTCACGCCGTTCACCGTGTTGCCCGGCGCCATGTCCAGGCCCTCGGTGCTGGCTGCCATGCAGCTGGTCATATAGTAGGAGAAGGACACAAAATCCACCGTCCCCTCCCGCAGGATCTTCCCGTCCTCCGGCTCCATCTCAATGTGAAACCCTTTTTTCTCAATCTCCCGCTTCAGATACCCGGGATACTCTCCGAATACCTGGATATCCACGTAGCGGTACACGCTGCGCATCCGCTGCTGGGTCGCCAGATTGTCCTCCGGCTTGCAGGTGTACGGATAAAAGCACAGCTTCGTCATCATACAGCCGATCTGCGCGCCGGGCATCATCTCATGTCCCAGCTTCACCGCCAGGGCGCTGGCGATCATCTGGTGGTGCATGGCCTGATAAATCGCCTGCTCAAAGGGCACGTCCGGGAATCGGTCCTCGATCAGCCCCCCGCTGGTCACCGGGTGGCGCAGCATGGCGTCCACTTCGTTGAAGGTGAGCCAAAATTTCACATATTTGCCGAAGCGCTCAAAGCACACCCTGGCGTACTTCATGAACAGCTCCACCACCTCCCTGGAATACCACCCACGGTACTCTGTTGCCAGCACCAGCGGCGGATCGTAGTGGGACAGCGTCACCAGCGGATCGATGCCGTACCTCCTGCACTCCTTAAACATTTCCTCGTAAAATGCGATTCCCGCCTCATTGGGCTTCTCGTCCCTGGGATCTGTAAAAATCCTGGCCCAGGAAATGGACATGCGGAACACCTTGAATCCCATCTCCGCGAATAGCCGGATATCTTCCTTATAATGGTGGTAGAAATCGATCCCCCTCCGCTTAGGGTAATTGGCCTCCGGCCCTGCCGCCAGCGCCTCCTCAAGATCCTTGCTGGAAAATGCGAACTGCCTGGTGAAATCCGCGATTCCCACCTCCCGGTAGGGAAGGCAGTCCTCGATGGTCATGCCCTTCCCGTCCTCATTCCACGCGCCCTCCACCTGATTGGCAGCCGTGGCGCCTCCCCACATAAAGTTATCCGGAAAATGATAACGTCCCTTACTCATCTCTTTACCTCCCTTATCGAATTGCGGTTACGACAGTGGTCCCTCTGGACACCCGTCCTGTTTCCTGGTTTGCGAACACGTCCAGATAGGCGGATGTGTTGGCGACGATCACCGGCGTGGTCAGGCTGTAGCCCTCTTTGCGGATGGAATCGATATCCACCTGAGCCAGCAGGTCTCCCCGTTTCACCTTCTGCCCGTCCTTCACCTTTATATCAAAATATTTCCCCTTGAGATTTACTGTATCCAGACCGATATGGATAATGCACTCCATACCCTGGTCCGAAGTCAGCCCGATGGCATGCTTGGACGCGTACACCGTGGTGACAGTCCCGTCAAAGGGCGCCGACACGGTTCCGTTTTCCGGCACAATGGCCACGCCCTTTCCCAGGGTCTCGGAGGAAAACACCTTGTCCTCCACCTGCCTCATGGGAATCAGCTCTCCGTCCATGGGGCTGGCAACGGTCTGCGCAAGCCCGGCCGCCTCAGCGCTCCCGGCCGCTTCCCGGACCGCAGCCACTTTCCCAGCCGACTCAGCCGCCGGATTTCCCGCTGTTACAGCCGCCGTCCCGGCAGTCCCAGCCGCCGCTTTCCCGGCTGTCATCATTTTCCCGCTCTCCCCTTCATTTACGCCCAGCACGCACACCAGCACCGCGCCCAGCACAAACGCGATCACCATACCGATACACACATACACAAACCCAGGCCCCACAAACACCGGGAGCGAGAGAATACAGGAGTTCACATAAGCGCTGGACCTGCCTCCGAAAAATGCCACAAATGCGCCCGCCACCGCGCCGGCGATGATATCCGCAATCAGCGCGTTTTTAAATTTCAGCAGCACGCCGTAGATGCCCGGCTCCGTGATCCCGATAAAGGAGGAGACAAAGGCCGACATGGCGATGGATTTGTTCTCCTGCTTTTTCGCCTTGATCCATACGCCGAAGCACACGCCCACGATCGCCAGGGTTCCCATGGTGTTGACCGGCAGAATCACGTCGTACCCGTACTGGGCCAGATTCTGCATGCATACCGCACCCAGGGACAGGTGCATTCCGGTAAACACCAGCAGGGACCGGGTGGCCCCGATCACAAGACCGGCCAGAATCGGTGAAAATGCGAACAGTCCCACGAAAAACGCCGCGATTCCCTTACTCAGATAATTTGCAATGGGACCCGTCACGCCCAGGGTGATGGGACACATGATCAAAATAACAATCATCGGCGTAAACACCAGACGCAGCATCTGGGGAACATGTTTGTCCACAAAGTCATACACATATTTGAGCACCCACACGCTGAAAATAATGGGAATGCTGCTGGCCGCGTACTTCACAAAGGGAATGGGCAGGCCGAACAAATGCATGGGGGAAAGCCCACCAGCCAGCCCGGCCGTCATGGTGGGGTACAGCAGGCAGCCCGCCAGGGCCAGGGCCAGCGCCGTGTCCGTTTTAAACCGCTTCGCCGCCGACCAGGCGATAAAGAAGGGCATAAAGTAGAACACCACGTCCGCCGCGATGGTCAGCATCTGAATCAGATCCGACGCCGTCTCAAACCCCAGATAGCTGGTCATAATGGTGATCACGCCCTTCAGGATACCGGTGCCCGCCATCACCGGGATCACCGGCAGAATGATGGCGGAAATGGTCTCAAACAGGCCGCCGATGCGCATCTTCTGTTTCTTCTCCGCCGTCACGTCGTCCATCACAAACCCGACCTTGTTGATCATGGCGTTGTAAACATTCTCCACGTCGTTCCCGATGATGATCTGAAGCTGCTCCGTCTGGAACTGCACGCCCAGCACGCCGTCCAGTTTCTTGATCCGCTCTGCGTCGATGACGCTGCGGTCCTTCAGATAAAAACGCAGCCGCGTCACGCAGTGAAACAGTTCCTTGATATTTCCTTTCCCGCCGACTTCCTTTAAAATCGCTTCGGCAAGCTGATTGACATTCATAAGTCCCCTCCTAATTCTGATGAATCCGTTCGATATGTATGGTAAGATACAGCTTTTCATTGTCGGAAACCGTGTAATGGTACTGCTTTTGCAGGTATTCCACGATCCGCTCCACACAGCGGTAGGACTGGCCGTACCGCTCCTTTACCATTTGAAACAGCTGCAAATCTGCGTTTTGATCGCTTTTACCTTCGTGAAGCGCCATCCGCTGCGCGAAAAATTTCAGATGGGTCATCATCCGGTAATAGCTCAGGGAATCCTCCTGAAACTCGATCCGGAAAAAGTTTCGGATAATCGTGCGGATCTCCTGGACGATTTTTGTGATCTCCAGCGTCTTGTTCATCTCCGTGCCCATGGTGGCGTTGACAAAATGGAGGGCCAGAAACGCGGCCTCGTCCTCCGGCAGATTGATATCGAACTGCTGGTTCATCATCTCCACCGCGTCCATTCCCACCTGGAACTCCTCCTTGTAGATCATTTTTGTCTCGAACAGGAGCCGGTTGTGGATCAGCATCCCCTCCCGGCACCGCTTAACCGTGAAGAAAATGTGGTCCGTCAGGGAGAGATAAAGGTTGTCGGCCAGCTCCTTTCCCAGCAGCAGCTTTCCGTGGGCGATGATCCGGTCCGCGCACTCCAGGTACTCGTCCGGGATCTCCTTCAAAAGCGCCTCGAATTTGCCGGACAGGTCCCGCACATTTTGGGTGAAAATGCGCTCGATTCTTGCCACGTCCACCGGATCGCCGTATTTCTTCCCGAAGGCCACGCCGCAGCCCATGACAATCCGATCCTCGCCCGCCTCATCGGCCACAATGGCAATGTTGTTGTTCAGAATTTTGACAAATTTCACCCTCACACGCTCCTTTTTAGGCACAAAAAAATACAGGTATCCCAAAGTTTTCACACTACTCCGAAACTTTTGGTCTTGCCTGCATCCCAGTAACAAACCGCATCAAGTTGATTCATAATTCAATTTATAGACGTCTATGTGGTATTTATAGCATGGCAAATCATAAAAGTCAAGCTTTGACTTTAAATTCAGGTAATATTACAGTTTTTTTTCCGTTTTTTTATGTATATTCCACAATAAAAAAATATCCCCAGAATCAACCACCTGCCGGTGCCGCTCCCAAGGATTTCTTATCGCGATAAACCGGACTTACAGGGTGGCCGGTCCCGGATTATCTACCAAATAATTGCAGCCAGATTTTCACTCTTCTACGTCAGCCGGGCCGACATGCCCACGAGTCCGCCGTCGAGGCAGACACCGGCGGCAATCAGCCAGCGTAAGCCCACACACATCCCGACTCGCATAAAGCCAATGGTGGATCCTCCAAATACTGCGTAAGATCGCCAGTTTGTAGCCCTTCATTTATAATCGGCCTTGAGGAATTGATGACCCGTATGATATCCCCAGCCTTATCCTTGACCGGCGTCTCCAGAACCAGCAATGTTTTCCCGGTGACCGTGGTCTTTAGCGCAGCTATTTTCCATTTTTTTCCTCCTCCTTAATTTCCCAGTGAATCAGGAACGTGAGGGCAGCCCGCAGAGCAATAATGCCGGCGACAATTCCGATTTCTTTCCATTCGCGCACTACAACTGTGCGCAAAATCTCACTTCCCATCTTGAATTCCAGACCCATTGCAAGTCCTTTGGCCAAATAAATCTTAGTTTCGGGCGATTTGCGCAAAAATCTGGCGAAACCGGTAAATCCGGAATAAATGATAATTCCAACCCCCATGAACTCGAAAATCAGAATTGCCGCGTTGGCAACCAGCGATAAAACCCCTTCTAAATACTCCATCTTGCAATCCTTCCTACAGAAATAAAACCAACTACTGCGCTGTCATAACCGCTGAAACCAGCGCAATGAGGTATGTAGCTTCTGAAGGCTGAACTTCTTGACTCTTCTTGCGATTATTAATCCCACAGGCATGGACGGAAGCGTCATAATAACGCCATACAGCCTCAGGCCCGGTTTACAGCCCGCCCATGCATTTTACATTTTAGTATACGGATCCAGATTGATTTCTGAAATTTCCGGCGCGGAGCCCAAAATATTCTGGAAAGCCACCAGAGAATCCATCAGATGTTCCGGCTCCAGATCCTTCATGATGAAAACAATCTGGGAGTTCTTCTCCTCTCCGTTCCAATCAGCGAGATGGCGGGGTGGGTGGATGACGTGCTGCACGCCGTTTATGACAATGGGCCCGCTATCCCCAACATCCACCATGCCCTTGATACGCATCATTTTTTCACCGTGAGCGTAAAGCAACATACTCATCCACAGGCCAAAGGCCGTCCAGTCCAACGGCTCATAAAACCTGATCGACATGGAGCGCACCCCGTTGTCGTGAGGCGTGGGTCTGTCCGGATACTCTGTTTTCAACTGTTCCAGCCTTGTCCTGCGGATCTCCATCTGACTCTGACTGTTGGCAAATACGATTTCCGGATCAATCACCCCATTGGCGGCCTCCATCACAATGGCTGCCGGATTAAGCTGACGCAGGCGCTCGCGCATCTCCTGCACCGTCTCTTTTTCCACAATATCCGTCTTTGTAATAATAATTGTATCCGCGGTAACAATCTGCTTAACGGATTCCGGATTATTTCTCAAATGCAGTTCACCATTGGCGGCATCCAGGCAACACACCACACCGTCCACATAATAGCGGTTCGTAAGAACGGGATCCATCAAAATGGAAAAGAGGATAGGCGCCGGATCAGCAAGCCCGGTCGTCTCAATTACCACCCGGTCCAGCTGAATCCGTCCGCGCTCAGCTTCATTCAGAATCTCCTTCAGCTCATTGATCAGGTCCTCGCGCATATTACAGCAGATACACCCGCCGCTTAAGAGCCGTGTTCTCTCCTCGATGCGCCGGATCAGACGGTGGTCCAGCCCGGCCTGGCCATACTCGTTGATAATCACTGCCGTATTGGCAAATTTCCCATATTTCAGTACATTGGACAGAAGCGTGGTTTTCCCGCTGCCCAAAAAGCCGGTTACCACGATAATCGGCTTCCTGTTATCTCCATTTGTCACCTGGCACACGTCCCTTCCTGAAGCGCCTTAAGAAAATCCGGATCAAGGGGATCCAAATCCCTGTGCGCCATCTCGGAAGCAGCCTTCCACATACCGCCAAGATCATAAATGACTCTGCTGGCGCCCTTTTTGTCAAACAGCATATATCTGCTTCCGTTCCACTCCTTCAGAGTGAGTCCGTAATAGCTGAGAATCTTGTTGGCAACGGCCACCCGCCTCAGGCGAAGGCGCATCCGCTCCCGCTGGTTTTCTCCCGCCACAATCTTTGTTTTACTCCTGTAGTTTGCGTCATGGACAGGCTGATCCGTCCAATGGACGGTCATGATCATTTCACCGCACAGTATACACATTTCATACACTTCCCTTCCAAACCATGCCCCCGGCAGGCTGCAAGCGCACCCGGGTTCCCCGTTCTGAGTCCGGGTCTGCCCGGGAACGAGACGCCGCATACCGAAACTGCTGCGGCGGAAAACAATCCGCCGCAGTGTAGAACCGCTGAGTTTAATTAAGCTTTCTTCGGAAATCTTTTAATGTACTCGTCAGCCATCTCGTCAAGTGTGC
This sequence comes from Enterocloster lavalensis, assembly GCF_046603895.1. Classification (NCBI taxonomy): domain Bacteria; kingdom Bacillati; phylum Bacillota; class Clostridia; order Lachnospirales; family Lachnospiraceae; genus Enterocloster; species Enterocloster lavalensis. Next base: position 1,516,331 of record NZ_CP176637.1, read on the forward strand.
ACCAGCGCACGCCTTCGTACTGGTTAATGTGATCAATCAAATGCTGGTGGCAGTTAAGGCATTTCATACGGCCGGACACATCCGGGTGAATCGTCATGGGAAACACAGCAAAGTCGTAATTCTCATAGACATAGTCAAAGGAATCCTCCCACATGCCGAAAATATCCTTAGGATTGTGGAAGCCAAAGCTGTTTGCGGACTTTTTAATAAACATCAGCGGCGGAAGGTCATCCAAATCCCAGTTTGCAGGAATTTCCACCAGGTCAGTCTCCTCACCACGGATCAGAGGCTTCATCCAGGTATCAGCCGGAGCAGAATAATCAATTTTGCTCCAGCTGTCGCCTATACGCACATAATAAGGCATGCAGTCATGATGCATAAGGGAATGGTCATATTTAATACCGTACTTTTTGAGGAGTTTGTCTGTGACATTGGAAAATTCCCACCAGGGAGCCACGTAACCAGTGGGGCCTTTACCGGTGAGCTCGGTAATCAGTTCCACACTCTTTACCAAAATATCTTCTTCCTGCTGCGGCGTCATCGCAATGGGATTCTCGTGGGAGTACCCATGGGCGCCAACCTCATGTCCCGCCTCAACAATCATCTTCATCTGCTCGGGGAAGGTCTCAATCGAGTGTCCGGGCGCAAACCAGGTCGCCTTGATGTTGTTCTTAGCGAACAGCTTGAGCAGGCGGGGAATGCCGACTTCACCGGCAAAAAGACCGCGGGAGATATCATCCGGGGAGTCCTCACCGCCATATGAGCCCAGCCAACCGGCTACCGCGTCGATATCTACACCATAACCAACCAGAATCTCTTTTTTTGCCATCTTATTTACCTCCATCTTTTATTTTTGACTTCTGCCTCTTATTAATACTCCTCGGTGGAATAGTAATACAAATTAAAATTTATCATTATAGAGTTTCCTGTTCATATCCCTCAGATAGGGAAGGGTCCGGCGCATGCGCTCCACCTCGTCCAGATCCAGCTCCGCCAAGACCACCGCGTCGCCATCCGCGCCGGAATCGGCCAAAATCGTGGTATCCGGCGCCACAATCCGGCTCAGCCCGCCGAACTCACTGTCTTTGTCCCTGCCGCAGCGGTTGCAGGCCACAATAAAAGCGCCATTTTCCAGAGCCCGGCTGCGGGAAGCGATATCCCAGACATAGTAGCGCGCCCTGCCGAAGGCAGATGTATAGACGAGTATATCCGCGCCCTTTCTGACCTGAATTCTTGCCATCTCTGGAAAGCCTATCTCATAGCAGATCTGCAGCCCTATTTTGCCAAAGGGCAATTCGACTACATCGATACTTTCTCCCGTTTTAAAGCGTTTACACTCGTCTCCCCAGAGATGCATCTTCCGGTGGCTGGCTATATAGCCCTCTGGTCCAACCACAACAGCTGTATCATACAGAGCGCCGTTCTCCCCGGCCTCGATAATGGCCCCGATAAGATATGTCCCATATCTGGCCGCAAGCTGCTGCATCCATTCAGTGGTGGCTCCGGGAATAGGTTCTGCCAGTGCTTCGTCCTGCTCCTCCACGCGGTATCCTGTACTGAAAAGCTCCGGCAATACAATCAGCTTCGCGCCCTTCTCTGCGGCACAGATAACCATCTCTTCCGCTTTGCTGAGATTTGCCTTTTTATCGTTCAGAATACAGTCCATCTGAATGGATGCCACAATCAATTTCACGATTATCTACCTCCTTCTCACTTCTTCTACTTATTTTCAAAGCAAACCACATGCCAATTATCTGATAAATTTATTCATATCTCCACAAGACGCGGTGGTATTTTTGCTTTTTATGAATAATATCTGATTTTTTTACCGCTTTTTTGTGAATATTTTTTCTGCAAATTGCTGGTCGAACCGCCGTTCAAGCTGGCCTGCGGGCTTCCCGATGTCAGAAATAGCAAAAAACTATGCGTCCGTGCATAGCTTTTTTGCACAAACGCATAGTTCTTCCTGATCAATCTCTCTTTTTTAACTTCCGGCTGATCGTACTCTGATCCACGCCCAGCACTTCCGCCATCTGAACGGTAGTGCCATACCGCTCCCTGGCCATCTGAAGCAGCATATCCTCCACCATCTGGTGAGCCTCCCGCAAGGGTATGATCTCATCCACGGATATTGCCGCGGTTCGGCGGCTGCTCGTGATAGCCTCCGGCAGACTTTCTGTGCCTATCACGTTCTGAGGCGATAAAACGACCATCCTCTCGATGGTATTCTGAAGCTCACGGATATTGCCATCCCATTTGTAAGCCATAAAGACATCCATAATTTCCGGTGAAAATACCCGATTCATATGATATTTATGATTGTACTTATCTAAAAAAAACAGGGACAGCGGCAAAATATCATCCTTCCGCTCTCTGAGCGGCGGGATCTTGATATCCACAACATTCAGCCGGTAATACAGATCCTTGCGGAATCTGCCTTTAGCGATCTCCTCCAGCAAATTCTTATTGGTGGCCGCGATAATGCGCACGTCTACCGAAATCGACTTCGTGCCGCCCACGCGCATTAACTCATTCTCCTGCAAAACCCGCAAAAGCTTCGACTGCAGCATAATGGGAATCTCGCCGATCTCATCCAGAAAAAGCGTGCCCTGGTTGGCCAGTTCAAAAATCCCCGGCTTTCCGCTCCGCTCCGCCCCTGTAAACGCCCCCCTCTCATACCCGAATATTTCCGATTCCATCAGCGTAGGCGGTATGGCTCCGCAGTTGATTTTGATGTAAGGACCGTCCTTGCGGCTGCTCATGGAATGGATATAATTTGCAAGAACTTCTTTGCCCACGCCGGATTCACCGGTAATGATCACGGCAATATCCGTGCCGCTGACCTTCATAGCCAGATCGGCCACGCTCCGCATCTGAACGCTATTTGCAATAAACGGCGCATCCCGCTGTTCCTGATTGCGCATATAGGCGATCTCACGCTTATAGCCCTCCACCAGCAGATTTGTTTCCTCCAGCTCCTTAAAGAGTTCATTTTCATTGATAATAAGCCGGGAAGTATTGATAACACGGATGATATTACCATTCTCATCCTTTATGGGTGTTCCCAAAACCATCAGCCTTTTCCCGGTAGCCGTGGTCTGTATGGCCTGCACGCGGCGCTTGGACTCCAGCACCATCCGCGTTATGGAAGGATAATAAATACGCTTTTTCTCAAGCTCGTAGACGCTTTTCCCGATCAGGCATTCCGCCTCCACTCCCCATATTGTCTTTGAGGCGGAGCTGACCTCCAGGGTAATACCGTTGCTGTCAGATGCATAGATTACGTCCCAGTTTGTTTCGAACAGCTTATTGATATCCTCGCTGATATGGCTGTAGCTCAGCTCGTCGCCCACATTACCCATATCCACATTGCGAAAGCAAAGCTGCATTGCCCCGACCGTGCGCCCCTGCTCCATTATGTTGCTTTGCAGAACCAGCCCGTCCTCCTCCCGGAACATGAGTCTGGTTTCCGTGGTATTGCCCAGCATCGTAACAAGACTGGCTCCGTTTTTCTCAATCTCATTGATATCAGAACCGATCAGCCATTGCCTGGGGCGGTCATGGCGGACGCAGTATTTACTGTTGACCTCAACAATCCTCCCTACCAGGTCTATGATAACCGCCTCGCAGGGCAATGCTTCCCAAATGATTCCTTTCGAAAAAGAATCATTCGGCTCCGTATTCATATTAGAAATGCTGAGATCTCCGTTCAACATTCTGTTGTCGTCCGCCATGTTTTCCACCACCATATCATCTGCCTGTTCTCACACTACAGCGGATCTGTCCCCGCTTATTTTTTCTCCGACATTTTCTTTGCCAGGACGTCGGACAGCAGGCCCAGGCCAATACCGCAGGTCAAGGCCACCGCGGTACCTTGCCAGTTATTACCTGAGGCATAAAAAGCCGCGTTTCCTATAAAAGTACCGGGAATAAATCCCAGGAATCCCAGTTTTGCCTGCCAGCACATAATCGCGGCAAACAGAATTGTGAAGGCTATGCCTGGCACGCCGGGAAGAGCGCTGCTTAAGGCTATGGTGATAACCCCCCACAAAATCCCGCTCATATTTGTGCAAAAAGCAGACCTTGCTCCCTTTGTTCCCCCTCCCGCGGCAAAGTAACTGGCCCAGCCCAAAAAGCCAACGAAGCCTATGAGGCTGAGTTCCCCGCTGAGGTAAACCCATGCACCTGCTAAAAATCCGACCGTAATCCCCACTGCTGCAAGATAACTCATACTGTACACTCCTTTTCATATAATATTGGCCTGCGTTCATGCTGCCTGATTATATATACAGCAATTTTCATGCCGATTTTATCTCGGATATTTTACAGTATGAGTCCCTGCAACTAATTCAAGTATAATAAAACTCTTTTACAAAATCAATACACCGCCTGCTCCCGCACCATCAGCGTGGGGTATCCCATGTTTCGCAGGATGCGCTCCATGTTGGCCGCGTTGTCCATGTTGAGGAACGCGCCCACCCGGACCTTATAGTAGCCGTCGTCGTTGACGATGAAGGCGGGAAGGCCCCTGGACTCCAGCTCCTTTAGCAGCCGGTCCGCCGGAACCCGGTCCCGGTACGCCCCCACCTGCACCTGATAATACTCCGGACGCGCCATCTGCTGCTGGCGGATTGTCTCCAGCACGCCGTTTGCTATGGCCTTTGCTATGTTCTCAAAATTGTCGTCAAAGAACCGGTTATCCTCGGGATTGTCGATAAAACCGGCCTCCACCAGCACCGCCGGCATCTGCGTCCTGCGCAGCACGATCAGGCCGGGGCGCTCCTTGACCCCCAGGTCCGCGAACCCGGCCTCGGTCAGATTCCGGCTGATGTTCTCAGCCAGCAGCGCAGGAACGCCCTCGTCCTCGTATACCAGCACCTCCGCCCCGGACGCGCTGCCGGGAATGGGCATGGCGTTGCGGTGGATGGAGATAAAGTAATCCGCGCCGGACTGATTGCCCATCTGCGCCTTCTCTAAGGGCGTGTCAAACACATCGTTCACCCTGGTGTAGAGCACGTTCACGCCGCTCTGCTCCAGCAGATTTCCCACTGCCAGCGCCAGGCGCAGCGCGTCGTCCTTCTCCTGCCGTCCCATGTAAACGGCCCCGGGGTTCGCCCCTCCGTGGCCTGCATCTATAATAACCGTCTTTCTTTCTGCCATTTCGGTCACTCCTTCACATTTACCTTGGAGAATTAAATATTCTCTCCCTATACCATATGAGAAGAATCGCCGAAAGTTGCGGTTTAAATGGACTGGAGTGCCCTAAATTTCATCCACATCCACGCCCCGGGGCCCCACTTGGGTGGAAAATACGATCTGCGTGCTGGTTTTGCCGAATTTTTGCAGCTGGCCGATAAAGATATCCAAATCCATGGTGCTCTGGAAGGCCACCTTCATCAGCATGGAGTACTCGCCGGTGACGCAGTTGCACTCCAATACATTGGGCACGTCGTTGGCGTAGGCGTAAAATTTCGGTTTGTCCTCCGGCACCACGTCCAGGTTGATAAAGGCCAAAATGTGGTAGCCCAGCTTCATGGGGTCCACAAACGCGTGGTAGCCCGCGATAATCCCGTCCTTCTCCAGCCGCTCAATTCTGGCGGACACGGCCGGAGAGGACAGAAACGTCTTCTCCGCAATGGTCTTTAAGGACATGCGGGCGTTCGCCTGCAGCAGCTTCAGTATCTTGCGGTCAATGTCATCCATCACTCAAATCCTCCCAAACTCCGTTTTCCGTGGCAGCCTGCCGGGCAGCGGCCCGCAGACAGCGCCTGCGGCTCACGGCGCCCAATAAGCAGAGAAGCGCCCGAACCTCTGGTCCGAACGCTTTTGCCCGAAAAAATCTTATAAAATTTTCTTACTTGGTATCATAAACTGATTTTATTCGCTTGTCAACCTAATTTTCTAAGAAAATGATTTGGGTCTCCCCAAAACCTTCCGCATGCGCTCCACCGCCCGCGCGGTGTTCTCAGCCGTGCCGAAGGCGGTAAGGCGGAAATATCCCTCGCCGCTGGGTCCGAAGCCGCTGCCCGGAGTTCCCACCACGTTGGCGTTCTCCAGCAGGAAATCAAAAAACTGCCAGCTGGTCATACCCTCCGGCGTTTTCAGCCAGATATAGGGGGAGTTTACGCCGCCGAACACGGTGCAGTCCGCTTCCTTAAGCCCCTGCAGGATCACCCGCGCGTTCTCCATATAGCAGGCCACCTGCGCCTCCACCTGGCGTTTTCCCTCCGCCGAGTACACGGCCTCCCCCGCCCGCTGGACGATGTAGGGCGCGCCGTTGAATTTGGTGCCGTGGCGTCTGGCCCAAAGCCCGTGCAGCGCCGTACCGCCGCATGTTAAATCCTTCGGCACCACCGTAAAGCCCAGACGCAGGCCCGTGAAGCCGGCCTTCTTGGAAAAGGACCGGAACTCCACGGCGCAGGTCCTGGCCCCGCTGATCTCATAGATGCTGTGGGGCACGTCCTGCTCGGTGATGTAGGCCTCGTAGGCCGCGTCGTAGAGGATCACCGCGCCGCTTTCATTGGCGTAATTCACCCACACCGCCAGCTGGTCCCTGGTGAGGGCAGTGCCGGTTGGATTGTTGGGCACGCAGAGGTAAATCAGGTCCGGGCGCTCCTTAGGCAGCTCCGGCACAAAGCCGTTTTCCGCGGTGCAGGGCATGTAGATCACCCGGCTCCATTTCCCGGTGGCCGGATCGTAGGTCCCGGCCCTGCCCGCCATCACGTTGGAGTCCACATAGACCGGGTACACCGGGTCGCACACCGCGATGCGGCAGTCCGGCCCGAAAATCTCCTGGATATTGCCGCAGTCGCTCTTGGCCCCGTCGGAGACGAAGATCTCGTCCGCCTCCACCGCGCAGCCCCAGGCCCTGTAGTCGTTCTCCACAATGGCTTCCCGGAGAAAATCATACCCCAGATCCGGGGCATATCCGCGAAAGGTACCGGCATCCCCCATCTCGTCCACCGCCCGGTGCAGCGCTTCCACAATGGCCGGGGCAATGGGCTGGGTCACATCCCCGATCCCCAGACGGATGATCTCGCGCTCCGGGTGGGCCTTCTGGTAAGCCGCCACCTTTTTGGCGATATCGGAAAACAGGTAACTGCCCGGCAGCTTTAAGTAGTTCTCATTGATCGTTAACATTATTTTCTTACCTCCTTGGATATCTTGTAACGCGGCCCGCTGCACCGGACATGCTGTCCGGACGGTACGCCGCCCCGGCAATGGCCCGCAGACAACGCCAGGTCCCCTTGCCTCCAATTAAATACTCCCAGGAACCTGCCGCACCCCGTCGTGCCGCTGATCCCTGAGAGTTTGTTTAGACTAATTTCACATGTGGTATCATATTATAAATTTTCCGGAATGTCAATATCCCCGCGGAAAACTTCCACCGCAGGCCCGGTCATAAACAGGTGGCCGCTCTCCCGGTCCAGGCGGATGCGCAGCGTCCCGCCCCGCAGCTCCACTTCCACCTCGTCCTCCGTGTAGCCCATGAGAATGGCAGCCGCAGCGCTGGCCGTGGCCCCGGTGCCGCAGGCCCAGGTCTCCCCGCTGCCCCGCTCCCATACCCGCATACGGATATGGTTGCGATCCACCAGCTGGATGAACTCGGTGTTCACCCGGTCCGGCTGGAAACGCGGATGCATTTCAAAGGAAGGACCGATCCGGTCCAGACTCAGATCGTCGATGGAATCCATGAAATACACCGCATGGGGATTACCCACGCTGATCCCCACAAAGGAGTAATCCCTCCCGTCCACGTTGATCGGCTCGGGAAGCTCTGAGGTCAGCCTGGCCTCCCCCATGTCCACGGTCAGAAGTCTTGCGGTAAACCGGCCGTTTTCCTCCTCCACCGTAAACTCGATGATCTTGACTCCGGCCAGAGTCTCCACGGTCAGGCTTCTCCTGTCCCCGGGCACCAGACCGTGGTCATAGGCGTACTTACCCACGCAGCGCACGCCGTTGCCGCACATCACGCCCCGGGAGCCGTCCATATTGTACATATCCATGCGGCAGTCCGCGGTCCCGGACGGGCCGATCAGAATCAGACCGTCGGAGCCGATGCCGAAATGCCGGTCGCTGACAAACCGCGCCACAGCGGCCGGGTCTGCCACCGTCTCCTCAAAACAGTTCACATAAACGTAATCGTTGCCGATTCCCTGCATTTTTGTAAATCTCATATCCCTCTCCTCACACATGTATCAGACTGATCACCATCTGCGCCGTCTCCACCAGGTTGGTGCCGCTGTCCATACTGCACTTCTGGATGTAGCGGTGGGCCTCGGACTCCGACATATTGTTGCGCTCCATCAAAAGCTCCTTGGCTCTCATGATCAGGTTCTGTTCCTCCATATTGCGCTCCTTGGGGCGCAGCCGCTGTTTCCTTCGGATGCGGGCCTGGGACTGCACCATCATCTCCAGAGTGTCCACCAGGTCGTGCACCTTAAGAGGCATCGGCAGACAGATCATGCCCTTCATGTTCTGCCCGCTCCACCGGCTGGGGGAGGCGATCAGAAGCATATCGACAGCGGCGGGAAGACACTGGCGCAGTTCATCGTACATCATATCCTCAAACCGGTATCCGCTGACCACAATCCCGCTGTTCACGCTCTCGGCGGCCGTGATGGCCTGCGCCCCTGAGGCACAGACCGCAACCACCTGAAATCCGCTGCGCATCAGGATGCCCTTTATATTTTTCCCATCCTCCGGCTTGGAGAACGCCACGATTATATTTGTCACATGCCTCACCTCCCGGTCAGCCGGCCCTTTTGCTCCGGGGTCTCTCCCCCGGAGCCCGCGTCAGAACACAGGCGTCAATATTTGTATAAATATTCGCTCACTTCCCAGTCCGTCACCTGCGCCCGGAACTCACGCCATTCCTTCTTTTTGGCTTCCAGATATTTGATGAAGATGTGTTCGCCCAGCACATCCCGCATAAAGCCGTCGTGCTCAAAGGCCTCGATGGCGTCGCCCAGCGTCTCGGGAATCCGCTCCACACCGCGCTTTTCCAGGCATTCCGGGGCCATGATGAACATGTTGCCCTGCACGCACTCCGGCAGCTTCATCTGCTTCTCGATGCCGTCCAGACCGGCCCGCAGACAGGCGGCCAGCGCCAGGTATGGGTTCATGGCGGAGTCCGGGCAGCGCAGCTCGATCCGGGTTCCGGCCCCCTTGGAGGAGGGGATGCGGATCAGGGAGCTGCGGTTGGAAGTCGCGGACCATGCGATGTAGATGGGCGCGTCATAGCCCGGGATCAACCGCTTGTAGGAGTTTACCAGCGGGTTGGTCAGAATCGTCATGGCTTTCATGTGATGCAGGATTCCGGCCATAAAATAGTAGGCGGTGGAGCTGAGGCCCAGGGAATCGCTCTCATCCACAAAGGCGTTGCGCCCGGTGGCGTCCTCCAGGGACATGTTGATGTGCATACCGGAGCCGTTGACGCCCTCCTTGGGCTTGGGCATAAAGGTGGCGTGAAGGCCGTGGCGCTTGGCAATGGTCTTGGCCGCCATCTTGAAGGTCATGATATTGTCCGCCGAGCGCAGCACGTTCTCGTATTGGAAATCGATCTCGTGCTGGGCCGGGGCGATCTCATGGTGGGAGGCTTCCACCTCGAATCCCATGTCCTCCAGATTCAGCACAATGTCCCGGCGCACATTCTCCGCCAGGTCGATGGGCGCCACGTCGAAATACCCGGCCGTCTCGTGGGTCTGGGTGGTGGGACGGCCCTCCTCATCGGTGTGGAACAGGAAAAACTCACACTCCGGTCCAACGTTGAACACGTACCCCATCTCCTTCGCCCGCTCCATGGCGCGCTTCAGCACATAGCGCGGGTCCCCGATAAAGGGCTTCTGATCCACGCCGTACACGTCGCAGATCAAGCGCGCCACCTTGCCCTGCTGCGGCCGCCAGGGGAATATCTCAAAGGTGTCCAGGTCGGGATACAGGTACATGTCGGACTCGTCGATCCGCACAAAGCCCTCGATGGCGGAGCCGTCGAACATGCAGCGGTTGTCCAGCGCTTTCTGAAGCTGGCTGGACGTGATAGCCACATTTTTCAGCATTCCGAAGATATCCGTAAACTGCAGACGGATGAATTCCACATCCTCCTCCTCCGCAAGGCGGATTATATCTTCCTTACTGTATTTGCTCATTGTTTTCTCCCTTTCTCGTCTGAAACAAGTGAAACGAGACCACCATGCAGCCGTCAACACGGGCCGGTTATTCCGGCAGTTCGCTCCTTTGCAATGATGATCTCGTTTTATTCTTTTTCTAAAGAATACCAGCAGTTATTTTATTTGTCAATGCGTTTTCCTGCGTTATTCCTGCACTTTTTTACGTGAATGAGCGAAGCTGTTCCACAAACGTACTTCCCAGCTTCATGGTCCCTACAAATCCCACGTCCCCGGTGAGCAGCACCGTGCCGTCCTCTTCGATCTCCAGCTCCATGGTTCCGCCGGGCATCTGCACCAGCATCTTGGGATCCGTCAGGCCCAGCCGGTAAGCTGCGGCCGCGGCCGCACAGCAGCCGCTACCGGACGCCAGGGTGTAGCCCGCGCCCCGCTCATAGACCTCGGTCTGGATGTGGGTGCGGTCCAGCACCTTCATGATCTGGGTATTGATCTTTTCCGGAAACTGCCTGGCGCTCTCGGAATAACGTCCGATGCGGCAGACCAGATCCTTTGAGATCTCGTCCATCAGGATCACGCAGTGGGGATTGCCGATGGACAGGCAGGTGACCGGATAGGGGATGCGCCCGAACACCATGGTCTCGTTGATGATCTCCCGCCTGGGCCCCTCCACCGGCACGTCGTCGCTCCAGAAGGACACCTTCCCCATTGACGCCTTCAGCCGCGTGCCCTCCTCGTTCAGGTAGTGGATGGAAACCTGGCCGCCCGCGGTGTGGATGTGGAAATCCTTTTTCTGCACATACCCCGCGTCCTTTAAATACTTAGCGAAAATGCGGACCCCGTTTCCGCTCTTCTCAGCGATGCTTCCGTCCGGATTCCAGACCACCATGGAGATCCGGTCGTTCTCCAGGACCGGTCCCTCCAGCACCCCGTCCGCGCCCACGCCGAAATTCCGGTTGCACAAAAGCGCAACATTGTGCGGATTCAGCTCCAGCTTATTTTTATTGGGATCAAACACAAGATAATCATTTCCTAAACCGTGATATTTTTCTACAACCGCTTTCATGTACGTTACCTCCGACCGCTGATGAACTGTGACCTATTTCTTCCATTATAACCGGCAGCATTTTAAAAATATATAAGGATTATGCGGAAAAATATTGCAAATCCTGCTCTATACCTCGTATAATGTAAGAAAAAGCCGTGCGATCAGCCCCAGGACAGGCCGCACCACGGCGGACATTCACACAGTGAGGAGGTGGCGGGATATGGAATATGGAACATACATTAAGAACGACTCTGCCGCCCCGCGCCAGGGCTATTTATCCGGGGACTACCGGCTGTTCCATTTGACGGACAACGGTCCCAGGGATTTCGATCCCCACTACCACGACTTCTGCAAGATTCTGATCCTCATCTCCGGCTCGGTGGACTACATCGTGGAGGGCCGGACCTATGAGCCGGAGCCGGGGGACCTGGTGCTGGTGAACCGCGGTGAGATCCATTGCCCCCACGTGAAGGACGGGCAGCCCTACGAACGGGTGATCCTCTACCTCTCCCCCGCGTTTCTCCAGGAGTATTCCCTGTCCGATCCCCTGGACCAATGCTTTCGCACTGCCCAGTACCGGCATTCCAGCGTGATCCGGCCCGGCGGGGAGGACCGGACCGCCCTTCTGTCCCTGCTGCAAACCCTGGAGCGCGCCCTGGACCGGCCGGGAGAGTTCGCAGGCCCTCTCTACGCCCGCGTCCTCCTGCTGGAATTTCTTATTTTCCTGAACCGGACCGCCCTGGACACCCAGACCGCTTACGTGCACACCGGCGCCATGGATTACCGGGTTTCCGGCCTGATCTCCTACATCAACGGCCATCTGGGCGAGGAATTGTCCATCGGCCTGCTGGCGGAGGAGTGCTGCTTAAGCCCCTACCACATGATGCGCCTGTTCCGCCAGGAAACCGGCTGCACCATCGGCAATTATATCAACCAGAAGCGCCTGGCCTTTGCCAGGGAGCTGATCCTCTCCGGGCGGGAAAATGCCACCTCCGCCTGCTTTGCGGCCGGTTTTTCCAATTACTCCACCTTTCTGCGGGCGTACAAGCGGCAATTCGGCTCAACGCCCCGCAAGTCCCGCCCCGGCGGAAGCCCGCCTTGAGAACCGGACGAACCGCGGGCGGGCCGCAGCCAGGCGCATCTTGTACTTGAGATGTCCGTTATTTCTGCTATAATCAAGGAAACGTATCCCTTATCATCAGCCTGGCGGCTGGTGACATAGTATAATCAAGGAAACGTATCCCTTATCATCAGCCTGGCGGCTGGTGACATAGTATAATTCAATATGGAAGTACAGGAAGCAAATGATCGCACAGGTACCTTGCGCACCTGCGCACGAGATAAAAGGAGAATCCAAAATGATGAACAGGAGAAACATTGCCGCAGCCGCACTGGCGGCCTGCCTGACAGCAAGCGCACTGGCCGGGTGCGGAGGAAGAAAAGCCGATGAACCGGTCATCCGCATAGGTGTGATTGAACCGCTCACCGGCGCAAACGGCGCAGCCGGTTTCCAGGAAATGCTGGGGATCCGCTACGCCAATCAGGTTTATCCCACCGTGACCATCGGCGGTGAAACCTACACCGTAAAGCTGGTCGAGGCCGACAACAAATCCGACTGCGCCGAGGCTGTAAACGCCGCCGGCGCACTGGCCGGGGAACAAGTCAGCGTGGCGCTGGGAAGTTACGGCTCAGACCTTTCCATGGCCGCCGGAGCGGTGTTCGCTGAGAACGGAATCCCGGCCATCGGCTGCTCCTGCACCAACCCCCAGGTTACGGAAGGAAATGACTCCTACTTCCGCGTCTGCTTCAGCGATCCCCTCCAGGGGACGGCCATGGCAAACTACGCCTACCAGAACAACGCCAAAAGCGCGGCCGTGATCACGCAGCTGGGAGACGACTATTCCTCCGGCCTGGGCGGATATTTTAAGGAGGCCTTTTCCAGCCTGGGAGGACAGATCGTATACGACCAGCAGTTTCAGGCGGGCCAGACGGATTTCCGGTCTATTTTGACCAATCTGCAAGCGCAAAACCCGGACATCATTTTCGCGCCCAGCTCCCTGACCGCCGCCCCGCTTATCATCCGGCAGGCCCGGGAACTGGGCATCACCGCGGTGATCGCAGGAGGGGACGCCTGGGAGAATTCCGCCGTAATCAGTGAGGCGGGCGCGGCTGCCGAGGGTGTGGTGTTAACCGCCGCATTCGATGAGTCCGAGCCCGCCAACGACGAGGCCGCCGCGTTCATCAAAGGCTTCCGGGAATATTTAAGGGCTAAGAAACAGGACGAGTCCATCCCCGCTGTCTCAGCCCTGGGCTACGACGCCTACCTGGCCGCCATAAAAGCCATCGAGGCCGCGGATTCCACCGATCCGGCCGCCATCCGCCAAGCCCTGTCCTCGGCGGTGGTCGAGGGCGCCACCGGAACCATCACCTTCAATGAGACAGGCGATGCCAACAAGAACCTGGCCTTTATCAAGGTGATCCGGGACGGAAGGTTCCAGTTTCTGACCACCTCCACCATCAGCAGGTAAACCGGGACGGAATTTCCCCGTATATCCTCACCGCGTTCCCATAAAACACCTTCTCCCACGCCTTCTCCGGAATCAGGCGCTTGATGAACCCAATGTAATCCTCCAGGTTCACCAGCGGCCAGTCGGTGCCGAACATGAATTTGTCGTAATTGTTCACATACTCGATCCAGGTCTGCAGGGCCTCCACGTACCCTCGCTTCTCCCGGCAGAAGGTCTCCACGTCCATCCGCTGCTCCCAGAGCCCGGACAGGTCCGCCGCCATATTTCCATTTTTCTCCAGAACCGCCGCCGCATCCATGAGAAAGGGATTGCCGATGTGGCACATCACAAACTGTACGTCCGGGTGGGCCACCGCGGCCTCGTCCAGGGTCAGCGGATGACTGTATTTGAGCAGGGCGTTGCTGCCTGCGGTGGCTCCGGTGTGGATGGCCACCGGTTTTTTGTAGGACGCGGCCAGCTCGTACACCGGGTCATAGATGGGATCCGACACGTAAACGCTCGTGTAGCCGGGGTACAGCTTGATCCCCGCGCAGGTATCCAGGCGCAGGTTCTCCTCAATCCGGTCCAACTCCTCCCGGTTCAGATAACCTTTCTCAAGCTCTTCCGTATCGATCCCCACACAATAGCGCAGCTCCTTCGGATACCGGTGTTCCCGGCAGTCCAATCCCCTGTTTCCCATCACGATGCCGTGGACGATTCCAAGCCTGCGGTACTCTTCCCGCAGATGCTCCTCCGTGTTCTCGTGGCCCGCAGCCACGGCGATCCCGTCGAAATACTCCCGCCCCGGGCAAAAATGCAGATGCGCGTCAATGATTTTCATTCCCATTCCCTCCTGTTTTTGAGGCGGCATCCGGCCGCCCGTTTCTTTCTATGCAGAAAGCGGGCCTTCACCCCGGGCCGTCTCCGGCCTGGGGCAAAAGCCCACATTTAAGCTCTGTCATTACAAATTATGCTGCAAATCTCCAGTTGGTTTGCGGTTTGTTTACGACTGTCTACGGCTGGCTTCCCCCGTTGGGGTCCGTTCCCGCTTCTGTCTGGGACCCGCCGCTTGAATCCGGCTCGCCCTGGGGACGGCTCCAGTCATTGGCCCCCGGCTGGGACCACTGGTTCTGCTGCTCCCTGCCGCTTTCGGGCTGGTTCCATCCGTTCTGCTCCGGCTGCTGCCACTGGCCCTGGGGCTGGCCCCAACCGTTTTCACCCGGCTGCTGCCACTGGCCCTGCTGGCCGTAGCCCTGGGGGGCGTATCCCTGACCTGCCTGGGGATCATACCCCTGGCCGGCCTGAGGCTGGCCCCAGCCATTTTCACCCGGCTGCTGCCACTGGCCCTGCTGACCGTAGCCCTGAGGGGCGTATCCCTGACCGCCCGGAAGCTGACCGCCATCCTGGAGCTGCCCTGCTCCGCCCGGAAGCTGCGCGCCGTCCTGGAGCTGCCCTGCTCCGCCCGGAACCGTTCCCTCCGGCAGAGCGCCCGCGGCCGCACCGCCGGCTCCATTTCCACCGTTTCCACCGTTGGATTCGTCCTCTTCCTCCTCCGGCGGCTCCGGGATTCCCTTCACCTGGCGGAAAATCTTCATAAATTCCTTGCCGGTAATGGTCTCCTTCTCGATCAGGAATTCCGCGATCTTATCCATAGCGTCCCGGTTCTCAGCCAGCAGGCGCTTGGCCTCCTCGTAGGACTCCTTGAGGATCCGCATCACTTCCTGGTCGATCTCGCCCGCCGTCGCCTCGCTGCAGTTGAGCACGTTGCGGCCGGACAGGTACTGGTTCTCCCGGGTCTCCAGGCCCATCAGGCCGAACTTCTCGGACATGCCGTACTGGGTGATCATAGCCCGGGCCAGGTTGGTGGCCTTCTCAATATCGTTGGACGCGCCCGTGGTCACGCTGTCGAATACCAGCTCCTCGGCGGCACGCCCCGCAAGAGCCTCCACCAGCATGGCTTCCAGCTCTTTCTTGGTGTTCAGATACTTTTCTTCCTCGGGCACGTTCATCACGTAACCCAGAGCGCCCATGGTCCGGGGCACGATGGTGATCTTCTGCACCGGCTCAGAGTGCTTCTGCAAAGCGCTGACCAGCGCGTGGCCCACCTCGTGGTAGGAGACGATGCGCCGCTCCTCCTGGTTCATAATCCGGTCCTTCTTCTCCTTACCCACTAACACCACTTCCACCGCCTCGAACAGGTCCTTCTGGGACACTGCCTGGCGACCGTGCTTGACGGCGTTGATGGCCGCCTCGTTCATCATGTTGGCAAGGTCCGCGCCCACGGCCCCTGAGGTAGCCAGGGCGATCTCCTTAAAGTCCACGGAGTCGTCCAGCAGCACGTCCTTGGAGTGCACCTTTAAAATGTTGATACGTCCGTTTAAATCCGGCCGTTCCACCACCACCCGGCGGTCGAAACGTCCCGGGCGCAGCAGCGCGGGATCCAGAATCTCCGGCCGGTTGGTTGCGGCCAGCACCAGAAGTCCCTTGGAGGACTCAAAACCGTCCATCTCGGAGAGCAGCTGGTTTAAGGTCTGCTCCCGCTCGTCGTTGCCGCCCATACGGCTGTCGCGGCTGCGGCCGATGGCGTCGATCTCATCGATGAAAATAATACAGGGGGCGTTCTCCGCCGCGTTCTTGAACAGATCGCGGACACGGGACGCGCCCACGCCCACAAACATCTCCACAAAATCGGAACCGGACAGGGAATAGAACGGCACGTGGGCCTCTCCGGCCACCGCCTTGGCAAGCAGCGTCTTACCCGTTCCGGGCGGGCCTACCAGCAGCGCGCCCTTGGGCAGCTTAGCGCCGATCTTGGTGTACTTTCCGGGGTTGTGCAGGAAGTCCACGATCTCGGTCAGGGACTCCTTGGCCTCGTCCTCTCCTGCCACGTCCTTGAACGTGACGCCGGTCTCCTTCTGCACATACATCTTGGCGTTGCTCTTGCCCACGCCCATGATTCCGCCTCCGCCCATACGGCGCATGGTGAAATTCATCAGGAATACCAGAAACAGGAAGGGGATGGCGTAGTTCAGCACCGTGGCCAGAATCACGCTGTTGTCCCGGGACTCCACCAGGATATCCACGTTGTGTTCCAACAGACGGGGGGCAAAATCAAAATCGTTGTTCAGCCGCACCACATAGTAGTTTAAATCCCGGGGATAATCGGCGTACCCGGGCTTTGGCACCAGCGTGATCTTGGTGTTGCCGATGCTCACGGACTCCACCTTACCCTCGTCGATCATCGATACAAACTCATTATACGTCAGCTCTTTGGTCTTTTTGTCCATAATCATGTTCTGCATAAACGTGACCAGAGTAAACGTGATAAGCGCAGCCACAACGAGCATGGATATGGTCTGCCAGTTCGTCTTCGGCGCGTTCGGGTCTGTCTTCTTGTTATTATCCATATGTGTAAATCTCCCTCTGAATGGGTCATACTAAGCGAAATATCCACGAAAACCCATTCTCTACCATTATAGTGTCAGTCTCCCCATAAATCAAGAAAAGAACAATGAAATTTCTTAAAAATTTTGAAAAAACTCCTAGCATTATAAAAAGACTGGTTGTATAATATATGGGTTATTTTTTTACCCCACACGACACACTATATAGTATCTGAAGAAGGAGGTTTATGTTATGCCAGTTAAATACGTGTTTGTCACCGGCGGAGTGGTTTCCGGCCTTGGCAAAGGCATCACGGCCGCGTCCCTGGGCCGTCTCTTGAAGGCCCGCGGCTACAGGGTAACCATGCAGAAGTTCGATCCCTATATCAACATCGATCCCGGCACCATGAATCCCGTCCAGCACGGCGAGGTTTTCGTGACCGACGACGGCGCTGAGACCGACCTGGACCTGGGGCACTACGAGCGCTTCATCGACGAAAGCCTGACGAAGAACTCCAACGTGACCACCGGCAAGGTCTACTGGACGGTTTTACAGAAGGAGCGCCGCGGCGGCTTCGGAGGCGGCACGGTCCAGGTGATCCCCCATATCACCAACGAGATCAAGAGCCGTTTTCACCGCAACCCCTCCACCCAGGAGACGGAAATCGCCATCATCGAGGTGGGCGGTACGGTGGGCGACATCGAAAGCCAGCCCTTTCTGGAAGCCATCCGCCAGTTCCAGCGCGAAGCAGGTCCGGGAAATACCTGCATGATCCACGTCACCCTCATCCCCTATCTGAAAGCCTCCGGCGAGCTGAAAACCAAGCCCACCCAGGCCAGCGTCAAAGATCTTCAAGGCATGGGCATTCAGCCCGACATCCTGGTCTGCCGCTCCGAACTCCCCTTAGACGACAATATCCGCAGCAAAATCGCCCTGTTCTGCAACGTTCCCTCCTCTCACGTAATCCAAAATCTGGATGTGGACGTCCTCTACGAGGCTCCTCTTGCCATGGAAAAAGAACATCTGGCCCAGGTCGCCTGTGAATGCCTCCATCTGGAATGCCCCGAGCCGGACTTAGAGGACTGGAAATCCATGATCGACGCCTGGAAACACCCCAGGTCCCAGGTGACCGTAGCCCTGGTAGGCAAATACATCCAGCTCCACGACGCCTACATTTCCGTGGTCGAAGCCTTAAAGCACGGCGGTGTGGCCAATCATGCCGCGGTGAACATCAAGTGGGTGGATTCCGAGACCGTCACCCGGGAAAATGCCGCCAGGCTCCTTGGGGACGTGAGCGGAATCCTGGTGCCCGGCGGCTTCGGCGACCGGGGCATCGACGGCAAAATCTGCGCCATCCAGTACGCCAGGGAACAGCGGATCCCCTTCCTCGGGCTGTGCCTTGGCATGCAGCTGGCCATCGTGGAGTTCGCCCGTCATGTGGCAGGCCTTGAGGACGCCCACAGCGTGGAGTTAAATCCCTCCACCACTCATCCCGTGATCCATCTGATGCCGGATCAGAACGGCGTGGAGGACATCGGCGGAACCCTGCGCCTGGGCTCCTATCCCTGCGTGCTGGACAAGGACTCCAAAGCCTTCTCCCTGTACGGGGCCGAAACCATCCATGAACGCCACCGCCACCGCTACGAGGTGAACAACGACTACCGGAAAATCCTGACGGACAACGGCTTAAAACTCTCTGGCCGGTCCCCGGACGGCCGCATCGTGGAGATGATCGAGATCCCGTCCCATCCCTGGTTTATGGCCACTCAGGCCCACCCGGAGTTAAAAAGCAGGCCCAACCGGCCTCACCCGCTGTTTCAGGGCTTTATCGAGGCCGCCCTCAAAACCCGCTAATTCCCTGAACCACCGGTAATTTCCTGCTCAGAAAGAGCTGCCGGGGCGCACACTAAGAGTGCGGATTGAAGCGGCCCATTGTAAAAAGTTCAGGAGGTGATCCGGTATGAACCACAAAGAAGACTGTGACATTGACGTACAGGCCTGTTCCACCATGGACTGTACCGGCCTGATCCCGTCCCTGCCCCAATCCGAGGCCGAGCGGGAGGCGTATGAGGATTTATATCCTTATATTACCAAGGCGGTTAAACCAAAGGACCAGGCCAGATAACCCAGGCCAAGGGTTCCGAGAGTCCGGCCCGGCAAACGGCCGGGCTCTTTTCTTTCGATATGCATCTCTGCGCCATAGGGCCGCAAGCGGCCCATTGCATTCAACAAAAAAACCTCCCCCGGCAGCGTTCACACCGCCCGGGAGAGGTTCCTTCATTTCGTCTATTCCATTTTATCCCCGCATAAACCTCCCCAAAAACTCCTTGGTCTGCGGATTCTGGGGGTTTTCAAAAATATCCTTCGGCGTTCCGTCCTCACAGATCACACCGTCGGCCATGAACACCACGCGGGTGGACACGTCCCTGGCAAAGGCCATCTCGTGGGTCACGATGATCATAGTCAGGCCCTCGCCCGCCAGCTTTCTCATAACCTCCAGCACCTCGCCCACCATCTGGGGATCCAGGGCCGAGGTCGGCTCGTCAAAGAGCAGTAATTCCGGCTCCATGGCTAACGCCCTGGCGATGGCGATCCGCTGCTTCTGGCCGCCCGAAAGCTGCTTGGGTTTGGCGTTGATATAGGGGGCCATTCCCACCTTTTCCAGGTAGTACATGGCGTTTTTCCTGGCCTCCTCCTTGCTCTTTTTGAGCACCTTGGTCTGGCCGATCATGCAGTTGTCCAGCACGTTCATATTGTTGAACAGGTTAAAGCTCTGGAACACCATGCCCACCCGGGAGCGGTACTGGGCCGCGTTGACCTTGCCGTCCGCGATGTCCTCCCCGTGGTAGAGAATCTCGCCCGTGGTGGGCGTCTCCAAAATATTGAGGCAGCGCAGCAAGGTGGACTTGCCGGAGCCGGAGGCCCCGATGATACAGGTCACATCTCCGCTGCTGACGGAAAAATCGATGTCCCGAAGCACGGGATTCTTGCCGAACATCTTGCTCAGATGCCGGATCTCTAAAATTTTCTCGCCCTTCATCATGACTCCTCCTTCTTCTCATCCGGGAACCGCATCATACCGCTGGTGTAGGCCAGGGTGTCCGTGGTCGCCAGATCGTAGTTGTCCGGCCCGTCCATTTTATTCTCCAGACGGCGCAGGATGCGGGAGCAGGTAAAGGTCATGATAAAGTACATGATCATGGTGATGGTGTAAGTCTCAAAGTTCATGTACAGAGCGCCCGCGGCCGCCTTGGTCTTGTACAGCAGCTCGGCCAGGCCGATCACGGAGAGCACGCAGCTGTCCTTGATGTTGATGATCAGGTTGTTGCCGATCTGAGGCATGATGTTGCGCAGGGCCTGGGGCAGAATCACGTAAATCATGGTCTGAACATGGGTCATGCCGATGGACTTGGCCCCCTCCGTCTGACCGGGGTCAATGGAAAGGATACCGCCGCGCACGGTCTCGGCCATATAGGCGCCCGTGTTGATGGACAGGATAAAAATCGCGGCCTTCAGCATGGTCATATTGATATTCAGCAACGGAAATAAACCGTAGTAGATAAACATAGCCTGGGCCATCATGGGCGTGCCGCGGAAAAACTCCACGTAGGCGTTGAGCACCAGCTTCACGGCCCAGACAACCCCCTTCTTAATGGGGTTGTCCCCCTTCTCCGTGTGGATGGTCTGGACAATACCCACCGCAAACCCGATCAGGCAGCCGATGACGGTGCCCGCCAGAGCGCTCTCCATACTGATCAACGCGCCCTGGAGCATGGACATTCCGTATTTGCTGAATACGAGCATTACCCGGCCGAAAAAATCTGTTGGCATAACATTCTCTCCTTAACTGATCGATCCGGCACGCTTTACTGGTTGGCCAGCGGCTGAACTGCGATCGCTTCATCCATTATTTTAGAATAGTCGTCCTTTGTCATCTTGGACAGAACGCCGTCGATGGCGGACTTAAGCTCGGTGTTCCCCTTCTTCATGGAGATTCCGATGTTGATCTCCTCGTCGGTCACCTGGAAATCCCCCTCAGCGCCGCCGAAATCCAGCATCACGAAATCCGGGTAAGCGATCAGCGCGCCCTTTCCGGTGGGCTGGTCGGTCACGACGATGTCGCACTTGCCCGCGTTTAAGGACATCAGCATGTCCGGCGCGTTGGCGGTGGCGGACAGCACGTTTGCATCCTCGATCTGGGGCAGGCAGGTGTCATACCAGATGGTGCTCTGCTGGGAAGTGCAGGTGGCTCCCTTTAAATCCGCCACGCTCTTGGCGGCCGCAAAGGGGCTGTCCTTCTTGGTCAGGGTCACGATGGTGGCGTAATAGTACGGCTCGCTGAAATCCACGGCCTGAAGGCGTGCGGAGGTGATGCTCTGGCCCGCGATCACGCAGTCCACCTGGCCTGTGGTCACGGCCGGAATCAGGGAATCCCAGTCAAGACGCACGATCTCCAGATCGTAACCCAGCTCCTCGCTGATCTTTTTGGCCATCATCACGTCGTATCCGTTGGCGAACTCGTTGCTGTCGGCGATGGGTACCGCGCCGTTGGCGTCGTCGGGCTGGGTCCAGTTGTAGGGCGCATAGGCGCACTCCATCGCCACGCGCAGCACTTTCTTCTCGCCGTTTTCAGCTGCGGCGGCGGTATCGCTCTCAGCCGCTTTGCTCTCCCCGGCAGCCGCGCTCTCTCCCGCCGTGGTCTCTTCCTTCGCCGCAGCGGCCGTGGTATCGCCGGAGGACGATCCGCCGCAGGCGGTTAAGGATGCCGCGGCCAGAAGCCCGGCTAACATAAGGCTCATTACTTTCTTCATTTTCATAACACTCTCTCCTCTTTGTCTGTGCCCGTATGGAAAAAAATGGAATTGCAACTAAAAAGCCATGCCTCACAATCGGCATGACTCCATTGTCAACCATGGGACGGTACCAAGTTTCTCTCCTGCCGGGCCTGCATATGATCGAAAAATGAAACCGGCGCCCAGAGCGTGTCCGGAATCTGTTCCCGCCAGGGCACGCTTTAACGCGCCTAGTATAGCATAATTTCGGTTATTTTCCAATACCCCAATTCGTGTTTTTGCATATTTGTGCACGTTAAAATTCCATTAATTCCTGGAAAGAATGGTTCTTTCTGCCGAAAACTATACAAGTTGCGCTAAAATAAGCCCAAAATATACCGTTATAATTTTAACATTTTTCGATTAAACATGCATAATCCAATCGGCTTCCGGACAAAACGAAAGCGGGATATTCCAATCGAATATCCCGCCTCTTAATTCCAGCAGCCGTGCCGGGTGCAAGGGGTTTATAAAATTTGGGCATAGCTGCCCGAATTAAGAGCTGTGTAAAAAACATTTGGCTGCGGCTTCGCCGCGCCATTCTAAAACAGGACAAAAACAGGATGGAATCATATATAATTCCACCCTGATTTCATCGTCATATTACCACAATTATCGACAAATGTCAACTAATATTCATCGCTCGTTGACGTCACTTTTCACAACTACGGGTTGCTCTCCGCCGTAGACTCCTGTTTGGCCCGCTCCTCAGCGTACTGCCGGACCAAATCCAGCTGGCGCTCCTGAAACGCTTCGTCCGGCGGAATCTCGTTCCCGTCCTCATCCACCTCCACCGCGAACAGAAAGGTGCGGGCGTCGTTGATCTCGTAGCTGCAGGTCACCAGCGTGTACAGCGTCCTGGCCGGATACCGAACCGGTTCTGCGTAGGCGCAGGGCGACAGCATTTCCTTCACAAAGGCGTCGAAGGACTCCTGGCTCTTAAACCGCGTCTTGCGCACAATGGGTTTGGCCTCGCCGTAGTAGGCCGCCACCGATTTCAGGCGGATCTCCCGCTCCGGCGTATAGATGGTAAAAAACTGGTGCTCCTTAAAATACGCCTCGTCCTTGTACCGCACCACGTCCTTGAACATGGAGCCGTTTTTCATGTTATGGCCGTAAATGATATTGTTGCGGCCGTCGAAATCGCCCTGGCTCTCAAAATCCAGATAAATCGAACCCGCGATATTCTCCTCGCCGTTAAAATCATGGTTCAGGTAAAAGTCGTTGTCCGTTCCCTTGACGATGGGATAATTGATGTTGGTCCCCTCGATGGTAATCCAGCCCACGGTGTCCGGATTCTCCGCCCAAAGTGCTTCAAAATCGATGGGCGACTTGTAAGGCTCCGTCTCCGGTTCCGTCTGGGCTTCCGTCTGCGCCTCAGTTGTCTCCGGTTCTTCGGACGTCTGGCTTGCCAGCTGCGCCAGACGGTTGTACTCGTCCTGTGCCCGCTTGTTCTCCAGCCACTGGCTGAACACCATCCCCCCGCTGACCACTAAAACCAGGACCAGCACGATGATCACCAGGCGATGCAGTTTGTCTCTCATTCCGTCAAATTCCTTTCCTTACGCCGTCACTTCCCCGGCCGCCCCGGACTCCCGCTGAAAGCCCGCCCTGCGTACCGCTGAATCCACCATGATCAGCAGCTCCAAAAAGCTGCGGAAGCTGGCCTGCTCGCCCTTTTCCTTCCAGCAGACCGTACCCTGCCAGGTATCGTTCCTGCGAAAGAGCACGCGCACCAGGAACGTCATGGGGCCGATGCTCCCCCGGCAGACGCTTCCCTGCCGCGGCGTGATCACCGGATCATCCTGTACATCCGCCGGGCGCTCGCCCAGCATCAGCTCCAAATGGTCCAGGAGCTGGAACTCATTTTCAAAGAAAAACCGGTCCTTTACCGCCGGGTGGGATACCTCTCCGGCAAAGGTGCTGTCCTGATAATTGCAGACCGCCACCTCGCACATCTTCTTCCCTAGCGGGTCGGGCGCTCCGGTAGGCTGTCCGAGCACGCGGTCGAAAATGCGCATGAGCCCCATAAAGCTCTCAAACGGATACACCGTGCCGCTCTCCAGGTGGGTGATATTCCCCTGCCACGTGGCGTGATAGCGGTACTTCACATGCAGCCGGAAGGTGGCTAACTCCCCACAGTGCGTCCCGGGAGCTTCCGCGGTTGCAAACCCTGTCTCCTCACCGTCTGCCTCCGACTGCTTTCTCCGGAAACAGCGCTGGTCCACGCTCTTCATGGGATAATGGTTCACGTCGAACATACGGTTCAACACGCACGCCATCTGGGTCAGACTTTTGAAAACAACCGCGTCCTCCCGGCTCTCATGAAACACCAGTCCCTCCAGCCGCCGGTTCTCAAAACGATTTACCGCGATTGTGTAAAATTTGTATGAATTCGGCAATGCTCCTGTTCTCGCTACAGACATCGGTTCACCTACTTTTCTGTAAAATTAAGCCTATTCGCTCGATTATAGATCCTACTTTAGGTTCAGTATAGCAAACGCCGGTTACAAACCGGTTACAATTCGCCGGCTTTTCATAAAATTATATGGACATTTTTCGATTCCATAGGTATACTGGTTATATTGACAGAATGATAAAAGGAGATCCGATTAAAATGGAAACGTCCGCTCATGAATCACCGCAAACTATATATGTAAGAACGCTGGGAGGTTTTTCCATCACAGTGGACGGTAAAGAGATCAACGACAACAGCAACCAGTCCAAAAAGCCGTGGAGCCTTCTGGAATATCTGGTTGTTTTTCAGAAGAAAGATATCAGCGTCAACGAACTGATCGAGACGATCTGGCCGGACGACCCGGGCGCCAACCCCGGCGGGGCCTTAAAGACCCTGATGTTCCGCTCCCGCAAGCTCCTTGATCCCCTGGGAATCCCGCCTCAGAGGCTGTTGGTCCAGCAGCGCGGTTCCTACGCCTGGACCCAGGACATTAACACGGTCATGGACATCGACCAGTTCGAGTCCGTGTGCAATCAGGTTTTAAGCTCCGGCGGGGCGGTCAAGGACCCGGACCAGCTTTTGGCCATGTGTATGAAGGGTTTGGATCTCTACAAGGGCGATTTTCTTCCCAAGTCGGAGTATGAGTCCTGGGTGATCCCCATCAGCACCTACTACCACTCCCTGTACCAGAAATTGGTTTACAAAACCATCGAGCTGTTGATGGAGCGCGAGGACTACGGGGCCATCACCTCGGTGTGCCAGACCGCCATCGGCATCGAACCCTTTGACGAGCAGTTCCACTATTACCTGGTTTATTCTTTATATAAAGACAACCACATCAGCCAGGCGGTCGATCACTACAACCACACCCTGGACCTGTTTTACAACGAGTTTTCCATCTCCCCCTCCGAACATTTCAAGGAGCTCTACAAGACGATCCGCAACAAGGAGCAGGGGATCAACACCAATCTGGACTCCATCCAGGAGGCCCTGCGGGAGGAAGCCAGCAGCGGCGCGTTCTACTGCGAATACCCGGTTTTCCGGGATTTGTACCAGCTGGAGCGGCGGGCCATCGAGCGGACCGGCGATTCCATCTACCTGTGCCTGCTGACGCTCTGCGATCTGGACGGCCAGGTTCCGAAGATGAACGTGCTGAACAGGGCCATGGAACACTTAAACGGCGCAATCCGCAATTCCCTGCGCTGCAGCGACGTCTACACCCGCTACAGCGTCAGCCAGTACATCATCCTTCTGCCCACCGTGACCGCGGAGAAGGGGGAGATGGTGTTAAAACGGATCATCGGCAACTTCCACCGGCAGTACAACCGCCGTGACCTCTCCGTCGAGCACCGGTTGCAGCCCGTGCTTCCCTGGGAGCGCAAAAACGACATGGAGGCTGCCCTATAAAACGCCATAACAACGCAAAAAAGTCCGGCGAGACCAGAATCTGGTTTCACCGGACTTTTTTTATGCCAAATCTGCGTTCCGCCCGGCGAACATTCGCCGGAGTTGTTTCATCACATATCCGTAGGCCGGAATCAGGAATAGATCCGCCGCCACCCAGGCCACCGGGCTGGCAAAGCAGACCGCGATGTAACCGAACCTGGGCACCAGCACAAATCCCACAAAGGAGCGGGCAATCATCTCGCAGACGCCGGCCAGGATCGCGAACTTGGAAAAACCCATGCCCTGGATCAGGAAACGCATCACGTTGACGAACACCAGCGGGATGAACAGCAGGCCGTTCCCCAGCAGGAACATCCGCGTATTGCGCAGCAGCTCTGTCTCCCCCCGGTCCACAAACAGGAGGGCGATCTGATCGCCGAACAGGTAGAGCACCCCCAGGGCGGCGACCGCGTAGATTATGCCCAGATACAGGCAGGCCTTCATGCCCGGGGCGATGCGGTCCAGCTTGCCCGCGCCCACGTTCTGGCCTCCGTAGGTGGCAATGGTGGAGCCCAGGGCGTCAAAGGGACAGCAGAGGAAAATGACGATCTTGCTGCCCGCGGTGACGGCCGCCACGGCCATGGAACCCAGGGAATTCACGGCGGTCTGTAAAATCACGCTTCCGATGGCCGTGATGGAATACTGCAGGCCCATGGGAATGCCCATGCCGCACAGGATCTTCATGTAATCCTTGCGGGGCTTCCACTCGTCCCCCTGCATTTTCAGGATCGTGAACTTTTTGCGCATGTAGAGCAGGCACAGCAGACCGGACACCGCCTGGGCGGTGAGGGTGGCCCACCCGGCCCCGGCCACTCCCATGTTCAGCACCAGGATGGTAAAGAAGTCCAGGGCCACGTTGAGCACGGAGGAGAACAGCAGAAAGATAAGCGGGGTGGTGCTGTCGCCCAGGGAGCGGATGGTACAGGACAGCAGGTTGTAGAGGTAGGTCGCCGGGATGCCCAAAAAGATCACAAAAATATAGCGGTAGGCACCGTCGATAATATCCGCCGGAGTGTCCATCCACAGCAGAATATCCCGGCAGAGCACGCAGACCGCCGACGTCATCACCACGGAAAAAATTGCCGCAAGCCAGCCGCTGTTGGCCACAAACCGCCGCAGGGCGCTGTCATTTTTCTCGCCGAACTTCTGAGCTACCGGGATGGCGAAACCGCTGCACACGCCCAGGCAGAAGCCGATGATCATAAAGTTGATGGAGCCGGTGGCGCCCACGGCCGCCAGCGCCTGCACCCCCAGGCATTTGCCCACAATAATCGTATCCGCCATGTTGTAGAGCTGCTGAAACAGCAGACCGAACACCATGGGGACAAAAAAGCCCCAGATCAGCTTCATGGGGCTGCCCTCGGTCATATCCCGGGCGCCTGCGCCTTTGGCCATTGTTTTTTCCTCGCTTCCGTATTGTTTCCGTTACCGGTCGTTGACCGATACTAAATTTACTCTGAACCCGCGGATTTGGCAAGTAGAAAAAAATGCCGGAGGATTCATTTCCTCCGGCATTATCCACAATCATTTCAAAAAATTACGGTTTAATCCACAACTTCGATGCGTTCAATCACCGGCTGGTCCTCCTTGGCAACCGAGCCGTTGTTGTCCTGCACCGGCGTGTCCTCGCAGAGCTTGTCCACCACGTCCATGCCGTCGGTTACATAACCGAAGGCCGCGTACTGGCCGTCGAGATGCGGGCTGTCCTGGTGTACGATAAAGAACTGGGAGCTGGCGCTGTCCGGGTACTGGGAGCGGGCCATGGAGATGGCTCCCCGGGTGTGCTGCAGGGGATTTTCCACGCCGTTGGCGGCGAACTCGCCCTTGATCATCTGGTCCGATCCGCCCATTCCGGTGCCCAGGGGATCTCCGCCCTGGATCATAAATCCGGTGATGATGCGGTGGAAGGTCAGCCCGTCGTAGAAGCCCTCGCCGGCCAGCTTTAAAAAGTTGGTGACGCTGATGGGCGCCTCGTCCGCATACAGCTCCACGGAGATGGTGCCGTAGTCCTTGACCTCGATCTTCACGTGGTGACGGCCGGTTGCCAGCTCCGTGGGCTCGGTTTCAGCCTCGGCCCCGGACTCCGCCTTGGTTTCGGCACCTGCCGTATCCTCCGCCTTGGTCTCCTTCTCTTTGTCGGCCTTAACAGGCTTCTCCTGCGCGGCGGATGTGGCCCACTGTGTGGAACCCTCTGCCTCCGCTTTACGGCTGCAGCCCGCCAGAACCGTCACGGCCAGCGCGGCCGCCAACAATGCATACGTCAATTTTCTCATGTCCGATCATTCCTTTTCCTTTAAATTCTGAGTGAATACTTCTCCTGCGGCACATGCCGCAGCCACTATTGTACCACTGCCCCTTGCAATGCGTAAAGCACTTTATGATTTTTCCATAAACCGGCAAATTTTTATTAATATTCTCCTAATTTTTCTTACGGTTGCGCCCTCCTTCTTTACATTTGGGGACTGCGCGGATAGTATACTGTGTATAAAAGGGAGGAATGATTTATGTTGCTGTTGAATACCGTATTGGGTTTTCTTAAGGACAACGGGCGCAATCTGTTCCGGCTTCTGGCGGCCAGCTGGCTCATGACCAACACCATGTGCCTGCTCATGAACAGCTCCGCCATTTTCACGCTGGATTTTGTGCGGCAGATATCGCTGCGTTGTTATTTCGGGCTCTGGGCCGGAATCTACGCCTGCCTGGCCCTTCTGATGGTTCTGTCCGGAAGAGCCGGACGGCTGCGCTTTCCCCTGGCTCCCAGTGTGGCGATGTACGCGGCGGCCCTGGTGATCAAGGAGGCTCTAGTGCTATGAGGGCCCGCCTGGAGAAGCTGACCGCCGGGCGGAGGCTGTGGGTCCTGCTGGGCGCAGCGGCGTTTCTCTGGTTTTCTTTCACCGCCGGCATGACGGTGCTGCGCTACCGGCTGAACTATTCCCCAGCCTATGATTTTGGAATATTTTGCCAAATGTATTATTACCTGGACAAATGCCTACAGCCCCTGACCACCGTGGAACGGGACGGACTTTTGTCCCATTTTGCTGTGCATTTGTCCCCCATTTTCTATGCCCTGCTGCCCTTTTACAAGCTGGTTCCCAGGCCGGAAACCCTGCTGGTGCTGCAGGCCCTTCTGGTGATTGCCGGGCTGATCCCCCTGTGCCTTTTGGCCGGGGCTTTGAAATGCACCCGCCCGCAGATTCTGTGCTTCGGCCTGGTCTACTGCGCCTATCCCGCGTTTATGGGCGGCTGTTTTTACGATTTTCACGAGAACAAATTTCTGACCCTGATCATTCTCTGGGTCCTGTATTTTATGGAAACGCGGCGTTTCAAATCCATGCTGGCCTGCCTGGCGCTCCTGCTGATGGTGAAGGAGGACGCGCCCGTGTACGCGGCCTGCATCGGACTCTACCTGTTTTTAGGGAAACGGGAGTACCGGCTGGGCGGGCTGGTGTTTATCGCCTCCTGCCTGTATTTTGTCATGGCCGTGTGGTATATCAACCGTTTCGGGGACGGGGCCATGATCAACCGCTTCGACAACTACATCTCCGACAAGCGCCTGGGGCTTGCCAGCATGTTCAAAACCATCCTGGTAAACCCGGCCTACGTGCTCTCCCAGATCGCAGTGGAGGACAAGATTCTTTTCTTTCTGGAAATGCTGCTGCCCCTGGGATTTCTGCCCCTGATGACGAGACAGTGGCAGCGCCTGACGCTGCTCATCCCCTTTGTGCTGATCAACCTGATGTCCAATTATAAGTATCAGCATTCCATTTTTTTCCAGTACACCTACGGCACCGGGGCGCTGCTCTTCTACCTGGCAATGATCAATCTGCGCAGTTTAAACCGGGCCGGGCTTTGGCGGAGGGAGCTGATCCCCCGGCTTCTGGCCTCCGGCCTGCTCTGCGCCCTGGTCATCACCGCCACGGTGGTATGCTCCAAAACCAAATACATCCGGCTTTACGGGCGCTATCATGAGAAAGCGGCCCAGGCCCGGGAGCTT
The DNA here is from genome assembly GCF_046603895.1 of Enterocloster lavalensis. Taxonomy (NCBI): domain Bacteria; kingdom Bacillati; phylum Bacillota; class Clostridia; order Lachnospirales; family Lachnospiraceae; genus Enterocloster; species Enterocloster lavalensis. Next base: position 1,546,124 of record NZ_CP176637.1, read on the forward strand.
CTGGCCCAGATACCAAAGGATGCGGCGGTCCGCTCCTCCACCTTTTTCGTGCCTCAGCTCTCCATGCGGGACGAGATTTACCTCCTCGACAGCGGCCATGAGGCTGGGTACGCGGTGGTGGATCTGCGGGCAAACTACGAGAAAAATCTGGAACAAACCCTGGAACAGCTGGAAAAGGACGGCTATGAGGAGGCCGGACGGGTGGACCGGTATGTGGCTGTGTTTGAGAAAACGGCCCGCTAGCGTGCGGGCCGTCTCAGTCTTTGGGCTGCTTCAGCTCATGGGCTGCCTCTGTCCATGGGCCGCCTCAGTCCCTGGGCTGCTTCAGTCCATGGACCGCCTCAACTCTCAGCCCCCGCCGCGGCCAACCGCGGCTTCAAAAGCCAGTGGTACGCCAGGCACATCCCAATGGTAACCGCCATATCCGGCAGCGTATTGCCCACCGGGGTGTCCACATGCATGAGCAGACGGTAGGCTGCAAAACCCAAGAACCAGATCACCAGGTTGGGCACATGGTAACCGAGACCGCTGCGGTCCGCCTTCAGGAAGAAAAAATCCGCGATCTGAATGGCGATCATGGGCGCGAACACGGACCCGATCAGATAGAGGAAATCCGTGATATTGTCCATGGGGTAGATGATGGCCGCGGCCGTTCCAATCACGGTCACCGCCACCGCGGCCCATTTTTCTCGGATGGTTTCGGAAATGGACACGCTGGACACGCCTGCGGAGTAGGCGTCCAAAAAGGTGGTGGTCACGGTGGACAGGATGATGATCAGCAGTCCCGCCATGCCCAGCCCGGCCTTTACCATAATCTGGGAAATATCCGTTACGCCGGTAAAAATCGCCGCGCCCATGCCGATCACGTACATCCAGACGCTCACCAAGCCGTAGACCACCGCGCTGGCCGCCGTGGCCGCCAGGGGTTTCTCAGCCTCCCTGGTATAGTCGCTGATCAGGGGCAGCCAGGACAAGGGCATGGCAACGGACAGCTCCACGGCAGCCCCGAAGCTCATGGCCTCCCCTTCTCCGGCCATACTTCCCCCGCCGCGTCCAAAGAAGATCACCTTGCACAGGATCAGGGTTAAAATAAACAGCGCGGCCATGGCCACCATGTTTATTTTCCCAAGATTCCGTATTCCGATCAGAATCCAGACCAGAATCAGTCCGCCGATGACCAGGCACCACACCGTCTGCCCGGCTCCCAGCGCGCCCCCGGCCGCCAGGGCTCCGTCGTAGATCATGATGGCAGTCCAACCCAGCAGCTGAAGCACGTTTAATGTGGAAAACAGCAGGCTGCCTTTATGGCCGAAGCTCATTTTCACCGTCTCCATGGCGCTGCGCCGGGCAAAACCGCCGATAAGTCCGGCCAGAAACAGCAGGCTGCAGCCGATCACGTGGCCCAGCAAAATGGCCGCCAGGCCCTTCGCCATCCCCAAAGGAGCCAGGTAGGTGCCCGTGAGGATTTCCGCGATGGACACTCCGGCTCCAAACCAGATCAGGCCGTTGTTTAATATGGAAGTTCCCTTTCTCGTTCCGCTCATAGTCCCCTCCCCCTCAATACTCGCCGTGGATGGCAAACGCGTGGTTCATGGGACCGCTGCCCCTGCCTAAGTCCAGCATATCGGAGAGCGCCAGGGACAGATAGCGTTTGGCCATCTCCACCGAGGCATCCAGATCCCGGCCCTTGGCCAGGTTGGAGGCGATGGCGCTGGACAGGGTGCAGCCGGTTCCGTGGGTGTTGGGGTTGTGGATGCGTTTTCCCCGGAACCATTTGAGACGGCCGTCGCGGTACAGCAGGTCGTTGGCATCGTTGAGCTGATGGCCGCCTTTGACCAGAACGGCGCAGCCGTATGTATTCCCGATCAAAGCCGCCGCCCGCTCCATGTCCTCCGCCGTGCGCACGTCCATGCCGGAAAGCACCTCCGCCTCCGGGATATTGGGCGTCAGCACTGTTGCCATGGGCAGCAGCCTTTCCTTCAGCGTCTCCACGGCCTCCTCCCCGATGAGGCGGGCGCCGCTGGTGGCCACCATCACCGGGTCCACCACAATATTTGCGGCCCCGTAGTGGGCCAGCCGCTCTGTGATCACCTCGATCAGACGGCTGGAGGAAACCATACCGATTTTAACTGCATCCGGGTAGATATCCGTGAAAATATCGTCGATCTGTTCCCTTAAAAATTCCGGAGTTACCTCCATAATCCCTGTTACGCCGGTGGTATTCTGGGCCGTCAGGGCCGTGACCGCGCTCATGGCGTATACCCCGTGAGCGGTCATGGTCTTGATATCTGCCTGGATGCCGGCGCCTCCGCTGGAATCGCTTCCAGCGATTGTTAATGCTGTGTTCATTTTGTTCTCCCTTCGCATTAATTTTGTCAGAGCGCGCCGATGTCCGCCGCGCTCCTGGCGACAGAAGGTGGTGCCCCCAATCTGCCGCCGGTCTGTTGTTCTATTTCAAGGCCTGTTGGTAAAAGCCGTTGAAATCCGTAAAATCCTCCATGGCGTAATCCGCCAGCTGTTCCAGCTGTTCCCGGTCCCCATCCGCGGACGGGTCGCGGACCACGGCTACCCGGTACCCCGCGCGCCCGGCGGTGGAGGCGGCAAAAAACGCATCCTCAAAGACCCAGACGGACTGCGGTTTGGGTCCGCCCAGGCTGCGGTTCGCCAGGTGGTACACGTCGGGCCTGGATTTACCCGCCCCCGCCTGGGCGCAGGTGAAAATGCCCTTAAACCGCGACAGCAGCCCCAGCCGTTTTAAGGCTGCCTCCACCAGCCGCCGGTCGCTGGAGGTGGCGACCGCCATGGGAATCCCGCGCTCCTGCAGCTGCCGCAAAAACGCCTCCAGCCCGGCTTTGGGCTGGACCCGGTGGAAATAAAAGTCCTCAATCGCAGCGCTGACGCCGCAAATGATCTCCTCCCGGCTCTGGGACAGGCCGTAGCGGGCGATCAGGTAATCCGCGCCTTCGGCCATGGACATAGGATAGAGAATTCTCCCCAGCCCCGGCTCCGGGACATACCCCAATCCCTCCAGATACAGGGCCGCGGCGTTGTCCCAGATGGGCATGGAGTCAAGCAGCGTGCCGTCCGCGTCGAAAATGGCCCCGGCAATCATGTGTTCACCATCTGCTCCACCGCCGCTTTTAAGTCCGCGGTGGCGGCTTCGATCTGCTTCTGGGCGAAAATAGCGCTGACCACGGCCACGCCGCAGATTCCGCTGCCCGCCAACATCCCCACGTTTCCGCGGTTGATCCCGCCGATGGCGATCACCGGGATGTCCACCGCGCGGCAGATGTCCCGCAGCGTCTCATAGGGGACGTCCGTGGCGTCCTGCTTGGTTCCGGTGGGAAACACAGCTCCCACCCCCAGGTAGTCCGCGCCCCGCTGTTGCGCCAGCAGCGCCTGTTCCACCGTTTGGGCGGAAACGCCGATGATCTTGTCTGCGCCAAGCCTGGCGCGCACATCCCCGGCCTCCATGTCGCTCTGGCCCACATGGACGCCGTCCGCGTCCACCGCGGCTGCGATCTCGACGTTGTCGTTGATCAGAAACGGTACCCCAAAGCGCCTGCAGAGCGTCTTTAGCTCCCTGGCCTCGGCCAGAAAATGCTCCTGGTCCAGCGCCTTCTCCCGCAGCTGGATAAAGGTGGCTCCTCCCCGGAGGGCCGCCTCCACCTGCTCATACAGCGTGGCCCCGTTTAACCAGCTGCGGTCCGTCACCGCGTACAACAGCAAATCCTTTTTATCGCACCTCATATTTTGCCCCCCTTTCCAGCTCCCGGCCGTCCATATTACAGATCGCGTCGATGATGCGGCTGCGGTAAGCGGCGTTGCCGTCCCCAGGCGCCATACGCGAAAAACCGATCTCCCCGGCCAGCCCCATCAGGCAGACCGCGGCAGCCGCGGCCTCCAGACAGTTGCCGGGATTTGCCGCCACGTAGGCAGCCGTAAGGGCGGACAGCTGGCAGCCGGTCCCGGTGACCTTTCCCATCTCCGGGCGGCCGTTGCGGATCACATAGCAGCGCTCAGCGTCCGCCACCAGATCGATGGCCCCCGTCACGGCCACAATGGCCCCGTCTCTGGCGGAGAGATCCTTCACAAAGGCGATTGCGGATTCCAGATTGTCCTCCGTCACCACGTCCTCCACGCTGGCGTCCACCCCCCGGGTGTTGCCGCTGCCCGCTGCCAGCGTCTTGATCTCAGACATATTGCCGCGGACAACGGTGAACCGGATCTCCCTTATCAACCTTCTGGCCGTCTCGGTGCGCAGGGTGCTGGCCCCCGCTCCCACCGGGTCCAGAACCACCGGGTGGTTCAGGGCCTGCGCCGCCTTCCCCGCCTTCAGCATGGACGGAATGGTGCGGCTGTTCAGGGTGCCGATGTTGATGTTGAGGCCGCTGCAGATGGCGGTGATCTCCTCCACTTCCCCCTCGTCGTCGGCCATAATGGGACTTGCGCCGCATGCTAACAGCACATTAGCCACGTCGTTGACCGTGACATAGTTGGTGATATTGTGAATCAGGGGTACCGTGTTCCTCACATTTTCCAGACAGGTTTTAAACATTGTGTTTCCTCCTCTTTCTCTCCGGCCGCGCTGGCGGACCATCGGTCCATTGCATCCAATAAAAAAGCTGCGATGCAACCAATGAAAGGCAGCATCACAGCGATATGATACAAGTGGCTATGGTTCCCTACGTTGGCATTATCCAAATCAGGTTAAGGGTCGAAGCAGTCTCAGCTTCCTCTCAGCCCACTACTGTGAGCTCCCCGCTTTTTGATTTTACGAACTCTATTATACACTGGTTTGCAGATTATTCAAGCATTTTTTGACAAATGCCGCCGGAATACCGCCGGAGAAATAACGCCGAAGGCCACCGGATGGACGCCGCGCAACCACGGCGCCGCGCTCCCGGGTACAGGCCCCCGTCACCACTCCGCGATGGAGCCGTCCCGGTGGCGCCACACGGGATTTTTCCAGCTGTGGGGCGTGCGGTTTTCCTCCAGCACCAGCTCCCGGTTGACCTCCACGCCGATACCGGGCTTTACCGGCAGCCGGACATAGCCGTCCACGAACGCGAAGTCCTCCTTGTTCTTCACATAGTCCAGAACAGACTTGCCCACATTGTAGTGGATGCCCATGCTCTGCTCCTGGATCACCGCGTTGTAGCTGGTGGCGTCCACCTGCAAACAGGAGGCAAGGGCGATGGGGCCTAAGGGGCAGTGGGGAGCCAGCGCCACGTCGTGGGCCTCGGCCATGGCCGCGATCTTCTTCACCTCGGTGATTCCGCCCGCGTGGGAAAGGTCTGGCTGGATAATATCCACTCCGCCGCTGGCAAACAGGCGCTTGAAATCATATTTTGTGAACAGACGCTCGCCGGTGGCGATGGGGATGTTGCAGCAGTCCGCGATCTCCTTAAACAGCTCCATATACTCGCAGAGCACCGGCTCCTCCAGGAACATGGGATCGAACTCCTCCAGCTTCTTCGCCAGTATCTTGGCCATGGGCTTGTGCACCCGGCCGTGGAAATCCACCGCGATGCCGAAATACTTGCCGCAGGACTCCCGGATGGCGGCTACCCGCTCCAGCACCTGGTCCACCTTCTCGTAGCTGTCGATATACTGCAATTCCTCGGTGGCGTTCATCTTCACCGCCGTGAACCCGGCGTCCTTTCGCTCCTTTGCGGTCGCGCCCACGTCCGTGGGACGGTCGCCGCCCACCCAGCTGTAAACCCGCATGCGGTCCCGGCAGGCTCCGCCCATGAGCTCGTACACCGGCGCGTTAAAATATTTGCCCTTGATATCCCACAGCGCCTGGTCGATACCCGCGATGGCGCTCATCAGCACGCCGCCGCCCCTGTAAAATCCAGCCCGGTACAGGGTGGTCCAGATATCCTCAATCCGTCTGGGATCGGCCCCGATCAGGTACTCGCTCATCTCCTCCACGCAGGCCTGTACCGTGGCCGCATGGCCCTCCAGCACGGCCTCCCCCCAGCCGCACAGACCGTCGTCCGTACAAATTTCCACAAATCCCCAGCGGGGACGCACCAGATATGTGTTCACTGACTTGATCTTCATCGATTTTTCCTTCTCCTTTTGACAATTTCAGAACAGCCAACACTCAGCCCTTGTAAGCCGCCCTGCCCGCGTTGGCCCGTTTCACCAGCTCCGCCACATAGGCGGCGCAGGCCTTCCAGTCCTTAGCCTTAACCGCTTCCTTTGGCATAATATTGCTGCCCAGGCCCGCGCCCAGATAGCCCCGGCGGAAGAACTCTTCAATGTTGTCCGCGCTCACGCCGCCGATGGCCACGTACTCCGTGTCGTCAAAGGGGCCTTTCAGGCTCTTGATATAGGACATGGGCATATCCCCGGCCGGGAACAGCTTCATGGTGTGGTAGCCGTGGTTCACGCACATGGCCACGTCGGAGGGCGTCAGCGCCCCCGGCAGAAACGGCACCTTTTGCTCCCGGCACCACTCCAGCATCTCCGCCTGGGTGGACGGGGTCAGCAAAAATCCGGCTCCAGCCTCCAGCGCCTTTTCAGCCCGCTCCGGTGTGATGGCCGTGCCCGCGCCGATCATCACGTCCTCCCCGAATTCCTTCCGAAGCATGGCGATCTGCTCATATCCATGTACCGAGTTAAGCGCCACCTCAAAAATCTTCACCCCACCGGCCACCACGGCCCCGGCATAGTCCAGAGTGTCCTCAAGGGCCACGTTCCGCATGATCGCCAGCACCGGGCGCTCCGCAAATACTTCCCGCATATCCATAAATTTCTCTTCTCCTTTCTGCCACAACAAACGGCTTACGCCGTAAACTCCATTTTCAGGTTTTAACGGTAAATCTGCGCGCGGTTCTCCAGAATCCGCTGCAGCTTTCTCCGGTCCGGGTACCCTTCCGTGTCCCCGTCCGTCTCCGTGGCCATGGCTCCGGCCACTGCGCCCATGCGTCCGCAGGTCTGAAGGTCGCAGCCCTCCAAAACCCCGGCCAGAAACGCGGCGTTAAAGGCGTCTCCCGCCCCGATGGGGTCCACCGGCCGGCAGGGCCAGGGCTCCAGATACAGAATCTGTTTTCCGTCGGAGGCCCACGCGCCGTTTCCGCCGTCCTTTAAAACCGCCAGCTGGACCGCTCCGTCCCCGTACACGGCCGCAAAGATTTCCTCCGGACTCTCCCCGCCGTACAGAACCTTCGCCTCGTCCAGTCCCATGAGCAGGATCTGGCTCTCCCGGCAAAAATCCCTCAGCATAGGCGCGTAATCCCGGTCTCCCCAGAGCTTGCGGCGGATGTTTGGGTCAAAGCTGATCCGCACCCCGTGGCGTTTTGCCAGCTCCACCGCGCGCTCCACGGTCCGGCGGCAGCTCTCCGACAGGACCGGCGTGATCCCCGTGATGTGCAGAATCTCGGCCTCCTCAAACAGGCTTTCATCCAGGTCCTCCGGCTCCATGGCGCTGGCCGCGGAGTGTTTCCGGTAATAGTAAACCGCCGTCTCTCCCCGGCTGGTCTCCTTGAACATGATCCCCGTGGGGTTGGCCTCGTCAAAGCGCACCGCCCGGGTGTCCACGCCCTCGGAGCGGATCATATTCTGAACATAGTGGCCAAACTCGTCCTCCCCCAGCCGGCTGATCCACAGCACCTCGTGCCCCAGCTTGGCCAGTCCCACCGCCAGGTTGCTCTCCGCCCCGGCGATCCGCGGGTGAAAGCTGCTCACATAGCGCAGCGGCGCGGCCGAATCCGGCGAAAAGCACACCATCGTCTCCCCAAGTGTTATCACCTTTGCCATTCCCTTATCCCTCTTTCTTTAATGATATATTTGTAACAGGTCAGGACGGCTGGAAAACCGGATACCCTGAATTATCCTGTTTTAAATACTGTTATTTCATCAGGCTCTGGCCGCCTCTTTCTCCGCGGCCCGGCGGCCCGCCTGCCCGGACTCCACCCGGGAGTACAAAAGCACGCCGCCCACCGTCACCAGACCGCCCGCCACCTGAAGCGCGGCCGGGATTTCCCCAAACAGCATCATAGCGAACAGGGAGGCCGCCACCGGCTCGCACAGCTTGGAGGCTGAGACAAAGGAGGGCGAAAAATACTTCAGGCACCAGCTGAAAATGCTGTGCCCCAGTAAGGTGGAAAACACCGCCAACAGCAGTCCCACCACCACGGAGCTCATCCCATGCCCGGTCAGGCTCTGTCCGGAAAAAAACGTGGCCCCGCACAGGGAAAGCGCGCAGAACACATAGACGATGAAGGTGTAAACCGTGGTGCTCATCCCCCGCCGGACCTGCCGCCCGATCAGGGTGTACACCGCGGAGAACATGGCAGCCGCCAGGGCCAGGGCGTCGCCCCACAGATGGTTCCCTCCGGCGGAGTAATCCGACAAGGCGATCATCAGACTGCCCGCCACGGTGACCGCGATGCTGGCAGCCGCCATTTTCGGAATCCGGCCTCCCAGCACCGCCAGAAATCCCAGGGCCACCCAGATCACCTCCGTGCACACAATCGCCGTGGAGCTGGCCACCGACGTCTGGTTCAGGGACTCAAACCACGCCGTGAAATGCAGGGCCAGGAAAATCCCGCTGACCGCGCACAGAACCACGGTCCGCCGGTCCGCCGCCGCCAGTTCCTTGCGGAAGTTCCGGCTCCCAAATACCATGGGCAGCATCAGCGCCACGGTCCACAACAGCCGGTAGGCGGCCGTCACCACCGAAGGGGCCTGGGAATATTTTACAAATATTGCCGAGAGTGAGACTCCCAGAATCCCCACCACAATCATACTCATCGGATGCTTCTCAAACCATTTCATCTCATTGCCTCTAATCCAAATTATTTTTAACCGCAAACACCGCCAGCTGGGTCCGGTCCTTAAGCTCCAGCTTTTCCAGAACCCGCGACAGATTGTTGCGCACCGTACCCTCCGCCAGGTACAGGGTCCGGGCGATCTCCCGGTTGTCCATTCCCTGGGCCACCAGGCGCACGATATCCCGTTCCCGGTCCGTCAGGTTGAACGCCCCAGGCCCCGGTTCCGGCTTAGCCGATGGGGTTTCCCGCAGGGAGCGGAACACGCTGTCCCCGAACACCCGCACGCCGGTGCACACCGCTTTCACCGACCGGATCACCGCGTCGTCCCCCATTTCCTTTAAAATGTACCCGTCCGCGCCGTTTTCCAGGGCCGCGTCCACGGTCTCCCGGTCGTCAAAGGTCGTCAGCACCAGGATCCTCACCCCGGGCAGTTCCTCCTTGATGCGCCGGATCGCGTAGGCCCCGTCGTACTCCGGCATACGCATGTCCATGAGCGCCACGTCCGGTTTTTTCTCCTTACACAGCAAAAAGGCCTGAAGGCCGTCTCCGGCCAGGCCCGTTACCTCTATATCCCCATCCTGCTCCAGGATGGCTTTTAACCCCTGGCGCAGGATTTGTATATCGTCCGCAATTACCACCTTTATCATAGCGTTTTCCCCTCCGGTTCCACGGGCAGCCGGATCGTGATTCCAAATCCCGCTCCCTCCTCCGACGCCACCCGCACCTGTCCGCCCGCAGCCTCCACCCGGCGGTAAATCCCCGCAAGGCCGTTGCCCCGGTGAATCTGCCCGCAGCCCCGGCCGTTGTCAAAGATGTAAAATGCCAGGCCGTCGCCGGAAAATTTCAGGATCGCGTCCACATGGGTGGCGGCCGCGTATTTCATACAGTTGGTCAGCGCCTCCTTAAAGCTTGGGAGAATGACCGGGCACAGATGGCTGTAGCGGGGGCTGTCCGTCCCCTGAACCGTCACCTCCACCTCGAACTCCCGGATGCTCTCCGCCAGGCGGCGCACCCCCTGGGACACCAGGCCGTCGGCGCCCATAGCCCGCAGATTGTTGATGGAACAGCGCAGCTCCCGGATTCCCCCGGCCGCCAGCTCCTCGGCCTGGATCAGGTAAGTCTCCAGCTCCGCCTGGTCCCCTGCCTCTTCCTTACGGCCGATGCGGACCAGCTTGAGCAGGGAATTGATCATGGTCAGGGTGTGGCCCGTGGTGTCATGGACCTCCTGGGCGATCCGGTTGCGCTCCTGCTCCACGGCCAGGCGCTCCCCCTGGACCGCCAGCTCCCGCTCCCGCTCCAACAGCTCATAATACCGGCTCACATCCATGGCCAGCACCGTTCCCGCCTGAAAATGCCCGCTCCGGTCCCGCCTGCTCCTGCGGCGGATTTCCAGCCTGCGCTCCCCGGACCGGACCAGGAAACGCTGCTTCTGCTCCCGGGAAACGGAATCGGCATCCGGTACCGGCAGATTCTGCGCGCAGTCCTCCGGCGACTCCTCCAGCCGCTCCATCCCGCGCACCGCCTCCTCGAACACGGCCATTTCATCCCCGTTTTCCACCCCGAACCAGTCCTTTGCCACCGCGTTGGCGCAGGTGATGCGGCCACGCTCATTGTAGACCAGCACCGCCTCCGGCAGCTCCGCCAGAATCTGCCCGAAGGCCAGGGAGTTCACGTCCAGGAAATCGTACCGGTACACCGCCAGAAGCATGATCAGGCTGGACACGGAGAAAGCCGGGGGCGTCAGGTCAAAGCCGGTCTGAACCGCCCCGGAAATGTGCAGCAGGTTAAACAACAGCGGCACGGCCGCGGAGACCAGAATCATGGCGATGTGCAGGGCGCGCACCCGGTATCTGCGGAAATTCCCCGCCACCGCGGCCATTCCCGCCACCACGCAGGCGTAGGTAAATACCACGTGCAGCATAAACGCCGGGCCGTAGACCACATTTCCCACCTCGAACTCAGCGTAGAACAGGTGATGAACTTCATTGGTCAGCAAAACGGCGTAGTTGACCGCCGGCAAGCCCCACAGCAGAACCATCGCCCACAGAGGCATGGGCTTTCCCCCATACCGGAGGGCAAACACCAGCCACGCCGGACCGATGAAGCAGATGCCCACGTAGGAAACCGCGTAAGCCGTGTAAAGCCCTTCCCGGGACTGCACAAACCCCAGAAACAGCTGGGGTACGCACCAGACCACAATGAGCAGCTGGCAGGCGATAAACGCGCAGACCGTCCGGTTCCGGTCCGCTTTCAACAGCAGCCAGACCGCCGAGTAAAGGGACATGGCGATGGCCGCCAGATAGGTAATATTGAGCAGGACATCAAACATATTGGTTCTCCCACGGTATATCGCTTTCAAAGAGTCAGGCAGAGCGCAGCCGCCCTGCCCGTACCCTGATTATACGATATGTCTACAGTTTCTGTCAAAGCAAATGCTATCGCTTTTTCATTTCATTTCGGGCTGCAAACAGGATCAGACCTATGCCTGCGGCCAGCAGGTAAACCCACCAGGATATACTGAGCCAGAAGCTTCTCGTCGCATACAGCGCCACGCCCAGGGCCGTTCCCCCGGAAATGAACGCCCACCGGCGGCATTTCCCCGCGCAGGACGGCACCAGCACCGACAGGCAGACCCCTTCCAGAATCAGCGCGTCCGCCAGCCGGTTGGTGGCAAAGGCGTCAAGGGTCAGCGCCAGCAGGCAGAGACCGTACAGGCCCGTCTGCAGATTGTACATCCACCGGCTCTTTCCCCAGATGTTCTCCAGACACCGGATATAGACCGCGGCGGGGATCAGGGAAATTTCCAGGCGGATAAGCTCCGGCCATGTGATAAAGGGCTGCGCCCAAAAAGCCAGCACCGCCAGCGCTCCGGCGGCGGTAAACGCGGCCCGGCGCAGGGGTTTTAACGCCGCATACTGCAAGGTGCAAGCGATCCCTGCCAGAATACAGGCAAAACGCCATTCCCGCCCGGGAGCCGCGATTCCCATCACCAGCAGGGCCGGGGCGGCCAGTACGCAGAACCAATCCAGACGCACGCCTGTCTTTTGCCGCTCATCCGCCTCCAGTATCCGCCATTTCACCCGCAGCAGCCCGCCGAAAATCAGCAGAAATGCCAGTGTTCCCCCATAAACGCGTTCTTCCCCGATCTGATAGCGGCTGATCAGAGCCGCCGGCAGCCAGAGCACAGCAGCCGCGGGCAGAAGGTGCAGGTTCAAATTGCCCCTGCGGTAGGTCAGAACATAAACCGCAGCGAAGGCTGCCAGGCAGACGGGCAGGCAGGCCAGCTCCGGCCCCGCGCCCCGGTAGAAGCCCATCATCACTGCGATGTAGATCACCGCAAAGCCGATTTGGAAAAAGCCTTCCATTTCCTGGGCCGGTTTTCTCACGCGCCACAGCAGATATTCTGCGGCGAACACCGCCAGGACCACAAGCCGTCTCTGCACGGCAAGCTCCAGATACGGATAACAAGCCGTATGAACCCCGGCCAGCGCCAGAACGCATGCTCCGTAAACGGATATGGCGCGCGCCCTCTGTTCCTGCCCCCGGCTGCGGACAACCAGGTAAGCGGCCGTTATCAGGTAGAACGGCTGCGCGGCCGACGGGCCCCGGAAATAATGGATCAAAAAGTACGCCGCTCCCAGACACGCTCCCAGAACCCCAAGTCCGATCTGCATGCGGTCGCACTTCAGGATATCCCAGACCATAAAAATTACCAGGTAGGCCAGAAACAGTTCCTCGCAACCAATTCCAAATATCCCCAAATTGACCTCCAATATGGAAGCCGCCAGGACCGGAAGCCCCAGCGCCGCCAGCGGAAGCGCCTGGCGCAACGGTTTCATCCGCCGGGTCCAGGATTCCGCGGCCGCCGCGAAAGCCAGAACGGCAGCAGCCGCCATGAGATAACGGCTGCCGCTTCCGGCCCCCATCACGGCCCTGGCAAAGAGCAGCGCGGCGTCCCCAAAAGCCAGAACGGTAAACAAAAGCTCCCCGGCCGGGCTTGCCAGCGGATGTTTGAACCGCCGCCCAAGCAGATACAGCCCGGAAAATACCAGGGCCGCGATGAGCAGATGCCGGTTTAAGCTCAATGGCAGGTAAAAGATACCGTAGTTCAGAAACGCAGCCGTCATCAGGCTGTGCAGGCCGTTTAATGCCTCATTGCGGGACTTCAGGGCTTCCAGCGTGATGTCCAGGGTCAGCAGGCCCATGCAGATGAAACCGTGGGCCGTCAGACCGCCGTCCGCGATTCCGGCCAGCAGTATTCCGCAAAACAGCAGCAGGCCCGCCACTCCGCCCATGAGCCGCAGCGCTTCCCGGGCGGCGCTGTTCACCGGTCCGCGCTCCAGCAGGGCCAGGATCACCAAACCGGCCGCCACGGTGTAAAGCCCGGCCGCCGCGGTATCCGGCGCAACAAGCCGCCACAGGCCCGCCAGGAGCTGCACGGAAAACATTGCAAGATATGCCTGACACATTTCCCCGGAATCTCCGCCGTTTCGGCCGGGGTCCAGACCCAGAAAGAGGTGAACGCCTGCCATCAGGAAGGCCGCCGCCGCGGTGGTAACCCCTGTGCCCAACACGATCAGCACCAGGGCGCTGATTCCCCACAGATTGATGGTTGCGAACATGGGGAATATGCGCAGGATGCCGGGCAAAGCCGATTCTTTTTTCCTTCGCACGAGGAATTGCGCAGCCCCCGTCACAAGCAGGCCGTAGCAGGCCATGCCCAGGGCGAACCCCAGACGGCCGGGGTGGAAGGAAGCGGTCAAAAGCGCGGCCGCCACGGTGAGACCGGACAAGCAGCAGCCCGCGTAGACGGTTTCCGTAAATTTTCTAAGCCCCGCAAACAGCGCCAGCTCCGTAAACACCGTGCCAGCCAGAAGCAGAAGATACCGGTGACGGCCGGCGAGCGAAAACTCCGGGCCAAGAAGCCGGAAGTACCCCACCGCCAGAACCGCCACAAACAGGAAGATGCTGCCCAGGATGTAGAACGCCTTCGAGGTTCCACGGATGTTCAGACGGTGATCCGCGATGGCGCTGGCCCCGAAAAAGATTCCCGAAAATGCCAGGACCAGAACCACCTTGAACAGGTCCGGCAAAATCCGCCACGCCGTGGTTGCAAAAATCAGGCCCGCCAGAATCACAAACACCACGCCCACAACAAGAGCCACCGTTCCCTGCCGGATGGCGGGGGGAGCGTCTGGCCGGATAGGCGCCGGGGCGGGAGGCGTGTCTTGCCGCATAGGCGCCGGGGCAGGAGGCGTATCTTGCCGCATTGACGCCGGGGCGGGAGGCGTATCTTGTCGCATAGGCGCCGGGGCGCCCCGGTCCGGTTCCACACACCCCGCCGGTACATATGTTGCAGCTCCGCCGGAACCAGGGGCAGCCAGCGTCTCCTCCGCGGCCGGCAGAGGATATCCCTGCGCAAAATCCGGCGCGGACGGCGAATTCAGCCCAAACCCAACCCCCTGTGGAACCGCAAAACTGTTTTCCGCTTCGCACGATACAGGTGCGCTCTCCGACGTGCGCTCCCAAACACTGTCCGGCACACGCTCCGGCGCATTTTCCGGCGCATTTTCCCGCACACGCTCCGGTGCGCTCTCCCATACATTCTCCGGCCTCCACGCCGCCCCCGCCCGCGCTGCGGCCAGCTCCCGGTTCAGCTCGTCAATCTTTCTCTTTTTCTGCCCGTTCAGCACGGCCAGCACGATGATCGCGGCCAGCTCTGCAAACGGCAGCACCAAATATAATAAAAACAGAATCACAATCGTCATACCCATCCTCCTGTTTTGCCACTTGTCCTTTGTCTCTTTCTGTCCTTATTATACGGCATTTTCGTCCCCAAGGGCAGAGGTCATGCGTAACAAGCGCCCGTGACATTTGTCACGATTTCCCGAATCATACTGCAAAAAAGCGCCGGGAAACAGAGAGTTCTGTCTCCCGGCGCGGCCGTCTACTGCTCCTTGTGGTATTTATCCTCATACATGGCCTTATCCGCACGGTCCAGCACATCGCTCAGGCTCCGGTCCGTCTCCGCGTCGTAAAACGCATATCCCACTGAAATCCCCGGCCGGAACCCCGAATAATGGCCAAAATGCTTCATCTCCCGTTTCAGCGCCGTCACTTCACCCCGCACCTCATCCGGCAGGCGGTTAACCAGCAGCACCACAAACTCGTCGCCGCCGATCCGGTATACCTCCCCCCACGCAAATGTCTTGCGGATGGCCGCTGCCGCGTAGCGGATGTACTCGTCGCCCATATTGTGGCCGAACCGGTCGTTGGCCTGCTTTAAGCCGTTTAAATCGCACATCACCATACACAGAGATTTCCCGGCCTCCAGCTCCTCATTGAAAGCCGCGGTCTCCCGCTCAAAGGCCATACGGTTCTTGACTCCGGTCATACCGTCGCAGTCCCGCTCCACCTCCAGCATCTTCTTCTGGCGCATCTCCTCCGTCACGTCCTCGATCACTCCGACTGCAACCCCGTTTCGCTCCTTCCGGCTGATCCGAATCCAGGACTCCTGGCCACAGCTATCAAGCAGCAGCGTTCCGTCCTCATTTTCCGACTGTTCGTACAGCCCGCGCAGGTAAGCGCTAAACGCGTCCCGGTCCCGGGCGAATCTGCGCTCCTGCTCCCGGCTCAGCCGCAAAAGCCGCGGGACCTGCATGGTCATCAGCACCCGGTTGTTGTGCCGGCTCATCTCAAAGACGCCCACCGGAACCTCCGAAAGCTCCATAAGACGGGAATATTTGGTAAACCAGCGGCTGATCACCAGGGCCAGCACAGTCCCCAGAAACAGGGAGACCAAAAAGGAAATCGCCAGAATCGTACTGATCTGCTGCGGAGACTTAAGCAGCTCGGAGCCGTCGATCAGGCCGATGAGATACCATTTCTCCCCTGAAAACGGCGTATTGTTGTAGTACATTCCCATTTCATTGACACCGGCGTACAGTTCCTTCTGTTCCCCGGTACCCTTCAGGCGGCAAATGCCGTTCGCCTCATCCACCAGGTCCATCTCCAGCGGTTCTCCCTCCGAAAACACGCTCTTCTGAAGCGCCCCGTTCAACACGGACACCCGCAGCGGACTGTCCTCCCCGTCCCTGGTGCCGATGATATAGCCGTAGGACTCGGGGCCCGGTCCCTGGGACGCCGGGAGATTTTTATAGAGATGGTGAACGGATATCTCCACCCCGAACACGCCGATGGGATTGCCTTTTTTGTCGTCCAGCGGCACGGAATAGGTGATCACTTCCTCTGCGCCGGGCGCGGGCCTGAAGGGCTTGCTCCAATACCCTAACAGCTTGGTATCCTCCGTCAACCCCACATTGCCGAAGGGCTTCCCATAAAAATCGCTGTCGATTGCGTCTAAGTCCAGCCGGTAACCCCAGTTGGCGTCCGTCACCAGATGGAGCCTCTGCGCCACATTCCAGGGACCGTACAGCATGTAGGTGCTGGCGTTCCTCACGTCCGTGCGGTTGGGGTTGGCATTCCTGAAATACAGGGCCGCGTGATTGTTGGTCCCCGGCTCCACCTCGTTTAAAATCAAAAATGCCCCTGTGGTCTTGGTGTAGTACATGGAGTCGAGAACCACCGGAGCGATGCCCTCCAAAAGCTCATCCACGCTCCCGGCGGTCTCCCCGCCTTTAATGGCTTCATCGGTAAAATACTGGCGAATCTGCGCGGTATAATGCTCAAAATTCGTCCAGACCGAGATCATTTGGTTTTCCAGATTATCCGCCTGCCCGCTGACCTTTTCCGCGAAAATGGCATAGGAATTCTCTTTTGAATGCCGGATCACGCCTCCCGCCACCAGCACAGCCCACATAACGATGCTCTGCAGGACAGCGGAAACAATAAACGCCAGAGCCAGCTTTTGCGCAATGGATTTACTCTTCATGTTCCTCCCCGGCCAGGACCTCGGACATTTTGGCCGTCAGCCCGGCATACCAGCTGCGGAAATTCTCCTCGCTCAGGAAATCCGCCAAAACAGCTTCTTCCTTCTCGCCGCTCTCCACCCGGAGGCGCAGCTCCTCCAGGTCCAGGTTCACCTTTTGGGAGAGCGAATCGCCAAACAGCTGATTAGCGCTGTACGAATTCTCAAAACTCCGCTTGACATAAAATTCCTTGGTCTCCATGGCCTCAAATGCCGCGGCCACGCTTTTCTCCACCGCCAGGTTGTTATCCTCCGGGCGGACATACTTTAACAGCTCCGGAAGGGAGGAAAATGCCTCCCGTTCCACCGGAATATACCCCGTGGACACCGCAAACGCAGCGTTCTGCTCCGGGTCGGTAAACCATTTCATAAATTCCGCGGCCGCAAACTCATGGGCCTCATCCGAGGCGAACCCGCAGAGATTGGCGCCCCGCTGGGTCATCAACTCCGCCCTGCCCTCAAAGGTCGGGTACGGACGCACGATGCACTCGATGGGATAACTCTCCGCTCCGCTCACAATCACGTCCTCGGGAAAATACCCCGCGCCCGCAGACGAGCCGATGTAGGCCGTCAGATTTCCGCTTTTGATGCCGTCCTGGTTAAAGGTCTCGCTCCGGTACCAGCCCATCAGATGGGGGACATAGTAAACATCCCACACCCGTTTCGCCGCCTCCTGGGGGTAATCGAACACTACGCTGCCATTTTCCGGCCGGTAGGGCTCCCGCCCCAGCTGCACCGCGGACAACAGGGCAAAATCGTTGTACGAGTTCATACCCAGAAACGGCTTTCCGCCCGACCACTGGTAGTAGGCCTCCGCCGTTTTTGCCAGTCCCTCCCAGGTGGAAAGTTCCGCCGGGTCCGCCCCTGTGGCCCGGGCAAACCGGGAATACTCCGTCTCGTTTACAAATAAAAGCTCCGTGGACTTGGCGATGGGCAGCATTTTCCGGGCTCCGTCCTCCTCCCAGATACCGTCCTGCAAAAATTCCGGCCGGTACTTCGCCAGGTCCTCCTCGCTGAAATAGTTTCTCAAATCCATCAGCGGCGCGATCTGATCCAGACGGTAGGCGCTGTCGGGATAGGCGGTAAACAAATCCGGCAGCGGGTCCGAGCCGATCACCTGGTTCGCCGACCCGTACAGGGCTTCATCCAGCTCGTCGCTGGCCCCGTAACCGTAAGCGTCCACAATGATGCCCTTCTCTTTTCCCACCGTATCGTTGAAGGTTTCGATGCATTTATCAAACTCCACCTTGGCGTAGGCGTTGTAGGCGTGCCAGAGCGTGACAACCGTGGGGGCGGACGGATCCAGCGGCTGTTTTTGGCTGGAACATCCCGAAACCGCCCCCAGCAGCGCCACAGCCGCCAGCACTGCCAATCGATTGAAAAATTTTTTCATAATCCTCCTGTTCAGTCCTCCCGCGGACAACTCCGCGGACTTCTCTCCTGATCCGTTAATTTCATTATACCGAAGTGCTCATCGATTTACAATCGTTCTTTTCTCAACCTGCGTCAAAAAGGGCCATTCAGCAATCGCCCGCAGGCTTACGCCAGCGGCCCATTACATCCAACAGTCGCCCGCAGGCTTACGCCAGCGGCCCATTGCATCCAACAATCGCCCGCAAGCTGCGCCAGCGGCCCATTGCATTCAAACAAAATGCAGGCAGACGCCCTTTCCGCCCACCTGCATTTTATGTTAATCATTGGCCATCCGCCGCGCTCAGACCGTCTGTTGTTTCGCTTCCGCCAGCCGGGCGTAAAACTGGGGATAAAAATCCTCCTGCGCGCGGTACGGCGTCACAAAAAAGCAATTTAACAAATACAAATTGAACTGCCGGGCCAGGTTCTCGTCCCCGGAGGCCTTGAGTATTTCCTGAGAATCCTTCAAAAAATAGTGCCAATCCGCAATATACGCCTCATGGGTTCCCACATCCGGCGTGTCGATCCACTTGCGCACCTTCACCTTGGAGCGGTTCTCCTTCCTGCACTCGTGGACCTGGAGAAAATAGGAAAATGAACGGTTCTCATACAGCCGTCCCAGCGGGAAAATCCGGCAGAAGCCCGGTCGGAAGGGATGGATCGAACAGCGCCCCTCCTGATTCAAAAAGGCGCAGCGCTCCCCCGGCCCGCTCATTTTCAGATTGGGCAGAATGATCCCGTCCACCACGTTGAGCTCCAGAGGACCTGCAGGCAGCTCCTGAAAGCCGCAATGGAGATTGGCCGTCAGGTGGAAAATATCCAGGGGGTCCAGCACAATGGAGCTGCCCATGCCCGTGCAGCAGGCAAAGCACCCCCTACAGTCCCCGCAGTCCGCCCGGACCATGTCGTTCAGGCCGTATAATCTGCCGTCGGAGATTTCGTTGAGATTGATGTGGCGTTCCATAGGTCAGACTCCTTTTCTGAGGCATAATCGTTGTCTGTTGTATTGTAACCAGACGGGGATGAAAAGTCAACCGGAAAGCCTGAAAAGGCCGCTGTGAGCTTGCACCGGACGGAATCTTTGGCAAGCCTGCCCTCCGTCCGGCCTCTCACAACGGCCTTTTCTCACGGTCCTATTCCCACGACTTATTCTTACGGCCTTATTCTCACGGTCCTAATCCCCCGCCCCCTGCTCCATAGGAATCTCAATCCGATCCCGCAGCACATAGGGCCGGTCATAAATCACAATCTCCTTTTCCGTCCCCCGCAGCAGCGTCACCGCGCAGGTTTCCCGGCTAATCCTCACCTCGATCACGCTGTCCTCATAGAGGAAACGGAAATGATAGCCCTCCCACTGTTTGGGCAGGCAGGGACGAAGGGACAGGCCCTGCTCCCTGATCCTAAGACCTCCGAAGCCGTACACAATCCCCATATAGCTGCCGCCCATATTGGCGGTGTGGATGCCGTCCTTGGTGTTTTTGTGGGCGTTGTACAGGTCCATTTTCGCCGAATCCCCGAAATACCCGTAGGCCTTCTCCACCATACCCAGCCGCGCCGCCATGATGCTGAAGATACAGGAGGACAGGGAGGAATCGTGGGTGGTCACCTTCTCGTAGTAGGCGTAGGATTTGCGGATGGTCTCCAGGTCCTCTTCCTCCTCCAGAATGAAGTGGGCCAGCACCGTGTCCGCCTGCTTGCACACCTGATACCGGTACAGTTCCAGGGGATGGTGATGCAGCAGGAGCGGTTTGTCCTCCTCCGGGATGGCGGACACGTCCCAGAGCTTTTTCTGGAGGAAGGAATCGTCCTGTGGATTGATCCCAAGCTCCTCGTCATAGGGCAGGAACACCGCCTCCGCGGTCTTTACAAAGGCCTCCGCCTCCCCGTCCGTGAGCCCGGTCCGCTCTGCCAGCCCGTCCGCCTTCCCCGCCTCCTTTAACCTGCCGTACAGCTTGGCCGCCCAGATCAGGTTGTATTTAGCCAACGCGTTGGTGTAATAATTGTTGTTCACCATACAGGTGTATTCGTCCGGCCCGGTGACCTCGTTGATGTGGAATTTTCCCTGGTACCAGCAGCCCAGGTCCATCCAAAGCCTGGCCGTCTCCACCACGATCTCCGCCCCGCACTGCTCCATGAACTCCAGATCGCCGGAGGCCAGGTAGTAAGCGACCACCGAGTAGGCCACGTCCCCGCTGATGTGGTAGGCCGCCGTGCCGGAAGGAAAATACCCCGAGCACTCGCTGCCCATGATGGTGCGCCAGGGGTACAGCGCCCCTTGCTTATGACCCATCTGTCTGGCGTTCTCCCTGGCATTTTCCAGAATCTGGTAACGATAACCGATCAGGTTCCTGGCGATCTCCCGGTTGGTCAGGGTGAAAAAGGGCAGAATGTACATTTCCGTGTCCCAGAAATAATGGCCTTCGTACCCCTCGCCGCTGAGGCCCTTGGCCGCGATGTTGCCGTAGCGGTCCTTGGTAACGGACTGGAGCAGCTGGTAAACGTTGTAGGTCAGCGCCCGGTTCAGCTCCCCGTCCCCGTACACGTCGATCTCGCAGGTGTCCCAGAACGCGTCCAGGTAACGCTCCTGGCCTTCGTACAGCGCCTTGGCGGGCTGTGCGGTCAGGGCTTCCAGCTTCTCCTTCGCCTGCCCCGCCGGGTCCGCAAAGTGGCAGGAATCGCACAGCACCGTGTATTTCAGCAGCCGGAAGCATTTCCCGCGGACCAGCTTCACCCGGAAGGTCTCCCGGGCCAGTCCCTTTTCCAGGCTGAGGCTGTGCGCCTCCACCTGCTCCGGCTCCTCCGCCGCGTTTTTCACCGCGCTGCACACGGTTTTGCCGGATTTGGAGGTGTTGGACAGGATATAGGAAGCCCCCCCATCCTCCCAGGTCTCCCCGATCAGGATGTGCTGGATCTCCTCCCCCGCCACCCTGGGGTCGTTGGGATCGAAAAAGTTCTTCACATCCCCCTTGTGGACCGACGAAAGATCTGCGGTTCCGTCGAAATTCAGCGGTTCCAGCTCATACCGGACCAGGAACAGGGAGGTGTCCACAAAGGAGGCCATTCGGGTGATTTTGATGCGCACCTGCCTGCCATCGGGGCTCTCCCACCAGATTTCCCGCAGGGTGATGCCCTTTCGCATGTCCAGAACCCGGCGGCTTTTCATCACCGTGCCCTCAAACATGCTGAAGGTTTCCCCCTCCAGCTTCAGGGTGATGGTCTGGGTGTCCGCCACGTTCAGGATCGTCTGCTTCTCCTCCACCAGGCCGTGGAGCTTCTCAGCCTGACCCATGTACGCGAAATCGTAAAACCCGTTGATGTAGGTGCCCCGGACCTGGGAAAAGCCCTGGGGATACCCCTCCTCAAAGCATCCCCTGACGCCCAGGTAGCCGTTTGCATTGTGAAACAGAGTCTCTCCCAGAAGCAGCTCCTGGTTGTCCAGGGAAAAATCCTCTGCGCACAGTGTATATTTGTCCATTTCTATCTCCTTACGCTTACCCAATATTTAAGAGCTCCTCAAAGGTCCCCAGGCTCACATCCGCCAGCGGGCAGCCCGCCGCGCTGTGGACCGCCACGGCAAACATTCCTCCGGCCTTCGCCGCCCGGATGCCCGCCTCTGCGTCCTCGATCACGGCGCAGTCCGCGGGTTCCAGGCCCAGAAACGCGGCGGCCTTCAAAAATACCTCCGGGTCCGGCTTGGAGCGCTGAATGTTGTTGCCGTCCGACACCGCGTCGAACAGCCCTGTGATCCCGGTCCGCTCCAGTATCAGCCCCGCGTTTTTGCTGGAGGAGCCGATGGCCAGCCTGAATCCCCGCTGCCGCAGCTTTACCAGCGTGTCCTTCACCTTCTCCTCCACCGCGTCCGGGGTCAGTTCCTCCAGCAGCTCCCGGTAGTAGGTGTTTTTCTCCTCCGCCAGACGCCGCTTTTCCTCAGCGTCCAGCGCTGGGCCGTGAGCATTTTCCAGGATAATGTCCAGGGACTCCTCCCGGCTCACCCCTCTCAGGCGGTTGTTGACCGTCTCGTCAAACGCAATCCCAAGGCGGTCCGCCATCCGCTTCCACGCCTGGTAATGCAGCTTGTCCGTGAACACGATCACGCCGTCCAGGTCGAATATAAAACCTTTGATGGTTCCAGTTGTTTTCGTCGTCATCCCTTTACTGATCCTCCCAAATAGTCCGGTTTCAAGTACCGCTGAAGCACAAATGTGACAAGAATCACCGGGATCGCCAGAATGGTGGAGTACGCCGCCCGCTCAAACACATTTCCCCTGGACACATAGTAGTAAATCTGCAGCGGCAGGGTCTTGGAGTTGTTGGACAAATACATGGCGTATGTAAATTCATTCCAGGCGTTCAGCCACACGTACATGGCGCTCACCGCGATGCCCTGCATGGACACCGGCAGAATCACCTTGACAATGGCCTGCAGCCTGGAAGCGCCGTCGATCCAGGCCGCTTCGTCCAGGGCCACCGGCACCTCGGCGAAGGTGGACACCAGAATCCAGGCCATGAAGGGAATCTGGGTGATCATGTTGGCCAGCACCAGGCCAAGGGACGTGTCGATCAGGTCCATTTTCAAAAATGTCACGGAAATGGGCAGGGCGATGGCCACGCTGGGGATCATCCTGGTGAAAAACAGGCCCAGCACAAAGGCGTAGCGCTTCTTCTTCGACATCCGGGACACCACATAGGAGGCCGGAACCACGATGACCAGGGAGCCCAGGGTGGTCAGGCAGGACACGATCAGGCTCTTTTTTAAGGGCGCCCAGAGATTCCCCGAGCGGAACACGTTCAGCCAGTGCTCCCAGGTAAACTGATGGATCAGCAGCGTGGGATGCTGGGTCAAAATCTCGCTCTTCACGCTGAAGGACACCTTGGCCAAAAGATACACCGGCGTCACCATGATCAGGCAGATCACAATGATCGCAACATAAAAGGCCGCTTTGCCGCACGTTTTTTTCATCTTCTCCTTCCCCCTTTCTTCTCCCGTTCAAAGGCAAACATGTAGGCCATGACAATGACCAGAATCAAAGCTAACAGCACCGTCGAGGCCACAGCCGAGTATGCGTTGTTTCCATAAGAATACTCCTCGTAGGACATGGTGGCGAGAAACGGGGTGGTTCCTCCCAAAAGGACCTTGGGCAGCTCGAAGATTCGCAGCAGGTCCACCAGCCTGGTCAGCACGGTCATGGTCACCGTGGCCTTGAGCTGGGGAATGGTGATGTAGCGGAAGCAGTCGAATTTTCCCGCGCCGTCCACATCCGCCGCCTCGTACAGCTCCAGTGGAATGGATTCTAAGCCGGATAAAAACAGCATCACCACCATGGGCATGACCTTCCAGGAGTCCGCCACCGCCACCACAAACAGGCTGCGCAGGCGGTTGGCCGTCCAGTCGATGGGGATGGGCGTCACGTTCAGCCGGTATAAAATCTCGTTCAGATAGCCGGACATCCCGAATAAGTACAGCATAGCCACGCCGGACACCATGGTGGGAATGCCCATGGGCAGCATAACCAGGGTTCTCGCCAGTCCTTTTCCCACAAAATTCTTCCTCAGCATTGAGGCCAAAAGATAACCGATCACCATTTGAATCAAAAGCCCGATGGCCGACACAAACAGGGTGTTGATTACCGCCTCCGAGAAGAAGCTGCGCCCAAAAACGTAGGCGTAATTGCGCAGCGTCCACTCGGAGGTAATCTGGTCCTTGAAGCTGAGGAGGATCGTCTGGAAAATGGGCACAATGGTAAAGCTAAACACAAAGATCATTAACGGAGCCACCAGTACGGTATTCAACCCGTGCTTTTTAAGCCACTGGGACGTCCCGCTCTTTCCAACTGTCTTTTCCATGGTATCCTCCTCTTAGAGTTATTCGCCCTTGGCCTGCTTCGCTTCCTCGATGGTGTTGTGGTACTTGTCCAGAATGCCCTGGACGTCGCTCTCGCCGTTGATCACGATCTCGGTAAACGCGTCGTTGATGGCCTTGTCCACGTCGGACCAGTAGGGCACGATGGGTCTGGACTGGGCGAAATCCAGAGCGGTCATCACGTCCTCAATGTAGGGCTTCTGCCACTCCTCCACCTCGCCTAAGGCGTCGTTTCTGGCCGGTGCCCAGCCGATCTTGGTGAACAGCACGTTCTGAACCTTCTCAGACATCAGATATTCCACAAACTTGAGAGCTTCCTCCTTGTGCTCGGTTCCCTTCGCAATACCTACAACCGTGGTGGTGGTCACCTTGGAAATGCCCTTGGGTCCCTCAAAGCCCACGTAGGACTTGACCTCCGTCTTGCCGCCGTCCTTCACCACCGTGGTGGCGCAGAAGGGCCAGTTGGAGCCGTAGTAGATGGATTCGGTTGCCAGAAGCTCGTTCACGCCGTTAAAGTCAGCCCGCTTGGACTCCGGAGAGAGGTAGGGCCACAGCTGCTGCAGGAAGGTAAACGCCTCCACGGAACCTGCGTCGTTGAGCACCAAGGGATCGCCGCCCGCGGAGCGGATGAACTCCAGGCAGGTGATGGTCAGCGCGGAGCCGGAAGCGGCCTGGATGGCAACCCGGCCAACGCCCTCCTTCTCGTGCAGGGTCTTGGCAAATGCCAGCAGCTCGTCCCAGTTCTGGGGCGGGGTCAGGCCGTACTCGTTCAGCTTCGCCTCGTTGTAGTAGTTGGTCTGCACATTGGGGCGGATGGGAACCACAGTCACCTTGCCGTCGAACATCAGCTCCTCGTAGAGGTTGCCCGGAATGGCCTCGGGGATGGTCACCAGGCCGGTCAGGTCCTCAGCCAGGTCCTTGCCCAGGATTCCCGGCAGGTACACGGTGCTGGGCGCGAACACGTCGATCTCGTGCTTGCCCGCCTGGGCCAGGGCCTCCAGCTTGCTCTCCATATCCTTGTTCTCCATCTGGATGCCGTTGACCTTGATCCCGGTCTCCGCCTCAAAGGGGGCCAGAATATCCTCGCGGAACACCTGCCACTCCTCCTCTGCCAGGGGAATCGCAAAGTTCAGGGTCACGCTCTGGGCCGCTTTCCCGCTGTCGCCGCTTCCGCCCGCCTGCGTACCGGCGCTCTGTCCGCCGCCGGAGCTCCCGGAGCCTCCGCAGCCGGCCAGCATTCCCGCCGCCAGAGCCGCCGCCATTGCAATCGCCGCAACCTTTGTCATTCTCTTTTTCATGATACGTTCTCCTTTATATGATAAAATTTAAACAAATAAAAACAACCGATTCAGGTTTTGCCCGTCTTTGTCAGGGCTGGGATGTGAGAAATGTTTTGCTGCCGTATGCTATATTTATTTCTGCTGTATTTACTTCTGCATTCTGGGCCGCCCGGCCAGATAGCGCTCAAAGGTCTCCAGATCCCGGTTCAGGATCAGCTCTTTGGGATATCCCACGGATTCCAGCATCTCAAAGGCCCAGTCCGCCTGCCCGATCTTCGCCGCAAAGTGGGCGTCCGTTGAGATTACCACCGGCACCTCATACTGTGCGCACAGCCTGGCGATCACGGGGCAGCGCTCCCCGGAGCCGGGGCGGCCGATGGGCGAGTGGTTGTTGATCTCCATCACCTTGCCCAGGCGCTTCACCTCCCGGACCACGGTCTCGTAGTCGTACACGTAGTCGTCGTTTCCGCTGTGCCCCAGAGCGTCCACGTAAGGGTTCTCCAGGACCTTTAAATATCCCCGGGTGTGGTCCTCCACCGAGGAGGGCGGGCAGCAGCCTACATGGTAGGAGGCGATCACCCAGTCCAGCTTTTTCAAAAACTCCTCCGTGATGTCCAGCCCGCCGTCATAGTCCATGATGTTGGCCTCCGCTCCCCGGAAGATGCGGATTCCGTCCACTTCCTCCCCGATTGCCGATTGGTTGCCGAAATGCCAGATGTGGGGAGCCCCCGGCATCGCAGGCCCATGATCCGTGACCGCCAGTCCCTTCATCCCATACCGTTTCGCATACATCACGCCCTCCAAGACCGTGCTGTAGGCGTGGCCCGACGCGATTGTGTGATAGTGTGTTTCTACAGCTGTGACCATACGTTCCTCCTTTTTGTTGTGTATTTTATCCTTTACTCCAAACTTGAAACGTTTCATTTTTTAACTAAAAAATTTCCCGTTTCCGGGTTCTACGGCAGAGTTTCCCCTGCCAGCCCCAGAACGGATTCGCGCTCCTGCAGCGCAAAAGGCAGCACCAGATTCCCGCCCCGTTTTCCATCCTTCATCCGGCTGACCAGCAGCCTGGACGCCTCCTCCCCGATCTTCTCAAAGGGCTGGGACACGGTGGTCAGCCCCGGGAAGGTGTACTCCGCCATCTCGATGCCGTCAAATCCCACGATGGACAGATCCTCCGGCACCCGCAGCCCCGCCTCCTGGACGGCCCGCATGGCCCCGATAGCCACATCGTCCGACACTGCGAACACGGCGGTGAAATCCCGGCGCTCTCCCAGCAGCCGCTTCATATCCTCATACCCCCGCTCCAGCCGGTATCCGCCGCAGACGATCAGGGTCGGGTCCACCGGAATCCCCTGTTTCCCCAGGGCCCGGCAGTACCCTTCCGTTCTGGGAATACCGGAGTTGGGGTCGTCCGCCTCTCCGGCCAGCAGGCAGATGCGCCTGTGGCCCCTGCCGCACAGGTAGGTGACTGCGTGGTAGGCCGCCGCCTCGTTGTCGATGGTGACGCTGGAAAAATACTTGTCCGGGTACTGGGTCATGGCAAATACCACCGGCACGTGGGTGCGCTTTAACCCCTCGGCGATCTCGTCCCCTACCGTGTTCCCCAGATAAATGATCCCGTCCACCTGGCTTCGCATGAACGCCTGGATGGCGTCCTCCTCCAGACGGGTGTTTCTGGTGGTGTTGTACAGCAGAATGCTGTAGCCGGAGTCCCGGCTGATCTTCTCGATGCCGCGCAGCACCTTGCCCACCACGGGGCTGGAAATGTCGGGAATCATAATTCCAATGGTCTTGGTGGAATTGGCCTTTAAACTCCTGGCAATGGCATTGGGCGTGTAGTCCAGCTCCTGCATGGCTTCCTCCACCTTCAGGCGCGCCTCAGGGCGCACATACTGGTTGTTGATCACCTTGGAAGCCGTCCCCAGGCTGACGCCCGCTAATTTTGCCACATCCTTGAGATTATACCGCTGCTTTTCCATATGAATTCCGCCTTGTTTCGTTATTTATCGCAACTTGAAACGTTACATTTATGATAAACGATTTGAGGTTGTTAGTCTATTGTTAATTTCAATAATATTAGGAATATTTTTTATGCAGATTCACGAATGCAGGAATTGAAAGACTTGGTTATTACTGGATGAGTGTGCCGGAGCTGATAAGTGATACAATCACTTCGCTTTGAAAAAGAAAGAGGAAAATTAGAACAAATCACTGTGCGTACCGGTTCTGGTAAGATATAGAAGCAGCTCCGCATCGGATAATTCGTACACGAGCAGCCAGTCCGGAGTGATATGGCACTCCCTGCATCCGGCAAAATTACCGCTTAAAGCATGATCACGATATTTTTCCGAAAGGGGCTCTCCATTTGCAAGAAGCTCAACTACAGCATCGAGCAGGGAGATATTATACCCCCTTTTTATAATCAGTTTCAAATCCTTCTTGAACTTTGTTGAAGGCACAATCCTATATTACATTTTTAACTTCCTCCAATAATTCTGAAAAGCTGGAATATGTTTTTTTATTGGGATCCTTTTTAAGCATTTGGATCTCTTCTATGGCTTTTATCGTTTCCTGATTCGGAACTTCTCTTGAAATGATAAAAGGAATCCTCTGCTCTCTCACAGCCTGCTTTACAAAGGTTGTAAAGGCCGTTGTCATATTTAACCCTAAATCCGCAAATAATTCCTCGGCTTGTTTTTTTAATTCTTCATCCATGCGGATCGTTACATTGGTGGTTGCCATTATCATAACCTCCCTGTCCTGTCTTTTTATAACCTTAGGCTACAACTCAATATTTATGAGTAAATTATACAGTTTTACGTGTGCGCTGTCAATACCACGCACTTCCAAATCGCAAATGCAGCATCGTGCAGCATCGAACGCAGCAAAATCGCAAAAAATCCCCTGCAAAACACCCTCCGTCCAAGCGCCCACTTCCGCGCTCACACCTCATTGTCCTGCAGGGGTAATTTATCTATTTTTTACTTACCTATTATATCTATCCCATAAACATCCGCCCCACGCCCCCATCTCCCCGGGGCGCATCGCGGGGCGTCCGCCGCCTAAACTCAGAACCACCAGTTCGTCACATTCAGCGTCATGGTATGGCAACAGGAGATCATCGCGAACATAATCGTATTGATCAGCGCCCCCAGGTAAATCTTACCGGTTTTCAAATACAGCCTTCTGGCGATAATGGTACACACGGTCTGAACGATAAACAGGCTCCAGGTCTGCATCACGCGGGCGCTGTTTAACGGAACCTTGCCCACCTGGGAGAAGGTGTAATACTGGTAAATCCACAGGCAGAACAGGCCGATGCTGTTGGCCACGCACATCAAAAGGACGTTGAGCCATTCCTTTCTCCCCTTCACCATACGCCCGATATTCTGGGTAAAGGCGTTGCTGAAGAAGAACAGTCCGTAAAGGATCATGAACCGGAAGGAAATCAGGAAGGGTTCCTTGGCGGGCCAGCGGATCACGTAGTTTCCAAGCCGGAATTCAAGGCCGAAGAAGAAGTGGCCGAAGCCCACAATGGCGTAACCCACTCCCACGGAGCAAACCGCCAGGAGTATGGTTTTCCAGATATTCTTCTTGTCGATCTTCATGTTCCACTGGGACGGCGGCATGAGCTTTGGCCCGTTGGACAGGAAGTAACGCAGGAAGAAAATGCCGACCGTCAAAAGTCCCGCGCTTGCGGACCACAGCGCCTGCTCCAGCAGCAGACCCTGGGGCCAGATTCTGGTTCCGAACAAACTTCTGGCTGCAAAAGTCTCGCCCTTGTGCCCGCCGATCCACATAGCCAGCTTCATCATGTATGTAATTGGAATAAACGCGCCGGCCGCCATGAAGCCCCAATACAGGAACTTGGTAAACGCGGTCTGCGGAGCCTGGGGCATATACACATCCTCCGGCGACTTCACCAACAGGCTGCTGAAGTAATTGGAGGTCAGCATCAGACAGCAGGAGGAGAACACCGCGCAGAAGAAGCCAATCATACCCAGCACCGAAAGGATCATGGAATACTGCCCTGTCATACTGCCCGCCGCAATGGGATTCGGAGCCGTAAATGCGTTCTGGAAGAAATCCAGGGAATTTCTGGTGGAAGCCGGTGAATAAGGGTTCACCATGTGAATTTCCTTGGGCTGGTAGAGCGCGCGGATGTACTCCTGCTCAGAGCCGTTCACCGTTCCCTTGTAAATTTTCCCCACCTCCACGGATTCCGTCTCGGCCAGATTATAGTTGTCCAGCTCGTTGATAAATACCCGTGCATTGTTGGAATTGGGGAAGGTCCAGGGGCCGCCCGCCTCCGTGGTGTAGTTGTTCTCGTCAAATGCGCCCGCGCTGACGCCGTAGTGCACGTCATAGGGCAGATGGATCTCGTCTCCGCTCTCCAGAACGTCGTCCGGATCGTAGTTCAGGTACGGAAGCCAGTTTCCCTTCACCGCCAGCTGCTGGTTGCCCATCAGGAAAACGGCCGCGATCTTGTTGGGTTTCCCCAGATACTCCTGAATCTTGTAATAAGCGTAGCAGGCGTCCGCCGTCTTGCCGCCCAGTGAATGGCCCTGGATGCCGATCTGGCTCTTGTCCACGATGGCCAGATTGTTGTACACGAACTCCACCACATCGGCCATGCCGGAGGTGGGGGCCGTGGTGATATCCTCAAAGCTGCTGCCCGGATTGGCCGTCACCAGGAAAAATGCATCCATGGGATTTTCCTTCCAGTTGGAGGCGTCCCCGTGGCCGTCACAGTCCATGGTAATGGCCACGAACCCTCTCTTGGCCAGCTCCAGGGAAATGAAATTCTGGCTCTCGCGCCCGTTGTAGCTTCCGTGCAGGGTAATCACACAGGGAGCCGGATTCTCAGGCGTTGCTGTCTTTGGCTGGTAAATGGTGAGGCCGATGTCGTGCCCCAGGCTGTCCACGATCTTGATGTCCTTGGTGATCACGCTGCCAAAATTCGTATCGATCAGCGCTGTTCCAAAAATGGAGATCAGGCAGACAATAATCGAGATCAGGAGAAATTTCGCATAAAATTTCCGATTCAGTTTCATCTGAAGTACCTACCTTTTCTTTGTGTGAGATTTTATAATTCCGTTTTCCCTTCCTCCGGCGCGGTCACCATCACGGACACGCCGTCCGGTATCACAGTGACGCTTCCGTCCGGCTTTCCAAGCAGCCGGTCCGCAATCTCAAGGGCCTCCTCCATGGAGCCGGCCGGTATCATGTGCAAGTCCCGCACCATTTCCTGCGGGGCGGAGGACACGTAAATGACCCTGGCCCGCTTCAACACCCTGGCAAAAATCTGGGACTGCCACTGGTCCGGTATGGTCTCCTCCGCCGGGGTTGCGAGAAAACGCTCCATCATGCGGTCCACGTCCGGCTCGTCCCGGAAAGTCTCGTAAAACACCTGCCCCCCGTGCCCGTCCTCCGACTTGGCCGCCATGATGATGACGCCCCCATCGTTGACCGTGGCCTCCGCGGTTGTCATACCCTTCACCGCCTGGTAAATGTTCTGGTCCAGCGGGTAGCCGCCGTTGGTGGAAACCACGATATCCGCGGGCACTGCCGGCGTGCGGCACCAGTCGTTCAGAAATCCCACGCCCTTTTGGTGAGCCAGATCACAGTCCCCGGCCACCGCGTGAATAATTTCCTTTTTCTGGTTAATCACCACGTTCACAATAAAGGCCAGCCCCGCCTTTTTGGCCGCGTAGATCATATCCCGGTGAATGGGGTTCCCCTCAATAATACCGGTCCGCGCGTATGGGCTGTCGATAAATGCGGAGCAATGGTTCGCCAGCACCGTTTTCCTGGCCGCCACCCCCGGAAGCACGCTCTTGCGCCCGCCCGAGAATCCTGCGAAAAAGTGCGGCTCAATAAAGCCCTCCGCGCACAGCAGGTCCGCCTCCACTGCCATGCGGTTTAAGATCAGCTCCCCGCCCGACGGCAGGGTTCCCAGAGAAACGAAATCCGCCGAATCCTCGCAGCTGTGAATCACGATCTTCTCCCGCTCTGCAATCTCCTCGCCGAACTTCTGGATCAGCTCCTCCCTGGTGGGCGCCCGGTGGCAGCCGGTGGCGATCAGGATCGTGATATCCGCCTCAGGATTACCCTCCCGTATCTCCCGGAGCATGGCCGGGATAATGTATCTGCTCGGAACCGGCCGGGTATGATCGCTGGCGATAATCACCACGTTGTGTTTCCCCTCCGCCAACCGGCTCAGCCTCGGAGACCCTTCCGGGTGTTCCAGCGCTCTCCTCACCAGCTCCTCCTCCCCCTGATCGGGGTGGTAGGTGTGAAGATGGGACTCCAGGACCGCCTTCACCCGGCTCTCAGGAAGCGAGAGGGAAATCGTTCCTCTCCCATAAGGTAAATCAAATCTCTTCATACTCCCTCCTTAACATTTGTAACTTTTCACAGAAATTTTATCGAATTTTTATAATTCCTTCAACTTCTGATTCGTTAAATTTTGAAACATTTTATAAAAAATATAGATATTTTCGTTTCAATATGTTACACTTGTTCCAAATATTGATAGTTGCGGTAAATGGAAAATGTTCCTGGCGCAGACGTTTCCCGGCAACGGTGCTTTTCAGCGCAGGCTCTTCCCGGCGGCGGCGCCATCCACGGCTGCCGCCCGGTATCCGTACCGCCGCAGCTGTCCGGCGTGCCGTTTTCCGGCATTTAAGCACATTTTATGGGGGAATACAGTATGGAGAAAACCATTCGGATCTTGGGAATTGCACCTTACGAGGCGCTTCGGGCGGCGATGGTCAAAATCGCCAAAAACAGACCGGATTTGTCTGTGGACATTTATCTGGGAAATATGAAAGAGGGCGTTGACATCGCCAAATTCCATCAGAACGAAAACTACGACGTGATCATTTCCAGAGGCGCCACCGCGCGTCTGATCAAAGAGGAAGTGCACATCCCGGTGATCTCCGTGGACTTCTCAGCCTACGACATTCTGCGGACCATCAAGCTGGCCGAAAACTATCCCTACCGCTACGCGGTGCTGGGATTTCCGGGAATCACCAAGGGAGCGCGGATTCTCTGCGACCTGCTGCAGAAGGATATGGAAATAATCACCATTTACCACGAGGAGGATGCGAAAGAGGCCATAAAAGATTTAAAGCAGAGAGGTATTTCCATGGTCATCTGCGGCACAGTAGGGGAAAATTACGCAAAAAAGATGGGGCTTGCCAGCATCCTCGTGCTTTCCGGTGACGAGAGCGTGGAAGCGGCCTTTGACCAGGCCGTGGAGATGAGCTACGGTTACGCCTATATGAGGCAGCGCAAGACATTGTATGAAACGATCCTGACCGGGGAACCGGAATCCCTGCTCCTCTATGACAGCAAGGGATCCCTCTTTTTTTCCAGCTGGGACGCCGGACACGGCGACGAGGCCCCCGCCCACCTGCCGGAATTAGCCACAATGCCGCCGGAAGGGATTGAGCGGGTGCAGGCCGTCAAAAACATCCTCTTCGAAATCAGCGGAAAATGGGTGGAGCTGGACGAACACCGCTACGCGCTGTTTCGGATCCGGGAAGCCAAAATGCCGGTGGGAGCCGGCCGGCAGGGCATTTTCTTCTTCAACCGGAATCAGGCGGAGAGCGACTATTACAACAGCTTTTACGCGGCCTCCGGCGCCCTGGGAATGATGGAGGGGCAGATCAATGCGCTGGCAAAAACCTCCCAGCCGGTGGTCATAACCGGCGAGGAGGGCTGCGGAAAAGATCAGATCGCCCGCTATCTCTATATCCACAGCCCGCTCCGGAACAATTCCTTCATCATGATCGACTGTGAGCTGATCAACGACAAGAGCTGGGCCTTCCTGATCAACAGCTCAGGTTCGCCCTTTGGCGAGAACAACCAGACCTATTACTTCAAAAATCTGGACCGCCTTCCAGACAACAAATACCGCCAGTTGGAATTTGTCCTTTTAGAGCAGAGTCTTCCCCAGCGCAACCGCGTGATCCCCACCTGCGTTTTGGAGAAAAATGGAAAGCTGCCGGAGCGGATTCTGCGGTTCATCAACCAATTCTCCTGTTCCAAAATCCGCCTGCCCTCCCTTCGGGAGCGCATGACCGAGTTCTCCATGCTCGCAAGCCTCTACATGGCCAAAAAGAACACGGAGCTCGGAAAACAGATTCTGGGATTTGAACCCGCGGCCCTGGAACTGCTCCAAAATTACGACTGGCCCTGCAATTACACCCAGCTGAAACGGGTGCTGGACGAGCTGGTTGGTATGACGGACACCTCCTATATCAGCCAGTTACATACCAGCTGGCTTCTGTCCGAGGAAAAAAGCATCTACGGCTCCGATTCGTCCCAGGACGCCATCGATCTCAACCGCACCCTGTACGAGATCAACCGCGATATCATCAACCGCGAGCTGGTCCGAATGAAGGGGAACCAGACCGCGGTGGCTAAGAAGCTGGGGATCAGCAGGACGACGTTGTGGAGGTATGCGAAGGAATAACATACGGTCGGATTCCTGGATAGGCGGAGAACGTACCCGGAAACAGGGGGCATCGGCTGACAAACCGGTCCCCCCTGCTTTTTACCCCCTATCCGTCCCTTCTCCCCCCAGCGCCTCGGCAAACGCCGGATTGGTCCAGGCCGTATTTCCGAAGGCGTCCACGCACTCGACCCGCACATACGCCTCCGCCCCCTTCAACTCATACCGGTCCCCGGTCATCATGTTTTCACCCGCATAGCGGGCCGCCCCGCGGGGCGGATACGTCACGAAATGAATCTCTTTTACCGGCGAGCAGCACACATAGATCGCCCCGTCCTCAATCCCCCAGTCATAAATCTCCGGCCCCATGGTCGAATAGAAATTCCCGTCCCCCACGGCTTCCATGATGGCCGGACCGCTTTTTTCCCGGGCATTGACCGAAATCCATCCGCCAAAGCGGTCGCTCTTCTGCGTTTTCCCGTGGGTATCGTCGCAGGCGATGCCGAGCACCCGCCGCCCCTCCCTCAGGAGCATGTCCCAGTACACGTCCGCCCGCCCGGCATGACAGATGCGCTCACAGCCCATGTTGAATACCTCAATGGCCTGATATCCCGTCAGACCGCTGATCTCCTCAGCTTCCATCCTGGAAAATACCGGGTGCGCCAAAACCACGAACTGGCCGTCGGCCCGCATGCTGTCCGTCAGCTGCTGGACCGTCACCTCCGAGGGGTCGGGCCGCTCCATGGAAAAAGCTTTCTGCTCCCCCGCCGGGCGGCCGGAAAGCCCTACCAGGTGAACGCATTTGGTTTTCGAGTAGGTGATGTCCCGTTCCCACCCCGGTATCAGGCAAATCCCTTCCAATTCCTGCTGAAAGGAATCCATAATGTTGTGGTCCGTAACCGCCAGAAAATCATAGCCCCGGTCCCGATAATCCCGGATCTGCCTGGCCGGTTCACACACGCCGTCGGAAACCGTGGTATGGCTATGGACATTTCCCTTCAGCCACATCCCCCTGTTTGCAAAAAAAGAATGTTTCATCTGATCACCCGCTCTATTGTTTTATCGTTACACCTTCTCCTCTATCTCTCTGGACCGCAAAAAACGACACGCCTCCGGCAGCCAGCCCCACCAGGCTGATCCATACATCCGGTATCAGAAGCAAAATACCGCAGGCCAGGAGCAGCAGGCGCATGGGCAGCCCGATGGGCCTCTTCCAATACCCGGTCACGCACATATCGATCAGGCATACGCCCGCCAGAGCCGTCGCAATCCCGAAAGCCACCTGGAAAACGCTTCCGTCCAGCATCAGCGCCGGATTGTAAATAAATGTAAACGGCACCACAAACGCCGGAAGCGACACCATACATGAGATCAACGCCACCCTCACCCAGGCCGCCTTCGCCAGCCCCGAGGCCATAAACACCGCCACGCACACCGGCGGCGTGATAGCGGAAAGGCAGGCGTAATACATCACAAACAGATGGGCCGGAAGAGGATTGATGCCCAGCGCGATCAGCGCCGGAGCCAGCACGGAGGCCCCCAGAACATAAGCCGCCGTGCTGGGAAGTCCCATCCCCAGCACGATGCAGACCAGCATGGAACAGATCAGGCAGAGGAACAGATTCCCCTCCCCCAGGGAGACGATCAAATCCGAGAGTTTGACCCCGAATCCGGTCAGGGACACCAGGGAAATGGTGATCTGGGAACCCGCCAGGATTCCGCACATCTCCACAATACTGTTCGTCCCCTTAATCGCCGTGGTAAAGCAGACCTTCCCCATAGCGCCCGCGCATTTCCCCACGCTCTTTTCCGAGACAAGGAACCACACCGCATAGGTAACCACTGCGCCGATGGTCGCCCAGAACGCCCCCATCATCACCGTATAGCCGCGCAGCAGATAGAACATGAATATCCCTAACGGAATCAGAATCACCAGATACTCTCCCACCCGGATCGTGGGTTTATCCGGCTCGCCGCAAATCTGGTCCCGCTTTGACACCAGATGGATCGACAAAAAGCAGCTCAGATAATATAATACCGCAGGCACCAGCGCCGCCTTGGCAATCGTCAGATAGTTGACCCCGATCAGCTGCGCCATGATAAAAGCCGCAGCCCCCATAATCGGCGGCAGTATCTGTCCGCCCGTGGAGGAAATGGCCTCGATGGCGGCGGACCACTCTTTCGAGTACCCGGCCCGCTGCATGGAAGGAATTGTAAATACGCCGGTAGCGACCACATTTCCGATGGCGCTGCCGGAAATCATACCGAACAAACTGCTGGCGATCACCGAAATCTTGCCGGAGCCGCCGGTGGCCCGCCCGGCCACGCGCTGACCGATCTTGATAAACGTCTCCGCCCCACCGGTGCCGGACAAAATCGCCCCGAAAATGCCGAACATTGCCAACATCGTGGCGGACAGCCCCAGCATGGTCCCCCAGATTCCCGTTGTGCCGTGATAAAAGGACTGGAACACCTTATTGAAGGAGAAGTTCTGGTGCGCCCACATTCCCGGAAACGCCTCTCCCCAGAACGCATAGATCAGAAAGGCGATTCCCAGCACCGGAAAGGTCCATCCCACCGACCTGCGGCTGGCCTCCAGCACCAGGATCACCAACAGCACCGCAAACACCTTATCCACTGTCGATAACCATTGCAGCGGATTATACACCACCGTCTTGTAGATGCTCACCACATAGAGACAGCTGGCGCAGGACACGGCTGCAAATATCACGTCGTACCAGGGGACATGATCCAGGTCATGTCCCTTTCTGGCGGGCTTTAATATAAACACCAGGGTCAGCACAAAGGCCAGATGGATACTTCTTTGGATCATATCCGAAAACAGCCGGACCCCCGTGGTGTACAGCTGGAACAAAATCAGGCACACGGAAAGCGCCTTCACCACATAATCCCAAAACCCCGTTAGCTTTCGCATAACCTCTCCTCACATCTTACGGATTTACCGGCACATACTCCTCCGGAATCAGTTCCTGCGGCACCTCGTACCCAAGCTCTGTCAGATACTGCACGGTCCCGGCGTGAAGCGGGGTGGAGGCAGCCTTCAGAGTCAGCTCCGGAATGTTGTTGTCTGCGCCGATCTGATAAGCGTTTTTCCAGGTATCCGCTTCCTCCTCCCACATGGCTTTCCACATGCGGTAGACCAAATCCTGGGAGAACGACATATCCACCTGCAGGCCCTGATAAGTGGATAAGGTCTGTACCTCATAGTCCACGCCATCGTAAACGCCCGCCGGGATCACCGCGCTTTTCACGCTGGGAATGGCTTCCAAAATGGTATTCAGCTGCTCGTCCGGGATGTTAATCATCTGGATGGGACGGTTGGTGTTCAGCTGCATCACATAGCTGTCCGGGAACGGTCCGGTTTTCACCGCGCCCACGATCTGGCGGTTGGAGTATGCGTCCGCCGCATCCGCCTGGGCGGCCTCAAAATATTCCGGTTTTATCCCCAGCACGTCAAGGGCCTCATGGGTCACCACGCTGGCCGCGGTCCCGGTTCCGCCGGGATTGAAGGTCTGGCCCTCCAGGTCCTCCAGAGACGCAATCCCCGTATCCTTTGCCACGCAGATCTGAATGGGCGAGCTCTCATAATACCAGAGAATCCTGAAATCCTTAAACGGTTCCTTAAACGTGCTGCCGGTCCCCGTATAACTCTCGTAGTCCGTGTTGGAAATACTGTTGGCTATGGAAATCTCCCCTGCCCGCAGCTGCTGGGTATTATCCACATTTCCCCCCGACTCCGAAACCGTAATATCCAGTTCTGGTAAAGTGGAGAGA
Source organism: Enterocloster lavalensis (assembly GCF_046603895.1). Taxonomy (NCBI): domain Bacteria; kingdom Bacillati; phylum Bacillota; class Clostridia; order Lachnospirales; family Lachnospiraceae; genus Enterocloster; species Enterocloster lavalensis. Next base: position 1,583,649 of record NZ_CP176637.1, read on the forward strand.
ACCTTTCCGATGGACACACAGTAGGGGAACAATCCCGAGCTGGAGGCCACCGCCGCCAGTGTCAGGTGCCGCACCTCGGTTTTTTCCTCCGCCTGTGTCTGCGCCTTCGTCTCCGCCGCCTGTCCGCCCGTTTCCCCCGAATTGCCGGACTTTGCGCCACAGGCTGTCAGTGCCATCATTGCTGCCAAACAGAACGCCGCGCCTCTCTTTAACGTTTTTCGCATGATACCTTCCTCCTTATGTATAAATACATGATTGATAGATAATATAATTTTAACTTAATGATTGACCGCAGTCAAATCAGATTATACAATATTAATATAATCAAAAATTATATTTTAAGGAGAGATGTCCATGCAGCTTAACTCCATCAACTATTTCGTCACCATTGCCCAGGAAAAAAGCATCAGCAAAGCAGCCGACAAGCTGTTCGTCAGCCAGCCGGCCTTAAGCCAGTATATGAAAAAAATCGAATCCGAGCTCAATACCCCTCTGTTCGTCCACGGGAACCGGAACTTTGAGCTGACCCAGGCGGGCGAAATCTTTTTCCAGGAGGGCCAGGTCATCCTCCAGCTCTATGAGCAGATGATGCGCCGGATCACATCCCTGGCCAACTCCAACCAGGAGATTGTCCACTTCGGCATTTCCCCATTTTACAGCAAATACTACCTGCCGAAGATCATCCCCCATGTGCTGGAACGTTATCCCTGGCTCCAGTTCAACATCATCGAGGAGCATTCCGTGTACCTGGAGGAGAAGCTGGCGGCCGGAGAGCTGGACTTCTGCGCCCTTCCCCTCTACCCCAAGAACCCGCTGCTGGACTACGAGGTGATCCACCAGGAAGAAATCTTTTTGGCTGTGCCCAGAAATCACCCGGTCAACGCCCTGATCACGCCGTCCTCCGGAATCTCCTACATCGACCTGCGCCTTGTGCGCAACGAGCCCTTCGTCTCCCTGAAATCCATCCAGAAATTCTCGGAGATGAGCCATCAACTCTGCGAGGAAGCCGGCTTCACCCCGCGCACCATCTGCGAAACCCTGAACTGGGACACCGTGGACACCCTGGTTGGCACGGGGCTGGGGGTGGGCTTTGTGCCCGAGGTCCTGGTAAAAGCGCCCACCACTGAAAACAGCCCCAACTACTACCGGATCTCCGCCAAGGCCTTCCGCCCCTACGCCATCGTCACCCAGAAAAACAGCACCATTTCCCACCCGGCCATGCTGATCATTGACTATTTCCGCAAGGCGTTTCAGGGTGGTTGATTCGGATGGCGTTCACGCCTTCGCCCACAGCACATTGCATTCAAAAACCCCCAGAGCCGCAACTCTGGGGGCGTCTAAATATCTGTCAATACGCTATTTTCTCAACTTACTTATTATTCAACGCCGCCTGCGTTAATATTTCAAAAGGCGTGTAAGCGGCTATCCTTATTCTATATCTTTGCAGCCTCAAAACCGGTTTTCTTAAGGAGTGTTCATATAATAGTATTACCGCATTTTCAAATAATCAAGTGGTATTCCCTTGCAATTTCGTCATTCATGACGATTATTTTACTATTCCAAATAGAATTATGATACTTTAATTCTTGCCTTAATTCTTCCTGCAAGGGCAACAACCACTCCATTTTATGTCCACGTATCACTAAAACAAATACAAAATCTGCCATCTTACCGGTTATAGCTTTTAAATCTGTACCGATCTCATCATAGTCGCTAAGCCGTCCCAAATACCAGGCGCAAAGCATATTAAAAGAGTGTATAAATTTTTCAGTTATTTCTCCTATAAATTCTTGATACCGATCCCAGCTTGTCTCTGACTTAGGACTGCTTGATTTCGCTTCTATAAACCAGAGACCGTTTTTTCCTTTAAGGAGTATAAACTCTACGCTCCTCACCCGGGACCCTGCTTCTTTATGCATTTGCGAATTTTCAATTTTAAATACTCTTCCTTGGTTATAATCGCCAAATATCATTCCAGACTCCGATATTTGCAATCCTATCTCACCACCAATCCAATTTCTTCATGGTACAATTTCATAAATGTCTCCATAATTGTATTGTGATCCAAATCAGCGAAGATTTTTTTGTTCTCATAACAAATAGCTTTATCTGCTTCTCTGTAGAAAGAGTGGAATTCTATTTTATCCTCGTTGTTTTTTCTGACATCAAAATATTTCGCTACAAAGTAATCATGAGTGGCAATAAAAATCTGAACGCCTTCCCTTTGCAACAACAATAACAATTCTACTATGACAGGAATGTGAATGGGATTAATGTTGGCTTCTGGCTCATCCCAGAAAAGAACTGCCCCCTTTTCTAACGTTCCATTTTTTATTAATTGCCATAATAATGCAATTTTCCGCAGTCCTTCCGCAACTAAATGGAATTCGATCTTAGCTTGTGACCCTGGCTTTAAATAAAATCTTTCGTTATCTATGGCAACTTTTCCATCACTGATTTTCTGCAATACATCTAAATATTTTTTTCTCTCTGAGCTATCTTTGCCTGGAGATACATTTACTTTTGCAGAAGCAATAATGTCCAAATACGTGTCATCGAAGTCCACATTTCCCTTCAAGACAGCTTCCGTTAGATTGTATGCATTCGATAAAATCTCTTTTGCAGGAATAAAAATGCTACTCAAATCAGAAAGTTGCTGCTCCCATCTTTCTTCATTTTTCACCTCTGCATCCCACTTTTTTGTACGTGTGGTAAATTTCATACTAATATAAGAAGTATCCGAAAAAACTTTTACAATTGCTGTTCCACCTTTATTTTTTCTGGCCACCAAGCGCTGTATACTGGAACCATCCGGTCTGAAAACCCTTATCGTTTTCTGTGAAAAAGAAGTATCATGCTTCACCGCCTGACACGCACTGTACAGCAATTTCATCACATGTGTCTTACCTACTCCATTTTCACCAATCAGGACATTTATTCCTTCAGTAAACTGAATATCCATTTTATCGAACACGGTAAAATTTTCAAGTTCAATTTTCTTTATGGCCATTTCGCACCTCACTTATGCCTGCCATTACAAGTTGGTTATTCTAAATGCTACACTACTAAACTATAACATAATTCTGTTTTTTAATAAACCCCATTCTAACAAATTGATTCCTGCCCTAATTTGCTTGTTGCGAACAAACGCCAACAGTATACTAAATTCATCAAAAGAAAGTCCCGGAGATATGACTCCAGGACTTTCGCTTTATGCATACATAAACAGCTCTTATCAACCAAATGGCCTATTACTTATTGTTGAGAGCCGCCTGCGCCGCAGCCAGTCTTGCGATCGGCACACGGAACGGTGAGCAGCTCACGTAGTTCAGTCCAACCTTGTGGCAGAACTCTACGGAAGACGGATCTCCGCCGTGCTCGCCGCAGATACCGCACTTCAGGTCTGCTCTGGCCGCGCGGCCCTTCTCGACAGCCATCTTCACCAGCTGGCCTACGCTCTCCTGATCCAGTCTTGCGAAGGGATCGGACTCGTAGATCTTAGCCTTGTAGTAGGAATCTAAGAACTTGCCGGCGTCGTCACGGGAGAAGCCGAAGGTCATCTGGGTCAGGTCGTTGGTTCCGAAGGAGAAGAACTCTGCCTCTTCCGCGATCTTGTCGGCGGTCAGAGCAGCTCTCGGAATCTCGATCATGGTACCGATGTGGTACTGGATGTCGGAATTCTTCTCAGCTTTCACCTTCTCAGCGGTCTCAACCACGATATCCTTCACGAATTTCAGCTCTTTCTTCTCGCCAACAAGCGGAATCATGATCTCGGGAATGATGTCGTAACCGCACTCTTCCTTCACTTCAATAGCAGCTTCCATAACCGCTCTGGTCTGCATTCTGGCGATCTCCGGATAGGTAACAGCCAGACGGCAGCCGCGGTGGCCCATCATGGGGTTGAACTCGTGCAGATCGTCGCATTTCGCCTTAACCGCCTCAACGGTCATGCCCATATCCTCAGCCAGAGCCTTGATGTCCTCCGGATCGGTGGGAACGAACTCATGCAGCGGCGGATCCAGGTAGCGGACGGTCATGGGTCTGCCCTCCAGAGCCTTGTACATAGCCTTGAAGTCGCCCTTCTGGAACGGAATCAGCTCGTTTAATGCTTCCTCTCTCTGCTCAACGGTATCGGAAAGGATCATCTTGCGGATCTTCGGGATTCTCTCCGCGTCAAAGAACATATGCTCGGTACGGCAAAGGCCAATGCCCTCTGCGCCCAGCTTAACAGCGTTTGCGGTATCGGCCGGTGTGTCGGCGTTGGTGCGAACACGCAGGGTTCTGAACTGGTCGGCCCACTCCATGATTCTCTCAAAGTTTCCGCTCACGATCGCTTCCTGAGTGGCGATATCGCCCTTGTAAATCTTACCGGTGGAGCCGTCTAAGGAAATGTAGTCGCCCTCGTGGAAGGTGTATCCGCCCAGCTCGAAGACTTTCGCTTCCTCGTCAATCTTGATCTCGCCGCAGCCGGATACGCAGCAGGTGCCCATGCCGCGCGCAACTACCGCTGCGTGGCTGGTCATGCCGCCGCGAACGGTCAGGATACCCTGAGCAGCGTGCATACCCTCGATATCTTCCGGAGAGGTCTCCAGACGAACCAGGATCACTCTCTCGCCTCTTCCGCCCTTGCCGGCGTCCTTGGCCTCGTCCGCGGTGAAGTAAACCTTACCGGCGGCAGCGCCCGGGGATGCGGGAAGTGCGGAACCGATTACTTCTCCGGCCTTCAGAGCTTCGGGAACGAAGGTGGGATGCAGCAGCTGATCCAAGGACTTAGCCTCGATTCTGCAAACAGCCTCCTCGGGAGTAATCATACCTTCATCTACTAAATCGCAGGCAATCTGGATCGCCGCGGGAGCGGTTCTCTTGCCGTTACGTGTCTGTAAGAAATACAGCTTGCCTTCCTCGATGGTGAACTCCATGTCCTGCATGTCGCGGAAATGGTTCTCCAGCTTCATAGCCAGGTTCATGAACTCCTCGTAGCACTCCGGAAGGTCTTCCGCCAGCTTGGAGATCGGCTGAGGTGTACGCACACCGGCAACCACGTCCTCGCCCTGTGCGTTGATCAGGTACTCGCCGTAAATGCCCTTCTCACCGGTGGAGGGGTTACGTGTGAACGCAACGCCGGTACCGGAGGTCTCGCCCTTGTTGCCGAATACCATGGTCTGTACGTTAACGGCAGTGCCCCAGTCGCCGGGGATGTCGTTCATGCGGCGGTATACGATGGCGCGGGGGTTGTCCCAGGAACGGAACACGGCCTTCACAGCGCCCATCAGCTGATCCTTGGGATCCTGCGGGAACTCCTCGCCGTTCATCGCGTCTTTGTAAACAGCTTTGAAACGATCGGCCAGATCCTTCAGATCATCAGCGGTCAGCTCGGTATCAAAATGTACGCCCTTGGCTTCCTTCATCTCGTCGATGATCTTCTCGAAGTAGGACTTCGGAACCTCCATTACAACGTCGGAGTACATCTGGATGAATCTGCGGTAGGAGTCGTATGCGAATCTGGGGTTGCCGGTCTTCTTGGCAAAGCCTTCAACCGCAACGTCGTTTAAGCCCAGGTTCAGGATCGTGTCCATCATGCCGGGCATGGAAGCGCGGGCGCCGGAACGAACGGATACCAGAAGCGGATCCTCGGTATCGCCGAACTTCTTGCCGTTGATTCCCTCTAACCAGGTAATCGCCTCAAAAATCTGATCCTGGATTTCCTGGGAAATCTGCTTGCCGCAGTTGTAATACTCGGTACAAGCCTCAGTTGTAACGGTAAATCCCTGGGGGATGGGCATTCCCAGGTTGGTCATCTCAGCCAGGTTGCAGCCCTTGCCGCCAAGCAGGTTTCTCATTGCCGCACTGCCTTCATGGAACTTATAAACCCATTTTGCCATAAGTTAATTCCTCCTCATGTTTCTTGTAGATTGGCTTTCTACGTCTGTTTTTGCCTATCTTAAAATCGGACGGAGCTAATGTATCTGCCTGTCCGTCCACCTCGTCCATTATATCACAAAAGCAGGATGAGTAAAGGGTTTTTCTGCGAAATACTAGAAAAATTGCATTAATTTTGCAGTAAAAATGCTTGTAAGCACTTTCATTTTCTGTCTTTTTCACATATCCGTTATCCGTTCGCATATACGATTTTGCTTTGTTCAACTCTCTGACTCTTTGGACTCTCGCATAAAAAAGAGGCTCCTCGATCCCGGGCTGTCCGGCTAATCTCTTTGTAAATACTTACATTTTTTTAACACTCATCCGAAAAAGAGGCCTGCGGCGCATGTGATGCCGCAGGCCTCCCCGGCCGGGCCAAACGTCATGACTCGTCATACCGCTTGGGAACCGGACGGTTCATCAATTTTAACAGGTCGTCCGCCGTACCCTCAAAGGGCTCAAACGGAATACAGGGGCAGCGCTCCAGATAGCTCAGGGCGTAAGCCGCGTGGGAGGCGATCCCATATTTCAGCGCCTCCTCGTCCAGATCAAAATGAGGGTTGTGGAGATCCGCCACAGCTCCCAGCGCTTCGTTTCTCACCCCCAGCCTGGCCATCACGCTGGGATAATAGGCCGCCAGGGTGGAAAAACTCTCCGATCCCAGACCCAGCTTTCCCTCCGTGAGACATTCGGGTCCGAACAGCTCCGCCACCGCCTCCGCCGCGATAGCCGCCGCCTCCCCGTTGTTGATAAGTGGAAGGCTTGGACCGGAAAATACCTTGTACTCCGGCTGGCAGCCGTATAAGACGGCGTTGGACTTGACAATGGCATCCAGCTTCTCCTTAAAAATCCCTCCAGCCTCCTGGCTGTAGAACCGCGCCGTGCCCTTGAATTCCAGGTACTCCGGCACAATGTTCCGCTTCTGTCCGCACTGCACGGAGCCGATATTCACAGTCAGCAGGTCCGCGGGAGAAATGTACTTCATCCGCACATCCTTCAGCTGATTCATAATGGACACGAAACAGTCGATTGGGCTGTTGGACAGATCCGGCCTGGAGCCGTGCCCGCCTTTTCCCGTAAGCCCGATCTCAAAGTTGACGTTGCCCGCATGGCTGGCCCCCTCCCGGATCCAGAACGTTCCGGACGGCAGGTCCGGATCTACATGAATGGCGTAGCAGCTGTCGATGCGGATCTTCCGGGCCTGAATGTATTTCATCACGTAATAGATACAGTTTCCGCCCTCCTCCCCGCGCTCGAACAGCAGGTATACGGTGCCGTTCATGTTTCCGGGCACCATCTCCGCGAGCAGCTTCGCAGCCCCCAAGAGCATGGCCATATGTCCGTCGTGGCCGCACATGTGAGCCACTCCGCTGTTGGCGCTGAGGCAACAGCGCGGTCCACGTCCATTTTCCGGGCTCTCCTCCATGGTCAGAGCGTCACAGTCCGCCCGCAGAAGCACGTGGGGCGCCGTTTCACTGTCCTCCGGTCTTTTTCCTGGAATCTCGGCCAGGATTCCGCCATCCGGAATATTGACATAGGAAATTCCCATCCGGTCCAGCTGTCCGCAGAGAAAACGGACGGTCTCAAATTCCCTGGACGTAGGTTCCGGGTGACGGTGGAAATGGCGGCGCATCTCCACTGCATAATCCAGTATTTCCCCGCTTCGTCTTACGATCTCTTCTATATTCATACGCCTTTTCCTCCTACATTCCGGTCCAGCCGGCGGCGGTCAGATAATACAGAAATACCGACGTCAGGACGGACAGGATGATCAAAAACGGAAACACAAATTTAACCCAGTTCTTTAACGGAACACCTGCGATGGCCAGAGCGCCCAGAAGCGAGGCGCTGGTCGGGAACAGCATATTGGTGTAGGCGTCGCCGTAGACAAAGGCGGAAACCGCCACCTGCCGATGGATATTCAAAGCATCGGCGATGGGATTGAGCACCGGCATCACCACCGCTGCCTGTCCGGAACCTGAAATAATAAAGAAGTTGAACAGCCAGTTAAACCAGAACATGGCAATGGTGCCGAAGCCTTTGTTCACATGCATGAGCGGTGCAGCCACTGCATTGACCATGGTGTGGAGAATATTTCCCTGGGTCATGGTCAGCGCAATGGCCCCGCCCAGACCGATAATAAACGCCACAAAGCCCATGGACTGGCAGCCCTTGGCAAAGGACTCCGCGATCTCGGTGGGCGATTTCCGGTACAGGAGCCCACATACCGTGGAGGCGATCAGCAGCACCGCCACCTGCTCCGGGTAGGTCCAGCCCTTCAGCACGCCCATAACCGCGTTGAGGATAAAGGAGCCCGCGGTGATCACAATCACCAGCAACGACATGGGGTTGAACAGCTCCTTTTTAATGTCGCCCTGAGGTCCGCCCACGATCCAGTCCGTGTTATCCATAAAACTCCTGGCCGGATTTTTCTTAACCCGGAAACAGTACCACAGCGCGTAGGCAACCGCCAGGCCGGTGATCACAAACAGCCACACGGTCCTCCAGCCCGCCCCGGAGTAGAGCGGCACCTCTGCGATCCCCTGGGCCACCAGCGTCCTGCCTTTAAGCGCTCCCGCAAAACCTACGCTGGTGGCAAAATAAGTCATAGCCATTCCCGCAATGGGATCCAGGCCCATTTTTGCCGCCACCGCCACTCCGATCACGGTGAAGGCGAAAAATGAATCATTTCCCCCGTAGGCGGAGAGGACGGAGAACAGAATCACCATCAGCGGCACAATCACCGCAATCCCCTTCTTCTGCAGCTTGTAAATGGCCCAGTTGAGAAATTCCTCCACCGCCCCGGTACTGATGATCACCTTCAAAGCGCCTCCCATGAAGATCACGATGCTCATCACCTTGGCCGAGTTGGTCATTCCGGTAAATATGTTGCGCAGCGCGTTCCACAGATTGACCGGCGTCTGCTCCACCGCGTGGTATGTACCTGGGATCAATGCCTTTGTCTCGGGATTCACATCAAACTGCCCTGCCGGAATGATATACGTCAGCAGGCTGGCGCAAATCAAAATCCCCAGAATAAACACCAGCATGTTGATGGAAATCCCCCGTTTTCCGCCTTCCTTTACCTTTTGTCTCATCATTACCCCTCCAATCTCTGTTTGTCCGTTTCGCTGTTCTGAAATGTTCCCCTCTTAAAGTCCATCTCACCTGCCTTTCCGTTAAATTTTTGTATAAAGTGCTATTTCTTGTTTCGTATTCGCAACTTTTGTGGTATATTATAGTCAAAATGTTTCTTTTTCTTCATTATAGTTGCGTATACGCAATTTGTCAATCGATTTGCCGTGTTTTTATTGCGTATACGCAACTTTTATGAAGCAGTTTTTGATAATATCCCCTGGGGACCGGGATTTGATTGGAGATCATATGATAGAATTAGGGAAAAAAATAAAAATGGTACGGGAATATAATGATTTAAGCCAGGAGGAACTGGGCGCCGTGGTCCAAAAGACCAAGAGCACCATCGGCAGATATGAGAAGGGGCTGATGGAAATTCCGGCCAAGGTGATTATCGACCTGTGCAACTACTACCAGCTGTCCTTAGATGCATTTGTGGAGAGCGATTATTACGCCAGCCACCAGCATAATCTGGAAAAAAATGTCTCCCTCAGGAAGGGGGCGCTGGCAGCTTTAGACCCCCAGCAGCTGGTCAATTACTTCAACCTGCTGCCGGACAGCGCAAAAGCCACCATTTTCGCCTACATGGAGATCGAGGTAGCCACCCGATCCTCCCAGGATATGATGCTGCCCTCCTCCGAATTTTACAAAAAACCGCCTATGTTTGGGTATATCGCGGTCTACTACTATAATTTTCTCTCCGAGCACGCCCGGAACAAGGTTCTCTCCTATATGGAGATCGAAATTCTCGCCAGCGAATCCGCCGCGCATCAGGAATGACTCCGCTCAAAGAATTCCTCCACCGCGAACTGTATTTCCGTGGCGTTAAAGCCCTCCTCCAGCGGAAACAGGAAATAGGTATTATCCGGTACCGACAAGGTAACGCACTGGCCTTTCCCCCGGTAGTCGTACTCCGTGTGGATGGAGCTCATGGAGGCTGCGGAAAAATGCAGCGTCTTTTCCCGCCCGTCCTCATAGTCCACAAAGGTCAGGTCAAATCCTCCCGGCCCGTGCGCCAGCCGCCCCGCGCCGCAGTCGATAAAGTTCACCGCGTTGGGCAGCGCTTCCACCCGCACCCGGATCTCCAGGCAATACCGCCTGGCCGCGATCCGTCTGCGCACATTCTCCCGCTGCCACTCGTACCAGTCGGGAATGTAGATTTCCGGCAGGGTGGAGGAACCTTCCCCATCCCCCGCATTTATCTGCCTCAGCGTCCCATACTCGTCCATCCGCCATCCGGCGCCGCAGGCCGTGCAGAACAGCTGGCTGCCCTTTGACGCCATCCGATGAACCGCGCCGCAGGTCCGGCACTGGTACAGCGGCAAATGAAGGCCCTCCGCCCGGAAGGAATCCGTGATCCGCAGCCCTGTCTCACGCTGCCATGCGTATTCGTCGTAGGCCAGAAGCCGGGATAATTTCCGGTAAATATCCCCCACCTCCGCGCGTTTTGCCTCCTCCGCCGTATACGCCAGTTCCGCCTCCGCCTCCAGCCTCGCTTCCCGCCGAATCCGCAGATTCCAGATGGGGGACTGTAAATAATTTCCTTTCATATTCAGCGTTACCACCGGCACCTTGCACAGCTTCACCAGTTTTGCCACCGCAAGCGGCAGCTTAGAGTTGGTCCCCACGTTGGCGTACCTGGCTTCCGGGTACAGCACCAGAATTCCCCCACGCCCAAGAACCCGGCAGATATTTTTTACCAGCGCCAGGTCGTCCACAAACTTCCGGGTGCCCAGACAGCCGGACTGCCGGTACAGCCACTCTCCAAAGTTCTCAAATCCTTCCAGCTCCGACACATAATTGGCCCGATGGGGAAACAACACCCGCGGCGTCACATAAAAATCCGTAAACGAGTGGTGAGTCGCCAGCACCAGAAACGGCGGCTTCAACCCCTTCATACCCTTTTTTCGTATTTTAAGCCCTGCTCTGGCAGTCACCAGGTAACACCAAAGCCAGATAAAGGGCATGGCCGCCGGATTCTGCCGCGGCGGTTCCCGAAAGCGGTCAAAGGGCTTTGGATCCGGAAGCTCTGTCAAATCCCGGCGCACGTAACGCCGGATCCCCGGCAGATTACAGAGTAGCCAGTAAATACAGCCTGACGCCAGGAACGAACACCCGGTGGGCGTCAGAGTAAACAAGAACCGATTGTGGATAACACCCGTTACCGGATTATAAATCATCAGGGAAAACGCCATTCCTGCGGCCAGAGCGGCTAGACCCACAACATTAAATCCCCGGGTATACACATACGCCTCATGGCCCTTCAGCCCGTAAGCACTGCGAAAAGCCAGCCTCTGCCGCCGCACAAAAAAGAAATCCACAAACAGCAGCGCGGCCAACGGCGCGTACACACAGGCGCTGATGGTCAAAAACGCGCCGAAATACTCCACGATTTTTCCCCATACGCACAGCGCGCCCACGTAAAACGCCAGGATTCCAATCAGCCTGCGGTAGTCCGTCTCCGGGAAGGACGATTTGAGCATCACTCCATAGATGTACGAGCCCACCGCCTGAGTGCCGATATTGGCGAACGCCACCAACAGCAGGGAGCAAAGGGCCAGGGAAGGCCCCGCCAGGACCGCCAGCATCTGGGTCGGATCCTCGGACATGGTTCCGGTCACATGCCGCATCGCGATGGCCATCACCGCGCCCACAACAACAAAAAATGAGCCGGACAGGCCCTGTCCCAGAACGCCGGCCAGGTATCCGCCCCGCTCCGTTTTCGCAAGCCTGGGCACCTCCGCCATACCGCCCACCAGCGTAATGACAAACGCAAAATTCGCCTCGATGGACATAATATAAGGCACGGCACGGTCCGCGTATTCCCCCGGCTCTGGCGTATAATTCCAGATCACCTCTGGCGGAACAGACCTAAATCCAACCGCCATCACAATGGCGCCCACTGCCAGAAGGGCAGGCACCAGAATCCGCGTGGTCCAGGTGATCGTCCCGATTCCGCGGCAGGCGATCAAGGTTCCGGCCAAAACGCAGGCCAATTCCAGCAGCAGATGGCTGCCCGGCGGCAGCGACAGGCCGTACAGACCCGCCAGATTCTCCATGGAGGAGGCGAACAGGTCGCAGCAGACCGCGTACCATGGGAAGTTGATGGCGATGATCAACAGGGATATCCACTTTACGCCCCGCAGTCCGAACACGCTCCGCAGCCAAATCCAGATGTCGATGCCATAGCGCACCGACAGGATTACCGGCAGCTGATACACCGCCAGCATCAGAATCGCTCCGAAAAACGCCCCGATGAGCAGCTGTTTAAATCCAACCAGGCTGGTCAGATAGGCCCCCTGGGTGTAACTCCAGGTGGCGATGCAGTACCCGGACAGCACCAAAAAGGCGTCCAGGAAGCCGTATCTTCGTTCCCCGGGCAGCACCGGCAGAATTCCGAACACCGCCTCCCTGGCAATCTGCTCTTCCACTCGTTTCATCCCTCTCAATGCCCTCCCGCTATGTCAGAAAATACCCGGCCGCCACAGCCGCCAGGCATCCGAGGACCACCGCTCCCGCCAGAACATAATCCCTTCCGGCCATCCGTCCAATGGCGGACTCATTTCCCCGCTCCATCTGTGAGATGCGTGAAAGAAGCTCCTTTTCAAACTCTTTTTTCTCTTCCGTGTCCATATTTCCCGCCCTTCTTTTCGTTCCGGCCTTTTCTCTGCGCTCCGACGTCGTAGTTTATCCGGCTTTTGCGCATCCGGGGGCCAGTCTAAACGACGATAACCTCCACGCCCTTCTCCCGGAACGCGGCTATGGCTTCCGGGTCACATCCACTGTCTGTAATGATCAGGTCAATTTTATCCAGAGAGGAGGACACATAGTTGGACACCTTGCCGATCTTTGAGTGGTCGGCCAGAAGGATCACCATCCCCCTGGTGTGGCCGATCATGGCAGCATTCACCCCGCACTCCTGGTAATTCCAGGTGGTCATTCCCCGCTCCGGGTCCAGGGCCTTTACGCCCAGGATCGTGCAGTTGCTGTAGATCCCGCCGATGGTATTTACCGTGATCTCGCCCACATAGGATTTCGACCGCTCCATATAATTGCCGCCCAGGCTGAGAATCTCCACTCCCGGATGCTTGCTGCAGAAGGGGGCCCTGGCATTATTGGTCACCACCGTGACATGCTTGTCCCGGATCGCCTCCTGAAAAAACAACACCGTGCTTCCGCTGTTCATAAAAATGATATCGTCATTTTTGAGAAACTCGCAGGCCTTTTCCCCGATCCGTTTCTTTTCCTCCACACGGGGCACGCTCGTGAGATCAAACTCATAATTGCCGTTGTCGTTCGCCGTATCCGACTGTACCAAAGCCTTGGCCCCGCCGTGGTACCGCAGGAGGAGCTTCTGTTCCTCCAATGCAGTCAAATCTCTGCGAACCGTCAGGGGAGATACTGCAAAATATTCGCTCAATTCCTGGACTGAGGCTTCTCCTTTCTGTTTAACATAGTTGGCAATCTGAAGCCGTCTGCTATTATTTACAGTTCTCATGATTATTTTCCTTTTGCGTATTATTTACAACAGAACTATATTATCAGATTTTGGGCTAAAAAAGCAATACTTTATCCCCCTCTGCTCCCAATGTTTGCAGCCGGTCCGTCTTCCGGCGCAAATGCAGCCCGGAAAACCGCGCCAAAAGAAAACCCGCGTACACATCCTATACACGGGTTTTGTACTCTGTATTCAATTTGAGGTCATGAAACGGTATGGAGCTCTTAACTACTTTCATCCTTTCTGTCATGGCAAGTGTAGCTGGCTACTACATATGCAAATGGTTAGACAGAAAACATAAAGACAGCTAACCTAAAATGAAGGAGCTGTCGCTTTAGCGATTGAAAATCGTGAGCGGCAGCTTCCTTTTTTTCCCTTTCTGTCAATTCCTAAATGACATATCATTGTTTTGAACAATATTCCTCTCAAATAGCATACTTTAACAGACCTGTGTCACCAGGCCGTGTTTCTCCGATTCGATTTTTTCATTCAAGCTGCTTTTAATGCAAATAAATGTGTGCCGGTTTTTCCTTTTTGAATCTTATTATGCAGTTTGTTCAGATTCTTCGCCATTGCAAGTAGAACACTTTCGGCAAGGACATTTTGTGCGCCACGGCTTAAATATCTTCGGAACTGCATATCCTGTTTCAACTCCCCGAACGAACCTTCTGCCTGTATACTCCTGTTTATCCGCATCAGGATTCCTTCTTCTGATCGGATTCGTTCCAGATCTTCCTGTCTGTATTTCAGAAAGGTTCTTGCAACAGAAAGAACTTTATTTCTCTTTTCCATTGGGGTCTTGCAGTTGTTTCCTTTGATACACTCGCTTTTATAGGGGCAATTTTCACAGGAGGTACACTGATAAATATTTTTCTTACTGACATATCCTGTTTTCGATTTGGAATGCCGGATATATACAAGCGGCAGTTCCCTGCCGTTTTTACAAATATACAAATCTTTTTCTGCATCATAATCCATGTTTTCCATCCGGCCGATATCATTTTTATAGTTCCTTCTTTTAGAGATTTCATAATTCGATGGTTTTATGAATGCAGTCTGTCCGTTCTCTTCCAGAAACAGATAATTCTCTTCACTTTCATATCCCGCATCTGCAACGATCTTTATATACTTAAATTTCAGGTATTCTTTAGCTTCTTTGAGGAACGGGATCAACGTCGCAGTATCGGTCGGCTGCGGCCCGACCGTCAGCCAGGTAATGTATTCGGAGTCAACACCGTGCTGAAGGTTAAATGCCGGTTTTAGCTGCCCATTGCCCATAGCATCTTCCTTCATCCGCATAAAAGTCGCATCCGGATCTGTTTTGGAAAAACTGTTCCGTTCCCCGCAGGTGTGGAGTTTTTGCGTATAACCTTTTAATCGGTCCAGATAGTCCTCCAGTGTTTCAATACGTTTCTGAAGGGGCGTTTTTCTTTTACCGATTCCATGAACAAACTCGATATTTTCTTCCTGTTTCAGAACATACAGCTTTTTTCGCAGCCGTTTCACATGTTTTATTTTGACAGTATCTCCATGGACAATCCTTAAATCGTAAAGTTGTTCACATTCAGCAATCAAATCTGCGATTTTCACCAACAGTTTTGCCTGATTTTTGGTAACTGCTTTTTTCCAGACAAAGGTATATTTATTGGCGCAGGCTTCTATTTTAGTTCCGTCAATGAAGATTGCCTCCCCTGAAATTTCCCCCAAATCAAACAGCTTATTTGACATTTCAGCCAAAATCCTTTTGGCACATGGAGCAAAATGAAGGCTGCGGAATCTGGCGAAGGTGGCATGATCTGGGACAGAGGCCCCTTCCAGAAGGTACATAAAGTTGATATCCCTCTTACAGTTTTGTTCCATGCAACGGGAAGAATAATCACCGTTCATGTAAGAGTATAGAACAATTTTCAGAAGGGTTCTTGGCGATACCGTATTTATTCTCTCGTAGGTAGAATACAGGTCAGTTAAATCCATTCCCTCCACAAACTGACTCAGCAGCCGCACAGAATCGTCTTCCGGGATAATTGTTTCAAGATTCAGAGGAAGTTTTAGTTGATATCCGTCCTCATTCAAAGTATAATTCTTGTGTAAAGTAATAGGTAGTCGCATACTTATATTTTACACCAACAGCCGGGCTTTTCGAAGCCCGGCTGTAACTTTTTGCGCGGAAAAGGAGCTGCGCACTAATTTCTTAGTGCGACAGCCCCTTCGCTTTGTGACCACATGGTCTTAACTACTTTCTTAGCTATCCTTATTGTCAATATCACACCTTAAACCGATACCCCACGCCCCAGATTGTCTCAATATACTGCGGCTTCGCCGTGTTAAACTCGATCTTCTCACGGATCTTTTTAATATGCACGGTCACCGTGGCGATGTCGCCGATGGATTCCATATCCCAGATTTTGGAAAATAGTTCTTCCTTTGTAAATACATGGTTGGGGTTCTGGGCCAGGAAGGATAAGAGGTCGAATTCCTTGGTGGTAAACGTCTTTTCCTCACCGTTTACCCACACACGGCGGGCCGTCTTGTCGATCTTCAACCCGCGGATCTCCACGATCTCATTGGACGGCTGCCCGCTGCCGATCAGCCGCTCGTACCGTGCCATGTGAGCCTTCACCCTGGCCACCATCTCGCTGGGGCTGAAAGGCTTGGTGATGTAGTCGTCCGCGCCCAGGCCCAGGCCGCGAATCTTGTCAATGTCCTCCTTCTTGGCGGACACCATGATAATAGGGGTATTTTTGACTTCCCGTATCTTTTTACAGATTTCAAAACCGTCGGTGCCGGGGAGCATGAGGTCCAGAATAAACAAATCAAATTCCTCATTCAGCGCCCGCTCCAGGCCTGAACTGCCGTTATTCTCAATCTCCACCTCAAAGCCGGAAAGTTCCAGATAATCCTTTTCCAGCTCTGCGATGCTCTCCTCGTCCTCCACGATCAGTATTTTGCTCATCCTGCTATGACCTCCTGATATTTTCTTAGCACAAAATGGATCTCTGTGCCGATGCCTTCCTTGCTGGTCGCCCAGATCCGGCCTCCATGGTCCTCAATAATCTTGCGCACGATAGACAGGCCAATGCCGCTGCCGCCCTGTGAAGAATTGCGCGAGGAGTCCGTGCGGTAGAACCGGTCAAATATATTGGGCAGGTCCTTGGCCGCAATTCCTTTTCCATTGTCCTCGATCTCCACCTGAATGAAGTCGCCCACATCCTTTATCCGAATATTGATAATACCCTTTTTCTTGTCAAGATATTTGATGGAATTGCTGATAATATTGTTGATTACCCGCTTCATCTGCTCCGCGTCGGCAATCACCACCACATCCTCGTCCACATAGTTGAAATATCCCAGCTCAATGCCCCGGGCCTCCATATCCAGGCCCACCTCCTCGATGCAGTCCTTGAAATACTGGGCCACGTTGATCTTTGTGAAGGTATAAGGAATCTTGTTGGTATCAATCTTCGAATAAAACGTCAGCTCGTCGATCAGACGATCCATGTCATTAGCTTTATTGTATATGGTGCGGATGTATTTGTCCAGCTTTTCCGGCGAAGATGCCACTCCGTCATGGATCCCTTCCACGTAGCCTTTGATGGCTGTGATGGGGGTTTTTAAGTCGTGGGAAATATTGCTGATCAGTTCCTTGCTCTCCTTGTCATACTGGACCTTCTCCTCGGCGTTCTCCCTCAGACGCATGCGCATCTCCTCAAAATCGTTGCACAGTTCGCCGATCTCGTCGTCCGCATCCACATCCAGCGTGAAATCCAGATTCCCCGCCTTGATCTGCTTGGTCGCCTCCTGCAGCTTATTGAGGGGACTTAAAATGGACCTGTAGACCCAGACGGTCAGGGTAATCCCCGCCACCACCAGAATCACGATTCCAAGGAAGAGCATCTCCCGGATCATGGACTTCACCTCCGGTACCAGATCGCCCACGTTTGACACAATAAAAACGCTTCCCGGCGTACCGTCGGGGAACGTGAAATCCATCTGTTTGATCAGGTGTTGGTTTTCTCCGTCCAAATAGATGCCGCCCTCTAAATCTCCCTTCATAGCGTCGAAATCGGGCAGCTTGTCATACAAAGCGGGATCCATCTGCATGTCATTGCTCCCGCAGAAGGAAATCTCCCCGCCTTTAAGAACAATCAAATACGCATAATGGCCTTTCAGCTCCTCGTTCAAATTGTTTAAATACGTGTCGTCCTCGTAGAGTCCGGGATCGTCCTTCAGCGTCTGCCGGATCTCCTCCTGGTAACGCTTGGTCAGGCGGTTAAAGATCTGAAGGGAGTTGCCGGAGAACAGGTCCACCTGCTCCGTCAGCCCATATTCTTTGCGAAAGGACTGGGTCTGATAGCTGCTCAGCCCTACTACCGCTACATAAAACAGCAGGATCGGCACGATGGTGATGGTCAAAAATGCAACCGCCAGACGGGTCTTCAATTTCATAGGTCCTGCCTCCTTTTTTGTATTATCTCAGCCCGCCGGACAAAATTTGCAGCCCGGGACAGACTTTCACCCGTACTTGTAAGTATACCACATTTGTATATGGGCGTTTATAAAACTATTCTAAATTTTATAAAGAAACCGCCTTTCTTCCTTGTTTCTTCCTACATATTTGCTATAATAAGGAAACGTAACACTTATCATCAGCCTGACGGCTGGTGATCATGTATAATAAGGAAACGTAACACCCATCAGCAACCCGGCGGCTGGTGACCTTCTATAATAAATAATACGGAAACACACCCCTAATCACAAACCGCCCGCTTAACAGCATAATATAATGACATAATATAATTGAGGAAACGTACCATTTATCATAAAGCTATGATATAATGTATTTATTTTGGAGGTGGCTATATGCCGGATTGGATAGAACAAAAACGAAAGAGGCTGCTGCCGGGTTATGCGGTACTTCCGCTGATCTTTGCCGTGGCGGTCAATTTCACAGTGTACGGTGGAGCGCAGCTTCTGGCTCTCGATCTGCCGCGGTACGACATCGCCAGCCCCCTGGATAACCGGCTTCCCTTTATCCCTCAGTTTCTGGTTGTATACCTTGGCTGCTATCTGTTCTGGATTGTCAACTACATCCTCATCGCCCGCCAGGACAAAACGAGATGTTACCAGTTCTTCACTGCGGACTTTCTCTCCCGGATCGTATGCCTGATCTTTTTCCTGGCGTTTCCGACTACCAACATCCGGCCGGACGTCTCCGGTCCCGGCTTCTGGAATCATGCCATGCGGATTTTATACACCCTGGACCTGCCGCTAAACCTGTTTCCGTCAGTTCACTGCCTGGTCAGCTGGTTCTGCTACATCGGAATCCGCCGGAATACGACCATTCCCCTGTGGTACCGCCGCTGTTCCTGCGTCATGGCCATCCTGGTATTCATCTCCACCCTTGCGGTCAAACAGCACGTGGTGATCGATATTGTGGGAGCGGTGGTTCTGGCGGAAGTTTGTCTGCGGCTGGGAAGGATACCTGTTCTGTACCGGACCTATGGGCGTATTTTCGACGGCATGTACCACCTTTTCACTCCGCGCACCCATCATCAACATCAAAGGAGCCAATGCCATGAAACATAACGCTACCACAAATGCCGGCCCCCGTGACGGCTTCCAGGACAAACTGCTGCAGCTCATCTACAATCACGCTCTGGGCCGCGCCCTGATCCTCCCGTTCACCCATCCGGTGATATCCAAAATCGGTGGTTATTTTATGGATTCCTCTCTATCCCGAATCCTGATACCATCCTTTATCCGTACCGCCCACATTGACTTATCCCAGTGCGAACCGCCTGCGGGCGGGCGATACCGCTCCTTTAACGACCTGTTCACCCGCCGGCTGCTGCCCCAGGCCCGCCCCTTTGATCCGGATCCCCTGACGTTAGCCAGCCCCTGTGACGCCCGGCTCACCGCTTACCCCATCAGCCCCCGGCGGGTATTCCATATCAAGCAGACCGCCTACCGGCTGGAGGATTTGCTGCGCGACCCCAATCTGGCCCGCCGGTTCGCCGGGGGCACAGCTCTGGTGTTCAGGCTCTGCGTGGACGATTATCACCGATACGCCTGGCCGGACGGCGGCCTGCGGGCTCATTACCGGAAGATCCCTGGCCGCCTGCACACCGTCAATCCCGTGGCAAACGACCATTTCCCCATCTACAAGGAAAACTGCCGTGAGTACACGGTGGTCCGCTCCCAAAAGTTCGGCACCTACCTGATGATGGAAGTGGGCGCCCTGATGGTCGGGAAAATTGTCAATCATCACACCGGTTACACGCGCCTGGACGTGATCCGCGGCCAGGAAAAGGGCTATTTCGCCTTCGGCGGCTCCACCATCGTGCTGCTGTTCATGCCGGGAGCCGTTGAATTGGACGAGCCCCTTCTCCAGGCTTCCGCCCGCGGCGAGGAAACCCGGGTGCGCATGGGCCAGCGGATCGGAAGGGCGGCGCACAGGCAATAATAGCGCTCCAACAGGCATGGGAGGGAACCGGGCCTGCCCAACTGTGTTCCGAAGAGCGTCTACCTGCCACTGCCGCGGACAAGTTCCGCCATTACAAGCATTTCTTATGATCCGGCTGCATTTATGGGCCGGATTTTTTGTGCAGTCAGCCTCCGCGGCCCGAAACCATGTCAAAACGCCACTCCTCCGTCAACGCCTCATTGCATCAAAAAAAGAAACGGCACAGCGTTCGCCATACCGTCTCCCATTTCACATATTAAAACATAAACTTATCCGCAAAATACGCTCTAAGCTCCGCAATCGGCACACGCACCTGGTCCATGGTATCGCGGTCGCGGACAGTTACCGCGTGATCTTCCTCGGAATCAAAGTCATAGGTGATACAGAACGGAGTGCCGATCTCGTCCTGTCTTCTGTAGCGCTTGCCGATGTTTCCGCGGTCGTCAAACTCGCAGTTGTAATACTTGGACAGCTCGGCGAACACCTTCTCCGCGCCCTCGTTCAGCTTCTTGGACAGGGGCAGGATGCCGATCTTCACAGGCGCGATGGCCGGATGGAAGCGCAGCACGGTGCGGACGTCGCCCTCGGCCAGCTCCTCCTCGTCGTATGCGGCGCACAGGAAGGCCAGGGTCACGCGGTCCGCGCCCAGGGAGGGCTCGATCACGTAGGGGATGTATTTCTCCTTGCTCTCGTCGTCAAAATAGGTCATATCCTGGCCGGACACGTTCTGGTGCTGGGTCAGGTCGTAGTCGGTGCGGTCTGCGATGCCCCAGAGCTCGCCCCAGCCGAAGGGGAACAGGAACTCCAGGTCCGTGGTAGCTTTGCTGTAGAAGCACAGCTCCTCGGGAGAATGGTCTCTGGCGCGCATCTCGTCCTCCTTGATGCCAAGGGTGCGCAGCCAGTCGATACAGAACTGCTTCCAGTAGGCAAACCACTCCAGATCCGTGCCGGGCTTGCAGAAGAACTCCAGCTCCATCTGCTCAAACTCTCTGGTGCGGAAGGTGAAGTTGCCGGGCGTGATCTCATTGCGGAAGGATTTACCGATCTGGCCGATGCCGAAGGGCACCTTCTTGCGGGAGGTTCTCTGCACGTTCTTGAAGTTTACGAAAATACCCTGAGCGGTCTCGGGGCGCAGGTAAACGGTGTTCTTGGCGTCCTCGGTCACGCCCTGGAACGTCTTGAACATCAGGTTAAACTGACGGATATCGGTAAAATCATGAGCGCCGCAGCTGGGACAGCAAATGTGATTGTCCTCGATGTACTGTTTCATCTGCTCCTGGGACCAGCCGTCGATGGAGCCCTCCATCTCGATGCCGTGCTCGGCGTTGTAGTCCTCGATCAGCTTGTCAGCGCGGAAACGCTCCT
Source organism: Enterocloster lavalensis (assembly GCF_046603895.1). Taxonomy (NCBI): domain Bacteria; kingdom Bacillati; phylum Bacillota; class Clostridia; order Lachnospirales; family Lachnospiraceae; genus Enterocloster; species Enterocloster lavalensis. Next base: position 1,605,029 of record NZ_CP176637.1, read on the forward strand.
TACACTGCTTGCAGTCCATCAGCGGATCGGAGAATCCGCCCAGATGGCCGCTGGCGACCCAGGTCTGGGAGTTCATCAGAATGGCGCAGTCCACGCCCACGTTGTAGGGGCTCTCCATCACGAACTTCTGCCACCACGCCTTTTTCACGTTGTTCTTCAGCTCCACGCCCAGGTTGCCGTAATCCCAGGTGTTGGCAAGGCCGCCGTAAATCTCGGAACCCGGGTATACAAAACCTCTGTTTTTGGCAAGGGCCACAATCTTTTCCATCGTCTTTTCCATTGCTTCGTCCTCTCTCTTTCCTCGCGCCCGTCGGATCAACTCCGCCGGCGGAACCGATTCTTCCCGCCCTGGGGAAAGTTCCGCACGCCCCGGCGCTCTCTATCCATTCATATTATTTAAAAATAATGAAACTGCTGCCTTCCTCCGGCGTCTGCACCGTGTACTCGTCCACCAGCGTACAACCCTCGGACCTGTAAAGGACCTTTCCCTCGGTCTGGATCAGGGCCGGTCCCTGGGATGAAACCACCCGCAGCTTGCTCTGGCTGGTGATCTTGCCGGACTCAACGGAGTTTCCCTTGGCGTCCAGGAACGTGCTTCCCACCAGATCGCCTGCGGCCAGCCGGTTCTCCACGCTGTCTGTTGCAAGGGCTGCCAGCTTGACCTCCCCGTCCCGGATCTCACCGGCCAGGGCCAGAAGCATCTCCGGAGAGCTGTATTCCACGATGGATTTTACGGTCTTGGCTCCGTCCGCTCCCTCCACCTTGCAGGAAACGATGGCCGCGGGAAGTTTTTCTGCGCCTTCTTTATTATATGCGGCGCTCTCTTTTCCCTGGGCTGCGTTGAATTCAGACAGCCTGCCTTCCATAAAGCTCTTCAGCTCTTCCTCGGAATAGTAGTTCTGATCGCTATGTTCTACGGAAGCGCTGAGCACGCTGCCGTCCTTCTTGACGAAAATACTGCTCTGGTCCGGATCAAATACCGCGCCCTTGTCGCTTCTGGCGCAGCCCGACGCGGCAAACACGGCCATGACTACCGCTGCCAGCAACAGATACCTGCTTATCTTTTTCATACTCGGTTCCTTCCTTTTGGCACATATGGGAATATTATAGCGTCTGACTCTGAATATTTCAAGCCTTATCCGGTAAAACTTCGGTCCTTTTGGTCCTGGAGCGTATCTAGTCCGAAGTCAGAACCTCCAGAATCTCCAGGGAACGGCATTCATGGCGCAGAAAACGCCTTCTCCCGCTCTCCACCACGCGCTCAAATTCCCTCAGCACCTCGTCCGTCAGTGCGAAACGGTACAGCCCCTCCACCGGCGACAGCACCACGTACTCCCAGGCATAAGCGCAGGAATCGGAGACCGGACTTAAGGGCTGCTCCGTGTACTCCCCGTTGATCACCATCATTTTCAGCTCGAAAATGCGGCGCACCAGCCGGTTGGGGATCGCAGGCTTTAACAGCGCCCGCAGGGACTGGTACAGAAGCTTCAGCTGTTCCGTGGCGTCCATGTTTTCCTGGGAGTAAAAATCCGCCAGCTCCAGAAAGTAGGAACCGTAGCAGGCGCCCTCCATGTCCGAGGACAGCTCATCAAAATAGTTGGCCACCTGGGCGGACTGGAGATTGTAGGCGGTGCGGCCCTCATAGAGCGTAAATTTACCGAACACAAAGGTCCGGGTGCAGGCCATCAGGGGATTCCCCGGTCTCCTGGCCCCGTGGGCAAAGGCAGTGATCTTTCCCCTGCCCGTTGTCAGCAGCACCAGACGCCGGTCAAATTCTCCCGAGGGCGCGGACAGCAGCACCATGCCGTTCAATGTAACCGCTTCACGCATCGCTTCCACCCCCTTTCCATGTTCCGGCCTTCCCAGCCATTATATGTTGTATTTTTGCATTATTTGTTGTAAAAACAACAAAATTGACGTTTTTAGACGCATTTTCCGTCAAATCATTTTCCAATTTTTTCTAAATTTCTTTTCCGTTGTAACCGTAGTTCTTCATGTACAGCTCACTGTCCCGCCACTCCTTGCGGACCTTCACCCACAGCTGCAGGTTCACCTGAGTCTCCATCATGTTCTCGATCTCTTTCCGGGCCTCGATTCCGATGCGCTTGAGCATGCTGCCGCCCTTGCCAATGATGATGCCCTTGTGGGATTCCCGCTCGCAGACGATGCTGGCTTCAATGTCCATCATACCGTTTTTGCGCTCCTTCATCTGATCGATCACCACCGCGATTCCGTGGGGAATCTCGTCGTCCAGCAGGCGCAGGGCCTTCTCCCGGATCAGCTCAGCCGCGATCTGGCGCATGGGCTGGTCCGTCACCGTGTCCTCGTCGTAAAACTGTGGCCCGTAAGGCAGGTATTTAAAGATCAGCTCAGTTAACAGGTCCGTGTTCCGGTCTTTTAAGGCGGAAAGGGGCACGATCTCCGCAAACTGGCAGACGTCCTTGTAGGCGTCGATAAAGGTCAGGATTTCCTCCTGTTTTTTCACGGTGTCGATCTTGTTGATCACCAGGATCACCGGGGTTTTCACCTTGTTTAACTGCTCCGCGATGTGTCGCTCCCCGGCTCCGATAAAGGTGCTGGGCTCCACCAGCCACAGGATCACGTCCACCTCGGTCAGCGTGCGCTCGGCCACGGTGACCATGTACTCGCCCAACTTATTCTTCGCCTTGTGGATTCCCGGCGTGTCCAGGAAAATGATCTGTCCGCGCTCGTCCGTATAGACGGTCTGAATCCGGTTGCGCGTGGTCTGCGGCTTGTCCGAGGTGATGGCGATCTTCTGCCCGATCAGATGGTTCATCAGGGTGGATTTGCCCACGTTGGGACGGCCGATCAGGGTCACAAAGCCGGATTTCTTCTGTGCATTCTCTTCCATAGTGCTCTCCTTTTTTACGGGCGGCCCGCCAGCAGTGGCGGCCGCCCGTTCTATCTCAACTCTAAGGTTGTGGGGCCCTTCGTTCGGAGGCCCATTACAATCAATGATACAGATTTTGGATGTTTTTGAACAGCGCTTCGTCCTCCCGTATCTTCTGCCCGTTTCCGACCACGCAGAGGGCTCCGGTGTCCAGGACGGCCTGGATGATTCCGGCGAGGCCGCGGATGTCCTCCTGGGTCACGTCCAGAACCTCTTCCCGCTCCTTCTGGATCATCTCATCCGTCACATGGGAGAGATAGGCGGAAACGCTGCGGCTTCCGCGGACAGCGGGTGACATGGGCGCGTCGATATCGCTGATGGTTCCGATCACATATTTGGTCATATCCCGCTCCTCGATGGAGAAATTGCGCAGATATTCGGGAATCCCTTCGTAAACCGCGTTGGTATTGGCCAGGTTGGGGTCGCGGTAGGAGACGAAATATCCCTCCATGGAAGCGCCCACGCTGCTCATGCAGCCGTAAGCACCGCCCTTCACCCGCAGGTTGGACCAGAGATATTCATAGTTCATGATCACCTTCAGGACCTTTAAGGCTCCGGTATAGGCGTAGCCGGAACCGGCAAAGCTGCCGCACCGGGCCACATAGTTGACCTGGGAGGCGGTCATAAAGCCCTCGTTGCGGTTGCCCGGCTCAAAGGCGAAGGGATAGCGCGCCTGATCCCCCGCGGGCAGGCTGGCCTTAAAGTCCCCCAGCTCCCGCCGCAGCACGGCGTAGCCTTCCTGGTCCGCCGTGTAGCCCACCAGTAGATTGTCCGCGGTAAACAGACGGCCGATAGTCTCCTTCAGCTTGGCGATCAATTCTTTGCGGTACCCGGGTTCGCTGCCGTAGCGTTTCGCAACATCCTCCAGAAAATGATAATATCCAATTCCGCCAACCATCTCATTAAACGCGGAGGTGGGTGAAAAATAGGAGCTGGCCCGGGAGACGGCCGCCGCGTGAGCGCTGTCGTCCAGCCTCATTCTGGACCTGGACCTGACCTCGTCCAGAATCTCGCCCAGCCGTTTTTCATTGTCCAGCTTAGAGCGGGTCAGAATCTCCGTCACGGTATGAAACACAAAATCCAGCTTTTCATAAAGCACCTTGGCGTTCACCACAAAAGCGCCTGTAAATTGCCCCCTGTTCTCCAAATCTACAAAGGAGGTCACGGAAAAATCCAGTCCGCCGCTGTTTAAAAAGATTTCGCTGGACAGATCCCCGTAGGTGTGCTGCTCCGTGTCAACATAACCCAGCAACGCCTTCAAAAGACCCACATAGGGCAGATCCTCCACCGGCACCCGGTCCGTGTTGAAAAGGATCTTCAGATATCCGATACCGGAGGTGAACAGATCGGTGTGGAGCACCGTCACTCCGGCTTCCTCCTTCACCGTGTACTGGAGCTGCGCCCCCTGCCGGCTGATATCCTCGCGGCCCAGCATGGGAATCTTTTCCAAATCCTCCTGGGAGGACGGCTCCTCCTGGTACTCCCGCAGTTCCCTGGTTCCCCGCACCACGGCCTCGATGGCCTCAGGCGTCATGGAAGCCTTCCGCTCCGCCAGCATGTTGGCCAGCTGTTCGTCCTCCCGCTCCGTCTTGCCCGGCTCCGGCGTCACCAGAATCACGGCCTCGTGGGGATTGTCCAGCAGATACTGCCGGATCAGGCCCTCAAAATAGCCCTGGTCCACCGCCTGCTTCAGGAAGTCAAAGGTCTCCTGGTACTCCAGATGCATGAGCGGATCCCCGTCGTACAGCCAGCTGTCCATAGACCACAGGCCGTACATCAGCCCCTTGGGCGCGGAACCGTAGTCCGCCTCCCGGTAACGGAACTCGTAGTAATTGAGACCGGCCAACAGGCTCTTCCGGTCGATGCCCTGGTCCGCCAGACGCCGCAGCGTACCCTTGACCGCGATCAGAAACTCCGCCTTCTGCTCCTTGTCGGCGTTCTTGGCAATCACGGAAAAATAGGGCTGTAAAATGCCGCTCTCGTAACCGCCCATAATATCCTCGCCCAGCCCCGCGTCGATCAGCGCCTGCTTGAGAGGCGCGGCCGGGGCTGAGATCAAAGCGTATTCCAGAATCTGGAAAGCCACATAGAGCTTGGGATCCAGGTCCGTGCCCACCACCGTGTTGACGGACAGGTAGGTCTTTTTCTCCGTTCCCTCCTCCGGCGTGACGGAGTAGGTGATCTCCCGCTGCACCGGTTCCGTGAAGGGCTTTTGCAGCGGAATGGAGGAGTCCACCGGGCAGTCCTTCCGGTCGTAGCGGCTCAGGTACTGCTCGTCCAGCCACCGCAGATTTTCCTCCATGTCCATGTCGCCGTAGAGGTAGATATAACTGTTGGCCGGATGGTAATACGTCTGGTGGAACCGGATAAACTGCTCATAGGTCAGTTCCGGTATAAAGGCGGGATCGCCGCCGGACTCGTTGGCATAGCTGTTGTCCGGGAACAGAACCGCGCGGGTATAGCGGTCCAGCACGCTCTCCGGCGAGGAGAAGGCGCCCTTCATCTCATTGTAAACCACACCGTTGATGGTCAGGTCGTCCTCCGGGGACTCCATCTCATAGTGCCAGCCCTCCTGCAGAAAGATCTTGGGCTCCCGGTAAATCCGCGGGTGCAGCACGCCGTCCATATACACGTCCATCAGGTTCCGGAAATCCTTGTCATTGCAGCTGGCTACCGGATAAACGGTCTTGTCCGGGTAGGTCATTGCGTTTAAAAAGGTGTTTAAAGAACCCTTCACCAGCTCCACAAAGGGATCCTTTACCGGGAATTTCTCCGATCCCTCAAGCACGCTGTGCTCCAGGATGTGAGGAAGCCCGCTGCTGTCCTCCGGCGGGGTGCGGAATCCAATGCAAAACACCTTATTGTCGTCGTCGTTGGACATCAGGAAAATCCTAGCGCCGCTTTTTACGTGCTCCAGAATCACTCCCTGGGAATTCATTTCCTCGATGTATGTTTCCTTTAATACCCGATACTGGGTAATATCCTTTAATTTTTCCAGATTGCTGCGATCCGACATATCCACAATTCTCTCCATTCTCTTATACTCTGTCCACAATGCGCGTATTCTGTATCCACCGGGCTGCGCAGTCCCGCATCCTTATTAATCCAAACTTTTCGAAAAAATATACGCCGGTTTACATATTTCCCACAAGCCGGTCCTTAAAGATGGATGCGCACTCCCGGACGCACAGGTGCACGAACAGCACCGGGTCCGATTTGGCCGCGATGCCGGAGACATTCTCAATGCCCCATTTCCTGGCGGTCAGGCGGGCGCGGAACACGTGGAAATTGCTGGTGAGCACTCCGACCTCCAGTGGCTTATCCGGAGCCAAAAGCTCCACGCCCGGTCCCACCGGCTGATAAAGGGCCTCCCGTTTCCGTTTTCTGGCCAAACGGTCCTGCTCGATGACAAGACGGCTGAAGGCCACGTTTTCCACCGTGCTGGCGGAGTGTTTTTCCATCAGCATCTGGTCCGGCCGGACGCCGTTGTAGCGCAGATAATCGTACATGAGCTCCGCCTCGCTTTTCTCCTCCCCCTGCATGGGTCCGCCCGAGAGCACCAATATGGTATCCGGGTTCTCCTCCACGTACTCGATGGCCTTGTCCAGGCGGAGCTTAAGGGAGCCGTTCACCGTGTGCTCCTTGCCCTGGGCTCCCAGCACGATCACATAGTCCAGTCCCACCGGGTCGGAACCCGCCACACCGGAAAACACCATGATGCAGACCGCCGCAAACACCGTCAGACCGGCCACACAGGTGGTCACCACCGAAACCGGCACCCAGCGCGGAATCCGGTCCGTGTTTCGCCGGTAATACCACTTTCCGTATACCAGAAACAGGCACAGGGCCGCAAAAAACAGCCATATGAAGGCAAACGAGGTTCCGATCCCCGCGTAGAGCACGATCACGGCAAAATATGCGGCGCAGAGCGCCGCTAATCCAATTAAGACGGCATCGATCATAGGGTCAATCCTCCTGTACCTGTTACTTTACACTATTCGGGCGGACTTGGCAATACTTTCCATGGCGGAAACGCCGCCTGAGTTACTGTTCACTCCGTGCCCAGTAACGCGCTACGCGATGCACAGAAACGGCCAAAAACGCCGTTTCGCGCTGCAGCCCTCGGGTTTTCTGTGACTTCCGCTGCGCTCCACTCACAAAAAACACCTCGCGGGATATTACCGGTGAACAGCAACCCGCCTGAAAACAGTCCTGAAACAGACAGGGCAGCGCCGGTTTCCACCGGGCGCTGCCGCTGCCACAACAAATCGGTTCCGACTATGAGAATCCTGCCGGGCCGCGCTTATTCCCCCGCCTGCTCTTCCCGCCTGCGCAGGATATCGTAGGGCTCTACGCCCGCCTCCGCCTCAAAGCTAACCCAGAGAACCTGCTTGGAGTGGGGAGCGCTCTCCTGAGGCTCTCCGTCCTCGGTGCGGATCTCCCGGACCACAGCCTCAAGGTTGCGCCCATCCGGCTTCATGATCTCGATGGTCTCGCCCACGGAGAACTTGTTTTTCTGGGTCAGGCGGCCCCGTCCCGCGCCGTCCGTCTCCTCCACCGTGCCCAGGTAGGTGTAATTTTTGATATACGTGCTATTGTCGTAAATCTGGGACTCCGCTCCCGGCTTGCCGAAATAAAAACCCGTGGTGTAGGAGCGGAAGGTGCATTTTCCGATCTCCTCGCGGTACCACTCCATGTTTCTGCGATAGAGCTCCCGGTCGCGCAGACAGTCGTCGATGGCCTTGCGGTAGGTGCGGGTAACCGTCGCCACGTAGAGCGCGGTTTTCATCCGTCCCTCGATCTTGAAGCTGTCGATTCCCGCTTCCAGCATCTCCGGGATGTGTTCGATCATGCATAAATCCCCGGAGTTGAAGATGAAGGTGCCCCGTTCATTTTCGTAAATTGGCATATACTCGCCCGGCCGCGTCTCCTCCACCACCGCGTATTTCCAGCGGCAGGGGTGGGTGCAGGCCCCCTGGTTGGCGTCCCGGCCCGTGAAATAGTTGCTGAGCAGGCAGCGCCCTGAGTAGGAAATGCACATGGCGCCGTGGATAAAGCTCTCGATCTCCATGTCCTCCGGAATGTGGTCCCGGATCTCCCGGATCTCCTTCAGGGACAACTCTCTGGCGGAAACCACACGCCTGGCTCCCAGTCCATACCAGAACTGGTATGTACCGTAATTGGTGTTGTTGGCCTGAGTGCTGATGTGAAGTTCCATCTGCGGCAATATCCGCTTCGCAATGGCAAATACTCCGGGATCGGATATGATCAGCGCGTCGGGGCCGATGTCCCGCAGCTCCTCAAAGTATTGCTCCACCCCGGGCAGATCGTCGTTGTGTGCCAGGATGTTGGCGGTGACATAGACCTTCACGCCCCGCTCGTGGGCGAACTCGATTCCCTCCTTCATCTCCTGGTTCGAAAAATTGTGCGCCTTGGCCCGAAGGCCGAAGGCCTCTCCTCCGATATAGACAGCGTCCGCGCCGTAGACCACAGCGGTCTTTAACACGTCCAGACTGCCCGCCGGAATCAGCAGTTCCGTCTTTCTCATCCTGAAATCTCCATTCCGCCGCGTCGCCTGCGGCTTTTCATAACTCCACCGGCAGATTCGCGTCCCGCGTTCATCGCCTGCGCACGCTCAGCGCCACCCCGTCCCCCACGGGAAGGATGGACGTCTCCAGCGCGCTGTTGTGCTTTAATTCGTAGAGGTACTCCCGCATCCGGGCGTGGATGGTCCGGTTGCGGCGCTCCACCGCAAAGCGGGACTGGACGATATCTCCGTCCTGGAGCACGTTGTCGGAAACCAGAAGCGCCCCCGGGGGCATAAGCTCCATCAGTTTGGGAAGCCAGGCCAGGTACTGGCCCTTGGCCGCATCCATAAACAAAAAGTCAAAATAACTTCCCTTTAACCGTTCCAGAATCTCATCCGCGTCCCCCTCAAGCAGGGTGATGCGCTCCTCCTCCCCGGCCAGGCGGAAATTCTCTCTGGCAACAGGGATCCGCTTTTCATATTTCTCAATGGTGGTGATCCGGCAGTCCGCCGGCATCACCCGGGCCATCAGCAGGGCCGAGTACCCCACCGCCGTGCCGATCTCCAGGATCGCCCGCGGGGCTTTGGCGGCCACCAGGGTTTTGAGCAGCGCCGCGGTTTCCCTGCGGATGATGGGAACCCGAGCGGCCAGGGCTTCCTGTTCGATGCGGTCGCACAGTTGGCCCTGGCCGGTTTCCAGTGATAGTATATAGTCTGTGATTCTGCTGTCTGCGATCATTGGCCCGCTCCTTCAACATCCTGAATCCAACCGCCGACCTCGCCTTCCTCGTCGTCAAAGGTGTCTTCCCCGGCTCCGGTCCCGGAATTCTCCGCGCCCTGAGCCGCCTGGCCGTCCGCCGCGGGCTGGCCGTCCTGCCCTGCGGCTGCGGCAGCCGGCACATCTGCGCCGGATCCATTTTCCGCAGCGCCACCGGCCGTCCCGGACCCGCCTGAGCCTGACGCTCCAGACCCGCCCGCGTCTGCCGTCCTGGCAGCGGGCGCTGCCTGTCCATCCGCTTCTGCACTCGCCGGAGCCGCCTGATCCTGAGTGGTTTTCAAACGGGCTCCCGCCTTCTGAGCGGCTTCCGTCTCCTCGGTCTCAGGCTTTACGTTGAGCGCCTGAAGGATTTCCTTGGAGGTCATGGAGGTATTTAAATTGTACACGCCCGGATAAACCGTGTCATAGTCGTAAAACTTGCTCTGGAAAATGAACGCAAACTCGCTGGCGATCAGTCCGTCGTCCGCCAGAAGCTGCGCGGCCTCGCTCACGGAGGTGTCGGGTTCAATGGTCACGGTCATGTCGTGCCCCGGCGCCTCCTCCACGGCCTCCGCGTAAAAAATCTGGTGCCCAAAGGCGTATCCTTTGATGACAGCCTCGTAGAGAAGCAGGATGATCAGAGCATAGACGATAAGCTTCATCGATATGCGGATGATTGCGGTCGTTATTCGGTTAATCTCTCTGGTCGCGTTGCTCATGTCCTGTTTCCTCCTGTTGTGATTTCGTTACATCCTGCCTCCGGCAAAGGAATTTGCGCCCGCCGAAGCGGACGCGCGGTCCTGATCGATCCTTACACTTCCATAATAATGGGTAAAATCATGGGGCTGCGCTTCATGCGCTTCCACAGGAAATCGCTGAGGCTGTCTTTGATCACGTTCTTAATCTTCCCCCAATCGCTGACATGGCGGTTCAGGCAGTCGTCCACCGCATCCACCACCACGGCGTGGGCCTCCTCCAGCAGGTCCTCGGATTCCCGCACGTACACGAAACCGCGGGATACGATGTCCGGACCGGCAAGAAGCTGGTTGCTGCGCTTCTCCAGGGTCAGCACTACCACAATGATTCCGTTCTGTGCCAGGTTCTGGCGGTCGCGCAGCACAATGTTGCCCACGTCGCCCACGCCCAGGCCGTCCACAAAGATACCGCCAGAGGTCACATGGTCGATCACCTCGCAGGTGTCCTCGGAGAGGGCCAGCACGTCGCCGGAATTGATGATCACAGCGTTGTCCTTCTCCACGCCCATGAACTGGGCCAGCTCCTTCTGAGCCATGCGGTGGCGATGCTCGCCGTGGATCGGAATCGCGTACTTGGGATGTACCAGGGAGTAGATCAGCTTCAAATCCTCCTGGCAGGCATGTCCGGATACGTGAGTGTCCTGATTGATCACCGTAGCGCCCTTCATGGACAGCTCGTTGACCACATTGGCCACGGCCTTTTCATTTCCGGGGATCGGGGTGGAGCTAAGCACCACCACATCGGATGGCGTGATGGTGACCTTCTTGTGAAGCGATGCCGCCATGCGGGACAGAGCCGCCATGGACTCGCCCTGGCTTCCGGTGGAAATGATCACCGTGGACTCCGGCGGGTAATTTCTCAGCTGTTCGATGTCGATCAGCGTTCCCTCCGGCACATTGATGTAGTCCAGCTCCCTGGCAATCTCCATCACCGTGACCATACTGCGGCCCTCCACGACCACCTTGCGGCCGTATTTATGCGCCGTGTTCACGATCTGCTGAACGCGGTCCACGTTGGAGGCGAAGGTCGCCACAATGATCCGGTTATTCTTGTGTTCCGCGAAAATGGCATCAAAGGTCTTGCCCACCGTACGCTCGGACATGGTAAATCCGGGACGGATGGCATTGGTACTGTCCGCCATCAGCGCCAGCACGCCCTTCTTACCCAGCTCCGCAAAGCGCTGCAGGTCGATGGGATCTCCGAACACCGGGGTGTAATCGATCTTGAAATCGCCCGTGTGGAGCACCGTGCCCACCGGGGTGTAGATGGCTAATGCCGCCGCATCCTGGATGCTGTGGTTGGTCTTGATGTACTCCACCCGGAAACATCCCAGGTTCACGGACTGTCCGTGCTTTACCACCTTGCGCTTGGTGTTGCGCATCATGCCCCGCTCTTTCAGCTTGTGCTCGATCAGGGCCATGGTCAGCTTGGTGCCGTAAACCGGCACGTTGATCTGCTCCAATATATAGGGAAGGGCGCCGATATGATCCTCATGACCATGAGTGATCACAAAGCCCTTAACTTTGTCGATGTTATTTTTCAGATAGGTGACGTCCGGGATCACCAGATCGATTCCCAGCATGTCGTCGCCCGGGAACGCCAGTCCGCAGTCCACCACAATGATCGTGTCCTCGTACTCAAAGGCGGTGATGTTCATTCCGATCTGCTCCAGACCGCCGAGGGGGATGATTTTTAACTTACCCTTGCCGTCGCCTTTGGGAGCGGATTTCACCCTGGCGGGACGGTTCTGATTCTGGTTCTGAGGCTTCGCGGCCGGTCTCGTCTCGCGGCCCGGTTCGCGCTTGGAAGCGTTCTCCCGCTTGCCCGCGTCCTTCTTGGCTGCGTCCTTCTTGGCCGGTTCTTTTTTCGCAGCGTCCTTCTTGGCCGGCTCTTTTCTGGCCGCCTGGGTTTTCTTACCCTCAGCCTGTCCGTCCCCTGCCTGGGCCTTCTTGCCCTCGGCCTGTCCGTCCCCTGCCTGAGCCGTCTTGGCCTGTCCGTCACGGCTCTTGCCGGAACGCGAGGACGACGGTTTGCGCCTGCGCCTGGTGGAAGTTCCCTCTGCGGGACGCGCTTCCGCTCCCTGCTCGGCCGCCTGATTCGCCGGCTGCGTGTTCTCTTTCGCCTCTGTTGTGTTCTGATTCTCTAATTCCAAATTGATTCCTCCATTCATTGATATCCGTGTTGGCATATGGCCTATTTCTCAAGCGTCACGTCCGCATCCGCCAGCAGCTGTTCGAATACGCGAAATACACCGTCCAGCTCATCTTCGTTCTCCACGAACTCGTAGATGGCCTCGGCGTCCTGTTGTCCGGATACATCTTTTAAAATGTAGCACTCTCCGTCCTCGCCCTCCGGGGCGTCCGTCACCAGCAGATAGCCTGTCGCATTGATCCTGGTCTCTTCCAGCACATAAAAATCCACAGATTCGCCTGAATCTGTAATCATTACAATCTTGTCTTTATTCTCGTTCTCCTGTTTCATCCCGTTCTCCCTGAAAACTTAAATTGTCCAGGTATCCCTGCAGAATCATGGCCGCTGCAATCTGGTCCACGCTCTCTTTCCGGTGTTCGCGGCGCACGCCGCTCTCCATCAGCACGCGGTCAGCCGCCACCGTTGTCAGCCGCTCATCCCAGAGAATCACAGGCAGTCCGGTGCGCCGTTCCAGCGCCGCTTTCAGCTCTTCCGTCTTCTGCGCGCGCTCTCCCACGGTGTTGTTCATATTCTTAGGATAACCAAGTACAATCCGTTCAATCTCGTATGCGCCGATTAATTCTTCAATTCTTGCCAATGTCTTTCTCAGTTTGTTCTCATCTTTGCGCACAATGGTTTCCACTGTCTGGGCAGTGATACCTAAAGGATCGCACACTGCAACCCCCACTGTCTTCGAGCCGTAATCCAGCCCCATTATTCTCATGTAAAATGCCTCCGAACAGTATTTTGCCGCGTTTCCCTTGCCGTCACCGCCGCCGCGCCTGCGCGCAGAACGGCCTGTTTCGCCCGCCGTATATGCTCAGGCATAACAAAACCAGCCTCTGTCTGCATTTCATTCCGTATCCACGCAGTCAGACGCCAGCAGGTTGATCGGTCATTATCACAGGGAGCCGCCCCGCGGGCCGCTCCGGTTCACGAAACGCAAATACGCCCTCCTACTTCAGGCGGGCGTCAATGTACACAGCCATCAGTTCCTCCAGAATCTCATCCCGCTCGACTTTCATGATGAGACTTCTAGCGCCCTTATGGCTGGTAATATAGGTCGGGTCCCCAGACATGATATAACCCACGATCTGGTTGATCGGGTTATATCCTTTCTCGGTCAAGGCAACATAAACCTGTTCCAGCACATCACTGACCTCGATCTTGTTGTCCTGAACAGCTTGAAAATATTGTGTATCCATCATATTGCCCATGTCATCACGTCCTTTAAGTATTCTTTTCTATTCTAACCGATAATTGTCCATTCGGCAATAGATTATTTTCTTAATTTTGACTATTATTATTGGACTTTTTGTAAAATATAGCACAATCCCCTGCCATTTCCCGGGAAATGTTCAAAATTTTCCCACTTAGGGGGCAGAAAATATCGAAGTTTGGCCGGGGGCGGGCCAGCGGACCAGTCAGAGGGCGGGCCAGCGGACCGGTCAGAGGGCGGGCCAGCGGGCCGGTCAGCGGACAGCCTGCTCAGCCGTCAGCCCGCCCAGCCGTTCTCAGCCCGGTTCCCCGGTAAGCTCCGCCAGCAGCGTCTCCTCGTCCAAAAAGCCTGTGATTCTCGCCTTCACGATCCGGCCTCTGGCAGGGGCGGCGGGATGCTGCTCGTGCGGGGCGGCGGGATTCGCTGCGGTTCCGGCATCCAATACCGGAGCGCCGCAATTCGCTGTGTTCCTGGCGTCAAATTCCGTGGCGGCGGATTTCACTGCGGTTCCGGCATCCAATGCCGGAGCGCCGCAATTCGCTGTGTTCCCGGCGTCCGCGGACAAAACCGCGGCTCTCACATACTGGCGCGTGTGACCTACCACGCAGGGGAAGCCTCCGATTTCGGCCGGTTCCTCCAGCAGAATTTCCTGGACGGTCCCCACAAAGCCCTGGCGGTATTCCCTGGACATGCGTTTCTCCAGCTCCAGCAGCTGGTCGCTGCGCTCCGCCTTCACTGGCTCCGGCACCTGATCCGGCATCACGGCCGCCCGGGTGCCCTCGCGCCTGGAGTATTTAAACACGTGCATCTCATAAAAATGCACCTGTTCCAGGTATTGCCGGGTCGCCGCAAATTCCTCCTCCGTCTCGCCCGGAAAGCCCACGATCACATCGGTGGTGATGGCGGGGTTATCAAAGGCTTCCCGCAAAATCCCGCAGCGCTCCCGGTATTCCTCCGTGTTATAGTGACGGTTCATCCGCTTTAAGGTGGCGTCGCAGCCGCTCTGGAGGGACAGGTGGAAATGGGGACAAAGCTTGGGAAGTCTGGCCAGCTCCGCCGCGAATTCCCCGGTGATGATCCGCGGCTCCAGGGAGCCCAGGCGGATGCGCTCGATGCCCTCCACCCCGCTCACCTCCCGGATCAGCCGCAGCAGCCACGGGCGGTACAGGGCGTTCTCCTCGGCCTTGTAATCCCCGGCGGTGAGAGCGCTCTCCGGGTTCTCAAAGTCCAGCCCATAGGAGCTTAAATGGATGCCCGTGAGCACCATTTCCTTATAGCCCTGAGCGGCCAGGGTGCGGACCTCTTCCAGCACCTCCTCCGGCCTGCGGGAACGCACCCGGCCTCTGGCGTAGGGGATAATACAGTAGCTGCAAAACTGATTACAGCCGTCCTGCACCTTGATAAACGCCCTGGTCCGGTCCGCGATCCGGTCCACGTGCAGGGCTTCGTATTCATTGGTGTGGGAGATGTCCACCACATAGGACACGTCCTCCCTGCCCCCGCTGAAAAATTCATCCAGAATGTCCGCCAGGCGTGCCTTCTGGTTATTTCCCACTATGATATCCACCGCCGCATCCTCTTTCAGCGCGTTGGCGGCCACCTGCACATAGCAGCCCGCTGCCACCACAACGGAATCCGGGTTCATTTTCTTGGCCCGGTGCAGCATCTGGCGGGACTTGCGGTCCGCGATATTGGTCACGGAGCAGGTGTTGATAATATATACGTCCGCCTTTTGGTCAAAAGGGACGATCTCATAACCGCGGGCTTCCAGCTGTTGCTGCATGGCCTCGGTTTCGTATGCATTTACCTTGCATCCAAGGTTGTGAAGAGCCGCCTTGGGCATGTCAAAACCTCCTGTTTTTGCTAATCATAAATTACCAGTTTCTTACGTTTTTTTTCATGCAATCTAACTATTGACTTTTAAGGCCCGCATCTGTACTATTAAAAGCAGGATAGGGATCGGTTATGTTTCCTGTCAACCAACACTTAAAGTATATACCACAAGGAGGGTTCCCCGTATGAAAACAGTTCGTATTTCGTTAAATTCCATCGACAAGGTTAAGTCTTTTGTAAATGATTTATCCAAGTTTGATGTAGATTTTGATCTGGTATCCGGCAGATATGTTATCGATGCAAAGTCCATCATGGGCATCTTCAGCCTGGATCTGTCCAAGCCCATCGACTTGAACATCCACGCAGAAGCCAACATCGACGAGATTTTAAACATTCTGGCTCCCTACATCATCGCATAATCCACATACCGTTTTAACGCTGTACATGACGGCTGCCCACCGCTTCGCGGGGGCAGCTTTTTTGTTGTTTGCCGGATGTAAGGGCCACCGGCGCAGCCTATGGGCGATTGTCCCAATGCATTGGGCCGCCGGACCGGTTTAGCCCTGGCAGGTGATCCGCTCCGCCGTGTCGATGGCCGTCTGAACCATTTCCCCGATCTTCTCCTGCAAATGGGTCTCGGAACCGCGGATCACGTTGAGATTCGGTTTGGTCACCGGGTGCTTGGCCACGAAAATGGTGCAGCAGTCCTCGAAGGGCTGGATGGAGGTCTCGAAGGTGCCGATCTTCTCGGACAGGTCCACGATCTCCTGCTTGTCAAAGCCGATCACCGGCCGGAATACGGGCATGGTGCAGACTTCGTTGGTGGCGGCTAAGGACTGTACGGTCTGGGAAGCCACCTGGCCGATGCTCTCCCCCGTGATCAGGCTGATGGCCCCGGTCTGGTTGGCGATGGCCTCGGCGATGCGCATCATGTAGCGGCGCATGATGATGGTCAGCTCCTCGTGGGGGCATTTGTCGTAGATATAGAGCTGGATGTCCGTGAAATTCACCACGTAAAGGTTGATCGGGCCTGCGTAGCGGGCAACCAGGTTGGCCAGGTCCACCACCTTCTGCTTGGCCCGGTCGCTGGTGTAGGGCGGCGCGTGGAAATAGACGGCGTCGATCTTCACGCCCCGCTTGGCGATCATGTAACCCGCCACCGGGCTGTCGATGCCGCCGGACAGGAGCAGCATAGCCCTGCCGTTGGTGCCCACAGGCATGCCGCCGGGGCCGGGGATCACCAGTGAGAACAGATTCACCTTCTGGCGCACCTCCACCCGCAGGATCACGTCGGGATTGTGCACGTCCACTTTCATTTCCGGGAAAGCTTCCAGAATTACCTCGCCCAGGTCGCGGTTGATCTGATCGGAGCTGACGGGGTAATTCTTGTCGCCCCGGCGGGCATTTACCTTAAAGGTCAGGCGCTTGTCCGGGTACACCTGGTCCATGTACTCCACCACACGTTTTTTCAGATTCTCGTAATCCTTGTCCTCGATCTGGACCATGGGGCAGATGTCGGCAATTCCGAACACCCGCTTTAACGCCTCGATCACGTCGTCGTACTCATAATCGCCCTCGGCCATGACGTAGATGCGGCCGGACTCCTTGGTCACCTCGAAACGGCCCTCCACGGACTTTAAGGCGTAGCGGATCTGCTTGATCAGGGCGTCCTCGAACATGAAGCGGTTCTTGCCTTTGGTGCCGATCTCCGCGTATTTGATCAAAAATGACTGGTATTTCATAAATAACCTCTTTCTATATGCTGAGCAATTCCGGCCGCAGGGGCCGGATGCAGGTTGTGCGCTGATATAGTGGGACACGTTGGGGCGCGCTGGGGCTGCGTGGCGGGCGCACCGGCGCTGCGCGGCGGGCACGCCAGAGCGGCGTTTCTCCGCCTACCGCCGCGAATAACGGCGCAGCACCGGCAGCAGTTCCTTTAACGTGTCGATACAGTAATCCACTTCCTCCAGTGTGTTGAACACGCCGAAGCTGAAGCGCAGGGTGGAGTCCAGCAGGTCCTTCTTCACGCCCACCGCCTTCAGGGTTCCGCTGATGGCCGGGTGGTTGGAGGAGCAGGCGGAGCCGGAGGAAACGTAGATTCCCTTGTCCTCCAGGGCGTGCAGCAGCACCTCGCTGCGCACTCCCGCAAAGCTGACACTGACCACCTGGGGGGCGCTTAAATTTCCCTTAAGGCTGTTGACGGTCACACCTTCAAGCCCGGCCATGCGGTCGATCATGTGGTCCTTCAGGGACGTGATGTGCTCCATCTTCTCCCGGTGGCCGGTGTACATCTCTTCCGCCGCAACGCCCAGACCGGCGATGCCGGGTACATTTTCCGTGCCGGAGCGCAGGTCGCGCTGCTGGCCGCCGCCGTAGACCAGGGGGCGGATCTTCACCCGCTCGTCGATGTAGAGAAAACCCACGCCCTTGGGGCCGTGAATCTTGTGGGCGCTGACGGAGAGCAGGTCGATCATGGCCTTTTTGGGGCGGATCACGAACTTTCCGTAGGCCTGGATGGCGTCCACGTGAAACAGGGTGGAGGGGTTCTTCCTGCGGATCAGGGCGCCGATATCCTCCACCGGCTCCACTGCGCCGATCTCATTGTTCACGTACATGATGGAGACCAGGATGGTGTCCGGCCGGATGGCCTCCTCCAGCTCCTTAAGGGAAATGTGGCCGTCGCCGTCCACGGACAGGTAGGTCACCTCAAATCCCTGTTCCTCCAGAAATGCCAGGGGATTGTACACGCTGGCGTGCTCGATCCGGGTGCTGATGATGTGCTTTCCGGCCCGGTGGTTGGCCATGGCCGTGCCGATCAGGGCCATGTTGTTGCTCTCCGTGCCGCCGGAGGTGAACAGAATCTCCTTCTCCTTCACCTTCAGGGTCTTTGCCACCCGGGCCGCGGCCTGGCGCACGTACTGCTCCGCCTCCATGCCCTTGCGGTGCTTGGCGGAGGGGTTTCCGTAATCCTCTGTCATCGCCTTCACCACAATGTCCTTCACGCTGTCAAAGACCCGTGTGGTGGCGGAATTGTCAAAATATGCTTCCATTTTTTACTTGCTCCTCTTATATGAAACATGCACAGGGCGGGCCCCCGCCCTCAGATTCCGCCTTCCAGCCGCAGCATCAGCGCCGCCAGCACAGCCAGGCCCGCGGTCTCAGTTCTGAGAATCCGCTGTCCCAGGCTCACCGGCAGGATACCGGCCGACCTGGCAAGGTCCACCTCAGACTCGTCGAACCCGCCTTCCGGGCCGATGAACACGGCGATCCGTTTCGCCTCCCCGGACCGCGCAAAGGCTTCCCGGGTGGCCTCCATGCCACGTTCATTTTCATAGGGAATCAGGCGAAGGTCAAAACCGTCCCGGTCCATGCGGGCCACTGCCTCCTTGAAGGACAGCACCCGGCCAATCTCCGGCACCAGGCTGCGCTTGCTCTGCTTGGCCGCGCTCTCGGCGATGGCCTGCCAGCGACGGAGGCGGCTCTCCTCTTTTTTCGCGTCCAGCTTGACCACGGCGTTTTTCGTGGCTACGGGTATAATCCCAGCGGCCCCCAGTTCCACGGCTTTCTGGATAATCAGTTCCATCTTGTCGCTCTTGGGCAGTCCCTGGAAGAGCCAGATTCCGGCGGGCAGCTCTCTGGACGGCTGTTCCCCGAGAATCCGCGCGCCGACGGACTCGGCGTCCAGGCTCTCCACCGCGCACAGCAGGTCGTTTCCGCCGCCGCTGACCAGAAACTCTTCCCCCGGGCGCATGCGCAGCACATTTTTCATATGGTTCACGTCCGGCCCGGTGATGCGCACCTGCCCATCCCGGATCTGCCCCGGCTCCACAAAGAAATGATGCATGGCAAACCCTCTCTACCGCTTGCGCGCGGTCACGGACACCCACTCGCCCTGGCGGGTTACCTCCAGTACCTCAAAGGCGGGATTCTTCGCAAATGCATCCAGCACTGCCTGTTCCTTCATATTGATAATGCCGGAGGTGATAAAGAGTCCGCCCTGCTTCAAATGCACCGGAATCTCATCCACCAGCAGAATGATCACATCCGCCAGAATATTGGCCACCACCACGTCGTAGCAGCCGAATCCGGCCCACTCCTGAACGCTGGGGTCATTCAGGATATTTCCCTGCAACACGTGAAAGCGCTCGCCGGAAATGCCGTTGGCTTCCAGGTTCTCGCCCACTGCCGTGATGGCGTTCTCGTCCAGATCCGTCCCCCAGACCTCCTTCGCGCCCAGCTTCAGGGCGGTGATGCCCAGGATACCGCTGCCCGTGCCCACGTCCAGAAGCTTTGTCCCGCTGTCCACGGCTTTTTTCAGCTGGCGAATGCACAACTGGGTGGTCTCGTGCATCCCGGTTCCAAAGGCGGTGCCGGGATCGATCTGCACCAGCAGCTTGTCCTTGTGCTCCTCGGGAATGGTCTCCCAGGTGGGCTTGATCAGAATGTCGTCCACGGTGAAGGGCTTGAAATACTGCTTCCAGTTGTTGATCCAGTCCTTGTCCTCGGTCTCGGAGGCGGCGATGGCGCGCTGTCCCAGATCCGTGAACACGGCCAGCTCGTCCAGACCTTCCTCCACCTGTTTCATCAGCTCCTCAATGTCGCGGTCGTCGTCCACGTAGAAGCTCACCTTTGCCACGCCCTCGTCCGGCGGCAGCTCCGGCAGAATATCGATGAACATTCCCTTGGTCTCCCGCTCCGTGAGCGGCACGTTGTCCTCAATCTCCACGCCCTCGATGCCGATGTCGTCCAGCATGCTGCTGACCAGATCGACCGCCTGGGTGGTGGTAGTAAGTGTAAATTTTTTCCATTTCATAATCTATCTTCTCCTGTCTGTTGATTCTCTTAGTTGCAAAATGGGCCGGGGCGCCTACCGTCCGCTGAGCACCTTCACGAACAACGCGATCAGCACCACCAGCACCACCGGGCGCACGATCTTGTGTCCGTCGTGGACCACCAGGCCGGAGCCGATGTAGTGGCCGCCGATGCAGCAGATTCCGGCCGCCAGGCCCAGGGGGTACAGCACGTTTCCGCTGAAAATGAAGGTGACGAGCGCCGCGGTGTTGGAGGACAGGTTGATCACCTTGGTCTGGGCCGAGGCGCTGCGCACGTCCATCCGCGCCACCCCGGTGAGCACCAGCAGCAAAAACGTGCCAGTACCCGGCCCGTAGAAGCCGTCGTAACCGCCCACCAGCAGAGCCGCCAGCACGCTGAGCACAAACATGCGCTGCCGGGAAATATCCCCGGTTTTCTCGCTGTCCCCCATTCGCTTATCGAACAGAACGTATGCCGCAACAATGGGCAGAACCACCAGCATCATGTTCCGGATCACTTGGTCCGGAACCATCAGCGCCAGGCGGGCGCCGATGGAGGAGCCGATGATGGCCGCCACCGCCGAGCAAGCCGCCATGGCCGCCTTGCCCTTCAGGTAGCCGTTTTTCGCATAGCGGACGGTGGAGACCACCGTACCCATGGAAGAGCCGAGCTTGTTGGTGCCCAGGGCGGTGTGGGCGGGCACTCCTGCCAAAAGATACGCGGGCAGAGAGATAATCCCACCGCCGCCGGCAATGGAATCCACCAGCCCGGCCAAGAAAGTCAGCGGGCATACGATCAGATATTGTATCATAGTCTTAGGTATCCTTTCTGAAAAAGCAACCTATATATTATCACAGAATCCGGGCACTGGCAATAAGCGCGGGAAGCAAAAGGCGAAAAAAGCTGAAAATATGGAGTTTCCTGCGGGAAAAGATGGTAATCGCCTTCCATGGCCGCCCGTTATGGGGAAGGTTTGCCGTGCAGCGTGCGCCGCCGGGCGCGCGATCAAACAGAGGGCGGACACACCGTTTGGTGTGCCTGCCCTCTGCCGCGCTTAATATCTGACCGATTTATTGATATTTCCTAAAATTTACAAGTAAAAATCTGGTTATAACCAACCCACTGAACTCCCGTCACATGCCTGCTCAGCACATCCGTCTCATTCAGCTTCACCACGTCCACGGCCAGGTCTCCGTTTCCGTCCTTCAGCCTCACAGGGACTTTCTCCCCTCCGCCATTGTAAAATCTGGCGATCAGCTTATCCTCGTCCTCCGCTTTTTTCAGCGCCCCCAGGACCGCCCGGCCTTCCGTCTCTCTCAAAAGGCTGTACGCGTAGGGAACCTTCGCCTCAGCCGGATTCAGCTTCATAGCGTTGTAGGGCATCTTGTTGTAGGAAATGAACGGGGTGACGTACTCCTTCGCGGTCCTCGCCAGATGATCCCGGCAGGCGGTAAGGGCGATCTCATAGGTATGGCTGCCCCGAAGCTGGGAATCCGGGGTTTCCATCTTGATCCCGGAAGGTCTGCCCGGCCTTCTGAGAAGCCCTTCTTTGCCCAGCACGCCCACGCTTCGGAATAAGGTGACGGCCAGCACGCCGTAATCCGGGCCGGTCATCTCGTACTCTCTCACCGAGTTAGTCAGAACCGCCAGCCCCCGCTCCCCGCAGCCGGACACCCAGGACAGGAAGGGATAAATGGAATCCGGCCGCTCAGACCAGCCCTCCTTCTCCCACACGTCCATGGCCTCGTCCCTCACCGGGCGGCGGATCATGCCAAACTGGTTGTCGCTGACGGAAAATCCTTCATGTTCCTGTCCCGGCACCAGCAGCCGCAGCCGGTGGCTGTCCGCCTGGTTGTCCACCGTCACCCGGACCTCCAGAACCGGGGATCCGGCTTTTAATTCCAGCTCAAATTCCACGTCCACCCAGCCGTCCCTCCGCCGCTCGCTCCGGCTCTCAAGTCCGGCCGGAACCGCCATGGATACCCGAACCCGTGCCTTGTGGCTGTACGTCCCGTGTTGGCAGTGGACATCCGCAGTCTCCTCCTTTGAGGTCAACACCCAGTCGTCTGCCGCCGGGGAGTAGTCGTAGCCGTCTCCGTCGTCGCTCCCGTCCTCCAAAAGCAGCACGTCCCGGTAGTATTGGCCCTTCTGTTTGTCCAGAACGGTCAGGCTGCCGTTGGGTTCGATGGTCACAGACAGGTACTCATTTTCCAGGGTATTGGCGGCCGGGGAGGCAGGACGGCAGTTTCCGCCAAGGTCCACCGGTTCCACGGCAGGGTTTTCCCCCATACCGGCCGCCGGTCCCACGGCAAGGTTTTCCCCCGTACCGGCCGCCACGGACGCGGCAAAGCTTTCCCCCGTACCGTCCGCCACGGACGCGGCAGGGCTTTCCCCCGTACCGGCCGTCATGGACACGGCAAAGCTTTCCCCTGCAAGCGCCTCCGCCTCCCTGACCAGATAAGTAGTAAATCCCATGGCGGGAATCCGGTCGCAAAATTCCAGCGTATATTCCACAAAGGGCTCGTAATCCCCATAGTGAACGATCTGCCGGTCAATCAGCCCCGCGTCCACAATCCTGCGGTCCGCGATCTCGTATTCCAACCGGGAGCCGTCGGGGCGCTCCAGCACAAACCGTTTCATCTTGGTGACAATTTTCCCCCGGATCATCCCCTCCCGCTCATAGGGAAGCAGGTTGAACACCGTCAGCTTGTCCAGAGCCCGGCTGCAGTCCATGGCGTCCACAATCTTTCTCATGTAAAACTCAATCAGCCGGTCCGCGCGCTCCTCCGCCAGGAAATAGCGGTCCGCAATGGCGCGGTGCACCTTATCGCTGCAGCAGCATCCGATGGAATCGTGGGCGTGATTCTTCATCAGCTCCTTCCAGATGGCTTCCACCAGGCCGTGGTGATACGGGAAGCCCAGCTTGTAGGCGATGGAGGCCAGCGGTTCCAGCAGGTTGGTGATCTTGTTCTCAATCCGCGTGTTCGCCGCCTTCAAATCGGCCCGTGAGGAGAAAATGCTCCGGTGCACCCGCATATACCGGCCGTCCAGAAATTCTCCCCGCAGGGTATCTAAGTTCCCCTGGCGGCCGATGGCCGCAAACACGTCCTCATACCGGCTCAGGAAAAATTCCTTGTCCGGGTACAGCTCCCGCATCGTTTCCATTACCTGGAAAATATCGCGTTGCAGCGGCATCTGGTCATGGCCGTTGGGTACTAAAAGATGGCCTGTGGCGGTTCCCCGCTCAAGAACGGGCATGTATTTTTCCATCCGCTTTCTCAGGGCTTCCTTCTCCACCGGAAGATATTTGCCGATGGCGTAACCCAGGGGCAGCAGCTGCACCGCCACCCGGGAGCCGTCGTCGTCCTCCCAGAAGAATTCTGTCCGGTCCGTGCCCATGCGCTCGGAGGTCCCCCTCCAGAACATACTGTTTTCTATATTAAATCCCCTTAAAATCTGCGGCATCCTGGCGCTCTGGCCAAAGGAATCCGGAAGATAACCGATCATCATGGGACTGCCGAACTCCCGGCAGTCCTTCATCCCGTACAGAAGGTTGCGGACGATGGACTCTCCCCCTACCACCATCTCGTCTGTCTGGGTATACCAGGGCCCGATGATCAGTTTTCCCCTCTGCACCAGCGCCCGGACCCGCTCCCGGTTTTCCGGGGACACGGAGAAATAGTCCTCCAGCACCGAGGTCTGTCCGTCCAGGACAAAGCAGGGATAATCCTCCCGTGTCTCCAGCATGGTGAGCACCTCTTCCATATCGTTCACCAAAAGGATTTTTGATTCCTCTGCGGTAAAATACCACTCCCTGTCCCAGTGAAAATGCGGGACAATATGTACTTTATCTGCCATAATCCACTCCATACGCCTGCGGCGTTCTTATTTTCTCATTGACTTGTCATATTTCATCTTTTTAAGGGCAACCAGGATCACGGTTGAGATCACCGCGCCCAGCACCGCCGCAAAAAACCAGATTAACGCATTTCCCATGCCTCCCAAACCGTCCTTTAACAGGAACATGGAGAAGATTCCCGCTCCCGGGACATCCAGGCCGATGTTGCACATGGCCACGATGGCGCCGGTCACGGCGGAGCCCGCGCAGAGGGAGAAAATCACGCGCACCGGGTCCGCCATCATCACAGGGATGGCTCCCTCGGTGATTCCGGCCAGTCCCAGAATCCAGGTGGACATGCCAGCCTCCTGCTCCTCTTTTGTAAAATACTTCTTAAAGCCCAGAGTGGACATGGTCACCGCAAATGCCGACACCATCTTGATGGAGGCAAAGGCTGCGTAGGGCATGAGAATTCCCTCCGCCATGGCGCCCACGCAGAAGGTGTAGGCCGCTTTGTTGACCGGACCGCCCAGGTCAAAGGAAACCATGATTCCGATGATCGCGCCCAAAAGCGCCGCGTTGGAACCGCTCATGGCGCTGAGCAGGCCGATCAGACTCTGATTCAGCCACGCTACCGGTTTTCCGAGCAGAAAAAACATCACAATACCCACGATCAGGGTGCTGAACACGGGGTAAACCCAAAAGGACACAAAACCGGCAAACACACCCTTGGCGGGCACTGCCTTCCTCAAAAAACGGACTGCATATCCGGCTACAAGGCCGCCTAACATACCGCACAGGAATCCGCCGTTAATCAGGTTGGCCGCGATACCCGCCGCAAAGCCGGGAGCCAGGGCCGTCTTATCCCCCAGGGAGTAGGCCATGTAGGCCGCCAGCATGGGGATCATCAGGGTTCCCAGGGTATTTCCGCCCATCTTACGGAAGAGCCACAGCCAGCTGTTGTCCATGTTGTAAAGCTCCTGAAGCCCGAAGCCCTGGGCGATCAGCACCGCGAAGGCGTTGATCATTCCGCCCGCCACAATGATGGGGATAATATAGGAAACGCCCGTGAGCACCGCCTGCTTGATCTCACTGCCAACGCTGGCCTTCTCTCCGGCTGCGGCGGCATTTCCCGCGTCCGTTCCCGCATAATCGCTCTTGCCTTCCCGCCCGGCTTTCTCCAGCGCCCCGCGGATCACGCCCTTGGCGTCCTTGATGGGGGCGGCCACCTTGGTCTTGTACACCGGCAGATGGTCAAAGCGCTCGCTATCCTTCACCGCCACGTCCGCCGCAAATACCGCCGCGTCGGCGTCCCGCAGCATTTGAGCCGTGTGCCGGTCCTCCACGCCGTTTGCGCCCTGCTTTTCCACATAGACCTTGACACCCAGCTCCTCGCCGCCCTTCACAAGGGCTTCCGCCGCCATGTAGGTGTGGGCGATTCCAGCCGGACACGCGGTGACTGCGACGATGGTTTTGGCGTATGTGCGGTTCTTCTCCGCCTCAGCCGTTCCCCCTTCCAGGTTCCGGTAAAGCTCCTCCGCCGTCTTAGAGGCTTTCAGCCGCTCCAGATAATCCGGGTTGGAAACGCGGGTCATCAGCTCCGACAGCAGCTCCAGATGGGTGCTTTTCGCCTCCGACTCCGGGATGGCCAACAGGAAAATGATGGTCACTTCATTTCCCGGCACGATGCTCTCCCAGTTTTTGATGGGAGTCCTGACCGTCGCCACCGCGAAGGCCGCTTCCCGCACCGCTTTGCTCTTTCCGTGAGGGACCGCCATTCCCATATCGATCCCCGTCTCGGAGAGGGATTCGCGCTCCAATACCGCCCTGTAATACTCATCCCTTGAGGACAGCTTTCCCGCGGCGTCCAGCTTGTCCACCAGATAGTTGATTGCCTCCAGCTTGGTGGAGAATTCACACCCCAGACTGATTAATTCCCTGCTTGTGGCTTTTTGCAGATTCATAGTCTACCCCTTTCACATTTTCGTCGCAACAGTTCATGCGTCAATTTTTACATCGGATGGAAATCCGACCGTTCGTCCTTCGGTTAACCTGGATAAGAGTATAGCACAAAATCAGCCCGGAGCCGTTTTTTCGTAATTTATCCACACAAAATGCCTTCGCTGTGTAAATTTACACAGCAAAAAAGGAAGCAGGCCGTTTCCCGCTTCCCTGTTCTGCCCTTTGATCCGCCGCTGCGGCCGCTCCCGCTCCCCGCGCCGCAGGCTCACGGCTCCACATATCCCTGCCAGAACTCCTCGCTGAGCAGCCGGACCAGGACCATTAACCCGCTCCGGTCCGTGACGTTGTAGCCCTGCACCTCCCGGTCCTCGCCCCAGAAATACAGGTTCACGTCGCAGGCCTTAGCCAGACGATTTTCATAAAAATGGGTGATGCTCACCACCGGCATTCCCATGGCTTTGGCCTCCCCGGCCATCTCGATGAGCCGGTCGTTCTCCCCCCTGGCGCTGATAATGATCAGCAGGTCGTCCCTGCTTCCATGCCTGACCGCGTAAAACATGTCGTGTATCTGCTGGTAAAACTGCACGCTGCAGTCCAGGCACCTGAGATTCTTGCCCAGCATCTCGCAGAAATAGGTGGAGTCCCCCACCCCCGCAAAGATACAGCAGCGGGCTTTCTTCATCATCGCAGCCGCCTTTTTCAGGGTGAGCACGTCGATGGTGTCCAACGTTTTCACAATATTGGACGGCAGCTGTCCCAGAATACGGCCGCTTATGGTCTTACCCGTGCCCTCCGGCTCGCCCTCGTTCTGGACCGAAAACTTCAGCTCCGAAAAGCCGCTGTACTCCAGCTTCTTCGACAGCCGCATCACCGCGTTGGGCGCGATAAATAAATCCGCCGCGATCTTCTGAATGGACAGCTTCATGATCTCCTGCCTGTGGCTGCGGATATAAGACACAATGTCGTCGTCCGTCTCGTTCAGCTGATCCTCATGGCGCAAAACCCGCTCCTCAAATTTCATCCCGATTCCCTCCCGCCCATTCTGCCGGTCAAATGCCGCGTCCGTATAGTTCCCTGTCGCAAAACCGGCCCGGCTGCCGGCGCAGACCGCTATAACCAAAATAGCATAAATGCACGGGAGCGTCAACGTGCATTCCGGCCGGAATTCCGCTCGGATCACGCCCTCACGCCCTGCCAAAAACTCCCGCTGCTAAAAATTGCCATGAAAATCCCGGATTATTTTTAAATTTACCGCAATAAAATCCCCGCCCCGCGCATTATCCTAGTGAACGGATAAAACAACACCGGCCGGCGACGGCGGATGGGGCAACGATAAAAACATAATCAAGTACACGAAATTCCTTGATTGCATTACACTCCATCACACACCGCCCCGGATGCCGGAACCGGCCGGATGTTTTGAAGGTGCGAAGGATAAAACGTCTCTGATCGGACGGCGCAGCCGCGCCAACATAAAATACTCCCGAGAAAAGGGGCTGCCCTCCGGCGGCGTCCGGGCGGGATGCGCACCGCGCGTCCCAAACGGCGTCCGCCGGGCGGAGAGCGGCAAATTGCAAATGCAGACATGGCGTGTGGGCCTTGTCTGCATTTTTTGTGTGTGAAAATCCGCCGGCAGCGCCGGACCATCCGTCACTGTATCATCGCGCCGTCCGCCCCCACCCGGTAGCCGTCCGGCGTGACGGTGTCCACGTAAAGGCGTCCCATGGTGCCGTCGGACTGGGTGTTGAAGTAATAGGATTTACCGTCGATCACCTGCCAGCCGGTGCGCATCATACCCAGCGTGCCGTCGTCCACCGGGTTTAAGTAGTAACGGTTGCCGTCCCCGTCCGTGAACCACCCCGTCACCATGTACCCGCTGCCGTCAAACCGGTACCAACGGTTGCGGATCATCTTCCAGCCGTCGGACAGCCAGCTGCCGCCGTAGAGCTGGAACCACCATCCGCCGGGACTATAGCGCCAGCCCTGGCCGTAAACTCCCCCCGGCCCGTTGTTGTAGTACCACCAGTCGTCGTCATCCCAGTCGTCATCGTCGTCATTCCACCAGTCCCAGGGATCGTAGGTGTACTGGGTGGTGTCCGGCACGTTAGTGTTCCAGCCCGGATAGGCGTAGATCGTGTCGCCCGATGTCTCCCTGGCGTTCCCCTCTCCCACGCCCGGGCCTCCGCTGTAATAGGCGTTCTCATTATAATACGGGTCCACGCCGGGACCTCCCCGGTAGTAATAGTCACCCGGTCCGTAGGCCAGGGCCGGACAGACCTGCCCGGCCGTCAACACAGCCGCCGCGGCAGCCGTCAGAATCCGCTTCACGTATGTTCTCATATCCTCGTCTCCACTCTCCTCGCGGCCAAATGCGGCCGTTTCTCCCCGGGCCAGTCCCCGGCTTTTGTATCATTTTCCTGTCTCAAAGTATACCACAAACACTCAGCTCGTGGAAGACCTCCCTAAGTGTTTCGGCATGTATTCTCACTAGTCGTGGGCCTGAAAATGTTCACGCTTCCGGCACATGCAGCAGGCGGGACGCAAAGAGAAAATTCAGATTGACAATCTCAATCCATGCGCATACAATAGTTGTATGTGCAATAATTGTCAGAGCAATTCACACGCCGCACCACAGGCGCAAGCGACTGCTCAGAAAGGAAAATCATTCATGAAAACGTTTCTCTCCTACTTAAAGCCTTACCGCAGGCAGGCGGTGCTCGCCGTCCTCTGCATCGAGGCGGAAGCCGCCTTTGAGTTGGTCATCCCCCTGGTGATGGCCCAGATTATCGACGTGGGCGTGGCAAACGGCGACCGGCGCTACATTTTGATGAAGGGGCTTCAAATGGTTCTGTTCGCCCTGATCAGCCTGGCGCTGGGCCAGGGGTACGCCCACTTCGCCTCCACCACCGGCCAGGGGCTGGGGGCTGAAATCCGCAAGGCGGAATTTCAGAAGCTGCAGCAATTCTCCTTTGCCAACACCGACAAATTCCGCACCTCCTCCCTGGTCACGCGGCTGACCAGCGACGTCACCACCATCCAGAACTCGGTGTCCACGGGCATGCGCCCCGCGTTCCGCTCGCCGGTGATGATGCTCATCGCCCTGACCGTGTCCTTTACCATCAACGCCAAACTGGCGCTGGTGTTTTTTGTGGCCGCCCCGCTGTTGGGCGCCATACTCTTTTACATTGTCACCCATGTGCGCCCCCTGTACGGCCTTATGCAGGGGTCTGTGGACCTGGTGAACCGGGTAATTCAGGAAAATCTCACCGCCATCCGGGTGGTGAAATCCTACGTCCGCGGGGACTATGAAATCCAGAAATTCGACGAGGTGAACACCAACCTGCGGAACACCTCCGAGCGGGCCTTCCGCCTGGCCGCCCTCAACATGCCGGTGATGCAGTTCATCCTCTACGGCACGATCTTAAGCATCCTCTGGTTCGGCGGAAACTTAGCCTCGGTGGGCGGCCTCAAGGTGGGCGAGCTGACCGGCTTCCTCAGCTACGTGATGCAGGTGCTCAACTCCCTGATGATGCTCTCCAACGTGTTTCTGATGATGACCCGGTCCCTGGCTTCCTGGAAGCGGATTTCCGAGGTCATGGACGAGGAGATCGATATCCGTGACGACCAGGCCCGGGATATCCGGGTGGAGCGCGGGGACATCCGCTTCGACCACGTCTATTTCAAATATAAGGCTCAGGCGGAGGAGTACGTGCTCTCCGACATCTCCTTCCACATCGAACCTGGGCAGACCGTGGGGATCATCGGCCAGACCGGATCGGCCAAGAGCACGCTCATCCAGCTGACCCCCCGGCTCTACGAGGCCACCTCCGGCCAAATCTATATCGACGGGATTCCGGTGCAGCAATACCCCCTGCGTGAGCTGCGGGATTCCATCGCCGTGGTATTGCAGAAAAACACCCTGTTCTCCGGCACGGTGAAAGCCAACCTGCGCTGGGGGCGGGAAAACGCCACCGACCAGGAGATCGGGGAAGCCTGCCGCATCGCCTGCGTGGACGAATTCATCGACCGCCTGGAACACGGTTACGACACGGAGTTGGGCCAGGGCGGCGTCAATGTGTCGGGCGGACAGAAGCAGCGCCTGTGCATCGCCCGGGCCATTTTAAAAGCGCCCAAGGTCCTGATTCTGGACGATTCCACCAGCGCCGTGGACACGGCCACTGAGGCGAAAATCCGCGAGGGCCTGGCCGAGAGCCTGCCCGGCGCAACCAAAATCATCATCGCCCAGCGGATCACCTCGGTGCTCCACGCGGACCAGATCATCATTCTGGAGGACGGCCGCATTAACGCCGTCGGCAGCCATGAGACCTTGCTGGCCTCCAACCAGATCTACCAGGACATCTATTATTCTCAGCAGGAGGGGGCGAATCTGTAATGCCAAGAACAACAAATTTCAGCAGGCCCAAGGACACCAAAAAAACCGTGGCGCAGATGCTGCGCTACCTGGGACGCCACCGGTGGACCATGGCCGTGATCGCGGCTCTGGTAGCTCTCAGCGCGGGGGCCAATATCACCGGCACCTACCTTTTAAAGCCGGTGATCAACACCTATATCATTCCCGGCGATCTGCCGGGTCTGGCCCGGATGGTCATTTTCATGGCCGGGCTGTACCTGACCGGGGCCGCGTCCTGCTACGGTTACAACCAACTGATGGTCCGCGTGACCCAGAAGGTGGCCAGCGAAATCCGTTTCGACCTGTTCACCCATGCCCAGCGCCTGCCCTTAAACTACTTTGACACCCACACCCACGGGGAACTCATGAGCCGTTTCACCAACGACGTGGACACCATCACAGAGGCGTTAAACGGCAGCTTTACCATGCTGATCCAGAGCTTCATCACCATCACCGGAACCCTGATCATGCTGGTAGTGCTGGACTGGCGGCTGTCCATGATCGTTTTCGTCTTTCTGGCCTTTATGATGGCCTTTATCCGCTTTAACGGGCGGCGCAGCCGGAAATATTTCACCCAGCAGCAGAAATACCTGGGCAGTATCAACGGTTTTGTGGAGGAGATGGTGGCCGGTCAGAAGGTGGAGAAGGTATTCAACCACGAGCCCCAGGACTTCGAGGAATTCTGCCGCCGCAACGAGGCGTACCGCAAGGCTTCCACCAAGGCCCTGACCTACTCCGGCATGACCATCCCCACCATCGTGTCCCTCTCCTATGTAAACTACGCGGTTTCCGCCTGCGTGGGCGGCCTCTTCGCCATGGCCGGGCTGACGGACCTGGGAACCGTGGCCTCCTACCTGGTGTACGTGCGGCAGAGCGCGATGCCCATGAACCAGTTCACCCAGCAGATCAACTTCCTGCTGGCGGCTCTCTCCGGCGCCGAGCGCATTTTCGAGATGATGAACGAGAAGCCGGAGGTGGACGAAGGCAAAGTGACCCTGTGTAATGTGCGGGAAAATGCGGACGGCGTCCTGTCGGAGTGCGACGGCTACAGCCCCAAGCACGCCTGGAAAGTCCCCTCTGCGGACGGAAGTTCCTTCACCCTGGTCCCCTTAAAGGGTGATGTCCGCTTTGAACATGTGGTGTTCGGCTACACGCCGGAGGCGAAGGTGTTAAACGACATCAGCCTTTACGCCAAGCCGGGACAGAAAATCGCCTTTGTGGGCTCCACGGGCGCCGGTAAGACCATGATCATCAACCTGATCAACCGCTTCTACGAGATCGGCGGCGGCCGCATCACCTACGACGGCATCGACATCCGGGACATCCGCAAGGACGACCTGCGCCGCTCCCTCTCCGTGGTCATCCAGGACACCCACCTGTTTACGGGCACCATTGCGGACAATATCCGCTACGGGCGTCTGGACGCCACGGACGAGGACGTGAAGGCCGCGGCCAAGGTGGCCAACGCCCACTCCTTCATCCGCCGCCTTCCCGACGGCTACAACACGGTGCTGCACAGCGACGGCGGCAACCTGTCCCAGGGCCAGCGCCAGCTTTTGGCCATCGCCAGAGCAGCCATCTCCCGGCCCCCGGTGCTGATCCTGGATGAGGCCACCAGCTCCATCGACACCCGGACGGAAAAGCTGATCGAGAAGGGTATGGACGCGCTGATGGACGGGCGCACGGTGTTCGTCATCGCCCACCGCCTGTCCACGGTGCGAAATTCCAAAGCCATCATGGTGCTGGAGAAGGGCTCCATCATCGAGCGCGGCAGCCACGAGGAGCTGTTGGAGCAGCAGGGGCGGTATTACAAGCTGTACACGGGACAGTTTGAGTTGGAATAAGGGGACGGATCGTGATATACTTTAAGAAAACATTGCGGGAGATCCGGTCGAAGAATTCGGCAGGGCCCAGGCCCGGCGGTTCTGCAAATGGAAAGGAAGTATGGGAATGATTGATAAAAAAGAGATACGGAAAATGCTGGTCCGGACGGAGCGGGCGCGCAAGTCGGTTCTGCAGCCCTATTTCGCGGAGATCGGTCTGCCCCTGGGCCAGGGCCATGTGCGCATCCTGGAATCCCTGCTGGCCGCGGATCATATCACCCAGAAGGAACTGGCCGACCGGTGCCATGTGGACGTGACCACCATGTCCCGCTCCCTGGACCGGCTGGAGGAGGCGGGCTTTCTGGAGCGCCGCCGGGACCCGGGCAACCGGCGCTCCTTCCTGGTCTGCCTGACGCAGTCCGGGGTGGAGGAGGCGCACAAGGTCCTGGAAATCCTGGCGGAGCTGGATGAGCGCATCTGCCGCGACTTTGACGCAGCGGAGATGGAACAGCTGTACCGGAGCCTGGAGAAAATCTGCCGGAATCTGGAGAACTGACACACCCTAGAACAGCGAGAGCTGCTCGTAGTCCCGGTCCTGATCCAGCTCCGGCGGCCGCCCCGCCAGGAACGCTTCAGTTCGGTCCCCGTCCAGAATCCAGTCCCGGACCTGCTCCCGCCCGATCACCAGGGGCATGCGGTCGTGGACGCCGCGCATGGAGCTGTTGGCTTCCGTGGTGAGGATACAGAAATTCCATCCGTCCTCCCCCGGGCTGTAAAAACCGGCCATATACAGGGCCGGCAGGCCCTTCCGGTAAAAGGACACCTTCTGCTTCTCCCGGTCCCACTCATAGAACCTGGCGGCCGGGACCGCCAGCCGCCGGGAAGCCACGCTGTCCCGGAACATCCGCTTTTCCAGGGCGGTCTCGGCCCGGGCGTTGATAACGGTGGTCTTGTGATAGGAATCCGGCAGGCCCCAGCGCTGCAGCGCGGGCGCCAGACGGTTGTCCGCCCCTGCCGTGATCACCAGGGACTGGTTGGTGGGCCGGATGTCCTGTCCGCTCCGGTTCCATTTCCAGCCGGAAAACATCCGGTCCAGGTCCCCGAACAGTTCTTTCAGCTCCCTCCACATTTCCTGATCAATACAGAATCTGCTGCACATGTGTTTTTCCTCCTTCACTGTTACGGTAGCATTCCCGCTTCCGGTCAATCCTATCCCGCCGGCGATTTCCCGCCTCACCCCCGGCCGGTCTCATTTTCCCAACCACTCCGGCGCATAATCCGGTCCAACGCCCAATATACTTAAACTAAAACCACTCCGGTGATCATCCATATGAAACGCAAACATTTAAAACATCTGGCGGGCACCCTGCTCATCTTTACCATGGCCTTTTTTGTGGGCGCAGGCGCAGGCAAATTCGTGCAGTCCCGCAAAGAAAAAGCCGTGTCCGCCTCCGCGGAAGGCAACTGGGGCCTAAGCTTTCCCCAGGAGGGCCAGACCCCCGTCGGCAACGCCACCCCGGACTATCTAAAGCAGTTCGGCGCCTACTATGTCCAGAACACCGACGACAAGGTGCTGTATCTGACCTTTGACGCGGGTTATGAAAACGGCAACACCGCTCCCATTCTGGACGCTTTAAAGAAGCACAACGCGCCCGCCACATTTTTTGTGGTCGGCAACTACATTTCCACCAGCCCGGACCTGGTGAAGCGCATGGTGGCCGAGGGCCACACCGTCGCCAACCACACCAACCACCACCCGGACATGTCCAAAATCTCCACCAAGGACGCCTTCGCCAAGGAGCTGAACGACCTGGAAGCACTGTACCAGCAGACCACAGGCCAGCCCATGAAGAAATACTACCGGCCGCCCCAGGGTAAATACAGCGAGAGCAATCTGAAAATGGCCAACGAGATGGGCTACAAGACCTTCTTCTGGAGCCTGGCCTATGTGGACTGGATTCAGGATAAGCAGCCCACCAAGGAGGAAGCCTTCAAGAAGCTGCTGGGCCGCGTCCACCCCGGCGCCATTATCCTGCTCCACAGCACCTCCTCCACCAACGCCGCCATCCTGGATGAGCTGCTGACCAAGTATGAGGAGATGGGGTACACCTTCAAATCCCTGGACGATCTGGTCAGCACGCCGGTGATGTAGGGGGGACGGGAAATGATCGGGAAACACTCAGCGGGGGCTTCCACAGGCCTGGCGTTTATGGTATAATCAAGGAAACGTATCTCTTGTCATCAACCGGCCGGTCGGTGACACGATACTATTAAACTGACAACCAATCCATGTCACCATCGTACCAGACGCCAGGAGGTGTTGCAATGAAAAAGTTCCTTGATTACGCCGACCAATACATACAGGAATCCGACTGGAAGGTGATCGCAGCCCTGAAACTCTGTCTGCTCTCCCTGGGAATCTGCCTTGGGCTGTCCCTGCCGGGGGAGAAGAAAAAACCGGTGTTCGCCATTGCGGCGGCCGTGTTCATCGTCACCTACATCCCGCTGATGGCCAAATTCGTAACGCTCCTCTGCCGCGACGCCAGGGAGTCTTAAGGTCCACTGTTTCCAATCAGCATCCAATTCCAAAAGGCTTGCGTTTCCGCCCACTAAGGGCGGTCCGCAAGCCTTTTTCTGTAAAATCCCGCAAACACCAGGGAGGTGCAAAGCGCCGCCAGCACGTCGGAGACGGACTCCGCCAAAAAGATGGTGGCCACCGGCCCGGGCTGTCTGACCAGATCCGCCACCGGAGCCGCCAGACGGGCCGCGCTCTCCAGCCCGCCGAACGCCGCGGGCATGATGTAGATCAGAGGCACCAGCAGGATGATTTTGCGCAGGCAGGCCAGAATCAGCGATATTTTCGCCTGCCCCAGCGCCATAAAGGACTGTTGGCAGCAAATCTGCGCCCCGAAGGTGGTTCCGCCGATCACATACAGCGGCAGCGCCCATGCGCAGAGCCGCAAAAGCTGCTCGTCCTCGGTAAATATCTGTGAAAATCCCCTGGGCACCGCCATAAAAATCACGGACATCACAACGGTGTAGCTCAGACAGAGCACCACGGACAGCTTGAAGCTATTCCGCACCCGCCTGAAATTCCCGGCCCCGTAGTTGTAGCTTAAAATAGGCTGGGCCCCCTGGCAGATGCCCTGCACGGGCAGAGTCACGAACTGCCACAGGCTGAACAGCACCGCGATGGTGCTCACCGCCATGGTGCCGCCGTATTTTAACAGCTGGTTGTTGAAGGAAATCTGCACCAGGCCCTCGGTGGCGCTCATAGTAAAGGGGGAAACGCCCAGCGCCATGATGGGCAGCAGCACCTTTAACCGGATTTTCAGGTACTTTCTCCGAATCTTCAAAATGCTCTTGTCGCTGAACAAAAACTGCAGAGCCCAGACCGCGGACACGCCCTGTCCGATCACCGTGGCGATGGCCGCGCCCTTCACGCCCATGTGGAACACGTTGATAAACAGCGCGTCCAGAAAAATGTTTAAAACCGCCCCGATCAGGACCGTGCACATGCCGATTCCGGCGAATCCCTGGGTGGTGATATAGGAATTCATACCCAGGGCGATCATCACGAACACCGTGCCCAGCGCGTACAGCGTGATATACTCCGCGGCCATCCCCAGGGTGCTCTCATCCGCTCCGAAGAGCAGCAGAAGCGGCTCGTGAAACAAAAGAATCGCGGCGGTCATGATGACCCCCGCCGCGATCAGGGCTGAGAAGCTGGTTCCCAGAATCTCCTCCGCCCCTTTCTGGTTTTTCTGTCCCATTTTGATGGCGCAAAGCGGCGCTCCTCCGATGCCCAGAAGCCGCGTCACCGCCGTGATCAGGGTGATGACAGGCAGGGAAACGCTGAGTGCCGCCATGGCGCTGGTGCCGTTTTCGATGCGCCCGATAAAAATACGGTCCACCATGTTGTAGATGATGCTCACCAGCTGCGCGATAATCGCCGGGATTGACAGCTCCAGCATCAGAAGGCCCAGGGGCTTTACTGCCAGTTTATTCTCTTCCATCTCTCACAGTTCCCCGCTTTACAGCTCGTAAAACGGCTCCAGGCCCTCGATCGCCTTCTGGCCCAGATCGGAAACCGGCGTGGCCATATACAGGTACATGCCCTGCATGTAGGGCTGTGCGATGCGGGCGATTCCTCCGAAAATGGCCTCGTCCTTTCCCTGATGCTCCAGAACGAACATGCAGCCCTTGCGGTCTCCCTGGATCACGCCCTGCATGTACGCCTTTTTCACCGGCTGCTGCTTGAGGAACTCGGTGATCTCCTCCAGCATCTTCTCGGGATAGCTGGAAAGCTCGTGGAATTCCATGGGCGCATTGGATGCCGCCTGCTCGGGGTGGTTGCGCTCGTAGGTCAGCTGCTGGCGCTTCAGGTAAGCGGCCTGCTGCTGCTTCAGGGCGGTGATCACCTGGCGCTCGATGCGGATGTTCTCCCCGAAGGGATTGATCACGAAACCGGCCGCGTCCTTGTCCTGGAGAACCATACCCGCATAGTCGTCAAAGGTCATGCCGACCACGTGCTGGCCTTCCCTCAGCTCCCACTTCTGCATGGACTTCCAGTCCGAGAAAGCGGGGAAAAATTTCTCCCCCTTGTCGTTGTGGATGTCCGGGAAGGAGATGGTTGCGTCCTCGCTGAACTTTAAGTTGCCCTCCTCGTCCACATCCGGCTCGGGGTTAAAGGAGGCCGCCGTCAGATAGCGCGCCTTCACAACCTCCTGCATAAATTCTCCCTGGCGCTCCGGGGTGGGATCATACTGCACCAGGTGAAACGCCTGAATCAGGTCCGGGTTTTTCAGTGATTTAAAATCTGCCATGTTCTGTTCCTTTCTTCTCTCTGTGTTGTATAAGCGCTGCGGCTCACAAGGTGAACCGCGGCGCAGAAATCTCTCTGCTCTCCGCAAATGCGCTCCGGATAATCCGTTACCGCCCTCCGGCCGCCGCAGCGGTTATCCCGCGGCCAAACCAAATGTTTTGCCCGGCGTTAATGCTGCACGGGCCTTGGACGGTATTTCCTCATGCGGTAAAAATAGTAGGGTACGATGGGAACGAGCGCCGCCAGCCAGGCCGCCGGGTCCGCGAAGCACACGCCCACATACCCGAAGGGCCGGACCACGGCCGCCACCACGGCGAACCGGGCCGCCAGCTCAAAGACGCCGCCCAGCATGGGCACCAGGCCGTAGCCCAGTCCCTGCAGCGCATTCCTGTATAAGAAAATACTACCCAAAAACGGATAACACCATGCCACTGTTTTAAAATAAACCATGGAGGCGTTCAGCACGTCGGTCTGAGAGCCGTCCACAAAAATCCTCACCAGATACGGCCCGGTGAAATGGATCACTATAATCATCACCGCGCTCCAGACAAGCACCAGAATCTGTGTGACCTTCACGCCCTGGTGCACCCGCTCGATATTGCCGGCGCCCCGGTTCTGCCCCACATAGGTGGCGATGGTTGCGCCGAAGGACACGAAGATGGTGGATACCATGCTCTGAATCTTACCCGCCGCGGAGAATCCGGCGATGTACACGGCGCCGAAGGCATTGACCGCGCCCTGCACGATGATGGTGCCGACGGCCGTGATGGAAAACTGCAGGCCCATGGGAATCCCCATGCCAAGCAGCTGTCCCACCGCCCGCAAATCCGGCGAAAAATCCTGTCTGCTGAGCCGTAAAATGTCAAACTTCCGGATAATATAAATCAGGCACAAAAGCGCCGACACCGCCTGGGCGATCACCGTGGCGTAACCGCAGCCCACCACTCCCATGTGGAAATACACGATGAACACCACGTCCAGGACCACGTTGAGCACCCCGGAAATGATCAGGAAATACAGCGGCGATTTGCCGTCCCCCAGGGCCCGCAGCACCGCGGCCAGGGCGTTGTAGGCGGCCGTCACGGCCAATCCGGCGTAGATCACCGCCATGTAAGCTCCCACGTCCCCGATGATCTCCTCCGGCGCGTTCATCAGGCGCAGAATGGGATAATTAAAATATTCCAGGGCCGCCGTCATCACCACCACAAACAGGATACACAGGAAAATGGACATGGCGATGTAATGGCGCATGCGGTCGTATTTCTTCGCCCCGAAATGCTGGGCCACCAGAATGGAAAACCCGCTGGTCAGCCCGTTGAGCCATCCGATCACCAGGAAAATCAGGGAACTGGTGCTCCCGATGGCCGCCAGGGCGTTGACTCCGATAAACCTTCCGGCGACGATGGAGTCCGCCAGGTTATAAAACTGCTGGAAAATATTTCCAAGGCAGGTAGGGATCATAAAATAGATAATCAACTTCACCGGATTCCCGGTGGTCATATCGTTTGTCATAGTGCGAATGCCTTACCTTCTGTCTGTTTCGTTTGATCAAAATGGGGATGAATCCGCGCCCGCCCGGTGGGGCCGCTGCCGGCGCCATTCCATATAGTATAGTCTAAAACGTGTTTTTTTACAATCCCTTATTGTGTTCCCAAAAACGTGCGGACATTATCCAGCACCTTTTTGCTCAGCAATTCGAATGCCTGGGCGGTCCGTCCGGCGGATACGCCGGGACAGATCACGGCCGGATTCTCGGCCAGCGCCGGATCGCCCAGCGCGCCAATCGTGTCGCACACAAAGGTATTCCCCCCAGCATTCAGCCAGCGCTCCAGGGCCTTCACATCGTGCCCCGGGCCGATGGAGGTGTTGAATAAAATCTTTCCGTTTCCCAACTGTGCGAACGCCTCGCCGTCCAGCAGGATCACGTTCTTATTGAGACAGGTGAACACCACGTCGCATTCCCGCAGGAGCTGGTCCAAAGGCTGATAGCGCAGGCCCGCCGCCTCCCGGTCCTCCTTTCGGGTACGGCTGTAATAGCGCGCGTCCGCGCCCATAAACATTAAGGCCTCGGCGATCATGGCCCCGGACACGCCCAGGCCGATGATGCCCGTCTTTAACCCGGTGATCTCCAGGGGCAGCTCCCGCCACATGGGGCGGTCATAACCGTGCAGAAGGCGCACCAGCTCGCAGAGCACAAACTCCACCACACCCCGGTCCCCGTAATCCCGGATGCCCAGCACTGTGATGCCGTGCTCCCTGGCATAGGCGATATCCACATTGGCGCTGGCCTCCGAGTACAGGCTGCAGCACATTCCCACATAGCGGACCTGCGGGCAGCGCTCCAGTACCTCCCGGCCGATTCTGGAGGTATAACTCACCAGCACCCCGTCCGCATCCCCGATGCGGCGCACGATCTCATCGTCATCCGCCGGGATATCCCCGTAAAACGCCACTTCCTCCGCGTACGTTCTCAGTTCCTCTTCCGCCTCTTTCACCAGGCTCACCGGCTCAATGGCCACGATCTTCCGAAACATATCATTTCCTCCTCTTTCAGACGCTCTTAAAACACAATCGGAGACACGAGATTGCGCAGCACCGCCACCAGGCTCCAGCCTG
The DNA here is from genome assembly GCF_046603895.1 of Enterocloster lavalensis. Taxonomy (NCBI): domain Bacteria; kingdom Bacillati; phylum Bacillota; class Clostridia; order Lachnospirales; family Lachnospiraceae; genus Enterocloster; species Enterocloster lavalensis. Next base: position 1,644,509 of record NZ_CP176637.1, read on the forward strand.
CGATGGCGCTGGTGCTGGAATAGATGTCCACCACGGCCTTCACCCCGTCGATCTCCGAGGTAATCCTGTGATCGTCCCCAACAAAACCCGGAACGCTGTAAATATCCATGCGCATGCGCTCCGGGTCCGCCGCGGCCAGGGAAGCGGCCACCGCCACATTCACCTTGGTGGGCAGAAGGCCGATGGCTTCCTTAGCATTTCCCTCAAACACATGTCTCTCCTCTTCACCGGCCAGCAGAGACTCCTCAAACAGCGGCGTGTTCATCAGCGACTTCGGCCCCTTATGGGTCTCGATCCCCGCCTTCGCCTGTCCCATCAGCGCGATGGTGCGCAGCACATCGAAACCGCCTACCGCGCCGGAGGCGATATGTACCCTCCCCCCGTTGGCCGCAGCCGCTTTCCCCACCTGCTCATAAAAGTTCCGGTCCGCAAAGGCCCCGATGGACAGCACCACCAGCCCGCACTTCGCCTCCAAAATCCGCACCGCATAATCCCGCACCGCGGCCACGGAAGCAGCCTCCGCAATATAATCCGGTTTCCGGTCCAAAAGCTCGCCGATGGAACCGCAGGGCGCGCACCCCGCCCGCTCTGCCAGCGCCCCGGTTTTCTCCGGCGTGCGCCCCATTATCCCCACCAGCTCATATTCCGGCAGCAGCCCCTTCTCAAAGGCCTCCACCACAATCCCCGCCAGATAACCATTTCCAAGAATTCCCAGTCTCAATTTTCCCATCACAACCTCCACGCCGCCAAAACCACCCGCGGCCCATTTCATATTCTCCGGCTCCACCGTCCGGACGCCATTCCATTATAATATAAATCCCCCAAAACAGCCACCCGTCAATCACAATATTTTTCCATCCCCTCAATCCCCGGCACCAGCTCCGAACGGCGGAAAAATCAACACGGGAAGCTGCGTCAATCCCACTTGTAAGCGGGTTTCGTATCAATTTTTACATCGGCCGGACTCTCTCCGGGGTCTTTTTATATCTGACAAGAATACATGCCAAAACGCTTAGCGGGGTCTTTCACGAGCCTGGTGTTTATGGTATAATTAAGGAAACATATCACTTATCGTCACCCGTGCCGGATGACGACAATGTACAATAGAAGTATCGAAAGGGGGACACGATTATGCGTAACATTCTGATTCTCTCAAGCAACGCGCAAATTTGCACTCAGGCAACCGACCTCCTGAAGCAGGCCGGATACTCGCACATTTACACCGCCGCGGACAGCCGCCAGGCATTTCCCATGATCTACCGGTTAAATCCCAAGCTGATCATCGTAGACCTGGAGCTTCCGACCGATGAAATCATGAATCTGCAAAAGACCCTCTCCGGACCTCTCATGCAAATCACCCTGTTCATCGCGCCGCACCAGCACATAGACGAGGCGGTCCTGAGGCTTGGCCAGCACGGCTACACCCATTTCGTCATCCACCCCATCGACCGCCGTCTGTTCCTAAGCGCCGTGCGCGAAATCGTCGCCGCCCACCCCTAACCCACCCAACGTCGCCCCCACAGCCCGGTGACGCCACCATCCAACCACATTCCAAAGAAGGGACCCAACACCCATGATACGTCTCAGACCCTACAACAAAACCGACGCCGAAAAAATCGTCACATGGAGCCAAGACGAGCGCGCATTGCGTCTCTGGTCCGCCGACGCCCTCTGCGAATTCGGATATCCGCTCCGCCCGGAGCATCTCAACGAATACTATGACCGGCAGGCCGGCAACCCCAACCTCTGGCAGATGACCGCCACAGACGAGGGCAACCAGCCCGTCGGCCATTTTACCATGCGCTACCTTGGTCCGGAGACCAACACCGTCCACCTGGGCTTCATCATCCTGGACCCATCCCAACGCGGCCAAGGACAAGGCCGAGCCATGGTCCTTCAGGCCCTGCGCTACAGCTACGACATTCTCCTCGCGGACCAAGTCACCCTCTACGTCTTCCTGGACAACCCCGCCGCCTACCGCTGCTACGAGTCCGCCGGATTCCACCGCGACCCCACCGGCGACAAATCCTTCCCCATCCAAGGCCACCCCCACCCCTGCGCCAAACTGTACCACCACCGCCCCTAACCCCTCATCCCCATCTCCTCATCCCAAAAAAGCGCAAAAAAAATAAGCCCCAGCCCCCTCCCCTTCCGCCCTGAAAAACCAGCGAAGGAGTGGGCGGCGGACCCATGGTTTCCGGGGACATTGCTTACCGGACCGCAGGCGCTTAAGGCCGGGAAGGGCCGGAAGCGGGGAGAAATCGTGTTCTCCAAAACACGATTTCAGGCGACCTGAGCGGAGAAAGCTCTTCAGAGTTTCTCCGCGAATAGAGCCGGTGCCCCGCTTCCGGTCCTTTCCGGGCTTTAGCGCCTGCGCTTCGGTAAGCAGTCCCCGGAAACCATGGGTCCGCCGCCCGCTCCTTCGCGTACCCCTTTTCAATCCCCACCCCCCACAATCCTCCTCTGATTCACCCTCATATCCCTCATCCCCAACCTCACATTCTCATACCTCTCCCCAAAATAATCCCTCAACAAACTGGCAAACGTCACCGACCGATGCTGCCCCCCCGTACACCCCAGCCCGATCACCAACTGCGCCTTCCCCTCCTTCTCATACAGCGGAATCGCATACTCCAAATACCCCACCATCCGCTTAAACAGTTCCCTTGCCTCCTCATACCCCATCACAAAGTCCCTGACTTCCTTATCCTCCCCCGTCTTTTCCCTCAACCCCTTCACATAATACGGGTTCGCCACGCACCGCACATCAAACACCAGATCCGCGTCCGCCAAAATCCCGTACTTATACCCAAAGGCCACAAACTCAATCCGCATCCCCGCCACATCCGGCCCGGAAAACAGATCCGTCAGCTTCTCCCGCAGCGCCGACGTGGACAGCTCCGAGGTGTCCACCACATAATCCGCCTCCACCTTCAGGCTCTCCATCCGGCAAATCTCCTGCCGGATCGCGTCCGTCAGATTCACATTGCGGTTCCCGCTCATCAGCGGATGCAGCCGTCTGGACTCCTTGTAGCGCTTTAACAGCACCTCCTCCGCGCAGTCCAGAAACAGAACCCGCACGCTGACGCTGCATTTCTTCATCTCATCCACGATCTGGTCGAATCCGTCCGGCACGCCGTAGCTGCGGATATCCATGGTCACGGCCAGACGCTTGGAAAAGCCTTCCTCCTGCATCTCCCCGTGGATCAGCTGCAAAAGAATCTTTGGGGAAATATTATCCATACAATAATATCCCATATCCTCAAGAATCTGCAGCGCTCTGGTCTTGCCCGCACCGCTAAGGCCTGTCACAATCAATACGTTCACTTTATCCTCCTAAAGTTCCGCCGTTTAATGGCAGCTCGATTTTAAATTCGGATCCCTCCCCCGGGCGGCTCTCCACCTGGATTCTGCCCCGCATCTGCTCCACCACGCTGCTGACGATGGAGAGGCCGATGCCGTTGCCGCCGTGGCGGGAATTCCGGTCCTCGTCGATCCGGTAGAAGCGGTCGAAAATCCGCTCCTGGTGTTTCTCTTCGATGCCCATTCCGCTGTCAGACACCGTGATCCGCAGGACGTTTCCATCGCTGCGGGCCCACACCTTCACCAGTCCCTGCTCCCGGTTGTATTTGATGCCGTTCTCGATCAGATTCAACAGCATCTGGTAGAAAAACTGTTCGTTTGCCCGCAGGATCGGGTAATCCACCTCCACGTCGGAGACTAACTCCACCCTGCGCTTGTTCGCCATGTCCTCCAGGCTCCATAGAATCTGCTCAATCACCGCCTCCACATCCACAAAGGGCAAATTGCGCTCCTGCCCCTCCTGGCGGTCCAGCCTGGACAGGGTCAACAGCTCGCTGACCAGCTTCTTTAACCGCTTGGTCTCCTGCTCGATCACATCCAGAGCCTTGGTGCGCTCCTCCTTCGTCACCTCGTCCCACATCCGAAGCATTTCCGCGTAGCCGGAAATCAGGGTCATGGGCGTGCGGAACTCGTGGGACACATTGCTGACAAATTCCTTGCGCCGGGCTTCCAGCCGTCTGGCCTCGGTCACGTCGATGACCACCGCCATCACGCCCAGACAAATCCCCTTCTGGTAACGGTCCGGAATCAAAAGCGCGGACACCTCGAAAATCCGGTCCCCCTCCTGAAACTCTACCCGCCGCTCCGTCGCGCTCTCAAACGCCTCCCGGCAGACGTCGGACACCAGCCCGTAAAAAGCCCCGTAGGAGCTCTTGTCGCTCTTAAAGAAAATGTGCTTGTCGATGTGCAGAAAGGCCCGGGCCGCCCGGTTCGCCAGCACCAGTGCCCCGTCGTCCTTAAACACCACGATGCCGTCCTTCATGGCGGCAAACACCGCGTTAAAATAATTGAAACGGTCGTCGTCCGATGCCCGCATGTCCCGCAGGCGCTTTTCCCGGGCCTCAAGCTCTGTCTCCAGCTTCTGATTGCGCTTCTCCAGCTCCGAAATATAATTCTTAAAATACAGATATTCCCGGATCAGGACACAAAACAGAATCAGGACCAGGACCACCAGCCAGAAGATCACCAGGCCGATGGTCATGATCCGATCAATTTTACTCATTTACGCGGAACCCGATCCTTCGTATAGTTTCGATATAGCGGCATTCCTGGATGTCGTCGCCCAGCTTTTTGCGAAGATTTCTCATGTGGACGTCCAGGGAACGGATCTCCCCGCCGTTGTTGGTGATTCCCAGGGCTTCGTTCAGCTCGTTTCGGGTGACGATATTTCCCCGGTGCTCCGCCAGCACCCTGAGGATGCCGAATTCCGTGGGCGTCAAATCCACCCGCCTGCCGTCCTGCTCCACCACGTATTTATCCGGATAGATGGCCAGGTCCTTGACGCGCAGCGCGTTGTCCTCCTGGCTCTGGGGTGCGGAGGGCTGGCTCCGGCGCAGCGCTACCTCAATGCGCGCGAACAGCTCCCGCCAGCCGAAGGGCTTGGTGATGTAGTCGTCCGCCCCGGCGTCAAAGCCGGTGACCTTGTCGTCCTCCTCGCCCTTAGCCGTCAGCATGATCACCGGAATGTGCCCGGTGGCCTGATCCGCCTTCAGCAGATGGCACACCTCGATCCCGCTGATCTTGGGCAGCATCACGTCCAGCAAAATGCAGTCCGGCCGCTCCCGCCTGGCCGCCAGCACCGCCTCCGTGCCGTCGCAGGCGTAGGCGGTGGCGTAGCCCTTCTTGCGCAGGTTCATATCCAGGCACTCAACAATATCCCGTTCATCATCCACAATCAGTATCTTCTTCATGCAATCCTCTCCCCTGGGCGGGAATTACCCGGCGATAACCTCCAACCGGCCAAGCGCCAGGTAGTCTTCCGTTTCAGCGTCAAACAGAACGCAACGTTCACCCGTAAATTCAACGCCCACCGTTTCACCTACGTTGAAATCCTTACCCTGGAACACCACGCTGGTGAGAATCAGATCCCCCAGCTGGATTTTCACAATGGTTTCCATGCCGGACGGCAATGTGGAGTAAATCGATGCCTGGAGGGCGCTGTCTGCTTCTATATTAACATATTCCGGGCGGATTCCAAGCACAATTTTATGATTGCCGCTGAGGGATACGCTGTTGGACTCTGGACAGAACAGCATATTTAATTCCCCCACCTGTATCTTGATTTCATCCAGGTTGATGTTGGAGCCCACGCCCTCGATCAGGTTGATGGAGGGATTTCCCACAAAGTCCGCGGTGAACATATTGGCCGGGGAATGATAAACCGTAAGCGGCGGCGCGTACTGCTGCAACAGGCCCTTCTTCATCAGACAGATCTTGGTAGACAAGGTCATGGCCTCCAGCTGATCGTGGGTCACGTACACAAAGGTGGACCTGGTCTCCAGGTGCAGACGCTTGAGCTCCGTGCGCATGTCCATGCGCAGCTTGGCGTCCAGGTTACTTAAAGGCTCATCCATGAACAGCACCTTGGGCTCCGTCGCCAGGGTTCTGGCGATGGCCACGCGCTGCTGCTGGCCGCCGGAGAGCTCGCTGGGATAACGTTTCTCAAACTCCTCGATCTTCAGCATTTTCAACAATTCATCCACCTTTTTGCGGATGCGGTCCTTGGGCCACTTCATATTTTCCAGGCCAAAGCTGATGTTCTGGTACACGGTCATGTGGGGCCACAGGGCGTAGTTCTGGAACAGGAAGCCCACGTCCCGCTTGCTGGGCGGCACGTTGATGCCCTTCTCGGCGGAAAACACGCATTTCCCATCGATCCAGATTTCGCCCTCGGTGGGCGTCTCCAGCCCTGCGATCATACGCAGGGTGGTGGTTTTGCCGCAGCCGCTGGGGCCTAACAGTGTGATAAAATCCCCGTCTGCGATGGTCAGGTTCAGATTATCCACGGCTACGCTCTTGCCGAACCGCTTGGTTATATTTTTCAGTACAATATCTGACATATTATGATCCTCCTATTCCCTTGTCAATAGACGCTCCGGTCAGCTTGTTGATCACCAGGTTGAAGAACAGCACCACCACGATGATCAGAAGGTTGATCGCGTTGGCGTATTGGTTCCAGCCCTTTTCATTGTACTGGAACAGCTGCGTCGTCAACACGCGGTTGGCCGGGGTGACAAGCAGGATGAACAGGGACAGCTCTCTCATACAGGAGATAAATGGCAGCAGGTAGCCGCTCAAAAAGCTGGTCTTCTGGATGGGGAAAATGATCTTGACCATGCGCTTCCACCAGCTCACGCCCTGAATCACGGCCGCCTCCTCGATCTCGTTGCTCAGCTGCAGCATGGCGTTGACGCCCGCTCTGGAGGCGAAGGGCAGGTATTTGACCGAACCGATCAGCACCAGCAGGGTGAATGTGCCGTACAGCGGCGGGATGAAGCCGTTTTTCTGGGTAAACATGGACAGGTAAATAGCGCCGAAGGCCATAGCGGGCATCAGGTAGGGGAAGAACGCCAGGCTGTTGACCACGCCCGACAGGCGGCTTCCTCTGCGCTTGACCACCGCGTAACCGCAGAGCACGCCCGCGGTGCCTGCCACAAAGGCGCAGCACACGGACAGCTTGATGCTGTTCCACAGGCCCAGATAAATGTACTTGTTGCGCAGGATTCCCGGCTCGCCGTTGGCGATATCCGTGCTGCCCTTACCCAGCCAGAAGATGGAGGTAAAGTTGGACGGATTGTAATTGCCGGTCACCATGGTAAAGGACTCCACTGCGAAGGAGACGAGCGGCAGAATCGCGATCAGCAACAGCATAAACAGCACGCCTGCGGAAATGGGCGTCCTTGCGCCGCGCAGCTTCACCAGGGAGACCTGGGAGCTCTTTCCGGTGACGGTTGTGAAGGATTTGCGCTTGCCCACGAACCACTGGTTGAAGGCCAGAACGAACAGCCCGACCGCCAGCATGACCACGGCCAAAACATAACCGTATCCCTGGTTCACGCCGTTTAACGTACGGTAGAGCTGGGTCGTCAGCACGTAGTAGCGCACCGGGGTGCCCAGGAATGCGGGGACCGCGAAGGCACTCATGGAGCTGGCGAAGGTCAGCAGGAACGCGGAGAATATGGCGGGCATCACGATGGGCAGCGTCACCTTGCGGATGATTTTCATGCGGCTGGCCTTGAGCAGCATAGCCGCCTCCTCCAGGTTCGCATCCATATTCTGTAAAATACCGCCGATCAGGATGTAGGCGAAGGGCGCGTAGTGCAGGCCGGTCACCACAATGATGGGGAACTGCCCGTAGGCGAACCAGTTGGCCGTCTCGATCCCCGTGAGGGCGGTGAACAGGCCGGGCTTGCCGCCGATGTACGCGTTGCGGAAAAAGTTCAGCCAGGCCATGGCCAGCGTCCATGACGGCATTATGTACGGAAATACAAAAATCGTGCTGATGATGGATTTAAACCTGATATCGGAGCGGGCCACCAGCCAGGCTACCGTGCCGCCCAGTCCGATGGCGATCACGCAGCTGCCGATGGAAACCTTGACCGTGTTCCAGAACGGGCTGTAGAACAGATTCTTGCTGTTCTTTCCGTCAAAGAATACCTTGTACCAGTGGAACAGTGTGAAATCCCCGGCCTTAGCTCCCTTGATGCTCATCAGTTCGGACGGATGAGCGATCAGCGTATCGCGGATCAGGGACACCAGCGGCAGCAGGGTCAGAAAGGACATCAGAATAAACAGCACGATAAGGATGATGTTCTGCGGCTCTTTGATAAACGACTTAAACCGGTTCTGCCATGACATAATCGATCCCCCTTATCTGAGTGCCGGCCGTCTTTTCAGGCGGCCGGCGTGAATTGTTGACTGTTTCAATTAGTTGATCAGGTTGTTGACGAACTCCTCAACCTGAGCGCGGTTCTCATACACGTACTGCGGATCCTCGCGGACCAGTCTGGGCGCCCAGTAGGTCATATCCTTGTCGGCCGGGTTGCAGGGAACCTGCAGGTTGCCGGAGTAGGAACCCACGTCGGAGGACCAGGGCTCAAAGCCCTCGGCAGTCATCAGGTACTCGATAAACAGCTTCGCCGCGTTGACGTTCTGTGCGTTGGAGGTGAGCTGTGCGTAAATCGGATAGTAGAAGCCGCTGAACGGGGCCATATCCGGCGCGGTCGCCAGGGCCAGGTCTTTGGTCTCAACGTAGCGGGTTTTGGAGAGTACGAACAGGCCGATCAGCTGATCCTTCTGTCCCTTGGTTCCCACGTTCTCCGCGATGGTGGAATCGCTGGTGCCTAAAACGGTATTGTTAAAGAATGCCTGCATCCACTCGTAACCTGCGTTCTCGGTGGTCAGCTCAATGTCTTTTCCATAATATTCCTTATAAGCGTCCGCAATCTTACCGGACCACTCGTCGCTGGTCAGCATGGTCAGGAAGTTGGAGTTCACGCCCTCCTGATTGGGGTTCTTGAACTGCACGCGGTCCTTCCACTCCGGCTCGGTGAGCTGCCAGATATTGGTCACAGGAGCGTCCGTGGAATTCTCACTGTTGAAAATGAACACCTTATCCACAAACTGGAATACCAGCGGATTCTGGTTCTCCTCGGGAATCTGATCCTTCAGGGACTCGGGAACGTAGTTCACCAGGTATCCGGGAGTGATTAACTCGCCGTAGACTCTGGCGCCGTCCTGGCAGAGCACCATGTCGGCTCCGTTGACGCCGCCGCCAACCTCCAGGGAAGTCTTCTCAACCAGCTCGCCGTCCTTTAAGTTTGCGGTCTCAACCTTGATTCCGTAAAGTTTTTCAAAATTCTCAGCCGCGGTGGAAACGCGGGACGTGGTGGAGTAAACCACCAGCTTGCCTTCCTTCTTGGCCGCTTCCACTAACTCGTCGTGGGACATCTCCCCGCCCTGAGCCTCTGCGCTCGTCTCCTCAGCCTTCGACTCCTCCGCTTTTGACTCCGGAGCCGCCGTGGTCTCGGCCGCCTTGGGCGCCTCTGTGGATGCCGCCTGGCCTCCGCCCGAACAAGCGCCAAGAATCATGCTGGATCCCAGAACCAATGCTACCAACGCTCTTGAATGTTTTCTCATACTTTCCTCTCCTTTTCTTTACCTTAATGCAATCTTAAGCTTACCTTAATGTTTCCTTCATATTAACATTGCACAACAGGAATGTCAATAGTGGAATTTAAATTATTCATATTTTATATGAAGCGAAGGGGAATGTTAGAATCGGAAGGAGGATTTAAGTTAATTTTCGAGGAAATATAGGGGGTGTATGTTATATTTTAGACAATTTCGAGTGGAGGAGGTATAGGCGGGGAGGACTTACGGCTTTTTTGCAGGTCCTGGGATGGCTTATCGTTTTTTACTTGACTAAGTCATGTATTTGCAATATACTTGACTAAGTCAAATATTTATGGAGGTATTCTGATGATTCGTTCATTTGCTTATTTTATCACGCTGCTGCGCAAAGATTTTGCGGAATACTGCGGGCGGAAGCTGGAGGAAATCGGACTGTCCCAGGGGCTGCTGTTTTTTATCCTCTACATCGGCAAACATCCCGGCTGCTCTCCCAGGGAACTGGCCGTGGCGCTGAAAATGGATTCCGGCCACGTGGCGCGCTCTCTGACCAGACTGGAACAGGCCGGATTCATTTTCCAGAATCTGAATCCCCGGGACCGCAGGGCCCACATTCTGGAGCTGACCGCAAAAGGGCGTGAGGCTTTCGATCTCAGCCACTCGTTGTTTTTCCAGTGGGACCGGGAAATTTTGAGCGGGCTGGAACCGGAGGAGCGTCAGATCCTGCTTTCGCTTTTGGAGCGGCTGACGGAGGACCGCCGCGGGACTTGTGGGGAAGGAGCATCCGGGCATGGGCTATGAAACGATTGCAAGCCCGGTGAATCTGGGCGGGCTTGTGTTGAAAAACAGGATTATCTTCGCGCCCACCTCATTTGGCCTGCCCGAAGAACGTCTTTTGGAGAGACTGCGGCGCATCGCGGCGGGCGGCTGCGCTATGATCATCGTCGGGGATGTGCCCGCCGGGCGCTCGCCCTTCGGCTCGCTCTACAGCGCCAGAGGGTTTGCCCGATACCGCCGTCTGTGCGAGGCCGTCCACCGGGAGGGCTGTTTGATTTGCGCCCAGCTGCACCAGTCGGACAGCGATTTGGCGGGAATGGTTCGTTACCTGCCGGGCGTTTTGACGAAGCGGTATTCCATGGATCAGCTCCGGGAGCTTTTAAACCAGCGGGTCGGCCCCTATATCTCGTCTCTGCCCGCCGAGAAGGTTGCGGGGATCACCGCTTCCTTCGGCTCAGCGGCCGTGTTGGCGGCAAAGGCAGGCTTTGACATGGTACAGGTCCACGGCGACCGGATGTGTGGCAGCTTTGCCTCTCCGCTCTTCAACCGCCGCCAGGACCGGTACGGCGCAAGCGTAGTCAACCGGGCGCGTTTTGCGGTGGAAGCCGTGACGTCAATCCGCCGCAGCATGCCGGACATGCCCATTGATTTCAAGCTGGCCGTGCGCCAGGAGGAGCCTCATTACGGCAACGCCGGTATGCTTGTGGAGGAACTGCCGGTTCTGATTCCACTGCTGGAGCAGGCCGGGGTGACCAGCTTTCATGTAGCCCTTGCCGATCACTCCCGGCTGTCCGATACGATCCCGCCGGCAAATCATCCTTATTTTTCCAGCCAGGGCTGTTTCCTGCGCTATGCAGATGAGGTCCGGAGCCTTACCCGCCTGCCGGTGTGCGGGGTGGGCGGATTGACGGACCCGGACTTTGTGGAGGAACAGTTAAAAAGCGGGCGCATCGACTGCGCAGCCATGAGCCGCCAGCTCCTGGCCGATCCGGACTGGCCCAGGAAAGTGACGGAAGGAAATGCCGATGCCGTGCGGCAGTGCGTTCGCTGCAACCGCGACTGCCTGGGCGGGATCCAGAGGCACGAGGGCGTGCACTGTGTGTTTGACCGGGAACAGGTATGATTTCATTGATTTGGAGGTGTTCTGTATGACATATGCGATTATTTACAGCAGCCGCACCGGGAACACGAAGCTGCTGGCGGATGGAATCCGCAGCGTTTTACCGGCGGAAACCTGTGTGTACTTCGGACCGGTTTCCGGGGCGGGGAGAGAGGCCGCGCGGGCCGATGTGGTGTTCGCCGGATTCTGGACGAATAAGGGGTCCTGCGATGAGGAGATGGCGGAATTTCTGCGCGGGATTGTGGGAAAGGATGTATTTTTGTTTGGAACGGCGGGATTCGGAGGGAGCGGGGAATATTTTTCGAGAAATATGGGGAATGTTGGAAAATATTTGGATGAGTCATGCCACCTGGCAGGAACGTTCATGTGCCAGGGACAAATGCAACCGGCGGTGCGGGAACGATATGAGGGGATAGTTGGTACGGACGGGGATGGAGATCGGGTACGGGAAATGATTGAGAATTATGACAGGGCTCTGGGGCATCCGAATGAGGGGGATGTGGAGAGGGTGAAACGGGAAGTGAGGCGGGTTGCGGATGGATGGGGGGAGGAATGATTTTTTTGGGAGGGGGTAATTGGCTGGTGGATTGGCTGGTTTGGATTGATTTTGATTGATTATTGATCGATTTTGGGGTATTCTGTGTGCAGGAGATTGGGGACGGGCGGGAAAATAGGTATGGGAGGATGGGCTGTTATGGTTTGGAGTATGATCTGGGGTATTGTGTTTATCGCAATCGGCGTTTTTGCATTTTTGAAACCGGAAGTGATATGGAAGCTGACGGAACAATGGAAATCCAGCTATGCAGATGAACCGTCCGAGTTGTATCGGTTTAGTACAAAATTGGGCGGTGTTATATTTGTGGGGATTGGAGTTGCAGCGGTGGTTTTGTCGCTTTGGTGGGAATGAATAGAATTGATTGAAATGATGAGGGGAAATAAAAGAACTGCTAACTGCGGGATACGGGAGTTAGCAGTTCTTTTTTGGTGTGAGGGGATTGTGAGAGGATGACGGAGGAGGGGGAGTATAAAAATTTTAATTTCAATTTGTGGGTTTGCGCAGTCGGTCGGAAAATACGAGAGTTGACTCGAAAGTGTGACAAGAGTGTGTGAAAAAAAGCCAAAAACCTTGCAATCCACGCACTCCCTCGCAAGAATGCGACCAAAAGTTGCGAAAGCCGCAAAACAGGGAATAGATTTCAATCCACGCACTCCCTCGCAAGAATGCGACTCGGTTTTCCACAAACAGGATACAGGCTTACTCTTATTTCAATCCACGCACTCCCTCGCAAAAATGCGACGGGCTTGACCGAGGCGGTAACGAAAGAACATAAGAATTTCAATCCACGCACTCCCTCACAAGAATGCGACTTTCAGCTACCCGCTTATGCACCGTTTCCGGCTAGATTTCAATCCACGCACTCCCTCACAAGAATGCGACAGCAATCATTACCAAAAATCCCTTCTAATCCCCTCAATTTCTTATCCCTATTGTACCCCTCCTCTCTACTACAATATATTTATTAGGCGTTTGCGAAACGCCACAGCCCTCATAAATTCGGGCTTTTTTCTTTGTCAAAATAAAACAACTCCTCACAGGTTTATGGTAAAATTGAGATGTCCAGTAACAATCAACCATATCCACCTGAAAGGAGTTGTACCTATATGATACCATACAATCAGCTTTCTTTGGCAGATATTTTTTCATGTTGCCAGGATATTTATGAATCTGACAAACCTGCTTTCCTGTCACTGCTCCAATCCCATATTGACCTTATTGAAATTGTCCCTGCTTCCTTCCGGAAGCGTTTCTATGCATCAACGGGCAGAACCCGCAAATACCCTTTGTTCGCCCTTTTATGGGCCTTAATCATTCAACGTATTTTTTCTATTCCTACTGACTCGTTACTGCTTATTTTCCTTCATTATTCCAGACATCTCAGAGAATTCTGTGGCTTTGACAAAGTCCCCGATGCTTCTAAGATAACCCGCTTCAAACAGGATTTTCTTCCTGAACTCGAAGATGTTTTCTCACGCCTTGTTGACCTCACTGAACCTATCTGTCAGGCGATTGACTCTTCCAAAGCCAGTATGACTATCTTCGATTCTTCTGGTATAGAAGCTTGGGTTACTGAAAACAATCCTAAATACGCAAACCGCATCATTAAACAGCTAAAAGCGTATGCAAAATCCAAAGGCTTTGACGATTCTTATGATCCATATAAAGCTGCCTATGCTTCCATGCCCTCACATTCAGCTGCCAATCCGGAGATCAAACAGCTCTATATCGATGGGCATTTCTGTTACGCCTATAAGATAGGAATTGTTACTAATGGCCTCGGCATTATCCGGCACATTGATTTCTACAACAAAGCTTTCTTTGAGAAGCATCCTGAAATTACCATTTCTAAGAAATCCGATTCGCCTGATGAGGACAAATCTGTCCATGACGCAAGGCTCTTGATTCCTACTCTTCAGGACTTTTTCGCTACACATCCTCTGATCCGGCCTGACACCTTCCTTGGTGACTCCGCCTTTGATTCGGTCCGCCTGTACAAGGAACTTCTTTCCGGGGATACCTTTGGTAATGGCAGGCACTTCAAGAAAGCCTATATTCCTTTGAACTCCAGGGCACATCTTGAAAACCTTGACTATACCATTGATGAAAACGGGATTCCCTGTTGTCCAAAGGATCCCTCTCTTCCAATGAAATACGAAGGAACCTGTAAGCTTAAAAGCGGCGTCACACGATACAAATTCGTCTGTCCCAAAGTTGTTTGGATAAAAGATCCTTCTTCTGGAAACTATCACCGGCTCTGTAAATGTGACAACCCATGTACCACGTCTTCCTGTGGCAGAATGATTTACATTTATCCAGAGAAAAATCTTCGTGCCTATCCAGGTATTCTGCGAGGGACTGACGAATGGAATAAGGTCTACAAAACCAGAACCTATGTGGAGCGGTCTATCAATCACTTAAAAGACTGCTTCTGTCTGGCCGGACGTAAAACCCAAAATGAGAAAACACTTCATGCCGACCTAATCCTCGCAGGCATTACACAATTAATCGGTGTGGTTCTCGCAGATAAGATTCATAAGCATGAATGCATACGGACGTTAAAATCTTTAATTGCATAGGACTTACCAACTCCATAAAACGTATGGCTTATGAATGTGCGCCATTATCCGAATACATCCCACTTATTCAGGTCCTCCTGCTTCGCAAAGTGGCTTCCTTATTTGGAATCAGGATTGAATACCTGTTTCGCAATCAACTAACAATATATTTATGGTTAATATCCCTTACAGCCAGTAAGGAATTATCCATCTTGTTGCTTAAGCTGTTACAATGTTGGAGCAATCGGTATATCGGCTTCCTTTCTTGGACTTCGCGTCCGTATTTGAGACTGATAACCAGCTCCTCATTTGCAGCGTTCGTTTTATGCAGGTTGAACTGCCTTTGGTACGTTCGTGTCACACCACAGTAGATTGAATAGGCAATGAGTAAAACTGGTACTTATCTATTGCAATATTCTTTAGGAGTGACAAATTTATGAACATGAACGCTGTTGGTATTGATGTTTCCAAAGGGAAAAGTATGGTCGCCATTCTACGACCTTATGGAGAAATCGTTTCTTCTCCCTTTGAAATCAAGCACACTTCCAGTAACATCCAATCCTTAATTGCGCAGATCCGATCAATCGATGGTGAATCACGCATCGTTATGGAACATACTGGCCGTTACTACGAACCACTGGCTCGTGAGCTTTCTCTGGCAGGTCTTTTTGTAACTGCCGTAAATCCTAAGCTCATTAAAGATTTTGGAGCTCATTCCCTCCGCAAAGTAAAATCTGATAAAGCTGACTCTGTAAAAATAGCTCGTTACACCCTTGACAGTTGGACGGAATTGAAACAGTATAGTCTTATGGACGAACTACGCAATCAATTAAAGACCATGAACCGTCAGTTTGGCTTCTACATGAAACACAAAACAGCTATGAAGAATAACCTCATCGGTATCCTCGATCAGACTTACCCTGGTGTTAATACTTACTTTGATAGCCCTGCCCGTGAGGACGGCAGCCAGAAGTGGGTTGATTTTGCTACTACATACTGGCATGTGGACTGTGTTCGTAAACTTTCATTAAATGCATTTGTCGACCATTATCAGAAGTGGTGCAAACGCAGGAAGTACAACTTCAGCAAAGACAAGGCTGAAGAAATCTATGGGGCCGCAAAGGAGCTTGTTCCTATACTTCCAAAAGATGATCTAACCAAGCTGATCGTGAAACAGTCCATAGAACAATTAAACACTGCTTCCAGAACCGTGGAAGAACTCCGTACCCTGATGAATGACACAGCCGCCAAGCTGCCTGAATATCCCGTTGTTATGGGGATGAAGGGTGTTGGCCCGTCTCTTGGTCCTCAGCTTATGGCTGAAATCGGAGATGTCACACGCTTTACCCACAAGGGCGCTATCACTGCATTTGCTGGTGTAGACCCAGGTGTCAATGAATCCGGAACCTATGAACAAAAAAGCGTTCCAACCTCCAAACGCGGCTCATCTTCCCTCCGAAAAACCTTATTTCAGGTCATGGACTGTCTCATCAAAACAAAACCGCAGGACGACCCTGTATATGCGTTTATTGATAAGAAACGTGCTCAGGGAAAGCCTTACTATGTCTACATGACTGCAGGCGCTAATAAGTTTCTGCGTATCTATTACGGAAGGGTAAAAGAATATCTAATGTCTCTTCCAGAATAGAGAATACCGCATCCTTTCAGACCAGCGGATAACGGTGGTCTATTTGTTGTACCTGAAATTTAATCAACAATAAATCTTGAAAATTTCTCATTTTCCTATTGACTTTTTATTTGCAGGCTCAAAAACTCAACCTTTATATTTCCACCGCGCCATATTCTCCCATAAATCCCCAATTTCCTAGTGCGAATCCTCCTACATTTTCATGTTCACTTAGGATTCGCACTATGTATCCTCTACATTTTTCTCCGCCCACTACATTCTATCTCCTATCGCCCCATTTTTAAATCTCACACTCCCCCGCTACATATCGCCTCAAATCAAGGTTTCCGTTCAATATCAGTTCCTTCACCATCCGCAACATAGTCTCCCGCTCTTTTACAGTGATTTTCATGACTTCGCCTTCGGAACAAACTTCCACCGGTATCTTCATACCCACTCCCTCAAACCCACAATCCACCTCCCGGATCGCCGGATCCTTTTCCAAATACAACCGCAATGCCGCAGAACCAGACCCGTTTGCGTCGGCCAACTCGCCCGCTGCTTCCTGTTCGCCGCATATCCTCCATATATTGAAGAATGTTTCCGCAGCAAACTGAACCGTCACTTTATAATGGCTCACATCCCTCATTTCCAAAATCCAGGACGGTCCCTTCAGCCAGGGATACTGCTCTGTCATTAAAACCGGTGATATTTTATCCGCCTCTTCCATGGCTTGCCGTATCCCAGTCAAAAGCATTTCCGGCAGGTTTTCCCCGCCAAAAAGGCAGGTATACTGCTCAAACGTGCGCTCCGACCGGGACAGCCGAATCATTTCCGGCTGGACCATATTGATGCCGCGTCGTTGCAGGGCTGTGATCATCGGCTCCTGCACGAGCGCCTGACACAGTGGTATATAGTTTCGTTCGATTGTCACGGACTTTTCCACCTGTTCACCTCTCTCAGATTCCTTTCGTCGGACTTTAACCGGCGTGTCGCTTCGCCGATGGCTCACCGGGCCGTTTTTCCCGGTTTCTCCTCGATTCGTTTCGCGCACCACTTCTCCAACGGACATATTTCACAGTGCGCCTTTCTGGCTGTGCACACCGCTCTCCCATGATAAATCAACTGAAAATTAATACGGTTCCAGTAATCAACCGGCAATACCTTCTGCAACTCCAGCTCAACCTGCACGGGATTCTTCCCCAAAGCCCACCCTAAACGGCGGGAAATTCTGAATACATGGGTGTCCACCGTCACGCCTGGAATCCCGTGGGCATCCGCCAGGTACAGTGTCGCGGTCTTGCGGCCTACTCCTGCAAGCCTGAGCAGTTCCCCGATTGTTTCCGGAACCTGGCCCGCATATTCTGATACGATCTGACCGCAGCACTTTTTGATGTTTTTGGCCTTACTTTTGTAAAGACCAATGGATCGGATATTCCGTTCGATTTCCTCCACCGGGGCGTTTGCCATATGCTCCACTTTCGGATAATTCCGGTACAACTCCGGCAAGACTTCCTCCACCTGCTTATCCGTACTCTGGGCGCTGAGCATAATCGCTACCAGGAGCTGCCACGGTTCTTGATGAAAAAATCCCGTCTTGGTTGTCCCGTATAAACGATCCAGCTGTTTCAAAACCGGCATGACCTGCTTTTCCGTATCGATTTTCTTCTGTCTTTCCTCTGACATCTGTACTCTCCTGCGAAGCATTTACATAAAATCGAAAAGGCTCAGCTGCCTGGCCGCTTCTGTCTCTCGCGGCGGATTCGCGCGTTGGGCCAGGAATGTTTCATTTGGCATATGATCCAAAAATGGTGATGGTTCTTGGGAAGTAGTTATAATCAGTTCTTCTTTTGCCCGGGTCATACCCACAAAAAACAATCTCCGCTCTTCCTCAACATCGATCCGGCCGTTTCCATTTTCCAGAGGAATCAGGCCCCTTCGCGCTCCATAGAGCAGCACCACGGGGAATTCCAGACCCTTGGAGCCGTGGAGGGTCATCAAGGTCACCGCATCCGCCGTGTAACTCTTTTTGCCGCAGCGTTTCAGATCGCTCTCCCGGCCGAAGGTCAGGTTTTCCAGAAACTCCGGCATATTTTTGTAGAAAACGGACGTGGAGACAAGCTTCTGCATGGCTGCGTCCTCGGTCAGGTCCAGGTCCGTGATCCATGAATCAAGCATTTTCTGCGGGCGGGCCTTTTTAATCTGCTTCCTATATTTGTCAACCATTGACTGAAATACGCAGTCGGAAATGCAGTCCTCACCCAGTCCCCACAGCAATTTCAGGCACAACCGCCGTGACAGCCCATCGTCGGGATCCGCCAGGCTGCGGAAAAAGCAAATGGTTCCACGCACGCTGTCCGCCTCAAGGTACTCGTCGCGCCCTGCCACAACATACGGGATTCCCTCGCGCCTCAGGCATTTTTCCAGCAGATCCGCCTGGCGGTGGGTGCGGTACAGCACCGCTATTTCGGCAAAGCTTCTGGGCCGGCGGTCGTCAGGGCAGGAAAATCCCTCCTGCGCGTCCAGCATGTCGATTCCACCGATCAGGCGGTTGATTTCCTTTGCCACAAATATGGCTTCCGCCATCTCACCTGTGGCGGTCACCACCCGCACCGGGTAACCCTCCCCGCGGTTGGCCTTCAGACAAGGCCGGGCGCCGGGATTGATGGAAATCACGGCTTGCGCCGCAGTCAGCACCTGAGGGGTGGACCGGTAGTTCTGCTCCAGCCGGATCACCTCCAGCCCCTTCTCATCCGCCTCCAGGCGCTCGAAGCATTTCGCATCCGTCCCGCGGAAGCTGTAAATCGCCTGATCCGGGTCGCCGATCACAAACAGTTCTCTCCCGCCTCGGTTCCATGCGCGGATCAAACGGTACTGAACCGGGTTGATGTCCTGAAACTCGTCCACCAGCAGATAGGAAAATGCTTCCGGCTCCATTTGGGACTGCTCTGCAAGCTCCAGCGCTTTCAGCAGCAAGTCATCGAAATCCAGAGCGCCGATCTGAGCCAGGCCCTGCTGATAATTTTCCGCGGCCGCTTCCAACTGGGCGCGGGTTGGCTGGGAGGGTGCGGACGCATGATCCGCCTGCATTTCTTCCTGCTCCGCTTCCTGAATTTCCGCCTCTACCTCATCCGGGGCGCTGCCCGCTTTTTTAAGGGATATGTAGCGCAGAAGCCGGGACGGTTTTATGGACAGGCCCTCCGCCCGAATGGCTTCGCGGGCAATTTCCAGCATTTCCGACTCGTCTGCCATCAAAAATTCCAATCCCTGCTTTCTTAAGAGATCGAAGCAGATCGAATGAAATGTGCCGATCCGGAGTTTTTTTACGGCCTGCTTCCCGCCCATTTTCTCTTCCAGACGGATGCGCATCTCCTCCGCGGCCTTGTTGGTGAAGGTGACGGCGGTGATCTGCGTCGGCTTCACCCTCCGGGTTTCAAGTAGATAGGAAATACGCTCCACCAGCGTTCTGGTCTTGCCGGTTCCCGGCCCTGCGATCACCGCTACCGCCCGTCCCGCAGAGCGGACCGCCAGCGTCTGTTCGGGATTTAAGACCAGCGGAAAATGAACGGTTGAGGCGGCATTTTCAGCCATTTGTAAAATTTCAGGATCGGAATCCGGCCCGGAAAAAGGCGTATTTTCCGCTGGCGAGGAGGCCGGTGAAGAGGCGGAAACGTTGTCATTTTCTACGTCTTGAATCGCTCCGGCCGGCGCTGCCACGGCGGCGGTTTCATCCGCGGTCCATCCGGCAAACAGGCTGAGCTGCCCGTCCAGATTATCGATCTCGGAGGGGGTGAACAGTTTGATTTTCCCGTATTCACCGTCAAATCCGGGCAGGCGCTCCACCTTTCCCTCCCGCAGACGGCGAATGCCCTCGGACACCAGATAGCCGGCGTTTTCGCGTATGTCCTCAATGGGGATCTCCCGCAGGATGGAAAACTCAGTTCCCAAGCCGGCCAGCATTTCCTCGTACTGAACCTGAACCTTTGCGCTGGCGGCGGAACGGCCGGTGGAGGCCGCAATCACCTCCGGAAGGGGCACCAGACTTTCAAATGGACGCGCCCCCTCCAGCTGGAATCCCTCTTTCCGGTCCGCCAGCTGCTCCACGCGGTGGGACACGCCAATCGTCAGCTTTTTGCCGCAAACCGGGCATTTCCCGTCATAACGCTCCGCTTCCACGGGACTGAGGCAGAGGTGGCATTTCCGGTGACCGTCAAAATGGTATTTGCCCTCCTCGGGGAAAAACTCAATGGTACCCTCAAGACCGTCGCCCCGCTGGATGGCTCCGTATAGGCCCTCGTAACTCATTTCAATGTTCAAAAGATTGGCCTCGCGGCCCAGCTTTGACGGGGAGTGGGCGTCGGAATTTGACACCAGCTGATAGGAGTCCAGCGCGGAAAGCCGCCAGTTCATGGGCGGGTCCGAGGACAGGCCGGTCTCCATGGCATGAATGTGGGGCGTCAAATCTTCATAGCACTCCTCCACCGTGTCAAACCCGGAAAATGCTCCGAATAATGAAAAATGGGGCGTCCAGATGTGCGCCGGAATGTAGATGGCTTCCGGACAGATTTCCAGGGTAATCTCCAAAAGGTCCCGACAGTCCAGGCCCAAAATCGGCCGGCCGTCGGAGTGGATGTTCCCAATGGTTTCCAATTTTCGCGAGAGCAGTTCGGCGGACTCAAGGCTGGGCAATAAAATCACGCTGTGCACCTTGCGCACTTTTCCATTCTTTTTATAGATGGAACTGATCTCGCCCGAGATGACAAAACGGGTCCTCCCGCTGCCTGCCAGGGTGCGGTCGCTCAGCCGCAGATCGTCCTTCAGCGCGTACAGTCCATCCTCTGCCGGAACCAGCTTTTCCTGCAATTCCTCCCGCCACGCCGGATGGGTAAAATCCCCGGTGCCCAGAATCTGAATTCCCTTACGCCCTGCCCAGTAATCCAGCTGTTCCGGCGTCAGGTCCTTGCTGGTCGCCCGGGAATACCGGGAATGAATATGTAAATCCGCTATGTACATAATGGTCACCCGCTTTTGTTTAAGATAAGAAATATTATAATCGGCTTTGAGGCAGGTTGCAAGGCGAAACAGAGGGGACATACGGTTGGAATGTCATTTTCCGTTTACATAAATAGAATTTTCTGGTATTCTTTCCTTATCGTTGCTTTTTTGCAGAGGAGGATTACATACTTATGAAGCGTAAACCGATCAAGGCAAAAATACCAGAAATTGTAAATTATTGGTTCTCCCGCATTGATGAATCGGACTTTAGCGTGGACGCAGCAGAGGCCCACGAGCGCTGCTGGCGCTGCGGCTGCAAACGCAATCTGGAGCGCTGTCACATTGTACCGGACTCCCTGGGAGGCAAGGATGAGCCCGCAAATCTGGTGCTCCTCTGTGCCCGCTGCCACGCGGAAAACCCAAATGTGACGGACCCGGAGATCATGTGGGACTGGCTGAAAGCCTACAAAGTGCCTTTTTACGATACGCTCTGGTCCATTTTGGGATTGAAGGAGTATCGGTTCATTTACAAACGGAGCTTCTTTGAGGATCTTGCGGCCCTTGGAATCAGTGATCCTGAGGAACGAAACAGGGAGATGAGGGATATTAAGAGGATCGTGTACCGGCAGGCAACCGTCCCCTTTGGGCAGCCCTATTTCAACACTGCGACGGTGGCTGGGTTATACCGGATGCAGTTGAAGGAGCTGGCACAGAAATTGGGGAAAACGTTAACGCAGGATGACAGCTCTGAGGGAATATCGGGTAAAATGCCGTGGTGGCTGGAGACTTGAGGATTGGGGATGGATTTAAGATTTTAGATCAAGCAGTGAGTTTAATGGATATTATCCAAAATTGGTCTGTGTTTTGACGGTGGTACGTGTCGGTGCGGCGTTGAGACAGCGGTGTGATGGGCTTTGGCAGCAGATATCTGCCCGCTTTGTTCGCAGTATGGAACGGTCAATTATGTGGAAGCGCGGAATGCGCTTCCACATTGCTTCCCGATTTTACTTTGTACTATTTTGTGCAGACAAACGCTCCCATCCGGAATTCCTGCTCCGAAAGGCGGGCACGGATGGTAAAGCCAGCCTTCTCCAATGCATTTTTGTATTCTTCTTCCGAAAAAAGCGTTATGTGCTGGACGTGGTGGAACTGCTGCACGGCTAATCCTTTTCCGATCAGGTGGAACATTTCCACTTCAACTTTGTCCCCGGAAGCGCGTTTTACGGTTTCCATCCGGCAGAACTGCAGGCCATCCCGCTCCCGGCAGTCGGCAACGATCTCTTCTGCAAATGTTTCCTTTGTTCCCCAGGGCGTCAGGATCAGCACGCCTCCTTCCTCCAGACACTCCCAAACGCAGCGGATTCCATTTTCCATGCGCTGTAAATTTTCCGCAAATCCGATGCTGCCGTAGAGATTGACCGCCGCTTTATATCGATGATTCAGTTTAAAATCCAGCATGTCTTCCTCTAAAAATTCTGCGGCCGGCACTTTTTCTCTGGCCTTTTCCAACATTTCCTTGCTCAGATCAATTCCCGTAACCTGATAATGTTTTGCCAGATATAGGCTTTGTTCTCCTGTGCCGCAGGCAATGTCCAATATACGGGTATTATCCGATTGGCTATATTGTTCAATCAGTTGTATTACTTTTTCGGTCTCTTCCTCATACTCTTTTGGCTCTACATACATTGCGTCATAATAATCCGCTATGTTTTGAAAATTAGCTGGCATCTTGGTTGCTCCTCTCAAATTGGTTTACGGCGCCGTTAATTTTATTTTACCAGGAAAGTTGAAAATGAATAGACTTATAATATGTGTTGTGTTATAGTAGTAAATATCTCGTGCCTGAAAATGGTACGTTTTTTATTGGGGCAAAATCGGGTAATTGAGTGATAGGCGGATCGCAAGGGCCCGCAGGCTGCGCCAGCGGTCCAATGTTTTCAAAAGAAAAGTCCTGTGGACGGAAAATGCTTCCTGTCCGCAGGACTTTTTTGTTTTTCGAAAAGCAGATGAATGGGGTTTTACAGAGATTGAATTATCTGCCCCGGTGCTTTTCCTTACGTTTTTGCTGCTTCAGCTCAAACAGGCGCTGTTTCTCTTCCTCTCTTTTTTGCCGGCTCAACACCTTGCGCTCTGTTTTCATCTGCTCATGCTGCAAGCTCAGTGCCTGTTGGGATTTTGTTCCAATCCCAACATTCTGAACCTCGCACCTGGCTTCCCGCTGCATTCGCTTGGGGCTTGCCGGACGGCTTTTCACAGTTGCTTCCACAGCCGGACTAAACCGCAGCCCGAAGTAACCTTTCCGGATGAAATCCAAAACCTCGTAGTCCTTGGGTTCCGGGCCGAACGTCACTTTACATGCCTCTAACTTCCCGGCACTCACCCGCTCAAAAATTCCTACCCAAAAAGGATCTTCGAAAAATACTTGTAGGGTTACCGCTGCCTTGTCCATTTCTTGTCCTCCTTAAAAGTTTGAATGGGCAAAGAACGGACGACCTAAGGAGGAAGGCTACTGACGGCTTGAGAGGAGAGATTGGAAGATGAGAAGCCGCAACTGGACTACCAACCAGTTTGCGTTTTTATCTTTGTCATTTTTGTTTTACGCTGTTTTATTATAGTATGTAAAAGTTGAGGATGCAAGGAGATTTACTGGCTAGAGCCCATTGATATATTTTACATAATAGAGCCAATCTGAGAGGTCTTTTCAGACTTCGACACTATGAGCAGGTCTTTGGCGTATCTGCGGACGAAAATTCAATCCACGAGGTCTTCGCAGACCTCGACAGGCAATTCCGCCGGAACTGAGCCGGACTGAGATCCAGATTTCAATCCACTAGATCTTCACAGACCTCGACATCTTACTGGTCAATCAATCCTACTGGTGTGACGATTTCAATCCACGAGGTCTTCGCAGACCTCGACAAACCGTCCTTGGTAAGCTCTATGCGGCTTTCCTATTTCAATCTACGAGGTCTTCGCAGACCTCGACATGATGGGTTGCAGTGGTTGGATACGCTGAAAAATATTTCAATCCACGAGGTCTTCGCAGACCTCGACTGGACGTTCTCCATGCTTAAGTCAAGATCCCCCAATTTCAATCCACGAGGTCTTCGCAGACCTCGACAGTACGAATACATTCACCGCAAGGTCAGCAACATGGATTTCAATCCACGAGGTCTTCGCAGACCTCGACAATCTCATATTCATCAGTATAAAAAACACCATCAATTTCAATCCACGAGGTCTTCGCAGACCTCGACACGATTTCCAAGTGATAATGTGGGACGTTACATAATTTCAATCCACGAGGTCTTCGCAGACCTCGACCCAGTACTGGGAGTGACATCACCGTATACGCAATATTTCAATCCACGAGGTCTTCGCAGACCTCGACGGGGGATTACCTGATCCGCGGGGCCGATGTGGCATTTCAATCCACGAGGTCTTCGCAGACCTCGACCGGATTGCTGACCTTATACCGTAGGGGGACATATATTTCAATCCACGAGGTCTTCGCAGACCTCGACTGACAACGGAGTTACGTTCTGGCGCAACGGAGATATTTCAATCCACGAGGTCTTCGCAGACCTCGACCAGCCCCGATAATCCACGGCGTACCAGCCAACAGAATTTCAATCCACGAGGTCTTCGCAGACCTCGACATGGTGTGGGCGGTTATAAACTCCTCCTTTGCTATTTCAATCCACGAGGTCTTCGCAGACCTCGACCCGCAGCAGATCAGGATTGTCAAAAACACTGCTCGATTTCAATCCACGAGGTCTTCGCAGACCTCGACTTCCTACGTGGCAAGCCATTATGGAAAACTATGATTTCAATCCACGAGGTCTTCGCAGACCTCGACCAACGCCGGATTCAACAAAACCGCAGTGATTCAGGAATTTCAATCCACGAGGTCTTCGCAGACCTCGACGATTCAGTATGACTCCAAAACCGGATCGCTCAACGATTTCAATCCACGAGGTCTTCGCAGACCTCGACTTTATGCTACAGAAGTCTTTTTAGAGCGAAATAATTTCAATCCACGAGGTCTTCGCAGACCTCGACATGCATACATTTCAATGTCAAGCAGCGAGTTAATGTATTTCAATCCACGAGGTCTTCGCAGACCTCGACGCTGATGGACGTTACTGGTGGCAGCGTGTAGACGATTTCAATCCACGAGGTCTTCGCAGACCTCGACCGGCCTGCTTCCGGGCGATCCGGTTCTTTTGGCGATTTCAATCCACGAGGTCTTCGCAGACCTCGACTGTATCCCGCTTTGATCGCCGCCTTGGTAGCGTTATTTCAATCCACGAGGTCTTCGCAGACCTCGACTGCCCTCTTCAATAATTGGCATTGCGGCCTTCAAATTTCAATCCACGAGGTCTTCGCAGACCTCGACCCGGATATGTCAGATCATCCCGCCTCAGATCAGATTTCAATCCACGAGGTCTTCGCAGACCTCGACTTTTTGTCCATGATAGTCGGGTAGTTCCGGTATATTTCAATCCACGAGGTCTTCGCAGACCTCGACCCGTTCCTTTTCTGTGATCTCACACCCAGCATATCGATTTCAATCCACGAGGTCTTCGCAGACCTCGACTAACACTAAGGTTAATAACACTGAGGATTACATTATTTCAATCCACGAGGTCTTCGCAGACCTCGACTCTGGCACTCGATTCCATTTATATCCATTCCTGAATTTCAATCCACGAGGTCTTCGCAGACCTCGACCGGCTGACCCGGGAGCCACAGAAGCAGCTAGAGCAATTTCAATCCACGAGGTCTTCGCAGACCTCGACTCGATACGGAGATTGTTAGCCCGGTTCCGGCCATATTTCAATCCACGAGGTCTTCGCAGACCTCGACACATGTACAACGATATTCAGGCATCATGAAATCATTTCAATCCACGAGGTCTTCGCAGACCTCGACCCTCACAAGCGCGGATATAGTCCTTGTGCTTTTCAATTTCAATCCACGAGGTCTTCGCAGACCTCGACTTCATGGCATACACCAGGTCCTCCAGGGCGTCTTATTTCAATCCACGAGGTCTTCGCAGA
Source organism: Enterocloster lavalensis (assembly GCF_046603895.1). NCBI lineage: Bacteria > Bacillati > Bacillota > Clostridia > Lachnospirales > Lachnospiraceae > Enterocloster > Enterocloster lavalensis. Next base: position 1,670,697 of record NZ_CP176637.1, read on the forward strand.
CCTCGACATCATCAGCTCCACCCTTTCCTATCACGCGTGCGATTTCAATCCACGAGGTCTTCGCAGACCTCGACGATTCCATCCTGTCGCATTTTCACCAACTTTTCATTTCAATCCACGAGGTCTTCGCAGACCTCGACCTGTTCCACGATATTCTCTATCCATTCACGTTTCGATTTCAATCCACGAGGTCTTCGCAGACCTCGACACCGGGTGAGTTGAGAATTGATGGCTCCCCATTATTTCAATCCACGAGGTCTTCGCAGACCTCGACCTTTTTCATTTCTCGTAACTCATACTCCAAAAGCGATTTCAATCCACGAGGTCTTCGCAGACCTCGACTGGGTCATATGTTCCCCATCCGGTGAAACATATATTTCAATCCACGAGGTCTTCGCAGACCTCGACGCCGGGCTGGAAATATTGTTTTCAATCGTACCTCGATTTCAATCCACGAGGTCTTCGCAGACCTCGACGCAAGCGTTCCAGCCAATAGGCCAATTCCAATAGATTTCAATCCACGAGGTCTTCGCAGACCTCGACACCTCTCCCGTTGCTGCCGCAGTCCCATTTCCCTTATTTCAATCCACGAGGTCTTCGCAGACCTCGACTGGCGCTTCACAATCTGCCGGTATCCCATCATCAGATTTCAATCCACGAGGTCTTCGCAGACCTCGACTCAACCCTTAAAGCCCCCTTCAATAAAAGTTTCCATTTCAATCCACGAGGTCTTCGCAGACCTCGACGTTGTTGTCACTCTGCCGCTGGTGCTGAATGTTTTCTTATTTCAATCCACGAGGTCTTCGCAGACCTCGACCCATGAACCAAAATAAAACGATAGCCGCCACCGAATTTCAATCCACGAGGTCTTCGCAGACCTCGACTACAAGGACCGCCGAAACCGTATCAAGTGCAACAATTTCAATCCACGAGGTCTTCGCAGACCTCGACCGGCCATGTCTGGCACCTCCTTCCTTCTTATTTAATTTCAATCCACGAGGTCTTCGCAGACCTCGACAGACTCGCCTCGAGCTTTATTATAAGCGCGAGGAGATTTCAATCCACGAGGTCTTCGCAGACCTCGACCCGGAATAACCACAAAGGACAACGTGCTCGTACCATTTCAATCCACGAGGTCTTCGCAGACCTCGACCTTACAAGCTCGGGTGCAGACTGCCGGATCTTATATTTCAATCCACGAGGTCTTCGCAGACCTCGACCCGGTAAATCTGATCCCGTACCGCACATTTTTGATTTCAATCCACGAGGTCTTCGCAGACCTCGACACAGAGACCGCTCACCATTGACGACCTCAACAAATTTCAATCCACGAGGTCTTCGCAGACCTCGACAATTTACCGGTGCAAAAAAGATGCAATTTACTTTATTTCAATCCACGAGGTCTTCGCAGACCTCGACTTTGGTGCAATGACCGCCACTGGTGGTACATGGCAATTTCAATCCACGAGGTCTTCGCAGACCTCGACACAGTTAAATTCTATTAATTTCAGTTGGTTATTATTTCAATCCACGAGGTCTTCGCAGACCTCGACTCAGCTACCCGCTTATGCACCGTTTCCGGCTAGATTTCAATCCACGAGGTCTTCGCAGACCTCGACGGCAAGTCCGCCAAGATCATCAAGACGGTGGAGATTTCAATCCACGAGGTCTTCGCAGACCTCGACCCGGCTGACCCGGATCGGCGTGCTTGGCCATGAATTTCAATCCACGAGGTCTTCGCAGACCTCGACGAGCTGAAAGCCTATCATGTGATTTACCAGAGCAGAATTTCAATCCACGAGGTCTTCGCAGACCTCGACCAGGACAGGGGGTAAAGATTTTCCTCAGAAATATGGATTTCAATCCACGAGGTCTTCGCAGACCTCGACCCCAGCAGGGATATCGAACGGCTCTGTTCAGCGGAATTTCAATCCACGAGGTCTTCGCAGACCTCGACCAGTACCCTGCTGATATATGATGGTTACACAGTTCTATTTCAATCCACGAGGTCTTCGCAGACCTCGACTTCTTCGGCCTCCTGGTGACATTATGGTATGTTTTATTTCAATCCACGAGGTCTTCGCAGACCTCGACTGAATACCAGCGGCAGATGTTTCGCTATAAAGCAATTTCAATCCACGAGGTCTTCGCAGACCTCGACCCCGGCAGATACGCCTGCATTGTATTTCCAACGATTTCAATCCACGAGGTCTTCGCAGACCTCGACGCCACCTCTATGAGTGGGAGAGTGCCGTCGTCCGGATTTCAATCCACGAGGTCTTCGCAGACCTCGACCTGCTGCCAGAACTCAAAACGCTGGTCGCTTTCCATATTTCAATCCACGAGGTCTTCGCAGACCTCGACGGAGTTGATACTCAGGACAACCGCCTCGAGTATATTTCAATCCACGAGGTCTTCGCAGACCTCGACGCGCTTGACCGGCAGCTTGCGGATTGTTTCCTCATTTCAATCCACGAGGTCTTCGCAGACCTCGACCCAAAAAAGAATAATGAGGGCAGCAGCTATATCATTTCAATCCACGAGGTCTTCGCAGACCTCGACTCTGTTTTCTCCCCGCCAGGACCAGGAGTCTGTATTTCAATCCACGAGGTCTTCGCAGACCTCGACCCATGCTGCGCTCAAAATACTCAGATAGCGGCGTATTTCAATCCACGAGGTCTTCGCAGACCTCGACAACGATGTGGATGAGATCATCCGCAAGCAGAGAATTTCAATCCACGAGGTCTTCGCAGACCTCGACGTTGTTTTACCATTTTTTCTACCTTCAATGATCAATTTCAATCCACGAGGTCTTCGCAGACCTCGACAGGGAATTGTTTCCCGCCGGTCGCCGGTGATGGTATTTCAATCCACGAGGTCTTCGCAGACCTCGACATAGCTTGATCAGATATCGTATTGGCAATTTCCGTATTTCAATCCACGAGGTCTTCGCAGACCTCGACGGTGATTGACCGGCTCTTCTGGAGCCAGTACGCATTTCAATCCACGAGGTCTTCGCAGACCTCGACAGCAAACATGCCCAATAAAAAGCATATCATTACAGCACATTTACACAAATATCATTCCACTTCACTACATTCCCCCAAGTTCTTTTATTAAATAGCCTCCCCATTTATCAACACTCGTCTATTATTTCGGTGCGAATCTGCTGGGGAATTTATGTTCACTTGAGTTTCGCACTTGAACGTGTTGATCGACCAATTCCTATAGCCGCCCTAAAGGAATCTCCACTCAATCTGGTACAACTTTAAAATACATACTCACCTCCTCAAACGCTTCGGACTAATCACGCCCTATAAACCCATGAGATACTCACCGTTTATTTACATTTCTCTTGAAATTCTCTCTTCGTCCCATTCATTTGAGCCGACTTTCCGGAAAAACACCGATCAAACGCTCTCAAAAAAGCAATGGTTCTTCCACATTAATCCCTTTGCAAAGTCCCACGTGCTCCACTTTTGCTTTGTGGCTGTTTCCCAAATGATAAAAGCGCAGGCTGTCAACCTCTTCATCAATCATACTACACAGTTTCGACTTCAGCAACAGAAACTGAGCATTGTCAAGAACACATTCAAATACGGAGTTTTGCACCCGGGTCCCATAGTTCACGCATTCTTTGGCAACCTTACGCAGCCGGCTTTTTCCAGCGGGTGTTTCTGTATTGACATCATATGTTACCAGCACCAGCATAGCCTCACCTACTTCCAGAAAAATGGCGGATATTCATCGATATCACCACGTAAATATCTTGACAACAGCATCGCCTGCACAAATGGTATCATTCCCCACTCCACTTTCTCTTGTAAAAACGGATGGGTTATAATCTCCTTTTTCTTGTTTTGCCATTCGGTCAAAAGCAGCTTTATGGATTGATCACCCATCAGAACCGCTCCGTCCTCTTTTTTTGTAAAGTCCTTTTTTGTAACCATCTTCCGGTTAATCAGCGTCAGGACAAAACGGTCCGCCAGTACAGGCCTTAATTCTTCCAGCAGGTCCTGGGCCAGAGATTGCCTTCCCGGACGGTCCGTATGCATAAACCCCACATATGGATCCAACCCTACTGTCTCAAGGGCGGCTGCAACCATATTTCCCAAAAGTGTATAAACAAATGAGAGCATGGCGTTTACGTTGTTTAAGGGAGGACGCCTTGTCCTAGTTTCAAATACAAAATCCTTTTTCTGCTGTAAAATCAACTGATCAAACACCCCAAAGTAAACGCTGGCAGCCTCGCCCTCGTATCCTCTGAGCTGATCCATGTCTTTGCACTGCTCTATATTTTGCAGGGAACATTTCAGAAATTCCGATGCCCGCCCTATTTTATCTATATCCACTTGCAAAGAATGGTCACGAACGGCCCGTTCCAGAACCCTCCTGCTATTATACACCTTTCCCAATATAAAATTTTTCGATATTTCCAGACAGGCTTCCGGTTTTTCGGAAATTTGATACTGCTTTTTTCTGAGCAGCACGTTACCTCTCGCCCCACCGGTGACACGGGCCAGATATTTGCCTTGTGGCGTCAAAAAGCATAATGAGATATTCCGTTTGGCACAACCACCCATGAGGGCTGGGCTGACGCCTCTGTAACCAAATGAGACGATTGCCTCCAGATTGTGAAGCGGGATCCGCCCCATCTCCTGCCCCTCATTAAAAATCACCACATTTTCTCCGTCCAGTGAAAGATAGCTCTCCGGTGTTGTAACATACAACGTATTTAACAATTTTTTCATTCTTCATCCCCCGAAATAGCATTTTGGATATAGGACTTGACAGACACAGCTTTTCCCAGTTTGGGGACACAGATATCCTTCAATGAACAGGCGTTGCAACTTTTTGACCACTTTACCTTGGGCGTATATCTTCTATCATACATCTGATGCATTTCCTGGAACGCTTTTTGCACTTGATCCCGGAGTTGCGCTGTAAATTCCACTGTCTCTCTGCGCCGTATTTCAGCATAGTAAAGAGCGCCTTCCTCAATTTTTATGGACAACATCTCCTCCAGACACATCGCCTGAGCGGTTAATTGTAAAATATCCATCTCCGTAGCTTTAGGCTTTCCTTTTTTGTATTCGACTGGATATGGGACAAATAATCCCCTGTGCCCGTGGAGTGAAATACCGTTCTGATCCTCCCGGAACTCAACGATATCACAGACACCGCTCACTCCCATTTTCCGGGAATGCACCGGGAGTCCCCGGCTGATTACCACATCATTGCGCTTCTCCATGAAAAAAGAATCGTGGGCCCGATTATGAAGCAGTTCCCCTGCAACCGTCCGCTCATTTTCCTGCCACTGCTGCTCGATGTGAATCAGGGCCCACTGCCTTCTGCAAAATGCAAAATGTTGTATACCGGAAAGCATTAAATAATCATCTTCCCTGTATTCCATTATATTTTTCTCGACACCTCCACCGTATCAGGGATCTTCTCTTCGTGGACTTCGACACAGTAGTCGCTGTATTTTCTGGGATATAGGACGTCGTCGTGCTTTTTCACTTTAACTGCCTCGAACAGCTTGTACGCCGGGCAATCCCCCAGTTCTTTGCTGTGCTTAAATACAATCAATTCGCGCACCGCCATTTTCCCGCGGGCCGCCGAATGGTCGATCTCGAACATATTGATAATGGCTTCCCATAACAGTTCCAGATCTTCCTCCGAAAATCCCGTCACCTTTCGAGCGAGATTGGCTGATATGTAGCCCTCTGCGCGGTATAGTGCATAAGGCACGATATTCTTTCTGCCCATCTCCGTTTTCTTATTTTCAGCATCTTTTTCCGTTGTAATTGCAACACGGGTAATGGTGACCTCCTGGCTTATAATGGGATCAATACTCCTGGCAAACCCCAACTGAACAGGTCCCCTGACTTGTCCGCAGTTCAATGCCGCCTTTACAAATGTGGTCATCACAGCGCCAAATGTACGGATATCATAAAAATTCCGGCACATAAAGTCACGGATTTTCCGATCCACATCCGGGTCTTTCTTTTTCAACTCCTTGACGTCCTTGTCGTTGGTTTCCAGATATTCGTACGCCATGTTATCGCTGCGGTTCAGCGGCACGTCTTCTTTGATATAAATTTTAAAGCCGGGTTCGTCCTCTTTTACGGTCTCAACATAATTGCGGATTTTCCGTTTCAGACATACGTCTGTGACCAGTCCATAGCCGCTTTCGGGATCAATCCTCGGAAGATTCCCGGCGTCCGGGTCACCATTGGGATTTCCGTTCTCTACGTCAAATAGCACCACAAACTCATACCGGTTTTTAATCACTTCAGCCATCTCACTTATCCTCCTTTTTTTCATATCGTTTCTGGGTTTGATGATAGTAACCGAGAATAAACATCCCCTGTTCTTCCAGTGTCAAGCGCCTCGGACAGGCAGTTTTTTGATCGTCCTTCAATAGCAGCTTTCCCTGTAAATCTTCAAGCAATGTTTCGTAGTAAATCACTTTATTACGACTATTTATTTTTCGGATATGACTATTTTTCAGCTTAAACAGCACCGGAAAGATGATGGCCGGAGTAGCGCATGCCGCATTGAAATACCGGTCCTTTATCGTGGCGTTGATACCCGGATTTGCCTCTTCCTGAATCGCCTCCAATACGGCAAATTCCCGGCCAAGAACATACGCCGGATTGCTGCAGTTCTCATTTAATCCCACCGTTATCTCCTCCTTTTTGATTGTTCCGTTTCGCATAAGATAGGCTTTAATAATTGCCGCCCTCCCCCTGGTTATCTTGTATATACGGTTATCAGGATTATCCTGATCCGCCCGTATTCTTCCGATCACCTCCTGATACAGCGAATTCGGATACCGGCTGCCGGAAATAATCGCCCGGTATACGGCTCCCGCCATATTTGAAACAGGATTCTTATCCCTGGACTTTTTATTCACTGTCTCCTGCAGCATCCGCCACAAGCCCAGATACTCGATCGAATCATTTGACGGGCGGACAATTTCCATCTCGTCATAATGGCGTTTCAAATTTTTGAGAATGCCGCCGAAGGTATCCCGATAAAAGAACCGGACTGCGATTCGTGCCGCGTTTGGCGTCAACCCCAAAATGTAAAAGGGCTGGTCCAGAGAAATTTTCGTCTCTACATCTCCTACCGCAACCGCCTTCCCGGACTCCAGATTCTTAAAGACCCCATCCAGAATTTCCTGGTTGTCAATCGTGGGGTCCGCCGCCATACTGAATATATTTTGATAAACCTCTTCCGCCTCTTCCGACCAGTATACGATTGTGGTATCCCCAATCATTGAAGTGTGCTGTTTATCGGCCAACAGGTAGTTTAAAGCCGTCGTATAGGCATATGCCGCGTATATTCCAACCGGCGCGTTGAAACTCTGGGATTTTCCATGGGATTCAAAGGCAGGCGCATTGAAAGATACAAGGGCTGCACCGCTTGATTGCGCTCCGGGCAGCCCCTTTATCATGCCGTGGATACGCGCAATCTCCGCTTGCTGTCCTGTGACCAGACAAACCCCATCGGCTTTCCCGCCATCCCCGGCGCTGAAGCTCTCCCATGCCTCCTGTATATCCGGGTCTTCCTGCGCGAAATCCCTGTCATAGAAAAACACCAGGTTGGCGCCCGCCATAATTTCCTCCAGATATGGGATCAGAACCGGGCTGTCTGCGGCCTGATCAGGAGACCACTGCTGAAAAAAGCGTTTTACGGCTACGGCAGCCGGACTGTTTACGTTTTCTAAAATTTTCAAATGCTTCTCTTTCGCAGCCAGAAAGCATTCTCTGGAACGCTCCGGTTTTCCTTTGCTGTCAATGCCCAACAGATAGCTTGAATTATCACACAAAAAGTTGGCGGATACCCCTGACGATCGCGATAAGAACTGCGGCACCTTCATGTCGACGGGCAGCATGACCGTCTTTTTTCCCCGCTGCACCGGCTGTTTCAATGGAATAATTGCCAGCAATTCTCCATTCTCTGACAATTCCAGCCCAAATGACACCTTGGCGCTGCACCATCCCGGACGTGTTATTCGATCTGCACGTTCCAGCGCTTCATAATAATGCACCAACGACTGTAGAATCATCTCACCACCTCGCAGTCCCTCACATCCAATATGCCATTTCTCAGCACCGCACGGAAAAACATCGGCTTGATGTCCTCTGGATCGGAATAATCGAAATCGTATAGCATATATCCCAAATCCTGTTCCCTGCCGTCTCCATCCTCCAGATCATCCGCCTCGTAAAGTTCAAAGTTGGCAGGAAATTCCCGGCAGCCGAAATATGGCATATGGAAGCATTCTCCCCGGCGAAGGCGCCTCATAACAATATCTTTGAATTTTCCCGGATTATCGCCGGCGCTGGCCCGTTCGGTCATTTCAAAATGTGCCTCGATCAAGTAATCCACATCTTTTAATAGAATTGCTGCCCGCTGCACAATCTCTTCCTTGCTGGCAATATACAGTGGCTTTGAACTTCCGTTTACCGCCCTCAACACATTTCCAGCCAAAACCTTACTTTTGACCTCATTTCTTCGGATGCTCGTAAACCGAATCGGTTTTCTCACCTGAATTCTGTCGATCACCCACCGCATTCCCGGATGCCAGTAAATTGCCTCCAGAATGCCACGCGCAGCGGATGGCGGCATCACATCGTAGCTGCAGCGTTCCACCTTCATCTCCGGGCGGGCAAACAGTGCGTAATCGCCCCAAACGTGAACTCTCACTCCCCAGCCCATCTGTCTCCTCCTTTCTTATCTGCCTCAGGCAAACACGGCTTCTCCACGGCTTACATTGACAAGAAGCCCCATTTCGTCTGAATATAATTTTCTGTCCCGCAAAACATAAATCTGTTCGTCCAATGCTTCCAGCAAACCAGCCCCGTTCAGACTTTCAAAATCATTCTGATATACATTTACACAATATTGACCGGCTTCCCGCAGTAACTGCAGTGAATGCGCTCCATTTCGCAGACTTTCCACAATCTCCTGCGCTCTTATATCCCTGTCAATCAAAATTGCCTTTGTCTCATTTTCAATCAAGTGAAATTGCTCCGCCACTGTGGCAAACGGAAACAGCAGCGAGCGTGAGGCCTGCTCAAACTGATCGACAATATTTTTGGCGTCCAGCCCGTTTCCCCGGAAATGGTACAGGCGCTCGAAATATTCGTGAATCGCTTCCAAAGAGGATATATCTTCATACTTTCTGGCAATCTGCCCAGCCACCGTAATCGGAAGCTTTAGCTGACCAGGTATGTGGATATCCTCCGATTCCTCCAGCGTAAACACAACGGTTCGGCTTTCTTCCGGCTTTTCTTTACCTTCTCTGTTACACCGCCCTCCTGCCTGAATCACAGAGTCGATGCCAGCTAATTCCCGATACACCATTTTGAAGTCAAGATCTACTCCTGCCTCCACCAGACTGGTTGCGATCACACGGCAGTTCTGACCATTTTCCAGACAAGTTTTTATTTTCTTTAACAGATTTTTTCGGTGAATAGGATACATAAACGTTGAAAGATGGTATGTTCCGTCCCCTTTTAAGGCCTTATAAACGCTTTGTACGCGTTTGCGGCTGTTGAGAATACACAGAATCTGCCCATGTGTGTTCAACCGTTCTACCAGCGCTTCTTCTGTCAATTCTCCGATCATCTGAAACGCAGTCCGTTTGAAAAATACATACTGTCCCTGTATATCCGGGCATATTTCAACCGGACGCAGCTGCTGAGGAAAAAATGCTTCAAGTGATGGCTGTGTAGCGGTGCAGAGGACTGCCGTGCAATGGTAATTGGTAACCAGTTCGGTAATCACACGCGTACATGGTTTCAGATAGCTGGACGGCAGCATCTGAGCCTCGTCGAAAATGATAACACTTTTTGCAATATTGTGCAGCTTCCTGCATTTTGACGTCCGATTGGAAAACAGCGACTCAAAAAACTGGACATTTGTGGTGACAACCACCGGGCAATCCCAATTTTCAGCAGCAAGCTGTTTTCTCTTTAATTCTTCTGGGCTGTCATAGGAGACATTGCAATGGTCCTCCAATACGTTTATGTCTCCTAAAATATGTCTGAAAATTTGTGAAGTCTGCTCGATGATATTCGTGTAGGGAATCACATAAATGATGTGCTGCAAATGATGTCTGATCGCATGTTGAAGTGCAAATGCAAGGGAAGATATGGTTTTTCCGCCGCCGGTGGGTACTGTCAGCTGATACAAGCCCTGAGCTGCCTGCCCCTTGTCAAAACACGCTTGCAGTATCCGGGAACGCCTGCCATTGATTGTTGTCAAATCGGTATTTTCCAACCAGGCGGCTACATATTGCTTCAGGCGCTGCAGCAGAATGTCCATAGGCTCGGCGGGTTCTCTTCCGGTTTTGCCTTCCTTCATAAATTCTTCCGTATCCAGATAGTCGGCATCCACAAGGCTGGAAAACAGCATGCGCACGAAAAATGCGGCGCTAAATCCTCCCTTTCCCAGAGGTTTTAAAAGCGGAGCGGGGAACGCTGGAATCTCCACTTCGTGTTGAAATGCGCTGTAATCGTCCAAACGCTTTTTCATTCTTCCCATGAGAGTCGCCTCCCCGGCGGAATCTCCGAGGGTACCCCCGTCCAACAAACCGGAGTGATGACCTGAAATACAATATGCGCCAAAGACATTTCCCCGATTATATAGTTCCTTTGCTCCGGCTGTGGCATGGTCCGTGATCGGTCCCCCTTCATCGATTCTCCGTTTAAAGCTGGCGCTGTATTTGCCAATGTCATGAAGGAGCCCGCAGCCGTCCCCCCATTCCCTGCAATCAAATGCCGCGGCGAATTCACCTGCCAGCTTTTGCGTGCCCTGGAGATGTTCGGCGACTGACTGGGAACGGGTTTTGTCTTCGCTGTAGTGGGCTTTATACATTCGCTCTCCCCTCCCCTCTATACAACACATTGTAACATATTCAAGGGTAATTTCAATGTTTTTATGGAAATTATAACCAAGTTATCAACTCAGGAAATGATATTTCCTTCATGTTCCTATACCCCCAATCCCATCCACCATCCCCCGATACCCCTCGCACCGCGTCCGCTCCTCAAACTCCCCGCACACATTAGTCTCCTGCTCGATTTCACAATCCAGTCCTTCCAACCGATCAAAATACCCTGCCTTATCGTTCACAGTCAGGTAAACCTCCTTGTGTTCTCTATAACACAGCATACTCCCGAAATCGTCGCACCCGTAAGGCGAATAGTCGGAATACTGGCAGGTAAAGCAGCAACGGAGCAGATATTCCCGGCCGCATTTCCTGCAAATCTGCGACAGCGCCTGCTCAAAATACGTGGTGGGGTGGTCCGCTTTATAAGTATGTCCGTCCACCGTCAAACTGAACTCCGTACATACCGTGTCGTCCAGGTAAATTTCCCTGTCGTCACAGTAGCACCTGCTGCGCGCCCTGGAGGAACCGCAGGCCTCCATCCGGTAGGCGAAACGGATCATGCCTGCAATCCGCTCCCCATTTTCCCGACGCTCTGCCTCCACCGGAATCTCCACCTCCATGCTGTATCTCTGCAAGGCGTAGGCGTACGGCATAATCCGGTCTCCATATGCGACATAGCCGCCCCATTTCATCAGACAGAACTCCCGGGCCGCAGCCTCCGCCTGGGAAGGGTCCTCCAACTCAAAATCGCAGAGGTTGGAGCCTACGAAGGTGTAACCGCCCAGCGTCAGACGCAGGTCGTAACCATACCCCTGAGATTTTATAACGGAAATCTCCGCCTGGCAGTCGTGCCCCGCGTCCCTATATCGCACACGATAGCAGTATGGTTCCCGTAATCTTCCTCCGGCCAGCTTTTCACCCATCGCTTTTTCTTCCCTCTGTGCTTCCTTCAATACCTCTGCCCCCATATCTCCATCTCCTCCTGCCTTCTTGCTCTTATATCGGTCATGTAAAATGCCTCAGGCCCTACTTTCAAATTCTCTCACAACATTTTTCCGTTTCCCTCATTTTATCACACAGCCCCACTACCGGCTAGTACACGAGGCAGCCAAGATTAATTCCCAATTCCCAAACAGCCCTGATCCTCTTCCCGCCGCCTCCCTCATTTCCACTCCCGCCCCTCACAAAAACAACCGGCCCGGAACACAAAACGTTCCAGGCCGGCAGCATTTCCTCTCACATTTACCGATACAACACAAAATCCCCCATCTCCTGCATGAATCCCGCCCTCCGCAGCGTCTCCCCCGCCTCGCGGGGATACTCCTTCACCGTGATCCGCCTCTGTTCCGCGAACAGCGCGTTCTGCCGGTAATCCCGCACAAATTCAGTCAGTACTTCTTCCAGGCAGTCCGGCTCGTATACCCGCAGGATTTTCCCCTGGCGCTCCATCACCGCGGCCAGGCGGCCTGTGTTCAGCGCCACAGCGGTTCCGGGAACCGCCAGGAATCCCTGCTCCGCGGGCATTTCCAGGGCCTTGCCCCACTGAACTGCCGGGTCGGTGCCGTTCAGCCACAGGATTTGTTTTGCAGGGTCCTTCAGGGCGGCGGTTATGCCGTCGTACTCTTCCCGGCGGATGAACTGGGCGCCCGACAGACCGGCCACAAAATATCCCCGGCGGATTCGCCCGGTGTACTCCCAGATTCGCAGCAGCTCCAGAGCGCGTTTCCAGCTGAAGGGCTCCGCGGTTTGATACAGCATGTGATCCGGCATTTGAGCCGGCCGCTCCCCTTTCTCCTGACATTCTCCACTCCCCCCGCGCTCAGCGCCACCCGCCAGATACGGCGAACCGTTCACCTCCGCCAAAGACTTTCGGAACGTCTCCCGGCACAGCAGTCCATTTTCCGTGAAAAATGCTTCGAGCCACGCTTCCTCGCTCCACTGCTTCACCGGCCGTACCACGTCCCAGCGGCCGGCGGACAGGGCCATGACCCGGGCGTTTACCCGCTGCCTGGCCGTGGCTTTTTTCACTTTTTCACGGTTCTGCCACTGGCGCACCGGCACGAAGCTGTCTGCGCAGACCAGCCCTTTTTCCGCCAGGCGCAGCAGAACTTCCTGGGCGCTGTCCTCCTTTGGCACCCCGGTGAGGAATTTTAAGAAGCTGGCTCCCCGGCGCGCCAATTCCCGGTACATAAGAAGCTCGTCGCCCTCCAGGCTCTCCGCGCCCTTTGGCAGCGGCGCGTCCCAGTCAATGTCCTCATACCGGCAAAAACAGAGATTCCCCTCCGGCGTCATCCGCCAGAAATAATCCCCTTCCGCCAACAGCTTGTCCAGCATGGCTCCGCTGTAGCGCCTGATCCGCTTGGGAAACAGGACACTTTCCCAGTATTTTACAGGGAACATCCGGCCACAGTACCGGGCCACGGTCTGCTTCAGCTGCTCCTCGGGCAGCCCGGCCGCAACTGCCCTGAGGGCAGCCAGGGCGGCGAAATGCTCCGGCGGCTGGGTGGCGGTCTGGGTACGCAGGCTGCGGATGTATCCCTCCCGGGCCCGCTCATAAAGTTTTCCGTGGTAGTAAACGCCCCCGTCCTCCACCACGTCCCCGGAGGCGCAGAGCGCGTTCAATATCCGCTCGGAAACTCCGTCGGCCAGGAAATACCGCTCCTGAACCGCCCCGGCGGTCTGCCCGCCCCGGTAGTAAAGCAGCCGACGCACGATGTGGCGCACAGCCTGCTCCTCCGGGGAAGTCTGCGTATGCCCGCATTCCTTCGCCGCATCTCCCCTGTTTATCCCAGACGAGTCCAACACTGTCCCGCACGTTTTCCCCTCATCGCCTCCGTTCATCCCAGCCGAACCCAGTGCTGTCTCACGCGCTTTCCCCTCATCGCCTCCGCTCATCCCAGCCAAACCCAGTGCTGTCCCGCGCGCTTCCGCCACGTCTTCCCTCTTCATCCCAGCCAAGTCCGGCGCCTCTATCTCCCCTTCATTCCTCCCCGCCCCCAAAGCCATCTCATACTCTTCCCTCTGCTCCGCCGCCACCCAGATTCCCGGTTCCAGGTAACAGGCCAGACCGCGCCTGGCCAAATTATCCAGCCACTCGGCGGGCACCTCCAGCTCACCGGCAGCCAAATCTCCCTCCATCATCAGCAGGGCGTGGAGCTGCTCCTCATTTTCCGGCAGCTTCCGGCGCTCCCATTTTTTGGATAACTCCTCGGCGGGCGGCTTCACCAGCTCCGCCCGTTTCAGCTCCTCGCTGACGGCGCGGCGTATTTTGGAGGTGGTGGGGGAATACTCGTACATTTCCGCCGTCTCCACCTGCCACTGGAAGGGCAGGGACATGGGCGAGGGGATATCCACGTGGATTTCGCGCACCGTGATCAAGCCGGCGCGGATATCGTTTAATATCTGAATCACGCTGTCGATGTCCCACTGGTCCTCCAGGCATTCCCGCTTCGTCTCCCGGATCAGGGGGTGGTCCGGCGTTTCGATCAGGGAGCTGAGCATCTCCGCGCTCCGCAGCCGCTGCATCCACAGGGGCTGACGGCCCGCATGGCGCATTCCCATCATCAGGGCCCTGGCCGCGTTGTAGCGGAAGCTCATGGCAAACAGAGGCGTTTCCGGCAGAAGCGCCTCCAATACCGGGCGCACGCGCTCCGGGTCGATCTGATACAGCAAACCCTCGGGCAGCTGTTCCTTTCCATAAGGGTACAGAAGAAAGCCTTCCTCCTCGTCCACACAGCCCGCTTCCATCCCCGTCATGGTTACGGCGGCCCGCTGGACCAGAAGCGACAGGGGCGCGTTGACCCGCCGCCCAAACAGGGCGTGGACCATCACCTGGTGGCTGCCCGTGCTGTCCCTAAAATGCTCCACGATAATGGTCCTGTCGTCCGGCAGGCCGCCCGTAGCCTGAATCTGCCGCCTGATAAACCCGGCGGCGTGCTCCGTGGCGGCCTCGTCCAATCCCAGGGCCCCAAGCTGTTCCGGCAGCTTCCCCTCCGACTCCGCGCGTTCCAGCTCCCGCAAAATCTTTCCAAATGCCAGGCTGGTTCGCAGGGAACGCCCCTTGGTCTCCCCCTTCCAGAAGGGCAGTCTGGCCCCCTCCGCGGGGGCCTGGGTGACGATCACAGAGTCCTTGTCCTGGCGCACAATCCGCCATCCGAAGGAGCCCAGCATGAACTTGTCCCCGATCTGGGACTCGTAGACGAATTCCTCGTCCAGCTCTCCCAGGGTGACCCCATCCTCAGTTTTTGCCACGTAAAGTCCCTTGTCCGGTATGGTTCCGCCCGCCGCCGTGGCCAGCATGCGGCTGTAGTTGTCCCCGGCCACCAGACCGTGAATCCGGTCGTACAGTACCCGGGGGCGCACGGGGATTTCCCGGTCGTGCTCATAATCCCCGGCCAGCATTTCCAGAGTCTGCCGCACGTCCTCCGCGGTCACGTCCCGGAAGGAGTAGGCCCGCTTAAGGATTTCCAGCACGTCCCCCACGCTGTATCCCTCCCCCGAGGCCATGGACACCAGGTGCTGGGCCAGCACGTCCAGGCACATCCTGGGCGGCCGGGCCTGTTCCACGCCCCCCAGCCTGGCCACCTGGGCGGTCATGCCGCAGTATACGGCCTCCGAGGCGGTGCGCGGATACATGAGCATTTCGCTGACCCGCCCCGGATTGTGCCCGGCCCGGCCCAGCCGCTGCATGGTGCTGGAAATGGTTCTGGGGCAGCCCACCTGCAGCACCCGCTCCACATCGCCCACGTCGATGCCCAGCTCCATGGAGGAGGTGGCGCACAGCAGCCGGAGCCGTCCTTCCCGCAGGTCCTGCTCCGCCACCGCCCGCTGTTCCTTGGAAAGGCTGCCGTGGTGGACCCGGGCGAAGCCGTCTCCGCCCAGCAGATTTACATAATATGCCAGCTTTTCCGCATAGCGGCGTCCCTCGGAAAATGCGATCACGCTCCGGCATTCCAGACATTGCCGGTACACCGCCATTCCCAGTTCTTCCCAGACCGGGTCCTTTCTCCGCCCCACCGCGGGCGCGGTGCCGATGACCTGAATCCTGACCTGTTTTTTCATGGCCGGGGCACAAATCTGTACCGGCTCCGGGGACAGGTACGCGGCTGCCAGCTCCAGGGGCTCAATGGTGGCGGACAGGCCGATGCGCTGTAGGTTTCTGCCACAGAGCCGGTCTAGCCTGGCCACGGAGAGCATCAGGTGCGCTCCCCGCTTGGTGTCGATGAGGGCGTGGAGCTCGTCGATGATCAGCGCCCGGGCCGTTTTCAGAACGGACCGTCCATTTTTGGAGGTCAGCATGAGAAACAGGGACTCCGGGGTGGTGATCAGGATGTGGGGCGGATGCTTGATCATCCTCTGACGGTCCTTCTGGGGCGTGTCCCCGGTGCGGATTCCCACCTGAATCTCCTCCTGCCCCTCCTCCCGCGGGATGCCGAGGAGCGGCCGCCGCAGGTTCTCCCGGATATCCCCGGCCAGGGATTTGAGGGGGGAAATGTAGATCAGATACAGCTCCTCTTTAAGCTCCCCCGCCCGGGCCAGGGCATTCAACCGGTCGATAAAAATCAGGAATGCGGACAGGGTCTTTCCGGTTCCCGTTGGCGCGCTGACCAGAGCCGGTTTCCCGGCCGCGATGGCGGGCCAGGCCGCCTTCTGCACATCCGTTGGCTCTCCGAATGTATTTGTAAACCACTCCGCCGTTGCGGGTGAAAAAAGTTCCAGTATGTCCTGCTGCATAACCGCCTCCATCTTAATTACACGACAGCGGAATTTTTACGGGTAAATTCCGCCTTTACATTCCATTTTATCCTAAATATTGGGGAGAACACAAACACTGGCCGGGATTCCGGGAAATTACAGCGGAACATTTCCCCGGATTTGTCATTTACAATATGCCATCACCGCCTGCACGTAAAATTCGCTCCAGCCCTGCCCATACTTCTCATCCATCCTCTGCACCGCCTCGCCGCCTGCAAGCAGGCCGTCCGCCTCCTCCAGCAGAAGCGGCTTCACCTGTTCCATCCCGGAGGTGTCTAACAGCACCGCCTCCAGCTCTTTCATGGCCTGCTGGGCCGGCCCTCCGCCGGGGGGACAATTTTGCAGGCGCAGACAGTTGAGTTTTTCGTACATATTCAGAATCCGCCGGGCGTTCTCCATCAAAACGTTCGGGTCCGGCGCCTTGTACATCCGCGCCAGCGCCCGCTCCTTGCTTCCGTACCACTCCACCAGCTTCTGCAAAAAGCGGCGGCTCTCCGGCTTCTCAAAGTTCCTGATCCCCATTTCCCGGAACGCCTCCAGGCTTCCGTACCGATTTGTCAGCCTGTCGCGCTGCTGATCGTCCAGCTCCGAAATCATATTCTGTAAAATGCCCTCGATCTCCGACTGATCGAATACCGTGAAATCCAGCTTGTCGTCCCCGGCGAGAATCGCGTCGATACTGGTTATCAGGCGTTCCAGACGCATTTTCTTGAGCTCCAAAAGGCGCTTCTGCTGCCGCAGCGCCGCCTTCCGGTCATATTCCGGGCTTTCCAGAACTGCCCGTATCTCGCCAAGGGGCATGCCGAACTCCCGGAAATACAGAATCTGCCGCAGCTTTTCCAGCGCCTCGTCATCGTAGAGCCGGTAGCCCGCCTCGCTGTGCGCCGTTGGCTTTAATAGCCCGATCCGGTCATACCAGTGGAGCGCGCGTGGGCTGACGCCGGTCAGCTCTGAGACTTCTTTTACCGTTTTCATTAAAATCGCCTCCCGTTTTTTGATGACTCCACTATAAGCTATGACGTTGCGTAAGGGTCAAGGCTTTTTACGGGGGGATGGACTGGACTGCTGCTTGCAACGGATCGCGGCCTGGCCCGGAACACCTCCTGCAACAAAACGCGGCCTGGCCCGGAACACCTCCCGCAACAAAACGCGGCCTGGCCCGGAACACCTCCCGCAACAAAACGCGGCCTGGCCCGGATCAGTTCCTGCACCAAATCACCGCCTGACCCAGGCCGCCTCCCGCGCCGGACCATTTCCTGCACCGAATCGCCTCCCGCCCCGGACCGCCTCCTTCAACAGATCACTATATTCCCCTGGCTGCTACCTGCCCTAGCCCCTATCTGCACCGGACCTCCACCTAATCTACCCCGCTGCCTCCCCCGCCCGCTACCGCTCCTCATTCCTGCGAAGCCACGCCTCATAAGCCGCCGACTGATCCGGTGCAGCCTCCGCCTCGTTATACCGCTCCAAATCCATACTGTCCGGAAACGCCGCCGCAAATTCGCACACCGCCTTCTGATCCCGGCTGATCAGAATGGTGCTGGCATTGTCCCAGGCCACGATCTCCATCTGCGCCAGGGGGTGCTGGACCGAGACGGGATTTTTCCAGAATCCCGGGTTGCCGTCCGCCCAGGGCAGGTCATATTCCAACGCCTGTTTCAACGTCACCGACCGGTCAAAACCGGAAAAAACGCCCCAGCTCCACTGCGCATTCCCCTGCCCGGCCAGGCGCGTAAGGGTCCCGCCGTCGATCCAGGCGTACCGCTCCCGCAGGTTCCGGCGGTTCAGCCGGACACGCTCTTCCAGAGGAAATCCGCCCTCAAAATCCGTGATCAACCAGTTGTACTGCTCCTGCCGCTGTCCAATCGCCGCAAACAGCGGCCCCAGATAGGTATAGAAACGTCCCCCTCCGGTCAATATTCTGCCGTACATTTTTATTTCCATTTTCTTCCACCTGCCGCCGCTCTGCGGGCCTTCCCCAGTCACTATGCGATGCGGATAATGCGTGATTTATGGCAAAGCGGATATTCCTCCACAAATTTTTCAATACGCCCCCTCATCTCCTCAAAGGACGTCCCATAAAAGTACAGGGCCGTGTCCTCCGGGCCCTCCCAGTAACTGTAGAATCTTCCCACTCCCTCCATGAGAGATTCCATCTCCCGGATCACCACGTTGATATCGCAGTTTTGGTATACTTCCAGGGGAAGCTCCGTGCCGTTGGCGTAAAAGCCCATCCCTTCCAGCCGCCCCACCGGCTGTTTATGACCTTCCCATTGGAGCACAGACCCCTTTGGAACCCCAATCTCATCCAGTATTTGCAGCAGCGCCTCCATCGTCTGCTCCGAGCCGTCCTCCAGGGACAGATCCACCTCGCAATATTTCACCTCTCCGGTGTTTTCCAGCATGGTCCCGCCCCCGGTCACCTCGCCCAGCCCCCGGCTCTCCAGGGCCTCCCCGATGGGATCCTCATATTCATCTCCCCGGTCAATGGGCTGCAAACGGGCGTTGATTTTTAATGTGATATCGTACACAGCAGTCCCTCCTTCGCGGTTCTCCGGCATAAAATCCGGTTTTGTCTGTATTCTACCACGAACCGCCCTCCTTCTCCACAAAAATCGGGCCGGATCATGAAGGAATCACAATCCGGCCCTGTCCATTTTCGCTCACTCCACTACAACATCTCGATAAACGCCGCCACCCGCGTCTCAATCTGCCCGCAGTCCGCGGTGGAATAATCGGTCTCCAGTTTCATATAAGGAACCCCAAGCGCCTCGACCATGCGCCCCATCTGAAAAGCTTCCACATTAAACGTATGGCACGCCTGGAGCACCACCTCAATGACGCCGTCCACCTTGTATTTACAAATCATCTCCCTGGTATTGTCAAGCCGACCCGCATTTGCCGTCATAACCGAGCAGTTGATCGCCAGATACCGGTCCGAGATGGCCCGCAGAATATCCCCGGCTTCCTCGTCCACCAGAATCATGTTTGTCCGCTCGCCGCTGCAATCGTCCAGACAGACGATGACGCCCCCGCTGTTCTCCACCACCGCGCCCACCTTCTGGATCACGCCCCCGGTGGGGCAGCCGGTGAGCAGAATCCGCCTGGCCGACGCCGGAACCGGACGAGTACCCGCCGCGTAAGCCTCCTTTGCCGCAGCCACCCGAGCCCGTACATTTTCCAACTGCTCATTTACGTCAAATGTGAAGGTTCCCTGCTGGAGCGCGATCATCATTTCCGTGCCTTTCATGGCCGGAGGGGTGTTCTCCTGCAGCCGGTACATCTCCAGATGGGCCCGCCGCAGTTGGTTTCTGGTATGGGCCGCCCTGCGCAGGTTCTCCTCCGTGATCTCAACGCCGAACTTCTGCTCCAGCTTTTCCTTGAACAGCTTTATCTCCTCATACCAGATATCCTTCGCATACTCCCGTTCCTGGCTCTGGGGCAGGTGGAGGACATAGGTCTCCTTGATCTCATTTAACAGCTCGTACATCTTTTTCTTGCCGTCGCAGGTGGTCTCGCCGATGATGATGTCGGAGAAATAGGTATAGGGACACTTGTCCGAACAGGCGAAGCCGTATGTACTCTTGATCAGCGGGCACAGATTCTTGGGCAGTACCCTCTCCGCGTCCGGTATCGTCTCGTTGCTGGTGCCGCACAGCCCCACGGTGGCCACCCCCGCGGCGTCCAACAGCTCCTGGGGCGTGTAGGAACAGAGACATCCGGCCAGCTTCCCGCCCCTGTCCTTGAACTCCTTGGCCTTCATAAACCCCTGTTTTCTCGTCTCTACAAATTCGTCAAATGTCTTTGGCAGCTCATTACATCCCATTTTAGTTTCCTCTCTCTTCTCCCGCCAGCACCGCAGCCCCCACCGCCCCCGCGTATCGGGCCATGGGCGCGCTGATCACCGGCTTTTTTAATGCAATACGCAAACGCCCGATCAGATATTCGTCCTCGCACAGACCGCCTGTGAGAAAATAGGTCTCCCCCGGAATCTGCGCGATCAGCTGTGTGACCTTTGTCACCACGGACTCGATGACCCCAAAGGCGATATCTTCCCTGGGTGTTCCCCTGCCGATCAGGCTGATCACCTCCGACTCCGCAAATACCGTGCACATGGAGCTGATGGAAATGTGCCTGCCCCTGGACGCCAGGTCTGAGAGCTCCTGCTGCGTCAGTCCCAGCCGGTTCGTCATCACCTCCAGAAATTTCCCTGTGCCCGCGGAACACTTGTCGTTCATAATAAACTTCATCACGCGGCCATTTTTCAGCGCGATGCCCTTAGTGTCCTGTCCACCGATATCGATCACTGTCCCGTCGCCCCCAAACAGGACCTGCGCGCCCTTTGCGTGGCAGGTGATCTCCGTCACGGTCTGATCCGCATAGGGGACGGACACGCGGCCGTAGCCGGTGGCCACGTACCGGGCATTTTCCTTTGTAAAGCCCGCCTCCGCCAGCAGATCATAAATCTGATCCGCTGTCTGCCTGCTGGAAAATCCCGTGCTCAGCAACACCTTTTTCAGAATAGTTTTCCCCTCCATAACCACGGCCTTGGCCGCGCTGGACCCAACGTCGATTCCTACCTGATACATGCCTTCACCTGTCCCCTGCACCTCATTTGGCGTTACGGCCGTCTCTGCGCCGATCTCCGCAACGGTTATTCGTATAATGTTTCCTTATTTTACCATGGGAATCGCGGGTTTTGCCAATCATTTATTGATAATTTTATCACTCATTTATAGATTAAATCTATAAATTTTGGTATACTGTACCCATCAAATGGGAAATGGACGGGGTACAAAAATGGAATTCAAGCAGCTGGAGGCATTTGTTGCCGTGGTGGATTACAACAGTTTTACCGAGGCAGCCCGCCGTCTCTACCTGACCCAGCCCACGGTCAGCGCCCACGTGAGTGCGCTGGAAAAAGAGCTGCATTCCCGCCTGATTATCCGAACCACGCGGAATTTCACGGTCACCCAGCGGGGGCTTGAACTCTACGAGTGCGCCGTGCACATGCTGAATATGCGCAGGCAGCTGGTGGAGGAATTCACCGGGGCCCAGCGGAAGCTGATCGACTTGAGCGCCTCCACCATTCCCTCCTCCTACATGCTCCCGGAGCTGCTCAGCGAATTTGCCAGGTCGGAGCCGGACATCCATTTCCATGTCTGGCAGTCCGACAGCGCCCAGGCGGTTCAAAAGGTGGAGCAGGGTCTGGTGGACTTCGGCCTGGTGGGCCAGAAAATGGACGGCGATTCCTGTGAGTTCATCCCCTTCTGCCGGGACAGCCTGGTGATCGCCACCCCGGTCAGCGAACATTACCTGAACCTGAAGGACCGGTCCGCCTCCTTTGAGGATTTCCGGGGGGAACCCTTTATCATGCGCGAGAGCGGTTCCGGCACCAAAAAGGAAATGGACCTGTTTCTGGAGAAGCACCGCACAAGCGTGGCGGACCTGAATGTGGTGGCGTACATGAACGACCTGGAATCCATCAAGAAATCCATCGTCTCCGGTCTGGGGATCTCCATTGTCTCCGCCTGCTCGGTGAAGGACCTGGAAAAGACAAGGCAGATTCTCCTGTTTCCACTGGAAGAATCTGCCCACAAGCGCATCTTTTATATTGTCTACAGCAAGCACCGGATATTAAAGCCCTACGTCCGGCAATTCATGAAGTTTGTGCAGCGGTATTACGGCGCGGGGCGGACAGCCCTTTAGGGAGCCGGGCCACCGAGTCAACCGGGATCATCGGGATGGATATGCCGCTTTAAAAGCCGTTCGATCTCCTGCCGGGTGGTGGAAACCTCAGAGTCAAACAGAGGGAATTCCAGATTGACCTTTTTATCTTCCGACAGGATGTGGATTCTTGGAACGCCCTCGCGGTTTTTCCTCACAAACCAATAATAAACCGCGCCATTGTATTCCATTCTGCGCTTTCCCTTTTTGGATATCATGTCTCTCACACCTCCAACAGCCACTCCACAATCCCCCGCTGGGCCTTTTCCGTATAATAAAACACGTCGTACTCGTTTCCCTTTTCGCTCAGCCGCTTCTCCGCCACGATGCCGAAGGTCTCCCCGGCCCCGGTCAGCTTTTTGCGCTTCATTCCGCCAAGGAACTGCTCTTCAAAATAACCGTCCGCGTTCAGCTTCTCCTCCACGGATTTGATGGTCAGCCGCTTCATGGCGTCCTCGTCGCGCAGGTCGTTGATCTGGCCCACAAAGTCGCTTAAGGTGGCCCGCTCTGAGAAATGGATCTGCTCCGCCAGCTCCCGGGTCATGGCGAACTCTACCTTGGCGGATTTGCTCTTTTTCTTCTTGGCCGGGGAGGCGGCGGGCGTCGCCTCGCGCCGTGAAGCGTGTGTCTCACCACCAACTTCTCCGCGCCCAACAGTTCCTGACTCATTGGCAGCTTCTCCGCGCCGCGCAGCGCCTGTCTCACCACCAGCTTCTCCGCGCCGCGCAGCACCCGCTTGCCCGGGGCTGGCCGGCTCCGCGGCCGCGCTCTCCCACGCCGCCATGGCGTCGTCTATAGTCCAGTCGCCGTATTCGTCGCTGTCGCTGGAAAAGTAAAGGTCGTCCGGCTCATAATAGGATTCGTCGGGCAGACCGCCGTCCTCATATCCCCGGCCGTCAGCTGAATCGGAGCTCCGGCTGGCCCCAGCCCGCCGGACGCTTTCCTCCCGTCCTCTTTCCTTACGCTCCTCCCCATGCCGTACCTCGGTCGTCCGCCTCTCAGTTCCGCCGCTCAACTCCGCCGCAAAACCTCTGTCCGCGGCCGCTCCCGCTCCCGTCTCCTTCTGCTCCCCCATCCTTTCTATCTCCGCCTTCACACACTCCAAAAACCGTTCCCCATATTTGTCATACTTAAATGCCCCCACGCCGGACACCTCCAGCATCTCCGCCTTCGTCCCGGGCTTTAAAATACACATATGGGTCAGCGTCTTGTCCGAGAATACGATATAGGGCGGCACCTTCTCCTCCCGGGCGATCTCAGCCCGCAGGGCCCGCAGCTTCTCGAACAAGGTCTCCTCGGCCTGGGTGAACTCCGCTCCGGCCACCGGGCCTCTACGGCCCTTCTTCTCCTTTTTCACCTTAGCCGGGTGTTCCTGCTCTCTGGCCATCTTCATGAGGACCTGCTCCTCCCCCCGCAGCACCTCCCCGGATTTCTCCGTCAATTTCACAATGGCGTACTCGTCGTTGGTGGAGGAGAGATAGCCGTTTAACAACAAATAGTTAAACACCTGCCGCAGCTTGTAAGTCGGCGCCTTGGCCAGCTCCCCGTAGTACGGATTCCCGTCCATGCGGTAGTTGCGGATCTTGGCCGTGTTGGCTCCGTGCACCGTGTCCATGATCACGTTCACACCGTAGCGCTGGCGGCTGCTCTCCACGCAGCCGATCAGCCCCCTGGCGATCTCCGTCACGTCCACCTCCTCAAACTGACTCAGACAGTTGGAGCAGTTGCCGCAGTAATTCCCGCCGTACTCCCCGAAATACCGCAGAATGTAGTCCCGCAGGCATTCGTTTGTGAAGCAGTAAAAGGTCATTTTCTTCAAACGCTCCCGGTCCCGCTCCATGACGATCTGCTTGGTCACCGGGTCCAGCTCCTGGTTGTCCTGGTTGTACTCGATAAACGTCTGGTTGGTCACCACGTCCTGGCCGCCGTAGAGCAGAATACACTCCGCGGGCTCCCCGTCCCGCCCGGCGCGGCCCGCCTCCTGGTAATAACTCTCCATGTTCTTTGGCATGTTGTAATGCACCACGAACCGCACGTTTGACTTGTCGATACCCATTCCGAAGGCGTTGGTGGCCACCATCACCGGGCTGCGGTCGTAAATAAAATCGTCCTGGTTGGTCCGGCGCTCGGCGTCACTGAGGCCCGCGTGGTAGCGGGTGGCCGGAAAACCGTCCTTAATCAGACGCATGCACACCTCCTCCACGTTCTTGCGGGTCAGGCAGTAAATGATGCCGCTCTCCCCCCGGTGACGCTCCAGGTAGTTTAACAGCGTGGCGTACTTGTCCTTGGGCGACATCACCCCGAAATACAGATTGGGCCGGTCAAAGCCCGTGGACGCCACCGCCGGGTCCCGCAGCATCAGGATATCGATGATATCGTCCCGCACCTCTTTGGTGGCCGTAGCCGTAAAGGCGCTGACCACCGGCCGCACCGGCAGCCGGTCGATGAATTCCACAATCTTTAAGTAGCTTGGCCGGAAATCCTGACCCCACTGGGACACACAGTGGGCCTCGTCCACCGCCACCATGGCGATCTTGGCGTGGAGGGCGAAATCCAGGAAGGCGTCCGTGGAAAGGCGCTCCGGAGCCACGTAGATAATGGGATAACGACCCGCCCGGGCGAATTCCAGCGCTTTAAAATACTGGGCAGAGCTCAGGGAGCTGTTTAAGTAGGCGGCGTGGATGCCCGCCTGGTTCAGCGCGCCCACCTGGTCTTTCATCAGGGAGATCAGCGGCGAGATCACCAGGGTAATTCCGTCCATCATCAGGGCTGGCACCTGGTAGCAGATCGACTTTCCCGCGCCCGTGGGCATGACCCCCAGCGTGTCCCTCCCCGCCAGAATGCTGTCGATGAGCATCTCCTGGCCCTGACGGAACGCGTCATAGCCAAAATAGTGTTTTAATACCTCATACTTATCCATCCGTAACTTCAAACTCCTTCCCTGCTCTGGTCCTATTTTATCACACTGTCTAAGGGGGTTAAAAGATTCTCGAACATGACCACCGAACTGAAACAAACCGCCCGCCAGAACGGCGGACCAGAAATAAATATGTTTCAGTATACCAAACCCCGGCCCAAATGGCAAGCCTCACTTTTCCCCATTTTCAAGTCCGCCGCGCGCTAAAAACGGCCCGGGCGAAGGCTCCCCCGCCCGGGCCGGTATTCACTTATCTTCCGCAAATCGTTCCGCCAACGTCTGATAGAGCCGCTCGGGATCGATGGGTTTGGCCAGATGTCCGTCCATCCCGGCCTCCGTGGCCCGCACCACGTCCTCGTGAAAAGCGTCCGCAGTCATGGCGATAATGGGAATGGACCCGGCTCTGGGATGGCCGGATCTCCGGATGGCCTGTGTGGCCCGGTATCCGTCCATCACGGGCATCTGCACATCCATCAGAATTAAATCATAGTTATCCCCAAACGCCAGAAATTTGTCCACCGCCTCCTGGCCGTCCCCGGCGTAATCCACCGTGATCTCCACCATTTTCAGAAGCTCCATTGCGATCTCCCGGTTGATCTCATTGTCCTCCACCAAGAGGACATGACGGCCCGCCAGCTGCGGACGCCGGAGACTGCCTCCAGGGTTGGGGCACAGCACCGCTTTCTCGATGCCGGTCACCGCCAGCAGGGCGTTGTAGAGCGTGGAGGCGAAAATGGGCTTGGAGAGGAACGCGTTGGCCCCGGCGGCCCGGGCGCTCTGCTCAATCGCGCCCCAGTCGTAGGCCGTGATAATGATAATCAGCGTATCCGGCCCCACCGCCTCCCGCATACGGCGCGTTGCCTCGATGCCGTCCATGTCCGGCATCCGCCAGTCCACCAGGCAGACGTCGTAATCCGTCCCGGACCGGTGGGCCGCGCGCACCTTCTCCACGCATTCCCGGCCGGTCTGCACCCAATCGGAGTCGATTCCCAGGTTTTGCAGCAGCAGGGAGGCGTGAATACAGCTGTCCCGGTCGTCGTCCGCCACCAGCACCTTTAAGGACTGTATGGCGTGAAGCTTCTGCTCCGGCGCCGCATTCCCCCGATCCGGCAGGTCAAAGTCCAGCTCAACCGTGAATGTGGAACCTTGGTCCGGCCTGCTCTTTACAGAAATCGTTCCCCCCATCAGCGTCACCAGATTCCGGGTAATCGGCATCCCAAGACCGGTTCCGCCGCCGGCCCGCCTGCCGTCCTCCTGTTCAAAGGGATCGAATATATGGCCCAGAAACGCCTCGCTCATGCCCACGCCGGTGTCGCTGACGGTAAAGCGCAGCCTCACCCGTCCGGGCCTGCGCCACAGTTGGCGGATCTCCAGCCGGATGGTACCGCCCTCCGGCGTAAATTTGACGGCGTTGGACAGCAGATTGATCAGTATCTGATTCAGCCTCAGCTCATCGCCGGTGAGAACGGTATCGCTTAAGTCCACCGGGGGAACGGTGAAGGTCAGCCCCTTGTCCGCCGCCTGTGGATAGACCATGGAGGTAATGGACTCCAGGGTCCGCTCCAGGCTGAAGGTTTCATGGGAAATCTGCATTTTTCCGGCGTCGATTTTGGACATGTCCAGCACATCGTTGATCAGCGTCATCAGATGCTTGGACGAGTAACCGATCTTCTCCAGACAGTCCTCCACCCGTTTCCGGTCCTCTATGTACGCTGCGGCGATGGTGGTCATGCCGATAATGGCGTTCATGGGCGTGCGGATCTCATGGGACATCCGGGAAAGGAAATCCGATTTCGCCCGGTTTGCCTGCTCCGCCACGGACAGGGCGTCCTTTAACGCTTCCGTCTGGGCGATCAGCTTGCGCTGCATCTCCCGGAGCTCCGTCACATCGGTGATATCGATGAAAATCACCAGATAGACCGGGCAGCCCTCCTGCCAGTCCACACAGGTGGCGTTGACCTGGAGCCACAGCGCCTGGCCGTCCCTGCTTTTCACGTGCATGGTAAAATGCAGCGGTTCCCCGGCCCGTATCCGGGACTTCTGGCGCTCGATCATTTCCATATTTTCCTGAACATTCCGGTTGTAAAGAGAATCGGCCGCCCGGTTGTTATTTCCGCCAAAATATTCCATAAAACGGCGGTTGGCCGACAGCAGGGTCAGTTCCATCCCGCTGTCCAGCTTTTCAATCCGGTATTTGGCCACAAACCCCGGCAGGCTCTCGTAGGTAACCGACTGCTCCCTCTGCATCTTCACAAGATCGTCCACGTTGGTGAGCGCGGAGTAGGCCACCTGGCAGCCGTCAATGTACTCATCCGCAAACCGGGCGGAAAACTGCACCCAGACATAGTCGCCGTTTTTCCGCCGGATCCGCGAGAGAAGCCGGTATCCCTCCTGCCCGGCGGCCAGCGCCTGCAGCACGGTATCCGAGAGTTTTTGCCACTCCTCGGGTTCTTCCCGGTAGTAAAGGTCCGGGCGGTTGTGAAATACCGCCTCATACTCGTCCTTGGGCCAGCCGATCAGCTCGTAATAGAACTCATTGGCCCAGATCAGCGTGAAATGCTCATCCAGCAGATGTTTGCTCACGCTGACCCCCAGCAGGTGCATCAGCGTGTTGTACTCATACTCAGCGGGCGTGAATTGGAGAACACCGTTTTCCGATCCGCTCCCATGGTTGTGTTCCGTCATTCTCTCATTTCCTCCCACTCGTTCTGTGCCAAGGCATGCTTTCCTTCATAACCCGCAGGTATCCCGGCCGCGCACAGAGCGAACTTTGCGTTGGTACCGCTGAACCGCGGATGCTCCGGCCGGAACCGTGCCGGTTTTCATCCTTGTTCATATTAGTTTGTTTAAGCCATTATAATGCATTTCCGGAAAAAACACAATCGCTTATGGAAAAACCTCCGCCAAAATGTTAGAATAGAAATCGGATTACCGTTTACAAAGGAGAGACACGATTGCAGAGTGAACAGCAGTATTCGAATCTTATTTACGAATACTTTTTTATGCGGATTCAATTCGGTTATTACCACTGCGGAGATTATCTCCCCTCCATCGACAATCTCTGCCGGGAATTCTGCGTGTCCGCCCAGACCGTAAAAATAGCCCTGCAGCGCCTGCGCGCGGAGGGCTATATCGATATGCACAACGGCAGATCCACAAAAGTTATTTTTGAGCAGGACCCGGAGCGGGCCGGACAGGCCATGACTCGCTATTTCTCCCGGCGTATCCAGGGCTTTGAGGACCTCTATCAGTCCACCAGGCTGATCATCATGCCGCTTATGCTGGAGGGATTTCACCAGGCCGGTCCCGAGGCTCTGGTCGGTCTGTCCCGGCTGGCGGCCGGAAACAGCGCCGATGATGTGCTCCAGTTCTTCTGCTTTCTGCTGCAGCAGATCGACAACCCTCTGGCCATGAATCTGTACTGGGAGACTTCCATCTATTGGGGATTGCTTTTCCTGAAACAGGGCGGGGAGAAGGATTTAAGCGGCATCCCTCTCATGCACGAGGGCATGAGGCGCTGCATTGAGCTGGCCCGCGCAAAGGACTGGTGCCGTCTCTACGGACAGCTCCGGGACTTCCGGCAGATTTCCGTGGGAAACGCGCTGGAAAAGCTGGCGCGGAGCATTTCGCCGTCGGCGGACGAGGAACAGATTCCCTTTGTCTGGCGGATCTACCGGGACCGTCCCCAGGTCTGCTACAGCCTGGCCTCCCGCCTGTTGCATGAGATCTATGTGGGAGGCTTTAGGGAGGACTCCTATCTCCCGTCCTACGAAAAACTATCCGAACAATTCGGCGTCTCGGTCAGCACCGTGCGCCGCACCGTCAAAACCCTCAATCAGCTGGGGGCCGCCCAGTCCATCAACGGCAAGGGCACCCGAATCTTCGGGATCGGAGAACCCTGCCGGGTCCCGGACCTTAAAAGTCCGTCCGTCCGCCGCAATCTGGCCTATTTTTTCCAGGCCTTTGAGCTGTTGGCTTACTCCTGCGAGGCGGTGATGCGGGACACGCTGGACACCGCCGCTCCCGGTGAGAAACGGAAACTTCTGAGCCAGCTGGAGGAGGCCATTGAGACGGGGAACACCGATCTGACGCTTTGGCAGTGCCTGCTGTTTATGGCCAACCACAGCCGGCTGCACGGGGTGCGCACGGTCTACAAAAATATTTACGGCCTGTTTCTCTGGGGTTATCCCCTGAAAGCCTCACTGGTAAACGGCCCTGAACCCATCCCGTCCATCCTGCGTTTCACGAAGTCCACCGTCAAACATCTTCGTGAAAACGACACAGAGGGCTGCGTGAACGCCCTGAAAACCGTGGTTGCACAGCGTTTTTCCACCGCTGAGGGGTACCTGCTGCGCTGCGGGCTGCTGCCTGAGGAGCTGCGCCTGACCCCCTCGATCCGCCTGCTGATCACGGATGAAAATACTTGAATACCTGACAAGCAACGAAACCGACAGCTCTGTAATACTCTGCGGCCGGTCCTGAATCCGGTGAATTTCTTACGAAAGACAGCTCCGGCTGTGAGAGGCAAATTCTGATGAAGCGTTTTTTTAAGAGCGGGCTGATCACCCTGTTCCTGCTGCTGTTTCTATTCAGCGGCCTCACGATCCACACATTACTCCAATCCCAGACCAACGGGCGGCTTATCAACTATGTGGGCATTGTCCGCGGCGCGACCCAGCGTCTGGTGAAGCTGGAGCTGGCCGGCGAACCCAACGACACCCTGATCGGTTATCTGGACAGCATCCTGGCGGAGCTTCAGGGCGGCACAGCCAGATACGGACTGCCGGTCCCCGATGATCCCGCCTACTTAAGCGACCTGTCCAAACTGGAAGCGACCTGGAGAGAGATCAAGACGGAGATCGCCAACTACCGCCAGGGGACCGGCGACAGCGACCGGCTTCTGGCCCTCAGCGAGGCGTATTTCGACCAGGCCAACAACACGGTTTTCTCCGCCGATGCCTACGCGGCGCGGCAGATGCATTTTCTGCTGGCCATCTGCCTGGTGATGGTGGGAATCATGTCCCTCACCTGGATTTTTATCTTCTGGGCAAATTCCAAAAACCTGCTGAAGCTGGAGCTTCAAAATGAGAAGCTCAGCGATCTGACCCGCCGTGATACGCTCACCGGAGTCTATCGGATCGACTATTTTAAAGAGGAAGCCCAACGGCTGCTGGATACCGTGCCCGACAAATTTGCCATCGTCTACACGGATTTTTCCGATTTCAAATACGTCAATGACGTCTTCGGCTATCACTACGGGGACGAGCTCCTTTCCCGGTATGGAGCGATCATCCTCCGGGACCTGCGGGAGCATGAAATCTGCGGCCGCGTATCCGCGGACAACTTTGTGCTGCTGCTGCGCTATGAGGACCGCAAAGAGCTGGCGGCCCGTCAGATGGCCGCGGACCGGGAGATTCTCAAGTTTATGAACAGCGCCCACCACGGCCAGCTGCTCCCCACCTGCTGCGGCATCTGCTGCGTGGAGGACGTGGGCGAACCCCTGAACATCGACGGTTTTCTGGACCGGGCCAACTTTGCGCGCAAAACCGTCAAGACCGGAGAGAATACCAATTACGCGTATTACGACGAGAGCATCCGCCGCCATCTCTGGGCTGAGAAGGACATCGAGAGCCGGATGTCCGCCGCCCTGGAAAACCGGGAATTTACCGTCTACTACCAGCCCAAGGTGGACCTTCGCACCGGCCGCATCGGCTGCGCGGAAGCCCTGGTCCGCTGGCGCTCCCAGGGCGGCACCGTCATCCCGCCGGACCGCTTCATCCCCGTGTTTGAGCGGAAATTCATGATCGACCGGCTGGACCAGTACGTGTTCGAGGACGTGTGCCGGTGGCTCAAAAGCCGGCTGGACGCAGGAAAGCGGGTGCTGCCGGTATCCGTCAACGTCTCCCGGCTTCAGTTCAACGACCTGAATTTTGTGGAAAACTACGTGGCCATCCGGGACCGTTACCATATACCTGCGGAGCTGATCGAGGTGGAGTTCACGGAATCCATCGCCTTTGACAACTCTTCGCTGCTGCTGCGCACGGTCCATCAGCTCAAGGAGGCGGGCTCCACCTGCTCCATCGACGATTTCGGCAAGGGCTACTCCTCCCTGAGCCTGTTAAAGGACCTGCCCGTGGACATTTTGAAGATCGACAGCTTCTTCTTCGCCGACGGTGCGGACCACAACCGGGATATGGCGCTGGTGGAGAGCATCGTGGAGCTGGTGAAGAAATTCAACATGCGCACCGTGGCCGAGGGCATCGAGTCCATGGATCAGGTGGAGTACCTGAAACAGATCGGCTGCGACTATGTCCAGGGGTATGTGTTCTACCGGCCAATGCCGGAGGACGAGTATGATGGGGTGTTGGATGAGGAGAAATAAAAACAGCGGACCGCCAGGGCTTTCATCACCCTGTCAGTCCGCTGATATTTTCCTCTCCAATCCATTCCCGCACTCTGCCCATGGCCTCCCGCGCTTCCCTGTAGCGGCGCTCATGGGCTTTCAGGGCCTCCTCCGGCTGCCCGGCTCCCTGGCAGCGGCTCCGGCTGCGCTGGAAGCGCTCCTCTAGGTTCACCACCCGCTCCCCCTGGACCAGCTTATCCGCCAGATAGACGATGGTGGTCTCGTAGGGATGGGAACTGGGATTCCCCAGATCGTGGTGGCGTAAAATGATGTCCGCCACCTGCGGATACCCCTCCCGCAAAATCCACTGTGCCCCCTGAACCGCGTGATCCGCCTTTGCACGCGCCACATCATGAAGCAGGGCGGCGCTTTGTACCAGAGCCATATCCACCTGATAGCCGGCGTTCTTCAATCTCCCGCCCAACAGCAGCGCCTGGCGGCATACCTGCCTGCAGTGGGCTCTCACCTGCTCCGGCGTGCGGTAATGTTCCAAAATCCGCTCACATTCCGCCCGGTCCGGCGCCGCCACCGCCATCCGCCCCAGCTCCGCCACGGTCAGCTTTCCGCTCTCATCTACCTCAATCCGGCTGAAACAGCCGTAGGGCTGCGCCAGGGCTCTGGACGTGTTCAGCGGGCTTCCCAGCAGATCCGCCAGATAACAGCAGTTGACGCCCGCATGGGCCACGCAGACGATATCCCCTTCTGTGCTTTCCAGAATTCCATCGATGGTTTCCCGAAACCGTTTCAGGCCGCTTTCCCTGCCTTCTCCATTTGCCGGTTCCGACTCCAAGTCCTTCTTCAGCTCAGACATGGGACAATTCTCCCACTCTCCCATATCCAGCTCAGCCAGGCCGTCCACGACCTGTACCGGCAAGCGCCCCCGGGACAGAATGAGAGCGGTTTCTCTGGCCCTCGCCAACGGGCTGCAGAACACCTGCAAATCCTGTCTGCCCAGAAAATACCGGCCTAAAGCCTCCGCCTGCCTGCGCCCTGTATCGTCCAGGAATAGATCCGTCCTGCCGATACACCGCTTGACTCCCCCCGGAAACGCAACCATTCCGTGGCGCACCAAATACAAATTCCGCATACATATCACCCTGCCTTCGAATCCTGCCTCAGTAATTCCACCAACAGCTTCTGATATTCCTCCCCGGTATCCACGTCCCGGAACACGCCCACATCGTCCACTTCCACCTCTGTCACCGGCACTCCCGAATGCTCGATCGCCCCTCTCAGCCCGCCTTCCCCCTCATAACGGCACAGCTGTGCGGCCAGCGCGGCATCCACCATAAGCGGATGGCCGGGTTCCCCTGCGCAGGATGTGCGCACCGCCCGCCCTTCGGTATTTAGTACCTGTTCAAAAGTTTCCGGCTGGATGGCCGGAAGGTCCATCGGCATGATCAGAACCCGCTCACACTCCCCCAGAACCGATTGGATTCCAAGCTTCACGGACTCAAACATCTCCGTCTCCCGAAACCGCTCATTCCGCACAAAGCGGACTCCCTCGGCGGACAGATGGTTTTCCAGCTCCTCCCCTCTGTATCCGGTCACAACCACCACCGGATTTACGCCCAGGGATTTGATCAGAGCTGCCAGATGGCGGGATATGGTCGTGCCTCCAAAGGGCAGCATGGGTTTAAACGCCTTCATGCGGGATGACAGTCCGGCCGCAGCCAGCACCGCACCTGTTTTCTTCAAGCTCATCCCCTCCTCTCAGAGAATCGGACCTGCCGCTTTTTTACACCGCGCCGCCCAAATGTCCGAAACGCTCCTCCACCAGCTTTGCAACTCCGTAAAGTTCATCCGCATCCGTGACGGCAAACAGCATGGGCTGTCCGGCGCCCTCCCCCACCCGCACCACGGTGATATCATTCGCCTCACCGGGATCGTTTCCGCTGCCTGTATCCGTCTTTTCATCACAGGAGGCCAGCGCCAGATACTGCTGTTCGTTGTAGCAAAACTCATCCAGAATCAGGAAATCATACTCCGCATCCTGACTGTCCACCAGCGTAATCCGCTGTTCCTCCACCTTTTGTTCCAGTTTCTGCTCCCACCCGCTCATGATCGTTCCTCCTGTACTCATTTTCAAAAACGGACCGTCTCCGGCCCGGACGTCTGGGGGTGCTTCACCCGGCAGGTTTCCGTCTGGTTTAAACCGTTACCCGGACGCAGCGTAATGTAATGGGCCGAAGCCTTCGCCGCTGTCTGCCCGTCCTCCAACAGCAGAAATCCGTCCACATGGATATGCCTTCCTTCCGCCCGCGCCGGCTCCGCCACAATCCGCAGCTCCTGCCCGATGTCCACCGGCCTTAAATATGTCACCTTAATCTCCACCGTCATCGCGATTGTCTCCGAATCCCCGATCCGGGTGGCATGCCACAGGACTTCGTCAAAATAGGTGGCGATTATGCCGCCGTGAACCGTGTCCGGGAATCCCTGATGCGCTGTTTTGGCCCTGCAAAGGCCCACCACATAGCCGTCGCCGGTCACATAGGCCCGCATTCCCACCCCTTCGCTGGCGCCGTCATTGCAGCCAAAACATGTCTCCCGCCAGGGAATCTGCTCCACCACCTTATGTTCTCTTACCTCGTGCTCCATCTCACACCCTCGCTTCATCCTCATCCAGTTTCCGAATTGACAAGTTCCGGTATTTCATCTATAATAGACATAACGCATAGGTCATTTGACCTAATCCAAATAAAGGAGACCTGTCTCAATGGCCATAACATTGACAACACTTGAAACTTACGCTTCCTCCCGGGACTGGCGGCAGATTCCCGGCTCCCTTCAGGCTCTGGGGGAGATCACCGGCCCGGACGGCAGACGTCTGTTATCCATCGCCTTTGCAGCCGAGCGGGATATCATCACCTCCATCGGATACGCGGCGGATGAGACCTGTCCGCCGGCATTTGCCGCCTGCGCTGCCATTCTCTGCAGCCTGGCCCACCAAAAAGCCGTCATGGCCGCCCAGCTTCTGGGACCAGCGGATATCGCCTCCGCCATATCCGACGGACAGTCCTTTGAAGACGACGCCTACTATGCCGCCGTCATCGCTACCCTTGCCCTGAAAAATGCGCTGTCCAGCTACGCCTCCCACCGCGCAGGCGAACTGAAAGCCTGGAAGGCGGGTCAGCCGGATTAGCGTCCGGCTTTCCGCTCTCCCATCATGCCATGGACAATAAACGGCGGCAGATCCGTCCGTTTCACAATCTCGCAGTCCGCCATTCCCATGTCCCGCAGCTTAAGCGCCAGCCGCATTTTGCTGATCGCCGCTTCATATCCGTCCTGCCAGGCTTCTTTTAATTCTTTCGCCTCCACAGTCCCTGTCCGCTCCATACCCACACTCCCGTCCCCTAAAATGGCTTATTGATGGCCGTGTTTGCCACAACCGCGCGGAGGAAATAGTTGTTCAGGTAATCCTCTATCACCGCGTAGTTGGGTTTTTCCCTGGTTTCCCCCACAAACAGATTCCGGCAGTATATGGGCTGCTGCACGAAAATGTTGACGGCGCCGCAGATGGAACATGCCATCATGGCGGACATCTGGGCGTTCTTCACCTCGCTGACCGCCGTGATCAGCTCCCCAAGGACCGAGCCGAACTGCCGATGCAGGACATCCGGCAAAATCCGCTGCAGATGCTGTGGAAGCTGGCTCTCCCCCGCCGCCACCAGAACGTAGCTCCTGTTTTTAGGGTGGAAACACAGATAGATATGGCGGTAAATCAGGCGCTCCAGCTGTTTTAAGCCCTCGTCGCGGCTGCTTCCGTCTGCGCTCAGGTAAGCCCTCGCCCCCTCCGTGGCGGACTCATAGGCCAATGTGACCCGCTCCGCCGCATCCGTCAGGGCGCGCTCGCAAAGCGCCTCCCAGGATTCATACCGGCCCACCGCCTCCGGGTCCGCTCCCCGGCTCAGAATTCCCTCTAACGTCATATTCTGATACCCGTCGTAGGCCAGCGCGTCCAATACAAGGGAAAACAGCCGTTCCTCCCCGGTCTGCATTCCACCGCCGTGGATATTGGTGGGATTTTCATAGTTAAAATTCGGCATACGGTTCCTCCCGTCATCGATAAAGTTGTTCAATCCGTTTGTGGTCGTCCAGCTCCGCCGGAGGGACAAAGGCCCGCCGGTTCACCTTTCCCGACAGCGTGCGCGGAAATTCCCCACAGCGGATCAGGGCTGACGGGATCATGTAATAGGGAAGGTAATCTTTCAGATACACCCGCAGCTTCTCATGGTCGATCTCCCGGTCCGCGATATAATATCCGAACAGCAGGTTGGTCCCGCCGCTGTCTCTGTGCGCCACACAGCACACCTCCCTCATCCCCGGGAACTGGATCATGCACCGCTCGACGCCAGCCAGCTCCACCCTAAAGCCGCGGATCTTCACCATATTGTCCCGCCGTCCCAGATAAACCAGATCCCCGTCCTTCCCGGCCGCCACCATGTCGCCGGTCTTAAACACCCGGTCGTAGGGCGATTCCCCACAAAATGGATTGGGACAGAAACGCTCCCGGTTCAGTTCCGGCATATTCCGGTAGCCCCGGGTCACCTGAGGGCCGGAGATCCACAGCTCCCCGGGTTCATTTTCAGCCACCTGCTCCCCCTCCTCGTCCACAATATAATACCGCAGCGCGGAAACCACCCGGCCGATGGGATACGACTTGCGTTTGTCCCGGACCCGGTAATAGCTGATCAGAGCGCAGGCCTCACTGCTGGCATAGACATTGATCAGGTCATAGGGCCTTCTGTCCAGATTGCGCACGGGTTCGCTGCCGGAGAGCAGGATTCTCAGCGGGCTCTCCTGATCAATGGAGATGTATTTCATCGCCATATGAGGGGGCAGAAAGGTCACTGTGATGCCCTCCTCACGGTAGTAAGCGGCAATCTCCCGGATATTGCGGCGGATTCTGCCGGGGATCAGATACAAAGCCGCGCCGATGGACAACGCCATCGCCATGTCATAGACCGCGGCCACAAACATCAGGTTGGCGAAGCAGCAGTACCGGTCGTCGCTGGTGAAGCCGATCTCCGGGAAATTGGAGATGGAGGCCGCAATATTGGCATGGGAGAGCTGCACTCCCTTGGGTTTTCCGCAGGACCCGCTGGTGTACACAATCACGGCCAGGCGGTCCCTGTCACCCGTTTCCTCCACCACCGCGTCGGACTGCGTTTCCACCGCGCGGCGGATGAAATCTCTGTCCACCTGAATGCTCACCTGACAGTCCAGGAGGCACTCCTGATTGCGGTACGCCGGGCACTCGTCGTCCAGAAACAGGTAGGCGCACCCGATTTTCCAGATGCCGAGAAACGCCACCACCGCCTCCACGCTGCGTCCGGTTCTGACCGCGACGATCTCCCCGGGCCGCGCTCCGGCTTCCTGCAGCGCCCGGGCGGCCTGATTGCTCCTGTGCTCCAGCTCACGGTATGTAAGGCGGCTCTGTTCATCCGCCGCGGCGGTGCATCCCGGCTTCTGTTCCGCCGCCAGCCGGAACAGGCCAATGATTGAATTTGTTTGAAACAGATCAGGACGTCCGGCCAGGACATCCGACCATCGCTCGCTCATGACACTCTCCTTTTTGGTCACAGATCGCCGTTTTTGTGCAGCCCCGCCCACCTGAAAGCAGCGCGGGCAGGGCTGTAAGGCCCTATTCGGCCTTCGATTCAACGGTTTCGCGCAGTCCGATCAACCCCTCCTGGAAAATTCTAGGGTCCATTTCCCGCACGTCGTCCCCGATGATGGGCTTAAACTCCATGTAGGGCAGTATCTGGGTCTCAATGTCGATGCCCGGCGCCACTTCCGTCAGCTTCAATCCCTCCGCCGTCAGACGGAATACGCAGCGGTCCGTGACATAGAGCACATTCTGGTTGATTTCCACCGCATGGGGGCCTGAGAATGTGATCTGGTTGATCTGATTGAGGAATTTCTTCTCCGCGCCCTCCTGGAGGATGACCAGCTTTCCATCCCGAATCTCCGCCTTGTAACCTCCGGCCGTCATGGTTCCGCAGAAGATTACATTCTTCGCGCCCTGGGTCAGATTGATGAATCCGCCCGCCCCGGGCCTTCTCTCCCGCCCCGATTTGTCCGTAAACCGCGACACATTCACCGAGCCGTGGGCATCGCATTCTGCCAGACCCACAAAGGTGGCGTACAAAAAGCCGCTGTCGTACAGGTCAAATATCGTAGGACTGTCCACAAAGGCCAGAGCGTTGGTGGTAGCGCCGAATGAGGTCCTGGCCGCAGGCACGCCGCCGAAGGCGCCGGTCTCCACGGTCAGCACCAGGTCCCCGGCAATCCCCTCCTCGTTGGCCACGGCTGAGATGCCCTCAGGATAACCTAACCCCGTGTTCACCGGGACATGCAGCTTCAGCTCCTGAGCCGCCCGGCGGGCGATGGTTTTCTTCACTCCCAGTGGCAGCGCGGCAGCAGCGGATACCGGATACTTAAACTTGCCTGTGTAGGCGGGATTGTAATACTCGCCCATGGTCATCCGGTGATTTTTCTCAAGGTCCGTACAGACGATGAGCTTGTCGATGAACACACCGGGAACCACTACCTCCTTGGCCGGAAGAGCGCCCTTTTTTACCACATTTTTCACCTGGCACAGCACAATGCCGCCGGATGCCTTTGCCGCCATGGCGATGGCCTGAATGTTGGTCAGTACGGCCTCGTCCTCGCAGGTCAGATTGCCGTCCTCGTCCGCCGTGGTTCCCCGGATCAGAGCCACGTCGATTTTCGGTGTCTTATAGGCCAGGTATTCCTCGCCCATAATGTTCACCACCTCCACCAGTTCCTCGGTGGTGACGGAGTTGGCTTTGCCTCCCTCCAGGCGCGGATCGGCAAATGTGCCGATCCCCACCTTGGAAAGCTCCACGTCCAGGCCCCTGGCCCGGGCTTTGAACATGTGCTCGATCACGCCCTGTGGGAAATTGTAAGACTCCACCTTCAAATTGGCCTGCATCTCCATAATGGAGTGGTTGGAGCCGTTGTGCCCCACGATCACCCGCTTAATCATCCCGTCGTGAGCAAAGTGTTCAAATCCCCGGAACACGCCGCCCACCGGTCCCATATCTCCTACCCCGGAGGCCGACATAATGGTCATTCCCGCCGGGTGTCCGCTCTCCACAAAGCGGCTCTCGATGGCGGCGCATATCTCCTCCGCCAGACAGTTGTGCATATTGCCCGCGCAGGTCAAAAACGCGCCGTCCTTTATCAATGCGGCCGCCTCGGCGGCGGTACAGATTTTCGTAAACATCAATAAACCTCCTTCTTTTCAGTCCAGGTTCAGATCATGGACTCCACCAGGCGGCGCACAAACGTCCTGATCTCATCGATCTTGTAATCGTTGTGTCCGATGGACCGGGCGCCCTTAACGGCCAGCTCCCCGGCCTCCTCCGCCACCCGGGCGGACGGTTCTTTTCCGATCAGGTACTGCTCAACCTCCGGGAGACGAAGCGGTACCGGCGCGACCGCGCCCAGCACCAGGCGGATGTCTCCGATTCTGTTCCCGTCCATTTTATAAGCCCAGGAGAGAGCGGCCATGGCGAAATCAAGGGTGGGACGCATGCGGAATTTCTCATACCCGGTCCTGTAGCCCTCTTTTACAGGAATATCGATCTCCTCGATCATCTCCCCGGGCTCCAGATTGGCATAGGCTTTTAAGTTGGTGCAGAAAAAGTCCGAAGCGGGAATCAGTCTGCCCATGCTGGTTTTGATGTTGGCGTCCAGCGCTACCATCACAGGGGATAAATCGCTGGCATTGACGCTGTAGCAGCCGCAGTTCATGCAGCGCTTCGCCTCCTCAAGACCCTCCCCTGCGGTCAGGGAGGTGCTGTCCTCCCGGTCCAGACAGCGCTCAGCCGCGGATAAGTCGTGGCCGTTGTTAGCTTTCTTTAACTGAGCCGTGGCCGGGTCAAAATGGATCAGGCCCGTCTGGGTGGTCTTGACGGGATTGCCAACCCCCATCTCGTTGTTGATGGCCTCGGCAGCCCGCCGCCCGGAGGCGATGGCCTTGATCACCGTGGTGGGGCCGGTTACGGCGTCGCCGCCCGCGTACACCTTGGGATCACTGGACCTCTGGGTTTCGGATTCCACCGAGATCAGCCCACGGTTGACAGCCAGTTCCAGTTCATTTTCCAGGAAACTCAAATCCACCCGCTGTCCGGTGGCCAACAGGATGCTGTCCGCGTCCACCGTGATCCGCACGTTCTCATCGTAGCTGGGATTAAAACGTCCCGTCTCGTCCCGAAGCGCTGTGCAGGCCTTGAGTTCCATTCCGTTCAGGCTGGAACCGTCGTACAGAGCCTTCACCGGGCCCCATCCGTTGCGGATCTCAATTCCTTCCTCCTCCGCACGGGCGATCTCCTCTGCGGATGCCGGCATCTCTTCGCGCTGTTCCAGGCAGCACAGGGTCACGCGCTTCGCGCCCAGGCGCTTCGCCGTGATGGCTACGTCCATGGAAACGTTTCCGCCGCCCACTACCAGCACATTGTTTCGTTCCTTGGAGTTCACCCATTTATTGACATCGACCAGGAATTGCAGACCAAACTCCGT
This sequence comes from Enterocloster lavalensis, assembly GCF_046603895.1. Taxonomy (NCBI): domain Bacteria; kingdom Bacillati; phylum Bacillota; class Clostridia; order Lachnospirales; family Lachnospiraceae; genus Enterocloster; species Enterocloster lavalensis. Next base: position 1,710,957 of record NZ_CP176637.1, read on the forward strand.
GAATTCCTCTCCGTCGAATCCCAGCACTGGCCGCTTCCAGGCGCCGGTGGCGATGAATACCTTGTCGTATTCCGCCGTCAACTCGCTGATTTTAACGTTCTCTCCCAGCTTCGCATTGCAGGCAAACTGTACGCCCATCTGTTCCAGAGCCCTGATCACAGTGCGTACATACGTCTTAGGAAGGCGGAAATTGGGAATCGCATACATCAGGCATCCCCCGGCCTCCTCCTGAGCCTCATAAACCTTAACGCTGTGCCCGGCCTGGCGCAGATAGTAGGCCGCGGTCAGTCCCGCCGGTCCGGCTCCCACCAGGGCGATCTTTTTACCGGTCTCCTGCTTCGGAGCGCTGTAAAACTGTTCCAGATGTTCCATAACGTAATCGCCCACCACGCGCTCCACGCTGTGGATGGCGACCGCCTCATCCGTGGAACACCGGTTGCACTTCACCTGGCAGGTGTGGGCGCATACCCGGCTGGTCATCATGGGCAGCGGGTTAGCCTGCATCAGAATGCGGGCCGCTCCCTCCATGTCCCCAGCGCGGTACCGGGCCATATAGGCCGGTATGTCCGTGTTGGCCGGACACTCCGCCGAGCAGGGCGTGATCCCGGCTTTCATTCCCCCGAATATCGAGTGGTAGCGGTTGTCGCCACGGATCGCGTAACACTCGCTCCCGCCCTTTCGCATACAGTCCAGAGTGCCGCCTGCCTGATCCGGGAATCGGTAAAACCAGCAGCGCACATCCTGGCAGAGATTTCCTCCGATGGTGGCCCGGTTGCGGATCAACGGGCTGGCCACGCTGTGGGCTGCCTGGGACACCGCCCGCAGCTTCCCGTCAAAGACTCCGCTCTTCTCGATCGCCGCCAGACGGGTCATGGAGCCGATCTTCACCAGATTGTCTTCCAGTTTGATATAATCCGTATCCGGGATATCCCGCAGCGCCACTATGGTCTCCGGGTATTCCGGGAGCAGTTCTCCCTTCAATACGCCAAGGAGGTCCGTACCTCCGGCCATCACCGCAGCTGTGCCCGGCCTGGCCTCCCGTACTATGTTCCCCGCCTCCTCATATGAGCCGGGAGCCTGATATTTAAAATGCTTCATAGTTTATTTTCCCTCCTTGCTCCTCAGAGCCTTCAGAATCACATCCGGGGTGGCCGGATACTCGTTCACCTCCACGCCGATGGCATTGGAAATGGCCATCAGAACCGCGGATGCGCCGGCGGCTCCTGATATCTCGCCGATGCCCACAGCCTTGAACATGAAGGTATCCAGCTGGCTCTCCTCGATCACGCAGTTGTGTTTCGGCATATCGTTGAAGGTGCGGCACTTGTATTCCAGCATGCTGTTGGTCAGCAGCTTACCCGTACCGTTCACGTCGTAAATGCACTCTTCCATGGTGGCGGTGTCCAGAGACGCGGAACCCACGCCTCCCTGCAGCTGCATGCGGATCATCCGGTTGTCGATGATCTGACCGATATCGGTTCCCTGGGTAAAACGCAGCACCTTTACTTCACCGGTATCCAGGTCCACCTCCACCTCGGTCAAAAACAGGCAGCAGCTGGGAATATCGAACTGCTCCACATGCTCGCCGTATCCAATGACATTTAAATCCTTGGGTCCCAGTTTCTTGATGGGAATGCTCTTCTGGGGATTGTCGCGGACAAACACCTGGAAGTCCTTTGTCTCCAGCTGTTCCGGTGAACAGTGGAAATGCAGAGCGCCCATCTCCAGCACCTTGCGTTTGGCATCCGCGGCCGCCTTGGTAACCGCCTTGCCCACCGTAACCGTACCTCTGGAGCCGCACAGTCCGAAGTTCACCACATTGTTCAGGGAATCCGGCTCCGTAACGTAAACCTTTTCAATGGGCACGTTCATAACCTCGGCGGCGAACTTCGCGGCCGCGGCCCGCTGGCCCATGCCCGACTCCGTGATATCGGTCTGGACAATCAGGGTTGCGCCCCGGCCCTTCACGTCGTGCTGGATGCGGACAAGGCACTGTGTGTTGTCCTCGCACACGTCGGCGTTGCCGATGATTCCGGCGCCCACGCCGTAAGCCTTGCGCCCCTCCACCCTGGTGGGTTTCAGCCATCCGTTCCAGGCTTCGTCCCAGCCGAATTTATCCGCCGCCATCTGCATGGTGGCCGGATAATGGTCGGAGCCGCGGCTCTGCCACACCAGGCCGTCGCGCCAGACGTATTTATCGCCCGGGGACACATAATTCTTTTTGAATATCTCAATGGGGTCTTGGTCCGCCAGCATCATGCAGTGGGACATCACCCGCGCCAGGCAGCTGTTTAACTCCTGTCCGCCGTATCCGCGGACGATGCCTGCAGGGCATTTGTTGGTGACCACCACCTTGCTGTCCAAATCCCAGTTTTTGCATTTTGCCATTACCAGCTGGGCCTCGCCCAGGCCCACGCCGACCTGGCCCTGAACCGCGTCGCACAGCGCGCCCGTGTCCACATACCAGCAGCCCTGGACCGCGTTGAAAATACCGTCCTCGGTCATACCGATCCTGGCCCGGATCTTAGAACCCAGGCGCTGCTCATGAGCCACCAGCTGTTCGTGCTTGCTCATGACCAGCTTCACCGGACGCCCGGTCTTGATCGCCGCGATGGCGCAGCAGAGAATGGTGGAGGACAGCGTCTGTTTATTGCCGTAGGAGCCGCCCACATTGAAGGTTTTCACCCGTAGGTTGGACTTGGGGATGCGTGGACCGTTGAACAGCTTGCAGATAAAGGGCGACTGCGAGGAGGCCCAGATCGTGTAATCCGAAGCTCCTTCCCAGCGCACAATACATCCGGGGGCTTCCGGCGCGTTGGGGGAACACATCTTGTTGAACTCCACCAGGCTGTCCCCGATATAGGCGGATTCCTCAAATCCCTTCTCAACGTCTCCGCCCTCCACCTTCCACCACGGTCCTTCGGGCTGGAAATGGGGCACGCCGGGGTCCACCTCGTTGGTGCCACTCTTAAACTTTCCCGGGAACAGAACCGGGGCGTCCTCCTTCAGCGCATCCATGGCGTCAAATACTGCGGGAAGCACCTCGTACTCCACCTCGATCAGATGGAGGGCTTCCCGGGCGATATCCACGGTATCCGCCGCGCACACCGCCACAGGATCGCCGGCAAAGTAGACCTCCTGATCCATCAGATCCTTGTGGGGCGGCCATCCCAGGGTCCAGCCCTTGGGCATATCCTTGTATGTAATCACCGTGTGGACTCCGGTCAGGGCCAGAGCCTTCTCCGTGTCGATGCGTTTGATTCTGGCGTGGGCATAGGGGCTCCTAAGCACCTGGGCGTAAATCATGCGGGGAACTGAGAAATCGTCCAGAAACAGGCATTTTCCGGTGACAATATCCCGGGCGTCCGCGCGCACACGGTACTTGCCAACATGACGGTAGGGCGCGGGACGGCCATTGACCACCGGCGCTTCAAAGTTGAATTTTCCTCTTTTATAGTCAGTCATTTTCTTCCTCGGCCTCCTTTACGATCTCATACTGGTCGGACTCCACGCCCGCCAGCTTATCCAGGGCTTCCAACACGGTGTAATGGCTGATACAGCGGCAGTAATTGCCCGCCAGAGCCTCCCGGATCTCCTCCCCGGTGGGATGAGGATTTTCCATAAACAGCGCCTTGGCGCTCATGATAATTCCCGGTGTGCAGTAGCCGCACTGGAAGGAATAGCAGCTGATGAATTTCTGCTGGATCGGGTCCAGCTCATGGGTCACTGTGTTTTCAAGACCTTCGATGGTAAGAATATCGCTGCCGTCACACTCCACGGTCAGGATCATGCAACTGGCCACGGCCTTGCCGTCCTTGATCACCGTACAGCAGCCGCAGGCTCCCTCGTCGCAGGATTCCTTGGTCCCCGTCAGCTCAAGCCGCCTGCGCAGGGTTTGAACCAGGGTCTCCGACGGCGGGATCATGCCGAATTTCTCACCGATCAGAAATTCGTAGGGCTGCCCGTTGACCGTCAGGCTGATGGTTTGTTTCTCCATATTCAGTTCCTCCAAACATATTTTTTGGTAACAGACTGTTACATTTTTTGTTTCCTATGTGTCTGCGTGCAATAGACTGGGTCAGTCGTTTGACCTATTTTGTTGAAAAGTAAATGCCTTCCTGAAAACAGAGTGTTATGCGGGAAAGGCATCGATGGGCAAAAGAATTAGGTCGGTCGTTTGATTTAATTGTAGCATACTATATTGAGAATTTTTTGTCAATAGAACGTTTCACTTTTTATATAAATACTATTTTTCCGAACATTTTATTGGCATTTTTTCACAACTCTCACGGTCTTATACGATCTTTTTGTGTGGGTCCACCACCACCGCGGCGGCGATGCTCGTCATAAAATAATCGTGGAGGCACTCCTCCACCCGCCGGGGATCGCTCAAATCCACGCCGAGGGACTCCTCCAGATATTGGTTGAGCAGCGGCTTCTCCGAATAGCTCATAATAGCCGCGTTGACCGCGCGTGAAATGAGCGCAGCCTGGAAGGCGTTTTTCTTGTCGCTGACCGCCAGGATCAGCTCCGCCAGAATCCGTTCGCTCCCCTCAACCGCAGTGCGGGCCATGATTCCTCTGGAGCTCTCCGGGAGTCCGTTCTCATGTTCCGCAATGCCGATGTTGATCCAGCTGGCCCGGCGGTCAAAGGCCCGGCGAATCCGGTCCGTGAGAATCCGGTCCAGGTAGGACCAGGCCTTTTCCCGGTCAACCGGCTCCTCCTCCAGAAACCGGCGGATCTCCCCAGCCAGCTTGGAATAATGCAGCTCCAGCTCCTGGGCTGCCCTGGACATGGCCTCCCGGACCAGATTCTCCTTGTTGCCGAAATGGAAATTGATGGCGGAGAGCGTCACCTTGGCCAGGTTGGCGATCATGCGCGTGGTGGTGGCGTCATAGCCGTACACCGCGATCAATGCCTGGGTGGCTTTGATCAGGCGGTCCGGCGTTGTATCGGTATCTTTAAACTCAATTTCGATAATGTCCATATTTTTCATTTAGGCCGGCCCAAAGCTATGGGCCGGGTTTCCTCCTACTGGTGGATTTTCCCGCTTTTTACGGCTTCTGATCCCCATTATAACATTTTCACCCCACCGATACAAGCCGCCGTTTCCCGCCCTTTTTCCGCCGGAGTCAGTGCAGGAAGCCTAACGCGTACCACAGCGGGATACTGGCGGTACAGCCTACCAGATTGATCGCCATGTAGAGGATGGAAGCCCTGCGCATCTCCGGGAAGGTCACGTATTTTCCGCCCGCCACCCCCAGAGTCGCCATGGCGAAGGGATTCATATACGGCACGGTCCAGCACATGGAGCTCATGAACTCCGTGAAAATAATCACATAGAGGTTCATGCCCGCCGCGTGCATGAGCCCGCCAAAAATCGCCATCACCACCACCAAAGCTGTGTTCTGCTCGATGATGAGGAAACGCAGCAGGTAGGTGAAAATGCAGATGAAGGGCACAAAGATCCAGGGGCTGGCCACCAGGGGCGCCAAAATCGGTCCTAAAACGCCTGCGATGGCATCGCTCCAGCCAAGAGTAGACATGTAATTGGCCATGCCCAGCAGGCTTCCAATGAACACCACCAGGGACCAGGGAATCTTTGTATTGAAATCCGAGGGCGCCAGCAGCCCGGTGGCACACATCACGCAGATTGCCGCCCAGCCGATCATGGCCGTGTCCATGCCGTGAAAGCTGGAGGTAGACCACAACAGCAGCGCGATGACCAGGACCGCCGCGGCAATCTTCTCATCGCGTCTCATGGCTCCCATCTCCTTTAAACGGTCTTTAAAGAATGTCTTGGAAAACTCCACCTTCTCAGCCGGACGGCAGAGAACCGCGCAGAACAGGAAGGTGCCGGCGAGGAGTACCACAAACCAGACACTTGCGGCCACCAGCCAGCTGACAAAATTAAAGGACGCTCCTTCTACCCCAAGGGCCGCCGCGTAGGAGGTGATAAAGCCGCAGATCACGGAGACATAGACCGAGCCGGTGAGAAATGCGTTGCCGCCCAGATAAGCCGGCAGGTAACAGGCTGTGAACAGCCCCAGCGCGCCCTTGCTGCGGGGTTTTATGCCCATCTCTTCCGTGGTGGACGTGGCAAACGGAATGAGAATATTGACCTTTGCGTTGACCGACGGGATCAGAGGGCTGAGCACGGTGCCGGTACACATCATCGCCACCACCGCCCCGGTATAGGTGGGCGGGAATACAGACAGAATGGCGATGGCAATCCGGTTCAACAGACCGCTCTTGCCGATTCCCGCGGAGAGCGCAAACACCATAATCACCAGCCAGACCGTGGAACCGCTGAACGCGCCAAAAAGACCGGGCATGGTAAATACCGGCTCTGTCATAATTCCCACCTTACGGAACACCGCGTCAGTCAGGATCATCAGGGACGAAGCCCCCAGAACCACCACCCAGTCGGCCAAAGCCCCTGTGAGGAGCAGGACGATCACCGCCAGAAACACACCTGCATACACAAAGGACGCCGCTGAGAGGACAGAGTCCTCCCCAAGCTTCATTGAACAGGCCAGAACGTAGAACACAACTACCAAAACAGATGCAAAAATAAGACCATTTCGTTTTTTCAAAATAGCTACACCCCTTTATTTAGTTTTAGTTCAAACGACCGACCTATTCTATTTAGAGATTAACACAGTTTGATTCATCCGTCAATCAGAAATCAATCTGATGAAGAAAACGCCGGAGGCTGTTCCAGTGCAAGCCCCACCCCCACTTCCTCCACGTCCATCCGTTTCATCATCTCCGCCTTGGCTTTCAGGGAAACGCAGTGGCAGGGATACATGTGGGATGCGGCGAGGCCGCTCAGATAGTCGATGGTCCGCTCCAGCCGCCCGTCGGTTTTAAACAGGTGGAAGCCGCCGATGATTCCGGCGATTTTTTCGGTGTGAAACACCTTTTTCGCCTGCTCCACGATGTTGCAGATTCCGCTGTGGGAGCAGCCAGTGATGATGAAAATCCCTTCCCCGGTGCGGACCGCCATGGCCGTGTCGTCCAGCAGAAAGTCGTCCACTCTCCGGCCGTCCACGTCCATTTCCCCCAGCTTCCGCCGGGTCTCAAAGTCGTTGGACTCCGGGATCTCCCCGAGAAAACAGCAGTTTTCCGTGATCCAGTACGGTTCGCGGGTCAGGGTGCAGGAGAATTTTCCCATAACCTGCGCAGTGTCAAAGGGCGCGCCGATGTAGCCCTCATGGGCCCATTTGGGCGCGAAGCAGAGCGAGTGGGCGATGAGACGGGTTTGGGAAAGGTCGAAACGCTCCGCCAGGGCTTTCAGCCCGCCGGTGTGGTCGTTGTGCCCGTGGGACAGGACGATGTGGGTGATCGCTCCCAGGTCTATCCCCATGTCCTGTGCGTTTTTGATGAAAATGTCTGAGTAGCCTGTGTCGAAGAGAATCTTCGCCGGGCCGTCCTCTATGTAGTAGCTGGCTCCCGGCTCGCCCAGATAGTAGCAGTCTATAAACGTGTTGTTGTCCACAAGAACTTGTAATTTCATATGCGTTATCCCCCCTGTTGATCGGTTAATGCACCGCGCCCTGAAGGGACGCGGGTGGCTGTGATCGGTCTATTATAGCATCTGGAAGGGGAGGACGCAACGGAAACAGGCTGTCCGCATATCGCCCGGCACCAGCTTCACCGCTGCAAGGCGCCATATGGCAAACGCCCATGCGGTTATCTGCCGCACAGGCGCTTTATCCGTAACAAAGATGCCTTCCACCATATCATTTATTTGAACTGTGCCACCCGGTCTGCTAACGCTTCCTGTAATACCTTGGACACATTTAGGTTTAACCGGTCCGCTTCCATATTCAACCAGTTTGGCAGCGTCACATTCCTGCGAACCATCTTATGATTCATCCGCTTACGATACTCGGCAAAATCAACGTCAACCATTGTCAGCATTCCCTGGGTATAGTCGAAATCATCCGCCTCCTCTTTCGCTTTTGCAGCAGCAGCCTCATAGCTGGATGCTTTCGGAATCTCCTTTCCATCATCCTCCAAGTCGATTCCTTTTAAACCGATGGCATCACGTGCCATTTCAATCGCGTCCGTGATATCATGTCCCTCAGTATATAAATCCAGGTCTGGAACATATACAAGATAATCCGCTCCGCTCGTTGCTATAAACGTTGGATACGCTCGTTTCATTGTTCTCCTCCTATCCGTGGAAAGATACTGGGGATTTATTTCAATCCCCACTTTTTCAGTATCCTCTTTGCTGTGATCTCATTTATTTCAGTGTGTCGTGGAACCTGCTCGGTATCATGCCCCCTCTTGTAGGTGTCGTGGTTTCCTCCATGTTCCTTGAAACAAAACCCTGCAACCTCCAGCTTTTTTATTAGGTCTTTTCGTTTCATGCTGTTTCCTCCTTATAGTATACACATTAAGTGTGGGTTTTTCAATAGAAATGCGCATTTTATACACATTTTCAAAAAAATCCTACCATTTTTGATTTCTCCTGACATCATAAATACAAGTGGATGTAAAAAAAGCTACGATGGTTCCCTTACACTACAGTAAACAACAACCACAGAATTGCAGACGAACTAAATACGATTCGATTTTTATCAGTGTGGGGTTACTTTTGGAAAAAGATTGATTCAACAGATAACGGTTTATAATTTTTCACCGTATGCATATCGATTACAGAACTTTATATCTGGTGTACCAGCAACTAGATGTGCTTTTATGAACAAAATATCACGAATTGACAGCACTGTCAAGAGTTGAGTGCTGATTGTAGAAAATACCGCCTATGGTAAGCAGTCGGCCCCCTATTGCAAAATATCCTGTCATAAACGCCCATGAATCGTTCCATAGCTCCGCATCCTCACACACCACCGTGCGTACCGTTCGGTACACGGCGGTTTCAACAGTTTTCATACACTGACTGATAGGCTGTGGCCAAACCATAAAAGCCACTTCTTATCAGTCTTTCGTTTGTCGTTGCCATGTTTACCGCTACCGTTTGTGTCGTGAACCAGTATCCTCTCCGGCTAATCCCCGCCTGATATGCCAGCTCTTCCGGTACTCCCATTTTCAGCAGGTTCTTCACCTTGGTCCTCGGTTTCTTCCATTGCTTCCATATGCACATGCGGATTCTGTGATATAACCTGATGTGATTTCTGTTCATTAGACCGGAGATTTGCCCATGGATTAGTATGTTCTCCATATCCAGCTTCCTTCAGATTCCACCTCACGATGGACACACTTGCCTTCGGCTATATCCTTCCCACTACTACCGGGCGGATTCTGGACTTGCACCAGTTAGAAACTTGCGCCGCTGGGCGTACTACAAAAAGGAAACCACTGGATGGGCAATCCAATGGTTTCCTTTTATCATTCGAATTTTTAATTCGGAGCCGGGTATCCAGCTCTCGGATATCTGATCTTGTATTCTGGCTCCTAACACCTGATTCCCGAGACATAACTTAGGGGTATGAATCCTGGGCCGCAGCTCCCAACTTCCAGTTTCCAATTCCCTGTTCCTCGCGCTCTCTCATATCCCAGCCTTGGCACCTCTGCCCGCACTTCTCTGCCACCGCGAGCCCGCTACCCGGCCAGCCCGCGGACGTTTCCTCCCTCGCCCCGGCATTCGCAGATCTTCACGCTTTCCACCCGCCGCCCGGCCGCAGCCAGGTATCCCGCAGCGGCCAGCGGCGCCAGGCAGATCCAGGCGCTCTTCACTCCCGCCAGATTACAGCAGGGCCAGGAGGCCGCAACCCCCAGGTGAAACGCCGTCAGCGTTGCGCCGTAGAATTTGATCTTTTCCCGCATCTTCTCCTCGCGGCCGAAGTAAAACGCCGTGACTGCGGTGGCGAACTGGCGCAGGTTGTTGGTGGAAAAGACGGTTGCGCTGGCGTAACCCCCGCAGCCCTGGAAGGTACACCACTGCACCGACATGGCGAAGAACAGCGGGTAGAGCGCCAGCATGTTGTCCATCCCCTGGGGCAGAAAACCCAGAACCAGCACGGCCGCCACGTCCAGCGCCAGGCTCACATTTTTTAAATTCCATCTGGTGCAGCGCGGAATCAGCACCGTGGTCACAATCCCCGACACGTACAGGACCAGCGCTCCCAGGCGAATGGCCAGGCCACTAAAGCTTCCTCCCGCCAGATTTAATATCGTGTTGATCATATTGGACGTCTGGGCCGCCCCCAAAAGGCCGCTGCGGTTTAATATCGCGTATCCGCCCAGAAATCCCCCGGTCAGCGACATGACATAGTGCAGCCACCGCTCTGCCTGATCCTCTCTCACCTCAATGATCCTCCCATCAACCTCTTATACATCCGATTCTTTTGAGCGGCCGCCGCCAACCCTTTCGCGGGCGGCGGGCGCATTGCTTTTCTGATTATACCATGGAAAATTATCATTTCCAAATACATATAGTATATGGACTACAATACTTTAAAAGTATGATATAATCGATATGAGAGCACCTGGGTTAATTGAAATTCTTACTGCAACATTGAAGTTGTAACTGCACATTGAGAGCACCTGTAGGCGGGCAGAGAGGGCGGGGCAGCGGCCACAATGGAGAATCAGGATTTGCCCCATCCCTCCCCCGCCGTATTTGACATTTCCCCACACGGCCATTAGAATAAAGGAAAACGTTGGCTATGCGGAGGAAACTATGGACAGAGTCAGACTGGAACAGCTGAAGGAGAAAAACAGAGCATTTGTCCGCCGGAAAACATGGGAGGGGCATGAACTTTTTCAGGATTGTGTCCGCTCCCTCTGGAATGCCCGGCTGATCGAAGCCATTGAGGAGACCCGCGGGCTGATCCACTCCATGTGCGGGCGTTTTTCCTTCGATGAGTACGGGCACATTAAAGGGTCCCGCCCGGCGGCGGTGGATGAACTGGACTTTGGCACGGATCAGACCTGGTATATTGTCTGGGACGACGCTGCGCTTCCCGCCGTGGCGTGGGGCGGAGGGCCGCTTCCAAACGGAGGGGACGATCTGTTTGCCGTGGCCTTTGACACCTATATTTTCAACGGCAGCTTTACGGAAATCATCCACAGAGACAGCTCGGGCCGCCTGTGGAGGTACCCTTAGCCGGGCGGCCTTCTGTCCCCCGCCCACCGGCTGCTACATGCGGCGGCGGCCCTGCACCGTTTAACGTCCCCTCACCTTTCGACGTCCCCTCACCTTTCGACGGCCCCGCACATTTTAACCGCCCCGCACATTTCTACCGCCCCGCACCTTTCAACCGCCTCTCATCTTTCAACGCCCCCTTACATGCCGGCTCCACCGGCTTATCCTATCAAAAAGGTTGGTATCCGCTATGGACGTAAAAACACTGAAATATTTTCTAACCGTGGCCCGGGAGGGCACCATCACCAGGGCGGCGGAAAAGCTCTGTATTGCCCAGCCTCCGCTCAGCCGCAGCATGCAGCTTTTGGAGGAAGAACTGGGCGTCACCCTTTTCATCCGGGGCAAGCGCCGCATCCGGCTGACCGAGGAGGGTCTGTTCTTAAAGCAGCAGGCCGAGGAGATCATCACCCTGGTGGAGAAAACCCAGAACCAGCTGGGGAAAATCAAGAATTCCACCCATGGGACGATCGCCCTGGGCGTGACAGAGACCTGCGGGGCCAGCATCCTCTCCGGCCTGATCGGCGATTTCCACCGCCAGTACCCCAACATCCGCTACAGCGTGTGGTGCGGAAATGGGGACGAGATCAGGGAAAAACTGGAAAAGGGCCTGGCAGACATCGGCATCGTCCGCGAGCCCTTTAATACAGAAAAATATGATCACATTTTTATTAAACAGGAGTCCTGGATCGCCCTCATGAGCGTGAACCACCCCCTGGCCCAGGGCACGGAGGACACGGTGGAGCTGGGGCAGCTCTCCGGGGAGTCCCTGATCATCCCGGCCCGCAGCGAGATGCAGGACGAGATCAACAACTGGTTCAATCACATTTCCGAGGAGCGCAATATTTTCTGCCTGTACAATACGGTTTCCTGCATCATTCCTCTGGTGGAGGGCAACATCGGCGTGGCCATCTGTCCGGAATCCGTGCGCTACACCATGAATCCGCAGAAGCTGTGCTGCCGCCGCATCGTAAACCCGGAACATCTGTCCAATCTGCTGATGGTCCGCCGCTGCCACCAGGTGCTCCCGGCGGCCACGGACTGTTTCTGGGAGTTCGCCCGGACAGCGGCGGAACATGGGTTTTGATCCGGGATACTGCGCGGGTATTTTGCGCGGGCGGTTTATCCCCCTACCGTCCGCATTTTATGACCGCATCTGAAATTCCTTTGGCCCCACGCCTGCCAGCTTCTTGAAGGTGGAGCTGAAATGCCGGTAGTCCCGGTAGCCCACCCGCTCGGCCACCTCGTAGATCGGCATGTTCTTGTCCCGCATGAGCTCCATGGCCCGGCGCATACGCACCCGGGTCAGGTACTCCAGGAAGGTGATTTTCAGCTCCACCTTGAAGAGCTTTGCCAGGTAGCTCTCGCTGATGGCCAGATAGGAGGCCACGTCCCGTATGGACAGCTCCCTGCCGTAGTTTGCCTGCACATATTCCAGAGCGCGGCGCAGGTAGGCGTTTATATTTTTCTCATCATATTCCAGCAGCAGGGACCTGCTCTCCCCGTCCTGTTCCCGGTGGTCCGCCATCATGGCCCTGGACTCTCCGATGCGCTGTACGGCCTTTTCCACCGCACCGTGCAGCTCTTCGTCGTCGATGGGTTTTAAGATATAATCCAGCACTTCCATTCTCAGCGCCGCCTTGGCGTACTCAAATTCATTGTAGCCGGAAATGATAATGAACTGGGAGCGGATTCCCTGAGCCCGGCAGCGCCCGATCAGCTCCAGGCCGCCCACATGCACCATGCGGATATCCGTGATCACAATGTCCGGCTCCATCTCCCGGATGTCCTCAAACGCCTTTTCCCCATCGTCGGCAGACCCCACCACCACGCAGCCCCACTGGTCCCAGGGCATGGTCATGACCAGCGCCTTGCGGGTTAATACCGCGTCGTCCACTATATAAACCTGATACATTTCTTAACCTCTTTCCGGATTCATTTTCACTCGCCAAGGGCTGTGTCCAACTGGCTCTGAAGCCCTTTTAGCAGCTCGCCGCAGTCCTCGTCCCCGTGGAGAAATTCCGCGATCACGCGGTCCACGATCAGATACGCCTTGGTGTTTTTTCTGGACAGGGTGCGCTTGTAGTCCATGTCGCGCTCCTCCCCTGTCCGGGCGTCGAATTCCCCGTCCCTCACCAGATATTCCACCAGCTCCCAGGCCGGGCCGTAGTCGTGTGGAATCCCCCGGTTGGCCAGATAGAGGTTGCAGCCCTGTAATAGCCAGGGCGTCTGTTCGGTCCGCCACAGCCCGACGCCGGACAGCGTTTCCCCTGCGCGGCGCTCCAGCTCCTCCCCGTAAAGTTCTTCCAGCACCACCGCGTCCAGACGGCCTCCGGCAAATTCCTCCATCAGAGTCTGATTGTCCCCGTCCACCAGCGTTCCCTGCTCCAACCCGGCTTTCATGGCGCGCAGCAGCTCGGCCCGTTCCGGGCGGTCCACCTGGTAGCGCTCGGTCTCCCCCAAAAGCGCGTCCCAGCCGGAGCTGTCCGTGGACAGCAGCAGGTCCCGAAGCAGCACGCTGACCGGAAGGCCGAGGCGTTTCCCGCCGAACGTTTGAAGCAGCGCCTCCAGGCTGACCGGGGCGGGGATTTCCCTGGCCCCGCCAGCTCCCGGCGCGCCGTTTTCCCCGATTCCGCCGCTCTTCCCGGCTCCATACGCTCCAGCCCCGCCGCTCTCCCCAGCTCCACCTCCCTCATCCCGGTAATACACCTTCAGACGGCTCTTAATAAACGGCAGCCCGTAAATCTTCCCTCCGCTCATCGTGTTCTCCAGACAGGCCCCCGGCACGGCGTCCAGCCAGGCCAGGCCCAGATCCCTCATCACGAACTCGTCCATGGGGTAGATCAACTTCTGCTCGGCCGCGGAGAGCATGGAGTCGTCCCCCATGCAGACCACGTCGTAGTGGTACCCCTTTCCCGCGTAGAGCAGCTTCAAAAACACCAGAGTGTCCGACTCCACAAAGGTTGCAGAAACCCTTACATCCGGGTTCAGCTCGCCGTAAGCGTCCAGGCGCTGCCGCATGTATTCCTCCCGCATGCCGTCCCCGCCCAGGGACATGAGCAGATTCAGCTCCACCGTCTCCCGCCCTGCATTTTCCTGGGCCGGCGTATACCGCCTTGCGGCGGCAAAGATTGCCCCTCCGGCCGCAACCGCCGCCAGTGCAATCAGCAAACGACTCATTCCCATTTTCATGTCTTGTCCACCTGCTCTCTCCGGTACGGCAGGAGAATCACCACCTTGGTGTAGCGGCCCTTCTCGCTCTCCATCTTGATTCCATAGCGCATCCCGTAGATCAGGAGCAGCCGCTTCTGCACGTTCTCCACGCCCAGGCCCCCGTAGAGGCCCACACCCTTTTCCACGTTGTTGATATATTTCAAATATTCCTTATCCACGCCGATGCCGTTGTCGTAAATCTCAATGCACACGTCCTCTTCCCGGCGGTATCCCCGCAGACTCAGCATGTAGCCCTCCTTGCCCGCAGTGAAACCGTGGATAATGGCGTTTTCCACCAGGGGCTGGATGATCAGGTTGGGGATCAGGCAGTCCCGGATCTCCTCCTCCACCCGGATGTCCACGTCGAAGAGCTGGTCGTAACGGATCTGCTGGAGCCGTATGTAGTCCTCCACAAAAACCAGATCGTCGCTCAGCTTCACAAAATCGTCCTTGAAGGTGATACTCCGGCGCAGCAGCTTTCCCAGATGGATCACAAAGCCGGAGACCTCCCCCGTGCGGCCCATCCGGGCCAGGGCGTTGATCTCGTTTAACATGTTGTAGAGAAAATGGGGGCTGATCTGAGCCTGGAGAGCCTTTAGCTCCGCGTTTTTCTTGCGCTCGCTCTCCTCCCTGGCGTTCTCGATCAGGGTCTGGATGCGGGCAATCATCCAGTTGAACACCGAGCTGACCAGGCGCATCTCGTCGCTGTCGTGGGCCCGTATCTCAATCTTGGTGTCCAGATTTCCCCGGGTCACCAGGTTCATGGAGCTTACCAGGGTGTCGATGGGTCGGTACATGCGGTTGGCGAACACGGCGGCCAGCAGGAATGCCAGAGGCGCCATGCAGACCAGCACCAGCAGGCTGATAAAGATCATCAGGCGGCTGTTCTCGTTGAACTCCTCGATGTTGTAGTAGGCGTAAATGCGCAGGCCGTAGGCATTTTCCCGGGAAGCCGCAACAGAATTCTTCTCCGCCCTGCCCGGCGCGCCGGTGGCCCCTTCCGTAAACCGCCCGGTGGTGTCCAGGATAATGCAGTCGTTGCGGTCGGCCAGGGTGACGGAGGACTTCTCGTCCTCCAGCTGCTTGACCGCGTTCAGAAGCGTGTTCCGGTACACGTCCAGAACCACATACCCGGCGATCGTTCCGTCCCGCCCACGCACCGCCCTGCCTATGTTCATGCAGATCTTCCGGCCGTTCTCCGCCCGGGTGACGCTGGGTGTGACGGCGATCCGGTCCGGATTCGCAGTCATTTCGTGTAAAATTCCCCAACCGCCGAACACAGCCGGGTCGTAGAGCTTCGCGTCCCTGCTGTCCGGGTAAATATACCGGTCGTCCGGGTCGATTACCCGGATGCGCAGGCGGTTGTCGCGGCCCGTCTGGAGAGGGCGCACCAGCTCCCCCAGCCCCTCCCGGTCATTCCCCGCAAGATACGCCGCCAGGGCAGGCTCCTCAGAAAGGCTGTTTAAAATTTTCTCATACTCCTCCAAAAGCTCCCGCATATTTCCGGAGCTGGCCGCAGCCATGGCGCCCACTTTGTCCTGGTAGCGCTCCCGGGACATATGGAAGCTGCCGTAGGAGATGGCCGCCACACAGAGACAGATAGGCAGAATGGTCGCAAATAAAAATGCAAAAAATAGCCGTTTAAAGTAGATTCGTTTCATCTGGCGCACTCCCGGGGGCAAAATCATCAAAGTATTTGATTGATCGGCACCCTCACTCTGCATGCAGAAAAAAATCAGGAGAAAATCATTTGTGATCGACTTCCCCCTGATTTTTGCATACTTTAATAAGCATACGGTTTTACTAGATAACTGTCTTTATTTTATTATAACGTATACGGTTTGTCAATGATGATTGTGTACTCCGGTACATTAATTCTATCTCATATATACCGTTCCGCACTACCGCTCCTGGCCTGTTTCCCGTTCGTATATGATATGTAACGCTTATGCTTGATTTGCTTCTACAATAAACAGTTTATCATAAGTTTCTTCCGTTCTCTTTGATAACCTCCCTGTACCAGTTAAAGGAATCCTTTTTATACCGGTTCAGATCTCCGCCCTTCTCATCGCGGTTTACATACACAAGGCCATATCGCTTTTTAAAACCTTCGCTGGTGCTGATGACGTCCATAAATGTCCAAACATGGTATCCGATGACTGGAATTCCATCTTTCACAGCTTCTTTCATCGCAATAATATGACTTTTCAGATAATCAATCCGGTAGTCATCATGAATTTTAAAGTCGTTTGTTAAAATATCCGGAACCCCCAGCCCGTTCTCACACAGCATCAATGGCAAATGACATCGTTCATATATATTACGAAATGCCACACGAAGTCCGATCGGATCCAACCGCCACTGATTCATCGGAAACGGCTCAATATTCGGATTATCAATATGCCGGCAGATGCCGGGAAGCATTCTCCGCTTAGCGTCCACCCGATACCGTTCTACTAACTCAGGAGATACATCTTCGGGGCAATATTCCGCACATGACGAGCGATAATAGTTAAATGCATAAAAATCAGGTTTACCGGCTTTTAAAATCTCATGCTCCTCATCGCTAATTGGAAAGTCCCATCCATTATCTCTCAGCCAACGCAAATAATATGCTGGATATTCTCCTCGACAATGAACGTCAATCATGTAATTGCGATACAAATCCTCCGACTTCTTTGCTGCAAGAATATTTTCCGGTTTACTATCTTTTGGATATGTGGGGCTGTATGCCATAACTGGGGCAATCTTCGCCTCTGGATCAATTTGATGGCAGGAAGCTATTGCCTTTGCACAAGCTACATACATGTTGTGATTGCACAAATGTCTTAAACGCTCCCGCTTTAAGATATCTTTTTCCTCAATGCCCAAATAAGAATCGCGCCGGATCATTGCATTCTGCTCATTATTCACGAGCCAGTATCTGACACGCCCTTTAAAGTGTTCAAATAAGGTGCATGCATAGCGATTAAAATCCTCTATTGACTGTTTGTTACGCCAACCTCCGTATTTTTTCTGAATGCCACAGGGAAAATCAAAGTGATAAATCGTAACGACAGGCTCAATACCATACTTATTTAAGCGGTCAATTAATTTATCATAAAACGCAAGCCCTTTTTCATTAATCTGTTCATCATCACCATTGGGATAAATCCTTGTCCATGCGATGGAAAAACGGTAGGATTTTAATCCCAGCTCTTTCATTAATTCAACATCTTCTTCCCAACGATGATAATGATCGCTTGCAATCTTACTGTCGGCAATCTCATCGCCTACATTTGCCAGAGCTTTCGTTGGTTCTTCAGTCGGATCAACAGACATACTGCGTACATCTGCAAGGGAAAGCCCTTTTCCATCTTCATTATAGGCTCCTTCTACCTGGAAGGCAGAAGTTGCACATCCCCATAGAAAATTTTCAGGAAATTCTTGATTCATAATGATTGCTCCTTGCTGTTTCACCTATTATTTATACTCATTAATAATGTATTTTTATTTACATTTCCCTTCACTTTTACATCAATTTCATAATGATCGGAATTGGTAATGACGCAACACGTGGTTAAATCCAGATTATTACGTTTAATCTCGTCAATGTTAAATTCCATAATTAAATCGCCTGCTTTTACGATATCCCCGTCTTTTACTTTCGGACTAAAGCATTTTCCGTTCAGCGTTACGGTTTCCAGCCCCACATGTAAAAGCACTTCTGCACCGTTATCTGCTATCATAGAAATTGCATGTTTCGTGGGAAAGACAGAAAAAATTTTTCCATCACATGGTGCATACAGTTTCCCTTCTTCGGGAATAATTCCAATTCCTTTACCTAAAATACCCGCACTGAATACTTCATCGTTTACCTCACTCATAGGAATTGCCCGCCCTTTCAACGGACTATAAAAATTCATACTTGCATCCACATCCTCTGTTTTTGTTTCGATTCGATTGTCTGCGGATTCTGTAGCAGAAGTCATTTCATCAGAATCTTTATAAATAATCAATGTAACGATAAAAGAAATTCCAAGCGCGAGCAAATAGCCTATAATAGCCCATACAAAGTTCATCGGATTATTTGCATCAAGATGTCGAGGAAGTCCCACAATGCTTGTACTCATTGATGCATAGGATTTTACTCCGGCAATTCCCATTACCATTGCCGATATAAAACTACTAATCACGACACCTGTCATTGCTCGTTTATTAAGCATTGTCACTCCGTATAGAGCAGGTTCGCTGATTCCAAAAAGCGCCGATAAAGATGCGGAAAACGCAACCGTTTTCTGCGTTGTTTTTTTAGTTTTTATGGCAACCGCAAAACAAGCTCCGCATTCTGACAGATTGTGTGCCACCTTTGCCGGTGTATTTAACATATCATATCCGGGATTCGTGTACACGGATGCGACATATGGAATTAATGCCTTGTGCATACCTGTTATCGTCATAAATGGCAATGCCGCAGCAAGTATTGCAACAACTACCCATCCGACTGAATCATTTAAAGTTAATAATATGTTCGTAAAACCAGTTCCCAAATTATAGCCCAACGGCCCAAGAATCAGGAGTTCCAGCGGTATTGTAATTAAAAAACACGCTGCCGGCACTAAGATAACACGCAGTACTTTTGGACATATTTTTGTAAAATATTTTTCTATGAACGCCATCACAAATACAGATAAAATTGCAGGGAAAATCTGTGAACTGTAGCCCACATTGGGAATCGTCGCCCCAAATAACGTCATTCCGTTATCAATCAGCTTAGTCATTGACGGAAGCAGTGGAACAGCCGCAACAATGACCGCCAGCATCTGATTACATTTAAGTTTTGCCGCACATGTAAATGCAACCATAATGGGAAGGAAATAGAAGCAGGCGTCCCCAATTTGGTACAGGACTAAATAAGTGCTGGAATCTTTACTCATCCCAAAACAATAGGTAGCAACAGTAAGGATTGCTTTTACAATACCTCCACCCGTAATCACTGCAATCAACGGCTGAAATATACCAACCATAAAATCAATAAAGACATCCACTGGTTTCTGTTTAGCCTTTACATTAACCGTTTTTTCTTTACCGGAAAATGTACCGAGTTTCATTATCTCTTCATAAACTTCAATCACATTGTTTCCAATGATAACCTGACACTGTCCTTTCATGACGACTCCCATAACCCCATTGATCTTTTTCAGGGCCTCCAGGTTCGCCTTTGCCGGATCTGCTAATGAAAATCTAAGACGTGTGGAACAATGTTCAAAATGAGAGACATTTTTTTCGCCGCCAACATTCTTCAAAATTTCGGCTGCCATACTTTTGTAATCCATAAGAAATTTCCTCCTACTTTTTTTTGCACCGCTCTCCCCATTGCAGTGCATTTTTCATGTAATAAACTATACCCGAAAAATCGGCAAAAACACAAGAAACCTCTGTTTCTTCAGATCGTTATATTGTTTCAGATTCTATTTTTTTGTTTCACCGCAAGAAACTAAAAGTATATTGTGTAACATAATAAATACCACTAAATTTCAGATAAAATAAAAACAAAACGGAATTACAACTGTATGGATCATACCGTTGTAATTCCGCTATACACGCTACTCAATTTTCTATTTTACATTTTTATCATACAACTGTCTAAAATACAGTGTAGTAATCAAGTTAGCAGTAATTTCTTGGCTGATAGTTGTATCCTCCCCCTCATGTCCGGTTTTCGTATTAATAAGCCCATCAAGTTCCGCTGTCTTTTGTGCTGTAGGTTCTGATGTAATCATCCATATCTTGCTTCCCTTAGCTTTTTCCAGTTTCTCATCCTCTCTGAAATAAATCTTTAAATAGTCTCCTGAAACAGAAAAAATCACATACAATACATCTGGCTTAAGATTGTGCAGCAATTCTTTTTGGCGGGAATACCCGTTTAGTGCAATAATATCCGGTTTTACAGAACACAACTGATATTCCATCTCCATAGCAGTATTCCCAGACTGCATATTTCCCATAAAATAGATTGTAGCATACGTTCGCATATCTGCAACCAGTTCCTGCACAGACTGCCTGAAGTCAGCATCATTCAAAAAAGATAGATTTTTATAGATGTAGTCCGTATAATTATCAAATAGATTATCAGAGGCCCCCTCAATCATAGCGGTAAACCTGCGACCGCGATTCGGAACATATCGCTTTAAATCCACACGAAAATCAAAAAAATTTTCATAGCCCAGAATCCGACTGAACCTGCTAATACTTGGTTTCGAAACATTACATAATTTTGCCAGATATGTTGAGGACGTATGTTCCATGTTTCTGCGATTTTTTATTAATATTTTAGCAATCTGTGCATTCACTGAGTTTGGATCCTCAGATTCCAACACCCCCCAAAGTTTTACTATAAGCGGATTCCTAGCCATGCTCTCCTCTTACCCCCATTTTCATTTGCTGCCACCATTTCTTTATCTCTACATGATTCATTTTTACCCTTTATTCTACCCCAAATGAACGCATTTTTCAAGCATTGTCATAGCATCCACACCGGATCCAGTCAGAACCCTTATGTGGTTCCGTCTAATTATATACCATGCCCTCAACCTCCGCAAAACCGCAGACAGCGGCCGGCAGATTACCTGCCCGCCGCTGTGACGCTGTTTCCGGCCTTCCGGCCCTTATACTACTCCTGATCCATCAAGGAAACGTATCTCTGATCGTCAGCCTGCGGCTGCGACAATGTATAATTCCCGCACCACCCGGATATCCTCCGCCAACCGCTCCTCGGACACCCAGGCGTGGGGCTCGTACTCCAGCACGATTCTGGCGTCCGGCGTATACTTCCGGTAAAGCCCAGCCAGCGCCCGGTAGTCGATCACGCCGTCGTCCAGGCGGTTGTGGCAGTCCCGGACTCCGTCGTTGTTGTGGAAATGGTAGGCGTGAATCCGGCTTCCCCAGTCCGCCAGCATAGCCTCCAGGTCCAGGCCGGTGAGGCGGGCGTGTCCCACGTCGATGATGCCCGTCAGATCGGGCATTTCCCGGTACAGACCGGCGTACTCCTCATTGTCAAACAGCGGCTGGTCCGAGGCCGGAAGGGGCAGATTTTCCACCACGATCTCCACGCCAAATTCCCGGCCGATGTCCAGCACGGTCCGTATATTTTCCCGGCTCACGGCCTGGGCCCGGAAACGCTCCTCCTCGGTGACCCCCTTCTGGGTGTAGTGAAACACGATGTGCTTTACCTTGTATTTCGCGGCCAGACCGCAGACCCGCCGGTAGCTGTCCACCATGTGCTCATAGTCCGCCGTGCCTCTTGGGCTCGCCGCCTCCACGCCGATGTAGGGGCCGTGGAAGGTCAGGGGGCAGGTCAGGGTGGGCAGCAGCCGGTTCAGCCGATCCCAATAATCCTCGTCGTGGGTGAAGGCGATCAGCTCCACCCCCAGCCAGTCCCGGCCCTGTCCGTCCACCCACCGGGCGATCTCCTCCATCTGGCCAAACCCTTTGATCAGGGAACTTACAAATATTGCCATTTTATTTCTCCTCTCAGGATAATTCCGCCGGATACCCGATGGACATGGTGGTCTCCCCGTCGAAGAAGTGCAGCTTCTCCGGCAGAATGTTCCAGTACACGTCCTCGCCCTTGGCGAACTCGTCCTCCGGCATGATGGAGATCAACTCCTCGCCGTCGATTTCCGTGTAAAAGCCCACGCGGTTTCCATAATTTTCCACATAGTGAATGTTCACCTTGACGCTGTAGGGGCCTTTCTCCCGGCTGAACACCACGTTCTCCGGCCGGATGCCCATTTTCAGGCTGCGGCCCTCCTTCTCGTGGATCTTTTTCTGCCACATCTCCGGCAGTTCCACCCGCTGATCGCCCAGCACCAGGTCCCGGCCGTCCATTTTTACGGTCAGAATGTTCATGGACGGGGAGCCGATGAATCTGGCCACGAAAATGTTGGCCGGGCGGTGGTATACATTGTGGGGGGTGTCCAGCATCTGCAGGTCGCCGCCGTTTAACAGGGCGATGCGCTGGCCCACGGTCATGGCCTCGATCTGGTCGTGGGTCACATAGATGAAGGTCTGGCCGTACATCTCATGGATGCGCACCAGCTCCTTTCTGGCCTGGCCCCGCAGCTGGGCGTCCAGGTTGGAAAGGGGCTCGTCCAACAGGAAAAAGTCCGAGCGCTTCACAATGGCTCTGGCCAATGCCACCCGCTGGCGCTGGCCGCCGGAGAGCTCCTTGGGGTAGCGGCCCTCCAGGCCGGTCAGATTTAAAATATCGATGGCCTCCTTCACCCGCTGCCGGATCACGTCCTTTTTCTCCTTGTGAATCCGCAGGCCGTATCCCACATTTTCCTCGATGGTCATGTGGGGGTACAGGGCGTAGTTCTGGAACACCATGGCGATATCCCGGTCCCCGCTGTCCACGTCGTTGGCCAGCTTCCCGTTCAAATACAGATTGCCGGTGGTGATGGTCTCCAGGCCGCTGATCATCCGCAGAATGGTGGATTTGCCGCAGCCCGAGGGCCCCAACAGGATCAGGCGCTCCCCCTTCTCGATGCTTAAATTCAGGTTGTTGATGATTTTCGTCTTACCGAACGATTTGCTCACATTTTCAAAACGAATGCTGTCCATAGCGCTTCACTCCTTCTATCCTTTGATTCCCGATTGTGCGAATGTGTTGATGATGTATTTCTGGCATACGGAATAGATGCCGAGGGGCAGCAGCATGGTCAGAACGGAAATAGCCATGGCCACCGGTATATCCGTGCCGCCCTCCGCGCTGACGAACATCTGCAGCGCCAGGGACAGGGTGTAGTTCTCCGTGGACTTTAAGATCAGGGAGGGCCACACGTACTCGTTCCAGGAGTTGATGAAGAAAATGATCCCAATGGACAGGATGGCCGGCTTCACCATGGGTACCACGATGGTCCGCAGGATATTGGTGTGGCTGGCTTTCTCCAGCTTCGCCACTTCCACCAGGGACTTGGGGATTCCCCTCATGTGCTGGCGCAGCAGGAAAATGCCGGTGGCGTCCGCCAGCTGTGGCAGGGCCACGCCCAGGATATTGTCTCTGAGGCCGATTTTGGAGATGGTGATGAAGTTGGGGATCATGGTCACGGTGAAGGGGATGAAAATGGTGCTCACCAGGATGAAATACATGAAATTCTTCCCCTTGTATTCAAAAAACACAAAGCTGTAGGCGGCCAACACGCCGGTAATCAGCTTGAAGGCCGTCACGATGCTGGCGATGATAAAGGTGTTGGCTGTGATCTTCACAAAGGGGATTTTCTGCAGCACGTTGGCGTAGGCCGCGGTGGTGAATTCCTTCGGAATCAGGGACGAGCTGTTGAACGCCTCGTTCAGTGTCTTAAAGGACGTGGACAGGGCGAAAAATATGGGGTAAAGGGACAAAAATACGATCAGGATCAGCACTCCGTGCCAGATCATTTCCGTTCTCCGCTCAGTTTTCATAGTAGACTCCCTTCTCCACATATTTGAATTCCAGGTACAGCAGGATCAGGAAAATCACCATGGTCATAATGGACAGGGCCGAAGCCTTTCCCGTATTGTAGAAGGTGAACGCCTCCTGATACACCCCGTAAATGATGTTGGAGCTGGCGTTATTTGGCCCGCCCTGGGTCAGCACCTTGATGGGCGTGAACACGTACTGCATGCCCTGGACAATGCTGATGATCAGCACGTAGATGGCCGTGGACGAGGTCAGCGGCATCACGATGCCGGTGAAGATTTTGGTGTGGCTGGTCTTTTCCAGCTTGGCCGCCTCGATCAGCTCGTCGGAGACGCTGCTCATGCCCGAGAGCAGCACCAGGAAATTGTAGCCGAAGCTCTTGAGCACCGCCACCAGGGCGATGACGAAGATCACCAGGCCTTTGGTCTTGGACCAGGTTGGCATTGTAATTCCAAATTTTCCCATAATCCCGCTGACCGGCCCGGAGATGGGATTGAAAATCCACTGGAGCACGATTGCGCCCACTACCAGGGAGATCAGGCTGGGGATAAACAGCAGGGTCTTGTAGATGCTCTTGCCCTTTTTCATCACAAAGGTGTTTACATAGGACAGGATATAGGGGATTGCGAAAATCAGAATCACCAGAATGGCGATGTAAAACAGGGTGTTGGCAACGATCTGGATGGTCACCTCGTCCTGCACGATGCTGGCGTAATTTTTAAAGCCCACGAACTTCTTGGTGGGAGCCACCATGTTCCACTTTAAAAAGCTCAAGTATACGGTGTAGGCCAGGGGCCAGAACATGAACACCACGAACGCAAAGGTCGCCGGAAACAGGAACAGCCAGGCGATGATGTGGTCCCGCTTCCTGCGGTTCATCCGTTTTCCCTCCATAGGGTCTTTCTCCTCTCTTGGCCGGAAGAGGGAAGACCCGCTGTCTTCCCTCCTCCCGATTGATGGTATGTCTTACTGCTCTTCCAGCATTTTGTTCAGAGCGTCCTGAGCGGATTTGAGCGCGACCTCCGGGGTCTCGGTGCCGTCCAGAATCTTGTCTCTGGTGTCGGCGAACATCTGCTCCGCCTGGGTTCCCATGTCGCCGGGGTAAGCGGCCCAGGGCTGTAAATACTGCATTTCCTCAAAGGCCACGCCTAAAAGCACGTCGTCCTTGATGTGGGCCTGAAGGCCGTTGGGGTCCTCCGCCACGTCCTGTCTGGGCGGCAGATAACCGGTGTTCAAGGTCCACTTGGAGAGCCACTCCGGCTGCATGATGAACATTAAGAACTCCATTGCCGCTTTCTGCTCCTCGGGCGTCTGGGCGGTGATCGGAATAAAGTTTCCGCCGGTGGGAAGGCGTTTTTCCTTGCCCTCAAAGCCGGGGAACTCGGCGCCCTTGACATCGAACTGGGCGGCCTGGGTGATGGTGCCGATCTTGGCGCTGGAAACGCAGGCGATGCCCACCTTGCCGTTACAGAAGGCCTGGATGCCCTCGTCGGCGGTGATATGTAATCCGCTCTTGTCCGTCAGCACCATGTCGGCCAGAATCTGGTAAGCCTCGATGCCCTCGGGGGTGGCGAATGCCGCCTTGCCGTCCTGAAGCATGTTGGCGCCGTTGCTCTCCAAAAGTCCCTGCACCGCCCAGTTGTCGGCGTACTCCTGCATGTAGAAGCCGTACTCGCCGGTCTTGTCCGTGATCTGCTTGGCGTACTCGCGGATGTCGTCCCAGGTCTCCGGTCCCTTGGCCGGGTCCAGACCCGCCTTCTCAAACAGCTCCGGGTTGTAGCAGATGATGGGGGCGCTGATGCAGAAGGGCATTCCGATCTGCTTTCCGTCCACCTGGGCCAGGCTCATCACGTTGTCCAGGAAGGTGTTCTTCAAATAGTCCTTGTCCTCGGGCAGATACTGATCCAGCACATCCTGGGGGCTGACGTAGTTGAAATTGGCCGCGAAATATTTGATGTAGTTGTAGCCGATCATACACAGGGACGGGGGATTTCCGGCCGCCACCTCAGCCTGTAAGTTCTGCATCAGGCCCGGGTACATGTCGGGGTTGTAGACCTCTTTCACCACGATGTCCGGGTGGGTCTTGTTGAACTCCTCCACCATCTCCTTGATCACCGGCGCTCCGAAGTTCTCAGAGTACACGTGCCAGAAGGTGATCTCCACCGGCTCGCTCGACGCCTCGGTCTGGGCCTCGCTGCCCGCGGGGGCGCTCTCCTTGCCGCCGCAGCCGGTCAGTGCCGTTGCTGTCATCGCCGCCGCAAGTCCCGCAGCCGCCAGCTTTTTCCATATCTTTCTCATAAACATCCTCCTTTGGTTTTGTTGGTTCTGTTTGTGTCATAAACCTATGATACAACAGGACCGCGGCCTTGACCATGCGGTAATCCGGCACTTTTGTGTGGAATTTAGCACATTTTTTGCATATAATCGCTAATTTTACATGGGGTTTGGTTGGATTTTACATGAATTTTACTAATTTTTTAACGAAGTTGAGAAGGAGCGTGTTATTTCGATTGACTTGTCTACCCGGGAGAAATTTTTCGCAAATAATTGACATAGTTTCCGTTTGTGAATATAATAATAGTACAAGACAGGCAACGGCGTGTGTCTGTCGAAGCGCTGAAGTAAGGGAGTGTGCCGGTAAGCATTGCCTTATGGAGCTTTCAGGAGGGGTTGTGTAGCGATACCTCAAACCGGCTCAGGCTGAAAAGCCGAAAGAAAATACTCCGAAATGTCCTGCCGCAAGGCGGGACATTTTCGTTGGATGCAATAGACCGCTGGCGCAGCCTGCAGGCGATTGTGATACGAAAGAGGATTATCAATGGATTTACTACAAGAGTGCGCGGCTTCCTTCAAACGGCTGCTACCCTATCAATATCATTTTACCATCGGGCGTAAAGGGAAAATGCTGGCTTTTACGCTGGATTTTGATGAGGCCGACTTTCATCATTTGGCCGGGCTGCATAAGCTTAGGGACAACGTCCATTTCCTAACTGGAAAGAGGGCGGATATTTTCAATGGTATTCTTGCCGGAAAACTTACTTATGCTCAGGTGGAACAGAGCGCATATTTTCCAGAAATGGTTTCCCGGCTTGCGCCACTGATCGGGCTGGAAACCTTTTTAGACAGTAACGAAATTGTGTTCCGCTTCAATGAAAAAATGCAGAAGTTCTCTCTGATTAAAGCAGATTATCTGTTGGAAAATCAATATCAGGGCAATGATGTCTATTTATTTCTTGCGCAAAGGGCCAGCGCCCAAACCCAAGTATGCCGCAGCTTTTTCCCAAAACAAAAACTTGACTATACTTCCGGTCAGCCACGCTACACATTACTGAAAAAAGAGAAAGTCAACACCCTGACTGGCACGGTCACGATCCAGTATGACCGCCTGACGATCGAGTAGGAGGGAGTGATTAACTCCCGTCCTCTCACACCACCGTGCGTACCGTTCGGTACACGGCGGTTTCAATAGTTGACGTGCACGGACTGATAGGCAGTAGCTAAATCATAAAAGCCACTGTTTATCAGTCTTTCTTGTGTTAATGCTCTGTTGACCGATCCCATTCCCGTTACATACCAGTATTTCCTGCGGCTGTTTGCCGCCTGATGTGCAAAATATTCAGGTATCCCGAGTTTTATAAGGTTTCTTTTCCTTGTTTTGGGTAACTTCCATTGTTTCCATATGCACATTCGAATACGGTGATACAGCCATGAGTTTAGTTCGTCTATCCTGTTCTTCATATCCGCAATCCCATAATAATTCAGCCATCCACGCATGAATACTTTTATCTTTTCCAATGAAGGACGTATACTCTGACAAGACCTTCGGGAACTGAGCTCTTTCAGTTTTGTCTTCATCTTCTTCCATGACTTCCCATGAACCCGGACATATATGCCCTTCCCGTTCTTTCCCAATGTGAAGCCAAGAAACTTAAAATTTCGGATTGCAAACACACTTACCACACGACTTTTCTTTTGATTCACTTTCAGTTTCAGTGTTTTCTCCAGATATTTCGTGCTGGATTCCAGTAATCTCTTTGCGGCTCTCTCACTTTTAGCTAACAGCACAATATCGTCTGCATAGCGTACAAATGCCACTCCCCGCTTCTCAAACTCCTGGTCGAACTCGTTCAGATAGATATTTGCCAACAGTGGCGAGATGTTTCCGCCCTGCGGCGATCCTTCTTCGGTTTCCATGACTATACCGTTTTCCATGACACCACTCTTTAAGTATCTCTTAATCCACTGGATTACCCTTTCGTCCTTTATATTCCTTCGCAAGATATTCAGGAGCATTTCGTGGTTAAGTGTATCAAAGTATTTCGACAGGTCTAATGTCACTGCATGGGTATATCCCTGTTCTGCATACTCCTTCACTTTCAGAATGGCGTCTTTTGCGCTTCTCCCCGGTCGATAACCATAGCTGTTTTCCGAGAATGACGGCTCATAGACCGGCATGAGCTGTTGTGTTATGGCTTGCTGGAAAATACGGTCTTTGACGGTTGGAATACCAAGCTTTCGTATTCCACCGTCTGGCTTTGGGATTTCCACTCGTCTTACCGGGTCGGGAGTATATTTCCCCCTTTTGATTCTCCCGATAAGCTCTTTCTGGTTCTCCCGAAGGTATGCTCCGGCTTCCTCCACGGTCATTCCGTCGATTCCCGGCGCACCCTTGTTTGCCTTTACTCTTTTGAACGCTCTGTTCAGGTTGTCCTTATCCAGTATCTTCTCTAAGAGCTCCGGTTGTGCACTGTCCCGTTCTTTCCATATCCGACGGAAAGAACGGTGCGCTCTCACATACCCTTCACGTTCCGCGCTATCTCTTTGCAAGCAGCTTTCTCTGTTTTCTGCACCCAATGTTCTTTCCTCCTTTCCCGGTTGTACTAAGGACTCCTATTGATTCGGTCCTTCGCCTCTCGGCTACTATGACCTCGGCTGACTTCTGTACGTTCAGCATTATCTCACGATGATGGTTATCCCTTTCAGGACATATCGTACAGACCTCCCCGGGTACCACACGTTTCTTTCTCTCCATCTATCTGCCACATTTACCATACATGATTCCGTGTAGTTATTGGGCTTCAACTTGTGGGGCAGTCTTACCCTCATGCATAGCCTGATGTGATTTCTGTTCGTCAGACCAGAGATTTGCCCATGGGTTACCCCTCGGTTCTGTCCGGCCAGGCGGTTGTTGGTCTCCGCCAGGATGCGGGACGGGCTGTAGCCCAGCTTGGCATAATTCTTGATGTGGGTCATGCCCCCCCCCCCTACTCCAGCGCCTGTTCGGGCTCTCCGAAGCTGCAAATCCTTTGACCCGAGGAGATCGTTTCCTCCTCATCCGCTCATCCCAAGATGGGTCCATTAAGATACTCTTGTCATCCCCTCGTGTGCAATCTCCAGTGTCTCGATCGCCACCTCCGAGGAGGTCGCATTAAAATCAGACGCCGTGTATTTGGTTGGCCACGCGTTGATCACCTGCCAGGATGCCGCAGGGTTTTCCTCCTCATCCAGCAGCGTAATGGTGATGGTCTTTCGCTGAACCGCCCCGCTGACGCCCTCCGCAATCCACTCGTAAAACACCATGGAATCCGCCAGGCCCTGTTTCAGGGTAATATTGCCGTATTTTTTCAGACCCGGAATCTTCATCGGCGTCTGAACCATGTCGCCCTCCCGATACTCCATCACATCGACCAGGGCGTCAAACCCGGTCACCTCGGAAAAACCTCCCGCTTTCAGGCCGTCTATCTCAACCTTATATCTAAAACGTCCATGTGGATACGCCATTTATCGTTCACTCCTTCCTTCTACTCTACCGCTTCGCTGGTCTTCTGGGTGATTCGGAAGATCACAAATTCAGCAGGCTTCACAGGAGCAACGCCAATCACACAGATCAGATGGCCGTTGTCAATGTCGTCCTGACTCATGGTCTCCCTGCCCACGCTCACATAGAAGGCCTCCTCAGAAGTGGCCCCCGCCAGCGAACCGCCTCGCCACAGGCCGGTCAGGAACACGCTGATTGTCCTTTGCACGCGCACCCACAGCGTCTCGTCATTTGGCTCAAATACGACCCAGCTCGTGTTGGTCTTGATGGACTCTTCAATGAAAATGAACAGGCGGCGGACATTGATATATTTCCACAGAGGATTGCTGCTTGCGGTTCTCGCCCCCCAAACCCGGATTCCCTGTCCCGGTAACGCCCGGATCAGGTTTACGCCCTTGGGGTTTAAGATATCCTGTTCGCCCTTGTTGAACTGACAGTCCAGACCCACGCAGGCTCTCACCACCTCATTGGCCGGAGCCTTGTGAACCCCTCTTGTGTTATCAGTTCTTGCATATATTCCCATTATTGCCCCAGAAGGAGGAATCATGATATTTTTCTTGTCCAGCGGGTCGAATACCATCAGCCAGGGATGGTACAGAGCCGCGTAGGTGGAATCGAATATATCCCTGTGGGCGATGATATCGCTTACCTTTTTGGCCTCCCTCGGCATATCCAGCACCGCAAACCGGCTGGCAAGATTTTCGCAGTGCGCCACCAGGGTCAACTGCACATTGGGGTCCGTCACTCCCGGAACCGCCATAATGGACACCACGTCGTTGTCGATAAAGGACTGGATGCCGGTGCGGGCGCCCGCGCCGTTGTCCACCCCGATGAAATCGGCCGCCGAGAGGGAGGAAACCGAACCGTTGCTTCCTCCCTCAAAGGTCACAGAACGTCCCATAATCTCGGTGATTGGAACCTCTGCCTCCCCGCCGTCCCAGGAAACCGCCACCAGATCGGATTTGGCCGTCTTCTTACCAATATAGTTCGCCTCGTTGATGTTGAGGGACACGTTCTCGTATGTTTCCGTGATGTCCTTGTACTTCACCTCAATCAAAGCCTCGCAGGTGGTGATGACCTGCAGCGGCACCAGATTCGTGTCCACAACGGAGGCGGGAATCTCGTGCTCAAAAGAAAGCACGTTGTCCCGGCTCTTTACAACTCTGGTGTAGGCCGTTCCCTCCGCATCGGGATAGGCCACCACGTCGCCCGGATGAAAGCCCACGCTGCTTTTCACTCTGTAGGTTCCGTTCTCCACCTTCAGTACCTGAGTCTTGGCCTTGCTGGAAGGACGGATGGAGATGGTAATATCATTTCCCCAGAGCCCGGGGTTACGGGCGGTAAAGGAAACACCCCCGGCCGCGCCCTGCGCATGTTTGGCATCCCTTGGCGCCACCCGCATCACAAAACAGCGCGACCCGCCGTTCACAAAAAACGACTCCACCGCATTGGCGAGGAACCGGTACCCGCCGAACTCATGATCGGATAAATATCCCCCATAGATTCTCTTAAAATCGGAAAAATTGGTTACCAGCTGCGGAAGCCCCACAACCGGTCCCCGCTCCGCCAGTCCTACAAATCCGGCCGTGCTGGTCCCAACGCCCTCCATCGGTTTTGCCCCGGATTCAAATTCTTCCACATATACGCCTGGTGATAAATATTCTGCCATATATTCCCAGCTTCATTTTCTGCCATGCCCAATGAAACCAGATCCCTCCTCTCTTTTGTGAAGCCTAGAATATCATTATACAGCATATCTCTATACATTGTAATAAACACGGCAAAGAATATCCGGCTTTATTGTTTTTTTCCCGCCTTCCTGCTGCATTTCTGATAAAATGTCTCCAATACAGAGCCGGGAGGTCCGTCCAAGTCCTTGGTACATATCTTCTCAAAGGCTTCATACTGCCGTTTCATCCGGCGGTATTCCCCCAGGGGATTTTTAATTCATTTTTGCCATTCACTGCCTGGCCTCCGACACCCCCATCACCTCCCACCGGTAATTCTCATAAGCCTGCCGCAGCGCCATGGACGCGCTCTCCCAGGCCGCCTGTTTTTCCAGGTAGGAAGCCTCCCCCTCCAGATATTCGGTGTTTGTCAGCATTCCGGCGCTCTGCTTGTTTTGCAGGGAGTTGTAGATCATCTGCGCGCTCTCCCAGGAGGCTGCGGCCCCCTCGTAGGCTGTGCGCTTCTCCACCACCGTCTGGTACAGGGAATTTAAGTCCGCTTCCGCCTCGCCCTCGGCCTGGTTCACCTGCTTTTCCCGGCGGTTCTGGGCCGCGGTTCCCACCGCCTTTGCGTGGCGGGCGCTGAGCACGGAACTGTTGTTGCCCAGAGCCTTGTTCCGGTCCGCCTCCACATCGATGGCAGCCACGGCGGCCAAATCCGGCGCGGGAACGGCCCCGATCTCCACCTGGGCCCCCGGCTCCATACCCAGCAGAAGCAGCAGGTCGGCCTTCAGCTGGGCGGCCTGTTCCTCCATGGATGCCGCCGCATTGCGCGCATTTGTCAAACGCTGCTCGGCCGCCTGCACGGCCGCCAGGGTCGCCGAACCGATGGAATACCGGGCTTTGACGGCCTCGCAGGAGGCCAGGGCCGCCTCCGCGGATTTGGCCTTTGCCCGGGCGTTTACCGCCATCTGGTTGTAGGAGTTCATCAGCGCCTGGGCGGCCATGGTCAGGGAGTCGGCCTCCTTCTCCAGGGAGCGGGTGTTTTTCTCCCCGGTCATCTTGTCAATCTGTTTATACATGTTTCGGGCGGAGCTCTTCAGCATAGCCGCGTTGGAGGCGTAAAGAGACGAGGCGGCGGCGTCCGAATCCTTCATATCCTCCGCTTTGCTCTCCATGTCCCACTGCTCCCATTTAAAGGCATCCCGCATGTCCTGGTAGGTCTGCACGTTGTTGTTGTAGTCGTCTATCTTTTCCTTTAACCCCGGATTTCCGGCCTTCAGCAGCTCCCGCAAGTCCTGGTACTGGATCACCCGCGTCCCTGTTTTTGCCCCTGTTTCTGCCCCTGTTTCCGCCCCTGTTTCCACCTCTATTTCCGCCCCTGTCTCCGCCCCCAAAGCGGTATTCGCCCCGCCAATAGACAGCGCAAAACAGAGCAGAACCATCAGGGCCGCGGTCACCGTCGCTGCCGCTGCCCCACTGCACGGTTTCCAACCGCCGCGTACCGGGCCTTCCGTTCCCCCATGCCGCAGGCATTTCCGCCCGCTCACATTCCATTTCATCCGTCCACCTCCCCGTCAGGACCCGGCCAGGCCGTTCACGGCCCAGTCGTAATCCACCTGGGCATTCAGCAGGTCCAGCTGTTTGGTCTTAACCGAAGTCTCCGCCACGGCGTAGGACGTCTGCTGCTTCTGGTACGCGTTGGGGGTAATGGTCCCGGCCGCCATTTTCGTCTCCGCCGCCCGCATATTGTCCTGTTCCAGGGCAAAGGCCTGCAGCGCCTGGTCGTAATTGTCCTTCGCCAGCAGCAGATTCCGGTAGGAGTTCTTGATGCCGTTGGCCGCGGACTCCCGCTGGCTCTTTAAGGACTGCTCCAGTTTGTCTCTGGTGGAGCCGTAGGCTGCGTTGGCCAGCTGCTTTTGCAGGATTTTCAGGCTGTAGCTGTTCGCAAGCCCCCGCTCCACATCCGCCTCCGGGTCGATGGCCAAGATCCGGTCCAGCTCCGGTTCCGGGAGCGGCCCGATCTCCACCGCGGCCCCGTAGGTCCAGCCCAGCATCAGGCACAGGCTCTCCTTCGTCTTGTCAACTCCGCTCTGGGCGGAAATGATGGAGGCCTGAGCCGAATCCACCGCGTCCTGGGCGGTCAAAAGCTCAGACTGGACGGACATACCCGCGGCCAGTTTGGTATTCACGGATTGCAGTGACAGCTCCGCCTGCTGTTTGGACGCGTTTAAACTGTCCAGACTGTAGACCTGCTTCCAGTAGCTGATCATCTGCTCCTGGGCGCTCTTCACCAGACCCGCCTCTGTCTTGTCGTAGCCCAGCTTCTTGATCTCCCCGTCGTCCACGTTGTCATCGCCCTTTTCCATCAGGTTGTCGGCCTGGACCTTGCTGCTCAAATAGGAGCTCAAACGGCTGGCGAACCCGGCCTCGTCCGGGTCCGGGTAATCCAGATTATTTAAAATGTCCTGGGCCGCCTCGTAATAGTCGTCGGAGATATCGTCCTTATCCTGATCCCGGTAATCCTTGTATTCAATCTGATTCTGGATCACCGTGTTGTTGTACTCGTGAACCAGGTCGGCGATCTCCCCGAACTCCAGCTTGTCGTCCCGCAGGGAAGCCCATTTTTCCGCCGTGTAGGCGAACTCCGGGCTGCCGGCCAGGGCGGTTAAGGGCAGGGCCATTCCGGTTCCCGCGCCCAATCCCGTTCCCATTGCCAGGGCCAGGCAGACCGCGCTTATTCTTTTTTGCCTCATAGGGGGTACCTCCTTACAGATCCAGCACGACGCGTTTCCGGTCGCCGTTCATCAGCGCATAGTAGACCGGCAGCAAAAACAGCGCGACCAGTATGCCAGCGCTGAGTCCGCCGATATTTACCACCGCCAGTCCCTGGGTGGTGGAGCCGCTGCTTCCCATCGCCAGAGCCATGGGGATCATGGACAGAATGGTGGTCAGGCTGGTCATCAGGATGGGCCGCAGCCTGGTGGCCCCCGCCTCGATCAGGGACGTTTTTAAGTCCATGGTCATGCGGTACTGGTTCACCGTGTCCACGTAGAGGATGCCGTTGTTTACCACCGTCCCGATCAGAATCAGGAATCCCAGCAGGGACGTCATGCTGATGGTAACGCCCGTCAGCTTCAGCAGCCCGAAGGAGCCCACCAGGCTGAAGGGAATGGTGGTCATGACCATGAAGGAGAATTTCGGCGACTCGAACTGCGCCGACATCACCACAAATACCATGAATACCGCAATGGCGATGGCCCGGTACAGGGCGGAAAATTCCTCCTGCATCATCCGGTCCATTGAGTTCACGCCCGTGGTGATGGTGCCCGTCAGGTTGGGACTGATCACCTCGCTGTCGATGGCCGCCTTGACATTTCCCTGGGTATAATCGGCGGTGATGGTGATCTCGTAGGACTTATCCGTCTTGGAAATGGAGGACGGGCTGTCCTTGAAATAAATCTCCGCCACATCCTCCAGCGCCACATAACCGCCGGAGGGTTTGGTGAGGATAATGCCCTTTAACTGATCGATGGTCCGGTACTCATCCTCGGGATACTCCACCATCACGCTGACCTCCTGGCCGTCCACCTTCAGGGTGGTGGCCTCCACGCCGCTTAACATCTGCTTTACCATGGAGCCGATGCGGGACGCGCTCAGGCCCTCGGCCGCCGCCATGACCGGGTCCACCTTCACGGTGACGATGGGCGCAGTGTTCTCGATGCTGGAGTGCACGTTGATCACGTCGTCCCGGTCCGTCATTTCCTTCACAATCTTGTCGCTGACCTCTTTGAGCTCATCGTACTGGGTGCCGTGAAGGATCACCTGGTAGTCGGTTCTGCGCCGCATGAAACTCATGGAGCTGGACGCCTCCACCGTGATGGTGCAGTTATCGATGTCCGCCATCTCCTTTTTCCACTTATCCGCCACATCGTCCGTAGACATATCCCGGTCGTCCCTCAGATAACCGGTAATGGTGCCGCTGTTGTTATTGTAGCGCAGCATGTAGGACTCCACGTTGGGATCCGCCTTCACCACCGCCTCGGCCCGGTTTAACATATCCTCAGCCTGCTCGGAAAGGATACCCGGTCTGGTCTCGATGGTGACGCTGACCGTACCCGTGTCGTCCGCGGTCATCAGCTCGGATTCCATACCGCTTGCCAGAATCACCGTGACCACCACGATCACCACCGATACCCCCATGACGATCAGGCGGTGTCCCAGCAATTTTCCCATAATTTTCCGGTACAGGTTCTGCATGTGCACCACCGGCCGGTTCATGGGCGCCCGCTCCGTCTCCTTCGGCTTATACATCAGGTAACACAGGGGCACCACCGTCATGGCCGAAAGCAGGGACGACATCATACAGAACACGATGGTATAGCCCATGGGTTTGAACATCTGACCGGTCATACCCTGCAAAAATGCCAGCGGAATGAACACCACGCAGGTGGTCACCGTGGAACCCAGAATGGACTGCACCACGATGCCGGTTCCGCCGAGCGCCGCCTTGGCGTAGCCCAAAAGCCCCTGGTCCTCAGAGTCCGCCGTAGCCCGGAAACAGCTTTCCAGCACCACGATGGAGTTATCCACCATCATGCCCACGCCCAGCACCAGGGCGCTCATGGTGATAACGTTCAGGGAAAAGCCCGCCGACGTCATCAGAATCATGGACAGCAGAATGGAGGTGGGAATAGAGCTGCCCACGATCAGGGATGCCTTGTAATCCCCGAAGAAAATGAAAATGATCGCCATGGAGATCACCACGGCCAGCACCATAGTGACCGCCACGTCCTGGAGGGAGCTTAAAATCGTGTCCGCCGTATCCCGGGCCACGGTGATGGTCAGCCCATCGTCCGCCGCTTCCAGGGAGGCCACCGCCTTCTGAACCGCCTTGGACACCTCCATGGCCGTGCTGCTCTGCTGCTTTTTAATGGAAATGGAAATAGTTTCCTGGCCGTTGTAGCGGGAAATGCTGCCGCGGCTCTTCTCTGCCTCATAGATGCTGGCAATGTCCTCCAAATAGACGATTTTGCCCGATCCCGTGGTGATGGGAACCCGCTTCAGATCGTCCAGGGTGTCGTTCTCCATGGAGGTGGACACGGACAATTCCAGATTTCCGGCCACCGTGTCGCCTGAAGGGTAGGCCAGGCTGGCCGCGGACAGCGCCGATGTGATCTGGTCCACCGTCACCTTGTACTGGGCCATTTTCTCCGATTGCAGCTCGATCCGTATGTACTCCGAGGAACCGCCCATGGCCTCCACATCCGCCACGGAGGAGATTTTCTTGAGCTCGGGCACCACCTTCTGATCCACGTAATCGTAGAGGCTCGGCTCGCTGTCGTGAGCCACGGTGAGCGACATGGTGGCGGAGGAATTGTTGTTCATCTCCATCACCGAGGTCTCCAC
Source organism: Enterocloster lavalensis (assembly GCF_046603895.1). Taxonomy (NCBI): domain Bacteria; kingdom Bacillati; phylum Bacillota; class Clostridia; order Lachnospirales; family Lachnospiraceae; genus Enterocloster; species Enterocloster lavalensis. The sequence goes on from NZ_CP176637.1 coordinate 1,747,625, forward strand.
ATCGTCCGGCAGCCTGCGCTCCAGACTGTCCATCTTCTTTTTCAGGTTCTCATAGGCCTCATCCATGTCCGTGCCGTAATCGTATTCCAGCATCACCATGGCCCTGCCCTCCGAGGAGGAGGAGCTCATGCTCTTCACGCCCTCCAGGGTGCTGACCTCGTCCTCAATGGGCTCCGTCACCAGCTCGCACACGTCCTCCGGGCCCGCCCCGGAATAGGGGGCCATGATGATCAGCATGGGCTGGTCCGTCTCCGGCATCCGCTCCAGAGTGGCGGAAAAGACTGAGGAAATACCGAACACCAGCAGGCACAGCAGCGCCATGACCGTAGCCACGGGCCGCTTCAGCACAAATTTTGTGATTCCCATATGTCAGTCCCCCCCTACCGCGCCTGGGCGCTTTGGCCGCCTACGCCGCCCGCACTCTGGCCGCCTGCGCCTCCTGCCGGCCCCGTTTCCGGTCCGGTTGCCTCGCCTGCGGGCTGACCGGCCGCATCGCCTGCGCCGCCTGCCCCCTTCAGCTCCACCTTCGCCCCCTCATACAAATCGGAACTCCAGGTGCTGATCACCAGATCGTCCATATTTAAACCGCCCAAAATCTCGGCGTTCTGGGAGTCGTAGATTCCCACCTCCACGGCGGTACGCTCCACCTCGCCGTCCCGGTAGAGGTACACATAACCGTCGCCGTTGCTGTAGTAGATGGCGTCCACGGGCACCAGCATGGCGTTTTCCGTGCGGTCCGTCACCAGGCTCAGCTTGACCGTGCTGCCCGTGGGAATTGCGTCCGCGCCCTCCAGCTGGGCCTTCACCTTAAACAGTCCGGTATCCGCGTCCACCATGGCGCTGATCTCGCTGACATACGCCTTGTAGGCCGTTCCGTTTTTCGTGATGTCCAGCTGGTCCCCCACAGTGATGTTGGCCATCATCCGCTCCGTCACATAGAAGGACACCCGCTTGTCACCCTCGCCTGCGATCACGCAGAGCTGGGTGGACTGGCCCACGCTGTCGTGCACCTCGATGTCGCAGCTCTCCACCCGGCCGCCGATGGGCGCAGTCACGGTGCTGTACTCTACCTGCCGGTCGTAGGCCAATTTGGCGGACTCGTACTGTAACTGGGCAGACTTGGCCTTGTTGCTGTACTGCTCATAGTCCTGGGCCGACAGATCGCCGCTGGCGTAAAGAATCTGCATGCGGTTTAAATTGCTCCTGGCCTCGGACAGGGACACCTCCGCCGCGTCCAGGGAATTTCTGGCAGTCTCCACCTGTTTGGTATCGATCTCGCAGAGTACCTGCCCGGCCGTCACCGTATCCCCGGCCTTCACCATCACCGCGGTCACATCCCCCGAGGCCTTGGCGTACACGTAAACCACATCCGCCGGTTCCACCGTGCCGGTGAGACCCGAGGTCAGACGGATATCTCCTCTGGTGGGATTCACCGCTTTCACCACCGGCACGTTGGCCGACATAGCTCCCCCCCGGGGCCCTCCCGCGGGACCGCCTGCAGCCTTATCCTTTCCTCCTCCCAGCAACAGAACAGCGGCAGCCACAGCTACCAGCGCTGCGCCGCCGATTATCATCGCCTTTTTCCTTCTCATACTCCTGATCTCCTTACTCCGGCCCGCCAGAACCGCGCACCGGCTTCATTTTAACTCTCCCATGAATTTTAAGACTGCAACATGAATTCAACATAAACAAACCGTTAAGTTTGAAAAATTAATTGTGAAGATTCTGTGTTTTATTCACCTTCATTTAATATTTTGGTGTTATATTACTATTGCATCTGTTCTGGAGAAAATGCCGGGGTACTGTTCCGTTTCCGGCGCTCCCGCGGTTTACGACAGGAGGCTTTATAATGTTTCAGATATTAATTGTGGAAGACGATAAGAATACAAGAAAATTGATGGAAGCGGTGCTGAAGGAAAACGGATATTATCCGATTCCGGCTAAGGACGGCATGGAAGCGCTGAGGTTGTTGGACACCTGCCACATAGACCTGGTGATCATGGATATCATGCTGCCCGGCCTGGACGGCTACGAGCTGACCAGACAGCTGCGGGAGACGCATTTCAGCCTTCCCATTCTCATGGTCACCGCCAAACAGCTGCCCGAGGACAAGAAAAAGGGCTTCATTGTGGGCACCGACGACTACATGATCAAGCCGGTGGACGAGGAGGAAATGATTCTGCGCATCAAAGCGCTGCTGCGCCGGGCGCAGATCGTAAACGAACACCGGATCACCTTAGGGCCGGTGGTGCTGGACTACGACGCCCTGACCGTTTCCCGGGGCGGCGAGGTACAGACCCTTCCCAGGAAAGAATTTTACCTGCTGTACAAGCTTCTCTCCTACCCGGGCAAGATTTTCACCCGGGTCCAGCTGATGGACGAGATCTGGGGCATGGAGTCCGAGTCCGATGACAACACCATCAACGTGCACGTCAACCGGCTGTGCAGGCGCTTCGAAGGTTACCCCGAGTTCTCCATTGAGACCATCCGCGGCCTGGGCTACAAGGCGGTGAAAAACATATGAAAAAGCGTCGCAGCTTAAAACCGCTCCACAACATTACCTTAGGGATCACCCTGTTCATTTTCCTGATCCTGCTGACCGTGATGACCCTCCAGGGCCTGCTAATGTACCTGTATCTGAGGATTCTGTACCGGGCCGACGTGCCCATTCCCCAGTTCTGGCGCCCCATCCCCCTGCTGCTGCTCACCAGCCTGCTGGCGGGCGTTGTGCTCACCGTGATCGCCAGCCGCGTTCCCTTAAAGCCCGTGCGCCAGCTGATCGCGGCCATCAACGAGCTGGCCGACGGCAATTTCCACGTGCGCATCCACCTGGATCTGACCCAGGAGTTCGTCAAACTGTCCGAGAGCTTCAACCGCATGGCCCAGGAACTGGAAAATACCGAGCTTTTGCGCTCGGATTTCATCAACAACTTTTCCCACGAGTTCAAGACGCCCATTGTGTCCCTGCGCGGCTTCGCCAAGATTTTAAAAAGCGACACCCTGACCCGGGAGGAACGGGACGAATATCTGGATATCATTATCAGCGAGTCCAACCGCCTGGCCCAGCTGGCCACCAACGTGCTGAACCTGTCCAAGGTGGAGAACACCAGCATTCTCACCGATGTCAGCGCCTTTGAACTGAGCGAGGAAATCCGCCAGGCCATCCTGCTGCTGGAGACCAAGTGGCAGAAAAAGGAGTTGGAATGGATACTTGAGCTGGACGAACTCATTTATTCCGGGAATAAAGACCTGCTAAACCAGATGTGGATCAACCTGATCGACAACGCGGTCAAGTTCTCGCCTCAGGGCGGAAAAGTCAAGATCAAGCTCCACTCCGACGGCCCCCAGGTAATATTTCAGATTTGGGACAACGGCTGCGGCATGGACCAGGAGATGATCGACCACATTTTCGACCGCTTCTACCAGGGCGATCTGTCCCACACCGCTGAGGGCAACGGCATCGGACTCACGGTAGTCAAACGCATCGCCGAGCTCCACGGCGGCTCTGTTTTTGTCTATAGCGAGCCGGGTATCGGGACCAATTTCAAGGTGATTCTTCCGGTACAGCCATGAAGCATAATTATGCCACGGATGGCGGACTCTTCGGAGTCCGTTTTTCTGTTTTGGGGACACAGAAAAGGAGCTGCAGCTCCAGTAGATTATTGATCTGCTTTTGCAACAACCCCATATATGGTTACGTTCCATTATGATAAATCAAGAGTAATACCGACACTACTTATTATCTATAAACATATCATTTTTTGTCAGGAGGTATACACAGTATTGATTCATACTGACCCCCTCCCGTCTGGAATGCTCTGTCAGCTGACGGTGCAATGATTTTGGAAGGCGCAATTTAAACTGACCAGAATATTTTTCCAAATCATCCGGTTCTGGAATCTCACAGCCTGTCTCCACCGCTGCCTCCAGCCATGCCAGTTTTGCATCCTTCGCATTTGCTATCGCCGCTTCGATTGTATCTGCGCAGGTAATACACCCATTTAAATCGGGGTACGACACCACATAACCTCCCTCTGATATATCCTCCACGATTTCCATTCTGTAAGGAAGTTTCATATACTCATCTATCGTCCTCATGATTGATCGCCTCACTTTCCACAACCTCTTTTACCATCTGGATATATACTTTCTTTATCGGCTCATGCTTTGGTATCGTGATTGGCATACAGCCAGGTTTACGAAATGTATAATGGCTACTGCCACCCTTCGGCGCCCTCATCTCATATCCGTAGGATTCCAGAATACGGCGCAGTTCCTCGAATCGTAAATCTTTAGACAAAGAACATACCTTGCCTAATAATTTATCCCATTGTGACATACTCTACTCCTTTTAATCTATTATATTATGGTGTCATATATGGTGTCAATATTCATTTTATCTCATTCTTTCAATTATTTTTGAGCCCATGTGAGAATTTCTGAACACCCATAGCATAATTTCAGAAATGTAACATCATTCACCGTCCATATCTGCGTCAAGCTCTGCAAACAATTCACAGACAGAGGAATCACTTTTTGTAGAACTATTACCATTCATAATCTCTCTGCCTTCCATCCGCCTCCCCCCGCTCCCTGCGGATCGAAATCACCACATAAATCAACGTATAAACCGCCATAAACCCGGAAACCGCCGGGGCGATGGAGCCGATCCGCAGCAGATTGTCCGGCCAGTATGTATACACCAGCCAAATGAGGGGCATGCGCAGGGCCAGCGCGCCGAAGCAGCAGCTGATCATGGTGAAAATGGTCTTGGAACGCCCGTTCAGATAGCCGTTTAAGCAGAACACAAAGCTGACCGCCAGATAATCGTAGCTGCAGGACCTGAAAAACGGGATTCCCTCGTTTATGATCGCCCCATCCCGCGTGAACATGCCGATCATTGTCTCAGGCGAGAACTGGGCCCACAGCCAGAATAAGGACGAGGCCGCCACCGCGAAGCCCAGCCCGGCAAACAGAGAGGCCCTGGCCCGCTCCGGCTTTCCTGCGCCGTAATTCTGGGCCGTCACCGCGGCCAGCGCGTTGGCCGTGGAGGTGGCGGGCAGCATGGCGAACACGTCGTATTTGCTGGCGATGCCCACCGCCGCCGCCGCGTACACGCCCAGCCGGTTGGTGACGCTGGTCAGGTACAGAAAGGACAGCCGCACCATGCACTCCTGAAGGGAGATGGGGATGCCCACCGCGGCCAGCTCCCGCACCTTCTGGGAATCGATGCGCAGGTTGGACAGGGTGAAGGTGAAAATGAACCTGCTGCGGTTTAAGTACACGATGGCGCAGATCATGCTGATGGCCTGGGAGCCGATGGTGGCTAAGGCGACCCCGGCCACCCCCAGCCCGGCGTATTTCACCAGAATCACGTCCCCGGCCACGTTGAGGGCGCAGGAGAGGGCGATAAACATCATGGGACGCCTGGAATCGCCGTACCCCCGCAGGATGGCGCTGATGGCATTGTACCCGCAGATAAAGAAAATGCCGCAGCTGCAGATCACCACATACTGCCTGGCCAGGGCGAAGGACTGCTGCGGGGTCTTTAAAAGCTCCAGAATCGGCGTCACAAACAACAGCATGGCAGCGGTGAGCGCCAGAGCCGCCAACGCGAACACGCTGAGGGTGGTGCCGATGGTCTTTTTCACCTCCTCCTTTGCGTTCATTCCGGTGTATTTTCCAACCAGAATGGTGCTGCCCAAAGTCAGGCCGGTGATCATGCTGGTAATGATCTGCGTCACCTGGGTGCCGGTGGACACGGCGGCCACGCTCTCCGGCGTGCAATAGCGTCCGATCACAAACAGATCCACCGCCCCGTAAAGGGCCTGAATCACATTGGCGATAATAAAGGGGACGGTAAACGCCAGCAGCGTTTTCAGCACAGGGCCTTCCGTCAGATTCTGTTCCTGCTTCATCTCAATTCCTCCCACAGCGCGCCTGAAACTGGGCGCAGCCGTTCTTTTTACCGGTATTTTTAAGGAAACATCGCGTGGAGGGCCACTTCCCGTGATCCCCTGTCCGGCGCATTTCCCGCTATTAAAAAAATAAACCCTCCAGCAACTGGAGGGTCAAGCATTTTTTGTCTATTTTCGGAATATGTCCACCGCGTGGCTGGTGATCCCAAGCATATCCGCGCGCTCACAGGTGGCAAAATGGTAGTTCATAAACAGCTCAAATGTCTCGCCGTCCATACCGTCCACCGCTTCCCGCAGGAGCAAGGCGCAGCCGTCCGAAGCCACGTAATGCAGCCGGGTCACAGGAAATACGGACATCAGCTCATCCACATCCTCCTTGCGGACCAGTTCAAACAAATCCTTTGGCTGGGACCTGGCGGCAAATGTCACGGGGTCGATCAGCCCCGTCTCAATATACCCGGCCACGCTGATATTCCCCCGCCTGAACCCCTCGTCGAGAAGGCAGCCGTCGGAAATGACATAGGCCGCAAACACCAGTCCCCCCGGCTTCGTCACACGGATGGCCTCCCCCAGGGCCCGCCGCTTATCCTCCGCGTTATAAAGGTGGTACAGCGGCCCCAACAGCAGCACGATGTCGTACGCATCGTCCGGGAACGCGGACAAATCCATGGCATTTCCCTGGGCAATTGTGACTGGCTCGCCGGGCCGCGTATTCTGCCGGAAAATCTCTATATTGTGCTCTACCAGCTCCACGGCGTCCACGGCATACCCCCGGCCCGCCAGGGCGTGAGAATACCGGCCGGTTCCGGCCCCCACCTCCAGCACGCGGTGTCCGGGCCTTATATACTTCTCAATGTAACGCATGGTGGTGAGAAACTCAACCGAACCGTGCCTGGGCGCCAGGCGGCTGTCCTCGTCGTACTGGTTGTAAAAATCAATTAAATACTGATCTGTTTTCATATCGCGGCCCTCCACACCGGTCAATGGACACACAAAATTTCTGCGTTCCAGTCCGGCCTTTCCTGTCTGATAAACGCTGTCACAACATTCGCCAACAGCTTTTTTGCATCGCTTTGTTCCAGCGCCATCTTGTTGGTCGCAGTTAAGACCGCCATCCCGTGAGCGTAGAGAAACAGGTCCAAAAATATAACCTTGGCCCGCTCCGTCTCCACCCCAATGAGTCCGGCAAACTCCTCCGCCCTCTTTTCATTGTCGGTTTCCTCGTAGAAATCCCTGGCATTTGCCATGTTCAGATCCATGTCGCTGATAAACAGCAGCTTGAACAGCTGCGTCTCCTCCCGGGCAAACCCGATGTACGAGAGGGGAAGGACGAAACAGGGGCTGACTTTAACGGATTTACGGAAATCCTCGACATACTGTTGATAAAACTCATATGCGTAGGCCAGAAATTCGCGCTTCAGCTCCTCCATGTTTTCATAGCAGGTAAAAATCGGCCGGGTGGAACACTGCAGCCGTCCGGCCACGCTCCTGGCATTTACCGTCTCAAACCCGGTTTGCCTGGTAATATCCAGGGCGGTGTTTAGAATCATTTCTCTCGTTATTCTGGCTTTTGGCGGCATGGCTTCGACCTCTCCTATCAAAAACGGCTTTTAGCAACATATGTTATGTAACTATTGTTGTATAACGTGTAAAAAAAGTCAAGGGGAACTTTTTCGTCTTTCCCCTTGCCGTATCCTCCCCATCTCATCCTTCCCGCACCGGCAGCTGCAGCTCCGTCACATACTGGCTTATGTCCTGAGTGAAGCCGGAGTCGATCCAGGTGATCTCCACCGCATCGCCCGCCGGAACCAGCCCCCGCTCCTCCATGTCCGCGAACAGCCGTCTGTAATACGGCGCGGACTCCTGGCGGGTGCCGGAATACAGGACGGTCAGGTAATCCCCCTCCGAAAGCTGCTGCGCGCCGCCCTGGTAATTGTCCTCCTCCTCCAAAAAGACGAAAATGCCGGAGAACCGTGTGGGGCGTTCCCGGCGCAGCTCCTCAAGATCCACCGTGACGCCCACTTTTCCCAGAAACATCACTGGTTTCAAATCATTCATCCGCTCCAACTCCCGGATGGGATATTCCAGGTTCTCGCCCTGGGCAATCTGGCGGCGCAAAAACGCCACCGGCCGTTTGGGCAGCCGGACCAGCCGGACCTCCTCCATCGGCGCGTTCAGAGCGTAGCGCAGCTGCTCCAGCCTGCGGGTCAGTTTCCGCTCCATATTTTGCAGCTGCGCAAGCTGGTCCCTGGTAGCAAGCAGCTGGTCCTCCAAAATCTGCTCCATCACCCTGGCGTCCCGGTTCTGGAAAAACTGCTTCATCTTTTCCAGAGGCATGTTCAGGGTGCGCAGGTATTTGATCGTATTCAGCCGCTCGAACTGCTTGGTGGAATAATAGCGGTACCCGGTTTCCGGGTTCACGGTCTCCGGGCACAGCAGTCCGATATCGTCGTAATAGCGCAGCGTCCGGAGGTTGATCTGAAACAGCTCCGCCATCTCACCGATGGTAAATAATTCCTTCATAAAATAAACCTCTCCTTCGTCCGCCCCTCACATATTCCCGTTTCCGCCCACATATGCTGTAGGTATAATCTCAATACAAGGAGTGTTCCATGGACGAACCAAAAATCATTGCCACCGCCTCGGATCTCCCTTATCCGCCGGTTGCCGTGGACGGCAAGAACCCGGCCTACGCCAAGGCCATGCTGGACAACGTGGGCGGAGCCAACTCGGAAATGTCCGCTATTTCCCTCTATGTATACAATAACCTGCGCTCCGGCCACACCCCGGACATCGCCCAAACCTTCCACAAAGTCAGCATCGTGGAGATGCATCACCTGGAAATCTTCGGGAAACTGGCCTATATGCTGGGGGAGGACCCCAGAATGTGGACCCAGCACGGCTGCAAGAAGGCCTACTGGACTCCGGGCTACAACCAGTACCCCGTCCATTTCCCGGAAATGATGCGTGGCGTGATCGCCGGTGAGAACGCCGCCATCAAAAAATACCAGTACCAGGCCTCCTACATAAAAGATCCCAACATCACGGCGCTGCTGGAGCGGATCATTCTGGACGAACAGCTCCACGTGCAGATTTTTGAAAAAATGGCCCGTGAATACTGCCAATAAATACCCGCCCAGGCCTATTTCAGCCGCTTCCAAAAACGCGCTCCAAACGCGCGCTACCGCTTTTTCTTCCGGCAGGCCGCCGGTATCCCGGGCTTCTGATCCCGGTGAAAGGCCAGGCACTCCTCACAGTTCCCCCGCCGCGGGCATTTCCTGCGGCAGGGGCATTTTTCTGCGCCGGGCGACGGCTTTTGGGCGCAAAGGTCCGGTTTGATTCCATTTTTTCCCATATCTTCGTTTAAAAACCCTTCCGGCCTGCCCGGCAAATCAAACCCGGCTGTTTTCAGAAGATTTCCATTCACAAAACGGCAGAGCGCGGACTGGAACTGCCGGTCCTCCTCCAGCTTCATGGGCGCCTGGCGCAGGAAATCCGTCATGCGGTTCAGGGCCGCCACCGGCCGCCGCCCGTGGGTTTTGGTAAACGAGGCGCTCCCGGCTGCCCGGAAATACGCCTCCGCCGTCTCCTCGCCGTACCCCGCGGCCAAAAGCCCCTTGCGGATGGCTTCAAGGGTCCGCTGTTCCAGATTTTCCCAGTCCGCCCACTCCATTTTCTGAGAATCACCGTAAATGCGTTGGAGGCGTTGACCGCCATCAGCGTGTTCTCCCCGTGAAACCGGATCACATGGAGGTCCCAGCAGAAAAACAGATTTTCCGGCTCCCCGTAAACCGGCGGCTTCCACTTTAAAAATTTCTGTAGCGGGATTGTGATTCCAAGCTGCATGGCAAAACTGCTCCTTCCTTTCTATTGGTCCGGGCCGTTTTCGTCGAACAGGCTCATCTGCGGAACCTTAAACGACTGCGTCGCCCTGGGACGCACGGTGTCCTCCGGTCCGGGCGGCGCTCCCAATATGGTGGAATGCGGGTCGAAAACGGCCCGGTGCTCCAGAATCCGCTCCCGGTCAAAGGTGGCGTAGCAGTACGCGCAGCCGTTTAAGCAGGTGTTGTAAGAGCCCGCGTCCACGCTCTCCACACAGCCGCATTCGGGCCGCTGGTTTACGTCCTTACGGCAGCGGATCCGGCAGCCGGTGATCCGCTCGATGCGCTTCCGGTCGATGCAGCTGCCGTGGGCCACCCCGGCCCCGGATAGGTCCACGGCCTCGGCGCAGGACTCGATGGCCATGCCGCAGTTATAAGCGATCTTCGCCATAGCTCCGGCCAGTTCCAGCATCGCTTCCGTCCCCATGGGTTCCATCTGCAAACGCTCCATGTTTCTCCGTATCTTTTGGTACAGGTCCAGGAAACTGATCACTACCAGGTCCGCAGAGCCGCAGAGCGACCGTGCGATCTCCCCGAACGCTTTCAAATGGTATTCCGGCGTATAGCGCTCGCTGATGAAAATGGGATCGTACCGCCAGACCACCCGTTCCCTGCCCAGCTCCTGCGCCAGGCGTTTGAACGTTGGGATCAGCACCTGCCGCTTGTCCGGCAGACCGGCCTCCACCTCCGCCCCATACCCTGTGAGGGTGAACTGGAAATAAAAGTCATAGCCCTCCAGCTCCCTTAACCGCCCCAACATGGGGGCTGGGTTCTTGGTCCAGAACACGATGCAGTCCACCACCTCCGGGGACAGCGAAATGCGGCTGATCTGCCGGGCGTTAAAGGGATTCCTCACATCCAGGAATCCCTCCCGCACCCGGTTCAAAAACCAGTCGCTGTAATAATTTGGCAAATCTGTTCTGCGGCTTGCGCTCAGTATCATTTGTTCTCCTCGTCTATCTGTTTCTTCCGTCCTCCCGGCTCTGTGTGCCCGTCTACCGGTTCAGCCACCACACCCCCAGATTCAGGTATGCCGCAAAGCACAGCCAGAAAAAGTAGGGGAGCTGCAGCCAGGCCGCGGTCCGGCTCACCCGGTCAAACAGCCGGATCATAAGCGCCACCAGCCCCAGCAAGAGCAGCAGCCAGAAAAATGCCAGGAGCCGCATTCCCTCCCGGAAAAACAGGATGCTCCAGAAAAAATTCACAGCCAGCTGGATCCCGTAGACCGCCAGCGCGCGCACCCGCTCAGTCCTGCGCGTCAGCCAGACCATGGCCGCCCCGATCCCCATCAGGATAAAGAGAATGGTCCACACCACGGGAAATACCGCGCCGGGCGGGGACAGGGGAGGACGCTTTAAGGACGCGTACTCCTTCATCCCGTTCCGGCTCAAAAACCCGGACAGTCCGCCGACGCCCACCGCCAGCAGTACCGACAGCCCGTATAACTTCTTATGCCTCTGCATATCGCATCACCTCGGTTTAGTATATTGCGTTCCGGCAATGCCTATTCAGAGACTTGCGCCCGCGCCTAAATCTCCGGCCAAAGCCGCCCGTCCGGGGCAAATGGACAGCGCGCGGGATTTCCCTCCGCCCTCAGAATCACACCGTTTTTCAGATCATAAAGGGAGGACCACACCGTGTCCATGCCCAGGCTGCGGTCGTACTGGCACATGAAGCCCATTTCCCCGGCAAGCAGACTTTGAATCTGCCCGGCCGTCCACGTTTTCCGCTGCGCAAACGCCCTCTCCATGGTCTCGTACCGCTCATGGGAGTGAACCGTGTCCTCCATCTGCGCCTGGTAAGGCGTCAGGGCCCGGCTGACAAAATGGTTGGCCGAAAACACCGCTCCCCCGTCTCCCGGCCGGATCACCTCCAGAGACTCGCAGTTGCACTCCACCACCGCGGCCGCTCCGCTCCGGTCCGCCAGCGTGATGGCCTGAGCCGAACCCACGGGCAGCTCCCGGATCGCTTCAATGGCCTCCTCCACGGTCCGGCACCGCTCCAGGACATACCGGACCAGCATCCCGGCGTTAAGCCCAGGCGCAATTTTTGTGGGATACATGAAGGTCAGACCGGCGGCCAGGCCGTGTTCATTGACCCCGTCCTCCATCTCTGACCAGGCCGTGGTGGCCCCCACAAATCTGTACGCCCCTTCCAGCCGGTACAGCGGGCTGTCGCAAAACGGCTCCACCGCGGTGAGAAAATCGCTGTTGCGGCCGAACAGCACCGTCTCCCCATCCGAATACGCCAGGCAGGAACAGTGATTCCCCACCGCAAAGCTGTACATGGACAAAAGAAATCCTTCCATCTGAGCCTGCTCCGTCCTCTGCCCCTCGGCAATTCCCCGGATCTCGTCCAGTATTTCCGGAAAATGCCGCCGGTACATCGGGATTGCGGCCTGGGCATAGTCCAGGCGCGCCTGGTCCACCGTCAGGTGCTCCATCAGAAAGATACGCCGCTCGTAAAGCGTCGCTCCGTAACGCAGTCCGCTCTCGTAGTGGCTGCCCTTCCATGTTGAATGATTCATAAAATGTTCTCTCCTTATATTGTATTGAGAGATGGCGCCAGCTCTTGATACAAGACTACTTGAATAAAAATTTTCTGTCAATACTTATATTATTTTCTTTTTAAGAATCAATTCACTTCCGAATATCATCCGCCGGATGGCGGCCTGCGCGGACCGGCACTTGCGCGGCGGGTGACTTTGCGCTATACTTGCCATTATCAGACATGTTCGGGAGGAAACACCATGTTAAAGGACTATGAACACAACGCGAAATACTACGAGACGGACCAGATGGGCTGCGTGCACCATTCCAATTACATCCGCTGGATGGAGGAGGCCCGGGTGGACCTGATGGATCAGATGGGCTGCGGTTACCGGGCCATGGAGGAAGCCGGCGTGTGCAGCCCCGTTCTGGAAGTGAACTGCAGGTACAAAAGCATGGTCCGCTTCGGCGACACCGTGCGCATCCACGCCTGGATCAAGGAGTACAACGGCATCCGCATGACCATCGGCTACGAGATGCGCGACGTCTCCTCCGGGGAACTGCGCACCCAGGCGGAGAGCGCCCACTGCTTCCTCACACTGGACGGCCGCCCCGTATCCTTAAAGCGGTCTTATCCGGAATGGGATAAGCTTTTCCGCAACATGCTGGAGATGGAGGCAGGGAAAGGGGAGTAAAACCCGCATTTCCCGCCTCCCTCCGTCACTGGTCCAGCTTGATCCCGGCCAGCATCCGGGCGAGCGCATCGTTGAGCGGCTCCTCCGTCTCCTTGCTCTGCTGGTTCAGATACTTGGCAACGTCCCGCTTGGTGACGCCCGCCCCCTCCTTTTTTCTGCGCTCCTGGAAGGCCTTCAGCTTTTCTTTATACCCGCATTTGCAGACAAATACCTGTCCGTCCCCTTTGCCCTTCAGCTCCATTTTCTTATGACACACCGGGCAGCGGGCGTTGCTGGTCCGGGAAATGGTCTCCCGATGGCCGCACTCCCGGTCCTGACAGACCAGCATCTCGCTGTTTTTTCCCTTGACCAGAAGCATTTTCTTTCCGCATACCGGGCATTTGGTGTTGGTCAGGTTATCGTGACGGAACTGGCCCCCGCCGGACTTGATCTGGCCGATCAGCTCCCGGGAATAACTGCGGATATCGCTCATAAAGACCGCCCGTTTCAGAGCGCCTTTGAAAATTTTTGACAGTTTCATCTCCCAGTCCGCGGTCAGCTCCGGCTTCTTTAAATCCTCCGGCACCAGCTCCAAAAGCTGTTTCGCCTTGGAGGTCAGAAGAATGTCCTTGCCCCGCTTCTCCAGCAGAAAACTGGAAAACAGCTTTTCAATGATGTCCGCCCGGGTGGCCACCGTTCCCAGACCGCCGGTCTCACCTAGGGTGCGCGCCATCTCCTTATCCCCGGATTCCATGTAGGCCGCCGGATTCTCCATTGCGGACAGCAGAGTGGCCTCGTTAAAATGCGCGGGCGGCTTGGTCTTTCCCTCGGTCAAAACAAAGGTGAGCCGGTTCAACACGTCTCCGGTCTTTAAATCCGGAAGCCGCTGGCCCTTCACCTCCTGGTCCTCCTCCTCGTCCCCATCATATCCGTCCTCGTAAGCCGCCTTCCAGCCCTGGCTGCGCACAATGTTCCCGTGGGCCACGAAGCGTTCCCCGCCTGCCTTCACCGTCAGATTCGTCTGCTCGTACTCGTAGGGCGGGTACAGCACGGCCAGGAACCGGCGCACCACCAGGTCGTAAATCCGCCGTTCGTCCACGGTCATGTGATCCAGCTGCACAAACTGCTCCGTGGGAATGATGGCGTGGTGGTCCGACACCTTGCTGTTATCCACAAAAAACAGCTTCTCCGGCAGCGGGCGGGCCACAAGACGTCCTGCCGCCAGCTTGTAGGGGCCCACGCCGCAGGCTTTCAGCCGCTCTTTTAAGGTGGGCACAATGTCCGCGCTCAGATAACGTGAATCCGTCCGCGGATAGGTCAGCACCTTGTGGTTCTCGTACAGGCGCTGCATGATGTTGAGCGTCTCCTTGGCGGAATAGTTGAACCGCTTGTTGGCGTCCCGCTGCAGCTCCGTCAGGTCGTAGAGAAGCGGAGCCTGGGTTTTCTTCGGCGTGCGCTTGATCTCCGCCACCACGCCGGTTCTCCCCGCCGCACCGGCTCCTCCTGCCGCACCGTTACCGGCCGCCGTCCCCTGGAGCGCTTTCAGCATCTGTTCCATGCGGGCCCGGTCAAAGGAGCGGAAGCTCTTTGTCTCCCCGTCCTGCCAGGTGAGCGTCAGGGCGGGGGAGGCGCATTTTGCCTGGATTCCATAGTAGGGCTGGGGAACGAACCTGCGGATTTCCTCCTCCCGCTTGGCGATCATGGCCAGGGTCGGCGTCTGCACCCGGCCGCAGGAGAGCTGGGCGTTGTACTTGCAGGTCAGCGCCCGGGTGGCGTTGATGCCCACCAGCCAGTCCGCCTCCGCCCTGCACATCGCCGCGTCGTAGAGATTTTCGTAGTCCCTGCCGTCCTTTAGATTGGCGAACCCCTCCCGGATGGCCTTGTCGGTGACCGACGAAATCCACAGCCGTTTCAGCGGTTTCTGGCTGCCAGCCTTCTTTAAGATCAGCCGGGCCACCAGCTCGCCCTCCCGACCCGCGTCCGTGGCGATAATGATCTCCCCCACGTCCTTCCGGTGAATCTGCGCCTTTACGGCCTGATACTGTTTGGTGGTCTGTCGGATCACCTCCAGCTTGAAGGGCTCCGGCATCATGGGCAGGTCCTCCATCTTCCACTCTTTATATTTGGGATCGTATGCCTCCGGGTCCGCCAGCTCCACCAGATGTCCCAGTCCCCAGGTGACGATGTAGGCGCCGCCCTCGATGGCACCGTTTATCTGCCTGCCGCACTTTAACACCCGGGCGATATCCCGGGCCACGGAGGGTTTTTCCGCTATAACCAATGATTTCATAAATCCGACACTCCTTACATTTTCTGTAAATGCTCTGATGTTCCATTTATTGTACCATTATAGTGTAATTCGTCCTGGGATTCAACCGGAATCCCGGGAGAGTGGGGCCGCGCCTCCCCGTCCGCACCACTTTCCCGCGCCACATTCCCGCAACGCCGCTCTATAAAAACAGGGCGACTCTGCACATCTGCAAGCCGCCCCACTGTTATGTTCCCCCGGTCAAAGCGCCTGTACCCCACCGGCCGGTTCATGATTTTCATTTGATTTCTCTTTCTCAATCTGTCTCCAAAACCCTGGAATATTCCTCCAGGGCATTGACCTCGTCCTCGCCGTCAAACAATAGTTCAAACCGGTCCCCGGCCTTAATGTCGCCGATGTGCATCATACTTTTGGCGTTGAACCTGCGTCCCGCCAGATCCACGGTCACCCGGCAGCTGTACTTGCAGCCGGTCTGGATCAAAAGTTTCATCTGGTTCCGGTATAATGTCTGATTGTCCGAGGCGGAAAATGCGCTCTTGATCATTTAACACCTGCCATATCCGTCGCGCCGGAAATTCTGGGCGGGCCGGAGCTTCCCCCGTCCGCCGACCCATCACCGGCGCAAAAATTTCTATTTTGTATTCTTAGCGGCGGTCCCTGCTGCGGTTTTCGCCGTCCGGGCAGCGCTCCTGCGGTGTTTTTGCAGTTCCGTCTGCGCCGCCCTGCGCTCCTCCTCCAGCTTGAAGAGTTCTTCCCTGCGTCCCTCTTCCCTGCGCCTGCGCTCGCTCATCGCCATCTCGTTGTACTTCTCCTGCAGCTCGCCCTTTTCAAACGCCAGATAACCGGCAAACGCCTCCGGGAACCGAAAGGTTTTGACAACGCCTCCGCTCTGAAACCGTACTTTAATATGCTCCGCCGGCTCCTCCACTATACTGCCTCTGCCGAATTTCAAATGTTTCACTTCTTCATTCACCAACGACTCCATCCGCTTAACCTCCATCACCCGATCCACCCATGCAGCAGGCCCGACACCAAACGGCTCGGGCCATACTTTCTGAGACTTATTGCTTCTGTTTCTATTTTATCAGAAATTTCTGCTGATTTCTAATGATTTTTTGAGTTTTTTGGAATCTTCGTTTATTTTTACCCAAATCTCCGGCAGTTCTTTTATGCAATATTACAATATTCCACCGGACAGCAGTCTGCCAAACGCCCCAACAGCCCCTAAGTTTCCCTCTCCCGCGCCCCGGACAGCTGCAAAAACGCTTCCATGGCGGGCGTCATCCACTTCACCGGATGGCAGAACAGCGCGCTCTCCACCGCAGGCGCGAACCCCTCGATCCTCACCCGCTCCAGAGTCCCTTCCTCCACCATGGGACGGACGGCGAAATCCGGCAGAATCCCCACCCCCAGTCCCGACCTGGCAAAGGTGCGGATCCCCTCGATGCTGTCCGCCTCCATCAACACATGGGGCACGATCCCGGCTCTGCGGCAGAACAGCTCAAACTGAAGGCGGTACGGGCAGCCCGGTTCGGTCAACAGAAAGGTGACGTCCCCAAGTCCGCTTACCGGAAGCATTTCCCCGGCACCGTACCGGCCGGGCGCGGCCACGGCCCAGATGGGATGGGACATCCCGCAAAAGGCGCGCCACGAGCTTCTCTCCTTCCGGTCCGCAATCACCCATGCGAAATCCAGCCGGCCGGAGCCAAGCATATCCTGAAGTGCCTCGATGCCGCCGCTGCGGACCACCAGATCCACCTTGGGGTACAGTTGGTGGTACTGCTTCAGGAGATCGGGCAAAAACGCGGTACAGAGCGAAGAAAACGCTCCGATCCGCAGCTTCCCCGACGGCTCCCGCTGGTTTTTCACAGCCAGCCGGGCATTTTCCGCTTCCAGAAGCAGATTCCGGGCGTGCTCCAAAAGCGCTTCCCCCGGCCGGGTGAGCGCAATGCCTTTGGGCAGCCGGTCAAACAGCTGTACCCCCAGTTCCTCCTCCAGCCCCTGAATCTGCGCCGTCACCGTGGACTGGGTGTAGCCAAGCTCAGAAGCCGCCCTGGAAAAACTGCCCGCATCCGCAGCCCTGACAAATGTATTCAGATTGCGCAGTTCCATTTCCCGATCTCCCTCTGTGGTATCGAAATTTTCGAATCTCCTTATAATATATTTCAATTTTACAGAATTGTAAAGGCCTGCTATACTGAGTGCAGAAACCAGACAAAACCTACAAGGAGGAATCCCCATGAATATCACTGTAATCGGAAGCCATCTCTGCCCTGACACCCTGCTGGCGCTCTGCAAGCTGCGCGAAGCCGGAATCGACGTGGACTTCAAGAATCTTTCCGCTTCCCTGCCGGACTTAAAGGCCTACTTATCCGTGCGCGAATCCGATCCGCTGTACGAGGCGGTCCGGAAAAACGGCGGAATCGGCATCCCCTGCTTCGTCTTTGAGGACGGCCGCCGCACCCTGGACCTGGAAGAAGTCCTGTCCGCAAAATAGTCCCCATAGACCCGCCCCGGCTGTTCATTCCCTCCGCAGCCGGGGCGTTTTTTGGAAGTCTCCTGCCGGTCAGTCCTCAAACACCGGCTTCTCCACTTCCCCGTCAAAATACAGGGCCTGCCGGTTCTCCAGGGCATAGGCCGCCATCCGCCGCTCAATGTCATCCGCCTTTTCCATGGCGTAAAGCCTTTTATTCAAATCTCCGAACTCCGGCTCCAGCTCGCTCATCTGATCCCAGCGGTCCTCCCGCTCCTTGGCGGGTTTGCCGCCCATGCGGTCCGCAGACTCCCGGATGATCCCGTACAGCTCCTCCATCCCCATCTCCCTGGCTCCGTTCATGGCGTCCTCCCAGACGATGCCCGTGGAATTGGAGTAAAACTGGTCGTGCCCGCCGTTGTTGACCTCGGCCAAATACCATTGCAGGGCAAACAGATACCGCTGCGGAGCGGTAAAACCCTCCAGGTCCCGCTGGTACTGCTCCTCTCCGTCGTAAATGCTCACGCTCCACCAAAGCGGATCAATGATCTCCTGAATCTCCCCGGACTCAATCACCGCGTCGTCCACAATCACCCGCTGTTTCGCCATCTCCATACTGCTGTTCTCCTCTCCCGCCGGTCATGGCAGCGCCGGCGCATACATGTTCTGTCTTAATCCGCCTCCTCCGGAGGCCACCCGTTTTCCCGGCGTTCCCGGTATTCCTCAAACTTCTCCTCGATCTCCTTCAGCACCGCCGCGTAGGTTAGAAATTCCTGCTCCAGCCGTTCCCGGTTCTCCGGGTTCTTTTTATAACAGATCCGGTGCTCCATGCTGGCCCAGAAATCCATGGACATGGTCCGGAACTGGACCTCCACCGGAAAATATTCCATGGCGTCCAGGCAGTACACCGGCGCTCCCATCACGATGTGGTAGCTGCGGTAGCCGTTGGGCTTGGGGGTGGCGATATAATCCCGCTCCTTCACCAGCACCAGGTCCGACTGCCGTTTTAATCCCGCCGCAACATTATAAATATCGTCCACAAAATAGCAGATCACCCGGATGCCCGCAATGTCCTGAAGGTAATCCCTGGCATTGGACACGCTGTCCCTCTGTCCCAGGCGCCTGAGCTTGTCCTCAATGCTCTTCTTGGCCTTAATCCGGTTCTGCATATTGTGGATGGGACCGCACACCGCCCTGCTGCCGTAAAGGCTGTGGTTCAGGATTTCCAAACGCGTCTCCAAAAGCCTTCTGGCATCCTCATATGGCCGGATCAGGTCGTAATACTGTTCGTTGGTCATATCCATTTCCCCGCACTCTTCATTTCGCGGATCAAACACATTCCCGTTTTCCGCACTGGTTTTCAGCATAGCGGAAAGATGTGTCTATTCTATGGATGCTTTCTGGTTTATTTATGAAAATACCATAAATTTACCGTTACAGCGCCGTCCCCCTGGCCGGAACGGTCAGGCCGTCCATTTTCACGCCTTCGTGCTTCAGCAGCCAAATCTTCTTGTCAAGCCCCCCGGCATAGCCGGTCAGGCTGCCGCCGGTCCCCACCACCCGGTGGCAGGGAATTATAATCGAGATGGGATTGTGGCCCACCGCCCCGCCCACCGCCTGGGCGGACATACTCTCCCGTTGGAGCCGCTTTGCCGCTTCCCGGGCGATCTGCCCGTAGGTGGTGAGCTCTCCGTAAGGGATTTCACAGAGCAGTTCCCACACCGTCTGCCGGAATTCTCCGCCCACAGGCGCCAGCGGCAGCTCCGACGGCTCCGGCTTTTTCCCGTTAAAATACCGGTCGAGCCAGTCCTTTGCCCTGGAAAATACCTCCAGCTCCTCGTTGGGCCGCAGCTCCCCAGGCACGGTGCCTCCGAAGTATTTTTGCCCCTCCATCCAGAGGCCCGCCAGGTTCAAACCGTCGCTGGCCAGGGTGAGCCGCCCCACCGGAGAGTCGTATTTCATCTCATAGTACATACCGTTCCTCCTGAATCCTGTTTTACAGGGAATTCCACAAATTCATCATAGCATAGCTGCGCCAGGGCCGCCAGCGCTCGGCCAGCTCCCGGATTTCCCCGGCCTTCCGGGGCGCCAGCGCCTTTTTGATGCCGTGATCCGTCTCCAGAAATGCATCGGTCCAGCCGTACGCCCGCATTGCCATGTACCCGGCGGTCCAGGCGCCGATGCCCGGAAGTTCCATCAGCTGCGAGGCCGTTTGCTCCGGGTCCGCTCCCGCGGACAGCCGGATAGAACCGTCCATCATCTTTCCCGCAAGTGCGGAAATGGTATTGGCCCGGGCGGCGATAATGCCCAGGGCCCCCAGCCTGCCGGAAACCGGCTCCTCCAGCCCGCAGATGTCCCGGGCGGTGGGAAATACGTGGGTCAGGCCCTCCACCTCCGTCCGGATCGGCGTTCCCAGCTCCCGCGCCAGCCGCCCGGCCAGCGTCGTAGCCCCCTTGACGGTGATCTGCTGTCCCAGAATTGTGCGGACCGCCATTTCAAACGGGTCAAAGCAGCCGGGAACCCGGACGCCGGGCACACATAACCCTGGCTTTAGCGTCTCCATTGCCTGCAAGGTCTCATTGATCCGGTTGGGATCGCAGTTTAAGTCAAACAATTCCCTGACCCGCGCCAGCACCTGGGGCAGCACCGCCAGAAGGGGCGTGGACACGGTGACGCGAAGCGCATTTTGGGCGGGCACGTTTTCTGCCCTGATCCAGCCGCACACGTTTGTCCCATCCCGCCTTACAAGCCGCACGGTCCTGTAGTAGGCGCTGTCCCGGACAATCTCCACGCCGGGAATTGCCCGGGGAGCCAGAAATGCGAGCAGGCGCTCCCAGTCATAGGGCGGGCGGTATCCCAGCATCAGGGAGATGTTCTGCCCCTCCGGTCGGTCGGCCTGGCCGGTCTGCCTGCGCAGCGACGTTGGGGAGAGGTGGTAGCGCGCCCGGAACAAGTCGTTAAACCGGCGCAGACTGCCGAAGCCGGAGGCCATGGCCACCTCCAGAACGGAAAGCCCGGTATCCGTCAACAGGCTTTTGGCCAGCAGCAGGCGGCAGGTCTGCAGGTACTGCACCGGCGAAACCCGGTACTCCTCCCGGAACACCCGCCGCAGGTGCCGTGCCGTACAGCCCAGGGACGCGGCCAGCTCCTCCAGGCTCTCAATGCTCCCGCAATGTTCCTCCAAACGCTTCGCCGCCAGAACTGCCAGCCTGCGGGAGGCGTCCACCGGCGCGCAGCCGGGCGCAGTCTCCGGGGCAGCGCTGCGTGTCTGGAGCCGGGCCGCCGGGACCATCGGAGCGCGGCTGGTCCCTGTCTGCGGGACAGCGCTGCGTGTCTGGAGCCGGGCCGCCGGGACCATCGGCGCGCAGCCGGGCGCCAGTTCCGGGCGGCATAGCAGACAGGGCCGAAAGCCCGCCCTCTCCGCCTCGGCGGCGGTTTTAAAAAAGGTGCAGTTTTCGGGCCTGGGCAGACGCGCCCGGCACACAGGGCGGCAGTAAATCCCCGTGGAGGTCACGCCCACGAAAAAATGCCCGTCAAAGCGGGAATCCTTAGATTGAAATGCCGCGTAACAGGCGGCGTGGTTGTCCATTGTCATGGCGGTTCTCCTGTCTGTTTTGGCGCCTTGTGGGCACATGCGGGCGTTTAAAAAGAGCGGGGTTTCCTTCATTAATTATACTTTGTCGTCAACTATAGGTTGTCGATAAGGGATACATTTCCTTAATTATAACAGATCGGACAGAAAAGTCCCGCCATTTTCGGACATAGATATTTTTCTGTAATTATATAGCAAAAAGGCCCTGAAAACAATCGTTCTCAGAACCTTTTTTATCGCTGGGCCAGCGGGATTCGAACCCTCGAATGCAGGAGTCAAAGTCCTGTGCCTTACCGCTTGGCGATGGCCCATCAGCCGAAATTCCACCGGCATACCCAAACATAATACCATAGAATCCGCCGCTTGGCAAGCCCCGTTTCAGCCTGGATTTTTAAGGATTTTTAAGCCGCATGTCCATTTCAACAGCGAAAATCCATCCGCTTCCCGAGCCTTCTCTCCTCCGCCGCCCATCCATTGCACGCGCATTTTCCTGCCGGCGGCCGATAACCTGTGCTCCGCACTTTAAGGCCCGCCGCCGGCAGACGCATTACACCTCGCCAGACATGTTGCGCCTGGCATACAAATTACGCCCCATAAACATTCGCCGCCTCCCGGATCAGCGTCTCCACAAGCCGCTGCATACCGGCGACCGCCGGATGATTTTCCAGCCCATACTCCGCTGCCGTACGTTTCATCCTGGGCGCTGCCAGCCAGGTGCTGCCCGACTCGTCCTCCCACACGGATATTCGCAGCGGCAGCTCCAGGGAAATGCTCTGATCCGCCTGCATTAGCCCTGTGCCGACCTTGGGGGAACCAAACACCAGCACGGTGGTGGGGCGAAGCTCAAGGCCGGCCTCCAGGGCGTTTTTGCCGTGGTCAAACTTTGCAAACACGGGGATATTCCGTTTCTCGAGCCCTATTTCCAGCCGCCGCAGGGTCTCTTCGACCGGATACTGCCCTTCCAGCAGGAACAGGCGGTTGTCGTCGTAGTTGGTGGACAGCAGGTCCCCGAACGCCCCGGCGATCCTTCTGCCCAGATTCGTGAAATCCACCCCCTCCCGGTTCGCCATCAGAGTCACGCAGACCAGCTCGTCCGGATGGGTAAAACGACTCAAAAATGAGGAAAATCCCGGAACCGAGCCTTTGATATCCATTAAACCGCGGTGATGGTAAAACTGCCAGCCTGCGTTGGCGGGCACGCTATTTCCGTCCGGAAGCTTCCACGGCCCGTAGAGCTGCGCCCGGTTTTCCGCTTTTTCGATGAGCACTCCCCCTGCCAGCCCGATATCCCAAAAGGAAATATCCTGCGCCGAGGCCCAGACGTCCCCGAAGCCTCTGAGGGCCGTGGAGGGAATCACGCTGTAAGGGCTGCCATCCTGCCTGTAACTGGCGGCCTGCTCCACCGGGTCGATAAAGCGCCCGTCCATTTTGAAAAGCTGGTGGATATTGCCGGTCTGAGATACATCCTCGCTGTAATATTGATCCAGATCGCCGGTAAATCCGGTGTGACGCAATCCCAAACGCTCAAACTGATGTTTCTTCACAAAGCTCTCGTAGTCCATTCCCGAGACCCTGCCGACCACCTCTGTCAGCAACAGGAAATTGGTTGCGCTCTGTTCAACCCCTGTGCCCGGCTCAAAACTCAGCTCCTTCTCCCCCACCAGGGCCGCCAGACCGGCAAAGCTCCACTCTCTCTGCGAATCGTAGCCCTCCGCCTGCCGGTAATCCGCCAGACCGGCTGCATGGTGCAGGAGCTGGCGGGACGTGATCCCCTTCCACCGCGGGGGCAGATTTTCCACATACTGCGAGACAGGCGCGTCCAAATCCAGCTTTCCCGCCTCGTACAGCTGCATGGCCGCCACCGCCGCGTATGCCTGGGAAATGGGACCGGCCGGCCACATGGTATTGACGGAAGCCAGCCGCCGCTGCTTCTCGTCGGACAGCCCGTATCCCACTACCCGTGGGATATAAGGGGCCTGTACAATGGCCAGTGTCAGGCCCGGAATACCATTTTCCTCCATAAACTCCCAGATCATTTCATCCACAGTTCTCCCCAGGTAAGATACGTCCGCGCTTCCCCTGATCTTCATCTCTGCGTGCTCTTTTGTATTCATATAGTCCTTCCCCTTTCTTTACCGTCAATCTGTTACTATTTCAAATACAGTTCATACTGTAATTATAGTAGTTACAGATTGGTTTGTCAAGGAAAAACCAAAAAAATACCTTACCGTCTACCGGTAAGGTATCTCAAAGGGTGAGTACAGGGATTCGAACCCTGGGCCTCCAGAGCCACAATCTGGCGCGATAACCAACTTCGCCATACCCACCATATTAAATTGTACGGACTCTCGTCCGAACGAGCCTGAAGGGATTCGAACCCCCGACCCACGGCTTAGAAGGCCGTTGCTCTATCCAACTGAGCTACAGACTCAATCCCGGCAGCCTCCCGAGGGACTCAACCGTCGCCTGGCACTTGTCCGAAGTTCTTACCCACAGCGGTACACACTTCTGTCGTGTCAACGTGTTATAGTCTATCATACTTTTTTGACGATTGCAAGCTATTTTTTATATTTTTTTTAAGCTGCAATTTTCATGCCCGGTGACCTTATTTTTCAGACAATGGGACTTCCGGCCCCCTTACTGTTGCACGAGTGTGGACCGGCACCGCCCTGGACCCTGTATAAATTGACTTTACCGGTCGGGTATGATACAACAAAGAAATACAGCCGCAGTCAAACAGAGCTGACGGTACGGGAGGTGAACGCAATGTCTTATATCGATATGGGCAGATATCTCTGTACAAAATCCATTGCACGGGCATAATTTGTACAGAGTAAACGGCGGTTTTGCCCGCATTGGGTTTTGTACTTATGGAACCGAAAAAAATGATTCTGTAAGGAGAGAAACTTCAATGGAAAAAAGTTTTAAGAAATATCTGTTATTCTGGTTCGGCGGCTCCGTCTCCCAGCTGGGGAGCGCCATGACCAGCTTTGCATTGATCCTGTGGACCTACACCCAGACGAAATCCGCCATGGCCGTGTCCTTGATGTCCTTCTGCAATTACCTGCCTTATATTCTGGTCAGCTTATTTGCCGGCGGCTTTGTGGACCGGCACCGCAAGAAAACCATTATGCTCGCAGCGGACTCCATCGCGGCCATTTGTTCCTTTTTTGTCCTGCTGTGCTGGCGGTCCGGGGAGCTGAAAATCCAGTACATCTACGCGGTCAACTGCGTGATCGGATTTATGAATTCCTTTCAGATACCGGCTCAGTCGGTGGCGGTGGGAATTCTGGTGCCCAAGGATAAAATCGCCCGGATGAGCGGCATGGACTCGTTCTCGACCAACCTGGTTTCCGTGGTTTCACCGGTGCTGGCCTCCTCCATCTTTGCCTTCGGCGGTCTGGGCGCGG
This sequence comes from Enterocloster lavalensis, assembly GCF_046603895.1. Taxonomy (NCBI): domain Bacteria; kingdom Bacillati; phylum Bacillota; class Clostridia; order Lachnospirales; family Lachnospiraceae; genus Enterocloster; species Enterocloster lavalensis. Next base: position 1,772,331 of record NZ_CP176637.1, read on the forward strand.
TGATCGCGGCGGATCTTTTGTCCTTTTTGTTTAATTTTGCGCTGCTTCTGATCTTTATTAAAATACCGGAGGAGCTGTCCAAAGCGCCCAGGGGAGCTTCCGTCCTGTCCGGCTGTTTTGACGGCTTCCGGTTCCTGTTCCGCCACAAGGGGCTGTGGTACATCATCGTCACCATGGCGGTGCTGAATTTTTTCTCCCGCCTGACCTACGAAAATATCCTGTCCCCCATGATTCTGGCCAGGAGCGGCGGCAACAGCCTGGTTCTCGGGGCTGTCAACATGGTCCTGGGCGCCGGCGGCATTCTGGGCGGACTCATCATCTCGCTCAGGCCGTTTAAAGTCAGCAGCGTAAAACTGATCTACTTCTCAGCCGGAGCGTCCTTTCTGCTGGGCGATCTGATGATGGGGCTGGGAAAAAACGCCGTCTGGTGGAGCCTTGCCGCGGTGTGGGCCAGCCTGCCCATTCCGTTTCTGGCGGCCGGACAGAGGATGATCCTGTATCAGATGGTTCCACGGGAACTCCAGGGAAGCGTGCGGAATGCGATCCAATACTGCACAATCCCGGCCGGGCTTCTGTTGGGCGGCTACCTGGCCGACTTCGTGTTTGAGCCGTTCATGCAGTCCGGCTCCGGCGCGTCCGCGGCCCTTGGACAGCTGGTGGGATTGGGAAATGGAAGCGGTATGGCGGTCATGTTCCTGTGCACCGGCGTTCTTGGGGCGGCGTTCAGCCTGATGGCCTACCAAAAGAAGGAAATACAGGATCTGGAAAAATCCGGGCTGTAGTCTCTTTTGAAGCTCTATCCCGTTTTTCCTCCGATCTACATAAAAACAGCAAAAAAAACGGGAAACCTCGCTATCACAAGGTTTCCCAGTTTTTTATAAGAGCAGGTGATGGGAATCGAACCCACGTATCTAGCTTGGAAGGCTAGTGTTCTACCATTGAACTACACCTGCATATCTTCAAGTCGGGGTGACAGGATTCGAACCTGCGACTTCCTGGTCCCAAACCAGGCGCTCTAGCCAAGCTGAGCCACACCCCGGTGTCAGGCAAGGTATACCTGTATTTCCCCGTCTCGCGACGCAAAAATTATTATATACCATGCCTTTGCTCTTGTCAACTGGATTTCAAATATTTTTTCCACAGCCACCTCCGCATTCAAGCAAAATCATCAACAAGTTTTTCTTAAAATTGCTTGAATTTCAGAAATGGATTGATTATAATATAAATGTAATAAAAAAGGAACAACCACCTCACACAAGAGGTTGGCCGAATACTCAACTGACAGAATTGCCACCCTTTCAACCGCCAAGTTTACAAGGGTGGTTTTTCTGCGCCTGTCTCCAGGACTTAGAAAACGCTACTGACTAATCTTTAAGATAAAGGTCAGCAATGCGAGAATGAACATACCAAAGGCCATTAGGTCTTTGAAATCAAATTTCATTCGCACCACCTCCCATCTTATGTAAAATGGAAGGCCAACACCTTGTAATAACATGATTGTTCCCTATGAATATTTTAACTTATAAACATATGTTTGCCAAGCATGTTTCATCAATTAAAAACCTTCTTTTTCCGCAGCCACCTCCGGCCAAGGAACCTTCACCTCTCCAGATAATTCAGTGAGAAATGGGCCTCCCCGCCCCGGTCGATGTCCATCAGCATATAGGACGGGCGGTGTCCGTCCTGGCGCGGGTAGGAAAGGCTGCCGGGATTCAGAACGATCAGGTCCTTGTCCCCGTCCTTTTTGTCCACCTCGTAAAACGGACGGTGTGTGTGGCCGTACATGACGATATCAAATCCCCCGGCCCGCGCCTCCTTGATCAGGCGCTCCGGTCCCAGGGACACGCTGTAATAGTGGCCGTGGGTCAAGAGAACCCGGTAACGGCCGATCATGATATCCTTTTCCCGGTCCAGATTGGAGAAAAAGTCATTGTTTCCCAGCACAAATTCCAGATCGCAGCCCTCGTTGACCCAGGAGGCGATCTCCTGCTCGCTCCCCTCCGCATCTCCTAAGTGGATCAGCATATCCAACCGGCCGCTGCGCTCCAGTATTTCCTTCAGATTCACGTCCTTGCGATGGGTATCGCTCACTATCAGTATCTTCATCCCTTATCCTTTCCCAGCCAGTTGACCAACGCTTCTCTCATGGCCCGCAGCGCCTTGCCGCGGTGACTGATCCGGTTTTTCTCATCCATGGTAATCTCCGCCGATGTCTTTCCAAATTCCGGAAGCCACAAAATGGGATCGTAGCCGAATCCGCCGCTTCCCGCGGCCTCCCCGGCGATTCTTCCCTCCATGGTCTCCTCGGTGTGCAGCACGCTTCCGTCCGGCAGCACCGCCGCGATGTTGCAGACAAAACGGGCGCTGCGCTCCTCTTCCCGGGCCTCCTTCAGGCGGTCGATAATGGTTCGGTTCTTCACCTCGTAGGAGGTGTCCTCGCCCAGATAGCGGGCGGAGTAAATGCCGGGCTCGCCGCCCAGATAGTCCACCACCAGACCGGAATCGTCGGCCAGCACGATGCCGCCGGTCTGTTCCCAGACGGCCCTGGCCTTGATCTCGGCGTTCTCGCCGAAGGTAGTCCCGTTCTCCTCGATCTCCAGGGAAACACCGGCCTCCTTCATGGAGAGCACCGGCAGTCCCAGATCGGATAAAATGCTGCGGATCTCCCGCATTTTCCCTTCATTTCCGGTGGCAAAAACAATTTTATCTTCCATTGGTATAATCCTGCTTTCTATCGGTTGGAGGTGTAGGCCTTCAGGCAGACATTGCACTTCTGAGTTTCCTCCACGTGCTCCCATTTGTCGCCGTCAAAGCTCAGATACCCCTCCCCGTCGCTCAAATCAATCTCGGCCATCCCGTCCCCGGCGTCGTACTCAATCGCCACGGGGTGGACGGTTCCCGGAGTTGTTATTTTCACTATTATAGCAAATTTTTCGCCGTCATCCAATACTATTTTTTGATCCAGCGGTATGGTGTAAAAACCGGCGTAGCGCAGCCGTCCCTCCGCCATCTTCACCCGCTGTCCGAAGGTTTGGTCTGCCTTCTCTCCCAGATGTCTGGCCACGTATATTTCGTAGTCCGTGTTCTGGTCCGTGGCGTAAAATCCCGCCGCCTCCAGGTTCTCCCCTTTTCCGGCGGTGTATGCGTTGGCAAACCAGGCGCTGTCCCGGCCATAGCCGATCTGCCCCACCCAGCCGCACAGATCGCTCTGGTAATTGTGATCGTAGTTGTCCACCGGCTCCACGCCTGTATACACGATGTTGTGCACGCCGATGTTGGTGTCGTAGTAGGAGACATAGAAATATCCCTGGTCTCCAAAATCCTCGCCCCAGCTGTTGGTGCAGATGAACGCCCCGTCTCCCTCCAGGCCCATGTTAAAATTGTCCTTGGAGTAATTGTCGTCCCAGCCGATGATCACGGAATCGTGATTGGGCTTCTCGTCGCCGATGTAACAGTAGGAGTTTGTGGTGCGGTTGTAATACACCGACTCGCTCTGGTAGTTGCGCATGGAGGTGTAGAGGGAGCTCTGAACGCCCCCGTAACGGTACACGGCCTGCTTGATGGCCTCATAATCCTTGGCCGGCAGAATCTGGATGTCCTGCACGTGAAGGCAGGGCTTTAAGCCGTCCGGGGAGTAGCCGTCCCCGTAAGGGTCCTCCGACTCCAGCACCGGGCCCTGCCAGGCCAACAGGTAGGCCATGGACATGGTGTACTCCCCGCCAGCGTCCTGGGACATGGAAAAGCTGTTGTGCATGGTCATGTGATCCACGGACAGCTCCAGGGGCTTGCCCGGGAGCAGGGAGGACTCCAGCGCCTTTAAGGATGCGAACGCCCAGCAGGTTCCCAGGGAACCCTGGTTGCCGATCTGGGGGGCGCGGCCCATTTTCCGGTAGTCGAAGGAGGACGGCAGCTTCACGTCTCCCCCACCGCTCTGCGCCTCCTGGTCCCGGTGGATGATTTCCGCACAGGGGGGCTGGCCGTCTGGGGAAGCGTCTGACTTGCCGCCGGTTTTGCCGCCGGTGCCGTTTCCGCCGCCCGCCGCTCCGGTCCCGCCGCTATTTGCGCCGCTTCCCGTACCGCCGCCCACGCCGTTTCCGCCGCCCGCCGCTCCGGTCCCGCCGTTCGCGCCGTTTGCCGCACCGTTTCCGCTGTTCGACGCTCCGCCGCCTGCTCCGTTTCCGCCGTTCGCAGCACCGTTTCCTCCGCCGTTCGCTCCGCTTCCCGCACCGCCGCCCACGCCGTTTCCGCCGCCTGCCGCGCCGGTCCCTCCGTTCGCCGCGCCATTTGCTGCACCGTTTCCGATGTTCGACGCTCCGCCGCCTGCTCCGTTTCCGCCGCCTGCCGCTCCGCTTCCCGTGCCGCCATCCACGCCGCCCGGATTCCACCCGTTTCCGCCGCCGTCTGCATTTCCGCTTTCCGCGCCGCCGTTCTGCTGTGCCTGCGCGCCGCTGCCGCCGTCCGGCTGCCAGCGGCTGCACCCTGCGGTCAGTCCCAGGCTGAGGGCCAGGGCCAGACAGAGGCTGCGGCTCCTGGATTTCCTTCTATTCTGTTTCTGTCTCAATAGTTCAGTTCTCCTGATTCCGTCTGGGAGGCCTGGGGCCCATAAACTGGTAAAAATAGGTCTTAAGCATCCCGTTATAAATCTTGCGGTTTTTGTCCGCCTTCCGCCCGATGTATTTCTCCGCATCCTCGTAGGACGTGATCAGATACATGGACCAAGCGTCCAGCGCGCGGTAACGCTCCCCGATCTCCCGGTACAGCGCCGGAAGGCTGGCTTTGTCCTCAAGGCGCTCGCCGTAAGGGGGATTGGAAATCACGAACCCGTACTTTTTGGGGTGGCTCAGCGCGCTCACCGGCCGCTCCTGGAAATGAATCATGTGATCCACCCCAGCCTGGGCCGCGTTGGCCCTGGCCGCCTTCACGATATCGCCGTCGATGTCATAGCCCTGGATATCCACCTTCACGTCCCGCTCCACTAATTCATTCGCCTCGTCCATGACCTCGTACCAGAATTTGCGCGGCACCAGGCTCTTCCAGTCCTCCGCCAAAAAGGAGCGGTTCATGCCGGGGGCCATGTTGGCCGCCATCATAGCCGCCTCGATGGGGAAGGTTCCGCTGCCGCAGAAGGGATCCACCAGAATCCGGTCCCGGTTCCAGGGGGTCAGAAGGATCAGCGCCGCGGCCAGGGTCTCCGTGATGGGGGCCTTGGCCGTCAGGGTGCGGTAGCCCCGCTTGTGCAGGGAGTCGCCGCTGGTGTCGATTCCGACGGTCACCACGTCCTTGTACAGAAAAACACGCAGCGGAAAGCTGGCCCCGTCCTCCGGGAACCAGGTCACGTTGTAATGGCCCTTCATCCGCTCCACCATGGCCTTTTTCATAATGGACTGGATGTCCGACGGGCTGAACAGCTTGCTCTTGATGGAGGACGCCTTGGCCACCCAGAATTTTCCATCCTGGGGTATATACTCCTCCCACGGAATCTCCCGGGTCCCCTGGAACAGCTCCTCAAAGGTTCTGGCCTCAAAGGAGCCCACCTTTAAGAGCACCCGCTCCGCGGTGCGCAAAAACACGTTGGCCCGGCAGACGGCCTCCTCGTCGCCGATAAAGGTCACTCTTCCGTCCTCCACCAGGGAAATCTCATAGCCCAGGTCCAGTATCTCTTTCTTCAACACAGCCTCCAGGCCGAAATGGCAGGGGGCGATCAGTTCAAATGTACGTTTCAATCTTCGTTCCTCACTCTTTCTCTACAGGCTGATCTGCCTGACAATTTCCCCGTCCAGGGTCAGAATCGTAAACACTCCGTCCTCCAGCAGCGCGTAGGTGGCCGGATTCCCGCCCTTGGGAATGGACACGGAGCCGGGGTTGAGTATCTTTATACGCCTCCCGTCCTCTGCGGTGATCTCCTTGGCCTCCAGCAGGTGGGTGTGGCCGTGAATCAGCGCGTCCCCGTCCGTTAAGGGCGGCAGATGGTTCTCGTTGTATACATGGCCGTGGGTGGCGTACATGCGCGTTTGTCCCACCATCAGGAGGCAGTAGTCCGCCAGAATCGGGAACTCCAGCACCATCTGGTCCACCTCGGTGTCGCAGTTTCCGCGCACTGCCAGAAGTTCATCTTTAAGGGGATTTAACATGGCGATGACCTCCTTGGGCGCATACTCCCTGGGGAGGTCGTTCCTCGGGCCGTGGTACAGAATGTCGCCCAGCAGCACCAGGCGCTCCGCCCCCGAATTTTTATAGAGTTCCAGCATCCGCCTGCAGTAGAAGGCGGAGCCGTGTATATCGGATGCAAACATGAGTTTCATGCGGTTTCTCCTCTTTTCCCGTATTTTTCACCTCTCTATTCTATAGCCCCTGGGGCCCTTCTGTCAATGAATTTTCCCCGGTAATAGAGCATTCCTCCGGCCAGATCCACACAGCGGTAACCCATTCTCCCCAGATCCCGGCAGGCCAGCATGCTCTTGGCTCCCCGGTCGCAGTAAAATACCAGGGTGTAATCCTTCGGCAGCTCGTCAAGGCGCTGTTCCAGCTCCTCGTAGGGTATGTTTATGCTGCCCCAGATCCGTTCCCGGTTGTACTGATGCGGCTCTCTCAAATCCACCAGCAAAAAAGCGCCTCCCTGTTCCAGCCACTGATCCAGTTCTCTGTATGATATCATTGGAAATTCCATAATATTCCATCCTTTCCGGCCCGGACATCCGAGACAGGCCATGTACTACTATCATTATATGAGACCTGTCTCTGAAGCGTGAGAGCCCGGCCGGACCCGGAAAGAGGCCGTGGGCGCAGCTGAAAAAACCCGGCCTGTGACGTTCATCACAAACCGGGTTCTGCTCATCGTGTTCTCGATTGAAAACCGCCGGAATAATCCGCTATAATTAGCGCTCGTTGTTCTGAGAGCTGTTGCGGCTGCTGTTCTGAGAGCTGTTCTGAGAACTGTTGCGGCTGCTGTTCTGAGAGGAGTTCTGAGAACTGTTCTGGCTGTTGTTCTGAGAGCTGTTCTGAGAATTGTTACGGCTGCTGTTCTGGGAGCTGTTCTGGCTGCTGTAATTCTCAGCGTCATTGTTGAAGTTATTTCTGTTGTTCATTTTTTTACCTCCTAAAAAGCTTTTTTGGTTACACGGTTAGTATGTCTAACTTTCAGCTCTCTATTCGGCATTTTTTAAAATTTTTTTAACAGTATGTTTTCCCTTCCATCAGAAGGTGCGCGGTTCTGAAACCGGAGGTTTTGACGATGCGTACCGAGCCGTTTTCAGGTTCAAATTCCACTCCCGCTTCCAGAATTCCGCCGGGATGGCCGATGCGCAGACGTTCCGGGTCCGCATCCATTCTCAGGGCGCGGTTGACCACGGTTCCCGGGATCACAGCCGCAGCCGCGGTACACATGGCTCCGGTCATGGCGTAGGTGGGATGGGTTTTCTGCATGGACATCATCCGGGCCGTCAGGTCGATCTGATCCTGGCTGATGGCCGTGCCGGAGGTCGCTTCATAATCCTTGGATTCCGCCACAATGGTCATTTTGGGCACCGCCGGGCTTTCCCAGGCGGAGCGCTCGATACTGGAAACAAATCCCAGTTTTAAAGCCGCAGCCCCTCTGACAGTCTCCAGAAGCCGGAGCATTTCCGGGTCGCCGTCGATCTGCGCCGGAAGCTCGGTCCCCGACAGTCCCACGGCTTTTGCGGGCACAAATACCAGCGGGTTAGCGGCGTCCACGATGGAGACCTCAACCTGGCCGAAGCCGGGGATATCCAACATGTCCGAGGCATTTCCCGTGGGCAGCAGCTTTCCGGTCACGGAGCCCATGGGATCGAGAAAGCTCAGCTTGATGGGAGCCGCTGTGCCCGGCACGCCTGCAATGGCAAAGTCGCCGTCGTATTGTACTCTGCCGTTCTCCACCTGTACCTGGACCTCGATCACCTTATCGGTGTTGGTATTGTAGATCCGAACGGTGGTCACCGGCTCTTTGGGATTGACCAATCCCTTCTCCAGGGCGAATGGGCCGACGCCGGAGGAAATGTTGCCGCAGTTGCCCTTGTAGCTGACCAGGGGCTTATCCACGGCGACCTGGGCAAAGGTGTAGTCCACGTCCACCCCGGGCCGCTCGGACCTGGAAACGATTGCCACCTTGCTGGTCACCGAGGCGGCCCCTCCCAGGCCGTCGATCTGCTTGGGGTCCGGACTTCCCATGATCCGCATGAGCAGTGCGTCCCGCTGCTGTCCATCCTCCGGCAGATCCTTCTTTAAAAAATACAGTCCTTTACTGGTTCCTCCCCGCATCACGGTGCAGGGAATCGGGTTTGTTCTGTCCATTTTTGTTTTCTCCTTTATTTAATAATTCCGTATACGCCCACGGCCGACAGAATAATGTTGGCGATTACGCAGGCAATGGCAATCATAAACAGCCGTCCGAACAGCTTCTGCTGCTCCTGCTCCTTATTCTCCGAATTGGAGGCCGCCATGTAAGCAGCCAGGATCAGGCCGCCTCCGGTGGATGCGGGGCTGAACGCGGAGGACAGGGATGAGGAAATCATTACGCTGGTCAGGCTGATAAATCCGGCGCTTCCCGTTCCCAGGGAATCCACGATGGTTCCGATGGTGGGGACCATGGTGGGGATTACCACGCCGGTGGTGCTGCTGAAGAACGACAGGATCGAGGAAATGAACGCGATGATCGGAGCAGCCGTCGCAGGGGTCATGATCGCCAACAGCGCTTCGGAGATCAGGTCGATGCCGCCCATTTCAATTACCACATTCATCAGAACGCCCACGCCGCAGATCAGAAGCAGGGTTCCCCAGGGGATCTTGGCCAGGGCCTGTTTCTCTTTGGCAACGCCCAGAAGAATCAGCACGGCCGCTACAAAGAAGGAGGTGAGGCCCACGTCCAGGCGGCGGAACATGACGAGGTATACCATAACGCACATGCCGATAATGGTAATCCACTGATCCCGGGTGACCGGCTTTTTCTCGCTGATCGCGCCGCCCACAGCTACGGCGCCGGGTTTGATGCGGTAAATCTTATAATGAATGGAAAATCCGATCATCATGATCACGGCCCACAACATGACGTTGAGCATAACCGGCATAATGATATCGGTATATCCGGCCGTCTCCGACAGGGACATGGTCAGGACGCCCGCAGGCGCAAGGGGCGTGATGGTGAAGCCATTGGCCGCAACCTTGGCCGCCAGGGCGAACAGCAGGGGATTCTCCCCCATTTCCACTGCGATGGTGACCGCCACAACCGTCATCAGCGCTCCTACCGGAATATTTCCGGGGCCGATGGCCGACAGAAGGCCGGTCACCAGGAAGAGAATCACCGGCACCAGATAGGTGCGGTTTCCAGCCAGTCCCACCGCCCGCTTGGCGATCAGCTCCAGCGTGCCGTTGCTCTGGGCGATGCCGAACAGGAACGTAACGCCGACCAGCGTGATAAAGAGTTTCGCGTCAAAACCTCCTAGAATCTGGGAATTGGACATCCCGCCGATCTTTCCAATAATCAGGGAAAAACCCACCGCCAGGATACCGATATTGCACTTGCGCCAGAACCCCAGCGCCACGACCGCAAACAAAAATACTACCGACAACACTTCATAATTCATACCTTACCTCCTCAAATATTTCTTTCTTCTCACACTGGCTGCTGCCGGGTTCATTTTACTGAGCTCGATTTACCGGATTTATGTCGCCAGTTCCAGAGGCTGTCTCGATGTATTTTATTTAATTTATCATTGTAAGGAATCGATCCGTTTTGTATGGGCTCATTATATCCCCTTCGACTTTATAAGTCTAATTCATATTTTTCATAAAAATTATGGTATTTTACCATAGTTTGTGATATGATAATTTTGTCGACCCGGCCTGATATTGAGGGCTGCCAATACTGTACCGTAAGAATAAGACATCTCTGTGAGGGGGAATTGGAAATGGATTTTAAAGACCTTACCTATATTATCGCTGTTGCAAAATACCAAAATATCACCAAGGCGGCGGACTCTCTCTACATCACCCAGCCGACCCTGACCAAGTTCATCCAGCATCTGGAGGCGGACATGGGCCAGAAGCTGTTTAAGAAGCTGGGCAACAAGTTCACCCTGACCTACGCCGGACAGCGCTACGTTGCCAAGGCCACGGAGATTCTCAATATCAAGAAGGAACTGGACCAGGAGATGAACGACATCGTGCGCTCCAACGTGGGCGTGCTGAAGGTGGCCTTCCCGGTCATGCGGGGCACCTACATGCTGCCCTGCACCCTTCCCATCTTCAACAGCTTATACCCCAACGTGCATTTGGATATTATGGAAGAGAACTCCGGCGTCCTGGAATCCATGATCCTCAGCGGGGAAACGGACCTGGTGTTTTTCAATCTGCCGGTGAAAAGCCCTGACATCGAATGGCAGATTATCAGCCACGAGGAAATCGTCCTGATCATGCCCGAGGACCATCCCCTGGCCGAACTGGGCGAGGAGCGGGAGAACTGCCGCTATCCCTGGTTCGACCTGCGCCTGGCGGCCGACGAGCCATTTATCGTGCAGCTGCCCGAGCAGCGCACCCGCCAGATCGTGAACCGTCTCTTTAAAGAGTACAAGATCCAGCCCCACATCAAATTGCAGACCCGCAACATCAGCGCGGGCGCGGAGCTGGTCAGCAAGCGCTACGGCCTGTCCTTTGTCTGCGAGACCCATTTGAAACATATCCGGCTGACCCAGCCGGTCCGCTGCTTCTCCGTGGGAAGCCCCAACACCACAGTGGACTTTGTGGCCGCCTACCGAAAAGGCAGCTATCTGCCGTATCACGCCCAGGAGTATATTAAGATCGTGAAGGATTTTACATAAATTACAGATATCCCCCTCTGAAGCACCAAATGACAGAGGGGGATGTTTTTTGTCAGATCACGCCGCAAAACTATGGCTAAAATTCATATTTTTTATAGTAAATATGAATTTGCTTTCCAAACATGCGCGTGCTATATTGAAATAGTAAACGAAGTGTCGCGGCTCTTTACAATGAACATAATATGATAACAGTTTGGAGGGGAATGATTTGGCCACGAAAGACAATTTTTTTCAGACATCTGACGGTTTATGGCTTTACTATGAAATGCACGGCAGCGGAAAGCCGATTCTGCTTCTGCCCGGTTTTGGGGAATCCTTAAAAATGTGGCGCCACAGCGTCCCGGTTCTCTCCGAAGGACACCAGGTCATCTGCCTGGACCTGCGGGGCCACGGGCGCTCCATGAAGGTTCCCGGCGGGAACCGCCAGGTCCGCATGGCCCAGGACGTGCGGGAACTGATCGATCATCTGGGACTTCAGGACGTACTCTTAGTGGGCCACTCCCTGGGCGGGGCCGTGGCGGCCACCTACGCCAACACCCAGGAGGAACACGCGCTCCGGGGCCTGATCCTTGTGGACGCTTCCCTGTTCGCCTTCAGCGACGCGGACTGGAACAGCCATAAGGCCAGCCACTACAATATCGACGGCTGGTACGAGCGCATGATGCCCTATATCAACGATCCCGTTTCCTATGCAGCCAAAGCCCGGGCCTCCTCCCCGCTGGAGCCGGAGGACGCGGACAACATGCAGGAGAGCATGCTCCAGATTCCGCCGTGGGTGGGTGTGGAATACCACATGGACACCTATTTCACGGACAATATGACGCCCCTGGAAAACCGGACCATCCCGGTGGCGGCGTTTGTCTCCCACTCAGCCTACCACGACGCCTGGGAGTCCGGCCACGAGGCGGTGCGCCGCATGACCCGCTCCCCGCTGGCCCTCTGCTATGAATTCACGGAGTGCAACCACCACCTGTTCCCGCTTCTGGAAGCGGACAAATTCAACCGCTGCATTCTGGATTTTGACGCGAAAATCGATTCCCTGTCCCATAAGGACGATATTTAAATAGTCAGCTGCCGGCCTGTTACATTCAGCTAAAGAAAGAGCCGCGCTTTGGCGCGGTCTCTTTACAATCGGGAGGTATATATCATTATGAATAGTTTAGCTTTGCTGTCACTGCTGTTTCTCGTCGCCGTGCTGGTTCTGGGCTTCTGGAAAAAGGTCAACATGGGCTTTCTGGCCATGGGTATGGCGCTCATCATCGCCAGAATTGGCGGAATACCGGATAAGACCGTAATCTCCAACTTCAGCACCAGCCTGTTTATCTCGCTGGTGGGCCCCGCATTTTTGTTCAGTATGGCGGTGAACAACGGAACCATGGACCTTTTGGCCAAAAAAATGCTCCGCATGGTAGGCAAAAATACCTGGTGTATCCCGCTGCTCCTCTCCGCCATGACGTTTCTCCTGGCGGCCGCGGGCTGTGGAAATATCCCCACCTTCTCCATTATCCTTCCCCTTGGCATCGCCCTGGCCGTGGAGCTGGGCATCGACGTGATCGCCATGGGTCTGATCATCACCATGGCCTGCAACTTAGGCTGTATGTCCCCCATCGCCAACGGGGGCATCATCGCGGCAGGCCTGATCGCGGAAACGCCCTACGCGGGGCAGTTCTCCTGGTCCTTATTCGCAGAGTGCGCGCTGGTATGGCTGGTCCTCACCCTGGGCTTTTTCTTCCTGTACAAGCTTTACAAGCCGGGAACGGAACAGCTGGCCATGCTGGACGACGTCCGCCCCTTTGACCGGAACCAGAAAATGACCCTTCTGGCCTGCCTGGCCGTGGTGGTCGTGGTATTCGCCTTCGGCGTCAACATCGGCCTTGCGGCTCCCCTGGCCGCCATCATCCTGTGCATCTTCGGCGTGGCAAGCGACAAGGCCGCCATCAAGATCATGCCCTGGGGCACCTTTATCCTGGTCTGCGGCGTGAACATGCTGATGGCGGTGGTCAAGGCCCTGGGCGGCATCGACCTCCTGGTGGAGGGCCTCACCTCCATCATGAGCGGTTCCACCGTCAAGCCCATCATCGCCCTGGCGTCCGGCGTTATGAGCTGGTTCAGCTCCACCACGGGCGTGGTGATGCCCGCGCTGATCCCCACCATCACCGGCATCCTGGAGCAGTTCCCCGGCGCTGGGTACGCACCGTTAATCACCAGCATCACCATCACCTCCTTCCTGGCCGCGTTCAGCCCCGCCTCCACCGGCGGCGCAGGCATCATGGCCCAGTACGCCATCTTCACCAAGGACAAGGGCGACCAGGATACCAACAAGCTGTTCGTTCGGTTATTTTTGACCTCCATCGTCAGCGTGCTGGTGAGCGTAGTGTTTGCCTTTGTTGGGGTTTACAGTATTTTCCAGTTTTAACATTCGTGGTTCACGCAGGCAAAATTATCGTATACAAAATTGTCGCATACAAAATTCCCGCGTTGTGGTGCATTCGCGCCGCAGTGCGGGAATTTCTTTTGTCTTTGCGGACATTCTACGGTATAATCAAAATCAGACGTCCATTTTCGGACGATGGGAATCTGACAACCATGGCGGGGGCCTCCGCCGCATTGTTCCACGCGGGGACTCCCGGCCAAATGCATTTTAAAAGGGGAACTATATGCCTGAATTGCTGAAAAACAAATATAATGAGGAATCCATCCGTGAGCTGGCCTCGCGGATTCAGGCCGTCTATCATCCCTTTCAGGCGGATGATTTTGTGCGCAGCGTGATGGACGGGACCTGGGAATCGCTGGAATTGAAGGCCCGTATGCGGCAGATCGCCGTGAATCTTGGGAACTATCTGCCCGCCGATTACGGACAGGCCCTGGGCGTGCTGGATCAGGTGGCCGCGGGATACCCGGAGGGCTTTAACGACTTTACACTCATGTGCTTCCCGGATTTTGTGGAAGTCTACGGGCAGGACGAGCGCCATTGGGATTTATCCATGGCGGCGCTGGAGCGCTATACCGTTTTCTCCTCCTCGGAATTTGCCGTGAGGCCCTTTATCATCAGCCACGAGGCGCGCATGATGGAGCAGATGTCCGCCTGGGTCAGACACGCCAACGAACATGTCCGGCGGCTGGCCAGCGAGGGCTGCCGCCCCCGGCTTCCCTGGGGACAGGCGCTGTCCCGCTTCCAAAAAGATCCCTCCCCGGTGCTGGCGATCCTGGAACAGCTGAAAGCCGATCCGTCGCTCTACGTCCGCAAAAGCGTGGCCAACAACTTAAACGACATCTCCAAAAACCATCCCGAACTGGTCGCCCGGATCGCCAGGGACTGGTACGGCAGGGATGAGCGCACGGACTGGATTGTAAAACACGGCTGCCGCACCCTGCTCAAAAAAGGCAATCGGGAGGTGATGGACCTCTTCGGTTTTTCGGACCCCGGCAGCGTGAAGGTTTACGGCTTTGCGCTGGGCGCTGCTTCTGTTGCCATCGGGCAGGAGCTGGCCTTCTCCTTCACGGTTGAGACGGAGGCGGCCGCGAAGGTACGGCTGGAATACGGGGTCGATTATCAGAAGGCGAACGGCAGGCGGAACCGGAAGATTTTCCAGATTTCCGAGCTTTCTTTAAAGGAACGTACCAAAAAAGCTTACACGAAAATCCATTCCTTTGCGGACGTCAGTACGAGAAAGCATTATCCGGGCGTGCACTCGGTTACGCTGATTGTGAACGGGACGGAGCGGGGGACGCTGGATTTTGAGGTATTGGCTCCGTTATAATATCAAAAAAAGGGCCTCCAGACGCCGAAGCGAATCGAGGTCCTTTGGTTATCCGTCTGTTTTTGATCCAAAGCCTACACGATCATGCGCTTCGCCCGCTCCTCATCGGCTCCCTCCTCCTGGGCGGGATACCACATGGGGCTGGGGAAACGCAGGAAGCACTCCTCGCCCTCGGAAAAGAGGTTGCGGTGGGGCGTCTGAACCCGCAGGACGTCGTCGCCCACCTGGACCAGGTACTCCACAAAATCGGTGCGGAACACCCGCTTAATGATTTTGGTGCAAAATCCCTCACTGCGGTTGATGTCGATGGTGTTGGGGCGCGTGGCCATGAGCATTTCCCCGTCCTTTGTGCCCGAGGGGGCGTCCCACACCACCCGGGAGCTGTCGCCCTGGCAGTAGGCTTTTCCGCCCTTTATCTTCACGTGGGTGAAATTGGACTGGCCCAGGAAGCTGTGCACAAACCGGTTCTTTGGGTTGTTGTAGAGCTCCAGGGGCGTGCCGATCTGCTGGATATTTCCCATGTCCATCACCAGCATCCGGTCTGAGAGCGCCATCGCCTCGGACTGGTCGTGGGTCACGAAAATGATGGTGAAGCCGAATTCCTTTTGCAGCTTTTTGATCTCAAAGCGCATGGTCTCCCGCAGCTGCGGGTCTAAGTTGGACAATGGCTCGTCCAACAGCATGACCTTGGGGTTCACCACGATGGCCCGGGCCAGGGCGATGCGCTGCTGCTGGCCGCCGGAGAGGTCGGAGGGGAACACCTTTTCCATGCCGTCCAGGCTGCAGTGCTTCAGGGCCAGGGCGACCCGCTCCCTTATCTCGGCCTCAGGCCGCTTCTGCACCTTCAGCGGAAAGGCCACGTTGTCGAAAATGTTCATGTGTGGCCAGACCGCGAAAGCCTGGAACACCATACCCAGCCCCCGGTCCTCCGGCGGGACGTAGATATTTTTGTCCTTGACGGACACCGCCTTTCCGCCCAGATAGATGGAGCCGAAGGAGAGGTCCTCGAAGCCGGCGATCATGCGCAGCGTGGTGGTCTTGCCGCAGCCGGAGGGGCCCAGGAAGGAAAAGCACTCGCCCTCCTTTACCTTCAGATTAAAGCGGTCCACGGCCGTGACGGTGCCCAGCGCCTTGGTGGTAAACGTCTTGGTGACATTTTCCAGTACGATTTGATCCATGGCTTCAGCTCCCCTTTCTGTCCTTTGTGAAATGTTTGACGACGTTGTTACAGATAATAATCAGCAAAATGGTGATCACGGACAGGGCCGCCGCAGGGGCGATCTGGCCGTTGATCCGCAGCTGATAGATGGCCACGCCCAGGGTCCGGCTGTTGGGTCCGTAGAGCAGCACGGAGGTGGTCAGCTCGCGCATTGCGGGCAGGAATACCAAGAAGAAACCGGATACCATGGCGGGCTTGATAAGCGGCAGGGTGATGTCGCGCAGGGACTCCAGATGGGTCGCGCCGCAGGCCCGGGAAGCCTCCTCCAAAGAGATATGTACCTGTTGAAGGGCGGCGGAGCTGGATTTTAACGTGTAGGTCAGATACCGCGCCACGTAGGCCACCAGGATGATCCAGATGGTGTTGTACAGGGTGATTCCCATAAATACGCCGCTCCAGGCCAGGATACAGCCGATGGCCAGCACCGTTCCGGGCAGGGAGTAGGGCAGCACGGCCAAAAGCTCCAGGATGCCCTTGCCCTTCGGGCGCACCTTGTAAATGACGTAGGCCAGCATGGTACCCAGAAACAGGCAGATAATACCCGCGGAGAATCCCAAAAACAGGCTGTTGCCCACGGAATCCGTGACCATCTTGTTGCCCACCAGGATGCGGTGATAGTTGGCCAGGGTAAAGTTTTCAAAGGCAAAGTTCAGGCCGTAGGCCTTGATGAAGCTCACCAGCACGATCATGGCCAGGGGAGCCAGCACCACCAGGGTTAAAAACAGCAGGGAAAATACCAACAGCGGGTATTTTGCGGTGCGCAGCTTGATGAGGGCCGGGCGCATGCTCTTGCCCTTGATGATATCGTACCGCCCCACGGAGAGCAGCTTGCGCTGTACCAGAAGGGCAATGGACACCACAGCAACCAGGACGATGGACAGGGCCGTGGCCTGCCGGATGCCCTCGAAGCTACCGCCCGCCCGGTTCATTTTCTCCACAATCATGGTGGGCAGCGTGAAAATGTTCTGGGAGAAGCCCAGCATGGCGGGGATGCCGTAGTTGGACAGGGAGGTGATGAGAACCAGCAGTACGCCCGAGGAAATGGCCGGTATGGTCAGGGGCAGGGTGATCTTGCGGATCACGTAGAGCTGCTTTGCGCCCGCGATGCGCGCGCTCTCCTCCAGGGTGGGGTCCATGCGCTCCAGGGCGCTGACCACCTGCATGTAGACGAAGGGGAAGTAGTAAACCACCTCGATCACGATGATTCCCAGCACGCTGTTGATGTTAAAGGGCGCTTTGCTCAGGTTGAACACAGACATCAGCCAGCGGTTCACATAACCGCCGCGGCCGGAGAACATCATGTCCCAGGCCATGGCCGCCAGAAACGGCGGGATCATGAAGGGGATGGAGAAGAGAAACTTCATCACGCCCTTAAGCGGAATGTCGCTGCGGCCCAAAAGCCAGGCGAAAAACACGCCCACCGCCGTGGCCAGCAGGGTGGATAATACCGCGATCACCAGGGTATTGCGCATTGCGGCCAAATTTTCCTTCTGCATGAGGACGTTGAAAAACATCTGGAAATCGATCTTGGTCCCGTCCCAGAAGGCGTAATAGATAATCATAAATACCGGCAGAATCACCACCGTCACCAGAATCAGGTAGCACAGCAGGGTCATGAACCGGTCCAGGCTCATCAGCTTGCCGCCTTCCAGCCGCTCCAAATCGCTGTTTGTCTTGCGCTTGAACATGCTCATACACGCTCCTCCTCTGCGTCGTAATACTTCTCATTCAGGAAACGCAGGCCCACTTCCTGGCCTTCCGCGTACTCCCTGCCGTCCAGGCTGTCCAGGGTGCTTCTCTGCACCCGCAGCTCCTGATCTCCCACCCGCACAAAGTAGTTGAACAGGCTGCCCAGGAACACGGACTGCTCGATGGTGCCGCGCACGGGGCTTTCGTCGTCGAAAATGATGTCCATGGGGCGGATACCCATGACATTTTTCACCCCCGGCAGAATGCCCTTGGGACGGACGCCGCTGTAGGGGATTCCCTCCCCGATGTCCAGACACCAGGAGCCGGATTTCTCAACCACCGGGATGAAGTTGGACACGCCGATGAAGCTGAACACGAAGCGGTTGGCCGGATTCTTGATCATATCCTCGTCGGTGCCGATCTGGCAAATACTGCCGTCCTTCTGCATGATCACGATGCGGTCGCAGAGCTGCATAGCCGCTTCCTGGTCGTGGGTGATGTAGATAATGGTGGTGTTGAGCCGGGACTGCATGAGGCGGATTTCCACCAGCATCTCCTCTCTCAGCTTGGCGTCCAGGTTGGTGATGGGCTCGTCCATGACGATGATGTCGTCCGAGGAGGTCAGGGCCCGGGCGATGGCCACGCGCTGCTGCTGGCCGCCGGAGAGCTGGGAGGGCATGTAGTTCTCATACCCGGTCATGTGGGACTGCTCCAGGGCGTAGCTGACCCGTTTTGCGATCTCTGCCTTGGGCACTTTCCGTTTTTTTAACGGATAAGCCACGTTGTCGTAAACGCTCATGTGGGGCCAAACTGCGTAGTCCTGGAAAACGATGCCGATCTTGCGGTTTTCCGGCGGGACGTTCACGCGCTCCTTCTTGCTGAACACCGTTCTGCCGTTGACCGTAATCTCCCCCATCTCAGGGTTTAAAAATCCGCAGAGCGCCCGGATGGCGGTGGTTTTCCCGCAGCCCGACGGGCCCACGATTCCCACGATCTCCCCCGGCTCCACAGTCAGGGAAAAATCCTTCAAAACCGTGTGGCTGCCGTAGGAAACGCGGATATGTTCCATACTCACTTTAGACAATGTACGATTCCCCTTTCAGTCAATTTAGGAAAGACGCTCGGCCGGCAGGAAACAATCTCCAGAATGCCACCCGGTCCGGCGTCCTCCTTTTTGAATGCGATGACCCACGGGTTCTGCCTGCGGGTCATCGTCTGTGATGGCTTAGTTCTTGAAGATGGCGTCAAAACGATCCAGAAGCTCGTTGCTCACCGCGGCCAGGTCCACCCAGTCGATGGGCAGGGCCAGGCTTGCGATCTCGGATGCCTTCATCATACCCTCGGGAAGGGCGACGCCGTCCACGATGGGGGTGATGTTGTACTGGGTCAGGATGGCCTGCCCGCCCTCGGGGTCCAGGATAAAGTCATAGAGCAGCTGGGCCAGTTCCTCGTGAGGAGCGCCCTTGGGGATTCCGATGGGGCAGGGAACGGCCACAATGTCCTTGGTGTCGTGCCAACCCAGGGGAGAGCCCTCGGCCATCAGGTTTTTGGTGTTGTAGTCTACGCCGAAGCCCAGCTTGTAAGCGCCGGAGGCGATGCCGTTGTTGGTGGAACCGGAGCTGGACTGAAGCTCCACGCCCTGTTCCTTTAACTTTTCAAAATATTCCCAACCATAATTGGAATTATTTGTCAGCGCGTAAACCAGGGCCTTGGTGGAGCCGGAGCCGGTGGGATCGGTCATCACGATCTGATCCTTAAAGCTCTCGCCCAGAAAGCCGTCGTAGTTTGTAGGAGCCTCCTCGTCGGAGCAGGTTGTGGTGCTGAAGGTCACGCCCATGAGCAGCAGGCGGGCGCCGCTGTAGTAGCCGTCCGCATCCTTGAACTTGCCGTCGATGCCTTCCGCGTAGGGGGATTTGTAGGCCAGCAGGTTTCCGTCGTCCTTCAGGGTGATCATGGCGGAGGGGTCCGCCAGCCAGGCCAGATCGCAGGCCACTGTGCCGGACTGGAACTCGGTGGCCAGCTTTGTCACGCACTTGCCGGAGGTGGCGGCGTAATAATCCAGCGTTACATTGGGATACTTCGTTTCAAACGCTTCCTTTAACGCGATGATCACGCCCTCGTCGGTGGAGGAGTAGAGCATTACGGTTCCTTTATAATCTTCTGCCCCTTCTGCGGCGGCCTCAGAGCCCGCTTCGGAGCCGGCCCCGGAACCGGCCGCCGTTGTCTCAGGAGCAGCGGGAGCGGCGGTGCCTGCCGCGCCGCCGGAATTTCCGGAACCGCAGGCGGTCAGGGATAACAGCATTGTTGTGGCCAACGTGATTGATACAAGTCTCTTTTTCATACGATCATATCCTTTCTTCTTCCCTTTTCGTTTGTGTCTCTTGGTTTACAGTATTTAAAACGCGTTTAAAACACATTGGAGTGTCAGCTCCTGTATGATCCCATCTTAATTTGTCTCTCATATGGTGTAAAGTACAAAAATAGGACTTTTTTTCCGATGTTCGAATTTCAAATCTTTTTGCTCTTTTCAAACATATTGCATATATGTTATAGTGCTTATGTGGAAAGGAGTGTGCAAAATCATGAAAAAGGGAGAAAAAACCAGTCCAGGGAGGGACATAATCTCCATACGGTTTGTATCGGTGGTATTGATGAGTTTTGTGTTGATTCTGGCGCTCCTCGGACTGTTATACCATCAATTTCAAAAGGCATTCCTGTCCTCCATCAACCGGGCCAACGAGGAATTCGTGTTTCAGGTCAGCGCCACATCCTCCTCCACCGAAGAATTTCTCCAAAATATGGTAAATCAAATTTTCTACAGCAACACCGTGGTCAAGCTGCGCTCCTACGAGGAGCTTACCAACTGGCAGATGGTGGACGGCGTGCGGGAGCTGAACACCTACTCGGCCTCCAGCACCATCATCGACTCTATCTATATTTTTAATGGAAAGCAGCAGCGGGTGTACAGCACTTCCTCCTACGGCGCGGTGGGCGACTCCTTTTCGGCCTTCGCGGACCGGGACGCGGTGGAGCTCTACGAAAACCGCTCTGCGTCCGGGCGGCTGGTTCCCATTCTCCGCCACTCCGATGTTTCTAATATTTACAGCAACCGGGAGCTTTACTCCTTCCTGTTTTTTGAGCTGGACCGGGACGGCCTGCCCAAAGATAACGCGATCATGTTCAACATCAACAAAAACTGGCTGAACCGCCTTTACTTCGGCGGGGAGGACGCGTTCATTATAAAGGAGGACGGGGCGCTGGTTGCCTCCGCTGCCCGGGAGGGCGAGGAGCTGTATCCGCTTTTGACCGAAAAAATACTGTCCCGGGCCGGCGAGGGCGTGGACAGCGGCTATTTTATCTACCAGGCGGAGGACAGGCAGATCTGCTTTTTCTCGCGCATGCCGGACCGCCCCTGGTATTATGTGAAATCCCTTCCCTACGACCAGTGCCTGGAGGACTTAAGGCACACGGAGGAACAGACCTTTTTGTTCGTGATCGCGGGTTTTGGTATCCTGCTGCTTGCGGGCACCATGATCTCTGTGGATATCTACGTGCCGCTGCGCAAAATCACGCGGCGCATCTCCGATATCGCACCGGACGCGCCCCAGAACACGGACGCCATGCTGGAAAGCCTCAACCACCTGATCGAGAGCAATTCCAACGCCCGGCAGATTCAGGCCTCCCTCAGGACCATGGTCCGGGGGGAAGTCCTTCAGGGCCTGCTGTTCGGCAGCCAGGAATACGAGAGCCCCGAGGCATTGATCCGGGAGTACGACCTGCAGCTTCTGGCAGACCGGCCCATTCAGCTCTGTCTGATCGACGGGCTGCGGCTTCCTCTGTACCTGGAATGCGTCCGGGACGGGCAGGTCCGCTGCGAAGGGGTGATCGTGCACAACGAATACACCATCCTCTTCCTGCAAGTGGAGCAGGAGCCGCAGGCGGTTTTGGACAGGCTTTCCGCGCAGTTCCCCGCCCGCTGGTTCGTGGTGGGAACGGAGGCCGAAGGGTTTGCCGCCCTGCCCCAGGTCTACGGGAGACTCGTGGAGTTTTATGAGCTTCGGTTCCTGTACCAGAGCGGGCCGATGTTGTTCGTGCGGGACTACCCGCAGCTGGACGACTCCCCTGCGGAGCCGGAGGCGCGGGTCTCGGATGTGATGGACGCGCTGAAAAAGGGATATGGGGGAAAGGCAGGCAAGGCGTATCTGGAGTTTCTGACCTCATTAAACGGAAAGAGCGGCCGCTGCGTGCAGTACACCTGGGCCGCCCTGACTGGCGCAGTGTTGAAGCTGTATTTTGAGTGTTTCCCCGGGGAGGCGGACCCGGACGGCGGTTACCAGGCGGTGTCGGAGTCCCTGCGCTTTTCCCCGGAAGCCCTGAACGGGGGCTGCGAGGCGGTCTTTACCCGGATCGCCGAGCACATCCAGCAGAAAAAAGCCAGCCGCAAGGGCAGCTCCCTGGACCAGGTGATCGCGGCCATCGAGGACTCCTACTGCGACTCCAATCTGTCCTCCCAGGTCCTGGCGGACCGGTTTAACCTGTCCACCGCATACCTGTGCCGCATTTTCCGCCAGGCCAAGGGCTGCTCCCTCACCGATTACATTAACCAGCTGCGCATCGCCCGGGCTCAGGAGATTCTCCGGGACCCCAGCGTGAAGGTCAAAGACGTAGCCGAACAGGTGGGGATCGAGAATAAGCAGTATTTCTTCATGCTGTTCAAGCAGACCACCGGGGTGACGCCGAAGCAGTATCAGATTCAGCAGAAAGGGGTTTAGGAGGCGGCGTTACAGTTCCAGCGCCCGGGGTTCCAGACCGCACCGGGCGTCCACGCCCAGGTTGCGCAGCTTACCGGTCAGTTCACGGGTGTTTTCCAGCGGCGCGTGGAACAGCAGGATCTTTTTCGCCCGCACGGACCGGTTGAGAGCGATCACGTCCTGGTCGTCCAGATGGACCTTGATGGTCAGGCGCTCGGCCCGGGCGGCAAGACCCGCCTGGGCGCGGAATGCCGGTTCAAATATCCGGGAACCCAGGGCGCTCCGGGCGGTGTGGCCGGTGATCAGGATGCAGTTTCGCGCGTCGCCTTTCAGCGCCTCGAAGTAGGCCGCGGCGACCGGGCCTGACATCATGCCGTCGCCGGTGAGATAGACGGCAGGGCCGGGCGCAGAGAGGGCCCGGGAGCGGGATTGGACGTCCGGGAGGCTGATGGCGTTTGTAAACGTATTGGCACGGTTCATAGCGTCTATCCGGCCGCATGGCAGGGCCACAGCGTCTATACGGCCGCACGGCAGGCCCGCGCCATTTGACTCCTCCCCCGCCCCGCTTATCCGACCGCACACATCCGCCCGCAGCCATTTCCGCTCTTTCAAAAGCTCGCCGCACAGCGCGGCCACATTGGCTTCCGCGTAGACCGGCACCCCGCGCAGATTTTCGCACAGATGGAGCAGAATGTCGCTCCCCCGGCCGTTCGGCGGCACGGGGAGTAGCAGCTTTCCACCTCCGGCGGCCACCTCCTCCGCCAGGTCCACCAGCGCGCCGTACTGCCCGGTCTGGGACAGGGTGCACCCGGCGTAGGCGCAGTCCACCACCGCACCGTCGGATTCCGGCGGCAGATCGGTGGCCAGGAGCCGCCCGGCGAGGGTCATATCCCCCGTGTACAGCAGGCTTTTCCCGCCGTGCTCAAACCGCAGCCAGCAGCTCCCCAGCATATGCCCGCTGCGCCCTGCGGTCACGGAAAGGCCCTCTACCACCTGTTTGCCCAGGGAGATCGTGGAAAATGCCACCCGCTTCATCGCTTCCGCCGAAAAGGGAAGGTTCCCGCCCGCGGAAGCCACAAAATCCGCCCACTTTTTCATAAATCCCCCAGCCAGCCGGATGGTTTCCTCCGTGCCGTAAACATTTCCCCTGTACCCCAGTTCATAGAGGTAGGGAAGAGCGGCAACATGGTCCTCGTGGGCGTGGGACAGGAACACCGCGGTGAGCCGCCCGGCGATTTCGCGGGTGAGCGCCGGATAAACCCGGTCAAACTCCCCCAGCGCTTCCCGGCGCACGCCGCAGTCCAGCAGCACCGTGTGGTTTCCGGCCTCCAGCAGGAAGCAATTCCGTGCCTCCTCGCCGCTGCCTCCCAGCGAAGTGACGGCGATCCGATTATTTTGCATGATCAAGAACCCTCCGAATTTTATAGTTTGAAAGGAGTAACACCATGGATATGGATAAACTGCTGGCCCTGCGGACCCTGGCCGAGGAAGGCACGCAGATGCGGGCCGCGGAAAAGCTGTTCTGCACACAGTCCGCCCTCTCCAAACAGATCAACACCCTGGAACGCGAGCTGGACTGCCGCCTGTTCGACCGCAAGGGCAGCCGCCTGGTGCTCAACGACAGCGGACAGAAAGCCTACGCCTACGCCGTCTCCTGCCTGGACGGCTACGCCCGGCTCCAGGAGGAGCTGGCCGCGGCAGGTCAGACCAGCAGGAAAATCCTGTATCTGGGCGCCACCAACAGCATCGGGGTCTACCAGCTCCCCGCCGTGCTCCAGAAGGCCCGCCAGTCCCTGCCGGAACTGGAAATCCGCTTCACAGTGGGCTTCTGGACCAAAATCGTCTCCCTGCTGGCGGACGGAAAGGTTTCCCTGGCAATCCTGCCCCGGGCGGAGGGCGTAAAACCGCCCGCCGGTTACCTGGAAGCCCCGCTCTTTCGCGAGGAAATGGCCCTGGTACTGCCCCCGGACCACCCTCTTGCGGGCAAATCCGTCCCCTGGGCGGACATATGCCGCCTCACCATGCTGGCGCCGGAGCAGGACTCCGCCACCCGGCAGTTTATCGCAGGGCTGATGAAAATCCACGGCGGGGAAGCCCCCCAGCTTCTGGACTTCGGCAACATCGAGGCCATCAAGCAGGGGGTGATGCGGGGCATGGGCGTGTCCATTCTGCCCCTCGCCACCGTCCGGCGGGAGCTCTCCGGCGGGGAGCTGGCCCGGTGCCGGATCGTGGACATCAGTCTGGAGCGCACCGTGGACTGCGTCTGCCGGAAAAATGTGCCGCTGACCTGGTGGGAGCGGAAATTTCTGGATCTTTTTTCCAGTCAGCCTTCCCCGTACTGACAAGCTTCCATGCCGTCTGTCAGAGCGTCGTAGACCCGCTTCACATTCCCCCAGTTCTGATCCCGGTCCAGCGCCAGGCCGCGGCCCACGCCGTCCACCACACGGAAATTGCCGCCAATCTGCGCCAGCCTCTCATCCAAAGCCTGAAGCATTTCCGGGGCGGAGCCGGGCTCGGTGGAGCGGCCGTCAAAGATGATGTGCAGGTACACCTCCGGCAGGTCCTTCGCCATTTCGCAGATGGAAAGGGGATAGTCGATGGAGCCGTGGGAGGACTTGTAGGTCAGGTAAGACAAGAGGTGCAGCGCCCGGCCGGTTCTGCGGCAGCGGTCGATGGCCTCCAGGAACACGGGATTTTTCCGGAAGCTTCCGTCCCTCACCGCCGCGTCCAGGCGGACATCGTCCTGGAGCACCAGACGGCCCGCTCCCAGGTTGATGTGCCCGGCCTCCGAGTTGCCCGGCTTGCCCGCTCCCAGCCCCACGTATTGGCCGGAAGCGTGAAGCCTGGACCAGGACTTCCCGCTGACGAGCGCGTCCCAGAAAGGAGTGTCCCCGGCAAAAATGGCGTCGTTTCCCGTCTGGTCCCCCAGCCCCCAGCCGTCCAGAATGATGAGCAGCATCCGTCGGTCCCGGCCGAACTCGTGGCCCGAAACAAGGGATTCCCCGGTCATTTCCCGGGGCTTTTTTATGCCCATCACGTCCAGCACCGTGGGCGCCACGTCGGACAGCGCGCCGTCCCTCATTCCGATGGGACCGCCCGTTCTGGGATCCATGAGCACAAAAGCCACCTGGTTATCGGTGTGGGCTCCGTCGGGCTTACCTGCGGGCGTGTAAAGCTTCTCGATATTCCCGTGGTCGGCGGTAATCGCAACCACATAGTCCTCCCGGAGGGCGGCGCTCACCACCTGCTGCAGGCGGCTGCTGACCTCCCGGCAAGCGGCCAGCTTGGCGTCGGAATTGAGCGTGTGGCCCACCACGTCGCCGTTGGCGAAATTCGTGACAATGAAATCATACCGGCCCAGCGCCTCCGTCACCGCGTCCGCCACCTCCGGCAGGGACAGCTCCGGCTTCTGGTCAAAGGGCACGCCCTTGGGGGAAGGAATGCATTTGTCCGTCTCTCCGGGAAACGGGGCGTTCTCCCCGCCGTTCAGGAAAAAGGTCACATGGGCGAACTTCTCCGACTCGGCGCAGTGGAACTGGCTTTTTCCGGCCTGGGAAATCACCTGGGCCAAAGGCATTTCCACGTGGGAGGGCGCAAAAGCGATGGGCAGATCCTTGAATTTCTCGTGGTAGAGGGTCATGATGGCAAAATAAAGGTCCTTAAGAGGACGGCGGGGAACCTGCGCGAAACCGGGGTCCGTAAACATATCGGTCAGCTCGATCTCCCGCTCACCCCGGCGGCAGCAGAAAATCACACTGTCCCCGTCGGTGATCCTGCCCACGGGCCTGCCGCCCTCCGTCAAAACCATAGGTTCCAAATGATAGTCGTCCATTCCTTCGGCGTAGGCGGCTCTGACGGCCTCCGCCAGGAAAGCGCCGCCGTATTGCGGTTGTGACATTGTGATACCTCCTCAAATATGATTCTTTTCTTAATCATATAACCGGTTGGTTCACAAGTCTAATTCGGATAAGTTGTAGGGATTATTCCAGAACGGAATAGGCTGTATGCAGGCAGCCAGGGTGGGGAGGAAAAAAACAGAAACCGCCGTTTTTAAGGGGATTTCCGCCCGCTCATGCCCGCTCACATCCGTAAAAAGGTGTTGCTTTTTCCCGAAAAATATATTATAACTAATATGAGGAAAAATGGTTTCCCTTAAACCATTTCCTCATCCTTATTAATTATTTATACTCCCCTTGAGAAAACGCCGGATAGCTCCCCTATCACGGCGTTTTTTCTGCGCGGTATACAGTTTTACAAAAAAATCCAATATCACGCGAAAAGCCGGAAGCGTATCCGCTCCCGGCTTTCCTCGTTCCTTTTTGAATATCCTTTTATCTGAACATTACTGACAATCCATCTAACCCAACACGCTTGTGATCTTCACAGGAGTCCGGTAGTTCCAGGGGGAGATGGTGATTCCCGTCTGCTCGGTGGACGCGTGAACGATCTGTCCGTTGCCTATGTACATCGCCACATGGTTGATCCGTCTGCCGTTGCCGTAAAACAAAAGATCTCCGGGCTGCATCTGATCCGCGCTGATGGCTGATCCCTGGGCTGCCTGAGAACCGGAGGAACGGCTCATCCCAACGCCTGCCGCGTTCTGCAGCACATAACGGGTAAATCCGGAGCAGTCCACACCGCTGTGGGGATCGGATCCGCCGTAACGGTAGCGTCCGCCCACGAACTGCAGCGCATAATCCACGACCTGCTGGCGGCGGTAGCTGTTGGAGGAGGTGAGAGCCTCCTGCTGAATCTCAGCCATCTCCTCGTCGGCGACTTCCTCCACCGTGGCGTTGCCGGACACCGGCATATAGCCCTCCGTGTCCAGAACCCGAACCTTCATCCAGCCGTTTCCCATATCTTCCAACACTTCATATGTATCGCCTGACTTTGCGGTGAGAAGAACATCCTCTCCGTCCCGGCTCTTGTTGATGTTTACACTGTCCGCCGTGACGGTAGCCACGTAAGTCCCCGGCTCAAATCCCGGTCCAATCGCCGCCAGAGCTGTCTGGGGCGCCGCCATCGTAAGTACAGAGCACATGGCACCAATCCGCAAAAAATATCTAAAGGTCCTGGTATTCAACAAAATCTCCTGCCTTTCATGTTCCGTTTACTTGTCCATAATTGTTACGCAAATATTACATTCGTTACAAACTTATTATAGCAGGTTCTTGAGATTCGTCAACTATTTTAGAATTATTTAACATTTTTTAGTCGTTTTTTACAATATTCTTACGGGCAGATTACGAAACCACGCGTTTTCCGCCGCACAGGGGGCATTTCCAGAGGGCTTCAGCCGTTTTATCGCTGATTTTTCTGGCAAATGCTACCAATTTATTAAATTTCTGTTTCATTCCAGGAAAGTGCTGCGCTGAATTTTTCCGGCTTAGGCCCAATACGGCAAAAAAATACAGCCTGCATCAGAGCAGGCTGACAATCTTCACCGGTTTGCGGTAATTGTAGGGGGAGGTCTTGATCCCCGTGCGTTCTGTGGAGGCGTGGACGATCTGGCCGTCTCCGATGTACATGGCCACATGGTTGATCCGGCTGCCGCTGCTGTAGAACAGCAGGTCGCCGGGGCGCATCTGGTCCACCGTCACTTCCCTGCCATAGGACGACTGTCCGCCGGAGGAGTGGGGAAGGCTGATGGAAGCGGCTTTTGCCATGACGTAGCGGGTAAATCCCGAGCAATCCACGCCGCTGTGGGGGTCCGTTCCGCCGTACACGTACTTGCCGCCCACGAACTGGAGGGCGTATTCCACGGTTTCACGGCGCTTTTTCACGGACTCATCCACCTTCTGGCTGGTTTTCTCCACCAGGGAGGCGTTTCCGGGAACGCGGATGTATCCTGCGGCATCCTCTGCCTGGATCTTCACCCAGCCCGCCTCCGCCTGAGACAACACTTGATAGGTCTGCCCCCGCTTTACGGTTCCCGCCTTGGCGGAGCTTGTGTTTGCCGCTGTATGTACTTCAACCTCCGGAGCCTCGATCTTCACCACGTAGCTGGATGTGTTGGTCACCTCTGGTCCGAACTGTGCCGCTCTTGCCTCCGACGGTTCCGCCACCAGGAGCAGCCCCATTACACAGGCGGCGCCTGCCATCTTCCATATCGTTTTCACGCTTCTTGCACCTCGCAAATCAATCTATTCCCAATTTTCGATTACAGTTTTATCAAATTTGTTACATAAATGTTACATTTCTTATACAGTATATTTTATTTCTGTAATTTTGTCAAGGTGCAATCACCGCGAACCCTGTCGTCCGCGTTGCTTTTTTCCCGGAGATCGCTTATCATAGGATCATACGAATCATTCTAATTCCCCGCGGACAGGCGCGTCCGGGCGCGGCCCGCCGCCCTCCCGGGAATCCAACACAGGAGGTATTTCCCATGCACACAGAACGCTACCCCTATCCCCTCTGCATCCAGCTGGCAGCCCCGGAGTCCCTGGACGCCCCGGAATTTCTGGATACGCTTAACGTGTTGAAAGATTCCGGTTTCTACGGCATTGAGATGAATCTGTTGGACTTTTCCCAGGCCTACGCCGGCCGGCTGAAAGAGACGCTGGAACACTTCGGACTTCGTCTGACCATGATCGCTTCCGGCGCTTTTGCCAACCGGAACGGCCTGTCCCTCAGCAGCCCGGACCAGGATGTCCGCGCCAAAAGCGTCCAGGCCCTCGGCGGAATGCTGGACTGCGCGGCGGGGTTCGGAGCGGGCGTCATCTGCGGCTTCATCAAGGGCGGGCCCTCCGGCGACAAAACCGTGGCCTCCAGACAGCTGCGCGCCTCCCTGGAAGAGCTGGACCGTTTGGGTAAGACCGCGGCGGCTCCTCTCTATCTGGAAGCCACCAACCACTATGAGGCCCTTCTGGTCAACACCCTGGAGGAAGGCGCGGCCCTCACCGCAGGGCTCTCCCACCCGGTGTACATTCTCCCCGATACCTACCACATGAACATCGAGGAGACGAGCACCACGGCGGCGCTGACTCAGTATGCCGGCCATTACCACAACCTGCATATGTCCGACAACAACCGCTATTTCCCCGGCATCGGCGCCATCGATTTCGCCGGAATCATGCGTCAGCTGAAGGGACTGGGCTACGACGGCACCATCACCATTGAGGGAAGGGTGTTAAAGAGCCTGGCCGAGGACACGGTTTTCTCCGCGGGTTACCTGGCGGGGATTGGGGCGCAGTTGGGATTTTGGGAATAATTGGTTAGAAAAAATATCCACAGAAGGCTGCCAATTTATCACAGTCAAAAAACAGGGAGGGTCTCCGGCCTCGCGCCCGGATCCCCTCCCTGAACATTTTCCATCTCTACCTTCTCGGCCCTTTCATAAACCAGATCACCAGCAGCACCAGCAGCACCGGCCATACCACGGACAGAATCCATCCGGCCAGGCCCAGAATGCCCATAACCAGCGTGATCAGCAGAAAAATCACCACAAAACCGGCCAAACCGGCCAAAAGCCGCACGTACCATTTGCTGAAATCCACATAGTGCACCGAGCGCTTTTCGCCGTCCCCGTACTCCGTATACTGTTTCTGGGTGGTGCGCTTTGCGGCTCCGTCGTACTCTTCCCTTCCCCCGTAGGACTGGAAGCCGTCCGGGCGGTCCTCGGTGTCCAGAGTGGCGTCCACGATGGTGCGGGCGATGATCCTGGGGCCGCCTAACTCCTCGATCACCTGAAGCTCAGGCCGTCCCTTGGCCGTCTCCCCGTCAATATAGCTGTTGTAATAGTTCAGGTTCTCCTGGATCACGGAGTAGGGCACCCGCCCGTCCAGCTCCTCCCGGAGAATCTGCAAAAATTCCGTCTTGGTCATTTATTCTACCCTTTCTTTCAGCGTGCCTTCCCGGTAGGCCGCCACCAGTTCTTTTAAATCCGCGATCTGCCCCGCCAGCTCTCTGCCCTTGTCGGTATCCGCCACCATCACCCGGCTCTGCATTTTCTCCACCACGGACACACGGGGCGAGCTCTCCTTGTTGGGGTCAAAGGGCATGTGCTCCGCCAACGCCAGATGGTTGGAATTGTAGATCAGGGTGTACCCGGCGATGCCCGTGGTGGCCTGATAGGCCTTGGAGAGGCCGCCATCGATGATAAACAGCTTGCCGCCAGCCTTGACCGGGGTCTCCCCATCCTTCATCTTCACCGGCACATGGCCGTTGATGATGTGGGAGCCCTTTGCCGGAAGGTCGAACTCCTCCAGAATCCGGTCGCAGAATTCCTCCTGCACGCTGAGCTTGTAATAGGGGTTAAGCGTCTCCTTGTGGGTCTTTTTGTCCGCAATAAAATAATGCTCAAAGGTGGTCATTTTATCCTTGCCGAACACCGGGGACTTGGAGCCGCACCACAGGTACCACATCAAATCCATGGCCCACTGCTTCTCCACCGAGCCCTCCGGCATAAAATATGCGTTCTGCACCTGATAGTTGAAGTAATCCATCAGGCTTCTGCCGGAATAGATGGCGTTACCCGCCATAACGCTGTCAAAATTGCCGTCCGCCTTCATGGGAATACAGCCGTGGTACAGCAGATTGGAATTGTAGCACTTGTAAATAGCCCCGTGGGAGTAGAGGAATTTCACATGCTTGTGCAGCCGTCCGCTGTGCTTGAAGGAGGCCTTCAAGGTTTTTAACAGCTCCTTCTCCCCGTCGGTGAGCTCCAGCGGGTTTGCCGGGTCCACAGTGGGGAAATTCCGGTCCAGCATGGGGTACTCCTTCCCCTCCACCGTCACCGTGCCCTTCTCAAAGTCCACAGCCTCCAAAAGAATCCGGTCCACCATGCCGTACTCGGGGTGGCGCTTGATAATGGCGCCCTCCACCTTGAACTGGATCACGGCGATGGCCTTGTGCATTTTCGCCGCCAGGCCCGGATCCACGGCGTCGTAGACATTTTCATCCAATATATGAGGTACAAACCGCTCGCAGGGGTCGTCCCGGTACACCTTGGCCGCGAACATGGACAGGGGCCGCAGGTTGATGCCGTAACCGTCCTCCAACACGTCGAAGCTGTTGTAGCTGATGGCGATGCGCAGCACGTTGCAGATGCAGGCCAGGTTGCCCGTGGCCGCTCCCATCCAGGAAATGTCGTGGTTCCCCCACTGGATGTCCACGTCGTGGAAATGCATGAGCTCGTCCATAATGATGTCCGCCCGGGGGCCGCGGTCGAAAATATCGCCGATAATGTGCAGATTGTCGATGGTCAGATTCTGGATCAGCTCGCACAGGGCGACGATGAACTTGTCCGCCACCGAGTTGTCGATGATGGAGTGGATGATCTCGCTGTAGTAAATCCGCTTGTTGTCGTCGTTGTAATCCACATGGAGCAGCTCGTCGATCACATAGGCGAACTCCCTAGGCATCTTCTTTCGCACCTTGGAGCGGGTGTACTTGGAGGACACCACCTTGCAAATCTGCACCAGTCGGTAGATGGTAATCTTCTGAAAGTCCTCGGTAAACAGTCCCGTCTTGCGGATCTTTCCCAGATTCCGGTCCGGGTAATAGATCAGGTTCGCCAGCTGGACTTCCTCCTCCTCGGGAATCAGGTGCCCAAAGGTCTCCCGGATCTTCTCCCGGATAATGCCGGAAGAGCTGCGCAGCAGGTGGACAAACGCCTCATATTCCCCGTGCAGGTCGCTGAAGAAATACTCCGTCCCCTTCGGCAGTCCGCAGATCGCCATCAGGTTAATGATCTCGCTGGTGGCCGCCCTCACCGTGGGGTACTCCCTGGACAGCAGCTTTAAATAAGCCAAATCCCTCATTTCTTCCGCCTCCCTTGTTCCATCGTTTTCAAACAGTTAAAAATATAGTAACACAAAATATCCCAGTTTTCAAACCCTCCCCAAAAAAGAAATATACAATTAACAAATTAGTAAAGACTTCCGCCCCCGACAGTGCTACACTATTCAATATCACCCCAAAGGAGATGTAACTACAATGAAAGAAAACAATGAATCCACCGTCAACTGGAAAAAAGAACTTCTGGAATGGCTGAAAATACTTCTGGCTGCCGCCGCCATCGCCCTGTTTGTCAACACCTGCGTCATCGCCAACACCCGGGTGCCCTCCGATTCCATGGAAACCACCATCATGGCCGGGGACCGCCTCCTGGGCTCCCGCCTGTCCTACCGCTTCGGCTCCCACCCGGAGCGGGGCGACATTGTGATCTTCAAACACAAGGCCGAGCCTGGCCGGGATCAGACCCGGCTGGTCAAGCGGGTCATCGGCCTGCCTGGTGAAACCGTGGACATCCGGAACAACCGGATCTATATAAACGGTTCCGAAACGCCCCTTGAGGAGCCCTACCTGCCCGAGCCCATGGAGACGGACGACCAGCATTTTGAAGTCCCTGAGGGCTGTTATCTCATGCTGGGGGACAACCGGAACGACTCCGCGGACGCCCGCATGTGGGCGGACCCCTATGTGCCGGAAACGGATATTGCGGCAAAGGTATTTTTCCGATATTATCCAGGATTCGGGCGGGTATCCTGATTGCCGGACGGCGGAGAGATTGGATGGAAGGAGGGTTCTGTTGTGAAAACAGTGCGCTATTCGGATCGTGAAAAAATGATCGTGGAGGAGGGTTTGGCGGCGGTGGAGAGAGTCCTCACCGGGGACGATACCGACGCCATCGAGCGCCTGCTGTTGTGTCTGGATTATTATATGGACCCCTATTACGGCAATCGCCTGCCCTATGAACGGGAATTGATCGTCCTGCTGCAAAATCTGATCCTCTCTTCCAATCCCCTGGACCTGAAGCAGGACGCGCTGCAGCTTCTGACCAGCTACGCCTGGCCGCCTTTTTCTGTTCTGGAACGGGGAATGGCGGAAGCGGAGAAAGGCCGTTTGCAGCTGGACCCTGCACTGAAGCAGGATATGATCTACGCCCTGAATATGGCAAAGGAGGAGGCCGCTCTGACCGCCCTGCTGGAAAAATGCGTTTCCATCATCCGCTCCATGCGGGAGGAATTCAAAGAGCTGGACCAGGGCCGCTTCGGCGCGCTGCCCCAGTGCTCCATCGTCAAATACTGCGCGGGAGCGGACTCGGAGCCCATCGGTTATTTTAAGAACGCGACGCTGCACACCTGGAAGCTGGAACAGGACAAGTATACGCTGGCGGACAACGCCCTCTGCCACCAGCAGAAGCCGGTATCCGGGATGTTCTTCCCCCAGGGTGGCTTCTGGATCAGCTTTGACCTGGAGCGCGGGGCCGGATACCTGATCTATCAGCTGGGCCCACGGTTCGGCAGGGGCTTCACCTTTGACCTGGTGTTCCCGGAGGAAGGCGGCGCGCGGCTGGAGAATGAGCGGGTGGATTGGGTGTCTTGATTTTTGAAGGTGTGTTTGGATAAACTGGATTGAAGCTGGTATATTGCATTTCAAACATGCATATGCTATAATGCCAATAGGCTAAGAGATGTAACAAGTCCACACAGGACAGCAACGAGAACCCCCAGATGGCAGTCTGGGGGTTTTCTATTCTGTTTAAATGGCGTAAAATCTTTGCGTTACAGATCGCGGATAAAACTACGAAAACTCCACCAAACAAAGTCTTGCGGTATCCCCGAAATTATAGTAACATTATCTTAAAATCCCAGCGCCGCGGAATATGCACGGCTATTCTCCCCATCAACCTGCGGGGAGCAGTCTCAGTCATTTCCCGGTGCGCCAGAAAATATTTACATTTCCTGGGAATCTCAGATGATTTTCAGAATGGAGGAGACATAATGGAACAGCTCTATGTATTCGGTACAGGAAACGCCCAGGCCATCCACTGCTACAATACCTGCTTCGCGCTGCGGGACGGGGACGAATATTTCATGGTGGACGCCGGAGGCGGCAACGGAATCCTGAAAATTCTCGACGAGATGAAGGTGGATTTGAACCATATCCATCACATTTTCGTCACCCACGAGCACACGGACCACATTCTGGGCATCGTCTGGATGATCCGCATGATCGCAACCGGCATGAAAAAGGGCACATTTGAGGGCGACCTGCAGATCTACTGCCACCCGGATCTGGTGGAGACCATCAAGACAATCTGCCGCCTGACCGTGCAGGGGAAATTTTACAAAATGATCGGCGACCGCATTTTCCTGGTGCCGGTGGAGGACGGCGAGACCGTACATATCCTGGACTACGACGTGACCTTCTTCGACATCCTGTCCACCAAGGCCAAGCAGTTCGGCTTCACCACCCAGTTGAAGAACGGGAAGCGTCTGACCTGCGCGGGCGACGAACCCTACAATCCGGGCTGCCGGACCTACGTGGAGGGAAGCGACTGGCTGCTACACGAGGCGTTCTGCCTGTATGGGGACCGGGAGCGCTTCCAGCCCTATGAGAAGCACCACAGCACGGTGAAGGAGGCCTG
Organism: Enterocloster lavalensis; assembly: GCF_046603895.1. Lineage (NCBI taxonomy): Bacteria > Bacillati > Bacillota > Clostridia > Lachnospirales > Lachnospiraceae > Enterocloster > Enterocloster lavalensis. The sequence goes on from NZ_CP176637.1 coordinate 1,806,956, forward strand.
CGAGCTGGCAACCGAGCTGAATATTCCGAATCTGGTCCTGTGGCACACCGAAGACAAACAGATCGCCCGCCGCAAGGAGCTGTATACCGCCGAGGGACGGGAGTATTATCAGGGAAATCTGCTGGTGCCGAATGACAGGGAGATGATTGAGCTGTAGAACAGCCGGGAACAGGGTTTGGACAGGACGCTCCGGTGATCCGCTGCGGCCAACAGCCGACTGAAGGATGTACGCGGATCACTGCTTCGAACAATCGCCCATTGCTATCACCAAAAAACGCCGCCACGCCGCGGGACTGCCGATTATGCCGTTTATGGCACAGCAGCCCCTCAGCGTGGCGGCATTTTTCATTTGAATGGATTCGGCCGCCGGTGCGGCCTGCGGGCGATTGTCTCCCTTATTCTTATGCCTCCATAGCCATCCGGTAAATCTCCATCATCTCTGTTTTCCCAAGCTCCTTAATCCCCGGCAGCGTGCGCGTCCCGAAATTAGTGCATTTTTCTGCCATCTCATCGATCTTCTCCGGCTCCACACCCAGGTCGCGGATATTTGTGGGCATATCCAGGCTCTTGAAATAGTCCTCCGTAACCTTGATTCCGGCCAGGGCCGTTTCCATGGGATTCTCAAAATTCATTTCCAGATTCCACACCCGCACCGCGTACTGGGCGAAGCGCTCCGGCCAGGCCGCGCACACGTAACGGGCCCAGGAGGGCCACAGGGCGGAAAGCCCGGCTCCGTGGGCGATCTGCGGATACATACCAGAAAGCTCGTGCTCCATCTGATGCACCTGCATCATAAACGCTCTCCCGGCGCTGGTCAGGTCATTGTGGGAAAGGCTTCCGGCCCACATCAGAGTGGCTCTGGCTTCATAGTTCTCCGGATCCTGGTCCGCCACCGCTCCGGCTTCCACCACGGACTTCAGCAGCCCCTCCGCGATCCGGTCCGTCAGCGGCGTCTCCTTCGTCGTTCCGCCCATATACCGCTCCAGGGTGTGCATCATGATGTCCACGGTGCCGCAGCCGGTCTGGAAACGATTCACCGTGTAGGTCAGCTCCGGGTTGCAGATGGAGAACAGCGGCCGGTGGGTGGTGCTGTTGAAACCGCGCTTTAAACCGTTCTCCTCATTGGTAATCACGCAGGAGGCGCTCATCTCGCTGCCCGAGGCGGACAGGGTGAGAATGGTGCCCACGGGCAGGGCGCCGCTTGGTGCCGCTTCCTTGGTGAAGAACTTCCACACGTCAGCGCCGGCACTTCCCGCGCCGTCCGCGATGCACTTGGCCGAATCGATCACGCTGCCGCCGCCCACGGCCAGTACAAAGTCCACTTTCTCCGCCAGGCAAAGTTCGATGCCCTTTTTCGCCATGGACAGGGTGGGGTTGGCCTGTACGCCGCCCAGCTGCACATAACCGATTTCCTCCGCCTCCAGCGCGCTGCACACAGCGTCCAGAAGCCCGGTTTTCCTCGCGCTGGCCCCGCCGAAATGAACCAGCACCTTTTTAAATCCATATTCCTTGACGATCTTCCCCACCTGAAGATGGGTCCCCCTTCCGAAAATCATCCGCGTCGGGGTATAAAACTCAAAATTGTTCATAGCGCCGCCTCCTCGTTTTCCGATGTGTCTATTGTCGTTCCTATCATATCATGATATGGGAGTTGCTACAAGTGGATGCGGACGGCGGGCATGGGGCTGGCGGGCCGGGCTTTGTGTGTTGCGCTTGCGCGGCGCTGGCCTTGCCTGGCCCACGCCACGCCGTTCTCGCCTGGTCCACACCCGCCATGCTCGCCTTGCCTGCTCCCATTATTCTCGCCCGGCCCGCACCTGCCATTCTCGCCTGTCCCGCTCCCGTTATTCTCGCCCGGCCCGCACCTGCCATTCTCGCCTGCCCCGCTCCCGTTATTCTTGCCCAGCCCACACCCGCCATTCTCGCCTGCCCCACTCCCCTCGCCCAAGCCACGCGCTGCCGTCCCTAAATTTTCACCGCTCCCATCTTCCCAGGTCTAAACAACCATTTCCACGCATAAGATAACCATAAACGGGTGTCCCACGTCGCGGCATCGCGCGTCTACGAAAATGCGCCTGGCTCCGCCCCGGAACTGAAGGAGGTAATCAATCTATGTGGTGGAAAGACCGAGGAAAACGTCTGCGGACACGCCGTCCGATCAGCGAAAAGACCATCATATTTACGGAATCGGTGGTGTTGAGCCTGCTGTGCCTCTCATTTTTTCTCTTTCGCACAGAGCCTGGGCAGGCCGCCATGGCCCACGCGGGCAAGGCGGCCGCCGCTCTGGGACTGGAGAAAATGCTTCCCCAGAAGCAGGAAAATGCCACCCCGCCCGAGGCAAAATCTTACATAAAATGGGTGGACTTCACTGTGACCTGCGAGGCCATGAACCAGGCCTTCCGCTACGACGTGGACACCTGCCAGGCGGACGTCCACTTGAACTGGGTGGACCTTCTGGCCTATCTGGGCGCGCGCTACGGAGGCGACTTCTCCCGCTACAAGGCCGCGGATATGACCCAGGTTGCGGAGAAATTAAAGAGCGGCGAGACCACCATGGAAGCGCTGACCAAGGACATGAAATACTACAAGTATTACCGTGAAGCCTACGGCGCGGTGCTGGACGGAATGGTGGGCCAGTTTGAGGCGCAGATTCCCGCCAGCGAAGCCCCGGGTGCTTATCTGCCCTCCGGCGTCACCGGCGGGGCCCCCGGCGACCCGGAAACCATCTGGGTCACAAAATACGGGCTGAAGGCATTTTCCCCCATCGCCAAGGGCTTTCCTTACAGCGATTTCGACGACTTCGGCGTAGCCAGGAGCTACGGTTTCCGCCGCCAGCATCTGGGCCACGACCTCATGGGGCAGGTGGGAACCCCTGTGATCGCCGTGGAATCCGGCTACGTGGAGGCCATGGGCTGGAACCAGTACGGCGGCTGGCGGCTGGGAATCCGCAGCTTTGACAAGAAGCGGTACTACTATTACGCCCATCTGCGCAAGGATTATCCCTATCAGTCCAACTTAAAGGAGGGCAGCTACGTCCAGGCCGGGGACGTGATCGGCTACCTGGGCCGCACCGGCTACAGCCGGACCGAGAACACCAACAATATCGACGAACCCCATCTTCATTTCGGCCTTCAGCTGATCTTCGACGAGTCCCAGAAAGAGGGCAACAACGAGATCTGGGTGAGCTGCTACGAACTGGTCAAATTCCTGTCCATGAACCGCAGCCAGGCCGTAAAGGTGGAGGGCACCAAGGAATGGACCCGGGTCTACGGCACAAAGGATCCGCAGGTGCCGGATACGCCGCCCGCAGAGCCGCCGAAAGCGCCGGAAAGCAATCCCTAAAGGCGTCTCCCAGGCAGGGAGGTCGCGCCAGACTTTCCGAAGATATTTTTAAACAGCCGCATTTGCGATTGCCTCGCAGATGCGGCTGTTTTTTTGACTTCTCCCACCCCATTTGTTATAATCAAGGAAACGTATTTCTTATCGTCAACCTACGGTTGGCAACAAGGTGTACCCCCACCCCCCAACCATTCCCCCCACAGAAAGGAGACAAACCATGCCCCAGCCGCTGCGCTTAATCATCGTAGACGACGAGTCCTTCATGCGGGACAACCTGGCGCATCTCTTCCCGTGGGAGGAGCTGGGCTATGAGGTGGCCTCCGTCTTTGCCAACGGCCGGGAGGCCCTGGCCTACCTGGAGCACAATCCCGCGGATGTGGTGCTCACCGACATCCAGATGCCGGTCATGGACGGACTGGAGCTGGCCCGCTGCATCCGCGAGCAGAACATCCCGGTGCGCCTGGTCTTTCTGTCCGCGTACTCGGATTTCGAGTACGCCAGAAAAGGCATCCTCTACGGGGCCGACGACTACCTGGTCAAGCCGGTCCGCTACCAGGAGCTGGTCAATCTGTTCACCCGGCTGAAGGACTCCATCAGGGCCGCCGCCCGGGAGACGGTACCGGAGCCGGACCAGGAGGAGGAGCCCGCGCTGGCCGCCCTCTCCGCCTGCATCCGCGAGCACCCGGGCGAGATCAGCCTGGATTTCGCCTCCCGCGCCACCGGCCTGGACAGTGAGTTCATTTCCGGACTTTTAAAAGAGCGCCTGTCCATGACCTTCCCGGAGTTCGTGTGCCGGGAGAAAATGATCTGGGCCGCCGGGCTGCTGCGCGATATCCACCTCAGCATAGGCGAGATCGCCGCCCGGACCGGCTACACCAATTCCAAGAATTTTTCCCGGGCGTTCCACAACTACTACCACATGACTCCCATGCAGTACCGGAAAAAGGGAGAAACCTGACACTGAGGTGATACAGAACGATGAACTCATATATGAAACTGGTGATCGCAGACGACGAACCCAATATCCGCGACAGCTTAAGCCAGCTCTTCCCCTGGGAAGAACTGGGAATTCAGGTGGTCTTTCTGGCCGCCAACGGCCGGGAAGTGCTGGACTACATGGAAATGAACCCGGTGGACCTGCTCCTGGCGGATATCCGCATGCCGGTAATGGACGGGCTGGAGTTGACCCAGGCCGTCCGGCAGGCGTACCCGGAGGTCCCCGTCATCCTGCTGTCCGCCTTCGCGGACTTCGAGTACGCCCGCACCGCCCTGCGCTTCGGGGTCAGCGCCTACCTGACAAAGCCGGTGAATTACGGGGAACTGATGAAAACCTTCCGGGCGGTGACCCATTCCGCCATTGCCCCGGAAAGCGCTCCCGCCCCAGCGCCGGAAACTGCAGGCGACGGCCAGCCCGTGTCCTACAAGGGCTATTACAACGAGATCGTCACCCGCATCCAGGTTTACGTCCGGGATAACGTGGACACCGCCTCCCTGATCGGGGCCGCCGAGCTGACCGGCCTATCCGCCAGCTACGTCTCCACCATTTTCCACCGCTGCCTGAACCAGACCTTCTCCGACTTCCTGAACCAGACGCGGATGGAGAAGGCCATGCAGCTTCTGAAGGAGGGACGTTCCGTATCGGATACGGCCTGGATGGTGGGATACAACAACCCCCGGAATTTTTCCCGCGTGTTCAAACAGTACCACGGCGTTGACCCCTGACCGGCCAAACGCTGACTACTCCCCAAGGAGGACTTATCCCTATGCGCCGCCGCTTTTTCGCCGAAAATATGGTCCGCATGCTGACGCTGTCGCTGCTGCCCATGCTCTTTCTCACCGTCATCTTTTTCGCCGTCCTGGTGCCCACGGAAAAAAAATCCCTGGAGAGCGAGGCGGAAATCAACCTCTCCCTGCTCCAGGAAAATGTGGACCTTCTGCTGAATGATTCCAACAAGGTCATGAATATGCTGGCCGTCCCGGCCTACTCCAATTCCAACTCCATTTACCAGATTCTCCAGTCGGAAAAGCTGGGGTACGTGGATTTTGTGATCTTAAAACAGGTGGCAGCGCAGCTAAACGCCATCGTCAACTCCCGGGACTACATCGACAGCATTTACGTCTATATCCCCAACGCCCGGGGCCGCTACCTGACCAACCAGGCCAATGTCTACGAGATGGCTACCGGGCCGGACAAGGACTGGCTTTCCGCCTGTTCCGGCGACAGCGCCTACCGTGTCATCCGCCGCAGCACCAGCCTCTACGCCTCCGCCCCGCGGGACTATCTGACCGTGGTCCAGGAGAACTCGAAGGGTTACACCGTGGCGGTCAACATCGTGGTTTCCTATTTCAAGCGCCTGTTCACCAACTCCTATTTAGAGAGCGGCCGGGCCATTGTCCTGGCCGAGGGCGGCAAGGCCCTGTTCTCCAGCAGCCAGGATCTGGACGCCCAGGACTTGGTAGGACGCCTGGAAGGTATGACGGACACCGGCGGGCTGCTGCGCCTGGACAACAACCTGATCATGCGCTCTTACTCCCCCAACACAGGGCTGGATTTCATCTCCGTCACGCCGGTCTCCCTGGCCTACGCCAATATTTACCGGCTGATCGGGATCACCTGCGCCACCGTGTTTCTCTGCATCCTGGTCGCCGTTATGACCTCCTACCGTTACGCCGTCAACATGTCCCGCCAACTCTACGCCATCCTGGACCTGATGGACGCCGCCATCTCCCACAAGGAGCTGCCGGAAATACGGCCCCACAGCAACGACCTGTACAGCCACATTGTGACCAACATGATCCAGACCTTTACCCGCAATGACTTTTTGGAGGTATCCCTAAACGAGCAGAAATTCCAGGCCCTGTCCCTGGAGCTGTCCGCGCTGCAATACCAGATCAACCCTCATTTCCTCTCTAACACCCTGCAGATGATCGATTTTGAGATATTAAAGCATACCAAGCTGCCCACCACGGCCAACGAGATGATCCAGGACTTGTCCATTTTCCTGCAATACAGCCTGAGAGCGCCGGACGAGGACGTGACCATCGAGCAGGAGATCGAGGCCACCACCCACTACACAGCCCTGATGGCGCACCGCTACGCGGGACAGGTGCAGGTGCACTGGGACGTGGACCCGGAGGCCCAGAGCTACCGAATCCCCAAGCTGATCCTCCAGCCTATGATCGAGAACTCCGTCACCCACGGCAACAACAGCCAGGCGAATCCCCTGGACATCTTTATCTATATCGCCGTCAGGGACGAGCTTCTCACCATCCAGGTGCGGGATAATGGCAACGGCGTCAGCCCCGAGCGCCTTGAGGATCTGCGGAATTCCCTCTCCAGCTTCGAGGGCTTCCACGAAAAACACATTGGCCTGCAGAATCTCTTCCGCAGATTGCAGTTGAGATTTACCGCAGACCAATGCCGCATTACCCTGGACAGCCAGCTGGAAAAAGGCTTTTCCGTCACAATTTGTATCAATACCTCCGCAGAATCACAGGAGGGATAAAATATCGCTCCACACGCCCTCATACACCGGAATGCCGTTCTTCAGGTTATCCGCCCGGCATTCCAGGGTCAGCTGGCCGGTGTAGATAATCCGGTCCGTGCCCTGGGCCTTTTCGGAGGCCAGCAGGTCCTTGACCGCGCCCTCCAGGATGCGCTCCGCCGCCTCCTGCGTCACCAGGTTCCGATAATCCACGGCGATAAACACCTGGGACACCCCGTGTTCGTCCCCGGCCAGTCTGCCCACCTCCGAGACCGTGTTGCCGTCCGACAGCACGCCCGCGAAAATGTCCAGCATAAAGGACAGGGCCGCCCCCTTCCAGTATCCGGTGGGCAGAATCCGCTGGGATTTGATCACGCTGTCCGGGTCCCGGGTCAGATTGCCCGCGGTGTCAAAACCGGCGTCTATGGCCATCTGCCGCCCCTGAAGACGGGCCAGTTCCAAGGCCCCGTAGGAGAACTGGGACATGGCCATGTCCGTGATCAGGTGCCCCTCCCTGCGGGGAAATGCAAACACCAGCGGATTGTTGCCGATGCGGGAGTCCACGGCCCCCCAGGTGGGCATGTTGGGCATGGTGTTGGTAAAACAGACGGCCGCCATACCCTCGTCGCAGGCCTGATATCCGTAGGTGGCCGCCCGCATCCAGTGGTTGGTGTTCCGCAGGGCCACCAGGCCGATGCCATAGGATTTGGCCAGCTTGACGGCCTCCTCCATGGCGAACCAAGCGTTGGTGATGCCAAGGCCCAGATGGCCGTCCACCTGCTCCATGGCCCCCATGCGCACCGTCACCTCCGGTTCCGCCCCGGGCCTTACAATCCCCTCGTCAATATTGCGGATCAGCCGGGCGAACCGGTTGATGCCGTGGGTGTATACGCCCTCCAGCGAGTTTCTCGCCATCTCGTGGGCTACTTTTTCCGCCTTTTTCTCCGGGCAGCCCCGCCCCGCCAGCACCTGGCAGAGGCAGGCCTTTACTTCCTCAAAGGGTAATCTGACTGTTCCCATCCTGTTCCACTCCCCTCATAAATGATACAAAGCTCACAAGCTGTTCCTCAAATCCCACGCCCTGGCCTTCCAGAGCCGACTTCTCCCATTCCAGGGAGTAAAATCCCTGATAGCCCTTGCCTTCCAGCCAGCGCACCGTGGACTCCACCGGCAGCAGCCCCTGCCCGATGGGGCAGTAAATGCGGCCGTTTTCCAGGGTGCGGCTGATGTCCTTGATGTGGACATGGTAGATGCGCTCCCCGATCATTTCCCAGGTTTTTCCAATCTCTTCTCCCATATCCCAGGGATGGATAATGTCAAGGAGCACGCCGATGTTTGACGGCACGTCCTTTAAAATCCGCGCCAGGGTTCTTCCGTCCTTGGCCGAATCGTGGGTCTCGATAACCAGCCGGACAGGGGAATTTCCCAGGCGTTTTGAGGCGTATTGCAGGCCTTCTATGGCTATTTGGTCGGCTTGTGACAGGCTCACAGCCTCCGGTACCGGCCCCATAAACACCCTCAGACAGGGCGCTTCCAGAAATTCCGCCAGCCGCACCATATCCATCATGCGGTCCACTTCCTCCCGGACCGCGGCCGCCGTGGGCTGGTGGAACCGGGTGTAGGCGGTCAGGCAGGGCACCGCCAGTTTATGTTCCCGCACCAGCTCTCTCACGTGGGCAGCGTAGGAAAATGTGCTCTCCGGCGACACGTGGGCGTCGCCCCGGCCCCTAAGCTCGATTCCCTCCAGGCCGTGGGCCGACGCGATCTCCACCGCCTCCCTGATGGTCCTGTCCTGAACGGACAGCGTGGTATAACTCAGCTTCATAGAGCACCTCCCTGGAATACGATCCGGTTGTTGGTCTTTGTGATCTCCTTCATCCGGTTTTCGGGGTCCAGCTCCACCGAGCAGCCCGCCAGTTCGATTCCCCGAGTCCAGAGAGGAATCTCCATCACTTTGGGGTACAGGTCGTTTGGCGCAGGGATAGGCGGAACCTGGCTGCGGCGCAGGATTTCGCCGGAGGGACTTCTAAGCACCAGCTCCGTCTCCGCGCTCTCTGTGGCCCCGATGTTGTGCACCCGCACGCGGATGCAGTCGTCCCGGATGATCACGTCCTCCCGGTCGATGGCCAGGTCCGGGCGCTCCCAGTATGCTTTATCCCGTTCCCTGAGGTCCAGCTCCAGAACGGTGTGGCGGCCGGGTTTGAATACCACCGGCAGACCACCCATCCACTCCAGGTCCATTTCCCGCTCCTCCGCCTGTTCCATCACGCCGATCTTTGGCCCTGTTCCAGCCCTCACCGTCCATTTTCCGGGAATGATATCTTCCATAATCATGTGGGCGGTGATATCGTCGTCGGTCATGTTGAAGGCGCTGAGGCGGATTTTGTCCGGGGCCGCGTGCGTTACCATGACGGCCACGTCCATTTCCTGGGAAGGTTTAAACTGCCAGCGGAAGTAGTGCCGCGGGTACAGGGAAAAACGCTCGTGGCCCACGCCGCCTATACGGTCCTGCTGCATCACCGCGATGTCGATGACGCCCCGGTCCACCCACAGCTGGCCGTCCGTGTTGATATATTCCCGCAGCGCGGCCTTGCGCAGAATATCCTCGTAGCGCCTCGCCGCGGCCTCCCCGATATCCAGTCCCGCGAAACGGTCCTGCTGCTGCTCGTAGAGGGCGGGATCGATGGGTTTTAAGTATTTTTCATCCCCGGTGAATTTCCACGCCGCGTAGAACAGGGGCCATTCCCTGGTCCGCTCGTGGACCTGGTCCTCGTCCGTGGTCACGTTGACCAGCACGTGGAGCCGCCCGTCATAGTAGTGCTCCAGCATGGAGTCGGCCGTCTCCAGCACCAGCCTGCGGGCCTCCGGTGAACCGTTGTAGCGCACCAGCATGTAGGTGGGATGGAACACGTGGAAGGAGTCCGACGCGGAGTAATCCCAGGGCGCTTCCCGGGCGATGCGTGTACCGGAATAGTAGCCTGAAAGCACGTGGCGGTGGCCCTTCTCATTGTAGCCGGTCACATAGTGCAGGCCCCTGGCATTTTCCATGGCCCGCTCCATATATTTGGGCGAACCCGGGAACAGGGTCAGGCACTGGCCCAGGCACTGGATTCCCTCCTCCAGGGTGTGAAGCTGGTCCGTCTGGATGGCGCAAAGTCCGTTGGCGAACATGCCCTGTTCGTAAAATGCCTCCATCTCGCGGGCCAGGGACTCGCCGATCTTCTCCGGCATGCAGCCCGCCATGGCCGGCCCCGGCCACCAGGCCGTCAGATCGCCGTCGTCGGAAAGGCCGCCGCCAAACTCGCCGTTTTCGATCTGGCGCTTATCGATCCACCAGCGGATATAGCGCTTCACGTACCCCATGTACTCCGTCTGCCGCCAGGCCCAGAGCGGGATTCCCTCGGGGCAGCGGGAGAATGCAAATTCCGGCGGGTTGGTTTTGAATTTATCGTACCAGTATTCCCGGGCCAGGCGGTGCTCCGGGCACACCCGCAGCAGATCGGTCAGGTCGGCCTTGAACCGGTTGAACATGTTGAAATGTTCGTTGGAGGGATTTTCCTCTACCAGGTTGGCGTAATTGTCCTTTACCTGAATCCAGCGGTCCTCTATGTGCTCTTTTTTCGCTTCCTCGTAGGGTTTGTAGATCACTTCCATAGAAATATTTTCCATATATTCCGCGGGAACCTGGGTTGACCAGGCGATCTGCACGTACAGGGCTTTCCCCTCGGGCAGGATGCGGTCTCTGGTGTCCAGCCAGATTTCCTTGGCGGAGCCGGGGAGAACGGCGAAAGTGAAGTTCATCAGGTTCCTGTATATCCACAACGGATCTTTCACCTGGACGTTCATCAGCACGTACCGGCCGTGGTCCGGCGCGCAGTTGAGGGGCGGGAGGTGAAGTAAAAGTCCGTCCATGCCGGTGCCGGTCGGCTGATGGTAGGGGAGCATGTAGTGGGATATGGGGAGGGCTTGGGACGGCGGGAGGAGCGGGGAGGCGGGGAGGACATAGCCTGCAGGGCTGTTCGCCTGAGCCACCACAGGCTCACTCGCCGGAGCTACCGCAGGGCCGCTCACTGGAGTCACCTCCGGGTCACTTAACCGAATCACCTCGGGCCGGCTCACCGGAGTCATCGTGGGCTGACTCGCCGGAGACACCGCAGGCTCACTCGCCGGAGACACCGCAGGCTCACTCGCCTGAACCACCACAGGCTCACTCGCCGGAGCTACCCCCTGCCCGCTCGCCAAATCCCCCGCAAAACACCGCCTCTCATCCGCCGCAAATCTCCCGGCCACAAACGCCCTGACCCCGTCAAAGCATTCCTGCCCCATTTTCCCGTCGTCCGGCGAGAACCGGAACATTTCCCTGGCCGCGCCCTCCGGGGCCACGCCGGGTTCCACCTGGAGCAGGGTGATATCCCCGATTGGCTCCTCGATCACGTCGTTTGTGAAGGTGATGTCCACATTCCGCACCGGTTCCGCCAGCCGGAGCACGCTGCGCTCGCAGGACTCCCGGCGCACCTTCAGCTGCTCCTCCAAACGCCCGTGAATCCGCAGCTGGCCCGCGGCGGAGCCGGAAATCTCAATGTGGTTGAAATATGTATCCTTTACCGGCTGGAACGTGATCTCCTTGCCGGAGACGGAATAGCAGTCCCAGTCCGGCAGCACAAAATAATCGGTTCTGCCCGGCAGCCCGGACCGGTTGTAGACGCCCGGCCAGGTGGTCTCCCGGATTCCGTCGCAGCCCTTCCACCACCAGCGCTTGTGATCCCAGGCGTCGTGAATCTCCACCTTATGGACCGCCGTGGCCGGATGGGTCAGCGCCGCGGGCATTTCCCCGGCGTCGAAGCCGAAGCGCCTCTGCCATTCCCGGTTCCAGCGCTCCCCGCCCAGATTCCGCGCCGGAAGCTTCGCAAGCGCGGGCGTCTCCAGACGGCTCACCGCGCGCACCTCCTCGTCCGTCAGCATGCGGTCGAACACCGTGATCTCGTCGAAGTCCCCGGTGCGCATGTAATTGTAGCTGGACTGCACCTGGGCGTTGCTTATCACCCGGGAGTGGGTGCCGAACTGATCCAGCCCTGCGTACAAAATGGCCTCCTGATCCAGCTTAGCCGCCAGCTCCCCGTCGATATAGAGCCGCACGCCCACGGTCTCGTCCCAGGAAAAGGCCACATGGAACCACTGATCCGGCTCCGGCAGCGCCTCAAACCGGTGGGACACCCGCAGGCGGCTCAGGTTGATGTCCGTCACAAATGCGTCGATGCCGTGCCCGTTGTAATCGATGCGCATAAACAGCGCGTCCCAGCTGGAGTGATCCGCAAAGGACACCCGGAACAGCGGAAATTCCGTTGGCCCCAGGGGCGTCCTGCTCCGCCAGAAGAAAGACACGGTCCCCCTCTGAGAATACATGTTGCCCGGCGCCCAGTAGGCCAGAAGCTGGGTGGGCAGGCAGCGCAGCGCTTTCCCCTTCCGCCCGTTCTCAATCACTTCCACATCCTTAAAAAAGTTGGGGGTTGGGTTGCCCGCCGCGATCTCCGGCACGCTCCCCTGCTTTCCCGACAGATAAAACAATATTCCCTCATTTTTCATAATAATCTCCCCCTAACCCTTGATCCCGGATGTGGCGATCCCGTCCACGAAATACTTCTGCGCGCAGAAGAACAGGATAAACAGCGGAATAATGGAGCAGACCGACATTGCCATGACCTCGTTCCACTTCACCGCCTCCGTAGACGCGTCGATGGACAGCCGCAGCCCCAGCGACAAGGTGAATTTTTTCGGCGAATTGATGAAAATAAACTGGTTGTAAAAATCATTCCACGTCCACAAAAACTGGAACAGTCCGGCCGAGAACAGCGCGGGCTTTAGCAGCGGCACCAGGATGTGGATCAGAATCTGGAAGGAGCTGCAGCCGTCGATCTTGGCCGACTCGTCCAGCATGGACGGCACATTCCGCAGAAACTGAATGATCATAAAAATGAAAAACGGGTAGACGGCAAACAGCGCCGGCACCAGAAACGGCAGGTAGCTGTCCAGCCAGCCCAGGTTCTTAAACAGCATAAACCGTGGAATAATGATCACCGTGTTGGGCAGCATCAGCGTGGAGATCAGCACCGGAAACAGGATTTTCTTGCCCGGGAAATCGAACCGGGCGAACCCGTAGGCCGTCAGCGTGCAGGAAACCACCGTGAAGGCCACCACCGGAATTACCAGCTTGAAGGTGTTCAGGAAAAAATTGGTAAATGTCACCACACCGGTGGCCCCGCTCTTCCAGCCGTTGGTATAGTTCTCCCCGTGCCACAGCTTAGGCAGCAGCTTGGTGGAGGTGAAAATTTCATTGGTGTCCTTAAACGAGGCGAACACCATAAATACTACCGGGTAAATCAGGACAACGCCCACCACAATCAGGATCAGATGGCGGATCAGAGCCGCCTTGGAAGCCTTATCCATCATTTTTTGCTCCCCCCTTCATCCGCATAATAAACCCAGGCGTCCGACGATTTGAACACCAGAAGCGTCAGCGCCAGAATCACCAGGAACAAAATCCAGGACTCCGCGCAGGCGTAGCCCACCTTGTAGAACCGGAACGCGTCGTCGTACAGCTTCATACCGATTATGTAAGTCCGCTTCATGGGTCCGCCGCCCGTGATCACAAACGCCGAGGTGAAGTTCTGCAGCGCCTGGATGGACTGCATGATCAGATTGAAAAATACCACGGAGCTGATCTGCGGCAGCGTGATATGCAGAAACTGGTTCCATTTCCCGCTCCCGTCAATGGAAGCCGCTTCATAGAGCTCCGCCGGAATCCCTTTAAGCGCAGCCAGGAAAATGACCATGGCCGAACCGAACTGCCACACCTGTAAGAGGCTCAAGGTGATCAGCGCCAGCTTGGCGTCCGTCAGCCAGTTCACCGGCCCCAGACCCAGGAGCCCGATAAAATGGTTGATCATCCCGTCCTTCATGAAGATCACCCGCCAGAGCACGGACACGGCCACGCTTCCGCCCAGAATGGACGGCAGGTAATACAGGCTGCGGTAAATGCCGATTCCCTTGATTTTCGCGTTCAGCAGGATCGCGATGAACAGCGCGAAGGCCAGCTTCAGCGGCACGGAGAGAAGGGCGTAGAAACCGGTGATCTTCATGGTGGACAGGAATTGTTTGTCCGTGGTAAACAGCGTCAGATAATTTTTCAGCCCCACAAACTGCGGCTGGTTTAACAGCGTATAATCCGTAAACGAATAGCAGAAGGATGCGATAAACGGATACAGCTGGAAGATCAGAAAACCCAGCAGCCACGGAGCAATGTAGAGAAGCCCTACATACCGTTTGGATTTCATCTTGTTTGAAATCATAGTTCCTCCATTCCCCGGACTTAAACTGGGAGCAATCCCTGAGGCAATCCGGCGTTAATCCCATTACATTCAAGCAATCGCCCGCAGGCTGTGCCAGCGGCCCATTACATTCAAATAAAAACCGATGTTTTTGTCAGGAACATCGGAAACCTGTTAATGCTTATGTCTGATCACGGAAACCGCGTCCGGCAGTTCTGTCAGGACTGTGCCGAGGAAGCGACGATCTGGTCGATGCGGCTGATCACCTCGTCCGCGGCCTCCTCCATGGAGTCATACTGTTTGTATGCGATTTTCTGCATAATCTCCGTCATCATGGCCTCCACCTCGGAGTTGTTGGACCACGCGTTCACCACGTTGCCGGAATTTTCCAGGGAGTATACCACGTTCTCCATGGCGGACTCGTCCAGAAGCGCTTTCTCCTCGCAGAAGGTGCGCAGGCTTTCTCTGGCGGGTACGGAATAGGTGTCCTTTAAGAGCTCGGCGCCCTCCTCGGAGTTGAACATAAAGCTCAGGAACTTAGCGGCCGCCTCCGGGTTCGCGCATTTTCCGTTCACTGCGAATAAGGTGGTGGGACGTACCTCGATACCGGATTCCTTGCTGTTCTCCATCTGAGGCAGCACATAGCCGGAGGTGGTGTAATTGCCGCTCTCATCGGCCCGTCTTGCGGAAGCGTCCGTCATAACGGAGGTTCTGCCCAGGATCATGAACATCTGGCGGTTCAGCCAGGTGGGGTTCTGGGTCATGGAGTTCTCATAGATTCCCGCCTCCTCGATGGGCTGGAAGATTCCCTTCTCAAACAGGGTGTTCACCAGTCCCAAGGCCTCGGCCAGCTCTTCCCTGGTCACGCCCACAGTGCCGTCGTCGTTGATGAACTGCTTGCCGGTCAGCTGGCGCAGGTAAACTCTGGCATAGTACAAGGCGGCCTGTTTGCTGTCCACGCAGCACAGGTACTGGCTGGAATCCGCAGCGTGAACCTTCTCGCCCAGAGCGATCAGGTCGTCCCAGGTAAAGGTCTTGTCGGCGGGGTCAAAGCCGTATTCCGCCAGCTTCTCCGTATCCACCAGAGAACCCATTCCATTCACGCCCGCCGGGACGAAGAACGTTCCGTTGTCAAACTTACAGAAATTGTCAATAATGTAGGCGTCCATATCGTCCAGTCCCAGATCGGCGTAACCGCTTAAATCCGCAAAGAAATCTCCCTGCGCCATAATGCTGGACACCCAGGGCTGGTCCACGGCCATGATATCCGCGGCCGCGCCGGACGTAAGCTGCATGGTGAACTTGTCGCGGTAGTCCGCAAATGCCGAATACTCCGGTTCAATGACGATGTCTGGGTTGGCCTTCTGGAACGCGTCGATCACGGCCAGAATCCGCTCATGTCTGGAATCTCCGCCCCACCAGGACATTCTCAGGGTAACCGTCTCCCCGGACGCCTCACTGGGCTTCTCCCCCTCTGTCTGGGCCGCCGCTGTAGTATTCTCAGCCCCCGCTGCCGTGGTGGGCTCCGCCGTCTTGCCGGAGCCGGAGCACCCGGCCAGGCTCCCCGCCAGCATACCTGCCGCCATAAACGCTGCGATCAATCGTTTGTGTTTTCTCATGATAACCTCCCTCTCTGATTTGGTCGTGACTTTTTTTGTAACTCTATTGTATCATTGGCAAAATCTTCACACAACAACCTCCAAATTCAAAAAAGTATCACCTTCTTGCGCATACTTTTAAAAAAGTATCATTTCTTTCTATTATATTGACATTTATTGTGGGGAATTTTATGATCGGTTTTATGGTATATGGAGGGAATCACATGAAACGATCAGAGACAAATGGAATTGACATTTACGAGTATGACAAGAACGCCGGGAAAAATTTCCAGCCACTGATCCAGTTCGGGGACTGGCGGGTGGCGGCAGCCTCCGAAAATGGAAGCGGCGGCGGACCAATCACCGCCATGTCCCGGCACATGGAGACGGACGAGGTTTTCGTGCTGTTAAAAGGCTCCTGCACCATTTTCGCAGGCGGAAACGGGGATCACTCCGCAGACATCACCCCAGTAGAAATGGAGCCGCTCAGGCTCTACAACATCCGCCGCGGAACCTGGCACGCACGGATCATCGCGCCGGGTTCCCTGGTTCTGGTGGTGGAGAACAGGGTGACCGGGGATTTTAATTCGGAGACGGAGGTGTTGGAGAGGCCGGTTGGGATTCATTTATCAGCCATAGTCTGATATAATGAAGTAAATTTAGAATCTATGGAGGGGCAGAATGTGTGATTGTATGGTTTGTGAGCGAATTAACCGGATCAAGAATGGTAAAAACCCATATTTTGTAAGAGAGCTGAATACCGGCTATGTCGTAATGGGAGACTGCCAACGTTTCACCGGGTATACACTGTTTTTATGCAAACAGCACGTTACCGAGCTGCATTTTCTTGCCCCGGAATTCAGAGATGAATTCTTACATGAAATGTCAGTCGTAGCTGAAGCAGTATACAATGCCTTTCAACCGGATAAGCTGAATTATGAACTTCTGGGGGCCGGGAGAGGAGTTCACATGCATTGGCATATCTTTCCCAGGCGAAGCGGAGACACGCCAAAAAACGGACCGGTCTGGCAGTTGGGAGACCTACTGTACGCCCAGGAATCCATACCCAGCCAAGAGGAATTGGAGAATTTGAAAATACGTTTAAATACAGAATTAGATAAACTTGTATAACACATGCAGCCGTTCCACCGATCAACAATCGCCAGCAGCCCATTGCATTCAATAGAAGTGAAGGGCATAATCCGTTTCGACTATGCCCTTCACTGTGTTCATTCCTTATCATTATCTAATCTGCTTTATAACCGGTTAGCGCTTTTTCAGCGCTATCAAGCATAGCTAAAAAATCTTTATCTGCTCTGGAAAGGGTTGTTTCAATTATATACCTTCTTTATGGTTGCCGCATTTAAAAAAGCCCCTCCGGCCCCCCCAGGGCCCTCGGGGCATTTCACTCGCCGTCTCAACCGTTCCTTCTCTTCTCCCGTTCCATATGATACACCCGCTTACGCTCATACATAGACGCATCCGCCCGCTCATACAGCGCCGCCAGTCCGTCATCCCTTGTCTTGTCATAAACCGCAACGCCGCCGGACAGCGACAGCAAAACATCCGCGTCGACCTCGGGGGCCCGCTGGGCAAAATACCGGCAGATTCCGTCCAGAATCTCTTCCAGCTCCCCCTCCGGGACGCCGTTAAACAGAATCACGTACTCGTCCCCGCCCGTCCGGTAGGCCGCGCCCCGTTTGCCCACCACGGCCCGGATCGCCTGGGCGGCGCTCTCGATATACCGGTCGCCCATATAATGGCCGAACCGGTCGTTGACCAGTTTCAGGTCGTTCAGATCGATGGAGATCATACCCACCCCGGCGCGGATTCCCTCCGCCTCCATGTTGTTCAAATCCGTCTGGAACACGTTCCGGTTTTTCAGCTGCGTCAGCTGGTCCGTATTATATAAATCCTGGTAGGTGGGGTTGGAAATCCTGCGGAAGGCCACCATGGCCACCGCCGTGGACAGCAGGCTGACCAGCAGCACGATGCCCGGAAGCATTCGCAAAATGCTCTGGTAGGTATTGTACTGGTGCTCCGCCCCGATCTCGATGCCCAGCACGCCCACCACCTTCTCCCCGTCGTGCACCGGGAAATAGGTGATGAAAATCTTCCCCCATTCCGTGTCCTTGATGTTCTTCGGCAGAACCCGCTCGCCGTCCAGGGCCCGCTGCATGTCCGGCACAATCTCCGGCTCAATTAAGTCCCCCGGATACCGGAAGTCCTCCGCCCGGGCCTCCAGACCGTCGATCACGTAGATGAACTGCCCCGCCTCATTCTTTTTGGCCGTGTACAGATACATCATATTGGTGGCGCTCTTCACCTGCCTGAGCAGCCGCTTCATCTCCCGGTAAGACTCCTTCTCCATGTCCTCCCGGGTGTTGATCTCCTCGAACATGGACTTGTCCAGGGAGTCCTCCAGAAAATCGTATATGGCAAACACCCGCTCCTCCAGGCTGTGAATCATGTCCCGATGGGTCATCCGGTAACAGACAAGATAAATGCAGCTGGAGCAGAATATGGTGACTATAATCATCAAAATCGATACCTGTACGTCGACCCGGCGGATTTGCTTCCCCAATCTCATGATATTCTCCTCTATGGCCTCCCTGAACGGCAGTGGTTTACCCGACACCAGTTCCCTTATATCCTACCATAGATTCGAAAATTTGCCTAGCGGTTTAAACCCTGTCCGCAAGTTCGCGCCTGACCGCTGTGACTCTCAAACCGCCCTGCTCTGTGTCGGCAAATACCTGTAAACGGCCAGACATGCCGCCCAAACCGGCGCCAGAACAGCCGCCCGCAGGCTGCGCCGGCGGCCCACTGCCTTCAATCAAATACCGGACAACCAAAACCCACCGCTTATGATCCAGCGTCCGGCCTCTGCAAAAACACCACCCCCACCGCATCCGGTCCAATATGGGCCCCGATTGTGGGGTTGATCTCCGACACAATGATCTCCTCCACCCCTTCCGGCATTTCCTCTAAAAGCCGCTCACGCAACTGGCCCGCCAGGACCTGGCAGCCCGAGTGGACAATCCCCAACTCCGGATATCCGCCCTGTTTTTCCCGCAGAAGGTCGGTCATAAACGCAACCGCCTTCTTTAGGGTGCGCACCTTATTCCTCGCCACGATCTGCCCGGCCTCATTGACGGTCAGTACCGGCTTGATGTCAAGGACCGTCCCGATGCAGGCGCTCACGCCTCCAAGCCTGCCGCCCCAGGCCAGATATTTTAAGTCGTTGACCGCGAACCAGAGATTTACCAGCGGAATCTCCCGCTCAACAGCCTGGACAATCTCATCAAAGGAGCGGCCTTCCAGGCGGCGTTTGGCCGCGCGGTACGTCAAAAGCCCCTGGGCAAAGGAGGCGTTTAAGGTGTCGATCACCTCGATCCGTCTCTCCGGGTACTCCCCGCAGAGCTGCCGCGCCACCATGGACACCGTGTTATAGCTGCCGCTCAAAGCGGAAGAAAACATGAGGCAGATGATATCCTCCCCTGCCGCCAGCCGCGGTTCCAGCAGTTCCCTGACCCGCTGCGGGTTACAGCCCATGGAATAGGCCCTCTCCCCTCCTGACATCCGCGCGAAAAACTCTGCGGAGCTTAGATTCTGTTCGTCCCCATACACAGTGTCATCCCGGTCAAACCGGTAATACTGGGGCAGAATGACGATCCCGTATTCATCCGCCAGCCCTCCCGGAATATCCCCGTTCACATCCGCCGCTATGGTGATTTTCGTCTCCATCCTTTAACCTGCTGCCTTTCCCGGCCTTAAAGACCATACGATACAAAAGTGTCAGAAGAATCCTGGCGTTTAACACGGATTTCCGCCAGAATCCGATCCTTCTCTCCCTGTGTTTTTTGTCCGCGCTGTCCGCCGGCATCATCCCGTCAAAATATTCATACCGGTCCAGAAGCCTCATAAATTCCTCCGGCAGGTACTTATAATAAGGCTTTGAAAATGGGACAGCGCCGGTCATCTCTATGATTCTTCCCACAAAAGACATACAATTTTCCGTTTTATAGATCGAAAATCCATGAAATACCGTCATGGTCACCATGCTGAAAATATTAAACATATATTCCGGGTCCCGCTCATAGTCCCGGATCAGCCCTTTGATCCGCTCCAGATCCTTCCGGTCGACCGGTATCCGGTAAACCTTCGTCCGGTAAGCAGTCTGCCCCGGCTGCACATAATCTCCCCGCCGTTCCCACACGATCCCGGCGTCCAACGGCGTGTTGGCGCTTCTTCTGGAAAAACTCACAAAGTCCTCCAGCTTCCCGTCAAAGGCAATGGAAATATGGGTATAGTCACAGCCGGAAATACGGCGGCTGATCTTCGCAATCGTGGTCATTGTGGCCATAAAACAGATGTATATGCAGGGATTCTGCCCCTTGTCCGCCATTCCACATCTCCCCCTTCGCCGTCATCGGGCGCCTTTCCCCCTGACCATATTTTTGAGAAACGACAGGATGTAGGACCGGTAGTCTATACCATCATACACCCCCTGCCTCCTGGCCAGCAGGAACAACCGGATCAGCAGCACATAATAGTAAAAATAATACTTCCGGACGGACAATTTCTCCGGCCTGCACACCAGATGCATATAGTCCCAGTGCCCCGGGTCCTCTGTGATCAGCTTGTCCGCATAATCATGATAGATTTCCGTTCCCGGCACCGGTGTAAAAATGGAGACGGCCACATTTTTCACGCCCCGCGTGGCAATCCAGGTATACAGGCGGTCGAAATCCTTTTTTTGGAAATCCAAATCCACGATGAACATGCCGAATATCTTGATCCCCAGCTCGTTTGTAAAACGCACGCACTCCGCGTTCCAGGAAATCTTTGTCCGCTTGTTGTACTGTTTTAAGTAGGTGTCCTCCACCGCCTCCAGGCCCACGATCAGGTACAGCAGGCCGATTTCGGCAAAGTCGCGGATCAACTGGCGGTTCTTCAGAATAAAATCCACCCGTCCCATGCAGACATACGTTTTATGGATTCCCTTTTCTTTGATCAGGTCTATAAACCGGCGGATCCGCTTCGCGTCCAGCAGAAAATCGTCGTCAATGATATAGATTCCCTCGCTGTCGATGGAAGCGATCTCCTCCACCACATCCTCAATATCCCGCGCCGTGTACGTCCCGCAGTTGAGCACGTTCCGGTAACAGAACCGGCATCGGAACGCACAGGAGTAAGCGGTCCTCACCTGGGCGCAGTGGGGAATCTCAAAATAATTGTAATGCCCCGGATGGGAATAAAAGTTACTGCGGTCCGGCCAGGGCAGGCGGCGGATGTCAAAGGGCTGCGCCGCCTGGCACTTCCACTGCCCGCCCTCCTTGTAACAGAGCCCCGGAATCTCCTCCGGCGCCTCCCCCTCAATGATTCTGGAAACCTGAAAGACGTCGAACGTGGTCAGGATATAATCGGTCTCCGGCATATAAAACCGCTCCTGGTTCTTCTGCACGTGCAGCCCGCCCACGATTGTGACAACCTGCGGATCCAGCCTCTTTGCCAGGCGGATATACTCTTTCATAAAGGCTTCCTGCTTGATCCGGCCGCAGATATAGAACACGTCCGGCCGGCACTGCCGCAGCTTCTCCTCCAGAGAAACCGTCTCTCTGGGCACGTCAAAGATTTCCGGGGTATATCCCTCCTGCGTTAAGACCGCGCTTAGGTACTCAAGCTCCAGCGGCTCATTTTCCAAAATACCGTTAAAATTATACTTGTTTCTGGACACTTCCGGATGGACCAGCAATATTTTCTTATCCATGTATCTTCCCCCTATTCCGGTCCGTTATCAACCGGATCAGACTTATTTCTCTTTGTTGTCCACATTATAACAGAGACACAATGTGGGGGACAGATACCATACGTCATAACTGTGAGTGACGTTTGTCACTGATTTGGGGAAATGCAGTCCGCCGGCGGACCGATTCACATCTACCAGCCAAGAGCCGCAGCCCGGTTCCTGTGCGCGTGCCGCACCGCGGCCCTGCACTTTAGCAGAATGCCGTCCAGCTGGTCCCATCCAGCCGCCCTGGCGTTCTGCAGCAGCTTTGCTTCCAGCAGATGGGCCTGGATCACCAGGCTGTAGTAGAGCTGGGTGTCCACCTGGCGTTCGCGGCAGACCCTTGTCAGCAGCTCCGTGGTGGCCGCGTACTTTTTAAGCAGCTGCCGGGTGGCCGTCCCACGCTTATAGGGGAACAGCAGGCAGTTGGCCGCCACGGCCAGCGCCGCGCCAACGCAGACATAACCGAGCCGCACCGCGGCCATGGTTCCCACATCAGACCAACCGAAGGCGGTCATGAAAACAGCCCCGCCCAGGGCGCCGATGGTGGAACAGGTAAAGGTCCCCGTGTATTCGGCGCAGTAAAAGGACAGGTAGCCCGAGAGCATCATGACCGCCGTCCGCCCCGCCATGGACGGGATCAGCGAGTACAGCGCCACGGAAAACAACCCTCCCGCCACGGTGGCCATCAGCCGCTTCCCGGTTTTCTGCTTCACGTCGTCGGCGTAGGGCACGGACAGGGAAGCCAGGGTGAACAGCAGCCATTTCCCGTGAGGCAGGGCCAGAACCTGCACCACAAGGGTGAATACAGACAAAAGAAAGGCCACCCGCAGCGCGTACAAAACCCGCACGGGGCTGACATCCAGAGCCGCTTTCAGCCGCACGGTCACAGAGAGCACGGTCTTGCGGTAATGGGTGCGCTTCTGGGGATCGGACAGATGGAGCAGGTGATTGTGCAGGTACAGCAGCGCGTTGTAAAAATCCGTCTCCGCCCGCTCATCCCCGCCGCAGGCAAAATCTTCCCGCGCAGGCGGCGCAAGCTGCCCGCCCTCCTGGGAGATATAGGCCCTGTACTCCCCGATCTTCTCCCCGATTTTTTCCAGTATTTTCCTCATCTCAGGGGTAAGCGGCTCCTTCAGGTCCACCAGCAAAAGCACAATATGCTCCAGTCCCCGCCCGGCATCGATCATGGAGAACCCGGCGTCCGAGACGCAGAGAGCCTTTTTTCTCCGGTCATACACCGTCTGGCTCAGCCCGAACAGCCTGCGGTGCACCTTCTCCGGGTCAGCCGCCTCCCCCTCGCCGGTCAGAAGATATGTAATCGCGGCCACAGCATCGTCCGCCATGGAACAGAGCACGTCCCGGGCCGTCTCAGCCGCCCGCCTGCGCCCCATAAACAGCTGATAGAGGATCACGCACACCGCGCCTGCAAGCAGCCCCAGCAGCCGTTTGGGAAGCCCCCCGGCCGTCACCGGAGAGATAAAGATCAAAAATAAATAGGATAAAATGTAAGGAAAATACATATGGCTGGAATATTCATAGGTGAATGCATAGAGAATGAAAAACACCGTCAAAAGATTAACCGGAAACGCGGCCAGAGGCGGCAGCGTATTGACCAAAAATGCGGACATCCCCATCCACAGGAGCACCGCGGCCTGGATCAGCAGATGCTTGACGGGCGTGGCCGTCATATCCCGCACCATGGAGGCCGACATCATGATCGTGAAGATCACCCCCACGATGGAGTTCTCCGCCCCAAAGATCCATTGAAACACGTTGACAAAGGCGATGATGAACATAAAGTTCAGGGTCGCGTGGGCGAAATTCGCCCGGACGTTCTTAAATAGCGCTTCGTTATTCAGTTTTACCAATCAGACTACTTCCTTTCTCATTTAACACGGGACGCCGGCGCAGACTGCCAGGCAATCCCATTTTCGCGTATATTGGTTGATTATAGCAAAAATAAAACCGAATCGCAATACGTCTATTTTTCACCATTTCTTATTTCCATTCGCCAACAACACAGGAGCCGAAAAAGCGCCCCTGTCACATGTTGGACAGGGACGTTTTTCTTGCAATGATTCGTCATGAACCCTCAATCACCGCGTCATTTTCCAAATCAGCTCCGTTGGAAGCGATCAGCTTTTTGTAATAATAGAAGGATTTCTTCCGGCTGCGCTTTTTGCTCCCTCTCCCATAGTCATCCTGATCGACATAAATCATTCCATAACGTTTTGTCATCTCCGATGTACCGGAAGAGATCAGATCAATGGGCCCCCACCAGGCATAACCGAATACGTCGACTCCGTCGGCAATGGCTTCGCGCAGCTGTTCCACATGAGCGCGCATATAATCGATGCGGTAATCGTCCTGAATATGGCCGTTTTCGTCAAAATGGTCAACCGCTCCCAGACCATTTTCCGAAATGAAGATCGGCTTGTGGTAACGGTCATAAATGCGGTTCAGCGTGACGCGGAATCCAATGGGATCGATGGTCCATCCCCACTCGGATTTTGGCAGATACGGATTCTTGATATCCGAGACAAGGCGGCCTGTTGGCTGCGGAACCGGAGAGCCTTTATATCGCATAATATAGGTCATATAATAACTGATTGTGATAAAATCAACCGCTCCGTCCTTCAGAATCTTTAAATCATCCGGCTCCATTTCAATGTGAATATTGTTCTCGTCAAAGAACCGTTTCATATAATACGGGTATTCGCCGTTGGCCTGAACGTCGGTAAAGAACCAGTTAAAATGATCCTCGAACATCACCTGAAGCTGATCCTCCGGTTTACAGCTCTCCGCATAATTTTCCAGACGGCAGAGCATATTTCCCATCTTTGCCTCCGGGTCTATCTCATGCAGCTTTTTTACAGCCAGAGCGCTTGCAACAAACTGATTATGAACGGTCTGGAACTTTAACTGCCAGTTGCCCAGGTACGGATTGCAGGAGAGCGGCTCCGGCGCACCGCCCAGAATGACGCCGACGCTTGTAAACGGATTGGAAAGTACATTGTTGATCTCATTAAAGGTCAACCAATATTTTACTTTTCCCTTATAGCGCTTCATCACAGTCTCCGCATAGCGCACAAATGCCTGGACGGTATGACGGCTGGCAAAACCATTGTAGGCTTCAGCCAGATGGAGCGGCGTATCAAAATGTGAAAGCGTCACCATCGGCTCAATCCCATACTTGTGAAGCTCGTCAAACACAGCGTCGTAGAACAACAGCCCTTCTTCATTTGGCTGCGGATCGTCGCCCTTGGGAAAAATCCTGGACCAGGAAATACTCATTCGAAAAACCTTAAATCCCATCTCAGCGAACAGGCGGATGTCTTCCTGATAGGTGTGATAAAAATCGATCCCCCTGCGTTTCGGCAGCTCCCAGTTCTCCGGGTGCGCCTTCATATCAGCCACCATCTCCCTGGATGCTGCGTTGTGCGGCACATGGGTATCGAATGCCCCCTCGGTATCGCGGATTTCCTTGGTAATCAATCTTGCGAAATCAGAGGTTGCCGGGCCGCGGCCGCCCTCGTCCCATGCGCCCTCGATCTGATTCGCGGCGGTAGCGCCTCCCCAGAGGAAATTTTCAGGAAATGTATTTGTCATATTCACTCCGCCTCCTTTTTGGCCAGCAGCATTTTCACAATGGGAAGCAACTTTTTTGCCATACGCAGTTCTGTGTTAATGGTCATAAGCGTATCCTGCGCATGGATGAACAGCAGCGAGTATTCCATGCTTTCACCGCTCACCTGGCTCTGGATTACCTCAGTCTGTGCGTTATGGGCCTGAACCACCAGGTCATTGGCCTCCTTAAGCAGCGTTTCCGCCTTTGTAAGATCGCCGAAAGCAAGGGCATCCAGCGCTTCGTCAATCTTAACGCGTCCGTCGCCGGACTTCATGACAACCTCGATGGCAATGCTGTTAATATCCTTCATTTTTTTACCTGTGTGGCGTTCCCGGACGGGAAACGCCACAATCCTTTCTTGTTATATAATGTTTGATCATAATCGTTATGCCTGAGCCGCGGCGAGTTTGGCCGCTTTGGCCGCCGCGCGCTCCTGCTCCTTGCGGACCTCAGCCTTGTCTGCCGCCTTAAAGAATGGATACCAGATCAGAGCGGCAATCACAAAGTTGATGCAGACCAGAATCACGTTGCGGAAATCTCCGCCGGACATAAAGAAGGCTGAAACCGCGTTGGGGGCAAAGTTCATATCAAAATTGACATAGTTGATGGTGCCCCAGCCCATGAAAAACCACAGATACGAAAATGCGGGTAAGATAATCGCAATCATGACCGTGGGAATCAGCATAAAGGGATTGCCGACAACCGCGCCGTACTGCAGCGGTTCATTGATATTAAAAATGGAGGGAACCAGCGTCGCTTTGCCCAGCACCCGGTATTTTTTGGATTTGGCGCGGAGCATAAAAAGCGCGAGGGGCATCGTGGCGCCCTGTCCGCCAATGTGGTGATAACGGCTAAAACCATAGGCATAGATATTCTTGGGAGCCATACCGGCCGCCATCATTGCCGCGTTTTCTGCAATAGCCGCCTGGGTGATGCTGCGGGTCACCGGAGTAAACACCCAGCCGGAAATACCGAAGAAATAAAAGACATTCTGCAATAACACAATCAGCACAACCCCGGGCCCGCTCTGCGCAAAGCTGGTAATGGGCTTCATGATCAGCTGGACCATTGTGAAAACGTCAATCTTCATCACATAGGTGAGCAGGTATCCCGCGGTCAGACTGATCAAAATCGCTATGATATTGTCAAACCAGTTTTTTACAAAATCAGGGATCACGCTGTCCTCTCCAAAGAAGGAGAATTTGAACATCGCCTTATAGACAACCGCCACCAACAGACCCACGAACATCGCGGTGAACATACCGCCTGCGCCAAATTTTGACATAGCCACCAGTGAGCCTTCATCGGTCGTCACAAAATTCATGCACATCATAAACGTGCCGATGCCTGTGAATCCGGCGATCATAGAGCGGTCCTTTTTGCCGATTTTATTCAGGCAGTTATAGGGAATGACAAAGGACACGAACAGGCCGATGAGGCCGAATGAGAAGGTGCTCAGCGGCGAGATATCCGGCAGAACCGGAACAAACCGCCGCAGGATTGACCACAGCGATGGAATCGCGCTGACCATGGAAAACGGGACGATGTAAAGGATCGCGTCCGCCACAATGCCAAACCAGAAATTCTGGGTAATCCTGTTCATAACCGGAACGAGGTGCTTCTCGATCCACTCCTGAATTTTTTTCATCTTAATCCCCCCGTTTAACTCTCATGATAAAAGTCGATGGCATCCTGAAGGATACTCTCACCGTCCAGCGCGCCGTATGAATCCGGATCGATGGAGGTGACCTTAACGTTGTGCTCCTTCAGCATTTCTCTGTACTCCGGCACCTCAGCCGAGAAGTGCGGCCCCAGCAGCAGGACATCGATTTTGTCGGCATAGTCCGATACCTGAGATTTGCTGACCGCATGGATCGAAACGTCCAGTTTCTGCGCCTTAGCGGCCTTCCTCATGTTGGCAGCCATAAAACCGGTAGAAGCTCCGATTCCGCATGCAAGTAAAATTCGAATCATAGTGTTAATTCCCCTTTCTCCTTTTTGCAGATTGCTTTGTTCTTTCTGTCTTTATCTTAGATCATTCAGACCTGAAAATAAAACAGACTTCTTACCGGCATTGCGGCAATACAGGAAGATTGCCGGGATACCGGCAAATCCGCTGTTCTCTCCAAAGCCTCACAACGCCCGGGCGGCCTGAGGCCATCCGGGCGTTGTGAATACTGTAGGCATCGTCTCGCGGGCAGGTCAGTTCATTCGTCCGCAAAATTCTTCAAATGTGTTCGTCTTGAGCAGCTCGATGGTTCGGCTGGTAGAGTTAAACAGTTCGATGATGAGGTCGAATGACGATTTGAAATACTTCATTTCCTCCTGCGTAATCCCAACTAAAAGAATAAAATGGATTGCTTTATGATTCCAGCGAATGGGCATATTGTTGTGGACGACGCAGATAAACGACTGTTCCGCAAATTGGCTGATTGCATGGGGTACCGCCAGGGTGTCGGTGAAAGCGGTGCTGGAAACCGACTCCCGCAATAACACATCCTGAATGAAAGCTTCTTTCACATAACCATGTTCCAGACAATGTCCGCCCATGAATTTTATATATGCTTCCGCGCTGTCCAGCGCCACGTTCCTGAAGTACAGTTCTTTATGGAACAGGCTCCGCAGAAACGTGCGCGCGTGCAGCAGCTCCCGCTCTGCTCCGATTTCATCCAATTTCTTTTGTATGCTGTCCTGGTTCTGCCTGGTCAAAATCGGATTGACCCGCACGGTATGCCTGCCGCCGGTCTCAACCGGCAGCGTGGAGATGATCAGGTCACTGCCCGGAGGGTACTGCAAAAAACGGCTGACCGGAAGCACATCCGTGACCAGAAGCTGTTCGTGGAATGCCGCGCTGATATCATTCACAAGCTTCCGCGAAAAAGAGTGATAGGATTCCACCACAATCGCACAGGTAATGCGCTCCTTATTCTGCTTATTATTTTCAAGAAATGCGCCAAAATGGAATGCGATAAAGGCAATCTCATCCTCATTAAAGGTGACCTGGTAAATTTTAGAAAATTTATGGGCGAAGAAAACGGCCATATCATAAACAGGCGCATAATCTTTTTTTAGCTGCGGACCGATGGGATTGGGATACCCGATCTGGTAGGTACAGCGCTGGTACGCATAGTACACATGCAGGGCAAACTGAAGAATAAAATCATTTTCAAATTCCGGCGTGCAGTAGCGTTCCGACACCAACGATAAAATGGAGGTTACATTACAAATAAACTCATGGCTGATGACGCTCTGGATATCCACCACTTCATGCTCAACCGACAGTGCGATCAAAATCAAAATCTGCTGGTAATCTTCTTTCGGAATCTGAATTCCATAGTTTTCCCTGTAATTGGAAGAAATCATATCCGCCAACGCGATGATTTCCTCCTTGTCATACAGCGCCTCCAACAGCTCGTCGGCCGTAATATAAGTTTCCCTCTCCCCCAGACAATTATCTGAGTTCAACCGAATCAGTATAATCAAAATGTGAATCAGCAAATTGTTCAGCGAGTAGTCGTTCAGATAAATTTTGGATTCCTGGCAGATATCGTAAAGCTCCTGCATAATCCCGTGAACATCCTGCTGGGGGAAAAGCTGCTCTAACGCCTCCTTTGTGTTAAAAAAGCCATAAGTATCCCCGGTTGCAATATGTCCGATCAACCGTCTCTTGTTCTGCTCGCTTCCTCTTAAATAAAACTGGTAGTTCTTCGATTCAATGGAAAGATCATACTCCCTGACCACATTCTTGATTTGCGGCATGATCGTATTGATCACCGTACTGGCGCTGATAAAAAGCCGTTCCGCTTCGTCAAAGGCATTGACCCCGTCCTTGCAGGTCAGCAAATCGGACAGTATATGCCAGACCCGCCCTTCATTCTCCGATTGGGCCGCTTCCCGGCTGCAAAGAACACTCTGCAGCCTGTACCCCTCCCGTGATGCCAGAATCGAGGCTTCCCCGCTGTCGTTCAAATCCCTGACATAATTGCGGATCGTCCTCTCGCTAACCCCTAACATTCTGGCAAGCGCAGCCGAGGGAATACTCTGTGTTGCATCCGAAAGAATCCGGAGCAGCTCATTTTGTTTATTCGTTTTCATTCACTACTCCTTATCATCTGCCGCCTCAGAGATTTTCTCTCAAAAACCGGCTGAGAGCGATCATCGCTTCTTCCTCCCGATCTCCCTCAGTTTCCAGGACAATTTCCTGACCGCATTTCACTCCAAGCCCTAACACTGAAAAAATCTTCTTGCCATCAGCCGCTTTTCCCTCTCTCACAATTCTTACGCTGCATGGAAAGGCCTCCGCTTCCCTTACAAAAAATCCCGCCGGACGCGCATGAAATCCCCTCTTATCCCGGATCGTATATTTGAATTCTCTCATGTCCCCCAAGTCCATTTCTTACAATCATATTTGCTTATATTATAGACGCAGCCCCCTGTTTATTCAAGCCAATTTTGGAGAGCCTCCTGATCGCTTCCCTGCTGACGCCATCTCAACCCAATTTCTGTATAAACACCTGAAAAAACCTCTTGCCGGGGTCTATCCCCTGACAAGAGGTTTTTTACTTATAAACTCATCCCAGCCGGTGAATAAACAACCCGCTCCTAAGCTTCGGCTCAAACCACGTAGATTTCGGCGGCATAAGCAGCCCCGCGTCCGCCACGTTCAAAAGCTCCTTAATGGATGTGGGGTACATGGAAAACGCCACGGTCATGTCCTCCTTCACCCTGCGCTCCAGCTCGCCAAGGCCACGGATTCCGCCGATAAAATCGATCCGCTTATCCGTCCTTGGATCGCCGATGCCAAGCACCGGTCCCAGCAGCCGGTCCTGAAGAATGGACACGTCCAGCCCCTTCACCGGATCGTAGCTGCGGCACTCCGCCCCGGCGGCCAGCTTATACCAGTTCCCGCCCAGGTACATTCCGAACAGACCCTTCTCATCCGGCGCATAGGGGCCGTCCATTTTCTCCACTGTAAAATGCTCCCCCACCGCGGCCAGAAATCCGGCCTCATCCATTCCGTTCAAATCCTTCACCACCCGGTTGTAGGGCAGAATCATCAGCTGCTCGTCCGGAAACAGCACGGACAGGAAATAGTTGAAGGGCTCCTCCCCGGTATACCCCGGGTTCTCCTCCCGGCGCTTCAGTCCCACCTTCACCGCAGACGCGGCCCGATGGTGCCCGTCCGCAATATAGGTGGCCGGAATCGCCGCAAAGGCCGCCTCGATGCGCCCGTTCTGCTGCGGGTCCTCCACCTTCCACACCGTATGCCCGATGCCGTCCTCCGATACAAAGTCGTAGAGCGGTTCCCCGGCTGTCACCTCGTCCACCACCCGGTTCACCGCTCGGTCGGCCCTATAAGCCAGGAAAATGGGACCGGTGTGCGCGTTTGTCGTGTCCACATGGCGGATCCGGTCGATCTCCTTGTCCTCACGGGTGTTCTCATGCTTCTTGATCACCCCGTCCACATAGTCGTCGATGGAGCAGCAGGCCACGATGCCCGTCTGAGCCCTGCCGTCCATGGTCAGGCGGTAGATATAGTAGCACTCCTGCCCATCCTCCACAAAGGTTCCGTCCGCGATGCGGCGGTCCAACAGCTCCCTGGCCTTGTCGTAGACCCGGCCGTCGTAGGTGTCCACATCGTCGGGAAACTGCGTCTCCGGCCGGTCGATATTCAAAAAGGAAAGGGGGTTGCCCGCCACCGCAGCGCACGCCTCCTTCCGGTTGTACACGTCGTAGGGAAGGGCGGCCACCTTGTCCGCCGCCTCCCGGTTGGGTCTGATACATAAAAATGGTTTCACTGCCGCCATCTGTTTTCCTCCTGTTATGACGCAGACAGCGCCTCCAACCGCCTGGTTCCGCAGTTGTCCGCATTGGTACCGCCCGGTATGAAAGCGCCGTCAAACGTTATCCTATCTCACCACGCGCACCCGCAGCACGCCCTTGATGGAGTTGAGCTTCTGCAGCGTGATAGGCTCCAGCACATTTTCCAGATCCAGCAGGGTGTAAGCGTACTTATCCCGGCTCTTGTTGGTCATGTCGGAGATGTTAACTCCCTGCTCCGCCAGAATTCCCGTGATCTGTCCGATCATGTTGGGGATGTTCATGTGCAGCACCGCCACGCGGCTGGCCGCCTGGCACACGCCCATGTCGCAGTTCGGGTAATTGACGGAGTTTTTGATATTGCCGTTCTCCAGGTAATCCACCAGCTCCTTCACCGCCATCTTGGCGCAGTTGTCCTCGGACTCCTCCGTGGAAGCGCCCAGGTGGGGGATCACGATGGTATTTTTCATGTGGGCGGACTTGGGATTGGGGAAGTCCGTCACGTAGCGGTGAACCTTGCCGCTCTCCAGAGCCTCTGCCATGGCGTCCTCGTCCACCAGAACGTCCCGGGCGAAGTTTAACACCACCACGCCCTCCTTCATCTCATCCAGCTTCTCCTTGTTGATCATGCCTCTGGTGGTCTCTAAAAGCGGCACATGGATGGTGATATAGTCGCACTCCTGGTAAATTTTGTCCACGCTGGTGATGTGCTTCACATCCCGGTTCAGCATCCAGGCGGCGTTCACCGATATGTAGGGGTCGTAGCCGTAGACTTCCATACCCAGGGCAGCGGCCGCGTTGGCCACCTCGGCTCCGATGGCGCCCAGGCCGATAACGCCCAGCTTCTTACCCTTGATCTCACAGCCCGCGAAGGCTTTCTTGCTCTTCTCAGTGGCCTTGGCAATGTTCTCGTCGTCCGCGTTGCTCCGGCACCACTCGATGCCCCCGATCAGATCCCGGGAGGCGATCAGCATGCCGGCCAGCACCATTTCCTTCACGCCGTTGGCATTTGCCCCGGGGGTGTTGAACACCACGATGCCCTCCTGGGCGCAGGCGTCCAGGGGAATGTTGTTGACTCCGGCTCCGGCTCTGGCCACGGCCAGCAGACTCTCCGGCAGCTCCATCTCATGCATGTTGGCGCTGCGCACCAGAACGCCCTCCGCCTCCCCAACGCTGTCGGTCATCACGTAGTCCTGGGGCAGGCGGTCTGTGCCGCACTTGGAAATATTGTTCAGGCAATGGATCTTTTTCATAATCTTCTCTCCTCTTTCAACACCGGAACCGCCCCGCAGGCCGCGGGGCGTAATTCCCATCATTTTCCAATTTAACGTTTATTTGCCATACCTGGTCTCAAAATCGTCCATGAATTCCACCAGTTTTTTCACGCCTTCCATGGGCATCGCGTTGTAGATGCTGGCGCGCATGCCGCCCACGGTCCGGTGGCCCTTTAAATTCTCCAGGCCCGCAGCCTTAGACTCCTTCACAAACAGGGCGTCCATCTCCTCGTCGCCGGTGACAAAGGGCACGTTCATCAGAGAGCGGTCCTGCTTCACCACCGTGCCCCTAAAGAGCTTGCTCTGATCCAGGAAATCGTAAAGAATCTTCGCCTTCTCCTCGTTGTACTGCTTCATAGCCTCCAGGCCGCCTTTGGCTTTCAGCCACTTGAACACCTTGCCGCAGATATAAATGCCGTAGGTGGGCGGGGTATTGTACAGGGAGCCCGCGTCCACATGGGTCTTGTAGCGCAGCATGGTGGGCGTTCCCGGAAGCACATCCTCGGTCACCAGGTCCTCCCTGACGATCACGATCACGGTCCCGGCCGGTCCCACGTTCTTCTGGGCTCCGGCGAAGATCAGGCCGTATTTGGACACGTCCACCGGCTCCGACAGGAAGCAGGAGGACTGGTCCGCCACCAGGAGCTTGCCCTTGGTGTTGGGTAATGTCTTGTACTTTGTGCCGTAAATGGTATTATTTTCACAGATGTACACGTAGTCCGCATCCTCCGAGATCGGCAGATCGGAGCAGTCCGGGATGTAGCTGAAGGTCTTATCCGCGCTGGAAGCCACCGCGTTGGCCGTGCCGTACAGCTTCCCCTCGGAACATGCCTTCTTGGCCCACTGTCCGGTCACAATGTAGTCCGCCACCTTGTTTTTCATCAGGTTCATGGGAACCATGGCAAACTGCTGGGACGCGCCGCCCTGTAAGAACAGCACCTTGTAATTGTCCGGAATATGTAAAAGCCCGCGCAGATCTGATTCAGCTTCGTCGATAATGGTCTGATAAGCCTTAGATCGATGGCTCATCTCCATCACTGACATCCCGGTCCCTCTGTAATCCAGCATCTCCGCCGATGCCTCCGCCAGGACTTCCTCCGGCAGCACGGCCGGACCTGCTGAAAAGTTGTAAACTCTGCTCATGTTCGCGCTCCTCCTTCAATGGTTTGTTTTGCCGCGGCTTCGCGCTCAGTGGCGCGCCGCAGCCTTGCTGTACATCTGTCTCTTATAAATATATACAGATGACTTCCCCGTATGCGGGCCGGTTTCAAGGACCGCAGGCAGGAAAGTCATCCGAATATGCCTCTGCATGGTCGCCCTTAACGCCGGGAGAACGCTTTAACATGATAATGTGTTAACGTCCCCGAAGTGTTACTGACTATCATACACTGTTTTTAATTGATTTTCAAGTCCGTATCGTCAAAAGCATCCGCAATGGGCGCTCCGGGCGATACCATGGGGAATACCTTGTCGTCGCAGCTGACCTGGCAGTCGATGAGAACCGGGATATTCAGGGAGATCGCCTCCTTCAGCACCGGGATGAAATCGTCCTTCTGCGTCACCCGGTAGGCTTTCGCCCCCATGGCCTCCGCCAGCTTCACAAAATCCACCGCGTCATTCAAAACGGTCTGGGAATAGCGCTTGCCGTAGAATAAGGTCTGCCACTGGCGCACCATACCCAGCACATGGTTGTTCACAATGACCTCCACCACCGGGATGTTGTAGCGCACCGCCGTGGCGATCTCGTTCATATTCATGCGGAAGCAGCCGTCGCCCGCGATGTTGATCACCGTGCGGTCCTTGCAGCCCATCTTCGCGCCGATGGCCGCGCCCAGGCCATAGCCCATGGTGCCCAGGCCGCCGGAGGTCAGAAGGGTTCTGGGCTTGCGGTAATTGTAGTACTGGGCCGCCCACATCTGGTGCTGGCCCACCTCGGTGACGATGATGGTGTCCTCGTCCGTCACCTCGTCGATGGCCTGAACAATGTAGGGGCCGGTCAGAAGCCGCTTGTCATAGCGCAGGGGATACATATCCTTCATGCGCTCGATGTGGGCGATCCACTCATCGTGGTTCACCGGGTCTAAGCGGGCGTTGAGCTTGCGCAGAATCACCTTCACGTCCCCGATGATGCTGGCGTCCACCCGGATATTCTTGTTGATCTCAGCCGGGTCCACATCCAACTGTAAAATTTTGGCATTTTTCGCGAACTTGGAGGCGTTGCCCGTCACCCGGTCCGAGAAGCGGGCGCCCACCACGATCAGCAGGTCCGCCTCGGTGATGCCGAAGTTGCTGGTCTTGGTGCCGTGCATGCCCACCATGCCGGTGTAGAGCTCGTCGGTGCCGTCAAACGCGCCCTTGCCCATCAGGCTGTCGGCCACCGGGGCCTGGATCTTGTGGGCGAAGGCCCGCAGCTCGTCGGAAGCGTTGGCGATCACAGCGCCGCCGCCCACGAAGATGAAGGGCTTCTGGGCCTTGCGGATCATCTCAACGGCCCGGTCCATGGCCTCCTCGGTGATGGTGTCGCTCTGGCGCACGATCTCTTCGGGCGCCTGGTACTCATAGTCGCAGGTCGCGCCGGTCACGTCCTTGGTGATATCCACAAGCACCGGGCCGGGACGGCCGGTCTGGGCGATGGTGAAGGCGCGGCGGATGACCTTGGCCAGCTTATTCACGTCCTTGACGATAAAGTTGTATTTGGTAATGGGCATGGTGACGCCCGTAATGTCGACCTCCTGAAAGCTGTCCTTGCCCAGCAGGTTGTTGGTCACGTTGCAGGTGATGGCTACCACCGGCACGGAATCCATATAAGCTGTGGCGATTCCGGTCACCAGGTTGGTGGCGCCGGGGCCGGAGGTGGCCAGGCACACGCCCACTTTTCCCGTAGCCCTGGCGTATCCGTCCGCAGCGTGGGACGCTCCCTGCTCGTGGGAGGTCAGGATATGGGTAATCTCATCCTGATGCTGATACAGCGCGTCGTAGATATTCAAAATGGCCCCGCCCGGATAACCGAACACGGTGTCCACTCCCTGCTCCCTCAGGCACTGTATTACAATCTCTGCTCCTGTCAATTTGCTCATATATCCCGCACTCCTTTTCCGAAGCGCGCCTGAAATGTGGAATCAGGCGCGCGCTCTTTCTATTGCATGTCAATTTGCGGCGTGTGACCCGCGGCCGGCCGGTCCGGCTGGCCCATGGCGCGGTCCGCGGCCCTGGCGGAATCACACTTTCCGCTGCCGCCCGCGGCCACGCCGGGATCGCACTTCCCGCTGCTGTCCGCGGCCCTGACGGAATCACACCGCCCCGCGCCGGCTCTATTTCACTTCCAGCACCGCACCGCGGTCCGCGCTGGTCACCAGGGAGGCGTACCTTGCCAGATATCCGCTGGTCACCTGGGGCGTGGGGGCGCTCCATTTGGCCTTTCTGGCCGCCAGCTCCTCGTCGGAGACCTTCACGTCCAGTCTGTGGTTGTCGATGTCGATGGAAATGATGTCGCCCTCTTCCACCAGTGCGATGGGGCCGCCCACCTGGGCTTCCGGGCACACATGGCCGATGGAAGCGCCTCTGGAAGCGCCGGAGAACCGGCCGTCGGTGATCAGGGCCACCGTGGAGCCCAGGCCCATTCCCGCGATGGCGGAGGTGGGATTGAGCATCTCGCGCATGCCGGGGCCGCCCTTGGGTCCCTCGTAGCGGATCACCACCACGTCGCCCGCCACGATCTTGCCGCCCTTGATGGCCGCGATGGCGTCCTCCTCGCAGTTGAACACCCTGGCCGGGCCCTCGTGCTGTAACATCTCAGGCGCAACGGCGGAGCGCTTCACCACCGCGCTGCCGGGCGCTAAGTTGCCCCGCAGGATGGCGATGCCGCCGGTCTGGCTGTAGGGGTTCTCCACGGGACGGATCACGTCCGGGTTCTTGTTGGCGCAGCCCTTGATGTTCTCGCCCACGGTTTTGCCGGTGACGGTCATGCAGTCCAGGTTCAGCAGGCCTTTCTTGCTGATCTCGTTCATCACGGCGTAGATGCCGCCCGCCTCGTTTAAGTCTTCTATATAGGTGGGGCCCGCCGGAGCCAGATGGCACAGGTTGGGGGTTCTGGCGCTGATCTCATTGGCGATATCCGGATTCAGCTCCACGCCCGCCTCGTGGGCGATAGCCGGAAGATGAAGCATGCTGTTGGTGGAGCAGCCCAGGGCCATATCCATGGTCAGGGCGTTGATAAACGCCTCTTTTGTCATAATGTCGCGGGGACGGATGTTCTGGCGGTACATCTCCATCACCTGCATGCCGGCGTGCTTCGCCAGCTTGATGCGCTCAGAGTAAACCGCCGGGATGGTGCCGTTGCCCCGAAGGCCCATGCCCAGCACCTCGGTCAGACAGTTCATGCTATTGGCCGTGTACATGCCGGAGCAGGAACCGCAGGTGGGACAAGCTTTCTCCTCGAACTCCCGCACGTCCTCCTCGCTCATGGTACCAGCCGCGTAGGAGCCCACTGCCTCAAACATGCTGGAAAGGCTGGTCTTGTGGCCCTTCACATGGCCCGCCAGCATGGGACCGCCGCTGACGAACACGGTGGGCACGTTGATCCTGGCCGCAGCCATCAGAAGGCCGGGCACGTTCTTGTCGCAGTTGGGCACCATCACCAGGGCGTCGAACTGGTGAGCCAGTGCCATACACTCGGTGGAATCCGCGATCAGGTCCCGGGTCACCAGGGAATACTTCATGCCCACGTGGCCCATGGCGATGCCGTCGCAGACCGCGATGGCCGGGAACACCACCGGGGTGCCGCCCGCCATGGCCACGCCCAGCTTCACCGCTTCCACGATCTTATCCAGGTTCATGTGTCCGGGTACAATTTCATTATAAGAACTCACAATGCCCACCATGGGCTTTTTCATCTCTTCCGCCGTCATGCCGAGGGCGTTGAACAGGGATCTGTGGGGCGCCTGCTGCATACCTGTTTTCACTGCATCACTTTTCATCTGTTTCTCCTCCTCTATCGTATCCGCTCTGCAACGAGATCACCCATGCGGGTGGTCCCTACCTTCTCGCAACCGTCGGACATAATGTCCCCGGTGCGGTAACCGTCTTTTAATACCTGCCGGACCGCCTGCTCCACCGCGTCCGCCTCTTTGTCCAAGTCAAAGGAATAGCGCAGCATCATGGCCGCGGACAAAATCGTCGCGATGGGGTTCGCCAGGTCAAGGCCCGCGATATCCGGGGCGGAGCCGTGGCTGGGCTCGTACAGGCCGAACTTACTCTCGTTTAAGCTGGCCGAGGACAGCATCCCGATGGAGCCGGTGATCATGCTGGCCTCGTCGGACAGAATGTCGCCGAACATGTTCTCGGTCAGGATCACGTCGAACTGGCCCGGATTCATCACCAGCTGCATGGCGCAGTTGTCCACCAGCATGTGGGTCAGCTCCACCTCCGGGTAGTCCTTCGCCACTTCCTCCACCACCTTTCTCCACAGGCGGGAGGAATCCAGCACATTGGCCTTGTCCACGCTGATCACCTTTTTCCGGCGCTTCATGGCGATCTCAAAGCCCTTGATTGCGATCCGGCGGATCTCATTTTCATTGTATGTAAGGATATCCGTGGCCTGCATCACGCCGTCCACTTCCTTGGTCCAGCGGTCGCCGAAGTAAATGCCGCCGGTGAGCTCCCGCATGATCACCATGTCGAAGCCGTCCCCGATGATCTCATCCTTTAAGGGGCAGGCGGAGGCCAGCTCGGCGTAGAGGTAGGCGGGACGGATGTTGGCGAAGAGTCCCAGGCCCTTTCTCATGGCCAGAAGTCCTGCCTCGGGGCGCAGATTCGGGGCCACATCGTACCACTTGGAGTTGCCCACATTGCCGCCCACCGCTCCAAGAAGCACCGCGTCGCTGTTTCGCGCCGTCTCCAGAGCCTCGTCGGTCAGGGGAACGCCGTGGGCGTCGATGGAGCAGCCGCCCATAAGCACCTCGGTATAATGGAAGCTATGGCCGTAGACCCTGCCCACCTGGTCCAGCACTTTTCTGGCCTCGCGCACGATCTCCGGGCCGATCCCATCTCCCGGTATGGCTGTCACATTATAATTCATTTTCATATCTCTCCCATTCTATCATTCATTTTAGTTATGTCTAAACAAACAAATATGATTTCTTTCCATCATAGCTCATTTAATGGGGGATTTCAACTGTTGCAGGGGAATTTTCCGATTATGGAATATACAAGTTTGGAATTATTATCATGAACAGAAGTTATAGCGAACCGGCCCGGACAGAGAGAAAACCGGCGGAGAAAGTCGCGCAAGCCCTGCCGGAAAGCGCCTTTCTCCGCCGGAACAACTGCCGCCAGCGCAGCGCAATCTCACTGCACCTCGCGCACCAGGCAGTATTGTTTGAGATCGAAATGTTTTTCCACCACGCCGAATACCTTGAATCCGAAATGTTCATACAGCGGGACATTTTTCGGATTGTGGGTTTCCAGGGAAATCATCAGGCGGCGGCTCTCGGCGTAAGCGATCACCTCGTTTAGCAGCAGGGCCGAGAGGCCGTGGTGCTGCATGCCCTGCCGCACGGCCAGATAGATGATGTGCAGGCGCTCTTCCTGGTGAAGCTGGGCCGTCCAGCGGGAGTTTAAATAGTCCTTGCCCCTCACAAAATTCCAGAAGGTTTTAAGACTGGGGTCCTCCCGGATCAGGTACTCGTCCGTCTTTAAGGCGGCCAGGGCCTCGGTCAGGTAGTAGCGGAACGGATCGTAGGGCTCCGACTCGTCGGACACCACGATGATGGAGTTTAACTCCGGACTGTCGGAGTAGATCTGGCACAGCTCGAAAAACTCCGACAGGTCGCATTTGAACAGCTCCGGCAGCAGGCGCTTTCTGGTCTCCTCATCCGGGATCAGCTTGCAGTACAGCGGGTCCCGGGCAAAGCACTGGGTCAGAAGCTCTTCCATTTTCGGCAGATCCTCTTTTTGCACGCGGTATAAAGTTCGGCTTTCCATCGCTTGTATTTCCTCCCGTCACATGGTCAGGCATTCCTGCATCCATGCGGTCAGTTTTTTGATTGATTCCGTCATATAGCGGATATCGTCCCGGTAGCACGCGGTCTGATTTTCCGTCACCCGCTTTAACTCCAGGTATTCCGGCGTGAGATCCACGTCCTTCTCCCGCCCCTCCTCCAGCTTTTCCTTCAGGCTGCGGACCAGCTGAAACAGGTTCTCATGGTGCACGATACGGCCCGCGCCCCATTTTAAGCGGTTGCCGGGCTGGTTTAACACGTACTGGGTGAAATAGTTGAACACCTGCTCGTCAAACAGGAAGGCATAGCGGTTGTTGTCGATGCCATAGATATCCTCCAGGGCCGCCCGCGCATTTCCCTCCCAGGCGTGCCGCAGAGCCTTGTAGAGCGCGCGCAGATTGTCCTGCACCGCCTCCTGTGGGAAAAGCACCTCGTCGTGCCAGTTCAGCCGCACAAAATAATCCTGCTCCTTGCGGAATATGTACAGCAGCCGTTCCTGCATTTCCCCGCAGCGCGCAAACAAACGGTCCGCCGCCTCCATATCCCCCTGATCCAGAAACGCTGCGTAATCCCGGTTCAGCTCCGTGATCCTGCGGTACAACGCCCTGGAGACCTCCTTGGCCTTCTTCAGGGCGCGCTTCATCTCCCAGGTGTCCACCTCCGCCTTGCGCCGGATTCCCACGTCGTCGCTGTCCGTCACCGCCCGGATCAGGCGCTCGAAGTTCATGGGCGGCAGCAGCAGGCGGTCGAAGGCCATCACCATGCGGCCGTAGAGCACGTGGTGAAAGCGGTAAACCGGCTCCTGGTACACATTGTCGTTGTCAAACTGGGAGTGGTAGTGGGTTTCCATAAACTCCCCGCCGGAGAATTCGTTGACCATGGACGGGATTCCGGCCACGGCCATGGAGAAATCGTCGGACCAGGTCTGGATGGGGCAGAGCACCTCCACCCCGTCGGGGTAGGCCGCCTCGTCCACCTCAACGCCTTCCAGAAAACGGCTCAGGAAATCCTCGTACTCGTAGGTACAGCGCACCGCGTCCATCTGTCCATGGGCATGGGCCGGAAGCTCGAAATTTAAGTTGGCGAAGGTCTTTCCCCTCCACTCGGGATGGGCGGTGAACACCTCCTCGTAAGCGCCTGTGGACCAGTCGTACTTGGAGTTTGCCACCCCCCACTCCTC
This sequence comes from Enterocloster lavalensis, assembly GCF_046603895.1. Taxonomy (NCBI): domain Bacteria; kingdom Bacillati; phylum Bacillota; class Clostridia; order Lachnospirales; family Lachnospiraceae; genus Enterocloster; species Enterocloster lavalensis. The sequence goes on from NZ_CP176637.1 coordinate 1,847,397, forward strand.
CGCGGCCATGGCGCAGAAAACCAGATTGAACTTTGGCCTGTAGCCGCTCTTTAACAGTGCCCTGGCGATCCCAAACATCATAGCCACCGCCGCGTTGTCGTCCTGAAATCCGCTGAAATAGGAGTCGTAATGGGCGGTGATCAGAATCATCCGGTCCGTGCCCCGCCCCGGTATGGTCCCCACGATGTTGTAGGTCTCCCGGTCCGGCGCCACGGTGGTCCTGGCCTCGAACTCCACCGCAACCGCGCCCATGTTGCCCGGCTCCATCCCGCTCTCGTCCGGGCAGCTTCCGGCCTCCATCATGGCCTTTTTCAGCACCCAGGCGTCCGCCTGGGAAATGGAGAACGCCGGCGCGTCCGCCGGTCCCGCGATGTCCTGGGCGTTTAAGGCCGTGTTGTGGACCTCCCCGTAGCCCTGCTCCTGAACCGCCACCAGGGCGGCCGCCCCCCTCAGATGGGCCTGGTAAACCGGGAAATTGATCCACCACTCGTCCCGCTGGTTGATGTCCACCAGCACCAGCTTTCCCTTCACATCCACTCGGTCATAGCAGTCCGCCGTGCCCTTGCCCAGGTAGACAATCTCAAACTCCCTGGTTCCCTCCGTGTCGAAATTGGTCTGATAGGCTCCCAGCTGAAAGCAGTGCCTTACCCCCTCCGAATCCGTAAAACGCATCTCGGCCTTCTCAAACTCCCAGGCGTCCACCGTCACCTTATCCTTGTGCACGTCCTTAAGGCCGATGGCCTCCATCTCCCGGCAAAGCATCTCGCCCGTCTCAAATTCCGCTTTGGAGCCCGCCGTGCGGTAGCCCAGCGCTGGGTTTGTCTTAAACTGCTCCATCCGTTTCGCCAGCTGGTAGGAATATCCGATCTCCAGGGCATCTGTAAATTGTTGTTCCCAATCGTCCACTTCTCTTGTCTCCACCTTTAAAAAGCTGCCGCTGGACAAACAAGTCCGCGACAGCCGTATTATGTTCATTCTCTCATGGCCCTGACGGCCGCCCGCAGGGCCGGTCCCCGCGGCTCAAACCACGCTTACAGCCCAGACCTCCCGGACTTTACGGGCCCGGCACCGGATCCTGGCTGATCACCGCCCCGTCCTCGCCCAGGCGGTAGTTGTCCTCGGTGATGCAGTCCTTCAGCATCTCGCCGCTCTCATTGCAGAAATAGCGCTTGCCCTCCCAGTCGATCCAGCCGGTCACCATATAACCCTCTGCGTCGAAGAAATACCACTTGCCGCCGATCTCCTGCCAGTTTGAGCTGGGATAGGTTCCGTCCCCGTTGTCGTACCACCATCTTCCGTCCTCCGTCTGCTTCCAGGAGCTGTAGGGGTACACGCCCTCCGGGTTCTCCACGGGATTGTCCTTGAAGTAGGACGCCATGTTGGCATCCACGTACATGGTGTTGGACTCGGCCCACTCCCCTTCGATGGAGGAATCGACCTTGTTGTAGGCTTTCACCTTCACATAGTAATTGGCGCTCTTGGTCAGCTTCTCCGAACAGTTGTAGCTGTTGTAGGTGGTGGTGATGGCGCTCCCCACCGACTTTCCGTCCCGGTACACACGAAACTCATAACTTCCGGCCGTGCTCACCGGATCCCAGGTCACCACCCCGTCGGGGTTCAGGCGCACATTCTCAATAGGCCTTAAGGACTTGGTCAAAGAGTCCAGCTCGATGGTCAGCACCAGCTGCTGCCCCGCCTCCTTGCGGGCAGCGCCTTTACAGACAGCGCCGACGCCCTTTAAACGTATCTTGTCCTTTCGGATCGAGGTGGAAAAACGGTAATCGTCGTTGGCCTCCAGCGTCACCTCCAGCTTGGGAACCGTATCCTCCTCCCACGCCTGGCCGTCGTTCTTGACCTCGTAATCCCCCACGTAAAACTTGTCTCCGCTGGCGTCAAAATCAATGGATTCCTCGCCGAAATCCGTCCCAGGCTCGATATCCGCCTCGATCTGCAGGGTGACGGACGTGATCTTCTTGGTGGTGCTGGCCGCCCATGACGGAAACGCGGTTAAAAGCGCCAGGGCTACCGCCGCCGCTGCCGCCGTCAGATGTTTCATACTGTGCTTTTTCAAAGTGTATCCTCCTCACTCGATACGCGCTCATCCAGATTAACTCCTACCCCCTACTTTACTCATTTTGTCCCTGAGTGTCAATAACGTTTTCCTTACAATCCCACCCTCTGTAAAAATGACCGTAAGTCCCCCCGCGGTTCCGCACAGAATCCCCGCAATCGTCCGTTCCCGCAGCAGCGTCATCCACAAAACGCGGCCGTTTTCCCCCGCAAAGCGCAGCGCCGGAGTGATCTCCCTCCACCGCTGGCCCCAGAAGCTGAAATCCGACCATCTGGAGGGGATGAGGTCCGGCGGAAACCGGGTTCCCTCCGCCCCCAGCATCCGGATGCAGGCCGCCGCTGCCAACGCTGCCGCCGACACTGCCATAAACCGGCGCAGGAGGCGTTTTTCCCGGCCAAAATACGCAGACAGGCTCCGTCCCAGGGCCGCCCACACCGGCAGAAAAGCAAAAAAGCCCGCAGCCGCCAGGCAGATTTCCCCGTCCACCCGGTAGCGCGCGCTTCCGGCATCGTAGCGGTACAGGAGCTGGTCCGCCCCGGATTTGGCCCCGCGGTCCGCCCCATAATCCAACAGCACATAGGGAAACCGGTCCGAGGAACCGGAGGCGGGCACGATCACCATACGCCGGTCGTCCTGGGTGACCCCGCGCACCAGATAGTCCGTGCCCTGGCAGCGCACCTCCAATCCCACCACCGCAGAGGAGCCGAACAGCTCCATCGCCAGGCCGCGGCTGATCACGCAGGCCCTGGGGTCGGATGGGTAGCCGTAATTGCCCGCCGCCAGGCCGCGCCTCACCGCCAGCTCCCGGTCGCCCCAGACCACCATGCGGTCGGCCTTCTTCACCCGGCCCAGGCTCCGGTTCTCCACCTCCACGTTCTCCTCCACCGTCCATGCCGCCATGTCCGGCAGGGGATTTCCCTCCGACCGCTCTGCCTCCGCCAACCGGTCAAGCACTTCGCAACCGGGCGCATCCGTTTCCCCGTACTCGTAAAATATCTGGTTTCCGAAGTCCTTAAGTTCCCGCCACAAAAGTATCGCGGTGATACAAAAACCCGCCGCCAATAGGATCGTCATCCACCGTTTCATTCCGTCACCTCCCGTACCCGGTCGCCCGGGGACACCGATTTGTTGGAAGAGAGAACCAGAGGGGTGACGCTGGTGACCGGGCCCGAAACAGCCGCCGACGTGCTGCTCTTTTCCAGCACCTCCACGTTGACCCGCACAGCCGTCAGCTCCTCGCCCAGAATGGTCTTTTCCGGCTGCACGGCCAGGCAGAAATAACCGATTGTATCCTCCCTCAGCGCTTCAATGGGGATCACCATCGGGTAGACGCCGGATTGCAGCACCACCGTGAAGCTGCAGGTTTCCCCCAGCCATCCCTCGCCCTCCGCAAGGGAAGCGCTCACCGTGCATTTCCCGTCTTCGGACAGGCGGTCCACCGACTCCACCACCGCGTTTAACTCTTTGGCCTCCCCGGTCCGTTTTAAGGACATCCGCTGTCCCTGCGCCAGAAGGGCCGCCTCCTCCTTGTCCACCTGCGCCCGAAACAGCATCCGCCCCTCGGCCAGCCGGATCTGATCCGCAGCTCCGATCAGTCCGCCCTCCTGCAGGTCAAGGCCCGCCACCACCGCCCGGGAAACCGCCGTCACCGCGCCCTCCCGGCTGATGAGCTCCTCCACCTTTGCCAGGCTGCGCCGTTTTTGTTCCAGATCCAGCTCCATGGATTCCTGCCGCAGACGGGAAATCTCCCGGGTCTTTTCCTCCTCCGAGCGGGTCCCCGCGTCTGTGATTCTGGCATTTTCCAGGTTCTGGCCGGACTGGCGCAGCGCCTCCTCCAGCTCCAGCACCTTCCGCTGAGCAAGGGAGAGTTTTTCATCCTCCGCCTTCACGCCGTCCTCGTACGCCTTTTTGCAGTCCTCCTGGACCTTGAGGGTATCGTAGCTGCGGTCGTCGTAATCCTCCTCGGCAGACCGCAGGGAAGCTTTGGCTTCCTCCACCAGAATGTCCTGTTCCTCCTTCACCAGCTCCAGATCCTCCTCAGCCGCGGCCAACGCCTCCTCAGCGTCCGCCACCGCCTCCTCCGAAGGGTCCTCCTGGGCGTTCAGCCGGTCCAGCTTTTTCTGCTTTTCCCGGACCTCCCGCTCCGCACGCTTCACCGCAGAATCCCGGTCCAATTTGGCGGCATCGTAGACGCGCCTGGCGCTCTTTAACGCATTCCGTGCATCCTGGCGGATTTCATCCTCCGAGCGGTCTGCCAGGCGGTCGTACTCCAGCCGGAGGGCATCCACATTCTGATCGTATTCTTCCTGGGCGTCCGCCAGGTCCTGCCTGCCAAGCTCCAGCGCCCGTTGGTCCACCTCCATCTGCTGGAGGGCCAGCATCTCCTGGGTCACCCTGGGAATCTCCCGGCCGGACAGGCGTTCCTGTTCCAGGGCCAGCTCCGCCTGCCGAAGCGCGACAGCCAGCTCCTCCCGCTTCTCCTGCAGCGGTTCCATCTGCAATGTGAGGATCGTATCCCCCGCCTGCACCACGTCCCCGGGACGGGCCAGAATCGTGTCCACCCGCATCCCCTCCGGCAGCGGGCGGTAGGACAGCCGGTCCGCCTCAAAGGTCCCCTCCCCCGTGATCCGGTAGGACACGGACCCCTGCTTCCCGTACCCGGTCTGAACCCTGGCAATGGTCACGGAGTCCAGGGCCCTGGATAAAAATGTAAATATTACCATCACAATCAGAAATCCCACTGTAAACCGTTTCATCGCCGCTCACCACTCATTCCTTGATTCCCGAGGCCGCAATCCCCTGCTCCAGGGCCCCCTGTCCCATCACAAACAAGCTGACCGGCAGGATCATGGCCGTCACCGAAGCGGCCCAGGCCACCGCCGCCTTGTCCGCCGTGATCTCCGGCAGGTACAGGGAGAGGGGCCAAAGCCTCTGCTCCTTTAAAAACGTCATGGGCTGTTCGATGGCGTTCCAGGTTTCCAGAACCCCCAGCACCATGGCCGAGACGATGCCCGGCTTTCCGATGGGCACCCCGATTTTCCAGAAAATCATCCAGCTCCCGGCCCCGTCCAATCCCGCAGCCTCCATAAGCGGCCGGGGGATCGTCTCAAAAAATTTCGCCATGATAAACACCGGAAATGCCGACCAGGCCGCGGGCAGAATCACCGCCAGATGGCTGTTCAGCAGACTCAGCCGTTTGAGCACCAGATAGTTTGGCACCATGGTCACCTGGAAGGGTTGAAGCATCAGGATGATATAGATCAGAAACAGCCCTCTCCTGCCCTTAAACGATAAGGCTCCGAAGGCCCAGGCCGCCGGAAGCGCCACTAGAAGCTGACCGGCCACCGCAAGTCCCGTCTGCAGGCAGGAATTCCAGAACATCACATAAAAGCCCGGCGAGTCCAGCAGCAGCTCCACATAGGGCTTCAGCGTGGGATAGGAGGGCAGAAGCGCTGCCTTCACCGGCCGGTTCGCCGCGCCAAACACCGACCCAAACCGGTCCAGCATCTCCCACTCTCCCATCAGGGAATTTCCCGCCATCAAAAACAGCGGGAGCCAGACAAACAGACACATAACCGTCAAGACAACCCGCACCATCACCCGTTTAATCATGTCCGCCCCTCCTCTGCCTCCACAGAAGAACTCCGAAGAGCACAGCCGTCTCCAGCAGCACCGACGCCGCGCTCATTTTCTGGATATCCAGGGAGACGAACCAGTTGTTGAACAGGTGCTGGAGCATGTAGATGCTGTCGTGGGGGTAATCCCCAGCGATCAGGTACGCCTCCCGGAACACCTTAAAGGAGTTGATCACCGACAGCAGGGCCACCAGGGAAGCCGTGCCCCTTAACCCCGGCGCCGTAATGTAGCGGAATTTCTGCCAGGACCCGGCTCCGTCCACCTGGGCCGCCTCGTAAAGTTCCCCTGAGATTCCGTCCAGACCGGCCAGCCACAACACCATGTCGTAGCCGTTATTTTTCCAGATATAGGTAAATACCAGCACCAGGAACGCGCTTTTCCGCCGCATGAAATCGATGCCCGCGCCGCCTGTGTTCCCCAGAAGCTGGTTTAACAGCCCCTGGGGATGAAACATCACCTTCCAGAGGCAGACCACCGAAGCCACCGGCACCGCCATGGGCAGAAGCATCGTGGTCTTGAACACCCCGGAGCGGTCCGCCGCGGCCTTCACCAGCACCGCGGTCCACAGGGACACGGCCATCAGAAGGGGAATGCAGACCGCCATAAAACGCAGGGTATTCTTCGCCGCCAGCCGGAAGGCGGCGTTGTGGACCACCAGGATAAAATTTTCCAATCCCGCAAAGGTTCCGTCCGCCATCCCGGTAAACGCCTCCGCGATCACGGCCCCGAAGGGGATCAGCGTAAACACCACGGTCCCGGCCGCGCTGGGGGCCAGAAACAGGAAGGCCGCCCTATTCTGCGAAGTAAAGGTTCGCTTTGCTCTCAGCGTTCTGCGCCGCCTGCTCCAAAGACAAGGTTCCATCAAAATATCCCTTCGTTTCCGCCATAATGATGTCCAGCAGCACCTGGTCCGCCAGAATGGGCTGGTCGGCAGCCTCCGCCAGCGCGAAGATACGGCTCCGCTGCTCCACCGTCGGGAACGTTCCCGCCAGGCTGTAGCCGTCCCCGCCGCTGACCGCAATCGAAAGCTCCGGGTTTCCCCAGTCCTCGCTGGCCCAGTGGGCCGCAGCCTTCTTGTTCACCGGCAGACCGTCCATCAGGTCGCTGTCCTGCACCTGCTCTCCCAGCACAAACCGGACGAACTCCTCCGCCAGCCCGATCTGTCCACCGGAGCGGTTGATTCCCAGCATCTGCGACGGCATGTAGCAGGCGTTATACCCTTCCATCTGGTAGCCCAGCTGCCCGGCCACCGCCAGGGGCAGCATCAGGCTGTACATTCCATCCACCGACTCTATGGCCGCGCAGATATCGCCCCGCTGCAATTCTATGGATTCGTCCCCCGGCAGACTCTGGGACTTCAGGGACGTGTTATAGTAAAACCGGATCTCACCCTCTTCAGACTCGTCAAAGGACGCTCTGGAATCGTTGGCCTCACCCAACACCTTCACCGTCTCCAGCAGCTCCGCGATCTTTCCGGGTTTCAGCATCCCGCTCTCGCTGTCCACGATCTCCCGGCTGTACAACATGAATATGTGGCGCAGCAGATTCTCATAGGTCGTCCTGGGCCGCAGGGGCAAATGGGAGGGATCGCTCTGGTATCTTCTGGCATCCTCCATAGTTTTAAGGCTCGCCAGGGCCTCCGGGTCGCCGTATACGGTCATCAGGGTCATCCTGGACGGAATCCGGTAAATGCCTCCGTCCGCCGCCGTAAAGGGGCCTGTGATATTTTCCCCAAACTCTTCTGCTTCCAGCATGGGCTTTAACGCTTCCCGCAGGTCCAGGAGCACGCCTTTCTCTATATAGGCGTCCGCCGGCAGTCCGTCCAGCACCAGCACGTCGGCCCCGTTTCCGCTCAGCAGCTCCGTGTTCAGCGCCCGGATGGTATCTGAAACCGTGGTGCTCCCCGCTTCTGTCTGGCCGTCGATCAGCTCCACCCGCACGTCGGGGTGGGCCAGCTGGAACATGGACGCAGCCTGGCGCACCGTCTCCGCCGAGCCCAGGTCCAGGCCGTACACGGTCAGGGTTTTTCCCGGCACGGACGGAATCTCCGGGTCATAGGTGTAATGCTTGATCATGTCGGTTCCCGCACTGTTGATCCACACGTAGAAATCGTCCTCCGCTCCCACGAACAGCTTGATGATATAGGCGCTGGGCTGGCTCAACGAGTTTAACTCCCCGTCCACAACCGTCTCCCAGATACTTCCGCCCTGGCCGATGTGGTGAATGCCTTTCGGGTTGGCCATAAAAAAGCCGCCTTCCTTGTCCGGCGTCACGGCCGCATACTGATCGGAATTCCCCTGCTGGTAGGCGATCTCCTCCATCATCTGCCCCTTGGTCTCGGACACGTCGTATCGGATGTAGCCGTTTTCCCCGATGGTCAGATACTCGTTCCCTTTTAAGTAGGAAGCGGTTTTCCAGTCCGAGGAGCAGCTGGTCTGAGGCACCTCCATCACAAGCTCTCCCTCAGGGGTGTAGACTCTCGTCATGTCGCGCAGGGACAGAAGGATATTCCCCTCGGGAGTTATCCCCGCGAAGTCCGGGTAATGCTTGTAGGAGCCATTATCTCGCTTTTCAGAGAGGAGCTCCTCCAAAATCTCCTGGTGCTCCCCGTCCTCCGCCAGTTTCATCAGACGGAACCGGTAACCATTGGACAGCGGGTACAGGGCGTAGCGGCTGCCGTCCCCGCCCAGAATCACATGAACGTTATAGGGTATCTCCAGGCCCTCCATCAGGCTCTTCTCCTCCCGCCTCCACTCCTGGCCGTCAAAGGTGTAGCGGTGGATCTCGTCGTCTTTTTCCGTGTACAGCTCCAATGCGCCGTTCTCATTCTGAATGATATCGGAAATATCCTCCCGGCTCTCCCCGGGAAGCTCGATCTCCCCCTCCACATAGCGGCCCATCGGCACCGAATCCCCCTCCTGGGCCTGGGGTTTCGTTCCGGCATCGGCGGTTCCTTTCGTCTCCGTAAAGGACGACTGCCCGCAGCCGGACAGGACACTGGCCAGCATACCGGCAGCCAGCAGCGCGCACATCCATCGTTTTTTCATCATTTTTGTCATTCCTTTCGCTTCGCTCAAGGCACAAACAAGTTATGAAAAAATGTTGTACCTCTCCACTATTTGATTTATAATCCCTGTAGGGAATAGCAATACACTACAGAGCACGGAAGGAGGAGTGGCGAATTTATTCCGACCCCGTATCATTATATGTGCCGTCATCCTTTCAAGCACAAACAAGTGGGACTTTGAGCCCGGACTCTTATCATTGGTAATAAACCATGTTTATTCAGTCACAGGATGACAGTCACTGTTGCTATTCCTTTTTATAAGGTGGTGATACTTATGATGAAGTTAAAATACCCCATCTGCTGTGGGCTTGACGTCCACAAAAATGTTATCGTTGCAACCATCGTAATCACTAACAGGGACGGAGTATCCGAATACAGGCAAAAATCCTTTTCAACCATCAACTCGGATATTCAAAAGTTTCACAACTGGCTTATCGAGAATAATTGTTATCACGTTTGTATGGAATCCACAGGAAAGTATTGGATTCCTATTTTTAATTATCTCGAAAAGGACATAGAGGTCTGCCTTACACATCCCAAATATGTCAAAGCTATCAAAGGCAAGAAAACGGACAAAAAGGATTCAAAATGGATTGCCGACCTCTACAAATTTGACCTTGTCAGATGTTCCTTTATCCCTCCCAAGGATTTCCGCCAGCTCCGGGAACTTGCCAGATACCGCTTTAAGCTGGTCTGCATGAAATCCTCTGAGAAGAACCGCATCCAGAACTGTATGACCGTTTCCAATGTCGGCATTGCCAGCGTGCTTTCTGACCCTTTCGGCAAAACAGCAACCGAAATCATGTCTTATCTGCTGGAGCATACCGCTGATTCCATTGACGAAAAGGCTGTCCGAAAACTGATAAAAAAAGGGGCCAAAGCCAAGTCTGATGAAATCATCGAAGCAATCAGAGGCTGCAACATTGAAACAGACCAGGCAAAAAAACTGGAACTGGCCCTTGGCCATCTGGAATATCTTGACGGTATGATTACCCAGACCGAAGTGGAACTCTATGTCCGTATCAAACCTTATTATGAGTTTGTGGAATTTGTCAGCACCATGCCCGGCATGACAGAGTTAAGTTCCACCATTGTTCTCGCAGAAACAGGCGTTGACATGAACATTTTTGATGATGCCAAACACCTCTGTTCCTGGTGTGGACTTTCTCCTTCCAACAATGAATCCGCAGGTAAGAAAAAATCTGTCCGAATTGCCAAAGCAGGCGCTTACTTGAAACCGATGATGGTACAGTGTGCCCTTGCCGCAATCAAAAACAAAAAGCAGCCTTATTTTGCAATCAAATATGGGCGAATCAAAAAGCGTCGTGGCCATAAGAAAGCAATCATTGCCATCGCAAGAATGATGATGGTCTGTATTTACCATATGGTCTCGGAAAAGAAACCTTTTACCCCTGCTGACTATGAGGAATTGATGAAGCCTCAAAACCATGTAGAGCGTGTTGTTCTGAATGAAAACAATGTTTTTGCCTATCTTGAAAGTCTTGGTTACGATAGTTCTAAGTTAGTGAAGCGCAACGATAACTAATCTTTATTCTATTGTCAAACAATCGCAAAATCAGGGGTTTTATGAACCCTTATATAAGTGCGCCCAAAAATCCACTTTATTTTTCACTCTTGTCCACTCCCTTTTCTGTCATTTCGTATACCTCCATCATAACAGGGCAATCTCTAAAAAAACTGGAAATATGGAAATATTTCTTTTAGGTTTTTTAGAGATTTGTCTGGTATACTTAAGGAAACGCATCTCTTATCGACAGCCCTCCGGCTGCCGACAAGGTATAATTAAGGAAACATGACTGATTCAGAAAAGGAAAAACCTATGAAAATACTGCTGGTGGAGGACGACCGCGACCTCTGTAATACGGTCAAATTACAGTTGGAGCGCGCGGGTTATGAGACCGACGTGTGCTATCAGGGGCAGGACGCCCTTTTTTACGCCAATCAATACCCCTACGACGTGATTGTTCTGGACCGGATGCTGCCCCAGGTGGACGGCCTGACCATTTTACAGGGCCTGCGCAGAAAACAGATCGCTACGCCGGTGATCATCACCACCGCCCTGGACGGAGTCAACGACCGCATCGACGGGCTGGACGCCGGGGCGGACGACTATCTGGTGAAGCCGTACGCCGTGGGCGAGCTGCTGGCCCGCATCCGGGCGGTCACCCGGCGGCCGGGGAATTTCCACGCCGGAGCGGAAAAATGCTTTGCCGACATCCGCCTGGACGCGGACAGGCGGGAGCTGTCCGGCCCCGGAGGCACCGTGCGGCTCAGCAAGCGGGAAACCGCCCTCATGGAATATCTGATCCGGGGTGCGGGCCAGATTCTTCCCCGTGAAATAATTCTCACCTACATATGGGGCGTGGACGCCGAGGTGGAGGACGGAAACCTGGACAACTATATCTATTTTCTGAGGCGCAGGCTGCGGTCCGTGGGCGCTTCGGCGCAGATTGTCACCATTCACGGAACCGGATACCAGTTGAAAGAACGGCAGCCGTGAGCCGCGCAATCGACTGCAGGCTGTCTCAGCGGCCCACTACATCCGGATAAGCGCCCACAGCCAACAGAAACGGCCCGTTGCAGCCAACAAAAACAACCGCGGCAAACGCACTTGCCGCGGCCCTGGAGGGATTACCATGAATGAAATCAAACAGCTTCATAGACGGCTGACCGCCCTCTACACCGTGACCACCGGCCTGATTCTCACCGCCGTGATCCTGGGGGTGCTGGCGGTGGGTACCCGGGAATTCAAAAAAAAGAACCTGGAAAATTTCCAGAACACCCTGCTCACCATCACCTCCAGGCTCCAGTCCGGCGGCACCATCGACTGCACCTGGCTGGCCCGGATGGAAAGCGCAGGCAAGCTGATCATTCACATCGAGGACAACGGGCGGCCTCTGCTCTACAGGGGCGCCTGGACGCCGCCCACCGCCCGCGAGGAGCTGATCGCCCAGGCCATAAAAACAGCGGAGGAGGAGAAGGTGCGCATCGATATGCGGCCCGTCTCCTCCTCCCTGTCGCGCACCTCCATCTTCACCTTAAACGGCCCAAACCAGGACGCCTACTTCGGCTCTGTGCTGGTGATTCCCACAACCAAGGGGTATCAGAGCCTGACCCTGCTGGCCTGGCAGAACCCGGCGGACGCGGGGATTTACCGCCAGCGTTTCCTGTTCCTGTTCTTGGACGTGGTGGGAATCGCCGCTCTCTATCTGGTGTGCCGGGTGCTGGTGGGGCGCTCTCTAAAGCCTATCGAGGAGAGCCGGAAAAAACAGAACGAATTTATCGCCGCGGCCTCCCACGAGCTGCGCTCCCCCCTGTCCGTCATCCGCTCCAGCCTGTCCGCGGTGACCGCCGCCCCGGAAAAGCAGGACCAGTTTCTGGCCAACATCGACCGGGAATGCCTGCGTTTGTCCGGCCTGGTCAGCGACCTGCTGCTTCTGGCCTCCGCGGACGCCAAAACCTGGACCATCCGCAGAGAGGACTTAGACGCGGACACCCTGCTGATCGGTGTGTACGAGCGGTTTGAACCGCTGGCCCGTGAGCGGAACATCCGCCTGTGCCTGGAGCTGCCGGAGGAACCCCTGCCCCACATCACCGGCGACGGCCAGCGCCTGGAACAGGTGCTCTCCATCCTGCTGGACAACGCCCTGACCTACACCCCCGCCGGGAAGCAGGTGACGCTGTCCGCCTGCCGCCGCGAAACCCGGGGGCACAAAAAGGCAGGGGTGGCCTTTGCCGTGTCCGACCAGGGCTGCGGCATACCGGACGCAGACAAAAAGCATGTGTTCGACCGCTTCTACCGGGCCGACGGCTCCCGCACCGACCGCCAGCACTACGGCCTGGGCCTGTCCGTGGCTAAAGAGCTGGTGCAGTTACACGGGGGGACCATCGGGCTGGAGGACGCCGAGGGGGGCGGGGAGCGGTTTTGGGTGTATTTGCCGGGCAGGGGGTGAAGAGAGGCAGCCCGCAACATATTTCATAAGACGGAACAATCACGGGCCGCCGGTAATCATTCCGGCGGCCCGTGATTGCATTTGCGTTCATTTTCAGGCTGCTCTCCGGCGCAGGGCCAGAGTTCCGCACGCTTTCACATCCTTATATCAAGTCTGCGTCCCATCTCTCAACATCCCGACCAGATCCCCTCTCAGAATCCGCCTGCCTCCGATCCAGTACGCGGTTCCCACCGCCAGGAAAATGGACAACACAAATATGCCAATGGGCAGAACCGGCAGATTCGCCAGGTATTCCCCGGGCATGAGCAGGCTTGCCCGGAGGCAGTAGGCCACAAAGGGAATATTGAGCAGAAGGCTGACGGCCACCGGCTTGGCGCACACGTAAAATGCCTCCAGCGCCAGCACTTTCCGTACGCTTCCCGGCGTCATACCCACGGACAGGTAGCGGGCAAATTCCCGTTTGCGCTGGGTTATACTGCCCAGGGCGTTGGCAAATACGTTGGACAGGCCCACAAGCGCCAGGGTTCCGCACAAAATTCCCATCACCAGCTTGTAACCGGTTCGGACTGCCTCGTTGAACGCCTCCTCGTTCAGCCGGTTTTCCATCTCCCATCCGGGTGCGCTCCCCATCATCCCCTCAATCTGCGCCTGAACTCCGTCAATCGCCTCGTCCGAGTCCGTCAGTATGTTAAAATGCCTGTCCGCCTTCCCAAACGCGGCCTCGGCGTTCCGGAAACCGGATTCCGGCGCCACCAGCACCAGGGTAAAATCCTCGTATTCCTCCCTCAAGTCCGGCGGCAGGTCGCTGTAGGCGAGAATCCGGGCTTTCAAAGGGTCCTGTGCAGGGGCTGGATCCGGGGACTCATCCTCCGCCGCTCTTCCGGTCTTGGCCGCATTTCCCGCCTCTGCCGCTCTTCCGGTCACTTGGGCAAGCTCCAGCTCCAGCCCGTCCTCTGCCTTCAAATACGGAACATACTGCCGGTTCTTATAGCGGCTGTTGAGATTATCCCAGATACGGTTCACCGCCACGACCGGAATCCCGGTTCCGCCGGTACACAAATCATTCCCCGGCTCCAACTTCACCCCCGCCTCCGGCCCGGTCCACGGCTCCAACTCCATCCCCGATTTCCGGCAATATTCCCGAAAACTCACATCGTCCAGAACCACCAGCGGAGCCTGCGCCAGATAATCCCGGCCATCTCTCACAATCCCCGTGTCCGTAAGCCCCAGTGGTCCCCCCAGCGCCTCAAGCTCCTGGCTCACCATGTCCGCCGGAAGCCGGACGCGGGCCTGATACTTCCGGTACTCAGCGCAGCTCTCAACCCCATCCAGTCCCCGCAGCGCTTCCAGCAGTCCGTGCCCTGCCATCCCCTCCCGCTCCGTCCTTTTGTCCAGGGTGAGCAGCAAATCCCAGGTATCCTGATACCGCTCAAAAAACGTGTGGTAGGTGTGAAGATAGGAAACCACCTCAAAATTCAAAAATGCGCTGAACACAAAGCAAGCCAGTGTCAGCGAGATGCCCGCTGTCCGAAAAGCCCGTCTCCTGGCGTAGAGAGATTTTCGGGCCAGCTCCCCCTCGATGCCGAACATTCCCGCAATCAGGCGGAACCGCCTCATTTTCACAGGCGCGGCTTCCCGGCCTCCCCTCACCGCTTCCAGGGGAGTCAGCCCCGCCAGCCGTCCGGCGGGCAGCCAGGCCGATATCCACACAGTGGACAGGCAGACCGCAAGGGACAAAAGGACCACCGGAGCCGGAAAATAAAATACCGCCCCCACGGCGCGGCTGACTCCCAGGTTCTCCGCCAGGCTACCGGCCATTCTCATAAACCAATAGCAGCTGCCCGCCCCAAGGGGAATTCCCGCCAAAACAGGAAACAGGCACAGGGCCATAGCTTCCTGGAGCAGCACGGTCCTGATCTGAGCCGGGGTAGCGCCCACGCTCTTCATCATTCCCAGCTGCTGCATCCTGCTCTCCATGGTAACCGCAAACGCGCTGTGAATCATCATGGCAAGGGAAATACACACCACGATCAAGAAGCCCAGATAAAGAAACAGAAGCTGGGGCGGATTCTCCTTCTCCTCCGGCGAGAAGATCAAATACTGGTTCAACAGCTTGTGGTGATACTGGGTGCTCACTCCACCATCTTCCCCGTTCCCGCCGATCAGCCGGGCCAGCTGCTCCGTATCCCGGTAAACGCTCCGGGGATTTTCAAACCAGAGGGAGAGGACCATTTCCCCGCTCTCCTGGTCCGCCGCCAACTCCGCCCGGCTCACATTGTCAAAGCTTTCCGCCACTGCCAGGGCCTCCGCATTCAGATCCCCCCGCAGCCGTCCCTGCCAATCCCCTTCCTCCGCGGCGATCAGACGGTTCTCGTCCTCCCACATATTGTAAAAGATCCCGCTGATTGCCGAGATCAGGAACGACGCGATCAGCGCCGTCACCGCGATGGAAATACATGCGGCCCGGTTGCGCCTGATATAGTCCAGTGAAAATAGTCTCCACATAGCGCACCCCCTAGACCGTGCGGCGGTCCGACACGATGCGGCCGTCCTCAATTTGTACCACGCGGTCCGCCTCCAGGGCAATCCGCTCATCGTGGGTGATTATCACAATGGTCTGGCCCAGGTCCCGGTTGGACCCCTTCAGCAGTTCCACAATCTGCCGGGAATTCTGCCGGTCCAGATTTCCGGTGGGTTCATCCGCCAGAACCACGGCCGGGCGGTACAGGAGAGAACGGGCGATTGCAGTCCGCTGCTGCCGCCCGCCGGAGAGCGCGCCGGTCAGGGCCTTCAGCTTGTCCTCCAACCCCAGGCCAGCCACGAGCCCCCGGAAATACGCCTCATCCGGCCTGCGCTTGTCCAGCAGCATGGGCAGCTTGATATTCTGCTCCACACTCAAAGTGGGAATCAGATTGTAGAACTGGTAGATCAGCCCTACCTTCCTGCGCCTGAATACCGCCGCCTTCACCGGATTCAGGGTGGAAATGTCCTCATCCTCCACGAAAACCCGTCCCTCTGTGGGCTGGTCCACACCGCCCATCAGATGGAGCAGGGTGGATTTGCCGGAACCGGAAGCTCCCACTACCGCCACAAACTCCCCTTTTTCAATGGACAGGCTGACGCCGTCCAGCGCTTTCACCTGATTTGCACCTCTGCCGTACACCTTGGTCACAGCCTCGCACCGCAATATCTCCAAGCCAAATTCCTCCTTCTGTCTGCTGTTTTAATCGGATAATCACAGCTTATCACAGAAAAGTGACATCCCGGTGACAGTAAAATCGCACGGTAAAGCAGGCTCCCCCTTCCGGCAGATTTCTAGCCTCGATAAAACCGCCCTGCAACTCGATCACGGACTTGGCCAGGGCCAGACCCAGGCCGGCTCCCTTTTCCCGGTTCAGGCGGGGGGCGGGCGAACTGCCGGGCAGCATTCCCGGCCCGGTGTCCTCGCCGTGCGACACGCTCAGCCCGGCAGCCTCATCGTGCGACACTCCCGGCCTGGCCTCCTCACCATGCGACACTGCCTGCCCGGCCTCCTCACCACGCGACACTCCCTCTCCAGCGTCCCTCCCATCCCCCGCTCCGCTTCCCGGCTCATCGCCTACGCTCCTCTTCCCCTGATAAAACCGCTGGAAAATGTAAGGAAGCTCCTCCGGCGCAAACCCCGGTCCGTTATCCCGGACCGTTATCTCCGTATAAAGCGGATTCTCCCCGTACTCCACGGCGATCCTCCCGCCCTGCGGCGCGTGGTCGGCGCAGTTTTTAAACAGATTGATAAACGCCTGCGCCGTCCATTCCAGGTCCCCCGAAAATGAAATCCCCGGGTGGTTGGGGAGCTCAAGGTCAATCTGCCTGCGGTGCAGAACCGGTTCCACCGTCTCTGCAGCCAGTTCCAGCGCCGTGTACACGTCTACCTCCTGTTTTTCCAGTCGGAGCGCGCCGGAGTCGATTCGGGCAAAGGTCAAAAGCGTTTCCACCAGCTGTTCCAGCCGCTCCGTCTGCCTGCGGATCCGGTTCAGGCCCGGATCATTTCCCGTCCGGTCCAACGCCTGGGCGGTAATGGCGATGGACGTAACCGGCGTTTTGATCTGATGAGCCACATCCGCAAGCCGGTCCGCAAACTCCCGTCGGGCTTTCTCTTCCCGCTCGGCCGCCAGGCGCAGCGCGGTCACCGTCTTGTAAATCTCATCCTGCAGCGGCGAAAAATCGTCCTCCCGCCCAGCCAGGAGGCCCGCTCCCTCCTTCCGGTTGGACTGCTCCAGATAAGCCGTCAGCTCCCCGATCCGCAGGATTTTCCTTCTGCGCTCTCTGCGCCAGGCCCACCAGAGGATTCCCAGAAACGCTCCCAATCCAGCCAACGTGAGCAGGACCATACCCGGACCAAAACCAGAGACCAGCCGGACCGGTTCAAAACCGTAGCTTCTCAAAAGCTCCATTCCCGCCGCGTCGTCTCCGCCGCTCCCAGACGCCGCCTTGATCATCCCCACAATCTCCGTCTCATTTCCAGGCCACCGCCGGGACAGTTGTCCGGCCAGCCGCGCTAACTGCCCGTATTGGCGGCCTGCGGCCCAGGCTACATAGGCGCAGGCCGCCAGAACGCCTCCCAGCGCAAAGCCGGCGGCAAAACCGATGGCCGCAGACCGGCCGGATGTTCGGCTCATGTTTCAACCTCCTCCATACAATATCCAAAACTCCTGACGGTGCGGATACATTCCGGCTGGGGCAGCTTTTCCCGCAGCCGTTTCATGGCCACCGTCAGAGTATTGTCATTGACATAATTCCCGCTGCTGTCCCAAATGGACTCCAGCAGGCTCTGCCTGGTAACGGTGCGGTGCTGATTCTTTATCAAAATCTCCAACAGCCGGTATTCCACCGGACTGACCGGCAGGCACCGGGCTTCCCAATACACCTTCATCGTCCCGGTATCCAGGGACAGCGGCCCACAGCTTAATCGGGCCGTCTCCCCCTTACCCGCACGTTTCAACAGGGCGCGGACGCGCGCGTGGAGCACCGCCAGGTCAAAGGGCTTGGAAATATAGTCGTCCGCTCCGTTCTCAAAACCCCGCACAATATCGCCGGACTCCCCTCTCACCGTAAGAAAAATCACCGGCAGCTCCTTCCACCGCTCCCGGACCCATCTGCACAGCTGTTCCCCGCTCCCGTCCGGAAGATTCCAGTCCACCAGCGCCAGGGATGGCAGTTTCCGTTCCAACGCCGCCTTCGCCTCCCTCGCCGTGCCCAGCACTTCCACATGAAATCCCTTGTTTTGCAGATATTCCCGGACTCCCCAGGCAATATCCTCCTCGTCCTCAATATAATAAATCAAACCGTCCATCCGATTTCCTCCCAAACGCTATACCAGCCGTCCGTTTGATTTCCTTTCAAATCCGCGTTTCCCGTCATCGGTTTCTGTCCCCGGCACCCGCAAATCCCGCCCGGTACGCAGGCAGCACATACTTCCATACGATACCCAGATTGACCAGCCCCAACGCGCCGAATGCCACGCGGGCCGCTGTCTCTGAAATCCCGAACATAACGATGCCGTTCATGTCTCCGCCACCCACGAAACCGCAGAGCACAGACAGGTAAAAGGGATCGTTGAGCAGAAGCAGAATCGTCGTATAGTAGCCAACCGCTTTTACCACCTTGCCCTTCAGCCGGTTGATCCGCCCGGCAGACAAAACGAGTAAATAGGCGATGGCAAGGGACGCTCCTGCTCCCGCCGCATTGAACGCGGCAAACTGCAGATCAGACAGCGCCTCCCGGCTGGTAATGGCAATCTGCACGCCCAGCTCCAGAAAACGCACCTCCTGAAACACTCCAAAGGCCATTGCCAGGACCAGATGGGCCCCTTCGTGTACCAAATAATAAATTAAAATACCGGCCAAAAGGCCAAAGGTCTTCCGCACCGCTGCCGTCACGCTTTTTCCTCCTTCTCAGAGCCGTCCTTCCGCTCTCCCGCGCAGGGAGCGGACACCACGGAGAGCAGCCTTGGCCTCCGGTTCTCTGCAGCGGGCCGGTTCATATATGTTTGGATCACGTCAAACAGCTCCCGGCGGCAGTCCTCGAACTCCTCATCCGCAAGCATCAGGGTATTCACCGAGAGAAACAGCTGGTCCCGGACCGGATCTTGATTCGGGACTGCGAAATAGGAACTGAAGCCGGCATAGAGCTTCAGAAGCAGATTCGACACAGCGCGCTCCGTATTCTCTGCCGGGACTGCAATCTCGTCATAGTTTAAGCCGTATTCCTTCTCGTAAGTCCCGCGGACCTTTTGCTCCCTGACCACACGCAGAATCTGATTCTCACACAAAATCCCCATGTGATGATAGATCGTGGAACGCGGGATATCCGCCAGGCCCCCGGCCAGGGCTGCCACCGTCGCGGTCCGGCTCTGCGCGATCATTTGGATGATGCGCATGCGGATCGGATGAAAAATGATCTTTTCCATGTCTTTCATAAAATTCACCGCCATCTATTATTCTATATTTTTATAATATTATATTTTTTTAGAATAGTCAACCAAAAAAAATACCCCAAAACCGCAAAGCGTTTCGCTTGCTGCGGTTTTGAGGTATTGATCATTTTACTTCGGACATTTACTTCGCGTAATCCGTCACTCTCGACTCACGGATCACGTTCACCTTGATCTGTCCCGGATATTCCAGTTCGCTCTCGATGCGTTTCGAAATGTCTCTGGCCAGCAATACCATGCCGTCGTCATTGATCTGTTCCGGAACCACCATAATTCGAACTTCCCGACCTGCCTGAATGGCAAAAGACTTGTCCACTCCCTTGAAGGAGTTGGTAATATCTTCTAACTGTTTCAATCTGTTTGTATATGTCTCCAACGTCTCACGCCTTGCACCGGGCCTTGCCGCGGAAATCGTATCCGCAGCCTGCACAATACAGGAAATCAGACTGTTCGGTTCAACATCGCCATGATGAGACTCCACCGCGTTGATCACGGTCGCAGACTCCTTGTACTTCTTGCAGAGATCTGCGCCCAGCTGAACATGTGTGCCTTCCATATCATGGTCAACGGATTTACCAATGTCATGTAATAAACCGGCACGTTTCGCCAAACGTACATCCACTCCAAGCTCCGCTGCCAGAAGTCCCGACAGCTGTGCAACCTCGATTGAATGCTTTAATGCGTTCTGTCCATAGCTTGTTCTAAACTTCATCTTACCAAGCAACTTAATCAGTTCAGGATGAATGCCGTGAATTCCAACCTCGAGACATGCTGCCTCGCCTTCTTCCCGCATGTTGGTCTCCACTTCTTTTTGTGCTTTTTCTACCATTTCCTCGATTCTGGCCGGATGAATACGCCCGTCCACAATCAAACGCTCCAGAGCAATTCTGGCAACTTCTCTACGAATGGGATCAAATCCGGACAACACCACTGCCTCAGGGGTATCGTCGATAATCAATTCCACGCCCGTCAGGGTCTCAAGGGTACGAATGTTGCGTCCCTCTCGGCCAATGATGCGGCCTTTCATCTCATCATTGGGAAGCTGTACGACGGAAACGGTGGTTTCCGCCACATGATCCGCCGCGCACCGCTGAATCGCAGTCACAACCAGATCCCTTGCCTTCTTGTCCGCTTCTTCCTTTGCTTTGTGTTCAAGTTCCTTAATTAACTTCGCTGTGTCATGTTTTACATCTTCTTCAACAGATTTTAAAAGATATTCTTTTGCCTGTTCGGAGGTCAGACCGGATATCCGCTCCAGTTCCTGTATGCCTTTTTCATATTGGGCTTCCACTTCCGCACTGCGCTTGCTCAGAACATTTTCTCTTCTGACAAGGTCAGCCTCCTTTTTTTCCAGGGCATCTGCCTTTTTTTCAACGTTCTCTTCCTTGCTCAGTACGCGCTTCTCGTAACGTTGAAGTTCCGCTCTTCTCTCCTTGGTTTCCTTTTCTAATTCATTCTTTGTCTTTAAGGATTCTTCCTTGGCTTCCAGGAGAGCTTCTCGCTTCTTTGTCTCCGCAGTTTTTAATGCTTCATCTATTATTTCTCTGGATTTTTCTTCCGCACTTCCGACTTTACTGTCGTACTGTTTCCGTTCAAAGGAACGGGCGGCAAACCAAGCAATAATAGCCATTATTATCCCGACTATCAGTGATGGGACCACTATCTGCAACACAGGAGCACCTCCTCTATTTGATTTTCATTGTACGAACTACAACATATTAATTTTATACGTTTTTCAGTATTGTGTCAAGTATATTCACCCTGTTTTCGCACAAATCCAGACAATATGAACAAAACCACCGGAGGCCCTGGAAACAGCCTGTCACTGGTACTCGTCGCAGATTTCGCCGATCACCCGGCGGATCACCTCGTAGGAATAACCCTTACGGCCCAGAAATGCGTACAATTTCTGCAATTCCTCCCGCGAAAGGTCTCCCGGATTGCCCACCTTTTTTTGCACAAGACGGCGGACTGTCTCCTCCTCGGGCGGAGCCGCCTCCCGCAGAGCCTCGTCCACCAGCTCGCTGTCCACGCCCTTTTGGCGCAGCTCGTAGGCCAGCTGACGGCGGCTCTTGCGCATGCCGCCGTTCTCCACGTAACGCCTGGCAAAGGCCTCGTCGTCCACGTAGCGGTGCTTCTTCAACAGGGCGATGGTGCGGTCGATCACGGGCTGGGGGAACCCGTCCTCCTCCAGGCGACTGCGGATCTGGCTCTCGCTCTTGTCCGAGGCCTTCAGCAGGTCCACGCTGCGTTCCCTGGCCCTGCGGTTTAACAGTTCCGTCTCGATCTGCCGGTACAGCTCTTCGGACAGGATCCCCCCCTCCGCAAGCCCCAGACGGCCGATCTCCCCCTTGTATAAAACAAAGGCAAAGCCTTCATCCACAAAGACTTTGCACTTTCGTTTATCCACGGGGACAATGGAAGTGATGGTCATAGCTTCCACGCTCCTCTCGATTTTACTTGTACGTTCCGGGATTCAACCCGGCGCCGCGGTACGGTGCGGCGCCGGGGGAATCCGGCTCTGGTTGTAACCAGGCTTATTTCTTGCCGCCGGCCTCGTCGAACAGCAGCTTGGGCTCTTCCTCCCGCTGGGGCAGACCCTCGTGAGCCGGAGCCAGGCCGTACTTGGTGCGCACCTTCTCCTCCACCTCGGCCAGAATGTCCGGATTGTCTGCCAGATACTGCTTGGCGTTCTCACGGCCCTGACCGATCTTGGAGCCGTTGTAGGCGAACCAGGCGCCGCTCTTCTCGATGATGTTGTCCTTGGCCGCCAGATCCAGGATATCGCCCTCCCTGGAGATACCCTTTCCGAACATGATGTCAAACTCGGCCTCCTTGAAGGGCGGAGCGATCTTATTCTTCACAACCTTGACGCGGACGCGGTTTCCGATCACCTCGCCGCCCTGCTTTAAAGTCTCGATCCGGCGCACATCCAGGCGGACGGAGGAATAGAACTTTAATGCGCGGCCGCCGGTGGTGGTCTCGGGGTTGCCGAACATCACGCCCACCTTCTCGCGCAGCTGGTTGATAAAGATCACCACGCAGTTGGACTTGCTGATCACGGCGGTCAGCTTGCGCAGGGCCTGGGACATCAGGCGGGCCTGCAGTCCCACGTGAGAGTCGCCCATCTCGCCGTCGATCTCGGCCTTGGGCACCAGGGCGGCCACGGAGTCCACGATCACGATGTCCACCGCGCCTGAGCGCACCATGGTCTCGGTGATCTCCAGGGCCTGCTCGCCGTTGTCAGGCTGGGAAATGTACAGGTTGTCGATATCCACCCCGATGTTCTTGGCGTAAACGGGGTCCAGGGCGTGCTCGGCGTCGATGAAACCGGCGATGCCGCCGCGCTTCTGCACCTCAGCCACCATATGTAAGGCCACGGTGGTCTTACCGGAGGACTCAGGGCCGTAAACCTCGATGATCCTGCCCTTGGGCACTCCGCCCAGTCCCAGCGCGATGTCCAGGCTGATGGAGCCGGTGGGAACAGTTTCAATATTCATATTGGCGCCGGAGTCTCCGAGCTTCATCACGGAGCCCTTGCCGTATGCCTTCTCAATCTGAGTCAGCGCCGCATCCAGCGCTTTCAGCTTATCTTCACGATTCATATTGCGGTTGTTGACCATTACTTTCTCTTCTTTCGCCATAGCGTCCTCCAATGCGAACAAATGTTCTTTTTCTAGTTATCATCATAGTATAGTTCCATTAAAATGTCAACCATTAATTTCATCCAGCCATAGGCGCCCCACCTCCCGCTTTCTCTCTGTGGTTTACAATTTCTTTTCTGTGAAAATGCGGCGATCTGCGCGCGGATTCAATCAGAAGCATCTTGCGGAAAGAACTTCCGCAGAAGTGTTATTATCATACCATGAAGCGCCGCCGGATGCAAGCGGCGGCCGGGAAAAATGGATTGAGGCGCGGAAATTGAGGTACGGAAAACGACCCGGATCCCTCGTGGCGGCTGATATCCGATCAGACCGCACGGGAGACCCGGGCCGTTTCTCATTGCGTCGCGCGCCCACCGGAGAGCACCCCGTACACCCCCGGCAGAAACCGCCCCAGCAAACGGGACAGCCCATAGCTGGCAAACGCCATAACCGCGGGCATGACCAGGAAAATACCCAGGGCCGCGGCGGCGTTTCCGCCCAGCACCAGCGCCCCCGCCTTGTTGACCAGGCGCACCAGGGCAAAATGGACGGCGTAGAGAAAGAAGTTCTGCTTCATCCAGGCAAAGGCCGGGGGAAGCGGGGCCAGGCTCACGGCCATCCAGGCCGCCGCGGCCATGACAAAGCGGATCAGCACCGTCTGCAGCGGATTCTGCCAAAGCGCCATGCCCGGTCTGCCAAACAACACCGCAGCCGTGCCCAGAAAGGCCAGAACTCCCGCGGCCGCGGCCCAGTCCCCGATCCGGCCGCTCTCTGCAAATCTCCCTTCCCGCTCCCGGTGCAGGGCCGCCCAGGTCCCCGCGCTGTAGTAGAACAGGGCGTCTGCGTTCAGGAACGGGAAATACCACCCCTTCCAGATCATCAGGGCCAGGGCCCCGAAGGTCAGCGCCGCCGTGGCATTTGACCGCATAAGCAGCCAGACAAGCGGCGCAAGCGCGATCAGCAGAATCAGCTGGAACAGGTACCAGAACACGGGATTGTACCCGTAAAACGCTACGGCTCTGACCAGCTGTCCCCCGTCAAAGGGCACCGCCGTCTTCCCGATCAGGCGGGTGACGACGGGTATGCGGGTGGCCAAAACATAGGCCATGTAGTAGAGAAAATTCCATAAAAAATAAGGAATCAGCACGCTGTGAACGCGGGACTTCCATTTATATAGAAGTTTCTCCCAGGTAAACCGCCGGTAGAACAGATAGGCGGAAACCATGAAGAACCCCGGGACAGCCATCTGTCCCAGTTGTTCCCCAACGGCCCGCTCAATCCGGTCCACCATGGCGGCCTGTCCGGTCAGCCCCAGGAACAATTCCCCGTTGTAGGAGTGAACCCACACCACCAGCATGCTGAATAAAAAGGTTACCCAGTAGATCCTGCTGCGGAATTGTTCTTCGTTCATAGGCACGATTCCTTTCGGTCTTACTTGCGCACTGCGCCGGGAAATGCCGGCGTCAGCTGCGTCCCTCCCGATACTTCGCCAGCAGCTTGTTGATCCGGTTGGTGGGGGTCAAAAGCTCGCTTAAGGAAGCGTCGTGGTTTAAATTGTCGATAATGAGCGCGATGTATTTGCTCATATCCACATTGATATAGTACGGCCTCGACAGCAGGTCCGGGGTCTGGTACACCAGGTTGGTGGTCAGAATCCGGTCGATGATGCCGTTCTCGTAATACTCGTCAAATTTAGCCAGACCGTTGGTGAACAGTCCAAAGGTGGCGCAGATAAACACCTTTCTGGCCTTTCTGCGCTTCAGCTCCTTCGCCACGTCCTGGACGCTCTCGCCGGAGGAGATCATATCGTCGATGATCAGCACGTCCTTGCCCTCCACGCTGGAGCCCAAAAACTCGTGGGCCACGATGGGGTTGCGGCCTCCCACGATCTTGGTGTAGTCCCGGCGTTTGTAAAACATTCCCATATCCAGTCCCAGCATATTGGCGAAGTACACGGCGCGGCCGGTTCCGCCCTCGTCCGGGCTGATGACCATCATGTGGTCGCTGTCGATCTGTAAGTCGGTCTCCACCTTGAGCAGGTACTTTAAGAACTGGTAAATGGGCTGTACCGTCTCAAATCCCCGCAGCGGGATGGCGTTCTGCACTCTGGGGTCGTGGGCGTCGAAGGTGATGATGTTCTCCACGCCCATGTTGACCAGCTCCCTGAGGGCCAGGGCGCAATCCAGGGACTCGCGGCCGGAACGCTTATGCTGGCGGCTCTCATATAAGAAGGGCATAATCACGTTGATCCGGCGGGCTTTGCCTGCGGCGGCGGCGATGATGCGCTTCAAATCCTGGAAATGGTCGTCCGGCGACATATGGTTGATCATGCCGCAGAGGGAATAGGTCAGACTGTAATTGCACACGTCCACCATGATATACAGATCATCTCCGCGCACCGACTCCGTGATAATCCCCTTGGCCTCACCGGAACCGAACCGGGGCGTCTTGGCCTCAATGATATAGGACTCTCTCTGATAGCCGGAAAATGCGATGGTCGATTTGTGCTCGCTCTCCCGCTCGTGTCTCCACTCCACCAGATACCTGTCCACCTTCTCTCCCAACTCGGAAATACCCTTAAGCGGAATCAGTCCCAGCGGTCCTACCGGTATGGTTTCAATGATCTTTTCCTCGTACAGCATGTGTTTTTATCCTCCTGTTTGTTGTGAACATATCATTTATACATCATGGGCGTGTTTTCGTCAAGCCATTCCCGCCCTTTTCAACTTTTTAGCTTTTCAGCAAGCGGATATCCCCGCCGTACAGGGGAATAATGGTGTAACCGCTCATGATCCGGGAGGTCACCCGGTCCGTGTAGCTGTCCCGCAGCATGGCCAGGGACAGATTGGTGGAAATGATGGTGGAGCGCTTCATGTTCATCCGCTCGTTGATACAGTAAAAGAGCTGGGAGGAGGTAAAGCTGTTGTTCAGCTCCGTGCCCAGATCGTCGATAATCAGCAAATCGCAGTCCAGGATATAGCGGTACATATCCTTCATGTCGTCCTCGGGCTGGTAATCGAATTTGTTGCGGGAGAACACTTCGAACAAGTCCGAGGCGGACAGGTAGATCACGGAATAATACTTGTCCATCAGCTCTCTGGCGATGCAGTTGGTCAGAAAGGTCTTTCCCACGCCGGTGCTGCCGGTAAACAGCAGATTGTCGTGTTTTTTGCCGAAATCCCGCACAAAGTCGCTGCACCAGCCCACCACCTGCCGCATGTAACGGGCGTTCGTCATGCCGATCTGCGGAATCAACTCCGAATCGTCATAGTATGAGAAGGACAGGTTGGAAAAATTCTCACGGTCCAGCACAGTCTCCAGATTGGACTGGGCGTAGAGAAGCTTCATCTGGGCCTGAAGGAAGCAGTGGCATTTCTTCCCGTCCACATAGCCGGTGTCGCAGCAGTCCGGGCAGCGGTAATGGGGCTCCAGGTAATCGTCCGGGAATCCGGCCGCCCGGATTAACAGGGCCTTCTGTTCCTTTAAGTCCTGCAAATCCGCCCGCAGCTTGTCAAGTGCGCTCTGATCGCCCTCCAGAAGCTTCCTGGCGCAGGCCACCGACCGGCCCGCGATCTCGGCCTCCAGCTCCCGCACCGCGGGAACCGCCTTGTATACCTGGGCCCGGCGCTCCTCCTGGAGGTGCCGGTTCTCGATCTGCTGTTTTCCGTATTCCCGCATAATCGCGTCGTATTGGGAATTGCTTAGTGCCATGGTTGTATCTCCTTGCTGGGGTGAGAGGTAGGTGAGGGGAGACCAGAATTTGGGGGCGGCTGGGGGACTGGGATCGCCGAACTTTCCCGTCCCGGGCGTTTCCAGTCGCATATCGCTACTGCTGGTTCACGCGCTCCTTGAGCTGTTTTAACACCAGTGCGTCGTAGTCTGTGTCGCGCTGCTTGAAGTTGTGGAACTGGTTGGACTTGCGGCGGCCGCCGTCTGCCTGGCCTGCGCCCTGGCCCCCGGAGCTTCTGCCTCCCTGGGTCTGTCCGCCCGCGCCCTGTACCCGGGACTTGGAGCGCTTCTCGTCCAGAGCTTCCACGTCCGCTTTGGTGCGGACCCCCGCCAGCTTCCAGTCGGACAGAATCTTGTCCGCGTAACGGAAACTGGGGGTATGTATGGCGGAAATGGTCCGGTTGCAGGCCATCAGCACCAGTTCCCGGCCAAATCCGTATTCCCGGAACCATTTGGTAATCATCTTCTGCTCTTCCGTGGCAGGCCTGCGGTCATTCAAACCAAAGGCCTTCATTACGCTGAAAGCGTCGTTGTTAAAGCCTTCCACATATTCCTTGGCCTCGTCCGGCGTCCTGAAGCCCTGCTCATGCCAGTTGATAGCCACCGTCTCCATGTAGCGGACGCTCACATGGCCGTTCTGGACACAGTATTCCACCAGATATTCCAAAAGCTCGGGGCTGAATTTCAGGGTGTCGTACAGGTAGGCAAACACCTGGCAGTCCCGGGGCGTAAACACCTTGTTCATGTACTTCTGAGCGATGTAGAGGATCTGGGCAAACTCCTCGTCACCGGACAGGCGGTTCACCTGGGCCACGGAGTAGACCGGCTTGGGACTTGGGGCTGCGGCCGCGGGGGCGGTGCCAAAGGAAACGCTCTCCGTCCGTCCGGCTGCAGGCGCAGGCTCCGAAACCGCACCCTGGGGCTGGACGGCAGCAGGTACAGTCTGGTTCCCGGCCTGCGGGGCTCCGCTGTACGACGCGCTCCAACCGTCTGCTCCGGTCTGTGTGGATCCATGATACGCCGTGCTGCGGGTGTCTGGGCTGGTCTGCGGGTCGACGCTGAACGCCGCTCCCCGGCCGTCTGTCCCGGCCTTCGGGACTTCATGATACGCCGTGCTTCGGCCGTCTACCCCGGCCTGCTGGCCTACGCCGTACACCGCTCCCCGGCCATCTGTTCCAGCCTGCGGGACTGCGCCGTACGCCGCTCCCCGGCCGTCTGCTCCGGCCTGCAGGCCTCCATCATACACTGCGTTCCGCCCATCTGCCCCGGCCTGGTTTTCTCCTCTATACGCCGCTCCCCGGCCATTTCTCCCGGCCTGTCCGCCGTCAAAGCCTTCCTGCTGTCTGCCGGTTATCCCGGTCCGGCCGCCGGACATTTCCAGGTCCAAAACCGCACCGGCTTCCGGGCGGTCCGCCACCGTTCCCACGGCCTTTTCCCTGCCGTCCGGTGAGAGCAGATCCTCCCGCAACAAGACCCCGGCCTTTTCCCAATAGGCCAGGGCCCGGCGTACATCGGATTCCGTATGATTCAGCGCATCCGCGATAGCGTCCACGCTGACCGGTTCGCTCTGATGGCGCAGCAGATACAGATAAACCTTCACATACTCTCCATTGGCCGCGGCCATATATTGATCGATAAACTCGTCCGCCACTGCGGTAACGGGGATATTCCACCTGTCCTTCACCTGAAACGTCATCCTTTACACCTCCGGATAAACTGCTGCCGCCGCGCCGCGATCCCAATCTCCGCTCGAAAAAAGAGCGTTCCATGAAATCGCCGCGCGCCTCGCGGGAAATTGGCTGTAAATCTTGTCCTCATCATAACACATCCCCCCAAAAAAGAAAATAGGGGGCAGTTATGCACACATCCCTCTGTGGATAATGTGGATAATGTGGAAAATCCGGTGGACCGCTGTGCACCCAACGGCTCAAACGCCCGGATTCCCCATATAAAACCAAGATTTTTAAAATCGTGCGACATTTTTTTATGTCAATCTAACAATCCACATCGTATCTTTACATAAAATGTTGACAACTCTGTGGATAATGTGGATAACTACATGCCAAGCAGCTTTTCTCCCACTTTTACGATATCTCCGGCCCCCATAGTTATCAACAAATCGCCGTTCATACAATTTTCCAAAATAAATGTCTCAATCTCGTCAAAGGACGGGATAAAATGGACGGGCGTTCCCAATTCCTGGATTTTCCTGGCAATATCTGCGGAACTGACGCCCAATGTGTCCGTCTCACGGGCCGCGTAGATGTCGGCCAGAATCACCTCGTCCGCCGCGGCCAGCGTCTCGGCAAACTGGTCCAGAAACGCCTTGGTGCGGGTGTAGGTGTGGGGCTGGAACACGCACCACAGCTTGCGGTGGGGATAATTCTTAGCCGCGGCCAGAGTCGCCTTTATCTCCTGGGGATGATGGGCGTAATCGTCGATAATTGTCACGCCGCCGATCTCCCCCTTCTTCTCAAACCTGCGGTCCGTGCCGGAAAAATTCTTAAGTCCCGCCATGATCGCCTCAAAGCCCACGCCCAGCTCCATCACCACCGCGATGGCCGCCAGGGAATTGTAAACATTGTGCTCGCCCGTAACGCCCAGGGAAACGCGGTTCACCAGCTCCCCCTGCACGATCAGATCATACGACGGGCGGGCGAACTCATCGTATGTAATGTTCTGCGCGGTGTAATGACTGTCCGGGGACGATCCGAAGGTGACGATCCGGCATTTCAGGCCGTCCGTGATCTGCTGCAGATTCTCGATGTCGCTGTTGATCACCAGCAGGCCGTCCTGCGGAAGCTTCTGCGCAAAAAGGCGGAAGGAGTGCCGGATATCCTCCAGATCCTTGAAGAAATCCAGGTGATCCGCCTCGATATTCAGAACTACCTCCAGCGTGGGATAAAAGGACAAAAAGCTGTTGGTGTACTCGCAGGCCTCGGTGACAAACAGATCCGGGCTGCCCACGCGGATATTTCCGCCGATATCTTTTAAAATTCCGCCCACCGACACCGTGGGGTCCATGTCCCCGGCCAACAGCATTTCCGCAACCATGGAGGTGGTGGTGGTCTTGCCGTGGGTGCCGGAAATGGCGATGGACTGCTTGTAGTTGCGCATCATCTCGCCCAGAAACTCCGCCCTGGAAAGCATGGGAAGTCCCTTTTCCCTGGAGGCGATAAACTCAGGATTATCCTCATGGATGGCGGCCGTGTAAACCACCGCCTGGATCCCCGGCTCCTGCTCAATGTTGCCGGCCCGCTGTCCGTAATACACTCTGGCCCCCTTGGCCTCCAGCCGGTGGGTCAGCTCCGTCTCATGGGCATCCGATCCCGACACCGTAAATCCCTCGTCCAGCAGAATCTCCGCCAGACCGCTCATGCTGATGCCTCCAATTCCAATAAAATGCACATGCGACCGTTTGCTAAAATCTATCTGATACATCGTTCATTTCCTTTCCCTGCCCGGAAACCTCCATTTTAACAAAAACTGGAAGAATTCTTCCGCACATATAATTATAGTATGTTGTGTAAATCTCTTTTGACTGCCTCCCAAGGCACATCTACGCCTATTATACCAAAAACCCACGTAAATTCCACAAAAAAAACAGAGAAATTCCGTCCCTTGAATCCCCTGTCCCTGTCTGCTATACTCAATCATAATACAATACCGGCAGCCGGAGGCTGGCGATTGGAGCTGCGTTTCCCCGGTTATACCATGTCATCGGCATTTCCCAATTATACCCAACACCGCAAAGGAGGTCTTTCCATGAAACTGGAACTTTTCTTCGACTACATCTGTCCCTACTGCTACCGCGGCCACAGGATGTTCCTGGAACTGCTGCCCCTGTATCCGGGGCTGGAGGTGGTCTGGCGTCCCTGCGAGTCCCACCCGCGCCCGGAAAATACCTACCGGCACAGCGACATGGCCATCCAGGGCATGTATTACCTGGAGGAGTGCGGCGGCGATCTCTCCTCCTATCACCGGCTGGTGTACGAGGCCCACTTTGAAAAGGGCCTGGATATCTCCGACTGTTCCGTTCTCGCCGGGCTGGCCGCCCGCTGCGGCGCGGATTCCCAGGCCTTTACGGACGCGCTGGATCAAAACCGCTACGCCGGCAAGGTGGAGGAGGGCGACCGCTACGCCTGGGAAACCTTGCGGCTAAATGCCGTTCCCAGCTATCTGGCCGTCCCGGAAGGACCTGATTTAAAGGGCCGCGGCCCTATGATCGGTTCCCGCGACGGCATTCCGGTCACCAGAAGGGAACTGGAGCAGTTTTTGGCAAACCTGAAGTGATCTCTGCCATGACGGGCTGATTTGTGGCCGGAACGCAGGATTGTGGGTAAGTAATTCTGCGTTTTCGCACTATGCGGCCGATTTTCTCTGCAAGCAACGCCGCCGGTTTTCCGGGGAAATAATCCCCGCCCGGCGGCGCTGTCATTTTCTCATCTTCTTCTATCGCGTGTCCACTCCATTTTCCGTGTCCCACCATTCCAGGCACAGGTCGCGCCAGCGATTCCCAGTTTCTTCCAACTCCTTCAAGACCTGTTGATACTCCGTCTCCCCGTCCCACTGCGCGCCGGACCAAAAAACCTCGGATTCCATCCACCGGTTTTCCAGCGCCTGACGCCTCTGCTCCAGCTCTCCGAACCGCTCGCGCGCGGCCTCCATCTGCTCCGCTGTCAGCCGCAGCTTCCAGTCCCGGTAAGCCTCCTCGGTGGGAATCTCCCGCAGGCGGTGGCGCTCCGCCTTGGGAACAGCCCGAAGTCCCGCAATCAGCGCCTGTTCCTCGGCTGAAATCATAGCGGAGATATCCTGGCCGGACTCCTCCTTTTCCAGGCGCTCGATATAATGTTCGTAGCCAAAGGGATAATACATGGCGCTGTGGTTGTCGAAAATCAGCACCGCGTCCGCCACCTGCCGGATAAAATACCGGTCGTGGGACACGAACAGGATCGTGCCCCGGTAAGCCTGAAACGCGCTTTCCAGCGTCTCCTTGGCCCGGATGTCCATGTGGTTGGTGGGTTCGTCCAGAATCAGGAAATTGGGACGGCCCTGCAGCAGCTCCGCCAGCACCAGCCTGGCCTTCTCCCCGCCGGACAGGTCGCTGACCCGCTTTGACGCCTCCCGGCCGCCGAAGAGGTAGGCCCCCAGCGTGGAGCGCACCTCCTTCTCCGTCATCACCGGGAACAGGCGGTGGAAATGCTCCGCCACGGACAGCTCCGACTCAATCTCAGCGGCGCGCTGGTCAAAATATCCGATGGTGATGTTCACGCCCAGAGAAAAATCCCCTCCCACCGGCGGAATAAACCCCGCAATGGTCTTTAAAAACGTGGTCTTGCCCGCGCCGTTTGGCCCCAGAAGG
The DNA here is from genome assembly GCF_046603895.1 of Enterocloster lavalensis. Taxonomy (NCBI): domain Bacteria; kingdom Bacillati; phylum Bacillota; class Clostridia; order Lachnospirales; family Lachnospiraceae; genus Enterocloster; species Enterocloster lavalensis. Next base: position 1,879,352 of record NZ_CP176637.1, read on the forward strand.
CCGATTTTTTGGCCCCGGCGGATGCGCAGGCTTAACTCCAAAAGCTGCCGGTCATACCCCAGCTTTAAGTGCTCCGCCTCAAACACCCATTTGCTGCCGGGAATCAGGGGCGTGATATCCCCTGTAAAAAAGCCGCCTTCCTCCTCCGCAGGCTTTTCCACCCGCTCCATGCGCTCCATCTGCTTGCGCTTTGCCCTGGCAAACGCCGCCTTGGTTGGCTTGTGCTTAAAACGCTCCACCAGCTCCTCCAGCCGCTTAAATTCCTCCTGCTGGCGCTCGTAGGCCTTGGCCTGCAGCTTCCGGCGCTTGCGCTTTTCTTCCCGGTAGGCCGTGTAATTACCGGCGTAACGGGTCAGCTTCCGGTCCTCCAGCTCATAGATCACATCCGCCGTCCGGTCCAGAAAAAAGCGGTCATGGGACACCATGACCACGGCTCCGGGATAGCGCCTCATATACTGCTCCAGCCACCTCACCGTCTCCAGGTCCAGGTGGTTGGTCGGCTCGTCAAGCAGCAAAATGTCCGGTTTATCAAGCAGCAGGCGGATCAATGCGATTTTGGTCCGCTCCCCGCCGGAAAAACGGGACAGCCGCTTCAACCGGTCCTCCTTGCGAAAACCAAAGCCGGTGAACAGCGCCTCGTACTCCCGCTGGTACTCAAACCGTTCCCTGGAAAATGGATCCTGCTCCGGGCAGCCGGACAAAATCTCCTCCTCCACGGTCCTGTCGTCCCCGGAAAACGCCTGCTGGCGCAGCATGCCGATGGTCGCCTGCCTGGCCCGGACAATCCCCGGTCCCTGGCGGCGGTCGTCGCGGTCCAGGTCGATTTCCCCGGCGATCAGGCGCAGGAGCGTGGTCTTACCGGCTCCGTTTTTGCCCACCACCGCAATTTTTTCCGCACCGCGGACCTCAAAATCGATGTGAGATAAAATCACTTCCCCGCCGGCGCTCACGGTTCCGTCCGAAATCTGATACAACATACGTTAAATCCTTTCCTTTATCCCGGCCGCCGCTTTACGCCTCCGGTTTCTCCGGCTGGCAGACGGGACAGTAATACACGGACCCTCCCAGATAGGCGGCCTTCACAATGGGACCGCCGCAGACCGGACAGCCGGATTTCATGCCGTTTTTGGACATGATGGTGCGGTAACCGCCCGGCTGGCCGTAGATATCTTTCTCAGTGTCACGTCCACCCGCCGTCTCCATTTCCCCAAGCACGGACGTTACAGCCGCCAAAAGTCCGGCCTTCTCGTCCCCGCTCAGAGATTCCAGCCTGCGCCTGGGATGAATGTTAGCCCGAAACAGAATGTCCTGCAACACGCCGTTTCCGATGCCGGGGAAACGCTGTTCCGTAGCCAGAAACGCCTTGGCGGTGAGCTTTGGCCCCGCTTCCCCCAGGGCTTTTTCATAGCGGGCCGAAAATGCCTGGGAGAGCGGCGGTTCTGCGGCCCTGCTCTTCACATAGTATTCGTCCCCGTAGCTTCCGTCATGCAGATAGATCCCGCCGTACATGGCCACGGTGAAGGCCAGGGCGGTCCCGTCATCCAGGCGGATCAACAGCTGACAGGCGGCCGGGGGCTTCTCCCCGCCGGTCAGGCGCACATTTACGCCGTCGTTAAAGCAGAGCCGCATGCCATTGTCAAACACCAGCTCCACAAATATTCCAAACCCTTCCGCCGCCGTAATCCTGCTCCCTTTAAGCTGCGCCTCGTAGCCGGCGGGGTCCCCGTTAAACCAGCAGAATTTGTGGGGCTTCATGGGCGGCAAAACCGCCGTCACCATTTTCCCCGCCGTCTCCTTCTGAAGCTGGCGGGATATCACTGCGATCTCCGGATATTCCAGCATAATATTCCCCTCCTTTGTTGTAGAAAGCCGCCGCATCGCGTGCCTTTCTGTTTCCCTCATTATACGGGAATTTCCGGGGCGTTTCAACGACAACTTGCCGGACGGCCGAGGGGTATTAAAAAGGAGAATTCCACATATCGGGAACTCTCCTTTTTTCATTTGTCCGGTTTTCAATCCCAGGTCAGCGCGCTGCCTGGGGCGTATGTCTGAAAATGATACCTTTGTAGCGGTCCAGAGCCGCCAGCAGGGTGTTCCCCAGCACGCCCACTGCCAGGATCTCGCCGATTCCCACGGTTCCGATCATATAGATGATCAAATCCGGCGCGCCGTAGGCATAGCGCAGCACCCAGGGAACGATCAGGGTGTTGGCAATGATGGGGGGCAGGCACACCAGCCATTTGTGGCGGCGCAGATGCCAGGACCCCACGGCCCCGATGAGGGTGGCCAGGCTTCCGAACACCACATCCAGCATGGCCGAACCGCAGAACAGGTTGGACAGCAGGCAGCCGATGAACAGCCCTGGCACCGCGGCCGGCGTGAAGAAGGGCAGGACGCACAGCGCCTCCGAAATCCGAAACTGCACAGGGCCAAAGCTGATGGGCGCGAATATCATGGTCAGCGCCACATAGATGGCCGCGATGGCGGCTCCGTGGACAATCAGGTACACATTTTTGTTGCTCTCTCTCATATTCAGTTTTCTCCTTTAGTTTTGTTTTAGGTGTGGAAGGTCTCGAACACACCGGTCGTTTTGTGAGATTCCCTGTACTACCAAGGGGATTCACGGCCTTATTGCGGACATATGTCTCCTGCAGATCGAAACTTGAACCAGCCTTCTATCCGCCTGCATATGAACCGGTATAGTATAGCATTAAGAAGGGGATTTATCAAGAGGAACATTCCCGCAACAGCGCCAGCGTGAGGGGGATAAAGATTCCGGCGGCAAATCCCGGCGCATTTTTTACAGAAAGATCGTTTTGTCTCCATTTTTATAAGAAATTATATGCTATACTTATCTCAAACTGAGGTGAAAATAAATGCGGATCAACCGTTTTTTATAAAGGAGGCCATGCATATGAAAAGCAGATGGAAAATCCTTATCGTGTTCCTGCTTTTGGCTTTAGCGGGATTCGGCAGCCAAATTTACATACGAAATATGAGTATTCGTTCAGGCAGTGAAGTCTCAGACATAACGATCGAAAGGCAGCTGCAGGTGATGTTAGACAGCTATGAATGGGGTTGTCCGCCATCCGGCAATATCTGCCGCATGTTTACTGTGACTGACCTGGATCAGAACGGAAGATTGGAGTTGATTATTTCCCGTCTTGAGGGATCGGGGCAATATACATACAGCGATTACTATGAGGTAAATAAGGAGCTGGACAAATTGACGCCCTGTGAATGGCTGGATCGGACATTTGAATCAGAAGCCGATATAATGGTAAGCAGCGTTCCGGTATATTATGATTCAAATAATAAGATGTATTATTATATTTTTCATGACCGCATTCCGGACGGAATCCATTACGCTTCCGAAAACAAACGGGCGATTTCTTTAGCAAACGGAAAACTCTCGGAGCGTATCCTCTCATACAAAAATACCTATGATGAAGACATATCCGATTCATTTGCGATCATTACCTGTGAAGATGCAGACGGTAACGAGATTGACGAGCAGGCCTATGACCGGCTTGAAGAAACGATATTTGCGGACTTTCACAAAAGAGAGGCCTATTTTTCCTGGTTTGATTTGAATGATACGAATCGCGGTAATTTGAGCGACAATGAAATTGCTGATATCCTGCGGGAAGCTTATGAGGGATTTTCAGTTCAATAATTGTGCGAGATTATTCAAAAGCTCCCAATCATTAAAATGGACAACAGAGGGAATGGGCCATCGCCCCCCTAAGGCGACAGCCCACTTCCTCCTTCTCTCAATCCCGCCAAAACTCTGCCAGCTCGCTGTGCTTCAACACTTCCCGCAGTTCCTCCTGATCCACGGCCTCCCGCAGGGCCGCCGCCATGCCGGAATCGCGGATCAGGGCGGACAGGCGCTGGAGCACATTCAGGTGCTTTTCGCTGTCGGTAAACGCAAGCACAAATACGATTTCCACCGGGATTTCCGCCTCGCAGTCCTCCATGTTCACAAAGCGGACCGGCCGCTCCAGGGTCATGATCAGCATCACCGGTTTTCTCACGAATCCCGGTTCCGCATGGGGAATTGCCACGCAGGTGTCTCCGAAGCAGATTCCCGTGGGGAACATATTTTCCCGCTCGAGCAGCGCCTGGAAAAATCCGTCCGTCACGTATCCCGCCTGTTTTAAGTGATCGGCCGCCAGCCTCAGGACCTCGTCCCGTGAACCGGCCCTCACTCTGCACATCACGGAATCCGCGGCGATTAACTCCCCTTTTACTGTTGCACTCATAGAACTCTCCTTACTTTCTGGTCGCCGTCATAAAGCGGTATTTCCTGTCCGCGGACTTTTCTCTGGTGATACAATACCATCCTACCACCCTCATCGTAGAGGGGATCTCTCGGCAGCGCCGGAAAATGGCACAGCCCGATCAGCGCCTTATCCGTCCCAAGCATATCCTGAATCCAATTTCCCATATCCGATCACACCTTTCTCATTATTCAAACGACGATTCTTTCTTTTTTAGTATTAGCGCCATATAAACAGCCAATTTTTGCAACGGTTTGTCAGTTTTTGGTAAATAGCAAAGAGGCAGCAGCCGGAAAATCAATAATCAAAATCTAAATTGGGCTGTCTTATGGAATGATATCGATAAATTTGTGACGTAATAAAGTAAATTTATAAAAAACTGGAATATGTGCAAAAAAATATCACCCCAAGAGTTGCTGTAAAAAAATATGCATAATATTATCTATTTTATTTTAAAATAATAGTGCATATTGTACATCAAAATACGAACCATTCAAGAATATGTTTTAAAAACGTCAAATTGAAATTCACAAAATACATTTATTTTGTAAAAATTGACATATATTCAAGTTTTTGTTAGACTACTGATAGTAAAAAGAAGAGCCGTTCAAATAACTTATACAAAAAATTCATTTTGTACGCATTTTATCTCGTATTACCTCGGAGAAACAACGTCAATTATGGAGGAAAAATTTATGAACAATCGCTATGCAATCGGCATCGATTTTGGAACCCTCTCTGCCAGAGCCGTTCTGGTGGACGTAGGAAGTGGTGAAGAAAAGGGAACCGCGATCTTCGCATATCAGGATGCAGTGATCGACCGGATGTTGCCGAACTGTGATGTGGATCTCCCGGCAGACTTTGCGTTACAAAATCCTGCAGATTACAAAGAAGCAACCGAGGCTTTGCTGAAAGATTTATGCAGCAATTCAGACATTGATCCCCACAATATCATTTCAATCGGAATTGATTTTACTGCTTGCACCGTGCTTCCGGTAGACGAAGCGATCAGGCCACTTTGCTATCAGGAGAAATTCCGGGAAAATCCTCACAGCTGGCCAAAGCTTTGGAAACACCACGGCGCCCAGCGCGAGGCGGACGCAATTAATGAAACGGCACGCAGGAATGGATGGGATTTTATTCAACGCTACGGCGGTACATCATCCAGTGAATGGTTTTTCGCCAAACTAATGGAAATCTATTATAAAGCTCCGGAAATTTATAACGCTACTTATAAATTTGTGGAGGCTGGCGACTGGGTGGTATGGCTGCTGACAGGAGAACTGACAACCAGTACCTGTATGGCTGGATTTAAGGCATTTTGGAATGAAGAAGACGGATATCCTCCCTCACAGTTTTTCGAAGAAATTGACACTGGACTGAAAGGAATTACAGATAAAGCAATATCTGATGTGAGAACAGTTGGCACGAAGGCGGGGGGACTTACGGATGAGATGGCAGCCCTGACTGGAATGAAGCCTGGCACCAGCGTTGCAGTCTCCCTGATCGATGCCCACTCGGCAACCCCCGTAGTGGGAGCCGTAGAAGGCGATTCCATGATCATGGCGATGGGAACCTCTCTCTGCCATATCCTGGTAAGCCGGGAAGAAGTTTTCATGGAAGGTATCAGCGGAGTTGTGAAAGACGGTGTAATTCCGGGTTATTACGGATATGAAGCGGGGCAGGCTGCTGTGGGCGATATTTATGAATGGTTTGTGAGTCATCTGGCCTCTGCGGAGTGTTTCGACGAGGCAGCAAACGCAAACATTAATCCTCTGGCGGTCATGGATCGAAGGGCGGCTGGTCTAAAGGTCGGTGAAAGCGGCCTGGTTGCATTAGACTGGTGGAACGGCAATCGTTCCATGCTCAACAATGCCAATCTGTCCGGCGTAATTACGGGGATGACGCTCGGCACACGTTCCGAGGAGATTTACAGGGCATTGGTCGAGGCGACAGCTTTTGGAACCAGGGAAATTGTAGAGAGTATGGAAAAGCAGGGGGTTCCGATACGGAATATTTACGCTTGCGGTGGGTTATCCCGAAAAAGTGAATTTGTGTTGCAGACCTTTGCGGATGTATTGGGACGAAAAATCATTGTCAGCGGTGTGGTTCAGACTACCGCCTATGGAGCCGCTATGTATGGAATGGTCGCCGCCGGCAGTAAAAAGGGTGGATATGACGATATAAAAACGGCAATGGAGCATTTAGTTAAGAAGCCGTACAGAGTATATATTCCATCTATGGACAATCATCAGATCTATAACAAACTGTTTGCTGCCTATCAAAAGCTAATCCAGTTTTTCGGGCAAGACCATAAAGACATTATGCAGGGTTTGAAACAGCTGAAGGCAAACAGCTTATAGATTCACGGAACCATTCAAACGAAAGGAGAAATGAGTGATGGCGGAACATTCCACAGGAATTTCAAAAGGAGAAGTCGTAATTGAGGCAGTGGATATTGTTAAAAATTACGGCCACCTACAGGCGCTAAAGGGGGCCTCTCTGAAGGTTTATGCCGGAGAAATCACGGCTCTTCTGGGGGATAACGGAGCCGGAAAATCCACACTGACCAACATTATCTGCGGTGCACTTCCCAAAACATCCGGCCGTATTATCTGCAGAGGAAAAGAAATTGAAGTACAAAGTATACAACACGCCGCACGACTGGGCATACAGATGGTTTACCAGGACCTGGCTCTCGCCCCTGATCTGAATGTTCCCAATAATATATTTCTTGGTCGTGAGATCATCAAAGATTCAATATTCGGCCGGCTGTTTAAGCTTTTGGATATGAAGAAAATGACTGAGATCAGCAAAAATCATCTTGCGGAGCTGGGAATTGGATTGAAATCGCTTTCTGTACCGGTGAAAAGTCTTTCAGGCGGCGAACGTCAAGCTTTAGCAGTTGCAAAGGCAGTCGCCTGGTGCGAATCTGTATTAATCATGGACGAGCCCACCGCCGCACTCGGCGCCAGGCAGCAGGCGCTTGTGTATTCAACCATGCGGGCCGCGGCGCAAAAAAATCTGGGAGTCCTGGTTATTTCCCATGATATCCCCAAGATGCTGGAGGTGGCAGACCGTATCTGCATTATGCGTCAGGGTGTCGTTATTGCGGATCTGATGGCCAGTGAGACAAACCTGCAGGCGGTTCTGTCTCTGATGCTCACAGGTCGGGCAGCCTAAACAGAAGGAGGACTAGGAATGAAGAATGAAGTTAGACCTGAACAGAAAAAAGGCGATGACAAATCAGTTGATGAGATTCTCCTAAGCAAAGGAGTTTCCAGCACGGCGCAGAAGGACAAGACACCGCTTCAGGTGTTTATGGGCTCCTCAATGGCATTTGTAATTGCAATGGAAGCGCTGCTCATCATCATATTTGGCTCTGTATCAGCCCCAGGGACCTTTATGACGGTCAGCAATATTATGAGTATTCTGATGAATTCTGCACAGATGATAATTCTGGCAGTTGGACTGACTTTTGTTATTAGCAGCGGATACTTCGATCTGTCGGTTGGCATGAATCTGATTCTCTGCTCTGTTGTGGGGGCCAAGGTGTTTAAGATCGTTGCGGGAAGTCCGGCACAGATTAGCAGCGGACAGTATCCCAATATGGTTGCGGGTATTCTGGCGGGCGCACTGGCCGCAATTATAATCGGCATGATCGGCGGAGCGCTTAACGCCTTTACCACATCAAAATTGCAGCTAGTGCCGTTTATCGCCACCTTAGCCAGCATGTATATTCTACAGGGAATTGCAATGGTAATCTGTAACGGAGCTCAGGAAAAGCTGTTGCCTCGGGTATTTCAGACATATTTTGGTCATGCCAAGTTATTCGGCATAGTGCCCTACCAGGTCATCGCGGCGGTTTTGGTCGGCCTGCTCCTCCATTTTATTATGAAATACACTCGATTTGGCCTCCATGTCCGGGCCATGGGATCAAACCGTGAATCAGCCCGAAGGGCTGGAATTAACATTAATCTAAATACCTTTAAAATTTACATGATGATGGGAGCTCTCGCAGGGGTGGCAGGTCTGTTTGACGTTTCGCGTTTTGCAACCACAAACCCGTCGGGGCATACCACGGACGGTATGATGGCAATTATGGCCGTAGTCATGGGAGGCACCAGCATGAAAGGCGGGATTGCTTCGGTCAGCGGCACCATGCTGGCAGTTTTGATCCCTGTTACTCTGCAGATTGGAATGATTGTTTTAGGGATCAATTCATTCTATCAGCTGATCGCGATTGGGTTCTTCCTGATAATTGCAGTGTACATGGATTATGTGCGCAATATGCGGCCTGGTAAATGACGGAACTAATGTCAACATTCAAAAAGGAGGTTTTTATGAGAAAGATGAAGCAGTGGCTATCCCTCGCGTTGGTTGTTTTAGTAGCCGCTTCTATGGCGGCCTGCAACCAGGCACCTCAGGGAGGCGAAAGTGCGGCAGCGCCCCCCCAGGAGACGACTTCTAAAACGGAGATGACTTCTAAACCGGAGACAGCTGCCCCGGAAACGGACAACGCTGTAACGTCCGCGGATGAGACGCTCAATATTGCGGCAGTGGCGGCTGAGGTGGGAATCCCCTATTTTACGACAATGCAGTGGGGAGCTCTGGATGCAGCTAAGGATTATAACGTGGAACTTTATTGGACCGGTCCCGCGGAGTGGGATTTCAGTAAACAGCAGACATTTATTGATGGAGTGATCTCCACCAATCCAGATGCGCTGATGTTGGTACCTACCGACAATGCAGCTCTTGTCACATATGTAGACCAATGGATGAAGGATGGGATTCCTGTGATTTGTACGGATCTGATTCTGGCGGAACATGTGGATCTGGTGGGATACAGTTCTGATCCATATTCAGGCGGAGCGGAGGCAGCAAAGCAATTTTACAGTCAGAACGGGGACGGCGGCATATATCTTCCGGTTGGAACAAATCCGGGGGCTTATGGAGCCAACCTGAGAGTTCAGGGATTTGTAGAGACGATAAAAGCTCTGGATTCTCAATGTACCGTGCTGGATACGGTTTATCCTGGTAATGATGCCAACAAGGCGGCTCAACTGGTTTCGGCAGCTTTAACCGGTAATCCCGGCATGACAGGGGTATTTGTGGCAACCTCAGCACCTGCATCCGGAGCGGCTTCAGCAATCATTGAAGCGGGTAAAAGTGGATTGGTCAAAATTGCAGCTTTTGATGCGGATCCTCAGCAGGTTTTAGACTTAAAAGCCGGAACCTACGATGTACTGATTGCCCAGGATCCCTACCAGATGGGATATGATGCAATCGCTAATCTGGCAAAATACTGCCGCGGGGAGCTGACAAAAGAAGACTTCAAGGACGCCGCGGTCTACTATGAAATGAAAGCGCTGACACGTGAAAATATCGATGACGAAAGCAATGCGCGGTTTAAATATATCGCGGAATTATCAGATGTGGGTTATTAAATAATAAAAAGGGCTTATAAGCCTGAAAAATAGGAGGAAAGTAATATGGCAATTAAAATTCTTTATGTAGGCGACACACAGGTTAATGTGCAGACCTCAATCAAGGGCATCGACAGCTGGACGTTTACATATTACAGCGATTCTGCCCGTTACCTGAGAAATGCATTGAATGCGGCAGAGGACATCGAATGCGTTCACATTCCATCCATGAATTGTATTGAGCAGATGCCCTCCACCCTGGAGGAGATGCAGCAATATGACGCAATCCTGGTCAGCGACGTAGGTTACAATAATATCGTTTTCCAGCCTGGAAATGTGCAGCCCTTCAAAGTGCCGATGGGACCTGACCGTGTTGGCGCTCTCTGTGAGTATGTGCAGCAGGGCGGTGGTTTTATGATGATCGGTGGCTGGCTTTCCTTTGCAGGAATTCAGGGCAAAGGAATGTACGGAGACACAAAAATCGAAGAGCTTCTTCCGGTAACATGCATGCCCAGAGGTGCGGATGACCGAATGGAGATCACCCAGGGCTATACGCTGGAGCTGGATGATCCGGAACATCCGATTGTGAAGGGTATCGACTGGGAAAGCCCCTATATGTTCCTTGGCTATAACAAGGTTTATCTGAAAGAGGACGCTCATCTGGTAGCTTCCTACAATGGGGATGTGCAGATCGCCACACGACAGGTAGGAAAGGGCCGCTCCTGCGTATTTACTTCCGACGTTGGACCTCACTGGGCCGGGAATTTCCTGGATCACCCGGATTATGCAAAATTCTGGCAGCAGATCACGCGTTGGACAGCAGGTGCCTCTAACTAATCACTTTTTCGGGGAACACATAACAGAGTGAAATCTATGTGTTCCCCATTTGAATGTCCGGGCCATGGAAAGGAATCGCGCATGAAAAAAACGAAAATCTTTTTTATCATTTATATGTGCTTTTGGCTGGCGGAAAACAGCCTTTCTCCGTACCTGGGCTTATATTATGAAAGCAGAGGGTTGTCCGGGACTCAGATTGGAGTTATCAACAGCGTTTTTTCCGTAGCTGTAATTCTATCCGCCTTGGCGATCGGCGTAATTGGTGATAAGCTTCAGAATTCCCGAACCATCCTCCTGCTCCTGTGCGCAGGAATGATACTGGGTGTAGCCAGTTTGGCTGCCGGGGCCGGATATATCCAGATACTTGGGGCTATAGTCCTGTACGGCTGCGCTTACTCACCCTTTAACGGTATCGTAGACAAAGCGTTGATGGGACAGCTAAAGGGGGAGGAAGAAAAATTCGGAAGATATAGAATGGGAGGTACCATTGGCGCGGGAATCGGCGTGTTAATTGCAGGGATTCTTTTAAAGTATTACACCTTTAAATCCATTTTCTTAACCTACTGTATTACCATGCTTGTATGTTCCCTGTTTTCGGCAAAACTCCCTGTTTTTGGAATAAAACCTGCGGAATCAGCCACCTACCGGGATTATATCATGGTTATACGGCATAAAAACTTCCTGTCCATATACATACCGATGGTAATATGGGGAATTACGGAGTCCGGAGTCATGCAGTTTCAGGCGCTGCATGTGGCGCGATGTGGCTACAGCAGCAGCTATACGAGCCTTTTTATCGCGTCAGCCATGGTGGGAGAATGTCTGATGTTTGGGGTCATACCAAAAATCCTGAAAAAGCTTGGAAAAAGAAAGGCAGTTGTTCTCGCCTACATCCTTCAATTTGGAAGAGCGGGCGCTCTGGCCCTGTTGGGGGTGCTGCCTCTGCCTGTAGTCGTCCTACTGCAAATGACCGGAGGCGGAGCCTATGCCGCGTTGTATTCCACAATCACGCAAATGATCGGTGAAACATTTCCGGAAAAAATCGCCTGTACAGCTCACAATTTAAAACTGGTTGTCACCAGAGGAATTGGAACTACCATCGGTTCTATGTTTCTGGGTATTCTGTATGATAAAGGAATGACGGTTCCGGCATACGGTACGTTGGCCGTAACAGCCGCATTATACGCCGCAGGGATGTTCTTGAAAAAGGAGGAGTTATGCTGAATTCGGCCACAGGCTTTGTATTGGCCATGCTTTCCGCCATATTTTACGGAGCCTCCGCAGTTGTGACAAAGATGATCAGCGATCAGGGCGTCTCAGTTTCGTCAATATTGTTGTTCCGCGGAATCATCGGAGGTATACTTCTTACAGTTCTTTCCTGGGCACATGGCCGAAAAGGTCCAACGCTTGAAAACGAAATGAAGAAAAAAGCGCTCATCCTATCCGTATTCGGAAGCGGAGCGACTCTCCTGCTGCTGAACAAGGCGTATTTATACCTCCCAGTTGGGAGCGTGACCACAATCCACTATCTGTTCCCCTTACTTGTAAATATAATCAGTGCACGGCTATCTAAAAAGCCTATGGATACCAGCACTAAAGTAATTCTCATAATCTGCACGGCAGGCACATTGCTGCTCTTTGATTCTTTGAAATCTTCTCAGCTTCCAGGAGCCGTATGCGCGGTAATCTCCATTGCCACATGGAGTTTTCAGATTCTTTACCTGGAATATTCAGGTCTGACAAAATGCCCTGCAGCCCCGATAGCGGTCCGGCAGTGTATGGTGGTGGCTTCTATGGGGTTATTATGTGGATTGAGAGAGGGGTTCACAATGGGCCTGGTCTGGCATGCCCTTCCACTGTTGGTTCTGGCTGCCGTTATGAATAACGTACTTGCAAATATTCTATTACAGGCAGGGATAAAACGCATTGGAAGCGGTCTCACGGCCATACTATGTATATTCGAGCCCATCAGCAGCATTCTGTTGGGTTACGTGATTTTGGGAGAGACGATGACCGGACGGCAAATCACAGCGGTCCTGGTAATTTTGACAGCTATTGGAATACTGATCATAATGAACAGCAGAGCAGAAAGGGACACGTCATGAATTCAGAAGGCAGAAAAGAGCTGGCTATTAAGGTTGCTAAAATGTACTATATTAATGGAGAGTCTCAGGAAAAAATAGCAGAACTCACTGGTATGAGCCGCTCCAACATTTCGCGTATTCTGAAAAAGTGTTTAGACGAGGGAATTGTCGAAATTACGGTTCATGACACAATCTCTGTCCGCATGAAGCTGGCCCATAGCATACAGACAGCATTTGGCCTGAAGGAGGTAATCATCGTCCATTCAGCCCCTGCGCCGGACCGTATATACCGCAATGTAGGTCAAAGTCTCAGCGTGTATCTGATGAAAATCCTGAAGGATGGTATGACTCTGGGAGTCGGCAGAGGCAGGGCAAGCTATTACATTGGCAGAAATCTCAATAATAAGCAGCATATTCTGGTGGATGTGGTCCAGCTACAGGGAGCTACATCCTCCACCGCTTCTCTGGACGAGGGGGCCGGCATGATTTATTACCTGACCTCCAAACTAAACGGGAAAGGATATGTGCTCAACGCTCCCTTGATGGTAAAGTCCAAACACACACAGCAGGAACTGATGAACAGTGATCTGATTGCCGGTATTCTAAAAAAATACCACGAGCTGGACGTTGCGGTCTTTGAGATCGAAAAGCCCAATCTCTATGTAAATAACCGGTCTGCTCAAGATCTGCTGTCCAAAGCAGATATTTTGCAGCTCGGTGAAATCGGAGTTTCGGCCTGCGTCTGCGGACATTATTTTACAGAAAAAGGCAAAACCTGCAATGTTGGAATCCATGACCGCGTTCTGGCCATCCCTCCCGAATTATTGAAAAAGGTGCCCTACAGCATTGGCATATCCATCGGAAAGTTTGCACTCAGCGCTACTTTAAGCATCCTGAAAGCCGGTCTGGTCAACGTGTTGATCATTGATGAAAATCTTGCCACTCAAATTGACATCCATCTGCAGTCGGCTGGAAACAGCGATTAAAGGACAGAGGTTTCATTTCTGCCTCTTTGGCCAAAACAAAACCCCTGTCCTTCTATCCCCAATTCTCCCCTACAAATTCTCCCTCACAAACCCCTCCATCCCCGCAATGGCTTCCTCCTCGTCCTCCCCCTCTGCCGTCACGACGATCTTATCGTTCTGGTTCACGTTCAAGGCAAGGACGGACATCAGGCTCTTGGGGTTGGCGGTTTTTTCGCCTTTTTGGATGGTGATTTCCGACCGGTAGGCGCGGGCGGTTTGAATCAGCAGGCCGGCGGGCCTGGCATGAAGCCCGATCAGCGATTTTACCGTATATTGAAAGCGTTTCACGAAATGCCTCCTTTTTCCGTTTTACCGCTAAGTGCTCGCTTTTGTTCTAGCTCAAATCCTCTCCGTTGGACGCGATCACCTTCTGCATCCAGGCATAGCTGTCTTTCTTAATGCGCCTGCCGGTGCCTTTTCCGTAGTCGTCCAGGTCCACGTAGATGAAGCCGTAGCGCTTGCTCATCTCGCTGGAGGAGCAGGAAATGATGTCGATGGGGCCCCAGGCGTAGTAGCCTCTCACGTCCACGCCGTCCCGGATGGCCTCCTTCATCTGTTTGATGTGCTCCCGGTAGTAGTCCACGCGGTAATCGTCGTGGACCTGGCCGTCCTCCAGCTTGTCGTAGTAGCCCACGCCGTTCTCCGTGACAAAGATCGGCTTCTGGTAGCGGTCGTAGAATTCGTTGAGCAGAATCCGAAAGCCCACGGGGTCGATGGTCCAGCCCCAGGGGTTGGCGGGCAGCTCTTTGTTGCGGTACACGTCGTTGCCCTTCTCGTAGCTCTCCTTGGAGCAGACCTGGGTGTAGTAGTAAGAGAAGGAGAAGAAATCGGCGGTATTTTTAAAGTCCTCCTCGTCCTGCTCCCCGAACTCCACGTGGATGCCCTGATCCTCAAAGAAGCGGAAGGCGTAGCCCGGATATTTTCCACGTAAAAGCACGTCGGCGAAGAAGTATTCCATCTGGTTGTGCTTTAAGGCGGCCAGCATGTCCTCGGGCTTGCAGCTGGCGGGGTAGTCCGGCCCGCCGCACAGCATCATGCCGATCTGCATCTCCGGGTGGTGCTCGTGGGCGTATTTGGTGGCTCTGGCGCAGGCCACCATCTCATTGTGCACGGCCTGGTATTTGGCGGACCGCAGGTCCTCCACCACGTCCTCGGCCACGCCCAGGTGGTTGAAGGACTCGTGGCCGATCAGGTTGATCTGGTTCACCAGAATCCAGTATTTCACCTTTCCTGCATAGCGGTCAAATACAGTATTGCAGTATTTGACAAAAAAGTCAATGACCTCTCTGGAATACCAGCCCTTGTAGCTCAGGGTCAGGTTCAGGGGCATCTCGTAGTGGGACACCGTGATCATGGGCTCCATTCCGTTTTTCAGAATCTCGTCAAAGAGGTCGTCGTAAAATTTAAGCCCGGCCTCGTTGGGCTCTTTGTCGTCGCCGTTTGGAAAGATTCTGGACCAGTTGATGGAGGTGCGGAAGGTCTTAAGTCCCAGACCCGAAAGCAGCTTTAAATCTTCCTTGTAGGTGTGGTAGAAATCGATTCCGTGGCGCTTGGGGAACACCTTTTCCTTGCTGTCCACAGCCTCTTTTATGTAAGCGCGGGTCAATTCCTCGTTGCCCTTCTTCTCGATGGCGATGTCGTCGCGGAACTCGTTGATGTCCGCGATGCACAGCCCCTTTCCGCCCTCGTTCCACGCGCCCTCAAGCTGGTTGGCCGCAACCGCGCCGCCCCACATAAAATTCTCGGGAAATCCCGCCGGTACTCTGCTCATATGCTATGCCTCCTATTTTCAATTCAAATTGTCGTCAAAGAAATTCACCGTTGCGTCGACCACCACTTTTACGACCTCCTGGTCGCCCTCGTATCCGCCCAGGCCGTGACCGGCGCGGGGAATGTTGAGGTTGGCGGTGATGCTGGTGTTCACTGCGGTTTCCAATACCTGATCCGTGATGGATTTTACCACCGTGTCGTCGATTCCGCCGGTCACCACCAGCAGATTTCCGGTGTAGGCGGCCAACTGCTCTAAGGGTTTGCCCTCCTTTAATTCCTGAAGGTACTCCGCCCCCACCTCAATGTCCTCGTCCCAGATGTGGATCACGCCCTTGCCGTCGGTCTGAGACTTTTTCAGCTGCTCTTCCATTTGCGCGGCAGTGCCCATGGCGGAAGCCGCGTCGAATCCGTTGGACGCCGCGGGGGCCCACAGCACTGCTGTGTGAAACGCCTCTTTGTCCAGATAGAGGGAAGCTAAACGTCCGCCCATGCTGTATCCCAGGATTCCCAGGCGGCTCTCGTCCACCTTGACCGCCTCACGGGCATAGGCCAGGGCCGCGTCCAGATCGTCGCTCATGTTCTTAAAGTTGTATTCCAGAAAACTCTCCGTGCTCTCGTTGCAGCCCGGGAAATCGATGCGCATGGAAGCGATGCCCCGCTCTGCCAGGCCGTCGGCCACCGCCGTGAACTCGCCGCTCTCGTCCCTGCTGCCCATAAAGCCGTGGGCAAATAACACCAGCGGGCAGCCGTTTTCACCGATGTTCGCCGGCACCGTGAAGGTGGCGTGGATCTCTGTGCCCCTTGCGGAGGGGATCAGAATCTCGCCTGTGGCAAGGGCCTCTTTCCCGGCCTCCTCCGGCTCGGCCGCGGCCGCTACTGCGGCCTCGGCTTCCTGCTTCTTCTCTTCCTCGGTTTTTCCGGCTTCCAGATAACTGGTGTCGCCGCAGGTCTCCAGGGTGTAAACGCCGTCCTTGTAGGTCAGAATGGAAACGCTGCAGTTGCTGATGTCCTCGCCCTGGTACTGTCCGGGCACCACCAGCTCTAATATGGTGGGAATCTCGCTTCCGCTGGATACCACCAGGGCGTTGCCGCCGCCCGCCTCCTGGGTGACTTTTACGATCTCATCCATAGCCTCTCTGGTGCGCTTGGTGATCTGGTCGTAGGTCTCCGCCTGCTTTAACGCGTCGTTGGCCGCGATGGCGTTGGCGATGTCCTCGTCGGTCATCTGCTTTAACAGCTCCCCGTACTTGGACCACTCTGCGTCGAATTTCAGCCCGTGGGCCTCAAAGATGGGGTCCCACATCTCCGCGTTCATTTTCCCCTCGTAGCCGCCGTAAAACCACTCCCGCAGCCCGATGACTTCCCGCAGCTCCGGCGCCGGTCCCGCATTCTGGGCCAGGATGCGCAGGGCGGTCTCCCGCTGGCGTCCCAAGTCGCTGCTGAAGGCGGAAACGAACTTGATATCCTTCATCCCACGGCCCACGGCGTCCGCCTG
Source organism: Enterocloster lavalensis (assembly GCF_046603895.1). Classification (NCBI taxonomy): domain Bacteria; kingdom Bacillati; phylum Bacillota; class Clostridia; order Lachnospirales; family Lachnospiraceae; genus Enterocloster; species Enterocloster lavalensis. The sequence goes on from NZ_CP176637.1 coordinate 1,896,272, forward strand.
GCTCTCCCCTTTTTCTGTCAGCGGACTGTCGATCCAGCCCTGAACCTGGTCCGTGGTATTTAAAAATGTCTTTCCATGGCGCACAAGATAGAGGGTGATTGAGCCGTCCCCCTCGGGGGCCTTTTCGGCCTCCGCGCTCCCTGTCTCCCCGGCAGCTTTGGTGGTATCGGCGGCCCCCTGTGGCGCGCCCGTCTGTGTACTGCATGCGGTCAGTGTCCCCGCCACCGCACATGCCAGCAGCATTTTATACAATTTCCTCATATGAAAACTCCCCTTTTTACCTTCTCGTATTTTTTGTCAATTTACCGGTTTTCCAGCGCCTCAAAACGCTTCTCCCAGCTCTCAAAAATCTTCAACATCTGCTTGGCAATGTTGATCTCGCTGTAAATGGTCATCAGCGTGTCCTGTGCATGGGCAAAGAGCAGGGTGTACTCCTGTTTCTCGCCCCGGGTCTCCCCCTGGATCGCATCCGTCTGCACCCGGTGGGCCTCGGTGATCTTCTTGTTGGCCTCTTTCATTTTCTCGTTTGCCAGCGCAAAATTCTGCTCCGCAATGGCATTTAAGGCGTCCCTGCACAGCAGCCGGGCATCCCCGGCGCTGATGATAATGGACATGGCAGCGGTCAGCGTTTTCTCGTCAATCATCTGGTTTTCCATATTTTACCTCCTGATTAAATTGAGTGTGTCATCAACCCTTCGTCTGCTCGTTCTCGATTTCCAGCTTCTCATAGGTCTTGAAGAACGGATACCAGATCACGGTTCCCAGCACCGCGCAGAGAAGCATGAGCAGAATTCCCTTGATGCTCTGTGTGGTCAGCCAGGTGCTGATGGGGAACGGGCAGTACCACATGTCGAACACGATGGTGGGAATGGGCGCAAAGGGAATCACTTTTGTGAATACCCAGATTACCAGCGGCAGCACGATGCTGGTGAGCCACATGGGAATCATCATGATCGGGTTCCAGGCCACGCAGCCGAACACAACCGGCTCATTGATATTAAATACGGCGGGCACCAGGCAGGCGCGGCCCAGGGCTTTTAACTTGGCGCTCCTGGAGATGGCCAGCATGATAACCAACGGGAAGGTGCACCCGATACCGCCGATCCACATGTAAGCGGAGTAAATGGTGGGATCCGTCACCAGGTTCAAGGTTTCGGGCGTCGCGGTTCCAGCCGCAACCATGGCGATGTTGGCCGTGATGCCGATCATAAACGCGGGTTTTGTCACCGGTGTGAGCACCTAGCTGGAAATACCCATTGAGTACAAAAAGCAGGCCAGGAAGGAAGAAAGCACAAACCCGAAGGGCGTCTGGATAATGGCAGCCACCGGCATGAAGATTCCCTGGATCATGTTGTAGACGTCCAGTCCCAGGATATCCACCAGAACCCACACCACGATGATCACAATGCCGATGGGAAGCAGGGAGTCGAACCAGGCCCGCACGAAATCCGGAATCACGGAATCCTCTTTAAAGAAGGAGAACTTGCCGAACAGCCCTACGATATACCCGGAGAAAATACCGGCGATAATGGCTATGAACATGCCGCCCGCTCCCAGAGAATCGTGGGAGAAGCCGATGGCGCCGTCCGCCACCACCTGGGGCGTGATGATCATTAAAAATGTAACGATACCGGTGAGTCCGGCGATAATCCGCTGTTTGCGCAGGCGTTTCTTTTCCATCAGGTTAAAGGGAATCAAAAACGCCACAAACAGGGAAAGCATTCCCATGGTCCACCCGAAGGGCGTCCAGAAGTTGGGCCACCAGGTCCAGCCGAACACGTCTCCCGGTATGGTCAGGCAGCAGAAGATGGAGCCAAGCAGGATAAACGGAAGCACCTGCATAATGGAATCCTTCAGCGTAACCACCCACACGTTGCGGTTCACCACGTTCATTTTCGGAGCAAAATCATTCTCCAGCCAGCTAATTAATTTCTTCATTCTTAAAACTCCCCCTTATCCCGTTTCTAAACGTTTATTCCATTTCCGCAATGAGATGGTCCAGCGCCTTGTCGCCGTCCAGCGTGGAATAATACTCCGGCTTCATCAGAATCACCTTCACATCGTTGTCCCCGATGTACTCCTCCACCTCGTCCAGAATGTAGGCCAGGTGCGGGCCCACCATCAGCGCGTCGATCTCGTCCACGTAGTTCTCAATCTCGCTCTCGCTTCTGGCCTTGATGTCCATCTCTGCCCCTCTGGCCACGGCCGCTCTTCTCATGTTGGTGGCCATAAATCCTGAACTTGCACCGGAACCGCATACTAACAGAACGTTTAATTTTTTCATAAATGATTTCTCCTTTCATCTCCCGCTTCTGCGGGACGTCTTTGTTTGTTTTATCTGCAATCATCATACAAAATTCATTTCCATGGTGCAACTTTACTTTTGCACCCCGGCCGTGCAAGTAATTGTTTGCACATAGGTTGTGCAATTTTTTAGTTGAAAACCGTTTTGGGGGATACTATAATAGGAATATTAGATAGATTGTCTGAACGGAAGGAGGACGGATATGAAGCCTAAAATGATTAAGTTGATTCGGATTCTGTCCGATTATACGGAGTTTGTCACGGCTTCCAGCCTGGCCGCCAACATGGATGTGTCCACCCGGAGCATCAAGAGCTATATTCAGGAGATCAATTCCTTTTATCCCGATGCCATCGAGTCCTCCCGGGAGGGCTACCGCATCGACAAACAGGCCGCCAGACGGATTCTGGAGGAATCGGGCACCCACATCCCCCAGTCGTCCCAGGAGCGCATCGTATACATCATCAACAGCCTGATCAAGAGCGATACCTCCGTCAACACCTACGATCTCTGCGACGAGATGTACGTCAGCTATTCCACCATCAAAAACGACCTTCAGGCGGTTAAAAGCCGGCTGCGCAAATACGACCTCCAGCTGAACAACAATCACGACAATCTGACCGTATCCGGCCTGGAAAAGAACAAGCGCAGGCTGCTCAGCTCGATTCTCTACGACGAGTCCAACGTGAACTTCGTCAATTTAGAGACGATCCAGAACATTTTCCCGGAGATCGAGATTGAGTTAATTAAGGACAGCTTGCTGGAGATTTTCGACCGGTTTCATTATTTTGTGAATGATTACTCCCTGATCAACCTGGTGCTGCACATCACTATCGCAATCGACCGGATCCGCAACCGCAACGTCAACACGGAGGACATTCACGACATGCCCCCCATCAGCTCCCACGAGTATGAGCTGGCCCGGAACATCGCCCGCAAGATCGAGGAGGATTTCCAGATCGAATACAACCAGGCCGAGGTCTACGAGCTGGCGCTGCTCCTCATTTCCCGGGCAACGGCCATCGACTACCAGAGCATCACGGTCTCCAATCTGGGAGATTTTATCACCCCGGAATGCCTCGCCCTGGTTAAAGAGCTGATCTCCGACGTCAATTCCTTTTACTATATCGATCTGACGGAGCCGGAGTTCCTGATCCGCTTTGCACTGCACATACGGAACCTGCTCCAGCGCTCCAAAAACAATTATTTCAGCCGGAACCCGCTGACCGAGGAGATCAAGACCTCCTGCCCGTTGATCTACGACGTTTCCGTCTGCTTATCCAGCATCATCAAGGAGCGCACCGGCATCTCCATCAACGACGACGAGATCGCATACATCGCCTTCCACCTGGGAAGCACGCTGGAGGCTCAGAAAAACTTAAGTGAAAAGGTCACGGCGGCCCTCTACTGCCCCAGCTACTACGACACCAACGTCAAGCTGACCGACACCATCAACCGGCATTTTTCCTCGGAGCTTCTGATCACCAATATTTTCACCGAGGAGCGGGAACTGGAAAAAGCCGGTAAAAGCGACCTGGTGCTGTCCACGGTGCCGTTAAACTCCGTGATCCAGCTGCCGCTCCTGCAGATCAGCCCCTTTTTCACGGAAAAGGACGTGCAGTCCCTGCGCAGGCAGCTGACGGAAATCAAGACCAACAAGCGCCGCAAGCAGTTCCGGGAATACCTGGAATACCTGATCGTGCCGGAATTCTTCGAGCGGCGGGACGATCTGACGGATTACGACCAGGTCGTCCGGCACATGGTGGGGAAAATGGTCTCCATGGGGTATGTGGACGAGGATTTTGAGCAGGATATCCGCGCCAGGGAACAGCTGTCCGCCACCGCGTTCCAGGATTTCGCCATCCCCCACGCCATGAAGATGCGGGCCCACAAAACCGGGATCAACGTGCTGATCTCCGACACGCCGGTCAGATGGGGGGATAAGCAGGTGCGCATCGTGCTGATGCTCTGCCTCAACCGGGACGAGCGGTTTATCTTTAATGAGATTTTTGAACCGCTGACCATGGTGCTCAGCAGCCGGGAGAATGTGAAGCGGTTGGTGACGGCGGGGGATTATCAGGAATTTATTGGGATGTTGGCGGGGTTTATGGAGTTTTGAATGCGGGGGCAGGTAAGCCGCTTCCCACATAGTGAAAGCGCCGCAGGATACTGGAAACCAGTATTCCTGCGGCGCTTTGTTGAATGCGGTAAGTTGTTGGCTCGCCGTTGCTTGATTCTGTGCTTCTAACCGCCCCGTTCATTTTACGGTTTCTGCATACTCCCGTCCGGCAGCCGCATCTCAATCCAAGGCGTTTTCTCCTTATTACAAGGATATTCCGCCGCCATCTTCTCGTCGAACTCCACGCCCCATCCCGGCTTGCCGCTCACGTAGGCGTAACCGCCCTTGATGTACGGGCAGCCCGGGAACATTTCCGCCATGGGTTCCGGGACTCCGGGCCATTCCTGGATGCCGAAGTTGGCCACCGCCATGTCCAGATGCAGGTTGACCGCGTACCCGATGGGCGACATATCCGGGGAGCCGTGCCAGGCCATGCGGACGCCGAACTGCTCGCAGAGAGCCGCCAGCTTTCTGGCCGGAGTCAGGCCGCCGATGTGGGAGACGTGGGCCCGCATGTAGTCGATCAGGCGCTCCTTGACCAGCTCCTCCCACTCCATGGGATTGTTGAACAGCTCCCCGTGGGCCAGGGGCGTGGAGGTCTGGCAGCGGATGTGCCGGTACCACATTCCCTGGTCCGGCGGCAGCAGGTCCTCCAAAAACAGCGGGGAGTACGGCTCCACCCGCTTTGCCAGCCACAGAGCCGTGGAGGGGGCCACCCGCTCGTGGACGTCGTGGCACAGCTCCACCTGGTCCCCCACCCGGGTTCGGACGTAGTCAAACATCCGCACCACCCGGCGGCAGTATTCCTGGGGATCGATATAATACCCGTCCTGGGCCCCCTGGGGCGCATGGCTTGCGGCCTGAACGGGATCGCGGCTCAGCTGGATGCGCACATTGCGCACGTCCCGGGCCATCCAGGCCTTCACCTGGTCCACCAGCTCGTCCAGATCGCCGCTCTCGGCGTAACAATAAACCGGCACCGCTTCCCTGGACCGCCCTCCAAGGAGGTCGTAGACCGGCATCCCCGCCATCTTGCCCTTGATGTCCCACAGGGCCAGGTCCACGGCGCCAATGGCGTTGTTGATCACCGGCCCGTTGCGCCAGTAGGTGGCCACGTTCATCATCTGCCAGATATCCTCAATGCGCGACACGTCCCGGCCTATGAGCAGCGGGTTCAGATATTCTTCAATGACCTGCGCCACCGTCTCGTGGCGGTAGGTGAAGGTGCCGCAGCCCAGCCCGTAAAGCCCCGGCTCCGAGGTATTTACCCGCACGATGGTCAGGTTGAAGCCCCCTGGCCTGGTGCAGGTGACGCTTATATTCCGAATTGTAACAGTCATGTTCTTTCTCCTCGTCACATTATGATTTTACCGCCCCGCTTGTGAGGCCGCTGACAAAGTATTTCTGCAGACAGATAAACAGCAGGATTAACGGCAGACTGGCCATCAGGGAGGCCGCCATCATGTCGTTCCAGCGGATCTGCTGGAATCCGTTCATCTCCGCGATGCCCACGGAAAGCGTCTTCATCTCCGGCCTGCTGGTCAGGATAAACGCGAACATATACTCGTTCCAGGAGGTGATGAAGGCGTAAATGCTGGTGGAGGCGATGCCGGGCAGGGTCAGCGGGAGAATGATCCGGCTGAAGCACTGCCAGGAATTGCAGCCGTCGATCCTGGCCGCCTCGTCCAGATCCAGCGGCAGGGCCCGGAAAAACCCCAGCATGGTCCAGGTGCAGAACGGCACCGTAAAGGAGATGTAGACCAGAATCAGCCCCAGATGGGTGTCCAGCAGATGCATTTTCCCGATGATGCTGTAAAACGGCACCAGCAGCATGACCGAAGGGAACATCTGCGTCACCAGAATAAACGTCATCAGACTGTTCCTGCCCCGGAACTTAAACCGCGTCAGACCGTATCCGGCCAGGCAGGAGGCGAACACGGACACCGCCATGGAAAACAGCACGATGACAAAGCTGTTTTTAAAATACGTCCCGAAGGGATATTCGCTCCACAGCCGGCCGAAGGCCTCAAAGGAAATCTGCTGCGGTATCCACCTGGGCGGTTTGGCGATGGTCTCCCCGTAGGATTTGAACGCCGTGGACACCATCCACAGCACCGGTATCAGCACCAGGGAGGCCAGCAGTCCAAGAAGCGCGTACATAGCCGCCCCGGCCATGATCTTTTTTCTTCTCATTCCCATATGCTCAGTCATTCTCCAGCACCTTTCTGTAAATAATTCCCAGCAAATAGCAGATCAGGAACACGATGACGGACATGGCCGCGGCCGATCCGAAATTAAAGTTGTCGAACGCCTGTTTATAGATGGAAATGCTGATCAGGGAGGTGGTGTCCCCCGGTCCCCCCTGGGTCAGCACCCAGACCAGGGTATAGTGCTTGAACCACCAGACCGTATCCAGCACCAGGGTCACCGTCAGCACGGATCTGAGCCCCGGCAGCGTCACGTAGCGGAAGGACTGCCACAGGTTGGCGCCGTCGATGCGGGCGGCCTCCTTCACATCGTCGGAGATGGATTGCAGGCCGGCCAGGAGCATCATCATGATCATGGGGTAGCCCTTCCAGATACAGATGGCTATCACGATGGGCAGGGCCAGACCGGCGTTACTGAGCCACACCTGGGGCGCGTCGATGAGCCCCAGCTGCATGAGCATGTGGTTGAAGATTCCGTAAACCGGATTCAGAATCCATTTGAACAGCAGAGCCACCACGCTGTCCGGAAACAGCCATGGGAGCAGAAAGATGACGCGGAACACCGCCCGCCCTCTAAAGTTCCGGTCCAGCAGCAGAGCCAATATCATTCCGAAGAAGAAATGCCCCGCCACCACGCCTGCGGTGAACTTCACGGTCACCAGCATCTGCCCCAGAAATTCCGGGCTTTTCAGGGCTTCCAGATAGTAGCGCAGCCCCACGAAGGTCCATTTCTTCACCAGGTTGGTCTTGAAAAAGCTGATATAAACGCCGTAAGCCAGGGGATAGACCACCAGGGCCGCCAAAACGGCGGCCACCGGCAGTACAAAGAGATATCCGTTGATCTCCCGCCGGGATACGCTCCCGGCGCTCCCTGGTGAGAGGCGGGCTTTTGATGTTTCTTTCTCCATGACAATCACCAGATTTTCTTCCGTCAGTTTTCAGCTTCAATGAGGGCCGCGGACTTCTCCACCAGCGTCCCGTAAGCCTCGTCAAATGTGGCCACGCCGGACAGCACGTTGGAGTACGCCTCCCCGATGGTATCCAGCAGCGCCGGATACTGGGCAAATGTCTCGGGGTCCACCGCGTAGTCCAGGGCTCCCAGGAATCCTTTAAACAGCACGGAGCTGAAATAGGGGTCGTCGCTGGCCTCGGTTCTGGTGGGCATCCGCCCCGTCTTCTGTCCGAAGTAGATGGCGTTCTCCTTGCTCGTGATAAACTTCATGTAATCCGCCGCCACGTCCTTGTTCTCACAGCTCTCGGAGATGGCGTAGCCGCCGATGCCGGAGATGGAGACATGGGCCTCGCCCCTGGGGATCACAAAGCTCCCCAGCTTTCCCTCCAGGCCGGGATTGGTGGTGGTGATAAAGCCCAGGGAGTGAGGCCCGGACAGGATCATTCCGGTCTGCTCCGAGGTGAACAGCTCCATGGAAGCGGAGTAGTCAACCTCTGTGGGGCCCGGAGGCACCACGCCGTGCTCGGTGTACAGGTCCGTAAAATACTTCAGGCCAGCCTTGAACTGCTCCGTTCCGATGTCCGTGGCCCATTTTCCCTCTTTTTCATAGATCTCGTCCGCGCCGAAGGACTTGCTGAACAGCACGAACCGCTGCTCGCCGGAGTTGTTTCTGCTTCCCACCATGCTGAAGGCCCATTTGTCCACCTGGCCGTCGCCGTCGGTGTCCCGGGTCAGCGCTTTGCTCACCTCCAGAAATTCGTCCCAGGTCTCCGGGATCTCAAGGCCCAGCTCCTCGAACCAGTCCGTGCGGTAGATGACCGCGTAGGGCGAGGCGTACCAGGGAATACTCATCATCCGTCCGTTGATCTTAGCGTCCTTGAGCAGGTTGGGATTGTAGCCGGACAGCCACTCTTCTCCCAGCAGGCCCTCCAGGTCCGCCACAATATCCAGATCGTAGAGCTGAGGCATAAAATCATTGGGCACAAAGAACATATCCGGCAGGTTGTCCCCCGTGGCCATGGTCACGATGCGCTTGGAAACCTCGGCGGCAGGCATGGAAATAAACTCGATCTTCACGTTGGGGTGAAGCTCCATGTACTTGTCCGCCAGCTCCTGCTCCAGATCCCCCTCCGGCTTCTCCGTCACCATGGCGGAGGCGATGGTCAGCGTGACCTCGCCGGCCTGGTCCCCGGCGTTGGACTGATCCGCGGAATCGGCCTGGTCCCCGGCGCTCTTCTGGGCGTCCGCCTGATCTCCCGCGCTCTCCCGGGCGTTCTCCTGGCCCTGGGCGGCGCTGCTTCCGGCGGCCGCCTGACCGCCTCCGCTTCCCCCGCCGCAGCCAGCCAGCGATGCGGCCAGCGTCAACGCCGCCAGTGTCCTGAACATTTTTTTCATAAATAAAAATCCCCCTTTCCGGTCTGTCAGATAGTTGTTCCGTTCAGTTGTATGTCGTAATACAACTTGATGGTGAATTCAATATATCATCATTATTTTTGCCTGTCAATATGTTTTTTTCAAATTTATTTTTGGTGAATTTTCCTAGAAATATTGACATTTTTGCGGTTCCGGTTTATAGTGGTAGCAAACGATGTATGTTGTAATACATCTTTCGGAGGCGAGAGAACATGGCAATCGGTACCATCACAAAACAGAGAATGGATGCGGCTGTTTACGACGCCCTTCTGGCGGATATAAAGAACGGAACCTGGAAAAGCGGCGAGAAGCTGCCCTCGGAGACGGACCTCGGTCAGAGGATGGGGGTGAGCCGGGTCACGGTCCGGGCGGCCATCCAGCGGCTTCAGGCCATCGGCCTGGTGGAGGTGAAGCACGGCAAAGGCACCTATGTGGTAAAGCCGGAAGAGATTTACGATATGTCCAATTTTGAACGGGAGCTGGATCTGACGGAGAAGGAATTCAATGAGATCAATGCGCTGCGGGAGGCCATCGAGATTCAGTCCATCCGCCTGATCATGCAGCAGGAGCGCGTGGACTTGGAAGCCATCGGCTCCGCCTACTTCGGCATGAAGCGGGCCCTTGCGGAGCGCAATTACGAGGAATACACCAAGCAGGACTACATGTTTCATCTGTCCATTATCCTGGCCTCGGGCAACGACATTTTCATTCAGATCATCAACATTTTCAAGAACATGTATTACAAATATTTCCAGGAATTGAATAAATTTATGTTCGAGAACACAAAGGAATCCGAGGCGCTGCTGCAGAGTTCCCTGAGCTCCTCAGACTCCCACTCCAAGCTGTACCACTACCTGACCCACCAGAACGACCTGGATTTGAACGAGCTCATGACCACCTTCACGGACGGCAACAAAAAGCGCTTCCAGTCCTACCTGCAAAAACGGGACCGGGAGCGGAAACGCAAAGAAGCCGCCCAAAACAGCAAAAAGGAGAGCTGACATGGAGACATTTTTTTACGTGGGAACCTACACACAGCCCATCCACTTCGGCACCGGGGAGGTGCTTTTAGGAAAGGGCGAGGGGATTTACTGCATCGCCCTGGATCACGATACGGGTACGGCCCGGGTGGTCCACGTGAATCCTTCTGTGCCCAACCCATCCTTTCTCTGCTGTTCGGGGCAGGGCTTTCTCTGGGCGGTCAGCGAGCTGAAGGAGTACGAGGGGATGGCGTCGGGAGCCGTCTCCTCCTTCCGCATCCACCGGGATTCCCTGGCTTTGGAGCGGATCAACACCGTGCAAACCATGGGGGAGAACCCCTGCTATGTGTCCGTGGACCCGGAGTCCGGCCTGCTGTTTGCGGCCAACTACTCCTCCGGCTCCCTGTCGGTGTTCCCGGTAAACGGCGACGGCTCCCTGGAACCCGTCTGCCAGCTGATCACGCGGGTTGGCAGCGGTCCGAGAACGGACCGCCAGGAAGGGCCTCACGTCCACTGCGCCGTGCCACTGCCGGGTATGAGCCGGGTTTTGGCCTGCGATCTGGGCACAGACCGGATCTGTGAATATCCCATCCGCCCGGATAATTCCCGTCTGTCGGAGGATCTTGTGCGGGAAAATGCCGCCCCGGCGGGGAGCGGCCCCAGGTACCTGGCGTTTTCCGCCGGGCTGGACGTCTGCTATGTCTCGCTGGAGCTGTCCTCCGGGATTCTGACCCTGCGGCGGGACGGCTCCGGCTGGACGCCGGTTCAGACCGTGGATTCCTGCGACAAGTCCCATACCTACGGTGCGCATATTGAAAATCTCTGCGCGGATATCCACCTCATGCCGGACGGCAGGTTCCTCTACTGCTCCAACCGCGGGCGGGACTGCATCTCCGCCTTCGCCGTGGCCCCGGACGGGACCTTACGCCACCGGGGCGATTTCCCGTCCAACGGGCGGACGCCCAGAAGCTTCTGTGTTGATCCGTCCGGCGCTTATCTGCTCTGCGCCAACCAGGACTCGGACAACGTGTCCATTTTCCGAATCAGGCAGGAGGATGGGGGGCTGGAGCTGACCGGAGCGGTGGAGATTCCCACACCGGTGAATGTTGTGGCGCTGCCGGAATTGGATTGATAAAAACGCACAGCCCCTTTTTGCAATGTGGATTGACCACGGATTTGCAAAAAGGGGCTGTTTTTGATTGGATGTTGTGATTACTTTTTCAGAATCCGCTTTAGGGTGGCTTCGTCCGGCAGGTTTACCGTCTGGAAATTCCCTTTGTAGAATATGGCCCAGTTGTTGAACACGCAGGGCAGTTCCTTCGCTTTTTGCAGGGAATCCACATGGTGGACGGACACCGGGACGGCGTTCATTTCACAGTAGCGCCGGATTCGTTCCAGATACTGGCTGATGTAAGGGCACTGGAGATTGTAATAGATGGTCAGCTCCTGGGGCCCGATCTTTCCCTGTTTTGCGCTTGGGGCGAATTGGGGCTTTGTCCCGTCCAGAGAAAGCGCAAGCAGATCGTACCCGTAATCGGTGGTGTCCACCACCTCAAAACCGTATTTCTTCGCAAAGGACTGGTCGGAAAGCCAGGATTTCTGTTTATTTGCACCCAGCATGCAAATGCCGGACTTTCCCTTTTCTCTGGCGTCGGCCAGGCAGTAGTCCATCAGCGCCTTCCCATAACCATTCCCCTTGTGTTCGCCGGTAACCCACAGGCAGTACAGATAGTAATAGTTGTCCCCGAGGATGGGAACCCAGGCGGTTTCAAGAGGGGCGTATTCGATAAATACTACGGCTTTTTCATTTAATTTGCGGAAAACGTGCCCTTCCTCTAAGCGCTCGGAAAGCCATTGCCGCTTTGCCTCCACGCCCGGGTGGGGCTTTTTGCTGCGGATGATGCAGCATAAATGCTCGTCCGCCAGGTTGTCGGTTGTCAGGTTTACAAAATCTGGGTTCATATTGTTCCTCGTTTCGATTGTTTTTGGATCAGGCGTAGCAGCCTGGGGCGGTTATATCGCTGCACCATCACAAAGGCGGCGTCTAAAAGAGCGGCAAGGCAGGATGTGATCAGGAAAACGCCTGTGGACCCGAACCAGATGGGAAACAGGAGCGGGATGAAGCTGAGCACTGTGATCACTTCGTGGACAATTTCCGCCTGGCAGGACGCCTGGATCAGCTGGGAGGCGGAATGCGTTTTTGTGTGAAAGTCTTCCGGGTTGAGGGCGGGAAGCAGCTTTTTCCACTGTTTTATCCTGAGAGCCCGATACAGTGCCGGTTCAAATGGCTTTTCCTGAAACCATTTTTTGGTGTAAACCATGCGGTTATGAAATGCTGCATGGATCAGGCCGCCCGCCAGAAGGCGCATGGCAAAGTGGTAAAACGTGGTGCCGGACGTGACGGCGGCGGCGTAAAGGATCGGGCTCTTTGTGTGGGTGTAACGGAGCGTCAGGATCAAGAGGGAAAGACCCAGAATTGCCGTTACGACATATAATTTGGTTTTCAGGGACATCGCGGTGCCTTTCTTTGAAGCGTGGCGGGATGCAAACCGGGGCGTTTCTTATAGTTTAATTGCTGGCTGCGGAAAAGTCAAATCCGCGGGAATACTTGTGGGAATATGACATGACGGAATGCGAAATAGGGGCTTCCACAGACGCTCTGTTTGTGATAGGATTAAGGAAATGTATCTCTAGTTACATTCGATTGCAGAGTTCTTCTGCAACGGTCTATGGCCAAATCGGCCGGGATTCACGTTTATCTAATTTCACATCTGGAGGAATGTCTATGGAATTCAATCACAATCAGGAAACAGTTTCTTGCGGGGCGCAGACGGAGGCGGTTCGCTGGATGGAGCGCCACCCGGAGGTGTTCGGGCCCTGCAGCGCAAGGGATGAGGTGTTGGCGGAGCTGGAAAAGGACGAGGCGCTTTTTGCGGAGTATCAAAGGCTGTCCCAGGGGTTAAAGGAGGAGTTTTTGCACTTCTGTATGGGGGTGAACGGGATGCGGATCACTTATGATCCCATGTTTAAGTTTGTCTTTGACCCTGGAACGAAGCCGGAGCGGCTGGAGGAGTTCATCAGTCTCTGCCTTGGGGAGAAGGTGAAGATTCTCCAGGTGATTCCCAATGAATCCGGGCGGCTGACCGAGGGCGGGTCTCTGCTGGTGATGGATATTCTGGTAAGACTGGCGTCCGGGGCGTTAGTGAACGTGGAGATTCAGCGAGTGGGCTACCTGTTTCCCGGCGCCCGCTGCGCCTGTTATTCCAGCGACCTGCTCATGCGGCAGTATTCCCAGGTGCGGGAGGAGAAGCGCAGGACCGGGGAGCGGTTTTCGTATCACGATATCAAGCGGGTCTATACCATTGTGCTGATTCAGAAAAGCACTGCTGAATTTCACCGGTGCCCGAAGGAGTATCTTCATTACGCGAGGCAGACTTTTAATACCGGTCTGGAGCTGGACATGCTGCAGGAATACCTGTTGATCCCGCTTGACATTTTTCGGGAAAACCATCAAAATATAAGTAGGAAACTGGATGCATGGCTGCTGTTCATCGCCTCGGATCAGCCATGCGACATCCGCGAAGTGATCGAGGCTTACCCCGAGTTTACAGAGCTGTACCGGGAGGTATTTGACTTCCGGTATCATAAGAAGGAGCTGGTGAGTATGTATTCGGAGGCACTGAGAATTCTGGATCAGAATACAGTGGAATTGATGGTGGAGTTGCAGCAGGAGGAGATTAAGGCGTTGAGGGAGAAGAACCTTCGGCAGGAGGAGGAAATGCGCCGACAGGAGACGGAAATGCGTAGAAAAGAAGAAGAAATGCGCAGACAGATGGAAACGTATAAGAAAGAAAACCTGCACTTGCAAAAACTCCTCGATCAAAAGAACACCTAAAGACGCTCCCCACCGTCAGTTCCGTTTATGTGGTCAAACGGCTGCGCTGATTTCAACAACCGACGTTGCCTTAAGAATAGGAGCCGTCCCCATGGATTTAAACTGTTTAAAAACAAAATGGCTGCAGGAGGAGCGCATCGCCCACATCCACGGATGGGATTTCTCCCATATTGAAGGGCGCTTTGAAGAAGGTCAGGACATCCCCTGGAATTACGAAGCAATCGTGCGGCGGTATCTGTCGCCGGAGTCCAGGCTGCTGGATATCGATACAGGTGGCGGGGAATTTTTGCTGAGCCTGAATCATCCCCCGGAAAACACCAGCGCAACAGAGGGCTATCCGCCCAACGTCAGCCTGTGTCAGTCGCTCCTGCCTCCTCTCGGAATTGACTTTCGGGAAGCCGACCGCTCCGATTGTCTGCCCTTTGACAGCGGCTCCTTTGATCTTGTGATCAACCGTCACGGCCGTTTTGACGCCCGTGAGCTATACCGCATTTTAAAGCCCGGCGGCTGTTTTGTGACGCAACAGGTGGGCGCGGAAAACGACCGCGAACTGGTCGATTTGCTGCTCCCCGGCACGAAACTGGCGTTCCCGGAGCAGTATCTGGAAAAAGCGGTCCAGTCATTTACGGAGGCCGGATTTGAAATTTTGCAGTCCCGGGAAGCGTTCCCCAAAATCCGCTTTTACAATGTGGGCGCGCTGGTATGGTTTGCCAGGATTATCGAATGGGAATTTCCGGGATTCTCCGTGGAATCCTGTTTCAGCCAGCTGTGCCGGGCCCAAAATCTGCTGGACAAAGAGGGCGTGATCGAAGCGTCCACCCACCGATTCCTGTTGGCAGCCGCGAAACCGGTCGAGTAAAAAGAAGTAAACTGCAATCATTAGAAAGGATCAGAAATCATATGAAAATCATTGAAATCCAGGAGAGAACCCCAGCGCTGCTCCAATCCCTGCTGGAGATATGGGAGAATTCGGTGAGAGCGACACATCTGTTTTTGTCCGGCCCGGAAATCGAACAGATCAAGTCTTACGTTCCCCAGGCATTGGAGGCGATACCGCATCTGATTGTAGCGGTAAATGAAAATGAATCTCCCGTTGGTTTTATGGGGATTGACGGACAGAAACTGGAAATGCTGTTCATTTCCAGCGGGGAACGTGGGAAAGGAACCGGGAAACAGTTAATAAACTATGGGATTCAAGCTTACTCTGTCCGCGAGCTGGCCGTAAATGAGCAGAATCCACTGGCAAAGGGGTTTTATGAACACATGGGCTTCCACGTCTATCAACGGACGGATCACGACGAACAGGGAAACCCTTACCCGCTTCTATACATGAGATTGGGTTGACAACAGGCGCACCCTCCCGCCGGTTGGCGAAGGCGCGCCTCGCAGAAACAGATAATTTTAGTTTCGTTCCTTGTCGATATAAAATGACTGCAATGATTTCTCTATTCCGAGTTTTTCATAAAACCCTTCCGCTTCCGGCTGTGCGCCGAAAAACAGGGGCGTTGGAGTGAGATCCATGGCGCGCCGCATCAGCTCTCTCCCAATCCCCCGTTTTTGATATTCCTTCAGGACAAGCACCTCCGTTATCGTGCCGAACAGATAGCCATCGCTCAGGATGCGGAGGCAGCCGACCAATTTGCTGCCGTGCCATGCGGTGATGTTGATCGTTCTGTCAATGGCCTCCTGCATGCGCCTGACGTCATACGCACCGGGCCATACCTGATTTGCCATCTCAATCAAACATTCGGATTTCAGCTCTTTATCATCGTTGATATAGTGAATCACAGCAATCCCCTCCAGAATCCCTTTTATTTGAACCGCCCTTCAATCCGCATGCCGGACTGCCGCGCGTGTTCCTTTTTTTACCATCTTAAAGGCGGATTTCCAAAATGTCAAATCGATTTTTCCCGGAAATCCTTTAAGAAACGCAGCGAACCCTATCCCCGGAAACGGCAGTTCTCCCGTTTCCCGTCTCCTCCTTTCTAAGCTCCCGGAACACGCGGCGCACGCAGAATACCGCCGCCACAAAGGAGACAACATCCGCAATGGGGCCGGAGTAGAGGGCGCCCGTGACGCCCAGATAGCGGGGCAGGATCAGAGTCAGCGGAACGCTGAGAATAAAATCCCGCAGCAGTGACAGGCTCATGGAGAGCATCGGTTTTCCCAGGGACTGGAGAAAAATACTGCAGGCCTTCTGAACGCAGCAGAGGGCGATGGTACATAGAAACACACGGAAGGAAATCACCGCGAACTCATTGTACAGTTCATTCTCGCTGCCAAATATCCGGATGATCGGCAAGGGAAAGCACTCGAAACAGATCATGGCAATCAGACCCACACACGCCTCGGCCGTCATCATGACGGTAAAAATCCGGCGCACGCGGTCATGGCGGCCCGCGCCGTAATTATAGCCCACAATGGGCTGGGAACCGGCTGCGATCCCCACCACTATGGATACCACGATCTGGAACACCTTCATCACGATTCCAACCACAGTCAGCGGGATGTCCGCGCCGTACCTGGAACGGGCTCCATAGATCACCAGCACATTATTCATTACCACCATGATGACGACAATGGAAATCTGTGTCAGAAAGCTGCTGATCCCAAGGGGCATGGTTCGCCTGAGCAGTCCGTACTCCGGGCGGAAGCTGGAACGTTTCAGGCGGAAGGATTTGGTGCGGAAAAGGTAACAGGCCGCCAGCAATCCGGACACCAGCTGACCGGCCACCGTAGCCAGAGCGGCCCCGGCCATCCCCCAGTGCAGTACAAAAATCGCTATTGGGTCCAGCACTACGTTGATCGCACAGCCGATCAGGGTGGATAACATGGCGAACGCCGGACTGCCGTCAGCACGAATCACTGAGTTCATGTCATTTGCGAACATAAAAAATGGGATTCCCACCACAATATAGCGGAAATACTCACGGGCATAAGCGATGTTGTTCTTCGTTGCCCCGAACGCCCAGAGCAGTTTATCCTGAAATACTGCCAGCAGCACAGTCAGGACCAGACCCGTGGCCACGATCACCGTCACCGCGTTTCCCACGCTGCGATGCGCCCGCTCCCCGTCCCCCATGCCCTGGCAGATGCTCAGGAAAGCGGCGCAGCCGTCCCCCACCAGCAGCGCGATGGCCAGCGCGACAATGGTTACCGGAAATACCACGTTGGTAGCCCCGTTTCCCAGATACCCCACGCCACGGCCGATGAAAATCTGATCCACAATATTATACAGAGCCGACACCAGAAGAGACATGATGCAGGGAATGGAAAACTTCAGCATCAGCGGCCCCACCGGTTCCTCTGCCAGATATCGGTTTGCTTGTTCATTCATATGTTTGATTCCTCCTACTGTTTCCTGAAAATGGCGGTTGGATAACCGAATATTTATAAAAAGAAAAAGGCTGTATCCCTCCCGTGAATGGCCTTCACGAAAGAGCTACAACCATGTTTCATACCTAAACTATAGCATATTGATCCAACACGTGTAAGCGGGAAACTACACAAAAATTACCTGCCGTATAATTGTATACATTGCACAAATCCCTCCAGAAGCTGGCAGCCGGTCACAATGCCGCCGCCGGCATTTGCCTGGAATCTTCTTTATTTCAAGCGTTCCCGCCCAGTTCCCCGCGCCGTTTACCGTTCTCCGGCAAAAAGGAATACTGATAGGCCCGGGACAGGACGCCGATCTCCTCCAGCGCCCCCACGGTCCGGTAAACGGTGGCCAGCCCCAGCCCGGGGTCTTTTTTGCGGGCCTCGTAATAAATATCCTTGCAGGTAGCCCAGTTCCCCGCCAGAATCACATCCAAAAGCATGTTCCGCTGTTCCGTTATGCGCTTCCCACGTTTTTGGAGCTCGTCAATCACCTGCTCCTTTTGCCACATGTCGGTTTCCTCCTCGCGTTATCTCCGGCTTTGCAGGGCCTTGTTTTTCTGTTTCGCCGCAGGCCGGATCCCGGAAACTCCGGGCACCGGCCTGTCAAAAGGGTTGGTCAATTCTGTCTAAACCGCTTTTCCCGCGCTTAAGCGGGCCGTCAGGGACCTGCTCTCCCGGTACGGCCGGACCATCAGATAAATGAACAGCGCGATCACCAGCAGCGCGACGGCGGCGCCGATTCCAAAGGTCCCGGTGGTAAACCAGGTGCCAAGCTGGTAAATGCACAGGGACACCGCGTAGGCTAAAGCCGTCTGGTAACCGATGGCAAACCAGGTCCATTTTGCATTGTTCATCTCCCGCTTAATGGCTCCGATGGCCGCAAAACAGGGAGCGCACAGCAGGTTAAATACCAGGAAGGAGTACGCGCTGACCGCCGTGAAGGTCTGGGCCATGGTCCCCCAGATTTCCTGTCCGTCCTCGGCCACTTCGGCGAAACCGAAGAGGATTCCGAAGGTGCCGACCACATTTTCCTTGGCCACAAGTCCGGTGATGGCCGCAACGGCCGCCTGCCAGCTGCCCCAGCCCAGAGGCGCGAAGATCCAGGAGATTCCCCTGCCGATCACCGCCAGAAGCCCGTCGGACAGGTCCTCCACCATCCCAAAACTTCCGTCCACAAACCCGAAGCTGGATGTGAACCAGATGAAAATGGTGGAGAGCAGGATCACGGTCCCCGCTTTCTTGATAAAGGACCAGCCCCGCTCCCACATGCTGCGCAGCACATTGACGGCCGTCGGCATATGGTAGGCGGGCAGCTCCATCACAAAGGGAGCCGGATCCCCTGCAAACAGTTTCGTTTTCTTTAAAATGATACCGGAGCAGATGATCGCGGCGATCCCCACAAAGTAAGCGCTGGGCGCAACCCAGGAAGCCCCGCCGAACAGCGCTCCCGCAAACAGCGCGATGATGGGCAGCTTGGCGCCGCAGGGGATAAAGGTGGTGGTCATGATGGTCATCTTGCGGTCCCGGTCGTTTTCTATGGTACGGCTGGCCATGATCCCAGGGACGCCGCAGCCCGTGCCGATCAGCATGGGGATGAAGGACTTTCCGGACAGGCCGAATTTGCGGAAAATGCGGTCCATGATAAATGCCACCCTGGCCATGTAGCCGCAGGCTTCCAAAAAGGCCAGGAAAATGAACAGCACCAGCATCTGGGGCACAAAGCCCAATACCGCTCCAACGCCTGCCACAATGCCGTCCAGGATCAGGCTGGACAGCCATCCGGCGCAGTTCACGGAGGCCAGGAAATCACCGACTATAACCGGGATGCCGGGCACCCACCTGCCGAACATTTCCCAGCCCTCCCCGAACAGGCCGTCGTTGGTCCAGTCCGTGGCCCAGGTGCCCACCGTGGATACGGAAACGTAATACACCAGCCACATCACCAGCGCGAAGATCGGAAGCGCCAGGAAACGGTTGGTCACAACGTGGTCGATCTTGTCTGAGGTGCTGAGCTTCTGTCTGTGCTTTCTGCGATAACAGCCGTCGATGATGGAAGCGATGTATGTATAGCGCTCATTGGTGATGATGCTCTCCGCATCGTCGTCCAGCGCCTCCTCCGTGCGCCTGATCAGGTGTTCCACATCCGGCACCATGCTCATCCGGGCGGTGATTTTGTCGTCCCGCTCAAATAACTTGATGGCGTAGAACCGCTTCTGCTCCTCCGGAATTCCGCCGCCAAGGCAGCGCTCGATCTCCTCCAGCACAGCCTCCACATCGGCGCTGAACTTGTGAACAGCGGCGTTCTGCCTGCTCTGGGCGGCCAGGGCCACCGCCTGGCCCGCGGCCTCCATGATGCCCGTTCCCTTTAACGCGGAGATTTCCACAACCGGACAGCCCAGCTTTTTGCTCAGCTGCCCGATGTTGATCTCGTCGCCGGACTTCTTCACGATGTCCATCATGTTCACGGCCATAAGAACCGGGATGCCAAGCTCCATCAGCTGGGTGGACAGATACAGGTTGCGCTCTAAATTGGTGCCGTCCACGATGTTTAAGATCACATCCGGGCGCTCCGTGATCAGGTAGTTTCGGGCCACTACCTCCTCCAGCGTGTAGGGGGACAGGGAATAGATGCCAGGAAGATCCATTATAATGACGTCTTTATTGCCCTTTAAACGCCCTTCCTTCTTCTCCACCGTCACGCCGGGCCAGTTCCCCACAAACTGGTTGGAGCCGGTCAGGCCGTTAAACAGTGTGGTTTTACCGCAGTTTGGGTTGCCGGCCAATGCAATTTTGATTGACATTTTTCAAATCCTCCTCTTTCTCTGACTGAGAAATCTGATCAAAAATTAGTTATAACTAACTCATTCTCATAAAAAATGCAGCCCTCACTGCACCTCGATCATCTCCGCGTCCGCTTTTCTCAGCGAAAGCTCATACCCTCTGACCGTCACCTCCACCGGGTCGCCAAAGGGCGCCACCTTGCGCACAAAAACCTGGGTTCCCCTGGTGATTCCCATGTCCATGATGCGGCGCCTCACCGCGCCCTCGCCGTGGAGCTTCACCACGGAAACGGTGCTGCCGCACGTTACTTCCTTCAGTGTCTGCATATCGATTGCACTCCTTCCTTTTCATCCCCATGACCCTTTATATCAAAATCTTGTTGGCCATTTCCTTACTGATTGCAACGCGCGCTTCCTTTACGTTCACGATCACGTTGCCGTTATTGACGGAAACGACGGTTACGTCGGTTCCGGGCACAAATCCCATATTCTCCAGATGGCGGCGCACCTCGTCCTTTCCGCCTACCCGCTTAATGGATGTTACCTCGCCTTCTCTCGCCATTGTCAACGGCATACAATCACTCCTCTTTCCGAACGATCCTGTTTTTCCAGCTGCGTGGATCCAAGGCAGCTGGAAAGTTATGGTATCCTAACTGCAAGTTTAGGTTAGCACTAACTAATCGAAATGTCAATCAAAATTTTAAATTTTTTCCGCCTCGAACACAAACGAACGGTAATTGATCCGTTTCCAGCTGTGAACCCGGAAGCCCCGGGTGGAGAACAGCGAGGTGATTTCCGCTTTGCCATAAATTTTGAAATCCCCGGAATCCCGCTTGTGAACCGCCTGATTCAAAAGCTTCCGGGCCAGCCTGCCCGGAATGGTGGGATCCCCCAGGATCAGGGTTCCGCCGGTCCTAAGCACCCTGCGGATCTCTTCCACCGCCCGCTCCGGCTCCGTGTAATGGTGAAAGGAGGCGTTGCAGATCACAATGTCGAACTGCCCGTCCCCGTAGGGCAGAGAGGCGGCGTCCGCCACCGCAAGATTTACCCCGTCCCCCAGATTCTTCCCGGCCTCCAGGATCATCTGCGGGGAGAGGTCCGCGCCCCAGCAGGAAACCTGCTTCACCTCCCGCAGCATCCGGATCAGATTGCCGTTTCCGCAGCCCAGGTCCAGCACCCGGTCCCCCGGCAGGGAAACGGCCCGCCGGATCACCTCCCGGTACATGCATCTCACAAACCTTCCGTCGCAGCTGTCGTCGTAATCCTTCGCCAACCGGTCAAAATACCTCCTGGTCTCCTCCTGAAACTCTTTCGTCGATTCCATATTCCGCCTCCTTAATTGAACATCTTTCATTGACAATAATTCAATCAATGCTTTAAAAATTCCCCCGCCGCTCCGGCGGGGTCTCTCACGCCAATGTTCTCACAATCAGTTCCTTGATCCGCTCGATCCGATCCTCCAGCGGAACGCTGTGGTCGTCCACCAGGCCCATCTGGCCGTACAGCACAAACCGCGCCGCGGCCCCGGCATCCGGCACGCTGATCTCGCCGCGCGCCTTTAAGACTTCCAGATAGGCCGTCACCCAGGGCAGCAGCTCCCGTACCACCGCCACATCCAGCTGGTAATGGAATACCTCGTTGCCCTTGCCGTGAAAAAAGCTCTCGTAGGCAAACACGCCTCCCGTCCTGGCCGCTTTCCACACATTACCCAACTGTTCAAGGCTCTCGCTGAGGGAAAGCTCCGTCCGCCTGAAAATCTCCACAAATCCCGCGCTGCACGCTCTGGCGTACTGTCTCACCGCGGTCTCGTAGAGCTCCTGTTTGTTGGGAAAATAGTGATAGCACAGGCCGCTCGCCACCTTCATCTCCCGGGCGATGTCCTTCATGGTCGTGGCCTCATAACCCTGCTCTGAAAATACACGCATGGCCGTGTCGATGATCTCCTGCCGCCTCACCTCAGGCTCCTTGGATATGCGCATCTGTCAAACCTCCCTGTATTGCAAAAAACGACAATTCAAGAATACCTCTTGACTGAACATTTGTCAATGGCTGATATTCAACCATTTTTTTCCAGCTTTAGACTTCTCAGCCGTCCCGCTCCCCCTCGTTGGCCTCCTCGACCACCAGCTCCTCTGCGGGTTCGGCGTCCCGAAAGCTCACCTGCAGCACCGCCTGGGGCCAGTTCAGGCTCACGGCCGCGTGTTTTCCGCGCTGAACGGCTGCCTGCTCCATGAGCCCTAAAAGCTCCTGCAGCACCTCCCTGGTCAGATAACCTCCTCTCCAGTGAAAAATCAGCTCCCGCCCCTTTTTCACCGCCTGGGCGGCCCGCTTGGCCACCTCCTCCGTCTTGGTGAATGAGAGTTTTTTCTCCCGGTAGTAGAAACGGTTCCCGTCCGTGCAGGACGGAATCCCGTAGAGCGCCGGCTCATGATCCCGAAACAGGCTCCGGTCGTCCAGGTTAAAATAGTCGTGGCGGACCGTTCCCCCTCTGCTTAAACTATTGTCAAAGGTGGCGTCCAGATGAACGTAAACGCCGCCGATCCGCACCACGTTCCAGGCGTGGCGGTATTTGATCTTTTTCTCCGGGTTGGCCTCCGAGATGGCGATGATGCACCAGATTCCAAGTTCGTCGCAGAGGATTTTCACCGACTTGGCGATGCCCTCGCACACGCCCACCCCCTGGCCCAGCGGGCCGATGATCTCGTGGGAATAAGGCTTTTTCAGCTTATCGTAGCGCACGGTCTTGCAAATCGTGTCGTGGATGTAGAGTTCCCGGTCCCACTCGGACATGGAGAGCGCCGGTCGGGCCAGCTTGGCAACCCTGGCCTCCATGGCCTGTTTGTGCTCCTTCACCCGGCCCTTGTCGAACAGATACTCGGGGATCACCTCCACCTTGTCCGAATCCCGGTACCCGCGGTACTGGAAGCTCACCGCGTAAAAAATCTCCGGGTTGTCCAGCCGCAGCTTAAAAAACACGTCCGCCAGCTGGCGTCCCTCCAGGCGCGGAACGCAGAAGGAGGGGGCCAGGGCCGTCAGTCCGGTCTTCATCCCGTGGTAAACGCTTCTCTCTATTTTACTCATCTGGCTGTAATAAAATGGTTCCATGAATCCCTCCGGGCAAAAATGTGCTTCCTCATTTATACCACGTTTTCCGCCCATTTTCCACTTCCTTTTATATCCGGGCCGGGCATTTCGCGCTTCCCGTCCATTTTCCTGCCCCGTCCCCCAGCGCGGGAAAAGGCGTTTCCGGCCCCCTTTGGTCCGAAAACGCCTTCCTCACACCTTTCTGGCACATCCGTTGCTTCAGTTGTCCCGGCCGTCCCTGAGCCGGAATTTCCGGATCAGCTCTTTGAGCAGCTGGGCCTGGGCGGAGAGCTCCTCGCTGGCCGCCGCGCCCTCCTCCGCGGTGGCGGAGTTCACCTGAACCACCCCGGAAATCTGTTCGATCCCCTGGGACACCTGCTCTGCGGACCCGGCCTGGGAGGCGGAAGCCTCCGTGATCCCCCGGATGCTTCCCTCGATGTATTGTACGCCCTCCACCACATTCTGCAGGGATTTGGCCGTGTCGTCCGCCATCCTGACGCCGCCCCGGACCGCCCGCAGTGAGCTCTCGATCAGAGCCGCCGTACTCTTAGACGCCTCCGCGCTCTTTACGGCCAGGTCCCGGACCTCGTTCGCCACCACCGCAAAGCCTCTGCCCGCTTCCCCTGCTCTGGCCGCCTCCACGGACGCGTTGAGCGCCAGTATATTGGTCTGGAACGCGATATTCTCAATGGTCTTGGCGATCATGGCGATCTCCTGGGAACGTCCCCGGATCTCCTCCATGGCCTCCAACAGTTCCTGCATCCGGCGGTTGCTCTCCACCGCCTCTGCACTCACGGCGGACGCACGGCTGCCCGCCTGGGCGGAACGCTCCGCGTTGGCCGCAATCTGCCGCGTGATATGGTCTACACTTATGGCCAGCTCTTCCACGGTGGCGGCCTGTTCTGAAGCGCCCTGGGACAGAGCCTGGGCCCCGGCGGACACCTGCTCCGAGCCGCAGGAAACCTGTTCCGCGGACGCGCTGATCTGGCCCAGCATGGAGTTTAAGGCTTCCAGAATCTGTTCCAGCGCCGTCCTGATAAAGCCGAAATCTCCCACATAATCGCCTTCCACCAGGACGTCCAGATTCCCCGCCGATATCTCGCCCAGTATGCGGGACACATCCCCGATCATGGCCTTGAGCGAGCGGATAGAGGCCCGCACACTCTCCGCCAGCAGGCCGATCTCGTCGTCCCCTCCCGCCCGGATCTCAACTTCCAGATTTCCCCTGGAAAATTCCTCCATACCGCGGCTAATCTCCGACAGGGGCTTTAACAGCCGGTGGATCATCACCACCACCAGGCCGGAAATCAGGATCAGGGTGAGGGCGGCCAGCGCCACCAGGACCAGGATCAGACCGTCCCGGGTGGCGGTGACCTCGGACATGGGCAGGGTTGCGATCACCAGCCACTGGGTCGTCTCACTGTTGCGGAACATAGCCGTGTATTTGACTCCCTGATAGCTGAAATCCAGGGCCCCGTTGTATTTGCCGGTCACCTTTTCCTTGTACTCATCCCCGATCTCCAGCTCCATGACGTTGCGCCCAAGGGAGGTGGGGTCGTCGCTGCAGATATAGTCCGATTTGCCGGAGAGCAGCTCCATATAACCGTTCTCCCCCACCTTGATGGCGGACAGAATCCGGCTGAGATCGTCCAGATAGATGTCAAACCCGGCCGTCCCAAGAACCTCCCTCCCGTCCGGCGAAAAAACCGGGGAGACCACGGAAACCACATACGCATCGCTGATGGGATCCAGATAGGGATCCGTCACCAGAGCCGTGCGCTGCTCCGTCGCGGACCGGTACCAGTCCGTTTCCCCCAGCTCCGCCTCCACCACGCGGCCGTCGGACAGCAGATAACAGCCCGTCCGCTCGTCGGCCGCCCAGACCTGCGCCACGCTCCCGGACGCCATCCGCTTGAGCGCCCCCGAGAGCTCGCCCAGCACATCGCTCAGGTTCTCATAGGAGGCGATATCCTCCTTGCTCGAAACGGACTGGAAATACTGCTGCAGCTCGCTGCTCTCGTCGAGCATGGAGACGGCCGCCAGCTTTCCGCTGAAAAGGTCGTCCACCCTGGAGACCGCGTAATCCGTCTGGAGATCCAGAAGTTTTTCGTTGAGATCCGAGACCGCTCCCGCGGCCACAATGCAGGCGGTGACGATCAGAACGGCAAAGGCCGGGACCAGAATCGCCAGAAGGCTGAAACAAACTTTATAGGAAATCGATTTTCTGCGCGCGGTTCCCGCTTTCCCGGCGCTCCGTGTTTTCCGGCCAGACTCATTTGACATGCCGTAATCCTCCGCTATCATTTATTTTCAAGTCCGCCCTCACACGTCCCGGCTCTCATCCTCCGCCGGGCGCTTCCCAAACAGAGAGGCTGCCGGCACGCCGTGGGGGATAGGCCGCAGGGGGTAAAAGCTGAAGGACAGCCGGATGTCCGGGCGGTCCGGCTCGCGCACCAGAAACGCTTTCTCAATCCGGTTGGTGATGATGTCCATATTTTCCCGCCCGGCGCACACAGCCATGGCCAGAAACTGGCAGCTGCTGTACTGGGTGTAAATATCGCTGAAGCGCAGGGACGAGCGGATGCTCTCCTGCAGGCGCTCCATCAGTAACTCCCGCTCGTCCAGCCGCACAAAGGCGCCGCGCAGGTCGGTCAGGGAGATCAGCATCAGGTGAACCCTGAGGCCGGTCCGGCTCAGCCCCCGCTCCAAAAAGCGGTAGATCGCCAGAAACGTGTCGTAATCCTGGCAGTAGGCCCCATCCACAATATGGCTCTCCCGGAGCTGCTCGCTTATGTACTTCATGTCCGCCGAAGCCTCCGAATCCTCTGTCCCCGGACCGTCCGCCCCCGGCTTCATGGACGGCTCATAAAAATAGAGGGCCTTTTTCCGCTCGCTTTTACCGGCCCGCATGGCTGCGTCCGCCCGCTCGTACAGGTCAAAAAACGTATCGCCCGGACCCGCAAACTCCGCCCCGGCGGAGACCCGCAGCCGGTTTCCCAGGCCAAGGGCCTGCCCGGCCCGGGCCAGTCCGCCCATGATGTGTTCCATCTTGTTTGCCGCCGTCTCCCCGGCGCAGGTCCCTGGCAGGAATACGGCGAACGAGTCTCCTCCCACGCGCCCGCACAGAGCCGGGGCAAAAAAAGAATCCCCCAGTATCCGGGCCAGCTCCCGCAGAGCCATATCCCCGGCCGGGTGGCCGTATTGATCATTGATATAGCGGAACTCGTCCACGTCCATCACCAGAAACAGACCGGCGGGCCCGTCCTCCAAAAACCGGTTCACCTGTTCCTCCATGGCGCTTCTGTTCAAAAGCCCCGTGAGGGGATCCCGCTGGGCCAGCAACCGCAGCCGGTCAATTTCCTGTTTCAGTTCATCCAGTTCTCTCATGTCTCATCCCCCATTGTCAAAACCGGTACACACAACTGTTAATCCCATTCTATCACACGCCATGGGGGCAGTCAACAAATGTGCGGCGGGGCGGGCATCCCCCGGCAGAGCGCGGCCTGGCGTGGCATAACACCAAAGGGAACAACCTGTTCGGTGCATTTTTGCCGTTCCAGAAACTTCTACATAATCAGAATTTCGTTCTCAATTAGAATTCGCGTTTTAGTCCCCCCGGACCGATATAAGGGAGAGAGACAGCGGGCCGATAAAATGTTCCACCTGCCGCCTCGAAGGCGCTGATCGCTGGGATACGCATAAAAAAATGGAGCTCTGTCTGTGCGGTCGTTGGCAGGTCGCTCAGTAGTTGGGTTCCGGGATCCGCACCAGCTTAAGCCCGGTCCCCCGGGCCAGCCGTTGCGCCATGGATTCCACACCCAGAATCTCCGTGTTGGTGTGGCTCCCCACCAACAGGTTCATTCCGACGTGCTGGGCGTACTGCTGGGAATACAGGACATATTCCCCGGTAACGTACGTGTCGCAGCCGTTCTCCACGGCGATTCGCATCTCATTTGTCATATTGCCGCCCCCGGCCGCCACAGCCACCCGGCGGACAGGGCCTTCGTGGTTTTGGTAGCAGCGGATTTTCTCGCCCAGAATCTGTTCCAGTTTTCCTGCGAAACGGTCGAATCCGGCCGGTTCCAAATCGCCCGCCACGCCGCCGAAAAACACTTCCGCGTAAGGCATTACCTTCTGGCAGTTTGTCACACCCAGAGCGGCCGCCAGGGACGAGCTGGTGCCGAATCCGGCATCGTCCAGCGGCGCGTGGAAAAAGGCGTGGGCGATTCCCAGGAATCGTGGTGGGTCAGCAGGAAATCCACCTTGTCCTCCCCGGCCCTTTGGATAATCTCTCCGGTCAGATTGGTGGCGTATCCCACCCTGTGGATCGCCCGCTGCGTTTCATTGAAAAATCCCCACTCTCCGGGAGCCGCCTGCAATTTTCCGGCGTCGAACATGCCGGTCAGCTTGTTTTTTAAATCCATGTAATCCATAGCGCCCTCCTTTCGCCGGTTCGCTCCTGTGGCTGTCTTTTTGCCTACTTCCCCCGTTTCCGGGGATTCTTTACGATCACCGTGGAGAGATAGGGAATATCGTACTGTTCCAGCTCTTCAAAATCGGTGATCAGCCGCTCCTCCCCGGTTCCCGACTTGGTGACCAGCACGAAACTGTTCTCCAGGCCGTTCTCCCGGATCGCCCGGACCAGGGCCTCCTGATTAGCCGAGGGCTTCATGAACACCACATTGTCGTGCTGTCGCAGAATCTCCCCCAGATCCCCGCCGCCCTTCCTGCCCACCGGCATCACCAGCAGGTCCTCGCTCCAGGCCGCCAGGGGTATCTTCATGGAATCCGCCACCGCGCAGAAGGAGGGAACGCCGGGCACCACCTCCACGGTCACCCCGTGGCGCTCGATATACGGCAGAGTGTACATGAACGTGCTGTAAACCGCCGGGTCTCCCAGGGTGATGAAGGCGCCGGTCCGATCCCCTTCCAGGTATCCCGCGATCACCCCGGCGTTCATTTCCCACATCGTTTGCAGCTTCTCTCCGTGGTAGTGCATGGGGTAGACCAGGTTCACGATCTCCGCCTTCGCCTCCTTTACCAGTTCCTCTATAATGTCAAAGGCAAAGCTGCCCGCCCCCGCCTCCTTCTCCGGGCAGAAAATCACATCCGCCTGGTGCAGAATCCGGTGGGCCTTCATGGTCAGCAGCTCCGGGTCCCCCGGACCCACGCCGATTCCGTATAATATTCCCATGTTCTGAGTTCCTCTTTTCCTGTTATCATGACGGGGCGGCCCTGTTTCCTCACTCCGCCCGCACCGCCCACCGCATCTTTGTGGAGCGGGCGCGGCTGTTGCGGACGCACTCCTCCTGGGACGGCCGGATCACCTCTTCGCAGATTTCGCTGTAATACCCCTCTCTTTTAAACTGCTTGAAGGACTTCTTCACCAGCCGGTCCTCCCCTGAGTGGAAGGTCAGAATCGCCGCCCGGCCGCCCGGGGCCAGCACTCCCGGCAGTTTTTCCAGAAATGCGTACAGCGCCTCGTACTCGTTGTTCACGTCGATTCGCAGAGCCTGGAAGGTCCGCTGGCTGGACTTCTTCACCGCCTCCTTCCGGTCCTTTTCCGGCAGAAAGGCCAGGGCGTCCCCGATCACCTGGTAAAGCTTCGTGGTGGTGGCGATCTCCTCGCCCCGTTTCAACCGCCCCGTCACCTCCCGGGCGATCTCCTCCGCGTAAGGCTCGTCCGCATTTTCGGTGAGCATACCCGTCAGTTCCTCCAGCGTGATCTCCTTTAAGCGCTGGGCGGCGCTGACTCCCCGCTCCGGGTTCATCCGCAGGTCCAGCGGCCCCTCAGCCTTGAAGGTAAAGCCCCGCTCCGGGTTGTCGATCTGCATGGAGGACACGCCCAGGTCCGCCAGCACGAAATCGAACTTCCCCGCCTCCGCGGCCACCTGGTCGATCTCCGCAAAATTTTGCAGCCGCACCGTCAAAATCTCCGGCCCGTAGCCCAGACCCGCCAGCCGGGCCTTGGTCTTCTCCGACTCGATGGGATCCACGTCCAGGGCGTGGATATGCCCTTTGCCTTCCAGGCATTTGAGCATTTCCAATGTGTGGCCGCCGTAACCCAGGGTGGCATCCAGCCCGTTCTGCCCGGGTTGAATCTGCAAAAAGTCTAATATCTCCTTCACGCAGATGGAGATGTGCATCCCCGCCGGGGTGCTGCCCTTCTGGATCACCCTGGACACGGTGTCCAAGTATTTCTCCGGGTGAAGCTCCTTATATTTCTCCTGATAGCGCTTTGGGTGCGTGCCGGAATAGCGGACGCGCCGCTTGTGCCCGTTCTGTTGGTTTTCCATTTATTTCCTCCTCGTTGTCGCAAAATTTCCATCAGCTCTTCCCGGCTGTTCATGCCTTTAATAGTAACACTCCCTCTTTTGATTGTCTACCTGTGGATTGCATTTCCCCGGCAGACCTGCAGATCGGGAATTCCGGCATTTGTCCCTCAAACGGAAAACCGCCAGCCGGGAAACGGCTGGCGGGAAAACCCGTGTAACAGCTTATTCGAATTGACTGCTTCCGCCTTCCCTCTTGTCCCCCAGCGCAAACCGCCCGCCGCTAACAGCCGCCGGCCCGTGCCCCAAGTTCTGAAATCTTCTCCTCCTCCTGTTCCAAAAGGGCGGTCCACTGGTTGCAGAAACCCTCAAACGCTTCCCGGCAAAGGCAGTCCGCCATCCGTTCCACCCGGAGCGCATAGGCATTTCCCAGCTCCCCCTCCGGCAGCAGCAGCCGGGCAAAGGGGTAGCCCCAGGCCACCAGCTCCGCGATCCTGGCATAGCACTCCTGCACCATCGCCAGGGGACACTCCTCCCGGATGAACATCAGCATGATCTCAAAACAGTGATAGCTGTTCCCCTGTTCCAACATACCGCGCAGCTTGCCCTCCAGCGCGGCCCGTTTTCCGGCGGAGGCGCGCTCCAGCGTAAAGAGGGCCACCCCCCGGATGGTAAGCCTCAGAAACTGAAGGCTTTCCCGGTGCAGCCGCAGGCCCTCCCGAATCTCGGATTTCTCAAGATCCAGCCGCTTCCGCTTCATGCACACCAGGGTTCCCTTGCCCTGAAAGGATTCCGTGACGCCCAGCTCCTCCAGCAGCGCCAGGGTACGGCGCACCGTGGTCAGGGAAGCGCCGTACCGCTCCGCCAGCTCCGGCAGGGAGGGCAGATAACTTCCCACCGGATAGACGCCGTACAGAATCTTCCGGATGAGGATGGAAGCCAGGGTATAACGCATCTGCGGCCGGTTTCGGTAGATATTCCACTGAAAGGGAATTGCCTCAATTTCCTCCGCTCCCCGGGCCGCGGTCTCCCGGCGGATAAACGAAAACAGCCCCTCCTCCAGCGGCACATAAACATCCCGGATGGCCTTGTTCATCCAGACCACCACGTCCCCTCTGTCCAGCCCCTCCCGGATCGTATCCGGGGTAATCGGGCTTTTCATTTTTCCCCGGTCCACCAGAGAGGGCATCCGGATGTAGCGAAGCACCTCCCAGTACAGGTTCAAAAACAGCTGGTTGTCTAACTCCATGAGAGCCAGGAGGTACAGCTCCATGGACGGAGGCGGGTCCCCCGGCAGAATTCCGCTTAGGTTCCGGCAGTAAAACTCCCACCGGTTCCGGTCCCATCTGCGCGCTCCCGCCTCCCAGAGCGGCTGAATCAACAGACGGCCGGCCTCCCTCATTTCCCCCAGACCGTCCTTTCTGGGCATGTAGTAATCCCAGGCGTTTTCAGCATACCGCCCGTGATCCGCCTCATAGACCACCCGGGCGGCCCGCCGTTCCCGGTTATCGATGTAACCGTCCGTTTCCAGCAGGGCCAGGGCGGCCCGGACCGTGGCGCGCCCGAGATGAAAGGTGTCGCAGATATGAGAAATGGACGGCAGGCAGTCCCCGTACCGGTAAAAACCAAACCGGATCCGCGCCTCGTAAAAATCATAGACCAGCAAATAAAGTCCGCTGCTTTTCTCCATAATCCCCCTCCGCTTATTTTCCGGGCAGATACCGGTACAGCATCTGCTCAAGCTTGACGATCTCGATGGGCTTGGCAAAATGGGCGTCCATCCCGGCCCGAAGCGCGGTCCGCACATCCTCCTCAAAGGCGTTGGCGGTCATGGCCACGATGGGAAGGCGGGCCGTATCTGCCCGGTCCAGGGAACGGATGGCCCTGGTGGCCTCGTATCCGTTCATATTGGGCATCTGCACGTCCATAAAGATCATATCATAATATCCCGGCGCGGATTCCGACACCATCCGCACCGCCTGGACGCCGTCGCAGGCCTCCTCCACCCGGATCCCCCGCTCTTCCAGCAGGATGCGGGCGATCTCCCGGTTGATATCATTGTCCTCCACCAAGAGGATGCGGCGGCCCCCGTAATCCCGGTCGGGATATGGGCACTGGGCCTCCGTCAGAATCTCCCCGCTGATCTCATTGAGCAGATAGCAGAGCTTGGAGCGGTAGAAGGGCTTGGAGATAAAGGCCGTCACCCCGGCCTTCCGGGCCTCGTGTTCAATCTCGGACCAGTCGTAGGCCGTCAGGATAATGACCGGAATCTCATCCCCCACTTCCCGCCGGATCCGTCTGGTGGCCTCCACCCCGTCCATTCCCGGCATCTTCCAGTCGATGATCACCAGGGTAAATGGATCCGGCGTGCCCTTGGCCCGGACAACCCGGCGGACCGCCTCCTCCCCCTCCGTGACAAACTCCGGCCGCAGGCCCATGTCCTCAAGCAGGGCGGCGGCGTTCTCGCAGGTCTGCCGGTCGTCGTCCACAATCAGGCTGTGGACGCCCAGCCACTCCTCCGGCACATCCTCCTGCCTGGCGTTTTGCAGCTGCAGGGGCAGCATCACCGTAAAACAGGAGCCCTCCCCCGGACGGCTCTCCACCTGGATATCGCCGCTCATCAGGTCCACGATGTTCCGGGTGATCGCCATCCCCAGACCCGTGCCAGGCGCCCTGTCCGACGAATCCGAAGCCCGCTCGAAGGGCTGGAACAGATGCTCCAGAAATTCCCCGCTCATCCCGATCCCGGTGTCCGTGCACCGGAAAAAGAAGTTCTTACGCCCACCGCGGCTGCCCGGCTCCTCCCAGACCTCGATCTGCACGCGGCCGCCCGCCTCCGTATACTTCACCGCGTTGCTGAGAATATTGAGGTATACCTGGCGGACGCGCAGGGCGTCCCCCACCACCTCCTCCTGGCTCAGCACCGGCAGGCTGACATTCATTTCGAGCTGTGCGGCATTGGCCTGGGGTGCCATAAGCTCGGTCACATTGGCGACCAGCTCCGCGAAATTGAAGGGCTCCTCCCGCAGGGACAGCTTTCCGCTCTCGATCTTGGACATGTCCAGAATATCGTTGATCAGACTGAGCAGGTGCTGGCTGGACAGGCTGATCTTTTTGAGGCATTCCGCCACGCGGACCCGGTCGTCCAACCGGGTGGACGCGATGGCAGCCATCCCCATGATGGCGTTCATTGGCGTGCGGATATCGTGGCTCATGTTGGAGAGGAACCGGCTCTTAGCCATGCTGGCCGCCCTGGCTCCCTCCAGCGCGCTCTGCAGGGCCTGGCGTTTCTGCTCCTCCTCGTAGCGCTGCTCGTCGATGCGCCTGGAGAGAAGGATCGCCAGATCGTCCTCCGAGTAGGGATTTTCCACGTAGATCATCTGGATCGAGGTCCAGTGGTACTGCCCGTCCGTCAGCATCTGCCGGGTGTCCATAAACACCTCCTGCCGCTCTTTACCCAGTGTGCGGCGGAGATTCTCCAGCGAAAAGCGGCGTTTGAACTCCTCCAGGCTGTCCGGGTGCACGGCGGGGATAAAGCTCTCATAGAGCTGGCTGTAGGACCCGTCCTCCCGGATATTCACCATAAGTCCCCGCTGCAGATAGATGAATTTGAGCGTATCCCGGCTCAGATTCAGGCTGATGATCACGGGAAATACATTGGATATGGCTCCCACCAGCATCCTGCGCTCCTGAAGCTTTTCCCGCTCCGCCTCCTCCTCGGCCAGCTTTTCCACCGTAACGTCGTGGAAGGTGGCGATGAGAATCTCCTTTCCATCCTGGTCCAGAACCAGCTCCGCGATGCCGGAGGCCCAAAACAGGCTGCCGTCCGCGCGCACCATCCGGCTCTCAAATGGAATTTTCCGGCCGGAGCTTATGGCCTCCCGGAAGAGGTCCGCCGTCCGTTTATAGTCCTCCAGGTACAGAATTTCTTCCAGACTCCGCACCTGCGGACCGTCTCCCGAGCCGTTGATGGGTCCGTTTAACAAACGCGATCCTTCCCGGTTCAGCTCCAGCAGCCGGTAAGGGCGCTCCACGGTCAATAGCGCGATCCCCTCCGGCACCGCGTTGTACAGATGCCCGATATAATCCGCCTGCCTGCGCAGCTTCCCGGCCGCCCGGTTGGCATAGTAGAAATAGAGCGCCACCAGCCCGGCGATACCTGCGATAATGGCCCCGATCAGAATCAGGGTGCGCTGGATGATCTGGTTGGTCTGCGCGCTGACCACCGCCCGGGGGATGATGGAGACAAGATTCCAGTCCGATCCCAGCTTCAGCGGAAGGTAACAGAACACGGTCTCCTCACCCTGATACGAAAAGGTAGCCCAGCCGGTTTTCTCCGTTGACAGGGAATCCACAAATAATTGCAGTTTTGAGGGATCGTTGGGGGATTCCTCCAGAATATCAAACAGGTTCTGTACTGTCTTGTTGCTGTTGGGGTGGGGCGGCCGGATCAGAACATTTCCGTCGGAATCCACCACATAGGAAAATCCCGCGTTCTGGTAAAATGAGAGGCTGAAGCTGTCCACAATGGAATCCACCTCGTACTCCTTCACCAGGTACGCGGCCGTCCCGTCCGCCAGGTTCAGACGTATAAACAGATTGAACACATTGACCCCGGTCACGCTGCTGATATGGGGATCGAGAATGCCGTAATCCCCCGTATCTCCGGCCAGGAACCGGGCCACGGTCTCATCCTCCTGCGCGCCGTAAGGCAGGCGTTCCCCGTCGTTGCGGTACAGCACCACGCCCTCGTCCACCTGCACGTAATCCCTCAGCAGGCTGTCCACAGTTTCCGCCCGTCCCGCCTCGCTCAAATAGACGGCCACTCTGCCCAACATGCGGTATTCGTCCTCCAGCTGGACCTGAAGCGTGAGACACCCCTGCTGCGTGCTCTCCAGAATGGTGCGGATGGACTGCTGCCAGAGCTGTTCCCGCACCGTTCTCAGAAACAGGCCGGTGAGGGCGGCGAGCACGGCCGTCACGACCGCTGCGGCTGCCGCGATCTTCCTTTTTGAACCGCCGGAAGTTTCTCTGCTCACGGTTTCACTCCCTCCTTTGCCTGTTGGTCCATCCAGTCCATGGCGTCATTAAGCGCCTGTCCGGACAGCAGCCTTCGGGAAACCTCCGCGGTCAGATCCCAGATGGGAATATCAAGCCCGGCGTCGGCGCCGAACACCAGACGCCCCTCCTCGTAACAGGGAATCAAGGGCTGGATTGCCTTGACGGATGTGGGCATGCTGGTCTTAAGAGGACTTAAGGAGGCCTGCTGGTCCGCAAATTTCAGAATATTTTCCTCTCTTGTAAAATATTCCACAAATTTCATAGCGTCGTCCAAATGCTCGCTGGACCGGTTGACACTCAGGCGCGTGTCCGCGTTGATCACTAACAGCGAACCGTCCTCCAGCACCGGAAGGGGATGCACCTCAAAATCCAGGTCCGCCGCCATCTCCTCAAGGCGTCCCGCCGCCCAGGCTCCCGTGAGCATGAAGGGGGCTTCGCCCCGGGCGAATTCCGCCAAATCGTCCGAAGTTTTCCTGGTTTTAGAAACTGTTTGCGCATCCACATACCCCCGGTCAATCAACGTCCCGGCCAGTGAAAAGCCAGGCCGCAGATAATCGCTGAGCGCGTCCCGCCCGCTGTTAATCCCTTCAAATACCTCCGCCTGGCGGCCTTCCTGATAAACGGGATAAAACCCTGCGCCAATCGCCAGGGTTTTCAATGAAATATCGTTATTCGCCACAATGGGGGTGATGCCCTGCGCCACAAAGTAATCGCAGACCTGCTCCCACTCTCCCAGGTTTTGCGGGATTTCCTGCTTGTGCTTTTTTAACAGTTCCAGATTACAGTAGAGGCCGAACATGGACACCGTGGTGGGCACCCAGTAGACCGTGTTGTCCTCAATCTCCATCTGGCTGAGCATGGCGTCACTGTAGCGGCCGATGCTCTCCAGGCCCGACAAATCCGCCACCTGCCCGCTCTGCTCCAGCTCCAGCAGCACGTCGTGGTTCACCATAAACACGTCGTTGCCCTTTCCCGAGGCCATCCGCTTGCGCAGGGCCTCGAAATATTCAGCCCCCTTCAGACTCTCGTAGGAGATGCGCAGATTCGGGTTTTCCTCCATAAAACCGGTGATGATCTCCTCGATCACCCGGACGTTCTCCGGCTCGTATTTATTTCCAAAAAATGTAATCGTGGTGACAGGAAGGTCCGTATCCTGGTAATTCACCACCTGATCCTTCCCGCTGCAGCCCGCAAGGGGCGCGCACGCTAAACAACCTGCCAGCAGATGGCATAGGCCTCTCTTCCTCAACTCTATGTCCCTTCCTGTGCCGCACCTGCTCCTCGGCGTCGCCTAAGAGACGACGTTGCCCGCCATCCGGACGCGGTGCGGTGCATTATTCCAACTCTGTTCATGTAGGTATCAAAATTAGTATAGCATAGGGGAGGGAAAGATTCAATTAAATCCGAGGAAAGGCCATGGGCCTCCGGCGAACGCCGCGGCCCACAGCCCCATCCTCCAAATCTTTATACATTTTTTCCCATCTCATAGGCTTCCGCCAACGCGCCTGCCTTATCCCGGATCGCGCCCTTTTCATCCGCCCCGGTTCCCCTGACCACTCCGGCCAGGCGGGCCGGCGGAAAGCAGCTGATCCAGCCCTCCAGGCCCTTTACAGCCCCGTCCATGGAGCCCGCATCCCCGTCCGCCGAAGTCGCCAGCAGATAGACGCCGCCAAAAGCGTACTTTGCCGGAAACAGCGGGTTGGTGCGGTCCAGCAGCGTTTTCATCTGGCCCGACATCTCATAAAAGTAAATGGGCGTGGCAAATGCCAGCACATCCGCCTGTTTCATCTGCGCCACGATTGTTTCCGCATCGTCGTGGATCACGCATTTCCGGGTGGCCTGGCAGGCCAGACAACCTTTGCAGAAGTTGATTTTCTTGTCATAGAGGCAAATCTTGTTCACATCGTGGCCTGCCTCAGCGGCCCCTCTCATAAATTCGTCCGCCAGGATTTCCGAATTGCCGCCCGCGCGGGGGCTGGTGGACAGAATCAGAACTTTTTTACCCATGTTTTTCTCCTTTACGCCATACTGGCTCTTAAAATTTCCACAATCTCACCGTGATCCGGCGCCCGGTAGCCGCCGTCCATGGCAATGGTGCCCGCGGCGATGCCGTCCAGCATTTCCTCCGTCACGCCCAGCTCCCGGATGTCCATGACAAGCCCCAGCTCTCTCATGTACCGCTCCATCCGCCCAAGCCCCTCTTCCGCCACCGCCTCGTCGCTCTTTCCCTCCGGGTTCACCTCCCACACATTGACCGCAAAGCGCCTGAACTTCGCTAGGCCGTAAGGCATGATAAACCGGTAGTACGCCATGGAAACCGCGGACAAGGTCATGCCGTGGGTGGCGTCCGTGTAGGCCCCGATGGACTGGCCGATCATGTGCACCATCCAGTCCGTGGTCTTACCCTTGGCCACCAGCGTGTTGAGCGCCCAGGTGGCGATCCACATGACATTGCTTCTGGCCTCGTAATCCGTGGGATGTTGCGCTGCGATCCGGGTGCTGTGGATCAGGGATTTCAGCAGCCCCTCCATGATATAGTCGGAGGTATTGTCGTCCTCCCCGGAAAAATACTGCTCCAGGATGTGGGACATGATATCGTAAAATCCCGCGATCATCTGATACCTGGGCAGGGTGAAGGTAAATGCCGGGTTTAAAATGGAAAACTTCGGAAATACGTTCTCGCCGAACACGTGGCCGATCTTCAGTTTCGTCTTGTGGTTGGTGATCACCGCGCCGCCGTTCATCTCAGAGCCCGTTCCCACCATGGTCAAAACGCAGCCCACCGGAATAATCCGGTTATCCACATCCTCCATGCGCAGGTAGTATTTCTCCCAGGGATCCTCCTCACAGTGGGCGGAAACGGACACGGCTTTGGCGTAATCGCAGACCGATCCCCCGCCCACGGCCAGTATCAGGTTCACCTGGTTCTCCCTGGCGATGCGGCAGCCCTCGTAAAGCTTTTCCACCGTGGGATTGGGCATGACGCCCGGGTCCTCAAAAACGTTCTTGCCGCTCTCGTTCAGAAGCTTTACCACCTGGTCGTAGATGCCGTTTCGTTTGATGGAGCCGCCTCCATAGACCAGCATGACATTTTTCCCATATTTAGGGAGTTCCTCTCTCAGGCAGTCCAGAGAGTCCTCTCCAAAATACAGTTTCGTGGGGTTGCAATAGCTGAAATTTCCTAACATATCTCATTCACCTCTCGTTCTTGTACCATCCGCCGCCCTCTTCATCTGAAATACCAGGTAATCCAGGCATTCGATCTGTTTCTCGTATTTGTGAATCTCTCCCAACAGGCATTTCCGGTGCGTTTCCAGCAGGACAAACTGCTTCTGTAACTCACCCGATCTGCAAAACTCCCGGAACTGTTCCACGGTCGCTCTGCCGCACCCGGCGTCCCGGAGATTTTGTATGACCGCCTGGGAAATATCCGTACCTCCACACATGTTCGCACCTCTTTCCAGTCGGAACCGCCTCCATGATCCGCCAATGTCACGGTCCGCCTGGCGGGCCGCCACCAGCTCGGTCCGCCAGAAAAAATGTCACCGTCACATCTCCCCGGCCAAGGGCCTGGGCCAGACCCGACGGGTCCTGGACCGCGCCCAGACGCGTATAACGGTACGCAGTGTCAAAATCCTCGTAAAACAGCACCAGACAGTCGGAGCCGAACAGCATCAGGTCGCCCGCGTGAATTTCCCCGATCTGTTCAGCACTCTCAGGCAAGGGGGCCGGGAGGTCGTAGTACTTTTCGTTGCCGTTGAGCTCCTTCATGTTGACCGTCATTGGCAGCTGTTGTGCCAGAGCCCGGGCGGCGTCATGATCAGAAAGAAGCGCCTCAAAGGCCTTGTCGTCTACCTGTATTGTCACTTGAATCATCGTTTCCCGGGTCTCGGACGCCGCCGTGACCAACGCCGCTCCCGGAACTGTTGCCGCCGCTGTGATCAACAGCAATGTTATCAATAATCGTCTCAAAATGGTCTCCTCTCAATTCGACAGCCAATAGGACTGTTACGGACTCAGGCGCGCCCTGTTCTCTGCCTTTATTTTAGTTGAAACATTGTCCGATATCAAATACTTATATTAAATGCATTTTCATGCTTGACAGGCATGGTTTTTCAAGTCTATAATTTTCTCGGGTTAATTGAAATTCTTACTGCAACATTGAAGTTGTAACTGCATTCACGATCGTTTGGGGAAAGAGAGGAAATCCGATTGGAACTCCGCATTTTGAAATATTTCCTGGCCGTCGCCAGAGAAGAAAGTATATCAGGGGCCGCCCAGGCCCTGCATATGACCCAGCCCACCCTGTCCCGGCAGCTGATGGACCTGGAGGAGGAATTGGGCAAACAGCTGTTGATCCGCGGAAGCCGCAGGATCACCCTCACGGAGGAGGGAATGCTCCTGCGCAAGCGGGCTGCGGAAATCCTCGATCTGGTAGAAAAGGCGGAAGCCGAGCTGACCGCGCCGGATGAAGTGGTGAACGGCGATATCTACATCGGCGGCGGCG
Organism: Enterocloster lavalensis; assembly: GCF_046603895.1. Lineage (NCBI taxonomy): Bacteria > Bacillati > Bacillota > Clostridia > Lachnospirales > Lachnospiraceae > Enterocloster > Enterocloster lavalensis. Next base: position 1,935,225 of record NZ_CP176637.1, read on the forward strand.
AGACCGAGGCCATGCGAATGATAGCGGAAATCGCCACCGGCCTGCAGCGGTCCTGCCCCGATATCCGCTATCACCTGTACAGCGGCAACGCCGACGATGTGACGGAGCGCCTGGACAAAGGACTGTTGGATTTTGGAGTCCTCATCGTGCCCGCCAACATGAAGAAATACGACTATATCCGGCTTCCCGCCACCGACACCTGGGGATTGCTGATGCCCAGGGACTGCCCCCTGGCGGCCCGCCCCGTAATCCGCCCGCAGGACCTGTGGGATCTCCCCATCATCACATCCCGGCAATCCATGCTGAGTAACGAATTTTCCGGCTGGCTGGGAAAGGAGTTCGAAAAGCTGAGAATCGTCGCCACCTACAACTTGGTGTACAACGCCTCCCTTCTGGTGGCCGCCGGCATGGGTTACGCCCTGTGTCTCGACAAGCTGGTTAATACCTCAGAGGAAAGCCCCCTGTGCTTCCGCCCGCTGGAGCCCCGGATGGAAGTCCATCTGGACATCGTGTGGAAAAAATACCAGGTTTTCTCGGGGGCGGCGGAACGGTTCCTGAAGGAGGTGCGGGAGGCGTTTCACGGAAACGCAGGCGGGAACTAAGCTTCTGTGCGATCCACGGCCTCATCCACGCACCGCAGCGCGTTCAGACACCGCGGGTATCCGATAAAGGGAACCCATTGGGAAATGATCTGAATTAAAAACGCCTTATCATTTCCTAACCGGATATTGGCCGCGATGTGGCTGGCCAGCTGGGGTTCGCAGCCGCCCTGGGCAGCCAGGAAGCAGAAGGTGATCATCTCCCTCTGCCGGTAATCCAGACCGGTTCTGGTATAATAGTCCCCGAAGCAATTCTCCGCCAGCCAGCGGTTGATGTGGCGGCTCTCCTCCGGCCCGGACTTCCAGAAATCCCTCATTCTCTCGCCGAAGATATCCACCTGGGCCTGGCTGCCCTTCTCCAGACGGTTCTCCGGAGTCGTCCCCGACTGTCCTTCCAGGGGAAGCCTAATCCCCCGCCGGTCAAAGACCTCGTTTACCGCCCACAGAAAGGGTAATACCCGGCCGATCCCCAGATACGCCACCGCCTGATAAAGGAGCTCCTTCACCTCCACCGGTCTCACCCCCATCTCCAGCGCCGCGGGCAGCAGCGCACAAAACTCATCCGTTCCCTGGCTTCCGGCCAGCGCCGCCAGAATTGCCAGCATCCGGGTGCGTCCGTCCAGATCGCCGCTGTCTGCCACTTCCCGAAAGGCGAAATAGTTAAACCGCTCCGCGAACTCCGGGTCTGTGTCCGACAATCCGCAGTGGCGCGCAAACGCCGGTGCGTCGCTCTCACACGCCGCGTACTCCTCATCCGACACCGCCTCGCACCACTCATTCGTGCACCCCTCCCCCGGAACCTCGATGGCCAGATGCTGGAACCAGGAGTCCGGCGCGGCGCCATGCCTGTGCTTCACCTCCGGCGGGATGTGAACCACGGCACCGGGATAAAGGGCCACCGGCGCCTTCCCCCACTCCTGATAATAGCCGTTTCCGGCGGTCACCAGCAGCATCTGCCCGCCGCCCTTTTTGGCGTGGTGGATATGCCAGTTGTTGCGGCAGCCCGGCTCAAAGGTCACGTTACCCACCGTCACCTGATCGGTGGACAACATGTTCAGATAGCTCTGTCCCACGAAATACTCTGCATACGCGTCATTGGGCTTCCCTGTGGGAAACACGCTCATCTCTCTTTTCTCCATTGACTTGAACCTTCCTTTCACCCTGCAATTTACAGTCTGCTATAAGGTTATTATGCCATAACCACCTTTGTCCTTGAATCTCCGTTTCGTTTTCATAGTATAAACTATTAATTCATACTATGTCCGCAAAAAACACCTAAAAAGCGCCGGATATATTTCTATATCCAGCGCAATACAATCATATTTTATTTGACACCATCCCATCAATCCGCTATCATAATATAAACCAATCATTTACACCTCAAAAGGAGGAAACCCTCATGTACAACAGCCTGCTGGCCACCCTGATCGCGGTTGCGGACTGCGGCAGCTTCACAAAAGCCGCCGAGCGCCTGTACATTTCACCCACCGCCGTCATGAAACAGATCAACGCCCTGGAAAAGCATCTGGACTTAAAACTTTTAGACCGGACCGCCACCGGCGTGCGCCTGACCGCCGCCGGAACCGTGATCGATCAGGACGCCAGGTTTCTCATCGACTACTCCAACAAATCCGTAGCCAGCGCGAAAATGGCCGCCCGCGCGGAGCAGACCACCTTCCGCGTGGGCACGTCCCTGCTGAACCCGGCGAAGCCCTTCATGGACCTGTGGTACAGGGTGAACCGGTATTTTCCCGATTACAAACTCCATCTGGTTCCCTTTGAGGACGACCATGAGGGGATTATCACGGAACTGTCACGGCTTGGGGAGAAATTCGACTTTCTGATCGGGGTCTGCGACTCCAGGACCTGGCTCAGCCACTGCAATCTGCTCCCGCTGGGCCGCTACCGGAAAATGATCGCGGTCTCAAGGGAACACCGCCTCGCCCAAAAGCCCCTGATCCGCCTGGAGGACCTGTACGGCGAGACCCTGATGATGGTCAAAAAGGGGGATTCCGGCACAAACGACATGATCCGCGCCTATCTTTCCAAATATCATCCCCAAATCCGCCTGGAGGACACGCCGCCCTTTTACGACATGTCCGTATTCAACCGCTGCGCAGAAACCGGCAACGTGCTGCTCACCCTGGAATGCTGGACGGAAGTGCACCCTGCCCTGGTATCCATTCCGGTAGACTGGGATTACACCATCTCCTACGGCCTGCTGTACAGCCTGAATCCCACAGGGGACGTGCGCCGGTTTGTGGAGACTGTGGAAAAAAACGTTTTGTAATCCGTTTATGCCGCCCTCCGCTCCCGGATTCTTGCACACTTACTTTACCGCCAGTCAGCCTGCACAGCGCCTCATGTCCCTCCACGACCACGGCCGGTATTTTCTTTCGTACGGCTCATCATGTTCCGGATTGCATGGTCAAGGCCGGAGCAGGTACCGCTCCACCGCCTCCGCGCACCCGTCGTGATCGCAGTCCGCCACCACCACGTCCGCCACGGCCTTGACCGCTTCCCCGGCGTTTGCCATGGCCACGGCCAGACCCGCTTTTTTCAGGGCCTCCAGGTCGTTGTCCGCGTCGCCCACCACGATGGTCTGCTCCATGGGCAGATTCAGGCAGGAGCAGAGCATTTCCAGGCCCACGCCCTTGTCGCAGCCCGGGGCCGACAGCTCCAGAGACGTGGTCTCCGCCCGGGCCATGGCCACCTCAAGCCCGGCTGCCCGGATCCGCTCCTCGGTTCTGGCCCGGGACTGGGGGCTCGTGTGGTAAATGTTCACCTTGGCGGCCGGAAACGGGTTCTCCCCGTACATGCGGCCGATATCCTCCCACTTCACTGTGACGCGGTTAAACTGATCCTGATAGACTCCCATGCCAAACCGCTCCATCTGCTCACAATGGCTTTTCTGGACAATACACTGCTCCAGCAGAATGTGGGGCATCGCCTGCTCCAGGGCGGCCAGCTCCAGAAGCTGCTTCACCGTCTCCACGCTCAGAAGGCTGGAATACAGCGTACGTTTCTCCTTCAAGTCGTACACCAGCGCCCCGCTGGCGCAGTTTAAATAGCGAACCTCGGGAATCAGCCCCAGATACTCCTCCAGCTCCGACAGGCAGCGGCCCGTGTTGAGAATCACCGTCTTTCCAGCCCGGGCCGCCGCCGTGATCGCCCTCCTGTTTCCCGGCGAAATCTGCTTGTCCGATCCCAGAAGCGTTCCATCCATGTCAAATGCGATTAACTGGTACATTTTGTTCCTCCGTGTCTATTTCATTTTGTAAATCCGGCCGGAAATACGTCAACGTTCCAGGCCGGACCTGCGGTCCCCTGCCGTTCAAGTTTTAAGGGGTACTTGAAAATCCAAGTACCCCCGCCTCTCACCGTTTCAACGATTTTATTTTATCATGCAGTCTCACTTAATTCAATCAAATCATCTGAAAATCCAGTTCCGGCGGCCAGCCGGGCACGCGCTTTCGGACTATCTCCGTCGGAAACCCGCGGCGCTTTAACCGACCTGTGTCCACGCCCCGCTTTGCAGCCCTTTTATGGATCTAGCAAAACCTGCACGCCTCCGCCTCCCTCAGTATCAGCCTCCCGATAAACGGATTGTTCCCCCCGCAGACCGGGAACATAAACGCGTTGCTGCGGCATTTCCGGTAGCGCTCCCCTTTCAGCAAAAAATCATACCCCATGGGACATTTGGGGTTGCAGGAATCGGGATCGATCATCCGTTTGCAGTCCGGCGCGGCCTTTACGGTCTGGATCAGTTCCTCCGGCAGGTCCTCCAACGCTTCTATATACTGGTTGACATGGGCGGCGTAAATGCGGGCGATCATCCCTTTTTTGCGGAACACATAATTGGCTATGGTCTTCCGGTTGAGCACATACGAAACAACAAAACCACTTCTTGCAGCCTTGACCTCCATTTTACAGCCAAGTTCTGTCAATCCGGCGTGAAGCTCCCTCACAAATTCCTGATTCTCCGCAGCTACGGCGGCGATAAAATCCTCAAATCCCAATTTTTTATCCATGATCAAAATCCTTTCTACATACCGTTTTATGCCCTCTCCCCGTCTCAATCCCGCAGGATTTTCATGCCGAACCAGTGCCGTTCCACCTTGACGCTGTACTTCAGTTCATAGGCCGGCTGACCGTTGAGAATGGCAGCCTGAATGGCGCCGACCTCTTTGGCAATCTGTTCCTCGTCCTCGTACCATCCCAAAAAAGTCGTGGGCTCGCCCCAGAATGACGCGCACCCGCTGCTGACGCCGAAGAGGGCAAAATGGGGCGCTTCCTTTCCCGTTTTCATTTTCTGGGAAGAAATCACTTTATAGCAGCTGACGACCACATTTTCGTGGGGCGAGTTGATCAAGATTGTCCCGGTCACCTCCGCCCTCCCGCCACTGCTCTCCCCGGCAATTTCCGCGGCCATCAGGCTGTCCAGGGAAATGTTCAGCCGGTTCGACAGCACCAGAAGCTTTTCCACCTCCGGATAACCCGCACCCTGCTCCCATTTGGAAACCGCCTGCCTGCTGACATCCAGCAGCTCCGCCAGGTCCTCCTGGGACAATCCCTTCTCCTTGCGAATCTGTTTTAAACGCTCTGCAAAACTCATAGGCTTACCTCGCTTTTCTTTTCTTCCATATTAATCCAAACGCCCGGTGAAGACCACCAACCTGGCCTTGCATTTGCGCAACCTGAGGTTGCAGACGCCGATTTGCGGGCCATTCCGTCCTGCCGCGAAAACAGATTCGGCTTCAGACAGTATAACACGAGCTGTACATGGCTGTATTGAAAAAAAGCGTCATGGAAACATATCCGGCGCGCTCCACGCTACTTTTCCAACAATACCGCCATCGTCTGCCCATCCCCGCTGTACGGCGCCCCGGCCACGTCTCCAAACAGCCCGCAGACCTGAAAGCCCGCTGCCTCCGCCTCCCGGGTCAGCCCTTCCCGCGAAAAATAAGTATTCCAGATATAATAATTGCGCACCTCCTGATCCGAAACAATCGCGGCGTGCTCCAGCGTGACGCCCGGATACTTATACCACCCATCGAATTCAATATACGGCTGTCCGCTCCAAAACCCGCCGTTTTCAAAGACTTCCCACGTCTGCGCCTCCTCAAACAGTTCATACTTCACCATGGTGAACACATCCAGCAGAAACCGGCCTCCGGGCCGCAGATGGTTGTATACAGTATTCATCAAAACCGCACGATCCACGGTTGACAGCGCGCCATAGTCACAGTAGATCATGGTTGCGAAGTCAAAGGTCTCGCCCAAATCCATCTGAAGATAATTTTTCTGCAGATACCGAATATCCAGCCCCTTCTCCCGCGCCGAACGCTCCGCGTACGCAATGGAACGCCAGGACAGATCCACGCCCGTCACCTCATAACCGGTCCGGGCGAACCGCTCCCCATAGAGCCCCGGCCCGCAGCCAAAATCAATCAGCCGCCTGTAGACACCGGCGGGCGCCAGCTCCCCGATCCAGCGCATGGATTTCTCAATAAACGGAAGTTTCCTGCTCGCCCCCTCAAAATCGGGATCCAGATGAGCCTTCAACATTTCCCCGGAAATGTGCTCGTCGTCCCAGAAGGGAATCTCAGTTTTCGCGTACAGCGGCGGTTTTTCCAATATGGAACATAAATTCTGATACATTCATAATCTCCTTTCCTGTCCGGCGAATGCAACGGTTCACAGGCAGCGTCAGCGGCCTAGGGCATTCAGAAAAACAAAAAGCCGCAGACATTACTCTGCGGCCAATCTTCCCGGAATGATGAAGAAACGCTGAGAGTCAATAAAATCAAATACAGGGAATCACAACAAAACTGCCAGGGCAGTCTGTTCCGGGGCGCTTACGGCCCCCGCCTGTTAAATTGATTTTATCCACTCTTCTCCAGCCGCGCCAATGCCACCGATTCTGTGACATCTGGAACGCCGGACGTTCATCACCTTTTCTTATTGATTGATGGAGTTATTCTACCGGAAATGAAGGGGATTGTCAATCAGTTTCCGCCGTACCGTTCACCCCTTCACCGCCCCCCGCAGGCTGTCCGCCGTCAACGTATCCGCATTTTTCACCATCTCCTCCGGCGTCCCCGTAAATACCACTCGGCCGCCCAGGTTCCCTCCGTCCGGTCCGATGTCGATGATCCAGTCGGCCTGCTTCATCACGTCCAGATTGTGCTCGATCACCACCAGGGTATTTCCCCGGGACACGATCAGGTCGAACAGCTTTAACAGATTTTTGATATCGGACATGTGCAGCCCCGTGGTGGGCTCGTCCATCACAATAATGCTTCCTTTTTTTCCCAAATGTTTCGCCAGCTTGATCCTCTGCCGCTCGCCGCCGGACAGCGTGCTGAGGGGCTGCCCCAGGGTCAGATAGGACAGGCCCACCTGCTGCATTACCTTCAAATGCCTTCTGATCTTCGGCTCCTCAAACACCTCAAGGGCCTGGGAGGCGGTCAGCCCCAGAAGCTCCACGATATTTTTCCCCTTATAAGTGCAGGCCAGGGCCTCCTGGTTGTAGCGCAGCCCGCCGCAGGCCTCGCACTCCGTCACGATGGGGTCCATAAATGCAAGCTCCGTCACGATCACGCCCTTTCCGCCGCACACCGGGCAGGCGCCCGCAGAGTTAAAGCTGAACAGGCCGTCGGACTTGCCGCTCTCCCGCGCCATCAGCTTGCGAATCTCATCGAAAAATCCCAGGTAAGAGGCCGGAGTGGAGCGGTTGGTGGCGGTAATGGGCCCCTGGTCGATCATCACCACGTCCTGCTCATACTGTCTGGCGAACACCTGGGTGATCAGGGTGCTCTTCCCGGAGCCCGCCACGCCGGTCACCACCGTCATGATCCCCAGCGGAATGTCCACGTCCACGGACTTCAGATTGTGCAGGCTGGCCCCGCGCACGGGTAGGCTGCCGGCAGGGCGACGCGGGTTCTCCTTGACCGGCAGGGACTCCAGCATGGCATTTCCCGTCAGGGTGCCGGATTTCAGCAAATCCTCAAAGCTGCCCGCAAACACGATCTCGCCCCCGTTCTGCCCGGCCCGCGGCCCCACGTCGATCACATAATCCGCGATGGAAATCACATCCCGGTCGTGCTCCACCACAAGAACCGTGTTCCCTTTGTCCCGCAGCTGCCGCAGCAGATTGTTCATGCGGTAGACGTCCCGCGGGTGCATCCCCGCGCTGGGCTCGTCAAAAATATAGGTCAGTCCGGTCAGACTGCTGCCCATGTACCGGACCAGCTTCAACCGCTGGGCCTCCCCGCCGGACAGGGACGGCGTCTCCCGGTTCAGATGCAGGTAGGGCAGACCGATCGCGATCATCCGGTCCAGCCCCTCCGTCAGAGTCTGCACCAGCACGTCCACCGTCGGGTCTGTGATCTGCAGCAAAACCTCGCGGAGCCGGGTCAGCTCCATCTCACACATGTCCGCGATGGAATAGCCGTTTATCTTACAGCTCAGAGCCGTCCGGTTCAGACGCTTCCCGTGGCACTCCGTACACTCCATCCCGGCGATCATGCTCTGGGACTTCTCCCTGGTATGCCTGCTCTTATTGCTGATATCCCGGTTCAGCAGCGTTTTCGTATATTTGTGGTACAGGCCCGTCACCTTGGGATTCTCCGGCTCCCCCGCGCCGTCCCTGGAACCGTACAGCAGCAGGTTATACTCTTCCTGAGTGTACTCCCTCACCGGCTTGTCCAGATCGAACAGGCCGGAGGCGGCGTACTGCTTCCAGTACCAGGAACCCGGGCGGAATATGGAATCCTTGACACAACCCTGGTTCCAGGACTTGTCCCGGTCGATCATAGACTCCACGTCCAGCCTTGTAATCGTTCCCAGCCCCGAACAGGTCCTGCACATCCCGTTGGGGTCATTGAAGGAAAAGCAGGAAGCCGTGCCCACATAGGGGCTCCCGATCCGCGAAAACAGCAGCCGCAGGCTGGAGTACAGGCCGCTGATGGTGCCAACCGTGGAGCGGGCGTTTCCGCCCAGGGGCGACTGATCCACCACCACGGAAGCCGTCAGGTTGTCGATTCGCTCCACCGCCGGTTTGGGATATTTTGGAAGCCGCGACCGCACGAACGCCGGGTAGGTGGCGTTCATCTGCCGCTGGGACTCGGCTGCGATGGTGTCGAACACAATACTGGATTTCCCGGAGCCCGACACCCCCGTAAACACCGTGATTTTCTCCTTTGGAATCCTGAATGTAACATGCTTTAAATTATTCTGGGTCAACCCGTGCACGATCATATCTTCCATCCGTCTATACCTCATTTCTTTATTCTGATTGGTCAGCTGTACGTTACAGCATAACATAGTAAAGCGGCGCATTCATGATATTTTTTGTTGATTTCGGCATGATAGAAGGATAGAATGTTAATGGAGAAGGGAGGCGGCGGATTGAGCCATCTGACACCGCTTGAGCGGGCAATCGAATACATCGAAACACATCTGGATGAAAATATTGACCTGGGCGACGTGTCCAGGGAAATGGGATACTCCTATTACCACATGACGCGGATGTTCTCCGCCGTGCTGGGCGAGCCGGTGGGCCGCTATATCAGCCGCCGCAGGCTCTATCGGGCTGCCCGGCAGCTCGTAAGCTCCGACCGGCGGATCATCGACATCGCCCTGGAAAGCGGCTTCCAGTCGCCCGAAGCCTTCAGCCGGGCCTTCAAGGCGGCGTTTAAAACCACCCCGGCGGACTACCGCAAAGCGGGCCTGGACCTGGTGGCAACGGCCAAGCCCCGGCTGCTGCCCGTGGACGTCCCCCACATCGCCGCCGGCATTTCCCATTCCCCGGAAATCCTTCAGATGACGGAGGAAATCAAAATAGCCGGCCTGCGGGGCACCACCTCCATTTCCCAAAACCGGATTCCCCAGCTGTGGGATCAGTTCCTGAGCCTTCACAGGGATCTCTACGAGCTGACCGGAACCGCCTACAGCATCTGCGAAACCCGGCAGACCGTCTACGCGGAGGACGGGGACGTGACCTTCTCCGTGATGGTGGGAAGCCCTGTCCCCGATTTCAGCAACCTGCCGGAAACGCTGGCCCAAACCACCCTGCGCCCCGGAAAATACGCCGTTTTCACCCACCGCGGCAGTTTGGACAAGCTGCTCCAGACCTACCAGTACATTTACGGCACCTGGCTGCCGTCGTCGGGCCGGCGGCTGGACGACCGGGAGGACTTTGAGGTTTATGAGCGGAAGGTGCTGGCGGTGGAGGACCCGGAAAATGAAGTGAAATTATATATTCCGGTTCTTTAAAAAGGGCGGGGTCTCCCCCGCCCTTGGAGCGCAGATCCCATCGGGACCACAGTCAGATATCCGCCGTTCTACGCCCGTTTCCCCTTCTCACTCTCATAAAACCGCAAAAACTCCTCACGGTTGTCGGCAAAAAGCTTTTCCAGCTCATAGGACAGCTGGAACGGATCGTAATCACTGAAAACATTGGGTATGTACCGGTCAATCTGTGCGGAAATCCGCTGGACATGCTCAACATCGACTCCAACCACCCGGAAAATCTTCTTTTCCGTGAAAATCAGCAGCTGCACGATGAAGGAGCCCCCTTTTCGTCCAACCTGGGCGCAGATCCAGTAGATTTTATCCCTGGGGATTGCCGTCACCTTCAGATTGCCGTCAAAAATCAGCAGATAGGAGGGCAGCAGGACTACCCGCTCTCCGTACGGCTTCTTGCTCTCCTCAAAATGATAAATATATTCATCGACCAGAATCTTGCCCTCCGAGGCCTCCCGGTTAATCCGCCCGGCCACCGCCTCTTTCGTGTCCTCATTGAAGGGAAGCGCCAAATTCTCGCCGTTCCTGGCCGTCCGCCTGGCTTTGAACAATCTCACAACCACCGCAACCAGCATAACCCCCACCAGAATCCCCAGATAGACCAGCACCTGCCTGCTGGACGGATCATTCATATCAAATGAATCCTTCATCAGGAAATAAAGCAGAGCCAGAAGGCCTGCCAATAAGGTCAGCCCGCCGAATACCTGTTTTTTGGCGGAGCGGTTTGCGCGGGTTGATTCCTGTTCTAAAAAGTTTTGGGACATAGTAGTGTTCTCCTATTCGCTGTATTTTCCGTCCTCATTTGCATGGAAGCCGATCAGCCCTTGCCATGAAATTAGTCCAGTAATATTTTACCATATTGTCCCTGTCATTGTCATCCGAAACAGAACTTCGTCTGTAAAAAACGGCGCGCATCTTTGTCCAAAATCCGCCCGGTCCGGTATAGATTCCCTTCCTCTACAAATAATAGTTCCAAATGATAACGGAGGTATTGCAATGAAGGCAATCGTATATGACGGAATACAAAAAGTGGAATGCCGCAACGTGGCAGATCCCGGGATTGAGAAGGAGGACGATGTAGTGGTAAAGGTCACCTCCACGGCCATCTGCGGATCGGACCTGCACCTGGTGCACGGTCTGGTAAAGGGAATGTACGACGGGTACATTTTAGGCCATGAGACCATGGGAATCGTGGAGGAAGCCGGAAAGGGCGTGAAAAACTTAAAGAAAGGCGACCGGGTCGTGATCCCGTTTCCCGTGGCCTGCGGACATTGTGAATTCTGCAGCCGCGGAGAATACAGCCAGTGTGACAACTCCAACGACTACGGCGAGGCGGGCGGCCTGCTTGGCTACAGCAAATACCACGGAAACTACGCAGGTGGGCAGGCCGAGTACATCCGGGTGCCCTACGCCAATGTTGGGCCGAAAAAAGTGCCCGAAGGGCTGACCGACGAGCAGGTGCTCTTTGTAACGGATGTCCTGCCCACCTCCTACTGGGGAACTGAAATCGCAAATGTGAAGGCAGGGGACACCGTGGTGGTGCTGGGCTGCGGGCCCATCGGGCTGATGACCATCAAGTGGTGTATCCTGAAAGGCGCGGGGCGCATTATCGCGGTGGACCACGTGAATTACCGCCTGGAACACGCCCGGGGCTACGGCGTGGAAACCCTGAATTTTGAAGACTACGAGCAGGTCGGGGCATATATAAAAGAAATCACCCACGGCGGCGCTCATTCCGTTATCGACTGCGTGGGCCTGGACGGGAAAACCTCGGTCGTGGAGAAAATCGAAACCGCCCTCAAATTGCAGGGCGGGTCCAAATCCGCCATCGAAACCGCCTCCCAGTGCGTCCGAAAAGCCGGAACGGTGGCCCTGGTGGGCGTGTACGGCGATAAATATAATAACTTCCCCCTCGGTAACTTTTTCTCCAAAAATATCTCCCTGAAAATGGGCCAGTGCCCCGCCACCCGGTATGTAGATCTGATGTTGGAGAAGATTCAAAAGGGAGAGATCGACGCCACGGATATCATTACCCACAGGCTTTCGCTGGAGGAAGGGAAGCATGCTTATAGTATTTTTGATAAGAGGGAGGATCACTGTATTAAGGTGATTTTGAAGCCGTGATGGGCGAAAAACCGAACTGAATCTAATGGGTTTTGACAGCGATTTGTTTCCCCCTTGCAGAAAACGCAAAATCAAATACCGATTTTCTGCATCCGTTTCGTAATTTCACCAACCCTGGTATCAAAATCCCGTTCCGTAAACTTGGATAATCTGCACTCGTCAACGATTTCCCCGTCACACAGAAACAGAACCCGCTCAGTCCTGGCCGCTATGTTCGGATCGTGTGTAACCAGAAGTATTGCGATGCCATCCCGGTTGATTTTTGTAAAAAGTTCCATAATCTCTTTTGCTGTCTTTGTATTCAAAGCCCCGGTCGGCTCGTCGCCAAACACGATCTCCGGCTCGCTCATCAGGGCGCGGCAGATGCCCGCCCGCTGGAGCTGGCCGCCGGAAGCCTGGGTAATGTCCCTCTGCGCCAAATCCCCAATCCCCATCTGCTCCATCAAATCTCTGGCTTTTTGATTCAGTTGTCTCACGTTCCTGCGGCGGTCCCGCATCTGGGGCAACATAATATTGTCCAGCAGATTGAGGTTTTTCAGCAGGGCGGGCTGTTGGAAAACAAACCCCATTCTGCTTCTGCGGAGATCCGACAATGCATCGTCCGATAAACCGGATAGTTTCCGGCCCTCAAAACTCACTTCCCCGCCGTCGATTCCGTCCATTCCGCTCAGGGCATAAAGCAGCGTGGACTTTCCTGAGCCGGAGGGGCCCATGATGGATACAAACTCGCCGCTGCCGATTGTAACGGACACCCCGTTTAAGACCCTGTGTTTTTCTTCCCCCACACCGTAGGATTTTATGATATTCTGACCGGATAATAATTGTTTCATGGCTTACTCCTTTATGGATTGGCATAATTTCACGTCGCCCGCATGAGCAGTTCCCCATACGGTCGCAAGCAGACCGGAACATACCAAAATCAATGGGGAAAACAAATACGTGGACAGCGGATTTATGGTAAAACGGAATGTCGCGGCTCCCAAAGAGGAGACGGCGGCAGCGGACAGTTTTTCTCCCACGGTCCCCGCCAGTATGGTTCCCAAAAATATTCCAACCGCCAGTATCAAAAACGCGCGCCAGGCATACTGGCGCTGTATATCTGAGCCGGTAAATCCGACGGCCCGCAGCACGGCAATGGAATACCGGTCCTTTGCAGCCAGCAGCTTCACAAACAATAAGGTTACCAATAACACAATAACCGCTGAGACAATGCCGGCAATCCGCGACGCCGCCTGCACGGATCGAAGCGTTCCTCCAAAGGTCTGCGCCATGTATTCGTCTATGCTTGAAACTTTTGCGTAGGAAAAATGGGCCGCATACTCCGCAATTTTGTCGGGCAGCCGGTCTTTTCCGGCCAAATCCGCGCACACCAGACTCCATACCGGTTCCGTGCCGGTATCTGTAAACACTGCCTTGGCGGTCTTTCCTCCATTGGTGATGTCGGAATAGATCCCGCAGACTGTCAGCTGTTTTTCCCCAGTGGAAGTCAACAACGTAATACGCTCACCCACACGCTTTTCCAATTCGTCCGCATAGATGGCCGATAAGGCTATTTCAGTTTCCTTAACCGGCAGGCGGCCCTCCGCATATTGAAGCGGAAACACGGAATGATCCCCCAGCTCCACCTTCAGATTCTCGGTTTCTCCACGGTCCAGTTTGACCGGGAAAATCTTTGAGACAAACAGGGCGTAATCTGCAATTTCCGGGTCATTTTCCATATACCGGCCAATTTCCTGCGTCTTTTCGCCGATCTGACCGGTCTGCTGAATATCCATGCGAAGGTCGCAATTTCCCACCCCAATGTAGGTGACAAAATCATCCCCGGAAATCGTATGGTACAAATTCTGCGGCACAACCATAATAAAGCTCGCCAGAATGATCACCGCCAGCATCGTACCATAGAGCCGTTTTCTTGCCAGGACGTCCTTCAGGCCAAGAATAAAGTTGCAGGAAACCACACGGCTTTCAGACAGCCTGACAATCCGGGAGCTGTGACTGGAATCGTCCTGTGCGCCAAACCGGATTGCCTGCACGGCAGATATACAGCGAAACCGCCGGAGGCATCCGTTTACATAGAGCAGAATCAGCAAACATACAATCCCAGCGCCAAGGCCGCCCAGCAGCAGCTCCCGGGCCGGACTCCCGCTGCCGCCTAAATTCAGGCGGATTCGTTCCAGCAAGGCGTCTTTGAACAGAAGGGAAAGCATAAATCCAAAGCCACTTCCAATGGCCGCCATGACTGCATAGATTGCCAGATAGATTCCCCTGATATCCCATACCCGCATTCCGATTGCCTTCATGACCCCGATTTCCCGGAAATCGTCCTCGATCTTCGCCAGGAGCGTGAAGCGGACGCATAACAGCGAAACAGAGACTACCAGGAGCCCGATCAGGACAAGGATTACGATCATAATGCCGTCTGAAATAGCGCTGATCATCTGAAACAACGGCCATGTGAGCGCAGGCCCGTTAGCCGGAAGTCCTGCGGCGCTGTAAGCGGTCTCAAAAGCGCTCAGTTTTGACAGGTCATGCAGGCGGAATTCGATTAAATATTCCACATTCCCAAACGGCGCAAGCCGGGTATAATCTGCTTCGTTTATCAGAAAGCGTTTGGAAGATGCCAGGGTGGAATTCATCTGGGAATCCCGGACAAATCCCGCAACGCGAAAGGTTCTTCCACACAGGACCGCCGGATCGCCCACGTTCACAATCCCGTCCCGCAAATAACAGACGGGCACATATACTTCGCCGGGCTGGGGGTTCACCGGTTGATTCTCCATATCCAGCAGAAAATCAAACCGGCTGCTTTGGGTGCAAAAACCGTTGTCCTGCACGCTGTCCGTAAGTCTGTTTCCGCCCAGAATAAGCTCGGTATTATCCACATTCAAAAAGGGGATTACCTGAAAATCCGCCACGTTCCTGTTATTGTCTGCAAAATTCTCCAGGCCGGCCATATCAACCGCCCCTGTATGCATCTGCATAAAATGGGGTGTTTTTGCATCCGCCATGAGCCGGTCCACCGCGCCAAACAGATTTACCGTGAGGATTGCCGCAAGTGACAATAACATGGCTGCCACGGAAATAAAAAGAATTGTGATCAGCGACACCGCTCTGTTCCTCACAAGGTCGTTCCAGATCATTTTACGTGTCATAAAGACCCCCGCTTTCCAGATTGCGGATGGACTTCATGCAAAACAGCAGGCCGGACGTGACGCAAAGCAGCAGGCCGGCAAGAATCATAAGAAAGCCGATGCCCCGGCCCGGTCCCGTGCCAATGATTTTCCCAACGTTTTCGGAAAGCGCGCCGCCGTCCAGAAGCAGAGGGGTGAACACATAATCCGCCAACAGGCCGGAAACCGCATAGGCCGCCACGTATCCAAGCTGTGAGATCAGCCCAATCAGCCCCCAGGCGCGTCCCTGCAAGTCATTTTCAATATTGGTGCGCAGCAGGTAATCCAGGCTGGCGTTGGTGAACGGCAGCATCGCGAAAAAAAGAAAACCGGCCGCGCCGATGAACACAATATTTTCCCGCAGCCCGAATAACGCCATAAAAATACCGGCTCCAAAGAGTGAAAGGGAGAGCAGCCCGGCGTATCCCTTTTTGATGCTGATTCCCCCGAGAACCGCGCTGGTTACCAGCATTCCCATCGTGATAACCGTCATCAGCGTGCCAAGGGTGGCGCTGTCTGAAAAACTTAAGACCATCGGGGAGGCGAGCGTCTGTATAACCCCCAGGCAAAAGGTAATAAGCGCGCCCATGACAACCAGGGTGAGGACTCCCTTCTTACCGGCCAGCGCTTCCCAGCCGGCCTTCAGCTCGGCGGCAAAAGAGAAACTGTTCTCCGCTTTCCTGCCCGGAAGCCCCTTTTTCACAACCAGCGTTGTGGCAACCGTCACAAAAAAAGTGCATATATCAAGGAACAGCAGCAGGCGGATATCGGAAATGGTGAGCAGGAAACCGGCCAAAACCGGGGAAATCAGATATTTGGCGGAGCCCGCAATCTGGACCAGACCGCTGGCCTTGCTGTACTGCTCCGGATTCAACAGCTCTGTAATGGTAGCTTTATAAGCCGGTTCCAGAAGGGACGCGAACACGGAGCTGACGGTTACTCCCACGCAGATTTGCCAAAGAAGGGCCTCCCCATGCATCAGGCTCACCAGGATGAACAGCAGCCCCACCGCGGAAAGGCTGTCTCCCAGAATCATCAAAAGCCTGCGGTCATAGCGGTCGGCCAACACCCCCGCCATAGGCCCCAGAAGAAGCGAAGGAAGGAACGCGAGCAGTGTGACTAGCGCCATCTGGGACGCTTTTCCGGTCTGCTGAAAGATATAAACGCCCAGGCCAAAGGAGGTAAGGCCGCTTCCAATCGCTGAGACAAAATCGCCGGACCAGAGCAGCATGAATTTCCCAAAGGATTTTTCTGTATTATTTTTCATTCACCCTGCCTTCCTGTAAACGCTTCTTCAAACGCTGCAAGTTCACCTTCCCCCACGCCGAGAAGCCGTTCCAGATAATAGATAAACGCCTGGATTTTGTCCTGACGTTGCGGCTGCTTCAGTTCAAACACGTTGTCATCCAGCATAACATCCAAATAACAAAGCGCCATCTCCATGCCTTCCAAAGGATACGCGGTATCAAAAATCCCCTGTTGGACCCCCTCGGTTACGATATCGGCCAAAATCGGCGGAACCTCCTGAAAAATGATCTTTTTCGTTTTTTCATGCATCAGTGTATTCTGGGGCTTGTGCAGCTGCTCCATCATCGTTTGCTCCTCCATTTGCTCTGTATCCACATGAAGGGCCAGAATGGTTCGGATCATCCGCTCCTTGACCGGAATGCTTTTATCATCTGCTATTTTTTTTGCACTCAAAAAGATATCGTCGGTTTGCCGTTTAATCAGCGCATTCAAAATATCTTCTTTGGATTTGTAATGATGGTAAAGGGTTCCCTTTGCGATCCCCACCGCGTTCATAATATCGGTAACGCTTGTATTGTCATATCCTTTTTCTGTAAATAATATCTCGGCTGCGTCCAAGATCTCGTTTTTGCGAATATCGGCTTCTTTTATAATTCTCATGGGTAGACTCCTTTTCTCGACCGACCGTCGGTCTATTAATAAGAATAGCATGGTTAGGGGCGGATGTCAAGGACAATAACCGCAAAATCGACAGCCTGTCCATTCCGTTCTATATCATCACCCTACGGTTACAACCCCTCCATGCGCTTCGACATAACCGCCGCCGTCACGCACACCGGGTAAACCTTCGTCGCCGTGAACACCGCGTCCAACACCGGATTAAGCGGAATCAGCATCGCAATCATCGCTTCTGCCGGCAGCCCGAACGGCTCCAGCAGCAGCGCGATCAAATAGGACGACGCCATAATATCGGAATAACTGGTGGACAGCAAAAACGTGATCAGAAACGCGGTCGCAATGGTGCCGGGCTGCAGCGTAACACCGTATATCGATGCCGCGCCCACAAAGCTCAGTGCAAGCAGTATCACCCCATCATAATTGAACAGCGAAATACTAATCGGAAGAATTGTGTTGGTCACATCCCGGTTGATTTTGTGATGATTATGCAGGTTATCGATCAGATATGGAATCGTAGGGATCGCGTCCCCTGTGGCGAACGCCATATACAGAGGCTTCCCCATGGCCTTCAAATGCGCGCGGACGCCGGTCCCCGTCACCAGGCACATCACCGTCATGGACACAACACAGATGATCAGGCAGATTCCAATGGTCATAAACAGCAGCCGCACCAGCGAAAGCAGCACATCCATCCCCAGCGCGGAAATCTGCACGGAGATAATACAAAAAATGGCTGGCGCCAGAAAAATCATGATGAAGTCGAAAATCTCCATAAAAATGTGATTCACCGCCTCGCAGAGATCCATGACCAGCTCTTCATTTTTCGGCGGCAGCGTCACCGTGGCGATACCGAGCACAATGGAAAAAAACACCACCTGCAGCACATTACTCTGGGATAACGCCCGGATAATATTGTCCGGGAAAATGTTCAGGATCATTTCCCCGATGGTAATCGTCTCAGGGTGTTCCGGCCGTATATAACTGCTGATTTCCCGGATCATGGAATTGATCCCGGCCTCGCCCTCGATCAGCAGCTTGCTGGCCGCCAGCTGAAAATCCTTTTGCTGGAAAATAGCTCCCCGCAGCAGCCAGCTGACCCCCGCCGTAATCCCGAAAACCGCCGCCACAATCACAACGCTGGTCACCGCGGCCCGGCCCAGGAATTTTCCTCCCACCTTCGCCTTCAGGACATTGTGAATACTGATGGTCAGCATTGTGGCAATAATCGGGAGCATACACAGCTCCAGCATCGTCAGAAAAATATCTCCAAATACTTCCAACACCCCGATAAACGACGGCTGCAATATCCCAACCAGGATTCCCAACGCAAACAAAACAAACAGCAGAACCGGACTTCTGAGAATTTTCCCCATCTTCATACCCGCCCTTCATCAGAAGCATTCCGGGAAATCCCGGATCAAATCGTCCAACACATAGGAGTAACAGTTCACCATCAAATACGCGTTGATGCACTCCAAAAGATCCTCCGAGCCGTCCGCAACCGCAACGCAAATATAATCCCGGAGGTCCTCCACCGTATAGATCGTGGTATACAAGGAAACCTCATAATTCTTCATGATGGCCTGGACAAAGGTCAGATCGTCATAGACCGCCGCAAACACCTCTTCCCCGACCACGGCCTCGACCATCGAAGGGATATCCTCATACACCCGGATGTCCGCCTCCGGGAAATTCCGCCTCACAAAGCTCTCATAGGAAGTCCCCTCAACCGTCCCAATCACCGCCCCCGGCTCCCGCATATGGTCGTAGGGATAATCCGCCACGCCGTATTGGGCCGCCAGCTTTTTATTCACTAGAAACGACTGCCGCAGCGTCACATAGGGGGGCTGTTGACAAAGTGCCTGATCATTTATTACGAGCGGAAAAAAGCAATAAAAAAGACGCCTACCGGCGTCATCCCATACATCTTATCATCCTTTTTAAGTTCAAAGCGGTCGCCGAGAGGAGGCAGTGGTCCTCCGCTGCCTCTAAACCCCGTCGTAAGACGCGTGTTAAGTTATGTCCCCACTTTTGGGCGGCAAACGTGCCCTCGCACCAGATCTGCCGCTTGCGCAGCGCATCCAGATAGTCCGGCTCGTTTTGCCGGGCGAGATGCCGCCGTACTGTGGGACGGAAGTAGGTATCCAGCAGCCTTCGTGCGCCGCGTTTATCATTTTCGCTCAAACATTTCTCCCGGAAAGGACAGCTCCGGCAGTCTCCGCGGTCTGCCCAATACTCCCAGTACACACCGCTGGCGCTGCGGTACAGCCCCTTCACTCGAAGCTCTTTCCCATTGGGGCATTGATAAACATCTTTCTCCGCATCATAAGAAAAGGCATCCCGTTTGAATTCCGCCTTGGTCCTATCAGCAGAAGGCTGCGGCCTGACATAAAAGGAGATTCCCTGCTCCTCCAGCACACGGTGGGCCAGAGGAAAATCGTAAGCGGCGTCCGCTGTGGCCGCCTGAATGGGGAAGACATTTCGATGGATCTGCTCCAGATGGTCCAGGTATGGCACGGAATCATGCACATCGCCCGGTGTCACCGTCACACCCAGGATCACACCGTGGTCCGTGTCCAGGGTTTGATGGCTCAGGTAGTACTGGCCCTCCGGCTTCCCCGGCCGTTTCATATGCCCTGCCTCCGGATCAGTCCGGCTCACACGCTTGTGGCTGCGGCGGCTGTCCCGCTTGATTTGCTTTGTCCGCTTCTTCCGGCGGTGTCCGGTCCGTTTCTCCAGTTTCTGCAGTCCTTCTTCCTCGTAGCCGTCCAGCCGTTCCCAGTATACGCCCGGTTCCTCGGGCATTTCCACCAGATGCTCCGACGCACGGGAGGCATTGGCCTTTACATGGGTAGAGTCGGTAGCTGCCAATTTCCCGCTGACCAGACCTTTTTCAATGCACTGCCGCACCACTTCCTCAAACAGCCGACGGAAAACCTTGCGGAAAGAAGGCTTGCGACGGCGCAGCTGAGAGATGGTGCTGTGGTCCGGTACCCGGTCAAACAGATCCAGGCCCAGATACCACCGCAGGGCCACATCTGTCTGGATACGCTGTTCGATCTGCCGTTCCGATGGGATCCCGTACAGGTATCCTACCAGCAGATATTTTACCAGCACAACAGGGGCAATGGGTGGGCGGCCGTATCTGCGGTTGTACAGATGGGCTGTTTCTTCATGAATGAAGGACAAGTCCAGCGTGGCTTCCAGTTTTCGCAGAAAGTGTCCCTCTGGGACCAAATCTTCTATCGTTACCATGTGCAGCTTCAGTTGCATTCCCATCCCCCTCTCCGCTCTTTTTTTCATTATATCATATTTCCGGCGCTAAGGGGACTTTGTCAACAGCCCCATAGGGAGTCGAAAACGACACCCCCATAGCCCGCTCCGGCGTCATGCTGAACTTGGACGCCACCATATCATACCGTCCCCGGGCCAGATTCTCATAAAGCTCCTGATTCGACCGCGCCGTGCGGTCGATCACCAGCTTCACGCCAAAGGTATCTGCAATCCCCAGCGAAATCTCCACATCCAGCCCATCCATGGAGCCGTCACCCGTGTGGTAAAAGAACGGGGGCCTGTCCTCCTCCAGCATGCCGACTACCAGGGAATCCTTTTCGAGGAGTTCTGCCACAAACGGTTTGTCATACTCCTGGGGCAGGATTGGCTGCCGCCCTTCCTGGGACAGGTCCAGTGAACTGTGCAGGGCGATTGTTGCGATCTCCGCTGTCTCTGCCGGGCTTTCTGCCTTTGGGGCGGAAGCGCAGGCGGAAAGAAGGGGGATGAGGAATAAGACGAGTGTCAGAAGTAGTTTTTTGTTCATAGGAACCCCCAATCCACAATTACACAACGTTACTCTTTCGCTTTCTTTTTTCGCTGCCTGTCCTCATACATGTCATAAATCCACTCTCTCACTGGAAGCTTCCACTGTTCCCTGGGATTCGGAATATTTTTAATCAGACTCTTGGGATTTAACCCCAGTTCTTTCGCCATCTGTATTTCCTTCTCCCCAAGCCTGCATTTTTTCTTAGCTTCCGCCCATAATTCCGGTTTATATGCCATAGAATCTCCATTCTGCGGTTATATCGTTATAATAATCAACCAGCATGCCGGCACACCACGCCCTAGCGGTACTGACCCATTGTCATCCAGAACTCATCGATTCCTTCAACTGTTTCACACGCCGAAGCTTGATTTTGCAAGTCTCGCAAATCTGTTCCAACGCTGCCGCTACAATCACATTTGAAACTCTGATCTCTCTGGGCGCTCCCGCTTTAAAAATGAATCTGATCAACGTCTCTGCCAATTCCACCATGGCATCCTCATGCGGGCCATTCATATCACAGGAAATAACCACCCCTGTATCAGCTTCTGTCAGAATGCTCATGACAGGATTTACTGGCCTGTCGTATTCCTTATCCGGCACTGACGCTGCCAGGGGCCTCACATCAGCTTCCAGCGTAAACTTCCCTTTTGGCGCCTTGGCCAGCTCTTCTAACAGTTCTTCATCTGTAATCACAAGATTCCCAAAACGATAGCTGATAAATGGCAGCGGTTCCTCGCCATATTGCCACGTTTTCCTGTCTGACGAAAATACAAAAGAAAACATCTTCCCATTCTCAAAATCGATATGAATATCCATTTTCTTATAATAGGTGAGCGCCATTTCCAGATTTTCCATGTGCTCCGTCATCCGTACAACCTCATCCTGGTCCAGATTGTACGGATAATATCCGGGCTCACAGGACAGGAAATACAGCCACTTATTCTTACCGCGATATTTATACCCCAGCTCCTTGATAATCTCCCTCTGCTTTGCCGACAATTCTTCACGGTCTCCCCAGTAGCAAGTCAGGTTCATCTGGTTAAACAAAGCATATTCTACAGACAGGTTCATCTGCTCATGCATAGTCAGCATCAGGAAACTGTTAAATGCCTCGTACCCCTCATAAACCGTAATTCCGTAACAGCCTTCGCCCTTCCCCAATATACTGTAGAACACCGTATTCTCAGGCTCATCCCCCACCCGTATCCCGATGATATCCAGATCCCACAGGAAATTCCACGGCTCCAATGCCCGGATTCTTGTGGTTACTTCGTATAATTGTTTCCATTGGGCGATTGTTGCTTTTATTCTCATAAATCTCCTTTGCTGTATTTCATATGTTTCAAAATAGTGAGTGCATGTTTATTTTTAACAGTTTAATGCTATATTGTCAGTCATTCATTCTATTTTCTTCTCTTTGAACCCTTGCAGGTTTTGCAACAGCTGCTTCGGAACCAACTCACCTTCTGAAAAAATATTTTTAATAGCATGGATATTGTGGACTTTTTTAGAATAACTCTAAAATTTGTTCCAATAATAAACATATTGTATCATCGTCAAATGTAGCTTCAGCTTGGCAATTCCATCTCCGGTTGCGTAACTCTTTCTTCTCCCTTCAATAGAGTTTTAATGATGTTCTTGTATTTATTATGCTTAAAAAGGTATTTAAAACACAATCGTAATAGGCCATTACTTTTTTGCTTATTATTATCTATAGTTTGTGGTTCTCACCCTATGTTACCCTTTCAATCCACAATTTCGCATCATGATTACCGATTCGAAATGTAGTGAGTGGATAAAAATGATGTCTGAAAGACGTGGCTCACCCCTGGCGGTGTTTCGCTTGTCTAACTTTAAGCGAACTTGAATTAGGCAACAAGCCGTTGCACAATTACTCCAGCTCTTTTTCAATATCTTCAATGGCCGGAAGGCTACTACGCAATTCTTCTGGTAATGCCTTTGCCATCTGATTTTTCCATTCTGCCACGCCAATGGGGTTCTGGTAGCCGGCTAAAGAATACTCTACTACAGTTTCGTTTTTACCCTTTACCAACAGCAAACCAATAGTTGGCTTGTCGTCCGGGTGTCTCAGAATATCGTTAACCACATTCTGGTACATATTTAATTGGCTAATAAATCCTGGTTCAAAGTCACAGGCTTTTAGCTCAACTACGACAAAGCACCGCAGTTTCAGATGGTAAAACAGAAGGTCGAGATAAAAATCATCACCGCCTACTTCCAAATGTACCTGCCGGCCTACAAACGCAAACCCTTGCCCCAGTTCCAACAGAAAGCTCTGAATATGTTCAGTAAGTTGCCGTTCGATCTCTATCTCCCTCCGAGGCATATCCGTTCCCAGAAAATCAAACAGATACGGGTCTTTAAACACCTGGTTAACCATATCAGAATCCGCTGGCGGAAGTGCTGCCGGGAAATTATTCACACTCCTACCAGAACGCTCCATCAGTCTGGTTTCTATTTGCATGTCTAAAATTGTTTTACTCCAGCCATTTTCAATTACTTTGTAAGCATACCAAATACGACTTTCTTCATCTTTCAGTTTGTCCATTAAGGAAATATTAGTTCGCCATGGTATTTGTGCAACGACCCGTTGCACAATTTCAAAGTCAGGCCAACTCTCGGCAAACTTTCGCATATATTTTATGTTTCTTGGAGAAAAACCTGACATTTCCGGGAAGGCATCCTTTAAGTCCTTGGCCATACGGTCAATAATTTTTGCACCCCAGCCTTCTTCCTCCTGCTTTTTTAGAATAGCTCTGCCTATGTTCCAGTACAGGCAAATCATACTGGAATTAGCATTTAATACAACAGAAATCCGCTGCTTTTGAATTTCCGATTTTACTTCTTCTATAAATTTCAAATAGGCCTCACTCATCTCGGAAAGATTTGGAGCAACAGGGAATAATACTCCATTTTTATTCTTTCCCATATGATTTCGATTATCCAATTTCTCACCTCGCTATTCCATTGTTCTCCTTAGACAAATTCCTCTACTTAATACTATATGCTTCTGCAACAGGACAATACTTTCTACATGTGGTGAGTGGATAAAAATGATACTAAGAGGGCGTAGTTCAACCTTAGGGGAATCTATTTTTACGACGCACACTTTTAATCTTATTAAGAACCTCATAACATGTATAAAGTATCAATCTGCCCCTCAAACATACAAGTACAATACGAAATGTTTGTGCAATAAATGAATATATGGAACTGAAACATTTGAGGTTAAAAGATATCTATTAACTGTTCACATTATAGCCCCAGAAAACTAGTCTCTCAACTAAATCTTTAACCAAAATCCCCTAATTTTACAACATTTTAAACATTAATTGTAGTAGGCCGATCCTCTATTTGTAATAAGGGCACTTAACTTAGCTTCCCACAATTTCAAACCCTGCATCCTCTAATATTTTTCTATCTGCTTCCGAAAAGTTCTTTGGCTTTGGTATTCCAAGTGCCAATAAATATCTTGCTCTTGAAAAAGCCACATAAGCAAGCCTGTTTTCTTCTCCAACCTCCTCTCTGTTAAACCATTGTTTCCAATATCCCCCTGAATGATCACCATTAGCCGCTTGATAAGAAGATAAAAAAAACACTGCATCCAAACTCATTCCCTTACATCCATGAATTGTTTCAATGGAATAACTTAAACTTCCTTCTTCATCATTAAACAGTGTCTTTTTCACTACTTTATCCTTATTTCCTTTTCTAATTATTCCTATATTGTATGTACATACGGATAATTCGGGCAAAACTTTTATACTCTCCATCATTAATTTATTTAATGTATTTTTCCACTCTGTCCAAGTAACCGAAAAATCATACAGCTGCGGTGATTCTTTTAATAAATTCATTATCTTAAATAATATCCGCTTCCAATCTTTATTATCAAGTTCTTTAGGCCTATAAAAAAACTGGCTATTTAAATGCTCACTTGTTTTGAAAAAGGTTCTTTGAACGCTTTTTGCCAGCATTTCAAATAGCATTTTAAAATCAGAAACTTGACTTTTTTGATTAAGCAAATATACAGTTTGAGCTATTGTCTCTAAATTATTTGAGCCTTCATTGTTATTAAGTCCAAGCAATCTATTTTTTAAATTATTATTTCTGACAATTAT
The DNA here is from genome assembly GCF_046603895.1 of Enterocloster lavalensis. Classification (NCBI taxonomy): domain Bacteria; kingdom Bacillati; phylum Bacillota; class Clostridia; order Lachnospirales; family Lachnospiraceae; genus Enterocloster; species Enterocloster lavalensis. The sequence continues at coordinate 1,960,315 of NZ_CP176637.1, forward strand.
TTTACTTTCTTTAATACTCAAATTATTTTCAAGTACATATTCATGAAATTTATTTATTGCAAGTTTTTCTTTTCCCTTAGTAAAAAAAATCGCAATTAAAGGACTCCTTGCTTTATCAAAATTTTTTCCCACAATTTTATTTTTTCCATTCACAACATATTCCGACACATCAACAATAGACTGACAACTTCTATAGTTTTCTGTCAACAGCTTGATATCAAAATGATAATTTTCGATAAATTCTTTGGTATCATCAGGTTCAATATTTCTAAAACCATATATCGCTTGATTCAAATCTCCAATTAGATGAATTTTGCACCCTTTTTCACAAAGAGTCGCTAATAATTCTAGTTGAACATATGATAAATCCTGACATTCATCCACAAAGATTACCGGAAAACGTTTAACAATTAGCTCTACTATTTCAGGATAGTTTTCAAATAACAAATTCAGCATATACTCAACATCTTCATAAAGAGCAAATCCACTTTTCCAAAATTTCATTTTTGTTTTTGCTAGATCCAACTCTCTCCAGCCATCTTGTTGTACCAGATTCTTCAAAATCTCTTTCCCCTGTCTGCTTCTAGTACCACAATACTGATATGAATCTGTTTTAAAATCCCGAAAAAATTCATGAGCCTTAATATTACCTAATTCTCTATATCCATAATTACTACTATATAAACTTAAAAAGTCAGATGTACAACCGCTCTCTATTATCCGTATGCTTTTATCTCCACGTTCATCACCTTTATATTTCATAAATTTATGTAAAAACGGATTGGCTATATAACCATGGAGCCAGCTTGTAAACGTCCCTATATAATGCGGATATCCCAATTTAGTATTCAAGTAGCAATCCAATCTATTATTTATTTCTCTTTCTGCAGAATTTGTAAATGTCAAAACTGCGAAACCTTGATTCCTTAATTTCCACTGTTCTTTTTCATATGCTACTTTAATTGCCAAAACTTCAGTTTTACCACTTCCCGGACATGCTTTCAGAAAAACATTCTGTCGCAATTTTGATGTTACATAGTTAATTTGTCCTTCGTTCATATTATAGATAAAGCTTTTCTTTAATTGCCTGCATCTATTTTTCTGTTTTCCATCACAGACATATATATTAGAAATACACTTCTCTTTTCCACATAATACCCCACAAATTATTTCTCTCTTACTTTCCATTATTTTCCTCAATAATTCCCAAAACAAATCTTATCGCCGCTTTTATGTATTCTGGAATAATAAAATCATTTGTCATATTTATTTTTTCTAATAGCAATTGTGCAAACAACCCCTTACCCAAATAGCTTGCATCAATTTGCTTTAATATATCAAATGCAATCTCCGATTGTTCCACTTTTTCATTGTTTTGATATGCCTCCAAATACCCATTCAACCTATCTCTAACTGGACCATTAGTCGACAATTCATTCAAAATAATTTCAATCATCTTCTTGGCATTATCCTTCTCCATTGCCAAGTCATATTCAAAAGTCTTTAAATTAGTATAGATTCGGCAATTATCAGTCATATTCTTTACTTGTTTTTTTAAAAACAATTGTGGATTTTTTCCTTCGACAGCCGCCTTTTTTTGAGGGGCGTCTTCTTCCGGATCACTATCTGTAATTGCAACACATAGAATTGGAAGAAAATCTGTCTTTTTATATTCATCCTCTTCAAATTTATCTTTCTTCCTGAACAAATTGATTCTTTCTTTATATGCTTCCTTACTTTCGTCATCTTCTTGTTCAGGATATATAAGTTCGTATCCATCGTAAAGTTTCATGAAATATTGAAAAAAGATACCATTCATATTTATAACCGAAATGCCTGCCTCTTCCAAAGATTTTGGTACATTATGTGAATTTAACTTTCCAAGATAGATTTCTGCCAATTTAGGAATAAGCAAAGCCTCTGCCAATCCTTCGACCAAAATATTTCCCTTTGAAAAAAGCAAAGTTGAACGTGTAGTATCCATCCATCTGTTTATGAATTGCTTTGCCTGCTTATTTTTTATGCAATTTCTAAGAGAAGTGATTTTTATTCCATTCTTAGTCATATTAAAGCTAATAATATTTTCGATTGGAGTTGCTGAAGCTATTGTAGTAGAATGTGTCGTTATTATAATTTGTATATCATTTTTTTCAGCCTGATCTTTTAGATATCTTAATACTTTTATCTGTATCTGCGGATGCAAGTGTGCTTCCAATTCTTCAATTAACAAAATTCGCGGAGAACTATAATTCTCTTTTAATCCCTCAAATTCCGCTAATATTGTTGCTAAATAAATTAAATTGTTATATCCCAGGCTATTTTCAAAAAGATTTCTATACACATTTTCTTCTGTAGGTATTTTCCCTGGAAAAAATACCAAACGCAATGCCTCAACAATTCTTTCAAATGTAACATCTCCAAACTGTATCTTTGTAGTCTGTGCAAACACTGCCCCTAAAGCATCCTCTAAACTGTCATTAATCAGTTCATTTGCCCTTGCAATATCAGGTCTTTTCGCCAATGCCTCATTAAAATCATTAACATCCCTCTCAATATCCATTAATTCTCCGACTTTTCGTTTTTCTTCCAATGTTTTTTGAGATAGATTAATCAATAATCTAGCTAGCCTTGACCCTCGGTTTGCTTTTAATTTTTTCTCCGCATCTCTTAATGCTGGAAGATATACACACTGTATATCATTTAATGGCTCCCAATCAAATGTGCTATTTGATGCTTCTCCCCCCCATATTACTTTCTTATAATTATTGCGTCGGTCTTGCTTCTTAGCAATATCAATATTTAATACAGCATTATAGTCTTTATCAAGCCATGTAATGTACTCAACCTTTTTATCATCCGACAAATCCGAAAATCTGCCCTTGACTGAAATATTATCTGCTCTCTCTTTTTTATCTACTGATGAATAAAAATCTTCTTCTGAAATCCCATTTCGGACATATTCATCTTCATTAAGCAGCATCCGTATGGCATCTATCACTGTACTTTTCCCACAACCATTCTCACCGACTAAAACATTTAATCCCTTTCTTAAATGCAATATTTGTTTTCCCTTAAACAGTCTATACCCTTCAATTTTTACATCTGATAAGTACATTTTATCTTCTCCTCGTATATTATAATATTAATTCTATTTTTGATAATATTTCTCACGTCCAAGAATACAGAATAGTTTCGATATATTAAATCATACACAATTTTAAGTGTATTGCAAAAATATGCCGAATAAACAATTACCATCTGTATTTCATTTTATCACTTCCAATGCCTGTCCATTTTCAATGATTTGCCTCCAAATTTGTGTAATTGGGCTATTCTCTGCTGCTGACAGTCTTTCTTTGTCCAAAAACTACTCTATAAAATTTGTATTGCTAGAAAAATTCTAAAAATTCTGTAAACCATCAGAATTGATAATATCAAGATTATAAAATCTAATCGAGATCTTATTCCATCGCCTCCAGTTGTTGCAAGATTTGCAACAACTGGAGGCCGACTTAAATTTTCTCCTAAGTTTTTTAATGTGTCCGGATATTATATCATTATCAATGTAACTTCAACTTTGGTAACTCCATCCTCTGTCATTTACATTAATATATTTGACTTTTCCACTTTCCCTTCACCGCAAAAAATATACAATAAGAATTCGATAATTATATTATTATTAAAATAGTTTCCATATCCATTTTACTATATTTTACCATACTCCCCTCACCATTACCATCTGAAAGATTCCTTCAGCTCCGTTTATTTTCCCCTCTGCAACATAACATTCTCATTTACCTATTATTCAAACTCACATACCTGATATCTCTCTTTTTCAGCATAACAAATTATCAACTGCTTCTCATAAACATCTATTCTCTTTACTCTGTCTTTTACGATATTTTCATCATATTCCCCATTACACACGAATTTTCCCAGCGTATCTCTTACATATTGCTCGTTCAAGGTAGGTGAATTTTTACACTCCTCCTTTCCTTTTTCCATCCTTGTCCCACATCTCCATACAATCTTCCCGCGCTCCGTTCTACGCCTGAGTCCTCCCCCACAATCTCCACATACCAATAAATTACTAAGCAAATATTTGCTGCTATATCGGTTGCCACTGCTAATCTGATTGCCGTCAGCTGTTCTGAGCAGTCTGGCTCTATTAAGCATTTCCTCCTGCACCTTATCAAATATCTCCGGAGAAATAATGGCCTGGTGACTTCCTTTCACATAATATCTGGTTCGCTGTCCTACATTTTTCTTTCGTATACCATTCAAATAATCTTCCGTAAATGTTTTCTGAAGCATCATATCTCCCTTATATTTCTCATTTTTTAGCATTTGCTGGATTACATTTGCACTCCATACCTTTTTGCCTGTTACCGTTTTTATACCACTCTCCTCCAAATATTTCTTAATCTGCAAAAACGTGTAGCCCTTTAAATATAATTTAAAAATCAATCGTACTATCTTGGCCTGCTCCGGAACGATTACCAATTCCCCTTCCACACACCGATATCCCATAAAATGTTTGTAGCTACTAAATAGCCCTTCCTCAAATTTTCTTTGAATACCCCACTGAATATTCTCACTAAAGTTTCTGCTTTCTTCTTGTCCCATTGCTCCCGATAAGGTTATTGCCGCTTCTGCATCCGGATCAAACGAATTCACATTTTCAATTTCAAAATACATTTGAATGCCCCTTTCTTTCAAATATCTCATAATCTGCAATAGTTCTACCGTATTCCTAGATACTCGTTTTGCTGATTTAGTGATTATGTAATCGAATTTCCCTTCTGCAGCGCTTTCTAACATATGTTTCAATCCGTTACGGCCTTTTTTCCTTAATCCACTTCTTCCACAATCCCAGAATACTCCTGAAAATACCCAACCTGTATGATCTGATATCTGTTCTGCATATGCCATAATTTGATGTGCCAAACTGGCTAACTGCATCTCTTTCTTAGTGCTGACGCGGCAATATGCCGCCACACGCAGCAGTTCCGTATTCTCCTTTTCCACAGGTATATAATATATCTTTTTCATAACCCTCCACCTCATCTCACCAATAAAGAAAAGGCGCAAAAGCCAAAAGCCTTCACGCCTCACCACACAACAACTATCCATTCTCACCAAATCATCATTTAACACTCTTCTGCAACAGGACAATACTTTCCACATGCCTCGTCCCCCCAAACATATCCACCCCCCATCCCTCCACTGCTCCATACCCCAACTTCTTCATCACCCTCAAATCTCTCCCCAACGTCTCCGGGCTACACGACACATACACCACCTTTTTCACTCCCATCCGTGCCACGGACTCCATAAATTCCTCCGTACTGCCGCTTCTCGGCGGGTCCATGATCACCAGATCGACCTTATCTCCCCTCTCCGCCATATCCACCAGAAACTTCCCCGCGTCATTACAATAAAACTTCGCATTGGTAATCCCATTAATCTTCGCATTATTCACCGCATCCTTCACGGCGTCCTTATTCAGCTCCACCCCAATCACCGAGCCGGCCTTCCGGCTGGCGATCAGTCCGATGGTACCGATCCCGCAGTACGCGTCCAGCACCGTCTCCTTTCCCGTGAGTCCCGCCAGTTCCAGCGCCTTGCCGTACAGCACCTCCGTCTGCACGGGATTTACCTGGTAAAACGACTTGGACGAAATGCGGAACCTGCATCCACAGAGCAGATCCTCGATATACCCCTTACCATACAGCACATGCTCCTTCTCCCCCAGCACCATGCTCGTCCCACGTCCATTGACATTCTGAACAATCGTCGTAATCTCCGGGTGCTTTTCCCTTAACGCCTTCACAAAATTATTCTTAGACGGAAATACCGGCGAAGCCGTCACCAGCACCACCATAATCTCCCCGGTCGCGAACCCGCGCCGTACCAAAATATGGCGCAGCAGGCCGAAGCCCGTGTCCTCATCGTAGGTGCGGATCTTAAAGGATTTGAGCATCCCCCGGATCGTCCCGATAATCTCGTCCGCCTTCTGGTCCTCGATCAGGCACCGCTCCACCGGCACCACAATATGGCTATTTTCCTGGTAAATTCCCGAAATAATATTCCCTCTCCGGTCGCGGTCAAATACCGCATGCACCTTGTTCCGGTAATGATAGGGGTCCTTCATCCCAATGATCCCCTTCACCGGGCAAAGCCCTTTCAGCTGTTCTTCCAAATAGTTCCGTTTCCACTCCAGCTGTTTTTCATATTCCATATCCAGCAACTGGCAGCCGCCGCACTGCTTAAATACCGGACAACGGCTCTTTTTCCCCCTTGTCGGGGCCGCTCCGCCTTTTACTCCGCTGGTATTCCCCCGGAATCCTCCTCCGCGCTTTGCTTCCCCGGAATCCTTCTTCCGCTCAATACCGGCCGCTCCATTGATCCTGCCCCGCTTTTCCCGGCCTTCATCCCCATTTATTTCCAGGCGTTTTTCCCGACGTTTCTCCAGCCCCTTCCCCATCTGCTGTTCCGCCTTCCGTCCTTCCCCCTTTTTCTCCGTTCTCCCCGCATAACCGCGTTCGCCATTTTCCTTCACTCTCCCGCCGGTTCTATCGCTGCCACGCAGCCGTTCGCCGGTTCTGCTGCCGCCCTGCTTTCTCTCGCCATCTCCGCCAGTTCCGCCGCGCTTCGCCGTCTTAGCTCCGCCCCCCACAGCTTCCTTCCTTCGGAATCCTTCCCCGTTTCTCTTCCCATCCATTCCTGTCATATCCCTCTTTCTCATATCCTTAGCCATCACAAACTCCATCTCTCTACTATATTTTTCTTCAAACCGACCCAAGCCGGCCCATTTTCTCCCAGCCCGCGCCCGTCCATTCATCCTCACAAATCACGCCCAAACCTTGCGCATTTTCCCCCATTCCTCAAAACACCTATCGTCATTCTATCACAATTACCCCTCAATGTCTTTTATTATTCCAACTCTCCCCCAAAAACACAGAACCCGCGCTCAAGCTCCCCAACCGCATTCACGCCGCCGTCTCGCCCCGCGCAGGTCCTGTCCCGCCCTATCTTCTCAAATCCACCCCTATATCGCTTCTTTCATCCCCCTCAAATCTCCGCCGTCACCTGCCACAGCCACCGCGCCTCTTCCTCCGGCAAATACGGTGAAATCTTCTCGTAAACCTGCTGATGATATTCATTCAGCAATTCCACATCCCGATCCGTCATCAGCTCCCGGTCAATACCATCCACATCAATCGGCACAAAGGTCAGAAACTCAAACCGCATAAACTGCCCATAGGCATTTTTCTCATCCTTCACGCACATCACCAGGTTTTCCGTGCGGATTCCGTGGCTGCCTTCAATATAAAGCCCCGGCTCATCCGACGTGACCATGCCTTCCTCCAGCTCCGCATTTTCCCGCGCATCCGTCACCAGCCGGTAACGGATACTGTTCGGCCGCTCATGCACATTCAAAAAGTATCCCACTCCATGTCCCGTCCCATGGTTGTAGTCCAGCCCCCGGCTCCAAAACGGCTCTCTCGCCACATAATCCAAACTGATCCCCCTGCAGCCGTGGAGGAATTTCACCGCCCCCAGCCGCAGCATACTGATCAATACCAATGTAAAATGCTCCCGCTCCTCATCCGTCACCGGCCCCATTACCACCGTCCTGGTAATATCCGTGGTTCCCTCGTAATACTGCCCGCCGGAATCCACCAGATACATCCCCTTAGGCTCCAGCTTCACATTAGTCTCCCCAGTCGCCGAGTAATGGCACATTGCCGCATGTGCTCCATAAGCGGATATGGTTTCAAAGCTGCACCCCAGGCACCCGTCCTGCTCCAAACGCAGTTCCCGCAGATGCTCCGCAACGCTGATCTCGTCCATTTCCACCTTACCCACATTGTGCTTCAACCAGTAGATAAAACGCGTCATAGCCACGCCGTCCTTGATGTGGGCCTTCCGCATATTCTCCATCTCCACGGGATTCTTCACCGCCTTGGCCTGGCTGGTGGGATTCATCCGCTCAATCACCTGGTTGCTCCCGTCGATCCGGCTGTAAATGGCGTAGTTCACCATTTTGCGTTCCAGCATAATCCGCTGTCCCCGCAGCAGCCCCGTCTCCTCGTACACCGCCTCATAAGGTTTCACCGTGACGCCCAGACCCTGCAAATACTCCCTCACGGTCCCGGAAAATCCCTCACCCTGCTCCAGATACGGATAAGCTTTTCCTTCCAGTATTTTCTCATTCGCAAACAGCAACAGCCGGTCCTCAAACACCATCACATAGGCCAACGCCACCGGATTGTACAACACATCATTTCCGCGGATATTGAGCAGCCAGGCGATATCGTCCAGGGACGTCAAAATGTGGACCGTAGCCCTGGCCTGAGCCATTTTCTCCCGCAGCTTTCGGATCTTTTCCGCCGCGTTCTCCCCGGCATAACAATCCGCCAGCGCCCAAACCGGCTCTGCGCTCATAGGCGGCCGGTCCTGCCAGATGGTCCCCACCAGGTCCCCGCTGCCGTCAAAACGCACATACTTCGCCTCCAGGGCCTCGTTTAACGCCAGTGCCTCGGCGGCGTTCACCGTACGCCCGTCAAATCCCAGGCAGCCCCCAGCAGGCATTTTCTCCGCCAGATACTCCTGCACAGTGGGCACGCCCTCCTCGCGCATTTTCATCAGCCTGATCCCGCTTCCCGCAAGCTGTGCCGCCGCCTGGACAAAGTACCGCCCGTCCGTCCACAGGCAGGCCTCGTCCATAGTGACCACCGCGGTTCCCGCAGACCCCGTAAAGCCGGTGAGAAACTTCCTGCACTTGAAAAATTCGCCCACATACTCCGATTCATGGAAATCCGCCGTCACCACCAGATAGGCGTCCATCCCTTTCTCCGCCATCAATTCCCGCAGCCTTCCCAAACGCTCCTGTATTACATTCATAACTGTTCCATCCTCTCATCACTTAATCTCGTTCCCACGGCGCGCCTGCCCGTTCCAAACCACCCGCCGCAAGCCCCCGCCTGAGTCCCTCTCCCTACCTCCAAACAGCTTCTCTACTCCACATCCCCGCTCATCGCATCCCAGATCGCCGCGCCGATCCCTTCATTATAGGTCGGCTGCGCCCTCATGGCAAACGACATCTGCTCCGCGGTCAGTCCATTTGCGATGGCCGTGGCAATCTCCCCGATCATGTCTGTGGCCCGCGGACACATCATCTGCGCCCCGATAATGGTATTGGAGTACGCCTCAAACACCAGCCGGATAAACCCGTGCTCCTCCCCTGTGATAATGGATTTCCCGTTATCCCGCATGGAAAAATGCCCGCAGCGCACCTTCAGCCCGCTGGCCCTGGCCGTCTCCGCCGTGATGCCCACCGTGGCGATCTCCGGATTGGTATAAATACAGTTTGGCACGATGGGCAGCGGCACATACATTCCGCCCGGCACTACCTCCAGTTTAACGCTGTGGGTTTTCCCCGCAATGCGCTCCACCACGTATGTACCCTGAGCCGCCGCCACATGGGCCAGCAGCGTCTTGGCCGCCACGTCCCCGATGGCGTAAACCCCCGGCTCGCTGGTCTCAAACTCCTTGCTGACCTTCAGCCTGCCGTTCTCCATCTCCAGGGACATATCCTCCCCCAAAAGTCCGGAGAGATCCGGCTTACGCCCGATGGCCATCAGCACCTGTGCGCCGCGCACGGTAATGCTCTCCCCCTCCTCGTTGGGCGTCACTGTGCAGCACAGGGAACCATTCTCCTGGGTGATCTCCGTCACCGTGGAATTGCAGTACACGGAAATTCCCTTCCGCTTCAACTCCTCCTCCAGCCGTTCCCCCACCACGTCGTCCATGGGAGCCATGAGATGCCGCCCCTTCTCCACAATGGTCACATGGGAACAGAGGTTATTGAAAATGGTCGCAAACTCCACCGCGATCACGCCGCCGCCCATGATCACCAGCCGGTCAAAATTCCAGCTCTCCGCGGCCAGCAGCCGGTCGCTGTTCCACACCCCCGGCAGGTCCGCGCCCGGAATATGATTCATGATCGGCACAGCGCCCGTGGCGATAATCACCGCCTCCCCCTGAAAATACTCCTTGCCTCCACCGGAGAGATTCACCTCCACGGTCTTATCCCTGCGAAGCAGCGCGGTCCCGTAAACCACATCCACGTCCAGCTTGTCAAACTGGCTCTCAATGCCCTGCCGGTAACGCTTCACCGCCGCCTTTTTATACTTCTGCATTTTCCCAAAATCAAAGGAAATGAAATCCGTGGACACTCCGAACTCATCGCAGTTCTGCATCATATGGAACATATTGGAGGCGTGCAGCAGCGCTTTTGTGGGAATGCATCCCCGGTTCACACAGGTTCCGCCGAACTTCTTAGCCTCAATCACCACCGCCTTCAGGCCGAACTCCGCCGCCTTCATAGCCGCCGTGTAACCGCCCGGGCCAGCCCCTATAATCACAACATCGTAATGTTTTGCCATTATTTTCCGTCTCCTTCCTACTACAATATATTTATGGTTAATATCCCTTACAGCCAGTAAGGAATTATCCATCTTGTTGCTTAAGCTGTTACAATGTTGGAGCAATCGGTATATCGGCTTCCTTTCTTGGACTTCGCGTCCGTATTTGAGACTGATAACCAGCTCCTCATTTGCAGCGTTCGTTTTATGCAGGTTGAACTGCCTTTGGTACGTTCGTGTCACACCACAGTAGATTGAATAGGCAATGAGTAAAACTGGTACTTATCTATTGCAATATTCTTTAGGAGTGACAAATTTATGAACATGAACGCTGTTGGTATTGATGTTTCCAAAGGGAAAAGTATGGTCGCCATTCTACGACCTTATGGAGAAATCGTTTCTTCTCCCTTTGAAATCAAGCACACTTCCAGTAACATCCAATCCTTAATTGCGCAGATCCGATCAATCGATGGTGAATCACGCATCGTTATGGAACATACTGGCCGTTACTACGAACCACTGGCTCGTGAGCTTTCTCTGGCAGGTCTTTTTGTAACTGCCGTAAATCCTAAGCTCATTAAAGATTTTGGAGCTCATTCCCTCCGCAAAGTAAAATCTGATAAAGCTGACTCTGTAAAAATAGCTCGTTACACCCTTGACAGTTGGACGGAATTGAAACAGTATAGTCTTATGGACGAACTACGCAATCAATTAAAGACCATGAACCGTCAGTTTGGCTTCTACATGAAACACAAAACAGCTATGAAGAATAACCTCATCGGTATCCTCGATCAGACTTACCCTGGTGTTAATACTTACTTTGATAGCCCTGCCCGTGAGGACGGCAGCCAGAAGTGGGTTGATTTTGCTACTACATACTGGCATGTGGACTGTGTTCGTAAACTTTCATTAAATGCATTTGTCGACCATTATCAGAAGTGGTGCAAACGCAGGAAGTACAACTTCAGCAAAGACAAGGCTGAAGAAATCTATGGGGCCGCAAAGGAGCTTGTTCCTATACTTCCAAAAGATGATCTAACCAAGCTGATCGTGAAACAGTCCATAGAACAATTAAACACTGCTTCCAGAACCGTGGAAGAACTCCGTACCCTGATGAATGACACAGCCGCCAAGCTGCCTGAATATCCCGTTGTTATGGGGATGAAGGGTGTTGGCCCGTCTCTTGGTCCTCAGCTTATGGCTGAAATCGGAGATGTCACACGCTTTACCCACAAGGGCGCTATCACTGCATTTGCTGGTGTAGACCCAGGTGTCAATGAATCCGGAACCTATGAACAAAAAAGCGTTCCAACCTCCAAACGCGGCTCATCTTCCCTCCGAAAAACCTTATTTCAGGTCATGGACTGTCTCATCAAAACAAAACCGCAGGACGACCCTGTATATGCGTTTATTGATAAGAAACGTGCTCAGGGAAAGCCTTACTATGTCTACATGACTGCAGGCGCTAATAAGTTTCTGCGTATCTATTACGGAAGGGTAAAAGAATATCTAATGTCTCTTCCAGAATAGAGAATACCGCATCCTTTCAGACCAGCGGATAACGGTGGTCTATTTGTTGTACCTGAAATTTAATCAACAATAAATCTTGAAAATTTCTCATTTTCCTATTGACTTTTTATTTGCAGGCTCAAATAAACCCAGCGCCACGCACGCCTTCCAGACGCCATCGTCGCCGATGTCCGCCGTCACGTAGTCCGCCGCCGCCTTTAACCCCGGATGGGCGTTTCCCATGGCCACCCCGATGGCGGCCTCCCGGATAATCTCAATATCGTTCATGCTGTCCCCAAATGCCACCGTCTGCTCCGGCGCGATCCCATAATATTCGCACAGCCGCATAAGCCCGTTGGCCTTGGAGGCCTCCTGCTCCACCACGTCCGCCCCCATAAGCCCTGCGAACATGGGGAATTTGAACTCCGCAAACTGCCGCTCCAGCCGCTCTGCCCCTTCCGGGCCGCCCACGTAAGTCAGCGTTTTCACCGGCATGTCCATCAGAAGCCAGGGATCCTTAAAATTGCGCTCCGAGCTTCCCCAGCGCACCTTGTCATAATAGACCACATCCTCCGGGCAGGTATAGTAATCCCCTCCGTCCACGGAAATTCCCAGCGCCAGCTTCTGATCCTCGCCAAACGCCAGCAGCCGTCTCAACCGTTCCTTGTCCATCAGGTGTTCGAAAATAATCTTCCCGCCTTCCACCTCAACCCGCGTCCCGTTCAGATGGATAATGGCGTCTGGTTTCACCATATCCCGGTAGGCCACGCTGTAGGGCTCGTTCATGTTCCGGCCGGAAGCTACCACGATCACCGAGTCCTCCCGAAGCCGCCGGATCGCCTCCATGGCGCTGGCCGGAATCTCCCAGGTTCTGTGGTCAAGGAGCGTCATATCCAGATCGAAACTGATAATCCTCTTTTTTTTGTGAAATTTTACCATAAAAAATCCAAATTCCTTTACATTTTTTTTGAAAATAGGGCTTTTCAAAACCAAAAACATTTGCTATAATATAGAAGTTCGCTCGGGGTATGGCGTAGCTTGGTAGCGCGCTCGGCTGGGGGCCGAGAGGTCGCAGGTTCAAATCCTGTTGCCCCGATTGTGAAAAACCTTGATTTTATTGGAAATCAAGGTTTTTTTATTGCCCGATCCTCCGTTTACATAAATCATTTTCCGACATACTTCCAACGCGTTCTCTATCCCGGAAGCCGGATCAGACCATTTTGCCCTCATATAAACCTTCGATGAACCCTCACCATTATACCTTAATGAAAGCTATTCTTCAAGATATGCCGGAGGGATCCGGGAAAGTTTTCCAATTTTCTTCCAGAAATACAAAAAGCAGGGTTTTTGCTTCGATAGAGAATTTATCTTCTTTTGCAACCGCCCCATATGATTCCATACCCTTATGTAAATTTCCGTTTCCACCCGTCTATCCCCCGCGTGATCTGTACACTCCCTCTTGCCATCCCTCCCCCCCATGCACTATAATAAAACCATCCCGTCCCCCGCGCCTTCCCCGGCGCCCGGGCCATTTACCCAAGGAGGATCAACTATGTCACTGGAAGGACGCATCTATCAATTCCGTCTCACGAAAGTAGAGCTGGCCGAGCTGGCGCTCCGTCTCACCTGGGACTCATTTATGTTGGGGAAGAAGAGGTATCTCCTGATTACAGCGGGAATCCTGTTAATCATCCCCGCTTTGGGCGGGATTCTGGCCATCGGCGCCGGACTCACCACAGCCCTGCTGTCCCTGCCCTTTTTCTTCTTCCAGGCCCTGCAGAACCTGACCATATTTTTCCTGGTCCTGACCGTGTTCAAATTTCTCAGCTACTTTTGGACCTTTTCCCGCCAACCCGTCTCCCAGGAGATGCGGCTGCGCCTGGAAAATGGCTGCCTGTACGAGGATAACGTCTCAGTCGTCCACCAGGGTTCCTCGTTCACCGCATTTCCGGAGACCCCGGGCCTGCTGCTCTTAAAGCGCGAGCTTTCCCGGAAAAGCCACTCCTATCTCGTCCTGCCCAAGCGCCTGTTCGCCGGACCGGACGAAATCCAGGCCTTCAAAGCCTACTTAAGCGCGTCCTCCCCCTATAACCAGCCCCAGCCTCAGGCCCAATCCCCGGATTCCGGCTCCTGCCGGTTCCGCTTTACCTTCCAGTTGAGCCCGGACGACTTTGCCCATGTCTACACCGAGCTCATGGGCATCTCCCGCTGCCACCGGCCCTTATGGAGTAACGGCAGCACGCTGCTTTCCCTGTTCTTCTGCCCGGTCCTTACATTGATCATGGCAACCCGTTTCATCGTAACCGGCGACGTCGTCGCGAGCCTGTGCCTCCTCGGTCTGGGCCTGTTCCTCTCCGCGTTCCTGTTTTTCAGCGTCTCCTCCATCCGCGAGGATGTCTACCGCCGCCGGATGCGCCAGAACCGCTTTCCCATAAATGGTTCCGGCCCATGGGATCTCTCCTTTTCCCCGGAAATGCTGACCGTGCGCCGCGAACAGGACAGCTTCAAACGCTCGTGGGACGTATACACTCATTTTTACGAGACAATGGACACTCTGTTTCTCCTGTGCATCGAAAATAAGGTCATAAAACAGTACGTTTTCATCCCCAAATGGACCTTCGCCTGCCGCGAGGAGCAGGATGCCTTCACCGCCTTCTGCCAAAGCCGCGGAAAAGTTCTGGAATTTGTCCACATTCCGGAGATCGAGGAACCTGAGCGCATACAGAAAAAGGCCCGCCGCCGGACCATTCTGTTCTGGTGCGCCCTGTCCCTTTACCTGATACTCCTGATCGTTGTCTCCATTCTCTCAGGCATCCGCCAGTCGGGCCTTTAAACCGCAGCCCTGCGCCCGCCGCGCCCTGAAACCACAATTCCCGCCGCACCATCCGCCAGTCCCTGTCATAAATTAAAATAACGCTATCCACCACAAGGATTCAAACTCTATGGAACGACTGGTCCCCCTCGAAAAAGCCGCGGAAGCTGTCTGCGAAGCCAACTCCAAGCCGCCTCTTATCTTTCAGCTTCCCCCCGCGAAAGGCCGGCAGGTTCTGGAAAACGCCCAGAACACGCCGGTTTACATGTATCCCGCCACCGTAAACACCATGCCGTTTTATACCGGCCGCTGGGGTAATATCAACCTCTATCTGCTGCGCCCGGAACGCGCGTCCGGGCCTCTGCCCGTCATCTTCTATATCCACGGCGCCGGCTGGGTGTTCGGCAGCTACCACACCCACGAAAAGCTGGTCCGCGAGCTCTGCGCCCGCACCAACTCCATCGTGGTATTTCCCGAATACACCCGGTCCCCGGAAGCAAAATACCCCACCGCCATCGAGCAGTGCTACCGCGTGCTCAGTTCCCTGCCGGAGCTGTTCTCCCGCCTGGGCTGGCCCGTGGATTTAAGCACACTCACCGTAGCCGGCGACAGCGTGGGCGGCAATATGGCGGCGGCCATGACCCTGATGGCCAAATACCGCAGCGGCCCCAGCATCCACAAGCAGCTGCTCTACTATCCCGTGACAAACGCCTGCTTCAACACCTGCTCCTACAAGGAATTCGCGGAGTGCTATTACCTGTACCGGGCGGGTATGATTTGGTTCTGGGATCAGTACACGTCCTGCGCCAAGGACCGCGGCCAGATCACCGCCTCCCCCCTGCGGGCCACCGCCGAACAGCTCTGCGGCCTCCCCCAGGCCATGATCTTAAACGGCGAGGCCGACGTGCTCCGGGACGAGGGGGAAATGTACGCCCGCAATCTCCTGGAAGCGGGCGTCCCCGTCACCGCCATGCGCTTTAAGGCTATCATCCACGACTTTGTGATGTTAAACGCCCTGGACCAGACCCAGGCCTGCCGCGCCGCAATGGACGTTTCCACCGCCTGGATCAACCGCAAAAACATGGAAAACGCCATAGCCGCGAATCCCTGATTTTCCCAAACAGCCGCCGCAGACCGCCCCTTCCGTACAGCAAAAAAGGATTGCGCAACCGGCTTTTAAGCCCCACGCAATCCTTTTATCCTATCTGTTTATAACCGCCCGGTCCTTTGACCGTCACGTCTGATTGAACAATTACTGATACAGGGTCAGGCCCTTGATCAGCAGAACCGGCTCGCTCCAGTTGTCGTCCTTCGTCAGGGAGAATTCCACCCGCAGCTGATTCTGTCCGGACACGTCCACCGCAAATGTGATGGGCTGCGCGTCGTAACGGATATCCGCGGAGGTATACAACACCTGATCATCGTCGCCGTACACCGTAAGTTTTCCCAGCAGACCGCTGTCGAACTTGGTGGACGGTGAGAACGTTCCGGATAACAGCTTGTAATTGCCGCCCGGCGAGCACTTCACATAGCTGCCCTTTTTAACCAGGCGGATCGCATCATTCCAGTTCTCCCGGTTGAAAGTTCTTCCGCTGGAAATGATGGTGTAGCCGTTGGTCTTGATGCCTTCCATGTTCTGGACCAGGGTGGCGCTTGCGGGATCGATGGCCAGACCCACCGGCTCTGTCTGCGCCTCGGCGGGCACCCAGACGCCGTCCGAGCCGATCTGCCGCCCGTCAATCACGGTGTCGGTCACCATCGCTCCGGTATCGGGAGCCAGGTAATACCATTTATCATTGTCCTTCAGCCATCCGTACTGAAGAACTCCGCTCTCGTCCATGTAATACCACTGGCTGCCCACCTGGGTCCAGCCGGTCACCATAAATCCGTCCGCGCCGATATAATACCGCTTTCCGTCCAGATTAAGCCATTCCTGGCTGGCGTACTTCTCCGCGCCGCGCTGATATCTCCATCTCCCATTTACATCCTTCCACGTACCTGCAAAGGCCGGAAACGCCATCAGCACGCTCAATGCGGCCGCCGCCGCTATCATGATAATCCGTTTTTTCATAGGGCATTCTCCTCTCAAAAATAAAGCTGTTACACTTTTTTCATTATAAGTCATTCCACCGCAATATGCAACCTGGTGGACGATTACGTTTTTCTTAATCTTCCGCAGCCGTTCTATCCACAGCCCCGCGTGAAAGTGCAGCTCTGCGAACCATAACCCGCAGCCGCTCCATGCCAATTTTCCCTCGGATATCTGAACCGCTCCCCCGTCTACGAAACGGAGTCCGCCGCGCTCACCGCCCGCGGCCTGTTGACCACATAGATCCCCAGGCACACCAACCCCAGCGCCAGCGCCGTCTTGACCCCAAACGCCTGATCGTTCTCCGCCAGAAGCCAGGCCGATAAAATCACCCCAAACACCGGATTCATAAACCCGTACACCGCCACCCTGGAAACCGGATTATGCTTTAACAGCAGACTCCACAGCGTATACGCGGCGGCCGAGATAAACGCCAGGTAGCACAGCATCCCGATCCCCGCCGGTCCCGCCGACGTCACGGCGATCCGCCCGCCGCCCACGAGTCCCCAGGCCACCATCACCAGGCCGCCTGCGGCAAACTGGTAGCCGCTGAGCACCACCGTGTCCTCCCGGCGGGAATACTCCTTGATCAGCGCTGCGGAAAATGCGTACGCCACCGTGGACAGCAGCACAAATCCCTCCCCGTTCCATTTCATCCCGGCCCCCAGGCCGTCCTTCGTCCAGTTCACCAGCACCACACCGGCAAATCCCACCAGGCAGCCCAGGATTTTCTGTCCCGTAAAACGCTCCTGGCGGAACACGAGACTGGCCACCAGAATGCTGATAAATACGTTGGCCCCCTCGATAATGGAAGACTTCACGCCGGAAGCATTTGCCAGTCCAATATAAAAGAACAGGTATTGCAGCACCGTCTGGCAGGCCGCCAGCTTGAGAATCATCCCCCAGCTCCCCTTTTTCGGCACAAGGGGCCTGCGCCTCCCCAGGCTTGCAATGGCGATCACCAAAATCCCCGCCAGCGTAAACCGGATTCCCGCAAACAGAATCTGCGTATTTACCGCCTCTGCAGGGATCTGAAACATCCCGTAGCCAATTTTGATGCAGGGAAATGCGCTCCCCCACAGCGCGCAGCAGACCGTCGCAAGCAGGCAGACCCCCAACGGGGCCGTGATCCATTTTCCCGTTCCACATCGCTCCATCATAAGTACCTCCCTCATCTTAAAATGCGCCCGGCAGACGGCAGACACCCCGGTGCACCATTTTTCACCAAACAAAAAATCGCCCCCGGCTCAGGAAATATCCCTGTGCTCCGGGAGCACACCCCCTCAGGTGTTCTTCATAATTACGCTCTCCACCGCGTCCGCCACATGCTCGCAGGCGTCGCAGCATTTTTCCAGGAAATTGTAAATCTCGCGCCAGGCAATGATCTCCAGGGGATCCGTCACCTCCGTGTGCAGCCGCCGCATGGAGTCGATGAACAGGCGGTCCCCCTCCTCCTCCAGGGCGTTGATCTCAATGATCAGGCCGTGCAGCGTCTTGGATTTCTTGAAATTGGCAAACTCCTCCATGATCTCCTTGAGCACCTTGCAGCAGCGGATGATCACCTTGGTGAACTGCAGCGCCTCCGGCCGGATGGTATGTACATTGTTGATATAAATGCGGATCAGCACGTCCTCGATCTGGTCCGTGACCTCGTCGATGCTCTGACTGAGCAGAATGATGTCCTCCCGCTCAATGGGCGTGATAAACGCCTTCACCAGCACCGCCATCATCTCGTGCTTTTTCTTGTCCGCGTCGTGCTCGATCTTGTGCAGCTCGTCCAGATTCTCCGACAGACGGCTCACCTCAAAATTCGCCAGGTTCTCCTCCAGCATCTTCGCCGCCTGGCAGCCGCACTCCACGCACTGGATAAAATTCTCAAAATAGTAATTGTCGCTCTTCTTCGCCATGTTCTCTTATCTCCTTAAACTCAACCGTCCGCCCAATCAGAACAGAACCATAAACAGCTTCGCCATAAAAAATCCAATCAGCCCGCAGCCCGGGAAATTCAACAGCCAGGTCAGCGCCATGTCCTGAACCACCTTGAAATTGATGGCGGACAGGCGTTTCACCGCGCCCACGCCCATGATTGCCGTGGTCTTGGTGTGGGTGGTGCTCACCGGGATACCAAATACCGTGGACACCAAAATACACAGCGCGCCCGCGATATCCGCGGAAAATCCCTGGTACTTCTCCAGCCGCACCATATCCATCCCCACGGACTTGATAATCTTCTTGCCGCCTGCCGAGGTGCCGATTCCGATCACCAGGGAGCAGAGTAAGAGAAGCCACACCGGCATACCCACGCCCGACGCGTTCTCCCGCCCGTTGGACAGGCAGATCACCAACAGCAGCACGCCCATGAATTTCTGG
Source organism: Enterocloster lavalensis (assembly GCF_046603895.1). Taxonomy (NCBI): domain Bacteria; kingdom Bacillati; phylum Bacillota; class Clostridia; order Lachnospirales; family Lachnospiraceae; genus Enterocloster; species Enterocloster lavalensis. Next base: position 1,979,528 of record NZ_CP176637.1, read on the forward strand.
CCGTCCTGGGCCCCGTGCATAAACGCCATGGCCGCGGCGCCGCCCACCTGGGCGTGGCGGAAAAATCCGTCCGTCCTGCGCCGGTCCATATTCCGGCACAGCCATGCCACCAATTTACAAACAAAATATCCGCTGAAAAAACCGATTACCGTAGACAAAACCAGACCGTACAGAACCTTGACCCACTCCGCGCCGTTGATTCCGCTAAGGCCCCCCTGAAGGGCGATTGCCGCTCCGGACAGACCGGCGATCAGCGAATGGCTCTCACTGGTGGGAATCCCGAAATACCACGCCAAAGCCGACCATACCACAATGGAAAACAGCGCCGCGCTGAGCGCTACCAGCGCCTGGTCGCTGTGACCGCCGAAATTCACCATGTTGGTGATGGTGGCCGCCACGGTGGAGTTGACCATGGTCATGACGAACACACCGGCAAAGTTGCACACCGCCGCCATGATAATCGCCGCGTCCACATTCAGCGAGCGCGTGGACACACAGGTGGCGATGGCGTTGGGCGCGTCCGTGCAGCCGTTCAGGAAAATGACGCACAGTGTGAGAAACACCGTGATCATCACCGCCGGGCTGGACGTCACCTGTTGCCAGAAAAACGAAAATGACAGATCCATAATCTTCCTTATCCTACCCTCTTAACTTATTTTTTACTTACCTCTTACACATATTTTACATGCCATGCCATTTTATTCTAGCACGCTTTTTTATGGGCGTAAAGTTCTTATCCGTAAATAATATGCTAAAAATGCCGTATTTTTTCAGCATAAGTAAATAAAATGTTAGGTATTTGTAAATTTTTGAGAGTTTCGAGGGGATGGGGGTAACTTTTTGGATATCATTTTAATCGTTGTCAAAGATGCGGGAGGCCATATTATCCATTTACGGATAATACGGCCTCCCAGTCTGGTTTCTATCGTTTTCTCAAAATCATATTGAGCCAGCGCTCGTCCCCTCTGCCTGGCCGCACGTCAAATGTCACCCACATCTCCTCCACATCATAGACCGATATCCGCTCCAGCAGCCCGGCCATCTTCTCCTCCGTCATATTTGTAAAGTAACGGCCGCTGCGCTCGCCTTCCTCTGTCCCGTACTTGAAGGAGGTGTAAACGATCCCGCGCCGCCTCAGCGCCCGGGCCATTTTCCCAAGCACCACCTCCAGCTCTGCGCAGGGCAGGTGGAGAATGGAGGAGCAGGCCCAGATTCCGTCGTAGCACTCCACCTCGTCCAGATCCTGAAACAACATCCGGCGGACGTTGATCCCGGTATACTCCGACGCGATGCGGACGAACTCAGCGGAGCCGTCCACCGCCTCCACCTGGAATCCCCTGTTCCGGAAATATTTCGTATCCCGCCCCGAGCCGCAGCCGAAATCCAGAATCCACGCGCCCGGTTCCAAATATTGTAAGAAACGCTCCTGGGTCTGTGAGAACTCCACATCCCTCGTGCTGTCCACATACGCCTTCGCGTGTTGATCGTAGTATTGCAGTGTGTCGTCCATTTTCAAAGTCTCCTCCCCGCCTGATTCATGCCGTTTGCTCTGTCCATCATATCATGTTTGAAACGCGCGGGCAACGGGATTTCCCGGGCTGCGGCCGGGCTTGCCGGAAACGAATCCCCCGCGTTTGAAAGCGGGGGATCTGCAAATAAGCGTTTATTATGAGGAGGGCGCGCTGAATGTTACGCCTGTATATAACCAGTCCACACAGATGGAGGTTCTGGCCCCGCCGTTGGAGGCAAAGGTGATGACCTGGCACATGGACCACAGGTTTGTGGCCGGGTCCTGCTGCCGGATCCGCATCCAGTGGATCTCCTGGGACTGGCTGTAAACCACGTCGTCCAGCACCTGGCTGGTGCTAATCCTCGTATTGTTGAGCGTCTGGGACTCGATTGCAGCCGCATCGTAGATGCTGGTCCGGCGGATATCCGCCAACACGGGTGTTGCGGTATCTTTGGCCCTGATAGAGAGGCGGATGGAAGCGGTGTTGCCAAACTGGGCCGTCAGAACCAAGCTGCCCAACGGAACGTTCAAAACGCTCCCCGACTTCGACAGGTCCGCATTGTAAGACTCCGTGTTGGATTTGAGGTTCGGACTCACCACCTCCTGATCCGCGGTCTTAAAACTCAGCTTATAGCTGGTCGGCGTACTCTCCGCCACTGCAATCCCAGGCGCCGGGCCTGTATCCCCCTTCTGCCCCGTGCCTCCCGTAGCACCGGTTACCCCCGCTATTCCCTGGGCTCCGGTCGGACCGGTTATTCCCTGCGGCCCGGTTGGACCGGTTACTCCCTGGGCCCCGGTTGGGCCTGCTACTCCCTGGGCCCCGGTCGGACCGGTTATTCCCTGTGCCCCAGTCGGACCAGTTATCCCTTGCGCCCCGGTGGGGCCGGTTATCCCTTGCGCCCCGGTGGGGCCGGTTATCCCTTGCGCCCCGGTGGGGCCGGTTATCCCCTGCGCCCCAGTCGGACCAATTAATCCTTGCGCCCCGGTGGGGCCGGTTATTCCCCGCTCCCCGGTTGGGCCAGTTACTCCCTGCTCTCCAGTCGAGCCGGTTATTCCCTGTGCCCCAGTCGCCCCGGTTGGGCCGGTTATTCCCTGCGCCCCAGTCGGGCCCGTTATCCCCTGTATCCCAGTCGGGCCGGTTACTCCCCGCTCCCCGGTTGGACCGGGTATTCCCTGTGCCCCAGTCGGGCCGGGTATTCCCTGTGCCCCAGTCGCCCCGGTTGGACCGGGTATTCCCTGCGCCCCAGCCGGGCCCGTTATCCCCTGTACCCCAGTCGGGCCGGTTACTCCCCGCTCCCCGGTTGGACCGGGTATTCCCTGTGCCCCAGTCGGGCCAGTTATTCCCTGCTCCCCAGTCACCCCCGTAGGGCCGGTTATTCCCTGCTCCCCGGTCGCCCCAGTTGCCCCGGTCGGGCCAGTTATTCCCTGCGCCCCAGTTGCCCCGGTCGGGCCGGTTATTCCCTGCTCCCCGGTCGCCCCAGTCGGGCCGGTTATTCCCTGCGCCCCAGTTGCCCCGGCCGGGCCGGTTATTCCCTGCTCCCCAGTCGCCCCCGTAGGGCCAGTTGTTCCCTGCTCCCCAGTTGCCCCGGTCGGGCCAGTTATTCCATGCTCCCCGGTCGCCCCAGTCGGGCCGGTTATCCCCTGCGCCCCAGTTGCCCCCGTCGGGCCGGTTATCCCCTGCTCCCCGGTCGCCCCAGTCGGGCCGGTTATTCCCTGCTCCCCAGTCGCCCCAGTCGCTCCCGGTTCCCCCTGAGGACCAGCGCAGCCTTTTTCTCCCCGAGGCCCCTGGGGGCCGGTCTCCCCTTGAATCCCCTGTTCCCCCATCGGTCCCTGTTCCCCGGCCGGACCGCGCTCACCGGCGTCGCCGATCTCCCCCTGAGGTCCAGCGGGACCAACAGGCCCGGGATCACCTTTCGGTCCCATGGGCCCCTGATCCCCCTGAGGGCCTACCGGCCCGGGGTTGCCGCGCACGCCCTGAGGGCCGATGTCCCCCGGATCACCCTTCGGACCCACGTCGCCGCGCACCCCCTGGAGACCGCGGGGTCCCTGGGGACCGATATCGCCGCGCAGCCCGGGAAAACCCTGACATCCCGCGTTTCCTCTGGGTCCCTGAAGCCCCTGAGGTCCCCGCTCCCCCCTTGGCCCTTGGGGCCCCTGCGGCCCCCGTTCTCCTCTGAGTCCCTGAGGACCTTGTGCCAATACGCTCCCCCCGCCATAGCCATCGCAGCAAGGGCACGTCCTGCCCATATTATTATAATCATAACCGTTCACCGGCATTTCCCTCCTCGTCATACACATTCTATTTAACAATAATGCACCCCAAATATCGCAACTTAGTCAGAACATTTCACTCCGTTCAGAGCCAAATTTCGTGTTTTCTAATTTCCACCTTCATCCCGTTTCCCCATCTGTTTGACAAGCTGGTTCCCCCAAACACTGGTTCCTGCCACCAAAATCCCCTGTGTAAAAGCGGTAAACAGCGACAACGCCGTAGTATTTCTGGTCGCATACACCCAGACGCTGCACCCAGCCACTCCCATAATTCCCAAAACATACGGAATCAGCCAGTCCGGCACCTTGGGCGTACGCTTTAACGCATTTCCGATCAGCCACAGCACGGGCACCAGCACCAGCATTTCCGGCTTAATATATTGCGTAAACTCCATAACTCCACCTCCGCCTCCGGGAACTCCCCCGGATTTTATAGGGATGTACAATACCCTATTCTATGCGGCTTTCCTCCCTCCGGTTCCTCCCCCCGGACGAGACATCTGAACATGCGCCCATTAAAAAAACCCCTGATCTCAATCAAGGGTTTTTCACTGCGGCTAACAGGACTCGAACCTGCACGGTCTCCCAATGGAACCTAAATCCATCGCGTCTGCCAATTCCGCCATAGCCGCATTCACACAAATCTCATTATATCCGAGCAGCCCGCCAATGTCAAGTGCCCGAGGCGCACCTATCCCGGTCTATCCGGTCCCACCGGCCGCGCAGCGCTCCGTTCCCCGCCCGTCTCCACCTGTCCCCGATCTATCCTGCCCATTTTCCTTCCCATCTCTCCCCTCCTCCCCTGTACTCATCCCGTCAACATTATCCATTTACGGATAATACCCTAAACTCCTCTATCCCCCAAACACCCCCATTCCTCCCAACAACACCCCTCAAAAAAACGGCCTCTCCCTCAACCGGAAGACGCCGTATAATTTGTATAAATCTGTGTAGTCGCCGTATCGGAATGCCCCAGCATCGCCTGCACCGCGTGGATATCCGCGCCGCTGCGGATCAGATGTGCGGCAAAGGAATGCCGCAGGGTATGTGGGGTGATATCGGACTTGATTCCGGCCTTCTCGCCGTACTGTTTGATCAATTTCCAGAAACCCTGGCGGCTCATGGCCTGACCGTTGCAGTTGGTAAACAGCCAATCCGAATTTTTGCCCTTCAAAAGCTCCGTCCTGGCCTCCCCCATGTACTGGACCAGGGCCTGACGGGCGTTCTTCCCAAAGGGCACCATCCGCTCCTTGCTGCGGTCCCGGCAGGTAATGTAACCCACCTGCATGTTCACATCCGTCAATTTCAGGCTGATCAGCTCCGACACGCGGATTCCGGTGGCGTAGAGCAGTTCCAGCATCGCCTTGTCCCGAAGCTCCTTGGGTGTTCTGTCTCCGGGCTGGCACAACAGCGCGTTAACCTCATTCACCGTCAGGATTACCGGCGCCTTTTTCTCCACCTTGGGGGCCTTGATAAACTCCGCCGGATCGCGGCGGATTCTCCCCTCCCGCAGTTCATAGTGGAAAAATGCCTTAATGGAAGCCAGCTCCCGCGAAATCGTGGTGGTGGCTTTCCCCTCCTTCTCCAGATACAGTATGTACGAATTCAAGCTGGTCTTGGTCACCTTTTCCGCCTCCGTGATCCCCTTGGCCTCCAGGTAAGCCGCCAGCTGTACCAGATCTCTCTGGTAGGAAATGACCGTATTCTTCGATGCCTTTTTTTCATTCTCAAGGTACTCGATAAAGTATTTTATGTCGGCCGTCATCGCTTTTATCCCCTAACCCCTAACATTCACAAACTACGCATTTACATAGTGCTGACTATCATTATATCCACATTTTTCGATAAAATCAAACACATTTTTCCCACTTTGAGGCCATTTTCCACCTGATTAACATAAAACATACTACATGTTGGAACCCCCCATTTTTTCCTCGCAATATGTTGTAAAATCCCGCGAAAATATTTTTAAAAATTCCATTAAAAAAACGCCGCTCCAATGGCTGCGGCGCCTAAAAATCCCTGTTTTTACTGGCTTTTTCCAATTTCCCCCATATATTCAGAATCCCCTCTCCCGCAGCTCCTTCACCAGACCCACATAAAACTCCACCACGTCAAAGTCCCCATAGTCCTCCCGCTTCAGATCGATAATATCCCCGTGGGAAATTCCCCTGTGCCTGCGGTTGCGCACCACTCCCCGAAATTCGCCCCATTTGGCCGACTCTACGCTGACCAACCCGTCGTTTTCCCCCTCCAGCGGCTTGATCAGCAGGTAAGGCAGTGTGAGCAGCGGATCGCTGAGACAATCCTTCATGGCCGTGGCGTAACTCTGGTAAAATACCCCCGGCGCATCCGGCACCTCCCGGTTGAAGCGCTCGCTGGCCTGTGTGGAAAACTGCCGTGTGGCCCGGTAGAAATCCGGGTGGGCGTCCCCAAACCGCCCGAAGCCCCAGTCGAAAACCCGGGCCACGCCCCGGTACAGCCACTCCGGCAGGCGGCAGGCCCGATCCACAAACCGGCAGCCCCGGTGGGGCGTACACACAGTGGTCAGAGAGGCCACCCAGGGCGCAGCTCCCAGACGGCTGATAGCGTAGCGCGAATCCAGCCCGCCCTTGGAGTGGGCGATCATATTCACCTTGCCGCAGCCGGTCTCCTCGGCCACCCTCTGCACCACCTTTAAAATATCCCCGGCGTTCTGCTCCACCGTGGCGAACGCCTCCTGATTCCCGTAATACACCGTTGCCCCGTAGCGCGTCAATTCCCTGGGAATCCGTCCCCAATAGTTAAAATACCACAGGTCCCGAAAACCGACGCCGTGAACCATCACCAGCGGATACCGGGTGCGGCACAGCTCCGATTCCCTGCGCACCAGGCGCACCGACTCCTTGTAACACTCAAAGTCGTATTCCGCGTGCACCTTGCGCATGGCATAACACAGCACCAGCAGGTTCACTCCCGGGACCCACATCGCCAAAAGCATCAGCGCCCGCATCCCCAGGCGCAGACGCTTGGAGGTGAAAAACATGCGCAGAATACCGTTCCACATCAGAAGGAACAGCAGGACCACCGCGTAAATACAGTTCCCCCACAGCAACAGCCCCGGATGGCTCCCCAACTGCCCGTTCTCCCCCGCCCGCACCAAAAGCGCCTTCAGGCTAGGATAACAAAACCACATTCCCAGGGCCTGGACCGCCATGCCGTAAAGGGCCAGCCGGCACAGATGCCGCCCGCCCTCCATGATCGTCAGGCGGCGGCTGGCGAATTCCTCCCTGGGCCATGGAACAATATTCAGATAAATCCACACCGCCCAGACGCCGGACAGCAGGGCCGCCGTAACCATTGTCCGGAAAATTATCCCGCTGTCCGGCCATAACAGCTGAAAGGCCAGCCAGATGAGAAGCGGACAGTTGACCGCCACCGGTATGTAAAGCGCCCGGATCAAACGCCGCAGATAAACCGGAACCCTCTTCAGTCTCATCATTTTTCCTCTCTAACGTAACAAAAGCAGCGTTCCGGCCACCAGCAGCACCAGCCCCCAAAACGCCCTCCTGCCCAGCCGTTCCCCCAAGAACAGCCGCGAAAACAGGATGGTGACCAGAATACTCAGCTTGTCAATCGGCACCACCACGCTGGCCTGTCCATCCTGAAGCGCCCGGTAATAGCACAGCCAGGAGCCCCCGGTGGCCAGCCCGGACAACACCAGAAACAGGCCATTTTTCCCGTTGATACGCCGGACCTCCCCCTGCTTGCCCTTGACGAACACCAGAAGCCACGCCATCACCAGCACCACGCAGGTGCGGATCGCGGTCCCCAAATTGGACTCCACGCCCTGAATTCCAATTTTCCCCAGAATAGCCGTCAAGCTGGCGAACACCGCGGACAGCAGGGCGCAGGCCATCCAGCCCCGTTCTGCGCTGTCCGCTCCCCCCTCCTGCCTGTGAATCATAAGCAGCGTGCCCGCGCCGATTAGAATCATGCAGACGACCTTTAACAGAGAAAGCGTCTCCCCCAGAATGAGAAACGCCAGCAGCATGGTCAGAACCGTGCTGGACTTGTCGATGGGAGCCACCTTATTCACATTTCCCAGCTGCAGCGCCCGGAAATAGAACAGCCAGGAAGCGCCGGTGGCCAGCCCGGACAACACCAGAAACAAAAACGTTCTGCCGCTTATCTCCCCTATGGTCCCGATGGAACCGGTCAGAAACACCATTATCCAGGAAAAGACCAGCACCACTCCAGTACGCACCGCGGTCCCCACATCCGAATCCATGTCCTGCATGCCGATTTTCGACAGAACCGCCGTAATCCCCGCAAACAGTGCTGAGCCAAACGCAAACATTACCCACATTTGCCATTTCCTCCTTTGTACCAGTCACCGGCCCGCGCGCCCCTCTTAAAACCAGAGGCCGTACAGCGCCGGGCTGGCGTAAACTTCCAAAAACGTGCCCAAGGCCCCCACTAAAAGCAGCAGCCCGAAGGGCGCCAGGCGTATTTTCTTTTCCTGCTTTCCCGCCCACATGGCCAGAACGGCCCAGGCCAGGGCGTAGCAGACCCCCTGGGGCGCCATGCTGCACAGAAAGGCGGGCAGCCCCAAAAGCCCCTTCTGGCTGGTCAGCACGGACATGACCACGGCCACGGTCACGCCGCCCCAGACCGCCGCCAGGCCGAACAGCACCGCGCTGTACACCGTCAGCCCCATAAGCCAGCCCACCGCCAGCTGGGCGAACCGCAGGCGCAGGACCTGCCAGAAAAGGGCCTGTCTGACCGCCCCGTCCACGGACGAGCCCGGTCCCATCCCTCCCAGCACCTGGGCCTTCACCGTCTGACCGCCAAAAAAATGGGCTGCCGCTGTTCCCCCGACAACGCCGAGAATAAAACAGACGAGCAGCCAATCCTGATAGTTTAAACTTCGCATTTCCATTCTAAGTCGCCGCAATTTCACAGACAGCCACCGCCAGTCTCAGCTTGTTTACCACAGTCTATGCCGCCCGTCCGGCGATTATGTCAGGAAAGGGCCTCGTCCCGCTTGTCCGTGGAGCGGTACTTCCTGGCGTAGGCCATGATCGCGGCGATGGTCTTTCCGTCGGTGATGGTGCCGCTGTAGATCAGGTCCTCCAAATCTTTAAGCTCCCACGCCTCCACATTGATCACCTCGTCCTCATCCAAATGCTGCTTGGACGGAATCAGGTGATGGGCCACGAAAATGTCTATGGCCTCATCGCAGAACGCCACGGTGGTGTTCAGGCTCATCAGATACTCCAGCTTGCCCTGGCTCTCCACCCGGTACCCGGTTTCCTCCTCCAGCTCCCGGTAAGCGCACTCCACCTTCGGCTCGTCCGGTTCATCCAGCTTTCCGGCCGGAATCTCCAGCGTGAAACGGTCCAGCGCATTGCGGTACTGCCGCACCATCAGAATTTTCCCGTCGTCCGTCACTGGCAGCACCGCCGCCGCCCCGTCGTGGTGAATATAGTCCCAATGTGCCTCGTGGCCGTTGGCCACCACCGTGTCCTCATAAATCTTCAGGATATTCCCCTGGTATTTCAACTGCCGGTCCAGACGCACCACCGGCAGTTTCTCCTGCTCACTCTTGTCACCCATGATCCTCGTTCCCTCTTTCTCAAAACTTTTATAATACAGCCGTCTGGGCCCTCCGGCTCATCCCGCGCAGCCGCCCGCGGCCCTCCGGCTCATCTCACGCAGCCCTCCTACTGAATCTCCGTACTCTTCTTATAACAAGCGTCGCAGGCCCGGATCACCGCGCTGCGGAATCCCGCCTCCTCCAGCGCGGAAACGCCCTGGATCGTGGTGCCGCCCGGGGAGCAGACCTCGTCCTTCAGCTGCTCCGGGTGTTTGCCCGTCTCCAGCACCATTTTCGCGCTCCCTAGAACCGCCTGAGCGGCCATCTGACAGGCCGCGGCCCTGGGCAGGCCGTATTTCACGGCTCCGTCGGCCAAAGCCTCTATAAACATGTACACGAAGGCAGGCGAGCTTCCGCTGACGCAGCCCACCGCGTCCATCAGGCGTTCCTCCACCAGCTGGAGCTTTCCAAAGGAGGTGAACAGGGTTTCCAGCTCCCGCTTCTCCTCCTCCGTGAACAGCCCGCCGTCGTAGCTGACGCCGGTCATTCCCTCGCCCAGCAGGGCCGGGGTATTGGGCATCGCCCGCACGAACCGCAGATTACTCCCAAGCCGCTGCCGGTAGGACTCGATGGTCAGGCCGGGGGCCAGGGAAATGATCACCTGATCAGGCCTTAACACCTCCTTGATATCCGCAAACACCGCGTCAAAATACTGGGGCTTCACCGCCAGCAAAAGATACTTCACCTGGGCCGCGCAGTCCGCGTTTGAGGCCGCGTGGGGCACGCCGGTCTGTTCGGTCACCCGCTCCATCTTTTCCCTGTGGGCGGACGAAAACACCATGTCCGCGGGCTCATAAATCTTCAGCAGCCCCTTCAGAATCGCGAACCCCATATTCCCCATTCCAATAAAACCAATCTTAGCCATCCTTATGCCTCTTTTCCCGCGGCCGCAATCCTGATTCGCAGCCGCCTTCACTCAATAATTCTTTAAAATATCACAGAAATCAAAGGTCACAAAGTAATCCTTCGGAGTCTCCGCCCTGCGGATCATCTGCACGGAGCCGTCCTCCTTCAGCAGAAGCTCCGCCGATTTCAGTTTTCCGTTGTAATTGTAGCCCATGGCGAACCCGTGGGCGCCGGTGTCGTGGATCACTAACAGATCCCCCTTGTCCACCTTCGGCAGCATCCGGTCGATGGCGAACTTGTCGTTGTTCTCGCACAGGGAACCGACCACGTCGTACATATGGTCGCAGGGCAGGTCCTCCTTGCCCATCACCGTGACGTGATGGTAAGCGCCGTACATGGCGGGCCGCATCAGGTTCACCGCGCAGGCGTCCACGCCCACGTACTCCTTGTAGGTGTGTTTCTCATGGATCGCCCTGGTCACCAGACAGCCGTAGGGCCCCAGCATAAAGCGGCCCAGCTCCGTGCACAGCGCCACGTCGCCCATACCTGCGGGCACCAGCACGTCCTGGTAAGCGTTCCGCACGCCCTCCCCGATCACCAGGATATCGTTTGGCTCCTGGTCGGGGCGGTAGGGGATGCCGATGCCGCCGGACAGGTTGATAAAGGCGACGCACGCCCCGGTCTCCTCCTTCAGCTTCACCGCCAGCTCAAAAAGCTGTCTGGCTAACAGCGGATAATACTCATTGGTCACCGTGTTGGAGGCCAGGAACGCGTGGATGCCGAACCGCTTCGCGCCCTTGGCCTTTAAAATCTTAAACGCCTCAAAAATCTGCTCCGTGGTCATCCCGTACTTGGAGTCACCGGGGTTGTCCATAATATCGTTGCTGATCTTGAACACGCCGCCGGGATTAAACCGGCAGCTGATGGTCTCCGGGATATACCCCAGCGTGTCCTCCAGAAACTGGATATGGGTGAAATCATCCAGGTTGATAATCGCGCCCAGTTTGGCCGCGTAGGCAAACTCCTCCGGCGGCGTGTCGTTGGAGGAAAACATAATCTCCTCCCCGGAAAATCCGCAGGCCTCGGACATCATAAGCTCCGTCATGGAAGAGCAGTCCGTGCCGCAGCCACACTCCTTTAAGAGCTGCAAAATAAACGGATTGGGCGTGGCCTTCACCGCAAAATACTCTTTAAACCCCTTATTCCATGCAAACGCCTGCTTCAGCTTCATGGCGTTCTCGCGGATTCCCTTCTCGTCGTACAGGTGAAAGGGGGTGGGGTAATCTTTTACAATTTCTTCCAGTTTCTCCAGTATCACAAATGGCTTTTTATCCATCCTGCGTATTCTCCCTTCTATGGCCATACTTCCGCCCGGCCGCCTCTGCCGCCGGCGCGTCCGCACTCCGCCGCTCTCCGTAAACGTGCGCAGCGGGCGGACATGTAAAAAAGTCCGCCCGGACTACCACGGCGCTTTTGCACCATTGTACTCCAGGACGGACTCCTTTGTCCAGTCATTCTTGCGTATTCATGAATCCAAACATCATTCCACGTTCAGCACGCGCATGATATTGGTCTGGGTCGCGGCCTCATGCCGTCTAGCGTAGGTCACAACGCCCGCGGTGATCACCACCAGGTCGCCCAGCTCCAGCATCTTCCGGTTCTTCAGCTCCTCCATGGAATTCTCGATCAGCTCATCTGTGGAATCCGCGCGGCGGGACCAAACCGGAACCACACCCCACTGAATCTGCATCTGGCGCACCGTGGCCATGCTGGGGGACATGCCGATGATCTGGGCGCTGGGTCTCCATTTGCTCAGCATCAGGGTGGTAAAGCCGGTGATGCTGGGGGCGATGATCGCCTGAGCGCCCAGGTCGTGGGCCGTGGAAACAGAAGCGAAGCAGACTGCGTTGGAAATGTTCTGGGTGTTGGTCTTGGAGACCTTGCGGCGGCGGTACGCCTCATAGTCCAGGTGGGACTCGGAATCCTCCACGATGGTGGCCATCATCTTTAAGGCCTCCACCGGATACTTGCCCATGGCCGTCTCGCCGGAAAGCATCACGGCGTCCGTGCCGTCGTAAACCGCGTTGGCCACGTCCGTCACCTCCGCTCGGGTGGGTCTGGGGTTGCGGATCATGGAATCCAGCATCTGGGTGGCCGTGATCACAGACTTGCACTGCTCGTTACACTTGCGGATAATCATTTTCTGAATATAGGGAACCTTTTCGGCCGGAATCTCCACGCCCATGTCGCCCCGGGCCACCATGATGCCGTCGCTGGCCTCAATGATCGCATCCAGATTCTCGATGCCCTCCGCGTTCTCGATCTTGGCGATCACCTTCATGCTGGAGCCGTGGGCTTCCAGAATCTCCTTGATCTCGCGGATGCAGTCCGCGGTGCGGACAAAGGAGGCCGCGATAAAATCAAAGCCCTGCTTGACGCCGAACACGATATCCTCTTTATCCTTGTCGGTCAGCGCCGGAAGCTTGATCTTGACGTTGGGCACGTTCACGCCCTTCTTCTCGCCCAGCTCGCCGCCGTTGGCCACCTTGCAGACGATGTCCGTTCCCTTCACTTCCACCACATCCAGCTCGATCAGGCCGTCGTCGATCAGGATCTTGTTGCCCGCGGAAACGTCCTCGTTCAGTCCGCTGTAATTGATGTGGCCGATGTGGTCGTCGCCCACCACCTCGCGGGTGGTCAGGGTGAAGGTCTGGCCGTCCTTCAGCGTAACCTTCTTACCGTCCTTTAAAAGTCCGGTGCGGATCTCCGGCCCCTTGGTGTCCAGCAGGGCGGCCACCGGGATATCCAGCTCCTTGCGCACCTCTTTTAACAGCTCCAGCCGTTCCATGTGCTCGTTGTAATCCCCGTGGGAAAAATTGAAACGGGCCACGTTCATGCCGTTTTTCGCCAGTTCCATCATAATATTCTTGTCATTGGTGTTAGGACCCATGGTGCAGATAATTTTAGTCTTTTTCATTCCTTGTCAATCCTCCATAACTGAAAAGTTTGTGCGCGCCCGGTCACTGCTGTTCCTGATCGGACTTCTTGATGTGTTTGTGGGTGTACAGATGATCCATACAATATTCATAGCTGCCCTCGCATTTGGAGCAGTAACGGAATTCCATCCCCGGACTGTCCTCGTCCGTGCGCCCGCAGACCGCGCAGACATGGCGCGTGCGGCTCTTGGGCCGGATCTGGGCGCGGAACTCCTGCTTGCGCTTGATCTCCCTGGGGCTTATGCGCCGGTAATCCCGGGTCATCACAAAGAAAATAATAAAGTTGGCCAGGGACAGCAGAATCTCCAGCCGCGTTCCCAGGTTGTGGGACGTGACAAACAGCAGCAGAAATCCGGCCCCCTCAAAGATGGCCAGCCATTTTGCCCGGATCGCAATCACAAAATAAAGGTAAAAATACTCGTTGGGAAACGTCACCGCATAGGCCAGAAAAACGGACGCGTTGAGAAACGTGGTGGTCAGATGGGGGCTGTGGCCCGTCACAAAATAAACCGCCAGCTCCGCGATAATATGTCCCAGGATCCCCATAAACACGTACACGTTGAAGCGGAACGCGCCCCACACCCGCTCCAGGGACGATCCCAGGGAATAATACATGAGCAGCAGCAGTAAAATCCAGATAAAGCTGGTGGTGGGCGGGAAAATCATAAAGGTCACCAGCCGCCAGACCTGACCGTGCAGAATCGACGGCGCATCCAGCATCAGATAATAGTAATACAGCTCCGGGGCGAACTTTAAAATCACAAATCCCACCACATACAGCATGATAATGTAGTACATCAGATTGTGAATCGCATAACGCCCGAATTTTCGTTCCATTTTCTGAAAAAATTTCATGTTCTCATCCTTTTGTCATATTGGATCCCTGTGGTCAGAAAAGATCCTTTTTGTTGAAAATAAACGCCACGATCAGGGACAGCAGCAGGGCTAAAACCAGCACGATCCCAAACCCGTAGGGACTGTCCGCAAAGGGCATGCCGTGGGAATTCACGTTCATGCCGTAGAAGCTGGCCACCATGGTGGGAATGGACATGACGATGGTCACCGTAGCCAGGAACTTCATCACGATATTTAAGTTGTTGGAGATAACCGAGGCAAAGGCGTCCATGGTGCCGCTGAGGATGCCGCTGTAAATATTCGCCATCTCGATGGCCTGCTTGTTCTCGATGATAACGTCCTCCAAAAGGTCCGTGTCCTCGGGATACTTCTTCACCTTTTCCGTCCGAAGCAGCTTTTCCAGCACCACCTCGTTGGACCGCAGGGAGGTGGTAAAATACACCAGGGACTTTTCCAGCTCCAACAGCTCGATCAGCTCCGAGTTCTTCTGGGACTGGTGCAGCTTGCGCTCGATCACCTCGCTCTTCTTGTCGATGATCCGCAGGTACTGCAGGTACTGAGTGGCGTTTTTATACAGAATTTGTAAAATGAATCTGGTTTTCATGAATGTGTGGAAATCCCGGACCCTCCCGTCCATAAAGGACGTCAAAACCGGCGTCTCCTCCAGGCAGACCGTGATCAGAACTTCGTTGGTGGTGATAATACCCATGGGGATCGTCACAAACCAGTCCTTGCCGCTTCGCTCCTCGATGGACGGGATGTCCACCAGGATCAGGGTGTAGCTATCCTCCACCTCGATTCGGGAGCGCTCCTCCTCATCCAGAGGGGCCTTGATGTGATCCGGATCAATCTGGTACATGTCCGCAATATCCATGATCTCCGAGGCCGTCGGGTTGGTCATCGCGATCCAGCTGCCCGGCTGAAGCTCATCCTTCTCATGCATTATTCCATCTTCTGTCTTAAAAATACGAATCATGCGAACTCTCCCCCCATTATGAAATATACGTTCTCATTATAGTGACTGCACCATTGTTTGTCAAACAAAAATCCGACGTTTTTTTGCAAACCTGCACAATTTTTACCGTTCATTTACAATATTTTAACGCTGCCTCCCGATTGTATTCCTACCTATTTTATGTTAAACTTTAGGATGAATGCGCCGGAATCCCGAATTTACGTTCTTTTCCCACAAGAATGTACCCGAGGTGTCCGGCTACGAAGGAGGTTTGGTTAATTCCACCATTATGAATTCTTTACATACATCCCCCACATTGGGAATCGACATCGGTTCCACTACAGTAAAAGTGGCTCTGCTGGATGCAGAGCATAATATATTATTTTCCGATTATGAACGCCATTATGCCAATATCCAGGAAACTTTAGCGGAACTTCTGCGAAAAGCCCGGGAAAAGGCCGGCCCCATGGAGGTTGTCTCCGTGATCACGGGTTCCGGCGGACTGGCGCTCTCCCATCATTTGCAGGTACCCTTCGTCCAGGAAGTGGTGGCCGTGGCCTCCGCGCTTCAGGACTACGCGCCCCAGACCGATGTGGCCATCGAGCTGGGCGGCGAGGACGCCAAGATCATCTACTTCTCCGGCGGCATCGACCAGCGCATGAACGGAATCTGCGCGGGCGGCACGGGATCCTTTATCGACCAGATGGCTTCCCTGCTCCAGACGGACGCGGCGGGCCTGAACGATTATGCCAGACATTACAAGGCCATCTACCCCATTGCAGCCCGGTGCGGCGTATTCGCCAAATCGGACATCCAGCCGCTCATCAACGAGGGCGCCACCCGAGAGGATCTGTCGGCCTCCATTTTCCAGGCGGTGGTCAACCAGACAATCAGCGGCCTGGCCTGCGGCAAACCCATTCGGGGCAATGTTGCCTTCCTTGGCGGCCCCTTACATTTCCTCCCCGAGCTGCGGAACGCATTTATCCGCACCCTGCACCTGACCGGCAGCCAGATCATTGCTCCGGATAACTCCCATCTGTTCGCCGCCATCGGCGCGGCCTTAAATCCCCAGGAAGGACAAACGTCTTCATCCCTGCTCTCCATGATAGAGCGGCTTTCTTCCGGAATCAAAATGGATTTTGAGGTCAAGCGCATGGAGCCCCTGTTCCGGGACCAGGCGGACTACGATGAATTTGACCGACGCCACGCCGGTCATCAGGTCAAAACCGGGGACCTTGCCCGCTACAGCGGCAACTGCTACCTGGGAATCGACGCCGGTTCCACCACCACCAAGGTGGCGCTGGTGGGCGAAAGCGGCGAGCTGCTCTACCGTTTTTACGACAACAACAACGGAAGCCCCCTGGCCACGGCCATCCGGGCCATGTCGGAAATCCGCGAAATTCTGCCCTCCACCGCGCACATCGCCTGGTCCTGCTCCACCGGCTACGGCGAGGCGCTGTTAAAATCCGCGCTGATGCTGGACGAGGGCGAGGTGGAGACCATCTCCCACTACTACGCGGCGGCATTTTTCGAGCCGGACGTGGACTGCATCCTGGATATCGGCGGACAGGACATGAAATGCATCAAGATCAAGGACGGCACCGTGGACAGCGTGCAGTTAAACGAAGCCTGCTCCTCCGGCTGCGGTTCCTTTATTGAGACTTTTGCCAAGAGCCTTAACTACAGCGTGGAGGACTTCGCAAAAGAAGCCCTGTTCGCGGAGAACCCCACGGATCTGGGCACCCGCTGCACCGTGTTCATGAACTCCAACGTCAAGCAGGCCCAGAAAGAGGGCGCCACCGTGGCGGATATCTCCGCGGGCCTGGCCTACTCCGTGATCAAAAACGCATTATTTAAGGTAATCAAAATCACGCGCCCCTCGGATTTGGGCCGCCACGTGGTGGTTCAGGGCGGAACCTTTTACAACGACGCCGTGCTGCGCAGCTTCGAGAAAATCTCCGGCTGTGAGGCCGTGCGCCCCGACATTGCCGGCATCATGGGCGCCTTCGGCGCGGCGCTGATCGCCAGGGAGCGCTGGCACATGCAGCCCGCGGACAGCGGCAGGGAGACCTCCATGCTGCCGCTTGATAAAATCACCAGCCTGAAATACACCACCTCCATGACCCGGTGCAAGGGCTGCAACAACCACTGTGTGCTGACCATCAACCAGTTCGGCAGCGGCCGCCGCTTTATCTCCGGCAACCGCTGTGAGCGGGGTCTGGGAATCGAAAAGTCCAAAAAGGAGATCCCCAACCTGTTCGACTACAAGTACCACCGGATGTTCGGCTACACGCCCCTGCCCCTGGACAAGGCGCACCGCGGCGTGGTGGGAATCCCCAGAGTGTTGAACATGTACGAGAACTTCCCGTTCTGGGCGGTGTTTTTCGAGCGCCTTGGATACCACGTGACCCTGTCGCCCCAGTCCACCCGCCAGCTCTACGAGCTGGGCATCGAGTCCATCCCCAGCGAGTCCGAGTGCTACCCGGCCAAGCTGGTCCACGGGCACATCAGCTGGCTGATCAAGCAGGGCGTGAAATTCATTTTCTACCCCTGCATCCCCTACGAGCGCAACGAGACGCCGGATGCGGGCAACCACTACAACTGCCCCATGGTCACCTCCTACGCGGAAAACATCAAAAACAACGTGGAAGAACTGGCCGAGGAGCACGTGAACTTCATGAATCCCTTCATGGCCTTCACCAACGAGGAAATCCTCACCAAGGCGCTGGTGGCGGAATTCGCAAACGCATTCGACATCCCGGCAGCCGAGGTGCGCATGGCCGCACATGCCGGCTGGGAGGAGCTTTTGCAGTCCCGCCGGGACATGGAGGCAAAGGGCGAGGAGGTACTGGACTGGCTGAAGCAGACCGGCAAGCGCGGCATCGTGCTGGCAGGCCGCCCCTACCACGTGGACCCGGAGATCCACCACGGAATTCCGGAGCTGATCACCTCCTACGGCTTTGCCGTGCTGACCGAGGACTCGGTCTCCCACCTGGGCAAGGTGGAACGGCCTCTGGTGGTCACCGACCAGTGGATGTACCACTCCCGGCTGTATGCGGCGGCCAGCTTTGTCAAGACCCAGGAGAATCTGGACCTGATTCAGTTAAACAGCTTTGGCTGCGGCCTGGACGCCGTGACCACGGACCAGGTATCCGATATTCTCACCCGCTCCGGCAAAATCTACACCGTGCTGAAGATCGATGAGGTCAACAACCTGGGCGCGGCCCGCATCCGCATCCGTTCCCTGATCGCCGCTCTCCGCGTGCGGGACCAACGGAATTTTGAGCGCAAGGTCGTCTCCAGTGCTTACCACCGGGCGGTATTCACCAAGGAAATGAAGAAGGACTACACCCTTCTCTGCCCCCAGATGTCGCCCATCCATTTCGACCTGATCGAGCCGGCCATCCGCTCCTTCGGCTACAAAATCGAGGTATTACAGAACCACAACCGCTCCGCGGTGGACGTGGGGCTTCAGTACGTGAACAACGACGCCTGCTACCCCTCCCTGATCGTCATCGGACAGATCATGGACGCCCTGCTCTCCGGCCGTTACGACTTAAACCACACGGCCGTGTTCATGAGCCAGACCGGCGGCGGCTGCCGTGCGTCCAACTACATCGGCTTCATCCGCCGCGCCCTTGAGAAGGCGGGCATGCCCCAGATCCCCGTGATCTCAGTCAACGCCAACGGCATGGAGACCAACCCCGGCTTCACCATCACCCTGCCCCTGCTGACCAAGGCCATGCAGGGCGTGGTCTACGGCGACATCTTCATGCGGGTGCTCTACGCCACCCGCCCCTATGAGGCGGAACCCGGCAGCGCCAACGCACTGCACGAGAAATGGAAGAAGCGCTGCGTGGCTTCGCTGTCCAAGCGCAGCTCGTCCATGATGGAATTCGGCCGGAATATTCGGGGAATCATCCGGGACTTCGACGCATTGCCCCTCAAAGACGTCAGAAAGCCCCGTGTGGGCATTGTAGGAGAGATCCTGGTGAAATTCTCGCCTCTGGCAAACAACCACATTGTGGAGCTTTTAGAGAGCGAGGGGGCCGAGGCCGTGATGCCGGACCTGATGGATTTCCTGCTGTACTGCTTCTACAACAGCAATTTCAAATCCAAGCACCTGGGCACCAAAAAGTCCACCACCTACCTGTGCAACGCGGGAATCGCCCTGCTGGAATACTTCCGCCGGACCGCCCGCAAGGAGCTGGAGGCCAGCAAGCACTTCACGCCCCCTGCCGCCATCGACGAGCTGGCCCGCATGGCCCAGGGGTTCGTCTCCCTGGGCAACCAGACCGGCGAGGGCTGGTTCCTCACCGGCGAGATGCTGGAGCTGATTCACAGCGGCGTGGAGAACATCATCTGCACCCAGCCCTTCGGCTGCCTGCCCAACCACATCGTAGGCAAGGGCGTAATCAAGGAACTGCGCCGCCACTACCCGCAGTCCAACATCATCGCCGTAGACTACGACCCCGGTGCCAGCGAAGTCAACCAGCTGAACCGCATCAAGCTCATGCTGGCAACTGCGCAGAAGAATTTGAAGAAGGGGACAAATTAGGAATAATTGGAATTAAAAGAATATATATAATAGGAAGAAAGCCCGCTGGGCTCCGGAGGTAATTTGGAGTCTGGCGGGCTTTGGGGTTTGTTGGGGTGGGTAAATCTGCACGCCTCCATAAGGCGTGACAACCCGAAACGAAGGATATCTTTCGAATGCTGTATTTCAATCCACACGCCTCCATAAGGCGTGACTGCGCTGGAAGCATTGTATAATACATCCAGGGTATTTCAATCCACACGCCTCCATAAGGCGTGACCTTTCGAAAAGCTGATCTGGGAATTAATTGTTTAATTTCAATCCACACGCCTCCATAAGGCGTGACGCGATCAAGGGGGAGGGAGAGTTTGCCCCTGGAGAATTTCAATCCACACGCCTCCATAAGGCGTGACGTGTTACGTGCTCAATATAAGTTTTCTGTCGTACATTTCAATCCACACGCCTCCATAAGGCGTGACATCAAAACTAACCAATAATCTCCCCATAACTCCCCAACAATTTCATCTATATTCTACACCCTCCCCCACCAAAACGCAATCTTTTCCTTCTCCCATCAAGCTATAGACCCATATTTATCCAATTTCCCAGTGCGAATCCCCCTGCATTTTTATGTTCACTTCACATTCGTACCTTTCAGCCATCCCATCATAATACCTCCCTATCTCCATTTTTTCCGTCGCCTCACTCCCCAAACACCCCCAACGCCTCTCTCAAATCCTCAATCAAATCCCCCGCATCCTCGATGCCCGCTGAAATCCGAACCAATCCGTCGTAAATTCCCACCGCCTCCAGCTCCTCGCGGCTGAACTCATGGCGGAAGGCGGTGGCGGGGTGGGCCAGGCTGGTGCGGATGCCGCCCAGGGTTCCCAGGTACCGGATCACCTTCAGCCGGTGGATCATTTCATCCACCTTCTCCAGATCATCCTCCACCCGAAAGCTCAGCATCGCCCCAACAGCCTGTCCGCCAGCTCATGCTGCGGGTGGGAAACCAGCCCCGGATAGTTCACATAGCGCACCCGTGGATCGCCTTCCAATGCCCCGGCAATGGCCGCGGCATTCTCCATCTGCCGTCTCACACGCAAATCCATGGTCCTCAGGCTACGCAGCGCCAGCCAGGCCGAATCCGGCGCCATGCAGCTTCCCAAAAGCACCTGCGTCCGCTTTACCTTTTTGATCAGCTCCCGGCTGCCGGTAACCGAGCCGCCCGTAATGTCGCTGTGTCCGCCAAAATACTTGGTCAGGCTGTGAATCACCAGGTCCGCCCCGTGCTCCAGAGGTCGGATCAGCATCGGCGTGGTAAAGGTGCTGTCCACTACCGTCAGAACGCCGCGCCTCCTAGCCAGGGCCGTCACCGCGTCCAGATCCACCACCCGCAGCAGCGGATTGGTGAGCACCTCCGTGTAAATCAGCGTGGTCCTCTCTGTAACCGCCTGCTCCACCGCCTCCGGGGACTCAAAATCCACATAACTCACATCCACCCCGTACGTAGTCAAAATGTCGTTGAGAAGCTCAATGGTCTCCCCGTAAACCGCCCGGTTCACCACCACATGGCTGCCCTTCCGGTTCAAAGCCAGAAACACCGCTGAGATAGCTCCCATCCCGGCGCCGAACACCGCTGTGTCCTGTCCCTGCTCCAACCTGGAAATCGCCTCCCCCAGGCAATCCCGGTTGGGCGCCCCGATGCGGTCGTACAGATACCGCTCCCCACAGTTGGCCCGGTCATAGTCACCCGTATCCTCTGTCTCAAACACGGTGGACCGGTAAAGCGGCTGCTCCTCCATTCCCCGCGCTTCCTTGGCCAAAAGGCTCCCCACATTCAGCAGCTCCGTTCTCATTTTCAACGCACCCATAATCTCCGCCTCCCTACCTGATTGGATCATCAAACCCGGTAACCTCACCGACGCTCCATTGCAGCTTAACGCAAACAGCCTGAGAATGTTATAATCACACTCTCAGGCTGTCAAACAGCAAAATGCGGGTAGCCGGACTTGAACCGGCACGGTATCGCTACCGAGGGATTTTAAGTCCCTTGTGTCTGCCTATTCCACCATACCCGCGAAATACAAATGGGGCCTACAGGGCTCGAACCTGTGACCCTCTGCTTGTAAGGCAGATGCTCTCCCAGCTGAGCTAAGACCCCAAACGTACATGTAATTGCCGCATGCAAACATGCAAACGACCCGGAACGGGTTCGAACCGTCGACCTCCGCCGTGACAGGGCGGCGCTCTAACCAGCTGAGCCACCGGGCCATAAGTTGTTATATAGTTCTGACATTAGTCGGAATTGTTGAGTGGACCTTCGGGGACTTGAACCCAGGACCGACCGGTTATGAGCCGGTTGCTCTAACCAACTGAGCTAAAGGTCCGAACTATATCAAATATGATATTGCGCTTACTGGAACGCAGTAAGAGCCGATGATCGGATTCGAACCGATAACCTGCTGATTACAAATCAGCTGCTCTGCCGTTGAGCCACATCGGCATGTTGCGAGCCTCAGTGACATGATCACTTCCACTCAAATGACCCCAACGAGATTCGAACTCGTGTTACCGCCGTGAAAGGGCGATGTCTTAACCGCTTGACCATGGGGCCTAAACGTAGTGGTCGCCATGGACTTCCACTAAAAAACTCCCCGAGTAGGACTCGAACCTACGACAGCGCGGTTAACAGCCGCGTGCTCTACCGACTGAGCTATCGAGGAATAATTGTTGCCGTCCGAATTATTATACAGCAAAACCGCCAATTCTTCAAGCACTTTTTCAATTAATAATAACGTACCCTCAAAACCACATATTGAATGATGTTTTAAAACCTATACCGTTTTGGTTAAGCCCTCGACCGATTAGTATTAGTCAGCTCCATACATTACTGCACTTCCACCTCTAACCTATCTACCTCGTCGTCTTCAAGGGGTCTTACTCGCTTTTGCGATGGAATATCTCATCTTGAGGGGGGCTTCACGCTTAGATGCCTTCAGCGTTTATCCCGTCCAGACTTGGCTACTCTGCCATGGGCTTGGTACCCAACAGATACACCAGCGGTCCGTCCATCCCGGTCCTCTCGTACTAAGGACAGCTCCTCTCAAATATCCTACGCCCGCGCCGGATAGGGACCGAACTGTCTCACGACGTTCTGAACCCAGCTCGCGTACCGCTTTAATGGGCGAACAGCCCAACCCTTGGGACCTGCTACAGCCCCAGGATGCGATGAGCCGACATCGAGGTGCCAAACCACTCCGTCGATGTGAACTCTTGGGAGTGATAAGCCTGTTATCCCCAGGGTAGCTTTTATCCGTTGAGCGATGGCAATCCCACTTTCTACCACCGGATCACTAAGTCCTACTTTCGTACCTGCTCGACCCGTCGGTCTCGCAGTCAAGCTCCCTTATGCCTTTGCACTCTGCGAATGGTTTCCAACCATTCTGAGGGAACCTTTGAGCGCCTCCGATACCCTTTCGGAGGCGACCGCCCCAGTCAAACTCCCCACCTGACATTGTCCCCCAGCCGGGTCACGGCTGCAGGTTAGAAACCCAATATCGCAAGGGTGGTATCCCAACATTGGCTCCACAAAGACTGGCGTCCTTGCTTCAAAGCCTCCCACCTATCCTGTACATGCAATACCGAATCCCAGTATCAAGCTGGAGTAAAGCTCCATGGGGTCTTTCCGTCCTGGCGCAGGTAACCAGCATCTTCACTGGTATTTCAATTTCACCGGGTGCATTGTTGAGACAGCGCTCAAATCATTACGCCTTTCGTGCGGGTCGGAACTTACCCGACAAGGAATTTCGCTACCTTAGGACCGTTATAGTTACGGCCGCCGTTTACTGGGGCTTAAATTCAAAGCTTCGCTTGCGCTAACCTCTCCTCTTAACCTTCCAGCACCGGGCAGGCGTCAGCCCATATACCTCACCTTTCGGTTTTGCATAGACCTGTGTTTTTGCTAAACAGTTGCTTGAGCCTATTCTCTGCGGCCAGATCTCTCTGGCACCCTTTATCCCGAAGTTACAGGGTCATTTTGCCGAGTTCCTTAACAATGCTTCTCCCGCCGGCCTTAGGATTCTCTCCTCATCTACCTGTGTCGGTTTACGGTACGGGCACGTATTACACAATAGCGGCTTTTCTTGGCAGCTGGAATCACACACTTCGCTACTTATAGTTCGCTACGCGTCACGTCTTCGGATTGTACAGCGGATTTGCCAACTATACTCCTACCTCGCTTGCCCCGGTATTTCCATTCCCGGGATGTGTTGTCCTTCTGCGTCCCCACAGTTCTGATAATACGCGGTACAGGAATTTCAACCTGTTGTCCATCGACTACGCTTTTCAGCCTCGCCTTAGGCCCCGACTTACCCAGAGCAGATCAGCTTTACTCTGGAAACCTTGGATATTCGGCCTGGAGGATTCTCACCTCCATCTCGCTACTCATTCCGGCATTCTCTCTTCTTAAAAGTCCACAGCTCCTTGTCGGTACTGCTTCGTTCCTTTAAGAATGCTCCTCTACCAATGTCTTACGACATTCCTAAGCTTCGGTGTTGTGTTTTAGCCCCGGACATTTTCGGCGCAGGACCTCTCGACTAGTGAGCTATTACGCACTCTTTGAATGTGTGGCTGCTTCTAAGCCAACATCCTAGTTGTCTCTGAAATCCCACATCCTTTTCCACTTAACACACACTTTGGGACCTTAGCTGTAGGTCTGGGCTCTTTCCCTTTTGACTACCCAACTTATCTCGTGCAGTCTGACTCCCATACATCATCTATACGGCATTCGGAGTTTGATATCCCTTGGTAAGCTTTGACGCCCCCTTAGGAATTCAGTGCTCTACCTCCGCTAGACTAATATGAGGCTAGCCCTAAAGCTATTTCGAGGAGAACCAGCTATCTCCGGGTTCGATTGGAATTTCTCCCCTATCCACACCTCATTCCCACCCTTTTCAACGGATGTGGATCCGGTCCTCCACGGAATTTTACTTCCGCTTCAACCTGGACATGGATAGGTCACCCGGTTTCGGGTCTGCCTGTACTGACTTTACGCCCATTTGAGACTTGGTTTCCCTTCGGCTCCGTGGCTTAACCACTTAACCTTGCCAGTACCGGCAACTCGCCGGACCGTTCTACAAAAAGTACGCGGTCGCACCTTAACGTGCTTCCACAGCTTGTAAACACAGGGTTTCAGGTTCTTTTTCACTCCCCTCCCGGGGTCCTTTTCACCTTTCCTTCACAGTACTATGCGCTATCGGTCACTAAGGAGTATTTAGCCTTGGAGGGTGGTCCCTCTGACTTCCCACAAGGTTTCACGTGTCTCGTGGTACTCTGGATCCTGCCGCTGCCTATCGTTTTCGTGTACGAGACTTTCACTCTCTTTGGTCTGACTTCCCAGACAGTTCCACTAACGAATCAGCTAGCTTTCCGCAGTCCATAACCCCAGCGTGCACGCACGCTGGTTTGGGCTCTTCCCATTTCGCTCGCCGCTACTTTGGGAATCGATTTTTCTTTCTCTTCCTCCGGCTACTTAGATGTTTCAGTTCACCGGGTTCCCAGCGTATGGCTATGTATTCACCATACGTCGACTGAGGGTTGCTCAGCCAGGTTTCCCCATTCAGATATCTCCGGATCAAAGGATATTTGCTCCTCCCCGAAGCTTTTCGCAGCTTATCACGTCTTTCATCGGCTCTTAGTGCCAAGGCATCCACCCTGCGCTCTTTATAGCTTAACCAAAATGACTTCCACCTGCGGGTGCGGGTTTCTGTCGACAATCCATAGCGTTGGATCGTTTGGTCTTAGGTTTGTTACATTTGATACATCTTTCGATGTATCCCTCGGATGTCTTGATTATTCTATAGAATATTCAATTCATTTTCATTCAATATGCGGTTTTCAAGGTACGTCTTTGGAATCATCGGTAAACGATTCCGAATGGAGATGGTGAGATTCGAACTCATGACCCCCTGCTTGCAAGGCAGGTGCTCTCCCAACTGAGCTACACCCCCATATCTTTTTAGAAATGGAATGCGAGTCTACCCTTAACTTAAGGCGATCTCTATTTTGCTTGATTTTTCCCAAGCTACTGGGCTTAAGTGGGCCTTTCCTCTCTTCCGAAAGCTATTGGCTCGCTAAAACCTACTGGGCTTAAGTGGACTCGAACCACCGACCTCACGCTTATCAGGCGTGCGCTCTAACCGGCTGAGCTATAAGCCCCGGTTAATTATGCAAAAGCTAAGCTGTCACATACTAACGTTTATCTTTTTCAGCGAGAGCAGTCCTCACTGTAAAATTCTTTGTAAATCCGGCAGCCACCTGCTCTCCCATGCCGTCACCAGCATAGTACCATCGGCCGCTTGAGTCTTAACCATCGTGTTCGGGATGGGAACGGGTGTTTCCCCCAAGCGCATCGCCACCGGAAATTTTTTACCTTGGCAAATCCAAGATTCAACAGTATATAAAACCCTCACCACTCTCACTAGACTCGGAAATACCTCGTCAAGTGTTCGGGTGGGCTTTCGTACTAAACTCGGAAAGACCTCGTTAAGTACTCAATGCCTACTTCTTCTATTCCTTAGAAAGGAGGTGATCCAGCCGCACCTTCCGATACGGCTACCTTGTTACGACTTCACCCCAGTTACCTGCCCCGCCTTCGGCAGCTCCCTCTCTTGCGAGTTGGGTCACTGACTTCGGGCGTTGCTGACTCCCATGGTGTGACGGGCGGTGTGTACAAGACCCGGGAACGTATTCACCGCGACATTCTGATTCGCGATTACTAGCGATTCCAGCTTCGTGTAGTCGGGTTGCAGACTACAGTCCGAACTGGGACGTTATTTTTGAGATTTGCTCACCTTCGCAGGGTCGCTTCCCTTTGTTTACGCCATTGTAGCACGTGTGTAGCCCAAATCATAAGGGGCATGATGATTTGACGTCATCCCCACCTTCCTCCAGGTTGTCCCTGGCAGTCTCCCTAGAGTGCCCATCTTAATGCTGGCTACTAAGGATAAGGGTTGCGCTCGTTGCGGGACTTAACCCAACATCTCACGACACGAGCTGACGACAACCATGCACCACCTGTCTCCCTTGTCCCGAAGGAAAGGCGCCGTTACACGCCGGTCAGGGGGATGTCAAGACTTGGTAAGGTTCTTCGCGTTGCTTCGAATTAAACCACATGCTCCACCGCTTGTGCGGGTCCCCGTCAATTCCTTTGAGTTTCATTCTTGCGAACGTACTCCCCAGGTGGAGTGCTTATTGCGTTTGCGACGGCACCGAAGGGCTTTGCCCCCCAACACCTAGCACTCATCGTTTACGGCGTGGACTACCAGGGTATCTAATCCTGTTTGCTCCCCACGCTTTCGAGCCTCAACGTCAGTTACAGTCCAGTAAGCCGCCTTCGCCACTGGTGTTCCTCCTAATATCTACGCATTTCACCGCTACACTAGGAATTCCACTTACCTCTCCTGCACTCTAGCTTGACAGTTTCCAAAGCAGTCCCAGGGTTGAGCCCTGGGTTTTCACTTCAGACTTGCCATGCCGTCTACGCTCCCTTTACACCCAGTAAATCCGGATAACGCTTGCCCCCTACGTATTACCGCGGCTGCTGGCACGTAGTTAGCCGGGGCTTCTTAGTCAGGTACCGTCATTATCTTCCCTGCTGATAGAGCTTTACATACCGAAATACTTCTTCACTCACGCGGCGTCGCTGCATCAGGCTTTCGCCCATTGTGCAATATTCCCCACTGCTGCCTCCCGTAGGAGTTTGGGCCGTGTCTCAGTCCCAATGTGGCCGGTCACCCTCTCAGGTCGGCTACTGATCGTCGCTTTGGTGGGCCGTTACCCCGCCAACTGGCTAATCAGACGCGGATCCATCTCACACCACCGGAGTTTTTCACACTGTACCATGCGGTACTGTGCGCTTATGCGGTATTAGCAGTCATTTCTAACTGTTGTCCCCCAGTGTGAGGCAGGTTATCCACGTGTTACTCACCCGTCCGCCACTCAGTCATCTCAGAATCCATCCGAAAACTTCATCTAAAATGCTTCGTTCGACTTGCATGTGTTAGGCACGCCGCCAGCGTTCATCCTGAGCCAGGATCAAACTCTCAAATTAAAAGTTGATTCTTGGTCTTAGACTACTTAGCTTGGCTAGTTATCTTTAACCTTCATTACTTGGTTTTGTTCTGAATTTTCTCAAATCCAAAGGTCCAAACCAGACCTTTTTCTTTAGAATTTTCAGGGTTTTACATACTGTTCAATCTTTGATTTTCAAGGTTCTGTCTGACATTCGCGCCAAGCGCTTATGTCGAACGCAGAAGGAGGGATTTGAACCCTCGCGCCGCTACTAACGACCTACTCCCTTTCCAGGGGAGCCCCTTCAGCCACTTGG
The DNA here is from genome assembly GCF_046603895.1 of Enterocloster lavalensis. NCBI lineage: Bacteria > Bacillati > Bacillota > Clostridia > Lachnospirales > Lachnospiraceae > Enterocloster > Enterocloster lavalensis. Next base: position 2,007,522 of record NZ_CP176637.1, read on the forward strand.
GTACTTCTGCTTGGCTAAATCTTTGTTGCTCTATATTATTAACTCGGGCGATGAAACCTTGCCAGCGGAGAGAGTGGGATTCGAACCCACGCGCCCTTGCGGACAAACGGTTTTCAAGACCGCCTCGTTATGACCACTTCGATATCTCTCCATGTGCTGTTCGTTGTTTGCTCTCGTGAACCAGCTCGTCTATAATACAAAATATTTCATTATTTGTCAAGCACTTTATAAAACTTTTTTTAATTTTTTTCAAAAACCTTGTTTTTCCCTTATTTAACGGGAAAAACCGTGGCTCAGAACCGGCCCGTTCTCTGCTGTTTCGCAAAAACTTCCGCGATGTCCAGGTCCTCCGGCGTGGTGATTTTGATGTTCTCGTAGCTGCCCTCCACCATATGGACCCGCACGCCCATCTGCCGCTCCACCACCATGGCGTCGTCGGTAATCCGGCTGCAGTCCTCCATCAGCTGGCGTCTCAGCGCTTCCCGGATCAGCTCCAGCTCAAAAACCTGGGGCGTCTGGGCCATCCACACCAAACGGCGGTCCGGGCTGGACACTATGTCCCCGTCCGCGTCCGTCACCTTGATCGTGTCCTTCACCGGCATCCCTACCACACATGCTTTCCATTTTTGTACCGCTTTATACGCCCGCCCGATTATTTCCGGGGTGACAAAGGGGCGCGCGCCGTCGTGAATAAACACGTACTGTCTGTCAGGGGCAGGGGCGATGGCCTTCAGGGCGTTCCAGACGCTCTCGTAGCGCTCCCGACCGCCCTCCGCATACACCGAAACCTTGCGGATTCCGTAAGGCTCCACAATCTCCGTTCTGCAGTATTCCATGTGATCCCGGTCCGTCACCAGCACGATGCCATCGATTGCGGGGGACTGCTGGAACGCCTCCAGCGCATAGGCCAGCACCGGCTTCCCGCCGATCTCCAGGTACTGCTTGGCCTGGCTTATCCCCATACGGGTTCCTCTACCCGCCGCCAGCACCACCGCGGTGCAAACCGCATTCTTAGCCTCCGCTCCCATCATTACCGCTCCCCCAGCTTTAAGTTCGGCACTGCATTCAGATCCCAGCCCGCAATATTTCCATTGCAGTATTCATAGTAGGCGGCCGCTCCAATCATGGCCGCGTTGTCCGTGCACAGAACAGGGGACGGATAACAGCACCGGATCCCCGCCTTGTTGCAGGCCTGCTCCATGGCCGCGCGCAGCGCCGTGTTGGACGCCACCCCGCCCGCGATGGCCACCTGCCCGTAGCCGTACTCCTTCGCCGCCATCACAGTGCGGCTCACCAGGGAGTCCACCACCGAATTCTGGAAGGATGCCACCAAATCCGGCACATGGATCTCCTCGCCGGTCATTTTCGCGTGGTTGATGTGGTTGAGAACCGCGGACTTTAAGCCGCTGAAGCTGAAGTCGTAGGGCGAGCCGTCCACCTTGCCCCGGGGAAACTCAATGGCGTGGGGGTTCCCCTCCCGGGCCGTCCTGTCCACCTTGGGGCCGCCGGGGTATCCCAGCCCCACCGCACGGGCCACCTTGTCAAATGCCTCCCCTGCGGCATCGTCCCTGGTGCGCCCCAGAATCTCAAACTTGCCGTAATCCTTCACGATCACCAGATGCGTGTGGCCGCCGGACACGATCAGACACACAAACGGCGGCTCCAGGTCCGGATGCTCGATGAAATTGGCTGAAACATGGCCTTCAATATGATGCGCGCCGATCAGCGGCTTCTTCGCCGCGTAAGCCAGGGCCTTGGCCTCCGCCACGCCCACCAAAAGAGCGCCCACTAACCCAGGCCCGTAGGTGACGCCCACCGCGGTGATCTCCGGAAGCCCCACACCGGCCTCCGCCAGCGCGCGCCTTATCACGTAATTAACCGCCTTGATGTGCTCTCTGGACGCGATCTCCGGCACCACCCCGCCGTAAATCGTGTGGGTGCTGATCTGTGAGGAAATCACGTTGGACAGCACAGTCCGCCCGTTTTTCACCACAGCTGCGGCCGTCTCGTCGCAGGAGCTCTCAATCGCCAGTATTAAAACATCTTCGTTCATTTCCCTAATCTCCATCTGCCCGCAGGCCTTTGATCTAATCTTCCGCAAATCCCAGTTCCACCGTCCAGCCGTCCTTTGCGGCCTTTGCCCGTGGGAAAATCTGGCGCACCTCGTTCATATACTCCTCGGGCCTGGTCAGAGAGGGGCTGTAATGGGTCAGCCACATTTCCGCGGGCTGGGCCTTTTTGGCCAGCTCCGCCGCTTCGTAAAAGGTCATGTGCTTGTACTCCCGGGCCTTGGCGGCCTTCTCCTTCTCGCCGTACATGCCTTCGCAGATGAACAGGTCCGCCCCTTCGGCGTACTCCGCGATCACGGGCACCGGGCGGGTGTCCGTGCAGTAGACCACCTTAAGTCCCTTCCGGTCCGGCCCCAGCACCAGATCCGGCGTCAGCAGGCGTCCCTCGTGCTCGATCTCCTCGCCCTTCTGCAGACGGCTCCAGAACTTCTGGGGAATCTCCTGCTCACGGGCCTTGTCCACGTCGAAACGGCCGGTTCGGAGGATGGAGACAGCGTAACCGTAACAGATCACGTTGTGGTTCACCCGGTAGGCGTCGATCACATAGGGGCCCAGCTGCAGCCGCTCCCGGTTCTCCGCCAGCTCGATAAAGCGCAGCTCAAAAGGCAGCTCTGGGGCGATGGTGCGCAGAGCTCCCACCACCCGCTCCAGCCCCTTGGGGCCTACAAGCGTCAGCGGCTCGGTCCGCTCAGCGTTTCCCATGGTCAACAGCAGCCCCGGAAGGCCGCTGATGTGGTCCGCATGGTAATGGGTAAAGCAGATCACGTCGATGGGTTTGGGGCTCCAGCCCTTCTCCTTAAGCGCAATCTGCGTGCCCTCGCCGCAGTCGATTAGCAGGTTGCTGCCGCCGCACCGGGCCATCATGGATGTGAGCCAGCGGTAGGGCAGCGGCATCATCCCGCCTGTTCCCAATAAACATATATCCAGCATAGGTTTGTCCTCATTCTTTATATATTCGTAACAGTTCAGACGGCGGGAAAATTGGCGCGGGAAGCCGTGTCAAGCTTGCTTGTAAGCGGATTTTCGTGCCAATTTTCACATCGGATGGATATCCGATGCTTCTTGACCGATCTTTTCCGGTCAAGAAGATGAGCCATCTGAACCGTTACATATATTCCTTGCTGAATCATAACACAACTGGGCGGAAATAATCAAGTGGGCGCCGGGAAATGTTGCGTTCCCGGCAAAACTTTCCCGCGGGCAGGCCCTCACATCGCAGCCAGCCGCTTCACCAGATAGAGAAATTCTTCCTTGTACGGGTCGCCGTGAAGGCCGTCCACCCGCTCCAGCTCGGCCGCGATGGCCTTGTAGCTGGAGCCGCCCGCGTACTCGGAATCCCGCAGCAGCATACCGGTCTGGGCCACGCAGGAGGCGAAGCGCATATCCGGCGGCAGCTCCCGGCAGACCGCGCTGTCGTCCACCGGATACTCCAGCAGGCGGCTCTGATCCCCGTCCGGCTCTTTGTAGCGCACTTTGAGCGTCAGCCACTCGGAGTCCGCGCCCGGGGCGGGGGCCCCTTCCGCCGGTTTCACCTCTGCCCCGCCGTTCTCACCGTTTCCGGCCGCTGAGGCATTTCCCGCGCCGTATTTGAGCTCCACCTCTCCCAAATCCTCGTCCGATCCGGCCGGCACCAGCTCGTAGAGCGCGGTCACCCGGTGGCCCGCCCCGATCTCGCCGCCGTCCTTGGCGTCGTCGTCAAAATCCCTGGCCTCCATCAGGCGGTTCTCGTAGCCGATCAGCCGGTAGCCCTTGACCTTAGCCGGATTAAACTCCACCTGAAGCTTGACGTCCTTGGCCACGGTAAACAGCGTGCCGCCCAGTTCCTCCACCAGCACCCGTTTCGCTTCCATCAGGCTGTCCACATAAGCGTACTGGCCGTTTCCGTTGTCCGCCAGCGCTTCCATCTTGTTGTCCTTGATATTTCCCGTGCCAAAGCCCATGACGGACAGGAACACGCCGCTCTCCTTTTTCTTCTGGATCAGGCGGGTCAAGTCCCCCTCGCTGGTGAGACCCAGGTTTAAATCGCCGTCCGTGGCCAGAATCACCCGGTTGTTGCCGTCCTTCTGAAAATGCTCCTCAGCCAGCCGGTAAGCCGTCTCAATGCCCTTGGAGCCGTCCGTACTGCCCCCTGCGGTCAGATTCTCAATGGCGGTCATGATTGCGGCTTTCTCTTCGCCTGAGACGCCGTCTAACACCACCGTGTCGCTGGAGGCGTAGGTGACGATGGACACCGTGTCCTCGGGCCGCAGATTCTCCGTCAGCAGCAAAAACGCCCGTTTCACCAGCCCCAGTTTGTCCGCGGACTCCATGGAGCCGGACACGTCGATCAAAAATACCAGATTGGACGGCTTCTGATCCTCCAGATCCGGCTTCTCCGCCTGCAGGCCGATCTGTAACAGCTTATGGTTCTCATTCCAGGGACAGTCCCCGATATAGGTGGTCACGGAAAACGGCTCGCCCTCCGTCGGCTCCGGATAATCGTATGTAAAATAGTTGAGCATCTCCTCGATGCGCACCGCGTCCGCAGGCACCTCGTTTCCCTCCAGGATTTTGCGCCGGATATTGGCGTAGGAGGCCGTGTCCACGTCCGCCGCAAAGGTGGACAGTGGAGCGTTTGCCACCGCCAAGAACGCGTTTTCAGCGATGTAATTGTACTCCTCCGTGTTGTGGCTTAAAGGGGGTCCCTCTGCCTCCATAACCGCGCCGTCCCACTGGCTCTGCGCCGCCATGGTCTCGCTGGCGTAGGAACCGGCCTCCGCCTTTACCTCCGCCTCTGTGGCCGAAGCCGTCTTGCCGCCTCCGGCTCCGCAGCCGCTCAAAAGCCCGGCAAGCAGCGCGCACATCAGCAGCCCGATTGTCAGTTGTTTTCCTCTCTTCATAATACAATTCCTCCCTTTTTCACTGGAGCGTCCATCCGCCTGTCGCGGATGTAAAATGCCGCCGGACCGCCGGATCGGACAACCTCTCAGCTGCGCCGACGGTCCATTGCATGCAAATGAAAACGCCCGGTCTATGTGTAATTCAACATTACCATAGATCCGGGCACGGCTCAATACCGTTAAGAAAAGCCTTAAACAACCTTAATCCTTCTTAATATTTCCTACAGAAATTCTACCTGTTCGTCCACATCCACCGCGATTTTAAACTGGTTCGTCAGTTCATCGTAGCAGCTCTCGCACAAGTCAAAATGGTGGATTTCCCCGTCCTTCTCGGAGAAAAAATCCCAGGCGTGGTCAACGCAGATGCAGCCCTCGCGCAAGATACCCTGATCCACAATCAATTTCTTTCCGCAGCAGTTGCAGATTACTGTGTCCAGCTGCCCGTTCCTATTGTACTTTCTCATGGATTACCCTCACCTTTCTCAATCCTCCATCCATCCGCTCTCCCCTTTCCGCAGATCCGTAAGGGCCGGCCGTTTTCCCGCCGGTTAAGCGGGGAGGCCTGTATCACTAAAAATAGAGAGGAATGTCTGATTCCTCTCCATTATATACGCAAAACCTGTCGAATTTAAGTGGAAATTGTTTCAAATCCTGCGGTTCCACATGATGATGGCATCCTCCGCAGGGTTGCGGTAATAGTCCCGGCGGACCGCCTCCTGCCGGAAACCATAGGATTCATAGAGCTTTCGGGCGCTTACGTTGCTCTCGCGCACCTCCAAAGCCACCTCCCGGGCCCCCTTCATTCTGGCAACCGCTGCCATGGACTCCATTAATTTCCTGGCGATCCCCTGCCTGCGGAAGGCCGGATCCACCGCGATGCGCTGGATTTCCCCTTCGTCCGCCAGGGTGCGCAGCACGCAGTAGCCAAGCACGGCCCCCAGCTCCTCGTAGACCAGATAGGAATCCAGCCGGTTGTCCAGGCCGGATCTCAGCAGGTTTTCCGACCAGCTCTCCGAAAAGCATGTCTGCTCCAGCCGCGCCACGCTCTCCAAATCTTCCGCCCGCATGGGGCGCACTGCACCGGTCCGTTCCATTTTCGCCACTCCTTTCCCGCTCCCTACCGGTCCCCGGCCAGCCGCGCCGCGGCTCCCTCAGGGCTGATTCTGGCTTCCCGCTCCCGCTCCGCCTGGGGCTTTCTCAGGTAATCCGGGGTAAACTCGTCCGAGGACACCACATAGGCCCCGTCGTACCCGCCCGCCGTTTCCGTCATGACCAACATGCCAAGCGCCGCCACGCAGGCGCCTCTCTGGCGGTTCATCTGGGCGGGCGCGAACCGGAAGGGCACTCTGAGCAGCTCCTCAAACAGCTCCCGGTACACCGGAACCCCGTCCCCCAGGAAGATCACCGGCAGGCCCAGGCCGTTGAGCTCTGCGGCCAGCTCGCCCGCATCCATTGCGCACTGTTTTTTGATCACCTGGATGCCGTTTTCCATCCGGTACAGGCCGGTGTACACCTGCCGCCGTTTGGCGTCCATGATGGGACAGACAAGACCGGCCGCGCCCCACACGTTCCAGGCCATGGCGTCCACCGTGGGCACATGGATCAGCGGCTTGTCAAGCGCCAGCCCCAGCCCCTTGGCGGTGGCGGCTCCGATGCGCAGCCCGGTAAAGGAGCCGGGACCTCCGGCCACGGCGATGGCGTCCACCGTGTCCATTTCCAGACCCAGCATGTTCATGATCTCATCCAGCATGGGCAGCAGCGTCTGCGAGTGGGTCTTTTTGAAGTCCACCGTGTACTCCGCCGTCAATATATCGTCCGTCACCAGGGCCACGCTGGCCACCAGAGACGAACTCTCGATTCCCAGTATTCTCATTCCAGTCCCTCCACCCGGATCCGGCGGAAGTCAAAGCCCCGCTCCAGATCCTTTTCAATGGTCACATGCACCGCGCGTTCCGGCAGAAGCTCCTCAATCAGTTCCGACCACTCGATCAGGCTGACCCCGCTCCCATAAAAGCAGTCCTCATAGCCGATCTCGTCCATCTCGCTGATATCGCCGATGCGGTACACGTCAAAATGGTACAGCGGCAGCCGCCCTTCCTCATACTGCTGCACAATGGTGAAGGTAGGGCTGTTCACCGGCCCCGTAATCCCAAGGCCCCGGGCAAATCCCTGGGTGAACACCGTTTTGCCCACGCCCAGGTCCCCGTCCAGGCAGTAGACCTGGCCGGGTTTCGCCTCCGCTCCCAGCCTTTTCCCCAGCTCAAAGGTCTCCTGGGGCGTATTCGACTCATATACCATTATTTCAGCCCTTTCATTGTCAGGGAGATCCGGTTCTTGGCCAGATCCACGCCCAGCACCTTCACATCCACCACGTCGCCCACGCTGACGGCCTCCAGGGGGTGCTTGATGTAGCGGTCCGTCATCTGGGAAATGTGTACCAGACCGTCCTGGTGCACGCCGATGTCCACAAAAGCGCCGAAGTCGATGACGTTGCGCACTGTGCCCTTGAGCACCATTCCCGGCTTTAAGTCCTTCATATCCATGACGTCGGTCCTCAGGATCGGCCTTGGCATCTCATCCCTGGGGTCCCGGGCCGGCTTCTCCAACTCGCTCACAATGTCCCGGAGAGTGATCTCGCCAACGCCCAGCTCTGCGGCCATTTTGCGGTAATCCCGCACCTTGCCGCGGATCCCGGAAAGTCCCCCGGCCTTCAGCTCCTCCGGCTTGTAGCCCAGCTTCTCCAAAAGCGCGCCCGCGGCCTTGTAGCTCTCCGGGTGCACGCTGGTGGCGTCCAGGGGGTTCTCCCCGCCCAGAATGCGCATAAAGCCCGCGCACTGCTCAAAGGCCTTGAGGCCCAGCTTGGCCACCTTAAGCAGCTGCCTGCGGTTGGAAAACGCTCCGTTCTCCTCCCGGTAGGCCACGATGTTCTTTGCCAGGGCCTTGCTGATGCCGGAAATGTACTCGAGCAAAGAGGCGGAGGCCGTGTTTAAGTCCACGCCCACCTTGTTCACGCAGTCCTCCACCACGCCTCCCAGGGCCTCGCCCAGGCGCTTCTGGTTCATATCGTGCTGGTACTGGCCCACGCCGATGGACTTGGGGTCGATCTTCACCAGCTCGGACAGCGGGTCCTGCAGCCTTCTGGCAATGGACACGGCGCTCCTCTGCCCCACGTCGAACTGCGGGAACTCCTCGGTGGCCAGCTTGCTGGCCGAGTACACGGATGCCCCCGCCTCGTTGACGATCACATACTGCACCTGCTCCTTGATCTCCTTCAGCAAGTCCACGATGATCTGTTCGGATTCCCGGGACGCCGTGCCGTTGCCCACGGAGATCAGGGAAACGTTGTATTTCCTGATCAGGTTCTTTAAAATCTTCTTGGACTCCTCCACCCGGTTCTGAGGCGCGGTGGGGTAGATCACCACGGTGTCCAGCACCTTGCCCGTGCCGTCCACCACAGCCAGCTTGCAGCCGGTGCGGAACGCCGGATCCCAGCCCAGCACCACGCGGCCCACAATGGGAGGCTGCATGAGCAGCTGCTCTAAGTTCTTGCCGAACACCTTGATGGCGCCCTCCTCGGCTTTCTCCGTCAGCTCGTTGCGCACCTCGCGCTCAATGGAGGGGGCGATCAGGCGCTCATAGCTGTCCTGCACCACCGCTTTCAATGCGGGCGTGGTGTAGGGGTTTTCCCGCACGATCACCTGCTTTTCCAGGTAGCGCAGGATCGTTTCCTCCGGGGCCGTCACCTTCACCACCAGCGCCTTCTCGTTCTCTCCGCGGTTTAAGGCCAATACCCGATGACCCGCCGCCTTCCGGATGGGCTCCTCGTAGTTGTAGTAGGTCTCATAGACCGTCTGGGCTTTCTCATCCTTGGCCGTGGACTGGAGCATTCCCTCCCGCATGGTGACACTGCGGATGTAGGTGCGGTACTGAGCGTTGTCGGACACCCGCTCCGCCAGGATATCCCTGGCACCGCTTATGGCCTCCTCCACCGTCTCCACGCCCTTTTCCTGGGAAATGTACGGGGCCGCCGCCTTTTCAAGGGGCTCCTTCGCCATCTGCATGAGAATCAGGTCCGCCAGAGGCTCCAACCCTTTCTCTTTTGCGATGGTGGCTCTGGTGCGGCGTTTGGGCTTGTAGGGGCGGTACAAATCTTCCACCGCCACCAGGGTGGCCGCCGCGCGGATCTGCTGTTCCAGCTCCGGGGTCAGTTTTTCCTGGTCGCGGATGGAGGCGATCACCTGCTCCTTGCGGTCCTCCAGGTTGCGCAGATAGCGCAGGCGCTCGTCCAGATCGCGCAGCACCTCGTCGTTTAGGGAGCCTGTCATCTCCTTGCGGTAACGGGCGATAAAGGGGATGGTGTTTCCCTCGTCAATTAATTTTACAGTCGCTTCCACCTGGCCGCGGCCGATTTTCAGTTCTTCTGCCAGTGTCTTAATAATATCCATTTGCTCTTCCTCTTATTGATACGGCTTCTGTCAAACTCACAGCTCCAAATATATCCTGAATTCCCCTGTTTGTCAACATTCTTGCGGTCCGCTCCGCCCCGGAAACGGGCCTGGCCGGGTTTTCCCTTGATATTCCCTTCGTTCCCCGTCTGGACAGCCTGCAATTTTCGTGATAGAATAGCCAGGATAGCATTTTTACCGTTCAATCACCAGGAAAGGCAACCAGCATACATTATGAATGAAAAACCGGATCTTCAGAATAAATATATCGCTTCCGATCAGAAACAGCCGAAAAACTCCCAGCCCGGCGATTCCTCCGAGCGCCTTGCCATCTGCTCCATGGTGGCCGGCATCGTGGGCGTGCTCTGCGCCTGCTGCTGTTTCCCCAGCGGTCTGATCTGCGGCGCCATCGGCATCGTCATGGCCATCATGTCCCGGAACGCGGACATCCGCCCCAAGAAATCCTTCTGCACCCACGCTGTCATCGGCCTGGTGCTCTGCGCGGTGGCCGTGGCTCTGACCTTCTTTGTCTGCTACGCCATGATCGCATACTACAGCGCCATCCGCGAGCCGGAGAAATGGCCCTATCTCAGCGAGATGATCAAACAGTTCAAGCAGGTGTTCGAGCAGGTTTACGGCGTGCCTATGGATTCCCTGCCGATGCCCTAAGGGGTGCCGGACTAGGTTGTCCAGTACGGCCACGGCGGTATCAGGTCAACGCCCTGAAACACCAGCATATAATTTTTAAATATCCAGTTGGCCAGGATGATCCCCACCCCGATATAGACAAAGCCAAGCACATGCCCCAGAAACCATCTGGGGTTTTTTGTTGCCCTGGCGATCCCGAAGCTCACCGCCTCGGCCAGAATCACCGCCGCCATGTAGAGCACCAGCGGATGATACTGGAAGCTCATGGCCAGGTCGCCCCTGAGCAGAGCGCGGACCGCCCGGGTCCCGCCGCAGCCGGGGCAGTAAAGTCCCGTCATAAGATGGAACAGGCAGGGAAACCCCTGCCCTGCCATAAATTCAACAAATCGTATGATCGTTTTCAATTCGCTCACTCCACTCCGGACGCAATTTTAGACCATTGCCCGGATCGTCTGCTTGACGCCGTACTCCGAGCGCTCGGCCTCTGCCGCGTTGTAGCCGGAAACCGCGGCTTTCATTTCGCCCTCGGTCATCTCCCGGGTGAGCACGGCAAATTCGTCCATTCCGTAGAGCTCCACCACCTCCACCGGTCCGAAGGCGGCGCGCACGTCCTGCTCCTTGTTGCGGTAGGTGCCCGCCATACGGATAAAATACCGGAAAGAAACCCGGTCCATGGGCTCCACGGCCTGGCGCTCAGACGTCCAGCCCAGGCGGACATTACGCTTCATGTTCTGAGCCGCCTCGATGATGTCCGCGATCACCGCGCTGGCGGTGGGCAGCTTGCCCGCGCCGCTGCCGTAGAACATGGACGTTCCCAGCATATTACCGCGCACCATGATGCCGTTGTAAACATCGCTAACCGCGTACAGCGGATGGTCCTTGCCGATCATCACCGGGGCCACAAAGGCGCTGACCCGGCCGCCGCTTATACGGCTGGTTCCGAACAGCTTCACCGAGGTTCCCATTTTCTCCGCGTATTTAAAGTCCACGTCCGTGATCTTCGTGATCCCTTCCGTGTAGATATCCTCGAAATTCACCTCCCGGCCCGTAGCCATGGCGGTGAGAATGGCGATCTTGCGGCAGGTGTCGTGTCCCTCCACGTCCGCCTCCGGGTTGCGCTCCGCATAGCCCAGGTTCTGGGCCTCCTTCAGCGCGCCCTCAAAGGAAGCTCCTTCCTTATCCATCTTGGTCAGGATAAAGTTGGTGGTGCCGTTTAAAATGCCGGTGATCTCCTCGATGCGCTCGCCCATCAGGCAGCGGTACAGGGGCCGGATGATGGGGATGCCGCCGCCCACGCTGGCCTCAAAAAAGAAATTCACGTTTTTGTCCCGGGCGATCTGCAACAGCTCGGTGCCGTAGGCCGCCACCAGCGCCTTGTTGGAGGTGATTACATGCTTGCCGGCCTCCAGGCAGGCCTTCACGAAGGGGTAGGCCGGATTCAGGCCGCCCATGGTCTCCACCACAATCTCCACTTCCCCGTCCTGCTCGATCACCTTGAAATCGTGGACAATCTTGTCCGCCACCGGGCTGTCCGGAAAATCCCGCAGATCCAGGACGTACTTTAATTCCACATCCTGCCCCGCCTGCCCGGCGATCACATCCCGGTTCTGATCCAATATCTCCGCTACGCCGGAACCGATGGTCCCGTATCCCATTACCGCTACTTTTATCATGTCCACACACTCCCTGTCATTGATTGAATGGGCAGTCCCTGCCCGTCCCGCCGCCCTTTGCGGCAAAATCATACCGGCCCCGAAAGGCCGTCTCTCACTCCCTGGCCAGTATCTTCACATAGTGGATGCCGTCCAGCTCCTCCAGCTCCTCCACCATGCTGGACACATTCCCCGTGTTCTCCCGCACCTCCACGCTGAGGGTCAGCGTGGCCACGCCATTGACCGGGATACTCTGGTGGATGGTCAGAATATTGGCCTTGTAGACCGCCACCACGTGCAGCAGGTCGCTGAGCAGCCCCTGCTCGTCGTCCATCTGGACCACCAGAGTGATCGTCTTTCCCTTGGTGTTGTCGTAGAACGGGAAAATGTCGTCCTTGTACTTATAAAACGAGCTGCGGCTGATGCCCACCTTGTCGGTGGCCTCCTGCACCGTGATCGCGCGCTCCGATTCCAGCAGCTTTTTGGCCTCAACCACCTTTAAAAGCACTTCCGGCACCGCCTTCTGTTTTACTACAAAGTATTTACTCTTGTCCTCCATATACGTCCTTTCACGAAATCTGATCTCCGGCGGCCTGCGAACTGCCTCCGTCCATATGTCCGTATTAGAAATACATCTGTACTCATGTGGAAGATGTTAGCACATTTCCCATGAAAATGCAACTGATTTTTCATTTTTATGGGCGTGTACCCGCAAAAACGCAAGCCCTGGAAACGGCGCGGACACCAATGTTCTCCCCAGCCGGCCCTCCCATTCAAAATACCGCGGCCCCGTCCCCCGAAAAGGGGCCGGATGCCGCGGCAAACGGTTTATCTCGCGTATTAACGTCGCGCTTGTCAGTCGTCAACCGACGCGTTCTTGTTAGGGCAGCCCAGGCTCATCCAGCGCAGGTAGGCGCTGATGAAGGAATCGATGCTGCCGTCCAGCACCGCGTCCACATTGCCGCTCTCCTCACCGGTCCGGTGGTCCTTGACCATGGTGTAGGGCTGAAGCACGTAGGAACGGATCTGGTTACCCCAGCCGATGTCCTTCACCTCGCCGCGGATGCCTGCGGCTTTGGCCGCGCTCTCCTGCTGCTTGAGCATGTACAGCTTGGCCTTCAACATCTGCATGGCCTTATCCTTGTTCTGGAACTGGGACCGCTCGTTCTGGCAGGTCACCACGATGCCGGTGGGCATGTGGGTGATGCGGATGGCCGAGGAAGTCTTGTTGATGTGCTGGCCGCCCGCGCCGCTGGAACGGTAGGTGTCCACGCGGATATCGTCCGCATTGACCTCCACGTCCAGGTCTGCCTCGATGTCGGGCATCACGTCGCAGGACACAAAGGAAGTCTGGCGCTTGCCCGCCGCGTTGAAGGGCGAGATTCGCACCAGACGGTGCACGCCGTGCTCGGAGCGCAGATAGCCGTAGGCGTTCTCCCCGTTCACCTGGATGGTGACGGACTTGATGCCCGCCTCATCGCCGTCTAAGAAGTCCAGCACCTCGTACTTGAAGCCCTTGCGCTCCGCCCAGCGGCAGTACATACGGTAGAGCATGCTGCACCAGTCGCAGGACTCCGTGCCGCCCGCGCCCGCGTTCAGGCGCAGAATAGCGTTGTTCTTGTCGTACTCGCCGGACAGGAGCAGCTTTAAGCGCATGTCCTCCAGCGTTTTGATAAAATGATCCAGCATCTCCTGGATATCCGGGATCACGGAAGCGTCGTTCTCCTCGTAGCCCATCTGGATCATCACCTGGATATCGTCGTACTCCTGTTCCAGCTCCCGGTAAGTCTCCACGTCGTCCTTTAAGTTCTTGGCCTCGCGGACCATACGCGTGGATTTCTCGGGGTCGTCCCAAAAGCCCGGCTCCTCCATGGATTTGTCTAACTCAGCGATTCGTCTGACCTTGTTGTCCAGGTCAAAGTGAATCCCTCACTTCCACTAATGGTTTGTCATACGTTGACAACGTATACTTAAAATTATCTAACTCAACCACAGCTTCACCTTCTTTCATAAAATTTAATTTGTGGGGCCGCTTTATTTTAAAAGGCCGGTAAATGCCAATGCATACCGGCCTTTTCTATCTGGAAAAAATTCCCTTTTATTTGATTCTTCCGTGGCACTGCTTATACTTTTTGCCGGAACCACAGGGGCAGGGATCGTTGGGGTAAATCTTCTGCTCGGCGCGTTTCTTGGGTGCGCTGGGAGAGGAATCGTCCTTGTTGGTGCCGGTCACCTTGGCGGCGGGCTCGCGCTCCACCTTCTGCTCCACGCGGATGTGGAACAGGATGCGCACGGTCTCCTCCTGGATGGAAGCCATCATGGCCTCGTACATCTCATAGCCCTGCATCTTGTACTCAACCGCCGGATCGCGCTGGCCGTAAGCCTGCAGGCCGATGCCCTCGCGCAGCTGATCCATATCGTCCAAGTGAGCCATCCACTTGTTGTCGATGACCTTCAAAAGCACCACGCGCTCGATCTCGCGGATCTGCTCCGGCTCCGGGAACTCGGCCTCCTTGGTCTCGTACAGCTTGATGGCCTCTTCCTTGAGCATGTGCTTTAACTCGTTCTTCTTCATCTTCTTGCGCTCTTCCGTCAGCGTGATGGGCTTTAACGGAATCACCGGCAGAAGCAGGGTATTTAATTCCTTCAGATCCCAGTTCTCGGGAGTCTGCTCGTCGGAGATGGACATATCCACGGCGTTCTCCACGATGTCGGTGATCATCTTCAGAACCAGATCGCGCATGTTGTCGCCGTCCAGAACCTTGCGGCGCTCCTGATAAATCACCTCGCGCTGCTCGTTATTCACCTCGTCATACTTGAGCAGCTGCTCACGGATGCCGTAGTTGTTGCTCTCGATCTTCATCTGGGCCTTCTCGATGGCGTTGGAGAGCATCTTGTGCTCAATCTGCTCGCCCTCGGGCACGCCCATGGCCTCGAACATCTTCATCAGACGGTCAGAGCCGAACAGGCGCAGCAGATCGTCCTCCAGGGACAGGTAGAAGCGGGATTCACCCGGGTCTCCCTGACGTCCGGAACGTCCGCGCAGCTGGTTATCGATACGGCGGGACTCATGGCGCTCTGTGCCGATGATCTTTAATCCGCCCAGCTCCTTGGCCTCGTCGTCCAGCTTGATATCCGTACCACGGCCGGCCATGTTGGTGGCGATGGTCACGGCGCCGTGGATACCGGCGTCCGCCACGATCTCAGCCTCCAGCTCGTGGAACTTGGCGTTCAATACTTTATGGGGAATACCGCGCTTGCGCAGCATGTTGCTGAGCAGCTCGGAGGTCTCGATGGCGATGGTGCCCACCAGAACCGGCTGTCCCTTGTCGTGGGCTTCCTGCACGGACTCCACAACCGCTTTGTACTTTTCTTTCTTGGTCTTGTAAACCGCGTCCTCCATATCCTTACGGATCATGGGACGGTTGGTGGGGATGGTGATAACGTCCATGGAGTAGATGTTACGGAACTCCTTCTCCTCGGTCTGGGCGGTACCGGTCATACCCGCTTTCTTCTTGAACTTGTTAAAGAAGTTCTGGAAGGTGATGGTGGCCAGGGTGCGGCTCTCGCGGCGCACGCTCACGTGCTCCTTTGCCTCGATGGCCTGGTGCAGACCGTCGGAATAACGGCGGCCCGGCATAATACGGCCGGTGAACTCGTCGACGATCAGAACCTCGCCGTCCTTCACCACATAGTCCTTGTCGCGGAACATCAGGTAGTTGGCGCGCAGGGCCAGAATGATATTGTGCTGGATCTCCAGGTTCTCCGGGTCGGCCAGGTTCTCGATGTGGAAGAAATCCTCCACTTTCTTCACGCCGTCCTCGGTCAGGTTTACCACCTTATCCTTCTCATCCACCACGAAGTCGCCGGTCTCCTCCACATCTTCGCCCATGATGGCGTCGATCTTGGAGAACTCCTTGGAAACGGTGCCCTTCTCCAGCTGGCGGGCCAGAATATCGCAGACCTCGTACAGCTTGGTGGACTTGCCGCTCTGCCCGGAAATGATCAGGGGCGTTCTCGCCTCGTCGATCAGAACGGAGTCAACCTCGTCGATGATGCAGTAGTCCAGATCCCGCAGAACCAGCTGCTCCTTGTAAATGGACATGTTATCGCGCAGGTAATCGAATCCCAGCTCGTTGTTGGTTACATAGGTGATGTCGCAGGCATAGGCTTTTCTGCGGTCATCGGAATTCATATCATTTAAAACCACGCCCACGGTCAGTCCCAGGAACTGGTGAACCTGTCCCATCCACTCCGCGTCACGCTTTGCCAGATAGTCATTGACCGTAACGATCTGTACGCCTTTTCCCGCCAGCGCATTCAGGTATGCGGGACAGGTGGATACCAACGTCTTACCTTCACCTGTTCGCATCTCTGCAATACGTCCCTGATGCAGTACAATGCCGCCGATCAGCTGCACGGGGAAATGCTCCATATTCAGCGTTCTTCTTGCCGCCTCACGGACAGTGGCAAATGCCTCAGGCAAAATATCGTCCAGGGTAGCTCCCTTTTCCAGCCGCTCCTTAAAAATCCTGGTCTGGTCGCGCAGTTCCTCGTCGGACTTTGCCACCATCTCCGGGCGCAGGCTTTCAATCTTCGCTACGATAGGCCTGATCAGCTTCAGCTCTCTCTCACTGTGAGTCCCGAACACTTTCTCAATTACGTTCATGGTATACTCTCCTAACTTCTTCCTTATATAAAATACATTTCCAACCGGCGCATCCACACTGCTTCTTAATAATTTCTAGTATTTGTCATCTCAGTCCCGCTTATTCCTTGGTTTTACATGGATACAGCTGCTGCGCCTACGATACAATCTTACTTATTGTAGCACTAAGCCGGAATTTATTCAACAAGTTAATACAAAATTAACATTTTGGTCACACTTTTCCCAGTAATATCAAGGGTTTCCAGGTTTTCCGGCCGTCCCGCTTAAAAGGCAAATGCCCCATGGATGTCCCCCGGACGCCCCCCAGATTGAGAACTTATTGTCAACCAAGCACATTGCACAAAATGTATGTTCGTCCACCGACTTATCCACACTCTCCACAGTTATCCACACACAGATTCCCCATTTTTATCCCCACCCAGAACCCTCCATTTTACGTGAAAATCGAGTTATGCACCGAGTTGTCCACATTATCCACAATTTTCGACCTGTTTTTCACCTTTCCCCCCTGTCGGTTAGCGGAATCTTAATTTTTGTACAGTTCTCATAAACTTAATAATTTCAAAATTAAATACAAGCATTTCTCTTGACATTTCGGGAACACTTCTAATAGGAATTCAATAGACGCTTCGCCCGCCCAAAGCGCATTTTTAGAAAAAATTAAGACAAATTGTCCTAACATTTTATTGAATTCGATTGTATTTTCGGAATAAATATGATATAATTACCCTATCTCAAGAAAAGGAGTTGATTGTATGCGTTATACCATAACAGGACGAAATATTGAGGTAACTCCAGGTTTGAAGGCCGCCGTCGAAAAGAAGATCGGAAAATTGGAACACTTCTTCACACCGGACACCGAAGTGATTGTAGCGCTCAGCGCACAGAAAGACCGGCAGAAGATCGAGGTGACGATTCCCGTCAAGGGCAACACCATCCGCGCCGAGGAGTCCAGCACCGATATGTATGTCTCCATCGATTTGGTGGAAGAGGTGATTGAACGTCAGATCAGACGTTATAGAAAGAAACTGATTGACAAGAAACAGGCCGCTCTCTCCTTCTCCCAGGCGTTTATCGACGAGGAAGAGGACGAGCAGGAGGATGATATCCGTATCGTCAAGACCAAAAAGTTCGCAATCAAACCCACGATTCCCGAGGAAGCCTGCCTGCAGATGGAGATGCTGGGACACAATTTCTATGTATTCCTCAATTCCGACACCGACCAGGTGAACGTGGTGTACAAGCGTAAGAACAACACTTACGGACTGATTGAACCGGAGTTTTAAACAATTTCATAAATACAGATAAGGAGGGGTCCGACACCCCTCCTTACTCTTTGCCCACAATCCTGCGGTGCGACCCAAAGCTCCCGCTCTCACGCTCACGCCCGGGCCTTCGCCCCGCCGTTCCGCTCCATAAAGAACATCCACACCGCCATGGCGCAGATCACCCCGTATCCCATCCAGCTGTACACATCCGGCAGCTGGCCGAACAGGAAAAATCCCAGGATGGCGGAAAATACGATCTGCGAGTAGTCGTAGACCGAGATATCCCGGGCCGGCGCGTAGCAGTAGGCCGCCGTTATGCCGAACTGCCCTCCGGTCGCCGCCACGCCCGCCATCAGCAGGCTGCCCAGCTGCCAGGCCGTCATTGGGTGGTAGTTGAGAATAAATACCGGCAACAGCATCAGCGTGGAAAAGCCGGAGAAAAAGCACACGATAAAGGGCCCTGCCTCCCCCCGCTTTCCCAAAATCCGCACAAAGGTGTAGGCGATCCCGGCGCCCATCCCTCCCAGAAGCCCCACTGCCGCCGCGGGGCTCTGTATATCAAATCCGGTGGGCTTGATGATCAGCAGGCTTCCCGCAAACGCGCCCAACACCGCGGCGACCTGTTTAAACGACAGGCTCTCCTTCAAAATCAGCATGCTGAACAGAATGGCAAAAAACGGCGACATCTTGTTCAGCATGGAAGCGTCCGCCAGCACCAGGTGGTCCACCGCGTAAAAGTTGCCCATCATGCCCACCAGACCGAACATGGAACGGCAGACGAGCAGCAGCAGATTGGACTTTTTCCCGGAAAATGCCACATGCTTGCGGCGCATCACAAACCAGGCCGCAAAAAACGCGATCAGGTTGCGGAAAAACACCTTCTGCAGGGACGGCAGGTCCCCGGCGGCCCGGATAAATACGTTCATAAAGGCAAAGCAAAGCGCGGACAGCACGATGCACGCGATGCCCTTATGCCGGTCCCGGATCATTTTCTCCCTCAAATCTTCCTGTTTCAATGTCTCTTCCATACCAAAACCTCTTTCACGCGGCCGCACGGCAGGCCCAAAGACCTGCCCCGCGGTTCACGGTAGTCTGCAATGGGCCAAAGGCTCATTGCACTCAATAAGAGAGGGACCCTTCCGGTCCCCCTCGCATTATTTTTTTAACGCAGCCGCCGGACTGCAAAACCGTTCCGGCCGCCTTAATCCAGGAATGTAACCGCCTTGCACGGCGTCCGGTAGTTGGCCGGAGCCAGGCAGATTCCGGTGGTGGGCGTGCTGGCGTGGATTACCTGTCCTCCGCCTATGTAGATCGCCACATGGTTGATATAATCCCCGCTGGCATAGAACAGCAGGTCGCCGGGCTTCACCTCGCTGGTCGGGATCGTTCTTCCCTTGGCCGCCTGGTCTCTGGAGCTTCTTCCCGTGCTGATCCCGAAATGGGCGTACACGCTCATGACAAAGCCGGAGCAGTCCGCGCCGCTTGTGAGGCTGGTGCCGCCGTAGACATAGGGGTTGCCTAAGAACTGTCTGGCGTAAGCCACAATGGCCGTGCGCGTGGCCGAGGTCACCTCGCCGGAACTTCCTCCACCGCCCGGTCCCACGGCGATTGTGGTCTCCTTGGGTTTGGATGTGGTGGTTTCTTTGGCCGTGGTGGGCGCTGCCGCGCTCTCCCCTCCGCCCTGCTCGGGATTCACCGGGATGGTGCCGTCCGCCGTGTTGCCGTTGGACTTGGTGGTAGCCGCCGTGGTAGTCTCCTTTTTCGTCGTCTCCGCGGCGGTGGTCGTCTTCTTCCGCTCCGCTTCCTTGGCCTCCTCCAGCTTTCGGATGGCTTCCTCGGCCTCCTTCTTGCGTTTGGCCTCATCCTCAGCTTTGGCTTTCTCCTCCTCCACGGATACCGCTTTCTGGAACTCCACCGTAGTGTTCATATAATCCTTGAACACATACCCTTCCAGGTCCGAGTCCACCGCCACCTTGAGGAAATCCCCCTGCTCCTCCAGCACCACATAATGGGCGCCCTCGGCCAGCAGGGTCAGCGTCTGGCTGGTCAGATCCGGGCTCTTGCGCAGGCGCAGGGTGGGAGTGCCGACCACGGTGCCGTACTGGGTCCCCACCTGCTTGGCTTTGGTCTCTGCCTCCGCGCCGGTGACAAAATATTCTGCTTTAATGTATCCGGTCACGGAACCGGACTTGATCTTATACCACTTTCCGCCCTCGCCGTCCACCGTGTCCAGAATAGTGGCCGCGCTGTCGTTGTAGATCTTGCCGGTCACGCCGCTGGTGGTGTTGGCCTCGGTGCGGATATTCACATAACCGTTCACCTTGGACACCGCAACGTTGTCGTAGGGAGAGGACTTGGCCTTGGTGGTCTCCGGAGCCGCTGTAGTGGCGGCAGCCGTCTCGCCGGACTGCCCGCCCTGAGCTGCTTGTCCGCCCCCGCCTCCGCCGCCGGATGCCACGGAAGTGGCGGCAGCCGCGTCAAAAACAGACGCAAGGGCCTGCTCCGGCTCCTCGGTGCTGGCGTAGAAATTGTTGAGCGCCACGGAGATGCCCGCCAGTGAGGAACTGGTCTCCAGGTTCGTCGAAGCGCTGGCCGGCATCGCCCAGAAAACCGAGCAAACGCCCCCGGCGATGAGTATTTTCGCCACTTTCTTCATTGGAACGCGCTCCTCCTCCTAGTTGCCCATCAGATAGTGTTCCGCGCTGGTCACCGCATTGGCTCCATCCGCCGCCGCGGTCACGATCTGGCGCAGGGGTTTGGTGCGCACATCTCCCGCCGCGAAGATGCCCGGCACGGAAGTGGCACAGTCCTCGCCGGCCTTGATATAACCGTGATCCGTCTCCACCAGCCCGTTAAAGGCCTGGCTCTCCGGCGTGATGCCAACCGCGATAAACACGCCCTGAACTTCCAGGTTCTGGGACTCGCCGGTCTTGACATTGGTCACCTTCAGCTGTTCCACCCGTCCGTCGCCGATGATCTCGTCCGCCACGCTGTCCCACACCATCTCCACGTTTGGCAGGGAGAGCAGAGTCTCCTGCAGGCTCTTGGCAGCCCGCAGCTGGTCGCGGCGATGGATCACATACACCTTGGTACACATTCTGGCCAGGAAAATGGCGTCCTCCACGGCCACGTCGCCGCCGCCCACCACCGCGGTCACCTTGTTGCGGAAAAACGCTCCGTCACAGGTGGCGCAGTAGGAAACGCCCGCCCCTGCCAGCTCCTCCTCGCCGGGAACTCCCAGCTTCCGGTGATGAGCGCCGGTGGCGATGATCAGTGCTTTGGCCTCATAGGTCTCCTGCTCGCAGACCACCCGCTTGATCTCCCCGTCGTTCTCCACCCGGACCACCTCGTCCTCCGCAAACACCGCGCCCAGAGCGTCCGCGTGCTCCCGCAGCTTCATGCCCAGGTCGTATCCGCCCATGCCGGGAAGGCCGGGATAATTGTCCACCTCGTAGGTGGTCAGCACCTGTCCTCCACTCACCATAGCCTTCTCCACCACCAGGGTGTTCAGCCTCGCTCTCTGGGCGTAGATCGCCGCCGCAAGTCCCGCCGGTCCGGAACCGATAATAATCAAATCATATCTCGTCATAATCTCTCAGTCCTTTTCTGTTATTATTTCTGTCTGCGGTAGCAAAAATACCTTCCTGCAGCCATTTTATCGTTTTTATGCAACTACAAATTATTATAGCACAAGGTTTCCATTTGTTGTACCCGATTTTCTTACAATTCACAATCCACCAAACGCACTTTATCCGCCAATCACTTGAAATCGGTCCGGCGAATGTTTATAATAACTGCAAGGGATACAATATTTGGAAGAGCACCACTGAAAGGAGGCAGCATATGCCGCGCAAAACTGTTTTGGTAACAGGAGCTTCCAGGGGAATCGGCAAAGCCGTGGCGATCAAATTTGCCAAGAAGGGATACAACGTGGTGATCAGCTGCGTCCACCGGGCCGAGCAGCTGGAGCAGACCAGACGTGAAATCGAAAGCTTTCAGGCCCCCTGCCTGGCCTATCTGGGCGACATGGGGGATCTCAAAAGCTGTGAAACGTTATTTTCCCAGATCCGCAGCCGGTTCGGAGGCGTGGACGTGCTGGTGAACAACGCCGGAATCTCTTACATCGGACTTTTGCAGGACATGTCCTCCGAGGACTGGGAGCGGATGCTCCACGTCAACCTGACCTCGGTCTTTAACTGCTGTAAGCTGGCCATTCCCTACATGGTGCGCCAGAAACAGGGAAAAATCGTCAACGTGTCCTCGGTCTGGGGCGTGGTGGGCGCCTCCTGCGAGACCGCGTACTCCGCCACCAAGGGCGGAATCAACGCGCTGACCAAAGCCCTGGCAAAGGAGCTGGCCCCCTCCAATATCCAGGTGAACGCCGTGGCCTGCGGCGCCATCGACACGGAGATGAACCAGTGGATGGAGGAGGACGAGCTCATCTCCCTGGTGGAGGATATCCCGGCCGGGCGTCTGGGTTCGGCCGAGGAGGTGGCGGATCTGGTCTACCATCTTGGCTACAAAAACGCTTACCTGACCGGTCAGGTCATCGGCCTGGACGGGGGATGGATTTAGAGCGTGTCTGGAAATTGCTTTCCGTCAGATGTGCGTCCCACTTTGTGGGAGATTTGGCCCCGATGAGGGAGACGTAGCGGGCCTTGTCCTAAGGGGTACCAGGCAAAGCCTGGGGGATTCCTTATGGCAGATGGCGGGAATGAATTTTCAGACACGCTCCAGGGGAAATCCTTACAAATTCCTTACATGCATTGACCTTGGAGTAACTCCAGGGTGTAGAATATTCCCATATGAACCACTGATTTACACCCACCAATCCCCCATTTTTGATGGTTTTGCACTCTATTTCAGAAAACCCCCGGAGTTTCCTCCGGGGGATTTTTCTATCCGTATGATTTGTTCCAAAAGACGGGTCAACCGCCCAGCAGCATGCCGGCCACTCCGATGGCAAAGGGAATGAACACAGGCAGACACAGCAGCAGGCCCTGGGTCAGGAAGGTGCCTTTGTGTTCCCTGATACTTTTCTCTTCCCTCTGATAAAATTCGCGCTTTGTGTCGTCCAAATCAAAATTATACTCGTAATGATGTGTTCCGATGGTGATCCACGCAGTCAAAATCAGAGCGATTCCAAAAAATCTCAGCGTCCCTTCTTTTCCGAATTGCAGACAGACCGCGTAAAGCGACGGCCAGAAGAGATACCAGATCAGACGGAAACGCATCCCGCGGATGATCTTTTTGTCCGTCTCCCGCGCGGGCGGCTCCACCGGCACCTGCACCTCCCGCAGGCACTGCTCCAGGTATTTGCGGCATTCGCCGCAGTGCTCCATATGATCCCTCATATAATCTCTTGTCTCTTCACTCAGCAGGTCCTCCCCGTACATGGGTATAAGATCCCGCACAATCGCGCAATCGTTCCGTTCCATCTTCATTCCTCCTCCAAATGCTCCAGCATACGGTTCTTGCAGCGCATAAAGTTCACCCGGGCCCACACCTCGGTTCTGCCCTGCAGGATCGCGATCTCCCGGAAGGACAGCCCGCCGAAAATCCGCAGGCACATCAGGCTTCGTTGCGGTTCATCCAGGCCGTTTAAATAATCAAACGCCGCCCGGAGCTTTTCCCGTTCCCGGTAATCCCCGGCCAGGTCCGACGGAGCCGGTATGGACTCGTCTAAGGGAAGGGAGGGCGGATTCCGGCGCAGCCATCGGAAATATTCATTCCGGGCGATGGTGAAAATCCAGGTCTTCACGGAACCTTCCCCGCGAAACCCTGCGATCCCCCTGATCACCTGCAAAAAAGTAGACTGGAGAATATCCTCCGCCGCATGCCGGTCCCTGCACATGGAAAGCAGATAACCGTACACCGCCTGGGAATACTGGCGGTATAATACCTCAACCTCATCGCTTGCTGCCATCTGCGCCACCTCCTTCTGCCTATTAGATCCGCAAAATGAAGGAATGTTACACTTAAATGAAATTATTTTTTATCCGGGCTGTACGCCGGAGGGACCGCCGTAACGCACATAGCGGTCAGCGGAGACATTGACTGAAGTGATGCTCATGTCGTCCTCAACCGTTGCTGGGTAAAACCACACGCTCCCGTCCCCCAATCCGATCAGGCCGTCCTTGCAGAACAGATCTGTGGCCGGGGTTTCTTCCAGTTTTTTCCTGAAATCCGGTGTGAAAATCTCATCGTAGTATGCCAGAAATTCCTCCGCTCCCGCAACCTGGGCCTCACCCGCAGGCGTTTTGACCTGGCGCGGATATCGGATCATTCCCGCCACCGCCTCCCGGTTGTCCGCCTTTACGGCCTCCAGAAACGTGGAGACAAAGGCCGCGGCCTCCTCCTTGGACATGCCGCTCTGATTGAAAAATGCCTCCGCATCCGCTCCCTGGTCCGACGCCTCCGGATTCCCGCTCTCCGGAATCAGACTTTGGGCGCCATCCCCAGCGCCGCTCTCAACCGGGGCCTGCGTCCCGGGATCCGCGGACGGCGTTTCCCCGGCCTGGGAACCGCTCTCTGCCGCTGCGCCCTCACCCGCCGCGCTCTCTGCCGCTTCCGGCGCAGCCTCCCCGGAAGTTGCATCCGCCGTCTGCCCGGCGGTCTCAATCTCCGCGTAACGGCCGCAGGCCGACAACTGCGCGGCCGACATAACCGCGGCAAACAAAATTGCTGACATTCGACTCATTCTCACAATCATTTCCTCCCATCCACTTCCACCAGATCACGGTGCTGTTTGTTCTATTATACATTTTCTGGGAAAAAATAATATTACCAAACTCTTAATATAATCCATCCATTATTATTAATATTCTGCGGCCCGTTTTGAACGCGGACAGGGGGGATTTCGGCCGGCCCAGCGCGTCCGTGGTAAGGGTGTTCTGGACGTTACAGGAGGGGACAGTCACACCGGTCTGTCGGCCCGCAGGACCTGATCCCGGGTATGCGCGCCGCCGGATGCATCACAAAAAAACCTTCCGGGAAATCCCGGAAGGTTTTGAATGTGTCTGCGAATTGTAGATCCTGAACGCGATTAACGCTTGGAGAACTGCGGAGCGCGACGTGCAGCCTTTAAGCCGTACTTCTTTCTCTCTTTCATTCTCGGGTCTCTGGTCAGGTATCCGGCTTTCTTCAGGACCGGTCTGTACTCGGCATCCGCCTGAAGCAGAGCTCTGGAGATTCCGTGACGGATTGCACCCGCCTGTCCGGAAAAGCCGCCGCCGCGAACGTTTACCAGAACGTCGAACTTGTCGCTGGTCTCGGTCGCTACTAAGGGCTGACGAACGATTAACTTTAATGTCTCAAGTCCAAGGTACTCATCAATGGTTCTCTTGTTGATGGTGATGTTGCCGGTACCCGGTACTAAATATACTCTGGCGATGGATTTTTTTCTTCTGCCTGTTCCGTAAAATTTTGCGCTAGCCATGATATTTTCTTCCTCCATTCCTCATTAAAATGTTAAAACTTCGGGCTTCTGAGCTGCCTGCTGATGATCCGGGCCGGCGTATACATGAAGCTTGTCAAACATGCTTCTGCCCAGAGTCCCCTTGGGAAGCATACCTTTAACGGCTAACTCTACAACCTTCTCAGGCTTCTTAGCCATCATCTCACGCAGTGTGGTCTCTCTCATTCCGCCCACATACTCGGAGTGGTTGTAATAAATCTTCTGATCTAATTTCTTACCGGTCACTTTCACCTTGTCCGCGTTCACAATGATCACGTAATCGCCGCAATCCATGTGGGGAGTGAAAGTCGGTTTGTTCTTTCCTCTTAATACCTTAGCCACTTCTGAAGCTAAACGTCCTAATGTATATCCGGTCGCATCAACTACATACCATTTTCTCTCGATTGTCGCTGGACTAGCCATAAAACTCTTCATTGGTCAACCTCCTGTTAAATTCAACCTTATTCTACCTGACGCGCGCCTTCAGGCGCCCTCTGTATGCATGATAAATATGGGAAGTATTTATCAGTCAAATGCTTACTCCGGGGCAATGGCTAAGCATTCTTTGCTAATGTCACAGTTTTATATTATATTACATTCACCCGGGCGTGTCAACCACTTTCTCGCCTAAAAATGCTTAAAAATGCCTGTTTTTCACGTTTTTTCCGCCTGCTCCTGCATTTCGTCGGGATAAAACATCCGAATCAGCATAAGTCCCTTGGCCGGAGCCGTGGGGCCGGCCTTGCGCCTGTCCTCCGCCGCCAGAATCTCCGCCACCTCCTCCGGCCGGATCAGACCGGTTCCGGCCCACAGCAGTGTGCCTGCGATGATCCGCACCATATTGTAGAGAAATCCGCTCCCGGTGATCCGGATGGTGATCACATCCTCCTGATCCCGCTCCACGGTCAGGCTGTACACGGTCCGCACAGTGTCCGTGACCTGGGTTTTGGCGCTGCAAAAGCTTTTGAAATCGTGCTCGCCCACGATAAAGGACGCGGCCCGGCGCATTTTCTCCAAATCCAGATCGTAATAGCAGTGGTATGTGTACAGGCGCTTGTCCGGCACCTCGATCCTGCGGTTTAAGATTTTATACTCGTAAGTCTTGACGCACCGCTGCTTTCTGGGATGCCAGTCCGGGGCCACCTCCCCCGAGCTCTGCACCCGGATATCCTCAGGCAGCCGCTGGTTCACCGCCAGACAGATCTTATCCGCCGCCATGCGGTTCTCCGTGTCGAACACCGCCACATTTCCCCGCGCGTGCACCCCCGCGTCCGTGCGGCTGGCGCCGATCACGGCGATGGGTTCCCTCAAAAGCTCTGTCAGCGCCTTGTTCAGCACTTCCTCGATTGTCACCGCATTGGGCTGGTACTGCCAGCCGTGGTAATTGGTGCCGTCGTAGGCCACCACCAGGCGAATCCGTCTCATGTTTCCGATTCCTTCCATATGAAATGCCTTACAGGTACACCCGAATCCCCACCATCGCGGCAATGTACACTGCATACAAAAGATAGGCCGTCCGGTCCGCCGCCCGGTAATGCAGCGGTTTCATCTTGGTCCTGCCCTCTCCGCCGCGGTAGCAGCGCGCCTCCATGGCCATCGCCAGATCCGTAGCCCGACGGAACGCGGAGATAAACAGCGGCACCAGCAGCGGCACCATTGCCTTGGCCTTTCGGATCAGGTTTCCGGACTCAAAGTCCGCGCCCCTTGCCATCTGCGCCTTCATGATCTTGTCCGTCTCCTCCACCAGAATGGGGATAAAGCGCAGCGCGATGGACATCATCATGGACACCTCGTGCACCGGAACCCCCACTTTGTTTAAAAACCCAAGGCTTTTCTCCAGGCCGTCCGTCAGCTGGTTGGGCGTAGTGGTCAGCGTCATCACCGAGGAGCCGATCACCAGATAGATCAGGCGCAGCGCCATAAATCCGGCCAGCCGCACACCCTCGTGGGTGATCTTAAAAATCCAGAATTTTACAATTATAGTACCATCGGTCAAAAACAGGTTAAAGCTGACGCTGATGAGCAGCAGCACCAGCACTGCCCGCAGCCCCCGCACCATAAACTTAAACGGCACCCTGGTCGCCCGGATCACCAGGCCTAAAACCACCGTGGCCAGCAGGTACGCCCACAGGCTGTCCGCCATAAAAAGTGAGATAATGAATACCATTGTCCCGAACAGTTTGGTTCTGGGGTCCAGGCGGTGAACCGCAGAATCTACCGGATAATATTGTCCCAGCGTAATCTCTCTTAACATTTCCGCTCCTATTGTCTGTAAAGCCTGAGAATGGCCTCCCTGGCCTCTGCGACCGTGGTGATATCCTCATCGATGTCGATTCCGCGCTCCCGCAGATCGTGCACCAGGTACGTGATCTGAGGCGCAGCCAGCCCGATGGCCTCCAGTTCCCGGTAATGGCGGAACACCTCCTTGGGCGGCCCGTCAAATACCTTCTCGCCGTGATTCATCACCAGCAGCCGGTCGGCGTAGCGCGCCACGTCCTCCATGCTGTGGGAAACCAGAATAATCGTCATCCCCCGCTCCCGGTGCAGTTGGTCGATCTGATCCAGAATCTCATCCCGTCCCCTGGGGTCCAGCCCGGCCGTTGGCTCGTCAAGTATCAGCACCTCCGGCTCCATGGCCAGCACTCCGGCGATCGCCACCCGGCGTTTCTGTCCCCCGGACAGCTCAAAGGGCGACTGTGCGTAAAAGGACTCGTCAAGCCCCACCAGCTCCAGCGCCTTCTTCGCCCGCTCCCCGGCCTCCTCCGCGGAAAGCCCCTGATTCTTCGGGCCAAAGCACACGTCCGTCAGCACGTCCACCTCGAACAGCTGATGCTCGGGGTACTGGAACACCAGTCCCACCTTGCTGCGCAGCCCCTTCATATCATACCCTTCCGCGTAAATATCTTCCCCATTGTACAGAATCTGGCCGCTGGTCGCCCGCTCCAGCCCGTTTAAGTGCTGAATCAGCGTGGACTTCCCGGACCCGGTGTGGCCGATCAGCCCCACAAACTCCCCGTCCTGTATCTCAAAATTGACATGTTTCAGCGCCTTCTGCTCAAACGCGGTACCGGCGCCGTACACAAAATTCAAATCCACTGCTTTGATCGACATTTTACTCTCCCTGCTTCTTCAGAAGCGGAACCAACTGCTCCACCAGCTCCCTGCGGCCCAAAATCCCGTCGCCAAGTGGCATGCCCGCCTCCTTCAGCTCCCAGGCCAGCTCCGTGGCCTGCGGAACGTCCAGTCCGTGGCTCTTTAACTCCTTCACCCGCGAAAAAATCTCCCTGGGCTTGCCGTCCATCACGATCCTCCCATCGTCCATCACGATGATCCGGTCCGCGTGCACCGCTTCTTCCATATAATGGGTAATCAACAGCACCGTAATCTTCTCCACCCGGTTCAATTCCCTCAGGGTACGGATCACTTCCTTACGCCCATTGGGGTCCAGCATAGCCGTCGGCTCGTCCAATATAATACACTGAGGCCGCATCGCCATCACCCCGGCGATCGCCACCCGCTGCTTCTGCCCGCCGGACAATTTATTCGGGGACTGCAGCCGGTAAGCCGTCATCCCCACGGCCTCCAAACTCTCATCCACCCTGCGCCAGATTTCCTCCGTAGGAATCCCCATATTCTCCGGGCCGAATCCCACGTCCTCCTCCACCACATTGCCGATAATCTGGTTATCCGGGTTCTGGAACACCATACCCGCGGCCTTACGCACATCCCAGATATGCTCCTCGTCCCTGGTATCCATCCCCGAAACCCAGACCGTACCCTCAGAAGGCATCAAAATCCCATTAATATGCTTCGCAAACGTAGACTTCCCGGAGCCATTATGCCCCAAAACAGCCACAAAGTCCCCCTTCTTAATATCCACGTCCACATCATCAATGGCCCGCTTCACTTCCTCTACGTTCTCTTCCTCATCCCTTCGGATATATTCAAAAATCAGCTTCGAAGCCTTTACGATTCCCATACGGTCCCGTCCTTATCTGCATACTGCATTTCGTTTTTAAATTGTAGTTGATATCCCCCCATAAGTCAAGACAACCCCACGCATAAAATAAGAGACAATCCCATTTTCCCGCTCTTTCAACCAAAAAAAGCCCGGCACCCCCGCACCGCAGCCCCCAAATAAATTTAAATTTTTTCCATCTTTCCCCGCCCGGTCCCCCGCGGGTGAGAGAAAGCGGGCAGGGGTGCACAGGCGACTGTGTAGCGATTCGCAGGGAGTTAGGCGGAAGGGGGGCGGAAAGTGCAGGTTGTTCCGGAGCGTTCAACGCCCGGAACAAAGCGGAGGCGGAGGGGCAGGCATCAGGCCTGCGCCGTAGCTCGGAGCGGTCCTGCGCTTTCCGTCCCCCTTCCGCCTTACTCCCTGCCATCGCGGAGCCCCGGAGCCAGTGCGCCCCTGCCCGCTTTCTCTCACGAACGGTTGCACCCCCCTATCTCCCCTTCACAAACTTCGTCGGCGACTTCAAAGTATACTTCTTAAACACCGCACAAAAATGCTTATAATCCGTAAACCCGCACGCCTCCGAAATCTCACTGATCCGGTACTTCTGCGCATTGAGCATCACAATCGCCTGCTGCACCCGGTATTTATTCAGAAAATCCAGAAACGTCTGCCCCGTAACCTCCTTGAACTTCCGGCTCAGATAGCTGGCGCTGACCCCCATCTCCTCGGAAATCGACTCAATGCTCAGCTTTTCCCCAAAACGCTCCCGGATCTGTCCGATGGCCCTGGAAACATACTGGTTCTCCGATAAATCCAGCTGCATAAAATACTCCAGGTTCATATTTCCCCCGTCCAGCTCGGCCTGTTCCATCACCTTCTCCACCTGGCGGCTGCTGGCGATCTCCTCCCCCAGCTTCCTCATAATCTCCGCCAGCTGGTCCTCATCCACCGGTTTCAGCAGATATTCGCACACTCTGGCGTCAATGGCCCGCCTGGCGTACTCAAAATCCGCATAGCTGGTCAGCAAAATACTTTTAAAATGCACCGTCTCCGCCGCCCGCTTAATCATCTCGATCCCGTCCAGAAACGGCATGCAGATATCCGCGATCACCACGTCGGGCCTGCACTCCAGAATCTTCT
The DNA here is from genome assembly GCF_046603895.1 of Enterocloster lavalensis. Taxonomy (NCBI): domain Bacteria; kingdom Bacillati; phylum Bacillota; class Clostridia; order Lachnospirales; family Lachnospiraceae; genus Enterocloster; species Enterocloster lavalensis. The sequence goes on from NZ_CP176637.1 coordinate 2,037,706, forward strand.
CCAGGCCCTCCTGCCCGTTGGCCGCCTCCGCGACCACCACACAGTCCATGGACAGCCAGTCCGTCGTGTAAACCAAACCTTTGCGGATAATATCTTCATCCTCTGCAATCAACACTCTCAGCATTCCTTTTCCTCCGTATTGGCCGGAAGCGTCACGATCAGCGTGGTGCCGTGGCCTTCCGTGCTGCGGATCTCCACGCCGTACGGCCTGCCGTACAAAATTTCGATCCGGCGGTGTATGTTATAAAGTCCCGAATGCCTGCTGCGGTTCTCCTTCTGCCCCAGCAGGGCCGTCAGCTCGCTCAGTGTCTGGGGCGTCATTCCGACGCCGTCGTCCCGGCAGATCATGGTCAGTCTGCCCTCGTGAATATAAACCTTCAGCTCCACACTCAGCGTTTCCTGGTTGCCAAAGCCGTATTTCACGGAATTTTCGATCATGGGCTGAAGGACCAGCTTGGGAATCCGGCATGCAAGCGCCTGGGGCTCCACGTCAATTTCATAGGAAAAACGCCGGTTAAACCGGTATTTCAAAATCGTCAGGTAATTCTCCAGGTGATCCAGATCCTCCCGTAGGGTCACCTCCTCACGGCTCCCGTCCAGGCTGTAGCGCAGCAGGCTGGAAAGACTGAATACCATTTTGGCCGCGATCTCCGGCTCGATGCGGCACATATAACGGATGTTTTCCAGCGTGTTATACAGGAAATGGGGATTAAACTGGCTCTCCAGCTGTTTGATCTGGGAGGCCGCCACCAGCTCCGTCATCTTCCGGTTATTTTCCATCTGCAGCTTTAAGCTGGTAATCATCTCATTGTAAGCATCCGCAATGGTCTTGAATTCGTTGTCGCTGTCAATGTGGATCCGCTCCAAATCTCCGTCCCTGGCGCTCTCCATCACGTCCAGAATCCGGTAGAAGTCCCTTGTCTTGCGCTCCGTCACCCGCTTGGTGCTGAAGGACACCCAGATGGTCATCAGCGCCAGCGCCGTGATAATGAGCGCGCCGCCCATGCCTAAGGAGACCACGATATTCTGGATATCGGACACCGAGTAGACGCGGAACATGCCGTGATACACCTCCTGGCAGCCCGCCAGATACAAGTTTTTATTGTAGTGCAGATATCGCCCGGCTCCCTCCAGCGCTTCGATCACCTGGTTGCTTTTATCCGTAAAATTGTAGGTATTGCTCAGAAAAATGCGCCCGAACCGGTCCGCGATCAGAATCTGTGTGTCCGCCTGGTCCAGGGCCGGCTGAAACCGGCTGCTGTTGATCGCGAACACCAGATACCCCACCGTCTCGTCCCCGTTCAGAATAGTCCGCCCCAGGGCAATATCCCGGTCCTGCTTCTTCCACCCGTCCATCAGGCGGACCGCAGTAGCGCCCGGCCGCGTTTCCATGGATGCAAAAATGCCCCAGTCCACGCCGGGATCCACTTTGAGATACTCCGGCAGCGCAGAGCGGCTGGACATGACCGGATTCCGGTCCGCATCCAGCACGAACAGGTCCGCCTCGTATCCAAGTTCATTGGAAACACTGTAAAAGTCCCGGAAAATGTACACCTGGCGGTCGGTGTTCATTTCCCCGGAAAACAACTCCGGCTGCGCCGCCAGCTCTTCCAGCTCATTTCCGTAGACCGTCAGCACCCGGTTTAGTTCCCCGGCCACATATTGGTTGTGCCGTTCATTTCCGCTCATCTTTCCCTGCATGAGGGCGGCAAGAAATACAAGGCCGCAGACCAGGGTGAACAGCACGGAGGGGATAATGGCGTACCCGATGAAAAGCTTGCGCAGCTCGTCCCGAAAATACCGCTCTTTTTTCATTCCGCCGCCCCCTTCCCGCCTTCCGTCAGGGTGGCCCGGAATATGTCGTCAAAGCGGCTCAGCCATTTCTGCTTATTTTCGTTGACCACCGCCGGATCGTCATAAATGATGTGGAGGGAGTCCTTGTCCGGCAGATAGTCCGGCTCCTCCACGTCCGTGCGCACGGAACGGCGGTCCAGGGTGGTGGCGATCATGGTCTGGGCGTCCCGGCCGGTCACAAAGTCCACAAAGGCTCTGGCCTCAGCCACATGCTCCGCTCCCACCGCGATGCACACCACGTCGGGTTTGGAAATGACGCCTTCCTCCATGTAAACCAGCTTCACCGCGCTGTTTTCGCCCGCCACATAGTGGGCCGCGCCCTCCTCAAAGGTCAGACCCACGGTGTAACGGCCTTCCGCAACGCCTTTGTAGACCGCGGAAGAGCTCTCCAGCAGGTTTCCGTCCAGGTTTTCACAGAAGGCCCGCACGTAGTCCCAGCCCATTTCCGGGGCGCCGTTTCCCATGGCGTACAGCATGTTGATCAGATGCTCGTAGGACGAGGAGGAAACGGACGGGTTGGCCATGGCGATCCGGCCTTTTAACTCCGGCTGCAGCAGATCGCCGTAACCTTTTATGGAAATGCCGCCGATCAGGTTGGTGTTCACCATCAACACGCTGGGAACGTCCGTGAACCGCGTCATGTTCCCCTCCACGTTGCAGAACTCCGGCCGCACTACGCTCTCATTTTCACTGATATAGGGGGCAAACAGCTCACGGCGCTCTATGGTGGTGGACAGGGAACCGCCCCAGAAGATGTCGCAGCGCGGCTGCTTCTGCTCCGCCACCATCTCCAAAAGCTCGCCGGTTCCGCCGGTCTGCACCTGCACGCTTATGCCGGTGCGCTCCTCGAACTCGGAGACCACCGGATTTATAAAATCCAACGGATGAGGGCAGTAAATGACCAGCGCCTCATCCGTTTTTAAGTCCGCCGGGCGCCCTAAGTTTCTGCCCGCACAGCCGGTGAGGGCCAGCAGGAGAAATAGGAGGGCGGCGGTGATGTGATTGTGTTTGTTTTTCATAGTTTTGGGGTCCTGTTTTTTAGGGGGATTGGTTGAAAAAAAGGGGGGGATCCCTTTGCGGGCCTGCATGATGGGGCTACTGCTTACGTCCCTTCACGCATCTTCGCGTCTCGCTAGCCCGCAGTGCAGCTCGATTCCGCTTCGCTCCATCTCGCTCACGGGCTTCGCCCTATGTGAATGGCCATATGCAGCTCCACTTACGTGCCAGCACGACGTGGCTACTGCTCACGCCCCTTCACGCACCTTCGCGTCTCGCTACTCCGCAGTGCAGCTCGATTCCGCTTCGCTCCATCTCGCTCACGGGCTTCGCCCTATGTGAATGGCCATATGCAGCTCCACTTACGTGCCAGCACGACGTGGCTCTGCATATGTCCCTTCACGCACTGCTCATTGCCTACCTGGATTATACCACAAACCCTAAGCTCATAAAAGACCTTGCCAAGTGTTTCGGCATGTATTCTCACTGGACTCGAAAATACCTTGTCAAGTGTTCAAATGATACTATCTCCCTACAATATGTAAACTCCCTTGGGGTCGAAATCGAGGTACGCTTTTTCTCCAACCTCATAAATCCGCCGGTTTACCGGATTGTAATCCGTGATCTGTATCTCGATATCTCCCACCATCATCTGATAATACTGATACGCCCCCATAAATGTTGACAGCGTTACGGTTCCTTCCAGCAGTCCTTTCTCCGACAGGCTGACTCCCTCGGGGCGGAGGACCAGGGTGGCGGTTTCGCCGGCTTTGGCGTGGGCGAAGTTGTTGACTTCGAATTCGCCGCCTGCTACTGAAATCATGGCCTTCTCGCCGTCTGCGGACCGTACCTGGGCTTCCAGGAAGTTGGCCTCGCCGATGAAGTCCGCCACGAACTTGGACGTCGGGTGATAGTAAATCTCCCGCGGCGTGCCGATCTGCTCTACCTTACCCTTGCTCATGATAATGATCTTGTCGGAAATACTCATGGCCTCGGACTGGTCATGGGTGACATAAATCGCCGTAATACCCACCTTCTGCTGGATCTTGCGGATCTCCGTCCGCATGGTCACGCGCAGCTTGGCGTCCAGGTTGCTCAGCGGCTCGTCGAACAGCAGCACGCTGGGCTCGATCACCAGCGCCCGGGCCAGGGCCACGCGCTGCTGCTGGCCGCCGGAGAGCTGGTTGGTCATGCGGGATTCCATGCCCTCCATCTCCACCAGCTTCAGAATATTCATCACCCGCTCCTGAATCTCCTCCTTGGGCAGCTTGCGGATCTTCAGGCCATACGCCACATTGTCGAACACATTGTAGTGCGGCAGAAGGGCGTAGCTCTGGAATACCATAGCCGTGTCGCGCTTGTTGGGCGTCAGGGCGTTGATCGCTTCGTCCCCCAGATAGATGTCGCCCTCATCCGGGCTCTCGAAACCGGCGATCATACGCAGCGTGGTCGTCTTGCCACAGCCGGAGGGGCCGAGCAGGGTGACAAATGTTCCCGGCTCAATATCCAGCGTGGTGTCCTGCACCGCGTAGAAATCCTTGCCGGTCTTGGGATCCTTGTAAATCTTCGATATATGCTCCAGACGAACGCCTTTTTTCTGCTTATCCATTTAATTCTCCTCCTTGATCTTTCTGCTGACGCCGAAGAATTTCATCAGCGTATTCATAATCAATACAGCACCGTAAGTGATAATAATCAATACCGTAGCGTACGCGCAGGCCACGCCGTAGTTCCCTTTCTCCGCCTGCTCATTGATCTGACAGGTAATCAGCAGGAAATCCGGGGTTACCAGCAGGATGATGGCGGAAATAGCGGTGATGCTGCGCACAAACGCGGTTACCAGGCCGCTGAAGAAGGAGTCTTTGATCAGCGGCAGCGTCACCGTCATGAACACCTTGGCTGAGTTGGCGCCCATGTCGTAGGCTGACTCTTCAATGGACTTGTCGATCTGGCGAAGGGCGGAAATGCCGCTTCGGGTGCCCGTGGGAAGGCTTCGCACAATAAACACGATGATCAGGATCAGCCCCGTGCCGTACAGACCGCTCATGATGCCGGTGCGGAACAGGCCGTTGGCATAACCGCGGATATATCCGATACCCAGAACCGTTCCGGGCACCGCCATGGCCAGCATGGAAACGAACTCGATAAAACCTTTGGCCTTGAATTTCTTCTTGACAACCAGGTAGGAAATCACCATGGAGAGGAACGCCGTCAGCGGAGCAGCGATCAGGGACAGCATAAAGGAATCCTTAAACGCCTTCAGCCCGCTGGTCTTAAACATATACTGGAACCATTTCAGGCTCAGGCTGTAATCCCGCCCCCACAGAGTAAACAGAGCGCCGAAAGGCACCATGATGTACATCAGCAGCACAAAGGCAGCCACGCAGCCGCAGAAGATGGTCAGAGGCACGGTCACGCTCTTGTCTTCGATCAGCATACGCATCCTGGAAGCCTTGCCCGTCAGGGTGGCCGCCGTCTTTTTCTCCAGATAATACTTCTGGATCAGGAACAGCACCACGGTCAACAGCAGCAGAACCACGGACATGGCCGCCGCGCCGGTGGAGTCGTAGGCCCCGGTCACCTGCAGGTAAATGGTGGTCGCCAGAGTGTCATAGGAACCTCCGATCAGCATGGGGTTGGCGAAATCCGCCACCGACTCGATAAAGGTTACCAGGAACGCATTTCCCAGGCCGGGCAGCAGCAGGGGAAAGGTCACGCTGGTGAATACTCTCCAGCGGGAAGCGCCCATGTCCCGGGTGGCTTCCTCCAGGGACGGGTCGATATTTTTCAGCAGGCCCTTCAACATCAGATAGCAGACCGGGAAAAAGGTCAGGGTCTGTACGATGGCGATGCCCTTCAGGCCGTAAACATTTGAATCGTAGATTCCCAGCAGGGAACGGGTGATAATGCCGCTGCGCCCGAACAGCATGATCATGGACAGGGACAGCACAAAGGGCGGGGACACCACCGGCAGCATGGACACCAGGCTGAACAGCTTTTCCAGCACCTTGGTGCGCAGCTTCACGTAAACCTCCACATAGGCGAACAACAGGCCGATGGCCGTGGAGGTCAGGCCCGTGATAAAACCCAGCACCAGGGTATTTTTAAATGCGCTTCTGAACCGTTCCAGGCTGAGCACCCGCTTGAATACGTCCATAGTCACGGTGCCTTCCGAATAAAAGCTGTCTACCAGCAGCATCAGAAGGGGATACAGGATAAATAATGCCAGGAACACCAGCAGCACGACGATCATGCTGACCAAAAATGGGTCCGCAAAGAATTTCTTGCGCTCTAGCTCAGCGCTTTGACTTCTGGCCACAAAAAGGCCCCCCTTTCTATCTTCAACAATGTTTACAGTGCATGAATCATTTGCAGTCCAGCCGGAGATCAGACCGCCCGTCCGCCGGGCAGCGCCCCCTGCGGAGCGTTTTTATTGGCAGGAAAATGGGCTCTCCTGGCAATAAAAACGCTGCGAAATGTGTATTTTCGGCATTTCGCAGCGCTCTCCCACGAGTTGTTACGATCCTAACATGTGCCGCAGCCGGCACCGTTTTCAATTACTCGGTTTTGAAACGGCTGGAATCTGCGTTGTCCTTGGAGCTTCCCAGTGCTGCGAAGAAGTCCTCCACATATTTTCCACTGTTCTCTTTTGCATCCTCGAAATCGTAGTCGATGGTGTTGTTCATATCCAGACCGAACTTGGTAGCCTCTTCCGGCTGAGTCGCATTCTTAAGTACCAGGAACTGGTAGGAGCCGTTCTCCTTGGCATGATCCACACAGTCGGGAGAAAGAGCGTACTCAATCCACAATTTTGCCGCGTTGGGATGTGTACAACCCTTGAAGATTGCGGTTGCGCCAACCTCGAAGGAAGTTCCATCCTCGGGAACGATCAGCTGGATGTTGTCATAGCCCTGCAGAATCTGGTAAATGCCGTCATGCAGGAAGCCGATACCGATCACACACTCGCCCGGGCCTACCATCTTGGAGGGGCCGGAACCGGATTTGGTGTACTGGGAAATGTTCTTGTCCAGCGCCTTAAAGTATTCCATCGCCTCGTCATGGCCCTTCATCTGAACCATGGTGTTGATCAGCAGCTTGGCAGTGCCTGCGGTGTTGGGGTTGGACAGCATGATCAGGCCCTTGTACTCTTCCTTGGTCAGATCATCCCAGGTCTTGGGAGCTTCCAGGCCCAGGCGCTCCAGCTCCTCGGTGTTAACCATGAAGCCCAGGATACCTTTGTAGATGCCATACCAGCAGTTGGTGGGGTCCTTGTACTGATCGCCGATCAGGTTCACTGCGTTGATCGCCTCATAGGGCTCCAGCAGGCCGTCTGCGGTCGCCTCATTGTAGGGGTCCGTGGTGCCGCCGAACCAAACGTCAGCGGACGGTTTTCCAGCTTCCTCGGAGATCTTGGTGTAAACCTCGGAGGTGGACAGTCTCTGGAACTTGGTCTTGATTCCGTAGAGCTTCTCAAAATTCTGACAGGCTGCGGACAGATACTCCTCCTCGCAGGAGCCGTAAACAGTGAGCTCTCCCTCGGCCTTTGCCGCCTCAATCAGCGCATCCATGCCGCCGGCCGCCTCAGTAGCCTCTGCAGATTCCGCCTTGGACTCCGCCGCTTCGGTATCCTTTGCAGCCTCGGTCGCTGCAGTAGTCTCAGGAGCCGCAGTGGTTGCAGGAGCCTCGGTCTTGCCTCCGCCGCACGCGGTAAGGCTCAAAGCCATGGTACACGCCAACAAAAGTGACAGTTTTTTCTTCATAATAAAAATCCCTCCTTTTCTCTGATGATCCAATCATATCAGAAAATGAGGAGGGAAAAAACCGGCATTTAAGTAATAATGTCGCGATTTCTGAACTTGTGGTATATTTTTTTAGTTATTTTAGACATCATGACCGCCTCATTTACGCTTTGGCACAAACTCTATTCTCAATACCATGCCCATGCCGTCTGCAAGCCGCTTCAGCAAATTCAGAGATGGATTCCTGGTCCCGTTCTCCAGCTTGCTGATATCCGCCTGATCAATCCCAGTCCGCGCAGCTAATTCCTTTTGTGTGAGGTTTTGAGAAATTCTGGCCTCAACCAATGCTCTGATGACATCCAGCTCCGGTTGGATTTTGTCGTATTCTTCTCTGAACTCCGGGTTCTTCAGCTGCTCGGCCATAAATTCATTTAATGTTTTCATAGTCAGCCTGTCCTTTCCAGATAATCTTTCCTTCGTCTCTTTGCCAGCCTGATTTCACGGGCCGGTGTCCGCTGTGTCTTCTTGACAAAGCCATTCGTCAATATTATCTTTTTGTCATAATAAAAAAAATACAGTACCCTTGTCAGATCAGTTCCAACCTTACATCTTATCTCAAATATCCCATCCCCTAAATACTTGCTATAGGGTTCTCTCAATTTATTTCCCTTTTCCTGTAAAATCTGTAACAACCCTAAAAGTTTTGCACGCATTTTAAAATCCAACCCCGCCAGAAACTCCTCAACAGGTTTATGATTCCACTCATCCTCATAAAATTCTACCGTAAAATGGGTCATTTCCGCCCTTCTCTACTCCTATCTATTATATGGCATATATCCCATAATGTCAAATCTTCAAATTCCCCAGTCAATCGTTTCATACCCCCTCATAGGCATCACTCCCTTTTCGGTCTCTTTGTGGAAAAATCGGCTGATTCAGCCTGAACTTGTAGTAACTACAAGTGTTTATACAGCAGGAACCGCTGTATCGACAGAATTAATATTTGTTTTCTAGTATAGAATATATCATTTTATCCCCAAAAAGAAAAGGCGTAAAGGAATTTTCTTTACACCTTTGCAAATATACATTTTTAATCTAACTACTGCACCCACGCCCCACTCCCGTCCACCACATACCCATCCGGCGTTGTGGTCCCGGCCGCCATGGCGCCGTCCTCATACATGTAATACCAGGTTCCGTCAATCTCATTCCACCCGGTAACCGCGTAGCCTCCGGCGTTAAAATAATACCACTTTCCCAGAATCCGCTCCCAGCAGCCCGCCGGATTGGTTCCGTCCGCCCTGGTAAAACGGCGGCCCTGCTGGTAATCGCCCCAGGTGCCGTCTGTGATTCCCGGATTGTTGGAGGCGGATCCCAGGGAACTGACCGGACCTCCGTCCTTCAGATAATCCCGCTGATCCCCGTTTCGGGCGATGGCCGTCACCTCAAAGTAGTAATTCACCCGGTCCTTGGTCATGAACTGCGAAAAATCATAGGATGTGGCGTTCTCCACTGTCTGAGTCACCACAGAGCCCTGGTCGTCGTAGAGAACCACACGGTAGGTATTGGCATACTTGACGCCGTTCCAGCGCGCCAGCGTGGGATTTGCGCTGTCCCAGCCGGCCCAGGTGGTGTCGCCCAGCTGGGCTGCCACCTGATAGCTGAACTTTACCTTGTAGATATTGTCGCCCTCGTATTTACTGCCCTTGTAGCGCTCCACGGAGGTGAGCTCTACCTCATTGTCCTCGCCGTCCGCCATGACCATGCCAGTCCGGTTCTTGCCGATGGATTCCGCGGACGAACTGTCCAGGTCCACGTAAATGGTTCCCGTCACCGTCTTTCCCGGCGTCCAGCTTAATAACCCCTTGGACCAGGACGGACCATCGATAATCTCGTAGTCGTCGCTGTAAACGTCCGGGGCCAGCGGATGGACCTTCTCGTCGTCGTTGTCGTCCGCGCTGACGTTCTGCGTGTCATAATTGTTGGACACGTAAATCTGATACTCTTTCTCTGCCGCGTGGGATGTCATCGCTGTGCCCGCCGCCAGCAGCACCGCCACCGTCATCACAGCCATCGCCTGTCTCTTTTTCATTGAAACTCCTTCCGCCGTTCTCCGGCTTATGATTTTCTATATGAAAAATGCACCCACACAGCTCCCTCTCACAACTTCCTCCGGCCCGGGCCGTCCCCTCATCAGTGACGCCACACTCCGTTTGCATCCAACACAAATCCGTTCACCGTGGTGTTCACCAGCTTGTGGCCCTCGCCCGGCTGGAAATAGTAGAAGTCCTCTCCCACCTTGTACCAGCCCTCCACCATGGCTCCGCTCTCGTTCATAAAATAGGTCTTGCCGTTGATCGTAAGCCAGCAGCTCTTGACCATGGCGCCCTCCGGGCCGCCCTGGTTGGGATTGCAGTAATACCAGAGGTTGCCGGACTTCACCCAGCCGGTCTTCATATCGCCGCTCTCACCCAGATAATACCAGTTGCCGCCGTTCTGCTGCCAGCCGCTGAGCATCTTTCCGACGCTGTCGAACAGATACCACTTATCGTTCCATTTCATCCAACCGTTCTTAGCCAAGGTGCCGTCCGGATATTTAAAATACCATTTGTCGTTATCCTTGCGCCAGCCCACATCCGTGGTGCCGCCGGTGGAGGTCACACCGTCGTCCCGGCTCTGGCCGGTACCATCGGAAACGTGGTCCTCGTCGATATAAAGGTCGTCTGACTCCGTCCAGTCGCTCTTCTTGCCGTAGCTGCCGTCACTGTGAGGAACAGTGCGGACTTTAAAGGTATAGTCTCCTTCCTTGGTCATATAGGGATAGAAGTTATAGCTGGTGCCCTTGTAGTCCTCCACCTTTTTCACAGTCGAGGAGCCGCGGTACAGATACACGTCATAGTAACCGGAACTGCTGTCCCCGGCATCCCAGGTGGCCCGCCCACGGGAGCTTCCCCACTCGGCGTTCTCCGGCGGGTCATAGGTGCCCTTGATGGGGTTGACCCGGATCGTAACCTTCAAATCCCCGCCGCTCTTGCTGGAGCTCACGTAACTTCCGCCGCTGACGCTCACATTGCTGGAGCTGTAGCTGCTGCGGAACTTATACTCGTTATTGTTGTCGTCGTCGTCAATCTCCAGCCACACATACATCTTGGGCTCATCGCCGATGGAGATATCTTTGTCATTGGCCCACTCCGCTCCTACCACGTGATAGCGGCTGGCTGTTGTATATACGTAAGTACCGCTGTCCTGTTTCTCAAGCGCGATATCGTCATTGTCACCCACCGAATCCCCCGCTTCCAGTTCAGCATGTACCTTCAGCGAAATACTGGTGACATACTTGGTCGCAGCCAGGGCCTCCATGGGCATCGCAGACACCAGCAGTCCCGCTGCCATCAGCGCGCCGAGCATCCGTTTCCATTTCATCATACTGATAACCTCCTTAAAAGGGGCAACCCCCATTGCACATATTTGATCTATTATCTGTAATCATTATAGCCCGAGGCCACTGTCCACGTCAACTTACGATATTCTTTCGGTAAATTCATAATATTTGCGAAGTTCTGACAAAACAATCGCCCGCGGACTTTGCCAGCTGTCCATGACACAAAAAACCGCAGGCACGTCTATCGTACCTGCGGTTCAATAATATCTGATTAAACTAACTCGATCAGAACTTCCATCGCTGCGTCGCCCTTACGCTGGCCGATCTTAACGATTCTGGTGTAGCCACCGTTGCGCTCTGCGTACTTGGGAGCGATCTCGTCGAACAGCTTTGCAACCAGATCAACGCTCTTGGTGTTTTTCTTCTTGCCGGCGTTGGAGGTCGGAACCTCGGTTACGCCGTAGAGCACCTTTAACATCTGTCTTCTGGCATGCAGTCTGGAAGGCATATCCTTCTTGATTTCCTTCTCGACCTCGTCGTAAACGGTTACTTTCTTGCCGTCCACAACTTCTTTCACTCTCTTGCCGTCTTTGTCCTTGCGGGCAACCTTAGCGGTCACCTTAACGGTCTCGTAGTTATCTTTCTCTCTGACAGCCATCGCTACCAGGCCCTCCGCTACTTTGCGGATTTCCTTTGCTCTGGTCTCAGTGGTTCTGATCTTGCCGTGGTACAGCAGAGCTGTAACCTGGCTTCTGATCATAGCCTTTCTCTGGTCGGAAGTTCTTCCTAATTTTCTATATCCTGCCATTTCATTTTCCTCCGTCACTGCGGAACACCCCGGCCATGCTTCTTATGGACTTACTGGCCGGGGCGCTGATTCCCCGCATACTATTTTGGCTTCACGGAAACCATGCTTCTTTGGACTTACTGGTCCCGCGTTAAATGTATCGTTAGTCGTTGTCGCTGGGATTAAGCTGTAAGCCTAATTCCTTAAGCTTGGCCAACACTTCCTCAAGGGACTTGCGGCCCAGGTTACGAACCTTCATCATATCCTCGGAAGTGCGGTTGCACAGCTCTTCCACGGTGTTGATTCCAGCCCGCTTCAAACAGTTGTAAGAACGGACGGACAACTCCAGCTCGTCGATATTCATCTCAAGCACTTTTTCCTTCTCGTTGTCTTCCTTCTCCACCATGATCTCTGCTGTCTTGGCGTTCTCGGAGAGGTCGATAAACAGGTTTAAGTGCTCGCTGAGTACCTTCGCGGCCAGGCTGACTGCCTCGTCAGGTGCAAGAGTGCCATTGGTGTAAATCTCCAATGTCAGCTTGTCGTAGTCCGTCTGCTGGCCGACACGGGTGTTCGCCACCGCCATATTCACACGCTCCACCGGAGTGTAGATGGAATCGACTGCGATCACCCCGATGGGTAAATCGTCGTTCTTATTCTTATCTGCGCTGACATAGCCGCGGCCCTTGGTGATCGTAAGCTCCATGTAGAACTTGCTGTCCGTGCCGCCGCTCAAGGTCGCGATGATCTGATCGGGATTCATAATCTCGATGTCCGCGTCCGCCTGAATGTCGGCCGCAGTAATCACGCCCTCGCCTTCGAACTCAATGTATGCAACCTTGGGCTCGTCGGTATCGCTGTTGTTCTTGATCGCTAAGCTTTTGATGTTCATAATGATCTCAGTTACATCTTCCTTGACACCGGCGATAGAACTGAACTCATGCAAAACGCCATCGATTTTTACCTGACTCACTGCTGCACCCGGCAGGGAAGAAAGCATAATTCTTCTCAGGGAGTTGCCCAGTGTAGTGCCGTAACCTCTCTCAAGTGGTTCAACTACGAACTTGCCATATCTCTTGTCTTCTGAAATCTCCGCGATTTCAATGTTGGGTTTTTCAAAATCGAACACTAATAGCCCCTCCTTTTGGGTTTCTATCAAATCTCGAGGGATGGATGCATTCTAACACAGAGATTACTTAGAATACAACTCTACGATGAGCATTTCGTTTACGGGAACATCAATCTCGTCCCTGGTGGGCATCTCTTTAACAGTGCCGCGCAGGTTCTCCTGATCAACATCCAGCCAGGCCGGAACCATACGTCCGCCGGTTACTTCCAGGATATCTTTGTATCTCTGAGCGGATTTGTACTTCTCTTTGATCTCGATTACGTCGCCGGTCTTAACGCGGTAAGACGGAATGTTCACAGGCTTGCCGTTTACCAGCACATGCTTGTGGTCAACGATCTGACGGGTCTCCTTGCGGGTGCGGCCAAGGCCCATACGGAACAGGACGTTGTCCAGTCTGCACTCTAACAGGATCATCAGGTTGGTACCAACCATGCCGTTCATCTTGGAAGCCTTCGCATAGTAGTTACGGAAGGGTTTCTCCAGTACGCCGTAAATGAACTTCGCTTTCTGTTTCTCGCGCAGCTGCAGGCCGTACTCACTCATCTTCTTATTGGTTCTCTTGGTTTCTCTGTTGGACTTTTTATCAATTCCCAGAAAGATCGGATCCAGTCCCAGGGATCTGCATCTTTTAAGAACAGGAACTCTATCTACTGCCACTTTAATTACCTCCTAATCAGACTCTTCTACGTTTGGGCGGACGGCATCCGTTGTGGGGAACCGGAGTTACGTCCTTGATGCTTGTTACTTCCAATCCACATGCCTGCAGAGCACGGATTGCGGCCTCACGTCCTGAACCAGGACCCTTAACCATAACATCTACTGTTTTTAAGCCATGTACAAGAGCTGCCTTTGTCGCAGTTTCTGCCGCCATCTGAGCAGCATAAGGAGTAGATTTTCTTGAACCTCTAAATCCCAGACCACCAGCACTTGCCCAAGATAATGCGTTACCCTGTGCATCTGTCAACGTCACGATCGTATTGTTAAAAGATGACTGGATATGTGCCTGTCCGCGTTCAACGTTTTTCTTTACACGCTTTTTTGTCACTTTTTTAGCTGTAGTGGACACTTTTTTAGCCATTTTAAACTAACCTACTTTCTCATTTTCTCGAATTCGCTCTTCCTGTTTTTAAAACATACAAATCGAATTCAGTTACCTTGTTACTAATTATTTCTTCTTGTTTGCCACAGTCTTTCTCGGTCCCTTGCAGGTTCTCGCGTTGGTCTTGGTTTTCTGGCCGCGAACCGGAAGGCTCTTTCTGTGACGGATTCCTCTGTAGCAACCAATCTCCTGCAGTCTCTTGATGTTCAGTGCGATCTCTCTGCGCAGATCACCTTCTACAGTCTGGGAGTCAGCAATGATGGTGGCCAGCTTCTTTACCTCGTCGTCGGTCAAATCTTTGACGCGGGTATCGGGATTAACGCCAGCTTCTGTGAGGATGCGGTTCGCACTTGTTCTACCGATACCGTAGATGTAAGTCAGACCGATCTCAACACGTTTTTCTCTTGGTAAGTCAACACCTGAAATACGAGCCATGTGTGTAGTACACCTCCTAATTTTAATTAACCTTGTCTCTGTTTATGCTTCGGATTTTCGCAAATTACTCTGATACTGCCTTTTCTCTTTATGATCTTGCATTTTTCGCAGATCGGCTTAACGGATGATCTAACCTTCACAGTAATTCTCCTTTCTATAGACCAACAAAGTTGCTAAAGCATTATATCATTGATTTTCGATAAATGCAAGCACTTTTTGCTATATATTTATTGATCATCTGCCCCTGGTGTGTCGCGCGGGTGAAGAGCTAATTCCGGGTTGTAGGTTCCGGTTCCGCTGGGGTGTTGTTTCACTGTGCCCACTGGAAACCCGAACTCCGCCTTCGGCTACGTTTGGGTAGCGCAGACCGCAGGTCTGCTTATTTATCTCTCCAGATAATTCTTCCCTTGGACAAATCATACGGGGACAGTTCAATCGTAACTTTATCGCCCGGCAGGATGCGGATATAGTTCATACGAAGCTTTCCGCTGATGTGTGCCAGGACCTGATGGCCGTTCTCCAGTTCTACCTGGAACATGGCGTTGGGTAATTTCTCTACTACGGTTCCTTCAATTTCAATCACATCTGATTTCGACATAAATTCCTTTCCCTCCTACTGCTGGTGAGCCTTTATAAATGAACGGATTTCCTCGTCCCTTACGCTCACGCCGCTCTCCATTTTCGTTCCCAAGTTTTCATCATATACATGAATCAGCTGCAAATGCTTTTTGTTCTTGCGCTTGGGCCTGTCTGAGGGGCGTTTCCGCCCATCCGACAGAGTAACATATTCTCCGCTGACGCCGATTATGATATACAGTTGGCCTTTGTCATGGCCGGCCAGGCTTCTCGCCAGACCGCCGGTCTTAAACTCTACCATCGGATCACCTCGGCTACAGCGATAAAATCTCTGGATCGCCATCCGTAATCAGGATGGTGTTCTCGTAGTGGGATGCCAGGGAACCGTCTTCTGTGGTAACTGTCCAGCCGTCGTCATCGTCCCACACTACGTCGTAGCGGCCCGCGGTGATCATGGGCTCGATGGCAAGCGTCATACCGGCCACCAGCTTGATTCCTTTGCGGCGCGTGGCGAAGTTGGGGATCTCCGGCGCCTCATGCATCTCGGTTCCGATTCCGTGGCCTACCAGGTCGCGCACAACGCCGAAGCCGAAGCTCTCCGCGTACGCCTGGATGGCTGAGGATACGTCATTGAGATGATTGCCTGCTTTCGCGTACTTTATTCCCTCAAAAAAGCTCTGCTCCGTCACTTCCACCAGTTTTCTCGCCTGGGGCGTCACTTCCCCGATCATGTGAGTTCTGGCTGCGTCGGACTGATAGCCCTTCCAGATCACCCCTGTGTCCAGGCTGACGATGTCGCCCTCCTGAATGTAGCGGTGCTTGTTGGGAATGCCGTGGACTACCTCATCGTTGATGGACACGCACACGGATGCGGGAAACCCTTCATAGTTTAAAAAGGAAGGGATGCAGCCGTAGCCTCTGATCAACTGCTCGCAGATCCGGTCAATCTCCTTTGTAGACATACCGGCTTTTAATTCCTTACCAAGTTCCTCATGGACCTTTGCCAGAATTCTGCCGGCCTCTCTCATTAGTTCAATTTCCCGTTCTGATTTAATCGTTACCATATGTTCTATGCTCCTAAGATCTTTACAATATCCTGAAATACAGCTTCCATATCCTGAGTGCCGTCCACCTGCTTTAAGACTCCCGCCTTCTCATAATACTCGATCAGCGGCTGGGTCTGGTCGTGGTAAACGCTCAGGCGCTTCTGTACGGTTTCAGGCTTATCGTCGTCCCTGAGAACCAGCTTATCGCCGCACACATCGCACACGCCCTCCTGTTTCGGGGGATTGTACACAATGTGGTAGGTGGCTCCGCAGTTTAAGCAGGCCCGGCGCCCGGACATCCGGCTGATGATGTTCTCATCCGGCACATCCACATTGACAGCATAGTCGATTTTCTCGTCCATACCCGCCAGCGCTTCGGTCAGGCTCTCAGCCTGAGGAATCGTTCTGGGGAATCCGTCCAAAACATAACCGTTTTCACAGTCCGCCTCGTGGATCCGGTCCAGCAGCATGCCGATGGTGATTTCATCAGGCACCAGCCCTCCGGCGTCCATGTAGCTCTTGGCCTTCATTCCCAGTTCGGTCCCGTTTTTGATGTTCGCACGGAAAATGTCGCCCGTGGAAACGTGGGGAATCTGATACTTTGCAGCAATCTTCTTCGCCTGAGTGCCTTTTCCGGCACCCGGTGCGCCCAACATGATTATCTTCATGGAAATGGTCCCCTTTCCGGCGCATTGACAGGCCTGCACGAGGCCCGCCGCCGCCTCTAAATGCAATTAATCCGCCCTTGTGGAATACCACAAAGGCAGATTGATCACTTAATCGTTCAAAAATCCCTTATAATAACGCACAAGCATCTGAGATTCTATTGCCTTGATTGTCTCCAGCACAACACCCACGATAATGATCAGAGAGGTTCCGGAGAACGAGATACGGCTCATATCGAAGAGACCGGAGAAGATAACCGGTACCACACATACAACGATCAGGCCTACCGCGCCAATGAAAACAATATAATTCAGGATTTTATTCAGATATTCGCTGGTTGGCTTACCCGGACGGATGCCAGGGATAAAGCCGCCCTGCTTTTTCATATTGTTCGCTACCTCCAGCGGGTTAAACGCGATGGAAGTATAGAAATAAGCAAACAGCACGATCAGGATGATATACACCAACAGACCAATGGAATAGATTGGCTCGCTCGGCCTGCACCAGGAACCGGAGTTGAGCAGCTTCATCAGATGGCCGCTCCACCCCTGCTGCATCGCCGGAATGAACTGAGAGATCACTACCGGGAATGACATGATGGAGGAAGCGAAAATAACGGGCATTACGCCTGCGGTGTTCACCTTCAGCGGAATGCTGGACGCCTGTCCCCCAACCAGCTTGCGGCCTACCATCTTTTTCGAATACTGGACCGGAATTCTTCTCTCCGCATCGTTCAACACGATTACGAAAACGACCATTGCCACGATCACCAGAACGACAATCGCCAGGCGAAGCGCTGCCATGGGAATATCCTGACCGAACACGAACTTGAAGTACAGATTGCGGATATCGCTGGGCACGCTGGACAGAATGTTGAGCAGCAGGACGATGGAAATACCATTGCCCACGCCCTTATCCGTGATCTGCTCGCCGATCCACATGAGCAGGGCACTGCCCGTGGTCATGGTTACGATGGCGACGATAATGTTCCAGGCGTTGTAATCTGCCAGGAGGCCCTGTCTGCCGAATCCGATTGCCATTGCGCTGGATTCAATCAGCGCCAGGCCAACGGTCACATAACGGGTGTATTCCTGGATTTTCTTTCGTCCGTCCTCGCCGTCTTTCTGCAGCTCCTCAAGCTTGGGAATTGCAATGGTCAACAGCTGGATGATAATGGAAGAGGTAATGTACGGCGTGATGCTCAGCGCGAAGATGGACATCTGTGAAAATGAACCACCGGTCATGGCGTTGAAGAAGCCGAACACATCCGTCGTCTGCTTTGCAAACCAATTCGCGAAGAAGTCGGTTCTGACTCCCGGAATCGGCAGCGCGCTTCCGAAGCGGATCACTACCAGCATCATAAAGGTGTAGAGGAGCTTGTTTTTGAGCTCCTTCACCTTAAATGCATTCCTGATTGTTTTAAACATTAGATCACCTCGCAGGTTCCACCTAAAGCTTCAATCTTAGCCTTTGCACCTTCGCTGAATGCATTAACCTTTACGGTAAGCTTTTTGGTTAATTCTCCGTTTCCAAGGATCTTAACGCCGTCTCTGGGATTCTTGACAATTCCGGACTCCAGCAGGGTCTCTACTGTCACTACGGAATCGTTCTCAAATTTCTCCAGCGCGCTTACGTTAATTCCGATGATGGTCTTTGAATTAATGTTGGTGAAACCGCGTTTCGGCAAACGTCTGTATAACGGCATCTGGCCGCCTTCAAAGCCCGGTCTGGTTGCTCCGGAACGAGCTTTCTGACCCTTATGGCCCTTACCGGCTGTCTTACCGTTACCTGAAGCGTGGCCGCGTCCTTTTCTGAAATTGTCGCTATGCTTTGAACCTGCAGCAGGCTGTAAATTAGATAACTCCATGACTGCACCTCCTTACTTTGTCTGATTAGATTTCTTCAACTTTTACTAAATGTCTTACATTCTGAATCATGCCTCTGACAGCACCGTTGTCCGGCATCTCAACTGTCTTGTTCAGCTTCCTCAGTCCGAGGGCCTCAACAGTTGCTTTCTGCTTCGGAACAGCGCCGATAGGGGACTTGACTAATGTGATTTTTAACTTCTCTGCCATGTCTATTTCCTCCTATTAGCCCAGAATCTCATCCACAGATTTGCCGCGCAGTCTTGCGAACTCCTCAGGAGTCTTTAACGAGGTCAAACCGCTAAGGGTTGCCAGAACAACGTTTGTTTTGTTATTGGAACCCAGAGACTTGGTACGAATATTCTTGATTCCTGCCAGCTCCACAACCGCACGGGCCGGGCCTCCGGCGATGATACCGGTACCTTCGGGAGCTCTCTTTAACAGAACGCTGGCGCTGCCAAACTTTCCGATAAAGTCATGAGGAATGCTCTTGTTCTCATCGATGGGGATCTCTACCAGGTTCTTAACGGCAGCCTCTTTGCCTTTGCGGATGGCTTCCGGAACCTCTCCGGCTTTACCCGTACCCACGCCGACATGGCCGTTGCCGTCGCCAACTACCACCAGAGCGGAAAATCTCATGGTACGTCCACCTTTAACAGTCTTGGAAACTCTCTTGATGGCTACAACCTTATCATTCAGCTCCAACTGACTGGCTTCAATAATTGTACGCTTCATGCTCTTTCTCCTCTCCTACTTAGAAATCCAGACCAGCCTCGCGGGCTGCATCTGCTAATGCCTGAATCTTACCCTGATATATAAAGCCGCCTCTGTCGAAAACAACTTCCTTGATACCTTTTTCAAGGGCTCTCTTTGCAATCACGGTGCCTACATATGCTGCCGCAGCCTTGTCATTGGTCTTCTCCAGCTCGGACTTAACGTCCTTCTCCACTGTAGAAGCTGCAACTAAGGTGTTACCAACCGTATCGTCGATAATTTGAGCATACATATGATTATTACTTCTAAACACTGCCAGACGCGGTCTCTCTGCTGTGCCAGCAAAACGGTTACGCATTCTGTTGTGCTTTTTTACGCGAATTTCGCTTCTCGACTGTTTGTTAACCATTTTTACACTCTCCTTAATTATTTCTTACCAGTCTTACCAACTTTACGTCTGATAACCTCGTCAGCATACTTAATACCTTTGCCCTTGTACGGCTCAGGTCTTCTCTTGTCTCTGATTTCAGCAGCGTATTGGCCTACTTTTTCTTTGCTGATACCCTTAACGATGATCTTGTTCTGGCCTTCCATTACAGTCTCGATGCCCTCGGGATCTTCCATCTCAACCGGATGGGAATAGCCCAGGTTCAGGGTCAGCTTCTTGCCCTGCTTCGCAGCTCTGTAACCAACGCCGTTTACTTCCAGAACCTTCTGATAACCCTCAGTTACGCCGGTGATCATGTTGTTCACCAGAGTTCTGGTCAGACCATGAAGGGATTTCATCTTCTTCAAGTCGTTGGGTCTGCTTACGATAATCTGTCCGTCCTTCTCTTCGATGGACATCTCTACGGGGAGTTCTCTCTCTAATGTTCCCTTGGGACCTTTTACAGTCACTTTATTTCCTTCTGCGATTGTAACAGTTACACCTGCCGGAACCGCGATTGGCATTCTTCCGATACGTGACATGCCGTATTACCTCCTACTTAAATTCTCGGAAGAGGCATCTGCGCCTCTTCTGTTTTCAGCTACAGTCCACTCGACTAGGTTCGAAAAGACCTCACCAAGTCTCGGGACGGGCTTTCGCACTATACTCGAAAAAACCTCGTTAAGTGCTCAATGCCTACCAAACGAACGCCAGAACTTCTCCGCCAACGCCCAGCTGACGTGCTTCCTTGTCGGTGATCACGCCCTGGTTGGTGGAAATGATTGCGGTGCCCAGACCACCCAGTACTCTCGGCAGCTCTTCCTTGTTTGCGTAAACGCGCAGGCCGGGCTTGGAAATTCTCTTGATACCGGAAATGATCTTCTCGTTCTTATCTTTGCCGTACTTTAAGGTCATGCGGATCGTCTGAAAACCGCCATCCTCGACCAGATCGTACTTGGCAACATAACCCTCTTTTACCAGGATATCAGCGATAGCTAATTTCATCTTGGATGCAGGTACGTCTACTGTATCATGCTTTGCAGTGTTTGCGTTACGGATTCTTGTAAGCATATCTGCAATGGGATCGCTCATTGTCATTTTAAATTGCCTCCTTCCTTTTCTTTACCAGATTACCAACTTGCCTTCTTAACACCCGGGATCTGACCCTTGTAAGCCAGTTCGCGGAAGCAAATTCTGCAGATGCCATATTTTCTCAAATATGCATGTGGACGACCACAGATTCTGCAGCGGTTGTACTCTCTGGACGAGAACTTAGCAGGACGCTGCTGTTTAATCTTCATTGAAGTCTTAGCCATGAAAAATTTCCTCCTAACTATTTAGCAAACGGCATGTTGAATAATGTCAAAAGTTCACGAGCTTCTTCGTCCGTCTTAGCGGTGGTAACGAAGATGATGTCCATACCTCTTACCTTGTCAACTTTATCGTATTCAATCTCGGGGAAGATCAGCTGCTCTTTGATACCGAGCGCGTAGTTTCCTCTGCCATCAAATGCGTTAGGGTTAACACCTCTGAAGTCACGTACACGGGGCAGTGCCAGGTTTACCAGGCGATCCAGGAATTCGTACATTCTCTTACCGCGCAGGGTAACCTTACAGCCGATCGCCATACCTTCACGGAGTTTGAAGTTAGCAACAGACTTCTTCGCCTTGGTGGTGATTGCCTTCTGACCGGAAATGATCTCCATGTCTCTTACAGCAGAATCCAGAACCTTGGCATTTTCCTTCGCTTCGCCGACGCCCATATTGATCACAATCTTATCCAGCTTCGGCACTTCCATGATATTCTTATATCCGAATTTTTTGATCAGAGCGTCTACGATCTCGTTCTGATACTGTTCTTTTAATCTAGCCAACGTAAGTTTCCTCCTCTCCTGAATTAATCAATCACTTTGCCGGTCTTCTTCGCAACGCGGACCTTCTTGCCGTCCTTCACTTCGAAGCCGACTCTGGTCGCCTTGCCGTCAACTACCAGCATGACATTGGAGATGTCCATGGGAGCTTCCTTGTTCACGATGCCGCCCTGGGGGCTGCCTGCAGCCGGTTTGGTGTGCTTGGTAACCATGTTGCAGCCCTGAACGAGCACAGTGTCATTCTTGGTATCTACAGAGATAACTTTTCCCTGCTTATCTTTATCTTTACCAGCAATTACTACTACTAAATCGTCTTTTTTGATTTTATGCACAGTGGACACCCCCTTATAATACTTCCGGAGCCAGGGAGACAATCTTCATGAACTGCTTATCTCTCAATTCTCTGGCAACCGGCCCAAAGATACGAGTTCCTCTGGGAGTCTTGTCATCCTTGATCACAACTGCTGCGTTCTCATCAAACTTGATGTAAGAACCGTCTTTACGGCGAACGCCCTTTTTGGAGCGGACTACTACAGCCTTAACAACATCGCCCTTCTTCACAACACCACCAGGTGTTGCATCTTTGACCGAAGCAACGATGATATCACCAATATTTGCATATCTTCTGGTTGAACCGCCTAACACACGGATGCAGAGAAGTTCCTTTGCACCGGTATTGTCGGCAACCTTAAGTCTTGTTTCCTGCTGAACCATACCTGTTACTCCTTCCTGCTTATCTTGCTTTCTCGATAATCTCTACAAGTCTCCATCTCTTGTCCTTGGACAGAGGTCTTGTTTCCATTACTTTAACAGTATCGCCGATGTTGCACTCATTTTTCTCGTCATGCGCTTTCAACTTAACGGTCTTTTTAACAATCTTACCGATCACAGGATGTTTTACATGGTCTTCAATCGCCACAACAACGGTTTTGTCCATCTTGTTGCTGACCACTTTACCGGTACGAGTCTTTCTTAAGTTTCTTTCCACGGTAAGTTCTCCTTTCATTAAGCATTCGCCTTTTCAGTGATAACAGTCTGAATTCTGGCAATGTTTTTGCGCACGTCTTTGATTCTGGATGTGTTATCTAACTGATTGGTTGCATTCTGGAATCTCAGGTTGAACAGTTCCTTCTTCGCAGCTACTAACTCGTCGCTCAGCTCTTTTACGGACTTCGCCTTTAACTCTTCTACAAATTTATTAGTTTTCACTGTTATCACCGCCTTCTAAATCTGCCTTGGAAGCGATTTTGCACTTGCAGGGCAGTTTATGCATTGCAAGACGCAGAGCTTCTCTTGCTGTTTCTTCTGGTACGCCAGCAATCTCAAATAATACACGGCCGGGCTTTACAACTGCTACCCAGTACTCCAGAGCGCCTTTACCGGAACCCATACGGGTCTCAGCGGGCTTTGCTGTTACGGGCTTATCCGGGAAAATCTTGATCCAAACCTGGCCGCCACGCTTGATATAACGGGTCATGGCAACACGGGCCGCCTCGATCTGGTTGGACTTGATCCAGCACGGCTCAGTAGCGACTAAACCGTACTCACCGTTGGAGATCTTATTGCCTCTTAATGCTTTGCCGGCCATGGATCCACGGAACTGTTTACGACGCTTAACTCTCTTAGGCATTAACATTATTTATCGCTCCCTTCCTTGTTTCCTTTAGTAGGAAGTACCTCGCCTTTGTAGATCCAAACCTTAACGCCAAGCTTGCCGTAGGTCGTATCTGCCTCAGCGAAACCATAGTCAATATCTGCTCTTAATGTCTGAAGCGGGATGGTGCCCTCGCTGTAGAACTCGGTACGCGCGATGTCGGCTCCGCCTAAACGTCCGCCAACAGCGGTCTTGATTCCCTTAACGCCGGTCTTCATGGTTCTGCCCATGGTGGACTTCATGGCGCGACGGAAGGAAGTACGGTTCTCCAGCTGCTGTGCGATGGATTCCGCAACCAGCTGAGCGTCTTTGTCCGGTCTCTTGATCTCTTTGATATCGATGAACAGCTTCTTGTCGGTCAGCTTCTGAACTTCCTTCTTCAGCTTCTCGATCTCAGCGCCGCCCTTGCCGATTACCACGCCCGGCTTCGCGGTGTAGATGATCACCTTCACTCTGTCGGAAGCGCGCTCGATCTCGATCTTGGAAATACCGGCGCTGTATAATCTCTTTTTCAGGAACTTTCTGATGTTATAGTCTTCTACCAGACAGTCTGCGAAGTCAGCTTCCGCATACCACTTGGAATCCCAGTCTTTAATAACACCGACTCTTAAGCCGTGTGGATTAACTTTCTGTCCCATATTTGCCTCCTTTATCTCTCATTCAGAACAACAGTGATGTGGCTCATTCTCTTTTCGATTCTGTAAGCACGTCCCTGCGCTCTCGGTCTAACTCTCTTCATGGTCGGGCCCTGGTTTGCGTAGCACTCCTCCACATACAGGTTCTCGGCGCTCATGCCGTTGTTGTTCTCAGCGTTTGCGACTGCCGACTCCAGTAATTTCTTGATTAAGCTGGAAGCATATCTGGGATTGTAAGTTACAATACCAAGTGCTGTCTGAACATCTTTGCCTCTGATGGCATCTAATACGAAACAAGCCTTCTGGACAGATACTCTAGCGTAAGACAGTTTTGCGCTGGGTCTTGTATCCTTCTGGGCATTTCTCTCTCTCTTGACTTGGGATCTATGACCTTTTGCCATTGGTAAAACCTCCTTTCAAACTTACCTGCGAATTACTTTCTAACTCCGGACTTTTTCTCGTCTTTGCCGTGGCCTCTGTAGGTTCTGGTAGCGACGAACTCGCCGAGCTTATGGCCAACCATATCCTCGGTGACGTATACCGGCACGTGTTTTCTGCCGTCATGAACTGCGATTGTGTGACCAACCATCTGGGGGAAGATTGTAGAACGGCGGGACCAGGTCTTGATTACCTGCTTCTGTCCTGCTGCATTCATAGCGTCTACTTTCTTTAACAGATGCGCATCTGCAAATGGTCCTTTTTTCAGTGAACGAGCCATGTGTTCTTAACCTCCTTTAACTATTTGATGGTTTTGCCATCGCGTCTTCTTACGATCAACTTGTTAGACTGCTTGTTTTTCTTTCTGGTCTTTAAGCCCAGAGCAGGTTTGCCCCAAGGAGTGCAGGGACCGGGACGACCGATACCACACTTACCTTCACCACCACCGTGGGGATGGTCATTGGGGTTCATTACGGAACCGCGAACGGTGGGACGGAAGCCCATGTTGCGCTTTCTTCCAGCTTTACCAATGTTGATCAGGGAGTGTTCGCCATTGCCAACTACGCCGATGGTAGCGCGGCAGATGATCGGAACCATTCTCATTTCACCGGACGGTAAACGCAGGGTGGCGTACTTGCCTTCCTTTGCCATCAGCTGTGCCGCATTGCCTGCGGAACGAACCAGCTGGCCGCCCTTGCCGGGATATAACTCGATGTTGTGGATCTGCGCACCAACCGGGATGTTTGCCAGCGGTAAGCAGTTGCCAACCTTTGCCTCTGCGTTCTCGCCGCTCATAACCTTCATGCCGTCCGTTAAGCCCTGGGGAGCCAGGATGTAGGACTTGGTTCCGTCCACATAGCAGATCAGCGCGATGTTAGCGGTTCTGTTGGGATCGTACTCAATGCCGATAACAGTTGCCGGAATTCCGTCTTTGCTGTTTCTCTTGAAGTCGATCACTCTGTATTTTCTTCTGCTGCCGCCGCCTCTGTGGCGAACAGTGATTTTACCCTGATTGTTACGACCAGCGTTCTTGTCCAGGGACACTACCAGAGCTTTCTCGGGAGTGCTCTTGGTGATTTCCTTGAAATCCAAACCGGTCATATGTCTTCTGGAAGGTGTATAAGCATTATACTTCTTAATTCCCATGACATTTAACTCCTTTTCTATTTCTTTTCACGACATAAGCTGAAGCGTCGTATAAGTTCTCCGACCGGGGTGGCCCGGTGGGTTGATGTCTTCCGGATTACAGGCCCTGGAAGATCTCGATCTCTTTGCTGTCCTCGGTCAGTTTCACGATCGCCTTCTTGGAAGCAGCGGTCTTGCCGTAGGTCATGCCTCTTCTCTTAACCTTGCCTTCGCAGTTCATGGTGTTCACGCTGGCAACCTTGGTTCCCGGGAACATCTTCTCAACCGCTTCTTTGATCATCGCCTTGTTGGCGTCTACATGTACCATGAATGTGTACTTCTTGTCAGTCATGGCGTTCATGCTCTTCTCAGTGATCACCGGCTTCAAAATGACGTCATAATATTTAATGTCTGCCATTATGCGTACACCTCCTCGATGGTTGCAACAGCAGCCTTGGTGGCAACTACTGTGCTGTACTTCAGAATGTCGTATACGTTCATGGTGTTAACCTGGGTGGTCTTTACGTCCGCAATGTTTCTGGCGGATAATACAGCGTTCTGATCGTTGTCGGCCAGAACTACCAGAGCCTTGTTTACTTTCAGGTTATCCATAACATTCTGGAACTTCTTGGTCTTGATCTCGTCGAACTTCAGCTCATCCACAACGATGAACTTGCCTCCCTGAACACGGCTGGTCAGTGCGGACTTCAGAGCAGCCCTCTTCTCTTTCTTGTTCAGTGTGATGGTGTAATCTCTCGGTACGGGAGCGAATACGACGCCGCCGCCCTTCCACTGCGGAGATCTGGTTGAACCCTGTCTTGCATGACCGGTTCCTTTCTGTCTCCACGGCTTTCTGCCGCCGCCGGATACCTCAGAACGGGTCTTGGCTTTCTGAGTTCCCTGACGCTTGTTCGCCAGCTGGGCAACCACTGCAAGATGTACCAGGTGCTCGTTTACTTCAACACCGAACACTGCATCGTTCAGCTCCATGCTGCCAACTTCTTTGCCTTCCATATTGTAAACAGATACGTTTGCCATCTGTGTGTTCCTCCTTTCCTATAAAAGCCTACCGTTCAACCTTAACGGTTTCTTTGATTGTTACCAGAGACTTCTTCGGTCCCGGAACAGCACCCTTGATCAGAAGCAGGTTGTTCTCAGTGTCAACCTTGACAACTTCCAGATTCTGAATGGTGATCTGCTTGTTGCCCATCTGACCAGGCATTCCTTTGCCCTTGAATACGCGGCCGGGAGTGGTGGCGGAGCCGTTGGAACCCTGATGACGGTGGAACTTGGAACCGTGAGCCATGGGTCCTCTGGACTGGCCATATCTCTTGATAGCGCCCTGGAAGCCTTTACCTTTGGAAATAGCGGTAGCGTCGATCTTGTCGCCCTGGGCGAAGATGTCTGCCTTAATCTCGTCTTTTACGGAATACTCTTCCGCATTCTCTAATCTCAGCTCTCTCACATATCTCTTGTAAGAAACGCCGGCCTTATCAAAGTGGCCCTTCTGCGGCTTGTTAACCAGCTTGTCGCGCTTGTCAACGAAACCAACCTGTACTGCTTTGTAACCGTCGTTGTCAACCGTCTTTACCTGGGTAACAACACAGGGACCAGCCTGAAGCACGGTTACCGGAATTAACACGCCATTCTCATCGAAGATCTGGGTCATTCCGACTTTTGTTGCTAAAATCGCTTTCTTCATTGTCTTACCTCCTGTTTCATGATCTACAGCGGAATGCTTTCGCATTCATCCTAGAACAGTCTAATATACGTGGAACACTATGAACCGCCTTGCGGTATGTTGATTCCCAACAGGAATTGCCAGTGTTGCTTCTATATCTAAACCCTTCAGGATATAAACATGTTTGTCTGAAAACTCGATAATCTCCGATTATTTCGTTTTCATCTTGATGTCGATGTACACGCCAGCGGGCATTTCCAGTCTGGACAGGGCCTCGACAGCCTTCTGATTCGGGGAGATGATGTCGATCAGTCTCTTGTGAGTTCTCTGCTCGAACTGCTCTCTGGAATCTTTGTACTTATGAACCGCACGCAGAATCGTTACTACCTCTTTCTTGGTGGGTAACGGCACCGGTCCGCTCACCTGAGATCCTGTTTTCTTTACGGTCTCGATGATTTTGCTGGCGGACTGATCTACTAACTGATGATCATAAGCCTTCAATGTGATTCTCATTACTTGACTTGCCATAAAAAAAGTCGCCTCCTTTTCGCACTTTTAAACCAAGTACGACAAGCGGTGACTGTACACGTTTCCGTGTGTGTCCTAAGGACTACACACTGATGCTGTTCCTTGCATTGCATTTTCGCAGCTTCTTTAATTGGTACAGTGACTTGTCGCCAGTTTCCTAACTTGACATTCGCTCCACGGAAAACCTGCCCACTTTGTGGTCAGCAACCTCACGCTTCACAGCTATCATGCCACGGCCTTGTTATCATAGCACACTTTTTTTTTAGATGCAAGTCTTTTTTTATTTTTTTTGGCACGCTTTTTGAGTCAGCTTTTGATTCCTTTCCAGACATTCGGTGACGGGCAGCAAAACACCCGCCATCGAAATGGCGGGTGCGTTTCTTCTATATAATAGGGACTGTCAATCCTCATCCCAAACCGGCTCCACCGGGTCGTTGACGTATCCGTCGATATCCGTGTCGTCGTCCGCCTTCTGCAGCGTGCCGCTGCTGCTGGTGGTGAACTTGACGCCGTCGGAATTCTTGACGTTACTGTTCTTCATGATCTTGCCGGAGGAGTTGACCACATAGTTGTTGCCGTTTACGCGGTAGCACATATACTTGGAGCCGTCCGTGGCTTCCTGAAGCTTACCGGCGTAGTAGAGATGGTTGTCCTTCACGCCAGTGTAACCGCGGCCATTATCAGCAAAATAAAAATCCGAACGGCTTCCATCCCCTTCGGTAATCTTCATTTTCCCTTTTTGAACGTTGCTGGTGTTTTTATCCCCAAAATAAAAAGCGGTCCAGCTGTCCCCGCCGGTGTATACCTTCTGCAAACCGTGTACCGGGTTGCCTTTGTTGTTGAACAGATAGCTTCTCCCGTTGACCTTCCAGAGATCATTGACCGTAAGCCTGTCCGAATCAGCCGCTCTCGGCTTTCCGCTGTTTGAGAAGTAGAACCACTCCACATCCCCGTCGTAGCCTTCCAGGTCTTCCGGAGGTTCGATGGAATACCAGCCGATCTTGGCCTTGCCGTCGGAACCGAAGTACATGTAATCCTCAATAGAATCGCTGCTGCCGGATCTCACGTTCTTCCAGCCGGTCTGCATAGCGCCGTCCTGGTCAAAACAGTAGTAGGTCCCCTCGATCTTCCTGGCCCCGTAATCGCCGCTGTCATCGTCCGGCACGTACTTCTTGCCGCTGGATGAGAAGTAATACCAGTTTCGCCCGTCATCGTCGTCCAGACTGTCAAAACTGGGAGTTACGCGGTTGCTGTCGTAATCATCGCCATCCGGCGGATACAACTTCTGCCAGCCCGTCCGCATAACTCCGTCCTCACCGCAGTAATACATATCATCCAAAATCCATCCGACTTCCAGCTTGCCGTCGTCGTCAAAATGATACCACTTGTCATTGATCTTCTTCCAGGTATCCTTGATGGCCTTGCCGCTGCTGCCGAAGTAATACCACTCGTACTCTCCCTCGTCGTTGGTAACCTTCAGCCACTTCTCGGTATACATGATACCGTCGCCGTCCACGTAGTAATCCGTGTCCACCCAGCAGTTGGTCGCCATCACGCCGTCGCCGTCCAGGTAGCGCCAGAGGTTGTCGGCTCCCTTCTTCCACGCGTTGTACACGCGGTCCCCATGGGAATCCAGATACACCCAGCCGTTGCTCTCCTGCTTCCATCCCTCTGCGGCCATAGCGGACAAGGTGGCTGTCCCCAGCGATAACACCAGTGCCAGTATCCACACCGCCACGGTTCTTCTCTTCATAAGCTCAACTCCTATTCCCGATTTGCACTCCACCGAAGCCACCTGAAAACCCCCAGGCAGGCATCCGGTAATCCTATGATATATTGTATCAAGGGACCTCCAATTAAGCAACAATATTTATCTTTCAATTCTATTACAATTTGAATAACAGTTTATAGGGCGGGAAAAATGGTGCGTAAAGTAGTGTCAAGCTCGCTTGTAAGCTGCTTTTCGTACCATTTTCCCCGGGAGTTTGACACCTGAAAATCTTGCAAGCCTTATGGCTGCTTATTTTTTTGTCAAATTCAGAAAGTTTTTAGTGCGTAATAGCGTAATATATGATATAATACGATTATACCATCTCTCTTAAGGAGTCTGCCATGCGATTGACTACAAATAAAACCAAAAATGGAATAAGCTACTACATCATCCGCTCTGTCCGCCGCGACGGCAAACGCTCCTCAGAAGTTGTGGAACGCCTTGGAACTGAACGGGAAATCATGGAAAAATATCATTGTACAGATGCCAATAAATGGGCTAAGGCGCATCTGGACGAGCTCAATCAGGCCGAAGCTGAAAAGCAGCATAAAGTCCTTGTTCCGCTGCGGACGGATATTCTCATTCCTTTCGATAAGCAGAATTCCTATAACGTTGGTTACCTTTTCCTTCAGAAGATCTACTATGATCTTCGCCTGCCAAACATCTGTAGAAAGATTTCAAAAGAATATTCGTTTTCCTATGACCTTGATTCCATCCTTTCACGTCTTGTATATGAGAGGATCCTCAATCCGTCTTCAAAACTCTCCTGCTATGAGCAGTCCTCCGATTTGCTCGAACCACCGGCTTTTGAACTGCATCAGATTTATCGTGCCCTGTCTGTCATTGCAAACGAATCCGATTCCATCCAGGCGGAACTGTATGAAGCAAGCCGGCGGCTGGTCAAACGGCAGACCGGAGTCCTGTACTATGACTGTACCAATTACTTTTTTGAAACGGAATGTCAGGAAGGCCTGAAACAATACGGTCCGAGCAAGGAACATCGCCCGAGCCCTATCGTCGAGATGGGACTTTTCATTGATCGAAGTGGGATCCCCCTTGCCTTTTGTATCCATCCAGGCAATACCAATGAACAGACTACTCTGATCCCATTGGAAGAACAGATCCTGAGAGATTTCTCGCTTTCAAAATTTATCGTCTGTACGGATGCTGGATTGTCTTCTGAACGCAACCGGAAATTCAACAACTTTGGCGGCCGCTGTTTCATAACAACGCAGTCCATTAAAAAGCTCAAAAAAGATTTGCGCCAATGGTGTCTGGAGCCCACCGGATGGCATCTGAAAGACAGCCTGGATACCTATGATATCAGCAGGCTCGAAGACACCGCTAAAAACCGCAGCAAGCTATTCTACAAGCAGCTGTATGTGGAAGGAAATGACGGGAAACGTGATATTGATTTCGATCAGACTCTGATCGTGACCTATTCCCTGAAATACAGGAACTATCAACAACAGATCCGAAATCAGCAGATTTTAAGAGCGATAAAAGCAATTGATACCGAGCCGAAAAGGATTGATAAGCATAGCCAGAATGATTACCGCAGATTCATAAAGAAAACATCGATCACCGCATATGGTGAATGCGCTGCAAATAAAATTTACGAAATTGATCAGGACGCCGTACAGGAAGAAGCCCAGTATGACGGCTTCTATGCCGTCTATACGAATCTCGACGATGACCCTTCCGAAATCGCAGCAGTAAATCAAGGGCGGTGGGAAATCGAAGAATCTTTCCGGATCATGAAATCAGAATTCGAGGCCAGGCCGGTTTACCTAAAACGGGATGACAGGATCAAAGCTCACTTTACGACATGTTTTATCGCGCTTTTAATCTACCGGATTCTGGAACGCAAACTAGACAGCCAGTTCACTTGTGATGAGATTATTTCGACACTCAGAAAAATGAGGGTAACAAGCATAGGAAACGAAGGATATATCCCATCTTACACACGTACAAAGCTTACGGATGCGTTGCATGAGTACGCCGGGTTCCGTACTGACTATGAATTGATAAAGAAACGTACCATAAAGGGTATCTGCAGACATTCAAAAGAATAAGAATCCATTACTCCCTTTTTTCAAAAAGAAAAGCCCTCAGAAACGGCATAAATACGACGTTTCTAAGGGTTTTCAACATTCTAAACTGTCAAACTTGGGATTGTATCAAGGGACCTCCAATTAAGCAACAATATTTATCTTTCAATTCTATTACAATTTGAATAACAGTTTATAGGGCGGGAAAAATGGTGCGTAAAGTAGTGTCAAGCTCGCTTGTAAGCTGCTTTTCGTACCATTTTCCCCATCGGATGGACATCCGATGCTTCCTGACCGGCTTTTTCGGTCAGGAAGATAGCCCGAACGCTGCCGAAACCATAATCAGTCGCGAAAAATCCCAGTATTTTCAAGGAAAACAACCGCAATACTTGACGTTTCAGGCATCCTTGGACTATACTTATGGGACTGATATTGAATGAAACTTACGATATAGAAGAAATAAACTTAAGAAATGAGGTTAAGCGATTATATGTGGCTTGCAGATCAATGGAAAGATTATGAGGTAATCGATTGTTCAAATGGTGAAAAACTGGAGCGCTGGGGGAATTATCTGCTGGTCCGGCCGGACCCCCAGGTGATCTGGGACACGCCCCGGGCCCACAAGGGCTGGAAGCAGATGAACGGACACTACCACCGCAGCAGCAAGGGAGGCGGCGAGTGGGAGTTTTTCGATCTGCCCCAGCAGTGGACCATCGGATACAAAGGGCTCACGTTCAATCTGAAGCCCTTCAGCTTTAAGCATACCGGACTGTTCCCGGAGCAGGCCGCCAACTGGGACTGGTTCGGCGCCAAAATCCGCGAGGCCGGCCGCCCCGTGAAGGTGCTGAACCTCTTCGCCTACACCGGCGGAGCCACCCTGGCGGCGGCGCAGGCCGGAGCGGCCGTCACCCACGTGGATGCCTCCAAAGGAATGGTTGGCTGGGCCAAGGAGAACGCAGCCTCCTCCGGCCTGGCGGACAAGCCCATCCGCTGGATCGTGGACGACTGCGTGAAATTCGTGGAGCGGGAGATTCGCCGCGGGAACCACTACGACGCCGTGATTATGGACCCGCCCTCCTATGGACGCGGGCCCAAGGGTGAAATCTGGAAGATCGAGGATGCCATCCATCCGCTGGTCAGGCTATGCGCCCAGCTGCTCTCCGACCAGCCCCTGTTTTTCCTGATCAACTCCTACACCACCGGCCTGGCCCCGGCCGTGCTCTCCTACCTGCTGGGCGTGGAGGTGGCCGCCTCCCGCGGCGGAACCGTGCGCGCCGAGGAGATCGGCCTGCCTGTCACCCAGACCGGCCTGGTGCTGCCCTGCGGGGCTTCGGGTCGGTGGGAGGCGTAAACCTAAAAAAGCCGTTTGGTTCTGCGTGCCTGTTATGAGGCTCCGAACCAAACGGTTTTTTCGGTTACAGCACTAAACGCTCCACATCCAACATTCCCCATCCCTGCTGGTTGTGGGGCATTCCCATGTCCACGGCCCGCTCCATCAGGCGCATTTTCACGTCCTTGTTGCTCATATGGGGGTAGCGCTCCAGCAGAAGGGCTATGGCGCCGGAGACCAGGGGGGTGGACATGCTGGTTCCGCTTTTGGTCATGTAGCGGGCTGGCTGGTTGCAGCAGCTGACGATTCCGGAGCCGGGCGCCACAATATCCGGCTTGCTCACGCAGGCCAGGGTTGGGCCGCGGCCGGAATAGTCCACCATCCGGTTGCCCATCACATCCACTTCCTTGTAGTCGTCCGAGCAGCCCACCGTGATCACCTTGCGGCTGATTCCCGGCGTGGTGATGGTCATCCGGCCCGGCCCGTGGTTGCCCGCAGCCACCACGACCACCAGGCCGTCGTCCCAGGCCGCGTCCACGCCGCGCACCAGCACGGAATTTTCCGTCATATCCCTCCGCGAAAGAGAGCCCACGGAGATATTGACGATCCGTATATTGTATTCCTCCTTATGTTCCCGAATCCAGCCCAGCCCGGCCAGCACGTCGGAGGCGAATCCATTTCCTTTATTGTCCAGAACCTTGACGGCAATCAGGCTGCAGCCGGGGGCAATCCCGCGGTAAACGCCTCCCGATGAAACACCACTGCCGCCAATAATGGCGGCAATGTGGGTTCCGTGGCCATTGTCGTCGTATGGCCCGACTCTATGATGAACGTAATCCTTAAATGCGACTACTCTGTTGCCAAAATCTTCATGGGGATAAATTCCGGTGTCCAGCACCGCAACGCCGACTCCGGCTCCTGTGATCCCCATCTCGTAAACCGAATCACAGTGAATTTCTTTTCTCGCCTGATTCACATTATAATTTCTCCCTTTTTTATTAGCATATTCCGGTCCCAGTCCGCTGGTTCCGCAAGGGAGAGGTTGTGGACCGCCAAATCATTTTTGGCAGCCTGACCCATAAATTTTCCGTTAAATTCCAGATCCTTTAACGTTTCCTAACCACTTTCAGTCTGACTTCAGACGATAATTTAAGAATTTCTTAATAATCTATTCAAGGAACATTCAAACATTCCCGCGAAATGCATGCTATACTATAACCATAATAAATGCACGAATAACAACTATCCTTCAACCCTTTTTGAAAATCCGAAAATCCTAAGAAAACAGCTCCATGCCGAAAGGTATGGAGCTTTTTCTATCCGTTATCGAAGCGTTTTCAAGTGTTCAAACAGCTTTTTCAAGTCGCCGTCCGCCAGGCAGTAGCCGTCCATGCCCACGGCCCTGGCTCCGTCGATGTTGTTCTGGAGATCGTCCACGAAGAAGCACTCCTCGGGTTTTAAGTGAAACCGCTCAAACAGATGGGCGTACATTTCCTTCTGGGGTTTCATGCACTTCTCCTCCGCTGAAAAGAACACGCCGTCGAACAGCTCGATCCCCGGAATCACGTCGCGGTAGCAGTCCAGAAGCCGCAGCGAGGCGTTGGAGCATAGGTAGATGCCGTAGCCCTGATCCTTGAGCCAGCGGACCAGATCTCCCGCTCCCTCCTTGGGCCACATGTTGTATTCATGCCAGTGAGCCAGGCATTTCGCCGCCATCTCCCTGGCGTGATCCGTGTCCAGGCGGGCCTGCATGCGCGCCAGGGCCGCTTCCTCGGAGATCACGCCCATGTCCAGCATGATCCATTCCGGCGACACGAACACGCTGGTGCAGACCGCCCGGCGCTCCGCCTCGTCCTTCACGAACTCCCGGACCACACGATCCGGCTGGTACTCCACCAGCACGCCGCCCATGTCAAATACAATGTTCCGAATCATTTTATTCTCCACCTTCCTGAAATGATAAGTAACCGCACAGACCAAAAGCCGTCTGAACCATTACAAAAGATAAAAGCCCGGGAACCGGATACTTGTCCGGTCCTCAGGCTCTCTCATCGCTTACGCTTCAGGCTTCTCAACCTGGACGATCGCAGCTTTCTGCATGGGAATCCGACAGTTTTTGTTGTTGCCGAACTCTACAATCACGGTGTCATCGGTCATATCGATAATCACACCGTAAAAGCCGCTGGATGTCAGTATGGTATCCCCTACTGCAACGCTGTTCAACAGCTCCTGCTGTCTCTGCTTCTCCTTCTTCTGCGGGCGGATCGCCATAAAGTACAGCATTCCCAGCAGCAGAACCACATAGAGAACCCAGAAAATCGGACTGTTTGTCATCGCTTGTTTCCTCCTTCACGCACCTACCGCCGCCTCGCCGCGGTAGCTTATAATAAATGCAACGGACCGCCATTTGAGCGGGCGATTGCTGAATGCAATGGGCCGCCTCTTTTCCGGCGGACGATTGCTGAGTGCAATGGGCCGCTTCTTTTCCGGCGGGCGATTGCTGGATGCAATGGGCCGCCGCCTTCCGGCGGGCGATTGCTGAGTGCAATGGGCCGCTTCTTTTCCGGCGGGCGATTGCTATTCCTGAGACCCTTCCATACCGGCCAGCTTCCTCATCTTATAGTCGGCATAGCGGTGTTCCTCGATGGCGTCGCGAATCTCTTCCATCATTGTATTATAAAAATACAAATTATGCAAGGTGCATAATCGCATTCCCAGCATTTCTTTTGCCTTGAGCAGATGGCGGATATACGCCCTGCTGTAGGATCTGCAGGCCGGGCAGCCGCAGCCCTCCTCGATGGGGCGGGCGTCCAGCTCGTATTTCCGGTTGAACAGATTGAGCTTTCCATGGTTGGTGTACACATGGCCGTGCCGGCCGTTCCGGGACGGGTAAACGCAGTCGAAGAAGTCCACGCCGCGGTCCACCGCCTCCAGGATATTGGCGGGGGTACCCACCCCCATGAGGTACACCGGCTTTTCCTCCGGCAGATGGGGCACGGTCACGTCCAGCACGTGGTACATTTCCTCGTGGCTCTCGCCCACCGCCAGGCCGCCCACCGCGTAGCCGTCCAGGTCCATTTCCCGGATCACGTCCGCGTGCCAGGTGCGGATGCTGTCCACCACGCCGCCCTGGTTTATGCCAAAGAGCAGCTGTTCCCGGTTGATGGTGTCCGGCAGAGCGTTGAGCCGGTCCATCTCCTCCTTGCAGCGTGCAAGCCACCGGGTGGTCCGCTCCACGGAATTGCGGATGTACTGCTCGTCCGCATGGCTGGGCGGGCATTCGTCAAAGGCCATGGCAATGGTGGAACCCAGGTTGGACTGGATCTGCATGCTCTCCTCCGGCCCCATAAAAATCTTGCGGCCGTCGATGTGGGAGTTAAAATAGACCCCTTCCTCCTTGATCTTTCTCAGACTGGTCAGGGAAAACACCTGAAAGCCGCCGGAGTCCGTCAGGATCGGCCTGTCCCAGTTCATGAACCGGTGCAGTCCGCCGAACTCCCGGATCAGCTTGTCGCCGGTGCGCACATGCAGATGGTAGGTGTTGGAGAGCTCCACCTGGGTGCCGATCTGGCGCAGGTCGTCGGTGGAAACCGCGCCCTTGATGGCGCCCACCGTGCCCACGTTCATGAACACCGGGGTCTGGATGGTGCCGTGGACGGTCTTCATCTCCGCCCGCTTGGCCCGGCCGTCCTTTGTTATCACTTTATATTCCATAGATCTCACGCCTCGTCGTCCGCCAGGGCGGCCTTGATCATGATGGCGCATTCGATCCGCTTCTTCTGCATCTCGCAGCCGATCTCGTAAGCGCCGGTGATTGAATCGCTAAAATTGTAAGCGTTGGCCGCGCAGCCGCCGCTGCAATAGAAGCGGGCGAAGCAGTCCTTACATTTGTCCTTTGCGTACACATTGCACATCTTGAACTCGTCCCGGATCTCCGTGTTCACAACGCCCGTGTCCACATTTCCCAGCAGGAACTTTTCATTTCCCACAAATTGATGGCAGGGGTATAAATCGCCCCAGGGCGTCACGGCCAGGTACTCGGTGCCGGAGCCGCAGCCCGCCAGACGCTTGGCCACACAGGGACCGGCATTCAGATCCAGCATAAAGTGGAAGAAATTGAACCCTCTCCCCTCTTTCTTGCGCTTGATGTACTCCAGTGCCAGTTTGTCATATTCTTCCAGAATCTGGGGAATATCCTCCTCACGGA
The DNA here is from genome assembly GCF_046603895.1 of Enterocloster lavalensis. Classification (NCBI taxonomy): domain Bacteria; kingdom Bacillati; phylum Bacillota; class Clostridia; order Lachnospirales; family Lachnospiraceae; genus Enterocloster; species Enterocloster lavalensis. The sequence continues at coordinate 2,074,708 of NZ_CP176637.1, forward strand.
TGGCGTAATCCTCCTCCGGCGGAGCCACCACCGGTTCCATGGACATCTGCTTGAAGCCCAGGTCCGCGTAGTGCAGCACGTCCGCCGCGAAATCCAGATTGTGGCGGGTAAATGTCCCGCGCACATAATAATTGTTCTGATCCCTCAACTCGGCGAACTTCTGGAACTTGGGCACGATCAGCTCATAGCTGCCCTTGCCGTTGCGGAAGGGGCGCATCTTGTCGTTGACCTCCGGACGTCCGTCCAGGCTCAGCACCACATTGCTCATCTCCCGGTTGCAGAACTCCATCACCTCGTCGTTCAGCAGCACGCCGTTGGTGGTCAGGGTGAAACGGAACTTCTTGTGGAACTCCGCCTCCTTAGAGCGCCCGTACTCCACCAGGCGCTTCACCACATCCCAGTTCATCAGCGGCTCGCCCCCGAAGAAGTCCACCTCCAAATGCTCCCTGCTGCCCGAATTGGCGATCAGGAAATCCAGGGCCTTTTTGCCCACCTCGTAGCTCATCAGAGCCCGCCGTCCGTGGTACTCCCCTTCCTCCGCAAAGCAATACTTGCAGGCCAGGTTGCAGTCGTGGGCGATATGCAGGCACAGCGCCTTGACCACAGTCTTACGCCGCTTAAAATCCATCACAAAGTCCTTATAAATATCCCTGGTCAAAAGCTGTTCCAGATCGATCAGCTCCTGAATATCTTCCAGGGCCTCCTCCACATCGTCCAGAGGATAACGCCCGGCCAGCCGGCTTCTCACCTCGACCTTGACCTCATCCGCCAGCTTCTCCGGCCGGTCCAGCTCCGGCACCAGCTCCGAAACCACCGCCACCGCGTCGTAGACCACCGGGTCCACCACATGCACGGAACCGCTGTTCACATCCAGCACGATATGATAACCATTATTCAAAAATTGATGAATCACAAATACACACTCTCTTTCCGAAGCGTTCCGACAACGCTCACACACATGAGAAAACCCCCATAATCCGGCGGACCACAGGGGCTTTGACCAATCAAAATCCTGTACCAATCACATTCAGTACATGTTAGCGGTTTGCATTCTCGCAGCTCTGGTTGCCAACGGTGCAAGAGGTCTTGCATGCGGACTGGCAGGAAGTCTGGCACTCGCCACATCCGCCCTTCTTCATGGTATCCTTCAGGGTATTGGCATTTAAAGTTTTAACGCGCTTCATAGCGACACCTCCTCTTTTCACTCCAAAATATAATTCCATGAAATTATAACACAGGATCGCGGCCCATGCAACGGGAAATTGCGAATATCCCGCAATCCCGGGGAATATATTGGACCATAAGAACTGTAAAAGGAGAAAAATAAATGGAAAACGGAATTGCCAAACCCATGCTTCGCTCCCTGCTGGTCTCCTACGTGCTCAGCGGCATCCTCCTGGCCGTGCTGGCCTTCGCCCTCTACCAGCTGCGCCTGAAAGAGGGACAGGTAAACATCATGGTCTACGCGATCTACTTCATCACCTGCCTCCTCGGCGGCCTCACCGCCGGCAAAGGCATCCGCCAGCGCCGCTTCTTCTGGGGCCTCCTGTCCGGCCTGCTCTACTTCCTGGTCCTCTTCGCCGTATCCTGGCTCATGAACCGCGGCTCCGCCATCGACATCCACCGCTCCCTCACCGTCATGGCCCTCTGCGCCGCCGGCGGCACCCTCGGCGGCATGCTAAGCTAACCCCGCCCCCGAAACGCAGTTAGCACCCCCGCCCCCAACCACCATACCGCGGCCTCTCCCCCGCCATACTTTCACCACCAACCACGCAGAATTCCCCCTCCCATACCCCAAAAACCATCGAACTCCTTCCCTCCTCCCCCCGCCCGGCCCCCAGCGCCGGAACGGGGTGCAAACGGATGAGTGTGCAGGGGGATTGGAAAACGGACCGCAGGGGCTTAAGGCCGGGGAGGGAGAAAAGCAGGGAGAAATCGTGTTCTCCAAAACACGATTTCAGGCGACCTGAGCGGAGAAAGCCTTCAGGATTTCTCCGCGAATAGAGCCGGTGCCCTGTTTTTCTCCCTCCCCGGCCTTTAGCCCCTGCGCTTCGTTTTCCACCCCTGCGCGCTCATCCGTTTGCGCCCCGTTCCGGCGCGTACCCCCCGTCTGCCCTCCCGTCCCGGCGCGTCCCCCCTTCGCAATAAAAAAAGAGCCCCCAAGCCTCCGCCCAGGAACTCCCCATCCTCCTCATTCCCCCTTAAAACTCCTCACCACCTGCGCCCCCGCAATCATCATCGCCCCCAGGAAAATAAACATATCCCCGAGATTAAACACCACCTTCTTCAATCCCTTCCACTGCACGCTAAAATAATCCACCACATACCCTCTAAAAATCCTGTCATACAGATTACTCAGCGCTCCCCCAATGGTCACCGCCAGCCCAATCCGTTCCACCGCCGAATCCTTCCGTTCCATCAACGCCACCAGTCCCCCCACCAGCGCGGACACCACCATCAGCGGAATCCCTTTCACCAGCTCCGGCTTCTGCTTAAGCACCCCAAACGGAAATCCGCTGTTATGGTTCTTATACAGCCTGATCCACCCCTTCGCGCAGGGCAGATCCCGCGGAAACGTCTCATCCTCCTGATCCTCAATCACCTGTTTAATCCCCAAATCCAGAGCCGTCAATCCTCCAATCAGCCAACCGTACATCGCTCCGCCTCCTTTTCCCATCCAAATCATTCTTCACAACCGTCCACGCTCTCACAGTCAGGCAAAATATTCCCGCCAAAGACGCAGACCCGCCAAACAACTACCATTATTTTACTATGTTCTCCACCCACCGTCCAGTGAAACGTTTCTAAAATTTCGCATATAATAGTAGAAACGCCCGGACTGCGAGGCAATTTATGGCACTCTGTCCCTTTAACCCGGCTTCCGAGGACTACGCGGATTTCATCTACAACTACAGCAGCCAGAATGTGCTCTCCCCCACCGGCCCTCTGCTCTCCGGGGCCTGCACGGAATTCGTCACGCAAAACTACGCGATCTTTTACGTCCCTCTAAACAGCATCCTTCCCCTTTCTCTGGAGAAGTATGCTTACTACAGCATTCCCAATCTGTTCACCCCCCTGGACACCTCCAGCATGGACGCCTCCGGCATTCTCTCCACCTTCAACACCCCGGCCCTGGCAAACAAGGGCGCGGGCACCATGATCGGCTTTCTGGATACCGGCATCGACTACACCAACCGCCTGTTCCGCAAACCCAACGGCACCACCCGAATACTGGGAATCTGGGATCAGACCCTGCCGGTGGACACGGATGAACTCCCCCCCGGCGTGCCGGACTATTTTCGCATGAGCGGAGCGTCCTACGGCACTGAATTCACCGAAGAACAGATCAACGAAGCCCTGGCCTCCGACGATCCGCTGTCCCTGGTTCCCTCCCGGGATACCAACGGCCACGGCACCTTTATCGCGGGGATCGCCGCCGGGGGATCGCTACCGGATGACTCCTTCACCGGGGCAGCCCCGGAGTGCAGCCTGGTGGTGGTCAAACTGAAGCAGGCCAAGCGCTACCTCCGGGACTACTATCTGATCCCGGAAGACGCCACCGCATTTCAGGAAAACGACATCATGATGGGCATTAAATACCTGCGGGTCATGGCGCACCGCTACCGCATGCCCCTGGTCATTCTCATCGCCCTGGGCTCCAACATGGGAAGCCATGAGGGGCTCTCGCCCTTAAGCACCTCAATCCAGGACGTAACCCGCTTCCTGGGCTTTTCCGCCGTGATCGCTGCGGGAAATGAGACCGGCCTGTCCCATCACTTCGAGGGCATTATCCCCTCCGACGAGCCCTACCAGGATGTGGAAATCCGCGTGGGGGAGGAGGAATCCCGCCGGGGATTCGTGCTGGAACTGTGGGCCACCAACTCGGACACCTACTCCGTGGGTTTCGTCTCCCCCACCGGGGAGGCCATCAGCCGGATTCCCATCATTTCCGGCAATGAGACCCGCATCCCCTTTCTGCTGGAGGATACGGTGATCACCGTCAACTACCAGCTGATCGAGGCCCTCACCGGCCGCCAGCTGATCTTCATGCGGTTTGAAGAACCCACCGTGGGCATTTGGCGCATCCGGGTCTACAACTCCCAGTTTTTCACCGGGAGCTATCACATGTGGCTGCCCGTGGAGGGCTTCATCTCCGACCAGACGGTGTTTCTCAATCCCAGCCCCAACAACACCATCACGCTGCCGGGAAACTCTCCGTCGCCCCTGACCATTGGCGCCTACAACCACCTCAACAACAGCATCTACATCCACTCCAGCCGCGGCTACACCCTCTCCAACGTGATCAAGCCGGACCTGGCGGCTCCCGGCGTGGATGTGTACGGCCCCGCCCTCACCGGCCCTCCGGACACCGTACCCATGACGCGCCGCACCGGCACCTCCGTGGCCGCCGCCCACGCCGCCGGAGCGGTGGCCAACCTGATGAGCTGGGGGTTTGTGGAGGGAAACGACCGCTCCATGAGCGAGGCGGCCATCCGCTCCTACCTGGTCCGGGGAGCAAAACGAAATCCAGCGCTGTCCTACCCCAACCGCGAGTGGGGGTATGGCGCGCTGGATCTGTTCCAGACATTTCTTCATCTGAGGGAATAAATCCGCGGAAAAAATTGCGGATACAAACTTATGGGGATCATCCGTGTAAGATCAGCCGCGCATTCGGATCAGCGGCCCGCCGCTCTTCTCCAGGTACGGACGGGTGACCACCACGGAGCCGATGTTGGAGTCCTTGGGAATCTCATACATGATATCCAGCATGAACTCCTCCAGGATAGCCCGCAACGCTCTGGCGCCCGTGCCCCGCTTGATGGCCTCCCCGGCGATCCAGTCCAGGGCGTCGTCCTCAAACACCAGCCGGACCTCGTCCATGGCCAGCAGCTTCTCATACTGCTTGGTGATGGCGTTCTTCGGTTCTCTGAGGATGCGCACCATCATATCCCGGTCCAGCCCCTGAAGGGTCACCGTCATGGGCAGGCGTCCCAGGAACTCCGGGATCATGCCAAAGGTCCGCAAATCCTCGTTTGTCACGTAGCTAAGCAGGTTGGGATCCTTGTCAAAGGTATCCCGCAGCACCGCGCCGAAGCCCATGGAGGACTTTTTGGTCAGCCGCTCCTTAATGATCTCCTCCAGGTCGGGGAACGCGCCGCCGCAGATAAACAGAATATTATCCGTATTGACCGTAGCCATGGGCGTCATGGCGTTCTTCTGGTTGGACCCCACCGGCACCTCCACCGTGCTGCCCTCCAGCAGCTTGAGCAGCTCCTGCTGCACGGATTCGCCGCTGACGTCCCGGGTGTTGGTCTGCTTTTTCTTGGCGATCTTGTCGATCTCATCGATGAAAATGATGCCCTTTTCGGCGCGCGCCACATCGTTGTCCGCAGCGGCCAGCAGCTTGCTGACCACGCTCTCGATGTCGTCTCCGATATACCCCGCCTCCGTCAGGGAGGTGGCGTCCGCGATGGCCAGGGGCACGTCCAGCAGCCGGGCCAGGGTTTTCACCAGATACGTCTTGCCGCTGCCCGTGGGGCCGATCATCAGAATGTTGGATTTCTCGATGGTCACTTCCTCATCCGGCCCGGGGGCGGTCTCCTCCTCAGGCTTCCCATCCAGGAACGCGCGCTTGTAGTGGTTGTAAACGGCCACGGAAACCACCTTCTTAGCCTTCTCCTGGCCGATCACGTACTCGTCCAGCCGGGCCTTGATCTGGTGCGGCGCCGGGATATCCTTCATGGACAGCGCCGGCTGTTTGTCCGCTTTCTTGCGGATCTTCTGCTTCTTGGGAATCTCCATACCGGGCTGGTTTAAATTCATCTCGTTGAGATTCATGTTCATATACGGCATCCCGGGCAGCTTGGAGAGGTCCATGCCGCTCTTGGTCACCGTGTCAAATGCCTTCTGCATGCAGTCGTGACAGAGGTTCATACCCCCGGGCATGGAGATCATGGTTCCCGCTTTGCTCTCCGGCCTGCGGCATATGTAACATACCTTCTCATATTGATCGTCATCCCGCGCCTGGCCCTTGTCCTCCGGACCGGCGGGATTTTCCTTTATCTCATCCTGGTTCTTATCGCTCTCTCCCAAAGTGTTTCTCCTCTCTGCTTCTCAAAAATAGAGTCTCCGTTCCTCTTAGTATATAACAAAATGCCTCCCCTAACAAGAGGAAGCATTTTCAATAAATGGAGCTGTCCTACTGCTCATCCGCCGGCATGGGGGCCAGGGTGACCGGCACCTTGTGCTCCACATACTGCCCGTCCTGCAGCGACTGCACTGTCAAATCCACCGTCTCCCCAACCTCGTAGGAGGTGAGCACCTCCTGCAGATCCGCCATGGTTTTCACCGACTGACCGTCGAACTTGGTGATAATGTCCTTCTCAAACAGCCCGGAACCGGCTGCCGCCCCGTCCTCCAGAATCTTGTAAATATACACGCCCTCGGGCATACCCAGGGCCTTGGCGGTGTCCATGTCCACGGTAATACCCTGAATTCCCAGATATTCCCTTTTCTCCTCGGCCACCTGGGTCTGGGTCTTTTTGTTCATCAGATCACCGATGATGTCCTCAGCCTTGGAAATGGGAATGGCGTAGCCGATGCCCTCCACCTCGGTGGAGGCGTACTTGGCCGCGTTGATACCGACCACCTCGCCCTTCATATTCACAAGGGCGCCTCCGCTGTTGCCGGGGTTGATGGCCGCGTCCGTCTGCAGAAGCGTCCTGGTGTTATTCTCAGAGGTGCGCACCTCCCGGTTCAGCGCGCTGACGTAACCCACGGTCACCGACTGGCCGTAACCCAGGGCGTTGCCGATGGCGATCACGCCCTGCCCTACTTTGAGAGCGTCGGAGTCTCCAAGCTTCGCCACCCGGACTTTGTTCCGCGTCTCCTGCGGGATATTTTCCAACGGCACCGCGATGATTGCCAGATCGGAGTCGGAATCCGTACCCTTGACGGCCGCCTCCACCACCTCGTCGTCGATGAACGCCACCTTCAATTCCTTGGAGTCCGCCACCACGTGATTGTTGGTCACAATCAACAGCTCCTTGTCGTTCTCCCCCACGATGATGCCGGAACCGCTGCTGGGCACCTCGTAGGTCTGCGTGCCGCCGCCCCCGAAAAACCAGGAGTAGGGATCATTGCTCTGATACTCCATCAGGCTGGTGATCGCCACCACAGAGGGCATCGCCTCCTCCACGATGGAGGACACGTCCACACCGCCGGAGCTGTAGGGCCCTCCGCCGTTGCCATAAAATTTCCCCGCCGGAGGCTGGATATTCTCAATACTCCCATTGTCCTGGCCGGGCGTCTGGGTCTCCTGTGGCTTCTGCTCCTCCGTTTCCGCGGTTCCCTCTGGCGCAGACACGGCCTGGGGCAGAAAACTGGCGGCCGCCATATTTACGCCCACCATGGTGACACCCGACACGCCGCCGAACAGAATTGCGCCGGCGATGAGACCGGCCACTCTCTTGACCGCTCCCCCCTTCTTCCTGCGGGGCGGCCTGGACGGACCGCCCGGCCGCGGCGCTCCGCCCCCTGGGTTATTGTAAGAACCCGGGCCCTGCTGCGGACCCTGGCTGTAATTCATTCCATTTTCATACTGCTGTCCATTCTCATACATGAACACGCACCCCTTTCTCTGAACATTCTCATTTGTTCCGATTCTGGGAATAAGTTTATCAATGAAATGTGATAAATTTGTGACATTTTTATTAGAAAACCCTAAAATCTTAAAGCCGCTGCCCCAAAAGCCAGGCAGCGGCCTTATAAAACGCTTAGTGCGGCTTCACACAGCCCCGGATTTCGTCCAGGGAGCGGATTCCCAGCTCGTCCAGACGGCGGTCCAGGGATTCGATCAGGCGGGGCATAAAATCCGGCCTGGTCAGATTGGCGGAGCCCACCTGCACCATCCAGGCCCCGGCCATGATGTGCTCGATCACATCATCGGCATTTGTCACGCCCCCTGCGCTGAAAATGGGGATGTCCACGGCCTTGTGCACCCGGCTGCAGCTCCACAGGGCCAGGGGTTTGAGTCCCGGACCGCAGTAGCCGCCGCTGCCGCTGTTTCCGCAGCGGAATTCACGGCTGTGAACGTCGATGGCGCAGCCGGTCAGCGCGCCGAAGGAGGTAAACCCGTCCGCCCCGCACTCCCTGGCAATGGCGGCGATGTCCTCCACGTCCACCATGGTGGTGGGCACCTTGATGATCAGAAGCTTCTCCCCCGCGGCCCCCCGGACGCCCCGGATCATTTCCCGCAGCCATCCGTAATCCCGCCAATACTGGCGCGGGTCCGTGGCCGCCATGGAGTAGGGGCAGTTCATGTTGATCTCGATTCCCGCCACCTCCCGGCAGCCCGCCGCGGTACCGGCCAGCTTTACCAGCCCCTCCAGGTCCTCGGCCTTCAGGTTCAGAATCAGAGGGGAGTCCTGCCAGGGCAAATGCACGGCGATCTTTTTCACAAATTCCATCACGCCCAGGCTGTTGCTGCCCAGGGAGGTGATGTAGCCGTACTCCGCGCCGTAGAGCTTCCTGGCTCTGGAGACCGAACCACTTTCCATCATGATGGAATTGGGCATCAGCGCGCCGAGGAGGCTCAAATCGTAGTATTTTCCGTATTCGATCAGATCGCCCAGCCCGGCGGCGGCCGGCATGATCGGATTTTTAAAGCACAGTTCCCGTTTTCCCACGGGAATGCGGACAGATAAGTCAGCCATATTGTTCCCCCTGTCTATTCAAATGTGTGGAAACAGCGGCGGTCCGTCTCAAAGTCCACCCGCTCGTAGGGCAGGTAGGGGCCGCTGCAGCACACGGGTATTCCCAGCCGGATGGATTGGCTGTGCAGGTAACAGCTCTTGCAGCCGCCCACCCCGCAGCTGATCCTGGTAGCGGCGAACACGTCAAAGGGCAGATGCTGCGGCCGGTCCCAGACAGCGGTAAGCTTAAGCAGGACAGGGATGTTGAGCGCGGCGGCTACCGCGCCGGGGCGGGTCTGCTCCAGCTCCCGCGCCATCTCCTCCACCGATTCCACCGGTCGTACGGACGGATTTTTTCCCAGAAATTCCCTGTCCATCGGATCGCACAGCACGATCTGCCTGCACCGGGGCTCCGCTTCCAGAAATGGAGCGGCGAGAAACCAGGTGGCGGACTGGGACAAAACAACCGTGTCCGCGCCGGGCCGCACCGCGCGGCCGTTGGCTCCCCAGACCACCAGCGGGGTTCCGGGCTTCGCCTCATACAGGGATGAATGTTCCACCGCGCAGACCGCAAATCCCTGATCCGTGCGTTTCTGAAGCATGTAGGGATAAGCCCAGCAGGTGGGGCCGCAGTCCATTCGGATCATGACAAACTGCCCCGGGCCAAAGGAAATCTCCGGGTACTCCACCAGAATTTCTTTCCAGCGGCGTTTTCCCGGTCCTCCAAGCTCCCGGACCTCCAAGACGTGCGTCTCTACGATGTTATTATGTTTGAAAGGCATAGATTCCTCCGTTTCATAGCTGCATGATTTACATAAAGACTCCCGCGCCGGGTCCCAACGGGAGCTTAAACAGCATCCAGACCAGGAACTGCAGGATCAGCACCACGGCGATGGCCACAGTGTAGGGCAGCGCCAGAACCATGATGGTTCCCAGGCCCACCTTGCCGTAGCCCTTGGGTTTCCAGAGCGTGTAATAACCGATAATCGCGCCCAGCATGGCGTTCATCGGGCAGATCGAGTTGGTGATGGCGTCGCCGATCCGGTAGGTCATCTGGATCACCGCGGGGGACACGCCGATGGACGCAAACAGCGGGATGAACACCGGCGCAAACAGGAGCCATTTGGTCAGTCCGCTGATCACAAACAGGTTGGAGAACATGGTGATCAGGATCAGTCCCACCAGGGCGGCGGTGGGGCCGATGTTAAAGTCCTTGAGGAACTGGCCGCCGGCAGCGCCGATCATATCGCCGATGTGGCTGTCCGAGAATACCTGAATCATGATGCTGGCGCTGAGGATGATGACAATGAACCCGGACACATCCGTGATTCCTTTCGCCATCATGTCCGGCAGGTCCTGAAGGCTTTTCAGGCTTCCCGACACCTTGCCGTAAATAATACCGGCGAAAATGAAGTACAGGGTGATGATCATCACCAGGCCGTTCAAAAACGGCGACGTGGGCAGAATGGTGCCCTCCGGGGACCGGAGCAGGCCGCCGGACGGAATGGTCATAAAGGCCAGAAGGCCGAAATAGACCAGGGAAAAAATCCCCGCGGCCCGCAGGCCCTTAAGCTCGGCCGGCGTCAGCTGGCTGTCCGAGATCAGCGTGCTCCCCCCGCCGGTTAAGTTGGCGTTGGGGTCCCGCAGCGGAAGCTTGTTCTTCATGATGGTTTTGCTGACCACCACCATAGTGATCGTGATGAGGAACGTGCTGACCATGATGAAATACCAGTTCATCAGCGGATTCACCGGGGCGCTGATCCCCAGATTTCCGGTGATCTGCTGGGTCACGGCGGCCAGGTTGATGTCCGTGCTGGTGATCACGATGGTGGCCGAGTTGGCAGCAGTGGCTCCGATGTAGGAGAGGGTGATTCCCAGCCAGGGGTTAAAGCCCATGGCGGCGAAAATCGCGCCGGAGAGCGGCGGCAGCACCACCACGGCCACGTCCGCCAGGAGATTGCCGTTGACCGCGATAAAGGCGATGATCAGCATCATCCAGGTGGGGGAGGCCCCCAGCAGGACCCGGCGCACAAACGCGGACAGCAGGCCGGAGCGCTCCGCCACCGCGATGCTGATGATCACCACCAGGGCGGTCTTTAACGGGCCGAAGGAGATAAAGGTCTGCGGGAAATTGATGACCATATTTAACAGATAGTCTTTGGTCACCAGGTTTTGAATGGTAAACACTGTCTCAGCAGTCTCGCTGCCTCCGTTGGTGGCGGACAGGGCGGTCACAGAAACCCCGGCCCTGGACATGACAAGCGACAATACCAGTATGATGCCGGACAGGATCATAAACAGAATGAACGGATGGGGCAGAGCGTTTCCAGCGCGTTCGATGGAGTCCAGTATCCTGTCCACACGGGATTTTTTTCCATCCCGCGCAGCAGCTACAGCTACATTCTTACTCATTTGTTACCCTCCTATGTTCGGGCTGCCTTCTCTGCAGAAGAAAGCTTCCCTTGCCTTTGAATTCCCTTGCCGGCCCGGCTTTTTATGTTATAATTAGGGAAACGTATCCCTGATCGACGGCCTGCGGCTGCCGGTCTTGTATCATCAATCTTAGCATATGACGGATGGTTTTACTAATACGGATCGTGGATAGGTTATCTCAAATACAGATAAGCGGGGGGCAATGGGAATCTTATGGATATCAAAAACCTGGCGTACATATTGGAGGCTTACAAATGCCGCTCCATCAACAAGGCGGCCCAGAACGTGTACATTTCCCAGTCACACTTGAGCAGTATCATCAAAAACGTGGAGAGCGAGATCGGCTATGCCGTGTTCATCCGCACGCCCTCCGGCCTGACCGCCACCGACGAGGGGCGGTATTTTCTGGAAAATGCCGAAAAGATTGTAAAAAACTGGAGCAGTATTCTGGACGTGCCCGATATTTTCCGGGACCGGAACACGCTGACCATCTGCTGCACCCCGTCCTCCAACATTTTCCAATATTTTCTGGATTACAAAGAGCTCTATCCCGCCAAATGCAGCGACACCTTTCTGGAGAGCGGTCTGAAGGAGACCATGACCGGTATCGTGAACCGGCGCTGCCGGATCGGCATTTTGATGATGCTGGAAAGCCAGCTTCCCAAATACAGCCAGCTGGCCAGCGATTACAAGCTGGATTTCACCGTAATGAAGCAGCACATTCCCATGCATGTGTACATGTCCCGCTCCCACCCTTTGGCGGGCGCCGCCCGGGTAACCAGGGCGGACTTAAGCTGTTACCCCACTGTGACGGACGTCAATCTGGACACCGACGACCGCCTCAGTCTGTCGGACGGGCGGCAAAATACCCTCTATGTGTCGGACCGGGGCACATCCTACGACGCGGTCTGCAAGGGCGGTTACCTGTTAGCCGGGCTCATCCATCCGGGCAACCTGGAAACCATGGACTGCGTCAGCAAACCCCTGGCGGACGGCGAACCGGTAGCAATCTGTCTGATCAAGTCCCAGCTCTACGAGCTGAACCTGCGCGAACAGCAGTTTATCGCGTTCCTCTCCAGAAGGCTTTCATGCCTCTGAGAAATTCCCGAGTATTTCTGAGTCCACAGCCAAACAGGGCGCCAGCTTGTGCTGGCGCCCTGTGGCACGTGGTTCTGTATTTTATTCACCGGTTCAACCGTTCCCGCCCGGGCCCAAAATCACTGATCCGGGACCTCCCGTGCTGTTGCTCTCCGTGGGTTCCGACGCCCTGGTGGTCGAAGGTACAGTCGAGTTATTGTTGTACGGGGACCTGGTGGGCGCCGTCGCCGCTCCGGGGCCGGATACATCGTCCGGTGAGGTTGTCGCCCCTGCGCCCGGATAAGCCGCCGTGCTGGAAGACGTGGGCCTGTCGCTGCCGGGCTGTGACGGTCTGGTTCCGCCTCCCGGGTATGCGCTGGTCCCGCCTCCCGGATAGCTGCCGGTTCCTCCGCCGGGATACGCGCTGGTTCCACCGCCGGGATACGCGCTGGTTCCGCCTCCCGGATACGCGCTGGTTCCACCGCCAGGATATGTGCCGGTTCCGCCTCCCGGATAGCTGCCGGTTCCTCCGCCGGGGTATGTGCCGGTTCCGCCCGGGTACCGCGGATCTTCGTCCTCCGGTGGGTCGATCACATTGCCGAATTCGTCTGTTTCCAGCTCCAGGCCGTCCGGGAATTCCCCGTCGATAATACCGGGTTCCGTCTCGAACGCGGTGGTTTTCTCCTCGTTCTCCTCCTCCGTCTCCGCAGCCGTTGTGGCCTTGGGCGCCTGGGTCGGTTTGGGAATATATCCGCCGTCCGTGCCCACGTGGTCTATGGGTTTGCCTTCTTTATAAAGTCCCGAGTCCGCCGCAATCTTGGAACTGATCTTTTTGACCATTTCACTGGGCTCGTAATTATCATCCCCAAACAGGAACTGATGCAGCAGCACCACATTGCTCTCCAGCGTCTGCGGAATTACGCAGTCACCCTTTTTCCCCATGTTGAGGTCGCCTCTGGCCTGGGGGAAGCCTGTTGTCTCCCCGATATAGAATTTGGTCACGGTTTTCGCCAGGGGGATTAGATCGTTTAAGTCCACGCTGCTCTCGATCTGGCCCAGCACAACCTCCATAACGTTGTTCACAACCGCAAAATCCGCTTTTTTCAGCTTGTCAAAGGCCAGCTGAATGACCTTTCTCTGGCGCTCCGTTCTGGCAAAGTCCGTGTCCATCTTTCTCAGTCTGGCATAAGCCACCGCCTGAACGCCGTCCATGTGATTCATGCCCGCGTGGGTCAGCTGTACGGAGCCGACTCCGGTGGCCTGCACCGTCTCTGTGATAAATGCATTGATGTAGTAGAACTCCGCCTTGCTCAGCTCGATGTCCACACCGCCCAGAATGTTGATGGCGTCGATAACGGCCTTCCAGTTGAACACGGCATAATCGTCAATCTCCAGATCCAGGTTCCGGTTCAGCGCCTTGACCGCCTGATCCGGGCCACCCTTGAAATACGCCTGGTTGATCTTATTATAGCTTCCTTCCTCATCTATGTTCAGATACGAATCGCGGAACACGCTGACCAGTTTGATCTCGCCCGTATCCTGATTTATGTTGCAGATAATGTTCACGTCCGCGTTGTTCCCCCTGCCCAGGGAATTGTTCCGGCTGTCAACGCCGAACAGCGCCACAGTCCAGAACCCCTTCATACTTTCCACTTTCTCGTAGGACAGGTTCGGGTTCGTCATCTCCGCCATGTTGATGTTGGGGTTGCGCTGAATCGAGTTCAGCTTCTTTTTGACGGGCACGATCACCAGGAACAGTAATGCCAGGAACAGCAGCTCCACCACGATCACGCCGATCATCACTTTGCGCCAATAGCGGTTCTCTGAGCTCTGCTTGCCGCTTCCCCCGCCATTTCCCCGGCCTCCGCCGGTTCCGCGGTTGCCTCCGTTTCCGGAGCCGCCGCCTTTGCGGTCCGTCTTTGGGCCGCTTTCATCCAGATCGATCCAGCCGTCGGTTCCGTTTCCGGCCGCTCTGGCGCCTGCCGCCCCGCCCGTTTCGCCTTTAAAACGCGGGCGGTCTCCAACGGTAGCGCGCTGCCCTGCGGCTGCACCCTGTCTGCCTGCCGCAGTGGCGGTTCCCGGAACATTGCCGGGCTGCCCGGCGCGCCGGGCGCCGGTTGCGCCCGCACCGGGCGTCTGGGGTCTTGAACCGGCCGTGGTTCCGTTAGGGGACTGGGTTCTTGGCCCGGCGGCGGTTCCACCTGCTGCCTGGGTTCTCGCCCCGGCGGCGGTTCTGCCCGCTGCCTGAGTTTTCGCACCGGCGGCGGTGCTTCCGTTTGCTGCCTGGCCTCTCGCTCCGGCGGCGCTTCCGTTTGCTGCCTGGGTTCTCGCTCCGGCAACAACGCTTCCGCCCGCCATCTGGCCTCTCGCTCCGGCGGCGGTGCTTCCGCCCGCTACCTGACCTCTCGCTCCGGCAACAGCGCTTCCGCCCGCTGCCTGGCCTCTCGCTCCGGCAACAGCGCTTCCGCCCGCCATCTGGCCTCTCGCTCCAACTCCGGCGCTTCCGCCCGCTGCCTGGCTCCTCGCTCCGGCAACAGCGCTTCCGCCCGCCATCTGGCCTCTCGCTCCAACTCCGGCGCTTCCGCCCGCCATCTGACCTCTGCTCCCGGACGGCGCTGCACCTCCGGCAGCGCGGCTTCCCGCCCCCGCAGCTCCAGCCGCAGTCCGGCCGCCGGTTCCAAGCCCATTGGCTCCGGTCCGGCCATCCGCGCTCGCAGCCGCCGCGGTCCGTCCGGCCGCTCCCTGAAGCGCAGCGCGGCCGCCGGCGTAACCGCCCGCAGCCCCTGCATCCGCGCGTCTTGAACGGGCGGCGTCCGGCCTTCCCCCGGCCGCGGCCGCTGTTCTCCGCCCGGCCGTGTCTCCCGCCGCTGTCTGACCCGCGCTTCCCGCCGGACGTCTGGCTGCGCCTGCTTCTCCCGCACCGTACTCCGCGCGGCCCGCCGTCCTATAGGTTCCGGATGTACGGCCAGCCGAATCCCCGCCTGCCGGCCTCGCCGGGCGCTCTGTCCCCGACGGCCTGCCCGCGGCAGCGCTGTCCGCCTGCCGGCCAGCCGCCGGTCTGCGGCGGCTCTGCCCTGCGCCGTTCATCTCCTCCTGATCAAATCCATTTCCACTCTCAAACTCACGATTCATGCGTCATCCTCATTCCATTGCGCGTGCACCATCATACCTGCCGCGCACACCACTTGGGTATCAATAGTATGTGTTTTCCCATACAATTAATATGCGTTTTTATTGATAAAGCCTTTAAAGATCGTCAAAAACATAATTTTAAAATCAAATCCCAGGCTCCAGTTTTCGATATAATAAAGGTCGTGTTCAATCCGCTTCGTAATGGAGGTATCCCCCCGGTAGCCGTTGACCTGCGCCCAGCCGGTCAATCCCGGACGCACCTGGTGCTTGATCATATAGCGCGGAATTTCTTCCTTAAACTTCTCCACAAACAACGGCCGCTCCGGCCTGGGCCCCACCAGACTCATGTCCCCGACCAGAATGTTGAAAAACTGCGGCATCTCATCGATGCTTGTCTTGCGGATAAACTTCCCGATGGGAGTCACTCTGGGATCATGAGGAGTCGTCCACTGACTCCGCTCCTTTTTAGGATCCTGGACCTCCATGGAACGGAATTTATACATTTTAAACGTATGGTTGTGCAGTCCCACCCGTTCCTGGCTGTACAGCACCGGTCCCGGAGAAGTCACCTTGACCAGCAGGGCCGTAACCAGCATAATGGGCGAAAAAATAACCAGACCAAACACAGCCCCCGCAATATCCACCAGCCGCTTCATGGTGGCGTTGAACATATTCGTCAACGGCACGTGGCGGATATGGATAATCGGAAGGCCCTGCAGGTCCTCCATAAACGGTATGGTCGGTATCATATTATTGTAATCCGGAATAAATTTGGTGTGAACCCCCGACTTCTCGCAGGCGGCCACAATCTCCTCCAGATTCATATACTCCTTGATGCTGAGGGTGATCGCGATCTCATCCAGCGTATTGGAAGCCAAAAACACCTCCAGATTGGCAATCGGGCCCAGCACCTCCACTCCCTTGTAGGCATAACCCGCCGGCTGATGGTCGTCCAAAATCCCACGGATCTGATATCCCCACTCCGGGTTAACGCAGACCCGGTCCACGAACCCTTCCGCCGCCCGGCTGTAGCCGATCAGCAGAATGTGTTTCAGATTAAAGCCGTTGGAGCGCATAGAGCGCAGGAACAGGCGGATCGCATTCCGCTCCAGGGCCTGCATCACAATATTCAGCGCAAAGAACGCCAGAATCATTTTTGTAGAAAAATGGTACAGGTAGCCGTTCTTACGCGCTGCAAACAGCACAAACGTAATCAGCATCAGGCCGATAATATTGGCCTTACAGATATTAGCAAACTCCAGGCGCCGGCCCTGAACCCGTTTCGGCGCATACAGATGAAATCCGCCGTACAGCAGCAGATACACCGGAACAATAAAAAGCAGCGCTGCGAAATAATACTGCGCCGGGACAACGCCCTCCGTCACAGGCAGCACCTTACCGCTGATCATAATCAGCCACACCAGGCTGTACGTCACCACAATAAACAGCGCGTCCAGCACCACATGCAGCCGGTTCAATGTCTTTTGATTATCCTTAATCATTCTATCTCATCTCACCCTAATTCCCGGCCAACCCCCGCCGCCGCAAAATCCGCTCAAAAAACTCCGAATATCCTGTATATTATACATGATCTGTCAAGGCTTGACTATAAAAAATATCTTAATTTTTTCCGACTACGAGCCGGGCAGGGGGCCTTAGGGAAGGGTCCGGGAGCGTGCTCGCACGTTCCCGGGCACTTTTCTAAGGTCCCCTGTGTGGCGACAGCCACAAAGCCTGGGGCCGCGCGCGGCCCCAGGCTTCCCGGCGGACTCTCTCCCGCCAGTCCCCCCTTCCCAGCTCCCGCGCCCCCCTCACCTCGTCTGATCCATTATCTTCTCTCCCCTAATCTTCCCCACCTGTCTCCATCCAAACTCCCACAAATACACCATCATTCCCGCCATCATCTCCCCCTGAGCTCTCCAGCAGGCCCCACTCTTCACCTTCCGAAAATCCACTCTCCTACACTTCCCCCTACTCCCAATCCCTTCCAACACCCCATCCCAATAAACCTTCCCAAACCCCAACCTCTTAAAAAATCCATACTTCACCCAAATCCCCACTGCCAGCGGCACCGCGTTCAGCGCCAGCTGCCAGTCCGGCATATTCTTATAATTCAAATACACATTATTCCTTGCCGCCAGCCTCACCTTAAACTCATTATACTTCGACCCGCTGGTCCCGCTCCCCACATGATACACCACCGCATCCGGACAATACACATTATCATACCCGGCCAGCTTCGCCCGGTATCCCACATCCATATCCTCCAGATACGCAAAATGCATCTCATCAAAATACCCAATCTCCTCAAACACACTTTTTCTGTAAATCCCAGCCCCCGCGCACGCCGAAAACACCCTGCAGGCCCGGTTATACTTCCTCGCCGGCCTCCCCACGCCTCTCTGAAACGCCCAGCCCAGCACGCAGTACATATCCCCCGCGTCGTCCATCAGTTCCCGGTTAAACATCTGCACCATCTTAGGACTCACCGAAAAAATCCGTTCCGACCTTCCAATGGCCCTCACCAGCTCCCCCACATAATCCGGCTCCGGCTCCGTGTCATTATTTAACAGGATCACATAAGGCGTATCCGCCGTCCTGATCCCCACATTCACCGCCCCGGAAAATCCCGTATTTTTCTCCAGAAAAATCGTCGGAATCCCCCGTTCCTTCAACCACTCCGCACTGCCGTCCGTGGACCCGTTGTCCACCACCAGCACCTTAAAATGCCGGTACACCTGCAAATCCAGCGCCGCGAAGCAATCCTCCATGAACCGCAGTCCGTTATAATTCGGTATCACCACCGTCACCATCGTCCGCTTCATGCCTGTTCCTCCGGCGCAAACCGATCGTACACGCTCAGATCATAAGGTTCCCCGATTTTCTCCTTCAGCAGATCCCGCAGCGCGAAATTAGACTTGCGCAGCGTCAGATTCGGATTATAATACGGATCCCCATTCTGAATGATATCCGGCCATTTCTTAATAAAAACCGCCACCTCCCGGTTAAACCGTTCGATCTTCTCCGGCGTATCCTCCAGCCCTCTGGACTTGGACTCATAATGGTACAGCAGCGCATACGGCGCATACACCACCAGTTTCCCCAAACTGCGCACCTTCATGCAATAGTCGATATCATTAAACGCCACGGCCAGCTCCTCCGAGAGTCCGCCCACCTGATCGAACACCGACTTTTTCGTCATCATGCAGGCCGCCGTCACCGCGCTGTAATCCTGGGCGCACATGGCCCGGTGGAAATAGCTGTTCTCCGCCTTATGCAGCCCAATAAACGTGTGCCCGGCAATCCCGCCGAACCCGACCACCACGCCCGCGTGCTGGATCGTATCGTCCGCATACAGCAGTCTTGCGCCCACGATCCCAACGTCCTCGCGCTGGCAGAAACCCAACATTTCCTGAATACAATCCGGCTCAATAATCTCCGTATCGTTATTCAGCAGCAGCAAATATTCTCCCTTCGCGAACCCGGCCCCAAAATTATTAATGGCCGAGTAATTAAACTCCCGCTCCCAGGTCACAACCCTCACATTCCCGTGTTCCGCCTGAAGCCGCTCATAATACGCAAAGGTCTCCGCCTCCGTACTGTTATTCTCCACAATCACAAACTCCAGGTTCCTATACGTCGCCCGCTCCATCAGCGACTTCACGCAGACATCCAGATCCTGCCAGTGATCCTTATTGGGAATCACCACCGACACCAAGGGCTCCCCCTGAATCTTAAACTTCGTGTGATAAATCCCAAAGTCCACGCCCTTCACCACGGACTCCGCCTCGATTCCCATGCGCTCATAGTGCGCCATAATGGCTCTGGCCCCGGCCTCAAAGGCATACCGCTTGCTCTCCGGGTTGCTGGCCGTGGAATTCTGATGGCAGCGCCAGTGGTACAGCACCTTTGGAATATGATAAACCTCCTTCGCCGCCTCCGTGCACCGGAAAATGAAATCATAGTCCTGGGCCCCATCAAACTCCTGCCGAAACCTTCCCACCGTTTCCAGCAGATCCATCCGCACCACAAACAAATGGCAGATATAATTCACGCTGGTCAAAAGATCCGGGTTGAAATCCGGCTTGAAATGCGGGTCGAACAGCGCCTTCCCGTCCATGTCCAGCTTATCCTCGTCCGAATAGATCACCTGTGCGCCCGGCCGCTCGTTAACCGCCTTCACCACCTCGTACAGCGCATGAGGCGGCAGCGTGTCGTCGTGGTCCGCAAGCACCAGAAAATCCCCCCGCGCCATATCCATGGCCGCGTTGGTATTCCCCGCGATCCCCTTATTTTCTCCCAAAATCTGGTAACGAATCCGCGAATCCTTCTCCGCGTACCTGTGCAGCACCCGCTCCAGGCTCTCGCCCTTGGGGCTGCCGTCGGCGATGCAGACCTCCCAGTTGGTATACGTCTGGGCCAGAATAGAGTCCAGCATCTCCTTCAAATACCGCTCCGGCGTCTTGTAAGCCGGAATGGCGATGGACAGCCTGGGCTCAAAATCGAACAGTTTCTTCCTCTGGGCCTCCAGCTCCTCCTCCGTGGGTTTGGTCAGCTCGTACCACTCCCCGTAATCATAGTCGTTGTCCAGCCCCTGAAGCTTATGTTTGGACTTGACCACCAGGGCCTTTAAGCCATGTTCCTTCCAGAAATCCATGGCCACATGAACCGTTTCCATGTTCATCAGGTCCTTGAGTTTCTCAATACGCTTGTGGGCCACGCTAGAACGCCTGGCGATCAGCTCCTCATTATATTTGATCTTCGCCTGCTTCCCCTCGCAGCGGATCAGCAGGAAATAGTTTTTTCCGCGCTCATAGGGAAACCGGATGTCAAAGCCGAAGTCCCTGTCATAACATTTTTTATAATAAATCTGGCTCACATCGTCCCGCCTGGTGGGGACATACTTAAATTTCACCGGGTTGTGCCGCTCGTCCTCCACACGGAACGTCGCCTTGCTCTCCGGGGATTTGCCGATCACCCAGCCGTTTAAGGTAATGGAATTTTCCCGAATCCGGACCACATCAACTTTATATTTCATCGTTTACTCACCATCCTGTATCTGCTGCGCCCCGGACTTCTCATCCCTGCCAAAATTCAGCCGCTCTTCCTCGATCACCAGAGGCCGTTTCATCACCCGCTGGTTGATGCTCATAATATACTCCCCAAGCAATCCAATGAAGAAAATCTGAATCGACCCAAGAAACAGCATCCCGATCAGCATAGGCGCCATGCCGGCCGGAAAACGGTCCCACCAGATCAGCTTCATCACCAGGTAGACGAGGGCCACCACCATGCTGAGCCCGGCGCAGATGCTGCCGAAAATGGTAGCCAGCCGCAGCCCCACCTTGGTATAGGAAGTGATACTCAGCATAGCCGCATCATACAGGCGGTAGAAATTGTTGCTGGTCTTGCCCGCCCGGCGAAGGGGCTGCTCGTAGGGTATTTCCTTGCGCTTAAAGCCCAGCTCCGCCACAATTCCGCGCAAAAACGGCGTGGGATCGTTCAGCCCCCGCAGAACCTGGATAAATTTGGCGTCATAGAGGCCAAAGCCGGTAAACTGCTCGATCTGCTCCACGTCGGAGAGTTTTTTGATCAGCTTGTAATAACAGCCTCTGAGCCAGTACATAAACTTGTTCTCCTGGCTGCTCTTCTTGATGCCGATCACAATTTTATACCCGGACTCCCACTCCCGCACATACTGGGGAATCATTTCCACCGGGTCCTGGAAATCCGCAGCCATGAGAATGGTGCAGTCCCCGCTGGTCTGCAGCATGGCGTAATAGGGGGAATTAAACTGGCCGAAATTCTTGGCGTTAAAAATCGCCTTGATGTCCGGGTCGCTCTGGCAGAGCCCCCGCAGCAGTTCCCGGGTCCGGTCCCTCGAATCATTATCGATAAAAATCAGCTCGTACCGGTAATCCGCCAGCTCCTTCTCAAACAGGGCCGTGATCGCGCGGCTTAAGGGGATTACGTTCTCTTCTTCATTATAACAAGGCACTACAATACTTATGGTTTTCATATTATCTCTCGTTTACTCCAGGATATCGTATTTGCGTTCAATCGTTTTGTACCATGACCTTGACCAGGTCTTTCGGCTTGTGGTGCATGAGCTCCAACGCCTCCTCCACTTTGTCCAGGCCGTGCAGCCGGTGGGTCACCATTTTCCCCGGGTCCACCCGCCTGTACTGAACCATTTTCAGCATACGCTCGATGCGGGCGCGGCCGCCTCTTGCCAGCTCCATGTGGATGGTCTTTCCGGCCATGCCTCTGCCGCCGGAAAATTTCGGGTAGCCGATGGAGCCGGTTCCGCCGTAATAATTTACATTGGAAACCGTTCCGATGCCGTAGCGTACCATGTCCACAGCCTGGGTGAACACCTCGTCCCCGCCACCGCAGATGATCACGCCGTCCGCCCCGAGACCGTCCGTCATGTCAAGGACCTGCTCCACCACGTCCCCGTCCCGGTAGCTGATGACATCCGTGGCTCCGTACTCCCGGGCCAGGTCCACACAGACCGGGCGGGTTCCCACGCCGATGATCCGCGCCGCGCCCATGTGGGCCGCCCCGGCCACCGCCATCAGGCCGATGGGCCCGATGCCCAGCACAACCACGGTATCTCCGGCCTTGATATCCGCGTACTCCGCCCCCGTAAAGCCGGTGGTCATGGTGTCCACGCACATCAGCGCCTGCTCCAGCGTGACCCCCTGGGGAATCTTCGCCAGCGTGGTGTCCGCGTCCGGAATCAGAAACCGCTCCGCAAATACCCCCGGCTGGGTTCTGCCCAGCTGATGGCCGGAAAATGGCTTCCCGGCGTGGCGGTCGTTGCCCTCCTGGATGGCCAGAGCCCGCCAGTCCGGCGTGATGGCCGGAACCGCGACGACCTCTCCGGGAGAGAAATCACGCACCTGATCCCCCACCTCCAGAATCCGCGCCACGCACTCATGACCCAGAATCAGATTGGGCGCCTTGGGCGAACCCCCTCCGTACACGGTGTGCACGTCCGACGAACAAGGCGTCATGGCCACTGGGGCGAGTATTGCTCCGTAAGGGACGAGGGACGGCTCGGGGGCATCGTGCCAGCCGACTACACCTGGTTTTTTTAGTACAAATGCTTTCATGGTGGGGAGGTCCTTTCTTTTTATGTGGTGATTGGGATGGGGGGATTCGCGGAGCGTCTGAGGCCAACACCGGGATTCGATGGTCGTCTGGGCCAACGCCGGAATTCGCGGGCCGTCCTAAGGAATCTATCAGGCTTCGCCTGGTACCCCATAATCCAACGGTTAGAATTCGCGGGCCGTCCTAAGGAATCCACCAGGCTTCGCCTGGTACCCCTTAGGACAAAATCTATAACGTCTCCAGATGATTGAACCGCATCGCGCGGACTTCCACGTCTTTGCCGAACCGCTCCCGGATGCTTGCTGCGATCTCGTCCGTATATCCCGGTGCGGTGATCACGATGGCGTCCACCGGGTGTTCTTCAAAATGTTCCGGGCCTACGATGGGCAGGTGGGAGGCGGGTGCGAATTTTCCCTGTTTGAACGGGGCGGAATCGATGATGTACTCCGCCTTTTTCCCAAGCTTGGTGGTGGCCGCCAGCGTGAAACCCTGGTGGCTGGCGCCCCAGATGGCGACCTTCTTGTTCCACGCCTTGAGGTATTTCAGGTACGTGTCCATTTCCTTGCGCAGGTTCACATAACATTCCAGCAGATTCCCAGTCTCCATCTGTGGACGCTTTTTAACCACTACTGACAGGGTGTCCCGGTTGATGATCTCGCATTCCTCCACAACAAAACCGTTCCGCTCCAGAAGCGGCGTCAGGGTGTCAAAGGTATAGTAGGCGATGTGATCCCGGATCAGCTCATAATAGCTGTTGTGGTCCATGATATACTCAAAGCTGGGCACGGTGATCAGGCCCATGCCGTCGTCGTCCAGATTGCGGTGGATCGCCTGCAGCATGGCGCAGGGATCTGGCTGGTGCTCCAAAAAATTGAAGGACAGGAACACATCGTAAGGCCCGTCCGGAAAAACCGTGTCCTCCGTCTCCGTAAACCCTTCCGTCACATCCAGCCCGCGCTCCCTGGCCAGGGCCACCAGCCTGGGATCGTGCTCGATTCCGTGGGCCTCCACCGGGAACTCGGACAGCACACTCAAGAATTCGCCCTGTCCGCAGCCCACCTCAATAAACCGTTTTCCTTCCAGATGGTAGGTGTCGATCAGATGCCGGTACTGGTATCTGCGCAGCTCCACCATTGTCTTGGAAAATCCTCCTGCCCGGATCACATCCCGGTAATAATCCACCGGCTCGCAGTCAAACTGAACCAGCCCGCAGCCGGCGCATTGACATAAGTCCAGAGTCAGCCCTTCGTCCGTCTTAACTCCCTCTGCATCCGGCATGTGCTGGGCCGAAGCGGGCATGTTATCTAGCGTAAGCAGCGGCGTCTCCCACAAAGGGGCGCCGCAGGCGATGCATCGTTTCATTAGCTATTCTCCTTATAAAACTCATGGTTGGCAATCATTTCCCGGATTCCCTCCTCAAAGGAGATCCTGGGCTGAAAATTCGCAGCCCGGTATAATTTCCCCGTATCCGGGTTCAGGGACACCACGCCCTCCGCGTTGGGCGGGCGTTTTCCGTACTCAAAGGTGCCGCGACCTCCGCAAAGGCGGTGGATTTCCCCGATAAACTCCCGCAGCGGCCTGGTATCGTTACCCGCCACATTATACACGCCGGAAGGGGATTTTGCAAGCAGCAGACCGGTAATGGCCCGGACTGCATCTTTAATATAGAGATAGTTCCACAGCTGGGTACAGGCCCCAAACTCCATATGCCCGCCCTTTAAAAAGGTGTCCACGCAGCTGGACACCAGGGACCAGGGATGGTCTCCCGGACCGTAAACGCTGAAAATCCGTGTGTGCAGATAGGTGATTCCCAGCTCCCCGGCCTTCTCCCCGGCCCGGCGGCACACCTCCAACTTGTCCTTGCCGTACTCTGACACCGGATGGCAGGGGGAATCCTCGCGCATAAGACCGTCCGTAATCCCGTACTCCGCCTGGGAACCGCTGAACAGAAAGCGGGTGCAGCCCAGACGCGCGGCTGCCCCCAACGCCTCCAGGGCATAACCAATATTCCGGGCCTGAATCTCAGGGTTCGTGCGGTTGGCGCTCCCAGAGCCTTCCCAGCCCAGATGGAGCCACAGGTCCGCCCGTCCCTCCAGGGCCGGGTGGCGGTCCAGCGTCCCGCAGGCGCTAAGGTCCACCGGCAGTACAGTCAACTGCCCGCCGGTCTCCCGCTGCATTGTTTCCAGCTCCCCCCGCCCGGCCGAATCCGGGCGCACCGCCGCAAACACCCGATGGCGTTTGTCCAGCAGTTCCTCCACAACGGCCCTGCCGATAAAACTGGTGGCTCCGGTCACAACAATACGCATGTCACATACTCCTTCACAATCCCGGACCCTATTCCTTGATCCTGGGAATCATCATATTGGCGTCCATCTCCTCATCCGGCAGGAAGGGGGACAGATCCTCCAGGGGCGGGGACACCATGGTCCCGTCCGGCAGGCGCTTGGCCGAGGACTTGGGCTCGAAATTCTGGTCCCGGCTGACAAACACCTCGCAGATCACCGGTCCGTCGATGGCCAATGTCTGCTCCACCGCCTCCGGCAGCTGGCTGTTGTGGTAAACGGCCACATAGGGATAGCCGTAGGCCGCGGCCAGCTTCTCCATGGACGGGAAGCTCAGATCCCCGCTGTCCACTCCGATGCCCACCAGGGGCTCCCCGAAGAAATTCTTCTGGGTCTGGCGGATGGAATGATAGCCGCCGTTATTGATCAAAAATATCTTAATATTCATCTCATGGTGAATAATGGTCTGCAATTCCTGCAGATTCATCTGGATACTGCCGTCCCCGGTGAGCAGGATCAGGTCCTTCCCGGTCACCCGGTCACCCTGGTGGTAGCACTGCTGGTCCCTGGAGGCCGCCCACACGCCGATGGCCGCCGGCAGGTCGTAGCCCATGGCCGCTATGGCGGAATTGGTAATAAACCGCTGGCCCTTCTTAATCACCCAGGCGTGACCGCCCACCACGCAGGCGGAGCCGTTTCCAACCACCGTGATCTGGCCCTCCTCAAGGCGGCTGCTGATCTCCCTGATCATGGCGTATACATTGGCCGGTTCCTCATCACCATGCGCAAAATGCTTGGGCAGCACCACCGGGTATTTCTCCTTCCACATCCGGCAGGTCTCGATCCAGCTCATGCCGGCAAGCCCCTGGCCGCCGTCAAAGAACGGTTTCCCGCCGGCTTCGCCCCTGGTGCATCCCCCTTCCGCGGTCAGAAGCTCGTCCAGCACCTTGTCCATCTGCTCTAAAAGGTCCCTGGCGTCCCCGTGAATCCGCATATCGCTGTGCACCGAAGGCTTCTTTAACTCTTCCTCATCGATGTCGTTGACAATCACGTAGGCCGCTCTGGCCCAGGTGCCGTAGTTGTAGCCAACCTGGCGGATACTCAGGCGGCTGCCGATGCTCAGCACCAGATCGCTGTTCTGAATGGCAAAATTCCCGGGGCGGTCGCCCATATTACCCGCGCGGCCCACGTACAGCGGATCGTCGTCGCACATCAGATCCTCGCTGTCCCAGCCGGTAATCACCGGAACGCCCAGCTTGTTCACCACCCGTTCAAACACGTCGAAGGCTTTGCCGATACGGATTCCATTTCCGGCGTTAATCACCGGGCGCTGCACAGCGCGGATCTTTTCGAGCACGGCCATCGCCGTCTCCCGCGACACCGGCGGGGGCAGAACCTGGCGTTTTTCGCCTTTTCCGGCAAAATCCCCGGGAATGCCGTGGGAATCCTGGGCCTCTTTTGTGCCCCAGCCGGTCCCGCCCGCCTCGTAGGCCGCGGGATCGAATCCCACCAGCGCCTCCGTCTCGATCTGAGCGGACTGTACATTTAAGGGGATATCCAGCCAACAGGGGCCGGGGCGGCCGGACTGGGACAGATACAATGCCTTCTCCAGGCAGAACCGGATGCGCTCCGGATCGATCACCATCTCGCTGTATTTGGTCATACAGTCAATGGACTTACAGATGTCAAACTCCTGGTCACCCATAGCGCGGATTCCCACGCCGGACCAGCGGGCCGTGGTGTCGTAGCGCACCTGACCGGAGAGCACCAGCATGGGAATGGAATCCAGCCAGCCACCCACAACCCCGGTGATCGCGTTGGTTCCGCCCGGGCCGGTGGTCACGCAAAGCGCCGCGATCCGGTTGTGAATCCGCGCGTAAGCCTCCGCCGCCATGGCGCTGGCCTGCTCATGATGATTGTACAGGCAATGAAGCCCTTCCTTATGTCCCAGGGCGTCATTTAAATGCATGGCTCCCCCGCCGGTCACCGTGAACACCTGGCAAATTCCCGCCTCCACCAACCGATCGGCAATATAGTCGGACAATCTTTTTTTCATAAACATCTTCTCCTCTGATTCTGCGGTCAATTTTGTATAACGTGAGTATAGCATAACTTCCCGCAAAATCCTACTGTTTTTCACTCCGACGGGAGACCCCTGCCCAATGGCGCATGCTCCCGCGCGCGCCGTCCATTTTCTCCCCTCCCCAGCCGCTTCCAGAACTTCCAATAACCCTCACTATTCAAATGCCCCCGCGTCCGCTATAATCATGATCGTAATGCAACGACGGATTTTCGGCCACATACGAATCCAAAACAGTATATCAAAAAGGAGAGACATCAATATTATGAAAAAACACACAAAAGTACTGGCTGTATTATCCACTACCGCGTTCATGGCGGCATTTGCCCCGAACTTCTTATCCAACGCTCCCGTATCCAGCGTATACGCTGCAAGCACAGGCTGGACTCAGGAAAATGGGGGTTGGGTGTTCTACGATTCCGACGGCGATCTGCTGACGGATACCTGGAAAAAGAGAGGCGACGACTGGTTCTATCTGGATTCCGAGGGAATGCAGGCGATCAATGCGCAGGTAGATGAGTATTACGTAGGAGAAGACGGAAAGCGCGTCACCGAGAGCTGGATCTCCGTGGAAAACGAAGATTACGGCAACGATGAGAGCGAGCCGGAATATTACTGGTACTATTACGGAAAAAACGGAAAAATGACCACATCCCGCTGGATGACCATCGAGGGAAGCACCTACTACTTCAATGAGGACGGCCACATGATGACCGGCGAACTCAGCCTTGACGGCTTCAACTATTACCTGGGCGAAGAAGGCGACGGCAAGATGAAGACCGGCTGGATCCAGCTTGAGGATGAAAACGAAGATTCCGATTACACTGAGTCCTGGTTCTACTATGACCGCAGCGGCAAGCGCGTGGAAAACCAGGTCGATAAAAAGATTGACGGCGCATACTACACATTCGAGGACGGCCGTATGCAGACCGGCTGGTACAAGCTTCCGGTAACGGAAACTGCCAGCGCCTCCGAGGCAGCTCCCGCGAACAACAGTGTGGCAGGCTACCAGTATTACGACGAGGACGGAAAACGCGCCTCCGACTGGAGAAACATCGAGGGTGTTGAGGGAATCAGCGAGGAGGGGGAGACCTACCGCTTCTATTTCAAGAACGGCAAGCCCTACTACGCAGAGAGCGGCCTGGAGCTGTTCTCCATCGATTCCAAGAAATATGCGTTCAACACCAAGGGTGAAATGCAGACCGGCAAGCAGGTTGTCAACATCGGCGAAGGCGAGGTAGCCAACTTCTACTTCGGCGAGGACGGCGTAATGCGCACCGGCAAGCAGGTCATCTACGACGAGAAGAGCGATGAGAACCAGAACTGGTACTTCCACACCGACGGCTCCAGAAAGGGCCAGGGTTACCACGGGATCAAGGATAACGTTCTGTATATCTACGGCCTGCGCCAGGAAGCCGACAAGGACCTGCGCTACGTTCCGGTAGAGCTGAACGGCAACCAGTACCTGGTAAATGCCAACGGCGTTGTTCAGAAAGCCAGCTCCTCCTCCAAATCCAGCACCAAGCCTGAGCTGGGCAACGGTTTCAAGGATTACAAGGACGAGAACGATAAGATCTGGGTTGTAAACACCGAGGGTATGATCCAGCAGTAAGGCGCCCGCGCCCTGCACCGATCCATGGCTGCCGCGATGGCAGCCATGAAAAACCAACCATCTCCCTCCTGATACACACATCCGTTCAAACATGTTAAGACGACATCCGATAAAAAGGGAGACGAAAATGCGGCAGACTTGCTAAAAGTCTTGCCGTATTTTTGTATATTTTGCCAAAAAATTGTATTTTTCCTAATCACGAGGTATATTTTGACGATTTCAGCGTTATAAATAGTATGTAGGGGGGCTATGCCTCCGGCAATCGGCATTACATATGTAAGCCCAGTGCCGGTTTGAAAACGTTTTGTGCCGAGGTACGACCGGTTTCAAATCCGCACTGAGATCCGGAAATAGAAAGGGAGGATTCATTTATGCGCGAACTAGCGGTATTTTATTGCCCGGATTGCGGCCATTACGCTTACTACCAGACATCCCGGCATCCGGTCTGTCCCAAATGCGGCGACGGCCGCACAGCTATGTGCATGCTAAAGATGTACTATACGGAATTCATGAATATGACGTGTGAGGAACGTGACAATTATCTCTCCATGGAAATGTTAAAACGGAATCCCTCGATCATGGCCCGCATCACCGAGCCCCACAAGCGCTTTAACAGCCGTGAGACCATCGCGGAGCTGTGCAACGTTATTATGGATCTGGACGCGGAGAACAAAATACTCAGCGACACGGTCAGCTGGATGCACGATACGATTTGGGATATGCTGCGCGCGCAGAAGGGGTTGGATCAGAAGTCTAAAGAGAGGGCCGCGACGGACGGGATTGAGGCAAAAGCCCCGGCGAAGGCTGAGGGCGGAGCAGATACCGTGGAGGTGGGAATTGAGAAGGCTGGCCCTGGGTTAGAGGCGGCAGCTACGCAGGAACTGCCGGGACCGAGGAAACAGCATTGAGGTGAGGGAGGCGGTTGACGACATGGGGATTGGAGGGATTTGATTCGAACCCGCCGCGTGTATTTTCTGACATTTTGCTATCTTTTCTTTCTGTTTTGCATTATAATAGACGTATACTTATTATTGTTTGCACGGTTAGCAGCAGTATGCTCCGCGGGATACCACTGCAAACGGCAACATAGCATTTTACTGTATACCCACACTTGTCAGAAAGGAGCGCGCTTATGAGTCATAAAATTATCACCATCGCCCGCCAGTTCGGCAGCGGCGGACACGAAGTCGGAGAACGGTTGTCGAAACTTCTGCAGATCCCCCTTTATGACCGGAGCCTGGTTGAGATGGCCGCAGAGAAAATGGGCCTCTCCCCCATCACGGTGGAGGAAGTGGACGAAGCTGCGCTTCACTCCTTCCTGTCCACCTACCGGATTCCCAAAACTCCCAACGACGTAACCGGTTACGGTCTCCCCTTAAACGACAGCACCTACCTGACTCAGACCGCCATCATCGAAACCCTGGCCAAGGAAGGCCCCTGTATCATCGTAGGCCGCTGCGGAGACTACATACTGAGGAACTACCCGGATCTCATCGACGTCTTCCTCTGCGCCTCCATGGAGGACCGCATAAGCCGCATCATGGACCGCTACCAGATCCCACGCAAGGAAGCCGCCAGCGCCGTCCGGCACACGGACAGCCAGAGGCGGAAATATTATGAAAATTATACCAAGCAGGAATGGGGAAGCATTGAATCCCACCAGATGTTGTTTAATTTGAGTAAGTTGGGGGTGGAGAAGGTGGTGGGGGTGATTGCGGGGATTTATAAGGGGTAAGACAAAAGCCCAGTAAGTTTAGGAGTAGCATTTTATAAACCACCGGGCATAATTGAATGACTGGAAAATAAATGAACAAAATGAACCGGAGCAGGATGTGAAACTGCTCCGGCTTTTGTGGTTACATTGGTGCATAAATAGAGAGTATGTGAAAGTTTTTCTGTAACTAAGGTTTTATAAGGTCTTCTATGGTAAAATAAAAATCATAGGAGGCCTTTTATTATGGCAAGAGAAAAGAAACCCGTACACAAAGTACAAATGACAGATGGGAAAAGAAACATTATCCAGCAGCTCCTTCAGGAGTATGACATCCAGTCCGCAGAGGATATTCAGGATGCTCTCAAGGATCTGCTTGGCGGCACAATCAAAGAAATGATGGAAGCAGAGATGGATGAGCACCTGGGCTATGAAAAATCAGAACGTTCGGACACGGATGATTACCGTAATGGTTATAAGCCTAAGCGCATCAATAGCAGCTATGGCAGTATGGACATTCGAGTCCCCCAGGACCGTAAATCCACGTTCGAGCCGCAGGTGGTCAAAAAACGCCAGAAAGATATCTCCGATATCGACCAGAAGATTATTTCCATGTATGCCAAAGGCATGACTACAAGGCAGATTTCTGATACGCCGGAGGATATTTATGGTTTTGAGGCATCCGAAGGGTTCATTTCGGATGTGACCGATAAAATCATGCCGCAGATTGAAGACTGGCAGAACCGCCCGCTTTCCGAGGTATATCCGGTACTCTACATAGACGCCATCCATTACTCAGTTCGTGATAATGGGGTGATCCGCAAGCTTGCGGCTTATGTGATTCTTGGCATCAATCCGGATGGACGCAAAGAAGTCCTGACCATCGAGGTTGGCGAAAACGAAAGCTCTAAATACTGGCTGTCTGTACGAAATAGCTTAAAGAACCGAGGAGTGAAAGACATCTTGATTCTCTGCGCAGATGGACTTAGCGGCATCAAAGAGGCAATCGCCGCAGCGTATCCAAAGACGGAATATCAACGCTGCATCGTGCATCAGGTGCGTAACACCATGAAATATGTGTCGGACAAAGACAGAAAGCCCTTCTGTGCGGATCTTAAAACAATCTATCAGGCGCCAACGGAAGAAAAAGCCCTGGACGCCCTGGAGCGGGTGACGGAAAAATGGAGCGAAAAATATCCGAATTCCATGAGGAGCTGGAAACAAAACTGGGATGCCATTTCCCCGATTTTCAAATTTTCCACAGCGGTCAGAAGGGTCATTTATACGACCAACGCCATTGAGAGCCTGAATGCCACTTATCGTAAGCTGAACCGTCAGAGAAGCGTATTTCCAAGCGATACCGCACTGCTAAAAGCCTTGTACCTGTCTACGTTTGAAGCTACAAAGAAATGGACCATGCCAATCAGGAATTGGGGACAGGTATATGGTGAACTGAGCATCATGTATGAGGGGCGTCTGCCGGAATAAGCCAATCTGTCTTATTTTTCAGGCGGAATATTCGCCTGCTCTTGACATGCAACGATAGTTGCTGTTATATATAAAGCAAGGGCTGAAAGTCCAAAAAGGAACTTTCAGCCCAGTGATTATCATAGAAGATCAGCATTTACAGACTTTTTTTCACACACTCTAAATAGACTTTTAAGATTTGGGTTAAGACGTTTCCATTCATTCCCGCTGTTAAGCCAACCTACAAAATCTCACAACGCTCCGAGTTCCATGGCCCGGTACAGTGCTGCCACATGCACAGCCTGCTCAAAACCACCTTCCCGCAGAAGGCTCCTGACCTCACTGCTCTCCAGTATCACCACCTCCAGTGATTCCGTCTCATCCAGATGTTGAGCCTCCACCTGTTCCGCATCCCATGCCAAATAGCACTGTGCATAGCTGGTACAATTTGTCGCGTTGGGGGCAATCTGAAACAGGAATTCCATATGCCCGGCCTTATAACCAGTTTCTTCCAGTAGTTCCCTGGCGGCAGCAGCCTTGGGATTCTCACCGGCCTCAATGCAGCCGGCCGGCAACTCCAGCAATACCTTCTCCGCCCCATGACGGTATTGGCGCACTAAAATCACTTTTCGCTCTGGATCTGGTGTCACTGCTACAACCACTGCAAAATCCGGCAAATGATTTACATAAAACGGAGATATGGTCAAACCGGTTGGCAACAGACAAGTGCTGGCACGAAGGTCGATCCAAGGATCTTTAATAACCGTCTCCTCAGACAACATTTTCCATGACAGGTTTTTACTCATATTAATGCCTCTCTCTGATCATTTATAGTTTCCCCGGTGATATATTGTCTATACAACCGATGAGGATCGGAACACTATGCCATTCATGCAAACATTGCTTCAAGCTCCTTTACAAAATGCCGCTCCAACTCGCCCGCCTCTTCCCGGCTTCCTGCGCTGACAGACATATACATTTTAAGCTTCGGTTCAGTTCCGGAGGGGCGCACCACCACCGAAAGATTATCTTCGAGTTCAAATTTTAACACATTTGAAACCGGAAGGTCAATTTTTTCCACCCTCCCATCATTATAGCGTGTAATCGACATCTGATAATCACTAACGGAAATTATCTTACGTTCCATCCATGTTTTTGGACAGTTATCTCTTAATTTTTCCATAATATCTTGCATTTTTCGGAATCCGGAAGCGCCTTCAAATTCATAACCGTGAAGGGTATTCAGACAATATCCATATTTTGTATAAAGTCCGTTCAATACATCCAAAAGACTTTGTCCCTTAGCCTTATAATAGGCAAACATTTCGCAGATCATAAGCGAGGCATTGACTGCGTCCTTGTCCCTCACATAACTCCCTGTCAGGTATCCATAGCTTTCCTCGAATCCCAGGATATAGCGGTCTTCCTCACCTTTTTTCTCCAAAAGCCCAATCTGTTCGCCAATAAACTTAAAGCCAGTCAGCACATCAATAACCTGGACTCCATAATCCGCCGCGATACGCTTTGCCATATCAATGGTCACAATAGTTTTTACTACAAGCGGGTTCTTGGGCATGCGTTTTAAGGCCAAACGGCGTTTGCAAATATAATCCAAAAACAGCATTCCAACCTCATTACCGCTGAGAAGAACAAAGTCGTCTTCCGATTTAACAGCAATGCCAACCCGGTCACAGTCCGGGTCCGTTGCCAGCAGAAGCTCGCTGCCCAACCTTTTGGCCTCTTTTAGCCCCAGTTCCAGCGCTTCTCTGATCTCTGGATTGGGATAGGGGCATGTAGGAAAATGACCATTCGGTTCTGCCTGCTCTTTAACCACATAAATATTTGTGAAACCATTTTCCTCCAAACAGCGCAACACGCATTTTAACCCAGTTCCATTTAAAGGTGTATAAACAATGGATACACTCTTATCACAGGCCGCATCACCACACAAGGACTGCGCTGACACCGCACGAATAAATGCCTCCACCGTCTCTTCTCCAATGTAAGAAATATGTTTCTGCTCAATTCCCTGAGTAAATTGCATACTCTTAACTCCGGAAAAAATATCGACAGCGTTGATCCTTGCCAGAATCTCTTTGGCTGCTGTCGTCGTAATCTGACAGCCATCTGCACCATATACCTTATAGCCATTATATTTTGCTGGATTATGACTGGCTGTTATCACAATTCCGCCAGAACAGCTCAGATTTCGAACTGCAAAGGAAAGAGCCGGCGTGGGCATTAGTTCCGGATAAATATAAACCCGAATGCCGTTTGCTGCCAATACCTCGGCTGCAACCTCCGCAAACCGCTCCGACTTTATCCGGCTGTCATAGGCAATAGCAACTGATGGAGACACAAAGGATTCATTGAGATAATCAGCATATCCCTGGGTGGCCTTTGCTACCGTGTATATATTCATTCGGTTGGTCCCAGCGCCAATCACACCGCGCAATCCTCCGGTCCCAAACTCCAATTCCTTGTAGAAACAGTCCTCAATCGTTTTCTCATCTTCTGCCATCGCTTGGAGTTCTGCTGTCAGATCAGCATCTTTCAGGCTTTGGGACAACCAGTTTTTCCATCTTGTCTGTACGATTGTATCCATTTTAATCTTGTATGGTGTTTATAGAAGCAAAAACAACATATTTCCTTTCCTTTTTGATCTATGGTTTAATACATTCAGAAACAATAAATTATTGATTTTCACTTACCCCCCCCCCCCACCACCCACAATCCCCCAGTCAAATAACAGTTAAGCTCTTCCATCATATCTTTAACCGTCCTCTTTACAATCTGACAGCTATCCGGACCTAAATTCATATTTATCATTTTCTTGATTTTATAAATTCACCTATGAAACTTATGAACTCTATAAGTGACATTAACTCCACTTTTGTTTGAGGCTTCAAATAATACCTTCTGCGAAATAAAATCAATTTCTGAAAACAATATTTTCGATGGAACCTCCATACTCGCTCCCCATCCAATCAAAAAAATATCATCTGCCAACTTCTGCGACGACCCCATTACCTCACTCTGTTTTACTTTATAGTCGTATGATTTATAATCTAAAATCGTTTTTTCTCTCTCATCAAGAGAAAATTCTATAGTCCTGGGAAAACCGGTCCCATTTCCAATATAATTTTCGGCACTACTTACAACATAATTTGTAGAGTTATCAAACAACGTTAACGTTCCACTATCCGTAAAACGCGCAAAATGCTGCCTAGTAAATTTCTCTTCTTCCTTCAATTTAAACATATCATGTTTTCCGCCCAGTATCCAAACAATATCTCCGGTTTTCCGGTCAATCTCAACCACAGAATCAGCGTGGCGCATTGAAAGAACTAAATTACCATCATTCGGACAAATATCAATACTGTTTATATGGATATAATCGCACCATCCTTCATTAGTAAAGTCAAACTGATTACCTTCTACGCTCATATCATAGAACTCAGGATAATCTGTACTTTTCCATTCAAATGCTACCTTTCCATCTCTCACCTCCTGTATATAAGCAGCATAAACCCTTGACGGGTAACCTCCTCTTCCTGTCAGTTTTTCAGGAATATTATCTACATAAGTCGGAATATAGGACAATGTAATATAATTCATTTCATCAAACATCAGAAACTCGTGCATATCTAGTTCTATATTAGTAAATTTACCATCCTCATCTAATGTGCCCAAAATTTCTTTTACCACCTGGTAATTACTATTCATTATGACAGCTTTACATTCAGTAAAAGAATTTGTAACTACTTTGATTTTTTCATCTGGATCAGAATAGGGCGTTAAATAACTATAATATAATTCTCCATTTTTAGTCTCAATCGGCT
This sequence comes from Enterocloster lavalensis, assembly GCF_046603895.1. Lineage (NCBI taxonomy): Bacteria > Bacillati > Bacillota > Clostridia > Lachnospirales > Lachnospiraceae > Enterocloster > Enterocloster lavalensis. Next base: position 2,110,153 of record NZ_CP176637.1, read on the forward strand.
TAAAATCATAAAAATTATCTTCACAATAATTAAAATATATGATTTCCGAATTAGTATTCATTTTGACAATCCAGTCTTGTGTAGGATCAAAATAATAATACCCGTACTCGGCACCATTATTAATCGTAATGAATTCAGGAAATCCTTCATTTAAACAACGCACAAATTGTTTGGTTACTAATCCACTTTTTTTATTAGTAAACTCAATTTCAATTCCATCGCTTTTTTTAAGATATCCTTTATCTATCATCACTTCTACAGTATCACCGCTCTGAACTTCAATATTATTACATTTTATTTTATAACCAGAAAAAGCCGAAAACACAAAAATATTCGGAGCATCTGCAGCCATTGACATCGGTTCTATCCAATTATCAGAAATAGTTGGATTTAAATATACCGTATATCCATTTATTGTTAGCCCAATTGAAGCTGAAAGTGATTCTTCAGGACTTTCATCTCGTGAAACTGTTTCTGACGTACACGCGCAAAGTAGTAAAAAACAACATAAAAACATTATGCTAATTTTTTTCATCATTCTGACCCCCATATATTATTGTAAGCGCCAAGTGTTAGGGTATCCCAACACATTTACCCTAGCACCAACATTTGATGCCAGGGTTGCGAGCGTTTTACTCTGATTTCTTGTTACATTCTATCCTGACTTTTTCACTCCACGGTGCGAGATCCCGGAACTCTGCATCGAAATATCTTTACCAGGGCGGCTATCGAGCAGGTATTGCAGATAGTTGTATGGATGCCGCCCTTGCACTTTCGCCGTCTCTACATGGTATAAACTTCCATACTCGCATTCGCACCATCCTGGCTGTCGCTGAACAGCCAGTTTTTGCAGCCTAAGGTTAGCGGCCTGATTAAATTCCCTGATGGATTATTACTCAGGCTGCATCAACTGTCTTTGAGATAAATCATTATCGTGTCTTTTCGATTTCGGAGATAAGTCACTGCTTCATCCATGTGGCTTCCCTTTTCTTGGTGCTGCGCATCCCGCCAGTGCATGAAATCTTCCACTGCAGCCATCAGGAAATACCATTTCAGCAGCTCACGTTGAAAGTAGTCAGTCCTACACAGATTTCAAATGCTTCTTGGAACAGGTGATGATCCAACTCACTATGGGCGTTCTGCTGCTGACTCAAAGGAGTCCAAATCCTTTTTTCTGTCGATACAATGGAAGCTCACCTATGTACTTTTCATACACAATGTGCGACACAAGGGGTGATGGGATGTAGCCATCAGGTATCAGTGCCGGGACTCCTTCATCTTTGATAAACTATGGTTCTTCCGTATCCTTGCAGACAGGGCTGCTATAAGTGGTTACAACGCACACAATACGTTCCAGCTTTGCTTTGGTATAGCACAGTTCTGTCCTGATTTCTTCATGACCGGCCGGAATCATCATGGCTCCACAAGCAGAACACGGTTTTTCTTCGTCTGTCAATGTATCCATCTCTTCATAGTGGATTAGCAGATTTGCGAACATCTCATTATAGTTCACTTTGGGCTTACGTCCTCGTTCGCTGTTCTTAACTTCGATGAACTCTGGTTCAATGAGTTCTAGAAATGGTTCTTCCTCTGAATCATAACCGAAGAAAAGATTCATCTGGCCAGGCATGTCACTACGTCGTTCACTGGCGCTGTCAAAAAGCTTCTGCTTAAAGTATTCAAGCTATGCCTGTAGATTTGAAATGATCCAGTCTCTTTCATCGTCCTTTGCATTGCGTTCTTCCAGCACCTTCTGCAGGGATATTACCAGATCATTTTGGGTACGGATGGTTGTATTCAGTTGTGAGATCGTATCCTTCAGCTCCTTGAACCGGATGTCCTTTGTACCGGCTACCATGGCCTTTCACCCCTTTGTTTCGTTACTAGTATTTTACCATAAATCGAAGAAAAAAGCGAATTCGTCACTATCAGGAATTCGTCATAATGACGGTAGATAACTGACGCGGATAGCAGTCATAAGATAGATAAACTGAGGTGTTTTCTGTTATGGCAGTCTCAGAACACAATGATAAGCAATGAAATATAAATCACGCATGCGTTATCCCATCCACATTTTCATCAGAAATATCACTGGAAAATTTCATCCACTTTACAATTTACTTATCTTGCCAAGAGTCCTTGGAGACTTATAATAAAGTTCGCAGGCTATAAATAAATTTCAAAATTTCGGGCAGCGCCCCAGAAATAATCACTTCCGGCAAAGTATCGTTGTCTTAGTATAAAATATAATAATAGAATGCCAGGTCAATATTCCCCTCCTCAATCACTCAACTAATTAATTTTATTATAGTATTTCTTCTCACTAGTATAAAAAGAAAAACCAACCATCCAACATCTTATTATTTTCTAATATTAATAATCTACTCTATACCAATGTCATCATGTAGCAATCGGTGAAACCACACAATCTTCTTAGTGTATCAACTAGTTCTCATTAATGGTTTGGTTATATAAAGTGCCATATTTGCGATATCACCACCTTAGGATAAAGGGAATAAAAATTTATTCTTACATTTGCTGTCGTAAACTGCCAACCTCCGGTTCCTTTTACCCTATTCCGTACGCTTCCCCAAGCGTTAGTTCTGCAGACAGGCTATCTATATTGGGTATCCGACGCTTTAAACACTGACGTGTCATTACATTAAGTTCGATTTTCGCTATATTCAGCCAATTGCCATGCTTGAGGGTGTAACAGGTGTTCAACCGTTTTGCCAGTTTCCGGCTTTTTCAGGTGGGAACACCTTATATAACGGCACATATGTATGGGTGTTTAAATTGTCCATAACCAGTATGACCTTTTTCTTATCAGGGTATATGACTGTGAACAAATATTCAATTTCCTGCGCCCAATCGACCATTGTGCGGGTTTTTCTCACACTGATGCGGCGATAATTTGCCCGGGGCTGTACAAAGACAGCGATATTGCAGGTTCCTTTCCGCTTATACTCGGCATCTTCCTTCCGAATACTTCCGTGCTTCACTTGGAAGGGCTTCAGAACCTGATCCAGCAGCTGATATGGCTTCTCATCCATGCACACAACAGGAACCTCTTCTTTGTAAGGAAGTTTATAAGCATCCAGGATTTCTTCCATACAGGCTACAAAATCTGCGTTTTGCTTTGAGGGAATGCAACAGTATTCGTTTTTGTGAGGCTCAAATTCATTTTTTTAGCAGCGTATACCGTCTCCACCGCAACCAGCTCAACTATTTTAAGTTCAATCGCCCGATCACGTAAGTGCTGCAGGGACCAGATGGAATGGCCTTTGGATGCTGTACTGCAGGCCAACTGGATCAGGCGAGCCTGCTGGTCGCCCTGTATTTTACAGATATTATTCTGTCTGGGGTTGCGATGAATCGTGATTCATTCATCAAACTCCAGGCCCGCCAAATGTTTAGTCGTACGATGTACGGTTGAAGTAAAAATATCCAGACTTTCAGGAATCTGGCGGTGGGTAAACTTTTTACCGGAAGCATTGTAGATGGCAAGAAGAATTAAGGCACACTCATTAATTGTAAGTGTTGTTTTATCCGTGGAAAGTAATGCTCTCAAAAAAGATATCTGCTCATCACTAAGGAGGTCTTCATTCCTTGAGTTATGTTTATTATTTGAACTTATTTTTGCCATGTGCGATGGCCGCCTTTTTTGTTTAACATTATCACACAAAAATTTGTTTAACAACTAGATTCTACACTAGTACCTCGCCTTTACAATTTTCAGCTTCTTATAAATGCGTATAAGAATATGAAATATCCTTTTAGGAATATACCCCCATTTGGAATCACCAAACCGTTGAAGCTTTTGTACTAATTTCCAGGTATTGGAGTTTGAATCATACCCCATCCGTTTCATTGCTTCCTTGGTGGTATTCAATTCTTCAGTCACACGGTTGTATTCATTAAATGTTCTATATGAGGATGAAATTCGTAAGGCATCTTTTGCAAAGGGATATGGCCCACGTTCGATAATTTTGTACAAGAACTCTTTTGCTTTCTCTCTACGGTCAAAGTCAAAGCTTTCTTGCATAGGTGGTTGGGATAGCATCTCAAGATACTTATCGTTATCGTTATCCAGTTCTTTTACTCGCTCAATAATGGACTCAAAGTCATTTCCGTATTCATTACAGTTAATAAACGCCTTCGGATTAAATAAGCTTAATATATCTGGATTTCCCCAATAAATCGGAATAGAAAAGGCCTGAAACGGCTGAATAATCTTTTCTGTTGTGTAGCCGGACAGTGCAGTATTCTCAAAAGCAATGGTGAATTTATATCGCCTTAGAAATTCCAATTTTCCATCACTCCACCCTGATGATACAGTACCATTGCCACAAGATAAACCTGTCCAACGATCTGAAATAGTACCACGAGGCATATTATTCATCACATAGCTTGGGCAATCTACATGCTTATAGCCCATAAGGACTTTGCAGAACTCTCTACGTAGGATAGCCCCTTCTCCCATCCAGTCCTGGGAATAAACAAAATTACAGAATTTGCGTTCCAACAGATCAGCGCTTACAGCAGACCTGTCCTGTATGGATCGTGTAATGTCATAAAGGCCTGGACTATCACTATCTCCTAACGGATATTGACAAAAGCGATCATTATAATAGATAGGTTCAAATCCAAAGGCAAAATCACACTCATTGAAATTAGGAGAAACAGCCTCCCCACCACAAAAAATTTTAACAGCATTCGGATAATTTCTAAAATTGAGTCCCCACGTGCTATAAAAGATAAACTCTGGTTCTTCCGAAAACTCAACATTATATCGCTCTCTTAATACTTTTGTAACCCACTGATTTTCTGCATCAAATGTTGGGGCATTAAAATCTACAAATTTAATTTTTATAGTCTTCATTTCCTATCCCTTTTCCACACAACTTAATTTCATCTAGTCCTTTATAGCACAAACATACTCATTCTCAATTTATGATATTAATTCCTCCTACTACAATATATTTATGGTTAATATCCCTTACAGCAAGTAAGGAATGATCCATCTTGATGCTTAAGCTGTTAGAATGCAGAGCGCAATCGGTATATCGGAGTCCTCCTTAGACTTAGCGTCCGTAGATTAGTCTGATAACCAACTCCTCATTCGTAGCGTTCATCTTTCGCCCCCCCCCCCCCAAAAAAAAAAAAACCAAAAAACCATCCTGGTGCGTTCGCGTTATACCCCAGTAGATTGAATAGGCAATAAGTAAAACTGGTACTAGCCATTGCCACTATTATAAAGGAGTGATATTGTTATGATTATGAACGCAGTAGGTATTGATGTCTCTAAATGAAAAAGCACTATGCCCATCCCGTTCAGGCGGTAAAGTTGTGGCTAACCCCTCCGACGTGTCCCATCTGTCCGCTCATATCCAGTCATTGGCCAGCCGTATCTCATCTCTTGATGGCAAGTCCCGTATCATCATGGAATGCGCCGGGCGGTATTATAACCCCATCGTATGGGAACTTGCTGCATTTAGCCTTTTTTCGGCGCTATGAACCCACACCCCATATGCAATTACCAGGACAAGACTCACCACTTCGCAAAGTCAAGTCCGACAAAGCGGATTCCCTTTAAATCGCACGGTACACGCTTAACAGGTGGGTCAAGTTGATACAATATAGTCTTATAGATGAAATACACAACCAATTAAAGACTTTGACGATGTCCCTCAATGCTTTTACTGACCATTATCAGAAATGGTACAGCCATAAGAAGTGCAACTTCAGCAAAGCAACGGCTGAAGAAATCTACAGGATCGCTAGGAAACTGGCCCCTGTACTTCCAAAGGACAATTTTACCAAACGCCTCACCCACCAGGAAGTCAGTCAGTTAAATGCGGCTTCCCTGACCGTTGAACAGTTCCGTTTTCTGATGAACGAGACTGTCTCCACGCTTCCGGGGTATCCGGTGGTCATGGCTATGAGGGGTTGCTACCCTTCCCTTGGGCCCCACTCATGGCTCAGCTCGAAGATGTAACACGATTTACTCATAAAGGCACCATTACCGCATTTGCCGGCATAAATTATTCCGGCGATTATTCACAGAAAATCGTCTATGCCCCGAAGCATACCTGCACTGCGCAAGCCTCTGCTCCAGGTCATGGAAGTCCTGATCAAGACAATTACATAACTTTGTCTGGTTGACGGACACCGACAGCCTATTTGTTGTACTCTTTTTTCCTGCATGGAAATTTTTCATAAAATCTTCAATTTCCAATTAACTTTTTATTTGCAGGTTAATTTAATAGGCTCTTCTACCATTATTATCAAAACTTGGAATATAACTATAAGTGCCAAAACGCTATTCTCCATGTATTGCTAACTGTATCAAGAGCAAGCAACTTCATTTGACAGCCCTATCCTCAACGTGCATTTCCCACATTTTAATCAGCACTTATTTGAAATTAATGCTCCAGATACTCCTCTATCCTGCCCCCCTTCAAAGCTTATCTTTTAAGTTTTCTATTAATCTTAAAAGTCATCCATCCTCTAGCCGCTTTCATTATAACTTTCATGCCTACATTCCCAGCATATGAGTCATCTATAAATATTTTTTGAACATCTGTATTCAAATCTTCTTTTACTTCTTTAATGCTAGTAGCCAGTATATATTCTTCGTAACTTAATGCCATAAGAGTTGGGTAATCAACCCCAAACACTTCTCGAATTTTCCAAAACGCAGTTTCAGAAAGTAAACTACATATTTCATTATCTGAAAGCACAGTTATAGTATCCCGCATTATATTCCATGCGTTTTTCTTTAACTCAATATTCTGTATTGGTGCCCATGTATGTCTGACTACTAATTGCCATTCAGTCCAGTATGTTGATTGAATTAGCTTTTTTTGATAAATATATTTTGTACTTAAATATCTTGCTTTTATATCATTAATTTGTTCTATCAACTTATCATAAAGCACTTTGTCAACGTCATTTGATTCTTTAATATTGATTTCACTAATTATTTCATGCAACTCCTGTAAATTTACACCACTAAAATTGCATCTTGCTCTTTCCCGAATAGAATCCAATATTAAAAACTCTCTATATGTTAAAGTCTGAAAAGTCGCAAAGCTCATATGCATTATATCTACGAATTCTCTATATGATTTTGCATCTGACCAGTCAAGTACACCTGGATTTGCTTTAGCAATCTTAATTATTTCATCCTTCATACATGTATACGCTTCTTCTTTCTCTTTTGGAGAATTTATAAGCCTAAAAACACACTGATAATGCCAATTTAGATTGTCACGATACAGAATTTTCCATTGCTCTATATTCTTTGTTAGCGGTTTTTCAAAAACATGGCTATAACAATACATACCATTTTGCATACACAGTTTGTTGGCAAATCGTTGAACACCAATGATAGATTCATCAATTTCTACATTTTGTGTTGGTTCTGTGTATATGTACACATTAGCATCAGTATATCCTGCCTTTGGATTTCCTAGCATAAACTCCATGTAAAACAACAAATCTTCACTATATCTAAGTGTCTCATCAAAACGCAAGCCATGCTCTTCGATAAATGAACGTCTATATAACTTATTCCACAATGTTGTATTACTTTTTTCAAAACAGCGTTCAATCGCTGTATTTGAAGTATATTGCGAAAAAGGCCTTACCGCATTTCTTTCATTTGGATACATCCTCATATAGTTCCCTGTAACTATATCGACATTCTCTTTTTCCGCTATCTCAAGCATTATTTTATAGCTTTTTGCCGGAATAGCATCGTCTCCATCGCAAAAATGAATATACTTACCAGTAGCCACTTCCAATGCGGCATTTCTAGCTCCTGATGGCTTTGATCGTTGATTCATATGAATAGGTACTATGCGCTTATCATTTTTTTGATATTTTTTTATCAATTCCCAAGTGCCATCGCTACTCAAATCATCAACGACTATTACCTCCATATCCTTTATTCCTTGTTTTAAGATAGAATCTAAGGCTCGTCCCAAGCAGTCCTCCAAATTGTATGCTGGTACAATAACACTTATTAATGGTTGCCGCATTAGTTTCTCCCCCACTCGTTTATTATATTATTATAATCATATTCATACTTTTTCTTGTCGTGTACAGTAATCCCTTCCCCCATCTGAATCTCTATTATTTCAAGCTTTGTTTTTGCAATTACTGTATGCCTACAAAAACAAGGCAGGTTGACTACTACACCTGGTCTTAAAGCTACCTTTTTTGAATCTATGACGGCTGTTCCCTCTCCAGAAACTACAGTCCATACTTCATCTCTATACTCATGACTATGATAATTCATATTACAGTTTCTATGTAATGTGACTTTAACTGTTATGCTATTTGAGGTATAATCTATGACTCTATAATATCCCCATGATTTCTCAGCAAACATAATCTGTTGATCTATAGAATCAACAAAGGGTTTTATATAGCTAGACTGTTCTTTATTTGAGACCAATATTCCCTCATTACTTGCTGCTACTACCATATCTTTAAGTCCCATACATAAAATTGGTATGTTTAATTCATTTATTATATTGGTATTTTCACATGTTTCATCAAGAATACCTTTCCCAAGTATACAGTTAGACATTTCCTCTGTCAACGTATTCCACGTACCAAGATCTTTCCATTTTCCTGTAAATCTCATCACTTTGATATATTTTTCTTTTTCCGCTACAGCATAATCAAAACTGATTTTTTCTTGAAGTTGATATTTATCATAAAGATCTTGATAATTCCTAAATTCCATTAATTGATGGGCCTTATTAACTATATATTTGAGTTTAAATGCAAACACTCCACTATTCCATAGCGCACCATTACTTATATATAGCTGAGCAGTTTTAGCATCAGGCTTTTCTCTAAACATTTCTACATCGCTAAATTTATCTCTAGTTTTAGGTATAATATAGCCATACTTTTCACTCGGATATGTTGGCTCTATACCCATTAAAACCAAGTTTGTATCTGTATCCTGTACAATTATGTCAAGCTCTTTTAATGCTTCGAAATATTCATCATTTACATAAGGATCCACTGGGCAAACTACTACCGTCTCGTCATCTGGTATCTTTTTAATATCATGAAGATACATCCCCGCCAACGCAATCGCCGGGAATGTATCTTTTCTGCACGGTTCTACTGATATACCTATATTATCTCCCAGTTGATTTATAATAGAAGATACCTGCGATTTTGCAGTCGCAATTGTTATCTCAGCATCTTCATCAACGAGTTTTACCTGTCTATAGATTCTTTGAATCATAGATTCATATTCGTTTTGCTCTGTTTTAAACAGCTTTATAAATTGCTTTGACCTAATATCATTAGATAACGGCCATAGCCGCTTCCCCGACCCACCTGATAATAGAATTATATTCATAGTTCTTTCTCCAAAAACTGCACTAACTTATCATTTATATTTCGTGCTGTCAATCCAAGGTGCATATCTTTATCTTCTTTAGTCCCATAAGTGCGTATAACCTGTCTAGGCACTCCAACTCCATCGACAGCAATTCTGCTTTTTGACAAAATAGGCATAATATCTGCCATAAATGTTCCTTGGTAAAACGGTTCACATATAAATATTCTGTTATTAACAATATTGTTCTTTAACGTTTCAAGATCAAAAGGCTCTGCTGTTGTATAGTATAGTAATGTTATATCCAAGTTTTCGCAAGCCGCAATAGTTGCGTCTAGCGCTTCTGCAAAAGCTATTACCGTACCTCTAGTACCCCTTTTTAATACTTTAGCCTTACCAAATTCTATATCCACTTGTGTTTTATTACAGTGATCTATCATTCTAAAATATGAGAGTTTTCCATTCATATAGCACTGTTTAAACAACGTTTCGAACTGTTTTGGCGTTCCAGGCGTAAGTATCTCTATACCCGGCAATGTCTTTAAGGTTTCTACATCTTCCGGACAATAATGTGAATACCCAAGTTTTGAAAAATCATATGCAGCTCCTGTCGTTATAAAATTCCCTCCTACATTTTGGTAGATATAATCAAGTTTCAGTTGTTCGAGTGACCGTTGCACAATAAAAGGTGTAATTCCATATATAGTAGGTACCAGGCCAGACAAAGCCAGCCCTGCGGACACGCCAACTAGACCATCTTCAAAGATACCAATATTTTTCACCCTCTCTGGATAACTTTTCATCAAATCCTTAAATCCAAATGCACCTATATCTATGAGTATACACATAGTATTACTGTGGTTACGAATCATATCTATAACACATGACTTCATTGCTATTCTCACTTACGTTCTCCTTTATACCAGTCCCATATATTGAGCTTTGTTCCAACCGGCTATCCCGATCAATAATTTAAACTGATTACTAAATATCAATTCTTGAAACTGATTGATCGGTATAAGTTTGGTTTTTATAAATTCCGTCTTTTCTCGACATTCCTCTTTTTTGTCTATGCATTTTGCAAAAAACAAATCGCATTTCGCTGAAGATATCCCTTGATTCATATAATATTCGCCCATATAAATAAGTTTTTCTGAAATATAACCTGTTTCTTCTTCCAACTCTCTCTTAGCCGCTGCCTCGCTTGATTCTCCATCATCTACACTACCAGCCGGAAATTCAAGCATCCACTGATCCAAAGTATATCGGTATTGTTCAATAGCAATTACCTGATCTCCTACTATAGGAATAATACACACACTATCCTTATTAATTACATATGTATATGGATACTCGTCGCCTTCAATAAGGAAAGTATCCTTCACCACGGTTACTCTCCCTATATTATGTACCTCGGACTTAACTACCTTGTACGGTGAATTTTTTCTATTCAAAGTCATCAACTTCCTTTTTGAGTCTAGTCAATTCCTCTTCTGACGGTGCTCTATGAAACCATGCATCATCTGTCATAATTGTAGCAGAACCATACCCTCTTTTCGTTTGAGCAATTATTGCTACAGGCTTATTACTCTGCCGAAATAACAATGCCTTTCTCATGTCTGTTATATCATGTCCATTCGCAATAATTACCTCAAATCCAAAAGCTCTCATCTTATCCTGAATATTTCTTATATTAATCATAACATCTATAGAATGATTGTCATCTATAATTAATGTTAAGTTGTCCAGCCTTTCACTACCACAATACAATGCTGCTTCCCACATAGTGCCTTCATTCATCTCTCCGTCACCAGCCAGAACATATACATGTCCATCTTGACGCTGCACTTTTTTCCCATAAGCCATCCCTACTGCAATGGGGAAACCGTGTCCCAAGCTGCCCGCTGACACTTCAAATCCTGGAACCTTTGTTCTATCTGCCTGCATACTGATAAAGGAATCATATTGACAGGATTTTTTGAGTTCTTCTTTATCAAAAAAACCTTTCTGAGCAAGGATTGCCAAAACTCCCATAGTAGATTGACCTTTACTTAAAACAAATACATCTCTATTAGGATCATTCATATTATCTATATTATAATTCATAACCTCATAGTATAGTGTCCACAAAATTTCTACTGAGGAAAAAATACTCTGTAGATTCGCATCCTGTCCATAATACGCCATATCCAATATGGATTTTCTCAATATTTTAATTTCATTTTTCATCCGTTCTCACCCCGGATTTTTTTTACAACTTCTGAAGCCTCATCTTTCATCAGCGCATATTTTGAATCGTCCGGAATCATGTCAAGCGCTTTATTTAACTGCACAATGTCATTAATACCATTGTTCATAAAATACCAACTATATACTGAGTTCATATCTTTACTGGCCGTCAAGTAATACGGATGTGTATAACCCCAAAAATACTGTTCAAAAATAGGTTTTATATAATCTTGATATGTTTTTAATAAAACTTCCAGATTATATAGCTTCTCCTTTTTATTGAGGTAATCCATAAGTAGCTCTATTGGCACATTCCCTGCTCCTCTGCCCATTCCATATATACTTCCATCAATATATATATCACGGTCGCTCTCAACATCCATAAAAGTTATTGCATTCGAGAACGCCATCTGAATATTATTATGCGCGTGAAAACCAAAGTCTATATCTTTATCAAGTTTCAGTAACACCTGTTTGGCCATTCTTGCAATATCCTCAGGGAATAAATTACTAAAACTATCAACAATATAAAATGCTTTGGGTTTCATATCATTAATTTGCCTAAGCATATCATTCATTTCATCATCTGAATACATAAATGTTGCCATGGCCTGTAAAAAGACTTCATAACCTTTATCCTTCAGTGACTTAGCTAAAACAATAGCATTTTGAAATTCTGACTTAAAGTAAGCCAGTCTTATCATATCCACTGTTTTTTCACTTCTAGCCGGTATATCGAAGCTCGCTGCTTCTGCTTGATTAAGCATAATTGCGTATTTACAATCCTTTTTTCTATTTTCCAATAATGCTTCAGCCTCTTTAAAAGAGGCAAATTTCGTGCTTTTCCCCACTTTCCCACCATGTCCCATAATCCCTATCTCTATAACATGGATGCCACTTTTATAAAGACCATTAACGATCTCTTTAGCTACGCCATTGTCAAATTCCCAGTTATTTACATATCCGCCATCTCTAAGCGTACAATCTAAAAGATGTATTTTATTCACTATTTTATCCTCCTTAAAACGCTTTATTAGGTATGTCCTTTTTGTTTCAATTCTTTTTTCCAGCCATTTCCAATCTTTTTTCTAACAGTACTCTTATTTAGATCTAATCCGTCCATATTTATCCCTTTAGAAATTCTAATAAAATCCTCAAAACATTCTTCATTTGCTTTCTTTATAATTTGTACTATGAATCCTACATAACTCATACCGCATACAAATCCTCTACACGCAGCAAGCGTATAGACATCTCTAATTATTTCTAAACCAAGAAGGTAGTGATGATTTTCTCTCTTTTCTTCTATAAAACAGTTCATAATAGTACTGGTTGACCTTATAACATCTTCGTAGTATACAAGCCTATTTCCAAAAGCATTCTTAAACTGATCCAACATTACTTGATCGTCTGTCGCTAAGAATATCATATCTGCTTTGAATTTCTTTACCATCTTCTCAGTCTCATTTATATAATCTTCCGATGTCACGATAGTTGGATGTCCTTTATATCCTATCTTAGTGTCTGCCCCTCTAGCATGAACACCAATCACATTGGTTTTTCCCTGAAACAATTTTTCCACTTGGTCTTTTATGCTAAGTTCAATCTCTTTATGCAAATGTATATACTTTCGTTGTATCTTCGCAAATTGCTCCACGTCTTTATCTGTGAATCTGTAATCATTATTATCACCTACATGAAAAGCATCATTATAGCCGTATTCAGGACTATTCCAATCATAAACCACAAAATTACTTTTTCTAGCATCCGCAAGGGATATTCCTGATGGTTGTTCAAAATAATATTCAAATATACTGGTTGATCCATGTATCGGGTGATCTTCTTGGTAAAATTCACTTTCTTCCCAATCTATAACATGATAAAATCCCATCTTATCCGAAAAAGAAAGCCTATTTAAAATATACACCCATATAGCGCAAAAGCCGGCATGATGCGATTGATTCTCCAAAAGCATTATTACTTTCCCTTTATTATTGTCACCAAGAACATGTACTTGCATATTAATCACTTTATGTCTTTCTTCGTCAATGCTTTTATAGCCATATGGGCTTCTATAACTATTAATATAGTTTCTAAAATACATTTCAGGCAATCTTCGCAAGAACTTACATATTGCAAAAACATATCCTCTTGTTCCAAAGGTGCGTCTAATTGCATTACTAACTGGAACATACAAAGGCCGCAATATATGAATATTTTTTTCTTTTTTCTTGTCTCTTACCATCTTTGTAGTTACCCTATTTTTTCCACCATACAATCGGCTTAACTATCATTTCATTTTCAAATTCTTCTCGATCCAAGAATGGGGCCATGTCCTCCAAAGGCATCGCTACTTTCGTCCCATCCGCCATCCTTACTTGCGCTTTAGCTATAGGATTAAATTCCTCAATCCAGCATTTTACATCAACCATAACAGGTTCATCTCTGCCTATTACACTTTTCATAACTTGATCAAGTTCTTTTAATGTAGCGGCTGACTCATATCTAATTCCATATGCGGCGGATATCTTTTCCAAATTCGGAAACGCCGTACCACTTGCCTCGTCTACACCGACATACCGACCTTTAAAAATGGTCTTCTGATGCCCTCTTATTGTTCCATACCCATTATTATTCCAAACAAATATCTTGATTGGAAGTTTTTGCGTCACGATTGTCTGGAGTTCCTGGATATTCAACTGTAAACTGCCGTCCCCAACTACGCATAATATCTCTTTCTTATCTCTTCCCACTGAAGCTCCCACAGCGGCTGGTATAGAATATCCCATTTCACACTGGGAAGCACTTCCAAGATATCGTTGTCTAGCACTTGTAAAATTAAGTGCCTGCATGGGAATCTCAGTTGTGGCTCCCGCATCAGTCGTAATTACGCTATCCAATCTAAGATGTTTGTTCAACACACCAATAAATGCAAACTTACTGATTCCACAGTTATCATCCTCATGGTCTTTTGTAATCATAGGCCATTTCTGTTTCCAATACAAGCACTTATTACGCCATGCACTGATGTCTTTTAATTTAATCCCTTTTAATTTAGATATAAAATCTTTAGCATCTGCATTGATAACCTTATCAATATGCACTGTATCCTTCTTATGTTCTTCTACGTCTATATCAACTACTATGAACTTTTTAGCCCCTCTAAGGAACAGATTATAACTATATCCAGTAGTCATCATAGACAGCCTGCTTCCTATACATACCACTATATCTGCATTTTCTGCTGCAAAGTTACCGGCTCTAGTTCCCCTTGTATCTACCAATCCAATATTAAGATCGTTATTTCTTGGATATATATCCCACCCCATACGTGTTCCGACCATTGGTATCTGATATTTATCAATGAATTCAGACAATTCTTTGCAAGCACCTGCAAGCCTAACACCCTGTCCAACAATAATAATCGGTCTCTCTGCCTCTTCCAGCGCTCGAATCACATAACTAATCTCATCTTCAGTACATTCTGTTTTTATTTTTTGTTCTGGCACAAAATGTTTAAGCTTATTGGGATCTATCTCTGCTTCCTGAATATCCATCGGTATATCAAGCCAAACCGGCCCGGGGTTACCACTTTTCGCCTCATATAAAGCCTTTTCTATACAATACACTGCATCATCTGGCTCCATAATTGTCACTGCATATTTTGTTATAGACTCAACTATAGAGACTATATCCGCTTCTTGAAGTCCTATCTGCCGAACTTTAGACTTAGCGATTGACATCATTTCGCTTCTATTACACTGTCCTGACACAAATATTACCGGAACATGGTCTTGCCATGCATGCAACACACCTGTTATAGTATTAGTTCCTCCACACCCCGTAGTAACATAGCAGCAGCCATATCCTTCTCTTATTTGTGCGTAAGCGATAGCCGACATGGAAGCGGCCTGTTCGTGAAGACACGGTATAGGGGTAAGATTTTTATTACATGCTACTCCATCGGTCAGGAACATAAGTCCTCCACCAGTTAATATAAACACATCTTCTATTCCAACACTATTCAATTTTTCTGCAAGAAAATCTGCCACTCTCATGTTACTATATCTCCTTTTATGTAGTGCAGTCAATACATTTGTTGTCGTTTATAGCTCCAGATATCCAGATAATTCGTATTGGTGTTAAGCTCATCTATCTTCTTCATATCTTCCTTGGAGATAGTAAAATCCAAAAACTTATTATTAATTATATGTTCTTTTGTCTTTGACCTCGATAAGGGCGTATATCCCTTTTGCAAACTCCATCTCAGCGCAAGTTGTCCCACATTACAGTTGTACCTATCCGCCATATCCATATACACTTTACTATTTAGTTCTCCTCTCCCCATAGGAGACCATGCTTCTATATCCATTCCCATTTTTCGAGAATATTGTACCAGACCTATCTGTTGATATCCTGGGTGTATCTCCAACTGGTGAACTTTAGGCTTCACCTTACAATTATCCAAAATATCTGCAAGGTGCCTTTCTAAAAAGTTGCATACACCAAGATTTTTTACTTTTCCAGCTTTATATAGCTCTTCAAAAGCTCTCCATATCTCCACATTCTCATGATGATATGTTTTTTCACTGCCTCTGTTTACCGGCCAATGGATAAAATATACATCTACATAGTCAACTCCAAGATTTGACAACGACTGTTCAAAATCATCCAAAACAGCCTGATATCCAACCACGCCAGGCGTTACTTTTGTCTGTATGATATAGTCTTCTCTTTTGTGTCCGCCGTCACTACACGCTTTCTTCAGTGCCCGCCCTACTGCCGCTTCACTTCCATATGCTCTGGCCGTATCAATCACTTTGTACCCATGTGTCAAAGCAGTATATATGGCTTCCTCTGCATCCTCCGCCAAATCCGCAGTTCCAAATCCCACTTCTGGTATCAGCATAATATCATCCTCGTTTACTTATATAATCCTCATACAATTCTTCAAGCCCATCCCGAAGCGACACGGATGAACTCCATCCAAGAGCATGTATCTTAGTCGAATCCAAGATCCTGCGTGGCATACCATCAGGTTTGCTGATATCGCATTCTATACGGCCATTAAATCCAACTATATCTCTAATCATTTCTGACAACTCTTTTATAGTTACCTCTTCATCGGTGCCCACATTAATTGTTTCCTCGGCAGAATAGTTATTCATCAGGAAAATACTAGCCGACGCGATATCCCTTGTATTGATAAACTCCCTCTTTGCGCTTCCTGTCCCCCACAAAATCACTTTATCATCACACTGTTCTTTTGCCTTTTGATACTTCATAATAAGAGCCGGAATTACATGCGACTTATCCGGATCAAAACAATCTCCTACCCCATATGCATTAGCTGGTATTGCAGATATATAATCTACACCATATTGCCTATGGAGATATGAACACAATCTCGTGCCAGCAATTTTAGCTAACGCGTATCCTTCATTTGTAGCTTCAGGATATCCTGATAAGATCATCCTCTCCTTCATTGGCTGCTCACACTCTTTTGGATACATACATGCACTACCAAGATATAATAATTTTTTCACTTTATGCTTATAGCTTGACCAAATTACATTATTTGCTATTTGCATATTAACATAATAAAAATCTGCTGGAGCTTCGCTATTCGCCTTGATCCCCCCCACTAATCCAGCACCTACTATCACGTAATCTGGCTTCTCTTTATCAAAGAACACCTCTACCGCTCGCTGATCAGTAAGATCAAGCTCATTGTGCGTACGCAGCACCAAATTGGTATATCCCTGCTTTTTTAATTCTTTAACTATCCCGCTTCCAACTAACCCTGTATGTCCAGACACATATATCCTATCTTGTTTATTCATCTGCTTTTCTTTCTATTGTTTAATTGCCTCATCTAGTACCTTTATAAAGTAATCTATTTCTTTATTATTATTGGAACTATGATTCCCGATAAAAAAACCATTAAAGTGAATGTCGTCAGCATTAACCAGTTTTTCTGGTATGCTATAGTCCATATATTCAATCACTTTATTTCTGGTAAAGTTTCCAGCCACGATCGGCCTAGTTTCAATACCATTCTCCCTTAACGCATGAACGATCTTATCTCTTTGCCCTAAGAGTTTTCCCTGAAGAAGCAGTGCAAATCCAAACCAAGAAGATTCCCCTATTTCTTTTTGGATTCTTATATCTTCGAACTTCTGCATTCTATTCTTAAAATACTCTGCATTCTTTCTTCTTTGTTTTATCATACCATCCATCTTCTTGAGCTGTTCCTGCCCTATAGCCCCTTCCATTTCTAGCGGCCTTATATTGAATCCCGGAATTATAAAGTTGAAACTCTCATAGAATGGATCTGATCTTTTTTCATATATAGTGCTATTATCCGGAAGGTTTCTGGTCCATCCATGTGCTCTGACTGCCAGCATATACTCGTATAATTGATCATCATCCGTTACCACTGTCCCCCCCTCCATAGTACAGATGTGATGGGAGTAGAATGATGAGTACGTTCCGACTACCCCAAATGTTCCGGCCTGTTTGTCGTTGTATTTGGCTCCTAATGACTCACAGTTATCCTCCATAATTATTATATCTTTACCCTTACACATATCTCTTATAACATCAAAGTCATTCGGATTACCTAATAAGTTGACCAAAAGTATCATCTTTGTTTTATTTGTTATATTTCTTCTAAGCGAATTCAAATCGATGTTTAACGTTTCTTTATCTATATCAACAAACACCACTTTCATGCCAAATTGTTCCAAGGGCGCATATGTAGTACTCCACGAAACTGCAGGAACGATAACTTCACTCCCTCTCGGCAATCTATGTGAATACACTAACGCTGCTATTGCGAGCAAATTGGCAGTCGAACCCGAACTCACCATAATAGCATATTTTGTACCAAACCGCTTTGCGAAATCTTCCTCATACTTTCTCACTTCCTGGCCCATAGTATACATATTAGACCTTATCACTTTTTCTATTGCGGCTATTTCTTCGCTTCCCCATGGATTGTCACATAATTTAAATTCCATAATTATTTATTCCTCATTTCCCTTTCTGCTATTTTCATGTCATGATCGACCATTATGTTAATCAGTTCTTCATAACTGGTTTGCTGCGGATTCCATCCAAGAACAGTTTTAGCCTTAGTTGGATCTCCCCATAAATTATCAACATCTGTTGGTCTAAACCACCTCGCATTTACTTCAACAATCACCGTGCCACTTTCGCTGTCGATTCCCTTTTCATCTATTCCAGAGCCTTCCCATATAATATTTTTTCCGGCCCGTTTAAAGGCTCTTTCTACGAAATCTCTAACCGTATGTTGCTCCCCAGTAGCTATTACAAAATCTTCAGGTTTTTCTTGTTGTAGCATTAACCACATACATTCAACATAATCTTTAGCATACCCCCAATCTCTCAGTGAATCCATGTTTCCCAAATACAATTTTTCCTGCAAACCACACGCTATTCTCGCCACCGCTAATGTTATCTTTCTTGTAACAAAATTTTCTCCTCGTCTTTCCGACTCATGATTGAACAAAATTCCATTTACTGCAAACATCCCATACGCATTCTCTATACTCCTTAACAATCCAAAAACCATATTGCTTAGCCACCGCATATGGACTATACGGATGAAATGGTGTAGTTTCTCTTTGCGGAACCTCTTCAACTTTACCGAAAAGTTCCGATGTAGAGGCTTGATATATCTTACAAGTTTTTGATAACCCAAGTATTCTGACCGCTTCCAACAGCCTCAAAACGCCTATCGCATCTACCTCCCCAGAATATTCCGGAACATCAAAACTGATCTGCACGTGACTTTGAGCTGCCAAATTATAGATCTCATCTGGCTGAACCAATCCAATAATTCTAATCAGGCTGCTGGTATCCGTCAAATCCCCTTCATGAAGGGTAACACATTGGCTTTCTATCAAATGGTCTATCCTTGCAGTATTAGAAATAGATGCCCTACGTATAATTCCATGGACATCATACTCTTTTTTTAGTAAAAATTCTGCCAAAAAGCTCCCATCCTGACCCGTTATTCCTGTAATCAATGCCTTTTTCATCTTATCTCTCCTTTTTTGCAACTTCCAATTCTTGATTCCATATTGCCTCTACTCTTTTTATAGTGAAAGGATCGGTGAGATTCATTCCCGTTGTCCTTATAGTTGAAGTTATATTATTAACTGTTTGGTAAGTCTTTCCTGAGGCCATTTTAACTATTCTTGCCATATAACTTACATACGAGGAGCTACATACAAGGCCTTCACACGCCGCCAGCGTATATACATCTTTTACGATTTCTTTCCCCAATCTATAATGGTGTTTTTCACGTTCCACTTCACCATAACAGCTCATTCTCATCCCATCGGATCTCTCAACATCCTTATAATAAATTAGACTTTCTTGGTACTTATCTATAAATGCTTTTAATATATTATTATCATCTGTAGCCAAAAATATCTTATTCGCATTTATCAAAGCCATACTTTTCGCTGTCTCTTCTATATATCTATCTATCCCAATAGGTATAGGGTGATTCTTATAATGAACCTGTGCATCTGCACCTCTTGCATGGACTGCCAAAACCTTGTCCGTGCCTATCATCTGGGATATATCCCTGTCTATCTCCTCCTTTATCCTTGCTTCCAAGCGTATATATTTTTTTTGCATCTGAGCCAACTTATAAAAATCATCATCCGTTATCATATAATCATCATCACGGCCGGGAGCAAATACATCATAATATCCGTAATCTATACTATTTTTATCTAAAATCACATATTTGCTTTGTTTTACATCTTCAACATCCAATCCATAAGGTTGTACAAAATAATGTTCAAATATATTGGCGTTTTGCATAGTATTCTCCACAAAAAATTGGCTATTTATCCAACTAATACAATGCAAAAAACCCATCTGTTCAGAAAAGCACAGCCTATTAAGCCAATATATCCATTCTGCACAAAACCCTCCTGATCCCGAATCTCTTTCTGTCAACACAATTACTCTATTAGGATTTTTTTGTCCAAACGTCACTACAGATATATTTCTAGTTATAATAGTCTTCCCATTCACACATATAGTCGGTATATACCTTGCCACATATTCCTGAAACTCCCTATGTGGTAATCTATATATAAATTTGAGACAACATTTAAGGAATGGTCTTTTTTCAACCAATCTTCTTGTAGAAACAAAAAAATGTTTTAAAATTTTCATTAGCACTCCAGAAATTCAATATAATGATCCATAACCTCTTCTGCATTTCCAATCATAACTGACTCTCCTTTGTTTAGCCACAAAGCTCTCTCACAAACAGATTTAACTGATTCTGCTGAATGTGAAACATATAATAATGTTGTTCCAGAATCCCGCATATCCTGCATCCTCTTTTCACATTTCTGCTGAAATGCATAGTCCCCAACCGCAAGGACCTCATCACATATCAATATATCTGGTCTAGTTACAGTTGCCACAGCAAATCCCAATCTCGCTGACATACCAGAACTATAATTTTTTATTGGCATATCCAAAAAATTCTGCAACTCAGCAAAATCGACTATTTCCTCAAAATGTTCTTGCATAAAATATTTATCATGCCCGAGCACTGCACCATTCAAAAAAATATTCTCTCTGGCTGTAAGATCAGGGTCAAAGCCAGCCCCCAATTCAATCAACGGCGCCATTGCCCCATTGATAGTTACCGTTCCCTTATAGGGTTTAAGGATACCACAAATCAGTTTCAAAAGAGTAGACTTTCCTGATCCGTTAGTACCAACAATCCCCCATGCCTCACCTTTTTTCACTTTTAAAGAAATGTCCTTTAAAGCTAAAAATTCTTTAAACATAAGTTCTCTTTTTGCAAGCTTTACAAAATACTCCTTTAAGTTGTCGATTCGTTCGGAAGCCATATTAAATCGCACTGTTGTATGATCAACAATTATTGCATAATCTTCATTCTTCATTGACACACTCTTTCTTATATATATAATATAAATTTATCTTGATTTTTAAAGAATACAATAGTTCCCACAATCAGCACCGCAAATGCAACAGCAAAACCGTACAATATTAGTCTCGGATCCGGAAATGCTCCCTCCAATACTATAATTCTAAATTGTGTAATATATGAGTAAAGCGGATTAAAATGCTTAATGATTTTTTGAAGTGATAATGGTAGCTGCTGTATTGGATAAAAAATAGGTGTGAGATACATCCATGCTGTAAGCACTGCTGAATAAATATATTGAATATCTCTAAAAAAGACTGTCCCTTGAGCCAATATCATTCCTAATCCTGTACAAAAAATATACATCTGAAAAAGTATCACCGGAATAAATAACATGTTCGTATTCGGTTTTATCTTACATATAACAAATACTATAATCATCGCTCCCAAAGAAAACACAGTGTTAACAAACGAACTAGTTACCTTCGATAACGTAAAAATATATTTAGGAACATATGTTTTTTTCATCAATGCTGCATTCCCCGTAATTGACCACATTGCTTGATTAGTTGATTCTGAAACAAAACCAAAAAGTGTCTGCCCTATAATCAAATATACTGGATAATTAATTATATCGAAACGAAACATATTAGAAAAAACTATTACCATAATAACCATAATCATCAACGGATTTAAAATACTCCATAAATATCCCAAAAAAGATCTCCGATATTTAAGTTTAATATCCTTTAAAACCAGTTGTTCTAGCAATGGTTTATATTGTTTAAATGTATTAATTCTGTCTATCATTCGACCCATATTTTTGTGCCTTTCTTTTTCAATAAAGTTACATTTAATTAGATTATTTATATTTCCGTCTGACTAATATACTAGCTGCCGTATAAAGTAAGTAGTGGGAATATCTAAGGAGCCTTAATGATGAGTTTACATTATTATAATATATCGCAGGATAACTGAGTTTCAAGTAATTATCAAACTCTATCAAAGATGCTTTTTTCGAACTTGTTGGCGGAAAACTCAACATAATCTTTATTTTCCCAGCAGCAACTCGTGCAATGACTCGTGCAATATATTGTCTTTTCTTTTGAGAACATGAAGATTGACACTCTAAGTTTGCATAAAATGCTAATAACGATTCCATTACCCTATCATAGTTTTTTTCATTTGATTGCATTTTCTCCATACTAACGCTTTGCCCTTGCCTTCCCAAACGGTACATATAGACAAATCCATCCACAAACTCTATTGTATTTACATACGGAATCGGATATGTAATATACTCTGTATCTACATAATAGCAATGCTCATCAATCTCAATTTTATGTTCCTTTAAAATTGCAGTTTTAATTGTCATATGATGCATTTTAATATATAGCTGATCTGCGATTTCATCAAATACATATTTTTTTTGATAGTCGACTCCTAAAAACGGGACTTTCATCTCCGGTTTTCGGGCGAATTCCGCCTTATCCGCCTGCCCTTCATCATGCACCCAGTAGAACCCCGAAGCCACGATATCTGAATCGCTTTTTCTCAGAGTCTCAACCAGCCTCACAAAAGGTTCTTCTTCGACCCAGTCATCTGCATCTACTATCTTAAAATACTTTCCCGTTGCATTCAATATACCTGTATTAATTCCAGAGCCATGCCCACCATTCTCTTTTGTAATTAGTTTATAGGTGTATGGATAGCGTTTCACATATTCTTCTGCTATATCCGATGAACGATCCGTAGAACCATCATTAATAACCAAAACCTCTAAATATGGTAACAGTCTTGGAATACAGAATGATGCTAGATTATCTCTTAAATACTTCTCAGCATTGTATGTTGGTACTACAATAGTTAATATTTTTTCCATAGCCATTCCATTCTATTCTTTTAGTGCTGGATCTTCCCATTCTCCCTCTTCGAAACCATCTGTGGACTCTTTCATTAACAACACTTTGGGAGTCATAAAAATAAGTTTAATATCCATCCAAATAGAGTAATTGCGAATATAGGTCAAATCCAGTTTCAATTTATCATAGCTAGTTGTACAGTAGCGCCCATAAATTTGAGCATAGCCTGTTAACCCAGCCTTTACTTTTAAGCGAAAATCAAATTCCGGTATATTTTTTGTAATAACATTAGCTAATTCCGGTCTTTCCGGCCTTGGCCCCACAATACTCATCTCACCTTTTAAGATATTTAGCAACTGCGGTAATTCATCCAAGCGCGTTGCCCGAAGCAACCTTCCAACCGGCAAAATTCTTGGGTCCCTTTCTCCTGCCTTTATCGGTCCACTCTTTTTTTCCGCATCTACCACCATTGTTCGGAATTTGTAAATTCGAAATATCTTCCCGCCCTTAGTTAATCTATTTTGCGTATAAAACACCGGACCTTGGTCTGTACATTTAATCGCAAGTGCAATAACTGCAAAAAATGGGCCTGATATCACCAGCATAAATGTTGCTATTACAATGTCTACAATGCGTTTAATCACCCGCTGGTCCCATGCTAAGCCACCATAATTCCTTGATAGATATAGCGGTGAATCAAATATATTTAGTTCTATAGAGCTGCGAAGAAGAATATCACTAATTTTAGGCACTGTATAACTACGAATATTATTTGCATAACACAGCTTCAACAGCTGATTTCTGGCCCTCGCTGGTATATCTCCAATAATAATCCCATCATATTCTTCCGCCCGTTTGATAATTCGCTCTATTCCCTCATCAATCGGTAGTACCATAGCTATTTCATATTTATCTTCTCTCGTGTCAATTCGATTCATCAAGTGAAACATTGACTTCTTTCCATAAACTAACAATAACTTTTTTGGGGGGAATAATATTGCATAAAACTTTTTAAATCCAAACGCCCACAACATCACCCCCAAAAATTCTAATACTGTCATTAGTATAAGGGCCATAGGATTATGTATCTTCTTATCAAATAGGACAACCTGAACATAGGAAAATACATTAACACCCAAAATAGATATCATATGGGAATAGACCAGATTCCAATATTTAAAAACACCTATCTTCAAACCACCATACATCCGATGCAAAATTAACAACAGCACCAGATATTCAC
The DNA here is from genome assembly GCF_046603895.1 of Enterocloster lavalensis. Classification (NCBI taxonomy): domain Bacteria; kingdom Bacillati; phylum Bacillota; class Clostridia; order Lachnospirales; family Lachnospiraceae; genus Enterocloster; species Enterocloster lavalensis. The sequence goes on from NZ_CP176637.1 coordinate 2,134,809, forward strand.
CTACAATTAACCAGTTTCCTCTTCTCCAAAAGGAAACGGTCATATTTATGTTATAATAGTTCATCCACACATAATAGTAGATGATTAACTCTGCAAGAACAATAATAGCGGAACTTAAAAACTTTACAATTCGCTTATATGGTTCGAATCTAGCGTTGTTCTTTTTTTCACCCATATTCTAATGTTTCCTTAACCCAGTCTCGTACAAATACTGTCTAGCTTTAGCCGGTATTAGACTTATTGTTACCCGAATTCCCACTGCCGTCAAAAACTGGGACATGGTAATGAGTTTATATGTGTACATCTTTTTGTAAAACATTATAATTGCCTTTGCATACTTTAATCCTCCACGTCGCTCATACATATGATTAATTCTCATATATAAAAGAACATTAGGAACATTAGCAAATACTGCACCTCTTTTGAACATCCTCATCCACAAATCATAGTCCTCAAAAAACTGGCACGCTTGATATCCCCCTGCTTCTAAAACACTTGATTTTCGGAACATAACACATGGGTGATTGATCGGATTACGGCAGTATATATATTCTTTTAACTCACCGTTAGATTCTGGAAGGAACTTATAAGATGTAACCTTTCCCAAAACCTCTTCTTCTGTACAAGCTTCTCCCTCAAATTCTGCTATCGTACCACTTAACACATCTATTTCTGGATGCTTCTCAAAATAATCCATTTGAAGAGAGCAACGATTATTAGCCGAAATATCATCACTGTCCATTCGAGCAATCCATTCATTTCTACAAAACTTAATACCCTCTGCTAGTGCAGTTCCAAGTCCTTTGTTACATTCTAAGCGCAACACTTTCAAGCAATCTAAGTATTCACCTATTACTAGATTCTGCTCATCAGTTAATGGCCCGTCACAAACTAGAACTATCTCATCTGGCGCTTCTGTTTGGTTCAACATACTCTCAATTGCTGCCTGTAGATACGCCGGACACTCCTTATAATAAACCGACATCAATACCGAATATCTTCTATTCATTATACTCTCCGACCCTATACACCATACTTCCTCAAAAGGTACGATAAACCTTTGTATAGTATAGCATTTCAAACTGGAATATGCAACTTATGTTACGGCGAAAACAACTGGAAATCCTTTAAGGTTTTATTAAAAATTGACATTATTAATTTAAATTTCATGCTATAGCTAAAAGAGGAAAACTTTTTCGCTTTATATTTCTTTCATTAGTATGTACTGGTCAGGGTTCATACGAACACACAGCCACCCAAAATGCATAACTCTCGAAAATACTAGAAGGTAAAAATATTCGCCTCCGAATCAGGAATAGATTTGATACAAATATAGATTATGTGATTACTATAAACTTGATTACGTCAAGCTAGATTATGATCTTGCTTAGTCCATTACCATCATCCGCAACGCCGATTTCGTATTCAATTTCCACCCCCCCCCCCAACAAACCACACACTCACCCCCAAACCACACAAAAAAACACACATCACAATGTTCCTTGTTGCCGCCGTTTGCCCTCTGCTACCTCGTCACAATCAGATGGCCAGCCGTATCTAGCGGAGCTTACGGTGCAAACGTTTTCCGTTTATATTCCCATCTTTGACAGTTAAGGAGTTAAAAAAGTGCTGTAGTCCTTGGAAATACTAGGGTTACAGCACTTTCTTTGAATTCCTGGAGTATGGTAATTTATTCCCTTCCCTTGCTTTTTTTCTGGATCTCTCTCATCTTACTTTTGGTAATAAAGCGGTAGTCTGTCCGAAAGCCGCTGATCTCATGCAGGTCATCTGTCAATTTAGTCCTCTCATACACTGGTTTGAAGCCCTGATCCTCGATATTATCAAAGTTCATGCTTTTCAGCGTCTCCAGGATGTTCGTGCAAGTGTAGTTATTTCCGAGCTTCTGTTCAAGTAGGCGGTAGATCAAAAGCGACAGAAAACAGATCAAAAAGTGTGCTTTTATGCGGTCCTCTCGTTGCACATATACCGGACGGGCAGAAAAATCGGTCTTCATAATACGGAAACATGCTTCGATCTGCCAGCGGCCTTCACTCACTTTTATAATGTCTCCCGGTTCGTCATCCATTAGATCCGTACATACTGCGTAGAGACCATCATACCGTGCTTCTTCCTCTATCTTCTCCTGATCGAGATGATAGTAGACTTCAGCTTTTTCACCGGAATCCGTTACCGCAGTCTTACTGATGAAACGGGCAGGGTCGTTCGGATTGCGGCGTTCTTTTTTATATTTTCCATCGGCGATCATCCTGACGGCCCGTTCTTCCTGCTTTTCCCGAATTGATTTTTGATAGGCCGCATATTTAGGGGAGTAAGTAATAATCAAACGCTGGTGTAGTTTCTTGGTCGTATAGGGCTCCTCCTTATAAAACAGCTCCCCCTCATCTTCTTCCATAAGATTTGTGATATCGACAAGTTTGTGGTCAGAAAGCCTTCGGAAATGCTGTTTATCCAATGCCCGTTCCCGTTCCTCGGCGGGGAGTTTTTTTATGGATTGGGTGACAATAAAAGCCCTCTTTCCACGGTGGTTGAACTCCCGGTTCGTTTCTGAGGCAAGACCGGCATCGCTGCAGAAGATGAACTGATCGCAGCCAAAATCATCTACGATCTTTTGTTCTAAAGGTTTCAAGGAAGTCTGCTCATTCTGATTCCCCGGGAATAACGAGAATGCCAGGGGGATACCGTTCCCATCCATGAACAATCCCATCTGGACAATCGGATTGGGACGGTGCTCCTTGCTTTTTCCATACTTTTTAAATCCATCTTCCTGCTCGATTTCAAAGTAATAGTTTGTGCAGTCGTAATAAAGAATACCGTCATTCCGTTTACCAAGAAAGTGGCTGTTTTTGTATGCTTCTGCCTGGATGAAATCGCACTCCTGAGCCAACACACTAAGGGAGCGGTATACGTCGTGAAGCTTATAAGAGGGAGCTTCCAGATAATTCTGGACCGCTTTGAAAGAGGAACTTTTACTCTGGGGATCCAGCATCCTGGCATAGACCAGGTCGGAAAGGATGGCATTAAGGTCATAATCAAACCTGTGCCTGCCCCGGATTTTTTTGCAGACATAATCGAGTCTAAGCTGGTAGTAAACGGACTGAAGAAAAAGATATCCGCCTTCGAAAAGGGACTTTTGTCCGTAATCCAACAACTGGTTGCAGTGAAATGGAATCAGGACGGCCTGGTCTTGCGTCTCTTTGTTGTAATTCTCAGTTTCGATCCTGGCCTGTTCCTTTGCCCAGACCATGACCCCATCTCTATCAGTTCCCAACATATCGGAAAGATATTTTAATGAACCGAGCTTGCGGACTGTGGTAGAGGTAGTCTTGCCGTTAGCGCCCACATAAGACCTGGTGATATAAAAAGACTCTGAATTTTTAGACTTTGAAGTAGTTACACGCATTGAAATGCACCTCCAATGCTATTATACCATATATTGCCAAATATTACCAGTATTTAAGAAAATATTTTTGACAAAAAAAATATAGGCTACTTGCGGCCTGTAAGACTTTTTTGGAAATTTAACTGTCAAACTCCCGCCCTCTGCTACCTCGTCACAATCAGATGGCCAGCCGTATCTAGCGGAGCTTACGGTGCAAACGTTTTCCGTTTATATTGAGTCCATCAGCATTCCTGGTAACGCTCCACAGTCTCCTCCAGACTGATATTTTTGTTACATGGTTTGAGGGGTTCTTTTTCACTTCCGACGCGTTCATCTTTCCTCAAATAATCGTGTACAATCACAACCAGCCAAGCTCACAATCCTTCATTCCACACAGTTGGTTTTGTATTATAGCTAGCTTCTTGCTACTCGTAAAGCTTCATAATGATATATTTTTTGCAATCTCTTTGCTGTTTGACTCACCGCCTCCCGATAGGGATACTCCGTTATACCCCAAATCCCTGTAGGCACTGAAACCTCTAGCATTGTAATGTCCTGTATACCTAGACTGTTTTCCCTTTACAAAATACCGTATAACCTTTCTCGCCCTTCCATCTGTACCTCTGCAGCCGGATACCCATAGGCTTTACAGAAATCCGACTACAATAGATTATAGATTTTCGCATTCTTTGGTTCACAAGTGAACGGTCCTACAGACATCTAATGTTTTTTCAAAGTGAAGGATATACCACCAATCATAGCGTCTTCAGTTCCAGCATCTTTCTCAGTTCGTCGTCTCCAAATATAGCGGACAGTTCTAGTTTATCACTATCATGCCTGTCAAAAATCATACATAAGATAGGCAACCTGATAATAAACGTCCTAATTATAGGAGTCCCGTAGGAGCAGCACCACATAAACCCAGAGACCATACTTGTGATGGCCAACAACCAATCATTGGCAGATACACTGACGCGAAGAAACAGCGGCAGGAATCTACTTTAGCGATTCTACCGCTGTTTTCAGTTTGAACGATACAAATAGTGCTGTTGGTGGAGAATAAAATATACTGGCTAGCGCCGAAGAATACCTTCCAGAACCAGGTCATACACAATATGAACAAAGATAACGCCATCCGTTAGTTGAACGTATGCTATGATGACCCTATGCAGTTCATAAGTCAAAAGGCGAGGGTACATTTTCCGGTCGGAGCGTCTACTTCCCCTATAGCGGGCAACATTGCCCCCACCTACACAACCACCTCCAAAAAACACCACCCAACCTATAAAGCCAACGGATCGGGGGCAAACAGACAAATCAATTCCCGAAAAACGTCCGAAGGATCAGCAAGTTATGCCCTAGCTATAAACGGACAGGATGTATGTTCTACGATATTTTATGAACAACCCGAATACCAACCATTAATCATTACATGGACACCATAAAATAACTTCACGTCTTTTACATCATGTGTTGATACCACAGTTAGAGGTTCCGTATTCCCCTGTCTTATTCCATCCTTCTGCAACCAGCCAATCCAATCATCAAAATGGTCCACATCACAGGCGTCGCAATTGGTAAATTAATATTCACCAATGCCTGCGCTCCATAACATAATACTGCAAACAGTGTAGCCATCATGTATGGATTATCCGCCGCCCGTCTTATCATTCTGACTCCCGATGAAATCAGTAAGGTAAGGTATGCCAGCAGTCCAAACGGGCCAATCGTAACAAAATACTGTAAATACTCATTATGCGCGCTATCAAAAATCTCGTGATAACGACTAGTCATTTCATTATAATTGTTTTTAACGGTGATGATGCCGAACGTATCCGGCCCTGAGCCAAATATCTTATGGACTGTGGAGAATTCTTTATAATTTCTCATCGCTAATTTCCAGATATAGCCTCTGTGAGTCCCCCATTCATCATCGATCACAACATAATTACTTAATGCGCCATAACGCTCACCATTACCTGCTATATTTGCATCGAACAATATCCATAAAACGATTACTATCCCTGTCAAAAATACAATTCCCCATATTCTACAAGGCATTTTTCCAACTGGCGTTTCCTGCCGCTTTATAATATATTTTCGTGCATAAAATGCGGCAACCGCTATCCATAAGCCAATAACAATATATGCTAAACCTTGAAAATTCACGATAAAATTAAATATCCCCTGTATTTCCAATACCTGATCCGACATTGTCTGATTAATAATATCAACTACCTGCACCACTGAAAAAAAACTGGCTAAAATTATTAGATATCGCTTGATTCCACCCCAACTTCGGAACATATAAAAAGGCAGGGAGGCAAACAATGCCAGTAAAGCCAAATATGCATTATCACTCTGTCCGGTAATAATCGCAAAAAACCCCATAACAAGGCATATATAATACCAAACACACTTCCCATTCTTTTTCTCTGCTGCAAACAGTACACTCGATACGCCAAGCACTAAACTGAGGTAAGCTGTATACGTGTTAATATTTCCCATAAAAGACATGAATATATTGTATTGTTTTGGATCAATATTCTCCTTAAAATGTAAAATATCCAGATTGAAATAGTCTGTAATTCCAAATGCGCATACCAGAACAGATGATACTAAAAAAACATCCAGATACCAAGATCGAAAATGTAAAAATTTACTGACAATAAAAAATGAACCACCATATAATAACAGTAAAAAAAGACCGGTATAACGACCTTCATTGCCCCAAAATGATTCGTAAATATAATCCGAAAAAACCGTTGACAACACAGCAATAGCCAAAAAGCAAATTAATGAAACATCGGGCACAGATAACGTAGTTCGTATATTTTTTGTACTGAACTTTTGCAAAAACCCCGTTGTAAATTTCCCTTCATACTGCACTAGATCTATGATTAACATAAAAATGCCAGTTAATACAACCCCACCTATCAACGTTAAAGTGCTGATATAATAAAATTGGTATTTCGCACCCAGGATATCAAAATAAAAATTTCTATAATAAATAGGAAATACAAATAATATTGCAACCAAATAAAGTGCTAATAAAAAAGAAATTATTCTCTTACCGTTTCGAATAAAATCAGGAGTCTCTTCCAATATTGGTTGAGAAGATGTATGATCATAATTATCATGCATAATTTCCATCGCAGTGTTTCTCCCTTACCTATGTTTTAATATACCGGACAAATCCCTTTATACAGTATATCATTACGAATCCGGTTCGACAACTTTATATTTTTACAAAAAAGACCGATTTCTTTTAATGCTTTATTAATTTAATACACTCCCCTTTCTTTTATCCCTCCAAACTAAAACTGCTAATAATTTCCCTTATTGGAAGTATAATCAACTCGTAATGCAATTAGGAATTTCAAAAAGTATTTCAAAAAGAAAAAGGAGAGTGCATTAATTATGAGAAAGCAGACAAAATTAGTTGCTGTATTATCCACAGCAGCACTGCTCGCCATTGGTGCATCCATGACCTCTTTTGCGGCTCAGGGTTGGGCTGAGGAAGATGGGACTTGGGTTTATTACAACAAGGATGGCGACAAAGCAACCGATTCCTGGAAGAAGTCTGGGGATAACTGGTATTGGTTAGATGACAGCGGCGAGATGGCTGTTGATATGTTAATTGAAGATGATGATGATTACTATTATGTTGATGCTAATGGCGCAATGGTAACCAATCAGTGGGTAGCTATCGAGAACGAGGATGCTGGCGAAGATGGCGAGCCGGATCATTACTGGTACTATTTCCAGGCTAATGGCAAGGCATTTAGGAGAGGTGATAGTGCAACTACTATCTCTGCTAAAACCATCAACGGTAAAAAGTATGCATTTGATACCGATGGTAAGATGCTGTATGGCTGGGTAGATGCCGATACATTCGAGAGACAGACTGACGAAGATACCGAGTGGCAGGATGGCGATTATTACTTCGGCGGCGAAGATGATGGCGCTATGAGAGTTAATACTTGGGAATTGATCGCTATTACAGATAGTGATGATACCGAGAATCTGCAGCCTGGCGATGATTTCTGGGATGAGGATCAGGAGAGATGGTTCTACTTCCAGGCTTCTGGTAAGAAAAAAGCTGCCGATGAGGGCAAGACTTATGTAGACAAGAAGATCAATGGCAAAAAGTATGGCTTTGACCAGTATGGACGTATGGTAGCTTCCTGGTACACTGAGGCCTCTGTTGCCAATGCTACTCAGGGTGTTGCAAGCTATAGTAACTCCTTCATGTACTTCAGCAGCCCCGAAGATGGTGCTCGTTACACAAAGGGGTGGTTCAAGGTAGTACCTGGCTATTATCTCCATGAGTCCAAGTATGAAGATGATGCGGATTATTGGTACTATGCAAATGGTGATGGAAACATCATTGCCGATCGCGTTAAGAAGATCAAAGGCAAGACCTATGCATTCGATAACTATGGCCGTATGATCAGCGGCTTGGCACTGATTCAGTATTCGACAACCTCTGACGGTGACGGACAGATTATCGCTAAGATTGCGGATGATGATGATGACAATCCGTATGATACAGAAGATAACTTCGATGAGACTGCAATGGATAAGATTGCAAAAGAGCTTGCTGACGGATCCTATCGGTTTATGTATTTTGGTGGAGCCGATGATGGTTCTATGAAGACTGGTAGACAGACTATTGATCTTGATGGCGAGAGCTTCTCTTTCAAATTCGAGACCAAGAGCAATATCAAAGGTGCTGGTATCACCGGAGAAGATGATGATAAGTATTATGTAGGTGGTAAACTGATAAAGGCTGATAAAGAAGATAAGTATCAGATCGTCGAGATTGCCTCCTTTAAGAATACCGATAACTTAGATGTAAATGTTGTTATCAACGATGGGGTCAAGGTTGGGGATATTATTTCTAACGTATCTGGTGATCGCGTAAAAGATTCTACAGTTTGGGATCTTAAGAATGTAGACCTTGCTAATTACAGAGTTATCAATACCTCTGGTAAGATTGTGGATGGTAATAAGTCTGTAAAGAATGGCGATGACTATAAGATCAAAGTAAATAGAGAGGGTATTATTGAGTCCATTACCTTGGAAGACTAATTTAAAAGATCTATAGTTTTATGAAATACTAATTGCTAAACCAAAGCTTAAGTATGTAGTTAGGGGTTGCTACAAAGTGGATGTAATAATATCATCCACAGAGTGGCAACTCCTTTCTGTCATAAGTCTGTTTCTTTGTCAACCAAACTAGTGACAAAGCTTAAATCAAAAGCGCTGCCGCACCTATGATGTTCAATCATTAAGTGCGGCAGCTGCTCATTTCGCAATTAGAACTTCTTCGATTTAAAGTATTAATTAGTCCCCTAATACAATCTTTGTAATCTGACAAAAATATAACAAAGTAAATTTCACGCATTATTATATTTTTCAATTAATCAACTCACCTTTAATCTATATTATTTCAATATTTACTCAGCTTTTGTTGATTTAACAGTTGCTATAGAGAAGTAGTTACTATCGCCTATATAGCAACTCTTTTGTTATTCGAATTATTTTAAAAATAAAAGATTGCGTTATAATTACGTTTTCGATTTATAATAGGCATGGCAAACACTATAGTTTTAGCAAGTTCTTTATATTTTTCCCTGTTTTGGATATTTTATGAAAGATATTCTCCTATTTGGTCTAAAATTTAATCAAAACATATTACTTTTTGCGAATATATAGGTTAATATACTATATGATGTTGATCAAAAGGAGGAGATTATAATGGCAGTTTTAAAGGAGGCGGATTCGCTTGATAGTAGAGGTACCGATTTATATCAAGAAAGGTTCCGGGATTATTTAACAAGTAAGAACATGTCAGCAAATACTACCTGTGTATATTGTTATGCAGTTAGGCAATTTTTTGAGATTCATAAAGAGCTTACGATTGCTACATTACAGCTCTACAAAGTTTACCTATTGGAGCATTACAAGCCACAGACGGTCAATCTGCGAATACGGGCTCTTAATTGTTATATGGAGTATTTAAACCATAAAGACTCCAAAATGACCATGATTAAAATACAGCAAAAAATGTACTTGGACCGCATTATCAGTCAGGCGGATTACGAATATCTAAAGCGCCGGCTATGGGAAGACGGTGAGTTTTCGTACTATTTCGTCATTCGTTATATGGCGGCCACCGGTGTCAGAATAAGTGAACTTGTAAAATTCGAAATTGCAGATGTAAAGTTTGGATTTAAAGATATTTACTCCAAGGGAAATAAAATGAGGCGTATTTATATTCCTACCGTTCTTAAACAAAAAACTGAGGTATGGTTGGAAAAAAGTAAAAGAAATAAAGGAGCTTTATTTCTGAACCGTTTCGGCAACCCAATTACAGCTTCGGGAATCCGAGGGCAGTTAAAAACATTTGCGCTGCGTTATAATCTTGACCCAGAAGTGGTTTATCCCCATTCATTCCGCCATAGATTCGCCAAAAATTTTATAGAAAATAGTGGAGACATCGCACTGTTGTCAGATCTTCTGGGACACGAAAGCATAGAAACTACTAGAATTTACCTTAGAAGAAGCAGCAGCGAACAGTACCGAATTGTAAATAAAATTGTTGACTGGTAAGGAGAAAATACGATGACCGAATTTCAGCAAGAAGAAATTGAGACGTTTAAGGAGTACTTAAAGAAACGCGGGGCAGCTCCCAATACAATTAGCGCATATACGGCTTCTGTGAGACTTTATTATTCACTGTATTCTGATATCAATATTCCCAATCTTCAATCATACAAAGAGTACCTTTTAGAGCATTTTAAAGCAAATACTGTTAATATACGAATATTCGGCATTAATCAATACATTGAAACACTGGGCGACAATCCCGAAATGAAGCTGGAAAGTTACAGACTGCCTTCCGTCAAACGCCAACAGAAGCCTTTTTTGGATAACGTCATTTCAAAAAGGGATTATGAACGCCTTAAACGGTGCCTAAAACGTGATGGAAACATGTTCTGGTATTTTGTGGTACGATTTCTGGCTGCCACTGGAGCGAGAATCAGCGAATTGGTAAAAATTAAAGTAGAGCACGTTCGTATTGGTTGTATGGATTTGTATTCGAAGGTTGGAAAGCTAAGAAGAATTTATTTTCCCGAAAAATTATGTTTAGAAATGCTCTCTTGGTTGGCTAGGGAAGGCCGTGACAGTGGCTTTATTTTTGTAAACAAAAAAGGCGATCAGATTACTCCTAGAGGAATCAGCAGCCAACTGAAAGTTTTGGCAGTTCGTTACCACATTCCTCCAGAAACAGTATACCCTCATTCCTTTCGCCATCGATTTGCAAAAAATTTTTTGAACAAATTTAATGACATTTCACTTCTGGCCGATTTGATGGGGCATGAGAGTATTGAGACTACGAGGATATATCTAACTAAATCATCGCTGGAACAGCGAAAATTTATTGATAAGATTGTTACATGGTAATATAAAGTATGGCGGCTGCTACCATAGCGTTGTATAACGAATATGCAGCCGTCTAATTTTTAGATGATTAAGTTTACCTGACTAAGCATGCAAAACGCTTGTAATGTCTTGTGTGCATTTAGACAGTAGCATTTTGTGAACTATAAAACAAAAAATGGTGATTTGAGAGAACGAGAGCACTCAACATCATTTTCATCGGAATAAGATTACTCATAATTAAATTTGTTTTCATGCAATGACACTAGCCAGTTCATTATTGTGATGAGCTGGTTTTGGCAGGAATGTACCCCACGATGTTTTCAAAATGGTCATATAAACAATTTTGAGAATACATTATGATACATAAGGACATTTACAACCAACACAAGGATATTCTGATTATGAAATCAAGGAAGAAGGTGACAAAGTCCGATTATAACTATACTGTCCTAGCGAGTTAGCGGTACGGTTATGTAGCCTCCTGATCAGTTTAGGTAGTTTAACAGTAGTAACAAAAGAGAAACCAGACAGCAAATACGCTGTCTGGCATACTCTTTAATTATAGCAATTAGAATTTCTAACCAATAATTACATATTAGTCTTCAAGCACAACTTCGTTAATTGTCTTGCCGCTTACATAGAACTTATAATCATCAGCATCCTTAGCACCGCTCTTGCTCTTTACTACTGTTCCGGAAGTATTAAGCAAATAGAACTTTACAACCTCAGGTGCATCGGCAGCATAGTCTGTATAAGTGATCTTCCAAGTGGTTTCCTCTTTTGTAGAACTGTAGCTCTTTTCTACCTTATCAATACCATCCTGAACCTTAAGGAATTCAGATACAGTCATATCTTCAACCTTGCAGTAATTGCTGTCTGCCTTAGTTGTCACTTTGTAAACTTTATACTTATCATCCTTGTCAGCCTTAATCTGCTTACCTGCTGTATAAAGCTTATCATCATCAAAGCCATTAATTCCAGCGCCCTTCAGATTAGAACCTGTCTTGAATTTGAAGCTAAAGCTATCTCCATCAATAGTCACATTCTGTTTTCCGGTCTTCATAGCACCATCATCAGAACCACCAAAATAGTAGCTTCTTACCTTACCGCTGGCAATTTCATCCTGATGATCTTTTACGAAATCATCGAAGTTATCTTCTGTATCATAAGGACCTGTCTTGCCATTATCCTGATAACCAGCCTTGTCATAAGTACCAGCATCATCAGCATACTTCATAGCGATGTCGCTGGAAGTTTCATTGTCTGCCATCTCCAGGAATACTAATCCACTAATCATGCGACCATAGTTATCAAATGCATATTTTTTGCCTTTAATTGTTTTAATCACATTTGAATAGATCTCGCCATCACCATCAGCATAATACCAGTACTCATCACCGTCATTATATTTTGCTTCATGCAGATAATAACCAGGAACTACCTTAAACCAGCCCTTAGTATAACGAGCACCACTCTCAGGATCACTGAAATACATAAATGCCTCAGAATAAGAAGCCACACCCTGAATCTGATCAGTAGTAGACATAGAAGTAGAAGCTGTTGTAGTAGTGGCAACTACATCTTTGGCATACCAAGAAGCTACCATACGACCATACTCATCAAAGCCATATTTCTTGCCATTAATGGTCTTATTAGCCTTGCTGATCTGCTTCTTACCGGAAGACTTGAACCAGAACCAACGATCCTGATCTTCATCCCAGAATTCATCACCAGGCTGTGCACCTTCTGCGTTATCATCGGTAATGGAAATCAATCTCCAGCCAATAGACATAGCTCCATCGTTTTCATCGCCAAAGTAATATGCATCCGGATCCTGCCAAGCGTCATCATCTGTCTGACGTTCGCCATCTTTTACCCAACCATACAGCATTCTTCCGTCTGTATCAAAAGCATATTTCTTACCATTGATAACTTTTGCATTAATAGCATTGCTGCTAGCACTATCGGATCTCTTATAGGCTTTACCATTAGCCTGGAAATAATACCAATAATTATCCGGCTCGTCATCTTCTCCAGCGTCTTCGTTCTCGATAGCCACCCACTGATTGCGTACCATAACACCATTGGCATCTACATAATAGGTGTCATCATCATCCTCAACCAGGGTATCAACGGCCATTTCGCCATTATCATCTAACCAATACCAGTTGTCTCCGGATTTCTTCCAAGCTTCGTTTACCTTGTCGCCATTCTTGTCATAATAAACCCAAGTCCCATCTTCCTCAGCCCAACCCTGAGCCGCAAAAGAGGTCATGGATGCACCAATGGCGAGCAGTGCTGCTGTGGATAATACAGCAACTAATTTTGTCTGCTTTCTCATAATTAATGCACTCTCCTTTTTCTTTTTGAAATACTTTTTGAAATTCCTAATTGCATTACGAGTTGATTATACTTCCAATAAGGGAAATTATAGACACCAGCAATGTAAATGCTTACAATTTTTCTCCGAAACCTATTGAATATTTCCGGAGAATGTTGTATAGTAATCTCAGCAAATAAAAGGAAAGCGCAGTGCACCCAATAGTGTAAGCGCTTACAACTAGTCACTCACACTATTTCATATGGAGGTAGCAAATCATGAGCAGTAACGTAAAAGAAACAGTCATCCAGTTTGGCGAGGGCGGATTTTTACGCGGTTTTGTGGACTATTTCTTCCACAAACTTCAGGAGAAGGGCCTGTACGACGGCAAGATCGTAGTAGTGCAGCCCATCGAGAAAGGTATGTGCCAGACCCTGGCAGAGCAGAACTGTGAGTACAACCTGTTCCTGCGCGGTATTGACAATGGCCAGGTTGTAAACGAGCACACCCATGTGACGTCCATTTCCCGTGCACTGAATCCCTACACCCAGTACGACGAGTACATTGCCTTGGCGTCCAACCCCGATCTGCGGGTTCTGGTTTCCAACACCACCGAGGCGGGCATCGAGTATGTAGGCACCGAGAAGCTCACCGACATGCCGCCCAAGGCCTATCCCGCCAAGCTGTGCCAGTTCCTGTACAAGCGCTACCAGGCCGGTTTAAAGGGCCTGATCCTGCTTCCCTGCGAGCTGATCGACGACAACGGCGACAACTTAAAGAAATGCGTGCTCCAGTACGCCGATCTGTGGGAACTGGAGGACGGATTCAAGAACTGGATCGAGACGGAAAATGACTTCTGCAGCACCCTGGTGGACCGCATCGTAACCGGTTACCCCAGGGACGAAGTAGAAGAGCTGACCAAGCAGATCGGCTACGAAGACAAGCTGATCGACACCGCAGAGATTTTCCACCTGTGGGTAATCGGCGGCCATCACGAGGACGAGCTGCCCTTCCAGAAGGCCGGCTACAACGTCGTATGGACCGACGACGTGCATCCTTATAAGAAGAGAAAGGTCCGGATCCTGAACGGAGGCCACACCTCCATGGTACTGGGCGCTCATCTGTACGGCCTGACCACTGTGGGCGAGTGCATGCAGGACGAGACTGTCAGCTCCTTCCTGAAAAAGTGCATCTTTGAGGAGATCATCCCCACCATCGGCGATACCGAGGACAACCGCAAGTTCGGCGCTGCCGTGCTGGAGCGTTTCTCCAACCCATTCATCAAACATCAGCTGTTAAGCATCGCGCTGAACTCCGTGAGCAAATTCCAGGTCCGCGTGCTGCCTACCATTTTGGAATACAAAGAGAAATTCGGCAAATACCCGGCCGGCCTCACCTTCTCCATGGCTGCCCTCATTTCCTTCTACCGCACCGACAAAGCCAACGACGGCGAGGAGATCATGAAGTTCATGAAGGATGCATCCGTCGAGGAGATCATGAAGAGAGAAGATTACTGGCATGCAGACCTGACCGAAATGATTCCCATGGTTCAGGAATACTATGACCTGATCCAGGCCAAGGGAATGGCCGAGGCCTACAAGGTAGTTCTGGCCAAATAGGACTCCCGCCTCACATCGTGGAGGAGGAAACACCAAATCATTCCAGGGGAAATATGAGTATATCGAATGAGATAGATGCAAAACGGGCGGCGCCGAATGCGCTGCCCGTTCTGCATTACAAGCGCAGGCCCCGCTGCCCAAATCCCCGGCACCGGTGGCCTTCCGGAAGCTATCGTCAGGTTGCATGGATGGATATGGAAGATTGTACTAATATCTGTACAATTTGCGATAAAAATAACACTTCTGTAATAATTATGTAAGAAAATGCACAGGTAAATGTTATGGTATTTTCGGCCGGACTATTATATACTAAATGCGTGTGATGGAGTTGGTGGTATGCCTCCAATATAAATTGTCATATTTTAAGCATTTTAGTAGAAAATACAAAAAATGCAAAAAAACTATTGATAATTTCCCTTATTGGAAGTATAATCAACTCGTAATGCAATTAGGAATTTCAAAAAGTATTTCAAAAAGAAAAAGGAGAGTGCATTAATTATGAGAAAGCAGACAAAATTAGTTGCTGTATTATCCACAGCAGCACTGCTCGCCATTGGTGCATCCATGACCTCTTTTGCGGCTCAGGGTTGGGCTGAGGAAGATGGGACTTGGGTTTATTATGACAAGAATGGCGACAAGGTTACCGAGTCCTGGAAGAAATCTGGGGACAACTGGTATTGGTTAGATGACAACGGCGAGATGGCCGTTGACACCCTGGTTGAGGATGACGACAACTATTATTATGTAAATGAGAACGGCGCCATGGTTTCCAATCAGTGGGTAGCGATTGAGAACGAAGACGCTGGTGAGGATGATGAGCCTGATCACTATTGGTACTATTTCCAGGCTAATGGTAAAGCTTACAAGAGATCTGACAGCGCTTCTGATACATCTATTTCCGCTAAAACTATCAATGGCAAAAAGTATGCTTTTGATACCGATGGCAGAATGCTGTATGGTTGGGTAGATGCTGGTGAGCGTCAGACTGATGATGATGCTTGGAAGACCTGCCAGTACTACTTTGGCGATGAAGATGACGGCGCTATGTCCGAAGGCTGGAGACTGATTTCTATTACTGATGACGAAGCTGAGGATGCTCAGCCTGGTGATGAGTTCTGGGATGAAGATCAGGATCGTTGGTTCTTCTTCCAGGCTTCTGGTAAGAAAAAAGCAGCTAAAGACGGCGAGAGCTACACTGACAAAACCATTAATGGTAAAAAGTATGGCTTTGATGAGTTTGGCCGTATGGTAGCTTCCTGGTATACAGAGGCTACTGCTGCTGTAGCTTCTCAGGGTACTGCTACTTACAGTAATACATTTATGTATTTCAACAATCCCGAGGACGGAGCTCGTTATACCAAGGGATGGTTTAAGGTAGTTCCTGGTTATTACCTGCAGAAGTCTAAGTACGAAGATGGAAGCGAGTATTGGTACTACGCCGATGGCGATGGCCAGATTTACTCTAATGAAATCAAGACCATCAAGGGCAAGAAATATGCGTTTGATAACTATGGCAGAATGATCAGCGGACTGGTATTCTTGGAGATGGCTAATGGTACTACCAGCAACGAGATCCAGAATAAGTTAGCTGATGATGATGACCTTCATCCGTATGATACCGAGGATAACTTTGATCAGTTTGTAAAAGACTTTGCTACGGAAATCAACGATCATACTATCAGAAGCTACTACTTTGGTGGATCTGATGATGGAGCTATGAAGACTGGCAAGCAGACTGTAACTATTGATGGCGAGTCCTTCACCTTTAAGTTTAAGACCGGTAGCAACCTGAAGGGTTCCGGCTTAGTTGGCGAAGATGATGATAAGCTGTACATGGCTGGTAAACAGGTTAAGGCCGATAAGGACGATAAGTACACTGTTTATAAGTATGATAAGACTAATAACTCTGTAACCGAGATGACCACGACCGACTTTATTGCTACATGCACCGATGGCGGTAAGCATGATGATGATAAGGAAGAAACCGTATACACTGTTACTACAACTAATACGGACAGCGTTAAGTATTATCTGGTTAATACTTCCGGTACTATTCTGAAGAATAAGACCAATGCTAAGGATGCTGATGATTACAAGTTTAGCGTTAGCAAGCGTCAGATTACAAAGGTTGTATTAGAGGACTAATTAATACTTTAAGTTGAAGAAGTTCTAATTGCGAAATGAGCAGCTGCCGCACTTAATGATTGAACATCATAGGTGCGGCAGCGCTTTTGATTTAAAAAAGATTAACCAGATGGGAATACTACTTCTGCACTTATCAACTGGTTTTACCATTAAGTTTAAAAGGACTGGTCTCAAACGATGATTTTCTAATGATTTTTTTATGCAGAGCGAGGGTGCCGCTGAATCATCTATGTTTGATGATTTTACGACACCCTCGATATCTCTAGCAATTAGTATTTCCTAAATATTACGATTGGATTATTAATCCTCCAGAACAATCTTGGTGATCACTTTATTCTTATCTACAGTAATCTTATAATCATCACCATCTTTAACACTCTTACTCTTGGAAACAGTACCGGAAGTATTGACTACCCTGAAATCACTGGTTACATAGTCGCCGTTAGTATCCTTAGCAGCTACCCAAACCTGAGCCTCCTTCTTGTAATCGGGATCTGTAGTACTTGTTACCTTGGTAAACAGATTGTTATTGTTGATAAGATCCTTCACTTTGACCTGAAGAGAATCACTTGCAGAGCTACCATATCCGGCTTCTACATTGCCGATGCTGTCAATAGACACGATCATGAACTTATCTTCTTTATCAGCCTTAACTAACTTTCCACCTAAATAGTACTTATCGTCATCTTCACCATTAATGCCAGCGCCCTTTAACTCACTCTTAGTCTGGAATTTAAAGGTAAACTTATCACTATCAAGATCAATCGTCTGTTTTCCAGTCTTCATGGAACCATCATAAGAACCACCAAAGTAGTAGAAACGATAATCGTTCTGACCAGCATATTTAGCGGCAGTTTCATTAAACTTGCTTTCTGTGTCGTACGGATCCGTATCATCGTCATCCGCAATCTTGAAGTCAATATCTGTATCATTGTTCATGTGCAGTAACGCAAGACCAGAAATCATTCTGCCGTACTCATCAAAGCCATACTTCTTACCTTTGATTCTCTTGATCTCATTGGCAACCAGATTTCCATCGCCATCTGCATAGTACCAATACTCAGAATCATCCTCATACTTACCCTGGTGCAAATAATAACCCGGAACTACTTTGAACCATCCCTTAGTATAGCGTGCGCCATCCTCAGGATTGCTAAAGTACATAAAGGACTCGGTGTATGTTTCGGTACCCTGAGCAGAAGTGGCAATATTCACATATGCATTATTTACAGTTGCCATATTGGAAGCAGTTGCATCCTTATCTACAGGAGTTAACGTTGTATTCCAGGAAGCAACCATACGACCATATTCATCGAAGCCATATTTTTTGCCATTAATCTTCTTGTTGGTGCTTTCACCCTGTTTCTTACCAGAGGCTTTGAAATAGAACCAACGTTCCTGATCTTCATCCCAGAAATCATCGCCCGGCTGATCTTTAGCATCATCATCATCGGTAATAGCAATCAAAGCCCATTCGTTAGTTCTAACTGCGCCATCGTCTTCTCCACCCAGATAATACTGGCAATTCTTCCAAGCTTCATCATCATCACGCTCAAAGGAATCATTTACCCAGCCATACAGCATTTTACCATCGGTATCAAATGCATATTTCTTTCCGTTGATAGTTTTGGGAGAAAGAGAATTACTGTCATCGCTTCTCTTGTATGCCTTACCATTAGACTGGAAATAGTACCAGTAATGATCCGGCTCATCCTCTTCACCAGCGTCTTCATTCTCAACAGCTACCCACTGATTGCGAACCATAGCACCATTCTCATCAACGTAATAGTAGTTATCATCGTCCTCAATCAGCACATCTGCAGCCATCTCGCCATCGCTGTCCAGATAATACCAGTTATCCCCAGATTTCTTCCAGGAATCCGTTACCTTATCGCCATTTTTGTCATAATAAACCCAAGTCCCATCTTCCTCAGCCCAACCCTGAACCGCAAAAAGAGGTCATGGATGCACCAATGGCGAGCAGTGCTGCTGTGGATAATACAGCAACTAATTTTATCTGCTTTCTCATAATTAATGCACTCTCCTTTTTCTTTTTGAAATACATTTAGAAATTCCTAATTGCATTACGAGTTGATTATACTTTCAATAAGGGAAATTATTGAAAACTGGAGAAATACATAATAAAAGCAAAATCAGATATAAAAATATCGCGCCGTACATAGCCATACAGCGCGACCTAAACTAACAATATAATATAACATTTTTATGCTCTTGCGCATACTCAACCAAATCCTGTGTAAAGCCGCTAATGCTAAAAAGGATATAATGCTCAGTCCGTTTATCACGATTCCATTCAACTGCTGAAGATTTTAGGCGCAATTTTTCTAATATATCCAGGCCAATGGGAGACCTCCAATACTTGCACTCTCCGAAAATAATATTGTTTCCATCCGAGTCAAGCGCGACTATATCAATTTCATTTTGACCATCCCACCATCTTCCAGCTCGCTCAAAATGAAAATCCCAAGCTCCATCTCCGTTTAATTTCCAAAGAATTTCCAAACAAATATCTTCATACACATAACCAACATGGTTATCGATAAAATTACTCTGAATTTTTTTCATAGCAATTTCGCCATGTCCAGATTCGATCAGGCTAAGATTTGGATAAATAAACTTGAACCAAAATAAAAGAAAATTATCCTTTATCCTGTATAGTCCCCGTTTACTTTTTTCTGGGGATTCTTCTGTTATTGGAACTTCACGCTCGAGAATATCCAAATCGATTAATGTTTTTAAATATTTAGTCAAACCCGTCTGTTTCATTTCCAAAACGCCGGCAATCTTACCTAATTTTTGATTTCCCGCCGCAATCGTCTTAATCAGCGAATAATAGCTCCCTACCTCATTAACTTCCCTCTGTAATAAAAAGTTGGGTTCGTCGTACAAAAAGCTGGACTTCTGTAAAACATTTTTTGAAATAGCTTGATAAATATCATTTTCGCTATGAAACAGCTCTATATATTTGGGAACACCGCCTGTCACTGCATAATACTCAATCAACTCCCGAAGCCCTTTGTCTGGAAAAAATTTATTGTAGTATGAGAATGGTATTTGCTTCAATTTGATTTGTCCGGTTCTTCGGCCATACAAAGGACTGGAATATGATAGGGTCTGACTTTCCATCATAGATATAAGGGAACCACAAAGAATCACCATCACATTTTGATCTTTCAAAATAGTATCCCATATTTTTTGAAAGACGGAAGGAAATGCAGGATTGGATTTACCCAAATATTGAAATTCATCAATAAGAATAATTAATCGCTCATCAGCGACGGAATCCGCTAGCGTTTGGAATATTAGATCCCAATGGTCAACTGCTGCCGCCTTTAACAAGGCATTTCCTGTAAAATCTGCAACCATATCTTTGAAAGCATTGCGATTCTGATGTTCGCTTTCTTCTGTTACCAAAAAATATAGAGCACGTTTATTTTGGATGAAATGAGTCATAAGCGCAGTCTTTCCAACACGACGCCGACCGTATAGAACAATCAGAGAGGCACTTGACGCTGAATACTGATCTTCCAAAAATTGTAATTCATTTTCACGATCTATAAAGTTTTTCATTTTATCACCTCGATTATATTATAATTTAAAATATAATAATTGTAAATATAATAATTGGATTTTTTTTATTTCTATTATACATACATTTTTTCGTTTTTATGTAGCTTTCAATAATTTCCCGTATCGGAAGTATAATCAACTCGTAATGCAATTAGGAATTTCAAAAAGTATTTTAAAAAGAAAAAGGAGAGTGCATTTATTATGAGAAAGCAGACAAAAT
The DNA here is from genome assembly GCF_046603895.1 of Enterocloster lavalensis. Taxonomy (NCBI): domain Bacteria; kingdom Bacillati; phylum Bacillota; class Clostridia; order Lachnospirales; family Lachnospiraceae; genus Enterocloster; species Enterocloster lavalensis. The sequence goes on from NZ_CP176637.1 coordinate 2,155,556, forward strand.
TAGTTGCCGTCTTATCTACGGCAGCACTGCTGGCCATCGGCGCATCCATGACTTCCTTCGCGGCTCAGGGTTGGGCTGAGGAGGACGGAACCTGGGTTTATTATGACAGCAGCAATGACAGAGTGACCGAAGAGTGGAAAAAATCCGGGGATAACTGGTATTGGCTGGACGACAACGGCGAGATGGCGGTTGATATGCTGGTTGAGGATGACGATGATTACTATTACGTTGACGCCAACGGTGTGATGGTCACCAATCAGTGGGTTGCCATTGAAAATGAGGACGCCGGCGAGGAGGATGAGCCGGACCACTACTGGTACTATTTCCAGGCTAACGGCAAGGCCTACACCAGATCCGACAACGCCAGCGAGGACTCTGTTTCCGCCAAAACCATTAACGGCAAAAAGTATGCTTTTGATGAGGAAGGCAGAATGCTCTACGGGTGGGTGAGCGGCGGCGAGCGCCAGACCGATGACGACGCCTGGAAAGAGAGCCTTTACTACTTTGGCGATGAGGACGACGGCGCTATGAGCTTAGGCTGGAGACAGATTTCCATCGTGGACGATGAGTACGAGGATCTGCAGCCCGGCGACGAATACTGGGACGAGGATCAGGACCGCTGGTTCTATTTCCAGACTTCCGGCAAGAAGGTTGCCGCGGATTCTGAGGACGGCGACACGTTAAAGACCAAGACCATCAACGGCAGAAAATACGGCTTCGACGAGTATGGCCGCATGATCGCCGACTGGTTCACGGAGACCGCCTCCTACAGCACTGCAACCCAGGGCGTTGCCTCCTATACCAGCAGCTTTATGTATTTCAGCACTCCCGAGGACGGCGCACGCGCCACCAAGGGCTGGTTCAAGGTTGTTCCCGGCTATTACCTGCATGAGGATAAATACAACGACGGCGACGATTACTGGTACTATGCGGACGGCGACGGCGAGATTTACTCCAACGTGATCAAGACCATCAAGGGCAAAAAGTACGCGTTCGACAACTACGGCCGTATGATTGACGGTCTGGTATTCCTGCAGATGGCGACCGAGAATGGCAAGGTGGATTCCTCCGAGATCGATCAGAAATTTGCTGACGACGGCGATATCCCCTACGACACCGAGGATGCGTTCGACGATTTTGTGGTTCACTACGCTCCCCAGATTTCCAGCGGCGAAATCCGCTCCTTCTACTTCGGCGATTCGGATGACGGCGCCATGAAGACTGGCAGACAGACGGTTGAGATTGACGGCGACTCCTTTACCTTCAAGTTCAAGGACAGCAGCAGCAGTAAGGGCGCCGGCATCAACGGAATCGATGACCACAAGCTGTACAGCGCCGGTAAGCTGATCGAGGCCGACAGCGACGATAAGTATCAGGTGGTTATTTACAGCGAGGACGAGGACGGCATCGTGACCATGGAGAAGATGGATACCGATGATTTCCTCACCGAGTATTGCCACGAACTGGAGGCGGGCGACAAGGATTACGACGAGGACGCTACTACCTGGAATGTGAATGAAGATATTGACTCCAACGTTAAGCTTTATCTGGTAAATACCTCCGGCTCCATGGTTAAGAATAAATCTGCCGCCAAGGACGGCGAGGACTACAAGTTCAATGTGAAGAACTACCAGATCACCCAGGTTGTTTTAGAAGACTGATCATCCATTGACATAAGAAAATTCCAAATTGCGACAAAACTGCCCGGCGATATACTGTGCCGGGCAGACCTCTGATTTTCCAGGGCTGCTGTGCCGTAAAAAGCGCAGCAGCCTTTTCTTTAACGCGAGGGGCCACCAGCGCAGCCTGTGGCCCTTTATTGAGCGCATTAGGCCGCCGGATTTACCGGCCGGCCATAAGTGAGCGCATTGGGCCGCTGGATTTACCGGCTGGCCATAATTGAGCGCATTGGGGCCGCTGGCGCAGCCGGCGGCCCATGTTTTAACCACTATCTGTAAAGTTCACGTAAAATTTTCGTGGCAATAATGTGGCATTTTCACGGTTTATACGAGAGATTTCCGACAATATGGTGAATTTTTTGTGAACCATATTGACATTTTGCGGTTTTCGAATGTTATACTGACTCGTAAATACAACCGGAAGGAGGTAATGCAACTATGCCGGCAATCCAAACAGCTGCCGTTGCCGTGGTCAGACGGGGGTTTGACACCTATCTGTCGTCCCACAATCTGGCCCCCAACACCATTCACATTTACCATTTTACCGTGGAACAGTATCTGCACCGCTATTCCCGACTGACCTACCGCAATCTGCAGCTTTACAAAGTTTATTTGATCGAGCACTATAAACCGCAAACGGTCAACCTGCGGATCCGGGCGCTCAATTCCTATCTTGAGTATTGCAAATCCGATATTTGTCCTCTCTCCATGGTGAAGGTACAGCAAAAGACCTATCTGGACAAGATTATAACTCACGCCGACTATGAGTATTTGAAGCGCAGGCTTTGGGAGGATGAGGAATACAGCTACTTCTACCTGGTGTGGCTGACCGCGGCCACCGGTGTGCGGGTCAGCGAGCTGGTCACATTCCGCATCGAGGATATAAAACTCGGACACAAGGATGTCTATTCCAAGGGGAATAAGATGCGCCGGGTATATGTTCCAACCCGCTTAAAATGCGCGATCCTGGACTGGCTTGAACAGGAACACCGCGCCACAGGCCCTCTCTTTCTGAACCGCTATGGTTCCGCTCTGTCCGTCACCGGGGTGCGCTCGCGGCTGAAGGATTTCGCCGCCCGGTATTGTCTGGACCCCGAGGTTATGTACCCCCATTCCTTCCGCCACCGCTTTGCCAAAAATTTCATCGAAAATTCCGGGGATATCACGCTGCTGTCTGATCTTCTGGGACATGAGAGCCTGGAGACCACTCGGATTTATCTGCGGCGCAGCAGCACGGAGCAGGCCCGGATTGTCAATCAGGTTGTAAATTGGTAGGGGTGAGGATATGGAATACTGTGATCTGAACGAGGAGGCAAAGCAGCGCCTGGAGTATTTTAAAGAACGGCTCAGACAACGCGGAGCCTCCGCTAATACCATTAATACCTACGCCCGCTCGCTGTGGCTCTACGAGTCCCTGTACGGCAATCTGAGCCTGGAATCGCTGAACGATTACCGGAATTACCTGATCAGCCATTACAAGCCCTCCACGGCCAATTCACGCATTTACGGAATGAATCAATACCTGAAGCTTCTGGAATCGGAGGGCGCTGAAATACCGGCCGGCTACCGGCTGGCAGCCGTCAAGTTACAGCACAGGCCCTTTCTGGACAACGTGATCTCCCAGCGGGATTACGAGCGCCTTAAAAAGGGGCTTAGGGAGGACCATGACGTATTCTGGTATTTTGTGGTTCATTTTCTGGGGAGCACGGGCGCGCGGATCAGCGAGCTGCTCCAGATCAAGGCGGAACATATCCGCATGGGGTATATGGACCTGTACTCAAAGGGCGGAAAGGTCCGCCGGGTTTATTTTCCGGAAACGCTGTGCCGGGACGCGCTGGACTGGCTGGAGACCAGAGGGCTTCAGACCGGCTTTGTGTTTACCAACCGAAACGGCGCTCCGTTTACCGCCCGCGGGATCAGCTGGCAGTTGAAGGTGTTGGCCAGGCGTTACCGGATCGACCCGGATACCGTCTACCCCCACTCGTTCCGGCATCGGTTCGCAAAGAATTTTTTGTCCAGATTTAACGATATTGCGCTGCTGGCGGATCTGATGGGGCATGACAGCATTGAGACTACACGGATTTATTTGACGCGGTCCTCGAAAGAGCAGCGGGCGATGATTGATGAGATTGTTACGTGGTGAGAATGGAGAACAAAGTGCCTTCGGCACTCTCAACTCCCCTGCCCCTCACTCATGAGGGGTTTTAGGGGATTTCCTTTTTTGCTGCTTTATTGTAAAATGTTCTTATGCATAAGAACATCCTCCAAACTATTTTTTCTGACCACTTTGAATATATCCAATATGTTATTCGACCTGATAAAAATGTTTTGGATAACATCAACCGGATGATCCTCTGCCATGATCCTTCTTATGGCGGAGCTTTCTTTGGCTGTCCTCATTGTGGTAACCTTAAATTTGTTCCCTTTTCCTGTAAAAGCCGGTTCTGTCCCTCATGCGGCAACGTCTATAACCAGAAACGTGCTTTTCGTATGTCTTGTAAACTCGTTTCCTGTATCCACAGACACTGTGTCTTTACCATTCCTGAGGAACTGCGCATCTTCTTTCTTAAGGACCACTCACTCCTTAACTGCCTGTTCCATTCTGTCAGGGATGTCGTCCTACGCATGTTCTTCAAGATGAATAAGTCCGAACTCTTTACTCCTGGTTTTATCTGCGTCCTTCATACCTTCGGTAGAGATTTAAAGTGGAATCCTCACATCCATGCCCTGATTTCGGAAGGCGGTGCTGGCAACATTACTCCCTGGCGACCCAATCCCCATTTTGATTATGATTTCCTGCGCCTGGCTTTTCGGAAAGTCCTTTTGGATCAGCTCTCTCTTAAACTGGGACCGCCTTTTAAGAAGCTTAAAAATCAAATCTACAAAGACCATCCCGAAGGCTTTTATGTGAGAGCCAAACCTAATTTGTGTTCTCCTGATATCACCATTAAATACATCAGCAGATACCTTGGACGGCCTGTCATTGCCACTTCCAGGATGGATGCCTATGACGGGGATTCTGTGACGTTCCATTATCAGCGACATGAGGACCATAAAACGATCACAGAATGCATCCCCGCCATTGACTTTATCAAACGCCTGATCCTGCATATCCCTGACAAGCATTTTAAAATGGTCCGCTACTACGGCATTTATGCAAAGCACCACAAACAGGAAAAAAATCTCCGGAAATGTTTATCCAAGCAGAAGCAGCATTATCTTTCTAAGCTCCTAGATTGGCGGAATTTGATTCTTCTGACCTTTGGCTATGATCCGCTCAGATGCCCGGAGTGTGGCACTTCTATGTTGGTTTTAGAAGTTTACCACAAAAAAACTGCACTATTTGAACGCTATCGAAAGGTTATGGGATATGGATAGTTCCATATGCCCTATTCTTTCTCTACCGTCAGATAGTGCAGCCTAAACCAAAAACAAAAAATACATAGACAACGTCATGGCGAAGTCACACCTTCGCTCTTTTGCTATGCCTTTTTTATTTCCAATCTATTATACACCATCTTCGCTGATTTGAGAAGTTTCCTATAAAGTAAAAAAGGCGGCTGCAAAAGCTTGAGAATGCTTCTGCAGCCGCCTTTTTAAAGCGTCGCAACCGTCCGACGGCTTGTCTTCTTGACCGGTAAGGCCGGTCAAGAAGCATCGGATATTCATCCGATGTGAAAATTGGCGTGGATGGCCGCTTACAAGCAAGCTTGACACGGCCTTCCTCACCAATTTTCCCGCCGTCTAAATTGTTTCGTGGAATTATTTCAAAGTAACCTTTGCGCCCTCGGCCTCTAACTTGGTCTTCAGCTCTTCGGCCTCTTCCTTGGAAACGCCGGACTTAACAGCCTTCGGAGCGGAATCAACTACTTCCTTGGCTTCCTTCAGGCCCAGGCCGGTGGCTTCACGTACAACCTTGATAACCTTAACCTTGTTCGGGCCAACCTCGGTCAGCTCTACGTCGAACTCGGTCTTCTCTTCCTCAGCTGCTGCTGCGCCGCCTGCTGCTGCAACTACAACGCCTGCTGCTGCGGATACGCCGAACTCTTCCTCACATGCTTTTACTAAATCGTTCAGTTCTAATACGGATAATTCCTTGATAGCTTCGATAAACTCTGCGGTGGTTAACTTTGCCATTTTATATTCCTCCTATTATAATTCGAATTTGTTTTCTGATAATATTGCGACCGAAACTTATGCCTCGGCAGCGCCGCCCTTGGACTCCGCGATCTGATTGATAACGCGGGCAAAGTTGGTAATCGGGGACTGGATGCTTCCAAGCAGCTTGCCCAGCAGTTCTTCTCTGGACGGGATGGTAGCGATCACCTGGGTTCCCTTGGTGTCGTAGTATGTGCCTTCAACAACACATGCTTTTAACTCCAGCTTGGGAGCAGTCTTGGCGAAATTGGCCAGAACTCTTGCGGGAGCTGTGGCGTCTTCCTTGGATACGGCCAGAGCAGTCGGGCCTTCCAGATCGGGATTCAGAGCGGAAAACGCTGTCCCTTCTGCGGCACGCTTGATCAGGGTATTCTTGTATACCTTGTAGATCACCCCGGCTTCTCTCAGCTGCTTACGCAGACGAGTATCCTGCTCAACTGTAAGGCCGCGGTAATCTACCACAACCGCTCCCTGAGCGCCGTCGAGCACACCTTTGATCTCGTCCACAATCGGCTGTTTTAATTCAACTTTTGCCATGAATGGTTTACCTCCTTATAAAATTTTCGCATTGAAAACCGTCATAGCATGGAAAAGACCTCTCCGTCCAAAGACAGAGAGGTCTGCAAAATCTCATCACAAAAAAGCTTGAGTTTTTGTATGTTCCTCGGCAGGCGGTTACGCCTTACGCCTTGCGGCACCTGCTGTCTTAGGCATTCAATACTCGGGTATCATATCATACGATATGATGGATGTCAAGATGAAAAATCATCTTTATATAGTAACAGTTCAGGACGGCTCATCTTCTTGACCAAAAAGACGGTCAAGAAGCATCGGATGTCCATCCGATGTGGAAATTGGTGCAAAAAACAGCTTACAAGCAAGCTTGACGCTGCCTTCTGTACCAATTTCCCCGCCGTCCTGAACTGTTACCTTTAATATACGCAAACACGAATTAGTTGGTCAGCTTTGCTACGTTCAGCTTTACGCCAGGACCCATGGTAGAGGTCAGGGTAACGCTCTTAAGGTAAGCGCCCTTAACGGTGCTCGGCTTCGCTTTCATGATTGCTTCAATAAGCGTCTGGAAGTTGTCGGCTAACTGATCTTCTGTGAAAGAAGCTTTTCCTACTGGCACATGGATAATGTTGGTCTTGTCGAGTCTGTACTCAATCTTACCGGCTTTGATGTCGTTGATGGCCTTGGTAACGTCCATGGTTACGGTTCCGGCCTTGGGGTTGGGCATAAGGCCCTTGGGGCCCAGTACGCGGCCCAGACGGCCTACAACGCCCATCATGTCCGGAGTTGCCACAACTACGTCAAAGTCCAGCCAGCCCTCGTTCTGGATCTTCGGGATCAGCTCCTCGGCGCCTACATAGTCTGCGCCTGCAGCCTGAGCCTCGTCGGCCTTCGGTCCCTTTGCGAATACCAGAATACGAACTACCTTGCCGGTGCCGTGAGGCAGCACGACGGCTCCACGGATCTGCTGGTCAGCGTGACGTCCGTCACAGCCTGTTCTGATATGGGCTTCTACAGTCTCGTCAAATTTGGCAGAAGCATTCTTCTTAACCAATGCAATCGCATCTGCGGTGTCATAAAGTGCAGTACGGTCTACATTCTTAAAGGCCTCTGCATATCTTTTACCTGATCTCATTCTAAATAACCTCCTAGTGGTGTTGTCGGGGAATCTCCCTCCCACGTTTTCATGTTAATCCCATCAATTTGCATGTTTTAATCGGGTATGTTCACTCATCTAAGCTCGATAAGACCTCGCTAAGATTCGCGAACGACGTTCGCGCTAAGTTCGTGAGATACCTCACTAAGCGCTCACAGTCAGTCCTCTACAACGATTCCCATGCTTCTGGCAGTACCGGCGATCATGCTCATTGCAGCTTCGACGCTCGCGGCATTTAAGTCGGGCATCTTCAGTTCTGCGATCTTCTGTACTTCTGCCTTGCTGATGGTGGCTACCTTGGTCTTGTTCGGAACTGCGGAAGCGGACTTCAGATTGCAAGCCTTCTTGAGCAGTACGGCAGCCGGCGGGGTTTTGGTAATGAAGCTGAAGCTTCTGTCCGCATATACAGTGATAACAACCGGGATGATCATATCACCCTGATCTGCTGTTCTAGCGTTGAATTCCTTCGTAAACTGTACGATATTAACACCATGCTGACCAAGAGCCGGTCCAACTGGCGGTGCTGGTGTTGCCTTACCAGCAGGAATCTGTAATTTGATGTAACCTGTTACTTTCTTTGCCATCTTAGGCACCTCCTAAAATTATGTGGTATTGTCGGGAATCTCCCTCCCACCAGCTGCTGCGCCCGCAGCGGCTGATTCCTTGTGTTACATTTTCTTGACTTCCGCGAAGCCAAGTTCAACCGGTGTCTCACGACCGAACATTTCCACGTTGATCGTGACAGTTTTCTTGCCGTCGTTAATCGCCTTGATGGCGCCGACGGTATCTTTCCAGGCACCGTTTGTTACAACGACCGTATCTCCAACTTCAAAGTCAACGACGACATCCTCATGTCGGAAGCCGAGACCTTTCATCTCGTCCTCGGTCAGGGGTACCGGCTTGGAGCCCGGACCCACAAAGCCCGTGACACCGCGGGTGTTACGCACCACATACCACGTGTCGTCGTTCATGACCATGTGGATCAGCACGTAACCCGGGAACATTTTCTTATCAGCTTTTTTCTCCACGCCGTTTTTCAGCTCCACAACCGGGAGCATGGGCACGGAAACTTCTAAGATCTGGTCCTGAAGGTTTCTGTTCTCAATCGTCTTCTCAATGTCGACTTTGACTTTGTTCTCATAACCTGAGTAGGTATGGACTACATACCAATGTGCTTCTGACATACATTCACCCTCGCCTTATTAAAAGATAAATCCTAAACCAAATTTGATCACCATGTCCAGGAGCATGATCACCACACCCAGAAAAATAGATGAAAGGACAACGGCAATGGTCTGCTTGGTAACGGTCTGTCTGTCAGCAAAGACGATTTTCTTGTACTCAGTTTTCAACCCCTTAAAGAAGCTGGGCTTCTGTTCCTTCTTGGCTTTTTTCGCCTTGTCGGGTTTTTCAGCCTTGGCCGCTTTCTCTGTGGTTACTGCAGTGTTGGCTGCTGTTTCTCCCATAACATTCACGTCCTTTACTGAGCCGGATTACTTCGTTTCTTTGTGCAGCGTATGGGTCTTGCAGAATCTGCAATACTTCTTGGTCTCCATACGGTCAGGATGAGTTTTCTTATCCTTAGTCATGTTGTAGTTGCGTTGTTTGCATTCTGTACATGCCAGTGTGATCTTTGTTCGCACGACTTCCACCTCCACTTATATTATCGTAGTTCACATTTTGCTCAGGACCTTATTTTTGAGCATAAAAAAAAGACCTAAGCTCTTCCATTCGCCCGTACAGTTTACCACAATAACCGCATACTGTCAAGCATAATGCGCGATTTTTACGGGTTTTCGCCGGATTCTGCGCTGGAAAAACCTGGTATTTTTGGCATATCCGCCGGGTTGACAGAGCTGAAAACCGCCGCGCACACGCCCGGGCCCGAGGTCCAGGCCCGGATGCCGCTGCTGTCAGCAAACCAGCGTGTACTCAAAGCACTCGTAATGCAGCCTGCTTCCCTCCTGTATCTCCTGGGGCAGCAGCGCCCTTGCCACCAGCTTTAACCCGTCCTCCGGACGGTCCAGGTTCCTGAGATGGGCGTAGTCGCCGTCGATCTGTATCACCTCATAGTCAAATATTCCCATTTTTCTTCCTCCCAATTCATCTTTCGCCGGTTTCGGCATGAAACCGCATTCCAGCCTCGCGGGGCTCAGCGCCCGCCTCCGATGCAGATACAAAGAAAATATACCCTGGAAACGCCGGCCCGCGTCAAAACCCGGCTGCAGGCCTCCACCGTGCTGCCGGTGGTGTAGATATCGTCCACCAAAATCACGGATGTAAGCCCTGTCCGGGGACATTTTGCCGAAAATGCCTCCTCCAGGTTTTTCAGGCGCTGGGCGGGGTTTAGGTCTTTCTGGGGCGCGGTGTTTTTGTTGCGGGAAAGAAGGCCGGTTTCCACAGGCAGCCCCAGGCCGCCGGACAGACGCCGTGCCAGCTCCTCCGCCTGGTTGAAGCCCCTGGTTTTCAAACGCTCCGGGTGGACGGGCACCGGAACCAGGGCCTGGGCCTTCATCGCCTTAACGGCAGGGCCAAGCCGGCGGACCATCTCCCCAGCGTAGTAGTCCAGGTATTCCCGCCGGTTGTTGTACTTGATCTGGGCCATGGAGCGGGAAGCCGCTTCGTTGTAATTGATCAGGGCGCGGCCGTATACAAAGCTGCGGGGACGGCGTGCGCAGTCGAAGCAGTATTCCACCGTATCCACGGACAGTTCCTTGCCGCAGGACTTGCAGACGGGCTGTTTCACCCAGGACAGGCGGTTCATGCAGCCAGGGCAGATCAGACGCCCCCTGGGCACGACGATGTGGCCGCAGACCGGGCAGCGGCGGGGAAAGAGCGCATCGATTGCGCAGTCTGTCAGGGATTTTAAAATCATCAGCACCTCCGGATGTGGAACCTACTCCTCTTCCTCCAACGCATACAGCTCTTCAATCCGCTGCCGCAGCCCTGTGTAGCGCTTCTGTTCCATGCTGTTGCCGGCCATGGCTGCAAATACCTCCGGCAGGCCCACCAGGCAGACGCAGGTGCGGGCGCGGGTGACGGCGGTGTAGATCAGGTTCCGGGTCATGAGCATCCGCGGGCCGCTGTGCATGGGGATAATCACCGCAGGGTACTCGCTGCCCTGGGACTTGTGGATGGTGATGGCGTAGGCCAGCTCCAGCTCTTCCAGCTGCTTGAAGCTGTACTCCACCCGCTTGCCCTCGTCGAACTCCACGGTGAGAAGCTCGGCGTAGTCGTTGATCTCCCGGATAATGCCCATGTCGCCGTTGAAGATTCCGCTCCCAGTCTCTATGGGAATTCCGTAGCGGTTCACAATCTCCCACTCCATCTGGTAGTTGTTCCGGATCTGCATGACCTTGTCGCCCACCCGGTAGATGGTGCCGCCGGATTCCTTTTCCGTCTTGGTCTTGTCCGGCGGATTTAAGAAACTCTGGAGAATCTGGTTCAGCCGTTCCACTCCCAGGGCTCCCTTGCGCATGGGCGTCATCACCTGGATGTCGTAGGGCTGGGCCTTGACGTAGCCGGGCAGCTTCTTCTGGATCAGCGTGACCATGGCGCTTATGATGGCGTCCGGGTTCTCCCGGCGGATGAACAGGAAATCGTTGCTGCGCTTGGCCAGATCCACCGGCTGGCCCTCGTTGATCCGGTGGGCGTTCACGATGATGTCGCTCTGGGCCGCCTGCCGGAAAATGCGGGTCAGCTTGACCATGTTGAAGCACTGGGAATCGATCATGTCCCGCAGCACGTTTCCGGGGCCCACGCTGGGCAGCTGGTCCACGTCGCCCACCAGGATCAGGCGGGTTCCCACATTCACCGCCCGCAGCAGGGCGTGCATGAGGTGAATGTCCACCATGGACATCTCGTCTATGATAATAACGTCCGCATCCAGCGGATTCTCCTCGTTGCGCTCAAAATGCATCCCCGCCATGCCGGACGGCCCACCCTTGCCGCCGGGAGCCCCCGGGATATCCCGGGCCGTGGCCGCGGGGGCGGGTACCAGCTCCAGCAGGCGGTGGATAGTTCTGGCCTCGCAGCCCGTGGCCTCGGTCATACGTTTGGCCGCGCGGCCGGTGGGGGCTGCCAGAAGGATTTCCATGCCTTCCATCTCAAAGTAGCGGATAATGGTGTTGATGGTGGTGGTTTTTCCCGTTCCAGGGCCGCCGGTGATGATTAACAGACCGCTGTTTACCGCCTCCATCACCGCCTGCTCCTGAAGTCCGTCCAGCTGAATGGATTCCTGCTGCTCCACCTTCAGCAGGCGGCTCTTGATCTCCGTCTCCGGGATGCCGCCGCGGATGTTTAAGTCGTGGAGCATCCGGGCCGTGTTCAGTTCCAGGTAATAATACTGGGAAGAGTAGACGATCTGACCCTCCGGGGTATTTTTCACCACCAGGCGCTTCTCCATCTGCATATCCATCAGGTGCTTGTCCATAGCGGAGGGGGCCACCTTCAGCAGCTCGGAGGCTTCCTTTAGCAACTCGTTTAACGGCAGGTATGTATGTCCGTTTCCCACCGCCTGCAGAAGGGTGTAGAGCATCCCCGCCTTCACCCGGTAGTCGGAATCGGTGAAAATGCCCACCTTCCCGGCGATCTCATCCGCCATCTTAAAGCCCACGCCCGGAATGTCGTCGGCCAGGCGGTAGGGATTTTCCTTCAAAATGCCGTAGAGCTTGGGGCCGTACTCCTGGTAAATTTTTACAGCGAGATTGAGGGAAATGCCGTAGTTCTGCAGGAACATCATGGCCTGGCGCATGTCCTTTTTCTCCTCCACCTGCTCGGCGATGGCCATGGCCATCTTCTCGCTGATGCCCTTAACCTCGGAGAGGCGCTCCGGCTCCTCCTCCATGATCCGGAAGGTGTCGGCCTTGAAATGGCGGACAATCCGGGCAGCCAAAGCGGCCCCGATGCCTTTTATGGCACCGGAGCCCAGATATCGTTCCATGGACAGCGTGTCCTCGGGAGTCTTGATCTCGTAGCTCTCCACCTGCAGCTGTTCACCGTATATGGGGTGTTCCGTCAAACGGCCCGTGGCCTGGATCATGTCGCCCTCGCCCACATAGGCGAAGTTTCCCACCATGACCACCTCGTCGCCGTCGTGCTGGTTCGTGGCGGTCAGGACCGTGTAGCCGTTCTCCTCATTCCGGAACTTGATTTTCTCAATAAATCCTGTGATCGTTGCCATATTGCGCTTTCAGTCCCCGGATCAGTATTCGTCACGTTCCCCGTCCAGACCCATTCCGTGGGCAAATTCGATAAACTTGCCGGTGCCGATGGCCACCGCGGTCAGGGGATCCTCCGCGATCATGGTGCTGATGCCCGTCTTTTCCTCGATCAGGGCGTCCAGGCCGCTGAGCAGGGAACCGCCGCCGGTCATCACGATGCCGCGGTCAAAGATATCCGCCGCCAGCTCAGGCGGGGTGCGCTCCAGCACGTTGTGCACGGCGTCCACGATCTGCATGGCCGGCTCTCTCAGGGCCTCCAGCGTCTCGTCGGAGGTCACCACAATGGTCTTTGGCAGGCCGGTTACCAGGTTACGGCCTCTCACCTCCATGGTGAGGACCTCGGGACGGCGGTAGGCCGCGCCCACGTTGATCTTAATCTCCTCGGCGGTCCGCTCGCCGATGAGCAGGTTGTGCTTTTTGCGCATGTAGCGCACCAGGGCCTCGTCGAAGTCGTCGCCCGCCACCTTGATGGAGGTGCTGACCACGGGGCCGCCTAAGGAGATGACCGCGATGTCGGCCGTGCCGCCGCCGATGTCCACGATCATGTTTCCGCAGGCCTTGCCAATGTCGATTCCGGCTCCGATGGCTGCGGCCACCGGCTCCTCGATGATGGCCACTTCCCTTGCGCCGGCCTGGTAGGTGGCGTCCTCCACGGCCTTTTTCTCCACCTCGGTGGCGCCGCTGGGGATACACACGCTGATTCTGGGCTTGCGCAGGGTCTTCTTGCCCACCGCCTTGCGGATGAAGTATTTGAGCATCTTCTCGGTGATGGTGTAATCGGAGATCACGCCCTGGCGCAGGGGACGCACGGCCACGATGTTGCCCGGCGTACGGCCGATCATCAGGCGGGCCTCCTCGCCGAAGGTGATAATCTTGTTGCTGTCGCGGTCGATGGCGACCACGGAAGGTTCTTTTAACACAACGCCCTTACCCTTGATGTACACCAGGATGCTGGCGGTTCCCAAGTCAATTCCAATATCATTTGACATCATTGAAAACATATAATTTATTTCCTCCTTGCTGTAAGCATCCCGGGCGGCTTGTCCCGGAACACAGTGTACCCATCTGTCACGCCGCTTCTGTCGGAAACCCCATTTTTGCGTAACAGTTCAGACGGCGAGAAAATTGGCGCGGTAAGCCGCGTCAAGCTCGCTTGTAAGCGGGTTTCCACGCCAATTTTCACATCGGATGAACATCCGATGCTTCTTGACCGGTCTTTTCGGTCAAGAAGATGAGCCGTCTGAACTGTTACGTTTTTCTTGTAAAATAAGGGGTTGCGCGGCTACTGCCATTCTTGCATTGCTTCTATTATATACAATATCGCAAAGTTTTCAAAGGGTTTTTTTGTTTTTTATATTCTTTATGTTTTTTTCATTGTGTAGACATACTTTTGTCACAATTCTGGCCTATTATAATAACATGTTCACCGAGAGGTGAGCAAGGCCTTTGTTTCAAGTGATTACTTGGAATCACAAAGCTTTTTCATACTCATACCGGCTAAGGGTCGCACCTTAGCCGGCCCCCCTAAAAAGTTTAACCGCTTTGCTGGTGCAAAGCGGTTTTTTATTGAATGCAATGGGCCACCATATAGCCGTTTGGCTGTTGTTCTCCTGTATCCATTCTGCCCATTCCATCATCTGATATTATATGAAAATAATCCCATTTATAATAGGAAAGAGCATGATTTCTCCATCATGCTCCCTCTTTTCCCGCCAGCCCACGGTCCGTCGGCATTTTCAATTCAATTTCTTCACCGTCTCGCGGATGATCAGTTTATTCTCCAGATACACTCTGCGGTTGTCGATGATTCCGTCCTCCAGGCGGCGCAGGAGAATCCGGGTGCCCTCGATTGCGATATCGCCCATGTTCCGCTCCACAGTGGTCAGCTTCATGCTGGCGTAACCCGACATATCCCAGTTATCGAATCCGATCAGGGAGATGTCGTCGGGAACCTTAAGGCCCAGCTCCACAATCGCTTCCCGGGCGCCGAAGGCCATCTCATCGTTAAAGCACAGTATAGCGGTCAGTTCCTGCTCAAGCAGCTTCCTGGCCGCCTGATATCCGCTTGTAAAACGGTAATTTCCGTACTCCACCGGGATACGCTCCGGATCGAGGCCGTGGGCTTCGGCAGCTGCCCTCCATCCCCTGTGGCGCAGCCTGGTGGAATCCAGGCGCGGGTCTCCCTCGATCACGCCGATATTTTTGTGGCCGTTTTCCAGCAGGTAGTCCATGGCCTTCTCCACGGCCCGCGACTCGTCTGTGGTCACATTAGGGACGTCCAGGAATACGGTGCGGCAGATCACCACCATGGGGATGTTCTTGTCCATAACCTCTTCCATGAACGCCAGATCCTCATTCCGCTGGGACAGGACGATGATGCCGTCGTAGTAGGTGGGGTTGAGCGTGCCCGGCTCGTGCATGTCGATGCCCTTGACCACGACATTGTACCGGCTGCCCACCACGCTGTAGACCCCGGTCAGCACATCGTGAAGCACAAAGGGGGAGGTCATCTTGCTGATCGTGGAAAAATAGAGCCCGATCACATAGGATCTTGACATTTTAAGGTTGATGGCCGCCTGGTTGGGCACGTAGCCCATCTCCTTGGCGATTCTTAAAATCCTCTTCTTCTTGTCTGATTTGTCAGCGTTCTGATCGTTCAATGCCCTGGATACCGTTGAATAGGATACGCCCGCCTTTTTTGCAATGTCCTTGATTGTAACTGCCATAGGTCACACTCCTGTCAATGCGTTTCTTGTCTTACTATAGCATTCTTTTCCTTATTTGCAAAGAGGGGAAGCGTTTTCCGGTTATCCCTTTACGCCGCCGGCTGCGATTCCGTCGATAAACTGGTCCTGAGCCGCCAGGAACACGATCAGGGACGGGATAATGGAGATCAGCGACATGGCCAGCACGCGGTTCCACTCAAAGCCCGCATCCGCGTCCATGGACATTTTCACGAAGATGGAGGCCGGATACTTGGCGGGCGTGTTCACGTAGAGCAGGGGGCCCATAAAGTCGTTGGAGGACCACATGAACTGGAACAGGGCGCAGGATACGATGGAGGGCTTCAACATGGGCACGATCACGTACCACAGGGTCTTGATGGAGCCGCAGCCGTCGATACAGGCCGCCTCCTCCAGCTCGCCCGGAATGTTCCGTAAAAACTGGATCAACATGAACACAAAGTAAGTATCGGTGGCAAATAAGGTGGGTACGATGAGCGCCATGTACAGCGGGGAGTCGATCCAGCCAAATTTGTTGAACAGGATGAACTGAGGCACGTTCAGCACCACCTGGGGCAGGAACAGGGTGGACATCAGCACCGCAAACAGCAGGTTCTTCCCCCGGAACTGGAAACGCGCGAATCCGTATGCCGTAACGGTGGCGGAGATGATGGTGAACAGCACCTTGGGCAGCACGATGCTGTAGGTGTTGATCATGGCTTTGAAAATGTCAATGTCGCCGCCGTAGTTCTTCAGCGCGTTTTTATAGCCGGAGAACGTGGGGTTCTTGGGGATAAAACCGATTCCGCTGAATATTTCGTTGTTGGTTTTAAATGTGGCTCCCACCATCCAGATCAGAGGGTAGATCATCACCAGGCCCACGACAATGAGGACCAAATAACGCATGAACGTGTTGATGGCTCTTCTGGTTTCCCTTGTCATTTTCCTACCTCCCATCCTCGTCTGAATAGTAAACCCACTTCTTCTGGCTGATAAATGCAACGGCCGTGAAGGTCATCACGATCAGGAACAGCAGCCAGGCCTGGGCGCTGGCCATACCCATCTCGTAGCTCTTGAACGCGTTGTTGTAAATCAGCATAGAGATCAGCATGGTGGCGTTTCTGGGGCCGCCCTGGGTGATGATGAAGGGGCCGTTGAACTCCTGGAACGCCTGGCACAGCTGGGTGACCAGATTGTAGAAGATCACCGGCGTGATGAGCGGCACCGTGATGCTGAAAAACTGTCTCCATTTTCCGGCTCCGTCAATGGAAGCCGCCTCGTACAGGTCCCCGGGAACGCCCTTTAAGGCGGCCAGGAAAATGACCATGGCGGAACCGAACTGCCAGACCCTCAAAAGGGAGATGACAAACAGGGCGTGGGGCGGACTGGCCAGCCAGTTGGGGCCCTCGATGCCAATGTAGCCCAGCAGCATGTTGATGATGCCGTCGTCCTTAAATACCGCTTTCCACAGTACCGCGATGGCGATGGACCCACCCAGGATCGAAGGGATGTAGTAGGCGGTTCGGAACAGGTTCACGCCCTTCAGCTTGAAGTTTAATATGTAAGCGATAAACAGAGCAAACACCAATTTGAGGGGAACCGTCATGAACGCATATTTCATAGTCACCACAAAGGCCTTTACAATTTTTTTGGTGTGGATGATCTCATCGTAGTTCATCAGGCCGAATTTCGATATCCCGTCGAACAGATGGTAATCCGTAAAGCTGTAAAACAAGGACGACCCAAAGGGGTACACTTTAAAAATAAGGAATCCAATCAGCCAGGGAAGGATAAAGAAGAACCCCTTGTTCTCCTTTATTACCTTTTTCATTCCTTTGCGGCCCGCGGGCTGAGCATTAACTGCCGCCTTTTTCATACCGTTCCCTCCTTCTCATAATTGCAGCGGTCTCCCCGCATGGCGCGAAGACCGCTGTGCTGCTCTTCATTCATTCTTTACTTCTGCAGGACTTTGTTGATCCCTTCGATCAGCACGTCGGAGGCCTCGTCGATGTCGTAGTCTCCGTAGCTCAAGCCTGCCATCACATCCCAGTAAACGCCTTCGTTGGTGGCCTTTAACGCGCTGGCCTCAAACTTGGGATCCAGAGGGAAGGACACATAGCTCAGCACCTTCTCGTTGGCTTCCGTGACGATCGGATCCAGAAGTCCCTGATCCTTGCAAATCTGCAAACCGGCTGCGGAGCAGGGGATTCCTCTCTCGGAGCCTACCGGCGCCACACCAGCCTCTTCGTTCAGCAGGAAGTTTACAAGCGCTGCGCACTCCGCCGGGTGCTTGGTGTTCTCAGAGATGCCGTAGCACATGGAAACCTTGGCAAATCCACCCTTGTAGTCGCCCATGTCGGCCAGCTCCTCGCCTACCACAAACTCCTGTCCTTCGTTCAAAGCGGCCTGCTGCTTGGGAGCCGCGGAATCCCACTCAAAGATGCCGGCGTACTTGCCTTCCATCCACTTGGGATTCTTGTCAAAGGAAGCTGCTCCGTCGCCTGCGATGGTGGCGATGGAGGGGATCACGTGCTGCTCTTCCAGGGACTGGATGAACTGCAGGCCGTCCTCGATCTCTTCCTTGGTGTACTGAAGCTGGTTGTTCTCAACCCAGGCCTTGCCGTACTTGGACTCCAGATAGTATACCATAAAAATGGTTCTGTCGTACTCATTCATTGCCAGGGGATAATAATCCTTGCCCAGCTTTTCCTCAAACACCTTGCCGGCCGCGGTCAGATCCGCCAGCGTCTTGGGCGTCTCAAGACCCGCCTTTTCATAGGTTGTTTTGTTCCAGTAGAAGATTCTTCCGGTCATGGAAATCGGCACGCCCTGCAGCTTGCCTGCAACGGTGCACTGGTCCAGATAGCCCTGGGAGAACTGGGTCAGATCCAGGATGTCGGAGAGTTTGTTCAGATCATAGAAGGCGCTTCCATCGGAGCTGAAGGAGGTAATCCAGTTCCAGTTGATCTGGTTAACGTCGGGTGCGGTTCCGGTTGCAAACTGCGAGGACATCTTATCCTCCCAGCCGTCCCATGCGGAGTAAGAGCTTTTTACCGTGATATTGGGATATTTCTCCATGAATGCGTCCACCGCCTTCAGGGTAGCCTCGTGTCT
Source organism: Enterocloster lavalensis (assembly GCF_046603895.1). Classification (NCBI taxonomy): domain Bacteria; kingdom Bacillati; phylum Bacillota; class Clostridia; order Lachnospirales; family Lachnospiraceae; genus Enterocloster; species Enterocloster lavalensis. The sequence goes on from NZ_CP176637.1 coordinate 2,174,121, forward strand.
GGAGTCTCCGCCCCACCAGCTGAAGGTGATCTCAATGGGGTCCGTGGTATTGACCGCAAGGCCTTCCGCTGCCGCGGGCGCCGCCGTAGTCTCCTCGGCTGCCTGGGCCTCCGTCTCGGCCTTCGCCGTCTCTGTGGCCTCCGCAGTGGTCTCCGGCGCCTTGCCGCCTCCACACGCGGTTAAACTGGCTGCCATCACAGCCGCCATAGCTGCCGCCAGTACGCGATTCCATTTTTTCATAAATTTCTTCCTCCTTTTCATTTTTCCCGCATTCCTCTTCAGCTTTTGCAAAGGTTTGCAACTATTGATTTAAAATAATGCACATCTTCTATTTTTATGAATCATTTTTTGTGAATCATAGAACAAATGTGCATTGAATAACTTGTAATTTTATAATATCACTCTGTATTTCATCTGTCAACTGTACATTTTGACAGGTTTTATCACATATTTTTATCGATAGTGTACAATTCCTTTTTTTGTGTTTCTATGTTATGATGCAATAAATGCAAACGTTTGATTTTCATCCTTTTTAATCATCATCGAAGTCTGCTTACTATGGAAGAAGGAGTCATTTCAATGGAAATTTTAGACCGTTATATCAGCCAGCTACTGGAAAACAGCACCCCGGAATGCCCGGCCTGGTTCAAAGAGAAGCGGGAGGAGGGCTACGGCCTCAAATGGAACTACATTGACGGTTGTATGATCAAAGCGGTTCTGGAGCTTTATCATATGAACCAGGATACCAGCTACCTGGAATTCGCCGACGGCTTTATTGACCGTTTTGTCAATGAGGACGGTTCCATCGTCTCTTACCGCCCGGAGGACTACAACCTGGACAATGTCAACGCCGGAAAGACACTTTTCGACTTATACCACCTGACCGGAAAGGCGAAATACCGGAAGGGTATCGATCTTATTTACAGCCAGCTGCAAACCCAGCCCCGCACGAAGGGCGGAAATTTCTGGCACAAGCAGATTTACCCCAATCAGATCTGGCTGGACGGGCTTTACATGGCGCTTCCATTTTATATGCAGTACGAGGTGGAGTACAACGGAGGCAAAAACTGCGGGGATATCCTCAGGCAGTTCTGCAATGTGCGGGAGTACATGAGGGATCCGCGTAATGGTCTGTATTACCACGCTTACGACGATTCCCGCTCCGCCTTCTGGTGCGATCCGGTCACCGGCCTGTCCGACAGCTTCTGGCTCAGGGCGCTGGGCTGGTTCGCCATGGCGCTGGTGGACACCGCAGAGCTGATGACCGGTGAGCCCAGAAAACGGCTGAGCGCCATGTACCGGGAGCTGATCGACGCCATGCTGCCCTACCAGGATCAGGCGTCCGGCATGTGGTATCAGGTGGTTAACCGGGGCGGAATTGAGCCCAACTACCTGGAAACCTCCGGTTCCGCTATTTTCGCCTATGCGATCATGAAGAGCGCCCGGATCGGACTGCTCCCCCCGTCCTATTTCACTTTCGGGGAAAAGGCGTTTGACGGCATCTGCAGCCGGTATCTGTCGGTGGAGAACGGCGAACTGCAGCTGGATGGCATCTGCCTGGTGGCAGGTCTGGGAAATGTGGAGCGGCGGGAGGGAACCTTTGATTATTACATGCGGGAACCCATCGTAAAGAACGAGGCCAAGGGGGTGGCCCCGCTGGTGCTGGCTTATATCGAGCTGTTAAAGAAACATGAGCCGGTTTGAGTGATTGATTGAAAACGCCTGGAAGGCACGGCCTTCCAGGCGTTTTTTGTATGGGGTGTGTCTATTCCACGTTTTCAATGATTTCCACATTCTCCGCCTGAACCGGATCGCCGGCACAGCCCTTTATGTCCACGTTCTTCAGCGTCAGGAGGCGGACATTCCTTGCCACAATACCTGCCTTTGCCATGGGTTCCAGGCCGTCCATCATGGCGGGGATCTCAGGCTGGACCTGGGGAGCGTAGGAGACGGAGATATTTTCAAATTTCAGGTGTCCGATCTTTTGCTCCGGAAGCCCGTAGGCGCATACGGCGGCGTAGTGGGCGTTCTCGGCGTGGATGTCTTTAAAGCTCAGTTCCCGGATGCTGGGGGTGCGCTCGTCCACCGGCAGAGGCTCTTTGCTCTGAACGTATTCCGTTCTCCCGTCCGGATCGCAGAAGTAAAAGCAGTTGACCACAAAGGGGGTGAGAACGCCGTCCATCCGTATGTTCTCAAAGGTGACCCGGTCCACTACGCAGTCCTCCCCGCGGCCCCTCCTGGTCTTGATGCGCAGTCCGCGGTCCGTGTCCTTAAATATGCAGTCCCGGACAATCAGGTCCCGCACTCCCGCGCCGATCTCCGAGCCGATCACCACGCTGCCGTGGCCGTCGTTCATGGAACATTGGCGTATGGTAATGTGCTCGCTGGGCGTCCTGTAGGTCTTTCCCATGTAGATTTTCCCCGACTTGACGGCGATACAGTCGTCCCCCACGGAGAAATGGATACCCGCCAGTTCCACGTGGCGGCAGCTTTCCGGGTCCAGGCCGTCGGTGTTGTGGGAATCTTTGGGCGCCAGCACATTAAGGCCAAGGAAACGCAGGTGATTAGAAAAATATGGGTGTATGGTCCAGCTGGGCGAGTTTTTGACGGTCAGGCCCACCAGGGAAATGTTCTCGCACCCGTTCAGGAACACGGCTCTCGGCCTCCAGGCGATCTTCATCTCCTTGCAGTTATGCCACCAGTTTTCGTGGCTGGCATTGCCGTTTAAGGTTCCCTCACCGTAGATGTTTACATTTTTCACATGGACGCCCGTGATCAGGCCGCAGAACATTTTCTGGGGATCTCCCTCCCACGTGCCCAGGCAGTAATCCCCGGCTTGGTCGGTATAGGGCACCATGCCGGGGTAGAAGGGGAAACGCTCCCGGTCGGTGACGGCGGAGAGTTCCGCCCCTTTCTCCAATTCCAGGTTGATCCCGTCCTTTAAGAACAGGCAGACGAAGGAGTAGCGGCCCGACGGGATCAGGACGCGGCCCTGGGGCGGGCAGGCCATGATGGCGGACTGGATGGCCAGGGTGTCGTCCTTTATTCCGTCCCCCGCCGCGCCGAAATCCCGGACGTTTAAGGTCACAGACTCCGGTTCTGTGGTAAACCGGGCCTGAGCCACGACGCCGTCCCCAAGCCTGAGCTCGGCCAGATAGTCCGTGCTGGGCGACAGGCGGTATATGGGGGTGATCACCTTTTGGACCGGGCCGGCCGGCTCCCCGTTTAAAAACAGCTGATATGTTTCCTTTGTGGTGTAAATGCCTCCGTCGGCCGTTTCCAGCACGGCGCAGCGGCCTGCGGTGTAGATGACGTTAAACTCCATTGCGGTTCCCTCCAAACGTGGTGTGAATATACTTATTTTACCACGATTTGTTTCATGTTCCCAGCGGTTTTGCCCAGTATTTCAAATCGACGGCTGCCGCTTGATGATTTCAATCCGGTGATTTTTCCCGACCGATTTACACTGCGCCGGGCTGATGGCCGGATAATGTTCCTCCGCCGTGCCCGTCCCGTGGCAGGGCCCGGATTTTCAGTTCAATCATGGTCCCGCGGCCCGGGCGGCTTAGGAGACGTATTTTGTAATCCCCTCCATAGATCAATTCCAGGCGTTTATGGGTGTTCAGCAGGCCGATGTGCACGCCTTCCTGGGTGTCCTCCCCCTCCAGCCGCTTTTTCAGCTGTTCCAGACGCTCCCGGTCCATGCCCAGGCCGTTGTCCAGCACGGTAATCGCCACCCAGCCGTCCCTGGCGCCGATCTTGATCTTGATGGTGGAATGGCCCGCCTTGTCCCGGATGCCGTGGTAGATGCTGTTCTCAATCAGGGGCTGGATGATCAGCTTTGGCACCATCACCGCCTCCATGGGCGCCCACACGTCCCAGATTACGTCGAACTGGTTTTTGTAGCGCTGCACCTGTATATCCAGGTAACACCGGGTGATATTCACTTCCTCCTTGAGCGGAACCAGCTCCTGGCTGGATTCCAGGGAATAGTGGAGGATTTCAGACAGGTTTTCCAGCATCTCCGTGGCCGGATTGGGGCCCTGGGTCAGGGAAATGCACCGCCAGTATACGGTCTGCAGCGTGTTCATGAGAAAATGGGGGTTGATCTGGGACTGCAGGGCCATCAGCTCCATGGCCTTTAACTTGTATCTGCGCTCCGAGAGCTGGACCTGCAGGAAATCATTTTGCAGGAAGGTTTCCACGATATTGTAGAGAATGTAATTGTAGACGTCGGTGGTCCGCTGCGACAGCGCCGGAAGTTCCTGGCCGTGGGTCGCCTTGTCGAAAATGTCCACGATCCCCATCAGGGACTTATAATTCTTGCGGGCAAAGAAATAGGACGTGGCCGTGCTTAAAAAGAGCGCAAGGCAGATCAGCCCGGCGGCCATACGGGTCAGCCGGTTGGGAACCTGGTAGGCCACCTCTCCGGGGACCGCCAGGCAGTAGTTCCACCCCAGATCCCCGGACTCCTGCCGGTAGACCCGGTAGGTTCCCTGCCCTGTAATCCGGGCCTCCTGCGCGTTTCCAGCCGCCAGAATGGACTCCGCGCGCTCTGAACCCGCCTGCCGGTTGCGGAAAATCACGCGCCCTTCCCCGTCCGTGACGAAAAACAGGTGGTTCTCCTCGCCCACCAGTTCGTTTAGGGTGCGGTTGACATGATCGCCCCGCACGTTCAGCACAATCACACCCTCCGGGGTCCGTTTCCCCGGCGAGAATATCTTGCGATAGATGGTGAATATCTCCCGGGTGGAGCCTGCGAAGTTATAGGGATCGATCTGCCGGAATTCGCTCCACGTCTGTTCCGGGCCGCCGATGTGGGCCTGGTAGCTGTCGTACCAGTCCTGGTCGAAGAAATAGTCCAGGTTGGTGATGCGGTTGTTGCTGCTGATGAACTGGCGGCCCGCGTTGTTAAAATAGATGTAAATGGACTCCACCGCCGTGTTGGCGTTGTAGGAGCCGTACAGCAGGTCCATGATGGTGTTGATCTCGTCGTAGGTATTGGCCGGAATCCCGTCCCTGCATTTGCTGATCATGTTTTTTAGGCGAAACTGGATGCTGGGGTTGTTGCTGAGGTTCATGTTCAGCCAGTCCAGCTCGCTCATCATGGCGTCGATTCTGGTCCGGTGGCTCTCCAGCCGGTCCTCGTAGCGCTCGTCGATGCCCTGGCGCATGTACCGGTTCAGGGTGATGCCCGAGAGCGTGCCCAGAATCAGGATCGGGATCATCACCGGCACGATGAAAAAGGACAGGGTCTTGCGGAAAAATTTCATTTTCATGGCAATGTCCTCCCTGTCCTGATTACAGCCCCTGCTTCATGCGCCGGTAGTCCTTTGGGTTGCACTGGTAATACTGCCGGAACGCCCGGGTGAAGCTGTTGGGATTGGTGTATCCCACCGCCTCCGCCACCTCCTTCACGTTCTGTCCACCGCGCTCCAGCAGGCTGGCGGCGGCTTCCATTTTCACCCGCTGCACATAGTCGGAAAACTTTTCCCCGGTCTGCTGCTTGAAAAATGTGCTCAGATAGTAGGGATTCAGGTGGACGTACTCCGCCACCCCGTCCAGCGTGACCTCCGCATAGTGGGTGCGGATATATTTCTTCACACTGGAAATCACGGACCGCCCGGCGTCCGGCAGATTTTCCTCCCGCCGCTCCGCCGCCGCGCTGTGATCCAGCTCCGCGGTGATGCGGGAAAATACCTCGTAGATCTGGGAATATTTGGTAGGTTTCAGGATATAGTCCTTTACCCCCAAAAGCAGGCCCTTCTTGGCGTACTCGAATTCCCGGTAGCCGCTGAGGATCACGTAACAGGTGGACGGGGACACCGCCTTGGCCTTCTCGATCAGCTCCAGACCGTCCATAAACGGCATACGGATGTCCGTCAGCACGATGTCCACCGGATGGGCCTTCAGATAGGCAAAAGCCGTCCGCCCGTTCTCAAAGATTCCGGTCACCCGGATATTTAAGCTCTCCCAGGGGAAATAGTTGCTGATTCCCTCCCGCAGCTCCGCCTCGTCGTCCACCACGATCATCTGATACATACGCCCGCCCCTTTATCCTATGTCATGAGACTATTATAATACCTGCGCTTTGCCGCGCGCAAGCTTTCGTGTTTTCCATCATTTTCCATTAATGCCGTCCTCGGTTATTTTGCGGTTTTACCCCCGTCCACCACCAGGAGCGCGCCGGTCACGAAGTCCGAGGCCGCGGAGGAGAGATACAGGGCCGTGCCCATGTAGTCCTCCGCGCGGGCCAGCCGCCCCAGGGGGTGGTTGGCCCGCGCCCGCTCCCTGGCCTGGGGATTCTCCCGGTAATAGTCCTCCGTAAAACGCGTCTCCGTGGCCGTGGGCGCGATGGCGTTCACGTTGATCCCCCAGGGCGCAAGCTCCAGAGCCAGGGTTTTCATCATCATCACCACCCCCGCCTTACTGGCGCTGTAGGCCCCGAAGTTGACGCCCGCCCGGTAAGCGCCGGTGGACACGATAAAGGTCATTTTCCCGCCGCGTCCCTGCCGGGTCATCAGCTCCCCCACCTGCTTTCCCATGTGGTAGGCTCCGTTTAGGTTTACGGTGAGAATGTGGTTCCACTCCTCCTCGGTCATGTCCAACAGCTGTTTGCGGTTGGTGACGGCTGCGCTGTGGATCAGAATGTCCACGCCGCCGTTATCCCGGGCCTGCTCCAAAAGTTTTTCCACGGACCGCAAGTCTGCCACGTCGCAGACCGCTGTGACACAGCGGCCCCCGGACGTTCCGTTTTCCCGCCGGATCTCCTCCGCCGCCTCGTCCAGCCGCCCGCCGTCGATATCTGACAAGATCAGGTCCGCCCCCGCGGCCGCCAGGGCTTTGGCGCAGGCCAGGCCGATTCCCCCGGCGCCGCCGGTGACCAGGGCGGTTTTCCCGTCCACCCGAAACATTTCCTCAACCGTTCTCATCTGTCTCCTCCCCTCTCAAATCCCGGTACAGGCAGCGCATCCGGTCCCCGTCCATCAGCGTGTACACCGTGTGGGGCATGTAATCCGTCTCCACAGCCATCCGGCGCAGCCTGATCTCCCAGTCCGCCAGGGCTTCCACCGCCTGGCGGCGTTTCCAACAGATCGCCCGGTAATATTCGGAGTTCCGGTCCTCCTTCGTCTCCCGCACGTACCGGGTGAGCATCAGGGCGTTCACTGCCGCCGCGTACATTTTTGCGTATTCGCGGTGGATCGCAAACCGCTGCGCCAGTTCTCCGGCTTTTTCGGGCCGGATCCCCGCCGGAGGCTCCTGGGAAATGGCGCATAAGGCGGCGATGCGCTCCACCGCGTCCTTTTTCTCCTCCAAGGCCGCCTCCAGGTGTTCCCGGTCCGGCGCCAGGGCGTCCGCCTTGGAGGGATCCCAGGCCTTCAGCGAGTTTTTCTCCTCCGCCAGCCAGAACGCGTGGGCGAAGGAAACGGGCATCAGGCTGGAATCCGAGAACACGCAGCCCTGCACGTACAGCATCCGTCTGGTGGCCTCCCAGGTCCCGCCCATGAGACGGCCGAACCACCGGGCGGCCTCGTCGGTTTCCTCCGGCGTAAGGCCGTCCTTCAGCCAGTTTTCAGACCGCAGAAACCGCAGGTAAATGTCCCGGTCCAACACGCCAGGATCGGCCGCCAGCATGGCTCCGGCGTAGAGGTTGATCCGGTTGGGCGTTCCAAAGGCTGTGTGGCCGTCCAGGCTCTCCCAGTCCGTGCGGATCACCACGCCGGTGGCGCCCTTTTTCCTGGCGTAGCCCATTCTTCGGCGGTAATCCCCGGTTAAGTCCGCCATGGCTACGCCCCAGCCGAAATACTGGCCCATGGCGTCGTACTCAATCCACTGCCGGTGATTTCCCACATTCCCGATCCGGCTGTTGTCCGGGAACGTGGGGTAATAGTCGTGGGGCGTATTTTTCAGGGAAATGACCACGTCCTCCGGAAGCCGCTCCATCACCCCCGCAATCTCGCCGTGGGCCTGGGGATCGAACACGAAGTCCCGCACCACCAGGGTTTTCCCCGCCTCGTGGATGGGGGCGTACATGGCCCGCAGCACATTGTCGAACCATTCCTCCTTCCGGGCGTCACGGCAGCGCTCACACTGGCAGCGGTTGGATTTGATGGAAACGCGGCTCTCGCCGGTGGCCGGGGCGGTGATGATTCCCGCCACCTCGGGAAATTCCCGGAAAAAGTCCCGGTATTTCACCTGGAGGAATTCCAGCCAGAAGGGGTCTGTGGCACAGATGTGGCCGTCGTGGACCAGATTGGGATAAAATTCCAGCAGAATGTCGGGGAAATATAGCTCCTTATTCTCGATGTACACGTCGATGCCCCGGCGTTTGGCCTGCTCCAGCACCCGTTTTAAGAACGCCCGGCGCTGGTAGGGGCCGGAACGCCTGGTGGGGGTATACCGGTAGAGCTTGCGGAATATGTGGCTGTAGGTCTCAAAGATCGTGTCCCCGGCATTTTCCTCGTACCCGAAGTATTTTCCCGGGTAAATGATCAGGTCGATAAAATCATTGCGGTGGAGAACCAGGGTGTTGAAGTCCAGGTCCTTCATAAAATCCATAGTTTTGATGATCCAGTTGTAATCCCAGGCGTACTGGCTGTGCAGCTCCAGCGCCCGCACCTCAAAGCTTTGATTCTGTCCGTCCATTTCCATCATCCTTTCAGTCCCGTGTTGGCCACGCCTTCCACAAAGTATTTCTGGCAGAGGAAGAACAGGGCCACTGGGGGAACCATAGCCAGAACCGACATTGCCATGGTCTGGTTCCAGCTCACCGTGTCCGTCACGTCCAGAGCCATGCGCAGGGCCAGGGACAGGGGGTATTTTTTCACGCTGCTGATGTAGATTAAGGGGTTCAGGAAGTCGTTCCAGCGCCATACGAACTGGAAAATCACGCAGGAGACCAGGGCGGGCTTGCACAGTGGCAGAATGATGTTCACCAGGGTGCCCCAGGGGCCGCAGCCGTCGATGCGCGCCGCCTCGTCCAGCTCTCTGGGAATCCCGCGGATAAACTGAACCAGCATAAATATAAAGAAGGAATAGGTGGCAAATGCAGCCGGCACGATGAATGGCAGGTAGGTATTCAGCCAGCCCAACTTGTTGAACAGCATGTACCGTGGAATGATAATCACTTCCGTAGGCAGCATGAGGGAGGCGATCACCAGGGTGAACAGCAGGCCCTTGCCCTTGAACCGGAACCGGGCAAAGCCGTAGGCCACCGGCAGGCTGGAGGCCACTGTCAGAAGTACGGTGGGAATCACCATGACAAAGGTGTTGGCGAAGTAGGTGGCAAAGGTGTACTGGCCGCTGCTCTGCCAGCCTTTGGAGTAGCCGTCCCACAGAATCTCGGTGGGCATCAGGGACAGGGAGCTGAAAATCTCCCGGTTGGTCTTGAAGGACGCGGAGATCATCCAAAGCAGGGGGTAGACCATCACGATTCCGATGACGGTCAGCAGGCCGTAAGTGATCACAAGTCTGTGCGCGCGTTTCATCAGAATTCACCTCCGTCCTCGTAGAACGTCCAGTAGGGGGACGATTTGAATGTGAGGGCCGTGAACACCAGGATGATCATGAACAGCACCCAGGACTGGGCCGACGCGTAGCCCATTTTGGAGTGCTGGAAGGCGTTCTCGTAGACCATCATGCCGTACAGGTAGGTGGAGTTTAAGGGTCCGCCCTTGGTGATCAGAAACGGGGCGTTAAACTCCTTGAAGGCGTTGATCATCTGCATGATCAGGTTGAAAAAGATGGTGGGCGTGAGCAGCGGCAGGGTGATGGTGAAAAACGTGCGAATCCGCCCCGCTCCGTCCACCCGGGCTGCCTCGCAGAGCTCCGCGGGCACGTTTTTTAACGCCGCCAGAAAAAGCACCATGGAGGAGCCGAACTGCCAGACCACCAGAAGCCCCATGGTCACCAACGCCAGGTTGGGGCTTCCCAGCCAGTCCAGGGCCGGGATATGCAGGTGGGCCAGAAAGGTGTTTACGGTTCCGTTTTTGCTGAACAGGAACTTCCACAGGATCGAGATGGCCACGGAGCCGCCCAGAATGGAGGGCAGGTAGTAAACGGTCCGGTAGAAATTGATGCATTTCAGCTTCATATTTAAGATCATGGCGATGATTAGGGCAAATACCAGCTTGCCCGGCACCGCGATCAGCACGTATTTCACCGTGGCCCAGAGGGACTTGTAGAACACCCGGTCCCGGGTAAACATCTGGATGTAATTTTTAAAGCCCACGAATTTCATGGACTTTAACAGCGAGAAATCCGTGAAGGAATACACAAAGGACGCCACAAAGGGATACAGTTGGAATATCAGAAATCCAATGATCCAGGGCAGTATAAACAGGTACGCCACAGGCTGGTGATCTGTCCGTTTCATCTTATCATCTCCTAATCGTCGGGGTGGTGCGGTTGAATGATTGGTGTACAAGGGGTGGCCCGCTGGAGACTCCGCGTAGGGTAATGGGCGGCCCGGCAGGGCCGTGGCGCGGGCGGGTCCGTGGCGCGGGTGGGTCCGTGGCGCGGGCAGGGCCTTGGTGCGGGCAGGGCCGTGGCGCGGACAGGTCCGTGGCTCAGGCAGGACCGTGGCACAGGCAGGTCCGTGGCTCAGGCAGGGCCCTGGCGCGGGCCGCTGGCGGCCGTCCCGGCAACATGTCTCGTTCAACAGGAAGGGGCATTGCGTCCGTTTGATCGATCCGGCAATACCCCTTGGCAATTTTGTCTCTATTTTACAGGTTACGCACTGCGGGGCCGCGGCTTCAGCCTCACGGTTTGATGGTTTCCAACAGTGCTTCCAGCTCGGACCGGAATTCGGCCGCCGCTTCCTCCGGGGTCATCTGAAGGTAGCCGACCTCCTGGATGTAGTCTTTTAAGAGCACCAGAACCTCCGAATTCAGGCTGGGTCCGTTCTCCGCTGCTCCGGCTCCGCTGAGGGCCTGGGCCACCATGGTGGAGACCTTTCCGTCAATAACGCCTTCCTCCACCAGCTGCTCCTTGGCCGTCTCGTTGGCCGGAATTCCACGTGTATCCTTGAGAACGGAGATGGCTTCCGGATCATTCAGCATATAGTTGATAAAGTCCGCTGCCACATCCGGGTGCTTGCTGTTGGCCGAGATGGTGAGGAACACCGACGGGGTCACCAGGATTCCGGGATCCACGGCGTCCTTTGCCACCGGGTAGCGCAGGGTCGCCAGCTCGAAGTCGCTGGCCTTGGCGATGCCGGGCACCAGAGAGGAGGAAGTGGGGAAAATTCCCAAATCCTGGTTCAGCCAGTTGGGATTCTGATCCGCGTACACGGTCTCGTAGAGCACGCCCTCTGCAAAGGGAGGCACGGTCCCGGTCTCCACCAGTTGTCTCTCATAGTCGAATATCTTCGCCATCTCCTCGGCGGTAAAGCCCGGGGTGTAGTCGTCCTTCACCAGGTTCTGGCCGTTCATCTGTTTTAAGATCGCCTTGACCATGTAGACCCAGTGATCCGCGTGATTGTACATGAGGTGCTTGGAGGGGTCCTGTTCCTGCACCTTTTTTCCGTTCTCCAGCACGGTCTCCCAGGTCCAGTCGTCGCTTGGCTCAACACCGTACTGTTTTAAAAATTCCACGTTGTACAGATAACCCATGCCGTTGATTCCCACCGGAAGGCCGATCAGGTAATCGCCCTTTGCCCCGTATATTTTCGCAAAATCCATGTCAAATCCGCTCATGTCGATCTGATCCGTCAGGCTGTTCATGTCCACGAACAGTTCGCCCTGGGCGGTGAGGTCGCTGACCCACTTATAGTCCACGGAAATGATGTCCGGCTCCGTTCCCCCGCCCAACTGGGTCTGAAGCTTCTGATAAAATGAGTCAAACGCCCCGTATTCCCCCTCAATGGTGACGTTTGGGTGCTTTTCCATGTACATGTCCATCACCTTTAAGGTCGCTTCGTGGCGGGTATCGGCTCCCCACCAGGAAAAACGGATCGTCACCTTCTCATCGGAGGCGGTTTTCGCTGCCTCCTCCTTACCCGGTGCGGACTCAGCCGCGGCACCGGAGGTCCCGGAATCCGCAGCCTGTGTCCCGGAAGGCGCTTTTGTTTCCCCGCCTCCCCCGGAAGAACAGGCCGACAGACCCGCCGCCATGGCTGCCGCAATCAAAAGCGCAGTTGCCTTTTTCATATTTTTTCTCATCTGATACCTCTCCCTGTCTGTTTTTGTGGAGGCCGGCACACCCTCATGCCGGCCGGTTGCGATTCACGTTGGCCTCGGTGAAATGTTCTGTTACGTTCTGTTTTTATTTTATCATTTGCCGCCCGGGCTTGTACATCGACATGTTTTTAGATTGTATGCATTTGTTGGGGCAGGGCCCGCTTTGTTTTTAGATTTCCATAATAATTGACCGTTTGTCTTTCATGATTTCCTAATAATTTTTATCTTTTTTTCATGGAACGTCCATATTTTCCTCACATTTTTCCGGTATGATAATACATGTAAAGCAAAGAAAGCTTTTTCATACTCATATCGGACGGGTAAAACCGTCCGACCCCCCTATCAACATTTTCTTTTTTACAAACTATAATATACCTACCATTCCCACGCAGGTGCTGAGCCTGCGAAAGAAAGAGATAAAGGCGAGCAATACCGTGATCCCACACGGCGAGCCTTTATCTCTTTTTTTGTCGTGCAATTAAGCCTCTCCCGGCAACTCCTCATACTTTCCCTTATTGGAAGTATAATCAACTCGTAATGCAATTAGGAATTTCAAAAAGTATTTCAAAAAGAAAAAGGAGAGTGCATTAATTATGAGAAAGCAGACAAAATTAGTTGCTGTATTATCCACAGCAGCACTGCTCGCCATTGGTGCATCCATGACCTCTTTTGCGGCTCAGGGTTGGGCTGAGGAAGATGGGACTTGGGTTTATTATGACAAGAATGGCGATCGGGTGACGGATTCCTGGAAGAAATCAGGCGATAACTGGTTCTGGCTGGACGACAGCGGCGAGATGGCAACCGATATGCTGATCGAGGATGACGACGACTATTACTATGTAGATGCCAACGGCGCCATGGTTCGCAATCAGTGGGTAGCCATTGAGAACGAGGACGCTGGCGAAGAAGATGAGCCGGATCATTACTGGTACTATTTCCAGTCCAATGGTAAGGCTTACAAGAGAAGCGATTCCGCAACCACCATTTCCGCTAAAACCATTAATGGTAAAAAGTATGCCTTTGATACCGACGGTAAGATGCTGTTTGGATGGGTCAACTCCTCCTTCGAGAGAGATGACGAGGATGACGCCTGGCAGACCTGCGATTATTATTTTGGCGGCGAGGACGACGGCGCAATGGTTGTAAACAATTTTGCTCTGATCTCCATTACCGACGAGGACGCCGACGACGCTCAGCCCGGTGATGATTTCTGGGATGAGGAGCAGGACAGATACTTCTACTTTAAGGCCTCCGGCAAAAAGCAGGGCGAGCACAAAGGAAAGAATATCAATGGCAGAAAATATGGCTTTGATAAATATGGCCGTATGATCGCTTCCTGGAGTACGACTTTAAGCCCGGTTGACAAGAGCCACACCGCAGTAAATACTGCAACCGACAGCGACGGCAACCCCATTATCTCCACTCAGGGAAGCGCTACCTACAGCAGTTCCTTTATGTACTACAGCAGCCCCGAGGACGGCGCCCGTTATTCCAAGAACTGGTTCAAGGTGGTACCTGGCTATTATCTGCATCAGGATAAATACGAGGAAGATGCTGAGTATTGGTATTATGCAGATTCCGACGGCAATCTTTACACCAACACCATCGAGCGTTACAAAGGCAAAAAGTATGCATTTGACGAGTATGGCCGCATGATCAGCGGACTTGCTCTTCTGCGGATGGAGGATGGCAGCAATACCGCGATTGCGGAGAAGATCGCCAGTGACGACCCCACATTCCCCTATGAGAATGAGGACGAATTCAATACAACCGTTGCCAAGCTCACTGACAGCGGCGACTTGCAGAAGGGAAACTACGCCTTCTACTACTTCGGCAGTTCTGAAGACGGCGCAATGAAGACCGGCAAGCAGACTATTTCCCTGGATGGGGATACCGCTACCTTCAAGTTCAAGACCACCAGCAGCGACAAGGGCGTGGGCATCACCGGCTTGGACGACAAGAAATACTATGTCGGCGGTAAACTGATCAAGGCGGATAAGGAAGATAAGTATGACATTGTTCTGACTAAGGACGATGTGGTACTGGGCGATACCGATGACGGCACAGTCCGCTTTGATATCAAGCAGTTCATCAAAGAGTTCGGCGGAGTGCTGCAGGAGAAAGACGACAAGGAATACAAGAAAGATCAGGACACCTGGGTATTCAAGACCGACAAGACCAAAAACTGCCGCGTAATCAACGCTTCCGGTACGGTTGCCAAGGGCAAGACCGTTAAGGATGGCGACGGCTACAAGATCACCGTTGACAGCAACTATGCTATCACCAAGATCGTTCTCGAGGACTAATCCATAGGTCCGTCAGAAAATTCTAATTGCTAAAAATGCGCTGCACCATAACCGTAAAACCGTTATGGTGCAGTTCTTTTATCTCCCCCTTGCGCCAACACTCCCTCTGTCGTAAAATCGAAAAAAAAGGAGTAATTTAATATGGGTACGCCATCTTTTTGTGATTTCCCGTCCTCTCCTGTCCTACCAGCCGGGGATCTGACTGCGCTGCTCGACGCGTTCCGACGGTATATGGCTGCAAACAATCTGTCGGACAATACCATCTCGGCCTACCTCTACGGCGTAAAAGCCTTTTTCTCCCGCTACCCCGTGCTGGACCAGAATAATGTGAGCCTCTACAAAGTTTCCCTGATGGAGCGCTACCGCCCCCAGACCGTCAACATGCGCATCCGGGCGCTGAACTGTTTTCTGAAATCACAGGATATCCACGACTACAAAATCCCCTCCGTCCGCCTCCAGCAAAAATCTTTCATCGACCACGTCATCAGCCAGGCGGACTATGAATATCTGAAAAACAGGCTGTGGGAGGATGAGCAGTACACCTTCTATTTTATTGTGCGCTTCATTGCCGCCACCGGTGTGCGGGTCAGCGAGCTGGTGGCACTGGTTTTTACGGACGTGCAGGTGGGTTACCGGGACCTCTACTCCAAGGGAAATAAGACCCGGCGGATTTACATCCCCTCCTCCCTCCAAAAAAAGTGCCTGGACTGGCTGGCGGCGGAGGGACGGCGAGACGGCCCTCTTTTTATCAGCCGCCTTGGCCGCCCCATGACCGTTTCCGGAATCCGCAAACAGCTCAAAACCTTTGCCATCCGGTATCACCTGGACCCGGAAGTCATGTATCCCCACTCCTTCCGCCACCGCTTCGCCAAAAATTTTATCGAAAACGGCGGCGATATTGCATTTCTCTCAGACCTTCTTGGGCATGATAGCATAGAGACCACCCACATTTACCTGCGGCGGACCAGTACGGAGCAGGCTATTCTTTTCAACCGGGTCGTAGACTGGTGAGTTCTGCCCCGCCCGCGGTCATACGTTGCTTTTTTGGCCAAAACACAGTATGATAATAACAGCATTTTCAATCGACTGAGTAAAGGAAGAATCGATATGTACACTTACACCTGGTACCAATGGCTGCTGATCTTTTACACTTACTGCTTTTTCGGCTGGATTTTCGAGTCCACTTACGTGTCGTGCAAGACGCGCCGGTTTGTGAACCGCGGTTTCCTGCGGCTTCCCATGCTGCCCCTTTACGGCACCGGGGCTGTGATGATGCTGTGGGTGTCCCTGCCGCTGAAGCATAACGTGTTCCTGGTGTACATTTCCGGAATGATCGCCGCCACGGTGCTGGAGTACGTCACGGGCTGGGCCATGGAACGGCTGTTTAAGATGAAATACTGGGATTACAGCAACCAGCGCTTTAATCTGAACGGGTATATCTGCCTGAGTTCCTCCATCGCCTGGGGATTTCTTACAATTTTCCTCACGGAGATCGTGCATCCGCCCATCTCCCGCCTGGTGCTTCTGCTTCACCCCATCCCCGCCCTGATCACGGTGGGCGCTGTCACTGTCATGTTCACGGCGGATGCCGTGCAGTCCGTGCGGGCGGCCCTTGATCTGGCTAAGGTGCTGGACGCCATGACCAAAATGCGCGCGGAGCTGGATGATATCCAGGTGCAGATGGCACTGCTCAAAAGCGAGACCAGCAAACGGGTGTCCGAGGCGCGGGACGAGGCGGCCCAGCGCCTGGATCTGTTGAAATCCGAGGCGGCCGCAAAGGCCGGAGCCATCGGCGAATCCACCGTCAGCCGCATGGAGGGTAAGGCGGCGCGGTTGAGCGAGTTCGTGGAGGACACGGCGGAGCGCATGGGCGAATTTGTGGAGGATACCGCGGAGCGCATGGGCGAGTTCGTGGAGGGTACCGCGGATAAGGTGGCCCGGACGGCGGAACGCCTGTCCTCCCTCACCGAGGATGCCGCGGCCCGCGTTTCAAGCGTTCTGGCCCAGCGGGCCCAGGCGGATTCCGACGCCGGGACGTCACAGGCGGGCGGACGGCTGGAACTCTCCGGCGGGGCTGCGGATACGGCCGCCAAAGCGGAGGCCGCGGACCGGGAACGCCGGGAACGCCTGGCCGCTCTGTCCCAGCGTCTGACCGCTCTCACGGAGAAACGGCATCAACTCTCCTCCCACATGGATTTCTACCGCCGCAGCCTCTTAAAGGGCAATCCCTCCGCCTCCTCCTCCCGCTTCAGCGAGGCTTTAAAGGAGCTGCGGGAAAATGCAGGGCGCAGGCAGAAGGACGGGGACGGCAACGGCAAGCCGGAAACTATGGACTGATCCTATGAATGGACGATAAAACAGGGGCAGGATTCGCACAATCGCGAGTCCTGCCCCTGTTTTATTTACAATCATCATCTTAGATGCAATCCGGCTGAAGTTGCAGATTTTCCAGCGTCCGTCCGGTCTTTGCGTAATCCGTACCGTTGATTTTTCCCGATATCTGGAAAAACGCCTCTGTCAGCGCAACCGGCACGCCGTAATGTCTGGCCAGCGAGATCAGCATCGCCACGCCGCAGGACGCATCCTCAGCCACATAGCGGTGGCTGAAATCCGACGGCCCGTCCAGAGAGCGGAAAATATCCAGCTCCGGATGCCTGCCGTACTCCATAATCCGCTCCATTAAGCCCCTGGACCGGCCCTTGTAGATCTGAAGCCCCGCCGTCTGAAGCACCCGGTCCCGCTCCTCCTCCAGCTGGTCAATACAGTCCACCAGTACCTGACCCATGCCGTCCATAAACAGGCAGAAATCCTTGTTCTTCCGCTCAATCGACACTGCGTTGAGCACAGCGCCTGCCAGGTGGCTGGTCACATTGGGGGAATTCAGCGCGGCCTCGATAATATTCTCCCCCTTCTCCATGGAAAACACACTGCCAAACGCAGCTTCCAGCTTCGGATAATCCTCCGACGGGTAGGCTGCCGCCCGCACGGTCCCCAGCGGTAGGGCCACTGTGATCACACCGGCCCGTTTCCGACGGCAGGCCCACAGATTGCCCGACAGTTCCCCTGTCACCGCGTCCTCTTTAAAGTGCCTGCGCATGACCGCCGACCCCAGATTGCCGGGAGACAGAAGGAATACGTGATCCGCCCTCACATAAGGGCCGCAGCGCCGGGCGATCTCCTCCTGCCTGCCGTAGGAAACGCAGACAAGGATCCGCCGGTTTTCCAAAAGCGTCTGCTCGAAATCCGTGGTAATGCAGCAGGGCATTTGCGGATTGTCCGACTTGACGGCCCCCTCCAGGCAAATCCCGCTCTGGCTGCAAATCGCCGGAAAGTCCCCCGCCTGTTCTTCCGTGTCGCAAAGTGTCACTTCCCATCCGTTCATGGTCAGATAGGCGGCTGTAGCGCAGCCTGTGGCGCCGCTTCCGATCACTGCTAATTTTCGGTCCATATTATTTCTTCAAAGCTCCTTTTTTAAAGAGTTGGTATGCCCACACCACCGCGATTACGATGAGCAGGAGCATCATCCACAGCGCCTGGGCGTTGAACCAGCCCACGCCCATAACCGCCGCGATGACAGCGCCCACCAGGTAAGGCACAGAGGCCACCTTGGGGTCCTTCATAAAAATCATCACGCCCAGAGCTCCGAACAGAGCTGCCATAACGTTGTTGATACCGGGTGCGATCACCGGATGGGACAACACCGGATAGATAATCGTGACGAATACCATTGCAAGCGCCACCATGATGGTGGAGACCAGCGTGGAAACGCCTACCGCCAGAGTGGCCACCACGTCCCCCTCCTTGGTTCCGGCTTCCACTCCCATGATCCCCTGGCTGTTAACCACGCAGGGTACTTTCATCTGCCCCACATTGCCGGTGGTGAAGGCCATGTAGGTGGCTCCCGCTCCCAGCACCGGTGCAAAGGTAAACGGCTCCACCAGACCGTTCAGCCCGAAGGCCGCCAGAATACCGCCTGTAGCCACCGCCACCTCGGCCCAGTCAATGGCCACCTGATAGCGCAGCGCCACGCCCAGTACAGGCAGGAACATGGTCGCCAGAGCCAGCGCCATGGTGACGCGGCCGTAATAGTGCACTTTATTGTCGTACGCGCTGAAAATGGAGCCCTCAGACGCATTTTCCTGATTCTTTCCCATGCTTTTTCCCCCTTATCACTTTACGATCCCGGCAGCCGATACGATGATACACATCAGCACTCCGGCGATAATGCCGAACGACAGGCCAAATTCCTTAAACAGACTGTGTTTCTTGCCGATCTGGTTGCAGGCGAACATCACAACCGCACCGGTGATGGTGGCGATAAAGGGAAGCACAGCCGTCACATTCACATAATACGGGATGGTAAGGCGCGCGATGATGCCGGTGAAGGCGGCCGCAGTGCCGATCACCATGAAGGGATTGGACTTTTTCGCCTTGCGCAGCGTCTTGTCGTAGGACTTGAGCGTGATCAGCGTATTCAGCGGCGCAACCGACATTCCCAGGTTCATGCACATCATGATGGTCAGGAAGCCGGCCAGCGTCAGCTCGCTGTAGTCCGCGGCTCCGGTGGCCGAGAGGCCCACTCCGGCGGCAACCGCCTCATATGCGCCCGCCCCGATGTTGCTGAGGCGCAGCCAGGGGAAGAACTTGCCGATGCTGACGGACAGGGCCACCAAAAGCGTGACAAGGGTCAGGCTGGGGATAATGGAAAAGGTTGCCGACGTTTTGACACACTGCTTCATCTTTTCCTCGTCAAACCCAATTTCAATGCCCTGTTTCCAGGCCAGGCGGATAAACAGGATCGTCTGCACCAGAATCACACACACCGGAATGGCACAGAGTATAAACATAAATCCACTGTTGGCAATATCCAGATAATTCATACGTTCTCCCTCCCTGTACTACTGCTTCTGCCGGTCTTCAAACCTCATAAGCGGAAACGGTTTGCGCTTTGCAAAGATCTGACGGCTCAGCTCCCGGTCGCTGTCCACCATGGCGTACAGCGCGGTGTGGCCGATCATGTTGATGGACTCGTCCGCATTGGCAGCCAACACCCCCTGATTGTTGGCCAGACGAACTCCGGCCAGGGCCAGGTTTGCCGCCTCAATGCCGATGCCCGTGCCGGAGGAGATTCTCAGGGCGCAGGCCAGCTTCGCTCCGTCGCACACCACGCCGAAAATGTTAGGGATGGTGTTCTGGATGGCGTTCTCCACCTGCTGCTGCGTCCCCCCGTGGAGCAGAACCGTGCCGGCCGCAACGCCAATGGCCGCCGCAACCTCGCAGGAGCACATGGACGGGTCTTTGCCGATGCGGTGAATGATGGCGATAGCAAGGCAGTAGCTGAGCGCGATCCCCCGCTGCATAGCCTCGTCTCCCAGCCCCAGTTCCCTGGCCTGAACTACGATGGGCATGGAGGCCGCGATGCCCACATTCCCCTTGTTGGCGCAGCTCATGGCCGGGCGGTTCACGCCGGACATGCGCGCCTCGCAGCCAGCCGCGGCATAGGCCTTGGCCTTGGTGATCAAATTCCCGTCCTGGCTGTTGTAAAGCGCGGTTCCGATGCCGGCCCCCAGATTGCGGGTAATGGTCTCATTGGCCAGCTCCGTGTTGAGCTCAGCGGCTTTCAGCAGGAGATCGAACTCTTCAATGGGCGTGGTAGTGGCAAACTCGTAAAAGTCTCTGACCTTGTATTTCAGCATAGGGGAGGCGGCGTCCTGAGCGCCCTTGTCTTTCTCGTACTGCTCGATGACCTCGCCGTTGCGCTCCTTTAAAATCAGGCCGTCGCTGCGCTCCGCGGTTACGGAACGCCCGGTTCCGCGGTCGGTCTCAATGGTGATATCGATGTAGATGTTCATATCCTTACGCTCCCACATCGGATGTACTTCAACCAGTTCAGCTACCTTGCGCGCCTTCTGTTCCCCCTCGGGGGTCACATTGTGAAGCACTTCCAGACCGGCCTTCGGATCCCCGCAAACAGCGCCCAGTGCGATGGCCATCTCCACGCCCAGCATCTCCGTGCCCGGAAATGCAACATCGTCGATCTTGCTGGCCATTCCCCAGTCAATCTTTGCCACGATGCGTTTGATCTCTCCCCCGATCGCATCGTAGGCCTGAGCCGCTCCGAAACATACCCCGATCGGTCCGGTGCACCCCAACGCCGGTTTCACTTCTTTTCTGAGAATTTCAAGCAGTTCCTGATTCATTTGTACGTCCTCCTCCATTTTAGTTTGCTTCCCGAAGGCATGGGAAATTTGAATCAGCCCTATGCCTTATAGTCTGTGATGATCAGATACTCTTCCATGGCTTCCAGCGCCTCCTCCAGATTCCGCTCCTTAACCGCCCTGATGATCTTCTTGTGCAGCAGTGAACCTTCGCCGGAAATCGGCAGCGCCTCCGTGGAGTCCTCCAGCTTACCGGCAATCACCTTTCGGATGGCCTTGATCAACTCTGTGAGAATGGAGTTGCCGGAGGCCATTGCCAGCGCGTTGTGGAACTCGAAGTCCCGGCTTTGCATCTCATCCGGCGAAATCCCCGGCTCATCCATGCGCCAGTCCGCCCGCTCGATGGCCTTGATCTCCTCGTCCGTGGCCCTCTGGACCGCCAGCTTCACCGCCTCGGTCTCCAGAATCTCCCGCAGCTCGATGAGCTCGGTCAGATTTCCGATGTCCATGCTGACCAGAATATTCAGGGGGTCCACCAGGCATTCCTTCACCCAGCTGGAGACAAAGGTCCCCTCATTTCTCCTGACAATCATCTTCCGGGCGGAGAATACCTTCATGCACTCGCGGATGGTGGACCTGCCTACGGAAAAACGCTCCGCCAGCTCCATCTCCGTGGGCAGCTTGTCCCCCGGCTTCATATTCAGGATAATGGCCTCCAGTTCTTTCATCACAGTGTCAGACAATCTTATTTTATTTTCCATATTCATACCTTCCTTTAAATTAAGTCTTTCTCATTATCATATCACAGTTTGAGATATTGTGAAAATAAAAAAGAATAACTTTTCATAGTATGACTATAGTCGATTACCTAACCATCATTGTCCTACAATGAAATTGTATCATCATACATTATAAGTGTCAAGCACATTTCACAACAAAAAGCAGGGTATTGCAGAGGAATTCGTCATTTTCCCTTCTGCAATACCCTGCCAGGTCATTTCATAAGTTTAACTGCGTGCGGCGATGCGCTTTCGCGGCCTGCGCCAACGCATCACAACATCTGATCCACCATCGCCATCACGGCCTCGCCCAGAGCGGCTGCCTTAGCCTCCGCGTCGTCCAGGGACTCGCCCTTGATGCCGTAGTAGAATTTGATCTTCGGCTCGGTGCCGGACGGCCTTACGCAGATCCATGCGCCGTCGTTCATATCGTAGTACAGCACATTGGACGCCGGAAGTCCGGTGGGCTTCACCTCTCCGGTCTCCATGTCTTTGATGGTATCCAGCTTGTAGTCCCTTGCGGACAGCACCTTGTAGCCGCCCACCTCGGTGGGGGTGTTCTGGCGCAGGTTCTCCATGATCGCCTGGATCTTGGCCAGCCCCTCGATGCCGGACAGGCCGATGGATTTCACCGCATCCTTGTAGTAGCCGTATTTCTCATACATGTCCAGCATAGCGTCCCACAGCGTCTTGCCCTGCTTTTTGTAGTAAGCGGCGGCCTCGCAGAGGGCGGCGGTGGCGGAGATGGCGTCCTTGTCCCTGGCGTAGGTGCCGATCAGGCAGCCGTAGCTCTCCTCCATGCCAAAGAGGTAGGTGCCGTGGCCGCTGGCCTCATTTTTCAGAATCTGCTGTCCGATCCACTTGAAACCGGTCAGCACCTCGATGAGCTCCGCTCCGTAGGCATCGGCCACAGCGTCGATCAGGTTGGTGGAGACGATGGACTTGATCACCTGGCCGTCCGCCGGGATCTTGCCCGCGGCCTTCTTCTGGCTGAGCACGTACTCGCACAGCAGAGAGCCGGACATGTTGCCGGTCAGCGGAATGTAGTCGCCGGACTTGGCGTCCTTCACGTACACGCCCAGAC
Organism: Enterocloster lavalensis; assembly: GCF_046603895.1. Taxonomy (NCBI): domain Bacteria; kingdom Bacillati; phylum Bacillota; class Clostridia; order Lachnospirales; family Lachnospiraceae; genus Enterocloster; species Enterocloster lavalensis. Next base: position 2,196,627 of record NZ_CP176637.1, read on the forward strand.
GGTCCGCGTCGGGGTCGGTGGCCAGCACCAGGTCCGCGTCCTTCTCCCGGGCAAGCTTCAGTCCCAGCTCAAAGGCCTCCGCGGCCTCGGGATTGGGATAGCTGACGGTGGGGAATTCCCCATCGGGCAGCTCCTGCTCCGGAACCACGTAAACGTGGGTGAAGCCCAGCTCCTTCATCACCCTTCTGGCCGGGATATTGCCGGTTCCGTGAAGGGGGGTGTAGATGATGGTGATCTGGTCCTGCATCTCGTCGATGGCCTGCTGGTTCACCACCTGGGCCTTCACCTGGGCGATGTATTTGTCGTCGATGTCGGCGCCGATTACCTGATACAGGCCGGCGGCCGTAGCGCTGGCCTCGTCCGTGGTCTTAACCGTGGACAGGTCCTCGATGGCCAGAACTTCCTCGGTCACGCCCTTGTCGTGGGGCGGGGTGAACTGGGCGCCGTCCTCCCAGTATACCTTGTAGCCGTTGTACTCCGGCGGGTTGTGGCTGGCGGTGATATTGATACCCGCGATACAGCCCAGCTCGCGCACTGTGAAGGACAGCTCCGGGGTGGGGCGAAGGGATTCAAACTTGTAAGCCTTGATGCCGTTGGCAGCCAGGGTCATTGCGGCCTCCATGGCAAATTCCGGCGACATGCGGCGGGAGTCGTAGGCGATGGCCACGCCCTTATCCGCGCCGCCCTGCTTGATAATGTAGTTGGCCAGCCCCTGGGTCGCCCTTCTCACCACATAGATGTTCATGCGGTTGATGCCCGCGCCGATCACGCCGCGCAGGCCGGCGGTTCCGAACTCCAGGTCCATATAGAAACGCTCTTTGATTTCATTTTCATCGCCCGCAATGGCGCGAAGCTCTTCTTTTGTCGTTTCGTCGAAATAGGGGTTGTTCAACCACTCTTCATAGATTTTCATGTAATCCTTCATAGCATCATACTCCCTTCTGTTTCAGCCTTTCCGCTGGGTATTTCTGATTAAGATTATACTATACCCCACCAGAAAAAGGAAGTACAAATTCGCCCCCGGAGGTCCATAACACTCCTCATATCCCCGCAAATATCTGTTCCAAAAACCGGTTTCTCACCGGCTGCTGTTCTTCCAGGCTGCGCAGCTTCTCGATATTGCGGGCCGGAATCCAGGCTTTGTTTGCGTTGTAGTAAAAATTGATCTGCTTCCAATATTTCTCCGGATACAAAAACATATAGTACAGGCAGCGCATCTCCTTGGAGCCCATGTCCAGCACGCGCTCGTAGGCATCCATCATGGAGCGGCCCAGGTCCACGTTCCAGTTGTGTTTTTCCATGACCTTGCGCATGAAGCGGTACAGGTCCGTGGACTGCACGCCCAGATGCATCCGGTTGTACTCGATGATGGCGGTATAGCCGTCGCCCATGAGCAGATGATGCTGGTCTAAGTCCCCGTGGCACAGGTACAGGGGTTTTGAGTCCTCACCGTCCAGGGAGGCGGCCCTGGTTTCCTCCCACAGCCCTTTTAGTCCCTCCACCGCCTGGACCGCCTGCTCGTAAAACATATTGTAATTGCCGATCACGCAGAGCTCGAATTCAGACTTTTTCCGCTTGCCCCGTATATAGTTCCTGGCCCGCTGCAGCTCCCGGTTGTGGCGCTCCAGCTCGGTCTCCAACGGTTCGATCAGGATGGAGCCCATGTTCCACTCCTCCTGAAACGGCACCCTGCGCAGGCTTTTGTGCAGCATAGCCAGCCGGGAGGCCGCCAGGCGGATCTCCCGGTTATCCTTCAAGTCGCATTCCCGGTCCAGAAACCAGTCCTTTAACACATAGCGCGTCCCGTCCCCGGCGATGGACAGAAGGCTGCCCTCCCGGTTGCGGACATAGCGGTCCGCCCGCAGTGCGCCGCCGGTATCCAACTGGTCCAGGACCTGGTCCTCAAATTCCAGACGTTTTACGGTTCCCCGGTATTCCTTCAGCAATTTGCAGCCGTCCTCCGTCTCGCAGATCCAGGACCCGCGGCCCTTGCGGACGGAAAAGATTTCCAGTTCATATTGTTCCAGCGCTTCCACATACTTCTCGTTCATTTCAACCCCTCCACACTCTAACTAGTCGAAACGGGAAGTGCCGTTTCAGCTACTTCTAGGGTATGAAGGGAACAGGGAGAATATGAGCGAATAGTGGTGAATGGGACGGCGCTGCATCAAAAGAACGGGGCAGACGGCAATTCCGGACCGGTCCGGAATCGCGTCTGCCCCGCTTTTGGGTATGGGTGTGTTTACACAGTGATAGAATCAGTTTTCCCCGTTCCAGTGCAGGCGGTGAAGCTGCCCCGCCGGGTTGAGCTCCCCGAACCGGTTCTGCCGCAGCGCCTCATAAAGCACAATGGACACGGAATTGGCCAGATTCAGGGAACGGATTTCGCCCCACATGGGAATCCGCACGCAGTAAGGCTCGTTGGCCACCAGAATCTCCTCCGGGATTCCCGCGCTCTCCTTGCCGAACATCAGATAGCAGTCCGGCCGGTAGGCGGGCTCGGTGTAGAGCCGGTGCGCCTTGGTGGTGGCAAAATACAGGTTGCCGATCGCCTGGGGATTGCGGTCCAGGAAGTCCTGGTAATCGGCATAGACCTGCACGTCCAGCTTATCCCAGTAGTCCAGCCCCGCGCGCTTGATGGCTTTCTCGTTGAGCTTGAAGCCCAGGGGTTCGATCAGATGGAGCCGGGTGCCGGTGGCCACGCAGGTGCGGCCGATGTTGCCGGTGTTGGCCGGCATCTCGGGCTCCAGAAGTACAATGTTCATCATCTAAATCACGCCTTTCCGTCACGCCGGCTGACAAAACGTCCGATGCGGCCTAAGGCTTCCTTTAAGTTTTCCAGGGAGTAGGCGTAGGAGATGCGGACAAAGCCCTCCCCGCAGTCGCCGAAGGCGGTGCCGGGAACCACGGCCACCTTCTCCTCCTTCAGCAGGGTGGTGGCAAATTCCTCCGAGCTCATGCCGAACCGGCTGATGTTGGGGAAGGTGTAGAAGGCCCCCAGCGGCTCAAAGCAGTCGATGTTCATCTCCTTAAATGCATGGAGCAGGTAGCGGCGGCGCTGATTGTAGGACTCGCGCATCATAGCCACGTCGCCGTCGCCGTTTTTCATGGCCGAGATGGCCGCGTACTGGCTGGTGGTGGGCGCGCACATGATAGCGTACTGGTGGATCTTTAACATCTGCTCCAGAATGTTGGCCGGAGCGCAGGCGTAACCCAGACGCCAGCCGGTCATGGCATAGGCTTTGGAGAAGCCGTTGATCAGGATGGTCCGCTCCTTCATGCCGGGAAACGCGGCGATGGTGTGGTGGCGCTGGCTGTATGTAAGCTCGGAATAGATCTCGTCGGAGATAACGAAAAGATCCTTCTCAATCACAATTCTGGCAATTTCTTCCAGTTCTTCCTTCTCCATAATGGCGCCGGTGGGGTTGTTGGGGAAGGGGAGCACCAGGATTTTGGTTTTGTCGGTGATCTTCTCCAGAAGCTTTTCCGGTGTCAGCTTGAACTGATCCTTCTCCTCCAGCTCGATGACGACCGGAACGCCATCCGCCAACACCACGCAGGGCATGTAGGACACGTAGCTGGGCTGGGGGATCAACACCTCGTCGCCCGGGTTTAACATGGCGCGCAGGCCGATGTCGATGGCCTCGCTGCCGCCCACGGTGACCAGCACCTCGTGGTCCGGGTCGTAGAGCACGTCGCAGCGGCGCTTCAAATACTCGCAGATTTCCACCTTCAAAGGCCGCAGGCCTGCGTTGGAGGTGTAGAAGGTGCGTCCCTTTTCCAGGGAATAGATGCCCTCCTCGCGGATATGCCAGGGCGTGTCAAAATCCGGCTCGCCCACACCCAGGGAGATAGCGTCGCTCATCTCGCTGACAATGTCGAAAAATTTGCGGATCCCGGAAGGGGGAATCTGCACGATTTTATCGGATAATGGATTTCTCATGGGGTAATCAACATCCTTTCGTCCTGCACCGGATCGCTGATGATGGTGCCGTGGTCCTTATACTTTTTCAGTACAAAGTGGGTTGCCGTGCTCAGAACAGACTCCATGGGCGCCAGGCGCTCGGAAACGAACTGCGCCACCTGGCGCATGGTCTTGCCCTCGATGAATACGGTGAAGTCAAAGGAACCGCTCATCAGGTACACGGCCTCCACCTCGCTGAACTGGTAAATCCGCTCCGCGATCTTGTCAAAGCCCATGCCTCTCTGGGGCGTCACCTTCACCTCGATTAAGGCAACCACCTTCTCGTCGCTGGTATTGTCCCAGTTGATCAGGGTGTGGTAGCCGCAGATGATGTGCTCCTTCTCCATCTGCGCGATCTCGTTGGCCACCGCCACCTCGCTCTCGCCCAGCAGGATCGCCAGATCTTTTATATCAATTCTGCTGTTTTTCTCCATAACCGCAAGTATACGTTCTCTCATAATTTCCTCTCCTCTTTTCTATGTCTGCCGCTCATCGCCGCATATCTTATCATATTCATCCGGCTGGGGCCGCTCCAGAAAGCCGGCGCTCTCGCCGCCGTGGCTCATCCTGCGGGCCGTGCCCGGGATCACGCTTCCGATCACCGCGGCCGGTATCCCCGCCGCCTCCAGGGCGCGCACCGCCCGCCCGCCATTGTCCGCGGCGGCCACAAAGCCTCCGCCCGAGCGCAGCCGGTAGGGGTTCAGCCCATAGAGCTCGCAAATCTCCACCGTGGCCTGGCGGATGGGAATCCGGCGCAGGTCGAACTCGATGCCCGCGTTAAAAACCCCTGATAAATTCCAGAGGGCAGCTAATACGCCGCCCTCTCCCAATCCTTCATAAGCTGTTATATCCGCTCCCAGGTGTTCCTCGCCCCATACGGCGGGCGAAGATTCCGTGGGACCGGCCAGCTGTTTTAAGAACGCGCTGCAGAATCTGCGCTCCAGCTCCTCCCGGCGCGCCCGGGCAATGCCGCAGGCTCCGTCCAGACCGGCGTATCCCGCCATGATCAGGTCCTGTCCGGGTCTCATTTCACCGTCGCGCGTTTCAAAACCCTGGGGGCCCTGTCCGGCTGTCCTCATTGGGGACCTCCCGGCTGGCCCGCCGGATCGGCCGCGGGGGCCGGATCGGGACCCGGGCCGGGAGCCGGTTCCGGGCTGGGGGCCGGCGATACGCCGGGACCTCCGTCCACACCGGTCACAGGTTCAACCACCGGAGTCTCCGTGGGAGCCGCCGGGGTCTCAACCGGCGCTTCCGCAGGCACTGCCGGGCCGACGCGGTAAATGGCTTTGGACGCGTTGTAGGTATCCGTGTGCAGCAGAGTGCGCTCCGTCTCCACGTCGTCCACGTAGACCACCTTCCACAGCCTGGAACGCAGTCCGGTGTGACTGGACTGCACCTTCACCCTGGCGCCGGGCGCCAGAGAATTGTCCACGATCTGCTGAGGTTCGCCGGGGCTGGTGGTGCCCAGAGTCTCGGAAACGTACTCAACCCTGCGGTTCGCGGGCCTGGTCTCCTTGCCGTACACCGTAAAGGTCAGCTTCTTTCCCTCGGTATAGCCCTCCACGTAGATGGGAGTGCTGTAGTTGTTGGTGAACTTGATGTCCTTGTAGGTGCCCGCGATGGCCGCATCCTTGGAGGGCTTCACGTAGGTGACGATCATGGAGTGGTTCTGCCGCTGGGTGATCTCAAGCTCCGCGTTCAGCGCCATGTTGTACAGGGTGGTCGCAATCTGGCAGACGCCGCCGCCCACGCTGTCCACCACCTGGCCGTTCTCGTAGGCTGCCGCCGTGCGGTAGCCGTTGGCCGTGGTGAAGGGCTGTAAACATTCATAACCGGACAAGGTCTCCCCGGGCATCAGCACATGGCCGTTGATCTTGGCCGCCCCCACCGTCAGATTGGTGGAGCGGGACGCGCCGCTGCTGGAAAAATCAGTTGTAAATGTGCCTAAAACATCCTGGATGGTGGCCAGGTCCTCGGTCTTGATCCGGGGCTGCTGCTCCGTCACCGTGGCCGCCACCTGAATCTGCGTGCTGCCGCCATCCGCCAGCGCCGCCGTGATGGCCTCGTTTAACGCCGCCTCCGTGGCCGCCGTGTCTACCGCCACTCCCACCACGGAATCCGTGATCACGAACTGTCCGTTCTCCCGGGTGATGGAAGCATCCTGAGCCTGGGCGGTAAAGCCCTGGCATTTCTCATCCACAAACGCTTTTACTTTGGCGGGATCGGTCTGAACTTCAAGACTCAGTTTCACGGGGGACTGTTCCAGATCCTTCCGCGCCATATACTGCTTCACCAGGCTTCCATACTCGTACTGGTCCGCAGTCTCCTTCACCACATCGGGATTGGACCAGGTAAGCCCAAGCTCCCCGGTGGTCGTCTCCACTGTGGTTCCATCTATATCCACGGATACGGGCAGCGCGGTCAGGTTGTCGATATAGGCCTGCACTGCCTTCTCCGCCTCCTCCTCAGTCATGCCGCCCAGGCTCTGCTCACCCACGTACAGTCCCTCCGGAAGTACCTGCGCGCCGAACGCCATGGACGGCATTGCCGCGAGAAGCCCCATACCCAGGGCCGCAGCAGCGAGGCCGTTCTTCCATACTCTCTTTTTCATAACTGCTCCTCTTGTAACTTAATACATCAGCGCGCTTAACGCCATCGGTACGATCATCGCCAGCACCAGCACGACTACAATAATGGTGGAAATAATCTTTTTCATCTTCGGATCGCTCATGTTAATCATTGTAAATTCACCTCTTTAATCTTTGCCTTTCTTCCGTACTGTGAGAGAATCCTGTCGATCATTCTGGACGCCTCGTTGCGGCTCAGGGTATCGATCTGCACAGTTACGTCTATTCTATGACATTTTATTAAATCCTGCAAGTATTCTTTTTGCCTTTTTGTGACGGGCTGTTCCTTTTTTGCCTTGTAAATCAAGGATTTCGGGGTGAACAGCTCCTCCCTGCCCTCCCCGCGGCCCTCCAGCAATTTCTGGTAAAGCAGGTGGGCGCTGAGGGCGTCCGCCTCCGCCCGGTGGGCCTCCACCTGCTCGATGCAGTAAAATGCACAGGCGGCGGAAAGGTTCTTCTTGTTCTCCCCGGGCATAAACGCGCGGCAGAGGTTCAGCGTGTCGATGCCCTCCCGCTGGAAATCCAGGCCCTGGTTCACGGCGGCCCGCTTCAAAAAACTGTAGTCGAACAGGATGTTGTGGCCCAGAAGGGGCAGGTCCCCGCAAAAGCGCACCAGAGGTCCGATCACGTCCCCGATGGCCGGAGCCCCGGCCAGCATGCCGTCGGTGATCCCCGTCAGCTCCACGATCCGCTCGCCCAGCGGCCGTCCCGGGTTCACCAGCGTCACAAAACGGCCTTCCACCGCCCCGTCCACCACCCGCAGGGCGGCAATTTCCGTTATCTTATCCAGCCTGGGCTCCAGGCCCGTGGTCTCGATATCAATCGCAACGTATGAATTTGTCACTGTATCCTCTTTTCTAATAGTATCAGTTCTCATGTGTTTTTTATGCCATTCAGTATACAGCTTTTTAAGGCGGGTTGCAAGTTTTACCGCACAAAGCGGAAACCGCCCGGGATTGTCCCCCGAACGGCTCCATTTTGGTAGGTAGGTAGTATGAATTTATTCCCACGGCCGCCTCCTCTTCGTTAGCCCGTTTGAGGCTCAGTCCGGGGCGGCAGTCCCGCGGTGCCGGTCATTTTGCCGCTCGCATGGCAAAACATCCGGCTTGATCCGACCCTCTGTGGGGCCATGGCCGCCGGGAAGCGGCCTGTGATCAACTGTTTTGTTCCGCCTTGGCCAGTTTCACAATCCGGCTGGTGCCCAGGCGGCTGGCTCCCAGCTCCATGAATTTCTCCGCGTCCGCAAAGGAACGGATTCCCCCGGCCGCTTTCATGCGCACGCCCGGCCCCACGTGGGCCGCAAACAGCGCAATGTCGTCAAATGTTGCCCCGGCCTTGGAAAAACCGGTGGACGTCTTGATAAAGTCAGCGCCGGAGGCGGTGACGATCTGGCACATTTTGATTTTTTCCTCATCGGTGAGCAGGCAGGTCTCAATGATCACCTTGAGGATTTTCTCCCCGCAGATTTCCTTTAATTTGCGGATCTCATCCTCAATCGCAGCGTAATTTTTGTCCTTTAAGTCCCCGATATTGATCACCATATCGATCTCGTCCGCCCCGTTGTCCAGGGCGTCCTTTGTCTCAAAGCATTTCACGGCCGTGGTCTGATACCCGTTGGGGAATCCGATGACCGTGCACACGGCCATACGCCCGGCCAGGTACTCCGCCGCCCTTTTTACATAGGAAGGGGGAATGCACACGGAAGCCGTGTGGCAGGCCAGCCCATCGTCGCAAATCTGACGGATTTCCTCCCATGTGGCGGTCTGCGCCAGCAGGGTGTGGTCCACCGCCTGAAAAATTTTCGTTCGGTCCATAATCGCTCTCCTTTCTATTTGCCGGCCGCGCCGCCGCAGTCCGGCCTCACACTGCCTCGCAGGGGTAGGTCTCGGCGAAGAGCCGGTCCACTTCCTCCTGCCGCGTCATGGAGTAGGACCCGGTGCGGGTCACGCAGATGGCGGAGGCGCACTGGGCGTAGCGGATGGATTTCTCCAGCGGCCAGTCCCGGCTGAGGGCGGCCAGAAGCGCGCCCGCGAAGGTGTCGCCCGCGCCGCCGGTGTCCACGGCTTTCACGGTCAGGCCCGGGAAATGCTTCACGCCCTGCCTGGTGACCAGCACGGCCCCCTTCTCGCCCAGGGTGATGATGGCGGCCTCCTTCACGCCCTTGTCCAGAAACCATTTTCCTGCTCTGGCTGCGCTGTCTGTGTCCTCCACCCGGATTCCGGTCAGCTCCGCGGCCTCGCACTCGTTGGGTTTGATGATGGAAATGTGCGGGTACAGGCTCTCGTCAAAGGCCGTCACCGGCGCGGGATCCAGCAGAGTCCGCACCCCCATCCCGTCCGCCGTGCGGATGGCGTAGTCCACGGTGGCGGCCGGAACCTCGAACTGGGTCCCCAGAATCTTGGCCCCCTGCAACACCTCCCGCATATTGTCGATATCCCGGCAGCTCACATTGCTGTTGGCTCCCGGCACAATAATAATCTTATTCTGCCCCTGGGCGTCCAGGAAAATGCCTCCTGTGCCGGTGGGGCAGTCCTTATCCAGGTACACATACTCCGTGTGGATGCCCATCTCCCGGTAGGACTCTTTCTCCCTGCGCCCGTAGGCGTCGTCTCCCAGGTGCTCCAGCATAAACACTTCGCTGCCCAGGCGGCAGGCCACGATGGCCTGGCCGGAGCCTTTTCCGCCCACCACGATGTGGTAATCGTCCCCGATCACCGTCTCGCCCCGGTTCGGCAGATTCGGCGAGGCGAACACATGGCACACGCTGCAACTGCCCAGCACTACAACCCGTCTGTCCACTTTATCCCGCCCCCTTATATGAGCTTCATTTCCTGAAGCCCGGTCTTGATGATCATTTTCTGCTCATCCGTCACCATGGTCATGTTTTTGGGCATGCGGGTGCCGTTAAAGGGCATTCCAAGCAGCTCGCAGGCATAGTAGTAGCCGTTCATGTCCGTGGCGGTCTTTAACAGCTTGCGCACTCTCATGGAGAACCGGTGCGCGTTCAGCGCGCCCTCAAAATCCCCGGCAAAGAACTTGTCCGTGATGTTAAGCACCACCTTGGGGAAGGGCACGGAGATGGCGGAGATCACGCCCACGCCGCCAAGAGCCATCATGGGAAGCGTCATGGCGTCGCTGCCTGCGATGTACTGGAAGTCCGGGTTCTTCACCTGGCTGATCAGATCCTGCAGGCCGGAAATGTTCTGGGTGCTGTCCTTGTAGCCCAGCACGTTGGCATGGTCGTTGGCGATGCGCGCCGTCAGTCTGGGCGACAGGGTGTTGCCGGTCTGCGGCACGTTGTAGATGTAGGTGGGGTATTCTGCGGGAATCACCTCGTCGAAAAACTCGTACAGAGCCTGCTCCGTATAGGGGAACACGGAGGGCTGGGAAATGCACACGGCGTCCACGCCGATCTCCATGTAAGCCTCCACCAGCTCCTTTGCGTCCCGGATGGAGTCCTCCATCACATTCATCATCACCGGCACCCGGCCCGCGGCGGCGTTCATCAGCTCCGCGCACACCTGCTTTTTCTCCTCCATGCTCAGGAGATAAGTCTGGGTGGAAAGGCCGCCCATAAACAGGCCGTCGATGTGGTTCTCCACCTGGAACTCCACCATTTTCTTTACCGGCTCAAAATCCAGATCCCCGTTGGGTTTGTAGGCCACCATAATCTCACTGATACTGCCGTCGAATTTCTTTTTATTCATCGTTATAACTCCTCTGTTTTTATTCTTACTTCCGGTCCACGCAGCCGTAATAGCGCACCTTCCAGCCGCCGTCCTTAACCAGCTTCAGGGTCACGTTGGGGTAGAGCGTCAGCGCTCCCCCCTCTGTTTTTTCCGCTGTCCAGGTAATTTCGGAAAAAATTTCCATTTCTGTATCGCTGCCGGACACCCGGACGGTGTGGAGCTGGTGACGGCCCGTGAAATCGCGGCACTGCCCCTCATACCAGCTCTTAAATCCACAAAAATCCAGCGGATTGCCCGGGAAATCCACAATCAGGCTCTCGCCCGCCGTGTCCCCGGCGATCTCCTCAAAGGGGACCTTGGCGTCGATGCGCGCGTACCAGCCGCGGATGAACGCCTCCCCCTGTTCTGTCAATTCTCTCTCTTCCATCTGTCAAATCCTCCTGTTATGGCGTACACCGGCGGGCGGAGCGCAGCTGCGCATTCGGACCGAGCCGGACGCAATGATCCGCGCCTTCGCTCCCCCGCCTTCACCAGCCGCTAGTTGTCCTCAGCCACAAAGGGCGTGGTCAGGGCCTCCGGCCCGGCGGCTCCCTTGTCCCGGTTGGCGATGGATACCGCTACCAGCACCACCACGGTGGCCGCGTAGGGCATCATTTTTAACAGCACCGGCGACACGTTCACGCTGACGGCCTGGAGCTGGTAGGCCAGCGCCTCCACTCCGCCGAACACGTAGGCCGCCACCATAGCCGCGCCGGGCTTCCACATGGCGCAGGTGACGATGGCCAGGGCGATCCAGCCGCGCCCGCCGGTCATATTTTCCACCCAGCTGGGCACTGTACTCAGAATCAGGAAGGAACCGCCGATCCCGGCCAGCATCCCGCCCAGCACCACGTAGATATACCGGGTGCGGTTGACGTTCACGCCCATGGAGTAGGCCGCCGCCGGATTCTCGCCGCAGGCCCGCAGCTTTAACCCCGTCTGGGTGTGGAAAATCATATAGGTCAGGCCGATCACCAGCGCGTAGGATAAGTAGACCAGCAGGTTCTGGTGAAAGAAGATTTCTCCCACATAGGGGATGTCCGCCAGCAGCGGAATCCGGAAGCTGGGCAGCACCTTGGGCGCCGCGATGCCGTTGTAGTCCTTGCCCAGATAACCGCTTAAGCCCCCTGCGAAAATATTTAGGGCCAGGCCGCAGATCACCTGGTGGACCCGGCAGGTGATGGACAGAAACGCGTGGACCAGGGCCAGCAGACCGCTGCACAGCGCTCCGATGAGCACCGCCAGAATCAGGCTGTTGGTGTTGACCAGCGCGATAAAGGAAGCCGCGGCTCCGATGAGCATCATGCCCTCCAGCCCCAGGTTCAGAACGCCGGAGCGCTGCGTCATGATCTCCCCCAGCGCGGTGATGAGCAGAGGTGTGCCCTGGGCCACTGCGGCCGTCAATGTCGCCAATAAAATCACTTGTACCATGACAAACCCTACCTTTCTTTCCAAACAATCCGGTAATTCATGAACATGGTTCCCGCCGCCACAAAGAACAGGATGGAACCCTGAATCATCTGCACCGTGGAGACCGGAAGTCCCAGCTTCTGGATGGTATTGCCGCCCACAAGCAGCGCTCCGAACAGGAAGGACACCAGCACGGCCCCCAGGGGATGGCACTGGGCCAGATAGGCGATGGTCATTCCCGACGGGCCCACCTGGGCCGCGAAATTGGCCTGGAGGCGGTGTGTGATGCCGCACACCTCGGACATACCGGCCAGACCGGCGATTCCGGCGCTGACGAACATCACGGCCAGCACGTAACGCTTCACCGGGATTCCGGCGTACTCGGCTACCCTGGGATTGGTGCCAATGAGCTTGATCTCATAGCCCCACTTGGTCTTGGCCAGAATGAACCAGAGAATCAGCGCGATGACCACGCCGATCACCACCCCTGCGTGGATGCGCGTGCCGAAAAAGGTGGGCATCTCCCCGACTCTGGGGAATTTTTCCGTGCGCGGGAAGGCGAAACCCGTAGGATCCTTCCAGGGCCCCTGGATCAGCCAGGAAATGAACAGGGTGCCCACGTAGTTTAACATCAGGCAGGTGATCAGCTCGTTCACCTTCCATTTTACCTTTAAAATAGCCGGGATCAGGCCGTAAAGGCCCGCGCAGATAAAGGCAGCCAGAAACGCGGCGGTCAGGGTGGTTTTCTTGTCATAGCCCTGCAGATGCAGCACCACATAGGTGGCGGCCGCCGCCCCGATGTGCAGCTGGCCTTCGCCTCCGGCGTTCCAAATCTGCATCTTAAAGGCAAAGGACACGCCCACGGAAACGATCATCAGGGGAATCATTTTCACCACGGTCTCCCCCAGACCGTAGAGGGAGCCGAAGGCCCCGCCGAACATCACGGAGTACACTTTGATGGGCGACTCCCCCGCCGCCATCAGAAATATGGCCGAAAACATGAAACCTCCGATGATGGAGGCCACCGGCACCGCGATTTTAAACCAGCCCGGGGTCTCCATGCGCTTTACAAGCGTCAACGCTCTCTGCCGTTTGATTGTCTCTTCCATCACGCCTCACCCCCTAACCGGGCCGCTCCCGCCATGGCCATGCCGATCTGTTCCAGACCGACCTCGCCCACGGGCAGAATCCCCATAAATGTTCCCTCGTACATCACGGCCACACGGTCGCTGAGCTGGAAGATTTCGTCCAGGTCCTCGGAAACCAGCAGCACGCCTGCCCCCCGGGACTTCTCCTGGACCAGGATCTTGTGGATGCTCTCCGTGGCCTTGATATCCAGTCCCCGCACCGGATAGCTGGCCAGGATGACCGACGGGTTCTCCGCCGTCTCCCGGGCCAGAATCAGCTTCTGGGCGTTTCCGCCGGACATACTCTGCACCAGGCTCTTAGGCCCGCCCACCTTGATCTCAAATTCCTCGATAAACCGCCCGGCCTGCTGCTCCAGCTTCCGGTAATTGAGCACGCCCCTGCGGCAGAACTCCGGCTTGCGGTAGCATTTTAGGCTGGCGTTTTCCGTCACGGTCATGGTCTTGATCAGCGCGAAGCCGTAGCGGTCCTCCGGGATAAAGGCCACGCCCCGGCCAATCCGCTCCCTGGGCGAGGACCTGGAAATGTCCTCCCCCCGGACTTCCAAATGGCCGGACACGGTGGGCCTTAATCCGGCCAGCGCCTCCATCAGCTCCTTCTGCCCGTTTCCGGACACCCCCGCGATCCCCAGGATTTCCCCTGCGTACAGGTCAAAGCTCAGATCGTTCACCGCCTTCAGCTTCTTGTCGTTTAGCACGGTCAGGCCCTTAACCCGCAGGATCGCCTCGTTCCTGGTGGTATTTTCCGTGTTCCGGCGTCCCATGGAGATTTCCCGGCCCACCATCAGCTGGGCCAGCTCCTGCTCCGTGGTCTCCTCCTTTTTCAGGGCCTTCACCAGGCAGCCGTCCCGCAGCACCGTGATCCGGTCCGCAAACTCCATCACCTCGTTCATCTTGTGTGTGATGAAAATGATGGTGCAGCCCATGGCGGCCATGTTGCGCAGGGTGCCGAACAGCTCCCTCACCTCGTCCGGGGTCAGAACCGCCGTGGGCTCGTCCAGAATCAGGATATTGGCCTTGCGGTACAGCACCTTTAAAATTTCCACCCGCTGCTGCTCGCCGATGGACAGCTGCCATATGGCCGAGGCGGGATTGATATCGATTTTATACTCCTCGGACAGGGCCTTCACCTGCTGCTCCAGGGCCTGCTTTTTGAGGATTTTTACCTGCTCCATGCCCAGCACGATGTTTTCCGCCACCGTAAAGGGCTTCACCAGCTTAAAATGCTGGTAAATCATACCGATTCCCAGCGCCAGGGCGTCCCCCGGCGACTTCATGGAGACCCGCGCTCCGTTAATCAGGATTTCCCCGCCGTCCGGCCTTAACACGCCGGTTAGGATGTTCATCAGGGTGCTTTTTCCGGCGCCGTTTTCCCCCAGCAGCGCATGGATTTCCCCTTTGTAGGCGGTGAAATCAACGTTGTCGTTGGCCAGCGTAGCGGGAAACTCCTTGCGGATCTGTTTCATTTCTACCGTTGCAATTTCAGCCATTTACCTTCTTCCTTCCTTTTCGGAATCAAAACGCCGGGGCGGGCTGTTAAGTCTTTCGCCCACCCCGGCGCTGTCTGATCCGCCTGCTGCCTTCGTTTAATCTACCGGTTTATCCGCCCAGTTGTCGATGACGTTGGGCAGGAACCACTGCATGCTGTTGGCCGCCTCGCCGGTCAGGGACTCGCCCTCGGGCACCCGCAGCTTTCCGGTGTTGTCGTACAGCGGGCCTACAAAGACTTCCTCGCCGTCCATGAATTTCTGCTTCTGCTCCTCGATCATATCGATCACGTTCTGAGGAACCGCGTCGCTGTAATCCGCCAGGCTGATGGCACCGTCGTTGATATCCAGCTCGCACCAGGCGCCCTTAAAGCTGCCTTCGCGGACCGCCTCAACCTGTTTGGCCATCCAGGGGCCCCAGGTCCAGCAGTTGGAGGTGAGCTGCTGCGTGGGTGCAAATTCCCGCATATCCACGGAGCTGCCGATGAATTTCACGCCGCGCTCCTCGCAGACCTGCGCTACCGCGGAGGAGCTTAAGTCGATACAGATCAGGTCACATCCCTGGTCGATCAGGGTGTTTGCGCACAGGGCGTCGGTGGTGGGATCGTTAAAGGAGTTGGACCACAGGGTCACTACCTTGGCGTCCGGGTTGGTGGCTGCCACGCCCGCTGCAAAGCCGTTCAGCTGTTTGATGGGATCCGGGAAGGGGATACTGGAGCAGTAGCCGATCTTGTCCACTTCCGTCAGCTCGCCCGCCATCATGCCGGTCAGGTAACGCCCCTGCTCCAGCTTGGCGATGTAAATGGACAGGTTGTCCTTGGTCTCATAACCGGAGCCGTTGATAAACGCGATATCCGGGTACTCGTCGGCCAGAGCCAGCATGTAGTCCAAATAGTCGAAGGACGTGCCCACGATGATCTCGCAGCCGTCGTTTATGTACTCTCTCATCACGCGCTCGCAGTCCGCGCCGCCCGCGATATTCTCCACCTTGAAGGTTTCCACGTTCTCGCAGTTCTCTTCCAGGTACAGCCTGGCGTTCTCATGGGTCTGAGCCCACGCGTCCGTGCTGATCACGTTGCTGAACAGGAAACCGATCTTGATCAGGCGGTTGGGGTCCTTGCCGTCCGCCTGGGCCTGGCTCTCCCCGCCCGCGCTCTCGGTTCCCGCCGCCTCCGGCGTATTCTGTTCGGCTTCCGTCTGGGCCTTCGTCTCAGCCGCCGTAGTCTCCGGCGCCTTCTCCTTACATCCGCTGAGCGCCATAGTCGAGACCATGGCCACCGCCATCAGCAAACCGATGAGCTTCTTTCCACACTTCTTCATCTTTATCCTCCTTTGGTTGTATAACACTTATCAGCCGGAAACCGGCCGAATACTCACATGGTTGGGGGTTCATTTTCAGAACATGTACATTGTATATTGTATCCGTTATGAGGGCGGAATCATTGCATGGCGCAGTCCGCCTGGTACCCCTGTACCGTCACTTGGACAGGCGGTACAGGACGTACAGGACATAGAGATAAAACAGGTCCTGGAAACTTCTGGGGTTCTTTCCGGTCAGCTCCTGAATCTTGTCCAGCCGGTATTTCAGGGTGTTGCGGTGGATGAACAGCTTGTGGATCACCTCCGCGGAGTTGCCGCTCTCCTGGATGTACATCTCCAGGGTCTGAAGCAGGTCCGCGTGCTGAGGTTGTTCAAACAGCTCCAACACACCTTTTTTGACTTTGAGGTCCTGGATTTTCGAGAGGGCGTAGGCGAACTCGTAATCCCGGTAATCATAGATATTTTTCTGAGGGTGGAGGCGTTTGCCCGCGAAGAGGGCGTTCTGGGCCACCACAAAGGAGCGGTTCAGACTGGTCTCCACGCTGCCCACCGCGATCTTGATGTCGTGGAACAGGGCCGCCACCTGCCGGAGCACCGACTCGTCGGTTCCCTCCTGCAGGATCAGCACCAGGCAGCTGTTGTTGTGGCACAGGTAATAGTTGGGTCCGCTGAGGATCCGCTCCACCGCCTTCTGGGCGCTGACCGGGTTCCAGATGCCGTCCAGCACCACCGTATAGTACGGCTGCGTCACATCGATTCCCAGGCGCACGCCCCTGCGGATAAAGGGCAGGGTGTACTCCTCCGTATTGTTCAGCCATTCCGTCAGGTACTCGAAATACATGACGTAGCTGGTCTGGTCGGGATTGTTGAAATAGGGCTGGCAGATCACGCTCTCGCCCACCGCCTTGGCGATGGAGGTCAGCCGCTTGATCCGCTCCGGGTCCCCGGTCATGATAATGGCTCCCACGCAGATGTCCCGGAAGAACAGCGGCGTGGCGGTGGTATTTCCCTCATAATGCCGCTCATTGTAGGACTGGAGCTGGCCGGCCTGCTCGATGCATTCCTTGGCCAGCCTGGAGGACTTTCCCAGGAACGCGGCGCTGGAGCTGGCAATAATGCAGCCGTTTTCATCGGCTACGCTGACTCCCTTTGGCACGATCTCCATCAGCTCGAACACGATATTCTGGGCCTGGGCTACCGACAAATATACACTCATAATCGCTCCTCATGAAAGGGCAACGCCCGGCGATGGAGATTGGAAGGCGCTGATTTTCAGTACGTTTCGGCGCTCCGGCGGGAGGATCATTTTTCCCAGCGGATGCGCTTGGGGTCGAAGCGGTCCTTTGCCTTCTGCTCCCCCGCCGGATGTCCCACCGGAACGGCTGCGAAGGGGATCAGGTTCTCCGGCAGTTCAAATGCCTCCCGGATGGCGCTGACCCGGTCCTGCCTGGGGTACATCCCCAGCCACACGCCGCCCAGGCCCTGTTCCACGGCCTCGATGAGCATGTTCTCCACGCAGGCGCTCATGTCCTGTACCCACCAGGGGCTTTCCGGCGAAATCCGGTTCAAATCCGCCAACGCCACGATGACCACAGGCGCTCTGCGGCAGCTCCCGGCGTAGGGGCTGGACGCGGCCAGCGCTTCCCTGCCCTGCTCCGACTGCACAACCAGAAATTCCCAGGGCTGTTCATTCTTTGCGGTGGGGGCCTGCATCCCTGCGCGCATGATGGCCCGCAGCTGTTCCCTGGTGACCGGGTCGGGTGTGAATTCGCGGCAGGAATAACGGGTTAATACGGAATCCGGCATAGGCGCTTCCTCCTGATCAGGAAAGGAAGATACTATATTGTCCAGTATCTTCCTAAATATCTGTTTCTTTTTTGTTTATTATGAGGATATCATATCATTTTGAGTGACTTCTTTCAATGAAATGCGACAGGAAATTAATATCTTGTTCAAGTGCACAACCAGGTGAAATTTTTTTTGTGGGCTTGCACGATGGGATAAGGTGGGGTGATAAGGGGTGATTAAGGGGGCTTATAGGGGAAGAGGGAGAGGGGATATTTGATGGGGGGGAGGTGTTGGCGTTCGTGAGAGGCAGGGGAGCGGGGGAGGAGGTTCCAGGGCTCCGTGGTGGGAGAGTCTAGGACGCAAGGGGCGCGAAAAGGCGGGCACCGCTCCGCACTACGGGCGCCGGCCTGATGCCGCCCCCCTCCGGCTACGCTTTGCTGCGGGCTTTGAGAGCCCTCCGCAATCCCACCTTTTCACACCCCTTCCGCCCAAGACTCTCCGAACCACTCCACAGTCACCTCCTCCCCCGCTCCCCTGCCTCTCACCCACTACTCTTTCTCTCTTCCCCTCTCGCACTTCCACGTTTTTGGAGGGAGAAAAAACATTTCTTCGGCTCTTTAGGCCCCTCCTTAACCTAATACGCTATCACCCCCACCAGGCTCCGACACTCACGAATCAACCTAATGGAGCATATATCTTTTGCCGCAGGCAAAAAAATGGGCGGGCGACCTTCTTCTATAATGTGGATGCGCCAGCGGACGGGGAGAAAAACTGAGGGGGAAAAGAGGTGGGGGACGGGCAGGGAGGTTGGGCGATTTTCCGGGAGGGGAGATGGGTCTTAGCCTGGAGAGGACGCGGAGCAGGGGGTGAGGGAGGGCGCTCAACGCCCGAGCGAAAGGGAATACGGAGGGGCAGGCATCAGGCCTGCGCCGGAGTTTTCCCGATCCCCCTGCGGAGCGTCCTCTCCGGGCTTAGAGCCATCCCCCGGTTCGGACTATGAGCCCGGCCTCCCTGCCCGTCCCCCACCTCTTTTCTGGAACTACCTTATCCCGTCCGCCCCCCCCCCCCTCTAAAAAAATCCCCACACCCGTCACTCCCAAAAGCAACGGCTGCAGGGACATCATTTCACTCACATGGTAATATCCTTCGACTTAGAAATCCTCATAAAGATCAATATCGACAACGCCGTCAACGACGTCAACACCGTAGAAAGCGCCGCCGCGACTCCATAGTTCCCCCGGATTACCTCCGTATAAATAGACACCGTCAACGTTTTCGTCTTCCCCGTATACAGAATAATCGCCGTGGACAACTCCGTGATCATCGTCACCCAGCTCAAGATCGCTCCCGACACGATCCCGTTGGCCATCATGGGAATTGTGATGGCAAAGAAGGTTTTCATCTTGGAGGTGCCAAGGCTGATGGACGCTTCCTCGATGGTGATGGGAATCTGCTGTAAAATCGCCACGCTGGACCTTATGGTGTAGGGCAGCCTGCGGATGACCAGGGCCACGATCATGATCAAAAAGGTTCCGCTGATGATGAGCGGCGGACGGTTAAAGCAGATCAACATGGCGATTCCGATAACGGAACCGGGGATAATGTAGGGCATCATGGAAATCAGGTCCATGGTATTGGTGGCCGCGTTGCGTCTGCGCACCGCCAGGTATGCGATCAGCACCGCCATGAGAATGATCACCACCAGCGCGCTGCCCGCGATCACAAAGGTATTGACGATGGAACTGCCCATCTTGGAAAACGCCGTGCGGTAGCTGCCCAGCCAGTACCCGTCCTTGAACACCAGGCCCTCCGTTTTCAGGAAGGAGGTGTAAATCACGTAGCACTGGGGCACGATGGAGAGACCGACCACAAGATAGGAATACAGGTGGATCAGCACGCCCCGGACGCCTTTGAGCTCCTTGGGCTCGATGGGGTGAAGGGCGTTCATGGTAAATGCCAGCTTGTTGGAGGCGTGCTTCTGGGCCATGAAGATCAACGCCGTGATGATGATGGCGATGATACTGATGGCGGCCGCGAAACCGTCGTCTCCGCTGACCTCGCCCATGAATTCATTGTAGATGAGCACCGGGAAGGTCCGGTAGCCCTCGCCGATCAGCATGGGCGTGCCGAAATCCGCCAGGGCGCGCATGAATACCAGCAGGCTGCTGGCCAGAATGGTGGGCATGACCAGCGGGATAATCAGGCTGAAGAAACGCTTCACGCCGCTGCAGCCCAGGTTAAGGCTGGCTTCCATTAAGGACTGATCGATGTTTTTTAAGGCGCCGGACACGTACAGGAATACCAGCGGGTAAAGCTGCAGGGTCAGCACCACCAGGATGCCCACAAAACCGTAAATGTTGATTCCCTGGATGTTGAA
Source organism: Enterocloster lavalensis (assembly GCF_046603895.1). Taxonomy (NCBI): domain Bacteria; kingdom Bacillati; phylum Bacillota; class Clostridia; order Lachnospirales; family Lachnospiraceae; genus Enterocloster; species Enterocloster lavalensis. Next base: position 2,216,473 of record NZ_CP176637.1, read on the forward strand.
GGTGTCCTTTAAGAAGGTGGTCACAACGCCGCTTCTGCCCATCAGAAGAATCCAGGAATATGCGCCGATAAACGGCGCGGACATGGACGACAGGATGATCAGGATTCTGAGCACTCCGTTGCCCCTAATCTTATACATGGTAAAGAAATACGCCAGGGGCGCGCCCAGAAGCAGGGTGGTGACGGTGGTGCACAGGGTCACCTTCAGGCTGTTTAACAGGGTTCCAAAATAGTATTTCTTGCCGAAAAATTTGCTGAAATAGCCCAGAGTGAAAACGCCGTCCGGGCCGTACACGGAGCGCCGGAGCAGATTCAGCATGGGGTACAGCAGAAAAATCGCGTACGCGCCCAGCAGTGCGATGGTAATATAACCCCAAACGTCCAGTTTGAATTTACTCTTCATCGTCCTCCACTCCCACTAAGTAATTGCGGCTGCCGTCCTCGGAGAGAATATTGATCTTCTCCTGCTTCACGGTCAGAGAAATTTTTGTCTGCGGCTTGATAATGTGGTCGATGGTGGACTCCTGAATAATGTCCACGCGCTCGCCCGTTGCAAGGCGCACATTGTAATGGGTGTTCAGCCCCAGGAAAATGCTGCTCTCCACCACGGCCTCCACCGCCCCGGCTTTCCCCGACTCATGGATGACAAACTCCTCCGGGCGGACGGAAACCTTCACAGGGTATGTGCCTTTTCCAAGCCCCTTGAGGCCGGTGATGTCCGCGCCGCAGGTCCGGGCCAGCACCAGGCTGCCGGTTCCATTTTCCCCGACGGTCAGCGTGCCCTCCACGATATTGGTGCGCCCGATGAAGGTGGCCGTGAACAGGTTCTTCGGCCGCTGGTACAGCTGCTGGGGCGTTCCGATCTGCTGGATCACACCGTGGTCGAACACGGCGATGCGGTCGGAAACGGCCATGGCCTCCTCCTGGTCGTGGGTCACGTAAACCGTGGTGATGCCCACCTGGTTCTGGATGTCCTTGATGGCGGAGCGCATCTCCACCCGCAGCTTGGCGTCCAGGTTAGAGAGGGGCTCATCCATGAGCAGCACGTCCGGATGGATCACCAGCGCCCGGGCCAGGGCCACGCGCTGCTGTTGTCCTCCTGAGAGGCGCTCCGGCAGGCGGTCCTTGTACTCCTCGATCTGCATGAGCTTCAGGTACTCGTCGGTCCGGCTCTCCATCTCCTCCTTACTGCACTTGCGGTTTTTCAGGCCGAAGCCCACGTTCTGGCGCACGGTCAGATGGGGGAAAATGGCGTAGTTCTGAAATACCATGCCGATATTGCGCTTGTTCGGCTCCACGTCGTTGATCCGTTTCTCATTAAAATAAAAATCCCCGCCTTCAATACTGTTAAAGCCGGCGATCATTCGCAGAAGTGTGGTTTTTCCGCACCCGGAGGGGCCCAGGAGGGTGAAAAACTCGCCCTCCCGAATGTCCAGCGACAGATCCGGAATCACCGTGTTGTTACCGTATTTTTTGACTGCGTGGCTGATCTTGATTGCAACACTCATGTTATATCTCCTCCAGAAGCCTTGATTGGCAACTGTCCGAAACCCAGGCAGTTACCGGCACAATCCCGGATAAACGCCGGCGGCGGTGGGATTGTGCCTGCTTTTCCACGTTTTTTGAGGCCGCGCGGTTAGTGCGCGGTCCGGATGAACCTTATTCTGCCGTTTACCTTACTGCAGGCTTGCAAATAAGTCTTTGTAGCGCTCCACAATCTCGTTCTTGTGCTCCGCGATGTACGCGATGTCCTCGGTGATGGTATGGATCTCGCCGATGGGCGTAAGGGTCTTGCTGGGAATGGAGGCGATAATGGGGCGGATGGTTAAGTTGTCGCCGAACTGCTGCTGTACTTCATCGGAAATCAGGTAATCGATGAACAGCTTGGCGTTGTCCATGTTCTTGGCGCCCTTGATGATCGCGGCTCCGCTGGGCAGGTATACGGCACCCTCGCTGGGGAATACGATCTCAACCGGCGCTCCGTCCGCAACCAGGGTTGCGCAGGGATCCTCGTAGGTCAGACCCACGGTATACTCGCCGTCCGCAACGCCCTTGTACACGGCGCTGGAACCGGACAGCACCTTGCCGTCCCACTGCTCGATCAGCTTGCCCACAAAATCCCAGGCCTCGTCGCTGTCGTATCCGCCCTTGGCCAGCAGAATATTGGTCAGCTGCGCAAATGCGCTGGAGGAGGTGGCGGGGTCGCAGGTGGCGATCTTACCCTTTAACTCCGGGTTCAGCAGGTCTTCGTAGCTCTCAATCTTGATATCTCCGATCAGGTCCTTGTTCACCAGCAGGCAGCTGCCGTTGATGGTGTAGTTCGTGTAGAAACCTGTTGTGTTCTGGAATTCCTCCGGAAGGTTCTTATCGTTGGGAGACACATACTCCTCGAACAGATCCGGGTTCTGTTTGTAAATGGCATAGTTTACGCCGCCGAAGTCGATATCCGCGTAGGGATCGTTTGCCTCGGAACTCAGGCGCTTGATCAGTTCTCCGGCTCCCGCGGAAATCACTTCCACCTCGATGCCGTATTTCTCCTCAAAGCCGGGAATTACATTGTTCATGATTCCTTCGGAGTTGGGGGAATACACAACCAGCTTTCCGCCGGTGGTCTTGGCTTCCTCCTTGCTCTCCTCACCGGACTGCTCCCCAGCGGACTCCGCCTTTGCCTCAGTTTTCGCTTCCGCCTTCGTCTCCGCCGTGGTGGGCGTGCTTCCGCCGCCGCATGCTGTAAGCCCCATTGCCATAACCGCTGCCAATACCCCTGCTAAATAACGTTTCCTCATAACTGATAACTCCTCCTTTTGATTATCATAGTTGACTATGTTCAGCTCTGTTTGATAAAACACAGCCATACCTTTCCCGTGCTTTTATATTAGCATACCGATTATGCAAAATCAACACGAAAAGCAAAAATATTTTTTATTTCATATCTAAATTGGATATAAAAATAAATTTTTCTTTTATTCTTGTGTTTTTTCTTTGGTTAATTTATAATAAGGACAGCGGCTCTGACCTTGTCGGTTTCCATACATTTCCCGTATGCGACATTTTATCATTTCAATTCGGAGGTGCTAATAAATGAGTAACTTTCTTGAGCAGGTTCACAAAAAGCTGATTGTATCCTGCCAGGCTTTGGAGCATGAACCGCTCCACAGCTCCTATATTATGTCCCGGATGGCCTACGCGGCCATGTTGGGAGGCGCGGCCGGAATCCGTGCAAACACGGTGGAGGATATAACGGCCATTAAGGAGACCGTGAATCTGCCGGTGATCGGCATTATCAAGCACGTGTACGGGGACTGCCCGGTTTTCATCACACCCACGGAACGCGAAGTGGATGCGCTGGTCTCCTGCGGCACCGAGGTGATCGCCCTGGACGCCACCAGCCGGCCCCGGCCGGACGGTGTTTCCCTGCCGGAACTGTTTTCCGCGATCCGCAGGAAATATCCCGGCCAGCTCTTCATGGCGGACTGCTCCACCTACGAGGACGCGGCCGCGGCCAGGGACATGGGATTTGACATCGTGGGAACTACCCTGCGCGGATATACCCGGGAGACGGCCGGAATGGAGATACCGGACATGGATCTGATCGCCCGTCTGGGGCAGACCATGGGAATTCCCGTGATTGCCGAGGGTGGTATCTGGACGCCGCAGCAGCTCCATGATATACTCTCTATGGATGGAATACACGCGGCTGTGATCGGAGGCGCTATCACAAGACCTCTGGAAATCACCAAGCGCTTTGTGCAGGCCATCGAATCATAGACATGACATACATATTTTTGGAGGTACTCTATGGCGGACGTCAACCTGATTGACAAAATCCTCTCGTCCTACAGCCATTTCACCAAACTGGAAAAAAAAGTGGCTGATTTTGTGCTCGAAAACCCCCAGGAGGTTCTGGATCTGACCATCAGCGATCTGGCGGAGCGCTGCGGAGTGGGCGACACCACCGTATTCCGTTTCTGCCGTTCCCTGAAGCTGGGCGGTTATCAGGATTTCAAGCTGTCGCTGGCACTCAGTACCCACTCCCGCGAGATGCTGGACATCAACGCCAATGTGGACGTGGCGGACTCCAGGGACATCCGGGAAATTTCCCAGAAAATCCTGTCCGTATACACGGCTGCGCTGAACCACGCTTACAATTACTTAAACTTTGAGGCCGTGAGCCGGACGGTGGACCAGATCATTTCCGCTAATCAGATTTACTTATACGGCTTCGGAGGTTCCGCCATCACCTCGCTGGAGATGCAGAACAAGTTCCTGCGGCTTATGCCCAATATCTCCTTCACCAGCGATGCGCACATGCAGCTGACCTCCGCCACGCTGCTGCGCCCCGGGGATCTGGCCATTATCTTCTGCAATTCCGGCATGACCAAGGACTGCATCCAGATCGCCAAGTCTGTCCGGGAATCCGGCGGAACCACAGTGTTTATCACCAGCTTTTTAAAGACTCCGGCGGCGCCCTACGCGGATATCCTGCTCCAGTGCGGAGCCAGAGAAGGCCCCATGCAGGGCGGCTCCATCTCGGCCATCGCCTCCCAGATGTACATGGTGGACATTCTCTACGCCGAGCTGTTCCGGCGCATGAACGGCGACGCGGAGATCAATAAACAAAAGACCTCACAGGCGATTGCGGAGAAGATGTTGTAGGGGTGGGGTGCAGGCTGCAGCCTATCGCGTTAAACCAAAAGACAGAGGTACTGCGGATCACCGTCCGGCGATCAGGCTGTACCTCTGTCTTTTTATTGAATGCAATGGGCCGCTGTTGCAGCCGACGGACGTTTTTTTACTGAACAGGCATTTTACCCCTCGTCCTCCCGCCCCGGACAAAACTCCCGCAGGAAGCACTCCCCACACTTGGGGCGTCGGGCGATGCAGATACTGCGGCCCAGGGTAATAATGTGGATATTCCAGAGAATCCAGTGATCCCTTGGCAGCGCCTTCATCAGATCCTGCTCAATTTTAACCGGGTCCTCGGACTTGGTCAGGCCCAGCTTGCGGGAGATCCGCTTTACGTGGGTGTCCACCACGATGCTGGGTTCGTTGTAGATATTTCCGCGGATCACATTGGCGGTCTTGCGGCCCACGCCGGCCAGTGCCGTCAGCTCCTCAATGGTCCGCGGCACCTCGCCACCGTGTTTGTCCACCAGGTCCCGGCAGCAGGCGATAATGTTTTTGGCCTTCATATGGTAAAAGCCCGTGGAGTGAATATCCTGCTCCAGCTCCTTCAAATCGGCATTCGCAAACTTCTCCAGAGTGTCGTATTTGCGGAACAGATCGGCGGTGACAATGTTGACCCGGGCGTCCGTGCACTGGGCGCTCATAATCACGGCGATCAACAGCTGCCATGGGGTCTCATGATTCAAATAACAGCGGTATTCCGTGCCGTACTCCCGGTCCAGTGCCGCCAGTATCTTCCGGATCCGCTCCGCCTGCTGCGCTTTTGTCTCTCGTCTTGCCATTCCGGTCTATATTCCTTTCTCTGTGTGTTCATTCCGCGCCCATAACGGTTTTTCGCAGTTATAGGCTTCTATTATTTAGCACATTTTCGGCTTTATGTCAACCTTTTATATGGACCTTTTCACGGTTTCTTTCACCGTTTTACCGCTCCGTCCAAATCCAGACGCCAGGTTTTGGCATTATAATCCAGGGGATCCCGGTCACGGTAGTCGAAGAGCACCAGCGTCCCGTCTCCCATGCCCTCCAGGTGGGTCATCCGCTGAAGCTGGCGGCCGTCGCAGCCCTGGTACCCGGAAAGATACCTGGGTTCCTGCGCTTCCACCCGGTAAAATTCCCGTATCCGCTCCTTAAAAGGATTCTGGTCCCGTGCAAATTCCGGCCGGCTTTTGGCATTTTCCCGCAGATACAGGTCGAAAACCAGCGCATCCCGGTAAATCTCCCTCCGTCCACAGTCCACGGTGAGGGAACCGATCATTTTCCACAGAATCTCATAGCGGGCGGCGCGGCTGTGGTTAAGCCCCGCATACCCCTGTTCCCGGTAAAATCGGGCCATGTGCAGAAACATGTCGTAGGGTGTGGAAAACTCCTCCTGCAGCAGCGCAAGTGTGTGGACAAACTGACGGCTGTTGTAATGGATCTCAACCATCTCCTCCACGCCCTTGAGCTCCAACAGCTCCTCGTAGGAAATCCATCTGGTGGACAAAACCTCGTAGGGCGGGCGGCGTGAATACACCAGGCCGTAGGATTCCGCCATCTCCGCCATATGAGACCCTTTAAGCACCTTCAAAAATCCCAGCTGCAGCTGCTCCGGCTCCATGCCGTACACCTCGTTGAAGGACGTTCGGAACGACTCGATTCCCTCCCAGGGCAGCCCCGCGATCAGATCCAGGTGTTGGTGGATTTTGTGCCAGCTGTTGATACGCGCCGTAATCCGGCGAATCTCCCCGATATCCGTGCGGCGGCGGATCTCCCGCAGCGTTTGCGGGTTGGTGGACTGTACGCCGATCTCCAGCTGCACCAGGCCGGGGCGCATCTTCTCCAGCAACTCCATCTCCTCCTCGTCCAGCAGGTCGGCGGCAATCTCAAAATGGAAATTGGTCACGCCGTTGTCATGCTCCTGGATATGCCTCCATATGGCGAGAGCGTGGCTTTTCTTACAGTTAAAGGTGCGGTCCACAAATTTCACCTGGGGCACCTTTCGCTCCAGAAACCAGTCCAGCTCCTGCTTTACCAAGGAAATGGGCCGGAAACGCAGCGCCTTGTCCACCGAGGACAGACAGTAGGAGCAGGAAAAAGGGCAGCCTCTGCTGCTCTCATAGTAGATGATCCGATGCTCCAGATTCTCTAGTCCCAGTTGTTTGTAAGAAAATGGAAATGAACCCATATCCGACGGCGGCCCGCCCGGCGTCTGGAAAATGCCGCCGTCGCGGCGCCGGAAGGCCAGGTTGGGGATGGCGGCAAGATCGGCGTCCGACGGGCCTGGGATCCCACTCTCCGCCTGCAACAGCGCTCCCAACCTCTCAGCCTCCCCATAAGCCGCCGCCAGCCAACAAAACGTCTCCTCCCCCTCCCCTTTCATCACGCCCCGAACCGCGGGCAGGGGATGCAGCAGTCTTTCGCATTCAAAAGAAACCTCCGGGCCGCCCAGCCAAATCTCCGTTTGAGGCAGCACCAGGGCTAAGTCGGCGATCAGCTCCCGGATAAAGGAGATATTCCAGATGTAACAGGAAAATCCCACTGCCTCCGGCCTGCGGCGGTAAATGTCCTGGAGCACCTGCTCCAGCTGATGGTTGATGGTGTACTCCGCCAACTCGATCTCCACCGGTTCCCCGGCCATACGGGCGTCCGCACAGGCTTTGAGGCTGTAAATCCCCAGATTGGAGTGAATATATTTGGCGTTCACCGCCGCCAAAAGAAATTTCATGGGATTACACCTCAATCTCGATCTTGCGACCGGTGGACTGATACTGGTAATAGCGCACGCCCGCCGCGTTCAGCATCCGTTTGGAAGCCCGCACCGCGGGGGTGTCCGCATACTTGTCCTGCCCGTACACAATGGTCTTGATTCCGGCCTGAATAATCGCCTTGGCGCACTCATTGCAGGGAAACAGGGTTACATAAAGCTTGCTTCCCTCCAGGCTTCCGCCCCGGTAGTTGAGAATCGCGTTCAACTCGCTGTGGGTGGAATAAAAATACTTCGCGTTGTAGGGGTCGTCCGCCTCGTTCTCCCTTTCCCAGGGAAATTCGTCGTCGGAACAGCCCTTGGGGAATCCGTTGTATCCCATGGACAGGATCTTATTGTCCTGGCTCACAATACAGGCCCCCACCTGGGTGCTGGGATCCTTGGACCGCTTCCCGGCCAGGATGGCCACCCCCATAAAATACTCGTCCCACGTAATATAATCCGTACGTTTTCCTGTCATTTTCTTCTCCTCCTCAATCCATAAATTCAAGCATTCTCTCCCGGCAGATCCGTGCCTCACCGGCCCGCCGCCGGAACTGTTTCCTTTTATCATAGAACATATTGAAGAAAAAAACAATATCATGTGAAACGGCAATCACAGGAAAAGTTGATGTTGCGCCGCTGACCGGATTGTGCTATCCTGTTCTTATCTTTCTAAAACAGGTTCCGGGAGCTTCGGAAACTGTTCCAGGCCCGTAAGGGCATCTGTGATTCATGATTACTGTTCACTCCGTTCCCAGCAACACGCTTCGCGATGCACAGAAACGGTAAAAAACACCGTTTCGCGCCGCTACCCTCGGGTTTTCTGTGAACGGTAACCGGTTCATGATTCATTTCTGAATTCATTCCTCCACAACCATTTACAATCCCACTCTGTTTATAGTACAATGAAAGGAGAAATGCACATGGTAGTTGTGCGTGTAAATCACAAGTTTAAGGACTGCCTGTTCCGGGTGATATTCAGCGAGAAGAAGGAACTGCTGGCGCTCTACAATGCCCTCAACGGCTCCCATTATCAGAATCCCGACGACCTGACCATCACGACCATCGGGGATGTTCTGTATCTGGGCATGAAGAACGATATCTCGTTTCTGATCGGGCAGCATCCCAGCTTATACGAGGCCCAAAGCACCTGGAATCCGAACATGCCGCTTCGGGGACTGTTCTATTTCAGCCGCCTTTACCAGGGTTACATAAAGGAACACCAGCTGGATCTCTATTCCCGGCGGCCGCTGTCCCTTCCATTTCCCGAGTTCGTCGTGTTTTACAACGGAACTATGGATCAGCCGGACCGTATGGAGCTGCGGCTGTCCGATTTGTTCTCCCAGGCCGAAGGCGTTCCCTGCCTGGAGTGCACCGCCACCATGATCAACATCAATTTTGGGCATAATGAAGAGATGATGAAGAGCTGCCGGAAGCTGTACGAGTACGCTTTTCTGATCAACGCGGTCCGCAGCCGTCTGAATGAGGGCCTTCACCTGGAAGCGGCGGTGGATCAGGCCGTGGAGGATTGTATCCAGAATGACATCTTAAAAAGCTTCCTGTTGAAACACCGCGAGGAGGTGAGAGAAATGATCTTATCGGAATACGACGAAGAACTGCATATCAATAGCGAGAAGAAGATCAGCTATGAGGAGGGCTTGGAAGCGGGCGTCGTACAGGGCACCCATCACGGCCAGGAACGGGTGAACGCATTGATCACCCGGCTGGCGGCAGCGGGGCGTGCGGATGACATCATCCGCTCCGCCTCTGATCCCGCATATCAGGAGCAGCTGTTTGAAGAATTTGGTATATAAGAAAAACAGGCCGGACGCGTATCAGAACGTGCTCCGACCTGTTTTACTTGGCTGTAATGATCCACTGGCGCAGCCTGCGGGCGATTGCTGAATGTAATGGGCCGCTGGCGCAGCCTGCGGGCGATTGCTGGATGTAATGGGCCGCTGGCGCAGCCTGCGGGCCATTACTCAAAAATCCAATAATTCGGGAAGCTATCGCCTCCCCACCCCTTTCGTCACAATCACGTCGCTGTCCAGCCCCAGAATCCCCTTAATCACCACAGTCCCGGCCTCCACCGGCGCGTCCACCGCGACGCCGCGGATCTCAGCCATGGCGTCGAATATCCTCGCCTTGGGAATGGGGTTTGTCAGGCGCACGCTGGCCAGAGGCAGCTCGCCGCCCTTTACCAGCACCGATGTGGCGATGTTGCGCCGGGGATCGGTCAGCTCCTGGTTGACGTAGGCTTCCCCCTTGGGGCAAAGAGCGCCCTCGATAGACACGATCTGATTGTCCTCCACCCCGGCGGTTATCTCACAGCCGTTGGGGCAGATAATACACGTAAACTCTCTCAACATTCCACGCTCACCTCCAGATCCCCGTTCTGCGCGATCCGGTCCGCTTTTACGGCAAGCTGGATCATTTCCGCCGGGATTGCCTTCTTCATTTTCTTAGACGCAAGCTCCACACCGTTCTGGCGCACCACCACGCGGCAGTCCTTCATGGGCCGGTTCACCCGCATGGACAGCTTGAACGCCCTGGTTCCGCTGACCCGCTGGGGCACCGTGTGGTTGATATTCCCGTCCGTGCGCACCGCCAGCGGGCATTCCGGCAGACGACCCCGCCGCACATATTCCGCGGCGCTCTCCGCCAGATCTTCCGCCTCCATGGACACGAAGTCCACCAGGTCGTGGACGTGGAGCACATTCCCCGCGGCGAATATCCCCTCCACTCCGGTCTGGAAATATTCATCCACCACCGCGCCTCTGGTGCGGCTGTCCAGGTCCACGCCCGCGTCTATGGAAAGCTCGTTCTCCGGGATCAGGCCCACGGACAGGATCAGGGTGTCGCACCGGTATTCCCGCTCCGTTCCGGGGATGGGTTTAAAATGTTCGTCCACCGCGGACACCGTCACCCCCGTCAGCCTGGAGTTCCCATGTATTTCCGTCACCGTGTGGCTCAGATACAGAGGGATGTCATAGTCGTTCAGGCACTGCTCGATGTTCCTGGGAAGCCCGCTGGGGTACGGCTGAATCTCAAATACAGCCTGCACGTGGGCCCCCTCCAGCGTCAGACGCCTGGCCATGATCATGCCGATGTCGCCGGAGCCCAGGATGACCACCTCTTTGGCGGGCATCCGGTTGTACAGGTTCATATATGCCTGGGCCACCCCCGCGGTGAACACCCCTGTGGGCCGCTCCCCGGGAATGCCCAGGGCTCCGCGGGTCCGCTCCCGGCAGCCCATGGTCAGAATCACGGCTTTGGCCTGCCACTGCACCAGCCCACCGGAGGAAACGGCGGTCACCACCTTGCCGTAGCTCACCTCCAGCACCGTGGTGTCCGTCACATAGGGAATCCCCAGCTCCTTCACCTGGTCGATAAAGCGCTGTGCGTACTCCGGGCCGCTGAGGGTGGTCTTAAAACGGGTCAGGCCGAATCCGTCGTGGATACACTGGCGCAGAATCCCGCCCAGATGCGTTTCCCGCTCCAGGATCAAAATGTCCCGGATTCCCTGCTCGTACAGCCTGACCGCGGCCGCCAGTCCCGCCGGGCCTCCTCCCACGATGACAACATCTACATTTTCCTTACGAATCTCCATCACAACACCTCCTCACGGACTTTGCCGAAGAACATCCGGGAACCGGTTCTGGCGTAGCGCACCTCCGTCTCATCCTTTCCCAGCTCCTCCTCGATCATCTTTGCGATGCGCATCTGGCAGTAACCGCCCTGGCAGCGCCCCATCATGGAGCGGGTCCTGTACTTGATCCCCACCATGGTGTCCACGCCCAGGGGATTGTGGATGGCCTGGAGAATCTCCGCCCTGGTCACCTTCTCGCAGCGGCAGACCACTTCGCCGTAATCCGGGTTCTCCGCGGCCAGCCGGGCCTGCTCTTCTAAGGGCTGCTCCGCAAAACGGACGATTCCCCTGCGCACCGGGTTGAAGTCCGGGTTGGGCTTTAATTCCTCCCGCTCCTTCATCAGACCGATGGCGTACCGGGCGATGGGCACTGCCGCGGTCAGGCCCGGGGACTCGATGCCCACCAGGTTGATGGCCCGTGGAGCCAGGTCGTCCCGGATTTCGATCTTAAAATCCTGGATCACGCCCTGATCGTCCACCCATTTGGGCAGAATGCCGGAGTAATTGCGTATGTAGTCCGATTTGTGGATGCAGGGCCACAGGTCGGAGGCGCTGTCCGCCAGATAATCCATGTTCTCCTGGGGCACGCCGTAGTAGGTGAAGTCCGTCACCGTCTCCGCGTTGGGCCCGATGATCACGTTGCCGTCGGTGGTATTGGTCACATGGATGCCCATGTAGGTGTTGCTGGGCACTGGGTAGACGGGCATGGGAAGGAGGGGGCCGGTGCGTTTGTCCAGGATGATATAATCGCCCTTAGAGCCGATCACCTTGTATCCCCTGATTCCCAGCATATCGGAAATTTTGCCGCAGCCCAGTCCCGCGCTGTTGACCACCCAGCGGGCGGAAAACATCCCCTGACTGGTGGTCAGATGATACACACCCTCCCCGTCCCGGCCGATGGCTGTCACTTCGTGATCCAGATAGTAGTCCACTCCGTTATCATGGGCGTTCTCCGCCAGGGCGATGGTGTAGTTGAAGGGGTCTAAAATGCCGCTGTAAGGCGAAAACATGGCGAACTCTCCCACCACCGCAGGAACCAGCTCATGGAGCTTTTCCTTGTCAATGATCACCAGCCCCCTGGCTCCGTTGGCCTCCCCCTGCTTCAGCGTGCGCTTTAAGGTCTCCATGTCCTCGTCCGTGTTGCCCACCAGCACCTTTCCGCAGCGCTGGAACCGGAAATCCAGCTCTTCAGACAACTGATCCATCATCCGGTTTCCCTCCACGCACAGCTTCGCCTTCAGCGTCCCGGTGTCATAGGCAAAACCGCCGTGAACCACAGCGGAATTGCGCCCGCTGGTCTCATAGCAGACGTCCAGGTTCTTCTCCAGCACGCCGATTTTCAGCTGATACCTGGACATTTCCCTGGCGATGGCGCTTCCGACTACGCCCCCGCCGATTATCAATACATCATACCGTTGTTCCATTTCCTCTGCCCCTCCTGATCTCTCGTGGCTTTCCGGCTTGTTCCGGACATGGGCGCTTATTCATCCCATGAATATAGTTTATTTTTACCACACCAAGCGGGATCCGTCAACAAAAAAATGGGATGAACCGCAATATTCATCCCATGAATTATCAACTATTCTGTTCCATCAAATACCGGTTCTGGTTGTACATCAGGTGGAAATACATGGCCTGCTGGGCCTCCACCGCCTTTTTGTCCCGGATTGCCTCGAAAATGGCCCGGTGGGACACCAGCGTCTGGTCGTATTCCGTCTCACGAACCGCGCTGGCGAACACCCGCACGCCGTCTGTGATCACCGGGACCAGATTGGACATCACCGTGTTGTGGCTGCACGCGGCGATCTGGGCGTGGAACTGGGAGTCCTTCTCCGCGTAGTCCTTCCGCTCCCGCACCAGGGCCTCCACCTCGTCCAGTATCTGCTCCAGCCGGGCCAGGTCCTCTTCGGTGGCGTTCTGGGCCGCCAGGGCCGCGATGGGCGGCTCCAGGATCACCCGCACCTGCAACAGGTCCCGGGTCAGCTTCCCGGTGTCCTCCATCATGGTAAATCCCAGGGGGTCGTCGGGGATGCCGTTTTTCTCCGACACGAAGGTGCCGGAGCCCTGGCGGATGGTCACGATGTTCCGGGACATGAGGATGCGCAGGGCTTCCCGCACGGTGTTGCGCCCAACACCCAGGACCTCGGACAGCTCCATCTCCGTGGGCAGCTTATCGCCCGGCACGTACCCCTTTTCCTGAATCATCCGCACCAGCTTCTGGGCGGTGATCTCGCCTAACGTCTGCTTTTCCATGAATGCCTCCTGTTTGTGAAGTTCCTGTCTGCGGATCTCCCAACTCACACCCGCTCGATATGATACCCCGCCGCCTTGGACAACCGGTTCATAATCGCCTGCCCCAGATGGTCCTCGGAAAAGCTTTCAGAATAGATATAGTCCACCTTCAGATCGTCAAATTCCCGCAGCACCGCGTACAGATTGTGGGCCACGGTCTCCTTTTTGGCCCGGGCTCCGATGCTGCGCACCAGACCGCCCTCGTAGCGGTCCCGGGACTCGTCGGTGCAGATAATGCCCACCCGGCTTCCGGCCGCCAGCTTCTCCTTGGCCAGCTCGTTCACCCGCAGGATCATGCGCTCCACCGCCGCGGGGTCCTCGCCCTGCCCTTCGGCCGGCTCCACCAGCGTCAGCTCCGCCTTGGGCGCGTAGTGCTTGTACTTCATACCCGGCGCCTTGGGCTTCATATCAGCGCCCATGGGGCCCAGGATGGCCGGGTCAATCTTCACCTCGCCCAGCACCTCCCGCAGCATCTCCATGGTGATGGCCCCGGGCCGCAGCACGGTGGGAATCCGGCAGGACACGTCCACGATGGTGGACTCCACGCCGATTCCCACTGGGCCGCCGTCAATAATCATGTCGATGCGCCCGTTCATGTCCTGCCAGACGTGGTCCGCCGTGGTGGGGCTGGGACGCCCGGAGGTGTTGGCGCTGGGGGCCGCCACCGGCACCCCGGCCAGGGCGATCAGGCGGTTGGCCACCGGGTCGCTGGGCATGCGGATGGCCACCGTATCCAGGCCGCCGGTGGTGCCGTAGGGCACGGCGGGACTCTTGGGAAAGATCATGGTCAGCGGGCCCGGCCAAAATGCCTCCATCAGCTTGCGCCCGTTCTCCGGTATGTACTCCACCAGCGCCTCCACGTCCTCCGGGTCCGCCACATGGGCGATCAGCGGGTTGTCCGAGGGACGCCCCTTGGCCTCATAGATCTTCCGGGCAGCCGCCTCGTCCAGGGCGTTGGCCCCCAGGCCGTACACCGTCTCCGTTGGGAAAGCCACCAGTCCGCCCTCCCGCAGTATCTCCGCCGCCTCCAATAACTCCCTGTCGTGGATTCTGGCTGTATCTTCAATTTTAACGCGCTTTGTCTCCATCTCTCGTGTTCCTCATTCACCAATTCCAGGCCCGCCGGGCATTTTCCCCCGGCCGGACACAGTTCCGGTTTCATTTTAACACCGGGGAGGCGGAAAGTAAAGCGCATCAGCCCTCGCAAAATCGTCCGCATCCGCGCATCCGCGCATCCGCGCCGCATTCTCACAGATACCGCTCCAGTAACGCCCTGTGAATCCCCGGCGTCCCCGCCACGATGCAGCAGGGCCGGTTGAGCGCCGGTTCCCGGCCCTCGAAGTCCGTGACGCAGCCGCCCGCCTCCCGCACCAGCAGCGCGCCCGCCCCATAGTCCCAGGGCTTCAGGTTAGGCTCAAAATAAGCGTCGATGCGGCCGCAGGCCACATAGGACAGGTCCAGGGCGGCACTCCCCAGCCGGCGGATGTCCTGACAGTCCAGGAAAATGCGCTTGATCCGCTCAAAATTTTGGTCCGCCAGCTCATGGTAGTAGGGGGCCGTGCCCACGCAGACCAGCGCCTCCCGCATCTGCGCCGCAGGCCCCACGTGGATGGGGCTGCCGTTCAGATACGCGCCTTCCCCGCGGACCGCATGGAACAGCTCGTCCCGGTACGGATTGTAGATGATGCCAAGCTCCAGGCAGGAATCCACGGCCAGAGCCAGGGAGACGGCGCTGTGGCCGAACCGGTGCACCAGGTTGGTGGTTCCGTCCACCGGGTCCAGAATCCAGACCGCGCCCGCGAAATCGATGCCGCTGTTGTCCTTCTCCTCCCCCATAAACTGGATGTCCGGGTACAGGTCCAAAAGCCCCTTCTGCACCTGCCTCTGCACGGTGAAGTCCGCTTCCGTGGCAAAGTCAATGTCCCCCTTGAAGGTGATCCGCCCGGCCATTTCCCCGTCCATAAAATACGGCTTCATGTCCCGTATGATGCGGATCACCTGCTGTACGTCAATGTTTCCCTTCATATTCATTCTCCCCGCCCCTACAGGCCCAGATATTTCTCAAACAGCCCGCAGATCTCCCTGGCAGCCTGTTTTTCCGGCATCTCGCAGAAGATCCGCAGCAGCGGCTCCGTGCCGGAGAACCGTGCGATGACCCATCCGTTGTTCCGAAAATACACCTTGCAGCCATCCATGTAGGAGACATGGTCCACCTGGTAATCCGACAGATCCGGCAGCTCCCGCTTCTCGTAGAGTACCTCAAGGAGCCGTTCCTTCTCCTGCTCCGTGAACTCGTAAGCCCGCTCCTCCATGTACATTTCCCCGCATTCCTTCCGGATCTCCAGAACCAGCTCGCTTAAAGGTTTGCCCGTGACGGCGATCATCTCCACCAGCAGGGTGGCGGCGTAGACTCCGTCCTTGCCGTTGATGTGCCCGGCCACCGTCAGCCCGCCGGAGGACTCCCCGCCGATAATGGCCCCGGTCTCCGTCATTTTCGCGGAAATGTACTTGAAGCCCACGGGCACCTCGTAGCATTTCTCGCCGAACGTCTCCGCCACCTGATCCAGCCGATGGGTGGTCGCCAGATTGCGCACCACCGGGCCCTTCAGCCCCTTGTAGCGGATCAGGTAATAGTACAGCAGCACCAGAATGTCGTTGGGATGGAGATAATGCCCCTTGTCGTCGATCACGCCCAGCCGGTCCGCGTCGCCGTCCGTGGCGATTCCCAGATCGTAGTTCCACTCCACCACCTGGTTCTGAAGCACCCGCAGGGTATCCGCCGTGGGGGCCGGAAGCCTTCCGCCGAACAGCGTGTCGTGCTCCTGGTGGATCACGTCCAGGTCGCAGCGCCCGGAGATCAGAATGGTGCTTAACGCCGTCTTGCTGACCCCGTACATTGGGTCGAAGGCCACCTTCAGCTGGCTCTTCTTGATGGCCTCCATGTCGATTTTGCTCATGATGTCGTCAATATACTCGTTCATCGGGTAGATTTCCTCCACCAGGCCCTGCCGTTTCGCCTCCTCGTAGCGCGTTCTGGGGATACCGGCCGCGTCCACCCGGGCGATGTAGCGCTCTATATCCCGGGTCTGATCCTCATCCGCGTCCCTGCCCCCATAGGTGAATACCTTGATGCCGTTGTAAATGGCCGGGTTGTGGCTGGCGGTCACCATGAAGCCGTAGGGGAACTGGTGCTTCATCACATAGTCCATAATCAGCGGGGTTGGGACGGAGCGGTTCACGAAATAGCACTTGATCCCCGCGGCCGCCAGGACCTCGCAGCTCCAGACCACCGCTTCCCTGGACAGGAAACGCCGGTCATATCCAATGACTACGCCTTTCCCGTCCACCTGCTCACAGATCATCTTATCCGCCATGGCTTTTGCCAGAATACAAATATTTTCCTTGGTAAATTCATCCCCGATAATCGCTCTCCATCCGCCTGTACCAAATTTTATCATGCGTCTGTCTCCTTTACGTCTATAGACGCCCGCGGGCCTAAGTCCGGCCGCGGGCGCGTTAATTCCCCGCAAAACGGGGCGTTTTCATTGTTTCATGCACAGCAGTGTGTTGATCCGGCGCACCATACCGGCAGGGCTGGAGTAGGAGGTGGCGGGATAGCTCAGCTCCACGAACACCTTTCCCACCGCCATCCCGAACACCGCGGAGCCGCCGCCATCCACATTCATCATGTGCCGGACATTGGGCACCAGCGTCCGGGCGATTTTTCCCATCTGGGCGTAGTCCGCCCCCGCGGACAGGGCCGTCCTACCGGAAAATACCAGCACGAACAGCTCTCCCTGGTCCGTGACACCCACCGCGGTTCTGGGGTGCTTGGACAGCCTGTGGATCTCGCTCTCCTGGGTCTGCCGGGACAGCGGACCCAGCCAGCCCTCGTCCTCCAGCCGCGCCAGACCGGCCTCATGTTCAAAAAGGCTTTCTCCACCGCTTATGAGGGACATGCCGCCGCCAAAGGCCCAGCACACCGAATCCCAGTCCTCCGCCGCGATCCCCTGGGGCGGCTCCAGGCGGATCACGGCCTCCGCGCCGTCCCAGCGGTAATATCCGTCCACGGCGGCTTCAAGGCCCAGGGCACGGATCAGCGCTTCCCCCGTCTCCCGCGCCAGGGATACCACCACGCCGATGCTGGGGACCATCACATCCCCCATGCGGGCGCAGACCACCTTGTCCTGGATTACCACCAGGTTGAACCGGCCCTCCCCGGCAAACTCGCAGTAGCCGTCCGTTTTCTCCTCCGTCCTGTGAGCCGAGCGGTAGGGCGTGAAAATGCAGATGTCCCCGGCCTTTTCCGGCGGGTTCACATCCTGAGCGGTCCACGAAAACCGCTGCCCGCCCAGGGAAATACTCCCGCCGCCCAGCGCGTACTGAAAGAACAGAAAGCTTCCGTCCCGCTTCATGGCCACGCAGGCCTTCCGGTAGAGAGGAAATGTCTCCACGCGCCGCCCATTTTCGTACCGGAGCATGTAATCCAGGTGGCCTCCGTCCAGGCCGATCTGCTCCATCGGCCGCTCCTGGCGCAGCTCATTGTACCAGGAGACCAGCTTGGGGGTCAGGAAGAACAGGAAATTCGAGATCAACAGCAGCCCCTCGTCCTCCCCTTCCGCCACCAGCGCTCTGGGGGAGCGGGCCCCGCCCTCCGCCAGGATCACCCGGGAGCCCCGGGCGTTTGCCATCACGGCGCCCTGGACCAGGATGCCGTCCTGGGGTTCCTCGCAGCCCCAGGGGGCCGGAATCTCCTCCAGCGTCTTACCGTCCATGTAGGCCGAGATATACCGCAGGCCGGGAACGCCGTTTAAATACCCGGAGATCAGCTCCTCCCGCCGCCGGCAGTAGCCGCCGTAGAAGTTTGTGCCGGCAGCCGCCTCTTCCCCGCCGTCCATACGCACCGGCAGCCGCTCCTCCCCGCCTTCCCCGTAAACATTGATAAAATACTGCGGGTACCGGCCATACAGCTCCTCCGCCCCCATCTCATATATCTCCGCCCCGAAGTCCCGCTCCAGCCGTGCAAACTGGCAATATGATGCCCTGGTCTTTTCAATCAGAGGCACCAGGGGCAGAATGTCGAAGTGGGGCGGCACGTAGATGGTGCAGAGCCCTCGGCCCACGAACTGGCCCGCAATAGCCCTGGCGAAATAACAGGACGGCACGGTGCGCACAATGGACGGCAGGTTCAGATTCCGGCAGTGGAACAGCCCGTCGTCCCCGTACACGGTGAGAAAAGCCTTTCCCCGGCCAATATCCCGCTGCAGGGCCTCGTTGAACCGCACCGCGGACAGGTCCGGCAGCGAATATCGGGCCTTGTCCTCCAAAAACACCGGCTCCCTGCCGCCGGGCGTCATACCGGGCAGCAGGGCCAGGGCCTCCCGGGTCAGAACCGCATCCCCGGCGGTCTGGCCGGTGAGCACGTAGAGATCTTTTCCAAGCTCCGCCGCGCGCCTCATATCATTTACCATATATTGGAAGTAATTCGGGTCCGCCAGGCAGAACACCGCCCCGCTGCAGCCCTCCATCAGGCGCTGCCAGGCGCCGCTCTGGTCAATCCCCGCGCCCTCGCCCATGGTTCCGGCCTCCAGACACCTGCGGATCTGGGTCTTCTCGATAGCGCCTGCGCCCAGGAACTGCTTGCGGATGCTGTGGACGCTTCCGTAAATCTGTTCCAAAGTCCACTGGTCGTAGGACTCTATCTGGTCGAAAAAGCGCCCCAGCTGTCTGTAATACCGCTCCAGCGCTTCCCCGCCGGTCTCATGCGCCCGGCTCATCTCCTCCGCGAACCGGTCCCGGACCGCCGCGTGTTCCCGGTCCAGGATCAGTTCAATATCTTTATAGAAAAAACAGGTGTACAGCGTGTCCCCAAAAAAGCGCCTCCGGTAATAGCTTCCAAAGGACCAGCGGCTGTCCACAATGTCCAAATAGTTGTTCATAGTGCTCCAATCATAATCTGATATCGCTCTCCGTGGAAAAATAATAGTCCAGCAGGAACCGGCTGCTGATGGCCGTGATCTTTACGTTGGTATGGATTTCCAGCCGTTTGAAGGAAACCCAGTAGCTCAGCAACTTGCGGATCTTCCGGTCCAGGCAGGGATAGATAATGGACTCAAAATGCTCCACCGTGCAGCCACAGAGGATAATCCGGTCCAGATCCAGCAAAATGATCACGTTGGCCAAAATGGGCGCCAGATAGGCGCACACATCCTCGATCAGCGCCACGGCCTTTGGCTCCTTGCGCCTCACATCCTCCACCAGCTGCCCATAGGGCTTACCGTAGTCCGCCTCCAGGGCTTCCAGGGAGATAAACTTGGTCAGGCAGTTGGTCTTTCCGCAGACACAGGGCCGTTCCGCGCCCTGGGCCATGGCGGTCACGTGTCCCAGCTCTCCGGCCACGTTGTTGCTGCTCTCCAGAACCCGGCCGCCCAGCACAAAGGCGGAACCGATTCCTACGTCGATCTTAGCAATCATAAAGTTCAAATCCGCCGGGAACTGCGACTTCTCATAGTAGGCGAACATGTTCGCATCGTTGCGGACCAGCACGGGCACGCCCAGGTAGGACAGCTCCCCGGCCAGATTCAGATTGTACCAGTTCAGCTTCCCGGCCTCCACCACGATGCCCTTGTCCTCGTTGACAACGCCGGTGACACTGATGGCGCAGGCCAGTATGGTCCGCCCCGCTCCCGCCTGCTCCAGCACCCGGCCGATCATCTCCTTCAGAACAGCCAGCACATCCGTTTTCTGATCCACCGGCCGCTCCTCAGAGGCCACCCCCGTCTCGTCCAGGGCGTTGACATAGACCGCCACCCGGCCGATGTTGATGTCCGCCGTGATCATATAGAAGCCCGCGTAATTGACGGACAGGGACACGGGGTTGCGCCCCTTGATTCCCAGAGACGGCGCGTACTCCAGGAGCACCCTGCGCTCGACGAGCTCCGTCACCAGGTTGGTGACGGTCTGGGAAGAAAGATTTGTCTTTTCCGCGATCAGCTTCCGGTAGATCCCCGGGTTCTCATGAACGATTTTCAGGATATTCTTTTCATTGATCAGTTTCATTCTGTCGGGACTTGTCAATCTTCTCATACAGTTTAAGCTCCTCTTTCTACTTGTTTATGGCCCTTCCCTACCACTCAGCGGCGTTTCCGGCCCAACAGCCTCTTTTTGATCTTTGCCGCGCCGCCCCCCTGGGTCAGGTAAAGGGCAAAGCTGCAAAGGATCATCAACACCACGGAGTACACAAGCGCCATAGCCTGGGCGTTCTCATTGACGCCCTCGTCGCTGGCTGACTTAATTATAACACCTAACGGCTGATATTTTGGAGAATATAAAAAAACTGACAGATCAAAATCGGAAAGCAGGGCGTTGAAGTTCATGGCCATGACCGATACCACCGTGGGCATGATCACCGGCAGAATCACCCGGACCATGGTGTAGGACGCGCCCGCCCCCATGGTCTTCGCCGCCTCCTCCAGACTGTCCTCCACGCCGAAGAACGCCGCCCGGATCATGCGGAAGGAGAAGGGAAGCTTGACCACGATGTAGGCGATCAGCATGATCCAGATACTCCCGATCAGCACCTTTCCGCCCACGGCCGCCCGCGGCACGTCGTAGGAGAACATCAGCCCCAGGGCGATAAACGTGGTGGGCAGCATCCAGGGAATCAGCAGGCCGTACTCGAAAAACGCATCGGTCCTGTGCTCGTTCCTGCGCACAAACCGGGCCACAATCACGCTGATCACGCAAGCTCCGGCCGCCGCGGCCACGGAGTAGACGATACTCACCAGGTAGGGTCTGAACGCGTCCTGCTTCGTGAACAGCGCCACGTAATTTTTCAGGGTGAAGGCGCCAAGTGACAGGGTCGAAGTCTTGATCGCCAGGGCGTCGCAGAAGGAAAACAGCACCACCAGGCAGATGGGCAGCATGTAGATCACGAACATGGCGTAAGCCACCACGTGGGCCGCCACATTGGCGGCGGGGTTGCGCAGCTTTGTCTTGCGCATCCTGGCCTTGGTCTTGGACACGGATATGTAATTGCCCTTTCGCTCCACCCGGTTCATGATGAACAACAGCACAATGGTCATCAGGCCCAGGATCATGGCCAGCACCGCGGCCAGGTCCCGGGACCCCGGGGACTGGGCAAAGCTGACGATCATGGGGTTGATGGTCTGGAATTTGCTGCCGCCGATCATCAGGGGCGCGGACAGCGCGCAGATGCCGGTGAGAAAGGTCATGATCGTCAACGCGAACAGCGTAGGCTTTAACGTGGGCAGCACCACCTTGAAGAGAATCCGGCTGTCCGAGGCCCCCATGTTCCTGGCCGCCTCGATGGTATGGAAGTCCAGGGCCCGTATGGCGTTGGTCAGGAAAATGATGTGGTTGGATGTGCAGGCAAAGGTCATGACAAAAAGCACCGCTCCGAAGCCCGTAAACCAGTTGACGTTCATATTCGGGAACAGGAGGGCCAGGCCCTTGGTCACGATCCCCTTGGAGCCGTACACGAACTTGTAGCCCATGGCCAGCACCACGCCGCCGTAGACCAGAGAGGTCATGTAAGCCAGACGCAGGAAAAGCGCCCCCTTAATGTCCCAGTATTCCGTGAACAGCACCACCAGAGTGCCCACCAGATTCACCGTGATCACCAGACTGATGCCCAGCACCAGGCTGTTGATCATACTCTTCACCGCCCGTTTGGATTTGAGCAGCTTTGTGACCGCCTCAGCGCTGAACCGGCCGTCCTCCTGGAGCACGCTGATCATGATATTGATGTTGGGAAATAGAATAAACGCCGCGATAAACCAGACCAGCACGATGCGGATGGCAATGGCCTGGGGAGTCATTTTCTGTTTTCTGCCGTGTGTTTTCATATCGATTCATCCACCTCCCGCGGGCTAGAACTGCATTATATAGTCGGGGTTCACATACAGGCGGATCTCCTGCCCCCTCTTGAAAAACGCTCTGCCGTCGTTCTTCTCCACGCATTTCACCTGCTGCCCGCACACATTCACCAGATACCGGGCCAGCATGCCGTCGTACTCCAACTCCTCCACCATACCGGTGAGGCCCGCGCAGCCCTCCTTGGGCTCGGACAGCACCCGCTCCAGGCGGATAAATCCGGTTTTTCCGGCGTCCAAACGCTTTCCGCCCGTTCCGGCGGTCTGCCGGTTGATCTCCTCTAAAATCCCGCCGTCCAGCCGGTTGATGTCCCCGATAAAGTCGCAGACAAATTCCGAGGCGGAATTGTTGTAGATCTCGTAGGGCGTGCCCACCTGTTCGATGTAGCCGTTGTTGAACACCGCGATGCGGTCGGACAGATTCATGGCCTCCTCCTGGTCGTGGGTCACGTAGAGGGTGGTGATATTTAAATCCCGCTGAAGGCGTTTCAGCTCTCCCCTGAGGCCGATGCGCAGCTTGGCGTCCAGGTTGGACAGCGGCTCGTCCAGGCAGAGAATCTTGGGCTCCTGGATAATGGCTCTGGCCAGGGCGATTCTCTGCTGCTGGCCGCCGGACAGCTCGGAAACGTTGCGGTCCAGCTGGGCGGAGCTTATGCGGATCTTTTCCGCCACCTCGTCCACCCGTCTCTTGATCTCGTCCGCCTTCATCTTACGCACCCTCAGGCCAAAGGCGATATTCTCATACACGGTCATGGTGGGGAACAGGGCGTAGCTCTGGAACACCATGCCGATCTGGCGCTTCTCCACCGGCGCCTCCGTCACATCCCGGCCGTCGATCAGCACCTGCCCCCTGGAGGGGATGTTGAACCCGGCCAGGGCCCGCAGGGTGGTGGTCTTGCCGCAGCCGGAGGGACCTAAGAAGGTGAAAAACTCTCCCTCGTTGATGGTCAGGTTCAGGTTGTCGATGGCCACAAAATCCCCATAGCGTATCTCCACATTTTTTAATTCTATCACGATAATCACCTCACAAAATAGAGAAATGGGGCAGGCCAAACGAATTGACTTGCCCCTGCACATTATTTGCTATTCAAGATATTCCAGCTGAATCTTTTCCACCCAGTCGTTGACGTGCTCGCTCACCAGCGCCCAGTCCACTTCCTGAATCTTCACCTTGCTCATCAGATCCTTGATATCCTTGTCGTCGATCATTTCCAGGGCCTTCTCGTTGGCGGGAATCGCGCCCACGTTATCGCTCCAGCCCTTCTGGATCTCGGCGCTGCCGAACCAGTTGATGAAATCCTTGGCCAGCTCCACCTCATCGGTGCCGCTAATGATTCCCACCTGCTCCACCACGAAGGGTTCGCCGATCTCGGGAAGCATAAGGCCGAACTCCACGCCCCGCTCCTTCTGGTAGCGGATCACGCCCGCGCCCCAGAGCTCGGACATGGGAACCGTGCCGTCGATCACGTTGCCGATATAGTCGTCGCCGTCCTGCTGGTAGTAACCGTTGGTGTAGAGCTCCTCGATGACCTTCCAGCCCTCCTCGGACACGCCGTACTCGCCGCTGGGATCAGGATAGCGGGCTAAAATGCTGGCCGTGATCATCTTGGCCGTGCCGCCCTGCAGCTGGAACAGGTTGTACTGGTCCTTGTACTTGGGATCGCACAGGTCGGGCCAATCCTTGGGCGGATCAGTGATGATATCCTTGTTGTAGACCAACAGCAGGGGCTGTACCACCGTTGGGTAGTAGTAGCCGTCCGCGTCGCCCAGGGACATGTCCACCTCGTCCACCCACTCGGGCTCATATTTAACCAACAGTTCCTCTTTCTTCAACCGCTCGTACTCCACCGCGTTTAAGCCGAACACCACGTCGCAGACGGGATTGTTCTTCTCAGCCACCAGGCGGTCGGAAAGGGCGCTGCCGTCGATGGAAACGATCTGGATATTGAATCCGGCTTCCCCGGCAACCTTCAACAGCCACTCGTCCTGGCCGTTGGAGGTGGAGTTGGAATAGACCACCAGCTCTTTGCTGCGGTCCACGTCCCCTGCCGCTTCCCCGGCGCTCTCAGCCGCAGTCTCAGCCTGGGACTCCGCCTGGGTTTCTGCCGGCGCTTCGGTGGCACCCGTGGTGGGGGCCGCTGTGGACGCAGAACCTGAACCGCCGCCGCAGCCGGCCGTCGACGCCGCCATCAGAGCCGCCAGCCCGATCGCTGCAAATCTTTTTAATCTCATAATTTTCCTCCTTTTGCGATTACATACCGCTTTGTGTTTGTGATACTCTTCTATCCCAACATGCGCCTGGCATGCTGTTTACTTTTTAATCCATTTGTTTTATTAAATAGATTTTGTCAAAAATGCGTAAAAACCATGTAAAATTGCAATTTATTTGAAATTGTTACCGGTTTTTGTCCCTTATTTAATCCATTGACTTGATTATATCACGTCAGTGTGCACAACGCAAGTGGTATTTATGAAAATTTGATGTAAAATCTGTGCAAAGGTTGCTGTTCACAGGTAATATCCCGCGAGGTGTTTTTTGTGAGTGGAGCGCAGCGGAAGTCACAGAAAACCCGAGGGCTGCGGCGCGAAACGGCGTTTTTTGCCGTTTCTGTGCATCGCGTAGCGCGTTACTGGGCACGGAGTGAACAGTAACGTGCAAAGCGGCGGCCAGTCCCCTCCGGCTTTCCGGAAATTCTTTCCCCGGCGGATCATTGCGCGAAAAAAGACCAGCCGCTTACAAACGACTGGCCTCAACCTCTATGATACCGCCATCAGCTCCAACATCAGCCCGGCCGTAAATTTCAAATCCTCCACCGATATCTGCTCCGTCAGGGCATGGGGATTGGTCATACCCGTGGGGATCACGATAGAAATGATTCCCTTTTCGTTCAAAATATTGGAATCGCTGCCCACCATGGTGGCGCCGCATTTGCACTGAACCCCCATTCGCTCGTAGGCCGAGCGCACAAGGCCCAGAAACGCCTCGTCCTCCACCCGGAACGACGCATAGGGATAGGTCGTGTCAAACCGGAAGCCCGCCCCATGCCTTTTGCAGGCGTTTTCAACACAGTCCCTCATATGCCGGACCTGGCGGTCCAGCTTCTCCTTACTCCGGCTGCGCACCTCCGCCGACATTTTCACATGGCTGCACACGATATTCGTGGGGTTGTCCGCCATGATGGAACCGATGTTTGCGGTGGTCTCTTCGTCGATTTTCAGCAGACGCATGGAGGAGACCGCGTCCGCCGCAGCCATGATGGCGCTGATGCCCTGCTCCGGGCTGTTCCCGGCGTGGGCCGCGCGCCCGGTGATCTCGATTCCGATGTTCGCCTGCCCGGCTCCCACCGTCACGATCTCGTCCATGGGGCCGCAGCCGTCCACCGCCAGGGAATACCTGGACCTCACGGCGCTTAAATCCGCGCCCCTGCTGCCGTTTAATCCGGTTTCTTCCTGGACCGTAAACAGAATTTCAATGGGCCGGTGGTCCAGCCCCCGCTCCGTTATCACCTGAACCGCTTCCATAACGGCCGCGATACCGGACTTGTCGTCCCCGCCCAGAATGGTATCGCCCCCACTGAAGATCAGACCATCCTGGATTTTGGGGCAAATTCCTCTGCCCGGCACCACCGTGTCCATGTGGGCGGTAAACAGCAGGGGCTCCTGCTCCTCGTTTCCGGGGATGGAGACAAACAGGTTCCCCGCGTGTTCGCCCGCCCGGTCCTGTGCTGCTGCAATTCCCATTTTTCCGAATTCTTCCTTCAGCCGGCCGGCGAAGGCTCACTCCCCGCCGGACTCGCTGTCGATCTGAATGTATTCCAGGAACCGTTCCAATAACCGTTTTTCATTTATCATCATCCGTCACCGCCTTATAATACTTCCCCGATCCGCCGGAACACCTCCAGAAGCCTCGGCCGCGGCATGGCCGCGTTCATCCTGAGACAGCCGTCGCCGTAGTCAATACAGGTGCGACCGTCGTTAAAGTATAACCCGGCTTTTCCAAATCGTTCCAAAAGTTCGTCCGATCCCAGCCCCATGGGGCGAAAGTCCAGCCACAAAAGATAGGTCCCCTGGGGCGCAGGGACAATCACCCCCGGGTAATTCTGATGGAAAAATTCCGCCGCCAGCTCCGTATTGTTCTTCAGATAGGCGCAAAGCTCCTTCTTCCACTCCGCCCCGCTCTCATAAGCCGCTGTCAACGCCTCGGCGGACAGCAGATTGGGCAGGTTGTAATGGCTGCTCTGGCATTCCCTCTCAAACCGCTCCCTGAGCTCCGGATTTTTCACCACGCTGTAGGCGATGGTAATCCCCGCCATGTTAAAGGTCTTTGTGGGCGCGTACAGTGAGATGGTGTTGTGGGCAGCCCATTCCGACACCGAATGGAAGGGAATATGGGCTTTGTCAAACACCAGGTCCGCCCAAATCTCATCCGCAATCACCGGGATTCCATGACGGCGGCAGATTCCGGCCATGGCTTCAAGCTCTTCCCGGCTCCAGACCCGGCCCGTGGGATTGTGAGGGGAGCAGAGCAGAAAAGCCTTCACGTGATTTTCCACCGCCTGGCGCTCCATCTGTTCCAAGTCCACCCTGTACATTTCCCCGTCCCAGACCAGTCTTGTCGTCACCAGCCTGCGCCCCAGCCCGTTTATGACCTGGGCAAAGTTAAAATATCCGGGGGCCTGAACCAACACCCCGTCGCCCGGCTCGGTGAACGCCCTGACGGCGGACGCCACGCCTCCCAGCACCGAGGTCTGGACGGCGACGTCCTCCCGGGACAGATCCGCCGTCCCGTTCTGTTCTTTCTGCCATCCCAGAATGGCCCGGAAAAACCGCTCGTCGGGCCTGAAATAGCCAAGCATTGGGTGGTCCAGCCGTTTCCGGATCCCGTCGATCACAAAATCCGGCGTGGCAATGTCCATGTCCGCGATGCCCATGGGAATAAAATCGGGATGGTCATAGGGATTCCTGCTCCACTTGATGCAGTTGTACCCTCTTCTGTCATAAATCTGATCAAATTGTTCCGTCATGCCCTCGTTCCTCCCGCGGGCGTCCCTATTTCAGGAAGCGCACCGCATACTCCGCCATAAACTCCGCCGAAGCGTCCAGGCTGCTCTCGTCGATGTCAAACTTGGGGTGATGGTGGTTGTTGGTGATGTTCTCCCCGTCCTTCATGGATCCGATAAAGCAGTAGAAGCCGGGAAACGCTTCCAGGAAATCCGCGTAGTTGTCCGATCCGATGTTGGGATATTCCGGCGTGATCACCTCCAGGCCCATCTCCCGCGCCAGCGCTCTTCCCCTTGCCGCAACCTCGTCGTTGTTGATGGCCGGGGCCGCAAATCCCTTGGGCGCGGTCACCTCCGCCGTGGCCCCGTAGGACCTGGCCGTGTGCTCCGCGATCTCCTTCATGACGCCCATGATCTTCTGGGCATCCCCGTACTTGAAGGAGCGGATGCTGCCGATGATGGTGGCTGTCTCCGGAATGATATTGGATTTATTTCCCCCGTTGATGGCGCAGGGGCTTACCACACAGGTGTCGAAGGTGTTGTGGCGGTTGGCGGGAATGGCCGCGATCTTCAGCAGAATCTCCGCAGCCGGCATCAGCGGGTTCACGGCCAGGTGGGGCCTGGAACCATGTCCGCCCACTCCCTGCACCTTGATGTTGAACAGGCAGAAGCCGGAGGCCACCGGCCCGTCGGGTATGGTCACGCTGCCTAACGGAAGCCAGGACATCAGATGGGTGCTGATCACCTCGTCCACCCCTCCGTTGGCCTTCAGATACTCCACAATCTCATCCGCGCCCTTGCCGATTTCCTCGGCGATCTGGAAGCACAGGAACACGCTTCCGTTTAACTGCCCCGCAATCTCCTGAAGGCTCTTTCCGATGCCCAGGAGAATGGCCGCGTGGCCGTCGTGGCCGCAGGCGTGCATCACGCCAGGGTTCTCGGAGGCGAAGGGAAGTCCGGTCTCCTCCGTTATGGGCAGGGCGTCAATGTCGCCACGGATGGCGATGCGCTTTCCGGGCGCTCCGGGATTGATGATTCCCACCACGTTGCGGTTTCCCACCACCGTGTGGAAAATCCCTATTTTTTCCAGTTCTTCACAAATCCGCCTGGAGGTCCGCTCCTCCTGGCAGGAGAGCTCGGGATGCCGGTGGAACTCCCGGCGCATTTCCAAAATATAATCATGGTTCTTTTCAATCAGCTGTTTTACCGTCATTTTTATCACCTCTTATGCTTTCTTCTGCTGCCGTCTGACCGTCAGTTCTTCTCTCATCTTACGCCCGTAAGCTTCTGTAATCGGATAGAAATACAGGAACACCAGGGTAACCGCCGTGATGATCATGGGGATAAACGTGATGTTTGCCATAATGGCGTCCACCACCTGGCCGCTGATGGTCGCGTCCGCCGCATAACCCGCTCCGCTGAGCACCAGGCCCACGATGAAGGTGGAAAACGCCTGGCCGAACTTCTGAAGGAAGGTCATGGCTGAATTGATCAGGGCCGCGCAGTTTGTGCCGTATTTGTATTCCGTGTAATCGGTACAGTCGGGTATCATGGCCAGCAGGGCGAAGTTGGAGATCATATTTCCCAGGAAGGTCATGACCACCGCCATAATAATGATATTTCTGGACATTCCCGTGCCCAGGAACATGGTGACGATGGGGCGGAACATGTGGACCAGCAGGCCGATAGCCGCCGCTTTCTTCTTGCCGAACATACGCACGATCTTGGGCATAAAGGGCACGCAGGCAAAGTTGAGGATCAGCGTGAAGCTGGCCGCCGCCGCGATGATGCTCACGTCCTCGGCCACATATTTGTAGTAGTACATATCCGCCGCGCTCAGCACGTTTCGCGCCAGCTGGAAGCCCGCCAGGGAAAGTCCGCCAAGCACCGCGGCCTTGTTGTTCAGGATCAGTTTGAGGTTGCCCCTGAAGCTCATTTTCTGGGGATTGGGAATGGAATCCTTGTAATCCTTTGTTCTGGCGCCCCAGGCCGCAAACCACATGGAGGACATGGCCACCAGCGCAAAGATGATCGTGATAATCTGCCATCCTTTCGCTCCGCCTCCGAAATAGGTAACCACGGGAATCGTGAAAATACCGATGGCGTTGGAGGCCACCAGCCCCAGGAACTGCCTGGAGGCCAGGAGCCGGTTTCTCTCATTGGGATCTGTTGCCATCACGGAGTTCAACGCCTGCCAGGACACCTGGACGGAGGTGAAGGTGATGGAGAACAGGACCATGACGATGATAAAATAGATCAGGTTGGCATTTCCCAGATTGGGGTTGGTAAACTGCATCACGATCACAACCGCCAGGGCCACGGAGCCGAATATCATCCAGGGACGGTATTTCCCCCATTTGGTATTGGTCCGGTCCGCCATACCCCCGATGATCGGATCGTTGATCGCGTCAAAAATTGTAATCAGCATCATCCATGTGCCGATAACCGCCGCGGACACCCCCGCGATATCGGTCATAAAGTTCATGGCGAACCTGTTTTTAAACGCCATGATCAGCGTTGTCGCCGCTCCGCCGAATCCATAAGATATGATGGCTGTCTTACTCAGAGAACCTTGCTTTTTCTCACCCATATGTATACTCCTCCATTGTAGTTGCTGCATTTCAAAAAACGACCGGCGCCTTGTCGTTTTTTGTCTTACTGTTGATAGGACAATTATAATAATTTTGCATTATCTTTACCAATACTTAAAACATGTGTGGATGATAGGCGATTTTTATGATAGACTTATTAAGAATTATGAGTCACCTGAACGGAAAACAGATTCCTTTTGTAAAGCAAGGGGTTTATTATGACAATAAGAGATTTCCAGTACATGATTGCGATTGCCGAAGAGAACAATATCACCAAGGCCGCCCAGCGCCTCTACATCTCCCAGCCCTCTCTGAGCCAGGCCCTAAAGAAGGTGGAGGCTGAGCTGAACGCAACCCTTTTTACCCGCACCAACGCGGGGCTTGTGCCCACCTTCATCGGCGAACAGTTCCTGATTCAGGCCAAGGAAATTCTGGGCAGCTACCGGAAGCTGGAGCATTTCATCTCCGACGTGAACAACCTTCAGACCGGACGCCTGCAGATCGGGGTGCCCTACTACCTGAACGGTTCCTTTTTGAGCGAAATTCTCCCCACCTTCAACGGGGAATATCCCGGGGTGGACGTCCACGTGACCCAGCAGACCGACCTGGAGCTGGAAAATATGCTCTCCCTGGGTTCCCTGGATTTTATCATCGGCCTTCCGGAGGCCATCTCCTCCAAATTTGAGAAATCCATGGTCTTAAAATGCAGGCTGGTGCTCTCCGCGCCTCCCGGCCACCCGCTGGAAAGCCAGGGGATTCAAAAGCCCGGGGAGCGCTTCCCCACCCTGTCCTTAAAGCAGCTTGAGGGCGAGACCCTGCTGGAATTCAGCCCCTCCAACCCGCTGTACCATATGATCAAGGAGATTCTCTCCCGCTCCGGCGCCCAGGTGCATTTAAAACAGCTGTCCGGCTACGGCGTGGAGATGGTCCGCCGCTGCTCCAAGGCCGGAATGGGCTTCGCCATTATCCCGGAATGCATGCTGATTCCCAGGACCACCAGCCCCAGCGAGAAATATTTTTACCTGGAAAACGACGAGGATATCTTCTACTCCATCTGCGCCGCCCGGCCCCCGGAGGCCTACCTGCCGTTGGCGGCCGGGAAGCTGCTCGACATGGCGCGGCAGTATTTTAAAAACGGCTCTCTGGGAATATAAAGCCACAAAAACGCCGCTCCGCCCCGCTGATATCGCAGGGCCGGAACGGCGTTTTTTAAATTTCTCTTTATCTCTACACTTCCTCCACCACAGGCACCACTTCTCTGGCGCTGTAATGGTGGGCTTCCTCCAGCATCATGTCCTTGACCTTCATCAGGCGGACCTGGGAGCTTCGCTCGTTCTCGTCCAGCTTCATGGTGATGTAGCGGATGTTCTCCCGGGTCTCCGGGATCATGACGTGCTCCAGCGCGTTTACACGGCGTCTGGTCTTCTCGATCTCGGCGGCCATCAGCTGGCAGGACTTTTCAATCTCCGCCAGGCGCAGCATATCCGGCAGAAGGTCCGCCAGGCTCTTCACCGCGTCGTCCAGATCGCTGGAAGTAAACGCAAATCCGTAGGAGTAGATGTCGTTGGCATCCGAGGTCCTGGTCTTGTAGTGGAACACCGGGATCTCCACGCTCATGACGTTTCTGGTCTCGGACTCCAGATAGACCTCCTGCTTGGGGGCCATCAGGGCTACGTTTAGGGCCTCGTCCGTCATGCCGGAGCGGGCCAGAACAAAGTTCTGGTTCGCAGCCGCGATGCCGGCCTCCACCTTCTCCCGCAGCGCCTTGTTCTCCCGCACCAGCTCCAGGAACTGGCGCATCAGCTCATCCCGCTTATCCTTCAAAAGCTTATGGCCGCGCACGGCTGTGGTCAGCTTTTTCTTCAGGCGCGTAAGCTCCATACGCGTAGGGTTCACATGTTTTGCAGCCATACTCTGTCAACTTCCTTTCGTTACGAGTTCACCGGTTACTTCTCGTCGTAGTACAGATCCAGATAGGTGTCCTTGATACGCTTAAGCTCGGTTCTCGGCAGAATACGCAGCAATTTCCAACCAATCTCCATGGTCTCCTCAATGTCGCGGTTCGCGTAGTAGCCCTGGGACACGTACTCCTTCTCAAAGGCGTCAGCGAACTTGGCGTACAGCTTATCCATATCGGTCAGAGCCGCCTCGCCCAGAATGACCATCAGCTCCTTGGCGTCCTTACCTCTTGCGTAAGCCGCGAACAGCTGGTTCATCACGTTGGCGTGGTCCGCTCTGGTCTTGCCCTCGCCGATACCCTTATCCTTCAGACGGGACAGGCTGGGCAGCACGTCGATGGGCGGGGTCACGCCCTTGCGGTACAGCTCGCGGCTCAGGATGATCTGGCCCTCGGTGATGTAGCCGGTCAGGTCGGGGATGGGATGGGTCTTGTCGTCCTCAGGCATGGACAGGATCGGGATCATGGTGATGGAACCGTTCTTGCCCTTCTGACGGCCTGCGCGCTCGTATAAGGAGGCCAGGTCGGTGTACATGTAGCCGGGGTAACCGCGGCGTCCCGGAACCTCTTTTCGGGCTGCGGATACCTCGCGCAGTGCGTCGGCATAGTTGGTGATATCGGTCAGAATCACCAGCACGTGCATGTTCTTCTCAAAGGCCAGGTACTCGGCCGCGGTCAGAGCCATACGCGGGGTGGCGATACGCTCTACGGCGGGGTCGTTTGCCAGGTTGATGAACATGACGCTTCGGTCGATAGCGCCCGTCTCCTTGAAGCTCTCCATGAAGAAGTTGGCTTCCTCGAAGGTGATACCCATGGCAGCGAACACCACGGCGAAGGGATCGCTGGTGCCGCGCACCTTAGCCTGACGGGCGATCTGCGCCGCCAGGTTGGCGTGGGGCAGACCGGACGCCGAGAAGATCGGCAGCTTCTGTCCTCTTACCAGGGTGTTCAGTCCGTCGATGGCGGAGACGCCGGTCTGGATGAACTCCTGGGGGTAGTTTCTGGCCGCCGGGTTCATGGGCAGGCCGTTGATGTCCATACGCTTCTCCGGCAGAATGTCGGGGCCTCCGTCGATGGGACGGCCCAATCCGTCGAAGATACGGCTTAACATATCCTCGGATACGCCCAGCTCCATGGTACGGCCCAGGAAACGGACCTTACTGGAATCCAGGTTGATACCGGTGGAGGATTCGAACAGCTGTACCAGCGCGTTTCCACCGTCAATTTCCAGAACTTTACAGCGGCGCTTCTCACCGCTTGCCAGCTCGATTTCTCCCAATTCATCGTAGGTTACGCCCTGAACGCCGCGTACCAGCATAAGGGGACCGGCAACCTCTTCGATTGTCCTGTATTCTTTAGGCATTAGAAGTCCTCCTTTCTGCTCAGCTCGTCGCCGATCTCAATGCGCAGCGTGTCGAGAATGTTGTCGTAGGCTTTGTCCAGCTCGCCCTCGGGGGTGTATTTGAAACGTCCGATGGTCTCGCGGACCGGCAGGTTCACCAGGCGCTCGATGTTCACGCCCTTGTTCAGAGCCTCGCCTGCCTGATCGTAGTATGCCAGCACCAGCAGCATCATCATGTGCTGTTTCTTTAAGGATGTGAAGGTGTCCACCTCGTGGAAGGCGTCCTGATGCAGGAAGTCCTCGCGGATGGAGCGGGCCGCCTCCAGCTTCAGGCGGTCGGGTGCGGACAGGGCGTCCATACCAACCAGCTTCACGATCTCATCCAGCTCCGCCTCTTCCTGAAGCAACAGCATCAGGCGTCCGCGCAGCTCGGTCCAGTCGCTCTCCACCTCGGCGTTGAACCATTTCTCCATGGTGTCCACGTACAGGGAATAGCTGGTCAGCCAGTTCACCGCCGGGAAATGGCGCTTATAGGCCAGGTTGGAGTCCAGACTCCAGAATACTTTTACGATTCGCAGGGTGGCCTGGGTTACAGGCTCGGAGATATCTCCGCCTGCGGGGGACACGGCTCCGATTACGGACAGCGCGCCCTCTCTGCCCTCGCTGCCCAGGGAGATCACGCGGCCGGCGCGCTCGTAGAACTGCGCCAGACGGGAACCCAGGTACGCGGGGTAGCCCTCCTCGCCGGGCATCTCCTCCAGACGTCCGCTCATCTCACGCAGAGCCTCGGCCCAGCGGGAGGTGGAGTCGGCCATCAGGGCCACGGAATAACCCATGTCGCGGAAATACTCTGCGATGGTGATACCGGTATAGATGGAAGCCTCACGGGCCGCCACGGGCATGTCGGAGGTGTTGGCGATCAGCACCGTCCGCTCCATCAGGCTCTTTCCGGTCTTGGGATCCTTCAGCTCCGGGAACTCGTTCAGAACGTCGGTCATCTCGTTACCGCGCTCGCCGCAGCCGATGTATACCACGATATCCGCATCCGCCCATTTTGCCAGCTGGTGCTGCACCACGGTCTTACCGGAACCGAAGGGGCCGGGAACCGCCGCAACGCCGCCCTTGGCGATGGGGAACAATGTGTCGATGACGCGCTGTCCGGTTACCAGAGGCATATCCGGGGACAGCTTGGTCTTGTAGGGACGCCCGCGGCGAACCGGCCACTTCTGCATGAGGCCGATGGGATGCTCCTCGCCCCGGTCGTCGGTCACCACCGCAACCGTGGCGGTCACCGTGTACTCGCCGGCGCTGATATAGGTGATGGTGCCTGCAACGCCCACGGGGATCATGATCTTCTGCTGCACCACGTCGGTCTCCTGGACCGTACCGATGATGTCGCCGCCGGTCACCTTGTCGCCGACCTGGGCGGTGGGCACAAACTCCCACTTCTTGTCTCTCTTTAAGGAGGGAACCTCAACGCCGCGG
This sequence comes from Enterocloster lavalensis, assembly GCF_046603895.1. Taxonomy (NCBI): domain Bacteria; kingdom Bacillati; phylum Bacillota; class Clostridia; order Lachnospirales; family Lachnospiraceae; genus Enterocloster; species Enterocloster lavalensis. Next base: position 2,251,093 of record NZ_CP176637.1, read on the forward strand.
TTCAACAGATTGCCGCCGGTCACCTCCATGATGGCGTCCAGGGGACGCTGGATTCCGTCGTAAATACTTCCGATCAGGCCGGGGCCCAGTTCCACGCTCATGGGAACGCCCGTGGACTCTACGGGCTCGCCCGGGCCCAGGCCGGACGTCTCCTCGTATACCTGGACGGAAGCCTTGTCACCGTGAATCTCTATAATTTCGCCAATCAGCCGCTGCTCGCTCACGCGCACCACGTCGAACATGTTGGCGTCGCGCATGCCTTCAGCGATAACCAGCGGACCGGCTACTTTTTTAATCACGCCTTTGCTCATTTTCTACCTCCACTAGTTGTTGAATATAATATCCGAACCTACCGCCTGCTCCACGGATTTCTTCACCGCCATAATGCCCTGGCCCGTATTGCCGGACACGCCCGGGATGAGGATGATGGCCGGGAGATCCGCCTCCCGGTAGCGCTCGATCTCCGCTCCCAGCTGGGCCGCCAGGGCCTCGGTGATGTAGATCACCGCGTAGCCGCTCTCGGCCAGCTGCCTCATTTTCTTTCCCGCCTCCGCCGGATCAGTGAAGGGAAACGGCTCAAGGCCAAGGGCCGCAAATCCGTAGATGCTGTCGCGGTCGCCCATAACTGCAATCTTATACATACATCTCCCTTACCCTTTCCCGGATGGATTCTTCCGGAAGGTGGTTAAGCTTGCCGGAAAGCACGATCCGTACTGTCTTGATTTCGTTGTCCCGCGCCAGAATATACGCTGCCAGAGGTCCCAGCCCGAAGGGGTTGAATCTCTGGGGACGGATCTTTCGGATCAGCAGGTTGTCACACCACCGCTCGAAGGCCGAGGGCGACTTGTGAAGCTCCTCCACCGCCTCCGCGTAGGGCGTGAGTTCCAGATATGCGCAGATGGCGTCCACGCCCTCCACCGCTGCCTGGGCCAGACGGCTCACGTCCAGCGTGTCGCAGGGGGCCAGAGCCCGCGCCAAAAATGCTTTGTCCTTGCCGGTACGCGCAGCGCGCACCGCCGTCTTGATATCAGCGGAGGCCACCGTCAGCTCACCGTAGAGCTTCAGGCACTCGTCCCCCACGGCCTTGCCCGCCTGGTAGATGGCGTTTAAAGCCGCCCGGTCGATGATGATATCGCAGAGCTGTCCGTCGCCGGTCTGAAGCAGCACCTCGTAGGCCTCCTTCGCAGGCTCTGCCATGGCTTCCGGAAGCGCTGCAAAATCCCTGGTGCGGATGGCTTCCCGGATGCGCTTCACATCCACGGTCCCCTGGTCGATGTAGATCCCCGGATACTCGCTGTCCATCCGGGCCTCCTTGATCGCCGCTTTCAGATTGTGGTAATCATTGGCGTACAGGAACACGTCGAACACAGAGAGGTCCTTCACCAGCTCGCCGATGAGCTGCCAGGTCTTCTCACGCTCCGCCGCCAGGATGGCCCCGGCGTCCTCGGCGTCGCTGTCGCCCCAGTTCTTTTCCCGGAGAAGCTGAAGGCACTCGTCGTACCCCTTCGCCCCCAGGAGCTGCTCAATGACTGAACCGGAAAGCAGGGAGAGCTCTTTGGAACGGATGCGGGCCACCGCATAAACATATTGATCTTTTGCCATTCATAAACCTCCCGCTAAACCGTGCCGAACAGAATCTCCTGAACCTTATCCTGCAGCATCTCGTGCGCGGAATCAAACAGCGCGTCGAAGGAGCAGTTCTCCTCGATGCCGCCGTATGTGAGCACGAAGCCGCCGTCAATGTCCCGCGTCTCGCTGGAGACAGTCAACGCCGCTCCCTCTTTTCCGCCCGCAACCAGCGCTGCGTTTAAGGTGTCCGCGAAATTCTCCGGAAGGCGGTCCAGATCGGCCTTTGAGAACAGGATGGTCCCCTTGCCGTTCTGGCTTGCCTTCACCGCCAGCTTCACGATATTTTCAAAATACGCCTCCTGGGGCATATTTTTCAGTTGCTGTTTTGCTTCACCGATAATTCTGCCTATCAATACCTGTTTCTCGGCCAGGATTCTCTGCCGCTTTTTCAGCTCCGCCGCAGAATGGCCCCGATCCAGGATATTGGCCGCGGCCTGTTCCGCTTTTCTGCCGATGGCAGCGCACTCTGCGGCCGCTTCCTCCCTGGCGTTCTGGAGAATCGCTTCCGCCTCGGCCTTCGCCGCCTCCAGAGTACGGGCCGCCGCTTCCTCAGACTCTGCCTGAATCCGGGCGATAATCTTGTCTAATCCCGCCATGCGTTGTTCTCCTTTCCCGTTATGTTCATTCTTCCGCCGACTGTAGACTTAAATTGCCAGTCCGCCGATGCCGAAGATGGACAGGATGGAGATCAGAAGAGCCAGGATGGCGTAGGTCTCAACCATTGCCGGGAAGATCATGGCTTTACCGAACTGCTCCGGACGCTTTGCGACCAGGCCGATACTTGCCACGGAGGCTTTGCCCTGCTTCATCGCGGACCACAGGCCCACAAACGCCATGGGAAGGCAGGCTGCCAGATATAACAGACCCTTGGCTACGGAAACGTTGGGATCGCCGCCCATGATACCGATCTGAGTCAGGGTGATGAAACCGATCAGCAGGCCGTAAATACCCTGCGTACCGGGCAGAAGCTGCAGAACCAGAACTTTACTGAACTTGTTGGGGTCTTCCGTGATAACGCCCGCGGCGGCCTCACCCGCGATACCCACTCCGATTGCAGAACCAATTCCCGCTAAAAGTGCTGCCAGCGCTGCCCCTGTAAGTGCAAATACAATTCCGAGATTTCCCATAGTTAAATGTCCTCCTTGACTTTATAATATTTCGTGTGAATGGCAAAAGGCTCAAATTTCCTTCCGCCGCCCTCATAAAACTTTCCAAAAAACTCTACAAACTGCAGACGGTTGGTGTGCACGTAGGCGCCCAGGGCGTTGATCGCCAGGTTCAGGCTGTGGCCTATTAAGAACACCAGGATAAATACAATCGCTCCGAAAATATTTCCTCCGAGCATGCTTCCCATCTTGTTAAACACTGTGGAGATAACACTGGTCGCCAGTCCCAACGCCAGCAGTCTGGAGTAGGACAGGATGTCGCTCAGGTAAGAGGTTACGCCGTAAACGCCGTAAAGCCCCTTTAAGATGCGCTTGAACCAGTTTTTGGACTCTCTGCCGCTGGTGAGAATAATCCCCACCGCGCCGATCACCGCCAGCACGGCGCATACGTTGCCCACGGCCGCGGGAACCACAAAGCTCAGTCCAAGCATATCGGTAAACATGGGCATTGTCAGCAGATAGAGGATCGCTCCGCCCACCAGCATGTACCAGAATCCCGCATCGTAAAGCGCATCCGTCACGCTGCCGCCCTTCACACAGCTGTACAGCTTGATTCCAAGGCCTGTGAACAGGTGCAGGATACCAAGTGCAAAGGCGAACACCAGCATCTTCATGGGCAGGCTCACCGGCTCAAACCAGATCGGCGCCAGCCGGATATCCGGCCGTCCGAAGAAGGTGGTGGCGATTACATTCACCGCGTCTCCGAAGAAGCTGCCGAACATGAAGCCCCAGAAGGTAGTGGAGATGCCGCAGTAGAGAAACATCTTTAACATCTTCCGGAATCCGGGTTCAAGGTTTTTGATTTTTTTCAGACAATAGGTACAGCCGATGATCATGATGAGGCCGTAGGCCGCATCCGAGAGCATCAGGCCGAACAATACATAGTAGAACATGGCCACGGCGCCGGACGGATCCATCTCGCCTTTGCCCGGCAGGCTGTAGCTCTCCACCACGCTCTCCACCGGCTCGACGAACTTGTTGTTGTGCAGGATCACCGGCACGTCGTCCTGATCGGACGGCTCGGTGAGTTCCACCACCACGTCGAAACGCGACTCCAGGGCCTTTTGAAGCTTTGGCGCTTCCGGCACGGAAATGTACCCCGTGACAAGAAATACGCGCCTGGACTGGACCAAACCGCCAAGCACGCCGTACTTCTCGGCACGCATGGTGTAATAGTCCATGACAAAACGGATCTGCTCCGCCTGGCCGGCAAGCCCGACTACCTCGGCTTTGGCCTTCTCCACCGCAGCGTTCACCTGGCGGATCTTCTCCTCCAGCTCCTTCTGCTTCTTAGCCGGAACCTCATGGGACAGGGGCGGCCTGGAAAAATTCATCTTGTGGAGCGCATCCTCCACCGCATCCGCGTCCGCCCGGTGGCAGACGATGAACAGACAGATCTGTTCCGCGGTTCCGCCGATTCCCGTGACATCCACGGATTCCACCTGGGGCGCGTACTGCCCCAAAAGCTCGTGCACCTTCTCCAGGGTGATGTCCCCGGCCAGCGAGCCGATAAACGCGGCGGTCTGCCTCGTCCCCCGGTAATCCAGCGGGAGATCGAAATTTTTCCACGGTTCCAGAGCATCGATCTGCTGCTCCAGTTTGGGGATCATGCCCTTGTTCTCGGCAATCTCCTTCTCCAGTTCCTGCAAGCGATAGGCGGTCTTCATAATCTCGTCATGCTTGCCTGCGCTGGACTCGTACTCCTCCACTGACAGCGTCTCGCGCCCCTCGAAGCCGGCCAAAAGCCCCTTCTTCTCAGGCGCATACTCCGCGAGCACGGACAATGCCTGCTCCGCCACGGCGGCGTTGCGCTCGAATACTGTCTTGGAAGAGGAAACGTCAGTCTTTCTGAATATGCTGTCTTCCTCCAGCACGTTACTGATCTCCACAGCTCCCTGGCGCTGCAACAGCTCCAGGATCTGTTTGCGGTCCTTTTTGAGGCCACAGATCAGCACTTTCTTCATAGGCACTACTGCCAATCTTACGCGCCTCCTTTCTACAGCAGTTCAGCCAATACCGCTTTTACTGCCTGATCTGACTTCTCTGTTACCGCGCTTCGCAGTGACTCAAGCTCAGCGCCTTCCGCCTGTTCGGCGTCCGCCATAATACGGTCCGCCTGGGCCTTGGCGGCGTTTTCCGTCTGTGCGGCTTTTTCCCGGGCCTGGCGAATCAGCTCGCTCTTCTGCGCAGCCGCACCCGACCTTGCTTCCGCAATAATCTCTTCCGCCTGCTGCCCCGCCTGGGCTTCCCGCTGTTCCGCCGCCTGTTCCGCCTGACGGATTGCGTCAATGATCTCCTGGGCCAACTCCATCCTCCTCTCTCAAAAGAACCCCCTGCCATAAGGCAGCGAACAAATTCTTCATATTTTTCAGGATTCTCTTATTTTTTGTACAATATGAATAGATTATACCTCATCGTCATTTTATTTTCAATGCAATTTCTAATTATTTCATAAATATTTTTTAGATAGACAAAAAGTTTTTGTTTGTCTATTTTTTGACATACTTTTTAAAAGAAAGAGGGGCCGGGTGCGGCACGCATCTGGTCCCTCTATTAAAATTTGACTTAATCCGCCATCAAACTCTGTTTTCCGCCGCGGTTCATCACGCTGTAGTAAGCGGGCAGCATGAGCAGCGCCAGAATGGTGGAGGCGGTCAGGCCGCCGATATTTACCAGAGCCAGACCCTGGGTGGTCTCGCCCGAATCGCCCAGCGCAAGCGCCATGGGCAGCATGGACAGCACCGTGGTCAGGGTGGTCATCAGGATGGGGCGCAGACGGGTGGCTCCCGCCTCGATCATCGCCGTCTCCATATCCATGGTCTGACGGTACTGGTTCACCGTATCCACGTACAGGATACCGTTGTTAACAACCGTACCCACCAACATCAGGAAGCCCAGCAGGGAGGTCATGCTGATGGCGCTGTCCACGATCCACAGCAGACCGAAGGCGCCGATCAGACAGAAGGGCACGGTGGTCATAACCATGATCGAGAACTTCGGCGACTCGAACTGGCACGCCATCACGACGAATACCAGAAAAATCGCCATGGCAATGGCTTTGCCCAAGTTGGTGAACTCCTTCTGCATGGATTTCTGCATGCTGTTCATCGCAATGGAAACGCCCTGGGTCAGCTGCGGCGCCACAACCTCTGTCTGAAGCTGTTTCTCCGTAGTCTCCGTCGCCTTGTCGGTATAGGTGCCGGTGATGGTCACGCGGTACTGCTTATCCTGACGCCGGATTGTGGACGGGCTGTCCTCAAACACCAGGTCCGCCACGTCCGTCAGCGCAACCGCGCCGCCGGTAGGGGTCTGAAGCACAATATTCTGAACCTGGGAAAGAGTCTTATACCGGTCTTTATCATATTCTACTTTAATATCCACGTCGCGGCCGTCGATCTCCAGAGATGCGGGGCTCACGCCGCTTAACATGCTGTTTAAGGTGCCGCCGATCTGCGCTGCGGACAACCCTGCCGCCTTGGCTTTGATGGGGTTGACACGCACCTTCACCACCGGAGCGGCGTTCTCCAGATCGGAATGAACCTTGGTCACTTCAGGGCGCGCATCCAACGCCGCCACAATCCGGTCGCTGTCCGCCTTAAGCGAGTCGTAGTTGGTGCTCTGTAAAATCACCTGGTAGGTATCGCTGGTTCCCATCATGGAGCCGATGGTGGAGTTGGCGCTGACCGTGATGTTACAGTTAGGAATCGTTTCCAGCTCTTTTCTCCAGAGCTTTACCACGTCGTCCGTTTCCATATCCCGGTCTTTTCTCAGGTAGGCCGTCACCGTGGGGTTGGAGCTCATGCTGCCTCCAAGACCGCCGCCGCCCGTCTGGGTCAGGTAGTCCTCCACATTGGGGTCGGCGCTCACAACCGCCTCAGCGCGGTTTAAAATGCCCTCCACGATCTCCATCTGCAGGCCCGGCTTCGTCTCCACCGTCACGGTGATCTGACCCATGTCGTCCTCGCCCATCAGCTCGGTTCTCAGGTTAAGGGCCAGCACAATGGACAGGGCCAGAAGGGCCACGGAAGCGAGCATGACCAGCCCTTTGTGGCGCAGCAGCCTGCGCATGGTCCTGCGGTACTGCTCCTGCATCTTCTCCACAGGGCGGGACAGGGGAGCCGTCTTCTTCTCCACAGGCTTGTAGTTCATATAACACAGCGGAACCACGGTGATGGCCGAGATCAGGGACGCCACCATACAGAACACGATGGTGAAGCCCAGCGGCCGGAACATCTCGCCGGTCATACCGCTCAGCATTGCCAGGGGCAGGAACACCACGCAGGTGGTCAGCGTGGAACCCACAACCGACTGGTACACCACGCCCGTACCGTTTAGGGCCGCCTTGGAAAACTCCCGGAAGCCCGTGTCCGTGGTAGCTCTGAAGCAGCTCTCCAGCACAACCGTGGAGTTATCCACCATCATGCCGACGCCCAGCACCAGGGCGCTTAAGGTGATCACGTTCAGGGAGAAGCCCATGAGGTTCATCAGCACAAAGGAGGCCAGGATGGATACTGGGATGGAGCTTCCGACAATCAGAGATGCCTTGATATCGCCGAAAAACATCCAGATAATCACCATGGAAATCACGATGGCGGCGATCATGGTCTGGAACACGGAGGTCAGGGAGGACATGATGTTGTCCTTGGTGTCCATAACCACCGTAATGTTCAGGTCCGGATCCGCTGCCGTCAGCTCGTCGACCACATCGTGAACGTCCGAGGACAGGGTCAGGGAGGCCGCATCCTGCTGTTTGGTCACGGACACCGCGATGGTGTCCTGGCCGTTGTAGCGGGCGATACTGCTGGTATCGTCCTCACCCAGATAGATGTTCGCCACATCGCCGAGATAGATCGTATTCTTTCCGGATACGGTCAGGGGGATGTCCTGAAGGCTCTCCAGGGTGTCGAACTTCTGGTCCGTGGAAACGGCCAGCTGCTGGTCTCCCATATCGGCGTTGCCTGCGGGGTAAGCCAGGTCGGCGCTGCCGATATCCGTGGCAATGGAATTCATGCTCACGCCGTACTGGTTCATCTTCTCCGGGAGCAGCTCCACGCGGATATACTCCTTGCTGCCGCCGTTGATGGATACCTCGGCCACGGAGTTCAGCTTCTCCAGCTCCGGCACCACGTCGTCGTTTACATAGTTATAGAGGTTATCGGTGTTGTCCTTGCTGACCGCCAGGATCATATTGGCCATCAGGTTGGCGTTCAGTTCCAGCATGATGGGGTCTTCCACCTCGTCCGGCATGCTGACCTTCGCCAGATCCATCTGCTTTTTCAGATCATCGTAAGCCTTATCCATATCCGTGCCGTACTTGTATTCCAGCATGGTGATGGACACGTTCTCACGGGACATGGAGGAAACGGTGTCCAGACCGCTTAAGGTTCCCACCTGACCCTCCACCGTCTTGGTAACCAGTTCGTTCACGTCCTCGGGGCTGGCGCCGGGATAGGGCGTCATCACAACGATCATGGACATGTTCATTTCCGGCATCAGCTCAAGAGGCGATGACATGAAGGCCTGAAGACCGAACACCACCAGGCACAGGATCATCAGTACCGTGGTCACCGGCCGTTTCAGGACTAGTTTTGTTAAACCCATAGTTTTACGCCCTCCTTACTCAGCCGCAGCTTCTGCCTGGTTCGCCCCGGCAGCCGCCTCGCTGTCCGCCAGCGACACCTTGTAGCCGTCCTTCAGCTCGGAAGTCCAGGTGGTAAGTACCTGATCGTCCATGGTCAGGCCGGACTTAATCACAATATTCTCAGTATCAAAGATTCCCACTTCCACCGGCACCTCGCGGATCACGCTCTCACCGGCATCATAGGTATAGACAAATGCGTCCCCGCCGCGGTAGTACACGCTGTGAGTGGGCACCAGCATAACGTTCAGCGCGGAATCCTTGGGTACCTGAAGCTCCACGTCGGTTCCCGGTGTCATGGTGTTGTTGTCCTCCACGGAGGCCTTCACCTTGAACAGTCCCACACCGGCGTCCGCCATGTTGCTGACCTCGGTGATCGTTCCGTCGTAGTCCACGCCGTCCTTGTTGAGGACCACGGGATCGCCGGGGTTCAGATTGTTTTTCACCTTCTCAGTGGTATAGAAGGAGACCACCTTGCCGCTCTCCCCCGCGATGATGCACAGCTGCGTGGACTGGCCTACGGTGTCGTGAAGCTCCACGTTGCACTGCTCCACCCGGCCGTTTATGGGGCTGGTGATATTGCTGAATTCCATCTGATTGTTATAATTGATCTGAGCCGCCTCATACTGAAGTCTGGCAGCGTCCGCCTGGGCCTTGTAGCCGTCGTAGTCCTGGGCGGATATGTAACCGGCCTGATACAGGGGGGTCATGCGGTTCAACACGTTCTGCGCGCTCTCCGCGGACACCTTGGCCGCCTCCATGGAGGTTCTGACCGCGTCCACCTGCTTGGTGTCGATCTCCACCAGCACCTGTCCCGCCGTCACCGTATCCCCGGCCTTGATGTTCACCGCGGTGATATCGCCGCCGGCCTTGGGGAAAATATATACCACGTCCGCAGGCTCAATGGTGCCGATCAGCTGGGTCGTCAGGCGCACATCGCCCATATGCGGCTTTTCAACCGTCACCACCGGGTCCGCCGTAGCCTCTGCGAACTCCGTTTTCTTTGTCAGGCGCAAAAACAGGAATACGGCTATGACCACGATCACAACCGCCCAAATTGCACGTTTTACTCCTTTTTTCATCTTCTCCTCTTTCCTTTCTGCTTTGTATTCCTTAAAATGCCTTAAAAAAAACAAGGGGAACCAACCGTTGCCAGGCAACAGCTCTCCCCCATTTCGTTACAAACCAACCATTTGTATTTTAGACATATATGCCTTTATTGTCTAACATCAAAAAACGGACAATTAACAACTATATGATGTTAATTGTCCATCTTTTTGTTTTTATTCCCGCCTGCGCAGATCAATGGAATTCAGATAGGAAACCAGATCTTTTAATTTTTCCTCGTCCTCCACCCGCCACAGCGCCATCACCTTGGCCTCGGCCTGATTTTCCGGGGTGGGAATCGGGTACATGGCCAGCCGGTCCCCGAAATCGTGGTAATATTCCCGGTAGCCGATGTGAATGCCCTCGTTGGCGTTCAGGGCCAGCTCCAGGCTGTCCGTATTGTCGAAATACCGCACCTTTTTGGGAAGATATCCCAGATTTCCCAGAAACTCCAGGATTTTCATCCCCAGACCGGACTCCTCGTACCGGAACACGGCCAGAAGCGTCTGCTGCTGAAGCTGGGCGCTGCTGAGGCGATCCAGACCGGCCATTGGATTTTTTTTGGAAAACACGTAGTACAGGGGAAAACTGTGCAGTTCCGCCCAGTTGAACTTGTCCTTGATCTTGGTGTAGTCGAACCCATTGCTCAGGGTAATGATCAGGTCCGGCGCGTTGATCCCGGCCAGGTCCTTCACGTCGCTGTACTCCTTGAGCTGGAACTCCGTCTGCGGGAATTGGTCGCTGTACTCCGCCAGAATCCGTCCCACCACGTCCATCACGCCGTTCATCTTCAGAATCGCCACGTGAATGCGGTCCTTCTCCCGCTTGTTGTCCTCCCGGGCCATGTCCACCGACTCCCGGATCAGGGTCGGAATATTCTGCCATTTCCACATCAGAATCTCCCCGCTGCGGGTCAGGCGCACCTCCCGGGTGGTCCGCTCAAACAGCCGCATCTCCAGCTCTCTCTCCAGGGAAGAAATCTGGCGGCTCAGCCCCTGCTGGGAAATGTAGAGGTGACCGGCCGCCTCGGTGAAGTTCAGCGTGCGCGCCACCTCCAGAAAACACTCGATCTGGTGTATGGTCATAGGCCGTCCTCCTGGGCAAAGCCGGTAAAGCCCTCCGCCTCCGTAACCAAACAGGGAAGCTCCAGGCGCATGGTTTTCATCGGATTGACGATCTGGCAGACCGCCAGGTCTCCCAGCATGTCAAGGTACATGCCCGCGTCCACCGGGTCCGCCCCCGCGTGCTCCGTGAGGAAGGAAAACATCTGCAGAACCGCTTTGTCCCCGGCTTCATCCAGCGTTTCGCCGTACGCGACGGTGATCCATTTCTGCGAATTGCGGATCATGGGGTATTCCAGGGCCAGCCCCTTGAGAACGTGTACCCGCACGGTGACCCGGCCCCCGATCTCCACGCCGCAGTTTCCCACCTCACCATCCCCCATAATAGCGTGCAGATCGCCCATGGCGAGCAGGGCTCCGGGCGCCTTCACGGGCAGGTACAAAGAGCAGCCGGCCTCGATGCGGGTGCAGTCCATATTTCCGCCGTGATTCATGGGCGTCATCGTACTGACGGCTCCGCTCTCCGGCGCTACGCCGATCACGCCCACCATGGGTCTGGCCGGAATCTCCAGATTCCGGTAATGGATCCGGTTGTCCTGAACCGGCACGCGGCGGATCACGGTGGCGGAAACTTTGCCCTTCAACGCGCCGCTGGCGGGCCCCATGTCCAGAATCCCCACCGGGTCCAGGGAAATGTCCAGGATATCCACCCGCAGCACATCCCCCGGCGCTGCTTCCTCCACGAACAGGGGACCGGTGGCGGGATTTTCCAGGCTCCGGTCCAGGTCCGCAAAGGTGGTGTCCCCTGGCAGCAGCTGGCCCTTGTAGCAGTCATAGGTCTCAAAGGTTACGGTCTCCCCGGACCGCGCCCGGCTGACCGGGGGATGCTCCGGGTAAAAGGTGTGAATGACGTGTTTTTTCTCAATGTATCTCATGGCAAATACCTCGTTTCTTGTGGCAGTGCAGACGGCGGGGAAACGGGGGCCCGGGCTGTTTCGACCTACCGCCGCAGGGTGGCCGTTGGGTCCACCGCATCCCGCAGGGCGTCGCCCACAAAGTTGATGGCCACCACCAGGATCACGATCAGCAGGCCCGGCGGTATCCACAGCCAGGGCTGCCTGGTGAGCACGGTCAGGGACTGGGCGCTGTTGAGCATGTTGCCCAGACTGGCCGTGGGGGGCTGCACACCCATTCCCAAAAAGCTTAAGGACGCCTCGTCCAGCATGGACAGGGCCATGACCGAGGTGGCGTAGACCAGAATGGGTGCCACGGTGTTGGGCAGAATCTCCGAGAACAGGATGTGCCGCAGGGGCATTCCCGCCACGATGTCGCCTTTGACAAAGTTGGTTTCCCGCAGGCTGAGCACATTTCCCCGCACCAGGCGGGCGATTCCGGGCCAGTCCACAAAACCCAGGATCAGGATGATGCTCCACAGCCCAGGTTCAAAGATGGCGGCCGCCACCAGCACCAGGAGAATGTAGGGAAACGACATCACCATGTCGGTGAAGCGCATGATCAGCATGTCCAGCCATCCTCCGAAATACCCGGCTAAAAGCCCCAGCACCACGCCCACGGCGGTGGAGATGGCGGTGGCCATAAGGCCCACCAGAAGGGAAATGCGGGTGGCGTAGAGCAGGCGGCTCAACATGTCGCGGCCGATCTGGTCCGTGCCCAGCCAGAACCGCAGGCTGGGCGCCTCGCTGAAGGGGCCTACGATGGCGTCCGGGTCGTGGGGCGCGATGAGCGGGGCCAGCACGGCGGCCAGGCAGATCACGGTCAGCAGGATCAGGCTGGCGACGCCCAGATGATGGTGTTTGAAGCGCCGCCAGACCGTCTGTAAATAGCTTTCATTTGTAATATCCGTTTGTCTCTTCATGGGCCGCTCCTATTGATACTGGATGGTGGGGTTCACCACCGCGTACAGAATATCCGTAATCAGATTGCCCGCCAGCACCACCACCGCGGACAACAGGCACACGCCCATGATCACCGGGTAATCCCGGCTCATGATGGCGCTCATGGTCATTAGCCCCAGGCCGGGCCAGGAAAACAGCTGTTCCACGATCACAGCGCCGCCGAACAGCACGGGAATCTCCATGCCGATCACCGTTACGATGGGCACCATGGCGTTGCGCAGGGCGTGCTGGTTCACCACCCGGCGGCGTCCCAGGCCCTTAGCCCTGGCCGTGCGCAGGTAGTCCTGCTGCAGGATTTCCAATACCGCGCTTCGGATGTAGCGGATGTTGGTGCCCGCCATAGACACCGACAGCACGATCACCGGCATCACCATGTGGGCCGCGATATCCGCCGCGCCCCCGGAGGAGCCAAGGGTGGTCATGCCGCCGGAGGGCAGCCAGCCCAGCTTGACGGTGAACAGATACACCAGCAGCAGGGAGAGGAAAAAGCCCGGGATGCTGCTTCCGAAGAAGGAGAGGGTCACCACCGTGTAATCCCCCCTGGAATACTGGTGGATGGCGCTGTAAATCCCAGCGGGCACCGCCATCAGCAGGCTGACGATCAGGGACACGCCCATGAGCAGCAGGGTCGGCCCCAGATGGCTTCCGATCATGGCGCTGACAGACTGGTAGGTCTTGACGGAATAGCCCATGTTGCCCTGGAGCAGGTTGGACAGCCACACGAAATACTGGATATAGAAGGGCTGGTCCAGCCCCAGCGCGGCCTTCTGGGCTTCGATGGCCGCCTGGGAGATCCGGGCGCCCTGAAGCATCTCCAGGGGATTTCCCGCCATACACATGATGGCGTAGTCGATGATGGTGATTCCGATCAGCGTGGGGATGGCGATCAGAATGCGTTTTAAAATGTATTTACCCATGGGTCGGACCGCCTCCTTTTTCGTTCTCTTCTCCGGCAAGCACCGGGCAGGCCACCAGATGGCCGCTGCCCGCAAAGGCCGGTTTCAGCTCAGGCTCGATCTCAGAGCATTCCTGCCTGGCGTAGGGACAGCGCGGATGGAAGCGGCAGCCCGACGGCGGGCGGGTGTTGCTGGCAATCTCCCCCTGAAGCACCGGAATCTCCGTCTCCCTGGCTCTGGGGTCCGGGATGGGCACCGCCCTAAACAGCGCCTTTGAGTAGGGGTGAATGGGATCGGCGAACAACTCCCTGGCATCGGCCAATTCCACGATCTTGCCCAGATACATGACCGCGATGCGGTCGCTGACGTAATTCACCGCGCCCAGACCGTGGCCGATGAAGATACAGGTCAGGTCCAGCTCCTTCTGCAAATCCCGCAGCAGATTTAAAATCTGCGCCTGGATGGACACGTCCAGGGCGCTGACCGGCTCGTCGCAGACCATAAGCTTCGGCCGCAGGGACAGCGCCCTGGCGATGCCGATGCGCTGGCGCTGGCCGCCGGAGAATTCGTGGGGATAACGCCCCAGGGAGTGGGCGGGCAGGCCCACCATATCCAATAGCCGTTTCAGCTCCGCGTCCAGATTGTCCTTCGTTGCCAGGCCGTGGTAGAGCATCGGCTCCGAGAGGATTTCATAGATGTGCTTGCGCGGGTTTAAGGAGGAGTAGGAGTCCTGAAATACCATCTGCAGCTCCGTTCGGATTCCCGCCATCTCCCTGCGGTTCATGGAGGCCAGGTCCACGCCGCGGTAGAGGATCTTCCCGGCGGTGGGCCGCTCCAGGGCCACGATCTGCCGGCCCAGGGTGGATTTTCCGCAGCCGGATTCGCCCACCAGCCCCAGGGTCTCCCCCTGGTATACCGTAAAGCTGACGCCGTCCACCGCGCGCACGTCGCCGATCTTGTGGGTGATCACGCCTCCCTTGACCGGATAATATTTTTTCAGCCGCTCCACAGTCAGGATAGGCGTCCGGGAGGCGGGATCGACGGGACGGTCCGGCCTGATCCCGGCTCCGTCCCCATGGTTCTGTTCCGTATTCATCCCTTATCCCTCCTTCTCCTGGGTCATTCCGTCCGTTTGTTCCAAACGGGCGGTTTTCCAGCACCGCGCCACATGGGCCGGGCCGCAGGCCACCTCCTCCTGGGGTTCGTGGCAGCGTTCCTCCTCGTAAGGGCAGCGGTCTGCAAAGCGGCAGCCCGTGATCCGGTCGTAGTGCTCGGGCACCACGCCCTGAATGGACTCCAGCCGTTTTCCGTCCGCCTCCTGGGCCGCCAAAACCTCCTCCCTGTTTCCGCTAAAACGCGGAATGGAGGGCACGGAGCGCAGCAGCGCCTGGGTGTAGGGATGGCCCGGCTCGTCGAACAGCCTCAGCACCGGGGCCTGCTCGATGATCTGTCCCGCGTACATCACCAGCACCCGGTCCGCCATCTGCGCCACCAGCCCGATGTCGTGGGTGATCAGGATCACCGCCATCCCCAGATCCTTTTGCAGTTCCTTCAGGAGCTGCATGATCTGCGCCTGAATGGTCACGTCCAGGGCCGTGGTCGGCTCGTCCGCGATCAGAAGTCTGGGCCTGCAGGATAAGGCCATGGCGATCATCACCCGCTGGCGCTGGCCGCCGGAGAGCAGATGGGGGTATTTTTTCATCACTGAGGCGGCGTCCGGCATCCCCACCTTCTCCAGCAGGGAGACGGCCCGCTTAAACGCCGCCTCCTTGTCCAGATGCATGTGGACGCGGATGCTCTCCGTGATCTGCCGCCCGATAGTGAACACGGGGTTTAAGGAGGTCAGCGGGTCCTGGAAAATCATGGTCACGGCGTCGCCGCGGATCTTGTCCAGCTCCTTCTCCGACATACTCAGCAGATCCCGGCCCTCAAACAGGGCCTTTCCGGCTCTCACCTTGCCGCCCCGGCCCAGCAGGCTCATGAGGGACAGGGAGGTGACGCTCTTTCCGCAGCCGGACTCGCCCACAATACAGACGATCTCTCCGGGATCCACATAAAAGCTGATGCCGTCGGCGCTGGTCATCTGGCCGCCGTCACCGTCAAATACAGTTGTGAGTCCTTCTACTTCCAGGATATGGGACATGTTGTTTCCTTTCTGAGTTTCAGTCATTACCTTCAAACAAGGACACCCAGAAAGCGTCCGCAGGGGGCGCTTTCCGGGAGTACAGGTTCGCTACCTTGTTCGTTTGTCGCAGCCGGCCGCCGGGATCATTTTACATCCCACTGCTCCACGTGGTTGAAGAACCCGTAGACTGAGGGCTGCACTCCGGTCAGGCGCTTGTTCACCGCTCCCAGGGAGCTGATCACGTAGGCGGAGAACATGGGAACGTCCTCCTGCACCTTTTTGTCCACGATGGAGTAAAGCTTTGCGGTCTCGGCAGTGTCGTTGGTCACCTGGACCTTAGACAGGGCGTCGTTGACGTCCGCGTTCACATAGCTGGTCCAGCTGTCTTCCATATTGATCAGCCAGTTGATATCCGCATAGGGGTCCACCGGCGCGTAGGTGTACTGAACGGCCAGCACGTCGTAATCCCGCGAGGTGGCGGTTGCCATCAGGGTGGCGAAGTCCACGGTCTGGATATCCGCCTTGATTCCCACCTCGGCCCACTGGGCCGCAATCACGGAAGCGGCGTTGATAAAGGTGCTGTCGCCGGAGTTCACATAGAACTTAAGGGTTTTGCCCGAATCCCACCCGGCCTCAGCCAACAGGGCCTTGGCCCGCTCGGGATCGTAGGACACCGGGGTGATGGAGGCGTCGAAGTAGGGGCTGGCGCTGGAGAGGAACCCGTCGATCACTTCGCCGTGGCCCTTCATCAGCTGGTCCAGGATGCGGTTCCGGTCGATGGCGCAGAGCATGGCCTGGCGCACTCTGGGGTCCGGCACATTGGCGGTCTGGATGAACACGGACTGGTTGGTCACCGGGTCGCCGTACACCGGGGTTACATTTTCCAGAGCCTCGATGCTCTCGTAGTCCTCCATGGGAATGGCGCTCATGGTATTCTGGGTGACGTCGATCTCCCCGGATTTTAAGCCCGCGTAGAGCTGGCTGCCTTCCACGATCTTGATGTTCAGGCGGTCGATCTTGGGAGCGCCCTTCCAGTAGTCCTTGTTGGCTTCATAGGAAATGTAGTGGTCCTTGTCAAAATCCGTCACACGGAAAGGTCCGCTCACCACGTCGGGATGATTGAACCACTCGTTGGACTTTAAGTCCTCCTCCGCGATGCCCTCGATCACGTGCTTGGGCAGCGTCATTAAGTAGCGGGCGTAGGAGTTCTGGAAGGTCACCAGGGACATGGGGGCCTTGGTGGTGAAGCGCACGGTTTTGTCGTCCACCTTCGTGATACCCTCCACGTGGTCCGCGCCCTTCTCCGTGTAGCCCTCGTCGCCGACGCCCACAAAGACGTAGTACATCATGGCCGGGTTGCCGATCACCGGGCTGGTCAACCTCAGGGCGGTGTAAATCACGTCGTCCGCCGTCACCGGCTTGCCGTCGGACCAGGTTGCCGACTCGTCGATATGCACCAGGAAATTGTGCTCGTCCTCCGCGGTGATGGAGTCCGCCAGCATACCCTCAAACTGTAAATCCGAATCCAGCTCCATCAGGGGCAGGAACATCAGGCCGGTGGCGTATTTGTTGATCTCCCCGCCGTCCATCAGAAGGGGATTTAAGGTATTTAAGGTGTCGGTGACGCCTACGTTGACGATCTTCTCGCCTCCAGCCGCCTGCGCCTGCTGGCCGCCGCCGGACTGTTCCTGCTGTCCGCCCGCTGCTCCGGGTTCACCGGACTGTTTCTTGCCGCACGCCGTCACGGACAACGCCATCACAATGGCCAATCCCAATCCCAGCGCCCGCTTCGCGATTCCACGGTTCATCTTCATAATTATTCCTCCTGCTTGTTTGCCCACATGACCCCATCTTCTTGACAAAGGTCTGCTGTAGTTGTATAGTTCATAACATCATTACTCCGAAAAATGAGGTGCGCGCCCATGAAAGTCCCTTTTTCCTATCAGAAAACCGAGTTCGACTGCGGACCCACGTCCCTGACGAACGCGCTGTCCTTTCTGTTCGACCGGGAGGAAATTCCCCCCGAGATGATCCGCCGTATCATGGCCTACTGCCTGGACGGCTTTGACGGGCAGGGCCATCCCTGCCGCCGCGGCACCTCCGCAGCAGCCATGCGCTTTATCAGCTCCTGGATCAATGGCTACGGGGAATCCGTTCATTTCCCCATCAAAACCCAGTTTCTGGAAGCCGACCAGGTCCACCTGGGAGCGGACAGCCCCGTGCTGAGCGTTCTGCGCCAGGGCGGCGCGGCCGTGATCCGCGTGATCTACGAGTGCGGCCACTACGTTCTGGTCACGGGTATCGGGGAGTCGGACCGCCTTTTGGTGTTCGACGGGTACTACGAGGAGGGCCGGGATATCGAGGACCTCGTCCTCGAGGGCATCGGGATCATCCCCGATCAGCCCCGTGGGGCCAACCGCCTGGTTCCCATTTCACACATGGACAGCGAGGGCACGGGCTCCTACCAGCTTGGACCGGTTCCCCGCCGGGAGGCCATTCTACTCTCCCGCACGGATCTGACGTTCCATCCGCTCTGAGCCGGCTGTTTCCCTTAGGATTCCTCTGAAGGCGCCAGCTTATTCAGTATCTTAAAGCGTTTAACCACACTATTCATAGTAGCTTAGTGTGGTTTTATTTATATCATTGGATGGGACAAATGTCAATTCCTATTTTAAAGACGGATGGGACCAGGGGCGGTTAACGGGCGTCAGGCCGTTCCTTCCATATTATGTGGATTCTGTGGGCTGCCCATCCGCCGGTACCGGTTCACATACGTTTCTATTATATGCAAATTCCCCCATGACCGCAAGTCAAATTCCGGCCGATCCCTCTTTGGGCCGCGTTTTCATAGGGTTTTCCGCCCACATTTCCGTATTTTTTCCCCTGAGACAATCTTTCCGGTAAAATCCCCGCAAGCCGGGTACACTGTCTACAGCGCCTCCACCGCCACCTTGACGATATAATCCCCGTAACCCTTGACGGTCAGCTCGTCCAGCAGAAAGTCCTCGTACCACTCCCGGCCCAGCCGCAGGCCCTGGCGCTCTGCGTACTCCCGGATCAGGTGATAAGGCTTTTCCATGCTGTCCTCATAACCGCGGTAACAGACCTCCACGTATTGGCCGGCTCTCTTCCGCAGCGTCTTAAGGCCCGCCACGGGCCGGGTGATTCTGGAGTAAACGCACACATACCGGTTGTATTTCCCCTGATCCAGGTCCTGACCCAGGCAGATGGTCCCCACGGCGCTCTGGGTCACCCGGTACTGTTCCCGCAGGCGCACGTGCTGGGCGATCTCCTCGGCCAGCTTGCGCTCCTCCCGTCCCTTCACGTCCGACAGCAGGAGCCAGCACTCCTCCCGGCGGACGAGATAGGGTTCGTCCAGGCGCACGTCCAGCGCCTCCTGCACATTCTGTTTCTCATGGCGGATAAACTGCTTCATGGACCGCAGCCGCTTGATCTCCTGGTCGATCTGTCGCTCCTGCTGGTCCATCATTTTCAAAAAAAGCCCGGGGGAGCGCTCCTGCATGTAGGCCTTGATCTCACCCAGGGGCATACCAAGGCGCTGCAGCGCCCGGATCACTTCAAAGGCGTCCATCTGCCACACAAAATAATACCGGTATCCATTTTCCTCTTTCACCGCCGGTGAAAACAGGCCGATCTCGTCGTAGTGAAACAGGGTGTGTTTTTTCACCCCCAGAATCTCCGCAAATTCGCCGGTTGTAAAATAGAGTTCATTTCTCTGTTCCATATTTTTTCAAATCTCCTCTTGACTATCGGGTTACCCTATAGTCTATCATAATGAATGCGGCTGAAATATGCAAGAAATATAGGAGTGTTTTTTATGAGTTATTCATTGTCAAAAAAGTTTACCTTCGGGTCGCTGCTGGTATTTGCACTGCCCACCACCATTATGATGGTGTTTATGTCCCTCTATACCATTGTGGACGGCATGTTCGTCTCGCGTTTCGTCAGCACCAACGCGCTGTCCTCCATCAATATCGTTTATCCGGCGGTCAACATCGTGCTGGGACTGGCGATCATGCTGTCCACCGGCAGCAGCGCCATCGTGGCGCGCAAGATGGGCGAGGGCAAGCCGGAGGAGGCCAGGCAGACCTTTACCGCCGTGATTTTTCTGAACGTGGTCATCGGCCTGGTCCTGGCGGTTCTGGGCACGCTGTTCGCAGCGCCCCTATCCCGCATGCTGGGCGCCAGCGACGTGCTTCTGGCCGACTGCGTCACCTACCTGCGCTGGCAGCTGGGCTTCGCGCCCGCGCTGATGCTTCAGATTCTGTTTCAGATGTATTTTGTGACGGAGGGGCGGCCGGGAATCGGGTTGTTTCTCACCGTCGCGGCCGGAATCACCAACGCGGTGCTGGACTATATACTGATCGTACCCATGGGGATGGGCATCGCCGGGGCCGCCATCGCCACGGTTACCGGCTATATGATCCCGGCGCTGTTCGGGCTGATCTATTTTGCCTCTGCGAAGAGATCCCTCTGGTTTGTCCGCCCGCGCATGTCCGGCGCCGAGCTGGGAGAGACCTGCTTAAACGGTTCCTCGGAGATGGTCACCAACCTCTCCGCTGGCATCATCACCTTCCTGTTCAACCTGACCATGATGCGGTTCGCAGGGGAGGACGGCGTGGCGGCCATCACCATTATCCAGTATTCGGAGTTTCTGCTGAACGCGCTGTTTATGGGCTTCTCCCAGGGAATCTCACCGGTGGTCAGCTTTAACCACGGCAGCCGGAATCATGCACAGCTAAAGCAGGTCTACAAGACCGCCATGATCTTCACGGTGGCTGCCTCCGTGACGGTGTTTTTGTTCGCGCAGTTCGCCGGGGACGCCGTGGTGACGGTATTCGCCCGCCGGGGCACGATGGTCTGGCAGCTGGCCAGCCACGGATTCTCAGTCTTTGCCATGGGCTTTTTGTTCTCCGGGCTGAACATCTTTTCCTCCGCCCTGTTTACGGCGCTGGGAAATGGAAAAGTCTCCGCCGTCATCTCCTTTGTGCGGACCTTCGGGCTGATCATCACCAGCCTTTTGATTCTCCCCGCCCTGCTGGGCGTGGACGGCGTGTGGCTGGCGATCCCCATCGCGGAGCTGGGCAGCACCTTGCTGTCGCTGTATTACCGGAAGCGGTACAAACAAGTGTATCAGTACGCGTGAACATCCTGAGACTTATATTGGTCTTGAACGAACTTTAATATTGAAAGAGGGAAAACGGTCTGAGCGCCGTTTTCCCTCTTTTATTATGGTTTGCCGGACCTCTCGCAGCCTGGGGCCGCCTCAGGTCCGGTCTGATTTACAGCTCGATCTTAAAATCGTCGGAGGCCTCTCCGTTCACCACGTAGTAAGCCGCGTTCTGCTCCGGAGAGATGTAAAGCTCCACGGTCTTGATTTCGGTTTCCGGGTGAGACTCTGCGTAAGCCTTCTCGGCCTGAGCCAGCACGTCTTTGGCTTTGATCTGCTTGCCGCCGAACTCTACCACTACGGTTTTCTCGACCTCAGCCTTGGGGGCTGCTTTCACGTTCCCGATCGCGTCAGCCTTGGCCGCGGTTTTTACCTGGGCCTGATCTGCGGCTTTCGCCTCAGCCTTGGCCGCAGGAGCCTTCGTCGCCTCCCTGACCACTTCCTTCACTTCTTCCTTTACCTCCACAGCCTTGGCCGCAGCGGCCATGGTTCTCTTTGGTCTTGCCATTGCAATTCCTCCCTTTTTTCGATCCGTTTTCGGTTTCCTTGTGGATTATACGGCCATCGGCATTTTTTGTCAATGTCGCGGACATGGAAAAATCCCCCAGTGTCATGGACAATTCTGGGAGATTTTTCATTCATTTTCCATTTATTTACTGGAAAAAATGGCATTTTCATAGCCCAGGGCGGAATGTGCCGCGACGGTCTGATCCAAACGACAGCCGTCTCAGTTTTCTACCCACACACCGTTTCCGTCCACGGTGTATCCGTCCGGAGTTGTGGTGTCGTGGAGCATGTAGCCGTCGGAACCGAAATAATAGAACTTACCGCTGATCTCCTTCCACTGGTTTACAGGGTATGTGCCGTCGCCGTTGTCCCACCACCAGCCTACGGCGTCCTGCTTCCATTCCGCGGTTCCGGCTGCCGCGCTGCCCTGCTTCAGCTTGAAGAAATATCCAAGACACACATTGGAATAGGAAGTGGATTCAACTCCGTCGATCAGCAGCACATAGGTCTTTGAGTAGGCCGAGCCGTCGGCCTTGTCTTTGGCCAGCTGTTCCGGGTTGATCACCGGATAGGCCTTATCGGCCTGGATGCCCACATACATGGGATATCCCATAAAGTCCTCCTTCTCGAAGGAATCCACCATCACGAACCTGCCGCCGTCCAGATATCCCCAGTAGATCGACGGGTTGCCGGACATTCCGTAAGTCCTGGACTGGTCCATGGTGATTGTGGTATTTTCATCGTACAGGTTGTATAGGGTGCCGCTGAAGGGATTCTCATACTCGGAAGACATGGTTGTCCCCGTGTCCTCCAGCCCGCTGGAAAAAATCCCCTCAAAATGCACGGTAAACTCCTGCGCGAAAGCCGTCATGCTTCCCGCCACCGCCAGTCCGGCCGCCAGAACCAGCGCCGCAATTCTCTTACTTGCTCTCATGTTTAAATCCTCCTTATTTGATTGATATAAATCGTTACACTGCTATGGTTTAGTACCTGCAGATGCTGCCCTGGACACCTCAGGGTTGTCTGCCGAGGAGATCAACGCCCTCTCCAATCTGATCCAAGTGATGGCGAACAAAAAGTAGGATAAGGCTTATCCTATTTTTGCCTGAAATTCACCCCCTTTGTCCCGGCCGCAGCCTCCAGCCCTTCGATCTGGCAGGCGTGACGGCACATATCATTTTCCAGTTCCTGTAAATATCGCAGCAGCAACCGCAGAATGGCGGCCCCGCAGGCGCCCCCGGTGTCCTGCATGTCTGCCAGACCGCACTCTGTGGCGTCCAATGCCCTGCGGATATCCCCAAGCTGCCGGATCCGCCGGTCCAGGCTGTCCCGAAGGCCGAACAACCCGTCGTTTATTTCCCTTAAACATTCTTCATCGATCATCTCCCATCCCGCCTCCTCTGTCATATAGTACCGGGCGGAGACGTGCAGGTTTTAAAAAAGCGTGGATTTTTCATTTTTTTGCACAAAAAAACGGGCCCGCCGCATATTCGCGACGAACCCGTCCATAAAATCTGTATTCCGCTTACAGCGCTGCCTGCGTAAATTAGTCGCAGGTGTAGGGCATCAGAGCGATGTGACGCGCGCGCTTGATGGCTACGGTCAGGGCTCTCTGGTGCTTTGCACAGTTGCCGGTAATTCTTCTGGGAAGAATTTTACCTCTCTCGGATACATATCTTTTTAACTTATTTACATCCTTGTAATCGATGGTGCCGTTCTTATCACCGCAGAAAACGCAAACTTTTTTTCTTCTGCGCATTCCGCCCGGTCTTCTCATCTTAGCTCCATCCGGTCTGTCTGATTTATTAAATGCCATTGGTGTTGTCCTCCTTTATGATTTAACAGTGGAACATCCTAGTTAAACGGAAGGCCCTCGTCCTCCACTCCATCCGGAATGTTCATAAACCCATCACCAATCGCGCTGGCAGGGGCCGGTCTCTGGGCCGGAGCGGACTGTGTATAGCCGCCGCCCATCTCAGAGGATGCGCCCTTGCTGTCGGCGAACTCCTGGTCGTCCAGGATAACCTCGGTGGTGTATACTTTCTGACCGTCTTTGTTAACATAGCTACCTGTCTGGAGTCTTCCGGACACCAATACTCTCATGCCCTGACGGAAATACTTCTCGGCGAACTCACCCGCGCGGTCAAAGGCCACACAGTTGATGAAATCGGCCGACTGCTCTCCGTTGTCCTGGTTTCTGCGCCCTCTGCGGTCTACCGCAAGAGTATAGCGGGCAATCGCCATGGAGCGCTCGCCCTGCGAATATCTGACTTCCGGGTCTCTGGTCAATCTTCCCATTAAGATAACTCTGTTCATACGATCACTCTTCCTTTTTAACTTCTTATGCGGCTGAGATTATGCGTCCACTCTCACGCATAAGTATCTGATCACTGGTTCCATAATACGAATGTGTGCTTCAACTTCGTTCGGGCATACAGAATCGGACTCAAACTGAATGAAGTAGTAGTAAGCTTCGTGCATCTTCTGGATCTCATATGCAAGTCTCTTCTTACCCCACTCATCTACGTTGGTCACGGTACCACCGAAACGGGTAATGTAACCCTTTACCTTTTCCAGTGCTGCTGCGCGCTCTTCGTCTTCCAGCTTCACATTCAGAACAACGGTTAATTCATACTTGTTCATCTTGCTTTACCTCCTTATGGTCTCTGGCCCCCGCTTTCAGTTACGGGAGCAAGGATATAATATGTCACGGAGTATTATTGTACCAAATTTGCCGGACAAAAGCAAGCGGTTTTTTCGGGTTTTTACGGGTTTTTACGTTATTTTTCGAGGTTTTCGCCGTTCTTTTCAGCCGCCGCGCCCTTTTTAGTCAGCCCCCTGGTATTCTTCTCCACCAGCTTGCGGGGCACCATGATCTGGTGCCCGCAGCCCATGCAGCTGAGGCGGAAGTCCGCGCCCACCCGCAGAATCTCCCACTGGCTGCTGCCGCAGGGATGGGGTTTTTTCAGTTTGACGATATCGCCCACCTCGTAATTCGGCTTTTCATTCATAACTTGTCCGCTCCCTTTTCTGTCATTTCAGGATATTCTCAATGGCCTGCAGCTCGTCCGCAGTGAATTCCATCCGGTTTAAGGACATCACGTTGTCCTCCAGCTGGGCCGTGCTGCTGGCTCCGATCAGAACCGAGGTCACCTCCTTACGCCTGAGCACCCAGCAGAGCGCCATCTGCGCCAGGCTCTGCCCCCGGTCCGCCGCGATCCCGTTTAATGCCCGGATCTTTTCCAGCTTGTCCTCAGTCAGATACCGCCCGCCGATGGTGGTGCCCGCCCTGGACGCCCGGGAACCCTCTGGAATTCCGTTCAGATAGCGGCCGGTAAGCGCGCCCTGGGCCAGAGGGCTGAAGCAGATGCAGCCCACGCCGCCCCGGTCCAGAACGCCCAGAAGGCCGTCCTCCACCCAGCGCTCGAACATATTGTACCGGGGCTGGTGGATCAGACAGGGCGTGCCGTTGGCCTTTAAAATGGCGATGGCCCTGGACGCCTCGTCGGCCTGGTAATTGGAAATGCCCACGTACAGCGCCTTCCCCTGACGCACGATATCCGACAGCGCGCCCATGGTTTCCTCAAGCGGCGTCTCCGGGTCCGGGCGGTGATGGTAAAATACGTCCACATAATCCAGCCCCATGCGTTTTAAGCTGGAATCCAGGCTGGCGATCAGGTATTTCCGGGAGCCCCAGTTGCCGTAGGGGCCGGGCCAGAAATCGTATCCCGCCTTGGTGGAGATGAAGAGTTCATCCCGGTAAGGCATGAGATCCGACTTTAAAATGGCTCCGAAATTCTCCTCCGCCTTCCCCCTGGCCGGATGCCCGTAATTGTTGGCCAGGTCAAAATGGGTGATGCCAAGGTCAAAGGCCCTGCAAAGAATCTGCCGCTGTTCTTCCAGGGGCTTTTCCAGGCCGAAATTCTGCCAGAGGCCCAGGGAAATCGCCGGGAGGAGCACTCCGCTCCTGCCGCAGCGGCGGTATTTCATGGTGTGGTACCGGTTTTCTGCTGCTGTATACATATCGTTTACCTGCTTTCTTGGAATTTTATTGAACGCCGGTGACCGCTCCCAGGACCTCCCCGATCCTGCCGTTAATGACCAGGTCCGCCTGGGAATCCCGGGCGGTAGCGTCCTTGTTGATCAGCACCAATTTGCTGCCGCGGTAATAGTCGATCAGGCCCGCCGCCGGGTATACCACCAGGGAGGTGCCCCCGATGATCAGCATATCCGCCTGGCGGATGTAGCGGACGGACTTTTCCAGCGTATTGCTGTCCAGCCCTTCCTCATAGAGCACCACGTCCGGCTTGACCGTGCCGCCGCAGTCGCAGCGGGGCACTCCCTCGCTGCGGATCACGTCGTCCAGGCTGTAAAATTTCCCGCAGCGGGTGCAGTAGTTGCGGTGGACGCTGCCGTGCAGCTCCAGCACCTCCCGGCTCCCGGCCATCTGGTGCAGGCCGTCGATGTTCTGGGTGATTACGGCCTTCAGCCTGCCGTCTGCCTCCAGCTTTGCAAGCGCCCGGTGGGCCGCGTTGGGTTTTGCGTCCGCAAACAGCATGCGGTCCTTGTAGAAGCGGTAAAATTCTTCCGGATAACGCACATAAAAGCTGTGGCTGATGATGGTCTCCGGCGGGTAGGCGTACTGCTGGTTGTAAAGGCCGTCCACGCTGCGGAAATCCGGAATCCCGCTCTCCGTGGACACGCCCGCGCCGCCGAAAAATACAATGTTATGGCTCTCTGCGATCCATTGTCTCAATGTTTCCAGTTTTTCATCCATCTGATTACACTCCTTCCACCTCGCGCGGGACGGGCCCGTCAGACCACCTCGTCGAGAAATACGCCCTTTAAGGTGCGCACAAATCCACACCAGTAGGGAATTCCACTGTCCGGCTCCAGCTCCTCCAGGGTACGGTATCCCCAGAGCCACGCCGCAAGCTGGCCAGGCGTCAGCGCCAGCGCCTCGGAGGAGACGAGAAGTCCGGCCCCATCCGGCCCCACGCCTCCCGACGCCCCGGGACGTCTGAGCATGGAACCGTTTGCATTTAAGCGCCAGCAAAACAGACCGTTGTTCTCCTTAATCTGCGGGTCCCTTATTACCAGCGGGACCTCCATCTCCTGGCAGGGGCAGTCCCCGTTTACGCCAAAGCCGCTCAAAAATGCCGGTGCGTTGACCACCCGTGCCATGATTCCGGGGCCGGAGCACGGGTACTCCCCGGTGAGGCTGCCGTCCGCGCAGTAGAGCAGGCGCTGTTCCCGCTTGGTCCGCCCCCAAAACGCACGCAGCCCAATCCTCTTATCCCCCAGAAACAGCTGTTCCAGCACGCCGTCATCGCTGGCCAGCTCCATAACCAGATTCTCCACATACGCGGCGTCCCGGTGGGCATAGACCTGAAAGCGTTCTCCCAGCCAGCGGTTCATCCACAGCGCCACATCCGCGTACAGCTCCGTATCCCCCCGCGGCAACGGTCTTACCGTCACCGGCGTCTCCCGCCGCAGCCGGGCTTCCGGCGGGAGAGACACATACTCGAACCCGGCCTTCCGGTAGCGCTCCGGGATGGCTGGCGCGAGAAAGGTCACCGGCGCGCCTTCCCGGTACAGATCCGCCAAAAGCCGGTTGACCAGCTCCCGGTTGTACCCCTGGCCCCGCACCCTGCGGGCCGTGGCGCAGGCCACCAGGTAGTCGGCCTTAAACCGCTGCTCCCCGGCCACCAGCTCATAGGGATTTAAATGGATCATGGAGAGAACGCCGCCGCTCTCCCCGTCCAGAGCGGCCAGAACCCGGTTCTCCTTCATTTTACGCTCAAAATAATTGTCCAGAAATTCCCGTGTGTCCTCGGGAAAAGCTTCCTCCCAGAGCGGGCGGCAGAGCGGCTTTTCCTCCGGCTCCAGATACCGTATCATCGGACTCTCCATTTAATTCCCGGAAAGTATCACATTGATCTGATCCCCGGCAATCCAGTGCTCGATGTTGGAAATGGTGATATCCGCCCGGATTTCCATAGCCTCGTCCGTGGCGAAGGCCACGTGGGGCGTCAGGATGGTGTGGGGCGCCGTGAGCAGCGGATAATCCCCGGGGATGGGCGGCTCCATGTCGAACACGTCGATTCCCGCTCCCGCGATGGAACCGTTCTCCAGGGCCTCCGCCAGGGCGGCGTTGTCCACCACCGGCCCCCTGGCCGTATTGATCAGAATGGCGCTCTTCTTCATTTTCGCCAACAGCTCCCGCCCGATCAGCCCTCTGGTGCCGTCGGTCACCGGCACGTGAAGGGAGACGATGTCGCTTCGCTCCATCAGCTCCTCCAGGGTCACATACTCCGCGCCCAGGGCCTTCATCTCCTTCCGCTCCGTGCGGCTGTAGGCCAGAAGCTTACAGCCGAACGCCGACGCAATGGCGGCCACCCGGCGGCCGATGGCCCCGGTGCCCACGATGCCCATGGTTTTTCCGTGAAGCTCAGGCCCCACCAGGCCATCCTTGGTGCCTCCGGTGCGCGCTCTTTGATCGCAGGCCGGGATGCTGCGGTACAGGCCGATGGCCAGGCCGAACACCAGCTCCGCCACCGCGTTTGTGGAATATCCGGCCGCGTTGCTCACCGCGATTCCCCGCGCCCTGCAGGCGGAAAGGTCCACGTGGTCCACGCCCGTGAACGCCACCGCGATGTATTTGACCCTGGGGCAGCCCTCAATGACCTCGCCCTTTAAGGGCATGTTGGCCACCACCAGGATGTCCGCGTCCCGCCCCCGCTCAATGAGGGACGGGGTGTCCGTCACCTTTGTGTCCCAGTATATCAGTTCATGTCCGGCCGCTCTCAGGCCCTCCGCCAGCTTGTCCACATACGCCCCGCTCACGCCGAGGGGTTCCAGCACTACGATTTTCATGTTCCATCCTCCTTATTGTATGTCCGCGCCGCCCGTTTGCCGGCCCGGACCCATTTTATACCCGCAGCGGCGGCAGGCAAAACGCCCGGATACCCGGCTGCTGCGTGGGCTGCCGGACTCCGCAGGGATTGCGGCAAAACCGGCTTTTGAATCTACCAATAATTTAACATTAAATGCCCGCGAATGCAAACAGCTTTTCCCGTTGGACAGCGCTTTGCTACGGTTCACAGGCAATATCCCGCGAGGTGTTTTTTGTGAGTGGAGCGCTGCGGAAGTCACAGAAAACCCGAGGGCTGTGGAGCGAAACGGCGTTTTTGCCGTTTCTGTGCATCGCGCAGCGCGTGACTGGGCACGAAGTGAACAGCAACCGCGCTTTGAGGGACCGCGCAGCCCGCGGGCGGTTTACCGGCGGCTGCGGGCAAGAAAAAACGGGGAGCCACCGGTATTCCCATGGCTCTCCGCCTCCTAATATGCCCTGTTTTCTCACGGCTGGGCGATCTCCTTGACCAGCAGCAGGCGCATGCCGCCCTTCACCTTGTCGTCCGCCAGCTCGTTGGTGGAAATGATGTTTCCCACCGTGGTGTGGAATTTCTTAGCAATGTTCCACAGCGTGTCGTCGGGCTGCACGATATAGCCCACGATGCCCGGAAGCTCCTGCAGTTTCTGCATATCCATGGGATTCACCTGGGCCCCGGTGATCACCGGCTCGCAGACCGGCTGCAGTACCAGGAAATCCAGGGCCAGCACCGCCTTGATCTCCACCATCTCGCCGCCCATCATCACGGCGGTCAGCTGCTCCAAACCGGTGTTGAGCTGGTACACGCTGTCCTTTGTAACCCCTCTGGCCTCCGCGGTACAGTGGAAGGGCACCTGCTCCACCGCCGCCTGCACCGGCGATTCGTCGTCGCTGGTCAGATACAAAAGGCTCACCTCCAGAACGCCGTCGATCTGGATATTGTCCTCCCCGATCTCCACGTCGTCCAGCTTGATCGTGCCCTCGTTGTGGCAGATCTGTAAAATGCGCTCGGCCCCGGACAGCTCCAGCTTCTCGCTGACCTTGCATTTGCAGACGTTCTTGGTCAGCATCTGGTCGAAACAGGCCTGGGACCTGGTCAGCTCCACCTCCCGGCTGGTGGAATACATGTCGCTTAACAGCTCCACGTCCTGCTCCTGGTACAGCTTGATGTCCAGCTCCAGCACCGCGTCCACGTCCAGCTCCCGCATCTCCCCGTCGTAGTCTGGCTTCGGCTCCAGGTCCTTGTGGGCCAGGCGCACGGTGACCATGGGAACCATCTCCTCCACCGCATCGCTCAAATCCAGGTCGCCCGAGAAGGGAAGCGTCTCCTCCAGCCACTGCATCGGCATGTTTTCGTCCTCCGCCTGGTAGATAGCGAACACGTTCAAATCCCCGTCAATATGTAATTTCCCGTCCAGGGGCTTGGTGGTCACGTCCCGCAGCTTCATCTCCCGCCACAGCAGGCGGCCGATGTTGGGCTTGCCGCCGGTCAGGGAAATCTCCTCCTTCATCCGGTAGGTGTCCTTGCGCCGGACGGCGATGGCGGCCACATTGACCGTGCGCTTTAAGGTCTCGATCTGAGCCGGACCTGCGGTTTCCCCGGGAGTCTGGGCCGCGAAGCCCCCATTTCCCATGTCCACATCCACCGCTGCCTCCACGTCCCGCAGCGTCTCGATGCGCACCTGCAGGGTGATGATGGCCTGAACGCCCAGCTTGCGGGAATTGATCATCTCCGCGTTCAAGTCCTCCAGCATCCAGTTTAACCCGACGTAATCCTTTTCCTCCAGATCCGGCGCGTTGATGGTCTCGTCGAAGGGGATGCTTCCGCCCAGGGTCTGAAGCCCGCCGCCCTCCTTGCGGTACAGCACCTGGAATTCCAGCTTGCCCTTCACCGCCACCTTTTCCCCCTGGTTTTTTACGGATTCAATCTGGATCTCCCCGGTGTCCAGCATCACCTGGGCCATGTCGTCCATGGTGTCCGGCACAATGAAATCGTCATCCAGCGTAATCTGAGTGGTCACGGTCCCCTTGAACTGGTTCATATGTATCTGCTTTTTTATTAATTCCATAAAAACACCTGCCGTTTCTCATAGTCCTTTAGAAATATCTATGCGAAGGGCAGGTGATTTATGCGTATGGGGCGGACGGATTTATCGCTTGTCATATTCGTCCAGGAAATGGTGGCGTCTGCCGCCGCTGACGTATCCGATACAGGCGTCCAGGTTGACGTTCTCCACGCTTTTCATGATGTTGGCCTCCACGAAGGGGTTGGTCTCCTTCAGGGTCTTAATCAGTTCCTTGATCTCCTGGCGCTTGGAGGTGTGCACCACGTCGGCGGAGTCCTTCGCCGAGCCCCGCGCCTCCATGTCCCGGGCGATCTGCTCGGTGAAGCGGCAGGCGCACTGCAGAAAATGCAGCCCGTTGTAGTCCTTCCAGGCCAGTATATCCCCCTCCTTCACAAAGTACAGAGGGCGGATCAGCTCCATTCCCGGGAAATTGGTGCTGTGCAGCTTGGGCATCATGGTGTTGACCTGACCGCCATAGAGCATACTCATGAGAATGGTCTCGATCACGTCGTCGTAGTGATGGCCCAGGGCGATCTTGTTGCAGCCCAAAGACCTGGCCCGGTCGTAGAGGTAGCCCCGGCGCATGCGGGCACACAGATAGCAGGGGGACTGATCCACGTCCACCACAGCGTCAAATATGTCGGACTCAAAGATCTGCACCGGGATGTTCATCAGGGCCGCGTTTTCCTCGATGAGCCTGCGGTTGGCCGGATTGTAGCCCGGGTCCATGACGATGAATTCCAGCTCAAAGTTTGTCTTGGAGTGGCGCTTTAGCTCCTGCATGCATTTGGCTAACAGCATGGAGTCCTTGCCACCGGAAATACAGACGGCAATGCGGTCGCCGTCTGCAATCATTTCATATGCCTGGAGCCCCTTGACAAAGGGCCTCCAGATTTCTTTGCGGAACTGCTTGATGATGCTCCGCTCTATGGCAACGTAAGGTTCTTTTATCATGGGTTGGTCTCTTCCTTTTCTTTCTCAGCCAGCAGGGCTTCCAGGCGCCTGATCTGCGCATCCATGTGCTGTACCTGCTCCTTTAAGGCTTTGTATTCCTCAAGGGTGGCGCTCTTTTTCACCTTGGGAATGGTGACGCCGTCCTTTTTCACCGGTCTTGCGGGGATACCGACTGCGGTCACGTTGTCCTCCAGAGGCTTTAAGAGCACCGCGTTGGCCGCGATGGAGCAGTTATCCCCCACCTCGAAGGCCCCCAGAATCTTGGCTCCCGCGCCCACCATCACGTTGTTCCCAAGGGTGGGATGGCGCTTGCCCTTCTGGGTGCCCACGCCGCCCAGGGTGACCCCCTGGTAGATGGTGCAGTTGTCCCCCACCACCGCCGTCTCCCCGATCACGACCCCGCAGCCGTGGTCGATGAGAATCCCGCGTCCCAGCTGCGCGCCGGGGTGGATCTCGATCAAGGTGAAAAACCGGGCGATCTGTGAGATCAGCCGGGCGATAAAATACATTTTATGGCGCCAGAACCAATGGGCGAACCGGTGCCAGATCAGCGCGTGAATGCCCTGGTAGAGCAAAAATACCTCCAGCGCGCTGCGGGCCGCCGGGTCCCGTTCCTGGACCGCCTTGATATCCAGCCAGATGTCCTTAACTATCATGATGCCGCCTCCCTAACCTTTTACGCATATGCTTGACAGACTTGGTCATCAGCCCTGTAGCTGACGACAGGTGATTTGTTCCCTAGTATAGCATATGCGATGAAGATTAAAAAGGAAAATTTACATAACAGTTCAGACGGCGGGAAAATTGGCGTGGGAAGCTGCGTCAAGCTCGCTTGTAAGCAGATTTCCGCGTCAATTTTCACATCGGATGGACATCCGATGCTTCTTGACCATCTTTTTGGGTCAAGAAGATAGCCGTCTGAACGGTTGGCGGGAAAATTGGCGCGGGAAGCTGCGTCAAGCTCGCTTGTAAGCAGATTTCCGTGTCAATTTTTACATCGGATGGACATCCGATGCTTCTTGACCATCTTTTTTGGTCAAGAAGATAGCCGTCTGAACGGTTGGCTTATTGGAATACCACCGGGTTCTCCAGGTATTCCGTGCGGACCACGATGTAGGGATAGGATTTGTCGGCCCCCGGATTTTCCCCTTTTTCCGGTCCCTTTAACTCCGTGTCGATGACAATGGAATTTTCCGTCAGATACAGCTCGTTCACGCTGATGCTGTAACCGCCGGTGGCCTGTTCGCCGTAACCCACGGCAATATACAGGTTCTTGTCGTCACTGTATGTAAGCTTGAAGGGCGCGGTCTGTTTCTGCGCGATAATCTGCTTTAACTCCTGGGGAATCTCCGGCTCCCCGACCACCGCAAATTCCAGATCCTTCACCTTTTTTCCATCGTCCTTTGACGCCGAACAGCCGCACAAGCCCACAAGCGCTGCCGCGCAGGTGAAAACAAGAGCCGCCCGAAGCATTTTCCCCATCCATCCGTTTTTCATTGATTTTAAACCTCCGCAATCAAGTATTCACAATTACTATCAATATATTCCGGGCTGCCATGAATATGCAGATTGCATTTTCATAAAAAACGCGACTGCGGCCCATACTAATTTCGGAGGTGATAAATATGAGTCCCAAAGAATTGAGTTATATTGAAGATGCCCTGGGCCACGAGACGTTTTTAAAGACACAGTGCCAGGAAGCAATCCAGAACCTGCAGGACGCGGAATTGAAGTCCTGCGTTGAGAAGATCAGCCAGCAGCACAAGCAGATCTTTGACAATTTCTACAATCTCGTTTAAGGAGGCGGCAAAATGGACGACAAATGCATTATGGAGAACCTTCTCCTGACCACCAAGGGTGTGTGCGACCTTTATATGCACGGCACCATCGAGTCCTCAACCCAGAATGTACACCAGACCTTTGACCAGGCGCTGAACGACAGCCTGTGCATGCAGGACGATATTTATAAGAAGATGTCCGCCAAGGGTTGGTATACCATGGAGCAGGCAGAGCAGGAAAAGATTCAGAAGGTTAAGAATAAGTTCGCAGGAATGTAACATTATCATTCCACACAATGTAAAACCGGCCGCGCCACAAAGGCGTCGGCCGGTTTTTCACGCGTGTCCCTCACTGTACTCCACGGATGTTGTCCTCCGTGAGGTCCTGGAAGGGCACCTTAAGCTCGGAGGCTCCGCCCAGAATGGAGTCGTACCACGATTTGTATTCCCGCAGGCTCACCGGATGATCCGTGTCGTAGCTGCCGCCCGGCATGATATAGAAAACAATCCCATCGTTGTTCACATCCACCTCTGCGGGGTACGGATTCCCGTCGTAATCCGTGTCCGCCAGCTCCCGGTCCCAGGCGTCCACGCTGAAAACAGCCTCGTATTCATCCGTCTCCGGATTGTACTGGTAGACATTGTAGGGCCAGAAGTCTCCCGCCAGCCCCTGGTTGTGGGACCAGCCCACAAGCGCCAGACCGTTGTCGTAGTACGCCGCGCCCGGAAACTCGCTGAGTTCCAGCTCCACGGAGTCCGCGGCGGCATTGTAGCGGTACACGCTCTCCGTCATTCCGGCCATGCTGCTGGTGCTAAATTGGATGATCAGCTCGTCCTGCCCGTCCCCGTCCACGCTGTATACGGCAAACTGGTTGATCGTGATGCTGCTGTAATTGTCGTAATCGCAGCTGCTGCCGTCGGGGTATACCTGATCGTAGAAAATGCCGCTAAGTACCTCCTGGTATTTCTTCATCATGGCGCTTTGCCCGGCAGCGGAAAGAGGGGGATTTTGATGGTCTGGGGCGGGTGCGGCGTAGCCGTCTCCACCGTCCAAACCGTGGGCTGCGGCTGTGTTGTCTTGGGAAGCGGGCTGGGATTCGCCAGTTTGGGAAATGCCGGTTCCGGCTTGGGAGGCGCCGTCCGGTGCGCCGGAACTGGTCCCTGCTCCGCCGTCTGTTTCGCCGGCCGCTCCCACTTCAGCTTCTCCGGCCTCATTCTCCTGCGCATCCGCGCTGTCCTTCGTCTCCCAGGCGATATTTTCCTCCGCCGCCTCCTTGCCTGTCTTGCAGGCTGTCACGCTGGCGACTGCCAGCATAAGAACCAGCAGTCCGCATGCTTTTCTTCTCATGTTCCGTTCTCCATTCTTTTCATTTTATAGGTTCAACCGCTGTGCCGCCGCTTTAACACGCAGAAAGCCGCAGGAAACGGCGTGGCTCCCTGCAGCTTTTCCGGTACAGCCTGTATTTGACTTCATCAATTATACAATCTTGCGGATCCAGCCCTCGGGAGCCTCGATCTCTCCCATCTGGATTCCGGTAAGCGTGTCGTACAGTTTCTTGGTAACCGGTCCCATCTCCTCCATACCGCTGGGGAAGCAGATCTCCTGGCCGTGATCCACCACCTTGCCCACCGGGGAGATCACCGCTGCGGTGCCGCACAGGCCGCACTCTGCGAAATCCTTCAGCTCCGCAAGCTTCACCGGTCTCTGGGTCACCTTCAGGCCCAGGTAATGCTCCGCCACATAGACCAGGGAGCGCCTGGTGATGGAGGGCAGAATGGAATCGGACTTGGGTGTTACCACCTCGCCGTCCCCAGTGACAAACAGGAAATTGGCTCCGCCGGTTTCCTCCACAAAGGTTCTGGTTCCGGGATCCAGGAACATGTTCTCATCATAACCGGCCGCGTGGGCGGTTACGGAGGCGTGCAGGCTCATGGCGTAGTTTAAACCGGCCTTCACGTGTCCGGTGCCGTTGGGAGCCGCGCGGTCAAAGTCGCTGACACAGATGGTCAGGGGCTTTGCGCCGCCCTTAAAATAGGGGCCAACCGGGGTTGCGAACAGGCGGAACTGGTATTCCATGGAAGGCTTGACGCCGATCACCGGGCCGGTGGCGAACATGTAGGGGCGCAGATACAGGGTAGCTCCGCTGCCGTAAGGCGGAACCCAGGCCGCGTTCTCGCGGACCACCGCGTCCACTGCCTCCAGGAATCTCTCCTTCGGGAACGGAGGCATCTCCAGGCGCACCGCGGAATCCATCATGCGCTCCGCGTTCAGGTCCGGGCGGAAGGTGACAATGCTGCCGTCCTCCGTGGTGTAGGCCTTAAGTCCCTCAAAGATCTCCTGGCAATACTGAAGAATGCCCGCACACTCGTTGATCACCACCATGGGGTCTGCGGTCAGACGGCCCTCGCCCCACTCTCCGTCTTTATAGTCAGCCACATAGCGCTTGTCCGTGGGCATGTAGGTAAAGCCGATATTCCCCCAGTCCAGGTCTTTCTTCTCCATAATCGTATCCTCCATTCCTGTAGGTTATAAATGTATTTTTACCAATTATAAGCGCATCTTCTAATAAAATCAATGGGGGATTGGGAAAACGGGTATACAATTCATGCATGGCTGCTATAACCGGAGACGGGATATTACTGTGAGCAGTAACCCGGACGCGGCCGCGTTCTCCCTGCAGCTTTCAATTATGCTTGTGGTTATCCGCCCTGTCGTTTATAATTATGGTATCTGACAGGAAGGTGGCTGGTCGCAGCGTCAAACTGATCCCCGGCAAAGGAAGCGCAGAAATTGAAAACCAGGAAACGCATATTGTATCGAACCATATTGTTACTGGCCGCAGGCGCGGCCCTTTTGTTCTCCCGTCACCCTCAGCCCAATATTGTCTCCTGGTATGTATGCGACATTGACGGAGATTCCCGGGAGGAATTGCTGCTGATCACCGCCGCCAGCGCGGACTTGCGGCTGGACACGGGGGAGGAATACGGGGATACGCTGGCCGTGTACAATTCTTACAAAATCCGGAAAAACAGGCCTGTGGTACAGGGCGAACCGGAAGCCGTCTTTGACCTGGCCTCCATCAAGCCCCTTAAGGTGCTGGCCGGGGATATCGACGGGGACGGCCGGGTGGAAATCGGGGTGTGCGTTTATAAAACCGCCAAATTCCATCCGGTTCCCGCAAAACGTCCGTTTTTCTACGCATTGCAGGACGGCCGTCTGCAGCCGGTCTGGCTGGGCTCCAGGCTGGCCCGGCCCTTTGACGATTACCGGCTCTTTGATTTGGACGGGGACGGCGTGGATGAGATTCTTTCCATTGAATCGGTGCAGAGCGGCAATCGGCTGCTGGCGCTGTACGACTGGAAGGGGTTCGGCTTTGAGGTACGGGCAATTTCCGATGAATACCAGGGCGAGGTCGTGTTTTTAAATAACGCGAACACCCGGCAGGACGAGATACTGGTAAATATAGAAGGAACACAACACAGTCTGCGGCTGGAGGGCGACACGCTCACAGCCGAACAGTAGGGAGGGAATGTATGTTGAAACGGAAATTACTGGCATCCGCACTGACACTTGCGATTCTTGGATCCGCCCTGTCGGCGGCCGGCTGCGGCAATAACGGACGGTCTTCCGGCGGACAGGACGTTTCGGAGGAAGCCTGGGTGACCAGCGCGGACAAAGCAAAGGACAAGAATGCGGAATCGGACGGCGGGACGGCCGATACGCCGGGAAACGAAACCGCTGGCAGCGGCGCAGCAGGCGGCGCGGCGGCGGGTGATACGGGGGGCAGCGGTACGGCGGACGGCGGCGCACATGGTGGCGGCGCGAATAGCGGCAATCCGGCGAACGGCGGCAATTCGGGTCTTATGAACCTGGATTTCAAGCCCGGGTTTACGGTCACGGCCGATGCATACACGCCCCTGTCCATTACCCCCAACGCCCCTCAGTACACGCTGAACGCCGACCTGTCCAATATTGAGAACCTGGACCAGTTCGCCAACCTGACCCAGGCCCAGAGGGATTTGATCGCCAAAAACGGATTTGTGGTGTCTCCCACGGATTCGGAGCAGCTGTTCTATGTATATGAAGATAACACGTACAAAAAAATCCCCGGATTCGTGACCACGGACTCCGTGCTGCAGCTCTACCACATTTTCTACGATTACTCCCTGCGCAATCTGGAGACGGAATTTTTGTACGACGACCTGATCCGGCTCAACAGCAGCATGATCGGGCAGCTGTCGGCGGATTACCAGGTCGTGCAGAACGAAGAGGTGAAGGACGCGGTCCTGAAAATGCTGGGCTATTTCAGCGTTGCAAACCTGGCCCTGGGCAAGGAGCTGCCCGCGGATCTTCCGCCCGAAACTGCCAATCTGGCCCGCCAGGAGTATAGCCTGATTGAGAATGCAGCAGGAAAGGCTGTCTCGCCGCTGTTCGGATATGAACTGGACTACTCTCTGTTTACCGTGAGGGGGCATTATACCCGCAGCGAGGAGCTGGGGAAATTTTTCCGGGCCATGAGCTGGTACGGGCTGGTGCCCATGCCGTTTTACGACGGGTTAAACGCGCGGGATGAGGAATCTGCCGTGAGAGCCATTGTGACCGCTATTTCCCTGTGCCGCGCGCCTGCCCAGGACGGCGTCTCGCTCTGGGAAAATATCTACAGCACCACCAGCTTTTTCGTGGGCGAGTCCGACGACATCACCCCCTATGAGGTTGCCCTGGCTGTAAAAAAAGTATATTCCGACACCCCCGATCTCAACGAAATACCGGATAAGCTGGATGATTTCTACCGGGAAGTGGATCAGATGAGGTCGCCCGACATTGTACTGAAGGTGCCGGAGGCGGAAACCAAACTCCAGATGCGCTTTATGGGACAGCGCTATATCCCGGATTCCGAAATTCTGCAAAAGCTCTCGGAACCCTACGACCGGCCGGTTCCCACGGGCCTGGATGTGTTCGCCGTGTTTGGCTCGGAGCGGGCGGATGAAATTTTGGACGAATTTTACCAGCCCAGACAGCAATGGAGCGGATATCAAAACAATTTTGACCAGCTGAGGATCAAATTTGACTCCCAGACCATCCCGCAGCAGACCAACAACCTGTACAACGGCTGGCTGTACTGCCTGAAGAGTCTGGTGAAACGGGTGGACGGCGCATACCCCACCTTTATGAAAAACACCGCCTGGGAGGACAAATCCCTGTCCACCGCCCTGGGAAGCTGGGCGGAAATACGCCATGACACCATCCTGTACGGCAAACAATCCGCGGCGGAGTGCGGCGGAAACGAGCCGCCGGAGGTGCTGGGTTACGTGGAGCCCAACCCTGAATTTTTCAACCGGCTGCTGTGGCTGACAAAGGTCACCAGGGAAAGCCTGGAGCAGCGTGGACTGCTGAGCGACAGTTTGAAGTACAAGATGCTGGACTTCGAGGATACG
The DNA here is from genome assembly GCF_046603895.1 of Enterocloster lavalensis. Taxonomy (NCBI): domain Bacteria; kingdom Bacillati; phylum Bacillota; class Clostridia; order Lachnospirales; family Lachnospiraceae; genus Enterocloster; species Enterocloster lavalensis. The sequence continues at coordinate 2,289,455 of NZ_CP176637.1, forward strand.
CTGGATTTCCTGAAAAAATGCGCCCAGAAAGAGTTAAACGGGGAGGATTTAAGTCCGGAGGAACACTCTTCTCTGGTGACTTACGGCGGAACGCTGGAATTTATGAGCAGCTCCATCGCGGAGGCTGGCAACTGGTATCTGGTGGAATCGGACACGGATAAGAACATGGCTGTGATCGCCGATGTGCACACCAGCGGCGGAAGCTACCTGGAGGCCGGTGTGGGAAATGCCGCGGAAATCTATGTGGCAGTCCCCCAAAACGGAAAGATTTACCTCACCAGAGGCGCCGTGTTTGACTTTTTCGAATTCTTGTCGGCTGAACGGCTGACGGACGAGACGTGGCAGGATATGATCAGGCAGAATCCGCCCCAGAGGCCCGCTTTCGTCCATTCGTACATGGACGAGACAGGCGGCGGGGAGGTGCCCGTGCCGGATGAGCCGTACTCCACGGGATGTTAAGGCACAGGCGTTTTTACCTGCTTTTGTCCGTGCCGGTTGCGCTGATGATCGGGGCGCTTGTCTGGTTTCGGTCACAACCGGATGAGATCACCATCTCCTTTGTAGGGGATATTATGCTCTCCCGGGGTGTCCAACGTTATCTGGAAGAATTTGGTTATGATTATCCCTACGAGGACGTGCGGGATCTGTTTCTGCAGGACGACCTGACCGTGGGAAATCTGGAATGCCCCATCACCGATTATGAAAATGCCGCCAACAAGGCGAAACGCTTTCTGTTTAAGGCAGATGCAGAAAATGCATCTGCTTTAAAGCGGGCCGGGTTTGACTGCCTGAATCTGGCCAACAACCACACCATGGACTATACCAGCCCGGGACTTCTCGATACCATGACCCATCTGGAGGCAAACGGGCTGGACTATGTGGGGGCCTCGGAGAATGCCGCCTCGAAAAGGCCGTATATTTTCGAGAAAAACGGAATCCGGGTAGGGCTTCTGGCCTACAGCGCCCTGCCGCCGGAGGGGTATTTTTTCAACGCGGACAAACCTACGGTGCAGTATATCAGCACCTTGGATTTTTCCGGGCTGGAGGAGGATATCGCCTCCGTGGACTGTGATTTTTTAATTGTGTATTTCCACTGGGGAATCGAATTTCAACGCTACAAGAGTGAAATGCAGGAGCTGATCGCAAAAAAAGCCGTGGACTTTGGCGCTGATTTCGTGGTGGGCGCCCACCCCCATGTGCTTCAGGAACCGGAGGTCTATGAAGGGCGTTATATTTATTACAGCCTTGGAAACTTTATTTTCGACAAACAGATTCCGCCGGGAACCGATGAGACGATGATCCTTCAGATCACAGTGGGACGGGACGGACTGAGGGACGTGAGGGAGATCCCGGCGGTGATCCGCAAGGGGAAGGCTGTGAGGGGAATGGAATAAAAAGAAGGAGACGGACATGGCAAAGAAAAATGCGCGCAACACCAGAGGACGGATCGTAAACGCCGCCTGGAAGCTGTTTTACGAGCAGGGCTATGAGGACACCACGGTGGAGGAGATCATCGATCTGTCCAGAACCTCCAAGGGGTCCTTCTATCACTATTTCGATGGAAAAGACGCGCTGCTCTCCACCCTCAGCACCCTGTTCGATGAAAAGTACGAGGAGCTGATTGAACAGCTGGACCCGGATATGACTGCCATGGATACGCTGCTGTTTCTCAACCGGGAGCTGTTCGGCATGATCGAGAACAGCATTTCCATCGAACTGCTGACGCGGCTGCTCTCCACCCAGCTGATCACAAACGGTGAAAAACATCTGCTGGACCGGGACCGGATCTACTACAAACTGCTGCGGAAAATCATCTCCGGCGGCCAGGAGCGCGGCCAGCTCACCACCCGGCTCAGCGTCAGCGAGATGGTCAAGCGCTACGCGCTCTGTGAGCGCGCCCTGATGTACGACTGGTGCCTGTGCGGCGGCGAATACTCCCTGGGGCACTACAGCGCGCAGGTGCTTCCGGGATTCCTCAGCAGCTTTCTGCCCTGACCCCCTCATCCCTTCCAGGTGTTAAAAATTTTAACGGATATTTTTTGTCTAAAAATATTTTTTAAAATTCGTACAGTATATTTTTCTCTTAAAATCGTTGTTTTATTGCATATTTCCATATATCCGTATAGTATTTAGTCTATACTTCGTTCTGTATTGCGTTCTATTTTCTCACATGCTATAATGGCCCCATTATGTTTGAAGCAGGAGGGAATGGGATATGACAGCAGCACAGATTGGGATTCTGGCCGCCATTGTGGTTTACCTGGCGGCCATGGTATATGTAGGGTTTTATTTTAGCAAAAAGGGTGCCGGAGAGTCCGCGGATGAGTTTTATCTGGGCGGACGCAAGCTGGGTCCTCTGGTGACCGCCATGAGCGCGGAGGCCTCCGACATGAGCAGCTGGCTGCTGATGGGACTGCCGGGCGTGGCTTATTTGAGCGGTATCGCGGACGCAGGCTGGACCGCCATCGGTCTGGCGGTCGGCACTTACTTAAACTGGCTGATCGTAGCCAAACGGCTGCGCCGCTACTCGGTGGCCTGCGGGGCCATTACCATACCGGACTTTTTCTCCCGGCGCTATGAGGATAAGAAAAATATTCTGATGTGCATCGCAGCGATTGTGATTCTCATTTTCTTTATTCCCTATACAGCTTCCGGCTTCAAGGCGGTGGGGACGCTGTTTAACAGCCTCTTCGGCGTGGATTATCATCTGGCTATGATCGCAGGCGCTGTGGTAATCGTAGGTTATACCGTGATGGGCGGTTTCCTCGCCGTATCCACCACGGACCTGATCCAGAGCATTGTGATGAGCATCGCGCTGGTGATCATCGTGTTCTTCGGGATTCACACCGCCGGCGGCTGGGATGTGGTCATGAACAATGCCAAATCCATGGCCGGATACCTGAGTATGACGCAGCTCCACGATATGGCAACCGGCGGCTCCACCTCCTACGGCCTCATCACCATTTTCTCAACCATGGCCTGGGGTCTGGGATATTTTGGCATGCCTCACATTCTTCTACGGTTCATGGCCATTGAAAATGAAGATAAGCTGAAGGTTTCCCGGCGCATCGCTTCCATCTGGGTGGTGATCTCCATGTTCGTGGCGATTCTGATCGGCATGATCGGCTACAGCGTATCCAAGACTGGCAGCATTCCGCTCTTCGCCTCCAGCTCGGAGTCCGAGACCGTCATCATCCGTCTGGCGGATCTGCTGAGCCGCAATGGATTCCTGACCTCCGTTATCGCAGGCGTCGTACTGGCGGGAATTCTGGCCTGCACCATGTCCACCGCGGACTCTCAGCTGCTGACCGCAGCATCCGGCGTGTCCCAGAACCTGCTTCAGGATTTCCTGGGAATCAAGATGAGTGCCAAGGCTTCCATGATGGCTGCCCGGCTCACGGTAACCGGCATCGCCCTGGTGGCGATTCTGCTGGCCTGGAACCCGGACAGCTCCGTATTCACCATCGTGTCCTTTGCCTGGGCCGGTTTCGGCGCCGCGTTCGGACCGGTGATGCTCTTCGCCCTGTTCTGGAAACGAAGCAATCTCCAGGGCGCTCTGGCGGGCATGATCTCCGGCGGCGTGATGGTATTTGTCTGGAAATACGGCGTGCGTCCCCTGGGCGGCGCCTGGAACATTTATGAGCTGCTTCCTGCATTTATCGTAGCCAGCGTGTCCATCGTGGCGGTCTCTCTGGCTACCGCAGCTCCCTCCCATGAGGTGTGCGCACAGTTTGATTCCATTGGGGATCGCAGGGAGAAAATCACCTGGGGTGCGGAACCAAGTGAGAGTATGTAAGGGTGTGTTGATGTAGATTTAAGCGAATACGGCAGGGAATGGAAGCGGGTTGCTAAGCTTCCATTCCCTGCCGTTTTATGACCTTCCGATTCCAATGACCGCGTCTCTACAGGCCGATATACCCTTTGATCAGTTCCAGTGTATTCTCCATGCCTTTCACATGGGTGCGCTCCATGTGGTGGGACGCCTGGACGCCCTGGCCGATCAGAGCGCAGCGAACATTCGCACCGCCCCGGATGGCCGCGGCTGCGTCAGAGCCGTAATGGCGGAACACATCCACCGCGTAGTCCAGATTCCGTTCCCCGGCGATGCCGATCAGGCGGGTGGTCATGTTGTAGTCAAAGGGTCCCTGGGAGTCTTTGACCACAATGGACACGCGGTCCTCCCGGCCGTCTAAGTCGTCGCCCACCGCGCCCATGTCCACCACCAGAAGCTCCGGAATTCCTTCGGGCAGATAGCTGGCCCCGAATCCCACCTCCTCGAAATTGGTGATCAGAATCAGCAGTTCCTGAGCCGGAATCATTTCCCGTTCCTTCATTTCCTTTAACAGCGCAAACAGCACGGCCACACTGGCCTTGTCGTCCAGATGCCGGGAGCGGATCAGACCGTTCTCCAGAGCCTGAAATCTGGGATCCCAGGAAATGTAATCTCCGTTCTGAATCCCCAGTGCCTTCACATCCTCCCTGGAAAATACCATCTCGTCCAGACGGATCAGCATGTTCTCTTCCTCCCGCTTCAGGGACCTGGCGTCGTCATACACATGGACGGAGGGGGCTTTGGTCAGCGCGGTTCCCGGATAGGTCCTGCCGTCCCGGGTGTGAACGGTACAGTATTCGCCCTCCACGCTCTCCATGGTATAACCGCCCACGGGCACAATCCGCAGCGTGCCGTCGGGATTGATGGAGCGCACCACCGCGCCCAGGGTATCGCCGTGGGCCGCCAGACAGAGCCTGGCCCCGGTACGCCCGGGTACACGGATCATCAGCGCGCCCCTGCTGGTGTAGGATACCTCATAGCCCATGTCCCGGGCGTCGTCTCCCAGTACCTCCATCAGCCGGCCGGTAAAACCGGAGGGGCTAGGTATATTTACAATTTTTTCTAAATAATTAATCATAAACTGATTCATTGTGTTACTCCCTTTTATTTTTATGTTTGATGGCTATTGAAATGACCAGTCCAGCCAGTCCCGATATGCGGTCAGCTGCTCCTCTGTGTGGAAGAAGTGTTCTCCGCCGGGTACAATCTCCAGGCCGCAGGAAAAACGCAGTGCGAACCGTTCCACAGTCTCCCGCTCGCAGAGATTATCCTGCTCCCCGTACAGGATGCGGGTGGGCGGAGTCCAGCGGTCGATGGGATGGGCTTTCACGTAGCAGTAGTAATCCCAGTAAAGCATTTGTCCCACGCAGGAGCAAATCTCTCCCTGCTCTCTCAGCTGGTCCGGCGTCACATTGGACCAGGACATCATGGATTCGATCAGGCGCTCCATATCTACCACCGGGGACAGGAACAGGCATTGCTCCAAATTGCAGTCCCGATAGGCCAGGAGGCTGAAATAAGCGCCCATGCTGCAGCCAAACAGGCCGATGTGATTCCAGCGGGCACAGGCGTACTCCATCACAGTTTCCAGATCCCGGACGCACTCTGCTGCCTTGCAGGGTGTGGGGTCCGTTTTCCGGTCCCCGTGTTCCGGCAGGTCAAAGCTCAGCACCTGGTATCCTCGGGGAACCGCCTTACCGGCCAGCAGTTCGATCACGGTGTCGGTTTTGTGGGACATGTTTCCGTGAACTGCAAGGACCAGACGTTGAGAGGGCGGGCCCCAGATGATGGCCGGTATGGGGCCGATGTTGATTCGTTCTGTATCGATCATATTCTTCTCCTTTTCTCTCCGCCTGTGCCGGGCGGCACGGTGGGATGGACGAATGGTGGCTGTTTGATAGATGGCTGGCGCTGTTTTCTATTATATATTGTCTGCAGCCGCAGGCTATCGATGAGAGATAGATTTCCGTAATCATTATATCATGTTATGGTATTTACACAACCATTGGTCTGGACGCAGGGAGGATAGGGGGGATTTTATGGTTTTAAGTGGCTGTAAGGGTGAAAATGCGGACCCGTATGCTTTACGGATCCGCACGCTTTTTAACTGTTTTGTTGGGCGAGAAGTTTCTGCAGGCGAAGGAGTTCTTTTTGATAGCGTTCTTCCTGCCGGCGCATTTCCTCCTCCTGCCTGCGCATCTCTTCCCCTTGCCGGCGCATCTCTTCCCCTTGCCGGCGCATTTCCTCCCTCTGCCTAAGGTTTTCCTCCTCCTGCCGAAGGTTCTTCTCCCTCAGCGCCTTAATCTCCTCCTGCTGCAACTCCACCATCAATTCCACTGTATTCTGATCCAGAATTCTCAGTGCCTCCGAATACATACTCACCAGCTCCTTCTTATGATACCGGAAGTCAAATACTTCCCGGTACAGCTCTGTAAACTCGGGGTAAGCCTCGATCACTTCGCGGATGTCGCATGGCTGATCCGAGGCGATAAGTACCCGGGAGAATACATCTCTAGTTGTTCTTCTGATCGAGAAGTTTCTGCAGGCGAAGGAGTTCTTTTTGATAGCGTTCTTCCTGCCGGCGCATTTCTTCCCCTTGCCGGCGCATTTCCTCCCTCTGCCTAAGGTTTTCCTCTTCCTGCCGAAGGTTCTTCTCCCTCAGCGCCTTAATCTCCTCCTGCTGCAACTCCACCATCAATTCCACTGTATTCTGATCCAGAATTCTCAGTGCCTCCGAATACATACTCACCAGCTCCTTCTTATGATACCGGAAGTCAAATACCTCCCGGTACAGCTCTGTAAACTCGGGGTAAGCCTCGATCACTTCGCGGATGTCGCATGGCTGATCCGAGGCGATGAACAGCAGCCATGCATCCAGTTTCCTACTTATATTTTGATGGTTTTCCCGAAAAATGTCAAGCGGGATCAACAGGTATTCCTGCAGCATGTCCAGCTCCAGACCGGTATTAAAAGTCTGCCTCGCGTAAGGATGTGCCCCTATAAGGAAGTAATTTGATTGTCGCAGGGCGGCATGGCTGAAAGGTCATGCCGTCCTGCCTTTTCTTTGCCGTTCCACGGTCTGATCGTCGCCCGGCAGGTTGACTTCTCCGATGAAGTTCCAGACCAGTTCAATCTTCTGCCTGCGGTGTCCGCTGGACTTATCCGGCGCATGGACAATGATCTTCTTTACAAACTCATTGACGATGGTGGGTGTCAGTTCCCGGATACCCACATATTTCCGTACAATGGCTGCAAAGCTGTCAAAGTCGGATCGATCCTGTTCAAAGATTTCTACCACTTCCCGCCATGTCTTAACCTGCTCTGTCAGTTCTCTTTGTTCCGCTTCATAGTCAGTGGAGAGTTTCAAGAACCGTTCATGGCTGATCGTCCCGCTGATGTCATCCTCATAGATGCGCTTGAAAATGCGGTCAAGTTCAGCAATGCGTTTTTCCGCTTGGGCGATTTCACGCTTGCGTTTCTGAGCCTCTTTTTCGGCTTCTTGGAAGTGCTGCTTTTTCGCGGCTTCCTCAAATGCCATAGCATCATCAAAGAACAGCGCCGTCACATCGAAAATCCGCTGCAAAACAAACAGTTTCAGCGTTTCTTCCCGGATGAAGTGCATGGTACAGTCGCCTGTATTGCTCTTATACCGGGAACACCGATAGCAGTCTTGCTGCGGCGTCATGTTTTTGCCTGTGGCGAAATGCAGTTTGCTTCCGCAATCGGCGCAGTACAGCAGGCCAGAAAACAGCCCTTGCCGTTCAGCTTGCTTGGCCGGACGGCGCTTGTTCTCCCGCAATTCTTGTACCCGCACAAAGACTTGTTCATCAATAATGGCAGGCTGGGTATTGGGGAAAATCCGCTGGTTTTCCGGGACGTTATACAGTCGCTTTTTCAGTTTGTGGGACTTGGAATAGGTCTTGAAGTTCACCGTGCAACCGGTGTACTCTGGCCGTTCCAAGATCCCCGCCACAGATTTCGGGTCCCAGTGATATGGTTTTTCAGGCAGCGGTTTTCCGGCACGCTGGGCATAATGTGCCTTGACAGTCAGGATGTGTTCGGCAGTCAGCAACTTGGCAATCTGCATGGGGCCTTTTCCCGCAATGCACAGGTCAAAAATACGCTTGACGATCTCGGCAGCTTCCTCGTCCACCATCCACTTCTTTTTGTCCGCTGGGTCTTTCATATACCCGTAGGGCGGATTGGTACAGAGGTGTTCCCCGGCGTTTCCTTTGGCCCGCATAACAGCCCGAATCTTCTTGCTGGTATCGCGCGCGTAGAAGTCGTTGAACAGGTTGCGAAAAGGGGTAAAATCGTTGTCCCCTTTGTCGCTGTCCACACCGTCATTGATGGCGATATATCGAATATCACGTTCCGCAAAGAAACTCTCGGTATAGTAGCCCACTTTCAGGTAATCCCGCCCCATGCGGGACATATCTTTGACAATAACGGTCTGGACTTTCCCCGCTTCTGCAAGGCGTATCATCTCATTCCAACCGGGTCTATCGAATAATGAGGTGTGATAGCGATAGCGGCAAAAAGCTAATAAAATCAATGGTTTTGCGGACAGCGGATAGACAGGGAATGTGTTAAAAACTGAATACGCACACAAGCGGCGTTACCTTAACCCCTTTTGGGGAGAAAGTAACGCCGTTTTTTTATGCCCGCAGGAAAGGAGGCGCAGCCGGAATGTATTTCACAAAGGGCAAGCAGCGGGCGTTTGAACTGATCATGCAGCAGAAGCCGGGATTTGACCGCTATCAATCCGGTTGTGCCGGAGATGATGAAGATTGCGGTACTTGCCGTTTCTACCGCCCACAATGGAAATATGAGTTTTGCGTTTTCAAAGAGTGTCCCTATTGCCCCGGCAAAAGGACGCGGAAAACGCACGCCAGCATGGACAAATAGACGGGCAAAAGCCCTTGTGCCATGCGGCTTTGCAGACGCGAAAACGGCAAAGGGCATATTGCAATACCAAAACAGCCGAAAACGGCTTTCTAATTGTCCACGCATACCAAGAGAGGAAGTGAGGAAATATGGCAGTTTTCAGAGTGGAGCGAAATACGGGATATACCGTTATGAGCAACCACCACTTGCGAAACAAGGAATTGTCCTTAAAGGCAAAGGGCTTGTTGTCGCAAATGCTTTCGCTGCCCGAAGATTGGGATTATACCCTTGCGGGCTTATCCCATATCAACCGGGAGAAGATCGACGCAATCCGCGAAGCGGTAAAGGAACTCGAAAAAGCCGGATATATCGTGCGCAGCCGGGAGCGCGACGAAAAGGGACGCTTGCGGGGCGCAGATTACGTCATATACGAGCAGCCGCAGCCGCGAGAGCCGGAAGCAGCTACCAGCGGCGGACAGCCGCCTATATTGGATTTACCTACATTGGAAAATCCAACATTGGATAATCCAACGTTGGAAAAACCTACGCAGGAAAAACCTACGTTGGAAAATCCAACGCAATTAAATAAAGATATATCAAGTAAAGAACAATCAATTACTGATCTATCAAGTACCCATTCCATTCCTTTCCATTCCCTAAATCCCTTGCCTTATGAGCAGGACGAAGCGGCTGCGCCGCCGGAAAGGAAAAGAACGGAAGCGAAAACAAACAGTGCAATAGAGATTTATCGGGAAATCATCAAAGAAAACATCGACTATGACATTCTCATTCAAGACCCCAAAATGGATAAAGACCGTTTGGACGAGATTGTAGAAATCATGCTGGAAACCGTCTGCACAGCCCGAAAGACAATCCGTATCGCCGGGGACGACTACCCCGCCGAACTTGTCAAATCAAAGTTTATGAAGCTGAACAGCAGCCACGTTGAGTTTGTTTTGGACTGCATGAGGGAGAACACAACCAAAATCCGCAACATCAAGCAGTATCTAAAAGCGGTGCTGTTCAACGCGCCGAGTACCATTGACAGCTACTATACCGCCCTTGTCAATCACGACTTTTACGGCAGCAAATGAGCATAGCCGCAGTTTACCGGGAAAGGAGTTGATACCTTGCAGGAGGAAGTAACCCAAAAAACGATTGCCCTATCCGTCAACGTGGGAAAAGGCGCGGCAAGGCTTACCGAACAGGCGTTACAGAAAGCAATCAAGAAGTTTTTGGAGCAGAAAAGCAAAGCACCGCATGGGAAACAGACCATGCGGCAGCTTATGAAGCAAAATGCGGGGGTTTCCAACATCGAGATCACCGACAGCAATATCAAAGCCTTTGAGAGTACCGCGAAGAAATACAACATAGATTTTTCGCTGAAAAAGGTTAAGGGCGAACAGACCCGTTACCTTGTGTTTTTCAAAGGCAGGGACGCGGACGTTATGACCGCAGCGTTTCAAGAGTTTTCCGCAAAGAAGCTGAACAGGGATAAAAAGCCCTCTATCCGCAAAGCCCTTGCCGCAGCAAAGGACAAGGCGAAGCAGCTTAACGCCGCCCGCGACAAGGTAAAGAAAATAGACAGGGGGCGCGAGATATGAAGCAGATAAACTACAAAAAGCTGATAATCCCGAATATCCCGTATGTGTTCTTTGTCTATCTCTTTGATAAGGTGGGACAGGCGGTGCGGCTTGCCCCCGGCGCGGATATTTCCGAAAAGATACTCAATATCACACAGGGATTTTCCGAAGCGTTTTCAAATGCCTTGCCGAGCGTTCACCCGTTGGATTTGCTTATTGGCATTGTGGGCGCGGTGGTTATCCGTCTGATTGTCTATTTCAAAGGGGAAAATGCCCGCAAATACCGCAAGGGCGCAGAATACGGCAGCGCACGTTGGGGCAACGCCGAAGATATAAAGCCCTATATCGACCCGGATTTTCAGAACAACATCATTTTGACGCAGACCGAACGCCTTACCATGAACAGCCGCCCGAAGCAGCCGAAATACGCGAGAAATAAAAACGTCGTGGTGATCGGCGGCAGCGGCAGCGGCAAGACAAGGTTTTTCGTAAAGCCTAATTTAATGCAGCTTCATTCTTCCTACGTCTTGACCGACCCGAAAGGCACCGTCCTAATCGAGTGCGGAAAGCTGCTGCAACGGGCAGGCTACCGCATTAAGGTACTGAACACGATAAACTTTCGGAAAAGTATGCACTATAACCCCTTTGTCTATATCCGCAGCGAAAAGGACGTGTTAAAGGTTGTCAATACCCTTATCGTCAATACCAAAGGCGAGGGAGAAAAGAGCGCGGAAGATTTTTGGGTGAAAGCCGAGAGGTTACTATATTGCGCGTTGATCGGCTACATTTGGTATGAAGCCCCCGCCGAGGAAATGAACTTTACAACGCTGCTTGAACTTATCAATGCAAGCGAAGCACGCGAGGACGACGAGGAATACCAAAGCCCCGTTGATCTGCTCTTTGCCGATTTGGAAGAACGCAGCCCCGACCATTTCGCGGTAAAGCAATATAAAAAATACAAATTGGCGGCGGGCAAAACGGCAAAGTCAATCCTTATTTCTTGCGGTGCGCGGCTTGCCCCTTTTGATATAGAGGAACTCCGGGAACTCATGTCCTATGATGAATTGGAACTTGACACATTGGGCGACCGGAAAACCGCGCTTTTCCTCATAATGAGCGATACCGACGACACTTTTAATTTTGTTATCGCTATTTTGCAATCACAGCTTTTCAACTTGCTTTGTGATAAAGCAGACGACGAATACAACGGCAAATTGCCTGTTCACGTCCGCTTTTTGCTTGACGAGTTTGCGAACATCGGACAGATACCCCGCTTCGATAAATTGATTGCTACAATCCGCAGTAGGGAAATGTCCGCTTCTATCATTCTGCAATCGCAGAGCCAGCTAAAAGCCATTTACAGGGACGCGGCAGAAATCATACTTGATAATGCCGACAGCACCTTGTTTTTGGGAGGACGTGGGAAAAATGCAAAAGAGATTTCGGATAACTTGGGACGGGAAACAATCGACAGTTTCAACACTTCCGAAAATCGCGGCACGCAGGTTTCTCATGGACTGAATTATCAAAAATTAGGAAAGGAGCTGATGACACAGGACGAAATAGCAGTTATGGACGGTGGGAAATGTATTTTGCAGCTACGCGGTGTGCGTCCCTTTTTAAGCGACAAATACGACATCACGAAACACCCGAACTACAAATACCTTTCCGACTTCGACAAAAGAAACGCTTTTGACGTGGAACGGTATATGTCTACCCGTCCGGCAATCGTAAAGCCCGATGAAGCCTTTGACATATACGAAATAGATTTGTCCGACGAGGACGCAGCCGCCGAAGAATAACGGCGGCATTTTTCATTTTCCATAACATTTTTTGAGCCGCACAACGGCAGAAAGCGAGGTTTATATGGATTTCTTTAACAGCGCAGTTGGTGTATTGCAGACTTTGGTTATCGCGCTTGGCGCAGGTCTTGGCATTTGGGGTGCCATTAACTTAATGGAGGGTTACGGCAACGACAATCCCGGAGCCAATGCTTATGTGTCATAAAGTAGCATATAAAAATTGATATGCAGCCCTACTATTCCAAACAAACATTGTTAAAAATGACGAAATCTTTTGAGGTTTTACATATCATATCGTGAATAACGCTTGATTTATCGGCATTTTCATGGTAGCATTATCCTAAGATATAGTGTAGAAATGTATACAAGGATACTTAGTTGAAAGGAGGGAAATTTGGTGGACTATTTATGGGTGTTGGTATTATTGATTTTGGGAGTTTGTATGGTCTGTTATCCTAAAATATTATGGAAAATAGAAAATTTATTCACAGTAAAAAATGGTGAACCAACCGAACTATATTTAGTATTAATGCGGATTGGTGGTGTATTTTTTATTATTTGTTCAGTTGGTATGATTATATATCTAATTATAAAATGAAACACCCTTATAGTTCTTAAATTGTATCCTATTATTCGAATTCAATAATTTCAAGAAAGGAGTAAACTGTATGAATAAAACTGTATGAATAAGATATTTAAAAAGGTTATATCATTGGCACTTATAGGAACGCTATGTATAGGTGCAAGTACGACGACTTTTGCAAGTGAGTTATCGCCGGAAGCAAAGGCAGAAGCGACACAAACTAATGAAAGTGAGCGGAAAGTAAATTGGTGGCAAGTTGGTTGGAAAGTTTTATCCGACTATTTTGAAAAACTTATCGATCTTGATGGACAGAGCGTAAAAGATAGTAATTGGGCATATCTTGTGTCTCCGAGTATTGAATTTAATACTGGCGAGATGGGAAATGAAGTATACTTTAAACCAGAAGTAAATAATTCAGTTGGTTCAATGCGTATGCATGGACATCGAGTGATTTTTGTTGATATTTTTGCTAAAATCAATCTTATTTTGTCTGATGCAAATAACGATACTGTTAGTAGTGCCGTTACAGAAACGAATCAGTATATGTTTTACGATAAAAAAGCGAGTGATCCTGCCGGAAAGTGGAAAGCTCAGTTTATTTCTTCTGAAAGTTTCAAATGGCAGTGCTATTATGCACACTATTATAATGCAAATACTAGAAGTGCATTGCCAGAAGTAGAGGATGGATTTTATTTTGGAGATAATAATCGAGTTTTTCAATTTTCTGAAAATCCATCACCAGCTACTTTAGCAAATAATAAGATTTTAACCATGACTGAATTAAATAATCAATTTATTAACCCTGCCGACGGCGAAGCTGTTGATTATCTAAAAGACTATGCTCCTGGAGATGAGGTTCATTTCGCAGATAAAGTTATTGATATAACTTATAATGCAGATGAGAAAGCCACAACCATTTTCTTTGATGAAAAAGTTTCTGGTGATCTTATTGGATGGAAATTTAATGGTGATTTAACAAATGAATATGCTATAGGAGATACAGTCAGCTTAAATTTTAATGTTGTTAAAATTGGAGAATACAACAATATTATATTTGAAAGTCTTGATTACTTTGAAGAAGCATTTTCACATGAAGATGGAGGAAAATATCCTGATATAAATAATTATAGATAATTTCTGGCTTTTCCTCTGACAGCCACACAGAAACAACCCTATCATAAGATGATGTTTCATTTTAAAATTGAATAATCGCCACCCCGCAGCGGCACACAAAGCAGTAAATCCGAAAAAGATTTGCTGCTTTTTTTGCGCCCATTTTTGGCAAATTTCCAAAAGTTCTGTATTAGACAGTGAAACCAAAAAAGGCTGCCGTTTTTTTCAGACAGCGGGCAAAACACAGTTTCCAAAACGCCTTATTGTCGGGAAAGACCGAGCTGCCGGAAAAGTTCTTGCCGGAAAGTCCGTCCATTCTGCTCTTTTGTGGTTTGTAGGGAATAAGGGGGAGAATGCCAGCCCGCCGCCTTTTATAAAAAAACTGGTTATAGATTTCTCGAAAAAGTGGCAGTAGCAAATGAGGGCAATCCGGCAGCTCTTTATGAAAAAAGCTGGTTGCGATTTTCTGAAAAAGTGGCAGTAGGAAGTGAACGGCAGTCCGGCATTTTCTTAGAGCAAGATTCTACCGCAGTACCAAAATTCGCTTTTCACTCATTTTGCCCCTGCGGGAATCTTGTTGGGGAGTGCCTTCCCCAAACCCTGCTTATGCGGCTTACGCCGCTTATCCCGTCGCAGCCATGCGGCAGTCGAAAGGAGGTTTTTACCATGCGAAAACGATATAACACGCCGCACCGCAGCCGGGTAGTCAAGACACGCATGACCGAGGAAGAATACGCCGAGTTTGCCCAGCGGCTTTCTGCTTGCAACATGAGCCAAGCCGAGTTTATCCGGCAAGCTATAACCGGGGCAGCCATACGCCCCGTCATAACCATTTCCCCCGTCAACGACGAGTTGCTTGCCGCTGTCGGGAAGCTGACCGCCGAATACGGCAGGATCGGCGGCAACTTAAACCAGATAGCCCGGACGCTGAATGAGTGGCACAGCCCCTACCCGCAGCTTGCCGGGGAGGTACGGGCGGCGGTTTCCGACCTTGCTGCCCTAAAGTTTGAAGTCTTGCAGAAAGTGGGTGACGCTGTTGGCAACATTCAAACATATCAGCTCTAAAAATGCCGACTATGGCGCAGCGGAAGCCTACCTCACATTTGAGCATGACGAGTTTACCATGAAGCCCACCCTTGATGAAAACGGGCGGCTGATACCGAGGGAGGATTACCGCATTTCTTCCTTTAACTGCGGGGGCGAGGATTTCGCCGTTGCCTGTATGCGAGCCAATCTCCGCTATGAGAAAAACCAAAAACGGGAAGATGTGAAAAGCCACCACTATATCATCAGCTTTGACCCACGGGACGGGACAGACAACGGCTTGACCGTAGACCGGGCGCAGGAGCTGGGCGAGCAGTTCTGTAAAGAGCATTTCCCCGGACACCAAGCCCTAATCTGCACCCACCCGGACGGGCATAACCATAGCGGCAATATCCATGTGCATATCGTCATCAACTCCCTGCGGATTTATGAAGTCCCGCTTCTGCCCTACATGGACAGACCAGCCGATACACGGGAGGGCTGCAAGCACCGCTGCACCAATGCCGCTATGGAATATTTCAAGAGTGAAGTCATGGAGATGTGCCACCGGGAGGGGCTTTACCAAATCGACCTCTTGAACGGCAGCAAGGAACGGATAACGGAACGGGAATACTGGGCGGCAAAGAAAGGGCAACTTGCCCTTGATAAAGAGAACGCCGCCAGAGAAGCCGCAGGACAGCCGACCAAGCCCACCAAGTTTGAAACGGACAAGGCGAAGCTGCGCCGGACGATACGGCAGGCACTTTCCCAAGCCGCCAGCTTTGACGAGTTTTCTTCCCTTTTGCTGCGGGAGGGTGTGACCGTCAAGGAGAGCCGGGGGCGACTTTCCTACCTCACGCTGGACAGGACGAAGCCTATCACAGCCCGGAAGCTGGGGGACGATTTTGACAAGGCTGCTGTCCTTGCCCTGCTCACGCAGAACGCCCACAGAGCCGCCGAACAGACCAAAGCCATACCCGAATACCCTGCTGCAGTTAAAAAGCCGTCACAAGGGGAAAAAACCACAAAAACCACCCCAGCAGACAACACCTTGCAGCGCATGGTTGACCGGGAAGCCAAGCGAGCCGAGGGCAAGGGCGTGGGCTATGACCGCTGGGCTGCAAAGCACAACCTAAAGCAAATGGCGGCTACCGTTACCGCCTATCAGCAGTACGGCTTTTCTTCCCCGGAGGAACTGGACGAAGCCTGTTCTGCCGCCTATGCCGCCATGCAGGAAAGCCTTACAGAGCTGAAGCAAGTGGAAAAGACGCTGAACGGGAAAAAGGAGCTGCAACGGCAGGTGCTTGCCTATTCCAAGACCCGCCCTGTCCGGGACGGGCTGAAACAGCAGAAAAACGCCAAAGCAAAAGCAGCCTACCGACAGAAGCACGAAAGCGACTTTATCATAGCAGACGCAGCCGCCCGCTATTTCAGGGAGAACGACATTTCCAAGCTGCCGAGTTATAAAGCCCTGCAAGCAGAGATTGAAACCCTTATCAAAGAGAAAAACAGCGGCTACAACGATTACCGGGCAAAACGGGAGGAATACCGCCGCTTACAGACTGTCAAGGGCAATATCGACCAGATTTTACGACGGGAACGCAAGCCTGTGAAAAGGCAGGAACAAGAGCGATAAAAACCACCCAAAAATGTACCCGAACCCATACAGAACAAGGGGGCTGCCCCGTACCCTATCCGCAATACCAAAGGATTTTTTAACGGGCTTACAGGGCAGAAAAACCCCGAAAATGATACCGAGATGATACAGAATTACCGCCGATACCGCCACACCAGCGGAAACGGCAGAAAGGAGCGCACCCATGCCAAGAATGAGCAAGAAACGGCGGCTGGAATGGTCTTTTTTCCTGCGGCAAGTGAAAGTCGGGAATACCACCTGCGACCGTATCACATACAACGACCTCTGCCGGGGCTGTACCCATAGCTGCAAGCAGAGCTTCCGGGCGGTTATCATACTCTGCCCCCGCTACTACTCCAAACGCCGGAAAAAGGAGGACAGGGACAATGGCAGATAACCGCAAGTATTACTACCTCAAGCTGAAAGAGAACTTTTTTGACAGCGACTCCATTGTGCTGCTGGAAGATATGAAAGACGGGATTTTATATTCCAATATCCTCTTGAAGCTGTACTTAAAATCG
Organism: Enterocloster lavalensis; assembly: GCF_046603895.1. Classification (NCBI taxonomy): domain Bacteria; kingdom Bacillati; phylum Bacillota; class Clostridia; order Lachnospirales; family Lachnospiraceae; genus Enterocloster; species Enterocloster lavalensis. The sequence continues at coordinate 2,306,435 of NZ_CP176637.1, forward strand.
CTGAAAAACGGCGGGAAGTTGCAGCTTGACGAGCATATCCCCTACACAGCGCAGATGATAGCGACACTGACCCGCCACCAGATAGGGACAGTTGAGAGGGCTTTAGAGATTTTCCGGCAGTTGGGGCTTGTGGAGCAGCTTGACAGCGGGGCTTTCTATATGACCGATATTGAGCTGATGATAGGACAGTCCTCTACCGAAGCCGAGAGGAAACGGGCTGCAAGGCTGGAAAACAAGGCACTTTTACCGCCCCGGACAAAAGGCGGACATTTGTCCGACATTCGTCCACCAGAGATAGAGATAGAGAAAGAGATAGAGATAGAAAAAGAGAGAGAGGGAGAAACGGGACACCCCGCCCCTGCCGTTTATGGCAGATACAACAATGTGATACTGACCGATACAGAGCTTTCCGGGCTGAAAACAGAGCTGCCCGACAAGTGGGAGTATTATATTGACCGGCTTTCCTGCCATATCGCTTCCACCGGGAAGCAGTACCACAGCCATGCAGCCACCATTTACAAGTGGGCGCAGGAGGACGCTGCCAAAGGCAAGGCTGCCCCGAAACAGGGCATACCCGATTATTCATGCAAGGAGGGCGAGAGCTTATGAAAAACGAGATTGAAGCTATGATTACGGACATTACAACCACTACCGCCGAAGCGGAGGACTACACAGGCGAGGACGGGCTTTTATACTGCGGCAAGTGCCATACGCCCAAAGAAGCCTACTTTGCAGAGGGAAAGACCTGTTTCGGGCGTGACCGCCACCCAACAGACTGCGACTGCCAGCGGGCAGCCCGTGAAAAGCAGCAAGCCGCCGAAAGCCGACAGAAGCACCTTGAAAAAGTGGAGGACTTGAAACGCCGGGGCTTTACCGACCCCGCTATGCGGAACTGGACATTTGAGCATGACAACGGCAGAAACCCGCAGACCGAAACCGCCCGCTTTTATGTGGATAGCTGGGAAACCATGCAGGCTGAAAATATCGGCTACCTGTTTTGGGGCGGTGTGGGAACAGGAAAAAGCTACCTTGCCGCCTGTATCGCCAACGCCCTTATGGAAAAAGAGGTTGCCGTCTGCATGACAAACTTTGCAACAATACTCAATGACCTTGCCGCCAGCTTTGAGGGCAGGAACGAATATATTTCCCGCCTTTGCAGCTACCCTCTGCTGATACTTGATGATTTTGGTATGGAGCGAGGGACAGAGTACGGGTTGGAACAGGTTTACAGCGTGATTGACAGCCGTTACCGAAGCGGCAAGCCGCTGATCGCCACGACCAACCTCACGCTGGAGGAATTGCAGCACCCGCAGGACACACCCCACGCCCGTATCTATGACAGGCTGACTTCCATGTGCGCCCCCGTCCGCTTCACGGGCAGCAACTTCCGAAAGGAAACCGCACAGGAAAAGCTGGAACGCTTAAAGCAACTGATGAAGCAGCGAAAGGAGAGCCTATGACAGAAACCAAACAGACAAGCACCACCAAAACAGACCGCCGCCCGGACTGTGTAACGGAAATCCGCATGGGCAACTCCGTCCTTACCGTTTCCGGCTTCTTCAAGCAGGGCGCAACCGACACCGCAGCCGACAAGATGATGAAAGTGCTGGAAGCGGAAGCTGCTGCCGGACATACACCACCGTTCAGCGCATAAGTGATGACATGGAAAAGCGGTCACGCCGGGGAGCATGACCGCTGGAATATCAGTAACAACTTTATTTTTTCCGAAGTTTCAACTCAATGCCTTTTGGAGCAGCTATATCCTGCAACAGTTTTGCGATAACAGAAGCCTGTTCTTTCTTCCCCATACTTTGAAAATCCTTATCGGATTTAACTGTTTGCAAGATATTTTCAATTTCTTTAATCGTTAAGAGATTGACTGCAACACAGAATAGATTTTTTCTGCGCCCGTCATTATAGTGTGACAAGAGGAAATCCAATAATTTGCGCTTTTCTTCCTGTTCAGCATTATAGGCGGGAATCCCTATCTGGCTGGCTTTTTCCATGTCATTCATTTGATTCTGATGAGTTATAAAAGAATCAAAATCATCTATATGAGCGTATTTGTCACAAGGGAAGCTGGTACACTGAAAGCAATATTCGATTTTCCCATGTTCAATACTGCACTTTGCGATTTTACAACTTTGATTATCAACGCCGCAACCGGAACAATGCCCTGCCAAATTCATAGGACACAATTTACAATTTAGACCACAAAGAGAAAGGTACTGATTGTTACGGACAAACCCTTTCATTGTCACACCCCCTTGTATTGATTAGCTCCATTTTACCATAAGAACAAGAGTTTTTCTACTATGCAATCCCAATCATCTGCTACACAAAAAATAGCAATTTGACCGACCATAAAGAAGCAGATTTGACGCTTTTGCCGCTATACAGACAGCCGCCCCATGTGGTACAATCAAGGTACGGAATAGTGGGGCTGGCTGTCGGAAACGGAGGATTTTATGTTAAGACAGACCAACCAACAACCAATTACCGCCCTTTACCCAAGACTTTCCCATGAGGACGAGCTGCAAGGCGAGAGCAATTCCATTTCCAATCAGAAGCGTATCCTTGAAACCTATGCAAAGCAGAACGGCTTTTCTAATCTGCGCTGGTACACGGACGACGGTTATTCTGGTGCGAACTTTCAAAGACCCGGTTTTCAAGCCATGCTTGCGGATATTGAAGCCGGAAAAGTCGGGACAGTTATCGTAAAGGATATGTCGAGGTTAGGGCGAAACTACCTGCAAGTGGGAATGTACACAGAAATGATTTTCCCACAGAAAGGCGTCCGCTTCATCGCTATCAATGACGGAGTGGACAGCGCACAGGGCGACAATGACTTTGCCCCGCTGCGGAATATTTTTAACGAATGGCTGGTGAGAGATACGAGCAAGAAAATCAAAGCAGTAAAACGCTCAAAAGGCATGAGTGGCAAGCCCATCACAAGCAAACCTGTGTATGGCTACCTCATGGACGAGGACGAAAATTTTATCATTGACGAGGAAGCCGCACCCGTAGTCAAGCAGATATACAACCTCTGCCTTGCCGGGAATGGTCCGACCAAGATAGCCCGTATGCTCACAGAGCAGCAAATCCCCACGCCGGGGACGCTGGAATACCGCAGGACGGGAAGCACACGCCGCTACCACCCCGGCTATGAGTGCAAGTGGGCGACCAATACTGTCGCACATCTCCTTGAAAACAGGGAATACACGGGCTGTCTGGTAAACTTCAAGACGGAAAAACTTTCTTACAAAGTCAAGCACAGTGTAGAAAATCCCCCGGAAAAGCAAGTGATTTTCGAGAACCACCACGAGCCTATCATAGACACCCAGACATGGGAACGGGTGCAGGAGCTTCGCAAGCAGCGCAAACGCCCCAACCGTTATGATGAAGTGGGCTTGTTCTCCGGCATACTGTTCTGTGCAGACTGCGGCAGCGTCATGTATCAGCAGCGATACCAGACGGACAAGCGCAAGCAGGACTGTTATATCTGCGGCAGCTACAAGAAGCGCACCCATGACTGTACGGCGCACTTTATCCGCACCGACCTCTTGACCGCTGGTGTACTCTCTAATCTGCGGAAAGTGACCAGCTATGCGGCAAAGCATGAAGCCCGGTTTATGAAGCTCTTGATTGAGCAGAACGAGGACGGGGGCAAGCGCAGGAACGCCGCCAAGAAAAAGGAGCTGGAAGCCGCCGAGAAACGCATAGCCGAGTTATCCGCTATCTTCAAGCGGCTGTATGAGGACAGCGTGACCGGGCGTATATCAGACGAGCGTTTCACAGAGCTGTCGGCAGACTATGAAGCAGAACAACGGGAGCTGAAAGAAAGAGCCGCTGCTATCCAAGCGGAGCTTTCCAAAGCACAGGAAGCCACCGTGAACGCAGAAAAGTTTATGAATGTTGTCCGGCGGCATACCAGCTTTGAAGAACTTACCCCTACTCTGCTGCGGGAGTTTGTAGAGAAAATCGTTGTGCATGAGTGCAGCTATGACGAGAACAAGACCCGCAGACAGGACATTGAGATTTATTATTCTTTTGTTGGCAAGGTGGACTTGCCCGAATAAACGCCCGACCTATCCGACACAAGAGCTAAGTGCCGGATAGGAACGGCAAAATTTTTTACACTTCTGTTACTTCTTTATCGCACATCAGCAAAAAGCCAGGGCATGAAGCAGCTCATGGCGGGCGGCGGCGTCGCTTTGATCGGCGGCACCCTTGTTCCGCTTCTTTCCAAACTTTTTGGATAATGCCTAAAACAAATACCACCCGCCGCGCCCTCTCGGAAACGGGAGGGCGCGGGAAAGGAGGGATTAACTTTTGATATGGCAGATGATTGAAGATTGGTTTCGTGGCATTTTGACAGACGGGATTTTATCGAACCTCTCCGGCTTGTTTGACAGCGTAAATACAGAGGTTGGAGAAATCGCAACGCAAGTCGGCACGACCCCCGCCGGGTGGAACGCGGGCATATTCAACATGATACGCAGCCTTTCGGAAAATGTCATTGTACCGATTGCGGGCGTTATCATTACCTTTGTCATGTGCTACGAACTAATCCAGATTGTAATTGAAAAAAACAATCTGCACGATCTCGACACTTGGATTTTCTTCAAATGGATTTTTAAGACCTTTGTTGCGGTGCTGCTGGTAACAAACACTTGGAACATCGTCATGGGAGTTTTCGACGTTACGCAGAGCGTCGTCAATCAGAGCGCGGGGGTTATCATATCCGATACAAGCATAGACGTTACCACCGTCATTACCGACATTGAAGCAAAACTCGACGCTATGAGCGTGGGCGGTCTTTTGGGGTTATGGTTTCAATCCCTCTTTGTAGGGCTTACCATGAAAGCCCTGTCAATCTGCATTATGCTTGTGGTGTATGGGCGCATGATTGAAATATATCTTGTAACGAGCGTTGCCCCTATCCCTATGGCAACAATGGTAAATCACGAATGGGGCAGCATGGGACAGAATTACTTAAAATCTTTGCTTGCGCTTGGTTTTCAGGCGTTTTTGATTTTGGTGTGCGTGGGCATTTATGCGGTCTTGATACAGACAATCGCAGCAACCGACGACATTTCCGGCGCGATCTGGGCTTGCATGGGCTATACCGTCCTCTTGTGCTTTACCCTTTTCAAAACGGGGAGCCTTGCAAAGAGCGTCTTTTCGGCACATTAAGGGGGTGAGTTATGATTTGAAAATCGGCTTAATCGACGTTGACAGCCATAATTTCCCCAACCTCTGCTTGATGAAGCTATCCGCGTATCATAAAGCAAAGGGGCATACGGTGGAATGGTGGAACGCAAAGGGGCGGTACGACCTTGTATATAAAAGCCGCGTCTTTACGGACACCTATTCCAAAGACACGATAACCGTTACCAACGCGGAACAGGTTATTTTCGGCGGTACGGGCTACGACACGAAAAACCGCTTGCCGCCGGAAGTGGAACACAGTTACCCGGATTATTCTATCTACCCGCAGTTTTTCGGGATTGCCTACGGCTTTTTAAGCCGGGGTTGTCCGAGAAATTGCGGGTTTTGCATTGTCAGCGGTAAAGAGGGGCGCAAAAGCGTTAAGGTTGCGGATTTGTCCGAGTTTTGGAAATGGCAGCCGGAAATAAAAATCATGGACGCTAATCTGCTTGCCTGTCCCGACCATGAAAATCTCATTGAGCAGCTTATACGAAGCCGCGCATGGGTGGATTTTTCGCAAGGGCTGGATATTCGCCTTGTGAACAGGGATAATGTCAGCCTGTTAAATCGGGTACGGATAAAAGCGGTACATTTTGCATGGGATAATCCCGACGAGGACTTGACCGGGTATTTCCAACGTTTTTTGGATTTGACAGCCATTAAAAGCAGCCGCCAGCGGCGCGTGTATGTTCTTACCAACTACGGCAGCACTCACGAACAGGATTTATACCGCGTGAACACCTTGCGGGCTATGGGCTTTGACCCGTATGTGATGATTTACGAGCGTCCAACCGCCCCGCCTGTTACCCGCCATTTGCAACGATGGGTAAACAACAAGCGGCTTTTCTATGCTGTTCCCCGCTTTGAAGATTACATTCCGGGCAGAAAGGAGGTATGAAATGGCGTATGTAACCGTCCCAAAGGACTTAACAAAAATCAAAAGCAAGGTAATGTTCAACCTTACGAAACGACAGCTAATTTGTTTCAGCGCGGCGGTGGCAATCGGACTGCCGCTGTTCTTTTTGGTAAAAGGCAGCGTTGGAACGAGCGCAGCGGCATTGTGCATGGTGCTTGCCATGCTGCCTATGTTTTTGCTTGCCATGTACGAGAAAAACGGGCAACCGCTGGAAGTGATTATTCGGCAATTTGTGGAAGTGAAGTTTCTTCGCCCCAAAGAGCGACCTTATCAGACCAACAATTTTTATGCCGCCCTTGCGCGGCAAGAGCAATTAGATAAGGAGGTACGGGCGATTGTCAAAGGAAAAGAAAAACACCCAAAACGAAAAGCGTAAACTTTCCCGACAGGAAAGAAAACAGATAGATACCCTTATCCGACAGGCAAAGGGCGACGGGAAGCCCCATACGGCGCAGGACAGCATACCGTTTGAGCGAATGTATAAGGACGGGATTTGCCGCCTTGCAAACGGGCGGTATTCCAAGTGCATTGAGTTTGAGGATATAAATTATCAGCTTGCGCAGCCGGACGACAAAACCGCCATTTTTGAAGCCCTTTGCGATATGTATAACTCGTTCGACGCTTCTATCAGCGTGCAGCTTTCCCTAATCAGCCGCCATGCGAACAAGGACGATTTTAAGAACAGTATCACGATTGCACCGCAGAATGACGACTTCGACAGTATCAGAGCAGAATACACCGAAATGCTTAGGACGCAGCTTGAACGCGGAAACAACGGGCTTATCAAAACCAAGTTTCTCACCTTTACCGTTGAAGCAAAGGACATTAGATCGGCGCGGGCGCGTCTTGCCCGCATTGAAACGGACACCCTCAACCATTTTAAGGTGATCGGCGCGGCGGCGCGGGTATTGGACGGGAAACAGCGTCTTGAAGTGCTGCATGGGATTTTTCACCCGGACGGGGAACGCTTTAACTTTGCGTGGGAATGGCTACCCGCAAGCGGGCTTTCCGTCAAGGACTTTATCGCCCCGTCCTCTTTCCGATTTGGCGACGGGCGAATGTTTCAAATGGGCGGCAAGTTTGGTGCGGTTTCCTTTTTGCAGATCGTCGCGCCGGAACTCTCCGACCGTATGCTTGCCGACTTCATGGACGCGGAAAACGGGATTATCGTCAATCTGCACATTCAGAGTATCGACCACAACGAAGCAATCAAGACGATTAAGCGCAAGATCACCGACCTTGACCGCATGAAGATTGAAGAACAAAAGAAAGCAATCCGCAGCGGTTATGACATGGATATTATTCCGTCCGACCTTGCCACCTACGGCGGGGAAGCAAAAAACCTACTCCGCGATTTGCAGAGCCGCAACGAAAGAATGTTTCTGCTCACGCTGCTTGTCTTAAACCTTGCAGATACCAAGCAGAAATTGGATAACGAAGTATTTGGGGCGGCGGCAATCGCACAGAAATACAACTGCATTTTGACCCGCCTTGACTACCGGCAGGAACAGGGGCTTATGTCCTCTATCCCGTTGGGGGAAAACCTTATCCATATCCAGCGCGGCTTGACGACCAGCAGCACCGCCGTTTTCGTTCCCTTTACGGTGCAAGAGCTGTTCCAAAGCGGCGAAGCATTGTATTACGGCTTAAACGCCCTTTCCAACAACATGATTTTGTGCGACCGAAAGAAGCTGAAAAACCCCAACGGCTTGATACTCGGCACACCGGGCAGCGGCAAAAGTTTTTCTGCAAAACGCGAAATCACAAACGCTTTTCTTATTACGGCAGATGATATTATCATTTGCGACCCCGAAGCCGAATATTACCCCCTTGTCGGACGTTTGAAAGGACAGGTTATCAAGGTTTCGCAGAACAGCACGCAGTACATTAACCCTATGGATATTAACCTCAATTACAGCGAGGGCGACACGCCCATAGCCTTAAAGAGCGATTTTATCCTTTCCTTTTGTGAGTTGATTATGGGCGGTAAAAACGGGCTGGAAGCTGTTGAAAAGACCTTGATTGACCGCGCTGTTATCAGCGTGTACCGCAACTACCTTGCCGACCCGAAGCCTGAAAATATGCCGATTTTGGGCGACCTCTACGACGAAATCAAGAAGCAGCCGGAAAAGGAAGCGCAGCGTATCGCGGCGGCATTGGAACTCTATGTAAACGGCAGCTTGAACATTTTTAACCACAGGACAAACGTTGACATTCATAATCGCCTTGTCTGCTTTGATATTAAGGAACTCGGTACGCAGCTTAAAAAAGTCGGTATGCTTATCGTCCAAGACCAAGTATGGAACAGAGTAACGGTAAACCGCAGCGAGGGCAAGGCGACGCGGTATTACATCGACGAGTTTCATTTGCTCTTGAAAGAGGAACAGACCGCCGCCTATTCCGTCGAGATTTGGAAGCGTTTTCGCAAGTGGGGCGGTATTCCGACAGGTATCACGCAGAACGTCAAAGACCTTTTGACGAGCAGAGAAGTTTCAAACGTTTTTGAAAACAGCGATTTTGTCTATATGCTCAACCAAGCCCAGGGCGACCGGGAAATCCTTGCCAAGCAGCTTAACATTTCGCAGCAGCAAATGACCTATGTAACCCATTCCGAAGCGGGCGAGGGACTTATCTTCTATGGCAACGTGATTTTGCCCTTTATTGACCGTTTCCCGAAAGATACGGAACTCTACCGCGTAATGACGACCAAGCCCGGCGAGGTGTCGGCATGAGGATAGAAACGGATAAAATCTATTGCGGCGACAGCTTGCAGGTGCTTCAAACCTTGCCGGATAACTGTTTGGATTGTTGCGTAACGTCCCCGCCCTACTATGCTTTGCGCGATTACGGCACAGACGGGCAGATCGGGCGGGAAGCAACGCCGGAGGAATATGTTTCCCGCATTACGGCGGTTTTCCATGAGGTAAAGCGGGTGCTTACGCCGGAGGGTACTTGTTGGCTGAATATCGCGGACACTTATTGCGGCACAGGCAGCAAAGCCGACCACCAAGACCCGAAATACCCCAAAGGCAGGAACGGGCAGCAAGTGGCGGTAAACCACCGCGCCCCCGGCTGCAAGCCGAAAGACCTAATCGGTATTCCGTGGCTTGTAGCCCTTGCCTTGCGGGGCGACGGTTGGTATTTGCGCAGTTCTATCATTTGGCACAAGGGAAACGCCATGCCGGAAAGCACGCGGGACAGACCGACGCGCTGCTATGAATATGTGTTTCTGCTTACCAAGTCAAAGAAATATTACTATGATTGGCAAGCAGTAGCCGAGCCGATAGCCCCCACAACGGCGGTACGGCTGAAAAGCGGAGTTGGGAAAGGCAACAAATATGCCGCTACCGTTCCGGGGCAAAACCAGCCGCAGAAAATCAACCGTCCCCGCAGGAAAGGCGCATACACCGACGAAATGATTTCCCCCGTCCGCAGCCGCCGCAACGTTTGGCAGATCAACACAGCTTCCTATCGCGGCGGGCATTTTGCAGCGTTCCCGCCCAAACTTGCGGAAACGTGCATTTTGTCGGGCTGTCCTGTCGGCGGGATTGTGCTTGACCCGTTTTTAGGCAGCGGCACGACCGCAGCGGCGGCAAAAAGCCTTTCCCGCCGCTATGTGGGTATAGAGATCAACCCCGAATACTGCACCCTTGCAAAACAGCGTATTGGAGGTGATGAACATTGAGCAAGGAATTAAAAGCCCCCGACAAGGTAACGCAGAAAATGACCCGCGACGGGGCGATTGCGGAAAACCTTACGACGGGCGAAACAACGAGTATCAGCGAAAGACCGCCGGAGGAAAACTATTCAGCCCCCGTAGCGGGAGCAGCAGAAAAGACAACCCAACGTATCAGCACAGAGGTTAGCCGCCACTTTGAAAAGGGCGCGGAGAAAAAGACCCTTGACGCAGCACAGCTTAAAACCCATACGTCCCGCTTGCAGTTTTCCGAAGCGGAACGGGCAACGCCGGACCTGCAAAAGGCAATCAAAAAATCCGATACGGCGGCTGACCGTTTAGACAAAGCGCGGGCAGCTATCCCCAAACAGACCAAAATCACAAAAGAGCGCGTTTTTGACGAAGCCAAAGGCAAAGCAAAGACGCGCCTTGCTTTTGAAAAAACGGATAAGCCCCCAAACGGCAAGTTGCGTCATAACCCGTTATCCCGTCCGGCGCAGGAATTGGACGCCGCCGTACATGGAAAAATCTATGAGGTGGAGAAAGAAAACGTCGGTGTGGAAAGCGGACACAGGATAGAACTTGTGGGCGAGAAAGCGGGCGGCATGACGACGCGGGCAGTAAAACGCGGCATACGCAGCCATAAGCTGAAACCTTACCGGGCGGCGGCAGCAGCCGAGAAAAAGGCAGCAAAGGCAAACGCCGATTTCCTCTACCAAAAGGCGCTGCATGATAACCCCGCCCTTGCGCACTCCAACCCGATTTCCCGTTTTTGGCAAAAACAGCGCATTAAAAAGCAGTATGCAAAGGCGTTGAAAACGGGCGGCAAGGTGAAAAAGACCGCCGAAGCCACCGCAAAGGCGGCGAAGAAAACGGCGCAGGAAACCAAACGGGCGACGTTCTTTGTCGTCCGGCATTGGAAAGGCTGTTTGATTGTGGGCGGGATTGCCTTTATCGTGCTTCTGTTTTTCGGCGGCTTGTCCTCTTGTTCCCTGTTCGGCGGCAACAGCGGCAGCGGCTTGATTGCGTCGTCCTATCTCTCCGAGGACGCGGATATTACAGGCGCAGAAAGCGCGTATGTCGCTATGGAAGCCGAGTTACAGGATATGCTGGATAACATCGAAAGCGAATACCCCGGCTATGACGAATACCGGGTAACGGCTGACGAGATCGAGCATGACCCGTATGTGCTAATCTCTATCCTCTCCGCTTGGCATGAGGGCGTGTTTACTCTCGATGAAGCGCAAAGCACCCTTGAAATGCTCTTTGATAAACAGTATATCTTGACGGTTACGGAGGAAGTCGAGGTACGCTACCGCACCGAAACGCGGACGGACAGCGAAGGCAACGAATACGACGTTGAAGTAGCCTATAACTATTACATTCTCAATGTGGATTTGGAAAACTTCAACCTCTCCCATGTTCCCGTTTACATTATGGGCGAGGAACAGCTATCCATGTACGCTATGTATATGTCGTCGCTGGGAAACAGACCCGATCTTTTCCCGCAATCCGGCTATATTTCAAAATACTATGAAAACCCGCCAGCGGATTATGAAATCCCGCCCGCCTATCTGGAAGATGAACAGTTTGCGCGGCTCATTGAGGAAGCGGAAAAGTATGTCGGTTTTCCTTATGTGTGGGGCGGCAGCAGCCCGGAAACCTCTTTTGATTGCAGCGGTTTTGTTAGCTATGTGCTGACGAACAGCGGCTTATACAATACGGGCAGACTTGGGGCGCAGGGGCTTTACAACATTTCAACCCGCGTTTCCAACCCGCAGCCGGGGGATTTGGTTTTCTTTACGGGTACATATGACACACCGGGGGTATCTCATGTGGGTATCTACGTTGGCGAGGACGGGGACGGAAGCCCCGTCATGCTGCATTGTGGCGACCCGATACAATACGCAAAACTTGATACAAGCTATTGGCAATCCCATTTTTACGCCTATGGGCGGCTACATTACAACTGACTTTGAAAGGAGTTTATTTCTATGGCAAACACGAAACTTGACCGTATCGAAAGGGATATTGAGAAAACGAGGGCGAAAGTCCTTGAATACCAAAAAAGGCTGAAAGACCTTGAAGCGCAGAAAATCGAGGAAGAAAACGCGCAGATCGTTCAAATGGTGAAAGCGGTACACCTTGACGGGGCGCAGCTTGCCGCGTTCCTCTCCGCCTATGCCAACGGCGAAATCATTTTGCCGCAGCCGGACACAGACTATACCGACGAACAGGAGGAAACCGAAGATGAAGCATAAAAAACTGTTCCGCAGCGTTACCGCTTTGCTTGCCGCCCTTGTACTCATGGGCGGCTTTTCTGTTACCGCTTTTGCGGGCGGCGGTGATGTGAGCGACGAGCCGCCTACCCCCGTAACCGAAACCGAGCCGGAAGAAACGACGGGCGGCTATGAGCCGCAGCCCTTAACGCCGGAGGGCAACATGAGCCTTGTGGACGACATAACGGGCGAAGCGTCCGGCGATAAGCAGTTTATTACCGTCGTTACGAAAAACGGAAACTATTTTTACATCATCATTGACCGCGCCGAGGACGGAGAAAACACCGTCCATTTCCTCAATCAAGTTGATGAAAAAGACCTTTTGCAGCTTATGGAGGACGAACAGACCGAAGCCCCCGCTTGTAGCTGTACTGAAAAATGCGTTGCCGGAAGCGTCAACACCGATTGCCCCGTTTGCAGCGTCAATATGAGCGAGTGCGCGGGCAAGGAAGCCGAGCCGGAGCCGGAAGAAACCGAGCAGCCGGAGCCGGAGGAAGATAAAGGCGGCGGCATGGGCGGTGCTATTCTGCTTGTCGTGCTGCTTCTTGCCGCAGTGGGCGGCGGCGCGTTCTATTACTTTAAGATTATGAAGCCCAAAAAGGACGCGGCAAAAGGCAGCAGCAACCTTGACGATCTCGATTTTGACGAGGACGACGAGGACGAGGAAGAATTAGAAACCGAGCAGGAGGACGAGAAAGTATGAAACTTGTAATTGCAGAGAAACCGAGCGTCGGGGCGGCGATTGCCGCCGTACTTGGCGCGAATGAAAAGCGCAGAGGATATTTTGAGGGCGGCGGCTACCTTGTGTCCTGGTGTATCGGGCATTTGATTAGCCTTGCGGACGCGGCGACCTACAACGAGCAGTACCGAAAATGGAAGTATGACGATCTCCCCATTGTCCCGCAGGATTGGCAGTTTACCGTTGCCAACGGCAAGGAGCAGCAGTTTTCCGTACTCAAAGACCTTATGCACCGCAGCGACGTTTCCGAGATTGTCAATGCGTGCGACAGCGGGCGCGAGGGAGAACTCATTTTTCGCTTTGTCTATGAACAGGCAAATTGCAAAAAGCCCTTTTCCCGCCTTTGGATTAGCAGTATGGAAGAAAGCGCAATCCGCGAGGGCTTTTCAAACCTCAAAGACGGGCGCAGCTATGACAACCTCTATCAATCCGCGCTTTGCAGAGCAAAGGCAGATTGGCTTGTCGGGATTAACGCGACCCGCCTTTTCTCTATCCTCTATCACAAAACGCTGAATGTCGGCAGAGTGCAGACGCCCACCCTTACCATGCTGGTAAACCGCGACTATGCGATCAGCAGCTTTAAGAAAGAAAAATATCATGTTGTCCGTCTGGACGCGGGCGGTGTTTCGGCTTTGTCCGAAAGGTTGAACGACGAAGCGGCAGCGCAGCAGATGAAAGCGGCTTGCGAGAAATCGCAAGCCGTTTGTACTTCCCTCAAAAAAGAGAAAAAGACCGTTGCACCGCCGAAGCTGTTTGACCTTACCGCGTTGCAGCGCGAAGCCAACCGCCTGTACGGGTTTACGGCGAAACAGACCCTTGATTATGCGCAAGCCCTCTATGAAAAGCGGCTTTTGACCTATCCCCGCACCGACAGCAAATATATCACTTCCGATATGCAGGACAGCACAAAGGAACTCATTACCGGGCTTTGTTCGCTGCTTCCCTTTATGCGGGACGTGAAGCTGCAAGCAGACCTTACAAGGGTTTGCGACAACAGCAAAGTAACCGACCACCACGCTATTTTGCCGACAGCCGAGTTTTTGAAAACGGGCTTTTCTTCCCTTACCGACAGCGAAACAAAACTTATGACCCTTGTATGCGCGAAGCTGCTTTGCGCCGCAGCCGCGCCCTATGAATATGAAGCGGTTACGGCGGTTATCTCTTGCGGCGGTTATACCTTTACCGCAAAGGGAAAGACGACGCTTTGCGAGGGGTGGCGTGAGATTGAAAAGCTGTCCCGCGCCGCGTCCGAGGAACAGGACGAGGACGCAGAGCCGGAAACCGTTTTGCCGCCGCTTGCCGAGGGGCAGACCTTTGACAATCCGGCAGCGGAGATCTCCGAGTGTTACACGCAGCCCCCGAAAGCATATACCGAAGATACGCTTCTGTCCGCTATGGAGAACGCGGGCAAGGAAGAAACGCCGGAGGACGCAGAGCGCAAAGGGTTAGGCACTACCGCAACGCGGGCGGGTATCATTGAAAAACTCATTAGTGCGGGCTTTGCCGAGCGCAAGGGCAAAAAGCTAATCCCCACAAAGGACGGGTATAACCTTGCCGCTATCCTGCCCGACAGCCTTACGTCCCCGCAGCTTACGGCAGAATGGGAAACGCGCCTTACCGGGATTGCAAAGGGCAGCGACAGCCCCGCCGACTTCATGCGCGGGATTGAGGAAATGACAGCGGGGCTTGTCAAGACCTATTCCGCGATTTCCGAGGATAAAGCGAAGCTGTTTACCCCGCAGCGGGAAGCAATCGGCACTTGCCCCCGTTGCGGCGCGGCGGTTTACGAGGGCAAGAAAAACTTTTACTGCTCCGACAGGGCTTGCAGCTTTGTGATGTGGAAGAATGACCGCTTTTTTGAGCAGCGCAAAAAGGCTTTCACAAAGGCGATTGCCGCCGCCCTTTTGAAAGACGGAAAGGTAAAAATCAAAGGTATGTACTCGACCAAGACGGGAAAGACCTTTGACGGAGTTGTGCTGCTTGCCGACACAGGCGGCAAGTATGTAAACTTCCGCGTCGAGCAGAACCGAAAATGATAAGGCTTGATGAAAAGCAATACCGCGCCGTAAAGAAAATGACCCGCGCCGCTTGTGCAAACAACGATTGCGGGAATTGTCTGCTGCTGGACGACGGGGAAACTTGCGTGTGTGTGCAGAGTATCAGCTATTCGCTGTTATGCCGCTATTTCCGCGAAGCGGTATTACCCGCCGACAGGCAGCTTTGCGAACAGATCACCCGCAGCGGGGAAACCGATTTGAAGCGTTGCGCGGTATGCGGCAGCACGTTTGCGGCGGGCAGCAACCGGGCGAAATACTGCCCCGATTGCGCGGCAAAGATACGCCGCAGACAGAAAGCCCAAAGCGAGAGAAACAGGCGTTTACGGATAAAAACAACTACATAGCAAGCACAGCAAACGAGTACCCGTTTGCGAGAAATGCCCGCGCTTCCCATAGAGAGCGCGGGCATTTTGCTTGTTGGGATAGTCCCAAACCCTTAAAAATCGAGAAAGGACGTGATGAAACAATATGCCGTATTCTTCATACGACCATGACAAATTGGAAACCGCCGAAACCATGCGGATAGAACGCCGGATATATTTTGAAGCAAAGGACGGGGATATTGCCCCCTATGTTTCCTTGCCGCCGGAGCAGCTACACGCCATGCGCGAGGAAAGCGCGGCAGCGGAACAGGCGATTTTTAACGATCTCTCAAGCCGCGCCGCCGCATGGGAGGAACAGGCGGGCAAAACGCTTTTGCTTGACAAAGCGATTGAATACACAAGGACAACCGTTGTGCAGCACACCGCTAACGAGTGGCAGACCACCGAGCATAACCGCCATATTCGCAGCAACCGGGTATATCAGATGAATTACTACATTTACGAGAATACCCGCTACGACAAAGAAGCGCAGAAATCTATCCCGTATTCATGGACGCTTACATGGAGCGTGCGCACCAACAGCCCAAGCAGAACCCAAGCGAAGATTGCCGGACAAGATAGAAAGGTTTTCACCGACAAGGCAGCTATGGAAAAGTATCTGAATGGGCGTATCAAAGCGTATGACCGCTTGTTTACGGAAATCTCCCCGCCTATCCCGCAGGAGTACGCCGACTATTTCAAAGTAAACGGTATGCTCATGCCGGACTACACCATAGAGGGCGAAGAACCCCCGCAGCAGCAGCAACAGGCGGCAGCTATCCCCGAAACTACCGGGCAGGAAAAGGAGCGTGAACACATGAGCGAACAGTTTTCTATTATGATTGGCAACCGCAGCCGTTTTGAAGCGGGCGACCCAAGCGGCTATTGGCTGGATATGCCCGCCACAAAGGAGCAGCTTCACGAAGCCATGCAGAGCGTCGGCATTACCGCCGATAACCCGCAGGATTTTTCCATTCGCGGCTTTTCCGACGACCCGGAGAAACATATTGCCTTGCCTTATGAAATGGTATGCGCCGCCGACGTGGACGAACTCAATTTTCTTGCGGCGCGGCTCGAACAGCTTGACCCCGCCGAGGTTGGCAAGCTGAACGCAGCTTTGCAGCAGAAAAACGGGCTTGCAAATATTGGACAGGTAATTGACTTCACCTACAACGTGGATTTTTACGTCCATATCCCCGAAGTACATAACTACCACGATTTGGGCGACTATTACTTAAATCAATCCGGCATGGTACAAATGCCCGAAGAATGGAAAGGCGGCATTGACCTTTCTACTTTTGGCAGGAACGCTGCCGCGCAGGAAAAAGGCGCGTTTACCGAGTACGGCTATATCGTGGAAAGCGGCGACGAGTGGGAGCGTCAGTTTGAGGGGCGCGAAGTGCCGGAAGAATACCGCATTATGAGTTACCCGCAGCCGGAGCGCGGCGAACAGGACAAAGCCTATATGGACGCAGCCGAAACGCAGCAAGCAGACGCACAGGCCGCAGAGCCGCAGCAGCCCCGCCCCGTCGTCCCCATTATCCTTACTTCCGAAAAGCCCGCCGAAAAGGTAAAGGAGATCACCGCGCGTTTGGAACAGGGCGTACAGGCGATTTTTGACAGCGACCGCTACAAAGAGTTTCTAACCGCTATGTCAAAGTTCCATGATTATAGTTTGAATAACACTATCCTAATTGCTATGCAGGGCGGCAATTTGGTAATGGGCTTCCGTCAATGGGAAAAGGAGTTTGACCGCCATGTAAAGAAAGGCGAGAAAGGCATTAAAATCTTTGCCCCCGCGCCCTACAAGGTGAAAAAGCTGGTTGATAAAATCGACCCCGAAACGAGAAAGCCCATGCTTGACCGCGAGGGAAAAGTGGTAAAGGAAGAAAAGGAAATCACCGTCCCCGCCTTTAAGGTTATAACCGTCTTTGATATTTCGCAGACCGAGGGCAAGGAGTTTCCCGACCTTTCCGTTAAACCGCTGCTTGCCGATGTGGAGCAGTACGAGGATTTTTTCGCCGCCCTTGAAAAAGCGTCCCCCGTCCCGATTGCATTTGAGCAGATCACAAACGGCGCAAATGGGTATTTCAGTTTGACCGACAAGCGTATTGCAATCAAAGAGGGCGTGAGTGAATTACAGGCGGTAAAGACCGCCATTCACGAAATCGCCCATGCGAAGCTGCACGACGTAGACTTAAACGCCCCGCCGGAGCAGCAAAACCGCGTTGACCGCCATACCTGCGAGGTAGAAGCGGAAAGCGTCGCTTATACGGTTTGCCAGCATTTCGGCCTTGATACTTCCGATTACTCTTTCGGCTATGTGGCTGGTTGGAGCAGCGGCAAGGAAATGACCGAGTTAAAAGCGTCCCTTGAAACAATACAGACCACCGCAAAGGAACTCATTACCGAGATTGAGGGGCATTTTACCGAGTTGCAGCAGCAGCGGCAAGCCGAGCAGGAGCAGGGCGATACCTTTTCCATTTATCAGTTAAAGCGCGGGGACGAAACAAGGGACTTGCGCTTTGAGCCTTATGACCGTCTGCAAGCGGCTGGACTTACCATTGACCGGGTAAATTATGAACTCGTCTATACTGCACCGCTTACAAAGGATATGACGCTGGGCGACATTTGGGAAAGGTTTAATATCGACCACCCCGCCGACTTTAAGGGGCATAGCCTTTCCGTTTCCGACATTGTTGTGCTTCATCAGAACGACGAGGACACCGCCCACTATGTAGACAGTATCGGTTTTCAGCAAGTGCCGGAGTTTTTGCAGGAGCAGCAGACCCCCGTATTTGACAAGCTGCCGCCCGAACAGCAGCAAGCCTTGTCCGACACCGTACAAGACACTTTGCAAATGCTGGTTGACGCAGACAAGCGGATTTATGGCGACGTTACGGGCAAGACCCTTGAAGCAATCGCGGCGCAAGGATATTCCTACAAGGACGGGCAGCTTGAAAAGCAGCAGCCGGAAGCGACCCCCGACAGCCTTTTGACGGGTGAAACCGTTAGAACGCCGAGGGGCAATTTTCATATTACCGATATGAGCCGTGAACAGATCGAAGCGGCGGGATTTGGTTTTCACCATGCGTCGGAGGACGGGAAGTATCTCATTATGGGGAATGGCACACAGGCTTATGCCATAGCCGCCGAGCAGCCGCAGCGGGATAATCCCTTAAAGCACGTCGAGGACACCATAGAGCAGAACGACAACAATTTTGACGGGCTTATCAACAATACGCCGCAAACGCCCACCGTTGCAGATTTTGAGCAGCGGGCAAAGGCGGGGGAAGCGATTTCCGTTACCGACCTTGCAAAAGCGGTAAAAGCCGAGAAACGGGAACAGCCGCAGAAAAAACCGTCCATTTTGAAGAAGCTGGACGAATACAAGAAACAGGCGGCGCAGCAGCCGAAAGATAAACAGAAAGAGCATAAAAAGGATTTGGAGGTTTGATAGCATGAATACCCGCTTTACCATTGAGGAAGAAAACATTGTTGCGATCTACGCCGAGGACAGCCGGGAAACAACGCTTGAAAATATCCTTGCCGCCATGCCCTACATGGACGAGGATATGCGCCAGCTTGCCGCCGCAGCGGTGAACAAGCTGCAAGCCATGACGGACAGCGAGTTTTCCGAAAGGGAGTTTATCTTGACCGACGAGGAATAGCCCATAGAGAACAGGGGCGCGGTTGCCGATTTCCGGCACCGCGCCCCTGTTCTTTTTTTGTCCTTGCGTGGACAATTAGAAAGCCGTTTTTGCGGGTTTGAATATACTTTATCGTCTATGTCGTTTTCATGCGCTGGAAGCCGCAGAAACACAGGCGTTTTCAGCCCTTAACATTCCACTTGCCACCCCATGTTTTGCGCCTTATCGCTCCTGCTCCCGCGCCCTGCTTTGGGACGGGTAAAGAATACTATCGACGTTCTTTTTGACAACGCCGTATTCCTGCATTTGCTTCTTGGCTTGCCGATAATCTTCATACAATTTGGTTTTCCTGTCGTTTAAGCTTCTATACTCCTTGCGCAGCGCGGCGAGATCGGGCAGCTTCTTTATCTGCATTTCCTTTAATGCCCTTGCCGCAGCTTCAAACAGGATAATTTCGCTTTCATGCCCCCGCAGATACTTTTCCTTGTCCGGCGATTTTCGGTATTCATCGTAAATCGGTTTTAACTGTCGGTATGTGGTGGTGTGCTTGATAAGCAGCGACAAATCAGACATACGCTGTTCCACTTCCTTAACCGCCTTTGCCGCCGCGTCATGGGCGGTCATAATATCCGCAATTTTGCTTTCAAGGTCGCTATAATATTCAATCTTGTTTTCGGTCAAGAAGTTCATGCTTTTCGCAGCCTGTTTCAGATTATGGATTTTCGCCCACCGTTCATAGCCCGCCGATTGTTGGGCTTTGATACTGTTTTCAAGATCGACGACAAGCCGGATTTTCTTATCTTCCCGCAGCGTTTTTGTTTTGGCAACATACACGCCCTTGATACGCTCCTTTATCGCTTCTTCCGTATAGGCCGCGCCGAGCGTCTTTGTGCGGGTAAACCGTTCCTGTCCGGCAGCGCGAAAGGAAATGTATTTGCCCTGTTTGATTTCATACCCCATTTCCTGCAAGCGGCGCAGCAGTTCGTCAAAATCTTTCACTTGGGGAATGAGAGTATCTATCGCCGTTTTCAGCTTTGCTTTGTAGCTTGTCCCTTGCTTTTCGGCGGTGTATTCTGCATAGCTTTTTCCCTTGTCCTGTCCCGGTACGACGACGGATAGCCCATGCTCTTTACATATCCTGTCGCTGGTGCGCCGGATAAAGTGATAGCTTTGCTTGTTGGAATGGTACTTTTTGTAGTCAACGAAGCTAACCGCGTTGAAAATCAAGTGATTATGCAGATGGTCTTTATCGACGTGAGTTGTCAAAACAAACTCATACTTGCCGCCTAATACCGCCCCGGCAAGTTCCATGCCGATTTTGTGCGCTTCTTCCGGTGTGGTTTCTCCCACCGCAAAGGATTGTATCAAGTGCCGCCCTAAATGTGTGCCGCGATCTCCGGCAGCTTCCCGCGTCCATGCAAACTCAATATCGGCGGTTTCCAGCCCGCAGCCGAAAGAGGACGCAAGCAGCTTCCCGTCTGTCTTTTCGGGATTTAAGATATAGTCTATCGCAGCCTTTAAGGTTGATTTAATAGGGTGCGTCTTTGTAACCGCCATATCTCGTCCACCGCCTTTTTAATGTCCTCTATATCCTGCCTGTAAACCGTCCCCGTCGCATTGGCGCGTTTTGCAATTTGGTTGATGTTCCGGCTCACCGCTTGCAGTTCCCGGATATATGCTTTTGTGTCGCTTCGGTCAACGACAAGAATATACCCGTCTATCGCCATTTTACGGAAGTATGCCCCATACTGCTTTATGGGAAGCTGCTTCATCTTCTCGTCGATCAGCCGCTTTTCTTCTTCCGTAACGTAAAACTTCATCTGTATATTTCTCTTTCGGTTTTCCATTTCCGCACCGCCTTTCGGTATAAGGGTTTGGGATTATCCCAACAAGCATTTTCC
Source organism: Enterocloster lavalensis (assembly GCF_046603895.1). Classification (NCBI taxonomy): domain Bacteria; kingdom Bacillati; phylum Bacillota; class Clostridia; order Lachnospirales; family Lachnospiraceae; genus Enterocloster; species Enterocloster lavalensis. The sequence goes on from NZ_CP176637.1 coordinate 2,327,226, forward strand.
GCAAACGGGTACTCGTTTGCTGTGCTTGCTATCTACTCCATACCCCCACCGAAAGGCGGTATTTGTTGCGCGTTCCTTTGATTTTGGACGCAAAAAAAGATTGCAGCCGCCATGCGCTGCAATCTCCCGATTTCTCATATTGTGAGGTTAATCCTCTGCTTTTTCGACTTCCGTTATCTCCCTTGCTGTTGCGGTTACAATCCGAATGCCTTTATCGCTCATACCGTCCAGCAGCGCGTCAAGCTGCCGCCGCCCGGTGGATTTCTCCGCATTGCTGTTCGGGAAGAAAAATTGATCTACCGAAATATGATACCGGGTTACAAGGTCATAGAATACCTGTAAACTCGGCTGTTGTCCCTTGTTCTCGATATTCGCAAGGTAGCGCGGGGAAATATATAACTCGTCGCTTACCTTTTTGCGGCTCTCGCCGTATTCATTTCTCGCGGCTTTTATAGCTGCCCCGAAAGCCTTAAAGTCGTACAATGGTACGGGTCTTTTTGCCATTTTCATTCACCCTGTTACATTTTACAGTTCACCTTTCTTTTTGGATATGTCCACACAATTCATATCATTAGGTTAAATACTTCCTGTTGTGTATTGACAGTAGACTGATTTTCTGATAAAATAAAATTTATGTAAAAGGAGGCGGCGTTTATGTTGCATAGCATGCGTATTAGATAAGCATTGAAAAAAAGGATTTTCCCATTTTCAACATGGGCTTTTTTGTCATGCTTATTTTGCGGATGCTATACAAAAAACTAACGACGTATAGATATAGTATAGACATAGTGCAAGCTATGCCTTAGTTTTGTTGTACTGCTCTGTGCATTATAAATGCAGGTCAATGCTCATGTTGAGGATTGACCTGCATTTTTTTGTGTAAAAAGGACGAGTGAAATATAATGCTTAAAAAATATTGGATAAAATGTCCGATTTGTAACGGAAAGACGAGAGTTCAAGTATTTCATAATACTGTATTAAAAGATTTTCCTCTTTTCTGCCCTAAATGCAAATTGACGCATATCATTGATGTAGAAAAATTAGAGATTGTAATCAAAAATACAGAAAAACAAACTTTTATTATTTAGAAGAAAGGATATAAAAATGAAACGTTTACCTAAATATACGCCTGCGGAAGTACGGAATGATCCATACGGATTTACTTACAAAGAAATGTCGGAAGTTATTGGCGAGAATGAAGCAAAAGCCTTATATGAAGAATTATATAAGCAATTACCACGCAAAAAAAATCTATCAATGTTGGTAAAAAATATTTGCAAAAGCAGTGATACTGAAAAGTATGTTTACGAACTGAAAGACAACAAATACATTGAAACGGTTTTTATCAAGCGGCGAGATGGTGGAACTGTTTGCGTGAGCACACAAGTCGGTTGTCCTGTTGGTTGTATTTTTTGTGAGTCCGGGCGAAATGGCTTTGTTCGTAATCTAACATCGTCAGAAATCGTACAACAGATTATATTGTTGCGTCGAAAAGTAAACCGTATCGTTTTTATGGGTATGGGAGAGCCTTTATTCAATTATGACAACTTGATAAAAGCAATCCATATTCTCCGAGATAGATATGGGCTCAACTTTCCAACCGACGGCATTACCATATCAACAGTTGGTCCGGTCGATCAATTAAAAAAATTGCGCGAGGAACATCTTAAAATTCAGTTGACAATATCTTTACACGCAGCAACACAATCTGCAAGAAATCGTATTATTCCTCACATGCGCATATATGCTATTGAAGATGTTGTTAAGCAAGCCTTATCCTATTCTGAAAGGCATAATCGCAAAATTGTCTTTGCGTATTTGCTTTTACCGGGTATAAATGACCGGCCCTCAGATGTAAGACAACTTGCAAAATGGTTTCGGGGCAAAAAAGTTATGATTAACGTGTTACAATACAACCCAACAAGCAATTCAAGAATTAAAGCACCACAGAAACGGGAAATAGTTGCATTCAAACATCAATTAGAGCAAGCAGGACTTGAAGTTACTATGAGAGTTTCTCATGGCAGAGAGATTAACGCGGCTTGTGGACAGTTAGCTAACACATATAATAAATTCAAAAAAAAATGATTAAAAGTGCCAGACGCATAGACGCAGAGCCGATAACGCATTAGGTCAAAAAACCTATGTGTTATCGGCTTTTTTATTTAATATTGCGCAAAAGCCGCTGTTCCCTATTATAGAATGGATTGCGGGTAGTGTATTAAAGTCGCCCTTTTTTAAGGATACGGCGGTATCGGGGAGGTATCGCCGTGTCCATTTTTATTTACTGTAACCCGCCTAATGCTTTGCGGTCAAAAAAAGCTATGCTCCGCAAGCGGGATATTCCGGCTATGAATGTGAACTGTCAATACATTTAGCTACTGCTTACATTTCCTTTGCGCCCGTCCGCGTCTTGCGGACGGGCGCATTTTGCTTTTTTCAACTTTTTTCTGAAAAGCGCACTCAAGAGCCATCTCCCGAACGGGTACGGAGCGAAAGGGGCAGAGAGGACAAGCCCTTAACTCCCGTCCTCTACTCCACGCGGGAAGGAGGTGAACTCTATGGAGCTATCTTCTTCCGACAAGGAAAGAATACAACATCAGTACGACGCATTAGCAAAGAAAACTTTGGTCGGCGAAGCGAAAAGCCACCGCCGCACTCTTGCGAAACGCGCAGCACGCGAAGTTACTTTTTCGGATTTGAGCGAAAGCGAACTCGCGCAGCTTTTCACAACGGACGAATACGAAAGCGATTATTTCCGTTTTCAAGTGTCCGGCTTTGATGTACTCGTCAAAAATGAACTGCTTGCCGAAGCCCTTAACGCTTTGCCCGAAAGGAAACGCGACATTATCCTTTTGTCCTACTTCTTGGATATGAGCGACGCGGAAATTGGCGAACTGCTGAATGTTGTACGCACGACGGTTTTCCGGCACAGGAAATCCGCGCTTGCGAAAATCAAACAGTATTTGGAGGGAAAAGCAGATGATGAATACCGTTAGGAAGTCTGAAAATCTGTTGCCGTTCCCTGTCATTTCCGCAGCGGCAAACGGCGACACAACCGCCATGTGCGCGATCTTGAAGCACTACGAGGGTTACATAGCGAAACTTTGTACCCGCACGCTGAAAGACGACGCGGGCAATACCTATTCCTATGTGGACGAGGAAATGCGTAACAGGCTGCAAGTGCGCCTTATTACCCGCACCCTTGCTTTTCATGTAGGATAATCTTTTAGCCCATGCGGGGAGCGTGTCCCCTTTCCACGCTTCCCGTTATGGGCTATTTGTCGTTCCGCAAAAGCATATCCGCTGTTGATGTGCTTTTGCAGGCCGACAAAGCCTATTGTTCTTTGACAAAGAAAGCGGCCTTTGGTGCGCAGCATAACAGGCAAACGGGTACATTCCGTCTGTACCGAGCCAGTCGGCGGGTACGCCATGACAGCTTTTCCCCGTAGGGGAAAAGCCGAGCGAGAACTACCGCGCCGTAAAACAGGTTTAGCAGCTTGTGGGCGACGACATACAAGGCGGCACAATGATACTCCCGCGTTGAACACCCTCAAAGTATTGCGCGGCGCACCCATAAGCATGGGCCGGGGTGAAACTCCCGTGAGGTTGCAGCTAACAACCGCCCGTTTTTGCCTTTTGACGAATATAGTTTATCCATACAGGAAAAGGAGGTTTTTCTAATGGATAAAAAACAGACAATTACAACCGAACGCAAAATAGGGAAAATCACCTATCTTGTTCAAGCGTTGCCGAGTGAAAAGGCAACCGATACAATCCATAAAAAGATTGAGAAACTCATTGTAAAGGATTTGCAGAAAAAGCCCGGAAATCCGGGATTTTTAGCGTCCGAGTAGTGCATTAGGCGGCGGGATATGGTATAATGATAGCAACACATTATACCTGTTTATTCGGCTGTCGGAAAGGAGGACTAATGTTACAGTCGAATAAAATCACCGCCCTTTACTGCCGTTTAAGTCAAGAGGATATGCAAGCCGGAGAAAGCGGAAGCATACAGCACCAAAAAATGATACTTCAACGCTATGCGGACGAACACCATTTTTTGAACACAAAGTTTTTTGTGGACGACGGATTTTCCGGCGTGAGTTTTGAGCGCGAGGGGCTGCAAGCGATGTTGCAGGAAGTGGAAGCCGGACGAGTGGCGACGGTCATTACCAAAGACCTTTCCCGTCTTGGCAGAAACTATCTGAAAACGGGCGAACTCATAGAGATTGTATTTCCCGAAAACGGAGTACGCTATATCGCGATCAACGACGGAGTTGACACAGCGCGGGAGGATAACGAGTTTACCCCCTTGCGGAACTGGTTTAACGAGTTTTACGCCCGCGACACAAGCAAGAAAATCCGCGCAGTTAAACAGGCACAGGCGCAAAAAGGCGAGCGCGTCAACGGGGAATATCCATACGGCTATATCCCAGACCCGAACAACCGCCACCACCTTATACCCGACCCGGAAACCGCGCCGATTGTCAAACAGGTTTTCGCTATGTTTGTTAGCGGTGTGCGTATGTGCGAAATCCAAAAATGGCTTGCGGAAAACAAAGTCTTGACGATTGGAGCGTTGCGCTATCAGCGTACAGGACAGGCGCGGTATCAGCGGGCAATGATCGCCCCCTATACTTGGCCGGACAAAACGCTCTATGACATATTAGCAAGGCAGGAATATTTAGGGCATACCATAACCGCGAAAACTCACAAGGTATCCTACAAGTCGAAAAAGACCCGGAAGAACGAAGAAGAACAACGCTATTTCTTCCCAAACACCCATGAGCCGCTTGTTGACGAGGAAACCTTTGAACTTGCGCAAAAGCGGATTGCTACCCGCCACCGCCCGACAAAAGCAGCGGAGATTGATATTTTTTCCGGCTTGCTGTTTTGCGCTGGTTGCAGACATAAGATGTATTACCAACAGGGCGTAAATATCGAGCCGCGCAAGTTTTCCTATTCTTGCGGCGCATGGCGCAACAGGGCAAGGACAGGCAGCGAGTGTACCTCTCATTATATCCGCAAAAACGTACTTCTTGATTTAGTGCTGGAAGATATGCGGCGGGTTTTGCGGTATGTTAAGGAACACGAACAGGACTTTATCTGTAAAGCTACCGAGTACGGCGACATGGAAGCGAGAAAGGCATTAGCGCAGCAGCAAAAGGAACTTTTCAAAGCACAGGCGCGTATGACCGAACTTGACACGCTTTTCCGCAAGCTGTATGAGGACAACGCATTAGGCAGACTGACAGATGAACGGTTTGTGTTTCTAACTTCCGGCTATGAGGACGAAAAGAAATCCCTTGCCGCAAGGATAGACGAGTTACAACAGCAGATCGCAACCGTTACCGAGCGAAAAAGGGATATATCAAGGTTTATTCAGATTGTCGGGAAATACAGCGACATACAGGAATTGACCTATGAAAACGTCCATGAGTTTATCGACCGTATTTTGATACATGAATTAGACCGGGAAACCAACACCCGGAAAATCGAAATCCATTACAGCTTTGTCGGACAGGTTGATACCGAGCAGGAGCCGACGCAAGTTGTCAACCATGACCGCCGCAACATGGTAGATGTAAAAAGTATCGCTATCTAACCTCAGCAAAAGTGACACCGGAAACACCGTCATCAATGAAAAATGTGGGATTGGAAAAATGATTGTCCGTTGCGTATTTGAGCAGGATTTTCTTCTGATTGGCAATGCTGTTGCTCTCGCCGTCCAGCGCATCCTCTTGGGACAGGCGGGCGTATAAAGCGGTGATGTTGTCGGGATAGTTTGTGTTTGCTGTCATGGTTCATTCCTCCTGTAATGAACGCCCGACAAACAGGTTGCTGTCCTTATTATACCGCGCTTTGTGGTCTTTGTCAGCATCTGTGATGGCTTCCGAGCGAATGAGCCGCACCATTTTGTCATAGAGCGCTTCCGTTCCGCCGCAGGAAGTTTCGATTTCAAAGACCGTCCCGCCGATCTTGTAGCAGATAGTTTCTTGCAGCGGATTTCCTCTTTTCGGAAGATAATCGTTCTCTTGTGCTTTTGGCTTCTGTTCCATTCCGTTCCCGTCCTTTCCGGGGAAGCCACAACAGAGCAAGCATAGGGAGTGTAGCCACACTCCCGCAAAATCTCCGTTTCCAGCCTGCTGCCGGAGCGGAGATTCTTGCCTGTTGGGAACTTCCCAAACCCTTGTTTTTTGCTTTGCCAATAATACGTTTACAAGGACGGAAACTGCCCGCTAAATGAAAACTTTTAATTTTACATTCCGTTTCTTGTATCATTCTTTTGTAAGAACTATAATACTATTATCGGAGGTGCGGACATGGATTACATAACAGTCAAGGAGGCAAGCGAAAAATGGGGCGTGACACCTCGCAGGGTAAATTATTATTGTGCCGGAGAGCGTATCCCCGGCGCTGTGAAAATGGCTGGTATTTGGCTGATCCCTAAAACTGCGGAGAAGCCGATTGATGGGCGGACAAGACAAGGGAAGGAACTGCGCCATGAATAAAATTTTGATTATAGATGATGACAGAGAACTGTGCGCTTTGATTAAACGCAGCGTACAAGCAGAAAACATAGAAGCTGATTTTTGTAATACCGGAAAAGAGGGCTTGCAGAAATTAAAAGAGCAGGAGTATCAGCTTGTAGTGCTGGATGTGATGATGCCCGGTATGGATGGCTTTGAAACGCTGGAAGAAATCCGCAAAGAGAACAGCTTGCCGATTTTGATGTTCACATCCAAAAATGACAGCGCTTCTAAAGTGCGGGGCTTACGGGCCGGAGCGGACGATTATCTAACAAAGCCGTTTGATATGGACGAACTGATTGCCCGTATTGCGTCCCTCATTCGCCGCTACACCCGCTTTAATCAGCAAACGGGAACTATGCAAAAACTGGATTTTGATGGGTTGCAAATTGACCTTGAAAATCGTTCTGTTACGACGGAAACCGGCACTTTTGAACTTCCGCCAAAGGAATTTGATCTGCTCCTGTACTGTGCAAAACATCAAGGAAAAATTTTGACAAAACAGCAGATTTATGAGGAAGTTTGGGGCGAAGAATATTTCTATGATGACAGCAATATTATGGCGATCATCAGCCGGCTTCGTAAAAAATTAGAAGTCAATCCTTCCAGTCCAAAGTATATCCAAACGGTCAAAGGGATTGGCTATCGCTTTAATAAGGAGGTGTAGCCAGTATGGAAATCATCGTTTTCTTGTCCATTGGGATTGCTGTTGTGGCTGTGCTGACTTCCATTGTTCTCATTCGGCGCGTAAAAAAGCAAATCGCAGAAATGACCGATGCACTGGTTGATGTGAAAAACGGAAATGGCAACCGGCGTATTTTATCTGCAACAAATGAACTGACAGCACCTCTTGCCTATGAAATCAATGAGATCGTTGTGTCCTATGAAAGCAGACTTTCAACTGTACGGCAGACAGAGGAAACCAACCGCCAGCTTATGACGAGCCTTTCCCATGATGTTCGGACACCCCTTACAACCCTCATCGGCTATCTTGACGCTGCACACAAAGGACTGGTCACAGGAAAAGACCGGGATGATTATATTGAAACCGCCCGCCGGAAAGCCCATGATTTGAAAGAGTATATTGATGTACTCTTTGACTGGTTCAAGTTAAATTCCAACGAGTTTGCTTTAGAAATCCAGAGCGTTGAGGCCGCAGAGCTGACAAGAAATATCCTGATTGACTGGATACCGATTTTTGAGGATAAACAGGTCGATTATGACATTGATATTCCAGAACAGCCTATCCGGGTAAAATTGGATATGGACAGCTATATGAGGATCATCAATAATCTCATTCAAAATGTAATCGCTCACAGCCATGCGAATAAAATCAAAATCGCCTTGTCAAAGAAGGAAAATAACATGGAACTGCTGTTGGCGGATAATGGGGTGGGAATTGAGAAAGAAGATTTGAAACACATTTTTGAACGGCTTTATAAGTGTGATAAGGGTCGGTCTGAAAAAGGCAGCGGTCTTGGTCTTTCTATTGTCCATCAGTTAGTAGAAAAGATGGGTGGAAATATAACAGTTGAAAGTGTACCGGGAAAAGGAACTGAATTTATGTTGCTTTTTCCTTTGGAGATTTAAGCGGGTTCCCGTCCTTGCGGCGGGAACCCTTGTCATTTTAGCCGGATTCTAAATTGCAAGGTTAATGCAAGGTTGCGGCAAGGTTAATGCAAGGTTGGCGTGATAGAATACCTTACAGAACAGGAGGTTTTGAATATGGATACAAATTACATCATTGAAACAAAAAATCTGACGAAGCAATACGGCTCTCAAAAGAGTGTGGCTGACTTAAATATCCATGTGAAGCGTGGGAGAATTTATGGTCTGTTGGGCAGAAACGGAGCCGGAAAAACCACTACCATGAAAATGCTGTTGGGCTTAACGAAGCCGACTTCCGGAGAGGTCAAAATCTGGGGAAAGTCTTTACAGGGGAATGAAAAGAAGTTGCTGCCCCGTATTGGCAGCCTGATCGAGTCCCCCGGCTTTTATCCCAACCTGACCGGCACAGAGAACCTGCGTATCTTTGCTACCCTGCGGGGCGTACCAAACAATCATGCCATCAAAGACGCTCTGGATTTGGTAGGACTGCCCTACAAAGATAAAAAGCTCTTTTCACAGTATTCTCTTGGTATGAAGCAGCGGCTTGCCATCGCTCTTGCTGTTATGCACGATCCGGAACTTTTAATTTTGGATGAGCCGATCAACGGTCTCGATCCCATCGGTATTGCGGAGGTACGCTCCTTTATTCGGAAGCTTTGCGATGCAAGAGGAAAAACGATTCTGATTTCCAGTCACATTCTTTCGGAGATTTCCCTGCTGGCTGATGATATTGGAATTATCGACCACGGCGCATTGCTGGAAGAAGAAAGTCTTGCCGAGTTGGAGCAAAAAAGCAGTAAGCATATTCGTTTTACGCTCTCTGATACTGCACAGGCGGCAAGGATTTTGGAACGCAATTTCCGTGAAAACCATTTCTCTATACAGGACGACCACAATCTGCGCCTGCACAACCTTGATCTGCCTGTGGGGAAAATTGTAACTGCCTTTGTAGAAAACGGATTGGAGGTATCTCAGGCCGCAACCTCAGAAGAAAGCCTTGAAGATTACTTCAAGCGTGTGACGGGGGGCGAAGGAATTGCTTAAACTAATCAAATGCGAATTTTTGAAATTAAAACGGAAGCCACTGGTATTGATTTCCCTGCTGCTTTCTGTTTTCATGCCATTGGCTTACGCTTTCTTTCTGGCAGATGTAAACACTGATGTGGATGCTGTAAATGGAGTGATGTCCAGCCTATTCCAGCTCAGTGCCTATTTGCTTTTGATGCCGCTTCTTGTGATACTGGCTTCCAATCTTCTGTTTGAGGAACTGGACAATGACACACTGAAAAATCTTGTTACCATACCGGTAAATAGAACCAAGCTGGTGCTTTCCAAGATGCTGGTTTTACTGTTGTTTGCCGTTGGCTTTATGGCAGTTGGAGGATTGGTAAATCTTGCGGTTTTGCTGTTTCAGGGCTGGGAGCCAGTTGGGTTTTGGACATTGTTTGGCGTTGGAATTGAAGAAGGGTTGATTATGTGGGTTGGCGCACTTCCCTGCATTCTGCTCGTTGTTCTTCTTAATAAAAACTATATCGTGTCGGTTGTGATTACCTTTTTCTATACGATTGCGAATTATATCCTTTCCATGAGCGATATGTTTCTCACCCAGCCTTTTGGTTTGAACATCGGAACCCTGTTTCCGGGGCCGCTGGCTTTCCGCTGGACATTCCAATTTTATGACCAAAGCCAGACCGGTGCGGAATTGGCAGACTTGTTGGAACGGATCAGTCCGTATTTCCTGAATAGTGTTCAGGTGTTCGGCGTGATTATTGTGGAAGCGATTGTATTTCTTGCGTTGATTGCGATGGTTTACCGGTGTCAGGAAATCTAAGGGGGTGTAATTATGTGGAATTTATTAAAATCGGAATTACTGAAACTACGCCGGTGCCAAATACTTTGGGTGGGGCTGGTAGCGCTTGCACTCTGTCCGTTGGTGCAATATGGGAGCCAGCTGATTGTGGAGGCGGAGTACCGAAATCCAAACTATGATTTTTCCACTCTGTTTGAGAATGTTGTCTGGGGCAATACGCAGATGTTTTTTCCGATTTCACTGGTGATGATTGGCAGTTGGCTGATTGACAGAGAATCCACCCATGATACGCTGAAAAACATCATGACAATTCCTGTTTCTATGCCAAAAATGCTGGGTGCCAAACTCTTTTGGGTTGGTATTCTTGCAGTCCTGCTGGGAATATACAGCGTTGGCGTTACCTTGATTACTGGATTGACGGTTGGCTTATCTGGGCTGACAGCGGAAATGTTTTTTCATGGAGGTACACAGATCGTGTTGGCAGCTCTGACGACCTATTTGGTCTGTATGCCGCTGATCTTGATTTTTGGGCAGATCCGAGGGGCATATCTGGGCGGTTCCATTCTGGCGTTCTTCCTTGGATATAGCATGCTGTTCTTCAAAGGCGGTATCCTTGCCAGCATCTATCCGTTTTCTGCTGCGCTGATTTTAGTGGGCTTTGACATGAGTGGATATGCCGGAACAACCACAGCCCCGAATCCTTTGCTGGCAGTCATTGGGGTTGGCATCATGGTTCTCTGGGCTGTACTTTTATTAGTGATGTCCAGTAACAAAAAAGAAATGAAAGCCCGTAAGCAGACAAAGGCCAAGGGAAGAGGAAAGCGTGCTGTACGCAGGAAAGGAAGGTGATACCTGTGAAGAAAATAGTTCTATCATTATGCCTGATACTGTTGGGGGCTTCTGTACTTTCTGGTTGTACAAAAGATGAAGTTCTCGATCAGTATAATAATATCGTTCAGTCTGCTGGTTCCATAGCGCTTACCGGAAATTTATCTTTACAGGGCACGAAAGAAAAAGGAATTGACGATTATACCGGAAGCTATACAGCCGACTATGAGGATTTTTCAGATACAGAGTATTTGTTCGGAGGAACTTCCATAAAGAGAGGAGCCGGTAAGGAGCTGTCTATTGATTGCACTTTGGAGGTTACGGAAGGTACTGCAAAAGTATTTTGGATTTCTGGATCTGATGAAGCAGTCACTTTACTTGAAACAACCGGAACATATAGCGATACAATTACACTCCCTGAAGGCGGAAACTATATCGGCATTGAATGTGAAAATTTCACTGGAAGCATTGAATTGAATATGGAGTAACATTCTGCCGCACGACGGCAAAAGAAAAAAGCCGTCGTAAAGCAGACACATTTCCACGCGCCTATGAAGCGGCGGCTTTGATTTGCAGAGCCGCCGCTTCTCTTTGCCCGGCGCAGGATCGGCGGCCCACGGAGGGAGCCGCCATGCTGGTACGTCCTATTTTTCAAAAGCATAACTTCTTAAAAAAAGATTGTCCTTATCATGGGAGTGGTACGGACAAAAAGATGTACTATACAGTGTAGATGATCTTCAAATTACATCAACTTCCACTGGGCTGATATCGCGGCATTTCGGAGCGGGCCGGAGCTGCCGCAACAACATAGACACAGGGGCGGCGCAATCGACCACATTTTCTCACTCTCCCGCGGATCGGGGGTGAGAAAATGAAATACATCCCTGATGATTATGGAGAATGCTACCGGTTTGACGCTTTCTGCAAAACTGTTCTCCGCCATGAGGCTATGAACTATTTCCGGGAACTAAATCGCCAGCGGAAACGTGCAATCCAGTTCAGTACCTTGTGCCAGCATGAAATGGACAAACTCTGCTCGATGGACGAATACCCAAGCGACAGTATCCTATTCACGGCCTACGGTTACACTCTGCATATCCGGGACGAGCTGGTGGCTGATGCCTTTGCCAGCCTGCCGGAACGGGAGCAAGGCATTTTGATCCTGTATTGTGTGTTGGAACTGACAGATGGTGAGATTGGGAGTATTGCAAGAATGTCCCGTAGCTCCGTTCAGCGGCGCCGTACTAAGGCCCTGAATGAATTGCGGAAACGATTGGAGGACGACGGAGGGAGGAAAGCGAAATGAAGCAGCCAACTTTCTGCGGACGGGAGCTGTTGCCTTTATCCGTGATTGAGGCGGTCCGCGTCGGTGATCCGTTGGCCGTGGAAAGTGTCTTGCGATATTATGACGGCTACATGAATAAACTGTGTACCCGGACACTCTACGATCTGGACGGTTTGCCTCATGTGAGGGTGGATGAACACATGAAAGACCGCTTGCAGGCAAAGCTCACGGAAGTCATCGTAAACAAGAAATAGCAAAGACAAAGGAAGCCGTCAAGGGTCGAGATGAACACTCCGCGCCCTTGACGGCTTCCTTTGTCTTTGCTGTGTGGTAACCAAGCGGGCGCAAGCAGAAATTCGCTTGCGCCCGGTGCTATTATGACGTTTGTGCCTACGCATTTAGAGGGTAGAAAGGCCCGATACTACTGGGCGTTTCTGGTGTGGTTGGGCTGCTGGAAGTACCATACCATTCTTACCCCTGTAAATGCAGTTTGAAATGCGTAGAATAGTTTGACTTTGTGCGTATTTAGGTATAAAATAATATTACCTTACACGTTTGGCTGTAAGGGCGGAGCATTTCTGTCAAGTCTGGCCGAATTGATGTTTCTATGAGTAACGTTACACATAGAACCACCAATTCTAGGTTGGGTTCGTTGAACATGATACTCCTTTCCAGTATGATTATACTACGGAACGCTATCAGATGCACCCAGGACAATAATGTTCATGTACCTGCCTGCTAACTTAGGGATGTTGTCCCCCATGTTAGCAGGCATGATGCATTTTAGGGGGGAATTATGAAAACTCAAAAAGAATATAATCAATGTCAACAACCTATATCTTGTCATAATTGTAGTTCAAACCAGATATGTCAAGCATGGGTTAACTTTGTTAAACACCACAATGATACTAAGCCTTATGCACATTTTGATCTGCGCGTGTCGTTATCCATGCCTTCAATTAGAAAATACGTAATGGATCGGACTAAAATAGTTACACACAGTTTTTATCCTTTTATCCACTTTGAGAAGAAAAACTCTCGTTATGGAAAGAAAGGGCCTAAAAAGCCACGAGAGCTATACTACTGCTCACATTTAGATAGGTGTGTATATCAGCGATATGCATTTTTATTGAACTGCCAGTATAATATTTTGGCTTGTGAAAATAACATAGATGACGTTGCAATTGCATATCGAGATAGCTTAGGGAAAAACAATATTGATTTTGCCAAGGATGCTTTTGATGCAATACGCAGCTTTCCTCAGTGCTTCATTTTAGTAGGTGATTTTACTAATTTCTTCGACAACTTGGAACATCAATATCTCAAGAAAATGATGTGCGAAGTGCTTGGTGTTGAGCGTTTGCCTCAAGATTACTTTTCTGTTTTCAAAAACATCACCCGTTTTTCAAGCTGGGACTGGAAAGACATTGTAAAGGCAGCTGGCGAAAACATTGCAGAAAGAGGTGTTCGCAAAAAAATCAATAGTAAAGAGACAGTGCTGACTAAAGAACAATTTCAGAAAAACAAAAAAGATATAAAAAAGAATATTTCTGGGGTGGGCGTTCCGCAAGGTTCCCCAATTAGCGCTGTACTATCCAACATTTACATGATAAAGTTTGATAAAGACATTAAGCGTTATGTAACCAGCAAAGGCGGGATTTATATGCGCTATTCAGACGATTTTATCATTGTCTTGCCATACGAGAGAGATGCCGAAATCGCGGATTTTACAAGCTACATTTTTTCCTATGTAGAATCAATGAAAGGACTTATTGATTTACAAAAGGAAAAGACTTCTTGCTATACTTATAAGGACGAAGTAATCTATGAGGGTGATCAGCCATCTAGCATAAATTACTTAGGATTTCTATTTGATGGCAAAAACATTAGAATAAGGCCACGTGCGATAACAAAATATTATTACAGGATGCGTCGAAAAGCTAATACCATTGGACGCAGTAATTGGACATCATCTAAAGGCAGGCGTATATCAGCAAAAGAACTATATAGTATTTATTCTCGTAATGATGAAAAACAAACGTTTATTGACTATGCAAGAAAGGCAAAAGGAATATTGAAACTTAATGATCAAGAAGCAAATGCCTTAATAAAGCATCATAAACGAAAAATCGCTATGGCTATAAAAGAAGGCCAGAAAAAATAAGAAGAACGCTCATGATTCTACAATTGAGAATCATGAGCGTTCTTTTAGCAGTACCTGTTTGTCAGCCGTTAAGTTCAATTAGCTCTTGATACTTCCTTATCGGTGTTCAACTAATGAAGATACTCCTTCGGGCACCGGTGAAATTCAGCAGTGCTTTTCTGAATCAGCACAATGGTATAGACCCGCTTGATATCGTGATACGAAAACCGCTCCCCGGTCCTGCGCTTCTCCTCCCGCACCTGGGAATACTGCCGCATGAGCAGGTCGCTGGAATAACAGGCGCAGCGGGCGCCGGGAAACAGGTAGCCCACTCGCTGAATCTCCACGTTCACTAACGCCCCGGACGCCAGTCTTACCAGAATATCCATCACCAGCAGAGACCCGCCCTCGGTCAGCCGCCCGGATTCATTGGGAATCACCTGGAGAATCTTCACCTTCTCCCCAAGGCAGAGACTGATGAACTCCTCCAGCCGCTCCGGCTTCGTTCCAGGGTCAAAGACAAACTTAAACATGGGATCATAAGTGATCCGCATCCCGTTCACCCCCATACAGAAGTGCAAAAACTCCTCCTTTAACCCCTGGGACAGCCTTTGATACTCCGCAAAAAGCGCCTCGTCCTTTTCCAGCTCCGCCAACACCTCTTCCCTTGCGCTGCAGGGCCCGAACACCTCCGGGTGGCGCTCCATCCAGCGGACCGCCTCCGTCTGCGCCCCGCAAGAAACTGTTTCCTGATTGTGATTGAATTCCATAGACATTCCTCCAGATGTGAAATTAGATAAACGTGAATCCCGGCCGATCTGGCCATAGACCGTTGCAGAAGAACTCTGCAATCGAATGTAACTAGAGATACATTTCCTTAATCCTATCACAAACAGGGCGTCTGTGGAAGCCCCTATTCCGTGTTCCGGCATGTTTTTCTGTGTTTTTGTTTCTCTCTTGCCCGCCGCCCTCATGGACGCTATAATAGAAGCAATCACAACGCCACACCATACCAAGGAGGCCTCACGAACTCATGGATCTGAATTTAAATAACCTCGTCAGCAGCGGGCTTCTGCTGCCCGCCGCCCAACCGCCGGAACACATGCAGACCGCGGAAATTCATCAAATCGTTATCTTCGAGCCGGAAAATCCCGGCTTCCCCGATTCCGTCGAAGGGCAGACTCTGCTGTTCTTTCCCAGGGGAACCGGGCGGCACTTAAACGGCCAGATGCTAGAAGTCCTTACCCACCGCTCCTGCGCCGCCGTGCGCTACGGAGACGATATCACATTTCCTTCGGACGCGGAGCGCCTCCTTCCCACGTTTCTGATCCCCGGGGATTCCGACATATCCCGAACCGTTTCCCAGTGCTGCCAGCTGGCCTACAGCGGGATGCAGCGGCTGGCCGAGGCCTCCTTAGAGACCATGGAACGACTCTCCAAGGAGCTGCTCCACCACAAGGGAAAAGGGGAGAGTATCATCCGCATCGCCGCGGAGCTGCTGGAATGCCCCGTGGCCTTCGTCACGTCGGATTTTCACCTGCAAAATACCCACGACACCTCCGGCTACCTGGTATTGAACCCGTTCTGCAACGAGGATTCCTTCAACTGGGAATCCGCCCTGGAATCCATCCCCAATCCTCCGGCGGCAAGCCAGACCTGCCTGGCGGAGGGCATCAACGGCAATCGGATCAACGGTTATCTGTACCGGAACCATTACTGCCGCAAACAGGGCTGCCGGATCTTCATTTTCCCCATCGTGGACGAGGGCAACTGTTATGGCTACCTTCTCCTCTCTCTGGACGAGCGCACGGACACGCTGTCCCCGGAGCGCAGCATCAAAATCCAGCAGATTCTGGCGATCATGAAATTTGAGATTATCAAGTCCGATGAGATCGCCCATACGGTGAACCGGTATTACGACTTCCTGCTGGACGAGCTGGTGGAGTCGGAACAGACGGATTTCCGCAAGCTCATGCAGAAATACGGGCTGGTGCAGAAGGTAATTTACGACGAATACTACGTGCTCATCGCAGGCCGGACTCCCCAAAGTACCTCGGACACTTTTTTCCACGAGCTGCTCACCAGCCAGCAGTTCAACGCCCTGTACGACCACCTGGTAAATGCCATGGGCACCATCAACTTTTTCCTGTTTGAGCGGAAGGACTACATCGTGACCCTGTTGCCCAAACAACTGGTCTCCCGCGGCAAGCCGGATTTTGAGCGCGTCATCGGCCTATTCCGCGAGTTTTTGCAGGAACAGTACAACGGCGTCGGGATCAGCGGAATCGTGCCCACCGAGCGGGTGAGGCAGGGCTATCTGCAGGCGCTCAAAGCCCTGGCCATCTCCCAGCACTCCCTGAACAAGGCGTCCTGCTATTACGACGAGCTGGGCATCCTCCGCTTCTTCTTCGACCGCTCCAACCAGGTGGATTTCGCGCCCCTGCTGCAGGTATACCAGGAATATATTCAGCCGATCACGGACTATGACAGCCGGCACAGCGGGGACCTGCTCCCCACGCTGACCGCCTACATCACCTGCTGCGCCTCGCCCTCCGCCATCTGCAACCTTCTGTACATCCACAAAAATACGCTGTACGCCCGGCTGAACAAAATTTCCCAGATACTAGGAAAAGATTTGTCCGACAGCGAGACCGTGTTCAACCTGTCCCTGGGCCTGAAAATCCAGACCCTGATCCAGGCCGGAATCCTGGACCGGGACCTGGACCCGTAGGGGGCGCCCGCAATCACTGTCCCCATCCCATCTCCGAATCGAGTAGGAGGGAGTGATTAACTCCCGTCCTCTCACACCACCGTGCGTACCGTTCGGTACACGGCGGTTTCAATAGTTGACGTGCACGGACTGATAGGCAGTAGCTAAATCATAAAAGCCACTGTTTATCAGTCTTTCTTGTGTTAATGCTCTGTTGACCGCTCCCATTCCCGATACATACCAGTATTTCCTGCGGCTGTTTGCCGCCTGATGTGCAAAATATTCAGGTATTCCGAGTTTTATTAGGTTTCTTTTCCTTGTTTTGGGTAACTTCCATTGTTTCCATATGCACATTCGAATACGGTGATACAGCCATGAGTTTAGTTCGTCTATCCTGTTCTTCATATCCGCAATCCCATAATAATTCAGCCATCCACGCATGAATACTTTTATCTTTTCCAATGAAGGACGTATACTCTGACAAGACCTTCGGGAACTGAGCTCTTTCAGTTTTGTCTTCATCTTCTTCCATGACTTCCCATGAACCCGGACATATATGCCCTTCCCGTTCTTTCCCAATGTGAAGCCAAGAAACTTAAAATTTCGGATTGCAAACACACTTACTACACGACTTTTCTTTTGATTCACTTTCAGTTTCAGTGTTTTCTCCAGATATTTCGTGCTGGATTCCAGTAATCTCTTTGCGGCTCTCTCACTTTTGGCTAACAGCACAATATCGTCTGCGTAGCGTACAAATGCCACTCCCCGCTTCTCAAACTCCTGGTCGAACTCGTTCAGATAGATATTTGCCAACAGTGGCGAGATGTTTCCGCCCTGCGGCGATCCTTCTTCTGTTTCCATGACTATACCGTTTTCCATGACACCACTCTTTAAGTATCTCTTAATCCACTGGATTACCCTTTCGTCCTTTACATTCCTTCGCAGGATATTCAGGAGCATTTCGTGGTTAAGTGTATCAAAGTATTTCGACAGGTCTAATGTCACTGCATGGATATATCCCTGTTCTGCATACTCCTTCACTTTCAGAATGGCGTCTTTTGCGCTTATCCCCGGTCGATAACCATAGCTATTTTCCGAGAATGACGGCTCATAGACCGGCATGAGCTGTTGTGTTATGGCTTGCTGGAAAATACGGTCTTTGACTGTTGGAATACCAAGCTTTCGTATTCCACCGTCTGGCTTTGGGATTTCCACTCGTCTTACCGGGTCGGGAGTATATTTCCCCCTTTTGATTCTCCCGATAAGCTCTTTCTGGTTCTCCCGAAGGTATGCTCCGGCTTCCTCCACGGTCATTCCGTCGATTCCCGGCGCACCCTTGTTTGCCTTTACTCTTTTGAACGCTCTGTTCAGGTTGTCCTTATCCAGTATCTTCTCTAAGAGCTCCGGTTGTGCACTGTCCCGTTCTTTCCATATCCGACGGAAAGAACGGTGCGCTCTCACATACCCTTCACGTTCCGCGCTATCTCTTTGCAAGCAGCTTTCTCTGTTTTCTGCACCCAATGTTCTTTCCTCCTTTCCCGGTTGTACTAAGGACTCCTATTGATTCGGTCCTTCGCCTCTCGGCTACTATGACCTCGGCTGACTTCTGTACGTTCAGCATTATCTCACGATGATGGTTATCCCTTTCAGGACATATCGTACAGACCTCCCCGGGTACCACACGTTTCTTTCTCTCCATCTATCTGCCACATTTACCATACATGATTCCGTGTAGTTATTGGGCTTCAACTTGTGGGGCAGTCTTACCCTCATGCATAGCCTGATGTGATTTCTGTTCGTCAGACCAGAGATTTGCCCATGGGTTAGTATGTTCCCCATATCCGGCTTCCTTCAGATTCCACCTCACGATGGACACCCTTGCCTTCGGCTATATCCTTCCCACTACCGGGCGGATTCCGGACTTGCACCGGTTAGAAACGTGCGCCGCCGGGCGCACCCCACAAAACAGCAGCGCCAGGCTTCAAACCGGCGCTGCTGCTTCCTATCTCCTATTCATTCCACCTGAAACGTCCGATCCTTAATCCCCCGCATGGAAACATGGGCGCAACACAACTTTTCGTACAGCTTCCACTGCTGCGTCACATCCTCGGTCACGGAATTGAAATACTCCCTCACCACGTCCCGCGAGTAGTCGTGGGCCACAAAATGCCCGTCGTCCTCCGCCATGTGTCCGACGATTTCCGCCCCGGTTCCCGGCTCGGCGAACCCGTAGCGCTCCAGGAAGCGCCCGGCCTCCTCCTCCGTCCACACCTGATCCCAGATCTTCCGGCTGGCCTCCAGCTTTCCGTAGCCGGAGAGCTCACAGAAACGATGCCACAGCGGCATAAGCTCCGCCAGCCCCGGATCGATTCCCGCGTTCCTGAAAATGACTTCCCGCTCAAACTCCGTCAATTTTTCCACCGAGTTATCGAAACTCATGGAGATCACGTGGCGGGCCGAGCCCTCGCCGAAGGCGTTGGAGGTGGAGAACTGGGACACGATGGACATTTCCGGCCAGCAGGTATCGATCATGGTCTGAAGCCGCTTCTCAAAATAAGTCAGATGCCCCGGCTCCATCTCATGCCCCACATACTCCACCACCTTGTCCACGGTCCAGGGGTACAGCAGGTTGAAATTCCGCTCGTACTCGATGTGGTTGTAGTCGTACCCAAAGAGAATGGACAGAAATACCATGTCCTGATTGGGCAGCTCCCGCACCCGCACCCTGGGCATGCTGTTGCCGGTCACGTCCATGCGCTTCACGGCAATGTCGTGGAACACCTGGGTGGAATCCTTGATCACGGCCAGCAAGTGTTCCGGCGGAATCGCCAGCTTCTTGCGGAACCCCACAATCTTCTCCTGCACGGACCCGGTCCCCGGCAGCGCCTGATTCAGCTCCTCCAAAATATCGTCAAATTTTTGACAATCCGTGGCAGGCGCCACCAGGCAGTAAAGCCCGTCCGTCATCTGATCAAAGGAAAACCGTTCCCCCAGGAGCATCCGGGCGCGGACGTTTAAGTTCTGCACATGATCCAGAAGGTAATTGACCCTCTGCATCTCCTTCTCCCCCGCGTTCACCTTGTACTGCTCCAGGCTCTTTGTAAGGCTCTCCGACTCGTCCAGAATATTCTCCAGAGTCTTGCCGTGCTTCATGTCCCCGATCTCATAGTCCGGGATAATCTTATACTCCCGGGAATAACGCATGTTTGTTCTTCTCCAGAACGGCCCCTCGGTGTACCACTGCAAATCCCACGCATCGTAGCGCGTCTTGCACAGGGTCAGGTCCACCAGCTGCTGGGCCATTGCATTCAGTGCTGCTTCTGCCAAAATATACCTCCTTTACGCTCCAAAAAACGCGGCGATCTCTTCGCCCGTCGCTACCCAAACGTCCTCCGCCTTCTGTATCTCCGTCAGAAGCTCCTCCAACATGAAAATGCGCCCCTGTTCGCCGATGGCCTGAGGGTCCAGCTGAAGGTTGAACAGCGTCCCGAACCGCCTGGCGCCCTCCAGCTCGTAGAGCCAGTTCTTCAACACATCGTCCATGCGGGCGCTGCGGGACTGCCCCGGAGGGATGGGCGGATCAAATGTGAACGCAAAATAAGGCAGGTCGAACAATTCCCAGTGGATGGGCAGCTCCAGAAGCCCGCAGGACTCCCGCACATAGGGCACGTCGTCGTCGGACAGGGAACTGGAGTAGGAAAATCCCAGCGTTTTCACCAGCGCCAGCGTCTCCTCGCTGATCTCTCCCTCCGGCATCCGAAATCCCGCAGGCGCCTTACCCGCCGCCTTTGTCAGAAGATCCCTCGCCTCCGTCAGCGCCGCCCGCTGCTCCTCTGCGGTCATGTGGGCCAGAATTTCATGGTTGTTTCCGTGGCAGCCGATCTCATGCCCGCGCTCCACGATGGAGGCCACCGCCTCCGGGTAACGCTTCACCACGGCTCCCGGTATAAAGAAGGTTGCCTTCACCTCAAAGCGGTCCAGCACCTCCAAAAGCTTCGGCAGCCCAAAACGGATGCCGGTGCGGCCCAGGCGCAGGATATCGCCCTCGTCCACGTTAACGTCCGGATAGTAAATCTTGCCGAAAAACTCGGCGTCCAGATTCACGCTGATCATAGCCGCGCATGTTTTATTGGACGGCCACGCCGTCTTTTCAATGAGCATCGTCATTCCCCTCCATTGCCGCTTTATAATAATCCGCTATCTCCAGGCAGGTGGCGCACCACACGTCCCGGTTGGAAGCCAGATATTCGCAGAAACTGCTAAATATCACCGCTCTCCCCGGCGTACCCGCGATCTGTGGGTGGAACGCCGTGGAACCGGAATTCCCCATACGCACCATACCCTCCACCTCGCGGACCCAGTTGGAATACGCGTTCTCGTAGGGCGCGATGCGGGGCATTCCCACCAGCACCGCCGGGTAGGAGTGGAACACCGTCTGCACGTAGTCGTCCATCTGCTCGTCCCGGCAGGGGATATTTACCGCACCGGTGAGTTCCCCCTCCACCTCGTACCAGCCGCAGGCCTCGCCGCTGATCCCGGCGCTGGAGTACACAAACCCGCCCTCCGAATAGATCCACCGCTCCGTTTCCGGCAGCAGCGCCCCTGTGGGCCTAAAGCCCAGGGCCCGCCGCCCGGTATATTTCTCAAATATCTCCTGACAGCGCTCTATGCGCTCTCTCTGCTCCTGGAAGGTCGCTCCGTACTCCCCGGTGTGGTCCAGTCCATGGTGGCCGATCTCATGCCCCCGGTCCAGTATGGTCTCCACCAGACCCGGATGCTCCATCACAATGTTGGCCGGAATAAACCAGGTGGATTTTAAAGAAAATTCATCCAGAATTTCCAGCACCCGCAGCGCGCCCTTTTTCGTTCCGCATTGGCCGATGGAAGGCCCCTTGATGTAGCCGCTGCCCTTAGGCAGCGTTTTTGTCTTGTTGCGCCAAATGGTGTCGCCGTCCAGGTCAAACCCTAAAGCAAACGCACTTTTCGCTCCGTTAGGCCATCTCATATATTTGCTCCTTCTATCCGTAATATTCTGCTCGGGTCCGCTTTCCGGCGCCCAGGCCGGTTCTCAGTCACCCGAGCTGCTTTCCGCCGCCCAGGCCGGTTCTCAGTCGCCCGAGCAGCTTTCCGCCACCCAGGCCGGTTCTCCGTCGCCCGAGCTGCTTTCCGGCGCCCGAGCTGCTTTCCGCCGCCCAGGCCGGTTCTCCTGCCATCACAGACAGGCCTCCCAATCGGAACCGCCCGGCCCGCCTGCGCGCAAACCGCCCTTTCGCTCCTCTTAAACCGGCGTCCGTCTCCCCCCATTTGGGGCCAGCACCTGGCCGGTGACATACTCCGATGCGTCTGAGGACAAATACAACACCATGTCCGCGATGTCCTCCGGCGTTCCGATGCGCCCCCATGGGATATCCCGCAGCTCATCCTCCACAAACACATCGAAATCCGTCTCCTTCAGCATAGGCGTCTGGGTGGTGGGCACCGCGATGGCGTTGGCGTTGATGTGGTCCTTGCCCAGCTCCTTTGCGATGGACTGGGTGAACCCGATCAGCCCGGCCTTGGCCGAGGCGTAATGGGAACAGAACTCGCAGCCGATGATCCCGGACCCGGAGCTGATGTTGATGATCTTGCCGTGCTGCTTCGCCTTCATGTAGGGAATCACCTCCCGGCTGAGATAAAAAGGCGCGGTGAGGTCCACCCGCAACATGCGGTCCCAGTCCTCGTCCGTGATCTCCTCAAAAGGCAGGGAAACGCTGCCGATGCCCGCGTTGTTTACCAGGATATCCACGGTTCCATAGGCCTCCACCGCGGCCTTCACAAGCTCCTTCACCTGCCCCGGGTCCGCCACGTCGCAGTGGCAATACATGGCGGTTCCGCCTCCCTCCCGGATCTCCCGGACCGCGTCCTCGCCCCAGTCGTCACGGACGTCGCAGACAACTACCTTCACGCCGAAGCGCCCCAGTGCCAGCGCCGTCGCTCTCCCGATTCCCCGGCCGCCGCCTGTGACGATTGCGGACTGTCCGGCTATTTTCAGATAATCATATTCCATAAAACGCACCCATTTCCTTTCCTAAAATCAAGCCTCCTCCGGCACGGCAGACGCCTTTACTCCCCGCGCCCCATACCCGCATCCCGCCGGAAACGCAGCCGGTCGGACAGCCGCCCGGCTCCCCAAACCTACATCCATGCCCCGCCGTTGGGACAGAGCACCTGTCCGGTAATATACTCCGCCGCCTCGGACACCAAAAACACAATAGCCGCCGCCTGGTCCTCGGGCGTCCCCACACGGTGCCAGGGCAGGCCCTTTGTCTCGTCCTCCCAGGAACGCCCCGGCAGATGGGCCATGCGGGTATCCGTCAGCCCGGTTCCCAGCGCGTTCACATTGATCCGGTGCTTCGCCAGCTCCTGGGACAACTCCTTTGCCAGTCCGATCATCCCGGCCTTGGAGGCCGCATAGTGGGGATCGGAGAAATCATATCCAAGGGCCGCGCCCGAGCTGACCATGCAGATCTTCCCGTGCTGCTTTTTCACCATATAAGGCAGCACCTCGTTGGTAAACATATAAGCACCGGTCAGGTTGATGCGGATCAGCCGGTCCCATTCCTCATAGGTCATCCTGTCGAAGGTCCTGCCCCCGCCGAATCCCGCCGCGTTATTGACCAGAATATCCACGCCACCAAAGGCCTCCGCCGTCTTCCCGATAGTGTCCCGGATCTCCTCCAGATTGGTCACGTCGCAGCGGTTGTAAAGGGCCGTACCGCCCCGTCCGCCGATCTCCTCCGCCACCTTTTTTGCGCTGTCTCCCTCGATATCGCAGACCATCACCCGCGCGCCCAGGTCCGCCAGCATAATCGCCGTGGCGCGGCCGATGCCGTTGCCCGACCCGGTCACGATAGCCGCCTGTCCCTCCAGGCGGAAATAATCAAACATTGCCTTCTGTACACGCTCCTCCACGCCAGATTCCCCCTCTACCGCTTTTTCGTTTTTCCCAGATACGCCGCCACGATGCTCTCATCGGCGGCCAGCTCCGCCCCGGTTCCCGTCTTGACGATCCGTCCCTGCTCCAGCACACAGGCGTGGTGGGCGATGGACAGGGCCTTGCGGGCGTTCTGCTCCACCAGCAGCACGGAGATTCCCTCCCCGTTGATCTGCCGGATAATGGACATGATATCATTGACAATCAGCGGAGCAAGCCCCAGGGACGGCTCGTCCAGAAGCAGCACCTTGGGATTTGCCATCAGCCCTCTGGCGATGGCCAGCATCTGCTGCTCGCCGCCGGACATGGTGCCCGCCCGCTGTTTCCTTCGCTCCTCCAGCCGCGGGAACATCCCGTAAGCCCGCTCAATACCTGCGGCCCGGTTCTTGCTGGTGTATCCGCCCAGCATCAGATTCTCCTCCACCGTCAGATTGGGGAAAATCCACCGCCCCTCGGGCACCAGGCACACGCCCTGCTCC
The DNA here is from genome assembly GCF_046603895.1 of Enterocloster lavalensis. Lineage (NCBI taxonomy): Bacteria > Bacillati > Bacillota > Clostridia > Lachnospirales > Lachnospiraceae > Enterocloster > Enterocloster lavalensis. The sequence goes on from NZ_CP176637.1 coordinate 2,351,595, forward strand.
ACCACCTTGTAGGCGGCCGGTTCCATTTTCCGGTCATTCAGGTAGACTTCCCCCCACTGTGGCTTTAACAGCCCGGCGATGCACTTCATGAGGGAGGATTTTCCCGCGCCGTTGGCTCCCACGATGGCCATGATCTCGCCCTTGTCCAGCTCGAAGCTGACGTTGCGGATCGCCTGGATTTTTCCATATGAAAAGCTGAGATTCTCCACTCTAAGCATTACTCATCCACCCCCAAGTACGCGGAAATCACTTCCGGATTGTTCTGAATCTCATCGGGCTTTCCCTCCGCCAGCAGCGTCCCGAAGTTGAGCACGCTGATCTGGTCGCAGATCGCCATGATCACGTCCATGTGGTGGTCAATGATCACCACGGTCACGTCCTTTTTCTCCCGGATCTCCCGGATGAACTCCGACAGCTTGTCGCTCTCCTCCTCATTCATCCCGGCCGCCGGCTCGTCCAGCAGAATCAGCTTGGGCCGGGTTGCCAGGGCCCTGGCGATCTCCAGCCGCCGCTGCATGCCGTAGGGCAGGTTGTTGGCCCGCTGCTGCCTCTGTTCCGACAGCCCCACCTCCTCCAGCAGACGGTCGCAGAACTCCCGGCTCTCCCGCTCCTGACTCCGGCACTTCTCCGTGCGCAGGATTCCGTCCAGAAGGCCGTAGGTGATGTTCTTCTGGCAGGCGGTCAGCAGATTGTCGTAGACCGACAGGTCCCCGAACAGGCGGATATTTTGAAAGGTCCGGGCGATTCCCCTGGCCGCGATCACGTGGGTGGGCAGCCCGTTGACCTGCTGTCCCTCAAAGAGCACCTTGCCCTCCGTGGTATCGTACACCCCGGTAATCATGTTGAACAGCGTGGTCTTGCCCGCCCCGTTGGGCCCGATGATTCCGTAAATGCTGCCCCGGGGCACATTGATGGTTATATCGTTGGAAGCCGTGATGCCGCCAAAGCGCTTCACGACATTCTGTAGCTGCAATATGTATTCCTGCTGCGCCATGGGCTACCGCTCCTTCCATTTCTTCTTGGCTTTGTCTCCCAGATCCCGCATCCCCTGTATGCTGAACTCCTTGGTCCCCATCAGGCCCGAAGGCTTAAAGATGATCACCAGCACCACCAGCAGGCCGTAGAACACCATGCGCCACTCCTGGACAGAGCCGAATCGCAGAATCTCGGGCAAGGGCACCAGGATCATGGAGGCCACGATGGTGCCGGTCAGGCTGCCGCAGCCGCCCAGAATCACCGTCATCACCAGCTCGTCCGACTTCACCATGTTGAACATGGTGGGATTCAGATAATGCATATAGTGGGCTAAAAGCGCACCGGAAATGCCGCAGAGCGCGCAGCTGATCCCCATTGCCAGCATCTTGTAATTGGCCACGTTTGCCCCGATGGACGCCGTGGCCAGCTCCTCCTCCCGCACCGCGATGCAGTTGCGCCCGTGCTTGCTGCGCAGGAAATTGCGCAGGCCCCACACGATCACCACCAGGAAGCAGAGCACCACCGGGAAGGTTGCCCCCTTGGGCACGTCCGTCAGGCCCCTGGCGCCGCCGGTGAGATTTGGCATGTTCTCGATGATCAGCTTGGTCACCTCCCCGATTTCCAGGGTGGCGATTACAAAATAATCCCCCTTCAGCTTCAGCGTGGGATAGCCGATGATCAGCCCGATCACCAGGGCGGTCAGCATCCCGCAGAACACGCCCACCAGAATGGGCACGTGGAAGGTCTTGGTGATCAGGGCGGAGGTGTATGCCCCGATTGCCATAAAACCCGCGTGGCCCATGGAAAACAGGCCCGTGAACCCGGTGAGAATGGAAACGCCCAGAATCGCAATCATATAAATGCCGGTCAGTGTCGCAACACCCATCCAATAATTCATCTTCGCACCTCCCTCATGCCTTGTCCTCCGTGGCTTTTCCCATCAGCCCCGACGGGCGGACGAACAGCACGATCACCAGCAGCGCGTAGGCGAAAATGTCTCGCATGGAGGAGGAAATATAGCTGGAAATCATGGTCTCGCCGATCCCCAGCGTGATCGCCCCCAGCACCGCGCCGGGGATGCTTCCCAGGCCGCCGAACACCGAGCTGATAAACGCCTTGTTGGTCATGGCCGTGCCCAGCGTCGGGAAGGCCGTGTATTTCGCGCCCAGAAGAGCCCCCGCCAGGCCGGCCAGGGAGCCTGCGATCAAAAATACCAGCAGAATCAGCTTCTGCACGTTCACGCCCATCAGGGAGGTGGCGTCCAGATCGTAGGACGCCCCCCGTATGGCCAGGCCCACCCGGGACTTACGGATAAACAGCTCCACCAGCACCAGGGCCGTGATGCTCACCACGAAAATGATCAGGTCCACCTGTCCAACGCTGGCCCCAAAGAGATTAATAGACTCGTTGGAAAAGTTCACCGGGTACACCCTGAACCGGCTGCTGAAGCTGATGATGATCAGGTTCTCGCACATGGTGGAAATTCCAAGGCCGGTGATCAGCAGGTAGATCCGGCGGGCCTTTTTCTTTAACAGCGGCCGGTATCCCAAAAGCTCGATCAGCATGGCCAGCCCTCCGGCCGCCAGCACCGCGATGAGAATCCCCAGGAACAGGTTCTGCACCAGCTGCGACAGGAAGAAAAACGCGCAGAAGGCTCCGATGGTGACGGTGATGCTGTGGGCGAAGTTCGTAAAGTTCAAAAGGCTGTAGATCAGGGAATACCCCACTGCCATCAGCGCGTAGATGCTTCCGATGGACAGCCCGTTTATCAACTGTTGAAAGAACAATCCTGTTCCCTCCCTCCTATTATTCGTAACAGTTCAGACATCCGATGTGAAAATTGACACGGAAATCCGCTTATAAGCGAGCTTGACGCGGCTTTCCGCGTCAATTTTCCCGCCGTCTGAACTGTTACTGTTATTCCATGCGGTACTCGTCGAGTTTTACAAAATCCGTTCCCTGAATCTGGAAAATGGAAGCGGTGCGGACGGGGTTGTGGGTCTGCGGGTCCATGGAAATCACGCTGGTCAGACACTGCACGTCTTTAGCATTTTCCATAGCGTCCCGGATCTTCTGGGGATCCGCCTCGCCCGCCGTCTCGATGGCGTACTTGACCAGCTCGAAGCAGTCGTAAGCCAGGTACGCATCCGTGCCGCCCTTGTCCGGGTCCATATTCCACTTCTCCTGGAAGGCGTTCTTGAATTCCTGAAGGCTCTCGTCGTTCACGTCCATGGCGCAGGGGAACACCGCTCCCTGTACCTCGTCCTTTGCGATCTCAAACAGGTCCTGCATCATCCAGGCGTCCACGCCCAAAAACGGTACTTCGATGCCCAGCGACCGCGCCTGCTTGGCGATCAGACCAACCTCCTTGTAGTTGGCCGGGATCATCAGCGCGTCGAAATCCCCGTTTTCCTTGATCTTGGAGAGCTGGGCCCGGAAATCCACGTCTCCGGTCTTATAGGCCTCGGTGATCGTCACCTGGCCGCCCTTGGCCTCAAAGGAATTGGTAAAGTTCTGGGTGATTCCCAGGGAATACTCGCTGCTGATCTCGTAGAGAATGGCAACCTTCTGGTAGCCCAGCTTGTCCTTAGCGTAACCGCCCATGATATCGCCCAGCTGCGGGTCGGACAGGCAGATGCGGAATGCGTAGGGCCGGACGGAACCGTCCTCCTCCCGCTGGGTCACCTTGTAATTGGTGCCCGTGGTGGTGATATGGGGGACCTTGTACTCCTCGCACACCTCCGCCAGGGCGATGGCACCCGAGGAGGAGTCCGGGCCGATGAAGGCCACCACGCCGTCGTTCTGGAGCGCCTTGCGGGCCGCGTTGGTGGTCTCCACCGCGTCGCCCCGGTTGTCGTAGATTTTCAGCTCAATCTGTTTGCCGATGATGCCGCCGTTTGCGTTGGTCTCCTCCACCAGCATTTTCAGGGTGTTGGATTCCACCTCCCCCCAGAGAGCGGATTCCCCGGTCAGGGGGCCCATGTACCCCAGTATGATCTTGTCGCTGTCCTTTTTGCTGCCTCCGCAGGCCGCCACTGAGAGCGCCATCGCCGTGGCCATCGCCGCCGCTGCAATCCTCTTAAACTTTCTACGCATAATCTTTCTCCTTCCTCCTGGTAAAAAAATTAAATTTTATGAGGGGTGCATCCCCTTTTGACCGACAGGTTATCCTGCAAAAAAATGGACTTTTGTCCCATTTCCCCCTTCCATAAATCCATTTTTTTGTATATCTGTACTAATTTTAAATTTTAAACGAATCTATCATTTTTGCAATCGTACAAAAATCCATATTTAAAAATGACCTTTTGTACTTTCGTTCATTTGGCCCTGTTTTTGAATTTTTTTTCATTTTGCAGGAAATTTATGCGTAAAATCCGGCTGATCCGGCCAAACCCCCATTAAAATACAGAAAAACACCCCCGGAAATGTCCCTATTTTCTCTTGCCCCATCCCTGCCACCACGCTATAATGACGTTAGAGAACCGTTCCTATGGCAAAACAGCCGGGATTTTGGTCTTTCCGCTATTACGTCCGACAAAGGAGGCCGCAGCATGGGAAAAATAGTGCCGATTCAAAATGGTTACTGCTCCAATCTGGATTACCGCAGGATTTGCAGCATCGACACCGAGGTGATCGATACCCCCACCACGCCCCTGATCCATCAGATGTCCCGCTTCTGGCTGATCAACGAGGGCCAGGGCATTTTAAAGCTCCAGGACCGGGAGTACGAGCTGAAGCCGGGCACCATCGTGTCCATCCTGCCCTGGCAGATTTCCGATGTAATCCAGGTGGATTCCCCCCTGCAGTATTATCTCCTTGCCTATTATTTCGACAATATCAACGCCATCATCAAATCCATTTACAACACCGACAGCCAGCCCTTGAGCCTGATCGAGGAGATGACGGGCTGCCCGGTGGTGCAGTGCGGCAAAGAGGAATATACGGAAATCCGCACCGTTTTCGAGCAGCTTCGGGCCGAGACGGGGGTGGAGTCCGTGAAGCCCGCGGAGGAGAGCGGCCGTCTCCACTCCCTCTACGTGAAAAACAAGCTGGTGGAGCTGATTGTCCTCTATCTCAGGGCCGGTGAGCGCAGCAAGACCGTGTCCCCGCCTGCCCGGACGGGGATTCAGAAAAGCGATATCCTCCACTACATGTACAACCACCTCAGCGAGAAGCTGACTCTGGCCAATCTGTCCAAGCTCTTTTTCATGAGCGAGTCCTCCATCAGCGCCTATATCACCCAGACCACCGGGTTGTCCTTTTTTGATTTGTTAAATGAGATGCGGGTGGGAAAAACCATCAATTTCCTGCTGTATACCAACCTGACCATGGAGGAGCTGGCGGAAATCCTGGGATTTGTGGACAGCTCCCACATCTGCAAGGTATTTGCGGCCCGGGTCGGAATGAAAGCCAATGATTTTCGGAAAACGTATCAGAATGTCTATGAAATATGCGATATCAGGATGACAAGAGATGCCTATGAGATCGTAACGTATATTTACCGGAACTATGCGGAGCATTTGACGCCCCAGAGCACGGCGGAGCAGTTCCATATTTCGCTGAAGGAGTTAAACACCATCCTCCTGTATCAGGTTGAGAAGAATTTCTCCGACTTTTTAAACTTCGTGCGCGTCAACCGGGCTTCTGAGCTGCTCAAGCGCACCGACAAGAGCATCACCCAGATCGCCATCGACGTGGGCTACAACAGCGCCAAGACCCTGACCCGCAACTTCCTGCGGTTCCGCACCATGACCCCGGGGGCATTCCGGCAGAGCATCGAGATTCAGGAAAACACGCTGTAAGAGATATGCGCCGTCGGGCGCAGCGGCGGCGCCGGACAGCGCATTGCCGGGAAATATCCTGCCAAAAGGCGCAGGCCGTAGATTGGCCTGCGCCTTTTATTGTATGCAATGGGCCCTGCGAAGCCCGCGGGCGATTGTTTGAATGCAATGGACCCGTTATTTCATCACGCCCAGCCCCTTGGCCACGATGGCGATAAAGTCCTGGACATTGGTCACAATGGTGGTGGCGGACAGGCTTCCGCGGTCCAGAAGTTTATTCACCACAAACTCGTCCGCATCCACGGTGTACAGGTACACGGGGCGGATCTGGCCGTCCGGCATCACCCGGAAGGAGGGCGTCATATTTCCGGTGGCGATGGTGTGCAGCATGGTAGCCAGGCAGATCACCGTGGTGGCGCCGCGCACCAGGCCACGCATCTCGGTCTGACCCCTGTAGGCGTCCCCGATCACCTCAGGCATGGGGCCGTCATCCCGGATGGACCCGGTCAGCACCATGGGCACACCGTTCTTCACGCAGCTGTAAATGATCCCGTTGTCGATCTTGTAGTCCTCGATAAACTGGGGGATGGAGCCGCTTCTGCGCACCTTGTTAATCACATCCAGGTGGTTGTAGTGGCCGTTGGGCTGGGATTTCTGGGTGTAAATGTCCTGCCCAAGGGCCGTGTGCAGCAGCGCGCCCTCCAGGTCGTGGGTGGCCAGGGCGTTTCCGGCCATCAGGCCGTGGGCGTAACCGTTCTCCACCAGAGCCTGCATGGCGGCTCTGGCGTCGTAGTCGAAGGAAAACGCCGGACCCATGACCCAGACGATATTCCCGTGCTCCCGCTCATGCCGGAGCAGCTCGAACAGGTTGTCGTAGTCCCGGGCGTAGGAAGTCTCGCGGCTCCTGCCCTGGCGGAACACGAACTGGTCGTCCAGATCCTCGCCCTCCGCCGTAAAGCCGTTGCAGTGCATGTAAATGCCCTCCTCGGCCTTCTCGCTGCGGCCCAGGATCACTTTATCTCCCTTTTTCAGGTTGCGGTTCTCCACCACCGCCAGGTGGCCGTCGTCACAGATCACCACGCTGGAATCCATGCGGCTCTCCTCCGCCAGCACCCATTTCCCATTGATCTTGAAATACTCCGGGTACATGGAGGTGCTGTGGTAATATTCCGGCGCCACGCCGTCCATTTCCGCCTCCTCAAACTTAACGTCCGGGGCGTTTACAAACATGGGCTGGGTAAAATCCGGATGATGATATTCAGGTAATTTAAAAGCCATAATAATATCCTTCCTCCCTTTCTCTGCAGGGTATAATTCGCTTTCAGATTTCAGATTGCAGTAACCAACACGTCGCCGTCCTCCTGGAACGCAGGACACGCGGGCGCGCCTTGGGGGGCGGTTTCAGCCGGGGCCGCTCCACCCGAGTCCGCTCCATACCGGGCCTCTCCATACCGGGCCTCTCCATACGAGTCCGATCCATACCAGGCCGCTTCACATCGGTCCGCTCCACACCGGGCCTCTCCACACAAGTCCGATCCATACCGGGCCATCCCGCCGGGGACCGTCTCCTCCGACCGTATCCACGTGCCGCTCAGCCCTTCCAGGGCCGCCCGGGCGCTCTCCAGGGACGTGATCACCGCCGCCCGCCCCGGCAGGGCTTCTGCGAACTCCAGGCAGGCCTCCACCTTGGGCAGCATGCTGCCCGGCGCGAATTGTCCCTCTTTTATGTATTCCTGCGCCTGACCGATGGTCATCCGGTCCAGCGCCTTCTGGTCCGGCCGGTTGAAATTGATACAGACCCGGTCCACGGCCGTGAGGATCAGCAGCATATCGGCCTTCATCTGGACCGCCAGGCGGCTGCAGGACATATCCTTGTCCACCACCGCGTCGATGCCGCGCAGCTCCCCATCCTCCTCCACAACCGGAATCCCGCCTCCGCCTGCGGCGATGACCAGCAGGCCGCTCTGCACCATCTTGCGGATGGCGCCCAGCTCCACGATCCGCCTGGGCCTTGGGGACGGCACCACCCTGCGGTAGCCCCTCCCCGCGTCCTCAACAAAGGTAAATCCCCGCTCGGCGCTGATCTCTTCCGCCTCCTCACGGGTGTAAAAATTCCCAATGGGTTTGGTGGGATGTAAAAATGCCGGGTCCTGGGGATCCACCTCCACCTGGGTCACAACGCTGACCACCGTCTTGCCGATCCCCCGCCTCTGCAGGCTCTGCTGAAGGGCCTGCTGGAGGTGGTAGCCGATAAAACCCTGGGACATTGCCCCGCACTCGGCGAAAGGCATATAGGGCGTTCTCGGGCCGCACTGGGCCGCGTAGTTCATGGCCGAGTTGATGATCCCCACCTGGGGCCCGTTTCCGTGGCCGATGATCAGCTCGTGGCCCTCCGCGGCCAGGTCCGCGATGATCCCGGCGGCCGCCCGCACCTGCTTCAGCTGCTGCGCCGGGGTATTTCCCAGGGCGTTGCCTCCCAGCGCCACCACAATCCGTTTTTTATTACGTTTCATAATGCCTCCTGAAAACGGGACCGGTTCTCAACACAAAGTCGCGTACAGTACCGCTTTGATGGTATGCATCCGGTTCTCCGCCTCGTCGAACACCACCGACTGGCTGGATTCGAACACTTCGTCGGTCACTTCCATCTCCGTCAGGCCGAATTTCTCCGCAATCTGGGCCCCAATCACGGTTTTGGTGTCGTGGAAGGAGGGCAGGCAGTGCATAAACAGAGCGCCGGGGCCGGCCTTCTCCATCAGGCTGCGGTTCACCTGGTAGGGGCGCAGCAGGCGGATGCGGGTATCCCAGACCTCGTCCGGCTCGCCCATGGACACCCAGATATCCGTGTAGATGATGTCCGCCCCTGTGGCTCCCTCGGTCACGTCCTCGGTCAGGCGCACGGTGCTGCCGTTCTCCGCGGCGATGCGCTCCGCCTCCCGCACCAGATCCTCAGCCGGGAACAGCTCCTTCGGCGCGCAGGCGGTGAAGTTCAGGCCCATTTTCGCGCAGGCCACCATCAGGGAATTGCCCATATTGTTGCGGGCGTCGCCCATGTAGGTGAAATTCAGGCCCTTCAGGCATCCGAACTTCTCCTCGATGGTCAGAAGGTCCGCCAGCATCTGGGTGGGATGGAACTGGTCGGTCAGGCCATTATAGACCGGCACGCCGGAGTATTCGGCCAGCTGCTCCACCAGCTTCTGGTCAAAACCGCGGTACTCGATGCCGTCGTACATTCTTCCCAGCACCCGGGCGGTGTCCGGGATGCTCTCCTTTTTGCCCATTTGGCTGCTGCCCGGATCCAGATAGGTGACTCCCATGCCCAGATCCCGGGCCGCCACCTCAAAGGCGCAGCGGGTCCTGGTGGACGTCTTCTCAAAAATCAGCACAATATTTTTGCCGGGCAGGTAGCAGTGGGGCGTCCCACTGCGCTTCATCGCCTTAAACTCCTTCGAGAGATCCAGCAGATAGCGGATCTCCTGGGGGGTGTAGTCCAGCAGTTTCAGAAAGCTTCTTCCTCTTACATTCATTCCCATTTTCGTATCCTCCTCTTCAATCAATCCATTATATAGCGCTACACTTCTTCCCGCCACAGCGGCATACTCATACAGCGCGGACCCCCTCTGCCCCGGGACAGCTCCGAGCTTGGCATCTCCAGCACCTCCACGCCGTTCTCCCTGAGAATCCCGTTGGTAATGTAGTTCCGGTCGTAGACCACCACCTTGCCCGGCGCGATGCACAGCGTATTGGAGCCGTCGTTCCACTGCTCCCGCTCCGACGCCACCCGGTCCTTTCCGCCGCAGCGGATCATGGTGACCTGATCCAGCCCCAGGTGGGTGCCCAGGATCACCGGCAGGGAGCTGTCCAGCTCCGTGACATTTAACGTATCCCGGTGGTCGCCCCGGCAGATCTCATACACCCTGAGGCTCCCAAGAATCCCGGGATGCACCGTAAATTTGTCGTAATCGATCTGGGTCATTACCGTGTCCAGGTGCATGTAGGCCCGGATGCTGGGGATATCGAAGGCCAGGATCGTCTCGATCTCCGCCGTGTCGTCCCCGAAAATGTTCTGGGCCAGCAGCTCGATGGCCTCCGGCGTGGTCCGCTGGGAAATGCCCACGGCCAGCACACGGCGGCTCAAATTCAGGATATCGCCGCCCTCGATGGAAAACGGATAGTCCCGCCGGTAATAAAAAGGCGTGCTCCCCGCAAAGTCCGGGTGTTCCTCCAGAATGTAGGACCCGTAGATGGTCTCCCGCCTTCTGGTTCTGGAATACATGTAGTTGAGGCCCACCCCGCAGCCGATGGAGGCAAAGGGGTCCCGGGTAAAGTACAGGTTAGGGATGGGGTCCAGTATGAACCGGCTGTCCGGCCTCACCCGGTCCGCCAGAGGACTGTGTCCCCCCGCCTTCAGCTCGTTCATCCTCACCCCGGCCATGGTCTTTTGAACCAGCTCCCGCTCGTCCTCAATTCCGTCCAGCAGCCGGAACAGCTGGTCCTTGAACTTCTGGGCGATATTCCCGCCCTCCTCGATAAACTGGCGGATGAAGCGCTCCCGAAGCTGGGGCCTGCCCTTTAACGTTCCGGCCATCAGGTCCTCCAGATAAACCACCTCCACCCCCTGCTCCCGCAGTATCCCGGCGAATACGTCGTGCTCCTGCCTGGCGGCCCTCAGATAGGGGATATCGTCAAACAAAAGCCGTTCCAGCTCCCCGGGGACCAGGTGCTCCAGCTCCTGCCCCGGACGGTGGAGCATCACCCGTTTTAGTGTTCCGATCTCATTTTTTACATGGATTGGCATCGCATTCCCTCGCTTTTCGTGTTCTTGATTTCATACTATCCTGAAATGAGCGGACGCGTCGGACAAGATCAGACAAATTTATTGTATTTTAAAATGATTTTCCAAAACGCCTGAAAACACCCTCAGATGAACAAGGTCCGAACCAATCCCCGGCCCGTCTCATAATATATATTAGTTCGAATGGCGGAAAAACCGGTAAAAATGAGGCTCATACGCCTCTCTGACCCTATTTTTTCCGTCTGTTTTCCCGCCGCCTGAATTTTTCTCCTGTCATACCGCACAACTGCCTGTTATAGGCATAAAATCATCTGTTGTAAGAAAGGATTTGAATATTTATGAGACAATTTCGCAGCTTAGCCTGCTTTTCCCTGGCTCTGCTCCTGGCTCTCGCACCGCCGTCCCTGACCTCCTTTGCCGCCAGCCGTGTCTACCACGGGATCGACGTGAGCGAATGGCAGGGCGACATCGACTTTGAGGCCGTGCGGCAGTCCGGGATTGACGCCGTCTACATCCGTGCGGGCGAGGGCTCGGACTATGTGGACGCATATTTTGAGTCCCACTATCAGGGCGCCCTGGCCGCGGGCCTGAAAATCGGCTATTACCACTATGTCACCGCCCAGAACGAGGAGGAGGCCAAGGAACAGGCCCGTTTCTTCTGTTCCCTGATCCGCGACAAAACCGTGGACCTCTACCCGGCCATGGACTTCGAGAGCTTTCCGGGGCTGGACGTGGAGGAGATCAACGCAATCGGCGCCGCCTTTATGGAGACCTTAAACGACTGCCTTGGCTACACCCCCTCCCTGTACAGCGATACCAACAACACCGCCAACGTCTGGGATTCCTCCTTCGCCTCCTACCCGCTGTGGGTGGCGGAATACGGCCCGGCCGTTCCCAGCAACACGGGCTACTGGGCCACCTGGGACGGCTTCCAGTATTCGGACGCGGGAAATGTACCCGGCATATCCGGCCAGGTGGACCTGGATTATTTCAAGGACACCATGCTGATAAGCGGCGGAAACGACTCCGGCTCGCCGGACGACTCCGCCACCTACACCGTGCGGCCGGGCGACACCCTCTGGGCCATCGCAAGGCGCTTCGGCACCACCGTAGAGGCCCTTGTGCAGGCCAATGATATCCCCGATCCCAATCTGATCTACCCCGGCCAGGTGCTGACGATTCCCGGGCGCGGAGAAATGCAGGCCACGTACACCGTACGCCCCGGCGACACCCTCTGGGCCATCGCCCGGCGTTTCGGCACCACAGTACAGGAGCTGGTGAGCTTAAACGGGATCGCCGATCCTAACCTGATCTACCCCGGCCAGGTACTGCGCCTCCCGGACAGCAGCAGCGTGCTGGTTTATCAGGTGGTTCGTGGCGACACCTTATCCGGCATCGCCCTGCGCTTCGGCACCACGGTCCAGGCCCTGGTGCGGGCCAACCACATCGTCGACCCCAATCTGATCGATGTTGGGCAGACTTTGGTGATTCCGCAGTAATTTTTGGCGCATTTCAACCTTCTGAACGACAACAGGGGACTGCCGAGCGATCTCAGCAGTCCCCTGTCTATCTCATCTTCTCCCAGGAAGCTTTTCCTGTTTTAAATATTCAATCAATCCCCCGCAGCGGATAATCCCCATCACATGCTCGGGTATCCTGTTACACCGGTATTCCTCCCCCGTGGTCCGGTTGTAAATCATTCCGCCCAGATAATCGATCTCCAGCACGTCGTCCTTGGAAATCTTGTCTGTCTCCGGGCACTCGATGGTCAGAATCCCTACGTTGATGCAGTTGCGGAAAAAAATCCGGGCGTAATCCATGGCCACGATGGTACGCACTCCCAGCTGCCGCAGCATAAGCGGCGCGTTCTCCCGGCTGGAGCCGGAACCCAGGTTGTGCTCCGCCACGAAAATGTCCCCGGGCTTAAACCCGGAAGCGAAGTCCGGGTCCACCGGCGCCATGGTATATCGGGCGGCCTCCTCCGTACTGAGCTCCAGGGAGGCGGGCGGCGCGATGATGTCCGTGTTGATGTTGTCCTTATATTTCCAAACTTTTCCTTTTATCATAACGCCCTCCTCAAATTTCCCTGGGGTCCGTGATATGGCCCGTCAGCGCCGAGGCGGCCACCGTGACCGGCGAAGCCAGATAGACGCTGCTGGTCTTGCTCCCCATCCGGCCGATGAAGTTCCGGTTGGTGGTGGAAATGCACACCTCGCCGTCAGCCAGGGTGCCGGAGTGAATCCCCAGGCAGGCGCCGCAACTGGAAGCCAGCACCGTAGCCCCGGCCTCGGCCAGAACCTCCAGAATGCCCTCCCGCAGGCACTGATTGTAGATTTCCCGGGAGGCGGGCGACACCAAAAGCCGAAGGCCCGGGGCGATTTTCCGGCCCCGCAGAAGCTCCGCCGCCATTTTCAGGTCGTGATAGCGGCCGCCTGTGCAGGAGCCGATATATGCCTGATGAATCTGTACCCCGCTCTGCTCTGCGGCTTCGTACACGTGGTCCACCTCGTGGGGGCAAGCCACCTGGGGCGCCAGCTCCCCGGCCTTAAAGGCATACTCCGCGCAGAACACGGCGTCCGGGTCGGAATTCAGGTGGTCGTACCGCTCGCTGACCCCGAAACGGGCCAGATACTCCGCGGTCACGTCGTCGTACCCCACGATCCCCGCCTTGGCCCCGGCCTCCACCGCCATATTGGTCAGACAGAGGCGCTCGTCCATCATCATCCCCTGGATGGTATCCCCGGCGTACTCCAGCGTCTTGTAGGTGGCCCCGGAATGCCCCACCGCGCCGATGGTCTTTAAGGAAACGTCCTTGGCCATCACCCGCTCCGGCAGTTCCCCGTTCCAGGTCACCCGGATGGTCTGGGGCACCTTCATCCAGGTCTGCCCCGTGGCCAGCACCCCCGCCATCTCCGTGGAACCCACGCCGGTGGCAAATGCCGCCAGAGCCCCGTAGGTGCAGGTGTGGGAATCCGTCCCCACCACCACGCTGCCCGGGAGCACGTGGCCGTGTTCCACCATCACCTGATGGCAGGGCCCTGCGAACTCATAGTAGCGGCTGATCCCGTGCTCTTTGGCCCACTCCCTGGTGAACTTCACGATGTTGGCCTGATGCAGGTTGGCGGGCGGCGTGTAGTGGTCGGAAATGATTACCACCTTGTCCGGGTCCCACACGTCCACCCCCATTTCCCGAAGGCGGTCGTCGATCTCCAGACGCGGCCCCAGGACGTCGTCCATCATCGCCCGGTCAATGTCTACCCACAGGATGTCATCCGCGTGGACGTGTTCATTTCCCGAGGCCCGGGCCATAATTTTTTCAGAAATTGTATATCCCATACCTGTCTCGTCTCCTTATATTACATAAACAATCCGTATACCCCGGTCATGCCAAAGAGCGCGATCACGATCACGCCGCCGATGGACACCGCGAACAGCTGGATGAACAGCTTGGAGCGCTCCTCCTCGGTGGGATTGGCAATCTGGGTGTAGGCCGCAAGACCCATAGAGCCGCCGGTGGAGATGGGGCTCATTCCGGCCGCGCTGGCCGTGTTGGTGATGGCGGAGAGCAGCGCAAGGGTCGAGACGCCGCCGCCCACCTGGGCCGCCACATCGGTGACCGTGGGAATCAGCGTGGGCATAACCACACCGGAAGTGGAGCTGAACCAGCTCATGATACCCGCGGTGAGTCCCATGACGCCGGGAGCCGTAACCGGGCTCATCAGTTTGGCCAGACCGCTGGCCAGCAGGTCGATTCCGCCCAGCTGGATCACCAGGGCCATCAGCATGTTGATACCGCTGATCATCAACAGGGTGCCCCAGGGAATGGAAGCCACGGACTTCTTCTCGTCCGCAACGCGGAACAGCAGCAGCACGAAGGCGATGGTGTAGGACATCAGACCTACGTCAAATCCCATGAAGATAACCGTTACCACCAGCACCGCGATACCCACCAGGGTGATCTTCTGCTGGGTGTTAAAGGAAATTTTTTCCTTGACAGACAGATCGACGGCGGATTTCAGGCGGTAGCCCTTCAGCACAATGTAGATCACGATAAAATAGACGGTCATGGCCATGACCATGTTGGCCGCGTAAGGGAACTCGATTCCGGTGATCCCCTGTTCCTCGGCCAGGGACAGTCCCAGGATTCCCGTGGGCGCGATGGGCGTCAGGCCCCCCGCGGCGGCTCCCAGAACGGATGTGGCGGACAGCAGCACCGGCGAGGTTTTCATCTCAGCCGCCAGCGAGCAGGTAAATACCGCCATCAGGCTCATAACTGGTACCGTGCCCGGTCCCACGCCCGCCAGTATCGTGGAGAAAATATACACGATAATGGGGATCAGATTCGTCCGGTTCCCCGCCATGTTCACGATCTTGCGCGCCAGCAGCTCCAGCGTCCGGTTCTGCTGTGCGATGCTGAACAGGAACATGACTCCCAGCAGCGTTACAAACAGCTTAGTGGGAAATCCCGTGATCACCGTTCCCGACTTGACCCCCGCAATCTGAGCCAGGACCAGTGACAGACCGAAGGCCACGAACCCCATGTTGATCTTTCGGAAAAATCCGATCAGTATGGCCCCGATCAAAAACACCAGTGACAATGCAGCATAATTCATACCCTTACCTCCTGTTTTTTATTAATTTCAATACTCATAAATAGCAAGATTCATGCCAATCCGCATTTCCCTCTGAAATCCCGGCGTTTTATCCAGCAGCCCGGATCATATCAAAAAAACGTTTCTCCAGGCCACGTCGCAGAGACATTTTAGAGAAACGTTTTGAAACATTTTGAAACATCATTCAATTTCATATTTCCGAATCAGCCGCCACAGCGTGCTTCTGGAAATCCCCAGGGATTCGGCGGCCTTCTGCTTGTGGTAGTGATTGCGCTTCAGCGCGCAGATAATATCCTCCCTGCGGCAGGCCGGAATGGCGCGGGCGGACGGCCCCTCTTCATGCCTGGGGTTCTCGTCCGGTCCAGGGTTTATTTTCCGCTCCGGGTCCATTTCCCTGGTCCCTCCTTCCTCCAGGCCGAACTCCTCCATCATCATGTGGGCGTCGATCTCCATGGGAAAGCCCTGGTCAAGGAGAATGGCGATGCGCTCCGTCACCGCCTGCAATTCCCGTATATTTCCGGGCCAGGAGTATTCCGTCATCCTGGGATACAGCTCCTCCATCCGGGCGAGCACCTCGTCCAGCCGGTCCTCACCGCAGTATTCCTCCAGAAAATGGTCCGCCAGCAGCGGGATATCCTCCTTGCGCGCCCTCAGCGGCGGAATCTCCAGCTTGAGCACGTTGATCCTGAAAAACAGGTCCATGCGGAACCGGCGCTCCTTCACCTCCAGGGCCAGATTCCGGTTGGTGGCGCAGATCACCCGGACGTCGATGGGGATCACCTTGTCGCTGCTGAGGCGGCGCACCTCCTTCTCCTGCAGGACCCGCAAAAGCTGAATCTGCGTCTCCTCCGGGATCTCCCCGATCTCGTCCAAAAAGATCGTTCCCCCGTGGGCCAGCTCGAAGATACCCGGTTTCCCGCCCTTGGCTGCCCCGGTAAAGCTGCCCTCCTCATAGCCGAACAGCTGGCTGCTCAGCAGGTCCTTGGGCAGGGCCGCGCAGTTGATGGCCACAAAGGGACCGTTGCGGCGGGGGCTGCTGTTGTGGATGCTCTGGGCAAACAGCTCCTTCCCGGTCCCCGTCTCCCCGGTGAGCAGGATGGAGGAATCCGCCTGGGCGTAGCTGCGGGCGATGAGCTTCACCCGCTCTAAGCTGGCGCTGGTCCCCAGAATGTCCTCAAAGTGGTATTTTGCCACCAGCCCCTTCTGGTGCAGCTGGAGGCGGATTCTCTGCTCGCTCTTCTGGATGTCGTGGACGCTCTGGAAAAAATAGATCGCGCCCTCAAACTGTCCGCCCATCACAATGGGAATCTTGTTGACGGAGAGCAGCTGCCCCTGAATCCTGATAATCTGCCCCACCACCTGCTCCGGGTTCCGCCGCAGCTCGTCGAACTCCAGCTCCGGCAGCAGCCGGCGGATATCCCGCCCCACGGCGCTGCGGGTCAGATGAAACATCCGGCGGGCCTCCATGTTCATGATGGAGACCATACCGCGGGCGTCCACGTTGATGATGGCGTCCCGGGTGTAGTTCATCAGCATCTGGTGCTTTTGCAGCTGAATCTCGTATTCCTTGCGCTTTTCCCGCTCCTGCTTCTGTACGTTCAACAGCTGCAGGGCCGCGTCCAGGGCGATGCTCACCGACTCGTAGGTATTTTCCACCACCGTGTAGGGGATGCCCTGCCGTTTGGCCTCGTTGGGCAGGGACGCGCCGCCGCCCATAAAGCAGGTGGCGTGGCTGTCCAGGGCCATTTTCACGCACTGTTCGTACTCCGTGGCGTTCTGGTACCCCAGAATCATGGTGTTCTCAACGCCCAGATAGCGGCAAAGTTGCTTCAGCTCATTGATAAAGCTCACATACTCCACGATCACCGTCTTGCCCTGGTACCCCTTTAACAAATCCAGATGGCGCAGGTAATCGTTCAGCGTGGTGCTGATCTTGGCCACCGTAAAATGGTTTCTGGCCAGCACCTCCGCCGTTCCCTTACGGCTGACGAAAATCCTGGCCCCCCGGCTCATCAGCTCCTCCGCCAGCTTGATCCCATCGTCCAGCACCGCCACATAAATCCCCACCTCAAGGCCCCGGTCCGCGGCCACCCGGCGGGTCAGGTCCGCCAGGGACTGGGAGGGCGCGATCAGGCAGATTTCCGGCACCCTTGTTTTCTGCGTATCATTCCCCATCGTATCCCCTCATTTGCTTTGATTCTCTCTTGTATAATAATAGTAATTATTATTGATTTATTTTTTTCTGTATGCTATACTGCTATTATAGTACATAATATAACATAGCGGACGAATCAACTCAATGTCAATGCATTCACTCAAACACACAGAAGGGAGTTATACTATGGATCCAAAAGCATTTTTTAAGCTGAGCTACGGAGTTTATATCGTATCCACCAGCGCGGACGGCAAAAACGCAGGCTGCGTCATCAACACGCTGACCCAGGTCACCGCCGAGCCGGCCCGCCTGTCCATCGCTCTGAACAAAAACAATGAGACCTTGAAGCTCATCGAGATTTCCGGCACCTTTTCCGCCGTGGTCTTATCCGACGACGTGACCATGGACCAGATCAAGCGGTTCGGTTTCCAGAGCAGCCGCGACGCCAACAAGTTCGACGGCATCCCCCAGGGACGGGACGGCCTGAACAACCCCTATCCTACGGACGGCGTCTGCGCCCGCTTTGCCTGCCGCGTAGTCTCCACCCTGGACGTGGGAACCCACGTAATCGTGGTAGGCGAGGTGATAGAGGCGGAGGCCCTGGATATGAACGCTCCGGCTCTTACCTACTCCAACTACCATCACAAGAAAAACGGCGCCACACCTCCGAACGCCCCCTCCTACCAGAAGGACGCGGGCACGGTGGTGGGCTACCGCTGCAAGGTCTGCGGCTATATTTTAGAGTCCGACACCCTGCCCCCGGATTTCATCTGCCCGGTGTGCGGGAAGGATGCGAGCTATTTCGAAAAGCTCTGATCCGGCGGAGCCGCAAAACGCGCCATCAAAAAACGGCTGCTGCTTCCTATTTTAGTGAAGCCGCAGCCTTTTTCCGTCAATTTTTATCATTGGTGGCGTCCCCGTTTCCGCTGACCGGAATCGCCTCGCCCAGGTAGGTGGGCTTGGGCTTTGCGATGGCGTAGAGGAAATCCTTGGTCCGGGCCAGCATTTCCCGGGCGTCCCGGATCTTCTGGCCGCCGTATTTTCTGGGATCGGAGGCCACGCCGTAGGCGTCCATGCCCATCTGCCCGGCGTTGTAGAGCGCCCGGTACATGTGGTACTCCTGGGTGACCACCACGATGCGCTCCGCCTGGAAAATGTCCCTGGCCCGGTACATGCTCTCATAGGTGGAAAATCCCGCGTGGTCCATAAAAATATCCTCGGAGGGCACGCCGTGGTCGATGGCGAACTGTTTCATCAGATTCACCTCGTCGTAATCCACCCTCCCGTGGTCCCCGCTCATGAGCAGCCGGTCCGACACCCCGGCATTGTACAGGGCGATGCCCTGCAAAAGCCGATCGTTCAGCATACCGGAGGGACTACCGTCGTCCCGCACGCCGCAGCCCAGCACCAGTATACAGTCCACCTTGTCCAGCTCCGCCGCCTGCTCCGGGGTCACGATCCGTTTTTTGACCGTCCCCTGCATGTAGAGATTAATTCCCACCACCAGGCAGCAGCCCGCCACCGCAAGATATATGGCCCATTTCATGGGTTTTCGCAGCCATTTCAGAAATTTCATCCTCCGCAGACTCCCTTCCTCCGTTCGCCGGGTCAACTGCCCGCAAGCTTCGCCAAGCGGCCCACTGCATTCAAACAATCGCCAGCGGCCCATTGCATCCACTCAGAAAAGGCCGCGGCCCTTACGCATGACTGTAAGAAGGCGCGGCCTCTATCTGTATTCATTGTTCCACGTATGGTTTCCGGCTATGCTGGAATTACTTTACAGCGATGGCCTCGATCTCACACAGAACGCCCTTCGGCAGAGTCTTCACAGCTACGCAGCTTCTGGCGGGCTTGGAAGTGAAGTACTTTGCGTAAACCTCGTTGAATGCGGCGAAATCGCCCATGTCAGCCAGGAAGCAGGTGGTCTTGAACACCTTGTCGTAGCAGCTGCCCACAGCCTCCAGGATCGCGCCTACGTTCTTGCAGCTCTGCTCAGCCTGAGCAGCGATTCCCTCCGGAACCTCGCCGTTTGCCGGATCGACCGGAATCTGGCCGGAAGTAAATACAAAACCGTTTACCTCAAATCCCTGGGAATACGGTCCGATTGCACCAGGTGCCTTTTCTGTACTGATTACGTTCATTGATTTGTCCTCCTTTTGATCTTCGCGGGGACAATCCGTCCCTGCCGTTTTTTGATATGCGCCGGAGCGCCTTTTATTCGAATACTCGAACCCCAACAGTTATTATAAATGATTATTTCAGATGTTGCAACAGATAATCGCGGGTATTCCGGGACGGATCCTCCAGCACCAGCTCCAGAAGAGCCGCCAGCGTCTCCCCCACGGCCTTGCCGGGCTTCACGCCCGCGTCCATCACGTCCCGGCCCTTCACCGCCAGGGACTTTAAATCCAGGCAGTCGCCGTCCCGGCGGATCTCCCCGCTGAGGGCCCGCGCCCGGCGCAGATCGTCCCCCGTCTCCGGGACGCCGAAGGGCAGAAGGGCTTCTTTTAAGTCCAGCAGGTCGTCGTAGAGGGCCGGTTCAATCCGGCTCATCACTCGGCGGAGGGCCGGTTTCTCCGGCATCAGGGGCTGGCCCAGCAGGTCCACCAGGGTTTTTACCCGGGAAATGGTGTCGTTGTCCAGTTTCAGGTCCTTTAGCACGGTAAACGCCTGGTCGGGCGTGGCGTTTCGAAGGAAGGCAGCCCAGCGCAGGTGCTTTTGCGGGGAGATGGACACGGGAATCGCAGGGATTGGGGATGGGACAGAGAGGCCGCCGGAAGCTGCCGGGGAGTTTTCCTCCGTGCGGACGCCGCTGTAATCCTCCGGCGCATTTGCCGTCCCCGGCATGCCTTCCCCATAAATCTCATGAAACGTCCCCGACACATACCGGCTGATCCCCGTCTCATACACCAGGGCGATCCGCTCCGGGTGGGCGCTGCACAGCAGCTTGGTCAGCTCCACCTGCACCCGTTCCTTGCTCACCTTAGCCAGATTGGGCGCGATGACCCGGATGGCTTCCAGGGTCCGCTCCTCGATCTCAAACCCCAGCTGGGCTGAAAACCGGATGGCCCGCAGAATCCGCAGGGCGTCCTCGGTGAACCGGTCCATGGGCTCCCCCACGCACCGGATGATCCCCCGCCGCAGGTCCTCCACGCCCCCAAACTCATCCACAAACCCGGTGGCCTTGTTGTAAGCCATGGCGTTGATGGTGAAATCCCGGCGTTTTAAGTCCTCCGTCAGGTTGGGCGTGAAGGCCACGGACTTGGGATGGCGGCCGTCCTCGTACTCGCCGTCCACGCGGAAGGTGGTCACCTCGTAGCCTTCCTTCCCCACCATCACCGTCACCGTGCCGTGCTGGATTCCGGTGTCCACGGTTCTGTGGAACAGCTCCTTCACCTGCCCCGGCAGGGCGCTGGTGGTGATGTCCCAGTCCCCCGGCTCCCGGTTTAAAAGCATGTCCCGGACGCAGCCGCCCACAATATACGCCTCGTAACCGTGTTCATTCAGTTGTCCGATAATCCGCTCCACAGGAGCCGGAACTCTGATCTCCATTAATACGCACGTCCCCAGTAAACCATCTTTTTCGCCGGCTTGCCGCAGCAGACACAGTGGTCGGATAAGCTCTCCTGCTCAAAGGGCATGCAGCGGGAGGTGGCGGCGGTGGCCTCCTTGATCTTGTCCTCGCACTCCTGGCAGCCGCACCACATGGCTTTCACAAAGCCCGGCTTGTTGTTGATTGTGTCCACAAACTCATCCCACTGGGTCGCCTCGTAGGTGTGGGCGTCCCGATGGGCCTTCGCCTTCTCGTACATGGCGTTCTGGATCGTATCCAGCATTTCTCCCGCTCTGCTCTCCAGCTCGTCCAGGGAAATGAAGGTCTTCTCATGGTTGTCCCGGCGCACTAAAACGGCCTGGTTCTTCTCCATATCCTTGGGACCGATCTCCACCCGCAGCGGGATTCCGCGCATCTCGCAGTCCGCGAACTTCCAGCCCGGGCTCTTCTCGGAATCGTCCACCTTCACGGAAAATCCGGCCTTGGTCAGACGCTCCTTCAGCTCGAACGCCTTGTCCAGTACGCCCGGCTTCTGCTGCTGAACCGGCACCACCATAATCTGGATGGGCGCGATTCTGGGCGGCAGCACCAGTCCGTTGTCGTCGCCGTGTACCATGATGATGGCGCCGATCATGCGGGTGGTCATACCCCAGGAGGTCTGATGCACATATTTCAGGGTGTTGTCCTTGTCCGTAAACTGAATCTCAAATGCCTTGGCAAAGCCGTCGCCGAAGTTGTGGCTGGTGCCGGACTGCAGCGCCTTGCCGTCGTGCATCAGGGACTCGATGGTGTAGGTGGCCTCCGCGCCCGCGAATTTCTCCTTGTCGGTCTTCTGGCCCCGCACAACCGGGATCGCCAGCACTTCCTCGCAGAAGTCTGCGTACAGGTTCAGCATCTGGATGGTGCGCTCCTCGGCCTCCTCGGCGGTTGCGTGGGCGGTGTGGCCCTCCTGCCACAAAAACTCTCTGGAGCGCAGGAAGGGACGGGTGGTTTTCTCCCAGCGCACCACGGAACACCACTGGTTGTAAACCCTGGGCAGATCCCGGTAGGAGTGGATGTCCTTGGCGTAGAAATCACAGAACAGCGTCTCCGAGGTGGGGCGCACGCACATGCGCTCCTGCAGGGGCTCCAGGCCGCCGTGGGTCACCCAGGCCACCTCGGGGGCGAATCCCTCCACGTGGTCCTTCTCCTTCTCCAGCAGGCTCTCCGGGATAAACAGGGGCATGTACACGTTCTGCACGCCCGTGGCCTTGAACCGGCGGTCCAGCTCATTCTGGATGTTCTCCCAGATCGCGTAGCCCGCGGGTTTGATCACCATGCAGCCCTTCACGCTGGCGTAGTCGCACAGCTCGGCCTTTTTCACCACATCCGTATACCACTGGGCGAAATCCACGTCCATGGATGTGATGGCTTCCACCATTTTCTTGTCGTTTGCCATGATTTTAATCTCCTTCTCAAATAAATGTGTTCGTAACTCAAAAAAGCCATCCGTTCCCACATGCCGGAAAACCGACACATGGGACCGAATGGCTCGGCGGTACCACCCAAGTTGGCTCCCGCAGCCGGGAACCCGCTTTTCATCCGTTAACGCCGGATTTACGTTGCATTCATCATACAAAGCTCCGGGGCCGGTTCAGCCTCCGCCTTCGTAGAGATCTCCCACCATTGATCCCCTCTCTGTGACGCGCGCCCTGCTTACTATTCCCTTTCACAGCCTGTCATTTTTCTTTGCGTGACTCGATTTTACGCCACTTTGGAGGTTTTGTCAATGGCAAAGTACAGTTTACAAGGGACTACACAGGGTAACGGTCTGACGGGAGGTGTGCCGCCCGTCAGATTTTCCATGTGATGTTCAAGCTGTCGCTTGTAGCGGCAACGGTGGTAATCATCAAATCCACCACCCGCCGCTTGTCGTCAAAGGATACATTGTCCCATGTGTCGAGGTAGCCGGAAATCTGATTGACCTGTTCCGGGCTGATGGCTTCCACCGTCAACTCGGCTATCTGCTTCACAAGTTCCTGTTTGCGCCCGTCCAGTTCCGCTATCTTCACATTCACATAGGAGAGCAGAACATTGTTTGCACCCGTCAGACTGTCCACCAGCTTTTCAATCTCGCTGTCCACATGGAGAAGTTCCACTTGCAGGGCGGCAATTTTCGGGTTTGCCTTTGCCGCTTTCTTTCTGCCTGTCAGCGTCTTGTAGCTTGCCAGTTTCTTTACCATCTGCTGATAAACAACCGTTTCCAGTTCCGAAGTGATGATTTTCCCGCACCCGGCACAGCTTTTATTGTCCAGCCGTTTTGTGCAGCGGAGATATTGCTTTCCCACAGGATTGTTAATGCTCATAAGAGCATACCCGCAATTCCCGCATTTGATTTTTCCCGCCAGCCATGTATGGGTGGCTTTCCGGGCGGACTGGATTTTCATGTTGTTCATCAGCTTCTTGCGGCAGGCCAGCCATATATCCGCCGGGACAATGCCCTCATGGGGAGCCAGCACCAGCATTTGGTCTTTCAAGGCGTTTTTCTTGCTGGGCTTCACATCCCGTCCCTGATACAGATAACAGCCGTTTGTCCCCGTAAAATCGGCAGCGTCATTGACAATGACTGTCCCTTGACTTTTGAAAAATTCGTACACATCAAGGTCTGCCTGCACATAGACAGGATTGCGTAACATCTGCGCCAGCGTGGGGCGTATTAGTTCCTTGCCGTTGAATAAAATTCCCTGTTCGGCAAAGTACCGGGTAATGTCCCCGTAGGAGGTTGTGGGCTGGGCGTACATCTCGAACATCAGCCGGATATTTGCCGCTTTGTCTGGGTTTACCACCAGCTTCTTTGTGTTGATACCGTCCATCTTAATCGGCTCTGTATGGAAGCCGTAAGGGGCTTTCCCACCCATCTTGAAACCTCGCTGGCTGCGGGAATAGTAAGCGTCCGTCACCCGCTTCTGTATCGTTTCCCTCTCAAGCTGGGCGAACACGATACAGATATTCAACATCGCCCGCCCCATCGGGGTGGAGGTATCAAACTTTTCCGTAGAGGACACAAACTCTACATTGTACTGTTGGAACAGCTCCATCATATTGGCAAAGTCCAGAATGGAACGGCTGATACGGTCGAGCTTGTAAACCAAGACTTTTGCAATCAAGCCCCGCTTGATGTCCCGCACCAGTTCTTGAAACTTCGGACGGTCTGTGTTCTTGCCGCTGTACCCCTTGTCTGTGTATTCCTTGCAGTTACCGCCTTTCAACTCGTATTTGCAAAATTCAATCTGGCTTTCAATGGAAATGCTGTCCTTTTTGTCCACCGATTGTCTTGCATAGATTGCGTCTATTCGATTATTCATATTGTCGCTCCTTTTCTTAAAAAAGAAACGGAGCTGCTGACAGCTTTATTATACCGCCAGCAGCCCCGCAAATCAACGATGGCTTTGGAAAACCTTATGCCCCGGCTTCCTCACTCTGCCGTTTGTCGGCATACTTGCGGAACACCTCATAAAGTTGCTGTTCCAGTTCCCGGCGTTTTGCCGCTTCCTGCTCCGGCGTGAACACCGGGGAGAGGTTTTCCAGCGTGATTTCCCTGCCTTGAAAAGTCACGACTTCCGTTTCCTTTTTGTATCTGATAGTGGTACTTATAAAATCACCTTTCCTTTCCATGCTGCCGCTGCTGCCGTTTCAGTTCCGCCAGTATATCCGGCGGGATACGGTCAACCAGCCGCTGTAAATTGTCCAGTTCGCTTTTCAGCTTTGCCCGTTCCATCGCATCTTTCATCTTGCCTTTTTCACTGGCTTTTGCCCTTGCTTCCAGCTTTTCATTTTCCGCTAACAGGTCATTGATTGTGACCTTGTATTTTTTCAACTGCCCGGAGAAATTCCCCATCTGTGGGAACCACTTTTTCAGCATGGAGAGGGCTTCCTCTTTTTTCTTTCCGGCATTCAGCGGGTTAATGCCGTCCAGCGTGGCTTCAATGGCTCTTGCCTGTTTGGATAGATTGACCGCCTGCTTGAACAGACGGGTGGGGATATGCTTCCTGCCTGTCTTGCTGGCACTTTCCCCACGCTCCAAGTCGGGATATTTCTCCACCATATAGGCGTGAAAATCGTCCTGCCATTTTGAGAGATTGGCTCTGTTGCCGATAATCTCCTTAGCGCACAGGCGGTTGTCCTCTGTCAGAGGGACAAAGACCAAATGCAGGTGGGGTGTTTTCTCGTCCATGTGTACCACTGCCGATACGATATTTTCCCGGCCTACCCGCCCGATTAAGAAATCAGCCGCCCTCTGGAAAAATTCCTGTATCTCCTTTGGGGGCTTCTTCTTGAAAAACTCCGGGCTGGCGGTAATCAGCGTATCCACAAACCGGGTACTATCCTTACGGGTGCGGCAGCCAGCTTGTTCAATACGGTTCTGTATAAAGTGGTAGTACCTGCTCTCCGGCTTAACAATGTGGAAGTTGTATTTGCTCCGGCTGGTGTCAATGTCGGGATTGCTGGCGTACTGTTCCTTTTGCCGTTCGTGATGGGCTTCCAGCGGCCTTGCCGGGTTGCCCTTGTGTTTCTCAAACCGCAAGATTGCGTGTTGTGCCATTCTGCTCCTTTCCTCGTTCCATTCTTTTCCAGCGGGTTTTCCACAGGGAAAATCCCGCCGAAACTATCTCTGATAGGATTGGAATGGAATAGATATAAATAAAATCGTTTTAATCTCTGTATTTCTATATACCGTCCGGTTTTCGTACTTCAAGAGGATTGATTATCGTACTCTATGAGTGCGGTTTTCAGTCCTCCGGCGTTCCATAACCGGATTTCTTGAAGTCGGTGTTTGAAACCGCTTCATAGGATTTTGGATAAATGCGGTTGGGTTTTCCACAGCCCTGCTTCTGGATTTCCACCAGTCCGGCATATTGTAGCTCCCGCAGGGTATTGACCGCTTTCTGCCGCCCGCAGTGGAGCAGCTCCACTACCTCGTTAATGGGATAGTAGAGGTAAATCCGCCCGTATTCATCTGCCCAGCCGTTTTTTCGGGATAGGTCTGTCCGGCGCAGGATAAAGGCGTACAGAACCTTTGCTTCGTTGGACAGGGGTGTGAATGTGGGGGCTTCAAAAAGGAAATTGGGAAGCCGGGTAAAGCTGACCGCCTTTTCCGGCTGATGGATATAAATGGTGTTTGCCATATCGTGTTTTGTGGACGGTTAGAAGCCCGTTTCCGGGGGCAGACGGTAGTTTCTATTGCCTGCCCCTGTTCTGTGCTTGCAAAGCCTTGAAAATCAAGGACTTTTCAGCCCCTAACTGTCCACAGTAGACCTCCTTTTCCGTTCACTTTCTGTTTTCTGCCGCCTGTGAACTCTGGCGGCACAGCCGGGACAGTATTTCGCTCGGTTGGACTTTGGGACGAACACTCTGCCGCAGACCGCACAGCGTTTTAGCTCCTTATCCCGGAAAATCTCCGCTTCCAGCGTCCCGAATTGCGGCAAGACCGACCAGCGGAACCACTTACAGCAGACCGAGAAAGAAGCCGTCTGCGGGCAGGCGCAGGTGTCCCCATCGTCAAGGACAATGCAGTTGCCGTCCTCACAGCAACAGCACTCCCGGCGTATCAGGCTGGCCGCCTGTTTCCTCTGCGCCGGTGTCATGCGGTAAAGGGAACCGTCCGGCTTGCGCTCCAACGGTGGTAGGCGTTTATATGGATTATCTTTCATGCGTCCCTCCATTTTTCCTTAGCCGATCTCTCCGAAAAGGCTTCCTGCCCCATTCCTGCGGCGTGTTCCGGCGTTGGCACGCTCCCCACAGCTTCGGGACAAGTTGGGGCTGTTGACAAAGTGCCTGATCATTTATTACGAGCGGAAAAAAGCAATAAAAAAGACGCCTACCGGCGTCATCCCATACATCTTATCATCCTTTTTAAGTTCAAAGCGGTCGCCGAGAGGAGGCAGTGGTCCTCCGCTGCCTCTAAACCCCGTCGTAAGACGCGTGTTAAGTTATGTCCCCACTTTTGGGCGGCAAACGTGCCCTCGCACCAGATCTGCCGCTTGCGCAGCGCATCCAGATAGTCCGGCTCGTTTTGCCGGGCGAGATGCCGCCGTACTGTGGGACGGAAGTAGGTATCCAGCAGCCTTCGTGCGCCGCGTTTATCATTTTCGCTCAAACATTTCTCCCGGAAAGGACAGCTCCGGCAGTCTCCGCGGTCTGCCCAATACTCCCAGTACACACCGCTGGCGCTGCGGTACAGCCCCTTCACTCGAAGCTCTTTCCCATTGGGGCATTGATAAACATCTTTCTCCGCATCATAAGAAAAGGCATCCCGTTTGAATTCCGCCTTGGTCCTATCAGCAGAAGGCTGCGGCCTGACATAAAAGGAGATTCCCTGCTCCTCCAGCACACGGTGGGCCAGAGGAAAATCGTAAGCGGCGTCCGCTGTGGCCGCCTGAATGGGGAAGACATTTCGATGGATCTGCTCCAGATGGTCCAGGTATGGCACGGAATCATGCACATCGCCCGGTGTCACCGTCACACCCAGGATCACACCGTGGTCCGTGTCCAGGGTTTGATGGCTCAGGTAGTACTGGCCCTCCGGCTTCCCCGGCCGTTTCATATGCCCTGCCTCCGGATCAGTCCGGCTCACACGCTTGTGGCTGCGGCGGCTGTCCCGCTTGATTTGCTTTGTCCGCTTCTTCCGGCGGTGTCCGGTCCGTTTCTCCAGTTTCTGCAGTCCTTCTTCCTCGTAGCCGTCCAGCCGTTCCCAGTATACGCCCGGTTCCTCGGGCATTTCCACCAGATGCTCCGACGCACGGGAGGCATTGGCCTTTACATGGGTAGAGTCGGTAGCTGCCAATTTCCCGCTGACCAGACCTTTTTCAATGCACTGCCGCACCACTTCCTCAAACAGCCGACGGAAAACCTTGCGGAAAGAAGGCTTGCGACGGCGCAGCTGAGAGATGGTGCTGTGGTCCGGTACCCGGTCAAACAGATCCAGGCCCAGATACCACCGCAGGGCCACATCTGTCTGGATACGCTGTTCGATCTGCCGTTCCGATGGGATCCCGTACAGGTATCCTACCAGCAGATATTTTACCAGCACAACAGGGGCAATGGGTGGGCGGCCGTATCTGCGGTTGTACAGATGGGCTGTTTCTTCATGAATGAAGGACAAGTCCAGCGTGGCTTCCAGTTTTCGCAGAAAGTGTCCCTCTGGGACCAAATCTTCTATCGTTACCATGTGCAGCTTCAGTTGCATTCCCATCCCCCTCTCCGCTCTTTTTTTCATTATATCATATTTCCGGCGCTAAGGGGACTTTGTCAACAGCCCCAAAGTGTCCAGAAATTGGCTCCTTGCGGTGCTTCCCCTGCCGGGGTATTCCTTTTCGGACGGTCATTCATTTTTCAAGGTGCAGCTCATCGATGAACTATCTCAAGTGTATACTTTTTTGATTGCCTGTGCCGTATGTCCATAAAGTCGGAAATCAGCCCTGAAATCTCCCTATTTCCACGCTCTCGGAATTGTGATATAATAAAAATAACGGAACAACAAATCGGAATTTGATGAAGGAGTGTGATTATATGAAAACGAGACGAGCATTAAGGCTGTGTAGCCTTGTAATGCTGATTGTGGCAGTAGTCTTTGTTTTATGCGCTCTGTCCAATCCCGGATTGGGAAGGGCTGTTTATATTGGCAGTATCAGAATAGGAGCAGATGTTAAACGGGTATTCTATACCGCGTATGTTGTTGTCATGGTTGCGTTGCTTGGCATTTCCTTCTTTGTGAAGGATAAGAAGTAGCAACTTCCAGTTTATTGAGCAGACAAGGAGGGAGCATGAACACAACCATACAAGAACGCTTAAAAGACCTGCGTGTGGAACGAGGGCTGACGCTGGAACAGCTTGCGGAGGAAACTCATCTTTCCAAATCTGCTTTGGGCAGTTATGAGGGGGACAATCTCAAAGACATCAGCCACCATGCCCTTATCCAGCTGGCAAAGGTTTATGAAGTGACCGTTGATTACCTGCTGGGACGCTCTAAAACAAAAAATCACCCAAACGCCGATCTTGCAGACCTGCGTTTGAGTGATGATATGATTGAACTGTTGAAAAGCGGGCTGGTGGATAATTCCCTCTTGTGTGAACTGGTGGTACACCCGGATTTCCCCCGGCTGATGGCTGACCTTGAAATCTATGTGAACGGCGTGGCGGTGAAGCAGGTGCAGGCCGCAAACGCCATAGTGGATACCATGAGCGCAACGATTATGAAGCAGCACAATCCCGGCCTGACCGACCCGCAGCTACGGCAGCTTGTCACCGCCCATATTGACGATGACAGCTTTTGCCGCTATGTGATACAGCAGGACATAAACGGCATAGCCCTTGACCTGCGGGAAGCCCACAAGGACGATTTTTTCAGCGTCCCGGAGGACAATCCGCTGGAAGATTTTTTGCAAGCCGCAGAAGCAGCGTCCACTCCGGGCAGCGACCCGGAACAGGCGGCGATGGCGTTTATCTGTAAACGGCTCAAGCTGAACTATGGGAAGCTGTCGGAGGAAGAAAGAAAGTGGCTGAAAAGGATTGCGCAGAAGTCGGACTTGCTGAAAAACCCAAAACCGCAGCGGGGGAGAAAGTAAAGGGATAAATCGGGATTTGGCAAAGGCGTGTATATGAAAAAGTAACTTCCAGTTTGCAAGAGAAAGGTATGGTGAGCGAATGAGAATATTATACGAACTTTCATGGTTATGGGAGACGCTGGTTATTGCGCTTGCGGTTGCGGCTGTTTGCGTGGTTTGCGCCATGCTAATCTGTAAGGCAGTAAAGAAGAACCTCAGCAAAAAAACGGCGGCAGTTATCGGCGCAGCAGCGTTTGCGGGCGCTGTTTTGGCAGTCATTGTGATTGCCCGGACTCCGATGCCGCTTTGATTAAACGGGATGCTTGATTGCCTGTGCATAAGTACAACTTCAAGTTTATCGGGGAAATAGCAAAGCCAGTCGAGCCAGTCAACGGTCAAGATGAACGGCGCATTTCATGCGCCGCCGTTGACAGTCCCGCCCGGCTTTGCTAAAGGGTAATCAAGGCGGGAAAGCCCTAAAACGGCTTCCCGCCCATTTCAATTTTGAGAGAAAAATCCGTCTGTTTTTTCGTGAGTGTGTCCACAAGTTCGGGACATTTTGGGGCTGTTGACAAAGTCCCCTTAGCGCCGGAAATATGATATAATGAAAAAAAGAGCGGAGAGGGGGATGGGAATGCAACTGAAGCTGCACATGGTAACGATAGAAGATTTGGTCCCAGAGGGACACTTTCTGCGAAAACTGGAAGCCACGCTGGACTTGTCCTTCATTCATGAAGAAACAGCCCATCTGTACAACCGCAGATACGGCCGCCCACCCATTGCCCCTGTTGTGCTGGTAAAATATCTGCTGGTAGGATACCTGTACGGGATCCCATCGGAACGGCAGATCGAACAGCGTATCCAGACAGATGTGGCCCTGCGGTGGTATCTGGGCCTGGATCTGTTTGACCGGGTACCGGACCACAGCACCATCTCTCAGCTGCGCCGTCGCAAGCCTTCTTTCCGCAAGGTTTTCCGTCGGCTGTTTGAGGAAGTGGTGCGGCAGTGCATTGAAAAAGGTCTGGTCAGCGGGAAATTGGCAGCTACCGACTCTACCCATGTAAAGGCCAATGCCTCCCGTGCGTCGGAGCATCTGGTGGAAATGCCCGAGGAACCGGGCGTATACTGGGAACGGCTGGACGGCTACGAGGAAGAAGGACTGCAGAAACTGGAGAAACGGACCGGACACCGCCGGAAGAAGCGGACAAAGCAAATCAAGCGGGACAGCCGCCGCAGCCACAAGCGTGTGAGCCGGACTGATCCGGAGGCAGGGCATATGAAACGGCCGGGGAAGCCGGAGGGCCAGTACTACCTGAGCCATCAAACCCTGGACACGGACCACGGTGTGATCCTGGGTGTGACGGTGACACCGGGCGATGTGCATGATTCCGTGCCATACCTGGACCATCTGGAGCAGATCCATCGAAATGTCTTCCCCATTCAGGCGGCCACAGCGGACGCCGCTTACGATTTTCCTCTGGCCCACCGTGTGCTGGAGGAGCAGGGAATCTCCTTTTATGTCAGGCCGCAGCCTTCTGCTGATAGGACCAAGGCGGAATTCAAACGGGATGCCTTTTCTTATGATGCGGAGAAAGATGTTTATCAATGCCCCAATGGGAAAGAGCTTCGAGTGAAGGGGCTGTACCGCAGCGCCAGCGGTGTGTACTGGGAGTATTGGGCAGACCGCGGAGACTGCCGGAGCTGTCCTTTCCGGGAGAAATGTTTGAGCGAAAATGATAAACGCGGCGCACGAAGGCTGCTGGATACCTACTTCCGTCCCACAGTACGGCGGCATCTCGCCCGGCAAAACGAGCCGGACTATCTGGATGCGCTGCGCAAGCGGCAGATCTGGTGCGAGGGCACGTTTGCCGCCCAAAAGTGGGGACATAACTTAACACGCGTCTTACGACGGGGTTTAGAGGCAGCGGAGGACCACTGCCTCCTCTCGGCGACCGCTTTGAACTTAAAAAGGATGATAAGATGTATGGGATGACGCCGGTAGGCGTCTTTTTTATTGCTTTTTTCCGCTCGTAATAAATGATCAGGCACTTTGTCAACAGCCCCATTTTGTCCCGAAGTCCGGCGTGGGACGAGGAACGGGGGCTTTCATATACGCCCTGTCTGCTGATAAAACCAGTCCTGCGTTTGCGGCTCCACGCCACGCAATCACAGCCCTGCTTTCCTGCCGCTTCAAATGCCCTTGCCCTCTCCGGCGGCAACGGCATTTTCACGGCAACGCCGACAGAGCGTATAACACACTACACTTTGCGAGCAAAGTCGTGTGCCAAGGGGCAAGCCCCTTTGGAAACCCCTGACAACAAAACAGGCTGAATATCCCGCACTTTCCCGGTGCTTGATACTCAGCCTTTATTTGTTGTCAGCAGCCCCCGTTTCGTGGTCTGCGTGTAGTTCCTTGTAAACTGACCTAAAGCGCGATAAAAATGCAACCATTTCTACAACGCCTCAAACGCCCGCTTCATCCGCTCCATCCCTTCCCGCAGCTTACTCCTTGGGCACCCCAGGTTCATCCGCAGGTAATTCTCCTCCCCATAGGTCTTTCCGGGCATGATGCCCACCTTACCCACGTGCACCAGGGCGTCCTGGATGGCGGCGCTGTCCGCGTTCACCCCGCTCATATCGATCCAGGCCAGGTAGGTAGATTCCGGTATGACAAATCTCACGCCCTTTGCCGCCAGCTCCGTATCCACAAAGCTTCTGAGCTCCTGCATATTTCCCCGGATATAATCGCAGAGCTGGTCCACGTAGTCCATGCATTCCCCATAGCCCGTGATCAGAGCGTGCATGCCCGGAAGGCTGACGGAATTCAAAAAGTCCTGGTTGCGCATCCTGGAAATGAACTGCTCCCGAATTTCCCTGTCCGGCAGCACGCAGTAGGAACCGATCAGCCCCGGCGTGTTGAAGGTCTTGCTGGAGGAGCTGACCAGGTACACCTTATCGTACTGATCCGCGTACCCGAGAATGGAGCAGTGCTTCCGTTCCGTGAGAATCACGTCCGAGTGAATCTCGTCGGAGATCACCGGAACGCCGTATTCCCGGCACAGCGCCACCATCCGGTCCATTTCCTCCCGGGTCCAGACTCTCCCTGTCGGGTTGTGGGGGTTGCACAGCAGGAAAATGCCACAATCCCTCACCAGCTCCTCAAACCGGTCAAAATCGATCTCGTACCGGCCACCGCGCTCCGTCAGGCGCAGGGGAACCAACTCCCGTCCATTATCCCGGATCACGTGGTAAAATGCGTCGTACATAGGTTCAAACACCAGCACCCGGTCCCCCTCCCGGCCCAGAAGCCGGAACAGGGCCGCGATGGAGTACAGCACGGAAGGGCTGTAGGTCACCCAGTCCAGGCTGATTTCCACGCCGTGGCGCCGGGCAAAATAACCGGCCACCGCGCCCTTAAATGCGTCGTGATTCCAGCGGCTGTAGCCGTAGATGCCGTGGTTCACCACCTCCGTCAATTTCCGCCGCACCGGCTCCGGCGCCATAAAATCCGTGTCCGAGATGGAAAACGGAAGCAGATCCCGCTCCCCGAACCGGTCCTGGATATAGTCCCACTGGGTACAGAACGTCCCGTGCCTGTCGATCACTTCGTCAAAATTATAGTTCATCGCTCTCCGCCTCAAATCCCATTTTTCTGTATGCCTGCGCGTCCAGTTTATCCAGCACGCGCTCCAAAAGCTCCACCATCTGCTCCATGTCCCGGTAACAGCCGATGGAATAGGGGGAATGCCCGTAACGGGTGGGAATCCCCAGAACCACCGTGGGGTGCCCCGCGCCGTCCTGATGGAGCACGCCGCCGTCGGTCCCGCCGTTTAAGAACATGTCGTCCTGCACCGGTATGTCCAGTTCCTCCGCGCAGCGCCGCACCACCTCCACCAGACGCCGGTTGCTCACCACGGTCTTGTCGTAATGCACGATCATGGGGCCCTTCCCCAGCTGGCGGTTGTTGGTATGGTCGCGGACAAATTCGCTGCCGTTGCAGGCCACGTCCAGCACAATACACACGTCCGGCTCTGCCACCCTGCCCGCGGTCTTTGCGCCCCTGGTGCCCACCTCCTCGGAGCTGGTGAAGGCGTAGCTCAAACGGTTCTTATGGACTTTTCCGGCCATCCGCTTCATCAGCTCGCCCATACAGAAGCAGCCCGCCCGGTCGTCCAGCGCCCGGGCCGCAAAGCGGCCGTTCTCGTACTCGTGGAACCCGGAGGCGAAGGTAACCATGTCCCCGGGCCGGATTCCCATTTCCGCGATCTCCCGGGCGCTGTCCTGCCCCAGGTCCACGTAGAGCCCCGTGGCCTCCTTCTTCCCGTTATCGTACTCCGCGTTCAGAATGCCTCTGTAGCTTCTACCGTCAGAGGTAGTCACCACAACCTCCTGCATAAAGCGGGAAAAGGTGCGCACGCTGCCAACCGGCAGCACCATCAGCATGCCCTGGCTGGAAACGGAACGCACCAGAAATCCCACCTCGTCCATGTGGGCGGCCAGCATCACCGACGGGCCCTCCCCCTCCTGGGTGAAAATCATGCTTCCCAGGCCGTCGTAGACGGGCTTCGGGGCGAAGGGGCCGCAGTATTGCCGCAGCACATCCCGCACCCGGCCCTCGTTGGAGGCCACCGCAGGGGCCTCGCACAGTTCTTTTAAAAACTCTTTATTCATCTATAGACTCCTTATTGTGGCGGGCATGGCCTGCCTGTGTGAAAAATTCTCACCAGGCAGATTACGCCCTGGCCTGAATGGGAACCGCGCCCTGACCTGGCGGACTTCCATCCACCAGAACGGCGCGGCCATCGCGCCGGACGCCTCCTCATCCAACGCCAGCCCTTTACCCCACCACCGTCAACTCTTTCCCCGACTTCGTCAACACCTCGCAGCCGTTCTCCGTCACCAGCACGTCGTCCTCGATGCGCACGCCGCCCAGCCCTTCCAGATAAATCCCCGGCTCCACGGTCATGACCATCCCGGGTACCAGCACGTGGTCGTCTCCGGGGGCGAAATTCGGTGTCTCATGGCAGGCGATGCCCAGGCCATGTCCTAGATTATGGGAAAATGCCGGGCCGTACCCGGCCTTCTCAATTATTTCCCTGGCAACCCGGTCTATCTCGCTGCACCGCTTCCCCGGCCGGACGGCGCGGACGGCGGCCGCCTGGGCCTCTCTCACGATCTCGTAGACCTGACGCATTTGCGCCCCGGCGCGCTCCACCACTACGGTGCGGGTGATGTCGGAACAATATTCCCCCACCCGCACGCCGAAGTCCATGGTGACGAAATCGCCCGGCTCGATGACCTTGTCCGAGGCCTTGGCGTGGGGCATGGAGCCGTTCACGCCGCTGGCCACGATGATGTCGAAGGACTCCTTCTGAGCGCCCAGCTCCTTCATATAGTAAAGCAGCCGGTTCTCCACCTGTTTCTCCGTCATCCCCGCCCGAATCTGGCCGAGGATATAGGAATATCCCCGGTCAGCGATCTCACAGGCCCGGCGGATGCAGGCGATTTCTTCCTCATCCTTCACCATACGCATGGAATCCGGCGACACCGGAACCAGCTCAGGCTCCAGTCCATTTTCCAGTTTCTGGTATTGTGTGTAGGAGACGGCCTCCGCCTCGAAGCCCAGCCTGCGGACGGAGTCTCCGGCGCAAATCCGGTTGATGTGTCCGTAAAACCCGCATTTTTCGTCCGCCAGCAGCGCTGCGGCGTTCATCTGCCGGGGCGCCGCGGCCATGCGCTCCTTCTGCTGGACATAGTACCGCCCGTCCACAATGGCGTAGCAGCCATTTCCCGTGATCAGCACGTAGCCGCTGCCGCTGTAAAGCCCGGCCGTGTAGAATTTATTTTCCCTCGATACCAGCAGCAGCCCGTCCAGACCGCTCGCTTCCATAAACTGCCTGCCCTGTTCCAGATGAAACGCCATCGCTCCTACTCCCGTCCTTTACTCAACGTCCAATCAATCGTTGGAATCCACCGTCAGTTTTCCCTTGCTCATCATATTGCTGCGGATAAAGATCACCAGCACGGCGGTCACCACCGCTCCCACCACGATACCTGCGATATAGGCGGGGATGTTCTCACACAGAGGCCATGCCCACACCGCGGACTCGGGGAACCACTGCACCGCGCCGAAAATGGTGGCGGCCAGGGAACCGCAGATTGCGCCGATCATGTAGCAGGGAATGATCACCTTGGGCATTTCCAGGGCAAAGGGAATCGCGCCCTCGGAGATTCCCATCAGCGCCAGGAACATGGCGGTTTTTCCCTGGGGATAGAACTGCTTGTCAAATACATGGCGCTTTACCACTAACCGGTCGATCAGGGTCGCAAGGCCCAGGCCGAAGGAGGGCACCACGATGGCGACCACGCGGGCCGTGATAGGAAGCACCTTGTCGGTGGTGAAGCCCAGGGCCACGAAACCTGCCGCTTTGTTGATGGGGCCGCCCAGGTCAATGGCGGTGGCCGCGGACAGGGCGATGGTGTAACCGTAGGAACCCGCCTTTCCGGCTGCGGACAGACCCGCCTTGATCAGGCTGTTGAGCATTCCGCCCAGGGGCGTTACCACCAGATGCATGCCCAGCATGACGAACACAGCCGCCAGCATGGGGATCAGGAAGGTGGATTTGAAGGCCAGCATGTTGTGGCTGACTTTGATTTTCTGGTTCAGATATTTTACAAAATAACCGGCTGCGATGGCGATAATCAGCGCCCCGAGGAAGGTGGAGGCAACCGGAGCCGTGGTGGTCCAGGTTCCGTCCGCCAGGCTCAGCACCGCGGTGGGCTTGGTAGCCATCAGGCCACCGATGAAACCGGCCGGAAATGCCAGCTTGCCGCCGATGGAATTTGCCATGAAGGCCGCAAACATGGGGATTGCGAACCCAAACAGCGTGCCGCCGAAGTCCGCGCACAGGTTGGCGAACTTGAGCAGTGAAAGGTTAAAGCCCTCGTAAGCGCCGCTGTTCATGGCGTCCACGATGCCCATGGACGGGTCAACGCCCAGAATCACGTAAGGAATCAGCTGTGAAAACGCCAGGATCAGTCCGCCCATGATCAGGAACGGGATCATGTTGCTGATACCGGTCATAACGTGGCGGGACAGCGTGTCCCAAAGTCCCTTTTTCTCCTGCACCTCAGGCGCCTTCTGCGCCGGTTTTGCGGCCGCGCCCGCGTTCTTATTCTCCGCCTGGCCCGTCAGTGCGCTTCTCTTTGTAATAGCCATTTCTTAGTCCCCCTTTTCTTTGGTCTGTTTCATTTAGCCTTCCATACTCTCAATTTCCTGGATAATGCCCTTGGCGTTCTTGATCGCGTCCTGAAGGCCGATCTCATAGATGTCGTAGGCGTCAAACCGCTCGTTGTTCTGAGGCGCGATGGCCACAGCGTGGATAATGATATCCGCCTCGGCGATCTCCGCGGGGGTCAGCTCGTTCTGGATGCCGTCCGCTCCCTGGGTCTCCACCTTCACATCGTATCCCAGCTCCTTGGCCGCGTCCTCCAGCGCTTGAGCCGCCATAAAGGTGTGGGCCAATCCCATGGTGCACGCACATAATGCCACTAATTTCTTCTTTGCCATTGCTTTTTCCTCTTTTCTTTTTTTATTCTATCATTCAGCCGGGTATTTCCGGCAGAACTTGCAAACAGCGGGGGGACGGTAGGGGCGGCCGCCTGGCCTCTCACCCCAAATTCCTTACTCCGCAGCCACCGCCTGGTGGATCACCTCAAAAATCTCTTCCGCAGAGTCGGACTCCGTCAGCTTTCTGCGGAAATCCTGCTTCATCAGCATCCGGGAAAGTGAGGCCAGAATCTGAATATGTTCATTTCCATAATTTTCCTTTGGCACGATCAGCGCGATCATGATCTGCACCGGTTTTCCGTCAAAGGACTCCCACTCCAGCTCCTTCGTGGACTTCATCACCACGATTCCCGTCTGAATCACGGACTCGCAGCGGGTGTGGGGGATGGCGAAGCCGTCCTGCATTCCCGTGGGGCCCTGGGATTCCCGCTCCATAAAACCTTCATAAGTCTCCTCCACATCCCGGCACAACCCCAGCTCCACCGCGCGCTCCGCGATGGCCCGCAGCGCCTCCTCCTTGGTGGTTACCTCCATACCTGTAAAAATATATTCCTTCTTGATTACTTCCTTCGTCATCACAATTCTCTCCTACACATAATAGTTTGAAACTCCTGAAAGTTCTCTGCCTGTATGAGGCGGCGCACCAGCTCGTCCGAGTGAACCACTTTATACAATGTCCTGAAAATCCGGGCGTACTGGTCCCTGGACTGGTTGAAGCAGGCCAGAAATACCATCTGCACCCGTTCATTTCCCCACTGAATCGGATGGTTCAGAATCCCGATGGCAATACAGGAAGAAAATGTTCCCTGCGTCAGCACGTGGGGCACCGCCACCAGATTTCCCACCTCCGTGGAGCTGATCCGCTCCCGTTTCCCGATGGCGTCTATGACCTCCCGTTCGATGCCCTTCTTCTCCACCAGCAGCCCGCCCAGCTTTTCAATGGCCTCGAACCGGTCCTCGGCGTCGATGTGTCCGAAGCAGTCCGGGTAAAAATACCGCATCAGCTCCTTCTCAATGTAAATCTTCTGCCAGAGCTGTTCCTGAATCCCGGCGATTGCCTTCTCGCTGAGCAGATCGTGGGAAACGATCACCGGCACGTCCCCGCCGTAATTCTCCACCGGCACCGCCGAAAGGATCACGTCCGGATTCCGGTCCAGGGCCAGATCCAGGTAACGCACCGGGTACACGCCGCAGATCAGGATATTCTGAATTTCGCTCTGGATTTTCTCCAGAATCATCTGGGAGGTCCCGATGCCGTAGTTGCAGAGAATCACCGCCTTGACCCGCTCCCCGGCCTGGGGCTCGTAGACTCCCAGGTAAACGGTGAGGTAGCCGATCTCGTCCTCGTTGATGGACACCCCGAACCGCTCTTCAAAACGCTGGGCCATGAGGATGGCGTAGTTCATTTCCAGGGGATAGCGGTTCTTGATCTGGGCGATAATGGGATTGGGCGAATAATTCCCCGCCCTGGCCCGCTGCATCAGCGCCTTCAGATGAAGGCTCAATACGTTCATCACCTTCTCGTCCCGGTCGTAATTGATCCCCGTGAGCTCTGAAATCTCATCCAGAAAATCGTCCACAAACCGGCGCATTTCCCGGCAGCCCTCGGCGTCCGCCACGCTGAGATCGTAACCGATAAAACCGGAGTAGACCATCACGTAGAGGCATTCCTCCTCCGTGATCTCAATCTCCAGTTCCTGCCCCAGCGTTTCCATGATGGATAAAATCATCTGGTAATTGTGGCCGGTGACCGGCGCCGTCAGGCTCATGCCCGTCACATGCCGCCCTTTGCGGCTGCGGGACAGCGCGATGACGATTCTGGCGATCAGGTTGTTTAAGTCCATGTCCGCCACGATCAGCCCATACTCCTGAATGCGGTCGAACACCAGCCGGTCCACCCGGTCAAGCTCCTCCTCGGAAATGTTATAGATTCCCGTGTTCACCAGCCGGGCGTTGCAGTAGTCCAGCCCGATATCCCCCAAAAGCGTGCGAATCTCCGTCTCCTCACCGGTAATAGACAGACCGTAATGGGGCTTGCCGCTCAAGGTCAGGTTGTATCTGCCCAGAAACTCCTTCACATCCGGGGTCATCTTGTTCAAGGTGGACGGGCTCAAAAACATGGCCTCGCTGAGCTTCTCGATGGTGATCTCGTCCTGGTCGATGATCTCCAGGATCATCTCATGAATCCGCTTGTCCCCGTCCTTCTGGCGGTATTCCTTTTGAGTGAGCAGTGGCTTAAGCGCCGCCCTGTCCCCCTCCAAAACATAGCCCTGCCCCCGCTTCTGGGAAATGCACACGCCGAAGGTTTCAAGCTCCTCCGCCAATACCGAGAGGTAGCGCATCACCGTTCTGGCCGAAATCCCCAGCCGCTTGGCCAGTTCGTCCGCGCCGATGGCATTTTCCTGGTGCATCAGGCAGTTCAAAAGCTGTATCTGCTTTTGTGTCAGGTCCTGTATCATGCTTTCACTTTCTTTCTGTGTGCCGTCGCTTCTTTCTGTCCCTATTATCCCCCCTTTTCGGATAATTTTCCATTCATTCGTTGTCAATTAAAAATGACAGGTCTGCGCCTGTCGGGTGGGGTGGGAATGAAAGGATTTCTTGCGGTTCCCCGCTCACCAGCAATACTCGTATTACAATAGCTTGCTATACGCACACTATAGTGTTATAATAAAGATGAAGAACATACGGAAAGGAGATGATTTTATGGCACTGTCAACCATAACCGCACGGGTGGATGAAAAAGATAAAGCCAGCTTCGATGCTTTTTGCTCCAATGTCGGTTTAAATACCTCCACGGCTATCAATCTGTTTGTGAAAGCAGTTTTACGCGAAAACCGCATCCCGTTTGAAATTACGCAGGCAGCCGATCCCTTTTATTCAGAATCCAATATCGCTTACGTTAAAAAATCTGTCCAGGAACTCCAGGCAGGAAAAGGCACGGCACACGAACTGATAGAGGTTGCGGATGAGTGAAAAAATCTGGTCTGACGACGCCTGGGAGGATTACCTCTATTGGCAAACCCAGGACAAAAAGACGGTAAAACGAATCAATGAGCTGATTAAAGATATTGAGCGCAACGGCTGCATGAAGGGAATCGGGAAACCTGAACCCTTGCTGGGCGATCTCCGGGGTGAATACAGCCGCCGTATCAATGATAAAGACCGTTTAGTCTACCATATGGAAGGCGGCCGTATCTACATTGTCCACTGTAAAGGACATTACGGGGATAAATAACCAGTTTCTATCATGTAACAAATAGACTGAAAAATAACAATCAAACAAAAACGGAAGCCACAGCCCCTCGTCCGACCGCCGGTCCATCAAACGTCCAACGACCGGCCGCCCCGCTGTGGCTTCCGTTCTTTCCTATCTTACCTCATATTTCAGCCCATCTGCGCGAAGATTTCCTCCGCCTCCTCCGCCGTGGGATAGCTGCTGATGGTGCCGTCCCGCTGCACGGTGATGGAGCAGTATTGGTTGGCGTACTTGCAGGCCTCGAACAGGCTGTCGCCCATGGCCAGTCTGGCCGCCATTGCGCCCATGTAGCCGTCCCCGGCCCCGGTGGTATCCGTGGCCTTCACGCGGATTCCCGGCGCGAAGTGGGTTTCCTCCCCTTCCAGGCAGAAGAATCCCTTCTCGCCCAGAGTCACCACGATGTCACCGACTCCGTAGGCTTTGCGCAGCTTCCTGGCGCTGTCCTCCCAGTTTCCTTCCTCGAATTCCACGCCCGCCAGCTCCAGCATGCGGGCGATCTCCACCTCATTGAGGATCAGGAGGCTGATATCCCCCCAGTAATCCGGCACAAAATCCGGGATGGGCGAGGGATTCACCACGGTCTTGATCCCCAGCTCCCTGGCTTTTCTCAAAATGTGCCGCACGCTCTTCTCGTTGATCTCATATCCGGTCACGCAATACTGAGCGTCCTTCATGGCGGTCAGCGCCTCGTCGATCTCCTCGTCCGGGATGGCCTGCTCGTTGTGGGCCCCCAGCACGATCATGTTGTTGCCCTCGTCGTCGATGAGCACCACGCCGCTGGTATCTTTAATACCTTCCCCTAAAATCACATATGTATCGTCGATCTGCGCCTCTTTTAACACCTGCTGGCCCTTGTAATACCAGTCGCCGCCTTTGACGTGGGCCACCATGGCTACCCGGGCCCCCACCCGGGAGCAGGCTACCGCTGTGTTGGTGCCCTTGGCGCCGTCCATACCGGCGCTGGCCTGGAGCGCGCGGATCGTCTCGCCGGGCCTGGGCAGCTTGTGCACCCGGATGGCCTGGGAGACATTGTGGGAATAGGCCACAATTACCTGTGGATTTCTGTCCATATTGATCTGGTTCCTTTCCTGTTCTTATCTGAGAATGGGCGCGTCCTGGTACTCCCGGGAGATCACGTGGTCCGCGGTCTTGCGGTCGCAGCACATGATGCACTGGGGCACGTACTTGGGGAACAGCGTCACGGGATACTCCACCGTGGGCTCGCTGAACATGGCCACGCGCACCACCGTCTCCTTCCAGGAACCGGTCATGACGATGAAAATGGCCCGTTTGGCGGTCAGCATGGACTTCATGCCGATGGTGATGCCGTTGGGCGGCAGAGCCTCGTAGCAGCCACCAAACTCCCGCTCCGCGTAGGCGATAATGGTCTCGTCCGTCATATGAACCGCCCGGGTCTTGGAATTGGCGTACTGCTCCAGCGTGATGTGGTGCACATTGGAAATGGGGCGCTCGTTCCATCCGATCAGTCCCTTGCAGCCGACGCCGCCCAGAATCGTGTCCACGCCGCCCAGCTCCTCGATCTTGTTGTCGATCAGATCCGGGTCCGCGGGATCGGGGAAATACCTCTGGTCCTCAGGAACATTTAACTCGGGATCAATCTTGGCGTAAAAGGACTGAAGCATTTTGCCCTTCATGCTGAAGCGCAGGTTTGTGGTGGGGAATAAACGGTATTCCCAGTCCAGCCACTGGTCCACGTGGAACACGTACAGATTTTTTAAGCTGATCCGCTCCTCGTTGACTCTGCGGATGAACACGTCGTAAACCTTTCCGATTCCGCCCGGCAGAATCCACACGGTATTCTTGCCGGCCGCGTTATTTGCGATCACTTCGTCGGTGATCATATTTCCAATTTCTTCCAGAAGAGCGGTCTTATCCTCGCCCATCATCAGCTCCATCTTCCGGTCCAGGTGCGTCCCCAGCTCATCCACCGGGACGGAACACCATTTTCTCAGTTCTTCCCTCGATATCACATATTCGTTCATTTTCGTCTCCTTCTGTCATTTTAAATTGCCGTCAGCCCTTGACGCCCGACATGGTAATGCCCTCGATCACATAACGCTGGAAAATCAGGTAGATCAAAAGGGGCGGGATCATTGCGATCAGCATCGCCGCGATCTTCACCCGGGGGTCCACCCAGAAATTGGGATTCAGTAGGTTGGCCACGGTCACGCTGATGGGCTTGATCTTCTGGCCCGTCACCAGGGCCGGCCACAGGTACTGTCCCCAAATCTTCATGAACATCAGCACCACGGTGGTCAGGATGCCGTTGCGCATAAGCGGCAGGACGATCCGCCGGTAAATCTGGAAATGCCCCGCGCCGTCGATCCGCGCGGACTCGATAAAGGAGGCGGGCAGATCTTCCAGAAACTGCATCATGATGAAAACGGACAGGGCCGACACCATCATGGGCATGGAAATTCCGGCAAAGGTATCGGCTAATTTCATGCTGAACACCATGCGGTACAGCGGGATAATGTAAAGCACCTGGGGCAGCATCATGCTGACCATCAGCAGGCCGAACAGCACCTTCTTCATGGGAAACTCATAGAAGGTAAACTCATAGGCAGCCAGGGAGCTGATCAGCAGGATTCCCACCACGGTGATACCGGTGTAGAGGAAGGTATGGATGGTGGCGGTGGCGATATCGATGGTCACCAGGGCCTCCCGGCATTTCAAAATACCGTTGCTCAGCGAATTGGGGAAAAACGTCCGCGTCAGGTTGCTGGAGTCCAGGGAAAACGTGCCGCTGAACAGCACCCAGATGGGGAACAGGCATACCAGGGCCCAGACCGAGGCAAGCAGTAGCAGAATACATTTTTCAAGCGTCCGATTAGCTCTCATCTCTTCCCCTCCTTACACTTTTTTCCGTCTGGCCTTGAACTGGACAATGGTTACCGCCAGAATGGCCGTCATCAGGATTACGCCCTCGGTGCACGCCCGGCCCAGGCCGGATTTGCCGCCCAGATAGATATTCCGCACCATCTCAATCACCGGAAAGGACATCACCTGTCCGGGGCCGCCTGCATTGTTCACGTTGCTGCTGCTGGAAATGATCCAGGGAATATCGTAAACCTGAAGCGCGCTGATAAATCCGTAGGTGATGACGAAGAACAGGATCGGCTCCAGGAGCGGAATCGTGATGCTTTTCATTTTCTGGAAGGTGCTGGCCCCGTCGATCTCTGCGGCCTCGTAGATATCCGGCGAGATATCCGCCATGCCCGCGCTGATCACAACGTAGTTAAAGCCAACCGAGTTCCAGACGTCCACAAACAGCACGTACACAATGGCGTAAATAT
This sequence comes from Enterocloster lavalensis, assembly GCF_046603895.1. Classification (NCBI taxonomy): domain Bacteria; kingdom Bacillati; phylum Bacillota; class Clostridia; order Lachnospirales; family Lachnospiraceae; genus Enterocloster; species Enterocloster lavalensis. Next base: position 2,395,192 of record NZ_CP176637.1, read on the forward strand.
CCGTGCTGTCCCACGTGACTCCGCGGCCGATTCCAATATTGGCCAGGGCGGAGGACACAAGTCCCGTTCCGGTGGTCATGAACCACTGCCAGATACCTGCGCAGAGGAACAGCGGAAGCACGTACGGAACGAAGTAAATTCCCCGAAACACGCCGAAGAGCTTTTTAGACAAAGCGCGCGTGATTAACGCCAGGCTCAGGGACAGGGTCAGTCCGACGGCCAGGGTCATCGGAACGTAGATTGCAAGGTTCCGAACGGATTTTAAAAACCGGACGGAGGTGGTGCCTTTCCCGGAAAGGACAAATTTGTAGTTCGTAAGACCGACAAAGTTCACGTTTCCCCTGCTGGACACGGACCAGTCGGTAAAACTCATAAACACGCCCTGGAAGAACGGATAGAGGATAAAGACTGCAAACAGCAGGAAAAAGGGCAGTAAGCCTAAATAGTTCAGTGAGTACCGTTTCCATTTATAACCGCGTGACGCCTTGGGGGTCTGATCTTTTTTTACCTTCATAGCATTTACCCCTTTCGCTTTCAGATGTGGCCGGAATCATCCGGCCACATCCAATCTTGTTGATATCTTTTTTAATCGTCCGGCAATTACTCGCCCGCCTCGGCGTACAGTCCGTTGATCCCCTCAATGAACTGCTCGGCCGCCTGCTCCGGTGTAATGCTGCCGTTAGCCACGGAGGGAGCCACATCGGCGATGGCGCTGGTCCAGAACACGCTGCTGTGTCCGAAATCCATCTGGTTCATGCCGCATTTCAGGCCCTTGGCCAGAATCGTCAACATCTCGGTCTGCTGGGTCTCGGGAGCGTCCATCGCGTCCTGACGCAGCATAGAACGTCCGATTACCTGTGCAAACTTCTGCTGTACTTCAAAGGAACCCATCTTCTTCAGCCATCCGCGGATCGCTTCATTTCTGCCCTCGTCTCCGGTGTTCACGCCGTACATGAAGTCCCAGCCCTGAAGTCCGCCGGTGTAACCGTTCTCGTCGTAGGAAGGAATCAGCTGAATGTCATAGTTTACGCCTGCGTTCTTGTAGTCCGGCTCGTTCCAGGGGCCTGCCGCGATAAACGCCAGCTCGCCGGCCTTGAAGGCCTCAGCCGCAGCCTCGTCGTCGTAGGACATGCCGTTGGAGTATTCTTCCAGCTTTTTCACGGTTTCAAAGGTTCTTACCAGCTGATCAGCCTTTAAGGTGGTCTCGCCGTTCTCAACGCCGGCTGTCATGTTCTGAGCGTCGCAGGCCAGGATTGCGCCCGGGCAGTAGTAGCCGCCCTGAGCCCAGGAATGGGTGGCGTCGATTCCGGCTGCCTTTACCTTCTCGCACTCCTCGTAGAACTTATCCCAGGAGGTCAGATCCTCGTTCTCCCAGTCGATTCCGGCCTTGGTCATCACGTCCGTGTTGCGGAAAATGATCGGAACATAACTCATGAACGGAACCGCCCACATCGCGCCGTCCTCGGAAATGGCGTCGATGGCCGCGGGGTAGAAACCATCCTTGTACTCCGGCTCAGCGTAAATGGAGGACAGGTCCAAAAGGTCGATGGCGCCCTTGTACTGCACCATATCGCGGGCGCTGGCGAAGAACATGTCGGGAAGGCCCACGCCTGCCATCAGGCTGGTCAGAAGATCGGAGTCGTTTTTGCCGATCAGGGTGATGGAGTTTACATTTTCATTTTCCTCGCAGTATTCCTTGACCCACTGGTCAAAGAGCTTGCCCTGGTCGTTTAATACCGCGTCGGAGTACACCCAGAATACCAGGTCGTACTTGCCGTCCGCCGTGGTCTTGCCCGCCGCCGCCTGAGCGCTGCCGCCGGAAGAGCCGCCGGAACCGCCGCCCGCCGCCTCAGAGCCGCCCGCCGCCTGGGTCGGGGTGGAGGAAGCGCCGCCGGAGCCGCCGCATCCCACTAAAGAGCCCGCCAATAATGCCGCCGTCATGATAAAACACAATGCTTTTTTCATATACTTCTCCTTTTCACTTTTATTTTTTCAAGAACCCGGGTCAGCCGATCCATTCCCCGGCTTCGTTGAAGTGCGCCTTAAAATCGATATCCTTTGCAAAGAGTCCGAACCGCTTTTCTCCCACCAGGCCGTTCTCCATCTTTCTCACATGGTAGCCGAAGAACCACAGCGGGAACACGTACAGGAACGGAGTCAGATACTCGTCCTCAACCTCCGGCATGCGGACGATGTGGGTGGCCAGCTTCTCCACCGCCGGGGTGGTGCTGCCGGTAAAGAGCACGGTAGGCGTCCCGGAAATGTTGCATCCGGCCAGGAGATCCAGCACCTTCTCCCTGGTCTTTCCGTCCGGGGTGATGATGAACAGCGGAATCTTGCCGTCCATCTCGCGGAAACGTCCGTGGGCGAAGTCCTCCAGCTCCTCTCCGGCTCCGAACTTCCAGGCCATCTCGCAAATCTTTAACGCTCCCTCCACCATGGTGCCCATGTTGGGGCCGGTTCCCAGAACCACCATGTTCTCGGTTCTGGTGCCCTTGTACCAGGTGGCAATTTTTTCCATTTCATTGAACAGTTCCGGCAGACAGGCCATCTTAGCTCTGACGTCCTCAAATTTTTCCTTCCAAACGGCCGCCTGCTTCTCATCCGCAGCCCCGTTCTTTTTCGCCAGAAGCACCGCCACCTCGTAGGCGGCCTCCAGCAGGAACAGATGGGAAACGCTGTAAGCCTGAACATCCGCCGCCTGCTCCACGTTGCAGTCGGTCTTGACCCGCAAGTCCGCGAACTCGGCGCAGGAAGCATTTCCGTCGTTGGAGATCAGCATGGTGTGGGCTCCCATTTCCCTGGCCGCCTTCAGCGCCAGCTTCACGCTCACCGTATTTCCCCCGCAGGTGACGCCAATCACCAGTGTTTTATCGGGGTCCAGGATAAACTCTTCCGGGTACTCCCTGAGCTGGTACGCGTGCAGCGCCCTGGCGTAGACCTTCGCGATATGGGCGATCAGGGATTCCGCGTTGGACGCTGTGGCAAAGGACGTTCCATGGCCCACAATGTAGACGTTCCTGATCCCGCCAAGGTACGGCTCCCCCTCAAACGAGGCGATGCTCTCCGCGATCAGCTCGTCGTTGCGCTTCCAGCTCTCCGCCTTCGCCAGGGAGAGAATGTGCTCCCGCAGCCGCTCATTTAACGCCGCAATTTCTTTCATTTCCATCCTACTCAACCTCCTTATGGTTTTGTTCGTTCAGTTTCATATTATAGAAAGCCACGCTCGCCGCCCCCAGAAGCCCCGCATGTTCGATGCCAAGCTCCGAGACCTGCAGCACGGCGTCCCACCGCTCTCCCACCGCCCGGGACAGTTCCTCAACCGTCCCCTGCAGCTGTTCGAAAAACCAGGGGTCCGAGATCACGCCCCCTACAAATACGAACCGTTCCGGGTTCAGCAGGTGCCGGATGTTGACCGCCGAGGCCGCCAGCATGTACAGGGCCCTCCGTACCACCTTCCCGGCCAGCGGGTCTCCCTCACGGCAGGCCGCCAGCACGTCCCGGGCGGTGAGCTTCTCCCCCTGGGCCGCCAGCGCCGAATCCGGGCAGGCGTCCAAAAGCGCTCTGGCCTGGTCCTCGATGCCTCTGCCCGAGGCCGCCGCCTCCAGCCCGGGAGCCGCTTCGCCGTCCCTGCCTCCCGGCAGATAATCGGTGCTGATCTCCCCCGCGTTATTGTCCCTGCCCCGGATCAGGCGTCCCTCCGCCACGGAGGCCACCGCGATTCCGGTTCCCACGTTATAGCAGACAAAATCGCCGCACTCCCTGCCCGCGCCGAACACAATCTCCCCGCAGGCCACCGCCTTCACGTCGTTGTCGATGTAGACCGGGCGGCCGTACCGGCTGCGCAGCGCCTGGCAGAAATCATATTCCGGGCTGAGCTTCATGATCGTGGTAGCCATAAGCCGCTGGCTGCGGTGATCCACATTACCCCGGCAGCCGATTCCCACCGCCGCGATCCGGTCCCTCATGCCGCAGCGCTCCAGCAGGGCATCCGTCTGCGCCATCAGCTCCTTTGCCCACTCCTCAACCGGAACGTTCCGGTGGGGATAGCGCTGTTTGTCCAACACCCGGCCGTCCTCCGTCACAACGCCGACACATACTTTAGTCCCTCCTACGTCAATCCCCAGGACCACGCGCTCTGTTCTCTCCAAACTTCCAACCTCCAACACGGTAATTCTTCAGACAGCCCCTAAAGCGGCTCTATACGCCAATGTCCCGCCGCCCGGACAATTACCCAAAATGATTTAATTCCAAAACCGCTACCGCCGCCGCTCCCAACAGGCCGCCGTCGTCTCCCAGCCCCGTGGGGCGGATCAGCGGGATCGTCTTGCCTCCGATGTTCAGTTCCTGCTTCACCGTGCGGATCAGCGGCTCTTTGTACTGGTCAAAGGCCAGAGCCACGCCGCCGCCGAGAATCACCTTCTCCGGGTCCAACACGGAACAGCACATGGCGATCACCTGTCCCAGGTATCTGCCTTCCATCTCAAATGCCTTCAGTGCAATGGGGTCCCCTTTCTGGGCCAGTCGGCTGATTGTCAGCCCCTCCGGCGCTTCCCCGTCGATCTTGGGACTGCCTCCCAGCTTCACATAGGTGGCCGCCAGCCCGCGCCCGGAAGCAAAATTCTCCAGCGCGTCCCGCCTGCCGCTGCCGTCCAGTCCCTCATCCACATAACACTCTCCGATCTCGCCCGCATTTCCGAACGCCCCCCGGTACAGTTCCCCGTTTAAGTAGAGGGCGCCACCGATGCTGTTGCTGACCGTCAGATAGATAAAATGGTCCGTGCGCTTGCAGACCCCGTACATCCGCTCCGCGATGGCGCTGGCGTTACAGTCGTTGTCCAGAAACACCCGGTAGCCGAAACGCTCCGTCAAAATCCTTCCGATGTGCAGCCCGTAAATCCCCATAAACCGGGCCGACACCCACACCCCCGCCGCCGGGTCCACCAAGCCGGGAATCGTCATACCCACGGCGCTGATCTGAACGCCCGGATTCTCCCGGATCGCCTGCTGCATGGCCTCCGTGATCTGCTCCACCACGCTGTCCGCGGAAATGTGCCGCCAGTTATACCGGCGCTTGCAGATAATCTGCCCATTCTCCCGCACCAGGCCCACCACATATTTGGAACCGCCAACGTCCACTGATAAAATAACCTTTCTGTCCATATAACCCCCTGCTGCATTCAGTCTTAAAATCTTCCGTTATTTGTGTCTCAACGGCCGTCCGGGTAAAAAAGAAAGAAAATCTTCAACCGGCCTCTTCCGTTCTTTTTATCTGTTAATTATGTAACAATCACTGATATTATCAGTCTATTGCAGGTAAAAAAATATGCCCCCGTCTTTCGAGCGCCCCGTGAGGGAGTATATTCTTTATTTCGAATATCTTCGTCATTTCTAATATACTCACTATTATATACGGCTCTGTTTTTGTTGTCTATCGATAATCTGATGCATCTTTCAACTCCGTTTTTGTATATAATGCACAATTTTTGAGGTTTTTGAGAACATTTTCTTGTATTCTTAGTAATCCAGGCACAATAAGACCGGGGTTATCCGCGTTCAAAAAAGCCCCTCCGACTCCCAAAATCCCCCTTAAATCTCCGCCAACGCATAAAAAAATCAGGGAATAATCACACGCATTTCGCATGATCATTCCCTGATATCCGGCTCTCCGCTCCATCTTCTCCCGCGTTTAACCCCTTCCGTCAGTCTCAATAAAGACGGTTTTCTATTACCACCTGTTTCACCACTTCGATAAAACTTTTCTTGATATTGGACAGGAGGTCTTCCTTCCGGTAGGCCGCCACAATTTTTCTCCTGCAAGGAGGATCCGTCACCGTGCAGCACACCGGCTTCTTGTGATAACCCGGGAAAAAATAGCTGCTTCGCGGAAAAAACGCCACCCCCATGCCCTCTGCCGCAAGCGAATATGCCGTGTTACAGCTTCCGACATACATGCGTTTCCCCGCTTTTATATCACAGAGCGTCAGGATCTGCGCGACGGTTCTGGATGTAGAATTTACCGGCTTTGTCATAATAATCGTAGCGCCATTCAACAATTCCGGGCGGATGTAGACCGGATGGTCTGCATCATTGCCGGAAACATCAATATTCTTTAAAATGGGGTCCTCTGGGGACATAAAAAGCAAAATATTCTCCTCACAGATCTCCTCATACTGGAACTTATCGGAACGTGACGTCCAGGAGGAGATTGCAATATCGATATTTCCCCGGGCCAGCATCTCCTCATAATCCTGTTGAAAGCCGTCATAAATGTGCACCTCTATCCCTGGATACAAGCGCGAAAACACCGGCAGAATTTGCGGCAGCCAATACTCGCCCTGTCCGATTCCAATTCCCAGATTAATTCTGCCCCTCTTCATTTTGGAGATTTCTTCCATCTCTGCCCGCATCTTTTTTTCCATACCGGACTGCAGCTTCGCATACTCCAGATAAACCTCCCCCGCATAGGTCAGCTGAATCGGCGTACTCGTTCGGTCAAACAACTGGACTCCAAGCTCGTCCTCCAGTGTGCTGATATATTTTGTCAGCGCAGGCTGGGAAATATACAAATCGCGGGCGGCTTGGGAAATACTCTTCTTGTCTGCAATCGCAATGATATACTGTAACTTTGAATAACTGCTGCTCATTGTATATCTCCTCCTTTTTTGCCCGCAAACGGCAGAAATGCTTTCTCCCGAAACCATTTCTGCCGTTGCGCCCATAATATCACATATATTTTTTGAAAAATTCGCCAAACGCGGCCATCCGCTTTTCGTCCCCTTCAAGGCTCTCATGATCCACTCCGTCCAGCACATTCAACTGTACGGAAATTCCATGAGCCTCAAAATTTTGTTTCAGACATTTCAAACGCTCAATTCTGGTTGACCCGCAAGGGCTTTCTCCCACATATTTACAGTCCAGACTACCCACAACCATCTGTACATGTACCTTTCTCAATGTTTCCAGGTCGATCCCATGGCCAAAATGTTCTTTTAAATCCCGAACACCCATGAAATAATCCTGTTCAAAATCGATCAAAGTAGGCCTTCCAGGCGCACTGATGGAAACCGCCGTCAAGCGGTCCGGGTGTACAAACAGGAAACGGTTTGTGAACTGGCCGCCTCCGGAATGCCCGCAGAGGAAGAACTGATCCGTCTCAACGCCCTCATATCGATATCTCAACTCTTCAATCATCTGAAGCAGAATTTCATCATACCGTATGCCGTCGCAGGCGAGCAGTTTGTAACTGTTGAAATCACTCAGCTCAAACAACCCGCTGGGAAATACCGGCGCCAGCATAACCACGTGCTGCTCCTCCAGAAGCGGCGCTGCGGCCTGAAGGTACCGCTCCACCTCGCAGCCGGTGCCGTGTATCACAACGACCAGCTTATACCCTCGCCTGTTTTCGTCCTCCAGATAACACTTGGGAACCCTCACCCAATACTGGAAACGGGGGGCTGCCCTGCAATACCAAAGCATGTTATAGTCCGCATCCCCCACGATCCCCTTCCTCGCCTCCGGGTCATCCGTTACCGCAAGAACTTTACAACTAATCATCTTTTCCCCTCCCGCCTCTCACTCATAAACTGTAGTGCCGGTACGTTCCCTCGCAGGGATTTCCGCAGCAGACAAAGGCTTCCTTCGCCGTGAGATCATAAATCTGCGAGGCGATGGTTACGGCCCATCGCTCATCATGATTGCACACCGCTTCCCCGGACTCTGGATTCTCCCGATAATGATCTTTCAAACAGTCCTGTATAAATTCCGGGTTAATGCTTCCGCGCCTCCGCTCCAACAGAGAGTATAACCGCACATCCCGGAAAAATGCCTGATCAAAATCCTTTTCCAGCTCCCTGTGCACCCGGAAATGATTCGCATGGGTGAGAATACCATTGTCAGGCATGATTCGAATGTCATACTTCGGATTCACTTCCAAGTCTATGGTACCATTTTCCGACCCGATCATCAAGTTGCAGGAAACCGCCCTGGGTGCCGATACAATATGATCCACTGCCTCCTCCATAGACCGGCTGGTGATTACCCGTCGCCTCATGAAATTCGTGGGCACGCCGACTCCATCCGTATCCGCCTTGCTGTCAAGATTGTTGGTAACAATGCCGACTCCAAAGTTGTTGAATCCATGCCGGATCAGCTGTCCTGCCTCCGTCATGCAGAAATACCGGATGCCATTCTGCTCATTGACGTGAAAGAGCAGCGAGCTATCCTGCATCCAGCGCGCGTTATCCCAGTTCATCCCCAGATAAACATGCCGGTTCTCGGATGCGTCAGGCAGGACGGCAAATGTGGTGCATTCCTTGGCAAACGGAAATTTTGACAGTTCATAGCGGGTATTAAGAACCATCATATCCTCGAAATCAACGCCCGCACCGTCTCCAATGCCTCGGATTTCGTCCAAAAGATCACTGTAATCCGCCGTCAAAAACTCCACGTACCGCTCCGCCTTCTCCCGCACCGTCTCCCATGGCGCTTTAAACTTCCTGTGGTAACGGTCCAGCCCAAGACCGATCAACTCCCTTGCGGCCTCACCGTGCTGTTTTCCCCTTTCATATGGTGTGTTGCCGTCGATTGTAATATATTTAAATTCGCGCATCCTGTTCCTCCGTCCCTCTCTTACAAAATAGTCGCACCATTATGCATTATGGCTGCATTTCAAATGTATATTTTTGATACCGGCTTTGGCATGGATTTCCCGCCGCCACATACATCACCCGGTCTGTCAGGTCAAACACCAAAGAAGCCATGGTCCGATATGTATTGTGGAGACTGGGATGCATGCAGATGCTGTAGCACGGATGGTCGCCATGATCTCTCAAAAACGCCTGAATCAAAGCCAGATCAATTTTCCCTTTATTGTCTTCGCTTAGTTCTGTAAACCTCTGATACCGCACCAGCGAATCCTCCATCTCATAAGGATTGCTCTTTTCATACTTCGCCATTTCAGGATGAACGAAGTGATTCGTGTGAATCAGGGAGCCATTTCCATGGATCTCTCCCACGCCCACCGGCAGGATCTCATAATTCACCATGTGCCCTTTATGATCCGCCAGAAGGATATTCCGGGATGAGGCAATAGAATTTATGCGCTCAAGGCTTAGGCATGCCTGATCAAAGTCTTTCTGCTCCAGCATATAACGCGACAGCAAATACCTCGGAAATCCCGTCTTCCAACCGGTACAGGGAAGAAAATTACAAGCTGTGCTCATACCCAATTCGTTCATTCCCATAAAGCTTATCTGTCCCGCCGGAACCAACATCATGATCCGCGGCTTGCCGGTCACAGCAAACGTAACAACATTTCCAACATTCCTGAACTCTCCGTCCTGATCGGTATTCTGACCGCTATATACCTTTCCGTCACAAGTATAGGTACTGTCAAACGCAAAGGAAGTACAGGCCTGATCTGACGGCACCGCGTTCCCGAACCTCGCCGCATATACAATTTCCTGTTTCATTTGAAGCAGGAGGGCTTCTCTGTATTCAATCCCCGCCCCCTGCGAAAGCCCTTTCAGTTCTTCTATAAAACCGGGTGTATACTTCGCAATAAACGGTTCATAACCATCCACAAGCTTCAAAACAGCATCCCTGGACAATCCGGAATTTCCCGCTGCCAGTTCCAGAATCATATTCATATGGTTCCGTATATCTTCGCGAAACGCTTCTCCATGCTGGATTCCCACCTCAAAATGAGAACCTTTAAAAATATAGTGGCTGAAACATTCTCGTTTTTTCATCACATAAAGCCTCTCATTTTCTACGCAAAAAAGCCAAACAAAATACTTGCGATCACCAGCGTAATCGCTCCGCCGATCCGCGTTGCCACGGATGAGAAAGCAAGCAGATCAAGCCGTTTGCCAGCGCTCAGTGTCATCAAATCTCCTGAATTTCCCGCGTTCGCCTGACACAAGCCCGCTGTCATGGCAATCTCAACCGGATAGAAGCCCAGCAGATATCCGAACGCCCCCGTGCCGATGATTGCCCCGATCATGACCATGGTGATAATAAACAGATTTTTGGGCAGCAGCATCTCGCCGAAGTCGTGCAGGGACGAGGCGCAGCCCATAATGATCATCTGGGCAAATACCATGTATTTGGCGAAAAACTTGGAAATCGCGGCGCAGCCCACCTTAATCTTTTCCGGCAGAACGTCCGTGCCGATCAGAACCGCCATAAAAATAACCAGCCAGGCGAAAGCATGGATGCTGAAACCCAGTCCCGCATTGTTGATCAGTGAAATCTTGGAATAAAAGTTTGCCACAATGTACATAAATACTGCAAATGCAAGACCCAGCGCATACTCTTCCACCGTCGCTGGACGCATCTGTGCCTTTGCGGACTCCACAGTTTCCCGGGAGTTGATCTCCTTTTTTCCGGGACGCATCATAGAGGGATATCCGCTTAGCTTTGGGAACTTCTTGCCAAGCACATTCAGGGAGGAAGCCAAAATGATCGCCAGGGAATCTGCCACACAGAGCGCCGCGAACGCTGGCCCAAACCAGGTGCCGGAATCCTGTCCTGTAGCGGCTGCAAACATCTCAGACATAGGAACCGCCCCCGCTCCGGTACCGCCGCCCATTACAGGGAGCGCATAATAAATCATGGCTCGGATCGGGTCCACCCCAACGATCAGGGCCGCTCCCATTCCAAACAGAATCGCTGCAAGCAGGCCCACGACGCAGGTGGGAATAAACCCCACAATAGATTTTAACAGAATCTTACGGTTGACCGTACAAATCGATCCCACCACCAGAACGACGATAAAGAAATCTCTCCAGCCGCCGTCAATTCCGATATCTACGATACAGGAAATAGCGCTCTCCGGCAGCCAGTTGAAGGTGTAAACCGCGGACATGATAATCCAGGTCAGCATAATTCCGCCGCCAAACCAGGCGTTCCAAACCGGTATTTTGTCTCCGATGTATCCCAGAAACGCTCCCACAATCATTGAGAACGCAAGCATTCCAGCCAGGTTGTATGGTAGATAGTCAAATTTCGCAATCAAAAGAGTAGCAGCTGTGAGAATTGTAAACAGCCACAACGGTATCCCTAATATCTTCTCAGACTTCAATTTTTCCAACATAAAATCCCCCTTTTTTCGTTTGAAACAACATTGCCTGACACCACATCCCGGGATTGTGTTTACATTGATTTTATCCACTAAAAATCGAATTGTCCAATACCATTTTGTACCATTTACCCATAACTCTTTTTTATGCGCTAATATTTACTTCATTTTTTGTCAGATTAATCTGTTTATTTTGGATATTTTGTGTATTTATACTTTTAGCTATGCCAACTGACCCAAACAACCTCATTTTCGGCATGTAGTTGTGCTCCATGAGACGAACCGGTGCAGCTTTCTGCATCATTACTGCTTAAATTTCTCAGAGCAATGGCCTGCAGTCTATCCAACAGCTCATTACACTCAAAAAAATACCGCCGCCCACCCGGATTCCCCAGATGGACGGCGGCCTCAACTAATTCCCGCCTCAAATATACAGTTCGTTCTCCTTGCGCTCCCCGCAAATCTTGCTCAACCTCTGCTCCACCGCCGCAATCCCCGCCGGGTCCAGCTTTCTGGCGCCTGCCGGGCAGACTTTGATACAGCGCATGCAGGAAATGCAGCGTTCCCGGTCCGTGGTGTTCGGCGCCTCTACCGGGATGGCCTTCACCGGACACTGTTCGGCGCAGGTTCCGCAGCCCACGCAGCTCTCATCCGCCGTTGGCTTCATAGCGGAACCGCCGTACTCCTTGTAAGGGCGTTTCCCCTTTACCTCCACCTGGCCGTCTGCCGGCGCCGCAAGGTCCTCCAGTTTCTCCCAAATCGCCCGGGCAGCCTCCCGCAATTCGTGGCGGTCCTTCTCATCGGGTCTCCCTGCCGCGATGGAGGGCGCGATGGAATGTTGGGCGATCGCGGCCAATCCGGCGATCACCGTAAATCCCCGTTCGGCCAGAATATCTTTCATCTCCAGCAGCGTATCGTCGTAATCCCGGTTGCCGTACACCGCGATCACCACGGCCGCGGTCCCGTCTCCCCGCAGATTCTCCATACGCTTGGCCGCGATCCCCGGCACACGCCCGCCGTAGGACGGAACGCCCACACAGACAACGTCCTCCGGCCCAAACTCATGAACCGCCTCATCCTCCTCCGTTTTGGACAGGTCAATGTTCTCCCCCTGTCCGAGACTTCCGGCCAAAGCCATCTCCCCGGCCACCAGCCCGGTGATCTCCCCGGAGCTGAATGTGGGGCTGAAGTACACCGCGTTCACCTTTGAAATTTTCATATTATGTAACCCTCCTTCTGTCATTGTTGCACAGCAGATTCCTTGATCGGACATCTTAGCCGGATATGCGCTGTTTCCGGCATCCATTTCATCGTTTCAATCCCATGTCGTCCCACATTTGGCATATCCTGGTTTTCGCATATCATACCACATTTCCAGCCTGTTTACCAGCCCTGGGGCGTGTTTTCCGGCTGGCTGCGTGTGTTTTCGTTACGGTTCACAGGCAATGTCCCGCGAGGTGTTTTTTTGAGCGGAGCGCAGCGGAAGTCACAGAAAACCCGAGGATAGCGGCGCGAAACGGCGTTTTTTGCCGTTTCTGTGCATCGCGAAGCGTGTTACTGGGAACGGAGTGTACCGTAACGTGTTTTCCGGCGGTCGGGGCGGCATTTTCCCAACCGTCCAGACGGCGGCTGAGCCATGCCGGCATTCCCCCGCCCCGTCCCACACCGGTTCCGGTTCACAAAAGGGCTGCTTTTTGTATACCTGTCCGCGTATCCCCTGACAGGCCGCACAAAGCCGACGGCCCCGCACGCGATTTGCACTGGCGCGGCCTTCGCCCATGGCCTATAATCAATTATCATAATGTGGCATTTTCAGCTTAGGAAACGCCTCTACACGACCAAACCAAGGAGGTATCTATGATCATAGCCGGATTTTCAGGAATCGGCAAAACCACCTTTTGCCAAAACGTCGAAAACGCAGTGGATTTTGGCTGTATGCCGTTTAAGTATTCCAATTTTGACAAGCTTTTGGCCTCCGGGCGGCCAGTTGAGTCCTTTAAGGCCAGTCTGGAATTGGATTTTATCTTTGGGTGGGAGTTCTCCTACCTGGAGGCAATTCTGGAATACCACCGGCAAAATCCACAGGGCTACCTTGTCATTCCGTCGGTAGCGCGGGTCCTGGAGAATTTGGGGCAGGCCGGTGTTCCTTATGTACTCTGTTATCCGGAAACCGGGGCCAGGCAGGAATATCTCAGACGCTATAAAAGCCGGGGAAATTCCCCCGACTTTATCGACATTTTTATCGGCGGCTGGGACAACTGGATGGAATCGCTGCGAAAGGATTCTTGCGGAATCCACATCGAAATGAAGCCCCACCAGTACCTGCTGGATTTAAAAGATCCGATCGACCGGCTGGCCCCCCTTACGTCCACGCTTCCACCAGATCCTCAATCAGCAGCAGCCCCAGAGGCCCCAATATAAATCCCAGGAATCCAAACAGCTGCAAGCCAACGTACACCGCCGCCAGCGTTTCCAGCGGAGACAGTCCCACCTGGTTGGACATCAGCTTTGTTTCCAGATATTCCCGGATCAGATAACAGATCAGGTACAATGCAAACAGCGCCAGCGCCCTCCCCCACCGCCCCATAAACAGGCAAATGAGGCTCCACGGGATCAGCACCGTTCCCGTTCCGAAAATAGGCAGGGCGTCCAGCACCCCGATCCCGATTCCGGCCATAATATAGTAAGGGTTGCCGATGGCCGCCATCCCCAGAATGCACAGCATGGTAATCAGGCTGAGGATAATACCCTGGGTCTTGAACCAGGCCTTGCCCGTGTGCACGATGCGTTTCCCGATCATGGCGAATTCCCGCCGGAACACGGACAGGTCCCGCCGCACCCGAAGATCGTCCATTTCCTGGAGAGAGAGCACCACGGCCAGGAACAGCACGACAAACACCACGATAATTCCCACTCCCCAGCGGATTACCGTGACGGAGTTGGCCATCAACACCGGCATGGCCGACTGCTTGCCCGCCTGGATCAGATTGGTCAGCATCTCGCTGACCACATCGGCCACCCGGCCCTCCCGCAGGCCGAAGGTCTGCTCCATTTCCCGGCAGCTTCCTGTCAGCCAGCGGTCGAACTGCTCCACCCAGATGGGCAGCTGGAGCGCCAGCATCTTGCCTTCCTGGCACAGCTTCACAAGCCCCCAGTACAGCCCCGCCCCCAGCAGTGTGATCAGCAGCAGAAATTCCGCGCCTCCCACCACTCCGATGGGCAGATGGCGGGTCTTTCCCTTAATACGCAGCCGCAGGCGGTAGGACAAAAAGCGCGCCGAGGGGCGCAGCATAAGCGCAACCAAATATCCTATGAAAAAAGGAGCCACGAGGGGCAGCAGATACCGGAATCCTGCGTACACCACTCCCGTGGTTCCTGTTATGACAATTAATTTCTTCAGTTTCTTACCGGGCTTTTCCATGGACTCACCTGTTTCTGATTTGTACTTCCTTTGTACCTTCTTAGTATGAGCCCGGCCTCTTAAAATATGCTGCTAAGATTTACCACCATTCAAAATGATTTTTAACCATCATATAGGGCGGCCATATTTTGTATCCGGCGCTTCATTTCCGCACGGACATGCAGCGGCTCCAGACACTCACATTGATCCCCGAAGCTGATCAGAATATCGTAGTAATATTCGTTCTCAATAAACGGAAAATTGACAATATAATGCTCCTCGCCGTCCGGCACAGCATGTTCGCAAGTACAAAAATCGAGCAAACGGTCCATCGCAGATTTTTGAACGCGAAGCTTGATGGTTGTCTGCATGGTTTTCAGAATATCCCCAAAATCCAAAACCGGTTTTTGATAATCCCGCGGCGTAAACGTCTCCCGGCTCATTTGCAGGTTTGAAATGCGGGATAGTCGGAACAGGCGAAAATCTTCTCGTTTGCGGCAATATCCCTGAAAATACCAATGGCTGCCCTTCAGTACAATCTGGTACGGCTCCACCGTCCGCACCGTCTTATTTCCGAAGCGGTCCGCGTATTCAAATGAAAGTAGCCTGCTTTCCTGCAAAGCCGTTTTGACCAGTTCCAGATAGGGCTGAATGTTCCGGTTGCCCATCCAGGGACTTAAGTCGATATATATCTGGTTTGCTCTCAATTCAATTTCTTTGGCTCTGTCAGCGGGGATGAAACGCCTGACCTTTGCAAGGGCGTTTACCAGTTCATTTCCCCGCACCATTCCGGAAAGGCTGGACAGCCCCATCAGGATGGCGGAGAGGTCGGCAGCGGAAAAAACATTTTTATCGAGCTTGTACTCCTGCATGATTTCAAAACCACCGCCCACCCCCGGCGTTGAGCGGACCGGAATCCCCGCCATGTTGATGGTCTCTATGTCGCGGTAAATGGTCCGGGGTGAAACCTCAAATCTGTCTGCTAATTCCTGCGCGCTTACGCGCTCTTTGTCCAGAAGCATCATGATAATGCTCACAAGCCTGTCTGTTTTCATCTGACAACCGCCCTTTAACATTTCTTTTTTATTAGTATGGATTATGGCCATACTGTTGTCAACAATCACATGGTAAAATTCTGTCAGAGACAGCGCTATACAAGAAAATTAAAATGGAGGAATTTTATGTTTACAATCTATGTTTACGTTCTCGATACATTGGCCGACTGGGAATTGGGGTATGTCACCGCGGAGCTGAACTCCGGGCGTTTTTTCAGGAAGGGCGCGCAGCGCGTGTCACTCAAAACGGTCAGCGATTCCCGGGAAAACGTCACTACCATGGGCGGATTGATGATTATGCCTGACTGCTTAATTGATGAGATGGTTGCGGATGAGACGAGTATGCTCATATTGCCGGGCGCGAATACCTGGAGCTCCCCAAGGCACGGCGCTGTTATTGAAAAAGCAGGTGAGTTTCTATCTGCAGGCGCCGCGGTGTGCGCAATCTGCGGGGCCACCACAGCGCTGGCGGGCTGTGGGCTTCTGGATCAGCGTCCGCATACCAGCAATGGGCCGGGATTCCTTGACATGTTTTCCCCCGGTTATAAAGGGCAGCGCTTTTACGTCGATCAGCCGTCGGTGGCGGACCACAATCTGATTACAGCCGGCTGCGCCGGGGCTTTGCTGTGGGCCAGGCAAATAATCGAGTATTTAGATGTATTTCAATCAGACACGCTTGAGGCCTGGTATGAATATTTTCGTACTGGTAAGCATGAGTATTTTTATGCCCTTATGAAAACATTGCCGTGCGACAGCGATACGGCTTCTTGACAGATTGGTTTACACGATGTAGACTAGCAGTAGGCTACAAATTGTAAACCAACATTTAAAAAGGAGCTGCAAAATATGACACAGTACAGACTGGGCGAAATAGAGGCAAAGTTCGCCGCGCTGATCTGGGACAACGAACCGCTGACCTCCGGCAGGCTGGCAGAGCTGTGCCGCGAAACACTGTCCTGGAAAAAATCCACCACCTATACAGTCCTGCGGCGGCTGTGCCAGAGGGGTATTGTACAAAACGACGGTGGAGTGGTGACCTCTCTGCTGAGCCGTGAGGAATTCTCCGCCCTTCAGAGCGAGGAATTCGTGGAGGAGGCATTTGACGGATCCCTGCCAAAATTCCTCACCGCCTTTACGTTTCGAAAAAAGCTGAGCAACGAGGAGATCGACCAGCTCCAGCAGCTCATCGACAAGAGCAGGAGGTGAGGACATGCGCGGTCTGTTCCTGATGGTACTCTCAATGAGCGGGACGGCAAGTCTCGTCATTTTGCTTGTGCTGCTTCTCCGCCTGTCCCTGCGAAAAGCGCCCAGGGTGTTCTCCTACGCCCTGTGGGTGGCGGTACTGTTCCGGCTGCTCTGCCCCATAACCTTCGTAAGCCCGGTGGGTATCATTCCCAGCGGAATGCCGGTTTTGCTGGAGCGGAGGTTGGAGGTGACGGACCGCCTGCGCGTGGCCGACCACTTGGGCGCACCTGATTCCTCCGGCGCGGCCAACATTTCCAGCGATCCGGATACTCTCGCCGTGACGGAGCAGGCAGCGGATACAGGCGGAATCACAGGCTCCCAGGAAGGCAGGGCTCCACAGTCTGCCACCTCCCCTGCTGGTCTGCTGGCAATCGCGACGGCTGTCTGGCTGTGCGGTGCAGCAGGGTTGCTTCTCTACAGTTTAATCTCTCTGTTTCAGCTGCAACGGCGGCTTTTGGGGGCCACTCCCCTTGCGGGGGAGAGACAGGTCTGGCTGGCCGATCACATTTCCTCCCCCTTTGTGCTGGGACTGTTCCGGCCCAGAATCTTTTTGCCCTCGGACCTTCCCAAAGAAGAGCGGGAGTACATCCTGTTTCATGAGCGGACCCACATTCGAAGGCTGGATCCCTGTCTCCGGGCCCTGGCGTGGCTGGCTGTGGTTATACACTGGTTTAATCCATTGGTCTGGCTGGCCTTTTATCTGGCCGGAAGGGATATGGAAATATCCTGTGATGAGGCAGTTCTGCGAAACATTGGCCGGGATATCCGGGCCGATTACTCTTCCACCCTGCTGCGGCTCTCCACCGGAAAACGGCTCCCAATCGGCCCCCTGGCATTTGGGGACAGCAAATTGCAAAGCCGGATCAAACATGTGCTGCATTATAAAAAGCCAGCGCTGTGGGTCATAAATCTGGCCCTGATCACAGTGCTGGCCGCCGGGACGGCTCTGGCCACTGACCGGAATGCCAAAATGGCGGGGGTTAGTGGGAGAATCGGGCTGGATGGGCAATCTGGGAAGCCTGAACAATCCGGGCAACTTGGCCAGGATGGACAGAACGGACAACATGAGCAGAACGGCCACTCCCAGTCTCTCCTCCCGTCAACACCGGCCTCACCCAACACGGGCGATACCCCCTCTGAAAAAGGCCTTCCTGAAACGGATGTAAACCACAACGGCATCCCGGAGACACTGCGTCTGTCCGAAACCGGAAATGAGCTTTCGCTGGATTTCCAGGAGAACGGGACAAAAATCTGGTCGGCATGGGGCAGCCGTGCACCATCGGAATGGAACGCCCTCTTCCTGTGTACCCTGGATGGGGAAGATTATCTGCTGCGCTACCGGCCCACCATGTATCAGGGGAATTTCTCCTATCACTACGAACTCTTTTTCCTGAAAGACGGTGTGGAAACCACGGTGCAGCAAAAAAGCATCTCCTTTGACACCAATTTCAGCGCACCCTTCCACGGAACATTTGACCCTATAGCCATCTCTACGTTTGTGGATGAACTTAACGGCCTGTTGGCCCACAGCGTCCAGCTCTTCAATACCCACGCGGACCTTCAAGCCGCCTTCGATCAAGCTGGAACGCTGGCCGAAACACTGTGGTGGCTGGACGATTTAGACGGGACCTTCACCAGAGATCCCTCGAAAACCATGTCTGAAAATCTACAGGATTTTCAGACAGCTATGACCCTAACTCAGACGCCCGCCGTTCCCGTGAAAACCGATTCCCTGCCCTTAAACCATCCTTTGGAAATGGAATTTCTCAGCGGAGCCGGGGCGTGGCGGACCACCCTTACCCTGAACCCGGACGGTTCCTTTGCAGGAGAATACACCGACTCCGACGCAGACGTGCAGTACATCTGCCGGTTCCACGGAAGCTTTGGGGATTTCACCCGTCTCACCGGCGCCTCCTGGTCCCTGACGTTGAAGGAGTTGGTGCTGGACACCGGTCATCCACTAGGCGAAGAGTGGCGCGAAAACGGCATCCGCTATATCTCCAGCGGCCCCTATGGGCTGGATGGCCCGGACGGCGCGCCCCTGGTGCCCGGTTCTGCCTTTCTCCTTTACACCCCTGAGGCCACAGGATATGCTCCTGGTACAGAATTGTACGGCGCCCTTCAGTTTTGGACCTGGTGGCCGGGCCGCCGCCAGTTTATCGATGCCAGGGATCAGCTGGGCTGCTACGGTCTGCATAATCTGGCAACCGGGTACGGCTTTTTCTCCCCGGACGCCTAATGAATCAGTATTTCCCATGGAAAAGGGGGCGGAAAACCTGAAGTTGCAGGTTATCCGCCCCCTTTTCTTAAAAATCCGCTTTGACAACGCGTAAACGCGGCTATCGTTCACATCAATTCTCACCCAGATACGCCAACGCCGCCCGCAGGCAACCGTCCACGCCCACCAGTCCGCTTTCCACGCACAGGTGATAATTCTGAGCCCTGCCCCACTGAGCCCCGGTATAATACTGGTAATAATCCTTGCGCTTGCGGTCCACCTCACGAATCCGCTTCTCCATCTCCTGGGGATCCGCCTCCGGCTCCAGGGATACCATACGCTTCACCCGGTCCTTCATTTTCGCGTAGATGAACAGATTAACGCTATCCGTCAGCACCCGGTCCGCGCAGCGTCCTACAATCACGCAGGGGCCCTGCTCCGCAAGGCGGCGGATAAAACTGGACTGCGCCACAAAAATCTGATCCGACATAGGCACCTTGTACACCGCGGAGAATGGGTTGTAATAATGCCGGTCCAACGGGTCATGCATGTCCGGAAGCTTCTCATCGTAGTGCTGGAACGCCGTCTCCGCCATATCGGCGTGATCCGCCGCCATGGAGATCAGCTCCTTATCGTAAAAGGGAATCCCAAAATGTTCCGCCAGGCGTACCCCCAATTCCCGGCCGCCACTGCCGAATTCACGGCTTACTGTAATCACTTTGTCCATAATTGCCTGCCTCCCCTTCTCTTTGTAAGTATCTCCCAGTATAGCACAAACGGAGGGGATTTCCTAGCGTTTGGTGGAAAAATGATGGGCAGGCTGCCTTATCTTTTAAAGCAGCCGAGGGTCTGCTGCACCGGCAGACGCCACTTCACTTTACTGCTTTTTGAAATCCAATCCGTTTCGATCCGCCCATTCCTCAAAAACCTGGATATAAAGTTCCTCACACGCCTCTGTAAAATAATCATATAAATCCAGTTCACGAAGCTTCTGGCCTTGATTCTGCAATCATAATTGTCAGGGCCACCAATGTATGGTCAGCAATCACCTTTTCCCATCCCGAAATAGCGCCTGATTCCTATCCATAAAATATAAGAAAATAGCAGCAGCAATTCTTTTATTCCCATGTTTAAACCGAAATCAAATGGCCGAATTGTTTGAGCGTGATGTAAAAACAATTGGAAAACATATTAATAATGCTTTGAAAGAGGAACTGCAGGATCAGGCCTCAACTGTCGCAAATTTTGCGATAGTTCAAAAAGAAGGGGAAAGAATCGTAGTACGGCAGGTTGCTCACTATAATTTGGATGTTATTATTTCTGTAGGATATCGAGTAAAGTCCAAACATGGCATACGGTGTCTTGTTCTGGCGTTATAGGGACTTCTAACGCGATATTGCCGTCAGTGAACAAAACAATTTCCTTTATAGTACAAAAAAGCACATCATACTTAAATATTAAGTCAAGACCACCGGCTTAGCCGGTGGCTTGTTCTGCCCCTATAAGGGGCTGTTACCTGCTTGCGCCCGGAAGGCGCACTGAAAAGTCTGCCAGCTGCACCACATTCTCAGCTGCCCTTAAAAGGGCATATTCAGTGCTTCCTTACTCCGGCTTTGCCCCAAAAGGGGCTTGCTGGTTTGCTTTGACTCCCTACTGACTCTTAAGAGTCCTACTTCTTGTTTTTCTTCACCGGCTCACCCGTAAACGGGTCTATGTACTCTACTAACGACATCTGGTCATATTCCAAGTCCTCTTTTATCTGATTTTGGATGTATGCCTTTATTGCCGCCGTATTCTTTCCTACTGTGTCCACGTAATATCCACGGCACCAGAAATGACGGTTTCCGTACTTATACTTTAGGTTCGCATGCTTCTCGAATATCATGAGTGAACTTTTTCCTTTGAGATATCCCACCACCTCTGATACTGAATATTTGGGTGGAATGCTTACCAGCATATGAATATGATCTGGCATGCATTGTGCCTCGATTATCTCGATTCCTTTTCTTCGGCATAATGTCCCAAGGATTTGTCCTACATCTGCCTTGATATCTTTATAGATTACCTGTCTACGATATTTTGGTGCAAAAACCAGATGATACTTGCAATCCCATTTTGTGTGCGCTAAACTATTATTGTCCATTTTGGACCTCCTGTGCTTTTTATTTGTGGTTTGCAGACCTACATCTAGTTTAGCACAGGAGTTGCTTTTATCTGAAGATATTCCCTCCACCTGCAGAGCAGGTGGTTTATTTTTACTGTGACACAATAAAGGGGGTGTCGCAAAATCATCAAAATAGATGATTTTGCACACCCTCTGTATCATGACTATTTTTATATTTTCCCGGTCCGTCCGGCGCTCAGGTCTCGGGCCTCAATCAACCGCAGCTTCTCCCCCCGTCTCAGCCGCTTGATCGCATATTCCCTGCGCATCGCTTCCTCCTTGGTGTCAAAGGCTTCCCAGTAGGATAACACAACGGGCCGGCGCGCCTTGGTATACTTGGCGCCCCGGCCTTCATTATGGGCTTTCACCCTCTGCTCCAGATGGTTTGTCCAACCGCAGTAGAGCGTTCCGTCCGCACATGTCAATATATAGGTGTAGTTGCTTTTTTCTTCCATAATCTGTAAATCTAATCCCGTGCTGCGGTGGCGTGCTATGTAAACGGCAACGACATCCATAACCTGTCATCGCCGCCCGGAGATAAAGCGCCCCGTAATCTATTTAAAGCACCAGCTGGATGCGCACCGCATTACCATTTGATGATGCCGACTGCAGTCTCTAATATAGTATATCATAAATCCCGGAAAATGTGCATGAGGCGCGCATTTACCATTTTTTAAACGTTTGGCGGGACGGGCGGGTGCCTTAAAACCTGCCGCCTCCGCCTCCGTGGCTCCTGCCGCTGCTGGAGGTATGGGTGGTGCTGCGGCCGCCTCCGCCCGCTCTGCCACCGGATGAGGTGGAAATCCGGGTGTGGGTGGTAAACTGCTTGACCAGAATGTCCTGTATATTGTTCATACAGAAATTTGCGCCCGCCCGGTAGGCCATCAGACCATTCTCCTTCTGGCGGCGGCTGGGCTTCATGGAATACTGGCGCATCACGCCCAGACAGGCCGAGAGCGCCACACCGGCGGCCACCGCTACGGCAAAGAGCGCCTCGTACCAGCGGATACTGTGGTATCGGCTGATCCTGCCGGTTTCCGAGTCGTAATTGTACTGCCCTGACACAATGCCCTTGTCCACATAATAGGACGCGTCGCGCATAAACTGCTGTGCCGCTCCCACATAGTCCTGATCCTTGAGAAAGCTCACCACATTGGCCTTCATGGTGTCGATGCGTTTGTCCGTGAGAATCCGGATCATGACTCCGGTGGTGGAGATCCAATAATCCCCGGTGACGGAGCCCGGCCGGTCCAGATAGATCAGAAACAGAACGCCGTCCGCATCCGATCCCTCCCCGAAACCGCCGTAATCGTAAAAATCGTCGGCATATTCCATCGCGGTATGCCTGCCGTCGTTGAAGGCCGTCACCACCACCAGATCAACTCCCATCTCATCCCGGTAGCTGGCCGCCATCTCTTCCAGATGAGCCCGTTCCCTTGCGTCGAACAGCCCCGCGCTGTCGAATATACGCTCCTCCGGAACCTCTTCTACAATCTTGTTTCCCGCACCGTAAACTACGGCCGGACCGGCCACCATCGGCATGACCGGCGCAGCCAGAAGCGCCAGCACAATGCACATCATCAGAGCCGCGCAGGAAATAAGGCGCCTTTTTATTCTGCCATTTTTCGTCCCGTTTATCCCTGTCATATTATGTACCCCAAAATCAGTAGAATAATCAGCAGCGGCAAAAAGATGGATGCAAATAAAATCATCAGCTTGCCCTTGTCCACTGGCAGCTCGCCGCAGACCTTTCCAGTCTGGCCGTTCATGGCAAAATAATAAATTTTGCCGCCCTGGCGCTCCTTGTAGGTGAGGGTCCACACCGGCAGCAGCGCGTACTGCCAGAAACCTTCGGAGATCTCCGCCCTCTGGTTGGTGATCTGGACCCGGTCGTAAGCGGTTCCCTGGCTCTTCAACCCGGAGACGGCGAAATCCCGTACCTCCTGGGATACCTCGGTCTCAAAGGTATTTCGCTCCATATCCCGGTTCTCAGCCATAAATCCGGAGAGATAACCCATGGAAAACCGCTGCATCTCCCCCATCTCAAAGGGCTGGACACCGTCCACCAGGCGGCGGTTGGCCTTTTTTAAGGCATTGCGCGCCACATTGTTCACTTCCACCGTTCCCTGGCGGGCGATATCGTAAATTTTAGTTTCCGTATAACGCAGATTTCCCGCCGTCCAGACCCGCAGCTTGGTCCCCTGTCCCTGCACCGACCCGTCTACCTTGCAGCTGAACAGCCAGTATGGGAAATACACGCCCGTCATGGTCTCGATCTGCTTGGGAGAGTAAAATTCCCTGGGCACGAACTTCTTTTTCGCAATCCACTGGGAAAATACCTCCTGCGCCCGTTTCCGGTCGATTTGGAACGGGATCGCGAAATCCGGCTGATAGGTACCCGTCAGCCTGCCGGACAGTACCACCGGATTGTGGCAGTAGTAACAGAAGGTAGCCGCCGTGGTGGCGTCCGTCACGATCTCCGCACCGCAGCTGGGGCAGGTGTAGAGCATCGCTTCGCCCTGGTTAGCCGTATCCTGCGCGTATCCGTCTGAATCCGCCCCCGGTTCCCAGACAGCTCCGCCGGAAAATGCGTCCGCGGCCCCGGGGGCAGCGTCTCCTGCTCCAGCGCTCCCGGCCATCGCTCCTCCAGCCCCAGCGCTCCCGGCCATCCCTCCTCCGGTCCCAGCGCTCCCAGCCATCGCTCCTCCGGCCCCAGCACTCCCAGCCATCGCTCCTCCGGCCACGGCACCTCCAGCTATCGCACCTCCAGCACCGGCCATCGCTCCTCCGGCCATCGCACTCCCGGCCCCAGCTCCTCCGCCCAACGCCCCCTCGGCCTCCATCCCCGTCGGTACGGCCGTATCCGATGCCGACGCGGGTGCCAGGGCGTCCAGCTCCTCCTGGGAGAAGCTGGACTGGCAGTATTCGCAGTGATATTTCTGGGTGGACGGGTCAAACAGCAGCCCGCCGTCGCAGTTCGGGCATTTATAGGTAATTGTCGCCATGTTCGAATTGTCCCCCTGTGTCTGTTATGACCTGGGCTTTCCGCACTCGCTGCAGAATTTCCCTGTATTCTGGGTACCGCAGCTGCAGACCCAAGACTCGCTCACCGGGCGCGGGCTGCCGCACTCGCTGCAGAACTTGCCGTGATTTTCATTCTGACAGCGCGGGCAGATCCATCCTGCTGGATGAGACTCCGCCTGAGCCCCGGCCTGGCCGGGTACCGGCTGTCCCTGGCCCGCCTCCGGCGCACCGCCCTCTCCCGGCATCCCGGCCCCAGGCGCTCCGGCCATCCCAGCCCCAGCCGCTCCGGCCATCCCGGCTCCAGCCGCCCCTGGCATCCCGGCGTTTCCAGTTGCTCCGGCCATCCCCGGCCCGTACGGCATCCCGGCCGCTCCGGCCGCTCCCGGCATCCCCTGCCCATAAGGCATCCCTGCCGCGCCCTGCCACTGTCCGCCGGGCATCTGGTTCATCTGCATCTGGGCCATGTTGGTATTGGAAGCCGCCCCCATGAAGCTGCCGGAGGACTGCATTCCCATCCCCATGCCCATAAAGCCCGCCAGCGCGCCGTTGGCGTTTCCGCCGGCGTTCTTTAAGCCCTCGGCGATGGTGCTCTGCACATAACCCTCGCGCACCAGGGGATCGCCCATCATGGCGCCCTTGTTGCGCAGATTGATCAGCTTCTGGGACTCCTCGTCGTAGGAGATGCTGGCGATTCCCACCGCCTGGATCTCCATACCGCGCAGTTTGTTCCACTCCTCGTCCAGGGTGTCAGACATATAGCGGCCCAGCTCCCGGCTCTTGGAGGTCACAAAGGAAATTCTGGTGCCGTCCGCAGCCATCTGGTTGATGGAGGTCTGCAACGCCTCCAGGAACTCGGACAGGTACTGGGAATTGATGCTCTCGATCTCCACCCGGTCCGCGTTCTTCGGAATAACCTCGGCATAGAATTTAAGGGGATCCGTCACCTTGATGGAATAGGTGCCGTGGGCCCGCAAAAACAACTCCGCGTTGTAAAAATTGTCAAAATAGTTAACCGGGTTGCGGGTGCCGAACTTGATGCCCTTAATCTCCTGAAGGTTCACATAAAATACCTTCTGAACCCCGGGTGTGATTCCGCCGAAGCGCACGCGGTTGAAGGACTCGGCCAGCGCCTCCCCGAACTGCCCGTTAAACAGCGATGGCAGGGAAGAATTGTTCACCGTGTAATACCCTTCCTCCGCGGTGTAGTCCACCACCTTGCCGCCGTCCACCAGCATCATAAACTGGTTGGGGTACACGTGGATCACAGAGCCGTTGGTCACGGTATCGCTGCTCCCCTTCACGTTGGAGCCGCGCCCCTGTCTCACCTGCACGCCCCGCACAAACACGGTCTGGTCGCCCATGTCATCGGGTTCCACCACCTCCAGCCACTGATCGCCAAAGGCTCCCCCAATCGCCGACTTTACTGATTTGATAATTCCCATAATCTATATTCCCCTTTCTTTCTGAATCATCCTTTTCACTCTGCCCGTCCCGCTCAACCGCGTTTTTTCCGCCTGCGCCGGATCGGGTTCACAAACCATATAGCTAAGGCCAACAGGCAGGCGGCCACCGCCAGCTGCAGCACGATG
Source organism: Enterocloster lavalensis (assembly GCF_046603895.1). NCBI lineage: Bacteria > Bacillati > Bacillota > Clostridia > Lachnospirales > Lachnospiraceae > Enterocloster > Enterocloster lavalensis. Next base: position 2,420,970 of record NZ_CP176637.1, read on the forward strand.
CTGATCAGCACCCAGTTCTCCATCACCCAGCCCTTCTGAACGATCCCAAAGGCCTTGCACAGCTTGTCGACGCCGCTTCCGCTGCCCGCCTGCCCGCTGATAATGGCGTAAAATGTGGCTGCCGGGTTCATCAGCAGCAGATAGACAAAATTCCCGGACGTGGGCTGCTGCTGCGCCCTGCCGATGCCGTAGGTGATAGCGTAGCTGTTAATCCGGCCGGCGGAAAGTCCCAGCACAAACCGGTTGACAAAGTAGGTTCCCCCCACAATGCTCACCAGCACCCCGTAGGTCAGCACGGTGGACAGTGTGGAGCGCTTGAAGGCCGAGGAAAAACAGATCCCCAGGCTGCCCGCAAACAGCGCCACCGCCGTATAACAGAGAAGCAGGGCCACCACATCTATGGGGGTGATCCCGCCGAATACAAACACCATCATAATCGCCGGAAAGCTGGAGATAATCAGCAGAAGCAGCGTGCTGAGGGCGCTCATCAGCTTCCCGTTCACAATCTGCGCCGGCGTCATCTGGGTGGTCAGCATGAGCTCCAAAGTCTGGCGCTCCCGCTCGCCGCTGATGCTGGAAGCCGTCACCGCCGGCACGATGAAGGTCAGCAGTATAAACTCAATGGTGGCGACGAACTCGTACATCTCCATAAAACTGCTGTACTGGATGGTTGCCGTGGCCTTGACCTGGGAAACCACCGAGTACATGTTCATCAGCGCTACCGCGCAGAGGATGCCGTTAAACACCGTCAGGATCAGCGGCAGGCGCAGGCTTCGGGAATTGACCCGGGTTTCCCGCTTATAAACCGGATTCTGCTTCATAAGATAACACCGACCTCTCTTCCTCCCGCTCCGTCAGCTGCATAAAGACGGATTCCAGGCTTCCTGTCTCGCGGACGAAACCGTTGACCAGCACCTCCGCGTCGATCAGCTGCTGCAGCAGCATGGCCTCGTCCTGCTTGTCACCCATAAACCGGACGCAGATTTCATTTTCCCGCAGGGAAATGGTCTGCACGCAGGGGTGGCTTTTCAGCACGTTTAACGCCTGCTCCCGGTTGCTGTAAACCGAAATCACCAGGGGATTGGAGGCGTTCACCCGGGTCAAAATATCCTGGATATTGCCCTCCAGCACCAGCCTTCCCTGGTCCAGTATCCCGATATCCGTGCAGAGCTCCGACAGCTCGGAGAGCACATGGGAGCTGATAAAAATCGTCCGCCCGGACTCCTGTAAATCTTTTAAAATCTCCTTGAATTCGAACCGCGTCCTTGGATCCAGGCCCGAGGTGGGCTCGTCGAGGATGAGGATTTCCGGATCGTGGATCAACGCCCGGGCCAGGCACAGCCGCTGCTTCATTCCCCGGGACAGTCCGTCCACGTAGAAATCCAGCCGGTCCTCCAACCCCACCTGTTCCAGCAGGGCCGTATACCGCTTGCGCGCCACCAGCCCGTCCATGTTGTAGCAGGAGGCGAAAAATTCCATATACTCGGACACAGTCAGATTGTCGTAAACGCCGAAGAAATCCGGCACATACCCGATCATTTTCTTAAGCCTGGCCGGGGAGGCAAGGCCGTCCTCCCCGCCGATCATCACGCTCCCGCCGTCCGCGCCCAGAAGTCCGGCCATGATCTTGATGGTGGTGGTCTTTCCCGCGCCGTTGGGGCCCACGAAGCCGTACAGAGCGCCGTCACGGACCGTCATATTTAAGCCGTTCAGGGCATGGTATTTTCCGTAAACCTTGTGCAGATCCCTGATCTCCAGCATCACTTGTTCCTCCCTATCACCGTCAGAATGGGCAGTATGATGTTCCAGCTGTAATCCTCCGGGTTGGTGTACACATATTTCACCGTCAGCGTGTTGCCCGGGGACAGATACGGTTCCAGCGCATCCCGGCCGTATTCCTCCACACTGATGTCCATGGGGTCGTAATTGCCGGTATCATAGTTGTAGAAATAGATATTTCCCACAAAGGGAACCGTGTAATTGTAGCGCAAGCTCTGGATCACCTTGTCGGACAGCTGGTGGAAATCCACCCGCTCCACCTCGGTGTCGTTGCCCAGATAATACTCCAGAATCAGAGGCGTCACGCCATACATCGTGTTGCTCCTGGCGTAATACTCGCCGCTGAGCACATTCGGATTCTTCTGCAGCCCGGAGCGGTAAACCAGTCCGTCCTGCTCATAATCCACCTTCACCGAGGAGGTGATCAGCGTGGAACCGTAGGTCTCATAGCCCTTCTTTGCCAAAAATCCGCCGCCCTGCTGGTTCTGGCTGAATCCCACCACACGTGCCTCGGAGTGGTAGCCGGTCAGATAATTTCCAATATAGAAGGTCAGCAGGTTGGTGCGCTCCAGAGCGTGCACGTACTCGGCGTCGTTTAAATCTCCCTCCCGGTACCGGGAGGCGCCGGTGATCTGCTCCGCCATGGGATAGCCGAAGTTCATGACGCCGAACACCACCTCGCGGTTGTCCAGCTCCACCGTCTCGCCCGCCTCCATGTGGCCCACCATCACCATCTGATTGTACATCAGAACCGCCACGTCGTCCACCGGGTGATTGTAGCCGTTGGTCAGCGTCCCGGAGACCGTCCCGTCAAAACAGTGAATCTCCCCGGTGAACCCCGCATTGCCGGTATTCTCGGTCTTGCGCTCCATCTGGAAATACAGCGGGACAAAAGCCCCAACGTTCCTGGCGCTGACCCGGGTGGCGGTCTGGTCGAACCGCAGGTTCACATCCGGCTCCTCGGCGCCGGTGAATTTGGGCATCTGCATATTTCCATAGTACGTGTCGTAGTAGGCGCTGCGCGTAATGGGCTGCACCATGTACGAGGGGTCCAGCTCCACGGAGTAGGGCTTGTTGTACGGAGCCTGCATATTGATAAAGGTGGTCTCCACAATGTTGTCCTCATCCATGTCCTTGATGGTGGCGTAGGTGAAAAACGGACCGTTAAACCGGGTGGTAACGCCCATGAAATACACCATACCCGTACAGCACAGGGCCAGCAGAATCACCGCCCGCGGATAATACCTGCGCAGCCCCCGCTGCTTTAAGAAGAAGTACAGGCCCGGACCCACCAGGGCCACATAAGCCAGCGCCGCCATGGTGTAAAGCCCCACCTTGGGCAGCCGGTTGATATCCCCCGTGTTGATCAGGCTCTGAACCGACCAGTATTGGCTGGAGTTGGTGCCGTCCGAGGAGCTGACCAGATAGTTGATCCGGTCCTCCCCCAGAAGGGAGGAAAATAAATTGTCCACGTAGGAGACATTTTCCTGGCAGAAGGCCTCAATGTCCACAAAATCGTAGATGGCAGCGCCCACCAGCCCGTTGTCCACCGTGACGGAGGTCAGCACCGACAGCTCGTCGCTGGAGAGCACCTCGCTGGCTCCCAGCATGTAGACGTCCGTGCATTTCAGGGGAATGGTCGCCCCCTTGGGGCTGTCCTTGGCAAACTCCACTCCCATGTTGATCTCCTGCAGATCCGCCATGGGCAGGGGAGCCAGCAGCAGGTCGTCGCCGAAGGCCCGCATCACGTCCTCCGCCCGCTCTCCGGTTCCCAGAAGCAGCACGCCGCCCTTGGACACCCACTCCCACACCGCCTTCACCTGGTCGCCGCTCAGGGTCCCGGTGTCAAAATTGGAGATCAGCAGCACATCCAGCTGATCCAGCTCCATCTCCTGGGAGGGCAGGGTCCGCGCGGACATTTCAATGGTCCGGGTGCGCAGAGTGCTGTAGTTGACGCCCACTCCGTTTAAATACTGAAGGCGGTCCGGCGTGTCGCTCAAAATGCCCACAAACAGCTCCGCGGTCTCCATGCTCACGTTCAGCTTCAGGCGCTTGCTGGCCGCCTCCCGGCCCTCCTGGTCCATAACCTTCACATACATCTGGTCGATGCGGGCGCCCAGGGAAATACTCATGTCCTTGGCAAAGCTCTCCCCCGCCTCCAGGTTAAGCGGATACTCATAGCGGTAAAGCTCATAGTCCGATTCCATGGTAAACACAGAGAGCGTGCCCGAAAATGGAGCGCCGCCCGGGTTTTCAATGCGGATTTTTAAGGGGAGGTAGCGCCCGCTCTTGGCGGTTCCCTGATATCCGTAAACCACATCCAGTTGAAGCTGCCCTCCGTCCAGGCCCTCCGCTCCGCCGGCAGTCTGCGCCACAGCCGGAAACGCGGCCAGGATGCACAAAAGCAGGCCAGCCAGAATACCGGCGGCCCGGATGCGTCTTCCCTGCGACAATATCCGAATTCTTCCCATCATTTCCTGTTCTCCCATAACGCGATTAGCTGAATGCGTCCGGGACGCTTCCTCGCATCCCCGGAGCAACAATCAGCTAATCGTCCCAAAATTCTCTTTATTTACATCAAAATGCACCTGCAACTTCACCGTGAACACGGTTCCGTTCAGATCGCTGGTCACGCCGATGGTTCCGCCGTGCATGTCCACGATCTCCTTGGCAATGGCAAGCCCCAGCCCCGTGCCTCCGGTGCTGCTGGACCTGGACCGCTCCACGCGGTAAAACTTGTTGAAGATGAGAGGCAGCTCATCCGGCGGGATCACATACCCGTAGTTTGTCACAGAGACCGTCACCACTTCCTCTCCGGCAAAGATCTGAACCAGCACCCGCTTTCCGTCCGCGCCGTACTTGATTGCGTTTCCGATCAGGTTGTCGAACAGCCTGGCCAGCAGATTCCCGTCCGCGGAAATCATCTTCGCCGGAACGTTGCTCTGCAAGTCGTAGGACAGGTTCTTCTCCGCAAAGTTGGGGTAAGCCTCCTCCAGAAGCTGTCCCAGGAGCTTCACAAGATCCAGCTGGGCCACGTGCATGGACATCTTGCCGTAGTTGAGCTTGGTGAAGCCGAACAGGTCCTCGATCAGCTTCTCCAGGCGTTTGGACTTACCGTAGGCGATCTCTATGTATTTGTGCTGCATCTCCGGGTCGATCCTGGTATTCCCGGCCAGCAGCTCCAGATATCCGATAATGGACGTCAGCGGGGTTCTCAGGTCGTGGGCCACGTTGGTGATCAGCTCATTCTTGGTGCGCTCGCTCTCCCGCTCCTTTTCCATCAGCTGGCGGATGTCCTCGGCCATCTTGTTTAAATTGGCCGCCATGCTGGAGAACTCGTCGTCCCCGATCACGTCGATGGTGGTGTTCAAATCCCCCTCGGAAATGTTCTGAATGGCATCCGAGATGTGGCTGATGTAGCGGATGGAGGGCTCCTGCAAAAGCAGGAAGGTCACGGAGAAGAGCAGGATTCCGCTCACCACGTAGACCAGCACCACCGCCGCGTTCATGGAAAGGAGCAGCTCCGCCAAGCGGTTCAGCTTCCCGGCGTCCTCCATGTAGCGGGCGATCATCGTCATGTTCGCCACCACGAACACTTCCACCAGACAGGTGATGATCGCGCTGTAAACGATATTGGTCACCACACGGGTGTGGTAACGCCTGCTCATATCACTTTTCAATTTTGTATCCTACTCCCCACACTGTCGTAATGATTTTGCTCTGTCTGGTGTCCTCCTTCAGCTTGCCTCTCAGCCTTCTGATATGTACCATAACGGTATTGTTCGCCTCGTAGACCTTCTCGTTCCAAACCTTCTCGAAGATCTCGTCCGTGCTGAACACCCTGCCGGGGTTGGAGGCCAGGAGATAGAGAATGTCGAACTCGATGGGGGTGAGCTTGATCTCCTCGTCGTCCACGATCACCTTGTGGTTGTCCTTGTTGATCACCATACCCTTGATGGTGATCTCGTTGTTGGCCTGCTCTCTGGAACCGCTGTTGGGGTTTAGCTGGGTGTAGCGGCGCAGCTGGGACTTCACCCGGGCGGTCAGCTCCAGGGGGTTGAAGGGCTTCACCACGTAATCGTCGGCCCCGGTCCCCAGGCCCAGGATCTTATCTAAGTCCGTGGACTTGGCGCTGAGCATGATAATCGGGATGTTGTTGTTCTCCCGGATCTTCTTGCACATCTCAAGGCCGTTCATACCCGGCATCATGATGTCAAGCAGCACCAGGTGGATCTCCTCCTTCTCCAGAATCTCCAGACCTCTGGCCGCGTTCTCAGCCTTGAATACTTTATAGCCATCGCTCACCAGATAGATTTCAATCAGATCCGCGATTTCTTTCTCGTCGTCAACTACCAGAATGTTAATATCGGGCATGTCGCTCCTCCTCTTATGTTAAATGTTATATTCACATTAATTAACATTCTATCACAAGATGCTGTGATTTTCCTTACTTTTTTCATGAGAAATAGTGGGAAATTCTGTTACGGCGGGAAAAAACAGGCCCTCCCGGAGCCCCTGCCCCGGCGGCCCGTTCCATTCACGAAAAAATCCGGAAATAAAATCCCGGATTTCCCTTTATTTTCCAAATATACTATTTAATGCCGGACGTCACAAAACTGGACACGAACTGCTTCTGGAAAATGCAGAACATGACGAACAGCGGGAACATGACCAGCAGAGTGGCCGAAGTCACCAGGGCCCACATGGGGCCGGAATCGTTGGCTTTGGCGAAAAGGACCAGCCCCATGGTCAGGGGGCGCTTCTCCGGCGAGTTGATCACGATCATGGGCCAGAGAAAGTTGTTCCAGTGGGTGCTGATGGAGCAGATGGCAAAGGAAATGTAAGCCGCCTTGCTGCACGGAATAAAAATGTAGCGCAGGGTCTGCAGCACTGTGGCCCCGTCCATGCGGGCCGCGTCCACGATGGCGGAGGGCACGCTCTTAAACGCCTGCCGCAGCAGCAACAGGCCCATGGAGGACGCGAAATAGGGCACCATGACGCCCAGGCGGGAGTCGATTAAGTTCACGGCCTTCAAGGTCTGGTAGTTGGGCAGAATCAGGATATCGGCGGGGATGATGATCTGCATCATGATCAGGGCCATGGCCAGTCCCTTCCCTGCGAAATCCACCCGCGCCAGGGCGTAGGCTCCCAGGGTGACGGTGATGAGCTGTACCCCCAGGATGCCGAACACGATGATTACCGTGTTCAGGCCGTATTTTACAAAGGGCGCCGCGCCGAACACCTCGCGGATGTTGTCCAACGTGAAGCTGGGTGTCAGCGAAAAGCCGGTGGCCAGGTTGCTGGGCCGAAACGCCGTGACCACAGCCCACAAAAGCGGGAACGCCCAGAGAAAGCAGAGGGCCGCCAGAAGTATATATTTGATGGGGCTCATTTTCGTTTTCATAGAGGCCTCCTTAGTTTTCGTAGTACGCGCGCTTGTCCATGGTGGTGAACTGCACCAGGGCGACCACCATCATAAAGCCCAGCATGCAGATGGTCAGCACGGACGCCTGCCCCGTATCCCAGTAGGAGAAGGCGGTCTGGTAGATGTGGTTCATCAGCAGGTTAGTGCTGTTGTTGGGTCCGCCCTTGGTGGTCATGACCATGATCAGGTCCACCATCTTGAAGGCGTCCGCCATAGTGATGGTCAGCACGAACAGGGTGGTGGGCTGCACCAGGGGGATGGTGATCTTGCGCATGATATCCCACCCGGAAGCGCCATCCAGATGTGCTGCCTCGTAATACTCCTGAGAAATGTTCTGAAGGCCGGAGATGTAGAAAATCATCATGTAGCTGGCCTCCCGCCACAGGTAAACGGCCATGATGGCGTACAGGGCGGTTTTGGGATTGTTGAGGAAATCCACCGGCTTCATGGAGAGGGCCTTCATCACATGGCTGATCACGCCGATATTGGGGGTGAACAGAAAGGTCCAGATGGTGGCGAAACCCACCACGGGGGCCACGTTGGGATAAAAGATCAGGGCTCTGGCCACGCCGATCCCCTTGATATTTTTGCTCACCAGGGTGGCCAGCAGAAAGCCGATCACCAGCCCCAGCGGGATCACGATCAGGGAGAATTTCAGGGTGTTTTTGATCACGATTGCAAACACCGGGTCCTTAAATACGTTGATATAATTCTTAAACCCGATAAATTCCGCGGGCATCTTGGCGTTGTTGCTGGTTTTCATAAAACTTTGGATCAGGGTGCGGATTACGGGGTAGACGGTAAATCCCACCAGGAAGATGAGCGACGGCAGCATGAGCAGCCAGCCCTGTACCGTCCATTTGGTTCTCATGGAAATTTTCTGTTTCATCAATCATTCACCTCTCGATACGTTTCGCCGGGCAGGGCCTTTAAGAGAACTCCCGGACAAGCCGCCAGGCCCTCCGGGAGTTCGAACTCGTGTTACTGGTAGGATTCCAACAGGGCTTCCACCTCTGTCTGGGCCTGCTTCATGGCCTCCTCAGGCGTCATAGCCCCGGTCATGGCTGCGTCAACTCCCTGCTTTAACGCCTGCAGGGCGCGCTGGTTGTTGTGCACGCGCAGCTCGCTGCACGCGTAGTCCAGCTGGTCCTTGGCGGTGGCTGCCTGAGGCACCTTGGCCAGGTAGTCCTTCATCCGGTCGGTGTCGTAAGCGCTCTTGCGGGTGGCCACGTAGCCGGTATCGATGCTCCACTGGGCCGCGCGCTCCGGCTCGGTGATCCAGCGGATGAACTTCCAGGCTGCTTCCTGCTTTTTCTCGTCGATATCCTTGAAAATGTACAGGTTTGCGCCGCCGGTAGCTGAACCGTACTGCTTGCCCGCGGGCAGGAACGCAGTTCCCACCTCAAAATCCGTGTTGTCCAGAATATTGGTCAGGCTTCCGCTGGAGGTGAAGGTGATGGAGGTGGCTCCGGCCATAAAGTTGGACGGACCGTCTCCCCACTTGATGGAGCCCTCGGGCATCACCTTGTCCACCTGCGTCAGATCCACCAGGTACTGCAGGGCCTCGGCGTTCTCCGGCGTGTCGAAATACACGCTCTTGCCGTCCTCCGCCATGATCTGGGACTGCGGGTCGTTGCTGTTCTGGCGGCAGAAGCCGTAGAACATGAAGGGATCGTCCATGGGGATCATCACGCCCCACCGGGAAACATTGCCGGAGGCGTCGGTCACGGTCAGCTTTTTCGCGTACTCCCGCAGCTCATCCCAGTTCGTCGGGGGCTTCTCCGGGTCCAGACCCGCTTCCTTAAACTGATCCTTGTTGTAGTACATGATGATGGTGCTTCTCTGGAAGGGAATGGAGTAGGTCTTTCCGTCATAGTAGGAATTCTTCATAAAGGCGGGGATGAAGTCGTCAATGTACTCCTGACCGCCGTCCTTGGCGATAAAGTCGTCTAACGGGATCACCGCATCCATATCCAGCAGGGAGTAGAGCTCCGGGTTGGGCAGGATGGCGAAATCCGGCGGCGTGCCTCCCTGAAGGGCGGATACCGTCTTGGTCATGGTCTCCGTGGAATTACCTGCAAACACAGGGTTTAACACGATGTTGGGGTTCTCCTTGGTAAACTCTGTCGCCAGATTCTCGATCAGCGTTGCCAAAGCTCCGCCCACGCCGATGGGATAGAAGAAGGTGAGCTCTATTTTCTCATCCTCCGCGGCCCGTCCTCCCTCTGCCGCCTGTCCCCCTTCCGCCGCTGCGGTGGTATTTCCCCCGGCAGCGGAACCGGAATCGGACTTAGCGCCGGACCCACAGCCTGCCAGCAACCCGGCTGTCATGGCTGCGGCCAGCATCATGCTGACTAAACGTTTCTTTCTCATACTGTTTCCTCTCTTCTCTCTTTATTTTGCAGGGCGTTCGCCCAAAACATGCTTCAGAACATCCTCCACGTCCTGCTGCACATCCCCGGCCGTGATGCCGTGGTTGTCGCCGTATTCCAGCGTCAGGTCCGCGGAAGGCGTATATGCGCGGTACAGGCGGAAAAATCGGTCGTAGTCGATCACGCCGTCCCGGATCCGGCGGTGGCTGTCATCGGTTCCATTGTTGTTGTGCAGGTGGTAGCCCGTGATGCGCCCGGCCAGACGGCTGATCACCGTCTCCATATCCCAGCCGGCCACCCCCAAGTGCCCCACGTCGATCAGACAGTCCGCGTCGGGAAACCGGTCGAACAGCCCGATGTACTCCTCCTGGTCAAACAGCGGAGTCCCCTTGACCGGAAGCGCCAGGTTCTCCAACAGCAGGCGCACGCCCCAGGGTTTGGCCAGGCGGGTCAGCTCGCCGATGTTTTCCAGGCACCGGGCCTGCAGGTCCATTTTCTGCTCCGGCCTCACAAAGCGCTCATGGTCGTGAAATACCATGTGCCCGCAGCCAAAGCGCTGCGCCAGAGCGAATGCCCGGCCGTAGGACGCGGTCAGCACGCCGTACTCCGCCGTGCCCGGCGCGCTGGTGGCCTCCACGTGGAGAAAGGGACCGTGAAGGGCCAGCGGCAGTTTCCCCGCCCACTCTCCGATTCGTTCCATCCGCTCCATGTACGCCTCCGAGTAGGTGTGGATAAAAAACTCGATTCCCACCCGCCCGCCAAAGGGCCTTGTCATCTCAAGTAACAGCTCCGTATGGTCAAGTCCCTTGTCCAGCCCTGCCACCAGGTTGCTGATGTATACGGTCATGTTTCCGTCCCTCCCCTGCCTGATTCTGAAATCATTATAGAATCTACCACGATTTTCCGGAATGGCAGCCGATTTTCTAATTTGTGAATCGATTCGATTATTTTTCGGTCATCTTGTCTTTTTATACGATTTTTAGTGATTTAATCACATTATTTCACGATGCCTTCGGAAATCCGGCCTGTCAACACTTGTTTTCCTGAAAAATTCCCTTAAAATAAGTATGAAGAGACTTGAGACAGAGGGGAGAACCGATGAAATTGGCGGGAAAAAAGAAAAACTACAACCACAGCCTGCTATTAAAAGTTTTGTTTATCTATTTTCTGATCTTTGCGGTGCCCATCATCCTGCTGTACGCCTCCCTCTACGGGACCTCCAAACGGCTGGCCCAGAAGGAGGGGGCTTCCCAGCTGCTGTCCTCCCTGACCAGCATCTCCAACACCATGGACGAGGTGTTCCGCAGCGTGAATTTCGTGCAGTCCCAGCTCCAGGGCAACACCGCCTTCTCCAACGACTGTTTCCGGCTGACCGTGGACGAATCCGCCGGGGTGGGATACCGCAACTACCGGCTGCGGCAGGAGCTGAGCATGGAGCTGTATAAGCTCTACTTAAGCAACCCCTATCTCCACTCCCTGGAGGTGTACAGCTCCTACGGCAACACGCTGTTCGGCAACTATCCCGGCAATTCGCGCCAGATCACCGTCAATCCCACGGAAACCCAGATTGAAAATATCCGGCAAAACGCCCAGAAAACCGGACTGACCGGCAACCGGGCCTGGTACGTGCTCTCCTCGGATCCCGAGCAGACCCTGTTCGCCACCTACAGCCGTCCCTTCTGCGCCTTCAATCCCAACATGTACACCTATTCCCGGGCCATTATCTCCACGGAAACCCTTCACGACCACATCAAGGTCTACGATCCCAGCGAGGCCATCCAGTTCTACATCCGGCCCCGCAACCGGGAGTGGATCCCCATTTCCGGCCCCAACACGGTGGACACCGCAGACCTGCCCATCTCAGCGCCCGGCGAGGTGTCCGGGTGGGTGCCCTTTAACTCCGGGGGAGTCCCCTGCCTGATGGCTTACTTCCGCTCCCAGTACACCGGCTGGTACTACGCGGCCGCGGTTCCTCTGGAGCATTACAATGTATCCGAACCCCTGATGACCGAGTATTGGTTCTATATCGTGATCACGCTGGTCTTTATCTTCATTCTCACCGCCCTGTTCGTCTCCTTCTACCTGATCCGGCCCATGAAGCAGATCAGCGACAAGATGCGGGAGGCGGAGCACGGCGACCTGGACGTGCGCATCCACACCCGGCGGCGGGACGAGCTGGGATACATCGGCCACCGGCTGAACGTGCTCCTAAAAAATATCGACAGCCTGATTCACACCAACTATGAGACGAGACTCCTGAAGGAGGGTTACGAGCTGAAATTCATCCAGACCCAGCTGAAGGAGCATTTTATCTACAACACGCTGGATTCCATCCACTGGATCGCGGACAAGAATAACGTGCCTCAGATTTCCAAGATCATTTTCGATCTGAGCCGCTTTTTCCGCCTCACCTTAAACAATGGCAGCGACTACATCACCATCGAGCGGGAGGCCGAAGTTCTGGCCAGCTACTTGTCCCTCTTAAACGTGCGCATGGACGGAACCATCGAAAGCTCCATTGAGATGGATGATTCCATCCGGGACCAGCGGGTCATCAAATACTTTTTCCAGCCGGTTCTGGAAAATGCCGTGGTCCACGGCCTGCGGCCCAAGGGCGGCGGGCGCATCACGGTCAGCTTCAGCCCGGTGGAGCCCGGCAAGATCCGCTACCGAGTGACGGACGACGGGGCCGGAATCACGTCCATGGACTTAAACGACATCAATCTGTGCATCCGTGAGGACCGCAGCGACGGCAAATATTTTGCCCTGATCAATCTCAACCGGCAGCTCCGCCTCTACTACGGCGACAACTACAGCTTTACCATCGACAGCAGCCCGGACGCCGGAACCACCGTGTCCATCGATTTCCCGAAAGGATGAAGCATATGATAAAAGCCATGATCATTGACGATGAAAAACTGATCCGCGAGGGTCTGGTCACCTACATCGACTGGGCCGCCCTCGGCGTGGAGGTATGCGCGGTCTGCGGCGACTGCGCCGGAGCGGTCCGGGCCGCCGCCCTGCACCGTCCACAGATCATTCTGGCCGATATCTGCCTGCCCGACGCCAGCGGTCTGGAGCTGTTCCGGCAGATCCGGGACTGCGGGCTGAAATGCGAGGCCATCTTCATCAGCAGCTACTCGGAATTCCAGTACGCCCAGCAGGCCGTCAAGCTGGGGGCCTTCGACTACCTGCTAAAGCCCATCGAGGCGGACGTGCTCTACGACTGCGTGCGGCGCTGCGCGGAAAAAATCCGCAGCACAAAGGACCCCGGCGGCCAGAACTGCGACCGGACCGTGGTGGAGAAGATTCTGACCGACGCCCTGACCAACGTACCTCAGGCCGATCAGACCTTCCTCCACCTGGCCCGCCTGGCGGGCGCGCCGGAGGGCAGCCGACCGTTCCTGCTGGTATCCGTAACCGGAGAAGCTCCGGTTGTGGGGTTGTCTCCCGGTGCAGGCCTGCCTCCTGGCACTGGCCTGACTCCCGGCATTGGCTTGCCTCCTGGCATTGGCCTGCCTCCTGGCACTGGCCCGTCTCCCGGCACCGGCCTGACCCCCGGCACCGGCCTGACTCCCGGCATTGGCCTATCTCCCGGCACTGGCTCGTCTCCCGGCACTGGCCTGACTCCCGGCACCGGCCTGACTCCCGGCACCGGCCTGACTCCTGGCACCGGCTTGTCTCCCGGCACCGGCTTGCCTCCCGGCACCGACCTGCCTCCCGGCGTCGGCGTTCCGGCCGGTTTTGACCTGCCCGTTCTGGCGGCCTACCAGGCGCGGGTCTCCGACCAGGTGGCCTGCTGCTGCTTTTTTACGGTCCCGGAATTGGAGCAGACAGCGTTAAATACGTTGGAGAAAGCCCTGACCGGCAGCGCGGATCTGGCGGTGCGTCTCTGCCTGGATGAGCCTGACGCCTCCCTGTACGCGCTCCTGCAGCAGGCGCTGTGCGGACTGCTGCTCACGCGGCTGCCCGCCCCTGGAAGCCGCATTCTCTTTGACCCGGCCCAGCAGAACCTTGTGCCGGAGGTAATCAAAAGCCTGGATCAGGCCAGCCTGAAAACAGCCCTCAGCCAGTTTCTCCGGTTCTGCCGGGAAAACCGGTGGACCTGCAAGCATCTGGACTTCCAGTTTGAGTGCTTCAAATTTTTGGAAACAATTTACAAACAGCTGACCTGGGTCTACGGGCTTCCCCTGCCCGCGGGCCTGGACATGCACGTTTTCATCGAGCGGCTGCGCAAACCCAACAATCTCTACGATCTGTTTACGGCCCTGGATCAAATCCTCACCATGGTGTTCACCGAAGTCCGCCGGGATTCCTGCCAGAGCCCCTACACGAAAAAGACGCTGGCCATCATACGCAGCCGTTACGGGGAAAGCCTCTCCTTAAAATCCGTGGCCCGGGAGCTCCACGTCAGCCCCTCCTACTTAAGCTCCGTATTCAAGGACGACACCGGCTGTCCCTTCAGCGATTACCTGTTCCTGCACCGCATGAATATCGCCTACGATCTGGTGCGCCAGGGCAGCCTTCGAATCTACGAGATCGGCGAGCAGGTGGGCTACCCGGACGTGGCCCAGTTCTCCAAGTGCTTCAAAAAACAGTTCGGCTACTCGCCCAAGCAGCTGCAAAACGCCTCCGGGCGGCTGGAGCCGTGAGAGGAAGCTGTGGACAAAATCCAGCGGACATCCCAAAATGCCTCCGGCCGCAATCGAGTAGGAGGGAGTGATTAACTCCCGTCCTCTCACACCACCGTGCGTACCGTTCGGTACACGGCGGTTTCAATAGTTGACGTGCACGGACTGATAGGCAGTAGCTAAATCATAAAAGCCACTGTTTATCAGTCTTTCTTGTGTTAATGCTCTGTTGACCGCTCCCATTCCCGTTACATACCAGTATTTCCTGCGGCTGTTTGCCGCCTGATGTGCAAAATATTCAGGTATCCCGAGTTTTATAAGGTTTCTTTTCCTTGTTTTGGGTAACTTCCATTGTTTCCATATGCACATTCGAATACGGTGATACAGCCATGAGTTTAGTTCGTCTATCCTGTTCTTCATATCCGCAATCCCATAATAATTCAGCCATCCACGCATGAATACTTTTATCTTTTCCAATGAAGGACGTATACTCTGACAAGACCTTCGGGAACTGAGCTCTTTCAGTTTTGTCTTCATCTTCTTCCATGACTTCCCATGAACCCGGACATATATGCCCTTCCCGTTCTTTCCCAATGTGAAGCCAAGAAACTTAAAATTTCGGATTGCAAACACACTTACCACACGACTTTTCTTTTGATTCACTTTCAGTTTCAGTGTTTTCTCCAGATATTTCGTGCTGGATTCCAGTAATCTCTTTGCGGCTCTCTCACTTTTAGCTAACAGCACAATATCGTCTGCATAGCGTACAAATGCCACTCCCCGCTTCTCAAACTCCTGGTCGAACTCGTTCAGATAGATATTTGCCAACAGTGGCGAGATGTTTCCGCCCTGCGGCGATCCTTCTTCTGTTTCCATGACTATACCGTTTTCCATGACACCACTCTTTAAGTATCTCTTAATCCACTGGATTACCCTTTCGTCCTTTATATTCCTTCGCAAGATATTCAGGAGCATTTCGTGGTTAAGTGTATCAAAGTATTTCGACAGGTCTAATGTCACTGCATGGGTATATCCCTGTTCTGCATACTCCTTCACTTTCAGAATGGCGTCTTTTGCGCTTCTCCCCGGTCGATAACCATAGCTGTTTTCCGAGAATGACGGCTCATAGACCGGCATGAGCTGTTGTGTTATGGCTTGCTGGAAAATACGGTCTTTGACGGTTGGAATACCAAGCTTTCGTATTCCACCGTCTGGCTTTGGGATTTCCACTCGTCTTACCGGGTCGGGAGTATATTTCCCCCTTTTGATTCTCCCGATAAGCTCTTTCTGGTTCTCCCGAAGGTATGCTCCGGCTTCCTCCACGGTCATTCCGTCGATTCCCGGCGCACCCTTGTTTGCCTTTACTCTTTTGAACGCTCTGTTCAGGTTGTCCTTATCCAGTATCTTCTCTAAGAGCTCCGGTTGTGCACTGTCCCATTCTTTCCATATCCGACGGAAAGAACGGTGCGCTCTCACATACCCTTCACGTTCCGCGCTATCTCTTTGCAAGCAGCTTTCTCTGTTTTCTGCACCCAATGTTCTTTCCTCCTTTCCCGGTTGTACTAAGGACTCCTATTGATTCGGTCCTTCGCCTCTCGGCTACTATGACCTCGGCTGACTTCTGTACGTTCAGCATTATCTCACGATGATGGTTATCCCTTTCAGGACATATCGTACAGACCTCCCCGGGTACCACACGTTTCTTTCTCTCCATCTATCTGCCACATTTACCATACATGATTCCGTGTAGTTATTGGGCTTCAACTTGTGGGGCAGTCTTACCCTCATGCATAGCCTGATGTGATTTCTGTTCGTCAGACCAGAGATTTGCCCATGGGTTAGTATGTTCCCCATATCCGGCTTCCTTCAGATTCCACCTCACGATGGACACCCTTGCCTTCGGCTATATCCTTCCCACTACCGGGCGGATTCCGGACTTGCACCGGTTAGAAACGTGCGCCGCCGGGCGCACCCGCAAAAACAGCCGGTACCTCTGTGCACTCCTTCTCGCACAGATGTACCGGCTGTTTAATTGATTGGAAATAATCGGCCGCGGACGGCGTTTTAGTTGCTGCTCTCAATGGGCTTGAAAATCCGCGTCACCGCCGGATCCATGGCCTCAAACACCGCCTTTGCCTCGGCTGTGGCCTCCTCGCAGAACTGCTGCTGGGAATTGACCAGAACCTTGCCCCGCTTATCCACCTTCTCATAGGTGCCGTCGGGCTGCAGGATGTGGGCCTTCACGTTGTCCGCAAGCTCCACCTCCAGAATGTGGATCACCTTAGCCTTAAGGGCCTCGTCCTCCACCGGGAACATGATCTCCACCCGGCGGTCCAGGTTTCTGGGCATCCAGTCCGCGCTGCCCATGTAAAGCTCCTCGCTGCCATCGTTGTAAAAGTACAGGATGCGGCTGTGCTCCAGGAAATTGCCCACAATGGAGCGCACCGAGATATTTTCGCTCAGTCCCGGCACGCCTGCGCGCAGGCAGCAGATGCCCCGGATCACCAGCTCCACCTTCACTCCGGCGTGGCTGGCCTCATACAAGGCGGTGATGATCTCCTTGTCGCAGAGGGAATTCATCTTGGCCATAATGTGGGCCTCGCGCCCGGCCAGGGCATTCTCCGTCTCACGGCGGATCATGCGCAGGCAGCGCGCCCGCAGCCACAGTGGCGCCACGGAGAGCCGGTTCCAGGCCAGGGGCTCGGAATAACCGGACAGCATGTTGAACACCGCCGTGGCATCCTCGCCGATCTGGGGACTGCAGGTTAAGATGCCGCAGTCCGTGTACAGCTTGGCGGTGGAATCGTTATAGTTTCCGGTGCCCAGGTGCACGTAGCGGCGGATGCCGTCCTCCTCCATGCGCACCACCAGCGTAATCTTGCTGTGGGTCTTTAATCCCACCAGGCCGTATATCACGTGACAGCCCGCCTTCTCCAGCTTCTTGGCCCAGTTGATGTTGTTCTCCTCGTCAAAACGCGCCTTCAGCTCCACCAAAACCGACACCTGCTTGCCGTTGTCCGCCGCCTCGGCCAGAGCCGCCACAATGGGCGAGTTGCCGCTGACGCGGTACAGCGTCTGCTTGATAGCCAGCACCTCCGGGTCACGGGCCGCGCTGCGCACAAACCGCACCACCGGGTCAAAGCTCTGGTAGGGATGGTGCAGGAGAATGTCCCCTTTGCGGATGTTGGTGAAAATATCGTCCTCATTCATCAGCGCAGGCACCGGCTTGGGGGTATACCCGGGCGCTTTGAGATGGTCAAATCCCCTCAGCCCGTACATCTTCATCAGGAAGGTCAGATCCAGGGGGCCATTGATGTCGAAAATGTCCTGGCTGTTGATGGACAGCTCCTTTTTCAGAATCTTCAGCAGGCGTTTATCCACGCCCGCCTGGATTTCCAGACGGATCGCCTCGCCCCACTGGCGCTTCTTTAACTGCTTCTGAATCTCCTCCAGCAGGTCCACCGCCTCCTCCTCGTCGATGGTCAGGTCGGCGTTTCGCATAACCCGGAAGGGCTGGGAGGCGATGATATCATAGTTTAGGAACAGGGACGGCATATTGCGCTCAATGATCTCCTCCAGCAGGATTACCACCCGCTGGGGATTGCCCTCTTCATCCTTCTCCTCAGGCAGCTCCACGATCCTCGGGATTACGGATGGCACCTGAACCATGGCGAAATCCAGCTCGTCGTCCTCCTCGCCGTTCTTTTTCCGAAGAAGGGCCGCAATGTTCAAAGTCTTGTTGCGGATCAGCGGAAACGGCCGGGAGGAGTCGAAGGCCATGGGCGTCAGAACCGGATACACGTTCTCGTTGAAATACCGGTCCACATAGTACGCCTCGTCCTCCGTCAGGTCCTCGTGCTCCGTGATCACCCGCAGGCCGTTCATGCGCAGCACGGGGAGCAGGGAGCGGTTATAGGTGGAATACTGCAGGTCCACCAGCTGATGGGTCCGTTCCGCAATGGCCTCCAGCTGTCTGGTCGGCGTCATCCCGGCGATGTCCGGTTTCATGTACTTGGCGTGCACCATATCTTTCAAGGAAGCCACGCGCACCATGTAAAATTCGTCCAGGTTGGAGGCCGTGATGCTGAGGAATTTCAGCCGCTCAAACAGAGGCAGCGTCTTATCCCTGGCCTCGCTGAGCACCCGGTAGTTGAATTCCAGCCAGCTCAGTTCCCGGTTGACATAATTGTCCGGGTTCGCGCCAAAATCCAGCTCCTGTGCGGGTTCCTCCGCCACGGCGGGCTTCTTCTGCCCGCCAGATTTCGCCGCTGCCTTTTTCACTGCCGCAGGTTTGGGCGCGGCTTTCTTCGCCGCCTCTGGTTTACCTGGGGCTTCTTTCTTAGACTCAGGCTTGCCCGTGGCTTCTTTCTTCGCCTCCGGCTTGCCCGTGGCTTCTTTCTTCGCCTCCAGTTTGCCCGTGGCTTCTTTCTTCGCCTCAGTCTTGCCTGGGGCTTCTTTCTTCGCCTCCGGTTTATCCCCGGCTTTCTTTTTCGCTTCCGGCTTATCCGCGGCTTTCTTCTTCGCCTCCGGCTTTCCCGCGGCTTTCCCGTCCATCTCCCGCTCTACCTGGGGATTCTCCTCCACGTCCGGGGTTTCCGCCGCTCTATGTTCCGCTCCAGCTTCCGGAACCGCCTTTTTCCCGGCGGCGTCCACGGCTTTTGCCTTGGAAGCCTTGGAGCTCTTCGTCTTTTCTGCGTCTGCCATGGCTTATATCCTCCTCTTCTGCCTTAGCACCGGCCGTATGCCGTAAATTTCCTCAAAGAAATCCGCTTTCTGCTCAAACGACATGGCCTCCAGCGCGATATCCCCCTCATAACCCGTGGTGATCACCAGTTCCCCCTCCCGGATGCTCATGCGGCAGTCCGCCAGCTTGCCCCGGTGGCTTCTGTCCATGGAATTGGCCAGCCGCAGGATGGCCGTCAGCTTGGCGATCAGAATGGTCATGCCCTTCTGGTCCAGCTCCACGGTGCCCTCCTGGTACGTGCCCTCCAGCTGTACCTTGTCATAGTCGAAATCCCGGATATTGTAGCGCACCACGTTGGCGATGATCTCCCGTTCCAGATGGCTCAGGCCGATGATCTCCGTAGACATAATAATATTGTAGGAACACTCGTTGGAATTTCTCATGCTGATGAATTTGCCGCAGGAGTGCAGGATGGCGGAAATCTGCAGGAGCAGCCGCTCCCGTCCGCCCAGCCCATGGTACTTCCGCATACAGTCGAAGATGCCCAGGGCGTACTCCTCCAGCACCTGGCTGTGGCTGGCGTGGCATTTGTAACGCTTGGCCATGTTCCGGGACGCGGCCAGAATGTCGTTCTCAAAGCTGTGGGTGAACCGCACCAGGCGGGTATCGTCCGCGTACTCGGCCGCGATGCCGTCGCAGAGCCGGATGCCCGGAATCCAGAACATCTGAGCGCCGGTCAGCTCCAAAATACGCTTGTAAACCATCACGGTGGGCATAAGCAGGGAGGCGTACTCGGCATTCACCCCAAACCGCTCCTCCACCTGATCCAGAGTCAGCTTGTTAAATTTTTCATAAAATGTGTTCAGCACCGACGCCTCCACCTTATCCCCCACGGGCTTGGACTGCATCTGGCGCATCATATAGAGAATATTTTCCCCGATTCCAATCAGGTTGGTGATCTCCCGGTCCTTTAAATACATTTTCCGGAAGGTGAATAGCTCGTTGTCCACCAACTCCTCGATCTGTTCCCTGTGGGCCTTGGCGCTGGCCGGGATTCTGGCCAGCAGCTCCCGAATGCGCAGGGAACCCAGGGACAGGTTCTGGGTCGTCACCAGGGCGTCCTTGTCGAACAGGGAAATCTGGGCGCTGCCAAAGCCCACGTCCACGATGGCCGTGCCTTTCTGAATGATCTTGTTAAACTCCGCCGCCTTGGAGGCGATGGCCTTGTAGCTGATAAAGCGCTGCTCCGAGTTGCTGATGATCCGAACCTTCAGCCCAGTGCGCACGCGGATCTGGTCCAGGATGATCTGGTTGTTCTTGGCCTCCCGCATGGCGCTGGTGGCGTAGGCCCGGTAGCCCTTCACCTTGTACCCGTTCATGGTTTTTACAAAATCTTCCAGAACCTGGCACATTTCCTCCACCAGGTCGTAACTGATCTTGCCCTCGCTGTATGTCTCTTTTCCCAGGGCGATCATGTGGCGGATGTGATCCACGCGCCGCACGCCGTTTTTCCCCGATATCTCGTAGATGCCCAGCTCCAGCTCAAAGGAGCCCACATCGATTGCCGCAAATAATTGAACTGCCACTTTTGTTCCTCCCCTCCCCGCAAACAACGGCCGGGGCCGTCCTCATCCGACGCCTTTTCTCTCTTTCAACAATGGCCCGCAGGCTTACGCCAGCGGCCCATTGCATCCAATGATACCGGATTCCCGGCTCCCGCGCAGCGAATCCCGGTAAATTTCCCGTAAAATATGTGTAAAACCTACTCCACCAGGGTGCCCAGCAGATGGGTGATAAACTGGGACGCTGTTCTGCCTGAAAGTCCTCCGTGGCTCAACTCCCACTTGTTGGCCTCCGCGTAAAGCTCCTCCTCCGGCAGATTTACGTGGTAGCGCTCCGCCAGCACGCTGACGATCTTCTGGAACTGGAACTTGTCCGGGGACCCGTAGTAGATGGTCACGCCAAAACGCGCGGCTAAAGACAGCTTCTCCTGCACCGTGTCGTTGTTGTGGAGCTCGTCGTCCAGCTCCCGCTTGTCGCTGAACTTCTCCCGGATCAGGTGACGGCGGTTGGAGGTGGCGTAAATCAGCACGTTTCTGGGGCGTTTTCCCAGACCGCCCTCAAGGATCGCCTTCAAATATTTATACTCCAGCTCATAGTCCTCGAAGGACAGGTCGTCCATGTAGATGATGAACTTGTAGTTCCGGTCCTTGATCTGCTCCAGCACGTCGGAGAGCGCCTTAAACTGGTGCTTATATACCTCAATGATACGCAGCCCCTGGTGATAATATTCATTCAGGATCGCCTTGACGCTGCTGGACTTCCCGGTTCCCGCGTCCCCGTACAGCAGCACGTTGTTGGCCTCTTTTCCGCGGATAAACGCCTCGGTGTTCTCGATCAGCTTTTTCTTCTGCAGCTCATAGCCCACGATGTCGTTCAGATACACATGCTCCACATTGATGATGGGATCGATGATCACCTGCTGGCCGTTTTCCTTCTCCACCACCCGAAACGCCTTGTTGAGGCCGAATTTACCCACGCCGAACTCCCGGTAGAAATCCACCACCAGCCGCTGGAAAGCGTCCACGTCCGTCGCCTGCTCCAGCTGGACCGCCAGATTTACGATGCGGTCGCGGATGCGCTTGTTAAATACCTTGCTGTCCGTCCGGGCCGGTTTGTAGGCCGCTAACATCTCCCACACCGGTCCGCCCAGAACCCGGATATCCCGGTCGAACAGATCCTTGAACACGGCGAAGTCCCGGCGCGCCAGCTGGTCAAGGGAGCCGCCCGCGCCGCCCTGGATCTCACAGGTGGTGCTGTAGGCGTTCTCATTGTTGGCCAGGCAGAAGGCCATGAAGCAATGCCATAAATTCCCCTCAAATCCGTAGGTCACCGCCAGCTCGATCAGCTGGTTGGCAAGCACCGCCTCCCGGCCGGAGGCGTCCTTCCGGCTCCCGGTGTCCTTCTGTTCCCCGGCGATTTCCAGGCTCCCGGCGTCCTTCCGCTCCCCGGCGAGTTCCAGGCTCCCGGCGTCCTTCCGCTCCCCGGCGCCCTCCAGCAGCCCGGCGAACTCCTCAAATAACTCCTGATATTCCAGGTTACGGTATATAATCAACTGTCTTGTATCCATGTCGCTCACCCTCTTATCTAATAATTGCCCAAAATCCGCATGCTGACCGCTTCCTCGGAAATACCTTTTAACGCGTTCTGGACGGCGGCGTCTCCCAGGGAGCCCTCCACGTCCACAAAGAACCGGTATTCCCAGCTGCGGCCCTCGATGGGCCGGGACTCGATCATCAGCATGTTGACGTTGTTGAAAATGAAATTGCCCAGCATATTGTACAGAGAGCCGCTGCGGTGAAGTCCCTCAAAGCAAATGCTGACCTTGGACGCGTCCTTTCGGTACACGGCCTCCCGGGAAAGCACGATAAACCGAGTGGTATTGTTCTTGTTGTGGTTGATCCCCGGGGCCAGCACCTTGAGGCCGTAAAGCCTGCCCGCGATCTCGCTGGCCACTGCCGCCTGGCGGCAGTCTCCGTCCCGGGTGACCTTTAACGCCGCAGCCGCAGTGTTCTCCAGGCTGATCTGGCGCCACTGGGGATGGGAGTTTAAATACTGGGAGCACTGCATCAGAGCCTGGGGATGGGAATAGACAAGCTCCACGTCCTCCAGCCTCGCCTCCGGCAGTCCCAGCAGCGCGTGGCGCACCGCCAACTGCGTCTCGGCCACGATATAGTTGTTGTGTTTCACCAGCAGATCGTAATTGTCGCTGACCGCTCCCGCCGAGGAGTTCTCGATGGGAAGCACTCCATAGTCGGCCCGGCCTTCCTCTACCTCCGCCATCACGTCCTCCATGGCCGTCACATGGTAGAGCGAGGCCTCCCGGCCAAAGAACTGGAGGGCCGCCCCGTGTCCGTAGGAACCCTCAACGCCCTGATACGCCACCCGCGCTCCGGACGTCTGAATCGCTTCGATCACCTGGAATCCGGTGTCAATTCCCTTGCCGTGCCGGGCCAGCAGCTGGTACTGGCGCTTCCGGCTGACCGTCATCAGCTGGGAAAACAGCTCCTGTACCGCCTGGCTGTTAAAGTCGCCGTGGGCCATCGCGCCCACCGCTTCCAGCTTCTGGCGTTCCCGCTCCCCGTCGTACACGGCCTTACCCGTCTCTATCTTGTATTCCGCCACATCCGCGCAGATCTTCATGCGCTGCTCGAACAGGCGGACCAACTGGCCGTCGATCTCGTCCAGCTGCCCTCTCAATTCTCCCAAATCCAGGTTCTTCATAGGTTGTCTTTCTCCGTCAATTATTTTTTTCTTTCTCCATCTCGTTTAACATGGAAATGATCACGTCCCGGGTGTAAGCGCCGGAAAACTTCCGCTTGGCCGGCTCCAGCTCCTTTAGGAAGATGGGCTCGCCGTAGCGGATCACAACGTGGCTGGAACGAATCAGGGGGAGATGGTCCTCAAACACCTCCGCCGTGCCGGTGATTGCCACGGGAATCACCGGGCAGCCGCTCTTCTCAGCGATCTTTAAGCTGCCCTCGTGAAACGGAAGCAGGTCCGTCAAATCTCCCTCGTTGCGGGTCCCCTCCGGGAAAATCCAGATGGAAACGCCGGACTTCACCTTCTCGATGCCCTCAAGGATGGTCTTTAACCCCTCCTTGATGTTCACCCGGTCCAGAAACAGGCAGTTTACATAAGACATCCAGGTACTCAGAAGCGGGATCTTAACCATCTCCTTCTTTGCCACAAATCCGGTCAGGCCAGGAACGGTCACATACCCGGTGAGGATGTCAAAATAACTGCGGTGGTTTCCCACATAGAGCACGGCCCGGTCCCGGGGTATGTTCTCCAGGCCCTGGACGGTAATGGTCACGCCGGCCAGCTTCAGGATGAACCGGAACACGCTGCGGACGATCCGCAGGCTCCAGTCCTGTTTTGCGCGGCTGTTTCCCTTCCCCACCAGCGCCAGAATCCCCAGAATCGGGATACTGAAAATCAGGAACAGCACTACGGTCGATGCGACCAAAATAATCCTTAACATCGGTGTTCTCCTTACTATGTACGTCATCTTTATCCAGCTCGGCGGAACCATGACAGAATCATTTCCACTTCATGGATATTTTTCCTCTATTATATTAAAATAGCAGATCAAATACAATACCCTGGAAACAGGTTTTCGTATCATGATCTGCTCTTTGATTTTGTGATTCGTTCGAACAACAGGCCGGTAAAAAACCACAGCGGGGCAAAATTCAGACGGATGACGCCGTCCACGTTGTCCGGCCATCTGGAGTAGTCCCAGGGACAGATTCCAGCGCCGGTCAGCCAGATTCCGGTCACGTACTCCGCAATAAAGATCATCACCATAAACAGCAGCCCGTGACGGATAGCCAGGGCCAGGGGACTGATCCGCTCCCGGGAGGCCTCCTCAAAGCCGGGCAGATCGGACAGCCAGCTGTCCATCATGCCGCTGATGGGTCCCAAAAGCGCGCCCATGCCGTAAATCGGAAACATTATTAAAGAAGTTCTGCCCATCAGCCGCCAGTCCCCGGCCATGATGGAATCCACGGAGGTGAACATCACCTCCAGGCACCAGCCGGCGATGCCGCAGCGGCAGAAGTTAATCAAAAATTGTTTTAAATTAAGCGTTTTCATAAACCATAGTATGGACAAAAGCCCCGCCGTGCCATACATGGATTTTTCATTTCCAGAACTTACCGCGGCCCCGCCGTTTTACAAAAGCGGCGACAGCAGCCTGCACATCTGCTCCTTCAGGCGCATCCACAGCCTGCGGCTGTGGTAATCCTCCCGGGTGATCTCCCGGCAGTGGGGCAGATCGTCCATAAAGGCCTTCTCCAGCCGCTCGGTGGTCTTTTGGTCGTAGATCGTGGCGTTCACCTCGAAATTCAGCTCAAAGCTGCGGATATCCATGTTGGCGGTTCCGTAGCAGCTGACCTGTCCGTCCACCATCACACCCTTGGAGTGCAGGAAACCGTTCTCATACACATAGCAGCGGGCCCCGTAATCCAAAAGCTCGCCCGCGTAGGAGCAGGTGGCCCAGTACACAAAGGGGTGGTCCGGCTTGCAGGGGATCATCAGGCGCACGTCCACCCCGGAGGAGGCCGCGATTTTCAGGGCGGAGAGAATCGCGTCGTCGGGAATAAAATACGGCGTCTGAATATAAATATGGCGCTTGGCCTTGTGAAACAGCTCCAGGTAGTTGTTGCGGATGTGAGGCTCCCTGGTATCCGGCCCGCTGGTGATAATCTGCATGTACACCTGCTCCGCATCCGCCTGGTCCTTGGGCCAGATATGGCCGTTTCCTTCGCCCATAGGACGTTTTCTGGCCGCCTCGGCCTCGTCCCCGAAATAACTCAGGTCCTTGAACAGATTTTCTCCGGTGGCATAATTCCAGTCCAGGGCAAAACGGATTTGTAGGCTGATGGCCGCCTCCCCCTTGATCTTTAAGTGAGTGTCCCGCCAATAGCCGAACTGGGGATCTTTGGAAATGTACTCCCGGCCGATGTTGAAGCCGCCCACAAACCCTGTGGTGCCGTCGATCACCACAATCTTGCGGTGGTTGCGGTAATTGACGCGCAGGTTCAGCCAGCCAAGAAAGGGCGGAAAGAACGTGCCCACCCGGATTCCGGCCAAACGCATCTCTTCCCAGCGCCGCTTGGGCATAAACCGCCCGCCCATGCCGTCGTAGAGGATGCGGACTTCCACGCCCTCCTTGACCTTTTCGATCAGAATGGGGACAATGGAATCGAATACCTCGTCATTTTTGATGATATAGTATTGGATGTGGATAAAACGTCTGGCCCCCCGCAGCGCCTGGCGCAGCGCCTCGAATTTCTCACGGCCGTCGGTGTAAATATCCACCGCGTTGTCCGAGGTCAGAACCGCGCCGGAAGTTTCCAGATTGTAGAGCACCAGGCTGCTGTACTCCCTGGTCATGGCATCCGGGTGATGGTCCTCTCTGCGCTCGGAGCGGATCACGGCCTCCTGGCTCTTGATGGGGAACTTCAGCCGGTCGTCCGCCTCTTTCACCCGGAACATACGGCTCTTTTTCATGTCCTGGCCGAACAGCAGGTAAAACGCAACCCCGAAAACGGGGATAAAATAGATGGCCAACAGCCAGGTCCACACGGTCTTAGGATCCCGGCGCTGGAAAAATACAATCACGATGGAGAGCAGCACGTTGATAAACCACAGATGCTGCATCAGCCAGGACCACACCTCCACCGTGCTCTGCCATATTTCTCTCATTACCGGCCACCTCTCTTTCTTATATTCCCGGGCCCACGTGCTCCACGGTCTGTCTGCCCTCGTTGTCATAGCTTATCCGAACGCGGTCAAACTGATTCACATAGGTGAGCTGACCCAGGATACCGGTCTTCAGATCGATGAAGAACGACTCGATCCGCGCGCCTTCCATCCCTCCGCTAATATAATCCCGAAGCACGTTGTCCGGCTTCTCAAGCTCCAGATTGATCAGATCACGCATCGGCTTGGTCGATGTAGGGGACAGCTCGCCCGTGTCCATTTTGTCATGTACATACCGTCTCACCGCATTTGCCACCTCCACCGCCTCATTTTCCGAGGCAACGCGCCTGGCCGCCTTCGTAAGCCAGTTCATATGGGGCAGGCTGGATGTCACGAGAATCGCTATGATTGCTATGACGGCTACCAGTTCCACCAGTGTATAACCGCCTCTTTTGTTCTGTTTTGATCTTCTTCTCATCTCTTTTTCAGTCCCACTATGGTTCCGGTCCACTCCGCGACCGGCCCCTGCCAATGGCCCATTGTATCATAAATACCGGCCTTTGGCAAGAAATCCCCCCAAGGGGCGTGCTACTTTGGCCGCGCGCTTTGGCCGCGCTCACGCTATTTGTGGCTGACCGTTCCCTCCCCCGATTTTCCGTCAAATGTTGCGGTGTACGTTTTCCCGTTGATCTCGCCCACCCAGGTGGCGGTGTCGCTGATGGGATCGTAATCGTAGGACTCCGTCTCATCCGGCTTCAGCACCTGTGCGTCCACCAAAGCCTGCTGCGCCTTACCCGCGGAATACTCGGATCTGGCGTTGGCCATGGCTACCTGCTCGGCGGATTTATTCTGCATGTTCTGATAGGACGGCACTGCCACCGCAATCAATATTGCCATGATTGCGATAACGCAGATCAGCTCCACCAGCGTAAATCCTCCGTTCGTCTTGCGCTTTCTGTCAGTTCTCCTCATATGTTTTCCTTTCTGTCCTCATTCAACGGAATAGATGATCTTTTCCAGCTCCTCCATGGAAGTTTCTCCCCGGATCGTCATATCCCTTGCCTGCTCCCGCAGGCTCTTGCTTCCGTTTTTCCGCAGCACGGTCCGTATCTCGTGGGGCGATATCCCTTTTTGGATCATGCCGCCGATCTTCTCGTCCACCTCCATAAACTCGTAGATGGCGCGCCTTCCGGAATAACCGGTATTACCGCAGCGGCTGCAGCCCACCGGTTTCCAGAGCCGTTTTACCGTTTCCGGGGCAGCACCGCCCAGAAGTTCCCGCTCCCTGCCGTCCGGTTCATACTCCCGGCGGCAGTGCGGGCAAAGCTCCTTCACCAGGCGCTGCGCGATCACTCCGGTGAGGGCCGCCGCGGCCATGTAGGGGACCACGCCCATATCCAGCAGCCTTGCGACGCTGGCCGCGCAGTCGTTGGTGTGCAGCGTGGAAAATACCAGGTGTCCCGTAATGGCGGCGCGCACGCCGATGGATGCGGTTTCTCCGTCCCTCATCTCGCCGATCATGATCACATCCGGGTCCTGACGGAGTATGGCCCGCAGAGCTACGGCAAAGGTAAGGCCGGATTTCACATTTACCTGAACCTGAGTGGCTCCGCTTATGGCCTTCTCCACAGGATCCTCCACCGTCACCACATTGATTTTCCGCCTGACCAGCCGGTTTAAGGCGGCGTAGAGCGTGGTAGTCTTGCCGCTTCCGGTAGGACCGGTCACCAGAACCAGACCGTAGGGCGCTTTTATGAACCGCTCGAATATCTCCTCCTGCTCCTCCGTCATACCCAAGCGCCGGACATCCATCAGACAGTCGTCCCGGGCGCTGTTTAAAAGTCTCAGCACTATTTTCTCACCGTAGATTGTGGGCAGAGCGGAAATCCTCAGGTCCGTTTTCACCTGTCCGCAGTCATAGCGGTACTTGCCGTCCTGGGGCAGCCTCTTTTCCGCAATATCCATGCCTCCCATGATTTTGAGCCTGGTCACGATGGGACGGTGGGCTTCCATTGCCATGGATGTGTGCTCCACCAGATCGCCGTTTACCCGCAAACGGATCACAAGCCGGTCCTCCATGGGCTCCACGTGGATGTCGCTGGCGCCCCTGGCATAAGCCTGCTCAATCAGCGTGTTGACCATTTTCACAATGGGCGTGCCCTCCACGCGCTCGCTGGCCGCACAAGCCTCCCGGCTGTGGCCTGAACCCTGGACCTCCTTATTCACCTTCTGCACCGCATTGCTCAAATCCTGCTCCCGGTACACCGCGGCCGCACAATCCCGTATGGACTCTGCGGCGGCCAGAACCACGGTCAGCTCCATCCCGGCCGCGGCCTCTATCTCGTCGAACACATCGAACATCAGCGGATCCCGCGCAGCCACCACCAGCTTCCCGTTCCGAATGCCGATGGGAAGCACCTGATACTGATCCGAGAAGTTGTGGGAAATCAGTCCGGCCGCCTCAGGGTCCACCTTGTACTCCGACAAGTCCACCACCTCCAGACCGTCCCGCTCTCCCAGGCAGGCCAACAGAGCCGCCTCCGACACGTACCCGAAATCCAGCAGAATCTCTTCCAGAGCTTTGTCCGGGCAGCGCTCCCTGAATTCCATAGCGCGCCTGAGCTGGCGTTCTGTCAGCAAACCGCGCTCAAGCAACAGTGTTTCCACCGGAATATTCATATTAAGATTGTTCCTTTCTCATGTAAATGCTATACTGTAACCGACAATCCGACCGGGAGGGGAGTTTTATGGAAGTGTACAACCTGTTTTACGGAGCCGTGTATCTCTTTACCGGCTTATGGACCGGCAGTTTCTTAAACGTCTGTGTGTGGCGTTTTCCCCGCCAGCTCTCCCCAATAAAAGGCCGCTCATCCTGCCCCCGCTGCGGTCACGCCCTGAGTCCGGGAGACCTGGTCCCCGTTTTCTCCTGGCTGTTTCTGCGCGGCAAATGCCGCTACTGCCACCGGCCTATCTCCCGCCGTTATCCGCTGACCGAAGCCTTAACCGGACTGGTCTTTCTGCTCTGTTTTTACGTGTTTGGGGCCGGATTCCGGTCGGTACCGGCCTGTCTCTTCGCTTCCGTCCTGATCACCGCGGCCTGGATTGACTGGGATTTCACCTACATACCGGACGGCATCTCCCTGTTCATCCTGCTGGCAGGACTCCTCTCCTTGATCCCGCTGCCTGCTTACGGCCTACTGACACGGTTTTCCTGGAAAAGCCTAGGCGATCATATTGTTGCGGCGGTCCTCATCGGATCTGCGCTGTTCATTGTCTCCTGGCTCACCGGCGGCGGAATCGGAGGCGGCGACATCAAGCTTCTGGCCGCATCCGGCTTCTATCTCGGCCTCCCGAGGGGGCTTCTTGCCCTGTTTGGGGGCTATGTCCTGGCCGCCGCCTGGGTCGTTCCGGCACTGATGCGCGGTAAAATCCATCGTCGCTCGTCCATTCCCATGGCCCCGTTTTTCGCCGTCTCCCTGATCCTCTCGTTGCTTTGGGGCGAACAAATCCTTAACTGGTATCTGAATCCGGTGCTTCGCGGAGGGGTTTGAGACAGTTCCCACCCCCGCGGCCTATTTACCGGGAACGTTCGCCCTCATAGTAGCGGTAGACGCCCAGGCCCTGCATGTTAAAATGCAGACTGTCGGGCACTGCGGCCTGGGGATCTTCTGCATCCGGGGCCGGGGCGTTGTCCGTGGGCTCTGCATCTGATTCCGGGACACTGTCCGTGACAACCTCATCTGATTCCAGGCCGCTGTCCGGGGCGACCTCATCTGATTCCAGGCCGCTGTCCGGCTCCCCTTCGTCCTGAGCCCCGTCTTCCCCCTGCTCATCCTCCTGCGGCAGCGGAATGATCAACACTTCGCCTTCCGCGTCGTCAAACCGGATTTCCGCGCCCAGCCTGAACGTATATCCATGGCGCGTCACCTGGGTGTCCACGGTGGCCTCGCCCCTGGCCGGTCTGGCGGTCAGAACCATCTCCATCGCAAGGTCTCCCGTCTCGCCGTATCCATTTGCACGGTATTCCAGGGCTTCCAGTGCCTCCGTAAGCTCTTCCGCTCCCCTTCTCCCCGCCAGCGACAGGCAGTCCTCCTCAAATTCCTCCCAAATCCGGTTCATCGCAGCGGACGAGCCGTTGCTCACGTCCAGACAGTAGGACTGGTGGATCATCTTTGCGGCGGCCTGCGCTTCCATGTAGCTGCGGTTCTGTAAAACCGCTTCCAGACTGTAGCGCGACATGTACAGAAATCCCGTGGACAGGATTACAAACATGGTCATGAGCATGATCACGTAAATCATACTGCCTCCCCGGCGCGGATCAATGCGTCTCATCCGGCTTTCCCTCCTCTATCTCCCCGTACAGGCTGGAAACATAGGCCTCCTGTTCCCAGATCACTTCATCCCCATTTTCTTCCAATAGTCGAATCCGCACACAGACCGTGTCCTCATCTGTTCCGGTAAAATCCAGCTCCGGCCTCATGCCAAGCTCCTGCCCTCCATCCAGCAGCGTCCCGTCAAATTGCAGCGGCCCATCCTCGCCTCCGCCGCTCCGGTATCCGGACCGCTCCGTCTCCCGCACATGGTAATACAAGGTTGCGGAATCTTCGGGGTCTACGGCGAAATCATACCCGTAACGCAGCTGCTCCTCTATCTCACGGTAAATCCGGCTGCACACCTGTTTTGCCTCCGAGGTCCGCCCGAACCGGTAATACAGCTTCAGCTGGGGCACCAGAAAACCGGTGAAAAAGAGCAGCGCGATGGAGGCAATGGTCAATGCCATCACGGTCTCCAGCAGTGTGAAGCCACCGCAGCGCCTGGCCCTGCTTTCTGTGTCTTTACTCACTCCATGTCCTCCCATTACTCGTGCCGGAAATAGGTAATCCGGTTTTCCCCGTCTTCCCCAACCGTGTACTCGCGGAAATACTCTTCCAGCGTTTCACCGGAATCCATTTGGAAATACACGGTGAGAACCTTCTCCCCGGCCTTTCCCTCCCCGCGGTCCGCCAGCGCGCCGAGCTCATAGCTGGAACGGTCCAAACGGTACTCCCGCGACAGAAGCTGCGAGTTCGCCGCCATCATATACAGGAACCCCGTGCTGATCAGGGCGATCAGCGCTACGCTGACGATCACCTCAACCAATGAAAATCCCGCTCTGGGACCCGGCCCGCCTTTTCGTTTGTACGCCATAACGCCTATTCCATGCCTTTCTCCGCTGCGCGCGGCTCCACCCAGTAAATGTCCACATCCATCCGGCAGATCACGCCGGCCGTCTCCGACGCCGAGGCCTTCACGCGGCTGTCCGGTTCGATTCCCATATAGCTCACCACCATGCTGGCAGGCTCTGCGTCAATCCGGTCCGCCATCCTCATGGCATCCCGGACACCATCGCCGGCCAGCTCCAAATGGATCTGCGCGTACCGGAACTCCGGGCCGAAGGCATTTCCCAGACTGCCCGAACTCCCCGCACTGCCTGAACTCCCCGCACTGCCCGGGCTTTCCGTCCTGGGGACAGCCTTCTCCGACCGGAAATCCCCTTTTCCGGACTCTGACCGGACGATTTCCAGTCTGCGCACCGTCAGTCCGGACTCCCGGGCCATACGCTGGAACATGCGGTCAAAGGCCACATCCTCCATCGTTTCATAAAAGAACAGGTCCCCGCTTTCCTCCAGGGTCGGCTCCGACACAATAACCACATCGATGAACTGTTCCGCATCAATCCGCTCCTGCTCCAAACGGCCGCACTCCTCACGGGCGGACATACGGCGCTCCATAGCCGGTTCCAGAATCCGGGTCCGGCCAGCCGACCAGATCAGAAGGACCGCCAGCGCCGTGAGCAGTACACATTCCCGTTTACTGAACCGCATTTTGCCGTCCCTCCTTTCCCGTCAGCCTGATCTTTATCTCCATAGAAAGTGTCTGTTCCCCGGCGGCTTCCGCCCCGTAACCCCAGGAACTGTATTCCACCTCTGTAAAATACCCGCTGTCCCGCACGCGCTCCACATATCCGGGCGCCTCCCCGGAATCCGGTATGGTGAGGCGCAGGCTGAGGTATCCCGTGGTTTTATTGTAAACCACGGACTGAATGTCCATGCCGGGAGCCAGGCAGTCCTCCAGGACCTCAAAACCTTCCATGGTCAGGCATTTCATGGTTCGGATTTTGTTCGTTGCCGCCTCCATCCGGCTCTGGTAAGCGCGATCATTGGCCTGCTCCTGATGTCTGGCTATTTTCTCCCGGTAGGCCGCGACCCCTTTATCCTCCGCCAGGTAGGCGGACAGCTCCCGGGATTTTTGTTGTGCGCGGTATGTCCCGGCCTCCAGATAACACCAGATTCCGGCCACTGCCAACGCGTTGGCCGCTGCAAACAACAGGCAGCGGGCGCCGAATCCCTCCGGAAGGATTCCCCTTCCCCGCCGGGACAAACCGCGCTCCGCAGCCAGGAGGTTCACCGGGCACAGCCCCTTCTCAGGCCGGTAGGCGGCGCAGAGCACCATCGCGCTGAAGTGAATGTCCTCCTCTGCCACCGGGCTTTTCCCAGACGGGCGGATGTCAAACCGGAGACAGCGGCATGGCAGCCTGAGCAGACCGCCCACAGAAGCGGCCGCCGCATCCGCGTCCTTCAGTCTGCCCGGGAGAATCAACACCTGCTGCACGGTCTCGGATTCCGTGCGGGCCTCGCAGAACTGGACCAACTTTCCGATCTGATCCGCAATCTCCTCATAGAGAAGTCCCTCCGCTCCCGCATCGCAGAAGCGCCTCACATTCAGCCGGACATTCCGGTTTAAAAGGCAGTGCCCGTCTTTAACCAGACACAGGCGCAGCTGATCCGATTCCAGCGCCGCCACCACGGCGGTCTGGCGGCGCGCTCCCATACGGAGGGCAAACTTAGCCATACAGTCCGGCAGCACGCTCAGACGTGCGCAGGAAATACCAGCCTCCTTTAAGGGCAGCAGCCGCTTCTCAAGCCGTTCCCGCTCCATGGCGTACGCCAGGAGATGCTGCTCCTTTCCGCGCCCCGCCCGCTCCAGGAAATCCATATCCACCGCAGTGGCCGCAGCTGTTCTCCGAAAATAGGCGATTTCATTTCGGATCATTCCCCGCGTAATCTTAGCGGACGCCGCGGGAAGGCGCATCTCACGCAAAACGGTCTCGCTTCCTCCCACCGCCGCAATCACGGACTTTCCGGCCAGGCCCGCTGACCGCAGAAATGCCGCCGCCTCCTGCACGTCCCCGGCCCTGGTTAATTCTGCGGTCTTTGCCGCGCGCAGCGTAAACACTCCGCCCTTAAAGCAGCCGCACACATAGGCGATCCGCCTGTCCTCCAGATAGAGATAATGTCTCAACGATTTCCTCCTCATCACAGCATATGGGAATACATGGTGTAAATGGGCATCATGACGGCGATCACAATACTTCCAACCACCAGGGCCATCACGATCATCACGCAGGGCTCCAGAAGCGCAACCATCTGTTCCAGGGCCATTGCGGATTCCGACTCGTAAAAGATTCCCGCATCCGCCAATATATTCTCCAGCGCGCCCGATTCTTCACCGGCCGCCACCAGGGAGATAAATACCGGCAGAAAGATGCGCCGCCGTTCCAGCGACTGGGAGAGCATTTCTCCCTTGCGCAGATCCATTCCCACCTGCCCCAGACACATCCGTATGTAGGAATTACCCATCACGGCCGCTGCAGCGTCCAGGCTTTCCAAAATGCTGATACCGCTGGCATACAGCAGGGAAAAGGCCGAGGCGAACTGTGCCGTGTACACGGTTTTCAGCAGCCTCCCCGCCACCGGAAGCCCCAAAAGCAGCCGGTCCTTTTCCAGGCGGACCGCGGGAATCGTCAAAATCCAGGCTCCCAGTCCCAAAAGTCCACAAACAGCCAGCAGCAGATGCAGCCCGTGAATTTTCAGAAACGCGCTCGTCCCCATCAGGAAACGTGTGAACGCCGGAAGCTCCGTCCCGGACAAAAGCGACGCGAACCTGGGCAGCACGATGGTCAGCATAAACACCGTAGCCACCAGCGTGACCACCAGCAAAATGGCGGGGTAGGTCATCGCGCTCTTTATCTTCTTGCGCAGCTTTGCCTCCCGGCTGTAATGATCCGCCATTTTCGCCATCACCCGGTCCAATGAACCGTTCAGCTCTCCCATTGCAGCCATATGTACCAACAGTCCGGGAAATATCCCGTTCATCTCCGCCATGGCTTCGGACAGCGTCCGCCCCTTCTGCACCGTCTCGTTAAGCCGGGCCAGAATCCGCCCAAGGGATCGGTCACGGGTGGAACTGCCGCAGACGGAAAGCGCCCTGGAAACGGGCACGCCCGCGCCCAGCATGGTGGACATCTGACGACAGAAAGGCGGGATGGCGTCGGACTTCACTCTGCTGGAAGTCCGACGGCCGTTCTCCGCCTCTGTTCTGCGATATTCATAACAATAAATTCCCCTCCGGTGAAGCATCTCAAGCAGCGACTGCTCGTCCGCAGCCTCCAGCGTCCCTGCGCAGCAGGTGCCGTCCATCCGGAGTGCTTTATAGCGGTAACGTGCCATTTCATCCCCTTCTCTTTCGTTTCCCGCAGACGTACAAAAAACGGCCTTATCCGATGGATTCCGATCAGATAAGGCCGCCCGGCTGCGATAATCTCATGGCCTGATACAAGGCGTTTCAACGGAATTGATTCTGCGCCGGCTCATAATGATAACCGATGCCGGATAGTGTGGAGACGATCTCCGCCTTCAGTACGCCGGCAGAACGGCAAAACTCATCAAGCGTGCCATAGTGATCCCTCAGCTGCGTATTTATATAACTCAATAAAATGACCGGATCTTTCGGTATACTGTCCATGGTTCGTTTTCTTCCTCCGTCTCTGCTGAATCATCTGACCTGGACCCAGCTGGCATCCGGTTCACAATATTATTATCGCTTATGTTTTTCATTGTCAAGACTTCATTCCCAATTTCGCTCATTTTTTGCAAATTCCAGTGGTTTTTTATCAAAAAAAGGCGTAGGATAGGCCCCCCACGCCTTTTTACATGGATCCCAAATATTTACAAATTACTCCACATACGCGATCAGCCGGTCTTGATGTTCGGACACGTCGATCACAATGGTGTTGCCCGCACGGACGCCGTCCTGGAGGATAATTTTGGCTGCCAGCGTCTCTACGTGTTTCTGAAGGTAACGCTTCAGCGGCCGCGCGCCGTACACCGGATCATAACCCCGCTCGATGACGAACTCCTTCGCCTGAGCGGTCAGCTCGATGGTCAATTCCCGGTCCGCCAGACGCCTGTTCAGATCCGCCACGCACAAGTCCACGATTCCGCCGATATTCTCCCTGGTTAAGGGCTTGAACAGAATCACCTCGTCCAGACGGTTCAGGAACTCCGGCCGGAAGTGGGCCCGCAGATCGTTCATCACCGCGGTCTCGGCCTCAGGCCGGATGCGGCCGTCCTCGCCGATGCCCTCCAACAGGTACTGGGAGCCGATGTTGGACGTCAGGATAATGATCGTGTTCTTAAAGTCCACGGTCCGCCCCTGGGAATCCGTGATCCGCCCGTCGTCCAGAACCTGGAGCAGCACATTGAACACGTCCGGGTGAGCCTTCTCCACCTCGTCGAACAGCACCACGGAGTAAGGCTTGCGCCGCACCGCCTCGGTCAGCTGTCCGCCCTCGTCGTAGCCCACATATCCCGGAGGCGCTCCGATCAGACGGGCCACGGAGTGCTTCTCCATGTACTCGCTCATGTCGATGCGGACCATGTTGCCCTCATCGTCGAACAGCGCTTCCGCCAGGGCCTTGGCCAGCTCGGTCTTGCCCACGCCGGTGGGGCCTAAAAACAGGAAGGAGCCAATGGGCTTGGTGGGATCCTTGATACCGGCTTTGGACCGGATAATGGCCTCGGTCACCTTTTCCACGCCCTCCTCCTGGCCGATCACCCGCTTGTGGAGCAGATCGTCCAGATGAAGCGTCTTGCTGCGCTCGCTCTCAGTCAGCTTAGCCACCGGGATTCCGGTCCAGCGGGAAATGATCCGCGCGATCTCGTCCTCGGTCACACTCTCGCGCACCAGGCTCAAATCCTCGTTTCTTACCCGCTCCTCCTCCTCGGCCAGCTCCTTCTGCAGCTGGGGCAGCTTGCCGTACTGGAGTTCCGCGGCCTTGTTCAGGTCGTATCGCTGCTGGGCGTCCTGAATCTGCCGGTTTACCGTCTCGATCTCCTCCCGGAGAGCGGAAAGGCGGTCCACGCTGGCCTTCTCATTCTCCCACTGGGCTTTCCGGGCCGCGAACTCGTCGTGCAGCTCCGCCAGCTCTTTCTGCAGGTCCGCCAGACGGTCCTGGCTTAAGTGGTCGGTCTCCTTCTTCAGGGCGGCCTCCTCAATCTCCATCTGCATAATCTTGCGGGACATCTCATCCAGCTCCGCCGGAAGGGTGTCCAGCTCGGTCTTGATCATGGCACAGGCCTCGTCCACCAGGTCGATGGCCTTATCCGGCAGAAACCGGTCGGTAATATAGCGGTCGGACAGGGTGGCGGCGCTCACCAGCGCGGAGTCCGTGATCTTCACACCGTGAAACACCTCGTAGCGTTCCTTCAGGCCCCGGAGAATGGAAATGGTGTCCTCCACCGTTGGCTCATCCACCAGCACCGGCTGGAACCGGCGCTCCAGCGCCGCGTCCTTCTCAATATACTTGCGGTACTCGTTCAGGGTGGTGGCGCCGATGCAGTGCAGCTCGCCTCTGGCCAGCATGGGCTTTAACATATTTCCCGCGTCCATGGAGCCCTCGGTTTTACCCGCGCCCACAATGGTATGCAGCTCGTCAATGAAAAGGATAATCTGCCCGTCGCTCTTCTTCACTTCCTCCAGCACGGCCTTCAGACGCTCCTCAAACTCGCCTCTGTACTTGGCTCCGGCCACCAGAGAACCCATGTCCAGAGCAAACAACTTCTTGTCCTTCAGTCCGTCCGGCACGTCGCCCCGCACAATCCGCTGGGCCAGGCCCTCCACCACGGCGGTTTTGCCCACGCCGGGTTCGCCGATCAGTACCGGGTTGTTCTTGGTTTTACGGGAAAGGATCCGGACCACGTTTCGGATCTCGCTGTCGCGGCCGATCACCGGGTCCAGCTTCTGCTCACGCGCCCGTTCCACCAGGTCGTAGCCGTACTTGGTCAGGGTGTCGTAGGTGGCCTCCGGATTGTCGCTGACCACCCGCTGGTTGCCGCGCACCGTGGACAACGCCTGTAAAAATGTCTCCCTGGTGATGTTGTACATCTTGAGCAGGTTTTTAACCGACCGGCTGGGATGCCTGATCAGGGCCAAAAACAGGTGTTCCACGGAAACGTACTCGTCACCCATGGACTTGGCCTCGTCCTCCGCGTTGATCAGCACCTTATTCAAGTCGTTGCTGATGTAGAGCTGGCCGCCTCCGCTGACCTTGGGCAGCTTCTCCAGCGCCTGTTTCACCTCATTTTTCAGCATATCGCCCTGAATCCCCATCTTGGTCACCAGCTTTAAAATCAGGCTGTCCTCCAGGGTGAGCAGAGCGTACAGCAGGTGCTCCTGATCGATCTGCTGGTTTCCGTACTCGTAAGCCAGCTTCTCGCAGTTCTGCACCGCCTCCATCGATTTTTGCGTAAATTTATTGATGTTCATCACTCATTCCTCCTCTATTCGGAATTGTGCTCTTGTATCTGTGTTCTAGTCGTACTATAACACGCTTTATTAGCACTGTCAAGGGGTGAGTGCTAATTTTTTCGTATATTTTTTGATCTTATATATTTTAATGTTGCAATTAGATTTTCTAATGTATAAAATGGGAAGAGTCCGTTCACTCCTGCCCCTCGGGGTGGTAAAATAGGGGCGGACTTTTGAAAAACAGGGAGAATAAAAAATTATGAAGAGCAATCGAGACTGGTATCTGCAGGGCGCCCATGACGGCCTCCCCATTGCCATGGGATATCTTGCGGTTTCCTTTACATTGGGCATCGCGGCAAGAAATGTGGGGCTGGGGGCCTTCCCCGCATCGCTTATGTCCATCACCAACCTGACCTCCGCCGGGCAGTTCGCGGCCCTGGGGCTCATCACGGCCGGCACCTCCTACGTGGAGATGGCGTGCACGCAGCTGATCATCAACCTGCGGTATTTCCTGATGTCCTGCGCCCTTTCCCAGAAATTAGATCCAAACATGCATTTTTTCCACCGCCTGCTGGTGGCCTATGGGGTCACGGACGAGATCTTCGGTATCTCCATCGGTTCGGGCAGAATGTTAAACCCCTTCTATGCCTACGGCGCAATCAGCGTGGCCGCTCCCAGCTGGACCCTGGGCACGTTCCTGGGCGTGGTTTCCGGAAACGTCCTGCCCGCCAGGGTGTTAAACGCGCTGAATGTGGCG
Organism: Enterocloster lavalensis; assembly: GCF_046603895.1. Lineage (NCBI taxonomy): Bacteria > Bacillati > Bacillota > Clostridia > Lachnospirales > Lachnospiraceae > Enterocloster > Enterocloster lavalensis. The sequence continues at coordinate 2,459,515 of NZ_CP176637.1, forward strand.
CTCTACGGCATGTTTATCGCCGTAATTGTGCCTCCGGCCAGGAAGCAGAAGGTGTTGGCCGGACTGGTCGCAGTGTCCATGGCGGCCAGCCTGCTGTTCACCCTATTGCCGGTAGTCAGCCAAATCTCCACGGGCATGCGCATCATTATCCTGACTGTGCTGGTAGCCGGAGCCGGGGCTGTCCTGTTCCCGGTGGAGGAAGCGGAAGAAAAGGAGGAACTCCATGAAGCATAACGTATATCTCTACATTTTTGTCATGGCGGCCGTCACCTACCTGATCCGGGTACTGCCGCTGACGCTGATCCGAAAGCCCATCCAGAACCGGACCATCCGTTCCTTCCTCTATTATGTACCTTACGTGACGCTGGCGGTCATGACCTTCCCGTCCATTCTCACCGCCACCTCCAGCCCGGTCTCGGCAATGGCCGGTTTCCTGGCCGCCCTGGTACTGGCCTACCGCGGCGCCGGGCTGTTCGGGGTTGCCTGCGGCGCCTGCGGTCTGGTGTTTCTTCTGGAGCTGTTTCTCTGACAGCCCGTTCTCTGAATTCGCGTGTGTGCAAATTGGGAAGGCCCAGACCGCGCAGGGACGGGTCCAGGTTGACGTTCCCTGAATTCGCGTGCGTGCGAATTTGGAACTCAGAAACGGACTTCAAACGGCCGCATCACGGATAAACCGTCAGCTGCCCATTCTGCATCTGATAGCGCAGGATGCGCTGGCCCTGCCGGGTGGCGTCCGGCAGCGCGGAAACGGACTCATGGGCTTTGTCCGGTGCGGCGGCAGTGATCTGCTGCTCATAGTAAAATGAAGTGACGGCTCCGATGCCGAGAAGTACAAGCACGGCCCAGAACAGCGCATTCTCTGTCATACGTCCCAGCAGCCGCCCTCTGCGCGGCCTTTGCGCCAAAATGTCGGTGGGTATCATCATAAGGGTATCTCCGTCCATATCGATCCTTTTTACAGCCTATGGGGTTTTTTGTCCAATTATGCCGGGAGCAGACTGGGAATGCGCACAGGTGCAGGGAAGCCGGAAAATGCAATAGGCCCGTCGTTGAACCGACGGGCCATTGTTTTTTCCATATTCTGTATTTTCTCTTCTGATTTACTGTAAGCCGGTCGCGGTGATGGTCCGTCCGGTCAGGGTTCCTTCATAGCTGACCGTAGCAGTATCGCCCTCCTTCAGGCTGTCAAACATACCGTCCTCGCCCACAAATGTGAAGATGCTCTTCTCCGCATCGGAAGTCTCCAGAACAACCGTGTTGCTGTTCACCTGAAGCACCTTTCCAGTCAGCATGTAGATATCCGCATCCGCAGAATCGCTGGCATCCTCGGTCACGATTCTGGTGGCCATAGCCGGCTCTTCCTCGTCCTCGGGATCTCCGTAATAGGTAATCTCCGCTTCCACGCCTGCCTTGATGCCGCCCTTGGTCACCTGCTGGGCAATGGAGGTGTCAAACGTATAGGTACCGTCCTCGGTTTTCACCGTCATGGTTTTCCCGTCCACCTTCTCGATGGTGCCGTTGGTCACCGGATCCTCCTCCTCGGCCGCCGCTTCCTCGGCCTCCTCGGCCGCGGAGGTTACGATATCGATAAATACCGCCTTGTTCTCGCCATCGGACAGCTCGCCGTAGAAGGTAACCTCAACCTCGTCGCCCACTCCCAGCTTGCGGTCATCCGAGAATTCCGCATCTGCGTATGTAAACTTCACCTGTTTTCCCTCGTCGTCCTCAACCGTCACGATCTGATCCGTAAGTTCCTTCACATATCCGTAAAAATAATCCTCATCCTGATCGGACTCAGATGCAGCTGCCGCTGTGGTCGTCTCAGCCGCCGTGGTTGTCTCCGCTGCAGTTGTCTGGGCGGCAGTGGTCTCCTCCGCCTTCTTGGAAGAGCAGGCGGTCATTCCCAGCGCCAGTGCCAGCACTGCGATGGCTAAATAATGTTTTTTCATAATTCAGTATCTCCTCTTCGTTATTTTGCTTCTCACAAAATACTCCTCAGTTATCCGCGCCGGAATAGCCCCCGGCTCGGATACATGATACATATTACTACGAAACCACGGCGATTGCTATGTCTTTTTCTTTAATTTTTTTTAAATTCCTTCTAAACTGGTCCGTCCTACAAGGAACCCATACGCCCGATTGCCCTTGTCACCAGCTCCCGGAATCTGGGCGCCACACGGTCGGCGGTCTCCTGTACCTCCTTGTGGCTGAGGGGCTGATCCGTCATGCCGCAGGCCAGGTTGGAAATGCAGGAAATACCGCAGATCTTCATTCCCATGTGGTTTGCCGCCACCGCCTCGCAGGCCGTGCTCATACCGCAGGCGTCGCCGCCCAGGATCCGGCACATCCGCACCTCCTGGGGACTCTCATAAGCCGGGCCGGTGAACTGGACATAGACGCCCTCCCGTAACGGGATATCAAGTTCCGCCGCACATTCCCGAATCAGGCTGCGAAGGTCCTCATCGTAAATATGGCTCATATCCGGGAACCGCGGTCCAAGCTCGTCCAGATTGGGACCGATTAGCGGCGACGGCACCAGGCTTGAAATCTGATCCCGGATCAGCATTAAATCTCCCGCCGCAAAATCAAAGTTGACGCCGCCGGACGCATTGGTCAAAAACAGGATCCTGGCCCCCATCAGCTTCATAAGTCGGATGGGAAGCACCACGTCTGTCATCGCATACCCTTCATAGTAGTGGACCCGCCCCTGCATCAGCACCACCGGTACCCCCTCAATATGGCTGAATACAAAACGGCCCTTGTGTCCGGGCACAGTGGAGACGGGAAATCCCTCAATCTCGTGGTAGTCGATGGCTGCCTCCACCTGAATGTGGTCCGCATAGTCCCCCAGCCCGGACCCAAGCACCAGCGCCACGTCCGGTGCGAACGGAATTCTGTCCTTCACGCTGTCATAGCAGCGCAGCAGTTTATCATAAACCGGATTCATATCGCATGCTCCTTTCTTTCGGGCGCTCACCGCCCGTCACCGCCATTTTACCACATGTCCCCCTGGCGGCTCAAGCCCCGGCATAATCGTTTTTATTTCCTCTTTTTTCTTTTCTCCTCCCTCCGCCAGGCTGCAAGAAGCACAATCGTGCCCAACAAAATTGCAAACAGCCCCACTGCAATGGTGACCACCACTCCGCTGCGTATCAGGTACCAGAATTTCCCATTTTCGTTTTCCGGAACAGGCTGCTCTGCCTCTGACGTGGTCTCGCGGATCACGCTCACCGACGGCTCCCGGACCGGAATGTTCAGCTCATAGACGGTTTTCAGGCAATAGCGCTCCGGAATCGTCCGCACGATCTGCCCCGCATAGACCACCCGGTAATCCGCCACCCGTTTTTTCCCAACAGCGACGGCATCCCGGCAGACCTCGCCGCCTGCGTCCATATACGGTTCGCCGTCCCAAACCATGTTTTCCACCACATAATCGCTGCTCTTAAGGCCCAGAACCCGCAGCAGTTCCTCCCGGTACGCTTCGGACGGCGGAAGTTCCTGACCCGCCGGGATCATAATTTCTCCCAGCTCATACTGCTCAGCCCCATAGGAATGAAACGTGACCGGCACGGAAAATTCATCGGACCAGCGCTCATCCAGCACTGTTTTTTCCGTCATTTCCAGCACTCCCCGGGCGTTCTCCCCATCCTGGTCTTCCTCCACCGTAATCTGCCAGGGAATCACCTGCGCCCCTTCCACCGCCCGGTAAACTACCTCCTTCTCCGCGTCGTGACCAGCCGTTTCTTCCGGAATGCACTCCACATTCCAATCCGCCAGCCGGTATCGTTCCCCGGACTCATCCGTGTAGTATTCCGGCGGCCGCACAAAGCGCTCCCGCTCGGCGGCATCCATGAAGGTGGCCTGGCGGATCGTCTTTCTCATATTTTGGTCCTCGTTTATCACAAGGCTTTCCTCCCGGCTTCCGTCTGTTCCGGCCAAAACCGTTCTGGCCGCCAGGAAGCACACTAGGAGTGATGTCAGTAACATCCGGAGATACGTCCGGGCCGCAGGCCGTCCTCTCATAGCCGCGCCCCCTTCCCGTTCGCAGCAGCCCGCACCACCAGCCTGCGCCCGCCGCTGTGGCAGGTGAGCAGCGTCAAATACTCAGGGGGCGCGGGGGCAGCTCCGGCGGAATACGGCGTAGGGGCCGTCCCGGCCGAATCCGGCGTGGAGGCAGTCCCGGCGGAATCCGGCGTCCGCCCCATCTCCTGCCCGCATTCCTGCAGTGCATGTTCCTCCATTCCGGAAACCGAACACGATTCCACCGCATAACTATTCCACGCGCCGCCATCATAGACGTAAATGTTCGAATGCCGGACCCGGAAGTCCTCATCCAAATAGTTCTTCAGGCCCGCAAACATCGTACCGTCCTTCATATTATGGCCGTAAACTAAGGTTTCCGCCCCGGATAAAGGCTTCTCCCGGCAGTCCGCAAAGAGACTGCCGCACCCGCCCTCTCCTCCGTCAAATCTGTGGCTGAGATAAAACTGATTGTCACAATGCCGCGCCACAGGGTAATTGATGCGTGTGCCCGGTATGTAGATCCAAAAACAGTATTCAGGGTTCATTTTCCTCAGCGCTTCTTCCTGAATATCCGGCAGGGCAATGACATCGTTGGATGGATCGGCGGGGAGGGTGGGGAGGTGCGCTGCATGGCGTTCGGCCGGTACGGACGGGGCGGTAGCGCGACAGGCAGCCGGTATGGACGGGGCGGTAGCGCGACGGGCAGCCGGTATGGACGGGCTGGCTGTACAGGGCACAGCCGGTACGGATCCGCCGGTAGCACGGTGTTCAGCCAAGCCGCCCAAGCCACGATTTCCCCAAACCGCCGTACCAGCAGCGTGACGCGCTGCGGACCGGATTTTTGAAGGCACAACTGCGGATTTTGATGGTAAACCCGAGAATTTTGATAGCAACCCCGGAGATTTTGATGGCAAACCCGGGAATTTTCCTGGCATACTAAGAGTTTTCCCATATGCGCCGGAAACCGCCCCTGACTTCTCCGGCGCACCGAAGAATTTTTTCGTTTTCCACTTTCCTACGCCCAAAAATGCCGCTTCCATAGTCCCAACTGCCTCAACCTGTTCCCCGTCCGAGACGGCGTTGGCCAGTTTTCGGACCGCCTCATAAGACTCCTGGTCCTGACTGTACCTGTGGTCGGCCCGGATGGCCGCGGCGCAGCAGAGGATCAGGCCGACGGAAAACAGAACCACCAATGCCCCCGGAATAAACCGTGCAGCGCTGCGCCTCACCTCTTTATAATTCACATCATCCCCTCCTTTTCTCTCAGACCGCTCATAGACGGCCGTATACTCCAATATCCGGCGGTTTCCTGCCGATGCCGCAGCCCCAACCGCCCCCTCTGCCTTCCTGCCTGTCTCCATCGACTCCTGCGGCTCCAACTCCTCATACACTGCCTGAATCTGCTGTCCGTCCAGCGGATTCAGCGCAGCCATTCCCCCATACACAGCTTCGCAGTCCCGCACCAACCGCTGGCCCTTGACCCGCAGGCGTCTGTTTACCGTGTCGTTTTCCTCGTACGAAGGCCCGTCCCAGCGGATCTCCGTGATCTGGCAGCAATCAGCCGGTAGTCCCAGATCTTCCAGCAGGGCGGCGCACAGGTCTGTGTTTCTGACATCAGCGGAAGGTGCGTCCGGGTTATCCCCGGGCAGTTGAACCAGCGCATTTCCCAAAAGAAATATCCCGGCGTCACAGTCCTCGGCCACACTTCTCAGGTCCAAACCGTTCTCCCATCGTTCATTGGAAAAACAACTGCTCAAAAGCGGCACAACCACACTGCTTTCGGTTCCGGTCACCGGATCTTTCACCTCCAGGCGGGCAGTCTGAGGCGGATTCTCTTCCGCCCCCAGCCCCTGATATGTGATTTGCTTTTTCACCTCCAGCGTTCTGCCGCCTATTTTTGCCGGTATGGTTTCATAACTTTTCAGCCCGTAACGCCGGCCCTCATATTCGATCACCGCGGCCGGAATGTGATTTTGCGGCAAATCCTGAAATGGATCGCTCAGAACCGTTCTGATTCTTCCGGGAACAGTGGCCAAAAGACCGGTGATCCACTTTCGCTCCACCCTGCTTCGGATATACTCCCGGCCATCCACCATTTTCGTCAACGGGAAATTCCGAAAGATGTTTTCATCATCCAAAGCCTCAGAACCACCATCCATTTCCGTTATCTCCCCTTCCAAGGATTCTGCCCTTATTTCTGTCCAAAGCCGCTGTCCCGCTACCGCGGGCGGCATAAACACCGGGATTAGGAAGAGAAACACAGCGAGCAGGACCAGGAAGAAAATTGTATACAAGCGCCGCCCGGAGCATACACGTTTAACCGGCATGTGTGCGCTCAGCTTATTGTGACCCTCTAATTCATTCGGCCCGCATCGTTTCCGATCTCTCTCCCGTTTTCTTCTCCTAAGCTCCGCCCCGCCGGATATTATCATACCTGCCAGACAAATTAAAATCCCGGAGGCGATCCATTCTAACGGTGTATCGTCCCCTGTTTTGACAAGCTCCGGCGTTTGTCCCCTGAAACGCAGCACGCCGTCCCCTCTCAGAGAGGTTTTATAGTAGGCCGTGATTCTGCCGATTTTCGTTTCTTCCCGGAAGTTGTACACGCAGGTATTCCCGTCCACTGTTCCATCCGGCAGCACTGAAAATTCCATCTGTGCCTCCGTCCTCACGTAGCCCTCCGGCGCCTGAACCTCTTCCAAACGGTATCTCCCTGGCTCGGATGGCCGGAACACAGCCAGGCCCTCGCCGTCCGTCCCGGCTTCCATCAGAATCTTTCCGGTATCCGGCTCCGTAATCCGCAGCACAGCGCCTGAAATTCCCCGTCCCGTCTCACCGTCCAGCTTGTGAAGCGGCACTTCCAGCCGCGCATCCTCCACCTGGTAGACTCCCGTTTCCACCACTCCGTTTAGGACTGTAAAACTGAACACCTGACTGTTTAATGCATACCCCGACGGAGCTCCGGTCTCCCGGAAGGTATAGGTGCCGTCCGCAGGCTTTTTAATCCGGAACATTCCGCTGCTGTCGCTGACCGAAATTCCCAGCACGGACCCGTCCTGGTTGTAAAACGTAAACTGCGCCCCAGGCAGCGCGGTTCCATTGGTATCTGCCTTTCGGAAGCTGGCAAAGGTCTCCGGCGGTATATCCGGCGTTCCCCCGCCTCCCCCAGAGCTCTTTCTGTAGTTTTCGTACTGAAATACCTGGATTTTTCCACCCTGGTCCACCACAATCTCCCGATCCTCGCCCCTCCGGTAACCGGACGGCGCTTCCAGCTCCCGGATGATATAGGTACCAGCTGGAAGCCCATAGATCCGGTGGGCTCCCTGATCCGTCGACGTCCACTCCTCCACGGTTCTTCCGTCGGATTTACAGATCAGCGCGAGCCTGGCTCCCGCCAGCAGCGTTTGGGAAGCGCCGACGGTTTTCCCGATATCCACCGCGGTCGTGTCATTTGGCATCGTCAGGTGGAGCACTTCCCGCATCCCGTCCTCAATCACGAATAAAATGGGCTCCGCCAGAACCGGGTACCCATCGCCCGGCGTCTGCGTCTCCACCAAACGGTAGGTTCCTGCCTCTAAACCCTTGCTGTAATGGGGCTGCCTGGTGCTGATCCACCGGTCCACCACCTCCCATTTTCCACTCTCCGGTGCCTCCGGATGATCCGTGCGCTCTATCTGCAGTGCAGCACCCTCCAACAGTTCTCCGGTATCCCGGATCACCTTGTCCACCCTGACCCGGTTGGAGTCGTTGGCAGGCCGGTATTCTACCGTCAGAAGCGGGGTGTTGCTGTCCTCATACTGGAACTGAAACTCATAATCCGGCAGCGTCAGCATATGACCCACAGGCGCTTTGGTCTCCGTACACACATAGGTATACGGGGTAAATTCACCCTGACTGTTTTGATAACCGATGGGCTGGGCCGGAAATTTCGCGGCGCCCTGCTCATCCGTCACCACGGTCCCGCACACGGTTCCCAGCGTCCGGTTCAACAGCTGAAACTCCGCCCCGGCCAGTTTCATTTCCGGCTCGTCGGTATCGGATTTCACCAGTTCCAGCTCTCCGTCGGGGATGCGGTCAATCATCTCCACCGACTGCAGTTCCCCGGTATCCCGGATGGTAAACGGAACGCGGACCGACTGTAGAAATCCGTAGGGGGTGGTCACCTCCTCCAAAACATAATCCCCCTCCGGAATGTAGCGGATTATATGAGGCTTCAGATCACCGGCCTCAAATCCCTCCGGAATCTCCCCTGCTTCCGCTTCCTCCCGGGTATAGATCCCGTCCATTCCGGATACCCAGCTGGCCTCCACCTCCTCATATGCGCCGCCCTCGGCGGGACGGCGGACCATAAGGGGCTGCACCGACACATTTCCCTGGCCGTCCATCTCATAGACTGCCATTCCGGCTCCCTTTACCTCTTTTCCTCTGGTAATACTCACCTTGGATACCTGGAGCGTCAGCGGCCGGTCGCCCATCTCAAACGCCTGGATTTCTTCCAGATGGCCGGTGTCCTCAACCGTAAGGAGCATGGCCGGAGCGGTGGCGTACCCCGCCGGATTCCCGGATTCCACCAGGACATAGCTTCCCACCGGCAGATACTCAATCCTTGTGGTGCCGGTCTCCGTATAATAATAGCGCCCCTGAAGGGTATTAGGAACAGGCCGGTAGCAGTAATCATACTTCATGATCGGATGATTCCCCGCCGCATCCTCAGTCAGCCTGCCCGTAGCCGCCACCTCCTGGCCGTCCCTGTAAGTGGCGGCGCGGAACGTAAAAATCTCATTTTCCGGGTCATATACCGGTTCCCCTTCCTCGTCCCGCACTGGATTTCCTTCTTCATCCAGCAGAGCGGGGTATAATGAGAGCCAGGCCGCGCTGTCCTCATAGAGAACCTCCCCATTCTCCGTGTCGTATTTGCGGATGTCAACGGACGTAAAATCATCCTCCATGCGGTAGGACTGCACATTACCAGTCTCCCGCACATCAATGGGCATGGCTTTAGACTGAACATATCCCTGTTCATAGGGACATATCGTCTCCTCCAGCACATATGGGCCTACCGGAATGTGGTCGATCCAGTGCGGCCTTGTGGTGGGAATCCTCTCTCCATCCGCTCCGAGCTTTAGATTCCCCCTGTCGTCGCACTCATACCCGCTGATCCAGGCTGCGACAGCTTCCCCTTTGACGTAATTTCCGTTCTCATCCGTAACCGGTTTTCCCTCCGTATCCACCTCCGCCCGGTAAAGGGTCATCTCCGCCCCCTGAATTTCCCTCTGGGTCCTCACGTCCACCTTGGAAAATGCCGTCCTGGTAAATTCGTTGGAAAGGAAATACTTCTGCACTTCCCCGGTATCCCGCAGGACGATTCCCAGGTAACGGGACTGGACATATCCCTGCCCGTGAGGCACCTGTTCCTCCTGCAATATGTACGCCCCAAAGGGAAGGCGCGCGATCCGGTGGACCGCTCCCTCCGTCTCCGGCGTCCCGTCCGACCCTGCGCTCTGATCCGTGGTCCAACGCTCCTCCTTTGTGATCACAGAACCGCTTCTGTAATAAACCGGCAGCCCGTTTTCATCGTCCTCCGTGACCTTATCTGGGTACAGGGTTTCCACCGTTCCATCCCGCTTAATCTGAATGGAACGAACCAACTCTTTCTGGCCCTGATCATCCGCCGTGTACGCGATCATTCTGCCATAATCGTCGTACACGTAAGCCATGCCTGTGACAGAATCCGCAAAGCAAATCTCATTGCCGCGGCTATCCAGCACCGCCAGCTCATTGTTCGATGAGTGATACCTGGTTTCCACGGACTGCAGATCGTAGAAATACAAGTCGACCGGGGCATTCTCCAGTTCCACCGCGTCCCAGATATCCAGTCCGCCCGGACCGGAATCCGACCCGGTGATCCGGATTTCCTTGTGGGTTCCGGTATTCCGGTCCGTGACGCGCTCCACTTTTCCGTCCGCCCAGACCGCGGTCACGCCTTTATACTGATTTTCCCCAGTCTTTTCCAGTTCTATCCCGCGGTAAAGCGCCAGACCGGCGCCGCTGACCGCCACACCAAATCGGATTCCCTTTCCTGAGAACGCGCCATCCGGATGATACAGCGGTTTAACGTGATCCATGGCCTTTAACTCCATTTCCGTACCCTCAATAATCTGCTCAGAATACTCGTCGTTGGCTTTTATTACGCGGCCGTACCACTCCTTTGTCTCCGGATCATAGACAATATCCTGCACGTCTCCCCGCTCCTCCAGATACTCCTTCCTGCCGCGGACCTCATATACCAGATGATCCCCCGCGTCGTTCACGGCAATTTCCTGTATAAAACCGCCGCTGGCTTCCGGGTTGCCCCAGGCGTCCTGTGCTTTCAGGCCGTTTTCATTTCCCACCAGGGAGTCGCCGTCCTCCACCTTGTAGATCTCGACTCTGGACGGATAATCCTCCACCTCAATTCGGCTGACCGTCTCCGTCCCAAACTTGTTGGCCGCTTCCTGTACAGGCACCGCATACTGGTACTGCACGGCCGGAATCCGTTCCCAGCCATCCGTGGTTCCATCCGAATGCCATTTTTCTGCATAATAATGCACACTGTCCCCATACACCTCAAAGGCGACCGGCCGGCTCTTTGTATATCCCTCCGGCGCCTGAATCTCCACCAGCACATAGGCCCCGGCTCCAAGCGGACGGCAAGTCTCAATATACCCCACCGTTTCCTTGCGGATTACACCGTCCACTACCACCTCCCGCACTGTTGAATATGCTTTAAATATACCGGTCTCATTTCCGTCCTCATCCCTCTGTCGGATCAACTGCGTTTCATCGTACAGCGGGATTCCCTCCCGGTCCAGACGGATAGGCAGGTCGCTATCGCCTCCGTTTAACTGCCCCACTCTGGGGTACAGCACCGGCTTGCCCGCAGCGTCTACCACCCGGTTGCCGTGCAGATCCACGGCTTCGCCAAACAGCACCTTTCCGCTGCCGCTTACAGCGCCGCCTCCGGTCTGTTCCACCTCCCGCTTGGCAGCGAAGATTCTGAACAGTGCGCCGGAATGGATAATATTTTCCCCGGTCTGCGCATCCAGCTTCTCAATCCGCAGCTTTGAGGAGGCGTATTTGTTCTCAAAATCCTCTGTGGCGTACGCTACATAGTTGAAATCTGCCCCGCTGCCCGACGGCGTCAGCGTCTCCACATTGCCGGTGTCGGGGTTAACCCGGTCCACCGCAGGCTCCAGGATTGTCCAGGGGACCAGCATGGCCGCATACTTTCCGTCCACCGCCGTATTCACCCCGGTCATGGAGGCCACGTTGTCCCGAACCTCAAGCTCCCCGCTTTGTGTCTCGCGGCCGCTGTAGACCACGCCGTCCACCGTGCCTGAGACCTCGCTGCAGGATATGTGTTTTCCCCGTAATTCCTCCGGCGCCCCATCCATTTTCAGCCCATATTTATAAATCAGGAAATCTCCGTCCGACCGGTGCGCCCTGATCACATGGGATTCTTCGTTAAAACGGATTTTGTACTTGCGGATCAGATCCTCGGGCCGGTCCTGGCTGTTGTAGTTAAAAAATGGATTCCCGGTCCCGCTGTCCACAACCGTCTCCCCGGTGTTCCCATCTTCGCCGATATCCGGGGCAAAGGGCAACACGATCTCCTTGGGATAATCCCGCTCGTAATGCCGGTTCGCCAATTCCGGTTTCACCGCTGCCGGAACCTGTTCGACCACCACATAAGTACCGTAGGGCAACATAACCGAACTGTTATAATAGTCGTCCTTCCCGTTCTTTGTGTTGCACTGCAGCGTTGTCCTGTCATGGTCCGGGCCGCCGTCGGGATCGCTGTCCCACGCGATTGCCAGCTTTTCCTCCAGCCCCCGAAACGCGGACAGATAGACAGCGGCCTCGTTCACGGCCCGCTCCAGCGCCCGCTCATAAGCGATATCGCTGCCCAGTTCCGGCTCAGATGAGAGAATTTCCTGCTTATAACCCGCCACATCCAGATAGGTCACGGCAAACTGCCGGACCGCAAAATCCCAGGCAGCGCCGTCAGCCTGTCCGGCGGCCTTCAGGGCATCGAAAAACTTGCGATAGTCATAGGTTCCATCCGCCTTTATCTCCAGAAGCTGCCGCCCAGCCCCCTCTTTTGGCGGCGCAAATGCAGTCTGAACCAGCCCTTTAAATTCCGGATCATAGAGTTCCTCCGATACCACCCCGTCGTTCTCATCCACATAGATCGCTTCCAGGTTCCGCTTCAGGTACAATTTGAACTTGAACTGGCTCAGCTGCTTGATTCCCCGGCCTCCGGTCACACCAAACAGTCCCAGAAATACCGTGAGGGGATCATTGTGCAGGGAACCGTAGGTGTTCACGTTATCGTAAGAGGCCTGAGAAATATCCTTTGTGATCCGGATCGGCTGTTTGATCACCCGCTCCAGCACCTGAAGAGGCTTGTCACGGGTTCCTCCATCCTGGTATACCACAATCTGCCCTGGATAAACCAGCGTCCCCGCCACAATGTAGCTTCCTGCGTCGAATGCAGGCACGGAGGCATTGGCCGACACTCCGGCACCTGCCGCTTCCACCAGATAACGGTTGTAAGGCATCGGCTCTCCCTGATATTCAATGTCCGTCTGCCGTGTCACCGCCCGAAACCTGGTATATTCCGGCCCGCTTACCCCATCCCAATCCGTCTCATTTTCCACGTGAATGATGTAATAGCCGGTGGAATCCTCGCGGGAGGCCACAACCTCCCGGCTGCTCTCACGGTCCACCGTCTGCTTGGCCTCCCCGTAGGTATAGGTCCGCTCCATCACCGGAACAGGCTGTCCGTCAGGCCCCATCAATGTCTCCCCTGGCGCGTATGTCTCATAGGAAGGCTGATAGACCGCCTCAATCCAGACCTCGATCTCATCTCCAAACGGCACCGCCGCGCCCTCCGGTATTTCCCGCCTTTGCCCGGCCGTTGCCGTGGTGCCGCCCAGGGTATACTCCCCTTTTTCATACTGCACCCAATAATGTCCGCTTCCTTCTCTGCCCTCCACTGTCATTTCTTTGCGGATGCATAGCTTCTGGTTCATAGCATCGTAAAAAGCCGGGTACGACTCATCCACTTTTGAGTAGTCATAATAGAATCGCGCGTACAGATCGCCCTCCTCATCCTCATAAACCGAGTGGACCGAAGCACTGTCCCATGTATTGTGCTCTGTAAACCAGTCTAAAATCTCCGTCCCCGCTTCCGCGTTGGTGTCCCCTGCCAATTTCAGATTGAACCAGGGAGAGCCGTCCTCATCGGACAAGGCCCTGTAACCGGCCTTCTGCAGCATTTTGTTGACCTCATCCCTCAGGTAGTCGAAATCGCCCACCGGCTCCTGCCACCGCGTGATATCCTCCGGTTCCGCCTCTCCCCGGGGATAACCGCTCATCCGGAAGCGGTAAGGCACCGTCTCTGCCTGAGGTTTGGAATGGTCCGACAAATCTTTCACAATCGGATTCCCATCCCCGTCCGTCTTATACTCTCCCCCCTTCGCGGTCTGGTATACCACATTGCCGTTCCCGTCCTTCTTCGGCTCCAGCGTGCTGCCCGTGATGGTCTGAACCGTTTCCGTAACCTGCTCCACCTCCATGCGGTAAAACCTGGTCCCCTCCGGGTAACCGGCAACCACCACATCGTAGCCGTTTTCCGTCCTGTACGACTCGACAATAAAGTCGTTCCAGGAGCCATCCGCGTTCATATCGTTGTAATCCGAAAGTCCTGCGCTGATCCGGGCCGTCCCTGCCTCGGCCACAACCGCAGTCCCGTCCGCCTCCCGGTTTGTCTCCGAGGCCAGAATCCCCTGTACTGACAGTTCATAACCCTCGGAACGGCTCAATTCCCTCACATAGTAGCGGCCCATGAGCAACGGCCGCCCGATCCACTGCCCTCCGTTTTCCGCCGCATAATCCGGGTAGGAAATGGCGCCGAAGCCGCAGCTTGACGAGGTGATTGTGCCGCCGTTATAGAGATTCACGGCCCCTGTCGGCCCTTCCGGCACAAGGAGATTTCCGTCCGGATCAAGGCGTGTTCCCGGATTCTCCGTAAACGCCAGGAAGGAAGCGTCTCCCTCCTGATCCGTGGACGCCACGGCCACCAGGTCATTCCGATTGTAGATAATCCCGGATTTCCCATCCGGATGCACCAAATCCTGGGCTGCAAACAGCCCGTACACAGCGCCCTCCAGGGTGGCATCTCCCTGGGTTCTGCCAAAACTGCGTTCCGGGTCTGCCCGGTACAGCTCCAGATCCCGCTTATTGATGTGAAGCTCCCCTTCCGTCCGATGATCCCACACCCTAAACGCATACAGCAGGGTAGACGGTTCCCCATAGCCCCCTGTCTCCATCCCACCCAGGTCGTCGTCCGTAAAATCCGGAAATTCATCGGATAAATCCATCCCCCGCTCCCCGGCCAGGCGTCCAATAGCCAGGCGGAAAAACGCCGGTCCCCAGCTCTCCGGGATCAGAGATTCCACCGGAGTTTCCGGTTCGTCCCGGACCGCTTCTGAGGCTGAGGCCGCTCTCATATGAGGAATTTCCACAGTTTTCCAGATATAGCGATAGCTCCCGGGGATCATTTCCTCCTCGAACTCATCATCATCCCCATCTCCCTCATCGGTCAATATAAAGTAGTCTGCCTCGCTTTCGCTGGCGGAAGAAGCGCTTGGTTTAGAATGGTCCGCCGCCACGCTATTATTCCGTGCAGCACTGCTTCCGCTCGCCGTCACGATCTGCGGGGCGACGTCCTCCACCCTGCGCAGATCCTCCAGACTCAGCCCCGGCGCTGCAACGGAAAATACCAGGCGCTTTAACTCCTCACTGATCGCAGGCTGATTGTCGCTTACTTCCGGTTCCACACCGGATTGCAGCGTTCCGCTCATCTCTGCCCGCCTGGCGCCTCCCCCGCTTTCAGCGGAAGAAACCGACACTGTCTCCACTTCCTGATCATCCTTGTGGCGTCCATGGAGAATGTACCCGGTGCGGGCGGTCTTTTCCTTCAATGTGTATAAATATTCTAAGTTGATGAATTTTTCGTAAGTCTCATCCCGGTCCTCCAGCATCTCTTCCTGGGCGGAGTAGTCATAGTCGTGATTGTCCTCATCCTCATTTCCCACATGAAAATCACATGTTTCACTGCACAACTCCTGCTGGGCCATCCACAGGTCGTGCAGGCGCTCATTCTCCGCCTCTGCCGCCTCAATCTCCCCCTCGTTTGTGCACTCCCCGGTAACCTCATCGTACTCTTCCTCCGGCACGTCCACCCATTCCGGCGCAGGATGCCCGGTACAGTATGTCTTGCTGTAACGGTAGGATCTGATGTCCCGGTGTTCTCCCCGCCCATCCTGTCCGGTGGTAATAGTGTCGCAAATATGAATAGCCAGCGGAAACGGCTCAAACGCATTGTCGTAAAGGCAGCCGGTCCGCCCGTCCGGGCTTCCCTCCCTGTAACGATGACCGCTCAACTGCGACCGGTCAAAATCCTCCCAAATGTCGAATATAGACCCCTCCAGTGGTTGATTTGTCTCCGCACAATATTTTTCCAGGGAGATGTTGTAGTGGGAGTCGAAGAGTTCGGTGTGGCGGTAGGGGGTGAAGGTGACGGAACCGGGGAATTTAATGGGACTCCCAACTATAAAGCTTACTTGAGCCGGGACTTCTTCATTTTCAAATCGCCCTACTTGATGCTGCAACTGTCCATTATCACCAGGTGTAAAAATATAAGCATAATACTTATTACCAACACCGTACAAATCAGAAGATCTCACTTCTCCTTCCGGCCGCTTGGAACCATTATATTGAAACACAATACTATCTCCAATAACCTGATAACTCCAGTCAACATCCGGAAAACTCCAAATAACATTTTTTAGTTGAGGACAGGATGTTATGTTCAATGTTAATGTATAAACTCCATCTTCCAATGACATTTCCTGTTGTGTCCCATTCCATTCCGGCAGACCTCCCCAAGATGAATTACTAAATTCTTCAAGCCCATCTTGCACAAATTCCTTTAAGCTGGCAAATTCATTTAAAACGTGATTATTATTTAATATGGCGGCCAGTTTTTTCTGCGCTTCCTCCTGAACCTCCCAATCTTCTGCATATCCTCCCACACATCCCCAAATATAAGTCTGAACAACTGCATAGCACACAGGATCCCGAAGATTAGCAATACGCTGGATCCACTCATACGCAAGGGTTATTGGAACAAACTTGTCAGAATCACCAACTCCTGGAATCGTTTCATCTCCTGTAGCGGTGTAGATCCTATATGTCGCCTTAGACCCGTCCGGGAGTTTTTTCCCGGGTTCCAGGCAAAATGTCGGCTGCGCATTCGAGCTTACCCCCTCTTGATAGTAACTCATCATATGATGCGTTTTTCCAAAAACTGTAAAATTTTTATTTGCGAATATTATTTGGCGCGGCCAAATTTCAATCGTACCATCATCCGCATATGATGGTATATAAAATACAGAGGCTGAAAATATAATCATCGCCAACAAAAATGAAATTGACCGTTTAAATCGTCGTAAATATTGCATGCGTTCCCCCTTTCTGAAAGTCAAGACCACCGGCTTAGCCGGTGGCTTGTTCTGCCCCTATAAGGGGCTGTTACCTGCTTGCGCCCGGAAGGCGCACTGAAAAGTCTGCCAGCTGCACCACATTCTCAGCTGCCCTTAAAAGGGCATATTCAGTGCTTCCTTACTCCGGCTTTGCCCCAAAAGGGGCTTGCTGGTTTGCTTTGACTCCCTACTGACTCTTAAGAGTCCTACTTCTTGTTTTTCTTCACCGGCTCACCCGTAAACGGGTCTATGTACTCTACTAACGACATCTGGTCATATTCCAAGTCCTCTTTTATCTGATTTTGGATGTATGCCTTTATTGCCGCCGTATTCTTTCCTACTGTGTCCACGTAATATCCACGGCACCAGAAATGACGGTTTCCGTACTTATACTTTAGGTTCGCATGCTTCTCGAATATCATGAGTGAACTTTTTCCTTTGAGATATCCCACCACCTCTGATACTGAATATTTGGGTGGAATGCTTACCAGCATATGAATATGATCTGGCATGCATTGTGCCTCGATTATCTCGATTCCTTTTCTTCGGCATAATGTCCCAAGGATTTGTCCTACATCTGCCTTGATATCTTTATAGATTACCTGTCTACGATATTTTGGTGCAAAAACCAGATGATACTTGCAATCCCATTTTGTGTGCGCTAAACTATTATTGTCCATTTTGGACCTCCTGTGCTTTTTATTTGTGGTTTGCAGACCTACATCTAGTTTAGCACAGGAGTTGCTTTTATCTGAAGATATTCCCTCCACCTGCAGAGCAGGTGGTTTATTTTTACTGTGACACAACAAAAAGAACTATCGGCGTATCTTTATCTGATTCGCCAATAGTCCCTTGATTCTTAATCCAATTACTTGTTCTTTATAAACAGCTGGACAACGCTTACTTGTGTACCATTTACATAAACTCCTACTCCAGTTTCCTCCCATTTTGACTGTATCATCGCTACATGATGACCCGGAGACTTTATCCAAGCCTCCACCGCATTCTGGGCTACATCTTCCATCGTATATCCATATATATGCGCAGCATTCTCCGAAGCCGCCGCATACTCCAAATTAATCGCAGTCAAACAACTCGTCCCATCCGGCCGCGTATGCGAGAAGTTCTCGCTCACCTCCTCTGCCCTCACCCGCGCGCTCTCCATCAATTCATCATTGATTTCCAGCTCCGCCTTTCCTTTTCGAACCCGTTCCTCATTGACCAGCTCTATGATCCGCAGAGCCAGCTCGGAGGGATCGATGTCCTCGCGTTCATTCGCCGCTCTCTCCCGGGCCTCACGCTCCGCCGCCAGCGCGGCCTCCACGGCGTTGACTTCCGAGCGGTCGGCTTCTGCCACAAACATTTTCCCATTGACCGCGACGCCCGGGTACCAGTCTCCGCCGCCGGGAATCTGCGCAGTGCACACCGCTCCGTTTATCAGCAGAGCACCGTTTTCATTTACCTGCAATCCCTGACTGGCGGTGTCTGTGGAGAGATATCCATTCTCATCAAAATAGTAGTTTTCCGCAATCCCATCATGGTTGCCGTCGATCCAGGCCCACATCCAGTATGGATAACTGCCGTCGTCATTCTGCCACCACCAGCCGTTCCCGTCCTGCTGCCACTGGCCCGCATAGGATGGTACCGCAGCCAGCGCTGCCAGCGCGCCGGCTGCAGCAATGGCCATCACTGCTTTTCGATACGTTCTCATAGCTCCTCTTTTCTTTGGCCGGGCTTCGCGCTGCCCGGCCATATTCCGACATTCATAAACACATTATACTACATAATCTTCTCCCTTACAATTTATTTAATAACCCCCGTCAAACTATGGCGTTTCTTATTCAATTTCCAAGGTACATCCCCTTCCGGGGCCATCCCCGCGGGCCCGGAATACCGGTGGGGCCCAGCGCCAGGCATAAGCCCCGTTCCTCTCTTATCTTCCGGTATCTCTTGCAATTCCATTTTCATCCAACTGGTAACGTTTTCCCTCCCAGACGATGGACTCCCGCACCATCCGTCCTTCCCCATCCAGGAAATACCAATTTCCATCTACTTCGTTCCACTGATTCCGCAAAATCCAGCCGCCGGCGCCGGCGTAATACCGCGCTCCGCCCCGGTCTACCCAGCACCCGGTCATCACCCGTCTGCGTTCGTCCAGACAATAGGTGTAAATCCCTACATTGACCCAGCTGTCGGCGTCCGGTCCCACATAGACCAGATCCCGGCCGCTCAGCCGGAAGCCGTCCCGCGCCTCAACATCCGGAAGGCTTTGCCCATTCTGATCAAAATAGCGCCACTGGCCGTCCACATGACCCCAGCAGCCCCGAATCATGGCCCCGTTGTCGCTCAGATAATACTGTTTCTCACCATCACGGAACCAGCTGTTATTTAACATCACACCGTCCGCTCCCAGCCGGTACCATTGATCCAGGTACAGAACCCAGCTGTCCGCGGCCATGGTTCCATCTGCCCTGTAGTAGTACCATTTTCCGTCCCTCAGCCGCCAGAATGTGAAGACTTCCGCGCTGCTTCCACGTGAAGCCCCGCCATACCCTCCGGCTGAAGTTTTGTCGCTGCGGTCTGCCTCGCTGCCGCCATTTCCGTCAGTTTCCCCGCTGTCGCCATCTCCGTCCGGCACTGTTTCTTCCTTCTTTTTCACGATTACTTCCACCGTGTCCTCACACGCCCGGTTGTCCTCCGAAATAACCGTCAGGGTAACCTTTCCAGGTCTGCGGGCGTAAAACCACCCATCCCGAAACGCTCCGGCCTCCGGGTTGGACACCAGCATTTGGTACTCCTTGTTGCCGGCATTCTCCGGCAGCACGATCACCTCCACCGGCAGCCGCTCTCCCTCCATAACTTCCCCGGCGCAGCTGATGTGTATCTCCGACACTCCGATCACCTGACCGGATACCAGGATCGTACAGTTTTGGGAAATGTACTCCCGTCCGGATTTCCGGTCCAAAACAGCGCATTTCACTGTCACCAAACCGTCCGCCGTCCCCTTTGCCGCCAGGAGCCCGTCGCCGTTTATCTCCGCAATATCCCGGCCGGATTCCACCGACCACACGATCTCGTCCTCCTCCCGCAGCTGCGGCACAAGCCGGTAACGCAGCCTTACATTCCCCGCCTGTTCCGTGATCTGGTACGCATCCTGTTCCGGCCAAATCTCCAAAAATTGGTAGTAATTTCCGTCCATCACCGTTACCTGTACGGTATCACGGACGGCAAACCCTTCCACCTCCCGGCTTACCTCCACGGAATAATCACCTGCCAAAAGTCCATGGACACAGCCCGCTCCGTCGATTTTCAGCCCGCCTGCATCCGGTTTGACCAGCAGGACGCAGTGATTTTGTTCCAGGTAAGAACCGGTGGCGCGGTTTCCGTTCACATACAGATAGGCCGGATCCCCGCTGCCCTGTATTTCCCCCTTGACCGCACCGTCCGCTCCGCGGATCTCCGCTCTCAGCTCCGGCAGTTCCCTTCCAAGCGCGAGCTCCCGCTCTGCGCTGATATCCGTTCCATCGATCACAGCGCGCACCCGCGCCTTTCCGATCCCCTCCTTACACGTCAACAGACCGTTACCGGATATCTCAGCCAGGTCCCCGCCTTCAATCAGCTCCCAGGTAATTCCCTGGTATACCGCATCGGATGGAAAAACAACGGTCCAGAGCTGGGCGGGACAGTCCTCAGTGGCACAGGACGGCCCCAAAATCTCAAGGCGCTCGGACCGTACCTCCACATGGACCACAGCGGTTCCACAGACAGCGGGGTCCTCCGCCAGGGAGCAGCGCACAGTGTAATCTCCGGTCCTCATCCCCTGGAAAACGCCCGAGCGGCTGATAGAACACGCGCGGCCATCCGCCTCAACCTCCCACACCACTTCCCGGTCCCCGGCTTCTTCCGGCCGGACAAGCGCCGTAAACTGCACGTTTTCCCCGCCTCCGGCCTGCGCGCTGGCGGGACTCACCTCAACCGCCTCCGCCTTCACCTGCGCCTCTTCCACATGGAACGAATACTCCGCGCTCAGACTCCGCTCCGGCAGGTCCCGGAGCACAACCGTGTAATCTCCGGCCGCCTCAGCCGTTACAGTCCCATTCTGGTCGACCTGAGCCCCTTGCGCGTCTCCTTTCATTTCCCAGGCGTAGCCCAGGACATTTCCGGCGTCCGCCGGGCTGTACCCCGGAACCAGATAAAGCTTCTCTCCCACCGCACAGCCGGTGCGGCCGTTCCGCTCGGCCACGGTCAGCTCTTGGGCGGGATTGCGGGCCGTCACCCGGAACTGGCAGACCACATCATAATACGCCAGATTGTAAAAACGGACCGTAGCCTGCATCAGCCATTCTCCGGCTTCCAGAGCCATAATCCGGGTATGATTGATCCGCACCGGCTGACTGCCCGCGGGAGCGTTCAGCACCTTGTACGCGATGATTTCTCCCTCGGATGCCTCGTCCCCCAGGCCGCAGTGAATCACCAAAGAGGCGGTTTCCCCCACGTCCAATACCACATTCTCCACCTCCCCGCGGGCTTTACCCAACACATGCAGCCTGCACGCGGCCTCCACCGGCTGTTCGCCGCGGTAGGACGGATCGCCGGTATTCTGAAAAATCTGCTCGCCGTCCACATAAACCCTCAGCTCCACTTCCCCCGCCGGTTCCCGTTGGCAGATCAGCCCCAGCTCGCCGTCCCGCAGACCGGTAATCACAAAATCTCCGCATTCGCCGGTCCCGGTCACAGGCCGTCCGTCCAGAGTCAGTTTAACCGTCCCCTCCTCAATGTCCCTGAGCTCCACAATACCGCGCTCATTCCTGTATTGGCTCTGATAATACAATGGAATTCTACACTCCCTCCCCACCGCCAGATACCACTCCTTCGGCAGTTCCAACGTGGGCAGCTGCCACTGTACCTGATACCTTCCGTACAGAACAGCCACGGTCTCCCCCTCCCGTTTCACCGTTACCCTGATATTCTCCGAAGGCGGCGCGGTTTGGGTATCCGAGGTGTATCCCCTGGCGGTGACCGCATGATCAGAATACTCCGCCCGCAGTCCCCCATCCGGGTCGGTCATCAGTTCATATGTCAACTCATAGCCGGGGACATCGTCCAACCGGACGGCATTTCCGTACTGCACCCCATATCTCACGGTGACCGGATCACTCTCCCGGGAAAACGGCGCCTTATAGGTATAAATACTCCGGCTGCCCCGGAACTGTTGAAGGGTGCAGATCTGATCCACAAGCTGAAATTCCGCAGCAGGGCATTCCAAAAACAGATTGTAGAAACTTCCCGCATTCTCTGCCGTCACCTGCCGGACTGCCGCAGCGCCTGTATTCACGCCTGATACGATGATCGTGAAAACGCCCTGGTCCATCAGCAGAACCTGCGGCCTGCCCTGTCCGTCCACCTGCTTCAACATTCGGCCGGTTACGTTTTCCTCTCCACAGTAAATCAGGATGTCGTACCGTTTTTCACAGGCTTCCAGGGATGGAAACGTCTCTCCGTTGATGTCCAGATATACCTCCCCCTGCTCGCTGTTGGCGGCCGTATAAAAAATCTGATCCCCGCCGCCGCAGTGAAACTCCGGTATCCCGCCCTCATACAGGCTCAGATCATACCGGTAGCGTTCATTTCCCGCCCGGTCCAGACAGCGCAGATTCACAGTTTCAGGCAGCGGCCAGTCCGAGCAGATCCGGTACTCTTTTCTGGACAACTCGCCGCCCTCCACCGCCCAACGAGGCCCGGAACTCAGAAAATGGATATCGGTGAACGTGCCGGACAGGCTGTTCAGCTGGTCCTCGGCCTGCGCCCTCAACTGCAAAAGCCCATCCGCTTCATCGGCCACCCGTATCGGCAGCTGGTCCTCCTCCCCATAGCCCCCGCAGCGTTCAAAGACCGCGGGCCAGGAGATTCCGCTTCGCTCCCCGCTCTTCAGATATCTCCCCCGCTCCTTGTCATAAATGCGCAGTGAAAAACCATTTTGATCGTCCAAATCCGACGTATATACCGTATAAAGCTCCTCCGCGTGGGAGCTGTGCAGCTCATACCGCCGCTCTACCTCCTGGGACTGGAAGATTCCCGTCCGTCTGCTCACATCCTCCACGGTCGGCTGCCCCGTACAGGTGGAAAACTCCAACAGGTGTTCAATCCGCTCCAGCGTATATTCCCTGCCCGTGATGTCATGAAACGCCTCCCCGGCGCTTTGATCCCGGCAATAAATCCGGTCCGGGCTGGCATCCTCCGGCCATACCGACGCTGTCAGCACATACTGCCCCCAATTCCGCTCCACCGCCCTGTAGCGGATCTCGGTCGCCACCGTGCGGATCTCCACCTGATACCCGGCCGCCGCCTGGGGATAGGCGCAGCTGGCCGCCGTCACCACCACCATGCCGTTGCCCAGCGGTCTCAAAACACCGTTCTCGTCGATTTCCGCCAAGTCCGCCCGGTCCACGCTCCAGCGCACCGATTGGTCGGCGGCGTCGGTAAGAATCCGGCAGGCGAATTCAACCTCCCTTCCCCCCGGAAGGTTCTTGTAAATCACCGGTTCCCCGTTCCGCTCCCAGAGCGGACCGGCCGGATATACCTCCAAAACCGCCGTCTGATTGGGGATCACCGTGACGTTCCGTTCATCCTCCGCCAGGTCCTTGCCGTCCGGGTCTACGGTTTCCCGGGCCGTTACCTTTGCCGTCCCCGGAGCCACGGCCTTTATTTTCCCACCGTCCAGAACCTCCAGCACCCCGGGATCGGACGATGTGACGGACCAGGTGCCGGAGGTGTACTCCGGCTCCACCAGAACCTGGTATCCGCAGACCTCCCCCTCATGAAGCACATCCCGATCCAGCGTCAGCCGGATATTGAAAATATCCTTCTCCTCCGGTTCCGACACCCGCACGGAAATACTTCCGGACGCTCCCCCATAACCGGCCGTCACAGTGATCACCGCCTCCCCAGCCTTTTTCGCCGTCAGCTCCCCGTCCTGGGAAACTTCCAAAATATCCGGGGCCGACGAGGTGTAGCGCAGCGCTTCATCCGACTCCACATCCTTCACCACCTGGGTCTTTGCCTGGCTTCCGGCCGCCATCTGCTCCGGGCCGGTCAATTTGATGGAGCGGATATAGGGCTTCCATGTAATTGTGCACTGTCCGCGCACCTCATGGTTGGACTTGGCTCGGAGCGTCAGTTTTGTGGTTCCCCACGCCCCCTCCTCACGGAGCCTGACTTCCCCGCGGATCAAACCCACCCCCTGTTCCACGATGCGCCAGTCCACCGGAATCCCCTCCTGTACGACCTCCGGTTCCGCCGTCCCAGGCGGCCCCCAGTTACAGGTCACATGAAGCGTCTCCCCGCTGTACAGTTCAGCGTTCCCCGGTTCCAGTTTAATCCAGCCCGGATCCCCCCTCACCTGAACGGTTATCTGCCCCGCCGCTGATGGATCCACGATAGACCTCGCCTCCAACACCGCCGTCCCCTGCCGCAGCCCGGTGACAGTTCCTTCCCGGTCATCCAGCCGCAGAACCGTGGCATCCGATACAGAAAGCTGGTACCCCTCCCGGTCCGCCGGTATAATGGAAACCAGCGCCCGATCGGTTTCACCGATTCCCAGAATTCCGTCCGGGTGTGTTTCCAGCGCCACGGAAACCGACTGCACCGGACTGACAAAGGAAAATGTGTGTTCCGCCGCAGCTCCGCCTTTGTCATTGGCGGTTACACGGATCGTAACCTGGCCGTAGCCGCTGTTGCCTATGCTCCAATTCCCGCCCTTCTCCTGCCATACCCGGGCAATTCCGTCCGGATCGCCAGTGATTTCCACCCGGTAGGTTTTGTCCCCGGCATCCGCCTCAGACAGCCGGCAGACAATGGGAATGCATTCATGAATTCCCGTATAGTCAACCGGATTCTCTACCTCAATTCGCTTTACATAATCCGGCAGACGCAGAAGTGCTGCGTCCGACACCGCGCCCCAGTCCGCAACAGCGCTCACCGTCTGTCCACAGTGGGCGCGCAGGTGCCCAAAATTCTCAATGGATTTCCACGGTCCACCGTCGATCCGGTAGTTCAACTCCAAGCGCTCAAGACTGCGCAGCCAGGGCCGATACATAACGGTGACGTCATACTCGCCGCCTCCCATATAGTTCCAGTCCAAAACCGGTACGTCCGGCTGCTGCACGCGCACCGTTTTTTCCCGCACATCCGTGACAATGGTTTCCGTCCCGTTGTAAGTCCGAATACTGCGGATTTTCCTTGCCTCCACCAGGGCGTCCTCATACAGATACACCGGATTTCCATCCCAGTCCTGAAACTCCCCGGCTCCCCCGATCCGGTATTGGATCACATCCTCGGGATAATAGTCCGGCGGAGCTTTGTAGCGTCCCAAAATCCCCCGGAAGGTAACGGCCTGCGCGCGCTTTCCGCCCTCAAGAACCTGCTCACTGTCAATATAGGGTCCTATTGTCACAAGCTCCATGGCGCTCAACCCAATGGGTTCCCTGAACAGGTTGTAGTCGCCGTACGCGTCCCGCGACTCCTCCCCAGGCTCCTGGTCAAACGCGTTTTGGTAAATGATCTCCCACTGGCTCTCATCCCACAGGT
Organism: Enterocloster lavalensis; assembly: GCF_046603895.1. Classification (NCBI taxonomy): domain Bacteria; kingdom Bacillati; phylum Bacillota; class Clostridia; order Lachnospirales; family Lachnospiraceae; genus Enterocloster; species Enterocloster lavalensis. The sequence goes on from NZ_CP176637.1 coordinate 2,484,714, forward strand.
ACAACAGCTCGCTGTCCCTCCCGTAAGCATCCGGGCTGCCCGCGGTGCGATACGCACCGGCAAACATTCGGTCCGCGTTGGCCAGCGACTTCGGAGCCGCTACACTGACATTTTCCCCGTCCCCGAACCGCAGACCCGTACAGTGGTCAAAGGCCTGGTTGGCCGACTCGATGCTGTCCGGCAGAAGTGGAACCTGGACCAGGCCGGTACACCTCATAAAACAGCGGTCAATAGTTTTCACCGCCTCCGGCAGTCTGGGTGAAACCGCCAGATTCGAGTCGAAAAAGGTGTCCTCCATCTCCGTCACGGAATCCGGCAGCTCTGCCTCCCCCAGGTCCGCGCCCGCTGCCAGCGCGCCCCAGAACGTTCCTTCCAGATTCTGCGCCTGCTCCGGCAGCGATCCCAGCCGCTCCAGCCAAATGCAGTCCCTGAACGTAAACCGCAGCTTCCGAATACGGCTCCCCTGGGCAAACTCCGGCGTCTCCCGGATTCCTGAACCGCTGAATCCATAATCGATGTTTTCCACCGACTGGGGGATCCGGACAGTTTCCTCCAGCTCCGAACAGCCGGCAAACATGTATTCCATGCTCCGCAGCCCTTCCGGCAGTTCCGGCATGGCGGTGATTTCCGAGTTCTCATAGCAGTGGTTTGCGCTCACCACCGTGTCCGGAATGGTTCCGGGACTTCGCAGCGGCATAGCCCAGGCAGAGAAACAGCCGTCCATGGATACCACGGGCTTCCGGTCAATCATTGCGGGAACTTCCGTGGTCAGCGCGCCCTCCTCATCCAGAATAAAGTACCGGTATTCCTCATGGTCCAGAGAATACTGGGTCGGCTTCGCCTGGATGCGCCAGCCTCCCAACTCCTCGTCCCACCAATAGTTCCACCACGTCTGATCCACTTTTTCACCGGATTGGTCCAGAACCTCATAAGCGTAGCTTTTGTCCGGCGAGTCCTTGATGTAGTTCAGATACCAAACCGATTCCCCGTCCACCTCCAGCTTCCCTCGGGTATTTGCCCGGGGATTCCGGACAAAAAAACGGCTGATTCCCTGCGCCTCCATATCCGGCGCATACCATTCCGCCTCGCCGGGCGTCCCGTTCCCGGGTCTTTCTCCCCCGAACGCCTCTCCTCCGGCTGTCTCTCCTCCGACTGTCCCACCTCCGGGTCTCTCTCCTCCGGCCGTCTCTCCCCAGCCCGGACGCTCCCGTTCCGCCTCATTCTCCCCCGCCGCCTGCTCCGCCTCCGATTGGGTGGCGCGGGCAGCGGGCATTCCTGCCACGGTCCCGGCTTCCCGGTCCGGCTCAGCCGCCCATCCCTTCATCTCCGGCCACTGCACAGCATTTAACATAAGCACTACGGCCAACACCAGCGAACATCCCCGTTTCCACTCCATATAACCTCCTGTTCCGCACCCTTTTCCTGATTTTTGGGTACACAAAGCAATCGCCCGCAGGCTACGCCAGCGGCCCATTACATCCAGCAATCGCCCGCAGGCTGCGCCAACGGCCCATTACATCCAGCAATCGCCCGCAGGCTATGCCAGCGGCCCATTACATTCAGCAATCGCCCGCAGGCTGCGCCAACGGCCCATTACATCCAGCAATCATCCGCCGGTCCTGCCGGCGAATCACCGTATCCAATCAAACACTCCAACTGTCAACCCGCAATATCCAAATTTGCGGTACGCAAAAAAGACTGTGGCAATCCCACCGCCGCCGGACAGCATTCCATTTTCAAGGTACACTTTTTCCAATTTAATACAAAAAATCGGGAAATCCATGATCCAGAACCGATACATGGAGCTGTGCAAACGCACAGACAGAACACAGAACTGTGTTTCTGTAGAACATATTATATAGGACCCTTGACAAATAATCAAGGGCAAATTTAAAATTTATAGTTTATTGATCCATAACGTCCCGCATCTGCTCCGTAACCGGCTTGTAGCCGTCCTTGTTCAAAAGACCGTTGAACACAGAGTCATACAGGGCCAGCAGCATCGCAGCCGCGGCCACGGCCGCCAGACATTTCAGCCAAAATTTCATCTTTCCGCCTCCTCGCGCAAATCCGCCGGATCCTGATCCATTATCGTGCTACTATAGAGTATGGACGAAAATCACAGCAAGCATTAAGAAAATTTGTAACGTCCTATCTCAACCGCCCGCCGCCTTTTCCGGATTCTCTTAAATTTCAGTATATCACAAAAATCCCGGAGCCGATACCCTCAATCGCAGCGGCCCATAGCACTCAAACAAAAAATGAGGGCGCAGCCATCGCTTTACGCCCTCACAATCTCATTTACATTAACGCAGCTTTCTATGGCCTGAACTGGCTGTAGCTGTGCCCCGGCTGCATTCCGCCCCGGTAGGAGGCCAGCTCGCTCACCGTCACCAGCTGATATCCCCTGGCCGTCAGTTCGGGGATCAGGGTCACCGCGGCATCCGCGGTGGGATCGTAGATATCGTGCATCAGAATGATATCTCCGTCCTTCACCTGGCTCAGGACCGTCTCGATGGTCTTCTGCGAGTTCTTGTGCTGCCAGTCCCGGGTATCGATGGACCACATCACCGCGGGCATCCCCATGGAACCCAACACCGCCAAAGACGCGGCATCCTTATAGCCGCCCGGCGGACGCAGAAGCGTCGGAGCCACGCCGCAGACCGCCTGGATCTTCTGGTTGGTGGAACCCACCTGGCTGCGGATCCCATCCGCCCCGATCTTGGTAATATATTTGTGGTCGTAGGTGTGGTTCGCCACCTCACAGCCCTGGGCCGCCATCCGCCTGATCACATCGGCGTTGGAGTCCACCCGGGAGCCGACCATAAAGAACGTCGCCCTGCCGCCGTTGGCCTGCAGGCTGTCCAAAATCCGGCTGGTCACCGAGGTTCTGGGGCCGTCGTCAAAGGTCAGCGCAATCATCGGCCTGGAGGGATCGATCCCGGAAGCAGGCGCCGCCGCGTCGGCGGGAGGCTCCGCTCCCTTGGCCACGATGCCCACGCGAATTCCATCCACGCGAAGCCCCGCGCCTTCCTGTCCGGCTGTTGCCTCGTTCGCCGCCCAGTCGGTCCAGGACCCGTTTTGCAGGACCCGGTAATAAATATCATAGCCGGAGGCGGAATCTCCGTAAAGGCCGAAGCGCACAGCTTCCAGGGGCATCTCGCCGCCCGCGCCGCCGGTCTCCGCTCCGTCCTCAGCCCAGTCGAGCCAGCCGGAACCGCTTAAATTCACCTGATAACGCACGCCCACCTGCGCCCCTGCGGGGATGTTGATCAGGTTCGCCTTCAAGGCCGTCACCCAGCTGCCGCCGGGGGCCTGAAGCGCCGTGTTGTCCGGCTTTGTATCCGTCCATCCCTGAGGATGGAAAAAAACGCTGTAATTGATCTGAAGCGGCTGCCCCGAATCTCCCGCCGGAGGCTGTTCCGGCGTCTGAGGCTGTGCGCCCCCGTCGGTCTGAGCCTGTCCCGCGTCTCCGGCCTGAACCTGACCGCCGTCCCCGGGCTGCTCCGGCGTCTGAGCCGCCCCTCCGCCACCTGTCTGATCCTGAGACGGAGCCTGCTCCTTTACAACACCCGGACCACCCTGCTCCGCAGCCGTCTTGGCCGCTCCCACTCCGGTGGAACCCGCCAGGGCGCTCATGCCCGGCAGAGAACACATCAGCCCGGCCGTCAGCAGAACCGCCAACAGCTTTCGTTTCCGATTCGATAAAACCATTCCCACATTCTCCTTCTACTTCCAATATTTTCCAACCGGTCTCAATGTTTTCCAAAGACCTTCCGGCAAAGCAGCACATATTCATCGTAATAAAAATGTGTGCTCAGTTCTTCCAATGCATCTGCGATGCCGCAGTAATACCAGGCATGCATTTTTTTCTCCTTAACGTTAAAACGCTCCCACACAGCGTCTCCGATCACCATGTAGTCGCGCGCCGTGCTGCGCATATTGCTCAGCTTGTCCCCCAGGGCCAGAATCTTCACGTCCCGGCTGGAATCCGCCAGATGGCTCAGCGTAAATGCCTTGCGCTGTTCCCAGGACTTGCTTTTGTCCTCGCTCTCCGCCAGAACCAGCTCCTTCACGCGGTTTCCAAACCGCGCCTCCAGCTCTTCTCCCGTCACGCCCGCATCCTCCACCACATCATGGAGCAACGCCGCCGCGATCATCTCCTCCTCGTCGGTAAAGCCGGATACGATCACCGCCGTCTCCATGGGATGTACAATGTAGGGGATTGTGGTTCCCTTCCGAAAGGTTCCCCTGTGTACCCGCTCCGCAAATGCGGCCGCCTCTTCAATCATAACAATAGCTCCTTTTGCCTTGGCATGTCCTTTTGGGGTTCTCTTCCATTCTACCACAAACCGGGGGCATTTAGTAGTCCCATCTTAAACTTTGGCGCTTGCCGGGAAAAACCGCGGCGCGCCCCCGTGCGGCAACAACCCTGGCTGAGGAACAGTTACATTCTATCACAATTACATTAAGAATCACCGCAGGATTACTTTAGATTTTCTTACAATATCTGAAAGGTCAACGAATTTGCGTCATTTCCAGCAGTTTCTGGGACAGGCGGGCAATTTAATTACTTGTAAGAAGAAACATTTTCTGATATGCTATAGGAGTATTTTTACGATTACCACAGGAGGTTTTTATGAATCACCATTCATCATACAGCGCACCGCGCAGCGAGCGTTCCCTTTCCGGCGGCAGCTCCTACTCTCCGCGCGGCGGCCGCAATAAAAAGCGCAACTCTTATCCCAAACGAAGCTGGAAGGACAACCGTGTTCTGTTCACAATGGTCTGCATCGTCCTCCCATTGGTTGTGCTCAACCTGTTCATTTTCTTCCTGGCCACCTCCACGCCCAGAGTGGAACTGACCGTAGGCGACACCAAGGATTACAAGTCCCTGGACATCTCCATCAAGGTCAAGTCCCTGCTGCCCGTCAAGTCCCTGAAGGTCACGCTGGAGTCCAACGAGGTGGAGCTGGAGCGCAATAAAAATACATACACCGCAACGCTCACCAGCAACGGCGTGCTGGAGATCCAGGCGACCGGCTGGAACGGCATGAGCGCGGCTCCCATCTACGAGGCCATCTCTCCCCTGGACGATTCCTTTCCCACGGTGGACGAGAACTATACCATTGAAAACGACGTGCTCACCATTGTGGTGGACGACAGCCAGTCCGGCGTGGACTACGCGGGAATCTATGGCGTGGACGCCAACAAGCAGAATGTAAAGCCCCTCTCCGCCGACGCGGAAAGCGGGATTGTCACCCTGCCCATGACCACCGACAGCCTGACCGTATACATTCAGGACTACGCGGGCAACCAGATCTCCCCGGTCTACAGCAGACGGGTGGAGGGAATGGAGAACAGCACCTCCGGGTCCGGGGAAACCTCCGGGGATAGCGGCTCCAAGTCCCAGGAGGAATCCAACAGCAGCTCCGCTGCCAAGGAGACCACCAAAGCCAAGGAGACCACAAAGGCTAAGGAAACCACCAAAGCCAAGGAGACCACCAAAGCCAAAGAAACCACAAAGGCCAAGGAAACCACAAAGGCCAAGGAAACCACCAAAGCCAAAGAAACTACCAAGGCCAAGGAAACCACAAAGGCTCCGGAAACCACCAAAGCCCCGGAGACGACGAAGGCCCCGGAGACCACCTCCGCACCGGAAAACGGCGGTCCCCAGCCCGGCACCCTGGCCCCGGTTCAGGATCCCGCCTCCGCTCCCACCACGGCGGCCTCCGACTCCCCGGTCGAGCCCACGGGCGGCGGCGAAGAGATCATCGTCCCCGTACTTTAATTCACCAAACGCAGAGGCAAAAGCGCCCGGCGGTTCCAACACCATGGAACCCGCCGGGCGCTTTTTTCGCTCTGGTTTTATCAAATCTGGCTTCTATTTTCCGGCCGCCACAATCTGGTCGATAATGTCCACATAATCCGCGCAGTACAGCTCGTACATCGGGGAAACCGCATCCTGGAACCGCGCCTTTTCCTCCGCGGACAGCTCCGTGATCACGCAGCCCGCTTCCCGGATCTTCTGCTCCGAGATCTTTTCCCGCTCCTGCCACAGCTTCCGCTCATAGACCGCGGATTCCTGCGCGCATTCCCGGATGATGTTCTGGTATTCCGGGGACAGCTTATCCCAGGTGGACTGGGCCACCAGCTGCAGCTCCGGCACTCTGGTATGCTCGTCAATGGTATAATATCCGGCCACCTCGTAGTGCCTGGTGGACTCGTAGGAGGGCCAGTTGTTCTCGGCCCCGTCGATTTTCCCGGTCTGCAGGCCGGAGTAGACGTCCCCGTAAGCCATGGGAACCGGGTTGGCCCCCAGCGCCTTGATGGTGTCCACCATCAGCTCCGATTCCTGAACCCGGATATTCATCCCCCGAATGTCCTCCAACGTCTCGATGGGGCGCACCGAATTGTAAAAATTCCGGGCCCCCGCGTCGTACCAGGACAGCGGAATGAGGTTGGAATCCCCGAAGGAATTCATAAAGTCGTCGCCGATTTTCCCCTCCAGGACGCGCCACATGTGCTCCGGCCCGGTGTAGAGGTAAGGCATCTGCAGCACGTTCAGCTTGGGCACGAACTCCGCAAGGGGCGACAGGGACACCCGGGCGAAGTCCACGCCGCCGAACATAAGCTGCTCGATCACCGAGCGCTCGTCCCCCAGCGTGCCCCCGGCGTTGACCTGGATTTCGATCTTCCCATTGGTCCGCTGGTTCACCAGCTCAGCGAACTTGTAAGCCCCCTGGGTGGTGGGATAGTCCTCCGCCTGGTTCTCAGCGTAGGTGAGCACAAATTCCGGAACCACGGAATCCGCCTTTCCTCCCCTTGCCCCTGCGCATGCGGTCAAAAGCGCTGCGCCGCACAGGAGAAACACCGCCATTTTCATTTTCACCGCGCCTCTCCCCCCTTCTCCTGCCCCAGCCAGTCCGCCCTCTGCCTCAATATCCCCTGATCCATCCCTCGTTCCTCCAAATTCATCAGACCTCCTCACAAACCGGAATCCCGGGCAGTCTCACCCGGGCCCGGCTGCTCCGGCAAGAAACATAAAGCCGGACCCGCCGGGGTCCAGCCATTATCTCTTTACCTTTGAGGCAATATAGCTGTAAAATGCCGCCCGGTCCGATCCCAGCACCCGGTTGCTCAGCACAAATCCGTGGGTGGTGTCCGAAAAAATGACAATCATGGTAGGCTTTTTGGAAATTTTCTTCACCTTGCTCCACGCCAAAACAGCGTCCTTGTCCCCTGTCAACACATGCAGCCCTGCGTCGTCGAATCCCACCCGGGTGTCCGCCGTGATCCCCGCCGCCTGCTTCTGCGCCTTGCGGTACACCGCTATGGGCTGGATCACCGTAAACAGAAGGCTGCACAGCAGAACAAGCCCTCGCATGAGATTGCTCAGCTCCGGCCATCTGGAAATGCCCATGACGATGATCGCCACGGTGAAAATAATGTTGCAGAGTCCCACCAAGGAACCATAGGTGTAATACATGGACAGCTGCCACAGTTCGGCAGCCGTGTTCCGGTAAGTGTACTGGTATTTCATAACCGGTTCCCCTTTCGCCAATCACAGTTTCGGCCTTCAACGCCCGCCCCGGGCCGGCGTAAAAACCGTTTCTTATATAATCAGGCATTAACTCACGTTAATGCCTGATTATAAAATCATAGCGTAATTTTGCGGATTATGCAAGCCCCGCAGCCTTTATTGATAGCGTCACTTTACTTTCGGAAACAAAAGGATAGAATTCACCCATATGGCAGAACTTAGATTTGTTCTTTCTAGGTTATCATATCTTGCCCATTTTTTCTACCGCCTCTTTTCTGCTTTTTGATTTTACGTTCAGCAAACACACAACTCAAGGGTTCCTTTCAGCTTTCTGCCCTTGACTTGTGTGTTTGCTTCCCTGTACGATTGTAGTCAAGCAGAAAAAAGCCGCATTCTAGGCGCCCAGTTCCTGGTTAATCCATACGCGCATCCATTTCATACTATGCTGCTCAAGTCCGGGGAGACGCCCCCGGAGACGCTCCTGATATCTCCATCCGGCCTGCTTTTTACACACCTCCTTTTTCATCTCTATTTCTTCCTCCGACAGCGGCTTCTCTCTCCGGCGTTCTTTCTGATATGCCAGAAGATCTATGATTTTACCACCATTTTTCGTATATGCCCGTAGCCTTGACATCCGGCCACACCCCTGCTCGCTCCAGCCCATCGGACGACTGCTCATCCTCGCGCTTAGCACATGACTCACCTGGCCTTCCGCACAGCATTTCCAGTTGGCCCCTGCCTCTTCCGTCCGGATCTGAATCCCATCCCATTGGTTCAGAAAATAGCCAAGGGCACCCTCTACATCCCGATACTTCCCGCCTTCCTCTGTTATCTTCAGTATTTCAGCATAGACCTTCTGCAGCCGTTTCTTGTAGCGGCCGTTCAAGCATTCCCAAATCTCACTCTTTACTTCTTGCGCGCTGTCCAGCAGATGGGATACGGAGATATTCACATATTTCATCATATGGAACTTGTCCAGCACAAACCTCCCCTTCCCCAGCACTTCACAGCCCGCGCGAATCCAGCCAGCACCGTCTCCTGCTATGTAAACGCATTTCAAATATTCAGTATCATAATAGGTGTCTATATAGTCCCTTACCTCCTCCCATAACCTTTTGTTTGCTTCCTGTCCCTTGTAGATACCGCAGAAGTAGTGTTTCCCGGTTAGTTTGTGTCTTGGGCTCTTTGAGGTTTCCCCCGCCTCATCTACCACATCCTCATACAGGCAGATGAGTTTCGGCATGATGGTGTTGATCTTATTCCCGCGGCTGTCCTTCCCCAGGTCCCCCTTTTGGTTCCAGAACTGGGCCGCCACATGGTCCTCGTCCGCTACGATATGCAGGTATTCCAACCGCTTCTTTTCTGCCGGTGGTGCGACAGGGAGCTGGGCCTCTGTGTCATGAACCAGACGTTTTACAGTCTGTTTACTGACCTGTCCCATAAGGGGGATGGTCTGGCCTCCCTTAGCGTAACTGGTCTGTACCGCCTCTTCCAGAATGCATGCGGCTGCCCCAAGCGTGATCCTCTGATGTCCTTCAATTCCAAGGATTTCATCCAGGAGGTAGACGAATTTCCCGGTTTTCTTATCCCTGTAGCCAGTCCTGCGGAACCGGATCGGTCCCAGGATATCCAACAGTTCCTTCGATTCATTGCGCTGTTCAATGTTCCATTTTTTCTTTCGTATCAGACTTTCTCTAATCTCATCATCTATTTTTTCATACAGTTCTGCAATCAGCCTGGCCCCGAGCCCCAGCATCCGGTCATGGATATCCTGTGACAGGTCATGAGGCTCTTTATTACCTTTCAGCATGGCCGCTACGAGATTTTCAATTTCCTTGATGTCATTTTCGATAAAATGTAGTATACTATTATACATAGAAAGCACCGTCCTTTGTTGTGATCGTTTTTCGCAAATCCAATCATACCACAAAGCGGTGCTTTCTTTTTTTGTTTTTATTAGTTTACATAATTTTCCATCAACTAATTACCCGAAAGTAATGTTACGCTATTCCGTAAAACCGGCGGGGTGCGGGGCCGTTTCCGTTACTGACCACGGGTAATATCCCGCGAGGCGTTTTTTGTGAGTGGAGCGCAGCAAAAGTCACAGAAAACCCGAGGGTGGCAGCGCGAAACGGCGTTTTTTGCCGTTTCTGTGCATCGCGATGCATGTTACTGGGAACGGAGTGTACAGTAATCCGTTTCCCTATCAGTCCTGGGAATCCTTATCGTTCTCCTCCTTGGGGGCGGCCAGCTTCTTCAACTCCTCCTTCACCGTGGCCAGCTTCTTCTGGGCACGCTTGGCGGTGGAAAGTTTTTTCGGCTCTTCTTTTGCGGTGGAGAGCTTTTTCTGCTCTTCCTTCGCGGTAGAAAGCTTTTTCTGCTCCTCTTTCGCGGTGGACAGCTTTTTCTGCTCCTCCTTCGCGGTAGATAGCTTTTTCTGTTCCTCTTTTGCGGTGGAAAGCTTTTTCTGCTCTTCCTTCGCAGTGGATAGCTTTTTCTGCTCCTCCTTCGCGGTAGATAGCTTTTTCTGTTCTTCCTTCGCGGTAGAAAGCTTTTTCTGCTCCTCTTTCGCGGTAGTCAGCTTCTTCTGCTCTTCCTTCGCAGTCGTCAGCCGCTTCTGCCCCTCTTTGGCGGCGTCAGGCTTTGTCACTTTTTCGATAGCCGGCTTCTCTTGACCACCCGCGGCGTCATGCAGCTTTCCTTCCGCATTTACAGTCTCCGGCCTGGCCGCAGCCGGTTCCCCGGCTTTCGCCTTGGACGCAGCTGCTTTCTTCGGTTTCTCCGCCGTCGCAGGCTTTTCAACCTTAACCGCCCCGTCCACGGGCTCCTGCGCGGTTTTGGCCGCTGCGGGTTTACCGGTTTTTGCAGCCTTTGGCGCGGACTTTACCGCAGCCCCGGCCGCTCCGGGTTTCTTCTCCCCTTCCGCCTGGTCTGCCGCCTTGGCAGCCGCTTTCCCGGCCTTACCGGCGGCCGTTCCCGCTTCCGCCCTGGTTCCGGCTTTTTTCGTCTTTCCGGTCTCTGCCTTGCGCGCTTTCTTGGGCGCGGCCTCAGGCGTGCAGGTGAAAATGCTGACGCTCATGGGAGCCACATTGATCTCAATGGAGTTTTCCAGATCGTCCCACTCCAGCTTCCTGGACGTTTTCACCCGCGGATTGGGAGCGCCGCTGCCGCCGAACTCTGCGGCGTTACTGCTCAAAATTTCCTTGTATTTGCCCTCAAAGGGCACGCCCACGCGGAATTTCTCGTGAGCCATATTGTCGAAGTTGCAGACGAACAGCAGACTTTCCTCCGGCTTCTTCGTCTTGCGCACAAAGATGATCATGCTCTCCTGCTGGTAACTGCAGTTGATCCACTGGAAGCCCTCCGGGTCGTAATCCATGGCGTACATGGCCGGATATTTGCGGTAAAGCTCGTTGAGCGCCTTCATATAATCCTGAATCTGCCGGTGCGTATCCGTCTCCAACAGCTCCCAGTCCAGAGAGGCGTTCTCGTTCCACTCCCTCACCTGGGCGAAATCCTGGCCCATAAACAGCAGCTTTTTGCCGGGATGGCCCATCATAAACCCGTAAGCCGCCCGCAGATTCTCCGCCTTCTGTTCCAGGTCCGCGCCCGGCATCTTTCCGATCATGGACCCCTTGCCGTGCACCACCTCGTCGTGGGAGAACACCAGAATAAAGTTCTCGCTGTAAGCGTACAGCATGGAGAACGTCAGCTCGCCGTAATTATTTTTGCGGAACAGCGGGTCGCAGCGCATGTAGTTGGTAAAGTCGTTCATCCAGCCCATGTTCCACTTGAAGTCAAAGCCCAGCCCGCCCTTCTTCGGCTCCCCGGTGACCATGGGCCATGCGGTGGATTCCTCGGCGATCAGCACCGCGCCGTCCTTGCGGCCCTTGAATACAGAGCTTAAATGCTTCAGGAACTCCACTGCCTCCAGGTTCTCATTGCCGCCGTAGATGTTCGGCACCCACTCTCCGTCGTTCTTGCCATAGTCCAGGTACAGCATGGAGGCCACCGCATCCATGCGGATGCCGTCGGCGTGATACTTGTCCGCCCAGAACAGGGCGTTGGCGATCAGGAAATTGGAAACGCCCGGCCTGCCGTAGTTGTAAATCAGCGTGCCCCAGTGGGGGTGCGCGCCCTGGCGCGGGTCCTTATGCTCATACACGCAGGTCCCGTCAAAACAAGCCATGCCGTGGGCATCCCGCGGGAAATGGGCCGGAACCCAGTCCAGAATCACGCCGATCCCCTGGCGGTGCATATAGTCCATGAAATACATAAAATCATCCGGAGTGCCGTAACGGCTGGTGGGCGCGTAATAGCCCGTCACCTGATAGCCCCAGGATGCATCCAGAGGATGCTCCATCACCGGCATCAGCTCCACATGGGTGTAACCCATCTCCTTCACGTAATCCGCCAGCGGACCCGCGATTTCCCGGTAATTGTAAAATTCCGAGCCGGTGATCTCCTTGCCTTCCGCGTCCAGCTCCAGCTCCTTGCGTTTCCAGGAGCCCAGATGAACCTCGTAAATGGACACCGGGCCGGTAAACAGCTCGTCCTTCGCCCGTTTCTCCATCCAATCCCGGTCCTGCCACTGATACCGTCCGATATCCCAGACCACGGAGGCCGTGTCAGGGCGCAGCTCCGCGTAATTGGCGTACGGATCGGCCTTCAGCATGGGGAGTCCCGCCTTGGTCTTGATCTCATACTTGTAAATCTGCCCCGGCTTCAGGCCGGGAATAAACAGCTCGAAAATGCCGGAGTCCCCCAGGAGACGCATGGGATGGCGGCGTCCGTCCCAGAGGTTAAAATCGCCCACCACGCTGACCCGCATGGCGCAGGGCGCCCAGACTGAGAAATAAACGCCTTCCACACCCTTGACAGTCATGGGGTGCGCGCCCATTTTCTCGTAAATCCCATAGTGGATGCCCGCGTTGAATTTCTTCAAATCCTCGTCCGTGTACTGCGGCCCATAGGAGTACGGGTCATGGATTTCCTCGGTGGAGCCGTTGTCATAGGTCACAATCAGCGTGTAAGCCGCCATGCTCTTGCGCGGGATCAGCGCCGCGTAAAATCCGGCCTCGTCCGCCAGCTCCATGGGGTACTTGCGGCCCGTGCTGGTGATCTTAACTGTGATAGCCTGTGCGGTGGGAATCAGCGCCTGCACCAGCAGACCGGAATCCGTCAAATGGGGACCCAAAAGCCCGTGGGGATTGTTTCCTTCCGAATATACCAATTCCTCAATCCCAGCCCAATCCATCAAATCATATAAAGTTTGTTCCATAATTGGAGCCCCCTTTTCTTTTTTTATTCTCGCGATCAATCAAAATGCGTCCGGCCCTCAAAGGGTGTCGGCCCTGTCCTTTATATTCTGCTGAAAATTAATAATATCATGCTCGTACTCCTGATCCATGTAGGAGGAGGTGATCATGAAATCCGCGCTGGCCTTGTTGTTGGCGATGGGAATGTCGTAGACCTGCGCGATGCGCAGCAGCGCCTTCACATCCGGGTCGTGGGGCTGCGCGGTCAGCGGATCGGAGAAAAAGATCACGAAATCGATCTTACCCTCCACAATCTTGGCGCCGATCTGCTGGTCTCCGCCCAGGGGGCCGCTGTTGTAGCCCTTCACCGGAAGTCCGGTGCTGTCCGTGATCATTCTGGCCGTCGTCCCTGTACCGCAGAGAAAATGCTTTGCCAGCACCTCCCTGTGCTCCTGGCACCAGTCGATCAGCTCCCGTTTCTTTTGGTCATGGGCAATCAGCGCTATATTTTTCTGTTTTCCAATCGTCATGGTTAAATAGTCCATAGGTCCATCCTTTCTGTCTGCAGGTCCTCTACTCCGTCACTGTGTTGGTGATGCTGCCGATGCCCTCGATGCTGCACTCCACCACGTCCCCGGGCTTTAAGAATCGGGGCGGGTCAAAGCCCATTCCCACCCCTGCGGGCGTGCCGGTGGCGATCACCGTGCCCGGCTTCAGGGTCATGCCCTGGGAGAGCTCGCTGACAATGTGGTCGATTCCGAAAATGAGCAGGTCCGTGTTACTGTCCTGGCGCAGCTCGCCGTTCACTCTGGACTGTACCTGTACCTTAGGCGGATAGGGAAGGCTGTTCACCGTGGCGATGCAGGGACCCATGGGTAAAAATCCGTCCAGGCTCTTTCCGAAATACCACTGTTTGTGCCGTGTCTGAAGGGTTCTGGCGCTGACATCATTGATGATGGTGTAACCGAACAGGTAGTCCTTCACCTGTTCCAGCGCCACATTTTTCGCCTCCTTGCGGATGATGACCGCCAGCTCCGCCTCATAATCCAGGTCGGCGACGATATCGCGATGGCTGGGAATCCCTTCCCCCGTGGCCACCGCCCGGTCCACCCGTTTGGAAAAATAGATCGCGTAAGGGCGCTCGCCGCCGAAGGCCTCCTTCTTGAAGCGGGCCGATTCCTCCGCGTGGGCCATGTAGTTGATTCCCAGGCAGATCACGTCCTGAATCGGATTGGGGATGGGGGCCAGAACCTTCACCTCGCTCCAGGGCGCGGCCCCTTCGATCCGGCTATTCTCCAGGCCGGAGGCGTGCTCTAAAAGCTGCAGTTCCGAATCGCTGATATGCTCGATCACCTCCTGCATGGTGGTGTAATCCATGCCGAGGGACTGCAACGGATAGATCCACTTCTCATCCTGGCTCACCACGCCCAGCTTCACCTTACGTTCAATTTCATATGTTACCAGTCTCATGCTGTCCTCCTGCTTTTTGTCCGGCTTCGTCCGCTTCCGGCCTGCCGCCACTTCCAATTATGATTTTTTGTATTTTCTACTTTATCACATTTTTCCGAATTTTTCTATGTTTTTGGCCCTCTTTCTTGAAACAATACAGCTTGCGCTTGTGTGAGAAGTATTGTAGTGGGAATAGTTGAATTTATCAGACAGATCGGTCTGGAGACGAATCGCGGAATACGCTTCGGTGTGAACGCCCGGTTTTTCCCGGCGGAACCACGGCCCCGCCGGAGTATCAAACGGCAAATGAAAAACTCATCGGTTACTTCGGTTTTACCCTTTATTCCACGCTCTCGCGGAACATTTTAAAGGACTGGATCACCAGTGTGGGGGCAAATGCGGCAAAGCCGATGGTCAGAAGCTGGTACAGCCCCAGGTCGGCGGCTGCAAACATGACCTGCAGGCCCGGCACAAACAGCACGGCGGCCAGCAGGACCACACCTAGCTCAAAGGCCATCAGGCTGTACAGATTACTGCCAAAGCCCAGGTGCAGAATCGAATGACGGCTGCGGCAGTTGAAGCCGTGGAACAGCCGGGCCAGGGTCAGGGTGGAAAACGCCATGGTGCTGGCCTGGGCCGCGCCGCCGGTGGATAGCCCTGTTCGGTAGGACCACATGGTGGCAAGGGCGATCAGGCCGCCCTGCAGCAGAATATCCCGCACAAAGGTGCGCGTCAGTATGCCCTCCCTGGGATTTCTGGGCGGTTCCTTTAACAGCCCTTCCTCCGGCGGCTCCATGCCGATGGCGATGGCGGGCAGGGAGTCCGTCAGCAGGTTGATAAACAGCAGGTGCACCGGCGCAAAAGGCATGGGCAGGGCGCTGAGGGAGGTGTAGAGCACGCAGAGGATTCCGGCCATATTTCCGGACAGCAGGAACTGGATGGCGTTCTTGATGTTGCGGTACACGTTGCGTCCGTTGGCCACCGCTTTGATGATGGTGGCGAAATTGTCGTCCGCCAGAATCATGGAGGCCGCGTCCTTGGATACCTCAGTGCCGGTGATGCCCATGGCCACGCCGATATCCGCCTTTTTTAAGGCCGGAGCGTCGTTGACCCCGTCCCCGGTCATGGCCACAATGGAGCCGCGCTTCTGCCAGGCGTCCACGATACGGATTTTATGCTCCGGGGAAACCCGTGCGTACACGGAAATGGAATCCAGACGGCGGGACAGCTCCCCGTCGTCCATGGCGTTTAACTCCGCGCCGGTGAGCGCCTGCGCTGTTTCATCCATAATCCCGATGCGCCGGGCAATGGCCATGGCCGTTACCTTGTGGTCCCCGGTAATCATCACGGTGCGGATTCCGGCCCGGCGGGCGTTCTGCACCGCGGCCCGGGACTCGCTGCGGGGCGGGTCCATCATCGCTACCATGCCTAAGAAAATCAGATTTTCCTCCGCCCGCGCCTTTTCCCCCGGAATCTCCTGGGCGGGCTTGCAGGCAAAGGCCAGGACCCGCAGGCCCTGGGACGACCAATTCATATTCTGGTCCACGATCCGCCGCCGGTCCTGGGCGGTCAGCGCGCGGGAAGCCAGAGCAGCGCTCTCCCCACCGGAGCCGGGCCTGACGGCGGATTTGGCGCTTCCCGGGTTGGCGATGCGGTCGCAGCGGTCCAGCAGCACATCCAGCGCGCCCTTCACGAAAATGATCTGGCCGTCCTCCACCTGGTTTTTGGTGGACATCAGCTTGCGGCGTGGGTCAAAGGGCAGCTCCCCCAGCCTGGGACAACGGGCGCGCACCAGTTCCGGCGCCACCCCAGCCTGGACCGCCATATGTAACAGCGCCAGCTCCATGGGTTCCCCCACGTCCCTCGCCGTCTGGCCATCGGGGTCCGCCGAGGCGTCGTTGTTTAACACCGCGCCGTAAAGCAGCAGGCGCACGTCGGGGCGGAAGGCATTTTCCCGCAGCCAATCCATATCCCGCTCCCGGTGATTGAAACAGGCGTATTCCACCTCCATTCGGTTCTGGGTCAGGGTTCCCGTTTTGTCGGAGCAGATCACGGACACGCAGCCCAGGCTCTCCACTGCCTTTAAGTCCTTGATAATGGCGTGCTCCCGGGCCATTTTCTGGGTACCCATCGCCTGGACAATGGTGACGATGGAGCTGAGGGCCTCCGGGATGGCGGCCACCGCCAGGGCCACCGCGAACATCAGGGCGTCCAATACCTGGGCCTTCCGGTAAAGGCTCAGGGCAAATACCACCGCAGAGATGGCGATAATCGCAGCCGCCAGCCGTCCGCTGAACCGGTCCAGGCTGATCTGCAGGGGGGTCTTATGCTCCTCGGTCCCGTTCATCATGGAAGCAATTTTGCCGATCTCCGTGTCCATCCCTGTGGCCGTGACCACCGCCACGCCGCGCCCGCCCGTGACCAGGGAGCCGGAAAATACCATGTTCACCCGGTCCGCCAGCGGCACGTCGTCCGCCGGACCGCCTTTATCCACAGCCCCCCGTCCGTTCCGGCGCGTTTTCCCCAAAACCGTGTCCTGTTTATCCACGTTCAGTGACTCTCCGGTCAGGGAGCTCTCGTTGACCTGCAGGCCGTACACCTCGATCAGACGGGCGTCCGCGGCCACCAAATCTCCGGCCTCCAGGAGCAGAATATCTCCCGGCACCACCTGGGAGGAGGGAATGTCGGCCTGCCTGCCGTCCCGCCGCACCCGTGCCTCCGGCGAGGACAGGGATTTCAGGCTGTCCAGGGACTTTTCCGCCTTCTGGTGCTGCACGGTTCCCAACACCGCGTTCAGCAGCAGCACCGCAAAGATCACGCCCGCGCTGCCCGGGTCCCCCGTCACCATGGAGATTCCGGCGGCCACGATCAGGATAATGACCAGCAGATCCTTAAACTGTTCCAGAAACACCTGCCACCACTGTTTGCGCCCGGCCTCCTCAATCACATTTTCCCCATATTGCTTCAGCCGCTCCTTCGCCTCGCGGCTGTCTAATCCCTGTCCGCCGGTTGTAAGCTGCGACATTGTTTCCTGTTTTGACAGCCTGAACCAATCCGCCATGTCGGTCTCCCCTTTTCTCTTATTCTCGCGGAAATGTTGAGCCAAAGTCAGCTTTCCCTGACTCCGGCCTCTGCCCGCGGGGTCAAATACTCTGCCAAACGCCGCCGTCCGCCTGATTTCCGGCGTCCCCCGGCGCAAAAATGCCCCCGGACATACTCACCGTATGGCCGGGGGCACTCGTTTGGATGCACCGGTCCTCTGGCGGCGCCAGCGGACCGGTGTTCCGAGTACCCACTCTAGTTTATGTGGGGTGGGGATTCATTATGACAGGGGGGAGGGACGGGGACCCGGGTGGACCGCAGTGAACGCTCCGTTCCCGGTGCCTCCGTTTCCGCTCTCACCCCTTAGCCGCCATCAGCTCCGACAGCTGCTCCAGGACGTTGGTTCCGCCGTTTAGGGTGATGCCGCCCACCTTGTCGCAAATCCTCTCCAGATACTCCATCTCCTTCAGCTTGAACAGGGTGCGGTTCTCATCCATCAGCCGGGCGGTATTCAACAGGCTCCTGGTGGACGCCACCTCCTCCCGGCGCATGATCACATTGGCCTGGGCCTTCTTCTCAGCCACCAGCACCGTGTTCATAATCTCCCTGATCTCGCCGGGCAGGATGATATCCTTGATACCCGCGCCCGTCACCTCCACGCAGAACTCCTCCTGCCGCTCCCGCAGCTTTTGCAGCACATACTGTCCGATCTCCTCCTTCTGTGCCAGCAGCTCATCCAGGCGGAACCGGCCCACATACTCCCTGAGCACCAGCTGGGCGCAGGTATAGAGCTGTCCCGAGGCCCCGTCCACCATCTTCACCAGCCGCTCCGGGTCCGTGATGCGGTAGCTGCACACCACATTCAACCGCACCCCCACCTTATCGGCGGTCAGAATCTCCTGACCGGTGATATCCAGCTGCTGGATCTTCATATTAAAGATCTTGCCGGTCACCTCACGTCCATAGTTCCAGAAATAATAGCTGCCCGTCTCCAGACGCTTCTCCAGCCTGTTATCAAAATACAGCAGGCCCACCTCGCCGTCTTTTACCACAATCTTCTTATAATACTTCATGGGCATCAGATCGATGTACATCCGCGGCAGAACCTTCTCCATACAAGGCTCCGTCATATCCACCATCTGAAAGGTATTTTTCTCAAACACGTTCCAGAACAACGCCTCCGGCCCGGTCAGCACCTCCTTGAACGCCTGATTCACGAACCGGATCGCCAGGCAGGTATCCGGCACCTCCACCTTCACCACCCGCGCGGAAAACTCCTGATCCCCCATCAGAATATCCTCCGGGATACCACAGGTTTTCACCAGCCCCGTCATGGGCACCACCTGGACCTCATAGCCCAGCTCCTTCATAAACCGATACTTACCGGCCGTCAGCAGGCGCACAAACCGGCCGTTCTTCATCAAATATCCGCACTCCTGCTCCTTGATCAAATACTTCATTTCCATTTCCCCTTTATTCCTAAAACTCCACAGCGGCAAATTCCCATCTCACCGGCGCGCCCGGCGTCTCCCGCCGTCCCGCGCCTGGCCGCTGCGATCCATTTCCTGTTTACAATTCACAACCATTTCTATAAATATGTTGGAAAATATCCCTGCCCCGCCCCATCCGCAGGCCGGGGGCCGGCACTTCAGGCTCCGTTTCCGGGTAGAGGGAGGAGAATTGAGGGAGCAATTCCGGCGGTTTCCCCGCCCAGAGAGCCCCGTCCAGGGCCCCGGGCAGTTTCCCGCCCACAAGCTCCATCCGGTCCCCCGGGCGTTTTCCCGCCCTGCACTCCTGTCCTCACAATTCCCCCACCCATTCCGCCTCGATTCGGCAGCCGGTATCCGTACCGGCGCTGGCCGTCCCGCGGACCGCTCTCCCCAGGTCCCCGCAGAGCAAATGCTTTGCGGCTGCCGGGTCTAAGCCGGAGCGAAGGCAGTTCCATTTCCCTGGTTGTCGGCATTTACGCAATGCCAGCGTTTTGTTAGATGATTGCTATACCACTTAGCTACATGTCCTCAAACATGGTGGGATTTGAACCCACGACAAATCATTATCTTGGCCCGGACCACCGGTATACCGCCCGGCAAACGCCTGCGGCACCGCAAGGGCTCCGCCAACCGGAAAACCCTACGCCTCAAGAGCAGCCCGCCCGCGGCAGCTGGAAACGTTCGTCTCAGCCACCATTTATATAAAGTTTCCTTTATATCACCTCAAACCGCAGCCTTCCGGCCGCCTAGTACATCGTAAATTAAATAACTGCACTATTCGCTGAGAATGATTTTTCGAGAGTGCAGGTGCAAAAACGTAGGCGTAGCGGGCTACGTTGAGGCTTTTGCACCTGTGCTATCGGAAAATCAGGCCAGCGAAGAGGGTAGTTATTTAATGGACGATGTACTAGCCCTTGACCACACCGATGGTCTTTAACCGTTTCACCGGCACCACCAAATCCGTCTGATCCTTCATCACCGTCTCAATGTCCTTATAGGCGAACCGGCTCTCCTCCGCCACGTCGCTCTTATTCTTCTTTCCAAGAACCACGCCCTGGGTATTCAAATCCTGGATCACCTGTTCACAGCTGAACGCAGACATCGCGCCCTTGCGGGAATACCGTCTGCCCGCCCCATGAGAAGAAGAACAGAAGCTCTCCGGGTTTCCCTTCCCCATCACCACATAGCTGTAGGAGCCCATGGCCCCGGGGATCACGGCCAATTCGCCGTTTCTCGCCCGTACCGCCCCTTTCCGGTGCACCCACACATTCTTATCATAGTGGTTCTCCAGCGCCGCATAATTGTGGTGGCAGTTGATATCCCCGGAAAATGTCAGCTCAAAATCCGTATACTTCCCGATCCATTTCTCAAGAATCGCCTTCACCGCCAACATCATCTTCTCCCGGTTCTCCTTGGCAAAATCCATGGACAAATTCATCCAGTCCAGATACCGTTTCCCCTCGCTGCTGTCCGTAGGCAGAAACGCCAGCCGGTACTCATCCGGCACCTGGCTGTACCACCGTTTATTCAGCTCCCTTGCCTTAAAATGGAAATAATCGCAAACCGATTTCCCAAAATGCCGGGACCCCGAATGAACCATCACCGTCAAAAACCCGTCATCGCTCTCCTGCAGCTCAATAAAATGATTCCCGCCGCCCAGCGTCCCGATCTGATAATACCCCGCCTCCAGCTGTCCCAAAAGCTCGGCGTCCTGCTCATACCGATCCATCTCCTCAAAAGCGCAGTCCATCGTATAAGACGGCATCATCATCTTGTGATGTGCAAATCCCACCGGCACATTCCGCATAATATCGCCGATCATAGCCTGCACCAGATTCCCGTTCCCGGTCATCACCTGCCGAATCTCCTTTACCGGAATATTCGTCTCCGTATAAGCCATCCCGCAGCCGATATCCACGCCCACCGCATTGGGAATCACCACATCCTCCGTGGCAATCACCCCGCCGATAGGCATCCCCATCCCCGCATGGGTATCCGGCATCAAGCAAACCCACTTATGCAAAAAAGGAAGCTTAGCCAAATGGCGCGCCTGTTCCAGACAACTCTCCTCCAACACCCCCGGTCCCTCCAGCCAAACCCTGACCGGAACCTTAAACTCTTCCTTCTCAAACATGACAAACATGCCATTCACTTCCTTTCTCTCTCTCAAATCTGTTATGCCTACATCATAGCGGATCAAACTGGTAAAATCATCTAAAAAAAGTTGCGAACTCAAAAAAGTCCCCGCTTCCAGAAAACTCCCGGAAGCAGAGACTCTTATTTCTTCATAAACCATAAACACCAGCAATTTCGTCCCAATCCCCACCGGCCCTCTCCACCCCCCAGCGGGTGAGAGCCAGAAAAGCGGGGCTGGAGGCGACATTTGGAGCGGTTTGGATAGACTTAGGCGGCGGGGGCCGGAAAAGGCGGGATTTCGCAGGGCGTACAACGCCCGGAGAAAGCGGAGGCGGAGGGGCAGGCATCAGGCCTGCGCCGGAGCTCGGAGCAGTGCCCGTCTTTTCCGGCCCCCGGCGCCTTAGTCTATCCTAGCCGCGGAAACCAGGAGCCTCCGGCTCCGCTTTTCTGGCTCTCACGAACGGATGCATCACGCCGCCCTCTGCGCCTCCTTCTCCTCCAACGCCTCGCTCTCACTATCATCCACCCGCTTTGCCGTAACCGTTTTCCACGCATGCAGCGCCAGCGCCACCGCGATAACCGCATAACACGCAAACACCCTGAAATACTCTCCCAGCTGCGCATTATCAAACAGATTCTTACCCGCAATCGGCGAAATAATAAACATGGTATGGAACAGCAGCGCCCCCAGCACCGCCTGCCCGATGGTCGCCTTTTTAATCGAAGCTCCGCCCACCAGCAGCGCCGCAATCGCAAACGTGCCCACGTTCTCATGTGCCGTATACGTCGTAAAATTGCCGATATCCTGAATAAAAGTCAACTGCCCCAATCCGGCCAGCAGCGTGGAAATCATAATCGCCGTCACCACCGGCACATCCGTAAACTGCAGCGCAAACAGCACCGTCTTCGACGCAGCGCATAGAACCTTAAACGCGGCCAGAAGCGCCGCGGTCAAATACAGCTTGTACTGCCCCGCCCAGCGTATTTTCTCACGCTTCACGCCAATCTTATACGCCAGCACCGCCGCCTGAACCGCCAGCAGGACAATCAAGCCCCACCCAATCGCCTGATCCAGCGACATGGACCACATCTTATTAATAGCCCCTTTCGTATCCGCCTCCAGGTTAATGGGCGTCGTCAGACCGATCCCATTGGTCAGAAGCAGCGTCTGGTTTTTAATCGGAATCACCGGCCCGCACAAAAACATAAACACCAGGTCATAAATCCCCTTGGCAAAAAATCCCAGAATCATACCGGTGATCATCTCCTGCCCCTTGGTCTGATTGAACAGACGCCCGGTCAGATTGCCGAACAGCAGCGACAGCGGAATGCTCACGATAAAGGACACCATCAGGCAGGCGAACCCGGATACCGAGAAATTGGTGGCCACAATGATCCCGATCTGCGCCGACATCGCCCCCAGCACAATGCTGAAGTTCAGTCCCATGCCCGCCCACACCGGCACCAGCAGAGCCAGAATCAGAATCAGATTGCGGAACAGACGCGTGGAAATCTCCCCCACAATAAAGGACAAGGGCTGTTTTGCCAAAATAATGCCCGCCACGCAGATGATGCAGAACAGGATGGTCACGGCGTTGTTGATCAGGAGCTTTTCCAGAAAGACCCCTGCTTTGTGTTTTTTCTCATTCCCCATTATCGTTTCCCTCCTTGCATACGGGATAAGGCATATAAAATGATGCCGTTGCTGACGATGGTGCGCACCACCTCGGACAGGTTGCCCTCAGGAATCAGGCTGTTGGCCACCGGTGTAGCGATGGTCAGCATACTCTGAAACATAATGGTTCCCAGCACCACGTTGAAGATAGAGATACGGCTGGGAGTCGCCCCTCCGATCAGCACCGCCGCGATGGCCGGAAACGCCATCATCAAAGGCGCGTTGTAGAGCTGGTAAAATCCGAAGCCCTGGGCGTAAATGATGATGCCGATACCGCCGAGCACAGTGGAGAGAATGGTCGCCATCGTGCGCATATTGTCCACCTTCACGCCGTTGCTGCGGGCGAAATTGGGATTGGAGCCCGCCGCCTTCATCATCAGCCCCAGGTGGCTTCTCATAAACAGCCAGATGAGGAAACAGAACAGTCCGATCACCAGGATCAGCCCCACCGGAATCTCCACCCCAAACACCTTAAAGGCGAACAGATTGTTCAGCGCCCGGTCATACCAGGCTTCCAGGGTGATGGTGGTCCGCAGCCCGTCACCGATGGGCCAGACGATGGAAGGATGATTAAATGGCAGGATCAGCCATCCGATACACATCAGAGCCACCACCGAAAATCCGATGTAGGTGGACACCATCATCTCGCTTCCCTTCACCCGGTTCACCAGCTGGCTGTAGGCCCAGCCCGCCGCCACGCTGAAGGGCACGGAGATAGCCATTGCGATAAAAATGCCGCCCACGCCCGTCATGTTGTATTGCAGACTGATCATACCGGCCAACAGCCCGCACTCGATCCCCAGGGGCAGCGCGAAGTTCATGCCCGTGCCCGCCATGATGCCCGGCACCATAGCCAGGGACAGGATCATATTGATGCCCACCCGGACGATGCACTGGGAAAATGTCAACGGCGCCGGAATTCCCAGCACAAACATCATCATAATCAGAAGAAGCAGGAACGCCATGATGATCAGGCGCGGAAATCCGAAGGATTTCAGTGAATTCTTAACAGCGGTCATGATGGGTCTCCTCCTTTTTCTCCCGACATCAGCAGCGCAAAGTCCACATTCGGGGCGTCGGGTTTCAGTATTCCCTGAACCACACCGGAGCCGATGATGGCGATCCGGTCGCAGATGGTGCGCAGCTCATTTAACTCGCTGGAGGTCATCACAATGGTGATCCCCAGCTCCTTGTTGATCTTCACCAGGTAATTCAGCAGAATCTGCTTGGCCCCGATGTCGATTCCCCTGGTGGGCTCGGACACGAACAGCAGATCCGGCTTGGTGATCAGCGCCCGGGCCATGCAGACCTTCTGCTGGTTGCCGCCCGAGAGCCGCCCCACCAGCTGTTTGGAGCCGGTGCAGCGGATATCCAGCTCCCCGATCATCTCCTCCACGGTCTTCTCCGCGCTCTTACCGTCAAACAGGCTGAAAAATCCATACTTTTTCAGAAACCTCCGGTTCACCTTCATATCTGTATAGACCATATTGAGGGCGATCGATTCGTCCAACAGCAGGCCCACTCCCTTGCGGTCCTCGGACACAAAGGCCATGCCCTTGTTCAATGCCTCGCCCACCCGGGTAAAGGCCAGCTCCTGCCCGTTATAGCGCACCTTGCCCCTGGCCGGATACATGCCGAAAATACCATTGGAAATACTGGTCTTGCCGTGGCCCGCCAGACCGCCGATGCCCAGTATTTCCCCTCTGCGCACCTTTAAGGACACGTCCTTCGTCCGCTCCCCGGGCATACTCACGCTCAGGTGCTCAATGTCCAGGATAATATCGCTGTTCTCAAAGCTGCGGTTCACATTGATCATGCTGTCCGCCTCCAGCTTGCGGCCCACCATCAGCTCCGCGATCTGGTTCTTGCTGGTATTCTTCGTTTTCTCGTCAAATACCATCTGCCCGTCCCGCAGAATCACCACGGAGTCCGCCAGGGTCATCACCTCGTCCAGCCGGTGGCTGATGAAAATGACCGCGATGCCCTCGTCCGCCACCTGGCGGATACATTTGAGGAACCGCTCCGCCTCGCTCTCCGTCAACACGGCGGTGGGCTCATCCAGAACCAGAAGCTTTAAATTGCTCTTGTCGATCTCCCTGGCAATTTCCACAAATTGCATATGTCCCACCGGAAGCTTGTCAACCGTCACTTCCGGATTGATTTCCATTCCAAGTTTGTGAAGGGCTCCGGACGCCTCCTCCACAATGCGGGGATTGTCCAGAAGCTCGAACCGTTTTCCCGCCACCCGGCTCACCAGGTTGGGTCTAACGTTCTCCCGGTTCAGCTTAATGTTGCGCGCCACCGTAAAACCCGGCAGCAGCATAAATTCCTGGTGTACCATGCCGATTCCCAGCGCCATGGCGTCCTCCGGGGACTGGACTTTCACGGGTTTCCCCTCAAAAATGATCTCCCCCTCGTAACCGCCGGTCTCCTGTATCACATTCATTCCAAATAAAATATTCATCAGCGTGGACTTGCCGGCCCCGTTTTCACCTGCCAGCGCCACGATTTGTCCCGGGAAGATCTCAAAATCCACGCCGGACAGCACTACATTTCCCGAGAAGCTTTTCTTTACATTTTTAAAATGGAGGAGCGCCTGCTTGGCCATATAAAACCCTCTTTCTTTTCCGATTCGTACATTAACTGCCTCAAACGCGGAGACTGCCTTCCGGCCGGAAGGCAATCTCCTGTTTTTACTCTGTTGCCGTTTTATTACAGGGTGATGAACTTACCCAGCACCACGAAGAAGTTGTCATAGGTCTTTCCGCTCTCGATGTCCTCGTACACCCGCACGCTCACGTCGCCGCCTGCGAAGTCAGAGAAAATCTGCGTGAAATGCTCCATGTCCGCGCGCTCGGTAAAGGTGCCGTTGCAGTAATCCATGGCGTACTGAACCGCGCAGTTGATGAACATGGTGTGCATGGGAGCGCTCCATGCGCCCATGCGGCCCGTCATGTTGTTTTCAGCCAGCTTGGCGCTGATCTGATCTCTCATGTAGTCCACATCGCCCTTGTGATCCTCCGGCACCTCGATTCCCAGTGCACCGGGGAAGGCGTAGAACACGCTGGGGTTGTCGGGCATGGGGTAAATGGCTCCGGCCTCGAACACGGCCTTACACATGGGCTCCTGCTGCCCCGCATTGGTTCCGAAGAACGCGGTGTCGGCTCCGTACTCCTCCACCTTACGCGGCACATCCTCCAGGATATACTGCTGGGTTGCAGCGATTCCGGCGTCGCTCATGGGGTCGGGGGAGGTTCCGTCCACAAACTTCAGTCCCAGCTCCTCACATTTTGCCTTCATGTTGTCGTGACGGGCAATGTTTAAGGGCTGCGCCATATGGCGGGGGAAGGAATAGTGCACCACCGTGGTAGCGCCCATCTCAGCGGCTGCTTCCGCAACCGCGGTGCCCATGTTGGCAACGTCGGGATGGAACACAAGGTCAGCAGCCGCACAGATCACGTCCGGGGACTCGCTGGGAACGCCTGCTAACAGCAGGATGTCCGGGCGTTTCTCGCGCACCTTTTCCATTGCCGCCGCAGTTCCTTCCATAGCGGTGTTGCAGATAATGGCCTTCACATCCGGGTCGGCCGCCAGGGACAGGGCGATGGAGATGGTGGTCTCCTGCTCGCTGGCCGCCTTGTCCGGGAAGGTCTGGTGGATAATCATATCGCCGTATTTTTCCTTTACGGCCTCGGCCGCGCGGTACTCCTCCTCGGCCTGGGAGACCGTGGAGGTCAGGATGCCGATCTTAAAGTTGGCCGCCGGAGCCTCGGTTGCCGCTTCGCTTCCCGCCTGGCTCTCTCCGCCTTCAGCCTTGGAGCCGGCCTCGGTCTGGGCCGGTGTGGTCGCAGGCGCCTGTGTGCTGCCGCCCGAGGAGCCGCAGGCTGCCAGAGACAGTGTCATTGCTGCAGCTAATACCAGTGATAATGCTTTTTTCATGTTTTTTCCTCCGTTTTTTCTTCTTTTTATCAAAACGGCCTTTCGCCGCTTTAAACTGTTCTACTTCCGGCGGCTGCAACGCTGCCCGGCCGCCGGCCTTCGCCTAATACTCCAGCATCCCCTTCAGGGTCAGGCAGAGCATCTCCCACTCCTTCTGCACGATGCTGACCAGCACGCTCTCATCCGGCGTGTGGGCTCCTATGATCTGAGTTCCCGTGCAGACGATGTCCGCGTCCGGAAACGCCTTGAAAAACGCGCCGCACTCGTTGCCCCCGTGGGACACCTCCACCGCCAGCTTTTTACCAAACCGTTTCTCATAGATTCTCTGGATCAGGGCGCTTAATCGGCTGTCCGCCTTGTACTCCCACTCTGGCGAGCTGGATTCCACGGAAAATTCCGCTCCCAGCAGGCGGGCCAGACGGCGGTTCTTGTCCACCACGTACTGCTTTTTGCTGTCGTAGCAGCTGCGGTACAGGGTGCGGATCACCACATTCCCGCTTTCCGTGGTCACCACGCCGATGTTGCCGCTGGTCTCAGGGACTCCCGGAACCTCCGCGTTCATGGCGATCACGCCGCAGTCAATATTCAACATGGCGTCCAACAGCTTCTCCTGGCTCTCCAGCGTCAGCATACCCCAGCCCCCGGCCGGTTCCGCCAGTACGACCCGCACGTCCGGGTCGCTGATCTTAAACTCCTTTTTCAGAATGCGCTCCCACTCCTCAAGGCAGGTTTCCACCTCCCCCCGGCGTTCCGCCGGAAATGCGATCTTCGCCTCCGCCTCCCGGCAGATGGCGTTGGTCTGAAGTCCGCCGTGAAAGCCGCCCATCCGCACCCGGCAGGTCTCCGCCAGTGAGGAAAGGATTCTGGCCAGCAGCACGTTGGCATTTCCCCGCTCCTTGGTGATATCCAGGCCGCTGTGGCCGCCTTTTAAGCCGCGGATCTGAAGCTCCCCGCACTCCCAGTTGCCCGGGACCGCCTCGCGCTCCACCGGCAGCTCCAGGCGGATTACCGCGGAACCGGCGCAGCCCACCACGATGCCCTGGTCGCTGCAATCCAGATTAACGATCACCCGGCCCGTAATCTTCGAAAAGTCGATGGCCTTGATTCCGCTCATCCCTGCTTCCTCGTCCGCGGTCAGCACCACCTCCAGGCGTGGGTGGGGAATGTCGTCCGCCTCCAGCACCGCCATGGCGAAGGCCACGCCCGTGCCGTCGTCCGCTCCCAGAGTGGTTCCATCCGCGTAGATGCGGTCGCCGTCCCGTAGAACCGGGATGGGGTCCTTGGTAAAATCATGATCCGTTCCGGCATTTTTCTCGCACACCATGTCCAGGTGGGCCTGGAGAATGACCGTGGGGGCATTTTCATAACCCGGTGTGGCGTCCTTTTTGATGATCAGGTTGTACGCCTCGTCCTGCCAGACCTCCAGCCCCCGGTCCTCGCAGAACCGGCAGATATAATCGCTGATCGCCTTCTCGTTTTTAGAACCGTGGGGAATCCGGCACAGCTCCCCGAACAGCTCAAACACCCTCGCAGGCTCCAGCCCTTTTAAACACTCGTACATTGGCTCTTATCCTCCTGTCTCTCATAATCCTTCATCGCTCTCAGCGCGCCCAGCAGCAGACGGTATTCCTTCTGAATCACATCGATGCCCACCCATTCCCTGGGCGAGTGGGCGTGGTGGATCTTCGTCCCCATGCACACGATATCCGCCCCGGGAAGCCGTTTGCTGAATGTGCCGCACTCGTTGCCCCCGTGGGAGCGCTCCACCAGCAGGGGCTCCCCCGTCTGCGCCCGGTACTCCCGGCAGATCAGCCGGGCCAGACGGCTGTCCGGGTTAAACTCCCACTCCGGGTAATCGGTCAGCACCGAATACGCCGTCCGCCCGTGGCAGGCGGCAAGGAGGCGGCATTTCTCCTGCAGCCAGCGCTTCTTGCTGCCGTAGCTGCTGCGGCAGTTGCAGTGAATGCAGATCCGGCTCCCTTCCATATAAACCATACCGATGTTGCAGGAGGTTTCCGGGAGACGGTTCATGGTGAGACGCAGGGCGGACGGTTCTTCCGCTTCCCCCTCATCGTCCCGCTCCATTTCCAGCACGCCCGACGGCAGCAAATTGATCAGGCTCACGTAAGCCGCGCTGTCCTCCTGGGATAATACGGCGGTTTCTCTGGGTATTTTTTCTAGTTCAATCTCCAATCCCGGGTCAATACCCGCCAGCTCATGCTTTAGCTCCTGTGTGCATTCCGCCACAGCCTGTTCCACCGCTGTCATGTCCCCCTGTTCCACCGCGAACACAGCCTTTGCCTCCCGGCAGATGGCCCCGTTCTGGGTTCCGCCCTCCACCCGGGCCAGGCAGAAACCGCCTGTGCGGGACGCCGCGTCCAGCGCCCGCCCGAGAATCACGTTGGCGTTGCCTCGTCCCAGGCCGATGTGCAGCCCGCAGTGCCCGCCCAAAAGCCCGGACACCCGCAACTCGTAGAATTGCTGCTCTCTGCGGGTGCGCTCAAACTCTCCCGCAAGCTCCAGCCGGACCACCGAGGCTCCGGCGCAGCCCACCACGATTCCCTCGTCGCTGCAATCCAGATTCATCACCACCCGGCCCTTTAGGGAGTCGAAATCCAGCTGCTTCACCCCGGTCAGCCCGGCCTCCTCGCCGGTGGTCAGCACCACCTCCAGCGCAGGATGGACCGCTGTCTCCGACTCCAGAATGCTGAGCGCAAAGGCCACGCCCGTGGCGTTGTCCGCCCCCAGGGTGGTTCCGTCCGCATACAACCGGTCGCCGTCCCGCAGGACGCGGATCGGATCTCTGTCGAAATCGTATCCGCTGTCCGCCTCCTTCTCGCACACCATGTCCAGATGAGCCTCCAGGATCACGGCCGGGGCCTGTTCATACCCCGCCGTGGCGGGCTTGCGGATGACTAAATTCCAGTGCTGGTCCTGAGTCACGAGAAACCCCAGTTTTTGGAAATATTCCTTTATGTAATCGCTCAATACCTGTTCCCGCCCCGAGCTATGTGGAATCTGGGCAATCCGGTCAAACCACCAGAATACCCGCTCCGGCTCCAATCCTCTTAGAACTTCCTGCATACTGTACCTCCTGATCCATCCATACCGCGCCTTTCCCGCTCCGGGCGGCAAGACGCCTGTGGCTGTTATGCCGTTCCTCTCCTTCGCCATTCTACTGTTCCGGCGATACTGTAAATTACATGTTTCCCTGTCACGTAAAGTCAATCATCACCTTTAACATCCGTCCCGCGTTCTCGTTCAGCTCCTGAAACGCCCTGGGCGCCTGGTCGAACTTGTAGACGTCGGTGATGATCTTTTTCAGCGGTATCTTCCCCTCCTTCACCAGATCGATCAGCTCCAGGAAATCCGGCTTCAATGCGTTGCGGGAACCGAACACGTTCAGCTCCTTTTTCTGGATCATGGTAAAGTTGAAATCCAGGTTTTCCTTGCCCACACCGATGAGCACCATCCGTCCTCCGAACGCCGCCGCATCGATGCAGTTCTGGAAGGTGGAGGGAAGCCCCACGGCCTCAATAGTCACGTCGAATCCATTTCCCCCGTGATCTCCTTCACCGCCCGCTCATAGGTCTCCGGCCCGTCTGCCAGCACCACGCCGTCCACGCCGAATTCCCTGGCGTAATCCAGCTTCACCCGGGACACATCTGCGATGTATACTTCAGCCCCCTTCTGCTTCGCCGCCACCGCGGCCAGGATTCCGATGGTTCCCGCGCCCACGATCAGCACCTTGTCCCCGCCCTTCACACCGGCCCGCTTTACGCCGTGGTAGCTGATGCAGAGCGGCTCGATGATGGCCAGCACCATGGGTTCCAGCCCTTTTCCGTCGTAAATACGTTCCAGCGGCATGGTAATGTATTCCGAAAACGCCCCCTCGCGCTGCACGCCCATGGTCTGGTTGCTCATACAGGCGTTCACAAGGCCGTGTTTGCAGGAATAACACTCCCCGCAATTAAAATATGGGTTGCATACAACAACCATGCCCGGTTTTAGCCCCCGGTCGTTCTCGTCGATCTCCACAATCTCCGCGGAAAATTCATGTCCCGGCGTTCTGGGATAGGAAAAATATGCAAACGTCCCCCGGTACGAGCCCAGATCGCTTCCGCAAATCCCCCCGTAAAGCAGCTTTAACAGGGCTTCTCCGGGCTTTCTGGCCGGGCGCGGGATGTCCCTTATCACCGCCTTGCCGGGGTTCTCAATAAACACAGCTTTCATAGTGGCATTAGCTCCTTCTTCTACTACAATATATTTATGGTTAATATCCCTTACAGCCAGTAAGGAATTATCCATCTTGTTGCTTAAGCTGTTACAATGTTGGAGCAATCGGTATATCGGCTTCCTTTCTTGGACTTCGCGTCCGTATTTGAGACTGATAACCAGCTCCTCATTTGCAGCGTTCGTTTTATGCAGGTTGAACTGCCTTTGGTACGTTCGTGTCACACCACAGTAGATTGAATAGGCAATGAGTAAAACTGGTACTTATCTATTGCAATATTCTTTAGGAGTGACAAATTTATGAACATGAACGCTGTTGGTATTGATGTTTCCAAAGGGAAAAGTATGGTCGCCATTCTACGACCTTATGGAGAAATCGTTTCTTCTCCCTTTGAAATCAAGCACACTTCCAGTAACATCCAATCCTTAATTGCGCAGATCCGATCAATCGATGGTGAATCACGCATCGTTATGGAACATACTGGCCGTTACTACGAACCACTGGCTCGTGAGCTTTCTCTGGCAGGTCTTTTTGTAACTGCCGTAAATCCTAAGCTCATTAAAGATTTTGGAGCTCATTCCCTCCGCAAAGTAAAATCTGATAAAGCTGACTCTGTAAAAATAGCTCGTTACACCCTTGACAGTTGGACGGAATTGAAACAGTATAGTCTTATGGACGAACTACGCAATCAATTAAAGACCATGAACCGTCAGTTTGGCTTCTACATGAAACACAAAACAGCTATGAAGAATAACCTCATCGGTATCCTCGATCAGACTTACCCTGGTGTTAATACTTACTTTGATAGCCCTGCCCGTGAGGACGGCAGCCAGAAGTGGGTTGATTTTGCTACTACATACTGGCATGTGGACTGTGTTCGTAAACTTTCATTAAATGCATTTGTCGACCATTATCAGAAGTGGTGCAAACGCAGGAAGTACAACTTCAGCAAAGACAAGGCTGAAGAAATCTATGGGGCCGCAAAGGAGCTTGTTCCTATACTTCCAAAAGATGATCTAACCAAGCTGATCGTGAAACAGTCCATAGAACAATTAAACACTGCTTCCAGAACCGTGGAAGAACTCCGTACCCTGATGAATGACACAGCCGCCAAGCTGCCTGAATATCCCGTTGTTATGGGGATGAAGGGTGTTGGCCCGTCTCTTGGTCCTCAGCTTATGGCTGAAATCGGAGATGTCACACGCTTTACCCACAAGGGCGCTATCACTGCATTTGCTGGTGTAGACCCAGGTGTCAATGAATCCGGAACCTATGAACAAAAAAGCGTTCCAACCTCCAAACGCGGCTCATCTTCCCTCCGAAAAACCTTATTTCAGGTCATGGACTGTCTCATCAAAACAAAACCGCAGGACGACCCTGTATATGCGTTTATTGATAAGAAACGTGCTCAGGGAAAGCCTTACTATGTCTACATGACTGCAGGCGCTAATAAGTTTCTGCGTATCTATTACGGAAGGGTAAAAGAATATCTAATGTCTCTTCCAGAATAGAGAATACCGCATCCTTTCAGACCAGCGGATAACGGTGGTCTATTTGTTGTACCTGAAATTTAATCAACAATAAATCTTGAAAATTTCTCATTTTCCTATTGACTTTTTATTTGCAGGCTCAAATTCACAATACTTCCAACCGGCGGTTCCGCCTGTTGTATACATCATAATTTATAATATTTGCAGTTCTTTGTCAATATTGTATTTAAATATTATCCTATTTTCCGGTTTTGTCTTTGTTATTTTTATAACTTTTTACTAATTTTTACGTTTTTCCCCAATTACAATCAGGCATATCGTTGTTTTTCCTGTCAAATGCGTTATTTTATTGTATTCATCACCATTTCCAATCTGGCGCCCACATACATTTTTCTCGCTCCGCCCTTGGCTTTTACCAATTTTTTTACTATAATGGAACTATAGATGTATCCAATATTTTGGAAGGAGACGTTATCCAATATGACGAAAAAAAGCTTGAAGTCCCAGGCATACAATAACATTAAGGAGAAAATCATCAGCTGTGAATACTCCCCCGGTATGCTGCTCAACGAGGAGATACTTTGTGAAACATTTAACGTGAGTCGGACGCCCATCCGCGACGCATTAAGCCGGCTGGAGCAGGAGGGGCTGATTACCATACGGCCCAAAAAGGGGATTATTGTATCCAGCCTGTCCATCAGCGAGGTGAACAACCTCTTCGAACTGCGACTGCTGCTCGAACCCTACAGCATTCAGAACTACGGATACACTCTGGACGAAAACGTACTGATGGATTACTATCAGAAATTCCTGCGCATGGATCTGACCCGGGACTCCAAGAACTTTTTTGTCATCGACGACAATTTCCACGACTTTTTAAACAACGCAGTGCCCAATCACTACATCCAGGAAAATTTTAAAATTATCAACAACCAGAACCAGCGCATCCGAATCATCACCGGCCAGCGGGCGGTACAGCGGCTGGAGGACACCCGCAGCGAACACCTGGCCATCGTCAAGGCCTGCGTAAAAAAGGACTGGAAAGCCGCCGCCGAGGCCATGTACGAGCACCTGCTCCAATCCAAAAACGCCACCTTCGAGATGCTGCTCAGCCGGGACGATCTGCTCCTCAACACGTAAGGCGTTGAGGCGTTCCCCGCAGGCAGCGCCGGCGGCCGGTCCATTGCAGCCATCAACAAAGCGCGTTTGAACCTCCCGCTCCGCCTTCAGGCGGAACACATTTCAGACACGTGTCGGATAAAGAGAGAGGATTATGGCAGAATTTCAGGAATTGATCAAGAATTTTGACCGCATACGCGACTATATGCGGCAGTTTTACATATACGGTTTCAAGGCGCGCACGGAATTTGACGGCAAAAGCGCCCGCACCTACGACAATGAGCGCCGCCGCATCGAGAGCTGGCTGGCGGATTACACCCGGGCGGACTACACGTCCAAGGGCAAGCATGTGTACATCAACGTGGACAGCAAGGAAATCCCCCAGAATCCCCTCTACACGGCCTGGAAATCCAAGAGCTTCACGGACAACGATCTGATGCTGCATTTTTTCCTGCTGGACCAGATGATCGAGGACGGGAACGAGAACGCCGGGATGGCACAGACTGGGGCAGTACAGACTGGGGCGGCACAGACCGGGGCGGCACAGACCGGCTCCCCACCCCCCGGCGGTCTCACGGCCGGGGAGCTCTGCGACCGCATCTGCGCGGACTACGGCGTGGTCTTCGACAGTCAGACGGTGCGGCTCAAGCTAAAGGAATACGAGTCCCTGGGTCTGCTGTCGGCCGTGAAGGACAAAAAGCAGCTCCGTTACCGGCTGGCCCCTCTGCTCCCGCTGGAAACGGCCGCTCCTTCCCCTGTCTGGGACCGTTTGATGATGGCTGTTAAATTTTTCCAGGGAGTCGCCCCCTTCGGCGTGGTCGGCAGCACCATCCTCGACCGCGAGGAGACAGACAATGAATATTTCCAGTTCAAACACCATTTCATCGTCCACACACTGGAAGATGGGGTACTTTCAGATGTGCTGGCAGCCATGAAGCAGGGGCGCGCCATCGCCTTCACCAACCGCAGCGGCAGAACCGGAAACGTTTTCCAGAGCCGGGGCCTGCCCCTCAAAATCTTCGTAAGCACCCGCACCGGCAGGCGCTACGTGTGTCTGTACCAGGAAAATACCCGGCGTTTTACCAATATGCGCCTGGACTCCATGAGCGATGTGACGCCCCTGGAAATCCACTCCGACTACAGCCGGAAGCAGGACCTCCTGAAGCGCAATCTGGACCGGCTCTGGGGCGTCTCCTTTTCCGGCAGTGGGCGTCTGGAGGAAATCTGTATTAAATTTTATGTAAATGAATCCACGGAAACCTATGTGCTGGACCGTCTGTACCGGGAGGGCAGGGGCGGGGAAATCCAGCGGATCCGGGAAAATGAATACCTCTACAGCGGTGCATTTTTTGACACCAACGAGATGCTCTCCTGGGTCAAAACCTTTACCGGCCGCATTTTGGACATCCAGGGAAGCAACCACTTCGCAGTGGCCAAGATCACATATGACTGGGAAAAAATGTATGAAATGTATTGCCGGAACGGCGAAGAGAGCGGGGAGGAGATCTGATGGCGGCTGAATTGTTTGATAAGATATACGGGCGCTACTATTATGTGGTGCGACGAATGCTGGAGGCGGGCGTCCGCGCTCCTCTGACGCGCCGGGACATGGACGCGGTCTGCGGCGCCTACAGCTACCGCGAAAGCGCGCTCACCATCGTTCCCAAGCTCACCGATGGCGGCTGGGCGCTGTTTGAGCAGCGGGAGGACAAAACCTACGCCCCTGTTTTGCATTATCCCGACCAGCTGAAACCGCCCCTCACCGGGCTGCAGAAATCCTGGCTCAAATCCCTTCTGGCCGATCCGCGGGTCCGGCTGTTTTTCACGGACAGCCAGCTGGAGAAGGTGTCGGAAGCCCTTGGGGACACAGAAGCCCTCTATGATCCAGAGGATTTCCATTATTTTGACCGCTATCTGGACGGGGACGACTACGCGTCGGAGCTTTACCGGAAGAATTTCCAAGCGGTGCTGGAAGCGCTGGAACAAAACAGGACTCTGAAAATTCTCTATCAGGGTCCCAAAAACGGCAGGTCCTCCTTTGAGGCGGCTCCCTGCCAGCTGCAATATTCTTCCAAAGACGACAAGTTCCGCCTGATCTGCCTGCGGCGCTCCCACGGCCGTTTCTCCCGCTCCATCCTTTTAAACATGGCCCGAATCCAGGTCTGTGTGCCGGGCAGCGGGGCGGTGCCGCCCGAGGCTGCCGCGCTGCGCTTTTCCAGTTCCTGTAAGGCCGTGGAACCGGTACGGTTAAAAATCAGCGGGGAGCGCAACTCTCTGGAGCGCTGTATGCTGCATTTTTCCAACTATGAAAAGCACACAGAGTACGACGAGGAGGAAAAAGCCTGGATCTGCTCCATCTATTACGACATGGCCGACGAGACGGAGCTACTCATCGAGGTGCTCTCCTTCGGGCCCGTGGTCCAGGTGTTGGGGCCGGAATCCTTCCTGCGCCAGATCCGGGCGCGGGTGAAACGGCAGCACCAGCTGTTCTACGAGATGACCGAATAACGGCAGGGGGAGTCACGCTTTCGCCCGCTCCCCCGCGCCAACTACGCTTCCGCTTTCGAATCCCCCTCATCTTCCGGCCGAAGCAACGACCAGACCTCCTCGCCATCATCATCCCGACAGTAGCCCAGCACCAGGTCCAGGGCGATCCCAAGTCCGCTCTTTAAGGAATCCGCGCGCAGATACTCCTGGCGGGTATGCGCGCCGCCGCCCATAAAGGAGCCGACGCAAACGCTGGGAATCCCCAGAGACATGGGAATATTACAATCCGTGGAGGCTTTTCTGGGCTTTGGGAAATATCCCAGCGTCCGATATACCGCCCACAATGCACGGTGTTCCAGCATCTTCTGGCGCTCCGGGTCTCCCCCTCCCGCGCAGGGGCGGATTCCCACCACCTCGTATTCCACCTGCACGCCTTCCCTCTGTGCAGCTTCCTCCATCACCTTGCAAAACGCCTTTTCCATGATTTCCAGATCTTCACGGCAGTCCGAGCGGAATTCGTACAGCGCTTCCGCCTCCTGGGCGATGGTGTTCACCGAAGTTCCGCCGGAGATCATACCCACGTTGAAGGTGGTCTTTCCGCCGTGGGGCACCTCAATCTTATAGAGCCTGCCGATGATCTCCGCCAGCTCGGCGATTGCATTCTTCTCCCCAAAGGCATAGTAAGAGTGGCCGCCTTTTGTGCGCACGCGCAGACGGTAGCGCTGGGACCCCACCGCGCGGTGGATGAACTCATCCAGCTTGCAGTCAAAGCTGATAAACGCCTGGATACGCCCCTCATAATCCTTGCAGATCTGCCTGGTGCCCTTCAGATTGCCCAATCCCTCCTCGCCGGAGTTGCACACAAACAGAATTCCAGCGCCCTGAGGCCGGATCTTCTGTTCCGCCACATACCGGGCGGCCGTCAGAAGCGCTGTCACACAAGCGGTGTCGTCCCCCACACCCGGGCAGCGGATCACTCCGTCCTCCTCTGCCAGCGGCAGCGGTTCCTCATCAGGAAACACCACGTCCGTGTGGGCCGCGAAAACCACCACCGGATTCGTTTCCTCCACCCCGACCGGGTAAACCACATTCAGGGCCTCATCGATAAAAACTCCTTCCGCTCCGTGGGCCGTCAGCCAGTCCCTGCAAAACACTGCCCGCCGCTCCTCTTTGCCCGAGGGCGCCGGTATCTGCGCCAGCTCCTTTAACAGCTCCAGCGCCTCCTGTTCCATACCGTTGACGTAATTCAATGCATGACGATCCAGCATAGTGCTCCTCCTTTGTATCACGATCTGTCTTTTTTATAAACATTATTTTACCACATTAACAAATAAAAGCAAAATATAATGTATTTCTTTTTATTGTAACCGCCCCGTATCCGCACTTCACACGGGCCCGGCGCATATCCACCGCACAAATCAATCGAAAAAATCCGCGGTTTGCCACTTGCCAAATCTGAAATTTGTGATACAATAAAAAAACATATCCTGTATCATACTCCGGCGGAAGCAACCTGCCGGATCCATTTTCTGTTTTTCTTTGATCCTTGCGGACCTTCCCGCAGCCCTACGCATTCAGAACCAATCCAAAAATCCCGAACCCCATGGGAGGTAATTGATTTATGGCGGAACAAAATCTACATCTGAACAAGCTGCTGTCTGACCCGGTCTATTTTTCCGACCTGTGCAACGGCGTATTATTTCGCGGAAGATTGTATCTGCGGCCCGAAGATCTGATGCCCGTGAAGGGAAGTCAGGGCGTGTTGTACGCGGACCGCAAGGGTTTTAAAAAAGTGCTGGAGCGCCGGCGCGACGTTGCCATGCGCGTCAAAAACGGCATCCGGTACGCCGTGATCGCGGTGGAAAACCAGGCCAATATTCACTATGCCATGGTGATCCGCTCCCTGCTCTACGATGCGTTGGATTACGCGGACCAGGTCCAGATTCAGGAGAAGGAGCTCCGACAGGCGGGCAGACGTCCCTCCGGCGACGGATTTCTCTCCGGAGTCGGCCCCAGACTCCGGCTGGAGCCGGTGGTCACTCTGGTGCTCTACTGGGGAAGCGGCCGTTGGGACGGCGGTACAAGCCTGCACGAGCTCCTGGGGTGTGTTTGAAAATTGCTTTCCGCCAGATGTGCGTCACACTTTGTGGGAGATTTGGTCCCGATGAGGGAGGCGTAGCGGGCTACGTTGACCGAATTGGGACCAAATATGCCGCGAAGTGGGGCGTGCATATGGTGGAAATGAATTTTCAAACACACCCTGGGGCTTAAGGACGGCGGGGAGGAAGCGCAGGAGCTGGCCGGTTACATACCGGACTACCGCTTAAACCTGGTAAACGCGGCCAATATGGACGATCCCTCCATTTTCCGGACCCATTTACAACAGATATTCAGTATGCTAAAATATAAGTCAGATAAGGCCGCCCTGTACCGCTACGCCCAGGAAAACCGCACCGAGCTGCGGGATATGGACGGCACCGCAAAGCTGGCGCTGTTATCCATGATGGGCGAGCAGAAGCGCCTTCAGAAGATGATGGAGGAAGCCGGAGGAGAGGAGGAGTTTGACATGTGTAAAGCGATAGACGATCTGATTGCGGATGGGGAATCCCGTGGATTTGAGCGCGGCGATAAATCAGGCTTTGAGCGCGGAAACCGGCAGGGCTTTGAGCGCGGGGAACGGCAGCTCTCCTCCCTGATCAGCCGCCTTCTGGCCGAGAACCGTCCCGATCTCATTGCGTTGGCTGTGTCCGACCCGGACGTCAGGGCCCGGCTTTACAAGTCCTACAACCTGTAGTCCGCGGCAGCTAAAACCGCAACAGGCCGGGATTCCATCCCGGCCTGCCTCTGTCTGAATAAATGAGCCGCCGGCACAGCTTGCGGGCGCTCGTTATTGTTTCTCTGTTTTCACGTTCTTTCCGCCCCGCTTCTCTTTCTCCTTCTCTTTCTCCCCCGGCTTCCCCATCACCACCGCGATGGATCTGGGCTGCATGGTCAGCCTGCGCTGGTCCTCCAAAAGCGGCTCCCGGCCCTCGGGCATAAACCCGTTTTGCTCTGCGTCATCCGTATCCGCAGCCAGATGCCACACCAGGCCCCCCGGAAGGCTGGGGAGCGCGAATTCCTGCGGCGTCCAGTGCATATTGTAAGCCACGTAGAAATAATTGTCATGGCCTCCGCCCGGAAGTTCTCCGTATTCTCCGCAGTACAGCACCCCCAGCTGACGCCTGGAAGCGTCGAAATCCGGATACCAGGCCTTCACGCCGTGGTAGGAGACGTCCGGCATCCCACAGGACTTATAGTCCATCAACGCCGGTTCCCGTTTCATGTGAAAGACCGGATGTCTCCTGCGGAACGCGATTGCCGCCTTCGCAAACGCATGGATATCCCCGTTGTGTTTCAAAAGTCCCCAGTTGAGCCAGGAAATCTCATTGTCCTGGCAGTAGGAGTTGTTGTTTCCTTTTTTCGTCTGCCCAAACTCGTCGCCGGACAGAAGCATGGGCGCTCCCTGACTCAAAAACAGCATGAGAAGCGCGTTTCGCAGCTGCTTTCTGCGCAGGGCCAGAACCTTCTTCTTCCGGGTCGCACCCTCCGCCCCGCAGTTCCAGGACTGGTTGTAATCGGTGCCGTCCTGATTGCCCTCTCCGTTGGCCTCGTTGTGCTTGCCGTTGTAGGAAACCATATCCATCAGCGTAAAACCGTTGATGTCCGCCATGTAGTTGACAACCGCTATGTTCGCCGGATTGTGCCGGATGCAGAAAGCGGCGCTGTCCAGCTTACCCTCGTCTCCCTTCAGAAAACCGCGCATCTCCAGCATAAATCCTTCGCCGCACTCCGCCAGGTGCCTTGCGTTTCCACTGTCCGCGCCGTCCCATCCGGCAGCCAGAAGCTTCAATCTCCTCAGATAGGGGTCTGCGCCCAAAAGCTTCAGCGGCGCATAGCCTACCAGCCGGATTCCATCCACGTGGAATTCCCGCGCCCAGAAGCGGACCGCTTCCAGCACATACGCAGGGGACTCCGTTCCGTCAAAAAACAGTTCAATTACCAGCTCCAGCCCGGCCCGGTGCAGACCCTTCACCAGCTCTTTAAACTCCCTCACAGGCGCTTTCCCGCCCCCGGAGCTGTAGGCCGCCTTGGGAGCCATCATCTGACCGGGGGTATATCCCCAATAGTTCAGCTTGTCCGCCTGTTGCTGTACCCCGTAAGGGTTCCGGTCCACACACTCCGGCCGCAGCACCTCCTCAAACTCCACCGGCGGCTGAAGCACCAGAGTGGTCACGCCCAGCTCCCGTAAATAGGGAATCTTTTCCATAATCCCCCGAAAGGTCCCACGCTGAACGGGTTCCACCCCCGAGCTGGCATGGCGGGTAAAGCCCCTGGCGTGAATGTGATAGAAAATACATTCCTCATAGGGAATTTCCAGGGGGCGGTCCCCCTCCCAGTCAAACGCTTCCGGCTCCGGCAAGGCCATTGCCCGCAGGGGCGCTGCCGTACGTTTCAAATCCCCCCACCGCTCCCGCCCGGAAAACTGCCGCCCGCAGGGGTCGGTCTTCAACTCGCCGTCCACCTCATAGAGGTACTCAACTCCGGCGAAATCTCCGGCCACCGCCGCGCTCCACACATCCCCCATGCGCTGCTCCCGGGGAAACGGCAGTTTCACCAGGGGAGTTTTCCCGCCGGATCGGTAAAGCACCAACACGCAGCTCTCCCCCGGATGCGCAAACGAAAAATGCATCCCGTTCCTTGTCGCCCACGCCCCCAGTGGGTATTCCCCTTTTTCACTCTGATCAATCTCAAACCTGCTCTTCATTCCGGCCTCCATCTTCCATCCGCTGACCCAGGCCTGCGGTCACTGCTTCTGGGCCTCTATCTGCTCCACAAGGCCGCTTAAATACACCCAACGGTCCATGGTTTCCTCCAATTTTGTCTCTGTCTTCTCTTTCTCAGCCATCAGCTCATTGAGTCTGGTATAATTGCTGGCCGAAGCCTCAATTTCCTGATCCAGCCCGGCAATCCGATCCTCCAGCGCCGCGATATCGTCCTCAATGGTATCCCACTCCCGCTGCTCCTTGAAGGAGAGCTTCAGCTTCTTCTCGCCGCCGGAGCGCTGTTTCCAGTTGGACTTGTTTACCTGCTGGCCGGAGTCCGATGACTGCCCGTCCGCGGCGCTTCCCGCCGCACCCGCCGGGCTCTTTGCCGCGCCTCCCGCTTTGCCGGCCCCGGCTGATCCGCCGCTGCGTTCCGTCGCATCCGAACCTTCCTCCAATCCCCGGCGGGCCAAAGCGATCTGATAATCCGTAAATCCGCCCTCATACCGCCGGATCGTCCCATTTCCCTCAAAGGCGAATATCCGGTTCACCACCCGGTCCAGAAAATACCGGTCATGGGACACAGTGACCACAATCCCAGGAAATGTGTCCAGATAATCCTCCAGGATGGTAAGCGTCGCGATATCCAGGTCATTGGTGGGCTCGTCCAGCAAAATCACATTGGGGGCGTCCATGAGAATCCGCAGCAGGTAAAGCCTGCGCTTCTCTCCCCCGGAAAGCCGGTCCACCGTGGTGTACTGCATGCTGGAGGGGAACAGGAAACGCTCCAGCATCTGGCTGGCGCTGATGCTCCCGTCCTTGGTCTTCACATACTCCGCCACATCCCGGATATAGTCGATCACCCGGCAGCTCCCGTCCATGTCCTCGCTCTCCTGGGAAAAATAACCCAGCTTCACCGTCTGCCCGATCTCCACGGTCCCCGCATCCGGCTGCACCCAGCCCGCGATCATCTTCATCAGCGTGGATTTTCCGCTGCCGTTGGGGCCAACGATGCCGATGCGATCGTTTTTCAGGAAAATGTACGTGAAATCCTGAATCAGCACCTTGTCTCCGTAAGCCTTGCACAGGCCGTTCAGCTCCACCGTAGTCCGCCCCAGCCGGGAGGCGATGGATTCCAGCTGGACATTGCGGTCAAATTCCGGCCCCTTCTGGTCCCGCAGGGTCTCAAAACGCTGGATATGAGCCTTCTGCTTGGTGGAACGGGCCCTCGCCCCCCGCTGCATCCAGGCCAGCTCCGTGCGCAGCAGGGTCTGGCGCTTGCGCTCCGTGGCCTGGGCCATGTCCATACGCTCCGCTTTCAGCTGGAGATATCCCTCATAGTTGGTCTGATAGCTGTAGAGCTTGCCCTTGTCCAGCTCCACGATGCGGTTAGTCACGCTGTCCAGGAAATACCGATCATGGGTGATCATCAGCAGCGCTCCCCGGAAGCTTTTCAGATATTCCTCCAGCCAGTCCGCCATCTGGCTGTCCAAGTGGTTGGTGGGCTCGTCCAGGATCAGCAGGTCCGCGGTGCTGAGGAGCACGCTGGCCAGGGCCACGCGCTTTCTCTGTCCGCCGGACAGCGTGCCGATTTTGGCTTCGTGGTCCGTAATTCCCAGCTTGTTGAGAATATTTTTGGCAGTGGCCAGCAGCTCGTCCCGGGAGGTAAAATGGGGTTCCGAGGCATTTTCCCGCTCCACGCTCTCCAGCACGGTGTCGCTCTCCACAAACTCCGGGATCTGGGGCAGGTAGCGGATATACAGGCTTCTCCCCCGCACCACGGTGCCGCCGTCCGGCTCCACCAGCCCGGCCACAATTTTGAGCAGCGTGGACTTTCCGGTGCCGTTTACGCCGATCAGCCCCACCTTCTCCCCCTCGTTCAGGGAAAACGCCGTGTCGTCAAAGAGCAGACGCTCCGTATATGATTTCGTCAAATGTTCAATGGTTACCAGATTCATAGGTTTTTCCTTTTTTCCGAATATAGTTTAAATTGTGTGTATGGTTAGTATAACATTTCGCGGCGGGGGATGTAAAGGTAAATGCGGAAAAGGGGCGGGGATTCTTGGAACCCCGCCCCGGATTCGCCGGGTATTCAGACATTCTTCAACTCAAATCCATCCCCGCAAAGTCAATCTCCAACCCCGGGAATAAATTCACCCTCACCTTATCCCCAAACGTATAACTGCCCACCTTATTCTCCGCAAAGTCATACACCGTCACCGTCTCCCGCTCCGGGTCCACGATCCAGTATTCACGCACCCCGGCTTCCCGGTAGCGGATCAGCTTCAGCAGGCAGTCCCGGCTCCGGCTGCTGGGCGATAGGATTTCCGCCACAAAATCCGGCGCTCCGTGGCAGCCCTTGTCATCCAGTTTGTCACGGTTGCAGACGACGGTTATGTCAGGTTCCAGATAGGTCCGGTTATCCTCGTTTAAGTATACGGCAAACGGGGCCGGATACACCGCGCACTTCCCTTTATTCTGGTTCAAATATGCAAATATTTCTCCAAACAAATTTCCAACCAGCCCCTGATGCTTCCGCGACGGCGTTGCCATATAAAACATCTGCCCGTCGATCAGCTCCGCTCGCACGCCCTCAGGCAGCTCCTCGATATCTTCCACTGTGTACACCTTTTCCTGTGCCAGTGCCATATTCTTTTGTATTACCTCTTCCTCTCCCATGTACACGGCCATTGCGTACCCCTCCTGTTCCCGGTTTGTCTCAACATCAGTATACCCAATACCCGCGTCCATGTCCAATTTTTCTTGTGCAATAAACTCTTTTGACTCCCTAAATCACAGACAAAGACATCACTCCCCGCTTCTAAAACTTTAATCTCTAAAAATGGATTCCCTGGCGAAACGCCGCGAACCAGCAGGAGAAGAACTCTCCCGAATCAATTTCCCCCTCCTTCTCCGAGGGGTAACCTTATTTTATCACGCTGCCCCATACATGACAACCGGATTTCATCCCAGCTAAGCTCCCATAACATCAAACAGAAAAAGCGGTCCGTCAGCCCAACTCCATGGTATTCAAATACCCTGTTGCCGTTACCGCGTTCCGCCTTTTTCTTCATACTCTCATGCAACTAGTTCCATTACCATTTTCCAACTACCGCGTTTTCCCTGCCTTCACCTCAAATCCATCCCCGCAAAGTCAATCTCCAACCCCGGGAATAAATTCACCCTCACCTTATCCCCAAACGTATAACTGCCCACCTTATTCTCCACAAAGTCATACACCGTCACCGTCTCCCGCTCCGGGTCCACGATCCAGTATTCGCACACTCCGGCTTCCCGGTAGCGGATCAGTTTCAGCAGGCAGTCCCGGCTCCGGCTGCTGGGCGATAGGATTTCCGCCACAAAATCCGGCGCTCCGTGGCAGCCCTTGTCGTCCAGTTTGTCACGGTCGCAGACGACGGTTATGTCAGGTTCCAAATAGGTCCGGTTGTCCTCATTCAGATATACGGAAAACGGGGCCGGATACACCGCACATTTCCCTTTGTTCTGATTCAAATGAGCGAATAGCATGCCGGATAACGCGATGACCAGCCCCTGATGCTTCCGCGACGGCGTCGCCATATAAAACATCTGCCCGTCAATCAGCTCCGCACGCACGCCCTCAGGCAGCTCCTCGATATCTTCCACTGTGTACACCTTTTCCTGTGCCAGTGCCATATTCTTTTGTATTACCTCTTCCTCTCCC
Source organism: Enterocloster lavalensis (assembly GCF_046603895.1). Classification (NCBI taxonomy): domain Bacteria; kingdom Bacillati; phylum Bacillota; class Clostridia; order Lachnospirales; family Lachnospiraceae; genus Enterocloster; species Enterocloster lavalensis. Next base: position 2,529,081 of record NZ_CP176637.1, read on the forward strand.
ATGTACACGGCCATTGCGTACCCCTCCTGCTGTTTTTCTCTTTAACATCAGTATACCGAATGACCGCGGACATGTCCAATTTTTCTTCTGTAATATACTGCTTTGCCACCCTAAAACACAATCAAAGGCACCACTCCCCGTTTTCTGAAATTAAAATTCTTACAAATGGATTCTCCGGCGAAATGCCGCAAAACAACGGGAGCAGAATTCTCCCGGATCAATAAGTCCCCTCTCATCGAAGGTTATCTCCATACTATCACATTGTCGTGCACACAGCAACCAGCTTCAGCCATAAACATACCATAAGCGCCTCGAAAGCAGCCCCGTTCCCACACACCTGAACGGCGCAAAAAAGGCGGCCCGGAACCCAGCCCCCGGGGGTATCTCAATCCCCCGGCCAGCCGCCGTCCCGTTCCGCCTTCTCTCATGTTTCTCTCAAACGTCTCTCAACTTCTACTCAATCACCAACTCCACCGGACAATGGTCGGACCCCATCACCTCCGTATGGATATCCGCGCTGACCAGCCGGTCCTTCAAACTCTCTGAAGTACAGAAGTAGTCGATGCGCCACCCCGCGTTTTTCGCCCGGGCGGAGAAGCGGTAGGACCACCAGGAGTAAATCCCCTCCCGGTCCGGATAAAAATACCGGAAGGTATCAATAAATCCCGCTCCTAAAAGATCCGTGAACTTCCCGCGCTCCTCGTCTGTAAATCCCGCGTTTTTCCGGTTGCTCTTGGGGTTCTTCAGATCGATCTCCTTGTGGGCCACATTCAGGTCCCCGCAGAAGATCACCGGCTTCTCCTCCTCCAGCTTTTTCAAATACGCCAAAAACGCATTTTCCCACTCCATCCGGTAGTCCAGACGGGCCAGCCCGTCCTGGGAGTTGGGCGTGTAGCAGGTTACCACGAAATACTCCGGAAACTCCGCCGCGATCACCCGGCCCTCCATGTCGTGCTCCTCGATCCCAAGGCCGTAGCGCACGCTGACCGGCTCCTCCTTCGTAAACATGGCAGTGCCGGAATACCCCTTCTTCTGGGCGTAATTCCAATACTGGTGATACCCCGGCAGGTCCAGATCGATCTGCCCTTCCTGTAGCTTGGTCTCCTGCAGGCAGAACACATCCGCGTCCGCTTCCTTAAAATAGTCCAGGAATCCCTTACCCACACAGGCCCGCAGGCCGTTGACATTCCACGAAATCAGTTTTTTCATCCCGTCTTTCCTCCTATTCCGGGTAAACCAGCCTGGACTGCGGGAACTCGTCAATGTGCTCCAGCACGTTTAAATACTTCCCAGCCAGGTAATTGGCCATCCCCAGGTTCATGTCCAGATAGTTGCCGCAGTCCTTAGCCGCCGCGCCCGGCACCTCGCCCCGGAAATCCCGGATAAACCGGTACATTTCCGTCACAAGAGGCAGCGCCTCCCGGGAATCATAGTCCCCGGCCAGCAGCAGGTAAAACCCGGTCCGGCAGCCCATTGGGCCGAAATACAGGGTCTTATCCCCGAAATCCTCCCGGTTCCGCAAAAATGTGGCCCCCAGATGCTCGATGGTGTGCATCTCCGCCGTGTTCATCACCGGCTCCTCGTTGGGGGAGGTCATGCGCAGGTCAAAGGTGGTCACAACGTTTTCACCCACCTTGTCCTTGCGGGACACGTACAGTCCCGGCTGCAGCCGGATGTGGTCGATGGTAAAACTCGCAATCTTCTCCATATTATTTTCCTCCAAATCAATCGTCCGTATGCAGGGGTCTCACGCCGTCACGCCGCGCAGCCGCTTAAAGTGCCTCCCGTTCCATCCGTTCACCGCCCGCCGCAGCCAGCTCCCATCCGCCCCGCATCTCATCTACTCAAAAGCAGCGGGAAACAAAGCCCCCGCTGCCAAAAATTCATCAATCGTCCGCTTCTTCACTTTCGGTAACGGTAAAGGTAAAGCGCTTACGAGCCATCTCGTCGCTCTCCAGATACTCGTCATAGGTGGTGATCTTGTCGATCAGCTTGCCGTTTATGATCTCCATGATCCGGTTGGCCGTGGTCTGCACGATCTGGTGGTCACGGGAGGAGAAGATCATCACGCCCGGAAACTTGATCATACCGCGGTTCAGAGCGTCGATGCTTTCCATGTCCAGGTGATCCGTGGGCTCATCCAACAGCAGCACGTTTGCGCCGGAAATCATCAGCTTGGACAGCATGCAGCGAACCTTCTCGCCTCCGGACAAAACGCGCACCTTCTTCACGCCGTCCTCGCCGGCAAACAGCATACGGCCCAGGAAGCCGCGCACATAGGTCACATCCTTCTCCGGGGAATACTGGGTCAGCCAGTCCGCGATGGTGTCGTCGTTGTCGAACTCCGCGCTGTTGTCCTTGGGGAAATACGCCTGGCTGGTGGTCAGACCCCACTTGTAATTGCCCTCGTCCGGCTCCATCTCCCCGGACAGAATCTTGAACAGCACCGTCTTGGCCCGCTCGTTGGGGCCCACCAGGGCCACCTTGTCCTCGCGGCCCAGGATGAAGGAAATGTCGTCCAGAACCTTCTCGCCGTCGATGGTCTTGCTCAGATGCTCCACGGTCAGAACCTCGTTTCCGATCTCTCTGGCCGGGCGGAAGTCGATATAGGGGTATTTACGGCTGGAGGGACGGATGTCGTCCAGCTCGATTTTCTCCAGGGCGCGCTTACGGGAAGTGGCCTGCTTGGACTTGGAAGCGTTGGCGGAGAATCGCTGGATGAACTCCTGCAGCTCCTTGATCTTCTCCTCCTTCTTGCGGTTGGCCTCCTTCATCTGCTTCACGATCAGCTGGCTGGACTCCACCCAGAAGTCGTAGTTTCCAGCGTACAGCTGGATCTTGCCATAGTCGATGTCCGCGATCTGCGTACACACCTTGTTCAGGAAATAACGGTCATGGGATACCACGATCACCGTATTCTCAAAATTGATCAGGAACTCCTCAAGCCAGGCGATGGCGTCCAAATCCAGATGGTTGGTCGGCTCGTCGAGCAGCAGGATGTCCGGGTTGCCGAACAAAGCCTGGGCCAGCAGCACCTTTACCTTCTGGGCACCGGTCAGCGTATTCATCTGGGCGTAGTGCAGGTCCGTCTCGATGCCAAGGCCGTTTAACAGGTTCTCGGCGTCGGACTCCGCCTCCCAGCCGTTCATGGTAGCGAACTCGCCCTCCAGCTCGGCGGCCTTCACGCCGTCCTCCTCGGTGAAGTCCTCCTTCATATAGATGGCTTCCTTTTCATTCATGATCTGGTACAGCCGGGCGTTGCCCATGATCACCGTGTCCAGAACCGTGTACTCGTCGTATTTAAAGTGATCCTGCTGAAGGAAGGAGAGACGCTGTCCCGGCGTGATGGCGATCTCGCCGCTGGTCGGCTCCAGCTTGCCGGACAGGATTCTCAAAAATGTAGACTTACCGGCGCCGTTGGCTCCGATCAGGCCGTAGCAGTTGCCCTCGGTGAACTTGATGTTCACATCCTCAAACAATGCCTTTTTCCCCACCCTGAGGGATATGTTGTTTGCACTAATCATAATACTTACCTTTCCTTTTGTCTGTTCTTCAACCGTTTCCCCGCGCACGTACAAAAGTGCCCTGCGGTCCCGTCCCATCCGGGCGGTCCGGCCGGCCATTTTCAGGTGCGCGCCTGTGCTCTCATGAAAAAAGGGGTCTGCCGGCCCCTCTTCTCGTCAATATCAGATTGTACAGGGAAAACGCTTATTTTGCAAGGGTTTTTCGGAAATTTCCCATTCCGGTTTCACACACGTGAAACGTATCCCCAATCTCACTCCCCTTTTCGCACCTCAACGGGGTAATTGGTCCCCCCGGAAGTCACATAAGCCACCATCACGCGGTCCCCGCTGTCCTTCGTCAGGGCGCCCTCCTCCATGGGGCAGTTGTCCTTTAACAGGCTCAGCTCCCGGTTGTCGTCGGTCTTAACCGTAAAGCTGCTCATGGCGTTAAACATCGTGGTTCCGGTCTCCCGGTAGACGGTCCACTCCTCCTGTTCCGGCAGGGCCACCACCAGATCCGTGTCCTCCGGCTTCACGCCGCCCTTGCCGATCTCCTTGCCGATGTAGGCGATCGCGATCTGCACGTCCTCCTGTATCTCTACCTCCACGTCCCGAATCTGGGCCAGTTTGAGATCATAGTTCTGGCCGTCGTCCGCCTGCAGGGTGAAAACGGAGCCATCCTCCGTGGTCTTCACCACCGTGCCCTGGAGCATGTGGTAGCGGTTGGTCAGATCCACCGCCTCCCCGTCCGCCTCGGTGGAGGCTTCCGTGGTCTCCGGCTCAGTGGCCGCCTCCGTGGTCTGGGCCTCGGTGGTCTCAGTGGCGGACGGCGCCGTCTCCGCCGCCGGTTTCTTCGAGCAGCCCGCCGCCAAAAGCACCGCCGCCAGCACTGCCGCTGTTGCTATCATCCATGAACGTCTCTTCATTGTTCAATTCCTCCGTTTCCATCCATTTCATATTGCGCTCCGGCTCCATCCGCGCCCACAATTCCCGGGGCCGCGCCTTTCGTCCCGCCCGTAAAAATCTTCCGGCGGAATCTGACCGGCGAACCGCAGCAAACTTGTTACTTATGAAGCTTACCATTAAGCTTTCTAAAAAACAAGGAAATTTCCCTTAAAGCTTTGTGAAGGAATATCCCCGGCAGAAAACGCAGATACAAAAGCAGAATCAACCGGGCCATCCTGGGCGAAAGATCCATACTATAAACTCCTTTTCCACTTCGGTATCCCCGAAGCTTCCAATTTCTTTATAGTATGCCCTGAATTCTGCATTTTCTGCAAAGAGACTCAAATTTTGCGTTCCGTAACGTAGGTGAAGGACGTGTACTGGGGCAAATGATAGGACAGGGTGTACTCGATCATCAGCCCCTGGCGGTCATAGGCCAGGTACGTGACCGCAAATACCTTTTTATCCGGCGGATTGTCCAGCAGCTGCGCGTACTCTGCAGGCGGCAGGTCGATGCGCAGGTAGGACTCCACCTCCGCGGGATAGCGGTCCTTGGTGTCCATGTAATCGTACAGGGAACCCTCCGCGAAATCATACCGGTCCGCATCCCAGAAAACCTCCGCGGGAATGTAGGTTTTCTGCACCGCGTAGGGTCTGTCGTTGATCTTGGAAAGGCGGAGCATGACAAAGACATGGCTGGTGTAGGGAAACATTTCCCTGATCTCCCCCTCCGCCGGACATTTCTCAAAACTGATCACATCCCGGCTGGACCGGTAGCCCCGCTGGCGGATACCGCGGCTCAAACTGATCACCGCGCCGGAATCCGCGCCGATCTCGATTTTCCGGCTGGGCTCCTCGGGAATCCGGGCCACAAAAGTGCCCCTTCCCCGGTATGCCTTCACATAACCTTCCTCCTCCAGGGCCTTCAAGGCGTTGCGCACGGTCATCCGGTTGATCCCGTACTGGGCTGCCATCACCCGCTCTGAGTCCAGCTTGTCTCCGATCCGGTACTCCCCGTGGATCATCTTCTCCTTCAGGCTCTTCATCAACTGCACATATATCGCATCATATTCAATCATAATCTGGTAACACTCCTGAATTCATAGAGATCCGAGACCGCCACAATCTCAAAATACTCGAAGGGCTCCGGCTCTTCCTTGTAGGTGATTCCCTTGATCATCATCAGTTCCCCGTCCCTGCAGCCCAGCAGCTCCTTTTCCTTCTCCCCGGCCGCCACGATCAGGATCTCCTCCTCGCTTCTGCGGGTCACATAACCGAACATTTCCTGTAATGTCTTGTAAAATGACTGCTTCCCAAGATCCGCGCTCTCCACGCCCTTAACCTTGTCATAGAGAATGTAGGTCTTTTCAATCGACTTGGGAACCCCGTCCACAAGCCGCAATTTCCGGAAATAAAAAATCCGCGAGGCGATGGGAATCTTCAGCTTTTGGCTGATATAGCGGTTGGACTCCGTGACCTCCATATCCAGCACACGGTATTCTGACCGGAATTTCCTGGATTCCAGCGTAGCTGTGATCGGCTCGAACCGTTCCATATCCCTTAATATGTATCGATTTCCCTGTTCCATAACTCCCCCTGTTCCGTTCCATTTTCAGTCTGTCCAAATCATAACACAATAAACCGGTCAATGCAAGAACGGCAAAGCCTCTTATAAAACGCAAAACAGCGCCGTGAATCCTATGTTCACAGCGCTGCGCACGTTTGTCCGGCGATTCCGGGCAGTTCCAGTATCTCGGACAGCGAATCGATCCGGTACGCCGCCCCGGTCTGGTCAAAGGGAAACCGGCTGTCCCGCCTGGCTGCCACGCAGGCCCCGGCGGCCACTCCGGCGGTCACCCCGTAGGTGGAATCCTCCACCACCAGACATTCACCGGCCTGGCAGCCCAGCGCCTCCATAGCGGTCAGGTAGATTTCCGGATTGGGTTTACTCTCCCGAAACTGTTCCCCGCTGACCACATAGTCGAACAGATCCCCGATCCCGCACTGCCTCAGCACCTTCCGAATCCCCTCCATACCGGTGGAGGAAGCCAGCGCCGTCTTAAATCCCATCTCCCGCAGGCTTTTAAGCACGCCGGGCACCTCCGGGTACAGAATCTCCCGGTAACACACATCGTCGAACAAGCTGTAAATTTCTTCCAGTTCCCGGTCGAACTCCAGGTTATCAAGTGGCTCTCTTGCCACCCGGTGCATCAACTCCCGGTTCCTGGCGCTGTCCATCCCCACGGACGGGTATAAGTCCTCCTCCCGGACCCAGGGCCGTTTTTTCTGCAGCTCCCGGTGGATTCCGGTCAGGTACAGATACTCGCTGTCGATCAGGACCCCGTCCATATCAAAAATCACTGCTTTGAAACCCATAAACTCCCCTTTCACGGCCGCAGCGCCGCCCATTTTCCCTAAAATGAGTCGTCATCCTCCTCCACGCCGCCCGCTTCAAACCGTCCCACCTGGCTCCGGCCCTTTTCCACGATATCCGCGTTCAGCTCCTCCAGGCTCTTGCCGAAATTCCGGTTCAGCGTGGTGTCCAACAGCATCGCCACGTTTGTCCCATAGTACACGGTGATTCCGCCCCGGCGCATGGCCCGGTCGATCAGCGTGTTGAAGGGAGAGCCGCTGAGAATGTCGCAGAACGCCAGAATGTGCTCCGTCCCCTCCAGGCGCTTTAACGCCTCGTCCATATTCCGCTCCAGCTCCGTCTTGGTGTCCCCGTCCGGGAAATCCACCGCCTCGAACCACTCCTGTTTCCCCAACACCAGCTCCAGGGCGCTGGTGATACCGGTGGCAAATCTGCCGTGGCCTGTGACTAAAATTCCGATCATCTTTTATCCTCCTGCGCCCGGCCGCCGGACCGGCCGCCCCCACAAAAGCAGGGGCGGGCGGCCCGGAAATACCGCGCGTTTAAATCCTATTCCCCGTCCGGATAGTGGGCCAGCGGCTCATCAAAGGGGTTGATATTGGTGTCGATGAAAATATCTTTGGCGCCCTTGGCCGCCACAAACTGGAACGGAACCGTGTACATCAGGGGCGCGATAAACTTGTTGGCCTTGATTCCAAACACCAGATCCCGGCCGTCGCCCTCGATCTCCCGGCAGGTGATCACGTGAACACGGTCGGTATACTTCTTGAACGCGGCCCGAAACTGCAGCATGCGCTCAAACTCCGCCTCGTCCGAACCGATCATAAACAGGGTCTGATTGGGCTTTAACGCCATCGTCGGGCCGTGGGAATACTCCTCGATCTCATAACCGATGGTGGGCAGGCGGAGCATCTCCCCCACCTTCAGCATGCCCTCCAGCATGGAGCCGTAGTCGATGCCGTAGCCCAGCACAAACAGCCGGTCGCTGTTCACGATGGAGGCCCGGTTGCGGTCATACCACGCTTCGCTCTCCTCGATGACGGTCTGGAAATTGTCCACCAGCTCCTTTGTCTCCCGAATCGCGGTCTGGTACTCTTCCTCGGAATAGACGCCCTTGTCCCGGGCCACGCCCACGGCCCACAGGTAAGCGCTCAGCACGGAAACCGTGTAGCCCTTGGTCTCCGGCGGGGTCAGCTCCTCGCCCACCAGCAGGTGAACCGCGGTGTCCACGTGTTTGGTGATCTCGCTCTCCAGATTTCCCGTCAGCGCCAGGGTGGGGTAACCGTTGGCCTTGGCGTGGGCCATCACCTCGCAGGTAGAAACCGAGGTGCCGGACTGGCTGATACCCACGAACAGAATCTGATCGTTTCGCAGAAGCCCGGTCCAGTCCGCTTTCTCATAGTTTTTAAATACTGTGGGGTACTGGGCGATTCCCTCGATCCCCACAATGTGTTTGAAATAGTAGGCCGCGATCTGCGACACGTTGTAAGAGGTGCCGGAACCAAAGAAATAGATTCGTTTAATGTCGTGTTTGCGGAACAGCTCCACAAATGGCTCCACAAAAACCGCCTGATTCTCCAGCACCTGGGGCAATACCTGGGGCTGGAACTTGATGTTGCCAAGTACCGTCTGCTGCATGTTGTTCTCCTCCTCTGATGGGTCCGGCCCGGCGCGCCGGCCGCGGCCGCCGGACCGTTGATCTCTGAATTTACATTAATTCCTTAAAAGTTCGGAAATGTCCTCCCTCGCCTCATTGGGAACCATCTGGGAATAAATAGGAATTCCCATCTCCACCAGCTCCGCAAACGCCGCCTTTTCCTCCGGCGACACAAACACCGTCTTGCGAATCTGGGTGGCTCCCTGCTTGGTGGACATGTTGCCCACCGTGACAAAGGGCGCTTTGTAGCCCAGCTTTGCCATCTTTAAAATCGGCACCGGGCTGTTGCACAGGATCATAACCCGGATCCCCTCGTCGATCTTGCGGATAAACTTATCCGCCGCCTTGACCGTGCTGAAAATGGACAGCTTGCACTTCTCGGGGCAGCCGAACTTCAAAGCGGTCTTGCGAATCTCGTCGTTTACAATCTCATCGTCCACGATGGCGATGCGCTCCAGGGAATAGTGGGGAATCCAAAACCCGCACACCTGGCCGTGAATCAGCCGGTCGTCAATTCTCACATCCAAAATGGCCATACTACGTCCTCCTTACATTGCGATCAGTCCCAGGATACCCAGGATAAAGCCGACCACCACGATTCCGCCGATGATGGCGGTCACTTTCATTTTCTTCTTGATGCAGGCGAAGATACCCAGGGTAAACGCCAGCGGCAGCAGCTTGGGAAGAAGCTGGTCCAAATATTCCTGGAGCACGATCTCACTTCCCGCGATGGTGAACTGCAGGGGGCAGGAAATGCTCACCCACATGGCGATCATACAGCCGATGGACATGGCTCCGATGATGCCCGCGCAGTGGGTAAACAGCTGCACGCGGCCCGTGGCCTGCATCTCCGACAACAGGGAATGTCCCTGACGGTAGCCGATAAACAATCCGAACCAACGGGTCAGGAAGTTGGGAATATTGAAGAACAGCAGCAGCACAAAGGGCGCCAGGATATTCCCCTCCTTGGCAAAACCCACCGCCAGGGCGCAGGCCAGAATCCGGAAGATGCCCCAGAAGAAGGTGTCGCCGATTCCGGACAGCGGGCCCATCAGGGATACCTTGATGGCGTTGATGGAAGCCACGTCAAAGGTCTTGTCCCGCTTGGCCTTCTCCTCCATGGCGATGGTGGTGCCCATGACAAAGGGCGAGGGCGCCACGGTCATGTTGAAGGCTGCGATATGGCGGTGCATTGCGGCTTTTAACGCCTCGTCGTCCCCTTTATAGATCTTGCGCAGCACCGGCATCACCGCGTAGAGGAACCCCAGCCCCTCCATGCGCTCATAGTTAAAGGACCCCAGCAAGGTAAAGCTGCGCCAGAAAACGCCTACAAAATCTTTCTTCGTCAGATTATTTTCCGCACTGATTATCTCATTTTTCCCCATCGTTTAATCCTCCCACTCGTCTTCCACACTGGACGCAGCAGCGGCGGCCCTGGTTCCCTCGTTCTGCCGCAGCATAAAGATGATCCACGCAACTGCAACCGCGATCGCCGCGATCGCAACCATGGTCAGGTCGAATCCCACGTAAGCCGCAGGGATAAAGCCCAGGATAAAATACGGAACCAGATTCTTTTCCATAATGATGTTGAGCAGCAGCGCGAAGCCCAGGCAGGGAAGAATAGCCGCCACGCCGGTCAGGCCCGCGTTCATCCAGGCCGGAAGGCCGTTTACAATACCCTCGATCATATTGTTTCCGAAGTACATCACGATAAAGGTCAGGCCGAAATACAAGAGAAACGTGCCGAACCCGCAGAGATAATGGACAGCGTTTACGCTCTTAAAATTCAGCTCGTCGATCTTGCGGTCCGCAACCAGCATAGCGCCCGAGTATGCGGACAACAGCAGGGTGTTCAAAAACTGCATAATCACGGCCACGGGAACGCCGAACAGAATGGCGCTCTCAGCGCCGGTTCCGGTCAGCAGCGCCACCGCGGTTCCGATGGTTCCGCCGGTACCAATATCCAACTGAGCCGTAGGGCCGATGCCCGTGGCCCCCATCCACATCAGCTGCAGTGTCGCGCCGATCATCAGGCCCTGTTTCACATCCCCCAGAATCAGACCGACCAGAAATCCCGTCACAATGGGTTCACGGAGCTTGCATTCCCCCAGCCAACCCCCTTCCAACTGGGTCAGCGCCGCCACACAGCCGATCAGTATCGCTTGTAACAAACTCATATCGCTTCCTCCTATTCATCTCTCCATCTTCATACCGGTTTGCGCAAATTGGTATATGTGGTATAGCAAATAATCCACTTAGATTTTTTATACCACTTTATTATCAGAAATGCAATACTAATTTTAAAATTAACGATACTTTTTATTCACATTTATAGTTCTATGCAATGCTGACGCCTATGGACCGCTGAGACACATGCACAGAACCTCGCGCAACGCCGCTCCGGTTTCCGTCAATTTTGCGCGCCAAAAAGGAGGGTATTCCAAAGGCCAGCACTGCTGTCCTTCGGAATACCCTCCCGATAAAAGTCGTTTTCAGTTTATTCAGCTATCCCCTCTGCAGCATCTCCCCATACCGCCCCAAAAAGCTCTGGGTCCGCTCGTTGTCCGAGGCAAATACCTGCTCCGGAGTCCCCTGCTCCACGATCACTCCGTCGGCCATGAAGATCACCCGGTCGGAGATATCCCGGGCAAAGGCCATCTCATGGGTGACGATCACCATAGCGATATCCAGGTCCGCCAGGGATTTGATCACCTTCAACACCTCGCCGGTCAGCTCCGGGTCCAGGGCCGAAGTGGGTTCGTCAAAAAACAGAATCTTGGGGTTTAACGCCAGCGCTCTGGCGATGGCCACCCGCTGGCACTGTCCGCCGGAGAGTTGGCAGGGGTAGGCATTTTCCTTGTCCTCCAGCCCCATTTTGCGCAGCAGCTCCCGGGCCTCCCGGTAAACAATTTCCTTCTCCCGCTTCTGCACATGGATGGGCGCGTCGGTGATGTTCTTCATCACGGAATAGTGGGGAAACAGGTTGAAATTTTGAAAAACCAGGCCGTACTGGCTCTGGATCTCCCGCAGCTCCTTCTTGCCCGCGTACACGGCCTTACCGTCCGCGCCGGTCCAGGCCGCCTTTTTCCCCAGGTAAATGACCTCCCCGCTGTCCATGGTTTCCAGCATGGTGGCGCAGCGCAGCAGGGTGGACTTTCCGGAGCCGGAGGGCCCGATAATGGACACGATTTCGCCTTCCCCCACGGTCAGGGAGATGTCCTTAAGCACGCCCAGCCCGTCGAAGGCTTTTTCCACATGATTGATCTCCAAAAGATTCATTGTCCCCAAACTCCTTCCCCTTACTGGTAATAATTCAGCTTCTTCTCAAGCCCTTCCATGGCCAGGGCCACGATCAGGTTGAACACATAGTAGAACAGGCCTGCTGCGATAAACGGGATCATGTTGCTCTGGGACGCCGCCAGCATCTTGGCGATGGAGAACATCTCCATAACGCTCAGGGTAAACGCCAGTGAGGTATCCTTTACCAGGGTGATGACCTCGTTGGTCACGGACGGCAGAATCCGCTTGATCACCTGGGGCAGAATAATCTTGAAAAAGGTCTGTCCTCTGCTGTAACCCAGGATCTTGGCCGCCTCGTACTGGCCCTGGGGCATGGACTGGATGCCGCTGCGGTAAATCTCCGCGAAATAGGCGGCGTAGTTGATCACAAATCCGATCAGCGCGGCCCAAAGGCGGTAGCCGCTGCCCAGCTTCAGCCCGAAAATATAGTAAGGCCCGAAATACACCACCATCAGCTGCAGCATCAGCGGCGTGCCGCGCATGACCGATATGTACCCCTTCACAATGGTGCGGACCACGCGGTTCGCGGACATCCGCCCAAAGGCGACCACCAGGCCCAGAGGCAGCGAAAATACCAGCGTCACCACGAATATCTGCACGCTGGTCAGCATCCCCCCCATGAGCTGGATCAGAATCTGTTCAACCGTCATTTTCCCCATAATTATCTACCGCCTTTTCCATCCATTAAAGCGCTCCCCGATGCCCGGCCGTTTTCTGCCGGTTCCGGACCGTTTTCACCCGGCCATCGCCGAAGCCCTCTTAAAATCGCGCGGGCCGGGCCCCGCCCCCCAGCGCGGCGAAAACCGCTGTACGGTTAAACATGCAGCGGCTTTCGGAATATGAATTGTTTACTTGCCGATGGTGGTCACGTCCTCGCCGAACCACTTCTCGGAAATCGCCTTTAAGGTGCCGTCCTGGGCCATCTCCTCCAGAGTTTTCTGAACCTTGTCGCGCAGCTCCGTGTTGCCCTTCTTAAAGCCCACGCCGTACTCCTCAGCGGAAAGGTGATCCTCCAGGATCACAAAATCGGCGTTCCTCTGCTGAATCTGGTACCCCGCCACGATCACGTCCATGGCGATGGCGTCCACCGCGCCCTGCTCCAGGTCCATAAACGCGGAGTTGTAATCCGCCGTGGTCAGAAGCTGTTTAAAGGTGGCCGTCAGGTCCGGGTTCTCATTCAGCGCCGCCAGCGCGGAGGAATCAGCCTGACACTCCACAACCTTGCCCTTTAAGTCGTCCATGGACGCGATACCGGAATCCGCTGCGACCACAAACACCTGGGAGTTGGCCATGTAGGCTTCCGTCCACTCGTAATCGCTCTCACGGCCCGTCATGGTGAAGCCGTTCCAGATACAGTCGATATTTCCGGAATCCAGCTCCATGTCCTTGGTATCCCAGATAATGGGCTGCGGCTGGTATTCCAGTCCCAGGCGTTTGGCGACCTCCTGGGCCAGCTCCAGGTCAAATCCGGTGTATTCCCCGTTATCCCCCATGAATCCCATGGGCGGGAACTCCTGGTCAAATCCTACGATAAAATGTCCGCCAGCCGCCTGGGCCTCCGCGGAAGTCTCGCTCTCAGCCGCGGAAGTGTCCGCCGCCTTATCCGCCGCAGTGGTGTCCGCCGCCGTAGTATCCGCAGTGCTCTCAGCCGTGGTGGCTGCCTCTCCCTTGGTCTGCGCTCCGCCGCAGCCTGTCAGCCCAAAGGCCATCACGGCCGCCATGGCCAGACAAAATGTTCTCTTTTTCATAATACTGATCCTCCTCAAAACATGATTTCATGGGTTCGATACTTTATTCAAAAATCACTCTACCATAGTAGCATACTAAAGTGAATATGTAAAGAGGAAAAATCAAAGGACGGCTCCCTTTGCAGAATATCTGCAGGTAAGCCGCCCGAATCATCTGTTATGACTTCGCCTCGCGCGCTGCCTTCACGAAAGCAGCCGCCCGCTGCGGATCAATCTGATTCCAGAGAATCCCCTCTTTTTTAATACTGGTTCCGATAATCACACCATCGGCGATTGTCAACAATTCCTTTATGTTGTCCACACGGCCTCCGCTCCCCAGAATCAGAGGGGTCTGCGGGAACCGTTCCTTCACCCTGCCCAGAGCAGTGGCCTGAGGCGGCAGCCCCGCCCGCGGCCCCCCCATAAGCACGCCGGCTATGGGTAGATTTAAAAGTGCGCCGTCAATCTGGTTCTCCACTGGCCTGGTATCCATTCCAGTCCCGGCGTGAGGTTCAAAATAAGTATAAACGCGTACGTTCTCGGCACCGATCTGCTTCTGGTAGCGGAAAATCTCACCGGGATTAAAGGTTTGCCAGCCGAACAGGCCGTTGTATGTTCCCGTCACATAGGTACGCACAAATTTTGCATCAATCGCTTTTGCCACGGCCAACGTTGCAATGGGATCAATGAGAACCCCACAGCCATAGGGAATTGTTAAATCCGCAGCCACCTCCGCGGCAATCCGGACATAGGAGGCCACCGTCTCCGGTCCAACCTGCGACAGGTATGGCCGGTCCCCCTCATTGGCAAACACACAAGCGTCAAATCCTTCTCCCATTAAAATTTTGGCATCCTCTTTCAGGCGTCTGATCTGGTCCCGGTACGTCATTGTGGGGTCCGCATAATAGCTTCCGGGCAGGGCCGCCATATGCAGGCAGCCGATCAGCGGTTTTTTTGTGCCAAACACATTCTCATGCTGTTCCATCATCATCGATATTTCCTCCACTTTCCACCGTCCTGCGTCATACTAAAATTCCGGTCAGCGACAGGACCGTGCCTGCCGCAAAAATGATCCCCATAGTTTTCATAGGCGTCATCCCCTTACGCAAAAGCGCATATACGCCGAAGAACAGCGCCAGCGGAAGCAGCGCCGGCATAATCTGGTCGATCAGCGCCTGGACTTCCGTTACCTTCTCGCCCAGCGCAAAGGACAGCGGAGTCGTAACACCGATTTTCGTGGCCACCAGACCGCCCAATACCATCATTCCCATTGCGCCGCAGCCTTCCGTAATTTCCTTGATCAGACCTCCGCTGAGGATTTTCACAACAGCGTTTTTTCCCATCTTATATCCGGTCATGTAACAGGTATAGCCTACGCCCAACGCATACGCTGAAAACACCAGCACAAACAGAATCGGTCCCAGCGGATTGCCCTGCATGGCCAGATCAATTCCGATTGCCAGAAGAATCACCTTAACAATCCCCTGAGTGATTGCATCTCCTACCCCGGCCAGCGGCCCCATCAGCGCTGTTTTGATATTGCTGATTGCATCGTCCTCCACATCCGCTCCGTTCGCCTTTTCCTCCTCCATTGCGGCGACGATTCCAGGTATCAGACAGCCCCAGGTATTCTCCGTATTATAGTAGGTCAGATGGCGGCTCATACCCTCAGCCCGCTTTTCCTTATCGTCCGGGTACAGTTTTTTCAAAATCGGGATCATGGAGTGGCAAAAACCCAATCCCATCATACGCTCGAAGTTGTAACAAATCTGCCCCCAGCAGGTCCAGTTCCACCACGACTGGCGAAGCGTTTTTTTATCCAGAACTATTTTCTTTTCCTCAGGCATTCTCTTCCGTCCTCCTTCCCCTGGTATAAAGCAGATGCAACATTCCAAACGCAGCGCCCAGTATTGCCAGGGCGATGATATCCAGCTTCAGATATGCAGCCAGCACGAAGCCCATAAAGAAAAATGGAATCGTGGAGCGTTTGTTCATCATATTCATCAGCATTGCAAGGCCCAGCGCAGGAACCATGGCCCCGATCAATTTAAGTATGCCGATCACCTGCTCCGGAACGATCGCCAACATCCGATCCATAAACGGAGCCCCGAATACCACACAGAAAAACGCCGGGAGAAAATAGGTGATGAACGGTACAATCTGCGAGGCAACCAGATTCATCATAACAACGCCCCTGTCATTTCCCTGCGCAGCATACTGATCCGCCTTATGCACCCAGATCGGATTCAGCGCCATTTTTGCGTTGGAACAAAGGATCCCCAAAAATCCCAGGGAAACGGCGATAGGAAGCCCAACCGACGGATCAGCATGGGAAGCCATTGTCATATATACACCCAGATAACCGGCCAGCGAAAGATCCGACGGCAGGGAGCCGCCGATTGCCACCAGGCCAATATAGGCCATCATTATCGTGCCACCGCACTGCAGCCCATAGGTCATATCTCCAAGAAGTATCCCATTAATCAGCCCCGCCACCAGCGGAGCGCCAAAGTACATGGACCATCTGAGCCACATTGGAAATGCCGTAGCTACCAGCCATGTAAGCAATGCAATAATCAGTGCATGCAACAGTTGCATAATCCCCACTCCTTTATCGAATCATTCTGCGTCTACAGTTTCGTGGCAATACTCACCCGGCTCTCCTGCTGAACCATCTGCAGGTATACATCAATCCCCATATCCAGAAGCTTTTTGAATATTTCGACCTCAGAGGCGGAGGCATACACATTGCGCGAGATTGCCTTTCTGGACGGACCAGCCCCCATATTACCGATGTTCAGCTCCCTGATCTCAACCCCCTTCTCAACCAGTGCCAGTGCGCATTGCGGCCCTTTAAACAGCAGCATGGTGTTGACCCCGTCCTGTGTCCCATCCTTCTGAATACGCCGCACCGCTTCATCCACGCTGACCAGTTCAACCTTAACCCCTGAAGGAGCGGCCATTGCCAAAACAGTTCCCATAAAGCTGTCTTTCGCCAGCTGATCGTCAATTACCAGAATCTGCCTGATACTCAGAATCTTTGACCAGGAAGCGATGACCTGCCCATGTACCAACCGTTCGTCCACTCTGCACATTACAATTTTCATAACGCTACCATTCCTTTCCGTTCCATGATCCGACCAGAAAATCCCTTATCCCGCGCAGCAATCCTGGATCTTTGACGAAAATGCATGGATACCTGCAATTCCGTCCCTAAGCGCTCCGCTTCTGGCCGCCTCCAAATCGTTAACCGCGCGGTTTGAAACTGCCTCAATCACCATCGGAAGATTCATCCCTGTGATAATGTCCATCTTGACACTGCCGGCACGTTCTCTGTACACCTTTGCGGATGTGATAAACGGGCTTCCGCCTGCAATGTCCGTAAAGACCATACATCCCCCACACGCTTCCGATTCGGCTACAAATCTGTCGATCGCACGAAAATATTCGTTCATATCCTGCTCAGGGTGAAGCGAAAACGCCGTCACCTCCTTCTCCGGCTGCTTACCGATCACCATCTCCACGGTTCTGAGCAGCTCACCGGCCAGGTTGCCATGGCTCAGCAGTAATACCCGATACATTCAACCACCCCCTTTCAAAACTTTAAACCGAATATAGCACGCCCATTTTTTTCTGTAAAACTTTTCTCCGTTTTGTATTTTTTCCAATGTGTGTCAAATATTTATTTTCATATTTTCGTATTTTCTCCCCATTATCTGATCAGAACACGACACGATTTTCCCCATCTTTTCTACTTTTCCGGCTTATGTGACACACATCTGCCTGACGTTTACTCATCTTTTCAAATACCCAAATGTCTTTTATCACAAAAAAACACAGATTTCCAGAAATTTATTTATCTATTTTTAAGCATTTTTCTTTCCTTTCCAGTTTTTTCCTCATATTGAATATTTAATTGCTATTTTTAGCGATCTATATTATGCTAATTTATACAATCATTTAACTACGACACGCTTACGAAAGGACAATCACATGAGTCAAACTGTTCCCCGGCGCCTTGACAGGGTTCTGGCGCTGATTCGTGAAAACACGCTCAAGGCTGCTGAACTCAATTTTACAGATACGATCGGCCTAACCGCTTCCGGGCTGGCCGTGGAGGCCGGACTGGACCGCACCAATGTGTCCAAAGAACTAAACCGCCTCTACCGGCAGGGCCTTGTCATCAAATGTCAGGGTAAACCCACCCTGTTTCTGCACCGGGCAGCTCTCGCTTCACTTTTCCCCCAGGCATTTTTCCCAGGTACAATTCCGTGCACCGGGCGTCTCTCCGACTATTTGGCCTCTCAGAACACGAACGACGCTCAGGCCAGGCAACCCGCCGACAGCCTGGAGGCCGTGATCGGCAGCAACGGCAGCATGAAGCAGGCGGTCCGCCAGGCCAAAGCAGCCATGCTCTATCCCCCCCGTGGAATTCATACCCTGATTACAGGCAGCGCAGGCATCGGAAAGCTGCGTTTTGCCAAAACCATGTACGAGTATGCAAAACAGCATGGTCATCTGGCCCCTGAAGGGAAATTTATCGTGCTGAATTGTCAGGACCACTCAGGATCTCAACAGCTTTTGATGGCTCAGCTTTTTGGATATGGAAAAAATTACCTGCCCGGTGCAGAAAAGGGGCGGTACGGCCTGATCGAGCAGGCAAAAGGTGGAATCCTCTGCCTGAACGGTGTCCAAAAGCTCTCCCCAAAAGTGCAGGAACTCTTAGCCACTCTGATCGAAAAAAATACGTTCTGCCGTATGGGCGAGTCTGCCGTTGTGCGGGAAGGCGAGACCACGATTATTGCCACTACCACAGAACCGGCGGATTCTCCCAGCATCGAACGGTTTGTGCGCAACATGCCCATGCTGATCGCTCTCCCTGATCTGTCGGACCGCGGCCCCAGGGAAATTTTAGAGCATCTGGCTCTCTTTATCAGCCGGGAATCCCGCTGCATAAAGCTGCCGTTTTGTATTCACCGTGATGTGCTTTCCTGTCTCCTCCAAGCGCCTTACCCCGGTCAGATCGGTGAGCTCAAGGGCTGCGTCAAAGGTATCTGCTCCTTAGCGTACCTGGAATATATGACCGACGGCCACACCTCATCCACAATAGAAATCGGCTACCGGCATCTTCCTCTCTCCGTTACCGGCATTTCGCTGACTCACAATGAAAAATACGCTCAGACCGGGAAGCTTCTGAGCAGTTTGAGAAGCGATTATCTGACCTTCTCCCCTGAGGATCCTCCGGAACTTTCCCTTTCCCCCAATGCACCTGATGACGATCCTCGAAGCGGCCCGGAGTTTCCCCTTTCCACGGAACCTCTGCAGATTACCGATGTGGGCAGTTACATCAACCGGTGCGTCGACCGCATACGCAGCGTACAATCCATCAGTATGGAGCGGCTGCGCGCCTCATTCCCGCCAGCTCTTTGCCAGGCGGTGGACCATGCGCTGGAAAATGCTCCCCGCTATAAACACGCATTGGAAA
The DNA here is from genome assembly GCF_046603895.1 of Enterocloster lavalensis. Lineage (NCBI taxonomy): Bacteria > Bacillati > Bacillota > Clostridia > Lachnospirales > Lachnospiraceae > Enterocloster > Enterocloster lavalensis. Next base: position 2,548,072 of record NZ_CP176637.1, read on the forward strand.
ATCCCCGTTTGTATTACGGTTTTCTGCTGCACCTGCACAATGCGCTTCGGCGGCAGGACGGAAATCCCACGGTTTCCCCGGATCAAACAGGTCATATCAGGCGTACCAATCCACAGGAGTACGGACTTGCTCTGAAACTCCAATCCGAACTGTCTGAAAGCGGCCTGACTTCCCTGCCCGACTCTGAGCTGGGCTTTATCGCAATGTATTTATATCTGTCCATTAACTGGACTGCAGAACACAATGTGGAGTTTATCACGGTCTTTCACGGCGAGGGTGTCTCCTCCGGAACCGCCGCTTTTTTAAACGGCGCTGTCCGGCTTCCACTGGTCCATGGCATCAACTGCGGCCCTGAAACCTCACTCGGCCAGGTGTTGGAACAGGCAACCGCCATTGCGCAATCTGTGGATTGCACCGCCGGCCTTCTCATTTTTACAGATATGGCTCCCTTTACGGACCTGCACCACCATCTCACCCAGCTCACCGGCATTCGGGCCGAACTTATTTCCGGCGCCTCTATGCCGCTGATGCTTCGCCTGGTTGAAAAATCGGCCTCAGAGCACGCTTCCCTCATCGCTCTGATGTCGGAGGCCCCGGGAGCGGAACCGGAGACCCGGTCATTGTCCGGAACCGTTACCACCTCGTTTTTAAACCGGATTATTCACGAAATCCTCTCCCCGTCCCTGACTTTTTTAAACCCTGGTAAAGCTGCGGACACGCTGCTCCACGTATTAAACAAAACGCTTGCTGACCTCTCCCTCAGCTATTCCGACGAAATCGCTTTAAAGTTCATTTTTCACACCGCACACATGCTGGAACGGGTAATAAAAGGAGAGCCGTTAAATTATCCACGCTTAAAAACCTTTATCAATCAACACTCCGCCCTCATGTCGGTTCTTGAACGGCGCCTGGTTTACGCGGAGGAAGTGTTCGGCGTTCCCATTCCAGCCTCCGAAAAAGCTTATATCACCGAAATCTTTATTCCCTTCGTGGAAGATGGTCGATAACTTCATAGGAACGATTATGAAAACGAACAGAAGCCGCGGATCACTCAACGTTTCGTGATCCGCGGCCTCTGCCGTTTGCTTACTTTTTATACAATTTTTTCCAATTCCCTCAAATCCCGTATCTCATAATCCACCCGGATCCCGCTCTCTCCCGCCTTCCCCTTCGGATTATACCAGCAGGTATCGGTACCCGCCACATTTCCCCCCAGTATGTCGGAGTGCAGCGAGTCCCCCACCAACAGCATACGGGAGGGGTCCGCGCCGGGAATCCTTGAAAAGCAGTAGTCGAAATACTCCTTCTGGGGCTTCTGGCTCCCCGCGTCCTCGGACACGAAAATGTCTTTCACATACAGATCCAGCCCGGAAGCCGCCAGCCGCTTGTACTGGGTAGACGAAGTTCCGTTGGTCACGATATACAGATCGTACCGGTCCCGCAGATAACCGCAGATTTCCACCGCCCCGTCGATCAGGATAGCGGAGCCGTCCAGCTGCCTGCGGTACAGGCTCTCCACCTGAGCTCCGCCCACGGTCTTGCCGAGACTCCCGAAAAATGTCTCGAACCGCTGGCAGACCAGCCGTTCCTTGGTCACCTCGCCCCGCTCAAAGGCCGCCCAGTACGCGTTATTCACCTGGTGGTAGGCCTCCAGAAGCTCATCCGTCGGTTCGAACCCGTATTCCCGCAGCACCACCCGCATCCCGTCCGCCTCAGCCTGATCGAAATTCAGCAGCGTGCCGTCCACGTCCAACAGGATCACGTCATATTTTCTCTCGCCTGTCATCTGTCCTGGTATACCACCTTTCCCTCACAGATCGTGTACTTCACACGTCCGGTGAGCCGTTCCCCCACAAAGGGACTGTTGACCGCCCTGGAGGCGAAATCCGCCACCGTCCACTCCTCGTTCTCATCGAACAGCACCAGATCAGCCGGAGCTCCGGCTTCCAGGCGGCCGCAGTCCAGCTTGTAGAGCCGGGCCGGATTGAAGCTCATTTTCTTCATCAGTTCGCACAGGCTCAGATGTCCGGGCTTCACCAGACAGGTGATTCCCAGCGCCAGAGCGGTCTCCAGGCCGATGATCCCGCTGGGCGCCTCTGTCAGCGGTCTGGCCTTCTCCTCCACGCTGTGGGGCGCGTGGTCCGTGGCGATCATGTCGATGGTGCCGTCCTTTAACCCCTCGATCAGCATCGCGCGGTCGGTTTCGGTGCGCAGGGGCGGGTTCATCTTAGCCAACGTGCCGTATTTGAGCACCGCTTCCTCGGTCAGCGCAAAATGGTGGGGCGTCACCTCGGCCCACACATTTGCGCCCAGATCCTTGGCCAGCCGGACCATTCTCACCGCGTGCCCGGAACTGATGTGCTGGATGTCCACCTTCGCCCCGGTTTCCAGCGCGATCATACAGTCCCTGGCCACCAGCACGTCCTCGGCCAGCGCCGGGGAGCCGTAAATCCCCAGGCGGTCCGACACAGCCCCGTGGTTGATGCCGTTGTTGACGATAAAACTCTTGTCCTCCTCGTGGAAGCTTAGCACCGTGTCCAGACGGGCCGCCTCCTCCATGGCCTTCTTCACAAACACACCGTCCATCAGCGGAATCCCATCGTCCGTGAATCCGGCGGCCCCTGCGGCCAGAAGGCCCTCCATGTCCGTCAGCTCCCGGCCCTCAAAGCCCTTGGAAACAGCGGCGCAGCTCAGCACGTGGATGCCGGTCTTTTTGCCCTCCGCAAGGACGTAACGCAGCGTCTCCTCATTGTCCACAATGGGTTTGGTATTCGCCATGCACACCACCGTGGTGAAGCCGCCTCTGGCCGCGGCCCGGGCTCCCGAGTGAATGTCCTCCTTATAGGTCAGTCCCGGATCCCGGAAATGCACGTGAACGTCCACAAGTCCCGGAGCAGCCACCAGGTTCTGCGCATCGATCACCTGGTCAAAATCAGTCTCCGCCGTCTGGCCGGGCGCGCAGATTTCCCGGATCACTCCGCCCTCCAATACCAGATCGGCCCGCTCATCTCTGCCCGTCGCCGGGTCCACCACGCGTCCGCCGCGAATCAATATCATAATGTTCTTCCATCCTTTCCCTGTGCGGCTTTTCCGCCCATAATTTTCCAAATCGCAAACGCAGGCTGGCCCTTATCTCACCGGACTCAACTCCGCGCCGCCAGGCTCACCCATCCGCAAGCCCCAGCCCTGCCGTTCCCTCTAAATCACAAACTCCTCGCCGCAGCGGTGGATTTCCATCACCCTGCTGCGGTAATCCGCAGAGCACTCCAGCTGTTTCAGCTTGTCCGTCACCGTAAAGTCTCCCCAGAAATGCATGGGGAATACCACATCCGCGCCCACCGTGCGCATAAAGCCGTCCATGCCCCGGTAAAAATCGCCCTCCTGGCGCGGATCCAGGGGCACGAAGGCCACGTCCACGTGGTTGCCCTTCATCTTCTCCAGCTCCAGGCGGTAATTTTCGCTCATACGGAGGTTGTCCGCCTCCGGCTCGCCGGACCACACCCAGTTGTTCAGATCGCCCGCATGGTAAATCCGTTTGCCCCCACACTCCACCAGAAAGGCCACGCCCTCGTCCGTGGACTTCATAGTCCGCACGTGAACCGCGGGCGGGAGATTGATGGAAGCCTCCTCGTCCGGCCCCATAAACAGAATCCGACGGCGCAGCTCCTGAGGCGCCCGCTTGCGCCAGATATCGTCGCTGAGAACATACAAAACCTGCTCCGCCTGGTCCGCCAGCTCAAAAATCACCGGCGAAAAGTGATCTCCATGGCGATGACTGGAAAATATCACCAGCGGTTTGTCGAGAATCTCCGGCAGTTGTCCCTCAAAATAGTCGAACAGAAACGCTGCCTGGTCCATTTCCACCAGAAATGAACTGTGGTGAATATACGTGATCTTCATTCCTAAATCCCCCTTTCCGGAACATTCCAAAATCGGTTGACTATCCTTCTCTCTTTCTATTATATATCATAATATTCCATGATAAAAGCATTTCCACGTTCCCTCAAAAACTGCGGCGCAAAAAAACAAAACGCAGAATGTGTTATATTAAAGACTAATGCATAACACCATTCTGCGTCAACCTGCATTTTATCCAAAAAAGGATTATTTGATCATCAGACCCAGCCGTTTTGATAGCTCGGCCGCCTGGTAAAGATCCACCGTAAGCCCGCGCAGCTCCTCGCAGCTGTCGGACAAGACCAGGCCGCCGATCTGACTGGTGGTGAAGTCCATTGCCCGAAGGGGCGTCCTAAAAAAGCTGGCCCCGGTCAGGTCAACCCGGTCCCAGTACACATCCTTGGCCCGGCACTGGCTGAATACGGCCCCCTTCAGGCGGCTGTCCGAAATGCAGACGCGCTCCAGGCGGCAGGCGTCAAAGTTGGCAAAATCCATGGCGCTGCCGTCCAGGGTCAGATTCTTTATCGTACTGCCCGCGAACTTTGTCCCAAGCCCCTTGCAGGATTTGAATTCACAGCGGTTAAAAAAGCTGTCGCTGAAATCACAGTTGGAAAAATCGCAGGACTGAAACACCGTGTCCACAAACGAACTCTGCTCAAAGAAACAGCTTTGAAAGCTGCAATTCACAAACCGGCACTGGGCGGCGGCCAGCAGCCGCAGGGATTCCTCCCCGGCCGCCAGCCCGCTAAACCGCAGGTCCCGCACGCATTCCTCCTGGCGGACGCAGTCCAGGAGATAATCCAGCCCCCGGGAGGCCGTCTCCGGCTCCCGGGACAGCCAGGGCCCGGTCACGCGCTCCGCGGCCATCAGGTATTCTCCGCCCCGTCCACAAACAGCGGCGTAAACTGGAAGGTCCGGCAGTCCACCAGGCCCCGGTCCGTGAGCCGCAGCTCCGGCAGGCAGGCCAGGGGAATCAGAGCCATGGTCATAAACGGGGAGACCATGGTGCAGCCAATCTGCTCCCAGCACTCCGTCAGGCGGCTTACCATGGCGGCCATCTCCTCCGCCGGCTTATCATTCATCAGCCCTGCGATGGGAAGAGGCACCACGCCCAGAACCTGGCCGTTCTGCACCACGGCCATGCCTCCCCTGCTCTCGATCAGGGTATTGGCTGCCAGCGCCATATCCGCGTCGTTGGTTCCCACCACCAGCAGGTTGTGGGCGTCGTGGGCAACGGTGGAGGCCATGGCGCCGCAGCGGATGCCAAAGCCCTTGCAGAAGCCGAAGCCCACCTTACCGGTCTCGTGGTGGCGCTCAAACACCGCGGTCTTTAATACGTCCTGCTCCACGTCGGAGTGCACCTGCCCGTCCGACACGGTCAGAAGCGCCGTGCCCGCAATATCGGCCACCTTGCCGGAGCCTACCTCGATCACCTGCACCTTCACCCGGCTTCCGTCGGCCAGCGGGGCGCCCTCCCCGGTTTCCGGCGCATTAAGCCGGAAGGATTCCGGGGTGATGGAGCCGCCGACGTGCACGGAATCCATCGCCCAGGCAGGATAGGAATAGGGTTTAAAGGGAACGGTCATCTTCCCGTCCTCCGCCACCACGTCGCCGTCGATCAGCACCCGGGTCACCTTGAGCTCTTCCAGATTGTTGAGGAACACGATGTCCGCGCACTTGCCCGGGGTGATGGAACCCAGCTCGTGGTCCATCTGGAAGCACTGGGCGCAGTTGATGGTCACCATCTGGATCGCCGTGACGGGGTCGATGCCCTCCTGCAGCGCCCGGCGCATGATGTGGTCCAGATGTCCTTCCTGGATCAGGGTCTCCGGGTGGGCGTCGTCGGATACCAGGCAGGCGAACCGGGTGTCCACCTTGTGCTCCGTAATGGCCTTTGCCACCTGGTGCAGGTCGTGCCAGGCGGAGCCCTCCCGCAGCTGGGCGTACATCCCAAGGCGCATCTTCGCCAGAGCGTCCTCGGCCCGGGTGGACTCATGACAGCAGCGGGTTCCGGAGGCGATGTAGGCGTTTAAGCCCTTTCCGGTCTCCGGCATGGAATAGTGGCCGGTGACGATCTTCCCGGCTCTCAGGGTGGCCCCCACGATCTTGTGGGTGCGCTCGTCGGAATTTAAAATACCCGGAAAATTCATCATTTCCCCCAGGCCCACAACGCTGTCCCAGTACATGGTTCCCTCCACGTCCTCCGGGCCGATTGCGGAGCCGGTGTCCTCAAATCCGGGCACCGCGGGCACGCAGGACGGGGTGGTGATCATGGCTTTCAGCGGCGTCCTGGCCGCGTCCTGCGCCATACACTTGACGCCCTCCAGGCCCAGCACGTTACAGATCTCATGGGGATCCATATAAATGCCCACGGTGCCGTGGGGAATCACCGCCCTGGCATACTCGCCCACGCCCATCATGGAGGACTCCACATGGATATGGCCGTCCATAAATCCAGGCGCTATGTACTGTCCCTCAGCCTCGATCACCCGGGTGTCCGGCCCGATGCAGTGGGAGCCATCCCCCACCAGGGCGATCCTCCCCTGGGCGATGGCCACGTCCGTGTGCTCCTGAATCTCACCGGTACACACATTGACCAGCCTGGCATCCCGGATCACCGTCTCCGCCGGAATCCTTCCCTCTGCCGTGGCGGCCAGCGTCATAGTCGCCTCCCACAGTGGCGTTTTACAGAATTTGTTAATCATACGTTCTCCTTTCTAAGCCTAAATAGAAACAACAGCGCCCTGAAATCCCGGCGCTGTCTACCCCTTTTTTGTTATTACCAGTATGCCATATTGTGGCCGGCTTTTCAATACTTTCCGGCTTCTTTCTGAATATTTTAGAATTGACACTGTATTGATGAATAATTCATCGAAAACTTGCAGGAAAATGCAGCGTTATAGCACGTTGGCGGGGCCGGGGCCGGGACCAGGCCGGGCGGCGGCCTCTCCAAGGCACCGGCGCAAAAATCCTTTTCGCCTATTAAACGCAGTGGTATAATCTTCTAATAGAAATTCATTTCACACACAACCACACCCCAAATCACACGAACCTACAGGAGGATTCTCTATGTTTGAACTGACCCAGGCCGGGGATTGCAGCTACTATGTCAACGCACCGGCAAAAATCGGCGTTTACTGCTCAGGGGACAACCAGGTCTACCTGATCGACAGCGGAAACGACAAGGACGCGGGACGCAAGCTCCTGCGGATCCTGGAACAGCGCGGATGGCGTCTTGCAGGGATTGTCAACACCCACTCCAACGCGGACCACATCGGAGGAAACCATTTTATCCAGCAGAAAACCGGCTGTAAGATTTTTGCCGAGGGAATCGAAGGGCATTTCACCGAAAGCCCCATCCTGGAACCGGCCTTCCTGTACGGCGGTTTTCCGGCGGGAGAGCTGCGCCACAAATTTCTCATGGCCCAGCCCAGCAGCGTATCCCCCTTCTCGGACCCGGACTTTCCCAGCGGGCTTAAGGTCATCCCTCTGCCCGGCCATTTCTTCCAGATGTACGGATTCCGGACGCCCGATGACACCGTGTTTCTGGCGGACTGCCTGAGCAGTGCGGCCACCCTGGAAAAATACCACGTCTCCTTCATCTACGACGTAGCCGCCTACCTGGAGACACTGGACGCGGTGGAGCGCATGGAAGGCCGCCTGTTCGTCCCCTCCCACGCGGAGGCCACGGACGACATCGGCCCGCTGGTGGACTTAAACCGCAAAAAGGTCCGCCAAATCGCGGACCTCATCTGCACCTTCTGCCAGACCCCCGCCTCCTCCGAAGCGGTTCTAAAGCATGTATTTGATTCCTACGGCTTGACTATGAACTTCGAGCAGCACGTGCTGGTGGGAAGCACGGTCCGCTCCTATCTGTCCTGGCTCCACAACTGCGGAGAGCTGGAGGCAGAATTTGCGGACAACACGCTGCACTGGAAACGGAGCTGACCTGCCCCGCCTCCCCCGGACATTACCCCGCGCTGTCCTGATCCTGCACAAAGCGGACCAGCCCGGCCGGGGGCACCGCGGGACTGTAGAGATACCCCTGGAAAATGCGGCAGTTCAGCGAGAGCAGCAGGTCCCGAAGCTCCCGGCTCTCCACATACTCCGCCACCACCTGGAAGCTTAGGTCCTCCCCCAGGCCCACGATGGCGCGCACGATATCCTGACTGCGCGGGCTGTCAAGGAGCTGGCGCACAAGAGTGCCGTCCAGCTTCACAAACTGGAAATTACTGCCCTGAAGATATTTCAGGGACGTCTGACCCATACTGAAATCGTCGATGGCCGCCAGGATGCCGTGCCGGAAGAGCTCGTGCAGATTTTCCGCGATCTTTCCAAACCGCTCCAGGGCGGCCTCCTCCGTCACCTCCAGGCAGAAGCTGTTCTGGAGTCCGGCCTCCTCCACCAGGCGGATTGCCGTGCGGACAAATTCCTCGTCGTTTGCCTCATAGGGGGAAATGTTCACCGACACCATGAGGGGCCTGCCAAGGGCGTTTTGGAAGCGTACGCTGTCCGCCACCGCCGTGCGCAGAATACAGGCGGTCAGGTCCCCGTAGATCCCCGCCTCCCTGGCCAGCTTGATCACCAGCGGGGGCGGCAGCGGCGTGCCCCGGAACTTCCAGCGCAGCAGAGCTTCCGCACCGCAGACCCAGCCCTTTTCGTCCACCTGCGGCTGGTAAAATACGGGAATACTCCCGGCTTGCAGGTCCCGGTGAAGCTGTTCCGCCACCACCTTAGCCACCGCGCCGACATTGTCCGGCCGCTCCAGGAACTGATTTCCCAGAGCGGGCAGCTCGCTCTCCTCCGCAAACACCCTCAGAAGGTCCTCCAGATCAATCCGGATGCGCTCCTGCTGCATGTGCTCGGAGAGCCGCACAAACGGCGCGTAAACCGCCGTGCCAGCCGCCACAATCACCGCCTGTACCAGAGCTCCGTTGACAGAGCGGGAGGCGGCGTATCCGCTGAGAGGCGCAGGGGTCGTCCAGGTCACCGTGGTGGTCACCACCGGCATAAAACCGCAGACCACCGCCGCGTACCCGATGAGCAACGAGATCACGGGCACCAGGAGAAACGGCAGAAACAGGATGGGATTTAAGATCACCGGAAATCCAAACACCAGCAGCTCGTTCATATTGAACACACCGAAGGGCAGGGAACACCACGCCAGCCGCCGGTTCTCGTGGGACCGGGAGAACAGCAGCAGAGCAAGCAGCAGGCACAGCGTGGCTCCGCTGCCGCCGATGAGCGCGAAATTGTCCACAAAGGATTTGCACACAACGGCGCTGGTACTCTGGTCCAGGGTGGCGAAATAGGCCTGGGCCACCGGCTCCATCACATTTCCCCCGTGGATGCCGAACAGCCACAGCAGGTCGGTCAACAGCACAAACAGCACGCCCTTGCCCAGCTCGTTGGGCACATTTTGAAACAGGGCCATCATTCCGCCCGAGAGCAGTTCATTGATGCTTCGTACCCCCAGAAAATGTTCCATCGCCAGCCCCGCCAGGGCAAAGACCAGCAGACACAGACAAAGCGGCACGATCAGGGAAACCGACACCCGGAACTGCACGTCCATGCCCGCGCTGTAGGACCGGAGGCGGGCCGGCAGGTAACGGCTGAATGCGCCGAACAGCGCCGTAGCCGCGATGGAACACAAAATGGCCCCGAACATGCTGACCGCGCCCAGACTGGCGAACTCGAACACGCCGTTGCTCTGCACGCTGAACAGGATGAAAAAGCTTCCAAGGGACGCCATGACCGCCACCAGGCAGAACGTCCTGTCGGACCCGGAAATGGTCGCTGCGTAGGAGTAGCTGATGCCGCACAGCAGGCAAAGGGACATGATGCCGATGGTGGCGTCGTAGACAAACCCAAGGGCGCTGTAAACCGCCCCGCCCGCCGCCCCCATGATCCACTCCTGGAACCCGGGAATGGGAAGGTTCCGCAGCATCAGGGCCACCGCTCCCACGATCAGCACCGGCGTCAGCAGCAGCAAGCCGCGTTTGACCGAGGCGAACACCGGATTCCGTTCCAAGCGGTATGTAAAACGCAGCAATTTCCCGTACAGCATAGATTCCCCCCTCTTTCTACTTCCCCAATTCCCGTTTTTCGCTAAACCACCACAGCGTCGCGGCGATTGCCGCCAAAAGCACCACCGTAGACACAATACTGCCCTCCGGCCCGAACGCCCCGCCGTTTAAAAGCGGAGAACCGGTCAGCTCCGTCACCGCCACGCTGGGCGTGCTGATGCCGCTGACGCCGAAACCGAACACGCAGCCCTGGAAAAAGTTCCAGGAAATGTGAAATCCGATTCCCAGCCAAAGGTGCCCGCTCTTTAAGGCCAGAAGCCCCAGCAGAATCCCGGCCAGGATAATATTACCGCAGCCCATCAGGCTGAAATTGGCATTGGTGCTGTGGGCGATCCCAAACAGCACGGCGGGCAAAAGCACTATGAGCCAGTCCTTTTCCGTCTGCCGCAGCGTTCCCATGGCATAACCGCGGAACGCGATCTCCTCGCCGAACCCCACAAACACGAACATGAGCAGGTACCCCGCCAGCCACGGGCTGAATTGCAGCCCCGATCCGGCCATTATCCGGGTGCTGCCAGTCAGATAAATCCCACCGCAGACAATGGTGATCAACGCCACCCCGATGGCAAAACCCACGCCCAGCTCCTTCAGCCATGTTCTGCCCGCCAATCCCATGGAACGCGCGCTGCCGCGGAGCAGGTATTTCCACGCTCCCAGGAAAAACAGGGACAGCAGCAGGTTCTGTATCACCATTCCAGCGATAAACCAGCTGTTCTCAAAAACCTCCGCATACTCCATCCGCAGAACGCCGTCGCCGTCCAGCACCCCGGAGGCCTGTAAAATCGGGAACAGCAGATTTACAAGAGCCACGGAAACCAAAATTATGGCGATGGGCCCCAAAATCTCCTGTATCAAAAGAAAGGAGGCCAGCTTATAACCCCACCGAACCTGGTTTCTGTCGTTCTTAAATAGATTTCTCATCCAACGTTTTCCTTTCTGTCTCTCAAATCCGTGCTCTCAGCCGCTGCTCCTCATCGTCAAACAAAAGCCGTTTATTGTACTGGTAATACCGATCGCAGTCGTAATCCTGCAAAAAGCGGACGCAATATTCATTGGTATTTAACTCGGTCACAAAAATGACCATCTCCTGGCTGTCCCCGAAAGCCGCCTCCATAAAGTCAAAGGCGTGCTCCAGCATCTCCCCGCAGGAAACCCGCTGCTCCTCATAGCGGTCGCTGGCCCGGCCGAACCGCCCGCGCACCTGCTCCCAGGCCGCCGCACCGTCCACGCTCTCCGCGCCATCCATCTGCGCCAGCTCTTTTCCATAATTCTCCAGTTCCTTCAGGGCAGACCGGCGCACCGCCTCCTCCCTGCGGCTCAAAAGTCCGGCGGAACGGTCCGCGTTTATCTCCCGCTCCATTCTGGCCGCCAGGTCCGTCATGACCGCGGCCGGAGTCATGACGTTTTCCGAGTCCGCCAGTCCGGCGCATGCCTTGCCCGGATCCACCCGGCCGGCGTGCGCGGCTCCCTGGTCCGCCGCGCCGTGCTCAACACCGCCTGCCGCCCCCGTGACAACCCGCTTCTGAAACTCCTTCAGTCCATTCATCACAAGTTCCATCTGCCGTTCCTTCAGGCGCAGTTCCCGAAACGCCCCGGACAGCCTGGACAGCAGCAGGCCCACCACGCTGAGCTTTTCGTCAAATGCGGCCTTCGCCACCTTGTCGCACAGGGCCTCGCTGATAATCCCGGCCAGAATCTGATCCACCTGGTAATCATCCCGGTACTTGTAGTACAGCTCCAGATAATTGGCGAAATCCTTTGCAATGGCGGGAAACTGGATATATTGTCCCACCACGTCCCGGTCCGCCTTCTTCTCAAGCCGCTCGTAAACGCAGATTAGTTCTGACAAGTCCTCCCAGCCCCGGGGCGTGGCGAACCGTTTGCCATCCACCGTCGTCTCGATCTGGCAGAAATTCTGCCGTTTGATGCCCAGGTAAGAGAGAATGGCCGGGTGGATATTTTCCCGGTAGGCGTACTCCTTCCAGACCTCAAAATCCGGCTCCACCGTGATTTTCTTGATCCGGTCCAGCGTCACCACGTCGAACTCCCGAACGGACTTGTTGTACTCCGGCGGGTTGCCGGCGGTCACGATGATCCAGCCCTCCGGGATCCGATGGCTGCCGAAGGTCTTGCACTGCAGGAACTGCAGCATGGTGGGCGCCAATGTCTCGGACACGCAGTTGATCTCGTCGATAAACAAAATCCCCTCCTCCAGTCCCGTGGACTCAATCTTGTCGTAGATGGAGGCCACGATCTCGCTCATGGTATACTCCGTCACCGTGTACTCCCGGCCTCCGTACTGCTTTTTCTCAATAAACGGCAGCCCCACCGCGCTCTGCCGCGTGTGGTGGGTGATGGTGTAAGCCACCAGGCCAATCTCCATTTCCTGGGATATCTGTTCCATAATCTGGGTTTTGCCCACGCCCGGAGGGCCGATTAACAGCACCGGCCGCTGCCGGATGGACGGAATCGCGTAAGCGCCCGTGTCATCCCGCAGCAGATACGCCTGGATGGTGTCCTTGATCTCTTGTTTGGCCCGTTTTATATTCATGTCATTCTCTCCTGCTCTTCCTTCTGCAACAGTCCCATATTCCCCGTCTCCGGCTCATTTTGCCCCTTCTCCAGCAGATCGTCCGCCTCCAGAATCACCTTCATGGCCCAGGGCGGCACCGACTCGTCGCTGTACTGATCCTTGACAAACACAAAGGCCATGTCGTAGGGCGGAGCCTGTACCGGATAAATCCCTTTTCCGTCCGTAAAATAGATCAGGCCCCTGAGCCTGGAAAATGCCCCCGCCGCCCGAAGGCCGTTCACATAGTCAAAGGCCGGCCTGAAATCCGTGCCCCCCAGGCCCTTTAAGGTCAGATGCTCCATATAATCCGCCAAATCCTCCGCCCTGGTGATCACCACGTCGGACCGTATTTGGTCGTCGCACTGGATCACGTGCACATTAACCCGGCGGAAAAAACTCTCCGACTGGGACAGCACGTCGTAGGTCTCCTCCAAAAAGCGCTGTACCAGTTCCCCGGAGCAGGACATGGACGTATCGATGACCACGGCGAAATCCTCCACCCGGTACACTTCCCTGGACTCCTGGGGTTCAACCAGCGGCATGTTCCCGTACAGGGACAGCCCATAGGTGTAAAAGGCGTAGTCGAAGGAGTCCATATCCACCTGAATCTCCTCCTTTAACACCGCGAACCGCCGGAGAAACTGCCGGTAATCGTACCGCTCCCGGTTCTCCACCTCCAGCTCATCCAAAAGGCTCCGGTTGTCCTCCGAGGCGTCTTTGGAGCCGGTCTCCATCTCGGTCTGCATGCGCTCCCGGTTGTCCTTCCACTTGTTTTGCCGGTTTCTGACCTGGCGGGGCGGCTGAGGCTCCTCCCAGCGGCTGTGGTCGTCCACATAAAATTCCCGTTGCAGCTGGCCTCTGCGCCGGTCGTCGGGTTTCATCTCCACCAGCGCCTTGTATACGCCCTGGGCGGTCAGAACCTCCTGGTTTAACATCTTCCGGATCCGCAGGTAGGTTTCCCGGCGGAACGCCCCCGGCTGGACGTGGGTGCACTTCTGGTAGAGTCCGTCCAGCACCGACTCCATGGCGATGTCGCAGGCCAGATTCCAGTCGGATATTTCCCGCTCTCTCCGCCCGTCCAAATGTCCGAACAGGCAGTGAAACAGCATGTGCAGATACGCGCGGTTCACCCGCACGCGCCCCTGGCCGTAAAGTCCGGTCAGCCAGTCCGGGCCGTAATAGATATTGAAACCGTCCGTTCGGATTCCGTTCAATCCCCACTCCGCCTCGAATCCCAGGCTGCTTAAGGGAATATCCAGGAAACGCATATTCAGATAAAGCTCATTCCTGGCCTGGTAGAGAATCTGCGCGCAGAGATTTACCTGCTCCAATTCCCGCAGCTGCCGGTCTCTGGTTGGATCAATCATAAGGGCCGCCTCCCGGGTTACTCTGCGGGCCGGGCGGGGGCCGCCTGGCTGGCGGACGCTGGGGCGCTGTCCCGGCCAGCAGACGCTTCCGCCGGATCGCCCGCGGACGCAACCGGTTCCGGCGCGGCCATGGCGCTCATCTTCTCGTGCTCCTCCCGCAGCTCCTCATACAGCGCGTAGAAGGTCCACCCGCAGTTGTGCTCCGTGAGCACCGCCTTGAGGGAGATGCGCGGAACTCCCGCCTTGCGCAGGTTCAACAGCAGTTCGTCGATCCGCCGGCTGCTAAATTGCTTTAAAACCAGCATCTCCTCGCCGATCACCGGCAACTCCCCTGCGTCCGCATTTTCCTCAAATCCCGGCACGCCGGCCAGATACCCCACCGTCTGGTTCACCTGGTCCGGACCGATGTTGCGGATTCGGATTCCCATACGCACCAGCACGCTTTTTAACTTGGTCACGTGCTTCATCGTCTCCGGAGTGCCCGGATTATAATATAAAACTGTCTCCATTATCTTTGCCATCGCAATTCCTCTCCACTATTTAAACAGGTCACAGCTGTCCAGCATCAGCGTGAACGGGCCGTCGTTCAACAGCTCCACCTTCATATCCGCGCCGAATTCCCCGCGTTCCACTCTCTTCACGTATTGTCTGCACCGCTCCATAAAATATTCGTACAGCCCGTTCGCCATATCCGGGGCGCCCGCTTTGATAAAACTGGGCCGGTTGCCCTTTCTGCAGTCCGCATAGAGGGTAAACTGGCTGATCACCAGCAATTCACCGTCCACGTCCGCCAGGGACAGGTTGGTCTTGCCGTTCTCATCCTCAAAAATCCTCAGCTTGCAGATCTTATCCGCCAGCCGGTCCGCCACTTCCTCCGTGTCCTCGTCCGACACGCCCAGCAGAATCAGGAAACCTTTTCCTATTTTTCCCAGAACCTTGCCGTCCACCGTCACTCCGGCGTGGGACACACGCTGTATTACCGCTCTCATTGCTCGTTCTCCTTTATAATTGTTTGTCGATTGCTCTCATTATAATTCATTTTAACCATCCAATCCAGACTTTCCAGATGATCCAGCAATTCTTTTGTGACGTCGAAACGCGCGCAGCCCGGATACAGGACCGTGCCATCGCGCTTCTCAGGCCCGCAGACCACATGACTCACCCACAGTTTGCCCTCAAATCCCTGATCCGGCTGGAACTGATTTCTGCCCTCCGCGCTGCTCACCTGGTAACCGGGATGGGCGGCGTCCGGGTCCGGGAGGTATGTTCCCTCCGCCAGCGCCTCAAGGGCCGCGTCCGCATCCCTTCCATAGATCACTGTGATATTTAAGGGCTGCATAGCCTCCCCCGCGTACCTGCTGTACTCCTCAAACACGGCGGCAAGGGCGTATTCCAGAAATACCGTCCGCTCCACCTCCGGCCAGGCGATTGCCAGACCCACCTCATCGTACGCGGGATACCAGACCTGGCAGTTGATCTGTTTCTGCCCGCAGAAATAGCGGAACACCTCCGGGAGATAACCGGACGTGAGCACCACAGGCGGCCGGATTCCGTTTTCTGAAGGCCGCACCGTAAAATAGTAGGCGATCCCCCGTTTATCCTGAGTCCTGGACCAATAAACAGCCGGTGTTGTTCCGTCCGTCTCTCTGACGCACTCCAACTCCACCTGGTTGGGAAGGTCGTGTTTGCCATTAATATGAAGCCGGGCGGTGGCAACCACGGAAAAATCCTCCAGAAGAGGCGTTATTTTTTGGCTGAACGCCTCCTCATCGGACATGCGGTAGCCGTCGGGGTACGCCCTGCAAAACCCATAGTCTTCAAGCCACCCGGCGCTGTGTTCCGCCCCGGCCTCGTGCCCGGCGCTATAGCAGAACGGCTCTACCTGCTCCGCCTCTCTGCTGGTCCTGCCCGGAAGGAGGAGCATGACAGCCATCATCAAACAGAAAAACACCGCCGCCCACATCAGGCAGTAAAGCAGATTCCGCCTTCCGATCCCCGCCTTTCCGGCGCGCTCCTGGCAGGAACGGTCTTTTACGCGCCCGATAATGGACAGGCCGCTGTATTGCAGCATATCCCGCTCATATCTGCGGGCCTGGTACATCAGCTGTATATAAACTTCATTGATGAACGGCACATCCGGGAAATCCCGGTCCAGGTAATGGATAAAATCATACGCGTTATAGAGGCTGATCGCCTCCGCCCGGTTAATGCCGTCCCGGTTCTCCCGCAGCCAGTCCGAGAGCATTTCCAGAAACTCTGGCTTCCAGCCCGCTGTGCGAAAATGTTCGGAGTCCGTCAGGCAGCGCCACTGCTGCAGGCATGTTTCCAGCTGGCCGGTATAACGGTTGACATTCTCTCCCGCCCCCTCGTGGAGCTTCTTCATCTTCTCCAAAAGCAGCTCCGGGTCCCTGGCGTAATCCTGTTCCAGCCCCCGGGCGATCAATTCGTCCAGCTGTTGGTAGTCTGGCGCGGGGAAATGGACGGACGAGGCCACCCCGGGGCGTTCCTCCGGTTCTTCCTCAGCCTTTCCCAACGCGCGCTCAAGGCGCGCTCCTCCGGCTTCCCGCTCTTCTCCGGCCTCCCGTCCCGCCCTTTCCTCGCGTCCTCCTCCGGCCTCCCGCTCCCGTCTCGCCTCCCGCTCCGCCAGCTCCAGCGCCAGCCGGTACGCCTCGTGAAGCCGCCTGAACTCCTCCGGCTTCTCTTCCGGGTGGCACAGACGGCTTTTCTTCGCGTACGCCCGCTTGATGGCCCGCCGGTCGTTTGTGGGCTCTATTTCCAATTCATTCCAGATCCAAAAGACTGCCATCAGACATCCCCATCCAGCTTCCGTTCAATATAATCCAGCGTTTCCATGGCCTTTTTCCGCGCGGCCGCCATGGTCGCCGGGCCGCCCTCTCCCAGAACCTGGGAAAACCACCGCAGAAGCTGGGAAATCACTTCCCGGTCATTCCCCAGCGCCTCCGCGTACAATCGCTCTCCCCGGGAGATCACCAGCTGATTGGCCGCTTCCTCCCGTGGGCTGCGCTTGATGGCTTCCAGCTCCGCCGTCCGCCGCTCAAGCTCCTCCTCGCTCATACGCACCTTCCGGCTCATAATCACCTTGCCCGCCCTCTGCCCCAGGCGATTCATGGCCTCCACCTCCAGAATCCCGTTGATATCATAGGTCAGACGCACCAGAGCCGCCTCCCGGCCCTTGGGAGCAGGCGGCACCGCCAGCTCCACCGTCCCCATATATTCATTCTGGCTGCAGTGAATGGACTCCCCCTGGAAAATGCGAAACGCCACCTGCCTCTGGTTGTCCATCGTAGTCACGTACTCCCGCATGCGGCTGACCGGCAGCACGCTGTTGCGCTCAATCACCGGCGACATGATCAGGTCGTCGGGATCGTCGTAATCCACGATCCCCACCCCCAACGTAAACGGACAGATATCCGTCAGGATCACATCCCGTATTTCGGTCTGGCGACTCTTGATTCCCGCGTAAATTCCGGCCCCCAGGGCCACGATCTCATCCGGCCGGCCGCACAGATACGGCTCCCGCTCCAGGGCTCTGGCGATAAACTGCCGGACCAGCGGCATTTTACAGGAACCGCCCACCAGCACCACCTGATCGATGTCGTCCATGGTTTTCCCAGCATCCTTCAGAGCCTGGCGCAGCACCTTTTCCAGGCGGACCAGCAGCGGCGCTAGGAGCTCCGTAAGCTGCTCCCCGGTCAGGAACATTCCCATGGTTCCCTGATCCCCGGAAAACTCGATCATGCCTGCGGGCGACGAGGTCAGGGAACGCTTGCACTGCTCCGCTTTTTTCAGCAGCGCGGCCTGATCTCCGGGGGACAAAAGCTCAAACACCAGCCCGTGCTCCCGGCAGAAATGCTCGGCAATCCGATGATCGAAATCATCCCCGCCCAGGCGGTTGTCCCCGGCCACTGCCTGAATCTCAATCACCTGCTCAAAACACTCCACCACCGACACATCCAGCGTACCTCCACCCAGATCCACCACCAGAAACGAAGAATCCTCCTCCCCGCTCCCGCTGCGGCAGGCCAGGGCCGCTGCGGACGGCTCGTTGACCAGGCGCTCCACCCTGAGTCCGGCCATCTGACCGGCTTCCTTTGTGGCAAAGCGCTGCTCGTCGTTAAAATAGGCGGGCACGCTGATCACCGCCTCCTCCACCTCGCAGCCCAGATACTCCTCCGCGTCCTCCTTCAGCTGCTTTAAAACCATGGAGGACAGCTCCTGGGGCGTAAATCCCATAGAACCCAGGAAAATTCGCTTATCCGTCCCCATATGCCGCTTGAAGGAGGCGGCGCACCGCTCCGGCCGGATACACATATGCTCCCTGGCCACCGCCCCGGTCCAGAGCACCTGATGTTCGTCCGCGTAAACCGCGCTGGGCGTCAGATATTCCCCCAGGGAATTGGGCACCAGCTCCGCCTTTCCATCCCTCCAGACGCACACCAGGCTGTTGGTGGTTCCCAGATCAATTCCGATAATCGCCATACCCGCACCTCCCGTCTAGTTCCAGGCAACCGTTCATCCTTTCAATCCGCGGCCTGTCCCGCTATTCCTTCTATTATAATCGATTTCCCCGCAATATAAAACAAATTTTTCCAATCCCCCGTCTGCCGGGCATCCCCTCCGCCCCCGACAACCGCCTCAGCGGCCCATTACATTCAAAGCCAAATTGCCGGCGGCCGGATATTTCCCAATACCCGGTCCGCCGGCAATCCCTCGCGCCCTGCGTGCAAAAATGCTCACCGCAGCACCATTTTCAAATATTCCATCAGGCTCTCCGTGGCCTCCTCCCGGTACAGCACCTCCCGGGCCAGGGCCGGATAGTCGGTGATAATGTTGTCCACCCCGAGCACCTTCATCTGCTCGATCTCGCTCTTTTTGTTGACGGTCCAGACATGAACCGCCTTGCCCTTCTCATGAGCGTTTTCCACCAGCCCCAGAGTCACAAAGCTGGAGCGCAGACTGATAAAGTCAAATGCATCGTTGTCGTAGTACCTGCCGTAGGCGGCCGGCAAAATGTACCCGGTGTGCAGATCCGGGTCCGCCTCCTTCACCCGCACCAGGTAGTCCAGCTTCACGGAGGTGATCACGCACTGCTCCTGCATCTCCCGGTCCCGGATCATCTCCACCACCTGCTCCGGCAGGTCCGTCCGGTCCCCGATGTTCTTGAGCTCGATGTTCAGCTTGATCCGCCCCTTGCAGTCGTCCAGCGCTTCCTCCAGAGTGGGAATCCGCTCCCCGGCGAAATCCGCCCCGAACCGGCTGCCCACATCCAGGTCCCGCACCTCGCCGTAGGTCATGCTGCCCAGACGCCGGTTCACACCGGCTAACCGCTTTAAATTCAGGTCGTGGCACACCACCACCACGCCGTCCGAGGTGGTCTGCACGTCGATCTCCGCGTAGTCCGCCATCTCGTCGATGGCAGTCTCCAGAGCCGCCAGGGTATTCTCAGGGGCACGCTTGGAACTTCCCCGGTGGGCCGTGATCTCCGTCTCGGTCAAAACCGACGAATCCAGCGGAAAACCGTTGCACACCATATCCAGAAGAAACAGCAGGCTGACGCCGGCCACCGCCCCGGTCACGGCCAGAATCCGCTTCCGGCTCAAATGGTCCCGGCACACATAGGAAAAGTCCCAGGGCTTCACCTGGCTGTGCCGCGTCTCAAACTGATAATACACCACGGTCAGCGCCCCGAAATCCACAAGCCCGGCCGCCATGCTGGCTACGGCCAGCACGACCAGCTCCAGCCTGCGGCAGACCGCGGCCAGCACGGCCATCGCCGCGTAGCTGTCCACAAAGAGCGTCACACACACGGCCGCAGCCACCACAAACAGCAGGTGCAGAGCCACAGAGGCGGCCACCATCAGGGCGTTCAGCCCAAACAGCAGCGCCAGGGCTTTCGGCCATCGCCCTTTCACCAGCTCCATACTGCGCCTGACCCCGTCCCGGAACCGTTTCTGCTCCACCATACACGCGAAAAACACCAGCATGGTGGGAATCCCGATCACCACCAGCCCTGCCACAACCGCCGCAAGCCCGGCCCGGCCGGCCCTCTGGCTCCAGATCTCGGCCATCACGAAATTCACCGGCTTGACCCGGGTCAAAAGCCGCAAAAGGACCATACTGTTCATCATCAGGTAGCTGGCCAGGGCAAGCAAAAAAAGCTGCCAGTTTCGTTTTGACAGCTCGTCCACCGCCTTGCCGACAGCGCCCCGCACAATGGAGACCACGTCGATCCGCCGGGAATATGCGGCCGCCTGGTAGGCGGTCATCAGTCCGCCCAGCTCCACGACCATTAAAAATGCTCCAACAAGCACAAGGACCATGGCGCAGCCCACCGTCACCGGCCGCAGCAGAAACGCCGCAAGGTTGCTCATGGTCAGATAACTGTAACCCGCCGCCCGCAGGGAAATCTTAAGCAGCAGGTTGACAAGCCTTATATAGAATGCACCTGCCACCAGCCGGTACAGAATTTCAAACAGCACCAGCTGGCGCAGGTTCACCCGCAAAACCTGATAGGTCTCTCTAAAAAATGTCTTCACAAAAATTCTTCTTCCGTCTTCGCCGCCTGCTGCTCCTGGCGCCGCTGCTCCGCCGCGTAGGCCGTGATGGCCTCGTTTAGCGAGAACATCTTGGCGTCCAGCATATCCACGATGTCCGCGCAGGCTTTCAGCTCCTTCAGCAGATTCTCAGGCGCGTTGCCCTCGAACTTGTAAGCGATCTTGTGCTCCAGGCTGGCCCAGAAGTCCATCGCCACGGAGCGGATCTGCACCTCCACCTTTGTCTCCACCGGCCCGTCGGACAGGTAAACCGGCACCGTGACCACCATGTGGTAGCTCTTGTAGCCGTTGGGTTTGGGATTCTTGATGTAATCCTTCACGTGCAGCACCGTCACGTCAGCCTGATGGGCGATCATCTCCGCGATCTGATAGATATCCGAGGTAAAGGAACAGATAATCCGGATCCCGGCAATGTCGCTGAGATGCTCCATCATATTTTCAATGGTCACGTCGTGACCGTCTTTTTTTAGCTTTTTGACAATGCTGTCAGCTGTTTTAAGCCGCGACTTGATGTGCTCAATGGGGTTGTAGTCGTAGCGGTTCACGAATTCGTTGTTTAATATCTCAATTTTAGTGTTGACTTTCTTCAGGGCGGAATCGTACAAAAACATAACCGAACGCCATTGATCCACCTGGTCGTCGGATTTGGGGATATTTGACATCGCTATCCCTCCTTCTATGCTTGCTTACAGCTTCAGTCCTTTTAACAGATCTCCCAGTCCGGTGGTCACGGAAGCGGTCTCCTTGTAATCGAAGCGCTCGTGCTGCTCCTCATCCTCCACCGGTGCGGTCAGCGCCTTCATGCTCAGGCTGATCTTTCCGTCCGCAACGGACAGAATCTTCACCTTCACGCTCTGGCCTTCCTTCAGCACAACGCCCGGATGTTTGATGCGCTGGGTGCTGATCTGGGAAACGTGCAGCAGCCCGTCAACGCCGTCCGCCAGCTTGATAAACGCGCCGTAGTTCTTCAGGCTGTCAACGGTGCCTTCCACCACGTCGCCTGCCTTAAACTGCGCCAGCTTCTCCTTGCGCTCCGCCTCCTTGCGGTCCTTCTCAACCTCGCGGCCGGACAGCACCAGGCGCTTCTTCTCGGTGTCGGCGGTAATCACGATCACGTCGATGTTCTTGCCCTGCCAGTCCTCCAGCTTCTCCACGTACTCGGTGGACAGCTGGGAAGCCGGAATAAACGCGCGCACGTCGTCCACGTAAGCCACAACGCCTGCCTTCACCGCCTCGGCGATCTTTACGGAAAATACGGTGCGCTCCTCCAGCATCTGGGTGAAATGCGCCCACTTCTCCAGCACGCCGCTCTCGTCCTCGGAGATCTCGATATTCCGCTTGTTCAGAGTCTTATAAGAGGCCTCCAGTTCGGCCGCATAGTCTTCCATGGTTTCTACCGGCTCAGCCGCAGTTTCAACTGCCTCCGCATTTTCAAGTTCCATCTCGTTTTTCATTTCTTCACTCATGTTTCTCTCCTCGCTTTTCCTTTCATTTCACCCGGCGTCAACGCCTGAGTTCATTCCTCTCCATTATAACAACAACCCACCTAATATTTCTATAGTTTTCTCACAAATTTTATACCTATTTTTCATTTTCAGGGACATTTTGGCAATTTCCTTCCGGATTATCATCGTTTTTCCTCCCCCCAGCCTGTCCGGGGCCGGTTTCCACCGTTTAAAACGTCCCGGATGCCGCAAACATTCACCTTTTCACCGCGGATAAAATGTGGTATGATTTGATTGAAAATTTGTAACTGTTCAGTAGGTCTGCGCACTTGCTGCGCTGACCGTATGAGAACCTAAGCTTGCTGGCAAAAAACCCTTCGACGAAGTCGATTTTAAATGGATTTTGCCCGTATCTGTGAAGGTACTGAACAGATACGAAAATTTACTATAGAAAGCAAAGAAAGGAATATTCCTGCAGCCATGTATGACATATTGGATTTGCATACCCACACCACAGCCAGCGGACACGCCTACAACTCGCTCTGTGAAATGGTGCGGGCCGCAGCTGAAGCCGGTCTGACCCTCTTCGGCTGTTCCGATCACACCCCGGCTATGCCCGGAAGCTGTGAAGCGTTTCATTTCATCAATTTTAAGGTGATCCCAAGAGAACTCTTTGGCGTCAAAGTCCTGATGGGGGCGGAGCTCAACATTATGGATTTCGAGGGTACGGTGGACCTGCCGCCGGATTATCTGGAGCGGCTGGACTACTGCATCGCCAGCCTGCATCCGCCGTGCATCGAGAGCGGCACCCGGGAGCAGAACACCGCCGCTTACATCCATGCCCTGGAAAATCCTTACATCCACATCATCGGGCATCCGGACGACAGCCGGTATCCGGTGGACTATGAGGCCCTGGTTTCCGCCGCCAAACGCAATCACAAGCTTCTGGAGATGAACAACAGTTCCTTAAATCCCCGCGGCTTCCGCCCGGGCGCTCCGGAGAATTACCGGGTGATGCTGGAGCTGTGCCGCCGGTATGAGCAGCCGGTGATCATCGACAGCGACGCCCATTTCTGCACGGATGTGGGCAACCACAGGTATGCGCATGCGCTGCTTCAGGAACTGAACTTCCCGGAAGAGCTGGTGGTCAACACCTCCCTGGACAAACTGGCGACCTATCTTCCGAAGCTGGCCGCCCTGATGGCGGGGGGGTGGCAGGAATGATCAACTTTCTGAACCTGGAATATTTTCTGGTCGCCGCCGAGGAGCTGAATTTCACAAGAGCCGCAAGAAAGCTCTATATCTCCCAACAGTCCCTCAGCAACCACATCTCCAACCTGGAGAAGGAGTTCGACGTGATCCTGTTCAACCGGACCCTGCCGCTCACCCTGACCTACGCCGGGCAGGCGTTAAAGGCCAGAGCCAGGGAGCTTCTGGATCTGCGGGACGAGACCTACCGCGAGATCGCCGACATCAAGGATTTCTCCACCGGACAGCTGTCCATCGGCGTGTCCCACACCCGGGGCCGCGTGATCCTGCCGGAGATCCTGCCCTCCTACCAGACCCAGTTTCCCGGCATCGAGCTCAAGCTGATCGAGGGTAATTCCAGCACCCTGGCCTCGGAGCTGCTCCACGGCAACATCGATCTCATGATCGACTTGCTGCCCTTCGCCGTGGAAAACGTGGAGACGGTGCCGGTCTGCGCGGAGGAAATCCTCCTGATCGCGCCGGACATCGTGCTGGAGAAGGCCTATCCCGGCAGGCTGGAGGAGATTAAGGCCCAGCTCTCCCAGTCCACGGACCTGCGGCTGTTGGAGTCCTGCCCCTTCATTCTGTTAAAAAAAGGCAACCGGGTGCGCACCATCGCGGACGAAATGTTCGAGGAAGCCCAGATCACGCCCCGGATTGTGCTGGAGACAGAAAATATCGAGACCGTGTTGGCCCTGAGCGCCAAGGGCATGGGGATCACCTTCTTCCCCCGCATGTTTATGTCCAACGACCAGTCCACCCAGGACCACCGCACCAAATTTATGGAGCGGGCCCGCTTAAATCCCTACCCGCTGAACTTCCGGCGCGCCCACGGCGTTCTGGGAATCGGCTACCACAAGGGCCACTACATGTCCCGGGCCACCAAGGAATTCATCCGCATCGCCAAGGAGCGGATCCCCTATAATCCCGACTAACCGTCATGTCCCTGAACTGAGAGATTTTTCCAGTTCAGGGATTTTTTACGTTCTTTTAATCCCCACTTGACAATCCATGGAAAATCTACTATATTATTAATAGTAACTATTACTATTATCGTAGCAGATACAGATATAAGGAAGGAGATGCTATGAAAACGCTCAAGTATAGTCGTCAGAGGGAATCCATCAAAGCCTGTTTGATGAACCGTCATGACCATCCAACGGCAGACGCCCTATACGCCAGCATCCGCGAGGAATATCCCAATATCAGTCTTGGCACGGTTTACCGCAACTTAAACCTGCTGGTTGAAACCGGTGAAATACAGCGGCTTACCTGCGGCGATGGCGCGGACCACTTCGATGGAAATCCCAGACCCCATTACCACTTTATGTGCAGGGAATGCAAGCAGGTCTACGACGTGCCCATGGAGACAATGGAGGCCTTAAACACCGCCGCTCAGGAATTTGCGCCCGGCGTTGTGGACGGTCATTCCGTACTGTTTCTGGGAGAATGCAATGACTGCCTGGCAAAGCACGCGGATCACAAGATCCATAAGTCCGCCTGACCGTTCTGCAAACGTTCGCGACAGCGAGCCGCCGGCCTACGCCGGCGGCTCATTGTCTGCCTGCGGCGCTGCTTTTTCCGGTTACAAAACGCACATTTCTCTGAGATTTCATAAATATTTTTAAAATAGGTGTTGACAAAACCGGCCGGTTGGTTTATAGTAATGTCAGTAACGATTACTAATATTAATTTGACAAATATCATATAGATAAAAAAGGAGAGAAAAACGATGAAAAAATGGGTTTGTACAGTATGTGGCTATGTATACGAGGGTGAGCAGGCTCCTGAGAAATGTCCTCAGTGCGGCGTTCCGGCTTCCAAGTTTAAATTACAGGAGAGCGAAGGCATGGCATGGGCCTGCGAGCACGAGGTAGGCGTGGCTCAGGGTTCCCCCGAGGATATCATGATGGATCTGAGAGCAAACTTCGAGGGCGAGTGCTCCGAGGTCGGCATGTACCTGGCGATGTCCAGAGTTGCTCACAGAGAGGGTTATCCCGAGATTGGCCTGTACTGGGAGAAGGCTGCTTTTGAGGAAGCTGAGCACGCTGCCAAGTTCGCCGAGCTGCTGGGCGAGGTTGTGACAAGCTCCACCAAGAAGAACCTGGAGATGCGCGTGGCCGCTGAGAACGGCGCTACCGCAGGCAAGTTCGACCTGGCCAAGAGAGCGAAAGCCCTGAACCTGGATGCGATCCATGACACCGTTCATGAGATGGCTAAGGACGAGGCCCGTCACGGCAAGGCGTTCGAGGGTCTGTTAAAGAGATACTTTGGTTAATTCCAGCCGATTGAGACTGATTGACATTACAAAAGGCGAAGGTTCGTTTCTGCGGACCTTCGTTTTTTATATCCTGCGGATTTTATAAAAAATAGTGGGATAGTGATTGCAAGCGATAGAATATGAAATGCCGCAAAGCCGCATGAACACTATACTTTTCGACATATCAACACTCTATCGTTGGATTGTAGAACGTCTTGATTAGTGCCCCAATGGTGCCCACATTCAGCGCGAGCATATAAAAAGCTATAAGAAGAAGTAAAGGAATATGCTCTCCCAAACTACATTTCATCACAATTTTCTTATCTCTATTATTGACTTTTGGGGAGCTGCTTGCTATCCTTTGGCACTGGTTCCGGTTTGACAATCGCATAGTGTACCACGCCGTGTACGCCCGTTTTGTTGCGCAGTAGAACGCCATTTTGAGGGGTGCGAGTATAAAAACTTTACCACACCCTGTTCTGTGTCTGCAAAGCCTTGCAGACAGCGACTTAATCAGCTTCTGCTGCGTAACGTTTTTCCATGATAATAGAGGGCGAAAGCGCTCGTTGCTTTCGCCCCTTGATTACCTCACAGCAGGGGCAGACGGACTTGTCAATGGCGGTACAACCGTTCTATTCACCATTGCCAAGAGCGGCTGGCTCTGCTAACAGTTAGGCGGCTATTTGCCCATGTTGTAAAGTTATAATTCAAACTCTACAATTTCTCCATTTTCTGGATGGTATCCGTTGCATAGAGATTGAATAAACATTCCATGACAGGCAACTATTATTTTTTTATAAGGCTTATATTTTTCAAGAACAGGTAGAATTCTCTTTCTCATCGAGCTCATGTCCTCCCAATCCATATCATGACCAGCAGGATATGTGCCCTTAAACTCAATAAATTCATGATAATTCTTGTTTGCCTTTTCATCGTCTTCATAGATATAATTTTTATTTGCCATCCATTCATGTAAATCTGTTTCAATAACTATATCTATTTGAAGTTCTTTTGAAAGTATAGCAGCGGTTTGTACTGCTCTTGTATAGGGTGAAGATAAAATAATACTGGCTTCAAGTAGCCGTTTATCTTTTGAAGTGTTTTCAATTTCTTTAACTCCCTCAACACTTAAAGGAGATAAATTCACACCAAACCCCTGATATATTTTTTTGTTTCGTTCTGAGTAATCAGTTTTTCCGTGTCTTACTAAATAAAAAGTAGCCATCCCCACTTCTCCTATTTAAAAATAACGTTATTGTTTTCTGGAATTTATTATACCATATTTTGTTCTATTGTTCTATTTCACTCTCTAAGAATCGCGCTTAACAGCCATTTGCCAAAATATAAAGAGGGTTTGGGAGACTTCCCAACAAGTCGCTTTTCGGAAGAGGGTACCCTCTTCCTATGCTTGCTCTTCCAAAAATCATGCTGAAATATGGGAACAAAATGGAAAGGAAGAGATTTTCAAACAATATCCTACACAGCTTCTTGGTGCCCGGTCTTACAAAACCATCTTGTACGGAGATACGGCAAAATAAACGACGGTATGCGAAAAACCTTGATTTTAAGCCATTTTCTCATGGTGTCATAAACATTAATGAGGACTTGTAAGAAGATTCCATCTATCAAATCAATAAAAAAGCTTGCGAAACTGGATAAAAAAGATCAAAAAATATTAGAAAAGGTGTTGACAAACTGCCGGACTTGTATTATATTAATATTAGTAACAATTACTATTATTAATTAAAGAAACACAAACATATAAAAGGAGAGAACGAATATGAAGAAATGGGTATGTACCGTATGTGGTTATGTATACGAAGGCGAGCAGGCTCCTGAGAAGTGTCCTCAGTGCGGCGTTCCGGCCTCCAAGTTTAAATTACAGGACAGCGAAGGCATGGCATGGGCCTGCGAGCACGAGGTAGGCGTGGCTCAGGGCTCCCCTGAGGATATCATGATGGATCTGAGAGCAAACTTCGAGGGCGAGTGCTCCGAGGTCGGTATGTATCTGGCCATGTCCAGAGTGGCTCACAGAGAGGGTTATCCCGAGATCGGCATGTACTGGGCCAAGGCCGCGTTTGAAGAGGCTGAGCACGCTGCCAAGTTCGCCGAGCTGCTGGGCGAGGTTGTAACCTCTTCTACCAAGAAGAACCTGGAGATGCGCGTGGCCGCTGAGAACGGCGCTACCGCAGGCAAGTTCGACCTGGCCAAGAGAGCGAAAGCCCTGAACCTGGATGCGATCCATGACACCGTTCATGAGATGGCCAAGGACGAGGCCCGTCACGGCAAGGCGTTCGAGGGTCTGCTGAAGAGATACTTTGGTTAATTGATTTCAACCCCCTGAAATTTTAATATCCTCCTTGTGAAAGGCGCCGGTTCCCCCCAACCGGCGCCTTTCCTGCACCTGCTGCCGGCTCCCGCCCCTGCGCCCGCAAGGAATCTTTTCTCTCCCGCGGAATATAGTAAAAGGAATGCGGTGCGGCCGCGGATCGCGTTGAAAAATTGTAACCATTCAGACAGCGGGAAAAATTATTGCAAATAGGTGTTGACAAATCAGCTTCTATGGTATATATTAATATCAGTAACAATTACTATTATCAATTAAAGAAACGTAAACATATAAAAAGGAGAGAACGAATATGAAGAAATGGGTATGTACCGTATGTGGTTATGTATACGAAGGCGAGCAGGCTCCTGAGAAATGTCCTCAGTGCGGTGTTCCGGCTTCCAAGTTCAAATTACAGGAGAGCGAAGGCATGG
The DNA here is from genome assembly GCF_046603895.1 of Enterocloster lavalensis. Lineage (NCBI taxonomy): Bacteria > Bacillati > Bacillota > Clostridia > Lachnospirales > Lachnospiraceae > Enterocloster > Enterocloster lavalensis. The sequence goes on from NZ_CP176637.1 coordinate 2,576,282, forward strand.
CATGGGCCTGCGAGCACGAGGTAGGCGTGGCTCAGGGTTCCCCCGAGGATATCATGATGGATCTGAGAGCAAACTTTGAGGGCGAGTGCTCCGAGGTCGGCATGTATCTGGCCATGTCCAGAGTGGCTCACAGAGAGGGTTATCCCGAGATCGGCATGTACTGGGCCAAGGCCGCGTTTGAAGAGGCTGAGCACGCTGCCAAGTTCGCCGAGCTGCTGGGCGAGGTTGTAACCTCTTCCACCAAGAAGAACCTGGAGATGCGCGTGGCCGCTGAGAACGGCGCTACCGCAGGCAAGTTCGACCTGGCCAAGAGAGCGAAAGCCCTGAACCTGGATGCGATCCATGACACCGTTCACGAGATGGCCAAGGACGAAGCCCGTCACGGCAAGGCGTTTGAGGGCCTGTTAAAGAGATACTTCGGCTAATTGACTACCCCCTTTTCATTTCCTAATATACCCTTATTAAAAGGGCTGGCGCACTTCGTGCGCCAGCCCTTTTACTCGACTGTTTTTCCACCTCAGACCGTTCGCTGCACAGCCTTTTCCATATCCACGGCAGGCTCCACTCCCGGCCGCGCCGCTGTGTAAACAGGCTCTCTTTATTTACGAGTGTATTTGTCCATCCAGTCCGTGATCTCCTGAAGGCGTTTTTCCCTGTGAAGCGGCTTGCCCGAGCGGCTCAGCTCGTGGTTCTCGCCCTTGAAACAACACATTCTGGCCTCCACGCCCCTGTCCACAATGGCGGTGTACATCTGCATACCTTCCGGAATCCAGCAACGGTAATCCTCTTCTGAGTGGATAAAGAGGGTGGGGGTGGTCACATTGTTGGCATATTTTAACGGCGAATGCCACCACAGCTTCTCATAGTCGTCGTAGATGTTGGCCTTCACCTGATCGGGTCCAAAGGAAGTGCCAATATCCGATGTGCCGTAGAAGGAAATCCAGTTGGAAATGGATCTCTGGGAGGCTGCAGCTGCGAAACGGCCGGTGTGGCCGATGATCCAGTTGGTCATAAATCCGCCGTAGGACCCGCCGGTAACGCCCAGGCGGGCCGGGTCAATCTGCGGATACCTGGCTAAAACCTCGTCCACAAATTTCATGATGCCGTCGTAATCCTTGGTGCCGAATTTTCCCCGGATATCAGCAAAGTCGTTGCCCCGTCCGTCGCTGCCCTCTGGATTACAGAAAAACACAAAATAGCCCTTCCCCGCCCAATACTGCATCTCATGGACAAAAACCGGGGAATAGAGGGTCTTGGGGCCGCCGTGGATGTCCAGGATGCCGGGATAGGATTTATCCGGGTCGTAATCCATGGGCTTTAAAATCCAGCCGTCCAGCTCCACACCGTTCAGCGTGAAGGCGACAGGCTCCGGCTCCGCTACATATTTGTCTTCCAGTACCTCCTGGTTAAAGCGGCTTACCTGGTTCATGGTTCTGTCCGCCAGGCTGTACGTATAGATCTCCTGCAGTTTCATATCATACATGCCGGTCAGCAAAACAGAGTCGTCCACAAGGTCGAAATCGTCGACAGAGCCCTCTCTTTCCAGCACCAGCTCCACCTTGCCGGTCAGATCCATGCTGTAAAGGTAAGAAGAGGTTCTCTGGGTGGAGATAAAATAGAGCTTGTCTCCCACAGCCTTCGCGGCCCTGGTTCTGCCGTAGCGGCAGTCGCTGTTGGTGCTGTTGCCGACGTACAGGTCGGTTTCGGCCAGCACCTTGATTTCCCCGGTTTCCGGGCACAAGGTATAGAAATATGGGTTTTCACATTCGCCGTAGCGCGCCCGCGAAGCGCCGATCAGCACGATGGTATTCTCCACCGCAAACAGGCTGCACTCGCTGTAGCTCCGGCTGTCGTTGATGCATTGACTGGCCTCATCCCCGATCCGGTATCTGTAGAAGGATTCCCGGTCCGTGCGCCTGGTCTGATAGGACTCTCCGCTGTATACGATCAGATCGCCTGCTACGGTATAGCTGTTGACGTTAAACAGCGGCTCGGAGATCGGTTTCATTTCCCCCGTCCTCTCGTCAAACAGGAACAGGCGGTTTCTCAGCTTGTTGATGATGCCGCTGCCATTGTACCAGAAGGGGATCTCGTCAAAAATCTCATAGTCCGCATTGGCCTTTTTGGCCTTGTGGACCGCGGCCCGTTCCTCGCTGCTCATCTTGTAATAATCCGGCGCTCCGGCGTCGCAGCTGGCTGTGATCAGGTAAAGGCCGTCGGACAACTTTTTGATACCGACCGCCTTTACGGGCAGCGTAAAAGCCTTGACCGCTTCGCCGCCGTGGATGCTGATGCGGTTGAATACGGTGATTTCCTCCGTTTCCATGCGCCTCTGATCGGAAGCCAGCCTGGCGCCTGCAAACAGGATGGTATTCTCATCATCCCAGATGAAGGAGCTCTCCTTGTTGAGCGCCGTAAACTGCCGAAACCCATCTCCCCTGTATAGCCACAGGTTCTGATCGTAACCGTTGTCCTCCGGGTTAGCGGTGGTCACTGTGACTGCGGCCGCCTTTCCGTCCGGGGACCAGGTAAGATTTGACAGAAAACGGTAATTGAAAAATTCATTCAGTTTTAACGGCTTCATGGGCATTTGTCTCCTTTGGCTATCAGCCTGCATAATATGCGCGACACACAATCATCCCTTTTTAAAGGGAAAGGATTCTTTGCCATGGGTTTACCCATAATACCCAATCCAATAAATCCAACCCTCATGTGATTACCCTCCTTATTCAATAGAAATTTTATGTTTGGAGCCGCAATAGCCGCAGCCGTCAAACGAAATCCGCTGATGACCGCCTCTCGCCTATATGTAAAGATTATCAGAGTTGGCACCTGGGATACGGACAAAAATAAGCGGATTTTTTGTATTTTAACCCCTTTTTTATAGGAAAATATCCCTGTTGGGGCGGGCAATGCTATAAAGCCCGATCCCAACAGGGATGTTGATTCAGATCATGTCATTTCTTAAAATCCGTGCAATGCGCTCCTGGTCCAATGCCCGTATTACCTCAACGGCCATGCTGACCGTGGCGTCCACGTCCTCAGCCGCACAGAAATTGTAGTGGCTGTGCACATATCTGGAGGGGATGCCCAGCACCAGCACGGGGACCGCTTTTCCAGTCAGGCTGATCTTACCTGCGTTGGTACTTCCGCCCCGGCGCACTGCGTCCTGGTACTTAATCCCGCACCGGTCGCCCACCTCCTGGGCCAGACGGATGAACTCCACATTGGAAATATAGCTGTTGTCCATGTGCCGGATCTGAACTCCGCCCTTCATGCTGCACTGGGCCAGTCCCGGCCGGAAGAAAAAGTCGTCCGCAGGAGAGCCTTCGAACACAATCGCCAGGTCTGGCTGCACCTGCTGGGCCGTCACGGTGGCCCCTCTGGTGCCGACCTCTTCCTGAGCCGCAAACGCTCCTACCACGTCCACTGCCAGCCGGTCCGCCTCGTCCTTTAAGGCCTGCATGGTTTCGATGATGCTGACGCAGCCCAGACGGTTGTCAAAGGCTTTGCCGTACATGATGCCGTTTTCCTCGTGATACTCAAAACTCACATCCGGCATAATGGGATCACCCGGCCGGATTCCGTAGACCTCCATGGCCTCCTCCCGGCTGCTGGCGCCCACGTCCACCAGAATGTCCTCAATGTCCAGGGAATTGTCGTTCCTCTGGGCCGGAGTGAGAAAATGCACCGGCTTGGAGGTGGTGATCCCCCTGTGCTTTTTCCCGGACCGGGTCCGCACAATGACGGAATGGGCGGGCAGGCTGGTGAGGTGGAAGCCCCCCAGCATCAGGATGCTCAAAAGCCCGTTCTCCAGGATGGACTGCACCATGAAGCCGCATTCGTCCAGATGGGCGTCCAGCATAATTACCGGACGTCCCTCCTTCCTGTTCTTCATGGTCGCATACACGTTGTACATGGCGTCGTTTTTCACGTCCAGTCCCCGGCACCAGTTCTTCACCTCGCGGATGACCTCTTCCTCAAAACCGCTGGGACCGAAGGCGTTGGTCAACGCCTCTATTTCTTTAATGTTTGCCATCATTACCTCCAGGCTTTGCCGTGTGTTACAGCTTAACCTTTTTTAACTCCTCAACCAGGTCCACAATGTAGTCGGCAGTGGTCTGCACCATTTCCTGTCCCCATTCCGGAGTCGCTGTGTTGGGGTGATCGGGTCCGATCCAGCCGTTGTCCGTCACCTTCGGGGTATTCCTCAGGACTTCAATCTCCACGCCCTTGAAGTGGACGGTGCGGAAGCCGGTGGCAACCAGATTGTCCGTGATGTTGGCCATCTCCAGGGGAAGGTCGATCTGGCTCATATCGATCAGGGATGGATCGACCGCCATAACTCCCGCCGTCTCCTCGCCGCCGCCGTGGCCGCCCTTCCACTCAGGCTTCATATCCCAGGCCATCAGCCACCAGTTGAGCATCACCACCATGGCGCCCTTTTTGTCAAATTCCAGGCCGATACGCTCGATGGTCTTGATATTGCCTCCGTGGCCGTTAAGCACCAGAATCTTGCGTGCGCCGTGCTTGTACAGCCCGTCCACAATCTGGTACACGTATTGGTACAGCACATCGGGATCAATGTTGATGGTCCCCGGATAGTCTGCCAGGGACTGGCAGGCTCCGTAGGGGATCATGGGCGCAATGAGGATGTTGTCGTTCTTCTCCTCAATCAGGTCCAGAATCTTGTCCGGGATCAGGGTATCGGTTCCCAGCGGCATATGGCGTCCGTGGCACTCTGTGCTTCCGATGGGAAGGATCACCATGTCGTTTTCCTTAAAATAACGCTCTGCCGCAGGCCATGTAATCTTAGATAATCTCATGCTGCTTGTCTCCTTTGACCTCTCTTATTTCCCTACCTTTACGCGATCCAGCTTGTGATAGCCGATGGGATCCATCACAAAGCCCTCTACCTTGGCGTTTGCGCCTGCGGTAATGGTGCTGTAGTAGACGGGCGCGTTGTTGTTGATCTCTTTCAGCTTCACAGCCAGCTCCTCATATGCTTTCAGTCTGACAGACTCATCCGCGCTGGTTCTGCCGGTCTCAACCAGCTTGTCAACCTCAGGATCATTGATAAAGGTACGGTTTCCTGCCGCGCCCTGCTGGGAGGAGTGCTCCAGGGAATAATAGGTGTAGTCCGCGTCGGTTGTGGAGGTCACCCATCCGAAGTAACCCATGTCGTGCTCGCCGGCGGTGGTTCTGGAAATGAAGCTTCCGAATTCCATCACCTCGATGCCGCAGGTGATTCCAACCTCCTGAAGCATAGCCTGTACAGCCTGACACACCTCAACGCGGGTCTGGTTGTCGTTCACCCAGATGCTGGTCTCGAAGCCGTTGGGATAGCCCGCCTCAGCCAGCAGGGCCTTGGCCTTCTCGGGATCATACTCATATGCGCCGGGGCTGTAATAGCCGAATACGGCCGGAGCGATGATGGCGTCAGCCGGCTCGCCGGAGCCGCTGGCAATGGTGTCGATGATCAGCTGGCGGTCGATGGCGTAGTTGATGGCATCTCTTACCTGCTGGTTGTCAAAGGGCGCTTTGTTCATATTCATGGAGATATAGTAGCAGGTCAGGGACGGAGCCTCGAACAGCTGCAGATCGGAATTGCTTCTCACCTTCTCCAGGTCGTTGGGAAGCAGGTCGTAGGCCAGGTCCACCTCGCCGGTCTCCAGGGCGATGGTTCTCTGGGATGCCTCGGGGATCACCTTCATCACCAGTTTCTGGGTCTCAGCCGCTCCTGCGTAGTAATCGTCAAAGCGCTCCAGGGTAACGGAATCGCCCTGCTTCCACTCTACGAACTTGTAGGGACCGGAACCGATGGGATGAAGCACAAACTCCGCCTCGTTGGCCTCCACGGCAGCCTTGGGCACGATGGCCGCAAAGGGAACGGAAAGGTTTCTAAGGGCCGGGGCGTAGGGCGCCTTCAGCTCCACATTTACCGTATAGTCGTCCACTACGTCAACCTTGTCGATAAAGTCCACGATATAGGAAACAGCCGCGGAATTGATGGCTCTCTCCAGGGAGAATTTCACGTCCTCAGCCTTCACCTCAGAACCGTCATGGAACTTCACGCCCTTGCGGATATTGAAGGTGTAGGAGGTTTCGGAATTCTGGGTCCAGCTCTCCGCGATCTGGGGCTGAAGCTCTCCGGTGGCCGCGTCAACCACGGTCAGGGTGTCGAAAATCTGGTCCGTCACCTCAACGGCCGGGGTCTCCTTACCCTGATGGGGGTCAAGGGAGGTCACGTCCGCGCCCTGCGCCCATACCAAGGTGTCCTTGTACTCTCCGGAGCCGCCTCCTGTTGTATCTCCTGCGGCCTCCTTTGATGCGGCCTCGGTGGCGGCGCCGCCGTCCGCGGGGGTCTGTCCTGATTTGGAACAGCCTGCCGCGCTAACTGCCATTGCGGCAATCAGGGATAATGCAATCGCCTTTTTCCATGTTTTTCTCATACTTTTGCTCCTCTCTTTTTTGCTTGCGCTGCCCGGCGGCCCAGCAGGGACCGGCGGCAGCTTTCCAATCTATAAATACCGGATTCAGCCGGAATTTATCTCTGTTCCTGAATCATCCGGCAGCTGACAAAATGCTCCGGCTCCAGCTCCATCAACGTCATCTCCCTGCTGGTGCAGGCCTCTGTGGCATAGGGACAGCGCTTGGCGAACCTGCAGCCCGGGTCCGGGTTGATGGGCGACGTCAGTTCTCCCTTGAGCGGTATCCGCTCCATTTTGAAATCCGGGTCCGGAACCGGGATCGCGGACAGCAATGCCTTGGTATAAGGATGCAAGGGGTTCTTAAACAGAGTTTTCGCAGGCGCACACTCCACCATCTGACCCAGGTACATCACCACGATATTGTTGGAAAAATGCCGGACCACGGACAGGTCGTGGGTGATAAACATGTACGTCAGGTTCAGTTCCTCCTGAAGATCCTGCATCAGATTCAGAATCTGGGCCTGGATCGATACGTCCAGGGCGGACACCGGCTCGTCGCACACGATGAACTTGGGGTTCACTGCCAACGCCCTGGCGATGCCGATTCTCTGGCGGCGTCCGCCGTCCAGCTCATGGGGATAGGTATTGACCAGGCGCTTTGCCAGTCCCACCAGGTTCATGATCTCATCCACCCGGCTGATGATGGCCGCCCGCTCGCTGGACTTGTAGATTCCCTGTACCAGCAGCGGCTCTATGATGGCCTCGCTGACCGTCATTCTGGGGTTTAAGGAGGCGAAGGGGTCCTGGAAGATGATCTGCATGTCCTTCCTCAGTTCCTTCAGCTGCTTCTTGTTATAGCCCAGAATATCATTTCCCTCAAAATACACCTTGCCCGCCGTAGGCTCGTGAAGCCGCAGTATGGCCCTGCCCATGGTGGACTTGCCGCAGCCGGACTCTCCCACCACGCCCAGGGTTTCGCCTGCGCGGATGGAGAAATTCACGTCGTCCACCGCATGCAGGGTACCCTTGGGCGTTGTAAAATATTTCTTCAAATGCTCTACGCGTAAAAGCTCTTTCTTCTCTTCCAGCATATGTAAATCTCCTTCCTCAGTTCATATCCGAAGCCTGATGGCCGTATCGGAGGCAGCGAACCTGATGGGTGCCGCCCAGGGACACCATCCCGGGATGGGACTTGGAGCATTCAGGAGTCGCGTATTTACATCTTTCACAGAAGACGCAGCCCTCAGGCAGCCTGGTGGGATCAGGCATCATGCCGTCAATGGCCTGCAGCCGCGTTACGTCGCTTGTGAGGCTGGGGATTGAACCGAACAGCCCCTCCGTGTATGGGTGTTTCGTGTCCTTATAAATCTCCCGCAGCGATCCGTATTCCACCACCTCGCCCGCGTAGATGATGGCCACGTAATCGCAGTTTTGGGCAACCACACCCAGATCATGGGTGATCAGGATCATCGAGGTATTGTTCTCTGACTTCAGTTGATAGATCATCTCCAGTACCTGGGCCTGGATGGTCACGTCCAGGGCCGTGGTCGGCTCGTCTGCAATCAGAAGCTTGGGATTGCAGGCCAGGGCGATGGCGATGACCACTCTCTGCTTCATGCCGCCGGAAAACTGGTGGGGATACTCTCCGAACCGCTCCGCCGGGATTCCCACCCGCTCCAGCATGTTCTCCGCCCATTTCCTGGATTCCTGCTTGGACAGGCCGGGATTATGGATCTCAATCACCTCCAGAATCTGCTCGCCCACGGTCAGCACCGGGTTTAAGGAGGTCATGGGGTCCTGGAAGATCATGGAGATATCTCTGCCCCGAATCTTCATCATACCTTCCTTGCCAATGGTCAAAAGATCCTGTCCCTCAAACTGCACCTCTCCGCTTAAAATTTTCCCCGGAGGGTTGGGGATCAGACCCATGATTCCCTTGGCCAGGGTGGTTTTGCCCGCCCCTGTCTCTCCTACCAGGCCCAGGGTCTCCCCCACTCCGATCTGTATATTGACGCCGTTTAACGCCTTCACTACCCCGTCATCCGTCTCATAGTGGATGACCAGGTCCTTTACTTCCAATAATGGTTTATCTGCCATGTCATACCCATCCTTTCTTCATCAGCTCTTCAAACGCGGGTCAAGGGCGTCCCTCAGCCCGTCACCCACCAGGTTCAGAGCCAGAATGGTCAGCATAATGCCCATGCCCGGGATAATGGTCACGTGCCATGCGTCGCGGATATAGCTGCGGGCATTGGACAGCATCGCGCCCCACTCAGGGGTAGGCGGCTGAATGCCGAGTCCCAGGAAGGAAAGTCCTGCGATGGAGAGGATGGCTCCTGCGATTCCCAGTGTCACCTGGACGATAATAGGCGCCATGGAATTGGGAATCACGTATTTAAGAATGATGCGCCAATCGCTGCATCCGATGGCCCGGGAGGCCTCGATGAACTCCTGATCCTTCACCGTCAGCACCGACGCCCGCACCGTTCTGGCGAAGGTGGGCACATAGGAGATGGCGATGGCGATAAGCACGTTGGTGATGCTGGTTCCCAGGGCTGCCACAATGGCAATGGCCAGCAGCATGGAGGGAATCGCCAGAAGAATATCCATGATTCTCATAATGATATTGTCCGCCGTTTTCCCGTAATATCCCGCGAAAGCCCCCAGCAGACCGCCAAAAATACAGGAAATGATAATGGCAACCGTCCCCATAAACAGGGAGTAGCGCACCGCCCAGAGCATACGAAGCAGCATATCCCGCCCGAACTCATCCAACCCGAAGGGATGGGCCAGACTGGGGCCCTGGAGGCGTCCTCTCAGGTTCTGCTTGACCACGTAATTAAGATAAATCGACTTTCCCGTAACTGCATCTATAATAATAGTCGCAATGGCGATAAACACCAGGGTCAGAATGAAATACATACCGATCATGGCCATCCGGTTCTTTTTAAATCTGCGCCAGGCCTCGCCCCACAGCGAGCGCTGGCTGCCTTCCGCTTCCACGGCAATCAGATGTTTCTTTCCCATGAGCTGCACCTACTTTCTCTTATATTGTGATTTGATCCGCGGGTCCACGAAGGCGTATATGATATCCACTGCCAGGTTGACCACGGTAAACATGATTGCCAGGAAAATAACCGACCCCAGCACCATGGGAATATCCTTTGACTTGATGGAATCCACCATCAACCGTCCCAGTCCCGGCCAGGAGAATACGGTCTCCGTCAGCATGGCTCCCCCAAGCAGGGTTCCGAACTGAAGTCCCACCGCAGTGATGATTGGGATCATGGCGTTTTTCAGCATATGACGGGTGGTGATCTTTTGATCGGAAACGCCCTTGGCTCTGGCCGTGTCTATGTAATCCTGCCGGATCACCTCCAGCATGGAGGAACGGGTCATACGCGTAATCATGGCCGCGGCTCCGGTTCCCAGCGTCACCGCAGGAAGAATCAGGCTTTTAATCAGTGGAATAAATCCCTCCCCCATACCCTGAGAAGGCAGCCAGCCCAGGTGAAGGGCGAAGATAATCACCATCAGCAGGCCAAACCAGAAATTGGGCATAGCCACGCCGATGAGGGAGAATAACATAGCAGTGTTATCAATCATGGAATACTGTCTCTTGGCGGACAGGATGCCCGTGGGAATTCCGATGAGGATGGCTACCAGAATACCGGCAATGGCCAGCACCGCCGTGTTGGGGAAGCGCTCCATCACCTGCGCCCACACGCTCAGATTATTTTTGTAGGAGGTGCCCAGATCTCCCTGGAGCATGGCAAACATATAGCGGCCGTAGCGGACCAGCAGCGGATCATTCAGACCCAGCTCCTCCCGCTTCATTGCCAGCGCCTCCGCGGTCGCCTGGTCGCCCAGAATAATCGCCGCCGGGTCTCCCGGCGACAGGTTCAAAATGAAAAATACAATGAACGTCACGCCGATAATGACCGGAATCAGCATAAGCAGTCTTTTCAACACATACTTGTACATATTTCTCTCTCCATTCCTCGTTTGTTTGCCGTTTTAACGCAGCAAAGGATTATGGTTGCTTCCCATCCGAAATCAAAGGCCGGGAACCATAATAACAAAAAAGAAGCTTAAGGACTTGAAACTCCCTTGCTTCGTTCTAATAATAAAACAATTTCTTAAAATTGTCAACAATCATTGTATCTTTTTTACATTATTATAGTTTTGTCAACATTTTCTATTGTAATTTTTCCCAATACCATGCTATACTTGTCCTTACACAAAATCAATATGTCCTCGTAGCGCGCACACACATGTGGAGCAAGCGTCTGCGGGGGCCTATATTCCGGGAGGTACTGCAATATGAAACAGATCGGCGGATTTTTTACTTACGAGCCACTGCCCGAAGTCGAAAACCATTTTTTGGAATCCCTCTGCCCGCCTGAAGGCGATCTGGGCTATTTCATGTCCGGCCGCTGCGCAAACTACTATGCCCTGGAGGATATCTGCCTGACCGATCAAAAAAAAGTCGCCTACGTCCCCGTGTACACCTGTGAGACGGTGCTGGCCCCCTTCCTGAAGGCGGGCTACCAGCTTAAATTCTACGGCGTTTCCAGAGATATGACCCCGGTCTTTGACGAAGCGGCCCTGGAGGAAATCAGCGTCGTCAATCTTTGCGGCTACTACGGCTTCTGCAACTATGACCGGAATTTCATCCGGAAATGCTCGGAGCGAGGCATTGTCATTATCGAGGATGCCACCCACTCCATCTTCTCCGCCGACGGGGTGGACCCCTGCTGCGACTATGTGGTCGGCAGCCTGAGAAAATGGATCGGCATATCCGCCGGAGGTTTTGCCCTCAAACTCAAGGGGAAATTCACCCTGCCGGTGAGAGAGCCGGACACGACTCATCTGGCCCTGCGTGCCAGGCTCATGGAGGGAAACCGGCAGCGGATGTCCTGCGACGGCGGACAAACCATACAGCAGTTGAATGACTCCTTCTGGGAGGCTGAGATGATGCTGCGCCGCATCTTTGACAGCTATGGCAGCGATGATGAATCTGTGGATATCATCCGCCGCTATGACTTTAACCGTTTAAAGGAGCGGAGGCGGGCCAACTACCGCTATCTGCTGGAACATATGCCGGATCATCCACAGATTACGGTGGTGTTCCCCCGGCTGCCCGAGGGAACCGTTCCCAGCCACTTTACCGTATATGCAGCCAATCGTGACATGGTGCAGAACTATCTGGCGGAGCAGGGAATAAAATCCACCACCTACTGGCCCCGGGGAGCCATGGTGGATACAAAGGGCTTTGCGGATGCGGACTATATCTACAATCACGTACTGTCCATCCCCTGCGATCAGAGGTTCGGCGCGGAGGATATGGAGTATGTCTGCCAGCAGATTGGGGCCATGCCGGGGTGAGCTTAACCCGGCAATCGCCCGCAGGCTGCGCCGGCGGACCATTACACGCAAACTAAAAATGGAGGGACGCCGCTGCGTCTCTCCATTTTCAGTACAGGTATGATATTATAGTACGATATGTTATAAAAAGAGATCCCGGTTCTCCATCTTCATTCCAATCCGGTAAATTCGCTCTCCATTTCCTATATAATGGGTGTTGATCGCTTCCACAGACCGCTCAAGGTTGCTCTGCTTTAAAATTTCCAACAGCCATTTATGCTCCAGATAGTTATTGCCCCGACGCCCGTCCCGGGCCGCCGCATCGTCCTCATCAAAGGGCAGCTGTTTCTCCGCCACATAGGCGTTAACCTGCTCGATGGTGTAGAACATGGCTCCGTTGAGAGGGCTTAAGGATTCCCAGAGATGGGTCAGACGCTCCATCTGCCCTGAGATCATGATCTGCTTATGGAAAATCTCATCATATTTGATAACCAGAGGCAGATCGCCGGCCGCTACGGCGTCTTTCATTGCCAGCACAGCATCCTCCATCAGGAATATGCCGTCGCTCAGCAAACGGCCCCCGCACCGGTTAAGCGCCAGATTTTCCAGATTTCCCCTCAAATAGAAAATCTCGTAGGCATCCTTGGGTGACAGCATGGACACCGAGTACCCCTTGTTCGTCTCATAGTCCAGAAATCCCTCATACTTCAGCTGCTTGAGCGCCTCGCGCACAGGTCCCCTGCTCATGCCCAGCTCCACCGCTATGTCATTTTCCACAATTTTTTCCTTCTGATGAAGCACTCCCTTCAGAATCTGTTCCCTGACATACTCCGCTGCTACATCCGAAAGGCTGCCTTTACCCTCTTTTATCATCGTATCCCCGCTCTCAATGTCTTAACTTGTACATTATAACGTAGGTGAGGAGCAAATGTCAAAAGATATTTACGACAGGGCCTCAACGGGCTCCCAATCTGCGCCCCACGCCTGATTCCGGCGCTCTCTCCGTGCGGTGAAAAAAATTATCTAAAACTTTAAAATAGGTGTTGACAAATCAGTTGGGATCGTTTATATTAATATCAGTAACAATTACTATTATTGATATTAAAAAACAGCAAACTTAAAGGAGAGAACGAATATGAAAAAATGGGTATGTACGGTATGTGGTTATGTATACGAAGGCGAGCTGGCTCCTGAGAAATGTCCTCAGTGCGGCGTTCCGGCTTCCAAGTTCAAATTACAGGACAGCGAAGGCATGGCATGGGCCTGCGAGCACGAGGTAGGTGTGGCTCAGGGCTCCCCCGAGGATATCATGATGGACCTGAGAGCAAACTTCGAGGGCGAGTGCTCCGAGGTCGGCATGTATCTGGCGATGTCCAGAGTCGCTCACAGAGAGGGTTATCCCGAGATCGGTATGTACTGGGCACAGGCTGCGTTTGAAGAAGCTGAACACGCTGCCAAGTTCGCCGAACTGCTGGGCGAGGTTGTGACAAGCTCCACCAAGAAGAACCTGGAGATGCGCGTGGCCGCTGAGAACGGCGCTACCGCAGGCAAGTTCGACCTGGCTAAGAGAGCGAAAGCCCTGAACCTGGATGCGATCCATGACACCGTTCATGAGATGGCCAAGGACGAGGCCCGTCACGGCAAGGCGTTTGAGGGCCTGTTAAAGAGATACTTCGGCTAATCCTTCCGCCAAACACGCCGGCGGTATCCGGTAAATCCCCGCTGGAAGCGCCGGCGCACCCGATATTTGATAAAAATTTTATTGAATTTTGCCAAAATATGGCATACAATAGAGGATAGGTAGCATTAAATTATACAAACGAGAAAGGTGAGGTACAAACATGGCATCAAAATACGCAGGAACAAAAACCGAGCAGAACTTAAAGGACGCATTCTCCGGCGAGTCCCAGGCCCGCAATAAGTACACCTATTACGCTTCCGCAGCCAAGAAGGCCGGATACGAGCAGATGGCTTCTTTATATCTGGAGACCGCGGATCAGGAGAAAGAGCACGCAAAGATGTGGTTCAAGGAGCTGCACGGCGGCATCGGCACCGTTGAGGAGAACCTGGCGGACGCGGCTGAGGGCGAGAACTACGAGTGGACCGACATGTACGCCCGTATGGCCCGCGAGGCCCGCGAGGAGGGATTCGAGGAACTGGCTGTCAAGTTCGAGCTGGTTGCCAAGGTTGAGGCTGCTCATGAGAGACGCTACTTAAAGCTGCTGGAGAGCTACAAGAACGACAAGACCTTCAAGGACGACGCTCCTCTGGGCTGGAAGTGCAGAAACTGCGGCTACATCCACGAGGGACCGGAAGCTCCGGAAGTATGTCCCTGCTGCGCACATCCGAAAGCTTATTTCGAGCGCAAGGTTGAGAATTACTAAGATCTATATGGGTTGAAAGCCTTTGGGAGGCTGTCCTGAATGTGAATTCGGGGCAGCCTTTTTTTGTTTTCCCCCTCCTCTCATCTTCTCCCCCTGTCCATGTTCTACAAAAATGTCAGTTAAATTAGTTGATTTTACCGGTAGAAATTTGTTTTTATCTTTGCTAGTATATTAGTAGTTAGTAACTAGTATCCAATCAGAAAGGGGATAACATGGGAATATACGACGACATTCTGGACAGCGTCCGGCTTCCCCGCATGTACCGGGTTTCTCAGGAATTCGCCCGCGACCGCGTGACGGATATCGCCGGAACCATCCGGCGGGAAATCTCGCAAATCCCGGACATCGGCCGTGTGAGAGGCAAACAGGTGGCTCTGGCGGTGGGAAGCCGCGGCATCGCGAATTTGCCGGAAATTGTAAAAACCGTGATCGACGTTCTCAGCGAACACGGGGCCTCCCTCTTTATCGTGCCCGCCATGGGCAGCCACGGCGGGGCCATAGCCCAAAACCAGAAGATCATCCTGGAACACCTGGGCATCAGCGAGCAGGCCATGGGCGTCCCAATCCGCGCCACCATGGACACCGACTGCATCGGGCACACGCCGGAGGGCGTGCCCGTCTACTTCGACCACTATGCCAACTGTGCGGATTTCACGGTCAGCATCGCCCGGATCAAACCGCACAGCAGCTTCCGCGGCAAATATGAGAGCGGAATGGTAAAAATGAGCGTAATCGGTCTTGGCAAGCAGAGAGGCGCGGACTACTGCCACATCAAAGGCATGGCGAATATGGGCGCCAATCTGGAGAAAATCGGGCGCGTCCACATGGAACGGTCCAACCTGCTCTTCTGCCTGGGGCTGATGGAAAATGCCTACGACCAGACCTGTATGATCCGCGCCTTCCCGAGAGACAATATCCTGCGGGAGGAACCGGCCCTGCTGGAGAAGGCCAAAACCTACCTCCCCCGCATTCCGTTCGGCAATCTGGACCTCCTTGTGGTGGACGAAATCGGGAAAAACATCACCGGCACCGGCATGGACTGCAATATCGTCCAGCGTTTCACCTCCGAGCACATGATTGCCCGCCCCTTCACCAAACGGCTGGTGGTTCTGGATTTGACAGAGGAGTCCGACGGAAATGGCTCCGGAATCGGCCTGGCCGACATCGCCTGTCGCAGAGCCTTTGAAAAAATGTCCATGTCCAAGACCTATCCCAACGGTCTGACAGCCAGAACGACTCTGGGCTGCAAGATCCCGATCATTATGGACAATGATTTTGACACCATACGGGCCGGAATCAAGACCGCACCGGATGCGGATTATGAAAATCTGCGCATCGTGCGGATCAAAAACACGCTGCGGCTCGATGAAATGGAGATTTCCGAAGCCCTTGTGCGGGAAGCTCAGGCTATGGAACACATTTCCGGCGATTGGTCCGGTTCACCCTGGCGCTTCAGCGCGGACGGCATCTTGCTGGGAAGGGAGGACGAAACCAACGTATGAGCACGCTATTTACCAACTATGAGCGCATCATTGCCAATGGCGATCATAAGCTCAGAGCCGACGCGCTGGAAATTGCGGAAGCCGGAATCCGCAGGGTGATCCCCTATGAGGCGGTCCGCAGGCTGATCTCCTGTGATGATTCCTGTATCCGCGTGGGCAGTCTGACGATTCCCTGGGACCGCGTGAATCATATTTATGTCGTGGGCGCAGGAAAGGGTTCCTTTCCCATCGCACAGGCTCTGGACGAAATCTTCGGGGAGAACATCAAAGCCGGCACCGTCATTGTAAAAGACGGAGAAAAACGCCGTCTCCCCCATATCGAGATTTTCGAGTCCAGCCATCCCATCCCGGATGCCCGCAGCATCGAGGCAGCGGATAAGCTGATGCGCATCCTGTCGGAGGCGGGCGAAGGCGACCTGGTCTTCGCCGCTGTCACCGGTGGCTCCTCCGCCCTGGTCAACAAGCCGGCCGGAGGGATTACCCTGGAAAATCTCAGGCAGGTCAACCTGGACCTGCTCAACAGCGGAGCGGAGATCGGCAAGATCAATATGGTCCGCAAGCACATCTGCCTGATGAAGGGCGGACGTCTGGTCCAGTACGGCCAGCCAGCCATGGTCGTGACGCTGACCTTTGACACGGCCCCGCCGGATATGCCGTGGCCGGATATGTGCCTGCCGGACCCCACCACCTTCGCGGATGCCATCCAGGTGCTGAAGGACTATGAGCTGTGGGATCAGACCCCCCAGCCGGTCCGCAGCTACCTTCTTTACGGTCTGGAACACCCGGAGCTGGAAACCGTCAAAAGCCTGGACGGAATGCGGCAGGAAATATTTTCCGTAGCCGATCCCCAGCTGGCCTGCCAGGCGGCGGCCCAGGCGGCCCAGGCTCTGGGCTACACGCCCCATGTGATCTCTACCACAATGGAGGGCGAAGCCAAGGACGTCGGCATCGTGATGGCGGGCATCACCGACGAGGTTCTCACCTCCAAACGCCCCTTCCAGCCGCCGTGCGCACTGATCTCAGGGGGTGAAACCACCGTAACTATTCAGGAAAGCTGCGGAAGCGGAGGCCCGAATCAGGAAACGGTCCTGGGCTTTGCGGGGAAAATCCGCCATCGGGCGGGCTATGCCTTTGTCAGTCTGGACACGGACGGTACGGACGGTCCCTGCGACCGGGCGGGCGGAATCGTGGACGGTGCCACTGTGCGCCGGATACGGGAACAGAAAATCCACCTTGCCAAGGTACTTCACGACCACAATTCAGGCGAAATGCTGGAACATCTGGGCGACGACCTGATCACCGGGCATACCGGAACCAATGTTATGAACCTGCGGATTGTTTTAATCGGAAAGGAGGAGGGAAATGGATCGGATCGCAGCGATTAAGGGCCGGGAAATCCTAAACGCCAAGGGCCGTCCCACCGTGGAAGCCCAACTGATCACGGAGCGCGGAATCCGCGTTACGGCTTCCGTCCCCAGCGGCACGTCCCGGGGGAAGTACGAGGCCTTTGAGCTGTACGACGGCGAACCCCGCCACAATGGCCGCGGAGCCAGGAAGGCGGCGGAAAATATCTCCACGGAAATCTGCCGCGCACTGGCCGGAATGGACGTGGCGGACCAGGAGGCCATCGACCGGACGCTGTGCCGTCTGGACGGCACGCCGGACAAACACCGGCTTGGCGGAAACGCCCTTTTGGCCGCCTCAGTGGCCGCCGCCAAAGCCGGTGCCGCTTCCACCAATCAACCGGTCTACCGCTATCTGGGTCAAAAAGACATCCGGCCTGCGCTGCCGGATATCCTGGCCACGGTGATAGCGGGCGGCGTATTCTCCACCTCCGGGATGGAGTTTGAGGATTACATGGCGGTCTTTCACGGATTTTCCTCCTTTCCGGAGGAGTTGGACGCCCTGTGCGAGCTGCGCTTCTCCCTGGAAAAGGCGCTGCGCGGGCGTTACGGGGATTTCCCGGAGGACGGAGGCGCTCTGGCCGCTCCCTGCGCCTCCTCCCGTGAAGCCTTCCGCTGGATTCTGGACACCGCTGAGAGTCTGGGATACGCCGGAAACGTCAGTCTGGGACTGGATGTGGCGGCCAGCGAGCTGTGGGAGCCTGACCGGGGCATATACCGGATGGGGGAGGACCGCTGTCTCAGCACTTCCCAAATGATCTCCTACTACAGCGGTCTGTGCGGCGAATTTCCCCTGACTCTGATCGAGGACGGGCTGGATCAGGATGATTTCAACGGATTTGCAGAGCTGTCCGGCGCGCTTCCCGGTGTGCAGATCGTGGGGGACGATCTGTTTGCAACCAATCCGGAGCGCCTGCGCAAGGGGATTGAGCGCCGCAGCGCCAACGCGGTTCTCCTGAAAATCAACCAGATCGGCACGGTGACGGAAGCCATTAAAACCGCCCGTACCGCTTCGGAAAACGGGATGGATGTCATCGTCTCCCTCCGCTCGGGTGAAACCGCAGACGACTTTATCGCGGATCTGGCGGTGGCCGTGGGCGCCCGCCAAATCAAGCTCGGATCTCCGGTACGGATGGAACGAAACGTGAAATATAACCGGCTGCTGGAAATCTGGCAGGAACTCGGTATGTAACCAAATCAAGGGCATAATCGCTTGTGGAATAAAATCCGATATGATAAAGTTGTTATTATCAAATAATAAGTAGGAGAAGCGATCCATGTTGGAGAAAAAGACAATCAGCGATTATGTTTACGATAAGATATTGGAAGGTATTGTTCAGCTAACATACGCCCCCGGTGAGAAGATATCCGAGACGCAGCTGGCAGCTGCCCTGGATGTGAGCCGGGCTCCCATCAAAAGTGCGCTGGCGAAACTGGAAAAAGAGGGATTCGTCAGCATTAAACCACAGTACGGCACATTCGTGAGTAAGATTTCCGTGGAACGTGCCAGAAGTATCTGTGATATCAGGGAAATTCTGGAAGTTGAAGCGGTCCGCAGAGCGGTTGTCTCCATGACGGAGGAACAGCTGGACAAGCTTCAGGACCTGTTCGACCAAATGGACGCGTTCCGGGATGAAAAAGCGGAAAAACGCCAGTTCATCTACGACGCGGATGTGGCGCTCCACAATGAGATCTACCGCGCCAGCGGCAACGTGATCATTGCGGAAATCATGCAGCGGTACATGCCGGAAATCCAGCGGATCCAGCGGGTCAACATGACTTGGGCGGACCGTCAGGTCCCCACCCAGGGCGAGATGAAGAAGATTCTGAAGGCACTGAAAGCACGTGATGAAGAGCAGGCGGCGGCAGCGATGAAAGAGCATATCTCCAATATCCGAAAGACAATTCAGACGATATGATTGGAGGAAGAGTTTATGCGGAACAGAGTGTTATACGGTGTGCTGAGCGTGGTGCTGGCTGCGGGTCTTTTGACCGGATGTGCAGGTGGAAAAAAGGAATTTCCCAATAAAGAGATTACGGTGGTGGTGCCCTGGAATCCAGGAGGAACCAACGATCTGATGGCCCGTGCGCTGCAGCCCGTTTTCAAGGAGAAATTCAATGTAGAGCTGGTCGTGAAAAACTCTCCCGGCGGCGGCAGCGCGGTGGGAATCACGGAAGTTCTCACCGCCAAGCCGGACGGCTACACCGTGGGTCTTGCCTCCAGCTCCTTCCTGGCGCTGGTTGCCCAGGGTAAGGCGGAGGCGGATCTGGACAAGGTGGAGAATATCTGCCTTGTGGCCGAGGAGCCGGTGGTGCTGGTGGCAAAGAGCGGCGGAAAATACGCCGACGCCCAGAGCCTGATCGACGCGGCCAAAGCAAACCCCGGGGAAATCTCCGTCGGCATTCCCGGATCCAATAACGTAAACCAGGCCTACGTCACACTTTTAGGCCAGGCCGCGGGCACGGACTTTTTATTCATGCCTTTTGACGGCGGCTCCCGGGTGATCACGGAAATCCTGGGCGGACATGTGGACGCTGGCGTTTTAAAGCCCAGCGAGGTGATCGCTCAGGTGAAATCCAACGACCTTATGGTACTGGGCGTTTTCAACAAGGACGGACTGGCCGCCATGCCGGATGTTCCCACCTTTGAATCTCTGGGGTATGACGTGTTTACGCTGGGAGATATCCGTCAGGCCTCCTATATTATGGCCCCCGCGGGTCTGGATGCCGGAGCTAAGGAAAAGCTGGCCTCCATGTTCAAGGAAGCGCTGGAAAGCGACGATTTCAAGGCCTTTGCCGAGGAGAGCGGCCTGGTGTCCCGGCCGATTACCGGCGAGGAGCTGGACGTGTTCCTGGATGACGTGTACGTGGGACTTGAAAATGCCAGCAAAGAAATCTGGGCGCAGTAACCGGCCGGACGGAGGAGACACATGAAAAAAGAGGAACGTTTTTTTGAACGGATTGTGTTACTTCTGCTCCTGGCGGGCGCCGCGTTCCTTTACTACACCGCCGGCCTGTCGAAATCCGTAGCTACAGGCGCAGACATGGCATCCATGGATTTCCCCAAGGGTATCCTTCTGGTGCTGATGGTGTTCTGCGCCGGAAAGCTGATGGCCGGCCTGGCGGTGCAGTTAAAACAGAACGGAGGCCGGACCACGCCTGCTCAGGCGGACCAACCGGCTCCGGAGTCCCAAGCGGCGGATTTTTCCTCCGCCGGAAAGCGCGACCCACGGACCGTCCTGACCATGGCAGCAATCGTGATCTATGCATTTTTCTGGAGAATTCTGGGATTCTGTATCAGCAGCTTTCTGTTTTTCTTTGCGGAATCCATTTTGTTGAAACGCGACACCCCAAGGCTGAGGGCGGTTCTCATATCAGCCTTTGTCACCCTGGCAATCTACGTTATTTTCGGCATGGCCTTCGGAGTGGACTTTCCGGAACCGCTGCTGGAACTTGTCATCGGATAACAGGAGGGACCTATGGACACAATTCTTATGATGTTTCAAAGCTCGGCCGCCACATTTTTTAATCCGATGATTCTGCTGATCGTCGCCGCAGGAACCTTCCTTGGCCTGGTGTTCGGAGCGCTGCCGGGACTGTCCGCCACCATGGGTGTGGCGTTATTGATCCCGCTGACCTTTACCATGGACACCACCAGCGCATTCGGCATGATGCTGGGCACCTATATCGGTGGAATGGCCGGGGGAGCCGTATCCGCCACGCTGTTAAATATCCCCGGCACTCCCTCTGCGGTTGTCACCTGCCTGGACGGCTATCCCATGGCCAAACAGGGCCGGGGCGCCGAGGCACTGGGTTGGGCGGCTTTCGCCTCCGGCTTCGGCAGTATTGTGAGCTGGTTTCTGCTGGTGACGCTCTCCCCGGTCCTGGCCGGGCTGTGTACCAGCTTCGGACCGCCGGAGTATGCCGCCCTGGCATTTTTCGGGCTGACCATCATCGCGGCCGTGTCAGGCAAATCCCTGATCAAAGGGCTGATCGCCGGAATCGTGGGCGTGATTCTCTCCTTTGTGGGCACGGATCCGATTTGGGGCGACCTGCGCTTCACCTTCGGCAATATCAACCTGATGACAGGAGTCAGCACCATCCCCGCCATGATCGGGCTTTATTCAATCCCGCAGATTATTATCAGCTGCACGGGGAAAGGAAATCCGCATGTGGACGCCCGGGAATTGAAACTTAAAAATTTTCTTCCAAGTTTTAAAAAGATATGGGAACAGAAGTGGAATATTATCCGTTCCAGCATCATCGGAACGGGTATCGGAATCATCCCCGCAACCGGCGGGAATATCGCTTCTTTTATCGCCTATGACCAGACAAAACGCTTTTCAAAGCACCCGGATGAGTTTGGAAACGGGGCCTACGAGGGAGTCATCGCCTCGGAAGCGGCCAACAACGGCGTCTGCGGCGGCGCCCTGATCCCCATGATGACCCTCGGAATCCCCGGCGACAGCGTTACCGCCGCACTTATGGGCGGGCTGATCATCCACGGCCTGCGGCCCGGCCCGGCTCTGTTTGCGGATTCCCCCCAGGTGGTGTCGGAAATCTTCGCAACGGTGCTTATGGCCACAATTCTTATGGTACTGATTCAGTGCGTTGGAATCAAACTGTTTGTGCGCATTCTCAACGTGCCGGTGCACTACTTAAACGCGGCCCTGGTAATCCTCTCCCTGGTGGGTTCCTTCGCTCTGAGAAGTAATTTCTTCGACGTGATTTTGACCCTGGTGATCGGGTTGTTCGGCTATCTTATGATCCGCGGCGGTTTTCCCACCGCTCCCATCGTGCTGGGCCTGGTATTGGGTTCCATGTTCGAGGGAGAATTCCGCCGGGCCTTAAAGCTCAGCCACGGCAGCATGACAATTTTCTTTAAACGCCCGGTGTCCTGCGTTTTTATTCTCATCGGACTGGCGGTGATCGGAAATGCCTGCTTGAAGGCGTGGAAGAAGAAGCCGGAAACGTGATTTTGAAACAGGCGCTTGATGGCACTCATACTAAAAGCAGCTTACCGGACTGGTGAGCTGCTTTTTCATTAAATGTAATAGGCAGATGACGATTGTTGGCACGTTTTTACGAGCGCGCCAGCCGCTTTGTTGCTGCATTTATTCGCGTAACATGATATAATAAAACGTATCTCTTATGGCCAACCTGCGGTTGCCGACAAAGTATGATCAGGAAAACACCTAAAACCAGGGGGCGCAGCAATGTTATTGGAAAGAATCTTTCATTTACTCGTTTCCGAGGAAAAACTGGAGCGGGCGATCTACAAAATAAACAATGGCGGAGATATGGAGGACATCGACACCATCGTCAACGCCTATTTCCGGCTGGCGAAGAAAATGTACCGCAAAAACCTGCATTTTTTCCGAAAGCCCAAAACCGTGGAGCTGACGGATTCCTCCATGGTGATCCGCATCGACGGGGAAACCTACGACTTTGGCTTCATTCCCCACAATGACCTGAGGGGCACCGGCTGGAAAATGGACATCGAGGTGCTTTACAGCACAGACAAAATGCGCGGGATTGTGCAGGAACGGCTGTCGGATAAGGTTGCACGGGAATGGTAGTCGCCCGCCTTCATCACATGGGCTTTAGATTTTTTTCTAGCCGGTCCGTCATCCAGGCCAGGCGTTTGGCGCGCCCCGCCTCGGTCTTGGCGTCAAAATACGCCCTGGTGTAGGTTTTCCGAACAGAGGGCGGCATCGCAAGAAAATTGGCGTGGGCCTGTTCATTTCCGCTCAGGAGAGCCGCCACGGTTTCAATCTGCTCCGGCGTCACGGCCGGGGAACTGGCCGGGTTGTCCCACTGGCCGTTTTTCTTAGCTTCCCGAATTTTCTCCCTGCCGAAATCCGTCATCAGGCCGCTTTGTTCCAGCTTCTCTGTCAGCGCTTTGTTCTTTTCCGACCACTTGCTGCCGGCTCTGCGCGCGGAGAAGTATTTCATGTAGGACTGGTCGTCGATCCGCTTCATCACCCCGTCGATCCATCCAAAGCAGAGCGCTTCCTCCAGGGCCTCGCCGGCTTTG
The DNA here is from genome assembly GCF_046603895.1 of Enterocloster lavalensis. NCBI lineage: Bacteria > Bacillati > Bacillota > Clostridia > Lachnospirales > Lachnospiraceae > Enterocloster > Enterocloster lavalensis. The sequence goes on from NZ_CP176637.1 coordinate 2,599,406, forward strand.
AGCGTCCTGATTTCCTCCGTCTTGCCAAACAGCAGCCAGACGCCGCCGCTGGACGTGCAGTTGTCCGCCAGCCAGGCGCGGAACTCGCTGCGGGTTTCAAATTGTAATGGATCGTTCATCTCTTGACCTCCATTCCGAATGGGCGGGATCGCGTTTCATCTCCCTGAGTTTCAGAAAAGCAGTTTTGTCTGTGGCTATTTTGCCGCCGGCAAAGCTGCTTTTCCGCGTTTTCCTGTCCTGCAGGTTTATTTCTCGTAATACTTAATCAGTGCCTGTGTTCCTAAGTCTCCAAGCCCTTCCGTTTCCAGATCCCGGTACATGTCCAGCACATAATCCAGCACGCCCAGCTTTGCGCCGGCGGCCTCGGCCTCCTCGGAAGCCAGCTTCATATCTTTGATGAAGTGCTTGATGAAGAACCCGGGGTCGTAATCGTCCTTGAGAATTCTGGAGGCAACGTTGCTCAACTGAGCGCTGCCCGCCGCTCCGGTGCTGATGGAGTCCAACATCACCTGGGGATCCAGGCCCACGGCCTTGGCGTAGGCAATGGCTTCGCAGGCGCCGCTGAGCGCGCCGGCGATGGCGATCTGGTTGCACATCTTGGTGTGCTGCCCGTTGCCCGCCTTACCCTCGTAGCGGATATTTTTACCCATGGCTTCAAACACCGGCAGGCAGGTCTCAAAGGCCTCCTGGTCGCCTCCCACCAGAATGGTCAGGGTGCCCGCTTTCGCTCCGGTATCTCCGCCGGTTACCGGGGCGTCCAGCGCCTTTAAGCCCTTTTTGCGGGCGTTCTCGTAGATACGAACCGCCAGCTTGGGGCTGGTGGTGGTCATGTCGATGACGCAGGTTCCCGGGTCCGCGTGGGCAATGACGCCGCCCTCGCCGAAATAGACTTCCTCCACGTCCTTGGGATATCCCACGATGGAAATCACCACGTCCCGTCCGGCCGCGCACTGGGCCACGGTGTCGCACCACAGCGCGCCCTCCGCCACAACATCCTCGGCCTTGGACTTGGTACGGTTGTAAACCGCCACCTCATATCCCGCTTTCATCAGGTTTCTGACCATGGATTTCCCCATAATGCCGATGCCGATAAATCCAATCTTTTTCATGTATGCCTTCCCCTCTTTCTGAATATTTCTAAGGCGCCGCCGATGCGGCGGCTCCCGGATCGCTTCCCCGCCTGATTGGCGGTTCCTGTATGGTCTCCCCGCTCATATAAACGGTTCCCGCAGGATCAGCGCTTTTCGATCTCCATCACCATATCCACCCGGCGCTGATGGCGTCCGCCCTCAAACGCGGCGTCCAGCCAGGCCTCGGTGATCATCTTGGCAAGCTCGCTGCCCACCACGCGGGAGCCGAAGGCAAGCACGTTGGAGTTGTTGTGCTGCCTGGAGAGCTTGGCTGTGTAGGGCTCGCTGCAAACGCAGGCGCGGATGCCCTTTACCTTGTTGCAGGCCAGGGAAATTCCCACCCCGGTTCCGCAGATGGCGATGCCCAGATCCGCTTCCCCGTCCGCCACGGCCCGGCCTACCTTCTCACCGTAAACCGGATAATCGCAGCTCTCCGACGCGTTGGTTCCCAGGTCAATCACCTCGTAACCCTTGCCTTCCACAAACTCTTTAATGATATTTTTCAGTTCAATTCCTGTGTGATCATTGCCCATCGCAATCTTCATGACACAATCTCCCTTTATCCTTATATGATAGTCTGCCGCGGTCCCGCACAGCCTGTCACGGCTGTCACGCGCGCGGTATGTCCGTGTTTATTATAAAGCATGGGGCGTTTTGAGACAAGCCCTTCTTATTCTACAAATGCCAAAAGCCGCAGATTCGCCGCATTCCGCGGCAGCTCTGCGGCTTATTTCACATTTCAGCTTATTCCAGCTTCGTTACATTCCATATTCCTCGAATACTACTCGGTCATTTCCTTAATCTGACGGTACACCTGGCCCTCGCTCAGTCCGTACTCTTCCAGCAGGTCGGCGGGCTTGCCGGACTGGCCGAAGCGGTCCTGAACGCCGATCTTGCAAAACTTCACCGGGCAGCCGTTTTCCAGAAGCACGCTGCCCACGGCGTCGCCCAGTCCGCCGATCACGCTGTGCTCCTCCACGGTCACGATTTTCCCGCACTTGGCCGCGTACTTTAAAATGCAGTCACGGTCAATGGGTTTGATGGTGTGCATGTTGATCACGGCAACGGAAACGCCCTCGGCCTCCAGCTTTTTCGCGCACTCCAGCGCCGTGTTCACCATGATTCCGCAGGCAAATACCGCCACGCCGTTTCCATCCCGCAGCACGTTGGCCTTTCCGATCTCAAAGGGCATCTCCTCCTCGAATACCGGGGAAGGCAGGCGGGCCAGGCGCAGGTAAGCGGGTCCCTGCATATCGGCCAGAGCCATCACGGCCCGGCGGGTCTCGCTGGCGTCACAGGGCACCACCACGGTCATGCCCGGGATCACACGCATAAGCGCCAGATCCTCGATGGCCTGGTGGCTTCCGCCGTCCTCGCCCAGGGTGACGCCCGCGTGGGTCATGCCGAATTTTACGTTAAAATTCGGGTACGCGCAGCCGTTTCTCACCTGATCGTAAGCCCGGCCCGCGCCGAACACCGCAAAGGTGCTGGCAAAGGGAACGTATCCCATGGTGGACAGACCGGCCGCCATGTCCACCATGTTCGCCTCCGCAATACCCGCGTTGAAAAAACGCTCCGGGAATTTGTCCGCAAATGTAGCTGTCATGGTGGCGTGGGCCAGATCCGCGTCCAGCACCACCACCTTCTGATTCTTCTCTCCCAGTTCCGCCAGCGCCTCACCGTAGGCGACGCGGATTGCTTTCAGTTCGCTCATGACTCTTCCTCCAATTCCTTTAATGCCTGACGGCGCTCCTCCTCGCTGGGAGCTTTGCCGTGCCATCCCACCTGATTCTCCATAAAGGACACGCCCTTGCCCTTTACCGTGTGGGCGATGATGCATTTGGGCTTTCCTTCCTGCGCCGCCGCGTCAAGGGCAACCGAAACCTGTCCCAGATCATTTCCGTCAATTTCCAGAACCTGGAATCCGAACGCTGTGAACTTGGCCTTTAAGTCGCCCAGGCTCATAACCTGGTTGTTGGTGCCGTCGATCTGCAGCCCGTTGTTGTCGATGATCACGGTCAGATTGTCCAGGCCGTAGTGAGCCGCCGCCATGGAAGCCTCCCAAACCTGGCCTTCCTGGAGCTCGCCGTCTCCCAGAAGCGTATATACCTTCACATCGCTGTGATCCAGTTTTTTCGCGCCCAGAGCCATGCCCACTGCAATGGAGATGCCCTGTCCCAGGGAGCCAGTGGAGGCGTCCACGCCCGGGCATTTCTTAGCGTCCGGGTGGCCCTGGAGAAAGCTGTGAAGCTGGCGGAAGTTCTTAAATTCCGCCTTGTCGAAAAATCCCCGCTCGCCTAATACCGCGTAGTAACAGGGCGCCGCGTGGCCCTTGGACAGCACGAAGCGGTCCCGGTCCTCCTTCTTCGGATTCTGCGGGTCAATGTTCATTTTGTCGAAAAATAATGTTGTGATAATCTCCACGGCGGACAGTGAGCCGCCCGGATGGCCGGATGCCGCGTCGGCGGTCATATTGATAATATCACGGCGCACTGTGCGGCAGACTTTTTCCAGACTTGCAATTTCCATCATGATTCCTCCATTATGGTCAGCTAAGATTTTGTGTTTCCATCGTCATCATACAATAATACAATCTGATCACAGGATAGCAGAGCATTGTGCAAATGTCAATGATCAATCCCCATAAAAAGAAAACTTTATTGCAGGTTGACAAAAATCCGCTTTGGTATTAGGATAAAAAACATGATTGGTATGACAAATTGCGAGTATGTATAAAGGGGGATTCCCATGGAGTCAGTAAAGCGGATGCCCATCGTCCAACAGGTTGTGGACAAATTAAAGGAATATCTGTTTTCCGGCGAGATCGCAGTGGGCGACAAGCTGCCGGTGGAAAAAGAGCTCTGTGAGCAGTTGGGTGTGGGAAGAGGCACCGTGCGGGAGGCGTTCCGCATATTGGAAGCCACCGGTTATGTGGAGCTGAGACCGGGCAAGGGCGCGTTTGCCGCCAGAACGTCCGAGATCGAGCTGGGCGACGTCATGCAGTGGTTCACCGAGCACGAGGTGGAGACCAAGGATTTTCTGGAGGTCCGCATGGCCATTGAACCGCTGTCCGTTCGCCTGGCCATCGAGCGCTGTTCCGACGAGGACGTGGCGCAGCTGGAACACATCCACAGAAAGTTTACCGCCGCGGTCAACAGCCACGATGTCCCGGCTATCAGCATCAACGACGAGAAGTTCCACTCCGCTATCGTGGAGTTCAGCCGCAACCAGCTGCTGATCAGCATCAGCAAACAGGTGGAAAAGCATGTAAAGAACTTCCGGAGCAAGACCTTCTACATCCCGCAGAACGCGGCCAACGCCATCGAGCCCCACCAGAATATCCTGGACGCCTTCAAGCGGCGGGATGCGGCAGCAGGCGAGCGCAGCATGGAAGAACATTTAAATCTTGTGGTAAAGGATCTGGAAAAATCCACAATAAGATAACGGAAATCCCGCACATTATTTGTCAAAAAGTAATGTGCGGGATATTTTTTGCCTAAAAATTTTAACACTTTCTTAATACCGTACAAATTATAGGTGCTGTTTTTGTGCATATTGCCCAAATTTTTTATAATTTTCGTGCATGGACATTCAAGGTCAAAATGTTATAATACCTGTAATGCATTAAGACATCATACAATCATACAATACAGCAATGGCTGCACATCGTATGAAACAGGAGGAGAAAAAAATGAAAAAAATGTTATCCATGGTACTGTCCGCCTCTATGGTATTGTCCCTGGCGGCCTGCGGCGGCTCAGGGAAAACGGAGACAACAGCAGCTCCCACCACACCGGCTGCAACCGCAGCAGCACAGGACGAGAGCGCCGGCGAGACCGGTTCCCAGGCAGCTGTCTCCGGTTTGGACGCCCTGGCCCCGGTCACCCTGACCATCTATTCGCCGGGCAACGAGAATTCCGTGCCCACCAAGACGATTCTGGAGTACAAAAAGCTGGTTGAGGAAGCTTCCGGCGGCAAGATCACCCTGGATGCCCACCACTCCGGAGAGCTGGGCAACGATGCCGAGGCCCTTCAGTCAGCTCGTATGGGAACCATCGATATCATCTTTGCGGGAACCTCCGGTTTCACAGAGTTTTACGATAAGGCGAAAATCCTGGATCTGCCCTTCCTGTTTGACAGCGCCGAGCAGGCTTACGAGGTAGTAAACGGCGAGATCGGCGAAAAGATCTTCGCGGATCTGCCCTCCTCCGGACTGATCTATCTCTCCGAGGGCGACAACGGCATGCGCCAAATTTCCACCACCAACCGCGCCGTTCATACGGCCGCCGATGTGGAAGGGTTAAAGCTGCGCGTACCCACCAGCCAGATGTATCTGGACTGCTGGGAAGCCCTGGGCGCCAACCCGGTGGCCCTGGCCCTGAACGAACTGGCCATCGCCCTGTCCAACGGCACCGCTGAGGGCCAGGATAACGCCACCTACCATCTGGTTGCCAACGCCACCTACGACGATATTAAATACTTCAGCTTTATCAACTACATGTGGATGGGCTGCACCATGGCCGCCAATGCAGATTCCTGGGAGAAGCTTCCCGCCGAGTATCAGGCGATCCTGAAAGACCAGGCGAAAATTGCCGCCAAATACTCCTTCGACACCATCGCCGAGGACAACCAGGCGGCTACCGAGACGCTGAAGGCCGCGGGTGTGGAATTTGATGAGAACCCGGATATCCAGAGTTTTAAGGACAAGCTGGGCGGGAACGATTATTACCTGCGCTATGAAAATGAACCGTGGTACAGCCAGGAAATTCTGGATGAAATCTTAGCAAAATAAGGATCTGCCAAGGGATTGAACCGATCCAAACCATCAACCAAAGAGGGCTGCAATCCCGCCAGGATTGCAGCCCACCTAAAGAATAAGGGGAGAATACAGTGAAAATCTACAAACAAATCACAGATATTTTTGTGAAGATTGTGTCTGTCATCCTAATGTGCCTTATTGCGAGCCTTGTGGGCGTCATGCTGTATGAGCTGAGCCTGCGCAACTTTTTGAACAAATCCTTCCGCGCCTCTACGGAACTGTGCGGCTTTCTGTTTATGTGGATGGCGTTTTTGGGCGTGATCGTGCTGTACGATCAGGACCGTCTGATCACCCTGGACATGCTGTACGTGCGCGCCACCCCGAAGGTTCAGACCATCTTCTGGATGATTAACAAAATTTTCAGCCTGGGCTTGGGAATCATTATGATCGTCGCCTATCAGGGCATGTACAAAATCAACAGCACCAGCTACTTTTCAACCATGCAGTTTGTGTCCAAAGCCTGGCATTTCCTGCCCATGGCCATCGCGGGCGGTTTTATCGTCGTTAAGACCGCCTACCAGCTTATGGATCGGATTGTAGTCCCACACGGAACCAACACAAACTAAGGGAGGAAGTGTACAATGGCAATCTTTTTCATCACTTTTGTGATTCTTCTGCTGGTCGGTGTCCCGATCAGTATTTCCATCGGCGCCAGCGCCGTGCTGGGCTGCCTGGTTTTGGACTACCCCATGATGGTCATCGGCCAGAAAATGGTCACCGGCATCGACTCCTATCTTCTGATCGCCATTCCGCTGTTCATCCTGGCCGGCAACCTGATGAACGCAGGCAAGATCACGGACAAAATCTTCAGCTTTGCCAAGGAGCTGGTGGGCTGGATTCCCGGCGGTCTTGGGCACGCCAATGTTGTGGCCAGCATCATTTTTGCGGGCATGTCCGGCAGCGCCGCGGCGGATGCAGGCGGCCTGGGCACCATCGAGATGGAAGCCATGACGAAAAACGGTTATGACGAGGACTTTTCCGGTGCGGTGACGGCGGCCTCCTCGGTCATCGGCCCCATTTTCCCGCCCAGCATCCCCCTGATCATTTACGGTGCGACGGCCAGCGTCAGCGTGGCCAAGCTGTTCATGGGCGGCGTGCTGCCCGGTCTGCTGATGGGTGTAGCCCTGATGGTTCTGGTATTTCTCTTTGCCATCAAATATAAGTTTGAGCGCCATCCCTTCCGGCTGGCGGCTCTGGTCCGGCAGTTTTTCGGCTCCATCTTGTCTCTGATCACGCCGCTCATCATTTTAGCGGGATTCACTACCGGCTGGTTCACACCTACCGAGGCTTCCAGCATCGCGGTGGCTTACTCCCTGATCATTGCGCTGATCGTTTACCGCACCATGGACTGGAAAACCTTCACGGACTGCCTGCTGGAATCCGCCATCACCTCGGCCAACACGCTGTTCATCATCGGCACCTCCACGCTGTTTACATACGTGCTGGTGAAAGAGGGAGCCTCCGCTGAAATTGCCAGCTTTATTCTGGGAATCAGCCAGAATCCGGCGGTGATTCTGTTCATCATCAACGTGGTGCTGCTGATCCTTGGCATGTTTATGGAGCCGGGCGCGATCCTGACCCTGATGCTGCCGGTTCTCCTGCCCATTGTCAAGGACTTAAACATCGACCTGGTGCACTTCGGCGTGGTCATGGTATTAAACCTGATGATCGGCCAGGTGACCCCGCCCTTCGGCGTCTGTCTGTTTATCATCTCCGACGTGGCCAAAATCAAGCTGGACCGGCTGTACAAATCCATCCTGCCGTTTTTGATTCCTCTGGTCGTGGTGCTGCTCATGTGTACCTATATTCCCGGTATTGTCACATGGCTGCCCAACATGCTGGTGAAATGACGTTTTGATCTCAAATTTTAAGGCTTCCATATATTTTTGAGAAGCGCTTCGGCGGCGAAAGCGGACGGCCATCCACGGCGTCCGCTTTTTTTCTGGCCTTTATCCCCAATCCCATCCCCTTCATGTTCCTCCGCAGCCGCGGCGGCAACCCATACCAATTTTAAAAATTCTACAACCCGGTGTGCAAAACTCCCTGCAATTATTATTCAAAACGTTGTAACCAGGATTTTTTTGCCACCTTATGCCCCCATTCTTCTCCCATCTTCCACAAATAACCTCCAGCCTTTTTATGCAATCCTCACAAAATCTTCACAACTTTTTTATACCATTCGTGCATAGACATTGCGGCTTAAAATGTTATAATTGTGTTAACGCAAGACGTCATACAATCATACAATATCACAAATGTAACGTCACTCAGGAGGGTAAAAAATGAAAAAAATGTTATCACTGGCACTGTCCGCTTCCATGGTACTGTCCCTGGCAGCCTGCGGCGGATCCGGCAAAACAGAAACTACCGCAGCTCCCGCTCCCGCGGCTACCGAGGCCGCCAGCGAAGCCGCTACCGAGGCTGGCTCTGAGGCCGCTTCCGAGGCCGGCACCGAGGCCGCCGCTTCCGCACTGGACGCGCTGGACCCCGTAACGCTGACCATCTACTCCCCGGGCAACGAGAATTCCGTTCCCACCAAGACCATTCTGGAATACAAGAAGCTGGTTGAGGAGGCTTCCGGCGGCAAGATCACTCTTGACGCCCACCACTCCGGCGAGCTTGGAAACGACGCCGAGGCTCTGCAGTCCGCCCGTATGGGAACCATCGATATCATCTTTGCCGGAACCTCCGGTTTCACAGAGTTCTACGACAAGGCGAAGATCCTGGATCTGCCCTTCCTGTTCGACAGCGCTGAGCAGGCTTACGAGGTTGTAAACGGCGAGATCGGCGAGAAGATTTTCGCAGACCTGCCCTCCACCGGGCTGATCTATCTGGCGGAAGGCGACAACGGCATGCGCCACATCTCCACCACCAACCGTCCCGTACATACGGCGGCAGACGTGGAAGGCTTAAAGCTGCGCGTTCCCACCAGCCAGATGTACCTGGATTGCTGGGAGGCCCTGGGCGCCAACCCCGTAGCCCTGGCTTTAAACGAGCTGGCAATCGCCCTGTCCAACGGCACCGCTGAGGGCCAGGACAACGCCACCTACCACCTGGTAGCCAACGCCACCTACGACGATATCAAGTATTTCAGCTTTATCAACTACATGTGGATGGGCTGCACCATGGCCGCCAACTCCGATTCCTGGGACAAGCTTCCGGCTGAGTATCAGGAGATCTTAAAAGAGCAGGCCAAGGCTGCCGCGAAGTATTCCTTCGACACCATCGCTGAGGACAACAAGGCCGCTACCGAGACTCTGAAGGCCGCAGGCGTTGAGTTCGACGAGAATCCGGACATCCAGAGCTTCATCGACAAGCTGGGCGGAAACGACTACTACTTACGCTACAAAGACGAGCCTTGGTACAACCAGGAGATCCTGGATGAAATCTTAGCAAAATAAAGAGACTCTTCAAGCAGGGGGCTGCATTCCCGCCGGGATTGCAGCCCCTCTAAACGATAAGGGAGTGATACCGTGAAAGTTTATAAGCAAATCACCGACATCTTTGTAAAAATCGTATCCGCCGCCCTGATGGTCCTGGTGGCCGGTATAGTGGGCATCATGCTCTACGAGCTGTGCCTGCGCAATTTCTTCAACAAGTCCTTCCGCTCCTCCACCGAGCTGTGCGGCTTCCTGTTCATGTGGATGGCGTTTCTGGGCGTCGTGGTACTCTACGACAAGGACCGGCTGATCACCCTGGACATGCTGTACGTGCGGGCCAATCCCAAGGTGCAGACCACCTTCTGGTTCATCAACAAGCTGTTCAGCTTCGGCCTGGGCATCATCATGATCGTAGCTTACAAGGGCATGTACAAGATCAACAGCACCAGCTACTTCTCCACCATGCAGTTTCTGTCCAAAGCCTGGCATTTCCTGCCCATGGCCATCGCGGGCGGATTCATTGTCGTAAAGACCGTCTACCAGGTCCTTGACCGGATTCAGACGCTGCGCGGCAAGGCAGTACATTAAAGGAGGGCCCCAAGTATGGCAATATTTTTTATCACCTTCGTTATATTGCTGCTGATCGGCGTGCCGATCAGTATCTCCATCGGCGCCAGCGCGGTTCTGGGCTGCCTGGTTTTAGACTACCCCATGATGGTCATCGGCCAGAAAATGGTCACCGGTATCGATTCCTACCTGCTCATCGCCATCCCGCTGTTCATCCTGGCCGGCAACCTGATGAACGCAGGTAAGATCACGGACAAAATCTTCAGCTTCGCCAAGGAGCTGGTGGGCTGGATTCCCGGAGGTCTGGGACACGCCAACATCGTGGCCAGCATCATTTTCGCGGGCATGTCCGGCAGCGCCGCGGCGGATGCAGGCGGCCTTGGCACCATCGAGATGGAGGCCATGACCAAAAATGGCTACGACGACGACTTTTCCGGCGCGGTGACGGCGGCCTCCTCGGTCATCGGACCCATTTTCCCGCCCAGCATCCCCCTGATCATTTACGGCGCGACGGCCAGCGTCAGCGTGGCCAAGCTGTTCATGGGCGGCGTGCTGCCCGGTCTGCTGATGGGCGTGGCCCTGATGGTTCTGGTATTTCTCTTTGCCATCAAATATAAGTTCGAGCGTCATCCCTTCCACGTGGCGGCCCTGATCCGGCAGTTTTTCGGCTCCATCCTGTCCCTGATCACGCCGCTCATCATCCTGGCGGGATTCACCACCGGCTGGTTCACCCCCACCGAGGCCTCCAGCATCGCCGTGGCCTACTCCCTGATCATCGCGCTGATCGTTTACCGCACCATGGACTGGAAAACCTTCAAGCACTGCCTGCTGGAATCCGCCATCACCTCAGCCAACACCCTGTTCATCATCGGCACCTCCACGCTGTTTACATACGTGCTGGTGAAGGAGGGCGCTTCCACCGCCATCGCCAACTTTATTCTGGGAATCAGCCAGAATCCGGCGGTGATCCTGTTAATCATCAACGTGGTGTTGCTGATCCTTGGCATGTTTATGGAACCGGGCGCGATCCTGACCCTGATGCTGCCGGTGCTCCTGCCCATTATCAAGAGCCTGAACATCGACCTGGTACATTTCGGCGTGGTCATGGTATTAAACCTGATGATCGGCCAGGTGACGCCGCCCTTCGGCGTGTGCCTGTTCGTGATCTCCGACGTTGCCAAGATCAAGCTGGACAAGCTTTACAAGTCCATCCTGCCCTTCCTGGTCCCCCTGGTTGTGGTGCTGCTCATGTGCACCTACATCCCCGGAATCGTCACCTACCTGCCCTCTGTGCTGGTTAAATAAACACAATTATTTTATTCAATCAATTTAAGGAGAATGTTCATATGAAAATCGCATTAATTAATGAAAACAGCCAGGCCGCCAAGAACGAAATGATCTGCGATAACCTGAAAAAGGTCGTAGAGCCCATGGGCCACACGGTTTACAACTACGGCATGTACACCGCTGAGGACGAGACTCAGCTGACCTACGTGATGAACGGCCTGCTGGCCGCTATCCTGCTCAACTCCAAAGCTGCGGACTATGTGGTTACCGGCTGCGGCACCGGCGAGGGCGCAATGCTGGCCTGCAACGTGTTCCCGGGCGTGCTCTGCGGACACATCGTGGACAGCGAGGACGCCTACATGTTCGCCCAGATCAACGACGGCAACGCCATCGCCCTGCCCTTTGCCAAGGGCTTCGGCTGGGGCGCGGAGCTGCGGCTTCAGTACATTTTTGAGAAACTCTTCGGCTGCGAGAGCGGCGGCGGCTATCCCAAGGAGCGGGTGGTGCCGGAGCAGCGCAACAAGAAGATTCTGGACGGCGTGAAGGAAATCACCCACAAAGACATCATGACCATCTTAAAAACCATTGACCAGGACTTCTTAAAGACTGCCATCAGCGGCGAGAAATTCCAGGAGTATTTCTTCCCCAACTGCCAGGTGCCGGAGATTGCGGAGTATTTGAAGAGTGTTTTAGCGTAAGTAAAAAATTTCCTAAAGCGGACAGCCATCCACGGTGTCCGCTTTTTTTCATGCGTTTATCCCCAAATCCATCAATAAAATCCACCTGAATTGCAAATCCTAATCCCATCAACGGCAAATTCCACCGGCATGGGCGGCCATGTGCCGCATCTGTCCGAACTACCGCAAAATCGCGGAGGTCCATACGATATTTTTTTAACTTATAAAAAACCCTTGACTTTTCTAACTGTAATAATTATAATTACAATTATTAAATGTAACCTTTTTAATTACAGTTTGTTTTGAAAGGACCGCCTATGCAAACGCTGATTGGATATATCGGAACCTATGAATCCCCGGCCAGTCCGGGTATCGATTGTTTTTCTCTGGATTTGGAGACGGGCCGCCTGTCCGCGCCACAGCGCCGTTTTGCGGTCCCGGACTCCAAGTATCTCTCCCTTTTTGACGGCATTCTGGCCGCGCCCGTCCGCAGGGACGGGCGGGCCGGAATCTGCCTGCTCGATATCGATTCACCCGGTGATTCCCCTCTGGGTGAATGCCTGCCGGAACAATCCCCGGCCTGCTTCGTGACACAGGATGAGCGGTATGTTTACACCGCCAACTACCACGAGGGAAATGTGCTGGTTTATGATAAATCAGGCAAAACGCCCCGGCTGGCGCGGACAATCTCCATCGCGCCCGGGGCGGGCTGTCATCAGATTCTGTTCACCGGCGATTACATGCTGGTTCCCTGCCTGCTGCTGGACCGGGTAAACATCTATGATCGCAGCCAAAATTTCGCAGAAGCCGGAGCCATTCCGTTTGAACCGGGCACCGGCCCCCGCCACGGCGTCTTTGACCGGGCGGGCAGGCGGCTGTTTTTGGTCAGCGAGCTGAGCAATGAACTGTTTGTCTATGAGTGGACGGATCCCACATCCGTCCGGCTGCGGGGGAGAACCCCCATACTCCCGCAAAACTTCACCTCGGACCCGGCCCCCGCTTCCGCCGCCATCCGTCTGTCCGCAGACGAACGGTTCCTGTATGTTTCCACCCGATTTGCGGACGTGATCACGGTATTCGCCCTGGACGGATTCCAGGCAACGCCCATCCAACAGGTGGGCAGCGGCGGCGTCCATCCCCGGGATTTCGTCCTGACGCCGGACGGAAACTATCTGCTGGCGGCCAACCGCACCCAGGGCGGCCTGGCCTGCTTCCGCCTGGACCCGGAAAGCGGGAAAATCGGCGCGCTCTGTTCCAGCGTGCCAGCGCCGGAGGCGGTGTCCATTGTGTTATCGCAGGACAAACGGAGTAACGCAACTGGTGCAGTATAGCCGGCGCAATACTACCGGTGCAGGACGAACGGCGCAGCATAATTGGGCAGTACAGCCGGTTCAACGCAGCCAGCGCAGTATAACCCGCCACAATCCACCAACCCCAATCACATAATCATCCGCCGGAGGAGTCAAACCGGGCAAACGCCCGGACCACATTCCCGTTTTCCCCATCCCGGGCATTTCCCTTCCAGAGCCTCCTCCTCCCCGCGGATTCCACCTATAGGAAAGGAGCATCCCCGTATGAACACATCACAGAAATCCGACATCGGAATCATCGGCCTCTCCGTCATGGGCCGCAGCCTGGCCCTGAACATGGCGGACCACGGCTTTAAGGTCAGCGGCTACAACCGCAGCGCCTCCGTGACCGAACAGGTCATGGAGGATCATCCCCACAAAAATCTATTTCCCTTTTATTCCCTGGATGAATTTGTAAATTCTTTAGAGCACCCCAGAAAGGTCATGCTGATGATCCAGGCCGGAGCGCCGGTGGACGCGGTCATCGATCAGCTGATCCCCCTGCTGGAACAGGGCGATATCGTCATGGACGGCGGCAACTCCTTCTTTGAGGACACCCGCAGGCGCTCCAAAACCCTGGCCGATGCGGGCATCCACTACCTGGGCGTGGGTATCTCCGGCGGCGAGGAAGGCGCCCGGTTCGGCCCCTCCATCATGCCCGGCGGCGAGGAGAGCGCCTACCAGGTCGTCCGTCCCATTCTGGATGCCATCGCGGCCAAGGCCATGGGCGCCCCCTGCTGCGCCTACATTGGTCCGGACGGCGCGGGGCATTACGTTAAAATGGTCCACAACGGCATCGAGTACGCGGATATGCAGCTCATTGCAGAAGCTTACCTGCTTCTGAAGTATGTGGGAAACTTTTCCAATTTTGAACTTTCCGACATTTTCCGGGAATGGAATCAGGGCGAATTAAAGAGCTATCTGATCGGCATCACCGCCGGGATCTTCCGGGAAGCCGACGATCTGGACGGTGGGCAGCTCATCGACCGAATCCTGGACAGCGCAAAGCAGAAGGGCACCGGACGCTGGGCCAGCATCGAATCCCTGAAGCAGGGCGTTGACATTTCCATGATCACCTCGGCCTGCGGCGCGCGCATCCTCTCCAACCACCTGGACGAGCGGAAAATGGCCTCGGCGCAGATCGAAGGCCCCGCAATCCGGCAGGCTGACGACCGCGCGGCCTTCGCAGAGACCGTGCGCCGGGCCCTGTACGCCGGAAAAATCATCGCCTACGCCCAGGGCTTCTCCCTGATGCAGGACGCCTCGGAGCGATACGGCTGGAACCTGGACCTTGGGACAATCGCCTCCATCTTCCGGGCCGGATGTATTATCCAGGCCGTGTTCCTGGACGACATCACAAAGGCTTATGAGGCCGATTCAAACGCCGGGAACCTGATGTTTCACCCATTCTTCCGGAGCCGGATCAACGAGTACCAGGACAGCCTGCGCCGCGCCGTCTCCACTGGCGTGTTAAACGGCCTGCCCGTTCCCGCCCTGTCCCAGGCCGCTTCCTATTTGGACGCCTTCCGCTCCCCCGCCTCCGGCGCCAACTTAATCCAGGCCCAGCGGGACTGCTTCGGCGCGCACACCTACGAGCGCAACGACCGGCCCGGAAGCTTCCACCATGAATGGAGGATTACAGATGACAATTAACCCAAACATCACCATATTCGGCGGCACCGGCGACCTGACCTTCCGCAAGCTGCTCCCGGCCCTCTACACCATGCACGTGGCCGGGAAGCTGCCGGAAAACAGCCGCATCCTCATCATCGGACGGCGGGACTACGACAGCGCCGCCTACCGCGAGACGGCAAGGAACTGGGTGGAGAAATTCACCCGCCTTCCCTTCAGACCCGCGGACTTCCAGGCGTTTGCCGGAAAGATCGACTATTACCGCATGGATTTCTCCGACCACGAGGCCTACCGCGGGCTGAACCGGTATTACGCCGGTAACCGCATCGGCTCCCATATCTTCTACTTTGCCGTGGCTCCCCGCTTTTTCAGCGTGATCACGGAAGGCCTGAAGCTGGTGGACGGCGCAAAAAACGGCAAGGTAATCATCGAAAAACCCTTTGGCGAGGACTTAGCCGCCGCCAAAACGCTGAACGGGGAGCTGGAGGACTACTTTGGGCCGGAGCAGATCTACCGCATCGACCATTACCTGGGCAAGGAGATGGTGCGCAACATCCAGGCCATCCGCTTCACCAACCCCATTTTCACCGATATCTGGAACTCCGGGCACATTGAATCCGTACAGATTTCCGCTCTGGAGGACATGGGTGTGGAAACCCGGGGCGGCTACTACGACGCCAGCGGCGCGCTAAAGGACATGGTGCAGAACCATCTGTTCCAGATTCTGTCCATCATGGCCATGGAACAGCCTGAATCCTTCACCCCCAAGGGGCTTCACGACGCCCAGCTGGGCGTGTTCCGGGACTTGCGGCCCGCCGGCTCCGAGACCATCGGGGACACGCTGGTGCTGGGGCAGTACGAGGGCTACCGGAAGGAGCCCCTGGTGGCCCCGGACTCCTCCACGGAGACCTTCGCCGGATTGCGCCTCTTTATCGACAATGAGCGCTGGCGCGGCACGCCCTTCTACATCCGCACCGGAAAAAAGACGGGAACCCGCCAGATCGAGCTCTCCGTCATTTTCCGCCGCCCCTACCCGGAGGTGGAGCCCAACGTGCTGATCATCAAAATCCAGCCCACCGAGGGCGTTTACCTCCAGTTCAACATCAAACGGCCGGGCGACACCGACGATATCATCCCGGCCAAAATGGATTTCTGCCAAAACTGCAACCTGGTCCATCAGCTGAACACCCCTGAGGCCTACGAACGGCTGCTGACCGCCTGCATCCTGGGAGAGCGCTCCTGGTTTTCCCAGTGGGACCAGATCGAGTACGGTTGGAATTTCATCGGCCGCCTGAAAGAACTGTACCGGCATGCAGGGCTTCCGGTATACCCCTACCGCCCGGGCGAACGCGGTCCGGCGCAGGCGGAGGAACTTCTGAGCCGCCACGGTCACAGCTGGTT
This sequence comes from Enterocloster lavalensis, assembly GCF_046603895.1. Lineage (NCBI taxonomy): Bacteria > Bacillati > Bacillota > Clostridia > Lachnospirales > Lachnospiraceae > Enterocloster > Enterocloster lavalensis. The sequence continues at coordinate 2,615,648 of NZ_CP176637.1, forward strand.
TGAGGAAGGGTAACCCACAAACCGCATACACCCGCTGACATTCCCCAGCCGGAAAGGCCGTCCTGATCACGCATCCGGACGGCCTTTCCGGTCGGGTCCGGTCAATATTTTTTCCATCCGCCCGGTCCAGTACGCCCCCCGTTCCCGGTCTAAGGGAACCGGACCTCTGCCGGTGCGGCACCAATGGGCCAGCAGCCCGATCTGCTCCGCAAAATCTTCCCGGCCAAGGTTCCTGCAATACGCCTGGAAAATGCCGTCGCAGTCCGTTCCCGCCGCGGCCTCTCCCTGCTCCTCCGCCTTGTTGAACCAGTAAAGGGCCGCCAGATCATTCCGTTCCAGGCCGATGCCTCGGTTGTACAGCACCCCCATCCGGTTCTGGGACTCTGCGTCCTTCCCGTATTCGGCCAACGCCCGGACGATTTTTACCTCATTTTCAAAATCTTCCTTCTCAATGCAGAAATTAACCATCTGCTTCAGACAGGAAATGGATGCGGCCCGCGTCTCCTGTTCCCCGAAAACCCGCTCTGAAAAGGCCACCGCCTTTTTCCACAACAATTCCGGAGTCAGCCGGTCCAGATCCTGCCTGAAATAATCCAGGGTACTCTTGGCAAGCAGCCGGCCGGCCTCCTCTTTCCCCTGGTTCTGCGCCTGAAAAAACCAGTAAGCCGCCTCCAAAAAATCCTGTTTCGTCCCCTTTCCCATGGCGCAGAGCGCTCCCATCTGGTACGCCGCAAGCCCGGAATCCGTCAGATCGAGAATTTCCCTGTAAATCTGGACAGCATATTCATAGTCGGAATGTTTTAATGCCATTTCCGCCAGAAAACATTTGGCTTCAATCACGGTCTGGGAAAGCCGCTCCCCTTTTTCCGTCGTGCTCATACACATTTCCTCCCTGTTTTTGATGAGCCCAGTTTACCACATCCCCTTGATAAATAATTAAACCTTTTTCCGCTCTCCTGTCATTCCCGCCGGATCATTCCCCCCACAGCGAAGAGAACAAGGCCTATGCCGATGAACATAAGTCCGCCCTCCCGGTCAGGCAGCGAGTAAATGGTATCATAGACAATCACAAACACTCCGACCAGAATAAAAAAAATTCCAAAGCCCTTCAGCCATCTGCGAACCTTCCTCCAATCCGTCTCCATCCGTCTCTCCTTCCTCTCAGCGTTTCACTAATTTCCCTCAATCCGAAAGGACTCCCCCTTGGACCCCAGGTAAAACACATCCCCTGTTTTCAACAGATAGCCCTTTTTGGGCGGCAGCTGCACGCCGTTTAAATAGGTCCCGTAGGTGGAACCCAGATCCGCCAGATACATGTGCCCGTTCTGCACCAGAATTTCGCAGTGCTTTTCATTGATTCCCGCGGTACCCATGGGATAACAGAGATTGCAGCTGGAGTCCGTTCCAAAGAACACCTGCGTGTTTTTTATCCCAAACGCACGGTTGGCAAAGGTCCCGCTGATCCCCGCCACCTTCATATTGGGAAGCAGATTGTCTCTGGGATTGGAAGCCGCGGCGGCAGCCAGCTGCGCAAAACATTTTCTGAGCACATAGCGGGCGCTGAACCACAAAATGGCGATGGTGAGCGCTAGCTTCATCACAAAAAAGGCGTTGTAGGACTCCGTCCTTGTGTTCCATATAAAATGCGCGATAAAGGAAGCGGCGAAGGTCAGGTAGAAATCCCGGTTTTGAAAGCATCTTTTTGTTATCCGGTTGCCGTTCATATGCAGAGCAACCGCTGCGGCATAGGGCGCGCAGAACAACGTGTGCCCGCAGACCGCAAACACCCCTCTGAGCGCCTCGTTCATCACAATGGCTTCAAAGGCTTCCTCCCAGATGTAGAAACCGCCCACCTGCACCCAGTCCACCATATTGTAGGCGTACTGGGCTGACTCAAAACCGCCGAATCCGGCTCCCACCGCCGCCCCGATCACCAGCCCCGTGATGCCGTACACCTTCCGGTTTTTGCCGGACCCGAACATTTTAATCAGAAGCACCGCCACAATCAGTTTTCCCGGCTCCTCGCTGAACGGGGCCAGCGACGCGGCCCCCTGGGGCGCCACGATATCGACGATCAGCGTGGCCAGAATCGACAGCATGCCGCCCACCATGAAATAGCCCAAAAGCTGGTAGATCGAAATATTCCTGGGCACGTTCAGCTCCCAGAAAAACACCATCAGCGCAAAGGGCACAACGATGGGCGGAACGATCACGAACAGCAGGTTCAGCGCAGCGATGTGGGAAATCTCAAATAGCTGGATGCAGGCATACACAATCGCAAAAATAATAAACGAAATTGCGATTCCGCCGATCAAAATCGCCCGGAACAGCCATGGTTTCCTCCACTTCTGCAGCATGTTGGACTCTGTGGCGGAATCCATGGAGGTACCGGCGATCATAGCGTACTCCATGTCCTGCCTGCTGTGCTTTTTCAAACTGTCGGAAAACATATCCAACCAGGTTATTTTATAGGGATTCCGCAAAATCTTATCATAAATGCTTGTGTATGCCATTGTGCCATCCTCCGTAAAACAGCTTTTTCATCTTCTGTATTTGCATCTCACGTCAATTCACCCGGAAGTTCACCACCAGTGGACCGCAGCTGTGGAACATGCCGCAGGCGCAGGTCTTGCTGTAAGAATCTGCCTTCTGGGCTTTCAGTTTTTTCGGTGCTTTATACTTTTTCATCCGTCTCACCTCCTTTCACGTGATTCAGATAAACCTCATGGCTGGCGCGGCTGATCATGCAGGTGTCGGAGCAGGGTTTCAGGGAACCGTTCTCGCGCAGCGCATTTCCAAGGCAGATTCCGCACCAGTTTTTATCCGCGCAGCCGCTGCAGTTTCCGCTGATCTGATGGAATTTTAACTCCCTGATCCCGCGCAGCGCCTCAGAGGTATTCCATACGCTCTTGATGCCATCGCCTCCGACCGTGCCCAGCAGAATGGGGTTGGCGTTGCAGGCGTAGATTTCCCCCCAGGGATTCACGGACAGAGCGTCCAGACCGCTGGCGCACACGTAGTCCCCCCGCTCCCCTTCCATCGGCTCCGTGCCGTGAAGCCCATACTGGTATTCCAGCTCCAGGATCCGTCTGTATTCTTCCGGATCCATCAGGCGGTACGCCCCGGCCGGCTTCCCCCGATGGGTGGGCATGACTGTCAAACTGGACATGACGCGGATATCCAGGCGTTTTCCCAGCTTCAAAAGCTCCTCATACCCCCGGACGTTCTGCTTTATCACAACCGTTTTGATAAAGGTATCGATCCCGGCGCACTTGCAGGTCATCATGGTTCTCAGGCTTTTCTCAAAGGATCCGGGCACACCGGTGACGGCGTCGTGGTCCTCAGCCTTCCCGCCGTAAAAGCTGAAGGAAATACTGTTGGGCCTCAGCATAATCAACCGGTCCATCATGCGATCGTCCACATACAGGCCGTTGGTATAGATATCCACCATAAGCCCGATCCGCTTGGCGTAAAACGCGATCTCAAAAAAGTCCCTGTGCAGGGTGGGTTCTCCCCCGGTCAGCAAAACGCCCATGCAGCCCAACTCCCGGATGTCGTCTAAAAGCGTCCGATAGTCCGAAAAAGACAGTTCCCCGTCCCCGCTCTCCCGGTCATCCACATAGCAGTGGATGCACTTCTCATTGCAGCGGTAGGTTAACTCCAGGCAGACCGTAAGAAGCCGGCGTTCCCGGTAACACACCTCCCGGATCAAATCCCGGATGCGGTCCGGCGGCTCCGCCGCGCGGCTCTCCTCCGGTTCCTCCGCCGACACAATGCGATCTCCCGCAAGCTCTTCCAAAAACTGCTCCATGTCGGAGCGCAGGGTATCCACGAAATCCGCCTGGTCCCCGGAATCCGCCTCGCAGACGGTGCAAAGGTATCCCGCCAGCTGCTGCGGCGTGCAGCCGCCCTCAGCGCTCAAAGCCTCCAGAACGTCATAGCATATCTCATTGTACAGGTAATCCATCCTGTCCCGGACATTGCGGACATAGGTGTATTCACCGTAACGTCCATAGTAGATATCCGGGTTAATCGTGTACTTCATCCTTCTTCCCCCTGTCCCCTACGATTTTGGACCGCTCAATCAGGCGGCGTCCCAGGCTCTCATCTTTCGGCAAAATGGTTCCGGCGCCCTTCAACATCAGCGTTCCAAGCGTAGACAGGGCCTGGCCGCAGTCCTTGCGGGCTGCTTCCTTTAAAAGCTGGAGCCCCGCCAGATCATTTTTCCCGATTCCATGCGCTCCGTTAATATAACAGCGCCCCAGATAATCCTGGGCCGGACCGTAACCGCAGCTTGCGGCGGCGTACAGCAGAATCATCGCGCGCTCTGGATCCGTTTGGAAGAGCGCCGCCGATTCCTGGTAAAAGCGTTTTCCCCGATCCGCGGGATTTAGAGCGCTTGTTCCTGCCCAGGCAGCCGTCTCCCCCATACCCCCACAGTACAGGGAACGGCTGAACTGCCTGCACGGTTGTGAGCACAGCCACTCCCTCAGCTTCTCCAGCCGGAGAACCCCGAATGGATCCGGAATATCCTCCGCCAGAAGCTGATAAACCATCCGCTCCGCCTTTGACATGGACTCCACCGGACGGCGGCAATCTTCCCTCGGCCAGCCGTGAAACACGGCGGACGTGCCCATGGATTTGCTCAAATAGCCAAATACCGCCTGGGCGTCCCCCGCGGCCACGGCGGCTCCCCGGTCGGCCGTAAATTCTGCGTATTTGCGCCACTGGACGAGAAGGGCCTTGACCATCATGGCGGCCGCGCTTCCCACAAGCGGGATACTGAGGAACAGCTCGTCCGCCAGATTCCCCATGTTCAGATATTTCACATGCCCGTGCTGTATATGGGAAATGGCGCTTCCGAACATCGCCGTCAGCTCCGGATCCGTCAGCGTTTCCAGGCAGGTGCTGCTCAAAACCACCGCACATTTGCCGTCCGTGCCATAAATCTTCGGCGCAAACTGGTGGGAGAGCTCCAGATACATCGGAACCTCCTCCCGGAATTCCAGCCGCCTGGCCGCAAGCCGGTACAGGTAATGGAGCCGCGGCTGCGCGGCTTTGGTGACTCTGAAATTCCTTCCCTGAAGCCGGGCAAAATCCGTGGCGTCCGCGTAAATCTTCTCAAACAGCTTAAGCGCGGCCTGAAATTCCTTTCTCCGGACCAGTTCATGCAGCGCGGCCTTTTCCTCTGGGTAACGGTAATCAATCATCGGCTCTCCTCGCTTCAATCTGTCCTGACGTTTGATAGAATTTTTCCAGCTCCTGATAACGCAGCGGCAGCCAGCTCTGATCAGACGTCGCAGAATTGTAAATATTCACCAAACTGTCCAGCCCGTCCGCATGGGTAAAGCGTTCCATCTGTTCCCGGTACAAATCCCCCGGCGCGCCAAACCGAAAGCCGTCCAGAATCTCCCTTGGAAGCCGATTGAGGAAAATGCTTCGGATCGACAGAGGATAATCCCCGGTCAGAACCAAAAACGCACGGTCGCAGGTGTACATCCTGCAGCGCTTCCAGTCGTTCAGCAGGCCCGCCAGGGCCGCCACCGCCGCTTTGGGCAGACTCATCTGCTGTAAAACCGCATCGAGCGCCCAGATGAGCAGCAGCCCCCTGTGGTGTCCGACGCGGATTGCGGCGGCCTGCGCCCCCAGAATACCGGCCATCATCCGCTCCCCCTCCCGCTTCAGGGTCTTTAAATAGAAGGAGGAAACCAGAAGGAAGGGCCTGCCGATTCCGCAAATCTCGATGGTCCGGTCATAATCGTGAATGAGATAGATTTCCGGAACCTCCGCGCAGCCGAGCCGGGCGCAGGCGCGCTCCAGGGCCCGGATCACATCCGAAGCGTTTTCACGGGACAGACGGACGCAGGATTCCCGGTACACGTACGTGTAAATATCATCGATGTTTTGATCCCGGAGCCACTGGAATACCTTTTCCGTCATGGGATGGCCCATAATCTCCGAAATCAGTTTTTGATCCTTTTCATGCTGATACAGCCCGGGCTGTATCTGGCGTTCTGCCGGTACCATATGATCCTCCTCCCGCCCCTTAAGTCCCGCGGTATTTTTGAAGCAGCGCAGGGTATTCCGTTTGATACCAGTCCAAAAGATCCTTTAACATCTCCTCCCCCGGCGCTTCAATATAGTTGGCCCTGATCCATTTTGCCGCCAAATCCGTCATCAGATTGTTTTTTTGACCGCCGGACTCCGCCTCCTTTATATACTGTGTAACAAACGCGGCCGCCTGCTCATCCGTGGAAAACAGTTTCCGGCTCTCGGCGGGCGGAAGCCCCAGTTCAAAGAGATGGCAGCGCGCGGCGGCTGCGAAGGACTGGCAGGCCAGCAGCCCGCCCCGGTCCGAGGTGGCGTCCGCATAGTGCAGATACCGCTTGAATTCCAGCTGCGGCAGCAGTAACAGCCTGCTGGCCCCCATATAGGCCGCAGCCGTGGTCATTTTCACATGACCGGCCAGAATCATGGTCACCGCGTTGCCAAGTATGTAGTAGAGCATATCCTCATCGTAGGAGTGCAGCACATAATCCGCCATCACAATGTAGGTGTGATCCGCGCTGCATGGCCGCACCGTGTGATCCATGGCGTGGTACACATAAATCTCCGGCAGCTGCGCCTCCCGGTAGTCCAGTATCCGGCACACATCCTTTAAAATTCTGAAAAGCGAGGGGGCCGCCTGGGGCTGAAGCCGGACATAGGTGCCCTCGGTAATGATCTTGTAAAGTTTTAAATTCAAATCCCCGAAGTTTTTGACAAACTTCTTACCCGCCGGCGAGTTTACCAGGGAATCCCTGGCGGCCAATTCCTGCGAATGGATAAAATCCGATACCTGCAGTCCCCGAAACGCCATTTTCCGATTCATCATTCTCACCAAAACTGATCCCCGTCCAGGGGTCTGGTTTTACTGCCGCAATGCGGACAGAAACGGTAGGAATTCCCCCTGGTCATTTCGTACCTTCTCCCGCATTTGGGACAGTAACACATCTTCGGCTCCTCCAGCGGCTCCCAGAGAAACTCAGCCAGGCTGTCCAGCGTTTTCTTGGCTGACACGTAAAACACATCGATTACGCCGCCCTGATCTTTATCATTCCTGCGTTCCCCGCGGCCAGTCCGCTGGTCCCGCCCCTGATCGGCATGACGGCCTGTCCGCTGGTCCCTCCCCTGGTCCGTATGGCGGCCTGCTTTCGGGTCCTGCCACGGGTCCGTATGACGGCCTGTCCCCTGATCCTGCCTCTGGTCGGTCTGACGGCCTGTCCGCTGATTCTGCCTTTGGTCCGTCTGACGGCCTGCCCTCTGGTCCTGCCACGAGTCCGCTTTTTTGCCCGTCTGAGGTTTTGCAGGCCTGCTCTGGCCCACCGGCTCGCCCGTGTAGAGCTTCTTTTGGATTTCCCGGCGGTATTCTTCCTCCTCCGCCTTCCAGTCCTCCACTGAAAATGCCGGATGCACCGCGTTTTGAAGCCGTTTTGTGTTGACCGCCGCCAGCACCGTGATATCATCCGTAACTTTGCTTCGGTACTCCGGCTGATCCAGCATAAACCGCATGCCCTCAAAGGCTTCCTGCACAATTTTCTCCCCGGATTTTCCCTCCTGCCCGGCCATGGAGTAAAGCGCATTTTCGAGAAATGGGTAAAATATCCGGTTATTCCGCTGCTTATTCGCCACATACTGGTCCAACACCCCGTCCGTGGACATGAGAAAGCCCACTACCGGCTCCGAAACCCGGCCGAACTGCCACAGTTGATCCGGCGCCCCCGCCTGAAGTGGATTGACGGAGTTCGCCTCCTCGCCCTTATGGCGCGTTGTGACCAGTTGATACGTCCCGTTCTCCAACTGTACCACGATGCCGTCGTCTCCCACATGGCCGTAGTAGAGTATACTTCCGTCATAGATAGCGGCCGTCAAAGTGGAATAAAAGTTCGGCAGGGGCTGCGTCAGATGGTCCGCCAGGTCCTCCACCGCGTCTTTGCTCTCCAAAAATGCCTTTCTGAGGATAGCTCCGATGGTTTTCCCCTCTATTTCCGTAAATCTTTTTGTCTGAAGCTCCGCCTTCAATTCCGTCTCCAGCACGTTCAAAACCGTGGTCACAACCGTGTAGGAGCCCCAGTGGGACAGCGCACAGCTTCCCACGCCGTCTGAGATGGCGCTGATCAGCAAACCTGCCTCCGGGATAAAGCGGAAATCACTGTAATCCTGGCATGGCTGGCAGCGTTCAACATGGGAACTTCCCTGCAAGGACATCCCATACACGCTGATATCCGCCAGCGCTTCATAATGTTTCTCAGGTGACGGCGGCGTTCCAAAATCTTCCTTAACCTCCGCCGTACTCTCTTCCTGTAACCCTTCGCTGCGATCAAACTTCATAAACACTCCTTAACTTAGAAGAACAGGCGCATCCACCACGGCCGTCTGGGACTCCCGCCGGTGTTCGCCGCAGCGCTCTGCGCCACAGCGGCCATCTGATTTGAATTGCCTGAATTACCTGTGTTTCCCGAGGCCCCGGGCCCTTTGCTCTTTGCCTGGGCGGCGGTCAGCTGCGCTATGAACCGCTCGTAGCGCTGTTTTGCCCTGCAGAACTCGCAGCCCCGGCCCTTCAGGTAGAAATGCTCCGGATTGGCCTGGCACTGGATCAGATCTCCCCCCTGCATGACGGCTCTCTGATAGAACATGTACAGAAGCTGCCGCCACATATCCGCGGATATCCTCCGGGAACTGACCGCAGCAGCGTTGGTTGCGTTATAACCGAACACCTGCTTAAACGCCGTCTGCATTTTGGCCGGAAGCATGGTGAGATAGGGCGCTCCCGGCGGAGTAGTGATCCCATCAATGGCCTTTACCCAAGGGCAGTTTCCATTGACAATGTTCATTTCCAGCTTATTTTCCGGCAGGGACTGCTTGACGCTGTCCACCACCTTTACGTTGAACGGATGGGCGTTCCCCATAAGCAGCTGGAAAATGTGAACCGCCAGGGCAAATTCATCGGTATGCTTTGTAAATTTTGCCTTGCGCAGATCCCTTCCCTGCAGCTCCGGAGCCAGGAACTCGGAGATTCCCACCGTGCACTCAAACCGCTCTCCGGTGTCCGGATCGGTAATATCAAAGCTGTCAACATCCAGAATTGTGATGCTCCCGTCGCTGTGAATCATGATATTGTTGGAATTCATGTCCCCCACAATGTATCCGTGCTGATGAATGTAATTCACCGCCCACGCCAGGTGGTACGCCACCGCGATTGAGTTGGTCCAGTTGTAATTCGGAAATACCTCGTGGCAGTCGTGGGTGTGGGATTCATTGTTCCGGCACAAGACATAGATGGGGTAGGTATCCTTTACAAAGGGCATCACGTATCCCACAAACGTCCCGTTTTCGTACACCACGTCCAGGGGCCAGGCGATCAGCAGATGCACGCCGTCCGCATATGGATTTAAGGGATGGCGCACCATGCATTTTAATTTTCTCTCGGTCCAGGCATCCGGACGATGGTAAACCTTCACAACCACAGAGGGATCACCGGTGACGAACACGGTCCCTTCCCCGCCCTTTGCTTTTTCAGACTGAAGCTGGTATTTTTTTCCTTTAAGTCCAATGAGTGTAGATCCCGCACCGGCCATTGTGTTCCTCCATCATCCGTGTGGATGTTTGCTCGTTTTCCATGTCTTCCTGCGGCCGGCGCAGTCAGCGCGCCGGCCTTTTAAACAGTTCCGTCAGATCAGTTCGATGGTCATGGGCGTGGGCTCCAGCGTAACGTTTCCAAGGCTGGGATCGGAATTGCTGATCACGCTCATACTGCTGGACAGCCAGACGAAGGCCTCCTTGAACTGGCTTGCGCTCGCCTTTAACACAGCCCCGTTTCCCTCCTTGGTGTAGGATTTCAGATGGGCGTAATTGGCGCCTGCCCCGATGCCCATTGGGAAGAAATTCACCTTTTTGTCGTTCAGCGCCTGCTGCAATCTGTTTTTCGCCTCTCCCTCCATGTTCTGGTCCGTCGGTTCTCCGTCCGTCAAAAGGAACATCCATGGGCGGTAGTAGGAGCAACCCAGCTGTCTGTAGAGCTGTTTTCTCTCCTCAATCGCGTCCAGACCCGCGATAACCGCCTCGTTCATACTGGTCAGCCCGCCGGCGGACAGCGTGGGGGCGCTGTAATTGGCGGCCGGACAGAACGGCACTACCGTCTCCACGTTGGAATTGAAGGAGATGACGCAAACGTCCGCCACGCCCCTGGCATGTTCGTCCTGATCCAGCGCGTTTCCAAATTCCAGCAATCCCTGGTTCAGCTCGTTGATGGAAGCTCCCGCCATGGAGCCGGAGGTATCCACCAGCAGCACGCACGCGATGTGACGCTCTCCCACATTGTCCACAACATTTCCCATTTCCTTAAATCCGCTTAAAACTTCACTCATCTTCACACTCTCCTTTGTAATCTTTTATGAAACAGGGGCTTCCCCGCCGTCCGTATGCGCGGGTTTTCCCTATCTATCACATGTTAGTTTTTCCCCGCGTCCGAGGCGCTGGCCGTTCCCGCCTGGGAGGCGCTGGCCGTTCTTGCCCGGGAGGCGCTGGCCGGTCCTACCGGCTTGTCCCCGTCGGGAGTTTCCCGGCCTGCGGACGGCTCCGCCGTGGTAACCGGGAATGACTCCTCCGCCACGACCGGCTCTGTCCCCTGCCTTCCGGACGCCACCCCGCCGCCGGTAAAAAAGGCGATTGTTCCGGCTATGACCGCACCGGCCAGCAATCCGGCTAAAAAGCATACCGCCCTTGAAACGCGGCGTTTGGGAGTTTTTTCCTCCTGCTCCCGGGCAGCTGTTTTCAGATATTCCGTCCTCGCCGGTCTTTCACACTGCGCCGCCTCCGTTTTCTCCGGAACCGCAGGAGAATTCTCCCCGCCATCAATCGTTTTGCCCTCCAGCCGCATCCTGACCGCCTTGGCGTGCTCCTCATAAACAGACTTCCAAATATTTACATTAAATCGTGGTTGACCGGACTGGCGCAAAAGCTGCGGCGAGACCACGGCCACAACGGTCAGATCGTCCGTCACCCTTTTGCGGTAATCCGGACTGTTCAGAAACTCCTTATAATACGCCAGAGTTTTCTCTGCGGCCAAACCGTCGGAATCCCCCAGCCCGTCCATAGCCGGTTTCATAAACGGATAGTAGATTCCCTGGCAGTAATTCACGCCGTAATAATCCTCAAAAACCGGGACAAAGGCGTCCAACACCCCATCCGTAGCCATAACAAAGCCCGCTGCCGGATTTTTAGTCCCCGTGATCTGCCATTTCGATGGCCCGCTCTGAAGGGGATAAACGCTGCTGGCCTCCTCCCCCTTGAGCCGTTTTGTGACCATCTTGACAACGCCGTCCTGCTCCTGCACGACCACGCCGTCGTCCCCGCAGTGGCAGCAGTACACATGGACTCCGTCGTAGAGCGCCACGGTCAGTGTGGACTGAAAATTAAATACCGCCTGCTGCGCCTCATCGGCCTTCTGCTCCACCTCGTCCTGAGCCGCGTGAAACGCTCCGGTAAGTATTTCCTGAACCTCCGCCAGATTTGTCAGCTCATAAGGCCCCCGTCCGCCCTTCTCCCGCACGGCCTTCTCGATATACACCAGCGCCGCCGTCACTGCAAAATACGAACCCCAGTGGGACAGCGCGCAGCTTCCCACGCCGTCCGCGATGGCTGCAATCAAAATCTGCTCCGTTTCCAGCCAACGGATATCGCTGTAATCCTGGCACGGAACGCCTCCCCCCGCAATATGGGATGCGCCCTGCAGAGAAACAGCGAATGCGCATATTTTCCCGTTCTGCAAGGTCTTTCCCTCCTGTTTCGGGGGAAATTCCGACAGAACATCCAAAGGTTTATTTTCTTTCGTATTCATCCTGACCTCCCATGCAAATGCTACTTTATAATCTTTATGCTTTTCTCACCCAGCAACTCTTTATTTTCATCATAGATGCGGCAGTACGCCGTGGTGCTTCTCTCCAGGGTGAAACCGGCCCGAATCCACCCGGTCGAATTGTTGGAATAGGCTTCGTTGAACTTATCGAGTTCCGCCTTCTCCCCCGTCACAAATACCTGATAGTACAAATCAGCCTCAGCCCCAGGGGTACCGCCGGTAACTTTGAAATGCCAGTAAACCTTGTCCTGCGCGCTGGCCGATGAGAGATTCGTGGTCTTGTCATCCGCCTCCGTATTCACGGCCAAAAACTCTACCCTCCACTGGTACAGGGTATCATAAACCTCCCGATAGCCCTCAGAGAGGTCCTTCAGTTCCCTCAGATACCAATAGGTCCGCGTGTCCTCACGATCCAGATGTTCGTTCACATAACCCGCCTTCGCAAGCAGTAAGTAATCCTGGCTGTCCTCGTAATCCGCCAGCTCCTCAAAGATATCGATGGCCTCCACATACTCCCCGCTGTTCATCAACGTCACAGCCCGCTCATATCTGGACTGTTCAGAACCGGATTCCTTGGCGTACCAGACCCCCAGCAGAGTTGCCAGAATTCCGGCGATCAGGAGAAATTTGTAAAAACCCCCCGATTTTTTACGCGGCTTGGGCTGCGGCTGCGGGTTGGGCTGTGGCTGCGGCGCCTTCGCCGCCATATTCGTCGCCGCTGTCTGCCGGTTTGCGGCCTGACGATTCTGGGCCCCTCCCTTTTGCTGCGCCATCCAGGCGTCCAGCCGCGCCTGCGCCTTGCACAGTTCGCAGGGCTGGTCCGCTCTGCGGTAATGCTCCGGATTCTTCCCGCAGGGAACCATCAGCGTTCCCAAGCTGCCATACAACGCTTTCAAATGTTCATACCAGGTCTTTGCGCTGGTCCGCTGAGCACTTTTCGTGATACTGTCCAGGGCCGTGTACCCAAACGTTCGCTTGAAATCCTCCTGGAGAAACGGCGGAAGCAGACTCAGCTCCGGAGCGCCCACCGGCAGGGCCACATTGTTGACCGGCCTTACAAAGGGACAAACTCCATTGGCGATATTCTGGTCAATCTGGTTCACATCCGAGGACTGCACGTAAGTCTTAAGGGACCTGGCGAGAAACGGATGGTAGTGAAACAGGAGCAGGAATATATGAACGGCCAGCGAAAATTCATCGGTGTGCTTCGTAAACCTGCTGGACTCATCTTTCAGGCTCCTCCTGTGCTGAAGCTCCGGCGCCAGGTAATCCGGGATTCCGACCCCGCATTTAAAGTGTTCTCCCGTGGCTGGGTCTGTGATATCAAAGCTGTCCACATCCAGGATGCTGACCAGTCCATTAGGATGAACAATTATATTTCCCGGGTTCATGTCCCCAATCACGCAATCACAGTTGTGGATGATGTCCACCAGATGGGCCAGGTTCATGGCGACGCACAGAGATTTTGTCCAGTTGTAATCGTTGAAGAACTCGCGGGTGGATTTGTCGTGATATAACGTAAATATAGGCTTTCCCGCCTCGATAAGAGGCATTGTATAACCCGCAAAGGCTCCATTTTGATAAAGTATATCCTTGGGCCACGCAATCAGGGAGGTTCCGTTCGGCGCTTTTGTTGCGATTTTCTTATTTAACATACAGCGGAGCTTCCGCTCCTGCACCGCTGTTGGATTGTGGTAGATTTTGGCCACAATTCCCGGCTGGTCCGTCAGATAGACGGTCCCCTCTCCACCAGCCCCCTTCCGTTCCCTGATCCTGTATGCCTGTCCCTGAAAACCGTATATTGTCTCACCTGTCTGTACCATACAGCGCTCTCCTCTCCCCGGCCGTTTCTCTCACTTGAAAATGAAGCCAAATATTGCCACATTTCTCTATGATTATATCGTTTTTTCGTTTTATAATCAACGTATTTTCGTTCTATTGGAAAAATTCTACTCTCGCCGTCTGCCCCTTCTGCCTGTCTGTTTTCTTTATGACCGTATTATACAAAACCGGTTTATCATTTTATGAAAGGTTTGTCCGTCCCGGTTTTAAGACGTTTTTTCGTCTATATTAAAACGTTTTTTAGTATCTATGCGATTGTTTCATAATCAGATATGATGAATTTGCACATACTGACGACAGTGAGGTTTTACATGAACGAATTGAATCCCCTGGACCGGATCCGGGAACTGTGCGAGCAGCGCAAATGGTCCTATTACCAACTCTCCAAGGCTTCCGGTATCCCGTACTCCACCCTGAATACTATGCTGAACAAGGAGAACATGCCCTCCCTTCCCACGCTGCAGAAGCTGTGCCAGGGATTCGGCATCTCCATAGTGGAATTTTTTGAACCCGACCGAAACCTGCAAGGGCTGACCAAGGACCAGGCTCTGTGCCTCTCTCTCTTCACCTCCCTCAGCCAGGAGGAACAGCAGCTGGCCCTGGCCTACTTAAAGGGGTTAAGCCGGACTTTATAGCGGTTTTTGGGGGATGGCTGCGCCTGCGGCCCATTGCATCCAACAAAAAGAAGGAGCCTTCGCTCCTTCTTCTCAGCAATCCATTTATTCTCCCTCTATTCAGAGAGCAGTTCCATTTGATACAGCTCTTCCTGGCTTCTGCCGATGTGTTCCTCCAACCGGTACTGTAACTCTTCCATCTGGTCCAGGTACAGATTCATTTTTTGTTCCACCGCCTCGCGGCTGTCCTCCCAGACGGGATTCTCCGCCCCATAGGATTTCAGGTTTTTGATCACCTTCTCCTCCACATACGCCTTCTGATCCCCCTCCCAGCCCGCAAACCAGTAATTGATGCTGTAATAGTAAAATCCTTTCTCGCAGGTCTGGCTGTCCCGCTGAAACCCGTAAAGGAACTCCAGAGTGTCCCGCAGCAGGTCCCGCTCCTCTTGAGACTCCAGCTCCAGATAATACTGCAGCGTTTTCAGGTTCTCAATATAGTCGGACAGATATGCGGAACGCATATTGGCGTTGATCGTATACTCCTCCTGATCCACTCCGTACCCGGCGAGAACGGTGGCCAACTCCTCGCTCAGCTCGTAGGAAACCGCCTGTCCCGCGTCCTCTTCCATCCGGCCGATGGTATCCGATACCGCGCTCCTGGCCTTTTCCAGGGAATCTCCATCGTCGTTTTCCAGGTAAATCCCCACCGCCTCCAGCGCCTTGTCGTAGGCGGCGCTGTCTCCATCCTGCTCCAGGGTGAACACCGCATAATCATCCACGATCTGCCGGTAATTCTCCCGGGCGTCCGCTTTATTCCCACAACCGGCCAGCAGCGCTCCTGCCAGTAGGGCCAACAGCGCTCCGCCAAATCCTGTTTTTCTCATCATTCTTCCCATCTCACTCCCCTGCATTTCCATTTGATTGTCACCAGCCCACAGCCGTCATGGGAAAATTCTGCTGCCGCAGCTCCCCGCGGGCGTCCTTCAGCTGGCTTTCCGCGGCGTCCTGCTGGCGGCTCAGTTCCTCCTGCGTATTACTCAGAGGATATTTTAACACATACTGCTTAAACGTGCTCATGCCCGCCGCCGCATCCAACACCGTCTTGGCCGATTCCGGGTCCATCCGGTCCATCACCTGAAGCAGCTCCAGATAACAGACCTGCGCGTAGGCGTCCAGATAGGCCTCATAGGCTTTCACCAGCGGCTCTCTTCTGGAACGATCCCGGTAAGGGCTGTCGCTGTCGCAGAGACACCGCTCCAGATAGCCCAGCGCCTCCTCCATGATCCCGCTCATCTCCTGGTTTTTCATATACAGCCGTCCCAGGACGTCCAGAGGAATCTCCGTGCCCTGGCGTTCCAGCTCCTCCAGCCAGTTGACCCCGTCCGTTGCCACCGCCCCCTGGCGGGCCTCCTGATCCAGGGCGCGGCCGATCCGTTCCCTCAGATAGCCCGTCTCCCGGGTATTCCCATCCAGAACTCCCTCTCCGCCCGCTTCCCGAAGAACGCCCCGCTGGAGCACCATCTGGGTGTCCAGAAGCTGCAGGTTGATCATCAGGCGCTGCGCCGCGTTCCGGATGCTGTATTTTTCCGCCTCCGTCAGTTCCCGGGGCCTTACCGACCGGTAAACCGCCGCAGCCCCGCCTGCCAGCAGGGCCGCCGCAAGGATTCCCGCGGCCAGGCGCAGTCCAAGGACTTTTTTCCGGTATTGCCCCAGTCTGTGCCGATTCACTCCCGCGGCGTTCACCAGATAATCCATAAAATTGTCGTGGATCAGCCGGTAATATCCGTTTCCACTTTTTTCCAAAAGATTCAGCCGTTCCATCAACTGCTCAGACACCGCGTAGTCAAACCATTCGTTCTCATTGGCGATATCCTTTAACATCAGTCTGGATTTTCCCGCATACTCGGGAAATGACAGGGAAAACGCCTTTTGCAGCAGGTCCCGGTAGCTCGCACCCGCGGCGCGGTGGACCTCCTCAAAGGTCAGAATGGTCCGCTTGCGGCGTTTCATCTCCCAGGCGATGAGCGGGAGCAGATGCCGCAGCACATACCCCTGGCGCAGCTGTTCCGCCTGGTCGCCGGAATCCGCGCGCAGCTGGCGGATGTACAGGCTCTCCAGATAGCATCCCACCATCTCCTCCATATCCCCTGGGACATTTCCGCCCTCCTGGTCCGGCCGGGCTGTCTTCCGGTACAGGGAGAGCATCATGGGATTGCGCAGCAGGTCCCTCAGCTCCCCCTCCTGCGGGCAGGCAAGACCGTCCTCTTCCAGCTCCCGGAGCACCTGTTCTCCGGTCAGCGGGAGAAGACTGGCTGTACAAAAGGCGCGAAGCCCGTATTCCTTCACCGAATCGGAGCGGTCCGTAACCAGGATTCCCACGCCCGGTTTATTTCCCAGTTCCTCCACCTCCTGGAGCAGGGCACGCCGTTTCCGCCCCGCCTCGTTGAGTCCGTCCAGAAGCAGCACGACCCCGCCGCCTTCCTCTCTCCCCTGATCCAGCAGGCGGTCCAACTCGTGTAGGGCTTCGTCCATACCACCAGACTGACCGGAATAGCGCAGCCCCCGCAGAATCCATTTGCGAATATAATACGGCTCTTCCCCGGCCTCCTGGTAGTCCACCAGCGGGATGTACACAACCGCCGGGCCCGCCGGCCGGTAGGACTGCATATTCCGCCCCAGAAGTTCCTGCAAAAACCGGGTCTTTCCCATACCGCCCGGCCCGGTGAGAAGGATACGGCCTCCCTCTGCCAAAGCCTGAAAGCACGTCTGGCCGTCCATAATTTCCCCCTCTATCCACAGGCTGCGGGGCAGATAAGGGCCGTCCTGCTTGCG
Organism: Enterocloster lavalensis; assembly: GCF_046603895.1. Lineage (NCBI taxonomy): Bacteria > Bacillati > Bacillota > Clostridia > Lachnospirales > Lachnospiraceae > Enterocloster > Enterocloster lavalensis. Next base: position 2,632,832 of record NZ_CP176637.1, read on the forward strand.
AAGGCGCTTCAGGCTCCTGCGGCTGCTCTCCCAGACCGCACTGTGGGAGATTCCCTTTCCGTCGATTCTGCGGATCAGCTCCTCAAATTCCAGGCGCAGCTGGTCCACGGACTGCCAGCGCTTCCGAGCCAGTACGTGAAGCCCTCTCACCACGATCCGAACCGCCTGCCAGACCGCGGGCAGCGGCTCCTCCGCGAAGATCTCCAGGTCCCGCGAGAGACTTTTCCCAGGCCCCCGGCCCATGATCTCCTGCTCCGACGGCCGCCTTCCGGTCAAAACGCGGAAAAATACCGCGCACACCGAGTACAGGTCCGAGGCCGGGCCGATCTGGGAAATCTGCCGCAGACGGATCTCCGGCGCGGTGTAACCTTCCTTTTCACTGAAAAAGAAACGCTCCGCTCCCTCCGCCCCCATCTGCCACACACTGTTGTAGTCGATCAGCAGCGCCCGGTTTTTCAGCATCAGAATATTGTCCAGGCTTATATCCAGGTGGAGAGCCCGATGGCGGTGGAAGCATTCCAGCCCGTCCAGAATCCACATCATCCACTCCGCAGCCTCCTTAAGGCCGTGGGGGCCGCCCTCCTCCAGCATTTCCTCCAATGTTCTGCCCCCGTGGACCGAGAGCACCGAATAAAAGGTGCCGTATGCCTCATACGAATTTAAATTCCCGGAAATCTCCTCCGGCAGCCGGGCCAAAAGTTCCAGATTCACCTGATTCCCCTGAAGAAACAGGCGGCGGCAGACCTCCATCCGCTCCTCCGCCCCGGGGCGGCAGCAGATTTCCCCCGCCTCCCCGCGGTAAATCATACCCCTGGGGTCATAGGGAAACAGCTCTTTCACCAAAACCCGGTGGAAACAGCCCCGGTTCAGCTCATCCTCATAAACGGCCCGGTAGACTACCGCGCTTCCCCCGCGGCCCTCCACGGACTCCAGACGGTAATCCACCCCTCCCAGCCGCAGAATCTCTCCCGCCGCCCTCAATTTCCGCCCGCTCTCCATTTGATTTCCTCCATTTTGGCCCGGCAGTCACAGCTGCCGGTTCTCTGATACGGGATTATGCATCACCCTTATCATACCCTCTCCCCGTTTCAGATTCTTCAACCTTTTTCCGTCTCCCCTGTCCCATAAACAGGGCGTCCAGTACCTCCGCCATACGCTCCCCCGATTCCTGGGCCTTCATGGAGTAAAGGACCAGCAGATCAAAGGCATTTCCGGGATCCAGCAGATTCATGCCGTATGTATTCAGAAACAGGTTCATTTTCTCGAACCGGATCTCCAGGCGGGTGTCCGCGTCCTCATCCTCCAGATCATCCGGATAATTTTCCTCCTCATCCTCCGTCTCCTCGTCAAAAGCCTCTGTAATCAGGTAGAGAAGGATCATCACCTTTCTCGAGACGTCCTCCTTCCGGTTGCGCATATTAAAAAGGCTGCTCTCATTCGGCCAGAACCGTTTCACCAGACGCTGAAGCGGCGTCATCCCCGCCAGATTTCTCGCCTCCGGCACGTTCATGCCCAAATACTCCACAATCACGTCCCGCATGGAGTACTCCCGCTCCTCGTCCTCCCGGTCCAGCTTCTCCTGCACCCGGCGGTCCCGCTCTCCCACCGGCTTCTGCAGCAGGTCAAGGAGCTCGTGAAACTTCTCATAGGCAGTCTCATGGAGACGCCCCAGCTCGCCCGCGTGTTCCCGGAAAAATGCCTCAAGCTCCTCCTCCGTCTGTACCTGACCGAAGGCGTCCCGCAGCTGGCGGGTATAAATGGAAGGCGTCTCGCCCCGCGCCTTTTCGTTCCCGCCGCCCATCCGGCCGTCGCAGATCGCGTGCGCCATGTCCTTTAACTCCAGGGCCTTCTCATAGGAAGCTCCGGTCCGCAGAGCAAAGGCGTAGGCCAGCTCCTCGGGGTTGCGGTAATGAATCCCCGTCTCCGCGGCTGCGCCCAATAGTCTGGAGGCCCCCGTCTCGTCCAGTCCCAGGGCAAAGCTGATCTGGAACAGAGCTTCCCGGTTCTGGGGCATATTCTGGCCCTTCAGCCAGTTGCGCACCTTTTTGGCCAGACTGTCCCGGCTGTCCCCGGTGATCTCCCCCAGCCCGCCTGTCAGCCGGGCCGCCAGGTCCTCATGGGGGTAGACCTGCCGCAGCACGTCCCCAAAACTGCGCAGCCGCGCCCCTTCCTTTAAAAACTCCACCATCTGCCGCGGAGACCGTTCATCTCCCATCAAAAATCCCAAGTTGTTCCCGGAAATCTCCGTCATCGTACCTCGATCCATTGCGGCTGCCTCCTGTCTATATAAAATCAATTATTGCCGTGAAGGTTGAATATGGTTTGATTTTAACATAATTGGTGGGATTTTGATATATAAAACTTGGGTGGGTGGGAGGAAGGAATAGCGTAACATTACTTTCGGGTAATTAGTTGATGGAAAATTATGTAAACTAATAAAAACAAAAAAAGAAAGCACCGCTTTGTGGTATGATTGGATTTGCGAAAAACGATCACAACAAAGGACGGTGCTTTCTATGTATAATAGTATACTACATTTTATCGAAAATGACATCAAGGAAATTGAAAATCTCGTAGCGGCCATGCTGAAAGGTAATAAAGAGCCTCATGACCTGTCACAGGATATCCATGACCGGATGCTGGGGCTCGGGGCCAGGCTGATTGCAGAACTGTATGAAAAAATAGATGATGAGATTAGAGAAAGTCTGATACGAAAGAAAAAATGGAACATTGAACAGCGCAATGAATCGAAGGAACTGTTGGATATCCTGGGACCGATCCGGTTCCGCAGGACTGGCTACAGGGATAAGAAAACCGGGAAATTCGTCTACCTCCTGGATGAAATCCTTGGAATTGAAGGACATCAGAGGATCACGCTTGGGGCAGCCGCATGCATTCTGGAAGAGGCGGTACAGACCAGTTACGCTAAGGGAGGTCAGACCATCCCCCTTATGGGGCAGGTCAGTAAACAGACTGTAAAACGTCTGGTTCATGACACAGAGGCCCAGCTCCCTGTCGCACCACCGGCAGAAAAGAAGCGGTTGGAATACCTGCATATCGTAGCGGACGAGGACCATGTGGCGGCCCAGTTCTGGAACCAAAAGGGGGACCTGGGGAAGGACAGCCGCGGGAATAAGATCAACACCATCATGCCGAAACTCATCTGCCTGTATGAGGATGTGGTAGATGAGGCGGGGGAAACCTCAAAGAGCCCAAGACACAAACTAACCGGGAAACACTACTTCTGCGGTATCTACAAGGGACAGGAAGCAAACAAAAGGTTATGGGAGGAGGTAAGGGACTATATAGACACCTATTATGATACCGAATACCTGAAATGCGTTTACATAGCAGGAGACGGTGCTGGCTGGATTCGCGCGGGCTGTGAAGTGCTGGGGAAGGGGAGGTTTGTGCTGGACAAGTTCCATATGATGAAATATGTGAATATCTCCGTATCCCATCTGCTGGACAGCGCGCAAGAAGTAAAGAGTGAGATTTGGGAATGCTTGAACGGCCGCTACAAGAAACGGCTGCAGAAGGTCTATGCTGAAATACTGAAGATAACAGAGGAAGGCGGGAAGTATCGGGATGTAGAGGGTGCCCTTGGCTATTTTCTGAACCAATGGGATGGGATTCAGATCCGGACGGAAGAGGCAGGGGCCAACTGGAAATGCTGTGCGGAAGGCCAGGTGAGTCATGTGCTAAGCGCGAGGATGAGCAGTCGTCCGATGGGCTGGAGCGAGCAGGGGTGTGGCCGGATGTCAAGGCTACGGGCATATACGAAAAATGGTGGTAAAATCATAGATCTTCTGGCATATCAGAAAGAACGCCGGAGAGAGAAGCCGCTGTCGGAGGAAGAAATAGAGATGAAAAAGGAGGTGTGTAAAAAGCAGGCCGGATGGAGATATCAGGAGCGTCTCCGGGGGCGTCTCCCCGGACTTGAGCAGCATAGTATGAAATGGATGCGCGTATGGATTAACCAGGAACTGGGCGCCTAGAATGCGGCTTTTTTCTGCTTGACTACAATCGTACAGGGAAGCAAACACACAAGTCAAGGGCAGAAAGCTGAAAGGAACCCTTGAGTTGTGTGTTTGCTGAACGTAAAATCAAAAAGCAGAAAAGAGGCGGTAGAAAAAATGGGCAAGATATGATAACCTAGAAAGAACAAATCTAAGTTCTGCCATATGGGTGAATTCTATCCTTTTGTTTCCGAAAGTAAAGTGACGCTATCGGAGGAAGGAGAACAACTTGTATTCTGATTTAGACTGTGCTATAATGCTCACAATAGCTTCTAAAACCATGCAATACGATGGATTGTGGATTTTTCTGAATTTACCAGATGGAAATTCATTTTTCGCCACACAATTACGCCCCCGTAATTGTGTGGTTTTTTTGCGCCAAAAACATTTATCAATCACAGAGGTGTTACGATGAACCAGGCTTACATGAAAGAAAAACCGGTATTCCCCCTGCTGACGTCCATGGCGTTGCCCATGATGCTCTCAATGCTGGTGGGCTCTCTTTACAACATTATCGACAGCTACTTTGTGGCAAAGATCAGCGAGGCTTCCATGACGGCGCTGTCGCTGGTATTCCCGGTCCAGAATCTGATCAACGCGGTTTCCGTGGGATTCGCCATCGGCATCAATTCCGCGGTGGCCTTCTATTTAGGCGCTGGAAAACAGGACAGCGCCGACACCGCCGCTACCGTTGGGATTCTGCTCAGCGGCGTCCACGGCTTTCTCCTAACGGCGGCCGGACTTTGGCTCATGCCGGGTTTTCTCCGCCTGTTCACCGCCGATGAAGCCATACTGGAGATGGGGCTTCAATACTCCAATATCGTCCTGCTTTTCACGCTGCCCAACGTCATCGCCATCTCATTTGAAAAGATCTTCCAGGCCGTGGGGAAGATGACCGTATCCATGGTCAGCATGATGTGCGGCTGTGTGACCAACATTATTCTGGACCCGTTTCTGATCTTCGGCATCGGTTTCTTTCCCGCGCTGGGAATAAAGGGGGCGGCCATCGCCACCGGCATCGGCCAGACCACCTCCCTGGCCATCTACCTGTTGTTCTATTTTGGCCGCCCGATTTCCGTAACGTTCTGCCGCCTCCCGGGCGCCGTAAGCTCTGCCCTGATCCGGCGGCTCTACGCTGTGGGCGTGCCCGCCACCCTGAACCTGGCCCTGCCCTCCCTCTTAGTATCGGTCTTAAACTCCGTGCTGAGCGCATACGGCAGCGCCTACGTCCTTGTGTTGGGCGCTTATTACAAGCTGCAAACCTTCCTGTACCTGTCCGCAAATGGAATCATACAGGGGATGCGCCCTCTGGTGGGCTATAATTTCGGCGCGGGCGAATACCGGAGAGTCCGCAGAATCCACAGCACGGGCCTTACCATGATCCTGACGATCATGCTGCTTGGCACGGCGCTCTGCCTGGCGGTCCCGTCCCGGCTGATCGGGCTGTTTACCACCAACCGGGAAACCATCGCCCTGGGCGTTACGGCCATCCGCTTAATCAGCATCGGCTTTTTTGTCTCCGGAATCTCGGTTACGGTTTCCGGTACCCTGGAAGGGCTTGGGATGGGCGCTCCCTCCCTTGTCATTTCCCTCTGCCGGTACGTGCTTTTTATCATTCCTCTGGCCGTGCTGTTCAGCAGAAACCTGGGCGCAAACGGCGTATGGCTCGCGTTCGGAGCCAGCGAAGGACTGACCGCGGTGGTCTCCTGGGGGATCTATCGTTATGTGGGCCGGAGGCGGCTGACGCGGGATTTGGCGGGTGAGTGTTGAACCGGGATACGGCGGGCGGGAGTTGAACCGGAACTTCGCTGGCAGCCGCTAAACCAAGACTTGCCACACAGCGTTTTCCAACGCCTCACCTTCATTCCCCAAAAAAGCCAACCGCACCCGGTTGGCTTTTTTCTCGCTAAAATTCAATTTTCCCCTGAAACCATCCTCTGCTCAGGAATGCCGCAGCGGCCCGAATCCCATTCCCATCCGCGCAGCCGGCTCCGGCCTCCGTTTGATCAAGCTCCCGATCAGGCAGCAGAGCGGGAGCAAATAGAGGTAACAGGCCGCAAACAGACTGGCCGTGGACGCCCCGATGGAGGCCAGCGGGGCCGCGGCTGCGATGGACCAGGGGATCAGAGGCGCCACAACGACAGCCGTATTTTCCAGGTTCACGGCCATCTCGCCGCGCTCCCGCTCCTGCCCGCAAAAGAGCTGGTGAACCAAAATAATCGTCAGGGTCTGATTGCAGGCAATCGCCGCCACCACCACGGTGGCGAACAGCATTCCGCCGTAGAGCGTAAAACTTCTGCCCATCTCCTCCATATGCAGCTTCAGCTGATCCAGAAGATGGGTCCCCTCAAACAGCCCGGCATAGGACGAGGAAATCGTAATGATCACCGCCAGCCTCACCATGGACATCATCCCGCCGCCGTTCATCATCGCAGCCAGCTCCGGGTCTGCGGCCCGGTATCCGTACACCGCCGTCTTAAGCAGCTCCAGGGGACCGGTGTGCTGGAGAAACATGCCGGTCAGAAACGCCACGGCGATGCTGACGGACAAGGTCATCCGCACCTTGACCTTAAACACGGACAGGATCAGGATAACGGCGGCCGGCAGAACCGCCAGCCAGTGGATCACAAACCCCCGCTCAAATATGGGCCGCACATTGAGCGTCACGCCTCCGTTGGTTCCTGCAATTCCCATCAGATAGTATAAAAGACAGGTCAGCCCCAGCGGCAGAACCGAGCTGGCCGCCATCCTGCGGATATTGTCGTAAATGTCCGTGCCCGTCAGCTCGCACACCAGCAGCGCGCTGGTAGAAACCGGCGAACAGCGGTCGCCGAAATAAGCGCCTGAGATCACCGCGCCCCCGGTGATCACCGGGCTCATCCTCATGGCGGACCCGATGGCCATGCAGATCACTCCCATGGTCGCCGCCGTCCCCAGCGAAGTGCCTGTGAGAACGGACACCAGGCAGTTGAGAAGAAATACGAACATAAAAAATGCGGAGGGCCTTATGAGCTGGGACGAATAGCTCACAACGGCTGGTATGGTCCCCGCCGCCCGCCAGAGCGCGGTCAGCATGCCGATGAGCCCGAAGGTAATCAGAATATTTCTGACCTTCCTCACGCCCGAGCCGGACATCCGCAGCAGCTCCGCCACGCCGTGCCCCCTGATAAGCCCGTACCCAAAGAAAATCAGGTACCCCGCCATCAGCGCGTACACAAGGGAAATTCCAGAGAGCAGGCACACAAAAAGGCCGATCATAAAAGCGGCCAGCGAGACAGTCTCCAACATGTTCAGTTTCCTCCACCATTCCGGGACGGCGCAATTCCTGCCCGTCTGTATTCAACTCTTATCATACCCTTTAACTTGAAGTTATTCAAGCATAACCCGAGCTGATTTTACGCTTAATACCGCTAATTTTCCAGAACCTTTCCCCGGCCTGTTTCAATCCCCTTGTATTTGTAGTAAAATAATTTCTGGACATGTCCGCGCCGGCATTTGTCTGCAGGCTGCGCCAGCGGCCCACTGTATCCATTAAAACCCGGAGAGAAACAGCCATGAAAACCGTGAAAAATTCCGCGGCCCTGATGACAGAGGGGCCGATCTGGAAAAAAATCATTGCCTTTGCCCTTCCCCTGTTTCTGGGCAACCTGTTCCAGCAGCTTTACACTACCGCCGACTCCCTGATCGTGGGGAATTTCCTGGGCAGCAGCTCTCTGGCTGCGGTCAGCTCCTCCGGCCCCCCGATTTTTCTGCTGGTGGGCTTCTTCAACGGCATCGCCGTGGGCGCGGGCGTCGTCACCGCGCGCTATTACGGCGCCCGGCAGAGTGAAAGCGTGTCCCAGGCAGTCCACACCACCGTAGCCTTTGGCATCGTGGCCGGAGTCCTTCTGACCGCGCTGGGGCTGATCTATACCCCGGTGATCCTGCGCCTGATGGGCACCCCCGGGGATGTTTTGCCGGAATCGGTGGTCTACTTCCGAATCTACTTTTCCGGCTCCCTGGCATTTGTCCTCTACAATATATTTGTGGGTATTCTGCAATCGGTGGGCGACAGCCGCCACCCGCTGATCTACCTGATCATCTCCTCCGCGGTCAACGTGGCGCTGGATCTCCTCCTGATCGCGGTCCTGGGCTTTGGAGTCGGAGCCGCCGCCCTGGCCACTGTGATCTCTCAGTTTCTCAGCGCCTTCCTGTGCCTGGTTCGCCTCACCAGGACAAGAGCGGAATACCAGATCATCCCCCGGCGGATCCGCTTCGACGGCCCCATGCCGCGCCAGATCGCCGCTAACGGCCTGCCCGCCGGTTTCCAGAATTCCATCATCGCCCTGGCCAATGTGGTGGTGCAGTCCAATATCAACAAGTTCGGGAAAATGGCAGTGGCAGGCTGCGGGGCATACTCCACCATCGAGGGGTTCGGTTTTCTCCCCATCACCTGCTTCGCCCTGGCCATGACCACCTTTATCAGCCAGAACCTGGGCGCCAGGCAGTACGGCCGGGCCAAACAGGGCGCCCGCTTCGGCATACTCTGCTCCATCATTTTCGCAGAGCTTGTGGGCCTTTTCATCTACCACTTTTCACCTGTCCTGGTGGCTGCCTTTAACCGCGACCCCCAGGTAATCGCCATCGGCACTGCCCAGGCCCACACCATCACGTTGTTTTACTTCCTGCTGGCCTTCTCCCACTGCGTCGCGGGTATCCTGCGGGGCGCGGGAAAATCCACGGTGCCCATGGTGGTAATGATGGTTTTCTGGTGTATTGTGCGGGTCACCTATATTACCATCGGAATCCATTTCCTTCCGGATATCCGCATTGTATTCTGGGCTTATCCGCTCACCTGGAGTTTGAGCTCGCTGGTATTTCTGGTATATTTTTTGCAGGGAAAATGGGTGCATGGGTTTGAGGCGACAGATACTTCTGCGTGATGGGTGCGCAGTTGTCAGGACGCAGCGTGGTTTTTGGGAACATAACGCCCATATCCCGCCGGAGCCAGGATCACGCCGTCCTCATACACAAGCCGTCCCCGTACCCAGGTCTGCTTGACCCGGCCCTTCATTTTCCTGCCGTGATACAGGTTGTTGGGCGTCTTCATCTTGGACAGGCTCTTCTCTCCGTCAAAGATCCATTCCTCGTTTAAATCCACCACCAGCACGTCCGCGTCGGCTCCCGGCAGCAGGCTTCCCTTCACCGGTGCCAGCCCCATGATCCGGGCCGTATTTCCGGCCGTGATGGCGGCCAATGTCGTAAGAGGTAAGCCCCGCCTGTGCACACCCTCAGTGATCATACCGGCCAGCATGGCATCAAATCCGCCGAAACCGCTGTATTCCAGGAAAAAATTTCCATTTTTTATTTTTTCCTTGTCCGAGTAAGGCCCATGGTCCGACCCCAACACGTCGATGGTTCCGTCAAACACGTAATCCCACAGCTTTTCCACATTCTCACGACTGCGGATCGGCGGGTTGCATTTGGCGTAAGACCGCTTTTCATTCATAATCTCTTTGTCGAACAGCAGATAATGAGGGCAGGTTTCCACATACACCTTGGTCCCCCTGCTTCTCTCCCGCTTCAGGAACTCCGCTCCCTCTACGATGGTCATATGGCAGATATAGAGCCTGGCATCCGTGGCTCTCGCGAACAACACCGCCCGCTGGATGGCCTCCAGCTCCACCCACCAGGGGCGCGCCTCGTCGTGCATGCTGCAGGGAGCACCCTGACGCCTGGCCATATCCTGAGTGCCGAACTCCGCCGCCTCCGCATTCTCCGCGTGTACCCCGATGAGGCCGTCGAACTCCGCCGCGTTTCTCATCCCCTGAACCAGATAACCGTCCGTAATCTGAGGATAATCCGGGTTGGCAAAGCTCATAAATCCTTTGTAGGCCACGCAGCCCAGCCGGTCCAGCTCCTTTAAGTTTCCCACGCACCCAGGCGTCAGACCGCCCCAAAAGGCGAAATCCACGCAGGAATCCCGGTCCGCAACCTCATATTTAATCTGAAAGCCCCTCTCATCCACCACCGGCGGCACGCTGAGCGGCATATCAATAATCGTCGTGATTCCCCCCGAGGCGGCGCACTGGGACCCGCATTTCCAATCCTCCCGGTAATTCTGAGGAGAGGGATCCCACATGTGCACATGAGAGTCAATCACGCCGGGCATCAGCACCTTCCCGGCGACGTCAATCACCTCATATTCGGCGCCCAACTCCGTCCCCGGGTGCAAAAGCCCGGCAATTTTCTCTCCCTCCACCACCAGGGAAGCCTCCAACACACGGTCCGGCAAAACCACCTTGCCGCCCCTGAAAATCTTTTTATCCATTGTTCCTACCTCGCTTTATAAATTTCTGACCCCGGCAATGTTGCCCCCGTCGATCACCAGCTCCGTCCCGGTCATGAAGGCCGCCTCGTTGCTGAGCACATAGACCGCGCCCGAAGCAATCTGCTCCGCCATCCCAATCATATTCAAGGGATTGGAGGCCGCCACACTGGCCCTGGCCGCCTGCGGATCCCTCTGATTGTCCATATCCTCCCGGAACATCTGCGTGTCCGTGGGGCCCGGACACACGCAGTTCACCCGGATTCCCGCGGGCCCCAGCTCCAGCGCCATGCTGCGCGCCATAACTACCATGCCACCCTTTGAGGCATTGTAAGCCAGGCTTCCCGTAGAACCGCACAGCCCTTTCTGGGAGGCCACGAACACAATGCATCCGCCCCGCCCCATCTGCTCTGCGGCCTTCCTGGCGCAGTAAAACGCGCCGCGCAGATTGACCGCAATTACCCGGTCAAAATGCGCCAGGGACGTATCCATAAATCCACAGGAGGACCCGATGCCTGAGCTGTACAGAAAACCGTCTAAACCTCCCAGACGAACTTTTACCTGCTCAAAGAAGCGGTCCACGGATTCCTCATCCGTCACATCCACCGGCATTTCAAACACTTCCGGCCTGTCCTGCCAGCCTGTCCCCAGATCCGCGGCCGCCACCACAGCCCCTTCCGCCAATAGACGCTCCACACAGGCCCTTCCAATTCCTCCTCCGGCGCCTATCACCAAGATGCGCCTGCCGTCCATTCTCCGTTTCAGATCAACCATCCTTGTCTCTCCTCCACTGTCATACCACCTTATTCTGATGTACCTTCCACTTCATGCGCAACTCCTTCAGGCGTTCCGGCTGAAGCACCAGAATCAGGATCACCGCAGCATAGGGGATCATCAGGATTAGATAAGACGAAATATTGGTCAACTGCAGCAGGTTTGCGTAAGCCTCCGCAAACCCGAACAGGATCGCGGTGCAGCACACACCCCAGGGTGTGGCCCGGGACAGAATCACGGCCGCCAAGGCGATAAAGCCTCTGCCACCCACCATGTCCTCGGAAAACTGCGTCAGATTGCCCAGCGCCATCTGCGCCCCACCCAGTCCGCAGAGCACGCCTGTGATGATAATGCACATCCACCGGGTTTTGTTCACATCCACGCCCACGGCCGCCGCAGCCATCGGATTTTCCCCGCAGGCCCGTATATTCATACCGAACTTGGTCCGCTTTAAAATGATACTGGTCAGGATCACCAGGATAAAGGTCAGATACACCAGCAAAGTCTGGTTCACAAAGAAATATTTGATCACCGGAATGTCCTTCAGGACGGGCACCCGCACCTTATAAAGCCCCTGGATTCTGGGATCGGACAGGGTACCGCTGGTTTTGAACACGGTTCGCAGCAGGTAGGTGGTCGCGCCCACGCAGAAGGAATTGACCGCGAAGCCGCAGACCACGTTGTCTCCGCCCATTTTCAGGCGCAGCATCCCGTAGAATACATTGACAAACACACCTCCCAGGATGGCGCAGAGCACGCCCACCAGCGCGCTGCCGCTGAAATAGCTTCCCACAACGCCTGTGAAGGTTCCCATCAGCATACTTCCCTCGTAAGTGATGTTTCCCGTCCCGGATCGTTCGCTGTAGACGCCGCCTAAGGCGCACAGCAGTATGGGGGTAGTCACCCGCAGGATCGGGGATATAATACTCGCACTAATCATGCCTGCGTACTCCTTTCCTTCTTTTTGTTTCCCAGATGGTTAAACGACAGATTCAGCGACTTCACGGAGATGAAGCAGATGATCAGCGCCTGAATCACAACCGCCAGCGCTCTGGAAACACCTGCGCTGCGCTCCAGGGTCAGGGAACCGGCCTTCAGTATTCCCATAAAAAGGGAAGAGACAAAAATTCCGATTCCGCTGCTATTCCCCAGAAGAGCCACCAGCATTCCGCTGGTTCCGAAGTCCGGCGAAAAACCCGACAGGAACCGTCCCTGCACGCCCATGATCTCAGCCGCCCCGGCCAGTCCCGCGATGGCCCCGCTCATGAGCATAACGGAAATGCGCACCTTGTTAACGCTGATCCCGCTGTATCTGGCAAATTCCGGATTGTAACCGGAAACGCGGATCTCAAATCCCTTTTTCGTCTTGTTGAAAAAAATGATAAACAGCACCACCAGCACGATCCCGATCAGGAATCCAAAGGAAATGGGACTGGTGCCAAACACGGGAAACCGCGCGCTGGGCAGCAGCTCGTCCGTGGTCAGGGAATCCCCGAAAATGCCGCTGGTCAGAAAATATTCCTTCACCAGGAAATTGGTTAGATTGATGGCAATATAGTTCATCATCAGCGTCACCACAATTTCATTGGTGTTCCAGTAAACCCGCAGTACCGCCGGAACCGAGGCAAACAGCGCCCCCGCCGCCATCCCGGTCAAGAGGCAGAGCGGAATGTGCACGATGGGCGGAAGCCCCTTAGCGTAAACGCCCACCAGTGTGGCGGAAAACGCTCCCATGTACAGCTGACCCTCCGTACCCATGTTGAACATGCCGCCCTTAAAGGCGATGCCCGAGGCCACGCCGCAGAGCAGAAAAATGGTGGACCAACGGATCGTGGAGGTCAGAGCGGAAACGCTTCCCAGAGATCCCTTAATCAGGTAGGAATACACCGTAGCCACATTGTATCCACCCATCAGTACAAATATAGTCCCCAGCACCAGTCCGGTGCAGATGGACAGGGCGATAATGGAAGGTTTTATCTTTCTCTGTCTGAACTCAAAATTCATTGTCTTCCCTCCTTGTCCTCAGTCAGCCGGATTCCGGCCATCAGCATGCCGATTTTTTCCTCCGTAGCCTCCCCGCGGCTCAGCTCTCCAATCAGCTCGCCCTTGTAGATCACCAGAATCCGGTCGCTCAAGGCCAGTATCTCCGACAGTTCGTTGGAAATCAGCAGCACCCCGTTCCCGGCATCCCGGTGTTTCACGATCTGCTGGTAAATGAATTCCGTAGCGCCGATGTCCACGCCTCTGGTGGGCTGGCTGGCAATCAGCAGACGGGGCTTTAAATACATTTCCCTGGCAATGATCAGTTTCTGCATGTTACCGCCGGAAAGAGAGCTGATATCATCCGCGATCTTTCCAACCTTCACGCTGAACTTTTCCACACTCTCCTCCACCACCTGATCCGCCTTCCGATAATCCAGGAAGAGCCCTTTTTTCAGCTCCGGACGGCGGTAGATGGCTGCCAGGAAATTGTCCCGTATGGACATATCCCCTGCCGATCCCACATGGATCCGGTCATCGTGCACATGACCCATTCCGGCCTCTCTGCACTGGAGCGGCAGGTTTTTCCCCGCGATGCGTGTTCCGTTTACCCGGATCTCCCCTGACATCAGCGGAAGCAGGCCGGAGATGGCGTCCGCCAGCTCAGACTGCCCGTTTCCCTGCACGCCAGCAATGCCGACCACCTCGCCGCGGTGCACCTTGAGGGAAACATTTTTCACCGCAGGCAGCCCCATTTTATCGCAACAGGAGATATTTTCCGCGTCCAGGATCACATCTCCAGGGTTGAATTCGTCCTTATTGACCTCCAGTATAACTTCCCGGCCCACCATCATCATGGCGATTTTCTTCTCATCCGTATCTTTGGTGTCAACCTTGGCGGTCACCACACCGGCCCGCATCACGGTGATCCGGTCCGTTACCAGTTTGACCTCAGCCAACTTATGGGTGATCAAAATGATGCACTTCCCCTTTTTCTTCAAATTCATCAGCGTATCCATCAGCTGCAGGATCTCCTGGGGTGTAAGAACCGCCGTGGGCTCGTCCATAATCAGGATCTCCGCGCCCAGATACAGCGCTTTCAAAATCTCAACTCTCTGCTGAAGCCCCACGGTCAGGTCGCTGACCCTGGCTCGTGGATTGATCTCCAGTCCATAGGTTTCGCTCAGTTCCTGTACGATCTCCTGGCTTCTCACCAGATCAATCAGTCCCTTTTTATACGGCGGTTTCCCGATCACCACATTCTCCGCCACCGTCATACTGGGGACCAGGCTGAAGTGCTGATGGACCATGCCGATCCCCTTGGCGATCGCGTCCTTAGGCGAGGCGAACCTGGTTTTCACACCGTCAATGTACATCTCCCCCTCGTGATGGGTGTACATCCCATAGAGAACCCTCATCAGCGTTGTCTTTCCCGCTCCGTTTTCTCCGACCAGACCGTGAACCTCCCCCCATCTCGCCTGAAAATCCACTTCCTGGTTTGCAACCACTTTGTCAAAACGAACGGTAATTTTTCGCATGTCGACTGCATCTGCCACCGGACATCTCTCCTTTCCGCAAAAAGGGCACCTGGAAAGCCGCTGTATTCCAGATGCCCAAACGATACCAAACCTACTGAACAGCAGTCGGAGCTACAATTTCCCCGCTCAGGATCTTTTCCTTTGCCTCCGCCACTGCTGCGGCAATATCATCCGGGGTTTTGTACACAGATTCCTCCGGCAGCAGCAGATCCAGGCCGTCATTCTCCAGGCCGTACTTGTAAGCGCCGAACTTCAACCCGCCGTCCTCGCGCTCCTGGAACGCCTGATAAACCCAGTTGCCATAGTTGATCACCATGGAGCCGATGACCTGTCCGGGTACGATTCCGTTCTGGTCAACATCGCATCCAACTACCATACCTCCGGTCTCCTTGGCCGCGTCAAACACTCCGGTGGAAGAAGCCGCTGCCGCCACATAGATAATGTCGGCTCCCTGGTCGTAGAGCATAAGCGCCAGCTCTTTCCCTTTGGCCGGGTCGTCGAAGCTTCCCACCCAGGTCACATCAATCTTGATATCCGGGTTGACCGCCTTGGCTCCTGCGTCGTAGCCCGCCAGGAACTTGTTGATCTGAGGGTTGTCGGAGCCGCCCATGAACGCAATGTGGTCGTTCTTGGTGGTCATCGCCGCCGCCACGCCTGCTAAGTAGGAGCCATCCTCCTGCTTACTGATCAGGGACTTCACATTGGGAAGCTCGATCTCGCTGAATACCATGATAAACTCGCTGTCCGGGTACTCTGCGGATACCTTCGCGCAGGCGTCCTCCAGGGCGGACCAGCAGGGCATGATAATGTCATAACCTTCCTGACACAGCGCACGCAGCGTCTCCTCATACTCTCCAGCCTGAACCTCCACCACGGTGGGCTCGTAGCCAAACTCCTCACAGCCTCTCTTAAAGCCCTCGTAAGTGTTGTCCGTCACGCCCTTGTCCCCCAGGGGCTGCGCCGTGATCATCGCCGCTTTCTTGCCGCCCTCAGACTGCTCCGGAGCCTTCTGCGCCTCCGTGGAACCAGCCGCCGTAGTCTCGCTCTCCTTCGCCGCCTCCGTCGCAGTTGTCGCCGCTTCCGTTGCCGCCGTCTCAGGCGCGCCGGCTCCGCCGCACCCCGCCATGCCGAGTACCAACGCCGCTGCCAATGCTACTGATAACATTTTTTTCATTCGTTTTTCCTCCATTTCTCTTTTCCGCTTCACTGCTCATCTATGATGAGTATGATTATATTATAAAGACATCCACTATTTTTGTCAATATGTTTATGTTTTTTTATTTTTGATTTTATTAGTACGTTTTATTGCTTATTTTTTTAGATTTTAAGCTTTATTTTATAGATATTTTGTATCAATCATTCATCGTCAGCAAGTATCAGTGGTTAATTTTGCAGACATTCTCCTCTACATTTTCGCAGAACCCCCCCCCCCCCGCCCTAGCTCATCATAAAAGAGCTGTGATATTCAAAAATATAGCGGTGGAATCTGTTTATTCCACCGCTTTTCACTCTGTGCCGCTCTTGTAACTCCCGGCATGCGTATCCCGTTGTTCAGGCTCCGGCATTTTCAGGCTCATCCTCCTCTGCCATCTTCTCAATCTGTTCCCGAACCGCATTTAAAAGTGCGTCAATATGCCGTTCCATCAGCTGGACAGCCAGTTCCTCGTCGCGGGCCTCAATGGCGTTCGTAATGTCGTCGTGCTCAACCACGTACGCATCCCCTCGCTCCCTGGTCACCAGCTGCTCCATATTGTTCTCAATCTGGCGCTCCTCAAAAAACAGCATGTCCAGCATAGCCTTGATAAAACGGTTATGGCTCATATCCGCCACAACCATGTGGAAATCCAGAGCCGGCTCTGTGGGATCCCGGTTCTCCGCCACGTAGCGATAGTGGATCAACACCGATTTCTTCAGCGCTTCCACCTCCTGGGCCGTAGCGTTGGCTACCGCCAGGCGCACCGCCTCCACCTCAATGGCCTTTCTGGCCTGGATCAGATCCACCAGATCCGAGTATTTGTTCACCCTGAGCGCTTTTGAAGATTCATTGTGCATTTGGGCTCTGGCCACATTGCCGGACACCTTTGCCAGCCATTTTTTACCGTCCTCCGTCAAAATACGCCCCTGGTTACTCCGCTGCTCTGTCATCCCTCTGGAATCCAGTTCCTTCAGATAACGGCCGACCGTCGCGGTTCCGTAGTTGATCCCGCTCTGCTCCAGCTCCTCCTTCAACGTCCACGCGCCTACCGGTGACTCGCTCTTTCCGATCATGCGCGCCAACAGGTAGGTCACCACATCGTTCTGTGTGCGGAATACACCGGTCTGCATCAGACGTTTTTTCTCATCTCCTACCGCCGCCATATATTTCCCTGCTTTCTTCTAAAATAATTCCATCTTTTACCATCATACCATGAGGATTTCATTAATTCAATACAACCAAAGCAAGCGCGCCGGAAATTTCCCGGCACGCCATCAAGCTAACCACGCTCGTGCTTAAGCCATTCATTATAAAGCACAATTCCCTCTTCCACCGTCACTCCGGGCTTCCAGCCGAAATCGCGGTACATGCGCTCCATACTCATTGCGCCCAGATTGTCGTAGCCCAGCGTTCCCCCGCCGATCTGAATGGGGACCTGGGGATAAAGCATTTTCACCTGCTCCACAACTCTGGAATAGGGTACATTTTCCCCGCCTCCCACATTATATTCCCTGTGGGGAAGTTTCTTTGCCATAGAAACAGTCGCAATCGCCTCCACGCAATCATCCACAAATATATAGTCCATAACCTGGTCCATGCCGTGCTCCCAACATACCTCTTTGTGGTTCATGCAGTCGTCCAACAGCATATGGATGGGACACTCGAATTTTCTTCCCGGTCCGTACACAAACCCGATCCGCAACGACACGCTGTCCAGCCCATAGTTTCTGACCAGCTCCTCGCAGGCCACCTTTGTGGCGCCATAAGGACTTTCCGAATGCAGCGGCGTCTCCTCAGGCACCGTTTCCAGGGACACGTTCCCGTAAACCGCGCCGGAACTCATATAGACAAAACGTTCGACGCCATAGTTGCGCGCCGCTTCCAGAGCAGTCAGCGTTCCAACCACGTTGGTGCGGTATATCTTGTAAGGGTTGTCCAAAAACAGCTTTGGATGGGAGACCGCCGCGTTGTGCAGGATCCGGTCCACTTTGTGGGTGTGCAGAATCTGGTTGATCGTCCCGTACTCCGTCACGTCGCCCTGCACATAGGTACAGCCCTTCACCTCACAGGAAGGCTTATGTCCGCTGAAGCTGATCACTTCCTCCCCCATGCCGCACAGATGGGACACCAGCCTCGTTCCCACCAGACCGTTTCCGCCGATGATTAAAGTCGCCATTTATCATACCTCCATACTGAATTCTTTTGCTAATGTGCCCGTAAGCAGCCCGCAGTCCCATTCCCCCGTTTTAGCGGGACCAGTCATTTCCCCAGTGTATCCCAGATCCGGTCCGGCACAACCGCGTGAACTCCGCGTATCCCGTTGACAATCTGCGTCACCCGCAGGTCGGCTCCGACGCTGCAAAATGTCATTGCATCCGTTTCCTCCATATCAAACGCCCGTTTAAGAAGCAGGCGCATATTCCGCAGCGCCTCGTAAGCCGCCACCGTCAGGTCCTCGTGAAACCCAAATGTCATCCAGCCCTCCGCCGTATGCGCCACCGGGCTTTTAATCAGGTAATCCACAGCAGACAGGCGGAGGGAAATGCTCCGAAACGGACATTCCACAGCCGTCCCGCCGGACTCCCCATCCCCCTGCGCCCCATGGCCGTCTCCCACGGAAAACAGAGCGCCCGGGTGGAACACCGGCAGATACACAGTGCTTCCTGCAGTCAGGGCGCGGCAGTCCAGATTCCCGCCATGGTTTCCGGGTATGTGGGTCCGAACCGGACCCTCCCCCTCCGGCGCCACGGCCACAACGCCCGGAAAAGGAGAAAGCGGAACCGTCATGCCATCCGGCCCCTGGCATATTCCCCGATGGACGTCCAGATCCCATACCCTGAAATCCTCCTCCCCGGAGAACCCCAGCCGGTTTAAATGATCCCGGTTTCCGATTCCAACGGAGCTCCAACCCCAGTTCTCCGTGACGATCTCAGCAATTTCAACCTTTAGCGCCATGCCGGACCGCGCGCCCTCCACATAGATGGGACCGGACAGCGCATGCCCGTCGTCCCGTCCCTTGATCCTTGGAAACAGCGGCGCCTTAAGAGGTGATCCCTGGGGTCTGCCCAGCCGCCAGTCCGCCTCCAGAGTGGTCACATGGACCGTATCCCCAGACCGGACCCGGAGTGCCGGAGGAAGCTCCGGATCCAGAACTCCGTGAAGATTATCCCGCTGCGGCAGTAATGTATATTCGGCCATAGCGCCTCCTTTTAATCTTCCAGCACAGCGAAGGCCCGTACCGGAGATCCCGTTCCCTGATCCAGGAGCAGCGGAACCCCGTAAAACATAAATTCACCCGCCCCGATCAGAGCCGTCAGATTCACCAGCCACTCATAGTGGGTCAGCCCCGCATCCCGACAGGCTCTGTGGCTGGGAAACAGCTTGGTATCCATAATATCCGTGGACGGCCCTTCGACGCCATGGACCTTCGAGCCACGCGCAGCCAGCCACCGCACCACTTCCGGGGATATCTCCACATTCTGGGTAAGGACTTTGGGATCCGGGTAGTATCGCTCATGAAGTCCGGTTGCGAACAGGACAATATGCCCATCGATTTTAACCCCGTTCTCCCGCTCAGCACGCTCTACATCCGCCACGGTCACCTTCCCCCGCTCCGGGATGCAGGTCATATCCAGGCAGACCGCCTTCCCGAAAAACATGGACAGCGGCATCCGGTCAATGGTCAACCCGTCCGGCCTCATATGATAGAACGAATCTACATGAGTTCCCACATGTTCAATGATTGAAAGATAGTTATAAGAAGAAGTGATTGGATCATCCTTGGTCCCATTCCCCATTGCAACCGACTGTTCATGGGTCATCGCCTTTACGTAAACCGGGCGCTGGAAACAGTCGGGCGCCAGCATATTGTTCTCAATACGCAGTGTCAAATCCACGATACGTTGCGCCATATGTGCCCTCCTCGTTTATTCTTCGCATATTGCTCATCATTTATGAGTAGTTACAGAATAATCATAGCTTTGACACTTATGTTTGTCAAGTATTTTTTCCCATTTCAGCTCTGCACCCCTCCATGTTTTTATTTATTTTATATAAATCATCCTGCATTTGTTTCATCAATATCCAATAATAAGCCAACCAATCCCTTTATTTTTTCCATTTTTTGAATATTATTGACAATCACTCCGTTTCATGATAAGCTCTAATCACTCACCATTAATGATTAGTCAAAAGGAGGTTCTTATGAGCAATCCCAATTCTTCCATGACACCGGCTATCCTATATGTAGAGCCCGACGCTCCCCGTTTCCAGGACGATTATCGCAGATGGCAGGGTATTCCCTCCATCGAAGTCACAGAAAAAGGGCGTATTTTTGTAAATTTCTTTTCGGGTCAGGGCGCGGAGGTCGGCGGAAACTTCCTCATGCTGTGCACCAGCGACGACCGCGGGGAAACCTTTCGCTCCTGCGTCACTGTTATTGAACATCCGGACCCCCTCTGCCGTATTTACGACCCCTGTCTGTGGATATCGCCCGCCGGAGAACTGTGGATGATCTACAACCAGACGAAGGGATTCAACGACTGCCGCAGCGGCGTCTGGGCCACGGTCTGCAAAGAGCCGGACGCACCACGGCTGGAGTGGACACCGCCCCGCCGGATCGCCAATGGCATCATGATCAACAAGCCCATTGTGGACGCCTCCGGCGACTGGTTGTTCCCGTGCGCCATCTGGCGGGATGAGTGCGGCGCTCCCCCAACCGAGCGCCACGGCCTGGAACAGGAACAGTTTTCCAACGTTTACGCTTCCACGGATGGAGGTGAGACTTTCTCGCTGCGCGGCAGTGCCGACGTGCCCAACCGGAGCTTCGACGAGCACATGATTGTGGAAAAGAAAGACGGAACCCTTTGGATGCTGGTGCGAACCTTTGATGGAATCGGAGAGAGTTTCTCCCGCGACGGCGGGCGCACCTGGACTCCCGGACGTAAAAGCCATATTGACGGCCCCTGTTCCCGCTTCCACATCCGCCGGCTGAAATCCGGCCGACTGCTGATGATCAATCATTTTCATTTCGGGGAGCGCATCGATCTGGACAATATCCTTCAGCAGGGTAACGTGAAAAGCTGGAAGGGCCGCAGCCATCTGACTGCCATGCTCAGCGAAGATGATGGACAGACTTGGCCTTACACACTGCTGCTGGACGAACGCAACGACGCCGCCTACCCGGACGCAAAGGAAGGGGCGGACGGCTATATCTACGTGACCTACGACTACGAGCGCGTCAAACAGCGGGAAATCCTTATGGCACGTTTTACGGAGGAGGACGTTCTGACGGGCTGCTTAAAATCTCCCGGCGGAAGGAAACGCGTGCTGGTGAATCAGGCACTGGGGCAGCCGGATGTGAGCTAACACAGGAAATAAAAAGAGCCGTCCTCCCGCATCCCCGCGGCAGACGGCTCTTCACCCCTCTAATTTATCCTCAATTTATTCCGTATCCAGCGCACGCTTCAGAATACCGACCAATCCCTTTTCCTCATAGATGGTCTCCCCTTCGTCCCGGACCGGCATTTTGTCCATGGTTTCACAGTTCATGGTGCTCTCCCGCTCCACCTTGCGCTTGTAGTCTGCAAGATATTGCTCAATAGCGGAAATCTTATCCGCCTTGGCGGCGTAATCCTCCGCGGTCAAACCCAGGGCGCTCAGAATAATGTTTAAGTCCTGCTCGGACCAGTCGCCCAAAAAGGTGTTGGAAAGCATGTCAATACGCGCTCTGACTGTGGTGCACTCTACAAATTTTTTAATCATCGATATCTTCCTCCATCTCAAACCGCACTTGGCGGCCCACCCAAGCAAAAAAATAATGTTAGCAGCTTTTACACTGCTAACATTATAATGAATCTTAAGTATTTTTTCAATCGCTTTATTCACCAAATACAGCCTTGTAATCCGCCTGAAACTTAGCAATTCCCTGGTCGGTCAGGGGATGCTTCGTCATCTGCTCCAACACCTTGTACGGCACGGTGGCAATATCGGCTCCCGCCTTTGCACAGTCGATTACGTGGATCGGATTGCGAATGCTGGCGGCGATGATCTCCGTCTCAATATCGTGCATCTGGAAAATCTCGGTGATCTCGTAGATCAGGTCGATTCCGGGCATGGAGATGTCGTCCAGACGGCCCAGGAACGGGGAAACGTAGGAAGCTCCCGCACGAGCTGCCAGCAGCGCCTGCGCTGCGGAGAACACCAGGGTCACGTTGGTCTTTACGCCCTCGGCGTTCAGAACCTTGACCGCCTTTAAGCCCTCCACGGTCATGGGGATCTTCACCACCATGTTGGGGTGGATCTTGGCAATCTCGCGGCCCTCGGCGATCATACCCTCGGCGTCCACGGTGGTGGCCTTCACCTCGCCGCTGATGGGGCCGTCCACGATGTCGGTGATCTCCTTGATCACCTCCGCGAAATCGCGGCCTTCCTTGGCGATCAGGGACGGGTTGGTGGTTACGCCGCAGATGATGCCCATGTCGTTGGCCTTCTTGATCTCCTCAACGTTCGCTGTATCAACAAAAAATTTCATTTTCTTCCTCCTCATATGGGAGGCCGGCAGGGCCATTCCCAGCCGCCGCCGGCCGTCTTTGTTATGCCAGGCTTCTCATCTCAGCGATCTGGGCCTCGGTCAGGTTCAGAATATCGCTGTTTTCCATGGATGTGTTGGAATCCTCGATCAGGATCATCTTGGTGTCCTTGCAGGTGATGGTGTTGTGCCATAAGGTGGCCGGAATGTTGTAGACTTTGTCTTTCTCCATCTTCACAGCGCCGAACTCCAGTCCGCCCTCTGTCTCGTTGGCGTACACCAGGGTGCAGGAGCCTTCCACCAGCACGAACAGCTCGTCGGTCTTGTTGTGGCGCTCCAGGCAGTCGATGCCGGTCACGTCGTTGGCCGGTTTCCAGTTCTTGATACCAACCGTCCACTTCTCGTTCTCAAATACCCGCTGCATTCCCTCGCCGGTAAACTCATAATTTAAAATATTCATTGCCTCGTCCTCCGAAATGAATCCTGATTTATTTGAGCAGCTCTTTCGCCTTGGCGGCCACGTTGGCGGCGGTCAGACCGTATGCCTCGAACAGCTGATCCGGCTTGCCGGACTTGCCGAACTTATCCTGAATGCCGACCATGGCGAATTTCGCGCCGTCGTGGCCCGCAAGCACCTCTGCAACCGCGGAACCCAGCCCGCCGATCACGGAGTGCTCCTCAACGGTCACGATGGCCTTGCAGGTCTCGTTCATTTTCAGCACAATGTCCTTGTCGATGGGTTTGATGGTGTGCATGTTCACAACCGCGGCGCTCACGCCCTCTTTCTCCAGCTGCGCGGCAGCTTCCAGCGCCTTGGGAATCATCAGTCCGCAGGCGATGATGCACACGTCCGTGCCTTCCTTCATCACATTGGCCTTGCCGGGGATGAAGGGGGTGTCCGCCGTTGTGATATCGTCGCACACAGGTCTGGCCACGCGGATGTAAACCGGTCCGTCGATCTCAGCGGCTGCCATCACGGCCTTCTCGGTCTCAGCGGGATCACAGGGAACGAAAATGGTCATGTGGGGCAGTTCTCTCATCAGCGCGATGTCCTCGATGGACTGGTGGCTTCCGCCGTCCTCGCCCACGCACAGGCCGGAGTGGGAGAATCCGAACTTCACGTTGCAGTTGGTATAGCAGATGGAATTGCGGATCTGCTCAAACGCACGTCCCGCGCCGAACAGGGCGAAGGTGCTCACAAAGGGAACATAACCGGTGTGGGCAAAACCCGCGGCTGCGCACATCATGTTGGCCTCCGCGATTCCCATGTTGAAATGGCGGTCCGGATACACGTCCTTAAACATACAGGTCTGGGTGGCATGGGCCAGGTCGGCGTCCAGCACCACTACTTTATCATTTTTAGCGCCTAATTTTACCAGCGCCTCACCATAAGCAACTCTCAATGACTTTCCCATTTACTCCACCTCCTGCTCGCTTAACGCCTTCTCAAACTGTTCTTTGTTCATGGGGCTGCCGTGCCATCCGAACTGGTCCTCCATAAAGGAAACGCCCTTGCCCTTGACGGTGTTGCAGCAGATGAATTTCGGCTTTCCGGACACAGGGGCCTTGAGCGCCGCCACGATGGCGTCCATGTCGTGGCCGTCTACCTCGAAGCACTCGAAACCGAAGGCGTCGAACTTCTTCACAATATTTCCAAGGCTCATAACCTCGTCGTTGCTTCCGTCGATCTGCAATTTATTGTAATCCAGCATGAAGGTCAGGTTATCCAGCTTGTAGTGAGCCGCAGCCATGGCCGCCTCCCACACCAGACCTTCCTGGCACTCGCCGTCGCCCAGAACCGCATATACCTTGTACTCCGCCTTCGCATGCTTTGCGGCCAGAGCCAGGCCCATGGCCAGGGATGCGCCCTGTCCCAGGGAACCGGTGTTCATGTCCACGCCCGGGGTCTTGGTGCAGTCCGGGTGGCCCTGCAAATGGCTGTTAATCTGGCGCAGATCGGCCAGGTCTTCCTTCGGGAAGAAGCCTAAGTCGGCCAGGATCGCGTACAGGGTGGGGCAGGCATGGCCTTTGCTCAGCACAAAACGGTCGCGGTCCGGATCCTTGGGGTTCTTGGGATCCACCTTCATCACCTCATAGTACAGCGCCATCAGCATTTCCACACAGGAAAGTGACCCGCCGGGATGACCGGACTGGCAGGCGTAGAGCATCTTCAGGATCTCTGCCCGCAACTCTTTTGCTTTCTTATCATACTGCATAATTGTTTTCCTCCTCATTTATCGACGTCAACTCACCTTAAGGTGGGATGGCTGACAGATTGATTGATTAACCCTTCACAGCGCCTGCGGTCAGACCCTCGACCAGCCGCTTCTGCGCAAAGAAGAACATGATACAAACCGGAATGATGGTGATAATGCCGCCCGCGGTCAACAGATCCCACTGAACGCCCAGCTGGCCGATCAGGCTCTTTAATGCCACCGGGATGGTGCGGGTGTCGGTGTTGGTGAACATCATCGCAAAGGTATATTCGTTCCAGGATGTCATGAAAATGTAAACTCCGGTTGCCACCAGGCAGGGGCCCAGGATGGGAAGAATGATCTTCACAAACGCGGAGCCTCTGTTGCAGCCGTCCACCAGGGCCGCCTCCTCCAGGGACATGGGCAGGTCGTTTAAGAAGCCCAAAAGCAGCCACACGGAGAACGGAATGGTAAAGGTGGTGTAGGACAGTACCAGAGAGGTGGGGGTGTACAGCAGTCCCAGCTTGCGCATGATAGTGTACAGCGGGATCAGCAGCAGCACTGTCGGAAACATGTTGTTGCACAGGAAGGTGCACATGAGAAGCTTTCTTCCCGCGAACTGGTATCTGGAAAATGCGTAGGCCGCCAAAGTGGAGGCTGTCAGCGAAACGATGGTGGTAAAGCTGGCCACGATAAAGCTGTTCTTCATAGCCGCCAGGAAATTCACCGTGGTGGTGAACAGCTTGCTGTAGGCCTCGAAGGTCACGGCGCTGGGCCAGTATGTAACCACCGCCCCGTAAAGCTCATCCTGGGGCTTCACAGAGGTCACGAAGGTCCAGTAGAACGGGAACAGGATAAATACCATCAGCAGAATCAGCGGAAGGAATACGATGAAAAAGCGTTTTACATTGGATTGTTTTTTCATGTTCTCACCCCTCTTCCCGGAAATTCATTTTCAGATACGGAATCGCCACTACCAATAGCAGCGCCGCCATCAAAAGCGCCATAGCCGAAGCATATCCCAAATCCAGCGCGTTGCCCTTGTTGAAAATGTAAACGCTTAAGGTCTGTGTGGAGTAGGCCGGTCCGCCCTCCGTCATGTTGAAGATTACGTCCACGGAGTTGGCCACCCAGATCACACGCAGCAGGCCGGTGACGAAAATCGTGTTCTTGATAGACGGAAGCGTCACGTAAATCAGCTTCTGCCAGGCCGTCGCGCCGTCGATGTCGGCCGCCTCGTACATTTCCGTGGAAACGCCCTGCAGGGCCGCAAGCAGCATGAGGGCGAAGAACGGAATACCCTGCCAGACGATGGTCACGATCACGCTTGGAAACGCGGTTCCCACCTGGGACAGGAACGGAATCTTATCCCCGATGGCGTGAATCTTTAACAGCAGGTCGTTCAGCACGCCGAAGTTGCCGTCGTAAATCCAGCGCCACATCAGGCCGATCAGCACGCCCGGAGTCACCCAGGGAATCATGCTCACCGCGCGCACCATTCCGCGCCCCACGAACTTCTGGTTCAACAGAAGGGCGAGAATGAATCCGAACAGAAACTGGAAACCAACGCCTGCCACCACCCACACGATGGTTCTCCAGAGCGCTCCCCAGAACAATGGGTCTCCGAAGGCCTTGGCGTAGTTGGCAACTCCGTTAAATGCAATCTCCTTCGGTCTGCGCAGGTCGTAATTTTGGAAACTCATGGAAATAGCGTTGATGACTGGTATGAACACCACGCATAAGATGATGAGAACTGCCGGAGCAACCAGCAGGTATGGCCATATGGATCGTTTCTTGACCATTAATCAACTCCCCCTTCTGATTTATGGGGCTGCAGTTTTCGCTGCAACCCCATCGGTTAGTTACGGTTATCGGTATAATCCCTCCTGAAGGGTCTTCATGCACTGCTCAGCGGTGATGCTGCCGGTCAGGGCCTGGGATACGGTGTTGGGCCACAGGGTGGAAATCCACTCGGTTGTGGTGTCCAGGATGGGCAGGATGCCCGCATAGCTCTGTCCGTCGATGGATGCCTTCATGAAACGGTTGCTCTGGAAGAAGTCGCCCGCCTGCACGGTCTTGCTGACCGGAACGTTGCCGGTGCCCTCGCACCACATCTTCTGGCCTTCACCCGCCGCTAAGTAGGATACCCACTCAAAGGCAGCTTCCTTATTCTGGCAGGACTCGAAGATAACAGTCTCGGTGTCGCCCATGGAGGTCCACTGGCCCTTGCCTGCCGGGAACGGGAATGCGGACACGTCGTCGCCGAAGGTCGCTTCCATATCTGCGGAGGAACCGGTGTGGTGGATCGTCATGGCGGTTAAGCCGGACTTAAAGTTGGCGATAATCTCGTTGAAGCCGTCGCTGGTCGCCGTCGGCGGCACATAACCCTTGGTGTAGATGTCGATGAAATCCTGCATGCCCTGAACTGCCTCAGGCGTGGTCATATCCTCGAAGTTGCCGCCGCGGCCGTAGATAAAGCTGCCCCACGGCTCCTGTCCGCCCTTGGCGCCTCTCATGCCGAAGCCGTAAACGTCGGTCTTGCCGTCGCCGTCGGTATCCATGGTGCACTTCTCGATGGCGGTGAGGAACTCCTCGTAGGTCTTGGGAACCTCCACGCCGGCCGCCTCAAAAATGGACGGTCTGTAGTATACATACAGTACCTGAATATTCCAGGGCATCACATAGATGCTGTCGCTGCCGCCGGCCTGCTTCATAATATCGTAAATGTTCTCGTCAATGTCGTCCTTTTTGTCCCAGCCGTCGATCATGGGGGTCAGATCGGCCAGCAGGTCGTTGTTCACAAACAGGGGAGTGGAAGTCAGCTTCCAGGTTGCGCAGTCCACGTCGCCGCCGCCCATCTTGGCGTTGAACAGGTTCTCGGAGTAGGCGCCGCCGTCCCAGGGGCTCTCCTCGCCCACAACGGTGATTCCCTTGCCGTTCTCAGCGTTGAACTTCGCAATAATCTCCTGCATCAGAGCGGAATAGTCCGTGTTGTCCGCCCAGTAGCGGAACTTGATGGTAACCGCCTCGCCGGTTCCCTCCGCCGGGGCCGCGTCTCCGCCCGCCGCCGTCGTGTCAGCCGCAGCTGCGGCGGTGTCGCCGGCCGGAGCGGCAGTGGTTTCCTTGCTGCCTGAGGAGCAGCCCGCCAGCATCCCGGCAGCCATCAGAGCCGCCATGGTCATCGCCAGCGTTTTCTTTGCAAACAGTCTTTTTTTCATTTTCGTTCCTCCATTTCTCTTACATCATTTAATGTTTCCCACACATGCCGCTCGGCCTGAAACTTGGCTTCCACGAAATCGCCTGCGGCAATGGCTTTACAGATTCCCATGTGGCTGCGCTTCGCCCGCTTGAAGCTCTCCAGATCGTCATGTGTCTCCACATGGCTTCTGCGGATGGATTCGATGATGATCGGCACCACCCGGATCAGGACTTCGTTGTGCGTACACTCCGCCACCCCGGTGTGAAACTGGGCGTCCAGCTCCGCCGTAACCTTGCTGTTCACCTCGCAGCGTTCCATCTCCGCCACCAGCCGCTCCAGGTTCTTGATGTCCTGGGGCGTCGCCCTATGACAGGCCAGCCCGGCGATCTGCGGTTCGATCAGCATACGCGTCTCAAACAGGTTCTCAATCAGATTCTCCTGATTGGTGAAATGCAGTCCCAGCGGGTCCTCCCCGATTCCGGTTCCCGCGCTGACAAAGGTTCCGCTTCCCTGGCGGATCACAACCACGTTCTCCGCTCTCAGGAACTTCATCGCCTCCCGCAGCGTGGAGCGGCTCACCCCGAACAGGTCGGCCAGCTCCTTCTCCGTCGGAAGCCTGTCTCCCGGCTTCATCTGGCGCTGGATGATCATGGTCTTGACCTTCTGGGCCGTGGCCATCGGAAGCACATCAATATTCTGAAATTCTTTTAAATCTTTGCGCATCGGATCCCCCTTTCCGCGTGAACTCCGCCGTCATTTTGTCAGTTTCCAGTCGACATTTGCAAGTGATTATTGTGTACATTTTCATTTCATCTGTCCTTATACTACCATAACATATGATGTTTGTAAATAGCTTTTTAACTATTTTTTAAATTTAATCCGCTTTTTAGGTTGTTTTATCGTGTCTTTTGTATATTATTTGCATAATCATCCCATAAATTCATCATACCTTTAATGTCCATTTCATACAAATTGGTATGTTGTTTTTTGTTTTGTACAAATTTTTGCTACATTTCGCGCACTTTGCCACAGTGCATTCTGCACAATAAAAACAACAATATTACAGGTATTTGTAACATATTTAATACATAATATACAATTTTTATTGCCCCCATCCCCGGTTGCTGTTATAATATGGCCGAAATCAATTACGTCGGATTTTTGCAGGGAAAATCTATATGGAGGGACATATTTTATCAGCTTCATCGCCAAGACGCTGGGCGTTTCCGGAACCGCCCTATACAGGGCCCTGTACGGTAAACCAGGTGTCAGTCCGGCCGTGGCCGCCCTGGATTCGGACGGCGTGGCGAGGCAGAGCGGAATTTACATATTTACATGAAACATTTTCAGGGTTCAGAATCATTCTAAAGGAGAAAATTCATATGAGCAGACATACAGTTGCCGTCATGGGACTTAACGTGCGCGGGAGAATCCATATTCATGGACTTTTGGAGAATCCTGATTATTACGAGATAGTGGGGCTCTGCGATATCGACCAGGCCGCCATGGACCGGGTGGCGTCGGAATATCATCTGGAGCAGACCCCCAGGTTTTTGGATGCGGAGGAAATGTTAAAGACCGTGCGCCCGGAGGTGTTTGTATTTGTCACCTACCCGGACATGCGCCTGAACCTGATTAAGCTGGGGATCAAATACGGCGTGAAGGCTGTTTCCCTAGAAAAGCCCATGGCCGAATCCCTGCAGGAGGCCCGGGAGATGGCCCGCCTCTGCCATGAGAACGGCGTCAAGGCCGTGGTCTGCCACCAGCAGAAATATTTGTCCCAGTTCCAGCGAATGAAGGAGAAGATCGACGCCGGGGTCATCGGAGAAATCCGGAAAATCCACGTGGAGACCCAGACCTGGTTCTCCCAGCTGGGCACCCACTATGTGGACTACACGTTGTGGATCAACGGCGGGCGCCGGGCCAAATGGGTGGCCGGACACATACATGGGCCCGCCACCCTGGAGGACTCACACCCGGCGCCGGATTACCTTTTCGGCACCATGGAGCTGGAAAACGGCGTCCGGGCCTACATCGAGTGCGGCTATTTAAGCGAGGCCCACAACCCACCTGAATTTTCCAGCAGCGACAACCGCCTGACCGTTTACGACACCGACGGCTATATGTACGCGGAGACCGACGGCTTCTGGGGCGCCTGCACCAGGGAGACCGGCGGCCGTCCGGTGACCGGCAAGGACCCGGGCTGGCGCAATCACCAGCAGGTGCCCATCCAGACCCCCTACTATACCCAGTTCGCCCAGTGGATCGAGGACGATTCGGCGGTTCACTCCTGCAACATCGACACGGCCTGCCACGGGTTCGAGATTCTGGAAGGCATGTGCCTGAGCGCCTTAAACAATGTGCGCGTCGATCTGCCCATCACAGACCTGGGCTATACTCCGGTACTGCAGCGCATGAGACGGGAGCTTCCGCCCTGCGGCACTGTGCTGCGCAAGCTCTATGACGGGAAAACTCCGCGAAAGGAGCGGGATTGACCTGTAGGAAAACAGAACGAACAAAAAATTGGGATGTTGAAACAAACACTGCCAGGCCGCCTGTCCTTTCATTATAATGTTCCCATGCACAATGTTTTCGCAGAGAAAAAACCGTATAATCAAGGAAACGTATCTCTTGTCATCAACCTGCCGGTTGGTGACAAAGTATGATAACATCTTACAAATTCCGCACAAGCCGGATCGCACACAGAAAGGATGTGGTAATCATGTATGGTTGGAGGGCAAGAATCGGGTTAATCAGTCCCATGCCCGGGGAAAACATCGAGCACGCGTTTCATATTTATGCACCGGAAGGAGTTTCCTTCTCGTCCATGAAAATGCCGTTCCCCGGCCCCACCCCCGAGGGTCTGGCGATTCTCACGGATCAGCTGGAGAGCACGGCGGCGAAATACAAAGGGCAGAACCTGGATTTGATCGTGTTCGGCTGCACGTCAGGAAGCTTCATCAAGGGAATGGGCTGGGATCAGGAGTGCATCAAACGGATCGAAAATGCCAGCGGCTCTCCGGGCCTCACTACCAGCACGGCCGTGATGGAAGCGCTAAAGGCCCTTGAGGCGAAAACGGTGGCCGTACTGACCCCCTATCCCGACGCCACCAACGAGGCAGAACGGCAGTTTTTGGAAAATAATGGGATTCATGTGACCAATATCGCCGGTATGGACATGTCCGGCGTTCCGGGCCGCCGGATTCCTGACGCGGAAAAGCCGTTTCTCTACCGAAACTCCAAGGCTATGGATTTAAAGGGGGCCGACGTATTCTTCCTCAGCTGTATGGCTTTGGACACCCTGGGCTTCGTGGGCGCGCTGGAGACGGATCTGGGCCTCCCGGTCATCACCAGCCACCAGGCCACGCTGTGGAGCGCGCTGCGCCACTGTGGGGTCAGGACGAGGCAGCCTGAGCTGGGGAAGCTCTTTACCATCTGATCCCGGCTAAAACCAACTATTACACCCAAATTTTAAGAGCCAGGCATTTAACGCCTGGCTCTCAACATGTTGAAAATTTAAATCAATAATTTGTAATAATAAATTTGCTACCCGGATATGGCAGATAAATCACCTGTATTTCCGAAAAATACCCGTCTACCACATACTCCTGCCTGTTATTTGTTTTCGTATAATCAAACATGTTAATCGCATTGATTATATTCTCTTCGTCCGCTAACGGCGAAAGCAGTAATAATGCAAAATTAATCCGTTCTTTTAATTGATCCTGATCACTGCTCATAACCAATTCGAATCTCACATCATTCCTGTCTTTATAATTATCAACGTCAATATTAATATAGCCAATCTCATTGGTTCGGAAACCGTAATCATAAAACAACCCGTTATCCCATGTACCGCTGACATCAAGTTTGTATTCATCCGGGTAATTTTCTAAAAAAATGGAATTTAAGATAGCCGGATAAAGTTCGCCGCGGGGCACATCGGCATAGGCTAAATCACGCGCCTCCGTCCGTCCCGGGTCAAAGTTCACAAGGCTGTCATCGGGTTTAAACTCCATAATACTGCCGTCTCTGCCCTTATTCCCTCTTCCCGTAATCCAGTAATAGGTCTGATCATCTTCTTTGACATAAGCGGAGGCAACATATACGCCATCGACTTTAAATTTCTCCTTGTTGTCCTTTATGACCCATTCCCCGTCGCTGCTATTATATAATTTCGTGTTGCTCTCACCTTTTAATATGCTGTTCCAGGTCCCCCTTGAACTCGGCATAAATGTATCCTTTATGATCAGGGGGTCTCCCGTCGCTTCACATATATCTTCCTCTGTCCGGCTTACCGTCTCTGTTTCTTCCGCGCGTCTTTCCGGGGGTTCTGTATATCCCTCGTCATATACATCCTCTGTCTTAGGCCAGGTGGCTTCAAAATCTTCCTGCTTTTTACAGGATGTAACTGTCAATACCGCAAATACGGTCAAAGCTACGCGCAAACCAACTCTAAAAGGACACGCCTTTTTCATTTTGTTTTCCCCTTTGTATCCGCTGCCTCAGCGCATATCTTCAAAAAACTTCTGCATCCGATCCAGCCGCGACGTCATCGACACCAACAACAAATCGCACACCGTGAGCGCCGTCATAGCTTCCACCACCACCACCGCCCTTGGGACGATAATCGGGTCGTGCCTGCCATGTATCTCGATCTCCACCTCTTCGCCGGACCGGTTCACGGTCTGCTGGGCCGAGGCGATGGAGGGGGTGGGCTTGAAGGCGGCCCGGAATACCAGGTCGCTTCCGTCGCTGATTCCGCCCAGGGTCCCGCCGGAGTGGTTGGTGCGTTTGCAGACCGCTCCGCGCTCCAGGCCGAACGCATCGTTGTTGACCGATCCGGTGGACCCGGCAGCGGCAAAGCCGTCTCCGATCTCAAAACCCTTCACCGCGCCGATGGAGAGGATGGCTTTTGCCAGATTGGCGTCCAGCTTCTCAAATACCGGCTCGCCGACGCCCGCGGGAATCCCCGTCACCCGGCACTCCACCACGCCTCCGCTGGAATCCCGGCGGGCCATCAGCTCCTCCAGGTAAGCCTCCGCCGCCCTGGCGGCCTCTGCATCCGGCATGTAAAGCCGGTTCTTCCACATTTCCTCCGGGTCGAACCGCTCCGGAGAGATGGACACCGGGCCGATGGACCTGGTGTAGGCCTGAACCCGGATGCCCAGACTCTCCAGCACCTTGGCCGCGATGGCCCCCGCCGCCACGCGTCCGATGGTCTCCCGTCCTGAGGAGCGCCCGCCACCCCGGTAGTCCCGGAATCCGTACTTCCGGTCAAAGGTAAAGTCCGCGTGTCCCGGGCGGTACACATCCATGATATTCCCGTAGTCGTGGGAGCGCTGGTCCGTGTTGCGCACCTCCAGGGCAATGGGCGTTCCGGTGGTTTTCCCCTCGAACACGCCGGAGAGAATCTCCACCCGGTCGCCCTCCTGTCGGGCTGTGGTGAACTTGCTCTGTCCGGGCTTTCTGCGGTCCAGCCAGGCCTGAATGTCCGCCTCGCTAAGCTCCAGCCCCGCCGGGCAGCCGTCCACCACCACGCCGATGCCTGTTCCGTGGGACTCCCCCCAGGTCATTATCTTAAATATGGTCCCGTATGTTGAACCCGCCATGTCTAACTCCTTGTCCGTCTTTATATTCCGTCTCGTTATTTCGTCTCAAATACCGCCGTATCCGCTCTTCTCAGATCATCCGATCTTTACAATCGCGCAGCAGTTGGGCTCGTTGACCTCAACGGCCCGGCCGCTCATGACCAGCAGACCCTTTTCGTAGTCCACGCTGAAGAAGGTCAGGGTGCCGCTGTCGTGGTTCACGGAGGCCAGGTGCCGTCCGTCCGGGAAGATCGCCACGTCCTTGGGGTAATTGCCGCTGATGGGCAGGCAGCAGATCATGGACAGAAGCCCGGTCTGCTCATCCCGGCTGTAGATGCTGACCGTATTCTCACCGGCGTTGGTGCAGTAAATATACTTCCCGTCCCTGGACAGCCTCATGGCGCAGGCCGCGGTCAGATTGCCCGGCTTCGGAGTGCTGGTGGTGGAAATGGTCTGGATCTTCTCAATCACCGGGGACCGTTCGCCGGTCTCGTAGGTGAACACATCGATGACATTTTTCAGCTCGTACATCAAATAGATGAAGCGGCCGTCGTTGCTGAACCGGAAATGCCGGGGAGCCGACTCCAGGTCGCAGCGGATCGCGTCCACCTGGACCAGCTTGTTGTCCCGCTCGTTAAAACGGTAGATTCTCACCTGGTCGATGCCGTTGTCCACGCTCATGACAAAGCGGCCGTCCGGGGTTCTCCTGGTGCAGGTCACATGGGGGCGGAAGTTGCGCTCCGCAACGCTGCCGTAGCCCTTGTCGAACACGCCGTCCACAATATTCCCGACTGAGCCGTCCGGGTTCAGGCTGAGCACCGTGGTTTTCCCGTCGTGGTAACCGGAGACGAACACATACTTGTCCTCCTTATCCGTACACAGATGGCAGCCTCTCATACCGCGGATGGATGCGCTGTTCAGCCTGGCAAGGCTGCCGTTCTCCAGGATGCGGAAGGACACCACGCCCTCGTCCGCGATGGAGTAGAGGGTCTTTCCGTCGTTGGAGGCAATTACATAGGAAGAGTTGTCCACCTCCACCTCACACCGTTCCTTGAACGTTCCTTTTTCCACGTCCACATCAAAAACCGTGATTCCCTTTGCCTTCCCGGTGTAGGAGTAGGACCCTACATAAGCCATATATTTACCTTTCATCGCGCTTTTACCTCCCAGAATGATGCTTTTTAAAAACTAAAACAATCATACCATAATTTTTAGTTTTTGTTAACCAGAAAGTGTTTCCTGTTCCCATTTTAGGGAATTGGCGTAACCGGTCCGGGGGATATGCCGCCTGAACGGATACGAATTTGCGCCAGGCCCCGGGAAAGTTCCAAAAAGGTATTGACAGAACTGTAAAACGCGGTATAATTAGCTTCGCATGTGTTTATTATTACTAAACTTTTTGGTTATTTTTATCGTCAGTTAGTATTTGTAAACTTCCAGGCGTTTTTTATTATACTTTTGTGGATATTATCTCTGAAAAAAGAACGGGAGGTGCCATATGCAGATTGGCGCAAAACTAAAGGAACTGCGGATACTAAAAGGGTTGACCCAGGAAGAGCTGGCGGACCGCACGGAGCTCTCCAAGGGCTTCATCTCCCAGCTGGAGCGGGACTTAACCTCCCCCTCCATCGCCACGCTGATGGACATCCTGCAGTGCCTTGGAACCTCCATCGGAGAATTTTTCAACGAAACCCAGGAGGAACAGATCGTCTTTTGCAAGCAGGACTATTTTGAGAAGATCGACACGGAGCTGCACAACGAAATCAAGTGGATCATTCCCAACGCCCAGAAAAATGTGATGGAACCCATTCTCCTGACCCTGGAGGCCGGAGGTTCCACCTACCCGGACAATCCCCACGAGGGCGAAGAGTTCGGCTATGTGCTCCAGGGAAGTGTTTCCATTCACCGGGGAGCCAAGACATATAAGGCCAAAAAAGGGGAATCCTTCTACTTTGTGGCGGATAAAAAGCACTATCTGACCAGCAAAGGCGGCGCCGTAATCCTGTGGGTGAGTTCTCCCCCCAGCTTTTAACTTTAAATACCAAAGGAGAAGAATGCAATGAGCCAGCCATTGATTGATTTACAAAACATTTCCAAAAGCTTTGACGGAGAACTGGTACTGGATGATTTAAATCTCTCCATCAAGGAGAACAGCTTTGTAACCCTTCTGGGCCCCAGCGGCTGCGGCAAAACCACCACCCTGCGGATTCTGGGCGGTTTTGTGACGCCGGACAATGGGCGCGTGATTTTCGACGGACAGGACATCACCAAGCTGCCGCCTCACAAGCGCCAGCTCAACACCGTGTTCCAGAAATACGCCCTGTTCCCCCACATGAACATCGCGGAGAACATCGCCTTTGGCCTGAAAATCAAAAACAAACCCAAGTCCTACATCGACGACAAGATCAAATACGCGCTGAAGCTGGTGAACCTGCCCGGCTATGAGAAGCGGGACGTCACCTCCCTGTCCGGCGGCCAGCAGCAGCGGATCGCCATCGCCCGGGCCATTGTGAACGAGCCCCGGGTGCTTCTTCTGGATGAGCCTCTGGGCGCGCTGGACTTAAAGCTGCGCCAGGATATGCAGTACGAGCTGATCCGCCTGAAAAATGAACTGGGCATCACCTTCATCTACGTCACCCACGACCAGGAGGAGGCGCTGACCATGTCCGACACCATCGTGGTCATGAACCAGGGCTACATCCAGCAGATGGGTTCCCCTGAGCAGATATACAACGAGCCGGAGAACGCCTTTGTGGCCGACTTTATCGGGGAGAGCAACATCGTGCCCGGCACCATGATCCGCGACGAGCTGGTGGAAATCTTCGGAGCCCGCTTCGTCTGCGTGGATAAGGGCTTTGGCAACAACAAACCCGTGGACGTGGTGATCCGCCCCGAGGACATCGACCTGGTGAAACCCGAGAACGGCACGCTCCAGGGCGTGGTGACCCACCTGATTTTCAAGGGCGTGCACTACGAGATGGAGGTGACCACCCCGGACGGCTTTGAATGGCTGGTGCACTCCACCGACATGTTCCCGGTTGGACAGCAGGTGGGCATCCACGTGGAGCCCTTTGAAATTCAGATCATGAATAAGCCTGCTTCTGAGGACGAGGAGGCGTTGGGAGTCAATGAATAATGAAAACCGCGCGGCTCTGGGCAAAAAACTGTTATCCGGGCCTTACCTGTTCTGGATGGTGGGTTTCACCCTCATCCCCCTTGCGCTGATTTTCTGGTACGGCATCACCGACAAATCCGGCGCATTTACCCTGCAGAACGTGCTGGCAATCGCCTCGGCGGACCACGCCAGTGCTCTGTGGCTCTCCCTGGGCCTGTCCCTGGTGAGCACCTTAATCTGCCTGCTTTTAGCCTATCCCCTTGCCATGATTCTCCGGGGACGGGGCCAGGCGGCCAGCGGCTTTATCGTGTTCATTTTCGTGCTGCCCATGTGGATGAACTTCCTGCTGCGCACCATGGCCTGGCAGACCTTATTGGAAAAAAACGGCGTGATCAACGGAATCCTGACCTGGCTTCACCTGCCGAAGCAGTCCCTGATCAACACGCCCTGGGCCATCATCCTGGGTATGGTGTACAACTTCCTGCCCTTCATGGTCCTGCCCATTTACAATGTGCTTTCCAAGATCGACGACAATACCATTAACGCCGCCAAGGACTTAGGCGCAAACAGCTTCCAGACCCTGATCTTCATCTGGCTGCCCTTAAGCATCCCCGGGATCATCAGCGGCATCACCATGGTTTTCGTGCCCTCGCTGACCACCTTCGTAATCTCCGATCTGTTGGGCGGCAGCAAGATCCTGCTGATCGGAAATGTGATCGAGCAGGAGTTTACCAAGGGCAGCAACTGGCATCTGGGCAGCGGCCTGTCCCTGGTGCTCATGGTATTCATCCTGATCAGCATGGCGATGATCGCCAAATACGATAAAAATGGAGAGGGGACGGCATTCTGATGACAAAAGGAACACAGACACTGCGGAAAATCATTTCCGATTTTTATATGGTAATCATCCTGGTCTTTTTATACGCCCCGATTTTCACCATGATGGTCCTCTCCTTCAACCGTTCCAAGTCCAGAACCCAGTGGGGCGGGTTCACCCTGGACTGGTATGTGCAGATGTTTGACAGCCGCCCCATTATGAGCGCGCTGTACACCACCCTGCTGATCGCATTTGTGTCCGCCCTGGCGGCCACGATCATCGGCACGGCGGCCTCCGTGGCCATCAACAACATGCGGGCGCTGCCCCGCACCGTGATCATGGGGATCACAAACATTCCCATGCTGAACGCGGACATCGTCACGGGCATCTCCCTGATGCTGGCGTTCATCGCCTTCGGCATCTCCCTGGGATTTCAGACGGTTCTGATCTCCCACATTACCTTCAACATCCCCTATGTGATCCTGAGCGTTATGCCCAAGCTCAAGCAGACGGACCGCACCACCTACGAGGCGGCCCTGGACTTAGGCGCAACGCCGGTGAGGGCATTTTTTAAGGTGGTGTTCCCGGACATCATGCCCGGCGTGCTGTCCGGCTTCCTGCTGGCCTTCACCATGTCGCTGGACGACTTCATCATCACCCACTTTACAAAGGGAGCGGGCATCAACACCCTCTCCACCCTGATTTACAGCGAGGTCAGGCGCGGGATACGGCCTTCCATGTACGCCTTAAGCACCGTCATTTTCCTGACCGTGCTCATCCTGCTTCTGATCGTCAATTTCCGTTCCGCAAAGAAACCCGATGACCATTAACGGCCGGGGATCACTTATAACACATCATTTTTAAGAGGAGAACAATTATGAGAAAAAAGACTGTGAGAACAATGACCCTGACCGCCCTGATTGCCCTGGCCGCAGCCGCTATGCTGGCCGGCTGCGGGAAATCTGACAAAACAGCCGAGACCGGCGCGGAAGCGGAGAGCAACAAGCTCTACGTGTACAACTGGGGCGAATACATCGACGAGGACGTGGAGGCCATGTTCGAGGAGGAAACCGGAATCGACGTGGTTTACGACGTATTTGAGACCAACGAGGAGATGTTCCCCATCATCGAGGCCGGGGGCGTGAAGTACGACGTGGTATGTCCCTCCGATTACATGATCCAGCGCATGATCCAGAACGACATGCTGGTCCCGCTGAACTTCGACAACATCCCCAACGTCAAGGAGATCGGCCCGGAATACATGGAAATGTCCAAGGACTTCGACCCGGAGAACAAATACTCCGTGCCCTACTGCTGGGGTACCGTCGGCATCCTCTACAACAAACAGCGCCTGGAGGAGTTAGGCGTGCCCGCCCCCACCAAATGGGCCGATCTGTGGGATGAGCGCTTAAGCGGGGAAATCCTCATGCAAAACAGCGTGCGCGACGCCTTCATGGTGGCCTTAAAGAGCAAGGGCTATTCCTTAAACAGCACCAACGAGGCGGAGCTGGCCGAGGCCAGAGACCTGCTGATCGCCCAGAAACCCCTGGTGCAGGCCTACGTGATCGACCAGGTACGCGACAAGATGATCAACGCCGAGGCCGCCGTGGGCGTGATTTACTCCGGCGAGATGCTCTACATTCAGGAGCAGGCGGCGGATCTGGGGCTGGATTACGATCTGGAATATGTGATCCCCGAGGAGGGCACCAACCTGTGGCTGGATTCCTGGGTGATTCCCGCCAACGCGGAGAACAAAGAGAACGCGGAAAAGTGGATCGACTTCATGTGCCGCCCGGACATCGCAAAGCGCAACTTTGAGTACATCACCTACCCCACCCCCAACAAGGGCGCCTTCGATCTGCTGGATCCGGAATTGCAGGAAAACAAGGCTGTGTTCCCGGACATCAGCTCCTTAAAGGGGAGCGAGACTTTCCAGTATCTGGGAGATGAGGTGGAGACCATCTACAACGACATGTGGAAAGAAGTTAAGGCGGCGAAATAACCCAACACATTGTATTTAACGAAAACCCCTGCGGTTCAGCTCACCTGAAACCGCAGGGGTTTTTTATCGATCATCTCCGTGGCCATAGTCTCGTTCCTGACTGCTTATGGCCATTCTTTTGCTCAGTTTTCCTCTTCCTCACGCTCCACAGGCTCCACCGACGCGACCACCGGGAAAAACTCATCCGCATAGGTGGCAAACAGCGCTGCGCTGTACGGCGGCATCTTAAGCTTCAGCATACCGTCCCTGACCGGATAACGCAGGGCGCCCACATTGTAGCCCTCCTCTGTGGAGAGCATCAGGCGGGCCAGGGGCGCTTCCCCTGTGATCCCAAGCTGCCATACCGGAAGTTCCAGCTCCCGCTCCTGCGCGTTGTTGTTCACCGCAACCACCGCCTGGTATTTCCCCAGCATGCGGCCGTAGGCGATCACATTCCGCCCCGCAAGCAGTTCCTTGACCGCTCCTCTGCGCAGTACGGGCAGCGCCTTGTGGATGCGGATCATGTAGCGGTGATATTCGATCAGCTCCAGATCTTCATGTCCCCAGGGGTAGGTCCTGCGGCTGTCCGGGTCGGTCCAGCCGCAGACCCCGGCCTCGTCGCCGTAGTAAACGGTGGGTGCGCCGGGCCATGTCATCTGCACCATCACGGCCTCCCGCAGCACGCAGACCTTCACGCCACGGTTTGCAGCCTCAGCCCCAACCGTGCCGATCCGCCCCACCACCCCGTTGGTGCGGGTGAGGAACCGGGAATGGTCGTGGTTGGACAGCTCGTTCATGGCGGTCAGGATGGAGGACGGCTGCATGCGGCTCATATGGTAGCTCATGGCGTTGAAGAAGTTCTCGCCGTTGCCCAGAAGCTCGCCGCTGAAGCTGTCGCTGTGCTTCTCCATCCCGGTCAAAAACCAGGTCAGAGGCTCCATAAACGCATCGTAGTTCATCACGCTGTCCCACTGGTCCCCTTCCAGCCAGGGCCCCGGATCGCCGTAGTGTTCCGCCAGAATCAGGGCATCGGGATTGACCTCCTTCACTGCGGCGCGGAACTTGCGCCAAAACTCGTGATTGTAATCCGCCGTGTGCCCCAGGTCCGCCGCCACGTCCAGCCGCCAA
The DNA here is from genome assembly GCF_046603895.1 of Enterocloster lavalensis. NCBI lineage: Bacteria > Bacillati > Bacillota > Clostridia > Lachnospirales > Lachnospiraceae > Enterocloster > Enterocloster lavalensis. The sequence goes on from NZ_CP176637.1 coordinate 2,673,200, forward strand.
CCGTCCACGTTAAAGGGCGGAGACACCCAGCGGCGCGCAATGTCTAAAATATACTCCACCAGCTTGGGGGAACTCTCGTAGTTCAGCTTGGGAAGCGTATCGTGGCCCCACCAGCCGTCGTAGGACTTGTTCCGCGGCCAGGCGCTGTCCTTCTCATCGTAAAACTGGAAAAAGCTGCGGTAGGGACTGTCCTTTGCCAGAAATGCCCCCGGCTCGTAGCCTCCCTGGCGGGCGTAAATCTCCTCGCCGTCCAGCCACTTGTTGAAGGAACCGCAGTGGTTGAACACGCCGTCCAGAATCACCTTCATCCCGCGCCGGTGGATTTCCTCAACGAATTCCGCGAAAAAGCGGTCGCTGGCCTCCAGATTCCGCGGAGAGGCGGTGCGGACCACGTATTTTTCAGCATCTCCGTTATCCACGGCGTCCGCCGCCACCAGGCCGTCCTTATCCTCCACGATCACCCCGAAGTGGGGATCGATGTGCTCGTAATCCTGAATATCGTACTTGTGGTTGGAGGGAGACACGAAAATGGGATTTAAGTAAATAACCTCCACGCCCAGCCCCTGAATATAATCCAGTTTTTCCCAAACACCCTTTAAGTCGCCGCCGTAAAAGCAGCCCACATCCATGGTGGTGGGATTCTTCCCCCAGTCCTCCACCCGGTTCACCGGTCTGCCGATGTACACGTACTCGCAGGTCTGAACGTCGTTGCTCTCGTCCCCGTTGCAAAACCGGTCCACAAAGATCTGGTACATCACCGCGCCCTTGGCCCAGTCCGGGGTGTGAAATCCCGGTATGATGGCAAAATCAAAGCAGCTCCTGTCATCATCCGTCACCCCCAAGCGGTTGTAAATACAGGAATCCTGTCCATTCACAACTTTAAAGTGGTACAGTACGCAGTCGCTGCCTACGGTTATCTCATATTCGTAATAGTCAAACAGCTCGTCGGAGTCCGCTTTCCCGATCTCCACCTCCGCGCCGTCCTCCACATAATATACATGCTGTGCGTTGTTTTTACCCGTTCGAAAACGCAGGAGTACGTCCTGGTCCTCATCCGGCTCAGGAGGAGTACGGTAATCTTCCGTCGCCGAACAAAAGAGCGCCTCCCGGTTGATGATTCTTTTATTATATTCTTCCACTACCCAAAACCCTTTTCATGTTCATAAATTAGCATTTGACTCCTTTATTGTATATGAATCCGATCTAATATACAAGTAACATTCCCGTAAAAATGCAGGATATCACGGATTCGCACCGAATTTGGAGCGCCAAAGGCTCATGTCATTTTACACATGATGGGCGGGAAAGTCAAGGGACTTCGTATTTCTTTGCGTTTTCACCACGGGAACGGTCCGAAAAAGCAAACAATGAAAAACCCGGCGGGGGGGCCGGGTTTTTCAGGAGAAGGTATTTCGTTTCTTATGGGGTGTAGCAAAAACTATATAATGTATTGGGGGGGTTACATCTATTATAATAGCATGAAGTTGGGAAAAAGTGTGCACAAACATGCAAATCTTTGATTTTCTTTTCTATGCAAGATATACAGCCCGCTTGTCCTCCATTTTCTTCCAATCTCAAAACTTTTACAAACAAACGTCTTTTATTCCCCCAAATATGAAACCGCGGCTTTGCAGGCCCTTTTCAGGTACCCGACAAAGCCGCGGCGTTTCATTTGAATGGAACGGGCCGCCGGGCTCAGCCTGCGGGCCATTCCATTGTTTTATGCCGTGACCGTTGGGGCGTTAAACAGTGCCTCAAACTCATCCTGGCCAATTTTTTCTTTCTCAATCAGCAGATTGGCGCAGGAGTGCAGCACGTACTCGTACTCCTTGATAATGGAGCGGGCCTTCTGATAGCAGTCGTCGATAATCCGCTTCACCTCGCTGTCGATGGTATCCGCCATCCCGTTGCCGTAGCTCTTGGTATGAGCCAGGTCGCGGCCGATGAACACCTCGTCGTCGTCGCTTCCGTACTGGATCATGCCCACCTTGTCGGACATGCCATACTGGGTTACCATGGAGCGGGCAATCTGGGTCGCCTGCTTGATATCCTGGGACGCGCCGGTGGTGATATCGTCGAAGATCAGCTCCTCGGCGATCCGCCCGCCCAGATCCACCATGATGTTCTGGAGCATCTTACCCCGGGTGTTGAACATCTCATCCCGCTCCGGCAGCGGCATCGTATATCCCGCCGCGCCCACGCCGGTGGGGATGATGGAAACCGTGTGAACCGGCCCCACGTCGGGCAGCACGTGGAACAGAATCGCGTGACCGGCCTCGTGGTAAGCCGTGATCTTCTTATCCTTCTCGGTGATCACCTTGCTGCGCTTCTCCGCGCCGATGCCCACCTTCACAAAGGCCCGGTCGATATCGGACTGGCGGATAAACCGGCGTCCCTCCCGGGCGGACAGGATGGCCGCCTCGTTCATCAGGTTCTCCAGGTCCGCGCCCGTGAATCCGGCGGTGGTCTGCGCAACCCGGCGCAGGTCCACATCCTCGCCCAGGGGCTTATCCTTGGCGTGCACCTTTAAAATCTCCTCGCGGCCTCTCACATCCGGCCTTCCCACCGCCACCTTGCGGTCGAAACGGCCCGGGCGCAGGATGGCGGGATCCAGGATATCCACCCGGTTGGTGGCCGCCATGACGATGATTCCCTCGTTGACTCCAAAACCGTCCATCTCCACCAGGAGCTGGTTTAACGTCTGCTCCCGCTCGTCGTGGCCGCCGCCCATGCCGGTGCCCCGGCGTCTGGCAACCGCGTCGATCTCGTCGATGAACACGATACAGGGCGAATTCTTCTTCGCCTCCTCAAACAGATCGCGGACACGGGATGCGCCCACGCCCACAAACATCTCCACAAAGTCGGAACCGGAAATGGAGAAGAAGGGCACGCCCGCCTCCCCGGCCACCGCCTTGGCAAGCAGCGTCTTGCCCGTTCCGGGCGGTCCCACGAGCAGCAGGCCCTTGGGGATTCTGGCACCAACGCTGGTGTACTTCTGGGGATTGCGCAGGAAATCCACCACTTCCTCCAGCTCTTCCTTCTCTTCCTCCAGTCCGGCCACGTTGCTGAAATTCACCTTGTTGTCCCGGCTCATCCGCGCGCGGCTCTTGCCGAAGTTCATCATCCGGGCATTGGCCCCGCCGCCTCCGGCGCTGCGGTTCATCACCATGATAATGATCACCACCACCACGGTGGAGAGCAGAATGGGAAGGGCAACGGTCAACAGAATATTTTCCTGGGGCACGTCGGTCACGTTGTAGCCGTCGATCCCGCTCTGCCGCAGCAGCTGCTCCACTTCATTCACGTCCGTAACATACATCTGCTTCTCAGTGCCATCCGCCATATTGATAATCACCTCGCCCGTAGGCACCTGGGGATTCTGGTTGATGGTGACCTGCGCGATCCTGGCATGGTCTTCCGACAGTAATGTTACCAATTCCTGATGCGTGATCTTATCCGCCGCTCCCTGGTGGGGCAGCATCGCCGCCATGGCGATCAGGATGAGCATCAGAAGCACAAATCCAAATCCTCTAAATGTCGACTGCTGTCTCAACGAATTGCCTCCTTAAACCCTCGATTGTTATGATGCCGGTCTGATCCGGCCGTCCTCAGCCCAGCTCCACCACTCCGATATAGGGCAGATTCCGGTACTTCTGGTCAAAGTCCAGGCCATAGCCCACTACGAATTCGTCCGGAATGGTAAAGCAGGTGTAATCCACATGCACCTGTTTCTTCACCCGGCGCTCCGGCTTGTCGAGCAGGGTGCACAGGTGGACGCTGTTCGGCTTGCGCTGCTTTAAAACCTCGATCAGGTAGGAAAGCGTACGTCCGGAGTCGATAATATCCTCCACGATCAGCACATCCTTGCCCTCAAGCGGCTCATCCAGATCCTTGATGATCTTCACCACGCCGCTGGACTCCGTCCCCGCGCCGTAACTGGATACGGACATAAAGTCCATGGAAACCGGAACGGTCAGGCGCTTTGCCAGCTCACAGGTAAAGAATACGCCTCCCTTTAAAATACAGATCAGATGAATCTGCTTTCCGGCATAGTCCTCGCTGATCTTAGCTGCGATCTCATTGATCTTTGTATCCACTTCCTCTTCCGTCAACAACACACGAATCTTATCTGCCATGGTCTTTTCCTCCGTTTTCATCCTCTTTTATCACATCACTGGCCGGATCATCCCGGGCCGGGGCCTCCATACGGACCTCCATCACCCGGACCGTATCCGGCCCGACTTTGTAGTATTCACTGATCCGATAACCCACGATCCACAGGATATGGCTCCCGTCCGCCAAAAGCAGCACGGAATCCCGCTTCTCCCTGGGAATCTTTTCATCGATCATAAAGCGCCGGACCGTCTTTGTCCTGCCGTCCGCCAACGTGATATAATCGCCGGACTGCCGATTCCGTACCACGGGCATACCCTTTATTCTACCACAGTCAAACCATTTCGTATACTGGTTTTTGGGAATTTCTGTCCCTTTTTTATAAGAAAAATACCGAAAAACCGCCTCTGTCCGGGGCTGTCCGAAAGCCGTCTCCCGGCGGCCGACCGCCACCCCTTCATACTCCCGGACCGCCCGGATCCCGTAGGGCAGATCCTGGCTGCGCCCGGCCTGCATCCCAAACAATCCCAGCACCTGGTCCACATGTCCGGAGGTGAGATCCTTCGCCCGGCCGCCCACCCGGGCCATCGCCTGGAAAATCACATAGGCGCGCAGGATTTCCGGCAGCTGTTCAAACTCCTTCTCCGGAATCAGAATCCGCCCGTCCTCCTCCCGCGCGTGCCGCCCGGTCCACTCTAAGGCCTGCCCGCTCAGGTAATCGTCTGCCTGTCCGGCCAAACGCCCCACACGCAGAATGCTCTCCACCGCACCGGGATTCACCTGCTCCTGCAACATGGGGATCAGCTGCCTTCGGATGCGGTTGCGGGTATAGTGATCCGTGTCGTTGGTGGAGTCCTGGCAGAAGGACAGGCCATTCGCCGAAAGCCACTCTAAAATCTCCTTGCGGCCCACCGCGATCAGCGGCCGGATAATCCTGCCCCTCACCGGGCGCATGCCGCCCAGGCCCTTTAACCCGCTGCCGCGGCAAAGGTTGTGGAGAATGGTCTCCGCCTGATCGTCGCCGTGGTGGGCCACGGCCACCCTGACGGCATCCGTTTCCGGAGGATCGCCGGCCGCCGCGCCGTGGTTGCCGCCGCCGGCCTCCCTAGTCTCTTTTGCCCACGCGTTGCCGCCGCCGGCCTCCCTAGTCTCTTCCGGCCACGCGTGGCCGCCGCCGGCCTCCCCGGTCCCTTCCGGCCATACCGTGCCTTCATCAGCCTCTTCCGCCCACGCTCCACTCTCCCACGCCGCCGCGCACTCCTCAAACGCCCGGTAGCGCAGCAGCCTTCCGGCCTCCTCCTCGGACAGCTTCTCTGCCCGCGCGAACTGCCGCACGTCCACCCGGCGCAGCACAAAGGGCACCTCAAAACGTTCGCACAGCTGCCGCGCAAACTCCGCGTCCCGGTCCGCCTCGGCCCCGCGCAGGCCGTGGTGCACGTGGACCGCCCGCACCTGGACTCCCAGCTCCCCGCGCAGACCGCATAACAGCGCTAAGAGGCAGACGGAATCTGCCCCTCCTGACACGGCCGCGACCACCCGGCCGCCCTGCCGCAGCATATGATATTGTTCAATCGTTTCCCGAAACTTCCGCCGTACATCTTCCATTTTTTTCCACCTCGCGCCGGTTCCGGGCGTCCGAAAAACACCCGCAGCCAACGTTTACGGGGGCCTGGGGCCCCCGCGGTCTGCCGTCACCTGTTGCCGATGACTCTACTATAACCGCAAACCCGGCGGTTTGCAACGGCTAATTTGCCGCAGCCCGGCGCGATCTGCCTCTCCCGCGAAACCGCGCCGGACGCCCCGGCTCCCGGCGTTCTTACCTCCGTTTCCAGATTCCCGCCACCAAAGCCGTCATATCGTCCCTGGCAGCCGGGATAAAGGAGGACGCGAACTCCAGAATCTGCTCCGCCAGCTCCTGGGGCGGCATGTTCTCCACGCTCTCCAGATACTCCTTCATCACCTGCTCCTTGTTGTCCCCGGGCAGCGCGTCCAGCACGCCGTCGCTGACCATGATGATGCGGCTGCCGTCCCACAGCTTTTTGCTGATCAGCTCCGGCTCCACCGCAGTCAGCACACCCATCGGCACCTCCCCGGCCTCCAGAAGCTCCACACCGTCCTCGCCGATGATAAAGGTGGGCACGGCTCCCAGCTTCATGCACTCCAGCACGCCGGTGTGCAGATCCACACAGCACAAATCCAGGGTAGCCGGATGCTGTTCCCGGCCTGCCAGCAGCAGCACCGTGTTCACCAGCTTTAAGGCCGATCGGGCGGAAAATCCCGTCTCCACCAGCTGCTCCGTCAGCTCCACCACCTGGCGGCTCTCCCGGTCCGCCTGCTCCCCGCTGCCCATACCGTCGGACAGGCTCATCACCACCTGGCTTCCCTGGCTCTCCACAAAGGTGTAGTTGTCCCCGCTGATGCTCTCCCCCTGTTTGGGGATTCTGGCGGCTCCGCACAGCATGTGGTAGCTGCCGTCCTCCAGAAAACGCACCGTGGCGTACTGGCGGGTGATAATGGTCCGGCTGTCCCTGGCCGGACTCCAGAAGCTGCCCTCCATGGCCTGTCCCACGATCCCGGCGGCCTCCCGGCTGGTCATGCAGCGCCCGTTGGTGGTGCGCGCGGTTATGTAGGCCTCTCTCTGGCCGTTCTCATACTCCAGAATCAGCAGGTTCTGCACCGACATATGGGCCCGCCTGAAAGCCTTGCGCAGCTCTGCCTCGTAGTCCTCGCTCACATCCCTGGCCTGGTCCATCTGATGGGAGAATTCCTCCAGAATCATGGACATCTCCCGAAACTGCACCACCACCGCATCCCGGCTCTCCATAAACCGGTTTTTCCAGGACAGATTCATGGTGGCCCGTCCCAGGTTGCGGTTCAGCTGTCCCAGATACTTGTCCTTTTTCCGGCAGCTGGACTGGAACATCTGGGGCATGTCCTCATTGTCGATATGGCCTTTCTGCTCAAAGGCCCGCAGGAGATAATACAGGTAATAGCTGTCCTCCTTCTCCGTGTCCGTGCGCAGGCTGCATTTGGTGCAGCCGTCGCACACCAGGGCCGACGAGGTCTGCATGGCCGCCAGGCCGTCCTCTCTTGTCAGCTGCCGCCCGTTTTCAATCTCGTCGTCAAACGCTTTGGCCAGCCGTCCCAGGGAATCCGCCATGTCTCCCAGACGCCGGGCCGTATAATAATTCACATCGCAAACGCGTCGTTTTTCTTTCCTCTTTTCAAACACAAAAATCCCTCCTCACCGCGTACTGTCCAGTATACGCAGGCAGGAGGGAAATATCTGTCATATTTTGCAGGCCTGTCCACAAAATCTTTCGACAGGCGGGGACATTAAGCCCCATTATTCGCTGGGTTTGAGCAGGATTTCGTCAGGGTTGACCAGGCCCAGCTTCTCCTTGGCCACTTCCTCCGCATATTCTTTCGTTTTGACGTAGACCTTGTAGTCCTCCAGCTCGTCGGCCCGCTTGCTCTCCGCTTCCAACTGGGCCTGCAGGTTCTCCTGGCGGACCTTGTACTCCAGATCCATACGCCGGAGGCTGGCTCCCTTAGCATTGATCACGACCGCCAGGCATGCGACTACCAGCGTAATCCCAAGCAGCGCCATACGGTTTGCCCACTTGTCCCGCCTAAGACACCTAGATTTTCCATATGTTTTCATCCTGATCAATCACCAACTTTTTCCGTCTGTTCTTTGCCCGTCACTTTCCGGGTATTTTTGCCTGATTTTATTGTAAACTTTTTACCGAGCTTTTTCAAGCCTTTAAAAAAAATTCTGCTGATCAAACGGTCGTATAAAATCATACCGCCCAGAACCCCGCCGATCACGTAGGCGCGCAGCCCTCCGTCGTTCTGCTGGTACAGGAGATTGAAGGTCACAACCCCCGCCCCGATCCAGTAAAAAAAGTCCTCAAGTCCCACCGCAAAGGCGCTGTGGCGGATCATCAGCCGGAACACCCGCAAGGTGTCGTAGACCAGCATCAGCCACCCGCCGGTGGCCAGGCTCAGCATCAAAAGCCACGCCTCGTAGCGAATCACCCCGCTCATAAGACCGCCCCCGTCACTTGAACAGGCGGGAGAACAGGGACTCCCCTGATTTGCGCAGCGCCTCGTTGGAGGAATAGGCCATGCTGTCGATGGTGCCGTCCACATCCACCTCCCCCTTCTCCAGGGTCAGCCGGCTGACATGAAGTTCCTTGCCCTTGATGGTCAAAAGCCCCATGTCCGTGTCCAGCACAATGGTGTTCTCGTCAAAGGAGACCACGTCCGCGATACCGGTGATGCTGCCCGCAGACCGGTTCTGGAACACCAGCTTGTGCAGACGGCCGTTCAGTTTTTCTTCCATGCAAAAACCTCCTAACATATCTAACCTATGTTAAATATATTAGGAGGTTGGCCAATATATGCCATTATTCAGAATGAAACATCGATCACAGGTAACGGAACAGCTCTTTTGCCTCGTCCTTCTTAACGGTCTCCTGCACGTCCAGCACCTCTACCCGAACCGCCTTTTCCCCGAACCGGATCTCGATCACATCCCCGGTCTTGACATTCAGGGAAGCCTTGGCCGGCTTTTCGTTCACCAGAACGCGTCCGGCGTCGCAGGCTTCGTTGGCGACAGTCCTGCGCTTGATCAGGCGGGAAACCTTCAAAAACTTGTCCAGTCTCATGGATTAGTTGTTAACCGCATCCTTTAAGGCCTTGCCGGCTTTGAACTTCGGAGTCTTGGAAGCCTCAACGTTCATCGGCTCGCCGGTCTTGGGATTTCTGGCCACTCTGGCAGCTCTTGCGCTGACCTCAAAGTTGCCGAAGCCAACCAGCTGAACCTTCTCGCCCTTAACCAGCTCTTCCGTTACCACGTCCGTAAATGCCTTTACTGCCTTCTCTGCATCTTTTTTGGAAAGCTCTGCCTTTTCAGCAACTGCTGCGATCAATTCTGTCTTGTTCATCAATTCTTCCTCCTAAAATATGATCCGGACAAAGGCCGGAATTTTTACCCTTACGAGTCTTGGTGTACTTAATCATTTATAGCCGTTTCTCTACGTTTTGTCAAGGTTTTTTGGCTTTTTCCTGCAATTTTATCTCTTTCCAGAGAGCCAGTGCTTCCTCCGGTGAATTGACCTCTATATCGCCAAACACGTGGGGGTGTCTGCGCACCATTTTCTCGCTGATTCCGTCGATCACATCGTCGATGGTGAACGCGCCAGCCTCCTTTGCGATCTGGCTGTACAGCACCACCTGGAGCAGCACGTCCCCCAGCTCCTCGCAAAGATTTTCCATATCCTTGTTGTCCACCGCCTCAAAGACCTCCTGGGCCTCGTCGGCCAGGCACTTTTTTAGGCTTTCAAAGGTCTGCTCCTTATCCCAGGGGCAGCCGTGGTCCGAGCGCAGCTCGGCTATGATACCAATCAGGTCGTCAAATGTGTGCATCGTCTCTCCTCACGTCTTTTCCTTGTTCCGCTTGATCACCTTTAGGCGGGTGAATTCCTCCCGCTCCTTCTCCTCCAAAGCCTCGGAAATGTCCTTGGACAGGGTTTCGTACTTGGGAATGGTAATATTTTTCAGGGCGTTGGCCCGCTTTTGGGTTTTCTTGATGCTGTTGGCAAGCCGGTAGGCGGAATTCTCCACCATGGACAGCTTGATGGTCAGCTCCTTCACCCGCTCGAAATGGTAGCGCGCCTCGTCCAGGGACTGGGTCGTATTGTAAAATCCATAGGTCAGCTGCAGCGGCTTCGCCTCGTGCTGTACCAGGGGAATCTCCGTCCCCATGATGCTCCGGGCCTTGATCTTCACGCCCGTCTCCACCGGCACCGAGGCCCCCACCTCCTGGACGTAGTTGATGCCCAGCTCGATGTTGGCCTTCTGCAGCGCCGCGTAGGCGGCCCGGAAGGTGGAGTCGATCTCCGACTGGATTCCCTTGGCCTCGTCGATCAGGCCCATGAGCTCGCGGATCAGAATATTCCGCTTTTTGTCCATCAGCCCATAACCCTGTCTGGCCAGCACCAGGGAGTTTTTCGCCCGCATCAGATTGCCTTTTGTGGGAAATGTATTCGGATCCATTTACATCACTCCTTGTGTGGAAAACGCCGCCCGGCCCAAAGTGCCGGCCCGCGCTCCCGCCTGATCCGGCGCGCCAGGGCGCGCCATTTACGCTGCTACTGAATCTCCTCGGTGGGCTTGTAATACTGGTCCAGAATCTTGGTGTCGATCCGGTCCAGCTCCTCCCTCGGAAGCATTCCCAGAAGCCGCCAGCCAATCCCCAGCGTCTCCAGAATGTTCCGGTTCTCGTGGGGATCCTGGCCCACGAACTGCTCCTCAAAGGCCTTGCCGAATTCCAGGTATTTTTTATCCATGGGCGAGAGCTCATCCTCGCCGATTACCGAAGCCAGCGCCCTGGCGTCTCCCACCTTGGCGTAGCAGGAGAACAGCTGGTTGGCCACGTCCTGGTGGTCCACCCGGGTAAAGCCCTCGCCGATGCCGTCCTTCATCAGACGGGACAGGCTGGGCAGCACGTTGATGGGCGGATAGATGGACTGCCCGTGCATCTGGCGGTCCAGCACGATCTGCCCCTCGGTGATATACCCGGTCAGGTCGGGGATGGGATGGGTAATGTCGTCGTTGGGCATGGTCAGAATGGGAATCTGCGTCACGCTGCCCGCCCGTCCGGCCACGATGCCCGCTCTCTCGTAAATGGATGCCAGGTCGCTGTATAAATAGCCCGGGAAGCCCTTACGGGACGGGATCTCGCCCTTGGAGGAGGAGACCTCGCGCATAGCCTCGGCGTAGGAGGTCATATCCGTCAGGATTACCAGAATGTGCATGCCCTTCTCAAAGGCCAGATACTCCGCCAGGGTCAGCACCACCTTGGGAGTGATCAGACGCTCCACCACGGGATCGTTGGCCAGGTTGATGAACATGGAAACGTGCTCGGAAACGCCGCTCTCCTCAAAGGTCCTGCGGAAGAAATCCGCCACGTCGTACTTGACGCCCATTGCGCCGAACACGATGGCGAACTGTTCGTCGGAATTGTCCCCAAGGGAGGCCTGCTGCACGATCTGAGCCGCCAGCTGGTCGTGGGGCAGGCCGTTGCCCGAGAAGATGGGCAGCTTCTGTCCCCGGATCAGGGTGGTCAGGCCGTCGATGGCCGAGATTCCGGTGCGGATATAGTTTCTGGGGTACTCCCGGGTCACCGGGTTTAAGGGCTTTCCGTTGACGTCCAGCTTGATGTCGGAGATAATGTCTCCCAGGCCGTCGATGGGTTCGCCGATGCCGTTGAAGGTCCGCCCCAGCATCTCCTCGGACACCGCGATCTCCATGGGATGGCCGGTGAGCCGGGTGTGAGTGTTGCGCAGCGCCATCCCCTCGGTGCCCTCAAACACCTGGATAATGGCCTTATCCCCGTAGATTTCAATGATACGGCCGATCTTGCGGGTATTTCCGCCCACGGTCATTTCCACGATCTCATCGTAAGCAGCTCCCTGAACGCCTTCCAGAACCACCAGCGGGCCATTGATTTCGCTTAAACCTAAATATTCAACTGCCATCCTTTCGTCCTCCTTACGCGTTCTGCTCCACGACCCGGTCGTAGAACTGATCGATCTGCTTCATATAATCGTCGAACATGTCCAGGCGGTCGTTGGGCACGTCGTATTTGATCGAGATGATCCGGTCGAAGATCTTCTCCTCCCTCAGCACGGACACAGGCATGCCCATGCCCACCAGCGCCCTGGACTTCTTGTACAGGTAGAGAATCACTTCCATCATCTTAAACTGTTTTTCCATGGGCACGCTGGTGTCGTCCTTGTGGAAGGCGTTCTGCTGTAAAAATCCAAGGCGGATCACCCTGGCGATCTCCAGCACCAGCTTCTGATCGTCCGGCAGCACGTCCGCGCCGATCAGCTTCACAATCTCCATCAGGTTGCTCTCCTGGTTTAAGAGGGCCATCAGGCGGTTGCGGTAGTCCACGAATTTCTTGCTCACATGGTCCGTGTACCAGGGCGCCAGGTCGTTTATATACTCCGAATAACTGGTCAGCCAGTGGATGGCCGGGAAATGCCTGGCGTAGGCCAGGGATTTATCCAGTCCCCAGAAGCAGCGCACGAAACGTTTGGTGTTCATGGTCACCGGCTCCGAGAAGTCGCCGCCCTGGGGGGACACCGCGCCGATGATGGTCACGGACCCCTCGGTCTGGTTCAAGTTCTGCACCATGCCCGCCCGCTCGTAGAACGCGGAGAGCTTGGAGGCCAGATAGGCCGGGAAGCCCTCCTCCGCGGGCATCTCCTCCAGACGGCCGGACAGCTCGCGCAGAGCCTCCGCCCAGCGGGAGGTGGAATCCGCCATGATGGCCACGTGGTAGCCCATGTCCCGGTAATACTCCGCCAGGGTCAGCCCGGAGTACAGACTGGCCTCACGGGCCGCCACCGGCATGTTGGAGGTGTTGGCGATCAGGGTGGTGCGGTCCATCAGCGGGTTGCCGCTCTTGGGGTCGATCAGCTCCGTGAACTCCTCCAGCACCTGGGTCATCTCGTTGCCCCGCTCCCCGCAGCCGATGTAGATGATCACATCCGCGTCGGACCATTTGGCGATCTGGTGCTGGGTCATGGTCTTGCCGGTGCCGAAACCGCCGGGAATCGCCGCCGTACCGCCCTTTGCCAGGGGAAACATGGTGTCCAGAATCCGCTGCCCCGTGATCAACGGCTTGGTGGCCGGAAAACGCTTGGCGATGGGACGGGGTACGCGGATGGGCCATTTCTGCGTCATGGTCAGCTTCCGCTCCGTTCCGTCGATCAGCTGCACGGTGACCAACTCCTGGCCGATGGTGTAGGAGCCGTCCGGAACCACCTCCAGGATATATCCCTCCACGTCCGGCGGAACCATCACCTTGTGGGTAATGGCCCTGGTCTCCGGGACCTCGGCGATGATGGAGCCGGGGAACACCCGGTCGCCCTTTTTCACCGTCATATGGGTTTCCCATTTTTTATCCGGGTCCAGGCTCTCCACGCTGACGCCGCGGCTGATATAGTGGCCGCTGGTCTTGGCGATCTCGTTTAACGGGCGCTCGATGCCGTCGAAAATGCTGCTCAGGATGCCGGGCGCCAGGGTAACCGACACCGGAGCGCCGGTTCCGGTCACAACCTCCCCCGGCTTGATTCCGCTGGTCTCCTCGTACACCTGGATCGTGGTCTTTTCCGAGGTCAGTCCAATGACTTCGCCCACCAGATTTTCCTTACCAACGTAAACCATCTCGTTCATCTGAAATCCCGGATCGCCCAGGATGGAGACGACGGGTCCGTTGATGCCGTAAATCTCACCTGTCTTAGCCACTCTACTTACCTCCTAAATCAAATTTGAACTCATGACGGGCTTCCTTCAGTTTCGTCTCAAAGGAATTGTCGATGAGAATATGTTTGGCCGGGATCACCGCCCGCGTGCCGCCCATGAAGGAGTATTCGCTGACCTTGATGGTGGCGTTGTGGTGCATGGCGATGCGCTGGAGCTTATCCTGGTCCGAGGGGTCCATGTAAATGATCAGCTCCGCGTCCCCGGCAAACTCCTTAGCCGCCTTGACCTGGCTCTCCAAAAGGCGCTGGTAGTCTCCTGTATCCATAAAATTCTCCAGAAGATCCTTAAGCTCCACAAATAATTTATCCTTCAGCTCTTCCTGCTTATGGCTGACTTCCCGCTTCAAATCCAGCTGTGCGATGGAAAGGCGCTTGTTCATCTCGCGCTCCAGCTTTTCAGTCTCCATCGCCACCTGCATGTCAGCGCGCCGTTTGGCATCAGCGGTGTGCTCCTCAAAGGATTTTTCAAGGGCAGCCATGTAGTCGTCCAGCATCTTGGCGCTTCTGTCCCTGGCGTCCTCCATACAGATATCCTGAAAATGCTTCAGTTTCTCCTCTGTTGTCAAACTCTTCACCTGCTTTCTATGGTCTTACAGTTTTAATCCAATGGCTTCGTTTACATAAGAAGTGATAAAGTTCGGCTTGCGGCCGGTTCCGTGTCGGTCCGGGATCTCCACGATCAGCGGCAGCTTGCGCTCCAGCTTCACGTTGTCGATGATCTCGGGAAATTCCCTGCCGAATTTCTCAGTCAGCAGGATGATACCGATCTCTTTGTCGGCCAGGACCTTATCCAACTGCGCTTTCAGTTCCTCCCTCTCATGTACCACTGCGCCCTCCACGCCGGCCAGCCGCATGCCGGTCAGCGTGTCCACGTTGTCGCTGATCAGGTACATTTTCATAGGATCACAGCTTACCTAAGATCATGAAGGAAATGATCAGACCATACAAGCAAACACCTTCGGCAAGGCCAACGAAGATTAACGATTTACCAAGGATGGTGCTGTCCTCGCTGATGGCTCCCAAAGCCGCGGAGGCAGCTGCGGAAACGGCGATGCCGCCGCCTAAGCAGGACAGGCCGGTGGAGAGCGCCGCGGAGAGATAACCCATACCCGCGGAGGATGCGGCCCCGGAGGCAGCCTCCGCCGCGTACGCATTTCCGGAGAACATCACCGCTCCGGCAAACACCATGGTTCCGAAGAACATAAACAGGTTAACGGCCAGGGCGGTTTTATAACGTCCCTTGGTCTTTTCCCCTGCCGCAAAGGCTCCGAAGGGGATAACAATACTTAACAACAGTGCCACGACCAATGTGATTTTTACAATTACGCTCATGATTCATTCTCCTCTTTCCCTAGATATTAATTTATAAACGCTACTGCTGTTCCGCAGCCTTGCCGTAGGGCTTGAAGGCCCGGCCGCTGCCCCGGTAGAACCGGCTGAACAGTTCATAGTATTCCAGACGCAGCACCTGAATGCCCACGATCAGGCCCTCCATGCCGCAGACAAACAGGTTTCCGCCGATGACCACCGCCCAGTTGGGACTTCCGGCCTCAGCTCCCGCCAGCATCAGCACCACCTGCATCATGGCCGCGTGGCTCACCGCAAAAGCGCCCACACGGACAAAGGACAGGGTGTTGGAAAAATAGCTCAGCAGCACCTCGAACAGCTCGAACAACCCCTGGGTGATGAACATTCCCACGCCGCCCTCGATTTTCTCCGCCTTCTTCTCCACAATGGCGGTGAGAGGCTCCTTGAAAAACATCACAAAGAGCGGAACCACAAACATCACCACCAGAATCACGGTGGCCGGAAGGGCTTTTCCGCTCATGTAGAGCACGATGGTGCAGGCCAGGGCGAAGTAGAATACCAGGCCCGCCACGCCGTTGGTGTCAAAGTAAACCTTCTCCGTGTCGTGGGAGCGCAGGCTGTTGACGATGTTAAGCACCATGCACATGAGAATGATCAGCATGCCCAGGCCCACGGCCACCACAAACACGGTGTTCAGCTTGCCGATAAACGGCAGGTTGGTCATCGCCTCGGAGGGCCTCAGCCACATGGCCGGAATCAAATCCTCAAACCCGAACACGCTGCCGAACAGCAGGCCGAAGATGGTGGAGAACACGCCGCAGCAGGAGATGATTCCCGCAAGGCGGACTTTCTTAAACCGGTAGAGCAGGAACCCGCCAATGAGAAGGCACAGCCCCTGGCCCGCGTCCCCGAACATGAAGCCGAACAGGAAGGAGTAGGTCAGGCCGATGAGAATGGTGGGGTCGATCTCGTTGTAGCTCGGCAAGCCGTACATTTCCACATACAGTTCAAAAGGTTTAAACAGCCCCGGGTTCTTCATCTTGGTGGGCGGCTTGCTCATAATGTTCGCGTGGTCGTCCTCGATGATACAGAAGGTATTGTCGTCGTTTTCAATCTCCTTCTGGAAGCTTCTGGCATCCTGCTCCGTCATCCAGCCGCACAGAATGTAGAAGGTGTGGTCGTCGTGTTTGGTGCAGGCCGCCAGCTTGCGCACGTCGAAGTTGGTGGAAAAGGTGCTGATCCGCTGGTAGGAGGCAATCAGGTCGTCCTTGCGGCTGTTGATGGCAGCCACGATGTCCTGATCCACCTGGAGAATCTTCGCCTCCAGCTCCCGGATCTGATCCTCCAGGTTGTGGCCCGCCTGGGTGGGTGTGCCGTCGTACTCGTCCGGCAGGAACATGCGCTCAAAATGCATGGACGCGTAGATGGCGTCGATCTTGTCCTCCAGCTTTTCCGGCACAAAGTACACGATCCAGATATACTGGGCGTCCTCCTTGCACTTGAAGAGGATGGTGTCGATGGTGTCGTAGACGTACGCGGAGAATTTCTCGTAATACTCCCTCGATATGCGGCCAAAGCGGAACTTGATATACTGGAACCCCAGAATCCGCCTGACGTCGTAATTCAGCCCGGAAAACGGAACCACCTTGTCCATAGATTCCTGAAGGGCGGCCCGCTGGGCCAGCAGTTCATTTTTCTGCTCCGTGAGTTCGGAGAGCTTGCGGTCCAGGCTCCGGACAGTCTCAAGGGCCGTCTCCAGGGAAGCCCGCCGCTCGCTGCCGCCGGGCAGCAGCTCGTGGTAGCTCTCCATCATAGCCTGGGCCTTTAAAAGCTCCTCCTTATACGGATTCGTCTCAATATAAGGTCTCAAGTCCCTTACCGTTTTCAGTTCCGACAAGGCGTTCTCCAGATGGATCTCATACCGGGAGAGATAGGTATCGACCACGCGGTCGATATCCGCCTTGGGGCCGGTAATGCTCAAGAACTTCATTTTCTCAATCACTTGTAAACCCCCTTTAACTTATTTTTACGCCATAGCGGATGCTTTCCAGGGTGGTGATAATCCGCTCGATTTCCCGCTCCTTAAAGTAGAGGTAGGAATTCAGGATCGCGATGGAGTACGGTTCCCTGCGGCTGGTCAGCAGGTAGATCCGGTCGTTGATTTCATCGGCAACGGATTTTAAATCCGGTTCGTCCCTGAGGCCCGCCGGAAGGCTGCGCTTGTACCATGTGGTTTCCAACAGCGTCAGAAACTCGTCCGCGCTTTCCGCCTCAACCATGCGGTTGATCTGCGCTTTGGTCAGGTGCAGGTTTATGGGAATCAGAATCGCGTAGATATCCGCCGGAGCCAGGTGATAAAACTTCTTGGACCGGTAGATCCACTGCAGATTCAATACATCCATTCGGGTGCCGAAGCACTGGGCGATGATCTTCTGTTCACCTTTTGTCAGATACTTTTTCTTGATGCGCCAGATATTCCGGAAATAGATCATATCCAATGTATTCTCACATTCCGGAAGCGTGAGCTTTCCCTTCTGCTGGAGCTGGCTTAAGGGCCCGTAATACGGTGATCCGTTTAGATTTGCCACGAATTGCTCCATATTCTGGGATTCCGAGAGCTGGATTAAGTCCAGACTGGAATGTTTGTCAAAAAACTCCCGGAACATGGACAAGTCCTGCCGCTGGTCCCGGTGCCCCGCCGCGTTTCGCAGACAGGTCTTGATGATTCCGATCTCATAATGCATGAAGTAAAGATCCAGGAATCTGCGCTGTTTTAAGTTGGCAAACTTGTAAAGCTTGGCAAAATCCCGGTATTGGGACAGATTCAGCTGCTGCTCGATGTTGCCCCGGTGCAGCTGCCCGTCCTCCAGCCCGTTAAAGATATCCCCGTAGGGCGGAAACCTGCGCAGGTAGTCCACTGCCTCGGGAACGGACTCCAGCAGCCCCATCTCTTCAAACTGGCTGTCGCTTATACGCCATCGTTCCATTGCCTTTACTTTCGTGGTGATCCCACTGTAAGCAATCAGGCTTCCCATATCCTCACTCCTTTATCATGGCCTTAAAAAGAGCCTCTGCATACGTTTCATGCTTTTTCTCATAATTCTCCGCTATCTGCCGGATCAGTGCGTCCGAATCCGCCTTCTGCTGGGCCAGCTTCCGGTTCATATCCGCTTCCATCGACTCCTGCACCTTGCGGATTCTGGCGGACGTCTCCTGCTCAAGCTCAGCGTCAAACGCCTTGGTCTTCTGATCCATCTCCTGGGCAAACGCCTTCTTGCGGGCGTTCGCTTCGTCCGTAATGGCCTGAGCCGTAGCCTCAATCTCAGAGAGCTTGTCAATCACAGTATCCATATCGCTCCTCCTTGTTCTTTGATCTGATCGCTTCCATATTTAAGATAAGCCCTTCTTATTGCTATATAAAAATAGCTTTTCTAAAGACTATTCTCTTATATTTAAGCTCATATCATTCTACTACTTTTCAAAAAAAATACCAGCTTAAATTTTTATAAAAATTAATTATTTAACAATATTCCTGTGTAAATATGAAAAAAAGGATGGCAGCCGGGAGTTTGCCTCCCAGCTGCCATCCTGCCGATTTATATATTTTTTATAAATAGTTTATAAATTTTTTATAATTTATTTAGGCTACTGAACCGTCGAGTTCGGGGCCGGTGCGTTCTCACCCTCTGTGGCGGGAACCTGTTTTTCCAGATACTGGCTGGCCACGTAGGCTTCCTGCCCGTCGTAGTTGATCACCGCCCACTCGTTGGAGTAGCGTTTGACGTAATCCACCGTGGCGCCCTTGGACAGCTGGGCCAGAATCCTGGCATCCTTCGAGGGCTCCTTGCGCACGTTCACCGCGCTGCCGGTGATCACATAGACGCCTCCCGTCTCCTCCGCCTCGGTAGGCGGCTCAGTGGGCTCCGGTACCGGCTCCTGGGTGGGAGGCTCGGTGGTCGCCTCCACGGTAACCGGCGCGGTGGTCTCCTTCACCTTGTCCTTCTTGTCCGGAAGCAGCGCCCGGATCACAACGATCAACAGGATGACTGCCAGAAGGGGCACCAAAAACCTCAGCACATAATAGGCCGGGGACACTCTCTTGCGTTTTTTCCTGCGGTTGCCGCCGGAACCGGACGGGCGGCGTCCCTGCTGCTGGGCCGGACGGCGGTTCCCGGAGGAGCTGCGCCCCTGACTGCCCCGCGCTCCGGACCCGGAAGGCCGGGCGGCCGGGCGGCCGGAACTGTACTCGTCGGCGAAAGCCTTGACCTCCTGAACCAGCATCTGGTATGCCTGATTCGCATCGTAGGCCGTGTCATCCCCCTCGTGCACCGCTTTATTTCCTAAAATGCGGATGTTGTGGTAGTGATCCTTGGTGTTGCGGCTGATCCATCTGCCCTCGTAGAGCTGGTCGATGGTGTCGGATAAATCTCCTTCCACCAGGCAGGCCTTCTCCGCCATGCAGCGCACCATATATTCCAGAGTCTGCCTGGCCTTCACCATCGCCAGGTTAAACTCCTTGTGTCCGATCAGGCGTTCCGTCTCTCTGACGCCCTGCTGGATCTGCTTCCAGCTGGTTGTGTTCTCCACATTTGCCATTTTCCTCTCTCCTTTGTACCTTATGTTACAAATCCGAATCACAAAATTATGCAGGCCCCTGAAAAGCCGCTCATTATGTATAGTATACTAAATTTCCCCAGGTTTTGCATTATAATTTTTAAATTGTTCAGTAAAAATCTGAATATTAAGGAAAAAGTAAATTTTCTTGCAAATATATAGGCCCGATGATAAAATGAGCTTGCGGACAACCGCAAAATTTGTAGCTATGAGAGGAAAAATACATGCGATTACGCCACATTCCCGGCGCCGAGGAGACCATTGCTGCGAGTCCCTATGTCGTGCAGGACCCGCAGGCGCAGAAAGGCCGCTGGGACCAGCTGTTCGGCAACACCACCCCCATCGAGATCGAGGTGGGCATGGGCAAGGGCCGGTTCATCATGGAGCTGGCTCAGAAAAACCCCGGGATCAACTACATCGGCATCGAGCGCTATTCCAGCGTGCTGCTGCGGGGCCTTCAAAAGAGGGCCGAGCTGGAGCTGGACAATATCTTTTTTATGTGCATTGACGCAAAAACCCTGGCGGACGTGTTCGCCCCAGGCGAAGTGAACCGGATCTATTTAAATTTCTCCGATCCCTGGCCCAAGGACCGCCACGCCAAGCGCCGTCTCACCTCGCCGGAATTCATGGCGGTTTACGACAGCGTGCTGGCCCCGGAAGGCACTGTGGAATTCAAGACCGACAACCGCGGCCTGTTCGACTATTCCCTGGAATCCATTCCCGCAGCCGGCTGGACCGTGAAGGCCCACACCTTTGACCTTCATCATTCTGATATGGCCGAAGGCAACGTGATGACGGAATACGAAATAAAATTCTCCGCCAAAGGGCAGCCGATCTGCAAGCTGGTCGCCTGCCGGACGCCGCAGCCGTAAGCGTCTGAGCCGCCTGCGCAGCATCGCCCGGTGTATAATTTTCACCAGGCCACGCACACTAACAGTGATTGGCTCATATCCTGGCAGTAAGACATAGCGGCCAGGAGGCGGACAGGATGGCTCTCCCCGAAAAGATGACGCGGAGCCTGCTAAGGGCCACCAGCGACAAGACCGACTTAAACAAAAAGGTACTGCGGCTTCACCGTTCTTTCAAGGAAGTCGACAAAATCATCAACGGTAAAGTTAAAAAAAGCGATAAAAAATGAGAAAGGAACCAAACATTATGGAAATGAAATTTACATCCGAAAACTTTGACACCGAGGCACTCAAGAGCGACAAGCCCGTTTTAGTGGACTTCTTCGCCGACTGGTGCGGCCCCTGCAAGATGATGGCTCCCGTTGTGGAAGCCCTGGCCTCCGAGTATGAGGGCAAAGCCGTGGTGGGCAAGCTGAACGTGGACGACGCCAGCGACATCGCCGGCCGCTACGGCGTAATGTCCATCCCCACCCTGATCGTTTTCAAGGACGGCCAGATTTCCGATAAATTCGTGGGCGTAACCTCCAAAAACGAGCTTTCCGCAGCCTTAAACAAGGCTTTATAAAGGGATTCTGAAGCTCATCTGAAAGAAAAATAAAATTTTTTTAAAAAAATAGTTGACTTTTTTATTTTTCAGTTATATAATAACGTTCGTGCCGCTGAGAAACACAACACAGCCAAGCACGAACAAGCGCCTTTAGCTCAGTTGGTAGAGCAGTAGACTCTTAATCTATTTGTCCAGGGTTCGAGTCCCTGAAGGCGCACTTAAAAGGTCTGATTTTGCGGATATTGGAAGCCGCGGGGTCGGACTTTTTTTTGATATCCGAACATAATTGTATCTCATAAATAAATTCCGGACGCGCTGGCCGGTGCCGATCAGGCGCGCCCGGATTATTTTTTGAGATACCATTAGTACCCTTTTTGGAAGAATATCGGATCAAGCTGGTAAATGTCTGTGCCTGCGATCTGGTACTGCGCCGCCAGGTGCAGATACTTTCGCGTTACCGAGTAATCGAAATGTCCCAGCAACAAGCGCAGCGTCTCAAGATTTCCGCCTCCCATGATATAAGACGTTGCAAATGTATGCCGCAACAGGTGCGGATGGAGCCGCTCAATACCGGTATTACGAACGATACGCTGGAACAGCGCCTTGACCACAGAACCATTAATCCCTTTATTCTCTTCCAGTTTGCGAAATAGCGTTCCTTTTGGATGAAACACCTGCACATATTGCCTCAGTAGCTTCTCCAGCAGCGGACACATCAGCACCACCCGTGATTTATTGCCTTTGCTGCGGTTTATGACAATCGTGTTGCTGTCGAAAACCAGGTCCCCTGGCTCCAGGGCAATCACCTCACAGGAGCGCAGGCCAGCGTCAAGCATCAGATGGACAATACACAGCGCCCGCAGGTCCCCTGGCTTCTCCTCGTCAAATATCCGGTCAATCCGGTATACTTCACTGGCCAGCAGCGGAACGATCTGGTCATCATCTGACCGCGGCAGCTTTAGGCCCTCGGTATACCGAATTCCGGTATATTTCCTTCGATACAGATAGTTAAAAAAGCATTTTACCGCGCGCATATAAGTATTAACCGTATTATTTTTGATCGTACCGTTTACATTCATTGCACCCCGGAGCGGATGGCCCGCATATTTCTCTTTTGACCGCAGCCAAACCACATACTCCGCAAGGATTGTTTCCGGCAGCTCCGACAGCTCCACGGAACCCGACGGCCGACCATACCGGTTCGCCAGATAGTTAAAAAAGTAGTCGACGTTCCGTTTATAGTATTGATAAGAGGACGGCGCCCAGTACGTGCTGCCGTCTCTCAAAAAATCTTCAAAGCATTCCTGCAACCTCATAAATTTCAGCTCCAATCTTGAATATCCAATGAATCTATGCTATCATCATCGTAGATCACACCAGATTCACGATCCAGCAGGACGTATTTTTGCGGCATGTTGGGTTCCGTAATGCCTGGCAGCTCATTCCCGTTGAACTGCCGGGCTTTTTTCCGCTTATACCGCAGCGCGTCCATTAAATCGTTATCGTTCATCCTCAGCAATGCATTATAGCAATCTTTCATCACACTATCTTCATTTAATCCCCGGTCATAAAATCCATACACCACCACGCTGTTCAACAGCCGACGCTTCATGGCTTCTTTATTCAGCTTACGGTTATAATCCCGAACCATATGCAGATCATCCGGAAGCCGAGGCGAATCTACCAAGCGACACCTGCGCAGCGCACGCCAGAATCCACAATCATTCCGGCGGCTTTTATTGCTGTCCCCGGCCGGTTCTACCAACCGAAAAATATCACGCGTCAGGTAGTCCACAATCAACGGCCGGTTATCCAGGTAATCATACACCCGGCGGGCAGCTCCATGGGCGCTGTTATCCTTGACCGGCAGCAGCACATAAGATTTCGTTCCTTTCCGCATGGTCTGATACTCCACATTGGTGATCAGATGGACCGGAGGGGTCAGCTGACCAGCCAGCCGGATCATGACATCCGTCACTTTGCCGGACTTCTCATACTGCTCCGCAAAACGCCGGCAGCTTTCCTTCATTGGTTCTGATTGTCCATACTCAATGTAGAACAGCAGGCGTGCAATGGTCATATACGGCCAGGAACGACGCACATACGCCTTCTCATAGCAATACAGATCATACCGCGATATAAGCCCATGGAACAGCCAGAGCTTGAAGAAGAACGCCTTGTAGCCCTGCTCTACCACCTCTTTGGACTTTAGGTAGATACGGATAAAGCACTTGCCTCCCCGGTTTCCCAAGCTCACATAATCAATTTCATAGCTTTCCGATCCAACCTTTGCGGTATGGTAATTCGCACCTTTGTAGCGGTCCACACGCATTTTGTAAAAGTTCTCAATATCAAAGAATTTTTCCGGATTGCTTAAATAGTTACTGTGCCAGCAATAGTCGATTCTGTTTTCCTGTATGTAGGCAATCTGTAAATCGAACATATCCACAATTCCCTGTATGTAACTTAGACTACTCTCAAATGCGCCATGAACACCATACATCCAAAGCATGTACGAACGAATCTGTACGATGATCTCACATGTCACAGATTCACGGCCGCCAGCGCCAGGCGGCACCTGGGAGGCCATGAACACATGGAAATATTCCGGACATTCCAGGCACACGTTGTAGTATTTCCCATAGGACAAGTTTAACAGATTCATGTTGCCTATCCCCGGGACATAAAAAGGAATCGAATCATTGTAACTCATTTTCGCCTGCAGCATCCGGAGCCTGGTGCGAAATTGTAATACAGATCGGTCATGGGTATCTGCCGTAAAGTCGTTACATAACTTCACGCTGTAGTAAAACGTATCGATGTTATGCAGGAACTTTTGTTGTTTAAAATCGAACCAATATCCGCGGTCCGATTGATCAAATTCCTGATAGATCATATAGGTATTTAATTCTCGATTTTCAAGCATTTTACACCACCTTCGAAATTTCGGGAAAAGGCCGTTTCCCGAAACGTACTTTTTACCATTTTTCCCAGTATTTACAAGGCTTTGCGCCTGTATCTCGTTGTATTTTGAGACCACCTATTAGAAGACGGTGGCCGTCCTATTTCCGTAGCCTTGAGATACACTTTTTCACCTTGTCTTTTATGGCCTGCACACTCCCGGCCGCGCACCGTCTGGCTGCGCCGGCACAGCCGGCCGCCGCCCGCCGGATGCGCTGCCGCAGCGGGGGAAGCTCCTTTAATGGAATATACTGAAACTCCTTTAGCGGAAGCTGGGGCGTGTCAAAGCTGTTAAAGTATTTCACGTACCTGGGAATATAGGTAAATTTAATACCGCCAAAGAATGCGAAAATCAAAGGATCGAATTTCATGTCATCCACCAGCTTTGTCTCTCCGGTTGAGTTTTTATCCGCATGGGAAATGGTTATGGTCTTGGTAATCCTCCTGGCAATGGAAAAGCAATTCATCACATTCAGGATCAGATACATATGGTCCGTCAGGTCGCGCAGCTTCTTGTCCACGTCAAAGCTCTGGGAGAACAGAAACACGATATGACGGTAATGGCGCTGAAGCTTGAAGTAATCCCGGACTTCTTTTTTGAACGACTTGAAGTCGCGGTTATCCCAGATCATACCGACCTCGTCCACCAGCAGCACGGAATTTTCCGGGAAATGGTAAAAGCCGACATCAGCAGCATCAAAATAGTAGGTACCTGGAATGTAGCTGTTGCAGTAAACGGTAAATCCACGTTTCCCATACTTTAAGGCCAGCTTACACATCAGCATACTTTTACCGCTGCCCTTTTTGCCAAAGACCATATAGAGCTTGTAGGGGTTCCGGTATCGGATGAAATGGTACAGGAAAAATGCAACCAGCAGAAATATAACCGTATAAACCTTTAAATAGAACCCAAGCATGTCATAATCCTCCTTAAAACGCTCCAAACCGCCATAACCAGGATCACCACATAAATCAGCACATAAATATCATTGTCAAGTGTCATGGCGTACAGAGGCGCGAAAAACAGGTCAAAAAACGCTCTCAAAAAGTCATACATACCGTTTCCTCCTAATTTTTTGTAGAACAAAGTGCCTTCGGCACTCTCAACTCCCCTGCCCCTCACTCATGAGGGGTTAATAGCGTAACATTACTTTCGGGTAATTAGTTGATGGAAAATTATGTAAACTAATAAAAACAAAAAAAGAAAGCACCGCTTTGTGGTATGATTGGATTTGCGAAAAACGATCACAACAAAGGACGGTGCTTTCTATGTATAATAGTATACTACATTTTATCGAAAATGACATCAAGGAAATTGAAAATCTCGTAGCGGCCATGCTGAAAGGTAATAAAGAGCCTCATGACCTGTCACAGGATATCCATGACCGGATGCTGGGGCTCGGGGCCAGGCTGATTGCAGAACTGTATGAAAAAATAGATGATGAGATTAGAGAAAGTCTGATACGAAAGAAAAAATGGAACATTGAACAGCGCAATGAATCGAAGGAACTGTTGGATATCCTGGGACCGATCCGGTTCCGCAGGACTGGCTACAGGGATAAGAAAACCGGGAAATTCGTCTACCTCCTGGATGAAATCCTTGGAATTGAAGGACATCAGAGGATCACGCTTGGGGCAGCCGCATGCATTCTGGAAGAGGCGGTACAGACCAGTTACGCTAAGGGAGGCCAGACCATCCCCCTTATGGGACAGGTCAGTAAACAGACTGTAAAACGTCTGGTTCATGACACAGAGGCCCAGCTCCCTGTCGCACCACCGGCAGAAAAGAAGCGGTTGGAATACCTGCATATCGTAGCGGACGAGGACCATGTGGCGGCCCAGTTCTGGAACCAAAAGGGGGACCTGGGGAAGGACAGCCGCGGGAATAAGATCAACACCATCATGCCGAAACTCATCTGCCTGTATGAGGATGTGGTAGATGAGGCGGGGGAAACCTCAAAGAGCCCAAGACACAAACTAACCGGGAAACACTACTTCTGCGGTATCTACAAGGGACAGGAAGCAAACAAAAGGTTATGGGAGGAGGTAAGGGACTATATAGACACCTATTATGATACTGAATATTTGAAATGCGTTTACATAGCAGGAGACGGTGCTGGCTGGATTCGCGCGGGCTGTGAAGTGCTGGGGAAGGGGAGGTTTGTGCTGGACAAGTTCCATATGATGAAATATGTGAATATCTCCGTATCCCATCTGCTGGACAGCGCGCAAGAAGTAAAGAGTGAGATTTGGGAATGCTTGAACGGCCGCTACAAGAAACGGCTGCAGAAGGTCTATGCTGAAATACTGAAGATAACAGAGGAAGGCGGGAAGTATCGGGATGTAGAGGGTGCCCTTGGCTATTTTCTGAACCAATGGGATGGGATTCAGATCCGGACGGAAGAGGCAGGGGCCAACTGGAAATGCTGTGCGGAAGGCCAGGTGAGTCATGTGCTAAGCGCGAGGATGAGCAGTCGTCCGATGGGCTGGAGCGAGCAGGGGTGTGGCCGGATGTCAAGGCTACGGGCATATACGAAAAATGGTGGTAAAATCATAGATCTTCTGGCATATCAGAAAGAACGCCGGAGAGAGAAGCCGCTGTCGGAGGAAGAAATAGAGATGAAAAAGGAGGTGTGTAAAAAGCAGGCCGGATGGAGATATCAGGAGCGTCTCCGGGGGCGTCTCCCCGGACTTGAGCAGCATAGTATGAAATGGATGCGCGTATGGATTAACCAGGAACTGGGCGCCTAGAATGCGGCTTTTTTCTGCTTGACTACAATCGTACAGGGAAGCAAACACACAAGTCAAGGGCAGAAAGCTGAAAGGAACCCTTGAGTTGTGTGTTTGCTGAACGTAAAATCAAAAAGCAGAAAAGAGGCGGTAGAAAAAATGGGCAAGATATGATAACCTAGAAAGAACAAATCTAAGTTCTGCCATATGGGTGAATTCTATCCTTTTGTTTCCGAAAGTAAAGTGACGCTATCTGAGGGGTTTTAGGGGATTTCCTTTTTTGCTGCTTTATTGTAAAATGTTCTTATGCATAAGAACATCCTCCAAACTATTTTTTCTGACCACTTTGAATATATCCAATATGTTATTCGACCTGATAAAAATGTTTTGGATAACATCAACCGGATGATCCTCTGCCATGATCCTTCTTATGGCGGAGCTTTCTTTGGCTGTCCTCATTGTGGTAACCTTAAATTTGTTCCCTTTTCCTGTAAAAGCCGGTTCTGTCCCTCATGCGGCAACGTCTATAACCAGAAACGTGCTTTTCGTATGTCTTGTAAACTCGTTTCCTGTATCCACAGACACTGTGTCTTTACCATTCCTGAGGAACTGCGCATCTTCTTTCTTAAGGACCACTCACTCCTTAACTGCCTGTTCCATTCTGTCAGGGATGTCGTCCTACGCATGTTCTTCAAGATGAATAGGTCCGAACTCTTTACTCCTGGTTTTATCTGCGTCCTTCATACCTTCGGTAGAGATTTAAAGTGGAATCCTCACATCCATGCCCTGATTTCGGAAGGCGGTGCTGGCAACATTACTCCCTGGCGACCCAATCCCCATTTTGATTATGATTTCCTGCGCCTGGCTTTTCGGAAAGTCCTTTTGGATCAGCTCTCTCTTAAACTGGGACCGCCTTTTAAGAAGCTTAAAAATCAAATCTACAAAGACCATCCCGAAGGCTTTTATGTGAGAGCCAAACCTAATTTGTGTTCTCCTGATATCACCATTAAATACATCAGCAGATACCTTGGACGGCCTGTCATTGCCACTTCCAGGATGGATGCCTATGACGGGGATTCTGTGACGTTCCATTATCAGCGACATGAGGACCATAAAACGATCACAGAATGCATCCCCGCCATTGACTTTATCAAACGCCTGATCCTGCATATCCCTGACAAGCATTTTAAAATGGTCCGCTACTACGGCATTTATGCAAAGCACCACAAACAGGAAAAAAATCTCCGGAAATGTTTATCCAAGCAGAAGCAGCATTATCTTTCTAAGCTCCTAGATTGGCGGAATTTGATTCTTCTGACCTTTGGCTATGATCCGCTCAGATGCCCGGAGTGTGGCACTTCTATGTTGGTTTTAGAAGTTTACCACAAAAAAACTGCACTATTTGAACGCTATCGAAAGGTTATGGGATATGGATAGTTCCATATGCCCTATTCTTTCTCTACCGTCAGATAGTGCAGCCTAAACCAAAAACAAAAAATACATAGACAACGTCATGGCGAAGTCACACCTTCGCTCTTTTGCTATGCCTTTTTTATTTCCAATTTATTATACACCATCTTCGCTGATTTGAGAAGTTTCCTATAAAGTAAGAAAAG
Source organism: Enterocloster lavalensis (assembly GCF_046603895.1). Lineage (NCBI taxonomy): Bacteria > Bacillati > Bacillota > Clostridia > Lachnospirales > Lachnospiraceae > Enterocloster > Enterocloster lavalensis. The sequence goes on from NZ_CP176637.1 coordinate 2,701,341, forward strand.
GCAGGCCGCGCCTGCCCTGTCTTTGTATCTCACTTTCTTCCCGCTGCAGCTGCGATCCGCTCCGGCCGGGGAAATTAGCGAGATACAATTACACGCTGCGATAAATCCGCATCACAAACGCGATGATCGCGCCGATGAAAAACAGGCTCATGGAGATCATCAGGATCGGCTTGTTAAGCATCCAGGCTAACAACTTCGCCCCTTCATCCAGAACCCATTTAAACAACTGGGAGAAGATCCCCAGCATGTCCGTAATGCTTCCGCTGTCAACAACACCTTCACCGGATGCATACGCCGGAAATGCGCCGGCAAAGGACACCAAACCAACCATCCCGGGAACTGCACGGTATTTCACCAGTGCGTTTTTAAGTTTCATCATACGCTTCTACCTCCTCTAATATAAACTTCTGAAAATATTAACCAGCTTCCGCGCAATCGGAAGCAGGATAACCGCGATCCCTACCCAGGCATAATCATGCAGCAGGGCGTTCACCACCAGCAGCAGCCAGTTATACAGACCCTCATTTAAAACCAGTCTCAAATCATCGTACATGTCACCACCTCAATATCAGCAGCTTTAAAAACTCCGCGAAAAATGATATCAGAAACAGGAGAATCCAAGCGCCTAAAAAGTATTCCAACGGCTGGAACTGAGAGGGCACAGTCCCTAATAACGCTTGAAGCGATTCAACCAGCAAAGCAGCACACCTCCTCCCACCAGGAAAATGATGATATATGTTAAGGTATCCCCAACCAGAAAGGCAAAATAGGACTTCTTTACCACGATCTGGACGTACCGGTCATCATAGGTAAGACGGCCGGAGCTGCTCCAGTAATACTCGCGGAAATAGTTGGGGCTGCCGTAGTTGTGATTAACTGAAAAGTTATTTCCAAGACACGGGGCCAGGTAAACCAGCTTCCCCTCTGTTTTATATGGATCAAAGCCGCCCTCCAGCACAAGGCCCTGAATCGAACTGGTTCCCATATTCCAAAGGCGCTTTTGGGCGTCTACATACAATTGATCCAGATAGGACGGAGAAAACAATAAAGTATAATCAATACCAGAAACAGATACATCGAATCGAACAACATTGACGAAATGATCCTCACCCGGCGCCGCAAGGAGTAAGGGAGCATTAAAAGAATACACTTCACCAAGTATCGGATCATTCGGATCGGTTTCCTGATCTTCCATATCAGCTTCCGAGGCAGTCGCATGTTGAGGGCCTCCCACAATCGAATTCATCCATTCAAAGAACAGATCCTTAAACTCCATGTCCGTCATTTCCTCGATCTCTTCCAGATCGGTCTCCGTCAGGGCCTCGGAGGGGCTTGCCTCGGAAGGGGTAGCGGCTGCATGGACCTCCAGGGAAAAACAAAAGGAAATGGCAAGGGACAGAAGGAACATCTTATGTACTCTCACTTGATTTTAGGCCCCCTAAACTTTACCAGAATCGACGCCAGGACAATGGAAAGCATACAGACGGACACAATCACCACTTCATAGGAAATACCGTCCAAGGCAGTGTTTTTAAACAGCTTGACCACCATCAGGAAACAGTCTAAAACAAATTGTAAAAATTCTGATATCATGTTATCCTCCCTTGTTGAGCAGTTGAATCAGTACCGATACCGCTATGGTCACCAACAGAAACGTCACACAGAATGACGGCAGGTTCGGAATAAGTGCGAACAAAAAACCGATTCCGCCGAAAATAATGCGGATCAGATGCAGGATCATTTCCACCGTTGAAACGATGAAATTGACTATGGTCGTAAAAACAGATACGATTGCGTCGAAAAACTGGAACATCAGCTTCCCCCCTTAAACCGGTATATACCGACTACCATCAGCGCGATCCCCAGGACAAAGGAAAGGTTGATCACGTCCTGGAAGCTGCCGGAGCTGACAAATAGCGATTGCAGGAAATTTCCAAAGACCTTGAAGGTATCCAGATATTGCGTTACCGGATTATCAAATTTGAAGTCGTTGAGCGGCTGGGATATCTGATCGACAATCTGGCTTTCCTGCTCATCCAGGCCCTGCAGCGTGTCACTCAGGCGGTCATTCTGCTGTTCCATACCAGCGGAGTCATAGCCGTTCGTGATCTTCTCCGTATTCTCGTTATTATTGTTGACGATGGTTGTCGTATTGGCCTCCTCGGCAGCTATGATATCCTCCGTGTTCTGCCGGTCAGCCTCCACCTGCTCCTCAATCGCGCCAGTTATCAAACCAGTGTTTTTATCATCATTGGCAAGCTGCGGAACGTGCATAAGATTGAACATTTGGTCCCAAAGAGCCTCTAATTGATTCGATATTGTACCAACTATTTCTTCCAGCGTATCGGCCATCTTAGAAGTATTTAAAGCAGTATCAGTTGCGGCATTATCAGGCGTATAAGAACCACCTGCACCAGTATACGATGGCGTTTCCGTCGTCTTTTCAAAATAGACCGACACATAGCCGCCATAAGGCAATATAGCAGTAGTACCAGATTTTGGATATACACCAATATCCAACTGCTGTGCACCACCAAGATCAATGACATCTGACACATTCCAATCACCCGATACTTGCGACACATCAATCAAATGCGATGACGACTGCACCGCCGCATTTGTATTAGTCTTTTGAGTCCAAAAATAACCACCACTATATTCAACACCCGTATTGCTTGAAAAACGTACCTTTATACGATATCTTCCAGAAGAAGGTAGCCCAGACTTGGAAATAGATATAAAAAACTGATTCACAAAAGCACAATCAGATGGCAAAGCCAAACTAGCATAATATCGGGAATCAAATGGTTTATGCACATACTTTACGATACCCGACATATCAGAATAACCAACACCCAAAGATAGATAAGAAGCCGGAACTGTAGATTCAAATTCATCCAATTCACCAGCATTCATAAGAATGGGACGTTCAATCACATCAAACATATCCGCCTCCACATATTCCTCCATCGGACACTCACTCACTGCATTACTGGAAGAAGCCACCTCCACCTGCTCCACCCGATTTACCTGAGCCGGTGTCGCCACATCTGCCGCAAAAGAAGGTGCAGCCATTCCAAAAACCATGACCGCAGCTAAAATAAATGCCATCCATCGTTTCCGCAACATACTGCACCTCCCAGGTCATTTCGCTGCGCTCGTCTCGCCCAGCTCCTCAAATGTCACAATCTTTACCTCATCTACAAAATCCAGGTCCATGATCTTCAAAACCGGCTTACCGTCCGAACCCACATTCATTTCAAATCTGGCGTCATAGAGGGCCGGGGCCTTCTTGATCTTCTTCATCAACTCATACGGCAGCGATCCCTTCGCCGGCCGCGTTCCCTTTGATCCATTCGTGTTATCCTCCGCCGCCAGGTTTACGTTAAAGTAATAGTTACAGGTAACACCGTTCTTAATCTCTCCGGTCGTTTCATCTACAATCTGGTACTGAGCCGCGTACAATAATATAATTTGCGTATTCATAAATCCTCCTTCATTTATATGTATCTCAATTTTTCAGCTCGAGCTAAATACCTGCAGGAATTTTGTATTACAACAAATATCATGATCCATTAACTAAAGACCAAAAGTCTAAACCATTCGTCAAATCTGAATAAATGATCGCGACCATAAACCATAACAGACACACTAAACATAAAAAAAATAAATATGTTGACAATGGCACCCCATTAAAAAAACGCTTATGCACGATATAAAGCAAATACACAATAAATGCCGTTATCAACATCGTTATTAAAAAATCCATACATATCTCCTATCCATCCACAACACAGCCGGCAGCCGCTTTGCACGCGGGGTAATCAAGCGGCTGTCAGCGGACCTCCGCCGACAGCCACTCCCCACCATGCTCGGGGCTGCTCCGGCTGTCAAGGGGGTAGTATTTCCGGCTACGGCTGCGCCTGCGCCGGAAATCTCCACCCTCATCCTTGACAGCCCGCTGCTCTTTCGCAGCCCCTTCATTGGAGAGTGCGCGGCCGCGGCGGTTACCGCCGACAGCCAGGATTCGCCAGCCGGGGAACCGCTTCCGCCAGGAGCTTCCACCGGCCGACTGTATCTCAGGCCCGGGCAGCTGCCGGCTGGCCGATTCTCTTTTTGTAGCACATCACTCCTGATCAGGATCACCCGATATACCATCCGGAAAATATTCCCTCACAGATGATTCAATCGCTTTCAGATCACGATAGACCACACGGTAAAACGCAATCTGGTTATACATTCGGGTCAGCTCAGCCTTGCGAATCGCTATGCTGCCATCCAACGCTTCAATGCGACGCTTCCGATCCGCTTCTGCACACATGGCGTCCAGGATGATATTTTCAAATTTCTGGTTGAATCCCTCCCCACGATATCCGTCTATATATGTAAAGACCTCTTCAGACAGGCGGATGGACTTGGCTATGCACTTTCCCTTACTCATCACGATACCTCTTTTCTGCCTTTTCTTCGGGCTTTTCGTCCATCAGGCATATCATCAGCATCGCCAACCGTTCTTTGTCCTCGCTTGACATACGCATTTCATCCGCTGCCAGCAAGGCATATCCAATCGCTGCACTATTTGTCATTAGGACACCTCCTCAAGCATGCCGCTCTCTAGCAGATATTTCACCGACACATACACCACATGATCTCGCTCGGGAACCTCGTCCGAAATGTACTCACGGATTCGCAGCAGCGGCGTTCCACATACGCCGGACAAGTAAAACGTATAGCGATAGCTGGATAGCCAATAGCTATGCCCTATCTTCTTGAGCTCAAATGATCTCATCGGCGGCAGCTCCAGGCCGCTGTATTCCTTTGCCAACTGGTAAAATTTCGTTTTGTTTGTCTTAATCACGTATTTCATATAACTCTCCCTTCCTGATCGGCAACCGGTATAATAGCCCATTGCCAACTTCCCAAAACAGTTACTTTCTGTTTTACAGAGGGTTATTTTCATGTTAGAATGGAATCACCACAAAACCAGACTACACCCAAATAACCCTCCAACCATCAAATCACCCAAGGAGGTGAGACAATGGGTCAATTAATCGAAGCTATTTTTACTCTTCTTAAATGGTTTTTTCTGGACATCTTACCCATGACACTAAAAGCCATTTGGAATTTTATTATTAGCTTCTTTTGAGGTAGTCTCTTTGTCTACCTCTAGTTATATTGTACTACAAATTTGTAAATTTATCAACTCATTTATTCCAAATATGTAAATTTATTAGGAGACACTATGTCAATCAATGAACGCTTTTTCAAAACATTAGAAGAAAAGGGAATAAAAGCCTCAGAAATAGCAAAAGCCCTCAATGTAAACAACTCTATTATAAGTGCATGGAAAACAAGAGGAACTAATCCCCCGATAGAATACACAGTACAAATTTGTAAACTTTTAGGAATTTCTATAGAATATTATATAACAGGAAAAGATTCAAACGAATTATCTGATGAAGAACAAGAACTATTAAATTTTTACCGCCAACTTCCAGAAAAAGAGCAGCTGCGCGAACTCGGCCGTTTGGAAGCCAAGGCGGAAATGTTCAAGGGGAAATTATCAGAATCGAAGATTGGATGAAAAAATAGTGTAGACGATCCTACACATAAAAGGTATAATAAAATTGCTGTCTACCCTACACCGTACAGCGGAAAGGGGGGACATTATGAACATTTTATTGAATCTCTTAGTTTCGGTTACGGCAAGTGTAATTGGTTATTACATATGCAAATGGCTAGACCGAAACCATTAAAGACAGCTAGCCTACAAAAAGGAAGCCCCAAGGAATCGCACTCCTTGGGGCTTCTGACATCATGAACTATTGAATCTCTTGGTTATTATTATATTACATCGCCCCCTCAAAAATGTCAATAGGCAAAGAGACTCTTAATCTATTTGTCCAGGGTTCGAGTCCCTGAAGGCGCACTTAAAAGGTCTGATTTTGCGGATATTGGAAGCCGCGGGGTCGGACTTTTTTTTGTTGCCCACCCCCGGCATCCTGCAAGCCACACGCAAGCTGACGGATGTCCCGGAGTCTCAGACCGACGAATCATCAATATCGCAGACCGGCTAAAAAATAGTGTAGACGAGCCTACACTTCAAAGGTATAATTTATATGCTGTCCACCCTATACCGACAACGGGAAGGGGGTGCAACATGAATTACATATTAAGTTTCTTGATTTCGGTCATGGCAAGTATAGCTGGTTACTATATCTGCAAATGGTTAGACCGAAATAACAAAGACAGCTAGCCAAAATGAAACCCCAGAGAATTGCGCTCTCTGGGGTTTCGCTTTGCAACATGAAATATTAAGTTTCTTGGTTATCTTCATATTACCCCGATCCCAAAAAAATGTCAAGATACAAACTAACTCTTAATCTATTTGCCCAGGGTTCCAGTCCCTGAAGGCGCACTTAAAAGAAAAGGTCTGATTTTGCGGATATTGGAAACCGCAGGGTCGGACTTTTTTTGGGTTTGCGGGTTTGATTTTTCCAGTTCCCAAAGAACCACCCCCACAACCTCACTCCCCTCTCCTCCCGCTTCCTTCACGCTACAGTTTTGTTAATTTTTCGTTAAAATCCTTACGCCCATCTAGTGCTATTTGCACAATTTTCCGATCTGTTTTTATCATTTCTTCATAACCAGCCGAACTTTTTTCAATATTTTGCATAGTTTTTTTAGTATATTGTATAATTTTTCCATCATATTACTTCATTTTTCGACCACAACCTGGCATTTGGTTACAAACGAGGAAACTGTTGACAATCGGAAAATTTAGAAGTAACATGTGGTTTACATTCAATTTCATCTCAGAAAGGGAGTGAGCACTACGGGAGATCTCGCGGAGAATCTACTGGAAGAGTTGAACTGCAAAACGGCGTTTACCATCCCCGTTTTCGGCGGCCTTCCCATATCCGAGTCAGTGGTGGTGACCTGGCTCATCATGGCAATCCTCACCATCCTGTCCATTTGTCTCGTCCGTAACCTGAAGGTAACCGACGTGGGCCGTAAACAGCTTGTGCTGGAAATGGGCATCGGATTCCTTTATCAGTTCTTCGATGGGATACTCGGAAAACGCGGCAGACGATATGTCCCCTATCTGATTACGGTCGCCCTCTATGTGGGCGTCGCCAATCTCATCGGGCTGTTCGGTTTCAAACCGCCCACAAAGGATCTCAATGTAACAGTCGCACTATCACTTATGAGCATTCTTTTAATCGAGTATTCCGGTTTTCACGAAAAAGGCCTGAAGAAATGGCTGAAAAGTTTTGCTGAACCAATCCCCATCATCGCACCGATCAACATACTGGAAATTTTCATCCGGCCGCTTTCCCTGTGTATGCGGTTGTTTGGCAACGTCCTGGGTTCCTTCGTCGTTATGGAATTGATCAAGCAGGTATGCGCACTGATCGTGCCCATCCCCTTCAGCTTTTACTTCGACATTTTTGACGGGCTGATACAGGCATATGTATTTGTGTTTCTGACCGCCTTGTTCATCAAGGAAGCACTGGAAGATTAAAAAATTCTAAATCATTCAAAAAGGAGAGTCTTACTATGTCAACATTAATCGCAATCGGAGCAGGTATCGCAGTTCTCACAGGAATCGGAGCAGGAGTCGGAATCGGAATCGCCACCTCCAAGGCAGTGGACGCCATCGCCAGACAGCCGGAGGCCGAGGGCAAGATCAGCAAGGCGCTGTTACTTGGCTGCGCATTGGCCGAGGCGACCGCCATCTACGGTTTCGTCATCGCCCTTCTGATCATTATGCTGTTAAAATAATTTCAGGAAAGGCAGGCGAAACGAATGCTGCGATTAGATTGGAATATGGTGATCACAATCGTTAACCTGATTGTGCTCTGTCTGTTATTGAAGAAATTTTTGATCGGGCCGGTCACCGCCATTATGGAACAGCGGGCCGCTCTGATTGAGCAGCAGCTCGCCGATGCCAAAAACGACAAGCAGGCGGCCGGGGATTTAAAAGCCAGCTATGAAGAAAAGCTGAAAACCTCCGACGCCGAGTCCGTCCGGATCGTGGAGGAGTCCAGGGCCAGCGCCCGGGCGGAATACGACCGGATCGTGGCCGAGGCGGACCGCAAGGCGGCCAGAATCCTGGAAGATGCGAAAAAGGCCGCCGAGCAGGAGCGGGAAAAGACCCTGGAGGAAGCCCGCACGCAGATCGCTGGCCTTGTGATGGCCGCCGCCGCAAAGGTCTTAAGCGAGAGCAGCGAGGCCGGTCAGAGCTTGCAGCTCTACGACCAATATCTGGCGAAAGCAGGTGTGACGGATGAATCAAACCGCAATTAATTACGCCACCGCGCTCTATGAGCTTTCCATCCCCGGCGAGGCGGTGGATGAGACGGCCGGTCTGTTCGCCCAGGCGCCGCAGTTACAGCAGGTGCTGTCCAGTCCGGTAACTTCCTTAAAGGAAAAGCACGCCGCCATCGTCCGGATCTTCCCCCCGGCCATGCAGAACTTTCTAAAGGAGCTCTGCGACAATCAGGATGTAGACCGGATCGGAGAGATTCTGGAAGCGTACCGCGGCCTCTGCCTTGAGAAAGAAGGCATACTTCAGGCCGAGCTTCGCTGCGCGGCCAGGCCGTCCGGCGAACAGCTGGAACAGATGACCGGCCGGCTTTGCCGCAAATACCATAAGTCCGACGTCCGCTGGACGATCCGGCATGACCCCTCCCTGATCGGCGGTTTTGTGATCCGGGTAGGCGATGTGGAAAGCGACTGGAGCCTGAAAGGGCGCCTGAAACAATTACAGCAAAAATTGATGTGGAGGTGAACTGCGTGGGTTCCATCAGCTCAAGTGAAATCATCTCAATTCTGAAAGAAGAGATTGAGAATTATGATCTGGATACCGGCGACCAGGAGGTCGGGCAGGTAATCTGGGTCGGTGACGGCATCGCCACCATATATGGAATGGATCAAGCCATGTACGGCGAGATCGTACTGTTTGAAAACGGAATCAAGGGCATGGTTCAGGACGTGCGCAAAAATGAAATCGGCTGCATCCTGTTCGGCTCCGATACCGGAATCCGGGAGGGCACCAAGGTCACCCGGACCAAAAAGAAAGCGGGCATCCCCGTGGGAGAGGCCTTCGTCGGCCGCGTCATCGATCCATTAGGCGCTCCCATCGACGGCAAAGGCCCCATCGCTTCCGAGGACTACCGGCCCATCGAGCACGAGGCCCCCGGAATCATTGACCGTAAGTCCGTCAGCGTTCCCCTGGAGACCGGAATTCTTTCCATCGACTCCATGTTCCCCATCGGCCGCGGACAGCGCGAGCTGATCATCGGGGACCGTCAGACCGGAAAGACCTCCATCGCCGTGGACACCATTTTGAATCAGAAGGGCAAGGACGTGATCTGTATCTACGTTGCCATCGGCCAGAAGGCCTCCACCGTAGCCGGAATCGTCTCCACCCTTCAGAAATACGACGCCATGGACTACTCCATCGTGCTGTCGTCCACCGCCAGCCAACCGGCGCCCCTGCAGTACATCGCGCCCTACTCCGGCACCGCCCTGGCGGAATACTTCATGTACAAGGGCAAGGACGTGCTGATCGTCTACGACGACCTGTCCAAACACGCGGTGGCCTACCGGGCCCTGTCCCTGCTGCTGGAACGCTCCCCGGGCCGCGAGGCTTATCCGGGCGACGTGTTCTACCTGCACTCCAGGCTTCTGGAGCGCTCCAGCCGTTTAAGCGACGAGCTGGGCGGCGGGTCCATTACCGCCCTGCCCATCATTGAGACACAGGCGGGCGACGTGTCCGCTTACATTCCGACCAACGTCATTTCCATCACCGACGGCCAGATCTTTCTGGAGAGCGACTTATTCTTCGCCGGAATGCGCCCCGCCGTGAACGTGGGCCTCTCCGTATCCCGTGTGGGCGGCGCAGCCCAGACCAAAGCCATGAAAAAGGCCTCCGGCAGCATCCGAATCGATCTGGCCCAGTTCCGCGAGATGCAGGTGTTCACCCAGTTCAGCTCGGATCTGGACGCCACCACCAAGGAACAGCTGACCTACGGCGACGGCCTGATGGAGCTGTTAAAGCAGCCCCTGTACCACCCCATGAGCCTTCACGCCAAGGTCATTACCCTGTGCGCGGCCACCCACAAGGAATTTCTGGACCTCGATAAGAGCAAGATCAAGGACTTCCAGAACGGCCTTCTGGAATACTTCGACCGCGTCCACCCTGAGATCGGACAGGAAATCGAAGCCAAAAAAACGCTGACCGACGAGCTGATCCAGAAGATTCTGGATGTAACCGCAGAGTATAAAAGCAAAAAGTAGGTGAGAATATGGCCAATACCCGAGAGATACAGAGCCGGATGAAAAGTATACAGGACACCATGAAAATCACCAACGCCATGTATACCATCTCCTCCTCAAAATTAAAAAAGGCCAGAAAAACGCTGACGGACACGGAACCGTACTTCTACTCCCTGCAGCAGATGATCAGCCGTATCCTGCGCCACATCCCCGAGATGGATAACCCTTATTTCGACGCCCGCCCTCAGATCAAACCTGAGGACCGCAAGATCGGCTACATCGTGGTCTCCGCCGACAAAGGGCTGGCCGGCGCCTACAACCACAACGTGTTCAAACTGGTGGAGGAACAGCTGGAAAAGCCGGGCACGCCCCTGCTCTTCGTGGTGGGCGTCCTGGGACGCCAGTATTTCGCCAAAAAGGGCATTCCCGTGGAGGAACAGTTCCACTACACGGTGCAGAACCCCAACATGAGCCGGGCGCGCATCATCAGTGAAATGATTCTGGACTACTATCTGACCGGCAAGCTGGACGAGGTGCACATCATCTACACCCGCATGGTGAACGCCATGAAAATGGAAGCGGAGATGGAGCAGCTTCTGCCCTTAAAGCGGCTGAGCTTTTCCGTTCCGGCCAACGTGCCGTTGGAGGAGATCAACTTAAAGCCCTCGGCGGACGCGGTGATTAACAGCATCGTTCCCATCTATTGTTCCGGCTTTATCTACGGCAGCCTGGTGGAATCCTACTCCTGCGAGCAGAATTCCCGTATGCTGGCCATGCAGACGGCCACGGACAGCGCCAAAAAGATGCTCTCCGAGCTGTCCATCGCCTACAACCGCGCCAGACAGGCGGCCATCACCCAGGAGATCACCGAGGTGATCAGCGGCGCCCGGGCCCAGAAGAACAAGAAATAGCCGCAAAACCCGGCTGCCGGCGACGGCTGCCGAACACGCAATATCCACAAGGAGGTTATCATCGACCTATGAATAAAGGTAAGATCGTACAGGTGTTAGGACCTGTGGTAGATGTATTGTTTGAACATAACAACCTCCCGGACATAAAAGATGCCCTTGAAGTCGACAACGCCGGAAAGCGCTGTGTGATGGAGGTAGCCCAGCATATCGGCAACGACACGGTCCGCTGCATCATGCTGGCCTCCAGCGAAGGCCTGTACCGCGGCATGGAAGTCATTGCCACAGGTTCAGGAATCAAGGTGCCCGTGGGCGACGCCACCCTGGGCCGTCTGTTCAATGTCCTGGGAGAAACCATCGACGGCGGAGATTCCCTGACGGATTCGCCGCAGTGGGAGATCCACCGCGAACCGCCGGCTTTCGAGGATCAGAGTCCGGTGGTGGAGATGCTGGAGACGGGAATCAAGGTCATCGACCTTCTGGCTCCCTACGCCAAGGGCGGTAAAATCGGCCTGTTCGGCGGCGCCGGCGTAGGCAAAACCGTACTCATTCAGGAGCTGATCAGCAATATCGCCACCGAGCACGGCGGTTACTCCATTTTCACCGGCGTGGGCGAGCGCTCCCGCGAGGGAAACGACCTCTGGACCGAGATGAAGGAATCCGGCGTTCTGGAGAAAACGGCCCTGGTGTTCGGTCAGATGAACGAGCCGCCGGGGTCCCGTATGCGCGTGGCAGAGACCGGACTGACCATGGCGGAGTATTTCCGGGATGAGGAGCATCAGAACGTGCTGCTGTTCATCGACAACATTTTCCGTTTCGTCCAGGCCGGCTCCGAGGTATCCGCGCTGTTGGGCCGCATGCCCTCCGCCGTGGGTTACCAGCCCACCCTGGCCACCGAGATGGGCCAGCTTCAGGAGCGCATCACCTCCACCAAAAACGGCTCCGTCACCAGCGTCCAGGCGGTATACGTTCCCGCCGACGACCTGACCGACCCGGCTCCGGCCACCACCTTCGCCCATCTGGACGCCACCACGGTGCTGTCCCGAAAGATCATGGAGCAGGGAATCTACCCGGCGGTGGACCCGCTGGAATCCAACTCCCGTATCCTGGAAGCCGAGGTGGTGGGCCAGGAACACTACGAAACAGCCCGCCAGGTCCAGCAGATTCTCCAGAAATACAAGGAGCTGCAGGACATCATCGCCATCCTGGGCATGGAGGAACTGTCCGAGGAGGACAAAACCACCGTAAACCGCGCCAGAAAGATCCAGCGTTTCCTGTCCCAGCCCTTCCACGTGGCTGAGAACTTCACCGGCGTGCCCGGCGTCTACGTGCCTGTCAAGGAGACGATCCGCGGCTTCAAGGCTATCATCGACGGCCAGATGGACCAGTATCCCGAGGCCGCGTTCTTCAACGTGGGCACCATCGACGATGTGGTGAAAAAGGCCGGGGAGCTGGAACAGAGCGCCGCCAAATAAGGAGTGAGGCTTGTGAACACATTTTACCTGAACATTACCGCAAGCGACAAGGTATTTTACGCAGACCACTGCAAGGCCCTGGTCATCCCGCTGGCGGACGGCGAGAAGGAAGTCCTTCCCCACCACGAGAACATGATCATCGCCATCTCCACCGGCGAGATGCGGCTTCAGAAGCCGGACGGCCAGTGGCTGCACGCGGTGGTTGGAAACGGGTTTATCCAGATTATGAACAACCGCGTGAAGATGCTGGTGGACACCGCCGAGCTGCCCGAGGACATCGACCTAAGGCGCGCCCAGGAGGCGAAGGAGCGGGCCGAGGAGCAGCTCCGCCAGAAGCAGAGCATCGTGGAGCACTCCCACTCCGAGGCCTCACTGGCCCGCGCGCTGACCCGCCTGCGCATCAAAGAAAAATACGTGTAGAACGACTTTACTTGTTAAAAGGCTTCCGATGGGCTATAATCCCAAGTTTGACAGTTTAGAATGTTGAAAACCCTTAGAAACGTCGTATTTATGCCGTTTCTGAGGGCTTTTCTTTTTGAAAAAAGGGAGTAATGGATTCTTATTCTTTTGAATGTCTGCAGATACCCTTTATGGTACGTTTCTTTATCAATTCATAGTCAGTACGGAACCCGGCGTACTCATGCAACGCATCCGTAAGCTTTGTACGTGTGTAAGATGGGATATATCCTTCGTTTCCTATGCTTGTTACCCTCATTTTTCTGAGTGTCGAAATAATCTCATCACAAGTGAACTGGCTGTCTAGTTTGCGTTCCAGAATCCGGTAGATTAAAAGCGCGATAAAACATGTCGTAAAGTGAGCTTTGATCCTGTCATCCCGTTTTAGGTAAACCGGCCTGGCCTCGAATTCTGATTTCATGATCCGGAAAGATTCTTCGATTTCCCACCGCCCTTGATTTACTGCTGCGATTTCGGAAGGGTCATCGTCGAGATTCGTATAGACGGCATAGAAGCCGTCATACTGGGCTTCTTCCTGTACGGCGTCCTGATCAATTTCGTAAATTTTATTTGCAGCGCATTCACCATATGCGGTGATCGATGTTTTCTTTATGAATCTGCGGTAATCATTCTGGCTATGCTTATCAATCCTTTTCGGCTCGGTATCAATTGCTTTTATCGCTCTTAAAATCTGCTGATTTCGGATCTGTTGTTGATAGTTCCTGTATTTCAGGGAATAGGTCACGATCAGAGTCTGATCGAAATCAATATCACGTTTCCCGTCATTTCCTTCCACATACAGCTGCTTGTAGAATAGCTTGCTGCGGTTTTTAGCGGTGTCTTCGAGCCTGCTGATATCATAGGTATCCAGGCTGTCTTTCAGATGCCATCCGGTGGGCTCCAGACACCATTGGCGCAAATCTTTTTTGAGCTTTTTAATGGACTGCGTTGTTATGAAACAGCGGCCGCCAAAGTTGTTGAATTTCCGGTTGCGTTCAGAAGACAATCCAGCATCCGTACAGACGATAAATTTTGAAAGCGAGAAATCTCTCAGGATCTGTTCTTCCAATGGGATCAGAGTAGTCTGTTCATTGGTATTGCCTGGATGGATACAAAAGGCAAGGGGGATCCCACTTCGATCAATGAAAAGTCCCATCTCGACGATAGGGCTCGGGCGATGTTCCTTGCTCGGACCGTATTGTTTCAGGCCTTCCTGACATTCCGTTTCAAAAAAGTAATTGGTACAGTCATAGTACAGGACTCCGGTCTGCCGTTTGACCAGCCGCCGGCTTGCTTCATACAGTTCCGCCTGGATGGAATCGGATTCGTTTGCAATGACAGACAGGGCACGATAAATCTGATGCAGTTCAAAAGCCGGTGGTTCGAGCAAATCGGAGGACTGCTCATAGCAGGAGAGTTTTGAAGACGGATTGAGGATCCTCTCATATACAAGACGTGAAAGGATGGAATCAAGGTCATAGGAAAACGAATATTCTTTTGAAATCTTTCTACAGATGTTTGGCAGGCGAAGATCATAGTAGATCTTCTGAAGGAAAAGGTAACCAACGTTATAGGAATTCTGCTTATCGAAAGGAATGAGAATATCCGTCCGCAGCGGAACAAGGACTTTATGCTGCTTTTCAGCTTCGGCCTGATTGAGCTCGTCCAGATGCGCCTTAGCCCATTTATTGGCATCTGTACAATGATATTTTTCCATGATTTCCCGTTCAGTTCCAAGGCGTTCCACAACTTCTGAGGAGCGTTTGCCGTCGCGGCGGACAGAGCGGATGATGTAGTAGCTTATTCCATTTTTGGTTTTATTTGTAGTCAATCGCATGGCAGACTCCTTAAGAGAGATGGTATAATCGTATTATATCATATATTACGCTATTACGCACTAAAAACTTTCTGAATTTGACAAAAAAATAAGCAGCCATAAGGCTTGCAAGATTTTCAGGTGTCAAACTCCCGAGCACTCCCACTCCGAGGCCTCACTGGCCCGCGCGCTGACCCGCCTGCGCATCAAAGAAAAATACGTGTAGAACGACTTTACTTGTTAAAAGGCTTCCGATGGGCTATAATAAAGGATGTTTTTAGTACATCCCCCAAAGGAGGCCTTTTTTCATATGAAAATTGTACACAGACTGCTGGGGATTCTCATCGCGTTCTGCCTGATGTGGATCCTGTTCATAACCTCGATCCAGGCCGTGGTCTACTGGAATCCCGGATATTTTGAGAAAGAGTACACAAAATATCAGGTTCTGGACGATCTTCCCCCCATGACCATGGAAGATCTTCTGGATGTGACCGACGAGATGATGGATTACTTAAAAGGTGACCGCGCCGATCTGCACGTGACCACCACCATGGGCGGGGAGACCCGCGAGTTCTTCAACGACCGCGAAATCGCGCATATGGAGGACGTGCGCGACCTGTTCCTCGGGGCGATTTTTCTGCGCCGCGTGTGCCTTGTCGTTGCCGTTGCCTGCCTGGCGCTTCTGTTCGGCTTAAAAGCCAATGTCCGCCGTGTGCTGCCCCCGGCCCTCTGCCTGGGCACCGGGCTGTTCTTCGGCATCCTGGCGGTTCTGGCGGCTATCATATCCACAGACTTCTCCAAATACTTCGTCGTTTTCCACCACATCTTCTTTAAAAATGACCTGTGGATTCTCAATCCGGAAACGGACATGCTGATCAATATTGTCCCCGAAGGCTTTTTCCTGGACACCGCCGCGCGTATTGCGGGTCTGTACGGAGCGCTGGTGCTGGTCCTCTTCGGCGTCAGCCTGTTCCTGTCGCTGCGCGGCAGGGGGAAAAAATAACACCTTTTTATCTTTACTTGGGTTCGGAAATCTTTTATACTATAAGGTGACTCTTTCCGCCCCTCTCAGTGATTTCATGGACAGGAGAACCGAATATAATGAAGCGATTATTTGCGCTGTGCCTGGCTTTCGCCCTGTGCGCCGTGCCGATGACCGCCTGGGCGGCCCCAGCCTGGCCGTCCGGCGTGACAATCCAGGCGGACGGCGGCATTGTCATGGAGGCCGGCACCGGAACCGTTTTATACGGCAAAAATATGGATCACCCCTACTATCCCGCCAGTATTACCAAGATACTGACGGCTTTAATCGTGATTGAATCCTGCGATTTAAACGAGATCGTCACCTTCTCCCACGATGCGGTTTACAACGTGGAGGAGGACAGCAGTTCCGCGGGCATCGACGAGGGGGATCAGCTGACCGTGCGCGACTGCCTGTACGCCCTGTTACTAGCCTCGGCCAACGAGAGCGCCAACGCCCTGGCGGAGCACGTCAGCGGCACCCGCGAGGCATTTGCGGACCTGATGAACCAGCGGGCCGCCAGCCTGGGCTGCACCGGAAGCCATTTCGCCAATCCCAGCGGACTCAACGACGAAAACCACTACACCACCGCCCACGACATGGCAAGAATCGCCCAGGCGGCCATTCAAAACCCAACCTTTGTAGAAATCTGCAGTTCCCGCACCTACCGTCTCCCCAATATGAAACGCGCCCCAGTTGAGAAATATCCCGACGGTTTTCCCATTGCCAACCATCACAAAATGTGGAACCGCAACGATGCCGCCTACTATAACGGGGCCTTTTGCGGAAAAACAGGATACACCTCCCTGGCGGGCAACACCCTGGTCACCTGCGCCAAACGCGGAGATATGACGCTGATCGCCGTGGTGTTAAACGGCCATCTGACCCATTACACGGACACCAAGGCCATGCTGGACTTCGGATTCGGGAATTTCCAGTCCCTCAAAATCTCGGAGTTTGAGACCACCTACACCTCCTTGGACAACGATATGACCATCGCGGGTATGACGGCAAAGGATACCATTTCCCTGGATCTGGATGAGGACAGCCGGATCGTGATCCCCAAGAGCGCAGGCTTCTCCGACGCGGTGCCTCATCTCTCCTACACCCTGGACCGGAACGCCCCCTCCAACGCCATCGCCCAGGTCAACTATACCTACGGCGACCAGCCGGTAGGCCGCTCCTATCTGCTCCTCGAAGGAGTCGGAGGCGCGGACGGCAGCGGGCAGGCGGCGGACGGCACCGGCACCGATGGCGGACAGGCGGCGGGCGGATCAAATGGAAACAGCGGCAGCCAGTCGACGGACGGCTCTAATGGCAACGGCAGCAACAGCGGCCTGGCAGCAGACGGTTCCAACGCCAACAACGCCGGCCCCGCCCCAGACGGCTCTAACGCCAACAACGCCATCCCCTCCCCCGACGGCTCTAACGCCAACAGCGCCAGCCCCGCCTCAGACGGTTCTAACGCCGACAGCGGCTCCGGCGCTTCCGGCCTGATCCCCCCCGGCGGCGGTGGCGGCAAACCGGGCGGCGGCTCACCCAACACCGCCACCAGCTTCAAGATCCCCTCCAACCTCGCCGCCGTGCTGGGAATCGCCGCCTCCTTTGCCGTGATCACGGCCATCATCGTGGCGGTCAAGCTCTACGTGCGCAGGCGGCAGGAAGCCATGGCGCTGCAGAGACGGCAGCGCAGAATCCAGCGCCTGGAGGATATCGGCTACTCAACCGCGGAGTTTGAGCGGATTATGGAGCAGTACCGTTCCTCCACCACTTCCTCCTACACGCCGCCCGGAAAACGGAGCAGGCGGAAGCGTTTTCCCTTCCGGAGGTCGTAATTATCATTGAACTTGCTCTTTCGATAGAGTATAATGGCTTTGTATATACCGATTTTAATGGAGCGAACGGTCATGTCCACACCAAAAGGCTTCCGCCTGGGAGCTCACATTTGTCATGTAATACGCCAGCTGCCGGTCACTGCGATGATTCTGGCCATGGCGACCCTGATCTCCACGGTGTTTTTTCACTTCAGCAACAATGTGATTAACATCTCGCTGATCTTCATTGTGGCGATTGTATTTATCGCGCGCGCCACGAACTGCTATACCGTGGGAATCCTGGCATCCCTCTACGGCGTTTTCTGGGTGAACTTCGCTTACACCTTCCCCTATATGACGCTGGATTTCACACTGTCCGGGTACCCCATCACCTTCATCGGAATGGCCCTGATCTCCACCCTTGTCAGCAGTATGACCATACACGAGGCCAAGCAAAACCAACTGCTCCAGGAAAAGGACCACATGCTGATGGAAGCGGAAAAGGAGACCATGCGCGCCAATCTGCTGCGTGCGATCTCCCATGATCTTCGGACGCCTTTAACCACCATCCTGGGCACCAGCAGCACGCTGATGGAGCACGGAGAAAACCTCTCCTGCGCCGAGCGCAGAAAAATGGCTCAGAACATCTACTCCGACGCGGACTGGCTCCTGCACATGGTGGAGAATCTGCTGTCCATCACCCGCATCCAGGACGAACGCGGCGTGGCCCACGTGACAAAGTCGGAGGAGCCCGTGGAGGAAGTGGTTTCCGAGGCCGTCCAGCGGTTCCGCAGGCGGTTTCCGGATGCATTGGTCACCGTCAGCGTACCCGAGGAGTTCATCGTCATTCCCATGGACGCCACGCTCATCGAACAGGTCATCAACAATCTGCTGGAAAATGCCTACTATCACGCCGGCAGCGACCTCCCCATCGAGCTCTCCGTGACGCTCAATGGGCCAGACGCCGCATTCACGGTCAAAGATCACGGAAAGGGGATTGATCCCCAGCTTTTGGGAACCATGTTTGAGGGCGGTACCCTCAAGCGCGGTACCGGCACGGACGCCCACAAGGGCATGGGCATCGGCCTGTCCATCTGCCGCACCATCATAGCGGCCCACAACGGGCAGATATCCGCGGGAAACCATGAAGACGGCGCGGAATTCACATTTATATTACCAGATTGGAGAAAAGACTATGGAGCCTAAATCCACAATTATCATCATCGAGGACGAAAAGAACATCTGCAGTTTTATTGAGACTATTCTGGAAGCCCACGGATACGTTACCTCCACGGCAACCAACGGGAATGATGGAATTGCACTGATCGCGTCCACCAAACCCAGCGTGGTCCTTCTGGATCTGGGCCTTCCGGATATTGACGGCCTGGAGGTAATCCGCAGAGTGCGCCTCTGGAGCACCGTGCCCATCATCGTGATTTCCGCCAGAACGCAGGAGAAGAGCAAGGTTGCGGCCCTGGACCAGGGTGCGGACGACTACCTGACCAAGCCCTTCGGCACCTCGGAACTGATGGCCCGCATCCGCACAGCCCTGCGCCACAGCCAGACAGGCGCCTCCGCCAAATCCCAGCCCCTCTACCATGTGGGCGATCTCATGATCGATTTTGAGCGGCGTCTGGTAAAGGTCAAGGATCAGGACGTGCATCTGACCCAGATCGAATACAAGCTTGTGTCCCTGCTGGCCCAGAACGCCGGCCGGGTGCTGACCTACGACTACATTATCAACGAAATCTGGGGCCCCTACGCGGACAGCAACAACCAGATCCTGCGCGTGAACATGGCCCATATCCGCCGTAAGCTGGAGGCAAATCCGGCCGAACCGCAGTACATATACACCGAGATCGGCGTGGGCTACCGCATGCGCGAGGAATAACCGCACCGCCCCATAACCGTCAAAAAGGCTGTTCCGCCCACAGGTTAACGACCTGTAAACGGAACAGCCTTTTTCGCATCTCAGGACTTGCCCTTCTGCTTCCGGGTGTGGTTGCGCACGCTGCGCCGCCTGCGCCCCTCTTCCTTCCTCTGCATAATCATATCTGCCTCTTCCTCCGTGGCGGACTTTATGGTCTTGACCACATAGGTGCCCCCGTACTCCGCTTTTTTGATCCGCAGCTTGCCCCGCATAAGCCCGTGTTCCGGGCAGGCTGCCAGGCCGTAGCAGAACCGCTGGCCGTAGGGGAACCAGCGCACCTTCTTGCGCAGCATGCGGTTGCAGTAGGGACAGACCATGTCGTTGACCGTCTTATCCTTCATGGCCTCCTCCCGGTTCTCAAAAGGCCGGGAAACATACTTGGCATAGTCGGGAAACCGGAGGGATATCTCCTCCTCCCTGCTCCGGGGCAGCCGGAAATAGTCCACGGAAATGTACGGCCGGACCTGCTCGAAGTCCATCACCGCCAGCACCCTGCCCGTGTAAAACGCGTCGGACAGCGCCCGGTGGAACGGCCGCTCCTGACGGATTCCCCGCTCCTGCACCGCCTGATCCAGCGGCGGCTTGTTCTTTCCATCCCCGTACTCCATACAGTAAAGCTTCTGCACGTCATAATAGAGCAGCGGCCGTGGAAATGGGATCGGTACCTTGAAATAATCCATGTTGCGCTGCAATTCCGTCAGATCCATGGATCCCCAGGTGCAAAAACAGTATTCCGTGCCGCACCAGTCCAAAAACTCCCGCATCACCTGCTTAAAGTTCTTTCCCCGGTGCTTCAGCTCCCCCATATCCATGTGGGTGACTTCCGATATCTTAAAATGCAGCTGTCTGTAAACCTGCGGCCGGATCAGCCGGTGGAACTCGCCCTTCTGGCGAAACGCCTCGTCCAGCTTAACCGCGCCGATTTCTATGATTTCAAATGGAAGATGCTCCACGGAGTCTTCTTTTCCGTTGGGGCTCTGGTTCCATTCGAGATCCAAAACAATGTAGTCCATTCTCTCATCCTGTCCAGTCTGTCTGTTATCCTTTTATCTTAACATATCAGACATGATCTGAAAAGGGGCATTTCCGGAGTCAGACCTGCTTTTCCCTTCCAGGCCTTTGTCCGCCATGGCACATGGAAGCGCCGCTGCAGCCCGCGCAGCCGCCCGAACAGCCGCAGCCCTTCCCCTCTCTCCTGTCCCGTATCATCTTACGGACCACCAAATACACCACTCCCGCCAGAATCAGCCCAATGATAACCGTCGATAAATTTTCCATTAAAAATGTCATATGTTCTCTCTCCTTCTCTCGAAGTTAGTTATTTCTAACTTTATCTATACTTAAATTAGCACCTTCCGGCTCTCCTGTCAATGGCAATCGTGAAAATTCCCCTCGAAGTTGACCCCATCCCACCCCCGGCATTTGAACTTTCCGCAAAAATATGTTACACTAGAGCATAATACCCATTTGAGGTTAATTAATTAATGTTTTGAGGGAGAGGTGGACTTTGAAGATACAGGAATCAGCAGAAAACTATTTGGAAACCATTCTGATGTTGAGCCAGGTAAAGCCCCATGTGCGCTCGATTGATATCGCCACAGAGCTGGAATTCTCCAAGCCCAGCGTCAGCGTGGCTATGAAAAATCTCCGTGAGAACGGCTACATCCTGGTGGACCCCAGCGGTTACATCACGCTGTCGGAAAGCGGGCGCGAGATCGCCGAGACCATGTACGAGCGCCACACGCTTCTGTCCAACTGGCTCATGTACCTAGGCGTGGACCGCAAGACCGCGGTGGAGGACGCCTGCCGCATGGAGCATATTCTCAGCGCCCCCACATTCGAGGCCATCAAGCAGCACATCATGACCGGCAAGGAATTACTGCCGGAAGAATAACCAACCCCAGACCCGAAAGGAGGCTATCACATGTTAAAGGATTTATTGCTTAACTGCCGTTCTTACCGCCGGTTCCATCAGGAGGTATCCATCCCCACCGAAGACCTGAAAGATATGGTGGACAACACCCGTCTGACCGCCAGCGCGTCCAACGCCCAGGCCCTGAAATTTAAGATCGTCAACACGCCTGCGGAGTGCGCCAAGGTATTTTCCACCGTCAAGTGGGCCGGAGCCCTGACCGACTGGGACGGTCCCGCCGAGGGAGAGCGCCCCAGCGCTTACATCATCATCGCCTGCGACCTGTCCCTGGGCAGGAACAAACAGTGGGACGACGGCATCGCCGCCCAGACCATCATGCTCAGCGCGGTGGAGAAGGGCTACGGCGGCTGCATGATCGGCAGCTTTAACCGCAGCGAACTGGCACAAGCGATGGACTTGGACCCCCAGTCCTATTCCCTGGATCTGGTGCTGGCCCTGGGTAAACCCGCGGAGACCGTGGTGCTGGCCCCGCTGAACGCCGACGGTTCCACCACCTATTACCGCGACAAGGACCAGGTGCATTACGTGCCCAAGCGTTGTCTGGAAGATATTCTCATCTGAGAATATTCCCATCTGCGCAGCGCCGGGTAACGCCGCGAACCGGCTTTAAACGCATTAAACGGCAAATGCCGGGAAGTTTTCCGCTTCCCGGCATATTTTTACGCCTCTTACCTTATTCCGCCTTCAAAGCCCTCATAGCGTTGATAATGGCGATCACCGACACACCCACGTCCGCAAATACCGCTTCCCACATATTGGCCGCGCCGAAAGCGCCCATGGCCAGCACAATGGCCTTAACGCCCAGGGCGAACGCGATATTCTGCTTCACGATCACCAGCGTCTTGCGGGAAATCCGCACCACGGAGGCGATCTTTCTGGGATCGTCGTCCATCAGCACCACATCCGCCGCCTCGATGGCCGCGTCCGAGCCCATGCTGCCCATGGCGATTCCGATATCCGCCCGGCTGAGCACCGGCGCGTCGTTGATACCGTCGCCCACAAAGGCCAGCTTTTCGCCCTTTCTCTGACGCGTCAACAGCTGTTCCACCTGCTCCACCTTGTCTTCCGGCAAAAGCTGGGCGTGAACCTCATCCAGTCCCAGCTGGGCGGCCACCGCCTCGCCCACCTCTTTCCGGTCGCCGGTGAGCATCACCGTCTTTCGGACGCCCACTTGCTTCAGCTCCCGGATAGCGTCCGCCGCCGACTCCTTGATGGTGTCAGCGATTACCACGGCCCCGGCATAAACGCCGTCCACCGCCACATAAACCACGGTGCCTACACTATGACACGCTTCGAAAGCAACCCCATTCTGCTTCATCAGCTTCTCATTGCCCGCCAGCACGGTCCTGCCGTCCACCACCGCCTCCAGGCCGTGGCCCGCGATCTCACGGTTGCCGGTGACGCGGCTCCGGTCCGGCTCCCTGCCCCAGGCATCCCTTATGGAGCGGGATATGGGGTGGTCCGAATAGCTCTCCGCGTAAGCCGCCAGCTCCAAAAGGTCCTCTTCGCCCATGGACACCGGCAGAATCTCCGTCACCTTGAACTCACCTTTGGTCAGAGTACCTGTCTTGTCAAATACAATCGTCGTCATGTCGGAGAGCGCTTCCAGGAAGTTGCTCCCCTTAACCAGCACGCCCTTCCTGGACGCCGCTCCGATTCCGCCGAAAAAGCTCATTGGCACGGAGATCACCAGCGCGCAGGGGCAGGAGATCACCAAAAAGGTGCAGGCCCGGCGCACGCCCTCCGCCCAGGACTGGCCCATCAGCAGGGGCGGAAGTACGGCAAGGATCACCGCGCCGATCACCACGGCAGGCGTGTAATAGCGGGCGAACTTGGTGATGAAATTCTCCACTTTGGCTTTCTTGCTGCTGGCGTTCTCCACCAGCTCCAGAATCTTGGCCACCGTGGAATCGTCAAACTCCCGGGTGACCTCCACCCGCAGAAGTCCGCTGCCGTTCACACAGCCGCTGATCACCTCGTCGCCCACAGACGCCCTGCGGGGCACCGGCTCGCCGGTCAGAGCCGAGGTGTCCACCATGGAATCGCCGAATACCACCTTGCCGTCCAGCGGAATGCGCTCACCGGCTTTCACCACGATCACGTCGCCCACCTGCACATCGTCCGGGTCCACCTGGCGCAGCACGCCGTCCTCCTCGATGTTGGCATACTCAGGGCAGATATCCATCAGATCCGAAATGGACTGGCGGGAGCGGTTCACCGCATAGCTCTGGAACAGTTCGCCCACCTGGTAGAACAGCATCACCGCCACCGCCTCGGAATATTCTCCCACTCCGAATGCGCCGAAGGTGGCCAGCGCCATCAGGAAATTCTCGTCAAATACCTGACCGTTGCGGATATTTCTCAACGCCTTGTAAATGATATCCCAGCCGATCAGCAGATACGGAATCAGGTACAATGCCAGCCAGGAAAGCGATCCCTTGGCTGCAAGCAGTTCCATATGCTCCGCCACCGCCAGCGGGATATAAATCATAAATGTCGCAACAATGCGAAACACCATGGCCTTTTGTTTCTTCGTCATAATTCGTTCCTCTCAAGCCTCCCAAGCTGCCTTACAGATTAATCACACAGTCCGGCTCCACTTTTTTGCACACTGCAACCACTTCCTGCATAATGCGGTCGAACTGATCCTCAGCCGCCTCAATGGTCATCTTCTGGGTCATAAAGCTCACGCTGGCGTTTTCAACGCCCTCAATCTTCCGGATGGCATCCTCCATCTTTGCCGCGCAGTTGGCGCAATCCAGGTCCGTCAGTTTAAACTTCTTCTTCATATCAATATCCTCCGCTTTTTAATTTATTTTATACACTCTGTCTATTCCTGAATGTGCTCCAGGCCCTGATTGATAATGGTCCGCACATGGCCGTCGGCCAGGGAATAAAACACCGCCTTACCCTCTCTGCGGCTCTTTACCAGCCGGTTCTGCTTCAGAATCCGCAGCTGGTGGGATATGGCGGACTGGTTCATATTGAGCAGCTGCGCGATATCGCAGACGCACATCTCCGCCTCAAATAACACATACAAAATCTTGATCCTGGTGGAATCCCCAAAAACCTTGAAAATCTCCGCCAGATCGTACAGCTCATCCTCGTCGGGCATCTTTTCCGTTACCGCCTTCACCACGTCCTCGTGCACCTGATAAAAATCACAACACTCCACGTCGTTGATCGCCATCGTAACCCCCCCTTCCTTTATCTTATAATTAGTTGGTTCGTCTGTTTATATTATCATATGAATGATTGTTCATATGTTTATATCTACATTATATACGGATTTTTCAAAATGTCAACAGTCAGTTTCTACATTTGCAAAAAAAATTGGCCGACAGGAGTCCCCTGCGGCCCAATGCACCCAATCAAATTCCAGACCGGAATCCGCCTCTGCAGCCCGGTCTGGAATTTGAACGTTTAATATTTACAAAATATGGAAATTCAAAACAGACAGTTGAGGAAATTTTCCCTCAGGTTGCCGCAATCCGCTATGCCGCCGCCATATGCTCAGATGCAATCCGCTTCATCGGCCGGACCGACAGCAGGCAAACTGCAATCGTCAGAAGATCCGCAGCCGGCTGGGCCAGATAAATCCCCGCCACGCCCATCTGGCGGGGCAGCAGCAGGATAAACGGCACGTACAGCAGCCCCTGGCGGATCATGGACAGAAACAGGCCGTACTTTGAAGCCCCAATGGTCTGGAAGGTAATGGTCATCATATAACAGAGCCCAAAAGCCGGATATAGGGCCACCTGGGAAACCAGCAGCTTGGCCCCGTAATCGATCACCGCCGGGTTGCGGTTAAACAGCCCGATCAGCGGCCGGCACAGCAGGATATAACAGGCTGCCACAAAAACTGTCAACACCAGGGAAGCGCGCAGGGCAAAACGCACGGACTCGTGAAAGCGCTCCTCCTTAGCGCCGCCGAACGAGAAGGACGCCACCGGCTGGTATCCCTGCATAAATCCCATCACCACATAACAGCCGATCAGAATCAGCCTCTGCACCACCCCATAGGCGGCGATAATCAAATCCGCATCCGCCATGGGTTTGGCGGCAATGTTGGTCAGGGACGTGGCCACGGCCAGGCAGATCTGGATGACTGCCGTCGGTATCCCGATCAGCGTGACCTCCTTCACCAGCTTCCAATCCGGCCTAAAATAAGCGCGTTTGATCTTGATCATGGAATGGCCGCACAGATAGAATCAGGCCAGGATCAAAAAGGTGACAAACTGCGAAACTGTGGTAGCCAGGGATGCGCCGCCTACCCCCAGCCCCAGCCCCAGTCGAACATGAAAACCGGATCCAGAACCACGTTTAACACCGCTCCCGTAATCACGGCCACAGAGGAGATTCGGACCGACGATTCCGCTCTCGCCGCACAGTTCATACTCTGGGCCGGGAGATTCGCCAGCGCCGCCACAAACATCCAAAATGCATATTCTTTCGCCTGTGGCAGCACTGCCTCCGAAGCCCCGAAGGCCGTTAACAGCGGTTCCATAAACAGCATTCCACCGATACACAGGCCCAAGCCGATGAACATCGAAATCCCCACCACAGTGGTCACCGTTCTCCCCGCGCCGTCCCGGTCCCCCGCCCCCAGCTGCCGTCCGGCCAGCACAGCCGCTCCGGCGGCAAAAATATTTTCAATACTCACCATGATCAACAGCAGGGGAAGCGTCACACCCACGGCGGCCAGCGCGACATCCGAATCCAGCATGCCGATGTAAGCCGTGTCCACAATATTGTATACCGCCTTGGCTAATAAGGCCAGGGTTGCCGGAATGGCCAGACTGGTGATGGCCCTGGACGGCTTCATCTCCCCTAAAACGGATTCCTGGCTGTTCTGTCTGTTTTTCACTGCTGCGCCTCCTCTCTCTCCGTCACCCCATAAAGCAGGATTTCCAGCGCCCGGTGGCAATCCGTCTCATGCTTCTGAATATCAACCTCCCCGGCTCCCGCCATCTGATATCTGGCATTCAAAAAATCCTGATATTGCAGAAACGTATCAACCGCCTCCCAGCGGGAAATCTCCGGCCGCAACTTCATCCCCGCCAGAATCTGCATCAGAATCTCAATATTCAGCGCGTCAAACCCCACTTTCCGCTCTCCCACAGCCGTTTTCAAATGAGCGGGCGGCAGAATCACCGCATCGCAGAAGATCCGCTGATATAACGGATTTTTCTGAAAAAACTCCATTCTGGCATTAAAATACAGTTCCAGACACTCCTGCGCTCCCCGGCCTCTCTGCGGCATGGCCTCCCGCAGGTACTCCGTCAACCGGTGAAAACAATCCTCCACGCATGCCAGATACAGATCGTCCTTCGTCTCAAAATAATGGTAGATAATCCCCTTGGATATCCCCTCCGCGCTGCAAATCGCATTGACCGAGCTGGCTCCGTACCCCTGCCGGGCAAACTCCTGCAAGGCGCTGTCCATAATCCGCTGTCTGGTCTGCCGGTTCTTCTCTTCCCGTTTCATAGAATCACTCTCCAATAATTGACCACATGGTCTATTTTAGTAGTCAGTATACTCCAAACAGACCATGTGGTCAATTATTTTATTCTAAAAAAACCATAAACAATCCTACGGCAAAGACCAGACCAGCCCGTTTATCCCTGAATTTCAAACTCCGGCTGACCTTCTGAACCGGGCGCAATCTCATATTTTTCGAAAACAATCACCGGATGGTCCGCTGCATTGATATAAAACCGGACATGATCAGAAATACCGGTAAATCCGCCCTGCTCAGGCGTCCAGAACGTTACATCGGTCCGCTTCTTCATCTGTTCGCGAATACTCGTATTTACTATGTCGGCGTAATCATCCCCCAAAAGATCCTTCAGCGTCACCAGATTTCCACTCTTTAAATCAATGTTATAATACATCGTCTCCCCATAAGCGGATGACCAGCTCTCACTGCCGGACACCATCAGAGACAGGTAATTCTCAGTCTGAGACTTAATCTCATACCAGACGCGGATCTCAAGCTTATGAGCCGCCCACTCCTCCTGCGTACCGCCGGTATCCAGAAACGCCTGCCGGTATTCCATTGCACGCTTCTTCGCCACACCGGCGTATTGCTCACAAAGCTGGTGAATCTGGCGGTTGACAGAGTCCGGCGCCTGACCTGTGGAATCCGCAATCATCTCCACGCTGGGAATTTCCACGGAAAGTTTGATATCATCTTCCTCCTGTTCGTAGGATCGGAAGGTTAAAACCCTTGCAATCTCCCCGATCACCGGAATCGCGCTCACGCTCTTGGCAAACACCGTGCTGGTATTTAGCGCAGTGGTAAACACAACCACCGCAGCTGCCGCGGCCATCATCCCTTTTTTCAAACCGTTTTTGCGACTCAGCGCGGCTGCCCTGCGCTCATCCGCCCGTTTTTTCTCAGACCGTTCAATCGCTTCCTGCACACGCGCGGAAAGCTCCTTGGGAATCGGGATCTCATCATAGCGTTTCTTGCTGTCGTTCAACTGCCTCATCACTCCACCTCCTGTACAATCTGTTTTAACAGCTTTAGGCCCCGGTACAGCTTTGCCTTTACCGTATTTAAGTTGAGTTCCATTACCTGGGAAATCTCCTTCAGCGACAATTCCTCATAGAAGCGCAGTCTGATAATCTTTTGGACATCCTCCTCCAACCGGTCAATCTGCGCCTCCAGATCATCCTCCGCCTCATATCGTTTTTCATAATAAGGAATCTGTTCATCGTAATCTTCGCCGGACAAAACCTCCCGTTTCCGCCTGTTCAAAAAATGAACGCTTTCATTCACGAGGATGCGGTAAAACCAGGTCTTAACCGCCTCCTCGTTTCTCAACGATTCATAATGATCCAGCGCTTTACACACTGAGTTCTGCACCACATCCAGCGCATCGTCCTTATTTTTAACGTAGCTGAACGCCAACCGGTAAAACTTCTCCTGGTTTTCAACAATATGGGTTACAATTTTATCGTACAGATCCTTTTTCATCAGGCGCCCTTCCCTCTCTGTTTTCCAGTAGGATTTTCATCTTCTGATCTATAGATTATTTCATATGGCCAAAAGTTGCAAATTCGATTATTTATCATCCCCATTTTCCAAAAAATGAGCAATCGCCCGCAGGCTGCACCAACGGCCCATTGCATTCAAACACTCGCCCGCAGGCTGCACCAGCCGCCCATTGCATCCAAAAAAGCGCCCGGCGGAATCTCTTCCGCCAGGCGCTGTACCGTTTTACATATGTCCGCCACAGGTATGGCCGTTTCCATGGCAGCTGTGGTGCTCGCCGCCCTCGTGATGGTGATTGCACATGGTGTCCGGATTGTAGTCCAGGCAGCCCTTCAGCAGCGCATCCACCGCCGCGTCCGCATCTCCGGTCACGCCGGGATAAAGCTCGATGCCCGCCTGAGCCAGAGCCATTCTGGCGCCGCCGCCGATTCCGCCGCAGATC
Source organism: Enterocloster lavalensis (assembly GCF_046603895.1). NCBI lineage: Bacteria > Bacillati > Bacillota > Clostridia > Lachnospirales > Lachnospiraceae > Enterocloster > Enterocloster lavalensis. Next base: position 2,730,420 of record NZ_CP176637.1, read on the forward strand.
AGCGTATCCACGCCGTGCCTTCTCAGAAATCCCGCCAGCGCTTCATGGCCATCGCCGCCTGTGCCCACCACCTCGGACGAAACCACCGCATTGTCCGCAATCTCGTAAATCTTGAAAGCCTCACAGTGCCCAAAGTGCTGGAATACCTCTTGATTCTCATATGTTACCGCAATTTTCATTCTGACATCCTCCTGATTTGTTTTCACAGCGGCGGGCGTGGCATTGGCGTTTTCCGCAGTTCCGGCCGCAGCACTGGGCTGCATTGGGGCAGATCTGGTAGTTTCCTCCCCGAATCTCCAATCCCCTTCCGTTGACAATACAGTCGGCGATCTTCCTGCGCGCTGTATTGTAAACCGCCTGAACCGTGGTCCTGGCAACCCCCATCTGCACGGCGCACTCCTCCTGGGTGCATTCCAGCAGATCGATCAGCCGGATTGTCTCATATTCCTCCAGCGTCAGCTCCACCTTGCCGTCGGTCTCTTGATCCAGAGGACCGAAAACCTCCACGGATGGTTTCGCACAGACTCGTTTTGCTTTACAGGGACGCGCCATGTTCATTCTCCTCGCAGCTATTTTTGACTTATGTCATAAATTATAGCGCAGTTAATGACATATGTCAATATCAAATCAGACTTCCGGCCCAGATGATCCAGATATCGTTTCAGAACCGGATTCTTTGACAGACTCCGCCACCGTTTCCCGGCCGGCTCCATCCTCCGCCGCCTGGCACCGCGCCCGCTCCTTAATCAAAAATACGCTGAGCAGTTTTGCGACAAAGGCCAGCAAATGAATCTGCTCCTCCGTCCAGATCCGGATCATGGCGCAATCCTCAAACACAATGGCCCCCCGGTAAATTCCCCGGTCGGATATCTCACACTGAAGCATGGACTTTGTCCCCCGCCGCTCAAAATACCGGCGCATGGGTTCCTTCAGAGCGGAAATATCCGGGCAATGCCAGACGCCGCCATCGTCGAACTCAGCGTGTACCGCCCGGATCAGCCGCCCGTCACATTTCCTCTGCTCCCGGCCGCTCCTGGACTCCACGCCCTCATTGCACCACTCGAATGCGTTGCTGATCAGACCGCCATCCGGCGACAACTCATAGATAGAGGCGCGGCTGACCGCGAACTGGCGTCCCAGCATATCCAATATGTGTTGCACCGCCTTTTGGATGTCATCCGCGTCGCAGAGCAGACGGAACACCTGCTCCATCACATCGCCGGTGACAATATCCGTGGTCTCCCTGGGGTCGATGGTGGTATTGGCCGTCCTGTAACTCCCGTTCCCGTCAAACAGGCGGCTCATCTGCTCCTGATCATACAGTGCGAACCGGTCCTTGCCCTTTGCCTTGGAGTAGTACAGCGCCATATCCCCCCGCTGGAATAGTTCGTCGAATGTGGTTCCATTTTCCGGGCAGCGGGCGATGCCGATGCTGCAGGAAACATTGCACTGAATCACATTTTGCCGGAAAAGCCCACCGACTCCGTCCCGGATCGTCATCGCCCGTCTCTCGGCAGCCGCGGGATCCGGCATGCCCCGCACAAACACCAGAAACTCGTCCCCGCCGATCCGGGCGATCAGGTCCTGGCCCCGGAACACTTCCCGCAGCTTCGCGGAAATGGCCTGCAGCACCGTGTCGCCGAACATATGCCCGTGGCCGTCGTTGATCTGCTTAAAATTGTCCACGTCAATGATATAGACCACCGCGGACTCATCTTTTGGCCGCCTCTGAAGATAGTCCTCCATCTTCCGGCGGACCGCGCTCTTGTTATACAGACCGGTCAGCTCGTCGCGGTCCGCCTTGTCAATCAGCGCCTGGGCCGCCCGCTTCTCCTCGTCGATGTCCGTCATCACGCCCACCGCTTTGTAAGTATTTCCCATATCGTCGAACTGGGTCGAGGTGCGGATCTTGCACCAGCGGTAACGGCCCTTTGCGTCCGCCAGGCGGAACTGCGCTTCCCCGTACACCTGCCCGGCCCTGATCCGCTTCACCAGCTTATCGATCATGGGCATATCTTCCGGATGTATGTGGGACACCTGCACCATCCGCTTGCTGGCCTGCTCCGTGATGGGTACATAGCCGAACTTTTCCACCCAGTTGGGCGAGTAGGAGAGCTGATCTTTTCCGATATCCCACTCGAAAATCACGTCGTTGGTCTGGTCCATAATGATCTTATGGCGTTCCAGCGTCAGCCGCAGCTCATCCTGGGCCTTCTTCGACCTGGTAATATCGATCAGAATGCTGAACAGGGACTCCTTTCCGTCCTCACCCACCGTCAGCTGGCTCTTATCCAGCACCCACACAATCCGCTGGTCCCGGGCCACCACCCGGTATTCCAGCTCCACCGTGCTGCCGGACTGCAGCTGTTCCTTAGTCTGGCGCAGAACCTCCTCGCGGTCGGCCGGATAAATGAGATTGAGGAAACGGTTCTGGAACTTGCTTCGCAGCTCCTGGTCCCCATATCCCAGCATTTGCATAAATCCCTCGTTCACCTGCACCAGGGTGAACCAGCGGTCATTGAGACACTGCTGGATCCCTCCCACCAGATTGTGAAGCAGACCGGTTCCGGCCGGCTCCATCACCTTAAGCGGGGCCGCGCTCTCCGTCTCCGGCTGCCAGATCACCAGCGCGCTGCACTGATGCGGCTGTCCGCAGTCGATCCGCAGCAGCGTAATCTGACACCAGCGGTATTTCTCCGTCAGAGGATTAAACACGCGGAAGCGGTAGCTGCGGCGTGTGAGCCCGTTTTCGAAAAATGCTTCCATATACCGGCCAGAAAGCTTTTTCACCAGCCCACGGTCATCCGGGTGCACCAGCGCATCCGCAAAATTCGCCACCGACTCCGCAAAACTGCTGCCGGAGCGCAGCAGCTCAAAGGCACTGTCCGGCATATAGACCACATGGTAGACTCCATTGGTCATATCCACCTCCATGACCGTGGAATCCGTATATTTTAGCAGGGAAAAATACTTCATCTGCCCCATCTGAAGCGTATCCAGCGGGTCCTGTTCCCTGTGGTATCCGGCTCTCGTGGGATGGATGTAGTCCTTCCTGGCCGATGTCCCGTCCGCGTACTCCTGGGACAGGCGCTTAAACGGCTCCTGCACATTTTTCAGGCACTCCAAAAGTTTGGGCGAAAATGCCCCGCACTCTCCGTTTAAAATCATATTGACGGCCTGACCGGCCGGAAGGGCCTTCCGGTAAACCCGGTCTGTAGTCAAAGCGTCATAGCAGTCGGCGATCCCCACCACCTGAGCGCAGACCGGAATGCTGTCCCCCTTAAGCCCGTCGGGGTAGCCGGAACCATCCCACCGCTCGTGGTGATAACGGCAAATATTGTAGGCGTACTGCAAATACTCCTGATCGCTCATCCGGTCCAGGCCCGCCAGAATCTCGCAGCCTTTCACCGAATGGGTTTTCATGATCTCAAATTCCTCCGGCGTCAATCGTCCCGGCTTGTTGAGAATCGAGTCCGGAATCGCGATTTTACCGATGTCGTGCATGGACGATGCGCTGGCGATCATGTCAATGTTACGCTCATTCAGGCCGTACTCTGCATAACAGCGCGACACGTCCTCCAGCAGCACCTTGGCAAACATGCGGATCCGCTGGATATGCTGCCCGGTCTCCACGCTCCGGTACTCGATAATGGAGGACAGGGCGTCGATCATCACGGCGTTGGATTCCCGCAGCCTGGCCGCCTGTTCGGCGATCAGCTCCTCCTGGTTCAGCCGATGCAGGTTCAGCTCGATAATGTTCTGGATCCGCCGTTTGATCACATGGGGTTCAAAGGGCTTCTTCACGATATCGGAGGCCCCCAGGTCAAAGGCTCTGACCTCGTGTTCCACCGAATCCTCCGCCGTGATCACCACCACCGGAACATCTGTGAATTCCCCCCGTTCCCGCATCTCCTCCATCACCTGATACCCGTTCATAACCGGCATCATCAGGTCCAGCAGCAGAGCGGCAATCTGGCCGTGGTACGCCTCCAGCAACAGCAGCGCCTGTTCCCCGTTCTCCGCCTCCAGCAAATTGTACTGCGTCTCAAACACCCCGTGCAAAATCGCCCGGTTGACCTCCATATCATCCACAATCAGGATCGTATCCCGCTTCATCATATCTTATCTCCAGCCGCGATTAACTTGTTCCGCCAAATACCCTATCTACGATCTATCATACTCCAATACGTGGCGTAAAACAAGAACAAAGAGTTTGGCCGGCTGTCTCCTCCGCCCCATTGCACGGAACAAAGTGCCTTCGGCACTCTCAACTCCCCTGCCCCTCACTCATGAGGGGTTTTAGGGGATTTCCTTTTTTGCTGCTTTATTGTAAAATGTTCTTATGCATAAGAACATCCTCCAAACTATTTTTTCTGACCACTTTGAATATATCCAATATGTTATTCGACCTGATAAAAATGTTTTGGATAACATCAACCGGATGATCCTCTGCCATGATCCTTCTTATGGCGGAGCTTTCTTTGGCTGTCCTCATTGTGGTAACCTTAAATTTGTTCCCTTTTCCTGTAAAAGCCGGTTCTGTCCCTCATGCGGCAACGTCTATAACCAGAAACGTGCTTTTCGTATGTCTTGTAAACTCGTTTCCTGTATCCACAGACACTGTGTCTTTACCATTCCTGAGGAACTGCGCATCTTCTTTCTTAAGGACCACTCACTCCTTAACTGCCTGTTCCATTCTGTCAGGGATGTCGTCCTACGCATGTTCTTCAAGATGAATAAGTCCGAACTCTTTACTCCTGGTTTTATCTGCGTCCTTCATACCTTCGGTAGAGATTTAAAGTGGAATCCTCACATCCATGCCCTGATTTCGGAAGGCGGTGCTGGCAACATTACTCCCTGGCGACCCAATCCCCATTTTGATTATGATTTCCTGCGCCTGGCTTTTCGGAAAGTCCTTTTGGATCAGCTCTCTCTTAAACTGGGACCGCCTTTTAAGAAGCTTAAAAACCAAATCTACAAAGACCATCCCGAAGGCTTTTATGTGAGAGCCAAACCTAATTTGTGTTCTCCTGATATCACCATTAAATACATCAGCAGATACCTTGGACGGCCTGTCATTGCCACTTCCAGGATGGATGCCTATGACGGGGATTCTGTGACGTTCCATTATCAGCGACATGAGGACCATAAAACGATCACAGAATGCATCCCCGCCATTGACTTTATCAAACGCCTGATCCTGCATATCCCTGACAAGCATTTTAAAATGGTCCGCTACTACGGCATTTATGCAAAGCACCACAAACAGGAAAAAAATCTCCGGAAATGTTTATCCAAGCAGAAGCAGCATTATCTTTCTAAGCTCCTAGATTGGCGGAATTTGATTCTTCTGACCTTTGGCTATGATCCGCTCAGATGCCCGGAGTGTGGCACTTCTATGTTGGTTTTAGAAGTTTACCACAAAAAAACTGCACTATTTGAACGCTATCGAAAGGTTATGGGATATGGATAGTTCCATATGCCCTATTCTTTCTCTACCGTCAGATAGTGCAGCCTAAACCAAAAACAAAAAATACATAGACAACGTCATGGCGAAGTCACACCTTCGCTCTTTTGCTATGCCTTTTTTATTTCCAATCTATTATACACCATCTTCGCTGATTTGAGAAGTTTCCTATAAAGCAAAAAAAGTTCTGAGAAGACATGCTTCTCAGAACTCTGTTTATAGAGGCGACAACCGGATTTGAACCGGTGATAAGGGTGTTGCAGACCCGCGCCTTACCTCTTGGCTATGTCGCCATATATGCTTGATGACCCCAACGAGATTCGAACTCGTGTTACCGCCGTGAAAGGGCGATGTCTTAACCGCTTGACCATGGGGCCTGACTAGTGGTCACCATGGACTCCACTAAAAAACTCCCCGAGTAGGACTCGAACCTACGACAGCGCGGTTAACAGCCGCGTGCTCTACCGACTGAGCTATCGAGGAATAGCATGTGCTTTCCGAGTCTTAATTATACCCTATAATCTAAGATTCTTCAAGTACCTTCTTTATTAGTATATGCAACTTTTGCTTTTATATGCAAAAAATACATACCCTCAAAACCACATATTGAATGATGTTTTAAAACCTATACCGTTTTGGTTAAGCCCTCGACCGATTAGTATTAGTCAGCTCCATACATTACTGCACTTCCACCTCTAACCTATCTACCTCGTCGTCTTCAAGGGGTCTTACTCGCTTATGCGATGGGATATCTCATCTTGAGGGGGGCTTCACGCTTAGATGCCTTCAGCGTTTATCCCGTCCAGACTTGGCTACTCTGCCATGGGCTTGGTACCCAACAGATACACCAGCGGTCCGTCCATCCCGGTCCTCTCGTACTAAGGACAGCTCCTCTCAAATATCCTACGCCCGCGCCGGATAGGGACCGAACTGTCTCACGACGTTCTGAACCCAGCTCGCGTACCGCTTTAATGGGCGAACAGCCCAACCCTTGGGACCTGCTACAGCCCCAGGATGCGATGAGCCGACATCGAGGTGCCAAACCACTCCGTCGATGTGAACTCTTGGGAGTGATAAGCCTGTTATCCCCAGGGTAGCTTTTATCCGTTGAGCGATGGCAATCCCACTTTCTACCACCGGATCACTAAGTCCTACTTTCGTACCTGCTCGACCCGTCGGTCTCGCAGTCAAGCTCCCTTATGCCTTTGCACTCTGCGAATGGTTTCCAACCATTCTGAGGGAACCTTTGAGCGCCTCCGATACCCTTTCGGAGGCGACCGCCCCAGTCAAACTCCCCACCTGACATTGTCCCCCAGCCGGGTCACGGCTGCAGGTTAGAAACCCAATATCGCAAGGGTGGTATCCCAACATTGGCTCCAGTAAGACTGGCGTCCTACCTTCAAAGCCTCCCACCTATCCTGTACATGCAATACCGAATCCCAGTATCAAGCTGGAGTAAAGCTCCATGGGGTCTTTCCGTCCTGGCGCAGGTAACCAGCATCTTCACTGGTATTTCAATTTCACCGGGTGCATTGTTGAGACAGCGCTCAAATCATTACGCCTTTCGTGCGGGTCGGAACTTACCCGACAAGGAATTTCGCTACCTTAGGACCGTTATAGTTACGGCCGCCGTTTACTGGGGCTTAAATTTAAAGCTTCGCTTGCGCTAACCTCTCCTCTTAACCTTCCAGCACCGGGCAGGCGTCAGCCCATATACCTCACCTTTCGGTTTTGCATAGACCTGTGTTTTTGCTAAACAGTTGCTTGAGCCTATTCTCTGCGGCCAGATCTCTCTGGCACCCTTTATCCCGAAGTTACAGGGTCATTTTGCCGAGTTCCTTAACAATGCTTCTCCCGCCGGCCTTAGGATTCTCTCCTCATCTACCTGTGTCGGTTTACGGTACGGGCACGTATTACACAATAGCGGCTTTTCTTGGCAGCCGGAATCACACACTTCGCTACTTATAGTTCGCTACGCGTCACGTCTTCGGATTGTACGGCGGATTTGCCAACCGTACTCCTACCTCGCTTGCCCCGGTATTTCCATTCCCGGGTTGTGTTGTCCTTCTGCGTCCCCACAGTTCTGATAATACGCGGTACAGGAATTTCAACCTGTTGTCCATCGACTACGCTTTTCAGCCTCGCCTTAGGCCCCGACTTACCCAGAGCAGATCAGCTTTACTCTGGAAACCTTGGATATTCGGCCTGGAGGATTCTCACCTCCATCTCGCTACTCATTCCGGCATTCTCTCTTCTTAAAAGTCCACAGCTCCTTGTCGGTACTGCTTCGTTCCTTTAAGAATGCTCCTCTACCAATGTCTTACGACATTCCTAAGCTTCGGTGTTGTGTTTTAGCCCCGGACATTTTCGGCGCAGGACCTCTCGACTAGTGAGCTATTACGCACTCTTTGAATGTGTGGCTGCTTCTAAGCCAACATCCTAGTTGTCTCTGAAATCCCACATCCTTTTCCACTTAACACACACTTTGGGACCTTAGCTGTAGGTCTGGGCTCTTTCCCTTTTGACTACCCAACTTATCTCGTGCAGTCTGACTCCCATACATCATCTATACGGCATTCGGAGTTTGATATCCCTTGGTAAGCTTTGACGCCCCCTTAGGAATTCAGTGCTCTACCTCCGCTAGACTAATATGAGGCTAGCCCTAAAGCTATTTCGAGGAGAACCAGCTATCTCCGGGTTCGATTGGAATTTCTCCCCTATCCACACCTCATTCCCACCCTTTTCAACGGATGTGGATCCGGTCCTCCACGGAATTTTACTTCCGCTTCAACCTGGACATGGATAGGTCACCCGGTTTCGGGTCTGCCTGTACTGACTTTACGCCCATTTGAGACTTGGTTTCCCTTCGGCTCCGTGGCTTAACCACTTAACCTTGCCAGTACCGGCAACTCGCCGGACCGTTCTACAAAAAGTACGCGGTCGCACCTTAACGTGCTTCCACAGCTTGTAAACACAGGGTTTCAGGTTCTTTTTCACTCCCCTCCCGGGGTCCTTTTCACCTTTCCTTCACAGTACTATGCGCTATCGGTCACTAAGGAGTATTTAGCCTTGGAGGGTGGTCCCTCCGACTTCCCACAAGGTTTCACGTGTCTCGTGGTACTCTGGATCCTGCCGCTGCCTATCGTTTTCGTGTACGAGACTTTCACTCTCTTTGGTCTGACTTCCCAGACAGTTCCACTAACGAATCAGCTAGCTTTCCGCAGTCCATAACCCCAGCGTGCACGCACGCTGGTTTGGGCTCTTCCCATTTCGCTCGCCGCTACTTTGGGAATCGATTTTTCTTTCTCTTCCTCCGGCTACTTAGATGTTTCAGTTCACCGGGTTCCCAGCGTATGGCTATGTATTCACCATACGTCGACTGAGGGTTACTCAGCCAGGTTTCCCCATTCAGATATCTCCGGATCAAAGGATATTTGCTCCTCCCCGAAGCTTTTCGCAGCTTATCACGTCTTTCATCGGCTCTTAGTGCCAAGGCATCCACCCTGCGCTCTTTATAGCTTAACCAAAATGACTTCCACCTGCGGGTGCGGGTTTCTGTCGACAATCCATAGCGTTGGATCGTTTGGTCTTAGGTTTGTTACATTTGATACATCTTTCGATGTATCCCTCGGATGTCTTGATTATTCTATAGAATATTCAATTCATTTTCATTCAATATGCGGTTTTCAAGGTACATATTTTGAAATCATTTGTTAGATGATTTCGAATGGAGACGGAGAGTTTCGAACTCCTAGCCCCTTGCTTTCAAAGCAAGCGTCCGACCAATCGAACGGTATCTCACAATCGTGAAATATGGGTTTTCCCTCTTTCGAGGCAATCTCTATGTATTTTCTATATCCACTCACCCAATCATACGAACGTCTGGGCAGTGGGCTTAAGTGGACTCGAACCACCGACCTCACGCTTATCAGGCGTGCGCTCTAACCGGCTGAGCTATAAGCCCTTAATAAATCCGGCAGCCACCTGCTCTCCCATGCCGTCACCAGCATAGTACCATCGGCCGCTTGAGTCTTAACCATCGTGTTCGGGATGGGAACGGGTGTTTCCCCCAAGCGCATCGCCACCGGAAATTTCTTACCTTGGCTAATCCAAGATTCAACAGTATATAAAACCCTTACTTCTTCTTCCTTAGAAAGGAGGTGATCCAGCCGCACCTTCCGATACGGCTACCTTGTTACGACTTCACCCCAGTTACCTGCCCCGCCTTCGGCAGCTCCCTCCTTTCGGTTGGGTCACTGACTTCGGGCGTTGCTGACTCCCATGGTGTGACGGGCGGTGTGTACAAGACCCGGGAACGTATTCACCGCGACATTCTGATTCGCGATTACTAGCGATTCCAGCTTCGTGTAGTCGGGTTGCAGACTACAGTCCGAACTGGGACGTTATTTTTGAGATTTGCTCACCTTCGCAGGGTCGCTTCCCTTTGTTTACGCCATTGTAGCACGTGTGTAGCCCAAATCATAAGGGGCATGATGATTTGACGTCATCCCCACCTTCCTCCAGGTTGTCCCTGGCAGTCTCCCTAGAGTGCCCATCTCACTGCTGGCTACTAAGGATAAGGGTTGCGCTCGTTGCGGGACTTAACCCAACATCTCACGACACGAGCTGACGACAACCATGCACCACCTGTCTCTCTTGTCCCGAAGGAAAGGCGCCGTTACACGCCGGTCAAGAGGATGTCAAGACTTGGTAAGGTTCTTCGCGTTGCTTCGAATTAAACCACATGCTCCACCGCTTGTGCGGGTCCCCGTCAATTCCTTTGAGTTTCATTCTTGCGAACGTACTCCCCAGGTGGAGTGCTTATTGCGTTTGCGACGGCACCGAAGGGCTTTGCCCCCCAACACCTAGCACTCATCGTTTACGGCGTGGACTACCAGGGTATCTAATCCTGTTTGCTCCCCACGCTTTCGAGCCTCAACGTCAGTTACAGTCCAGTAAGCCGCCTTCGCCACTGGTGTTCCTCCTAATATCTACGCATTTCACCGCTACACTAGGAATTCCACTTACCTCTCCTGCACTCTAGCTTGACAGTTTCCAAAGCAGTCCCAGGGTTGAGCCCTGGGTTTTCACTTCAGACTTGCCATGCCGTCTACGCTCCCTTTACACCCAGTAAATCCGGATAACGCTTGCCCCCTACGTATTACCGCGGCTGCTGGCACGTAGTTAGCCGGGGCTTCTTAGTCAGGTACCGTCATTATCTTCCCTGCTGATAGAGCTTTACATACCGAAATACTTCTTCACTCACGCGGCGTCGCTGCATCAGGCTTTCGCCCATTGTGCAATATTCCCCACTGCTGCCTCCCGTAGGAGTTTGGGCCGTGTCTCAGTCCCAATGTGGCCGGTCACCCTCTCAGGTCGGCTACTGATCGTCGCTTTGGTGGGCCGTTACCCCGCCAACTGGCTAATCAGACGCGGATCCATCTCACACCACCGGAGTTTTTCACACTGTACCATGCGGTACTGTGCGCTTATGCGGTATTAGCAGTCATTTCTAACTGTTGTCCCCCAGTGTGAGGCAGGTTATCCACGTGTTACTCACCCGTCCGCCACTCAGTCATCTCAGAATCCATCCGAAAACTTCAGCTGAAATGCTTCGTTCGACTTGCATGTGTTAGGCACGCCGCCAGCGTTCATCCTGAGCCAGGATCAAACTCTCAAATTAAAAGTTGATTCTTGGTCTTAGACTACTTAGCTTGGCTAGTTATCTTTAACCTTCATTACTTGGTTTTGTTCTGAATTTTCTCAAATCCAAAGGTCTAAACCAGACCTTTTTCTTTAGAATTTTCAGGGTTTTACATACTGTTCAATCTTTGATTTTCAAGGTTCTCTGTTGTTGTTCTTCGTTAGCAGCAACTTTTATATCTTAGCACACTCGCTAGCGTTTGTCAACAACTTTTTTAAAAACTTTTTTGTTTTTGTTGCTTTGGCTTCAACAGCAACTTTGATATCTTATCACATCAGGCTGTATCTGTCAACAACTTTTTAACCTTTTTTTGAAGTTCTGTTTGATCTTCTTTTTTCGAGGTTATCCCCCTGCTTTCGCAGTGGAACTTTAATATAGCATCATATCGAAAATATGTCAAGGGAATTTGTGCCATTTTTTTAAACAATTTTTTGATTTCCTGCCAAAACACTAAATATGCTCTATTTTCCTCGTTTCTTCTATATTTAGTGGTTGTAAAAAAATAATCCCGGCAACGCTTTTTCGCGCGTTCACCGGGAAATTGAATTAATTGCATATATAGTATATGAAATTTCTCCTAAAGAATGCTGTTTAAAATGCCCCGCAACAGGAATCCCAACAGATTGTACTGATACAGAAAGGTCAGCCAACTGCTCTCCTCCACCTGCTCCATGAGCGCGCTTCCCAGCGGCGTGGCGGAAAACAAGTCCAGAAGCAGACAGGCCACCCACAGAAGCAACAGTCCATGGGCAAGTCCCAGGAGCGCGCCGGCGATCTTATTCAGTCCTGAGATGATCGGCAGACGGGCCAGCAGATCCAGCCAGCGCACCAGGAGCTGGATCAATAGAAACGTCAGCAGGAACATCAGAACGGACACCGCGGCATTGATCAGAATCCCGGCCAGATAAGCGCTGACATATTCGATAAAATGATCCACCCCCAGCAGATTGTATACCTCGCTGTTATTGTTCTCAATCAGAGCGTCCTTCATGGACTGAGGGAGCTTCAGATTTTCGATGGCTATGCGCTGAAACGCAGGGGTATCCTGCTGTTCTTCCCGGTATTCCTCCAGGCCGGAGGCTTTTACCATCATCTCAGCCACCGCCTGCCGCACCTGGGTGTTCTCCTTTAGGAAGGAAGTCACATACGGGGTGGCAAAGCGGACCGCCAGGATGGTGATCACCAAGGCGCCGATGGATACGCACTGGCGCAGGAATCCTCTGTAATGTCCGTACAGCATCATGCTGACTAAAAATACGCCCACCGCAATGGGCAGCCAATGTTCTAAACTCATCTTACCGTCTCTTTCTGTCTGTTATGTTCCGTTTCCCCGCTGTCCTAACCGATCAGCCGCTCAATCACCGCGGCAACCCCGTCCTCGTCATTGGTCAGGGTAATCTCATCCGCATATTGTTTTACCAGATCCAGGGCATTGTCCATGGCGACGCCCACTCCGGCCATCCGGATCATGGACACGTCGTTCTCGCCGTCCCCGACGGCCATGGTGGCTTCCCGGTCGACGCCCAGATAATCGGCCAGCCACATCAGCCCGTTGCCCTTGGTCGCATTTTCATCGTTCAGCTCCAGATTGTTGACCATAGCCGCTGTAATCGCAATTCCGGACTCCTGCTCAAGGCGGCAGCGCAGCGGCGCGCGGTCCGCGATATCCGCGAAAAAGATATTGATCTTCTCCACGCCCTTACCGGACTGCCTCACATATTCCACCACGTCCCGGACCACATCCCGGGTATCGTGGACCATGGTCTGCATCGCCTCGCTCAGCCCGTAGTGGTGCAGCTGGGCCATACAGCGTTCCTCCGTGACCGCGCGGCCGCCAATGTAGGGGTCGGCCATGACGTCGAATTCTCTGGTGATTTCCAGCAGTTCGACGGCTTTTTGCGGGGATAAGGTGCACGCCATCAGCTGCTCACCGGTCTCAAGATCCACAATGGCCCCTCCATTTGTGGTGATGGCATACCGGACGCCCGGCAATTCCCGGATACGCTTCGGCACGCCGTCCGTGGGCCGCCCGGTGGTGGGCACAACGTAGATTCCCTTCTCGGCGCAGCAGGCCAGCGCACGGATATTCCGCTCGGATATGTTCTTGTCACTGTCCAACAGCGTTCCGTCAAGGTCAAACGCAACAATCTGAATCGCTTTCATAGTAATTTTGCCTCTCTTGTTTTTAATTAAGTATCCCCGGAAGTTCACTGAAATCCAGTCTTCCGGGGCTTCTTTATCATATGAAGTGTTCCTCTTTCAGGATCAACAGCCCGTCCTTATCGTATTTGGACGAGAAGATCCCCTTTACGCGCTTGCCTAAGGAGGGCCGCTCCGCCTTGTCGGCTGCTTCCTCGATCAACTCCTCCGCGTTGGCCCGCGTCAGCGGGATGCCGTCCTCCTCCATGATCTCAATGCGCTCATAGAGGGCGAGCATGCTCTTTCCGGAGATGCTGCAGTCGATTTCACCGGCATACTGGCAGGCATACTGGGCGAACTCGTCAATGTCCATCTCCTCCCCGTCATCCTCATACGCGTCCTCAGGCTCATCCTCGATGCGGGCCGCAGGCGCTTTCTCAGGCACCTTGCGCTTCGGTGCAGGAGGCGTTTTGGGCGCCGGAATGTCCTCCACGGGCTCGTCGTAGCCGTCGGATTCATATGGCTCCTCATAGTCCTCAGGCTGATACCGGTCCTCATACTCGTCCTCGTACACAGGCTCCTGTTTTACCACCTTGGGACGCGCAGGCGCCTTTTCCGCGGCGGGCGGTACGGGAGCTTTGAGTACCGGGGCCTTTGGCTCCGCAGACGGCATTTTCACCGGGGCGGCCGGACTCGCAGGGGATTTTGCAGCCGTCGCCTTAGGCTCCGCCGCAACCACTTTGGGCACAGGGGCAGCCTTGGGGGCAGGAGCAGGCGCCGCGGGCTTTTCCGCGTCCGAAGCAGGCGCTCCGGGAGCCTCGCCGATGCACTCAAAACGTTTTGCAAGGCCGGGGTACTGGCGGTGAATGGCTTCCAGCTGTTCCCGGTTGTCGATCATCACCACGTTCATTCCGGTCTCATCCCGGGCCATAAGCAGATCCAGCTCCTGGAGCATCTCGTCGCTCATATCGCCCGCATACTCGATAATCAGGTCTTTGCCGGTGAGTTTGTCCGCCAGGGCCAGAACGCCCTTCTGGTTGAGCTTCTCGCCGGTGATCTTGGCCGCCTGATTCTTGATTCCCAGCTCCCGGTGAACCTTTTTCAGTGCGTCGATGGCAAGGGCAAGGCCTTCATCGGGATCCTCGGATTCAATCATCAGATGGTTGGAAACGCGGGCTGCAACCGGCGCATAGTCGTCGGCTCCGTCGTCCGCCTTCAGACTGCGCAGATCCTTTAATACTCTGGTCTGCGCCTGGCGGGATTCCTCGGAGAACTCCGCGCCGGACAGACGCGACAGCTCCCGGGCGAGGCTGGCCTGCACTTCGGCCTCATGAACTCTGGCCGCCAGCGCTTCCTGGGTCAGCGTCTCCTTCTCCTCCGGCCAGCCGGACTCCTCCGTACCGGTCCCTCCGGCGTATCCCGATTCGTATTCCGTCTCCGCCTGAGATTCCTCCTCAGGCTCATACGCCTCCTCATAGACCTGGGGGGCCTCCCCGCTCAGTCCTTCCTGCGCCTCGTAGGGCGTATATTCCTGATCTCCGGTGTAGGATACCTCAGGCTGCTCCCCGTAATATCCGCCGGCTGAATCCGGCTCCCCGGCGCTGTAACCGCCGTCCTCCCGGTATGCGGGGGCTCCGGCGTAGGCGGGTTCTTCCGCATAGGCAGGGTCCTGCGCATAAGCGGGGCCTTCCCCATAAGCCGGGTCTTCTGCGTAAGCGGGATCGTCCCCATAGGCCGGGTCCTGCGCGTAAGCAGGATCGTCCCCATAGACGGTTTCCCGCGCGTATGCGGGGTCGTCCCCATAGACGGAATCCTGTGCGTAAGCAGGGGTGTCCCCATAAGCGGAATCCTCCCCGTAGACGGAATCCTCCCCATAAGCGGGGTCGTCCCCATAGCCGGAATCTTCCGCGTAAGCAGGTTCTTCCCCATAGGCAGACTCCTCCTGATAAGCCGGTTCCTCCCGGTTACCGCGGTAGGGACGGTACGGCTGGCGCTCCCCGTAGACGGGCTCCTCTTCATAGGGATCCTCCTGGGGCGGCTCCGCCGCAGCGCGCTGGACCGGCACCGGCACGGGGCGTCCAGCCGGAGGCATGTCGTAGTCGTAGGAAGCGGACGGCGCCTCGTAGCCCTGCTCCACAGCCCGCAGCCGCGCCTCGTATTTGTCCCGGTTCTCCTCCAGATCCATCTGATACTTGGTCAGGGGAGCGTGCTGAATCTTTAACTCCATGGCCTTGTCCACATATTTGCCCAGGCCGAACATCAGCATAATCTTATCGCAGGTGCGCACGCAGAGATCCGACATGCCCACCTCATTGTACAAAGTGGCCAGTTCATACAGCCACTTTTCATCTAATTCCACATTGCAGTATTGCTCCAGGGTATGGATCAGCTGCTGGGGCGGCGCGCCCTTGGCTCCGAGAATCATGTAGCGGAGCAGATATTGTCTGGGATCGTCGGGAGCCAGGTCGCAGAATTCCCGGTAATAATCCTCCGCCTCGCCGACATTGCCTTCTTTGATCGCCAAATCAGCCAGCTTATACAGCAGGCGCTTGCCGATGGGCGCCCGCTCAAAGGCCAGCAGAAGGATATCCTTCGCTTCCTGGTAATCCTCATTTTTCTCGTAGATGGTTGCCACCATGGACAGGATGCTCACATTGCGGACACGTCTCCAGTCAACGGTGTCCGTAATTTTCATCGCGGTCTCATAGTCGCCTTTATTCACCAACTTTTTAATCTGTTCCACCTTAATGTTAAACTCGTACTTATCCATCTTTTGCATCTCCCTATTGCTATTTCCCGGCATGGGAATCTGTGATCGGCCAGACACACCCTATAGTTCAGTCCTGCCTTCCAACGCCCGAAGAAGCGTTACTTCATCTATGTATTCCAGGTCGCCGCCCACGGGAACGCCGCTGGCGATCCGGGTGACCTTCACCCCTGTAGGCTTGATCAGCTTGCTGATGTACATGGCTGTGGTCTCGCCCTCCAGGCTCGAATTGGTTGCAATGATGACTTCTTCAACATCGGATTGAAGCCGCTGCATCAATTCCTTCAGTTTAATATCATTAGGGCCAATCCCCAGCATGGGAGAGATGGCTCCATGGAGCACATGGTACACTCCATCGTACTTACCGGTTTTCTCGTAGGCAGCCAGATCCCTGGTGTTCTCCACCACCATGATCTCCTTGTGGTTGCGCTTGTCGCTGCTGCAGATGGGACAGAGCTCCCGGTCCGTGAGCGTGAAGCACTCCTTGCAGTAACGGACGTTGTTCTTGGCGTCGGTCATGGACCTGGCCAGCTCATCCACCTGCTCCCGCGGCATATTGATGATGTGAAATGCCAGGCGCTGGGCTGATTTGGCGCCCACCCCCGGTAATTTTGACAATTCTTCAATTAATTTTGTGATCTGGCTGCTGTAATAATCCATTAGAAGGGGAAACCTCCGCCTAACGCGCCGCCAAGTCCGCCGGTCAGCTTGGACATGGCCTCCGCGCTCTCAGCCTCCATCTGGCGGAACGCCTCGTTGGTCGCCGCAACGATCAGGTCTTCCAGCATCTCGATGTCGTCGGGGTCCACTACCTCCTCGGAAAGCTTTACGGAGACGACCTCCTTCTTGCCGTTGACGGTAACGCTCACCGCGCCGCCGCCGGAAGCCGCCGTGTACTCCTTGGTCTCCAGCTCCTTGGTGGTCTCCTCCATCTGGCGCTGCATGCGCTGTGCCTGCTTCATCAGATTGTTCATATTGCCGGGCATACCGCCCGGAAATCCGCCACGTTTTGCCATGGTGTGTATTCCTCCTGTGATGTTTTTGCGGCACCAGTCCTGTGTGCCGTTTTGGTCTTATTGTTTGTATATTCTGTGGATTGCTCCAACATTACCGCAAATCAGTCCTCATATGTAATATCCATATGAATTTTGCTTTCCAGCTCCTCCTCGGTCACGTAGATCGTGTTGAGAAGCTCCCCGCGGCCTGCGAGCCGGGTCTTAAAATAAATGGAACGGTTATATTTCTCCTGGACCAGCTGCTCCAGCTGTCCGATGACGGTGGGGCGCTTGCCCATGTCGTAGTTCATGGGATCCATAAATACGATAGTCAGACAGCTGTCCCCGCCCGGCTCCACCACGGTATCCCGCAGATAGGACCTGGCGCCGCCGCCTAAGCTTCGGACCAGCTTTCCCCACTCGTTGCGCACCAGCTTTAAGTCTTCCAGCTGGGCCTGGGGAAGGGCTACGGTCTGGGGCGGTTCCCCTACAGGAGCTGAGGGAACCCCAGCGCCCAATCCCGCGGCAGGCGCCCCCGGGACGGCCTGCGCCAAATCTCCTGTCTGCGCATCCCCGGGGGCCGCAGCGTAACCCGCCGCCATCGCTCCTGAGGGAACCGCGGCGTAGCCTGCGGCCATCACCCCGGCGGGCGGGGCGGGGCGGGATTCCAGATCTTCCACCTGGGCTTCCAGCTGATTCAGCCGTTCCAGCACCGCGTCCAGACTGGTCTCCATGGCGGGCCTCGTCAGCTTGATGAGCGCCACCTCCACGATCACCCGCTTTTGGCTGGCATACCGCAGTTGATTGGATAGTTCAGAAAAAATGCGGATGTAGCGCATCAGAGTCTCGCCGTCCGCCTTTTTCGCGTCCTCTTCCAGTTGTTTTAAGTTTTCCGTGGACATGTCCAGCAGTCCCTCGGCGTCGTCCGCGCTCTGAAACAGCAGCAGATTGCGCATGTACCAGATGAAGTCCGTGACGAACTGCCCCAGCTCTCTGCCCTGGATCACGATCTCTTCCAGCTTGAGAATGCAGTCCCGCGTCCTTCCCTCCACGATTGCGCCGAACAGTTCGCTGAACACGCTGGCGTCCACCGCTCCCAGGACTTCCAGCACGTTGTCGTAAGTCAGAAGCTTGCCGTAATGGAAGGCCACGCACTGGTCCAGCAGGCTGAGCGCGTCTCTCAGGGAGCCGTCGGCCGCCTTGGCCACATAGGTGAGCGCCCGGTCCTCCACCTCGATGTGTTCCGCCCGGGTCAGCTCCCGCAGGTGCCCGGCAATGGTCTCCAGCGCGATCCGCTTGAAATCATAGCGCTGGCACCGTGACAGTATGGTAATCGGAATCTTGTGGACTTCCGTTGTCGCCAGAATAAAAATAACATAGGACGGGGGCTCCTCCAGCGTTTTGAGCAGCGCGTTGAACGCGCCGATGGAGAGCATGTGCACCTCGTCGATAATGTATACGCGGTAACGCCCGTCGGTGGGCGGATACTGGACCTGGTCACGGATATCCCGGATATTCTCCACGCCGTTGTTGGAGGCGGCGTCAATCTCCACCACGTTCATGGAGGAGCCGGAGATAATGGCCCGGCAGGCCGGACATTCGTTGCAGGGGCTTCCGTTCACCGGGTTCTCACAGTTGACTGCCCGGGCGAAGATTTTCGCGATACTGGTTTTACCGGTTCCACGGGTTCCGCAGAACAGGTAGGCGTGGCCGATGCGTCCCGACGTGATTTGATTTTTCAGGGTCTGTACGATGGGGTCCTGTCCCTTTACGTCCTCAAATGAGGCGGGACGCCATTTGCGGTATAACGCCGTGTATGACATGTGAGTCGCTCCTTGCTGTCTTGATTTGCGCGGGAACGGCCGGTTGAAGAGCCGCCCCGCATCAGAGTATTACTCGTCGCCGAAGCAGATTCCCACCATCTTGGCTTCCTTGATCATGGAGCAGTTGGGATCCACGGTCTTGAGTCTGCCCGCAACCTCGGACAGGGGCACTTTGACGATATCGTTGTTTTTCACCGCGGCCATATAGCCGAATTCCCCGTCGGCGATCATCTTCGCGGCGGTGGCTCCCAGTCTGGTGGAGAGAACGCGGTCATAGGCGCAGGGTTCGCCGCCCCGCTGCATATGTCCGGGCACCGTCACGCGGACCTCGCTGCCGGTGATCTCCGTGATCCTGGCGCCGATCTCATACGCCACGGACGGGTATACCATCTCAGTCCGCTTCTTGGCCTTCAGCTCCTTCTTGGACATGCTGGCCTCCTCTTTGGAAATGGCGCCCTCGGCCACCGCCAGAATGGAGAAACGCTTGCCGGCCTTGGAGCGCTTGGTGATGGCGTCGCAGACCACGTTGATATCGTAGGGAATCTCGGGGAGAAGAATGATATCCGCTCCGCCGGCCAGACCGGCGTGCAGGGTAAGCCAGCCCACCTTGTGTCCCATCACCTCCACAATGAATACGCGGCGGTGGGAGGCGGCGGTGGTGTGGATACAGTCGATGGCGTTGGTGGCGATATTCACAGCGCTCTGGAAGCCGAAGGTCATGTCGGTCCCCCACAGGTCGTTGTCAATGGTCTTGGGCAGGGACACCACGTTCAGCCCTTCCTCGCTTAAGAGGTTGGCTGTCTTTTGGCTGCCGTTGCCGCCCAGCACCACCAGGCAGTTTAATTTTAACTTCCGGTACGTGTGCTTCATGGACTCTACCTTGTCCAGTCCGTTCTCATCCGGAGTGTGCATCAGTTTGAAGGGTTGTCTGGAAGTGCCGAGAATGGTGCCTCCCTCGGTCAGAATACCGGAAAAGTCGGACGGCTGCATAATCTTGTAGTCCGCATACATGAGTCCCTTATATCCGTCTTCGAAGCCGATGATCTCCACGTCGTCAAACATGTTATACAGTGATTTGGCGACTCCACGCATGGTGGCGTTGAGTGCCTGGCAGTCTCCGCCGCTGGTCAGCATCCCTATTCTTCTCATATCTGCGCTTCCTTTCTCTCTGGAACTTTTAATTCGTAACGCCTGCGCCTTACGGCGCATTCCTATAACTTCTAACGTATCCTGTTAATGGTTCTATTATACCCATTTTGTAATTATACCGCAAAGACAGTATCGGGGCAAGCAAAAAATATGGACATAGATCTTACGGAAACGGGAGTTTGACACCTGAAAATCTTGCAAGCCTTATGGCTGCTTATTTTTTTGTCAAATTCAGAAAGTTTTTAGTGCGTAATAGCGTAATATATGATATAATACGATTATACCATCTCTCTTAAGGAGTCTGCCATGCGATTGACTACAAATAAAACCAAAAATGGAATAAGCTACTACATCATCCGCTCTGTCCGCCGCGACGGCAAACGCTCCTCAGAAGTTGTGGAACGCCTTGGAACTGAACGGGAAATCATGGAAAAATATCATTGTACAGATGCCAATAAATGGGCTAAGGCGCATCTGGACGAGCTCAATCAGGCCGAAGCTGAAAAGCAGCATAAAGTCCTTGTTCCGCTGCGGACGGATATTCTCATTCCTTTCGATAAGCAGAATTCCTATAACGTTGGTTACCTTTTCCTTCAGAAGATCTACTATGATCTTCGCCTGCCAAACATCTGTAGAAAGATTTCAAAAGAATATTCGTTTTCCTATGACCTTGATTCCATCCTTTCACGTCTTGTATATGAGAGGATCCTCAATCCGTCTTCAAAACTCTCCTGCTATGAGCAGTCCTCCGATTTGCTCGAACCACCGGCTTTTGAACTGCATCAGATTTATCGTGCCCTGTCTGTCATTGCAAACGAATCCGATTCCATCCAGGCGGAACTGTATGAAGCAAGCCGGCGGCTGGTCAAACGGCAGACCGGAGTCCTGTACTATGACTGTACCAATTACTTTTTTGAAACGGAATGTCAGGAAGGCCTGAAACAATACGGTCCGAGCAAGGAACATCGCCCGAGCCCTATCGTCGAGATGGGACTTTTCATTGATCGAAGTGGGATCCCCCTTGCCTTTTGTATCCATCCAGGCAATACCAATGAACAGACTACTCTGATCCCATTGGAAGAACAGATCCTGAGAGATTTCTCGCTTTCAAAATTTATCGTCTGTACGGATGCTGGATTGTCTTCTGAACGCAACCGGAAATTCAACAACTTTGGCGGCCGCTGTTTCATAACAACGCAGTCCATTAAAAAGCTCAAAAAAGATTTGCGCCAATGGTGTCTGGAGCCCACCGGATGGCATCTGAAAGACAGCCTGGATACCTATGATATCAGCAGGCTCGAAGACACCGCTAAAAACCGCAGCAAGCTATTCTACAAGCAGCTGTATGTGGAAGGAAATGACGGGAAACGTGATATTGATTTCGATCAGACTCTGATCGTGACCTATTCCCTGAAATACAGGAACTATCAACAACAGATCCGAAATCAGCAGATTTTAAGAGCGATAAAAGCAATTGATACCGAGCCGAAAAGGATTGATAAGCATAGCCAGAATGATTACCGCAGATTCATAAAGAAAACATCGATCACCGCATATGGTGAATGCGCTGCAAATAAAATTTACGAAATTGATCAGGACGCCGTACAGGAAGAAGCCCAGTATGACGGCTTCTATGCCGTCTATACGAATCTCGACGATGACCCTTCCGAAATCGCAGCAGTAAATCAAGGGCGGTGGGAAATCGAAGAATCTTTCCGGATCATGAAATCAGAATTCGAGGCCAGGCCGGTTTACCTAAAACGGGATGACAGGATCAAAGCTCACTTTACGACATGTTTTATCGCGCTTTTAATCTACCGGATTCTGGAACGCAAACTAGACAGCCAGTTCACTTGTGATGAGATTATTTCGACACTCAGAAAAATGAGGGTAACAAGCATAGGAAACGAAGGATATATCCCATCTTACACACGTACAAAGCTTACGGATGCGTTGCATGAGTACGCCGGGTTCCGTACTGACTATGAATTGATAAAGAAACGTACCATAAAGGGTATCTGCAGACATTCAAAAGAATAAGAATCCATTACTCCCTTTTTTCAAAAAGAAAAGCCCTCAGAAACGGCATAAATACGACGTTTCTAAGGGTTTTCAACATTCTAAACTGTCAAACTTGGGAGTATACCGCAAAGACAGTATCGGGGCAAGCAAAAAATATGGACATAGATCTTACGGAAAATGTACTTCCGGCAAATCTATGCCCACATTATTTTAAATCCACGCACCTCGCTTTGTACAGTTACCACGGGCGTTACTCATGTAGTTAGCTCAGTCCAGGCGACCTTACGGCACATGAGAGGTTCCGCTTAGTGCTGCTGCATTCCTGCCCTGACACGGTTCACAGATTCCCATTGCGTAAGACCCAAACGTCAACACCACTTTCACAAGGCAGCCCCGCAGTAAGCTGTCCGGGGCGAGGTATCACCCCTGCTAGAGCGGATTGCAGGTACAGGGCACCGCTATCTCCCCGGCTGCGTGGAAACTTTATGACAATTTTGAGTGCTCGGGGCGTTTATGCGCCCGCTTATTCGCTTGTTAAGTATACCCTTTGGCAGATGATTTGTCAAGGGCGGGATCGGGAAAGAGACCGGACAAATCCTTCCTGCGCCGTGGGGAAGGAAATCCCGGCAAGGGACAGCTTTTCCAGATCCATCTGCAAATTGCGCGGACAGGAGGCAAAGCGCTGGCGGTCCGGTATCAGCCGGGGATCGGAAGCGTTTTGGATAGATGGAGCCGCGGCGCTGTTGCCGCTGTTCCCAAAAGCGCCACGCAGAAGGCTGAGGAACACGGCCGCGGTCTCGTAAGCGTTTAGGGGATTGGGGCTTCCGAAGTTGTACACCCCGGGCGCAAGGTCCAGAGCCGCCTCCATGTTAATGGCCACGTCCCACACATCCGTAAGGGACCGGCGGTCGTAAACGGGAAATGCCAGGCGCGCATCGGGGTCCGGGTTGTCCAGGAGGCCGCGCAGGGTTGTGACAAGATTTCCATGCTTTTCCGGTCCGGGCTTTCCGGTATCGTACATCCAGCTCAGGCGCAGGCTGACGGTATCCGGGCAGGCGGCGGCGCAGCGCTTTTCAGCCTCCAGCTTCTGCCGCCCGTAAACGCCGGAAGGATACAGTTTTTCGCTCTCGCGGTGCGGCACGGGAGAGGCGGTGCGGACGTTGTCAAAATACACCTGGTCGGAACTGCAGAAGATCAGCTTCGCGCCGGAGGCGCGGCAGGCTATGGCAATATTTTCCGCACCGATTACATTGACCGAATAGGAAAATTCCGGTTCCCGTTCGCAGCGGCCCGTATCGGAGACCGCGGCGCAGTGGATCACGTAATCGGGCCTGACCTGACGGAACAGCGCCAGGAGCCCGGCGGCGTCACGGATGTCCGGCGCACGGCCTGATAGTGGATATACATGGTAAGGGGATACTGCGTCCGGCTCTGTTTGCGGGAAATGCGGGGCCGCGGACGTCCCGGCGGAAAAGCGGCGGACCAGACGGGAGCCCAGGAAACCGCCCGCCCCGGTAATCAGGATTGTTTTCACAGTGCCGGTTCACCCCGCTTCTTTTTCGGTTTTTTCAGACGCAGAGCCCGAAAAAATTCCTTCATCATGGCGGAGCACTCTTCCCCTAGGACCCCGATTTTTGTCTCCACCTGGTGGTTGAAGCCGTCCTCGTGGAGCATGTCCAGGACCGACCCGGCGCAGCCCGCCTTGGGGTTCATGCAGCCGATCACCACCTGGGGCACCCTGGCCTGGACAATGGCCCCGGCGCACATGGGGCAGGGTTCCAGCGTCACATACAGGGTGCAGTTTTCCAGCCGCCAGTCTCCCATTTTTTTACAGGCCTTGCGGATAGCGATAATCTCCGCATGGGAGAGCACATTTTGATCCACCATGCGCCGGTTATAACCCCGGGCGATTATTTTATCTTCATATACGATTACGCAGCCGATGGGCACTTCGCCCAGAGCGGAGGCTTTTTTTGCCTGCCGGACGGCTTCCTTCATATAGCGTTCGTCTGTTGTCATGGCATTCCTCTGAATTCTGTCCGTCTTGTTCCAGCCGGACGGTTGTGGTATACTTTAGGATGTGTTTTGAAATTGCGGGCCGCGGGCATTTCCGGGCGAGTTCCTTCATGCAAAGGGCGGACGTGAATTTCAAATGTACGTTGAATATTATATCGGAATTTTACGGGATTGAAAAGTAATATCCCCGGAATGGAGCGAAAAGATGAAAATTTGCGGGTTACAGAAAACGACGTTGTTGGATTTCCCCGGCCATGTGGCCGCCACGGTCTTTACGGGAGGCTGCAATTTCCGCTGTCCGTTCTGCCACAACAGCGAGCTGCTGCCGGGAACGGTGGATGCGGAGTATGAGACAGGGGAGGTATTGGACTTTCTGAGAAAACGGAAGGGTATTCTGGAGGGGGTCTGCATCACCGGAGGCGAGCCCACGCTGCAGCCGGATTTGGAGGATTTCATCCGCAGCGTACGGGAGCTGGGACTTTTAGTGAAGCTGGACACCAACGGCTATAAGCCGGATCTGCTGCAGGACCTCTGCGGGAAGGGACTGCTGGATTTCGTGGCTATGGATATCAAAGCGGGGCGCAGCCGTTATGCGGCCGCGGCTGGTGTGGACGGTATGCGGTTGGAACGCATCGACGAGAGCATCCGGTTTCTGCTGGAGGGCAGCGTTCCCTACGAGTTCCGTACCACTGTGGTGCGGGGGTTGCACACGGAGGAGGATTTTAAGGAGATCGGACCGTGGATTAAGGGCTGCGGGGACTATTACCTGCAGAATTTCACGGAGAGCGGGCAGGTGCTGGAGCCGGGGGTATTTTCCGGTTTCGGGAAGGAGGAGCTGGAAGGGTTTGCGCAGCTCGTAAGACCCTATGTGGGCCGGGCGGCGCTGCGGGGGATTGACTATTGAGAGAGTTGGCAGAGACGGACGTTTGCAGCCTCCCGGAAGGTTAAAAAGGGCCGGATTTCCAGGCGGGGCATAACCGGTGCCCCGGCGGAAATCCGGCCTTTTGGCGGATCAGCTCAGATTATCCAGCCTGATATCGGTGTACCAGTAGCCGAACCGGCCGTTGCCGGTGGGCTGCTTCTGAGCCAGCACAAAATGGGGGAAGCCAAACATGGAGGCCATGTATTTTTCATTGCTGTAGTAGTTGCCGGGCACGCCCAGAAGGTAGCGCGTGCCGCCCGAGGTGGTGTCCACCTTGGCTAAAATCAGATAGCGGTAGTTGTAATAGCCGTGGAGCAGGAAACTGTTGTTTCCATAAGTCCATGTCTCTCTGGGCAGCAGGCCGATGTCCTGGGGTTTGATCGTGAGGATTTCACATTCCCCGGCGCACTCAAAGGCGTGAATCTTCGGATAGCGCTTGCGGAATCCTTCCCATATTTGCAGGGTTTCTACGCTCTCACGCTCTTCCTCCTCCAAACGTTCCAGTTCTTCCGGGTTACCCAGAATCAGCTCTTCCCGGCCGGAAGTGATTACCGGCTCCTGAACGGTCCCGCTGTTCTCCGGGATTGTGTCGATTACCTCCTCGTAGGTGCCGGTGTCTGTCTGCGGCTGCATGGAGACGGAGGTGTCGGAGCGGCGGTCGGACGGCTGGCGGTCAGGCTGCGGATTGGCCGCGGATTGGCGCGCTGACTGCATGAAGCGCTGCCGGACCGTAGATTGATGGCCGGACTGCGGCGTCTGGGCCGCGGGCTGGCCGCTGGGCTGCATGGGGCGCTGGGTGGCGGGCTGGCCACTGGGCTGCATGGGGCGCTGAGTGGCAGGCTGGCCGCCGGGCTGCATGGGGCGCTGGGCCGCGGGCGGGACGCCGGATTGCATGGGGCGCTGGGTGGCGGGCTGACCGCTGGGTTGCATGGAACGCTGGGCCGCGGACCGGTTGCCGGATTGCTGCCATGGCTGCCGGGAGTTGAATTGGCGGGCGGGCTGTGCGGCCTGCTGCGGCGCGGACTGACCGCCGGACGGCTGTGCGGCCTGCTGCGGCGCGGACTGACCGCCGGACGGCTGCATGGCCTGCTGCGGCGCGGACTGACCGCCGGACGGCTGCATGGCCTGCTGCGGCGCGGACTGACCACCGGACGGCTGCACGGCCTGCTGCGGCGCGGACTGACCGCTGGACGGCTGCATGGCCTGCTGCGGCGTGGATTGACCGCTAGACGGCTGCGCGGCCTGCTGTGGTGCGGGCTGACGGTCAGGGCGTTGGGCGGTCTGCGACGCCGCGGGTTGGCCGCCGGGCTGCCGGGCGGTTTGTACCGGCATAGGGCGACGGCCGGGCCGCTGGGTGAATTGCTGCGGCATGGGACGGCCGCCGGGCTGCTGGGTGGCCTGCTGCGGCGCGGATTGGCCGCCGGGCTGCTGGGCGGACGTCTGCGGCGCGAATTGGCTGCCAGGCTGCTGGGCAGACGGCTGCGGCGCAGATTGGCCGTCGGGCTGCTGGGCGGGCGGCTGAGCGGTCTCCATCTGTGGCGACGGCTCAGCACCGGGTTGCATTCCCTCCTGCTGATCCGTGGGCTGGCCGGGGCGAAGCGGACGGGCGGCGGTTGGAGACTCCAGACGAATAAAGTCCATCTCTTCCGGCGCCGGACCTGTCTGCAAAGGATTTTCCGCCTGCCACTCTGAGCGCGGTCTGCCTGCGGACTGAGCGGAACGGGCGCGGCTGTAAGGCGGCATATCCGGCAGAATCAACTGCTGGTTTATTCCGGTTCCACGTTCCACGCCGCATTTGGCGTCTGACAGAAAACGCGGCTGGGGCGGACGGCCCGCCGGCTGCGTCCACTGCATTGCCGGAACGGGTGAAGCCGGCTGCCTGCGCATATCTGCGCGCTGATTGGCGGAATACGGCTCCGCCTGGTTCTGCTGCGGGTTCAAAACGCCGGCCCGTGAAAACTGCGGCTCCCGAAGCGGTGGGAAACCGCCGGTACGCTGGAACACAGCGTTTTCCACATTATCTGTATCCACGGCCGGGCGTTCTGAGGTCATGCGGTCCGGGATTTTGGCAGCGGCTCCGGCCTGTTTTCCGCCAATACCATATTCTTCTTCCGTTCTGGCCGCGCTGTTCTCTCCGTAAATAATGGATTCCCGCACCGGCATGAAGTGATTTTCCCCGGATTGGACCGGCTCATTCGCACTCATTTGGACCTCGGTGGAAGTCCCGTTCCGGGAAATCAGAACACCGCCGTTGGAATATGCGTAATCTTGTGTTGAGCATCCATTTTTCTCCGAACCGGCATCCTGGCTCCGGTCAGATACACCTTCCCCGATGCCCTTCTCTTCCGCTTCCGAACCGGCCGGAAACTCTGCATTTTCAGAGACAGCTTCGCTGTAGGAAAGCTCCGACTCCATAATCAGGCCGGAAGTCTCCGCTCCACGGAACCCGGTATCCATGCCCTTGGACTCCGTATCTGCTTCACCGGCCCCGGCATCCGTTCCTTCGGCCCAGACATCCGCAGCTTCTGCTCCGATATCTGCTCCATCCGCCCCGGTATCCACTTCTTCTGCCCAGGCATCTGTGGCTTCGGCTCCAATATCCCCTTCGCCGGTCTCAGAATTTGTTCCTTCGGCCCAGGTACTCCCAGCTTCGGTTTCGACCGTTTCCCCGTTGACCTCAATATTCATTTCGCCGGACCCGAAGTCAGCGGCCATCCCAGCTGTCCTGGCATCGATTTCCCCGGCTCCAGGTTCTGGTTCCACAGCTTCTGCTTCCCCGGCATCGATATCGGTACCTGCTGTGCCAAGCGGTGTATTCTCATCCCCGGCATCCACTTCGTCACCGCCGGTATTTGCCGATGCGCCGGAATTTTCACCTTCCTTGTCCGCGTTTCCCTCTTTCGAAGGCCCGGACCCGGACTGCGCTTCCACCGGCTGCCCTTCCTCCGGGCTGCCCGCGATTTCCCGGTCCATCTCCGCGGCGATTTCCTCCGCTTTTTTATGTATCTCCTCTTCCTCGCTGATGTCGCGGCGGCTCTTGGATGTCACATCCGCCAGCTCTACCTCGGCCGCGTGGGCCACGGCATCCTCCCAGATGGTGGTGTAGCAGCGCCAGCCGTCCGACGGCTCGTGGATGCTCAGGCCATAGCAGGAATCCATTCCAATCCCGGAATCCGCTACATTTTCCACCGGAATTACTGCGCGGAACTCTCCGGCCCCGCTGCGGATAAAAATATTCCCCAGGCTGATCTCCCTGCCCGGCGCCAACAGATACACCCCAAGGTCACTGCCTCCTACATAGACTTTTTTGACATTGACGCTGAGCTTGCACTGTCCGCCCCGCGACTCCAGTTTGACAAAGCCTATATTTTTACCCTTCACCTCGCCCTCATAGGCGTAGATGTAAGAAATCAGTCTCCGATAATTTGACATACTCTCACTCCTCGCACGGTTGGTCCGCAGTCTATCTCTGCTTTTTATTAATATTTTATGCGTTACCCCCTTGAAAGTATGTTAGAAAAATGTTATCCTGTATTCAAGAAATTTAGAAAAATATTTTCAGAATCATTTTTCCACCAGGGGATTTTGTATCCGGGCACAATGTATTTTAATAAATATATATGAAAGGCGGCAAAAACTATGAAGCTCTACAAAGCAAAAGACTACGAGGACATGAGCAGAAAAGCGGCAAATATCATTTCCGCACAGGTGACTTTAAAACCGGACAGCGTTCTGGGCCTGGCCACCGGTTCCACCCCCATCGGCACCTACAAGCGTCTGATCGAGGGCTACCGGAACGGCGATCTGGATTTTTCCCAGGTAAAGAGCGTAAACCTCGACGAGTACCGTGGACTGACCAGAGATAACGACCAGAGCTACTACTATTTTATGTACAACAACCTGTTCAAGGATATCAACATCGACCTGAATAACACCAACATCCCGGACGGCACCGAGCCGGACAGCGAGAAAGAGTGCGCCCGCTACGAGGCGGTGGTTGAGAGCATGGGCGGCGTGGATATCCAGGTGCTGGGACTGGGCCACAACGGCCATATCGGTTTCAACGAGCCTGCTGACGAGTTCCCCAAGACCACGCACTGTGTGGATCTGACCGAGAGCACCATTGAGGCCAACAAGCGTTTCTTCGCGGATGTCAACGATGTTCCCCGCCAGGCTTACACCATGGGAATCAAGACCATTATGAGCGCGAAAACGATCCTGCTTCTGGTCAGCGGCGCGGACAAAGCACAGATCCTGCACGACTGCCTCTGCGGCCCCATTGTTCCCCAGGTTCCCGCTTCCATCCTTCAGCTGCACGGCGATGTGATTGTGATCGCGGACGAGGCGGCAATGTCCAAATTCTAAGTAAAATCGAACATATCGGCATTTCAGGCCGGAATTCTGCCATCAGAATTCCGGCCTTTTTTGTAAGAAAACCTTAAAACGTTTTTTCCCGCGCTCCGCTATAATAATGATAAGGAGCAACCGACACAGAGGGAGGGATATCTTATGAGAAATAGCAGAAGAGCATGGATGGTACCGGCAGTGATTGCGCTGGGGCTGCTTCTGGCCGCCTGCGGACGCCAGGGAATGGAGCATATGACCGGGTCCGGTCCGGCAGAAACGGCGGGTAAGGGCGCGCAGGACAGCGACAGCGCTCAGAGCGGCAACGGCGCTCAGGACGGTGACGGCGTTCAGAGCGGCAACGGAGCTCAGGCCGGTAATGGAACGCAATCCGGGACCGGAACGCAGCCGGGTTTTGGCACTCCTGGAACTGACGGAGCACAGGCAGACGGCACGGGAGGCCAAAATCAGACGGGAACCGGCGCTTCCCAGGCAGGCCGTAAGAATACCGGCGCGTCACAGTCCAAAGTGACGGCCGAGATGATCGGCGGCAGCTACTTCAAATCCGGCGACTTCACCTACAGGCTGCGCGTTACGCCCGGCACCCCGGAAAACCCGGATTTTCCCGTGCTGGAATTTGTCAAACGGGACCCCAATTTTTCCAACGCCTTTTCTATGCTGCACACCTTCCGGCTGGATACCCCGGCTGCAGACGGTACCTACACGCTTACGGACTCGGCGGGCGGGCAGGCCGGAAGTTCCTTCACCATTGACTGGAAGGTGGGCGGACCCGTGGTACTGCATGGGGAAATGGAGGAGGCCGGGACTTACTATCCCGTGGATGGGAACCTGATGATGCCGGAGCTTTTTGCCCGTCCCTTAAACCAGTCGGACCTGATCGGCCTGACCCAGGATGAGTTGAAGCTTATGCGCAACCAGTTCTACGCCGTGTACGGAAGGGAATTTAAGACGGAGGCGATGAAAACTTATTTCGAGAGTCAGCCGTGGTACCAGGCGCGTTTTGGCGCAGACGGTTTTAACGAGCTCCTGCTGGGCGGCCTTGAACGGCGGAATATCGCGTTTTTGAAGGCGGCCGAGGACTCCTTCGACGAAGCGCAGGCGCGGGAGATAAAATCGGGTTACGCGGCCCTGCCCCCCGCTCCCTATGAGGACCTGCTGCCGGAGCGCGGCGAAATATGGGTGGAGCTGTACTCCGATGCCGGACATACCGTGGACCGCGGCCTCTACTACCAGGCAAAGGGCACCATTTCCGTCCCCATCACAATCACCCGGGACCAATATATTTCTCTGAATGAAGTGACGCAGCTGGAGCTGGTTTCCGACGAACTCACCGGCGAAACTGTAATCCTCAAACAAGCGCAGGACACCCAGTACGGGGATTATGTGCTGATCGACCCGAAGAATCCCGACGAGGCAAGCGGCACTTACGTCAATTTCTCCTATGAGCCCTATTCTCAAACCTTCAGCATGTGGACGGACAGCGTGGACACGGTGTTTAAGACAGTTTATGAAGGTAACGTATTCGTGTTAAAGGGCGCCTGCGAGGAATATTACAATTACTTCAACCTATCGGAACGTCCACAGGGCGCGGGGGCCTTCCGCGTGATGGAATTCAATGAAAACAATCCCTATGGCCCGTCGCCCTATATGGGGAACCAACTCGTAACCGATGCCAAGGGGTACGTCAAAGCGCTGTATTTTATGGGCGATTAAAGGCGTACACGTACCTGTAACCGCACATTCAAACACAGATCGGCGCAAAAAAGCGGGCCGGAAGCCCACATCTCACATCCTGGCTTCCGGTCCGCTTTCTTATTTCCGTTTCGTTTCTATCAGGTCATATCTTCAAAATCCGACTCATACTCCAGCACATCCGAATCCTGCTGCTGGATATCCTTGCCCTCAAAGTTTCCGCCGTTCACTTTAACTTTGATCGTCTTAAGCTCGAAATTGTCGATAAAGGTGTTGCCCACCTCTGCCAAAAGCATGCGGTCGGAACAGCCCTCCTCGCTCTTTAACTGGCTTAAATCCAGCGTCGCCGTGGCTGTCTCGCCCTCGCCCTCGATCTCGAAGCTCAGCACCTTGGTTCCCTTGGTCAGCACGCCGTACTCCACCAGCTTGTCCACCAAAAGCTGTGCATCCAGGCCCTCGGTGTCCAGCGCGTCCATATCCTGGACAATTCCATCGCTGTCGTCGCTGCCATGGTATATCGAAATCACCGCCACCGGCTTCACGTTGGGATCCGGCACCTTGTCGCTGGCTCCGCCTGTGGTCATGGGGATCGTCTCCATATCGGCTGCGGCCGCGGCCGTGGTATTCTCTTTCTGCTTTTCAGTCGTTGGTGTGCACGCTGCCAGTGCAAATGCCATAGCCGCCAGCATAACGCCCATCATCAATTTTTTCATAGTAGTAGTTGCCTCCTTTAGTCCTCTTCAGAAGCCTCTGAACCAGGAATTCAGCTTTGTTACCGCCTTAATCAGAACTTCTAACTCTTCCTCGGTCAATTCATTGATCACGCCGTCGATCATGGCTTTGTGGAATTTGGCGTGGTGTTCAAACACTTCCTTGCCCTTTTCCGAGAGGGAAATCAGTACCACTCTCCGGTCCTCCTCGCTGCGCTGCCGGACAACGTAGCCCTTTTTTACCAGGCTGTTCACGGATATGGTCAGAGTGCCGACCGTCACGGACAGCTCCCTGGCGATGGACGACATATTTTTAGGCGCGTACACGCCGATCGCCTCGATCACATGCATATCGTTGTTCGTTATATCGGGATATCCCAGCGCGCGGACCGCCTTCTGTTCTATCCCCGTAATGTCGCGAAACAGGTTCACCAATACATCGTTCAGCGTCTCGTACGTTCCCACGATTTTTCCTTTCATTTCCCGCTTCAAAAAAGCTTCTTTCTGATTGTACAGTATTTTACAGGTTCGCACAACCCCCAAAATCCTTATGAAATTCTTAAAAGGCTGTGATTTTTTTGTGTCTTTTCCATTTTTATCCAGCTATTCAAATACATACCGCGAAAAGGCCTCCCCGCGCTCCTCAAAATTGCGGAAAATGCCGTAGCTTGCGGCTGCCGGAGATAATACGCAGCTGTGTCCCGGTCTGGTCACGGACCTGGCGGCCCGAACCGCCGCCTCCAGATGGTCCGCCAGGATCAGGCGGTCCCTTCCGGCGAACTCCGGATAATCCCGGCCGATCTCCTCATAGATCCGCCGTCCGGTGGCTTCCATCAGCACGATATGAGGAACCGGACACCCGGACAGGAACTGAATCAGCTCCCCGTAGTCAATCCCCCGGTCCATGCCCCCGATCAGCACGGTGTCCGCGTCCGTCAGGGTTTTCAGCGCCTGGATGGTGGTGGCGCAAATGGTGGAAATGGAGTCGTCATAATATTTCACGCCGTCCCTCTGGCCCAGATACTGAAGGCGGTGGGGCAGCGGCTCGTAGGATTTGAGGCCCTCCGTGAACGCGGCCTCGCCGATGCCCAAAAGTCCGCACACAGCGTACACCACCGCGATATCGAAATAGTTGTGCTGGCCCAGAAGCCGGATCTCCGTCTCCGGGATGCGGTAGCGCCTGCCGCCGTAATCCACAAATGTTCCATTTTCGCCGCAGTTATCCACATTGACGTCCGCATCCGGGCAATTTGTCCCCACGCGGATCAGCCGCGACGGGCATTCCCCCGGCTCAGGGAGACATTGCACATTGCATACAAGAATGTCGTCCGAACCCTGGTTGCGGAAAATGCGGTGCTTGGCCGCCACGTATTTCTCCATGGTGCCGTAGTGGTCCAGATGTTCCTCGTGTATATTGATCAGCACGCCGATGTGGGGCGATACCGTCATGTATTCCAGTTGGTGGCAGGACAGTTCAAAGACGATCCTGGTGTCCGGGCCGATCTCCTCCAGGTGGTCGAAGGCCGGAATTCCGATATTTCCCATCACCACGCAGTCCTGCCCCGCGCTTTTTAGCACGTGGTACAGCAAGGAGGTGGTGGTGCTTTTCCCCTTGGTGCCGGTGATGCCGATGATCTGGTCCCGGAACAGGTGGAAAAACAGCTCCGCCTGGGACAAAATGGCGCAGCGGTAGGACTCTATGGGGCGCTCCAGCACGATTCCGGGGCTTTTGAACACCACGTCGTAGTCGTCCAGACAGTCCTGATAATGATCCCCGGTGATCCAGCGCGCCCCGTCCGCGTCCACGGCGGCGGGCTTCTGGTCCGCGATATCCACGCAAGCGCAGGTTCCCAGCTGCTTTAATACCTGCCAGGTGGACTGGCCCTCCCGGCCGAAGCCCAGCAGCAGAACACGTTTATTGTGGACCCATGGGTCGATTCGTTCAATCACGTCATTATCTCCTTATCCTATGGCATTGTCTGTACAAGCCACACAGTTACGCTTTATCAGCGCGGCAAAGGGCTCCGGAACCAGGTTCTCATCGTCGTAATAGGCAAAATACCGGTCTCTCCCAGCCTTTCTTCCCGCATACATTCCAGATTGTTTGTAGTGCCTCAGCAACAGGGGAAGCGGTTCTCCCTCTTCCTCCATGCGGTCAATGGTCAGCACCAGCGCCGCATTGATCTCGTCGCGGCTGCCCACGCACTCAAACGGCTTCTCTTCCTCAATGCCCACCAGTTGATCCAACGTAAACGTCATGGACGAATCCTCCAGCATATTTGTTCCGAAAATAGCCCTCACCTCGTCCGATGTCAGAAATGGCGACAAAATCAAATAGACGAACAGGCACTTGGGGCAGTGACCGCACCAACTGTCCGTCTTGCTGCCTGCATTACAGCTGCGGAATACGCCGTGATAGAGCTTCTGCCTGGCAAAGAACCTGGCAATCTGAAACTCGCTGAGAGGCCTTAACAGACTGAAGTAGTAAGCGCTTCCCGGCAGATATTCCGCCGCATATTGGTGGAAATCCCGTTCAAATTTGAAGCTCTTGGAATATTGATGGTTTACCGTGCTCCCCAAAACCGTACTCTCATTGGCGCTGGATTCATTGGACAGCGCCACATATGGCAGATGCAGAAGCTTCGCCCCGATCAGGCCGGAAAATGCCACCAGGGCGGAAAACGGTGTATGTCCATTCAAATACCCCTTCTGATTCAGCTCCAGCATATTTTGATCCAAAGTGCGTCTGACCTCCATGAGATGACCGCCGTCCAGGCCTGCAACCTCTGCGGTGTGGACAGTAGCACCTCTGGGATTGATGATATATCCGTAGAGCGGCGCGCCGGACTGGCGCAAAAGCTCCAGCGTCACCACAGAGTCCTTGCCCCCGCCGATGGGAACCAGAATGCCGGAAATCTCAGAAGCCACAGTAAAATCTTCTGCCACCTGCTCACAGGCAGTCTGGTCCGCACTGTCCTCGCAGATAATCTCCATAAAATCATCCGGATTTACATTGTCGATCTGATTCACATAGAAAAACTCACCCAATCCATTGTAATACAGGTCTTTCCACCAGCGGATCTGCTTCTCATCCAGTGCGCCTGCCTCCACAACCACCTGGGGGGAACAGGTGATTTTCCAATAGCTGACCAGCTCTACCATGCCCAGCGAAAAGACCATACGTTCCATCAGCCCGTCCACGGCCGTCCCGTCGGCACATTCCGGCCTGGTGAACGTCCAGCAGGGTGCAAATGAGCTGAGCCCTTCGATCTCAAAGTGATATGTAATCCCGAGTGCAGTGCCTGTCTCCTCTATCTCGTATCCTCTGTAGAAAAACCGCGGAAAACGGCGGCGCAGAGTCTCATATTGCTCCATTTTGGCTCCTTTTTCATGACAAAACCCGCTGTATATGCACCGTCCTCTGTACTATGCCGGCGCCGATACACAGCGGATCTCCTATTTTCTTATGGCTATTATAGTAAAAAAACCTGGGTTTTGCAATGTTTTCTTTGGCTTCGGCCTTTACATCACCCCGGCCAGCACCACACTGGCCGCCACCCCCGCCGCGGTTGCGATCAGCGCCCCGGCCAGGGTGTAGCGGGTTTTGGTGATGCCCGCGGCGCCGAAGTACACGCTCATACAGTACAGCACCGTCTCCGTGCTGCTCATCAGCAGGGAGGCGATCAGCCCCAGGTTGGAGTCCGTTCCGAACTCCTTGAAAATGTCCAGCACCAGGCCCGTGGCCGCGGAGTTGGATACCAGGCGCACCAGGATCACCGGCACGATCTGGGGCGGCAGGTGGACCAGGGCCGCAGGGGCTTTTAACACCTCCCCAAGAAAGTCCAGGAAGCCGGAGGCCCGCAGCACCCCCACGGACACCATCAGCGCCACCAGCGTGGGCAAAATGCCCGCCACGGTCCTCATCCCCTCCTTGGCTCCTTCCAGAAAATCGTCCATCACCGGCCGCCCTGAGAGCAGCCCGAACCCGATTATGTAAAATATCATCAGCGGAACCATACATTCCGACAGAAAAATCAATATTTGCATTTCAACACCCCGCGGCTTCCGTCTATCGATGCATCTTATTCCGGAGGCCGCGGTTCCATTCCCACTGACCCAAACAATGGGTCACATCCGCCCGGCGCACTAAAAAACAGCAGCCCCACGGGATTTCCCGCGGGACTGCTGTTTCTGTCGAATTTTCTAAATGATCTGCGCTTCGGACGATCCGTATTCCGCACCGCCCGCATTCCAGGCTGTCCGTGTCGTTTTGCCCGCCGTTTACCGGTCAGGCCGCCGTTTCTTCTGCAAAGCCAGGTACACGCCCATGAGCGCGGTGGAGATCAGCGCCGCAAGCCCTGCGGCCGCATTTACGATCTCGCCGGTCTTGGGCAGTCCGGCCAGCGGTACGTCGTCGTCCAGAATGATGGTCTCGTTGACCGGCGGCTGGGGCAGATTGGCCAGCGGCACATTTTCGTCGTTGATAACCGTCACGCTGCGTTTTCCGGTGGAACCTCCACCGCCGCCTCCGCCGCCGTTTCCGCCGCTGTGGGTGATCTTCTGATCCTCCACCTGGATGAGGCTGTGTTTTGTCCCGTCCGTTGTGAAGGAGGGGATGTCGCTGTTGATTTGGTAGCCCGAAGGCGCCGTTTTCTCAACCAGCGTGTAGGTTCCGGCAGGCAGGCGTTTGATCACGAACGCGCCGTTCTCGTCTGTGGTAAACCGGCTCGCTTTTTCCTCCTCCTGAACATACCCGTCAAAGCTTCCGTCCTTCAACAGCACGTAGCCCTTCTGGGATTTGAGGATGAATTCCGCTCCCGCCAGCTTTGTCTCTGTGTTGCTCTTGCTCACCTTCACCACCGTTGTCTCATGAGGGGTGTTGGCGATGGGACCCATGGCGTCCTTCTCCAGCGCCAGCTGGTCCGTGGTGTAGGAAATCGTGCGGTCGGCGCGGCTGATGGTGAACACTCTCACCTCCGGCGTGCTTCCCAGAATATAACCGTCGGGCGCTTTTATCTCGGTCAGCGTGTAGGTGCCGTAAGGCAGTTCCGTCAGGACGGCGGTTCCGTCCGTCGCACCATGTTCCGTGCTGCCCGCAATGGTAAAGCGCAGCGTGGTTCCGTCAACCGTTACCGCCTGAACGCCCGTTAAGCCGTCCGGCTCGCTGTTCGCAGCCTTAGCCAGGTAATTCTCCCAAGCGCCCTCCACATTTGTCCTGGACGCAGTGAGCTCAAACCTCGCTCCCGCCAGGGCTGCGCCGGTCTCGCTGTCCGCTTTGGTCACTTTCAGCGTTCCGTCGCCGTATTTGTTGGTGACGCTGGCCTCGGTTACGCCCCACGGGATATACCAGCTGGCGTCCGCCCGGTCCGCGGACATGGGCCGGATATTGGAGCTGGCCACCGCGCCGTAGGTCATATAGTCGTCCGGGGTGGACTCTTCCACGATCACGTAGTACAGATAGTAGTAAAGTCCCTCGAACTTCAGGGTTCCGTCCGCTCCGGTGGCCCCGCGGCCCACAAACTTACCGCTGCCCTCGTCCGCTTTCCCTGTGTCAAAGGCCCTGGCTTCTTCCTCGTTGTCAAAGGGGCCGTACAGGGCGAATTCCGCCCCTTCCAGCGTTTCCTTCGGATCTCCCTCCCCGTATTTGGTGATGGTCAGATCGCGGTAGGGAATCAGGCCGAAATCCTTGGTCTGATCCCAGTTCTCCGTGTCGCCCCACAGGAAGAATTGTTCGGAGACATAGCTGTCCGCCGTGCCGTTGGTCACAAAGTTGTTGTCCTGAGTCTCGCTGGGGTACGTCCCCGCCTTCAGCTCAGAGGGTTTGCGCGACATGCCGCCTTCGGCGTTGGAAATGCCTTTGCCGTTCACCGTTGTCGCGGTTTTCTTTAAATACATTCCGGGAATGATGTCGGCGCTCCCGTCGCCCCCGGTGATAATGGTCAGCCGGTTTGTCTGAGGATTCAGCCCCTTTAACGCGCCGGGCTTCAGTTCGTTTCGGATCGTGTTGAGCGCTCCGTCGTCGTCCATGGCCGCGTACAGGTTTTCCTCATCGTGAGGCTGCGCAGGCAGCAGGCCCGAGAACAGGAACCGTCCGGTCCGGTCCAAAACGCCCGAAGGCTTCGCCGTCTCGTTGGGTACCGCCGGGATCGCCTGGGATACAGAGGCCACGGACACCGTGTTCTTCTCCTCGCCGCTGGTGTTCAGCCTGATTCTGAAATACTGGTTTTCCACCAGCTTCTGCAAATCGGACACGGACGTGCCGTACTGGTCGTCGTCCTGGAGTCCGTTGCCGTTGGCGTCGATCCAGATTCGGCCGCCCACGCCCACTCTGGCGGGGGTCAGCACGGCCTGAACCATGTTGCTGGTCACATCCTGGAACGCCAGCTCCTCCGGGTTTTCGTTGGACATATGGTAGTAGGACATGGAGAACCGGTTCACCGCGTAGGTGTAAGCGATGCGCTCCAGCTCCTGGGCCGAGTTGATCTCCTGCACATCCGCCTTGAATTCCAGCACGGCGCTCTCGCTCGTCTTTAGATGTTGATCCTCGGGGAGCGTGATATCCGCCATCACCGCAACCGGGTTGGTTCCGGTCCAGTTATCCTGCAATACCCAACCGTGATCTTCCGGGTTCTCGTATTTCTTCAGCACGCTCTGGTCCATGGCCGTCTCGCCGTCCCCGGTAAAGTAGTAAATCCGGTAGTTTTCCGGTTCGATCACCGTTTTCGCGCCCTCCGCGTTCACTTTGTACACGGTAAACGCAGTGCCGCCGTCCACGTTGAATCTCCACTGGCTGCTTCTGCTGGTTCCCTTGAAGTCCTCCATCTCGCTGGGTCTGGGCAGGGAATCCGCCAGGCGCAGCCTGGTGATCACCGTCTTGTTGGCTTCCGCCGACGTGTTCTTGGCAATCAGATGATAAATGATGCTGCCGTTCTCGTCAGGCGTTACCTTGGCGCTCACCGGCTCGGACACGAAGGCGCTGTCCAGGTTGCCCTTGCCCTCCTTCAGAAGGGTAATGTCGGAGTTGGTGTTAAATGTGTTCTGCCGGTAGTTGTAGGTGTAGCCGTTGGCCTTGTTCCACAGCCCCAGCGTGTCTTTTGCAATGTCGTTGATGTCCGGGTATTCATTGGGCCAGTTGGTTCCCGTTTTCTCTTCCTGCCACTTGAAGGTGGCTCCGCCCGGGTTGCTTGCGAAAATATCTTTGGTCAGGCGGCTGGTGATATACATGGAATCCGTGGCGGCCCCCGTGTTGTTGATCACCGCGTTGCCGACCTCGGCCTCAAAGGTCACGACCACCTTATCGCCGTTTGTCAGGTTGTGGTGCGGCAGCGATACCACCAGATACTCAATTCCCTCGCTGTCGTAAATCACACTGATCTGATCCGGCTCGATCTCCGTACCGTTCATGCGCACTTTGATCGTGTCATCCACAGCGTTTACGCCGATGGGCAGCCGGTTTACAAAGACCGGTCCCACCATCTCGCTGCGGATCGATTCGCCGCTGACATTTTCCAGCGTCATGGTGTAGGTCAGCTTGTCGCCCACCTTGATATTGCCGGTGGCGGTATCCGCGGGCCTGGTGTTGTTGGCCACGTCCAGCCGTGTGGAAACGGTGGGAATATCCGGCTCCAGCACACGGACGTCGTCAAACGAGTCTCTGCCCATGGTATATTCCTGGTGGGTTCCGTCGCTTAAATATTTGCTGTACTTCACCGCCACATTGGCGCTGTTGCGGATCCTGCCGATGACCTGGACCGCCTGGGAGTTGTACGGCTGCTGGTACAGCACCGCCTCTGCCTGGATGGTTCCGGGGTTGAAATTCTGGCCCAGGGCGTAACCGCTCTGCTCCTTCATCCGCGCGTCCTCGTAAGTGACCGTAAAGCCCTTCACTCCCGCTTCCGCTCCCAGATCCAGGGTCCAGCTGTCCTCCAGGTCAAACGTGTGCTCGTAGGTGTTCTGGGAGCCGTCAAAATGCTCCGTGGTAACCGTCGCGGTAATAGCTCCCGCCTCCACGGCCACCCCGTCCCGGACAATAAAGCTGTCGTGGGACGGCATGGGAATCACCAGCTCCGTGAAGGAGTAGTTATCCCTTGTATAAATATCGTAGGCCAGGTCGTTTCCATCCGGCCCCTGCATGGTAAGCCCGGTGTCGGTCAGCGCAAAGCGCTCGATGGTTCCGTTGTTTCCCCTGCCCGTAATCTCATCACCAAGGACCGGCGTGAGCTCATAGCGCACCGTCTGGCCGTCGTTCCACCACAGGTTCTCCAGCACGCCTTCGCGGCCCGCCTCAACCTCCTGGCCGTTCACAGCCGCAACCTGTTTGTTCAGCTCCACGGTGGGAGCGATGCGCAGGTTGGAGAATTCATAGGTGTTGTTGTTCGCTTCATCCGGCACCGTGATCTCCCGCCGGGTGATCACCCGGCTGTCGTCCGGAATCAGGTTGTAGCCGGAGCCGGTTTTCGTCTCCACCAGCGTGTACGTTCCCGCTTTCAGCGGTATTTTCACCTGGGTGTAGTTCTCTCCGCCAACTCTAGCGGTCTGAACCTTCTCCTGCCCGTGAATCATGACTACGCCGCCGTTGGCATCCAGAATCTGGAACTCGGCTTCGGGAGCCGGACCGCCGTTGGCGTCGGTCTTTTGGATGGTCACCAGCTGTGCCGGGCGGTTGTAAGCCTCAAACCCGAAGGTCTGGCCCGCGGACATTCCTGCCAGCACGTAAAGTCTCCTGCCGTCCTGCTCCGCGGTCTCCTCCATCTTCACGCCGTCCAGATATATGCCGTCCAGCGCGTAATTTTCGTAGGTTCCGCCGGTAATGTCGTACTCGTACAGAGCGTACTGGCGGTCCGCCAGCTTAAGTCCGGTCCATTTGATGGTTCCGTCCGCATCCGGCTCCCTGGTCTCGCCCACCTTGGTCCAGCCGCTTCCGTCCTGGGCCGTGTCGCGCACATACAGGTCAAATTTCACACCGGACGTTTGGATGGTTCCGGCTTCCGGCCCTCCGTACACATCCGGGTGCTTGATCAGGCTGATGTCCACGCCGCTCTCATTTTGAATGGTCAACAGACCGGCGCTTTCCGGCGTCTCATAACTTAAGTGCTGTCCCGGCAGCACGGTAACTTTCACCGGCTCCGCCTTGCGCACATAGTGTTCCGGCGCGGTAACTTCAAATACATAGTAGTCCGTCCCGGAAATGCTTCCGGCCGGGATATTGGTCAGCCGGTAGATTCCCTGGCCCAAATCCGCGAAGGTGCCGATTCTGGCCGAATCCGCGGGCAGCCCGGTGCCGCCCACCGTCTGATCGGTGGCGTACAGCGCGAAAACGGCTCCCGCCAGCGGCGCATTGCTGTCCTTGTCAACCTTGAGCAGCGTGATGTCCGCCCTGGCCAGACGGTTGGTGACGGTGATTGCAACATCCGCCCTGGTTGTAAATCCGGGCAGTTCGATGTAGGTCACGCCGCCCTTTGTCACGGTATTAAGCGCTGTCCCTGCCGCGTCCTGATTGTCGGCGGCGGCGACAAAATTCCAGTCCTCAGACTTTTCAACCGTCTCCGCGAGATAGTAATGGACGCCGTCTGCGGTTTCTTTGGCGGTAAGCTGCGGGATGCCATCGATTATACCGGTGTGGCCGTCCTTTGACATCACTTCCACGCTCCTGCCGGTATCAGCCAGCGCGCCGTCCGCCGTTCCCTTGTAAAGCCTGAAGGTGACGGTATCCGGCAGAACGTTTTTGTGATCCGTGAGTCCGGCGTAATCCAGATTCTTTGTGACAGTCAGGGACACGTCGTGGGGATTGGTCACAACCGCTTCGGG
The DNA here is from genome assembly GCF_046603895.1 of Enterocloster lavalensis. Taxonomy (NCBI): domain Bacteria; kingdom Bacillati; phylum Bacillota; class Clostridia; order Lachnospirales; family Lachnospiraceae; genus Enterocloster; species Enterocloster lavalensis. The sequence goes on from NZ_CP176637.1 coordinate 2,771,998, forward strand.
GATAACCCCTGCTACGGTGTGGTCTGCGCCCATATCGGCGACTACCGCCATGTAGAACGGTTCCTGTCCCGCGGTGTAGCCCTCCGGCGCGTTGGTCTCCGTGATCCGGTACCAGCCGGGATCCAGATGCTCCATCAGGAGTTCGCCGTCAGCGTTGGTCTTTCCGGCAGCCGTTTCTGTTCCCCATTTTCTTCCAGCCAAATCCTGAAGCAAGGTCGCATCTTCAACCAGACCGGGCTGGCGGACCACATAGGCCTCGCCCTTGGAACCAACAATATCGCCCTTGTTTGCGTTAAACGGCAGATAGCTGTATTTAAACTCTGCACCCGCAAGTTTGACCTCCGGGTCCTCAGCGTCTGTCTTGATCAGCTTCAGGCTGCCCTTCTGCGGGTTGTACAGCTCCATGGACACCTGGGACTCATATGGGTACGTCTTGAGCTTATCCCGCTTCTGAATCTGTGGCGTGCTTCCATTCTTGGCACGGGAGAATCCGATGATCAGCTGATTCTGATTGTAAACGCCAAAGTATTGAATCGAGGTGTTCTGCGGCTGTCCGGACTCGGTAATGGTGTAAGCGCCGGGAGCCATGTTGTCGATTCTCACGGTGGTTTCGTCGGCAGAATCTTTGTTAAAGATTCTGGTATACTTTGTGCCTCCGTCCTTAAAGGTCAGCGTCAGACCTGCCAGATCCACATGTTTCCCGCCTGCCTTTTCCGCCAGCACACGTTTCGTGATCTCCAGATTCGGCTTTTCCGGATTGTACACGTTCACCACGTTGCGCTCTGAGGCGTTGACGGTGAACTCGCGGCGCCAGTCTTTACTGTTGTACATATTAAAGTAGCGGTCTTTGTTGGCCTGGCCCAGATTTGTCTCAACCAGATAGTATTTCCCTCTGGGCAATCCGTCCTCGAACAAATACCGGCCGTTTACCGTGCGGATGGAGGTATCGGCCATATAGCGCTCATATTTACCGGTTTCATAATTATACCGGTAAAGCTCCAGTATCACCTGATTCAGAGGCGCAGCGTCCAGTCCGTCCATCTGCTCCAGCTTGGCATCGGTGATCGCTCCTCCGGTGGCCTCAAACAGCTCCTCCGTGGGATTGTATCCCCAAACGTTCAGCTCCACCCGATAGCCTTCCAGCTGGGTATTGATCAGGCGCTTGGACTCCGGATCACCCTCGCTCCAGAAATAGCTGGTATCCACCGGCGTGTTCCCGGCAAAGGCGACCGTCAGGGTCTTGGAGCCGTCCATCATTTCCACGCGGTCCGGCGCGCTGATCTCAACCAGCTCAAAGCTGATCTCATGAGTCTCGAAATTAACCCACTTCAAAATCTCCTCGTCGGTTCTTCCGGCCGATTTCAGCGCCTCCACAATCCGGTCGAAATACAGCATCTCGGACATGGCCTGGCCGGTCTTGTCGCCGCCGTTCCACTGGTTATCCAGTCCGGTTTCCAGGGTGGCGACGGTGATTCCGCCCACGCGCAGCTGGAAGGTCACTCCGCCCAGAGGCGTGTATTCCTTCTGGCCGTCCCGCTCTGTTTCCAGCCACTTGTTCAGCTTCACATAGGCGGTGTTGATCTCGCCTATTCCGGTGCCGCTCATGTCGTAGTTAAACGCGTCGGCGGTTACGGTAGCGTTTTTCTCATAGGGAACTACCTTTACCTTGGTTTCGTCCGCCCGTACATAAAAACCGTTCTCATCCATCTCAAAGCCGCTCAGCTGGTCCGCGGGCACAAAGGCGATGATCTGCGGCCGGTCGCCCCAGGAATAACCGGGGCCGGCGCTCACTTCCTTCAGCCAGAAAATATTTCCCGGACGCACGATGGTGGTGTCGAACTCGCCGTCCACCTGCTGTCCGCCCAGCCCATTCAGCTTGGTGCCCGTCTCGTAAACGTCAATCAGGGTGCCGCCGTCCAGCACGGCTTCCAATCCGCCGGCCAGCGGGGTCTCATGGAACTCAAACCTCGCCCCGTTCACGTCTTTGTGCGGGTTCAGCTCTTCAGCGTAAAAGGTGCGCGAAGTCCCTTCGTACTCAAATGTAACCGGCGTCCGGTTCTCTGTGTTTTCATTGTATAATACGCGGTCCGCGTACTTGTGGAGGTTGAACTGCAGCCAGGGGCGCTCATTCAGGATTTCTCCGCTCCGGTTTACCTCAATCTCGCCAGCCGCCTGGACGGGGAAGAACACATAGTTGTAATCGCCTCCCATCAGCGCTCCGTCCGCGCTCACATCCAACTCTTCGGGGTAGGCGCCGCTGGTCTTTGTCAGAATGACTTTCCCGTCCTTTGGCTCGTAGCCCGATACGCCCTCGCCCTCTACCACAAAATATGCCAGCTTGCTGTCCAGCCCCTTAAACATGGCCGCTGCCGCCGCCTCATCCGAGGCGCCCGCCGCTACCAGCTGTGCTTTCCCGGCACCGCCGGTCTGATCCCACTTGTACAGAACCAGGTCCACTCCCGGCAGCTCGTTCTTGATGTCGCGGTGGTCGAACTGGGACTCCCATTTGTCGGTCCAGAACTTCCTCACCGTCAGATTGACGGCCAGGTTGTTGACAAATTCCAGGGTGTGGCCGGTTGTGTCAACTGTTGTCAGCAGGTCCTTCTGATCCAGCTTCACCGCGTACTCCCTGCCCTTATCCAGGGTATAACCGCTGGGAGGCGTGATCTCCCGCAGGCGGTAAGTGATCTTGTCGCCGTTATCGTCGTAGATCGCCACACCGCCGAACGTGACAAATCCCGTCTCCTTGTCGGAGGTCTGTCTGCCGATCTCCACATATTTGGCTCCGGCCAGCTTTTCCAGCGCGATCACGGCTCCGCCCAGGGGCTCGCCGGTATTTCCGCTTTTCTTAATCGCGCGGATTGTCCCCACGTTCTTGTAGTTGATCACCTCCACGCTGCCGGTCGCAACCTCTTTCCCGGACTCCTTCACCTGGATCGGCCCGTAATAAAGATTCTGCCGGCCGCTGTCCATAAAGTATTTCAGGTCAGCGTCCTTCCTGTGGTCGCCGGTTTCCAGATACGTGGCGGGATCAATGTGACCGGCCGGGACAGACTTTTCCTTCACATAGTAGGTTCCTGCTTTGAACCAGTAATTTCCATCATCGGATTTGATGGTCCGTCCGGTCGACTTAAACTGGCCGTCTTCCTCCGTAAATACCTCAAATTCAACGTCCGTCAGCCTGGAATCCTTGGTCAGCAGGTCGTTTAAGTCGATGGTTCTGGACTGCTTCACCACCTGCAGCCTTGACAGCCGACGGTTCACAAAGGTGGTGAGATTCCCGCCCTTTGCCTCCTGAACACCGCTGCCCATGGATATTTCCGGGCGTTTTGTCAGGTCGATGATCTGGTAGAATCCCTTTTCATCGGACTGGTTTTCCTGGCCCTCGTATCCTTCGTAGCTTTCCGGGTGCTTTGTCTCGTAAACCTTATACTGGTATCCCAGATCCAGGTATACCGGCTTTCCGTCGTTGCGGACCGTTACCGGCTGGCCTGCGGCCCCGGTTTTGTCCCCGTCCATCTGGTAAATGGTAAACTCAAACTGAGTTTCCGGATCGCTGTCCGTCCAGATTACCGTTTCTTTGGCGCTTCCATCCCGCTTCTCAATCCAGACCGGAAGCTTCTGGGCCACGTTGTAAGCGTAAGCTCTCACAGTGGAATCCACGGTCAGCTCAAACGGTCCCGCCAACATCGCCGCGTCATGGGACACACCGTCAATGACAGCGCCCGTCACGGTCTGCAGCCGGTTCTCAGAGCCGCCGGCGTATTCTGAATCAAAGACCTCCAGCCGGGTACCGGACTGGGGCATCTCATACCAGTAGTATTCAATCTTGCTTCCGTTGTCGGTCCAGATGTCCAGATTGGAGAACACGATATTTCCGTTCTCATCGGTCTGCCCGCTTCCGACCAGATCGTACCGGCCTTCCCCGGTTTTGCGCAGCAGCTGGAACTCGGCCGCGGCCGCGCCTGCTTTTTCGGACGTAATCCAGGACTTCCGGTCATCCCCGGACGCCCCGTAACCGGCGTTGTACTTGGTCAGCGCAATGTTGCTTCTGGGAATATTTGTAATATTTATAGTCTGCACGGGAGCCGGTTTGCCCTGCTCTCTCGCCTCCTCCAGGGTGAATTCCCTGGAAACCACCTGGCGTGCGTCCGGATCGAAGGTCTGGTAGTACGCCCCGTCTCCCACATTGTAGGTCTTGGAGGTGTATGCCTCCGGCACGCTCTCCACCACGCGGTACACGGTAGCTTCCGCAGACTCCGTTTTCCCGTTCCGATAGACCAGAAGATCCAGGTAAATCTCCCCGCTGCCGTCCAGCGAAAGGGGATCCCCGTATTTCAGCCAGTTTTCCCCGTCGCGGTACTCCACCTGGAACCGGCCTGCAAAGGCTTCCACGGCCTGACCGCCGAGCTGCACCCTGGTCTCCTGCTCCTGCCCGGGCTTCGCCAGCCACTTGACCACTCTGGCCGCGGACTGGTTGGGAAGGTTATAGAGAACCTCCTGGTCTGCTCCGCCCTTGCGGGGACGGGCGATCCTTCCGGCCTCCACCTTCACGTCGTATGCGGTGGAATCCAGAATGTAGCCGTCGGCTGTGCTCACTTCCTTCAGTGTATAAGTTCCTGCATCCAGCGGGAAAAAGTTCACGATTCCGTCTTTGCCGGATGTGGCGCTTCCCAGACTCTCCCCCTGCCCGTCGAACAGCTCGAAGGTTACGCCGCCAAGGGGATCGGCTTTTTCGGAAAGTCCGTGGTTGCGGTACTCGTACCCATACTTGGCAAACTGAAGCCCACCGCTCTGAACTGCGTTTTTAAATGTCACGGTTTTCTCGTCATCCAGCTTTACCGTAACCTCAAAATACGCCTGACCCCGGCTGTCAAGCTCCATACCCGGACCGGGCTGGGTTTTCTCCGGCAGCTCCGTCTCCGTGATCCGGTAGGTGCCCGGTTCCACGTAGAAGGTCAGACTCCCGTCGGTTCCCTGCTCCGGGACCTCCCCATCCAGGCTGTCCTGCACAGGATTGATGGCAATGTTCTCCAGGTCTTTGTAAGCTCCGCCTTCCAGTACCTTGGGGGAATAAACCTGGAATGTGCCTTCCTCATCCTGTTTCTCAAGGGTAAATCCGGCATACCCCTCATAGTAACCGCCGTATACTCCGTCAAAGGGTACTTCCCGGGTGGTCAGCTCTCCGGCCTCGTTGAGACCGGGGATCAGCAGATTCTTTTTCAGCCGGATGGCGCTGCTTCCCTCCACGAACTGGTAATAACCCCTGGCGTCATCCTGAATCTGAGGTCTGTTTCCGCCTCCGTTGACATTTGCCAGAGTGTAATCGATTGTGACGTCATTTTTCACCTGGTAGGTGGCCCCGTCCTCTACCTGGGGATCCCAGAAATCCAGTTTGAAGTTATCCCGGGCGTAATAAGCCGTCACCTGATACCGGGTAAGCGCCGGGGCGCTTCCGTCGGTCTCATATAAGCCCGTATCCTCGCCCGGATGTCCGGCCGCCGCATACTGCTCCGTGGTGATCACCGCGCTGTTTAGAACCGGTTCCTCCGCAACCAGGGGAGAGCCATTGTTTGCGCCCTCGGGCACAAGCTCAACCTTTAAGGGCGTGATATCCGTGGGATTGCCCTCTTTGTCGTGGAGCGTGAGGGTATCCGTGAGCCGGTAGGACTCAAAGGGCACGCGGCCCGGCCTGAAATAGTTGGCATCGCCCACAGCGGGCGCGCCGGCCTGGTCCAGGCCCACGGTGATCTCAAATTCAAATTTAACTGCATCCTGCCCGTTCAGGGACACCTGCTCCCCGACTCCGTTTAAGCTGGTGATCTCTTTGTTGACGGCCCAGACATCCGGCGAAGCCAGCTCCCACTGGTACATCTCCTCGGTAAGCTCCTCGTCCAGGGACTCCCTCTGCCCGTAATCGCAGAAGGCGTATTCCACCGATGAGGAGGCGTCCGTGGGATCTACGGCGGTGACAAAACCGCTGTACGCCGCAGACCAGATATTGCTCATCTCATAGGCCGTGCCGATCCCCGATCTGCCGTTTCCGGCAAAGTAGGCTTTTAGCACCATCTTGCCGGAGGCGCTTTCATCTGAAACCGGAATGTTGTAAATGGCGCTTTCTCCCGCTTCCTGGCGGTAGACTGCCTGCTGGGGCAACACCAGCTCCCTGGGTACGGTCAGAATAATAGTTCCGCGTTTCACCTCGTTGGGCGTGTAAAGGCTGACTGTGCCTCCGTTGTACGAATAGGGCGGAACCGCGTTCATCGCATAGTTGACGGTGAGGTGGAACTCCTCGCCCGCCATGATCTCCCCGGTTTTGTCGGGGGACACGGCGATGCTTCCCACCACCACCTGATTGTCCTCAGCGCTGTCGGGATCGCCCAGGGCCTCGGTCACCGCCTCAAAGAAAGGCGTGCTGGGCACCAGCGTAAGCCGCGTGCTCTTAATCATCCCGGCTCCCACTCTGCTGACGATTCCGCCTTCCTCCTGAAGGCTTTCCATGACTTCCTCAGTGGCATCCTCGTCAAAAGACAGGCTTACCAGGCCCGCGCCCTCGTCCTCCTCATCATCGTCGGAACTTGTAACCAGATATCTCTCACGGACGGATCTGGAAAGCTCCTGCTGCTCATCCGCCTCCGGTTCCTTCTCCGTCTCTTTTTCCGTGGGTTCGGCTGCGGGAGCCTCGGTCTCCGGCTCTTTTTCAGCTTCGGTCTCAGTCTGTGATTCGGTCTCAGGCTGCGCCTGGGTCTCCTGGGACTCCTGGCTTCCAGTCTCTTCGGAGGGCGTCTCCGCCCCGCCGTTCTCTGCGGGTTCCTGCTGGTCCGCTCCCCCTGCCGGAGCCTCCCCTTCCGTACCCTCAGCCGGATTCTGCCCGTTGTCTCCCTGGGCCGGATCCTGTGTTGTATTCTCCTGTCCTGATTCCCCCGCCTGTCCGTTATCCGGCTGGGCCGCGGGCGCTTCGGTTTCCTTCTCCTGCGCGGATGCGTTGGAATCCGTGGCCTTCACCGCGTTGGAATCCGTGGCGATGGTAAAGTCCTCATTGTCGCCCACCACCTTGAACTCCGAGCTGGTGGCCTCCCCGATCACCATGGTATCGCTGTCCAGCACCACCTTGTACTCCACCGGCTTATCCCCGACGTTTACGGTGTAGATTTCCAGGAAGTCGATCAGGCACTCGTCCTCATCCACCTCTGCATCCTCGTCGTAAAAGTCGATATCCAGGCCGTCCTTCTCCGCATAGATCAGGCACAGGCTTGCGCCGTTTCTCTGCTTCTTGATCAGAATCTTCCCCTCGGTCAGGGACAGAATCTCATCGAGAACGTTCTGCTTTTTGGTCTCACCTTTAAAGGGGATATCCTTCAGTTCCAGCTCGGGACGCCTCTCCGGGTCCCGGTCCAGAATCCGCTCAATCTCCTTTTCCGTTATTTTGATCACCCGCTGTCCGGTGGTCTCCTTTGTCTGGGACTGGGCCGCGTAGCCTACCTGGGATAAATTCCCGGAAACCATCGCAACCACCAGAAACCAGGCTAGCAGCCTCATTTTCCAACTGATTCGCTTTCTCATACCTCTCACGAACTGCGCCTCCTTATATCCTTCATGATCCATAGCAGGGTAAAATTTCCTAACATACCATTACAGTATAGCAGTCGGCGGTTACAATACGGTTACTTTTTGGGCTTTTTCCGAATATAAAGTACACAGCAAAAAACCGGCCCGGGCAAATCCTCTGATCTGCGCGGGCCGGTTCCTGACCGGCGTTAACTGATTCGGTTGATTGTCACGGATAAAGCCCCAGTCCCTTACTCACGTTCACCACAAAATCCTGGACATTGGTCACGATACTTTTGGCCGACAGGCTTCCCCGGTCGCCCAGCTTGTTCACTGCAAACTCGGACACGTCCACGCTGTAAAAATAAACCTGGCGCACAGTCCCGTCGGGCATCACCCGGAAGGACGGGGTCATGTTGCCGGTGGCGATGGAGTGAAGGGTGGTGGCCATACAGATTACGGTGGTGGCTTTGCGGATGCATTCCCGCATGGCGTCCTGACCCTCGTACACATTGGCGTAAACCTCGGGCAGGGGGCCGTCGTCGCGGATGGAACCCACCAGCACAAAGGGCACCTGCTTTTTCACGCAGCTGTACATGATGCCGTTGTCGATGCCTTCCTTGTCGATGAATTCCGGGATGGAGCCGTGAAGCTTCACCTGGTTGATGGTGTCGATGTGGTTGTAATGGCCGTTGGGCTGGGTGTGCTGGGTGTAGATGTTCTGGCCCAGGGCGGTTTTTAAGTAGGCCCCCTCCAGATCGTGGGTGGCCAGGGCGTTTCCGGCCAGCAGGGCGTCCACGTAGCCGTTCATCACCAGGCGGGAGAACGCCTCCCTGGAATCGGAGTCAAAGGCGCAGGCCGGGCCCATGACCCACACCACGTAGCCGTGATCCCGCTCGTATTTGAGCAGATCATAGATATTGTCGTAGTCCTTGGAAAACGCGGTCTCGCGGGTCCTTCTCTGGCGGAAGGCAAATGTCTCGTCGTGGCCGCCCTCCCCCGCGTCAAAGCCGTTGGGGTACACGAAAATGCCTTCCTCGCAATTCTCCGTCCGCCCGGTAAACACCAGATCCCCCTGTTTCAGGTTGCGGAACTCCCGCACCGCAATCGTCCCGTTCTCGTACACGGCCACGCAGTCCATCCGGCTCTCCCCGGCTAACAGCCAGCGGCCGTCCACCTTGAAGTATTCGGGAAATATGGTGGTGGCGTGGTAGTTCCCGGGCGCCACCCGGTCCCTGGGAGCCGGTGCCATGGCCGCGTCCGGCGCGTTTACAAACATTTCTCCGGAAAAATCCGGGGCTGCGTATTTTACCAATTCAAATGGCATATTGAGTTTCTCCTTTTCCTTTCGTTCCCGTACTACCCCTCCACAAACAGCGGCGTGGAATAATACCGGTCCCCGCTGTCCGGCAGCAGCACTACAATCGTCTTTCCGGCGTACTCCTCCCGACGGGCCAGCGCAATGGCCGCGTACAGCGCCGCGCCTGAGGAGATTCCCACCAGCATGCCCTCGGTCCGCGCCAGAAGCTTGGCGCCTGCAAACGCGTCGTCGTCCTCCACGGTCACGATCTCATCGTAAATGCCGGTGTCCAGAACCTTGGGCACAAACCCGGCGCCGATTCCCTGAATCTTGTGCGGCCCCCCGTGACCGGCGGAAAGCACCGGGGATTCGGCGGGTTCCATGGCGATTATCTTGACGGCCGGGTTCATTTTCTTCAGATAACGGCCGGTTCCGGTGATGGTTCCGCCGGTGCCGACGCCCGCCACAAACGCGTCCACACAGCCCTCCGTGTCCTCCCAAATCTCCGGCCCTGTGGTAAGCTCGTGGGCCTTGGGGTTCTCCGGGTTGTCAAACTGGCCGGGGATAAAGCTTCCCGGAATCTCCTTCGCCAGCTCCTCCGCCTTCTCGATGGCTCCGGTCATACCCCGCTCCCCCGGGGTCAGCACGATCTCAGCCCCGTAAGCCTTCAGGATATTGCGCCGCTCCACGCTCATGGTGTCCGGCATGGTCAAAATCATGCGGTACCCCTTGGCCGCAGCCACGGAGGCCAGGCCGATGCCCGTATTTCCCGAGGTTGGCTCAATGATCACGGCCCCCGGCTTCAGCTCGCCGCTCTGCTCCGCCGCCTCGATCATGGCCTTTCCCACCCGGTCCTTCACGCTGCCTGCGGGGTTGAAGTATTCCACCTTGGCCAGCAGGCGGGCCTTAAGTCCCTCCCGTTTCTCCAGGTTTACCAGTTCCACCAGGGGCGTTTTCCCTACCAGCTCAATCGCTCCCTTATAGATTGTTCCCATCGCTTTCTCCTCTCTCCACGTTCCATGGATCACGCCGCATTTCATAGTTACTTACTAGGTTTAGTGGGATTATATTCCCCTGCCGCTTGTTTGTCAATGATGTTTGGAAAATTTTATTTGTATTTTCACCGCACAGGTCTATAATTAAGAGCAGCATTTCATTTTATGACATATGGAGGTTGGAATATGAAATATTTAAAACAGTACATAATCTGCGCGGCGGCGGCCCTTGTCTGCCTCGCCGCGCTGGCGGGCTGCTCCGCCCGCAACAGCTCGGACAGCAAGCTGATTCTGGACGGAAACAAATTCCGGATCGGGCAGTGTACGATCCGGGAGATCACAGCCGCGGGCTTTGACCTGGAAACGGACGCGGACCCGGATCAGAACATTCCGGCGGGCACCATGCTGGCCCATCCTATTCTACTGCTGAAAAAGGACGTGCCCGCCGCCAGCGCGGTGATCGCCAATCCCGGAAAAACGGATCTTCCCCTCTCCCAGTGCCGCGTGTACAAACTGACCGGCTTCTACACCATTGACGGCACGGACGGCGCTTCCCAGGTCATCTACGGCGGCACGGATTTCAAGGGTTACGACCGGGAGAAGGTGGAAAAGTCCATGGGACGCCCCGACAACAGCGGTAAGGACACGGATCTGGCCACGCTGGACCAGTTCGAATATGCCGGCCCCGACTACATGGCGGTGTTCTCCTTCGGCGGGGACGGAACCGTCACGCAGATCGAGCTGGACCATACGGGCTACACGGTAAATAAATAGATCAAACGCCCGCCACCACGGCAGAAATGCCGGGATGGCGGGCGTTTTTTGTCAGCCGATTCCCCCGTAGAGGATCCCCAATACAAACACAATCACAGCCAGAGGCACGTACACATACTTAGCCAGCGGGCCGAAATACGGGCTCAGCTTCTTCCTGCGCCCCAACTCCATCTCCTCCCGGATTTTGTCAAATCCCAGCACATAGTAGATGGAAAACGCGCCCAGCACCGCGCCGAAGGGCACCACGATGATGGTGACAAAGTCCATCCAGGACCCCACCTTGGGCTCGGCCTCCAGGAACAAGCCCACGCCCAGCGTAATCAGTCCGCAGAGTAGAACGGCGGTCTTTCTGGAGAGCTTAAACCGGTTCTGCCAGGACTCGCACACCGCCTCGAACATATTCACCAGGCTGGTGATTCCGGCAAATGCCACGGAAATGAAAAACAGGATCGAGAACAGCTGCCCCATGGGCATCTGGCGGAAAATGTTCGGCAGCGTGATAAACATTAAGGGCGGCCCGGCATTGGGTTGGATTCCAAAGGCAAATACCGCGGGCATGATCGCCAGCGCGGCCAGCATGGCGGCCAGAGTGTCGAACACCGCCGTCTGGATGGAGGAACGCGGAATGTCCTCGTCCTTTTTCAGGTAGGTGCCGTAGACGATCATCCCCGATCCGGTGATGGACAGGGAGAAGAACGCTTGTCCCATGGCCATGACCCAGGTGTCCACTTTTAACAGATATTCCCATTTTGGCACAAACAGGAACTTGTACCCCTCCGCCGCGCCGGGCAGAAAGGCCACGCGGATGGCCAGAATGGCGAACAGCACGAAAAAGGAGGGCATCAGCACCTTGTTGATCTTCTCGATGCCGCTGGAAACGCCGAACATCAGAATGGCCATGGCCAGAACCACCACGATCACATGCCAGGGAATACTCCCGAACTCCCCGGTGGCCTGGCTGAAATACACTGCCGCGTCCGTGGTCAGTATGGAATTGGTCAGGGAGCCGAACAGGGCGCGCACCACCCAGCCCACGATGATGGCGTAGCCGATGGCAATACCCAGGGAACCCAGAAGCGGGATCCAGCCCAGAGCATAACCCAGCTTTCCCTTGCTGCGGGAGGCCCAGCAGTATTCGTAGGACCCCAGCGTGCCGGTCCTGGCCCTGCGCCCGATGGCGAACTCCGCCGAAAGGCCCACCAGGCCGAACAGTGTGATAAAGATCGCGTACGGAACCAGGAACGCAGCCCCGCCGTACTGGCCCACCCGGTACGGGAACATCCAGATATTTCCCATACCCACGGCCGATCCCACGCAAGCCAGGATAAAGCCCAGGCTCGTCTTGAAACCGCCGTTCTGGTGGCCTTTATGTTTCTGGGCTCCGTCGCCCTTAAAACCATCCCCCATTACATTTCACCTCTTAGAATTTTTTACTTATATAGACTAGCAGATAATAGGGGATTAGTCAAACCCATCATTTCCCTCTTCCCAACAGCTTCACCGCGATCACCGCCACCACCGTGGACAACAGGGTCGCCGCCAGCGCCGGGCCCACGATGGCGGCGGGATTCACGCTCCCGTACTGGCTGCGGTAGGCGATCATGTTGATGGGGATCAGCTGGAGGGAGGAAATGTTGATGATCAAAAATGTACACATCTCATTGCTCGCCACTCCTTTGGGGCGCTCGCCCCGCTGCTCCTCCACCTTTTTAAGCTCCTCCATGGCCTTAAGCCCGGCGGGCGTGGCGGCCCAGCCCAGGCCCAGGATGTTGGCGATCATGTTCACGGAAATCTGTTTGGCCGCCTCGCTCTCGGGGGAGAGGCGGGGGAACAGAAAGCGCAGCACCGGGCGCATGCGCCGGGAGAGCTGGTCGATGAGCCCGGCCCGCTTGCCCACCTCCAGCACGCCGGTCCACAGGGTCATGACCCCCAGCATGGTGATGCACAGGGTGACCGCCTCCTTGGCCGAGGTCAGCGCGCCCTCGGTGACCGCCGCCAGCTGGCCGTGAAACGCGCCCCAGAGCACGCCGATGAGTATCATGCCGGACCATAGATAATTTAACATTCGAATCGCCTCGAATTGTTTCTTAACTACACTTTATGAGCGGGACCGGGGCGGTTAGAACATTTCTCCAGAGATGCTTTTTGTCCGATCTGCGTTCCCGGCTCCGGGTATGGTATCCAGTGCGGTTCCCGCGGCTATGGGCGGTTGTAGCTGCGCAGAATGTAGGCGTAGTCCCCGTTATCCGGCAGTTCTGCAATTTTCCAGACCGGCTCTCCGCTGTAGCGTCCGAAATGGGGCCGTATTTTCCCTATGGACTCCCGGTCCATGTGAAAGAGATCATATTTGCCGTCCAAGGCGATCTCATGAGCGCTGGCTATACATGCCCGGTTCAATTTGCGGAACCAATCTGAAAACTCTTTCCTTGTAATTTTTGCGGTCCGTTCCATTTTGATCCCATCCACATCCATATCCAACACCTCGATCACTCTGACCTTGTCCTGGTGAGGCGTGCCTGCTTTCGCATAATTCACCAGGTACAGCGTGGCATCCAGCGACCTGGCCACCCGCCAAAGACCCAGAAATTTTGCTTTATTTTTTCCCCAGTACCACTTCGGGTGGCTCGTGTGGGGCGTCACGGTCTGTTTTTCATCGCAGAGCAGATATTCAAACAAAATATACCCCATAACCGGATGCTTTTGCAGCCTGTCAAAATTCACCGCCGCCGTAACGTCCCCGCACAGCATCTCCTGGGCAAACTGAAACCCACTCTGATCGTCGTGTCCCAGGGGTTTGCTTACCGCCTTATCATTGGATTCATGCATCTCATCCGCCTCCTTTATTGATCCTGCCTTTATTTTACCAGATATTATTTTGAAAGGACAGCGGGGTCATTTTTCGTAAGAAATATTACGCTTCTTTACCTTTTTCTGAACCCCATTGACCTTGGAGTTACTCCATAGTGTAAGTTGGTTTTGTCAAACAGAACGACAAGGAGCATGAACACGAAAGGAGAAAATAAATAATGAAAAAGAACATGAAGCTGCTGCTGATTCCATGTACGGCAGCCGCGCTCACACTGGGAAGCGCGATGATTTCCTTCGCCGCCACCGGCTGGGCTGAGGAGAACGGACAGTGGGTTTACTACAACAACGATGGGAGCAAGGCGACCAATGTTTTCAAGAAGTCCGGCAACGGCTGGTTTTACCTGGACGAGGACGGCTACATGGCGAAGAGCCAGATCGTGGAGGTGGACGACAACTACTACTATGTGAACTCTGCGGGCGCCATGGTCTCCAACGAGTGGCGCGAGGTTGAAAATGAGGACAGCGGCGACGGCGAACCGGACACCTGGTGGTATTACCTGCAGGCCAACGGCAAGGCCGTAAAGAAATCCGGCTCCAGCGACAGCGTGCGAACCGCCACCCTGCCCACAGCCGCGGGAAATGCGAAGTTCATCTTCGACGAGGAGGGACACATGATGTCCGGCTGGATCGATGAGAACGGTGAGATGCTGACCGACGATGACGCCTGGCAGGAGGGGCTGTACTACTGCGGCCTGGAGGACGGCGGCCGGATGGCAACCGGATGGAAATATCTGGAAGCTGAGCCTGAGGAGGACGACGACGACCGCGAGGGCGACGGCTATTACTTCTACTTTAACCCCAACGGCAAGAAGGTAAAGGACACGGAGAGCAAGAAAATCAACGGCCGCAAATACCGCTTTAACGAGCACGGCGTTGCGGAATTCGACTGGTACGCGAAACCCGGCACGGAGACCGCCAGCAGCTCCAACCTGTATTACAGCGCGGAGGACCAGTGCTGGCTGTCCACCGGCTGGTTCAAGACGGTTCCCAGCGAGGACGTAGATCCGGAGGCGCACAACGACGACGAGCCGTACTGGTTCTATGCAAATTCCAACGGCGAGCTGGCAGCCGGCGAAATCAAGACCATCAAAGGCCAGAAATACGGCTTTGACCCGGTCGGCAAAATGCTCCACGGCCTGTACAAGATCACCTTTGCCGAGGACGGAAGAACCATCCTGGAAGCGGAGGAGATCGAGTCCGAGAGCGACCTGCCCGATGAGGACGAGGACGTGTCCGTTTACTACTTCGGCGACTCCCCCAAGGAGGGCGCGATGAAGACCGGCACCGCTACCCTGGATATCGACGGCGAGAAGCATTACTACAAGTTCAAGAGCTCCGGCAGCGACAAGGGCGCTGGCGTGGATAAGATCGACGACGGATCCATTTACATCAAGGGCAAACGCGTGGAGGCCGAGGAAGGCTCCAAGTACGAGGACATCGAGTACAAGGGCGAGCATTACCTAATCAGCACCTCCGGCAAGATCATGAAGAGCAAGAAGAACATCAAGGACAGCGACGACACCTACTACTGCACCGACAGCAAGGGTATTATCACCTATAAAGGAAGCGAAAAGAAGGATTAAGATCCGACATCACACAGCGGAGGCCGCGGCATAAGCGGCCTCCGTTTTTATGTCTGGTTTTGTGTGAGGCGGGGCCGAGGCTGCCTATGGACTTTTTTCCAGATATAACCTATACTTCACTCAGAAAATATTTTTTAAGTTTTTAAAACGGACGGAAGCCGGGATGGTACTAAGTTATAGAGATCAGAAAACAGCCGGCAATGATCAGTTTACAGAAACAAAGGAGAATGACATGAGTGAGGTTCAAAATCATCCCGGGAGCAAACATGCGGATTCGCGGTTACTCGACGTCGTCGCCTTGGTAAAGCGGGGAGACGCTATGGCTTTTGAAGAATTATACAGGCTGACCTACAAATACGCCTATTTTCATGCAAAATCGATTTTGCACGATGACGACGAGGCGTGGGATCTGGTGCAGGAGACCTACATCGCCGTGTACCAGCACATTGACAGCCTGAGAGAGGAGCGCTATGTGAAATCCTGGATTTCCGGGATCGTCTTCAATCTCGGTATGAAACGGCTCCGGAAAAAGCGCGATCTGCTGGTGGACGGGGAAAATGATTTCCTCTTCGACGCCCTGGAGGACGAAAATACGGACGGTTCCCCGGAAAAGGCCCTGGACAGCAAGGAAACCGCCGCCATTGTGCGGGAGGTGATCGACCGGCTGCCCGCCCTGCAGAAGGCCGCCGTAATCGCGTACTATTTTGATGAGAAAAGCGTGGCGGACATTGCGCGGGAGGCCATGTGCAGTGAAAATACCATCAAGAGCAGATTAAACTATGCCCGCAAGGCCATGAAGGAGGGCATCGAGCACAAGGAACGCCAGATGGGCGTGAAGCTGCACGTTGTCACCGGCCCGATGATCGTATTCGTCCTGCGGGGCATGTTCAGCAGCATGACCGTTTCCGCGCAGAAGGCGCGGTATACCTGGATGGCGGTGCGAAAGACGCTGGGATTGGCTGGGATGGCGGCTGGAGCTGGAAGCGCGGGGAGCGCAGGCAGCGGTGCAGGCGGAAGTGCAGGCGGTACAGGCGGGGCGGCCGGAAGTGCGGGGAGCGCAGGCGGCGGTGCAGCCGGAAGTGCAGGCGGTACAGGCGGCTCGGCCGGAAGCTCAGGGAACGCAAGCGGCTCGGCCGGAAGCGCAGGAAACGCAGGCGGATCGGCCGGAAGCGCAGGAAACGCAGGCGGATCGGCCGGAAGCTCAGCAAGCTCGGCCGGCCCGGCGGCCAGCACCGCAGCAGCCGGTGCCGCCGGAACAGCCGAAAGCGCCGGTGCCGGTGACGCTTCCCTTCTCTTCGGCGCAGTAAAGGTCAAAACCGCCGTGATCATATTAACCGCATGCCTGGCCACAGGCGGGGCGGCGGGCGTGGCCATCGGCAAGGGCGCCATTGCGGCCAGCCGCCAGGAAACTGCCGAGCAATCAAACGGCGGCTCCGGCTCTCCCACGTCCCAGGCCGACGTTTTATCCGCAAATACCGGCGCCCCGGACGGCACAGACACCCAGGCTGAGACCACCGGGCCTGCAGTGGATCTCTCCGACGGTTGGAAAATTCTGGAGAATAACAGCGGATACGGATATATGGAAAACGGCGAATACGTCCGCCACACCTGGAAGGAAATCGAAGGGGAGGTATACTATTTTGACCGGAACGGCCGGATGGCGGATCAGCAGACATCCCTGGGACGGCAGACCTTTTCCTTTAACAGCGACGGCCGCCTGACCGGAATCCAGGCCGCCGACAATGGAGCGGGGTGCACCGTGTACTATGACGAGGACATCCGCTACAGTCTGGACAACGGCCGGCTGATCCGGGAATCACCCGAAAACGGACATCTGACCCTCTACGACGGCCCGGAAGCCCTAACCGGCTTCACCGTTTCAGACGATATGGCGCTTTGTTTTTCCGTTAACAAGCTTTTATTGATCGATGCGGCGGACGGGAGCGTTTTAAACGAATCTCCGGTGGCTTCCCTGGATATTACCGCGCCCTTAAGCCTCTGCCTTTCAGATTCCGGGCTTTACCTCAGCGCCTTAAATTCTGAACGCACAGACGGAAATCTGATAAAGCTTACCAATCTGGTGGTTCCGCCGGACGGGTATGAAACCGATACCAGGGACAGTTTCAGCCTGGAAAACATCAACCATTCCTACGGCTACTCGCCGGAATTTTTTAAGCTTCAGGCGGCGGACGGGGAGGTCTATTTTCTCCGCAGCAACCGCTACCCCACCGCAGGCGGCGTTCAGACCTCCGGTTACAGGCTGTGCCGCATCTCAAACCATGAAGCCACCGTCCTGATGGATGAGAATGTGGATGAATTTTTTATCCACAGCGATACGCTTTTCTATATGACCGGCGGCGAACTAAAGAAAAAAAGCCTCTCCCAAATAGCCGCCGCAACAGCAGAGCGGAACCAAAAGGCCCTGGCGGCATATAGGGAAAGGCTGACGGAATATGCAAAAATCCCTAAAGATACAACGGACGACGATCCGGCTGTTCCCGTGGGTTTCAGCGTCGTTGACCTGAATCAGGACGGTGTATTTGAGGTTCTGGTGGAACGCGGCCAATACTTTGCCACCCAATACTGCGAACTTTTGTACTACACCGACCATCTTGAACAGGCTGATCTGCTGCAGAGTTGTAATCTTATCAACGAAAACAACGGCCTTATTTTATCGACCATCGCCCATTATGACTTAAATTGCACCGTCTACCATTTTGATGGAACCGGGGTAAGGGAGGTGGCAAACATCTACCTCTCGCCCAATATTTTGAGTTACGAAAATGAACGCGCCGCTGCTGCCGAGATAACCCAGGGATTGGCGGATCTGGAGCGTTGGGAGTATGGCACCAACGAAATCAGCGGTTTGATATTGAACGAAACCACCTTTGACCTCACATTAACAGGAAACGGCGCACGCACGAGCTATATCCCCTCCACGTTCTACCTGTTTGCAGAAGAATTTTTAAGCCCGGCACTCAATCCCGAGGAATACTCCGCCCAGTAGAATTGCCCGGACTCTCACCCTCTCCTGTGCCTGATATAAGTCTGAATCATGTCCAGGATAAACTGCTGCTCCTCCCCGGACAGCTCCTTCACCGACGTGTATATTTCCGATAATACCTTAGCGCTGCGCCCGGCTTCCCCGCTCTCATCCATGGGGCCGTCGCCGCGCAGCAGCCATTGGCGGTTGATTTTCAGCACGTCGCAGATGGCGTTGACCACCAGGGGCTGGGGTTCCAAAACCTTGTCGTGTTCGATGTTGGTGACAACGCCCCGCGAGGCGCCTATTTTCTCCGCCAGCAGTTCCTGGGACATGCCGCGGGCCTTTCTCGCTTCTTTTAACCGTAAACCGATACTCAAAATGACCACACCTCCTCCATACCGGAAGTGTACCATGGCAAAAACGTATTGTCAATACAATACTGTATTCTAAATCCAGTGTTATTGAATTGACAAGTCTATTTTTATGTGTTAATATGTATTTACAATACATATTTCTTATTATTTAAGTATTATAAAAACATTTTCCAGGAGGGGATGGACCCATATGACCCGAGATACGAAGCTGGCCGACGAAATACTGACCCTTGCGAGCGCAACCTCTTTGGATTACCAGGAACATGTTTTAGACGTCGTGAAAGCGATGAATTTCACCCGGAACGTGGTGCAGAGAGAATTTGAAAGCCATGAACATTTTTCTGAAATGATTAAAACCTGCGGCCGGGAACCCGGTACTAATAAATGAGACGAACAGGCTGCGGCAAAACCCACAGCCTAAAATTTAAAAACTTAAAGGAGATCGATTATGAAAAAGCACTTTAAGAAACTGGCGGCCGCTTCCCTGGCCTTCACTGCCGCCCTGGCCCTGACATTTCCCTCCTACGCCGCGGGCTGGGTGCAAAGCCCCCAGGGCTGGTGGTGGAGCGACGAGGTAAACGGTTCCCCCGTGAGCTGCTGGCGCTGGCTGGACGGCAACGGGGACGGCTGGGCTGAGTGTTACTACTTCGACCATTACGGTTATATGGCGGAAAATACCACCACACCGGACGGATACCAGGTGGACGCCAGCGGCGCCTGGGTCGTGGACGGGGTCGTCCAGACGGTCTACCAGGATCCAGCCGCCCAGGATCAGGAGGAAGAGCCGGAAGAGGTCTGGGTGGACACCACCGAGGAAAATCCCTCTTACCGCTTTTTTGAGACGGACCATTATAGCCAGGGCACCAATAAGACCCTTAACCTCAGCGACGGCTCCACCAAATTCTGGAGCAGTTACCTCTGTCTGACGGGGTACGACGGCTTCATCAAAATGGACGTGAAAACCCGCAATAAATTCCGGCCCGAGACGCTGGTGGCCAATGTCTACAGCACCAATGGAACGCTGACCATCTATGGCGACGATGACGAGGAGCTGGAATCCTTTGAATTCGACTACGAGGACTCCATACGCGAGATCGCGGTGGATGTGAGCGATCAGAGCTCTATTACCATCAAAACCAGCAGCGGCCCCCACTATATGTACTTCCAGTATCTGAAGCTGGAAGGCCAGGAGCGTTACCAGTAAACCTGGGTATCAGCTGGCAAAAACGCATATTTCCGCCTTGCAAACGGCCCCGGCGCGTCTTTTGCCCGGGGCCGGACCCCCGTCTCCCGGCCCGGGACCAGCCCCATTCCCCGAAAATACTTGACTTTATACCCGGTACATGGTTTATACTATAGTTACGGCCCGGGACCTAAAAATCAAGTATTATAAAAAGAAACGGGGTTTTATTATGAAGCAGCTGAATAAAATCATGCTGCAGCTGTTACAGGAAACAAAACAAACATTTACCCGGAAAACTGTCATATCAATCCTTCTGGGTACAGCCATCACCTCATTCGGCATTTATAATGTCCACCGCCAGACGGGTATCACCGAGGGCGGAATACTGGGGCTGCTGCTGCTGTGCAACTATTGGTTCGGAATCTCATCTTCCCTTTTATCTCCCGTACTAGACGGAATCAGCTACCTGTTCGGATTCAAATTCCTGGGCAGAGACTTTTTAAAGACGTCCATTTTTGCGACCTTCAGCCTGGCCGCCTTTTTCCGGTTATGGGAAATGTTCCCGCCGCTGCTTCCCAGTCTGGCGGGCACGCCCCTTTTGGCGGCGGTGATCGGCGGACTGTTCATCGGCGTCGGCTGCGGGCTGGTGGTTCGCCAGGGGGCATCCTGCGGAGGCGACGACGCCCTGGCTTTAATCATCTCCAAAACAACGCGGCTGAAGATCAGCCAGGCCTACCTGTTCACCGACATCACGGTTCTGGCTCTGTCGCTCTCCTATATTCCGGTCCGCCGGATCGTCTACTCCCTGGTGACGGTGACCATCTCATCCTACCTGATCGATATTGTCACCACCTTTGGCAGGGACAAGGACGAAAAGCCAAACTCTGAGGCCGTGCCGGAATAACAGGTACGCGGCGCGCCTCCTAAAATGAAATTGAACGCAATGTAAACAACAACGGGCCGTTAAAACGTGCGCCCGCGGGCGCATCAAAAGAGGACTGAACCGTCAATGGGTTCGGTCCTTTTCTGTTTCTACGGGCAGATACAATTCCAGGCAATAGGTCATGGTATCCGTCTTAAAAAATGTCATCATATCGTTTGCGTAGAGCCGCTGTTTGTGCCTTAAGCCCTGGCTCTCGGCCCATCCGGCCATGCGCCGGTAGACCGCCTCGTCGGGCAGCGGCCGGGGGGACTCCATCACGGAGTAAACGCAGTCCATCTCCTCGGTCACCGGGCACTTCTCCAGGTCGATGTCCGGGTCCAGATAGGGTTCGATTCCCCGGTAGAGCAACAGCTGGGTTTCCTCCTGGACCAGCCCCTCCTCCGGCGTGTAGTTGAGCACGTTGTAGAAATAGGACATGTCTAACCCCGCGCCCCTGGCCGCCAGCCGGAACCACTCCTTTAACCCCTCCTGAAGAGAGCCGCATTTTCCCATAATATAACACTTTGGGAAACGCTTCACCCGGAATACGTCCTTGCTGTTCTCGATGGCGTTCAAATCCCGCTCGATCAGCTTCAGCCGCGTGACCGCCTGTTGGTGGCACCGCATCTTCGCCGTCTCCTCCGCGATCCGCTGCCGCGCCCAGGCCCTTAAATCCGGCGGGGTGGTTCCCTCCATCACCAGGCCTCCGATGTCCTCCAAACTGGTGTTCATTTTCCGCTGGTACAGCACGTACATCAACCGGTATATGTCATTTTCCGAATAATACCGGTAGCCATTCTCCTTCTTTTGGGATGTAATCACGCCCTTTTTCTCGTAAAAACGCAGGGCGTCCCGGCTCAGACCCACGATATCCGCCACGTCTCCAATCCGGTACTCTTGTTTTTCCATACCGCACCATCCTTTTATGCCTTCAAATTCATAACCAATATAAAGGTTGGCGCGTTTTTTTTCAATGGCTTGCGGGATAATGCAAGGGAACCGTAATGAAATTGTAAATAGGGCAGGCCGCTTCCGGGCTCCGGTCAGCCGTCAGAAGTATGTGTCGGAAATATTTCCCTGTTCGTCGAACGTAAGGGGTTCGCATTCCCCGCAGACCTCCGCCTGGGGGATGGACCGGGCGATGTCAACCAGGGCCTCGGACACCAGAATCTCCTTCATATGCAGCGTGTTTTTTATGTACACGATCCGCATGTGCTCCACGTCCACATCCGCGCAGGTCTTGATCGCCGCCTTGATGCACTCCTCGTCGTTTTGGAAGATCATGGGCACCTTGCTGACCTGGGTCACGCGGCAGGTCAGGCTGTTGGGGTAGGTCTTGTCCATGTCGAAGCTGTCGAAGGCTTTCCGGGTGGACACGTCCGCCATCCCCCAGCCCACCGTATTGCCGTGGGACTCCTGGGTGATGTTGAGCACGGCCACCCGCTGGGACTTGATCCCGCCGTGGGCGTAGGGGGTGGCGAAAGTGCCGCTGACGTTGGGGTCCATGCCGTCGCCGGAAATATTTTTCCCGATCTCATGGACGATCAGCACGTCCGCCTCCGGGATCAGAATCCGGCTCATGTTGGCCTTGGCCTCCAAGAGCAGCTTCGGTTCCTCCTGCGCAATGGACTCCGCGGGCACGGCCCGGACAATATAAGTGTCGTCGTAGGCGTTTTCCACGATGGCCAGACCGAACAACAGCCTGGAATACTGAATAATGGCCTTGCCGAACTTGGGCACCGTCTCCGCCATGTGGCCGAAGCCCTTGGCATGGCAGTAGTCCGCCCCCGCCTGCTTGGCCAGGCCGATGGCTAACATCTTCATCAGCCCGGACTCATAGTCCCCCATAAATGCCGTGTGGGCCTTGATCCGGTTCACCACGATGATTCCGTCGGCCTGGGCCGCAAACGCGTCGATCTGCACCGGCAGCCCGTCCTGCGTGGTTCCGATCACCTGGGTCCCGGTGCCGATACAAAGGGGACATCCCATGGCCTCCTCGGTGATGCCGTAACCTGCCAGAATCTCCGTCTGACCCTCCACCGTCGCGCCGCCGTGGCTGCCCATGGAGGCGACGATAAACGGCTTTGCACCGATCTGTTTCAGTTCGTCCACGATGGTTCTGACGATCAGCTGGTAATTGGTGATGCCCCGGCTTCCCACGCCCACCGCGATGCGTTTTCCCGGTTTCAGCCGCTCTGCGATCTCCGGCCGTTTAAGCTCCGCCAGCACGGCGGCCTTCACGTCCTCGATCCGGGGCCGCGGGAAGCTCTGTTTCACCCGCACCATTTTGGGTATTGTAACCTGCTTTAAAATGTCGCTCACTGCGCTCATTGTTGATTCCCCCTCTGCTATCTGCTCAAAAATCCCCCGTCCACCGGGATAATCGCTCCGTTTAAATAATCCGACGCCCCGGAGGCCAGGAAAATCACCGCGCCCTTCATATCCCCGGGCTGTCCCCACCGGCGGGCCGGAATCCGGTCCAGAATCTCCTTGCTGCGCACCGGGTCGTTTATGATCGCGGTGTTGAGCGTCGTTGCCATGTAACCGGGCGCCAGGGCGTTGATGTTGATGTTTTTCCCCGCCCACTCGTTGGACAGCGCCTTGGTCAGCTGGGCCACGCCGCCCTTGCTGGCCGCGTAGGCCGCCACGGTGTAACCGCCCAGAAAGCTGAGCATGGAGGCGATGTTGATAATCTTGCCGCCTCCATTTTCCAGGAAATGCCGTCCCGCCAGCTGGCACAGCTTCCACACGGAATTCAGGTTCACGTTGATCACAAAATCCCACTCCTCTGTGGGGAATTCCTCGCTCCTGTACCGCCGCTGGACTCCCGCCCCGTTGACGATGATGTCCAGCCCGCCCAGGGCGTCCACCGCCCGGCTGAAAACGCCTTCCAGCTCGTCGATCCGGGACAGATCGGCCTGTATCCCATGGCAGCGAAAACCCCGGCCGCAGAACTCCCGGGCCACCTCCACCGTCCGGTCCGAGATATCGATCACAGCCACCTCGGCCCCGCTCTCCATCAGCCCCTCGGCCATGCTGTAGGCCAGTCCCTGGGCCGCGCCGGTGACAATGGCTTTCCTGCCGGTCAAATCAAACAGTGTATTCATTGGTCCCTCCCGTCAGCCGAATTCCCGCTCAAACCGCAGGCAGGCTTCTCTCAGGCCCTCCGGCTGCTTGAAAATGTTGTGTACGGTGCCCACGATCACATCCACGCCCATATCCCGGCAAAGGACGGTTCTCTCGTGGTTGATTCCGCCGTCCACGGAGATCAGGAACCGGCAGTCATGTTTTCTACGCAGATCCGCAATCTGAGCCAGCCGCTCCATACTGCCGTCTAACAGCGCCTGCCCGGCAAAGCCCGGCTCCACCGCCATCAGCATCACCATGTCCACGTACTCGATATAAGGCTCGATGTGGTCGATGCGCTGGGACGGGTTGATCACGATTCCGGCCTTCATCCCAGCCCTGTGGATCTCGTTGATGATCCGCCGCACAAAGGGCGTGCTGTCCGTGTGGAACGCCACGTAATCCGCCCCGGCTTCCCGCAGGCGCTCAATGTAGTCCTGGGGGTTGGTCACCATAATGTGGACGTCCATGACGATCTGGGGGTACGCGTCCTTCAGCTCCCGGATCAGCTTGATGGGCATGCACAGATTCGGCACGTAGTGGCCGTCCATCAGGTCAATGTGAAAAAACTTGGTGCCGCCCGCGGCCAGCTCGTCCAGCTGCTCCCGCATTTCCAGAAACGGCACATTGATAACCGACGCCGAATTAATCATTTTGTTTCTCCTTTTTATTTCAGGTTTTCCGCCTCGATCTCCAGCATCCGCCGGCGCAGGCCGCTGACAAAGGCTTCCCGCTCCGGCGCGAAGTCCTGGCAGAAGTCCGTGGTCAGGAACATGTTTACGATCTCATAGGTATTCTGCTCGCCCGCCACGTTTTTTCCCATGGCCAGCACGTTGGCGCCGTTGAGCTGGCGCATCTTGAAGGCCGTGTACATGCTCTCGGAAGCCACGCAGTAAACGCCCCGGAACTTGTTCGCCATGATGCTGACACCCCCGCCGGTTCCGCAGAAGATGATTCCCCGCTCGGCCTCTCCGCTCTGGACCGCCAGGGCGATTCGCTTCGCCGCCTCCGGGTAAATCAGCTGGTCCTCCCCCTCGTTCTGGCCTAAGTCCAGCACCTCGTAACCGTTCTCAAGTAAGTACGCCTTGACCTCATTTTTCCTTGCGATTGCGGAGAAATCCGCCCCCACTGCCACTTTCATAAAAAACACGCTCCCTTCTCTCTGAAAATTCAGATTTTCCTTGACATTCCGTCATTTTGCTATAGTATTATTAATGTGTAATATATTAACTACGTTATTTCAAATGAAAGGCCGATAATATGTTAGAGATCGCTCCCCGCCAGAATGACCAGTCCCTGAAGCAATATGTGTTCGCCACCCTGTCCCAGAACATCGTGCGCCTCAACCTGAAGCCCGGTGAAAAACTGAACGAGGCCGAGATCAGCGAACTGCTGGGAATCTCCCGCACGCCCATCCGCGAAGCCCTGCTGGACCTGGCGGAGAAAAAGCTGGTGGTGATCCGTCCCCGAAGCGGCACCTTTGTGTCCTTCATCGATATGGATATCGTGGCGCAGTTCCTGTACCTGAGAACCGTGGTGGAGCGGGATTTGTCCCGGATGGCCTGCGACTGCCTGAGCCCGGACGATATCGACCGGCTGCATGAGAATATCGCCATTCAGAAGTATTATTATGAGACCAGCAAACCCAACAAGCTGCTGGAGTGCGATATCCGGTTCCACGGGGAGATCTACCGCATCTGCAAAAAGGAATTTCTGAGCGACGTGATCTCCAACCTGTCCATCCACTTTGACCGTATCCGCTACCTGAGCATGACCAAGCGGGAGTTTATCCTGAAAATTTCCGAGCATGAGAATTACCTTCATGCGCTGGAAAACGGGGACGTCCAGGCGGCTATGGCCATATCGGATGAGCATATGGCCCATACTTTTGAGGACTATGAGTGGATTAAGGAGGCGTTTCCGCATTATATTGGGTCGTCGGAGGGGTGAGGCGGCTTTGCCTGGTACCCCCTTATGTTCAGATTGCTGGAATTCGCTGGCCGTCCTAAGGAATCCACCAGGCAAAGCCTGGTACCCCTTAGGACAAGGGCCGTCATAAGGAATCCACCAGGCTATGCCTGGTACCCCTTAGGACAAATTAATACAGTTAAACGGTTTATTCCCATCCAACACATTCACCACTTCCTCCGCCACCTTCCGCTGCAGCGTCGTGATCGCAGTTTCCGAATACCACGCGCAGTGGGGGGTGGCGATTACATTGTCCATGTGAAGCAGCGGGTTGTCTGCTTTCACCGGCTCTTCCTCATACACGTCCACCGCCGCGCCTGCGATCCGGCCGGTCTTAAGGGCTTCCACCAGGGCCTTCTCGTCGATCACGCCGCCCCGGGCCGTGTTGATCACAACGGCCGTGGGCTTCATGCGGCAAAATTCCGCCTCCCCGATCATCCCCCTCGTCTCTCTGGTCAGCGGCACGTGGACGGAGATAAAATCGCTCTCCGCCAAAAGCTCGTCCAGCTCCAACGGCTCCGCCCCGTATTCCCGCACCAGCGCCGCGTCCGCGTAGGGATCGCACACCCGGATGGCCACGCCGAACCCCTTAAGCTTCTTCGCCACCAGCTGGGGAATTCTTCCAAATCCCACCAGCCCCACCGTGGACTCGCAGAACCGGGACAGGGGAACGGTGCTTCCATATCCCCAGTCGCCCTCCCGCAGCGCCCTGGTCAGCACCGGCAGTTTCTTCGACAGGGCCAGCATCATGGCCACCGCGTGGTCGGAGACCTCCTCCACCCCGTAGTCCGGCACATTACACACGTAAATTCCCTTGCGGGTCGCCGCCTCCACGTCGATGTTGTTCACCCCGATGCCGTACTTGATGATCATAGCGCAGTGTTCCAGGCTGTCGATCAGCTCCGCCGACACGTCCGAATACTGGGTCACAATGGCGTCCGCGTCCCGGCAGACCGGGATCAGCGCCCCGGCGTCCCGAATCTGATAGTCGTAGAGCTCATAGCCGTGCGCCCCGATGATCCGTCGCTCCGCGTCGATATTTTCATACTGGTAATCCGTGATTACTACTTTCTTTCCCATCTCGTTTCCCCTTATAAAATTCCGGTTTCCCGGGCCACGATGTAAGCGCCTCTGGCCGAGAGCGGGATATCCCCCTCCGGGCAGAAGGTCTCCACCTCCCGGAAATAACCGTCATATTTCAGCACATCCGCCACCGCCGTGCGCAGCGGCTCCTTTCCGCCCACCACTGCCAGCGTGTCCCCGTCCACCTTCAATGCCGTGGAATTGCGGACCGCCTGCATGTCCCCGGCGATGGTGGCCCCCAAAATATAGTTGGCCAGCTTCTTCGGGTCGTTGTTGTAGAACAGCATCAGGATTCTGGCGGTAAAGCAGGCCCTTCCAAGTCCCGCCCGGGTGGCGGTCTCATACCCCTTCTGAACCCATTCCCGGTCATAACTCTCCGGCGACACGAACTCCCGGTTCACCGACTTGGCGATAATGGTGTCGTTGGTGATGGAGGCCAGCAGTTCCCCGGAAATGGAGGTGAGGCAGCCCGTGATCTTCCCCTCCCGGTCCACAGACACGAACTTGTTGTGGGAGCCGGGCAGAATCAACAGCATAGGTTTTCCCGGCGGGAACTTGTCGAGAATGGCCACGCTCTCCACCTCCTCGCCACGCATAATGTCCATGGCTTCGATATTTTCAAGGTCAAAGAGGCCCTCCCCGTTCTTGATCCCCGGGATAAAGCAGATGGGGATGGGGCAGATATCCGGCAGGGAAATCTCTGCGATATTGGCGGCCAGCTCCTTCACCCCCGCAGGCGCGGTGATCCATGGCACCACCACCAGCCCCACGTCGGAGGTGATCATGCCGCTGCCGATGATCCGGTGTATCTGGTCGTAGGAGACGCCGTTGCGCTCCAAAAGCTGCTCGATGCACTCCCGCACCGCCTGCTTAAGCTTATGGTTATTGCCGTCGATGGAGGTGTTGCGTACCCCCACGGCCCGCCGCTCCTCGTCGATCCGCCTCTGCCCGCTGCCCCAGAGGATGCACCGGGTGTTGGTGGTGCCCCCGTCAATGGTGATAATATACTCTTTCACGATCTCACTCCCCGTCCTTCCTGGAATGTTTTACTTTCTCCTTCTGCTTGTCCGAATACACCTGAACCAGCACCGCGATCAGCAGCACCACGCCTGTGATAATGTCCTTCCAGTACGCGCTGATATGCCCGTTTAAGTTGATCAGGTTGGTGATAAACGTCACGAACAGGCAGCCCAGGAACACGCCGTGGATCTTTCCGATGCCGCCGCGCACGGACGTGCCGCCCAGCACCACCGCGGCCATGATGGTCATTTCCCAGCCCTCGCAGGCCGTGGGCTGTCCCGCGCTCAGACGCCCGCAGAGAATGATACCGCTGCACGCCGCCATCAGCCCGCTGATGGTGAACACGATAATCTTGGTCCGGTTCACGTGAATCCCCATCATTTCCGCAGAGCCCTCGTCGCCGCCCACCGCGTAGACGCCCCGGCCGAAGTCCTTTTTCCGCAGAATCACGGTCAGAACCAGGATCAGGACGATAAACGCGAAGGTAGGAAACGGGATCAGGCCGAACACATTTCCATTACCCACGTACTTTAACTGGGGCGCGTTGGTCCCCAGGGAAATGGACAGCTCCTTGTTGATCAGCAGGGCGAATCCCCTGGCCGCCAGCTGGGTTCCCAGGGTGGCGATAAAGGGCTGCACCTTGAACATGCTGACGATCACGCCGTTAAAGGCCCCAAATATAGCACCCACCGTCAGTCCGCCCGCCACCGCCACCGGGAAGCCGTAGGGGGCAAGCCAGGCCGTGACCATGCTGACCAGGGCCGCCAGCGCGCCCACGGACAAGTCCCTGGCTCCGATTAAGAAGCACAGGTTCACGCCCAGACCCATGATGCCCATCATGGACGCGGTGTGGAGCACGTTGATTAAATTTTTCTTGTAGTTCAAAAATGTGGTCCCGTAGGCCGCGGTACCCAAAAGGATCAGCAGCAGTACCGCGATCACGGAAGAGTTGTCGTTCAGGAACTGCCCCAAGGGCTTCCTGGTTTTCGCTTTCATCGTATCCATGTTCCGCCCTCCCCTTATACGCTTCTCTCACGCTGAATAGCCAGCGCAAAGATGATAATTGCCGCCTTGATAATGTTGGATGTGGCAAACGGGATACCGTTCATATTGACCGTGGTTCCGATGAGGACCATGATCAGGCAGCCCGCGATGGAACCCACGATGTTGGCCTTGCCGCCCTTCATGGAGGTGCCGCCCACCGCCACGCCCGCGATGGCGTCCAGCTCGTAGAGCTTGCCAAGCTCATTGGGGTCCAGGGCCGCGTTCCGGCACATTTCCAGGATGCCGCAGGAACCCGCCAGCACCGCGGAGATCACGTACACCGTAATGATCACGGCCACGGTGCGCACGCCGGTCAGCCGGGCCGCCTTGGGATTGCTGCCCACGGCCTCCACGTACTTGCCTAGCAGGGTTTTGCGCAGCACAAACACGCTGACAATGACGATGAAAATGAAAAATACAATCTGAATCGGCACTCTGCCCGGAAAGCGGTAAATGCCCAGGGTCTTGATCTCCGGGTAGCCGCCCAGCACGAACACAGAGGATTTGGCCATGAGAACCGTGACGCCGCGCATCACGATCTGCATCACCAGGGTCAGAATCACCGGCTGCACGCCCACGCTGGAGATAAGAAAGCCGTTGAACACGCCGATGGCCGCGCAGGCTGCCAGGCCGATCAGGCACCAGACCCAGAAATTTCCTCCGTTGGTGATTCCCAGGGACACGATGATGCCGCAGAACGCCATCATGGACCCTGTGGAGATATCAATCCCTCCCGAGCTGATAACAAAGGTCATACCCACCGTCATAAACAAAATGGGGGTGGACTGTTTAATGACCAGCCACAGGGTGTTGAGGGATAAAAAGTTTTTTGTGACAATTCCGTTAAAGACGATCAGCACCGCCAGGGCGATTACCGCGCCGTAGCTGATAAAAATCTCTCTGAACGTCATCTTCTCTTTCTGTATGTGATCCGCCATACAACCAGACTCCCTTCCGCGTTTGTAACCGTCCGCTGCCTTCGCAGCCGCCCACGCTCTACATATCGATTTGGCCGGACGCAATCACGTTCATGATGGCATCCGAGTTGATCTCCTCATTCACCAGTTCCCCCACGTTTCTCCCGTCGTGCAGAATCACGATGCGGTCGCATTCCCGCACCAGTTCGTCCAGCTCGGAGGAAATGTAGAGCACGCTGATCCCGCTGTCGGAAATCTGTTTGATCAGCTCCTCAATCTCGCCCTTTGCGCCCACGTCGATGCCCCGGGTGGGCTCGTCCAGGATAATCAGGTCCGGGTGGGTGGCCAGCCATCGGGACAGGATCACCTTCTGCTGGTTCCCGCCGCTCAAATCCTTGATCTTGGTGGAGGTGCCCGGCGTCTTGATGGCGATCTTCTGGATGTATTCCAGGGTGACTTCCTTCTGCTTTTTCTTGTTCAGGATTCCGAACCGGCTGATCTTGGGCAGTATGGTCATGGTCAGGTTGTCCTGGATGGACATGTAGGGGAAAATGCCCTCGGCCTTGCGGTCCTCCGAGCAGAACGCCAGCCCCCGCTTGATGGCGTCCGCCGGGCTCTTGAAGCGGATGGCCGTCTGGCCCATGAACACCTCGCCGTCATAGTTCAAATCGTCCCCGAAAATGACCTTGGCGGTCTCCGTTCTGCCGGAGCCCAGCAGCCCCGAAAGCCCCAGAACCTCGCCCTTGTGAATCTCCAGGTTGATGTTCTTCAACCTCTGGTTGGTTTTTTTCACGCCCACCACCCGGCAGATCACTTCCGATTTCACCTTATCCGGGTCGTATTTTTTCCTTTTATTTACAAGTTCGCTGGCATCCCGGCCGATCATCAGGGAGATCAGCTTGAGCTTTGGCAGCTCCTCAAGGGGCATGCAGGCGACGTATTCTCCGTCTTTAAAGATCGTGGCCGCATCGCAGACCTGGTAAATCTCGTCCATTTTGTGGGTCACGAAAATGGTGGAAATCCCCTTCTGTTTCAGTCCCTTGACCACGTCGAACAGCACCTTGACCTCTCCGGTGTCCAGGGAGGAGGTGGCCTCGTCCATGATCAGCAGCTTGGTGTTGCGCGACAGCGCCCTGGCGATGCTGACCATCTGCTGGATGGCCGTGCTCTGCATGCTCAGCTGGGCGGTCACGTCGATGTCCACGCCCAGCTCCAAAAGCGCGGCCCTGGCATTTTTGTTCATGGTATCCCAGTCGATCATCCCATTTTTCTTAGGTGTATTTCCCAGATAAATATTTTCCGCAACACTCAAAAACGGGCTTAGGTTCAGCTCCTGGAAAATGGTGCTGATCCCCAGCCTCTGAGCCTCGTCCGTATTTCTCGGGTTTACCGCTTTTCCGTCGAAATAAAACTCCCCGGCTCCCGGGTCCCGGCGGTAGTAGCCGGTTATAATCTTAATGAGGGTGGATTTTCCCGCTCCGTTCTCCCCCATAAACGCCATGATCTCGCCCCGGTGGACCTTAAAGTGGACGTTTTTCAAGGCCTTGACGCCGGGAAATGTCTTTGATATGTTCTTCATCTCCAGCAATACATTCTCTTCCAATGCGGTCCCTCCTCACTTGCCTATTCTCGCCCGCAGGCTGCGCCGGCGGCCCATTACATACGGCAACCGCCCGCGGCCTTTTCCATTTAAAAAATGAGTGTGCGTTCAGCCATCACACGTAGCGGAGTGCACACTCATTTTGATTATTACCAAACATGCCTGAATGCCGGTGAATTACCAGCCCGCTTTCTCCAGCTCTGTCGCTGCATTGTCAACTGTGAAGAAACGGTCGTTGGCCCAGATCAGTCCGTCCACTTCCATACCCTGTTCCAGAGCCGCCACTACCTGAAGCGCCTGCGGCCCAAGGAGCGGTGAGCACTCGGAGCAAGCCGCCACTCTGCCGTCAATGATTTCCTGAAGCATTGCCGAGCTGCCGTCGCCGATGGACAGCACGTCGATGTCCTCGCCGGGTACCAGGCCCATTCCGTCGATGGCCTGCAGTGCGCCGAAGGTCATCTCGTCGGAGTGCGTTACCACCACGTCGATCTCGTCGCCGTAAGCCTGGATCAGGTTCTCCATACAAACCTGAGCCTCGGAACGCATGTTGTTGCCTACCTGGGACTCCAGAAGCACGATGTTATCGTGTCCCTTGATGGTGGCCATGAAGCCCTTGGAGCGGTCCATCGCGGTGGTGGAGCCGGGCGCGCCGAAAATCTCAACCACGTTGCACTTATCAGGATAATTCTTAATCACCCAGTCGGCGCACCACTCGCCCTCGGCCTCGGCGTTGGAACGGATGGCGGTCACATAGTCCTCGCCCGGGGTACCGTTAGCGGAGCGGTCCAGAAGGATCACGGGCACGCCCGCGGCCTTTGCAGCCTCCAGGGCCGGAACCAGACCTTCCTCCTCCTTGGGTGGCAGCAGCAGATAGTCGATATCCTGCGCCAGCAGGTCGTTTACATTGGAAATCTGGGTTGCGGTGTCGTTCTTGGCCTCGTTCCAAACCACCTCGAATCCGGCGCCCTCAAATGCTTCCAGCACGCTGTTGGTCTCGGCGATACGGAACGCGTTGGTGTAGTGCATCTGCGCAAGGCCCACCTTCTTGCCCTTGCCGAAATCCTTGGGAAGTCCCTCTAACGCCGCACTCAAATCCACGGATTGCGCGATGGTCTCCGCTGCGGCTGCGCTGGTCTCAGCCTTGGACTCTTCCTTGGTTTCCTCCGCCTTCGTCTCAGCCTCGGTGGCCGCGGTGGTGGCGGGTGCTGCGGTGGTCGGCGCTTCCTTGGCTCCTCCTGAACATCCGGCCAGGGATGCAACCATTCCGATTGCGATTAAATAAGCGTAAAATTTCTTCATGTACCCTCCTCCTAATGTGTTTCATCACATTTGATATATTTGTATATATGAAATATATCATTGTATTTTTGCAGAGTCAACAACATTATCTTCGATTTATAGAATATATTCGACTTTTCTACTATATCCACAATTAATCCCCCCTCTTTTTATTCAATATTGCCTAAATTTTGTGTGAATTTCGTTATAGTTTTATCAATAATATGTAATTTCCGTTTTGTTTTTAACAATGTCCCCCTGGGGAGTGGTGGCCGGATGCTTTAAAAACTGATATGTTTCAGTGGGGATGATATTTTTATAAATTGCGGTTGGTTTGATCGAAAGCGGGAATTCAGGTTTGACGGGATGTCCACTTAGCGGTATACTGAATACAACATAATTTACCATATTATACAAGGGGGACTTTAAGATGAAAAAAACTTTCATGACCGCGATTCTGGCAGGGCTTATGGCCGTATCCATGAGCATGACGGCCTTTGCAGGGCAATGGCAGCAGGATGCAAAGGGCTGGTGGTATCAGAACGATGACAAGACCTATTTGAAGGACGGCTGGAAATGGGTGGACGGGAAGTGCTACTATTTCACCTCCGACGGTTATTGCCTGACCGGGACCCAGACGCCCGACGGATACACCGTGGACGCCAGCGGGGCCTGGATCGTGGACGGCGTCGTGCAGACGCAGGGCGGTGAAGCGGCTGCGGCCCCAGAGCAGAGTACCGTCACGGCAGGTGGTTTAACGCTTGCCATTCCCAACGGATTTTCAAAGTATTCCGAGGAGGATGGATTTGTTTATCTTGCCAACTCAGATACCACCGCGATGATTGCTCTGGCTTCCGAAAGCCTGGCTGACCTGGGTTTCAGCGCAGAAGAACTGAGAATGCTGACCGCACTTTCCGATTATATCCTGGATGAGGCTATGAAGGAGAATACCGGGGTTGAAATAACCGGCACTAATCTGCAGCTCGCCAACCGCACCTGGCGCTTCTACGACTACGGGTATAACCCCGTTCTGGAAATTCCAGGCCAAACGCAGGTCTATGCCAGACTGACCGAAAGTCACCTGTACATGATCTTCTTCGCCGGAGAACTCTCCGGGATGGACACCACTTCCATCATGCAGAACAACCTGCGCTAAAGGCCGCCGTCTTTAGCTGCCAAATGAAAACACTACAAAAAAGGAAGAATCCCAGCCGCGCCTGCCGCACCCGGGATTCTTCCTTTTTCAATCTATACCATATTGATAACCCTTGTCCAGATTTCCATAAACTCCTCGCCCGAAAGCGTCTCCCGCCGGATCAGCTCCCCGGCAAGCGTTTCCAGCGCGCCCTGCCAGCGGGTGAGTATCTGCAAGGTCTGCTCATACTGTTCCTTGAGGACCCGGATCACCTCCCGGGACACCTCCTGCTCCATCCCCGGCAGCACGCTGCCCGCATTGGCATTTCCCAGGTAATCAGCGGCTTCCGCCAGGATGGCAGCCGGACCGAAGAGGCCGCACATTCCATACTGCGCCACCATCCGTTTTACGATGCCGGTGGCCTTAGCCAGGTCATCCCCCGCTCCCTGGGTGACGCCGCCCTCCCCGCCGGTCAGCTCCTCCGCGGCCCGTCCGCCAAGCAGGCAGCGCACCTCGGCCAGCAGGTCGTCCTTTGTCCTCAAATGCTTATCCTCGCCGGGCAGGTTGATCACGTACCCCAGCGCCGACTCCCCTCTGGGCACGCAGGTGACCTTTTCGAAGGGCCGGACCGCCTTGTCCCTGGCCACAGGGTTTCCCTCGCCGTCCACCACGCGCAGAAGGGCGTGCCCGATCTCATGAAACGCCACGATCTTCTTATCCTGAGCCCCAGGGGTTTTCCGGGACGGAAGGCCCACAATCATATTCTCCAGCGCTTCCAGCAGGTCCTCCAGCGTCACGGTGTACAGGCAGTTGTCCGCCGGAACCGGGCCGGGACGCCAGCCTCTGCCAGCCGCCAGAATTCCCGCCTCATTGACCAGGTTGGCCAGCTCCGCCGGGCTGGCGCCGTAGCTTCTCGCCGCCGTTTCCCGTATCACCGCTTCAGCGGTTTCGGACCACCGGGCGTCCAGCTCCTTCTCTTTTTGGTTGAGCGACGCGGCCAGGGCCGGGCGCAGCTGCTTTTTGGCATACAGCCGCAAAATATCCTCCCGGCCCTTGCGGTCCGGCAGCCCCACGGGGATGCGCCGGTCAAACCGGCCGGGGCGCAGCAGCGCCGGGTCCAGAATCTCAGGGCGGTTGGTGGCTCCCAACACAAACAGATTTTGGTTCCCCGAAAAGCCGTCCATGCAGGCCAGAAGCGCAATCAGCACTTCGTCCGCCCCGCCCCTGGCCCCTCTCGCCTTCGCCACCGCATCCAGCTCGTCAATAAAGATCACCACCGAGGCGGCTTCCGCCTTCTGCGCCTGCAAAAACAAATCCCGCACCCGGTCTGCGCCGGTGCTGAGTCCCCCGGCCAGAAGATCCGTGGCTGCCAGAGCGATAAAGGCCGTGCGGCCCTTGCTGCAGCCCGGGTCCATTTCCCGGACACGCCGGGCCGTCTCCCCGGCCGCGGCCCGGGCCAAAAGGGTCTTGCCCGTTCCGGGCGGGCCCACCAGCAGCGCGCCCTTGGGAAGCCGCGCTCCGGCCAGGCGGTAGGTGTCGCTGTGGGCCAGCATGTCCACCACCTCGCCCAGCTTTTCAACCGCGGTCTCCTGGCCCTTCACATCCGCAAAGGTCTCCGTTATGTCCTGCTCCACCTTAAATAACTTGCGGGTGCGTCCCAGACGTTCCTCGTTGGCCTCCAAAATGGCCTCATAGTTGTCGACCAGCTCCTTGCCGTAGGTCTCGGTCACGGTCCGCCAGACCTGCGCCCAGCCCGGGGCCTCCCCCTGCTGCCGGAAGAAACGGTATTCCGTTGCCAGGCGGACGGCCAGCGTCTCATTTCCCCGGAAATACGCGAACTGATCCGCATACTCCTGACCGGTGACGCGCCGGTAAAAATGCTCCGCCAGGCGCAGGGCTTCCCCCTCCAGGCGTCCGCCGGGCAGAAGCCCCGGCTCCCGCCTGCCGATCCGGAATTCCAGATCCCGCACCAGATCGGGCACGGAGGGACTTTCCAGCTCCAGCACCGTCACCCGGCTGTAAAGTCCTGGATTGTCGTTTAAGAAACGGCGTGTTTCCTTCTCATATCCGGCCATCAGGATGGTGGGAAGCTGGTTCTCCCGGTAGGTCTCGTACTGCTCCACCTCCTGCCCGCTCTTCTCGTCGGTGACAATCTTCGGAAGTCGGCACTCCCCTTTGAGCACCGGAAGCAGCGCCTCCAGGGCCTCACGGCCGAAATCCTCGCCCGAGGTGTTAAACAGCGTGTACACGTCGTCCAGGAACAGGACGGTTTTCCGCTCAATGGCCTGGATGATCACCTTCAGCGTTTTGGGCCTGGTGTGCCCGATATACCGGCCCACCAGATCCCTCGCGCTGATGGCGGTGCACATGTCGTCCGGGTCCGTGTCTGACCGGGGGATCACATGAAATTCCACCAGCGTGTCCACCAGCCGCTTTGCCAGCGTGCTTTTGCCCACGCCCGGACCGCCGAGAATCACGATTCCAGCCAGGCGGCCCGCTTTTTGTTCCCAACCCGAAGGCGGGTACTCCCCCATATATCCCCGCTCCACCACCAGGCGGTGCACGGTGTCCACAATGGATGAGGCCTCCATCAGGCCTTCCTCCGGCGGGAACAGGCGGCGGGATACCTCTTGACG
This sequence comes from Enterocloster lavalensis, assembly GCF_046603895.1. Lineage (NCBI taxonomy): Bacteria > Bacillati > Bacillota > Clostridia > Lachnospirales > Lachnospiraceae > Enterocloster > Enterocloster lavalensis. The sequence continues at coordinate 2,808,338 of NZ_CP176637.1, forward strand.
TGGGATAAAGCCGGGGAGAGGAACAGGGGCGGCGGCAGCTGGCGGCGCAGGGACGGCGGGCGGTGGGGCGGCGGCGGGCGGTGAGGCGACGGCGGACGATGGGGCGGGAGTGGCCGGTGGGGCGGAAGCGGCGGCCGGTAGGGTGGGAGTGGCCGGTGGGACAGAAGCGGCGACCGGTGGGGCGGAGGTGGCCGGTGGGACGGGAGCGGCGGCCGGTGGGGCGGCTACGGCTGTCCCGCACGTTTCTGTCTCATTCCGCTCCGGATAATTTGTCTCATTTTCCCACGCGCTGACCGCCACGCCGATCACAGCCGGGTAGGAAAAAATTCTCCTGGCCTGCTCCACCGCCTGAGGATCGGAGGCGTCTCCAAAGCCCTTTAGCCAGAGCCGGGGGCTGCGGATATCCTCAAAACCCCTGGACGGCCTGCCTTCCACTCCTTTGAATTCCCCCTTCTCAATTCCGCCAAGGTAAACCTTGCCATCCTGCCACCGGTAGATCAGCACATAGGGCCGTCTTTCGTCGGTATCGGGAAGCAGTCTGCGCATATTGGTAAAGCTGCAATCCTTCTGTACCTCCAGGCAGAAGTCCACGAAGGACCGCTCCCCAATTTTAAGCGGCAGGCCGGTGTAAAGATGGTTCTGCACCTCCGGCAGCCGGAACAGATAGGTGTAATTGCCCGTGTCGTCCGCAGGCAGCGGCTTAAACGTATGGGGGGCGGGAAGCCCATCCTTGTTGTCCGCCCCGCTGCAGAACGTCAGGGCGACGCAGCTGTTGGAACCGCGGTAGCCTTCCGTTTTCCAGCGGTTTCCATTATACTGGATACAACAATACCGGCCATTTTCAACCTTAAAATAGACCACGTAATGTTTGTACGAGCGCATGTCCTCCATATCCCGCAGCAGCGCTAATCCCCTGTTCAGCCATATTCCGCATCGGCAGTCAAAATTAACCTGCTCGTAGCTGGTCATAAAAACGTTATCGTAGTCGACCTTTGGGATATTTTCCGACAGCTTCCAGTCCGACATCTGGTAGCAGTATTCCTTGTAGTTCAGAATTTCACCCTGGAACGCATTTTCTTCTTCCACAGGATTCCGGACATCCGGAATTGTTTTTTCCTCCGCCCCATTTTGTTCCTTTGTTGCCCCTTCCTTCCGGATCCACAGTTCCTGATAACCTCTCAGGTGATAATCCTGATAGCCGCGCAGCCAATGACAGGAATGGTAAATGCTTCTGTCGCGGCCCACAAACGGCTTCTGATCGATTTTCCGAAAATCCAGAAGCTCGTCCCGTTCTCTTTTTTTCTTCTGAATGCTGTCTTTTGCAAGTTCGTTTTCCCGATCCCGCCGGCCCTCCACCTCCTGTAAAGGTCCACGTTTCTGATCACACTGGCTCTTTCCCACTGTCATGGGCATATCTTCACACGATTCGTTTTTGCAATCCTCTTCCTCAGGCTTGTTCTTAGCCTTTCTGTACCGCCGGTTCTCTCCCTTTACCAGAAAATACTCGTTCGTCAAAGAATCTTCCTCGTACACGGCCATAAAATAGCCTTCCTGAATCTCCGTCCAGAGTTCCTCCTCCGCCGGTTCCTCTGCGAATTCCTTTACCACTCTGGTATATATCTTCCCTCGCAGCTTCTGCGCGATTGGCTCGCCGACCGTTCCCATATAAAATCCCAGCGGTTTTCCCGCCGTATCCCATGGGCACAGCTGAATCCTCCGCCTGCATTTCAGCGTAACGCCCCCGTCTCCAAATCCCGCCTTGCTGAGATAGCAGTCGTAACCGGACAGCGTGTAGATCATCAGGTTTGTGTTTACCGGCGCGTAACAATTAACAAAATCCGATTCCCGCTCCTGACAATTATCCCAGGCCAGAGGAATAAACATACAGGTCTGTCCCTCAGCGTAAGGATAATAGGGCCCCGTTTTGAGGCAGTCCCACTTCTCCACCTGATAAACATCCGGTATTTCCGCTCTTACCAGCCTCATTTCGCTGAGCCAGCCTTTTTTCGCGGAGGCATTTATATCGTTACCCCAGCCATATCTCCGGATCAGAAGGCGATCGCGCTCCCCTCTGCAAAGATAGCGCTGAAGCTCATACAGGGTCCAGCGCACCGAGGCCTCCGGGCGGTCCAGTATCCCCTGGGCCGATTGCGCCTCCCCATCAACGGAAATCAGAAATTTCACACCGCTCTTGGTATGCGCTTTCCCCGCCGGGAACGGGAACCGCAACTCAAGATAGCGCCGGACTAATTCTGCACGATTCCCATCCTCCCTGCCTGCGGATCCCTCCGGCCAGCTATATAGTTCAAACTCTGCGCAGACGGACAATTCCTGCTGCACATTCGTATTGATTTCTAAATTTTTCCAAATCCAAACTTTCACTTTTACCGCCTGCATCTGCGCCAGCGCCCTGCACAGCCGTTCCAGGCTCTCAATCTCACAGCTTCCTTTGCTCTCCCACCGGGATAACTGGCTCTGGGGCACTCCCATGCGCTCCGCCAGGTCGTTCTGGGTCAGCCCACGGGCCATTCTCAGTTTCTTGATCTGCTCAGCCAGCTCCTGATCCTTACCCAGATAACCCAAAAGCTGATCGTACAACCGCTGAAATTCCACTTCATCATATGTTTTTGACTCCGTATCCATCGTTCCTCCTTGATCTAATCCGGTATATGCGATATATTGAATATAAATAAGGTATATTTTTATCATATACTTGTTTTCAATTTTTCAATATTTCATTCCTCCGGTTTTATGTCAAATGATGCCCCACATATTGGTTCTCCCACCTCCCACTATACAAAAAAAGCGGATTTTGCCAGGGGATTCCATCTATTTTTAGGAATCCCGCGGCATTTACCCGCTTTCAACTAAAACTTGTAATTGTATTTCCACACTCACCGGTTCTCATACCCCGCCGGATACTCAATTCTCTGATTGGAATATTCGAAGGGCCACACGGTCTTGTATTCGCCGTCCTGGATCTGGGCGATGGCTACGGAAGCGTAGATGTTATTATGATAATGCCGGACCCCGTCAAATTCATGATCCTCGAACTTGATCCGGTCGTAGGGCAGAATGATCTCCGGGCCGTCAGGAAAAGATTCCCGGATATCAATCTTTGTAAGCACATCCTTCACCGTCTCCCCATCGTCGGTTCCAGCCTGCTCAAAGGCGGTCTTGAAGGTCCAGACAGCCGTATAGGATTCTGCCGAATGGCCGTTCATATCCACACCGAAGATTTCCTTAAAACGCCTGTTGATCTCCTGCCCTTTGGTCATATCCGGATTCCACTCCACCACAGAAGTGACTCCCTCCGACATTCCCCTGGTTGCCGGGATAAAGCTGGGATCCGCAAAACCGTTGGCCTTGGCGATGAGGATCGGCGGACGGTAATTCTGTTCATACATGGTCCGCATCAGCAGGCTGGCGTCGGAGACATAGCTCTCCGCCAGGACCGCGTCGGCCCCGGCCGCCTTCAGCTCCAGGATCTCATCCGTCAGGTCCGCTGCCCCCTGGCCGTACTGGATCTCTTTTACGATCTCCATTCCATACTGAGGCGCATAAATCCTCGCACAGCGGATGGCCTCCTGGCCGATCATGCTGTTGTCCGCAAACACGGCGATGGTCTTTACTTCCTTCCCGGTCTGCTCCGCCTGCTCCTTCATGTACATGAACATATTTTCCAGATAAAGGGAATTCATGGGACAGAGACGGAAAAAATACTCATTGTGGTGGGTGGAAATGCTGTCCACCGTGGAGATTGCCGTGATCATAGGGATATGGTACTCCTCACACACCTCGGCGACAATCTCCGTCAGTGTGCTCTGATGGCAGCCCACAATCGCATGCACCTGCTCCTCGGTGATCAGGCGTTTTGCCACGGCCCGGGCCACCTCCTCATCCCCTTGGGTATCTCCCCGGATGATCTCGATGGGACGTCCGTCCACCCCTCCTGCCGCATTGATATCCTCCGCCGCAAAGTCAATTCCCCGCAGAATATTGGTGCCGATGGCGGCGTTGTTGCCGCTCAGAGCGTAAATCGCGCCGATCCGGATCGGTTGGCCCGTCAGAGCCGTTCGCCCGGAAGGCTTCGCCGCGGCGCCTTTTACACCTGGCTCCTGCCCCGCCTGTCCTGCTGCTGCGCCCGCGCCCGCCGTCTGTCCCGCCTCGCCGCCCACGCCTGCCGCACGTTCCCCGGCTGTCCCGGCCCCGCCCGCCGGTCCCGCACAGCCCGTCAGCAAAAAAGCGGCCAGAGCGACGGCAGCGATTGCCAACGTCTGTTTCTTTAAAATCATGGGATGCTTCATGTTTATCCCCCCTGTCGCCTGAACTCAATATACCCCTATCATACCAGAAATGCCTATCGGAAATCCAGTATTTTCCCGTATCCGCAAACTCCGCAACTGTCGGAAATCAGCCTGCCGCGTTGCGCAGCAGGCTGTTATGTTCCTGGCAGTTTTATTTCCTTGATCCGTTATAACAGTTGCCGTTCACACCTGCTCCCTACTGCAGCGGAGCCGGGTAAGCGATCTTTGTCTCGGTGAAGCTGAAGGGCCATACGGTCTTCCACTCGCCGTCCTGAATCTGGGCGATTGCCACGGAGGCAGAGGTGTTGTCTCTGTAGTGCGTCTCGCCGGCCAGATCATAGTTCTCAAACTTGATGCGGTCGTAGGGCAGGATGATCTTGCGTCCGCCCGGGAACTCGCCCTGAATGTCCAGCTCAGCCAGCGCGTTCTTCACAGCCTCGCCGTCGGTGCTGCCAGCGGCCTCGATGGCGGTCTTGAACAGCCATACGACGGTGTAGGACTCTGCGGAGTGGCCGTTCATGTCCACGCCGAACTGTGCCTTGAACTCTTCGTTGATCTCAACGCCGTTTACCAGGTCCGGGTTAAACTCTACTACAGAAGCGACGCCGTTGGAAATCGCGCCTAAGTTGGTGATAAAGGAAGGATCGGTAAATCCGTTCGCCTTTGCAACGATCATTTTCGGGCTGTAGTTCTGCTCTTTTAAGGTCTGGATGAACAGGGTTGCGTCGCCGATGTAGGAATCGCACAGGATCGCATCCGGGTCAGCCTGCTTCAGAGCCAGCACCTGAGCGCTTAAATCGGTCGCATTGCTGGTGTAGTCAACCGTTGCAACCAGCTCGATGCCGTACTGGTCCTTGAACAGCTCCACGCAGCGGATCAGCTCCTGTCCGATGGCCGCTCTGTCGGTGAAGATCGCAACGGTCTTGATCTCCTCGCCGGTCTGCTCTGCGGAATCCTTTAAATACATCAGCATGTTCTCAACGTATACGGAGTTCAGCGGGCACAGGCGGAAGAAATAGTCCATATCCTTGTGTTCCTCATTGGACAGTCTGTCCAGGGTGGAGATGGCGGTGATCATCGGAACGCCGTACTGCTGGCATACCTGAGCCACGACCTCGGTCACAACGGACATATGGCAGCCCATCATCACATCGACCTTTTCCTGGGTGATCAGACGCTCGGCCTCGGATCTTCCGGTAGCGGCATCTCCCGCATGGTCGCCGCGGACAACCTCCAACGGCCGGCCGTTAACACCACCTGCCGCATTGATCTCAGCTACTGCAAAATCAATGCCGCGCAGAATATTGGTACCGATGGCGGCGGAACCGCCGGACATTGCATAGATCGTACCGATTTTGATGGGTTCGCCGGTCAGCTCTGCGCCGGCCTCTGCCGCTGTTGTGCCGGCATCCGCCGCTGCTTCCGCCGCCTTCGTCACGGCTTCCGTCACCGCATCGGCTGCCGCAGGAGCCGCGGAAGACGATGAGCCGGAACCGCCTGCGCATCCTGCCAGCATGGAAATCGCCAGCGCCGCTACGCACAACACAGAAGTAATTTTTTTCAATTTCATGTTTTCCTCCTTTTTTACCGTTCCGGTATTCCCGGAACTGCTCTATTTCACACCAGACTGCCAGCGGTGTAAAAATCCTTCAATGGTCTGTTTCTAAATGCCAAGATAGGCTTTCTTGACGTGTTCATTGGCCTGTAACTCAGCGGAAGTCCCTTCCAGGGCGATGCGGCCGTTCTCGATCACATAGCCCCTGTCCGCAGCGGCCAGGGCCTTGGTGATATCCTGCTCTACAAGCAGCACCGAGATACCGTCGTTTTTCGCCAGAGTGGAGGCCACATTCAGAATGTCGTCCACGATATTGGGCGCCAGGCCAAGGGACGGCTCATCCAGGATCAAAAGCTTTGGCTCGCCGATCAGCGCCCGGGCCACGGCCACCATCTGCTGCTCGCCGTCGGACAAGGTGCCCGCGGCCTGTTTGGCCCGTTCCTCCAGCTTTGGGAACCACCCGTAAGCCTTTTTCAGATTCTCCTGGAAATGGGCTTTGGTCCCCTTGTTGAATGCGCCCATCTGTAAATTTTCCAGAACGGTCATGTCCGTGAAGAGCTGCCGTCCCTCCGGCACCTGCACGATGCCGCTGTTTAAGATCACCCGGGAATTCTTTTTCGCCATGTCCTCCCCATTAAATACCACCGATCCGGAAGAGGGTTTGAGCATTCCCGTGACCGCCCGCACCATGGTCGTTTTGCCAGCGCCGTTGGAGCCCAGGATGGCGACGATCTCACCCTCCGCCAGTGTAAATCCGATGTCCCACAGGATATTGACGGAGCCGTACCCTGCATTCAAGCCTTCGACTTTAAGCATGTGCATCCTCCTTCTTCATCCCCAGATATACCTCCATAACATACGGGTCGTTCATCACCTGCTCCGGCGTGCCTTCCGCGATCTTTTCGCCGTGGTGGAGCACGATGACCTCCTCGCACAGGCTGACCACTGCCTGCATAATATGTTCGATCAAAAAGATCGTCACGCCGGACTCGTTGATCTTGCGGATCAGCCGGATGGCCTCCTCCGTCTCAGCCGGGTTGAGACCCGCCATATTCTCGTCCAGAAACAGCATTTCCGGTTTTGTGGCCAGGGCTCTGGCCATCTCCAGACGTTTCTGGTCGGGCGTTCCCATGTCCTTGGAGAGCACATGGCGCTTCTCAAAGAGGCCGGTAAACTGCAGCACCTCCATGGCCCGCTCTCTGGCCTCCCTCACGCTCTTGGCTCCGGCATGACCGAAATAGGAGGAGGCGACCACATTGTCCAGCACGCTTAAATTTTTCAGCGGCTTCATAATCTGGAAAGTCCGGGCGATCTTCATATTGGTGTACTCAAAGGCTTTCTTATCAGTAATATCTTCCCCTTTATAGAAGATCCGGCCCTCTGTGGGAGGGTAATACCCGCAGATCATATTAAAGGTGGTGGACTTTCCCGCGCCGTTTGGCCCGATCATGCCCGTGATGCCCCCTTCCCGGATGGAAAAGGAAACGTCCTTCACGGCAGTCAGCCCCTTAAAACGTTTGGTAATATTCTGTACTTCAATGATTGGAGATTCCGCCATCTCTACGCCTCCTTCCTCTCATACTCCATCAGCTCTACCTCCTCCAAAATATCCAGGGAAGGCTTCCTAAGGATCTTTTCATCGATAAACTGTTTGGTCCTGCTGTGCATAAACCAGCCCAGGACACCGGATGGCCGGAACCGGATGACCGCCAGCAGCACCACCGCGTACATCAACATGTTGATGCCCGGAAGCACGGCGCTGAAATTGGCTCTCAGGTACTCGGACAGCGGAATCATGATCAGTCCGCCCACAATGGTCCCCTCCACAAAGGCAGCGCCGCCTACGACCGCCGGCAGCACCGACTCGGTGGACTTGGCCTGGATCATCAGATCCGGGTCGATATAGCGGATATAGCTGGCATAGAAGAAGCCCACCAGGCCCGCCACCATAGCCGAGATCACCACCGCCATAATCTTATACTTTGTGGGATTAATACCGATAGCTGCCGCCGCATCCTCGTCCTCACGGATGGTCTTTAAGGCAAATCCCATTTTGGACCGGTCGATTTTTTTCATGATCAGATAGATTCCCACCATCATGGCCAGACCCACATAGTAGTAAGGCACCTTGCTGGCAAACCGGAAATTCAGCCAGGAATCCTGACCGAAGGGCAGGCCAACGCCGCTGGCCCTTCCGAAGAACTCCGAGTTGATAATCACCTGGCGGATGGACTCTCCAAACGCAATGGAAACCAGGGTGAAATACGGTCCCCGCAGAATAAAGCAGGGGTAAAACACAATACCTGCAACCAGACCCACCACAACCATGCCGAAGATCGCGGCCAGCCAGGGATTCGCCCCGGTCTTTACCACCAGCAGGCAGCAGGCATAGGCTCCAAGGCCCATATAGGCCGCATGGCCCAGGGAGTTCTGCCCCGTCATTCCACCCAGCAGGTTCCATGCCATGGACAGTGTGGACATATAGAAGGTCAGAACAAAAATGTTTAACATGTACGGCGACTTCACCATCGTGGGAATCAGGATGAACGTCAGAAGAACCAGGCCGACCAGGATGGCAAGATTCCGATGGTAAACGCGTACCGCTTTCTTACGATCCATATTATTTCCTCCTCGCTATCACGGTCTGGCGTACAACCAGGATCACGATAAATGTCATAAATACGATCAGGTCGCTGTAGGACGGGCTGATAAACAGCGCGCTCATGGTCTCCAGCAGCCCTAAAAAGATACCGGCTAAAAACGCTCCCGGAATGGACCCCAGTCCTCCTACGACTACCACGATCAGTGCCCGGAATCCGAAGCTGGCGCCCGCCGTCGGGAAAATGGTGTAAAACTGCGTCAGCAGCGCTCCCGCGGTACCCGCCAGCGCAACGCCCAGGCCGTAGGTCAGAAGGTAGATCTTCTTCACGTCGATTCCCACTACCTCAGCGCCCACCGGGTTCTGGGATACGGCGCGGATCTGCTTTCCCACGGTGGTATATTTCAGGAATGCAAACAGCGCAATGGTAACCACGATCAGAACCCCGAAGCTGATCATCCTCGGCAGGGAGATTGTCACCGGTCCCATCGGGATGTAGGTCTGGGAATAAGCGGTGCGGATCGAGCGGTACTCCGATCCGAAGATGACCAGCGCACCGTTGGATAGCAGCAATCCCAGTCCCACTGTCAGAAATAACAGGTTCGTAAAACTCTTTGTTCCAAGGGACGGTGTGATCAGCGTATGCTGAATCCCGGCTCCCAGAACGAACATCACGGCCGCCACCATCGGAACCGCCAGATACGGATCAATCCCGAAAAAGGTGTAAAGTATGAATGTCAGGTACATTCCCACCATCAGCATCTCTCCATGGCAGAAGTTAACAATTTTCATCACGCCAAAAATAATGTTCTGCCCCATGCCCATCAGAGAGTAAAAGCCTCCCATCAGAAGTCCATTGACACACGCCTGCAAAAACATGTTCATGAACGTATTCCTCCTCTCCTGTGTCTTTTCATTGATCTAACACTAACTACCATGGCCATAGTTTAGCACAAAAAAAATAGCACTAACTTGCAAGATCCTGCACATTTCTTTTCCGGCCTCCAGGCCGGCGAAAAATATGTAGCATTATTTTGCTATGAGTTTGTGCTATTTTACTTCGCTTATTTTAGAGTTCTAATGGTCCTCGCCCACGCCGTCCCGGAACTCCGTGGGCGTGATTCCCACCCACTTTTTGAAAATACGGCTGAAATAATTGGGGTTGGCGTAGCCGGAATCCACGCAGACCTGCTTGATGCTCAGCTCCCGCTCCGAGAGCAGCCGCTTGGCCGTCTCAATCCGGATTCCGGTCAGATACTCCGTAAAGTTCATCCCCGCCTCTTCCTTGAACAGCTTGCTGAAATAATAGGGGCTGATCCCTACGGCTCTGGCCACCTCCTCCAGGGAAATATCTTTGCGGAAATTCTGCCGGATATAGTCCTGGGCCCTGGTGATAATGCCGTCCGGCTCCTGGTTTTTAATGACCACGGCCTGGGCCAGTTCCACCATGGCGGCCACGAACTTCTGGCGCGCCGTCTCCTCATCCCCGGCCGCAAGCAGGGCGCTCAAAAGCTCCTGATCCCGGACCGGCGCGCCCCCCTGGTCCTGCACCATCCGCCTGGCTAAAAGCAGCATCTCCATGAGCTGTAGTTTTTCTTCCTCCAGGGCGCTGGCCTGATTTTTAAACACCCAGCCGGCAAAGACCGTGGCCTCCTGGCGGGCTTCGTGCTCCATACCCATGGAAACCGCCTTTAATACCATCTGCTCCATCAGCTGTTTCTGTTTTTCCCGGTTATCCTTCACCACCAGGTCGTCGATATGGTTCACGTTCCGCATTCCGTGGCGCAGCGCGTTGAGCGCTTCCTGGTAGGAATCAAACATGTCCTCCCAAGGCCGGACCGTTCCGATCCCGGCTTTAAAGTCAATCCCAACCGCATGCTTTAACGAGGTGACCAGACTTCTGGCCTTTTCGATCAGCTGAAGCCGGGCTGCGTACTCCAGATTCGGCTCCACCGCAGGGATCACGCAGATCATCTTGTTTCCCATGATTCCGCTGACAAAGGCCCGGAAATACACCTTCACCAGCTCCGACATTTTCCCGTAATATTTATGTGCCAGGACGCCGGACCCCACCGGGTTGCCCATGGCCGCGCCCTCCCTGGCGTTGCCCCACTCCAGAGCCATGATGATGCCGTAGTCCTCCTCCAGGTTTAACAGGCTCCGGTACTGCTCCCCGCTGTCCTCATATTCATTCTGAATGATCAGGCTGATGACGAACCCATTTTCAATAATAGGGATCACCGCCTCCATCTTTTCCTTCACCAGGAGATCGTCCCTGCGTTTCTGCCGCTCCTGGTCAATGGTGTGCATCATGCCGGTCAGGCGCTCCACGATCACTTTTTATTGATGGGCTTCATCAGGTAATCCACGGCCCCCAGGCGCAGCGCCTCCTTGGCATAATCAAAATTATCATAAGCCGTCAGGATCAGGGTCTTGACCCTTGGGTTCTGGGCGCGGATTTCCTCCATGGCCTTCAGTCCGTTGATGCCCGGCATCTGGATGTCCAGAAGGGCCATATCCGGCTGAAAGCTCTCCGCAACCTCAATGGCCTGCCGCCCGTTCTTGGCAATGGCGACCTGGCACTCGCTGCCGAAGTTCTTTTCTATGATGTACTGAAGGGAGTCCGTTACAATCCCCTCGTCATCTGCTATCAGAATCTTGTACATTGCCTGCTCCTTTGTCTGTTACAGCATGTTCGCGGCTTCCGCCACGGCCCCGGCGTCTCCCCGGAGGACCGGCACCCGTATGGTCACGGAGGCGCCTTTTCCCTCTCCGCCGCTCTCCACCGCCATCACATCCACCCGGTCAAAATACAGCCGCAGCCGTTCCCGGACGTTGGCGAGCCCCACGCCGTTGCCTGAATCGTGTTTATCCTCCTGAGGCGGGATATTTCCGGTATTTAAATTCTCCAACGTCTCTTTCGATATGCCCATGCCGTTATCCCGGATGCAGATCACGGCCTCCCCGTTCTCCTGGCCTACGGAAAACCAGATCCGTTTTTCCCACTCCACGCCGCCCAGCCCGTGGCGCAGGGCGTTTTCAATCACCGGCTGCAGCACCATACCGGGAAACCGGATGTCCAGAAGCCTGGTGTCGATTGACTTTTCCAGATGAATCTCATTGGAATACCGCACATTCATGATGTACATATAGCTGTCGATCAGCTCGATCTCCTCCCCCAGGGTGGAAACCTCCCCGTTGCTCTTTAAGCGGTACCGGAAGAAAGAAGCCATATTCTCGATAAACGCGTAGGTGCGTTCCGCGTCCTCCATCATGGCCAGCTGCTGCCCCGCATTTAAGGTGTTGAACAGAAAATGAGGATTGATCTGCGCCTGGTAGTATTTGAGCTGCGCGTCCTTGAGCAGGTTTTCCATGGCCAGCTCCCGCTCCTTCATCCGAATCTCCATCTCCATGCTCTCACGGATCCGCCGGATATAGTCGTTGATGCTGGCGATCATCTGGTTAAATGCCACCGTCACGGTGCCCACCTCATCTCCGCTCTCCGGCTCCTCCAGGGAGATGCCGAAATTCCCGCGCCCCACCTCTTTTGCCTTTCCCGCCAGCTTTTCCAGGGGCCGGGTAAAGGTCCCGATCATACGGTACAGCAGCGCCATCAGGCAGCAGGTGACGCCTATCAGCACCGCGATCATAAACACTTCCAGATACCGCAGATACCGGTACAGCACGTCGTAATTTTCCGAATTGGCCTTGAATCTCAAGTCGTCCAGCCCGCGTATGTATGCCTGAAGATACGTGTACAGCTTCTGAATCTCCTCATAGCTTGCCTTGTAGGAGGTCACGTCATGCCGCTTTTTTGCTTGTATGGCCTCGTCGGTCAGCTCCAGCCAGGAAAGGGCAAGGCTGCGGATATTGCGCTCCATGCGCCGGGCCGGATGGTCGGTGATGGTATCGTCAATCTCCTCTACCATCGCCTCAAACACGTTCCGGTTGCGTTCAAACGCCTCCAGAGCCTCCTGGCTCTGAATATTCAGATACTGATACACATTGCTCTCCAGCTCCGTCAAAAGCCCCTCCAGCTCTCCCAGGCGGATATTCGTGGCGTACACCTGATCCATATTTTTTACAATGGTATCGATACGGCCAAACAGAAGAAGATTAATCCCAAGGGAAACCGCCATGGTGATAATGACCGGAAGGATCAGCTTGGTGCGCAGAGACTGGTTCGAAAAATACTTACTTTTCCAAAACCGATGTTTCTCCATCCCGAACCTCCCTTCTGTACTCCGCAGCCAGGGACCGGTCCACCAGCATCGTGTCCACCTCCGTATAGTAGCTGACCATATGGTACTTCAGATAGGTCATGAGGGCCTCCACGCTCATGCGCCCCATAGCTTCCGCGTCGATGGTGATCGTGGAATCGATATACCCCTCCTCGATGCCCTCCAGGATCGCATCCGTAACATAACTGCCGATCACCTTGATCCGGTCGGACAGCCCCCTGTCGTAGATCATCTGGCAGGTGGACTGGGTGATAACCTCGTCCAGGCAGATGATCATATCCGGCTGTTCCACCATTCCCTCCACAATATCGTGGATCACGTCCTCCGCGTTGTTTAACCCCTTATCATCCCGGATAATCCTGAAATCAAAGCGGATCTGCTCCTGCTGCACCGTATTCTGAAGTCCCTGGCGGAACCAGTTCCGGCTGGTTTCGTTAAACCTTGCCCCCGGAAACAGCACGGTCACCAGCCGGGTATTCTCATCGGCCAATTTGAGCACCCGTTTCCCGAATTCCTGTCCCAGGAAATAGTCGTTGATCCCCACAAATCCCTGCCGCCTGGAGCCCTGGACATCCTTCTGCATGGTAATCACCGGAATCCCAAGGCTGCACGCCTTGTCGATCATCTCCTCGCTCACTTTCCCGTCCGTCGGACGCAGAAGGATCCCGTCCACCCCTTCATAGATGGCCACATTGATGGCATCCTCCATGGAGAACCGGTCCACCAGCCCCTCGTCGATCTGCTCCACATAGGCCCCGTACTCCCGGCCTTCCTCCACCGCGCCCTGATATACGTTCTTCCAGAAAGAATTATCCGTATCATCGGATATGATGGCGATATGATAGTCATAAGAGCTGTAGGCCGCCTCCACCGCAGATTGGTTTTCCAGCAACAGAAAATAGCCGGCAAACATGGCGGCAACCGCCGCTCCCAGGAGAATGCCCGCTGCTGCATATAATTTTTTCGTAAGAACCGGTTTCTTTTTAGGATCTGTTTCCATGGTATACACTCCTGCGGATTATTCATACAGCCTAAGTCAGTCAACTATAAGTATAACATGAATCAGCTAAAATCCAAACGGTATCTGAGCGGCGATTTGAAAAGGCGGCCCCGTGACAGTTTTACACCGTCCCGGAACCGCCCAAAGCCTCGGCTCTCTATTCCTCTATACTTTATTCCGCCGTCTTTCCCATCAGACTGTCCATCACCCGCTCCACCGTGCTGATCTCTGTCGCCCGGCAGGCGTTGCTGCCGCAGAACAACAGCGCGTTGTCGTTGTCTCCCCGGGCCGCGTTCACCAGGGCCTGGGTGATACAATAAGGAATCTTTGCAATATCGCACTTTTCCAGGCACCGGTAACAGTGCGGAATCGCGGGGCGTATCCCGTCTCCCACCGCGGTGAGGAAGCTGTTCTTGATCGCCCGCCCCGGCATGCCCACCGGGCTCTTGGTGATCACGATGTCCGCCTTACCCGCGGCAATGTACGCCTGCTTGTAGACCTCCGGCGCGTCACATTCCTCAGTGGTCACAAAGCGGGTCGCCACCTGAACGCCGTCCGCGCCCAGACCGATCTGGTGCATCACGTCCTCATGGGTGTAAATACCTCCGGCCACCACAACAGGGATATGACGCCCGTACTTATCCCCATACTCCTTCACCACCTTGAGAATGGCCTTTATCTCCTGGTCGTAGGCCGCCTGATTGTAGCTGGACGGCACATCGTCCGTGTCGGCCCCGTACTGGGTCAGCTGATCCAGGGAGAAGCCCAGGTGGCCGCCTGCCAGCGGGCCTTCCACCACCACCAGGTCCGGCGCGGTGTGGCATTTCCGGTCCCACATCTTACAGATAACCATGGCGGACTTGGCGGTGGAGACGATGGGCGCCAGCTTGATCCGGCGCTTGGGGGGCTCTTCCATCTCCCGGTAGGCCTCCTCCACATACTCCGGCAGGGACACGGGAAGCCCCGCGCCGGAGATGATGATATCCGCTCCGGCCTTAACAGCCTCCTTCACCCAGCGGTCATAGTGCTTGGTGGCTACCATGATATTAAAACCGATGGCTCCCTCCGGGGCAATCTCCCGGGCCAGCTTCATTTCCTTATGAATGGCGCGGGCGTTGGCCTCCTCGGGGTTTTCGGCAAAATCCGGCTCCGTGAACCCGATCTGAGCGGCGGAGATAATCCCCATACCGCCAGCCTTGGCGACGGCCCCGGCCAGCCTGTGCAGGCTGATCCCGACGCCCATTCCTCCCTGGATAATCGGTTTCTCAACAACTAAATCGCCAATTACTAACGGTCTCAACTCTTCCATCACATTCTCCTAAATCGGTCGTACCGGTGGTTTGCCAGCTCCTCTCCGCTCATGGCCCCATAGGTCTTGAAGAAATCCTCCATGGCCACGTCCATAAGCTCCGCCAGCCGGAACAGGTTTTCCTTGCTGGCAGGCTGCTCTTCCGGAATGATCCGCTCAATCAACTTCAAGTTCTGTAAATCTTTGGCCGTCACCTTCATGACTTTGGCCGCGTCCGGCGCTTTCTTGCTGTCCTTGTACAGGATGGAGGCGAACCCTTCCGGGGAAAGGATGGAGTAGATGGCGTTTTCCAGCATCCACACCTCATTCGCCACAGCCATGGCCAGCGCGCCGCCGCTACCGCCCTCGCCGATCACCATAGAGAGCACGGGCACCGTCAGGGAAGCCATTTCAAACAGGTTGCGGGCAATGGCCTCGCCCTGCCCCCGCTCCTCAGCCTCCAGGCCGCAGAACGCGCCGGGGGTGTCCACGAAACAGACCACCGGACGGTTGAAGGTCTCCGCCTGTTTCATCAGCCGCAGGGCCTTGCGGTATCCGTCCGGGGACGGCATTCCGAAGTTGCGCTTGATGTTTTCCTTGGTGTTCTTGCCCTTCTGCTGGCCGATCACAGTCACCGGCATGCCGTGGAACATGGCAATACCGCCCACGATGGCCCCGTCGTCCTTAAAATACCGGTCGCCGTGGAACTCGATGAACTCGTCGAAAATCGCATTGATATAGTCCGTCGCCACCGGGCGGTCCGATTTCCGGGACAAAAGCACCGTATCCCAGGCGGTTTTTCCACCGTCCTGGCCGGATTTTCCCTTTTTATCCACAGAAACGGCCTTCTCATCCTTCCCGGAATGTGCATGGGCCGCAGCCAGCGCAGGTCTTGCAGCCCTGGGAACCATGGCGTGCTTTTGGTGCATGAACAGAATCTGGCCGATCACCTTCTTCTGATCCCTGCGCTCCACGATTTTGTCCACAAAGCCGTGGTCCAGCAGGAACTCGGACCGCTGGAAGCCCTCGGGCAGCTTCTGGCCGATGGTCTGCTCGATCACCCGGGGACCTGCAAAACCGATCAGCGCTCCCGGCTCCGCCAGGATGATGTCGCCCAGCATGGCGAAGCTGGCCGTCACGCCGCCGGTGGTGGGATCGGTGAGCACGCTGATGAACAGCTGCCCGGCCTCGTGGTGACGCTTTAACGCCGCGGAGGTCTTGGCCATCTGCATCAGAGACACGATTCCCTCCTGCATCCGGGCGCCGCCGGAACAGGCGAAGAGAACCACCGGGAGCTGCTCCTTTGTGGCCCGCTCCACCGCGTCCGTGATCTTCTCGCCCACCACATGGCCCATGCTGCTCATGATGAACCGGGCGTCGCAGACGCCGATCACGGCCGGGCTGCCGTCCACCGTGCATTTTCCGGTGACCACGGCCTCATTTAACCGGCTCTTCTCCCGGGCCGCCTGAAGCTTCTTCTCGTACCCCGGGAATTCCAGGGGATTGGAAACCGGCATATCCTGGTTCCACTCCTCAAAGGAGCCCTCGTCCGCGATCATCTCGATGCGGCGGTATGCGTGGACGCGGAAATACCCGCTGCATTTCGGACACACATAGTAATTGTTGACAACATCCTCCACATAGATCGGCTGTCCGCACTTGTTGCATTTGCGCCACAGGCCCTCCGGAATGTTAGGCTCTGCGCCCTCGTTCCCCTCCTGCGGTTTGTATTTTGCATCGATCCTGGTATATGTCTTTTTGAACATATTCCGCAGCATTGGCAATCCCCTTCCTTTCTATATCCCGGAGCGCGGCCGGAAATCCGTTTCCGCCATCCGCTCCCTAACGCACGTAATCCGGGAAATATTTCTCAATAAATCCAGTGTCCGTGTTTCCCTCCTGGAACGCCTCGTTTTCCAGTATCTCGTACTGGAAATTCACGTTGGTCTCGATGCCCTCGATGACCAGCTCGCCCAGGGCGCTTCTCATCTTGGCGATGGCGGAGGCCCGGTCCTTGTCGTAAACGATCAGCTTCATCAGCATGGAATCGTAGTTGGCGGGCACCTTGTAATCGCTGTAGATGTGAGAATCCACCCGAACGCCGTTTCCGCCCGGCGCATGGACGTTGGTGATCAGTCCCGGGCAGGGCATGAAGTTCTTCGACGGGTTCTCGGCGTTAATCCGGCACTCGATGGCGTGGCCCTTGATGACCACGTCCTCCTGGCGCACGCTGAGTTTTTCCCCCGCGGCAACGCGGATCTGCTCTTTGATCAGGTCCATTCCGGTCACCATCTCGGTCACCGGGTGCTCCACCTGGATTCGGGTGTTCATTTCCATAAAATAGAAATCTTTGTTTTTATCCAGCAAAAACTCGATGGTTCCCGCGTTCTCGTAGCCCACGGCCTTTGCCGCCCGGACCGCCGTATCGCCCATGCGCTGCCGCAGGTCCTGGGTGATGACGTCGCAGGGAGCCTCCTCCAGCACCTTCTGGTGGCGGCGCTGGATGGAACAGTCCCGCTCGCCCAGATGAACCACGTTGCCGTGCTTATCCGCCATGATCTGGAACTCGATGTGGCGGGGCTTCTCGATGTATTTCTCAATATACATGGTGTCGTCGGAAAATCCCTTCACGGACTCCATCTGGGCCGCGTTGAAGTTCTCCGTGAAATCCGCCTCGCCCCGGGAGATGCGCATGCCCTTGCCGCCGCCGCCGGAGGACGCCTTGATCATCACCGGGAAACCGATGGATTTGGCCATCTCCAGGGCCTCCGCGGCCTGGTGAACCGGCTCCTTGCTGCCGGGCACCACGGGCACGCCCGCATCCATCATGGTGCGGCGGGCCTCGGACTTGTTGCCCATCCGGTTAATGATCTCTGCGGACGGCCCGATGAAGGCGATGTTGCACTCCGCGCAGAGCTTGGCGAACTTGGCATTTTCCGACAGAAAGCCGAAGCCCGGATGGATGGCGTCGGCCTTTAAGGCCACGGTGGCCGCCAGAATCCGTTCCATGTTCAGATAGCTCTGACCCGACGGAGCGGGGCCGATACAGATGGCCTCGTCGGCCAGCAGGGTGTGCAGGCAGTCCCGGTCCGCCTCCGAGTAAACGGCCACGGTCTGGATGCCCATCTCACGGCAGGCACGGATGATGCGGACCGCGATTTCTCCTCTATTTGCAATCAAAATCTTCTTAAACATCGGCTTTCTACCTCATTTTCCTTATCCAATCAGCCAATCATGAAGGTCAGCTCCGCGCTGGCCGCAAGCTTGCCGTCCACGGTCGCGGTGGCTTTTCCGATGCCAACCGGGCCCTTCTGCTTGATGATCTCGCACTCCAGGCGCAGCTTGTCGCCGGGGCGCACCATCTGCTTGAACTTGCAGTTGTTGATGCCGCCGAAGTAGCCGGTCTTGCCCTTGTAGCCCTCCACGCTGAGCATAGCCACGGAGCCCACCTGGGCCAGGGCCTCGATGATCAACACGCCCGGCATCACCGGGTTGTGGGGGAAATGCCCCTGGAACTGCGGCTCATTGAAGGTGACGCATTTGTAGCCGACGGCGCGTACGCCCGGCTCCAGCTCCTCGATGCAGTCCACCAGCAGAAACGGATGTCTGTGGGGCAG
Organism: Enterocloster lavalensis; assembly: GCF_046603895.1. Lineage (NCBI taxonomy): Bacteria > Bacillati > Bacillota > Clostridia > Lachnospirales > Lachnospiraceae > Enterocloster > Enterocloster lavalensis. The sequence continues at coordinate 2,826,945 of NZ_CP176637.1, forward strand.
AATTTCCTCGATCTCTTTGATTCCCATTAACATGTGTTTTCTCCTCTCCCCGCGGGAAAATCCCCGCGACCTCCACTAGCGGATGCGGAACAGCGGCTGTCCGTACTCCACCACTTCCTCGTTCTTTACCAGCACGGCCTCAACCACACCGTCAAACTCGCTCTCGATCTCGTTCATCAGCTTCATGGCCTCGATGATTCCAAGCACCTGGCCCTTTTTCACCGTGTCGCCTACCTTGACAAACACCTCGGCGTCCGGGGAGGAGGCGGTGTAGAAGGTTCCAACCAGGGGGCTGGTCACCACCTTGTCGGAGCTGATTCCCGCCTCTGCGGAGGACTCGGCAGCGCCGTTCTGGGCAGCGGCCGCCGGAGCCGCCTGGGCCGCCATGGCGGCGCCCATCATCTGGGCGCTCACAGCCGCCGAGGCCGCGTCCATGGCGGGCGCGCCCACGGTGACGATCTGGGGCATCTCCTTCTCACGCTTTAAGGAGATTTTTACGTTTCCCTCTTCCAGTTCAAAGCTGGTCAGGTTGTAATCGGATACAGCCTTCACCAGTGTCATAATCTCATCTATATTCATGGTTTGACCTCTTTCTTTCCCTTTACGCGAGACAGCGGATTATTCACAGAAGCGTTTTACCAGCAGGCTGGCGTTGTGGCCGCCAAAGCCAAGAGAGTTGCTGATGGCGTAGTTCACTTCCATGTTTACGCCCTCGCCCTGCACGTAATCCAGATCGCAGCCCTCGCCCGGGGTCTCCAGACCTACGGTGGGATGTACGTATCCCTCCTCGATGGATTTTACGCAGGTGATGAACTCCACGCCGCCGGCAGCGCCGATCAGATGGCCAATCATGGACTTGGTGGAGCTGACCTTCACGTCGTAGGCGTGGTCGCCCAGGGCCAGCTTGATGGCCTTGGTCTCGAACAGGTCGTTGTGGTGGGTGCTGGTTCCGTGTGCATTGACATAGTCGATGTCAGCCGGGGTGATTCCCGCATCCTTGATGGCGTCCAGCATGGCTCTGGCAGCGCCGCTGCCGTCCTCCGCCGGGGAGGTGATGTGGTAGGCGTCGCAGGTTGCGCCGTAGCCCACAACCTCGGCCAGAATCTTCGCGCCTCTGGCTTTGGCGTGCTCTAAGGACTCTAAAACCACCACGCCCGCGCCCTCGCCCATCACGAAGCCGCTGCGGTCCTTGTCAAAGGGGATGGAGGCCCGCTTGGGGTCCTCGTTGGTGCAAAGTGCGGTCAGGGCGGAAAATCCCGCGATGCCGATGGGGGTGATGGCCGCTTCCGTGCCGCCTGCCAGCATTACGTCCACCTCGCCGTACTGGATGGAGCGCATGGCCTCGCCGATGGAGTGGGTGCCGGTGGCGCATGCGGTCACCACGTTGATGCATTTGCCCTTCATGCCGTACTGGATGGCCACGTTTCCGGCCGCCATGTTGCTGATCATGATGGGAACCATCAGGGGGTTCACCCGGCTGGGGCCTTTTTCTTCCAGTTTTTTACATCCGCGCTCGATCTCCTGCAGGGACCCGATTCCGGAGCCGATGCTCACGCCCACGCGGAAGGGGTCTTCCTGTTCCATGTTGAGGCCGGACTGGGCAAGGGCCTGGCTGGCCGCCGCCACCGCAAACTGGGAGAAGCGCTCCATGCGGCGGGCGGTCTTGCTGTCCATGTAGGCCTTGGGGTCAAAGTCTTTTACCTCGGCCGCCAGTTTGCACTTAAAGTCCGCCGTGTCAAAGCAGGTGATGGGGCCGATTCCCACCTCTTTATTCTTGATTCCGTTCCAGAAACTGTCCACGTCGTTTCCAATGGGGGTGACGACGCCCAGGCCGGTTACAACAACTCTCGTTTTCATATTTTATATCTCTCCTGTTCTAAGTGCCAAAAATATGTTGGGTCGCGGTGGTTCAGAGGGCTATCTTCTTGACCTCTGAACTATTACGTTACATCGCCATTCCGCCGTCTACGCTAATGACCTGGCCCGTGATATAGCGGGCAGCGTCGGAAGCCAGGAACGCGACAAGATTCGCCACATCTTCCGTCTCGCCGAAATGCTTCATGGGGATCTGCTCCACCGCAGCGGCCTTTACGCCGTCGCTCAGGCACTCGGTCATGTCGGTGTTGATAAAGCCGGGCGCCACCGCGTTTACGGTGATCCCTCTGCTGGCCAGCTCCCTGGCCGCGGACTTGGTCAGTCCGATCACGCCGGCCTTAGCCGCGCAGTAATTGGCCTGGCCCGCGTTGCCCAGCACGCCGGATACGGAAGAAATGTTGATAATCCGGCCTGATTTCTGTTTTAACATCTGGCGCGACACATGCTTCACGCAGTTGAACACGCCCTTTAAATTCGTCTGGATCACTGCGTCGAAGTCCTCCTCGGACATCTTCATCAGCAGGTTGTCGCGGGTGATTCCCGCGTTGTTTACCAGAATATCCAGACGGCCGTACTGTTTGAGGATTCCGGTCATAAGTCCGGCGCACTTGTCAAAGTCGGCAACATTGCACTGAATGGCCTCCGCCTTGCCGCCCGCTGCTGTGATCTCGTTTACAACTTCCTCTGCTTTTGCCGCGGAACCGTTGTAGTTTACCACTACGGTGGCTCCCTGCGCTGCCAGGGCCAGCGCGATCTGCCTGCCGATTCCCCGGCTGGCTCCTGTTACCAATGCAATCTTGCCTTCCAACATGTCTTCGTCCCCTTTCCAGTCCGTTCCGTTATGTTTCGTTTACTGCGCCTGAAGGGCGTTTACTACCTTGTCCACGTCCTCCAGCGTCTCTATGTTCAGGGTTGTCACCCCGCGATTGATCTTTTTCATGAACCCGGCCAGGGTCTTGCCCGGCCCGATCTCGATGAAAGTGTCCACGCCGTCCGCGATCATGGCTTCCACGCTCTGCTGCCAGCGCACGGAGGAAGATACCTGCCGCTCCAGCAGTCCCTTCACCTCGCCTGCGCTTCTCACATAGGAGGCGTTCACGTTGGCCACGTAGGGAATCTGCGGCTCGTTCACCGCCACGTTTTCCAGCACCTGGCCCAGCTTTCTGCCCGCCTCGGTCAGCATCCCGGAGTGGAACGGCCCGCTGACGTTGAGCAGCAGGGCCCGCTTGGCTCCCGCGGCCTTAAGCTTCTCACAGGCCTCCTCCACAGCTGCCTTTCTGCCGGAAATGACGATCTGGCCGGGGCCGTTGTAGTTGGCGATCCACACGTCCTCCATGGAACCGGTGACCTCCTCGATGGCGGAGGCGTCCAGGGCCAGAATGGCCGCCATTGCGCCCTCCCCAACCGGAACGGCTTCCTGCATGAGGATTCCCCTCTGGCGCACGGTGGAAATGGCGTCGTCCGCGCTCATCACACCCGCAGCTACCAGAGCACAGTATTCACCAAGGCTTAAGCCCGCAGCCACATCCGGCTTTACGCCGCGCGCCTTTAAAACCTCCATCATGGCGATGCTGGCGGTCACCATGGCTGCCTGGGTGTACTCCGTGATATCCAGCCGGTCGTTCTCCTCAAAACACAGCTCCGGCATGGAGAATCCCAGAAGCTCGCTGGCCCGGTCGAACACCGATCTGCCAATCTCTGTATTCTCATAGAAATCTTTGCCCATTCCGCATTTCTGCGCTCCCTGTCCGGGAAAAATAAATGCAATCCTGCTCATATTCACCGCTCCTTTGTCAGAATGTAACCGTTCAGACATCTGTCCGCTTATGACCAGTGCATCAGCTCGGACGCCTGGGCCATCATTTCCTCAATCATTTCCTTACAGGTCTGTTCCTTGCTGATCATTCCCGCAATCTGGCCCGCCATGACGGTGCCGTTCGTCACATCGCCCTCCATCACGGCAGTGCGCAGCGTACCCAGAGTCAGGTATTCCAGCTCCTCAAAGGACTTGCCCTCCTGCTCCAGCTTGACGTACTCCCTGGTCATCTGGTTGCGCAGGCAGCGCACCGGATGGCCGTGGCTGCGGCCCGTGACCGCGGAGTCGATATCCTTGGCCTTGATCACCCGCTGCTTGTAGTTGGCGTGTACGATGGACTCCTTGGCAACCACAAAGCGGGTGCCCATCTGCACCGCCTCCGCGCCCAGCATGAATGCGGCGGCAATTCCTCTGCCGTCGCCGATTCCGCCCGCGGCGATCACGGGGATGGACACGGCGTCCACCACCTGGGGAACCAGGGTCATGGTGGTCTGCTCGCCGATGTGGCCGCCGGACTCCGTGCCCTCCGCCACCAGAGCATCGGCTCCGTACTTCTCCATGCGGCGTGCCAGAGCCACGCTGGCAACTACGGGGATCACCTTGATCCCGGCGGATTTCCACATATCCATGTACTTCTCCGGATTGCCCGCGCCGGTAGTCACCACCTTGATGCCCTCTTCCACCACTACCTTGGCCACATCATCGGCGTGGGGGCTGAGCAACATCACGTTCACGCCAAAAGGCTTATCTGTCAGCTCCTTGGCCTTGCGGATCTCGGCGCGCACCACCTCGCCCGGCGCGTTGGCTCCGCCGATCAGTCCGAAGCCGCCCGCCTCGGATACGGCCGCAGCCAGATTATGCTCTGCTACCCAGGCCATGCCGCCCTGAATAATCGGATATTCAATCCCTAACATCTCCGTAATTCTCGTTTTCATATCGTTTCCTCCAGTTCTACATTCCCTGCGGCAGCATCGCACCTACCGGCAAATCCGCGGTCAGCGCCTTTCCGGCAAGTCAATGCGCGTATGCAACTGCCTAAGCCCGTTGCATTTAATGAACAATGGCCCGCAAGCTATGCCGGCGGCCCATTACACTCAGCAATCGCCCGCAGGCTGCGCCGGCGGCCCATTACATTCAGCAATCGCCCGCAGGCTGCGCCGGCGGCCCATTACATTCAGCAATCGCCCGCAGGCTGCGCCGGCGGCCCATTACATTCAGCAATCGCCCGCAGGCTGCGCCAGCGGTCCATTACATTCAATGAAACAGCGTGTATTCTGCACGCCGTTTCATCTTTGGTCCTCTTATTCGACTTACGCCTCTACGCCCTTTGCCTTTAAGTAATCCATAACCTGTCCCACGGTGGTCAGCTGCTCCAGATCCTCGGCCGGGATCTCTACGGAATACTCATCCTCCAGAGCCATCACCAGCTCAAACAGGTCCAGGGAATCCGCGCCTAAGTCCTCCTTGAAGGAAGAAGCCTCGGTAACGGTCTCCGCGTCCACACTTAACTGCTCCGCAATAATCTCTTTCATTTTCTCCAACATGTTATTTTTCTCCTTTTACGTTTTGATTTTATAATGAGATATTTTTTTATGCCTTACCATTCTACCAGAGTTGCGCCCCATGTCAACCCCGCACCGAACCCGGACAACACAATTTTATCTCCGGGCGCCAACATTCCCTTCCGGTTCATCTCGTCAAGCAGCAGGGGAATGGATCCGCCGGAGGTATTTCCGTAGCGCTCCATGTTGGCCGGGAACTTGCTGATATCCGCCTTTAAACGCTTGGCTACGGACTCGATAATCCGGTAATTGGCCTGATGGAGCACGAAGTAGCGGATCTCCTCCAGGGAGGTGCGATTCTCCTCCAACAGCTCCTTTATGATCTCGGGAACTTTTTTCACCGCAAATTTAAACACTTCCTGGCCGTCCATGGTCATATAACCCAGCTCCGGCTTTTTCCCCAGCAGGAAATTGCCGTTGGTCCTGGACCCGCAGGTGAGCACGCCGCCCTTGGTCCCGTCCGAATGCATTTTCACGCCGATCACGCCCCGGTCCGCCGCCTGGACAACCACCGCTCCGGCTCCGTCGCCGAACAATACGCAGGTTCCCCGGTCCGTCCAGTCCAAAAGCTTGCTGAGCACGTCGGCCCCCACCACCAGAGCCGTCCGGTAAATGCCCGCCTGGATAAACGCGTGGGCCGTGTTCAGGGCGAACACAAATCCCGTGCAGGCCGCGCTGATATCATAACCGGCCGCGTTCACCGCCCCGATCTGTTCCTGTATCTCACAGGCCCCGTTGGGGAAGCAGTAGTCCGGTGAAGAAGTTGCCAACAGGATCAAATCCACATCCTCCGGCGCAATGCCCGCCTGGTCCAGCGCCTGTTTTGCCGCCTGAGCCGCCATGTATGAGTTGGTCTCCGTGGTGGCGATTCTGCGCTCGCCGATACCGGTCCTGCTGCGGATCCACTCGTCATTGGTCTCCACAATCCTGGCCAGGTCATCATTTGTTGCGATTTGTTCCGGCACGTACGCACCGGTTCCTACGATCCTTGTTGTCATCATCCTACCATCCGAATCCTTATCGTTTTCTGTGCAACTTTTGTTTAACTTTCAAATACTTTGAACATCAAAGTAATACTACAGGATACGCCTGCATTTGTCAAGAAAAATTTCCCGGATTTGGTTTGGGCTTCCCGTATTTTCATCGCCAAAATTCGCCCTTGTGCAAAAAGGTCTGTTGTAAGCTCTTCCAAATGTTAATTTTTTTCGAACTTTTTATAAACTTTACATTTTATTACCATATATTACCGTTTTGGGGCGGTCGGGATATTGACTTTTTTTGGCGAATCTGCTAATTTAATACTGCAAGGGAGTAAATTTTTTACAAGGGGGTAAAAAATGAAAACAACTGGCGTTGTCCGTAAATTGGACGAACTCGGCCGAATTACGCTTCCCATTGAACTGCGCAGGAGCCTGAACCTGGATGTTAAGGATGGTTTGGAGATCACGGTGCAGGACGATTGCATCATTTTGAAGAAAGCGGAGTCCGCCGACATTTTCACAGGCAGTACCGACGACCTGATTGATTATGAGGGCAAGAAAGTATCCCGGTCATCTGTCTTGGCACTGGCAAAACTGGCAGGACTTAACGTGTCAGAATAACAAAACGGCCTGCTGCTACTTCTTCTGTAATAAAGTCTCTTTATTATAGAAGAAATGGCAGCAGGTTTTTTGTATCTCCGGCCCTGCGCCGTGCATTTCCTTATTTTAATGTCTGCTGATAAATCTCTCTCCTGCTCACGCCCCGGTCCTTCGCGACCGCCTTCATGGCCTCCTTCTTGTCCATCCCGCCCTTCATGTAATATTCCAAATGATCCTCAAGGCTCATCTCCTCCCAGGAACGGATCTTCTCTTCCTCCAGCTCCCGCACGGAAATGCCCTCGATCACAATCACGCACTCCCCTCTGGGTTCCTCTACCTCATAAGCGCTCAGAGCCTGCTCGAAGGTGGTGCGAAACGCGGTCTCATGCTTTTTGGTCAGCTCCCTGCACACGGTGATGCGCCGGTTTCCCAGGGCCTGGTACAGGTCCTTCAGGGTTTTTACCAGATGATGGGGGGCCTCATAGACGATGATGGTCCGCGTCTCCCGCTTCAGCTCCTCCAGAATCCTGGCCCGCTCCTTCTTATCGCCCTTCTCCGACGGCAAAAATGCCTCGAAGCAGAACCTGCGGGTGGACAGCCCGGACATGGTCAGAGCCGTGATGCAGGCCGCCGGGCCGGGCAGGGAAGTGACCTCGATTCCCGCCTCGTAACACTGGCGCACCAATTCTTCGCCCGGGTCTGAAATCCCCGGAGTGCCCGCGTCGGTGATCAGCGCCACATTGAGGCCCTGGGCCATCTGGGACACCAGGTAAGCGGCTTTCTCAACCTTATTGTACTCGTGGTAGCTGGTCATGGGGGTTTTAATCTCAAAATGATTCAGAAGCTTGATGCTGTGGCGGGTGTCCTCCGCCGCGATCAGATCCGCTTCCTTTAAAGTCCTCAGCACCCGGAACGTAATGTCCTCCAGGTTGCCGATGGGCGTTGCGCACAGATATAATGTTCCTGCCATCGCGTTCTCCTTCTCCTGCCGTTTGGCTGTCACGGCTCAATATCCGTATGTGGTCCGAATCTCATCGGAATACTGGCCGTTCCCATCAAATACCACCACCGGGGACTCCACCTTCATCAGGGCCCCGCCCCCGCGCACCGCCTCGATGAGCACCATGTTGGCCTCCCGGTCCGCGTAGGGGTGGACGAATTTCATCCGCTTCGGCTCCAGCCCGTGGCGGGTGAAGGTATCCAGAATCTCCACCAGCCGCCTGGGCCTGTGAACCATGTAAAAACGGCCCATGGGCCGCAGCACCTTCGCTCCCTCCCGGATCACGTCCTCCAGGGTGCACAGTACCTCGTGGCGGGCGATGGCCTTGGCGTCTCCGGGGTTTTTCAGGCCGTGAGCGCTGTTCATGTAGGGCGGGTTGCTGGTGACCACATCAAAAGAAGCCAGCTTGAACAGCCGGCCGGCTTCCTTTATATCACCTGTCACAATCTCCACCTTTTCCTCCAGGCGGTTGTAAGCCACGCTCCGGCGGGCCATATCCGCCGACTCCTCCTGAATCTCCAGGCCGGTAAAATGCCTGCCCGGGGTCTTGGCCTCCAGCAGAATGGGGATGATCCCCGTGCCGGTGCCCAAGTCCAGCGCTGTCTCCCCCGGCTTCACCACCGCGAACCCGGACAGCAGCACCGCGTCCATACCAAAGCAGAACGCGCCCTTGCGCTGAATGATGCCGTAGCCATTGCGCTCCAGGTCGTCGATCCGTTCATCGTCCCGCAGAAGCACGGGACCGGCCTCTGTCCAGGTGTGTTCCCTGTCTCTGCTCTCAGTTGTCATCCAGCTTTGACTTTCCTTCCTTTTTTTCAAGGGCTTCCAGCTTTTTGAGCTCGGACTCGGACGTCTCCCGCTCCTTCTCCTTGCCGCCCTTGCCCTTTTTCTTGCGGGGCTTGAACTTCAGCTGGTCCGACTTGTACTCCCGAATCTCCTTCTCGTCCCGGTCCACGGTCACAACCACTTTCACCAGCTGGCGCAGCACGTTCACGCTCTGCACCTCGCCCTTTAAGCCGTCGTTTGTGGTCACGTAGTCTCCCGGGTTGGGCAGCCTGCTGTTGAGAACCTCGTAGGTCTCCTCCTCGTTCTTTAAGCAGCACATCAGACGGCCGCAGACCCCGGAAATCTTGGTAGGGTTCAGGGAGAGGTTCTGCTCCTTGGCCATCTTGATGGACACCGGAATGAACTCCGAAAGGTAGGAATGGCAGCACAGCGCCCGGCCGCAGATGCCGATGCCGCCCATGATCTTGGTCTCGTCCCGGACGCCCACCTGCCGCAGCTCGATGCGGGTCTTGAACACGCTGGCCAGGTCCTTCACCAGCTCGCGGAAATCGATTCTCCCGTCCGCGGTAAAGTAAAACAGCACTTTATTGTTGTCGAAGGTGTATTCCGCGTCGATCAGCTTCATCTCCAGGTTATGCTTTTTGATCTTCTCCTGGCAGATGCGGAACGCCTCCTTCTCTTTCTCCTTGTTGCGCTTCTCCACGGCCTCGTCCTCGGGCGTGGCCATGCGGATCACCGCCTTTAAGGGCGGCACCACCTTGGAATCCTCCACTTCGCGGTTTCCCAACACCACGTAACCGTATTCGATGCCTCTGGCCGTCTCAACAATCACGCGATCTCCTATTTTAATCTTCCGCCCGGCGGGATCGAAATAATAAATCTTGCCCGCGGTGCGGAAGCGCACTCCGATTACAGTTATCATATTGACTTTATCTCCTTTTCCAGCGGGCAGAGCCCGCCCATCTATCCATCTCGCTTTTATTATTCCCGTAAATCCGGCTTTCAGGCCCGGCCCCGTCTCCAGGGCGCGGCCTCGGTCAGTTTTCCTTCATCGTCAGCAGAAGCAGCTCCATAACCAGTTCCATGTTCACATTGGCGTCCAGACGGATTCTGGCCTTGTCGATGGCGGTGAGTATGCGCTCCAGCCCCTCGTATCCGCTGACCGTGCTCATGGCGTTCACGGTGGAAAACTCGTCCTTGAAGATCAGAAGGTTGATATCCTTGGTGGTCTTGTACATCAGCACGTCCCGGTACCACATCTGCATGAAGTCCAGGCACTGGTGAATGTCCAGCTTGTCCTCCTTCATCTTCCGGATGCGCTCCAGCAGCTCCGAGATATCCGACTTTTTCAGATTCTTTAGCAGGTCCAGCAGCTCCCCGTAGAGATGGCGGAAGTCCTCGGAATCCGCTAGGTGGATGGCCTTGCCCAGATTCCCGCGGGCAAAGGCGGTGTAAATCTCCGCCTGGGACAATTCCACGCCCATCCGGCTCACCAGATAGTCCTTAACCTCCCCGTCCTTCAGCGGCTTCAGCTTCAGCTGCACGCAGCGGGACAGGATCGTGGGCAGAAACGCCTCCGCGTTGGTGGTGAGAAGCAGGATCACCGCGTAGGCGGGCGGCTCCTCGATGGTCTTAAGCAGAGCGTTCTGGGCCTGCACGGTCATCTTCTCCGCCTCGTCCACAATGTAGATCTTGTGGGCGCTGCTGTAGGGCTTCACCTGAATGGTATCGTTGATCTGCCGCCGCACATCGTCCACGCCGATGCTGGCCGGTTTCTCATGGGTCACGTAGATCAGGTCCGGATGGTTCCCGGACATCACCTGCTTGCAGGCGTGGCACTGGCGGCACGGGTCCGCCTGCCCCTTCTCGCAGAGCAAGGCCAGGGCGAATGCGTTCGCCAGGGACTTCTTGCCCATCCCCGCCTCGCCTGAGAGTATATATGCATGGGAAATATTCCCGGTTAGTACTGCGTTGAAAAAATGTTCCTTGATCGGTTCATGGCCCAGTATTTCTTTTAATTCCAGCATTACTGTCCCCCTTGTGGCTGTTTCCCGGCTTCGGAAAATCCGGGCAATCTTCTATTTAGTATAGCATAAGTTGATTTTTATGTATACTGAAATCTTATGGCAGAAGGACCTGAAAAAAATCCCACCCCGCACCCGCGAAAAACCCCTGCGGAGCCATACTCCACAGGGGTTTCCCGTACCGCGCGGACAGCCGCGTGTTATTTGAATTTTTTCTTGTTCTCCGCAAATTCCCGCTTCACTTCCTCCATCAGTCCCGGAGTTCCGATCAGGTCCCAGCAGGCCCCGGCGATGGATTTCGCGCCGTAGAGCACGCAGTCTCTGGCCGCCTGGCTCTTGCCCGCGTCCAGGAATTCCTGTGAGTGGGAGGCCGTGCCCTCGGGCACGAAGGCCACGCGGATACAGGAGCCGGGAATCTCGTACATCACATTGCCGAAGTCCGTGGAACCGGTGCGCTCTCTTGGCGGCGACAGGCGGGGAGCGCCTGCCAGCTCTGCGTTCTCCATGAGCAGCTGGTTCAGCTTCAGCACCGGAATCTTGTTGTAGAAATCGCTCTTGGGATGAATCTCATACTCCACACCCGCGATCAGCGCAGCGCCCTTGACGATGTCGTAGAAGCGCTCCACCACCAGCTCCAGGTTGGTGCGGCTGAAGGAGCGGAGGGAGAATTTTCCCACCGCCCGGGCGGGCACGATGTTGGCCGGGCCGGGCAGTTCGGTCATGGTGTAATGCATCCGGGTGTCGTCCGGCACGTGCTCCCGCAGAAACTCGATGCCGTTGAAGGCGATCAGCAGCCCGTCCAGGGCGCTTTTCCCCTTCTCGGGAGCCAGGGCCGCGTGAGCGCCCTTTCCGTGGAACACCACCTCAAAGGACCGGTCGGCCAGGCACTTCACATCCGTACAGGTGGTGGGGGAGCCGTGCATCATAAAGGCCGCGTCCAGCTCCAGGAAGCATCCTTTTTTTACCATATCGCACTTGGCGCCCAAAGTCTCCTCCGCAGGCGTGCCGTAAACCGTCAGCTTAAAGGGCGTTTCCCCTGCCAGCTCCTTTAAGGCCACAGCGGCTCCCAGGCAGGCGGGGCCCTGCATATGATGGCCGCAGGCGTGTCCCATACCCTTTAAGGCGTCGTACTCGCACAGAATTCCGATGGACGGACCGCCGGTTCCATTCTCATAAACCGCCCGGAACGCGGTCTCATACCCGGCGATCCCGCGCTCCACCTGGAATCCGTTCTGTTCCAGATAGCCGGTCAACAGGTCCGCGGCCTGATACTCTTTTCCCTCATACTCGGGGTGGTCGAAGATGAAATCGGCCATCTCCCAGAGTCTTTCCTTCTGTGCCTCTATTTTCTGAAATAATACTTCTTTCATGAATACCTCCGTCAATCGATCTGGTTACATCGGTCCGAAATGCATGGCCTGGGCGATTCCGATCATCACGCAGGAAGTCAGCGCCCAGATCAGGAATAATTTCCACATGAACTTCATCCAGCGGTCATAGGGAATATTTACCGCGCTGATAATTCCCATCAGGGCCGTGGAGTGGGGCAGAATGTAGTTACAGAAGCCGTCGCCGAAGTTGAAGGCCAGCACGCTGGTCTGACGGGTCACGCCCAACAGGTCGGACAGCGGGACCATAATGGGCATCACGGCCGCGGCCTGTCCGCTGCCGGACACCACCACGAAGTTGATCAGCGTGTTGGCAATGTACATGGCGGGAGCCATCAGGAACGAGGGCGTGTGGCTCAGCACGGAGGCCAGGCCGTAAACCACGGTGTCCACGATCTTGCCCGCGGACATCACGTTGGCGATGGTGGTCGCCAGTCCGATAATCAGGGCCGCCGTAATCATTTTCTTGCAGCCGTCCACAAAGATTCTGGACATGGAGGACGGGGTTTCGCCGGAAAGGAAGCCCACCACTACGGCCAGCCCGATGAAGGTAGCCGCCAGCTCTTCCATATCCCAGTCAAATTTTACGGAGCCAATCACCATGCCCACCAGAGCTGCGACCAGGGAGAGGATGATCAGCGTCTTGCGCAGGTTCATCGAGCCGAAGGAGTCGATGTCCAGCTCCTTCTGTTCATTCTGGCTGTCGAACTCATACATGGGGCTTTTGTTCGGATCCTTGTGGATCTTCAGGGCATAACGCACCAGATAGATATTGGTAATGATCAGGAATACCACAAAACAGACGGCCCGGTACTGGATTCCGGAGAATGTGGGAAGCTCCGCGATCTCCTGGGCCACAACCGTGGTGCTGGGGTTTAACATACCGGTCGAGAAGCCAACGGCTCCGCCCAGCAGGATAATGGCCGCGCCCGTGATGGAGTCCAGCCCCATGGCCAGCGTGATCATCACGACCACCGGAGCGAAGGCGATAAACTGGTTCACGCCCTGGGTGGTACAGATCAGCGCAAAGATCGTGGTCATGATGGGGATAAAGATGTACAACCGGTTCTGGAACACCTTTGCCACTCTCGCCACCGCGGAGTGAAGGGCCCCGGACTTGCTGATCATGTCAAAAGCGCCGCCTGAGAACAGGATCACCAGCATCAGGGAAATGCGGCTACAGATCGCCTTTACAATGTACAGCGGAATCAGGAGCGGATTCACGGGCGTACGCTCGATGAATGAGAACTGCGAGGGATCAATGACCTTGATTCCCGCTTCGTTTTCCACTCTCGCGTACTGCCCCGCCGGGATAATCCAGGTCATCAGAGTGGCAAACAGGATGATGGAAATGATGATGACAAATGTGTGCGGCATTTTAAACGCCTTTTTCTTCTTTTCTGCCATATACGAATTCCTCCTTTGAATCATATTACTATCAATGTAACGTTTTTTGAGGAATAAGTACATTTTAATTTATTTATTTTTTATATAAGTTTTACTTTTACTTAATATTTATATGTGGTAATTCACTACCGCTGATACTCCCTGCCGCGTTCCAGCAGCATATCGATCATCCGCTGCATATACCCCATCACCGGCATATCTTTGCGGTAAGCCAGCACAAAATCCGTCTTTCCCTCGCGGCTGTCGATGCCGTAGTAGTTCACGCTCTTGGCGTATTTCATATGGCGCGCGTAGCCCTCCCGGTTAAAGCCGATGCCCAGGCCCTCCGCCACCAGCTGCATGGCTGTCTCGATGTTGGAGATCACGCGGACCTTCCGGGGCTTGACCCCCTTTTCCGCCAGAAAACGGTCCGCGTCCTGGCGGATGCTCTGCTCAGGCTTTGCCAGGATCAGGTTTTCCCCGTTTAAATGGGTCAGATCCAGATACCGGTACGGGTCCCCCGGCACGTACCGGGCTTTTTCATTTACCGGATGGCGCTGGGGCACCGCCACCAGAAGCTGTTCCTTGAACATCAGATGGCTTTTCATGTCCGGCCGCACGTCCGACGCGTTGCACAAAAGCAGATCGATCTGGAAATTTTTTACTTTTTGGTCCAGCACACCCTGAATCCCCTCGTACAGAATCACATCCACATTGGAGAATTCCTGCTCATAGGCCGCCACCACGGGCGGCAGCAGCCAGGTTGCGCGCCTGGTCTGAACCCCGATGCGGATGCGCCCGGTATAGTTGCCGGTAATATCCTTGAGTTCCTCTTCAAACTCCTCCTCAAGGCGCAGCATGGCCCTGGCCTTCTCCACATAGCGCTCCCCCGCATAGGTCAGGATAAACCGTTTCCCAACCCGCTCGAACAGCTTCACGTTCAGGCTCTTTTCCAGATTGTTGATGTAAATACTCAGCGCAGGCTGCGATATGTACAGCTCCTTCGCCGCCCTGGTAATACTCCCGCATTCCGCAAGCACGCATACATACTGCTGTTCCTTCATATTCATACAGTTCCGCCGTCCTTTCACCTGATTCTATCGGGACATGATCCCTTGCCGGCAGCCGGAGGCTGCCGATAAGAGGTACGTTTCCTTCATTATAGCACAACAGATGTATTTGGAAAACTTATAATCTTGCGAACTTATCATAAATTTATCAAAATAATCATAAGGGAACATCTTCCTGTTTTTTCCATTTATCCGCAACTGAAAATCTTCGTGATTTCCCCCGTAACCTTGCGTTTACAAGCGCCCGCCAAAATGGTATGATGAGGGAATAAAAAGGCCCGCCAGACCAGCTGCGGCCCCACGGGAAAGGATGATTTTTAATAATGAAGAAACCGGAATTTACCATGCAGCATATTGGAATTAACTGCAAAGATCGTGATGAAGCGGTACAGACCGTCACCCTGTTCTCCCAGATATTCGACATGGAATTAAACACAGCAAAAAAGGGCTCGCCGTTTGCGGGTACCTGCGTGGAGGCAATGGCTGGCAACGGCCCGGGCACCCATGGCCACATCGCATTCTACACGCCGGACATGGACTCTGCAATCGCTTATCTGGAAGAAAAAGGAGTTGCCGTAAACCACGCCTCCGCCAAACGCAGGGAGGACGGATCGATCTACGTGATCTATCTGCAGGATGAAATTGCAGGTTTTGCAATCCAGCTGATTAACAAGTAGCTCGTCCGATTACATTTGGGGGACCAGAACACTCATGATCAAAGAACTATCCTACGTCATCGCCATCGCCGAAAAAGGCAACGTTTCCAAAGCCGCCGAGTCCCTGTTCATCTCCCAGCCCTCCCTGAGCCGCTACATTAAGGACCTGGAGAACCGGCTGGGCGTGCAGCTCTTCCAGCGCATCAACAACCGGCTGATCCTGACCCACGCGGGCGAAAAATACGTGGAGACGGCCAAAAAGATTACGGAAATGTACACGGACCTGGAGAAGGATTTATCCGGCATCAACGAAGAGCTGTCCGGCCGCCTGCGGGTGGGCTGCGCGGTGCTGAGAATGTCCTACAACATGCCCTCGATCCTCAAGTCCTTTATCACCAAATACCCCAACGTGGACTTACAACTCTACGAGAACTATACCACCAAGGGGCTGGAATACATGCTGTTAAACGGCGAGATCGACCTGGCCATCATCAACCAGCGGGGTCTTCCCCGCCTGAGCTACATCCCCTTTTTCGAGGAGGAGTTGCTGATCGCGGTTCCGGCAGCCCAGACCCTGGCCGCCAAGGGCGTGCCCAAAGAGGGCTGCAAGTACCCCTGGATCGACATCCGCCTGCTCCACAACCAGCCCTACATCGGGCTCAACGGCGAGCAGTCCATCGCCATCAAAACCCGTGAAATTTTCAGCCAATACCGCGTCACCCCAGCCACGGTATTAAAGGTCAAAAGCGTGGAGTCTGCTTTCCGCCTGGCGGAAGCCGGCCTTGGCTGCGCCATCGTGCCCGAGACCGTGGTGCGCATCCCCAGCGTCCCGGTGCCTCCGAAAATCTTCTCCTTCGGCGATCCCATAACGAAGTGGAACCTGGCCATCGCCTACCGGGAGGGGACGGTGTTCTCCAATACCGCGGTGGAGTTTATTAATCTGGTTAAGAATATTCATTCGTCGTTGCGGGAAGGATGAGAAAGTGTGCAATTCAAGACGATCAGATATAAACCGGTCATTTCGGAGAGACGAATTCTCACAATCATACATCACAAAGAAAAAACATCCCTGTTTGGAAACTCAAGGCTATAAAACCTCGGTTCCAGCAGGGATGTTCTTAATTCAGGAGAAAGGGATTATTAAACCGCTGCAATCCAGTCTCATCGTATATGACTTAAAATCCCATCCACCCAGTAGCTGTAGCCCAAACCAGGCTGACCACAATCGGAATCAAGTAAACTGTAAACAGCGGTGTGATAAATTTCATCCATTTTTTAAAGCTCACCTGAGCCAGTGCAAGTGCGCCCATGAATGCCGCGCTGGTGGGATTCATCAGGTTTGTAAAGCTGTCGCCGTACTGGTAGGCCAGAATCGCGGTCTGCCGAGTGATTCCCAACACGTCTGACAACGGTGCCATGATCGGCATCACCACGTTCGCCTGAGCGGAACCGGAGGGAATGGGAATGTTAA
Organism: Enterocloster lavalensis; assembly: GCF_046603895.1. NCBI lineage: Bacteria > Bacillati > Bacillota > Clostridia > Lachnospirales > Lachnospiraceae > Enterocloster > Enterocloster lavalensis. The sequence continues at coordinate 2,843,559 of NZ_CP176637.1, forward strand.
TCAGACAGTTCGCTACAAACATTCCAATAGCTGCCATGGCCTTGGGTAGGGCGCGCAGGGGCAGGGAGATGTAATATACCACTGTATCGATGATCAGGCCATTGGTGAGGATTGCAGAAATCATGGAAGCCAGAATAATCATGAGCACCGTGCTGACCATGGTCTGTCCGCCCTTTACAAAGGTCTTGTAACCCTCATCCAGGGACTTTCCCGCCACAATATTCCCAAACACAGCCGCCACAAAGAGGATGCCCGCCATCTCCGACGGACCATATTTCCACAACTTTGTGCCAATGGCAAAATATACGATACCAGCTACAAATACCAACAGAATCAAACCGTGCTTCCAGGTAAATTTCTGTCCCGCATAGGCGCTGTTGGCCTCCACGCTCAGGGAGTCGATGCTCTGCCCGCCCATCACGCTTTTAGACGGATCTTTCCGAATGCGTACACAGTACCAGGTCATAAATGCAGCCAGAATCAGCACGAAGATCACGGTCATCACCAATCTCACACCAAAGCCGGAAAACTGCGGAATTCCAGCCAGAGACTGGGCTGTGGCGGTAGTGGAAACGTTGATAGGCGATGCCATGAAGCCGATCCAGGGCCCCAGGTAGGCCAGTCCCACGGCCACAGCGTTGTCCAGCTTCAGCTTCTGAGCGATCACGATACAAATGGGGACCAGGGTGATGGCTGTGCTGATAAACACGGTAGCCGATCCACAGACTCCCAGCAGGCAGCAGAGAATGGGGATAATGGCAATGGTCTTATCGCCGTAGCGTTTGATGATGGCATCCAGCCCCAGATCCATCGCGCCGGTCTCCGTGATCATACGCAGAGAGCCTCCCACCACTAGCATGGACAGAATCAGGCTTCCGCTGGCTTTTAAGGCGCTGGTTCCCATGGTAAGAATCTCCTGAAAAATATTAACGTGAATCTTCTGTACAATATGGAAGGAATCGGGGTCCACCACATTGTCCACCCGCTCAAACTGCCCGGACGGAATAAAAAATGAGAGAATCCAGAACACCACAATAATCCAGGTTATAAGGACGAACGGATTTAATTCTTTCGACTTCTTTTCTTTTGCATGTTTTGCCGGCATATCGGACCTCCTACTCGCATTCGTTCAATTTAAGGGCAATTTGTAAAGTTGTAAAAGCGCCATACGGCAGAGCAGCTTCATCCACATCGAATTTGGGGTTGTGGGCCGCCTCCCCGGAGCCGTACTCCCGATTGCGGACGCCGATCAGAACGTGAAGCCCCTGTCCATGATACGCTCGGATATAATTGGTAAATCCTTCGGACCCGGTCTTGGGCTCGGTCTCCACCACCGCGTTAGTCCCCAGAGCCTCCCGGACAGCCTGACAGGCCAGATCTGCCAAATGGGGATCATTGACCAGGGGATAGCTTAAATATTCAAATGTCCGCTCTACCTTGCAGCGGTGGGCGGCAGCGATCGCATTCACAATCTCTTTCATGCGCCCGTATGCAAACTCGCCCAGTTCCCGGTCAAAGAACCGCATGGTTCCGCCAAAAGAAGCCTGTGAGGGAATAGCATTACGCGCAGTCCCCGATTCCATGTGGCCGATGGTCAGAGCCATGGGAGACAACGGCGGAATATCGCGAGTCAAAATCTGATTTAAACTGGTAATAATCTCCGCTGTGCAGAGAATCGGATCGACTCCCCGGTGGGGTGCGGCTCCGTGGGTTCCTACGCCATATATCGTGTATTCAAAGGCGCCTACTCCGGCCATTCGGGGACCGGGGACTATGGATACGGTTCCCGTGTCAATCCCCTCCTCCACGTGGCAGGCATAGACGCGGTCTATTTCATAGTGCTCCAGGTACGGCAGCATCAGCCAGCAGCCCTTGCCATTTTCTTCCGCAGGCTCAAAGCAAATGATGAACTGGCCAGAGAACTGATCCCGAATGGCGGTCAATTCCTTCATCACAGCCAGCATCATGGCTGTGTGGGCGTCATGACCGCACAAATGACCCACTCCCGACACCTTGGAGCAACTGTTCTTCGGTCCCACCAGGTTGTTGGCGTCCTCCTGAATGGGAAGAGCGTCGATATCCGCTCTCAAAAGTACATTCCTGCCCGTCCCTGGCTTTGTTCCCTGAACCACAGCAATCACTCCGTAATCCCCGGCCATCTCGTAGGGCAGGCCGCAGGCCTCCACCTCCGACACAATAAACCGGCTTGTCTCCTTTTCCTCCATGCTCAACTCCGGCGATTCGTGGAAGCGCCTTCTGACCGTTACCAAATAATCCTGGTACTTGTCTTTAAAATGTTGAAATGTCATATTGTCCCCCTTTTCTGCGCTGCATTTTTATTCCGGGAACCGCTGTGCAGCGCGCTCAGGCCCCCTCTCTCCGGTCCCTCCTTCCTCCGACGGCTCTGCGGCGCGGGAGGTGTGATCCGAAGTATTTTCCTCGTTATCAGTGTAAGGGGTATAGTCACTATACGTGCAACTTGTTAAAATCAACAAAGATCAGGTGCGGGATTTATGCACAATCCTCATAGGCAATTCCGGCCGCCAGGATTTGCCTCTTGAATTTTCGTGGCTTTTCCGATAAGATTTTATAATAAGAAACAGGGGGCTGGATGTGGATATGGAATTTACAATCGGAAAAATGGCAGAGCTGCACGGCATTTCCAGGCAGACACTGATCTACTATGACAAAATCGGACTGTTCCGGCCCACAAGGGTGGATGACAGCGGAGCGCGCTACTATGACAGCTCCCAGCTGCCTTTTCTGCGGGAAATCTGTTTTCTGAAAGAACAAAATGTGCCGCTTAAGGAGATCCGCAAAAACATGGAATCGAGAAACCGTGATTCCGCCATGCTTTTGCTCAAAAGCCAGATTGAGGAGATACAGGTCCAGCAAGCTGCGTTAGAGCGGACCCGTCAGGCGCTGCTCAGCCGGCTCTCCTTCTACCAGAAAGCGGACTGTGACCTCCTGCAGGGCGATTCCCTGCTGGTAGAACACCTGGAGAAGCGCAGGGCTGTGTTCGTAAAATGGCCTCAGGAGGACATGACCGTGGACCTGCTGCATATGTGCTATGTCCGTGGCTGGGAAAAGCTGCGTCAGGCGGGCCTGAACATGGACAAGGGCTTCGGCGCCGTCATGCGTCGCTCCTCTCTGGAGGCGGAACAGCCTCTTAATCGTGCGGGCAGCTTGTTCTTCATTCCTGAAAACGCGCCGCCGGTGGATGGTGAAATCGTGATTCCCGAAGGGGATTACCTCTGTATGTTCCGCTGCGGCATGCCATACAAGCTGAATCCGGTATACGAGTTCTGGAGCCTCATTGCGCGAAGGCAGATCAAGACGTCCGGGGATCTCATCAGCGTCTGCCTCCTGGACACCACCTTTCACAGTGAGCACATGAAGGAGGATCTATGCCAGCTTCAGATTATGCTGGCATAAGAATTGTGTGGTGAATCTCCCAGAATATAGTTTTTTGTACAAAATGACCTATTGAACCTATAGCCGCTATACGTCTTATACTTACAGCCATGGAGCATCTCTCCACGGCTGTTTTTAATGCCGCAAACCGGATTTTCATTCGGAGCGCATGCGCTTAACAGCCGCGAGGACTGCCCATCCCCAAATGGAACTGGAAAGGAGCTGCAAATGCAATATAACTTCGATGAGATCATATCCAGAAAAAACACTTCGTCCCTCCGATGGGACACGGTATGGCAGAAATATGGGGAACCGGACCTTATTCCTCTCACCACGGCGGACATGGATTTTAGGACTGCACCTGCGGTAATCCATGCATTAAGAGAAGCGGTGGACCGAGGAATTTTCGGTTATCCAGTACCTATGGATGGCTACTTTAAGGCGGTCATGGAGCGTATGGAACGGTTTCGGGGCTGGCATGTGGAACGGGACTGGATCTGCCGCAGCTCCGGGATTGTAAATGGGGTTGCCTATATCATCCAGGGGCTGACAAAACCCGGGGACAGAATCGTACTTCCCTCCCCAATGTACCACCCCTTTGCCCACCTGATCGCAGACAACGGCAGGGAGCTCTCCCGCATCTCCATGATTCTGCAGGACGGCCGCTATGAGCTTGATTTTCAGGATTTGGAGAAAAAACTGGCGGACAGCCGGGCAAGTCTTCTGATCTTTTGCAGCCCACATAATCCGTCCGGGCGCGTCTTCACCCGAAGCGAGTTGGAACAGGTGATCCGACTCTGCCACCGCCATCAAGTACTGCTGCTCTGCGACGAGATTCACAGCGATTTCTGCTTTTCCGGCTATCCCTTCGTGAGCGCAGGACAAGCGGCGCGGGAGATGGGCGCAGAATACGAACAGAATCTGATCGTCTGCACCTCTGCCAGCAAAAGTTTTAACATCGCCGGGCTGCAAAACTCCGATATCCTGATCCCCAACCCTTCAAACCGCGCTGCCTACAATAGAGTTTTGACCAGCCAGCACCTGATGAGCTGCAATTACCTGGGCATCCTCGCCACCGAAGCAGCCTATCGGGGCGGTCAGGAATGGCTTGAGGCCGTGACCGCATACCTGGAAGAGAATCGGAATTATCTGTGTGATTATATTTCCAAAAATTGTAATCCCATTGACGCCATCGTTCCACAAGCTACTTATATGGCATGGCTGGATTGCCGCGCCCTGTCCATGACAGAAAGAGAGCTGGAACAGTTCTTTATCCACCAGGCTCGGGTAGGGGTGAACATGGGCGGAACCTTCGGGCCGGAAGGAGAGGGCTTTGTCCGTCTGAATTTCGCCTGCCCCCGCTCGCTTCTCGCCAAAGCACTGAAGCGCATCGCCTCGGCCCTTCACACATGCGCCGATAAGTAGGGAGGAAAACCAGTTATGCGTTACGCAATCATTGGATTTGGATGCGCCGGATACCACTGCGCCGGCCAAATCCGTAAAATGGACCCCCAGGGCTCCGTAACCGTTTTCAGCGACCACAGCGGCAGCCCCTATAACCCGATGCTCACCACTTATTACATTGCAGGGCTACTGCCCCGCGAGGGAATGCTGCCCTTCGGAACACTGGATGAGGCAGCCGCAAGGCTGCAGCTGGAGATTTATAGCGACTGCCGGGTAACCCGCGTCCACGGAAAAACCAGGGAGATCCAGCTGGAGGACGGCAGGCGCATGAAATTCGACCGCATTCTCATCGCCACCGGTGCCAGAGCCTGGGCACCTCCCATTCCTGGGTTGAATCCCGGCGAAGCCTTTTCTATGAGAACCATGGCCGACGCCGACCGGCTCCGCCTGGCCCTCGACAACCGTCCTATCCGGCAAGCGGTAGTAGTCGGTGCATCCATGGCAGGCATCAAGGTGGCAGAGCTTCTCAACAACCGCGGCATCTCAGTCACTCTGGCCGACCTGGCCCCGGGTATCTTTCCCTTAGCCGCCTGCGGCGAAGTGGCCGGAGAGATCGAACGCCGGGTAAAGCAAACCGGCGTCAGCCTGGCCTTTGGCTGTACCATCGAATCCGTTTCCCATGAAGGCGAAAATCTGATCTGTTCCATGACGGACGGACGGGCTGTCCACGCCCAGCTTGTGGTACTCTGCATTGGAACCAGGGCAAACACCGGTCTGGCCGACCCCGGCGAAATCCTGATCAACCGGGGAATTGTGGTAAATGAACGCATGGAAACCAGCTGTCCGGGTATCTACGCGGCGGGGGACTGCTGCGAAGGGACGGATCTGCTGGCTGGTAACACAAAAATCATTGGCTTGTGGGCCAACGCCGGCTATCAGGGCGGTACCGCCGGGCTCAATATGGCCGGCGGTACGGGCTGCTTTAAGGGCAATATTCCCCACAATATTACCCATTTTATGGGAATGGACTTTATCGGCCTGGGGAACAGCAGGCAGCAGGGACGGATTTTGACCTGCGGTAGCCTGGAAAAAGGTCTTTACATCCGGGCGGTATTGACCAACGGACGGTTAACCGGCGTGAATATTCTGGACAACTACCGGATCAGCGGCGCAGTGAAGAATTATTTCTACCGGCAACTGGCTTCCTCCCCCTCCGAACGGCCTGTAATCTCACGCATCCAGCGCGGTATTCTGGTCAGGGAAGGCCTCCGCCCGTCGTTTCTGCGTCAGCTGGAAGGAGAACTTGTATGAAAGAATTGGATCAGCGCATCCGCGCAAAAATTCCCGGAGAAGATACGGGAATCGAAATCCACCACACGCTCTGCGATATCTGCACCCCGCAGATGCACTGCGGACTGGACGTGTATGTGAAGGATGGCATTGTGTTAAAGGTGGAAGGTTCCCCGGAGCACCCGGTCAACCGCGGTTTTCTGTGCACCAAAGGAGCCGCCAACCGCCAGTATCTCTACCGGAAGGACCGGATTCTCACCCCTCTGCGCAGAGTAGGCCCCCGCGGGGCGGGTAAATTTGAGCCAATCTCCTGGGAGGAGGCGATCCGCACGGTATGCAGCCGTCTCAGCAACGCCAAAGAACAGTTCGGAGCTGACAGCGTAGCCTTTTTCTCCGGCTATGGAAAATGGTACCGGCCCATGTACCGCCGTTTTGCCCATGTATTTGGAAGCCGGAACTACGGGACAGAATCCAGCTGCTGCTTCACCTCGGGCTTGATGGCCTGGCAGGTATCCACAGGCATGCATGTGAACGCCGACATGGTCCACAGCGGCCTATTCCTGGGTTGGGGCACCAACGGCTACTACTCACGCTACCGGCTGCCCGACGCCATTGAGCAGCAACGCAAGCGTGGTATGAAGGTGATCATCGTAGATCCTCGCATCACCCCCGCTTCCCTGCGTTTGGCAGATCTCCACCTGCGCCCCCGTCCAGGTACAGACGGAGCGCTGGCCCTGTCTATCGCCCACGTGTTGATTCACAACGGTTGGGTGGACCACGAATATATCCGCCGCTATGTCTATGGTTATGAAGCCTACTGCCACTATGTGGACTACTTCACCCCAGAGGCCGGTGAGAAATTGACGGGCGTGCCGGCCGCTCAGATTCGGGAGGCCGCCCGAATGATCCACGAGAGCGATTCTATGAGCATCTGCGAGAGCTCCGCCCCCATCGGCCATCATCAAAACGGCTTCCAAAATTACCGTGCTATCATGGCCTTGTTAGCCATCACCGGAAATTACGACCGGATTGGCGGGCAGCTTCCCGCAACCCACACCTACATGGAGCTATCCTGCGGATTTGAGACCGGAGAGGACGAGTTCATGAATGGCCGTTTTCCGGGAGGCAGGAAAAAAGCCGTAGGTGGCGACCGCTTTCCCCTATGGTACGAACTACGCCGCGAAATGCAGTCCAACGACCTGGCAAACCGGATTTTGGACCAGAGGGGCGACCGCATTCGAGCTGTGTTCGCCCTGGGCATGAACCTTCGGATGTTCGCTGGAGACGGCCGTATGGTTCGGGCCTTGAAGGAGCTTGACTTTTTTGTGGATGTGGATCTGTTTATGACGGACACCGCCAAGTACGCCGACATTGTACTCCCAGCCTGCACTTCCCTAGAACGCGGGGAATTCAAGTGCTATCCCGGCGGATACGCCTGGTATACCAAACCTGCAGTTTCACCCCTCGGCCAGGCGAAATCCGATGCGGACATTCTAACGCTTTTGGCCCGGGAGATGAATCTGGATGACGATCTGCTGAAACAGGGCTATCGGGAATGTATCCGCCACATCATTCGCGACCTCCCTGTCACAGTGGAAGAGCTGGAGTCCAGTACCCTGCCCGTGGCTCTGCCGGGCCTTTCACCTTACCGGCCGGGAACCATGCTGGAGCAGGGTCTGCCCACCCTAAGCGGTAAATTTGAGCTGGACTCCCTGCTCATCTCCCTGCACCCGGAGTGGGGTCTGGACAGTCTTCCTACCTATACCGCCCCCATAAACCCAGATCCGGCGGCCTGGCCCATGATCCTGTGCACCGGTACCAGAATCCCCAATGCATTGCACTCCCGGCTCCACGACCAGCCCTGGGAGCGCAGTCTGCGCCCCCGGCCACAGGCGGAAATCAGCCTGGAAGACGCCTGTACGCTGGGTGTGGAGAGCGGGGACGTTTTGGAAATCTCCACTCCGTTCGGTTCCATTCATCTGGAAGCCGCTCCCACGGGAACGGTGCGTCAGGGCGAAGTGTATGTATTTCACGGCTACCGGGAAGCAGATGTCAACCGCATCCTGGATCCAGACAATCTGGACCCGTACAGCGGCTTTCCCGCGTTCAGAAGCGCATACTGCCGGATCAGGAGGTGTGAGGCATATGAAAATTGACCTGGATATCAGCCGCTGCTGCGCCTGCGGGGCCTGCGCGATAGCGTGCATGGATCAAAACGACATTGACGTGGAACACGGCCTGCGCCCATTCCGATCCGTATTTCGGGACGATTGGAGCACGAGCCCAGACAAACTTCCCGCCTACTTCTCCATCGCATGCATGCACTGCCCGGATGCCCCCTGCGTCCTGGCCTGCCCGGCAGGCTGCATCAAAAAAGATGAGTCCAGCGGACTTACCCTGTACGACAATACACACTGTATCGGCTGTCACAGCTGCTCCATGGCCTGTCCCTTCGGCGCTCCGGCCTTTGGCCCCGATGGAAGAATGCAAAAATGCGACGGCTGTGCTGAACGGCTTAGAGCCGGCTTGGAACCGGCCTGTGTCCGCGCCTGCGCCTTCGGCGCCCTGAAGGTGGTTCGTTGCCCCTCAGAGGAGCTGCCCGCGGACCGCTCTCTCTGCGCGCTGTGTGAGGAACTGGCAAAATTGCAGAGATAACGGAACCCGAACTATATTTCAAAGGAGACATAATATGAATCAAATCAACGATCTTCGCAGCGCCCTTGAGCTGCTGCGCAACCTGCCCGGCCAACTGTCGGAAACCAGCATTCCGGTGGACCCCATTGCAGAGCTGGCCGGCGTTTACCGCTATGTAGGAGCCGGAGGGACGGTAATGCGCCCCACAAAAGAAGGCCCAGCCATGATATTCAACAACATCAAGGGATACCCAGGCGCCAGGATCGCCATCGGGCTTCTAGCCAGTCGTGATCGGGTGGCCGCTCTGTTTGGCTGCGAACCCCAGGAACTCAGTCGAACACTCTTAAAGGCCGTCGAACACCCCATCCCGCCGGTCCTTACCGCAAAGGCGCCGCCCTGCCAGCAGGTGGTCCATCTGGCGTCGGACCCGGATTTCGACCTGCGCACCCTGGTCCCGGCCCCTACCAACACCCCCGTAGATGCTGGGCCTTACCTAACGCTGGGCATGTGCTACGCCACCCACCCGGATACCGGAGAGAGCGATGTCACCATCCACCGTATGTGCATTCTTGGCCGTGATGAGCTTTCCATCTTCTTCACTCCCGGAATCCGGCATATTGGTGCTATGGCCGTGCGGGCCGAAGAGTTGGGCCTCCCCCTGCCCATTTCCATCAGCATCGGAGTGGACCCGGTAATCGAAATCTCCTCCTGCTTTGAGCCGCCCACAACGCCCCTGGGATTTGACGAGCTATCCATTGCCGGAGCGCTGCGGGGTGAGCCTGTACAGATGTGCCGCTGCCTGACCATCGGCGAGAAGGCCATTGCCAACGCGGAGTACGTACTGGAAGGAGAGATTATCCCCGGAGTCAGGGTCACGGAGGACTGCAACACCCATACAGGATATGCCATGCCGGAATTTCCCGGATACACCGGCCCCTCCAGCAGCGAGTGCTGCCTAATAAAAGTGAAAGCCGTTACTCACCGTGAAAATCCCATCATGCAGACCTGCATCGGACCAAGCGAGGAGCACGTCTCCATGACCGGAATCTGCACCGAGGCCAGCATCCTGTCCATGGTGGAAAAAGCTATGCCCGGAAAGCTCACGAACATCTGCTGTCCCTCCTCCGGCGGCGGCAAGTACATGGCGGTTCTTCAGTTTAAAAAATCCGTGCCCAGCGACGAGGGGCGCCAACGCCAGGCCGCCCTGTTGGCCTTCGCTGCCTTCAGTGAGTTAAAACACGTGTTTGTGGTGGATGAGGACGTTGACTGTTTTGATATGAAAGATGTGTTCTGGGCCATGAGCACCCGCTTCCAGGCCGATCAGGACGTGATCGCCATCCCAGGCGTGCGCTGCCACCCTCTGGACCCCTCCAACGATCCCGGCTTTTCACCGTCCATCCGGGATCACGGCATCGCCTGCAAGGCCATCTTTGACTGCACGGTGCCCTACGACCAGAAAGCCCGGTTTAAACGGGCGGAATTTTTGGAGGTGGACCCCTCCCGCTGGCTGAAGGGAACCGCAGGACCATCCCAACGGCAGGAGGTTGAAACATGTCCCCAAAACGATTGATTATAGGCGTCAGCGGGGCCTCCGGCGCACCCATCGCCCTGGAGCTGCTGCGCGCCTTACAGTCCACAGAAATTGAGAGCCACCTGATCATCACAGAAGGTGGCGAACAAACAATCCTGCACGAGACAGGACTGACGGTTCAGGACTTTGCCGGGCTGGCAGACCAGGTATACGACAACAAAAATATCGGAGCCGCTCCGGCCAGTGGCAGTTACCGCACCATCGGCATGGCGGTGGTTCCCTGCAGCATGAAAACGCTGGCCGGTATAAGCAGCGGTTACAGCGACAATCTACTGCTGCGGGCCGCCGACGTGACTTTGAAGGAGCGCCGCAAACTGGTGCTGGCGGCCCGGGAATGTCCTTTGAGCGCCGTCCACCTGCGCAATATGTATGAGCTGACAAAAATAGGGGCAGTCATCCTGCCCCCGGTACTCAGCTTCTATAACCGCCCCGAAACCCTTCAGGACGCAACTTGTCATATCGTCGGGAAAATTCTGGATCAGTTCGACATTCCCTACGCACCGTTCAAACGCTGGGAAGGCTGACCATCCCCACCTCTCCCTCTCAAATCCGCTCTCATCCACCACGCGTCCTCCCTCCCGGGCCGCAGCAGCGCTTCCCCGCGGACGAACCCGCAGGTCTCATAGCACCTCTGCGCCCGGAGATTCCCGGCGTACACGATGAGCTTTACTTCCTCCAGCCCCAGCACTTTTGCGGCCTGGTCCAGCACAAGGTTCACAAGCTCCTTACCTCTGCCCTTCCCCCTTTGCTCCTTCTCCAGCAGCACCCGCGCCAGCACGCCGCTCCTTCGCGCCGGGTCCATTTCCCCAATCTCAGCAAAGCCCACCACCTGCCCCCCGCACTCCGCCGCGAACAGGACCACGTCCCCGGAAAGCGCCTCAAACCGCCGCCTCATCTGCTCCAGCCGGGGCGGATATTCGTATACCAGATCCGCCCCCCACAGACAAAATTCCTCCGCGGTCTGCCCCCGGCAAATCTCCCAAAGGCGCTCCACATCTTCCTTCACCGCTCGCCTGAGGCGCAAGCCGTCCGTCTCTACCAAGTTCTCCACTCCGTGCCCACAAAGGCCACCCGGTCCCCGGTGCTCACCACCGGATTCTCACGGACACCGATCACATAGCAGTCGGTCCTGGCCGGGTAGGATTCCATCTCATCCCCGTAATAGTGAAGGTTCAGAAGGCTCTCGCCCGCCTTCACCTCGTCCCCTGACTTCACGTTCATGCGGATCATGCCGCCCTTGTCGCTGCGCAGGAAGCGGCGCTTGGTGATCAGCACCTGCCTGCCGGGTTTCTCCACAGGGCCGTCCAGCATCTTCAGATAGCGCATCACGTTGAGAATCCCCTTCTTGGCGGCCTCCACGTATTCCGTCTCCACCTTGCCGCCCTGGCCCATTTCCCCCATAAAGGCCGGGATGCCGTCCTTCATGCAGGTGATGTCCAGCGCCCCGCTTGTGACGCCCGGCAGCTCGTTGGTATCGCCGCGCAGGTCCACCAGGCAGTTGGTCACCACGCCGAAGGCCCGCTGCATACCCTCCGACACCTGGTTGACCTCATCGGACACCCCCGGGATCAGCTTGCGCACCGAGTAGGGATCGGCCCGATAAGGGGTCGCCATGGTGTGGAAGCTGATCACAGCCCCCGCATTGGCCTTGATCTCCCGGTAAATCAAATGGGCGATCCGCTGGGTCATCATTCCCTCGGGGTCCCCGGGAAACGCCGTGTCCATGTCCATGTTGTCGATGGCCGAAATCTTGTTCCGGCACTCAAAGGCGATGGGGTTGCAGATCGGCGTGACCACCAGGGTCCCCGAAAGCTGCTCCGGGTCGATTTCCCCGGACAGCTCCCAGGCGGCGTAGGAGCCGTTCAGCTCGTCGCCGTGGACCGTGCCGTTGATCCACAGCACCGGCCCCTCTTTTTTGCCCGCCACCACGATCACCGGCAGCTGGACCACCGCCTTGTGGGCCAGTTCCCCGGCGGGCACAGTGAAATATGCCCGCTCTCCTTCTTTAATCTCATGATTAAATACCCTTATCATTTCCGTTTACCTCGCACATTACAGATTAGTTCATGATGCCGATTTCCTTGTAATATTTCACAGCGCCGGGATGAATGTCGATCAGCGCGCCTTCTACGGCGTTTTCCTTGTTAAACTGGTTTGCCTGGGGATGTACGTCGGCCAGATCGTCATGGTGCTCGATGATGGATTTCACCACGTTGTACACGATCTCGTCGTCCACGCTCTTGGCGCAGATCAGGTTGTTTCTGGTGCCCAGAACCACCGTGTCCCCGTCCACTCCGGTGTAGGTGCCGCCCGGGATCACGCTCTTGTAGAAGAAGGGGTTCTCGCTGGAAATCTTCTCAATGTGCTCCTCGTCGATGGACAGCAGCTTGATGCCCTTGGTCGCCGCCAGGTCCGCGATGGGGGAGCTGGTGAAGGGGGTGATATGGACGCCGAAGTCCGCGTTACCGTCGTTCACCGCGTCGCAGATGTCCTGAAGCGCGGTCTCGGTGATCTGCACGTCGTCCTTGGTCAGCCCGTAAGCTTCCAGCAGAATGGGCATGTAATACTGGGCCATCGCGCCCTTGCTCACCGCCAGCTTCTTACCTTTTAAATCCCCGATGGAGTTCACGTCCGAATCCTTGGGCACAAACATGTGCAGCATGGTGGTGTAGCCGCCCATCACATGGCAGATTTCCACCGGGCTTCCCTCAAATTCCCGGGTTCCCTTAAACGCCGCTTCCTCCACGTCCGTCATGGCCACGCCGAACTGCACGGTGCCGCTCTGGATCATGCGGATGTTCTCCTGGGAGCCGGTGGAAATCTCCGTGTTGATGAGATAGTCCGGGTGGTCCTGGGTGATCAGATTGCCGATTCCGGCAAAGGTGGTGTAGTTGGCGCTGGAGCTGGGACCGCCGCCAATGCGGATGGTCACCTTGCCGCCTCCCCCCGAGGCCTGGGTCTCAGCCGCCACCGTGCTGCCGCCTCCCCCTGAGGCCGCGCCCACCGGCTGGTTGGAACATCCGGCTGCCGAGAGCAAACATACACCTGCCAACACCATACCCATCACGCGGGTTGCAACTCTTTTTTTCATATCGTTTCTCCTTTTCTCCTTATATAATTTATGCCTTTGCATAGTTTCCTTTTTTCTCCTCCGCCGTCTTGATGAGGAAAATCCCCAGCAGCACGGCAAATCCGATCAGATCGGTGATCGTGCCCGGAATGATGAGCAGCAGAGCCGACGCCAGCAGTACCAATCGCTCTGCCTGGTTGATGTTCCACTTGAACACGAACTTCTCCAGCGCGGCCGACAGGCTGTAGATTCCAAGCAGCGCGGTGATTAACGACTGTATAATCTCCAGCGCCCCGCCCTGCATGAGCAGCACCGGATTGTACACGAACATGAACGGTAAAATGAACCCGGACAGGGACAGTTTAAATGCAAACACGCCCGTCTTGGTGGGATTGCAGCGGGCCACTCCCGCCGCCGCGTAGGCCGCCAGAGCCACCGGCGGAGTCACGTTGGAAATGATTCCAAAGTAGAAAATGAACAGGTGGGCCGCCAGGGGCAACACGTTCATCTGCTTTAACGCCGGAACCACCAGCAGCGCCAGCATCAGGTAGGCTGCCGTGGTGGGCACGCCCATTCCCAGGATCAGGGACACTACCATGGTCAGCACCAGCAGGATTCCCAGATGGCCATTGGACACCTGGATCAACACCGACGACATGCGGAAGCCCAGGCCGGACCCCATGACGATTCCGATGATGATTCCCACCACGCCGCAGGCGATGGCAACGGGTTTGGCCCCGTTGATGGAGGCCTTCACAATCTTTTTAAGCTTATCCGGGGTGATCCGGTTTCTGGCGGAAAACAGGGTGCAGACGATGGTGGCGATAATGGAGGTGATACCTGATTTCGTCACCGACATCTTAAACACGCTCATGGATACGATCAGGTAGATCAGCGGAAGGATCAGGTACACGTTTTTTACCAGTTCCTTCCAGGTGGGCAGCTCGCTCTCCGGCACGCCCTTGATGTTGTTCTTTCTGGCGTACAGGTCCACGGTCATAAGGATCGCCACGTAGAACAGCACCGCGGGAATCAGCGCCGCCTTCACCAGGTCGAAGTAGGGGATTCCCAGATACTCTGCGATCAGGAAGGCCGTCGCGCCCATGACCGGCGGCATGATCTGGCCACCCGTGGACGCCGAGGCTTCCACTGCCGCGGCGTACTCGTCCTCAAAACCGCATTTCTTCATCATGGGAATGGTGAAGGTGCCGGTCCCGATCACGTTGGCGATGGCGCTGCCGCTGATGGAGCCGAAAAGGCCGCTGGCCACCACCGCGATTTTGGCCGGGCCGCCCCGGAACTTTCCGAAGGCCCTGGAAGCCAGCTTGGTGAAGTAATCGCCAACCCCCGTCTCATTGAACACCGCGCCCAAAATGACAAACAGCACGATATAGCTGGCCGAGGCATAAATCGCAGTGCCGTAAATCCCGTCCGTGCCCAGGTACACCACGCTGGTGATCCGGGTGATATCCATCCCCACATGGGCCAGGAATCCAGGCATGTGCTGTCCCATGAAGCCGTAGACGATAAAGCAGACCACCACGATGGCCAGGGATTTTCCCACCGCCCGGCGGGTGGCCTCGATCAGAGTGATGATCAACAGCACGCCGAATAAAATATCGTAGGTGTAGATCATGCCGCTTCGCAGGTCGATGGTCTTGTCGATGGACATGATGTAGATCAGACTGCCCGCCGACGCCAGGATAAAGAACGCGTCCATCACCCGGCAGTACCACTTCCGGTCCTCCTGCGCCAGGTAGTCCAAAAAGAAGATGATCAGCACCAGGCCCAGATGGATCGCCTTCTGCCCGATCCCGGCCGCAGCCCCGAACATTGCCGTCCAGCAGTGGAAGATGCAGAACAGCACTGCCAGCGCGAACGATAGCCTTTTTAACATAGATTTTCCTCCTTATCTTGTATGGTAATTATGCATCTTTTACTATCAATTTACTTTTTTTACCGGATTGATTTGAATTTATGATATTTTTTTATATATTTTGCTTTTTTATCGTCTAATTTGCTTGTATTATAGTTAATATGCCGTCTTTCGTCCAATACCAAATTCACATTTTAACTATAGCATTGTACTATAATATTTTCCCCATCCACCCGCCTCAAAACCAAAACCCCCGCAGACAGACAGAAAAATCCCCGGCAGAGCTGCTTTTCGAACAGCTCCGCCGGGGACATTCCCGTTTTCCTATGTTAATTTTATAGTAATCTCTGTTGCCCTGCCTGTCAATCGATCACCTGCAGTTCCTTGGGGTAGTGATTTAAAATCTGAACCCCGTCCTCCGTGACCATACACAAATCCTCGATGCGGACTCCCACACGACCCGCCAGATAGACGCCCGGCTCGCAGGAGAACACGTTTCCGGGCAGAACCGGATCAGTGTTGGCCGTGTTGGCGTCCCCCGGCTCATGAACGTCGATGCCGATGGAGTGGCCCAGGCGGTGGATGAAGTAAGGCCCGTATCCGGCCTGCTCAATCAGGCCTCTGGCCGCCCGGTCGATGTCGCAGAAGCGCGCGCCCGGATGAATCGCCGCCTCCCCGGCCAGGTTGGCCCGCAGAACGGTGTCGTACACCTTCCTGGCCTCGTCGTCCGCATATTTGTAGAAAAGGGTCCTGGTCATATCCGCGCAGTAATAGTCCTTGCGGCAGCCCACGTCGAAAAGCACGCAGTCCCCATCCTTAAGGACTGTGCCGTCCGGCCTGTGGTGCGGGTCCGCGGCGTTTGCGCCGAAGGCGATATGGGGCTGAAAGGAGTTTCCGTCGGCTCCAAGGGACTTGTAGATCAGCTCCACCTGCCTGGCCAGGGCCTCCTCCGTGACGCCCGCCTTCACCAGATTTTTAAACTGCTCCATGGCCCGGTCGTTGATCGCGGAGACCTCGATCATTTTCCGCTGCTCCTCCTCGTCCTTCTGGCCGCGGACCTGGTTCACGCAGCCGGATCCATTGACGTAGGAACTGCCCGCGCCCAGCCCCTGGAGGGCCAGCAGGTGCTCCGCGGTCATTTTCCGGTCCACGCCCAAAGCCAGTCCGTGGTCCGTACAATCGGCCATCATCCGGCAGATGTCGTCGGTGTCGGAAAACCAGCACACCTCCACCCCAAGGTCCTCATTCATGGGGAACAGGCGGTTCACAAACAACCGGTGGTTCCCCTCCCCGCTTATGTAAAGGGCCAGCAGGCGGGAGCCGGGGGTGATCATCTTCCCGGTCAGATAAAATATGGAGCTGGGGTCCGTGAGAATCATCTGGCTCACACCCTGTTCCTGAAGCCGCGCCAATACCCGGTCAACTCGTCTGTCATTCATATTCATTTCCTCGCATTTTGTCAGGACAGCTCCACCTTCTGCCCTTCCGCCAGGGAAAGGATGAAGAGGGTCAGCTGCTGTTTATAAAGCTCCACGGGCACCGCCTCGTCGGCGGAATGGGAACCGCCGTGCCCCTCCGGAATGAGGCCCTCCGGGTACGCAGTCTCCGGCACCAGCCGGAAGCCGTAGCCGAAGGCGTTCGGAAGCAGCCGGGCGTAGGTTCCCCCCGCCATGGTGAACGGCTTCTCGTCCCGCCCTAAAAATTCATTGTAGGTGTTCATCAAAGACTCGATCATGGGGTGCTCCGCAGGGAAATACCCCGGCGCTTTGCCGAAACAGGAGGCCACCTCCATGTCAAGTCCGGCCGCCGTGGCGCCGATCTTCTCAACCAGGCCGCTGTGCTCCTTCATGGTGATGGGATAGCGGATGTTGAAGGTCAGGCTGCAAATATGATCCCGCAGGGCCACCAGGGAAGCCACCGCCGTGAGCCTGCCGCTGATTCCGTCCTCCGCTGCGATCCCCAGGCCGTCCCCGTAGATCCCGGCGGAAATGTCCGCGCAGGCCTCAAACAGCTTCAGAGTGTCTTTGTCCAGGGAGCCCCCCAGAAGGTCCCGCAGGGCCTTGCAGGACGGTTCTCTCCCGCTGACCGCGCAGAACAGCCTGTGGATGGCGTTCTCGCTGCCCTCGGCGTGGGCCGCGTGCTTGGACAGGCCCCTGGTTTCGATGGTCAGCTTTCCGGCCTCCCAGGATATGGACAGCCAGTCCGGCAGTCCAGCGGGCGCCTGTACCGGCCAGGCGGCCTTGACCACCATACGGGCCCGCCCCGCCACGGAATTCTCGCTCTCTCCGCCCTGAATCTCTAAAATGTTCCCGGAAAGCGCGTTTTTGTTGGCCACGGTGATTCCCAGAATCCCCTTCTCGCCGTGGCAGACCGGGTAGCGGCTGTCCAGAACGATGTTCATCTTCGGCAGCTCCACCTGATGGTCGGTGAGCCAGTGGATATCGGTCATCCCCTTCTCTTCTTCCAGACCGGCGTAGAAACTGATTTTGTGCTTTAGCTCCACGCCCAATTCCTGAAGGCACCGGACTGCGTAGATGGCGGCTACCGCGGGCCCCTTGTTGTCCTTCACGCCGCGGCCGATCATGCAGCCGCCGTCCACCGTCAGACCGTAGGGCTCATATTTCCAGTCGTGCCCTGCCGGCACCACGTCCAGATGGTTCCAGATGCCGATATCCGGCTGGCCGTCCCCCTCCCCGGTGTCCACGCGGATCACCCGGTCGTCGTAGCTGGTGCAGCGGTAGCCGTGCTCCACGGCGATTTTGCAGTATTCCTCCATCACGTCCCGGCAGGCCTGCCCATAGGGCGGGACGCTGCTGTCAAGCTCCGCCACGCTGCCGATGGAGACCAGCCGCCTGACGTCGGAAATAACCGCCTCCTCGTGGGCGTCGACCCATTCCCTGATCTTCTGACATAAATCCTTATCCATAAAACCTCCTTGGTCTTTAACTGACGCAAGTACGCCAAGGGCGTACTTGCGGTATGTATCACATTTTAAATTACATATAGATATACGCGCCGGGTCCCAACGGCAGCTTTAACAGCATCCAGATCACCAGCATGATGGACCAGGAAACCATAAACACCACGGTGTAGGGAAGCATACAGGAAACCAGCGTTCCAAAGCCGCTGTCCTTGTCGTAGCGCTTCATCGCCTGCAGAATGATCGGCAGGGAGGAAAGTACGGGCGCAATAATATTGGTGCAGCTGTCGCCGATCCGGTATGCAACCTGGGTCAGCTCCGGGGAGATTCCCAACGTCATAAACATCGGCACAAACACGGGCGCGAAAATCGCGTATTTCGCGGAAGCCGAGGTCATGAACAGGTTCATAAACCCGGATACAAAAATAAATACAAGCATCAGCGGAATCGGGCCGATGTTCAGCTCCTGGAGGACATTCGCTCCGTTGATGGAGAGAATTCTTCCCAGGTTGGTGTAGTTAAAGTAATTGATAAACTGCGAAGCCGCAAACGCCACGCAGATAAACCCGGACAGGGTGCGCATGGAGTTGCTGAAGCCGTTGAACAGATCCCTGCTGTTCTTGAACTTGCCGGAAATTCTTCCGTAAACAAGGCCGGGAACAAAGAACAGGATGGTGAACAGCGGAACGATGGCGTCCAGCAGAAGGGAGCCGTCGATCAGGCTGCCGGTCTCCGGGTTTCTCAGCCAGGAGTTCTGCGGAATACAGGAAACCGCGATGAAGAGGATGATGCCCAGGAACACGAAGTTGGCGATCTTTAACGCTTTCTCGTCCTTGGCGCTCATCTCGGCGCTCTCCTCGATCAGAGTGCCGTCCCCGTTCTCCTTGTACTCGCCCAGTCTGGGGATGATGATCTTCTCCGTCACAAAGGTTCCCATGATCACGATCAGGAAAACGGAAGTGGCCATAAAGAAATAGTTACAGGAAGCCACCACGTTGTAGTTGGGATCCATAATCTTGGCGGCCATGTCGGAGAAACCGCTGAGCACGGCGTCGCCGGAGCTGATCATCAGGTTGGCCGCAAAGCCTCCCGACACGCCCGCGAATCCGGCTGCGATACCGGCCAGAGGATGCTTCTTACAAGCCTTGAAAATCATCGCCGCCAGGGGCACGAACAGAACGTAGCCCGCGTTCTCGGCAAGGTTGCTCATGGCTCCGATGAACACCACCATGGGCGTCACCAGCTTGTAGGGGGTAATCTGTACGGCCTTGCGGATCAGGCCGTTGAGCCAGCCGGAATACTCCGCGATGCCGATACCAAACATAATGGTGAGCATCATTCCCAGCGACTTGTAACCCATGAAGTTGTTGATCACATTGCTGAGCATGTACCGCAGGCCGCTGACGCTGAACAGGTTTACGATATTGATCGTGGTCTCCTCGATCTGCATCGATTTTGTGTTGTAAACCTCTCCCGTGGCGCTCCACCCCAGCGCGGTTCCAATCCCTGAGATCACGATGATGGCCGCTGCCAGAAAGATGAAAATCATCATTGGCGGCGGAAGCCGGTTGCCGACTACCTCGATTCCATCCAGGCACCTAAGCACAAATGACTTCTTTTTTACCTTCGTCTTCTCCATACATACCTCCTACTCGTTTTGTTTCCTCCTTCCAAGCGACAGGCGCGCGCACATCTGCGACCGGAAAAAGGATAAAAATAAAATGCCAGTCCCCAAGGAACCCCTCATTCGTTTAGAGACTAAACATCTTAACTAAATTTTAATGTTTGTAAAGAAAAAAGTCAAGTATATTTTAACAATTTATAAATTTCATCGATAAAATTTTTATATAAAATACATAATTTTTTATCAATCTCCGGCGACAGGCCATGCCCGCGCTCATTCTCAGGCATACGGCGCAATCGGTTCCCGCACATTTTCCCTGAAGTTAAAAAATGCCGCCGGACCGCCGTTCTTCCAACCGGCGATCCGACAGCATGTCGTTGTTTTTATTGGGTTACTGATCCATTACCGCCCCGTCCGTCGTCAGGCGGGTCACCACTTTACGCCTCTCAAAGGGGAATTTCTCCTCGACCCCTTCCACCAGCTCGATGCCGATTCCCGGCGCGTCGGGAACCACCAAAAATCCGTCCCTGCACTCCGGCATAACGTTCACGATATCCGAAGCGCGGAACGCGGACTTGCCGGTCTTTTCGAACACAAAGCGGGCGTGGGCCGCCGGGCCGTCCGGGTCCGGGTACTCCTGGATGGTGAAGCTGGGGGTGGCCGCGTCGAACTGGATGCAGGCCGCCGTCGCAACCGGGCTTAACGGATTGTGGGGGATGATTCCGATCTGGTTTGCCTCGGCGATGGCCGCGATCTTTTTCGCCCCGGTAAAGCCGCCGCACACGCAGATGCTCACCCGCAGGTAGTCCAGAGCCTGGCGCTTCACCAGCATCTGGTACTCCTGGGGCGTGTGGATGCGCTCGCCGGTGGCCAGCGGGATGCGGATCTTCTGGGCCACCCAGGCCATGGAGTCGAAGTTGTCCGGCAGAATCGGGTCCTCATAGAACATGGGCAGCAGGGGCTCCAGCTGGGCCGCCAGGGCCACGGCTTCCGCCGGGTTTAACCGCCTGTGGTTCTCGATGCACAGGTCCACGTCCAGGCCCACGGCCTCGCGGATTTTGCCGATGCGCTCCACTCCGCTGCTGATCTTTCTGGCGTAGGTCTCAAAATAGCGGGTATTTCTGGGCTCGTCCAGGAACGGGGACAGGTGGCCGATGGCGGTGAAGCCCTTTTCCTTCTCCGCCAGGCAGCTCTCCATCAGCTCCTCAAAGCTGCCGCCGGACACGTGGGAGTACACCCGCACCGTGTCCCGGCATTTTCCGCCCAGGAGCTGGTAGACCGGCACCCCGTAGAATTTACCCGCGATGTCCCACAGCGCGATGTCGATGGCGCTCAGCGCCCCCATCACAGCGGCTCCCCGGAAATGGAAGCAGCGGTACATATACTGCCAGTGGTGCTCGATGCGCAGCGGGTCCTGGCCGATCAGATACTCCCGGAATGAGTTGATCACCTCCGCTGAGGATTCCAGAAATCCCCAATCCCCCGACTCTCCCAGTCCGGTGATCCCCTCGTCCGTCATCACCTTGACAAACAGAAATTTATTGACCGGTACAACCTTAACATCCGTTATCTTCATTTTGTTTCCTCCTCCGATTTTTCAATGGCGCGCCTGATGATTTCCGGCGCTCTCAGGCATTTCTCCGTGGTCACGGCGCAGGGCGAGAAGCGCAGCCCCCGGGCCTGGGGCACCACGAACACGTTGTCCCCGCAGAGAATTTCCGCCGCTTTAGCCGGATTTTTGCAGGGGATTGCGATGAAATAGCCGTGCTTGTAAGGACAGCATTTTAAGCCCACCCGTTTCGCCTCGCCGTGGAAAGTCTCCCCCCGGCGGCTGATCAGATCCCGGAACTTCTCCCGTTCCGCGTCCGCCTGGCACTTCACCTCCGGGTTCAGGTTGATGTCCACCAGAATCCGCTGGGCCATGCGCACCACGTTGGACCACACGGACCGGGAGGAATAGGACATAGCGGCCTTGAACCGCTCCGCCGCTTCCTTCGTCTCGCCCAGGCACACCAGCGCGCCGCAGCGCATGCCGCACATGGTGTAGCTCTTGGACATGCTGAACACCACCAGAGTCATGGCGTTCTCCGGCATGTCGCGGATACAGTCGAAAATCCTGCGGGTATTCTCAAAAGTATCGTCAAAATCGATGTAGGACACGTCCAGGCAGAAGGTGATCTTCTTGTCCGAATACAGCGCGCCGAAGCGGCGGATCATCTCCACCACCCGGTCCATCTCCTCAGGGGTCATGGAGTAGCCGGTGGGGTTGTTGGCCGGAGTGTTGAGCACCAGAAGCACCTGGTTCTGACGCTCCAGAAGCCCGCCCAGAGCCTGCTCCAGGGCCGGGCAGTTAAACCGGTCCTCCTCATCGAACATGGGGAACGTCTCCAGCCTGCGGCCGTGCTCCTCGCAGATATTCCGGTAGGGGCCCCAGAACCAGTCCGTGGTCAGCATAGCGTCCCCATTTTCCAAAAAGTTCCAAACCGCGTGGCGCAGCGCGCCGCAGCCCCCGGGGGTGGGCGCGGATTCCACGAAAAACCGCTCGCTCGCCTGCCCGAACAGGGAAATCTGCACCGCCTCGTTGAAGCCCGGTATCCCGCCGATGGGCGCGTAGCTGCAAATCTCCTCCACGGGCATGGTGCGAATCATCCGCTCCACCGTGGGCAGCACCATCAGCTTCCCATCCTCGTCCAGGCATTCCCCCAGGGTGGAATTGATCACCGCATCCCCGCCAAACTGAGCGATAGCCGCCTTGGCCTTCTGGCTGGCGGCGAAAATCTTGTCCGGGGCGTACTCCCTCTCGGCATGCCCCGCCAATGTCAGATACTTCATTCTTTGCTTCCTTTCTCCATTTCCCCATCCACGCTTTTCCAGCATCGTCCGGATTTTTATAACAGTCTGTATGTTCTTAATTATATATTCCCAGCAGCTCTCTGTAAAATATGGCTTTTCTATAGGCCGATAGTCTTTTTTTATACCCTCAGACCGGGGATCTCAGTTTCTCCCTGCAAATTCTTCCTTAATAAACGAGAGCATCTTCCTGCAATCACTGTACACGGGCCTATCCCGGCGGGTGATGACTCCGATCTGCGCGGGCATGGGCGGATTCATGGGAATCGGCCGGATCAGCGGATCCATCAGAACCGCCTCCTTCAGCAGAAACGCCCCGCAGCCTCCATGGACTACCAGATTCTTGACGGTATGAAGCTGCTCTGTGCGCAGCAGAATCTCCGGCGTTACGCCGCACTCCTTCATCTGGCGGTTGATCCGTTCATTTACATAAAAACCTTCCTTGAATGCCACAAGCGGCTGCCTGCACGCCTCCTCAAAGGTTATAGAATCCAGACTCGATTGCGGATGCCCCGCCGCCACGCAGAAACAGAATTCCGACTGGTACAGCGGCGTCCACGACACATCCCACTGCCTGGATATATCCACGGATACGATGGCCATGTCCAGCTGGTCCTCCAGCAGAGACCGCACAATATCCATCGCCCCGCTCTCCTGAATCTCTAATTTGACCTCCGGGTTCATTTTCCTGAACTTTCCAAACAGCAGCGGCAGCAGACAGGCTCCGATCTGCAGCGGAACCCCAAGCCGGATCAGGTTTTTTGTGCCCACAAATCCCTTCAGGTCCCGGTCCAGCCGTTCCACATCCTTCAAAATATCTACGACCCGGTCCAGTACAAGATTCCCCTCCTCGGTCAGATAGAGCTTATTGTTCCTCCTGTAAAACAGGCTGACCCCCAGTTCCTTCTCCATCTCGTGGATGGCGGCGGTGACGCTGGGCTGGGAAACATGAAGCTCCTTCGCCGCCCGCGTAATTGTGCCGAGGCGGCAGACCTGGGCAAAATATTCCATCTGATTGATCTTCACACGCACTCCCCCTCCCGAAACTGTTCTCCGAATCCAATCAAAAAGGGAAAGCCCCCACCCAAACGATGGAAACTCTCCCCATAAGATTTAAAATTAAGCTGTCTTTTTGGCTGCCTTGAAGCGCTTCACAAGCGGCATTCCGATAAAGATAATGGACAAAATCAGCAGCGCGCAGCTCAGCGGTCTGGTCACGAACACGCTCAGGGAGCCGTCCGCAAACACCATACTCTGAGTCCAGTTGTTCTCCATCATACTTCCCAGAATGGAAGCCAGGATCAGCGGCGACTGCGGGATCTTGTACTTATTGAAGGTGTATCCAATAAAGCCAAAGAAGATCATGATGTAAATATTGAAAATGTTGTTGCTCACTGCGAAGGCGCCGGTCACGCACAGCACCAGCACGATTCCGCTGAGGATTTCGCGTTTTAAGCGCAGCACGGCGGTAGCCAGGAAATTACAGTAGAACATGCACAGCGGCAGCATGATGATGTTGGCCACGATGAAGCCTAAAATGATCATGTAAGCCATATCCGGGGTATCCCTGAACAGGGACGGGCCGGTTCTCAGGCCCTGGATGGTCAGAGCGCCCAGGAACAGAGAGGAGGTGGAGTTTCCGGGAACGCCAAGGCTCAGCAGGGGAACCATGGAGCTGGCAACCACCGCGTTGTTAGCAGCCTCAGGAGCCGCGATGCCTTCCGGCACGCCGGTACCGAATTCCAGCTCCGGATGGCGTCTGGAAGCCTGGTCGTAGGCCATGAAGATCGCCATGATCATACCCGCGCCGGGGATAATACCGATTACGTTACCGATTAAGCTGGACTGGGCCCAGGTGGGAAGCAGGCGCTTGGCCATCTCCTTGTTGGGCAGAGTCACCTTAACCTTCTGATATTCCTTCTTAACCTCTTCCTTGAAGTCCACACCCGCGGTTTTGGAACGGATGCTCTCGATCATCTCCAGGATGGAGGTGATACCAAACAGACCGATCAGCATGGGGATCAGGGAGATACCGTCCATCAGGCTCACCTGGCCGAATGTAAAGCGGGCCAGACCGGTCTGGGGGCTCATTCCCACACAGCTGAAGATCAGACCCACAGCCATGGCCAGAATGTTTTTCACAATGTTTTTGCCGGCCATACCGATTACGGTACTCATACCCAGAACTGCCAGCATGAAATACTCGGGCGGGCCGAATTTCAGAGCCTGTCTCGCCAGGAAGGGAGACAGAAACAGAAGCACGATGGCACTGGTCAGTCCTCCGAAGGTGGAGGAAGAAATCGCGTAACCCAGCGCCTCACCGCTGCGTCCCTGCTGGGACATGGGATAACCGTCGTAGGCGGTTACCGTAGCGGAGGCAGTTCCCGGAATCTTTAACAGAATAGAGGGAACGGAACCGCCGCAGGCGGAAGCACAATAGATACCAACCAACAGGCAGATCGCCACCTGTGGCTCCATGCCGAAGGTGATGGGAATCAGCACCGCCATGGTGATGGAGTCATTCAAACCAGGCAGAGATCCCACGATCAGTCCGATCACAACGCCGGCAAGAAGCGCGATCAGCGCGATGGGCTGAAACAGCTGACCAAGGCCTAATAATATACCACTCATCTTCCCACCTCCTTAAAAATCAAGGAATATCATCGGTAACGGTACCGACAATAACACCTTAAACACGAAAAATGTCGCACACACCGCCAGGGCGGCGCACAGTACGGTAATGCCAATCTTTTTATATCCCAGAGAGCGGATAATAAATACGCATAACAGGAACGTATCGATGATGTAACCGATTTTCTTTAAAAGTACCACATACACAATCAGGGCCAGCAGCGTGATTCCTACTTTTCCCAGGTTTACACCTTCCAGCTTGACAACCTCTTCCTTTTTGACGAGCGTCTCAAAGAACAGGTAAGCTGCACAGATTAAAAGAACACCCGCCGACATAATGGGGAAAACTCCCTCTCCCTCCATTGGAATGGCCTTTACAATGATGTAAATCGAAATCAGGGCAAATACAATAGGCATCGCCAGCTCAATGATTAATTGCTTCTTATTCATTGCTGCACCTCCCAGCGAAAATATAGGCGCCCTGAATCGGGCGCCTCCTAAAAGCTATTACTTGGACCCCTTCAGCTCCGGAACCAGAGCTTCGATATCTTTGTAGCACTGATTTGCATACGCCTGGAAATCAGCTGCATTCTTATAGGAATACGGGATCGCAGCGTCCTTCATGCCGGTGATGAACTTATCGGAAGTTGCAATCTTATCAAATTCTTCACACAGTACCTGGTATACGTCGTCCGGTACGCCGGCCGGGCAGGCATATCCGCGGAATGCGCCGTTCACCATGGTGCCGCCTAACTCTAAGAAGGTGGGCACGTCCGGAATATCGGCAACGCGCTCCTCAGCGCCTACAGCCAGTCCGATGATGGTTCCGTCGCCAATCTGGCTTACGGTCTCGCCGGCTGCCATCATAGCTGCGTCACAGTGGCCGCCCATCAGCTGCTGCATCTGTACGGAAGCACTGTCGTTGTGCAGATACTCAAACTTCAGGCCATACTCCTTCGCCAGCTGGATCGCTGCGATGTGGTGAGAAGTGGAATGTCCGGGAGTTGCAAGCTTAACGGTGTTCTCCTTAGCATAGGCAACGAACTCTTCCCAGGTCTTGTACGGGGAGTTCGGGGGCACTACCAGGATCTCGGGATCGAAGCAAACCATGCCCAGGGTCTTGAAGCTGTCCAGATTAAAGGTTACGTCCTTTAACAGGGGGTTGTTTACAACCGCGCTGGTGTAAGCCAGCAGGGTGTAACCGTCGGGATCCGCGTTGGCAACTGCGGTCTGTCCGATTACGGCGCCGCCGCCCGCCATGTTCTCAACGATCAGGGAGTGGCCGTTAAAGTAATCTTTACCGGCAGCCTCAGCCAGAATACGGGTGGTGATATCCACGCCGCCGCCTGCGTCGTAAGGAACGATGATCTTGATGTTCTTCTTCGGGAAGTCGGTGTTGGCCTTAGCCGCCTCGGTTGCCGCCTCGGAACCTGCTGCTTCAGAACCCGCAGCCTCGGTTGCCTTCGGCTCTGCGGGAGCGTCCGCTTTTTTACTGGAGCATCCAGCTAAAGAAGCCGCTACCAGACCTGCGCATAACAATGCTACCATTCTCTTTTTCATATGTCTCTCTCCTTATATTGAAAAATTATAAAGCTTTTACTGCTGTTACAATACGGTTCATGGCCTCTTTGACCGTGCTGCGCGGACATGCAATGTTCATGCGCAGGAAGCCGTTGCCCTCGGGACCAAAGCTCTTGCCGCTGTTAAGACCCAGCTTTACCGTCTCCACGAAGAAGCGGTCCAGCTCCTCCTGGCTCATATTCAGCTTTCTGCAGTCCAGCCACAGAAGATATGTACCCTCCGCATGGATCACGTCGATGCCGTCCACGTCCTTTAAGGTCTCTTCCACAAGATTGCGGTTTTCCTCCAGATACGCAACCATCTGATCCGCGTAGTACGCGCACTGCTCGTATGCGGTGCAGAACGCCACGGTTCCGCAGATGTTCTCGCCAATGGCCTTGTTGTTCACAACCATGTCGTGCACTGCGTTCTTCAGAACCGGATTCGCGGCAATGAAGGCTGCGGTGCGGAAGCCCGGCAGGTTGAAGGTCTTGCTGGGGTTCATGAAGGAGATCGTGTTCTGCTCAAACTCTTTGGAAATGCTGGCAAAGGGAATGTGCTTGTGGCCGCTGTAAACAAGGTCGCTGTGGATCTCGTCGGACAGCACCGTCACATGGTACTTCAGGCACAGCTCGCCTAAGCGGATCAGCTCTTCTCTGGTGAACACGCGGCCGGTGGGGTTCTGGGGGTTGCAAAGGATGAACAGTTTTGTTCTGGGGTCCTTCACCTTGGCCTCAAAGTCCTCAAAGTCGATCTCATAGCGGCCGTCCTTTAAGATCAGCTCGTTGCGCAGCAGATGTCTTCCGTTGTGCTCGGACAGATCGGTAAAAGGCGGATAGCAGGGAGTCTGGATCACAATGTTGTCGCCCGGATGGCTTAAAGCGCGCACTGCGCTGATCACGCCGGAGATAACGCCCGGTACAAACTCAACCGCGTCCGGGTTTACTTCCCATCCGAATCTGGTCTCCTGCCACTTGGCAGCCGCCGCTTTCAGTCTGGGGCTGACAGGTGTATATCCGTACACCCCCTGCTGCACCCGCTCGACCAGAGCGTCCACAACCGGCTGGGGAGCCTTGAAATCACTGTCCGCAATCCACATCGGGATTACGTCTTCCGGATAAACCGAATACTTCTTCGAGTCAGTGCCCCTTCTGTTTACAACTTCGTCAAAATCATGTACTAAATTCACGATCATACCTCCTCTTGTGGTATACCACTCACCAGTTCATGTTTAGATTCTAAACCTTTTTTATGTATCTGTCAAGATACAATTAAGCATTTTTGTCATTTTCTATCAAAAATAAAAAAGGGTTTTGTCGTAAATTACATTAAAAAGGGGATACCATGCCGGTATCCCATGTGACAATTTCATATCTTAATGAAATAAAGGGGACTTTCCGGCATTTTGTCACCGACTTAAGAAAATAAAGTCTGACCCGGAAATCCCCCCTTTCTGCGCTGTGTTCCGTTACGTTCTTGTTCCCGGACCGCCCGCGAGCTTCTGTTCCTTCTTCTTTTGTTTCTGCCGTTCCAGGCGCTTCTGCTGCACCTCGCGCCGCACCCCCAGCCAGGCCTCCATAACGCTGAACGCGATGTCCACCTCCTCCTCGGAGAACTGAGTGCGCACCTGGTCCATGGATTCGCCGAAGCTGACCGCGTCGTACCTCCGGTGGGCCAGGTCCAAAAGGCGGCCTTTCTCCGTCAGGTAGAGCAGGGCTTTGTTGTCGTTGGCAGGGTCGGACTGGCGGTAGACCAGAGACTTGGCCTCCAGCTTCTTCAAAATCTGGGAGATCGCGCCCTTGGTCTTGGCGTAATCCCGGGCCAGCTCGGTCACCGTGATGCCCGGATTGTCCGCAATGTGCTTTAATGTATGTACTTCAACCGAAGTGTACTCCTCTCCGGTCCCGTAGTCCTGGGGAATCTTAGTGGAAATGTAGAGGTTCGCCACCTGATGCAGGATGTCAACCGCCTCCACGTTGCTGTAATTTTTTCGTGTATGATGCTCCGCCATATTGCCTCCCTTAGCTGTCCTTTATTCTCACGTTAAAACGGATTATTCCTCCTCCGGATTGAGCTTCCTCATAGCGCGGCTTAAGTGGAACTTCATGTAGCGGCTGGCCTCGTCCGCGTTCCCGCTCTCGATCTTATATAAAATGGCCTCGTGGTCCATCACCGTGGCGTCCGATACCTCTGTGGGCTTCATGGTATACTGCTTGGAAATCTCCAGCAGGTCGTAGAGGTTCCGGTACATATTGGAGAGCACCGGATTTTTGGCCGCCTCGATCACATGGAAATGGAAGTCGTGGGATGCCTTGATAATGGCCTCGTCGTCCTTGCTCTGGCTGTCGATGGCTTCGAGCATCTGGTGGATCGACTCGTGCATCAGCCGGATGTCCTCGTCCGTCCGGCGTTTGGCCGCGTAGTAGGCAGCCGCGGACTCCAGGAAAATCCGCACTTCGAACAAATTTTCAATGGTTTCCATGGTGATGTCCGTGGCGAAATTCGCCTTGGGGTTGAGGAGCTGGATATCCACCTTCTGAACCGTCATCCCATCCGCCGTGTTGGAGACGATGCCGATATACTCCAGAATGCGAAGCGCCTCCCGCACCGGCACTCTGCTGACCCCAAATCGGGTCGCAAGCTCCCGCTCTGAAGGGATGGTGTCCCCTTCCTTTAACTCTCCGGACATGATTTGCGACTTAAACCAGTCCAGTATCGTTTCATAATATTTATTGGATGACGCCTTCTTTTCCATATGCTCCGGTCCCCTTCTATCCCAGTATCATGCTGTTTTTGTATACACGTTTTCCTATTTATGTATACCGCTCTTTTTAGAATACAGGAATTGCAGAAAGTTGTCAATAGTTTACAATCCGATACTTTATTAACTTTGCATAAATAAATTTCAAATTAGCTCTTTCCTTTTGTCTGTATATGTGGTATTCTATAGGAAACGTAATGGTATACCACCCTTAACCCCATCTTTTTTCGGTATACCAAACAGATAAGGAGGTCCCATTCATGGAAACCACAACCCAACAGACCCGCTGCCTGGCCGCCTATCTCTGCGGTATGGACGTTTCCAAATTCAGCGATCACACGGTGGACATCACGAAAATGTGCATCGAAGACTTCATCGGTGTGGCCATCGCAGGCTCCGCCAAGAAGGAATCCGGAATCTGGAAGGAGTATTACTCCGGGAAGCTCACGGCGCCCCAGGCTTCCACCTTCCAGCCGGGCTTCGCACAGATGACCGTGGAGCAGGCCGCGGCTCTCAACGCGGTATTCGGACATGTGATGGACATGGACGACGTACATAACGCAAGCATCACCCACCTGGCCGTGATCACGGTTCCCACCGCCTTCGCCCTGGGACAGCAGCTGGGCAAGAGCGGAAAGGAGATCATCGAGGCCGTGGCCGCCGGGTACGAGGCCGGAGCCAGGATCGGCGAGGCCATCAACCCTTCCTCTTATAAGTACTGGCATACCACCGGAGTGGTCGGCGCATTCGCCGCGGGCGTGACCGCCGCCAAGCTTCTGGGCCTTGACGAGGAGCAGATGGTCAACTGCCTTGGCTCCGCGGGCACCCAGGCCGCCGGACTGTGGGAATTCCTGGCCAGCGGTTCCATGAGCAAGGTGCTGCACACGGCCAACGCCAATCTCTGCGGACTGCGCTCCGCCGAGCTGGCAAAGCTGGGCTTCACCGGAGCCCCCACCATCCTGGAGGGCGACCGCGCGTTTGTGAACGCCCTGGCGCCTGAGCCGGACCTGGACAGCCTGACCAAGGGCTTCAACGAGGGCTACCGCATCGAGGAGAATTCCTTCAAGCCCTACGCCTGCTGCCGCCACACCCACTCCGCCAACTACTGCATCGAGAAGATCCTCTCCGCCCACGCGCTGGACCCGGAGGAGATCGTGTCCATCACCGACGACACCTACAGCACCGCGGTGCAGACCACCAACAATCCCTACCCCGAGAATCCCTACGCGGCTAAATTCAGCCTTCAGTTCTGTATCGCCGCGGCCATCGTGTTAAAGGATTTGAGCGACCGCACCTTTACGGTGGAGAACATCAACAACCCGGCCGTGAGGGCCCTGATGGAGAAGATCAAGGTGAAGGTCAACAAGGAGCTGGACGACGAGTTCAAGCAGGACCCCAACCAGTGGTCCCACCGGCTGACCATCTGCCTGAAAAACGGCGAGACCATCACCGAGCAGGTGGATTACCCCATCGGCGACTTCAAGAATCCCTTTGACCGGGAGATGGCGGACCGCAAATTCCGGCTTCTGACCGAGGATATGATCGGCGAAGAGGGCGTTACCAAGCTGTTAGACAGGCTTCATCGCCTGGAAACCATACAGGATATCAATGAAATCTTTAATTAACTTTTTTACTATAAGGAGGTTCTACTATGGACAATCAACTCATTAAAACTGCCATGCACGATGCCTGCATCCGCGCCGTCACGGAGATTTCCGCGGATGTAAAGGGACTGGTTCAGGCCGCTCTGGACCGCGAGACAAACGATACCGCCAAGAGCATGCTCTCTTCCATGCTGGATAACCTGGATATCGCAAAAGCGCAGGACAAGGCCGTGTGCCAGTCCCCGGGCTACCCCACCACCTGGATTTCCTACGGCGACGACAATTTCCCGTCCTATGCCCACGACGTGATCTGTGAGGCGCTGGGAGAGGCGACCACCAAGGGTTATCTGCGTCCCAGCATCGTGGATCCGCTGACCCGCCACAATCCCGGCAACAACACCGGCGAGGGCGTTCCCAACATCGAGTACCAGTACCATCCGGGCCAGGAGTACGTGGACTTCATCATCAGCTTCAAGGGCTGCGGCGCGGAGCTTGGCAACGCCATGAAGATTTTCACCACCGCCAACTTAAAGCTGAACCAGGATTTTGCGGGGTTAAAGCGTTTTGTCCTGGAGACCGCCATCAACGCGGGCGGCAAGCCCTGTCCTCCCTTCGGTATCGGCATCGGCATCGGCGGCCAGATGGACGTAGCTTCCAAGCTGAGCCGTGAGGCCATCAGTACCCGCAAGTGGGACGACACCAACCCCGATCCCTTACTGGCCCGCCTGGAAGATGAGCTGAGAGACAACATCAACTCCCTGGGCCTTGGCGCAGCCGGAACCGGCGGCGACACCGTATGTCTGGCCGTGAAGATCGGCAGAGCCGCAACCCATACCGCCATCGCTCCCGTAGCCATCAACTTCCACTGCTGGGTGGCAAGACGCGCAGGCATCCGTATCTACAACGACGGCCGCATCGAGAAATTACTGTAATAACGAATATACATATAAAGGAGATCTGTCTTATGGATAAGAAAGTATTGACAATGCCTCTGAAGGAAGAGGACGTTCGTGAGCTGAAAATCGGCGATGTGGTATACTTAACCGGCCACATCTTTACCGCCAGAGACATGGGGCACTTAAAGATCCGTGAGCTGCTGGACGCAGGCCAGCCCCTTCCCAAGGACTTTACCGGAGCCGCTATCTTCCACGCAGGCCCCGTCTGCCTGAAGAATGAGGACGGTTCCTGGCGTCTGAACGTGATCGGACCCACCACCAGCATCCGCATGGAGCCCCACGCCGACGTTGTGGGCAAGATGGGCATCAAGGCCGTGATCGGCAAGGGCGGCATGGAGAAGGGCACTCTGGACGCCTGCGAGAAGTACGGTTACGTGTACCTTCAGGCAGCTCCCGGCTGCGCTGCGAAGCTGGCCCAGGGAATCAAGTCCGTTTACGACGTGACCTGGTTCGAGATGGGTATGCCGGAAGCCCTTTGGGATCTGGAAGCAGTTGAGTTCGGCCCCCTTGTGGTCGGCATGGACACCCATCAGAACAGCATTTACAAGAACTTAAAAGAAGCAGCGTTAAAGAAACTGGATGAGATTTATCCGGAGGACTAATCCATCACATATACGGCAGCAGCTAGTGAGGCAGCTGCTGCCGTAAAACCGTTTATATTATTTGGGAGGAGTGAAACTATGGAATTTCGAATCGAACATGACTCAATGGGCGAAGTGCAGGTTCCCGCGGACCGTTATTGGGGCGCGCAGACCCAGAGAAGTTTCGAGAACTTCAAGATCGGAATCGAAAAGATTCCCATGGAAATCATCCGGGCGTTTGCAATTTTAAAAAAGGCGGCGGCTATGGCCAACAACCGCCTGGGCAAGCTGGATGAGAAGCGTTTGGACCTGATTTCCCAGGCCTGTGACGAGATACTTGCCGGCAAGCTGGACGGGCATTTCCCGTTGGCCGTATGGCAGACAGGCAGTGGAACCCAGTCCAACATGAACGTCAACGAAGTGATTGCCAACCGCGGCAACGAAATCGCAGGAGAAAAGCTTCTGCATCCAAACGATCACTCCAACATGTCCCAGAGTTCCAACGATACGTTCCCCACAGCCATGCACATCGCTGCGGCGGTATCCATTGAAGACCAACTGCTTCCAAGCATCGATCTTTTAATCGGAACTTTTGA
Source organism: Enterocloster lavalensis (assembly GCF_046603895.1). NCBI lineage: Bacteria > Bacillati > Bacillota > Clostridia > Lachnospirales > Lachnospiraceae > Enterocloster > Enterocloster lavalensis. Next base: position 2,876,921 of record NZ_CP176637.1, read on the forward strand.
CCGTCTGATGAAGGAAAACGAGGGAATCATCAAGACCGGGCGCACCCATCTTCAGGATGCCACTCCGATCACATTCTCCCAGGAGATCAGCGGCTGGAAAAACATGCTGGAGAAGTCTAAAGAGATGCTGGTAATGAGCCTTTCGGGCCTGCGTGAGCTGGCTCTCGGCGGCACAGCCGTGGGCACCGGCTTAAACGCGCCCAAGGGATTTGACGTGGAGGTGGCAAATGCTGTTTCCGAGCTGACCGGCAAGGATTTCAAGACTGCTGCCAACAAATTCCACTCCCTGACCAGCAAGGATGAGCTGGTATTCGCCCACGGGGCCTTAAAGGGCCTTGCGGCAAACATGATGAAGATCGCCAACGATGTCCGCTGGCTGGCCAGCGGCCCCCGCTGCGGCCTGGGCGAGATTCTGATTCCGGAGAACGAGCCGGGCAGCTCCATTATGCCGGGCAAAGTGAACCCCACCCAGTGCGAGTCCGTCACCATGGTCGCCGTGCAGGTGATGGCCAACGACGTGGCCGTTGGAATGGCCGCGTCCCAGGGCAACTTTGAGCTGAACGTGTTCATGCCTGTTTGCATTTACAATTTCCTGCAGTCCGTGCGCCTCCTGTCCGATTCTTTGGTCTCCTTCAACAACAACTGTGCGGTTGGGATCAAGGCCAACAAGGAGAAAATGGACGAGAACCTGCACCGCTCACTGATGTTGGTAACCTGTCTGAACCCGCATATCGGCTACGAGAACGCGGCAAAGACGGCGAAGAAGGCCTACAAGGAGAACATTTCCCTGAAGGAAGCCTGCGTTGCGCTGGGCTTTCTGACCGCGGAAAAGTTTGACGAGGTGTTTAAACCCGAGCAGATGGTATAGGAGGACAAAACCATGGATGTTAACAAAGCTTCACTGGATATGCATTATGAACTGGCGGGAAAGATCGAGGTCGTATCCCGCAAAAAGATTGAGACAAGAGACGATTTATCTCTGGCATACACCCCCGGCGTGGCCGAGCCCTGCCGGGTGATCGCAAAGGACTACGAGCAGTCCTTCAAGCTGACCCGCCGCTCCAACCTGGTGGCGGTGATCACCGACGGCACCGCCGTGCTGGGCCTGGGCGACATCGGCCCCGCGGCCGGCATGCCCGTGATGGAGGGCAAATGCGTGCTGTTTAAAGAGTTTGCGGACGTGGACGCGTTCCCGCTCTGCATCGACTCCAAGGACACGGACACCATTGTCCAGACCATCCATCTGATCTCCAAGAGCTTCGGCGGAATCAACCTGGAGGACATTGCGGCCCCCAGATGCTTTGAGATTGAGCGCCGCTTAAAGGAGCTCTGCGACATTCCCGTGTTCCACGACGACCAGCACGGCACCGCCATCGTGGTTGCCGCCGCCCTGATCAACGCCATCAAGGTCACCGGCAAGGAGATGGGTAAGATCAAGATCGTCATCAACGGCGCGGGCGCGGCCGGAATCGCCATCGGCAAGCTGCTGATCAGCATGGGCTTCGGAAATGTGGTGATGTGCGACATCAACGGCATCATCTGCGAGGGCGACGAGGGATTAAACGCAGGTCAGGAAGAGATTTCCCACATCAGCAACCTGAACAGGGAGCACGGCAAGCTGGCCGATGCCTTAAAGGGCGCAGACGCATTTGTGGGCGTGTCCCGGCCTAACCTGGTCACCAAAGAGATGGTAGCTTCCATGAATAACGGAATCGTATTCGCCATGGCCAACCCCACCCCGGAGATCATGCCGGACGAGGCCAAGGCCGGCGGAGCCGCTGTGATCGGCACCGGGCGTTCCGACTTCCCCAACCAGATCAACAACGTGCTGGTGTTCCCGGGCATCTTCAAGGGCGCGCTTTCCGTGCGGGCCAAGGAGATCACCGAGACCATGAAACAGCGGGCGGCTTACGCTATCGCCAGCATGATTCCGGACGAGGAGCTGAACGCCGAGAACATTATCCCCTCTCCCTTAAACAAGGGTGTGGCAGCCGTTGTGGCGAAGGCGGTTGCCGACACCGCGGTGGAGGAAGGGATCGCCCGGATATAAGGCGCGGGGCGGCAAAGCAGCACAGGAGATGACGCCGCGTTTTAGATGGTAATAACTCCCGGCGCTTTAAGGGTTGCCTGAGTTAAAACTGTAATATCTCCCGGGGCTCTCAGGGGCTCCGGGGTTATTAAACAACCGCCCGACGGAAGGCCGGCGGACGGTTGCATATAACTGCTTAATTGCAGGACCTCTCATAAAAAAGTACGGCTGTCAGGTGATTTGCCACACCTGACGGCCGTACTTTTTTATATCGGTTTCTGCGGTTTTATTCGATCAATCCCTTGAGTTCCGCCATCGCCAGCGCGGCGATGGTCTTGCAGTCGGTGATCTCCCCGTCCGCAATGCCCTTTCTCACCGTTCCCAGCTCCATAAGCTTCAGGTTGATGAACTCGTCGCTGTCCAGCTCCCGCTCTTCCTCGTGGAGCCCGGTAGCCAGATACAGGTAGAGCACTTCCGACACAATCCCCGGGGAGGGATATATTTTCCCCAGATATTCCCAGTGGTCGGCAACCCTGCCGGTCTCCTCCCGCAGCTCCCGCACCGCGGCCTCCTGGGGCGTTTCCCCGGGAATCTTGTCCATCTTGCCGGCCGGAATCTCCGTGATGGTCTGACAGATCGCGTAGCGGTACTGCTCTTCCATCAACACGCGGTTTTCCCCGTCCATAGCCAGGATCGCCACGCCGCCCGGGTGTTTGACCATCTCGCGCACCGCCTCCGTCCCGTCCGGCAGCTCCACCCTGTCGACAAAGAACTCATAGGATTTTCCTCTGTACACGACCTTGCGTTCAAGGCATGTTTCTTCCAACCTTTTTTCGCCGTCCATTTTGTGTTCCTCCATTACCACCTCCCAACCGTTTCATTCCGCCGGGACATGTTATTTTTTAGGATAACCGTTCAGACGGCGGGAAAATTGGTGCAGTGAGGCGTGTCAAGCTCGTTTGTAAGCGCCTTTCTGAACCAATTTTCCCATCGGATGGACATCCGATGCTTCCTGACCGGCTTTTCAGGTCAAGAAGATTAGCCGTATGAACAGTTGCGATTAAGGCTGTACGGAGAGCCAGTAATCGTAAACATCCTGATAATTATCGTAGTAATAATCCAGATCCAGGTCGAACTTGGGGATGCTGTCGTAGTCCGGGTTGCCCTCGATGGCCGGGGCGTTCGGGAATACGGGGTAGGAACCCACGGTCAGGAAGGGCTCAAGTCCCTTGCCCTGGTGGTCCGCCTCGCCGCACAGGTAGCGGATATACAACTTCGCCGCATTGGGATGCTCGCACTGGTCGGCAATCTGAGCCACCATGAAGCTGACTGCGGTGGTGGGCATATCGAACTTGTCCGGCTCCACGCCCAGCACAAAGCCCTGGAGATCGCGCTCACGCAGCTTGGAGGAAACGCCGTAGCCGATAGGCGGATCGGTCATACCCTTGGCTCCGCCAACCGCCTTCACGATGTTGGTGTTGCTGGTCTCCATGATCGCACCGTTCTTGGCCACCCGGTTGATCCAGGCGTGGGCCGCATCCGGCTCGTTGTCGGCCAGCTGGATGGGCTCGCCGAACACCTTCTCATAGTCCGCTTCCAGCAGGTCGGAGTGCTGTACCATGGCGGCCAGCAGCACCGGCAGGTCAGGCTCGCCGGAGGGATCTAAGAACACGAACTTGCCGTTCCACTCCGGTTTGGTGATATCCCACCAGGAAGAGATGGGCAGCTCGCTGTAGACCTCGGTGTTGTAGTTCCACCAGTCCAGCTCCACCACGAAGGGGGTGACGATCAGGTAATCCGGGTTCACGCCGTCAAAAATATCCTCGGGGTGATAGTTGTGCAGCAGGCCCTGCTGGATGTACTCGCGGCTGATGGAACCGGTCTGCTCTTTCAGCTGTAAAATGTCCGCGGTATGGATTCCCGCCTCATACTCTCTGGAAAACTTTTCCAACATCTCGTTGATGCCCAGGTCGTAGAAATTTACCTTGATCCCGGGGTACTCTGCCATAAAGTCCGCGGACACGTTCTCCAGACGGCCGGTACAGCCGTAAAGGTTTAACTCGCCCTCTGCCTTCGCCAGCTCGTACAGTTCATCCACGGTCTCGGTCTTGTATAAACCGTTTTCCTCCGCCCAGGACGATGCCGCCGGGGCCTCAGTCTCAGCTGCCGTCTGGGTCTCCCCGCCGGATTCCTGGCCTGCCGCCGGAGCGGGGGCCTGGGTCGCCGCGGTTGTGGGCGCCGGGTCCGCTTTGCTCACGCAGCCCGAACACGCTCCCGCCGCCATGGCGGCTGCCAGCACAAAGGCCATCCATTTTCTCTTTTGTTTCATAATCGTTCCTCCTTGTGTGTTTTTAATTTAACCGCGCCTGTTCCTGCGCCGCGCGGAACTGTGCTCCTCCGGTTACTGATCCAGAACGGCCTTGCGGATCAGGCGGCCGGTGCCCTTGTGAAACAGGTTCACCTTGTCCGGGTTGACGGAAATGTAAACCTTCTGATCCATGTTATAGAACTGGATTCCGATCTCCTTGGACAGAAGCGCCGACTGTCCGGCGTTCACCTGCACCGTGGTGTCCGATCCCGCAGACTGCACGGAATATACGTGTCCCTCAATCCTGCCCGGCCCCGGGTCCCGGTGCACCTGCACCTTCTCCGGGCGGATGCCGATCACGCAGTCGAACTCCCCGGATTCAGGCATATCCTCCGTGAACAGCTCCGGCGAAAATACCATCTCTCCCAGGTCGGAGTTTACGCGCACCTGACCCGAGGGCTCACGCACCGCCTTTCCCTCCACAAAATTGGACTTGGGATTGCCGATAAAGTCGGCCACCCGCAGGGAAATGGGGTTCTGGTAAATCTCCATGGGCGGAGCCACCTGCTCCAGCTCGCCCTCGAAGAAAATGGCGATCTTGGTGGACATGGTCAGCGCCTCCACCTGGTCGTGAGTCACGTAGATGATGGTGGTTCCCAGCTCGTGGTGCAGCCGTTTGATCTCCGAGCGCATGTCGATGCGCAGCTTGGCGTCCAGGTTGGACAGCGGCTCGTCCAAGAGCAGCACCTTGGGCTCGGACACAATGGCTCTGGCGATGGCCACGCGCTGTTGCTGGCCGCCGGATAGCTCCGCGGGATAACGTTTGGCAAATCCGCCGATCTGCATGCGCTCCAGGGCGTTCATCACCTTTTTCTCAATCTCCGGCTTGGGCAGCTTTTTCACTGTCAGGCCGAAGGCCACATTGTCGAACACCGTCATGTGGGGCCACAGGGCGTAGGACTGGAACACCAGGTTGAGCCCCCGTTTGCCCGGCTCCTCAAAAAACAGCTCTTTGGCGTTGACCACCAGCTTGTCCCCCATGGTAATAGTGCCGTTCTGGGGCTTTTCCAGACCGGCCACCACCCGCAGGGTCGTGGTCTTTCCGCAGCCGGACGGCCCCAGAAGGGTCATAAACTCGCCGTCGTCAATCACCAGGTTCAAATCCTTGAGAACGTGGTTGTTTCCGTAAAATTTATCGATATGGTTTAACTCAATCTTGCTCATCGTCTGCCCCCTTTATCAGAATCCCTGTGTAATATCCGCATTGAAGAATTTATTGGCGATCCAATAAATCACAAATACGACCACAAACATGATAATCGCCACCACGTTGGAGAACTGCTCCATTCCCCCCGACATGTAGGAATACGCCATGTAGGGTAAGGTCTGGGTGTTGGGCGAAATCAGGATCACAAGCAGATCCAGCTCCTTCATCACCGCCATGAAGATCAGCATAAAGCCGCTCATGAAGCCCCCCTTGGACAGCGGGAACACGATCCGCCTGAACCGGGTGATAAAACCCGCGTTCTCGATCTGGGCGGCCTCCTCCAGCTCCACATTGATCTGCATCATGTTGGCGGAACCGGCCCGGCTGGAAAACGGAAGGTTCTTGACCACCGTCACCAGGACCAGAAGCAGGAACGAGCCGTAGAGCACAGGGAAAAACGTAACTTTTAATCCGGCGAAGGTCACCGCCCGCTCCACGGAAAACATGGACAGGTACATGGCGCCGAAGGCGATGGACGGAATCAGGTAGGGAATGAACACCAGCTGTTCCACCAGCTTGCCGGATTTGAGCTGACGGCCTCTGGAAGTCACGTAGCCGATCAGCTGTCCGAACACCGTCGCCACCAGGGAGGCCACAACCACCAGCTTTAAGGAGTTACCCAGCACCTGCAAGAACTGCGGGTTGCGGAACACTCCGGGCTCGCCGTAGAAGATATCCGGCTTGCCAAGCCCCACCCAGTAGTGGAGGCTGAAGTTGGAAAAGCTGTAATCGCCCAGCTTGAGCATCAGGCTCTGGAGCACCAGAATTCCGATGGGAAGGAATACGCAGAAGCCCAGGAACAGGAACAGAAGGCCCACCACCATGGGTTTCCATTTGTTTAAAGACAACACGTTGGAGCGCCCGCCCTTGCCGCCGATGGTGGCGTAGGACTTTCTGGTTCCTATGACCTGCTGATTGATGAAAATGATCACCGCCGCGATGCCGATCAGGATCAGGCTGATGGAGAAGGCCATGGCCGTCTGCTGCTGCTTGATGCTGGTGTAGAGCATGGTGGAGATGGTGTAATACCCGGTCTTAAGTCCCAAGAACGCCGGAACGCCGAAGGTGCCCATGGCCTTGGAGAAGATCAGGATAAAGGACGAGGCGATGGCCGGCATCACCAGCGGGAAGGTAATCTTGCGCAGCATGAGCAGCTTCCCGGCTCCCAGAATCTCGCCCATCTCCTCGAGCTCCGAGTTGATGGAGCGGAAGCTTGCTGAGATCAGCAGGTACGCGTAGGCGTAGTAGTGGATCGTCAGCACGCAGATGATAGCGATCGGCCCGTAGGCCAACCAGTCCGGCGGTTCCAACCCCAGGTAGGACAGAAAGCCCTGGGTCCCGCCGATGCGCGCGGTCTTGAACACCGCGATCCACGCCATAGACTTGCACCAGGACGGGATCATGTAGGGCACGATCATGGCCAGGGAGAAAAATTTCTTAAATGGAAGGTCGCTGCGCACCATCAGCCAGGCGATCGCCCCGCCCAGGCCGATGCTGAGTACCGAGACCGCAGTGGCGATCAACAGCGAGTGCATCAGCGGCTTGTAAAGCATGTTTTGGGAGACTTCGCTGCACAGCAGCTTCTTCCAGTAGTAGAGCGACCAGTCCCCCGCCTGGGCCCCCTCCACTCTCCTCACGTCTCTGGCAGCCAGCTTGAACGTGGTGACCACCATCTCGATCAGAGGGACGATTACCAGACAGGCGAGGGCGGCCACCGCGGCCGCTACCATGATATTGTACGGGCTTCTGATTCCGTTTTTAACCCAGTTTTTTGTGCGCCTGACACTGGAATACAACCTGCTCTCTTTCATTCACAACCACCCCAGTCTTTTGTATATTTCTAAATCTGATTATAGTTAAGATGGGAGGGCTTTGCTATGAAGAAACGTTGTCAATATATCGAGAAATGTTGCTTTTTTATCCGGATTATCATCATCAAAAATAAATGTTTTTTGATATTCCTGGATTTACGCACTTATGTGTTGGATATTTATGACATTTTTTTACTGTAAAATTCGCTTTTATTGTGCATATATCATTATCATTTTGGGGGATTAAATTTGATGGTATGGTATTGTCTTAGATTTGTGTTTTGCTATCATTAAATTTCATTTTTTTCAGATTTTAGCGAGAAATAATCGTTTTTTAACCCATTTTGTTGACAAACACGGATTATTTTTCTAATATTGGCAGTGAGGGGAGGTGGGCTTATGAAAGGACACGAATACAAATATTCCTTTAAAAATCAATTCCGCACCATGGCTTCCATGTCCGTTTACCGCACCGGGCATCAGCAGTGCAGCGGGGGTTTTCACCGCGGGCTGGAGGTACGGGATTTTTATCTGATCCATTTTGTGATGGAGGGCGGGGGCGTGTACACGCTGAACGGCAAGCAGCATCCGGTGCGAAAAGGGCAGGCCTTTCTCATCTATCCCAGCATGCCCATCGATTACCAGGCCGATACAAATGATCCCTGGGAATACTGTTGGGTGGGATTCAACGGAAACGATGCCCGGATTCTCATGAATGCGGCGGGCTTCACCCCCCAGAACCCAGTGATCACCCTGAAGGAGCCGGAGCGCATGGAGGAACTGCTGATGAATATCTACCGCTGCCGCGGCCACCACCCCCACGAGTTCATCAATATGACCGCCAAACTCTACGAGCTTCTTGCGTTCCTGATCCAGGAGGCCAGCGACCCCATGCCCGCCCAGTCCCGCACCGGCGTGGAGCACGTACAGCGGGCCTGCGACTTCATCGCCTCCCACTACCAGGATCCCATCACCATCAACGACATCGCCGGCCATGTGGGAATCTGCCGCAGCCGCCTCTACCGGGTGTTCAAAGCCCACCTCTCTATCTCCCCGCTGCAGTACCTGACGGAATTCCGCCTCCGGGAAGCCTGCAACCTGATGAACCGCCAGAAGGCCACGGTCAAGGAGGTGGCCTACGCCGCGGGCTTCAGCGACCCGCTGTACTTCTCCACGGTGTTCAAGAAGTCCCTGGGGCAGTCGCCCAAGGAGTATATGAAGAGCAGCAAGGGGGACGACACCTACGTGACAAAACAGTAAAAGAGCCGCCCACCGCAGGCGGCTCTTCCGGCCTTATCCCCTCTCACTCAGCTTCCTCATCAAATACCGCTTCTTATACTTCACTGCCGCCAGCGCCGCGATCCTCCGGTAAATGCTGAAATTCACCGCTCCTCCCACCACGCCCACCACGGGCAGGCCCTGGACGAACTTTTCCACCAGAAGGGCGTCGGAGAGCATGCGGGCGGTGGAGGCGATCTCGCCCGCCAGGGTGCCGCCGCCGTACTCCATGGAGTCCAGCTTGCGGTTGCAGGCGTCGCGCTGGCCGCCGTCGGAAAGCGCGGTGCAGATCAGGCGCAGGATATAGCGCTTCTCCTCCTCGCTGCCGTAGTCCACGCCGTACCCGATGGCGATCTCGTAAACGCCCCGCAGAATCGTGCCCACCATCAGCGGGATGTCGGGCAGCCCAAGGCCCAGAAAACCAAGGCCAAGGCCCGCAGCCGTGGTGGCCGCGTGGTTGATTTTACTGTCTTTTTTCGCCTGCTTGTCCAGCCTGCGAAGGCTCTTTTTATTTCCTGCCCGGTCCACGATATAATCCCGGGCCTCAAACTCCAGCCCCGCGCCCTCCTTGTCGAAGGTCCGCTCGATCAGGGGCGTGCCGTTGATAAAAACCGTCTTGAACGCCTTGGAAAAGGCCGCTTCCAAAAGTCCGCTCACCTTCTCCGGCACCTTGTCGTAGACGGCCTGCTTCACCTTTCCCTTCTTTAATCCACCGGCCAGCAGCTTTTTCTCCCGCTTTTCCACAGCCGCCAGCTCTTTTTCCAGACTGTCCACCCGTTGTCACCACCTTACGCATATTTTTCCCAGGGCAGCGCCCATGTATAAAGTGTAACCGCAAAGCCGGGGGAAGTCAAACCCGGAGTGTCGACACCGAGCCGCCAAATAACGCCGGAACCTCCGCTCGCTCCCCCGCAAACGACAAAAGGAATCAAATCCCGGTGCAGTGGGATCTGGTTCCTTTTGCCTGCGTTCCTACGCCGCCGCTCTGTTGGCCTTAAACCGCTTCAAGAGGGGCATACCGATAAATACAATGGAGAGGACCATCAGTCCGCAGCTTAAGGGTCTGGTCACGAACACGGACAGGGAGCCGTCGGCGTAAACCATGCTCTGGGTCCAGTTGTTCTCCATCATGCTTCCCAGGATGGAGGCCAGGATCAGCGGCGACTGTGGGATCTTATACTTGTTAAAGGTGTAGCCGATAAATCCGAAAAAGATCATGATGATAATATTAAAAATGTTGTTGCTCACCGCAAACGCGCCGGTCACGCACAGCACCAGCACCACGCCGCTCAGGATTTCCCGTTTCAGCCGCAGCACTGCGGTAGCCAGGAAATTGCAGTAGAACACGGACAGGGGCAGCATGATGATATTGGCCACCAGGAAGCCCAGGATGATCATATAGGCCATCTCCGGCGTATCCTTGAACAGAGTCGGGCCGGTTCTCAATCCCTGGATTGTCAGCGCGCCCAGGAACAGGGACGAGGTGGAGTTGCCCGGCACGCCCAGGGCCAGCAGGGGAACCATAGAGCTGGCAACCACCGCGTTGTTGGCGGACTCGGGAGCCGCGATGCCCTCCGGCACGCCGGTTCCGAATTCCAGATTGGGGCGCCTTCTGGCGGCCTGGTCGTAAGCCATGAAGATGGCCATGATCATTCCCGCGCCAGGGATGATTCCGATGATGTTGCCGATCAGACTGGACTGAGCCCAGATGGGAAGCAGCCGCTTGGACATCTCTTTGTCCGGAAGGATTACCTTGACCTTCTTGTAATTCTCCTTGACCTCTTCCTTAAAATCCTTCACGCTGGGATTCTTCTGAATCGCCTCAATCATTTCCAGAATGGCCGTAATACCGAACAGGCCGATCAGCATGGGGATCAGCGAGATTCCGTCCATCAGGCTTACCTGGCCGAAAGTGAAGCGGGCCAGGCCCGTCTGCGGGCTCATCCCGATACAGCTGAAGATCAGCCCCAACGCCATTGCCAGAATGTTCTTCACAATGTTTTTTCCCGCCATGCCGATCACAGTGCTCATACCCAGCACCGCCAGCATGAAATACTCCGGCGGCCCGAACTTCAGGGCCTGCTTGGCCAGGAACGGGGATAAAAACAACAGTACGATGGCGCTGGAGATTCCTCCGAAGGTGGAGCTGGAGATCGCAAATCCCAGCGCTTCGCCGCTCTTGCCCTTCTGGGACATCGGATATCCGTCGTAGGCGGTCACCGTGGCGGAGGCGGTTCCCGGAATCTTTAGCAGAATCGAGGGGATGGAACCGCCGCATGCCGACGCGCAGTAGATACCGATCAGCAGGCAGATCGCCACCTGCGGCTCCATGCCGAAGGTAATGGGGATCAACACCGCCATTGTGATGCTGTCGTTGAGCCCCGGGAGGGAACCCACAATCAGTCCGATTACAACGCCTCCCAACAGCGCCGCCAGGGCCATCGGATTAACCAGCTGGCCTAAACCCAGTAGAATACCGTTCATACTCCCACCTCCTTAAAAATCCAGAAATACCATCGGCAGCGGAACCGACAGCAGCACCTTGAAAATCACAAATGTCACCGCCACCGCTATGACCGAGCACGGCACGATCACATGAAATTTCTTGTACCCAAGGGAGCGGATCACCAAGGCGCACAGCAGAAATGTGTCGATCGCATAGCCGATCTTTTTTAACAGGAACACGTAAACCAGCAAAGTCAACAGGGTCAGACCCACCCGCGGCAGATTGACTCCCTCCAGCTTTACCACCACCTCGCGCTTCATCAGCGTCTGGACCAGCAGATACGCCGCGCAGATCAAAAGCACTCCCGCGCACATGATTGGGAAAACGCCCTCGCTTCCCATGGACAGGCCCTTCACGATCACGTAGGCCGCCATCAGCATAAACGCAACCGGCATCACCAGTTCAATCATTAATTGTTTGTTATTCAACCTAACACCTCCTAAAACCTAAAATGCCTTTACCCGGTTTCACAACCACTCGTCCGGATCAGCAGCCTATCTATTAAAGTGCTGCTAATCCCATGCCACACACTGCCCCCTGACTGTTTTTCCCCATCTCCCCTTTACCTCAGAGTATCGTTTCGATCGAACTTCCGCTCATCTTTGACTATGTTTAGATTCTAAACCATTAGAGTGGCATCGTCAAATTAAAATGCCGTTAAAATCGTAATAATGCGACATAATATGCTGTCACAAAAATCGATTATTGTCTATTTTTGAAATCAAAAAAGGAATTGCCATCGTATTTTCAACGTTTGACAATTCCTTTTTCGTGTTCTATTCGTCAATTTTTGTCAGTTTTGCACAAAGACCCGATGCATGCCTTAAGGCTGCGCATCCAGCTTGTTTTTGTAGTATCCTTCAGCACAGTACAGCGCTCCGGCCGGATTGTGGGCCAGCACGCGGTCCTTGGCGATCAGGGTGGTCACCAGGGCGTCGGAATACTTGTAAAACAGGGAATCATGGCCCACGCACAGCCCAAGGGCGATGTTGAACTCCGTCTTCTGCCCGTTTAAAAGCCTGGCCTGGAAAATGGGGTTGCACATGGCCTCGTACTGCCCGGGATGAAGCTTGTGCTCGTCCGGCACTCCGGCCGCGCACTTGTCCCGGCCGCCGACCTTGCACATAACGGACACCACCTCAAAGCCATTGCGCTGCAACAGATCGCACATGACCTTCGCCTCTTTACTCAGACCGCTGCAAAAGGCCAGGCCGATCCGATGGTAACCCATCCTCCGGCACAGCTCGATGGTCTCCTTCACGCGGGGCCACTGGAACTGTCCAAGGCCCTCGATCTCCGAGGCTGTCACGTAAAATTTAAAATTATCCTCGGAACGGTACTCCTGAAACGCCTGCTCGGAAAGCTCCTCTTCCCGGATCGGACAGTTTTTCGGCAGAGTCCTGTCCTCCGCCTTCCGGCATGCCCGCACGCCGCATTTTGCACATGTATACATCCGCCGCCTCCTTCACATCCCGCCATGGGCTGGGGCCGTCCGCACAGCACAAGCTGCACCGCGCTTCAACGCGCAAGCCGCCCGCACCGCACATCCCGCGCCCCGCCGTCTCGTTACAGATAAATCCCCATAAACTGCGACGCCAACACCACCATCACAAGCGCGATGGGATACGTCGCCGCGTAAGCAGATGCCACGTCGTCCGTCTCCGTCACACGGATCAGCGTTCCCAGAGCCGGGGTACTGGTCATGCCGCCGCAGATAGAGCCCAGGGAGTTGAAGGTGCTCAGCTTCAGAACCTTAAATGCCACGATAAAGCCCACAAACATGGGCACCAGGGCCATGATTGCGCCGTAGATGAACAGCAGGATTCCCTGCTCCTGCAAAATCTCCACAAAACCGGCCCCTGCCTGTGTTCCGGCCCCCAGAAGGAACAGCGCCAGACCGAACTCCCGCATGGTCTCCAGCACATTCTTGGGCACGGAAACGCTCAGGCGCCCGATGGAGTTCATGTGCCCCAGCAGAAGCCCCGCGATCAGCGGGCCGCCGGAGGTGCCCAGGGAGAAGGAAGCCCCGCCCGGAAGCGGAATCTTGATTTTCGCCAGGATCATACCTCCCACGATGGCGCAGGCAAAGGAGAAAAAGCCCATACTGTCGCAGTAGAACAAATCCTTGTGCTTGTGGCGGATTTCCACGTCTGCGGCCGCCTCGTACTGGGCCCGCTCCTTGTCCATGTCCGTGTGCAGGATTCTGGGCACCAGCTGCACGAACAGCACCACGCTGATCACGCCGAAGGGATAAGCGATGCCGTATCCCACCGCCGCCGCGTCGGAGCCGGTGGCCTCGATGGCCGCGGCCAGGCCGGGTGTGCTGGTGAGGGCCCCGGAGAGCATTCCCACCGCCAGATCGGCGGGCACGCCGATCAGCTTCACAATGGCCACGCAGGACAGCGCCCCCGCGCCGATGATAATCACACCCAGCAGAATATAAGATTTCGCGTTCTTCTTAAAGTTCCTGAAAAATTTTGGTCCGGCGATAAAACCTACCGCCGTCACGAAACAGACTAACCCCATGTCCCGGACCAGACCGGGCACGGACACCCCCAGGTGGCCGAATACCAACGCCACCAGAAGAATACCCGCCGTGCCCAGATCCAGACCGCAGACCTTGATACTGCCGACCAGATAACCCAATACTGCAATGAGAAACACCATCAAAAGCGTGCTGTCCAACAAGTTGGCCTGAATCCATCCCCATACATCCATCTCGATCACCTTCCCCTTTCAAAACCGGTCACAAATCAGTGACGTCCCTCGTGAGCGTAGGGGGGCAGCAGCAGCGGGGATACCTTGTCGGTGTGAACCCCGGCTTCCTCCAGCTCTTTTGCAAACTTCTCCACGTGCTCCAGCGTCATGGTTCCCAGCTCCACCTCGTTGCAGCGGGCTGCGGCGGCCTTTCCGGCGTCGCGTCCGAACACGATGATGTCCAGCAGGGAGTTGCCCATCAGGCGGTTGCGCCCGTGGATTCCGCCCACGGCCTCGCCGGCCACCATCAGGTTGTGGATGGTCTTGGTGGCGCAGTCCGCGTTGATCTCAAGGCCGCCGTTCTGGTAGTGCAGGGTCGGGTAGACCAGAATCGGCACTTCCCTCATATCGATGTCATAGTTTAAGTACATGCGCAGCATGGCCGGGATGCGCTTCTCGATGGTTCCCTTTCCATGGATCATCTCGATCATGGGGGTGTCCAGCCACACGCCGAAGCCGCCGCCCGGGGTGGGAACGCCCTTGCCGCGGTCAGAGCACTCCCGGATAATGGAAGCCGCCGCCACGTCGCGGGTCTCCAACGGATGCATGAACGCCTCACCGTCACAGTTCACCAGCATAGCGCCTACGGAACGCACCTTCTCCGTCACCAGAGCGCCGAAGAGCTGCGGCGGATAGGCCACGCCGGTGGGGTGGTACTGGATGGTATCCTGGTACAGCAGGGGCGCGCCCACGCGGTAGCCAAGCACCAGGCCGTCGGCGGTAGCACCGTAGTGGTTGGAGGTGGGGAATCCCTGGTAGTGCAGCCGTCCCGCGCCGCCGGTGGCGATGATCACCACCTTGGCCCTGGCCACCAGGTACTCGCCGGTCTCCATGTTCTGGAGCACAGCGCCGGCCACCTGTCCCTTGTCGTCCAGGATCAGCTCAACGGCGGAGGTGAAGTCCACCACCGTGATGCCGCGGTTGATCACCTCGTCCCGCAGCACGCGCATGATCTCAGCGCCGGAGTAGTCCGCGCAGGCGTGCATACGCTTTCTGGAGGTGCCGCCGCCGTGGGTGGTCACCATGGTGCCGTCGGGGTTTTTATCGAACATAACGCCTAAGTCGTTCAGCCACTGGATGGCCTCAGGCGCTTCCATTACCAGCTTTTTCAGCAGCTCCGGCTTGGCCGCGTAGTGTCCGCCGCCGAAGGCGTCCAGGAAATGCCTCTGGGGGGAGTCGTTCTCCTTGTCCGCCGCCTGGATGCCGCCCTCCGCCATCATGGTGTTGGCGTCGCCGATGCGCAGCTTGGTGGCGATCATCACGTTCGCGCCGCCCTTGTGGGCCTCGATGGCCGCGGAAGCGCCCGCGCCGCCGCCGCCGATGACCAGCACGTCCACGTCGTAGTCAATCTGGTTTAAGTCCAGATCCACGCCCAGCAAACGGCTGTTGGCCTGGAGCAGCTCGCCCAGCTCAACCGGCACCTTCTCGCCCTTGTTGGGGCCCATTACCAAGGTGGAAAAGCCGCTTTCCTTGTAGTCAGGATGATACTGCTTTAACAGATTGTGCTTCTCGTCCGCATCCATTCTTCTGAGATCGGCTCCGATTCTGGAAGGCCTGGTGGCCTCTACTTTTTTAATGGAATCAAGCATTTCTTGAGTCAACATGTGTCATCCCTCCTTATTTCTCAATATCGCGGTTGTTGTACAGTTCCTTCAGCTCGGCGATGGGCTTCTCCATGATCTGCTCGATCAGCTCGTCGTACTCGCCGTGGCGGATCTCCTCAACGCGCTTTTCCAGGTGCTCGGTCTTGGGAGCTAAGTATTTGCCGGTCAGTCTCCTGGCCAGCAGTCCCACCATGGGATGGGAGATGCCCGCCGGACATCTGGTGGAGCAGATTCCGCAGCCTACGCAGTCAAAGGACTCGTGGGCGCATTTCTCGAACTCGCCTCTCTGGGCGTAGGCGATATACTGCATGACGTTTAACTTCTGGGGGCACGCCTTGGTGCAGGCGTTACAGCCGATGCAGCTGTAAATCTCCGGGTAGAGCTCCATCATAATCTGCTCTTTGGGTTTGATCTCCTCCAGATTGTAGGTCCGCTTGTCCGTGGGGAAGAAGGGAATGCTGGCCACATACATGCCTTCCTGCACCTGGGTCTGACAGGCCAGACAGGTCTTTAACTCATTCTTGCCCTTGATGCGGTAAATCGTGGCGCAGGCTCCGCAGAAGCCATGGCGGCAGCCGCAGCCTCTCACAAGCTTGTATCCGGCGTATTCCATGGCCGTCATGATGGTTAAGTCAGCCGGCACCGAGTATTTTTTACCAAAGAAATAAACATTTACCATTTCCTGCATTTTCTCTACCAATCCTTCCTCTTAATATTCGTCTGGCAATTCGTCGATCTCATCACAGCGGAACACGGGACCGTCCTTGCAAACATACTTGGAACCGATGTTGCAGCGTCCGCATTTTCCGATTCCGCATTTCATCTTCAGCTCCAGGGTGGTAAACACCTGTGTCTTTTCAAAGCCCATTTCCTGCAGGGCCGCCAGCACGAATTTGATCATGATCGGCGGGCCGCAGACCAGCACGGTCTTGTCTGTGGAGAATTCCAGCTCTTTTAAGTAGGAGGGAACAAAGCCCACATGGCCGTCCCACTCCGGCTGTTCCCGGTCAATGGTCAGGTACACGTCCACGCCGTCCCGCTTCGACCAGTCGTTCTGAATCTCGTCCAGTCCCACCAGGTCCTGCATGGAGCGGGAGCCGTAGAGAATCTCCACGCTGCCGTAATTTTCCCGCTTGTCCAGCACGTAGTTGATCACGGAGCGCAGGGGCGCAAGGCCGATTCCGCCTGCGATGAACAGCAGGTTCTGACCCTTTAGGGCGGTTTCCACCGGGAAGGAGTTGCCGTAGGGGCCGCGGACCGTGATCTCGTCGCCCACCTCCATGGTGTGCAGGTAATCGGTCAGAGTTCCGCAGCGCTTGATGCTGAATTCCTGGTATTCCTTGTTGGTCGGGGAGGAGGTGATGGAGAACATGGCCTCCCCCACTCCGGGCACCGCCAGCATGGCGCACTGGCCCGGCATATGTTCAAATAATTTTCCGCCCTGGGGGCTCACCACCCGGAAGGTCTTGACATCCGGGGTCTGATCCTTGATATCCGTGATCACGCCCACCATGGGGACTAACTCGTCGTGTTTATGGCTTCCGCCGCATCCGCAGCTACACATCTTCAGACACCCCCAGACTCTTGATAACTTTCACAATGTTTAACGAAGAAGGACATTTGCTCACGCAGCGACCGCAGCCCACGCAGGAGAACATCCCGTCGTTGTTTTCGGGGAAATACACCAGCTTGTGCATGAAACGCTGGCGGAACCGCTCCTTCTGGCTGTTACGGATATTGCCGTGGGCCATCAGCGTGAAATCGGAGTACATGCAGGAGTCCCAGCAGCGGAACCTTTGGATGCCATTTCCGGTGTTGTAGTCCCGGATGTCGTAGCACTGGCAGGTGGGGCAGATGAAGGTGCAGGTGCCGCAGGCCAGGCAGGCCTTGTACATTTCCTCCCACTTGGGGGAGTTGAACAGCTCCAGCATCTCCGTGTTCTTGAAGGTCTCCAGGGAAATGCCGCTGTAGGGCAGTTTTTCTACGATGGCGGCCACATTAGCCTGCTCCGCTTCCACGGCGGCCTCCCCGGCCTCATCGGCGGGAACCAGCAGCGCCAGGGCTGCCAGATCGGCGGTCAGATTCTCGCCCTTATCGGTATTCGCTCTCCAGTAGAGCGTATCGTCAACGATCCAGGTGGTCACATCTCCCGCCGGGTTCTGGGCCTCAACGCCGAATACCTTGCAGAAGCAGGTCTCCTCCGGCTCATGGCAGGCCATGGAGATCAGCACGCCGTGATTTCTGCGGGCCTCGTAAAACTTGTCCACCGGGTCCGCCAGAAATACCTTGTCCAGCACCTCGATTCCCTTCACGTCGCAGCCCCGGATGCCGAAAATGGCAAAGGGCGCGTCCGCCAGCTCCTCGGGGGTGATGGAGATCTTTTTACCTTCCCGGTAGCAGGTGTAGAGGTTCTCGCTCTGGGGGAAGAAGAAATCCTTGGGGGATTTCACGGTGTTTAACGCGTCCAGGGCGGTTTCCGCCTCCTGGGACCAGATTCCGTAGTTGACCTGGCCGTTTTTGCGCAGGGGCATATATAAATCCATCCGGCCGGCAATGGCGGCGAATAAGGACGGTAACTGTTCTTTTGCAATCTTATACATACGTTATCCCCTTTCCCCAACAATGCTTGGCTCAACGTCGTCCATCTTAAACGCGGTCAGCGGGGCGAGCGCCTCGGCGTCCTCGCCTGCCTGGTACGTTCCGTAGAATCCATTGATATCCTTAATTAACTTCCGGTTCAGCAGATGGAGCGGGATTCCCTGGGGACATACCCGGCTGCACTCACCGCAGTCCGTACATCTTCCGGCCACATGGAAAGCGCGGATCAGATGGAACATCTGCTCCTCAAAGGTGTCCGCGTTGGCCTTCTGGGCGGTGTCGAAGCGGTCGCTGTCGAACACGCACTTGTTGCAGCTGCAGGCCGGACACACGTTCCGGCAGGCGTTGCAGCGGATGCACTTGGAGAGCTCGCCCTGCCAGAAGGCAAAGCGCTCCTCCGGGCTCATGGCCTCCAGCTCCTTCACCTTGGCGAAACGGTCCTCGGGCTTCACCGCAAGCTCTGCGTCCGCGCCGATCAGCTCGTCGTACACCATGTGCTCCGTGCCCTTGCAGACCTTGCAGCGCTCCATCACCGCATCCCCGTAGGCGCAGGTCTTATCTCCGTAGATAGTGCCGATCTTTAAGGTATCGCCGTCCTCTTCCACGGTCTCAATTCCCTTGATCCCCAGTCCCTTAATGGCCTCGATATCCAGCTTGCCCCTGCAGCCCACGCCGATGATGTAAGCCTTCTCTCGGTCAATCCGGTGCTCCTTCACCAGCTGGTTGAAGCTGTAGGTGTCGCAGGGCTTTAAGAACACCAGGGTTCTGCCCTCCTTCTTGCCGGCCTCGATCATGTATTTGCTCAAATTTGCTCCGCAGAACCCGTCGTAGACCAGCGCGTCCAGCTCTTCCTCAGTGCCGAAAAACGCGGGCTCGGGATTGTAGGGCAGGTCGCAGCGCTTCCAGCCCAGCACGCGGACCACCGTGCCGTCGGCCAGCAATTCTTTGGCTCTCTTAATCATTTCCTGCATCGCAAATCCTCCAATCTCACATTCTTGCCCAGTTTGTGGATTTTTTCAATGAAATCGTTCATGGTGGCGGCAAATTTCACGCCCTCCGCGGCGGAAACCCATTCCACTCTGGTTCTGCCCTTCTCCACCCCGACGTAGTCTAACAGGGAGAACAGCAGGGTCATTCTTCTTCTGGCGTAGTAGTTGCCCGTGCTATAGTGGCAGTCGCCCGGGTGGCAGCCGCAGATGATCACGCCGTCCGCGCCCTTCTGGAAGGCCCGCAGGATAAACAGCGGGTTCACACGGCAGGAACAGGGCACCCGGATGATCTTCACCTCGGCGGGATAGCCCAGGCGGCTGGTTCCGGCCAGGTCCGCGCCCGCATAGCTGCACCAGTTGCAGCAGAATGCGACGATAAGCGGCTTAAACTCCGTATTCTCGTGTTCTATTTGCATATTGCGTCCACCTCCGCGATTAATTGTCTGTTGGAGAATCCCTGCAGGTCCATTGCGCCGGAAGGACAGGCGACGGTACAGGCGCCGCAGCCCTGGCACAGAGCGGTGTTGACCACAGCCACTCTTCTGGTCTCACGGATTCCGTGGTCGAATACTTCCTTATTCTCATAGGAGATCGCGCCGTAGGGGCAAACCTTCTCGCAGGCGGAACAGCCGTTGCAGTACCGCTCGTCGGATTTGGCCGTACAGGGGTTGGTCACCAGCTTGTCCTTGGCTAAAAGGCCGATCACCTTGGCGGCCGCGGCTCCGGCCTGGGAAACGGTCTCGGGAATGTCCTTGGGGCCCTGGCATACGCCGGAGAGGAACACGCCCGCCGTGGGGCTCTCCACCGGACGAAGCTTGGGATGGGCCTCGGTCAGGAAGTTGTTGGTGTCGATGCTAGCGGTCAGCATGGTGGCCAAGCCCCGGACTGACGGATCGGGCTCGATGGCCGTAGCCAGCACCACCAGGTCGGTCTCCAGGATAATCCGCTTGTTGTCGATCAGGTCCACAGCCTGGACTCTTAAGTGGCCGTTATGCTCCGCCACCTTACCCACCTGGCCCTTGATGTAGTTGACGCCGTACTCCTCAACCGCCCTGCGGTAGAACTCGTCGAAGTTCTTTCCCGGGGTTCTCACGTCGATGTAGAACACGTTGACCTCCACATCCGGGTATTTGTCGCGGATCAGCATGGCGTGCTTTGCCGTGTACATGCAGCAGATTTTGGAACAGTAGGTCTTTCCCTTGCAGGTCAGATCACGGGAGCCCACGCACTGGATAAAGGTCACGGACTTGGGGGCCTCGTGGTTGGAAAGGCGCTCTAAATGGCCCTTGGTGGGGCCGGCCGCGTTGGTCAGGCGCTCAAACTCCAGGGAGGTGATCACGTCCGGGCTCTGATTGTAGGAATACTCGTCGAACTTGTCAAGCTTTATGGTGTCAAAACCGGTGGCCACCACGATGGCGCCGTACTCTCTGGTAATGATCTCGTCCTGCTGCTTGTAGTCGATGGCGCCCGCCGCGCATACCTTCTCGCAGACGCCGCATTTTCCGGTCTGGAACTTAATGCAGTGTTCACGGTCGATCACCGGCACGTTGGGGATGGCCTGGGCGAAGGGGGTGTAGATGGCGCTTCTGGTGGATAAGCCCCGGTTGAACTCGCTGGGGGGCTTTTTGGACGGACATTTCTCGGAGCAGACTCCGCAGCCCGTACATTTGGTCATATCCACGCTTCTGGCCTTCTTGCGGATATCCACGGAGAAATCGCCCACAAAGCCGGACACCTTCTCCACCTCGCTGTATGTATAAATATTGATCTTGTCGTGGGCCGCCGCTTCCACCATCTTGGGGGTTAAGATACAGGCGGAGCAGTCCAGGGTGGGGAAGGTCTTGTCCAGCTGGGACATCTTGCCGCCGATGCTGGGGGTCTTCTCCACGATATCCACCTCGTAGCCCGCGTCCGCGATGTCCAGGGCGGTCTGGATTCCGGCGATGCCTCCGCCGATCACCAGGGCTCTCTTCACCACGCGGCTCTCGCCGGGCTGTAAGGGGGCGTTTAAGTTCACCTTTGCGATGGCCGCTCTGGCCAGGATCACCGCCTTCTCGGTGGCTTCCTCTTTATTCTTGTGAATCCAGGAACAGTGCTCCCGGATGTTGGCGATCTCCACCATGTAGGGGTTCAGCCCCGCCCGCTCCGCTGCCTTGCGGAACGTGTTCTCGTGCATACGCGGAGAACAGGAACACACAACCACTCCCGTCAGCTGTTTGTCCCGGATCGCATCCTTTATTTTCGACTGGCCGGCCTCGGAACACATATACTGGTATTCTTCCGCATGAACCACGCCAGGCTCTGATTTCACCATCTCCACCACTTTTTCCACATCCACGGTGCCCGCGATGTTGGTGCCGCAGTGACAGACAAAAACTCCTATTCTTTGCAATGAATTCACCTCCGACCTTTCTCTTACTTACTGTATTTGCGGAACGCGCTTGCCAGCAGCTGCTGGGGCAGATCCGGGTCCAAAAGCTCCGGGATCTCGTCCGGCGACAGGTAGTTCTGCCCCTGCTGACGGATCACCATGAGGCGCACGGCCTCGATCAGCTTGGCGGGCTTCACGTCCCTGGGACAGCGCTCCACGCAGGCGAAGCAGGACAGGCATTTCCAGATGGATTTCGAATGCAGCAGCGGTTCCACATCCCCGTTCTGCACGTAGGACACGAACTGGTGGGGTCTGATATCCATCGCATCGTAGGACGGGCAGGATGCGGAGCATCTGCCGCACTTCATACATTTTTTGGTGTCCACGCCGCTGATCTCCTTCAGCAGCTCAGCCTTTTCTTTGTCCGTTTTAAGCACCCTCTACACCTCCCTGTTCCTCTTTTATACCAAGGGCCTCCGCTAATATCTCTGTGAAATATTTAACAATAGGGGTATGCGAATGCCCACCATGGTTTAAATTGTACAGGCACAGGGGACACGCGGTCACAAGCTCCTGGGCTCCCTTGTACTCTGCGGATTCCATGATCTGGTCCACCATGCTGCCGGAAAGCTCCTTTTCCTTTAAGGAAATGTACCCGCCGCAGCACTCGTTCCGGTACGGGTATACCACCGGCTCCGCGCCCAGGGCCCGGATAAAATCTTCCAGGATGGTGGGATTCTCAGGATCATCGAACTGTAAAATGCTGCTGGGGCGCAGAAGCATGCAGCCGTAGTAGGCTCCGATCTTCCGTCCGGTCAGCGGATTCTTCACCATCTGGCGGATCTTGTCAAAACCCACCTTGTCCCGGAGTACCTCCAGATAGTGGTATACATGAGTCTCGCCGCTATAGGCTTCTTCCAGGTCCAGGTAATTGTTCACTTTTTGACGAATGTCATCCACGTTCGCCATGTCGTCGTTCACCCGCTTGATCACGTGGTGGCAGGCGGAGCAGAGCGTCACCAGATCCTGGCCCTTTTCCTTCGCCGCATTCAAAGCCCTCACGGACGACAGCTTGGTTGCGATCTCATCGGAAGCCAGAGGGTAGACTGCGCCGCAGCACTGCCAGTCCTCGATCTCTTCCAGGGTAAAGCCTAGCGCCTCCGCGGACTTTCTCGCGTAGAAGTCCAATTCTTTTGCTTTGGTTTTTAAAGTACAACCCGGATAATAACTATAAACCATACCGTCATACCCAACCTTATATTGGGCTTACCTCCTTTTCTTGTATACCACAAACTGGTATCCCGGTTTGTTGGTATCCCAACGTTTTCTCTTATAATACCATGATATTACACAAAATGATAGTATTTTTTGATATTTTTTTATGTTTTTTGTCGCCGAGTGGTATACCACCCGGCGACGATTTTTGTGACAACAGCCATTGTCATTTTTATTTACTTTGAATGCTGGTTTTTTGCGATAATTGAGACTTTGTGACCGCGAAAATGGGGAATTGTCAGGAATTTTCGATTGCTTTGATCTGCCTCTGCACATACGCGATGCACCGCCTTGCCGCCCGGCTGATCCGCTTGCCCTTTTTCCACACAAATCCCGTCTCATAGAGTATCGGAGGGTCCAGGGGAATGGCCGCCGTGTGCTCGATGTGCACCAGGGGCCGGTACCCGTCCCCCAGCACGAAGCTGACGCCCGCGTTGTTCTCCACCAGGTTGAAGGCTGTGATCATCTGCTGGGGGTAGGCCAGCACATTGGGCGTGATCTCCAGCCGTTTGAACTCCTCGTCCAGCTTGCTGCGGATGTAGGAGTGGGGCGGCAGGTAGATCAGGCGCTCGCCCGCCAGATGTTTTAAGGAAATGCGCTCCATGGAGGACAGGGGATTCTCCCGGTGGATCAGCGCCTTTAACTGGCCCCGCTGGATCCGGCAGATGTCGTAGCGCTCCTCCATCCCCTCCTGGATTACCAGAAATCCCAGGTCGATCTCGTCGGAATCGATGGCCTCCATGATGCCCAGGCTGCCCAGCTCCAGCACCTGATGCCGGATATCCGGGTTCTCCCGGAAAAAGCCGTTGTACAGGATGACATTTAAAAATGAACCCGTCACCGGCGTAATTCCCATGTTCAGCACCTGGTCATAGCTGCAGGCCAGCTCCTGGGTATCCTGGATCATTTGCTCGAACTGCTCCAGCACGGACCGGGCCTTCACCAGAAAGGTTTCTCCCTCATAGGTCAGCATCACCCGCCGCTTATCCCGCACCAGAAGCGGAATCCCCAGCTCCTCCTCCATGTTTTTGATGCACGTGGTAATGGTGGGCTGGGAGACATGAAGTTCCTCCGCCGCCCGCGTGAAGCTGCGCAGCCTGGCTACTGCCGTAAAATATTCCAGCTGTCGAAAATCCATTTTTTTCCTCCTGTTGTAGTTGGGGTGGGTGGGGCAGGTGGGGCAGGTGCATGCCGCCGCGCCGCCTTTTGGCTTGCCGATGACGGGGGCTGGTGGGGGACACCCGCGCCCCTTTCTTAAAATTATACCACACTATATCAGGCCGCCACCTTGCTTTCTGGACTTTTTTACCGGTCATTCTTTGTCTGTCCTTCCGCCGTCCTTCCGCTGCCTTTACTCCGTCCCGGCCACCTGGTCCACAAAGTGCTCCGCCAGGCCGGTGTAATGTTCCGGACGCATGAGATTTTCCAGCTCTTCCTCCGTCAAGTGGGCCGTGACCCGGCTGTCCGCCAGCGCCAGCTCCTTTAACTGCCGCTTCTGACCGATGGCGGCCATAGCCAGCTCATAGACCAGCTCGTGGGCCTCCATGCGGCCGTAAGCTTCCGCCAGCCGCATCATCAGGGCCTCGCTGTAGATCAGGCCCTGGAGAATCTCCAGGTTATGCCCGATCTGGTCCTCATGGACCTCCATCTGCCCGAACAGCTCCAGCGCGATATCTAGGGTGCCGTCAACCAGACAGCAGATTTCTTTTAAATGGTACGGCTCGATGCACAGCGTCCGGCAGTCCCGCTCGTTGGTATTTTCAAGGCACTGCATAGCCCGCATGACCAGCGTCCCGGCGATTCTCCCCCGCCCGGCCAGACGCCCGGGCAGGAACGGATTGCGCTTGTGGGGCATGGTGCTGCTGCCCACCTTCCCCAAGGCGTACCCCTCCGCCAGCTCGTTGACCTCGCTGCGCTGCTCGTTGTACACTTCGTTGCCCATGCGCCCCACCGCGCCGCAGATCATAGCCAGGTCAAAGGTGAACTCCGCCAGCCGGTCCCGGGTGGCAAACCAGCTGATTTTGGGCGCCGCCAGGCCCAGGCGCTCTAACAGGAGCTTCTGCACCCGGGGGCCTTCCTGCTCCAGGGAAGCCATGGTGCCCACGGCCCCGGCAAACTGCCCCACAAAGATCCGTTCCCGGCCCTGCTCCATGCGTTCCAGACAGCGGTCCAGCTCGTCGATCCAGGTGGAAATCTTGAAGCCCAGGGTGATGGGCATGGCCTGCTGGTCGTTAGTCCGGCCGATCATGACCAGGCTCCGGTATTCCCGGGCCTTCCCGCTTAAAATCTCCCGCAGACGGCGGGTCTTATCCTCCACAATGTCCCAGGCCTCCCGCAGCTGCAGGATCAGAGCCGTGTCGGATATGTCCTGGGTGGTAGCCCCGTAATGCAGGTACTCCCCCGCTTCTTTGCTGCAAATGGCCTTGTACGCCCGAAGCATCCCCATGAGCGGGTGTCCCGTTGTCCTTCTGGCCTCGGCGTACACCGCCTCGTCCAGCAGCTTGACGCTGCATTTTTCCTGAATCTCCCCGGCGTATTGCTCCGGTACCAGGCCCGCCCTGCACTCCGCCCAGGCCAGAGCCGCCTCCACATCCATCATCTTCTGGATGGTGTTCGCACCGCCGAAAACGCCTTCCAGCACGTCCCGGCTTCCATAATATTCCTCTTCCATTCCAGCTCCCGAAAATCCCATCCTTCTTTCCTCCTCACATTAGCATAAACATGAAAATCAACACCGCCGCGAGCATGGGCAGAATAGAGCGCTTGACCACGTCCATGGGGCTCACGCCCGCCATCTTGGCGCAGATAATGGTCACGCCCGCCACCGGGGAAGCCGAGCGGCCGATGGCCGCCGCGATCTGCGCCACCGAACCCATAGCCTCCACCGCGTAGCCCAGATCGGCCGCATGGGGCGTGATGGAGGTGTTGAATGCGATCGCCGCGGCGTTTCCGGAGCCGGACAGGGCCGCGATGATAAAAGGTCCGAAGCCCGCTCCCAGCCGGGCGATGGCGGTAGAATTTTTCATCACGTCCACCAGGGCTCCCGTCAGTCCCACCGCGTTCATGCCGAAGGTGAATACCGAGGCCGCGGCCATCAGCGTGATGATGTCGCGGTAGGAATTACCCACGCCGTTAAAGAACTGCTTCACCCCGTCCTGCACATGGCGGACATCCAGGAGAAGCCCCAGCACGGAACAGGACAGCATCCACACGGTGATGTCAAAGTTGGGGAGAACGCCCGCGTTTCCCAGGAGCAGAAAGATAATGGGGGTGGCGGGGATCAGCGCTTTGAAATAATTGATTTTGACCGGTGCGCTCCCTGGATTGGAGTCATGCCGGACGGAAGCGCCCTGGCTGGCAGCAGCCTGGACCGCGCTTCCCGGCTCCACGGCATACGCCGCGCCCTGTTTATTTCCCTTTTTTACCATTGTTATGTCGATGGCTGTCAGCAGCACAATGGATGCGGCCAGGGCGATTACCGCCACCATAGTAAAGCTGGATACTACCTCCAGCCCGGTCATGGAGGCCAGCTCGCCCACCTGGACGTTGAAGCTCTGTCCGGGATTCATCACATTTCCCCAGGTGCCAATGAGGATGCAGGCCGCCGCGGTGGCCGGGTGCACGCCCAGCCCCAGCATCATGGGAACCAGCAGGGTGCCCACCGTAGCCGCGCAGCCCGCCGCGCTCATGACCACAATGTTGATCAGCCAGGTGATTAAGATTGCGCCCGGCACCACCGCGAAACGCACCTTCTGCAACGGTCTGGTTAAAAGATATACCAGATTGGACGAACATTTCGTGTACTCCATCACTGCGCTAAAGCCCATGCAGGCGCAGATGGTGGGAACCAGCGATTCGTTGATCAGCTGGGAGATAAACGCCTGTATGGCTCCGTCAAAACAGCCCTCCACACCGGCAATCCCGGCGATCAGGGCCATGGCGGCTCCCGAGAGAATCAGGACCATTCTGGCCTCCAGATTCTTTAAGATCGCCGCAAAGGTAATCAAAACAATCAGTGCTCCTGCCCAAACCATAAAATACCTCCTGAAAATATGATCCCCCGCAATATGACGGGGGTATTTTGTTTGACATAATCTTAACATTTTCGGAATTCCTTTAGAAATACGGATATTTTATCTGCTGATAGGTTTCGTCTATACCATTGTTTTTTTCACCAAGTTTCATGCGGCGGTTTTGTGCACCTTGACGCTTAGCAGGCTTGCGCCCTTGCCTTCCCCCACCCCCGATGATATAATAAGGAAACGTATCTCTTATCGCCAACCTACGGTTGGCGACAAAGTATAATAAGGAAACGTATCCCTTATCGTCAACCTGCAGTTGGCGACAAAGTATCATAAGGAAACGTGTCCCCTATTGCCAAATGTACCTCATATACGCGCTAACAGCTGGTCTACGGTGGGAGGAATCAGGATATGGAGCTGCGTCAATTCAAATATGTCAATATGGTCGCACAGTGCGGCAGCGTCACCAAAGCGGCCAGGAAACTGTTCATCAGCCAGCCGGCGCTGAGCAGCTACATCAACAAGCTGGAGGAAGAGCTGGGGGTGAAGCTGTTCGACCGGTCGGCCACGCCTCTGGTCTGCACCTACGCGGGGGAGCAGTATCTGAAACGGGCCCGGGCCATCCTGATGCAGCTGGACGACATGGACCGGGAGTTCCGGGACATCGCCACCAACTGCCAGGGGCGGCTGCGCCTGGGTTTTCCGGGCGAGCGGCTGATCTACATGCTGCCGCTGATCCTGCCGCCTTTTAAAGAGCGTTTTCCCGGCATCGACGTAGAGGTGACCAGCGGGCCGGGCAACCGGCTGATCGAGGGACTGCGAAACGGCGACACCGACTTTGTCTTTCTGCCCCAGTGGACCAAGGACAAGGACATCGCCCAGGTAAAGATGACCGACGAGGAGCTGGTTTTGGTCTGCGCCAGGGGCTACCTGCCTAACGATTGCATCCTGGACCGGGAAAAGCACATCGTGAACTGGCGCAAGGCCGCGCGCCTGCCCTTTATCACCCTGGAGAAGGGGCACGCCCTGAGAGCCAGTGTGGACGTGCTGGCAAAAAATGCGGGCGTACAGCCGAATATTTTCCTGGAATCCCACAGCAACATGCTCTCCTGCCGCCTGGCCGCAAAGGGAATGGGGGTGGCGGTGGTCCCGGAAATCACCCTGGAGCTGGTAAAGGAGGGCGGGGAGCTGGACGTGTACCACCTGTCGGAGAACCCGCTGACCTGGGAAGTGTTCGCCCTGTACCGGGAGGGCTGCTATATCGGCCAGGTGGAGCAGGCCCTTTTTGAGATCGCGGAGCACAATCTGAAAATCCATAAGAAAAAGCTATGACCCTTATTAGCAAATTCCAATTTTACTTATAGGCTCAGCCTGCCTTATAATGGTCTTAACAACCATTGTGGGGGAGGCTTTTTTGTGCCCCAACGCTCCCTTCACCGGCTCAGCCGAATTTAAGAAACCTGGAGGAACTTACATGAACATGAATTTGACTAAAAAGATTCTGGCGGCCCATCTGGCAAAGCCGTCGGACATGATCCCGGGGGAGGAAATCTTCCTGAAAGTGGATCAGACCCTGACCCATGACATCAACGCGGTGATGACCTATCTGGCCTTCGAGGCCATCGGCCTGGACCGCACCCAGGTGGAGACCAGCGTCAGCTACCTGGACCACAACCTGCTGTATCTGGACAACAAGACGCCGGACGACCACATTTACCTGCAATCCGTGGCCAAGCGCTACGGGGTCTACGTGTCCCGGCCCGGCAACGGCATCTGCCACGCCGTCCAGGTGGCCCGCTTCGGCGCGCCCGGTAAGCTGAGCATGGGCGGCGACAGCCACACGCCCCACGGCGGCGCCATCGGCATGCTGTGCATCGGCGTGGGCGGCATGGACGTGGCCACAGCCATGACCGGGGTTCCCATGCGCCTTAAAATGCCCCAGGTTATTAAAGTAAACCTGACCGGCCACCTGAAGCCCGGCTGCAACGCCAAGGAAGTGATTCTGGAGATGCTGCGCCGGGTGGGCATCAAGGGCGGACTGGGCAAGGTCTTTGAGTATGTGGGCCCGGGAGCCGCCACCCTGACGGTGAACGAGCGCGCGACCATTTCCAACATGGGCGCTGAGATGGGCGCGACCACCTCCATTTTCCCGGCGGACGAGCAGGTCAGAAAATTCCTGAAGGCCCAGAAGCGGGAGGAGGACTTTGTGGAGCTGACCGCGGACGAGGGCTGCTCCTACGACGGGGAAATGGAGCTGAATCTGAGCGAACTGGTTCCCCTCTGCGCATGTCCGCACCAGCCGGACAACGTGATTCCGCTTAAGGATGTGGAGAAAAAGAAGGTTCAGCAGGTATTCATCGGAAGCTGCACCAACGCCAGCTATTCCGATATCGCCAAGGCGGCCCTGGTGTTCCAGGGCAGGCATGTCCACGAGGACGTGAGCTGCACCTGCGGCATTTCCTCCAAACAGATTTACCTGCAGCTGATGAAGGACGGCTATCTGGAAATGCTGCTGAACGCGGGTGTACGCCTGCTGGAGCTGGCCTGCGGCCCCTGCTGCGCCATCGGCCAGTCCCCGGCCACCAAGGGCGTGGCGGTGCGCACCTCCAACCGGAACTTCAAGGGACGGGCGGGCAACCCCACGGCTGAGATTTATCTGGTCAACCCTGAGAGCGCGGCGGCTACGGCCATTATGGGAACATTTGCCTCTGCGGAGGAGATTCTGGGTGATGATATCGTGAAACTGGCGGATATCCAGGAGCCGGAGGAGTACCCGGTGGACGATTCCATGATCGTAGCGCCCCTATCCCCGGAGGAGGCCAGAGAGGTGGAGGTCGTGCGCGGCCCCAACATCAAGCCCTTGCCGGTGCCGGATGCACCTGAGCAGCATTTGAAGGTTCAGATCAGCTTGAAGACCGTGGACAACATTACCACCGACGACATCACGCCGGCCAGCGCCGAGTTCTCCAGCATGCGCTCCAACATCCCGCTGATGAGCCAGTATTGCTACCACCGGTATGATCCCTCCTTCGCGGAGCGGGCGCGCCAGATGGGGCAGAGCATCATCATCGGCGGTGAGAACTACGGCCAGGGCTCTTCCCGCGAACACGCGGCCATCAACCCCATGTACCTGGGCGTAAAAGCGGTGATCGCCAAGAGCATCGCCAGAATCCACAAGGGAAATCTGCTCAACCACGGCATTATCCCCATGATCTTCGCCGATCCGGCGGACTATGACCGGGTAGACATGGAAGATACCCTGGAGATTCACAACCTGCCGGATCAGATGCAGACCCGCGAGGTGGAGATCACCGACGTGACCAAGGATTTCACCTTTAAGGCGCGGCTGGAGCTGTCTGACAGCGAGTTGGAAGTGATCTCCTGCGGAGGGCAGCTTCGTTATCTGAAGAGGCAGTTGGAGGAGATGGGGAGGTAAGCCTTTTTCAGCGGAAAGATGGGGCAGTCAGGAAATAGACTGCCCCATCTTTTTACTTACTGTTAAAGGGTTTTCAACTGTTATGATACCGTCTTACGATGGTCACCTCTTACCTCTCTTGGTCAGCAGTCTTGCCGCCATACCCTAGTCCAGATTTCCGGTAAGCCGGCAGGCCTTCAGCGCGATTTTTACAAATTAGTTGAAGGCAGGCATACAAATCTCCGACAAATCACAAACGGCCTCCATAACGGCCTCCCATGAAATGCTCTTAGCATACGGAAATTTTTGTTGATAGGATATCCAAAGATTCTGCATTTCGGCGCTCTCTCTTATCTTATGTAGTGTTTCTATGCCCTTGCTCACTGCAGCCTGTGAGTTGCGATGGGCACAAGTAATGCGAAAGGCAGCCGACAGTGTGTTTTCATCAAAAGACTGTGTGCAATCGTGTTGGAGAATATAGAGATCATAAAAGTCACGCAGGCGCGTGTTAGCGGTTCCGCGGCTTAACACAGTCTCCATTTTCTCGGCCAATACAGTCTCCAGATTATATGCCAATACAGATATGCTTCTGTCTTCAAACATCAGCTTAAACTGATATTCAATTTCTTTTGGAGTAATCCGGTCCCCAGTAGAAATATCCAATTTCAACGGTGTTCTCATAGTGTCAATGGAAGCCGTCATTGAAGCTCTAATCCCGCTATATTCCGCTTCATCCATAATTTCACCGATGCGCTCTATTTTGAAAAACACTCCATCATCAATGGGAACGGAGATAATCTCTGTTAAAATTCTTTCCGCGCTCTCAACCGACAGCGGAAGATTTTTGATTGTAGTGTCAATATCCATCGTACTTCGTGCATCAATACCTACCATGGCCGATACCAGCATACCGCCCTTCAAAATAAAGTTTCCCCGGTATGGCGACAGGGAAAGCCGTTCTAAGAACCGCTCCATAAAATAATTACGAATCAAAAGCAGCGCCCGCATACTATCTCCTTTTGAGATATTTCGCACCAGTGCCTTGAGCTGCCGTGATGTATGAATCATTATAAAAGCACCTCCAGATATGTTCTTAAAATGGCTGCCACATGAAATTCTTCCGCATATTCCATAAGCAAGGGGATATTTTTTTCTTTTAGACGCAGATAACTCCTTAATGCCGTCTGATAATCCTGAATTTCAATGTTGCTCCGGCTGCGAATCATATCGCAGATGGTTCTCTCCGCATTATACACACGGAGCTGGTGGCCTCCGGGTGACGGCAGTTCACGGACCCCCAAGGTATGGAGTTCCGGTTTGATACGATAAATCTTGACCCCTTGCTCTGTAAGTTTCTGCGCGTTGTACTTCCCCTTTGCAGTGACCGTAATCTGTAATGGCTCACGGTCCACCAAATCCAGAAGATAAAGTGCCGTCTCATGTGAGAAAATGACCCCGGCATATCTCGCCTGCAAAATGTAAAGGTCATCTCCCCAGGCATCTGCTGAAACATAAATACCCGGAGCTGCCTTCTCTAACTCCTCTGATTTCACATATTTGTAAAAATGATATTTTGAAACACCGGCATCAAGGGCTTTAGCGGCCATTAAAATTCCTTGATTTTCCTCCATAAGCGATTTTAAAATGTTTTCGTACTCCATATTTTTCACCAACTTTCACACAACTATTATAATTCAAATATGTGCAAAAGTAAATTTATTTTTTAACCCAAAATAACGGCGGCAGACCAAAATCTGCCGCCGCACTCCATCAAAACCCCTAACCTTATCCTTAACCTTAACCTTAAATCACCGGCCCCAACGTATAAATATCAATGGAACTATAATAATGCAGACTCTCATTCTTACTCATCCCACCGTTCAACACCTCCACGATCTTCTCAAACACTTCCTCGCCCACCTGCTCAATGGACTTTTTCCCCTCGATGATCAATCCGGCGTTGATATCCATATCATTTTCCATATTCCGGTAGGTAATGGGGTTTCCGCAGACTTTTACCACCGGCATGGTGGGGAAGCCCTGGGGAGCGCCCCGTCCGGTTGAGAACATCATCAGCTGCGCGCCCGTGCAGGCCATGCCCGTGAGAATCTCCGGCTCACGGCCCGGCGTATCTTTGATCCAGAGGCCCTTGCGGTCCCCCACCCGATCCGTGTACTCCATCACGCCCTGGATGGGCCTGGTACCGGACTTGACGATAGCGCCCAGGGATTTCTCCTCGATGGAGGACAGGCCGCCCTCGATGTTGCCCGGCGTGGGCTGTCCCTTGCGCATGTCGCAGCCCAGGGACTTGGCCCGGCTCTCCATGCGGGCCACAATCTCATCGATCTTGTCCGCCACCTGCGCGTTCACGGCCCGGCGCTTCAAAATGTGCTCCGCGCCCAGAAATTCCGTGGTTTCTCCAAACACCACGGTTCCGCCCAGGTCCACCAGCTTATCCGCCACATAACCCAGCGCGCAGTTGGAAGCCATGCCGGAGGTGGTGTCCGACGCCCCGCACTTGATGGCCAATACCACCTTGGAGATATCCGCCTCCCGGCGCTGCTGGGGCGCAATGGCCCGCACCAGCCTGGATGCGGCGTCGATGCCCGCGGCGATGGCCTTGCTGACCCCGCCCAGCTGCTGAATGCGGATGATCTCCACCGGCTTGCCCGTCCGTGCAATTTCCTGCACCAGCTGCTCGTGGTCCGTGCCCTCGCAGCCCAGGCTGACCACCAAAGCCGCTCCCACATTGGGCCCGCAGCCCAGGCCGATCAATGTCTCCGTCACCCGGTCCAGATCCGGCGGCAGCTGGCAGCAGCCCTGGTGGTGGTACAGCCCCACCGTGCCCTGCACCTGGGCCACAATGGCCTGGGCCACGTCGTTGGCGCACACCACGCTGGGAATCACCGCAACCAGATTGCGGCTGCCCACCGTTCCGTCCGGTCTCACATATCCTTGAAATATCATATTGCCCCTCCTAGTCCTTACAAATATTGTAAAATGCACCCGCGCCGGGCCTGCGAATCCTAAACCAATCCTCACAGCCCCAGCCCTCTGCGTCCGCTGCGTCTCCGCCGCTACAAATCCCCTCTGCCCCTCATACTGTCCAGATTGTGCACATGAACGTGGTTTCCCGCCGCGATGGCCCGGCTGGCCACGCCGATCTCTTCGCCGTACTTCATGATCTGTTCCCCGGTCTCAATCTCCCGCACCGCCACCTTATGGCCGTATGGAATGGGGTCCAGGGCGCGTATCACCACGGACTCCCCCTTCTTGTCCCTCACCTCAATCTCCGCTCCCGCCTGGATTCCCTCCGCGAACACAGTCGCCACATTGTCCAGGTCGCTCACTTTCAAAGCCAGATACATAACCTTACCTCCTTATTCTCTCAGGATACCGGTTTTGTGATCATCACGGACACACCGTCCGGGATCACCACCACCCTGGCGTCCTTTCCTCTCATCTCAAATGCCATTGCCAGCGCCTCATCCGGCGTGGACGCCGGAATCATGTTGGCCCGCCGTACCACCTCCGGGTCCAGATACGTAGTCACCAGGATCACCGGATGCCTTTGCAGAATCCTGGCGTATATCTGGGCGCACCACTGTTCCGGGATCGTCTCCCGGGGCGGCACCGCGGACAGCTTCCGGTCGATCTCCTGCGGATTTCCGCCCATGATCAGTTCCTCAAAATGGGAACCGCCGATGCCTTCCCGGCACGCGCAGACCATGATGATCACCCCGTCCTCCCCGGCGCAGGCCTCCGCCGTGGCCACCGCCTTGGGCGATTGGTACAGGTTCTGATCCAACGGATAGCCCCCGTTGGAGGTGACTACAATGTCCCCGGTCACCGCCGGTTCCTCGGAGACGCTGCGGATATACCGGCAGCCCTCCAGATGGGCGGCTTCCACATCCCCGGCAAAGGCCGCGATAATCTCCTTGCGGGCGTTGAGGGCCACGTTCAGGATAAACTGCACGTTGACCCGCCTGGCCGCACAGATCATGTCCTCGTGGATGGGATTTCCCTCCAGCACCCCGGCCGCGGCGAACGGGCTGGCGATGGCCTTATAGGAATGGTTCTCATTCACCGTCTCCGCGGAGCAGATTCCCGGAAGAATACTCTTTCTCCCGCCGGAGAAACCGGCAAAAAAATGGGGCTCGATAAATCCCTCGGTCACCAGCAGGTCGCAGTCCACGGCCAGCCGGTTCACATAAAACCCGGCCCCCGAGGGCAGCTCCCCCATTGAGACAAACTCGTCCTTCTCAAAGGCCCTGTTTACCACGATCCGCTCGCGCTCCACGATCTCAGACCCGAACATGCGAATCTGCTCCTCCCTGGTGGTCTCCCGGTGAAGGCCGGTGGCGATCAGGATCGTGATCTCTGCGTCGGGATTGCCCGCCCGAATCTCCGCCAGCAGGATCGGAAGCGTGATTTTGCTGGGCACCGCCCGGGTATGGTCGCTGGTCACCAGCACCACCCGTTTCTTCCCCCGGGCCAGTTCCCGCAGGCGCGGCGTACCCACCGGCCACTCCAAGGCCCGACGCACCATCTCCTCCTGGGTTCCCTCCCCGGAAACCTCGCTGATGTGCGATATTACAATTTTTTCCAAATTATGTTCCCCGATTGTAAGCGGCACCGTTTTCGTGTCGTAGGGAAGGTCAATTCTCATATAGCTCCTCCTTGCAGGCTGTACCAAACGCCTCTCCCGGCGGAGGGACTGCGCTCCGCGGCCCATCACACGCAGCAATCGCCCGCTGGCTGCGCCCCACCGCCCATCTCACAGCAATCGCCCGCTGACTGCGCCCCACCGCCCATCACCCCCAAACAAAACAGCGCCCGCAGGGACGGCCTCTCACGGCCATCGCCCTGCGGACGCCCATACCAGTTACAGACCTCTCTCGTCCCTGTCCACAACCACGTGCATCAGCGCGGTATCCATTCCGAACTGAGACATTTCCTGGCCCAGGCCCGGCAGCTCCGGCACAGTGTAAACGCCGCGCTCCGGCTGATAGTCGTACTTGCAGAGCACGGTCAGCGACGGCTGGGTGCTGCGGAAATGGTGCTCATGGATGCAGAAGTTGGGAATCGCCGCCTCCAGGTGCAGGGCCGCCGCGGTGGAGATGGGCGAGCCTGCGCAGTGAGCCTGCACGGTCACGTCGAACACCTGGCCCATGTCGCAGATTTTCTTGGCCTCGGTCAGACCGCCGCAGTTGCACACATCCGGCTGAAGGAGCTGCACATTGTTCTCCATAAAGTTGTTCATATAATGCCAACGCCCGAAAATGCGCTCGCCGCTGGCGATGGGCGTCTTGATCTTGTCGTGAACCGCCTTGTGCATCATGGGGTTCATGGGAATCGTCGGCTCTTCCAGCGCCATGGCCTTGTACTTGTCGCACAGCTCGCCGATGATCACCGCGCTGATGGCGTCGGTCCGGCAGTGGTTCTCCACGATCATGTCAAAATCCCAGCCGCAGTTGTCGCGGACCGCCTTCATACGGGCCTCCACCATGTCGATGAACTTGCGGGTGGGAATGCCCTCGCACTCGCTCTTGGGCAGGTGGGTGGCGTCGGGGCCGATCTGGGTGAAGTCGATCTTCACCGCATCATACCCCTGATCCAGGGCGTACTGGGTGATCTCGGCGTACTCCTCCGGCTTTCCGTAAGGCCCGATGCGGTCGCACCAGCCGAACTGAAGCTGGGAGGCGTAGGAACGCATCTTGCTGCGGAACTTGCCGCCCAACAGCTGGTAACAGGGCACGCCCAGAACTTTGCCCTTGATATCCCACAGCGCGATGTCGATTGCGCTGATTCCGGCGAACACGATAGCGCCTCCGCCCATACCCCAGAAGCTGGACTTGAACATCTTGTTCCAAATCACTTCCACATTCATGGGGTCCATGCCGATGATCAGGCCTGCCAGGTCCTTCACCATTCCGAACGCGCCGGTGGAGCCGATTCCCAGGGCGATTCCCGCCTCTCCGTCCCCGTAGATTCCCTCATCGGTGTGGATGCGGCAGATGATGGGTTTTCTCTGCCATCTCTGCTCCCCCGCATCCAGCATATAAACGTCAACCTTTGTTATCTTCATTATAAATGCTCTCCTTTATCCTTTTCTCTTTTTCCTAATGGAGGAGCTGACCTCCCGCGCGATGGCCGCGCAGTCCCCGGTATACCGCTCCGGGTCCAGGAGAGCGTCCAGCTCTGCCACTGTCATATTGGCGGCCACCACCTCATTTTCCAGAAGCTTCGCCTTAAAGTCCGCCTGCTCCTCAAACGCCGCCATGGACACCTCGTAGACCACCTCGTGGGCCGTCTGCTTGCCGATCTTTTTGCCCAGCTCCAGCATCACCGGCTCGGACATCATCAGGCCCTTAAGCAGGTCCAGATTCGCCTTCATGCGCTCCGGGAACACGTCCAGGTTCTTAAGCAGCTTCTTGCCCTTGGCGGCCACGCCGCCCACCAGCATCACCGTCTCATTTACACTCATCCACTCGATCTTCCAGGACGCGCCGTCCCGCTCGTGGAACTGGTACATGGAATCGAACGTGGCTCCCATGCCCGCCTTGGCCAGCCGGGACAGGGTCTGAAGCGCCTCCGGGGCCACCGGATTGCGCTTATGGGGCATGGTGCTGCTGCCCACGGCTCCGTGAACAAACCCCTCCGCGGCCTCGCCGGTCTCGGTTCCCTGCAGATATACGATCTCCTGGCCGATCTTGCCGAAGGTGCAGCCCAGGGTGGCCAGCACGCTGACGATCTCCGCCAGCCGGTCCCGGCTCACATGCCAGGAAATGTCCGGAGCGTCCAGGTCCAGCGCCTCAATCACTCTGCGGCTGATCTCCCGTCCATTTTCCCCGAATCCGGCCATGGAGCCCACGGCTCCCGATAATTGTCCCACAAAACAGCGTTTTCTGCAATCCTCCATGCGCTCGATATCCCGGCGCAGCTCGCTGGCCCACACCGCGGCCTTGTAGCCGAAGGTGATGGGGATGGCCTGCTGGCCGTGAGTGCGCCCGGCCATCACCGTGTCCGCGTACCGGTCCACCAGGTCCAAAACCGCCTCCTCGGCCTCCAGGGCGTCCCGGTAGACCGCCTCGAAGCCTCGTTTTACTGACATCATAAAGCCGGTGTCCAGAATGTCCTGGGTGGTCGCGCCCAGATGGATGTACTCGCCGTACCCGTTGTCGCATTTTTTCTGGAAATTGCGCAGAATGGGCACCAGGGAGTGGCCCACCTTGACGATGCCCGCCTCGATCTCGCCGATATCCAGATTCTCCACAAACCCTTTTTTACAGATTTCATCCGCCGCTTCTTTGGGAATAATCCCCATTTCTCCCTGCACCTGAGCCAGGGCCTTTTCAATATCCAGAAAGTTCTGGATGATAGTTCTGTCGTCAAATATCGTCCGCATTTCCTCCGTGCTGTAGGCATTGCGGTACAGCATGGAATCCAGCATATTAGCCGCCATTTAATTCACCTCGCAAACCGTCTCCCAACCGGTTCATGGGAGACTCCATTGTTAAGGACAGCACCTGCTCCATAATCCGCGCGGCGCGGTCTCTGTCGATTGTCAGTCCCGCCAGGGAAAGGAACTTGGCCCTGATGTATTCCCTGGGCGGCTTCCCCTCGGGAAGCTCCACTTCCTCCTCCCATTTCCTGCCGTCCTTTAAGGTCACGGACAGCCGCTCAATTCTGAGTATGGGGTATTCCTCCGTATATGAGAGATCCTCTTCAACCTTAATCCGATGTTTCAATCCGTGTATTCTGGGATCATTTCTCACTTCCTCCGTGAACTGCATGAGCCCGGCCTCCCCGTAGACGAGCATGGCCGCGATGCAGTAGGGCATGGAGAATTTGGCTTTCAATTCCGTATCGCAGCAAAATGTGCCGGTCAGTTCCACCACTTTTTTGTAGGCGTGTACGGACACGGATTCCACCTGATCCCACGCGAAATCCTGAGCCTTTTTGATTTTCTGGAGCGCGTCCAAAGCCGAGTGCGTATGGCCACAGGCCGCGTGAATCTTGTAATAGGAGTCCCGTATTCTCAGCTCATCCCCGTCCTGCGGACATAAATATTTAAAATTCCGCGTCTGGCTGACAGCCTGGGCATAACCGCCCTCCCGCTCGATCACATCGCCGGGCACCGTAAATCCCTTTCCCGCCAAAACCGCTGCCTTCAGCCCGTTTGACACCGCGTTTCCCACGTTGACCAGCTTGGCATCCGTGCCGAACACGCACACCAGACCGGAGGCCATGGTGCCCGCGATCCCCAGGGCCCGGGACAGCTTCTCCCCGTCAAATCCCATCACCGTTCCGGCGGCCGCGGCCGCTGCGAAGGCTCCGCAGGTCCCCGTGGTGTGCCAGTAATCGTAATGGGAGGGGTTTAAGGCCGCGCCCAGGCGGATCATCACCTCATAGCCCGCCGTGACGCCCAGGGCGTACCGTTCAAAATCCGCGCCGCAGTATTCCGCGGCCGCCAGGGCCGCCGGCACCGCAATGGCGCCGGGGTGGGTGATGGCGATTTTGTTCACGTCGTCGTACTCCAACGTGTGCCCCAGCACTCCGTTGGAAAATGCCGCCGTAAACATGGATGTTTTCTCCGGCAGGCCAAAGGCGCTGCACTGGGGATTTCCCCCGCTCTCCCGGGCCATTTCCAGAACCGCCCGGGAGCTTTTCTTGTCCAGCGCGCCGGTCACACAGCCCAGCCAGTCCAGGGTTTTGTACCGGATATCCTCCAGCAGGTCCTGATCCAGCCGGTCCGCCGTCAGGCCCGCCAGGTAATCGCATAAATCTCTGGTTATATTCATAGTCCGTCTTTCCTATTTGGCCTTGGCCGCTCTCATCTTCTTAACCTTCGCTGCGATGAAGGGGAAGAAGAAGCTTCCAACAGCGATGATCAGCACGGTCAGAGTGATAGGCTGCTTGTACAGGAAATCCCAGGAACCCTTGCTGGCCACCAGGGCCTGGCGCAGGTTGTTCTCCGTCATGGATCCCAGAACCATCGCCACAATCATGGGAGCCGTAGGGATCTTAAACTTGTAGCAGAAGTATCCGATCAGGCCGAAGATGATCAGCACCAGCACGTCAAAGGGGTTGGTTGCGATGGCAAACACGCCGGTCACGCAGAAAGCCAGGATGATTCCCGCCAGCAGCTCCTCGGGAACCGAAAGGATGGTTTTCATGTAGCGCAGAATGAAGATTCCCAGCGGAGCCATGATGATATTGGCAATAATAATAGCGATAAACAGTCCGTAGATCACGTCCGGGTGCTCGGTGAAGAATACCGGGCCGGTCCTCATGCCGTGGATCATGATCGCGCCCAAAAACAGGGCGGAGGTAGAGTTTCCGGGTACGCCCAGGGCCAGAAGCGGAACCAGGGAGCCGCCGGTTACGGCGTTGTTGGCGGACTCGGGAGCCGCAACGCCGATCACGTTGCCCTTTCCAAAGGAATCCGGGTCCTTGGACATTTTCTTTTCCATATCGTAGGCCATGAAGGTAGCCACGTTGGTTCCAGCGCCGGGGATGATTCCCACGATGGTTCCGATCACGGAGCCGCGAATCCAGGTGGGCAGCTGGCGAAAGCATTCTTTCCAGCCGATCCATACATTATCGACCTCGGGCATCGTGTTGTTGGTCTTTACCCGCTTGCAGGCCTCAGCCGTTTTCAGCACCGATACCACGCCGAAGAGACCGATCAGAGAGGGAACCAGGCCGATGCCGCTAAGCAGGTTCATATTGCCGAAGGTCAGACGGGGATAGCCGTTCTGGGGATCCATTCCGATTACGGCGATCAAAAGTCCGATCATACCGGAGAGCAGTCCCTTGGGAATGTTGTCGCCGCTGATGCTGGTGATACAGGCGATGCCCAGCAGGGATACGGCGAAATACTCGCCCGGGCCAAACTTTAATGCCACCTCGGCCAGCACGGGTGTCAGAAACATCAGCACGATGGCGCTGAACAGGCCGCCGAACACGCTGGCCATGGTGGAGGTTCCCAGGGCCAGGCCCGCTTTTCCCTTTTTCGCCAGCGGATAGCCGTCCAGTGTGGTGGCAAAGCTGGAAATGGTTCCGGGAATCCCCAACAGAATCGCGGAGATCGAACCTCCGTAAATCGAAGAACAATAGATCGCGGCCAGGAAGGCCAGACCCACGCTGGGCTCCATTCCGAAAGTCATGGGCACCATCAGCGCGATGGCCATGTTTCCGGTCAGTCCCGGGAGAGCACCGATCACCAGTCCGACCACGCAGCCCACAACCAAAAACAGCAGTACGTTGACGGATGCAACTGTCTGTAAACCTAATAATATATTAGACAACTGATACTCCTCCCTTCCTAAAAGAATACGCCCGGAAACCGGACATTAAATACCTGGGTAAACGCCACATACAGGCCAATGCTGACGAGAATGGCGGTGGGAAGCAGAATCTTCCACTTTTTATATCCCAGGGTGACGGAGGTCGCTATAATCATTAAAAATGTGGGAATGGTATATCCGATGAATTGAAATGCGAAGTAATATACAAACAGATACGCTACGATAAGCCCAACGCTGCTGTAAGAAATCTGTGCTTTTGCTGCGGGCTGCTCCGGTTGTACCGGAGCAGCCTTCATGGCCTTAACAGCGTTGAATGTGATCACCAGTCCCAGCAGGATAATCGCGATTGAGATCATCCTCGGATAAAACGCGGACTTGGGCGGGATATTCAGGAAATAGACCAGCGTGGCTATTCCAAGAGCGATCGCGCCAATTCCGAGACCAAGCTCTTTTTTATTCAATACTGTCACCTCTTTCTGTGATGTGAGGATTATTCTTTAATCAGATCCTGAATTGCTTCCATGCTGGCATAGTCGTTTGCCAGGAACTCTTTGAAGGTTGCGGCGTCGGTGTAGGTGATCGGCAGTCCGCTGTTGTCAAACTGAGTCTTTACTTCCTCGGAAGCCATAACCTTTGCCATTGTATCGGAGAGAAGCTGAACCACCTCGTCGGGAGTTCCGGCCGGAACCGCCAGACCTCTGTACGCGCCGTATACGAAATCCAGGCCGGATTCCTTCATAGTGGGAACGTCCGGAAGGATGTCGCTGCGCTCGTCCGCACAGATAGCCAGAACCTTAATCTTACCCTGCTCGATCAGGGAAGCAGCGCCTGCATAGGTTGTGAAGCCCACTTCCGCATGTCCGCCCGCCAGCTGCACAGTCTGCTCCGCGGAGCCGTTGGTGTGCATATACTCGAACTCAATGCCGGTCTTCTGGGTGAAGATCAGGCTAGCGATGTGGTGGGAGGTGGAGAATCCCGGAGTGGAGTTCAACAGAACTTTTTCCTTGCCCACTTCCATAAACTGCTCGATTGTCTCGATTCCGGAGGCCTCGGAAGCCACGATCAGCTCGGGGTCGAAGCAATACTCCGCGATGGGGGTGATGGAATCCATATCGTAGGTGGTCGCTCCGCTTAACACGTTGGTTACATAGGAGGAGGTCAGGGCCAGCATGGTGTAGCCGTCCGGCTTCTGGGTTACAGCGTAAGTCTGTCCCACGACAGCGCCGCCGCCCTCTTTATTCAGTACATTGACCGGCTGTCCCAGCTCTTTCTCCAGCTCCTGAGCCAGAATACGGCAGGACAGGTCCACGTTTCCGCCTGCTGCGAAGGGAACTACCAGGTCGATGGGTTTGTTAGGATAATCGGTGGTTTTCTCCGCTGCCGCCGCTGTGGTGTCGGCAGCCGCCTCGGTAGCCTTCTCCTCGGAAGCCGCTGCCTGGGTGGTCGCTTCCTCCTTTGCCGCTGTGGTGGCGGAACCGCCTCCGCCTGAACATCCTGCCAGTACAAGTGCTGCGGCTGCAACCATTGCCAGTGCCTTCATGTTACGTTTTCTCATAATCTGTTCCTCTCTTTCTTTGCCTGATTGGCCACCCCTAGTTAGCCATTATAGATGTTTTAGAGTTGCTAAAAGTATATTTTTTATATACTTTAACTAAGGCCATGGTATCACAGCGGGCAAAAAATAGGAAATATTTATATATGATTGGGGGTATAATAAAAACTTATCGTATTTGCTACCTCATAAGCCCGGATTTTACCCACGCGCTCTCAGTATTTTCCCTTAATAAAGCTCAAAAGCCCCCCTGCTGCGTAGATTTCCCTCTCCCGCTCCGTCAGGGACGCCACCGCCTCAAAGGTTTTTCCGGTGGCTCCGGCCGTTATGGTATACCAGCTGTCCGAAGTCTCTCCGGCACAAATTGGGGCTGTTGACAAAGTGCCTGATCATTTATTACGAGCGGAAAAAAGCAATAAAAAAGACGCCTACCGGCGTCATCCCATACATCTTATCATCCTTTTTAAGTTCAAAGCGGTCGCCGAGAGGAGGCAGTGGTCCTCCGCTGCCTCTAAACCCCGTCGTAAGACGCGTGTTAAGTTATGTCCCCACTTTTGGGCGGCAAACGTGCCCTCGCACCAGATCTGCCGCTTGCGCAGCGCATCCAGATAGTCCGGCTCGTTTTGCCGGGCGAGATGCCGCCGTACTGTGGGACGGAAGTAGGTATCCAGCAGCCTTCGTGCGCCGCGTTTATCATTTTCGCTCAAACATTTCTCCCGGAAAGGACAGCTCCGGCAGTCTCCGCGGTCTGCCCAATACTCCCAGTACACACCGCTGGCGCTGCGGTACAGCCCCTTCACTCGAAGCTCTTTCCCATTGGGGCATTGATAAACATCTTTCTCCGCATCATAAGAAAAGGCATCCCGTTTGAATTCCGCCTTGGTCCTATCAGCAGAAGGCTGCGGCCTGACATAAAAGGAGATTCCCTGCTCCTCCAGCACACGGTGGGCCAGAGGAAAATCGTAAGCGGCGTCCGCTGTGGCCGCCTGAATGGGGAAGACATTTCGATGGATCTGCTCCAGATGGTCCAGGTATGGCACGGAATCATGCACATCGCCCGGTGTCACCGTCACACCCAGGATCACACCGTGGTCCGTGTCCAGGGTTTGATGGCTCAGGTAGTACTGGCCCTCCGGCTTCCCCGGCCGTTTCATATGCCCTGCCTCCGGATCAGTCCGGCTCACACGCTTGTGGCTGCGGCGGCTGTCCCGCTTGATTTGCTTTGTCCGCTTCTTCCGGCGGTGTCCGGTCCGTTTCTCCAGTTTCTGCAGTCCTTCTTCCTCGTAGCCGTCCAGCCGTTCCCAGTATACGCCCGGTTCCTCGGGCATTTCCACCAGATGCTCCGACGCACGGGAGGCATTGGCCTTTACATGGGTAGAGTCGGTAGCTGCCAATTTCCCGCTGACCAGACCTTTTTCAATGCACTGCCGCACCACTTCCTCAAACAGCCGACGGAAAACCTTGCGGAAAGAAGGCTTGCGACGGCGCAGCTGAGAGATGGTGCTGTGGTCCGGTACCCGGTCAAACAGATCCAGGCCCAGATACCACCGCAGGGCCACATCTGTCTGGATACGCTGTTCGATCTGCCGTTCCGATGGGATCCCGTACAGGTATCCTACCAGCAGATATTTTACCAGCACAACAGGGGCAATGGGTGGGCGGCCGTATCTGCGGTTGTACAGATGGGCTGTTTCTTCATGAATGAAGGACAAGTCCAGCGTG
Source organism: Enterocloster lavalensis (assembly GCF_046603895.1). Taxonomy (NCBI): domain Bacteria; kingdom Bacillati; phylum Bacillota; class Clostridia; order Lachnospirales; family Lachnospiraceae; genus Enterocloster; species Enterocloster lavalensis. The sequence continues at coordinate 2,920,738 of NZ_CP176637.1, forward strand.
GCTTCCAGTTTTCGCAGAAAGTGTCCCTCTGGGACCAAATCTTCTATCGTTACCATGTGCAGCTTCAGTTGCATTCCCATCCCCCTCTCCGCTCTTTTTTTCATTATATCATATTTCCGGCGCTAAGGGGACTTTGTCAACAGCCCCAAATTTTCTTTTGGATCACCAGCTCCTGTCCCTCCTCCGCCAGCTCCGGCCCGCTCCCCTCTGCGAAAACCAAAGGCAGTACCCCGAAGTTGATCAGGTTGGTCCGGTGGATTCTGGCAAAGGACCGGGCGATCACCGCCCTCACGCCCAGATAGGCCGGGAGCAGGGCCGCGTGCTCTCTGCTGGAGCCCTGTCCGTAATTCTCCCCGGCCAGAATCACGCTGCTGCCGTACTCCAGGGCCCGTCCGTAAAATCCGGGGTCGCTGCGGATAAAGGCCGTCTTTGCCGCCTCCGGCACGTTGGAGCGCAAGGCGCCGTACTCCGGGCCGGTGGGCGCGATCTCATCCGTGGACACATTGTCCCCCAGCTTTTTCACCACCCTGGCCCGAATCTCCCCGTTCTGAGGCGTTCCCAGTGGAATGGGCCGGATGCTAGGCCCTCTCACCACCTCCACATGATCCCGCGTCTCCGGTCCGGCGGGCAACGCGATCATGGCATCGTCCACAAAATATACCTCCGGCTCCCCGATCCCGGCCAGCTCCTCCAGGGAAATGACCTCGTCCGGCGGACAGAGGTATCCCGTCACCGCAGCGGCGGCGGCCACCGCGGGTCCCGCCAGGTACACGGAGGCGTCCGTTGTACCGCAGCGTCCCTTAAAATTGCGGTTGGAGGTGCGCACCGACACCCCGCCGGTGGGCGGAGCCTGCCCCAGCCCGATGCAGGGACCGCAGCCGCACTCCATGATCCGCGCCCCGGCCCTGACCAACTGGCCGATGGAACCGTCCTCCAGCAGCATCTGGTAAACCTGTCGGTTGCTTGGAGACACCAGCAGGTTCACATCCGGGTGCACCCGGCGCCCTCTTAGCACCCGGGCGGCCCGGGCCAGATCATAATAGGAGCCGTTGGTGCAGCTGCCGATGTAAACCTGATCCACCTTCACCGGGCCCGCTTCCCGGACGCTTTTCACCTGGTCCGGCATGGGTGGAACGGCCACGGAGGGCACGATGCGGCTCAAATCCAGCGTCAGACGCATCCCGTACACGGCTCCGGGGTCCGCCGCCAGTTCCCTAAAGTGTTCCTCCCGCCCCTGGGCCTTCAAAAAGCGCCGCACCGCCTCGTCCGCCGGGAACACGGAGGAGGTCGCCCCCATCTCCGCTCCCATGTTGGCGATGGTTGCCCGCTGGGGAACCGAGAGGTTTTCCACTCCTTCCCCAAAATATTCCAAAACCTTGCCCACGCCACCCTTCACCGAGAGCTGTTTGAGCAGCCAGAGAGCCGCATCCTTGGCGGATACGCCGGGCTTAAGCTTTCCTTTGACCTCCACGCCGATAACCGCGGGCATCTTAAGCTCCATGGGCTCCCCGCCCATGATGGCGCTGACGTCCAGACCGCCCAGGCCCACTCCCAGCATGCCCAGCGCTCCGGCCGTGGCGCTGTGGCTGTCCGCCCCGGCCAGCACGGTTCCGGGGCGGCCGATTCGGCTGTAATACACGCTGTGGCAGATGCCGTTTCCGGCCTTGGACAGCATGGAACCGTAGCGCCTGGCCGCAGAAGTCACAAACCGGTGGTCGTCCAGGCTCCTGTGGTCCATTGCTACCAGGTTGTGGTCCTGGAACGTGACCGCGGCCGGCACCTGGATTTTATCGATGCCCATAGCCTCGAATCCGATGTAAGCCAGGGTTCCCGACATGTCGTGGACCAAGGTGCTGTCCACCCTGAGAAAGATCTCCGTTCCCACCTCCATCCGCCCCCGGACCAGGTGTTCGGAAATGATTTTTTCCGTGAGATTTTGTGCATATTTTTTCATTTATAACGCTCCTTCTCCGGTAAATTATTCAATATCACCATTTCCCTCAGCGTACCATAAAAGCTATGGCATTGGAAATATTTATAAATAATTCGCCTATAACATAAACTTATGGCAAACAGGAGGGTTCCAGGGCCGGAAATGTCCATCCCCCGCCCGGTTCCAGGACAAAAAACACCCTCCATCCGCCCGGTCTGGGCGCTGGAAGGCATTTTCCCGTCTAACTCGTATTCGATTATTTTCCCTTGACCACGCGGACAAACTCCCGGGCCGCGCTGGTCATATTCTTCTCCATGTAGCCGATGGTCAGGGTTCTGACCGCGTTCTCATCGTCGATTGGATAATAAATCACGCTGTCATACCTGGCCTTGACCCGGTCGATGGCCGACGGCACGAAGCCCACGCCCATCCCGCCGGCAACCATGGCGTTCAGGCTCTCGCAGACGTTGGACTCAAAGGCCACCCGGGGTTCGAACCCAGCGCTGCGGCACAGAGCGATGGAACTTCCCCACATTCTCCTGCCGTGCTCGTACATCACAAAAGGCTCGTCCTTTAGCACCTTCAAATCCTCGATGGTACAGGGCCGCTCTTGCGGATCCGGCAGCTTCTGGTTGATCGCAAACTGCCTGGGAACCGCCAGAAAGATCCGTTCCTCAAACACGCGCTCGTACTTGATGGATTTGTTCTGATAGGGCAGCATCACAAAAGCCAGATCCACCTGGCCCTGCACCAGAAGCGTCTCCGAATCGCTGGAAAACGCGTCCACAATCCGCACCTTGATGCCAAAATGCCGCTTCTGAAACTCCGAGAGCACGCCCAACAGATAACACTTCTGATAAAACGGGGACACGGAAATGGTCAGCTCGCCCTTTTTCAGGCTCTGGAAATCATTCATCTTGTGAATCAGCTGATCGCTCAGCGCCAGAATCACCTTTCCGTCCTCATAAAAAATCTTCCCCGCCGGTGTCAGAGTCACCCGGTTGCTTTTCCTGACAAATAACTTTACCCCCAATTCATCCTCCAGGCGCTGAATCAGCTGGCTCAGCGCGGGCTGGCTCACATGAACCTTGACCGCCGCCTTTGAAAAGCTCCCCTCGTCCGCAGCCGCCAGCACATAGTGGATATCCCGTAATTGCATAGCACCCTCCTCCCTGCCGTTCTTCTACACCAAGGACGGGGTAAACTCCCATTTACTCCGTCCATAATAATCACCATTATATGCGCAATCGTCCAATATTTCAAGTGACACCTTGCCATCTTATCAAGTTCTTATCGCCGCTTTTGCTTGTCGCCTCACGTTTCGTAGCTGAATTTCATCCCCCAGGACTCCCGTATCTCATCCATAAGCCGCAGCACCGTCAGGCTGTCTGCGGGCTTTAAAATATCGCTGGTGTTCATTCCCGCGCGCACGCACCGGTCCACCTCCCGGATCTGATACTCAAACCCATTGATCTCCCAGGGAAGCGACACCTCGTAGGGCTGGCCTCCGTAGGGGGTTACAGTCATGGTCCGGGCCATCTGAAAGTCCGGCAGCCAGATGGCTCCCCTGGTTCCGAACACAGCCGCGGCGCGCCCCAGGTCCATGCCGATGGCCTGCACGGCGTGTGCGCTCCTTCCGCCCGGATAGGTCAGGGAAACAGCGCTGAAATCATCGGTTCCGTACTCACTCATGTGGACATTGGACTCAAATGAAACCGGGGCCTGCCCCATCACCATGTGCAGAAAGCCCAGGTTGTAGATGCCGATATCCAGCAGCGCTCCGCCGCCCAGATCGGAGTTGAACTTCCGGATTTTTCTGGCCCCCTGGGCGATAAATCCGTACTCGCAGCGCGCGTGGCGCACCTCCCCGATCACGCCCTGGGCGATCAGCCCCATCATGTGCTGAAGCTGGGGCAGGAAGCGGATCCAGAACGCTTCCATGATGAAAAGTCCCTTCTCCTCTGCCAGCCGGTAAAGCTCCTCCGCCTGGGCCACGCCGGTGGTAAAGGGCTTCTCACAGAGCACGTGTTTTCCCGCGTTCAGGCACATTTTACAATTCTCATAGTGCATATTGTTGGGTGTGGAAATGTAGACGGCCTCCACCTGCGGGTCCGCGACCATGGCCTCGTAGGAATCATAAAAGGCCGGAATATGGTACTTTTCCGCAAACTCCCGGGCAGAATCCATTTTCCTGGACCCCACCGCCGCAAGGGACGCCTCCCGGCTGTCCATGCTGCACACCGTCAGCGCAAATTTGTTGGCAATCGATCCCGTCGCTAGTATTCCCCATCGCATGATTCAACGCTCCTTCCCGCTGCCGGGTTCCCCGCTCTCCGCCAGGATATCCCGCACAATCTGCTCAATACACGTTTCCAGTTCCAGGTTCTCGTACTGCTTTGTGATGCCGCACCGCAGGAGATTTTCTTCCTTAAAATCCTCCTCGTCAGCCAGAAAACGCCTGCAAAGCTCCTTGTATTTGGGCACCGCCTGCTCCCGCTCCCGGGCGATGGCCCGCTCCAGCCTCAGTCCGTCCTCCACGCAAATATACACCGGCACCAGGGCGGACGGCCCGTAATACGTCTGAAGCTCCTCATAGGACTCCAGCGTGCCCATCATCAGGTAATTCCCCTGCGCCAGATCGATCTGTCCGTCGTCCACTGTGAAATAGCTCCAGGGACCGTAGACCGTCTGATACGTCCTGCACTCGATCAGGGTGCCGTTTTTGCGGGTCTCCTCCAAAAACGCCTGATCCACAAAAAAATACTCCACGCCGTTGTGTTCCCCGTCCCGGATGGGCCGGGTGGTATACATTTTCACGGTTCTGTAGCCGCTTAAGCGGTTGCACAAGCGCTTGAATATGGTGTCCTTGCCCGAAGCGCTCTTTCCCATCACATAAAAAATCTTTCCCATTTTCACTGTTTTCCTATCTGTCAATATTCTGTCTCACCACGAGCAGCCATTCCAGCGCGCGGTCCTGGGGCCCCTGCACCGGAAGTCCCTGTTCCATAAAGCGGAGCACCAGGTCCAGGGCCTCCCCGCTTATCTCCTCACCCGGCGCCACAATGGGAATCCCCGGCGGGTAAATGTAAATATACTCGCCGGAAATGCGCCCGCTGCTCTCCCGCAGCGCCACCCGCTCCAGGTCTTTGTCCATAGCGGAAGCGATGGGCATCAGGCTGCGGAGGCGGGGGAAGGGGGTGGAACCCTGGGCGACTCCGGGAAACGCCGTTCCGACGGGCGTGGGGCCGGCGTTAAGCATGTTTGCGGCAGCGTCCGGCCCGCTGGCGGCAGCCCCGCGGCTCGCACCTATATGCTCAGTTTTCCCCAATTCCTGCGCCAGCTCCCGGTCAATCTCCATCACCGCCGCTTCCAGCCGGTCCAATCCTTCCCCGCTGTCCATCACCGACGTGATCGCGGTGGCGTACTCCGGCCCGCACATTTCCATCTCCAGATGATAGGTTTCCCGCAGAATCCCGTCCAGCTCCGTCCCGGTCATTCCCGTTCCGGCGGTGGAGATCACCACCTTGGACATATCCGTGTCCCACACGCCGCAGCTGCCTTTCAGCCATTTCCCGGCCAGGCGCAGGCACCGCATTTTGCTCAGATTTTCCCGCAGCCGCCCCATCCGCTCCATATAGCGGTCGATGGCATTTCCGGGCGCGCCCCGGTCCAGGCGCAGCCGTTCCATGAGCCAGACGGCGTTCTCGATGGACGCCATCAACACATAGGACGGGCTGCTGCTCTGATAAATCTGCAAAAAACGTTCCAGGCGGCCAATATCCACATAAGGTCCGCCCTTGTCCCGGTTCAAATTCACATGCAGCAGCGCCGTCTGAGTCAGGCTGGGCAACGTCTTGTGAATACTCTGAATCACCAGGTCCGCCCCCAGTTCCAGCGCCGATTGCGGAAACTCCCGCCCATACCGGAAATGCGCCCCGTGGGCTTCATCCACAATCAACGGCAGCCCCGCCCGGTGGACAATCTCCGCAATTTTGTGGATATCGGACACAATTCCGTCGTAAGTTGGGGATACCACCATCACCGCCCGGGTATCCGGGTACTGCCTGAGCGACTTTTCCACATCCTCCGGCAAAATCCCGCCCTGTATCCCCAATCCGGGCACGGTCTGTGGATACAGATACACCGGCTTCAACCGGTTCAGATACACCGCATGATACACCGACTTATGGCAGTTGCGCGCCGTCAGAATCCGGCTCTCAAATCCCGCCGCCGCGCTGACGGCCGCCAGAATCCCGCCGCTGCTGCCGTTCACCAGATAGTACGTCCGGTCCGCCCCGTAAACGCCGGCCGCCCACTCCATGGATTCCCGCAGAATCCCCTCCGGGTGGTGCAGGTTGTCAAACCCTTCGATCTCCGTGATATCCACGGTGAACGGATTGGGAAATTCCAGCTCTCCCATTTCCCCGTCCTCCGCCCCGGCCAGGCGCTTGTGCCCGGGCATGTGAAATGGGTACATATCCGTCTCATTGTACGCCTTCAGGCGGCTGATCAGCCGTTCCTCCCGCCTCATCGCAATTCCTCGTTTCCTGTTATTTTCCCTGTCTCTCCCGCCAGAACCCGGTCCAGAAATTCCAGGCAGCGCCGGGCGTCCCGGTGGCGTTTTAAGACCACCACCTTGCGCGGGTACCGCTCCATCAAATCCCGGAACTGCTGCCTGCGCTCCCGGCTCCGCCCGTCCCGCAGAATCCACATCAGAAATTCCAGGTCCATTTTCTCGTCGCAGCCCTCGGCAATGCTCTCCCGGGCGCGGCCTTTATATTTCCAGTTCCGGTACAGCGCCTGAGGCAGGCAGACCCGGCGTGGAAAATCCATAAAGAAAATCAAATCCGCCTCCGCCATTCTGCGCTCCTGGTGGAAATTCGCGTAATTTCCATCGATCACCCAGCCCCGTTCCCGGTTCTCGTTCAAAAAGTCCTCCACCATTCCACGGGCCTCCGCCCGGTCCCGCTCCTGCCAGCCCGGCACAAACTGAACCTTGTCCAAAAACAGCACCGGACACCCCGTCATCTCCCCCAGCCTCGCCGCCAACGTAGATTTTCCCGACGCCGCATACCCGATCACTGCAATTTTCATGCCGTCCTCCTCCTCTGAATGGTTTTGTGTGCTGCCTACGTTTCCTTATAATACCTTGTCATTGACCGCAAGGTCGATGATAAGGGCTACGTTTCCTTATTATACCTTGTCATTGACCGCAAGGTCGATGATAAGAGCACCGTTTCCTTATTATACTATACTTACCACAAAATTTGAATTATTTTCACACCCGTTCCCCTCCACAAATTTCACGCACAAAAAAAGCGGGGATTATGATCTCCCCGCATACCGCAACATTCCGGATTCACCCTACCGCAGCCGCCATCTTGTCCTGCCCGTCATCCCAACTCCCTCTTCGACCCGATTCCGGCAGCCTGAAAATAAAGCTCCTGGCGGCCATTGTGAAAGGGCACCACGGTCTGAAAGTCATTTTGCTCCAGCAGCGCCATAAAATCCCCCATACTCTGATGGTGGGGAAAATGCGCCCGGACCGCCCTCTTTCCATCCAAAAGCGTCTGTACGAAACCGCCCGGCTTCACTCTGCCCGTAATAATCACAAGACCTCCCCGCGCCAGTTCCCGCTCCGCCAGACTCCTGCAGCGCTGCTGCTCCAGATGGGCGTCCCCCAGCAGCAGAACATCATATCTGTCCCGCTCCAACCGTTCCTCCGGCTGTTCCTCCAGGAACGCACGAATCTGCTCCTCTTTCCCTGCGCGCAGCCACTGACCGTATCCACACATCTGTTCCGCAGCCGCGGCGAACCCCCGATCCGCGGCGATCCCGACCTGCGGAAAATTCTCCTTTATCAACGCAATCAGCTCCAGTCCACGGCCATACCTGGGCAGCGGCAGAACCACCCGGCGGCCGGCGGCAAGGCAGGGGCCGATCCATTCCAAAATCCGGCTCCGTAGAGCCCGCGCATCCTCCTGCGCGTCCGGGTGAGCGCAGTCCACGATCGCCAGATCCGCCCTCCGCCCCTTCACCTGGTCCACGGCAAATGCCAGCGGTCCGGGCTGATAATCCCCGGAATAAAAACAGCTTTTTCCCGAATCCCATATATGAAACCATAGGCCGCCAACGCAGTGTCCGCTCCTTCCGCAGGAAAAATGCAGCTCCCGCCCCAGTCCCATGGGCCAGGCGGACAGCGGATCCGCCTGGATCACCTTGTTGTAACAGATCCCGGCCAACTCCACAGTAGCCCCGGCTGCCACCAGCCACCCCCGAAAGCCCCGGGAAACCAGCCTTGAAAACGCTCCGCTGTGATCCTTGTGACAATGGCTCAGAAACAGATATTCCGTTCTCTCCAAAAGCTCCGTCTCCACCTCCGGCCAGGGATTTTCGTCCGTGTCCATGATTCCGCAGTCCAGCATATAATACCGCCCCTGAGCAAAGGGTACCAAAAAGCAGCTCCGCCCGTGCTCCCCATACCCGCCTTTAACAATCAGCCGATCCATATACATACAGCTTCTCCCTCTCCACTTCGATATAACCGGACTCTTGTTCCTCAATCGGCCCGCTGTGCAGAAAACACAGTTCGTCCCCGTCCATTGTCCGGGTTTTGATGCGGTAGAAACCGCCCTCGAAGGTGGACATCATCACCGTGACCGCAAAACAGTTCTCTCCCCTGACGCTGCTCCACCTGCAGTCCTCAGGCCTAAAACGCACCTGGCAGGACAAATCCCCGCGGCCCTCTCCCGGGAAATACATTCCTTCCACAATGTCCTGGCCAATCCTCACACGGCAGGTATCCCCCACCATCCCGCTCTCTAAAACCGCCCGTTTCAGCCTGTTTCCCGCGCCCAGAAGTCCGGCCACCAGCGCGGTCCCCGGCCTGAGATAACAGGTGCGCGGCTTATCCGCCTGATCGATCCTGCCCCTGTTCATGATAATGATCCGGTCCGCCATAGCAAAGGCTTCCGACGGGTCGTGGGTCACATGAAACACCGTGGTTTTCAGCTTGTGAAACAGATAGGACATCTCCGTGCGCATCTCGATGCGCAGCTGCACGTCCAGGTTGCAAAGCGGCTCGTCCAACAGAAGAATGGACGGCTTGGTCACCAGCGCCCGCGCGATGGCCACACGCTGCTGCTGGCCGCCGGAGAGCTCCGCAGGATACCGCGACATCAGCCCGTCCAGATGCAGCAGGCCTGCAATCTCCTCCACCCGTTTCCTGCACTCCGCCGGATCCACCTTCCCCACCTTCAGACCATAGGTAATATTGTCCTCCACCTTCATATGGGGCCAGAGCGCGAAGTCCTGAAATACCATGTTGATCCCCCGTTTTTCCGGGGGAAGCGTGCGGTGCTTGTCCGAAACCTCCCGCCCGCGGATCCGCACCAGTCCCTGATCCAGGGGCAGTATACCGGCAATGATGCGCAAAAGCGTGGATTTTCCACAGCCTGAAGGCCCCAGCACGCTGATGATTTCCCCTTCCTTCACCTCCATGCTGACGCCGCCCAGCACAGGCGTTCTGCCGTAATTCTTTACCACGTTTTGTAGCTCAAGTATTGTCTGCATTCTGTTTCCTCTTTCCAATATTTAAAACGAATTCCAAAATCAGCATGATCCCGATGATAAATGTGCCACCCACAATGGTAGCTGCCGCCGCGTAGCCGAATTTCAGGTCGTTGTAGGCATCGCTTATGTACACCGGCAGCGTGCTGAAGTTGGGCGGATACAGAATCGTGGTGATGGCCAGATTGAATACGCTTCCCCCAAACGCCGCCAAAACCGCGGAAACCGTGCTGGAATGGAGTAACGGCAAAAGGACCGTCCGAATCCGCCGCGCCAGGCCCGCGCCCTGTATCTGGGATGCGGTCAAAAGCTGCTCCGGAACCTTGGACATGCCGCCCACCAGCACCCGGTTAATCAGTGGAACCGCGGAGGCCACGCTGGCCAGAATCAGGATTTCCGGTTTGCCGTACAGGTTTAATCCCACGGAAGCAAGCCATTTCTGGTTCCACACAAAAATATACCCGATGCCCAGCACCACTCCCGGAACGGCCATGGCCGTCAGCGTCAGCAGGTCGATCAGCCGCTTCAGTTTAAACCGTGAGTACGTCAGGAGATAAGCGGCCGCGAATCCCACAAGCAATCCGATCACTGCGGCCACCGCCGCCAGGCTCAGCGAATTTTGGACGCCCCGGAGCAGCGCGCCGTCCAGCTCCAGCACTCCCCGATAATTGTCCAGGGTAAAGCGGAATTTCTGTATACTAAAGGAATCCGAAAAGGACATGATAAAGTTGGAACCCACCGGTATCCCCAGGGCAGCCAGGCAGAATACGCCGGACGCAGCCGTAATAACCGCTCCTTTTACCGGCCCCGGCTTGCGGGGCGTCACCCGCTCGGTTCCACAGTTCAGAAAATCGAACCGTTTTCTGCCCATGGCGCAAAACTGGAGCCCCATAGCAACAACAATCATCACCACCAGGTACATCGAGAGCACCCCCGCCATATCGAAACGCACCGGGGACGAGCAGATGGCGCTGTAAATGGTGTAAGGCAGCGTGGGAAACGCATACACCGCCGTAATGGTGGACGACATGCCGTAATCCCCCACCGTGTCCATAAAAATCAGCATCGCCGCGGAAAAATACGCAGGCAAACACAGCGGCATCTGCACGGTACGCCAAACCCGCAGCGGAGAAGCCCCGTTCATTCTGGCCGCATGAACCAGTCGGGCCGGATACCACTCCAGCGCCGCCTTGATAGCCACGTAAGCCATGGGATATTTGCACAGCACCATCACGCAGACCAGGCCGGGGAAGCTGAACAGAAAGGAGCTCATCCCCGGAATGTGCAGCCAGGAGCTGGCGATGCCGTTCCCGGAGGCAAAAAAGACCCACCCCTGGGCCAGAATAAAGGAGGGCATAATCATCAGAATCCAGCTGACGATATCCAACAGCCTGGCAAGCGGGAAGTCGTAGCGCACTCTCACATGAGCCAGCGTCCCGGCTAAAAGCAGACCGAACACCGTGGTCGCCAGGCTGAGTCCGGCGGAATTGAAAAACGCCTTTTTCCACAGCGGACGGACAAACACATCCAGTACCAGACGAAGATTTCCGGCGTCGAATTTATCAGGAGACAGCCCCGGACATACGACCTGAGCCAGCACTGCCGCCAACGGCAGCAGCACCAGCACGGTCAGGATTCCCAGGACGCCGAAACCCGCAATATTTTCTTTTAATTTCATCTCTGCGCTCCGGTCTCTACTGCGCGGACATATCGGCGAACCAAGCCTTGATCTCGGCCTCGTTCTTTGCGCCCCACTCGATGTCCGCCACCGCCATTTTGGCGTTCTCATCCCGCTCTGCCTTCCGGTTTACGCCGTTTACGGAGGGTTCAAAATATCCCTCGTCCCCGGTGTCTACCAGCTTCTGCTGAGTCGCCGGATCCAGCAGGAAATTCACAAACAGCTTGGCAATCTCCATCTGGTCGGAACCGGCGTTTATAGCGGCAACTCTGGTGGAGCCGGGCGCGCCCTCCTCCGGCCATAATATCTGGATCGGTTCCCCTCCGGCCACCATATCGTAGGCGTTGGTCTCCTGCAGCAGCGCAATGGACACCTCGCCGCTGGCAAGGGCCTGGACTACCTGGGGATTTTTGGGATATACCTTCAGCCCCTGGCTAAACAGCTGGTTAAAATACGCTTTCCCTCCGTCCATTCCCAGACGGTCGAAGAAATAGGCGGCCAGAGGATAGGCCGGGGCCGCCACTCCGGGATCGGCCATGCCCACCTGCCCTGCATAGGCCTCATCCGTCAGGTCCGCAAAGGTTCTGGGGGCAGAGGACTGGTCGTACTTGTCCGTCCGGTACACCAGCACGCCCGCCGCATGGATGTCCGTTGGCCAGCAGCACTTATTGTCCGGCACCAGCCCTTTGGAAAACTCCGTCAGGTTCGCCGCGTTTTCCGGCTCCCAGCCGGTCAGCAGACTCCCATCCCCGGACAAATTGTACACATCATACATGGAATCAATCCATACCACATCCCACTGGGGATTGCTCTTCTCCGCCTCAATTCTGGACATGGTCTCCGCACCGTTTCCGGCCACCACTTCCACATCGTATCCGGTTGCCTCTTTGAACAGGTCCCCGATCACACCGTCGAAATCATTCAGATATACCAGCAACGGCTCCGTCTGGACCGGTGCATCCATTTCCGCGGAGCGGCTGTCCCCCGCCCCGGTTTCCCCTGCGGCTCCTGCTCCCTCCGTGTTTCCATCCGAAGTCCCGGTCTCCCCGCCGCTGCCTTCCGCGGTTTTTTCCACCGCAGCTTGCGCCGGTACCGTTCCTGCGGCCGTCTGTCCCTGGCCGCTCCCACAGGCGCTCACCGCCGCCGTCATACAGATGCAAAGTCCCAGTGCCAAGATTTTTTTCATAACTTACGCTCCTCACTCTCTCTTCGTTTGTTTCAGCTTAGCACTGGTTCGCTTTTGGTAACATCACAGTTCTGTAATTTGTTTGTAAAAAAACGGTAAAAAGCCGCCCCGAATCTCTCCGGAGCGGCCCATCCCGCCTTTCTTTCACTTCACCGATTGTTTTTGAAGCAGACGAACCCTGATCCCTTCCCGGTTGGAGCAGTACACGCCCACCAGGATCAACGCGCACCCGGCCAGGTGCGCCGGCCCCACCGGCTCGGCCAGGAAAATGGCTCCGGCCACCATGGACACCACGGTCGCCAAATTCGTGTAGGACGTGGCCTGGGCCACGGTCAGATCGTTGACCGAGTAATTTAACATACAGAACGCCGCCACGGAAGAGATGATCCCCAGATACAGCAGCGCGCCCAGAATCCTGATATCTCCCAGCGCTTTGCCCGCCTGGGCGGCCAGATTCCCGCCCTCCGTGACCAGAGCCGCGGTCACGAACACCGCCATTCCCAGGCCGAACATCACATAGGTCCGTTCAAACGCCGTGTAGCGGTCCGCGCAGCGTCTGCTGAGCAGGCTGAATCCCGAGCCGGTGATTACCGCGCAGACCAGCACCAGAATGCCTGCCAGGCTGGCGCCGCCCCCTTCCCCGGACATGGCGATCAGCACCGCCCCCGCCAGAGACATCAGCCCGAACAGCAGCTGTCTGACTGTAAAACGTTCCTTCAGGAACACCGCCCCCAGCAGCATCCCCGCCACCGGCACCGTGGCGATCATAGAGCCGGAGATCACCGAGTTGGTCAGCTTGATCCCCAGGCTTTCAAAGGTAAAATACAACACCGGCTGAAAAAGCCCCAGGGCCAGAAGAGGTCTCAGATCCTTTTTCAAGTCCACCTTCACCACCCGGGCGCATACCAGCACATTCATGGCCAGAAACGCGATGGAAAACCGCAGCGCCAGCATGACAAATGTGTCCACAGTCAAAAGCACCACCCTGGAAAACATAAAACTCAACCCGAATATGACATTTCCCGCAATGGCCGCGGCTGCGGCTTTTTTCCTGCTTTTCATGTTCTCCCCTGCTCCCATCCTTCTCTCCTTTTTCGATGCGTTAAGGGGGCCGCCGGTTGACAGCCCCCTACCATTATGTACCATAAAACATCGTTGTGTCAACTAGTTCAGCGTGTCTAACGCCTTCTTGATCCGGTTCATGCAGTCCTCCACACAACGCTTGGGCATAGCTGCGTTGATCCGCTCAAATCCATTTCCTTCCTCGCCGAAAATGTACCCCTCGTCAAAGGCGATTCTGGCGGTCTCCTGCATCAGCTTCTCCAGCTTCTTAGGATCGCTCTCATATCCGTTCAAATCCAGCCAGATCAGGTAGGTGCCCTCCACCGCGGTCACGCTGGCCTTGGGCAGCTGCTCCTTGACGAACTCCTTGACAAAGCGGATGTTCTCATCCAGGTAATCCCGCAGCTGGTCCAGCCACTCCTCGCCCTCGTTGTAGGCGGCGATGGTGGCGGCGATGCCGAAGGGATTGGCCATGCTGACGGAAAACGCGTCGTCGATCACACCCAGCCACTTCTTCTGCCACTCCTTGTTGGGGATCACAATATTGGACAGCTGCATACCCGCCAGGTTGAAGGTCTTGGAGGGAGCCGTGCAGACCACGATGTGATCGGCGTACTCGGGAGCCACCTTTAACAGCGGCGTGTGGACCACGCCCTTGCGGGTCAGATCCATGTGGATTTCATCGGAGATAATCCATTTTCCATACTTTTTCGCGATCTCCACCAGACGTCCCAGTTCCTCCACGGTCCACACCCGTCCAACCGGGTTGTGGGGGCTGCAGAGAATCATACCCTTGACCGCCTCGTCGGCGAACTTTTTCTCCAGGTCCTTATAATCCATGCGGTAGTCGCCATTCTCATAGATCAGGGAACTGTTGAAGATTTTCCTGTTATTTCCATTGATTTTGTTGGTAAAGGGATAATACACCGGTCTCTGGATAATGATCCCGTCCCCCTCGCTTGTCAGGGCCTGAAGCAGGAACGCCAGGGCCGGCACCACGCCGGGGCTGAAAAATACGTCCTCTTTAGCCACTTCCCAGCCGTATCTGCGCCTGAACCAGCCGGTCACGGCATGTTTTAAGTCCTCGTTGTCGTAGATGGTGTATCCGAAAATCTTCCGGTCAATGCGCTCGTGCAGCGCCCTGATAATGGGCTCGGCGCAGGCAAAATCCATATCCGCAACCCACACGGACAGCGCATCCGACGGCGCGCCCTCGGGCATCTGGTCCAGTTTGCAGGAGTAAGTGCCCTTCCGGTCCACAACCTCGTCAAAATTGTACTTCATAATCATTCAACCTCTTTTCTACAAAATCTCCATATTTTAGAATGCGGTCCAGCCGCTCTCTGTCAACACATACATTATAACAAACGAAATCAGGATAAACGCAATTACTTTCGGGAAAACCCATTTAAACCACTTCGGGAACGGCACGCCCGCCATCACGCAGGAGCCAACGGTCCAGCCCAGGAACGGGGAAACCATGTTGGTGAATCCGTCGCCGTACTGGAAGGCCTGCACCGCAACGTTTAAATCCATATTTAAGGTCTCCGCGATGGGTTTTAAGATCGGTACCAGGATCGCGGCCTTGGAGGTAGCGGAGGGGATCAGCAGGTTGACCACACAGATGATAGCGGTCATTCCAATACTGGATACCGCGCGGCTTAAATCCATCAGCGGCCTCGTCAGCACATAAACCATGGTGTGGATCACCATACCCTCGGCCAGCACCAGGGACATCACCTTGGCAAGACCGATTACAAAACCTACGAATACCAACCCCTGCAGGCCCTTTACAAACTCGTCGCCCACCTTGTCAAAGGAGAATCCGCCGATAAAGCCGCAGACAATGGCTACAAACAGCGCCAGCGCCGTCATCAAATGCTGGAGATAATTCCCGTCTCCGCCTAAAAGCGGGTAAGCCACCAGAATTCCGTACTGGCCCAGGAACAGGACCAGGATGGCGATGGTTCTGCCGGAAAGTTTGGTTCCCTGGCTCAGCTTCGCCTCCTCCTCGGCGGTCACCTTCATGTTGGCGGGGTTCCAGCCCTCGCTCCACATCAGGGACTTGGTGGGATCCTTGCGGATCTTTTTCACATAGCGCAGCAGCAGGAACAGTCCCAAAAGCATAAAGAAATTCATGCTGATAAACATAGTGAAGAAAGCGCCGTACACCGGCACGCCCATCATCAGCTGGGTGATAAACTGCTTGGTAGGTCCGGTTCCGAATCCCAGCAGCGTGGCGTAGCTGGAAACGCCGATGGCGCAGATGGGATCCAGCTTCAGTTTCTTTGTAAAGATCACGCCGATGGGCACCACCGCGATCAGGGCGTCCGTGCCGCCGAAGCCGCCCAGATAAACCATCAGCACGAACATGATCGTAATCAGAATATTTTCGCTCTTATCCTTTAACTTGTAAATAGCCCAGTTGAGCAGCTCGTCGATGGCGCCTGTAGCCATGACCACCGCTGTCATCGCGCCGGAGGTGAGAACCGTCCAGATCACCAGGCCGGAATCGCCAAGGCCCTGAAGAATCAACATGAACATCCGCCAGGGAGCCACCGGATTCTGGTGCCCCAGGTAGGAAAACTGGTCGCCCAGAATCTTTCCGTTCTCATCCACGGCAAACTCGCCTGCCGGGATTATGTAGGTCAACAGACATGCAAACAGCAGCAGTCCCATCATAATCCAAAACAGATGGGGCATCTTAAAACCTTTCTTCGCCTTTTCCCCTGTACTCATCTTTTTTCCCCCTATTCAGCATTTAAAAAATCAATGGCAAACCTCGCCATAAACTCGGAACCCTTGCGGAACGCCTTCTCATCCAGATCGAACTTGCAGTGGTGCTGGGGATAAACCGTGTCTCCCGCCTTTTCAGCGCCAAGCACCCCGTAAAAACCCTTATACTTCTCCAGAATATACCCGAAATTATCGCCCGCACAGATGGGATCCGTCTGCTTCGCCAGCTCAAGGCCGTCCACATCCTTCACCAGGCCCTTCGCCCGGCTGATCAACTCTGCGTTGTTGCTCACCGGCGGAACGCCTCCGTTGATCACCAGCTCGTAATCCACCCCGTACATGGCGCAGACGCCCCTGGCAATCTGGTGCATCTTCTCCAGAATCACTTTATCCCCGCCGGGCTTATACCAGCGGAAGCCGCCGTAGAGCTTCGCCTCCGAAGGGAACACATTGCCGATGGTTCCGGCCTCGATGCGCCCCACGTTGACCACGGAGTGATCCAGCACATCGTAGAAATTGCTGGGAATGGACGCGAACTTTAAAACCATCTCGCAGGCCGCCTTGATGGGATCCTTCACCAGATCCGGCCTTCCGCCGTGGCCGCCCTCGCCCTTCACCGTCAGGTCGTATCCCACGCCGCCCGCAAATACGGAATTGGGAATCAGCAGGATCTCTCCCTCCGGAAGCGTGCTCCAGATATGAAGTCCGATCACGCTGTCCACGCCGCCGATGGAGTCGAAATAGTCCAGCACTTCCTTGTAGCCGAAGCCCGTCTCCTCCGCCACCTGGAACACGCAGATCACAGTGCCCGCCAGCTCCTCCTTCACCTCGTTCAGCACCTTGGCCGCTCCCAGCATCATGGCGATGTGGGCGTCGTGGCCGCAGGCGTGCATCACGCCCTCGTTCTCAGAGGTAAATTCCAGCCCCGTCTCTTCTTTCACAGGAAGCGCGTCGATGTCAGCGCGGAGCGCGATGGTCTTCCCTTCCTTTCCGCCCTTGATGGTGGCGGCTACCCCGCAGTTGGGAGCCAGCACCTCAAAGGGAATCCCCATGCCCTGAAGCTCCTCCTGAATCTTGCGGGAAGTATTCTGTTCCTTCAGAGAGAGTTCCGGGTGCCTGTGAAACCATCTTCTCATCTCAATGATGTAAGCCTCATAGTCGTCGTACAATTTCTTTACATCCATGTTTGTGCCTCCTGTTAAGAAATCTGCTTAATTGATAATAAGCTTAATGTTTAAGCTACTTAACTGATGTAAACAGAATATCACTTATTGTTTAATCTGTCAATATATCTTTTAAAATTTTGCATTGACTTAACATTATTAACCATCATAGAGTCTTTTAATATATTTTATGTGGTAATATTTACTTTTTATTCAAGGAACGTCCCTGCTCAATTCGCGGGGTCCAGCCGGAACATTCCCTCTTTTTCAGAGGTGCAAAATATAAGCGGGATAAAATTCAAGCCGCCCCGCTGCCTTTGCAGTGGGACGGCCCTGCCGCCTGATCCCTGATCAAATTGTCCGGTCAATCACTTGCTGCTGTTGACCTGCAGCATCTTACTCTCCTCCACATCCAGTTTGAAGGATTCGTTGAGCTTCTTCTGAATCCGGATATAGGTCTCCAGCTCCTCCTCCGAGAACTCGTCCAACATCCGGGCCGAGCGCCTGTAACAGGCCTCCTCGAATTTAAGGTGGTAATTGTAGATCTTCTGCCCCTCCTCGGTGAGGTGCAGATTGTACTCCCGGTTGTTGTCGCTGTTTCTGGTCTGGATCAGCCAGCCCTTGTCCTTCATCCGCCGCATCAGCTGCGAGCAGGCGCTTCGGGTCTTGTCAAAATAGACCGCCAGCTCCGTGATGGTGATCCCCGGTTCCTGCCCAATCTTATGGATAAACTGAGATTCCGCCTGGTACATGACCACTCCATTGTAATCGTGCAACAGGGAGTTATAGTCGTTCACAAACTTACACCCCCGGTCAAACGAATCGATCAGTTCACAAAATAATGAAAATCTTTCTTCAGCCGTCATCTCTGCTCTTCACCCCTGTATCTGGTATTCCTGTTAAGATTACATGAAATATAAGGGTTTGTCAAGAATGCACCTCCACCGCCTTGTCCAAAAATACCTCCCCGTCCAAATGCTCCAGCTCGTGGCAGAAGCATTTGGCCATTTCGCCCTCGCCGGTGAGCAGAAGTTCTTCCCCATTCTCATCCAACGCCTGCACGGTCACGCTCTGGGGGCGGATGGTTTTGGCGATGCGCCCGGGAAAGCTCAAACACCCCTCCAGGCACTCCTGGACGCCGTCCCGCCCCACAATCACCGGGTTTACCAGCTTCAGCACATACCCGCAATAATCGATCACCACCAGACGTTTCAGAATTCCCACCTGGTTTGCGGCCAGGGCCGCGGCCCCGTCCGTGGCGTGCAGGGTATCCATCATATCGTCCAACAGAGCGCGGACGCGCTCATCCACTGTTTTCACTTCCTTGCAGCGCTTCCTCAGCGCCTCGTCCCCCTCAGTCCGTATGCTTCTGACCACCATTATTTTCCCTCCTGCTGCTCTCAGACCTGGATTTGCGCGCGCTCTCCCCGAACAAAAATACCTCCTCGATGGAGCAGCCGAACACTCTGGAAATGTCGTAGGCCAACCAGATGGACGGCTCAAACTTTTCCGTCTCAATGGCATTGATCGCCTGTCTGGACGTCCCCACCATCTCTCCCAGCTGTTCCTGGGTCATGCCCCGCCGCTCCCGCAGCTCTTTGATGCGGTTCTTCATGATCTGATTTTCCCTCCCTCTGTAAGGTTAACATTACAATCAGTATAAATCACGAGGAAAGTAAAGTCAACCTTACATTTTACCCAGTGGAGAGCGACGAAAAAACCGTTGAAAGCCGTTATTAAATATGTTAGAATCTTTTAACATTTCTTTGCAGAGTTCTTCTGCAAACATTCTAGTTCATCTAATTTCATATCCAGGAGGAAAATGTCTATGAAATTCACTCACACGCAGGAAATGTCAATTAACCGGAATCCGGCACAGATGGAGGCGGTTCGCTGGATGGAGCGGTTTCCGGATGTATTCGGGCCGCGCAGCACCAGGGAGGAGGTTCTGGCGGAATTAAAAACCGACGAAACGCTCTTTACTTTGTTCGACAAGCTTTCATGGGAGCTGAAGGAGGAATTTGTGAGCTTCTGCATGGGAGTGCGCGGGATGCGCATCACCTATGATCCCATGTTTAAATTTGTCTTTGACCCGGAACTTAAGCCGGAGCGTCTGGAAGAATTCCTAAGCCTCTGCCTGAAGGAAACGGTGCGGATTCTCCAGGTGATTCCCAATGAATCCAAACGTCTGACGGAGGAAAGTTCCCTGCTGGTCATGGATATTCTGGTCCGCCTAGCGTCTGGCGCTTTGGTTAATGTGGAAATCCAGCGGGTGGGCTATCTGTTTCCCGGCGCCCGCTGCGCCTGTTATTCCAGCGATCTGATCATGCGGCAGTATTCCCAGGTGCGCGAAAACAAACGGCAGTCCGGCCAACGCTTCTCCTACCAGGACATCAAACGCGTCTATACCATCGTACTGATTCAACAAAGCCCCTCTGAATTTCACCGGTTTCCGGACCAATACCTTCACTATTCCAGGCAGACGTTCAACACCGGCCTGGAGCTGGATTTGCTGCAGGAATACCTGTTGATCCCGCTTGACATTTTCCGGAAAAACCATCACAATATAAGTAGTAAGTTAGATGCGTGGCTCATGTTTATCGCGTCCGATCAGCCCCGGGATATCCGCGAGGTAATCGAGACATACCCGGAATTTCAGGAACTGTACCGCGAGGTATTTCATTTCCGCTATCACAAGAAGGAGTTGGTAAGTATGTTTTCAGAGGCACTTAGAATTCTGGACGCAAACACAACACAGTACATGATCGAAGTGCAGCAGGCGCAGATTGAGGCGCTGCAGGAGGAAAATCGCAGACATAAGGAAGAAATTGAACGCTTGCAGGAACTCCTGGCTCAGAAAGAATAATCAAATATACGCCTTCGGGCTGCAAACCAGAAAAAGTGCGGATTCCAAAAGGGGTCCGCACTTCACAATTTTTACCGTCTGCTTTGATCTAAAATCTCCAGGGCCTTCGCAAAAGAAACATTATACCTCCGAATCTCAACTCCCCAGCCGCAGTTTTTCTCATAATCAAATACATATTTTTCCAGCAGTCTCTGTTTCCCGTCCGACTCCCCCATCAACTCCGCAACCGCCGGGGCCGCGTCCGCGGACAGCCGGGTCAGATAATCCACTCCGTCACGGCTGTAATAATCACTCTGGTACACGTCCGTGATCACCGCGCCCTCACCGGCAGCCGCCAGGTTATACCGGGCGATCTGATAATCCGGCTTCATCCAGGCCAGAGCCAGATAGAACACCGAAATCACCGCCAGGCAATGCCAGAACAGCGGGAACCGGTTCCTAAAGATCAGCGCCACCACCCCAGCCATCAATACAGCCAGCATAGGCAGAAACCACAGCACCAGAAGGCGCAGATAGGTCAGGTGATACTGCTGCACATAAAGCACCATGCGGTAAAACGCCGAGGCGACCATCACATAGGTACACAGGCTGATCACCAGAAGCACACCATTTAAAACCGCGCTCCGCCGGAAATATTTCAGGCACATCAGAACCATCACCAGATTAAGAACCGCCACAAACAACAGCTGGAAAAATCCCTGTCTGGCGTACTCCGCATAGGTCAGCCCGTCGGGGAGCTGTCCCCTGCCCATAAAGAGATACACCACCTGAATTCCGCAAAACAACAGATAAATCGCCCCAATGAACGCCATAAAGGCGACGGCAATCAGCGGCTCCGCGTTCCGTTTGTCCTTTACCTCCTCCGTGATCTCCCCTGCCCAGGCGGAGCAGATCAGACAATACATGGAAATAATTCCAAAGAAAATCTGGAATACAATGGGGATTACGGTAAAGGGATTCAAAAATTCCGAAATTCCCTTACTCAGTACGGATTCAAACACCCGGTCCGCTGTGGCCAGCAAAATGGACAGAATAATCACAACTGGCACAGCCGCGCAGATTCCGGCAAGAACCCATACCACATTTTTGTATTTCCGGTTGTGGATGGATTTGAGGAACCGGGTTCCGTGTCGGAAGGGGCAGCCCAGAAATCCCAGGGCCCGGCAGAGAAAAAGCACAATCGCGGTCATATACTTTCCAATATTCCACTGGCCGTCCCGGTAGCGCTGGTGCAGCACAAACACGCAGAGCAACAGAAACAGCGCCAGCTTGTTGAGACCGTGGATCGTGGTATCTGCGGTCATACAGGTGGAAATGCCGATCAACAGCGATACCCCGATCAAAAACCAGGAACCGCGCTTCATGTGGATCCCCCTCCTGCGCAGAATCATCCAGCTGAATCCGTAAACCATGACCACAAACAGTGGAAATGTGATGCCGCTGGGATTTTTGTACAGAAAAAATGTCCCGATCAGACCAAACGCCAGGCAGAGCATCCCGATAAACCCAAAGTCCGCCTCCACAATCGCCAGGCGCTTCCTCTGGCGCTCCTCACGCCGCATTTCCTCGCTGGTGGCCTTCCAACCGGTGTTTTGAGAGACGTTTTGGGGCATCCCCGATTCTCCCGGCACATCCGTTAATTCCGGCATACCTGCTGTTTCCGCCGCCCCCGGCTCCTCGTTTTCAACCGGCTCCCCCGTGACTTCCGCTCCACAATACAGATCACTCATTCTGCCTCATCTCCTTTCCCGTCGTCCTTAACATAGCACAGAATATCGCCCGGCTGGCAGTCCAGCGCTTCGCAAATCGCCTCCAACGTGGAAAACCGCACGGCTTTTGCCTTATTATTCTTCAAAATGGACAGGTTTGCCATGGTGATGTCCACTTCCTGTGAAAGCTCCGTGAGGCCCTTCTTCCGTTTCGCCATCATCACATCAAGATTTACAATTATTCCCATTTCTCCCGTCCTCTCTATATGGTCAGATCATTTTCTTCCTTGTACTGGATTGCCTTCTCGAACACCTGGCAGAGCACAAAGCAGAAGAGTCCGGCAATGGAGAACACAATAATCACCACCGCCGTGGCCGGAGTCGGCGCCAGCGGCAGACGCACCACCGAGAGCAGCGCGATTAGAAAGCTGCACTTTCCCATCCGTTTTAGGGAAGCCGCGTTCTCCCACACAAAAGCCTGGTCCTTTAACACCGTGGCGAACATTTTCCGCAGCTCCGCCACAATCAGCAGCGCCAGCACGCCTGAAAGCATATAGAGCACGCACTGGATCAGGTAATACTTCCGAAACGCTTCAATATACCCTCCGATCACATAAAAAATCATGGGAATCCCCACCGTAATCCCAATTCCCACCACAAACATCACATCCAACAGCCATTTCGTAAAGCGAACCAACCGCATATTCATCCCTCACTCCGCCTTTCCACACATCATCCGCCTCTTTATCCCAGCGGTTCCTTTATCTGGAATATAGCACAACCCTTATCTTTTTTCAATATCTATTTATCGAAAATCAATAAATTAATATTGTTATATGATAATTCTTAATAAAATATTCAAATTTATGCCATTATAATCGAGTAGGAGGGAGTGATTAACTCCCGTCCTCTCACACCACCGTGCGTACCGTTCGGTACACGGCGGTTTCAATAGTTGACGTGCACGGACTGATAGGCAGTAGCTAAATCATAAAAGCCACTGTTTATCAGTCTTTCTTGTGTTAATGCTCTGTTGACCGATCCCATTCCCGTTACATACCAGTATTTCCTGCGGCTGTTTGCCGCCTGATGTGCAAAATATTCAGGTATCCCGAGTTTTATAAGGTTTCTTTTCCTTGTTTTGGGTAACTTCCATTGTTTCCATATGCACATTCGAATACGGTGATACAGCCATGAGTTTAGTTCGTCTATCCTGTTCTTCATATCCGCAATCCCATAATAATTCAGCCATCCACGCATGAATACTTTTATCTTTTCCAATGAAGGACGTATACTCTGACAAGACCTTCGGGAACTGAGCTCTTTCAGTTTTGTCCTCATCTTCTTCCATGACTTCCCATGAACCCGGACATATATGCCCTTCCCGTTCTTTCCCAATGTGAAGCCAAGAAACTTAAAATTTCGGATTGCAAACACACTTACCACACGACTTTTCTTTTGATTCACTTTCAGTTTCAGTGTTTTCTCCAGATATTTCGTGCTGGATTCCAGTAATCTCTTTGCGGCTCTCTCACTTTTAGCTAACAGCACAATATCGTCTGCATAGCGTACAAATGCCACTCCCCGCTTCTCAAACTCCTGGTCGAACTCGTTCAGATAGATATTTGCCAACAGTGGCGAGATGTTTCCGCCCTGCGGCGATCCTTCTTCTGTTTCCATGACTATACCGTTTTCCATGACACCACTCTTTAAGTATCTCTTAATCCACTGGATTACCCTTTCGTCCTTTATATTCCTTCGCAAGATATTCAGGAGCATTTCGTGGTTAAGTGTATCAAAGTATTTCGACAGGTCTAATGTCACTGCATGGGTATATCCCTGTTCTGCATACTCCTTCACTTTCAGAATGGCGTCTTTTGCGCTTCTCCCCGGTCGATAACCATAGCTGTTTTCCGAGAATGACGGCTCATAGACCGGCATGAGCTGTTGTGTTATGGCTTGCTGGAAAATACGGTCTTTGACGGTTGGAATACCAAGCTTTCGTATTCCACCGTCTGGCTTTGGGATTTCCACTCGTCTTACCGGGTCGGGAGTATATTTCCCCCTTTTGATTCTCCCGATAAGCTCTTTCTGGTTCTCCCGAAGGTATGCTCCGGCTTCCTCCACGGTCATTCCGTCGATTCCCGGCGCACCCTTGTTTGCCTTTACTCTTTTGAACGCTCTGTTCAGGTTGTCCTTATCCAGTATCTTCTCTAAGAGCTCCGGTTGTGCACTGTCCCATTCTTTCCATATCCGACGGAAAGAACGGTGCGCTCTCACATACCCTTCACGTTCCGCGCTATCTCTTTGCAAGCAGCTTTCTCTGTTTTCTGCACCCAATGTTCTTTCCTCCTTTCCCGGTTGTACTAAGGACTCCTATTGATTCGGTCCTTCGCCTCTCGGCTACTATGACCTCGGCTGACTTCTGTACGTTCAGCATTATCTCACGATGATGGTTATCCCTTTCAGGACATATCGTACAGACCTCCCCGGGTACCACACGTTTCTTTCTCTCCATCTATCTGCCACATTTACCATACATGATTCCGTGTAGTTATTGGGCTTCAACTTGTGGGGCAGTCTTACCCTCATGCATAGCCTGATGTGATTTCTGTTCGTCAGACCAGAGATTTGCCCATGGGTTAGTATGTTCCCCATATCCGGCTTCCTTCAGATTCCACCTCACGATGGACACCCTTGCCTTCGGCTATATCCTTCCCACTACCGGGCGGATTCCGGACTTGCACCGGTTAGAAACGTGCGCCGCCGGGCGCAATCGAGTAGGAGGGAGTGATTAACTCCCGTCCTCTCACACCACCGTGCGTACCGTTCGGTACACGGCGGTTTCAATAGTTGACGTGCACGGACTGATAGGCAGTAGCTAAATCATAAAAGCCACTGTTTATCAGTCTTTCTTGTGTTAATGCTCTGTTGACCGCTCCCATTCCCGTTACATACCAGTATTTCCTGCGGCTGTTTGCCGCCTGATGTGCAAAATATTCAGGTATCCCGAGTTTTATAAGGTTTCTTTTCCTTGTTTTGGGTAACTTCCATTGTTTCCATATGCACATTCGAATACGGTGATACAGCCATGAGTTTAGTTCGTCTATCCTGTTCTTCATATCCGCAATCCCATAATAATTCAGCCATCCACGCATGAATACTTTTATCTTTTCCAATGAAGGACGTATACTCTGACAAGACCTTCGGGAACTGAGCTCTTTCAGTTTTGTCTTCATCTTCTTCCATGACTTCCCATGAACCCGGACATATATGCCCTTCCCGTTCTTTCCCAATGTGAAGCCAAGAAACTTAAAATTTCGGATTGCAAACACACTTACCACACGACTTTTCTTTTGATTCACTTTCAGTTTCAGTGTTTTCTCCAGATATTTCGTGCTGGATTCCAGTAATCTCTTTGCGGCTCTCTCACTTTTAGCTAACAGCACAATATCGTCTGCATAGCGTACAAATGCCACTCCCCGCTTCTCAAACTCCTGGTCGAACTCGTTCAGATAGATATTTGCCAACAGTGGCGAGATGTTTCCGCCCTGCGGCGATCCTTCTTCTGTTTCCATGACTATACCGTTTTCCATGACACCACTCTTTAAGTATCTCTTAATCCACTGGATTACCCTTTCGTCCTTTATATTCCTTCGCAAGATATTCAGGAGCATTTCGTGGTTAAGTGTATCAAAGTATTTCGACAGGTCTAATGTCACTGCATGGGTATATCCCTGTTCTGCATACTCCTTCACTTTCAGAATGGCGTCTTTTGCGCTTCTCCCCGGTCGATAACCATAGCTGTTTTCCGAGAATGACGGCTCATAGACCGGCATGAGCTGTTGTGTTATGGCTTGCTGGAAAATACGGTCTTTGACGGTTGGAATACCAAGCTTTCGTATTCCACCGTCTGGCTTTGGGATTTCCACTCGTCTTACCGGGTCGGGAGTATATTTCCCCCTTTTGATTCTCCCGATAAGCTCTTTCTGGTTCTCCCGAAGGTATGCTCCGGCTTCCTCCACGGTCATTCCGTCGATTCCCGGCGCACCCTTGTTTGCCTTTACTCTTTTGAACGCTCTGTTCAGGTTGTCCTTATCCAGTATCTTCTCTAAGAGCTCCGGTTGTGCACTGTCCCATTCTTTCCATATCCGACGGAAAGAACGGTGCGCTCTCACATACCCTTCACGTTCCGCGCTATCTCTTTGCAAGCAGCTTTCTCTGTTTTCTGCACCCAATGTTCTTTCCTCCTTTCCCGGTTGTACTAAGGACTCCTATTGATTCGGTCCTTCGCCTCTCGGCTACTATGACCTCGGCTGACTTCTGTACGTTCAGCATTATCTCACGATGATGGTTATCCCTTTCAGGACATATCGTACAGACCTCCCCGGGTACCACACGTTTCTTTCTCTCCATCTATCTGCCACATTTACCATACATGATTCCGTGTAGTTATTGGGCTTCAACTTGTGGGGCAGTCTTACCCTCATGCATAGCCTGATGTGATTTCTGTTCGTCAGACCAGAGATTTGCCCATGGGTTAGTATGTTCCCCATATCCGGCTTCCTTCAGATTCCACCTCACGATGGACACCCTTGCCTTCGGCTATATCCTTCCCACTACCGGGCGGATTCCGGACTTGCACCGGTTAGAAACGTGCGCCGCCGGGCGCACCCCCAAAAGCGCCGCCCCTCCCGGAACGGCGCTTTCTCGCCTCTAACTCACATGTTGTTTTATAAACCTTACAATCAGCGCCTCTGCCGCCTCCCACTCACACCTGCGGTTGATGACAAATCCGTGAAGGCTGTCGGTAAACCGTCTCAGCGTCACCGTAACGCCGCTGCGAGCCAGCCTCAATGCAAACTCCTCATCCTCCACACACAAGCTGTCCTCACCGGCTGAAATTACCAGCGTATCCGGCAGCCCTGCGAGCATACGCTCCGGCGCGTACACCGGACTGGCGTAGGGTTCTCTGCTGCGCTCCGGCGGGATATATTGCCGGTTATATTCCCGTACACGCTCTACGGTCATATCACAGCTGGTTCGCTCCTTTTCCGCCGGGTCCGTGGCCAGATCCATCGGCGGATAATCCAAAACCAGACAGGCAGGGCGAAACAATCCCGATTCTCCCAGCCGCATGCCGACTCCCGCCGCCAGATTTCCTCCCGCGCTGTGCCCGATCAATACAATCTTCCCAGGATCAAATCCCAGCCTTTCCCTCTGTTCCCAACACCATCGAACCACTTCCCAGGATTCTTCCACAGCAGCGGGATACGGATACTCCGGAGCCAGATGGTAGTCAAGATCCACCACAACCGCTCCCAGCAGATTCGCCATTTTCCGGCAAAACAGTTCGTCCCGGCGGTTTCTCCCCTTAACAAACCCACCTCCGTGGAAATTGATAACCAACGGACGCTCCGTCGAAAAATCACAGTTTTCATAAACATAAACCGCCGTACTTCCCAGAGATGTTTCAATCCTGATTTCCGCCTCTTTTGCCGGGTAACGATCCAATTCCAGCTCCGTCACCTCCCCCATCTTCCCCCGGCCAATCATTTCCCTGAACGCAGCGCGCTGTTCCTCTGTCATCATACCCTTTTCCTCTCCACAAACCACATTACCCCAGTGGGAACACCGTCATAATCCATCCCACCGAGACAACGCAACAGATAATTGCAAACAACCAGGACTGTTTAAACATGGATCTCTGGTCATAACCTCCGCACTCCATCATATACGGAATCGCAGCCGTGGCCATCGGAGTCATGAACGCAGACAGACACGCCGCCTGGATCAGGATCATTAATCCCACCGGATTCGCCCCAATAGACGCACAGGTCGCAATGGCTATAGGATGGAAAATCAACATCGTTCCACGATTCTGCATCACCTGCGTCATGACAAACGGAATGATAAAGAAGATAAAACCTATGATATAGGAATTTCCATTTACGGAATCCACAATCCCCGCAATGTGTCCGCCAATCAAATCTCCTGCGCCGGTAGAGCTTAACGCCCCCGACATGGCCAACGCTCCCACAATCAGCAGCAGCATACTCACGGGCATAGACGCCGTGGCCTCCCTCGGCTTTAGAACGCCGCACAAAACCATTGCCAGCGCGCCGATCACTGTGATTTCCCAGTTCTGCATACCGATCTGTTTGGCGCACATCAGAGCCACGGCATCGGCAAAAAAGATGAAGATACCCGCATACTCCTGAAACGGCTTCAAGGCTACCCGCCCGGCGCCCTGTTTCACTTCCGTGATGGATTTCACAATGGGCTCGTCCGGCGCGAATTTCGTAGCAAAGAACGAACAGTAGATCACACAGATCACCAACAACGGCAGACGCCCGACCATGGGGTCCAGAATTCCTACCATATGATCCAGATAACCGTAACTCTCCAGATAGCCGTTTAACTCAGCGGCAACCGTAGCTCCCGCTCCCACCGGAAGGGTACAGCAGGTCACCACCGTGGCCACTCCCAGCGGAAATACTACCTTGCTGGATTTAAGCCCCATGCTCTCAGCCGATGCCAGCAGCATTGGTGTCACAATTCCCATGGCCACAATCGGGCTTTGGATAAACTGGCTCAGCAGCATACCGATCAAAACATATCCAAACATCATTTTGTTCAGACTGCCCTTTGAAACCCTGGAAATGCCGTTGGCTACATTGGTACAAAATTGCGTGCGGTTAAATCCGGCCGCCACAACGCACATACCGGCAATCATAATCACATTATTGTTGGAAAAATAGGTCAGCGCAGCCTTGGCGTCCATACATCCGGTCAGGACCAGTGCCATCATGGAAACCAGCGAAATCGTAGCCAGACTGTATTTGCCGCTGCAAAAGCCAATGACCATCAACGCAAATATAATCAGACAAATTGTTAAGGGACTCATATGTATACCTCCTCTGATTGACAAACTCTACTGATCACAGATGGAACCGTCCAGGTTCAGCCGTGTCAGGATTTTATGGGGGCGGAAGGGAAAACACTCTTCCAGATCCGGGACCAATTCAATGCCGATTCCATTTTCCTCCGGCACAGGCAGATACCCATTCTTCATTTCAGGAATATGGTCCACCATATCGCACTGACGCAGCTTTACGCCGCTGACGGTCAGGTGGTCCGCGGTGGATGCCGCGTAAGGATTCGGATACTCGCAGATCGCCACATTGTCGGTGGCAGCTGCAAAATTCAGCACCGCGTTGGTCATCACCGGGCTCAACGGATTATGGGGCACCAGGCTTACATGGTGGGATTCCGCAACCGCCGCAATCTTTTTGGCGCCGGTAAATCCGCCGCAGACTCCCATGGAAACGCGCACATAACTGCACGCTTCCCGCGCTAACAGCATCTCGAACTCGTGGGACGTGTGAATGCGTTCCCCTGTGGCAATGGGAATCCGGCATTTGCGCGCAACCTCCCCCATAGCGTCGAAATTATCCGGCCGTATGGGATCCTCCAGAAACATGGGGTTATATGGTTCCAGCCGGGCGCTAAGCTGCACGGCCAGTCCAGGCTCCAGACGCCGGTGAAGTTCCAGGCAAAGATCGATTTCCTCTCCCACCGCCTCCCTGATCCTGGCAATTCTGCGCTCCGCCTTGTAGAGCATCGCCGTATTTCCATCCCCATAGGGCTGAGTCCGCGGTTCGTCCAGATAGGGATTTAAATGGCCCAGGGCCGTATACCCCTCCTCCACTCCCTTTTTCGCGTTCTCAATCAGCTCCTCCTCAGTCCGGCCGGCCGTGTGGTTGTAAACACGGACCTGTTCCCGGCATTTTCCGCCCAGAAGGCGGTATACCGGCACATGGTAGTATTTTCCCGCCAGATCCCAGAGCGCGATATCAATAGCGGACAGCGCTCCCATGACAGCCGCTCCGCGGAAATGCGAAAACCGGTAAAGATACTGCCAATGGTGCTCGATATTCAGGGGATCCCGCCCCACCAGATATTCCTTCATTACCAAAATCGCCCGTGCGGAGGCTTCCAGAAATCCCCAGGTCCCGCTCTCGCCCAAACCTGAAATTCCTTCGTCCGTTTCAATCCGGCAGAACACACTGCGGTTTGCGCATATCACCCGAACATCTGTTATTTTCATAGACATTCCCCCCTTCCCTTTACTGGATGCGATACGGAGCCAACAGTTCCCGGTTGATATCCAGACCCGCTCCGGGAGCCTGGCTGGGGCTGACTGTCCCGTCTTTATTGAAAACCACGGGGTTGACAAATGCCTCATACACCTTGGCGTCATACTGGGGAGGATAAAATTCCGCCAGGTTGACATTCGGAGCCGCACAGTCCAAATGCACATGCAGCTGCTGTTGTCCGTGGGGGCTCATCACCAGCCCGTTGGCGTCCGCGTAACCCGCGATCTTCATAAACTCCGTTACCCCGCCCAGGCTTGCCGCATCGGGGTTTAAAATGCTGACGGCCTGTGTGTTGATCAGATCCCTGAATCCGAAACGGGTCACCTCGTTTTCCCCCGCGGCAATGGGAATATTGCTCTTGGCCGCCACCTTCCGGTATCCATCGTAGTCGTCGGCATCCACCGGCTCCTCCAGCCAGTAAGGGTGGTATTCCTCCACCATCCGCGAGAACTCGATCGCTTCAAAAAACCGGTATGCGCAGTTAGCGTCAAGCATCAGCTTCACATCGTCTCCCAGGACCTGCCGCACAGCCTGAACCCGTCTGGCGTCCTCTTTCAGGGACAGCGCCCCCACCTTCATCTTAACCGCCCGGATGCCCCAGCTTACATACTCCTCCATCTCCTTTTGCAGCTGTGTAATCCCCTTATTCTCAGCATAATACCCACCGGCCACATAGCAGGGAATCCGTTCCCGGAATCCGCCTAACAGCCGGTACAGCGGCATTCCCGCCACCTTTGCCTTGATGTCCCAAAGTGCAATATCGATAGCTGAAACCGTCTTACAGCTGGTCCCCCGCCGTCCGATAAATTTGGGAACATAAATCTTCTGCCAAAGCCGCTCATGGTTCAGCGGATCTTCGCCGATAATCGCCTTCCCCATGCTCTCCGCAAATTCAATCGCCCAGCTGCAGCCATACCCGCTCACGCCCGCATCCGTGTCGATAATTAATAAATTGAGCTCATTGTGCGTATATACATGCTTTCCGTTGGCAATGGGCTTTTCCTTAGGCCACCGGTAACGCTCCACGCGCACGTCCGTTATTTTCATGCGTTCCCTCCATCTTTATCAATTTGTTAATCCCATGCTAACACGTGGTTCCGGCACCGTCCAATATTGATTCCTCATCAGAATATTAAGGTTTTTAATGCCATAAATTTTTTTTATGGGAACTGGGGAAGGTCATTTACTTTTCGTGTAAAGGTACTTATAATGGGAACTGAAACCTGTACAGATTGACGAGGAAATGTGAAAGGTAGATTTGCATGTTATATGAAAAATTAAACTACATTATTGCCATCGCGGAGGAGCGGAACCTGACTCAGGCCGCAAAACGCCTGTATATCTCACAGCCCACGCTGACCCTTTACTTAAACCGTCTGGAAAATGAACTGGGCGTAAAACTGTTCGACCGCAGCAAATCCCCCGTCACGCTGACCGACGCTGGCGCGTACTATCTTGAAAAAATGAAGAAAATCTATGCCTCGGAACAAGCGCTGCGCAGCCAGATCCACTTTATCGCCAACCCCACCCAGACGCTGCTGGTGGGAATCGGCCAGGTACGCGGCCACCACTGGCTCCCCCTGTTTCTGCCAACCTTCTGCTCCATCCATCCGGATATCAACGTCCAGATCGTCCAGGAAACAGAGCAGCAGATGTATGAAGATCTTCAAAAGCAAAAACTCGACGTGGGCATCGGAGTATTTCCCGCTTCCACGGACATTGAGATGGTGGAGATTATGGAAGAAACGCTGTTTTTCGCCGCCCACCGCAAATTCGGTCTGATACCCGACCACCTTCGCGGTAAACATGATATGAAAAATCCCTATATCGTGCAGCCGGACCAGTTGAACGGCCTGCCCTTCATCATCCCCCAGGTATCCAACGGACTCTACGACACCTACGAAACGATTCTTCAAAATAACCAGATTCATCCATCCCGCACAATCTCCATCAACAATCTCAGCACGGGCCTGCTGCTAAACGTAAAGGGCCTGGGCGTACAGCTGCTCTCCGGCTCTGTCGTGTACTTCAGCCACGAACCCGGCGTTAACCAGCTCGATTTGTTTCTACTGGAAAACATGCCGGAAACCCGAAAATGCACGGCCATCTACCAGGGCGGCAATATCAAACAAAAGCTGATACAGGATCTGATCCGCACTCTGAAAAATGAGGTCCTGCCCTGGTGTCCATTCTAACAATCGCCCGCAAACTGCGCCGGCGGCCCATTGCATTCAAAAAGCGGGATACTCCGCCATATCAGGCGTTGTATCCCGCAGTATTCTTATATTCTTACATTTGTTACTCCCAGTTCCACCTCCCATACCTCCTCGTCACCATCCCAATCTCCTCTATCACAGCCTCCGACACCTGTCCCGGAACCAACCTCCATCTCCAGTTCTCCCCCACCGTGGAAGGCGTGTTGATCCGGCAGTCATTTCCCAGCCCCAGATAATCCTGCAGCGGAATCATACACATCCTGGCCTGGCTTCGCATAAGCAAGCTGATAAACGGCAGGTGCAGCTCCTCCACCGGCGTATAGTGGTCGCAGAGATAATCCCTGGCCAATTTCTGCTCCTCCGGCTTAATCGATTCAAACCATCCGGCAATGGTCTCATTATCATGTGTTCCCGTATAAGCCACGCAATTTTCCGGGTAATTGTGGGGCAGATAATCGCTGGCGCACCCGGAATCCCGGGAATCAAATGCGAACTCCAGTACCTTCATACCCGGATATCCCGTCTCCGCCACCAGGCGGCGCACCGAGTCCGTCACATAACCCAGATCCTCCGCGATAATCTCCTTTTCCCCCAGCGCTTCCTTCACCCTGCAGAACAAATCGATGCCCGGCCCCTGCTCCCAGTGTCCGCCCACCGCATTTTCCGCCCCGGCCGGGATACTGAAATACTGGTCAAATCCCCGGAAATGGTCGATGCGCACCACATCGTACAGCCGGTAGCAGTAAGACAGCCGTTTAATCCACCACTCATACCCCGTTTGCCGGTGGTAATCCCACCGGTAAAGAGGATTTCCCCAGAGCTGCCCCGTCGCGGAAAATCCATCCGGCGGACAGCCCGCCACGGCCTTGGGCACATTATTTTCATCCAGCTGGAACAGCTCGGGACTTGCCCAGGCGTCCGCGCTGTCCAGGGCCACGTAAATAGGAATATCCCCCACAATGCGGATTCCCCTGCTGTTGGCGTACGCCTTCAGCCTGTTCCACTGGTTCATAAACAAATATTGCAGGTACTGATGAAACTCAATGTCAAAATACAACTCACGCCGGTAATAATCCAACGCGTTCTGCCACCGCAGCCGGATGTCCTCCGCCCACTGCGTCCAGGCCGTCTGATCAAACCGCGCCTTCACCGCCATGTACAGGGCGTAGTCGTCCAGCCACCAGGCATTTTCCGCCTTAAACCGCAAAAACTCCGGGTCTTTTCCCGCTTTGCTGCGCTCATAGGCTTTGCGCAGCAACGGGAAACGGTTCTCATACAGCTTCTCATAATCCACCAGCCCGGCATCCGCTCCCAGATCCGCCGCCTCGCACTCCTCCCTGGTCAGAAGCCCCTCGTCCACCAATGCCTCCAGGCTGATATAGTATGGATTTCCCGCAAATGTGGAAAAGGACTGGTAGGGCGAATCCCCGTAACTGGTAGGCCCCAGAGGCAGAATCTGCCAGTAGGACTGTCCCGCCGCCTTTAGCTGGTCCACGAACTCGTAGGCCTCTTTTGAAAAACAGCCGATCCCGTACCGCGACGGCAGGCTGGCAACCGACAGCAAAATCCCGCTCTCTCGTCTCATATCACAATCTCCCTCTGCCCGGACATTTTTCCGGCTCGCACTCAATCATCACACCGTAATGATCCGAAACCACCGGGCCGTTTATTCCATTACAAATCACCTGAGACCTCAGAACCGGTATCTCCCGGTTGACCCAGATATAGTCGATGCGCATTCCATTTTCATGCGCGCCCTCCGCGCCCGGCGCCGGACCGTCAGCGTTTTGCGGACTGTCCCTCCAGCCATCGATGACGCCGCCAACCGTGACCCCGTTGTCCTTCGCCGCGGCCAGCCCGTAAGTGTCCAGCCAGCCGGAACCGCTCACCAGCTGCCATCCCTCACCCTGTATTCCGGCCGGTGAGTTAAAATCTCCCATCAAAAAGCACAAATCCCCGGACTCGTTTTTCAGATAGCCGGAAAGCCGCTCCCACTGACCGGCAAAAGGCTCTTCCCCGTCCTTCCACCAGCCCATATGAAGGCTGAAAAAGCGGCAGCGTTTTCCGTGAAAATCCAGAATCATTTCCAGAGCCTTACGGGTTTTCCAATTTTTGTAATCCCGGCTTCCCGTCAAATAAATCCATCCCGTCTGCGCTACGGGAAGGCGCGAAAACAGCGCCGTCCCCTCGTCATATCTGCCATAGCCGATCTTGGCCGGAACCCAGGTCCAGAAATAAGGCGCTCCGCCTTCCGCCAGCAGCCCGGCCAGCCGGTAAGCGTGATTGTCCGCCCGGACAGGAATTACCGCGCCCCGCGCCCCGGCTTCAACCTTCGACTCATTTCCGCGCTCCTCGCACTCCACAAACCCCAGCGCCCCCAGCCGCTCCTGCCCCACCGCCGGTTCTCCCATACTCTGGTTGACCTCCTGCAGCGCGACCACATCCGGCCGCTCCCGGAGTACCGCCTCCGCAAACAATTTCAGCTTATTCTCATAATCCGCTTCCACCAGACTGTGTGTGTTCAACGTAATCAGCTTCATAGCAGCTCCTTACAATAGATCGTTGATATCGGATTTCAGCACGTCGGCCTTGGGACCGTATACCGCCTGAATCCCCTCGTCCTTCTTAATCAGCCCCATGGCTCCCTCTGCCTTCCAGGCGGTAAGCTCCGCCACCTTGGACACATCCTTCACCGTAACCCGCAACCGGGTCATACAGGCGTCCACAAAGGAGATATTCTCCCGGCCGCCCAAGAGGCCGATGATCCGCTCCGCCTGGCTGTCCTTCCCAACCGCGCTGCCATTCCCATTTCCCGCCGCCGGACTCTCATCCCCAGCGCCGTCATCTGTGTAATTGCCCAAACGCCCAGGCGTCGCAAAATGGAACTTTCCAATCATAAAATACGCCACCGCGTATCCCACGGCAAAGAACACCGCCACACAGATCACAAAATTGATCAGATCGCCCGTAAGCCCCGCCTTCACAGACATGGGAATTCTGGTCAGAAACTCCAGATTTCCAAAGGAATGCAGCCGCAGGTGAATCAGTCCCGCCATGGCAAACGCGCATCCCTGAAGCACCGCGTAGACCACATACAGCGGCAGCGCACAGAACATAAACATAAACTCCAGCGGCTCCGTAACGCCGGTCAAAAACACCGCCAGCACAGTGGAAACAAACATGGAACGGTACTTCTGGCGCTTGTCGGCGTCCACTCTCCGGTACATCGCCAGAGCGATTCCCAATAACAGGCCCGTAGCCCCGATCATCTGTCCCACCTTAAACCGCGCGGGCGTCACAGTAGTCAAAAGCTGCTGATAACCGGCCATATCCCCTGCGCCCTTCAAATTAATCAAATCCGTTGCCCATGCCAGCCACAGCGGGTCCTGACCAAACACCTGCGCCCCCGCGTTTGCCCCGGTAAGCATCGTATAAGTTCCGCCGAAGGACGTATAATTCATCGGAATGGTCAGCATATGGTGCAGACCAAAAGGAAGCAGCATCCGCTCTAAAGTCCCGTAGATAAACGGAGCCAGCACCGGTGAGGTATCCGAGGAATTGGCAATCCACACGCCGAAGCTGTTGATCCCGGACTGCACCACCGGCCACACCACGGCCAGCACCACGGAAATGATCACGGACCACAGAATCACCACCATGGGCACAAAACGCTTGCCGTTAAAAAACGCCAGCGCGTCCGGCAGCCTGCGGTAATTATAATACTTATTATAAATGGTACCGCCCACAAATCCGGAAATAATTCCCACAAACACGCCCATATTCAGAGCCGGCGCTCCCAGCACCGAGGTGAAATACCCGTTCACCAGTATTTCCTTTCCAAACAGCGTGTGGGTCACCGCCGCCGGATCAGCCAGATCCGCGCTGCTGACCCCAAAGATCGCTCCCGTGACCACGTTGATCAGGATAAATGCAATCACAGCCGCAAACGCGCCGCCCGCCTTCTCCTTCGCCCAGGAGCCGCCGATGGCTACCGCGAATAAAATGTGCAGATTATTGATCACCGCCCAGCCGATGGTCTCCATTGTGCTTCCAACGGTCATGACCACGCCCATATCCGCCCCGGCCATCTGCACCAGCTTACCCACGCTGATCATCAGCCCGGCCGCCGGCATAACGGCGATCACCGTCATCAGCACCTTACCCAGTTTTTGTAAGAAATCGAAATTGATCATGGATTTTTTCTTTTTCTTCTCTGTCTGGTTCCCGGCCTTTCCGTCACGACCGTCTCCCGCTGCGCTTCCTCCACCGGCCGTTTCAGCTCCCGTCCCCGCGCTCTCCTCAACGCCGCACTCATCCAGCAACGTAATAATGGTCGTCTCTCCAGCCTTCACCGCGCCCAACTCTGCATTCATGGCACGCCCTTCCATACCACCGCAAATCAGCACCGGCGTAATGGTCTCCACCTGTCTCTCCTTCAGCCCTTCCAGATCCGCCTCTGCGACCAGATCCCCAGCCTTCACCTGGTCCCCGACCTTCACATGACATTTAAAATACTCCCCTTTGAGCGCCACCGTCTCCAACCCGAAATGCACCAGCACCTCAACGCCTTCCCGGCTGCGAAACCCATACGCGTGCAGCGTCTCCGCCACAGACACCACCTCGCCGTCCACCGGGCTTACAATCCTGCCGTCCTCCGGCGCCACGGCGACCCCGTCCCCGATAATCTTCTGGGAAAACACCGGATCCGGCACCTGATCCACCGGCACCGCGTTTCCCGTCACCGGCGAGACAATGCGGATTCCCTCGCAGCCATCCATTCTCTGTTTCATATCCATCCTCCTGAAATTCATTTGTGCAACTTTGTGCAACCGCTTGCATTAAATATAGAATAGCCGCTCAATAAATTCAACTATTTTTTCCAACATTTTCGCTTTTCTACCTTTTATCCAAAAACACCGCTCTCTTTTTGTGCATTTTTATAACGCAAACCAACGCTACAACTTATGCAAACAATGCAAATCCATTTGACAAATTTTGCATAACCCGATAAAATAGAACTAAATCAAAAGTCCAATCAGGAGGCCGCCTATGCCCGTAACCATAAAAGATGTCGCCGCCCTTGCCGGCGTATCCCCCTCAACCGTATCCCGCACCTGCAAGGATCACCCGTCCATCAGCCGCCAGACCAAGGAAAAAGTACGCCTGGCCATGGAGCAGCTGGGATACGAGCCGAATTTCCAGGCCAGCAGCCTGGCCACCCAGAACTCCCGCACCATCGGCATCATTCTCCCCCCGTCCCAGAAGGAAGCCTACGAGAACTCCTTCTATCTGGAAGTAATCCGTGGAATCAGCCAGCACTGCAACCAAAAGCAGTACATCAACACCGTGATTACCGGACAGAACGAGGAGGAAATCCTGGACGCCGTCAAGATTATGGCAAAAAAAGGCCAGGCCGAGGGCCACATCGTGCTCTACTCAAAAGAACAGGACCCGGTAATCGATTATCTCTATGACGATGGCCTTTTATACGTGCTCATCGGAAAAGCCTACCGGAACGTCAATCAGACCATCTATGTGGACAACGACAACGTACTGGCTGGCAGGGAAGCCGCGGACTACCTGTTTGGGCTGGGCCACCGCCGGATCGCCTACCTGTCCGGGGACCACTCCCTGCTCTTCAACAACGACCGGAAGTCCGGCTACCTGCTGTCACTGGCGGAGCACCAGGTCCCCTTCCGCCCCGATCTGTGCATTGAGGCGCCCGAAGTACCCGAGGAACGAAATTTGGCCCTGGAAACCCTTCTGACCGCCAAAGACCGCCCCACCGCGGTTCTGGTCAGCGACGACATTCTGGCCATGGCCCTGGAAAAGACCTGCGCCGAACTGGGAATCTCCATCCCGGGAGACCTATCCATCATCTCCTTCAACAACTCCCTCTTCGCCCGCCTGACCTACCCGCCCCTTACAAGCGTGGACATCAACTCCTTCCAGCTGGGCATCGAGGCGGCCGCCCAGATGATCAGCCATATCGAGACCCCGGATCTGATGGCCACCAAAACCATCGTCCCCCACCACATCGTGGCGCGGGAGAGCTGCAAAGCCGTAATCGGAGAAACATGCGTATGAAAATAGAACGGTATGAAAAAGGATCCTTCGCCGTAATCGGAAAAGAAGGATCCACCACAGACGGAACTGGATTTATTCAGCGGTTATGGGAGGATGCCAATTCCCATTTCGAAGAAATTCAACACCTGGCCAAGAAGGGCAGAGACGGAACGATCGCCGGCATATGGGGCGCAATGTCTGATTTTTCCCGTACGTTCAATCCCTGGGAGGATTTCAGCCGGGGACTTTATCTCGCGGGAGTCGAATGCGAACTTGACGCCGAAGCCCCCGACGGATGGACAAAATGGATCGTTCCCGGCTACGAATATATATCCGCGGCGTGTGAGACCGAACACACCTTTTCCGATACGATTCAATATTTACACGAACACAATCTGACGCTGGCAGGCGCTGTCCAGGACTTCACCTGCCCGCAGACCGGAATCAATTATATGCTCTTTCCCATCCGGAAGCTGTAGACTCACGCTCTGCGGCTTCCGTTTTAATTCCCCCTTTTCGTCGGATGCCTCTGCCCATTATTTTCTCTTCAGCGGCAGCCACAAAACAAACACCGCCCCATGCCCCGGAGCCGTCCGGTTGTACGCTTCCACCCTTCCCCCCTGATATTCCATCGCCGTGCGCGCGATGGACAGCCCGATGCCGAAATTGCCTCCCTGCCCTTTATAAAACCGCTCAAAAACATGGGGTAAATCTTGCTCCGGGAAACCGGGCCCGTCGTCCCCGATTGTGACCGCGGCCCACCCGTCCCGCACCTCAGCCTTCACCTCCACCAGACCCGCGGCATAGCGCACGCAGTTGGATATCACGTTGCGGAACGCCCGTTCCAGCAGCTCCCGGTCGGCCAACGCCATTACCGGTTCCAATCCCTCCCGCATCTGAAACTGAATCTGCTCCGCAACCTCCATCCCCTTCAGGGAAGTCAGCTCATCCCGGATAAACCCGGCCAGGTCCATTTCCCGGCAATTTAACTCCACCCTTCCCCCGTCCAGCTTCGACATCGTAAGAATTCCGTCCACCAGCTCCTTCATCCGCATGGCCTCCTCCAGAATAATCCCTGCGGCCTCCTGATGATCCGGGAATACACCGCACTGTATCCCCTGAGCGTAACCGCAGATGGACATAAGCGGCGTGCGCAGCTCGTGGGACGCGTTCTGGAAAAATGCCGTCTGCTGCCGGTTTAGCTGTTCCAGCTCCCCGGCCATCCGGTTAAAATCCCGTCTCAGCTCCTCAATCTCCCGGATGGAACACGGCCGTTCCATCCGTGTAAACCGCCCCTTTCCAATACTCCGCGTGTGGCAGCACAACGCCTGAAGCGGCTTTGCGATGCTCCCGGCGACCACCCAGGCCGCGGCCAGCGCCAAAAGGACCAGCGCGCCGGCGATCAGCAGCAAAAGCGCTCCGGTGTAAGAGAGCAGCGCCTTCGTATCCGGGACCGCCACATAACAGAACAGATACTTCCCCCGGATATTGGTATGGCTCTCCGTCTCATACAGGCTGATCAGATAACGCCCATCCCCTACTCTGGCTTCCTGTATGTCCTCCCAACCCTCCTTCCCCTGTTCACGGCTCAGGATCATTTCCCGGCAGACCTCATAGATGGCCTGGGTATCCGGCTGGTAGTCCCCTGTCTTGGGGTAAGTCAGCTTCAACCGCGAATTGACGGCCAGAAGCTGGGCCCTGGGCCTGTCCTTGCGGATAAACGCCCTGATCTGGCTCAAAAAATCCTTGGACAGCTCCTTCTCCTCATCCATTGACAGCTCCTCATCCCCGCTGTAAAGCCGGTCCCCCATACTCCGTATCTGGCCCATCATCGCCTCCAGACTCTGTCTGGAAAGCCGGTTCATATACCAGTCCGAAGCGGACGAAAAAATCCCCCAGGACAGCAGGGGAAACAATAAAATCAGAAACAGCATTGGAATGAAAATGCGCATGCGTATGCGGGAAATCATGTTTCACCCTCCTTCCCGCCCTCCAGGCGGAACCCGAACCCCCAAACCGTCTTAACTGATGCGCTGCAGCCCGACTCCTTCAGCTTTCGGCGCAGCCGTTTCACCAGATCGTCCGCCACCCGCGTGTCCAGCTCATAATCCGGCAGCTTCCAGATCTCTCGCATCAGCTCCTGCTTGGACACAGCCTGACCGGCGCGCTCCAACAGATAGGAAAGAAAATCGAACTCCGTTGGCGTGACCGAAAACGCTTCCCCGCCCACCGTAATGGTCCGCGCCCCCTGCTCCAGCAGAAGATTCCCGCATTTAAACGCCGCGGGAGCCTCCGTCTGGCTGTACTCCGCCCGCCTGAACAGGGCCTTGACCCTGGCCACCAGCTCCAGCGGCAAAAACGGCTTCACCATATAATCGTCGCTTCCCAGGGTAATTCCCGTCACCCGGTCCAGCGGACTGTCCTTGGCGGATACAATCATGATCGGCACCCGGCTCTCCCCGCGGATTCTGGCGCACAGGCTCAGGCCGTCCGTGCCCGGCATCATGATATCCAGTATGATCAGATCAGGACAGCGCTCACTAAACGCCTGAAACAGGCTGTCTCCATCCGCAAACGTCCTCACTTCATACCCCTCGTTGGCCAGAAACGTCTGGATCAGGTTGCGTATATGCAGTTCATCGTCCGCCACGTAAATGGATTTCGCCATATTTCCCTCCACAAATTCGTATTTATGGCTATCTTACCATCCAGTCAGGAATTCGTAAACCGCTGCCACAATTTTGCCACAGCTTGAAACTGTTATAGCCGCCATGTACTATGCTATTATATCATTGTAGAACAGATACCATTCTAAATTGCCCAGGAGGAATCACAGATGAAACTGAAAAAGACAGCTACGCTGCTCTGCACGGCCGCCCTGGCCTGCACCATGAGTTTCCCCGCATTTGCAGCCCAGACGAAAGCCGAGTACCGGGACGAGTCGGCCCAGACCCGCCAGGAGCTGGAGACCACGGGGAACGAGATCTCGCGCATCAAAGACGAGAACAAGACCGCCTCCACCCAGTGCCGGGAAATCCGCAAAGCCCAGAAGGAAGCCGGACAGTTGAAGGAGAACAAGGACGCCTGGAAACAGGTAAAAGAGCTGAAAAACGACATCACCGGAATCCAGGTATCCTACACGGATGCGTCCGGACAGGTCAGGCTCTTAAAGGCCCAGGCCAGAGCGGACGCCGCCGAGGGACGCTACGACGAAGCCCTCGCCAAGCTGGACCAGGCCCTTGACCAGAAAAAAGAAGCCCTGAACTATATGGAACAGATTCAGGACATCTGGGATCAGATCGACCAGCTGATCCAATAAAATAAAACCATCGGCCGCAGATAAAATCCCCCGGGCCGCAACAGACGTTCCTCTGCCGCACCCCGGGGGCTTTCATTCATCTATTTACATCTCTTTCGTCTCAATCATCCGCTTCACATCGCCGATAAACGCCTCAAGCTGCGCCGCGCCCAAATCGCCCTTGTCCCGGCTGCGGACTGTAATCGCGCCCTCTGCCGCTTCCTTCTCGCCCAGAACCAGCATAAAGGGAACCTTCTCCAGCTGAGCCTGGCGGATCTTGTAGCCCACCTTCTCGTCCTTGTGATCCAGCTCGGTACGGATGCCCGCCGCCTTCAGCTTCTCGTAAACTCCCGTAGCGTAATCCATGGACTTCTCGGACACCGGAATCACCTTCACCTGCACCGGAGCCAGCCATACCGGGAACTTGCCCGCGAAATGCTCGATCAGGATGCCGATAAAACGCTCAATGGACCCAAAGCATACCCTGTGAATCATGATGGGACGCTTTTTATTGCCGTCCTCCGCCGTGTACTCCAGATCAAACCGCTGCGGCATCTGGAAATCCAGCTGAATGGTTCCGCACTGCCAGGTTCTTCCCAGAGAATCCCGCAGGTGGAAATCGATCTTGGGGCCGTAGAACGCGCCGTCGCCCTCGTTGACGATATAATCCAGGCCCATGTCCTCCAAAGCCTTTCTCAGGCCGTTTGTGGCCATCTCCCAGTCCTCGTCGGACCCCATGGAATCCTCCGGCCGGGTGGACAGCTCCACAAAATACTCAAAGCCGAACTGGCTGTAAACCTCGTTGATCAGCCGGGTAACGCCCTTGATCTCGTCCTCGATCTGGTCATCCCGCATGAAAATATGCGCGTCGTCCTGGGTAAAGCAGCGCACCCGCATCAGGCCGTGAAGCTGTCCGCTCTTCTCATGGCGGTGTACCAGTCCCAGCTCGCCCACCCGCAGGGGCAGCTCCCGGTAGGAGTGGGGCGTATTCTTGTATACCAGCATGCCTCCGGGGCAGTTCATGGGCTTAACCGCAAAATCCTCCTCGTCGATCACCGTGGTATACATATTGTCCTTGTAGTGATCCCAATGACCGGAATTCTCCCACAGCTTGCGGCTCAGGATAATGGGCGTGGAAACCTCCTGATACCCCTCTCTCAGATGGATTTCCCTCCAGTAGTCGATCAGCGTGTTTTTCAGAGTCATGCCCTTGGGCAGGAAAAACGGGAATCCCGGCCCCTCGTCCGCGAACATAAACAGGCCCAGCTCCTTGCCCAGCTTGCGGTGGTCGCGCTTCTTGGCCTCCTCCATCATGGTCAGGTACTGCTCCAGATCCGCTTTATTGGCGAATGCCGTTCCGTAAATTCTGGTCAGCATCTTGTTCTTCTCGCTGCCTCTCCAGTAAGCCCCCGCGATGCTGGTCAGCTTAAAGGCCTTCACGCCCTTGGTGTACATGATATGGGGGCCTGCGCACAGGTCCGTGAACTCGCCCTGGGTATAAAAGCTGATGGTCTCCTCATCCGGAAGATCTTCAATCAGCTCCACCTTGTAAGGCTCGCCCTTTTCCTCCATAAACTTAATGGCCTCGTCCCTGGGCAGCACAAAGGGCTTCACCGGAAGATTTTCCTTGACAATCTTGGTCATCTCCCCTTCCAGCTTCTCCAGATCCTCAGGGGTAAATCCGCCCTCGCGGTCGAAATCATAGTAAAATCCGTCGTCAATGGCCGGTCCGATGGCCAGCTTGGTCTCCGGGTACAGGCGCTTCACAGCCTGAGCCAGCACATGGGAGGCGGTGTGGCGGATCGCCCGCAGCTCGTCCTCCGCTTCCTGAACGCTTCCGTCCGGTAAAATAATCTTCATTGTACAAATCTCCTTTCATCCGTTTGGATTCTTGTCCGTGAAATGCCTCCGGCCGCATCTCAGCGTTGTTCAAAACGCGGCAGGCCCGCCGGAATCAAGCCGCTTTCGCGGCCTGGGCCTTCGCGCAAAATGTGTTCCCGGCGGTCCGCTTCATTCAACAAAAAAACCCCTGGACACATTCCTGTATCCAAGGGTGCATGCACACGGTTCCACCTTGATCTTTCACTCATTATCCCTTAACGCGGGGGCACGGCGCCATTTCAACCGGAATCTGCCTGCGGTCTCCCTGGCACGGCTCAGGACTGGTTTTCATCAGCCTTCTGCATACGGGCCTTCCACCGACTGCGCCCGCTCTCTGGATACATCCCGCTGATTACTGGTTCCTTCAAAGCCTTTGTCTGGTTCGATTATAGCATTTGATCCCGGTTTGTCAAGACCATTTGGCTGTTTTCCCGGATATTACAAGCCGTAAAATAGGCGTTTTCCATAGGAATCCATTCCTCCTCAAAGCGTCTCAGCATAAATTCCCCGTTGCGCCTGCGGATGCGTTCTCTCTGCTCGTCCTCCCCCACCTCCAGAAACACCCGCAGATCATAACAATTTCCAAAATAAGGGTGCTGACTGTAGGAACCCTCGATCACATTGAAGGCCCGCCGGGGAGCGCGCACCGTTTTCGAAAGCCGCTGCGCGCCGCAGTCATAGACCTGGTATTCCACTCCCTGCGGGCTGTCCAGACAATCGATGACCTGGGTTTTAAAGCGCTCGTAATCCACATTGCCCCCAGGCTCACGGAAACGCTCAGGAACCCGCTGAAAGGGCTGAAGGAAGAAGTCGTCCATATGAAACACATTACAGCCGTATAGGCCCGTTAAAAGCTTTGCAAGCGTGCTCTTTCCGCTGCCGCTCATGCCGTCCACCGCGATGTTTACAGTGCGGCCGCCGGCCTCGCCAAGCAGGCGGTCGATGCGCACAAACAGCGGAAGAAACCGCCCGTACATGGCGTTCACAATCCGGTACGACGGATGATAGGCTTCCCGGTACGCCGGACTGTGGCTCACCGCCGGGTATCCCTCGCCCTCATACGCGCGGATATAAGCCCGCGCCGCTTCCCGGTCCAGTGAAATCTCCGTTCCGCACAGGCCAAGAAGCTCCCCAAGCCCTGCCTTCAGCCCGCTGACGCTGCCCTTTACCTCCACCGCCGAGCGGACAAACATGCGGTTCAGCGTTACCGCCTCAAGCCCCAGATCCAAAGCCGCCAGCTTGATGCGGCACATCCCGCCCCCAGCCGGTTCCACATACTTCCATCCATCCGGACCGGACGCCGCCAACGCTCCGTTCTGCGCCCCTGCCGCTCCCCATTCCCGGG
Source organism: Enterocloster lavalensis (assembly GCF_046603895.1). Taxonomy (NCBI): domain Bacteria; kingdom Bacillati; phylum Bacillota; class Clostridia; order Lachnospirales; family Lachnospiraceae; genus Enterocloster; species Enterocloster lavalensis. The sequence continues at coordinate 2,965,605 of NZ_CP176637.1, forward strand.
CCTCATATTCCGCCTGCAGCCGCCTCAGGCTCTCCCCCGGATCCCGGATCAGATGCCCGCCGCCAAACTCCGACTGATAAATCAGTTTTACCAGATCCTGCGCTTCCATCCTGGGATAATGTTCCCAGTGCCTGATCAATATCTCTCTCATTTCCCCTGTATCTCCATCACATTGGCCCGTTCGAGCGCAATCACAATCAGCGGAATCATCACAATCTGCAAAATGATACCCGGCACCGCGTTCAAAAATGCACCGGCCACAAACGCCTGCCAGCCAAAGCCCTTACCGGAGATGCCCAGAATGGGAATCTGTACGATTCCCCAGACGATGCGCCCTCCAACCATAGCCGTCAGCAGGCTCACATACACGGACTTCGTTCCCCTGGGCAGCCTCTCGTACATCAGGCCGCAGATCGCCCCGTAAGCGGCCATCTCAAACGCCATGGCCGTGGCCGAGGGGAACAGCGGCGGCATCGTAAAGGTCACGCTGCGCAGCAGGGGCGTGAGAAGCCCCACGATCAGCCCGTATTTCCAACCGCAGACAAACCCGCAGACCAGCACCGGTATGTGCATGGGCAGAAGCATGCTCCCGATCTCCGGAATCTGCGCCGTGAAAAAGGGCAGAATCATACCCAGAGCCAAAAACAGCGCCGCCAGCACCAGCCGATGCGATTTAAAACGATTTTTTTCCATTTTTTTACTACCTCCTGTATTCTCCGATTACCGTCACCCCGCCGCGCGTTTCCCCAAACATAAAAAACCAGAAAGCGCCGGTTCTTCTGAACCCGTCCGCCTTCTGGCAAGATTGATCACACTCTGTAAGCGGCCCTGTAAAACATCGCCGCACAGTATAAAACGCGCTTCTCACTGACTCCGGGCCTTCTGCCCGCCCTGATTCCGGCTTCTGCCGGTGGTCAGTTTTATTATATCCACATTTATCGGACCGGTCAACCGCTTTTTCCACAATCCCCACTGTGTTTTCCCCGATGTTTTCCCCCGGTTCGCAAAAACAACCCCTTATTTACATTCCCCGCGCCATCTGCTACAATCAAGGAAACATAATGCTTATCATCAGCCTGGCGGCTGGTGACAAAGTACAATATCTAATACAGATTACCGCCTCAAGGGCATTCACGGTAAAGACACGACAGGGGGAACGCAAGCAATGAAAATCGTAATCATCGACGGCCAGGGCGGCAGAATGGGCCGTTCCGTCATCGAGCAGTTAAAAAAATCCTACCCGGACCTGGAGCTGTACGCCATTGGCACCAACAGCATCGCCACCTCCGCCATGATCAAAGCGGGGGCGAGCCACGCGGCCACCGGCGAAAACCCGGCCATCGTCAACTCACAGGATGCGGACATCATCATCGGCCCCATCGGCATCGTCATGGCCAACTCCCTGCTGGGCGAGATCACCCCCGCCATGGCCACGGCCATCGGCTCCAGCAAGGCTTACAAGATCCTGATTCCGGTCAACCGCTGCAATCATTACATCGTTGGCTGCCAGAACAACACCCTGTCCGACTATATCAACATGGTCTGCGAGGAAGTGGGAAAGGAAGTGAGATCCCGATGCGAACAGTAGAATTCAAGATGGAGCGTCAGGGCCTGGTGAACGTGGGCGACCGGGTAAAGGTCATCGAGCGCGAGGGCACCAGCAGCTACAGCTATATCATCGACCCCGCGGTGGCCATGTCCGGCTGCTTCGCCGCCAGAGACCGCATCAAAAATGAATACGGCGTCATAAAAGACATCCGCGAAAATTCCCGGGGCTTCTACGTTGTGGTGGAATTCGACGAGGATTAAGACTTGCAGAAAAACCGCGGACAGCGGTTTTTCTCTTTTGTGGTCCCCATGCGGCTCCCTGCCGGCACAGCCCGCGCCCAAACCGGCCAATCTTCGCTTATTTCCGGCATTTGCCACGAAGCGTAGCAGAAAACAGCGCCGCTGCAAACGCGGGTTGCTTGTTTTGTAATCCCCCGGTTGCTATACTCAGGACATCAAAAACAGGAGGAACAATCAATGCTTTCAGAAACAATCAAAACACTGCGCAAGCAGGCCGGGATGTCCCAGGAGCAGTTAGCCGGGCGGCTGAACGTATCGCGCCAGGCCGTCACCAAATGGGAGACAGCCGCCGGGACCCCGGACGTCGAAAACCTCCGGGCCATCTCAGCGCTCTTCCAGATTTCCCTGGACGACCTGCTGGAAAACCGCTCTCCCATCCCCCCGGAACAGGAATTCCGGTTTCACAGCGTAACAGAATACGACATCGACAGCATAAAGGACTTTGACATCACCTTCTCCGGCGCCAACGGCGTGGTAATGACCGGTTATGAGGGCGAAAAGCTTCAGGTGCTGCTGGGCTCCGACCAGATCGCAAACCTGGACAGCGCATTTAAAGTGAAAATCGACGATATTAAAAAGAGAATTGACGTGGATGTGCGCCGCTTTGCCGGAATGACCGAGTCCAACGCCAAGGAAAGCCTTCATATTCTCATCCGTCTTCCCCAGCAGTACGTGGGGAAAATCGAGCTGTCCGGGAACACGCAGAGCCTGGAGCTTCAGAACGTCCGCGCGGAAAATGCAGAATTCTCGGGCAAAGTCTCCCGCACCCTGTTAAACGGCTTTTCCGGCCGCCTGGAGCTGAACAGCAACACGGACATGGAAATTACCTGCCACGACTTAAACGGCCCGCTGGACGTCAACCAGGTTTCCGCCACCTCCCGGCTGACTCTGCCCCAGGGTCTCCCGTTCTGCACAGTCACCCGCGGCATATTAAACAGCATCCACTACCAGCAAGACGGGGAAACGGCAAAAGATTTCTCCCTCCGGGGCGAGGACGCCGGACACTGTGACAACGTGATCGAGCTGAACGGCATTAAAAGCGAGTTGATTATCAACGCTTCCTCGCACAAAATTCCTTAGAAATAAACGACAGCCGGTGAACTCAATCCACCGGCTTAATAATAACCTCGTCCTGTGCCGGCGCCGTCGTGGCGGGCGGTACTGCTGGAGTCGTGGGCTTGTCCGCATCCGGCGATGCCGCCGGCATGGTCGGTTTATCCGCGTTGGGGTCAACTCCGGGATTGGGAGCTGCGCCGGGGTTAGCGGCCGTAGGCTTATCCGCATCCGGGGCAGCCGTGGGCTCTCCCCCGATGGGGCGGATCACCACACCGTCCTGCGCATCCGTCTGAGCCTCGGTCTCCTCCTCAGGTGGCAGGCTCTGGCCGGTCTCCAAAAGCGTCCGGTCCGATTTCTTTATCTGAACGGCCTTGTCCCACAGCGTGCTGGTAATCCCCGTAGAACGGTTCCAAACCACATCGTGCCACAGACAGGTAACCGTATCCCCATCCACCATCACCAGCTCCAGCATATCGTTGTCTGACACGCTCTGTCCCGTTCTGGCAGCCTCGTCGTTGATGGTGTAGATCGTCCCATCAAGTCCGATGGACACAATCCTGCCATAGGCCCGGTTCCAAATCTCCGGGTGGTATTCCCCGTAAATCTCCCCGGCATTCTCATAGTAATACATCGTCCCGATCATTCCCGGGAAACGCCCGCTGACCTCCTCTTTCCCGCTTCCGTCCAGTGCGGTCTTAAACAACTGGCTGTACCAGACGCCGCTGCCGTCCTTCTCCACATAGGCGCTGTAGTAAATCTTCTGGCCTGCAATACAGTAGCTCTGTACGCCGTACGGCTCCTGCACAATCACCGATGCGCCTCCGCTGTCCTTGCGGAAAATTCCCTGATACTGTCCGGAAACCGTATCCGTATAGTAGGAAGCGCCGCCGATCTGCTCCTGCGCGCGTTTCACATACTTGATCTTACCTTGGTCGTTCTCAATCCGGTAAATCCGATCCCCGATCTCCAGAACGCCGCTGCTGTCCGGCCGGACCGGCTGGTTCATACCATCCACCATAAAACAGCTGCCGTCCTTCACAATCACGCGGTACTGCTTCTCACCCACTGCGATTTTCGTCCCGGAAGAGGCGGATTTGACCGTGCCGCCCTGGGAATAATAGATCACATTGTCCAGAAGCAGATAGCCGCCTACGTGCTCCGCGATCAGCTCCTTCTCCCCGCTTCCCGGAATCATGCGGAACAGGCTGTCGCACAGCCTCAGCTCCTCGTCCGTAAGGCCGGCTGCCTGACCGCTCTTCACCTTTGGAAGATAATACACGTAATCCCCATAAGCTCTCATGGAATTTCTGGTGGTGCGCTCCGGCGCGCTCTCGCCTCCCAGGGTCATCACCTTAGTCTCCGTGGCTTTGCGGTACATAATGGGCTTAAACGGCCCGTCCGCCTCCCCAAGGTAGCAGAAGAACGCATTGGCCTTCACCAGGCTGTCCAGATTCTCCCCTGTGCTCTCCGGCTGCCAGGAAAGGTCAGCCTGGATATCCTTTAAATATCCCTTGTCCGAAAATGTAAATTTCTGCCCCTCCTGGGATAATTCCCCGGTGGACATGATGCCATTTTCATCAAAATGATACAAAAGGCCGTCAACCAACTTCCAGGTGTCCGTCACATAGGTCTCATCCTCATTGACATACCGATAACCGTCATCTGTCAGCTGCCATCCGGTCACCACGCCGTTCTCAATGGCGATGGTCTCGCCCGGGGTCTCGGAGGAGGAAATGGATTGTTCCAGATTTTCATAATCCTTGCTGATCTTCCGGTAAACCGACATCACCACCGATACGGCGCACACCATGATAACAACAGCGATCAACGCCAAAAACACCGCCTTAACCGGCGATTCCTTTTTCCGTCTCTTTCTGCTTGCCATATACTTGTCCTTTTTTATGTGAATTTATGTACTTAAATAATCCTACCAAAATTTTACCTCATTTACAACGAAAGAAATCTTACAAAACATGGCATTTGCATCGCGCATATCTTTTGCGGCAGCGCACATCCTAATACCAAAGAATTCAGAACGGAGGTCCAATATGATCAACTATATTGACAACGACGAACTCCCCATCGGCTTCACCATGGAGCTGGCCCTACACAGCGACATCCTGAACAAATTCGCCCATATGGACAAAACGCGCCAGGAACAGATCGTAAACGGCGCCCGAACGGTGAACAGCCGGGATGAGATGCGCAACTATGTGGAGAGCATCGCCAAAATGTAAATCTATCCGCGAAAGGAGCTACGCCATGTACCAATCCCCAACCAGACAGGAACCCTTAGAAACCCCCTGAAAAAACAGCACTTACGGGGACGGCGACATTCCGGAGATCGATCTGCCCTCATCGGACAACGCCTCCCCGGAAATTCCCCAGGAATTCCCCCAACGCCAGACAAAGATCGGCTAATCCCGCAAAAATGCACCGCACGACTAAAAAAGCTCTCTGACCGCCTGCGATCAAAGAGCTTTTCTTCTGCCTGCAGAAGATGGGAGTCGAACCCACAAGGTATTACTACCACACGGACCTGAACCGTGCGCGTCTGCCAATTCCGCCACTTCTGCATTTGCTGCGCCGAATTTCTCCTGCACAACGAAAATAATTATACCGGACAATCCACATTTTGTCAATATACATTTTGCAAATTTTTACGATTTTTTACGAAATACCGTAAATACAGTATTTCCCCCTGCCGCTCTCCTTTGCCTGGTAGAGCGCCGCGTCGCTCTGTTGAATCAACAGGTCGATATCCCTATCCGGAGCGCCGTTCTGGACAATGCCGATGCTGGCCGACAGGCTGTCCATATTCTCCGTGCTGCCAAAGACATCCGAAAGCTGGTCCAGAAGCTGCTGCGCCTTGGACTCCAACGCCTCCCGCTGCGCCTCGCCCAGCTGCACAATCAGGAACTCATCTCCGCCGATTCTGGCGATAAATTCATTTTTAAAGCATTCCCTCAGGACCTTTGCCGTCAAAATCAGCGCATCATCCCCGACCTTATGTCCATAGGTATCGTTCACATGCTTGAAATAATCCAAATCCACATAGAGCAGGTTAAGCAGGCGGCCGTTCCGGTTATTATGCAGGTACTGGTACAGGCTTCTGCGGTTGTACAGGCCGGTCAAAAAATCCGTATTGGAGTTGCGCAGAATCTGCTCTTCCAGCTGCCGCTCCATGGTGACGTCCCGGAAAATGCTGAGTTTCCCGACCACATTCTCGAAGATATCGTAGATATTGTTCTCATGGATCTCAAGAGTCCGCCCGGCCTCGCCGTTTAAGCACACCTTGGACTCCACAAATCCCTCGGAATTGATGGAGTGTTCCTCAAAAAAAGCCCGGGATATCCATCCCTCGTACTCTTTCCCCAGAACCTCCTCCCTCCGGACTTCAAAATATTGCTCAAACGGTTTATTCACATTCAGAATACGCCCTTCGTTGTCCCTGAGCAGGATCGCGTAGGGCATACTGCTGAGCAGAATCTCAACCTCCGTGTTCAGATTGACCAGATCCGTCACATCATGTCCGATTCCCACGGTTCCCAAAATTGTGACGCCGTCCGAATCAAACAGCGGCGATTTGTAGGTGCGAAACTGTCTCAAAGAGCCGTGGCTCTTGACCATCTCCGTAAACTGAAGGGTTTTACGCTCCTTAATCACCGCGTCCTCAGTCTCCTTGCAGACGCCCTCTCCCCGCTCGAAATCCTCCCTCGACACATCCCAGATATAACAGTGATCCCGCCCGGTAACGTCCTCCCGCGACTTTCCCACGGTGCTGCAGAACGCCTTGTTTACCTTCACATGGGTCCCGTCCAACGCCTTGAACCACACCATGTCCGGAATACTGTCGATGGCCGTATCCAGATAAGAGCGGTACAAATGCAGGTCCCGTTCCAGCTTGATCTGCTTAAGCAGGCGTTCCAGGCGCTGCCGCGCGCATCTGAAATTCAGAGGCAGCTCCCATATTTCATCCGCCTCCCCGATCTCATCCCCGCCGCCGCAGTCCAGCCAGTGGCGGTCCGCGCAGTATACCAGAACCGTATCCGGCCCGCAGATTTCCCGCAGCGCTCCGGGCGACATCCCGTCCCCCAGATTCCAGATTAAAAGTCCAAAATTTTCCACGGCTGTCAGCTCCTTCGCCGAACGCCGCTCTACCGCATGTTCAAAGCGCTCCAGCGGTTCAATCTGCCGTACCATCTCCGCCAGATCCGGTTTTTCATCAAATACCGCAATACGCAACCTGCAATGATACATACTTGTCCCCCCGTCAGTCGCCGCGCACCCCATTGTTATTTCTTATTATACCTCTTTTAAAGCGTAAAAGCCAGCACAGATACAAGAACAAAGTGCCTTCGGCACTCTCAACTCCCCTGCCCCTCACTCATGAGGGGTTTTAGGGGATTTCCTTTTTTGCTGCTTTATTGTAAAATGTTCTTATGCATAAGAACATCCTCCAAACTATTTTTTCTGACCACTTTGAATATATCCAATATGTTATTCGACCTGATAAAAATGTTTTGGATAACATCAACCGGATGATCCTCTGCCATGATCCTTCTTATGGCGGAGCTTTCTTTGGCTGTCCTCATTGTGGTAACCTTAAATTTGTTCCCTTTTCCTGTAAAAGCCGGTTCTGTCCCTCATGCGGCAACGTCTATAACCAGAAACGTGCTTTTCGTATGTCTTGTAAACTCGTTTCCTGTATCCACAGACACTGTGTCTTTACCATTCCTGAGGAACTGCGCATCTTCTTTCTTAAGGACCACTCACTCCTTAACTGCCTGTTCCATTCTGTCAGGGATGTCGTCCTACGCATGTTCTTCAAGATGAATAAGTCCGAACTCTTTACTCCTGGTTTTATCTGCGTCCTTCATACCTTCGGTAGAGATTTAAAGTGGAATCCTCACATCCATGCCCTGATTTCGGAAGGCGGTGCTGGCAACATTACTCCCTGGCGACCCAATCCCCATTTTGATTATGATTTCCTGCGCCTGGCTTTTCGGAAAGTCCTTTTGGATCAGCTCTCTCTTAAACTGGGGCCGCCTTTTAAGAAGCTTAAAAATCAAATCTACAAAGACCATCCCGAAGGCTTTTATGTGAGAGCCAAACCTAATTTGTGTTCTCCTGATATCACCATTAAATACATCAGCAGATACCTTGGACGGCCTGTCATTGCCACTTCCAGGATGGATGCCTATGACGGGGATTCTGTGACGTTCCATTATCAGCGACATGAGGACCATAAAACGATCACAGAATGCATCCCCGCCATTGACTTTATCAAACGCCTGATCCTGCATATCCCTGACAAGCATTTTAAAATGGTCCGCTACTACGGCATTTATGCAAAGCACCACAAACAGGAAAAAAATCTCCGGAAATGTTTATCCAAGCAGAAGCAGCATTATCTTTCTAAGCTCCTAGATTGGCGGAATTTGATTCTTCTGACCTTTGGCTATGATCCGCTCAGATGCCCGGAGTGTGGCACTTCTATGTTGGTTTTAGAAGTTTACCACAAAAAAACTGCACTATTTGAACGCTATCGAAAGGTTATGGGATATGGATAGTTCCATATGCCCTATTCTTTCTCTACCGTCAGATAGTGCAGCCTAAACCAAAAACAAAAAATACATAGACAACGTCATGGCGAAGTCACACCTTCGCTCTTTTGCTATGCCTTTTTTATTTCCAATCTATTATACACCATCTTCGCTGATTTGAGAAGTTTCCTATAAAGCAAAAAAGCACCTATCATCTCTGATAAGTGCTTTCGTGCCCAGAGCCGGAATCGAACCAGCGACACGAGGATTTTCAGTCCTCTGCTCTACCAACTGAGCTATCTGGGCTAAATGAGCGTGCGGGGGCTCGAACCCCGGACAACTTGATTAAAAGTCAAGTGCTCTACCACCTGAGCTACACGCCCATTTAGGTTTTGTCCTTAGACAAAAAAAATTGCGGGGGCAGGATTTGAACCTACGACCTTCGGGTTATGAGCCCGACGAGCTTCCAGACTGCTCCACCCCGCGCTAATATGATATTATAAAACATTTTCAACGCTTTGTCAACAAAACATTGAAATGGATGGAGGTGGATTCGAACCACCGAAGCAATTTGCAGCAGATTTACAGTCTGTCCCCTTTGGCCACTCGGGAATCCATCCATATTCTTATTGTATGCACTTTCCGGCAAATCATACGATGAGTGGGGCCTACAGGGCTCGAACCTGTGACCCTCTGCTTGTAAGGCAGATGCTCTCCCAGCTGAGCTAAGACCCCAAATGGTATGTCTACCAACAAAAATACAAAAGAAAAACGACCCGGAACGGGTTCGAACCGTCGACCTCCGCCGTGACAGGGCGGCGCTCTAACCAGCTGAGCCACCGGGCCATTTCAAGTACATAGTACTGAAACTATATACCTTCAAAACCACATATTGAATGATGTTTAAAACCTATACCGTTTTGGTTAAGCCCTCGACCGATTAGTATTAGTCAGCTCCATACATTACTGCACTTCCACCTCTAACCTATCTACCTCGTCGTCTTCAAGGGGTCTTACTAGCTTGCGCTATGGGATATCTCATCTTGAGGGGGGCTTCACGCTTAGATGCCTTCAGCGTTTATCCCGTCCAGACTTGGCTACTCTGCCATGGGCTTGGTACCCAACAGATACACCAGCGGTCCGTCCATCCCGGTCCTCTCGTACTAAGGACAGCTCCTCTCAAATATCCTACGCCCGCGCCGGATAGGGACCGAACTGTCTCACGACGTTCTGAACCCAGCTCGCGTACCGCTTTAATGGGCGAACAGCCCAACCCTTGGGACCTGCTACAGCCCCAGGATGCGATGAGCCGACATCGAGGTGCCAAACCACTCCGTCGATGTGAACTCTTGGGAGTGATAAGCCTGTTATCCCCAGGGTAGCTTTTATCCGTTGAGCGATGGCAATCCCACTTTCTACCACCGGATCACTAAGTCCTACTTTCGTACCTGCTCGACCCGTCGGTCTCGCAGTCAAGCTCCCTTATGCCTTTGCACTCTGCGAATGGTTTCCAACCATTCTGAGGGAACCTTTGAGCGCCTCCGATACCCTTTCGGAGGCGACCGCCCCAGTCAAACTCCCCACCTGACATTGTCCCCCAGCCGGGTCACGGCTGCAGGTTAGAAACCCAATATCGCAAGGGTGGTATCCCAACATTGGCTCCAGTAAGACTGGCGTCCTACCTTCAAAGCCTCCCACCTATCCTGTACATGCAATACCGAATCCCAGTATCAAGCTGGAGTAAAGCTCCATGGGGTCTTTCCGTCCTGGCGCAGGTAACCAGCATCTTCACTGGTATTTCAATTTCACCGGGTGCATTGTTGAGACAGCGCTCAAATCATTACGCCTTTCGTGCGGGTCGGAACTTACCCGACAAGGAATTTCGCTACCTTAGGACCGTTATAGTTACGGCCGCCGTTTACTGGGGCTTAAATTCAAAGCTTCGCTTGCGCTAACCTCTCCTCTTAACCTTCCAGCACCGGGCAGGCGTCAGCCCATATACCTCACCTTTCGGTTTTGCATAGACCTGTGTTTTTGCTAAACAGTTGCTTGAGCCTATTCTCTGCGGCCAGATCTCTCTGGCACCCTTTATCCCGAAGTTACAGGGTCATTTTGCCGAGTTCCTTAACAATGCTTCTCCCGCCGGCCTTAGGATTCTCTCCTCATCTACCTGTGTCGGTTTACGGTACGGGCACGTATTACACAATAGCGGCTTTTCTTGGCAGCTGGAATCACACACTTCGCTACTTATAGTTCGCTACGCGTCACGTCTTCGGATTGTACGGCGGATTTGCCAACCATACTCCTACCTCGCTTGCCCCGGTCTTCCCATTCCCGGGTTGTGTTGTCCTTCTGCGTCCCCACAGTTCTGATAATACGCGGTACAGGAATTTCAACCTGTTGTCCATCGACTACGCTTTTCAGCCTCGCCTTAGGCCCCGACTTACCCAGAGCAGATCAGCTTTACTCTGGAAACCTTGGATATTCGGCCTGGAGGATTCTCACCTCCATCTCGCTACTCATTCCGGCATTCTCTCTTCTTAAAAGTCCACAGCTCCTTGTCGGTACTGCTTCGTTCCTTTAAGAATGCTCCTCTACCAATGTCTTACGACATTCCTAAGCTTCGGTGTTGTGTTTTAGCCCCGGACATTTTCGGCGCAGGACCTCTCGACTAGTGAGCTATTACGCACTCTTTGAATGTGTGGCTGCTTCTAAGCCAACATCCTAGTTGTCTCTGAAATCCCACATCCTTTTCCACTTAACACACACTTTGGGACCTTAGCTGTAGGTCTGGGCTCTTTCCCTTTTGACTACCCAACTTATCTCGTGCAGTCTGACTCCCATACATCATCTATACGGCATTCGGAGTTTGATATCCCTTGGTAAGCTTTGACGCCCCCTTAGGAATTCAGTGCTCTACCTCCGCTAGACTAATATGAGGCTAGCCCTAAAGCTATTTCGAGGAGAACCAGCTATCTCCGGGTTCGATTGGAATTTCTCCCCTATCCACACCTCATTCCCACCCTTTTCAACGGATGTGGATCCGGTCCTCCACGGAATTTTACTTCCGCTTCAACCTGGACATGGATAGGTCACCCGGTTTCGGGTCTGCCTGTACTGACTTTACGCCCATTTGAGACTTGGTTTCCCTTCGGCTCCGTGGCTTAACCACTTAACCTTGCCAGTACCGGCAACTCGCCGGACCGTTCTACAAAAAGTACGCGGTCGCACCTTAACGTGCTTCCACAGCTTGTAAACACAGGGTTTCAGGTTCTTTTTCACTCCCCTCCCGGGGTCCTTTTCACCTTTCCTTCACAGTACTATGCGCTATCGGTCACTAAGGAGTATTTAGCCTTGGAGGGTGGTCCCTCCGACTTCCCACAAGGTTTCACGTGTCTCGTGGTACTCTGGATCCTGCCGCTGCCTATCGTTTTCGTGTACGAGACTTTCACTCTCTTTGGTCTGACTTCCCAGACAGTTCCACTAACGAATCAGCTAGCTTTCCGCAGTCCATAACCCCAGCGTGCACGCACGCTGGTTTGGGCTCTTCCCATTTCGCTCGCCGCTACTTTGGGAATCGATTTTTCTTTCTCTTCCTCCGGCTACTTAGATGTTTCAGTTCACCGGGTTCCCAGCGTATGGCTATGTATTCACCATACGTCGACTGAGGGTTGCTCAGCCAGGTTTCCCCATTCAGATATCTCCGGATCAAAGGATATTTGCTCCTCCCCGAAGCTTTTCGCAGCTTATCACGTCTTTCATCGGCTCTTAGTGCCAAGGCATCCACCCTGCGCTCTTTATAGCTTAACCAAAATGACTCGTCGGTGCGGGTTGCTCCGACTCATCGACAATCCATAGCGTTGGATCGTTTGGTCTTAGGTTTGTTACATTTGATACATCTTTCGATGTATCCCTCGGATGTCTTGATTATTCTATAGAATATTCAATTCATTTTCATTCAATATGCGGTTTTCAAGGTACATAGAGACTGAAGTTTATCAGTCATTAGCGAACTCAATCAACTTGAATTCACTAATCACTGGTAAAAACCAGTTATAAGGAACAGCACTTCCCTGCTGACGTAGGTTAACACATTCTTTAACACAGGCTTCGCTTTTACCTCCACCCATTGGAACGTGTCTGTTCTATATAAAACACTCTTTAAGAGTGAGTTTTTTAAAGGAATCCGGCAGCCACCTGCTCTCCCATGCCGTCACCAGCATAGTACCATCGGCCGCTTGAGTCTTAACCATCGTGTTCGGGATGGGAACGGGTGTTTCCCCCAAGCGCATCGCCACCGGAAATTTTTTACCTTGGCAAATCCAAGATTCAACAGTATATAAAACCCTTACTTCTTCTTCCTTAGAAAGGAGGTGATCCAGCCGCACCTTCCGATACGGCTACCTTGTTACGACTTCACCCCAGTTACCTGCCCCGCCTTCGGCAGCTCCCTCCTTTCGGTTGGGTCACTGACTTCGGGCGTTGCTGACTCCCATGGTGTGACGGGCGGTGTGTACAAGACCCGGGAACGTATTCACCGCGACATTCTGATTCGCGATTACTAGCGATTCCAGCTTCGTGTAGTCGGGTTGCAGACTACAGTCCGAACTGGGACGTTATTTTTGAGATTTGCTCACCTTCGCAGGGTCGCTTCCCTTTGTTTACGCCATTGTAGCACGTGTGTAGCCCAAATCATAAGGGGCATGATGATTTGACGTCATCCCCACCTTCCTCCAGGTTGTCCCTGGCAGTCTCCCTAGAGTGCCCATCTCACTGCTGGCTACTAAGGATAAGGGTTGCGCTCGTTGCGGGACTTAACCCAACATCTCACGACACGAGCTGACGACAACCATGCACCACCTGTCTCTCTTGTCCCGAAGGAAAGGCGCCGTTACACGCCGGTCAAGAGGATGTCAAGACTTGGTAAGGTTCTTCGCGTTGCTTCGAATTAAACCACATGCTCCACCGCTTGTGCGGGTCCCCGTCAATTCCTTTGAGTTTCATTCTTGCGAACGTACTCCCCAGGTGGAGTGCTTATTGCGTTTGCGACGGCACCGAAGGGCTTTGCCCCCCAACACCTAGCACTCATCGTTTACGGCGTGGACTACCAGGGTATCTAATCCTGTTTGCTCCCCACGCTTTCGAGCCTCAACGTCAGTTACAGTCCAGTAAGCCGCCTTCGCCACTGGTGTTCCTCCTAATATCTACGCATTTCACCGCTACACTAGGAATTCCACTTACCTCTCCTGCACTCTAGCTTGACAGTTTCCAAAGCAGTCCCAGGGTTGAGCCCTGGGTTTTCACTTCAGACTTGCCATGCCGTCTACGCTCCCTTTACACCCAGTAAATCCGGATAACGCTTGCCCCCTACGTATTACCGCGGCTGCTGGCACGTAGTTAGCCGGGGCTTCTTAGTCAGGTACCGTCATTATCTTCCCTGCTGATAGAGCTTTACATACCGAAATACTTCTTCACTCACGCGGCGTCGCTGCATCAGGCTTTCGCCCATTGTGCAATATTCCCCACTGCTGCCTCCCGTAGGAGTTTGGGCCGTGTCTCAGTCCCAATGTGGCCGGTCACCCTCTCAGGTCGGCTACTGATCGTCGCTTTGGTGGGCCGTTACCCCGCCAACTGGCTAATCAGACGCGGATCCATCTCACACCACCGGAGTTTTTCACACTGTACCATGCGGTACTGTGCGCTTATGCGGTATTAGCAGTCATTTCTAACTGTTGTCCCCCAGTGTGAGGCAGGTTATCCACGTGTTACTCACCCGTCCGCCACTCAGTCATCTCAGAATCCATCCGAAAACTTCAGCTGAAATGCTTCGTTCGACTTGCATGTGTTAGGCACGCCGCCAGCGTTCATCCTGAGCCAGGATCAAACTCTCAAATTAAAAGTTGATTCTTGGTCTTAGACTACTTAGCTTGGCTAGTTATCTTTAACCTTCATTACTTGGTTTTGTTCTGAATTTTCTCAAATCCAAAGGTCTAAACCAGACCTTTTTCTTTAGAATTTTCAGGGTTTTACATACTGTTCAATCTTTGATTTTCAAGGTTCTCTGTTGTTGTTCTTCGTTAGCAGCAACTTTTATATCTTAGCACACTCGCTAGCGTTTGTCAACAACTTTTTTAAAAACTTTTTTGTTTTGTTGTTGATCTCTCAACAGCAGCTTTACTATGTTACCACAGTGGCTTTCGTTTGTCAACAACTTTTTTCATTTTCTTTTCAGCCGGTTGGCTTGAACGTCCAATGTGTCCGCCAGGTTTTTACCCCCAGCGGATATTAATCATATCACGCTTGTCGAATCTTGTCAACCGCTTTTTATGATTAATTTTTATTTTTCTACGGAAGTGTAAAAAAATAATCATTTGGAAAAAAGAGCGGAGAAAGAGGGATTTGAACCCTCGCGCCGGTTTCCCGACCTACACCCTTAGCAGGGGCGCCTCTTCGGCCTCTTGAGTATTTCTCCGAATTCACAATTTCCATATGATTGGTCCTGCGACATTTCTGTCCTCAGACGCATTGATCATTATACTAGATCAACTCGTCCTTGTCAACCCATTTTTGACGACATTTTGCGACTATTTGCGATATCGCCTTTTAGGGACCGGATGCGAAGGCCAAACATCAGGATATCATTGAAAAGTGAGTCCATTTCAATTATGATTTATCGATCCTATTATCATATCGTAACCAAAAAAACAGATTCTATGCCTCATGGCGGAAAAGGATATTGTGATGAATAACTGCTCAGGACCATCAAGTGCTATTATATAGTAGATGAGGCAGACCGCCGGGTGATCTGTGGGAATTCCGGCTGAATCAGTCTTTGCGGGCCGGAAATCATGGAGCTGCCATTCCAAGAAGCGTTGAAGGGCTCCCCCTTCTGAACCTGTTTGTGCAGGAAATGTCCGGCTCCTTAAACTGGGCACTGGCCCTTGAAGGCACGGAAAACTATCTGCTGGTGCCAAACCGATGGGTGGAACGAAACTGTTCCCCTGATTATCCGGATCTGGCAGCAGACCAGATCCTGGAAATGATCCGGGAGAGCAACCGCGCATACGGCATTCCTCCGTGCGGGATTGCGGTTGGAACCGCCCTGCACGAACCCGGACAAGGCTTTGCGGACCTTGAGAAGCTGGCCGACGACAGAATGTATGTTTGTAAAATGCAGATGAAAGCTACCGGATATTCCGATTAATTTCCTCCTGAATCCGGTCATGGACGATCTGCGCGATCTCCACCGTCTTCATCCCCGCATACTGATCCGGATAAATGGGCTCCAGATAATGGATCTCCACCCGCTCGCGCCGGAGAGAGCGGATGTCAAAGGGCCGGTAGCTGTTAATCAGCGCTACGGGCACGATGGGACATCCCGCCTTTACGGCGCTTTTAAAGGTGCCGCTCTTGAATTCCAGAATTTCATTTCCATTGCGGCTGCGGTGGCCCTCGGGGAATATCACAAAATTATCTCCCTGCTTCACCCGCCTGGTCACCTCGCCGATCACGCGCACCTGATCTTTGATGTCGTCCCGGTCCATGGACAGGCTTCGCATCGCTCCCAGGACCTGTTTTACCAGCACCAGCTCAGCCGCTTCCTTCTTAATCACAACCGAAAACGGCCGCGGACAGGTGGCAAACAGTGCCAGCACGTCAAACAGCCCCTGATGGTTGGGAAACATAATAAACCCGTCCCGCTTTGGAATCAGGTCCGCACCGGTGCACACCAGATCCACACGCCCCCTGCGGATGATCCGTTTGTCCATCTTTGCAATATATTCATATCGTTCTTCTTTGGTGTGCCTGTCCTCAGGCCGCCCCATACGGCCGATTTTATAAAGCCATATGGGAGCATGAAACAGGTTCATAAGTACCATATAGATGATCCGCCACATAACTGCCTACCCCTTATGTTAAATTTCCGGCTCCATAATTTCACAAAGGGCCTCCCGTTGCTGCGGGAAGCCCTTTACTCATTCTTGTTCCGTATTACGCTTCGCTGCCGGATTCGTCCCCTTCAGTCTCCTCGGATTCCTCCTCCGAATCGCTGTTCTCGTCCTCTATATACTCTTCGTTGTAGACATTGCTGTCCTTGGTCACGCTCTCGCGCACTTTTGCGATGCTTGCAACCTTGATATCGGAATCATGGTCAATCGCCATCAGCTTCACGCCCGAGGTATTTCGCCCAATCACGGAAATATCGTCCACCACCATGCGGATCACAATCCCCTCGGTGGTGATCATCATGATCTCACGGCCGTCGTCCACCAGCTTGGCTCCAATGAGGCAGCCGGTCTTCTCCGTGATCTTGTAGCAGATCACGCCCTTGCCGCCGCGGTTCTGAGCGCTGAATTCGTTGATCACCGTACGTTTGCCCATACCGTTCTCGGACACCACAAGCAGGGAGTCGCCCTGGCTGGCCATCTGCATGCCGATCACCTCGTCCCCATCCTCAAATCGCATACCGATCACACCCATAGAAACGCGGCCGGTCACCCGGACGTCTGTCTCATGGAACCGGATACACATGCCGTTCTTGGTGATCAGGAAAATGTCCTCCTGATTGTCCGTTGCCTTAACCTCGATCAGCTCGTCGTTCTCCCGCAGCACAATGGCCTGCAAGCCGTTCTTGCGCACGTTCTCGTACTCGCACATGGGCGTTTTCTTCACCATTCCGCCCTTGGTGGCCATGAACAGGTATTTGTCCTCATTGTACTCCCGCATGGGAATGATCGCCGTGATCTTCTCCTCCGGCTGAAGCTGGAGTAGGTTCACGATGGCCGTTCCCCTGGCCGTACGGCCCGCCTCGGGAATCTCGTATGCCTTCAGGCGGTAAACCCGGCCCGTGTTGGTAAAGCACATCACATAATGGTGGTTGGTGGTCATCAGAAGGTCCTCAATGTAGTCCTCCTCGATGGTCTGCATCCCCTTGATGCCCTTTCCGCCGCGGTTCTGGGACCGGAAATTGTCCACGTCCATGCGCTTGATGTAACCTAAATGAGTCATGGCGATCACCGTGTCCTCATCGGGAATCAGGTCTTCCATGGACATGTCGTCGTCATAACCGATGGCCGTGCGTCGGTCGTCGCCGTATTTGTCGGCAATTACGGTAATCTCATCTTTGATCACAGTTAAAAGCTTTTTCTCGTCCGCAAGAATCGCCTTCAACTCGCTGATTCTCGCCTGGAGCTCCTTGTACTCATTTTCAATTTTCTCACGCTCCAAACCGGTCAGAGCGCGCAGACGCATGTCCACGATGGCCTGGGCCTGAGCATCGGAGAGCCCGAATCGCTCCGTCAAAAGCCGCTTGGCCTCCGACACGTTGGCGGAACCGCGAATAATGCTGATCACCTCGTCGATGTGATCCAGGGCGATGAGCAGACCTTCCAAAATATGGGCGCGCTCCTCCGCCTTGTTTAAGTCGTACTGGGTCCTTCTGCGGACCACGTCCTCCTGGTGCTTTAAGTAGTAATCCAACATCTGATGCAGATTCAGCACCTTGGGCTGGCTGTCCACCAGTGCCAGCATAATCACGCCGAAAGTGTCCTGCAGCTGGGTGTGTTTTAACAGCTGGTTTAAAATCACGTTGGCGTTCACATCCCGGCGCAGCTCTATGTTGATGCGCATGCCCTCGCGGTTGGACTCGTCACCGATGTAGGTGATCCCGTCGATCTTTTTCTCCTTCACCAGGTCGGCGATCTTCTCGATAAGCCGGGCCTTGTTGACCATATAGGGCAGCTCGGAGACAATTATTCTGGATTTGCCGTTGGCCATGGTCTCAATGTTGGTCACGGCCCGCACTTTGATCTTGGAACGGCCGGTGCGGTAGGCCTGCTCGATGGCCCTGCGGCCCAAAATAGTGGCTCCGGTGGGGAAGTCGGGACCCTTGACGATCTCCATGAGCTCTTCCATGGTAGTCTCCCGGTCTTCCTGGACCCGGTTGTCGATCATTTTCACCACAGCGCCCACCACCTCGCGCAGGTTGTGGGGCGGAATATTGGTGGCCATACCCACGGCGATACCGGATGCGCCGTTGACCAGCAGGTTGGGGTACCGGGAGGGAAGCACAACCGGCTCCCGCTCGGTTTCGTCGAAGTTGGGCACAAAATTGACGGTGTCTTTATTGATGTCCGCCAGCATTTCCATGGAAATCTTGCTCAGACGGGCTTCCGTGTATCGCATAGCCGCAGCGCCGTCGCCGTCCACGGAACCGAAGTTGCCGTGTCCGTCCACCAGCGGGTAACGGGTAGACCACTCCTGGGCCATGTTGACCAGAGCGCCGTAAATAGAGCTGTCGCCGTGGGGGTGATATTTACCCATGGTATCGCCGACGATACGGGCGCATTTACGGTGGGGTTTATCCGGACCGTTGTTCAGCTCGATCATGGAGAACAGGACGCGTCTCTGAACCGGCTTAAGGCCGTCTCTTACATCGGGCAGCGCCCTGGCGCTGATTACACTCATGGCGTAGTCGATGTACGACTGCTCCATAGTCTTTTTAAGGTCTACCTCGTGAACCTTGTCAAATACATTTGGTTCCATATTCAATCTCCTTTATATTTGCAATGTAACAGCTGATGCGAGTTTATTAAATGTCCAGATTCTGTACGCGCTTGGCGTTGGACTCGATAAATTCTCTTCTCGGCTCAACCTGGTCGCCCATGAGGGTGGTGAAGGTCAAATCCAGCTCGGACTGGGTCTCGTCGTCCATGGTCACCCGCAGAAGGATTCTGCGCTCGGGATCCATGGTGGTCTCCCAGAGCTGCTCCGCGTCCATCTCTCCCAGACCTTTGTAACGCTGGATCTTGTTATTGCCGTCGCGGCCGACATCCGTCAGGATAGAGTTTAACTCCTCGTCGCTGTAGGCGTACCAGATGCGTTTGTTTTTCTCAACCTTGTATAACGGCGGCTGGGCCAGGTACACGTATCCCTGTTTGATCAGCTCCGGCATAAACCGGTAAAGGAAGGTCAGAAGCAGGGTGCTGATGTGGGCTCCGTCCACATCGGCATCGGTCATGATAATGATCTTGTGGTAGCGCAGCTTTGTGATATCGAAATCTTCATGGATTCCGGTTCCGAAGGCGGTGATCATGGCCTTGATCTCAGCGTTGCCGTAGATACGGTCCATTCTGGCCTTTTCCACGTTTAAAATCTTTCCGCGCAGGGGCAGGATTGCCTGGGTTGCACGGGATCTGGCGGTCTTTGCGGAGCCGCCGGCGGAATCTCCCTCTACGATGTAAATCTCGCAGTTTACCGGATTCTTGTCGGAACAGTCCGCCAGCTTTCCGGGCAGGGCCACTCCGTCCAGAGCGGATTTACGGCGCGTCAAATCCCTGGCCTTGCGGGCAGCCGCGCGGGCGCGCTGGGCCAGAATGGATTTCTCACAGATGCTCTTGGCCACCGAAGGATTCTGCTCCAGGAAATAGGTCAGCTGCTCGCTGACTACATTGTCCACCGCGGTTCTGGCTTCGCTGTTGCCCAGCTTCTGCTTGGTCTGCCCCTCAAACTGGGGATCCTCGATCTTTACGCTGATGATAGCGGTTAACCCCTCCCGGATATCCTCGCCGGACAGACTGTCCTCATTTTCCTTGAGAAGCTTGTTCTTGCGGGCGTAATCGTTGAAGGTCTTGGTCAGGGCGTTCTTAAATCCGGTCAGATGGGTGCCGCCCTCGGGGGTGTTGATATTGTTTACAAAGGTGTAAATCCCCTCGGTATAGGAGTCGTTGTGCTGCAAGGAAACCTCCACGTACACGCCTTCCCGTGTTCCCTCGCAGTAGATCACCTGCTCGTATAAGGGGGTTTTTCCCTTGTTGAGATAAGCCACAAACTCGCGGATACCGCCCTCGTAATGGAAGGTTTTCTCTTTCACTTCCTCCTCGCGGTCGTCCCGCAGAGTGATTTTTAAATTCTTGGTCAGGAAGGCGGTCTCGCGCAGACGGATCTTCAAGGTATCATAGTCGAACTCCGTCTCCTCGAAAATTTCCTTGTCGGGAAGGAATCTAACATGGGTGCCGTGCTCGTGGGGTTCGCATTTGCCTACGATCTTCAGGGGATACATCACCTTCCCCCGCTCATAGCGCTGCTGGTAAATGTTCCCATCCAGATAGACCTGAACCTCCAGCCACTCGGAGAGAGCGTTTACAACGGATGCGCCAACGCCATGGAGGCCGCCGGACACCTTGTAGCCGCCGTTGCCGAACTTTCCGCCGGCGTGAAGGATGGTAAACACCACCTCAACTGCGGGCAGACCCGCTTTTTTCTGTATGCCAACCGGGATTCCGCGGCCGTCGTCGATTACGGTGATGGAATTGTCCTCATTGATGGTCACTTCAATGGAATCACAATATCCCGCCAATGCCTCGTCCACCGCATTATCTACAATCTCATATACCAGATGATGAAGACCTCTGGCGCTTGTACTGCCGATGTACATGCCCGGCCGCTTTCTGACGGCCTCAAGCCCCTCCAAAATCTGAATCTGATCTGCTCCGTATTGCTCTCCCATGCTTCTATCTTCCTTTCTTGTTCTTGGCGGGATCAGTTTTCACTGACCACGGCGCCGTCGATGACTTTAAATATCTTGTCTATTTTAAACCGATTGTTTACAAAATCGTCCAATCCCGTGCAGGTGATGATGGTCTGAATGTCGTTGATCGCGTTTAACAGATGGTTCTGCCTGCCGGCGTCCAACTCAGACAGCACGTCGTCCAGCAGCAGAATCGGCCGGTCGTGGATCAACTGCTTGACCAGCTCCAGCTCAGACAGCTTTAAGGACAGAGCCGCCGTGCGCTGCTGTCCCTGGGAACCGAATTTGCGAATATCGATGCCGTTGACAAAAAAACTGATGTCGTCCCGGTGCGGGCCGCACAGCGTCGTCTTCTGCTTCATATCCTGGGGTCTGCTCCGCTTTAACGCCTCCTCAAACTGGACGGCGTCGGTGTCCGGCTCGTAACAGATCTTTAAATCTTCCCTCTGGCCGGATAACCTGGCGTGGATCCCGTGAATCATCTCATTCAGCCGGCAGACAAAGTCCCCGCGGTACTCCATCACTTCTTTTCCATAATTTACCAGTTGCATATCCCATACATCCAACGTCTCCCCGTAGTCCGGCCGGAAAGCCAGCTCCTTTAACAGCTTGTTGCGCTGGACCAGCACTTTGTTGTACTGGACAAGGGAGTGGACGTACAGTTTATTCAACTGGCACAGTTCCATATCGATAAATCTTCTGCGTTCGGAGGGGCCGTTTTTGATGATGTTCAGATCTTCCGGCGAGAAACACACCACATTGGCGATACCGAAAAGTTCGCTGGCCCTGCGAATTGGCATCCCATTGATCGCGATCCCCTTGGGCTTGTTTTTCTTCAGATGCATGTCGATGCGATAGGGAACATCGTTCTTTCGGATCTGCATCTTGATGTGGGACTCATCCTGGTCGAACCGGATAATATCCCGGTCCTTTGCGTTTTTATGGGATTTTGAGGTGCAGCAGACGTATACCGCTTCCAGGATATTGGTCTTTCCCTGGGCGTTGTCGCCGTACAGAATGTTCGTTCCCTCATTTAATTCCATATGTAATTCTTCGTAGTTCCGATAATTTTTCAGCTCTATGGATTCAATGATCATGGAACATTCCTTTTTCTACTTCACAATTTTGATGATCTCGCCTTTGTAGGCGACCACGTCGCCGTCCACCAGCTTTTTGCCCCGCTGGGTGGCTACCTCGCCGTTGACTTTGACGTTTCCGTCCTCAACGGCGTATTTTGCCTCCACTCCGGACTCGACCAGGCCAGCGGCTTTTAACGCCTGGCCCAGTTTGATATACTCGTCTCTCAGTTTGATTGTTTCCATAAGGTCCTCCGCTTAAACCGACGCAGCGTTGAAATTCACCGGCAGAATCAGATAGATGTAGTTTTCCTCGTCATCCTTGATGAAGCAGGGGGACTTGGGATTCATCATGTAAAGGTTGATTTCCTCGTCGTCAATGGCGCGCAGGGCGTCGATGAGGAATTTGGGGTTAAAGCCGATCATAATATCCTTGCCGTTCTTGTGGATCAGCAGGTCCGCATTCATGGAACCGAAGCTGGAATTCAATTTCAGCTGCATGGAATTGTCGGTGATGTTGATGATCAGCGGCTTTTTGTCGTTCTCCCGGATCAGGATCGTGGCGCGCTCGATGCAGTCCAAAAACTCCTTTTTGTTGACGGAAACCTTTGTCTCGTAATCGCTGGAGAGCATCTGGCTGATGCGAAAATACTCGCCCTCGATCAGGCGGGAGACCACGATGGTACTGTCAAACTCAAACAGGATATGGTTGGCGCTGAAGTAGATCAGCACCTCCTTTTCGTTGTCGCCGTTTAAAATTTTGCTGACCTCGCCCAGAGTCTTGCCGGGCACGATCACCTTGATATCGTCGTAATGGTCTTTTAAGCGGACCTTGCGGATGGAGATACGGTGTCCGTCCAGGGAAACCACCTGGAGCTGGTTCTCATTGACCTCGAAGAGCTCACCGGACATCATCTTGTTGCTATCGTTGGGCGAGATGGAGAAAATAGTCTGCTGGATCACCTCTTTTAAGGTGAACTGGGACAGACAGATGTATTTATCGCGCTCAATATAGGGAAGGTAGGCAAATTCCTCGCCGTCACGGCCCTGGATGTTGAATACGGAGTTCTCGCATCGGATGGTGGTGTTGAACCGCTCGTCGCTCTCAATGGAGACAACGGCGGAGCTTTCGCTGGAAACCCTTCTGGTGATCTCGGAGAAGAGCTTCGCATCCAGAGCGATTTTGCCGTGTTCCAGGATTTCCCCGGCTACCGTAGTCTCGATTCCCAGTTCCATGTCGTTGCCGGTGAGTTTGATTTCGCTCCCGCTGGCATCGATGAGGATACATTCCAATATAGACATGGTGGTTTTTGAGGGAACTGCCTTCAGTACAATATTAATTCCGTTGACAAGCGCATCTTTTTGAAATCTCAGCTTCATAATTGTTGATAACTTCCTTTCTGACTTGGTGTGAATCTTGGTTGCCTTTACGATATAAAATAAAGAGTAATTTTTCGTCGAAACCGTAGTAGGGGTTGTGGGTTTGTGTAAAAGTACCTGAACCCCTTAAAATATATGGACAAGCAGGTGTGAACCGGGCTGTGGAAATCTCGGTTTTTTTGGAAGGATAACTTGAGGTTTATCCACAAGGCCTTCAAAATGGTTTTTAAGGTTAAAATGCTCGCATCTCGCATCCACAGCTCGTCCACATGGTTTTCACAGGTTATTGTGGATTGATTTTCTTCTTTAGGATCTCGATCGTATTCTTCAGCGTCTCGTCTTTCAAGAGGTCCGCTGTGATTTTATCGGCTCCGTGTATGACGGTGGTGTGGTCGCGCCCGCCAAGAAACCGGCCAATGGTCTGAAGGGGAGTGGCCGTCATATTGCGGCAGAGATACATAACGATCTGCCGGGGATAGACGATTTCCTTGTTGCGCTTCTGGGAGGAAATGTCCAGGGGGGCCAGTCCGAAGTGGTCGGAGACCACCTGGATGATCAGGTCCGGTGTCACTTCCCGCTGGGCTCCGGGGGAGATAATGTCCTTTAGGGCCTCCTCGGCCAGTTCCAGGGTGATGTCGCACTTGTTCAGCCGGGAAAGGGCCACGATCTTGGTGAGTGCGCCTTCCAGTTCCCGGATATTGGACTTGATATTGGTGGCAATGTACTTGATCACTTCATTGTCAATATTATAACCTTCCAGCTCTTCTTTTTTCTGCAGAATCGCCATCCGCGTCTCGTAGTCCGGGGACTGGATGTCCACAGTCAGGCCCCACTCAAAGCGGGAGCGCAGACGTTCTTCCAGCGTCTCGATCTCCTTGGGCGGTTTATCGGAGCTGATAATGATCTGTTTTTTCGACTCGTACAGGGTGTTGAAGGTGTGGAAGAATTCTTCCTGGGTACTTTCCTTGCCGATGATAAACTGGATATCATCGATGAGCAGCACGTCGTTGTTGCGGTATTTCTCGCGGAACTCCGTGGTGGTGATGTTATTTTTGTTCCGAATCGCATCGATCAGTTCATTGGTAAAGGTCTCCGAGCTGACATAGAGGATCTTGGAGGTCGGAGTGTTCTTTAATATGAAGTGGGCGATTGCGTGCATCAGGTGGGTTTTCCCCAATCCCACGCCTCCGTAGATAAACAGGGGATTGTAAATCTCACCCGGCGACTCAGCCACGGCCAGGGCAGCGGCGTGGGCCAGGTTGTTGTTGGAGCCCACCACAAAGGTGTCGAAGGTGTACTTGGGATTCAAGTTTGCGCTCTGAATCACGTCCGGGCTGACGGAGGTATTGTTTTTCTCGATCAGCTGCGGCTCTGTGGAAAGGTTGGCCTCAGCCAGCTGATCTTCCAGCTTGAATTCAATTTCACACTCCACTCCGAGGAATTCGGAGATTGCGACCTTCATGAGCAGGCTGTATCTGCGCTTTACATAGGCTAAAAAGGTCTGTTCCGGGACAATGATGGTCACGGTATTGTTCTTAAATGAGTACGGCTTTAAGGGTAACAGCCACGTCTTAAAGGAGATATCGCTTATCTCATGTTCTTCTTTCAGATTTAATAGGATCTGCTCCCAATTTTTCTCAATTATATCGATCATTTTCAGTCTCCTAAACCTCTATTGCAAAATAGCCCAATCTAAAACCATTGTATACTAAAGAAAGAATATTTTCAATGAAAAAATACAAATGCTGTGGATAAGTCGGAGTATTTGGAAATAAATAGGTGCATTTCTGTGGATAACTCTGTGAATCGGTTGGGGAATTTTTGTTGGCAGGCTGTGGATGGAAGGTTTGTCCACAAAGATGCGAATTGGATAAACAGGAGTTTTACACAGCGGGGAAAACTTTGGAAAATCTGGGATTTCAGATGCGCGATGTGGAAATATTCAGATGCAATCCACAGTTATCCACATGTTATCCACAAATTGTGGATAATATTATGTAAATTAACAAAAATCCATTGACTGAGCGGTAGATTACCTTTATAATCAGGGCGTGATATTGCATTGTATCTTATTAATTAAGAACAGTAGCAAGGAGGAAAAAAAATTGAATAAGAGAAAAAAAGACACCCGCTGGCTTGCAAGTGTCGCACTTATGATGGCGGTGGTCATCCTGTTGGCGAATACGCCCCTGGGAATGATCCAGCTGCCGGTAATCAAGGCGACAACCGTGCACATCCCTGTCATTTTAGGCGCCATACTGCTGGGGCCGTTGGCAGGCTGTATCCTGGGGGCGACCTTTGGCGTTTGCTCGTTAATCAGCAACACCATGGCGCCGACCTTGTTATCCTTCGCCTTTTCTCCGTTTTTGAGCATGACCGGAATCCCCGGGGCGCTGAAAGCGGTGTGGGTATCCGTGGGCTGCCGGATTATGATCGGTTTGGTGGCCGGATGGCTCTGGATTCTGCTCAAAAAGGTGAAGCTGAATCCGGTTATCGCGCTGCCAATTACTGGATTTGTGGGAGCTCTGACCAATACGGCATTTGTGATGGGGAGTATCTACAAGCTGTTTATCAATGAGTACGCGCAGGTGAAGGAAGTTGCCATTGACGCGGTTTGGGGCCTCATTATGGCGACCGTGACCGCATCCGGGATTCCGGAGGCGATTGTGGCGGCAATTCTGGTGGCAATAATCGGAAAAGTGCTGATAAATATCGTAAAAATCGCTTGACGTAGCGCGGTTTCTTCTATATAATTGAGAAGATGTTTAATTATACTAGTCTAAATGTGTGTTTTCACATTGCCAGATAAGTTGATTGATAGGAGGTGCATGGGACTCATGAAGATGACATTTCAGCCTAAGAAAAGACAGAGAGCTAAAGTTCACGGTTTCAGAGCGAGAATGAGCAGCGCAGGCGGCAGAAAAGTGTTAGCTGCCAGAAGAGCAAAAGGCAGAGCCAGACTGAGCGCATAATTGAAAGCATTGAGACATAGGCCACAGAATCTTGTGGCCTTTTATTGAATGTAATGGAAATGGCCCGCTGGCGGGCCATTGCGCGTTACGGGCAAAGTTTTAACATTCAGATGCGAGGAGTTTCATATGAAACGATTTCCGTCCGTGAAAAAGAACGGCGAGTTCCAGAAAATTTACAGGGGAGGAACTTCGCATGCAAACCGTTTACTGGTCATGTATGTGATGAAGAATGGGGAAGAATCGAACCGGATTGGCATCTCGGTGAGCAAGAAAGTGGGCAACAGCGTTGTCCGCCATCATATCACAAGACTGTTGCGGGAGATATTTCGTTTGAATGAAGACAGGATTCAGACTGGGTTAAACATCGTTGTGGTAGCCAGAGTGGCTGCTAAGGATTCGGATTACAAACATTTGGAGAGTGCGTATCTGCACCTGTGCGGACTGCATAACATTAAAAAAGAATCGAAGTGAACTTATTATGGTAGCAAAGCTGCTGATTTTTCTTGTGCGGGTGTACCAGAAGTACCTCTCGCCTCTGAAAATAAGAACTCACTGTATTTACACACCGACATGCTCTCAATACGCCGTTGAGGCATTACAAAAGTACGGTGCGTTAAAGGGTACATGGTTGGCCTGCAAACGGATTTTGCGCTGTCATCCCTTTGCAGAAGGCGGTTATGATCCAGTTCCGTAGAAAAAGGGAGCCGCAAACAGGCGCGCTCGTAAGGAGGTAGCTCATTGAATAGTTTAGTTGGCGCAGTATTGTTGACAAAAACAGGTGGGGTTTTGGGACCGATTGGTGACATACTGGGGTGGATTATGGATTTGCTGTTCCGGTTCACCAGTATGTTTGGGATTGTGAATATCGGTCTGTGTATTATTTTATTTACGTTGGTGACGAAGCTTCTGATGATTCCGCTCACCATCAAACAGCAGAAGTCGTCCAAGCTGATGGCGGTTATGCAGCCGGAGCTGACGGCGATCCAGAAGAAGTATAAGGGCAAAGAGGGCGACCAGAAGGCCATGATGATGATGCAGACGGAGACTAAGGCCGTTTATGAGAAGTACGGTACTTCCATGACGGGCGGCTGCCTTCCGATGCTGATCCAGCTGCCGATCATCTTCGCGCTGTACCGCGTGATCTACAATATTCCCGCGTACGTGCATTCCGTGCGGGGCTATTATGAGATGGTGATCGCCAATCTTCCGGCAGGTTTCCAGACCAACCAGACCTTTATGGATCTGGCCAGCAGCAGTAAAATGCTGTCCGGAGCTGATTTTACGGATTTGAACAAGGTAATTGATTTATTATATACGTTTACCGGAAAACAGTGGGAGGTGCTGGTTGGCGCTTTCCCGCAGGTGGGACAGGCTGTTACCGAGTCCGGGGACAGCGTGGTAAGCGCCATTGAGCGGATGCAGACCTTCTTTGGCCTGAACATTGCATACACACCCATGCAGGTAATCGGCAATTTCTTCAGCCATGTGGACGGAACCACCGTGTTCGCGCTGATCGCGGCACTGGCGATCCCGCTGTTGGCAGGTGCCAGCCAGTGGTACAGCTCCAAGCTGATGATGGCGACCACCCAGAGCCCGCAGGGCGACGAGAACCCCGGCGCCAACATGATGAAATCCATGAACGTGATGATGCCCTTAATGTCCGTGTTTTTCTGCTTTACCTTTGCAACCGGTATCGGACTTTACTGGGTGGCGCAGAGTGTGTTTACCATTATCCAGCAGGTTGGAATCAACTCTTACTTAAAGAAGGTTGACATTGACGATCTGGTTCAGAAGAACGTTGAGAAGACCAACAAAAAGCGCGCTAAGCGCGGACTGCCTCCCACCCGCGTGGGCAACGTGGATGAGATGATGCAGAAGATGCAGGAAAAAGAGAGCCGCGAAGAGAATAAGAGAATGGAAAAAATTGCCAAAACCAAAGCGCTGGTGGAGGAGAACAAGAACTACTATAACGCGGATGCGAAAGCAGGCAGCCTGGCTTCCAAGGCGAACATGGTAGCGAAGTACAATGAGAAGCATGAAAAGGGCGGCAAAAAATAAGAGGGGGTTCTGAATATGGATATGTTAACATTTTCGGCTAAGACTGTAGACGAAGCGGTCACGAAAGCATTGATTGATCTTGGAACCACCAGTGATAAACTGGAATATGAGGTAATTGAGAAGGGAAGCGCCGGATTTTTAGGCATTGGCGCCAAGCCCGCGATTATCAGAGCCAGGAAGAAAGAGTCCATTCAGGACAACGCCGTCGATTTTCTCGCGCAGATCTTCGATGCGATGAACATGGAAGTGACCATCGCAGCAGCGTTCAACGAGGAAGAGAAGGAACTGTCCATCACCCTGGAGGGCGATGACATGGGGATCCTGATCGGCAAGAGAGGACAGACCCTGGATTCCTTACAGTATCTGGTCAGCCTGATTGTGAACAAGAACAGCGACGGTTACCTGAGAGTGAAGCTGGATACTGAGAATTACCGTGAGAAGCGCAAAAAAACGCTGGAGACGCTGGCAAAGAATATCGCATACAAGGTAAAGCGGACCAAACGTCCGGTGTCCCTGGAGCCGATGAATCCTTACGAGCGCAGAATCATCCACGCGGCTCTGCAGAACGACAAGTACGTTCTGACCAGAAGCGAGGGCGAGGAGCCTTTCCGCCATGTGGTGATCGCGCTGAAGAAGGAAGTTCCGGTAAAGCGCGAGCGCTATGACAAGGGCCGGACAAGCCGTTACGGCAAGAGCGGCGGCGGATACCGTTCCGAGCGGGAACACCGCTATGACCGCACCGAGAGTTATGGCAGGTCTGAGAACATGGCTGTGAAGGCGGCTGAGGTTTCCTCTGAGGAACCTGAGATTACGTCTGAGGAAGAGTAAGGTTTTAGATGATGGAAGAGGCTGTTGCAGAAGCGACGGCCTCTTTTGGGATAAACGGGCGTCTATTTTAGAGTGGGAGAGAAGATTATGAGGACGGATACCATAGCGGCCATCGCCACGGGCATGAGTAATTCCGGGATCGGGATTGTGCGGATCAGCGGCGGGGAGGCATTTGCGGTCATTGACCGCATCTTTCGGAATAAGGCCGGAAAACCGGTGAAGCTCAGCGATGAGCGGTCCCACACCGTACATTACGGGTTCATATACGATGGGGAACAGCGGGTGGACGAGGCACTGGTCGTTCTGATGAGGGGACCCAGGAGTTTTACGGCTGAGGATACCGTGGAGATCGACTGCCACGGAGGCGTGCTGATGGTGAAAAAGATTCTGGAAACCGTGATCCGCTATGGGGCCAGGACGGCAGAGCCGGGGGAATTTACGAAACGGGCGTTTTTGAACGGCCGCATCGATCTGTCCCAGGCGGAAGCGGTGGCGGATGTGATCAACGCGAAAAATGATTATGCGCTGAGAAATTCCGTGGGCCAGCTGAGCGGTTCGGTATCCAAAAAGATAAAGGAGCTGAGGGCCGGGATTCTCTACCAGATCGCGTTTATCGAGTCCGCGCTGGACGATCCGGAGCACATTTCCCTGGATGGATTTGCACAGAGGCTGTGCGCCCAGGTTGGGGAGATGACGGAGCAGGTGGAGAAGCTGATCCGCTCCGCAGACGACGGCAGGGTGATGACCGAGGGCGTGAAAACTGTGATTCTGGGCAAGCCCAACGCCGGAAAATCTTCTCTGATGAACGTGCTTATCGGGGAGGACCGGGCCATTGTGACGGAAATTGCCGGGACCACCAGGGATACGCTGGAAGAGCATATCTATCTTCAGGGAATCAGCCTGAACGTGGTGGACACCGCCGGAATCCGCGATACGGAGGACGTGGTGGAAAAGATCGGCGTGGACCGGGCCATGAAGGCGGCCAGGGAGGCGGATCTGCTGGTCTATGTGGTGGACGGCTCCACGCCGTTGGATGAAAATGACCGGGAGATCATGGATTTTATCCGGAGCAACAGCGGGCAGGGCGGGAAAAAGGCCATTGTGCTGTTGAATAAGACGGATCTTGAAACCTGCGTGGACGCGGATGTGCTGGAGCGGGAGACCGGATGTCCGGTGATTCCCATTTCCGCAAAGGAAGAGCAGGGGATCGGGGCTTTGGAGCAGGAGATCAAGCAGATGTTTTACCATGGCGCGCTTTCCTTTAACGACGAGGTGTATATCACCAGCGTTCGCCACAAGGAAGCGCTGGGGAAAGCAAGGGAAAGCCTGGAGATGGTAAAACGAAGCGTGGAGCAGGGGCTGCCTGAGGATTTTTACTCCATCGACCTGATGGACGCCTATGAACAGCTGGGGTTGATTATCGGGGAAGCGGTGGACGACGATGTGGTAAATGAGATATTTGCCAAATTTTGTATGGGAAAATAAATCCGGCGGGCTGCGGCGGGCAGAACGGCGCGGAATTTTTGGATCGAGAGTGAAAGAAGGACAGGTTATGCCATATTTGGAAGAGACGTATGATATTGTGGTGGTGGGAGCGGGCCACGCCGGATGCGAGGCGGCTTTGGCCTGCGCCAGGCTTGGAATGGAGACCATCATGTTTACGGTCAGCGTGGACAGCATCGCGCTGATGCCCTGCAATCCCAACGTGGGCGGCAGTTCCAAGGGCCATCTGGTGCGGGAGCTGGACGCTTTGGGCGGCGAGATGGGGAAGAACATCGACAAGACATTTATCCAGTCGAAGATGCTCAACGAGTCCAAGGGGCCCGCGGTTCATTCTCTGCGCGCGCAGGCGGACAAGCAGGAGTACAGCCGCCAGATGCGAAGAACCCTTGAAAATACGGAGCATCTGACGGTCCGGCAGGCGGAGGTGTCCGAACTTGTGGTGGAGGACGGGGGGATCCGAGGGGTGAAAACGTTCTCCGGGGCGGTGTACCGTGCCAAAGCGGTGGTGCTGTGTACCGGGACTTACCTGCGCGCCCGATGCATTTACGGGGATGTGAGCAATCCCACCGGGCCAAATGGGCTTCAGGCGGCCAATCATCTGACGGAGTCGCTGAGAGCCAACGGCGTCGAGATGTTCCGGTTCAAGACCGGAACCCCGGCCAGGGTGGACAAGCGGAGTATCGATTTTTCCAGGATGGAGGAGCAGTTCGGGGACAAGCGGGTGGTGCCGTTTTCATTTTCCACGGACCCGGAGAGCGTGCAGAAGGATCAGGTGTCCTGCTGGCTGACCTATACCAATGAGGAAACTCACCGGATTATCCGGGAGAACCTGGACCGTTCCCCGCTGTTTTCCGGGGCCATCGAGGGGACGGGACCCAGGTACTGTCCGTCCATTGAGGACAAAGTGGTTAAATTTCCCGACAAGGGGAGACATCAGGTGTTTGTGGAGCCGGAGGGCCTTTACACCAATGAGATGTATCTGGGCGGCATGAGCAGTTCTCTGCCGGAAGATGTGCAGTACGCCATGTACCGCACGGTTCCCGGGCTTGAGAAGGTGAAGATTGTGCGTAATGCCTACGCCATTGAGTACGATTGTATCAATTCCCTGCAACTAAAAGCCACGCTGGAGTTTAAGAAGATTGAAGGTTTGTTCTCAGGGGGACAGTTTAACGGCAGTTCTGGTTATGAGGAGGCCGCGGTTCAGGGATTTATGGCCGGTGTGAACGCGGCTATGAAGATTATGGGAAGGGAGCAGATCGTTCTGGACCGTTCCCAGGCGTATATCGGGGTCCTGATCGACGATCTGGTCACAAAGGAGAACCATGAACCCTACCGGATGATGACTTCCCGGGCGGAATACCGCCTGCTGCTGCGCCAGGATAACGCGGACCTGCGGCTGCGCGGGATCGGGCATGACATCGGCCTGGTGACCGATGAGGAGTATGAACGGCTGCTCACAAAGAGGCGGCAGATCGAGGAGGAGATCCGGCGGCTGGGGAAAGTGAATATCGGGGCAGGGGATGAGGTTCAGAAATTCCTTGAGGAGCATAACAGCACGCTGTTAAAGTCCGGAATTACCCTGGCCGAGCTGGTGAAGCGGCCGGAACTGAACTATGGGCTGTTAGTGTGTCTGGACCCGGACCGTCCGGAGCTTTCGGAGGATGTTCAGGAACAGGTGAATATTGAGATTAAATATGAGGGTTATATCAAGCGCCAGATGCAGCAGGTGGCCCAGTTTAAGAAGCTGGAGGGCAAAAAGCTGCCGGAAGCCTTTGATTATGGACAGGTGAAAAGCCTGCGCCGGGAGGCGGTTCAGAAGCTGAATCAGGTGCAGCCCGCCACAGTGGGACAGGCGTCCCGCATTTCCGGGGTTTCACCGGCGGATATCTCAGTGCTTCTGGTCCATTTGGAGCAGATGAAGGGAAAGGAATCGGGTAAGGAAGAATGACGGATCGTTTTGTAGATCAGATGAAGCGGGAGGCGGGAGAGCTAGGGATTGCCTTAAACGGGGGGCAGCTGGAGCAGTTTTTCCGCTATTACGAGCTTCTTGTGGAGCGGAACAAGGTGATGAATCTGACCGCGATCACAGAGGAGCAGGATGTGGTGACAAAGCATTTTACAGACAGCCTTTCCCTGGTGAAGCTGATGGGAACGGAGGCGCTTGCGGGTAAAACGCTGATGGATGTGGGAACCGGGGCCGGTTTTCCGGGGATTCCGTTAAAGATTGCGTTCCCGGAGCTGAAGGTGACGTTGCTGGACTCTCTGAATAAGCGGGTTCGGTTTCTGATGGATGTGTGCGAAGAATTGGGGTTGGAGAATATCACCGCAGTTCACGGCAGAGCGGAAGATTATGGAAGAAATTTACAATACAGGGAGCGATTCGACCTGTGCGTGTCCCGCGCGGTGGCGAATCTGGCTTCGCTGTCGGAATACTGCATGCCCTTTGTAAAGGTTGGGGGGGATTTTGTGCCCTACAAGTCCGGCGAGATCGAAGAGGAGCTGGAAGCGGGAAAGCGGGCGGTGAAAATTCTGGGCGGCGAGGTAGAACAGGTGGAGAAATTTACGCTTCCGGGGGCGGATGCGAGCCGATCCCTGATTCGCATCCGGAAAATGAAGGCTATTTCCGGTAGGTATCCGCGCAAAGCGGGGCTGCCCACAAAGGAACCGTTACGTTGATAATAAAATATTATAGATAAATAAAGAATAATAACTTTACGTTATCTACACTTCATGATATACTTGTCACCAGCTGAAACAGGCAAATTATGGTAAAAAAATGGAGGACAAGGAAATGGAACGAGTGAGAGAGCGTTGGCGAGGGGTGCTGCTGTGTTTTTGCATTGCAGTGCCCTGTTATTTTTTAGGCAAAGTTGTGCCGATTATTGGAGGACCGGTATTTGCAATTTTGGGTGCAATGGGACTGGGGACTTTGCTGCGGAGCAGGGGCAACCGGTTGGAGCGGGAACAGAGCGGCATTAAGTTTACCTCCAAGGTGATTTTGCAGGCTGCGGTAGTGCTGCTGGGATTTGGCATGAATCTGGGAAGCGTGCTGGAGACCGGAAAAGGATCGCTGCCGATTATAGTGAGTACAATTTCTATCTCGCTGATTGTGGCTTATGTTTTACAGAAGTTTTTGAAAGTCTCGCCTAAGATCGCAACATTGGTGGGTGTGGGATCATCCATCTGCGGCGGATCGGCGATTGCGGCGACTGCGCCGGTAATCGGTGCGGACGACGAGGAGATTGCCCAGGCAATATCCGTGATTTTCCTATTTAATGTGATTGCAGCCCTGGTATTTCCGGCACTTGGAAGCGCGCTGGGATTAAACGACGCACAATTTGGTATGTTTGCCGGAACGGCGATCAACGATACTTCCTCTGTGACAGCGGCGGCCGCGGCTTGGGATGGTATTCATGGAAGCAATACGCTGGATACGGCGGCTATCGTCAAGATGACCAGAACGCTGGCGATAATCCCCATCACCGTTGGGCTGGCTTTTGTGAGGGCGAAGAAAGAGGAGAGTGCGGAGAGCGTAAAATTGAGCAAGGTATTTCCGATGTTTGTGTTATACTTTGTGATCGCATCTGTGATTACCACGGTTTGCGGGCTTCCGGTTTGGCTGGTTGGGGGGCTGAAGGATGCCAGCAAGTTTTTAATCGTCATGGCGATGGCGGCCATCGGCGTGAATACAGACCTGGTGAAGTTGGTGACGACCGGGGGTGGGAATTTGTTGCTGGGGAGCAATTACCGGAGTTAGTTTATTGGGAATTTAATGATGGAATAGAATGTGGGAATGATAGAGAAATCCGATGGGTTTTCTCTATTTTTTTTGTGTTTGAGTGGGTGGGAGAGAAGAGTGGTGGGATGGGAGGATGTGTTTTTGGTGCATATTTAGGCTGGCCCGTTGAGGAGTGCTTTTCTTGATTTGAGGATTGGGGGTGGTGCTGATATTTGTCGGTGTATCTTAGGATGACAAATCAGGATTGGTATTGCTATGAATGACTCAAATCTGTATTGAAAACACGTTCTATCGGGCCAGCGTATGTTGAAGGGGTTATTCGATATAGGAGTCTCGCATCAGGGCAATTTCCGCTGCGTAGCCGTCCAGGTCATTTGGGGTTTCTAAATAGTAGGGAAGCTTGCGCAGAGCAGGGTGGTTGATGATGCGAATCAGAGCTTCTAAGGGAATATGGCCGGTAGTGAGGGTGGCGTGGCGGTCCTTGTGAGCGCCCAGTGGATTCTGGGTATTGTTCAGATGAATTGCCTTTAATCGGGAAAGGCCGATGGTTCGGTCAAATTCATCCAGCACTTCATCCAGATGGTTGGCAATATCATACCCGCCGTCCCAGATATGGCAGGTATCCAGGCAGACACCCATTTTCTGGTTGAGCTCCACGCGGTCCAGGATTTCGCGGAGTTCCTCAAAGCGTCCGCCTACCTCGCTTCCTTTTCCGGTCATTGTTTCCAGAAGAACCGTGGTGGTTTGGTCGGGGGTGAGAATCTCATTTAGCATCTGTGCGATATAGGTGATTCCCACTTCAACCCCCTGTTTTACATGGCTTCCCGGATGAAAGTTATACATATTTCCCGGAGTATACTCCATGCGGGCTAAATCGTCCGTCATGGTTCGTTTGGCAAAATCACGGATGTTTTCGTCTGCGGAACAGGCGTTTAGCGTGTAGGGGGCGTGGGCCAGGATCGGGGTGATGTCCTGGGCGTTTGCGGTGGCCTGGAATCGGGCCACATCCTGGGGATCAATGGCTTTTGCGTTGCCACCCCGCGGATTCCGGGTAAAAAATTGAAATGCGTTTGCCTTTATTTTCATCGCATCCTTGGCCATGGCTTCGTAGCCTTTGGAGGATGACAGATGGCAGCCAATTCTCAGCATAGGTTTGGTTCCTCGTCTTTCATTTGAGTTGATTTTCATTTAAAAATGGTTCGGATGAGAGATAGGTCAGCCGAACCATTGAATGTTTCACGTGAAACATTTTGTCAGGAAAAATAGGTTTGAATTGCCTTCAGTACCTCGCCCGGTTTTTCAAGTTGAGGTAAGTGTTTTGTGTTGGCGATCAGGGAATACTCGATAATTGGATTTATTTCCTTATATTCGTCAAAGCGTTCCTGAATCGATTCTTCCCCATCCCCACCCAAAAGGTAAATGCTGTTGTCAATTTTTTTCAGAGCATTGACAATGTTACATTTTGTGTAATGGCAGCGGACGCTGGCATAGACAGATTTGGGAGACTCACCTAAGTGAGCCGCTTCATGGTATGCGTCCAACATAGAAGTTCTGACCATGTAAGGATTGTAGAAACAGGTTGCCTTTAATTCTTCGGTCAACGACTTGCGGCTGGTGGCGATGTGATAGAGCAGTGTGCCGGCGATCGGCAAGTCAAGCATAAACTTGTAGAGCTTGGCATGTCTGCCCGAGACCTGACTGCATGCCAGAAGGCTGTCAGGATTGATAAACATCAGCCGGTCAAAGAGTTCGGGACTATTGCCGCAGGCCATGACCGCCAGAGCCGTAGAAGCGCCTGTTGCGATCACATCGGTACGGTGGCCGATTTCTGATTTGATAAAATCGGAGATCAGCTGTACGTAGAGGTAGTTGGTGTAAGTCAGGTTCGGTTTCTCCGAGCGGCCGCAGCCCAGCAGATCGATGGTGTACACCGTATAAGTTTCTGCCAGACGTCCGGCAATAGCCGTCCACTCGTAGCCGCTGCTGGAAGGGGTCAGGTCATGAACCAGCAAGAGAGGTTTTCCAGTTCCCGCTTTTGTATAATGAATATTTCCCAATCTCCATTTGTAGCAAAGAGATTCAGGATCACTGAGTACATTTTTAGATGTCGCACTGATTTTGACCGCTTTGTTGATCAGAGCGGTAGCAGTGGCAGCACCTGCGGAGAGTATGAGTAATGTAAGCAATTTATTTCTGGTTTTCATGTATCGACGCTCCTGACTGTTTATTCCGAAATACAGTGAATAAGTGTTCTTTCTTATTATAATACAAGCGGTTATTTTATACAACGGGGTAGTAAATTAATTTATTCTTAATGTTTCACGTGAAACATTTTTAAAAAATCCAACATTCTGCTATTTTCCAATAGGAAAATATGGTACGGTGTGTTATAATCACTGTTAGCGGAAAATATAGAGCAGTTCGCGGTTACTCTGTCCGCGTGTATAATCTGATCAATCGGCGATACATATTCTATATAGTCCTTTCAGAAAGGAAATCACAAATGGCAAGAATTATTGCAATTACGAATCAGAAGGGCGGGGTTGGTAAAACGACCACGGCTATTAATCTTTCGGCCTGTCTTGCGGAAGCCGGACAGCATGTTCTTTTGGTGGATTTTGATCCCCAGGGAAATGCCAGCAGTGGGCTGGGGCTGGAGCGTGAAGATATTGAAAATACAGTGTATGATCTGTTGACGGAGGAGGTCACGTTTGAGGAGTGCCGCATCGCGGAAATTCAGAAAAATCTGGATATTCTTCCTTCGGATATGAATCTGGCGGGAGCTGAGATTGAATTTCAGGAGATCGAGGACAAGGAAAAACTGTTGCGCAGTTATTTGGAGAAGATCAAGGATGATTACGACTTTATTCTGATTGATTGTCCTCCGTCCCTGAATATTCTGACCATCAACGCGCTAACGGCGGCTGATACGGTGTTGGTTCCCATCCAATGTGAGTATTATGCGCTGGAAGGGCTGGGACAGGTTTTAAAGACAGTGGATCTGGTGAAACGCAAACTGAATCCCGGCCTGGAATTGGAGGGGGTTGTGTTTACCATGTATGATGCGCGGACAAACCTTTCACTGGAGGTTGTTGAGAATGTTAAGAGCAATCTGAACAGGACAATTTATAAGACAATTATCCCGCGAAATGTCCGTCTGGCCGAAGCGCCCAGTCATGGAATGTCGATCAATCAGTATGATACAAGGTCTACTGGGGCGGAGAGCTACCGGATGTTGGCGGCGGAAGTTATGAGTAGAGGAGAAGATTTGTGATGGCAAAAAAGGGTTTAGGGAAAGGTCTTGGCGCCATTTTTGGTGAAGATATCATCAAGGAAAGTGAGAATGAAGCGGTTAAGGCCGCGGTCAGAAGAAAGAAAGCGGCAGCTGCGGAGGAAGGATCCGCCGAAACGGTGGAGGAGAATCCTACCGGCAGATTGATGGTCAAGGTTGCGCTGATCGAACCAAACAAGGAGCAGCCCCGCGTGGATTTCAATGAGGAACAGATGGCGGAACTGGCGGAATCAATCAAAAAGCGCGGTGTTCTTCAGCCTTTATTGGTTCAGAAAAAGGGCGCTTTCTACGAGATTATTGCCGGAGAAAGGCGCTGGAGAGCTGCCAAGATGGCCGGATTGAAGGAAGTTCCTGTAGTGGTGGGAGAGTACAGCCGTCAGGAGAGTATGGAGATTGCTCTGATCGAAAACGTACAGCGGGCGGATTTGAATCCCATTGAAGAAGGAAGAGCTTACCAGCAGTTGATTCAGGAGTTTGGGCTGAAGCAGGAGGAGATCGCAGAGCGGGTGGCTAAAAACAGGACCACGGTGGCCAATGCTATGCGGCTTTTGAAGCTGGACGAGGCGATTCAGGATTTGGTGATTAACAATATGATTTCCAGCGGACACGCCAGAGCGCTGCTGGGGCTGGATGACAAGGAACTGCAGTTGAAGGCAGCCAAGATGATCGTGGATGGCGGCCTCAGCGTCCGGGAAACAGAACGGCTGGTCAAGAGAATGGTCCGGGAGGCTGGGGAAGAGGAAAAACCCAAGAAGGAAGAGAACAGCCTCAACCTGATCTACCAGAACCTGGAAGAGAGAATGAAAACCATAATGGGGACTAAGGTTACGATCCACAACAAGGACAAGAACAAAGGGAGAGTTGAGATTGAGTATTACTCAGAGGCGGAGTTGGAACGGATTGTGGAGATGATTGAGTCAATCCGGTAAACAACGCAGCTGTTCAGCGATTTCGTGCAGGAGTTGGGTTTGACAATAGGAAGCGGACATGAAAGCGGCTGGACAGTCATTTGTATACAATATATGGGGATGGGAAATGAGACAAAAGACATAAAGGAGATTTGCGTACAATGGAAAACAGCATTTTGAACCTATTTCCGATTGATCCGGCATATATTATCATTGCCCTTTTGGTTTTGGTAGTCGTACTGCTGATTTTGGTAATAGTTGCTCTTGCAAAAATCGGGACGTTAAACCGTAAGTATGACTATTTTATGCAGGGAAAAGACGCGGAGACGCTGGAGGATGTGATTTTAGACCTGATTGATGAAATCCGCAGCCTGAAGGCCGAGGACCGCGCGAACAAAGACTCGATGCGAACCTTGAACCGGAATTCGCGTGCGTCTCTGCAAAAAGTAGGAATTGTGAAGTATAATGCGTTTAAAGGGATGGGTGGAAATCTCAGCAGTGTGGTTGCGCTGTTGGATTACACCAACAGTGGTTTTATTTTGAACTGTGTGCACAGCCGGGAAGGATGTTACATCTATGTGAAGGTCGTGGATATGGGACAAACTGAAATTGTGCTCGGAAATGAGGAGCAGGAGGCCCTTGAACAGGCCATGGGATACATTAAAAGAGGATAGGAAGAGATTGAATTTGGAAACGGCTGACCGGGAAGGTTGGCCGTTTTTAGATTTAGAGAAGCAAGATGAGTTTAAAATGTGTTTCACGTGAAAAGGAGGAAAACAGGGCAGAAATATAAAAAAACAGGGGCGAAAGCGGGATGGCGGGCATATGATGTAATGAGAGCATAAAAAAGGAGCAAACGGAATGCAGGATATGGAATATCTGATGAGCATGTATCCGTCCGGTGTAAAAAAACTTCAACGGTATGTGTCGGAAGCATGCGACCGGATGGAATACAAGAATAGTCCTATGTACGACGAATTTCCGGACCACATTGTGGTCAATCAGATGTGTGACTCAATCTGTGATACCGTCATCTCGGAGGAAGGGCTGGCTCAGATTCAGAGCTTTTGGTCCATGGCTGAGAAGGACCGGTCCGACGTGGAAGGGCTGGAGCTGAAACAAGAGATGAGCCGCCTGGAAGCAATCAGTACATTGCCCGAACATTATACGGATGATGCGAAAAATTCGCAGCCGGCAAAAGCGGACACGGATTATATTGAAAAAACGGGCGAAAACAGCGAGGAATTGATGGCAGCTGAGAGGAGGCCGGACGGGGAGGACGAGGAGCAGTTTCAAACGCAGGAGCTGCGCTGGGATCAGCCTATGTCAGGAACTCCGGGGCAGATGCCACAAAACCCTGCTTACATTGGGTCTGTAAACCCTACGGATGGAAATTTTGTCCGAGCCGCAGCGGGTGGAACCATGGGGCAAACCATGGGAATGATGCAGCCTGCGCAGGGGATACCCGTTGGACCTGGGGGAACCATGCCGGGGGCACAGCCTGAGATTGACATGGGAAGGCAGTACCGGACAATGACACAGCCTGCAAACAACGATGGAAACGCCAAGAAGGTCTGGGATTCAGGCTCGGCGCAGCGTATGCCGGGCGGGACAGAGGCAGGTATGAACCCAGGATGGAATGCGGGTGTGCCGCAGCCAATGCAGGTTGGGCCTGGAAGCAGCTCTGGTCCGGAGTGGAGTATGGGAGCAGTATCACAAACTCCAAACAATCCGAATAATTTAAATAATTCAACTAATAGAACAAATTTACTGTGGCCAGTTCAGGGGCCGATGGGAATAGGCGGTGATCTGAATCAAGGAATTCCAGCGCAGACGCCGCAGGGAGCGGGACAGTACCCAGGAATGATGTTTCAGGGGAATCTGAATCCGGCGAATTCCGGCGCAATTCCTCAGGGATTGGCGGGTGTTGGAAACGGA
Organism: Enterocloster lavalensis; assembly: GCF_046603895.1. Taxonomy (NCBI): domain Bacteria; kingdom Bacillati; phylum Bacillota; class Clostridia; order Lachnospirales; family Lachnospiraceae; genus Enterocloster; species Enterocloster lavalensis. The sequence continues at coordinate 3,006,278 of NZ_CP176637.1, forward strand.
CAAAATCCCGCAATGCCGTTCCAGCCGCAAATGGGTCAGGAAAATAGGGGATATCCATCTAATCTAACCGTTCCTCAGAACTTTGGGCAGATTTATAATGGTGGAAATATGGGAATGATGCCGATGAATTCCAATATTGGCCTGGGACCTGAGCTGTTGTCGCAGTCTTCCATAGGGCAGGAAAAAAACGTAAGTGGAGTGGGCAAAGAGCTGGAATTAATGAAAAACAGCGAGAGCGATCCGATAATGGATGAAAGAGCGCGTTTGAACGAGGTCCCAGATAATGGAAATAATGACGGCGCGGAAGAAGGCTTTGAAAAAAGTCGTGAACGCAATGCGATGAAGCAGGTTCAGGAAGCGGATATTTCAGGTTTGAATTCGAACACCGCACTGCGGACGCCGACAGTTGCCGGGGTGGAGTTGAATGCAGTGGGACGGACGGAAACGAGTTATGGAGGGAATTCTGGACGTATGCGGGCTAATATGGGGGCAATGCGCCCGCCGCAGCCCGGCAGACCGGAGCCGCCGATGGGGCCCGGGCCGGTGAGGCCGCCGCAGCCTGGTAGGCCGGAGCCGCCGATGGGACCTGGGCCGGTGAGGCCGCCGCAGCCCGGCAGACCGGAGCCGCCGATGGGGCCCGGGCCGGTGAGACCGCCGCAGCCGCCGCGCCCCCCGCAGCCGCCGCGCCCCCCGCAGCCGCCGCGCCCCCCGCAGCCGCCACGTCCGCCACAGCCGCCGCGTCCGCAGCAGCCGCGTCCGCAGCAGCCGCCACGCCCGCCGCAGCCCCCGCGCCCACAGCCGCCGCGTCCGCCGCAGCCTCCGCGCCCCCCGCAGCCGCCGCGTCCGCCACAGCCGCCGCGTCCCCCGCAGCCGCCGCGTCCGCCGCAGCCGCCGCGTCCGCCGCAGCCCCCGCGCCCACAGCCCCCGCGCCCCCCACAGCCGCCGCGCCCGCCGCAGCCTCCGCGTCCCCCATATCCGCAGCCACCGCGTCCTCCGCATCCCCAGCCGGATCGGCCGTCGTGGCTTCGGGATATGATTAAGGTTTTGCTTTTAAATGAATTTTTTCACCGCAGGTGTAATACCAGGAACTGTCTGGTATAGCCGGAAGAGGCGGTTTTGTGGCTGGGAGCGCTGAAATGCGGAGAAATTGGGCAAAATACAGAAATTAAATAAAATTTCGAAAAGATTAAGTTGTAGTTTTTGCGGTTATTATATAAAATAGAAATAGCCCTCGGGGGTATTTGTAAAAATATGGTAGAATTAGAAATCATGGGGTTTTCGTTGAAAACCCCATGTCACACATAAAAAAGGACCGTGCACAAACTATGAAACGAACGTTGAAAAAAATCGGCATTCTGGCAGTTGTATTTCTCATTGCAGCTGTCATCTATTTTATTGCCGCTCAGAATACCATGGAAAAAGAGAATACTGTATACACAGCAATGAATGAACCCACGCTTCCCGTGATTTATCCGGAAGTGAACGGGAAAGAGATCAACGCTATGCACGGCTATTTGCAGGATATGGAGAATCAGGCGGCCCGTGAGTCCATCACGGTGCTGCCTGAGGATCGTGCCCTGAAGCTTCGCATCAGCACCTACGGGAACACCATTTCCGGGATCAGTTACGAGGTCCGAAGCCTTTCCATGGACCGCCTGGTGGAACAGACTAAGCTGGAATCCTGGGACAATGGGGAGGACAGCGTGTCGGTTACGCTGCCCATTCAGAATCTGCTGGCTAAAAACCAGCCCTATCTCCTGACGCTTTTTGTGAGCACAGGGGAGAAGAATATCCGGTACTATACCCGCATCGTGTGGACGGACAACCGGTACGCGGCGGACATGCTTCAGCTGGCGGAGGATTTTTCGCGCAAGTCCCTGGATTACAATGAGGCCCGGGATTTGACCTCCTACCTCGAGACAAACGATAAGGAGGACAACAGCTCCCTGGGCCATGTGACGATCCGGGCCAGCTTTAACCATTTGACCTGGGATGGTCTGGATGTGGAGATGCTTGGCGAGCCGCAGATCACCATGAAAGAGCTGGACGGCATCATGGGCCAGGTACGGGTGAATTACCAGGTTACGGTGACCGGTGAGGACGGGCACAGCGATATCCTGGACGTGGAGGATAATTACTGTATGCGCTGGAACGAACAGCGTATTTACATGATGGACTATGAACGCACCGCCAACCAGCGTTTTTCCGTGAGCAGCAGAAGCCTGAACGGCAAGCGGATTCTGCTGGGAATCACCAATGACGACAGCGTGCACACCAAAAAGAGTCCCAATGCCCGCTATATTGCGTTTAAGTCCGGTCAGGAGCTGTGGTGCTACGACCAGAACGAGCGCCAGATCGTGAAGGTTTTCAGCTTTGAGAGCGAGCGGGACGACGGGGTCAGAAGCCGGTACGACAGCCACGACATCCGCATTCTCTCCGCCGCGGACAGCGGAAACGTAACATTTTTGGTCTACGGCTATATGAACCGGGGCGCTCATGAGGGCCGTGTCGGTGTGGCGCTCTATACCTTTGACGCGGACGGGGACACGATTCATGAGAAATTTTTTATACCCGCGGTCCGCTCCTATGAGCAGGTCAAGGCGGATGTGGAGAAACTTTCCTATCTCAGCGACAGCGGTATGATGTATCTTTTGCTGGACGGCACGGTTTACGGCATCGACCTGCGCAGCAACGAGTCCATGGTGGTGGCTCAGGGATTGATCGAGGGCAGCTATGGGGTCAGTCAGGACGGCAGCCGCCTGGCCTGGCAGGAAGGCAGCGATATTTACCGGTCGCCCAGACTGCACCTGATGGATTTAAATACGTCCCAGAAGCAGGAGATCGCGGGCGCGGTGGACGATTATGTCCGCGTGCTGGGATTTGTGGGCAATGATTTGATCTATGGGCTGGGAAAGACGGAGGATCTCTGGACTGTGAACGGGAGAATCCGGGACCTGCCGATGTACGCTATGTATATTGTGGGCTCCGACATGCAGGTGGTGAGCCAGTATGAAAAGGACGGGATTTATATTTCCGGCGTGAATGTGGAGGACGGCCGGATTCACATGCGGCAGCTGGCAAAGGTGTCGGACTGGGACTATGTGTTCCAGAACAACGATACCATTGTGTGCAATGAAAAATTCGGTGTGGACCCCTTAAACGGAATCGGATGGTTCGCATCCCAGGGTAGGGGAAAGCTTTATTTCGTCCAGGCGGATCAGGAGCTGCAGGAGACCAAGGTGCAGGCCCGCGCGCCGAAAACATTTTCCTATGAAAATACAGGCGCTTTGGAGCCGGTGAAGATGAGTCAGGCGGACACGCAGATGACGTTTAACGCTTATGCCCTGGGACATTATATCGGCTCCTCCCGGAATTTCAAGGAAGCGGTGGATATGGCCTATGAGCACATGGGAGTGGTGACGGATCAGGACCAGAATCTTGTCTGGGACCGCGTAAACCGGCAGCCGATTGTGAATATCAAGGATCCCATGGCAAAGGCCGGCAAATTGCTGCGCTATCTGAATGATTTTACGGTCAGCCAGGAGTATGAGGGCGGGCTTCTGATGGTGGACGCCAGGGAGTGCAGCCTGAGCCAGATGCTGTATTTTATTGACAAGGGGACGCCGGTGATCGCCTACACGGGGCCTGGCACCTATATACTGCTGTCCGGTTACGACCAGTACAATGTATCGCTCTATGACCCGGAAACCCAGGAGAGCTGGAAGATGGGAATGAACGATGCAACCGCATATTTTGAGTCTCTGCAGAATGATTTCATCTGTGGAAAGATTGTCCAATAATCGACAAAAACGGCCTGAAAACGAGGTTTGGCGGCCCATGGGGCGGTTAAAAACAAGCCTTTTGCTTTACAAATGGGATTCTTATGGTATAATCATAGGGAGATGTAAATAAAATATGAATATTTTTTGAAGAATTTCTTTAGATGATGGAACGGTTCATGTGATAAGTGTGAACGGTTACCAGACGATTTGGCGTGACCCGGGCAGACGGTGCGGGACTTTGGGCCGGATTGGATAATTGAGTATAGAGGTGTATCGATGGAACAATATGTGATCAAAGGCGGGAATCCGCTGGTGGGCGATGTGACCATAAGCGGAGCCAAGAATGCCGCGCTGGGGATTCTTGCGGCGTCCATAATGACAGATGACGATGTGTTGATTGACAATCTTCCGGACGTGAGAGATATCAATGTGCTTTTGGAGGCGATTGAGGAGATCGGAGCCAGGGTGGAGCGGATCGACCGCCACACGGTGAGGATCAACGGCAGCAATATTAAAGAGGTGGCGGTGGATGACGAGTACATCCGCAGAATCCGCGCATCCTATTATTTCATCGGAGCTCTGCTGGGCAAGTACAAGAGCGCTCAGGTGCCCCTTCCCGGGGGCTGCAACATCGGCAGCAGACCCATTGACCAGCATCTGAAGGGCTTCCGCGCTCTTGGCGCCGAGGTGAACATCGAGCGCGGGGCCGTGATCGCCCACGCTATCGACCTGGTTGCCGCTCATATTTATCTGGACGTTGTCTCCGTGGGAGCGACCATCAATATTATGATGGCGGCCGCTCTGGCCGAGGGGCAGACCATACTGGAGAATGCGGCCAAGGAGCCCCACGTGGTGGATGTGGCCAACTTCTTAAACAGTATGGGCGCCAATATCAAGGGCGCCGGAACGGATACCATTCGCATCCGCGGTGTAAACCGGCTGCACGGAACGGAGTATTCCATTATTCCCGACCAGATCGAGGCGGGAACTTTTATGTGCGCCGCTGCGGTTACCAGGGGCGACGTGATGGTGAAGAATGTGATTCCCAAGCATCTGGAGGCCATTACCGCCAAGCTGATGGAGATGGGATGCGAGGTAATTGAGTTTGACGACGAGGTGCGCGTGGTGGGTAAGCCCACACAGCGCCACACGGATATCAAGACCCTTCCCTACCCGGGATTTCCAACGGATATGCAGCCTCAGATGAGCGTGGCTTTGGCTCTGGCTAAGGGGACCAGCATGGTGACCGAGAGCATTTTCGAGAACCGGTTCAAGTATGTGGATGAGTTGGCGCGCATGGGCACCAACATTAAGGTTGAGGGAAATGTGGCCGTGATCGACGGCGTGACCCAGTTGACGGGCGCTCAGGTCAACGCGCCGGATCTGCGGGCGGGAGCGGCACTTGTGATCGCCGGGCTGGCTGCGGATGGATATACGGTGGTGGATGAGATCGGATATATCCAGCGTGGATACGAATGTTTTGAGGAAAAACTCCAGGGTCTGGGGGCCATGATCGAAAAGGTGGATAATGACCGCGAGGTACAGAAGTTTAAGATGAAGGTCGGATGAGAGACGGACAACATGAACGGGAACAGCAGGCTAATCCAGTATGCGGTTCCCGTTTTTTTGTTTGAATGTAATGGGCCGTAAACGGCGGATTGTTCCGGCGGAAGGGAAAACAGATATGAAAAAGAGCGTGATTTCAACGGGGATTGCCCTGGTGGTGCTGACTGCAGGAATCCAGTTCTGGGGCTATCACCAGGTAAAGACCGGAAACTTATACCAGGATCAGCTGCATGCTGCACAAAAAGAGATAGGGGAGCTTGAGGACGAGATTCAAACGGAACAATTCAGGATTCAGGAAATTGAAAATGATCTGGGACGCATTGGGGATGAGCTTACATTACATGAAAACGCTGCAAAGCTTGGGAAAGAGAAGGTTATAGGCCTTTTTGAAAGCAATGATCTGGTCGGACAGAATGTTATGTTATATCAGTACACCTCATGGTTGACAAGCCCCTGGATTTTAGATGTCGAGAAAATGGAAGAATTTGACTTTGATGCACTTCCGGCTATGGATGGTAATGAGATGGCATTTTCCGGAGGAATCCGTTTTGTCAGTGAGAGCGGAGACAGGGGGATTCTAAAGCTGGCTGGATTCTATTATGCCAATTACGTTGAGGAATGCAAGGTATATCCCTTTTCAGAGCTGAAGGGCTGGAAGGTGGTTTTTACAGATTCAGGGCTGGAGCAGTTGGAAGGGGATCCCTGTATGGGCGAGGAACATAGTTACTGTGTGTTAAATGAGGAAACTCAGACCGTTTATCTTTCAGGCCAGTCGGATTTTAACAGAGAAGCTCTGTTTCATGGGATATGTCATATTGTTGTGAAGGCGCACTCAGACGAAAAAGATTTCCAGGAGATGGGGGCGCGCTTGTACGGCCGCAGGTATGAATACGCCGGTGGGCTGGTCTCGCCAACCCTTCATTTAGCGGATCAGGATGAATTTATGGCGGAAATGATCCAGGGGGCAATCAACGAAGATTTTGCGCAAGCGATATTTGACTCCGATATGGAGACGTATACGTTTTTTAGGGGGGGATTGGATGAGCAGTAAGAGGGCATGGATCGAGAGGTTGATATTGGTGCTGCTTGCTGTTGCTGCGGCCGGGTCCTTTGCAGTTCATATGAAGAATGCCCGATTCGCCTCCCAGGCAGAGCGGGAATTTACAGAGGCAGCTCGCATCAGACAGGAGGTCGAGGAACAACTGTCCACGGTGAAGGGGCAGCGTAAGGCAATGGAAGGGGAACAGCTTCAACTGGAAGAACAGAGCGCTTTGCGGGCGCAGGAGGAGTATCATTGGGACGATATACTGACCTTCTATCAGGATGCGAAGATGAAAATCGAACTGCATGGTGAGAGTGGAAATGATATTATGAAGGGTCTGTCCACAATCCAGGAATCTGAACGCATGCAGCATTTGGTTCTGAAAATGGATGATTATGAAATCCAGGATGGGAAGATTGTTCTGGATAATGGGCTTACCATTATAAATAAAGGTGTGGATGACCGTTACATGCCTCTCTGTGTTTTATATCTCAATTATGTGCCTCAGCGTATATTGGACAAGATGGTGTCACAGGGATGGAAGATTTATTTGATACCGGGCGTGGTGGGGACAGGGACCTATAACGGGGAGGAGGAGAGCTACGCGGGGATAACATATTATGATGATTACAAAATCGAGATCGGAATAGAGGATGAAGATTATTACCCTATCAGGGGGGTATTACTGCATGAGATTGGACATGTGTTGGACTTTATAGAGGGATTTCCTTCTGAAAAAAGAGTATTTGATTCATGCTATAAAAAAGAAAAGGAATTATTTAAGGGAGCTTTAGACATTGAAAGTGAGGAGTATGCGTCCCGAGAAAGCCGTGAGTATTTTGCTGAAGCGATTCAACTGTACTGGCTTCAGGATGAGTATCTAAAATACAACTGCCCGGACACATACAATTTTTTGGAGGAACTAAACGCCAAATGGGCGGATGAGCCGGTCAACCAAAATTAAACAGGAAACGCGGAAATTTGTGACGAATTACATACACAATTTCCGCGTTTTATATTATACTGTCTGTATAGGACTGGCTGCGGACGGATCGCGGTCGGGTGTATGTTTCAATCATTTAAACAGTCTTGAAGGAGGAAGCGAAGTATGAAGTGTATGAAGAAACGAAGAATTTTTTCACTGTGGCTGGCGCTTTTGATGGTCATGTCCCTTACCCTCGGCAGTTCCTTTGCCGCCTTTGCCGCAGATCATGACATTGTGGTTCTGTATACCAATGATGTGCACTGCGGGGTGGACGACAACATCGGTTATGCCGGGCTGGCGCTCTACAAACAGGAGATGCAGCAGCAGACGCCCTATGTGACCCTGGTGGACGCTGGGGATGCCATTCAGGGAGCGCCCATCGGCACGATCTCGGACGGCGGGTATATTATCGAGATTATGAATAAAGTGGGCTATGATTTCGCCATTCCCGGAAACCATGAGTACGACTACGGGATGGCGCGGTTTATGGAGCTGGCGGGACAGCTGAGATGCGGCTACACATCCTGCAACTTTATGAATCTGGCCTCCGGGACCACAGTGTTTGAGCCGTACCGGATGTTTACATACGGGGATACCAAAGTGGCGTTTGTGGGAGCGACCACTCCGGAGAGTTTTACCAAGTCCACGCCGGCTTATTTCCAGGATGCCAAGGGTAATTATATTTACGGTTTCTGCGAGGATGAGAGCGGGCAGAGCCTGTACAATCAGATTCAGAACACGGTAAATACGGCCAGGGACGCGGGCGCGGATTACGTGATTCTGGTTGGGCATCTGGGGGAGAACGGCGTCACGGACCGCTGGACCTCCGACAACATTATCCGCAATACCAGGGGAATCGACGTGGTGATCGACGGGCATTCCCATGAGACGGTTCCGGAAAAGTCCGTGAAAAATGCGGACGGCAGGGATGTGCTGCTGACCCAGACCGGCACCAAGTTGAAGGATATCGGCAAGCTGACCATCCGCACGGACGGCTCCATTACCACGGAGCTTGTGACCGAGGTTCCGGCGCAGGATACGGCACGGGATTATATTGTACAGAAAAACGATTCTCTCAGCAAAATCGCCGCCAGGGAACTGGGCGACCAGAACCGCTGGATTGATATTTACAACCACAATCTGAATAAGCTGAGGGATCCCAACGCGCTGCCCGTGGGTCTTAGCATTGTGATTCCCGGCAGCTGTGTGGTGGAGGACGGGAAGGCTCTGGACTATGGAACCAACCAGCTGATCAAGGGGATTCAGGCCAAGTACAACGAGACACTGAAGGCGGTGATCGGTCACACGGATGTGGAGTTGACGGTGAACAACGCGGCCACAGGGGAGCGAGCGGTCAGAAGCGCTGAGACGAACCTGGGCGATCTGTCGGCTGACGCTTACCGGGTGATGCTGGGCGCGGACGTGGGGCTGTCCAACGGCGGCGGCGTGCGCACCGGGATCAAGGCCGGAAATATTACCTTTAACGACGCGCTGGCAGTGTTCCCCTTCGGAAATATGGGCTGCGTGGTGGAAGTGACCGGTCAGCAGTTGAAGGACGCGCTGGAAATGGCCGCCAGGAACTGCCCGGAGGAGAACGGCGGATTCCTGCAGGTGTCCGGTATGACGTACACCATCGATACTTCCGTGAAGTCCGGCGTGACCCTGGACGACAAGGGAAATTTCACCGGAGTCAGCGGCGCTTACCGGGTGACCGATATCACAGTGGGCGGCGAACCTCTGGATTTGTCGAAAACCTATACCGTGGCATCCCACAATTATATGCTCAAGTCCGGAGGCGACGGGATGGCGATGTTTAAGGGAAGCAACGTGATAAAGGACGAGGTGATGGTGGACGTGGATATCCTGGCCGGGTACATCAAGCGGCTGGGCGGAAACGTGGGCGCGGAGTACGCGAATCCCGCGGGACAGGGACGGATTACCATCAAGTGACAAGCGCTCCGGGGTGACGGAGCGGAGAGGGACGGGCGGCTGAGGATAGCGGCCTGGAAATAGAGAATTATAGAAAGGTTTGGGAATTTTGACCCGCTGCCAGCGGAATGTACTGCTGGCAGCGGGTTGTTTTTTTGTGCAGTATACTACTCCCGGTGTATTACGCCCCGGAACTGCCCTCCAAGGCGGAAGCCGTGCAGAAATCGCGCAATATGCCGATGTAGTCCCGGACATACTGGGGCTGGTAACGGTTTTTCTGCCAGGCTGCGATGGTGGTGGTCAGCACCTGTTGTTTTCCCACGGACAGGCAGAGGGAGCCGCGTCCACGCTCCGAAGCCACCTGGCGGTAATAGCTCTCCGGCGCAAAGGCGGCGCCGAGTCCGTCCATAGCCAGCTTGATGGACATTTCGCTGTTGCGGGTGTGCAGCAGGACCGGAGGATTCATCCCATACTCCTGAAACAGGTTTAGGGCGATTCCGCCCGTGTTCTGGTCCGGATAGAGCAGAATAAAGTTTTCATCGCGAAACAGTTCCAGATCGATCCATGGGTGATGAAAACCGGGTATTATCTGCGCTTTTTGGGCCAGGGAATGACCGGAGGGGAGAATCAGCACAATTTCTTCCTCGCGAAGGACCTGATAGTCCAATAATTTGGGAAACTCATGGACATTATAAATGGTAAGGTCGATGGAATGACTTTTCAGGCTGGCCTCCGCTACAAAGCTGGCTTCCTCCTTTATGTTGAACGTCACATATGGATAGCGGTTGTGAAACTGCATCAGCGTGGGCTGGATCAGGGTGCTGCCCAGCATGAGAGGAATCGCAATGTTCAGGCGCCCCCGTTCCCGGTGGGTGATGTCATCGTGCTCCCGGTTCCACTCGTCGCCGTACGCCACGATACGCTTGGCATAGTGCAGATAGCGCTCTCCCAGATAAGTGGGATAGTAGCCGCCGTCCCTTCGGTTAAACAGGGGAGCGCCCAGGTGGTCCTCCAGATTTTTTAAATACTTACTCAGGGAGGGCTGGGAGATGAACAGGGACTCGGCGGCTTTGCCGATACTTTTGTGTTTGGCGATGGCAAGGATGTAGCGGGCTTCTTTCAGTTCCATGAAAATACTCCTTTCTGCCGGGGGGTGGAATGTGGGCCGGGGTGTGGGTTATGGGCCGTTGCGTTAGCTGTCGTCAGAGCGCAGTTTCCGAATCAGTCCCGATTTTACAAAAATCCCCTTAATTTTGCAGAAACTGTAAATAAACAGTCTTAAATAGCTTTACTGCATAAAAAATATAGAATTTATATATTTGACGTCTATTATATTACTTTTTATAATAATAGTAAACAGTTAAATAAGGAAGATTAATAAATATTTAACAGCATGGAGTGTGAAAATCATGAAAAAGAGCAGTGCATGGATCATGCTGGTGCCCGGCCTGGTTATTCTGCTGGTGTGCCTTGCCATCCCCCTGTTGCGGGTGCTGGCGCCGAGTATTTTTTCCGAAGGTTACCCCTTTCAGTCCTATGTGGAATTTTTTAAGGATGAGTATTACCTGAAAATCTTCCTGCGCACCGTGAAGATTGCGGTGATCACCACAGCGGTCTGTATGGTGGGAGGAATTCCCACGGCGTACTTTATCAGCCGCTGCGACAAGAAATGGAGAGGTCTTTTGCTGGCCGCGTCTATTTTCCCCATGATGACCAACTCTGTGATCCGCAGCTTTGCCTGGATCAACATCCTGGGCAGCAATGGGATCATCAACAAGTTCCTGCTGGCTCTGGGGCTGGCGGACAAGCCCATGAAGCTGCTGTACACGGATTTCGCCATCATCATCGGCTCCATTTACCTGTTTCTCCCGCTGATGATCGTGACCGTGACCGGCGTGATGGAGAACATCGACGACGACATGATGGAGGCGGCCCAGAGCCTGGGCGCGGCCAGGATGGAAGCGTTTATGAAGGTGATATTTCCCATGAGCCTGCCGGGCATCATTGTGGGCGGAATCCTGGTGTTCACAGGCACGCTGACCGCTTACACCACGCCCCAGCTGCTGGGCGGAAACTCCAATATGGTGATGGCGACCCTGATCTACCAGCGGGCCATGTCCGTCAGCGACTGGACCGGGGCTTCGGTGATCGCATTTATTATGATCGTCGTGACGCTGGCCGTGATCAAGGGCTTTAACGCGCTGGCTGCGAGACTGGACAGAAGAGGTGAGAATTATGCGTAAAAATAAGCTGCTCACTGCGTTTGCAGTTTTGGTGTTTGCATTTTTGATGATCCCGCTGATCATTATCACGGTGACGGCCTTTGGGGGCGGCAGCGCCATCACGTTTCCCATTGACTCCTTTTCCACCAAGTGGTTTGCCAATGTGTTCGCCCTCAAATCCTTTCGCAGGTCCTTTCTGACCAGCCTTGAGGTGGCGTTTCTGGCGACCTTTATCGCGCTGCTGGTGGGCGTGCCTGCGGCTTACGCCCTGGCACGGTCCGGGCTTAAGGGAAAACAGATGTTAAAGTCCATTTTCCTGTCTCCGACCATTGTGCCGGGTATTGTGATCGGCTTTATTCTCTACCAGTTTTTGATCCTGAACCTGAGAATGCCCGTGTTCGTCAGCCTGCTGGCCGGACATTTCATGGTGACGCTGCCCTACGTGATCCGCGTGGTGGGCTCCTCCATGGAGCAGTTCGACTTCTCCGTCGAGGAGGCGGCCTGGAGCCTGGGATGTCCCAAGGGGGCGGCATTTTTCAAGGTGGTTCTGCCCAACGTGACCTCGGGCATCTCCTCCGCCTTTATGCTGGCGTTTATCAATTCCTTTAACAATATCCCGGTATCCATGTTTCTGTCCGGCCCGGGCGTCAGCACCTTCCCGTCCACGCTGATGAACTACATTGAATATAATTATGATCCGACGGTGTCGGCGGTATCCGTGCTGCTGATGGCGGCCACGGTGATTATCATGGTAATTGTTGACAGGACGCTGGGCATCGCGGCCCTGGCGAAATAAGAGGGGAGAATGAACATGGCCTTCATGAGTTTAAATCAGATTGATGTGAGTTATGATAAGAAGAAGCAGATTTTGAAGGGGCTGAACCTGAACGTGGAGAAGGGCGAGCTGGTGTCCCTTCTGGGGCCCAGCGGCTGCGGAAAGTCTACCACGCTGCGGGTGGTCGCCGGTTTTATCGATCCCCAGGGCGGTTCCTTTTTGCTGGACGGGGACGATATGACCAAAGTTCCGGTGCACAAGCGCAATTTTGGACTGGTGTTCCAGAGCTACGCCCTGTTCCCGCACTTAAGCGTGTACGACAACGTGGCCTTCGGCCTGCGGACCCGGAAAATGGACAAGGCCCTGATTGATCAGAAGGTGACGGATATTTTGGAGGTCTGCGGTCTGACGGAGTTTAAGGACCGTTTTCCCAAGCAGATGTCCGGCGGACAGCGGCAGAGGGTGGCGCTAGCCCGGGCTCTGGTGATTGAGCCAAAGCTGCTGCTTTTGGATGAGCCATTGTCCAACCTGGACGCCAAGCTGCGTTTGTCCATGCGGGTGGAGATCAAGCGTTTGCAGAAAAAGCTGGGGATCACCACGCTGTTTGTGACCCATGATCAGGAGGAGTGCTTTTCCATCTCCGACAAGGTGGCGGTGATGAACAACGGGGTGATCGAGCAGTTTGATTCCCCGGAGAATATTTACCGCCGGCCCGCAACGGAGTTTGTGGCCCGTTTTATCGGATTTGAGAATTTCCTGGAGTTTGAGCGGATAAAGACCAATACTTACCGGGCCGCTGACGGCAGCACCTTTGAGGTGGACATGGATTGTCAGGAGGAGCGCTACGCGGGTACGATCCGCCCGGACGATATCCGGCTGGCTGAGGACGGTCAGACCGGAAATGTGATCCAGGGCACGGTGGGCGTGCGAACCTTCCTGGGCAAAAGCTACCAGTACGAGGTGAACACTGCGGCGGGGCTGATTAAAGTGAATATGGAAACCTCCCATGTGTTCGGGGAGGGCGAGACCGTTCGGCTGTATCTGCCCAAGGATAAGCTGGTGCTGGTGCGGCGGTAATTGTTACGGTCTGCCGGAACGTGTAACGGTATGAATGGCACGGAGTTGAATTTTGGCGCGGCGTCCGAACCGGCGTCCGCCTTAATATAATGAAAAACATGAAAGAATGAGGAGAGCAGAGATGAAAAAAACACTTGTACTGGCGCTTTGCGCGACCATGGCGCTGACTGCCTGCGGCGGCGGGGCTTCCGCCGGAGATTCCCAGGCGAAGGGGGATTCCAAGCAGAAGCTGGTGCTGTCCACCTTCGGTCTGAGCGAGGACATTTCCACGGAGGAGGTGTACGCGCCCTTTGAGCAGGGGTTTAACTGTGAGATTCTCACCGAGACCGGCGGGGCCAACGACCGCTACACTAAGCTGTCCGCGGACAGCGAGACCTCTATCGACGTGATTGAGCTGTCTCAGGCTATGACGGCCAAGGGAATCGCGGAGGGACTGTTTGAGGACATCGATTTGAGCAAAATCGAGAACGCCAAGGATATGATTACCGCGGCCAAGACCATGGCGGACGCGGGTCAGGGCGTGGCTTACACCATCAACAGCATCGGAATTATGTACAATCCCAATGTGGTGGATTTCGAGATCAAGAGCTTCGACGATCTGTGGGATTCCCGGCTGGCGGGGATGGTGAGTATCCCGGAGATCACCACCACCTTCGGACCGGCTATGGTTTACATGGCCAGCGACCATGCGGGCGTGGATATCAAGAGCGACAACGGCGAGGCCGCATTTGCCGCCCTGGCGGAGCTCAAGCCCAACCTGGTTAAGACCTATGCCAAGTCCTCGGATCTGATCAACATGTTCACCTCCGGCGAGGTGGCGGTGGCGGTTGTGGGCGATTTCGGCGTGCCCACCATCCAGCAGGCCAACCCGGACCTGGTTTATGTAACTCCGGATGTAACCTATGCGAACTTTAATACCATCAGTATTACCAAAAACTGTAAAAATAAAGAGCTGGCTTACGCTTATCTGAATTACCGCCTGAGCGCCGAGCTGCAGACCAAGACCGGCAAGGCGTTAAACGAGGCTCCCACCAACAGCAAGGTGAGCTTTACCGAGGAGGAGTCTAAGAACATGACCTACGGCGAGAAGGCGGCTAATGCCAAGGTATTGGATTACTCCTTTGTGAACCCGCTGCTGAACGACTGGATCGACCGGTGGAACCGCACCATTAACAACTAAAGGAAGAATTTTATGAGAGCTGATTTCGTGATTAAAAACGCCTGGGTCTTTATGACGTACCGGCAGTGTTTTGAGAAACGGGATGTGGCGGTTGCAGGGGAGAGCTTTTATTGCGTTTCCCCTGCAATTTCATATCCGGGTGTGAACGTGGTGGACGGGACCGGGAAATACCTGATTCCGGGGCTCATTGATATCCACATGCATATTGAAAGTTCTATGACGTATCCACAGGAATTTTCCCGCATCACCTTACCCTACGGGGTGACCACGGTGGTGGCGGACGCCCATGAGATTGCCAATGTGTTCGGGCTGGAGGGAATACGGTGTTTTATGGAGCAGAAAACGCCACAGGATATATTTTACGCGATCCCATCCAGCGTTCCTGCTACCAATGAGACGCTGGAGACCGCGGGCGCGTCCATCGGCGAGGCGGAGGTGAGGCGCCTGGCGGAGGATGAACGGGTGCTCTGTCTGGGAGAGGTGATGAATTTTAAGGATCTGACCGCGGATGAGGACACGCTGATCAAGCGGTTGATCCGCTGCTGCCGGGAGTCCGGCGGAAACAAGCGCATCGAGGGCCATTGTCCGGCGCTGTCCGGGGAGGATCTGTGCCGGTTTATCTACGAGGGCGTGGACGCGGACCATACCCAGCAGACGCCGGAGTCCGTGGTGGAAAAGACGGATTTGGGAATGTTTCTGGAGCTGCAGTTAAAGTCCCTGACGGAGGACGTGGTGCGGGCGGTCTGTAATAACGAACTTTATGAGAACGTGGCCCTGGTGACGGACGATACCATGCCGGACCGGCTGTTAAAGGGACAGCTGAACCGGATCGTAGAGGCAGCGGTGAAAGCGGGAATGCCGGTGGAGAAAGCCATCTACTGCGCCACCTTTACTCCGGCCAGAAGGATGCATCTGGACGATCGGGGACTCATCGGGCCGGGAAAGCTGGCGGATTTTGTGGTGCTTAGGGATTTGGAGTCCTTTGAGCCGGAGGCGGTGTTTAAGAGCGGGAAATGCGTGTTCGAGGAAATGGACGCGGCGGGGGTGTGGAGCGGCGTGATGGGAGAGTGTGGCGCGGCGGAAGCCCGTGGTGTGGCGGAAGCCCGTGGCGCGGTGGAAGCCCGTGGTGTGGCGGAAGCCTGTGGTGTGGCGGAAGCCCGTGACATATCGGGAAACTGTAACGCGGCGTTTCCCCCGCTGTTCCCCGCTCACTTTTATCATTCCGTTCGCTGCAAAAAAGCGGAGCCCGGGGACTTTACCTTGCGGGTTGACGTTCCCTGCGCCGCGGTACGGGTGAATGTGATGAAGATCAGGACCTTCGGCACCTTCACGGAGCAGGTGGTCCGCACCCTTCCCGTTCAGGACGGGGAAATCTGCTGGCAGGGGTCCGGCCTGACTCTGGCGGCGCTTTTTGAGCGCTATGGGAAAAACGGAAACATTTCCTACGGTCTGGTGGAGGGCGCATTTACCGGCAGAGGCGCGGCGGCCACCACCTGGTCCCACGACAGCCACAATCTGCTGGTGCTGGGCACTTCCGCTAAGGACATGTGCGCGGCTCAAAACCGGGTTCTGGAGCTGCAGGGCGGATATGTGGCGGCAGAGGGCGGCCGGGTGACGGCAGAGGCAGGGCTGCCGGTGGGAGGAATTATAAGCGACGGGCCGGTGGAAGCGCTGGCAAAGCAGCTGGGCCGGGTGCGGGAAGCCATGAGGCGGCTGGGATATGAGAATAACAATGAGATCATGTCCATGAGCACGCTGTGCCTGCCGGTGTCTCCCAATCTGAAGCTGACGGATTTCGGCCTGCTGGAGGTTAAAACCCAGCGCCGCGTGGCACTGATTCAGGCGTTTTTGGATGAAAACGGATATGAAATCAAACATTTGGGATAGAGGGAGTATGATACTGCGATGAAGACGATAATCCGAAACGGGATAGTGGTGCCGATGAACCGGAACATGGATGTATGGCCGGACGGGTATGTGGTGTTTGAGGGGACAAAGATACTGGAAGCCGGGCCGGTGGACGGTCTGGACGCGGCCATAATCCGGCACGGCGGTGAAAATAACACCGGTTCGGATTTCCAGGTAATCGACGCCCGGCGGGCCATCGTCATGCCGGGAATGGTCAACACCCACTGCCATCTGGGAATGATCCCGTTCCGCGGCCTGGGGGACGACTGCAAGGACCGTTTGCGGGTGTTCCTGCTGCCGATGGAGGAACAGGCCATGGACTGCGAGCTGGCGGTGGCTTCCAGCCGGTACGCGGTGGCCGAGCTGCTCCTTGGCGGAGTTACAACCGTGCTTGACATGTATTATTTTGAGGATCAGGTGGCCCGGGTGATGGATGAGATGGGGATCCGGGGAATTGCCGGTGAGACGGTGATGGAGGAGGCCACCTGCGACGCTGAAAGCCCTCAGGAAGCGATTGCCAGAGGGGAGGCGATGATCCGGGCTTACCGTGATCATCCCCGTATAAAAGGCTGTCTGGCGCCTCACGGGACCACCACCTGCAGCCCGGACACCCTGCGCCGGGTTCACGATGTGGACCGTTTTTATAATGTTCCCTTCACGCTCCATGTGGCGGAGATGGACTATGAAATGATTCAGCTGAGGGATTCCTTTGGCCTGACTCCGGTGGAATATCTGCAAGAGCTGGGGGTGCTTGACGAAAATACCGTTTCCGCCCACAGCATCCGCCTGACGGATGAGGACATCCGCATTCTGAAGGAAGCAGGGGCGTCCATAGCCCACTGCATCGCCTCCAACACCAAGGCCGCCAAGGGAGTGGCTCCGGTGAGGGCCATGCACAGAGCCGGCGTGAACGTGGGGCTGGGCACGGATGGTCCCGCCAGCGGAAATACATTGGATCTGTTCAGTCAGATGCGCTTCTGCGCCAATTTCCATAAAAACGAGCTTCGGGACCGGAGCGCCTTTCCGGCTGCGGAAATCGTGAGAATGGCAACCAGGGAGGGAGCGGCCGCCCTGGGCCTGGGGGCTGTGACCGGATCCCTGGAACCGGGCAAGGAGGCGGACATCGTGCTGGTGGAGACGGATTCCCCCAACATGTTCCCGGTCTACGATCCCTACGCGGCTCTGGTGTACAGCGCGGGGGCCGCCAATGTGCGGGACGTGTATGTAGCCGGAAA
Organism: Enterocloster lavalensis; assembly: GCF_046603895.1. NCBI lineage: Bacteria > Bacillati > Bacillota > Clostridia > Lachnospirales > Lachnospiraceae > Enterocloster > Enterocloster lavalensis. The sequence continues at coordinate 3,023,979 of NZ_CP176637.1, forward strand.
ATGCCTGGTCAGGGATAAGCGCCTGACCGGTGCGGATTTCGGGCGTATCCGCGGGGAACTGGCCCGGAAAATGGAGCGGACGGCATTTCGGGATATGAAAAATCTGCTGTGCTGAGACCGGTCCGGCGTGAGGTTGGCAAAAATCGTCGAGACGAATCGCTTCGGATCCTGTATGATGGGGGATGTCAGGAGGTGAACCGGGATGAAGGAACAAGCGGAGGCTGTGCAGCGGATGCAGGATTATATCGGGGAGCACAGAAACGAGGCCATTACTCTGGCCGATCTGGCGCGGGTCTCGCTGTTTTCGCCGTGGCATTCTTACCGGCTGTTTAAGCAGTGGACCGGTCTGACGCCCTCCGATTATATTCGGAGGCTGAGACTTTCCACTTCCGCCTTGAAGCTGCGGGACGGGCAGTGCCGCATCGCCGATGTGGCTTACGAGTATGGGTTTGGCAGCGTGGACGGATATCAGCGGGCGTTTTTGCGGGAATTCGGCTGCAATCCGCGGGAGTACGCGGCTAATCCGGTTCCCTTGTACCTGTTCACCCCCTATGGAGTCAAGTACAGGGAAATCAGAAAGGAGCCGAGGATGGCGGAGAAAGTTAGAACTGTTTTTATTCAGGTGATTGAGAAGCCGGCCCGCAAAGCGGTGATCCGGCGCGGAGTCCGGGCGGAGGATTATTTTGCCTACTGTGAGGAGGTGGGCTGCGACGTCTGGGGGCTACTTACCAGCATGAGGTCGCTCTGCGGGGAGCCGGTATGCCTCTGGCTGCCGGAGAAGCTGCGAAAGCCCGGGACGTCGGTGTACGTGCAGGGGGTGGAGGTCCCGGAGGATTACAGCGGTCCGGTGCCTGAGGAATTTGACGTAATCGATCTGCCGGCAGCGAAATATCTGATGTTTCAGGGGGAGCCCTTTGAGGGGGAGGATTACTGTCAGGCCATCGAGGCGGTCCAGTCCGCGGCAAAGGAGTATGATCCGTCGGTGATCGGATACCGGTGGGATCGGGAGAATCCGCGGATTCAGCTGGAACCGGTGGGAACCAGGGGATATATTGAGTTGTACGCCATTACGGAGGCGTAGCAGGAATACGAGGCGTGGACAGCCGGTTGTGGGCTGTCCGCGCCTTAGTGGATGGTATGGGCGTTGGCGGTGGAAACGGCCTCTTGCCCTCCGGCGGAGTTTATGTTAAGATAGGCATACACCGGCGCGTCTGTGCCGGTGACGGATCAATTCTTAGATCAATTCACAGGTTTCTGAAATTCTGGCATATCGCCGGTAATTCAAGACAGAGAAAAGGCAGTTGGATGTTACTGTTCAGAGGTAATATTCCGCGAGGTGTTTTTTGTGAGTGGAGCGCAGCAAAAGTCACAGAAAACCCGAGGATAGCGGCGCGAAACGGCATTTTTTCCGTTTCTGTGCATCGCGAAGCGTGTTACTGGGAACGGAGTGTACAGTAACAGTTGGATATGGGGGTCAGCGCTTATGGGCGGTGGAAATCTTGCATTTTCCGGAGATATTCCTTATAATACGGTTAAGAGTAGTCTCCCTGTTTCCGACTGCGAAAGGAGGAAAATGGGGGAAATCGATCTGGTTTTAAACCGCTATTTTGAGGACGGGGAGCGGTATGCGGATCTGATCAACGGGTACGCGTTTAACGGGGATCAGGTGGTGAGAAAAGAGGATGTGCAGGAGCTGGATCCCCGGGAGACCGGGAGGCTTGGCAGGCGTCCGGGAGTTCAGAAGTACCGGGACAGCATCCGCAGGATAGTGCTGGGCGCCAGGTTTGTGCTGATCGGGCTGGAACATCAGGATCAGGTCCACTATGCCATGCCGGTGCGGGTCATGCTGCAGGACGCGGCGGAGTATGACCGCCAGCTGCGCAGAATCCGAAGGGCAAACCGCCGCGTGGGGGGACTTACGGGCGCGGAATTCCTGGGAGGATTTACGCGCAGGGACCGCGTTTGCCCGGTGATTACGCTGGTCTTATACTATGGGAAAACGCCCTGGGACGGGGCGATGGATTTGCACGGTCTGATGGACTGCGCAGGTTACCCTGAGCCCATGCTCCGCCTGGTAAACAACTACCGCCTTCATGTATTGGAAGTGCGCCGTTTTGCAAATATCCGGCGTTTCCGCACGGACCTGTACCAGGTATTCGGATTTATCCAGCGTTCCGGGGATAAGGAGGCGGAGCGGCGGTTTACGGAGGAAAACCGCGTATATTTTGAAGGAATGGATGAGGAGGCGTTTGACGTGATAACAGCCATCACCGGTTCACGGGAATTGGAGCAGGTGAAGGAGCAGTATCGTGAGGAAGGAGGACGGATCAATATGTGCGAGGCGATTCGAGGGATGATTGAGGATGGGAGAATTGAGGGGCGTTTGGAAGGAAAGATTGAAGGGAAATATGAAGGAGCGCTGGAAAAGACCCGGACGGTAGCTCGCAATATGTATCTGCGCGGGATGTCTGCGGAGGATGCGGCGGCAATCTGCGAGATGGATACTGCGCAGATTGAGGTCTGGTACAGGGAGTGGGGGAATCGGTAGACTGCTGCGGGATACTTTTAAAACAATTTGTCCGCAATCCTGAAATTTAATGTTGACAGCCTTATGTAAATCGATTAATATAGGTTGAGTAACAAAACATACAACCGAATAAAGTTCGTAATATCCCTTATTCAGAGTGGTGGAGGTACAAAGGACCTGTGAAGCCACGGCAACCCCGGATGAGCGCCGAGTGCGCGAGAGAGCCGGAAGGTGCCAACCTGAGCGAGGAGCGGCTGAGAACAACCGGCGCGCTTGATCGAGCAATAAGAGGATTTGAAATCACCATTCAAGTCCGCTTTGCTTATTAGCGGACTTTCTTTTATGTGTGCAAAGCGTTACAGGACAACACTATTTTGTAAAGGAGAGAAACTTTCATGGAAAAACGTTTATTTACCTCTGAATCCGTAACCGAAGGCCATCCGGATAAAATGTGCGATGCCATTTCCGATGCCATCCTGGATGCCCTCTTAGAGCAGGATCCCATGAGCCGCGTGGCCTGCGAGACCGCCACCACCACCGGACTGGTTCTGGTGATGGGCGAGATCACCACCAGCGCCTATGTGGATATTCAGAAGATTGTCCGCGAGACGGTGCGGGAGATCGGCTATGACCGCGCGAAATACGGTTTTGACTGCGATACCTGCGGCGTAATCACCGCCATCGACGAGCAGTCCAAGGACATCGCTCTGGGCGTGGACAAGGCTCTGGAGGCCAAGGAGGCCGCTGAGTCCGACATGAGCGAGGAAGAGCTCAATTCCATCGGCGCGGGCGATCAGGGTATGATGTTCGGCTTTGCCACCAATGAGACGGAGGAGTACATGCCCTACTCCATTTCCATGGCTCACAGGCTGGCCAGACGCCTGACCGAGGTCCGCAAGAACGGCACCTTGAATTACCTCCGCCCCGACGGAAAGACTCAGGTTACCGTGGAGTACGACGAGAACGACAAACCGGTCCGCCTGGACGCAGTCGTGCTTTCCACCCAGCACGATGAGAATGTGTCCCAGGAGCAGATTCACGCGGATATCAAAAAGTATGTGTTCGATGAGATTATCCCCGCCCACATGGTGGACGAGAATACCAAGTTCTTCATCAACCCAACCGGCCGTTTTGTGATCGGAGGCCCCCAGGGTGACAGCGGTCTGACCGGCCGCAAGATCATCGTGGACAGCTACGGCGGCTACGCCCGTCACGGCGGCGGAGCGTTCTCCGGCAAGGACTGCACCAAGGTGGACCGCTCCGCGGCCTACGCCGCCCGCTATGTGGCCAAGAACATTGTGGCGGCGGGACTGGCTGACAAGTGCGAGATCCAGCTGTCCTACGCCATCGGCGTGGCCCATCCCACCTCCATCATGGTGGAGACCTTTGGCACCGGAAAGCTCAGCGACGACGCTCTGGTGCAGATTATCCGCTCCAAGTTCGACCTGCGCCCGGCCGGAATCATCAAGATGCTGGACCTGCGCAGACCCATCTACAAGCAGACTGCCGCTTACGGCCACTTTGGCCGCAACGACCTGGATCTGCCCTGGGAGAGACTGGATAAGGTGGAGCTGTTGAAGGCGTATCTGTAAAAAGTATAAGCGGAAACAGCGGGCAGACGAAATAGCCCGAAAATGAAAAACGGCCTCCCGCCGGTGATATAAAATATCACGGCGGAGGCTGTTTTTTATCGAATGCAGCAGTCCGTTGGCGCAGTCCGTAGGCGGTTGCTCCCGGAAATCACGGCCCGATGGTAAATTTCTTCCAACCTATTTCAGAACCATGTCCGTCAGAATAAATCCTCATCCCCTTCGCTCTGCTCTGCGTTGTCCAGTTCAACAATCTGAATCGCTTCCCGGCTCTGCCGCACCACGTCCTCGATTTCCTCTCGTGTGAGCTCCCGGTCCTGGATGACCAGACCGATCACCAGCGCCAGGTTGACGCCCGCGATCAGCGTGGTGTTCGGCCGGTTAAGGAATGTATACATAATACTGTTTACACTGCCGCCGTACATATCGGACAGCAGAATCACCTGATCGTCCCGTCCCACCTTCTGGTAGAAGGCGTTCAGGGCGTCCTCCAGTGAGCGTTCGTCCACATAGGCATCAAATACGGTTAGGCGGTCGCAGCCGCCCAGAAGCACACCGACAGAGCTTTTCAGGCCGCTGGCCAGATGACCGTGGGATGAAAGAAAAAATTGAACCATTTTAGTGTTCTCCTTCCTGTGAAATCAGATCCCGGTAGCTGATGAGCTCAATGGAGTTTTCGCGGATCCATTGTCTCATGGCAGGTCCGGTGACGGCTGCCAGATCCCGTGTGCGGATCATGGTGTAGGTGGACACGCCGAACAGGGCGTCGTCCACGTAGCCGCAGTGGGTGCCGATAAAGCCGATGGACTTTTTGGGAAATTCCCGGTCGCCCAAAATACATTCCATGGGGTCGGCTTTCATCTGATCCTCCAGGGTAAACGGCTTTTTGTTCCAGGAGGAGGCCAGACGTGAGACGTTGTATCTGGCCAACAGATCCCGCACCAGCGGGATGCCGTAGGTCTCCCCCATGATCTCCATGGCCCGCCATGTTGCCGGCGTGCTGTAGGAATGGCTGTGGAGGTATTCTGGTTTCTTTCCGGTGAGATCCATAAAACGCCGGATCTGGGCTTCCACCTCGATCAGACAGTCCCGGAGAATCACGTGGTCCTGGTTTCCGTCCGCCGCGTCCCTTGTCCGGTGCATACCCGAGGTCTTAAAGAAGCCGTCCTCCTGCACCAGGGAGGGGATTTGCGCCGGATCAGCGCAGGGCCGCCCTGCCACCAAATTAATGTCCTGGCCCAGGCATACATGGCGGTAGGGGCTGATCAGCCGGACGGCGAACTCCGCGGCCGGCATGTTGCTGAACAAGCCGGTGCAGGTGACGGCCCCGTCCCGGATTCCCTTTTCGATGCCACAGCTTACAGCCTCCGTAATGCCCAGATCGTCGGATTGTACGATTAATTTCATCCGCCAATTTCCTCCTAATCCAGGGGAATCAGCTTTTTCAAAGCGATTGCCGGCTCTTCCGGGGTGGTCTGATAAATGCAGTCCAGGCCGCAGCCCATGAGCTCCTTAAACTGTGCCACCTCATCTTCGTCACAGTACAGGTTGTTGTCAAAGCGGTTCCGCTCCCTGCCGGGCTTTTTCGGGGCTACCCGGCCATAGTTCCCAATATTGACAAATGGAATACCTTTGACAGCCCGGACCATTTTCAGCGCGTCCGCAGGGCTGTTCACCAATACCAGAACCTTTAACGGTTCGCATCTGGGATCATTTAAGGTGGCGATGGCCGCATCCAGGGTTTTGATCACGGTTTTGATTCCCGGAGGCGCGGCCATCTTTAAGGACTTCTGAATCATCACATTCTCCGCGGCGTGGTCATTGGCCACCACGATGCTGTCCACGCCGGTGTGGCGGGACCATTTGATGGCGATTTGACCGTGGATCAGGCGCTCGTCGATTCGGAATAATTTTATCATTTCAAATACCTCCTGTGCGGTTGTTTCTTTATGCGTTTTCCACCCGGCGTTTCATGGCCTCCGGGTTAAAGATACGCTCACCGGTGTCTGTCAGACGGTCAAATACGATTTTTCCGCCCACATAGGTCCGATGGCAGACAAACTGTTCGTCCACGAACATCAGGTCCGCCCGTTTTCCGGAGCGGATGGAGCCGGTTTTCTCCTGAATTCCCAGGAACCGGGCCGGATTAATGGAAGCCATCCTGAGAGCGGCTTCCAGAGGAACGCCCACATGATTTACCAACTGCCCGATATTGTACAACACCCATTTACCGCTGCCGCAGATGCGGCCATCAGAATTTAAGATCAGGCCCTTCTCGTCCGCGAACATTTTCCGGCCGTAGCGCATATAGGTCCCCGCGGGAAGGCCGGCGATGTAGTTGGAGTCCGAGATCAGGCAGAATTTTTCATAGGGCTGCAGCCGGAACATGATTTTTAACATGTCCGCGCAGATATGATTTAAGTCGGTAATCACCTCATAGTACAGGCCCTCCGACAGCAGCAGTGCGCCCAGTGCGCCCACGTCCCGGTGATGGATGCCCTGCATCCCGTTGCCTAAGTGAGTGGCGATGTCGAATCCCACATGTTCCAGGGCGTCATAGATCTCCCGGGAGTGGGCGGCCGTGTGGCAGCAGGCCACCTTAATACCCTGAGCGTGCAGGTAGCGGATCACATCATAAGCGCCCGGCAGCTCCGGAGCGATGGCCATCATGGCCATTTTACCGCCCGCTCTGGCGGTCAAGCGTTTTGTCTCCTCCACGTCCGGCAGAGGCCAGCTCATGCCCACCGTGTTTTCACCGCCCCGTGCCCAGAAGGGCCCCTCGCTGTGAATGCCGTAGATTGCGGCGCCCTCATAGTCCTGATCCATCACCCGGGCAACCGCCTCAAAGGCATCCTCCTTAGCGGTGGGCAGAATTCCGGTAACCCCTACCGAGGCCAGGGCTTTGGCGTAACCCCGCACGTCCTCGTCCTCACAGGGATCGGTCATGGACCAGCCGCCGAACCCGTGGTTGTGGATATCGATGATACCGGGATAGATGCCGAGCTCCCCGGCATCCTGGTAAGCCCCGTCGCAGTGATCGGAGATGTCCCGGATGTATCCGTCCTCAATGGTGATATACCCGTTTACCATTCCATTTTCCGTCAGAATCCGTTTTGATTTCCATGTGATTTTACTCATATCGCAAATACTCCCCTCTAAAAGATTCCGAAGAATGCCAGCACGATGGAAATGACAAGGATGCCGAATACCAGGGTGATGGGTTTATAGCCCTTTTTGATCAGCCGAACCATGCCGAATACCAGAAGAATGGACAGGATGCCCGGCATAATGGAATTGAAGATGTCTAAGACCACCACGGAAGTCTGCCCCACATTGATGGTCCAGGCCAGCTTCACGTTCACGGAGGATGCAACCATCGCGCCCACCATGGTGATACCCATGACGCCGGCGGCTTTGGTCAGCGCCTCCATGAGCCCTGATTCAAAGACGGAATCGATAAATGAGGTTCCATAGCGGTAGCCCATGCGCAGCAGATAATAGCGGGCCGCGAACTGGGAGAAGCCGTAGATCAGCACGAAGAGGATCACTCCCAGGAAATTGGCCTGGGCGCACAGTCCGATGGCGATGCCGGCCGCGATGACCCGCAGGCAGTTGAAGAAGAACGCATCGCCGATGCCCGCGGTGGGACCCATCAGAGCTACCTTGATATTCTCAATCACATCGTCGTCCACGCCGCCGGAAGTCTTTTTCTGTTTTTCCAGGGCGTAGGTGATTCCTGCGATCAGAGCGAAGAAAACAGCGTGGGTGTTGAAAAAACCGTTGTGCCGCTGCAGCGCTTCGGCCCGTTCCTTTTTATCCTCGTAGAGCTCTTCCAGAGCCGGTTCCATGGTCAGGGCAAATGCGTTCCCTTCCATCTTTACCATATTGAAACCTGAGAACACCAGACCGGAGTTCCAGAACATTTTCCGCAGGGTCTTTTTCTCCTGCGCTGTGTATGCAGACTTTGCCATCAGAACAAATCCTCCTCTCCCGCGGACTGCGCCGTTTTGTTTTCTGCCAGGCGCTTGATATCATTGAGTTTCTTTTCCATGCAGAAATAGGTGAAGGCCATCACGCCGGCGATGATTGCAATCGCAACAGTGGGCAGCTGCAGGTATTTCTGGAACACGTAGCCGATAAAGAAGAACCAGCCGATTTCCCGGTTCCAGATCATGGAGATCAGGATGGCGAAGCCGATACCGGTCATCATGGAGCTGGCGGCGGAGAGCCCGGACATGATAAAGGCCGGCATGCCGTTCATCACATGTTCCAGTCCCTGTACGCCGAAGGCGATAGCCGCAAACATGATAATGGTCTGAGGCAGACGGTCCAGGAACAGGCCGCAGCCGATGACCTGGGTGCGGAAGGCTTTCACGCGGCCGCTTCCAGCCAGGCGCTCCCAGTAGGGAGCCAGGGCCGCCAGGGCAGGCTTCCACATCTCGTTGGCCGATCCCATCAAGGTGCCGATGGGCATTGCCAGGGCCAGTCCGGTCTCAACGTCTGCGCCGGTGAGAATGGTGTAGGCCACGGCGATAATACTGCTGGCGCAGGCATCGGCCGGAATAGAACCGCCGATTGCGGAGATTCCCATAAAGATTGCCTCCAGGGAGGCGGCCATGATCATTCCGGTCCGTATGTCCCCCAGAAGCAGTCCGGTTAATGTTGCGGTCACGATCGGACGCTGAAATGTCTGCCACGACAGGAGACGGTCCACGCCCTGGACGATCAGCCAGACAAGCGCGCACAGCAAACCACTTTGTACCATAAAATAGTTCCCCCTTTTATTTAGTAAGATGTCTTTAATTATAGCCCGACGGGGAAAAAGTTCCATCCATACATATGCATTATGTCAGCTGAAAAACCTGTTTTTGCCCTTGGTGTAGTGCAAAAGTGTCAATGTTTACAGGCTGCTTCGGATAATTTCGGTTAAAGTATCCATGAGATGTTTTGATGAAAGGGAGGGAGTTAAATCCTCAAAACGGTCCGACAGGTAACGGACCGCGTGTTCCAGGTACCTCAGGACAAACGGGGAACCGTGAAAATCCACGGCGGTAAAGAGAACCGCTTTTACGTTATCCCCCTTGTACAGGATGGCTTTTTTCAGGAGATAGACTTCGAAAATCTGTTTCCCGGTGCGGCATGCGGGCACCAGTACGGTGAGGATCTGCCGATGGGTTCGTATGCGGTGATGTTCGCACAAATACGCGGCCAGCCTCTCCTTGCAGGCCAGATCCAGGCCCCACTGGTATGCAAGCAGTTGGAGAACGGCCTGAATCGAGTTTGCAGTGAAGTCTTTGTGCACCTGCACCACATCCCAACTGCACAGGGACAGTACGCTGGTGAGATCGTATCCCTTCAGAAGAATTTCCCGGTAAATGCGCTGGTAGTCCTGAATCTGCAGAATCGGATGAACTTCCGTGTAGGGCCAGGAGTAGCGGTAGGCGTAGGGGCGGAAGCTGCCGATCAGGCAGTCATAGTCCTCAAACGGATACTTCCGGGCCTCATAGAGCTCGCTGACCGTCAATTTTCCAATCCAGCCGGTGCCCATCCGGCGGCAGATTCCGTCCGCAATCGCCTGGGCGCTTCCCTTTCCGTTCCGGGCGCAGATCAGAATGCGCCTGGGAATATAGGGATAGGAGATGGAATCGATCAGCCCGTACAGACTCACGGCAAATAATTGAATACTGTATTCATTGATTTGCTTTCCGCAGATGCCGCAGAGGATTTCCGCCAGATCGTCCGCCAGCGCCATGGCGACCGGGGAATCCTGTATGGCGTTCTCCGACACGGAGTTGCCAACCAGGCGGCATTGGCTCAGGTTGAAATGCATCTGGATCAGGATGCGCAGTACGCCTGGAGTCAGCTTTTCCGCAAATTCCGGATCGATTTGCCGGATTGGGATGTTCCACCGGCTGCCCAGCTGCTCCAGAATCTCTTCGGACAGACGGGAAGCCTGGGGGTAGAAGGTGGGAAAACGTTCCGCCAGCCCGGTAACCCCGTCCCAATCCCCCCACAAAAGCAGCAGGAGAGCGATTGCAGTTACTTCGTCGTCATGAACGGCGAAATCGGGAAAATGTTCCAGCTCCGAAGCCAGGGTCCGGGCCAGTTCATATTCGCGGCAGCTTTGGATTTCTTTTTTCCACACGGTCCACTGGTCCCCTTGCAGCTCCAGACTGTGCCCGTCCTTCATCCGGTTTCGCAGTAAAAGGAGATAGTCCACCAGCCGGTTTACATAGATATCAAACACTTCGTTGTCCGAGGCGCGCAGGATTTCCAGGGTGGACCGGCGTATTTGGTCCTTGTCGTCCCGGTCCGCAAATGCCTGTTCGTAAGCGCTGTCCCGGAAGGTGACGACCCGCTTACGAAAATGATTCTCGTACAGCTCCAGAAGGCAGAGGCGCCGGTTAAATTCCCCTCCCGCCAGACGGATTCCCTTTCCCGACCTGGCGGGCAGGGAGAGATTGAAGGATCCGAGAAAGTCCCGCACGCCTGGCATCTCTTTTTTGATTGCGCTGGGGGACAGGTACAGCCGGTCAGCCAACTGTTCTAACCGGAAATATCCCTCCTCGTCCGCTCCCTCAAAGCGCATGACAGCTCTGGCGATGTGGTAGACCTGATTTTCCTTATGACCCTTGTCGATATTGCTGAACAGGATTTCCACCCGCTCCTTGGCCTGCTGGAAGCGGAGCGGATCCACCGCCTTCAGACAGTAGCCTTTGCCACGCACGGATTCCAGGGAGCCTCCGTTTTCCCGTGTGAAGATTTTAAGCTGTTCCATATCCCCCTTGACCGTGCGCTCAGAGAGTTGAAGCATCTGCGCCAGCTCGTTGGATTTTAGATATCCGCCGGTTTTTGACAGCAGATAAAACATTTTGGCGATGCGTCTATCCTCGGTTGCCATACAAACCCCGCTTTCTTATAATGAATGTGTACTGCCATTATCTCATAAAAACAAGCATTTTTCCACCAGCGGAAAGGCCGATGGCGAATGTACCCAATTCAGCCCGCAAAAAAATTAAAAATTCTATAATTTTTGTATTGACATTTTTTTAACAATACTTTATAATGCAAACAGTGAGATTGTTAATTAATTATCAATTAGCAATATATGAATTAAACCGAGCACAAACACAAGGAAAATGGAGGAAAAGGAAATGGCAAAGATGAAAGAACTGGTTGTTCCCGAAATCATTGACAGCGTAGACGGACTTGTTGCGAAGATGAACGCAATGCGCGAGGCGCAGAAGATTTTCGCGACCTACACTCAGGAGCAGGTCGATAAAATTTTCTTTGCGGCGGCCAGCGCGGCTGACAAGATGCGCCTTCCCCTGGCGAAGATGGCGGTTGAGGAGACCGGCATGGGCGTGGTAGAGGACAAGGTGATCAAAAACAACTATGCGGCCGAGTACATTTACAATGCATATAAAGACACCAAGACGGTTGGCGTGATCGAGGAGGATAAGGCCTACGGGATCAAGAAGATCGCAGAGCCCATCGGCCTGATCGCAGCGGTTATCCCCACCACCAACCCCACCAGCACCGCGATCTTCAAGTCCTTAATCTGCTTGAAGACCCGCAACGCCATCATCATTTCCCCACATCCCCGTGCGAAGAACTGCACCATCGAGGCTGCGAGAATCGTTCTGGAAGCGGCGGTTAAGGCCGGCGCTCCGGCGGGAATCATCGGCTGGATCGATGTTCCGTCCCTGGAGCTGACCAACGAGGTTATGAGAAATTCCGACCTGATCCTGGCCACCGGCGGTCCCGGCATGGTGAAGGCGGCTTACTCCTCCGGCAAACCCGCCCTGGGCGTTGGCGCCGGAAATACCCCGGTTATCATCGACGACACCGCGGATATCAAGATGGCCGTCAGCTCCATCATCCACTCCAAGACCTTCGACAACGGCATGATCTGCGCTTCCGAGCAGTCCGTGACCGTGATGGAGTCCATTTACAAAGAAGTCAGAAAAGAATTTGAATACAGAGGCTGCTATTTCCTGAAGCAGGGAGAGATCGACAAGGTCCGCAAGACCATCCTGGTGAACGGCGCGCTGAACGCCAAGATCGTTGGACAGCCCGCATACAAGATCGCCAAGCTGGCAGGCGTTGAGGTGCCCGAGGCCACCAAGATCCTTATCGGCGAGGTTGAGTCCGTGGACATCAGCGAGGAGTTCGCTCACGAGAAGCTGTCCCCCGTGCTGGCCATGTACAAGGCTAAAACCTTCGAGGAGGCCCTGGCTAAGGCGGAGCGCCTGGTGGCGGACGGCGGCTACGGCCATACCGCTTCCCTGTATGTGAATGTCAATGAAACCGAGAAGATCATGAAGCACGCAGAGCGCATGAAGACTTGCCGTATCGTGATCAACACTCCTTCCTCCCACGGCGGCATCGGCGACCTGTACAACTTCAAGCTGGCTCCGTCCCTGACCCTGGGCTGCGGCTCCTGGGGCGGCAACTCCGTTTCCGAGAACGTCGGCGTGAAGCACTTACTGAATGTGAAGACCGTTGCTGAGAGGAGAGAGAACATGCTGTGGTTCCGTGCACCTGAGAAGGTTTACTTTAAGAAGGGCTGCCTGCCGGTAGCGCTGCAAGAGCTGAAGGACGTGATGGGCAAGAAGAGAGCGTTCATCGTAACCGACTCCTTCCTGTACAAGAACGGTTATACCCATGCGATTACCGACCGTCTCACCGAGATGGGAATTACCTACACCGTATTCTCCGACGTGCAGCCCGACCCGACCCTGGCAAACGCACAGGCCGGCGCCAAGCTGATGAGAGATTTCGAGCCCGACGTGATCCTGGCAATGGGCGGCGGCTCCGCAATGGACGCCGGCAAGATCATGTGGGTGCTGTACGAGCATCCGGAAGTGGATTTCATGGATATGGCAATGCGGTTCATCGATATCCGCAAGCGCGTTTACACCTTCCCGAAGATGGGCGAGAAAGCGACCTTTATCGCGGTTCCCACCTCCTCCGGTACAGGTTCCGAGGTGACTCCCTTCGCCGTTATCACCGATCAGGAGACCGGCATCAAGTATCCGCTGGCTGACTACCAGCTGCTGCCCAACATGGCGATTGTGGATACGGACAATATGATGAGCCAGCCCAGAGGTCTGACCAGCGCTTCCGGCGTTGACGTACTGACCCACGCTCTGGAAGCCTACGCTTCCGTGATGGCCACCGACTACACCGACGGCCTGGCACTGAAGGCCATGAAGAACGTATTTGACTACCTGCCCACCGCTTACAATGAGCCGAGCAATGTGGACGCCCGCCAGAAGATGGCCGACGCCTCCTGCATGGCCGGTATGGCGTTTGCCAACGCATTCCTGGGCGTATGCCACTCCATGGCGCATAAACTGGGCGCGTTCCACCACCTGCCCCACGGCGTTGCAAACGCGCTGATGATCTCCCTGGTTGTGGAGTTCAACGCGGATGAGAACCCGCGCAAGATGGGAACCTTCTCCCAGTACCAGTATCCGCACACCCAGGCCAGATACGCGGAGTGCGCGCGCTTCTGCGGAATCAACGCCAAGGACGACGCCGAGGCTGTGAAGAAGCTGATCGAGAAGATCGAGGAGCTCAAGAAGGCCGTTGGTATCAAGTCCAGCATCAAGGAGTACGGTATCGACGAGCAGGACTTCTTAGACAGACTGGACGACATGGTCGAGCAGGCATTCGACGACCAGTGCACCGGCGCAAACCCGAGATACCCGCTGATGAGCGAGATCAAGGACATGTATTTAAAAGCTTACTACGGTAAATAATTTGATTCCCGTTTGGGAAATACCTTTATCCTTTGTGTTTGGGAGAGGCCGCCTGTTGTGTTACAGGCGGCTTCTTCGCATCTCTGCCCGGCGGCGTGCATTCCGCACCCGGTGGGATTTTTCTGTATTTCGTATTTTCACAACGGCCATATGGTTAAAATGCCTTTTGCTGCGTTAAAAAAATATTAGCACTATACAATTAATACAAATAACTGAACTTGTAACCAGAATGATCATATAAAACGAGCATAAAAACGATGATATAGTAAATTTATGGGGACATATTGACGAAACAATCATATAAATTACTAAATAATCATATAAAACACTTTAAATAATCATAAAGCTGTGATAATATGATTTCACAAGAGAACAACAAGATAAATATATGATTGTTATGATCGATTTGCGGTTAAAAAGGAGGAATAAGCAGAATGAGTAAGGTTGAAGAGCTCACAAGAGAAAAATGGGTTTTGGGCGCGTTCCCGGAGTGGGGGACCTGGCTGAACGAGGAGATCGACAACGAGGTGGTTCAGCCCGGCACCTTCGCGATGTGGTGGATCGGCTGCACGGGAATGTGGTTCAAGACGGAGAACGACACCAACATTGCCATTGATCTGTGGTTTGGGAACGGTAAGCGCACCCAGAAGAACAAGGAGATGGCGCCCTTCCACCAGATGCGCAACATGACCGGAGGAAGAAACACCCAGCCCAACCTGCGCGCCGCTCCGATTGTGTACGATCCCTTTGCGGTGACTAAGGTGGACGCAGTTCTCTCCACCCACTATCACAACGATCATATCGATCCGTTCTTTGCGGCCGCTGTGATGCAGAACTGTGCGGATGACGTGCCTTTCATCGGGCCGAAAGAAAGTGTTGAGAAATGGCTGAGCTACGGCGTTCCGGGAGACCGCTGCAGGGTGGTGAAGCCGGGGGATGTGGTGAAGGTGAAGGATTGTGAGATCGTGGTGCTGGATTCCTTTGACCGGACCTGCCTGGTGACCGTGGAGGAGGACGTGCGCGGCGTCTGCCCCACTAATATGGATGAGAAGGCTGTGAACTACCTGATCAAGACCCTGGCTGGAAATGTTTACCACAGCGGAGATTCCCACTACTCCACCTACTACGCCAAACACGGCAAGGACTACGACATCGACATCGCCCTGGGTTCCTACGGCGAGAACCCGGCGGGCTGCCAGGACAAGATGACCTCCGTGGACATTTTGAGAATGGCCGAGGCCCTGCGCTGTAAGGTTGTGATCCCGTTCCACTACGACGTATGGACCAACTTTAAGGCCGATCCCCAGGAGATCATGCTGCTCTATAACTACAAGAAGCACGTGCTGGATTACCAGTTCCATCCGTTCATCTGGGATGTGGGCGGCAAGTATGTGTGGCCTCTGGACCGGGATAAATTGCAGTACCACTACCGCAGAGGTTTTGAGGATTGCTTTACCGAGGAACCCAACGTTCCGTTCCGTTCCATTCTGTAACTGTTTGACTGTAGAGGGGTATTTAAGATGTTAAGAGAGTTCGTTGAGAAGAAACATTATAAATTTGCCACGGGCGCTGAAACCTGGCAGGAAGCCGTCCGAATGAGCTGTGAGAGTCTGGAGGCAGACGGTACGGTTAACGCCCAGTACGCGGAGGAGATTATCCGCTGCGTGGAAAAGTACGGCCCGTACATCATCATTATGCCGGATGTGGCGATGCCCCATTCCCAGGAGGGGTCGGCGAATGTAAACAAGACTGCGATCGGTTTTATGAAGCTGGAAAAGCCGGTGAGCTTTGATCCCGGTGATCCGGAGAAGGACGCCACACTGTTTTTCACCCTGGCGGCCAGCGATTCGGACCAGCATATGGCGAATATGGTAAAGCTGTCCGAGATGCTGATGACGGACGGGGTGGCGGATGCCCTGAAAGCTGCCCGCACACCGGAGGATCTCTTAGCAATACAGGAAAAGTACCTGGATTAACCATTTTGACGCATTCAGAAAATACTTCACGTTTCATCAGCCTTACGGTTGATGACGAGGTTGAATAGGGGGATTTATATGGATATTTTAATGAACATATGGTCATATTTTGCAACAAACATTCTGCAGCAGCCCGCGTTTATGATTGGCCTGATTGTTATCATTGGTTACATACTGCTCAAGAAGCCCTGGTACGATGTGCTGGGCGGCGGTATCAAGGCAATCGTTGGGTATATGATTCTGGCAGTTGGCTCCGGCGGGCTGGTCAGCAACTTCCGCCCCGTTCTGGTGGGACTGAAGGACCGTTTTAATCTGGACGCAATGGTAATCGATCCCTACTTCGGGCAGAACGCGGTTACCGCGGGCGTGGAAGAAGTGTTTGGGCAGAAATTTTCACAGGTTATGATGCTGCTTTTAATCGCATTCATCGTGAACATCCTGCTGGTGCGTTTCAGCAAGTACACCAAGCTGCGCGCCCTGTTTACCACCGGCCATGTGCAGGTGCAGCAGGCGTCCACCGCGTTCTGGCTGATCCTGTTCGCATGTCCCTTCCTGACCAACAATACGGCGATTCTGATCGTTATGGCGCTGATCCTGGGCTGCTACTGGGCCGTTGGCTCCAACCTGACCATCAAACCCACCCAGGAGCTGACGGACGGAGCGGGTTTCTGTATCGCACATCAGCAGATGTTCGGCGTGGCGTTCTTCTCATGGGTCGCGGACCGGATGAGCAAGAAGGGCAAAAAGAAATCCAAACGAATTGAAGATATCGAGCTTCCGGGCTTCATGTCCATTTTCAATGAAAACATGGTCTGCACCTCTCTGCTTATGCTGCTGTTCTTCGGCGGGATCCTGATGGTGCTGGGCAAGGATTATCTGATTACCGCCGGATTTATGAAAGAGGGACAGAGCTTCCTGTTCTATATTATTACGGTTTGTCTGAACTTTGCCGTTTATCTGGCGATCCTGCAGCTGGGCGTCCGTACCTTCGTGACCGAGCTGACCCAGTCCTTCCAGGGTATTGCGGATAAGCTGCTTCCCGGTTCCGTTCCCGGCGTGGACTGTGCGGTTACATACGGTTTTGGTTCCCCCAACGCAGTTCCCTTAGGCTTTTTGGCAGGCGCGGTGGGACAGTTCCTGGCCATCGGCGTTCTGATTCTGTTAAAGAGCCCGGTTCTGGTAATCGCCGGATTCGTGCCCGTATTCTTTGACAATGCCACCATCGCCGTGTATGCTAATAACAAGGGCGGCATGAAGGCCGCGCTGGTACTGCCTTTCATCTCCGGCCTGTGCCAGGTGTTTGGCTCCGCGTTTATCGCCTACTGGGTGGGAATGGCAGCCTACGGCGGTTATCTGGGAATGTTCGACTGGGCGATTCTGTGGCCGGCCATGACCGCAATTATGAAGTTCATCCCCTATGTGGGCATCGCCATCGTGGTGATCGGTCTGCTGGCAATTCCGCAGATCCAGTACCGCAAGGATAAAGAGGGGTATTTCCTGATGACTGAGGACTATGAGGCGTACAAGGCGTTAAAAGAGAAACAGAACAATTAATGAAGGGATTCTGAGGAGGTAAGGATCGATATGTTGAATATTATGGTATGTTGTGCAAATGGCGCAGGAACCAGTCTGATGATGAAAATGACCGCTGACAAGGTGGTAAAAGCGCTGAACATTAAGGTTGGAAAAATGCATCACTGCTCTCTCTCCGAGGGCAAGAGCGCCGCGACTCAGTATGATATCGTGTTCTGTCCCCTGAACTTCATCGATATGTTCAAGGACGCTGAGAAAAAGGGAACCAGGGTAATCGGCCTGAAAAATGTTCTGTCCAAGGACGAGATGGAGCAGAAGTTGAAAGAAAGCGGAATGATCTGACTGATACGGTAATGAGCACCCGCCGGCCCGCCAATTTGTTTGAGGCTGGGCCGGCGGGTGATTTAAGAATAACTGGCGAGGTCTTTTACGAACCGGGCGGTTGTGTTATAATGGGTGCAACATGAAAAGTGAGGTACACCTATGAAACGCGAACGGTCATTTGTCGAGAATCGACGTAAAAGCATACTGGAGACAGTTAACAACAATCCGGAAGTGAGAGTCGATCAGCTGGCGGAGCTTTTTAACGTTTCCCCCATCACCATACGCAGGGATCTGCAATTTTTGGAAGACCGGAAAAAGATCGTTCGGTTTTATGGAGGAGCTACGGCGAACAAGTCGGAAGAGCAGGCCCTGGACGAGATCAACATTTACCGGACCCTGATCGCCAAGTACACGGCCACCCTGATCGAGGACAAGGATATTCTGTTTATGAACACCAGCAGCAATGCCCTTCAGGTCCTGGAGTACGTGGAGGCCCAGAATGTGACGGTGATCACCAACAACGGCAAGGCGATTCATGCCAAACGCCAGCCCGGTGTGAATATTATTCTCACCGGAGGGGAAGTGCGCTACCCCAAGGCCTCCATGGTGGGAGACTATGCGGTGCGCAATATCCAGGCCATTCATCCAAAAAAATGTATAATAGGCTGTAAGAGCATATCCTACCGGAACGGAATCGCTTCCTCGCTGTTTAACGAGGCGAATATCAACGCGCTGATGCTGGAACAAACCATCGGCAGCCGTTATATTATCGCGGACCACAGCAAGGTGGGCGCGGTGAGCAATTTCCGCAACTGCGGCGTTGAGTCCATCACGGATCTGATCACCGACGAGCTTGCGCCCGAGGACGAGTTGGAGGCAATCCGGCGAAGGGGCGTAAAGGTCCACGTGGTGAGAAAGAAGGATTTCGATCTGGATTTTGGAATGTAGCCGCGAAAGGCAGTATTCAATCATGAAAATACAAAAAAAGGTAATTTCCAACCTGACAAAATGTTATTCCATCGCGCCGCTGTTCTACCAGGGCAGGGAACATTTCCTGGTGGCTGCGGAGAAGGTGGACCGCTGTCTCTTATTTGACGCTGACGGAACTGTGGAGGACACGGTGTGGAGCGAGCCGGGCGGCGTCATGACCATGGTGCAGGTGCCGGGCAGCGACGGCCAGTTTCTGGCCACCCACAGGTTTTACTCCCCCAACGACTCCAAAGAGGCGAAGATCGTGATCGCCACCCCGAAAGGGAAGGGGGACTGGGAGATCCGCACGCTGGTGGATCTGCCCTTTGTGCACCGCTTTGATATCCTGCAGAGGGGAGGCGTGCGCTACCTGATCGCCTGCGCCCTGAAATCCGGCCACGAGCACAAGGACGACTGGAGCCATCCGGGCAAGGTGTATGCCGCGGTGCTCCCCGAGGATCTGAGCGGGTTTGACCAGGATCACCAGCTGGAGCTTTCGGTGATTCGGGACGGCCTGGTAAAGAACCACGGCTATTACCGGGTGGAGGACGAGGGCGTGCAGACCTCTGTGATTTCCGCGGAGCAGGGCGTGTTCCAGTTTATTCCTCCGGCGCAGCCGGGAGGGGATTGGGAGATCCGAACCCTGCTTGAGACTCCGGCCAGCGATGCGGTGCTGCTGGACCTGGATGAGGACGGGGAGAAGGAGCTGGCTGTGCTGTCGCCCTTCCACGGGGACTGCATCAGCATTTACAAGAGAGAAAACGGAGCGTTTGTTAAGGTATACCAGTATGAGGAGAGCGCGCAGTTCGTGCACTCCATCTACGGCGGTATGCTCTGCGGTATCCCCCAGGTGGTGGTGGGACACCGGGGAGGCAAGCGGAATCTCATCGCATTTTCCTACGATACAGAAAAGGGACTTTATCGGAGCGAGCTGGTGGATGAGGACTGCGGTTCCGCCAATGTGTACCATTATGTGAAGGATGGAAAGGACGTTATCATATCCGCCAACCGGGAGATCGACGAGGTGGCGATGTATACGCTGGAGCCATGATTAAGACGATTATTTTTGACATTGACAATACAATGTACAGCTTCAAAACCGGGAATCAAGCCGGCATGGCGGCGCTCTGCGCGTACGCAAAGGAACAGTTCGGCATCACAGAAGGGGAGTTTCTGGATAAATTCAAAAAAGGTAAAAAACTGGCCGAGGACCGGGTCGGGACCGACACGGCGGCCATACACAACCGGTTGATCCGTATGCAGGTGATACTGGAGCTCATGGGGAAACCGTTGTTTCCCCATGCTTTGAATCTGTACCATTGTTACTGGGACGCGCTGCTTGCGTCGGCCAAACCGGAGCCGGGGCTTTTGGAGGCCATGGAGGCGCTTAAGGCCGCCGGGCTGACCCTGGGAGTGGGAACGGACATGACCGCCTATATTCAGTACAAAAAGCTGGAACGGCTGGGAGCGGCCCCCTATATTGATTTTATCACGACCAGCGAGGAGGTGGGCGCGGAGAAGCCCAATCCCCGGCTGTTTCTTGAATGCGTCAGGAAGGCGGGCGTTCCGGCAGGCGAATGCCTGTTTATCGGCGACAGCCTCGCAAAGGATGTGCGGGGAGCAATGGATGCCGGTCTGCAGGCGTTTTTGTATGCGCCGGGGAGCGCCCGGAAAGGGACCGGCGGAGAAACGGTGCCGGCGGCGGGCGCGTTAGCCCCGGCCCCGGCGGTTGCGGCGGGCGCATTGGCTCCGGCTCTGGCAGTTGCGGCGGGCGCGTTGGCCCCGGCCCCGGCGGTTGCGGCGGGCGCGTTGGCCCCGGCCCTGGCGGTTGCGGCGGGCGCGTTAGCTCCGGCCCCGGCAGTTCCGGCCGGTGTGACGGCGCTCACCAGCTTTTATGATCTGCCTAAGCTGGTGCGGGAAATGAACGCCCCAAACCGGTAGACAAGGAGGACGAATATGAAGAAAAGTTATACCCTGGGCCTTTATGAGAAGGCCATGCCGGGGACGCTTTCCTGGCGGGAAAAGCTGGAGGCGGCCCGGGATGCGGATTTTGATTTTGTGGAGATCAGCATAGACGAGACGGACCAGAAGCTGGCCCGGCTGGATATGAGCGCAGAGGAACGGCTGGAGCTGGTGCGCCTGATGGCGGAGACCGGGGTGCCCATCCGCACCATGTGCCTGTCCGGCCACCGGAAGTACCCCCTGGGCAGTTCCGACCCGGAGACCTGCCGTAGAGGCATGGAGATCATGGAGAAGGCCATCCGCCTGGCGGAGGATTTGGGAATCCGGATCATCCAGCTGGCCGGGTACGACGTGTACTATGATCCGTCCACGCCGGAGACGGTGGAGCGGTTTGGGAAGAATCTGGAAAAGGCCGTGCACATGGCGGCCAAGGCCGGTGTGACCATGGGCTTTGAGACCATGGAGACGGAGTTCATGAACACGGTGGAAAAGGCCATGAATTATGTGAACCGCGTGAACAGCACCTATCTGAACGTCTACCCGGATTTGGGAAATATTACCAACGCGGCCAAGACCTACGGGACTCAGGTGGCCGGCGACCTGCGCACCGGAACGGGCCATCTGGTCGCCATGCATTTGAAGGAGACGGTGCCAGGTAAATTCCGGGAGATTCCCTTTGGGACCGGCCATGTGGACTTTGAGGAAGGGATCGCGGTGGCCTGGGAGCTGGGCGTTCGGAAATTTGTGACGGAATTCTGGTACACCGGGAACACAGAGTGGAGAGCGGACCTGGCGGACGCCCGCGGCCGGATGGCTGCGATTCTGGACCGCCAGCCGGAATAGGGAGGAATGATCAAAATGCTGGAGCAATTAAAAAAAGAAGTATACGAGGCAAATATGCTGCTTCCCAGGTACAATCTGGTGACCTTCACCTGGGGAAATGTCAGCGGCATCGACCGTGAGAGCGGGCTGTTTGTGATCAAACCCAGCGGCGTGGACTACGATAAGCTGAGATCGGAGGACATGGTGGTGGTGGATCTGGACGGAAACCGGGTGGAGGGAGAGATGAACCCCTCCTCGGACACAGCCACCCATGTTGAGCTGTATAAGGCGTTTCCGAACATCGGAGGAATCGTGCACACCCATTCCCCCTGGGCTACCAGCTGGGCTCAGGCCGGCCGGGGAATCCCCTGCTACGGGACCACCCACGCGGATTATATGTATGGGGAAATCCCCTGCGTGCGGAATCTGACCAGGGAGGAGATCGAGGAGGCCTACGAGAAGAACACGGGCGTGCTGATTGCAGAGTATTTTAAGGATAAGGATTACGTGGCTATGCCTGCGGTTCTGTGCAAGAACCACGGCCCCTTCACCTGGGGGAAAAATGCCCACGAGGCAGTGCACAACGCCGTTGTGCTGGAAAACGTGGCGATGATGGCCTGCCGCTGCGAGATGGTGAATCCCCAGGTACAGCCCGCGCCCCAGGAGCTGCAGGACAAGCACTATCTGAGAAAGCACGGACCGAACGCGTATTACGGGCAGAAGTAGGAGCTGGCGGGGCCGCGCCAGCGGCCAAATGCGGCGGAATCTGGACAAATCAGAATTAGAATGAAGCAAAAAGCCGGTGTGAGTCTGGCGGTTTGATACCGCCGGGACCTACACCGGCCTTTTTGATATATACCACAATAATAGTGAAAAACGTCCGGTCTGCAAATCACCGGTCAGATAAATCCGCCCCTCACCAGCGTCCGGCGGATCTGCCGCCCTGCGATTACCGCGGCGATGGTTAATGCCGTGTCCTTGGGGATGAAGGCGGTGAAGGAGTAGGCCATGATCATGCCGAAGGACTTGTCGCCCGCCAGCAGGGCCCACTGAAGCCCCCCTGCGGCCTCCATGACCAGCATGCCGGTTACGGACAGTACGATGGAAAAAAACAGGCTCACGGGCGCGCTGGCGCTTTTTACGGGGATTGAAGCGCCGCAGAGAGCGGCCATCACTGGCCAGGCAAGAATATACCCTCCGGTCAGGCCGGTGATCACCCTCAGCCCGCCCTGGAAATTGGCGAACACCGGAAGCCCAACGGCTCCCAGCAATATGTAAACGATGGTGGAGAACAGGGCCCGCTTCCAACCCAGTACCACGCCGACCAGAGCCACGCCGAAGGCCTGAATGGTGATGGGCACGCCGGTGGGCATGGGCAGGGAAATCTGGGAGAAGGCGGCCAGCAGGGCGGCAAACATGCCGATCAGCACGATGTCGCGGGTGGACATGCGGGATTTGACGGTTTCATTGGTTTTGGCAGCGGTAGTGCTCATATGAGGTTCCTTTCCTATGGAAAATTATGGGTATAAAGGTGTGCCGGGCCCGCCAAACAGCGCAAGGGTTGATTACAGCACAGATTTAAAATATCACGTGCAACGCAAAATGTCAACCTATAAAATTTAATAGGTTGACATTTGGTTGAGGGCCTGATCCGATTTTCACCAAGTGTAAAAACCTGCGCAGACGGCAGACAGAGCGGAAAGGGTTAAAATAAGAGGACTTCTACGCTGGAATCGTTCAAACTGCGGATTTAAGGGCATTGTACCGTAAATTTCACGGTAAATAAACGAAATTAAGCAATTAATTCTGTTTACATATTTATTGACTTTAACAAGTTAACTTGTTATAATTTTTCCTAACGTGTGTGACGGATTGAAGAGTAGGCACGGAAGATACTGCATAACATATTACAAGGAGGGCTAGAGGATGTCTTATGTTGATGAGATTTACGAGAGAGTAGTGGCGCAGAATCCGGGTGAGCCGGAGTTCCACCAGGCCGTTAAGGAGGTTTTGGATTCCTTAAAGCTGGTGATTGACGCAAATGAGGACAAATACCGCAAGGCCGGAGTTCTGGAGCGCTTTGTGGAGCCGGAGCGGGTGATTTCCTTCCGCGTGCCGTGGGTGGACGACAATGGAAACGTGCAGGTGAACAAGGGATACCGCGTTCAGTTCAACAGCGCCATCGGACCCTACAAGGGCGGACTGCGTTTTCATCCCAGCGTCAACCAGGGCATCCTGAAATTCCTCGGTTTTGAGCAGACCCTGAAGAATTCCCTCACCGGCCTTCCCATGGGCGGCGGCAAGGGCGGTTCCAACTTCGATCCCAAGGGTAAATCCGACCGCGAGGTGATGGCGTTCTGCCAGAGCTTTATGACCGAGCTGTACCGTCACATTGGCAAGGACACGGATATCCCGGCCGGCGACATCGGCGTGGGCGGCAGAGAAGTGGGCTACCTGTACGGGCAGTACAAGAGAATCACCGGACTGTATGAGGGCGTGCTGACCGGCAAGGGCCTGACCTTCGGCGGCTCCCTGGCCAGAACCCAGGCTACGGGCTACGGCCTGATCTACATCTTAAATGAGATGTTAAAGCACAACGGCAAGGAGCTGGCAGGCAAGACCGTGCTGGTTTCCGGTTCCGGAAACGTGGCAATCTACGCCACCGAGAAGGTTCAGCAGCTGGGCGCCAAGGTGGTGGCCATGAGCGACTCCAACGGATACATCTACGATAAGGACGGCATCAAGCTGGATGTGGTGAAGGAGATCAAGGAAGTGAAGAGAGGACGCATTAAGGAGTATGTGGACGCAGTTCCCACCGCGGTTTACACCGAGGGCAAGGGAATCTGGACCATCCCCTGCGACATCGCCCTTCCCTGCGCGACCCAGAACGAGTTAAACGGCGAGGACGCGAAGACCCTGCTGGCAAACGGCTGCTTCGCCGTGGCCGAGGGCGCAAACATGCCTTCCACCCTGGAAGCCACCGAGCTGTTTGTGGAGAAAAAGATCCTGTTCATGCCCGGCAAGGCGGCCAACGCAGGCGGCGTAGCCACCTCCGGCCTGGAGCAGAGCCAGAACTCCCTGAGAATGTCCTGGAGCTTTGAGGAAGTGGATGAGAAGCTGCACGGCATCATGGTCAACATCTTCGCCAAGGCGGCTGACGCGGCCGAGCGCTACGGCGTGCCGGGCAACTATGTTGCAGGCGCCAACATCGCGGGCTTTGAGAAGGTTGTGGAAGCGATGATGGCACAGGGAATTGTGTAAATTGAACGGAACAATTCAGATCATAGAATCCATCAGGAAAATGCCCGGGGAGCGTTGCTGCTCTGCCGGGCGGTTTTTTTTGTCTGGACGATGCTTCGGGTACAGCCAGCGGGCCGCTATTCAAAGAAATTTAAGAAACACAACAGGATTTGTAAGATGATTGTGGGGTAAAAATGCATTAAACTGTAGGTAAGACACTGGGGAACAAAATGGTCCGGCGAAACGTATGACCGGGAAAGAAGGAGGAAATCATGAGAAAATTGCGAAACATATTGCTGCTTGCCGCAACGATTTCCCTGTTTACAGGGTTTAGCGCCTACGCGGAAAACTACTGGTGGGTGAACGCATTGGGAGAGTGGGGTTACAGTGCCAACGACGGCAATCTGCGGGACGGCTGGTACTGGATTGACGGAAACCGGGACGGCTCGGCGGAGTGCTACTATTTTCAGTTATACAGCCTGCTGACCGACACGGTGACGCCCGACGGCTGTCAGGTGAACGGACAGGGCGCGTGGACGGTGGACGGAATGGTCCAGACCCGCCGGACCGGCGAGACGGCAGGGGCGTATCGTTCCAGCTACGCCTATGATTTCGGCAAGGCGAACCCGGACACACCCAGGGGACGGATTCCGCTGGCGGAAAACGGCCAGGCCTTTGACAAGTCCGTGGGAAGAGCGGAGCAGCGGGGCTGGGTGGAGGACCAGGGCTGGCGTTATATCCGGGATAACGGCACCTATATCATAGGCGAATGGTCCTGGATCAACCACAAATGCTACTGCTTTGACGGGAACGGCGTGATGTATGCCGATACTGTCACACCGGACGGTTATCAGGTGAACGATCAGGGGCAGTGGGTAGTGGACGGGGTGGTGCAGACGGATCTTTAGAGACCGGGCCTCAGTCTACCCCCTGCATCCCCTTCATACCGCGCATCTCCCGCGTCATAAAGACCACCGCCAGCGCCGCGGCCGTCAGATCCGCCACCGGGGCGGAGTACATGACCCCGTCGATGCCGAAAAACATGGGCAGGATGATGATCAGCGGCAGCAGGAACAGTATCTGCCGGGTCAGGGAGATAAAGATTCCCTTTTTCGCCTTGCCGATGGAAGTGAAGAAGTTGGCCGTGATGGGCTGGATTCCGTTCAGGAAGGTGAAAAACAGGAAGATGCGGAAATACTGCTCCGCAAAGTGGTAGTATTCCTCGCTGCCGGACCCGAAGATGCGGATGATCTGACGGGGGAACAGCTGAAAGCATAGGAAGGAGCAGGTGGAAATGGTGGTGGCAATCACCGCCGCTTTTAAGTAAGACTCCCGCACCCGCTTGTATTTTGCAGCTCCGTAGTTGAAGCTGACAATGGGCTGAAGGCCCTGGGACAGCCCGATCACCAGGGAGAAGAAGATCATATTCACCTTGGTAATGATCCCGGCGCAGGCCAGCGGAATCTCGCTGCCGTAGTTGGACTGGGCTCCGTAGTAGCGCAGGATATTGTTCATCACAATCTGCACGATCATCATCGCCAGCTGGTTAAAGCAGGGCGCCATGCCAAGGGAGAGAATAGCCCGGCAGTGTTCCGGGGAGGGCACAAGGGCCTTAAGGGTCAGCTTGACCGTCTTAAAGCGGCACAGATAGGCGATCACCATGATGCCGGAGATGATCTGGCCGATGATCGTAGCCAGGGCGGCTCCCGCCATCCCCATGTGGAAGGTGAAGATGAACAACGGATCCAGAATCGTGTTCAAAACCGCGCCCGTCAGCGTGCACAGCATGGAAAACCGCGGGCTTCCGTCCGCGCGGATCAGGTTGGATCCACCGGTGGTGAGAATCAGGAAGGGAAATCCCAGAGAGGTAATCCCGGTGTAGGTCAGGGAGTAGTCCAACACGTCCGGCGTGGCCCCGAACAGCACCATCATGGGCCGCAGAAACAGCCGCACGGTCAGGCAGAGCAAAACGCCGATGGAGAACAGCAGCATGATGGCGTTTCCGGCGTAGCGCACCGCCTCGTCCCGCTTTCCGCGCCCCATGGACAGGTTGAAATTGGCCGCGCCGCCGATGCCGCACATCAGGGACACCGCGGTGCAGGTGATGGTCAGGGGAAACGCCACGTTGGTGGCCGCGTTTCCCAAGATTCCCACGCTTCTGCCGATATAAAACTGGTCCACAATGTTGTAGAGGGCGCTGACCAGCATGGCGATGATGCTGGGGACCGCAAAGCGCACCAACAGGCGGTTGATCGGCTGGCTGCCGAGCGGATTTTCGCGATTCTGTGAATTATCTGACATAAAACATACCTCGTCTTTCGCATGATCGAACTGCCGATAACGGCAGTAAAATAACAGATTCCCCTTTCGGACGGCTGTTCCGGCGGGGAATCTGCTGTTTACAATTAATATCAGTATACTACTGCAAAACAATTTCCGTCAAGAACCCGAACCTGAAAATGATCATTGGTTATCCTTTGAAATATCAGAAAATTTTTGAAACCCAGGTGACATTTTCTGCCAACACCTCTATAATAGAATCACAGACAGACGCCCGGGGCTGAATATTTTCCATCAAAGACCGGCGCGTTCACATTTTAAAAACGGAGGGAACATTATGGCAGAAACTATGATTTCATCTTTTGACGGGACGAAGCTGTATCTGAACCGGGAGACAGAGGCCGGAAACCGGGCCATCGCGGTGATTGTCCACGGACTCTGCGAGCATCAGGGGCGCTACGACTACATGGCAAAATGCCTTCATGAGAGCGGAATCGGCACCTACCGCTTTGACCACCGGGGCCACGGCCGTTCCGAGGGCGAGGATACATATTATGGGGACTTCAACGAGATGCTGGACGACGTCAACGTGGTGGTGGATATGGCCATTGCCAATCACCCCGACCTGCCGGTATTTCTCATCGGCCACAGCATGGGCGGCTTCGCGGTTTCCCTGTACGGCGTCAAATACCCGGACAAACGCCTGCGCGGCATCGTAACCAGCGGCGCTCTGACCCACGATTTCGCCAATCTGATCACCGGCGTTCCGGCGGGACAGGATCCCCACGGAAAGCTGCCCAACGAGCTGGGCGGCGGCGTCTGCTCCGTGGCCGAGGTGGTGGACTGGTATGGAAAAGACCCCAACAACCGCAAAACCTTTACATTCGGTCTTTGCTACGCCATCGTGGAAGGCTTAAACTGGTTCTCTCCCAAAAAGCAGGACTTTAAATACCCCGTTCTTATGCTGCACGGGGAAAAGGACGGTCTGGTCAGCGTCCGGGACACCTACGAATTTTTCGCCTCCGCGTCGTCCGCTGACCGGCAGATGAAGATTTACGGCAATCTCTTCCACGAAATCTTCAACGAATACTGCCGGGACGAGGTCATCGGAAATGTAATCGGCTGGATCATCAACCGAATTTGAGAAAATAAGACAAAGGAGCTGTCGCTTTAGCGATTGAAAATCGTGAGCGGCAGCTTCCTTTTTTTCCCTTTCTGTCAATTCCTAAATGACATATCATTGTTTTGAACAATATTCCTCTCAAATAGCATACTTTAACAGACCTGTGTCACCAGGCCTTGTTTCTCCGATTCGATTTTTTCATTCAAGCTGCTTTTAATGCAAATAAATGTGTGCCGGTTTTTCCTTTTTGAATCTTATTATGCAGTTTGTTCAGATTCTTCGCCATTGCAAGTAGAACACTTTCGGCAAGGACATTTTGTGCGCCACGGCTTAAATATCTTCGGAACTGCATATCCTGTTTCAACTCCCCGAACGAACCTTCTGCCTGTATACTCCTGTTTATCCGCATCAGGATTCCTTCTTCTGATCGGATTCGTTCCAGATCTTCCTGTCTGTATTTCAGAAAGGTTCTTGCAACAGAAAGAACTTTATTTCTCTTTTCCATTGGGGTCTTGCAGTTGTTTCCTTTGATACACTCGCTTTTATAGGGGCAATTTTCACAGGAGGTACACTGATAAATATTTTTCTTACTGACATATCCTGTTTTCGATTTGGAATGCCGGATATATACAAGCGGCAGTTCCCTGCCGTTTTTACAAATATACAAATCTTTTTCTGCAGCATAATCCATGTTTTCCATCCGGCCGATATCATTTTTATAGTTCCTTCTTTTAGAGATTTCATAATTCGATGGTTTTATGAATGCAGTCTGTCCGTTCTCTTCCAGAAACAGATAATTCTCTTCACTTTCATATCCCGCATCTGCAACGATCTTTATATACTTAAATTTCAGGTATTCTTTAGCTTCTTTGAGGAACGGGATCAACGTCGCAGTATCGGTCGGCTGCGGCCCGACCGTCAGCCAGGTAATGTATTCGGAGTCAACACCGTGCTGAAGGTTAAATGCCGGTTTTAGCTGCCCATTGCCCATAGCATCTTCCTTCATCCGCATAAAAGTCGCATCCGGGTCTGTTTTGGAAAAACTGTTCCGTTCCCCGCAGGTGTGGAGTTTTTGCGTATAACCTTTTAATCGGTCCAGATAGTCCTCCAGTGTTTCAATACGTTTCTGAAGAGGCGTTTTTCTTTTACCGATTCCATGAACAAACTCGATATTTTCTTCCTGTTTCAGAACATGAAATTTCAGGGGAGGCAATCTTCATTGACGGAACTAAAATAGAAGCCTGCGCCAATAAATATACCTTTGTCTGGAAAAAAGCATTTACCAAAAATCAGGCAAAACTGTTGGTGAAAATCGCAGATTTGATTGCTGAATGTGAACAACTTTACGATTTAAGGATTGTCCATGGAGATACTGTCAAAATAAAACATGTGAAACGACTGCGAAAAAAGCTGTCCCAGATCAAACAGCTTATTTGACATTTCAGCCAAAATCCTTTTGGCACATGGAGCAAAATGAAGGCTGCGGAATCTGGCGAAGGTGGCATGATCTGGGACAGAGGCCCCTTCCAGAAGGTACATAAAGTTGATATCCCTCTTACAGTTTTGTTCCATGCAACGGGAAGAATAATCACCGTTCATGTAAGAGTATAGAACAATTTTCAGAAGGGTTCTTGGCGATACCGTATTTATTCTCTCGTAGGTAGAATACAGGTCAGTTAAATCCATTCCCTCCACAAACTGACTCAGCAGCCGCACAGAATCGTCTTCCGGGATAATTGTTTCAAGATTCAGAGGAAGTTTTAGTTGATATCCGTCCTCATTCAAAGTATAATTCTTGTGTAAAGTAATAGGTAGTCGCATACTTATATTTTACACCAACAGCCGGGCTTTTCGAAGCCCGGCTGTAACTTTTTGCGCGGAAAAGGAGCTGCGCACTAATTTCTTAGTGCGACAGCCCCTATTTAGATGCAATGTGCGGCTGGCGCAGTCTGCGGACGATAACTCAGCTGCAATCATTCGCCGGTGCCATTGCCGGTGTATTGCACCGATCAAAAATCAATTACTTTTTAACAAACTGTTTGTCAAACTCCGCGTTAAAATAATAGAAGTTCTTGGCATCCAGCTGGGATTTGATCTTTTCCAGCGCCTCGCCGAACCGCTGGAAATGCACGACCTCACGCTCCCGCAGGAATTTTAAGGGCTCCAGCACCTCCGGGTTGTCGATCACACGGATCAGGTTGTCGTAAGTGGTTCTGGCCTTCTGCTCCGCGGCCAGGTCCTCGTGCAGGTCCGTGATGGCGTCGCCCTTGGACTGGAACTCGCAGGCGTTAAAAGGAACGCCTGCCGCGGCCGTGGGCCAGAGGGCGGTGGTGTGGTCGATATAATAGGCGTCGAAACCAGCGGTTTTAACCTGCTCGGGAGTCAGATTCTTGGTCAGCTGGTAGATAATGGCGCAGATGATTTCCAGATGGGCCAATTCCTCGGTACCGATATCGGTCAAAAGGCCGCCCACTTCCTTGCAGGGCATGGTGTAGCGCTGGCTGAGATAACGCATGGAAGCGGCCAGCTCTCCGTCGGGGCCGCCGAACTGGCTGATAATCAGGGATGCCGTCTTGGGGCAGGTCTTGGTGATGTTCACCGGGCATTGAAGCCGTTTTTCATAAGTCCACATTATACATTTCCTCCTTCCCAGGGAAGCGGTCCGTCGGACCAGGTAAAATGCTTCTGGCCCGGATACTTGGTAAAGGTCTCGGTCTGGTTGTTGGTGTCAGGGCAGATACAGTCCTGGGTCAGCGGTTCGAATTCCTTGGCGTACTCTTTCAGAAGCTGTTTGCGCTTCTCCATGGCCTGGCTGAAGGACTGAAGGGCGTTCTCGTCCAGCGGATGGGTGTCCAGAAACAGGTTTAAGTCATTGACGACAAAGCTCACCTCGTTGATTTCCTTTAACATCTGCTTGCGGTCAGGCATGCTTCTCACCTCCAGTCACATAAAAGGGCTTGTCCAGACAGGGGAAAATCGTTCCCTGTTTGAGGGCTGTAGCCGCGTTATAAGGCGTTTCCCAGGGCTGCATGGGAACAGTGGCGATGGCCAGGGGCAGAATGTCCTGAGCCATTTCTAAATTTTTACAAAAATCCATTTTCAACACTCCTTTCATCATAAATGTCAGCTTGTGCGGATTAAAGCTTCATGTTTAGTATGAGCCTGAGGATGAAAATTACGTTACGAAAAATTTGTAAGCCCAGCCATTAAAAATAGTTGTGAATTACAACTTGCTTAATATAATAAATAGAAATGGCGCTTTTGGTTTATTTAATTAAGTTTTTTATTAATATAATTAACAAACAAAAGATATTTGATACCCCATTTACCTTTTTCGTGATTGGTGTTATGCTCACCGTAGAACAAAATAATTCTGGAAGAAAGGGCCAGATAACAGGAGGAGAAACGAACAATGATGACCAGAGAGGAATCTGATTCAATCGGGACAATGCAGGTCCCGGAAAAAGCGTACTACGGGGTTCAGGCGCTGCGGGCGCGGAACAATTTCCACATCACGGGAAGGCCGCTCCACACGGAGTTTATCCGGAACCTGGTGCGCATCAAAAAAGCGGCGGCTATGACCAATATGGCGGCGCACGTGCTGGATGAGAGCATCGGAGGCGCCATTATCAAGGCCTGCGACGAGATCATTTCCGGGAAGCTGCATCAGGCGTTTATCGTGGACGCCATCCAGGGAGGAGCGGGGACCTCAGCAAATATGAATGCGAATGAAGTGATTGCCAACCGGGCCATTGAAATCCTGGGGGGCAGGAAGGGGGATTACTCCATCGTCCATCCCAACGATCATGTGAACATGGCCCAGTCCACCAACGACGTGATACCCTGCGCGGGCAAGCTGACCATGATGGGACTGCTGCCGCGGCTGATCGAGGAGCTGGAGCGCCTGCAGAAGGCGTTCAGCGACAAGGCGGTGGAGTTCGACGATGTGGTGAAGATGGGCAGGACTCAGCTGCAGGACGCGGTGCCCATCCGCCTGGGACAATCCTTTGAGGCGTACGCCAATGTGGTGGGACGGGATATCAGCCGTTTAAAGGGGCTTAAAAAGGATCTGAGGGCGTTAAACATCGGCGCAACAGCGGTGGGAACGGCCATCAACGTGAACCCGGTTTACCTGTTCCAGATCATCAAAAATATCAACCTGATCTGCGGCACGGACTGCTATCAGGCGGACGATTTGTTCGACGCAACCCAGAACCTGGACTGCTTTGTGCACGTCTCGGGGGCGCTGAAAACCTGCGCGTCCAGCCTGTCCAAGATCTGCAACGACCTGCGCCTGCTCTCCAGCGGCCCTCACGCCGGACTGGGGGAGATCAACCTGCCGCCCAAGCAGAACGGTTCCTCCATCATGCCGGGCAAGATCAACCCGGTGATTCCCGAGGTGGTCTCCCAGGTGGCGTTCAACGTCATCGGCAACGACGTGACCGTAACCATGGCCGCGGAGGCCGGGCAGCTGGAGTTAAACGCCTTCGAGCCGGTGATCTTCTACAAGATTTTTGAGTCCATCGACACCCTGGGGGGCGCGGTGACCACCCTGATCGACAACTGTGTTCTGGGAATCACCGCCAACCGCGACCGCTGCCGCAGGCTGGTGGAGACCAGCTCCGCGCTGGCTACGGCCTTGTGTCCCAGCCTGGGCTACAAGCTCTCCGCTGAGATCGCGAAAAAGGCCCTGAGCACCGGGATTCCGGTGCGGCAGATCGTGCTGGAGGAGGGGCTGATGACCCAGGAACAGCTGGACCGCTGCCTGAACTTAAAGGACATGACCCAGCCGGGCCATCTGGTGGAGTACCGGAAGATCGGCGCAGGGAAGTCAGAAAAAACAGAATAATATATAAAACAAAAACCAGGCGAGGGGGATACAAGCCTGGTTTTTGTTTCTACAATATGGGGGGATTTATATTAAACTATAAGGGAGGTCAGATGAACGGCGATTCATCTGTATCTCGTTTACGAAGGTTATTATACGCTAAAAACATTGCAAATTCCATTGTTGGAAGCAATCTAAATATTGCAAATCGCCCAAGACGTGGTACAATGGGCACAGGATCAATTATGAGAGGAAGAATGTGGAAATGTACCAGGAAACCAGCCTGAAAACGGACCGGATGATCTACGCCAACACCCGCAGCGACGAGGCGGACATGGACTACCGGATGCACTGTCACAACAGCTACGAAATCTACTACATCATCACCGGTAACGTGGAGTATCTGCTGGAGGGCCGGGACTGCCGTCCCAGGCCCGGAACCCTGATAATCATTGCCCCGGACTGCTTTCACGGACTGAAGGTGCTGGACGGACAGGTGTACCACCGCATCCGCCTGCACTTTACGAAGGAGGTCCTGGACGAGAGGGAGCGTCTGCTCCTTGAACCCTTCCGGGGCGGCTGGCGGCGCTTTGACGAGCAGTTTGGGCTGGAGTGGTATTTCCGGGCGGTGGAACAGTGCCGGGAATACGGGAAGGAGTTGCAGGATATTGCAATCCGCGCAAGCATCACCGCGCTTTTGTCCCGTATATTTGCAATATCCGAGAAAGAACCGGCGCGGCAGAACCAGGCGCGGAATCAGGCCCAGGACATCATTCGCTATATCAACGATCATCTGGCGGAGCCGCTGACGCTGGAGGGGCTGGCCCGGGACTTTTTTGTCAGCAAGAATCATCTGACCGCCATATTCAAGCGCGCCACCGGAACCACGGTAGCCAGCTATATCCTATATAAACGTATGGCGGCGGCCAGAAAGGAGCTGTCCCAGGGCACGCCGGCAGCCGAGGCCGCAGCCCGGGCGGGATTTGGGGATTATTCCAGCTTTTTCAGGGCTTATAAAAAGATGTTCGGCTATCCGCCCTCGGACAAGCGGGCCTTAAAGCTGCCGGATATGGATCAGAGCGGGGCGTTTTAAGGCGGATTGAGCGTTGGATAAAAATGGCAGTTTTTTCTTGACAGGATCAGACCTCCGTGCTATTATCAATTAAACCTATAGGCATACTAGGAATTATGGAGGAATTGACATGGGAGAGAAAATCAGGAGAAGCCAGAGAAATTTCCACTTTGAGACCATCCAATTACACGCGGGCCAGGAGCAGCCGGATCCGGCCACCGGGGCCAGGGTTGTGCCGATCTACCAGACCTCGTCCTTTGTGTTTGACAACTGCGCCCACGCGGAGGCCAGGTTTAACCTTTCGGACGCGGGTAATATTTACGGCAGGCTTACCAACCCGACCCAGGACGTGTTTGAGCGGCGGATGGCGGCTCTGGAAGGCGGCGTGGCCGCCCTGGCCACCGCGTCCGGCGCCGCGGCTCTGGCCTACACCTTCGAGAACCTGACCAGGGCCGGCGATCACCTGGTGGCGGCCCGGAATATTTACGGAGGCACCTACAATTTTCTTGCCCATACCCTGGCTGAGTACGGGGTCACCACCACATTTGTGGATCCCTCGGATTTAAAGGCGGTGGAACAGGCCATCCGGGAGAACACCAAGGGGGTGTTTATCGAGACTCTGGGCAATCCCAATTCCGACGTATCCGATATCCGCGCCATCGCCGATATTGCCCATCGCAGCCGCATTCCCCTGGTGATCGACAATACCTTTGGAACGCCTTACCTGATCCGCCCCATTGAATACGGCGCGGATATTGTGGTGCACTCGGCCACCAAGTTCATCGGGGGACACGGAACCACCCTGGGCGGAGTTATCGTGGACGGCGGGCGCTTCGACTGGGTGGCGTCCGGTAAATTTCCCGGGCTCACCGAACCCAACGCCAGCTACCACGGAATCCGCTTTGCCCAGGACGTGGGGCCCGCCGCCTTTGTCACCAGAATCCGGGCGATTCTGCTGCGGGATATGGGCGCTGCGCTGGCTCCGATGAGCGCGTTTCTTCTGCTCCAGGGGCTGGAGACCCTGTCCCTGCGCGTGTACCGCCATGTGGAGAACGCCCTGAAGGTGGTGGAGTATCTGTTGGGCCACCCGTCGGTGGAGGCGGTGCATCACCCGGCGGTGAGCGCCGATCCGGTTCAGCAGAGGCTTTACCGGGAGTATTTTCCGAAGGGCGGCGGTTCCATTTTCACCTTTGAGATCAAGGGCGGCGGGAAGGCGGCCAGGGCCTTTATTGACAACCTGGAACTCTTTTCCCTGCTGGCAAACGTGGCGGATGTGAAATCTCTGGTGATCCATCCCGCCTCCACCACCCACTCCCAGCTGAGCGGCGGGGAGCTGGCGGCCCAGGGGATTCGTCCGGGCACCATCCGCCTGTCCGTAGGCACGGAACACATCGAGGACATTCTTCAGGATCTGGAGGAGGCGTTCAGGGCGGCCGGGGCGGAGGTTTAAACCGCGGCCGTGATTCCGGGGGTTCCACAAAAACATTCAACATAATCAAACGAAAATCCCGTTGC
Organism: Enterocloster lavalensis; assembly: GCF_046603895.1. NCBI lineage: Bacteria > Bacillati > Bacillota > Clostridia > Lachnospirales > Lachnospiraceae > Enterocloster > Enterocloster lavalensis. The sequence continues at coordinate 3,059,506 of NZ_CP176637.1, forward strand.
TGGTTAAAGCGATCCTGTGCTATACTGAACATAAGTGACAGTTGTGATTAAATGTGAAGGACTGGGAGTATGGTACACGAGGAAAAAACAGGCTGTTTTAAGTTTGGCGACCGGAAATGGTCGGAGTATGTTTTAGATACCTCGTCCACGGGTCTGTGGAGTATGGTGACGGACCGCGAGATGCGGGAAACCAGAATGTATGTGGACCGGACAATGGCGAAGCTTCTGGGACTGCCGGAGAATTTGACTCCGGAGGATTGTTTTGAATTTTGGTACAAGCGGATCAACAGGGGAAATTATTCCTATGTGAATGAAGCCCTGAGCAAGATGTTTACCACGGAAAAGCTCTGCGAGGTACAGTACACCTGGAATCACCCGGAATGGGGCGATATCCCGGTGCGGTGCGCCGGAAAGGTCCGGGAGATGGAGAACGGCCTGTTCCTCGTCTCCGGATACCACCAGAACATGGCCAATCTGGACCAGATGAAGCGGTGGTCCTTAAACATGGGCTGGCAGGAGATTTTTGAGTACAATGTGACCAGCCGCACCGCGCTGGTGTACACGGACCGCATGCTGACCTACGGGGGCCAGCGGCAGATTCGCAATTTCCCCCAGAGCTGGGTGGAGGACGGAATCGTGCACCCGGATTTCCAGGACGCGTTTCTTCAGACCTTCGAGGCGGTTAAGAAGGGGGAGGAACAGAGCTTCTGCGAGCTGCGTCTGAAGAATCAGGAGCGGGAGTACAGCTGGTTCCGTATGGAGCTGGAGGTGACCGGAAGCGAGGAGGGAAGCCCGGAGATCATTCTGGGCCGGTTGGACGACATCTCCAAGCAGAAGGCCATGGAGACCGCCTATATCCGGGAGAGCCGCCTCAACCGGGCGCTTTTGGGCAACGCGTCGGCGTACGCGGAGGCGGACATCACGGCGGGGACCGTGGAGCGGGTGGGCGGAAACTGGATGTTCTATGAGAAAGCTTCCGAGACCAGGAGCTACGAGCAGATGATCCTGGAGGGATCCCGGCGAAGGGTTTACGGCAAGGACCGCAGAAAATACATCGAATATATGGACCGGAAGAGCCTTCTGGCCGCATTCCGCCGGGGCAGTGAGAAGCTGGAATGCGAGTACCGGCGTCTGACGGACCAGAACTAGGTGTGCTGGGTGCGGCACACCATTTATCTTTACCGGGACCCGATCAACGGGGATGTGATGGCCTTAAACTGCCTGGTGAGCATCGACAAGGAAAAGCGGATGGAGGAGGCCGTTCAGGGGCAGCGGAGCGCGGCCTGGGACAGCACGGACGTGGAGAGCGCCTTTGACCGCTTCCTGTCCCAGGTATCCGATATGGCCTACCTGGTGGATCCCGCCACCCACGAGCTGGTCTGCGGCAACCTGGCGTTTTACCGGAGGCTGGGAAAGACGGGCCGGGAGTGCGCCGGGCACAAGTGCTATGAGCTGCTGTATGACCGCTCCCTGCCCTGCGTGTTCTGCCCCAATCTGAAGAAAAAACAGGTGCGCATGGGCATCTGGGAGAACTACAATTCCTATCTCAACCAGCGTTTCCTCATGAAAAACCGGCTGGTGGAGTGGGAGGGACGCACGCTGCTGCTGGCCTTTGCCATCGATATCTCAGAAATAAAGCAGGAGTTACAGGGCGACCATTTACAGGAAGAGAAGTCCCAGCTGATCGGGGAGGCCAACAGCCGGATCATCAGCTGCCTCTATTCCATGGCGGAGGCCCGGAACGCGCAGGCGGCGCTGGACTGTGCGGCGGACGTGCTCACGGCTCATTACCGGCCGTCCCACCTGCGGTTTGTACTTCCGCGTGAGAACGGCTTCGGTTACGCCTGTGTGAGCGGATGGGACGGAAGAGGGGAGCTGGGGCGCCCAATGGAACAGCATCTGGAGGAATGGCTGAGCCGTATGCAGCCGTCGGCCTGCAGGGAGGTGGACGGAGCCCAGGAGATTCTTCCGGAGTCCTTTGAGCTTTATCAGGATATGGAGAGCCAGCGGATCGGGGAAATGGCGGTGATACCCATGGAGATCGCGGACCGGGAGCTGGGCTATCTGGTGATGCTGGACCGGGAGAAGCAGCAGCCCCTGCAGATGGCGGAGACGCTTTCCTATTTTGTGGGCCGGGAGATCCGGCACCGGAAGGATGCCAGACAACTGGAGCACAGCATCTACCACGATTCTCTGACCGGACTGCTCAACCGCAGCAGCTATGACCGCTACCGGAGGGATTACAACCGGGACGACAGTTCCTCCATCGGGGTGATCTGCGCGGACATCAATGATCTGCGGGCGGTAAATGAAGCCCAGGGCACCAAAGCGGGGGATGAACTGATCTGCCGCCTGGCGAACCTGCTGAAACAGCATTTCCCCAGGAACCAGGTGTTCCGCTTAAACAGCAATGAGTTTGACATGATACTGGAGAATCTGACGGAACCGGAGTTTGAGGAGAAGCTTGAACAGATGAAGGCGACGCTTTCCCTCACCGCCGGGCTGTCGGTTTCCCTGGGAAGCGTGTGGGACGACCAGGAGCGGAATCTGGACGACGTGCAGAAGCAGGCGGTGGAGCTTATGCGCCTGGAAAAACAGCGCTACTATGAGAATCAGCCCAGGACCAGGAAGCTGGGGCGGACGGAATCGCTGCGCCAGCTGCTTCAGGCCATTGAGCGGAGGTCCTTCCGGGTGTTTTTGCAGCCCAAGGTATTCCTGAACAGCGGCAGTCTGGCGGGAGCCGAGGCGCTGATCCGCTATTACGACGAGGAAAAGGGGATCATTTCCCCGGCCGCCTTTGTGGGGAATCTGGAGTGGGAGAATCTGATCAGCCACATCGACCTGTTTGTGCTGGAGGAAGTGTGCCGGATGATGGAGCGCTGGAATCAATCGGGACATGCGCTGACCATTTCCTTCAACTTCTCTCGGATCACCCTGCTCTCCAACGACATCGTGCGCAGTGTGGAGTCCATTGTGAAGAAATACCAGGTGGACAGAAGCCGCCTGGAGATCGAGGTGACGGAGAGTATCGGCGAACTGGGCAAGGACACGATCTGCAAGGTGCTGCGCCGTTTTGGGGATCTGGGATACCGGATATCGCTGGACGATTTCGGCACCAAGTACAGCAATCTGGCGGTATTGTCGGATATCCGGTTCGATGTGTTAAAGTTGGATAAAAGCCTGGTGAGCAAGAGCTGCGACGACCGGGTCAGCCGCCAGGTGGTGCGCCATGTGATTTCCATGTGTAATGACCTGCACATCCGCACGGTGGCGGAGGGCGTTGAGGAGGAGGACCAGGAGCGCATCCTGCGGGAGGCCAACTGCGAGATCGGCCAGGGGTACCGGTACGGAAAGCCCATGGCAGAGGATGAGTTTGAACGGTTATGGATCAGATAAGATATGAGGGGGCGGCTTAGGCCGCCCTTTTTGCGTGCGAAAAATTACACATTGTTAATGGGGGGGGGGGATTATAAGGTGACAATCCGGGATTTTTAAGGAGCTCTCGTGGTTGTACACCTCGTTGAATACATGGATAAAGCATCGCGCGGCTTCGGACAGAGGAACGTATTTGGAGTAGTAGACGCCCCTGCTGCGGGTGAAAATGGGGTTTTCAATGGAGAAATAGGCCATGGGTTTTACCAGGGGGATTCTAAGGGGGGTCCGCACCGGGGTAAAGACCATGCCCATACCCGCGGAGGCCAGCCGCATGGCGGTCTCGTGCTTCTGAGTCTCCATGACGATGTTTGGGTTTAAGTTATATTTATGAAACATGTCCCGGGCGATGGCTCCCATGCCCTGTTCCGGGATCAATACAATGAAGTCACAGTTTCGCACAAGCTCCGGCTTGATGTAATAGGGGGTCAGCGGGGAGTTGTTGGACAGATCCACGCTTCCCGCCAGGGGGTGGTCCGCGGGCATCGCCAGAAGGATCGGCTCGCTGTAGATGAGGTCGTAGGTAAACGCCATGGCGGACATGCTGTAGGCGGAATAGACGATATCCACCGTCCCGGACTCCAGCTCGTCAAACAGCAGCCGGTTGTGCCCTTCCCGGATTTGCACCTCGATCTCCGGGTAACGGAACCGGAACTCCGGGAGCACGTAGGGCAGGGTGTTGCTGCAGAATTCCGTGTTCATTCCCACCGTCACCTTACCGCGGACGTCCGTTGAAATCTGATTTAAATCATATTGCAGGTTGCGCTCGATCTCCAGGATCAGCGCAGCTTTTTCGACGAATTTTTTCCCCGCCGGGGTCAGGGAAATGGGGATGACAGCCCGGTCAAAGAGCTGGGTCCCCAGGTCCTCCTCCAGCCGTTTTAAGTATTTGGTCAGAGCCGGCTGGGTGATACACAGCTCCCTGGCGGCCTTGGAAATACTGTGATGCTTGGCGATGGCAAACACATATTCATATGCGGTAGTCTGCATAAAGACTCCTTTCCTCATGACAAAATGTTATGGGTATTATGCCTGATCTGTCATTAGACAAATAAGTTTTACTCTATTATACTAAAAAAAAGTAATTTTGCAAAAAAATGTCGAAATTTTTACATAAAATTACTATATTTTACTTAAATAAAGCAAATGTATAGGATGTATGACTTTTTGGGGGACTATTAGCAGAAAAAAACTGTTGTACGACAGTTTATTATTAAGAAAAAGAGAGGAAAAGAGCTATGAAAAAGAGAACACAAAAACTCCTGGCTATGTTCCTGGCAGTCGCAATGGCAATTTCCATGACCGCTTGCGGAGGTTCAGGCGCTCCTGCTTCTTCAGGGGGCGGAACGGGAAATACTGCGGCGGCGGGAGAAAACGGAGCGGCGGCAGGCGAGGAGAAACTCAGCAGCCGCGACACCCTGAATATGGCCAGCAAATCCGAGCCCACATCCCTGGACCCGGCGCAGACGAAGGACCTTGTAACCTGGATGTACATGTACAATGTTTCCGATCCCCTGCTTTACTTTAACTGGGCGACTCAGGAATACGAGCCCGCGATCGCCACGGAGTGGTCTGAGAGCGAGGATGGCAAGGAGTACACCTTCACCATCCGCGAGGGCGTGAAGTTCCACAACGGCGACATCATGACCGTAGACGATGTGGTTTACTCCCTGAACCGGGCCATCGCCTCCTCCTTTACGGCGCAGACCAACGCCTGCATCGACCGTTTTGAGAAGGTTGACGACACCCATATCAAGGCGTATCTGAAATATGCGTACGCTCCGTTCCTGGAGATTATGACCAACCCGTCCTACGCCATCGTCAGCCAGAAGGCGGTGGAAGAGTGCGAGGCCGCGGGACGCGACTTCGGACGTGAGCCTGTGGGCGTTGGCGCTTACAAGCTGACCAAGTGGCAGAGCGGAAACCGTCTGGAGTTCGAGCGCCACGACGATTATTACCGCGGAACCCCGAAGATGAAATACATCAACTGGACCATTATCACCGACTCTTCCGCAGGAGCCATGGCTCTGGAGGCCGGCGAGATCGATTATTACTATGCAGTCAGCAAAGCGGATTTCGCTCACCTGGCGGAACTGCCCAACCTGCACTCTGAGGTTGAAGAGCGCGGATTCGGCCTGTACGACATTACGTTCAATACCACCGACGGCCCCTTCAAGGACATCAACTTAAGAAAAGCGGTGGCTTACGCGATCAACCGCGATGAGATTCTTGCAGGCGGCGCGGAAGGATACGGCGTTGTGAACAACTGCTGGTGCGCTACCGGCGCCACCGGTTACCTGGATGATTTCGAGTGGTATGAGCAGGATCTGGAGAAGGCGAAAGAGTGCCTGGCTGCGGCCGGTTATCCCAACGGCATCGACGTGGTATTTACCCAGGACAGCTCCGATACCTACATGGCGCCCGCAGAGGTTATGCAGGCTCAGCTGGCCAAGGTCGGCATCAACGTGACCTTTGAAAAGCTTCAGCGTTCCGTATGGATCGACACCGTTTCCGGCAACCGTCAGTTTGACGCTTCCCTGCGTATGACCAACCACGTGATCAACGACGCGGAGTACATGCTGCGCCGCAGACTGACCACGGAAATGCTGGGCGGCGGCAACAACTACGCGGGTTATCAGAATCCGGAATTCGACAAGCTGGTGGACCAGTCCGCAATCGAGACCGATCCGGCAAAGAGAAACGATATCTTCCGCCAGTGCTATCAGATGATCAAGGACGACGTGCCGGTGATTCCGCTGTACACCCAGACCTCCCCGATCATTATCAACAAGAATGTAAAGGGCTGGACCTTCCATCCCCTTGAGCGCAACGTGTGGGCCGAAGCTTACCTTGTAGAGGAATAAATAATTACGATAACAGTCGACGGCTAGCCGGGCGCACTCCGAGCGCCCGGCTTTTTTAACAGAGAAACCGTGTTAGCGGCCGTCCACCGGCTGTGGAAAGGATGTTTATGCTCAAATATATAGGAAAAAGACTATTGATGATGATCCCCGTAATCATAGGCGTCGTATTCATCATTTTCGCCATCATGGAGCTCACACCGGGCGATCCGGTTATGATGATCCTGGGCGAGGGCGCTCCCATCGAGGCTCAGGAGGCGCTGCGGGAGGAGATGGGGCTCAACGATCCCTTCTTCATCCGCTTTGGACGGTATGTTGTGGACGCCGCCCATGGAGACCTGGGGACCAGTTATACCTCCGGCCTGCCGGTTTTTGACGAGATTGTGGCGCGTATGCCCTACACCTTAAGCCTTGCCACCTTCAGCATCTGCGTGGCGGTGATCGTGGGCCTGCCCATCGGCATATTGTCCGCGATCAAGCAGTATTCCCTCACGGACAACCTGACCCTGGCGGTCTCCCTGACCATCACCTCCATGCCAGCGTTCTTCCTGGCCATGCTGCTGATGATGCTCTTCTGTATCAAACTGGGCTGGCTTCCCATGATGGGCCTGTCGTCGCCAAAGCACTATATTCTGCCGGTAATCGCCTCGGCGTCCTCCACCACGGCGGCGCTGCTGCGTATGACCAGAACCACCATGCTGGAGGTCATCCGCCAGGATTACATCCGCACCGCAAAGGCCAAGGGCGCGGCTCCCAGAACCGTAACCTACGGACACGCCCTGCGCAACGCCCTGCTTCCGGTGGTCACCGTAATCGGCACCAACTTCGGTTTCGCCCTGGGCGGCTCCATCGTGCTGGAGCAGGTGTTCACCATTCCCGGACTGGGCCAGCTGATGATCAACGCCATCCGCCAGAAGGACACGCCCATCGTCATGGGCGCGGTTATGACCACGGCTATTTTCGCCAGCCTGATCAACCTGTTGGTTGATATTGTCTACACATACATCGATCCGAGACTGGCATCCCAGTTTACTTCTGTGAAAAGGAGTGTGAAGAAGGCATGAGTATGGTTACTATGACAGCAGACGGCAGCGTGAAGAGCAAATACAATGCCGCCAGGAAAAAAAGCCAGTGGAAGACGATCTGGCTCCGTTTTAAAAAGAACAAACTGGCCCTTGCCGGGCTGATCGTATTCGCCCTGATGGCCATCACGGTGCTCAGCGCGGACCTCTGGCTGGACTATGAGAGCGGCGTGCTGACCATGGATATCGCCAACGCCTACCAGGGTCCCAGCGCGGCCCATTTCTTCGGAACCGACCAGTACGGGCGGGATTATTTTACACGTGTGATCTACGGCGGCCGCATTTCCATGTTCGTGGGAATCGCCACCGTGGCCGTGTCCCTGACCTTTGGAGGTCTGATCGGCGCCACCGCGGCTTATTACGGCGGGCGGGTGGACAATGTGCTCATGCGTCTCATGGACGTGCTGATGGCCATTCCCAGCACACTGCTGGCCATTACCATCATCTCCGCCCTGGGCAGCAGCATGTTTAATATGATCGTGGCAATGGGTGTTTCCCAGATCGCCAGAATGGCGCGTATCGTGCGGTCGGCGGTTATGAGCGTCAAGGGTCAGGAGTATATCGAGGCCTGCCGGGCCTGCGGCACCAGCGACGCCCGGATCATTATGCGGCACATTCTGCCAAACGCCATGGGTCCCGTGCTGGTTCAGGTTACCCAGACCGTGGCCCGTTCCGTGATCACCGTTGCGTCCTTGAGCTTCGTGGGACTGGGCGTTTCCGAGCCTACGCCGGAGTGGGGCAGCATGTTGTCCTTCGCAAAGACCCAGATGAGGTACTATCCGTATCTGTCCCTGTTCCCCGGATTTGCCGTGGTAATGTCCGTTATGTCCCTTACCCTCGCGGGTGACGGTCTGAGAGACGCCATGGACCCAAGGCTGAGAAACTGATTACAGGGAAGGGAGCAAAGGTATGTCAGAAAAATTGCTGGAAATCAAGAACTTGCATGTTATGTATAAAACCGATGAGGACGACGTGTACGCCTTAAACGGGATCAACCTGGAGCTGGACAAGGGCGAGACCCTGGGCCTGGTGGGGGAGACCGGAGCGGGAAAGACCACCATCGCCCTCAGTATCCTGAAATTACTTCCGGAGCGCACCGGCTTCATCACGAAGGGCGAGATTCTGTTCGAGGGCCAGGACGTGGTCAACATGAAAGAAGAGAAGATGCGCATGCTGCGCGGAAATGATATCTCCATGATTTTCGCCGACCCCATGAGCGCCTTGAACCCCCTGCACACGGTGGGGAGCCAGATCGCCGAGGTGATCCTGCTCCACAATACGGGCATGAGCCACGCCGATGTGGAGAAAAAGGTGGACGAGATGATGGAGCTGGTGGGAATCCCGGCGGAGCGCAAGGTGGAATACCCCCATCAGTTCTCCGGCGGAATGCGCCAGAGAATCGTGATCGCCATGGCGCTGTCCTGTACGCCCAGGCTGCTCTTGGCGGACGAGCCCACCACGGCTTTGGACGTGACCATCCAGGCCCAGGTGCTGAAGATGATGGAGGACTTGAAGGAGCGTTTAAACACCTCCATGATTATGATTACCCACGATCTGGGCGTTGTGGCGCAGATTTGCAACCGGGTAGCCATCATCTACGCGGGCGAGATCGTGGAGTACGGGAAGATTGAGGATATTTATGAGGGGGAGAAGCATCACCCCTACACCGTGGGGCTGTTCGGGTCCATCCCGGATATCACCAGCAACGCGGCCAGGCTGACGCCCATCGACGGGTTGATGCCGGACCCCACGAAACCCATTCCCGGGTGCCGGTTCGCGGACCGCTGCCCGCACTGCATGGAGATTTGCAACACGAAAGCGCCGGGTATGGCTGATTTTGACGGCCATCAGATTAAGTGTTTCCTCTATTTGCAGGACGATAAAAACGGCGGGGAGGGAAAATAAATGGATACGCCATTGATTCAGACAAAAGATTTAGTGAAATATTTTAACACCAAACGGGGAAATCTTCATGCGGTTGACCATGTGAACATTTCCATCATGAAGGGCGAGACCCTGGGCGTGGTGGGCGAGAGCGGCTGCGGTAAGTCCACCCTGGGAAGGACGATTCTGCGCCTGTTGGAGCCTACGTCCGGGGAAATCCTGTACAACGGACAGAATATTGTTGATTATTCAACAAAGCAGATGAAGGAGATGCGCAAGAAGATGCAAATCATCTTCCAGGATCCCTTCACCTCCCTGAATCCCAGAATGTCCGTCAGTGAGATCATCGCGGAGCCCATGATCACCACCAAGACCCTGAAGAACAATACGGAGCGGCTGGACCGGGTTTACTGGCTGATGGAGACGGTGGGACTGGCGGAGCGGTTTATCAACTCCTATCCCCACGAGCTGGACGGCGGCAGGAGACAGCGCATCGGCATCGCCCGCGCCCTGTCCGTGGACCCGGAGTTCATCGTCTGCGACGAGCCGGTGTCCGCACTGGACGTGTCCATTCAGGCCCAGATTCTGAACCTGATGATGGATTTGCAGGATGAGATGGGCCTGACCTACATGTTCGTCACCCACAACTTGAGCGTGATCAAACATATCAGCAACAATATCGCGGTGATGTATCTGGGACAGTGCGTGGAGCACGCGCCCACCAACGAACTGTTCGCCCATCCGCAGCACCCCTACACCAAGGCCCTTTTGAACGCCATTCCCATCGCGTCCTTAAAGGACCGCAAGAAGCTTGAGATCATCAAGGGCGAGGTGACGTCGCCCATCAATCCCAAGCCCGGATGCCGCTTTGCCGACCGGTGCCCCTATGTGACGGATCGCTGCAGGGAAGACGGCCTGAAGCTCAGAGAGGTCGCGCCCAAGCACTATGTCGCCTGCCGCCTGCATGAGTGAGAATCAAACAGACGAACTGAAAGGAGCACATTGTTGGAATGGAGAAGAGAGAGCCATATCCGCTGATTGAAATTACCGCCGAGACGCCCTTTGAGCGCGGGGTGCAGTACGGCAGCCAGGCCGTGGAGCGCATCGGCATTTGTATCGAATACTACAAAGAGTCGTTTAGGAAACAGGGTTTTACCTGGGATGAGGCGAAAGACTACGCCATGGGTTACGTGCCTGTGATTGAGGAGTCCATGCCGGAGATTCTGGAGGAGGCCAAAGGGCTGGCCTCCGGTTCCGGGCGGGAGCTGGCGGAGATTATGGCGGTCAACTGCCGGTATGAGATCAGCAAGATTTCCAAGCCTGAGGAGTGCACCACCGCGGCTGTGCTGCCGGAGGCGTCCAGGGGTGGAAAGACTTATGCTGTAAAAAATTGGGATTTCTTTGAGAAAACGATCCCCCACATCGTACTGCTGCGCATCCGCACGAGGGAGTATTCCGCCATTGGCTGGACCGAGGCGGGGCAGATGCCCAGGGAGGGATTCAATTCCTTCGGGGTCGCCATTGTGAACAACGGGATGCAGTCGGTTCACGACCACTACGGGGAGGGGCTTCCCGTGACCTTCCTGCGGCGCAGGGTGTTGGCCAGCCGCAGTTTCGAGGAGGCGGCAAAGCTGGTGCGCAGCTTCAAGCGCTGCGTTTCCAACAACATCATGCTGGTGGGGTCCAAGGGGCAGGTGCTGGACTTTGAGGTGCAGCCGGAGCGTATGGACCAGGTGTATTCCCAGGGAGGAATCTTAACCCACGCCAACCATTTTGTGGTGGACGCGGAGGCGGATGCGTTCCCCGAGCGGCTCAAGGTGCGGGACGCCAGGTTGATGGAGCTGCTTGCTAAACGCCGGGGCGATATCGACGTGCCCTATATCATGGAGTGCATGAAGGATCATGAATACTGGCCCAAGGCTATTTGCAGCCATCCCACCTTTGCGGGGGACAAGCGGACCTACATCCCGGCGGGAATCACGGTGGCCTCCATGATCGTGGATTTTGCGGAAAATACGGCGTATATTTGTTCAGGACCGCCCTGTGAGGGCGAGTATATCCCCTATAAATTATAAGGTTCAGAATTGTCAGATTCGGAAAGGAGTTTTGGAATGTTACATTATCCTTTTAATAAGGTGTCCGGCGCGACTTATTATGAGATTGGAAAGGACTACGGCCGCCAGGCGAAGGATTTGATCGCCCACGCCATCAGCGACTACAAGCAGGTATTTGCGGGCAGCTCCGACCGTTCCTGGGAGGAGATTCAGCAGTTCGCATTATCCTTCGTGGACATTACGCGGAGGGTGGCGCCGGAGGTTATGGAGGAAGTGGAGGGCATCGCCGAGGGTTCAGGCTTTTCCCTGGCGGACATCATGGTGGTCAACTGCCGCTATGAAATTACCAAATTCCCCCAGAAACATGAGTGCACCACGGCCGCGGTGCTGCCTGAGGCGGCCAGGGACGGCAAGATGTACCTGGTGAAGAACTGGGATTACCGGGTAGGAATCATGGATCACGTGATGATCATCCACATCACCCAGCCGGACGGCACCCGGATCATGGGCCTCACTGAGGCGGGACAGGTGATCCGCGGCGGCATGAACAGCCACGGGCTGGGATCGGTCAGCAACAATTTACAGTCCATCTACGACGCCTGGGCGGTGGGACTCCCCACGGTGTTCGCCAGAAGGCAGCTGTTGAAATATAAGACCTTCGACGAGATCAAGGATTTCATCCTGAACTTCCCGCGGGCGGTGTCCTGCAATATCATGATCGCGGGATACAAGGAGAAGAAGGCGGTGGATTTTGAAGTGTATCCCGGCGGCGTGGATATGATCGAGACGGAGAACGGCGTCGTGACCCATGCCAACCACTTTGTTGTTCAGCCGGAGATTCACGCGCTGCAGCGCTCCCCCAGAGACGCCCGCCTGCGCGAGCTTCTGATGAAGAAACACGGGGAAATCGACGCGGAATACATCAAATGCTGTATGGCGGACCATGAGAATTATCCTCAGGCGCTCTGCCGTCATCCCGCCGATCCGACGCTGCCTCTGGGTATGAGGTCCTGTACAGTTTCCAATGAGATCATGGATTTCGAGGCCGGAGTGATCCATATCTGCGCGGGGCAGCCTTGCAGCGGGGAGTATAGCACTTACGTTCTGTAGGGGGACGGAAGCGGTTTAAGGTGAGATAAATGATGATGGGGCTGCAGCAGTTGCGGTTCACAAGGCATTTGTATCGTGCGCTGCCGGAAACGGAGCGGATGGTGACCGGTAGAAAATGCGGCCCTGTTCTTTGTGAGGAAAATACGATATGAGAAAAATACCGTGTACTTATATCCGCGGCGGCACCAGCAGGGCGCTGTTTTTTAAGGAGGAAGATTTGCCGGAGGATAAATCCCTTTGGCCGGAGCTGTTTATCAAGGCTCTGGGGGTTCGGAGGACGGCGGCGGGGCTTTCCGCCATGGGCGTGGATTTCCCCACCCACAAGGTGGCGGTGATCTCCCCCCACCAGGGGCCTGAGGCGGATGTGGATTACAATTTTTTCCAGGTGGATTCAGAGAATTATTATGTGGACAACCGGGGAAACTGCGGAAACATGTCCTCGGCCGTTGGGCCGTTTGCCATCGACGAGGGTATGGTGGAGGCCAGGGAGCCGGAGACCGTGGTGCGGATTTATAATACCAATACCCGCAGGATCATCACCAGCCGGGTGCAGGTGAAGGACGGGAAGAGCTGTATCGATGGGGACGCTGTGATCTGCGGAGCGCCCGGAAGCGGCTCGCCGGTGTGGCTGTCCTTTGAGCGGCCCGGGGGCGGGCTGACGGGTAAATTGTTCCCTACGGGGAATAAGATCGATTTGTTCCATATTCCGGGGCACGGGGATTTGCCGGTCACGCTGATCGACTGCGCTAACCCGGTGGTGCTCTTTAAGGCCGCCGACGTGGGGCTGACCGGGACGGAGCTGACAAGCTTGAATACCAGAAAGGATTTTATCGATCTGGTGGGCCGGGTAAGAGGCATGGCAGCCCAGGTGTTCGGGCTGGTGGACCGCTGGGAGGACGCGGCCATAAAATCCACATATATGCCCTTTGTGGGTATTGTTTCCCCGCCTCAGAGCTATGAGGATATGGATGGGAACCGAATCGAGGCGGAGGAGATGGATATCTGCTGCCGCTCGTTTATAACCAGGCTGCACAGGGCGTATCCTATTGCGGCGTCGATGGCGACCGCAGCTGCAGCCCGGATTCCGGGGACGGTGGCGTATGAGGTGGTGCGGAAAGAAAATGATTCCTGGGCGGACAGCGGGGAGGCGTGCGGTGCGGGAGCGGATGATCGGGTGCCCGGTGGTGCGGCAGCGGATAATCGCAATGTCTCCCGTCCTATTGGCGCTGGCAACGGCGTAGTGCTCGGCCACGCGGGCGGCTGCACGGAGGTGCAGATGGAAGTGGACGGGGATGAAGTTATCCGCGGAACCGTGCTGAGAACGGCAAACACAATTATGCGGGGGACCCTTTGGGTTGATGAGGTTTAGATAGAAATGAAATGAAAGGACAGGGCTCGGGAGAATGGATTCCGGGTCCTGTCCTTTGTTTACGCGTCAGATTTCATTTTGATGCCTGCCTTGGCGGGATGCCGCCTACCGCACCACTTCCCCCATTGCCTCGCTGAACGTGGGATGGGGGAATACCACCCGCGCCAGGTCTTCCAGGGTCAGCCCGTTCACGATCGCTGCGGAGAACTGGCTGATCATGTCCGTGGCCCTGGCGCACATCATCTGAGCGCCCAGTATACGGTGGGTGTCGGCCGCGGCCACAACCTTGATGAAGCCCCGCTCCTGGCCGGAGAGGATGGATTTGCCGTTTGCGCCCATCACGTATTTGCGGGAAATGACTTCCAGGCCCGCGGCCTTGGCTTCGTCCGCCGTGATGCCCGCGCAGCCGATCTCCGGGTCCGTGTACACGCAGCCGGGAATCACGGATAAGTCGATGGACGGCTCTTTTCCGGCCATGGCCGCAACCGCGTTCCGCCCCTGGGCGGTGGCCGCGTGGGCCAGCTGAATCCCGCCGGTCACATCCCCGATGGCGTAAATGCCGGGAACGCTGGTCTCAAAGCATCCATTTACCTGAACCCGGCCGCGGTCCATTGCCATGGACTTTACGGCCTCGGAGGCGTCCGCTGCAAACAGCCCTTCCGTGCAGGCCCGCCGCCCGGTGGCGATGAGCACCAGGTCCCCCTGGGCCTGAGCCGGTTTGTCTTTTTCCGTGTAGGAGCAGATCAGGCCGCCTTCCGGGTCCGCGGCGATCTCCTGCACCATGGCGGCTGCGTGAATGTCCACACCGCGCTTTTTCATGATCATTTTCAGGTTCTGGGAAATCTCCTTGTCCATGTTGGCAAGGATGCGCTCCAGCGCCTCTACCACCGTGACCCGGCAGCCCAAGGCGCTGAACACGGAGGCGAATTCCATGCCGATCACTCCGCCGCCGATGATGACCAGGCTCTGGGGCAGCTTGTCGCAGTCCAGCAGCTCGTCGCTGGTGACCACGCCCGGCAAATCTGCGCCGGGGATAGGGGGCACCGCGGGGATGGAGCCGGTGGCGATGAGGATGTGCTCTGTCTCTAGCTCGGTTCCGTCGGGCTCGACACGTACCTGACCGGAGTCCACGATGGAGGCGGAGCCCTGGATCACGGTAACTTTATTGGCCTTCATCAGGGAGGCGATGCCGCCCCGGAGCTGCTCCACCACCGCGTTCTTGCGGGCCTGAAGCTGGGCCATGTTGCAGCGGAGGTTTTCCGTCTCCAGGCCCACTGCGCAGGCGCCGCTTACCTCCCGGTAAAGCTCCGCGGTGTGCAGCAGGGTTTTGGTGGGGATACAGCCCCGATTCAGGCAGGTTCCGCCCAGCTCGCGCCGCTCGATCAGAGCGGTTTTCATACCGGATTTGGCGGCCTCGATGGCCGCCTCGTAGCCGCCGGGGCCTGCGCCGATTACAATGAGATCATATCTGTCTGCCATAATTTAATCCCTTTCATGGTTGATTTTTGAGAGGTGGGGTGGGGCCGCCGCCATCGGCGGCGGAAGCTGAATTAAAAGCTCTCGGAAATCAGGGCTTTGATGTCGGATAACACCTGGGAGAGGGGAGCGCCGCCGGGGTCTGTTCCAGCGCCATATTCCCCCGCCATCTGTTCCAGCGCCCCGCACAGCCCCTCACGGCCGCAAGCGCAGCCCTTTAAAGCCTCCGGCAGCCGCCCGATGAACTCCGGGTCCATTGCGTCGGAATACGCTGCGGCGTCCAGCACGACACCGCCCTCCACATGGAGCTGCAGCTGGATATCTCCCCAGCCAAAGCGCCGTGCCAGCTCGTAGTCAAAGGGCATTTTCCGCCCATATTTCCACGCAGCCGACGCGAAACGCTCCGTCAGCCGTTCAATCTCCTCCGCAGGAAGCTCCCCCTCCTCCATATGCCGGGGTCTCATGCCGTAGACCTGTGAGAACGCGTCCACCAGGGCCATTTTCAACTGTTCCAGCGTCAGCCCCGGCAGCAGCTCCCGCAGGTTCACCACCCGGGATTTGACCGAGGAAACGCTTTTGGAAGCCAGCTTTTCCCTGGAAACGTTGAGATACCGGGACATCAGCTCCCGGTCCACGTCCACCAGCAGCGTGCCGTGGTGGCAGCAATAGTCGCCGCTCTGGAAAAACGCGTTGCCGGAGAATTTGCGCCCGTCCACGGTCACGTCGTTGCGCCCGGTTTTCTCGCTGTGCAACCCCAGAGCTTCCAGGGCGGCGATGATCACCTGGAGCTGGCGATCCACATTGTAGTCGGCCCGCCTGGCGATAAAGGTGAAATTTAAGTTCCCAAGGTCGTGGAACACGGCCCCGCCGCCGGACAGCCGGCGGGCCAGAAATCCGCCGTCCTCCTCCAGCGTGCCTACATGGCATTCTTTCCAGCAGTTCTGATTTTTCCCGATCACCACGGTGCGGCGGTTCTGCCACAGAAAAAGGATGCATTCCCCTTCCCGCACATGGCTTGTCATATATTCCTCCATGGCCAGGTTCCGGTAGGGCCATGTGTTGTCTGTCTCAATCCAGGTTAAATGTTGAATCATTCTGTTACCGCCTTATTTGTAAAATGCCCGCCCACCGCATGTCCGCCGCGCGCAGGCACATTTTCTAAAATTCCCCGTGAATCGCAACCGCCGGTTTGCAGTGTGCGCCCCGGCGGTGGTAGATATTCCGTGCGGTTTCCTGCGGATAAAATCCGGTAGGGAACCACTTGTGGTTGTCAATCAGCCCTCGTTCTCCCAGCTGTAGCGCAGCACCGGCTTGCGGGCTGCGGTAACCTCGTCGGGCCGTCCGATGGGGGTGTTGTGGGGAGCGCTGTGGAGAGACTGTGGATTGTCCAGGGCTTCCTGATAAATCTTGTGGAAAACTTCGATGGCCTCGTCCAGGGTCTCCCGGGATTCCGTCTCCGTGGGCTCCACCATCAGGGCCTCGTGGACGATCAGCGGGAAATACATGGTCGGCGGATGGATGCCGTAGTCCAGCAGGGACTTGGCGATATCCATTGCCGTCACGCCCTTCTCGTGTTTCAAATGCTCCAGGCTCATGACGAACTCGTGCATGCAGATTTCGTCGTAGGCCATCTCATAGACGTCGGAGAGCTTCACCCGCATGTAGTTGGCGTTCAGCACGGCGTTCTTAGCCGCCGCCGGTATGCCCTCCCGTCCCAGCGTCAGAATGTAGGAAAGCGCCTTCACTACCACCAGGAAGTTGCCGTAGAACTGTTTCACCTTGCCGATGGAATGCTCCTCCACGCCGAAGGTCAGATTTCCGGCCTCGTCCTTCACCGGACGGCTGCCGGGCAGGAACTGCGCCAGGAACTCTTTGCAGCCCACCGGCCCGCTGCCGGGTCCGCCGCCTCCGTGGGGCGTGGAAAATGTCTTGTGCAGATTCAGATGCACCACGTCAAATCCCATGTCTCCGGGCCTCACAATGCCCATGACGGCGTTCAAGTTGGCTCCGTCGTAGTAGCAGAGCCCGCCCGCCTGGTGCACGATCTCGGTGATTTCCAGAATATTTTTGTCAAACAGACCCACCGTGTTGGGGTTGGTCAGCATAAGTCCGGCCGTGTCCTCGCCAACTGCCTGACGCAGCTGATCCAAGTCCACGCAGCCGTCCTCCCGGGATGGGATGCTGACCACCTGGTAGCCGCACATGGCGGCGCTGGCCGGGTTGGTGCCGTGGGCGGAATCCGGGACAATGATCTTGGTCCGCTTCTCGTCCCCGCGGTGCACGTGGTATGCCTTGATCAGCAGCAGGCCGGTGAACTCGCCGTGGGCGCCCGCCGCGGGCTCAAATGTCATGGCGTCCATGCCCGTGATCTCGCACAGAAGCCGCTCCGCGTTCCAGAGCACCTCCAGCGCGCCCTGGGCGGTGCTAAGGGGCTGAAGGGGGTGAAGCTTTTTAAAGCCAGGCAGGGCTGCGGCTTCCTCGTTGACCTTGGGATTGTATTTCATGGTGCAGGAGCCAAGGGGGTAGAACCCGTCGTTGACCCCGTGGGTGCGGCCGGCCATCTGGGTGTAATGGCGGCTGATTTCAGTTTCGGACATATGGGGCAGGCGCGGTTTGGAGCTGCGTTGCATGCTGTCCTCCGGCGTAAACGCGGGAACGTCGCAGTGGGGAAGCACGCTCAGATGTCGGCCATTTGCCCCTTTTTCAAATACCAGCTTCATAATCAGCCCACCTCCTTTTTCTCGGCGTTTAACGCATTGGACACAATTTCAGCGACCTGATCCATCTCTTCTTTGGTGTTCATCTCCGTGGCGCACCAGAGAATTTCATGGTCCGACAGGGGGAGTCCGCCCAGGATTCCCTTGGCTTCAAGGGCGTTCAGCACGGCGTCCGCGCTGCCCTCGGGCCCGGTGGTGACGAACTCGTGGAAGAACGGTTTCTCATACTTGGAAGCCAGCCCGGCGGCGCTCAGACGGTCCCTCAGGTAATGTGCCTTGGACATGCACTGTCTGGCCGCCTCCTCCATGCCGTCCGCGCCCATTGCGGTCATATAGACGCTGGCGGTCAGCGCACAGAGGGCCTGGTTGGAGCAGATGTTGGAGCTGGCCTTCTCCCGGCGGATATGCTGTTCCCGGGCCTGCAGGGTCAGCACGAAGGCCCGGTTGCCCTGGTCGTCTTTTGTCTCGCCCACGATGCGGCCCGGCAGCTTGCGGGTCATGGCAGCTGTGGCGGCCATGAATCCCAGATAGGGACCGCCAAATGCCAGGGACATGCCCAGTGGCTGGCCGTCGCCCACCGCGATATCGGCCCCGCACTCAGCCGGGGTCTTTAACAGCGCCAGGGAAATGGGGTTGCAGCCCATGATGAATTTGGCTCCGGCTTCATGGGCGATCCGGCCTAAGTTGTCCACGTCCTCCAGACAGCCGTAGTAGTTGGGCTGCTGCATATAGAAGCAGGATGCCTGGGGATCGGCTGCCAGAAGCTCTGCCAGAGCGTCCGCATCCGTGACCCCATCAGCTTCCGGCACCACCACCACCTTGGTATTGCTGCCGAAACAGTAGGTCTTTACCACCTGGATCACATCCGGGTGGGAGGCGGCGGAAATATACACGGTGCTGCGCTTGCGGTCCCGGCACATAGCCGCTGCTTCCGCGGCCGCGGTGGCTCCGTCGTAGACCGAGGCGTTGGACGCGTCCATGCCGGTGAGCTCGCAGATCATGGTCTGGTACTCGAAAATGGACTGTAAAATGCCCTGGCTGATCTCAGCCTGATAGGGCGTGTAGGCGGTGACGAATTCTTCCTTGCCGGTCACGCTGCCTACGATGGCGGGTATGTAGTGGTTGTAAGCCCCTGCTCCGCGGAAAATGTGGCGGAACACGGTGTTTTTCTCTGCGGCGTCCGCCATTTTGCGGATGACCTCCAGCTCGCTTAAGCCCTCCGGCAGATTGAGGCCGCCTTCCAGACGGACCTGCTGCGGAATGTGGGAGAACAGGCCGTCGAAGCTGTCAAAGCCGATGGATTCCAGCATTTCCAGCTGCTCCTGTTCCGTACCCGGTATGTAGCATCCCATGTTGTGTCCCCCTTTTATTCTTCGATTGTCTTTAAGAATGCCTCATAGGCTTCGGCGTCCATCAATTCTTCCTTGTCGGTGATGTCCCGCACCTTGATAAACCATGCGTCGTAGGGCGCTTCATTGATAGCTTCCGGGGTGTCCAACAGATTATCGTTGATGGCGTCCACCACGCCGGTCAGCGGGGAGTACACGTCGGAAACGGCCTTTACGGACTCCACGTCGGCAAATGGCTCACCCGCGGCTACCTCGTCGCCTGCCTCAGGCAGACTCACAAAGACCAGATCACCCAGCGCATCCTGGGCGTAATCGGACAGGCCAACCAATGCGGTGCCGTCCTCCTGCATTTTGATCCACTCGTGGGACTTGGTGTACATTAAATCGTTGGGAAAATTCATCGTATTACCTCCTGGGGAAATTGTTTTTTATAGTTTATGGTAACAGTTCAGGACGGCGGGGAAATTGGCTCGGAAAGCCGCGTCAAGCTCGCTTGTAAACGGATTTTCGTGCCAATTTCCACATCGGATGTCCTGAACAGTTGCAGTTTACATTAAATTGTTCAGGATCTCTTATAGAACGGCAGCTTGATAACCTCCGCCGCAACCCGGCGGCCTCTCACGTCCACCTCCACGGCAGTGCCTGGCTCCTTGTAGGCGATATCCAGCAGCGCCATAGCCACGGGATAACCCAGATAAGGACAGTGGGTGCCGGAGGTGGTGACGCCGATCTGTTTGCCGTCGGCGTACACGGGCTGGTGTTCCCGGACGATTCCGCGGCCGGTCACCTTTAAGCCAACGCGCCTGCGGGTCAGAGGGCCTCTGGCCTCGATGGCCTTCTTGCCGATGAAGTCCTCTTTATCCATCTTGACGAACATGCCAAGGCCCGCCTCCTTGGGGGAGATGGTATCGTCCATCTCGTGGCCGTACAGGGGCATGGAAGCCTCCAGGCGCAGGGTGTCGCGGGCTCCCAGCCCACAGGGGATCAGTCCCTCGTCCCGTCCATTTTCCATGAGCAGACGCCACAGTCTGGGCGCATCCCCGGACGCAAGGTAGATTTCCACGCCGTCCTCGCCGGTGTACCCGGTCTTGGAGATGATGCAGTCCATGCCGTCGATGGTGCAGTGAAACTTGCAGGTGTAATACTTCTCCGGGATGTCCTCCTCCTTTGCCAATTTCCGCAAAATGTCCATGGCTTTGGGGCCCTGGAGGGCCAGCTGGGCCACGGAGGCGGAGATGTCCGAGAGCTCGGCGTCGCCGGTCACGTGGGCCTTCATCCAGGCGTAGTCCTTATCCTTGTTGGCCGCGTTGACCACGATGAAATAGCAGTTGTCCCGCACTTTATAGACGATGAGATCGTCCACCACGCCGCCCTCCTCGTTGCACATGGGGCTGTAGCGGGCCTGGCCGTCGGCCATCACGGTGTAGTCGTTGGTCAGCAGGTTGTTCAGGTTTTTTAATGCGTCTGGGCCCTTTAAAATGATCTCGCCCATGTGGGAGACGTCGAAGAGCCCGCATTTCGTGCGCACCGCCATGTGCTCCGCGATTACGCCCGTCCCGTACTGCACCGGGAGCAGATACCCGGCGAAGGGAACGATCTTACCGCCGCTCTCCACATGGATGTCATAGAGAGGCGTTTTTAAACCATTGGTTTCGGTTGACATAGAAAATATCCTCCTTTTGTGTTCGGATCTTGTTTACCGCGGGAAAAGCAGTGATTGAGGCGCGCCGTGGGAAGTTTGTTAAATATAAAACGAAAAGCGCGCAGACAACGGAATGTTGTCTGTGCGCTCTGTCTCTTAACCTGAAAGATTGGGCTTCGTCGGTGCGTCATCGCTTTCCAGAGTTTCGTACGGTATCTGGTCCTTTTGCCTGAGAGTTTTTCGCTTCCCCTTCGGCTCCGGGACAATTCCCGCCCGGTCTCTCCCAGATCCATCATCCGAAATTATGCGGTTTTCATAAATTAATCTTATCATAGGATGGATTTCCCGTCAACATATACATACCGCGTCTTTTGTAGAAAATGGACGCCCGATTTTTCCGAATCCTCTTTAAAAAAGGGCTGGTAATCCTGGGGGAAGTAGTATATAATGGGCGGAGGAACACGGGGGCGACGGATATTGATCAGATCGCCTCTTTATTTGAATGGTGATGGGCCGCCGGCGCAGCTTGCGGACCATTGTTGTCAGGAAGAAAGAAGGTGACGTGGATGCACAAGTTTATGCGCACGGTGGGATTCAGTATGTACCAGAAAAAGCGGGATATGGAAGCGCTCTTAAAGGAGCTTGCCGCCCAGGCGGTTCGCACCGGCAGAATGGCGGAGAAGGACGGCAGCATGTTCTGCGAGCTGCGGGCCGAGCTGGCGGACGATATGGGCGTGGTGCTTGCCGGTGAGATGGACGAAGAAGGGAACTTCAGCCAGGAGTATTATTTTCCTTACGTGAAGAATACCGGAATCAGCTCTGCCGCCGAATGTTCCATCCAGCGTCACGCGGAGAAAGAGACCTACGCCGGGCTTTTGGACGAATACCGGGTGGGCATTTCCCTGATCTTTTATATGGAGAATTCCCTGGAGTACCGCCTGCGCAGGCAGAACAAAGAAGTGACCGAGGCCAAGGGCGTTTCCCTGACCGGTCTGGCGGTTCAGGGCAAGATCCTTCTTCCGGTGCAAAAAACCAGGCAGCAGGCCGAGAACAGCCGTCAGGAGTCCAAAAAGCGGACGCGGCTCATCGAGGCGGCGAAGAATGGGGACGAGGACGCCATCGAGACGCTGACCATCGAGGACATCGACCTCTATTCCATGGTGTCCCGACGGATTGCACACGAGGACGTGTACTCCATCATCGACACCTGCTTTATGCCCTGCGGCGTGGAGTGCGACCAGTACGCGGTGATCGGCGAGATCACGGACATGGAGATCAAGACCAACCGCATGACCGGCGAGGAGGTCTACAACCTGAAGCTGGACTGCAACGACATGCAGTTTTATGTGGCCATCAACAAGAAGGATCTTCTGGGCGAACCCCTGCCGGGCCGCAGGTTCAAGGGCCAGGTCTGGATGCAGGGCACGGTGGAATTTTGACTTGATTTTTTTTGAAAAATAGGATACTATAGAAAGCGGACCAAACGGCGTTTGCCGGGTGATCCGCGTAGTATATTCATAAAAGATGTTTCTGTAGCTCAGCAGGATAGAGCGTCCGCCTCCTAAGGTTGCGTTACAACGGCCACCTTGGAAAAACTTCATATAGGATTCAAGTTCGAGTTTCTTCGGGCTTAGTCATAAAACCAGCCATGTCTCAGTAGCTCAGTTGGATAGAGCACACGCCTCCTAAGGTTATGCTCTACCGGCCGCCTTACGATGAAAAGTGATCGTTACCAATTTTAATTGAATAGATGTCTCTGTAGCTCAGCAGGATAGAGCGTTCGCCTCCTAAGCGAAAGGCCGTGGGTTCGAATCCCGCCAGGGACGCCAGCAAACACGCCGAAAACCTTTGATTTATCAGGGTTTTCGGCTTTTCTTATTTCTGCGGCTTTTGTGGCTTTTTTGCAAAAAACCTTGGTTTGCTAACATTTGCTAACGAGATTTGGCCTTTTGCTAAGAAAGGCGGTAAGTCAGAGGTTCGATTTTTACCAAAGGAACTTGCAAACATTTGTTAGCAGAAATTAGAGGAAGTTGCAAACAAAATCGCGAATTTGCTAACATCGCTCAAAAATGCTTTCAGAACCTTGCTAACAAAAAAAGTGTTTGGTCACTGTGCAAAGTGGTTCAAACGAAGAAAACCTCTCACAAAGTGAGAGGCGTTCTTCTGAGGGAGGGACTTTATAAAGCTTTTGCCAGCTGCTTGAGCAGTGCGGCAGTTTCGGGATTTTTAAGCAGTTCCAGTATCTTTGCTGCATCACTTTCATCACTTTCATCACTTTCAGTGACGGCAGTATCCGCAGTTTTAGGCTCTGTATCTTCAACAGGGTCAGGAGTCTTGGATGAGTAAAATGCTTCCTCCAATCGCTGAGCGTTTATGCAGCGATCCTCGTCGATGATGTGAGAGTAGACATCTGCAACCATTTTTACCTGAGCATGACCAGAGTCGCCCTGGACGGATTTCATATCGCCACCATTGAGTTTCAGCTTGTAGGTGATACTGGAGTGACGGAGAGAATGGAATACAACATGAGGCAGTCCGTTTTCTTTGATAAGTTTATTGAAAGCACGGTTAATTACCTGGCTTTCCATCGGACGGCCATTGCTGGAGCAAAAGACCAGGTTATTGTCGATGTATTCATCTCCAAACAGATCCATCAGCTCATCAATTTCTTTTTTTCTTTCTACCAGCATATAGGCAACTGTTTTCGGCAGGTACACACGGCGAATACTGGTTTTGGTTTTAGGCTCTTTCAGGACCAGAGCAGTATGGGTACTGGCTATGCAAGGTGGAAACTTCTTAATAACACCTTTGTCACTCAAATCGTCCAATGCACCTCGTGTAACCCGTTGCAGCTCTTTGTTGACGAATATATAAGCTGAACCATTTTCTATGCTCTGTGGTGCAATATCAATACAGTCCCAGGTAAGGCCCAGCATTTCGCCAATGCGTAAAGAGCAGGAGAACGCCAGATTTAAGGCAAGGGAGAGGATAGGATCATCACAGACTTCCATAGCCTTGCTCAGAGTTTCGGCAGTCCATATATCCCGTTCTTTATGTTCTTCTTTGGGAAGTGTCGCATTCAGGACAGGGTTACGGCTGATTAGTTCCCAACGCACCGCCTGATTAAAGGCACTGCGAAGTAGCTTGTGAATTTCTCTTACTGTATGCGGGGTCAGATATTCGCTTGTGGGTTTGCGGTTGTTGACGCTTACCGTTTTCACAGAGAGCAGATCGCGGTAATACTTATCCATCATCCTTGGAGTGATGTCGGATAGCAACATATCTCCGATAATAGGAGTTATGTAGTTTCTCGCCAGACCACGGCGGCTTTCATATGTTGACATTGCCCAGGTATTTACACCATAGATGGACATATATTCATCGAGCAGATCGTTCAGGGTCTTTGCCGTAGGAATAAAGAAGGTTCCAGAGTCCTGCTCATACTCAATTTGCTTTTTTCGTTTTTTTGCTTCTGCATTTGTGCTGAAGGTTTCCCAACGCTGTCTGCGTTTTCCGTTTTCATCTGTGTAATCATACACCACAGAATATTTGCTTTTACGCTTCACGATAGATGCCATTTTCATTGCTCCTTTCTGAGATTTTCACATAATGAGTTTGCTTTTGATACCAGGCTTCAAAACTGCTGGTAATGATACGAATTCTTCGATCAATCAAGGTCGTCTCAAAATAGCCCCTTTTAACAAGGTCATAAGCTGTGCCAGATTTCAGCCCCAAAAGATCCGCCATTTCCGGTACTGACATCGTAGTATGCCGCCATTTCTCTCCGGGCGGTGTACCATCCACTTTTTTATAGTGGAACTGGCCGGCATACCAATCTTCAAAGCTATCCAGCATAACTCTCATTCGTCCGGCCACTTGAATTGTTTTGAAATAGTTCTTTTTAACCAACCAGTAGGATTCTACTTTACCAAGCCCAAGCATTTTGCCCATCTCTGGTACAGACATACTGGTCTTTACTCTTTGTTTCTGCATGGCTTTTGCCTCCTCTATAAAGTTTTTCTTGCTATGGCCTCATTGTAAGAGAAAGCAGAAAAAAAGTTAAGGATGTCGATTTGGAGATCGGCATCCTTGACAAATCATTCATCTGTGTGATCCAGCCAGTCATCAAAGCTCTTTTTGGAAATGCGGATATGACCGCCGACTCTGACGCTGTGGAATACACCTTGTTTTACCAGATTATATGCTGTGGGACGACTGATACCCAGAATGTCCTGAATCTCATCGACCGTATAGGTCCTTTTGTCATAGCTGACAGGATTTTGTTCATTAAAGCGGTTCAATTCCGCAATTCTTGCTTCAAACATAAAAACGCCTCCTTTATCCGGTAAGTGGTCTTACGGAGCCTCCATTTCCTCCGGAATATGAATATCTAAACTAACTTGCAGAGACTCATCAATCGCTCTCATTTCTTCGCGAGATACGCGCCCAATGTACGATAAAACACGCCTTTTATCAATCGTTTTAATTTGCTCCAGCAGAACAACAGATTTCAGTCCAAGCTCTGGAACGCTCTCCAGTGCATAGTGTGTGGGCAGCTCCTTTTTCTTAATCCATTTACTGGTGAGCGGAGCTACGATCAAGGTGGGGCAGAAAAAATTCCCCACATTGTTTTGAAGAACCAGGACAGGACGGGTGCCGCCTTGCTCTGATCCAAAATAAGGGTTCAAATTGGCATAATATAAATCCCCACGCTTATAAATCCAATCTTCTTTCATGTTCATCCTCCTATGTTTTGAGATTTGATTATGTAAGAAGGAGGCTCTGCAAATTACAGAGTCTCCTTCAATTTAGCGCCTGTTTTATCCCTTACTTGTCCACGACACCCCAGGGATTTGGGTAATCATTAAGCCGCAGGTGGCTGGCCTGCTTCTCAGGAATTTCACCTCCACTTCGTTTGGTCTTACCCATGGCCTGCGACGGTTGTTATCACGCTCGGACTATGGCTGTAAGAGAGCTTTCCTCCTTGTTATGCCATGACCGGATGCCATCCGATGTATTCCAGCCTGATATATTTCTGATAAACCGCAAACTCATCTATACAGCAAAAATGGGTTGGCCTGTTATGTGAGTGGCAGCTCTCAGAAAATATACCGCTGATGTAGCGGCTATTACGCCCAAAGAGGATCAAACTTAATGATTCGTATATGAGGTTGTCAAGGTGCAAGTGAAAGGATTTCCCTCTCACTTGCTACTGCCACTTTTTTTAGAAATCTATAACCAACTTTTTTATTTTTTCTTCAATTTTTTTCAGACGCTTATGAGCTGCGGGCTGACTAATGCCATATCTTTTGGCTAATTGCAGTGTACTTGGCTTTTCCATGCCGTAATAATCCAAGATAAAAGAGCGTTCTTTCTGACTCAGCTGCTGCAAAGCACGGTGCAGATCGGCCATAAGAAGATTACAAATTGCTTGTTCCGCAGTATCAACAGATTCATCCACAAACAAATCTGCATCCTGATAACCTTCCTCTGTGCCGTCACGATCTCCCACATGGGAAGCTGGGAATATAGAGCGACTTTTCTCATGTTCCTGGAGATAGCGGCTGTGGCGGTCCTCCTGTTGGTATTTTTCAAAATCTTTGCGAGAACATTCCATGATAATGCGGTCATCTTCATCACGGAACATTTTGACTGTTTCAACAAAAAAGCGCCCAGTAAAGCAACCATTGCGGCGAGCCTTACTGAACGCTGAAAAACTGATTTCCTCCCATTCCTGTGGGCTGTTATTTTTCCAAATGAATACTCTCGTCATATCCTTTCCTCCGTTCAAATTCTTGGTAGTCAGCGAATTTGAACGGTGTCATGGATATTTTGCTATGTACGCCTCCCAGCGCATACCGGCCTCCTAATACCGGGCAAAGAAAAAGGCCGGAAGTGTTTTCACCTCCAGCCATGTTCCTGCCGCCATATTGCAGCAGGAATGAAAAAAGCCCGGTTAATGCCGGGCCTTATGTAGAAAAGTATTCAATTTAGCGCATTCCTGCCACTATAACAAGTATAGCAGGTCGGAAGTCGGAAGGGAGTAGGGATTAGGTCGGGGATTTGTCGGAATTTAGTCGGGATTTAGTCGGGGCAGCTCCTCCAGGACTTCTGGAATAGAATATCCAAACAAGCAAACAGAAAATAAATAGATGGCTTCTCGTTTTCGGTCATAAAAGACACTGCGCTCTATATTTAGTTCTTCCAGCAATTCTTTCTCTGTGCTGTTGAACCGATAGATGAATTGCTTAGTCAAAATTTCATAGTAAAGTTCTCCTCGATCCGGATACCGTTTCAGACGAAGGAGTGCACGGTCAATAATATTGACCAGCATTTGATTTTGAACAAGGCAGCAAACTTTTTCTTCAAAGGCTTGCAGTTCAATATCTGGTGCAAAATTTTCAAGATAGCAGAGGCCAGACTCTATATCTTGTTCTCCCATAATCCAAGCAGTTTCTTGTAATTCTTCTGCCCGTTCACTCAGAACCCAGACTACATCACGGTAAATCTTTAGAATCAGCTTACTTCTATGAAACGCAGCGTCGCTGTTAAGCCCCAAAGCTGTTAGCCTGCTGTTACATTTTTGGATTGTTGTACTTTCTTTTCTCATAGAACATCCCTCCTTGTTCGCAATATTGCGAACATATTAGGTACAAAATAGCATAGCAGAGGAGAGTGAGAGAGGGCAGTGCCTCCCTCTATTCCCCCCTTTGATTATATCAGGTTCCTGGATTTTAGACGAATCTGCATTGCTTGCTTGGAAACCTCAAAAATATTTGCCATTTCAGCAATGAGCTGTTCATCTGTCCGGCCTATTCTAAGCCGGTAAAAACATTTTTTGATCTGCGGTAAAGGCATCAGCAGAGCAGAGGCCAGAGTATCCGCCTGACGCTCAATTATGCCATGACTTTCGTCGGAAGAAACATTTCCGTTATAAGCAGCAACATCTCCAGTACCAGAGTACAACTTCTTATGTAGTACCCAATGAGCCAGCTCATGGGCACAGGTAAAACGGAGCCGCCCTAATTTTGACGGATCACAAAGCCGTTCATCAATTAAGATTGTACCGGCTCTTACTGCAATCATTCGATACTGTCTCTGTATCTGGTCATATAAAACAACGGCACCGTCATCGAAAATTGTTTCCCCTAATATCTTGGGGTTTTTTCTTAGTGTATGAAACTCCAGGATTAGATCAAACTTTGTCTCGATAATGGTTTCGATTGGCACAGGACACGGTTGACCGGATAGCAGAGAGGGATCATATTCCATCAGGATTTTTCGCCCTACCGCTTCGATTGCTTCTGTACGGATTTGTGGAATTGACAAAGCTCTCCCCCCTATCGTTTACGCTCCTTTAGCATTTTCATAAATGTCTGCCATTCTTCATCGGTAGCGTCTACTTCTTTTGCCACACGCAAGGCCGCCCGAACAATATCTTTTTCCATGATATAGTCTGGCAAATCAGCAGATACTGTATTGCGTGATTTTGCGGCCAGATCCAAAAGCAACTCATGTTCTGATTTATCCAAATTCAGAAAGACAGAGATGCGTTCCACAAAATCTCCAGTGGGAGCAGGACGGCGGCTTTGTTCAATGTCACACAGATAGCCATAAGCAATATTCAAATGCTTGGCTGTATCGCGTAAATTGAATTTATGTGCCTTGCGTTTCTCAGCTATAAATGATCCAAAAGTTATATTGCCCACAGCATTCACCTCTCATTTGTTCGACGAACTGCGAACATCTTGCTTATATTGTATATCGAACATCCGTTCACTTCAAGGACAAAAATTCCATTTGAAAAGAGGTGTTAAAAATCAATAACACCTCTTTTGCACTATATAAATTCCTGAGCGATTTGCTGCATTTCCGTAATGCACTCTTTGGGAGAGAGAATTTTTATTTTCCCTTTGAATTTGAATATCCAGCCATAAAAAGTTCCACTGGGGTTCACTTCAATTTTGGCTGTGAAGTGTGTATCATCATACCTATCAACAGCAGCATCTTCTCCATAATGATCTATGATTACTCTCATCAATTCGTTTTCACATAGAAGGGTTACTTCCTTCGATGACTCCGATGTAAACATATCAACCATTTTATTTGTATAGGAGGCTACATCAAATCCCTCTATCGGCATAAAGTAAGTTTCCAGATTTTCTACACTTGTTAGCCGATCTACATGGAAGTGAGCAATCTTCTGATGCTTCAGAGAAAATCCAATCAAATAGTAATGGTCATTTTTCCATTCAAGCGCATAGGGATTTACGACATAATAATATCCATCGTGCTTTAAGATTTTCTTTTTTTCCTGAGTATATTCATAGTATTGGAACCGAATTTGCTGATGGTTTCCAATCGCTGTTTGGATATTATCAATGATATAGTAAACCTTTTCATTATGCGGTTTGACACGGCTGGATAAAGCAGCAAATTTTTGAAGCTGTTCTGCCTGATGTGTGCTGGTCAGACAGCATAATTTCTGTACCAGTTCCTCGGATTTCTTGGCAGAAATGATCTTCGAGGATGCTACTGCGTCTGTCAGCATTTTTAGTTCTGGATACTCAAACAAGCGGCTTCCCATAAAATATTGGTTTTGGGTACTCTTGACCACCACAATATCAATCCCTGCATCGATCAGCGCATTGGTATCCGCGTAAACAGTCTGCCGCACTGCCTGAATTCCTTTTCCATTCAGATGGGCAATGATGTCAGATACTGTGGCGGGATGGTTTTCATCGGTCCGCTCATAGAGAAACCGGAGTAATTCCAGTATCCGCATATTTGTTGAATTCTGCATACTTCACCTCCTCGATTCTTAAAATGGCCTATTTTGTATGGTGTCCAGCCCCAAAGACCAGAAGCAGGGCGACAGCACAGAGAAGTAGGCCAATCCAATTTCGATCCATAATCAGCTTGATTACCGCCACAAGCAGCAGTCCGCCCACCAGGAGCACAACGCCGTTCATTCAGCGTCCTCCCGAGGCATAGCTCCCCATGTGGATATCCAGCACTCCTCTGGGCGGCTGGATCAGGGAATCCTCATACTGGCACTTCCACTGGACTTCACGGCTCATTCTGCCCTCCAGAATACCGTCTATGGGGTCCCCATCCGCAATGGGGTTGTCGTGCTCCAGGATATAGGACGCCGCGTTGTAGGCGTGGTTCACCACCCAGTTGGGGTCCATGCCGTGGAAGTGGTACTGGAGGTCGGGCAGGAACAGGGTTCCCATGCCCACCGTGTCGATGAGCATATCCTCGGTGCCCTCAATGTTGAAGAAGCGGACATTGACGCCAAAGCGGATGAACCGGTCCGGGCCTTCAATCTGGTGAGAACGCACATCCTCCGCCAGAAACAGTTTGCCGCAGTTCTGGAAATAGAATGCCTCACAGGTGGGGTACAGCTCCGCCAGGGCCTCCAAAAAGTCGGCATCCAGGTTGGCCCGCTCCAGTGCCGGAAGCGCCGCAGCCAGCATATCGGTGGCTACCACCTGATATTTGCACTCCCGGAAGATTCTCTCCCGGTCCTCCTGACAGTCCCACATCTGGCTCATGAGAAAGGCATCAAAGCCTTTGCCCTTGAACTTGTCGCATTTCATCACCATCAGCTGCACCGGGCATTTTCCGTCCTTGAACTCTGCAATATGGTCCTGCGCGGCAAAGCCGGCCATTTTCTTATCATAACAGAAGCACTCTGCTGACCCGATGTGCTTCTCCATTACGGCAGTCATTTTTTCTTTATCCGGCATTTCTACCGGCTCTTTGAACAGCATCTGAATGAGATAGGGGCCACCGGGCTGGGGGCCTTTTTTGTCGTTCAGGTTTTGCTGGAAAGCTCTATTGCTCATTTGGTTTCCCCCTTAATAATCCAGCAGGATGGGCACCTGCTGTTCCTCGGCAAACCGCATGGCCCGCCAGAACATGGAGAAGGCAAACTTGGCCAGGGACTGAGTGTCATACTGGGTGTGTTCTGGGATGTCTGCCTTGCTGTACTGTCCATCTGCGTCTACGGTTCCGTCTACCGGGTATCCCTCCGTGTCTGCCCAGCCAAGGATGGTGTCCTCATCGGTCTGCCACGCCAGCTGGTTCAGCTTTTCCAGCTCCTTCCGTAGTCCGCCCAAAGTGGCAATCATCGTCTGATCATCGGTGGGCAGAGGGCCTTGGAACAGAAAGCTGTCGGAAAGAGGGAGCCACCAGGTAGCCCCACGAAACAGGGACCACACCCGCTCCTCGTCCGATGCAAGGCGGGCAATCAGGGGATGCTCCCCGAAGTCCCAGTCCTTCTCCACGGTGGGAGGCACCGGTTCCTCGTATGTATGACAGGCGGCTACCAGCAGCATAGCGCCGAAGGCATCCCAATCCGGCTTATCGGTGTAATAGGGCCGCTCGTTGTCCTCCGGCCATGGAGTGTAGGGCGGCTGGTTCGGCTGGGAAATGGCGGTTAAGATCTGATCTCGCCAGTCCTCCACTGCCGCCTGAACCTCGGCCGGGGACAGCTCCTCCTCGTTGTCAGCAGGTTCTCCATCCGGCGTAATCCGGTTGAAGGTATATCCGTTTTCCTCTGCCCACTCCTGAACAACAGTTTTCCAGTTGTGAGAATAGTACCGGGTCAGCGTCCCGGCATAAATGTCAAGTCCCATAAGTTTTTCTCCTTTTCTGTCTATATCATTTCATACAGCAGGGCTGTATTGCCCTGCACCAGCTCCAGGTGGGAGCGCAGCGTTTCCAGTCCGCTTTGCACCGCCTCGGTGGGCAGGTCCCAGTCCGGGGCAATTTCAGCGGCCAGTTCCGGGAGGTCCTGCTCCCGCAGAGCTGCCAGCAGTTTAGACGCCAGCTCTCCCTCCAGCAGAGCGCAGTCCAGGGTGTCCTCCGTCCGGGGCGCAGGAAAACGGACATCCAGATCCAGCTCGTACTCACACCAGTCCCAGATGAACATATAGACCGCGCCGGAGCAGTCGCCGTTGGACAGCTCCTGCCGTCGGCCGTTTTTGAGCAGATAAAAGGATGCGATCTGTGACATGGTGATTCCTCCTCACCGAAATTATGTTTCCTCTAACGAATCGATTATTTCCTGTAATTCAAAAAGAGCATCTTCTGCCTGGCGTCCTGTTTCCTCGCTCCAATACCGATTTCCACCAGCCAGCTGGTCAATCAGATTGAACATAGCAACTGCATCGGGAATAGGGATCGCTCCTGCTGCCTTCCATGCTGGTTGATTTTCAAGAAGATAGGCTTTTATTTTTCCAAACAACTGCACCTGAAATGTGTTATTACAACGCAGTTCTACCAAAAAACCGTCTTCACCTTGGACAATATCCGAAAAATTCATGCTGCACAATTCTCCTAACCCTCGTTATTCTCTGTCCATCAGCCCTTCTGCCTGCATCCGGGTCACATAGAAGGCCCGCACCCAGTCCAGCTCCTGCTCCATGGATTCCTCCAAAGCCAGCAGGCGGCGCTTTCCCAGCCTTCGATCCAGGAGAGCAAAGATGCGGACAAGAGGATTCTTGCTGACAAGGCTTTTCTCGATGCTCTGGCTGTCAAAGATACCAAACGCCTCATAGAACACCTTTTGGTCAAAGGTGCCCTGCTCCAGTGCATGAGCATGAGAAAGGTTGATTGCCTCCTTTGTGGAGTCACAGTCTTTCATGGTTGTTGACCTGAGCTGCGTGAATTTCGTCCACACATTCTCAAAATAGGTGTAGTAGTTGCTCCGCAGCACTTCCACGCCGTCCACACGAATGGCTGCCCGGCCCTCATGGTCAGCACTTTTGCTGTAACTGGTGGCAAAATACTGGATGTGACCCCGGAGTGCCGGGCACAGGTAGTCACTTTCCAGTTTGTTTCGGATTCCGCTCCAGGTTGACATAGGTACTTGCCTCCTTTCTGAACTTGCTTCGGAATTTCATATCGGCGGGCGAAAGATTTCCAATCCCATAGCCCTCAATTTCTTTATTTTAGCAATCCATCTGTTTTTCATCACGAATTGGCGGAATAGTAAAGAAACTATCATCTATCTTTATTTGGGCATAAAGCATTCCGTTTGTATAACAATATCTCTTGAATGATGGGTATCCATCCAAACTCTTTAATATCTCATCTGGTAAACATCTAAAATCATAATCTCTTAATGCTCCTGCACCAAGCAGTCTTTCTGTTCTGTAAGCGTTAATTTCCTTTGCATATTTTTGACAAAATTCATCTGGACTTTCTTCATAGAGCGCTATATCTTCCTCATCTATAGCATAATACCGGTCATATCCCACAAC
This sequence comes from Enterocloster lavalensis, assembly GCF_046603895.1. Lineage (NCBI taxonomy): Bacteria > Bacillati > Bacillota > Clostridia > Lachnospirales > Lachnospiraceae > Enterocloster > Enterocloster lavalensis. The sequence continues at coordinate 3,092,754 of NZ_CP176637.1, forward strand.
CCACGAAATATGAACGCAAAGTAAATACCGCTGTATTTCTGGGCAAAACCCTACCGAAAAAAATTTCTCTCTGTTGATTTTTTCATTTTCTATGCTTATTTCCTTTATGGACAGATCCATCATCATTTCACCTTTACTATCTGATTCCTTTTATCTGTGGCGGGGTTGAGAAAGTTTTTTTCAATCATGGTTTTGATTGTTCCTCCTTTCGGATCAGGATGCTTTTTCCCTCGGCGTTGATGCCATACAGGTCATCCAAATGGATATGAAATCCATCCTCACGAATGGTTTCCGCCATACCAAGAGCGGCTTTCGCCAATAGAAGCAGCCCCGCCCGGTTTCCTGTTAACTCCAATTCATTTCCGTCGGCATGAGTGGTAAAGGAGAGGTGAGCTTCTGGTTCCACTGGGAGGATGGGCAGTTGTTCATCATTCAGTTGAATGGTCAGCGTTTTAGTTTTCATTGCTTGTATCCTACCTTTTGAAAACTCCTCAATCAAAATCCATCCAGACCAGGTGCTTTCCGCAGTGGAGGCACTGGAACAGATAGCATTGCAGATGCCCGCCATTGACGGATTCCCGGATCATTTCCTTCTGATCCTCGTCCCACATTGGATCGTCCAGCACATCCCCCAGCACACCCAGCGCCCGCAGTTCTCTGGCACCCACATAGCCCAAAAAGGCACAGTAGTCGCCGCAGTGAGCGCGCCAATATTCCTGCTGCCAGCCGGAATAGCCGGGGGTGCGGTGGATCAGCTCGTCCAGCTTCTCCGGATCGTTTACACCATCGTCCACAGAGAAATCATCTTGAAAACTACCGCCATATTTCCGGGCCGCCTCGCCGCTGGCGATACATGCCGGGCACAGGTGTTCAATATCCTCCACGGAAAAGAACGGATTTGTATAGAAGATGTGGGTCGCTTTGCCGCAGCAGTTGCAGACAACGCCGTCTGCGGATTCCTCAAAAGCCCCAGTTTCCAGAGGGTTTGGGTGATACCGGAAGGCGGGCAGGCCCAGCTGGGCCTGCCGTTCCTTCTCTTTCTGCTTTTTCTCCGGCGTTTTGGGCTTGGGGAGAGCATAATGATTGCCCCAGTTTTCCGCATAGTCCTTCAGCGTGCCCAGCCGCTTGAGGGTCTTTTTATCGGAACGATTTCCGATTTGGCAGAGCAGTTCGTAGGCGTCCTTCTTAAAGTCCAGCAGGTCATATACATCCACCAGCACTTCCTTGGCCTGCTGATCCTCACTCTGCTCAAGTTCTTCCTTGAAGGTATATAGAGCGCGGACACTGTCCGGACCTTCATTGGTCGCAACAAACTGTTTTTTTAGTTCGATATAGGTTTTCTGATATTCTGTCATTGGTCGCACCTCCCATCAATCCCACCAGAAATACCAGACGGTGGACTGCCACAGGACATCTGCCAAGGAGCCAATGCTTCCATCCTCATTCTGATCCAGATCTGGGCAGAAACCATATTGCTCCACAGCCACCTCCATAGCTCTTTCCTTGGAGATCGGAGTTGGAAGTTCAAACTCCAATTCATCGTGGCTCATGGCGGCAGGGATGGCACCATGTTGCTCGAACCAGTATTTCGCCACTGCCATCAGGTCCGGTGTGTCGGGACACTCATTCCAATTTCCAAAGGGCAGGTAGGCGAAGATCTCCCAGGGGTTCTTTACCGGAATTTTAGCCAGAATGAGCGGATATGTCATTCCGGTATCATCGTTCCAATAGTTTGCGAAGCGGTCGTTGGGTTCTCCGCCCTCCATCTCGCCCAGGACTTCCTCATCCCAGTCCAGATCATCGTCCTCGGCTTCTTCCTTGCGCTGGCCGGTCAATTCCTCCAAAATCGCCTTTCCGTCCTTGACGGGAGCGGAGAGCATCTTCTTCCGGTACTCCGTTACGGTTTTGAGGTCAAATTCATAGAAGTCCGCATCATGCTCCGAATCGGCGTTCATTACCAGACACTCCAACAGCGTTTCATCATCCGCCTGGATAAGCACAGGAACAAAGCCCTCCCGTACCCCCAGCCGCTGGGCGTAGCTGTATGCCGACATGATGGGGTCATCATCTGCCATGGATGGGAAATAGGTACACTCGCAGTCCAGATACTCCATGATGGCATGAGCCACTTCGGAAGGCTCCAGCGTGTCCTCGTCGAAGTCCTGTTCCTGCCAGTTGGCGAAGCGTTCCTCAATCACTTGAGCCATGGCCTGATAGTATTTCTCATCAAATGGGATGAATAAGTATGCCTCCTGTTGAAATTCATTGGAGTGGTACCGGGACGGACCAAAATATTTCAGGGCATAGTCATCAATGTCGGCAGGATAATAGGGCGCATCATTTTCTCCATAGTAATAATGGGCAAAGGCACGGCCTTTCTGATTGAACAGAGCCGAGAATAGACAGCCGAACAGCTCCTCCCGGATGAATGTTCGTAGGTCTGTGTTGCCTGGATCGGCTTTGACCTGATTTACCACTTCGCCATGCTCCGCCAGGAATTTCCCGCCCATCAGGTCATGCTCCATGCACCAGCGCAAATAAATCGCCATGTGGTTGTAGGCGTTGATGGGGTCAATGGGAAGCTCCTTCTCCTCAATGCTCTCAATATGATAGGAAACATCATCCATTCCTATGCTGTCATCGTCATCCTTCGGATCTCCCTTTATAGGCTCGTAACCGATCTTCAGGGTCATCTGTTCCTCTGGCAGAGAGACACCGGGGCTGCGGGTGATGGTGTGCTTATCGTCCGCAGAAAAACCGATGGTCTCGCCGTCTTGCAGCGTCACATCACACGCCAGCACATAGGAGGCAAGACTTGCCAAAAAGTCCCGTAGTTCCTCCGGCTCAGCGTCGGTGTTCAACACCTCCATTTCCTCCTTGCCAAACACATCCATGCCGTAGGTGTAGCTGTTTAGGCCCCCCTCGCTCCGGTACAGGCCGAACCAAACCCAGTTGAAGATGGGCAGTTCGTCCTTTTTGAGCATATCGGCAAGGCCCTCATAGAAACGAGGCTCAAATACCACGCCGCTGGTGTAGACACCGGTGGCGTATTTCTGCTTGCAGCACACTGCCATCGCCTTGGTGAACAGCTTACCTCGTTCCAGCAGTTTTTCCTCCTCGCCCAACACAGCCACCATGATATGGGCCTTGTGCGCTTTGGCCACTTCTACGGCCTCTGGCCACATATAGTTGTTTTCGGCGTTGATCTCTGCTTCATTGTCCGGGATGTGACCGTGGAATAGTGTCACAATCAGCATCATACCTCCGACCCGCATTACCACAGCGTCATCGCTGTTCTCAACATCTTCATCGCCCTCAGCCGGCTCATCGTCCACGATGCCCCATTCTTCCCGCAGATCTCGGATCAACTGCTCCTTGTCCCACTCTGCTTTGGAGAGGAGCACAGATCCGGCAAAGGAACCCTTATGGTCGGTTTCCTCCTCGTCGGCGTCATCCTCAAGATTCTCTGCATCTTCATCCGGATCATAGAGGGATTCATGCTCCAGTCCGCGGATAAATTCCTCAAAGCTATCTGCCAGATGGGTAATTTTATAGTCATTTTCCTGATCCACATGGACTACCGCAGGCTCTCCCTGGGGACCGCAAGCTCGGTAGTCCAGGAAAATCATATCGTGTCCGGCGCTTGGACAGTCACAGATGGCCACACCGATGGCAGGATACTCCCACTCATCGATCATAAACTGGCTGCCCAGCTCTCCGCAGAGGGAGCAGCTCTTTTCTCGTCCGATGCCGAAAATGCCGGTGATGGCCACATGGTCATCTGCCCAGCAGGTAGGTTCATCGCAGGGATAGCAGGTGTTCACCGGAATGCCGCCGTTGTGCTGCTTCATCAGCCAGATGTAGGCGGCGGGCAGCTTGTAGCCCAGTTCCTCCTCCACGCTGGCAATCAGCTCATCGGAAGGCGGCTCGCTGACATATTCTTTCAGTGCATACCAATTATCATCCCAGAAGTTGGTGAGGTCGAAGCCCTCAAATGGGGTATCACCGGGCACGAATTTGGCCTTCTTCTTCCGGCTGCGCTGGCGTTTCCGGATCTCCGCCTTACACTCCCGAATTACCGCCGGAGCATTTTCATCCTCCGGGTCCAACTCTGCCCACCGCTGGGCGTAGGGAATGGCCTTTTCCTCCTGGCCGTAGAGATACTGATAGCCATAGGCCATCCGCATATTCCACTCCGCCTTGTCCTGGCCTTCCTCCCGGACGGACTCAAGCACCTCAATGGCCCTCAGAAGGGCTTTGTCTCCCTTGGATTTCAAAGTACCTTCGTCATGGTCCCCGATGATGGCGTAGTTCTCCAGTGCACGGGCCAGGGCGTAGGCGGTGCGGTAGTTCCTCCAGTTCTCCGGGATGGCATTCAGTGCCTGGATACAGCGGGTGTACTCGTCTTCGTCGTTCCACTGCTCCAGCTGAGCGAAGAATGCTTCGGCGTTCTGTTGGGTGTAAGGAATATAGTCCATGCCCGTCAGCGTTTCGTCCAACTCGTCATCCTGATTCTCAGTTTCTGTCCCATCATCTTGTTGCTTTAGGGGTACAGAACCGGCTTCACGGCGGAAGGTGTGGAAGATGGCCCATGGGATGTCCGTGCCTTCAAAGAACTCTTTCGCCATGTTCAGCGCCTCTTGGATGTCCCAGGCGATGAAGTCCACATAGCCACAGTAGAGGCCGGTAGCCCCGCCGGTGAGAGTGAGCACTTCCTCCAGTTTGTCCCGGAAGTCGAAAATTTTCTGACTGCCTTCCTCCTCCCGCAGGGTATCCAGGGGATAGCAGAAGAAGCCCGCCACCGCGCCGTCGGCATGGAGATCGTCCATAAAATCATTGTCGGCATTCAGATAGCCGTTGATGAGCGGCACACAGCAGGTGGAACCGGCCATTACATCCAGCCGCCAATCGGCGTCCGGGTCCTGTTTGGGTTCCATTTTGTAACCAAGGTAGCTCTCCAGATAGGCTTCCGGGTCGATGGAGAGCTCCAGGCCCTGCTCCCGCAGTTTGTCGGGCAGCTGGGACAGGAGGAAGGACGGCTCTGCCTTGGGTTCCTCCAGCACATCAAAGCTGTCTATGTATCTCATGTGGGAGATCTCGCCCAGCACTTGGTCGGTGAGGGTAGTGAGCATCCACCAGGCCCGGCCTTCTTCCTCCCGGAGCATAGGCAGCAGCTTTTCGCAGTAGGCGGAGATGGCGAAGCTGTTTTCACCCTGCTCCTCCAGCCAGATCTGCACATCCTCCCCGGAGATGTCCCAGCCATCCTCAGTACGCAGGCCGATGTTCTGGAGGGGCTGACGGCCCACAAGGATATTCCAGTGCTCCAGCACCTCCTTGGGGGCGTGCTTCTGGAAGTAGACCAGCTCAAACAGCTTGACCTTGTCGCCCTCCGGGGTGAGGATCAACTCATGCTTTTCGCCGTTGAAGCCCATCTCGAAAGAGATCTCATCAAAGACCAGGTTCAAAGCTTCTTGCATTTGGGCCACGATCTCCGCGCCGCGGGTGTGATCCTTGTCGTCATCCATCATCTGGCGCAATTCTGCTTCCATCTCGGCAAAGGTTTCCCACCAGTTCTCTGTCCGCTCCCGGAAGCACTCCGAGAACTGAGGCAGAGAAATGCCCTTCTTGCACCCGTCGATCAGCTGCATGGTGTCCTCGTCGTCGGGGCGGGCCTCCAATGCCTTTTCAAAGTAACGAAGAGCCCGGCCCTCCTGATCCAGATAGTAATAGGAATAGCCCATGCGAAAGTCCCAGTAGTAGTCTCCCTCAAAGTATTCCTCATGAGGTTTCAAGAGGGCGATGGCCTTTTTGAGCATAGCTCTGCCTTCCGGCGTTCTGTGATCTGCCTCGTTGTTGTACGCCCTTGCAAGCTGGCTGTCCATTTCCGGAGTGCGCTCCTCAATGCCCTCCAGTGCTTCAATGATCTTGTGATGCTCGTTGTTCTCATGCCACTTCTGGCACTGCTTCAAAATATCCATATCCGGGTCCTCCTCGTCCTCGTCCGGTTTCCAGTTTTTGATCTGCTGGAACACGCCGTTCTCATCCCGCTCAAAGGCGCAGGGGGCGGGGGTGTTCAGCAGAGGAATGATGTCGGGATCGTCGTTGCAGATCGTATTCAGTTTGTAGATCCCGGCGTTGTTGGGATCGTCCATGTACGCCTCACTCTCGTCACCAGCGGTGAAGCGCCAGCCACTGTCCCAGCCGCCGTCCGGCTTCTCCCGGTAACAGTAGCCGACCTTGTAGCCCTCCACCGTGATACGGTTGGTGGCGATACAGCCATCGGCACCCTCCCAGTCAGGGAGCAGATGTTTTACATCTTCCGCCTTTACATGGTAGTTCCGATTACGGCCGGAGGCTTCGTACAGCTCTTTCCGCAGCATCTCCACCTGATAAGCCATATCTGTGATCTCATCCTCGCCCATCATCTCGCTGATGTCGTATTCCAGCGGGTTCTGGGCAAAATCCGCCAGGGACTTGTTCATTGCGTCATGCTCCTCTGGCGTAGCAGTGATGCGGATACGGCGGATGGGGGTGTTGTACTCGTCCAGATCCTGAAGGTTTACACTGCCACTGACGCTGCACTCCAGCAGGATGGCGGCCAGGTCGGTGACCACATCAATGGCGAAGTGGAAGTCCATTTCCACGCCATCGGAATGTGTAAACTCCAGGTACTCCACGGTTTGGCGAAAGTCCCAGTTCTGCTTGTCCAGACCGATCTTGGCGAAAATCTCGCTGAGGGGGATCTCCTCCTTTTTCTGATCCTCTAAAAATGCCACAAGGTTCAGACTGTCATCGGAACCGCCAATAAAGTTGCCCCAATATTTTTTGATATACATCTGTCACGCCTCCTGTTCTGAATCCAGTCGATCAATGAGCTGATTCAAGTGTTCCAACCACGCAGGAGCGATCTCACCGCTGTCCTCGTTCTTCCAAAGATCCACAATCTCACGGATGCCGTCCTCGTCCGGCACCTCATTTTTGATGTCGGTGAGCTGCCGCAGCAGGAAAGCAAGGGCTTCTTTGGATGCTGTGAAACCGGTGACTTTATCCCATATAGCTTCTTCATGATCGTAGTCCAGTTTGCTGTTATCCTTCCATTGGAAATACAGCTCCACCAGAGCCATCGCAGTATTGTCAAAGAGGAAGTCGATTTGTGAGAAGTCAGATCCCAGCATGACTTCCTCTTTCATCAGTTCGATCATCTCGCCCAGATCCATTACCGGATGCTCCGGTACATATTCATTTTTGAGGATGTCCAGTACATCCAGCCCTTCGTCACGCTCTAATGCTTTTATGCCCCATGCTCCCATGTCGGCACCTCTCTTTCTTTATTTTGTATCAAGCTTCTATTGTCAATCATAGTTCTCCAGCCGAATGATAGGCCGATAAAAGTCATAATCTCCGTTTAGTTCATTGTCCTCCTGCACTTCCGGCTTACAGTGGGGCGAACAGGGTAGGAAACCGAGAAATGGGCCCAGCCCACCGCAGATATTGCATCCGCCGTCACCGCCGCAGGTGGTAAGTCTATCAGCCTGCACCACTTCCCGCATATAGGGATCATAGGCGATGGACAGGCCGAAGAAGTTGGGTTCCTCCATGTCATAGGGCCGGTTCTCATCCTCATCCATGTCCTCAAACCAGTGCAGACGCATGGAGTAGTCTAACCCATCTCCCCATGGAAACAGGGTCCGACACCTGCCGCCACACAGGTAGGCCCACTCGTCCGCCGTGGGCAGGGAGAAGCCCTGTTTTTGCAGCATGGCAAGAAGCGCATCGTAGTCTGTGCGGTTATAGATACAGATCTGAAAGCCCTTTTCCGTCCGCTCAATGCGGGCCGACTGATGCAAGGTAAGACTGCTGCTGTCACTCCAGGCAAAATCACGGAATTCCTTCAGCCAGTCAGGGTGGGCAGTCAGCCTGGGATCGTCCATTTTGACTGGCTCCCAGTTAATTTCCTCCAGTTCCCGGCCCACCAGCATGGGGCCAATGGCCGCCTGCCGAACGGGAGCCATGCTTTCCCGAATCATCTCCTCCGGGTTCTGCGGTTCCATTTCCCATTCCCGGAACAGATACTCCAATTCCTCCCGGCTCTCCTGATTCAGTCCCTCGGCAAACTGCTCCCAGCCCAGGGTGACGGTATCGCCGGGGACAAAGACGAACTCCCGACCATCTTTCTTGAAGATGCCGGTGGTGCAGCTCTGGCCCCAGCGGTCAAAAGTATGTAGACCGAGAAAGGTCATATCATAACGAGCAGCCAGGCTTTCCATCAGCGCCTGCTTCTCGGTGGTTTCCATTTGATTGAATTGGGGACGGGACAGTTTTTCGTTCATGGCAAGTCCTCCTACAGCCGATCCAGATTCTCTTGTAAATCGCCCTGCATCAAGTGTTGGGCAATGGCCCGGTTCAATTCCTTATGGGGGTGATAAGCGGCCTGCTCTACATCGTGCAGGCACTCCTCCATCAGTGCCTCTGGAGAAATGCCTTCCTGTTTTCCATAAAGGTGACAGAAGGCATAGCACACTGATTTGAGAAAGCCGAAAATATAGTCGTGATTTCCGCGCATACTGGGTAGGTCATTGAAAGAGCCCATACCTCCGTATGCCCGAAGGTGGTGGGAAACCTCCCGCTGCTGGGTCCAGTCCTCAATATCCCGCTCCAGCCAGTCGATCCAGTTTTGGAATTCTGGATGGTCTGTCTGTAAAATCGATCGCAGACAGATCAGAGCCTCCGTATAAATATCGGTCTGTTTCATAGGCCATCGCCCCCCAAAATACCTCCATAGAGAACACCATCTTTTCCGAGGAACAGCATCCGGCTGCGAAGCAGGCTGCACCGCTCCACAGCGACCTTGTTTCCGTCACAGGTGGGAATAGCCTCCTGTTTTTGCCCAAGGCGATCACCATGAGCGGTAAGGAAGTAGAATTTGTCCCGTTGCTGGTATCCGCCTTGAAACAGGAAGGCATTGCCGGCGACAGAAAAGGCTCCGCTTCCTTCGATTGGCAGTTCAAACACAAGATCCTCTTTGAAGTTCGTCCGCACCAGCCGGAATTCATCGTAATAATAAAACCACAGGTTTTCTTCTTCGTCCAGGCTGATGGCATAGCAGTCATAGATGGAATACTTCTCATTCTTCCAGAGAGGAGTTCCCTCCGATGTCCATGCAATCAGGCCGCAAGCGCCCAGAGGTTCATCCCAACCGTAATTACCAAATACACCTTCGTCAAAGTAGCTGGTAATGATGGTACCATCTTTTTTTACCACACAGTCTTGAATGCCATCCCCCAGGCAGAAACGGGACAGCACAGCTCCGTCCCGGCTGACAATCCAGGCGTTCTTGTCGGGGCCGTCTTCCCGATAGGCACACCTTGCCCCCAGCAGAAGAAAGTGTTCGCCTACAGGCCGCAAATAATGAAACTGGAACTTCAAGAGACCAAGAGGAAACAGCGTTGTTTCCAGCACCCGCTGTTCCGCCCAATCCAGCTGGATTTCCACTGCGGTATAGGTGGAAGGAGTGCTGAGCCAGTCCTTACCCTGTGTTTCGGACGGCTGTTCCATGAGAAGATAGACTTTTCCATCCCTTGCAGTGAAAAAGTCTGTCAGCCTTGCGCCCTCCAGATGGTTTTCCTGGCGCAGCTCATTCAGGTCGAGAATGGAGAACAGCGGCAGTTTTTTGGTTTTTAAGATTTTGTTCATAGGGACTCCTCCTGGTTACTTTAACGCTCCATCATAGGTGTGGTTTTCCCAGATGACCTCAAATTCCGCTTTCTCTATGACGCAGGCGTGGAATTCCTCGCCCCAGACATGGGCGTTCAGTTCCTCCACCGTAGGGATCGGCGTAATCTCGATGGCGCCGTCGTAAAGGTCAGGGATGTTACGGGTGCGGCAATCTGCAAAGATGTCGATGGAGCGGAGGGCCAGCCGCTCATTTTCGGTATCCACTTCATAGAGGATGACCGATGGTTCACCCTCCGGCGCGCCCTCCCAAAAGAGCTTGATGTACTCGATCTTGCCAAGATAAGTCCGCATCACTTTTTCATCGGCACAGGCTGCTTGGATCATTTTGGCCAGCATCATCAAATCGTCGATGTATTGGGAATAGACGCAGAACACATCCTCGTCTGAGTCAAAGTGAAACAGATCCTCACCACTATTGTTTTCCTCAAACTCCCGGATCACGCCCCGGACAAGCCGTTCCCAGTCTCCGCTGCTGCCGGTCAGTCCCAGCCGACGGAATTCTTCCGTCCGGAATCCATCGTTGATTTTCAGCAGAAGGGAGATGGCATAGGGGTGGTGGGGAATGAGGAAGAATGGCGCGATCTGCTCCGGCTTCACCCAGATTTTGAAAGGCGGACGCGGATCGGGTATCCAGGGCAGCATCTCCCACTGGTCGTCCGGTCTGTTTCCGTATTGGCAAAGGTCTTTCATCGTGTTCTCCTCATTCAATGTCGTTTCGTTCTTCTTTCATATCCAGCGGAGCGCCGTCCAGGGATGTTATCTGTGCCGCCTCTGTTTCAGTCAGATTTTTCAGGAAAATGCAGTATTCGTCCGGGTGGCCTCCCACAAATTCCATTTTGGGCATCCCGATTTGCTCCGGGTCGGTGATCCACAGGCAAGGCTCTCCCATCGCCCAAAACCGCGTCAGGGTAAGACGCTGACCACGATAAAGGACATTCTGATCCATCCTCATCCCTCCTGTAGCTTCTTCAGCAGCTTCACGATCCGCTCCCGGTTCTTTGCGGTTTTCATGAATGTGGGGAGATGATCGGCCTGGGTCTTTTTCTGGCTTCCCGATGGCTTTTCTCGCAAATCGGCGCTGAGATAGTCGATCAGATAGGCAAGGTGCTCCCGGTTGAGGGCCCAGACTGGCTTACCCTGGAATGAGGTCAAAAGCCACAGTTCCAGGCCGAAGTAAGGTTCTCGTCCATCCCTGATTTCGCCAATATATAAAAACGCCTCCGCTGTTTTATGAACTTCTCCCGACATGGTTGTTCCACAATAGGGGCAGGCCACATGGAGAACGGAATAGTGCTGCTTTGCTTCATCTTCAATATCCACCCGATAGTACCTGCCGCAGTTTTTGCACTGGTTATGGACATCATAGCGGTAGATTGTTCGGTCGCGGGTCTCCTGATGGCCGCAGCTCAGGCACCGGAAATAGGCGTTATCATCGTCCGCTGTCACCACACCCGCCCCATGGCACTTGGGGCATTTTACCTGGATGCCGGTGGTGAAGGCGCTGTAGGCACTGTGGGTGAAATAGGGTTCATCAACGATTCGGCTCATGCGCCCACACACTCCTTTCAGGTAATTACTTTCACAGCCAAAATCGAAATGGTTTCAAATCCTTTGCTTTGATTGTCAGATCCGCAACGATCTTTTGCAGGAATTTTACCTGTTCCAGATACTCCGCAGGCGCGTGGATCTGCTCCAGATAGCCTATATAGCGGATAATCTGATCCAGTGCTCGTTTCCTGTATTTTGCGATTTCCCCCAAATGGGAATAACTGCGGCCTGCCACATAGCTTGGAACATCTATGTTCCGAATGGTTTCTATATCAAGCGACCCGTGCTCCTCTTTCTCAGATTGAATGGTGGACAGCATATCTTCCGCAGAAAAACGGATGCCGCGCTCGCAGAGAAACCGCAGTTCATCAAACAGGTGGTTCGCCACAAAGTGTTCAGCCAAGGGCTTAAAAATTATATCATCCTGATACCAGCCGCCGTGGGCGCAGGAGATCAGTTCACGGTATCGCTTTTCTGTGATCCACTGGCGCAGTATCTCTTTGCTCCCACGCATCCATGCGTCCAGCCGGGCCTTTGTTTCTTCGGGGCTATCGTTGGCTGTTCCATAACATGGAAGGCTATTGGCTTTCAGCCACTTGGTTACTTCTTTGCTGAATTTTGTGTAGCTCAATCTATTTCCCCTCTACAGTTTCGCAATCTCATCCAACCAGAAAGTATCAATTTCAGAGGTGCAGTCAAGTGTCTTTAACAGATGTTTGTATTCACTCAGATTGGGATTTTTCTTATCTGCAATGATGCGGAACATGAGAGCAATTGTGTATTCAGTTGGCTTTCTTTTCAGCGATGCGACCAATTCTTCCTCATAGCCTTCATGGTAAAACTTCTCCATAAAGCTACCCAACGGCCCAGGACCGCCAAAATCAATATTGGGAGAAGATTCAATCAGTTCCAAGATCGGTCTTACAGCATCAAAAGGTGTTTCGCACTGTTCCAGTTCATCAGTTAAATCAAAGATCGGATCTATAAACTGATATTTGTCGCCTGTGGTGGCAGCCTTGTCGATTGCCTTTTTTATCTTTTCCAACAGTTCTGTGATTCTTGTATCCATTGTTTTTTCAACCTCCTCAAAAATCTCGAAGCTCCTCAAACTTCTCCATCAGGGCATCCTTCTGGAGCGTGCCATCCGGCAGGGCATCCAGGATACCCCGCAGGGCCATATAGATTTCATCCCGCTCCTCGGTTTCGATAAAGCCCATCTTGTTGAAGGTCTGGGTGTAGGCTGTCACCGCATCCAGCGCCTGGGCCTGGGCGTCCTCGCCCAGTTCAGCGGTCAGCTTCATCAACTGGGAACGGGTCTTGCGGTATTGATTGGCTGCTTTTTTCGCAGCGGAAGCGGGGATATGCTCCGCACCGTCCCAGCCTCGGAAGGGGTTGTCCAGGTTTTGCGCCAGCCACTCCGGTTTCCGGGGCTTGGTGATCCGCAGATCCATTCCCGGCTTGCTTTTCCAGAGCTGCTTTGCCGCTTTTGCCGCATCTTCCGGCAGGCTGGTCATCCAGAACCAGCGAAGCTCCGGCATCTGCTCCGGGGTGGGGATGTCGTCCGCCCCGAAGCCGAACAGATCAAAGGTGGAGAGGTTCGTCAGTTCCCGGAACGCTCCCACAGCGGAGAAGTTTTGCAGGTTTCCCGGCGCGCCCCAGAGCCGCAGCTCCTTCAGATGGGGATGGACAGCAGCCAGCCCGGTCAGATCAAAGTCCTTCAGCTCGATGCCATGCAGCCCCCGTAAGTTCGGCAGTTCCGTGTGCGGGCAGTATTCCCCGATAAATTGGAGGGTCAAGCCGCTGCCATCTTCGGGGGCATGGATGGTACAGGCGTCCAGCCCCTTGTTCTGGAACAGGAGCTGCTCCGTTCCCTCACACAGCCATAGCTCCTCCAGCCCGGTCATGTCCAGCATCAGCTTTCTGATGCTGGTGCCCCGCAGATCAAGTGTCCTCTGACCGTGGTTCAGCAGGGTCAGCTCACTGATAAAGGGATTCCCCCTCAGAAATTCCAGCAGATCCGGGTGCCACCGCTGGCAGATGAGTTCGGAGAGGCAGGGCAGAGCCTTTAGTTCCAGTGCCGAATCGAATGGTGCGTACTGGTCATTCACCCGATGGCTGCTGACCTTCACCGGGATACCGCCGATCTCCGTTTCCTCGTCGCTCTCCATATCCTCCTTGAAGGCCCGCCGCCGCTTTTCCGGGATGGCCTGCCACCTCATCTGCAAATATACCTCATAGCCGTCGTCCCAGCCGCCGTAGGAGCGGCAGGGCTGGTCGGTGAAGGGCGGAAGTGTGCCCACCAGTTTATATTGGGGCGGGACCTCCAACGGCACCCGCAGCAGGTGGAGGTCGCGGGACCAGTACATGAAGTCCTTGTAGAGCGGGCGGAGATGGGGCAGTTCCTCCACTGTCAGAGGGGAGTCGCCCACCCAATCCAGAGAGAGGATCACCGCCCAAGACTCTTTGCTCACCGTGTCCGGCGGCGCAATATAGGCCACCTGGCAGGCGGTGTAGCGTTTCAGATATTGGTTATAGACTGTATAGACCTCTCCGGCGTTGGCTTTCATGGCGCCACGCTCCTCTCATCCGTTCTTTTCCAGATAGAATCCCCATACGCAGTTGGAGAACTCCCCGGCGGCAAAGCGGTGGATATGCCCGTCAATCTCCACCTGCCAGACCTCGAAGGTATGGTCTTGGTGATAGATCGGGTCTTGGACTTTTACTCGCTTGCCGGTGGTTTGCCAGTCGTAGTCAAAGATGTTCACACCAAACAATTTGCATTGACCGTCTGGGCCAAAAGTTTCATATTCCCAAGCCATGTGATGCCTCACAATCCCGTGCGCTGCCAGCCGTCCAGCCGCTCCTGAACCCCGTCGATCATCCAGCCCTCGCCCACACGCTTCATGAGGAAACGGCGGTCAAAGCCGGTGTTTTTCTCCCTGGTGTAGATGTAGAGCTTGTTCTTGGTGATCTGCTCCGCGTCAAGGAATTCTTCCCCGTTGTAGGTGCCCTGGGCACTGTATGAGAGGCCCAGAGGCCGATAGCCCAGACGGGGCTTTTCGCTCACATACTTCTCCCAGATCGCCAGCAGGCGGGGCACAGCCTCGGCATCTTCAAACCCGGCCTGCTCCATGTGCTGCTCCCATTCTGTCATCTCAGCAAAGAAAGCGGACAACACCCCGCGGCATTCCGCCGCCGCTTGTTCGTCCAGCGGGACGGGCTTTTTGGCCTTTTCCCGCTGGAGCTGGGAGAAGTGTTCCATCTGCTCCTTGGTGAATTGCACATGGGCCACCGGCTCGATGCGGTTGTTGCCAGCGATGGCCAGCAGGCCCTCATAGGTAACGGCGGTATGGTCGATCTGGATGTGGGAGAGCTTGGAGATGGAGGCCGCCTGGAGCAGACCGGCATCGTCCAGCCCGGTGCGGTTGAGCGTCAGAAGGTCCAGCTTGCAGCCTTGCAAGGCGGACAGGCCGCTGCCGTGGATGGCGGCGTTGCCGTCCAGCATCAGATAGCGTAGCTTGGGCATAGCGGAAAAAACGGGGAAACAGGCATCAGTGAGCGCGCCGTCCTCCACGCCGAAGTTGACCATGCTTTTATGTCCGGCAAAGGTGGCAAGCAGTTCATCCGTCACCGGATAGCCTTTCACATGAAAGCCCACCAGGGTGTAACCGGCCAGCTGCTCCATGATTTCTGGGGTCAGCTCCGGGACTTCAAATCGCTTTTCTCCGTCTAAGATCAGGACACCGCTCTCCCAGTTCACTGTCCGCGCCCGTTTTGGCCATGCCATCGCTGTTTCCCTCCTTACGCCTGCTCCTTATAGCTGGCTTCAATGTCGATGAAGCGCACATACACGGCGCAGATTTCACCTTTCGCGTCATAGCCGAAGTAGACCGGATAGTAGCCGTCCCCCCAGCCAGAGGCAAAGATGGGCAGATTACAGTCCGTGTCAGGCACCGTCCAGTTGAGCCAGTCGCCGTAGTCCCCCTGATATTTTGGGTGGGCTTTGGCGTTTTCCTCCAGGAGATCGCAGAACAGGTCGTTGTAGGGGTCGATGTCCGGGTCTTCTTCCAAACGCTTGGCCCAGTAGGTCTTGAAGGCCGCCTGGGTCTGGATGTCCGCAACACAGCCCATTCCAGCGTCTACGCCAAAGCCAAAATACTCGTCCTCGCCCAATTCCTCGTCCAGATCCTCTTAGCCGGTCATGCCCAGCTCATAGCGGACAGGCTTTTCCCGGCTAACTTCCACCTTGACACAGGCATAGCGATCACCATATTTCTCACTGGGCACCACACAGATCTTTACGGGATAAGTCCCGGCGGGGATTGTCTGTATAAAGGGCGGTGTGTCCTCCAGCTCCACCAGCGGATCGCAGGCGAAAATTGTTCCGGTAGGAAAGAGGACGGCCCCGATGTCCAGCACATCCACGCCCATATTCCCAATCACTTTCTCAGTGAAATGAGCGTCCAGGTCCGTTTTGCAGGCCAGTTTGTCCTTAACGGATTCATATTTGTTCAGCCATTCTGTTGTCGGCATACTCGTTTCCTCCTGTTGATTTGGTTTGAGCATAGGTCAGCTCTCTACAATGCGAACCTGTTTTCCTCCAATTTCAAATTCGAGCTTTACGCCGTAGTCCTCCGCCCACGCAGGGCACTTGCTGAGCAGGGCCAGGATGCGCTCATCCGGCTTCCGGCCAAGGGTCACACGCAAAATCACAGACCAGTCCCCATATTCCTTTTGAAACTCCTCACTCTGGGTGTGGTTCAGATAGCCCTCCATCTTGTCGAGCAGGGCCTTCTGCGTTTCCGGGGAGCCGTCAATGAAACCGTTGCAGACGAGGACCATCAAAACTTCCTTTGTTTCAGGTTTTTCCGCCAGAATGTCGATCTTATCCAGGTCGCCAAACATATTTTCAATGGACATTGTTTTCACCAGTCCCTTTCTCGGATGGCCTCCTCAATATCAATCGGAATGCCGAACCACTCCAGAATGTAGGCCACAGTGACTCCAATACAATCCCGGGCCACCGTTTCGATCTCGCTGTCGTTCTCGTAAAATTCGTCCTGGAGGTCATTGATGCCGCAGACAGCCTCATCCAGTTTTTCCTGCACCACTTCGGTGTCGGTTTCGCCGCTCTCCAGCAGGTCGATGACCTTCTGTAGTTCGTCCTTTACCTTGTCTACCAGAAAAGTAGGATAGTAATTGTCCTGATACATCTCGTCCAGCAGCTTGTAATTGGGGTCAAATGCTTTCATAGGGATTGCTCCTTTCTTAACCACATCAAAGTTCACTTGGATACCCGATTTTGTCCAGACCCGCCTTTATTTCTTCCCATTCATTGCGCTTAGGGTTCAACACAGCGACCAGTTCTTTTGTTACCGGAACCCCATCAGCAAGCTGGCGCACAGCCTCCAAAGGCAGGTCTGCTGGGTAAAACCACTTCCCGTAATCCACATAGCTCTGTGGATTACCATCAATCGTGGAGAGCAGATCTTTGGATGCGTCCTCGCCGTCCATGGGATTGCAGTGCCAGGTGGTGCCATCTTCCGTCCAGACGCAGAAGGTACTTTTCATCTTTTTGACTTCACGGCTGCCCATGAGCTTTTGCAAAGCAGAGGGCATTCCATCCGTCAGGTCTTCGATACGGGGAAATTTTTCCTCCCAGTCGTAGAGTTCGGAATCCACACCGTTGATTACACAGCCTTCCGGCGCAAACATGACGATCATGCTCTGGTCACTGCCATCAGTGGCAAAGAATGCCTCTTTGCCTTTTCGCCATGCGGGGTTGTATGTATAGTGGCGGATGAAGCTCCATTCTTCCTCCACCATGATTATGTCCAGAGCAGCCAGCCCTTTGCAGAAGTTTTTCAGGCGCTCCGCATTGGGAAGGCCAGATAAATCTTTTGTGGAAATCATTATGCTATCCTCCTTACCCCTCAATATTGGCAGTTTTGAGGCCCTTTTTCAAGGAGCCGTAGACCGTCACAGCATGGTCGGTGAACATCTCATCGCAGTCAAACCAGGCGGTGAAGCTGCCGCCAGAGGTGACGGACAGGCTCGTCAGGCTGATTCGCCGGGCAAGTTCGTCCTCTGTGATGGGGTCGGTTTCCGGATTGCGAGGGTTTTCCTCATCTTGGGAGAGCCAGTTGTTGGCCAGCTCGGTCAGGTTCTTGGCTGCAAGCTCCCGCATGGCCTTATCCCAGGTGTCACAGTCGGCCAGCAGCTTTTTGGCGGCGCTGCGGGCGCGGGTCCAGGAGGGCTTGCTTTCGGCATTGACCTCCAGAGAAAGGCTCACATCCTTTCCGCACCACTGGATTTCGCCCTCGAAGGTATCATAGTCCTTGTCCAGTGTCAGTTCTCCCAGCACCTGGTCCTGGATCACCACCGGCTTGTGGTACTCGTCCAGAACGGCCTGGAGTTCCGGGCAGTCCTCGTGGGCCTTGACCACCTGGGAGATACACCAGGGCTGCACCACCAGATCCTTTGCCCATTCTTCCTTCATCCGGCGGATCTTCAGGCGGCAGATATGCTCGCTTTGAAAGCGTCCCCAGCCCTTGTCGCTGTTACGCTCCTCGTCGGTGACCGGCCATTCCAGATGCTCCTCTTTGGTGCTAACCTTGCCGGTGTCACAGAACACCATACCCAGTGTCACAACGGTCATTTCCCAAAACTTGCCTTTCCAGTTATATCCGCCCCCAATGCAGCGATTGATCAGAGCGACCACTTCCTGCTCCTCGGGCTCGTACATCTCATAGAATTCTTCAAACATTGGTGCAGTCCTCCTTATCCCGCCGTCTGGCTGCGGTACTTCTTCTCCAGCGCGGTGTACCACCGATTCAGCATGGTTTCCAGACTGGTTTTTCCTTTCCGATCATAAAAAGCAAGGAACTTGTCCAGCAACTCAGGAAACAAATTCTTACCGATATTTGTCAGATCCTGATTGAGGTAGACCATCCGCAGGATACGGCCCTGCCGGTCCAGAGGATTCTTTTTCAGCAGCTCCTTTTCAAAGCAGAAGCGCAGAAACTCCACATTCTCATCGTAAAAGTCCTCCACCACAGCCGCGCCAATGCTGGTGTAGGTGATGTCGTACACCAAACGGCTCCAGTCAAATTTCTCAGCATAGAGCAGTTTCAGCGCCTTCGCCCAGTGTTCCTCCGGGATCACCAGCATCCTGTGCTGGGCAGTGCTGGAGTAGCCGCGGTAGACGGGTTCCGGCTGCCCCAGCAGTTCACTCACACTGTCGGCGTAGACGAAGCACAGCTCCTCATCGAACAGGCCGCCGATAAAGTTGCCGTTGCAGTACAACATATAATTCTTGGACTTGGCCGGAGAATAAGAGAGGTTATATTCCTGCGAGTCCAGGATTTTATGTACTTTATTCAAAAAATCTATGGATGTCATCGGTTTGCTCCTTATTCCTCAAACTCGCCCTCGATCATCCCGTTCAGATACCGGCCGGGATCAGCGATAAATTCCTCCCATTTGGCCAGGGGGTGGAACTCCTCATGCTCGATGTCCAGATACCACAGCTTTTTGTCCCTGGGGCTCCACAGCAGCAGGTAGTCGCTGTAATTGTCCATGGCCGCCATGAGGGAGAGCAGCTTCTTCCGCTTCCAGGTCATCTCCTGCACATCCATGTAGGAATACAACTCCACCCACTTAACCCACTCCTGCTCCGGAAACTCCAGCCGCAGGGGGCCGGTTTTCAGATATTCCACCAGCTTGGCGGGCAGTTTATAGGGCATGAGCTGCCGAATCTTTTCCTGTTCGTTGTGCCATTCCTCCGGTTCCAGGGCTTTTAAGTAGTCGGCCAGCTCCCGATTTTTGTTCTGCACTGCCACGGTGTAAGGCCGGTCGCCGTATTTGTCAGCAATGGTGATGTCGGCTCCTTGCTCAATGAGCCAGCGCACCATGGGGAGATTTTTGTGTCGGACAGCTTCAGTGACAGCGGTAGAGGCGTTCGGAAACACCATGTCCGGCTTGTGGTAATTGATGTCTGCCCCTTTTTCCAGAAGCAGCTGGGCAAGTTTGGTATTGCCCTCGGACACAGCGGCCCGGAATGCCTCGCCGCCAAACTTGTCCACCGCGATCCCGGCTTGCTCCAACACCGGGATATTCTCCGCTCGCTGTCCCCAGCGCACTTCCTGAAAAGCACGCTCTTTCTGCTTTGGGCTGAGTTTTGCGGCCTGTCCAGCAAAGAGGGCCACCACCTCCGGCCCACAACAGCGGGCGGCGGTGAGTAGCAGGGGCTGTTCCTCTGCCAGAGCGGGATCAGCTCCATGCTCCAGCAGGAAGTGGATCATGGGCACATCATTCCGAAAAACCGCGATCTCCAATGGCATCAGCTTGATGTATTCGCTGAGCTGGATGGGAACATCTAAATCCAGACCGCCTTGGAGCAGCGCCTCCAGCTTGGGAGCGTCATGGTCACAGATGGCGGCAGCTGTTTCCGGGAGGGTCTCCCAGCGGCCAATATATGCAATTTGGTACATAAGGCACCTGCTTTCTCGACTTGTACTCATTCATCCCCGAACCGCTCAGCAGCATCTTTGTAAACCGTAATACTTTCTTCCACTTTCACTTTTTCACTGCGAATACGGAAGTAGTCCCGCAGAATGTGCTTCAGTTCCGGGTTTTCCACCTTGCGGGGCAGCAGGCTGATGAGCATTTCGTCATAGCTTCCATACAGCACACCGCCCCGGTTGTAGGTCTGCCATGTCACCGTAGGTTTGCGGCCCTCCGGGTTCTTGGCCAGATCAAAGAGCCACCGCTCATCCAGCTCCACATACCGTTCAAACATGAACCTTGTGTCATAGGTTCCATAGCTATAATCGCCCCAGAAAATCAGAGCGATCATTCCATCCGGGCCCAAGCGTTCATAGGTCCAGCCTTCCGGATAACAGCGGTAATGGAGCATTCCCAGCGCATGGAACAAATAGCCTTTTTGTGGCGTATCCAGAAGGGGCGAATAGGTCTCATACACCTGCTCCTTGGGCTGGGTAATGATCGCCTTCATAAAGACCGGCATCAGCCAGCTGCCGCCATAGCGTTCATTCAGTTCATCAGCCAATGCTTGCAGCCGCTCATCCGGGTTGCGGATCAGGGAGGCGGTCAGCACTACAGCGGGAATTTTCTCTTTTTCCTTGGGTGTGGCATCCCAAATGCGAAGCCCGTCCGTGATCCACCAGGAGGTACAATCATCATCAGAATAAACAGGCGTGCGTTTCAGCTGGCCGATCCGCCGGGTATTTTCCGCCAGGAAGCGGTAGACCTCCAGCATTTTTGGCGAGGCTTTCCCCAACGTCAAATGGAAACAGAAGTTTAGTTGTTCGATATCCAGTGGCTTTGTGTCCCCCTCGTCCAGCAGCTGGGAGAGAGTCTTCAGAATAACCGGGGCGATCTGCTCCGATACACAGTCGGAACAGGCATCCGACATGATATTGCTGCCCATCCATTTGCCCTTGACCAGCTTGGCCCACAGTGGGGCAGCAGGGGCATACTCCAGCTGCGCCAAAGCCTTTTGAGCAGCCGTTTTGCACTTGCCCTTTTCTGTATTCACAAGCTGGAGAAGCAGTTCGCCGTTTGCTTCCTCTTTACCCAGCGCCAAAATGGCCTGTTCTCGCTTTACACCCTTGGGAGGCAGTTGTTCTAAAGTCATCGTAGTATTCATAGCGTCTCATCCTCGTTCATAAGTTGTCCCTGCACCTCTCTGGGCAGGTCGTTCCACAAAATATCGTATGTAAAATC
The DNA here is from genome assembly GCF_046603895.1 of Enterocloster lavalensis. NCBI lineage: Bacteria > Bacillati > Bacillota > Clostridia > Lachnospirales > Lachnospiraceae > Enterocloster > Enterocloster lavalensis. Next base: position 3,113,784 of record NZ_CP176637.1, read on the forward strand.
CCGAATCTCCGGGTAACACTCCCGTGCGGTCTTTTCCGCAATATCTCTATTCAGGTAGTGCATCTCTTGGTGGAAAAACCAGTTGAGTTTTTCCATCAGCCGATAGAGTCGGATCTGTTCTTCTTGGGTCATGGGATTGCTCCTCCTATTTCAATTTCAGCACAAATTCCCAGATACTCACCACAATCAGGAGGCCACCCAACAGGAAGAAAACCACACGCCGGTATCCTTTGCTGTGGCGGTGGGCATCCCGCGTACCAGTGGGGTCGCAGAGCCAGTTCCAGTTGCGGATCGCTCCAATCAAAATCACGGCCCCGATGAGCACCGAGGCAATGTACCAATGCTCTTGCAAAAATGCTGTGATCTGTTCGCTGTTCATTCTACTTCCTCCTCACGCAAATACCTGCTGATATTTCTCTTTTCATACTGTGCGACTTTTTTAGGTCTGCTGGTGCTGCATGGACACGATATGACAGTCCGGGCAGAATTCCACATAGAGCGTGCCCTCCGCACAGTCAAACACCATATCCCACTGGATTTGGGCCAGATACTTCATGGGCTTGCCGCAGTGAAGACAGGTAGTATATTCCGCGTCCTGCACCCAATTGGCAAAGCCGCCGATGGTATTCACATCCTGGCAGGCCGCACCGTAAAACAGGGGCACAGGCGCTTCGCCCAGCACAAAGGGATTTTCCGTGAGGGCCTTGTACTCCTCGGGACTGACATAGCAATCCGTCTTCTCCGCGCCGTCAAATAGCTCATCGGGAAAGACCTCCACGCCGCCATCCAGGGTAAACCGGTTGAAGGCGGGGCCTTTGAGGAATCCCACGCAGCTGGGGCAGCAGGTGGCAGTCAGGATACCATCCAACCCCAGAAATTTCAGGCGCTCATCCCGGCCGTCCAGCACCAATATATCCACCATGCGTCCGCCGCAGTGGGGACAGGTATCTTCCCGTTCTCGGCCAATGCGGACGGGAGATTTCTCGCCAGTGGTTCCCTTGACCATAGGATAGCAGGTGTCGAAGTTGAGTTGGATTTTCTGGCCCTCCTTGTCGAAGGTCCAGCCTCCGATCTGCGCATAGCTGGATGGGTCTACATAGAGGCCCTTGCGCCAGGGCCGGGGATTTCGCTCCAGCTCCAGCAGAGTCTCCATTGCCTTGTCATCTCCTTGCATAGCAAGGCAACTCATCAGGTTGGAGGCCGCGCTGGAATATTCCGCGGACAACAGCGCATGAATCAGACCATCTCGCACATCGGCGGGAGCGTGATAATAGATTTCACAGGGCCAAAACACCTCTGCGGCCAGTGCCATCCGCTGAATCTCTGGGGTGATGACATCATGGTAGCCAAGCAGCTGCCAAAAGTCGGCGAACTCTGGGTCCTCCATATCAGCCAGCCTCTGGATGTTCTGTATCAAGTTTCTTTGTTTTTCGACAATTTGTTCCGGCGTCCAGGCCAGAGCAGCTTGCCGTTCTTGCTCGCACTTACATTTCCAACACAATCCCTCATAACCCAATGGGGTTCCACAGCTGGGGCAGGTATATTTCAGACTCATGTTCTCATACTCCTTTCAGGCAATAAAAAAGCCCCACGCCGCACTGTCATAAAGACAGGCTGACGCAGGACATGAAGAAGCCGCGTTGAAGGAGCCGCATCCACCAGCAGATGTAGTTTCTTCAACAACCAAAATATTTTTTTCGTATCTTAAAGCAGCAAATTGCTGTTCAATATATTTGTTCATAGCGGCACCATTTGTTCTGAGCATAGTTTTATATTTTATTATATCACAGCACTCCTTCAATGAAAATATTTTGTTGGAAATGCCAATGAAAAATTTTTGTGAATTTGTTAAGGCGTAGGGGTTGTTATTTCCATAGTATCTGGATGGATCAGAGTGATTGCTTTTCCATTCCGTAAGGCATAATTGACTGTCTGTGCTGTGCCTGAGCGCAGCTTTTTCTGATTATCAAACACACTGATGATGTACTCTGCATGATCGACCATATAATAATTTCTTTTTTTATAACTGGAAACATCCGCAGAATGTGAAATAACAATAGAATCGTTTGCGTTTTGGATCAGCTTTTTCAATCTATGTCTACTCTGATCCGGCCATTTAGAGTCATAGCCGATGAAGGGAATTACAACGATAATTTTAATATCCTCGTATCCTGTTTGTGCTCTCAATGTTAGCAGTTGTTCTCCACCCCACATATCCACATCAAGAGCACCGCCGACAAAAAAAGTACGGACAAATTTCTCGTCATGGAGTATGCGAAACTGCTCCAGGAGACATTCTTTTAGCTTTTGGCATAGAGGATCTTCCTCGTTATATCCAAAGCAAAATCTTGTTGGTCTGTGGCCGGTAATGGCACAGGCATACTGATTCATACAAATCACCCTTGATAACTGCCTTGATTACGCATATAAAGCAAAAATAACGCAAATAATAATGCGTATAAAGGTTATATTACAAAATTATAACACAACACATACGAAGTATCAAGAATTGCTTTCTGCTATGCTAAAAGAGCAGAGAGGTGAGCGTATGGACGAAGAATTTATCCGCAATCGAATCACAGAATTACGATTGAAAAAAGGCGTTTCAGAATATCAGATGAGCATGGAGTTAGGGCAGAACAGAAGCTATATTCAGGCAATTTCTTCCGGGCGTTCTATGCCGTCTATGAAGCAGTTTCTCAACATCTGTGAGTATTTTGAAATCACGCCGCTTCAATTTTTTGATGCACAGGAGAATAACCCTCAGCTTATCAAGAAGGCTTTGGACGGAATGAGAAAGATGTCAGATGACGATCTGATTATGCTGATTGGTTTTATAAGTCGCTTAAACACAGAAAACTAACGATAGGAGGCAGTAAGCGTCCCGTCGTTAGTTTTTTCATTTTATACGCAGCATATTGTGGCAAGCAATGCTTGTGGCTATCCATTTCGCCACAAACTGCTTGTTGAGGGCAGTGCCCCCAAGCCCCTTTGAACACAGAATTTCATTCTGTGGCTGCGCGTTCTGCGAACGCTTTTGACCAGGACCAGCTTATCGCTGGCCGTGGTCTTTTTCTTTTTCAACATCCTGTTCTACCTCCATTTTCAGCACCCGATCCACATTGGCCTTTGCCGTTAAAAGCTCCCGCATTTCCTCACGGGAACGCCGGTACTCGGCATAGGTCTTTTTCTTTTCTTCCAGCAATTTCGCATACTCCGTCTGCAACTCTTTGACCTTAGGCAGCTTCTTGACTCCCATTTCATCAAAGGCATTCTTAGCAGCCTGGTGGAGCAGAATTTCTTCCTCATGTTCTTCCCGGAATTTCTTAGAGTAGCCGGCCTTGCGGTATGCCACATAGACCTCACGGGTCTTGGCATAATTTACGATGTGAGTACGCAGAACAGCAATCTCTGCCATGCGCTTTTCAGCCGCTTTGATCTGCGCCGAAAGCTCATTGTGATGTGCTGTGGCATCCGCAGTCTTTTCTTCTAAAATCGCATACTCCAACAGGTTATTCTCTGACAGGTAATTCATGGTCTGCGCCATTTGCTTCAGATTGAAAACCTTAGCCCATCGAGCATAGCCAGCCCCTTTTCCTGCCTGCAATTTTGCCTGAATGTCCACCAGCAGATTGACCTTCGGCGGCTCTGCCTGTGCGACCACTTTCTTTCGTGGGGTATGTGCTTTCTTCCCGGAGAGAACCGCCTGCAAATCATCTAATCCATATCCTTCGCCCAGGCTGTCCATACGGGCGGCTTTTTCCCAACCGGGGAGCTTCAGACGATACGATTTTCCGCGCTTTGATACCTCACAGCCGGACTCTTGCAGCAGCTTCAGCAACGCCTCAAAGTCAGTAGGACTTTGTGATAATGCGTTGTCAATCGTCACACGAAGCAGCTCTCGGTGAGAGGGCTTTGCCTGATCGCCCAGCCATTTGTTATAGCTCTTTCCGTGAGGGTTCGGATTCTCCACAATGGACAGTCCGTTTTCAACGCAGATGGTGTCACTTAACTGTCGGACTGCCTTGGTGCTGCCCCAAAAGTTTCGGAATTTCCGGTCATATTCTAAGCTGACCGATGACCAGATAATGTGATTATGAATGTGCGACTTGTCTATGTGAGTGCAGACCACAAAGGCATGATTGCCTTTGGTAAAACGCTTGGCAAATTCTACGCCCAGCCGATTGGCTTCCTCCGGTGTGATCTCACCGGGGCGGAACGACTGGCGCACATGATAGGCAATCACATCATCCGCACCTCGCACTCGTCCGGTCGCGGCAATGTACTGCCGCTTTGCCAGAAGGAACTCCGCATCCGCAGTCCGACTGTCACACGCATAGCCGGTAATGAGCCTGCCGTTATCTGTTTTCTTTGGGTTGGCCACATAGTCGATGATGTCACTGATCGCCCGACTTTCTGTGCGGCCCTTGCCGACATGAAGCGGCATGATTCTTGTGGTTGCCATAGGTCAGACCTCCTTTCCGAAAAGAAAACGGCCTGCCGTAGCAGACCGCGTTCTTTTAACCTTTTTGACTTCCGATAATATTGCCGTTTGACTTCCGAAAATATTAAAGTTTTACTTCCGACTTTATTTTCGTTTTACTTCCGAAAATATTGTAGTTTCACTTCCGATTTTACAGAAACAAGATGTCAAACATCCCGTTTCTTTATCCATACACCCGATCCTGAATGGCAAATTTCAAACTCTGCACCTTGCCCAGCAGCCCGATTGCAGCCAGCGGCAATCCCATAGGGCTAATCAAAAATGCCATAACCAGCAAAATGAATGTGCGACTTGTCTATGTGAGTACAGACCACAAAGGCATGATTTCCCTTGGTAAAACGCTTGGCAAATTCTACGCCCAGCCTGTTTGCTTCTTCCGGGGTGATTTTGCCGGGGCGGAAAGACTGGCACGCATGATAGGCAATCACATCATCCGCACCTCCTACTCGCCCGGTAGCGGCAATATACTGCCTCTTTGCCAGAAGAAACACTGCATCCGCAGTCCTGCTATCACAAGCATAGCCGGTAATGAGTCTGCCATTATCTGTTTTCTTTGAATTGGCCACATAGTCGATGATGTCACTGATCGCCCGACTTTCTGTGCGGCCCTTGCCGACATGAAGCGGCATGATTTTTGTGGTTGCCATAGGTCAGACCTCCTTTCCGAAAAGAAAGCGGCCTGCCGTAGCAGACCGCTTTCGCTATTCTATAAAACTTTCTTCATCGAAAAATTGAACTCATCATCTTCTAAGTGCCTTGGTGGAAATCTCATTTCATATTGCTCTTGCGCCAATGCACGGACATTAGGCCGCCTATCTTTTAGTCGATTTTTCAGCCAGGACAATTGCTCTTTCGATAGCCCCCATGGAAGATTCAAAAGACGATTCAGTGTCATCAGTTCAGCCTGCTTTTCTGATGGTAGCGAAGCACAGGATTTACAAATGTGGGCTGCATGACCTTTGCCTGAAAATTTTTCGTTGGCTTTGTATTCGCCACAAATTTTACAATAGTGTCCATGCTTTTTCATAAGCTGATGCCCTTCTCGCAAAGAACATATAACCTGCGAATTGCTTTCATAATCACATCCCATTCCAAATCAGAAGCATAAGAAAACTTTTTGCGGTATGCCTCCCAAAGTTTTTGCATAACTGAATCATTTTCCACTTCGTCAAAAACTTCTTCAGCCTGGTTAAGATACTTCTCCGATCCCCGTTTATGAGCAGTTGCCAGAAGCGCATCATGTAAAATTTTCGGGTTCAGCGTAGTTCCATGCAGCTGTTCTAAAATGTAAATATCGTAGAAATCTCTCATGCGGGTATTGGTTGTGGCTCTGGTAATAATGGTTTCCAGTTTTTCTGCCAGCACAGTTTCTAAATTATAAGCCCAAATATCAATGGAGCGATCTTCCAACATAAGTTTGAATGAATACCGGACCTCTCTTGGAGTAATTGCATCTCCCGTAGAAATATCAATTTTCAAAGGGGTCACTACACCATCGAATGTTGTACTCATGCTGACACGAATACCTGGATACTCTGCTTCATCCATAATCTCCGAAATACTTTTTAGCTGAAATTTAACACCATCATCAATCGGAACAGTTACGATTGATGAAATTAGATTCTCAATATCCTCCACATTGACATTGGCTCCTTTTATGGTTGCATCCAAATCCATCGTAGAACGAGCATCCAATCCAACCATAGCTGCTACCAACATACCACCCTTCAAGATAAACTTATCACGATATTCAGAAAGAGAAATACGCTCCAAAAAACGCTCCATCATGTAGTTCCTCATTAAAATCTGAGCATCTGCGGATTTTTCTCTGGAAAGGTTTCGTATTAAATCTTTAAGCTGCCTTGCTGTTTTTATCATAAAAGTACCTCCAAATACTGTCGTAAAATTTTTTCCACCTTGAACATCCCAGCATATTGCATTAAAGCACGCAGGTTCTTATCTTTTCTACGGGCATAAGATTTTAGCGCTCCCTGAAAGGTCTGAATTTCAATTCTGCTGCGGCTTCTGAGCAAATCACAGATCGTTCGCTCCATATCATAAACCGGCACAGTATGCCCGAACGGAGTTTTCGCTGTTGTAAGTCCTACATCATGTAAGTCTGCTTTAATCGTAAAAACTTGAATGCCTTCTGCTTTCATTTTGCTTGGATTGCATCCAGTTTTGACCGTAACTGTATATTCTATTGGCTCACGGTCTGTCAGATCGTGAAAAAATAAAGCTGTTTCATGTGAAAATACTGCTTGTTCAAATCGCAAATGAAGCAGATACATGGCATCCACCCAGGAATCTTTGGACAGATAAATCCCATGTGCGACTCTATCCAAATCTCGTGAACGCACATAATCATAAAATACCGGCTTTGAAATTCCAGAAGATACGACCTGTGATGTTCGTAGCATTCCTTCTTGTGCTGTTAGCATCTGATCCAGCTGTTCAAATTGTCCCATCATATCACTTCCTTTCGCACTAATATTATACGCGATATTAGTTTAAAAGTAAAGTCGTGGATATATAGTTCCTCTTCCCAAATTTAACAGACGGTGTTTGGCATTTTGTGGCTTTGCGTATTTTTTATCCATAAACCCAATCCTGAATGGCAAATTTCAAACTCTGCACCTTGCCCAGCAGCCAGATCGCAGCCAGCGGCACCCCCATCGGGCTAATCAAAAATGCCATAACCAGCAAAATTACACCATTCTGCGGGGAATAGGTAATAAGCACAGCCACGCCAAGCAGAGCAATCACCATGCTGAACAACCCAAGCACCAGACCGGATATGTAGATCAGCCCCGTGCAGAGCCAGACAAAAAGTGTCAGCACCAAAATGACCGGTGCAGTTACGATCATCAGCAGGCATTTCAAAATCTTCATTCCAGTTCCTCCTTCCAACCCTCCAGATGCCGTTTGCACAGGGCATCCGCTTCTCTCTCATCATCTTCCGTCACTTCCCGTTTGCCTTTGGTCAGTTCAATCTCCAGATAAGTCCGGTAATCATCGGCTAAGAGGTCGAACAGCTCCTTGGGAGTATGGCACACCTCGCCGGTGCAATAGTGAAAGTCTTGGTCAAATTCAACCCTTACACATCCATGATGGCTGATATAAACTTCGATGGTCTCGTCTGCGGTTAGGTAGTCCGCAAAAATCTCCAGCACTTTTTCAAAGGTCAGCATCTGTTTTCACTCCTTTGCTACACTTCTATTCTACTCTTATTATCCAGTACGGACAGGCAAAAGACAAGGATACCGGCAAAAAGAAAAAGCGGAGGGAGGTGCGGCGAAGAAACGCCGTTCCTCCCTCCGCAAATGGAGTATCTATCCCTATTATGAAAGTTTAGAAAGCTGGGTAAGGATTTCCTTCACACCCTCCCACAGTTGTTCCTGCCGCTGGGATATATCCTCCAAGTCAGCATCATAAACCCGCCCTGTCTCATGCACTTTACGGGTCAGCTGATTCAAATTGTTGCTGCTTCGGCGCATCAGAGAGACCAGCTCTTTTAATTCCGGCAGTTCCAGCTTGACCACATACCCATCCAGTGCCATTTTTCTTAGATAGGCTTCACGGTTTGAGGTTCCAAGCTGAGACATTTTTTGCTCAATCACAGCAAGCTCCTCCGATGAAACTCTAAAGTTTAATTGCATATCCCTCTTACGCTTTGCCATAGTTATCTCTCCGGTCCCTGTTTCTTCGGGGCGGCAGGCTTATGGGCAGGCAGTTCCTGCTTAAGCTTTTGCAGGACAGAGCCTTTTTCTTTCTCCTGGACGGTCTTTCGAGCCTGTCTTGCAAACAGGTCTACAAGTCCCGGATTGACCTGGTCCACTACCAGATAAGCATTGCGGCGAAACGATTCTTTGTCCTCCGGCATAGGAATGGTCTTTGCCCATGCTTTGTTGTCACGGGAGATCCGCCCATCTGCATCCTTATGCTGAATGGTATTGGCGAGAATAAAGTTCATTCGCTCCGGTCCGAATTTCTCCATGACCTCCTGCACCGCAGAAGCGGTATCCAGTCGGTTGTCTCCGTAGTGGGCGCTGATCGCCTGCTCAATGGCAACTTTACAGGAAAAATTCGCCTGATCAGACAGCCAATATGCGTCTGTTTCTCCATGCTTAGTCGCGTATGAAGCAGAATGAAGATAAACTACCATAGGATTAAGTTCTTCTGGTTCTCTGCATACCTCATTGGCTCGGCTTTCAATGCTGTCCCGGATCACATCCATATAGCCGGTCTCCAGCTTTTCAAAATAGCGGTACACATCCGCCAGCGGCGAGGGAGATTCCAAAAGCGCCTTGGCCTGGGCGTCGGTCAGCTCCAGTTCCTCCATCGCCATCACGATGTCCTCACGGATGGTGTACTCATAGGTGTGGTGCAGGATTTCTTCCGGGGGCTGGCTTTTCAGCCAGTCCCTGTATTTATCCTGCTCAGCAGCCATCTTTTCATAAAGAGCTGTATTCAGATCGTTGGTATTCATGTTATCGCACCTCCTCATGCTGTTTTGGTTTCTTGTCGGTACTGCGGGGCGGCACCGGGCGTTTCAGATGATCCAGCACCGAAGGCCGTGCGCTTTTGGCAACAACAGCCTCAGCGTGTGCCTGTCCCTTTCCGTCTATGTTGAGCAGGGTATCCAGCTCCACCAGACGGGCGTTTTTGCTTCTCAGTTCTTCTTCATAAAGGAATGGCTTTCCAACTTCCTCCTTTGCGGCAGCCTGCTGCTGATAGAGGTTATCCAGCTGGGCCTTTGCCGCCTCCAGACGCTGCGGCATCTGGGCGAGGGCATTGTCGATACGGGTAAGATTTCCGCGAGGGTCTGTACCAAGGGTTGCCCTGTGGGTCATCTGTCCTTTCAGCAGGAGCGTATATTCCTGTTTCCAAGCGGAAAATTCCACGGACATGGCATAGCCCCGGTAGTTGCCGATCTGCACCGGATCGGAGGTTTTGACCTCCTTGCAGGCATCCAAAAGGGCAGCACCGGCGTTCTCCTTATCGGTCAGCAGGTCTCCACGAATCTCCATACCGGCAAAGCCGTCCTCCGGGTGTGGGTGAGTTGCCAAAACCTCCAGGTCAGATTCAAAGCCCTTGATAAATCCCTTGTGCTTTTCAATCTCCTCCGGGAAATATTTGAGCAGCTGGTCCTCCAGACGATATTGTTTGCTCTGGTGGTCGGCTTTCATCAGCTTCAGGCGGGATACCTCCACATCCAAATCCATACGCTCTTTGATACGGGGGTCTCCGGCACACAGAGCCTTGATCTCGGCAAAACTGAGGGCTGTTTCATCCACATCATCGCAGGAGCGCACCGGCGATTTAGAAGTCATGATCTGGCTGATGAATTTCTGCTTATTCTCCACCGTCTGCCAGAGGTATGCGTCAAAGGTTCCTTCGGTAACATAGCGGTACACATGGACAAGAGGATTCTGGTTGCCCTGTCGCTCGATACGGCCCTTTCTCTGGGCAAGGTCTCCCGGTCTCCACGGACAGTCCAGGTCATGAAGTGCCACCAGACGATCCTGCACATTGGTGCCTGCGCCCATCTTGGCGGTGCTGCCCATAAGCACACGCACCTGACCGGTACGGACTTTAGAGAACAGCTCCTTTTTCCGCACTTCGGTGTTAGCTTCATGGATAAAAGCGATCTGGTCGGCAGGCATCCCCTGGGCAATGAGTTTCTGACGAATATCGTCATATACCGTAAAGGCCGGTTCCTGCTCCGGCAGAGGCACAGCGCCTTCCAGTGCGTGAAGCAGTGGATTATCCAGCGTTTTCGCCGCCTTGCTTGCAGGAGCTTTTGCCTGCGGTGTAGAAATGTCGCAGAACACCAGCTGGGTCAGCTTGTCAGCTTCGCCATCCCGCCAGATCTGCATGATGTTCTCTACGCACTGATTGACCTTTGTTCCGGGTTCGTCCGGCAGCATCTGGTTGACGATCCTCTGGTCCAGCCCCAGCTTGCGGCCATCCGAGGTAATCTTGAGCATATTGTCCTGAGACGGGTCAACGGTTCCGCTGTGTACCAGCGATGCGCGCTCCGAAAGAGCCTTGACCATTTCCTGCTGATGTTCGGTAGGCTGCGCCACGATGTTGTGGTATTCCACTTCCGGGGTAGGCAGATTCAGCTGGTCGGCAGTCTTAATGTCGGCTACTTCTTTGAACAGGTTCATCAGCTCCGGCAGATTAAAGAACTTGCTGAATCTCGTTCTTGCCCGGTAGCCAGTGCCTTCCGGTGCCAGCTCCAATGCTGTGACGGTCTCCCCAAATCGGGAAGCCCAGCAGTCGAAGTGGGTCATGTTCAGCTCTTGCAGGCGTTCATACTGAAGGTAACGCTGCATGGTGTAAAGCTCAGTCATGGAGTTGCTAACCGGGGTGCCGGTGGCAAAAATCACGCCACGGTTTCCGGTGATCTCATCCATATAGCGGCACTTGGCAAACATATCGGAAGATTTCTGCGCATCCGATGTGGATAACCCTGCCACATTCCTCATTTTTGTGTATAGAAACAGGTTTTTATAGTTGTGGGCCTCGTCCACAAACAAACGGTCCACACCCAGCTGCTCGAAGGTTACCACATCGTCTTTTCGCCCCTCAGCTTGCAGCTTTTCCAGTCTGGCTTCCAGAGACTTTCTGGTACGCTCCAGCTGCTTGACGGTAAAACGCTCGCCGCCGCTGGCCTGCACCTCTGCGATGCCCTCGGTGATCTCGTCGATCTGTTCATAGAGAAGCCGTTCCTGACGCTCCCGGCTGATGGGGATACGCTCAAACTGGCTGTGTCCCATGATGATGGCGTCGTAGTCACCGGTCGCAATACGGGCGCAGAACTTCTTTCGGTTATGGGTCTCAAAGTCCTTTTTGGTTGTGACTAAGATGTTGGCGGAAGGATAGAGGCGCAGAAACTCCGACGCCCACTGCTCGGTCAGGTGGTTTGGAACCACAAAGAGAGATTTCTGGCACAAGCCCAGGCGTTTGGCTTCCATAGCAGCGGCCACCATCTCAAAAGTTTTGCCTGCACCCACTTCATGTGCCAGCAGAGTGTTCCCGCCATACAGCACATGGGCAATGGCGCTTTTCTGGTGTTCCCGCAGGGTAATGGCTGGGTTCATGCCGCCAAAAGTGATATGGCTGCCATCATACTCACGGGGACGGGTAGAGTTCATTTCTTCGTTGTACTGGCGCACCAAAGTCTGGCGGCGCTCCGGGTCTCTCCAGATCCAGTCCCTAAAGGCTTCCCGGATCGCCTGCTGTTTTTGGGCAGCCAGGGTGGTCTCCTTGGCGTTCAGCACGCGGCGCTCTTTTCCGTCTGCGTCCTCTATGGTGTCATAGATACGGACATCTCGCAGGTTCAGGCTGTCCTCCAAAATCTTGTAGGCATTGGCACGGCTGGTTCCGTAGGTGGTGTAGGCTGCCACATCGTTGTAGGATACGGAAGATTTCCCCTTGATCTGCCATTCAGCGGTAAAGGACGAATAGTTGACCTCGATACTGCGCTGGAGATAAAACGGGGTGTTGAAGGTCTCGTACATAAACTGCTGGATGTACTCTTTGTCGATCCAGGTAGCGCCCAGACGCACCTCGATCTCCGACGCATCCAGGTCTTTGGGCTGGGCGGCGGTAAGAGCTTCCACATTGACTGCATAAACCGGGTCCTGCTGTGCCGCCCGTTGCGCCTGACGCAGTTTGCGGCGTACATTGCCGGAAAGGTATTCATCAGCAGTCACATAATGGGGTGTGCCGTCTTTCTCCAACTGTCCCGGTACACGGAAGATCACGCCTTGCAGTTCTCCGGCCAGTTCTTCTTTTGTTTTTCCGGTAAGCTGGCTCATATAGCTCATATCCACGCAGGCTTTTTCCGAGATAGACACCGCCAGTGCTTCACTTGCCGTATCCACCACAGCCACCGCCTGATGGGGCTTGATGGTCCGTTTGGTGAACATATCCGCCTTGCGCTCCAGCTTTCCGTCCTCGTCGATGACTTCCAGCGCACATAGCAGGTAATAGGAAGAATCATCTGCATAGGCCAGACGGTTTGCACGGTCATTGATGAGACCGTATTTGGCAGAAAAGCTGTCATAGAGGCTGTTCAGTTCCGCCTGCTTCTCCCGAATGGTGCTGTCCGGAACCGCTGCATCCATCTGAAGGTCGATCAGTTCCTGCACACAATCACGCAGTCCCACAAGACCTTTCACGCGGGCTTCTGCGGTGGCGTTGAGGTCAGGGCGCACCATACGGCTGTTTTCCCGGTAGTACACCTGCCCGTCTACAATGGCATAGGAATAGTTCTTCACATTGGGGTCAGCAGGAATGGAGGTGTCAATGGCTTCGCCTTCGCCCAGCTCTGGCAGCTCTGCCTCCTGATAAGTGCCATGAATATACTTCACCGCATCATGCAGCTGGTCGGAAAGCTCCAGTCCCTCGATAGGGTTCACGGTGTAGTCCATACCATGAGCGGTGCTTACTGGTTCCTGTCTGCCCAGTACCATTTCCGGGTGGTCGATAAAATACCGGTTGATGGCAAACCCGTCCTCCATCTGTCCGGTCTGAGTCCATTCCGGCACGATGTCCAGCGGGCGGTCCCGCTTTTGGAGGAAGATGATGTCCGATACCACCTCGGCACCGGCATTCTTTTTGAACGCGTCATTAGGCAGACGGATAGCTCCCAGCAGCTCGGCACGCTGGGCAAGATAGCGGCGCACGGTGGAATCCTTGGCGTCCATGGTATAGCGGGAGGTTACAAAAGCTACCACGCCGCCGGGACGCACCTGGTCGAGTGCTTTGGCGAAAAAGTAGTTATGAATACTGAAATTCAGCTTGTTGTAGGCTTTGTCATTGACCTGATACTGACCGAAAGGTACATTGCCGATGGCAAGGTCAAAGAAGTCACGCCTGTCGGTGGTCTCAAAGCCGCCTACTGTGATGTCCGCCTTGGGATAGAGCTGCTTTGCGATGCGCCCGGAAACAGGGTCCAGCTCCACGCCGTACAGACGGCTGTTTCGCATTTCCTCCGGCAGCATACCGAAGAAATTGCCCACACCCATAGACGGCTCCAGAATATTTCCGGTCTCAAACCCCATACGGCCCACCGCTTCATAGATGGCCTGAATGACCGTAGGGCTGGTGTAGTGGGCGTTGAGGGTGGAGCTTCTGGCGGCGGCATATTCCTCCGGAGTCAGCAGCTCTTTCAGCTGGGCATACTCGGAAGCCCATGCCGGTTTTTCCGGGTCAAAGGCGTCGGCAAGACCGCCCCAGCCCACATAGCGGGATAGGACTTCCTGCTGTTCCGGCGTTGCCTGCTGTCCGGTAGCTTCCAGCTCTTTCAGCAAACGAATGGCATTGATATTTGCCTGGAACTTGGCTTTCGGACCGCCTTCACCCAAATGCTCATCGGTAATACGGAAGTTCTGTGCATTACGACGCAGGTTAGCCTTGTATTCCTCATAGGAGGCTTCTTCGGCAGCTTTGGCATTGGGGAAGGTCTGCCACTGGCCGTTGACCTGAATGGAAACCGGGTGTTCGTCCAGCACTTCCTCAAAGGTTTTCTCCGGCTCTGTCACAGGGGCTGGTGGCTCCGGCTCCTCTATCTCTTGAACTGTACCCAAAAGTTCCTGTTGGAACATAGCTCGAAGAACGGAGGCAACTTCTTCCCATACGAAATATATGGCGGCCTTTCCGTTCATATTATCATCAAGAACATTGATCTCCAGTCCATAATCTGACGAGTAGTAATCTGTCATTTCACCTGTCTCAAGCTCCATTGTCTCTGCACGGTCAGACGCTATTTCTGATAACAGCTCGGCAATTTGGGTATTGCTCTCACCAGCGTTAAACCGTGAAACAAGGATCTGTTTGTCCTCCTGTGAAAGCAGACCACCCTCTGCAATCAGCACTTCTTTCAGGTCAGCATCTGCTTTTTCCAAATCAGCAGACAAAAAATCAGTGAATGCGCGATTACGGGAATCTCGATTCAGAAACCGCTCGAAATACTCTCGGCTCTCAACACGATAAATGGGATAGCTTAGCGCAGGATCAAGAAGTTGTACCTGCCGATCTGATATTCCAGTAATGTGAAACGCCGTATCATCCAAATAGACCGTATCGCCTACATGATAGGTAGGCTCAGATGGGTTATAGACGACAGTTTCTTCTGTGATCGGTTGGTGGGATTCTCCCATCCTTTTCTGCTCCATAATGCCATGTTCAATCAACAATCCATAGAGAAATTCTTCCGCAGCGGCTTCATCGGGGAATGTTCGTACAGTTCCATTTTCATCGGCGTAATAGTTGTCCTTGGTCTTATCCCAAATCGCATACGCATCTTGGGAATCGGGAAACGCATCGCTGGTCATGGCAACATAGAAGCGGGGTTCTTCTTTGTCTATACTAGACTGTTCCGCTCTCCCAGCCGGAATTTGCTCTACATCCGACATCACCCGCTGGATAAACGGGTCATTGTCCAGTTTTTCCGGGTCTGCCACCTGTCCGTTGACGATTCCTCTTTCCTCCAGGGCTTCCCGAATGGCGATGGGGTCGATGTTGTCAAAACGGTCCTGTTCTTCTTCGGTATAGAATCGGTCCTCCTGAATGAGCTGGGCAATCCGGCGCTGTACCTTCGGCCAGGGCAGCTGCGTTTCTTCCGGGCTGCCGGCACGAGTAATGAACAGGCTGTTGCTGTTACTGCCGCCGTATTCCTGAGCCAGCCATGCAGCGGTATCTTTCTCTCTTGCATGGTCTTTCATATAGCGGACAACAGCGTGTTTACTCTCAATATTGCCGTTCCATGCACAAAGGGCAGTATCAATATCTTCCTGAGAAAGAGGGCGCAGAAGTTCATGGAGCTTTGGATAGGTTTCGTCGATCACTTCCCGGTGCAGACGCTGGCGGAACTCCGGTATATCAGAATAAAGGCGGATCAGCTCCATATCCTTAGAACCAAGGATCGCACGGCGCACAGCGGCATTGCCCTCGATGACAGCATTTTCACGGTCAGAATGACCGCAGGCATTACGGTATGCGGCATCCTCGGAAATGGCGGCAGATACCACAGGCTTATATTGCTCGTACAGTTCCCGAATCGTAGGGGCTGCGGTTGCTTCTGTATCCCGGAATACTCTGTTCCCGTCTGCACCAAACTCCGCTTCCTGAGCATTGATGTGCTGTTCCGCTTCATGGTTGATAGAGGGCATGGAATATTCCTGACGCTCCTTGCTGCCCTCCGGTACAGCAGAAATGGTCACATCATGTTTATCACGCAGCTGTTCCACTATCTGCTCCAACTGATTTGCCGGAAATCCACACATTTCCACACGGCCACCGCTCGGAATTGCACGGGTAGTGAGATTTATGTTCAGTTCCGCAGCAGCTTCTTTGGCATCCTCACCGTACAGCTCAAAGAAATCGCCCATCTGATACAGAACCATATCATCCGGGTGGCGCTCCTTGACACCGTTATATTCCCACACGGCAGAATCCGGCTGCTGGGCTTGGATAGCATCTTCTTCTGCCAGTTCCTTTTCAGCCTGGATTTTGTCATACTGCGCCTGTTCCTGTTCGGTAAGATAGCGGCCTTTCTGAACAAGAGAGGTAATACGCTTGGCAACATTTTCCCAGTTCAAGTGAACATCTGGGCAGTCCTGCTTTTTATAGTGCAGTCCTTTTCCGTCGTGATCTTCGCCGCTGTGTGTTGCGCCAGGCAGGGCATGAGAGCGTCCGCCAATGCCATACTCGTCTTTGAGGAATCTCACTTTTTCCTTATCCGTATGGTTTTCCATGAAGAACGCATAGATACGGCCTTTTCCTCCGGCAAAACTACTGCCGCCGGTCATGGCGGCGTCGATCTCATCCTCGGTAATGAAGTGCTGGACAGTTGGCACTTGGGAAAGGTCAGAAGTAAAAGTCCTGCGTGGCAGGTCAAGGTCTTTCAGGTTCTCCCAGATCTCCCTTGGCCTATGATAGTGAAAACGCAACAGGTCACGGTCCTGCTGATAGGCGGTCCAGAAAGCAGCGTATTCTTCCTTGAGAGTCTGGCGGAAAGCCGGGTCACTCAGCTGCTCCGTCAGGCGGTGGGTCTCCTCCGGGAACCCATTGCCTTTGATCTCTGACAGGCAGGACAAATATCCGGCTTCTCTGGCGTCCTCACTGAGATCGTGATATAGGTTCCAGAACTTTGTGGCAAGGAGGGAGCGTTCATAGCCTGCCGCTTCTGCAAGCTCCACATTGGAGGCAAACTGGCCGCTCTCCAAAAGCTCCCCGATACGCTCTGCGGCGCTCTCCCAGGAAATGACCTGGGCAGACCTGTCATAACGGACAGACTTCCCGTGGGAAAGATGGATACCATCCTCGGCATACCATGCGCTCACGCTGCCAAGGCCGTTGCCGCCGTGGTACAGCGTTTTCAGTATCTCGGCAATCTCAGCGGTGGTTTTCTGCTTTTCAAAGGCTGCAACCACACGCTCCCTCTGGCGGTCTGTATTGCCGCCCAAACGCAGCACATGGTCAATATCATTTTGGGCAAAAGAAAAAGCAGAGGATGTATGCGCTACATTCTCTGCTTCATCTATGGATTGGATCTGTTCCGCTTCGGAGAGGAACAGGTTTAGGGTCAGCTGTTGATAAGCTCCGCCATCAGGATCTCCTCTGCCTGTGCTTTGCAGGTGTTCATCAGCCCCACCCACTTCATGGGATCGCTGGCTTTCAGTTCCTCGGTGGCTCCCGCTTCCTTCGCCAGATGGGGCATCATCTGCTCCAGTCTGTTCTGGGCGGTCTCGTCGATCTCCAGAAGGTGCGGGTACAGCTTCTCGCTCAGCAACATCTGGTTGTAGAGGATGGGACGGTGTTCCTTCAGGTAGGTTTTCCTCATCCTTCCGTACTTGCCCAGGGGTTTCTCCGGCTGCTGGCTCAGCTTCAGGTCGGGAATCAGATAGTCTCCGTTCTGGATGTAGGTCATGGGATTGTTCATCTTGCTTGCTCCTTTCTTCTTGGGTGGCTTCGCGCTCTGCATTTCGGACGGTGACGCCGATCTGCCGCAGCACCTGCTGGTTGATCTGGCTGACCGCTGTTCCCAGCGCCCCGATGGTGGACGGGGTGTTGAAATCAAAGATCGCCATGAAATCTTCGTGGTCAAAGTAGCGTTCCGGCTCCAGTCCGCAGCGGGACATCAATGCGTAAGTGATGCTGACGGTGGCGGCTGCCTTAAACTGCACTCCGATGTTATACTCATCATATTCCTCCAAAAAGGAACCGTCAACGATATAGAAGAAGTCCTGCTGATGCTCCGTCCAGTATTCCTCAGCCAGTTTTCCGGCTACCTCAGTGAGCTGTCCGGCAAGGTCATCACCGGAAACATCGTAGGTGCGCTCCAGCATGGCCTGCACGGAATCCAGATGGCGCTCCTCCAGCTGCCACAGCCAGGGTGTGCGGGAATGTTCACGGGTTCCGGTGTCGGAAATATCAAAGACATAGCGCAGGCGGGGCCTGTCCCCGGAATCGTCCACCAGAGCGATTCCCTTGGAACCGCGCCTTACATATCGGCCCATCTTTTCATTCCACAAATCGTACTCTGCACAGGCGGTGGCGTCCGGTCGCTGGGCGTAGATCATCAGCTGTTCATGGAACGGGTACTTGTAAAGGCGGGAAGCAGTGGTGAGAAACCCCGCCCATTCCTGCCAGCTCCCCGTGAGCTGTGTTGCCACCTTGTCCGCCATCTGTGCATATAGTTCAGCTTTGGTTGGCATGGTGTTCTGTCCTCCTTTCGGTTTTGGGGTAAAGAGGTGGGGTGGCAAATTGCCACCCCATCCCTGCGGTTATGGTGTTTACTGGTCAAAATCCGGGTACAGCTCCAGCTGGGCAAAGTCCTCATCGGTCATCGCACAGAGCTTCGTAAGGGCGCTGTCGGTCAGCTCCCTCAGTTCCGTTTCCTCCGGCGAAAGCTCGCCGCGCATCTCACGCAGGCTGTCAATCAATCCGGTGCGGCTGCCGGTATTGTAAATGCACATCAGGTTCATTTCCTCAAAAGTAAAGTTTCCCATAATCAAATCTCCCTTTCTGCGCTCTTTTTTTGCGCTGTCTTTTTGTGTTCTGCTTTGGGCTGGCTTTTCAGCTGATCCACAACGGATTTCTTCTTTTCCCGTTCCTCCCGATGAACGGCGACTGCCAGATCCATCAGGAAAATGGGCTGACCGCTTCGGGCCTGCTGTTCCAGCTCTGCTACCGTAGGCTCTTTTGTGCCATTGTTGATGATGCCGTCGATCATGCTGTAATCGTCCTCCGCGGCCATCTCCGCATTTTTCAGCGGATTTTGCGGCAAGAATCCAGGGATCTGGGTAAAACCAACGCTGTCACAGTAATGACAGGATACCTTACCCTCCTGCTTGATCGCAACGATGTCGCTGACGCTCATGGAGGGACTGTGAAAGTCCACGGGTTTTTCCAGATTGAATTGCTGATAGAGTTTTTCCAGCTGCTCCGGTACAGTGCCAGACTCACTCAGCGGAGCGGTGTAGATTAGGTCATAATTGCTGCGGTCTATGGAAATGCCATGGGACTTTAACCAGTCCAGATTCATAAAGCGCACATTCTGCGGATCGTCACGGCTTACCTGATAGATGGCAAAGCAATCTCTGTTCTGGGAGAGAAATGCCTGTTCGCGTTCCTGCTGATGTTCCTGACGCTCCATGACCTTTTCGTGGAACTGAGGGCTTTTCTCCCATTCCTCACGATCCACACCGAAAAGACCGCCATGATCCACGATCTCCTGTGGGTCAAACACCATGCTCTCCGTATTGTCCTCATGCAGCACATAGACAGTCAAACCGGCGGCATCCAGTTCCAGCGCCCGTTCTCTGGTAACAGGGAGCATCCCATCATAGGAGTATCCGTATTCCTGCATATCCGGTGTGGAGACCTGCTCATCGGGTATGGGGTATTCATCCAGTGCCTGCTCCTGTGCTTCCGGCATCTGGGAAGAAGCAGTCATCTGACTGGCCTCTGCCTGCATCTGCTGATAGGCAGCTTCCTGCAAGGTCTCGATCATGGACAACGGTGCGTATTTTACCGAGTCTTTGCCCAAATCGTTGTCATCACAAATCTGGAGAACTGCCTTCATGCGGGAAAGCTCCGGCATATCCAGCTGACCGCCATCCAGCTCTTTCATGGACGCAACATCGTAAAGGGTATAGTCCCATCCGCTGTCACAGGGCTGGATATGAAGATAGGTGGCATCGTCGATCAGAAACAAAGCCTCCTGCTGGTTGGCGTCTGCCCCCAGCGCCTCCATTTCCGGCATGGCCGCAGCCAGTTCCTTTACTGCTTTCTGTACCAGCGGATTGTCACGGTAATAGTCGATTGCCTGAATAGTGTCCAGGTCAATGATCTGCCCGGTCAAAATCGGAAAAGGTCCTTCATAGTCGCTTCCGTCTTTCAGCTCAAAACCAATTCCTTTGATCCCGTTCATTCGCTCTGCCGGAATCTCCTGATAAATGCGGACAGCTTCCTCCAAAGACAGGTTATCGTGGTATTCTCCGAGGTTTGGAAACTCCATGCACTCTGCTACATAGTAGGTTAGATTGCCAGTCGGCTGCTCTATCGGGGCGGTTTCCGGCTCTGCCTTTGCATGGGGATCGATCCCACGCTCTTTGCAGATTTCCTTATAGTGGCGCTCAATGTCAGAGATCAAAGTGCCGGAGGTCTTATTGATGGTCTCCAAACTGGCTCTCAGCTCTTTCAGTTCCTTGCCCTGACTCCAGCTTGCAATATAGCCGAAGCTGTTTTCCCCGGTCTCAATGCCAAAATACTTGCAGACCGCATAGGAGATGCTTTCAGCCTCCACTTCCTCCGTGTGGCGGTCTTTCCTCTGTTCTTGCAAAAACTGGGCGAGGGTAGAAAAGCCGCCAACAAAATTCAGCCCTTCTTCCTCGGTCAGCATCAGGCGTCCATCTTCCGCCAGCTCCAGCGGCTCTGTCAGCAGAACGGAACCTGCATGGTTTACAACCACTCGTTCTTCTACACAGACCGGCTCTCCGGGGTCGTAGTCAGAACCGCGCAGGTCATAGCAATAAACGCCCTCCGGCAAATCATCACGGGCAATCCGCCCGTTGGAGAACAGACCGGGTTTATCAAACATCTCGATCTCCTGATATTGCTCGTCATTGGCAATCTGAATCTTTTTCTGATTGTGGAGCTTGCTGTGGGCAATCTCGTGGACCGTGGCCGAAACCGTCTGCACCTCGCTCATGCCCTGACGAATGGCGATTTTCTGATGATCGGCAGAAAAATAGCCGTCCGTATCGGCGGCCATTGCTTCAAAAGTGATCGGCACCGGCGCACTGCGGCGCAGGGCCTCCATGAATGCCTCATAATTGGGCACATTTCCGGAAAGAGAGGAAGCAAGCTCCGGCAAAGGTTTCCCATCGGTCTGGCTCACATCAAATACCTTGACCGGACGAAACAAGGGGATCTCGATTTCTTTTTCCTCTGTAACGATCTTTCCGTCTTTATCCAGAATCGGAGCCTTGGTATCCGGGTCCAGTTTCTGCTCCTCGATTTTCTTCTTATACGGTGTAGGGGCGATGATGGTAATACCATGCTCGCCCTTTTTTACATGACGCTCAAACTGGTCTTTCCACTTATTGTATCCGGCTACCAAAGTGGCGTCCGGCTTCTGCATATAGATGAGCATGGTGTTGTTTACCGAATAGCGGTGGAAGCGGGACATAACGGACAGATAACGCATATACTTTTCACTCTCAAACAGTTCTTTGATGCCCTGCTCGATGCCATCTGTGATTTCCCTTAGCCGCTCTCGGTTGGTGGGTTTGTTCTCAGCCATGATTTTCAATCTCCTTTCCAAGTGTGTGATTTCTGCTGTGTGGTCTGCAATCCATGCCTTTTGTTCTTCTTCGCTTTCATAAAGAAAAAGGTCCAGCAGGTACTCTACATAGGTTTTCTTCTGGATTGCTTCCACAAAACGGGGGTGCGGTTCTTCCTCCGGTGTCCGGGGAGAATTGTCGGACTCCCATTTTTTCAGCAGATAGTAGTAATCGGACAGTACGCGATAACACCGCTGCCGGTCCTCCCGAAACTTTTGTGCCTCGGTTTTCTGCCGGACATACCTCCTGCGGGGAAGGGCCTGACTGTCATAGATCAGGCCAAAGTCCTGTGCCAGTTTCTCCGCCGCTTCTTTTGGAGAGAGGTCAAAGAGCTTTGCAGTAAAGTCGATCACATCCCCATCTGCACCGCAGCCAAAGCAGTGGAACCGCTGGTCTACCTTCATGCTGGGGTTCTTATCATCATGAAAGGGACAGCAGGCCATGCCAGTTCGACTGACTTTTATCCCGTAAAACTCTGCCGCTTCTCTGGTGCTGACCGACTGCTTGACCGCTTCAAATACATTCTCTGCCATGTGCCTTTAACTGCCGGACTTTCTCACAGGGGGCTGGTATCCGGCAGCTTTGGCCCGTTCACTGGCAGCTTTGCGGCGCTCGGCGCTGTATGGCTCCCGGACGGATACACACCGCTTGGGAACGATAAAGTTATGGGCGTCCTTTCGGGTGATCTGGTCGGGGTGCTTTTTTGCCAGCAGTTCCAGCTTCTCCATCAGACGGGGATCGTGGGTATATACCTCGGCCATTGGCTCCGCCTGGTTATAGAGGAGAATGGTTTCCCGTTCCACTAAAGAGAGCTTCATCGGCTGCCTCCTTTCCGCTGGTCAAATTCCAGCTTGAAGTTGGCGTACTGTCCATCGTCCTCCAAAACCACAGTGGCATCGTAGGTCTTGCCGGTTTTCTCCGAATATAGGCCCGCCACACGGACACGGCCATCTTTCAGCAGCGCAGACACCACAGCCTTGGTCGGCTGTTTTTTCTTGGCAGCCCACCATTTGTTGTTTTTCCAGATTGCAAATTTGCAAGAATCATTCTGACAGAAGAAGCCTTTTTGCAGTTCTGCAACTTCACCGCCGCAGCGAGGGCATTTGCCTACCACCTCACGGGGCGGAGTGAACAGGTACTCGGTTCCCTTGATGACCTGATAAGTTCCCACCAGGTCTCCCAGCATGGTGCTGATCCCGTCCAAAAACTCCTCCGGGGCAAGCTGCCCGCGCTCGATCTCTCCCAGTCGGTACTCCCACTCGGCAGTCAAAAGCGGCGATTGCAGCTGTTCCGGCAGAACGGTGATAAGGGAAACTGCATCGTGGGAAGGGAGAAGCTGCACCGTTTTCCTGCTCTTTTTTCGTTCCAGAAAACCGGCAGATACCAGCTTTTCCAAAATACCGGCACGGGTGGCCGGTGTCCCCAGACCTTTTCGTTCGGCATCCTCCGGCATATCCTCTTTTCCGGCAGTCTCCATTGCGGACAATAGGGTGTCCTCTGTAAAGTGCTGGGGCGGACTGCTTTTGCCTTCTTTGACGATTGCAACAGCAACCGAAAGGGTCTGTCCTTCGGTCAGCTCCGGCAGGGCTTTCTCTGCGCCCTCTTTTTTCGGCTCTGCATCCTTCGTTTTGGCACGGTAAGCGTCCTCCAGTGCTTTCCATCCGGGGTGCTTCATCGTTTTTCCTTTGGCAGTAAACTCCCCACCGGCACACGCTGCAATCACAACGGTTTCCGAATAGATATGGGGCTGGGCTACGGCACACAGCAGACGCAGGGCCACCAGCTCCAGCACCGCTTTTTCTCCCGCAGGAAGGGCAGAAAGGTCTGCATCCTTGAGATTTCTGGTAGGGATTACTGCGTGGTGGTCGGTTACTTTCTTATCGTTGATGACCGTCTGCGGATCACAGGTAATGGCGATCCCTTTGCAAAACGGCATAGCATTGGCAACCAGATTGACCAGCACCGGCAGGCTGTCTGCCATATCACCGGTCAGATAGCGGCTGTCAGTACGGGGATAGGTGCAGAGCTTCTTTTCATACAGGCTTTGCAGATAGTCCAGGGTCTGCTGGGCTGTAAATCCAAGCAGGCGGTTGGCATCTCTTTGCAGAGTAGTCAGGTCATAGAGGGCAGGCGGCTTTTCGGACTTTTCCTTGCGCTCCGCCTTTTTGATCGTGACAGCTGCACCCTGACAGGCTTCTTTCAGCTGCTCGGCAGCAGCCTTATCCGCCATGCGCTCCCCGGATACGGTAAGATCGGGCAGCTCCAGCGCCACGGTATAAAAGGGAACCGGCTTAAAGGTGTCGATCTCAGCTTCTCGCTGGACAATGAGCGCCAGCGTTGGGGACATAACACGCCCGATGTTGAGTGTGCGGTGATACAGCACGGAAAAAAGCCTTGTGGCATTGATCCCCACCAGCCAGTCGGCCTTGGCACGGCAGAGGGCAGCATCCCGAAGTCCGTCATAGTCCGCACCGGGGCGCAGGTTTGCAAAGCCCTCCCTTATGGCGGAGTCCTCCATCGAAGAAATCCAGAGCCTTTTCATCGGCTTTTGGCAGCCTGCCAGCTCATAGACGCTGCGGAAGATCAGCTCGCCCTCGCGTCCGGCATCACAGGCATTTACCACCTCCGTCACATCCGGGGCGTTCATCAGCTTTTTGAGAATATCAAACTGCTTTTTCTTATCCTTTCCCACTACCATCTGCCAATGTTTCGGCAGGATAGGCAGGTCATCATATCGCCACTTGGCGTACTTGGGGTCATAGCTGTCTGCATCCGCAAGACCGGCCAGATGGCCCACGCACCAACTAACACGCCAGCCGTTGCCCTCCAGATACCCGTCCTTACGGGCAGTTGCGCCGATCACCGCAGCCAAACTCTGGGCAACCGACGGTTTTTCGGCAATTACCAATTTATACTGAGCCATGATGGTTCCTCCTCTCATTAAATCATTGGGGTGTTTTACGGCAAAATATATCTATAATGAAGTTCTTTAACTCTGATACCAGTGGTGAGAGAGTAGTAGAAGTACATCAAACAGAGAAGAAGGACGGAAACTTTTTCCGTCCTTCTGTCTGCACATGATTGTTACTTTTCAGTTTCCTCAGTTTCGTCAGCCTCAATATCTTCAACATCAGTATCAAGGACTTCTTCATCCTCGGTTTCCCATTCCTCGGAATCTTCCTCGCCATAATCATAATCGTCCAGACTGTCATTGCCCTTGGTCTTAGGCTTATTCTTAACGAGCTTCAAGTAGGCAAATACGCCACCGCCGCCCAGCAGAGCCAGCAGAAGGATCAGGGCAGCCGGGTTCAGTCCGGCAGGCTTTTCTTTTTCCGGCTCCGGTGTTTCTGCCGGAGGTTCCGGTGCTTTTCCCGTACATTTACTCTTATCAGTTACACAGACCGGGCAGGCCGTATTGACTGCCCCTGCTTCACATTTCTTCGTGCAGCTGCACACAGCTGGCGGCTCCTCTTTGGCATTTCCATCTTCCATCAGCGCCATCAGGTCCGCTTCATCCACCTGGTTCAGAAAGTGAACAGCAGTCTTTTTATCCTCATTGGCCCTGTCGATCAGGATATAAAAATAGTTGCCTGCCTTGGTGGTAACGGTAATGAGCTGCTTGTTGCCACCAAAATCATCCACCAGAGCGGCGTTACCATCCG
This sequence comes from Enterocloster lavalensis, assembly GCF_046603895.1. NCBI lineage: Bacteria > Bacillati > Bacillota > Clostridia > Lachnospirales > Lachnospiraceae > Enterocloster > Enterocloster lavalensis. The sequence goes on from NZ_CP176637.1 coordinate 3,138,815, forward strand.
GGGTCAGCGGAGGCGCTTTTTCGGGTTCTTCCACCACCACATTACTGTCATTGGTGGTATCCTCTGCCGGGGGCGGCGCTGCGCCCTGGGCAAAAGCGGGAATAGTAAAGCCCGATGCCAGAACCAGCGTCAGGCAAAGGGCAGAAAGTGTTCGGAGCAATCCTTTATTCCTCATAGCTGTTTTCCTCCTGTTCGTTGTTGTCATCAGCCAAACTGCCGGGAACTGTGCCTCCGGACAGCATGGCGCTCAGCTGAGCCGGGGTCATACGCAGTGCGCGCACCATCTGGACGATCTCCAGATTTTCAGCCTCGGTTTTCTGTGCCTCCAGCGCCTTGAGCTTTTCCTGATACTCTGCGATCTTCTCGCGGACCTTTGTAATCTCCTGGTCAATGCGTTCAATTTTGTTCTTTGCCATCGTCTATCACTCCTTCTAAAAAATCTCTGTTACCAGTTCATCAGGCCGTAGCCCTTGATACTCTGATAATTCAGGTCATAACTTTTGATCTTGCAGGCATCGCCGGAATTTCCCTCCACGGTATAAACACGGCTGCCATCGGTGCCGACAACAATTCCCACATGGTCTGCGGAACCATCCAGATCCCAATCGAAGAAAATGGCATCACCGGGGGCGATGTTTTCATATCCTCGTGCGCCCCACTGTCCATGAGACTGGAACCACGGAACACCCTGAGACTGGCAACCAGCAAAGCGTGGTTCCGTTCGACCGGATTGACCATAGCACCATGATACAAAGCAGGCACACCATTCCACGCGGGAGTTGAAGCCGTACCAGCTCCAATAAGGTTGTCCTCCCACATTGCCCACCTGACTTTTCGCCAGTTCCACCAGCTGCGGATTGCCGGGGCGGGTACCGTTGATAAATTCAACACCAGTCAAATCTTCAGAAACACCTGTATCGGGAGAACCGCCACCAAACAACAGCGGCTTATTGCCCATAGTCTGTCGGTAGACCTGGTACATCTCCATCTGCTCCGGAGTCAGTAGTTCTGGCGCAAGAGAGGCAATGGAACGGCTTGTTAAAGTTACATGGAGAATACGATATTCATATTCATGCTCATCCCCATCTTCGTCAGTGTAAGTGCGAATCTGAATTTCTTCTCTCAGCGTAAGCTGATACTGTGCATCAAACACACGATCCAGCTCTGCCTGTGCGCTGTGGCGTGTATAGCCCTGCAAGACAGCAGAGAGAAACGCCGCAAGCTCATGGGGGTCATGACCAATCATATCCAGGTTATACCGATACTCGTCATATCCTGAGTGGCTGCTTTCGATGTTGTCGATTTTCTCCTGCAACTGGGCTTCTCTGGCTGCATAATCTGCCTCCACCGCCAGCATTTCCGGGTCATCCGATGGATAGGTGGTGCCGGAAATTACAGAACCAATACTCTGTGCCATCATAGAGCAGGAGGACATGGTATTCATCAGCATACAGGCGATGAGGAACAAAACCCCTGCAATCAGGAAGCCCTTCTTGTGGCGCATGACGAATGCCCCTGCCTGATGTGCCTTTTCTTTTACCGTCCTTGCGGCTTTTCCGGTTTTGGACGCAGCCTGGGCGGTATTCCCGGCAGTCTGACCGGTACGCTTGGCGGCAGCATACTGCTTTTTGATACTCTGTTTTTGCTGCCAGCGGGAGAGAGGGTTGCTGGTAAATTGAGGATTTTCCCGTAGGGACTTCTGATACAGGGCATTCACATTGGCCTTCTCCAGCTTCTGCTCGGCCTGGGCTGCTTTGCGGTACGGCTTCAGCTTGTGACTGCGATAGCCCTCCCGCACCAGATAAGCGCCGGTCTCCACCGCCTCCTCGGACTTGTGGGCGCTTTCCACGCCCACATTGTCCTGCTCATTTTCACGGATCTCTTTATGGAGCTTGCCCGCGACCAGATGGACGGGAGCTTCTTTAACCCCTTGAGAAAGTTTGGAGGGTGGTTTTTTCTTGTCCTCGAAGGTCAACTTCGAGGTCTTTTTTCCGGTATCCGGGTCAATGACCATCTGCCGGACCTTTTTCTTCGGGATATTCTCCTGCGCCTTATCTGCTCTGGCCGCAGCTTTCTCCGCCTTGCGGATCGGCTTTTCCAGCACTGGGTCAGACCGTTCCTCATCGGTAAAGCGCAGGCGCGGCTCTTTATTCAAACCAATCACCCATTAGGATAGCATCCATCATGTGGTGCAGCTCCACATAGAGGGCCAAACCTTCCGGATCATATAGCGGATGCACGGTGAGATACGCATGGACTTGCGCCAGAATCCCAGAGAGCATTGTGATAGGTCTGCACCCTACAATGGTTGCTGCACCAGGGGCACACATCATATTTGCCCAAATCGAAAAAAGACGGGCAAGACCAATTTCGCCATCCTCATTCAAGGTTTTGAGTTCTTTGTCAGCGGTACGACACTCAACAACAGCGGAGGCCATTACCGGAAGCAACATGAATTCGTGAGCCTCCAATGCCTCGCGGAAAAAAATCATGGTATCAAGTTCGCAAATATTCTGTTTCATAGTTATTCATCCTCCTTTTTCAGTTCCTGGGGTTTGGTGGTCATAATGCGGTAAAGCTCAGTATTCTTCGGGAAATGGTCAACGAAGGGCAGGATGGTGGAGCCATAGAACAGCAGGCCCTCGCCCTCACCGGAGTGGGTCACATAGCTAAGCTGGTGCGTGGAAATGCCCAACTGCTTGGCGAGAATCTGACGGTCATCGCCTGCCTGGTTGAGCATATATACGAAGTCCGAGTTTTCAAAGATGTTCTCTACCTCACGACTGGAAAGCAGGTCTTTGACATTCTGCGTGATACCGGTGGGGATGCCGCCCCATTTTCTGAATCGCTTCCAGATTTCCACCGTATAGGCAGCGGTTTGCTCCTCCTTCAAAAGCAGGTGCATCTCGTCGATGTAGTAGCGGGTGGACTTGTGAGCGGCACGGTTGATGGTAACGCGGTTCCACACCTGATCCTGGACCACCAGCATACCGATTTTCTTGAGCTGCTTGCCCAGCTCCTTGATGTCATAGCAGACAATGCGGTTATTGATGTCCACATTGCTCTGGTGGTTGAGCACATTGAGGGAGCCGGTTACATAGATTTCAAGGGCCGTGGCGATATACTGGGCTTCCTTTTCCTCCTGTGAACGGAGCAGGTTATATAGGTCCTCCAGTATGGGCATATTCTCCGGGCGCGGGTCATTGAGATAGGTCTGATAGACCAGACGCACACAACGGTCGATGATGGTTTTCTGCACCGGCTGCAATCCGTCCTTACCGCCCACGATCAGCTCACACAAGCTGAGGATAAAGTCGGACTTGAGGGACAGCGGGCTTTCATCATCCGAGTAGTCCAGGTTCAGATCCATCGGATTGATGTAATTGCTGCTGGTGGGCGAAATCTTGATAACCTGTCCATGCAGGCGTTCCACCAAAGGTGCGTACTCTGCCTCCGGGTCACAGATGATGACATCATCATTGGTAAGCAAAAAGCAGTTGGCAATTTCTCGTTTTGCGCTAAAGGACTTGCCACTTCCAGGTGTCCCAAGTATCAGGCCGTTGGGGTTTTTCAGCAGCTTTCGGTCCACCATGATGAGGTTGTTGGACAGAGCATTGATGCCGTAGTACAGGGCTTCTTTGCCGTTCTGAAACAGTTCCTGTGTGGTGAACGGTACAAAGATAGCCGTAGAACTGGTGGTCAGCCCTCGCTGGATCTCAATCTGATTGAGTCCCAGAGGCAGACAGCTCATCAGCCCTTCTTCCTGCTGGAAGTCCAGTCTGGTCAGCTGGCAGTTATACTTCTGGGCAATAGAGCCTGCTTGAAAGATGTTGTTGCCAAGCTGACGGGGATTGTCCGCTGTGTTCAGCACCAAAAAGGAGACCAGGAACATTCTCTCGTTTCGGCTCTGCAAATCCTGCAACAGCTTTTTCGCTTCACTGCCGTAGGTGGCAAGGTCAGAGGGAATGATGTCCATGTCGTATCCGGCGCGGACTGCTTTTTTCTGTTCCTCGATCTTACTGCGGTCCAGGTCGGTAATCTTGCGCTTTACCGTCTTAATGGCTTTCACCTGATCCACCGACTGAATGTGCATACTCACAATGAGCGAGCTTTCCATATCCAGAAAATCAGCCAGCAGACGGTCATTCAGCTCCGGTGCAAGGATCTGCAAAAAAGAAACAGCCCCGTATTTCTTGCCCATACGGAACTGCTTACCGGTGCGGAACTCAAAGGAGCTTGGTGCGATGAAGTCCTTGGTAGATAGGCCGGAAGGAGCCAGCCAGTCCCATTCAAACTGAAACGGGAGCTGTTCATCCATGTGGAATACCGCATGAAGCTGGGAAAGCCTTTCCTTACCGTCCAGTGTTCTGGCGGCTACGCCAAGACGCTTGAAGTTATTGAGTATATCAGTCTCAATACGCTCCAGACGGGGCTTGGCGGCTTTGATGCTGTCAGCGTCGATACCAAAGGTCAGGTATTTGGTCTTGATGAGACCGTTGTTCCCTCTGGCCAGCTGATTTTGCAGCATCGTGGTGTATTCCTCACGGATACTGTCAAAGGCATCCCCCTGGGGAGGGATGGAAATGGAGTTGGCAAAGGTCTCCTCCGATGCCGCAAGGTTCAAAAAAGACAGCTGGAAGTGAATCGAGCTGTCGAAATAATTGAGGAAATCACACCAGCCCTCAAAGATCGCGGTCTTATCTTCATTTTGGGAGAGCTGATAGTTGATGTCCTGAAACTGAATGGTCTTTGTGTAGTGGCTGTCCGATACGCGGCAGATCCCGTCCGGCCACATCCGTTCATAGGGGATACTGTCCTGTGCCGATTTTCCTTTTTTGTCCGTGCGGTTGGCGCGGGCAATGGCCGCTTCGATCTGCTTCTTATCGGCGCGGGACAGCTTTTTCTTTGTCTTTACCAGCTGCACGGTCTTTTTTTCCGGTTTTCCCAGCAGACGGCGCAACCAGCTTTTCATTGCGGTGAACAATGTCATACACCTCCTTATCGAGCATTTCCTGCCGCTTTAATACGGCATAAAAGTTATTGGTCTGGTAGGGACGCTGCTTGGGACGGATCACAGCCACTTTTAGGATGTTGCCGACGATCTTTTCCAGGCCCTGTCCATGCTTTTCATACATTGCCAGCAGGAAGAAGGGCATCATGACCAGCATCATACACATGGCGGCCATGCTGTTTCCCGCAGGCTCACGGAGCAAAAAGAACAGCGGTACGCCTACAAGCGCCCCGGCGGTAAAGCAGACCAGCTGCCTTCGGGTCAAATTGAACATGACCTTGGTTTTGACTTTGGTTAAATCTTTGGGTACGGGTACATAAGCCAATGTGGAAACCTCCTTCCGTTTTAATGCGCCTGAAAGACTGATTTTGCGAGACTGCCGGTTTTGAACAGCGTAAAGCACAGCAGTACGGTGTAGCCCACGCAGCTCCAGATCGCCATGATGATGTCATCTTCCAAAGCGATGTTCTGCACCAGCACAGCATAAATTGCCACGCAGACGATGATGAGAAACGCCTGAAAGCCCAGCGCCAGCAGGGAGCGGAGGTAGTTCTGTCCCATACCGCCCCATTCCTTGCCCATCATGGCAGCCATTGGAACGGGAGCCACCGAAGTCACAAGGTAAATCTCGATCATACGGCCATAAATGACGATAAAGATACAGATATACAGCGCCCACATGGTAATGCCGATAAAGAGGGATTGGAACCACAGCCCGAACAGCGGCCCCAGATCCATTTCCATCAGCCTCGGTTCCAAATCGGTCATAACTGAGGAAATGTCAATGGACGCATCCGAACCGATGATCCCTGCCGCCTGTGCCACCACGCTTTGCGCCATATCAAAGACGCCCATCACGATATTCCATGTGTTTGTGACAATGAGGATGGCGGCGGCTGATTTGAACACCCACTTGAAAATCATCCAGGTATCCACATCATGCAGGTTGTTCTTGTCTGCGATCATCTGGATCAGGTCTACGGTCATCACGATAGCCAGGATCACGCCTGCAATCGGCACCATGATGGAGTTGGACAGGTTTTCGATCATACTGAAAATACTGCCATTCCATCCCTGTGGGGTCTGGCCGACCTGTACGGATATATCCGCGACCTGTTGGTTTACGCTGTCAAACATCCCCGAAAGGTTGCTCATAATACCGCCCACCAGCATTTCTTTCAGCCAATTTGTCAGGGCTTCAAGTAAGAAATCCATACGGTGTCAACCTCCTTTCCGCCGCCCCCGCAAAGCTGCGGGAGCGGCAAGGATTTCATGCAGAGACGCTTAGACAGAGAAAAGCCCGGAGAGCAGAGGTACAAGGACCATGCCGACTACGGCTACACCCTTGTACCTCTGCTCTCCGGACTGTTCGGTTAATCACAAACAAGGAGGTAATCGCCTTTGGACAGCATACTCCAACAGATCACAGACTGGCTGAAAGAAATGCTCGTTTCAGCCATTATGGGAAATCTGTCGGGGATGTTTGAGTCCGTCAACAACCAGGTTGGCGAGATAGCAACCTCCGTTGGCATGACCCCGGCGAATTTTTCGCCGGGTGTCTTTGCCATGGTACGAAACATCTCCGAGTCAGTGATTATCCCAATAGCAGGCTTGATTCTGACCTTCATTGCCTGTTATGAGTTAATTCAGATGATTATTGACCACAACAATCTGGCGAATTTTGAAACCTGGATCTTCTTCAAATGGGTGTTCAAGACTTTTGTTGCGGTCATGTTAATCACAAACACATTCAATATCACGATGGCTGTGTTCGATGTGGCACAGCACTTTATAAACGCAAGCGCCGGTATCATATCCGGAAATACTGCCATAGATGCTTCGGCATTGGAAACACTGGAAGAAACGCTGATGGCAATGGATTTGGGGCCTTTGCTTGGCTTGTTCCTACAATCCTTTATCGTACAGGTCACGATGTCCGCTTTGGCAATCATCATCTTTGTGATCGTCTACGGTCGAATGATTGAAATTTATCTGATGGTCAGCCTTGCCCCGATTCCGCTTTCCACCTTTGGAAACAGAGAGCAAAGCAATATCGGACAGAATTATCTGCGTTCGCTGTTTGCAATCGGATTTCAGGGATTCCTGATTATGATCTGCGTAGGCATTTATGCGGTGCTGATTCAGTCTATCGCATTCAGTGATGACATCATCGGCTCTATCTGGGGTGTTATGGGCTACACCGTCCTTTTGTGCTTCACCCTGTTTAAGACCGGTTCGCTTGCGAAGGGTGTATTCAGCGCTCACTAAGGGAAGGAGGAAATTGTTTGGCAGCGTATATTCCCGTACCTCGTGACCTGACGAGGGTAAAAACAAAAGTGTTCTTCAATCTGACGAAACGGCAGTTACTTTGCTTTGGTGCGGCGGCACTCATCGGAGTGCCGATTTTCTTTCTGGTGAAAGCAACCGGAAATGTGAGCCTTGCAGCACTGTCCATGATGATCGTCATGTTGCCGTTGTTCTTTCTGGCAATGTATGAAAAGGATGGTCAGCCGTTGGAGGTGGTTGTAGAACACTTCATTCAGACTAAATTCGTTCGTCCCAAGGTTCGCCCTTATCAAACGGACAACTATTATGACGCCTTGATGCGTCAGTACAAACTGGAAAAGGAGGTTGAACGAATTGTTTTTCAAAAAGAAGCCGCAGGCAAGAAACATCAAAATGCCTGCAAATCTGAATCGGAAGCAGCAACGAGAAATTAAAGCTGTTGTGGAACGGGCAAAGAAGGACAACGGTATTCCGCAGACTGCACAGCAGTCCATTCCCTTTCAGAGAATGTTCCCGGATGGCATCTGCCGTGTCACTGACAGCTATTACACCAAGACGATTCAGTTTCAGGACATCAACTATCAGCTGGCACAGCAGGAAGATAAGACTGCCATCTTCGATGAGTGGTGCAGTTTCCTGAATTTCTTTGACAGCTCCATTCACTTCGAGCTTTCCTTTATGAACCTGAGTACCGATGCTGAGAGCTTTGAAAAGAGTATCCGTATCCCGTTCAAGAAGGACAGCTTCAATCCTGTCCGTGCCGAGTATAGCCAGATGCTGAAAAAGCAGTTGGCGCAGGGCAACAACGGCTTGACCAAAACCAAGTACCTGACATTCGGCATTGAAGCCGAATCCATGCGGCAGGCAAAGCCGAGACTCAACCATATCGAAAACGATCTGCTCAATAACTTTCGGCGTTTGGGTGTCATTGCCACTACCATGAACGGCAAAGAGCGGCTGCATCTGATGCACTCCATGTTCCACATGGGCGATAACGATAAGTTCTTCTTCGATTGGAAGTATCTTGTGGAATCCGGGCTGTCTGTAAAGGACTTCATTGCTCCGACGGCATTTGCCTTTAAGACCAACCGCACCTTCCAGATGGGCAGCATCTTCGGGTCGATGTCCTATCTGGCAATTACGGCATCAGACCTGTCTGACCGTATGCTGGCGGATTTTCTGGATATGGAATCCACGCAGATCGTGACCATGCACATCCAGTCGGTTGACCAGACTGCGGCGATTAAGACCATCAAGAGAACCATCACCGAGCTTGACCGTTCCAAAATCGAGGAACAGAAAAAGGCGGTGCGTTCCGGCTATGACATGGACATTATCCCGTCTGACCTTGCTACCTATGGCAAAGATGCGAAGTCGCTTCTGAAAGAATTGCAGAGCCAGAACGAGCGAATGTTCATGGTGACATTTCTGGTGCTGAACACCGGGCGCACCGAGCAGGAACTGGAGAACAATGTGTTTCAGGCACAGAGCATCGCCCAGAAGCATAACTGCAATCTGCGTCGTTTGGATTTTCAGCAGGAATCCGGGCTGATGAGCAGCCTGCCATTGGCACAAAACCTGATCGAGATTCGTCGTGGCCTGACTACCAGTTCCACGGCTATTTTTGTGCCTTTCACCACACAGGAGCTGTTCCAGAATGGTGGAGAAACGCTCTATTACGGGCTGAATGCTCTGTCGAACAACCTTATCATGGTGGACAGAAAGAAGCTCAAGAACCCCAACGGACTGATTCTGGGTACGCCCGGTTCCGGTAAATCCTTTTCCGCAAAGCGTGAAATCACCAATGCGTTCCTGGTTACGGATGACGATATTATCATCTGCGACCCCGAAGCGGAATATGCGGCTCTGGTTCACAAGTTCAATGGTCAGGTGGTAAAAATCAGCTCCTCCAGTACCAACTATATCAACCCCATGGACATCAACCTGAACTACTCTGAGGATGACAACCCCGTAGCACTGAAAGCCGATTTTATCCTGTCCCTCTGTGAGTTGATTATGGGCAGTAAGGATGGCTTGCAGCCTATCGAAAAGACGGTTATCGACCGTTGTGTGCATCAGATCTATCAGAGATATTTCGACAATCCTGCTCCTGAGAATATGCCGATCCTTGAGGATTTGTATGATGCCCTTCTGAAGCAGGACGAAAAGGAAGCCCACCATGTAGCGACCGCCTTGGAAATCTATGTTAAGGGTTCTCTGAAACTGTTTAACAACAGAACCAATGTGGATATTCAGAATCGTCTGGTGTGCTTCGATATTAAGGAGCTGGGCAATCAGCTGAAGAAAATCGGTATGCTGATCGTTCAAGATCAGGTCTGGGGGCGTGTAACTGCCAACCGTTCTGCCGGTAAATCGACCAGATATTATATTGACGAGTTCCATCTGCTTCTGAAGGAAGAACAGACGGCAACCTATTCCGTAGAAATCTGGAAGCGATTCCGTAAATGGGGCGGATTGCCGACCGGTATTACTCAGAATGTCAAAGACCTGCTTCGTTCCCCGGAGATTGCCAACATCCTCGAAAACTCTGATTTCATCTATATGCTGAATCAGGCAAGTGATGACCGAAGTATTCTGGCGCAGCGGCTGAACATTTCGCCGCATCAGCTGTCCTATGTAACCAACTCCGGTGAGGGCGAAGGACTTCTGTTCTATGGCAATGTGATTCTGCCGTTCATTGACCGATTCCCGACCGATCTGGAACTGTATCGCATTATGACCACGAAGTTAAACGAGGTGGCACAGGAAAAGGAGGCGTAATGTATGGCGAAAAGACCTACACGACTCCGGTTTACCGAAGATGACCTTGCAGATTCTCATGTGAAGAAAGCTGCCGACCGTGCAGGTAAGGCGGTTGATAGGGCTGAAAAAGCGGCAGACAAATTGGCTTCCAAAAAGGCAAAGCCAAAACTAAAACTGGAAACAGATGCAGCCGGTTCCCGTAAAGCAAAGCTCCGTTTTGAAAAAGCGGAGTTTACGGAAATCGAGCGCCCATCTGTGGTAAAGCACATGGCAAGCCGTGGTGCCGCAGTCACGCTCACATCCAAAGCACATCAGGCGGTGTCAGAATATGAGGATGATAATATCGGCGTTCAGGCTGTGCAGGAAACGACCAAGGCTGTTGAATCCACTGCTTATACCGTCGATCATGCCGTTTACAGCCACAAGCTGAAAGCCTACGACAAGGCAGAAAAGCTGGTAGAAAAATCAGATAAGGCAAATGTAAATGCCCTGTATGAGAAGTTCAAAAAGGACAACCCCGATGCCGCTTCTAATCCCATTTCCCGATGGAAACAAAAACAGGCAATCAAAAAGGAGTATGCAGCGGCGAAGGCAAGCAAAGGGACAGCGAAAGAAACTGCCGCTAAAGCAACAAAGAAAGCAGCCCAAAGCACCAAAACGATTACAGAGAAAGCGATGGAGTTTTGCACCACACACTCTAAAACGATCCTGTTTGTTTTGATTGCTGGACTGCTTTTTATGATCCTCTCAGGGATGTTCTCGTCTTGTTCGGCTATGTTCCAAGGCGGCACACAGATCGTTCTGGGAACTTCTTTTACCGCAAAAGAGGAAGATATTATCGGTGCGGACAATGATTACAAGGCTTTGGAAGCTGCGCTCCGCAATGAAATCAATAATATCGAGCGTACTCATAGCGGATATGACGAGTACCGGTATGACCTTGATGAAATCAACCACAATCCTTATGAGCTTGCGGCATATCTGACGGTAAAATTCGAGGACTACACCAGAGATGAGGTGCAGGCTACCCTGCAATGGCTGTTTGAGCAACAATATGAGCTGACCCTCACAGAAGTAGTAGAGATTCGTACACGAACAACATCTTCTACTGATCCTGAAACGGGAGAGACAACAACAGAGGAAGAAGATTACGAATATTATATTCTGAAAGTGAAGCTCAGAAATAAGGGCTTGAACAGTGTGATTTCAAATTCCGGATTGTCGGAAGATGATATGGAGCGATATAGAATTTTGCTTCAGACAAGGGGCAACAGACCGGATATTTTCGGAAATGACATTTACGCCACCCCTGGCGGCGAGTACACCGATTATGATATTCCGGGTGAAGCGCTGACAGACACAAGATTTGCCAATATGATTCGGGAAGCTGAAAAATATCTGGGATATCCGTATGTGTGGGGCGGCAGCAGTCCTTCGTCCTCTTTCGACTGCTCCGGCTTTGTTTCCTGGGTTATCAACAACTGCGGCAACGGTTGGAGTGTTGGTCGTTTGACCGCAAACGGTTTGATGGGCGTATGCGACATTATCCCGAAAAGCTCTGCCAAGCCGGGAGATTTGATTTTCTTCCAAGGCACTTATGATACCTCCGGTGCATCACACGTTGGTATTTATGTCGGCAATGGTATGATGATCCACTGCGGAAACCCGATTTCTTACGCTTCTATCGAATCGAATTACTGGCAACAACATTTTTACTGCTTCGGCAGAATCAGAAACTAAAGGAGGGATGGCGATTGAGTGCCAAGTTAGACAGAATAGGTGCAGACCTTGAAAAAGCCCGTAAGAAACGGGCAGAATGGGATGCTAAGGTGAAAGACCTGGAACGCAGATACCGTGAGGAGGAAAATTCCGAAATTCACGAGATGGTTCATGCTGCGAATCTGAATCCCGAACAGCTTTCCGAGCTGCTCCGTATGTTTGCTGCGGATATGGCTCCGAAGCCTGATACGATCAATACTATGAATGAGGAGGAAACGCAGAATGAGATTTAAGAAAATTGGAGCCGCATTGCTGGCGTGTGCAATGTGTTTTGGCGTGTTTTCTACAACGGCATTTGCCTATGTAGATGAAAGCGTAGCGACTGAAGAACCTGCGGTCGAAGAAAAAGTTCCCGAAACAGAGCCGGAGGAGCCGATGCTACCGCTTACTCCCGACGGCAATCTGACTTTGGTTGATGACGCTGGCTCGCCTACGAAAAGCGGAAAGCAGTTCATTACCGCTGTAACCAAAAACGGAAACTACTTCTATATCATCATTGACCGTGATGATAAGGGCGAGGAAACCGTGCATTTTCTGAATCAGGTGGATGAAGCCGACCTGCTCAAGCTGATGGACGAGGAAGAAGTTGCAGAGTTCACCAAGCCGGTTGAGGAAACAAAGCCGGAAGTAGTTGAAACAGTTCCTGAAATTACAGAACCGACACCGGAGGAAAAGCCGAAATCCACAAATATGCTCCCGGCGATTCTTACTCTGATTGTGCTTGCCTGTGGTGGTGGATTCTTCGTATTTAAGAAAGTTCAGGAAAAGAAGAAAGAACAGGAAGCGGCAAAGCCTGACCCGGATGCTGATTATGTGGACGATGACGATGACTATGGGTACGATCCGGAGTTTGAGGACGATGATGCAGATAGCTCCGTCGATGTAGATGATAATGAACCTGTGTAAACAGGATAGGCTTGATGCCTGGGGCAGCCTTCGGGTTGCCTTTACATAGTCTCCACTTTCAAAAAATAAAATATTTTGTGTTTTTGAAAGCGGCCTCTTGCATATACTATTAGCAGACAGTATAATAAGTACATCGAAGCAGTTTCAAGAAATGAAAAATCTTCGACTTTTGAAAGCGGGTGACGATATGAAAACAATTACAAGAGCAAAGTATCTCGACAGAATCATTGAACTGAATGGTACTCCTGACATCAAGATCATCACGGGCATTCGTCGATCCGGTAAGTCCAAGTTGATGCAGGCGTATATTGAGTATCTGAAAAGCCATTTTGAAAACATCAATATTATCTTCATTGACTTCATGGATTTGGCGTATGAGGAAATCAAGGAATACCATGCCTTACACGCCTATGTGGAAGAACATTATCAGGAAAGTAAAACGAACTACCTGTTTGTAGACGAGGTGCAGATGTGCCCCAAGTTTGAGTTGGCAATCAATAGCCTGTACTCTAAGGGAAAATACGACATTTATGTAACCGGCTCCAATGCTTTCCTGTTGAGTGCGGATCTGGCAACTCTGTTTACCGGACGCTATATTGAAATTCATGTGTTCCCTTTCAGCTTCCAGGAATATTGCCAATATTATGATGATGTTAGTGATAAAGATAACCTCTTTGATGATTACGCTATCAAGGGCGGTTTAGCAGGTTCTTACGCTTACAGAACCGAAAAAGACAGAACCAACTATATCAAAGAGGTCTACGAAACGATTGTTACAAGGGATTTGGTGCAGAAATATGCGCTCCCGGACACTTTGGTTTTACAGCGTTTGAGCGAGTTCCTTATGGATAACATCAGCAACCTGACTTCTCCTAATAAGGTCAGTCAGCTGCTGACAGCAAATGAGACTCCGACCAATCATGTAACCGTCGGCAAGTACATTAAGTATTTGTGCAATGCTTTTGTATTCTATGATATTAAGAGATACGACATCCGAGGCAAGAAATACCTTGAAAGCTCTGAAAAGTTCTATTTGTGTGACAGTGGTATTCGATATGCAATACTGGGAAGCAGAAATATGGATTACGGCAGAGTATATGAAAACATCGTTTGCATCGAACTTCTTCGCCGTGGATACGATGTCTATGTCGGCAAGCTCTATCAAAAGGAGATCGACTTTGTTGCTCAGAGAGGCAGCGAGAAGATTTATATTCAGGTCAGCGACAACATTTCCGGGCAGGAAACATTTGAGAGAGAATGCTCTCCTCTGCTTCAGATCCGAGATGCTTATCCGAAAATGATTATTGCCAGAACCAAACATCCAAAATATAGTTATGAAGGAATCGAAATCCATGATATAGCCGATTGGTTGCTACAAGAATAAACAAGGCGAAATATCTCCGTCATTCTCTTTTGAAATGATGGAGATATTTTTATGTTGATGGAGATTCAGGGACAGAAAACAGTGTCAGGTTGCAAAAATTCTTTCCGAACTTTTTACATAGCAGTCATGCACTACGGTGTGTGGCTGCTTATTTTTTGTGAAAGGAGCAGATGCAAATGAAATTAGTTTTGGCTGAAAAGCCTTCGGTTGCACAGAGCATTGCCAAAGTGTTAGGTGCTGCCAAGCGTGAGGATGGCTACTTAGAGGGAAACGGATATGTGGTCAGCTGGTGTGTGGGGCATTTGGTGGAGCTGGCACAGCCGGAAGCCTATGATGCGAAGTACAGCAAATGGGCTTATGCAGACCTTCCTATCTTCCCGATGGACTGGCAGTATGAGGTTTCTGCCGGTACGAAAAAACAGTTTGGGGTTCTGAAAAAGCTCATGGCCAGAGAAGATGTTGCGAGTATTGTGTGTGCAACAGATGCCGGTCGTGAGGGCGAGCTGATCTTTCGATTGGTGTACCATAAAGCCGGGTGCAAAAAGCCGTTTGAGCGGCTTTGGATTTCCTCTATGGAAGATGCAGCAATCAAGGAGGGCTTTGAAAATCTCAGGTCTGGAACGGAATATGATGCTTTGTATGAAGCAGCACTGTGTCGAGAGCGGGCTGACTGGATTGTTGGCATTAACGCTACTCGACTTTTTTCGACCCTTTACGGGCAGACCCTGAATGTTGGTCGTGTTATGACCCCTACCCTTGCTGTGGCTGTTATGCGGGAAGCTGCCATTTCCGCATTCAAGCCCGAACCGTTCTACACAGTTCAGATTGGATTGGATGGTTTTACGGCTGCAAGCGAACGCTTCAAAACTAAGGCAGCAGCCGAAGCTGCCAAACGAGGCTGTTCGGTGGCAATCGTTCAGAAAGCTGAATGTAAGGAGAAGACAGAAAAGCCGCCTGCACTCTATGATCTGACCAGTTTACAGAGAGAAGCCAACCGTGTGCTTGGCTACACGGCACAGCAGACCTTGGACTACACGCAGAATCTCTATGAAAAGAAACTGGTCACTTATCCCCGTACTGACAGCAGATTCCTGACGGAAGATATGGTACACAGCCTGCCCGACCTCGTAAAGCTGGCTTTCCATACATTCCCCGTGGAGGATGTGGATAACATACCAGTTCATGCAGAGCAGGTTGTGAATAACAAAAAGGTCACAGATCACCATGCCATCATTCCGACCAAAGAATTGCAGAAATGCAATCTGAGCGAACTTCCCAAGGGTGAATTTGCAATTTTGCAACTGATTTCCAATCGGCTGTGTGTTGCAGTGGGAGATCCACACCGATACGCAGAGACAGTCATTGAACTGGACTGCGGCGGCACAGCGTTCTCCGCAAAGGGAAAAACCATCGTGCAGAACGGATGGAAGGCTCTGATTCAGAAGGGTTCTTCGACAAAAAACGACGAAAACGAACAGGCACTTCCTGCGGTATCTGTTGGGGACGAGCGGAAGGTGCTTGGTTCTGAAATCAAGGAAGGAAAAACTTCTCCCCCTAAACACTTTACCGAGGATACGCTGCTTTCTGCTATGGAAACAGCCGGTGCAGATGAAATGCCGGAGGATGTCGAGCGAAAAGGTCTGGGAACTCCTGCGACCCGTGCCGGTATCATTGAGAAGCTGGTTCGCATCGGTTTTCTGGAGCGTAAGGGCGATAAGAAAACCAAACACCTGATTCCGACTCACAAGGGTACGGCTCTGGTAACAGTCATGCCAGAACAGATTCAGTCCCCCTCCATGACGGCGGATTGGGAAGAAAAATTGTTGCTCATTGAAAAAGGCGAATATGCCAGCGAGGATTTTATGGACGAGATCAAAGATGTGATTGCCGGTCTGATTCAGAACTATGAAGCGATCCGTGATTCCGAGGTACTGATGTCGAAAGAAGCCAATTCTATCGGTAAATGCCCTCTCTGCGGCAGTGCAGTAGAGGACAAGTCCAAGGGATACTTCTGTTCTAACAGAAGCTGCAAGTTTGCCCTTTGGAAAAACAATCGCTACTTTGCGAGTATCGGCAAGAGCATGACTTCTGCCACGGCGCAGAAATTGCTCGGTTCCGGCAAGGTAAAGCTTAAGAATTGTAAGTCCGAAAGGACGGGCAACACCTTTGATGCCACCGTTTTTATGGAGGTATCGGAAGATGGCAAAACGAAGTTCAGCATGGAATTTGAAAATGGAGGAAAGCGCAAATGACAAATGAGTACAACCCGGATGGTAAGGAAATCCGATTTATCGACAGCCACTATAAGGATTTGTTCCGTATTCCTGACGGTGGCTGCATCCAGATTCACTATCCCGATGAGACCGTCGTAAAGCCTTGTACATTCATCGACGAGTACCACACACAGATTGGATACAATGTGTTTCATATCTGCCAGTTTGCAGAGATTATGGAGCGCAACGGCGCAAGCTATATGCCGGAGCCTGAGATTATGGGCGATGAAGCCGCATGGAAAGTTGGAAGAGACAGAATCCTTGCGGTACAGACCTGCGAAGATGGTTACGACTACACCCTGTTAGATGAAAACTACAACGAGATTGATGGCGGTCAGGTCGATAACCCTGAACTGTCCATGATCGAAGTCCGCCAGGATATTCTGGAATCCTTTGGACTGGAGCGCCGGGAGCTGCGGGCGATGTTTTATGAGGATGTCATGGAGCAGGCTTTTGAAGTCGGCAGACAAGCGGTGGTGGTCAATGACCCTATCGCAGAGCTTGCTTTTAAGCTCGACCGTTTTGCAGAGAACTTCGACCCCTATGAATATATGGATCAGGTCGATGATGTGCAGACGCATATCCAAAAAATCAAGGCGGATCTTACCGCTGGTAATACGGCTCCGTATCGTGAGTTCCTGAATACAGCCATTGCAGAATCCCGTGAGGAAACTGCGGTTGAGATTGCCAAAGTGCTGAAAAGTCAGCTGGATAAGATCGACTCTCCGAAGCGTGAGTCGGTCATGGAAAAACTGGCACAGGCCGCAGAAAAAGCTGCGCCTGCCAGTCCCTCTCCCAAACGCAAAGACCCTGAACGATAAGGAGGACACTGATATGAAAAACGAAAAATGGGATGATGTTCATGGAAATACCACCCCGGATGACAGAATGGTTGCTTTTCTGGAAAGCCCCACGGATTCCTATGCGATTCTTCAGCTGCGGGAAGATGTAGACGATAATATCCCGCTCATGTTTGCAAATTACAGCTACCTTCAAAAGAAAGAAATGGAGCCTGAGATTGACCGTTACGAGGTGGTCTATCATGGCTCCATTTCTATGTCCGAGGATGTGAATCGGCAGCTGGAAGATTTGTATGTGAAGTTCAATATTGACCACCCGGATGATTTCCGTGGTCACAGTATGTCGGTCAGCGACATCGTAGCCTTAAAGGTAGCCGGTGAGGTATCCTTTCACTATGTAGATTCTGTCGGGTTTCAGAAGCTGGAAAACTTTATGAAGTCCGAAAACTACCTGAAAAACGCAGAGATGGCAATGGAAGATGATTATGGGATGATTGACGGCATCATCAACAACGGAAAAGCCCCTGGATTAGAGGAACGTCCTTCGGTGTTGGAGCAGTTAAAGGAAAAGTCCGTGCCGGATGTTTCCCATAAACCTCCCAAGAGCCACCCGGAAAGGGAGATTGAATGATGGATTTCACACAAGATGAGCGGAACATGATGATGCTTTACAGCCCTGGCACAAGGTCAGGGCTGCGTGAAGCACTGACACTGATGAAGGAACAGCTTTCGGAGGACGAGTCAGAGCTTTTTGCTTTGGCAGACTCGGTTCTCCGTAAAGTTTCAGCCATGGACGATGCCGCCTTTGAGAAGCTGAACCTTTATCCGGATTGATAGGATTGGAGGGATACAATGAACGCAAAAGAGCGATTTTATTCCGGGTTAGCAAAAGAAACGATTGGGAAAATCACCTCGAACACAGATAACTGGACTTCGTTTTTGAGAACGATGTCCCGCAACTATGAGTTCACCTATCCGGAACAGGTGATGATTTATGCTCAGCGCCCCAATGCGACCTTTTGCAAGCCCTATGAAGACTGGAACGCTGAAAATTACCGCAGATATGTAAAGCGTGGCTCTACCGGCATTGCCCTGTTTGTGATGAACAGGGATAAACCGTATCTGCGCTATGTGTTTGATGTGGCGGATACCGGCGTTCGTCGTTCTTCCCCGGAACTGAAACCGTGGGAGGTGACGCCTGAAAACCGCTCCTATGTCATGGAAGCGATGGAGCGTACCTTCGGTGTTGCCGCTGACGGGGTGCTGGAAGCACAGCTTGAAGATATTGCATCTGCACTGGCGGCTGAGTATTGGGACGATTACAAAAAGCAGTTCCTCGACATCGTTGCCAACAGCTTCCTTGAGGAGTATGATGAACTCAACATCGAAGTAGCTTTCAAAAATGCGGTGGCAAACAGCGTATCCTATACGATGTATTGCCGGTTCGTGGAAAGTCCCGATAACTACTTCGAGCATGAGGATTTCCAGAAGGTGTTTGATTTTAACACCAGACAAACGGTAAATGCCCTTGGTACTGCGGTGAATGCCATCAGCACAAGGATGTTTCAGGAAATCGAAAAAGCGATTGAAGAACACGAGCAGATTAAAGCTACCGAAAGGAGTGCAGATTATGAGCGAGATGACTTACAGACAGGTCGGAGATTATCAGATTCCGAACCTTCAGTTGGAGAACGAGGGAGAGAAACCTCTGGGCAAGTACGGCAGGATGCGTCGAGCATTTTTGGAGCAGAACAATCCGATGCTCCTGAACGACATGATTCTGACGGAGAGCCTGTTCCCGCACCTGTGGGAGATCGAGGAAACGGCGAAAGCCAGAGTGGAATTTCTGATGGAGCAGTACCTGAAGGACAGCCCCGCACCGGACAAAGAAACGCAGCAGATGGCGTGGGTGCAGCACATGAACAGCCTGAAAGCACAGGCGGAGGAAGTCGTGATGACGGAGCTTATCAACAGCTGAGTCTGAACCTTTTCCTCTCCGAAAATGAACAAATCAGTTTTATCGACCGAGCAGAGAGCTTTACGCCCTCTGCTTTTTCTTTTGTCCAGGAAGAAATCGACCACTTCCTTCTGCTTGGCAGCAATACCGATGAAGCCCGAAAAGTCGTAGCGCTGGAATATATGAAGCAGAAGCCGCTGGAAGAAATCGTTCAGACCTTAAAACAGGTCTATCATGGCGGTTATGGTTTGAAAGAAGATAGTGGGAATATCTGTGCGTGGTATGCCGAGGACGGTATCCACCTTGCCAAGGGTTCCTCTGCCATTGACAGCCCCAGAGCGCAGACCGTTTCTTGGGAAACGGTTGCCGAGCGTATTGGAGAACTGCTTGAAAATGGTCAGTTCGCAACCAATGTGGAACTGGTAGAAGCACCCGGATATGATCGTCAGAAGCTGGCTGAATCCCTGTGGCATCTTTATCACGATTTGAGTGAAGAAGCCCGTGCCGGCAGCTATCTGGCAATTCTTCATCAGGAACAGTTTCATGGGTTCCCTGATGAAACCGCAGACTTGGCTGAAAAGTTGGATGACCCTCGTTTCCACGCAACCTTGGTGCAACAGTATTCGGAATTTAGAAAAGCCCTTGCGGAAAATCCCGATCTGCTTCGTTTTCACTATCACAAGCTGAATCTCATCCAGAAACAGCTGTATGAGCTGAATCTGCCTTTGCGTGAGTATCAGACTGATATGATGCAGATGCCCCTTGTCCGCCAGTTCATTACGGATGATGAAGTCAACGCAGACTTGACCCGTGGAAGTGGCTTTTCCGGTGGCAAAGCCCGCATTTATAACTACTGGCAGGAGAATCATTCTGCCAAGGAAAAGATAGACTTCCTGAAGCATGAATACGGAACCGGTGGTCATTCCCATGCCTGCTCCGGCGCAACGCACAGCGGACAGGATCACGATGCGAAGGGTGTTTCCTACACAAAGAGCGGCTGCGACAAATTGCAGATGTCCTGGGCGCAGGTGGTGCAGAGAATCGACGGTCTGATGCGAAAGGGACGCTACCTCAGCCCGGAGGAAGAAGCGGAACGACAGGCTATCGAAGAAGCCAAGGTTGATCCTTTGGAAGATGTTTATGACCGTTTCGCAGTAATTGATACCGAGGATGGCGAGTATGCAATCTGGGATAATCAGACCGATGACTACTATGTAGACCCGGAAGGCGTTACGGAATACTTCACGGACGAATGGCTTGCCAACGACTATCTGGAAGAAGTTCGGCAGTCCGTAGCAGCGATGGATTCGGTTCAGCCTGAAACACCTGCAACCGAGCCTGACGAAGTTGTGGAAGCCCCTGCTTCCGAAGAATCGGAATGGAACTATCAGGTCGGTGACACGGTATATCTGGACGATACTGCTTTCCGTGTAGAGCAGATCACGGACAGAGAGGTTCAGCTGCGTGACCCTTCCCTTGCCTATCCGATCTTCCGTGCCGAGAATCGTGAAAACTTCGAGCGTATGCTCTCTCAGGACGAAAGAAACCATGCGGTAAGGGTTGATGCCCAAACCGAAGAAAAGCCCGTTACAGAGGATTTTCTGGGCGAAACCGAACCGAGGGACTACACCCCTGAGTATCAGCTGTTAGACCGTCTGCGTATGGACTGCGAATACTTCCTTGGTGCAGGACAGCACAGCGAAAAGCATCTGTGGGCAGGCAACCGCCATGCACAGATTGCCAAGATGCGTGAGCTGTATGAAATGATTCCTGACAAACCAGAATGGCTGACACCTGAGATGATTAACAGCTACGAGGAGCGCATGGCTCCCCGCTATCTGGTTGCCGCCTACCATCACTTTGAAAACGGCTTCGATGATAAACTGGACTACTACACTCTGGAAGAAGCGGAAAAAGCTGCCCAGGGCTATGTGGACGGAACCATGGAGGATGACGGATTCAAGTACGATGGTGCTGCCGTTTACGATCAGCAGGAGCATGAGTGCATCCGTATCTATGGGGACTACCCTGACGAAAAGGCACACGCACAGGTCAGAGCCAATGCGGAACCCGAACAGCAGGAACCGGAACACTTCATCGACCATTTTTATGTTGCCGAGGACATTCAGAAGCGGGGTGCGCTGGACATCAAGGAATACAGTTCCTTTGATGATGCCCTGCGAGCCTACTATGTACTTCCTGACACGCAGAGAAAAGCCCTGGGTGCAATGAATACCAGAGATCTGCCGGGTAGTCTGGACTTCGTACAGTGCGTAGATGGAAAGGACACCATCATTCAGGATTATGCCCAGGTGGACGGATGGCAGAATGCCGAAGTCATGGACATTATCGCTCAGCTTGAGCAGTCCATCACCACCAGAGAAATTCCTCCCGTTCCTGCGGTGAACTTCCACATCACAGATGACAACATCGGTGAAGGTGGACCGAAGCAGAAATTCGCAAGAAACATCGCAGCCATTGAAACCCTGTTCAAACTGGAAAGCGAGAACAGGAACGCCACTACCGAAGAACAGGAGATTTTGTCGAATTATGTCGGTTGGGGCGGTCTGGCAGATGCCTTTGACCCGGACAAGGGAAATTGGGCGCAGGAGTATCAGACACTGAAAAACCTGCTTTCCGAGGATGAATATGCTGCGGCAAGAGCTTCCACCCTGAACGCACATTACACCAGTCCTACGGTCATTCGCTCCATCTACGATGCAGTCGGACAGATGGGCTTTGAAACGGGAAATATTCTGGAGCCTGCCATGGGTATCGGCAACTTCTTTGGTATGCTGCCCCCTGAGATGCAGAGCAGTCGCTTGTATGGTGTGGAACTGGATTCCATCACCGGCAGAATTGCTCAGAAGCTCTATCCCAATGCAGAAATCAAAGTGGCTGGCTTTGAAACGACAGACCGCAGAGACTTCTACGATCTGGCTGTGGGCAATGTCCCTTTCGGCAACTACAAGGTATCCGATAAGCCGTATGACAAGCTGGGATTTTCCATCCACAACTATTTCTTTGCCAAGGCTCTGGATCAGGTTCGTCCCGGAGGTGTGGTCGCTTTTGTGACAAGCCGTTACACCATGGATTCCAAGAACTCTGACGCAAGGCGATATATGGCGCAGAGGGCGGAACTGCTTGGTGCAATCCGTCTGCCAAACGATGCCTTTAAGAAAAACGCAGGTACGGAAGTCGTGTCCGACATCCTGTTCCTGCAAAAGCGTGACCATCCGATTGACATCGTTCCGGAATGGGTAAATCTTGACCGCACCGAAGAAGGACACACCATGAACAGCTACTTTGTCGCTCATCCTGAAATGGTTCTGGGCGATACGGTGGAAGAAAGTACCGCCTACGGTATGGATATTACGGTGCGTCCGATTGAGGGCATGGAACTGTCCGAACTTCTGAAAGAAGCAGTTTCCCACATCCAAGGAACCTATCAGGCGATGGAGCTTCCCGAAGCTGACAAGGGTAAGAAAATTGAAACCATTCCTGCAACCCCGGATGTAAAGAATTTCTCTTATACTGTGGTGGATGGTGATGTGTACTTCCGTGAAAACTCCTTGATGCGCCGTGTAGACCTGAACGAGAAAGCAAAAGACCGTGTGATGGGCATGGTGGAACTCCGTGGTATCGTCAATCAGCTGATTGAATATCAGCTTGAGGATTACCCGGATGAAATGATTACGCAGAAGCAGGCAGAACTGAATGATGCCTACGATGCGTTTGCCGCAAAGAACGGGCTTATCAATAATCGAGCCAACGGTCAAGCGTTTGCTGACGATTCCTCCTACTATCTCCTGTGTTCTTTGGAAAATGTGGATGAGGACGGCAATCTGAAAAGCAAGGCGGATATGTTCACTAAGCGAACCATCAAGCCGGAACGCAGAGTGACGAGCGTGGATACGCCGTCCGAAGCTCTGGCAATCTCCATCGGTGAGCGTGGCAAGGTGGATTTGCCGTTTATGGCACAGCTGCTTGGAACACCCGGAGAATACGATGCGATTCAGGCAGAGCTTCGAGGGGTGATCTTCAAAGACCCGATGGCTCCCGATGCTGTGGAAGTTGGATGGCAGACTGCCGATGATTACCTTTCCGGTGATGTAAGAAGCAAGCTGCGTGTCGCACAGATGGCGGCAGACAGGGATTCTTCCTTCCGCATCAATGTGGAAGCCTTGCAGAAAGCACAGCCGAAGGACTTGGATGCGTCCGAGATTGACGTGCGTTTGGGTGCAACATGGATTGATGCCGATTATATTCAGCAGTTCATGGAGGAAACCTTTGAAACGCCGTATTACCTGCGCCGTTCCATTGAGGTCAAGTTCTCCGAGCTGACCGCAGAGTGGCGCATCAACGGTAAGAGTTCTCCCAACTACAACGATGTGGCGGCGTATGTCACCTACGGTACAGAGCGAGCCAACGCATATCGGATTTTGGAGGAAACACTGAATCTGAAAGATATTCGTATCTATGATACGATTGAAGATGCGGATGGTAAGCAGAAGCGTGTTCTCAACAAAAAAGAAACTACCTTGGCACAGCAGAAACAGCAGGCAATCAAGGATGCATTCCGAGATTGGGTATGGAGAGATCCCCACAGACGAGAAACCCTTTCCACCAAGTACAACGAACTTTTTAACTCCACCAGACCTCGTGAGTATGATGGCTCTCATATCCGCTTCGGCGGTATGAACCCGGATATTACCCTACGTGAACACCAGAGAAATGCTATCGCTCATGTGCTGTACGGTGGAAATACGCTGCTTGCACACGAAGTTGGTGCAGGCAAGACCTTCGAGATGGCTGCATCGGCTATGGAGAGTAAACGGCTTGGATTGAGCCAGAAATCTCTGTTCGTTGTGCCGAATCATCTGACCTTACAGTGGGCAAATGAGTTCCTGCACCTCTATCCGAGCGCCAAGCTCCTTGTTGCCACCAAGAAGGATTTTGAAACAGCAAACCGCAAGAAGTTTTGTGCGAGAATCGCCACCGGTGACTATGATGCGGTTATCATCGGTCACAGCCAGTTTGAAAAAATCCCGCTTTCTGCCGAACGACAGGAACGGCAGCTGCGGGAGCAGATTGATGAGATCGAGGGTGCGATTGCGGAGCTGAAATGGCAGCGTGGCGAAAACTTCACGATCAAGCAGATGGAGAAAACAAGAAAATCACTGGAAGCCAGACTGGATAAGCTCCTTGCCGCCGACAAGAAGGATGATGTTATTACCTTTGAGCAGTTGGGTGTAGACCGGCTGTTTGTGGACGAAAGCCATGCGTTCAAGAATTTGTTCCTCTACACAAAAATGCGAAATGTGGCAGGTCTGTCCACCTCTGAAGCTCAGAAATCTTCGGATATGTTTATGAAGTGCCGCTATATGGATGAGCTGACCGGCGGGCGTGGCGTGATCTTTGCAACCGGCACTCCCGTAAGTAACTCGATGACCGAGCTTTATACGGTCATGCGCTATCTCCAGTACAGTACGCTCCAGCAAAAGAACCTGACCCATTTTGATTCCTGGGCATCGACCTTCGGAGAAACAACAACTGCGATTGAGCTTGCACCGGAAGGAACCGGCTATCGTGCCAGAACCCGATTTGCAAAGTTCTTCAACCTGCCTGAACTGATGAATATGTTCAAGGAAGTTGCCGACATCAAGACCTCTGACCAGTTGCATCTCCCTGTTCCCGAAGCAAAGTTTGAAACGGTTGTGGTTCAGCCCTCTGAGTATCAGAAGGATATGGTTGCTTCCCTTTCAGAAAGAGCTGCGGATGTTCATGCCGGTATCGTTGACCCGTCCGTAGATAATATGCTCAAGATTACCAGCGATGGGCGAAAATTGGGGCTGGATCAGCGGCTGATGAACCCTCTGTTACCCGATGACCCTGACAGCAAGCTCAATGCCTGCGTGGGAAATATCCTGCGTATCTGGCAGGACGGTCAGGCTGACAAATTGACCCAGTTGGTGTTCTGCGACCTCAGCACACCAAAAAATGATGGAACCTTCAATGTCTATGATGATGTCAAAACTAAGCTGATTGCAAACGGTGTGCCTGCGGAAGAAGTTGCCTTTATCCATGATGCGGACACCGAGGCAAAGAAAAAAGACCTCTTTGCCAAGGTTCGTACCGGACAGGTACGAGTGCTGCTTGGAAGTACGCAAAAGATGGGCGCAGGAACCAACGTCCAGGACAAACTGGTGGCAGTTCACCATCTGGATGTGGGCTGGCGTCCGTCTGATATGACCCAGAGAAATGGTCGTATCATCCGTCAGGGCAACCGGAACAAAGAGGTTCAGGTGTACCAGTATGTGACCGAGGGAACCTTCGATGCCTACCTGTATCAGACCTTGGAAAACAAGCAGAAGTTTATTTCTCAGATTATGACCTCCAAATCGCCGGTTCGCTCCTGTGACGATGTGGACGAGCAGGCGCTGTCCTATGCGGAGATCAAGGCGCTGTGTGCCGGCAATCCGCTTATCAAGGAAAAGATGGACTTAGACATTGATGTGGCAAGGCTGAAGGTGCTGAAAGCTGACCACCAGAGCCAGCAGTACCGCATGGAAGATAAGCTCCTGAAATACTTCCCGGCTGAGATTGAAAAGCAGACAGGCTATATTCATGGCTTTGAAGCTGATATGAAAACCGTGGAAGCACACCCGCAGATTGCTGAGGGCTTTTGCGGCATGGAAATCATGGGCAAATCCTACACCGAAAAGGCAGATGCCGGTGAAATCCTCCTTGCGGCTTGTAAGGACACGAAAAGCGCCGATCCGGTTCCGCTTGGCAATTACCGTGGTTTTCAGATGGAACTTTCTTTTGACAGCTTCCGGAACGAGTTTGATGTGACCCTGAAGGGCGCTGTGAGCCACAGAGTAGCTCTTGGCACGGATGCACGAGGAAATATTACCCGACTGGACAATGCTCTTGCAGGCATTCCTGAGCGCTTAGAACGAGCCAATGAGCAGCTGAATAACCTCTACAATCAGCAGGAAGCAGCCAAGGCGGAGGTTGGAAAACCGTTTCCGCAGGAAGCAGAGCTGGCAGCAAAAAGTCAGCGGCTGGCAGAACTGGATGCAGCTCTGAATATGGAGGACTCTGCGGAAAATCGTGACGAAAGAAGCGAGTCAGAGCGCCCTTCTGTGTTAGCTGATCTGAAATCCAAGGCGGAGCATATCCCGCCTGCAAAATACTCTGAAACCCGTGAGGAGGTGTTGTAATGGCAAAGCGAGACCAGGATGTTCATTTCCTTGCATCCAAAGAGGAGGTCGAGCGAATCCATGAGAAGATGGATGAGCTTGGCATCCGCAGCATGGGAGCCTATCTGCGGAAAATGGCTCTGGATGGTTACTGCATCAGACTGGATTTGCAGGATGTGAAAGCCCTGGTTTCGCTCCTGCGAATCTGCTCCAACAACCTGAATCAGTACGCAAAACGAGCGAACGAAACGGGCAGCATCTACCATGCCGACATTGAGGATTTGCAAAAACGACTGGAGGAGATCTGGACGGATATGAAAGAAGTCCTTGTTCGCCTGTCCTCAATCCAGTAATCCGACAACTTGTCGGGAAGTCGCAGCTGCGGTTGCGGCTTTTACATAAGGGAATGTTCTTTCATTGGTTGAATTATTCATATTGATACACTACAATATTGTTAAAGAAATTCGCCAGGAAACAGATTGATAAATCGTAACTTACACAATTCTTGAACTCAACACAAACTGCCATCAGTGTTGTTCCGTTGCTCATTCTTTGCTGGTATCATAGAACCATCAAATAAAGGAGGCAACAAGCCATGAACACAGATAAAATCTATGCAGAACAACTCGCAAACGAATATGCACCCAAGGACACCTCTAAGGTGGTCGCTCTTCGCAAGCTGGACACAAAAGCCAAGCTCCCCGCAACCGTCTTTGCCTACACCTTCGGCATTATCACTTCGCTGGTAGCCGGTGTTGGGATGTGCCTTTCCATGAAGGTTATCGGCAACGGTAGTACTGCTATGTTTGTTCTCGGCGTGATTGTCGGCATGATCGGGCTGCTGGGTATGGGCGTTAATTACCCCGTCTACAAAAAAATGCTGGCTCAGGGCAAGCAGAAATACGCTTTTGAAATCATGGAACTGGCAAAAGAAATCAGCGAGAAGTAAACAAAAACACGAAAGAAGGTGGGAACGATTGAATAGATCAGAAAGCAGATATTTTGCTACTGCAACCAGAATGGACGAAGCCTTTCTGACACTTCTTGCAAAAAAGAATTTTGCGTATATCACAGTCAAAGAAATCTGTGAAGCAGCAGGGGTCAATCGTTCCACCTTCTATCTGCATTATGAAACGATGGCAGACCTGCTCTCGGAGAGCGTCAGTCGTATGAACGAGCAATTTCTTGCTTGCATGGAGAAAGATTCCGATGCCTTTTCTGCAAAGCTGCGGAATTGCCCGAGGGATGAATTATATCTCATTACGCCGGATTATTTAACACCTTACCTCAGCTACATTAAGAACAACAAGCGGCTGTTCCGCACGGCAATAGAAAATGCGGCGGTGTTGGGGATGGATAAAAGCTATGATAGGATGTTCCGTCATGTGTTTACGCCGATTCTCGACCGCTACGGTGTACTACCGCAGGATCGACCTTATATCATGGCCTTTTATATTCGGGGATTGATGGCAATTATCTCAGAATGGCTCAAGAACGATTGCGCCGATTCCATTACGTATGTTACAGGCGTGATTCAGCAGTGTGTGAAAATACCACAAAGCGAAACAATGAACGCTGTTTGACAGCTTCCGATTTGTCGAACAAAATCTGAAAACATTAGAGCGCAGAGGAGATAGAATCCTTTGCGCTCTTTCTTTTTACACAAGGGTTGACATCATTGTGTTATTGCAGATACCCTTGTACAATGTAGTTAGAAGAAAGGGGTTGAGCCTATGAAGCTGGTATTGAAGATATTGGCACTGCCAGTGCTGTTTGTTGTAAAGGTGATTTGCGTTCTTGGAAATCTGCTTACAAATGTTGTGTCCTATGTGATTGGTTTATTGCTTTTGGTTATTGGCGGCTCTGCGATTTATTGCGCTGTAAAGGCTTTGTGGCAGTCCTTGCTTATCCTTGTGGTTCTTGGAATTGCGACAATAGCAGCGGTGTTCCTGCTCGTCTGGGCTGTTATGAAAGTCGAGAATATTGGAGAAAGTCTGGGAGCATTTATCAGGTCATAAGATAATATCAGAGAAAAGTCACCGACCGGTGGCTTTTTCTTTTTGGGAAGGAAGTGATGGGAATGGCAGCGACAAGATTGATTGCGCTCCATGTGAATAAGGGAAAGACGGTCGCTCAATGTTTGGCAGACAGAACCGACTACTCACAAAATGCCGCAAAAACCAATGATGGCGAATTTATCAGCTCCTATGAGTGTGATCCAAAGACAGCAGACGAAGAATTTCTGCTGTCCAAACGGCAGTACCAACACATTACCGGCAGGCAGCAGAAGAACAATATCATCGCATACCAGATACGCCAGTCCTTTAAGCCGGGAGAAATCACTCCGGAAGAAGCGAACCAGGTCGGCTATGAAACAGCGATGCGATGGACAAAGGGAAAACACGCTTTCATTGTTGCGACCCACATCGACAAATCTCACATTCATAACCATATCATTTATAATTCGACCTCGCTGGATGCTACACGGAAATTCAAAAACTTCTTTCTTTCCGGTCTGGCGGTGCAAAGACTCAGTGATATGGTTTGCCTGGAACACGGGCTGTCCATTATTACACCGAAGCCATATCGGGAGCGCCAGAAAAGAACCATTTATCCCAAGAAGCGTACCCAGCGTGACGAATTATGTGATGCGATTGATGCGGTGCTGAAGCAGAAGCCAAAGAGCTTTGATGGCTTTGTTCAGGCTTTGGCTGACATGGGATTTGAGTTCAAGGATGGAAAGCAGCCTGCGTTCAAGGGCAAGAATCAGAAGCGTTTCATTCGGCTGCGTTCCCTGGGCGAAGGATATAGCAAAGAGGAAATTCAAGCTGTTATCTCCGGCAAGAACCTGCACAAATCAAAAGGCAACTCTGCCAAGACTCCTGCTCCGAAGCAGTTCCAGATGCTGATTGATATTCAGGCAAAGATGGCCGAGGGCAAGACGGTCGGTTATGAAAAGTGGGCGAAGAAGTTCAACCGAAAAGAAGCTGCCCGAACTGTGATTTTGCTGAAGGAAAAAGGCTTGGGAAACTACGACGATCTGACCGCTCATATTGAAAATCTGTCTGCCCGGTTCGATGTGCTTTCTGATTCTATCAAGGCCGCAGAGAAAAGGATGGTTGAGGTTCAAGCGTTGCAGCAGCACATCAAAAATTATCGCAACACACGGCAAATCTATATCGAGTACCGCAAGTCTGGATATAGCAAAAAGTTCTTTGAGGAACACCGTCAGGAAATCACAATTCATAAAGCGGCGAAGCAAGCCTTTGACGAATTGCAGATTACAAAGCTCCCATCCATGCAATCGTTGTATGAGGAATTTCATCAGCTGGCAGTTCAGAAAAAGCTGGACTACGCTGAGTACCGTCAGATCAGAAAAGAGAAAGAAGAACTGCTGATTGCCAAGCAGACGGTTGAAACGATTTTGAATATCGACAGACAGAAAGAGCAGGAAAAAGAACAGGAGAAAGAGGAAAAGAAGAACTTCCGTTAAAGCAAAAAGCCACGGTCTGCACTCCCCCAAAGGGTGCGGATCGTGGCTACTTTTTTATTTTTTGATCTCAGCGCTTTCAGCCATTTTAATAATTTCAGAGTCGTCAATTTTGCTTGGCTCATATTCCAGAACATAGGTGATTTCGGGAGAATATGTCCAGCAGAGGAACGCCTTGTCATCTTTTTTGTAGAGGGCGCCATACCAATCCTTAATCATCATTTCTTCGCAGCTGTCCATGCTATCGACCGGGAAAAGCACCCCAAGAGCTTCTGTGTGCAAGCCGGTGATCTCAGCCGGATCGCCATCATAAAATGTCGTTTTCAAAATGCGGTAGTAGATGGTTCGGTCTTTATCGGTCTGATCTCCGTAAGTAAGCGTTGCAGCAACTTCTGTTTTGGAGACTTTCTTTAGATCTTCCCCAAGAACTTCGTTTGCGCTTTTTTCAAAACGGTCAGCAAATTCATCGAAGTCCATTTCCTTTTTCTGATGTGAAGTCACCGCAATTATGATTCCAACCGCCACAACAAGAATGACGGCAAAAAGAATAGCTATTCGTTTCTTTTTATTCATGTTCTTCCTTTCCGAGAAAAATAAAGCGAAGTCAACGAGGTACATCTGTCAGATTCATGATCTTTGCATCTGCCTTTTTTGCATATTGCATGGTCTGATAAGCTCCGCCAGAATTGTGTTCTACGCAGAAAATAACTAAATCCGACCGGTCAACCATGGATCGATTTCTGACTTGATGGGCGGACTTGAAGTGCTTTTCTGCGGATTCGAGACAGATTTCAATTTCATCATAATACTCATGAAAAGACTCCTCGTTGTTCCGGTATTCCGCCGTCATATATGGCAGTACAAGAACGAGAGAACTGTTGTCATCACGGATGATTCGCTTGCATCTGCGAACCGTTGATGAAACAAGCTGATCAAATTCTCCGTCTCGCCCAACAAGGAATTCGATATATTCTTTGGTAAGAAGCAGCTCACGGATGATTGATTCCAACTGTCGCTCAATCAAAAACGGGTCATCAACTTGTCTGTGTCCAAAGAAACTGACAGCGAATAAATTCATAGAAATCTCTCCTTTGGAGATGCTTAGTACTGGTATCACCAATCAAGCCAAGATATTGGTAATTATATCACCGATACAAGAAAGGATAAAGAGAAAATTCATTTTCCCGCTACCAACGCCGCCTTCCGATTCATACTACAATAGTTGAGGAAGGAGGGACAGGAATGGCCAACACGCAGTATGATGAATTTATTCGTATCAGGATTACAGAATTAAGAATAGCAAAGAATATTTCCGAACACAAAATGAGCTTGGATTTGGATAAGAGTGGCTCATACATTCGTGGAATAACCAGCGGAGCAGCCTTGCCGTCTCTCAGGGAACTGTTCAATATCATCTCGTATTTTGATATGACACCGGCAGAATTTTTCGCCCCGCTGGACGATGCGAATACCCCGTATCGTGAATTGTGCGAGAAGCTGAGAACCATGAATGAGGAAGAACTCGAAAAGGTCAGCACCTTTATTGGCTGGATTGAGAAGAAAGAATAATCAAATGGAATTAAGATTTTAACCTGGATGCCAAATGGCAGTCCAGGTTTTTTCTTTCTCAGGAAAGCGTTCAGAATGAACGAGCAGCCGGTATCGTAGATACCGATCAAAGGGGATTGGGGATGCTTCCCCAACAAGCAAATTTGCGAAGATTGCACCGAAGGGAAAATCGAGAAAATGAGTGAACCTGTACAGGTTTACACTGCTTGCCAATTTGTAAAACCCCAAAATTCCGCTTCTCTAAGCTCTAAAAGTCCTTCCGCTTCAAAAAATCGGATAATTCTTTGAAATAAGAAAATAAAATGTAGTGATAGCTCACTTTCTTGTTGAGTTTACCTATTTGCGTGCTATAATTATAAGTACAGGTACTTTTTGAACGAAATATCTGGAAGAAAGGAATGGTGAAATGATGGCTGTCAGCTATAAGAGACTATGGAAGCTATTGATTGACCGAGATATGAAGAAAAAAGATTTGGCTGAACAGGCAAATCTGAGTAACTATACCATCAACAAAATGCATCGAGGTGAGAATGTAACTACGGATACGCTCGTAAAAATCTGTTCTGTCCTGGGATGCACCTTTGACGATATTATGGAAATAGTTCCGGACGAGAAGTAATATATCCGTTTTATGGGATAGCCTCTTTGGTAGAATATAAGCTGAAGAAGCATAACTACAATAAACTGTTAGAGTGGAGGAATCGGCAATGGCTGAAAAGAACAATGCCAATATTGGCTTTGAAAAACAAATTTGGGATGCTGCCTGTGTGTTATGGGGACATATCCCTGCCGCTGAATATAGAAAGGTAATCATTGGACTGATTTTCCTTCGCTATATTTCCAGTGCATTTGAAAGAAAATATAACGAGCTTGTTGCAGAGGGCGAAGGTTTTGAAGAAGATCGTGACGAGTATTTGGGCGAGAATATTTTCTTCGTTCCGGAAAAAGCAAGATGGTCTACCGTTGCAGCTGCGGCTCATACCCCGGAAATCGGCACCGTTCTCGATGAAGCAATGCGAGAGATTGAAGCAGAGAACAAATCTCTGAAAAATGTGCTTCCGAAGAATTACGCAAGCCCGGATTTGGACAAGCGAGTTCTGGGTGATGTCGTCGATCTGTTCACCAATATGGATATGTCTGATACAGAGGAAGGCAAAGATCTTCTGGGCAGAACCTACGAGTATTGCATCGCTCAGTTTGCTGCCTACGAAGGTGTGAAGGGCGGCGAGTTCTATACACCGTCCAGCATCGTTAAGACAATCGTTGCAATTTTGAAACCGTTCAATAACTGCCGTGTGTATGACCCTTGCTGCGGCTCCGGTGGTATGTTTGTTCAGAGCGTGAAGTTCATCCAGGCACACAGCGGCAATCGTCAGAGTATTTCCGTTTATGGTCAGGAATCCAATGCGGATACCTGGAAGATGGCAAAGATGAATATGGCGATTCGTGGCATTGATGCGGACTTCGGCCCGTATCAGGCTGACACGTTCTTTAATGACCTCCATGCCAACCTTCGTGCAGATTTCATTATGGCAAACCCGCCTTTCAATCTGTCCAACTGGGGACAGGATAAACTGCTGGACGATGTTCGCTGGAAGTACGGAACGCCGCCTGCCGGTAATGCCAACTACGCATGGATTCAGCACATGATCCACCACCTTGCACCGAACGGCAAGATTGGTCTGGTTCTTGCAAATGGCGCACTGTCTACACAGTCCTCCGGCGAAGGTGAGATCAGGAAGAATATTATCAATGCTGATCTGGTGGAAGGTATCGTTGCCCTGCCTACGCAGCTGTTTTATAGCGTGACGATTCCGGTTACGCTCTGGTTCATTAGCAAAAACAAAAAGCAGAAAGGCAAAACGCTGTTTATTGATGCCCGAAAGATGGGCTACATGGTTGACCGCAAACATAGAGACTTCACGGATGAAGATATTCAGAAACTGGCGGACACCTTTGAAACATTCCAGAATGGAACCCTGGAAGATGTGAAGGGATTCTGTGCGGTAGCCGATTTGCAGACTATCGAAAAGCAGGACTACATTCTGACTCCTGGGCGCTATGTTGGCATTGAGGAACAGGAAGAAGATAGCGAACCGTTTGATGAAAAAATGACTCGCCTGACTTCGGAACTTTCTGATATGTTCGCTAAGTCCCATGAACTTGAAGCAGAAATCCGTAAGAAGCTGGGGGCGATTGGATATGAAGTGTAATCTTTCGGATATTTGCGTTTTTCGCAAAGGAAAAGTTGAAGTAGCAAACTTAAATACAAAAAACTATATATCAACCGAGAATATGCTGTCAAACAAAAGTGGGATAACAGATGCAAGCTCTTTACCGACTGTTTCTTTAACACAGGAATATAAAAATGGTGATGTCCTCGTTTCTAATATTCGTCCGTATTTCAAGAAAATATGGCATGCCCAATATGATGGTGGTTGTTCCAACGATGTATTAGTCTTTGTTCCAAAGTCTAATACGGATAGTGATTTCTTATATTATGTACTTGCAGATGATGATTTTTTCACATATTCAATGGCGACATCCAAAGGAACAAAAATGCCACGAGGTGATAAAACCTCAATAATGCAGTATGCAGTTCCTATGGTTGATTTTTACACACAAAAGAAAATTGCAAGCGTTTTGAAGTCATTAGACGAAAAGATTGAGTTGAATAATGCGATAAACGAAAATTTAGAGCAGCAAGCTGTTGGGTTATTTCGCTCTTGGTTTTCTACATTTTCCTTATCTCCTAACAGCCCTCGTGTAAACTCTGAGTTTGGAGAAATACCAGAGGACTTCGCAGTTGTTAAGGTCGGCAGTTTGCCTATGCTTGTAACCGACTATGTGGCCAATGGCAGCTTTGCGTCTTTAAAAGCTAATGTCAGCTTATATCAAGAGCCAAACTATGCTTACTTCATCAGAAACACCGATTTGAAGTCGGGTTCCTTTGGTGTCTTTGTTGACCAGCATTCCTATGAGTTCTTATCCAAATCCACCCTATATGGCGGGGAGATTATCATTTCCAATGTTGGTGATGTGGGAAGTGTATTCCTCTGCCCGAAGCTGGATGGTCGCATGACCCTCGGAAATAACATTATTATGCTTAGACCAGAAGATGCCCATTTACGCTACTATCTTTATATTTGGTTTAAGTATCACCAAGGGCAAGCACTCATACAGGGAATAAAAGGAGGATCTGCTCAGCCCAAATTTAATAAGACAGATTTCAAGAATACCTCTGTTTTGATTCCTCCAAAGGATATACTCACTCGTTTCCATGAGATTGTGACTCCAATGTTTGAAATGATCTCTCAGAAACAAACTGAGACTGCCCATCTTGCAGATTTACGAGATACATTATTGCCGCAGCTGATGTCTGGTGAGATAGACATTTCCAACCTTGACATTTAAGCCGCTAAATTTTCGTTTACGACCTAACCCATAACTTCTGCGAGTGGCAGGAGTTTATACTGAGGATTGCCACTCCGTAGTCATTCCCTAATCATAAAAGGAGAATAGACTATGAATGATGAATTTGTAAATGATGTGCTAAGAGATATGCTGGCATATCTCGATAATGGACAGGCAGAGCAGCTGCGGCGAGTGCTGAGGCATAATCTTTCCCGATATGAGATTCAGCGAAGAACCGATAGTACAGCTGAGGATGCAAGTGCAGAAAATGCACGGTTGACCGGTGCGTTTCTTTCGGCAAAGCGAATTGAAGGATGTTCCGAAAAGTCGCTTTCCTATTACCGAAAGACAATCGAAACCATGTCTGAGAAAATTGGAAAAGGGATCACGCATATTACGACCAATGATCTGCGTTCCTATTTGACCGGCTATCAGACAGAGCGAAAATCCAGTAAGGTGACGATTGACAACATCCGCAGAATCTTATCCAGTTTCTTTTCCTGGCTTGAAGATGAAGATTACATCCTGAAAAGCCCAGTACGCAGGATTCACAAGGTGAAAACGGCTGTGACTATCAAAGAAACCTACACGGATGAAGCGCTGGAAACCATGCGTGACCATTGCGATTCTCTGCGTGATCTGGCTTTGATTGATATGCTGGCATCAACCGGAATGCGTGTAGGCGAATTGGTGCTTCTCAATCGAGATGACATCAACTTTGAGGAGCGAGAGTGTGTGGTGTTTGGTAAAGGCAGCAAGGAGAGAATGGTCTACTTTGATGCCAGAACCAAAATCCACCTTCAGAACTACCTTGCACAGAGAACGGATAGCAACAACGCCCTGTTTGTATCGCTGAAAGCGCCATACGAAAGATTGCAGATTGGCGGTGTGGAATCAAGGCTGCGTGAACTTGGCAAGCGGCTTTCGCTTCCGAGAGTGCACCCGCACAAATTCAGACGAACCCTCGCTACAATGGCGATTGACAAAGGAATGCCCGTGGAGCAGCTGCAACGGCTCTTGGGGCATCAACGAATAGACACGACCTTGCAGTATGCAATGGTCAAACAGAGCAATGTAAAGATTGCTCACCGCAAATACATAGGTTAGGAGAACGAAAATATGAAAACAATTACGCTTTCAGATGTTTCAGTTAATGGTAGGGGTTATTATGGCATAGGTGCTTCTGCGGTGCCGTTTTCTGATGACCTCTACACTTACTTGCGAATAACGGATATAAATGATGATGGCACTTTGAATATGGCCGATTTGAAATCTGTTGATGACGAAAAAGCCTGCGAGTACCTATTGCAACCCAATGATATAGTCTTTGCTCGAACTGGAGCAAGTACGGGAAGAAACTACTTTTATGATGGTTCTGATGGGAAGTTTGTGTATGCGGGCTTCTTGATTAAGTTCAGCATTGACCCGTCGAAAATAAATCCAAAGTATGTAAAATACTTCTGCTTGTCACAACAGTACAAAGACTGGATTCACTCTTTCAATACCGGTAGCACAAGAGGAAACATAAATGCACAAACTCTTGGTAAAATGCCTATTCCCGAATTAGAGCGAGAAAAACAGAATGCGTTGGTGGAAATTCTGTCCTCCATTGATGCCAAGATCAAACAGAATAATGCGATAAACGAAAATTTAGTGGCTTAAAGGTCGATGTCAGAGACATCGATCTCACCGGACATCAGCTTGGGCAACAAATTATCTCTCAATATCGCAAGCGAATGATTCTGACCTTCCAAAATACGTTGCTGTGCAAAGATGGGAGCGCAAAAGTCGCTGAATTTCGCAAGAGTTTCGGCATCAGGAATAATCGCAGGGACATTTTTCATGGTGCTGCCAGATACTTCTTTGAAAGTTGATCCGGATGCCATGCCCTCAATAACCGGAAGAGTGTTTTTCAAAAAGAAGTAAACAAATGGTGTTCCTACTTCCGATTTTGGCACAACTGATTTGAAGCCTTGATTTGTCGTTACTTCTCCGGCAGCGATAGCAATATAACCTATTGGCGCACGAGATGAGAACAATACTGTTCCTTCGGGCATAATTGTTGCACTGCTATTCTTCAAACCGAGTTCGGTTATGTCATTCTCGCCATGAAAAACGAACTTCGACTTGTTGATGGATAAATCTTTCGGTGTTATCCACGCTATACCGGTCTCAGTGTAATACTCAGGCTTAGCCTTTGAGGGTGTACTGCCTCCAACAACGGTACCGAGATCACTAATTGTTCCGGTAGTCCATTCTGGATCAGCATTATCAACGAATAATTCTTGAAAATATGCCTGAGCTTGCTGCTCTAAATTTTCGTTTGAAATTTGTAGAAGGGAGGAACCTCTATGCTTAGAGATTGGAATTTTTGGTGTACCGTGATGACATCCGTTGCAGCTGTCGTTGCGATAGGTGTATCAGTCCACCAAATACGACTAAGTAATAAACAGCAACTGTTTGAACGCCGATTGAAAGCATATATGATGGCAAATAGCATTATTTCCCTTTGCAAAGAAAACTATGTTTTCCTTTCAGAGAAAAGAAAAGCAGAACCTCAGTTTGCTAATGACCTTGTTTTTGTATGGCTTACAAACAATACATATATGGAGGGGCAAGCAGAAGCCATCGAGCATCCCTTAGAACAGCCATTTCACAAGGAGCTTTTGAAAAAACGAGAAGAACTTAGAAATATGGCAATGGAATTTGAATTTATTTTCAAAGGCAATGTTGCGTCGCTTTATGGCAATTTCCTGAGAGATTACGAAAATGCATTGGCTGTAATGTATCAGTATGAGATTATTATTAGAAAAATGAAGGAAGAAAATGAAAAATATCCTCATACTTCAGAAGTGTTATCGAAAATGTTTTCAGAAGAAGAATATCGGGATAGACTGTATGATGCATTAGGTAAGCTCAAGGCATCGTATGATGCAGTGTCACAAGAAAAGAATGATAAGCAACTGAGAAAACAGCTTACATTGATATAGGGGGGCGAAAGCATATGTCAGAATTTTATACCGAAGCGGACTATGAAAACTCCGTAATCGAATTATTCCGGAACATGGGGTACAGTTACCTGTATGGCCCCGACATAGAGAGGGATTTTCGTGATCCTCTGTATGAGGAAGAACTTATTGCTTCCCTCTATCGTCTGAACCGTTCTCTGCCGGAGGACGCTATTAGTGATGCACTTTTTAAGCTAAAGAACTTTGAAAACGGCGAGTTGGTGCAGAAAAACGCTATTTTTATGGACTACCTGCAAAATGGTATTCCTGTGCGTTATTTTGAGAAAGGCGAGGAACGCTCCTCCATCGTCTATCTTGTTGATTACAAGAATCCTGACAACAACTCCTTTATTGTAGCAAATCAATGGACTTTCATCGAAAACAGCAACAAACGCCCGGATATTCTGCTTTTCCTGAATGGTATTCCGGTTGTTATTGTTGAACTGAAATCTCCGTCCAGAGAAGAAACTGACGCTTCTGCTGCATACCGGCAGCTTCGCAACTACATGAAGGAAATCCCTTCCATGTTTATCTATAACGCCATCTGCGTTATGAGCGACCAGATGACCTCCAAAGCCGGTACAATTACTTCCGGCGAAGATCGTTTCATGGAATGGAAAACGGTGGACGGAAGCTACGAGAACACGCAGTACGCACAGTTTGATACCTTCTTTGAGGGAATGTTCCAAAAGGAACGCCTGCTTGACCTGATAAAGAACTTCATCTGTTTTTCCAACGAAGGTGTGAACTCCTTCAAAATACTGGCGGGTTATCATCAGTATTTCGCCGTAAGAAAAGCAATCGAATCAACCAAACGAGCTACCGTTACCGATGGTAAGGGTGGTGTGTTCTGGCATACACAAGGCAGCGGCAAATCACTGTCGATGGTATTCTATGCCCATCTGCTTCAGGAAGCCTTGGATAGCCCGACGATTGTTGTGCTGACCGACAGAAACGATCTGGACGATCAGCTTTTCGGACAGTTTGCAAAGTGCAAGGATTTCTTGCGCCAAGACCCGATGCACGCTCAGAGCCGTGAAAATCTGCGTGATCTCCTTGCCGGTCGTCAGGCAAACGGCATTATCTTTACGACCATGCAGAAGTTTGAGGAATCTCACGAAGCCCTTTCTGAACGCAGAAATATCATCGTTATGGCAGACGAAGCCCACCGTGGACAGTATGGCTTAACCGAAAAGATTAAGATGACCAAGAATGAGGACGGCGAAGAAATCGCCAAGCGTGTTGTTGGTACTGCCCGCATTATCCGAAACAGCTTGCCAAACGCTACATACATTGGCTTTACCGGAACTCCGATTTCCTCGAAAGACCGCAGCACCCGTGAAGTGTTCGGTGATTACATCGACATTTATGATATGACGCAGGCTGTCGAAGATGGCGCAACCCGCCCGGTCTATTACGAAAGCCGTGTCATTAAGCTCAACCTGGATGAAGCTACGCTGCACATGATTGATACAGAGTATGAAATCATGGCACATAATGCTGATCCGGAAGTTATTGAAAAGAGCAAGAAAACTCTCGGACAGATGGAAGCCGTATTGGGCAACGATAATACTATCAATTCTCTGGTCTGTGATATTCTTGACCATTACGAGAATTACCGGGAAGGTCTGCTTACAGGCAAAGCGATGATCGTGGCATATTCCCGCCCGATTGCAATGAAGATCTATAAGCGGATTCTGGAGCTGCGCCCTGACTGGACGGAGAAAGTCGGTATTGTTATGACCGGCGGAAATAACGCCCCTGAAGAATGGCATGATATTATCGGCAATAAGCGACACAAGGACGAGCTGGCGAAAAAATTCAAGGACAACAACAGTCCGATGAAGATTGCCATTGTCGTTGATATGTGGTTGACCGGATTTGATGTTCCGTCCCTGGCTACTATGTATGTGTATAAGCCGATGAGCGGATATAATCTAATGCAGGCAATCGCCCGTGTCAATCGTGTGTTCCGTGACAAGGAAGGCGGTCTGGTCGTTGACTATGTAGGCATTGCTACCGCATTAAAACAGGCAATGAATGACTACACCACCCGTGATAAGAAAAACTATGGTGATACGGATGTTGCCAAAGTCGCTTATCCGAAGTTTATCGAAAAGCTCGGTGTCTGCCGTGATATATTCCATGGATTTGATTACACCAAGTTCACTACCGGAACCGATCTGGAAAGAGCAAAGACCATCAGCGGTGCGGTAAACTATATCATCGCCCGTGAAAAGGAAGAAGAAAAAGACGCCTTTATCAAGGAAGCCCTCATGCTTCATCAGGCTCTTTCTCTTTGTTCCTCTCTGGTATGTGAAGCTGATCGCTTTGAAGCGGCGTTCTTTGAATCGGTGCGTGTCCTGGTGCTGCGGCTGACAAATGCGGGAACCGGCAAGAAGATCTCTCTGCCTGAAATGAACGCTCGTATCAATGAACTTTTGAAGCAGAGCATCAAGAGCGAGGGCGTTATTAACCTGTTCTCTGATATGCAAGAGGAATTCTCTTTGTTTGATCCGAAGTTCCTTGAGGAAATCAGCAAAATGAAAGAGAAGAACCTGGCAATCGAGCTGCTGAAAAAACTGATAGCAGAACAGGTATCTATTTACCGTAGAACGAATGTGGTTAAGTCCGAAAAGTTCAGCGAGATCATGCAGAGAGCCATCAACGCATATCTGAATGGTATGCTCACCAATGAAGAAGTCATTGCAGAAATGCTGAAACTCGCAAAACAGCTGGCAGAAGCCCACAAAGAGGGCGAACAGCTCGGCCTTACAGCTGATGAGTTGGCATTCTATGATGCACTTACGAAACCGCAAGCAATCAAGGACTTTTACGAAAATGAAGAATTGATTGCGATTACAAAAGAATTGGCAGATACACTTCGCAAGAATAAGACGATTGACTGGCAGCGTAAAGAGTCTGCTCGTGCCAAAATGCGTACTCTCATTAAGCGGCTATTGAAGAAACATAAATATCCGCCGGAGGGTATGGATGATGCTGTTCAGACTGTAATGACACAGTGCGAGCTTTGGACAGATAATGTGATGGAAGTCTAATCTATGGTGTATCGCCTTATCATATAGGGATGGAAACGATGGAACGAAAAGAACTATTTGAATGGGCAAAAGAAATCTATGGAGCAGAACCGGATTACCCGTGGAATGACTGGAATTGCGTTTTGCGCCATAAGAACAATAAAAAGTGGTTTGCGTTGGTGGTTGAAATCAATGCAAGAAAGCTGGGATTAGCAGAAGATAAAACGGTTGATGTTCTGAACATCAAGTGCGATCCGATGATGATAGGTTCACTGCGTATGAAAGAGGGATTCTTCCCCGCCTATCACATGAACAAAGAGAATTGGATCAGCATTCTTCTCGATGGTACAGTCTCAGCAGATGAAATCAAGCCCTTGCTGGAATTGAGTTATCAACTGACCCGGTAACGCAAGCGAAACGGCAGATGGGTTTTAGGAGGTGCGATATGCAGATACATTATTTTCAGAGATACCACTCCAAAGAGAATGTGGATACCTCAAACACCATGCTGATGCTTTCTCGTTTGTATAACTATAACGCCGATAAGTTCTTTTCTATGCTGAACAGCCTTATTCTTGGAGAGGACGAAAGCTCGGAAATCACATTTGATTTGCAGGTCGTTGGTGACGATAGCGTTCCGGATGCGGTTATCAGCCAAAAGAGCTTCAAAATAGTGGTGGAAACAAAGCTCTACAATCAGTTTTATAAGCAGCAGCTTGTAAATCATCTGGAGCAGTTTGGCGCTGAGGATATAAAGGTTTTGCTCACCCTTGACCCCAAGCCGATGAAACCGCAACTGTTTGATGAACTGGCGGTTGAACTGAAAAAGTATAATAGTGAAAATGCAACCTGGCTTATCCATCCGATTAAGCACGTCAACTTGACATTCGAGCAGCTTGTGAACGCTATGGAGGATATTGTTGACGATAGAGATACGGAAATCATCGCCGTTTTAGACGATTTCAAGAAGTATTGCTTTGATGAAAAGCTGATACCGGATGGCTATAAATGGATGAGAGCAATCGTAGCCGGTACAACTTTTCAGGACAATATGGATTTGGATTTGTTCTATGACCAGGAATCCCGCAACTTCTCGGAACATGGATATATCGCCTTGTATAAGGACAAGAGTATCCGTGCCATTGGTAAGCTGAAAAAGACCGTCATCGCAGTTGAAAATAACGGCAGCATGACCTATCGTGCCGAAAGCGGAGCCGAACCTACCGCAGATGAGATTGAACGAATCAATGAGGCAATCCATCGTGCAGATCATTATGGCTATAACCTTCGGACGATTAGCCATAGATATTTTATCGTTGAAAAGTTCTACCCGATGGACTTTAGAAAAAGCAGTAAGAACCCGATTCAAAAAAGCAAGTTCTTCAATCTTGCTGATATGTTCGGATATAAAACAATGCCTAACACCGATGTAATCGCAAATGATCTGAACGGTCGGACTTGGGAGGAGTTTTAATTCGATTCGGAAGGAGGTCGCAATGGAGTATTTAGAGCAAGTACACTTATTCGCCACAAAGTGGATTGAGAAATTTAAGGATCAGAAAATCAGCTACATAGAGCTGGTTGACCATTACCTGGCTGATGATTGTCAGGCATTGGGATTCCAGATGGATTGCGGCCATGCCTTTTCAGAAAAATATGGCAATGCAGCAAGCAGCTGTGATGCGCTAAATCGTATCATTGACGAGGTCACAGACATCAAACTGCTTGGATCGGCAATCTATTCCCAATGGCGATATTTTAATCATTGGGCATACGATGCCGCAGACATCTTGAAGCCCGAAAATCGTTCGTGGTTTATTCTGGCATTGAGTCGCCTTGCCCTGCTTTCTGGCGAGAATCCCTTCCTGTTCAAAGGAGAACTTAGAAAGATTCACATTGTTTCAAACCGGCTTGGTTATGGCCCTTGCCCGGAACCGGATGAAGAAGTTGAGCAACACATAACCCTTAATTCAAAAGGACAGGTGTGGTTTTCTTCGTATATTTTCGGACAGCGCAGAGATGGTCGATACGAAAAAGCCCACAGTCAGAATCTGAAAATTGATAAAGCGGCTTCCGACAAAATCTTTTCTGCGTTTACAGAGTATTTCAGCAATGGGTACGATGAGGTTTTAGCAACGGATATTGGAAACTGGAATATGGAGCTGACCAATACCGCAGGAAATGTCTATAAGTTCAGCGGTTCGTTATGCTCGTCTTTTGAAGTGGACGGAATTGACCTGTCAGATCTGCTTCGTGATAGCTTGAAAATGCCTGATTTGTATGCCTTTGATGGAAATAATAAGCCTGATATGGTGAATCGAATTGAAGTAAATTATCATCGAATCACAAAGATTAAGCCAAAGGTTCCTATTTCAGAACACGCAGAATACGCTGTCTGGGATTACACAGAGTCTTTAATTGTGGACAGAGAGAGCGAAAGTATTGAACACATTCAGAATATCGGTTCTGGGTGCTCTGTAAGCAGAAAATACAAAGTTGAGGGCGGGATTGAAAGCCTTCTTGAAGATATGGATGCGGAAAGTATCTTTGACCATATAGAAGGAAATCCGGAGAATGTAGTGATTAATCCGCTTGAAACCATAGACTACACCATTAAGGTTGTTTCTCAAAAGGGCAATGAAAAGCTCATTCAGGGAACCTACGATAAAAAGGGGCTTCCGGACGATTGGGCGGAGTTTATGGAGTCAGTCTTTGAATTTATGTCTTTCTATGGGTGGGGCGAAATTATGAACCCATCTGTGTATGGGAAGGTACGGCGCTGTGACGATGATATTATCTATTGCAGCGTAGAGTTTGAAGATGGGTGCAAGAGCTACTATTATATTTCGGATGACGATTCTATTCAGGTGGGCGATTTCGTGATCGTTCCTGCTGGCAAAGATAATCACGAAGCAGTAGTCGAAGTCGTAAAGAAAGAATACTTTACGGAGGAAGATGTGCCTTTGCCGATGGACAAAACAAAACACATTATCAGAAAATGTACGGATGCTGATTTTGACCTTCCGGATGATGAGCCTGTTTGACCTCCTGATGACAACTAAAAAGTCCACCAGTCATGATGCACTGCGCATCGTACTGGTGGACTTTTTCTGTAAAGATATAAAAATAGATATTCATATATCGCCATAACTAATGTCGTTATCGTAGGCATGAAGATCTTCTTTCAGAAAATCTGCTTTACGAATATACATCGAATTTACCAGCTCCCCTTTTTCATGGAGCAGGCTGAATTTGTAATCTAATAACGCTGCCGGTACATAGAGCATTTTAGCAGTTTCAAAAAATGTGTGTTCCGAAAGGCATTCCAGAACTTCCTCATCTTCTAACAGAAGCTCTGCCGCAAAGAAGTTTGCTTCGTTTTCTTCGATTGATTTATCATCAAACACTTCCATTTCTTGAAAGCCGTGCATCATGGCAATTTTCGTATGCAGGACAGCGTGTCCTAATTCATGTGCGACTAAGATACGTTCCAGGATACCGTTCACATTGTGATCTATCACGATATTCTTCTGTCTGGACTGGTAATAGAAGAAGCCCTTCAATTTCTTCTGTAAATCGTAATAATGGATTTTGATACCTAACAGCTGACACAACTCGTAAGGGTCTCTGGTGTGATATTTTCGCACAAGCTTATCGACAGTTTCAATGATATGCTCTGCCGTTTTCATTTGCTTCACCTCCGAATCGCACACAGAAAACAGATTCTGTGCTTGAGGATTTTACTCTTTATCTTTATGCTTTCTGTATTTCTTCGGAGTGTACTTTTCCCGTGCTGTTTTCTTAGAGTCCATATAAACTGACATAATCGCCTGGAAGAATACATCTTTTGCGTCCTCGTCCAATTCTCCACCGGCAAACAGAGAATTTACACGCCCCAGCACTTCCTGAGCTTCTTTTGCTCCCTTAGAACCGAAGTTTTCCTTTGCCTCTAAAATAAACATATCCTGATCTATATGGCTCTGGCTGTCTGTTTCAGATTCGTCCAAAAGA
The DNA here is from genome assembly GCF_046603895.1 of Enterocloster lavalensis. NCBI lineage: Bacteria > Bacillati > Bacillota > Clostridia > Lachnospirales > Lachnospiraceae > Enterocloster > Enterocloster lavalensis. Next base: position 3,183,709 of record NZ_CP176637.1, read on the forward strand.
TAGGACACAGAGATATGCAGCGCTTCAGCAAGCTTTCTGATGTTGCTTTTTCTGGGAAGTGTTCCGAGCTGCTCATAGGTGTAAAGGGATCTTTCAGAGATGCCGGTCATCTGGGCAAGCTCCGTTTGAGATAGGTTCATAGCCAAACGAGCTTCTTTAATTTTTTCTCCAAATGTCATGGTACTGTCCTTCCTTTCAAAAAATATTTATTCGTAACTTCCGATTATTTGTTGACAAACTTCTGGAAGATGTTATAATGAGAATCAGAACAGAAGTTTTAGTTCCACTTAATTATATATCGGAACTTTTATAAAGTCAAGAACTTCCGATTCTTGCTTCTGTTTTTTTATCATACATCGGAAGTTATAGTCATTCTTGTCCCATGGTATTTGTTTCCCTTTAGCCAAGCGACAGGAGTTAGAAAGGAATTCTTATTTTATGGATTAGGCTGAAAGGAGATTCTGAATGAGCAGATATAATACACAGGTATTAAGCAATATTCGAATGCTTTGCCGGATGCAGAACATTGACGAGAAGGTTCTGTATGAAAGAGCAAAGCTGATTTTATCCATATATCGAGAGGTGTGCTGGTCTACCATTGATCGTGCGAATGATGTATGTGATACCCTTATTTGTACTTACGGTGATAGCTTAGATGGTGCATTGATTTATCTGGAGAACTTTGCTCCGGATGAAGCGAGAGAACGATTTGAAGAACGTATTCGCAGCTTATTCGAGACAAAGTGGATCATTGAACTGGTAGATATGGCTATGTTGAAAATCAGAGAATATCCGGATAAAGGCGCTCTGTACTGTGAGATTATCTCAAAGGCATATCTCAATCGCTTCAAGTACAAGGAATCAGAAATGCTGGAGGTTCTGAATATGGAACGCAGCACCTACTATGACCGAAAGAAAGAAGCAATTCTGTTATTTGGTCTGTCACTTTGGGGAACAGCCATTCCTAAATTGAAAGATTTCCTGGAAAGTGCCAGGGAGGAAGAAGCCTTGTGTTATTGTGAGTGCTAAGACAGGATTTTAGTCCGACTAAAATCCGATGAAAATACGACGGTTTCCCTACTGAAAGTCCGACTTGTCCAGTGTTAAAATGGCTATGCTGGGAGATAGCGGCATAAAATTGAATAGAGAGAGTTACGCCTCGTGCCTGTAATGGGTACGGGGCTTTTTTAATACCTGCCTATCTTCCTTCATTTTAACACAAAGGCATGAACGAGAGCTTGGAGCAATTTACTCCGGCTCTTTTTTTATGCCTGCAAGGAGGACAGGCAAATGGCAAAGGGCATTGAGAATCGGGCACGATCTCCTCCTGCTGTTTTTGATTTTGCAACTTCACAAATTCAAAAACACGGAGGAACGAAAATGTATTACGACTTGGTTGAAAGCGGAAAAAGAATTAAAGCCTTGAGAAAGAAACATGGGCTTACACAGGAACAGCTTGCGGAGCAGTTGGGCGTTGCTGCAAACTCCATTGCACGAATTGAAACCGGCAACAGAGGTATCTCTATTGATTTGGCAATCGAATTGGTTGTGCGCTTTGACACAACCCTTGATTACATATTTTTAGGTCGTGAATAACCTCAAAACTATACCTACGAGGCAATAAAAACTTGCATGAGGAACAGGTACAATTTAGATACAGCCAAAGAAAATCGGCTGCTTGATCCTTGAAAACTGAATACACAGTCATCGAATACGTTCCTGTTGCCGGTGCGAGAGCATCAGCCACATCAGCGGTACGCCGTGACGTATCGGACAGAGAAACAGAACGACTTTCTTCTATAAATTAAGCAGTTGTCTCTCTCCCGATGCCAGCGATCAATACTGGCTTGTAAATATTGGGTTGCTCCCAATACGGCCATGAAAGCAACAGGATTAAAGATACTTCTCTACGGAGCTGGCGGAGAACCCGGCAGAGGTTAGATTCCTATGGAACTGATTCGCAATCAGTCGTTCGGTGATTCCCTGAGGGCGTAAGCCCTCTTTCCCAGGGGTGCGTGGCAAATATGGGACACATAGACTTTTGGACTGACTGCCTGATTCCTTTCGGGCAGTCAGTTATTACATACCCAACGAAAGGAGGTCATGGCACATGATGAAAGAAAATTGGGTATATTGCCGTGGTGATATTTATTGCGCCAATCTGGACCCGGTAGTTGGGTCGGAACAAGGCGGCATCCGTCCGGTTATCGTCATTCAGAACGATACCGGTAATAAACACGCTCCCACATTGATTGTGGCAACGGTCACCACCAGAATCCATAAGAAAGCGAATATGCCGACGCACTTTGTTATTTACGACAATCCTGCATTCAAAGAAGCGTCCGTTGTTCAGTTAGAACAGATTCGCACCATTGATAAAAGCAGGATTGATAATTACTTAGGTAAGGTAACGCCCCGTGAAATGGTAGCGATTGAGAAAGCCTTATCCGTCAGTCTGGCAATGGAGCAGCTGAAAAAGCGTCCCACAAAACATAAAGCAAAGAGAACGAAGGAGTGAACATAAATGTTTGAAGAAAGAATCGCTGCCATGAATCAGCGCACCGAAGAAGCGATGGCTACTAACGCAGTTCAGTTTGATAAGAGAACCTATACGGTTGATGAGATTCAGGATATTCTGGGCATCAGCAGAACCAGTGCATACAACCTTGTGAAAAAGAAAGTTTTTCACAGTGTCCGCATTGGCGGCAGCATCAGAATCTCCAAAAAGAGTTTTGATGAGTGGTTGGATCATCAAATGTAAGATTTGTCAAGGGTGTCGTACAACCCGGCGACAAACTTCAAAACATATTGAGAGTTCGATAAAATGTAGCCATGACAAGAAACACATGGCTACATTTTTTACATAGGAGGTTGTACGATGGCGGAAATGAGAAAACGCACGAGTATGTCTGTTCCGGAAATGGGCAGGATGCTCGGTCTTGGTAAAACGGAGTCATACTGGCTCATTAAGAAGAATTACTTCAAAACCATTCTTGTCGGCAACACCATGAGGGTGATGATCGACAGCTTTGAAGAATGGTATGCCAATCAGTTCAAATATCAGAAGGTCGATGGAACCCCTCCCGGAGAGGAACTGAAGAAAACTACATATTCAATGGAGGAGCTTGGACAGCGCCTTGGGCTGAAAGAAGCGACTGCTTACGAGCTGGTTGCCAAAGGGCATTTTGATGTGGTTGATGTCCTGGGCAAGCGCAGAGTGACCAAGGAGAGCTTTGAAAGATGGTATGCTTCTCAAACCGATTACCGCACGGTAGAGGATCAGGAACTGGATGCAGATATTATGGCATCCACCTACGGTCTGCCGGAAATGGCAAGAATGCTTGGGGTACATCGTCAGACCATTTACTATATCGTTGCCAATGAAGATTTTGAGCTTATCAAGGTTGGCAGATATAAGCGAGCTACCAAAGAGAGCTTTGAAAAATGGTATCAGAATCAGACCCGCTACCAGTTAGCGGAAGATAGACAGGAAAGGAGCTGATTACATGGCATCTATTGTTAAGAGAAAAAAGAAGTATTCTGTGGTTTATACATACACCGATGAGAACGGCAACAAGCGTCAGAAGTGGGAAACCTTTGAAACGAATGCCGAAGCAAAGAAAAGGAAGTTGCAGGTTGAATATGAGCAGGAGTCCGGAACCTTTATTCCCCCTTCTGCTAAAACCGTCAACGATCTTTTGGATGAGTATATGTCAATCTATGGTGTGAACACATGGGCGATGTCTACCTATGAAAGCAGAAAGAGCCTGATTGCAAACTATATTCGTCCCCTCATCGGTGATATGAAGCTGGAGGATGTCACACCGAGAATCATGGACAAGTATTACCGAGATTTGCTTTCTGTCAAAGCGGTTTCTTCTAAGTATGTAAAAGCCCGTACAGAATATCTGACTCCGCATACTGTCCGAGAGGTTCACAAGACATTGCGAAATGCTTTCAATCAGGCGGTCAAGTGGGAATTGATGACCAGAAACCCTGTGGAGCACGCTACACTGCCGAAGGAAGAACACAAGACCAGGGACATCTGGACGGCAGAAGTGCTCCAGAAGGCTCTGGAAGCCTGTGACGATGATATTCTTCGTCTGGCTATTAACCTTGCCTTCTCCTGTTCCCTGCGAATGGGCGAGCTTCTGGGGCTTACCTGGGACTGTATTGACATTTCCCCCACCAGTATTGAACTTGGTCAGGCAAGCATCTTCGTTGAAAAGGAGTTGCAGAGAGTAAATCGTGAAGCGATGGCAGATCTGGACGGTAAGGACATCATGTTCAAGTTCCCGCCGACCTTCGCCAGTACGCATACGGCATTGGTTCTCAAAACTCCTAAGACCAAAACAAGTGTCCGCAAGGTATTCTTACCGAAAACCGTAGCGGAAATGTTGGTACAGCGAAAGGCTGACATTGAAGAACTGAAAGACCTTTTTGGTGACGAATTCGTAGACTTCAATCTGGTTTTCTGTTCTTCCAATGGCAAGCCGATTGAGGGGCAGGTTATCAACCGTGCTTTCAATAAGCTGATTGAGGAGAAAGGACTGCCGAAAGTGGTTTTCCATAGTCTCCGACATTCCAGTATCACTTACAAGCTGAAGCTGAACGGCGGCGATATGAAATCCGTTCAAGGCGATTCCGGTCATGCACAGGTCAAAATGGTAGCGGATGTTTACTCCCATATTATCGACGATGACCGCAGACTGAACGCTGAAAGAATGGAAGCTGCGTTCTACTCAGGCAGACAGGCAACGCCTGAGCCGGTTCAACCGGCTGCAACGGAAAGCTCCGCTGATGATAAAGAACTTCTTCTGAAGCTTCTGCAAAATCCGGAAATGGCAGCACTCCTGAAGTCGCTGGCAAAAACATTATAATAACTGCAAGGGCAGATCCTTTTACATAGCTGCAATAGCTGTAAAAGGGTCTGCCCTTATTTTTTGTTTTGGAGGTCAACGAGTATGGATAGAATCTTTATGGACGAGTATTACGAGCATCTGAGAGCTGACAATATCGAGGGATTTTCCAAGGAACGGAACGACGAATATGTTGGCAGAGCTGAGGAATACGAAGCAGCGAAGTCGGCATTGCTTGAAGGATTGGGACTTGAGCATTTGTTTGACCATAGCCATGAACTGACTCCGAAAGAGAAGGAAATCTGGATGCTGTTCGATAGGGTTTATGTAGCAGAGCTTCTGGCAAGGGATGCTTTTGCCAAGGGTGCTTATATGCTCGGTGCTGAGGATAGAGAGATCATGCTGAAATAAAAAAAGACCTGCTTCGGCGGGTCTAAATTACATAGAATCATTGAGTCTGAAAAAACCTTTGAAATTCTTAATAATACTGGTTGAAAAAACCATCTTGAAATGATATATTAAACAGACTGAAATCTGTGTCTAAGGACACCAGCACCCCCACACGGGAATGAATAGGATTTCCTATCATTTCGCATCACGAGAAGTTACATAGTGACATTTACTTGCACTTGCAACGTCCACCGAAAATCGAAAGCCTTGCTAATTTCGAGCCAATCGGACGGTGTAAAATCCCTCTGAATTAGCTATCGCAGCATAGTATCAGATGGGATTTGAAATGCTGAAAAACCTTGTATTTCCAAGCATTTTTAAGCATTAGATGTCACTTCCCGATGTCGTATCGGGTCTACTCCTAAGCGGAAGGCCAGCGGTTCGAATCCGCTCAGGAACATTGGATGAAACGCCGAAAGCCGGATTTTGCTGGTTTTGGGCGTTTTTGTTTTTGGTGAACCTTTTAAAATCTGCTAATAAAATTGTACCTGCTAATACGAGTTGAATGGTTTTGGGCAGTTTTTCCATCTTCAAAAGAGCACCCTTGGCGGATAAGGCGTACAAAAATAATTGTTGGGGAGAAGCAAATGGAAAAATTTGTAGAAGTACATGGATATAAAAACTTTGTATATTGTTATGGTCAAGGCTCTATTACCTTGGTGCTTTTGTCTGGGTCAGGAGTGCCTTTTCCGAGCCTGGAATACAAAACTCTAGCGAAAGCATTAGCCAAAACCTATCAAGTTATTGGGATTGAAAAGTTAGATTACGGGCGTAGTGATTTGACCGAAAACAACCGCCAGCGCCTTAGTTGAGCAATTCTTAAAAGAACAAAAAATTTCCGAAAAGGAAAAAAATGAAATTGAAGATTTAGCATTTCGCAATTTAGCTAACCAAAATTGGATTAGCGAAGCTGAAAACTTGAGAAATGCGATTGGGCTGGTAGAACAGAATAATCCATATTTGCAGATTCCAATGCTATTCTTTTTATCAAACGGAGAGGGTACGGCACTTAAAAAAGAGAGTTGGATAAAGTATGCTTTACAATATTTAGATAAGATAAGGGGTTCACAATACGAATTATTTGACTTTCCACATAACTTGTATAAGTTTGTATATCAGGAAATCGCCCAATTATCAAGAAACTTTATATCGAAACATATAGAATAAGGGGCAAGAAAAAAGAGACGGAAAATTGTAACAATCAAAAGTTGTAAGGGAGGAATAATGTGGAACGCTTGAAAAGCTATTGCGCAGATGTATGTTTTATAGATGGTTTAGAAACATTTATAATTTCCCCCTCGAAGTTTGATGATATTCTAAAAGATAACGAACTTTTAAAATACTTGAAAAAATCAAATAAGGATATAGTTCCTTTTATAAATATATCAAGGGAAGTTGGTACAAATAAAATATATCTTGCATTTGTAAATTTGCCCGCTAAAGTAGAACGGTTTCAATGGTTACCGGTACATTGCTATAAAAACGGAAATCAATTTTACCACGTTTATTATAGAAATACATGGATGTGCAGAGCGTGCAAACACATAATGAATAAACCAATCGTCATGCCAATGGTGGAGGTTGATTCAACAATTTACAATCAGTGTGAACGCAAATATCCTGATATTCCTTCGATTTTCCAAAAAGAAAAATGCCCGAAATGTGGCATGGTATTACAAAATCATTTGATTATCATTGAGTAACACAACTTCCAGTTTGACAAACTGGAAAATTAGAAGTTGTAAGGGAGAAATCGCGCGGGCAGAAAAGAAATGACAACGGAAGATTTAATGACTGTTATCAGTCTATTGCAAAATTCAGGGATAACATGTGCTTGATGTTTTAATTTTTGATCATATATCAGAATAGCTTGGAAAGGAAATATATTATGGCAGAGATAAGCAGCAACGTAACTCCATGGTCTGAGAACATCATAAAAAGTTACCAATGGTTGGATGAATGCTTACAAAAGCAGCCTTCTACGGAAAAAGAATTTCAACCTGCATGGCAAGCGTACAAATATCTGCTATGTGGCAAAATGTACGCCTACATCGGCATTGATGACAGAAACGGACGTCCTATAATAACTTTGAAATTGGAACCTGTCTTCAGTGATATGCTACGAAGCAAGTATGAGGATATCGTGCCAGGTTACTACATGAACAAGATGCATTGGAGCACAATATATCTTGATGGTAATATTCCACAAGATGTACTTTCAGATATTGTGTATGCTTCTTATAAATTGGTACGTTCATCGTTAAGTAAAAAGGCACAGAAGAAAATGCTGGAAAAGTAGAGAACGTTAATTGTTGCTAATATAAGCAGCAAATTAGAATTTGTGGGGGAATCCACACAGATAATCCGTTTGACTCCTCCCCATTTGCGAAGAAAAATATTGGAGTTTTTTCTTGCTATTTTATGTATTATCCGGTATGATAAGACAAAATTTGAAAATAGAGGACTTTATGGACACCGCCATGGATGACGCTGCCCGGATTATCCGATATAAGTGTATATTTTATGACATTATATACGCGCGGCCTGCGTCTTTTTAAGATGCTGGGCCGCGCATTTTTCTCTGTTTTCCGGTAACAAGGGGATGAATTTACAAACAACAAGGAGACACTTATGAAGAGAAGCAGGCTATGGCTTTTATTTCCCATACTGTCAGTCTTTATGATTATTTTTGCTTTCTGGCTTTCACGTCAGGAAGGGAGTTACAAACAGACCACGGAACTTTCTTTTGAACCTGTCCAGGATACATTCACGATAGAACTTCAGGCCGAAGGAAAATATATGGAGCCTTATGTGAGCGATGGGGACGCAGAGTTAATGTGGGAAAGTGCAACGGGAAACGGGAAAAGCTATTTAAGAATTAAAGGAAAGCTCCCGGAGCATCGGCTTGGAAAGCCGGTTGCGCTGCGTATCGAGAGCGACTCAGGAAATAAAATCAGGGAAATGGAAATACTGTCCGCCAGCGGGATATCCGCGGCTGGCTGCCAGATTGATGTGGTGAAAGACGATACCTGGCCGCTCTATGTTGGTTTTTCCCTCGCATTAATTGCCGCCATGGCGTTTTTGCTGGCCGGAAGCTTTGGAGTGAAAAAGAAGAGGAAGAAGTTTGCTTATGCGTTAGAGCTGGCGGAGGGATTGAGGAATGATCCGTCAGCCGGGGACTGTTTTGAGGAGGGACAAAGATACTTTCTTGCAGTTGAGAGAATGTGTATTGTGGATACTCTATCGGGGATGATTTTCGTATGGATTTCGGTCCTGTGGGTTTACAGGCGGTCTTACAGTCCGGGCTGGTCTCGGGCAATCAGCTGGTTTTTGTTTGCAATGGCCGCATTTTTCATAATTACTTATTTTCTGCGAATTTACAGAAACCGGATAATGCTGCGCCCGCTGCTTTACGAAAACCGTCCTTTAAGCGCTTCTACGGCCTGCTTGCTGTCCGGAATCAATGGAATCGGAAATATGAAGGAACGGGCGAATTCCTTGCACAATGCCGCGGTGGGATTATACCGCAGTGGCCGGGTCAGAGAGGCTCTGAGACTGGAAGATTTGGCATGGAAGCTGGCAGGAAAGCATAAAGGCGCCATGCTCTGTTTCCTGCACAGCGATCTGCGTAGCGCCTGCCTGCGTTGTTTGAGAGAGGAACAAGCGGCTGAAAGAGAAGAGCTAAAGCTGGAGATTATGCTTGAGGAGACGCCGTGGCTCTGTAAGAATAGAGATATTCAGATGCGTTCACTGTCCGCAAAGATTCGCGGTCTGATAAGTGGAGGTGATTTGGAGCAGGCTGAAATAGAAGGGAACTATTATTTAGACCGCTGCCACAATGATTACCACCGCCTTCCTATGTTAGCTATGATAGCAGAGGTGAAGGAAATGCTTGAAAAGCCCCTGGAAGCGGCTGACTTACGGAAACGTCTGCTCAGGTACAGTCCTGAAAATCATGAGGTCTTAAAGGCTATGGCCTACGGCCCCTGTACTTATTCATATACCAGGCTGAAGGCGCATGATTTTACCGGAATTATATTACGAGCGGCTTACGTTCTGGCTGTCATGTTTTTTCTGTTTCAACTGACAGACGGCGCAGCCCACTCCAAAGGACAGGAAGGCAGTCCTGTTTACATAGAAACGGAAATGTCCTCGTCTGCCGGGATAGACAAAAAGGAAACTACACTGTCTGCTCTGAAAGAAACGGCGTCCGAGGAACCGGTGGATTCCATAGTTAGGAAGGCGGCGGATTGCGAAAAACGAGATTTACACGCGGCACGGGAGGCGCTTTACGGATATGGAACTGCAGCAATATTTTAATAGTTGTAGTTATCAAATCCACAGTAGGCGCTATTTTATAAAAATCAATAAGCATGGGAATATACAAAAAGGAGTTTTTATGAAAGTGAAAAAAGTTCTGGGAATCATAATGTGTATATTGGGAGTGGTTTTGGTTATTATTGAGATTCTATTGAAAATGAAAGAAAGTATGTCCATATCTGTTATAGGCGGTGCAGATGGGCCGACTTCTATATTTTTAGCTGGCCGAATAGGCGGGAATCTATCTATCTTAATAATTATTGTAGGAGTGATTCTTATGGTTATAGCAGGATTCATTCTTTTTAACCGTAAGCACTGACTTCCGATGCTCTTTCTTCTTATAGGTTTGTTTGATATAATTGGCTCAATCAGAAATAGCGGAGGTGGTGTAATATAAATGAATGGTTCTGTACTGATACAATCCTTAAAACAGTTATGGGGTATTATTGTGCTGGAATATAAATACCGCGGCAATCTTCCCAGTATTGAAAGCTATCATCCGCAGGTGAAATATGCGTTGCCCTTTAACGGTGAGTGGGTGGTTGCAAATGGCGGGGTAACTGAAAAAACCTCCCATTCCTGGGAGATACCGACGCAAAGATATGCGTATGATTTTGTAATCCTGGATAGCGCCGGCAGCAGCTTTCAGGGAGAAGAGACAGAAGCAGGCTCCTTTTATTGTTATGGCAGGGATATTTTAGCTCCGGCAGACGGCACAGTGGCGGAAATTTGTACCGGGAATCCGGATAGCAGGATCACGAAGAACAGGACCGCCTCATGCAATGCCCGCGATATTCGGGGAAATTACGTTCTGATTTGTCATTCTGCGGATGAATACTCCTTGCTGGCACACCTTAAACCGGACAGTATACAGGTGTCTGTGGGACAATCCATAAAAAAGGGAGAAAAGATCGCTGAGTGTGGAAATTCGGGGAATACCTCGGAGCCACATCTCCATTTTCAGGTGCAGTTGGGAAAAAGCTTTTATTCCTCTCCCGGGCTTCCGATTGAATTTGAAAATATTATAGTGAAGAAAACCCCGAATTATGAAAAGTTTGATGATAGATGCTTGGAGGAATATAGTGAAAATTATTATCCGCCATATATCGGAGTTGGGCAGATGGTCCGGCAGGGTAACTAAATAGCGCAGTAGGTTAAGAGGAGGACTTTATGAAACAATTTGTACTGTATGCATTATTAAAGGCGTTCGTGATTTCTGTTGGCTTTGATTTGGTGTGTATGATTTATGGGGTAATATCCGGCGATCCTTACAGAATAACCTTAGCGGGAGGAGTAATATGTTTCCTGGTATTGTTCTTTGTTGAACTAATTGAGTGCTTATGGAAGAACCGAAAGAAGTAACAGATCACTATTTTGATAAATTGCAATTTGAGAGGTGTGGCAAATTATGAAGATGCCCCAAGAAAATATTGATATAATTATGTTTGCCCCTTGCGGAATGAATTGCAAGGTTTGTTATAAACATTGTTACCATAAAAAACCATGCGCTGGTTGCCTGAACAGTGATAAGGGAAAGCCGGAACATTGCCGCAAATGCAGAATAAAGGATTGTATAAGAGAAAAGCACCTGTCTTATTGCTATGAATGTTCCGAATATCCATGTAAGCTTATTAAGAATCTTGAAAAAAGCTATAAGAAGCGGTATCAGGCAAGCCTTATCGAAAATAGCCGTTTTGTTCAAGCCTATGGTTTAGAGCAATTCATGGTACACCAAAAAGAAAAATATACGTGTTCCAAATGTGGTGGCATTATTTCCATTCATGACAGAGAATGCAGTGAATGCCAGGAAAAAATGACATAGTAAATAGCAGAGTTTATGGATCAGGAAAATAATATAAAATACAAGGGAGAATTGTTTTTTGAAATGAGGTAAAACAATATGGAGTTTATTCGATTAACAGACAGCAATCATGCCATGTATCATCAGGCGATGGATCTATACAAGGCCAGCTTCCCGATTCATGAGCAAAGGGAAAGTCATGTACAAACCTGTATTATGGGAAATGAAGCATATCATTATTAATTTGATTTATGAGAACAATAGGTGGGTTGGTATGATTCTTTGTTGGGAGACGGAAGAATTTATCTATATTGAGCACTTCTGCATCCTGCCGGAAATGCGTGGTAAAAAGTATGGGCAGAAGGCATTGGAGCTTTTAGGTGGGGAGCGAAAAACAGTCATTCTTGAAATTGCCCCTCCCATTGATGATGTGTCCGTTCGTCGTAAGCGATTTTATGAGCGTTCGGGATATCAGGCTAATAGGTTTGCCCATGTTCACCCGCCTTATAAGAAAGGCTTTAAAGGGCATGATCTTGTTGTGATGTCCAGTCCAGATCAACTGTCGGAAGCAGAGTATCGTGCTTTTAACAGTTATTTAAGTTCGGTAGTCATGAAACGCTGTCTCATTACAAAATCTTCCTATTAAAGATAATCCAACCTTACCTCATTTTACCAATCACTTTGTAAAATCCTCTCATCTTTATCATAAAATGAATTCCGAATCGTTCCATATTGCGATCCGCCCCGATCTATGGCATAATTTGTAATAAGTGCGTTACAGAGGAAAATGCTTCCGGCGCGTTGGGGCCGGGCGGGGATTATGAGGTAGCAGATGAAAAAGATACGGTATACGCTGTTTGTGGCGCTGGCGGCGCTGACGCTGCTCTTGCCTGTGATATTTAGTACGCTGGACCGGCGTTTCTCCACCAGCGGGGTGGAGACTGCCCAGGCGTTTCCGGAACTGACGGGGAAGGCGCTTTTAAACGGCGAGGCCCAGACGGAGTTCGAGCAGTATGTCCAGCAGAATCTTCCGGGTAAGCCGTTGATGGTCCGCCTGCGCAATCAGATTACATTTTCCGTGCTTCACACGACGCCCAACAACAATTACAGCATGAACGCTGACAAGAATCTGTTTACCTGGGGGAACGTGAGCTATTATATGCAGTATAATGAGCCGGTGACGGAAACCTATATCCGGGAACTGGTGGATAAAATTGAGCGGCTGCAGGAGCTGGCAAACCAAAACGGAATCCAGCTGTTTGTGTTTGTGACCCCCTGCAAGATCCGCTACTGTGAGGATGAGCTGCCCTGGGTGGACCGGGTGATGGCGCCCCGGCAGGGCGTGGGGGACTACGACCGCCTGATGAGCGCCCTTGCGGACAGCAGCCTGAATTATTTTGACAGCATCGCTTATATCGACCAACACAGGGACGAGTTTGATTCCCGGGTTCCCCTGTTTTACCGGACAAGCGTCCACTGGTCTGTGTACGTGGGAAATGTGGTGGGCGCTGCTTTTGGGGAATTTCTGGAGGAGAAAAGCGGCTATAACCTGCCCGAGATGCGCGTTACCGCGCGGCCCTGCCAGGAGCCGGTCGTCCCGGACGCCGATGCCTTCGACACCTTTAATCTTCTGCAAAAGCCCTATGATCAGTATTACGAGCCGGTCATAGAGGTTACAGATGCGTCTACGGACGCTCCAGGTATGCTTTGCCGGGGCGGAAGCTTTATGGGGCAAAGCCTGTCCGCCATCGTGCGCCACGGGTATTTCGGGAAGGACGTGTATATGGAAAACGATCAGATTTTCACGGGAAATTTCGGGGAACGGGTCATTTTCCACGATTACAATGAGGTGGACATGGAGGCGTATTTTAAAGACATTGATTTGCTGGTTCTGGAGGTCAACGAACCGTCCATCAGCGGAATGAGCTTTGGTTTTATCGACTATGTGCTGGAACACCCGCAGGTGCTTGACCAGACGGAACAGAAGGGGGAATAGCTGTGGTATTTTCATCTCCGGTATTTTTATTTCTGTTCCTTCCGGTGACGCTTGCGCTGTACGCGGTGGCGTCCGCACAGGGGATTCGGGTCAGGAACACGGTGTTGCTGTTCTGCTCCATCTGTTTTTACGCCTACGGGGGCGTGTCCTATCTGGGATTGCTCCTGATGTCCGTGTTGGTGAACTGGGCGGCCGGTTTGTGGCTGTCCCGCCTGGAGGACGGAAGAGGGCGCAGGGCGGTATTTCTCGCGGGCCTGGCTTACAATATTGGAATTCTGGTGATCTTTAAATACTTGAATTTATTCGGCGACACGGCGGCCTGGATCGCCGGGAAGCTGTCGGGCCGGGCGGTGGAATCGATCATACCGGCCATCGCCCTTCCAATCGGGATTTCATTTTTCACCTTTCAGATCATGTCCTACCTGATTGACGTCTACAAGAAGACGGTTCCCTGCCAGAAGAATGTGGCCGACCTGGCGCTGTACGTGATGTTGTTTCCTCAGCTGATCGCCGGTCCCATCGTGCGATATTCCGATGTGGAGCGGGAGATCGGCTTCCGCCGGACCGGGCTTGGGGACGCCTACGAGGGCGCATTCCGTTTTATGGTGGGATTTATTAAGAAAATTCTGCTGGCGAACGCCATGGGCAAGGCGGCTGATCTGGCGTTTGTGCTGGAACCGGGAAGAGGCGCGCTCTACGCCTGGGTCGGGGTGATTTGCTACGGCCTTCAGATTTACCTGGATTTCTGGGCTTACTCTGATATGGCCATCGGATTGGGGCGGATTTTTGGGTTCCATTTTCTGGAAAATTTTAACGATCCGTATATTTCAAAGAGTATCAGCGAGTTCTGGCGGCGGTGGCACATCTCGCTGTCCACCTGGTTCCGGGATTATGTGTACATTCCGCTGGGAGGCAGCCGTGAGGGGCTTTGGAAAAACTGCCGCAATTATCTGGTCGTGTTTGCCCTCACCGGGATCTGGCACGGGGCCAGCTGGAATTTTCTGCTGTGGGGCCTGTACTTTGCGGCGTTTCTGATTCTGGAAAAGCTGTGGCTTAGAGCGTGTCTGAAAATTCATTCCCGCCATCTGCACACCCCACTTCGCGGTATATTTGGTCCCAATTCGGTCAACGTAGCCCGCTACGCCTCCCTCATCGGGACCAAATCTCCCACAAAGTGGGACGTACATCTGACGGAAAGCAATTTTCAGACACGCTCTAGGGCCGTGCTGGAGCGGCTGCCCGCCATATTGCGCCACATTTATGTGCTGCTTGTGGTCGGGATCGGCTGGGTGCTGTTCCGGGCCGATACCATGGCTGCGGCTGCGGGATTTTTGGGGGACATGTTCTCCCTTACGCTCATGGGGACTCATGAGCGGGAGCTTGCGGAGCTGCTGTGCGGGGGTAAATTCCTGTTGCAGTTCGCGGTGTCCGTCCTGTTCTGCACGCCCGTGTTCACCAGGCTGCACGACTCCCTGGAGGAGCGGCGTCTGGGCGGGATTGGGGACGGCATCGTATTGCTGTTTTTTATGCTGGCGGTCTGCGAGATGATGGCCAGCGGTTATAATCCGTTTATTTACTTCCGGTTCTGACCGGTTAATTTAAGGAATGGGCTGAAAACGGTCGGACCGATGCGTCAGGGCGGGAGGAGAAGTTTTGGGATAAACTGGAAATCGGCAGGGATAATATCCGGGATTCTGTCATGTGAAAAAGGTTCCGTTAAAGATACTTCCGTCCATATCGTAGAGCTCCCTCAGCGGAATCCTCAGCCCGTCCTCCATCAAAAGGCACTGCCCGTACAGATCCAGCTTCTTTACCCGTCCGGTGACGCTGACATAAGCGCCGCCGGATTTTTTAGCGTCCGGCTGAAAATAAGTGACGGTGATCTCCGGATGAGCGGGCAGCATTTCCTGAATCATCCGGAGCTTTTCATCCAGAACCGCCTTGGCGTTCTCGTCCAGCTCGGCCCGCTCATCCGTCAGCCGGGCGGTTTCCAGGATGGCCGCCTCATGTCCGGCGAGGGCGGCGAAGGGGGAAAACTGGGCCGCCCGGTCTGCGGCCGGCATCGGTGGATGGGCCGTGGAGACGTGGTGGGGAAGGTGGATGATATCGTCGTATCGGTGGGAATCCGCGTCATGTTGATTCATGTTGTTCTCCTTTCGCGCGTGCCATGCGTGCCATGGCCGCCGGATTAAGCTTTGTGGCCGCCGATCTGCCGGTTGCGCTCCCGGGCCGTGGCCCCCTCTTCCAGATTCATACCCTTTAAAACCGCGTTTTTACCGTATTTTTTCTGAATTCCCAGCATGGCCTGCTGCAGCTGCTTCTCGCGGTTCAGCTTCGCTTCCTCTTCCTGTTTTTTCTGTTCCAGCGCCTGGTAGTCGGTAAACAGGTCCAGCTGCTCAAAAGCCGGCTGCTCCGGGGCCGCGCTCTCCTCAGTCACGTGGCAGGCCGTGACATAGATCCGGCGGACCAGCAGGTTATGGTCGATGATCCGGTCGTATAAGTCCATGACCGCGTCCAGGATCAACATCGTGGAGGAGGTCTTGCGGTCCAGATTAACGGTGCCGTGAGCGTGTTTGGGGATTTTGCGCCCGTAGCGGTCCGTCACGATCTCGCCCTGATAGTCTTTCCGGATGTCGGGGTTCGTCAGGTTTTCGATATCATATCCCACGGTGAGCACCATTTGGTCCGTCACAAGGCCCTTGTCCACCAGGTTTAGGACCAGCAGATCGGTCATTTCCCGGACGACCAGCTTCGCCTTCCCGGAATCGTAGGGGCACTGGAGCACCTGGCCGGAGCCGATGCTGTTAGCCGCAGGCTTGTAGGCTTTGATTTCCGCCATAGTGCAAGGCTCCCAGCCCCAGGCGTGGTCGATCAACAGCTCCGCGTTGACTCCGAACAGCCGGTAGAGCAGCTCTTCATTGTGGTAGTCGTTTGGCTTTCCGACAGAGCAGCGGGCCACGTCTCCCATGGTGAAGATCCCGTGTTCCTCCAGTTTTCTGGCATACCCCTTTCCTACGCGCCAGAAATCCGTCAGCGGCCGGTGATTCCACAGCAGGCGGCGGTAGGACGTCTCGTCCAGCTCTGCGATCCGCGCCCCGTTTTGGTCCGGCTCAATGTGCTTGGCCACGATATCCATGGCCACCTTGCACAGATACAGGTTCGCGCCGATTCCCGCCGTGGCCGTAATCCCGGTTGCCTGGAGCACATCCTGCATCATCTTTGCCGCCAGCTGGCGGGCCGTGAGGCGGTAGGTGCCCAGATAGGCGGTCACATCCATAAACACCTCGTCGATGGAATAGACGTGGATATCTTCAGGTGCAATGTATTTCAGGTAAATGTTGTAAATCCGGGTGCTGTATTCCATATAGAGCGCCATTCTGGGCGGAGCCGTGATATAGGAAATGGACCGCTCCGGGAAACGGTTCAGCTCATTCGAATCCCAGGAAGAGCCGGTGAGGACGCGTCCGGGAGCCGCGATCCGCCGTCTGGCGTTGGCTTCCCGGACCTTCTGCACCACCTCGAACAGCCGGGGCCGCCCGGGTACCCCGTAGGCCTTCATGGCCGGGGACACGGATAGGCAGATGGTCTTTTCCGTGCGGCTCTCGTCGGCCACCACCAGATTGGTGGTCAGGGGATCAAGCCGCCGCTCCCGGCACTCCACGGAGGCGTAAAATGATTTTAAGTCGATGGCGATATAGACGCGGTTTTCCTGCTGCATGGACTGCGGCCTCCCTTCTGTTTTTGTGTGAATGCGTTCTCTTTTATATTACCACACAGGAGCGTTTAAATATACCGCATGTTGACTTTCCCTTTCACATGTGCAATGATAAAGGGCAAACTGGAAATAATACCAGTCATCAGGAAGGAGCGGAACATGAGTAGGCGCAGAAGAAGGTCCAGAAGAAGATCCGGGGCCGGCCGGATGGTTTTAATCGTGATAATTGCGGCGGTTCTGCTGGCTGCGGCCGCCGGTGCGTTTTTGTTTGTAACCCACCGCGACGCCGGGCAGAAACAGAAGCAGCCGGACGAGCTGCTGACGGAGTACATGCAATTTTTGGCGGCCGGTAATTATGACACCATGTACGAGCTGTTAAACGCCCAGAGCCGGCTCAATATCAGCCGGGAGGATTTTGTGGCCAGAAACCGGAATATTTACGAAGGAATTGAGGCGGCCGATATTCGCGTCGAGATAAAAGGTACGGAACAGAAGGAAAACGGGGCGGAGGCTGTCAATTATCAGACCACCATGAACAGCCTGGCCGGGGAGATCAGCTTTTTCAACCAGGTGGATTTCCAGCTGGAGGAGATCCCGGGGGAGGACGGAAAAAAGAGCGCGGGCGAGTACCGGATGATCTGGAACGACTGGGTGATTTTTCCGCAGCTGGGGCGCACGGACAAGGTGCGCGTGAGCACGGACCGGGCGGACCGGGGCAGCATTCTGGACCGGAACGGCAATCTGCTGGCGGGCAAGGGAACTGCGTCCCTGGTGGGGCTGGTGCCGGGGAAGATGAACCGCGATCCGGCGGGGCCGGGCGGTTATGCCGCCGTAGATCTGGAACGGCTTTCCGGACTGCTCGGCATTTCCGTGGAAGGGATCACAAAGAAGCTCTCCGCCGGATGGGTCAAGGACGATTCCCTGGTGCCGGTAAAAACCTTAAAGCATGTGGACGAGCTGAATCTCCTGGCGGATAAGCCCGATGAGGCTAATCTTCAAAACCAGGCGCTGCAGGAGGAATTGCTGACGATTCCGGGCGTAATGATCACGGACACGGCGGTTCGCTCCTATCCGCTGGGGGAAAAGGCGGCCCATCTGGTGGGATATGTCCAGAACGTGACTGCGGAGGACCTGGAGAAGCATCCCGGGGAAGGGTACCTGACGGACAGCGTGATCGGCAGGAGCGGAATGGAGGGCTTGTTCGAGAAGGAGTTAAAAGGGCAGAACGGCACGCGCATCGTCATCGTTACTCAGGACGGCGAAGAAAAGCTGGTTCTTGCCAGTATTCCGAGGGCGGACGGGCAGGACATCCGGCTGACCATAGACAGCCGCCTGCAGCAGTCCATCTACGACGCCTTTCAGGACCGAAAGAGCTGCACCGTGGCGATGAATCCCCGCACCGGGGAGGTGCTGGCCTTGGTTAATACGCCCAGCTATGACAACAACGATTTTATTCTGGGCATGTCCCAGGAAAAATGGACGGCTCTCAACGAGGACGAGCGAAATCCCATGCTCAACCGTTTCCGTCAGCGTTTTGCCCCCGGTTCCTCCTTTAAGCCCATTACAGGAATTATCGGCCTGTCTACGGGCGCGGTTGGCCCCCAGGAAAATTTTGGAGAGGATGCGGCGGGACTCAGCTGGCAGAAGGACGGGAGCTGGGGCCGCTATTACGTGACGACGCTGCACGGCTACAGCCCGGTCAACCTGGAGAACGCGCTGATCTATTCCGACAACATTTACTTTGCCAGAGCGGCTTTAAAGATTGGCGGCGAGGACTTTATGAAGGGATTGGAGACGCTGGGCTTTAACCAGGAGGTTCCCTTTGAGATTGCGTTGGCAAAGGCCCAGTATTCCAACACAGAGACCATCGGCACGGAGATTCAACTGGCCGACAGCGGATATGGGCAGGGTCAGGTGCTGATCAACCCAGTCCATCTGGCCTCTCTGTACACCATGTTCCCCAACCGGGGGACGGTGCTAAAACCGTATCTCCTTTATAAGGAGAATCCCGCCCCGGAGGCCTGGATTGAAAACGCCTGCACGCCGGAAAACGCAGAGATCATTGAGAACGCCCTGGTGAAGGTGGTCAGCTCGGAGCACGGCACCGGACATAAGGCCATGCGGGACGACGTTGTGCTGGCCGGAAAGACCGGTACGGCGGAGATCAAGGCCTCCAAGGACGACGCCACCGGCACGGAGCTGGGATGGTTTGCGGTGTACACCAAGGACTTGAACCTGGAAAATCCGCTGCTCATGGTGAGTATGGTGGAGGATGTGAAGAACGATGGGGGAAGCAAAGTGGCGGTTGAGAAATCGAAAGAGGTTTTCGAACAGTACATTCCCAGATAATATGGAGAGTAGTACCTGACAGGCGAAAAGCTATCCGTAAGTTGGATGGCTTTTTTGCGTTTCAGCTTACAAAGGGCATTTTAGGAAAGTCAGGTTATTTTTTTAGCATCGTGTAGGCGATCAGTGTTATAATAAATAGATAAGAGCCGTCATGCCAAATGTTGGGGGGACATCGATATGCAGGAAAACAAGCTTTTTAAAACAAATTTACTGATCAGCATCATATTGATCATTGGTTTTATTCTAACTGCGATACTCAGCTATCAGGCGAACTATCAGGCATCCCTGGTGAATATCGAGCAGGTCTCCTCCCTGACTGCGGAAGGGATCTACTACCAGTTGACGACCATGTTTACCAAACCGGTGAACATATCGCTGACCATGGCCCACGATAGTCTACTGATCGACCACCTTTTGAATGAACCGGAGCACATGGAGGATGAGGATTACATCCGCACTACAAAGACGTATCTGGATAATTACAAGCAAAAGTATAATTTCGATTCGGTATTTTTGGTCTCCACGTTATCCGGCCGTTATTATAATTTCAATGGCCTTGACCGGGTGCTGGAACGCGGGAATCCGGAAAACGTATGGTATTATGAACTGCTCGACAGCGGGCTGGAATATTCCCTGAACGTGGATAACGATGAGGTCATGGGCGCGGATAATAAAATCACCGTGTTTGTAAACTGCAAGATCACGGAGCCGGATGGCTCGGTGGTCGGTGTGGTAGGCGTCGGAATCCGCATGGATTATATGAAGGAACTGCTGACCGGTTATGAGGAACGGTATGGCATCAATGCAAGCCTTATAAACGAAGACGGCGTGATCGAAATTTCCACCACCTACACGGGATATGAGAAGGTGGACTGGTTTGAGACGTACGATCAGGAGGGGATACGGGATCAGGTGCTTGGCTGGAAAAAGGGGGACCGGAATCTGGAGCTATGGTCGGTCTCTCAAAATCCGGAGGGCGAAAAAAGCTATGTGGTAAGCCGGTATATACCGGAGCTGACATGGGATCTGGTGGTGGAACAGGACACGAGCAGATTGATTGAGGATATACATAATCAGATGTACCGAACCGGACTGATACTTGCGATTGTGATTTTAACAGTTGTGGTGGTCATAACCAATGTGATACGAAATTTTGACAAGCAGATTACAAAGCTGACAGAGGAGCGGCAGGCGATCTTCAAAAAAGCCACAGAGCAGCTTTACGACAGCATCTATGAACTGAATCTGTCAAAGAATTGTTATGTGGGCAAACCGACGGAGGAATACTTTGCCAGTATGGGTGCGGGCGGGCTTCCATTTGACCAGGGGCTTCGTGTGATTGCAGAGAAACAGATCAAGGAGGAATACCGTGAGGGGTATGTCGCCATGTTCAGCCCGGACAACGTAATCCGGGAATACGAGGCTGGAAACAACCATCTTTCCTACGATTTTATGATGTCCATGGATGGCGGGGACTATCATTGGATGCGGGTTGAGACCTATATCTTTTTTTCAGAAGAGGATCAATCGATTCACATGTTTGCGTATCGCAAAAATATTGACGAGGAAAAGAAAAAGGAGTTCCAGGCTGCAACGGATGAGATGACCGGGCTTTTTACCAAAAAGATGACGGAACGTCTGATCGACAGGCGGTTGATGGAATATCCGGGTGCCCGGTACGCTTTTATGATCTTTGACATTGACCGTTTTAAAGATGTAAATGACCATTACGGCCACGCGTTCGGCGATTTCTGTATCTGCAGTTTTACGCAGATTATAAAGGAGCACTTCCGGGAGGAAGATATTGTCGGAAGGATTGGAGGGGATGAGTTTGCCGTCTTTATTCCGGTTTCCGACTTGAGCTGCGTGGAGGCAAAAGCGGCGGAACTGAGCCGACATTTGAATACGGTTATCTGCAAAGGCGGCGTAACATGTAAAATTTCGGCAAGTATTGGGATCGCTATATCGCCGCGGGACGGAATCAATTTTGAATCCCTGTACCACAAGGCGGATGTGGCGCTTTATCAGACCAAACAGAGAGGAAAAAACAATTTTACAATATACGATCCGGAAGAGACAACCGCCTTGTTCGGGAGGAGAGACATGTAGTGAACATAATTGCAGCGGAAGAAGAGGTACTTATGGTTGACAATCTGCTCACTGCTAAAACGGGCCGAGCCGGAGGCGTTTGCGGCCGGAGCTTTCTCTTGGGGCGTTGCTCTATAAGAATCCGGATGGAATGAGGAACGGCTAAATCCGGTCCGCATGTGTAACCAAGTTACGGAACGAATCCCGCCTTGTTGTTATAATTATAACAAATATAAAATCAACCTACGGAGGACGGAATGGTTATGAGAGTATTGATTATCGGCGGAGTGGCCGGAGGGGCCACCGCGGCGGCCAGGTTGCGCCGCCTGGACGAGTCGGCGGAGATTGTGATTCTGGAGCGGAGCGGCTATGTGTCCTACGCCAACTGCGGACTGCCTTACTATATCGGGGGAGTGATTGAGAAGAAACAGGCGCTGACCCTTCAGACCAAGGAGAGCTTTTGGAATCGGTTTCACATCGATGTGCGGCTGAACAACGAGGCGCTGTCCATTGACCGGGAGAGAAAGACGGTGCGGGTGAGACGCCTTTTGGATGGAAGCGAGTACGAGGAGACTTACGACAAACTGATTCTGTCTCCGGGCGCAAAGGCCCTGAGGCCGCCCCTGCCGGGCATCGACAGCCCCCGCATCTTTACCTTGCGCACGGTGGAGGACACCTTTGCCATCCGGGAACAGATCGAAAAGACCAGGCCAGAGAACGCGGTGGTCATCGGCGGCGGCTTTATCGGCCTGGAGATGGCGGAAAACCTGATTCATGCGGGCGTAAAAACCACGCTGCTGCAGAGAGGGGACCAGGTGATGGCGCCGTTGGACTACGACATGGCGTGTCAGATTCACAGCTACCTGCGCGGGCGTGGTGTGGACCTGCGCTTAAACCAGACCGTGACCGGATTCTATGAGGAGGACGGACGGCTGTACACGCAGCTGGAGGGCCGGGAAGCGGTGGGAGCGGATCTGGCGATCCTGGCCATCGGCGTAGCGCCGGAGACCCATCTGGCCAAAGAAGCCGGGCTTTCGCTGGGCATCCGGGAGTCCATTCTGGTCAACGAGCGGATGGAGACCTCGGACCCGGATATCTACGCGGTGGGGGACGCGGTGCAGGTGCGCCACTTCGTCTCCGGCGCGGATTCCCTGATCGCCCTGGCCGGTCCGGCAAACAAACAGGGCCGCATCGCCGCGGACAATATCTGTGGCCGGGACAGCCGTTTTGACGGATCCCAGGGCTCCTCCATCATCCGGCTCTTCGACATGACGGCCGCCTCCACCGGGCTCAACGAAAAGGCCGCCACAGCGGCCGGTATTCCCTGGGAGGCCGTGGTGACCTACTCGGCCAGCCATGCCGCCTACTATCCGGGCGCCACGGACATGACTGTCAAGACGTTGTATAACCCGGAGAACGGGCGGATACTGGGCGCGCAGATCGTGGGCTTTGACGGTGTGGATAAGCGCATCGACGTGCTGGCTACGGCGATCCGGGCGGGGATGACCGGGGAAGACTTAGAGGAGCTGGATCTGGCCTACGCGCCGCCCTACTCCTCGGCCAAAGACCCGGTGAACATGGCTGGTTTCGTGATCGGCAATATCCGCAGCGGTTTGTTGAAACAATTCAACTGGAAGGATCTGGAAGAACTGCAAAAGCAGCGCGGCGAAGGGAAGATCACGCTTCTGGATACCCGCACGGAGCGGGAGTACGCCCAGGGGCATTTCCAGGGCAGCGTGAACATTCCACTGGATGAGCTGCGGGAGCGTTTGTCGGAGCTGGATCCCCAAAAACCGGTTTATGTCAACTGCTACAGCGGCCTGCGCAGCTACCTGGCCTGCCGTATCCTGACCGGAAACGGGTTCGAGTGCTACAATTTCTCAGGCGGCTACCGGTTCTACGAGTACATTGCCGGGGACCGGAACTACGACGAGACGCCAAGACATGCCTGCGGGGTGGAAATCCGCTGACAAAGGCAGCCCCGGGGCCATTCGTCTGCCCGCAGCGGGATGACCGTCCCCCGGGGCCGCCCGTCTGCCCGCAGCGAAATGACCGTCCCCTCGGCCGCTTCTCCACATCACTTCCGGCAGCTCAAGTCCCCCACGATTCCGCTCTCCGAGAACAGCGCCGTCGCGCCGCCGGTGTGCAGGAAAACGACGGTGCTGCCCTTAGGCACGCGGCCGTCCCGGATGTATTCCATCATGCCGTGAAAACTTTTTCCCGAATACACGGGGTCGGTGAAGATTCCCTCGGTCCGCGCCAGGTAGCGGATGTCGTCGTTGGCGGCGGGGCTGGGGACTTCGTAGCCGGCCCCGTAATACCGGTCGGTCACGGTAAACAGGTCCGTGGTGACGGTTTCGTCCGCTCCCATCAGGCGAAGGGCCTCGTTTGCCAGGGCGATCACTTCCTCCGGGTAGGAGGCCGGCTTGGGTCCCACCTCGATGCCTACCAGCTTCGTGTCGTTGCCCAGCAGGGCCTTACCCGCGCAGAGACCGGACAGGGTTCCGGTGCTGCCGGTGGCGGTGAACAGGTAATCCGGCTTCAGTCCCATGGCGGCGGCCTGTTCCATGGTTTCCACATAGGCGTCGGCGAACCCGCAGGCGCCGAGGGGCAGGGAGCCGCCGGTGGGGATGTTGTAGATTTTGTGCCCCTGGGCTTCCAGCTCTTTAATACGTCCCTGGATCAGGTCCTGGGACTCCTCCATGGTCTGTTTGGTGCTCCTCCCGTTGGCCGGGATAATATTGATCTCCGCGCCCAGAATGGTGTCGAGGAGCAGGTTGGCCCGGATATCCGCCGCGTTTGGCTCCACGATGGCGGCCAGGAACAACACCGGGTTCAGTCCGCATTTGCGGGCGGCAGTGGCCGTCTCCATGGCGTGGTTGGACTGGGTGGCCCCGTAGGTGACCACGGTGTCGCAGCCCTGCCGGATGGCGTCGTGCAGAAGATACTCCAGCTTGCGGATTTTATTGCCCCCAAACAGCGTCATGCCGGAGAAATCCTCCCGCTTTACATACAACTCCACCCCATACTCTCCGGAGATCCGGTCCAGCCGGTGAAACGGCGTGGGGTAAAATCCCAGCTTAAGCTTGCCCAGACGCTCCAACATATCTCTTATTTCCTCGATTGATTTCATTCGCAATAAATCCCCCTTCTGATTGCTTGATGATACTAATCTAAAGAATATCACATCGCCCGGCAACCTTCAAGAAAAGACAAACTTTTTGGCCCCTACTGGGGGCTTTTTTTGCAAATATTTACTGGAAATGTCTAACAATTACAAAAATTAATTTCATATATATAGAAAACAATAAATATAACCAGACAAAATACCTTCCTTTTTTGGCGGTATTGTGCTAAAATGGATTTTAATCGGCAAAAGTTTATTAGTCATTTTGTGTCTAACAGGGAGGGGAGAAATGGAAAAAATAATTTTGACCACAGAGAGCGGATCGGACGTACCGCAGGCCATGGCGGATGAATTGGGAATCCGCATCGCGCCCATGCATGTCATACTGGGGGATGAGAGCTATCCGGACCGGACGATTCCGGTTGCGGATGTTTTTGCTTTTTTTAAACGCACGAAAAAGATGCCCACCACGTCCGCGGTCAATCCGGAAGAGTACACCGCCTTTTTTCTCAAGCTGAGGGAAGAAAACCCGGAAGCGGAGATCATTCACATCGCATATTCCTCCAAAGCTTCCTGTACCTATCAGAACGCGAAGATCGCGCTGGACGAACTGAGGGACGCCCGCATTCGCCTGATTGACTCCGAGACGGTGTCCAGCGGCATCGCGCTGCTTTTGTGGAAGTCCGCCCAGGTGATTGAAGGGGCGCAGAGCGCGGACCAGGCGGAGGAGCTGATCCGGGGGCTGATCCGCCGGGAGAGAGTGTCCTTTCTGCCGGATACCCTGGAATATTTGCGGGCCGGTGGACGCGTTTCCAACGCCGCTTACCTGGGAACGTCCCTGCTGCGCTTAAAGGTGCTGATCAACATGGTGGACGGACGCCTTGTGGCCTCGAAAAAGTATCGGGGCGATATGGAAAAGGTGTCCTTCCAGTATTTGGAAGATTTTGTGAAAAATCTGGGGGTCAACCGGGATGCGATTATTCTGTTCTACGCCGAGGGATTTTCCCTCCCCCTGCTGGAGCGCTTAAAGGACCGGTGCCGTCAGATGGGATTTGAGCAGGTGCTCTCCACCGATATCGGCTGCGTGATTTCCTGCCATGGAGGCCCCGGCGTCATGGGGCTGGCCGCGTTTGCGGACGAGGCGTAGGCAATGGGAGAGTGGACCGCCGGTTTCGCGGCCTTTGGACTTTACTTTTTATACGACTGGAACCGGGTGTACCGCAAAAACGGCTGGATGAAGCCGTTTTTCGCCGCAGGCAGCCTGCTGCTGGCCTGGGTGGGACTGCGGCTGATTTTATCCGCCTGGGCGTCGGGGGAACGGCTGTGGCTGGCGCCTGCGGTTTTGTTCCTGGCCGGATTGATTCACACGCTGTTTTTTGCCCTGCCCTTTGACGATACCTACCGCAGGGAGGCGGACGGGCACAAGGTCTGCCGGGCGGGAGCGTACGGCCGCTGCCGCCACCCCGGAATCTGGTGGTTTTTCGGCTGCTTTACCTGCCTGGGCCTGGCCTGCGGGGGATGGGAGCGGCTGCTTTTGTGCCTGGGACTCTCGGCCCTGAATCTGGGATACGCCTGGTACCAGGACCGGTTGATTTTTGTGAAAGAATTTTCGGATTATGAGGATTACCGGAAAACAGTTCCGTTTTTGATACCAAAGATGAGAAAAGGAGGCGGCGTGGCGGATGACCTTTGAGGAGAAACTGAAAAATCAGGAGTATGACCGGATCTGGCAGGAATACTGCGGATTCCTGGAGCTGGACATGGACGCGTATATGGGCATCCAGAACCGGCTGCTGGAGGAGCAGATGCGCCTGTGGTGCTCCAGCCCCCTGGGAAAAAAGATTTTAAAGGGCAGGGTGCCGGGAAATATTCAGGAGTTCCGGCAGATCGTCCCGCTGACCACCTACGAGGATTACGCGGACGTGCTTCTGCTGAAGCGGGAGGACATGCTGCCCGACAAGCCCATTATCTGGATTCAGACCACCTGGGAGGGCGGAAAGCACCCGATCAAGGTGGCTCCCTACACCAAGGGTATGCTCCAGACCTATAAAAACAACGTGCTCACCTGCATGCTGCTGTCCACCAGCACGGAGAAGGGCAAATTCGACGTGGAGGCCGGGGACACCTTCCTCTACGCGCTGGCCCCGCTGCCCTACACCACGGGCCTGATCCCCCTGGCTCTGACCGACGAGGTGAACATCGAGTTTCTGCCGCCGGTCAGCGAGGCGGTGAATATGACCTTCTCGGAGCGGAACAAGCGGGGCTTTAAAATGGGCCTGAGCAAGGGGATCGACTTCTTCTTCGGTCTGGGCAGCGTGGCTTACTATGTGAGCCTCAGCGTGGCCGCGCTCTCCGAGGGCAGCCAGAAGGGGTCCTCCGTGCTGAAGAAGATTTGCTCCATGTCCCCCTCCATGATGGCCAAGTATCTGAAGGCCAAGCGGGAGTGTAAGAGGGAAAACCGGCCCCTGAAGCCCAAAGACATTTTCAGGCTCAAAGGGTTCCTCTGTGCCGGGACGGACAACCACTGCTACAAGGATGATCTGGAGGATTTGTGGGGCGTGCGCCCGGTGGAAGTATTTTCCGGCACCGAACCCAGCTGCATCGGCACCGAGACCTGGAACCGGAATGGTCTTTACTTCTTCCCGGACGCCTGTTTCTACGAATTCATCCCCGAGGAGGAGATGTACAAGAACATGGAGGACAAGTCCTATACGCCCAGGACCGTGTGCATGGACGAGGTGGTTCCCGGGGAGGTCTACGAGATCGCCCTTACCGTGTTAAAGGGCGGGGCGTTTGCCCGTTACCGGGTGGGCGATATGTACCGCTGTCTGGGGCTGACCAGCAAGGAGGATGAGACGAGAATTCCGCGGTTCGAGTACATCGACCGGATTCCCAGCATCATCGATATCGCGGGCTTCACCCGCATCTCGGAGAATTCCATCAAAAACGTGATCGAGCTCTCCGGCGTGGAGGTTGAGAACTGGGTGGCGTTAAAGGAGTTTACCCAGGACAAGGGCCGGCCGTTCCTGCACCTGTATGTGGAACTGTCCCCGGGCGCGGTGGTGAACCGGGCGGTGAGCCGGGAACTGTTAAAAGAACAGCTGACCATCTATTTCAAATACGTGGACCAGGATTACCAGGACTTAAAACGGATTCTGGGAATGGACCCGCTGGAGGTTACGATCCTGCGCTGCGGCACCTTTGCAGCGTTCCGGCGGCAAAGCGGCAAGGTTCTGCGGCACGTCAACCCATCGGTTCACGACGTGCAGGAAATGGTAAAGCTGCAGGGAACCCTTGACGGACGGAGGACCTATTAGCCTATGAGCAGTTTTGTATTTATTTCCATAACCGCGCTGTATTTCTACGCATTCCTTATGCTGGCGTTCCTCACGGCCAAAAAGTCCAAGCTGATCACGGATTTTATCGCCGTCCTGTTCACCATGATCCTGTGGACCGGCGGCTCGCTGCTCATGCGTCTGCAGGCCTGGCCCGGCTACCGGCTTTGGTACCACTTTTCCCTGGCCGGAATCTGGCTGGTTCCCTACGCCTATTTCTGCTTTATCCGGGATTTCTGCGGCCAGCCTGCCAGAACCAGGCACCGGATCTGGCTGGCCTTGTCCCTTGCGGGCTGCCTGGTAAACTTAAAAACCGGATGGCTGTTGGCTGCGCCCCGGCTGGTGGAGGCAAAAGGCGGCGTGCGGTTTGTGTACGACATGAAGTGGCAGGTGGGCATCATGTACGGCCTGTGCCTTCTGATCGTGCTGCACACCATGGCTATGGCGGTGCGGTCCCGGAAAAAGCCGGGAATGACGTCCCAGGTGCTGCCCCTGTTGTTCGGGGAAATGCTTCTGTTCCTGGGAAATCTGGCGCTGCCGGTGTTCAACGGCTTCCCCATTGATATTCTGGCCGGCGTGGGCAACGCGGTGGTGATGTTCTATACCCTGTACACCCGCCGGGTGTTCCGCCTGACCATGCTGGTGTCCCGGGTGAACTGCTACGTGATTGCGATGGGAATCAGCGTGGTGGCGTTCTACAGCCTGGCCCAGTCCCTGGATGCGCTGATCCGGGTGGAGATTCCCGTGCTGGCCTCCTCCAGCGTGATGATTGTAGCCGTTATGACCATGCTGGCCACCATGCTCATTTACTTTATCACACGAAGGTTTTTTGACCAGCTTTTTGTGAAAGAGGAGATCAGCCAGACGGAGCGGCTGGGGGAGTACACCACCCAGGTGTCCCGCAGCCTGCGTCTCAACGAGATCCTGGGGGCCCTGGTGGACGTGATCCGGGATACCCTGAACGTGAAAAAGATCTACATCTGCATACGGGAGTCGGACGGGAGCTACCCGGCCACCTACAGCAGCAGTCCATTGGACGACCGGAATTTCTCCATGGACCAGGGGCATCCCATGGTGGCCTGGCTCAGAAGCCACGACACCTGCCTGCTGCTTCGGGATTTCAGGCGTACCGTGGAGTATAAATCCATGTGGGAGGACGAAAAGCACCGCCTGGACACGATGAAAATCGAGTGCGTTCTGCCCCTGAAGGACAACAACGACCTGGTGGGCATCGTGCTGCTGGGGCGGAAGGAGAAAAAGGGGAAATTCCAGTGGGGTTATACGGTGGAGGACATCAGCTTCTTGAACTCCCTGGAATCCGTCAGCTCCATCGCGGTAAAAAATTCCCGGCTTTACGAGAAGGCTTACCTGGAGGCGCGCACCGACGAACTGACCGGCCTGCTCAACCGCAAGTATTTCTATGAGGTGCTGGAGGAAAATTACGAGAAATGCCGCAAGACCTCATTAACCCTGGTGATCTTCAATGTGGACGATTTCAAGCTGTACAATCAGCTCTACGGCAACAATGAGGGGGACAAGGCCCTGGTCCATATTGCCCAGATCATAAAGGGCACCGTGGGGAGCAACGGTTACTGCGCCCGCTACAGCGGCAAGGAGTTCGCCGCCATTCTGCCGGACTACGATATCTACTCCGCCCAGAACCTGGCCGAGAATATCAGCCGCCAGATTCAGAACATGAACCGGAACTCCTCAGATACATATCTGAAAACCCTGACCGTGAGCTGCGGAATCTGCGCTGTTCCCTACGCGGCCTCCTCCTTAAACGAGTTGGTTTCCAACGCGGACCGCGCGGTGTACCACGTGAAGCGCTCCGGCAAAAATGGGATTCTGGTGTACTCGGACGGAATCATCGGCCGCCGGGACACGGACGAAGGGCTGGCCAAAAAGCACAAGAGCATGTACTCCGAGTACGCGCCCACGATCTACGCCCTGACGGCAGCCATCGACGCCAAGGACCATTACACGTTCCAGCACTCCAAGAATGTGGCCTACTACGCGGAGGCCATCGCCAGAGCCATCGGCACCAGCGACGAGTACCGGGAAATCCTCAAGGAGGCGGCTCTGCTTCACGATATCGGCAAGATCGGCATCCCGGAGAATATTCTGAATAAAGAAGGGAAGCTGACCGACGAGGAGTACGATGCCATGAAGCGCCACGTGGAGTCCTCGGTGGAGATCATCCGCCACCTTCCCAACATGGACTACGTGATCCCGGCCGTGCTGGGCCACCACGAGCGATTTGACGGCAAGGGTTATCCCCGGCGCATCGCGGGAAAGGATATCCCGCTGGCAGCCCGGATTCTCTGCGTGGCGGACTCCTTTGACGCCATGGTGTCAAAGCGGTGTTACAAGCCCAGCATGTCCGTGGAGTTCGCGGTGGGAGAGCTGGAAAAGGGCGCCGGAAGCCAGTTTGACCCGGAGCTGGTGCCGCTCTTTATTGAAATGATCGGGAGCGGTGCGGTAGTTCCGGTGATCGACGAAGGTCTTATGAAAGAATAATATTACAGGGCGGTTTTTGGAATCCTATGATTCCGGAAGCCGCCCTGTTTTACGCAAAAGCGTTGGTCGTTCGCGCCGGCTGCGGCCCGGTATGCGCCGGCTGCGGCCCGGTATGCGCCGGCTGCGGCCCGGTATGCGCCGGCTGCGGCCCGGTATGCGCCGGCTGCGGCCCGGTATGCCCTGGCTGCCGCTCGGTATGTCTCAGCTGCCGCCCGGTATGCCCCGTCCACCGCCCTACGGCGCGTCCTCCGGCATCAGGCAGCCGTCTGCCAGATGGTACACCACATCGCCCACGTGCTCGATAAACGCGCGGTCGTGGCTCACCGCCAGCAGCGTTCCGTCATACCCGGCCAGCAGCTTTTCCAGCCCCTCCATGGTGTACACGTCCATATGGTTGGTGGGCTCATCCAGAATCAGGAAGTTGCAGCCCCCGACCAGTACCTTGGCGAGGGCGGTTTTGACCCGCTCGCCCCCGGAGAGCACCTTCACCGGCTTTTCCATGTCCCGCAGGCTCATATAGAGGTTGGAGAGCACGGCCCGGCAGATATGCTGGGGATAGGCGGCGTCCCTTGTCACGTTTTCCAGCACCGTTTTGTCCGGGTCCAGCGTATCCTGATCCTGGGAGAAATAGGCCACTCTGGCCTCGGAGGTGATAAACGTACCATGTGCCCCGGCCATCAGGGCGTGGATGAGGGTGGACTTGCCCGCTCCGTTGCCTCCGGTGATAAAGGTGCGCCTGCCGGACTCCACGGACAGGCTGACATTGTTTAACACCAAACGCTCCCCGTAAGCCACGGTCAAATTCCGCACCGTGGCTGCGTATCGGGCCCGGATCCGCCCGCTGTCCGGCAGTTTCATGGACACGTCCGGCAACTGCCTTGGACGTTCTTTTTTCTCCAGCTGTTCGATGCGGGTGGCGATGGCGCGGGCGTTGCTCTGGACGTGTCCCTGCTGGATCGCCGCCGTACCCTTGTAGAGAATCCACTCGCTGCTGCTCATGCGTTTCGGCGGCTTTCGCATCTGACTGCCGTGGCGGACCAGCTCGTCTGCGGCCAGCTCCAGCCGCCGCTTCTCCCTGCGGTACTGCTGGTATTCGAATTCCTGGAAATCCCGCTCCCTGCGGGTCTGCTCCGCCCACTGGGAATAGTTGCCGTCAAATACCCGCACGGCCCCGTCCTCCAGCTCCCAGATCCGGTTGCAGACCCGGTCCAAAAGCCTGCGGTCGTGGGACACCATTAAAATCGCGCCCCGGTACCCGGCCAGCATCTTTTCCAGCGCGTTAACGCCGTCTAAATCCAGGTTGGTGGTGGGCTCATCCGCAAAAAGCAGCGGCGCCCGTTTGGAAAATGCCGCCGCGATGGCCAAACGTGTGCGCTCCCCGCCGCTTTTCACCGCGCTTCCCCGCAGTCTCATGCGGCTGATCAGCCGTTCTTCCGGCCCGTCGTTTTCATCGCCGGGCAAAAGCTCTGCGGTCTGCAAAATCTCCGCGATCTCGCAGGACCGTCTGACGGACCCACCGTCCGCGGCGATCCGCCCGGACAGCACGCCGAGGAGCGTGCTTTTGCCGGTTCCGTTGCGGCCGATGAGGCCAATCCGGTCCCCGTCCTGAATTTCCAGCCGCCCGATGTCTAAAATCTTCTGAATGCCGTATTCCTTTTTCACATTCTGTGCGCTCAACAACATAAAAAAATCCCTCCCAAACGCATCTCGCTCAGAACGGATTCACAGAAAAAAGCCTCATGAAAAACAGGACGCCTGGGTTCCCATAAACCCAAACGCCGCCTGTTTTCAGCGGCGGACCGGTGAATGACTGAACGAAATGACTGACTGCACGCAAACAATACGCCTCGCCATACAAATGCGGGGACGCGGTCTGCTGTTAAAAATTGCTGCCGTCTGTTCATTCGTTAATAATCATTCTTCGGTCTGCCACCTTTCACGCTTAAATTTGCCCCGATTATAAACGAGAAACAACGGCGTGTCAAGGCCTGTTTTTGAGGCAATTTGTAGAAATATGAGAATATGTATTCGGCATATTGTATAAATATGAAAATGAAGGTTGACATTTACATTTTCGTAATTTATATTAGTAAAATATTAACGCGACAGAGATACGGGGGAATCTCCAATCGTTATATACAGGTAAAGAGAAACGGAGCAACAAGGAGGTAGAGCATGAAAGAGAAGAAGAAAAAAGGCTTTAAGCTGCCGGATACATATGTTTTGGTAGCGATTATGCTGATCGTGATGGCCGCTCTCACGTACATCGTGCCGGCGGGCACCTACGATATGGTCACCAGCGAGGCAACCGGAAAACAGGTGGTGGATCCCAATTCATTCCATTATGTACAGAGGACGCCCACCACGATTTTGCAGTTCCTGATGGCTTTTTATACAGGACTGAATAAGAATTATTCAACAATTTTCTTTGTAACCCTGATTGGAGGATACTTTAAGATCGTCAATGAGACCGGCGCCATCACCAACGGCCTGGCGGTTGCCATCAAGCGCCTGAAGGACAAGGCTCTGATCGCAATCCCCATCGTGATGCTCTGCTTCGCGTTCCTGGGAGCAACCGGCGTTCTGATTAACCCTGTAGTGGCCTTTATTCCCATCGGCTTGGTGGTGGCCCAGCAGATGAAGATGGACCGCATATCGGCCATGGCCATTATCTACCTGGGCTGTTTTGCCGGCTGGTGTACCTCCTTCATGGCGGCAGGTTCCGTGCAGATCGCCCAGCAGATTGCGGAGATTCCCGTGCTGTCCGGCATCGGACTGCGTTTTATCGTCACCTCCATCGTGACGGTGGTGACCATTATCTACGTGCTGCGCTACTGCCGCAAGATCCGTTTGGACAACTCCAAGAGCATCCTCTACGGAACCGAGTACGCGGGCTTTGGCGAGCTGGATGAGATGGAGCAGGAGCACTCCTTCAGCAAAAAAGACGTTCTGATTCTGGTAATCGTGTTCGGCAGCCTGGGATTTTATGTTTGGGGAGCCGTGACCAAGGGCTGGGGCCAGGAGTACATGGCCGCCTACATGCTGGCCGCTTCCGTGATCTCCGGCTTTATCGCAGGTATGTCCGCGGATGAGATTTCCCGCGCCTTTATGAAGGGCTGCCGTGAGATGGCCTACGGCGCGATCCTGATCGGTTTTGCCAGCGCCATTTCCGTACTCCTGACAGACGGAAACATCATCCACACCATCATTTACGCCGCATCCCTGCCCTTAAAGGTTCTTCCCCAGGCGCTGGCGGCTGTGGCCATGTTCTACATCAACCTGGTGTTTAACTTCTTCGTCAGCTCCGCATCCGGCCAGGCGGCCATCGTTATGCCCATCATGACGCCCCTTGCGGACGTAATCGGCGTGACCCGCCAGGTTGCGGTTCTGGCCTACCAGTACGGCGACGGACTGTCCAATACCATTATTCCCACCTCCGGCGTGCTGATGGCGGCTCTGGGCGTGGCGGGCGTTCCGTTCTCCAAATGGCTGAAATTCCAGGTTCCGCTGTTTTTGATCTGGACGGCGATCTGTACGGTTGCCATTATTGTAGCAGTTATGATAGGATATCACTAGTACTGCGTATCGCAAGTCCTCATGCATATAGCACCCGCTATCCACACCAGAACTGCGCCTGCGAATCTAGCCGTAGGCCCACTACGCCGTCGATTCGCAGACACACTTCTAATGCGGATAGCGGGCACTCTATGCACAAGGACTTACGGTACACAGTACTAGAGGCGCGGTAGCATCCCGGCGATATCTTATGATAGAAAGGAATGGCGATATGGAACAGAAATTATTAGCGTATTTAAAAGAGCATGAAGCGGAAATTTTCGCGGATTTAAAGGAACTGGTGCTGGCGGAGGCGTCCACCTCGGACATCGACCAGCTGGCCCATGTCCGCGAGGTTCTGATCCGGCTGATCAAGGAGAGAACCGGTTCGGACACCTTTGTTTACGAGGCAAAGGGCGGGCACAATCCCATGAAATTCGAGTTCGGCCAGGGGGACGGCACCGTGCTTCTGATCGGACACTATGACACCGTGTGTCCCATCGGCTCCATGGAGCTGCGCCAGGAGGGAAATGAGCTTCACGGCCCCGGCGTGCTGGATATGAAATCCGGACTGGTCTCTGCGATCTGGTCCATGAAGGCTTACAAAGATCTTGGAATCGATCCCGGAAAATGCCTGCGCATGGTAATCAACGGCGACGAGGAGATCAGAAGCCCCGAGTCCAGCTCCATTATCTGCGAACAGGCCCAGGGCTGCAAGGCGGCGCTGGTGTGCGAGCCATGTACCAGCAACGGTGATTTAAAGACCGGGCGCAAGGGAAGTATCGGTTTTGAGATTACCATCCACGGCAAGGCCACCCACGCGGGCAACAACCACAAGGGCGGGATCAACGCCATCGAGGAGATGGCCCGGGAGATTCAGTACGTGCACAGCCTGACCGATTATGAGGCGGGAACCACCCTGAACGTGGGCATTTGCAGCGGCGGAACCAAAGCCAACGTGGTGCCGGATCTGGCGTCCTATACGGTGGACTGCCGTTATATGAAGATGTCCGAGGGCGAGCGCATCCGCGGGCTGCTCACCAACCTGGCAGTCAGCGTGCCGGGGACCACAAGAGAGGTGGCCGTGGACGAGGGCATGCCGCCCATGGAGCAGACTCCCGGCAACCTGGGGCTCTACGAGCTGGCTGCCCAGTGCGGCGAAAAGCTGGGGCTGTCCTTCTCCCACCAGTTTGTGGGCGGCGGCAGCGACGGCAACAAGGTAAGCGCCATGGGCGTACCCACGCTGGACGGGCTGGGCGCCTGGGGCGACGGTGCACACGCGGTGAATGAGCATATCCTGATTGACCAGTATGTGCCCAGGATTGCGCTTCTGGCTTCGCTGATTTTGAAAATTTAATCAGAGCCGCTGAATGCGGCTTTTGGAAAATGGCTCCGGCGTATCGATGCGCCGGGGCCGTTTTTGTTGAATGTAATGGGCCACTGGCGCAGCCTGTGGGCGATTACCTGGCCGCATTTCGTGCTTTTACCTTTACTTGACGTACAATTTACCATAACATGGTATCGCACATTCCTGCCATAACGGTATACTGACCAAAGCGCTGCAAATTACCGGGAAGGCCGTCTATAACCCGTTTACCACGGCCTCAGAGCGTACAATCAGGCATTTTGTACACAGCGCTCGTGCATCCCGCGCCCGTTTTATACCAGCGCGCCCTCCACGAGTATAAAGGCCCGCCAATCGCGGAATATTAACATAAAAAAGGAAGAACAGAGCCAGTGAAGGAGACAGTTACTTATAAAGACATACGCGGAAACAAGGAAATCAACCAGTTGATCGAGAAGGGAAACGAAATTCTCGGCGTTCTGGGCTACACGGAACACTCAAAGAAGCACGCGGCCAAGGTGGCGGAGACCGCGGCCAAAATATTAAAGGATCTGGGCTACGGCAGCCATGAGATGGAGCTGGCCAGGATCGCCGGCTATATGCACGATATCGGCAACAGCATCAACCGCCATGACCACGCCCACAGCGGGGCCATACTGGCCTACCAGATTTTAAAGGATCTGGGAATGCCGCTTCAGGACATCGTCACAATCACCGGAGCCATCGGTCACCACGACGAGGCCACGGGCACGGCAGTGGACGTGGTCAGCGCGGCGGTGATTCTGGCGGACAAGACGGACGTGCGCCGCAACCGGGTTCGCAACCCCATTATCGCCAGCTTCGACGCCCACGACCGGGTCAATTACGCGGCTCTCTCCGCCACGCTGAAGGTCAACACGGAGAAGCGGGTGATCCAGATGGATCTGGAGCTGGACGACGCCATGAGTACGGTGATGGACTATTTTGAAATCTTTCTCCAACGCATGATGATGTGCCGCCGGGCCGCCGAGGTCCTGGGACTCAAATTCAAGCTGGTGGCAAACGGCAGCCGCGTGAGCTGAGGTCCGGGCGGTTCCGGCAATTCTTAAATAACGCTAAAATCTTGCCCGGCTCCATTGACTTTCCCGCCCCGCCCGGATATAGTATTCTTCGAACACCACGGGATAAGGGGGATTTTTGATGGGAAAATTCAGAGAGAAGCTGCAGCGGTTTATGATTGGGCGCTACGGTATGGACCAGCTGAACCAGTTTTTGCTCTACGCTGTGCTGGCGGTGATTCTGATCAATCTGTTCGTCAGAGTGTGGCCGCTGGAGCTGCTGGAGCTGGCGGGCATCGTGTTTCTTTATTTCCGGATGTTTTCCAGGAATATCAGCAAGCGCTATCAGGAGAACCAGGCGTTCCTGCGGATGACCTTCCGGGTGAGAGAGCCGCTTAAAAAATGGCAGTTCCGCTTCCGGGAGAGCAGGCAGTACCACATTTACAAGTGCCCCAGCTGCGGCCAGAAGATCCGCATTCCAAGGGGGCGCGGCAGAGTGAGCATCCATTGCCCCAAGTGCGGCACGGATTTCATTAAAAAGAGCTGATCGGAGAATCACGACCATATAGAATTTATTGCGGCTGCGGTGCGGCCGCATTTTTATTAAATGCAATGGGCCGGTGCAGCCTGCGGCCGATTGTTCTGTGCAATGGGCTGCCTGCCTGCCATTTTCCTGCCGGATAACGCGCAGCGCCCGAAAATATTTCTAATTTGCCTGTTGACAAAGCGAACTGTACATGATATAGTTACAGCATGAAATGTAAAGAAAATAATTACAGTTAAAAGAAAAGAAGCGAACACAAGGGGGAATCGGAAAATGACGAGTGATTACTGCGTGGCGGTCCATGCACTGGTGTACTTAAACCACAAGGCCAAGGTGCTTTCCAGCGAGGAGCTGGCGGAGAATATCTGCACCAACCCGGCCCGGGTGCGCAAAGTCATGGCAAAGCTGAAAAAGGCCGGTTTTGTAAAAACGAAGGAAGGAAGTGAAGGCGGTTATCTGTTTGACCAGGACGCGGACCGGGTCACGCTGGACCAGATCGCGCAGGCGCTGGAAATCCGGTTTGTGGACACAGCCTGGAAGAGCGGCGACACGGATATGAAGTGCCTGGTGGCCTCCGGCATGGCGGGGCTGATGGATGAGATTTTCGACGATCTCAACGAACAGTGCCGCAAGCGGCTGAAGGAGATCACCATCGGCACACTGGACCATCGTATTTTCGGCAATCAAAATAAAGAGCGGTAAATTCCGGAAAGGGGATATTTTTATGAAGAAATTTGAGAATATAATCATCGGCTTTGGCAAAGGCGGAAAAACACTGGCAGGCGCGCTGGCAAAGGCTGGCCAGACCGTAGCTATGGTGGAGCGGTCCGACAAGATGTACGGCGGCACCTGTATCAACGTGGCGTGTATTCCCACCAAGTACCTGGAGAATCAGGCGGCCCGGTCGGAAGCGCTGGGCGGCAGCTTTGAGGAGCGCCGGGAGCGTTACCGCAAGGCCATTGAGGGGAAACGCGATCTCACCTCCGGTCTGCGCCAGAAGAACTATCAGAAGCTGGACTCCCTGGACCGGGTAGAGGTCCTGACCGGTCTGGGCAGTTTTGTGGACAGCCACCACGTGCAGGTAACCATGGCGGACGGAAGCACGGAGCTTTTGGAGGGCGACCGCATTTACATCAACACCGGCTCCCGCCCCTTCATCCCGCCCATCCCCGGTCTGGCGGACTGCCGCCTGGCGTACACCAGCGAGTCCATGATGGAGCTGGAAGAGCTGCCGGAGCGCCTGGTGGTCATCGGCGGCGGTTACATCGGCCTGGAGTTTGCCTCGATCTTCGCCAACTTTGGCTCCAGGGTGACCATGATCCAGGACGGTCCCAGATTCTTACCCAGAGACGACGAAGAGGTTGCGGCGGCGGTCCGCGCCAGCCTTGAGGAGCGGGGGATTTCCATTATCACCGGCGCCCGCATCACCCAGGTGAAGGAACAGGGCGGCGCAGCGGCCGTTGTCTACGAGGCGGACGGCAAAACAGCAGAGGCTCCGGCTCAGGCAATTCTGGTGGCCACCGGCCGCAGACCCAACCTGGAGGGCCTGAATCTGGAGGCCGCAGGGGTGGAACTGACCGCCCGCGGCGAGGTAAAGACGGACGCCGGCCTGCGCACCAGCGTACCCTATATCTGGGCCATGGGCGATGTGAAGGGCGGACTTCAGTTCACCTACATTTCCCTGGACGACTCCCGCATTGTGAAGTCCCAGATTCTGGGAAATGGCGAGCGCACCACGGAGAACCGCGGTCAGGTTGCGTTCAGCGTGTTTGTGGACCCGCCCTTCTCCAGAGTTGGAATGAGCGAGGCGAAGGCGGTTGAAAACGGCCACAAGGTAAAGGTGGGACGCCTGGTGGTTGGAACCATGCCGCGGGCGAAGCTTTTGGGCAGGACCACCGGTCTGATGAAGGCCGTGGTGGACGCGGACACCGGGCTGGTGCTCGGCGCGCAGCTGTTCTGCTCCGAGTCCCAGGAGCTGATCAACATGATCAAGATCGCCATGGACGCGGGGCTGCCCTACACGGTGCTGCGCGACGGAATCTACACCCACCCCACCATGAGCGAGGGAATGAACGACTTATTCGCGATCTGAGGCAAAGAAGTGCCGACACAATAAAAGCCCTGACCCGGGCGGACTTGAAATGATGAGAGGAGAATTTATGGGTTTTTCGATAGGAACCGGAGTTCCGGTTATTACCGTATTTATTCAGGGGCTGCTGAGCTTTTTCTCGCCCTGCGTGCTTCCCCTGGTGCCCCTGTATATCAGCTATCTGGCAGGAGGAGCCAAAACCGTCGACGAAAATGGACGGGTGACCTATCCGCGCCGGCGCGTGATGGTGAACACTCTGTTCTTTGTGCTGGGAATCAGCTTCACATTCTTTGTGCTGGGCTTCGGTTTTTCCGCCCTTGGACGTTTCTTCAGCAACAACCGGACCTGGTTTGCGAGAATCAGCGGCATGATCATGGTGCTGTTCGGGCTTTATCAGCTCGGGGCGCTGGGCCATTCCGGAGCCATTGAGCGGGAGCACCGGCTTCCCTTCAACTTAAGCCGCTTTACCATGAACCCTGTCATCGCCCTGCTGCTGGGCTTCACCTTCAGCTTTGCATGGACTCCCTGCGTGGGCCCCACGCTGGGAAGCGTGCTTTTGATGGTGTCCTCGGCGGGCCAGAAGGCCCACGGGCTGTGGCTGATCGGCGTGTATACCCTGGGCTTTGTAATCCCGTTTTTGGCGGTGGGCCTGTTCACCGGATCGGTGCTGGACTTCTTCCGAAACCACCAGAGCGTGGTGCGCTATACCGTTAAAATCGGCGGCGTTCTGCTGATCCTCATGGGTCTTATGACGTTCACCGGATACATGAACGGCATCACCAGCTACTTGTCCTCCTTTGGCGGAGCAGGCACGCCCGGAACCCAGCAGACCGCGCCCCAGACGCCAGGCGGCGGGCAGCCCTCGGATGAGAGTGGCCTTGGGGCCGGGGATACCGGAGCTGAGGGCGATAAGAGCGGCCAGGCGTCCGGAGGGACGGTGGCTGAGGGTGGCGGGAGCGGCCAGGCGGCCGGCGAAACCCCGTCTGAAGGCGGCGCAAATGGCCAGGCGTCCGGCGAGACCGCGGCACAGTCCGGCGGGAACGCGGACCAGTCGGCCGCCGCACAGGAGACCACTGCGGCAGAGGAGCCGGATGTGCTTCCGGCCTTTGACTTCACGCTGACGGATCAGTACGGAAACACGCACACCCTGTCCGAATATAAGGGTAAAACGGTGTTCTTAAACTTCTGGGCCACCTGGTGTCCGCCCTGCAAGCGGGAGATGCCAGAGATCCAGGCTCTCTATGAGCGCTACGGCGAGAACGAGGGCGACTTAATCGTGCTGGGGGTTGCCAATCCCAAGACGGCTGAGTATCCGAACAACAGCGACGAGACCCAGGACGTGGTTGAAAAGTTCCTGAAGGACAACGGCTACACCTTCCCCGTGGTGATGGACCTTACCGGAGACACGTTCTCCCAGTACATGATCAGCGCCTTCCCCACCACCTTCATGATCGACAAGGATGGAAATGTGTTCGGCTACGCCTCCGGCAGTCTGAGCGGGGATATGATGGAGAGCATTGTGCAGCAGACCATGACGGGCATCCGCCAGCAATAAAAACATCATAATCCGAAATGAGTTTTGGGGGATCTTCTTTTCAAAAAAGAACGGTCCCTCAAAACTTTTTTAGATGTTTTAACAAAATTTTTATAAACAAAGGGAAAATGCACAAAAACAAAATTGTAATTGACAAAGCGTTGTACATTGTGATAACATGAAGGTACCAACAATTACAAAAAAATTTAGATTCATGTAGAAAACTTATATATGCTCATAATCGGATGAGTGTTTCTACCAACTACCGCAATAGTTGACTATGAGTTTTCGCATCCCTGCCGTCCGGCCATTGGAGACCGGAAGACGGGGGTGTGAACTTGCGTAAACAGCGGTAGTTGGTTTTTTGTTGGGTACAATTCAACTGGGAATCCTGGGAGATTGTATGTGACCCCAGCCGTCCGGAAGGCTGGCCGCTGTTTGGCAGGGAGTTGAAAATGGAAGGAAGTAGGATGCCTATGAAAGAAACACGCAATTTTGTGCTCAGGGGCAACATCTGCTACAGCCTGGATCCGACAACGCTGGAAACCATAGAAGCGGGCTACCTGGTCTGCGAGGACGGAACAAGCGCAGGCGTTTACCGGGAGCTGCCGGAGCAGTACGCCGGATGGCCACTAAAGGACTTCGGGGACCGGCTGATCATTCCCGGGCTGACCGATCTCCATCTGCACGCGCCACAGTACGGCTTCCGCGGTCTGGGGATGGATCTGGAGCTTTTGGAATGGCTGAATACGCGGACATTCCCTGAGGAGGCCAAGTACGGCGATCTGGAGTACGCCAGGAGAGGTTACACGATTTTTGCCGGGAATATGAAGCGCAGCGCCACCACCAGAGCCTGCATTTTCGCCACCATCCACCGGGAGTCCACGGTTATGCTCATGGACCTGATGGAGGAGACAGGTCTTAAGACCATGGTGGGCAAGGTGAATATGGACCGGAACAGCCCGGATATCCTGATCGAGGAGAGCGCAGAGGCCTCCGCCCGGGATACGTTGGCCTGGCTGGAACAGATTCACGGGCGCTATGAGAATACAAGGCCCATTTTGACGCCGCGGTTTATCCCCTCCTGTACGGATGAACTGATGGGGCGTTTGAAAGAGATTCAGAGGGATTTTGACCTTCCGGTCCAGTCCCATCTGTCGGAAAACCAGGGTGAGATCGCCTGGGTGAAGGAGCTTTGCCCCTGGTCTGAGTTTTATGGAGATGCTTACGACCACTTCGGACTTTTCGGAGGCGGAGTGGATACGGTGATGGCCCACTGCGTGTGGCCGCCCGAGGCGGAGATCGCGCGGATGAAGGAGCGGGGCGTTTACGTGGCCCACTGTCCCCAGAGCAACACCAACTTATCCTCCGGTATCGCGCCGGTGCGCACCTATCTGGACCAGGGTATGAACATCGGCCTGGGGACGGACGTGGCTGGGGGAACCGGGGAGTCCGTGTTCCGGGCCATGGCGGATGCG
The DNA here is from genome assembly GCF_046603895.1 of Enterocloster lavalensis. NCBI lineage: Bacteria > Bacillati > Bacillota > Clostridia > Lachnospirales > Lachnospiraceae > Enterocloster > Enterocloster lavalensis. The sequence goes on from NZ_CP176637.1 coordinate 3,225,851, forward strand.
ATCCAGGTGTCGAAGCTGCGCTGGCGGCTAACGGACGACCGCTTAAAGCCCCTGACCGTTCAGGAAGCGTTTTACCTTGGAACCAAAGGCGGCGGAGCCTTCTTCGGAAAGGTGGGAAGCTTTGAACCGGGTTATGAACTGGATGCGGTGGTTCTGGACGACGCAGAACTTCAGCATCCCCAGGAACTGGATCTGGCCGAGCGGCTGGAGCGCCTGATTTACCTGTCCGACGACCGGCACATTGCCGGAAAATTCGTGGCGGGACGAAGAATCTTTTAGGTAGGTATGGGGGTACGCCCGGGAAGCGGGCCCCCTGAAAAAAGAAACTATATGTTTCAACTTTTAAGGAGGTAGGAAGTATGGAAACAAAGAACAACCAAGGATTTTTGGAAAAGGTGTTTCATCTGTCGGAGAACCACACCGACGTCAAGACAGAGGTAATCGCCGGTATTACCACGTTCATGACCATGGCGTACATACTGGCAGTTAACCCCAACATTTTAAGTGATGCCGGAATGGACCGGGGAGCGGTGTTCACCGCTACGGCGCTGGCTTCCCTGGTGGCGACCCTCCTGATGGCCGCGTTTGCCAACTATCCCTTCGTTCTGGCTCCCGGCATGGGCTTAAACGCATATTTTGCCTACACTGTGGTGCTGCAGATGGGTTATACCTGGCAGATGGCTCTGGCCGCAGTGTTCGTGGAAGGCCTGATCTTCATCGCCCTGTCCCTGACCAATGTGCGTGAAGCGATTTTCAACGCCATCCCCATCAACTTAAAGCACGCGGTGTCCGCCGGTATCGGACTGTTCATCGCATTTATCGGACTTCAGAACGCGAAGATCGTTGTGGACAGCGCAACACTTGTTTCCGTTTATTCATTTAAAGGCTCCATCGCGGCAGGCAACTTTAATTCCGAGGGAATTACCGTTCTGCTGGCGTTAATCGGAGTTCTGATCACCGGTATCCTGATCGTTAAGGGCATCAAGGGAAATATCCTGTGGGGCATCCTGATCACCTGGATTTTAGGAATTCTCTGCGAAGTGACCGGCCTGTACCAGCCCAACGCGGACCTGGGCATGTTCAGCGTGATTCCGGATTTCACATCCGGTTTTGGTATTCCCAGCATGAAGGAAACCTTTATGCACGTAGATTTCAGCCGGGTACTGTCCCTGGACTTCCTGGTGGTAATGTTTGCGTTCCTGTTTGTGGATATGTTCGATACCCTGGGCACCCTGATCGGCGTAGCCTCCAAGGCGGATATGCTGGATAAGGACGGAAAGCTGCCGAAGATCCGCGGCGCCCTGCTCTCCGACGCGATTGGTACTTCTTTAGGCGCACTGTTCGGAACCTCCACCACCACAACCTTCGTGGAGAGCGCCTCCGGCGTTGCGGAAGGCGGAAGAACCGGTCTGACTGCGGTGACTGCGGCTGCATTCTTCGGACTGAGCCTGTTCCTGTCCCCGATTTTCTTAGCCATCCCGTCCTTTGCAACGGCTCCGGCTCTGATCGTGGTAGGATTTTTGATGATTTCCGCGATCCTGAAAGTGGATTTCAATGACTTTACGGAAGCGATCCCCGCATATATTGCAGTAATCGCAATGCCGTTTATGTACAGCATTTCCGAAGGTATCGCAATGGGCGTTATCTCTTACGTTGTAATCAATCTGGCTACCGGACGTGCCAAGGAGAAGAAGATCAGCGCGCTGATGTATGTCCTGGCCGTGTTGTTTGTGCTCAAGTATGTGATGATTTAACCTTAACCGTTCAGACGGCGGGAAAATTGGCAGGTAAAGCAGCGTCAAGCTCGCTTGTAAGCAGCTTTACCTGCCAATTTTCACATCGGATGGACATCCGATGCTTCTTGACCAGCATTATCGGTCAAGAAGATAAGCCGTCTGGACTGAGCAGCATCTGTAGGCGTTGGTTTAAAACCAGGAGGTATTGTCAATGGCAGTTGGAAAAAGTATCATCCGCGTTGACGCATGCGAGAAGGTGACGGGCGGCGCCCAATATACGGCCGATCTGGAACCGAAAGGCGCTCTGGTCGCGAAAGTGGTCAGAAGTACCATCGCCAACGGGGTAGTAAAAGGATTTGACCTGGAGGCGGCCCTGGCGGTGCCGGGAGTTGTGAAGATCGTCACATGTTTTGATGTGCCGGACTACCAGTTCCCCACCGCGGGCCATCCCTGGTCCGTGGAGACGGCCCATCAGGACATCGCGGACCGGAAGCTTTTAAACACACGGGTCCGCGTGTACGGCGATGATATCGCCGCCGTGGTCGCGGAGGATGAGATCGCCGCGGCCAGGGCAGCGCGGCTGGTGATGGTGGAATATGAAGAGTATCCGCCGCTTCTCACGCCGGAAGAAGCCCTGGCGGAGGGGGCGGCCCAGCTGCACGACGAGAAGCCGGGCAACCTGATCGCCCACTCTGGATTCAAGCTGGGCGAACTGAGCTACGAGGAGGCCGCAGAGGAAGAGGGCCTTATTGTTATCGACAAGAAGTACGGGACGCAAAGCGTGCAGCACTGCCATATAGAGACGCCGGTTTCCTTTGCCTACATGGAAAAAGGGCGTATTGTCGTAACTACCTCAACCCAGATCCCCCATATCGTGCGCCGGGTGATCAGTCAGGCGCTGGGCGTGCCTATGGGGATGATCCGGGTGATCAAGCCGTATATCGGCGGCGGGTTCGGCAATAAACAGGATGTGCTGTACGAGCCGTTAAACGCCTATCTGTGCACGTTGGTAGGCGGGCGCTGCGTGAAGATGGAGATCAGCAGGGAGGAAACGCTGGCCTGCACCAGAGTCCGCCACGCTATGGACCTTCACGTGAAGGCGGCGGCCAGGAAGGACGGCACCCTGGTGGCCAGAAAGCTTACCGCTTACTCCAACCAGGGCGGATATGCCAGCCACGCTCACGCCATTGTGGCGAACACTTCAAATGAATTTAAACAGATTTATCACGATGAAAAAGCGCTGGAAGCCGACGCCTACACGGTGTACACCAACATCGCCACCGGCGGCGCCATGCGCGGTTACGGAATCCCCCAGGCCGCCTTTGCGGCGGAGTGCATGGCCGACGACCTGGCGTTGCAGCTGGGAATGGATCCCCTGGAATTCCGCAGAAAGAACTGTATGCAGGACGGGTATGAGGATCCTCACACCCATGTGAAGTTTAACTCCTACGGCCTCAGGGAATGTATGGAAAAGGGCCGGGAATTTATAGGCTGGGACGAGAAGCGCCGGGAGTATGCGAATCAGACCGGGCCGGTGCGCAAGGGAATCGGAATGGCGATTTTCTGCTACAAGACCGGAGTCTACCCCATCTCCCTGGAGACGGCCTCCTGCCGGATGGTCTTAAACCAGGACGGCTCCATGCAGCTGATGATGGGGGCCACCGAGATCGGCCAGGGCGCGGACACGGTATTTGCGCAGATGGCGGCTCAGGTCACCGGAATCACCGAGGACCGGGTTAATGTGATATCCACCCAGGACACGGATAGTTCGCCCTTTGACACCGGAGCTTACGCCTCCCGTCAGACCTATGTGAGCGGCAAGGCGGTGGTAAAGACCGGAACATTATTCAAAGAAAAGATTCTGGACTACGCTTCCTACATGTTGAAGCGTCCTATGGATACCCTGGATGTGAAGGAGAACTGCGTGGTGGAACGGGAGAGCGGGGAGGTTCTTCTCTCCATGGAGGAGCTGGCAACCACGGCGATCTACAGCCTGGACCGCTCCGTACATATTACGGCGGAAGCCACCAACCACTGTAAGGACAATACCTTCGCCTCCGGAGCCTGCTTTGTGGAGGTGGAGGTGGATATGCCGTTGGGTAAGGTTAAGGTGACCAATATTATCAACGTCCACGACAGCGGAGTTCTCATCAATCCCAAGCTGGCCGAGGCCCAGGTGCACGGCGGCATGAGCATGGGGCTGGGATACGGCCTCAGCGAACAGCTGCTCTTTGACGCCAAGGGACGGCCGTTAAACGACAACCTGTTGGACTACAAGCTGCCCACAGCCATGGATACGCCGGACCTTCACGTGGAATTTGTGGAGATCAACGATCCCACAGGGCCCTTCGGCAACAAGGCGCTGGGCGAGCCGCCTGCGATTCCCGTGGCGCCGGCCATCCGTAACGCGGTGTTAAATGCAACCGGAGTGGCGGTGGACAGTCTGCCCATGGACCCGCAGAAGATGGTGGCCCACTTCAAAGCAGCCGGACTCATATAGAAAGGGCGGTGTTTTGTCATGTATGATATTGAGAAATATGATCAGGCAGTGGATGTTGCGGATGCCATCCGCGCTCTGGAAAATGATCCCGATGCAGTGGTGATTTCCGGCGGCAGCGATGTGCTGATCAAGATTCGCGAGGGTAAGCTGGCCGGGTGTTCCCTGGTGAGTATCCACGGAATCAAAGAGTTGGAGGGCGTTTCCCGGGAGCCGGACGGCACCATCGTGATCGGCCCCTGCACCACCTTCTCCCATATTGCCAACAATGAAATTATCCGCCGCTATGTGCCCATGCTGGGCGACGCGGTGGATCAGGCCGGTGGTCCCCAGCTGCGTAACATCGGCACCATCGGCGGAAATGTCTGCAACGGCGTGACCAGCGCGGACAGCGCTTCCAGCCTGTGCTGCTTAAACGCGGTTCTGGTCCTTCAGGGGCCTGAGGGCGTGCGGGAAGTCCCCATCAGCGCCTGGTACGCCGGGCCGGGACGCACGGTGAGAAATCACAGCGAGGTGCTCACGGCCATCCGGATCCGCAAAGAGGACTACGAGGGCTTTGGAGGCCACTACATCAAATACGGCAAACGAAACGCCATGGAGATCGCAACACTGGGCTGCGCGGTATCCGTGAAGCTGGCGGAGGACAAACGGCATGTGGCCGACCTGCGCCTGGCATACGGGGTGGCTGCCCCGACGCCCATCCGCTGCGGTAAAATCGAAGCGGAAGCGGTGGGCTGCGAGGCTGGAGAGGAGCTGGCGGAACGGATCGGCAAGGGCGCGCTGGAAGAGGTGAACCCGCGGTCTAGCTGGAGAGCTTCCAAGGAGTTCCGTCTGCAGCTGGTGGAGGAACTGGCAAAACGCGCCTTCAAGCAGGCGGTGCTGAATGCAGGGGGTGAGTGGAATGCTTAAAATCGTTCATATGGCGGTCAACGGAAATGATGTGGAAGTGGCCATCGATCCCAGGGAGTCGCTGCTGGATACCCTGCGGAACCGTCTGGGACTGACCAGCGTAAAGAAGGGCTGCGAGGTCGGCGAGTGCGGCGCCTGTACGGTGCTGGTGGACGGAGAGGCCATTGACAGCTGTATCTATCTCACCGTCTGGGCAGAGGGGCGCAGAATCATGACCGTGGAGGGCTTAAAGGGCCCGAACGGTGAATTAAGCCCCATCCAGAAGGCGTTTATCGAGGAAGCGGCGGTCCAGTGCGGCTTCTGTACGCCGGGCCTGATCATGTCCGCGGTGGAAATCGTGGGCACCGGAAAGCGCTACAACCGGGATGAGCTGCGCAAACTGATCTCCGGGCACCTGTGCCGGTGTACCGGATATGAGAATATCTTAAACGCTATGGAGCGTATTGTCGAGGAGACCTATAAGGTAGTGGGAGAGAGCTGAGAGGATAGAATATTATCATATAAGCGATACAGAAAGCGGCCGCCGCGGTTGGAAACAGCCCGGCGGCCGCTTCCGACGGCTATCGGGAGCGAAATCACCAGTAAATGCTTGCGATTCGCTTGCATATCGCAAGCGTTTTGTGATATACTACCTTTGAAAGGAAGTGATTAGTATGGCACGAACCTCTAATATTTTTGCCCGTGTAGAGCCGGGGATTAAAGAACAGGCGGAAGAGGTATTGGACCAGTTGGGGATCCCCATGTCCAATGCAATCGGAATGTTTTTAAGACAGGTTGTGCTGCAGCGCGGTATTCCGTTTGAAATGAAGCTGCCCGCAAGTGCACCAATCGCAATGGGCTCTCTGACCAAGGAGCAGTTTGATTCCGAGATCAACAAGGGTCTATCTGATATAAAAGCCGGCAAGGTTCACACTGCGGATTTTATTGAAGAAGAAATGAAAAGAGATTTTGGCGTATGAGCTGGAATATCGTATATTCAGAGCAGGCGCGGTTGGATTTGAGGAGGATTTACGAATACATTTCCAATGAATTGTGTGTGCCGGACACCGCCGCAAATCAGGCAAGGCGGATTATGCAGAGAATCAGGAGTTTGGATGATATGCCTTTGCGCCATCATTTGTATGAGGAGGAGCCTTGGCATAGTATGGGTATCCGTTTTTTTCCAGTTGATAATTACCTGGTTTTCTATCTGCCAAATGAGACGGAAGGGATTGTAAATATTGTCCGCATTATGTATGGTGGGCGGGATATTCGGAAACAGCTTAGCAATACCATAAAATTTTAGCATAAGAGGCATCGATGTGAAGTAGATGCAGTGCAAAAGCGGCCGCCGCGGTTGGAAACAGCCCGGCGGCCGCTTTACGCAGATTTTACAAAAACTATACGCAACCATGCTTTCGCCAAAGGCCTGTTTTTTGTATACTCCAAACTGTAACAGCAAGAAAAACATAAAACAGCACCCGGAAATGGACGGGGTGCGGATTCATTTGGAGGCATAGGATTATGAAAAAGAACAGAAAAGCAATTCTTGCAATGATCACAACGGCGGTGCTGGCGGCTGGCGCTTTGGCGGGCTGCGGCAGCGCTTCAGGAAATACCACGGAGGCTGCCGGGACGGAGGCCGGGACCACAGCGTCCACGGCGGCGGACACGTCCGCAGATACCACCGCGGACACCACGACGGCGGAAACGGCTGCGGATGAGACTGCCGCGGATTTAAGCGGCTCCATCAGCATGGTGGGCTCCACTTCCATGGAGAAGTTCGCCAACGCGCTGAGCGAGGCATTTATGGAAAAATACCCGGATGTGACGGTTTCCGCCCAGTTTGTGGGCTCCGGCGCAGGGGTTGAGGCGGTGTTGAACGGAACCGCGGATATCGGCAACTCCTCCAGGAACTTAAAGGACGAGGAGAAGGAAAAGGGCGCTGTGGAAAATATCGTAGCCATCGACGGAATTGCCGTGGTGGTGGACCCGGCCAACGGGGTTGCGGATCTGACCAGAGAGCAGCTGGCGGACGTCTACACCGGCAAGATCAATAACTGGAAGGATTTGGGAGGATCCGACGCCCCCATCGTGGTGGTGGGACGCGAGTCCGGTTCCGGCACCCGCGGAGCGTTCGAGGAGCTTCTGGGGCTGGAGGACGCCTGCAAGTACAGCAATGAACTGGACAGCACCGGAGCGGTGATGGCAAAGGTGGCTTCCACCCCCGGTTCCATCGGTTATGTGTCCCTGGACGTGCTGGACGATACGGTGAAGGCGCTGAATCTGGAGGGGGCCGAGCCCACCGAGGAGAACATCAAGGCCGGAAGTTATTTCTTAAGCCGCCCCTTCGTGATGGCTACCAAGGGAGATTTGAGCCAGCAGAGTGAGTTGGTGCAGGCGCTGTTCGCCTACCTTCGGTCCGACGAAGGCGCAGAGCTGGTGAAATCGGTGGGCCTGATCACCATCGAGTAACCGGGACTGGCGGACTGTTCCGGCAAAACGCCGGAATTACTGCCCGCCGGTCAGAACCTGCGAGGCGTGTTGCGGTCTGTTGTGTGCACTGCGACACGCCGGTCGTTTGAAAGGAGAGACACTGCATGAGCTCGGAAACCATTTCCATTCGTTCCCACCACGGCAGCAAGTCTGCGGTTGAAAAGGCAGCCCAGGTGATCTTTATGGCCTGCGGCTTTTTCGCTGTGCTGGCGGTGGCGTCCATCGCTCTTTATATGGTGGTCAGCGGGACCCCGGCGCTGTTTAAGGTGGGGATACTGGAAATCCTGTTTGGCAGCGTGTGGCGCCCGGATGGGGTGGAGGCGTCCTTCGGCATCCTCTACGTGATCCTCACCTCCATCGTGGGCACCTCCATGGCGATTCTCATCGGAGTGCCCATCGGCGTGATGACGGCCGTGTTCCTGGCCGAGGTGGCGCCGCCCAGGCTGGCGGGCTTTGTCCGCCCGGCCGTGGAGCTGCTGGCCGGAATTCCTTCCGTGATTTACGGCCTTCTGGGAATTCTGATTTTAAACCCGCTGATGTATAAGCTGGAGCTGATTATTTTCAAAGGCTCCCAGACCCATCAGTTTACCGGCGGCGCCAATCTCATTTCCGCCGTGCTGGTGCTGGCGCTGATGATACTGCCCACGGTGATCAATATCAGCGAGTCCGCGCTGCGGGCCGTGCCGGTTCAGCTTCGCAGCGCCTCCCTGGCGCTGGGGGCCACGAAAATACAGACGATTTTCCATGTGGCGCTCCCCGCGGCCAGGTCCGGGATCATCACCGCGATTGTGCTGGGAACCGGGCGCGCAATCGGCGAGGCCATGGCCATCAGCCTGGTGTCGGGCAGCTCGGTCAACCTGCCTTTGCCCTTTAATTCCGTCCGCTTCCTGACCACGGCCATTGTGTCGGAGATGGGATATGCGGCCGGGCTGCACCGGGAGGTGTTGTTCACCATCGGTCTGGTGCTGTTTGCATTTATCATGATCATCAATGCCAGCCTGACCGGGCTGCTGAAGAAGGGAGGAAACAGGAATGACAGGTGAAGCGGCCATTCGGATTCATAAACAGTCCGTGGTGCGAAAGAGCATCTACGGCAGGCATGTGCGCATGTCGGACCTGATTCTCACCGGCCTCATCTATCTGTGCGCCGGTCTCTCCATCGCCATACTGGCCGGGATCATGGGCTATGTGTTTGCGCGGGGAATCCCGAACATCAGCTGGCGGTTTCTCACCACGGTCACCAGCGCCACCAAGGGCACCTTTGGAATATTGGGAAATATTGTAAACACGTTGTACATTGTGGTGATCACGCTGCTGATCGCGACACCCATCGGAATCGGGGCGGCGATCTACCTGAACGAGTACGCCAGGCCGGGGCGTCTGGTGAAAGCCATTGAGTTCACAACCGAGACGTTGTCCGGCATACCGTCCATTATTTTCGGCCTCTTTGGTATGGTGTTTTTTGGAAATACACTGGGTCTCAAATATTCCATTCTCACCGGCGCGCTGACGCTGACCCTGATGATTCTGCCGCTGATCACGCGGACCACCCAGGAGGCGTTAAAAACGGTGCCGGACAGCTACCGGAGCGGCGCTCTTGGCATCGGGGCCACAAAATGGTATATGATCCGCACCATCCTGCTGCCTAGCGCCATGCCGGGAATTCTCACCGGCGTGATTTTAGCCATCGGCCGGATCGTGGGCGAGTCGGCGGCCCTTCTGTTCACCGCGGGCAGCGGTTACTACATGCCCGGAAACTGGCTGGGCAAGGTGATGGAGCCGGGCGGAACCCTGACGATTCAGCTCTATCTGTTCATGCAGAAGGCGAAGTACAACGAGGCGTTCGGCGTGGCGGTGGTATTACTGGCAATCGTTCTGGCCATCAACGGGCTGGCCAGATATTTATCCCGAAAATTCAATGTGGAGACCGGCGCATAGAGCCGGGGAGGAGAATCACGTGGAAGCAAAGACAAAAATTTCGGCCCGGAGCCTGAACCTGTATTACGGTGAAAATCACGCGTTAAAGGATATCAGTCTGTACCTGTATGAACATAAAATCACCGCGTTTATCGGGCCGTCGGGCTGCGGCAAATCCACCTTTTTAAAGACCTTGAACCGCATGAACGACCTGGTGGCCGGTGTGAAAATAGACGGGACGGTGCTGCTGGACGAGGAAGATATCTATGATCCCCAGGTGGACACCACGCTTCTTCGCAAGAAGATCGGCATGGTGTTCCAGCAGCCCAACCCATTTCCCATGAGCATCTACGACAACGTGGCCTACGGTCCCAGAATCCACGGCGTTAAGAACAAGGCCCGGCTGGACGAGATTGTGGAGAGCAGCCTGCGGGGCGCGGCGCTGTGGGACGAGGTTTCCGACCGGCTGAGGAAGCCGGCGCTGGGGCTTTCCGGCGGCCAGCAGCAGAGGCTGTGCATCGCCAGGGCATTGGCGGTGGAGCCGGAGGTGCTTCTGATGGATGAGCCGACTTCGGCGCTGGACCCCATCTCCACTCTGAAGATCGAGGATTTGATGGACGACTTAAAGAGCCGTTACACGGTGGCGATTGTCACCCATAACATGCAGCAGGCGGCGCGGATCGCCGACTACACGGCGTTTTTCCTGGTGGGCGAGGTGGTGGAGTACGCCGCCACGGACGAACTGTTCACCGTGCCGCGGGATAAGCGCACGGAAGACTATATTACCGGGCGTTTCGGGTGACGGAAGGTTTGGCAGCGGGTGCATACGTACAGCGACCAGCCGAACGGGTGGAGCCGGGCGTTGGGAAAGGGGTTTAAGATGAGCGTTAGAGTGACATATGAACATGAACTGGGGCTGCTCAACCAGGATTTGATGGAGATGGCCCATATGGTGGAGCGGGCCATTGAGCAGACCTTCACAGCCTTTGAGGATCAGGATTTTCAGATGGCGGAGGACATTATCAAGGGCGACCGCACGGTCAACGACATGGAGCGGGCCATCGAGGCGCGGTGCCTGTCCCTGATCCTGCGCCAGCAGCCTGTGGCTGGGGACCTGCGCCAGGTTTCCACCGCGCTGAAGGTGGTGACGGATCTGGAGCGGATCGGGGACCATGCCTCGGATATCGCGGAGCTGATTCTGCGCATCAAGAGCGATCACGCGTATCACATTGTAAAGCACCTGCCGGCCATGGCGGCGGCGGCTGGGAAAATGGTTCACGACGCCATCGAGGCGTTTATCAACCGGGATCTGGACGCGGCCGTCTCCATTATCAAGCGGGACGACGAGGTGGACAATCTGTTCAACCAGGTGAAAACGGACGTGATCCAGCTGCTTCGGGTATCGCCAGACCAGGCGGACCAGGGCATCGACCTGCTGATGGTGGCTAAATATCTGGAGCGCATCGGGGATCACGCAGTCAACGTGTGCGAGTGGACCCAGTTCTCCAGGACAGGGGCTCTGAAAAATGTGAGAATTATGTAAGTAGTTGAGGCGTGCGCCGTTGTGGGCGCGCGGTACATAGGGCGGTACGCTGTTGCGGGCGTACGTCCTTTACTTTTATTTTCAGATGCCTTAAAATAAAAATCAGCAGGACGGCAAGAGCCGAATCAGAGCGGAAAAGGAGTGTTGGAAATGAAAGTATTACTGATCAACGGAAGCCCTCACGGGGTGGGATGTACATACACGGCCCTGGAGGAGGTGGCCCGGGCGCTGCACGAGGACGGCGTGGAGACGGAGCTGATCCAGATCGGCAACGGAGCGGTCCACGGCTGCATCGGCTGCGGCCACTGTAAGAGCGCGGGCTGCTGCGTGTTCACCGACGACCAGGTAAACGAGGCGGCGGCAAAGCTGCGGGAGGCGGACGGTCTGGTGGTTGGTTCCCCGGTCTATTACGCCTCGCCCAACGGTTCGATCCTGGCCTTTTTGGACCGCCTGTTCATGAGCGGCGGCGGATTCCGCCTGAAACCGGCGGCGGCCATCGCTTCGGCCAGAAGAGCGGGCACCACGGCCACGGTGGATGCCATCAACAAGTATTTCTCCTTGTCCGGGATGCCCATTGTGAGTTCCAATTATTTCCATGTCATCCACGGAAATACCCCGGAGGAGGCGAAGCAGGACGAGGAGGGCATGCAGACCATGCGCACCATCGGCCACAACATGGCCTGGCTCCTGAAATGCATTGAAGCGGGCCGCGGGGCCGGAGTGGCGGAGCCGGTGGCTGAGGGGAAGATTAAGACGAATTTTATCCGGTAAGTGAACGGACAACACAATGATGGAATAACGCAGGCTGCGGGAACCGGTAAATGGGAGCCCGCAGCTATTTTGTACTCTGACCCCGGGAAATAGCGGTTGTGTGGAGGGTGAAAAGAATATATAATAGTAAGAGATTGACGGGTGTTTGAAAATAGTGGAGATAATGGGGAATTATGAGAGAGAGTCAGAGAGAAAAAATTGATGAGATTGTAAAATTTGCGAAGAAAAACGAGGATACAATCGGTTACAAGACGGTCGTTGACATTTTGAAAAATAAAGAAGATTCGGTGACAGAGACGGATATGCTGGGGACGATCGAGGAGATTTTACAGTACGGTATCCTGATTAATTACGGTGATGATGAAGGGTATCCGGCGGAGGAGATCGGCCCGGATACATTTATACCGGCGGATGTGAATATCAGCCAGAAACCCATCAACGTCTATAATCTGATGGAGCGTCTGGAGAACGATGAGATCAACCTGAGCCCGGATTTTCAGCGCAACGGAAATCTCTGGTCCCTGGAAAAGCAGAGCCAGCTCATTGAATCCCTGATGTTAAAAATCCCGATTCCCGCGTTTTATTTTAATGCCGCAGACGACGACCGGTGGGTTGTGATCGACGGACGCCAGCGTCTGACGGCTTTTCAGAATTTTTTGGTGGGGGAAGGCGGGGAAAAGAAAGCCTTTGAGGGGTTACAGTATTTAAGAGATTTTAACGGATTTACCTTTGACGATCTGCCCAGGCAATATGCGCGCAGAATCAAGGAGACTCCCATTATCGCCTTCACTGTCGAGAAGGGGACGCCGGATGCGGTGGTTTTCAATATATTCCAGCGGATCAATACGGGCGGAGTCATTTTGACGGATCAGGAGATCCGGCAGGCGCTCTACCAGGGGGCGGCCACTGAGCTGATCCAGCGTTTGGCGGAGAGCGAAGAATTTCTGGAGGCCACGCAAAGAGCGATCTCCCCGGCCCGGATGGCCGACCGGGAGTATGTGACGCGGTTTCTGGCCTTTACGGAGCTGGATTACAAAAAATATTACAAGGGAAACATCGACAATTTCCTGATAAAAGCGCTGAGACAGGTCAATAATTATGACAAGGATCAGATTGTCCGGCTGGAGAAGAAATTTAAAAATATTATGGGCTTCTGCAGCGCGATATTTGGAAAATACGCTTTCCGCAAGTACAATACAAATTGGCGCAGAGGACCTGTCAACAAGGCGATTTTTGAAATTTGGGCCGTCTGCTTTTCCGAGCTGACCGAGGACGAGCTGCAACAGATTGTTAAACGCAAAGATGAGTTTTTGACCGCTTTTGGCAAGCTGCTGCAGGACAGCGAATTTAATACCGCGCTGAAGGCGGGCGATCAGTATTCTACGGTGCGCAGAATCGATATGGCGCGGAATTTTGTGAGGGAGTTCACATGTTAAGAGAAGTCAAACTCAAAAATTTTAAATGTTTTGATCAGCTGACCCTGCCGCTGAAAGATGTAAACATGCTGACCGGCATCAACGGGGTGGGCAAATCCACCGTGATTCAAAGCCTGCTGCTGCTGCGTCAGTCCTACTTGCAGGACCGCTCCCTCAGGGGGCTGAGACTAAACGGAAAGTATGTGAAGCTTGGAAATGCCCAGGATGTGCTGTATGAGAAGGCCGCGGAGGAATTGATCGGGATTGGCGTCTCGGCTGACGAAGGTAATTTCTGCGCCAGCTTTCGCTATATCCCGGATTCCGATCTGCTTCCTCTGGAATCTGCTGATCCCGGCAAGTTGGAATCGGGAATTTTTGGGAATCGTTTTTCTTATTTATCCGCATTCCGCATCGAACCGCTGGAACTCTACCGCATTGCCAATGAGGAGGAGATTGTCAGAAGGGAATTCGGCAATAACGGTGAATTTGCTCTCCAGTATTTAAGCCTGTTCGGCAGTGAAGATGTGGAGAATCAGGCGGTTGTTCTGCAGGATAAGCTGGGGGCCAGTCTGGCGAACCAGACCAGGGTGTGGATGGACCGGATCGCCCCCGGGGTGGCTCCGCAGATCACGCTGAATCCCCAGCTGAGAACATCGCAAGTCCGCTATGAGTTTATTGAGGGAAAAGAGAAGACGAACTCCTATAAGAGCATGAACGTGGGATTCGGGATTACCTATGTGCTTCCCCTGATTATCGCCATACTTTCCGCCAGGCGGGGGGATATCATTGTGGTGGAGAATCCGGAGGCGCACATTCATCCGGCCGGGCAGAGGATGCTGGGGGAGCTGATCACCCGGGCGGGAGCCGGCGGTGTGCAGCTGTTAGTGGAGACCCACAGCGATCACATTTTGAATGGAACCCGGCTGGCCGTTAAAAAGGGCGCGATCGATGAATCCCTTGTGCAGCTGGTATTTTTCTATAAGGATGGCGCGGATCAATACAAACACAAGTATGTGGCGCCCAAAATCTACAGGGACGGCAGGCTGGACTGCTGGCCGGAGGGATTTTTGGACGAATGGGATAAAGCTCTGTATGATTTGATTTAAGGAGAGTTTATGTACCTAAATGAAAAAGCGTGGGAGGTGGAGCCGGAGGATCTCTATGAGGCCAGCGATGCGCTGAAAAACTTCCTTGATGTGTATAAGGTTCTGGCGGGGAAATATGGCCGTCCGGAGGTGTACGTCCCATCGGAGGACGAGCCGTATTTCCGCTCTGTTACATATTCCATAGCAAAATGGCTGTCTGAGGTTGATATCGAGTACAGGCGCTTATATCTGAGCTTTTGGAACAGAAGATGTGTTTACACGCCGGATGAAGAATATGAGGTGTATGAAGGGCATACGGCGTTACGAGGGGGCACCGAGGCGGTTTTAAATGATTCATTTATGCTGAGTATCTGCCTGGATGACCGGTGGAAAAGAGCGGAGATACCGGCAGTTCTGTTTTCGCTGGCAGACAATGCGGAATCGCCGGTTGTGGTGCGCAATGTATTCAGCGCCGCCCAACTGGAGGAGGAACCGCTGGCCGCCGCTTTAAAAGCAACGTTTGCCATAACCATCTATACTTATGAGGATCTGTGGGATAGGCGGTCCCGGCTGTTTCCCCATCTGCGGTTCTGTCCGTCCGTCAAACGTGACCTGGAAAATCTTGAGAAATCTTATATCCGACAGATTGTGAAAAAGTTGTCAGAGCTGGAGGAATACAGTTCAAAATACCCGGGCCAGCCATTCCGGCCCGAGCTTTTGACTAAAACCACCCCGGAGTCCGACTCCACGATGGATATGTATCAACAGCAGCATACCTTCCGCGACGAAAACGGCGTGGAGTATGAGGCCAGCTGGCATATGCGGTTTACCGGGATTTCCGGAAGAATATTTTTTGTGCCGGATTACACGGATACTGAGATGCTGGTCTGCTATATCGGAAAGAAATTACCGAATGCCACCTACCCTACATAAAAACGATACGGCCGTCCTCCGGAGCGGATGTTGGCCGTATCGTTTTATTTGAGTGTAATGGGCCGCTGGAGCAGCCTGTGAACGATTGCTATGCCAGGATCATTTATCCCAAAGACTTTATAAACTCCTCCACCTCGCCCATCGGCCTGTAAGCCGGAATGGTTCCGTCAATGGTGACGGAGAGGGCGGCGTATTTGCTGGCCCAGTGGGTGGCCTCTTTTAAATCCTTGCCCAGAATCAGCTGCGCCACGGTGGCGGCCATGTAGCCGTCGCCCGCGCCTGCGGTGTTGACCACGTTCTCCACCTTCACCGATTCCACGGTCCAGTATTCGTCGCCGCACAGAACCGCGCTTCCGTCGCCGCCCATGGTCATGATGATGTTGGGCACGCCGTATTTCTCCTGCACCTTATTTAACATATCCTGGGGCAGGATGGGGCTGTCCTGGGGCAGGTCCAGGATGTAGCGGCCCTCCACCTCGTTGATAAACAGATAGTCCACATAGTCCAGTCGGCCCATGGGCTTCTCGGGAAGGGGGCTGGGGTTGACCAGCGTCACCATTCCCAGCTCCTTGGCATAGCGGGCGGCGTCTAAGGACAGCTGCTCCGGAACCTCAAAGCCGGTGACGAACATTTTGGTGCCCTTCATGGCGTCCAGAGCGGTCTTCACCTCGTCTAAGGTCAGCTTCACGCTGGAGCTGTCCCCGTCGATCACGGTGTTCTGGCCATCGGGTCCGATTAAGATCAGGCCGGTGCCGGTGGAAACTTCGTCGGTGCGGTACAGGTAGGTGGTGTCCACGCCCGCGTCCTGCATCCATTTCTCGCCCAGGTCGCCCCAGGGATCATTTCCCACCTTGCCGATGTATGCGGTGTCGATGCCCAGGCGCCCCAGGGCTACGGAAACATTGGAGCCCTTGCCGCCGTCCTCGGCCACATGCCATTTGGTTACACAGAGCGTTTCGCCCCATACGGGCATATGGTCCGCGTAGGCGTACTGGCCCACGCCGTGGCTGTTCAGTACAATTACGTCTTTTTTGCTCATCTTAAATCACCATCCTTTGATTTCATGGGACATGGGATGATCGGCGGTGTCCACGTTGCAGAACAGCGTCACATCCGGGATATACTTGGGAAGCAGAGTCACCGGGTACTCCAGAGTCGGCTCGCTGAACAGGGCGACTCTCACCACGGTCTGTTTCCAGGAACCGGTGGCGATCATGTACACGGCCCGCTTGGCGGACAGCATGGTCTTGAAGCCCAGGGTGACGGCTTTGGGCGGAACGCGGTCGTAGCAGCCGCCAAAGGTGCGCTGGCTCAGGGCCACGATGGTGTCCTCGTTCAAATCCACAACCCTGGTCTTGGAGTTGGCGTACTCTTCGATGGAGAGACGGCAGGAATAACGGCGGGGCGGCTCGCAGAAGGCCACCAGGCCCTTGCAGCCAACGCCTGCCCAGAGGGTGTCGATGCCTCCCAGCTCCTGGCACAGGTTGTCGGGATAGTCCAGATCGTTGATACGGGTCCAGATCCGCTGGTTCTCCGGCACGTTGAGTTCCGGATCGATGCGGCCGTAGAAGCAGGCGTTCATGGTGCCCTCCAGGCTCTCATAGGTGTCGCCTACCGGGAAAGGACGTCCCTCCCAATCCAGGAAATCGTCCATGTGGAATACCCAGAGATTCTTTAAGCTGATGCGCTCCTTGTTGACGCGGTCGATGAAGATGTCATATTCGTCGGTAGGACCGGCCGGGAGTACCCATTTGGTCAGTTTCCCTTCAGCGTTGTGCTGGATCACCTCATCAGCCATCATATTTCCAATAATTGACATCATAGAGGCGCGGTCTTCCTTGATGACCAGCTTTGTCTTCAGGTCCGGTTGTTTTTCCAGATCCTGCCATGGAATTGAACACCAGCGGTACAGTTCTTCTCTTGAAATTTTAAAATCCATTATCGAGCTCTCCTTTTCCTTTATACCACGCCGAGGCCCGGGGCCGGGCATGGATAAGTTTCTTTATTAGAAATAATTATACCATATCAAATGCCGACAGGCACATGACAAGAGGTAAGTTTCCTTGAATATTTCACGCATAAAACGGGCTGTCTCAGGCAGGGGGCCGTTTGAACCGAAAAGATATGCCCCCTGTTACCGTGGGGGCATACCGGATTTCTGTATGGCGGTCACCGGGCATGCCGTTTGAGACATTATTTGCCCGTATGAGCGGTGATGTTGTTCTGTTTCTTGAAGTGCAGGTAGACCGGATAACCGGTGCCGACTGCCACAACAGCGGCGATCATGCTCTGGCCGGGAGCCCAGACAAAGGTGGACACCAGCAGGATCATGGTGGGAACAACCGCCAGAAGGGCCATTAACTGCCAGCAGGGCATCTTGTAGGTGGGTTTATAGTCAGGCATCTTGCGAAGCTTAAACACTGCGATAAAGGTAACAACGCTGCGCAGCAGGCAGATTACGGTAAAGTAGCCCAGCAGGTCGTTGATGGTGCCGGCGAAAACGAGAACGATGGCAAAGCCGCTCTGCCACAGCATGGAGACATAGGGGGTCTCCCACTTGGGATGAACCTTTGCCCAGGATTTGAACCACATACCTTCCTGCGCCATCTTGTACTCGATACGGGCCTGGAACATGATCAGGCTGGATACGGAGCCGGTTACGATGATAATAGCCAGAACAGCGGCGATGATGCCTGCGGACTGTCCGATCATGGGAATATTGGCTGCGGCTGCCGCGATGGGAGCGTCGGAAGCTGCCAAATCTGCTGCAGGCAGTAAGCCGACGGCTGCGGTGGACAGAGCCGTGTAAAGCAGGGTGATTACGATAACGGTGGAGATCAGTGCGATGGGCATGTTGCGTTTGGGATTCTTGATCTCGCCGCCCATTACACATGCGGATTGCATACCGTCATAGGACCAGGTTGTGGCGGAAATACCGGCCAGCAGCGCAGCGATTCCGGTGGGAGCGCCCACGGCCGCGGGTGTCATCATGGTGTCGCCTCTCATATAGAACAGGCCCATGCCAATCAGGATCATGAACGGGAGTACCTTAAACATGGTAATGAAGTTCTGCCATTTCGCGCCCGCTTCCATCTTGATCATATGTAACGCGGTGAAGAGAATGATAATGGCAACCGCAACCATGCGGACGACGATCTGGCTGAATCCGGTAAAGAACGCCAGGTAGTTGGCAACTGCCAGTGAGGAGATGGCGATGCCGGTGGGGTCTGTCGCCCAGAAGGAAAGCCATCCGGACAGAAACGACATGAAGGGCCAGCCGGCTCTCTTTAAATAAGCTACGAAAAGTCCATCCTCCGGGATTGCCGTGGAATACTCGGTGTAGAGAAGGTTCTGGGGAATCATAATCAGGCCGCCGATTAAAAACGACAGGATTACCATGACTCCGGAACCGGCAGCCCCCGCGACCTCACCTACAGATGAGAAGATACCGGAACCAATCGTTGTACCAACGCCCAGCGCGATGGCAGTTCCTAACCCCAATTTTCGTTTCAGTTCTGTCCCGTTCGATTCTTGCGTGTTGTTTGACATGACATGAACTCCTTTCAATAGTCTTTGCTTTTTTATAAATTTAAAAAGTTGTATGTTAGAATACAACTTTTTAAATTCGTGTACCACATGCTGCATTATATCACGCCAATCTGTATATTTCAATACAAATATTAAAAATTTATATCCAAATTCTAAAAAAATAGGAAAATGCACAAAGATAATTCTAATAAACCAGCCAAAAACCCATGAATCATTGTGCACATGGTATAAGAACCGGTGGAAATAACCGGGAAAATGATTGCGTTAAAAGACAAGTTGCGAATAAACTGATCCATGAGGGCAGGGCGAGAAAAGCCCGCAGGCGCGGGATAAACCGGCAATTTGGTAAATATTCCTAAAAAATGGAGGGCCAATTTCACGGATATAAATCTATTTTGACAGTAAATTTATAATTGACGGACATGAGGTGCAATGCTATAATGGGTCCAACAAAAGTGGTCCTGTTTTTGAAAAACATATAAATATGTTTGGGAAATTGGGATCATGATGTATGCGGCTCCCACAGGACCGCAAATCAAAAAAGTTTATAGGGGAAAGGAATTGGTGTTTAAGATGAGAGATGGGAAACGGAAACCGGGATATGAGGTTCAATCGGAACCGGATTGGGGGTGTTGACCTGTGGAAGCATACTATGCGGGATGGCTGTCCATTTTGCCGCCGATCATTGCGATTGTGCTGGCACTGGTGACAAAAGAGGTGTTAACCTCTCTGATGTGTGGAATTTTAACCGGAACATTAATCTATACGGTTGGAGTCGGTTTGAATCCGATCGTTGGAACCGTTGAGACGGCGTTCAACGTGATGGTCGACAAGGCTGACCTGAACATTCTGATCTTCTGTTGTCTGCTGGGCGCTCTGGTATTTGTGGTGTCCGCGGCCGGCGGCAGCAGCGCTTACGGGCGGTGGGCGACGACCAAGATCCGCAATAAGAAGCTGGCGCTTCTCTCCACCAGCGCGCTGGGAGCGATCATTTTCATCGATGATTACTTTAACTGTCTCACTGTTGGAACGGTTATGAAGCCGGTTACGGATAAGTATAAGATAAGCCGGGCAAAGCTTGCTTACATTATCGATTCCACCGCGGCTCCGGTCTGCATCATCGCGCCGGTCTCCTCCTGGGCGGCCGCCGTGGGCAGCAACCTGCAGTCCACCGGACATTTCGAGAGCGACTTCGCCGCGTTCATTTCCACGATTCCCTTTAACCTGTACGCGATCCTGTCTCTGGTTATGGTGCTCACGCTGTGCCTGAAGGACCTGGATTTCGGTCCAATGGAGGAACGGGAGCTGCGGGCGGCCCGGGGCGACCTGGGAGCGGTTGAGCTGAATGCGGAGCAGAAGCTGACCATTTCCGACCGCGGCACGGTGTTGGACATGCTGGTTCCCATCGTGGCCCTGATCATTTTCTCCGTCTTAGGAATGCTTTACAACGGCGGATTCTGGGGCGAGGACCCGGCGTTCCACAGCGTGGGCGCTGCCTTCGGCAACTGTACCGCCGCTCCGGCGCTGGCCTGGGGCTGCTTCGGCGCTCTGGTGGTGGCAATGATCATGTTTGTTCCCCGCAAGCTGATGTCCTTCAAGGGATTTATGGACAGCGTTCAGGAAGGCATGAAGTCCATGCTTCCGGCCTGCGCTATCCTGATGCTGGCCTGGACGATCAGCGGCGTCTGTAGGGACCTGCTGCTGACGGCTGATTTTGTGAAGGACGTGGTGGCGGGAAGCACCATCCCCGGCGCCCTTCTGCCGGCTTTGATCTTCGCCATTGCGGCGTTCCTCAGCTTTTCCACGGGAACCGCCTGGGGAACCTTCGGGATTCTGATCCCCATCGTCGTGCCGGTGGCTGAGGCGGTGGCCCCTGAGCTTATGGTGGTGTCCCTGGCCGCGACCCTGTCCGGCAGCGTGTTCGGAGACCACTGCTCCCCGATCTCGGATACGACGATCCTGTCGTCCACCGGAGCGGGCTGCAATCACCTGGAACACGTCTCAACGCAGATGCCCTACGCCGGACTGGTGGCAGGATGCTGCTTTGTGGGATACCTGGTGGCCGGGTTTACCGCCGCGAACGTGTGGCTGACCCTGGGATCCGCGCTGCTGTTGCTGGTGGGCGTGATCGTGGTGCTGCATCGCAGGTGTATGGCCAAGGAAGCCAGAACCATTGGGAAACGCGAAACTGTATAGAGAAAATGTCAATGAGCCGCCGGGCAATCCGGCGGCTCATTTTAATTTGCATGCAAACGTTAATCCAGCCTGTGAAGGGAGACCTTGAAGCTCACCTTGTCGCTGCGGGTATAGGTGCGGCTGTAGCCGATCATGCTGCCGCTGTCGTCGTGGTAAGCGCATTCCAGGACCATGAGCGCCACCCCGTCCGGCGCGTCCAGAATGTGGGCCATTTTGGAGTTGCATTTCTGGATTTCCAGGCTCTGGCGCACCATGCTGACGTTCACGCCGTAAAACTCGAACACGGAGCTGATGCTGAACACGGAGGAATTCACCACGTTTAACTGGGGAATCACGTCGTAGGGCACGTAGATTTCCTCCAGGGAAACGGGGCCGGACTCCTGGTTCACAACGCGCCGGATATAGTAGATCTGATCCTCGGGATCGATGCGGAACCGGTTGGCGAACAGATCCCCCGCTGGGCGCAGCAGCTTGGTCTGCTCCCGGGCGCTGGTCTGATCCCGGCTTTTGCCGATGGAGGGCACGAAACCGCTGAATTCCTCGATGGCCTGTTCGATCTTGTTGCCCACCACGAACACGCCTTTTCCCTGCACCCGGCGCAGAAGTCCCTCGTTTACCAGGGCGTCCACGGCGCTGCGCACCGTGATCCGGCTGATTCCGTAGGTAGCGGCCATGTCGTTTTCCGACGGAATCGCAGTACCGGGCAGATACTCCCCATCCTCGATTTTGGTGCGCACGATCTCGCGCAGCTGCAGATAGATGGGGGTGCGGTAATTGATTTTTGGTTCCTGCTTTTTATCCTCGTTCTGGGGAGATTTCATGTCATCCTCCTTTTGATCATACTCACAAATTTAAAACGGTCCGCCCGGAAAAGCTGCTTGTAATATTCCAGCGGGACGCCGTCCGCCATGGTGGTGACGCCGGTGGCGAAAAAGACGGGTTCCCCTTCCTCGAGATCCAGCAGAGCGGCTTCCTCCTCGCTGACGTAGGTGACGCTGATTTTCTCCTCGCCGGCGACCAGGGTTTTCTTGTAGATATTCTCAAAAATGGAGTAGATAGAGCTTTTGTCGTGATAATATTTTTCAAGGTCCGGACACTGGTTCTGATCCAGATACATGGTTTCCATGATGCAGGGCACGCCCTCGATGCTGCGCACGCGGATACACTCGTAGACGTTCTGGCCCAGGGGGATGTGCAGCTTTTTGGAGACCTGCTTTGTGCACTCGATGACGCGCAGGCTTAAAATGTGCGTTGAGAACGGCAGGCCCAGCTGGCGCACCTCTGTGGACAACGAGTTGACGCCCAACAGGTTCCGGACCAGCTTGGATTCGGCGATATAGGTCCCGGAGCCTTTTTTGCGGTACAGCTGGCCGCTTTCCACCAACATATCCACCGCGAACCGCAGCGTGGTCCGGTTGATGCCCCACATTTCGCACAGGTCGCGCTCCGAAGGGATCTTGGTGTTCGGAGGCAAATGATTGGACGTGATATAATTTTCCAATTTTTCAACGGCTTCTGTGCGCGGGGGGATTCTGTTCTCCATTTCGATACACTCCTTCCGGTCGTGGCCGGGCGTTTTGGAAAAAACTGTCGGTTTTGACCTATAATCCATTATATCAGCAAGCGGATTTTATTTCAACGTTTACAGAGCGGCAAAATGCTTGAAAACCGTAGGCTTGCGCCGGAAAATGCCGCCGGAAGCAGCGGTGTAAGTCCGGTATGCCCTTGCCTGGCAGATTGTTGGTTCACGTTTGAAGGATTTAAGACAAGTTTTGATAAAACCGCTCCATAATTTGCAAGTGGATCAATTATAAGTAAAGATATAAAGTGTAGGATAAAAACTTGGTAATTTAAGAGGAAAATATAGAATATGCACAAAAAATAAGCGCAAATTTAGGACATATGCCATTGATTAAGCCATATAAATGTGTTAGTATAAAAAACAAGTGGTACAGAAAAATGAAAAGTTATATAATTTTCTGGAACTAAAGGCTAAATTTTAAAGAGAAAAGGAGATAGTTTCTATGGGACATTTCATTACGGGAGTTGTGGATGAGATTCTGACGCCGTTCAATGCGGACGGATCCGTCAACTACGAGCAGACAGCGGAGATGATTGACTGGCACCTTTCCAAGGGGATCCAGAATTTCTTTGTTAACGGACTGGGGGCCGAGTGCCACGAACTGACCACGGAGGAAAAGCTGGAGCTGTTAAAGGTGATCTACGGCCGCACTCAGGGTAAAGCCAAGATCATGGCCTGTTCCTTCGAGAACTCCATTGAGGAAAATAAGAAGCTGCTGGATTTGTACGAGGAGACCGGAATGGCCGACTGCTACTGCATCACCGCGCCGCCCTTCTTCCGCCACACCCAGAAGGCGCTCTACGACTACGCCGCGGAGCTGATCGATTATGCCAAGCGCCCGGTCTACATATACAACTGTGTCCAGATGGGAACCCTGTTTGAGCCGGATACCCTGGAAAAGCTCTGGCGCGAGCATCCCAACTTAAAGGGATTCAAGGACGCTTCCGTGGATATCCTGAACTTCCTGCAGTGCACCCTGCGCATCGACAAGGACGAGTTCGACTTCCTGGGCGGCTGCGACGGCCTGGATGGCGTGATGATGCTGTTGGGCGCGGTGGGCTGCGTGTCCTTTATGGCGGTTCCCTATCCCGCGGAGATGATGGACATCTGCCGCTATGGCTTAGAGGGCAACGTCGAGAAGTGCATTGAGGCCCAGCACAAGGTGCTGCGCATCCGCAACGTGGTGAAGAAAGCGCCCTTCAACGCGGCCTACATGTACGCCATGAAGTACGGCGGGGGCCCGGTTGGTATGCACTCCAGAATGCCCGCTGATCAGGACTACGTTCCGGACAGCGTGAAGGAAGAGCTGGACGAACTGATGCGGGAGCTGGGATACGACGTGAAATAACGGCGGCGGGGCAGAGCCGGAAGCCGGAGTGCAGGACGGCTGCCTGGGGTCGATCGGGGCCTCTGGGCAGGGAATTCGGTCCGGCGGCATGGCATGACCGGGGCCTGGGTCCGGGAATTCGGCTCGGCGGCATAGCATGACCGGGCCCCTGGGCCGGGAATTCGGTCCGGCGGCATAGTATGACCGGGGCATCTGGGCCAGGAATTCGGTCCGGCGGTCAGCGTTTTGACGTTATGATATGAGGAGGTATTTGGGGATATGGAGTTTACACGCGTGAATTTCCGCCCGTCGTTTTTCGGCGACCGTCCGCTGGTTCTCCTGGAGGACGGGGAGCTGAAAGCAACGGCGTTCCGCTATGAGAGCGGCGTCTGCGGGCTTAAGATTGAGAATGAACATTGCAGCATGGTGGTGCTACCCTACATGGGGCAGCAGATTTGGTTCGCGGAGTTCGAGGGCAGGAATCTGACCCAGAAGTCCATTTTCGACCAGCCATTGGCCACCACGAAATTCGGAGACAACTACGGCGGCCTGCTGCTTCACTGCGGCCTGACCAATATCAACTGTCCGGGCGACGGCGAGGACTACCCCATCCACGGGGAACTGCCCTTTGCCAATTACCCGGAGACTTACGCGGGGATCGGCCGGGACGAAGCGGGCACCTATCTGGCGGTGGGCGGCACCTTTGTGTACCGCAACAGCCAGGAGTACCACTACGCCTACAGCCCGGAGCTGCGCCTCTACGCGGGCGCTACGGTGGCGCAGATGCACATCGACATTCATAACCGCAGGGCCAATG
Source organism: Enterocloster lavalensis (assembly GCF_046603895.1). Taxonomy (NCBI): domain Bacteria; kingdom Bacillati; phylum Bacillota; class Clostridia; order Lachnospirales; family Lachnospiraceae; genus Enterocloster; species Enterocloster lavalensis. Next base: position 3,250,603 of record NZ_CP176637.1, read on the forward strand.
ATTTGGAGTACATGTTCATGTGCCATATGAACTGGCTGGCGGTGGAAGGCTCCCACATGGTATACAGCGCGCCCAAGGACAAGGAGCACATAGTGGTCAGCCCCACGGAGCTGGGCGGGGATTCCCCCAGAGCCGTCGCTATCCGGGAATACGGAAAGCGCCTGGTGGAGGACCCAACCATTGGCGATGTGCTGGATTCCAAAACCCAGTGCAACGATCCGGAAATGTGCACCACCATCCGCTACAAGGGCGACGAGAAGGGCTGGGCCCACGCCATGCAGGTGATGCCCGAGGGGGACGCCTGCTATGTGGGATTTGACACCGCGAAGCTGCCTTACGCCCTGCGCTGGGTGTGCCGGACCGGGGACGAGGACGGCATCGGCATCGCGCTGCCCACCACCGGAACCAACCACAGCACCGCTTACCAGAGAGAACACGGCCTGTTCAACACCCTTGCCCCCCACGCCCACGACCAGCTGCGCTTTGATTTCGGTTATCTGCCGAAGGAGCGGGCTCAGGAGATGGAGTCTCACATCAATCAAATATTAGGAGAGTAAAAATATGGCTATGAAGATTGCACTGTTTACCGCGGCTTTTTCCAGTTATCCCATTGAGCGCGCCTTTGAGGCCGCCGCAAAGTACGGCTACGACGGAATCGAGATCGGCGGCTTCCGCCCCCACGCCTATGCGCCGGATCTGGCCAGAGGCGGCGCGGCGAAGATCCGCGAGCTGTCCAGCCGCTACAACCTGCCCATCGTCAGCTACGCCCCGGAGAATACCGGATCTCCCTACAGCCTGGTGTTCGCCGACAAGCAGATGAACCAGGAGAGCCTGGAGTATTTTAAGCTGACCCTGGACATGGCAAAGGAAATCGGTTCCGAATACTGCATGTTCGCCTGCAACCATCCGGGCTTTGGCCGTTACAAAGAGGATGTGAAGAAACTGTTTATTGAAAATATGCGCGTTCTGGCCGAGCACGCGGAGAAGATCGGACAGACCATCATCCTGGAGCCGGTGACTCCCTACGAGGGCACCATCATCACCACCTCCGACGACGTGCGCTGGGCATTGGATGAGGTGAATTCCCCGCGGTTTAAATGCATGCTGGATCTGGCCTGCCCGCTGACCTGCGGCGAGCCGGTGTCCGCCTACTTTGAGAAGATGGGCGACGACATGAAGCACATCCACTTTATCGACTGCATTTCCAGCAGCGAGGACCATCTGATCCCGGGAGACGGGGAGATTGATTTCCCGCGCCTGGTGAGCTATTTAAAGGAAGTGGGCTATGACGGGTATCTGTCCCTGGAGCTGTTCAGCCGCTATGCCAATGAGCCGGATTTCGCGGCAAAGAGAGGCTATGAGGTGATTCGCGGCCTGCTGGACGAGAACTAAGTTTGGGTAACAGTTTAGACGGCGGGAAAATTGGTGTGGGAAGCCGCGTCAAGCTTGCTTGTAAGCGGATTTTCGTGCCAATTTTCACATCGGATGTCCAAACTGTTACAAATTTGGAAAGGGGTTCATATTTCTTATGGGAAAAAATGGAAAGAAAATAGATGTCATTGTACTGAACAGCCACGGCGTGGGGCAGATTTGCCATGTGAAACGCCTTCCGCGTCGGGGTGAGACCATGGAAGCCACCCATTGGCGGGTGGAGGAGGACGGCGGAAAGGGCGCGACCGTTTCCGTTGCCCTGGGACGCCTGGGCGTGAGCACCGGCTACATCGGCAAGGTGGGCTATGATCCGTGGGGCGACATGGGCGACCAGTGGATGAGCGAGTCCGGGGTGGACACCACCTTTATGTACCGCGATCACTCGGTTTCCACGGGCACGGGCCTGATCATGGTGGACGAGGACGGCCTGAACACCATCGTGGACGGGGACAGCGCCTGCGCGGCCCTGACCTGGGATGAGACCCATGCGGCCATCGAGGCTATGAAGGAGGCAAAGGTGTTTATCACCGGCTTCGGAATGCCCTTTAAGAAAGCCCTGGACGGGGCGAAGATCGCCAAGGAGGAGTTCGGCATGCTGACGCTGTGCAACACCAGCCCCTTGCCCTCCGAGCCAATGGGCGATCTGTCCTACCTGGATTTTATCGTGTTAAATGATATTGAAGCCCGCGTTCTCTGCGGTCTGCCGGAGGACTCCGACAAACCCTACGAGCAGATGCTGCGCCAGATTCGGGACGAATACCACACCCGGGGCGTGATCATGACCTGTGGCGAGGACGGCAGCGCGGTGCTGGACGGCGAGGAGTTCTGGACCGTTGCGCCCACCCCGGTGAAGGCGGTGGACACCATCGGAGCCGGAGACGGGTATCTGGCGGCGGTGGCCGCCGGGCTGGTATGGGGCAAGAACCTGAAGGAGGCTACCCAGTGGGCCAGCAAGTACGCGGCCTACAAGGTCACCCGCAAGGGCAGCATGACCCGTAAGCCAGGTATGGGCTACCCGGAACTGGCTGAGGTGGAAGCGTTTATGGAGGCTCATCCGTAATATGCGGGCGAAGCGTTGCTTCATTATTAAATAAGTGCACTTGGAGTTATTTTGGATAAATTGACAGCGGGCGCCGCAGAATCCTCTTGGCAGGGATTCTGCGGCGCCTTTGCGTGGCGTGAGGCCGCGCGCCGCCTCCCCAGCATTTCCATCACAAAAAACGCCGCAGGTCCGGCACGAAACCGGTTCCTGCGGCATTTTCCGCTATTTCATCAGATTTTCCACAACCTCCACCACATGGTCCGCGGTGAAGCCGAACTTCTTAAACAGCTTTGCCGCCGGCGCGGAAGCGCCGAAGGACTTCATGCTGATCACAGCGCCGTCCAGGCCGGTGTAGCGCTCCCAGCCGAAGCCGGAGAGGGCCTCCACAGCCACGCGCCTGCGCACGTCTCTGGGGAGTACGCAGTCCTTGTACTCCTGGGGCTGCTGCTCGAACAGATCCATGCAGGGCATGCTGACCACGCGGACGTCAACGCCCTTTCCGGCCAGGATTTCCTTGGCTTCCACGGCCAGGGATACCTCGGAGCCGCTGGCGATCAGGATGGCGTCCGGGGTCTCCTTGCTGCTGTCCTGAAGCACGTAGCCGCCCTTTAAGGCGTCGCGGCTGCTGCCGGAGAGCCGGGGCAGGTTCTGGCGGGTCAGCACCAGAGCGGTGGGCGCATCCTTCACGGTCACGGCGTGGTACCAGGCCGCGGCAGTCTCAGTGGCGTCCGCGGGACGGAACACGTTGAATCCGGGCATGGCGCGGAACATGGCCAGCTGCTCGATGGGCTCATGGGTGGGGCCGTCCTCGCCCACACCGATGCTGTCGTGGGTGAACACGTAGGTCACCGGCAGCTTCATCAGAGCTGCCAGACGGGCCATGGGCTTGGTGTAATCGCTGAACACGAAGAAGGTGGACACGTAGGGGCGCAGGCCGCCGTGGAGGGCCATACCGTTGCCGATACCGGCCATGGCCAGCTCGCGCACGCCGAAGTGCAGGTTCCGACCAGCGTAGTTGTCCTTGCAGAAATCGCCCTCTTCGTTCAAATAGGTCTTGGTGGAGGGAGCCAGGTCCGCGGCTCCGCCCATCAGGCCGGGAATGCGGTCCTTCAGGCGGTTTAACAGCACGCCGGACAGGTTGCGGGTGGCCTGGGGTTTGTCCTCGAAGGCCCAATACTCCTCGTCCGCAGCCAGAGACTCTGCCGCGTCGCCGTTAAAGTGCTGATCCCAGAGCGCTTTCATCTCCGGGTAAGCGGCGCAGTAATCCGCGAACAGCTTGTTCCACTGAGCCTGGGCGTCCGCGCTGCGGGCTGCCAGCTCGCGGTAGTGGGCGTAAACCTCCTCCGGCACTTCGAAGGCCTCGTCGCTGTCCCATCCCAGGGTGCGGCGCAGGGCGGTCACGTTCTCCGCGCCCAGGGGCTCGCCGTGGGCGCTGGCCTTGCCCTGCTTGGCCGGGCAGCCGTAGCCGATCTGGGTCTTTACGGTGATGAAGGAGGGACGCTCCTTGTCCGCCTTGGCGGCCTCGATGGCCTTCCCGATGGCGGATAAGTCGTTGCCGTCCTCCACGGTCAGGGTCTGGAAGCCGAAGGCCGCCATGCGCTGCTCCACGTTCTCCGTGAAGGCGATATCCGTGGAGCCCTCGATGGAAATCTGGTTGGAATCGTAGAACACGATGAGCTTGGAAAGGCCCAGGGTGCCGGCCAGGGAGAAGGCCTCGGAGGAGATGCCCTCCATCATGCAGCCGTCGCCGCCCAGCACGTAGGTGTAGTGATCCACAACCGGATAATTCTCCTTATTAAATACGGCTGCCAGATGGGCCTCCGCGATGGCCATGCCAACGGCCATGGACATACCCGCGCCCAGGGGGCCGGTGGTGGCCTCAACGCCTGCGGTGTGGCCGTACTCCGGGTGTCCGGGGGTCAGGGAATCCAGCTGGCGGAAATTCATCAAATCCTCTTTGGTAAGCCCGCAGCCGAACATGTGCAGCAGGGCGTAGAGCAGGGAGGAGCCGTGGCCGCCGGAAAGGATAAAACGGTCGCGGTTCTCCCAGTTCAAATCGGCGGGATTGAAATTCATGTGATTGGCCCACAGCTCGTAGGCCGCGGGAGCCGCACCCAGGGGCAGGCCGGGGTGGCCGGAGTTGGCCTTCTGCACCATATCCGCGGCCAGAATCCGCAGGGCGTTTACTGACATTTCATCGATGGTTCTCATCTGCTGTTCCTCCTATTCGCCGAACACCGCTCTGTAGTCCGCCTGGAACTTCTCGATGCCCTGGTCGGTCAGCGGGTGCTTCGTCATCTGCTCCAACACCTTGTAGGGAACGGTTGCGATGTCCGCGCCTGCCTTTGCACAGTCGATCACGTGGATCGGGTTGCGGATGCTGGCGGCGATGATCTCGGTCTCAATGTTGTGCATCTGGAATATTTCCGTAATCTCGTAGATTAAATCAATGCCGGGCATGGAAATATCATCCAGTCTGCCCAGGAAGGGGGAAACGTAGGAAGCTCCCGCGCGGGCGGCCAGCAGCGCCTGGGCGGCGGAGAATACCAGGGTCACGTTGGTCTTAACGCCCTCGGCGTTCAGCACCTTCACGGCCTTTAAGCCTTCCACGGTCATGGGGATCTTTACAACCATGTTGGGGTGGATCTTGGCGATCTCGCGGCCCTCGGCGATCATACCCTCGGCGTCCACGGTGGTGGCCTTTACCTCTCCGCTGATGGGGCCGTCCACGATGTCGGTGATCTCTTTGATCACTTCGCCGAAATCACGGCCTTCCTTGGCGATCAGAGACGGGTTGGTGGTAACGCCGCAGATGATGCCCATGTCGTTGGCTTTCTTGATCTCGTCCACATTGGCGGTGTCGACAAAAAATTTCATAGCAGTAATCCTCCTTTTATATAGAAAACATTTTTCTTGCTATCTGTATTATAACTCGATCAAACGTTGTGTCAAGCAAAAATGTGCAAGAAAATGCGATAATATGCCGCAAAATGCCTGAAACATCCCTGCTAACAGCGGTTGAAAACCGCAAACAAATGCAAATGAATCGGAATGAATGGCTGTTTTGGCAAAAAAATACCGCAAATCCAGGCGCATGAGCGCTTGAATTTGCGGAGGTTGGGGACTTTGCGGCAACGTCAACCGGGGCGCCGGGGCGGAGAACCAACTCCGGAGGCGGAGACTGGTCCAGGTTCAATCGACGCACCAAACGCCCGCCTTAAAACACGTCCAGCCCGCGGTTGCGGTAGCTTCCGGCGATCTCCTCCGGCACGTTCTCCGTGACCAGGGTGGTGAAGGCCTCGATGCCGCAGACCCGGTAGCGGGAGACGGTGTTGAGCTTGATTGGGCTGACCAGGCTGATCACCCGGTTGGAATTTTCGATCAGGCGGCGTTTCAGGCTCACCTCGTCGGGGTAGGGGATGGTCATGCCGTACTCCGGGTGGATGGCGTAAACACCCACAAAGCACAGGTCCGGGTGGTAGAGGTCCGCCTGGGCCGCGGCCACCTCCCCCACGCTCATCAGGGATTCCTTCAGGAGGCGTCCGCCGAGTAAGATCACGCTCACCTGCTCCTTCATGCTGAGGGCGTGGGCGATGGAGTAGCTGTTGGTCAGCACGGTCAGGCGCAGGGTGGAGGGAATGTTTTTAGCCAGCTGAAGGTTGGTGCTGCTGCCGTCGATGGCCACCAGCTGGTCCTGCTCCAGAAAGCCCAGGGCCTTTTCCGCCAGGCGCTGCTTTAACTCCACTTCCGTGGTCTCCCGGTCAAAATAGTTGATCACCGGCTGCTCCAGCGGGAGCGCGCCGCCGAACACCCGCTTGACCTGCCCCTTCTGGTCCAGATCCAGCAGGTCTCTGCGGATGGTGTCCTCGGACACATTCAGCTCCACGGCCAGCTGGCTGACCACCACTTTTCCGGAGGCGTGGAGTTTGTTCAGGATCAATGCCTGACGTTCTTCTTTCAACATAGGACCGCTCCATTTCATTCAACGTTATGGGTTTATTCGTTATGATTAATCCCATTATAGCGGAAAACCGGAAAATTTAAAAGCGGTTTTGCGTTAGTTTGCGTTATTGTGCGTTTTCACGGCCTAAATTTCTGATCCAGGACTTGGCCAGGCCGATCCATCCCTGGCAGCTGGGCTCGTAATAGCGCCCGTCTCCTCCCTCCACCTCGTGGGTGGCTAGGGACAATCCGTGACGGCCCCTGGGGTAGAGGTGCATCTCCAGGCTGACGCCGTGGCTGCGCAGGGCGTCGGCGAAGAGCAGGCTGTTTTCCACCGGCACCGTCTGGTCCGTGCAGGTGTGCCACAGAAAGGTGGGCGGCGTGTGCGGGCCGGCCTGAAGTTCCAGGGAGACCAGGCGGCGTTTCTCCTGGTCCTGGGCGTCCGGCCCCAGCAGGCTCTCGATGGAGCCGGGATGGCAGAACGGCCCGGAGGTGATCACCGGGTAGCAGAGCAGCAGGCCGTCCGGGCGGATTTGTTCGGGGGACGTTTTAAGGGGGCCGCAGAGAAAGTCCCGGTTGTAGAAAACGCCCAGACAGCACGCTAAATGTCCGCCCGCGGAAAAGCCGGAGACGACGATTTTCTCCGGGTCCACATGCCACTTGGCGCTGTTGAGCCGGATCAGGCGGACGGCCAGGGCCAGTTCCATTAAGGCCCGGGGAAATACATCCGGCGCCACGCTGTAGTGGAGGGAAAATACCTGAAAACCGGCGGCCAGATATTCCATAGCCACGGGCTGGTCCTCCCGCTCGGACAGCCGCGTGTAGCCGCCGCCCGGGCAGATGACGACCGCCGGGCGCAGGCGCGAGGCTGTCTCCGCCATGGGATCCAGCAGATAGGCGGTCAGGTCCGCGGATTGATCCGGCTGGGCCTTGCAGCAGGCATCCTGGGGCAGTTCGATGGGCAGGTTGAGAATTTTCATAGAAATAACATCTCCTTTCGCATACCGCGTTCACATTACCCAGATTATAGTCCATCGGGGGAGGAGAGTCAATGGGACAAAAGCCGGCGCCGCCGGACCGTGCGCAGCCGCGTAAAACGTGAAAAAAGTGGAAAAATTTGTGTGCGGACATTGACAGAAGGTTGAGCGCGGTGTATGGTGGAATTGCAGATTTTTGCCTCAAAACGGAACCCAGAAGAGAGGAACAAAACATGAAAAAGTTGGAAGAATATGTAAGAAGCATACCGGATTTCCCGGAGCCGGGGATTATTTTCAGGGACGTGACCAGCATCCTGCAGGATGCGGACGGCCTGCACCTGGCGGTGGACAGTCTGATCCGGATGCTGGACGGGCTGGACTATGACGTGGTGGTTGGACCGGAGTCCAGAGGATTCATTTTCGGCGTGCCGGTGGCGTACGCCCAGCACAAGAGCTTTGTGCCGGTGCGCAAAAAGGGAAAACTTCCCTGCGAGACCATTTCCATGGACTATGATCTGGAGTACGGCAAGGCCACCGTTGAGATTCACAAGGATGCCATTAAGCCGGGCCAGAAGGTGGTGATTGTGGACGACCTGATCGCCACGGGTGGAACCACGGAGGCTATTATCAAGCTGATCGAGCAGCTGGGCGGAACGGTTGTAAAGATCTGCTTCGTGATGGAGCTGGCGGGCCTGAACGGGCGCGCCCACCTTCAGGGGTACGACGTGGACTCCGCCATTATATACGAAGGCAAATAGCCAGACCCTGACGGGCGCGGTATGACGAGACCGGTCTCCGGACATTTTTTTAGAAAATGCCGGAGGCCGGTTTTTGCGATGCCTCAGAATCATTTCCCGGCTGCGGAGGGGGGAGCGGAGGGGATTTCAGACCTGCGTACAGGGGGACGGGGAAAATGTTGCGCTTTCAAGTAGACGGAATGGGCAAAGCGTAGTAGAATAAGTATAACTGTTCAGCCGGCCGGTGCGTGTGCTGTCAAGGCACTGAACGGTTATCAATCGACTGAACTGGGAGAGGAGACTTGGGTATGGACAGAAGAAGGGGGTTCAGAGGGCTTGCTGCGGCCGGGCTGACGGCTTGTTCCGCGGGGGGAACGGGCGCGCAGCCGGACCCGGCGGGAACCGGGGCGGCAAAACAGGAGCCGTGCAAGATCGTGCTCTGGCATTATTATAACGACCTTCAGAAGGAATCGCTGGATCAGATCATAGAGGAGTACAATCAGACCGAGGGAGCCGAAAAGGGGATCACCGTGGAGGCGTACAGCCAGGGCTCCATCACCGAACTGTCCAACAAGATGGACCTGATTGTCAATGATTCCACCAACCAGGTGGAGATGCCCAACATGTTCATGGCATACCGGGATATGGCCAGCAAGATCTGGCGCAACAAGCCGGAGCTGTTGGTGGACTGCGGCAAGTATTTCAGCCAGGAGGATCTCTCGCAGTATTATGAGGCGTATGTGCAGGAGGGGTATTTCGGAGACGGATTATATATCATTCCGGTGGCAAAATCCACGGAGCTGCTGATGATGAATCAGACCGTGCTGGAGGAATTTTTGCAGGCCAACCCTGAGTTTAAGACCGCGGATATGGAGACCTGGGAGGGTCTGGCCCGGATGGCCGAGGGGTATTACAACTGGACGGACGGGATGACCCCGGATGTGCCCTTTGACGGAAAACCGTTTATCGGGATGGATATTCTGGCCAACTATTTTATCACAATGAACCACGCCATGGGATCGGATATCTACCACTATGATCAGGACGGGGAGATGGTCCTGGATCTGGACCGGGAGTGCGTGGAGCGTTTATTTGAAAATTACTATATTCCCTACACAAAGGGGTATTACGGCGCAAGCGGCAAGTACCGCAGCGACGATATCCGGCAGTCGGTGCTGGCCGGGTACATCGGTTCCTCCTCCAGCACGCTGTATTTCCCGAAGGAAGTGGCGGACAAAGAGGGCGAGATGAAACCCATTGAGATGGGGATGTATCCTTACCCCTGTCTGGAGCATGAGGCCAAGACCGCAATCCAGCAGGGCGCGGGCATCGTGACCATTCAGAAGAGCGATCGGGAGAGCGAGGCCTGCATGGATTTCATCCGCTGGCTGACAACGGAGCGCAGTTTCGAGGTGGCGCTGTCCATGTCCTACATGCCGGTGGTAAAGGGCGGTCTGGACGAAAGCCAGAGAGACAGCGTCAAGGACCCCAATGTGCTGAGAGCGCTGGAGCTGGGTCTGGAACAGAGCCGGGATTACCAGATGGTGTACGGGTTCGATTTTGAAAATGCTTACAGCGTCCGGCAGGAGCTGGAGGAATATTTCAGCAGCGTTCTGGCCGAAGGGCGCAGCGAATTTCTGAGATGCCTAAACAGCGGCATGTCCATTGAGGAAGCGGCGGAAACGATGAATTACGGGCAGAAGGCGGATGAATTTTACCGCCGGGTAGAAGAGATGTTTGCCAAGCAGTGACGTCTCTCCCGTCGGCGGAACGGGGTGTAGTATGATGAAAAGACATTCGTTAAGCAACAAAGTGCGCAACAGCATACTGGCGGCCATTTTGTTGCAGAGCGTGGTATTCGGCATCGGTCTTGGGGTGAGCGGCACCTTCACCAGCACGGTGGGGCGTCCTTACCGCGTGATGGAGTCCCAGACCTCCGAAAAGAACACGCTGTTATCCGGAAATCTGAATAATGCGCTTCTGATCACCAACAATATGGGCACGGAGATCAGCCGTCTGTCGGATGCGCGGGAGATACAGAACCGTCTGATCGACAATCTGAACCATCTGTCCTGCGCCTCTAAAATCTTTTACATGGATCTGGACAGCCGGGAGGGGTACAGCTTCCGGGACGGGGAACCGGCGATCTACGCCTCCGGTTACGGGGATATCACCTGCTCGGTGGGGAAGCTCAACAGCAGCTATTCCATCGCACTTTCCAGCCAGTGGCAGCCCAAGTTTCAGGAGAGCAGCTGGCAGAACGGGGAGATGTACTGGGAGAACCAGAAAACAGCCAGCCAGTGGCTCTACAAGGACGGCTCGCTGCATTATGTGATCACTCAGATCCGGGACGGACACCGCCGGATCATGGGCCTGGAGGTGGGCTCGGAGATTCTGGACTCCTACATGAAGCTGGACGATCCGCCCTACAAGGGGATGCAGATGTTCCTGTTGACCGAGGATCAGGTGCTTTACAGCGCGGACGGCAGAAAGACGGGCCTTCCTTACCGCATGGACCAGGACCGGGTGGTCATAAACGACGAGGGCCATTCCTATGCCGGTGTGAGGAGCATTTTACAGCTCTACGGCCACATGGAGAGCGGCGCGGTGTACATCGCCCAGGTGGCGGACCAGTCGGAGCTTTCGGCGCTGTCCAAGGACACGGTGATGATGATCGTGGCGATCTACGGTATCTCGGTGCTGATTGCCATTGTATTTTCCTATATTGTGATTTACCAGCTTATGCGTCCGCTGCGCAAGCTCCGGGAGGATATCGCGGGGCAGAATCCGCAGGGCGTTCACTTCGAACAGTGCGGCCTGTCCGAGATCGACGACATCCACCTGGCGCTGAACAACATGGCGCGCAGGCTGGAGCAGAGCCATTCCCGGTATTCCCTGGCAATGCAGGCGGCCGGGGAGATGGTGGGCAGCTTTGAGTACGAGGGTCCGGGGAGCCGGGTAAAGCTCTCCGGCTCCCTGAAACGCCTGCTGGATATACCGGAGGAATACACAAACGGGACCAACGTTGTCTCCTACGAGGACTGGATCCGCCTTCTGGCGGGGATGAATAAAATCGACGAGCTGGAGGACGGCTTCTGGTTTGAGGACTCCCGGAACAACCTGCGGGCCGTGTCCATCCGGCAGCAGAAGGAGGAGCACGGCGTGTTCGGCATGGTGGTGGATAAGACCGACGCCTACATGGAGATTATCCGGCTGCGGGATCTGTCCCAGCACGATCAGCTCACCGGACTGTACAATGCGGCTTACCTGCGGGTGAAGGGGCAGCAGCTTCTGGATGAGAATCCGCTGCGGGTCAACGGCCTGATCTTCTGCGATCTGGACAATTTGAAATACATCAACGACACCTACGGGCACAGCACGGGGGACCGGTATCTGCAGACCATGGCGGATTTGCTGCGCACCATGGCCAGAGGGGAGAGCGCCATTCCGGTACGCCTCTCCGGCGACGAGTTCGCGCTGTTCTTCTATGGGTATTCCAGCCGCGAAGAGGTGGAGCAGAAAATCCGCGACGGATACGAGAAACGCCACGCCATGACCCTTCCGGACGGCAAGGAGGTGCAGGTCAACGCCTCCATCGGCCTGGCCTTTGCCCAGAGGGAATCGGAGAGCATGGAGGAGCTGTTAAAACGCGCCGACCGGGCGATGTACCGCATCAAGCGGGGCGAGAAAAATGGAATCGCGGTGTATGGAAAATCAGACGAGATAGAGTAGCGAATGGCGCTCTATCTCGCTTTTTCCAGTACCCCCTTGCATTTTCAGGCAAAAAAAATTATAATGTACATTAACTATCCGTAGAAAAGGTGACCATACATGGCGAATGAGGTGACAAAAGAAAAACTGGATATTGAACTGGAAGCGCCGGCGGACTTTACCAGCCCCGAGGAGCTCTACCAGGATCTGATCGCGACGATTCGCAAATATCATCCGTCGGATGACATTACGATGATCGAGAAGGCGTACCGCGTCGCCAAGGAGGCGCACCGGGAGCAGAAGCGCAAGTCGGGGGAGCCCTACATCATCCATCCGCTGTGCGTTGCGATCATCCTGGCGGATCTGGAGATGGACAAGGAAACCATCGAGGCCGGGCTGCTTCACGACGTGGTGGAGGACACTGCGATGTCTCTCGACGAGCTGGCCAAACAGTTCGGCACAGAGGTGTCGTTTTTGGTGGACGGCGTCACAAAGCTGACCCAGCTGTCCTGGGACAAGGACAAGGTGGAGATTCAGGCGGATAATTTGCGCAAGATGTTTCTTGCCATGGCCAAAGATATCCGGGTGATCATCATCAAGCTTGCGGACCGCCTCCACAATATGCGCACCGGCCAGTATTGGAAACCGGAGAAGCAGAAGGAGAAGGCCAGGGAGACCATGGAGATTTACGCTCCCATTGCGGACCGCCTGGGTATTTCCAAGATCAAGATCGAGCTGGATGACCTTTCCCTGAAGTATTTGAAGCCGGAGGTCTATTATGATCTGGTGGAGAAGGTGTCCCTGCGCAAGGACGCCAGGGAGGCGTTTGTCCAGGAGATCGTGGACGAAGTGAAGCAGCACATGAAGGATGCGGGCATCGAGGCGGCCATCGGCGGCCGGGTGAAGCATTTCTTCAGTATCTATAAAAAGATGGTGAACCAGAACAAGACGCTGGATCAGATCTACGACCTGTTTGCGGTGCGGATCATGGTGGAGACGGTGAAGGACTGTTACGCGGCCCTGGGCGTGATCCATGAGATGTATAAGCCCATTCCCGGGCGTTTCAAGGATTACATCGCCATGCCCAAGCAGAATATGTACCAGTCGTTACACACCACGCTGATCGGCAGCAACGGCCAGCCCTTTGAGATTCAGATCAGGACCTACGAGATGCACCGCACCGCGGAGTACGGCATCGCGGCCCACTGGAAGTACAAGGAGAGCGGAAGCGGCCAGGTGGCGGCCAGCAGCGAGGAGGCAAAGCTGTCCTGGCTGCGTCAGATTCTGGAGTGGCAGAGGGACACGGACGACTCCAAGGAGTTCCTCAGCATGGTCAAGGGCGACTTGGACCTGTTCTCCGACAGCGTGTACTGTTTTACCCCATCCGGGGACGTGAAGACGCTGACCAGCGGATCCACGCCCATTGATTTCGCCTACGCCATCCACAGCGCGGTGGGCAACAAGATGGTGGGAGCCAGGGTCAACGGCAAATTGGTGAACATCGATTACGTGATCCAGAACGGCGACCAGATCGAGATCATCACCTCCCAGAACTCCAAGGGACCCAGCCGGGACTGGTTAAATATCGTCAAGAGCACCCAGGCCAAGAACAAGATCAATCAGTGGTTCAAGAACGAGATGAAGGAGGACAACATCATCCGGGGCCGCGATATGATCGAGCGCTACTGCAAGGCCAAGGGGATCAACTGGGCGGAGATCGGCAAGCCGGAGTACATGGAAAAGGTTATGGCCCGTTACGCCTTCAAGGACTGGGAATCCGTCCTTGCTTCCATCGGCCACGGCGGCCTGAAAGAGGGCCAGGTCATCAACAAGATGAGCGAGGAGCGGGAGAAGAAGCTCAAGCGGGAGATCACGGACGCGGACGTGCTCAGCGGCATCGCCGACACCGCGGGCCGGGCGGAACTAAACGCCAGGGCCGGGCGCTCCAAGAGCGGCATTGTGGTCAAGGGAATTCACGATCTAGCGGTGCGCTTCTCGCGCTGCTGCAGCCCGGTGCCGGGGGACGAGATCGTGGGCTTTGTGACAAGAGGGCGCGGAGTCTCCATTCACAGAACCGACTGTGTGAACATTATCAATCTGCCGGAGGACGAGCGGAACCGGCTGATCGACGCGGAGTGGCAGGTGCCGGAGGATGCGACCAGCGGCGAGCGCTATTCCACGGAGATCAAGATCTATGCCAACAACCGGATCGGCATGTTTGCGGACATATCCAAGGTGTTTACGGAACGCCAGATCGATATCACATCCATGAACGTGCGGACCAGCAAGCAGGGCAAGGCCACGATTATCATGACCTTTGACATCCATGGCATGGAGGAACTGGGACGGCTTACAGACAAGATAAGGCAGATCGAGGGTGTGCTGGACATTGAGCGCACCGCGGGCTGACGGAGGATCGATTATGAGTGATTTGCGGATTAAGACCTGCGTGCTCGGAGCGGTGAGCACGAACTGTTATATTTTATACAACTGCGCCTCAAAGGAGGCGGTGATCGTGGATCCCGGCGACAACGCCCCTTATATTATGAACAAGTGCAGGGAGCTGGACGTGAAGCCGGTGGCTGTTGCGCTGACCCACGGACATTTCGACCACATTCTGGCCGTGCCGGAATTGAGCCGGTCCTTTCACGTTCCGGTGTACGCTTCCGCGGTTGAGGACGCCATGCTGGCAGATACCAGCCTGAACCTGTCCGGCACCTGCGACTCCGAGCCCACCAGCTTTCACGCGGATGAGCTGCTGCGGGACGGCCAGGAGTTTACCCTTCTGGGGCTGAACTGGAAACTGATCGCGACGCCGGGGCACACAGCCGGATCGGCCTGCTATTACATTGCGGACGAGGGCGTGCTGCTGGCCGGTGATACGCTGTTTGCGGACTCCTACGGGCGCACGGATCTGCCCACCGGAAGCGCGTCCCAGCTGGTGGAGTCCATTCTGGATAAGCTGTTTGCTCTGCCGGAGGACACCATGGTCTATCCCGGACACGGGGACCCGACCACCATCGGACATGAGAAACAGTTCAATCCGGTGACATTTTACAGGAGACATACGCTATGATCGGTTTACTGATACAGGACAACGCGTTTGAACAGGACATCAGAGAGCTTCTGATGTCCTTTTATCCGGGCGAAACTTATGCCCATGAAGTGAAGGACGGCGTGGCATTTTATGTGGAGAGCCGTTTGGGGGACGGGGAAGTCAGGCTGATAGTGTGGGACGGCGGGACGGATGTTTCCGCGGCTGGCGGGAGTTTTTGCCGGGATGGCAGCGGGAATTCCGCGGAAGGCCGGGCGGAGGCTCTGGCTGGGGATGAACCCGGGGGCCGGGCGGAGGCTCTGGCCGGGAATGAACCCGGGGGCCGGGCGGAGGCTTTGGCCGGGGATGGACCCGGGGGCCGGGCGGAGGCTCTGGCCGGGAATGAACCCGGGGGCCGGGTGGGCGTTCCGGCTGGAGATGGAGCCGGGGCCCGGCCGGAACTAAAGTCCCCCGCGCCGGGATTTTCCCTGACAATGGACAACAGCGCCCCGGCGGACCTCTCGGACCACCTTGGCACGAAAAATGTGATCAAGCAGATGTTCTACAAGATGCTCTGTACGCGCACGGGGAAAACCCTGCCCTGGGGCTCCCTGACCGGCATCCGCCCCACCAAGATCGCCCTCAGCCGCCTGGAGGAGGGCTGGGACGAGGAGGAGATACGCCGGTATATGAAGGAAACGTACCTGGCCAGCGACGAGAAGGTGAATCTCAGCGTGGAGATCGCGGCCCGGGAGAAGCGCCTTTTGGAGCCGCTGGACTACGAGCGGGGATACAGCCTGTACGTGGGCATCCCCTTCTGCCCCACCACCTGCCTGTACTGTTCCTTCACCTCCTACCCCATCGGCAAGTGGAAGGGCAGGACCGGCCTGTACCTGGACGCCCTGTTCCATGAGCTGGAATACACGGCGAAAAAAATGGAGGGCCGACCGCTGGATACGGTCTATTTCGGCGGCGGAACCCCCACGTCTCTGGAGGCAGGGGAAATTGACTCGATTTTATGTAAACTTGATCGGCTCTTTGACCTTTCCCGCGCCCTGGAATTCACCGTGGAGGCGGGGCGGCCGGACAGCATCACCTGGGAAAAGCTTCAGGTGCTGCGGGATCACGGGATCACCAGAATTTCCATAAATCCCCAGACTATGAACCAGTCCACCCTGGATTTGATCGGGCGCAGGCACACGGTGGAGATGGTGAAGGAGCGGTATTACATGGCCCGGGAGATGGGCTTTGACAATATCAACATGGACCTGATTATGGGCCTTCCCCAGGAGGGAATGGACGAGGTGAGGTGCACCCTGGATGAGATACGGGCTATGAAGCCGGATTCCCTGACCGTGCACTCCCTGGCCATCAAGCGGGCGGCCAGGCTGAATATGTTCAAGGAAGATTACGAGGGCCTGACCATTCAGAACACCCCGGAGATGATTGATCTCAGCGCGGCCTGCGCCAGGGAGCTGGGGATGGAGCCCTACTACCTGTACCGGCAGAAGAACATGGCCGGGAACTTCGAGAACGTGGGTTACGCACTGCCGGGAAAAGCGTGCATTTACAACATCCTGATCATGGAGGAGATGCAGACCATCGTGGCCTGCGGGGCGGGAACCACCACCAAGGTGGTATTTCCGGCGGAGAACCGCAGGGAGAGATGCGAGAACGTGAAAGAGGTGGAGCAGTACATCAGCCGCATCGATGAGATGATTGGCCGCAAGGAGCGGATTCTGGTGTAG
This sequence comes from Enterocloster lavalensis, assembly GCF_046603895.1. Taxonomy (NCBI): domain Bacteria; kingdom Bacillati; phylum Bacillota; class Clostridia; order Lachnospirales; family Lachnospiraceae; genus Enterocloster; species Enterocloster lavalensis. The sequence continues at coordinate 3,267,225 of NZ_CP176637.1, forward strand.
GATATTGTAACAGTTCAGACAGCTCATCGTCTTGACCGAAAAAGACCGGCGGGGAAGCATCGGATGTCCATCCGATGTGAAAATTGACACGGAAAGCCGCTTACAAGCGAGCTTGACGGGGCTTTCCGTGTCAATTTTCCCGCCGTCTGAACTGTTACAGGAAATTGAGGAAAATTCCCCAAAAGTCTTGCAAAATCATAAAAGTTCATTAAAATATAGATATGTAACAGGCGGACATGGTTTGAAGCGGTTTTTCCGCCGTCTGAACGGATATACAGGCAAGCAATCAAATAGAATTGGAGAACGATATGGCATTGACGAAGAAGCCGGTTACCGGCATGAAGGACATTCAGCCTGCTGAGATGCAGATTCGGGAATATGTGATGAATCAGATTCGCGAGACCTACAAGAGTTTTGGGTTCTCCCAGATCGAGACTCCCTGCGTGGAGCACATCGCCAATCTCACCAGCAAACAGGGCGGCGACAATGAAAAACTGATCTTTAAAATACTGAAACGCGGCGAAAAGCTGAATCTGGACGCGGTGAACGAGGAGAACGACCTGGTGGACAGCGGCCTGCGCTACGACCTGACCCTTCCCCTTTCCCGCTACTATGCCAACAACGCTGCCAACCTGCCCAAGCCCTTCAAGGCGCTGCAGATGGGAAGCGTCTGGCGTGCGGACAGGCCCCAGAAGGGACGGTTCCGCCAGTTTGTACAGTGCGACATCGACATTTTGGGCGACCCCACCAGCCTGGCGGAGATCGAGCTGATCCTGGCCACCACCACGGCCCTGGGCCGTATCTGCCCGGACAATGCGTTTACCGTGCGCATCAATGACCGGGGAATTTTAAAGGGTATGGCTCTGCACTGCGGCTTCCCGGAGGAGTCCATGGACCAGGTGTTTATCATTTTGGACAAAATGGACAAGATCGGATTCGAGGGCGTGGAGCGGGAGCTGCTGGAGTCCGGCTACGCCGAGACCAGCGTATCCCAGTACATGGAGCTGCTGAGGGGCGTTGGGAAGGACGCGGACGGCGTGCGCAGGCTGGGCGGCCAGCTGGCGGACGTGCTTCCGGCCCAGGTCAGCGAGAACCTGGCCCACATTATGGATACGGTGAACGAGGTGGCGGAGGCTGATTTTGGCCTGGAATTCGACCCCACCCTGGTGCGCGGCATGTCCTACTACACCGGGACCATTTTCGAGATTTCCATGGAGGGCTTCGGCGGCTCCGTGGCGGGCGGCGGCCGCTACGACAAGATGATCGGGAAATTCACCGGCATGGAGACCCCGGCCTGCGGTTTTTCCATCGGATTTGAGCGCATCGTGACCATTTTGCTGGACAACGGTTTTACGGTGCCGGGGGAAGGCGAGAAGGTGGCGTACCTGTTCGAGAAGAACGTGGACTCCTCCACCCTGGCAGGGGTGATCCGGGAGGCCATGGAAGCGCGCAAAAACGGGGTGCAGGTGCTGGTGGCCCAGATGAATAAGAACAAGAAGTTCCAGAAGGAGCAGCTGGAGAAAGAAGGCTACACCCAGTTTAAGGAATTTTTCCGGGAAGGCTTAAAGGGCTGAGAAGCGCCGCGGCCGTCTAAAGAGGCGGGGAGCGGGACAGCCGGAGTTTGAGTGGATCCAATAGGCCGCCGGGACAGCCCGCGGTCAATTACTTGATATTAAGGAGATAAGATCATGGCAGAATCAATGGTTGGGATCAAGCGGTCCCACAGATGTACAGAGGTGACCACCGCCAACATCGGTCAGGACGTGACCGTGATGGGATGGGTTCAGAAGAGCAGAAATAAGGGCGGGATCATTTTTGTGGATCTGCGGGACCGTTCCGGCATTTTGCAGATTATATTTGAGGAGAGCGACTGCGGCGCTGAGAACTTCGCCAAAGCGGAGAAGCTGCGCAGCGAGTTCGTGATCGCGGTGACGGGCCGGGTGGAGGCGCGCTCCGGCGCGGTGAACCCGAATCTGGCCACCGGCGCCATCGAGGTGCGCGCCAAGTCCATGCGCGTGCTCTCCGAGTCCGAGACTCCGCCGTTCCCCATCGAGGAGAACAGCAAGACCAAGGAGGAGCTGCGCCTGAAATACCGTTTCCTGGATCTGCGCCGCCCGGATTTGCAGCGCAACATGATGGTGAGAAGCCGCGTTGCCACCCTGACCAGGGCGTTCCTGGCCGACGAGGGTTTCCTGGAGATTGAGACGCCCACCCTGATCAAGAGCACCCCCGAGGGAGCCAGGGACTATCTGGTGCCCAGCCGCGTGCATCCCGGTTCATTTTACGCGCTGCCCCAGTCTCCCCAGCTGTTTAAGCAGCTGCTCATGTGCTCCGGGTACGACCGCTATTTCCAGATCGCCCGCTGCTACCGGGACGAGGACCTGCGGGCGGACCGCCAGCCGGAGTTCACCCAGATCGACATGGAGCTGTCTTTTGTGGATGTGGACGAGGTGCTGGACGTCAATGAGCGTCTGCTGCAGAAGCTGTTTAAGGAGATTTGTGATTACGATCTGCCCCTGCCCCTGCCCCGGATGACCTGGCAGGAGGCCATGGACCGCTTTGGCTCCGACAAGCCGGACCTGCGCTTCGGCATGGAGCTTCAGGATGTGTCGGACGTGGTGAAGGGCTGCGAGTTCGCGGTGTTCAAGAACGCCCTGGAGAACGGCGGGTCCGTCCGCGGCATCAACGCTGAGGGACAGGGCCATATGCCCAGAAAGAAGATCGACGCGCTGGTGGAGTACGCCAAGGGCTTTGGGGCTAAGGGCCTGGCTTATGTGGCTATTAACGAGGACGGCAGCTTAAAATCTTCCTTTGCCAAGTTCATGACGGAGGAGGAGATGGGCGCTCTGGTGGCCGCCATGGGCGGTAAGCCGGGCGATCTGCTGCTGTTCGCCGCGGACCGGAACAAGGTGGTCTACGACGTGCTGGGCAACCTGCGCCTGGGGCTGGCGAGACAGCTGGATCTGCTGAAAAAGGATGATTTCAAGTTCCTGTGGGTGACGGAGTTCCCGCTCCTTGAATACTCCGAGGAGGAGGGCCGCTTCGTGGCCATGCACCATCCCTTCACCATGCCCATGGACGAGGATTTGCAGTATATTGACTCCGACCCGGGACGGGTGCGGGCCAAGGCTTACGATATCGTGCTCAACGGCGTGGAGATGGGCGGCGGCTCCGTCCGTATCCATCAGGGCGACGTGCAGTCCAAGATGTTCGAGGTGCTGGGCTTTACGCCGGAGCGGGCCAATGACCAGTTTGGATTCCTGCTGGAGGCATTTAAGTACGGCGTTCCGCCGCACGCGGGCCTTGCCTACGGCTTTGACCGCATGGTGATGCTGATGGTGGGCGCGGACAGCATCCGCGACGTGATCGCATTTCCGAAGGTGAAGGACGCGTCCTGCCTGATGACCGAGGCCCCCACGCCGGTGGACCCGGCGCAGCTTAAGGAGCTGGGGATTGAGGTTGCGGAGACGGAAGAGGAATAAGATTGTAATATGAGTTGACGGTAGGGCCGGGCGGCTGCTTTTGTGGGTAGAAAGCGGCCGCCCGGTATTGATTTTGTAGGGCGGCTAGTGCGGGAGCGCGGGGCCACGGGGCCATGCCAGCCACAGTCCCGCGGGCCCACAGGGCCAGCCGCAGCCCCGCAGTCCCGTAAACACCTGTCCCACCCGTCAGAATACCCCGCAAAGGAGGTAACATCATGAGCGTAACGGTATCTGATCTATTAAAACTTCCTTCCCTAAAACCCGCGCGGGTACTGGCCGGGGCGGGTGGGCTTTCCCGCACCGTGGCCTATGTGTCCGTGCTGGAATGCGCTAATCCCCAGATTCTGGAAGATGATCTGTTTCCCGGCGACACTTACAGCGGAAGCGAGATCGTGATCACCGGTTTCATGAACAACCCGGCGGACGAGCGGCTTCAGTGCGCGGTGGTGCGCCGTCTGGCGGAGGCGGGCGAGGTGGGGCTGATCCTGTATTACGTGGGGGTCTATGTGCCCGCGGTGCCGGAGGAGATGAAGCGGATCGCGGATGAGAAGGATTTCGTGCTGATCCAGATGCCTGAGAAACGGATGGATTTCCGGTACGGGGAAGCCATCTGCGAGATCATGGAGCGCATCGTCCGGGACCGCATGGTGAACCCGGCCTTTGTGAACGAGCTTTTGGAGCAGGTCTCCCGCCTGCCGCGCCACCAGCGCACCGTGGACACCATGCTGAAAATGCTCAGCGAGCGCATGATGGCCTCCTTCCTGCTCACGGACGGTTCGCTGCGGGTACTGAACGAAGCCACCTGGCCCCACAGCCTAGGCAAAACCCTGCGGGACTTTCTGGAGGCCGGAAATCTCCCGGAGCCGGAGGGGGAGGCCGACGTCTGCATAAACGGTTCGGATTACAGGCTCTGCCGCGTGTCCGTGAAGCTGGACCAGAGCCGCCGGATGGAGCTTTTCATCTTCCGGGAAGGGGAACCCCTGTCCCGCTCTGCGGTGGAACAGGCCGGGGACGCGGTGCGCCTGGCGGCCAATATCTGGAGTACCCAGCACGAGACGGTGGCCGTTCGGGAGCTGGTGCGCGCCATTCTCCAGGATGAACCCATGAAAATGCGCCGTTTGGCCAATATCTTCCACATTGATGTAGCCGCAATCCACTCCATGGTAATTCTCCATGGAGAACAGGAGTGGAACGACGGGAACTCCGCCGCCGTTTTGCAGCGGCTGTCGGACCTGCTGAACAGTTACTTCGGAACCGTGGTCACGGACGCTTATGAGGGGGAGCTGGTTCTGTTCATGGACGGCCCGGGGTCCCTGAGCGAGGAGCGGGAGATTCAGACGGCTCTGGAAGCCTGCCTGGCCGGGGAGGACCAGCCCTGCACATTTACCTGGTGTAATCACCTGGCCGACACGGCGGCGGTGCGGGAGGCGTTCCTGCTCCACCGGGAATACCTGGCGGACGCCCGGAAGCTGTTCCCCCACAAAAACGCCTACCACACCCGGGAAATGGAGTTCGCCAGGGCATGCCGCCTGAGGATCGCGGGCGGGGAGACCGGCCTGTACGAGTGCCAGAGGCCCCTGGAGCCCATTGCAAGGGAAAAGGACGAGGCCAGCCTGGATACGCTGGAGGTCTACCTGCTGGACGCCCAGTGCAGCTACCAGCGGGCCGGGGAGCTGCTATTCCTGCATAAAAACACGGTAAAATACCGCTTAAACCGCTGCTCGGACCTGGTAGGCTACCACATCGGCGATTTCCCCGACACCCTGCCCCTCTACCACGCCGTGGCCGTCCGGCGTCTGCTGCGCTCGTAGCGGCGTACGTTTTTTGTCCAAAATGACAAAAAATCAGGCGAAAATTCGTCTGGCCGGAGGATTCCGCTCCGGTTGAAATTTTAGTATGCTTATCTGAGATAAGGCCGGCGGGGTCGATCCGCCGGCCTTTCGTGAACGTAAAGGAGCGGAAAAATATGCGGAAAATCGGATTGTCTGAGATTGAGGACATCGCCCTGGGCGCATCCCTGTTAGGAGCCGGGGGCGGCGGAGACCCCTATGTGGGAAAGCTGGTGGCCATCGGAGCGGTGCGGGAGTGCGGCCCCGTCACCCTGCTGGAGCCGGACGAGGTGCCGGACGACGCGCTGGTGATGCCCATCGCCATGATGGGTGCGCCCACCATACTGGGTGAGAAAACCATCGGCGAACATGAATACCAGAACCTGTATGAGATGGTGAGCAAGTTTTTCGGCCGCCAGGTTTACGCCTTCATGCCCATGGAGGCGGGCGGCGTGAACTCTATGCTGCCCATCGCGGCGGCGGCCAGGCTGGGACTGCCTCTGGTGGACGCGGACGGAATGGGCCGGGCCTTCCCGGAGCTGCAGATGGTGACCTTCACCATGGGTGGCGTGTCCGCCACTCCCATGGCTCTGGTGGATGAGAAGGGCAACAGCGCCATTTTCAACACCATCACTAACAAATGGACTGAGGAGCTGGCCCGGGCGGTGACCATGAGCTGCGGCGGTTCCGTTTCCGTGTCCCTTTACTGCATGGACGGCGCGACCATGAAGCGATACGGGGTCAGGGACATTGTGACCCGCAGCCAGAAGCTGGGCGAGGCCATCCGCAAGGTGAAGAGCGTCAGCGGCAAAACGCCGGAGGAGGCGTTCCTGGAATACGCCGAGGGATACCGGCTGTTTAAGGGCAAAATCGTGGACGTGCTGCGGGAGACAAAGGGCGCGTTCAACTATGGCAAAGTGGTTTTGGAAGGAATTGGAAGCGACAAGGGGCACCAGGCCAGAATTGTGTTCCAGAATGAGAATCTCTGCGCCCAGGTGGACGACCGGATCGTTGCCACTGTGCCGGATTTGATCTGTCTGGTGGACGCGGAGACCTTTATCCCGGTGACCACGGACGCGCTGAAATACGGAAAGCGGGTGCTGGCCGTGGGGCTGAAATGCTTTGAGATGTGGCGTTCCGAGGCGGGGCTGGAATTGGTGGGTCCCCGGTATTTCGGGCTGGATACGGATTACATACCGTTAGAAGAGCGGGCAAACGGAGGTGAGGCGGATGTATAAGCTGGGAATTGACGTGGGCGGCACCAACACGGACGCCGTCCTGATTGACGGGAACCGCCGGGTGGTCGCGGAGGTAAAACACCCAACCACCGGCGATATTTACGACGGCATCGTGGGTGCGGTGCGGGAGGTGCTGGCCCGGGCGGACGTGGACCGGTCGGAAATCCGCCAGGCCATGCTGGGAACCACCCAGTGCACCAACGCCATTGTGGAGCGGAAGAACCTGGCTCCCATCGGCATTCTGCGCATCGGCGCGCCCGCCACACTGGGCATCCCGCCCATGGTGGACTGGGCTGAGGATATCCGCCGGATCGCGGTGGATTACGCCATTGTGGGAGGCGGATTTGAGTACGACGGGAAGGAACTGGCGCCGTTTGACAGGGAGGCGGCCGGAAAATTTTTTGAGGGATTGAAGGGAAAGGTGGAGTCCGTGGCCATTTCCTGTGTATTTTCCACGGTGCGCAACGACCACGAGCTGGAGGCCGCGGCCCTTTGCCGGGAGGTGATGGGGGAGGGCGTTCACGTGTCCATTTCCAGCGAGATCGGCTCCATGGGCCTGATTGAGCGGGAAAATGCCGCCATCTTAAACGCCGCCCTCTATCAAGTAGCGGACCGGTTTACGGAAGGCTTTGCCCGTTCCCTGGCGGAGGAGGGCGTAACCAACGCGGACGTGTACCTGTCCCAGAACGACGGAACTCTGATGACCATGGAATATGCCAGGCGTTATCCCATTCTCACCATAGCCTGCGGCCCCACCAACTCCATCCGGGGCGCCAGCTATTTAAGCAATTTGTCTAATGCGGTGGTCATCGACGTGGGCGGCACCACCACGGACCTGGGTATGATCCAGAACGGCTTCCCCCGGGAGTCCGGCGTGGCGGTCACCATCGGCGGCGTGCGCACCAATTTCCGCATGCCTGACGTGATCTCCATCGGCCTGGGCGGCGGCTCCATCGTGCGCAGCTACGCGGACGGCAGCGTGACCGTGGGCCCCGACAGCGTGGGCTACCGCATCGCGGAGAAGGCCCTGGTGTTCGGCGGGGATACCATGACGGCCACAGACGTGGCGGTGCGCCTGGGTATGGTGGAGCTTGGCGATCCCTCCCTGGCGGCCGGGATTGACGAGGACGTGGCGTTAAAGGCCATGGAAGCCATGCGCGCCATGATTGAGGACAGCATCGACGCCATGAAGGTGTCCGGCGCGGACATCGACGCGGTGCTGGTGGGAGGCGGATCGATCATTGTCCCGGACCGCCTGGCGGGCACCAAAACCGTGGTGAAGCCCGACCATTTCGGCACGGCCAATGCCATCGGCTCCGCCATCTCCAAGGTGAGCGGTACGCTGGAACAGCTGATCAATTACGATGAAATTCCGCGGGATGAGGCGTTAGAAAAAGCCCGGGCCGCGGCGGTGGAACTGGCGGTGCAGTCCGGCGCGGTCCGGGAGACGGTTGAGATTATAGAGGTTGAGGATGTGCCGCTGGCATATTATCCGGGAAATACCAACCGGGTGAAGATTAAGGCGGCGGGGGATTTGGCGGACTAGCGGCGTGTGAGCGCGCGGCGCGGCGAAGCCGGAAACGCAGCGGTGTCCGGCGGCGTGGAGCGCGGATTAGGATTTAGAAGGATTTCCCATACCCGTTCAGCCACGCGCGGTCCTCAAAGGGCATTTTTGCAACGCCGGGGTTCTCCTCGGCGGGGATGCCCAGGGGCATGTAGATGGCTACGGTCAGGTCCTGGGGCACGCCCAGAAGATCGCCCATCTGCCGGGCCTTCTCCCCCTCGATCTGTCCCTCGATCCAGGTGGTGGCGTAGCCCTTATCCACGGCGGCCAGAAGGATGTTCTCGGCCGCCGCCGAGTAGTCGTGGATGTGGTAGGAGTTGCCGCGGTAGGAGACGTGCTCCCTGGTCAGCAGCAGAATCGCCGCGGGCGCGGTCAGGGCCCAGGGCTTGTCGTAAATCTCCGCAAGCTTGTGAGCCAGCTCGGGATCGTTCACCCCGATAAAGCGGGTGGTCTGCTGGTTGCAGCCGGAAGGCGCGGCTACGCCGGCTTCCAGGATTTCCTTAATGGACTCGGCGGGAATGGGATCGGGTTTGTAGGGTTTGCGGTAGCTTTTGCGTTCGTGGATTGCATTCATTAATTCCATGAGATCAGGTCCTTTCTGAAGTTGAGAGTTATTACAGCATGGGGTAATTTATCTTTTAATATATTTCGTGTTCTTTCCGGTTCCTTCCTGTGAAATCAAATATTTTTCAATCATTTGTTTCAAAATACGATTAGCAGTTGACTGGCTGACGCCAAGTAAGCGATCCACATCGCTCCGCACAATGGATTCCCTGGTGGCAAGGAGACTGAGAACACGTTTTTCATCTTCTGTTGGCGGTTCGTAGACCGGAACAGGTTTGGATGAGAAATTGAGATTCGGCAGGGTAATCTTAAAGGCATTGTTGGTTACTTGGATTTTAGGCTCTAAATCGGTCCCTGCGTATGCCTTGATGATTTTGGGCATTCCGGTACCGTATGCTTCAATCAGCTGCAGACGATAGAAGATGGCTGCCAACTTGGGGTTTCTGCATACAGAAAGGCCAAGCATAATATCTTCCAGAGCAATGCCGGCAGGAAGTCCGCCAACAGAAACAAATTCAATACGGTCATCATAGACGCTGATCAATGTACTGGCACTGAAAGAGTAATCTCTGTGAACCAGAGAATTGAGCAGTGCTTCCCTGAGCGCTTCTTCAGGATAATCACGGGTATCTCTGCGATATAATCCTTCAAATGTGGCTTTTGTCTGATTCCGCATATCGAGATAAGCGTACATTTCCTCCATCTGCTGGAACAGGGAACCGCCAAATTCCCGTCTGTCCTGAAATGTTGTTTTATCTGTTCCTGAAAAAGCCGCGGCTTTTATGGTATGACTGCACTGGTCAGAAAGAAGCAGCGCTACATTAGAATATATACCATCCTGCGATACCATGCCAAGTGTCTGCATTTTGGCAGCGTCAAACGGCACGTTACGTTTCTTGAATTGTTCCTCAGCGGCTTTAAAAGTGAGCTGCTGTTCTAAAGAACGCATTGTTTCAAAACTATCCCCATCTGTTTCCTTAATCATTCTGCGTATTGCGGTGTCTGTGGCAGGGTCGGTTGATGTGCCGTTGCGGACATAGACGCCACTTGGTTTTAAACCTTTGCTGCCAAGATAATACGGACGATCGGTTCCCTTCTGAACAGTTACCGCAATAATGTTTTTTCCTTCAACGCAGAGTGTTTCATAACGGACGAACATTGTTACATCCGGTTTGATGGAGTCACGAATCATGTTGCTCAGCTGCAAAGTTGACTGATCGGTATCCGCTAGGCCAATCACATTTCCACTGTCCTCTACGTCGACATATAATGTGCCGCCCCGTGAATTGGCAAAGGCAATAATCTCCTTGCAAATGTCACTGATCAACTGGGATTTCAATTCTACAGTGTCGCTTTCGGTGAATGTCATAAGGCACCTCCAGTGGTTCTTCTATTTATGATTATATTCATTCTTGTCATTCTTGTCAAATACTATTCATAAAATGGTGAGAAGAATGATGAGAACCGCAGAGTATTAGAATTTTAGAACAGGATTTTCCTAAAAGAAAGCAAAAATCCTGTGTGCTTTTTTGCACTCTATAGATGAATATCACGACATAAAAAATGGACAAACCCATTTAGTCAGCAGGGTTTGTCCATACACAACATAGAACGAAATGCGGGTAGCCGGACTTGAACCGGCACGGAGTCGCCTCCGAGGGATTTTAAGTCCCTTGTGTCTGCCTATTCCACCATACCCGCAATGCACGTGCCACGGCTGAAAACGAGGACCTTTAATACGCTCTGCGCTGATGTCCTTAAGCTATAACTGACACGCTAATGGGCGGAGGTGGATTCGAACCACCGAAGCAATTTGCAGCAGATTTACAGTCTGTCCCCTTTGGCCACTCGGGAATCCGCCCATTTACTGGATAAGCAGTGATAATAATACCACATGCAGGCCAAAAAATCAAGGGTTTTGAAAAGAATATTAGTCGGATTCCCCCGGAATGTGGCCGTTAAGCCGGCTTACTTTCCTGGCCGAAAAAGACCGCCCTGCGTTTCGCGGCAGGACGGCCTTTCCCGGTTGAGTAGGAGTGCATCTATTTCCCCAGCTTACGCTGGAAGAATTTCACAATCTCCATGATCGGGATGATGAGTACCGCCAGTCCCAGGGCGACCGCATACTCGTTTAAGTCAATGGGAGTAAACTCAAAGGCGGCGGCCAGGAACGGCACTTCAATCACAGCGGTGGTCAGTATTAGGGATACGACCATGGCTCCGAACAGGAAATGATTGTGCGTGGTCATTTTGAACAGGGAGCCGCGGCGGCTTCTCATGTTCAGGGAGTGGAAGATTTCAACCATGGACAGGGTTAAAAATGCCATGGTGGTTCCATCTGGGCTGTTGACGAATTCCCATACACCGCTCTCGATGTAATGGCCGATGAGGTAGGACACCATCACCAGGACGGTGACGATTGCGCCCTGGAAGAACACGTCGAAGCCCATGCCGCCCGCAAAGATTCCCTCTTTGGGATCTCTGGGAGCGCGCTTCATGATGTCGGGCTCGCTCTGCTCCAGCCCCAGCGCCAGGGCCGGGAAACAGTCGGTGATCAGGTTGATCCAGAGCAGGTGCACCGGCTCCAGAATGACAAATCCGATCAGGGTTGCGAAGAAGATCGCCAGCACCTCCGCCAGGTTGGAGGCCAGCAGGAACTGGATGGCTTTGCGGATATTGGCGTAGATCCGGCGTCCCTCCTCCACGGCTGAGACGATGGTGGCGAAGTTGTCGTCCGCCAGCACCATGTCCGCCACGTTCTTGGTCACGTCGGTGCCGGTGATGCCCATTCCGACACCGATGTCCGCGCTCTTGATGGAGGGGGCGTCGTTGACGCCGTCGCCGGTCATGGCGGTGATTTTACCCTTGGATTTCCAACCGGTGACGATGCGCACCTTGTGTTCAGGCTGCACTCTGGCGTAAACGCCGTAGTGCTCGATGTTCTGGTTGAATTCCTCGTCGCCCATGTCGTTTAGCTGGGCGCCGGTGATGGCCTGGGAGGCGTCGGTGATGATTCCAAGCTCCATGGCGATGGCCACGGCCGTGTCCTTGTGGTCGCCGGTGATCATAATGGGACGGATTCCCGCCTGGCGGCATTCCACGATAGCGGCTTTCACCTCCGGGCGCACCGGATCGATCATGCCGGACAGGCCCAGGTAGATGAGATCCTGCTCCAGGAATTCAGGATCGGAGTTCTCGGGCAGCGCGTTCCAATCGCGTTTGGCGGCGCAGAGCACCCGAAGCGCCCGGTCTGCCATGGATTTGTTGCTCTTTAAAATGGCTGCGCGGATCTCGTCGGTCATGGGAACGGCCTGGCCGCCCTCCATCACCCTGGTACAGCGCTTTAACACCTCGTCGGGCGCGCCCTTGGTGAACTGGACGATCTGTCCGCCCTCCGTCTGGTGGACGGTGGACATCATCTTTCGCATGGAGTCGAAGGGAGCTTCCGCCACACGCACATAGCGGGCCTTCAAGTCGTTTTTGGCCATTCCGTGCTTGTAGGCGTCGTTGACCAACGCGCACTCCGTGGGCTCGCCAACCGCGTCGTGGCTGTCCGGATCCAGCTCCGCGTCGGAGCAAAGGGCCATAGCCAGGACCAGAGCTTCCTCATCCCCGGCCACGTGGTCCACCACGGTCATTTTATTCTGGGTCAGGGTTCCTGTTTTATCGGAACAAATAATCTGGGTACATCCCAGGGTTTCCACGGCGGTCAGCTTGCGGATGATGGCGTTGCGCTTGGACATGTTGGTCACGCCGATGGAGAGCACGATGGTCACCACGGCCGCCAGACCCTCGGGAATGGCCGCAACGGCCAGGGAGACGGCTACCATGAAGGTGCTTAAAATCGTATCGCCGGTGATTCCCTCAGGGGTCATATTGGCCCGGAACAGGCCCACGGCAAAGATCACCGCACAGATTCCCACCACCAGCACGGTGAGGATTTTACTCAGCTGGTTCAGCTTAATCTGCAGAGGAGTTTCCTCGTCCTTAGCCTGGGAGAGAGCGTCCGCGATCTTACCCATCTCCGTGTTCATGCCGGTTCCGGTGATCACGGCTTTACCGCGGCCGTATACCACGGTGGAGCCCATGTAGATCATGTTCTTGCGGTCGCCCAAGGGAACATCCTTCTCGCCTTCCAGGTTCAGCAGGCTGACGATTTTATTGACCGGAACGGACTCGCCGGTGAGGGCCGCTTCCTCGATCTTCATGCTGGCGCACTCGATGATCCGGCCGTCGGCGGGAACCGAGTCGCCCGCTTCCAGCACTACCACGTCGCCGGGCACCAGGTCTTCGCTCTTTAAGGTGACGATTTTGCCGTCCCGCAGGACCTTGCTGGTAGCGGCCGCGATTTCCTGCAGGGCCGCGATGGCGGCTTCCGCCTTGCTCTCCTGCACCACGCCCAGCACGGCGTTGATGATAACCACAAACATAATAATGATAACGTCGGCGAAGGATTCCCCCTCATAGAACGCGGTGATGCCGGAGATCACGGCGGCGACGATCAGAATAATGATCATGGGATCCGCCAGCTCTTCCAAAAAGCGTTTGACCAGGGAAGTTTTCTTTCCTTCCTTCAGCTTGTTCCGGCCGAATTTTTCCAGCCGGCCCGCGGCGTCCCCGCTGGTGAGGCCATCCGGAGATGAGTTTTGCTCCTTCAGCACGTCCTCAACACTGGTTAAGTACTCTTTCACGTTTTGCTCCTCCTTTAAACTGTGTGTGAAAAAAGATGATAAATTTGTAACTGTTCAGTAGATCTGCGCGCTTGCTGCGCTGACCGTATGAAAATCTAAGCCTGCGGGCAAAAATCCCTCATATTTGTGAAGGTACTGAACAGATATATAAATTTATAAAAAAGACCCATACACAGCTATGTTAAACAAACCTGCATATGAGTCTCATTCTCTACAGATAAGCCAGACCGCCGTGCAGCTGCCATTATGTTGACTTACCTCGCATGCTATTATAGTATGCGGAATTACTCCCTCATTTATTCCCGGACGGCGCAGCGTAAAACGAACGGTTCGACAGCAGCGGCCGCAGCCGGAAATAGGAAATTTTCAAGGAAATTCGTTTCGGGAGGAACGGCCCGGGACAATAAAAAAAGACTCCCCCCGGCCACTTCTTCCAAGAAACGGACAGGTAAGTCTCGTCATTTAAAACCAAGCCAGGGAACCGAACTCTACGAGTGATTCCAGTGATGTTGACTTCGCCACGCACCGCTGCGCCGACTACTCCCTTACAATAGAATAAGACTAGCACGATTTGGAAATACTGTCAAGAATTTTTGTTGTTAAGATTTCGCCAAAAAATAGAAAGTGGTATTGACAATTAAATAACGAAGTGTTATATTGAGAAAGGATTTGAGATCCGTTTTTAAATAAAAAGTTTGTTTAACTATTAAATGAACTTTTGAAATATCCCGGGATCAGGTAGGAATTGGTACATATATATTATGTAAAGATTGGCAAAATTATTTTTTTGCCAAGTTTGTTTAAGACACAAACAAATTAGTGGAGAATAATTAACAATGAATGGAAATACACAATTCAAATACCGCTGGTGGGGGAAGGGCGACATTGACGCGTCCATCGGGATCTTCTTCGACGGGTTTTCGAAAATCCTGACCGCCACGGGGATTATGACCGTGGTGTTCGGCATGCCGGCCCAGGTGGTGATCGGAAAGGTGGTGCCGGGCATCGGTCTGGCGATCCTTCTGGGAAACCTGTGGTATTTTTACGAGGCCCGGTGCCTGGCCCACAAGGAAAAGCGGCACAATGTGACCTCCCAGCCTTTTGGAATCGGGGCCTCTCAGCTGTCGGGCTGGCTGTACCTGATCATCGGACCGGTGTACTGGCAGACTGGGGATTCCGGTCTGGCGTTGCAGGTGGGCCTGGCGGCTGCGTTTGTGGGCGGCCTGGTGGAGGTCGCGGGCGGCTTTGCCGGGCGATGGATCGTGGAGACGATTCCCAACAGCGCGCTGATGGGAAATATGGCCTCCTCCGCCATGGTGTGGCTTTCCATTGTGGGACTGGCCATGGTGTTCGACAAACCGGTGTACGCGGTGCTGCCCCTGTTTATCATCATCATTGATTATCTGGGTAAGGCGGATAAACGGTTCGCCAAAATCCCCTCCGGGGTGATCGCCATTCTCATCGGAACCGCTGTGGCCTGGGCCTGCGGATATCTGACGCCGGGAGCTCTTAAGGATTCCTTCTCGGAGATCGGATTTTACCCGCCCTCCCTGGGAATCGGCGATATCGCAGCCGGATTCAAAGGCATTGTGCCGTACCTGCCCGTGATCATTCCGCTGCAGATCAACAATTTTCTCTCCACGCTGCAGGGACTGGAATCCGCCAAAATGGCCGGGGACGTCTACCCGGAGCGGCGCTCCATGATTATGGACGGCGTTTCCACCATGACCGGCGCGCTGTTCGGGAATCCCTTCCCCACCACCGTGTACTTCGGCCACCCGGGCTGGAAGGAACTGGATGCCAGGGCGGGATTTTCGCTGGTCAACGGATTTTTGTGCCTGATCATCTGTACCACCGGTCTGACCGGGGTGCTGATGGCCCTGATTCCAACAGAGGCGGTGATGGTGCTCCTGATCTTCATCGGATTTTCCGTGACGGACAACACCTTCCGGTCCATGGACAAAAAGTATTATAACGTCATTTTGCTGTCCATGATCCCGATCCTGTTCCAGTACGTGCAGACGCTCATCAGCTCCTCGGTCCAGGCGGCCGGACTGACTATGGCGGCGGTGACGGCGGAACAGTTTGCGGCATATTCCGTGCCCATTCAGGGGATCATGTACCTGGGAAACGGCGGATTTCTCACCAGCCTGCTGCTGGCGGGCCTGCTGGCCTGCGTGGTGGACCGGCGCTACAAGATGGCGGGGGCCTTTGCACTGGTCATGGCCTTCTGCGCGGCCATCGGCATGATCCACTGCGAGGGAATCGCGCTTCTCACAGGGCCGGGGATAATCTTCGGCACGGTTTACCTGACGGTGGCCGCGCTGCTCTTTATGAAGGGGCATTTTTTTGAGCCGGGAAGCGGGCAGAGGGCCTGACCGGAGGCGGAAACGGGCGTTGGGAATTTTAAGATGAGACGGCCAGGGGCTGCGGCCCGGCGTAGAACCGATTCGGATGACGGCCCACGCCGCCGCCCCCAAATCATAACCGAATCACAGAAACAATTAGTAGGAGGATAAACGGTATGGAAAAGGCAAGAATACCATTTTTTAAGAAAGCGGACTTAGACGCGTCCATCGGCGTGTTCTTTGACGGATTTTCCAAGGTAATTGTGGCAATCGCCATTTTGGCGGGCACCTTTGGGCTGGACTCGGGAACGATCTTCGGCACCATGATGCCCGGTATGGTTTTGACGGTGGTCGTTTTAAACGGCGGACTTTGGCTCTACTACAGAGGCATTGCGGCCAAGCGTAACGATCCGGGTCTGACCGCCATCCCGGCGGGACTTCAGGCGGGCAGAATGTTCATCTGGCTCTACAGCATCATGCTCCCCGTGTTCCTGAGCACCGGAAATGCGGATCTGGCCTTTAAGGCCGGCGTGCTGGCCCATCTGGTGGGCGGCATCGTGTTCATTATCGGGGCCTTTGTGGTTCCACTGGTGTTAAAGATCGTTCCGGCGGGCGCGCTGTTCGGCTCTCTGGCCGGCGGGGCCATGGCGTTTCTGATCATGCAGTCCATGAACGGAGTGCTGAAAATGCCGTTGGTGGGCTGGCTGTCCCTGATCGTGCTGTTTGTGATCTACCTGGGAAAGGTGGAGACCAAGCTGCCCGCGGCTCTCATCGCCATTGTGGTGGGTTCCGCCGTGGCCTGGATCAGCGGCGTCATGGGCTTTGGCGCGGTGCAGGAATCTTTGAGCAGCCTGAACTTTTACATACCCCACCCCACTCTGGGCATCTTTGACGGAGCGGTGGTATCGTCCATGGTCCCCTTCCTGCCCATCATCATCGTGTTCTCCTTAAACGAGGTAATCACCGGCATCCAGGCGGTGGAGCAGGCCAGGGAGTGCGGCGACACCTTTTTCACCAACACCAAACCTCTGGTACTGTGCGGCCTGGCAAGCGTGGTGGGAGCCTGCTTCGGCAACCCCCTGGCCGTGGGCCTCTACTGGGGCTACCCGGGTTGGAAGAAAATGGAATCCGGCACCGGCTACCATCTGGGCATCGTGGTGTTGTACGCCCTGGTTGGCCTGACCGGCCTGTCCGCCATCATCAACGCGTTTATCCCGGAGGCGGTTGTGCTTCCCATCCTGGTGTTCGTTGGAATTTCCAGTTACTCCCAGGCCTTTGAGGTGGTGGACCGGAAATATTTCCCCGCCGTCATTATGGCCTCCCTGCCGGTGGTCATGGACTTTATCGTGGACAACATGCGGGAGGGCGCGCTGCCCGGATTTATGGCCTTTGATCCCGGCTCCGCCTTTGTGGGACTGCTGGTGGGCTGCGTGTTTGTATTCATTATTGATAACAACTGGAAAAATGCTTCCATCACCAACCTGGCGGCCCTGGGTCTGACGGGAATCGGCATGATCCATTCCCCGGGAATCCTGGGAACCGAGACTTACGCTCCGGACATGGGATTTGTCCAGGTATACGTTGTGCTGACAATCGCATTTTTTGTTATGCATGTCATGAAATTTAACCAGAAAGAGAGGAAAACGCAGTGAAGACACTTGTGATCATAGGAGCGGCCAGACTCAACGGCCACACCCGGAAGATGGTGGACCTGTTCCTGGAAAACCTGGACGGGGAGAAGGAAATCATCGACGCGTACCGCACGGATGTGAAGCCCTGTATGGACTGCCGCTACTGCTGGAAAACCAAAGCCTGCGTCATCAAGGACGGGATGCAGGATATTTATCAGAAGATTGAGGAGGCGGATAACATTCTCCTGGCCTCCCCCATGTATTTCCACTCCATCACAGGGCGCATGAAAGCCCTGATCGACCGCTTCCAGGTGTACTGGGCGGGCCATGTGAGAGGCGATATGCCAGAGAAGCCCCTGCGCAAGGGAGCCATCCTGATGGTGGGCGGCGCGCCCGCCTTTGAGAATCAGTTTTTAGGCGGGGAGCTGGTGCTTAAAAATCTGCTGAACGATCTGAGCGCCCAGTGCCTGGGGCAGGTCTGTCTGCCCAACAGCGACCGGGATTCCCTTGAGACCCGGCCGGACATCGCCGAGGCGGTGGTGGCGCTGGCCAAGAAGATGAACAACGCGGAATAAACGCCGCGGGAACCATAAAACACAAACATAAAGGAGGATTTTATTATGCAGGGTTATACGTATACCAAGGGAGAGCATTATCCGATGGAGCATCTGGTGTTTAAGGTGGCGCCGGAGGATGTGGAACGTTATCTGGAAGTGGACCACGAAATCTGGACCTTGAAGGAAGCGTATGCGCCGGGTTTTGACCACATTCCGTTCCTGTACAAGGAAGTGTGGCTTAACGACAACAAACCGGGCGAGATCCACTTCATTTTTGCCTGGGAGAGCATCGAGTCCTGGAGAGAGATCGACCAGAAGGAGTACCAGGCCCAGCTGATCAAGGAGTTCGACGAGAAGTTCGGACGTCCCTACGAGCTGATCCGCGTGGTGCAGAACGAGGAGAACTTCGGCGTGCACCGCTACAGCCGCTTTGAGAGAATCTGATTGGGAGGAAAACGAAATGAAATTTGCAGATAAAGTTGTGATCATTACAGGCGCCAGCTCCGGCATCGGCGAGGGCGTCGCCAAAAAGTTCCTCGCAGAGGGCGCCAAGGTGGTAGGCTGCGGCGTTGAGCCGGAGATGCACATTCAGGATGAGAACGCCATCTACGTGCAGGCTGATTTGACCGACGCAGCGCAGGCCTGCCGCGTGGTGGAGGAGGCCGTGAAGGCGTTCGGCCGCGTGAACAAGCTGGTTTGCTGCGCGGGCGTGACCTTTATCGGCTCCCTGGAGACCACGGACTACGACAAGTTCATGCGCGAGTTGTCCATCAATCTGGGCGGCGTGTTCAATATGTGCAAGGCTGCGGTTGTGGAGCTTAAGAAGCAGGAAGGATCCACCATCGTGACCGTGGGCTCCGACCTGGGCGTCCGCCCCATCCCGGAGCGCATCGGCTACTGCCCGTCCAAGGCCGGGGTAATCATGCTGACCAAGTGCATCGCCCTGGAGTTCGCCCCCCATATCCGCGCCAACGCCATTCTTCCGGGCCTGGTGCGCACGCCCATGATCGAGCAGCGTTTCACCGAGGCCGAGGATCCGGCGGCTCTGGAGGAGTCCTACGCCAGCTTATACCCCCTGCACAAGATGGGCAAGATCGAGGACATGGCCAACGCCATCGCCTTTTTGTCCAGCGACGAGAGCGGGTTCATCACCGGCGAGATCATGCAGGTCTGCGGCGGCAGCCTGATCTGACGGGAGGGAGAGAATATGGCGACCTCTTTATTCAAGATGCCATTTGACATCGAAAAGACAAAAATCAGACAGATTTACCGCAGCGAGGAGCTGGAGAAGGCCCAGGTGGAGACCATCACCTGCGACGAGATGAAGCAGATTTATGGCGAACTGAAATTTGACCGCCTCCACGAGGACCGTCCCTATACATATACTTCCTTAGTAACCTCCATCGACGGGCGCATCGCTTTCACCGACGCCCCTCAGGGTCCGCTGATCGCCAAGATGAACCAGTATGATGGCGACGGAGCCGGAGCGGACTGGTGGATTCTCAACATGCTGCGGGCCGTGTCCGACGGGGATATCATCGGAGCGGGAACCATGAACGCGGAGAGCGATTACACCGCCCACGTGTTCTCCCAGGAACTGGAAAATGCCAGGATCGCGGCCGGGATGCAGCCGGTGCCGTGGAATATCATTTCCTCCCTGGACGCCACGGACATTCCCTTTGACCATGTGCTGTTCAAGACGCCGGAGGTGCCGGTGATGATCAGCACCTCCAGGGCGGGAATCCCGGTGATTCAGGAGAAGATGAAGGAAGATTACTATCTGGTGGGGCCGGTGGAGGACGTTTCCCAGGTGACGGAGGAGATGATCGCCGCCATGAAGCAGAACCGGGACAAGATTCTGGTGATCGCCACCGGAGACAAAGCGCCGGATTCCAGGGTGGCCCTCTATATTATGAAGAAGTTCGGCCTGGACAAGGTGCTGGTGGAAACGCCGTCCTACATGCATTTCCTGGTAGCCCAGGGGCTGATGGATGAGTTATTTTTCAATTATTCCTGCATTTATGTGGGCGGCCAGGCGCTGACCATCGGCAAATTCGGGCGGGAGTTCGGTTCCAAGGACCACCCCCACACCCGCATGCTCAGCATCCACACCCACAGCGATCATTTCTTCTACTTCCGTCACAAGCTGATTTACGGCTAGGAAGCAGAGGAGAGAGGAGTAAAAAACATGCCGTGTATACAGATTAAGACAAATGTGGAAGCCGCAAAAGAGACGGCGGAGCGCATCAAGGCGGGGCTGGGGCAGGCCATCGCCTTCCTTCCGGGAAAGACCGAGGAGTGGCTGATGGTGGCCATCGAGGATCACTGCCAGATGTATTTCGGCGGCGAGACAGGCCGTCCCATCGCCATCGCCGAGGTGAAAATCCTGGGAGATACCGTGGACCGGCAGGGCGCGGAGAAAATGACCGGGGAGATCACCCGGATTCTGGGAGATCATCTGGGCGTGGCGCCCAGAGACCTTTACATCAAATATGAGGCGTTACCCGATTGGGGCTGGAATGGAAAAAATTTCTAGCTCCGGGCGGATATCCATAAAATAAGCGAGGCAGCGGCCCTTTTGAGGCCGCTGCCTTATTGAATGCAATGGACTGCTGGCGTCGATTATTATTTCCTGGAAACCCTCCACTATAACACCAACCTTGTATCCTGTGGTATGATAGGAAAAACAGGAGGTGTCGGACAGATGAAAACGTACCGGACGGCCCAGGTGGCGCAGATAATCGGAATCCATCCCAATACGGTCAGGCTTTACGAGGAGCTGGGGCTGATTTCCAGGCCCGAACGCCGCGCCAACGGCTATCGCGTGTTTACGGACCTTCACATCGCCCAGTTTTGCCTGGCCCGCACCGCGCTCCGGGTGGAGGTGCTGCAAAACGGGCTGCGGGCAAACGCCGTTGAGATCGTCAAGGCGTCGGCCGCCGGGGAGTTTGACCGGGCGCTGCTTCTCACCGGCCGTTATGAAGAAACGTTAAAAAGCGAGCGGGAAAATGCCGAGGAGGCGCTGCGGATCGCCGGGGAGATTCTGTCCGGCGCTGTCCCGGAGGACGGCGGGACCATGATGACGCGGAAGGAGGCCGCGGCCTGCCTTCAGGTCACGGCCGATACCCTGAGAAACTGGGAGTTAAACGGCCTTCTCACGGTAAAGCGCAGGCAGAACGGCTACCGGGTCTACTCCGCCGGGGATATCCGGCGGCTCAGAATCATCCGCGCCTTGCGCTGCGCCAATTACTCCCTGGCGGCCATTCTCCGCATGCTGAGTGCCCTTACCTGGGACCCGGCTGCGGATATCCGTCAGGTTTTAGACACGCCAGGGGAGGACGAGGGCGTGATTTCCGTGTGCGACCGGCTGATCACCTCCCTGGACGCTGCGATCCGCAACGCGGGGGAGCTTAGAGATCAGCTGAATCATATGAAAATCCAGTTTTGACCGGCCGCGCTGCCGCTTACTGCCGCCACACGCCGCTGCCGTCCACAAAGTATCCGTCCGGGGTGTGCTGGTTGGCGTACATGGCGCCGTTGCTGTCAAAGCAGTACCATCTGCCGTTGATATAGTGCCAGCCGGTCAACATGGCCCCGCTGCCGTCAAAGTAGTACCAGCGGCCATTTATCTGCTGCCAGCCCGTCAGCATGGCCCCGCTGCCGTCCAGATAGTACCAGTTTCCATTGATGGATTGCCATCCGGTGAGCATGGCGCCGCTGGAATCCAGGAAATACCACCGGCTGCCGATGTACTGCCATCCGGTGAGCATGGCGCCGCTGGGTCCCAGGTAATACCATGAGCCGCCGATATTTTTCCACCCGGTGGCCATGGCCCCGCTGGGCTCCAGATAATACCAATTTCCGTTGATGAAACGCCATCCGGTAAGCATCACGCCGTTTGTTTCCAGATAATACCATTTCCCGCCGATTTTCTGCCATCCGGTGAGCATGTAGCCGCTGTTGTTGAAGTAGTACCATGCGCCGTCAATATTTTTCCAGCAACTCACCGGGTAGTCTCCATTGTGGTAGCGGTACCACCAGCCCCGCTGATTTTGAATCCAGCTGCCCTTGCCGTAATTTTCCGCTTCATAATTTGAAAACGTGCTCTCGTCGGAGTAGTCGGACCAGGAGCCGGCCTTGCCGTCATAACGCGCGATACCGCGGACGCGGAAGGTGTAATCGCCGCCACGGGTGATGTCGCTGCGGAAATCATAGACGGTATTGGCCGTGGTGACGGTGGTCACCAGAGTTTTGTTGCGGTAAAGGCGGACTTCGTAGTGTTTGACGCCGTCGATCTCATCCCACATGGCGTAGGAGCCGTCCCACTCCAGGGACTGGGCCTGGTCGGGCCTGCCCTCCACCCGCTTTAAGTAAACTTCCAGCCGGAGGCTGTTTCCGCCGTCCAAAACCTTGGCCTTTCGGAACTCCGCACCGCAGCCGCTGAGCTTGAAATGGCTGGAGGAAGTATAATAGAAGCGGTATCCGTCCGCCGCGTTTAAGATCACCGTCACCTCGGGGCGGTCGCCCAGGGTCCAACGGTCTGTATCATTGGCGTACTCCGCGCTCTCCACGGTGAATTCCTTGCTTGTGGTGGCCGCTGCGACGGTCCCCGGGGCCTCCCCGGCTTTGGGCGCCTGATCATATGAAAATGTGATCCGGGCATTGTCGATCCGTTCAGCCGCGGCAAAGGCCATGATTCCCGTCAGGCCGGAAAATCCCAGAGACAAAAACAGGCAGCCCAGTATGGTTTTAATAATACCTTTCATGTCGTTCCCTCCCAACATTACGTTATAGTATTATTATAGAAAACCGGGCGCCTGTGTTCAATTTCGTTTCAATTACATTATAATTACAATTTTCTTCCAGCCCTATCCGTGCATGGAAAGGATCTCAAAGAACGCTTCAATGGCCTGCATGGAAGCGCCTAAAATGGGAGCGTCGCTGCCCAGGGTGGAGAGCAGGATCTCCTGGGAGTGGGTGATGGGCAGCACGATGTCCTTCATGATCTCCGGCATCAGGTAGGGCAGGGAGTGGATCAGGTGGGAGTTTAAAATGATGATCTCACTGTTCATGAAGAAGATGATGTTGGACAGGCCCACGGCCAGGTTGTGGATGAAACGGTCCAGCACCTCCAGGGCATCCGGGTCCTGTTCCTGGACCAGATCGATAAACTGGCCGATGTCCGTTAACGGGACCTGGCGTTTGCGGTTGATCTCCTCCAAAAGGGCCTGGTCCGAGCAGTACTGCTCCCAGCAACCGTATTTTCCGCAGGAACACTGGTGGGTTTCCCGGATGTTTACCGTGTGATGGCCCACCGCGTTGGCAAAGCCCAGATACCCCCGCACCAGCTCGCCGCCGGTGATGATGCCGCAGGAGATGACGTCCGTGATGCTGAGCACGGTCATTTCCCGGTATTGGGGGTAAAGGCGGGATTCCATGGATGCGGCCAGATTTCCGTCGTTATCGATGTAGACCGGCACGTGGTAGCGCTGGTCCAGCAGGGATTTGATGTCAATGTTGTGCCAGCCCAGCTTGGGGATGAAGCGGATCACCCCGTCTAAGTCGATGATGCCGCGGACGGCCAGGCTGATGCCGATGAGCCCGTAGGGACAGGGCGGAATCTCCTTGATCATCCGGTCGATCTCCTGGTAGAGCTGGCGGTAGACGCAGGCAAAGGCCGGCTCCGTGATGGAGAAGGAGCGGCGCAGCAGGATTTCGTTATTTAAGTCCGTCAGGATCAGCTTCACGGACTGGACGCCCATGTCCACGGCGATACAGTAGCCCGCCCTGGCCGCCAGCGTCAGAATAATGGGCTTGCGGCCGCCGCTGGAGTCCCCGGTGGTGGTCTCCTCCACCAGCTTCAGGCTCATCCACTCCTTGACAATGGTGGAGACCGTGGCTTTGTTCAGCCCCGTCTCCTCAGAAATTCTGGCCCGGGAGATGTGTTTCTTGTTCAGTATATGTTTGATAATGGTCAGCCGGTTGGCGGACCGGATATCCCTTGTCTGCGAAATCTTCATGAAGAAAGACCCCCATTCTGCTTATGTTCAAAACGGCCTCTCCGCGCTCACATAAAATACTTCCGGAAACGTCCCCAGATATGCCGCTGCGCGTACAGATAGGCCCGGTCGTAGAGCCACAGGCCCGCCTGACCCGCCAGAATCACCACCGCCCACAGGAGCGGGGACGGGGAAGCGGCGAACAATAGATGCCAGAAGCCCGCTGTTACCGGCAGGAACATCAGGTTGAAGAGCGCGTACCGGAGCGCCGTAAATATCCAGGGCTTTTGCAGCCCGGACGGCCAGCCGGCCATCAGGCGGTAGAGGGCCTCAGTCCCCAGGATATACAGCCCCATGGCGGAAAATGATATCACATAAAATTTGTTGGGAGCGGTCAGAAATCCCAGCAGCACGCTGGCCAGATAAAAGGCAGCGCCGGTCCGCAGCCCGAACTCGCGGATCACGATTCCCACAAAATAGGAGGCCGCGGCCAACAGAAACAGCGTATTGGTCTCAAAAACGCTGCCCAACACCATACAGATTACGGAAAATGCCAGAAGCAGGCCGCAGAGCGCGACTCTTCTTGCCGTCACATGCATGAACAGAGATCCCCTCCCATACACTCACAGAGCGTGTCCGCCAGCCAAAGGTCGCAGCACATATTACCGGTTCCGCAGGAGGAGCCCATTCCATAGCCGCCGCCGTAGGGATTGCCCTGGTATCTGCGGCTGGTCCAGGTGAGCTGGTTTAAGAGCTGGGCGTACTGCATGTTGCCCGGTTCCATGTTAACCGCCTGCTGGGCGTGCTCCATGGCTACGATATTGTTCCCGATGGAGGCGTTTGCCACGGCGCTGGCATAGTACCACATGGAGGTCCGGTTGGGCATCCGATTCAGCAGATTGATGGCTTCCTGGTAATGCCGGCTGTTGATAAAGTTGATCACAGCCTGCATCTCCACGTCCTGGGAGTTCCCGCCGCCCGCGGAGCTGCCGCCCCCGTAGGAGTAGGAGCCGCCGCCCTGGGCGCGCTGCTTCATGATCATGTCGTAGGCTTCCTGGACCTCCTTGAATTTTTCCTCCGCCAGGTCCGCCAGCGGATTGTTCACATTGGCGTCGGGATGGTATTTCCTGCTCAAATCCCGGTAAGCCTTCTTTACCTCGTCGTCCGATGCGCTCTGGGGTACGCCCAGAACCTCATAGGGATTCTTTGTCATCATTTCCGTAATCCTCTTTCTGTTCCGTTTTCTTTAGCTGTATTTTTTGATATCGGTTCCAAACGCCGCCGTAGAGAATGTTGCGCAGAATACCCGCGTCCTCCAGGCAGGGAAGTTGTTCGAATTCCCGGCAGCAGTCCGCGATCATCATACACAGAATGGTGCGGATGTGCTCCTCAAAGTCCGGGCGGCGGCTTAAGTCCACCAGCGGATTGTACCGCCCGGCCTTCCGGTCATCCTCCAAATCCTCATAGGCGTCCATTAAATAGATAAATTTTCCAAGATAAAAGCCCATGCGCCGCAGCGCGTTCTGCCACCGGTCCCTGCGGCAGGCGAACAGCTCCGCAGTCACCCGGCCGAAGCAGCCGCTGACCAGGTCCAGATCGCGGCTGTCCTCCTGTTCCAGGCGGGACAGCTTGCGAAGCTCCCGGGCGATTATGCGGCTCTGACGGGGATATTTGCGGGCGGCACGGGCGGCGTTTCGTTTGAGCGCGGCCATTCCCAGGAGTGCCTGGGCGCTGCGCTCGTCCGCCCAGTCGTCCCTCAGGTGGAAGTAGGCCAGCAGCAGGTTCATGTCCGCGGCGTACTGGGTGATCTCATTGCGCAGCATCGGCCGCTTTTTCAGGGGATGAACCTTGCAGGGGTGGGATTCGGTCCGTCCGCCGCACTCGTAGAGGGAGGTCAAAAGAACGATGAGAAAGGTCATATCGTAGGTCAGGGTCATCTGACCGGCGGCACCGTATTCCTCCTGCAGCGTTCTGCACAGGCCGCAGTAGTAAGCCTTGTATTTGCGGAGCTCTTTAACCTTCAGCTCCGGTTCGCAAATCGTAACGTATCCAAACATAATTTCACTCCGTCGAAACCGGCCGTATCCGGCCGGCAGTATACCGCGCCTGCCCATTGCCCCCCTAAGCCTGAACAAAATAGGCTAAGTGTTCCTATTATAGCATAGGGGGCTGAGGTTTCACAAGGGATCATTTGTTGGGGGAGGCGGGCTTAGGCGCCGTTTCGCATTTTAAATAGACGAAAAGCCCGTTCTGTGGTATACTGTTTAAGATAGGCGTATTCCGATCGTTTATTTATTGGAGGAAGACTATGAAAGAGAAAGTAAAGGTACGGGGGAAATTCCGTCTGTACTTACAGTGGCCGCTGTATCTGTCGGCGCTTTTCATTATAATGGGCCTGTTCGTTGGGCTGGTTTCGGTCAAGGCGGGCATCATTGTGTCCTCGTTCACGGTAGTCTATGTTGGAATTGCGCTGTGGATCTATTTTTCCCGCAAGCGCGGCATCGCCGCGGCCATGGTGGAGTTTGCAGCCTCCTACAACCAGATGCAGCTGCAGGTGATGAACGAGATGCTGGTGGCCTACGCGGTGGCGGATGAAAACGGCCGTCTGCTGTGGATGAACCGGGAATTTGTGCGCATCATGGGGGGCGAGAAATCCGCGCCCAAGAACCTTCTGACCCTGTTTCCCGAGATCAAGCGGGAACAGCTGGCCACCGGAGGCGACGTGGTGACCCTGCACAGCTCCTACGGGGACCGAAACTACCGCATCGACCTGCACCAGGTCAGCGTCACCAGGACCGAGGAGGGCGAGGACGCGCTTCCGGCTGTCTTTGATTCGGAAGTGACCGCGGTGTACCTGCTGGACGAGACCCAGACTCTCAAGTACATGCAGCAGATCAACGACCAGAAGCTGGTGGCCGGGCTCATTTACCTGGACAACTACGACGAGGCGCTGGAGAGCGTGGAGGAAGTGCGGCGCTCCCTGCTGACCGCCCTGATCGACCGCAAGATCAACAAATATATCGCCGGTATGAACGGCATCGTGAAAAAGATGGAGAAGGACAAATATTTCTTCGCCATTAAGCAGCAGTACATTCCTAAGATTCAGGAGGACCGGTTCTCCATTCTGGAGGACGTTAAGACCGTCAACATCGGCAACGACATGGCGGTGACCCTGAGCATCGGGATCGGTATGAACGGCGACACCTACAGCCAGAACTACGAGTATGCCAGAACCTCCATCGATATGGCCCTGGGCCGCGGAGGCGACCAGGCGGTGGTGAAGGATGCGGATAAGATCCAGTATTACGGCGGCAAGGCCCAGCAGATGGAGAAAACCACCCGCGTAAAGGCCCGCGTAAAGGCCCACGCCCTTCGGGAACTGATGGAAAATAAGGACCGGCTGCTGATTATGGGACACCGGCTTTTGGATATCGACTCCTTCGGCGCGGCGGTGGGCATTTACCGCATCGCCATGGCCATGAACAAGAAGGCCAATATCGTGGTCAACGAGGTGACCTCCTCCGTGCGCCCCATGATGGAGCGATTTACGGGCGGGGGTGAATACCCGGAGGATATGTTCCTCACCGGCCCCAAGGCCGCGGAGCTGGTGGACGGCGGCACCATGCTGGTGGTGGTGGATGTGAACCGTCCCAGCATCACCGACGAGCCGTCGCTTTTAAAGCTGATCAAGACCATCGTGGTGCTGGACCATCACCGGACCAGCAGCGAGATCATCGACAACGCGGTGCTCTCCTATGTGGAGCCCTACGCGTCATCCGCCTGTGAGATGGTGGCGGAGGTATTGCAGTACATCATGGATGGGATCAAGGTACGGCCGGCAGAGGCGGACGCCATGTACGCCGGAATCGTGATTGATACCCAGAATTTTACAAACCAGACGGGCGTGCGCACCTTTGAGGCGGCCGCCTACCTGCGCAGAAGCGGCGCGGACATCACCCGCGTGCGCAAGCTGTTCCGGGAAAATATGGTGGACTACCAGGCCAAGGCCGAGGCGGTCCGGCTGGCGGAGGTCTATATGGACTCCTTCGCCATCAGCGTGTGTCCCTCCGACGGACTGGACAGCCCGACCATTATCGGCGCCCAGGCGGCCAACGAGCTTCTGGAGATCCGGGGGATCAAGGCTTCCGTGGTGCTCACGCCCTACAATGGCGTGATCTATTACAGCGCCAGGTCCATCGACGAGGTCAACGTGCAGGTGATGATGGAGAAGCTGGGCGGCGGCGGACACCGCACCATCGCCGGGGCGCAGATCCCGGACATCACCGTGGAAGAAGGCAAAGAACGCCTGAAAGCAGTGATCCGGCAGATGCTGGAGGCAGGCGAAGTATCATAAAAATTGATTGAAAGGAAGTTGAGAATTATGGATATCGTATTGTTAGAGGACGTTAAGGCACTGGGTAAAAAGGGACAGATCGTCAAGGTTAACGACGGTTACGCCCGCAATTTCATCCTGCCCAAGAAGCTGGGCGTGGAAGCCACAACCAAGAATTTAAACGACTTAAAGCTGCAGAAGGCCAACGACGCCAGACTGGCTGCTGAGCAGCTTGCGGCGGCCAGGGAGCTGGCTAAGAAGGTGGAGGCGAGCCCCGTGACCGTTTCCATCAAGGCGGGCGAGGGCGGACGGACCTTCGGTTCCGTTTCCACCAAGGAGATCGGCAAGGCCGTCAGCGACCAGCTGAAGCTGGACATCGACAAGAAAAAGATGGTTCTGACCGATCCGATCAAGACGCTGGGGACCTTCGAGGTTCCGGTTAAGCTTCACAAGGACGTGACCGCCAAGCTGACCGTTAAGGTTGTGGAGGCCTGACAGACAGGAGAGATGGAGACATGGATGAAACGCTGATGAAACGGGTGCTGCCGCACAGCATTGAAGCGGAGCAGTCGGTTATCGGCTCCATGCTGATGGACCGGGAGGCGGTGATCGCCGCCTCGGAAATCATCGTGGGAAGTGATTTTTACCAGCACCAGTACGGCGTGATGTTCGACGCCATGGTGGAGCTGTTTAACGAGGGAAAACCGGTGGACCTGGTCACACTTCAGGACCGCCTGAAGGAGAAGGACGTGCCTCCCGAGGTCAGCAGCCTGGACTTTGTCCGGGACATTGTGACTATGGTGCCCACCTCGGCCAATGTGAGAAGCTATGCCCAGATCGTCCATGAGAAAGCGGTGCTGCGCAAGCTGATCCGCACCACGGAGGAGATCGCCAACACCTGCTACGCGGGTAAGGACCCGTTGGAGGATATTCTGGCCGACACGGAGAAGCAGATCTTCAACCTGCTGCAGAGCCGCAGTACCCAGGATTTTGTGCCCATCAAGCAGGTGGCCATCAACGTGCTGGAGAAGATCGAGGAGGCGTACAAGACCCAGGGCACGGTTACCGGCGTTCCAACCGGGTTTATCGACCTGGATTACAAGCTGTCCGGCTTCCAGCCCTCGGACCTGGTACTGATAGCCGCCCGCCCTTCCATGGGAAAGACGGCCTTTGTTTTGAACGTGGTGGACCATGTGGCGGTGCGCAAGAAGCTGCCCTGTATGGTGTTCAGTCTGGAGATGTCCAAGGAGCAGCTGGTCAACCGTATGCTCTCCATGGAGTCCAACGTGGACGCTCAGAAGCTTCGGACCGGCTCCCTGACGGATTCGGATTGGGACGCGGTGGTGGAGGGCGTGGGAATCATCGGCAACGCCAAGCTGGTGATCGACGACACGCCGGGTATTTCCATTTCCGAGCTGCGCTCCAAGTGCCGGAAGATGAAGCTGGAACACGGCCTGAGCATCGTGATCATCGACTATTTACAGCTGATGAGCGGCAGCGGAAAGGGCGGCAACGACAACCGCCAGCAGGAAATCTCCGAGATTTCCCGTTCCCTAAAAGCCCTGGCCCGCGAGATGCACGCGCCGGTGGTGGCGCTGTCCCAGTTGTCCCGCGCCTGCGAGACCCGTACGGACCACCGCCCCATGCTTTCGGACCTGCGTGAGTCGGGAGCCATCGAGCAGGACGCCGACGTGGTTATGTTCCTTTACCGCGACGACTATTACAATAAAGACACCGAACACCCCAACGAGGCGGAGGTAATCATCGCCAAACAGCGTAACGGCCCCATCGGCACGGTGACGCTGATCTGGAAGCCGGAGTACACGAAGTTCGTGAACGCCACCCGGCCCCAGGGAGATGGGGCGGGAGAATAAATGTGTTAAGAATATGCCGGGAGTTCTGAAGATGAATTCAGAAATTACCGGCTTATTTTTATGATTCATTGAAAAATTGGGGGAGGAGGGCAAGGTGCACAAAAGATTATAAAATAATAAAAAAGATATTGACAATATGACGGTGGTGTTTTATATTTAAGTTGTAACTTATGGGACAAGTTACAACCAACAAGAACGGAAAATCGGAGGACTCCTAAACATGAATATCATTGAGAAGAACAACCTTGTGGACGAGGCTTACAACCAGCTGCTTCAGATGATTGCCAGCGGCGAGTGGGTGGAGGGGAGCAAGCTTCCGTCGGAAAGCCAGCTCTGCGAAACCCTGGGGGTGAGTCGGAACACGGTAAGGGTTGCACTCAGCAAGTTAAACGCCCTGGGCCTCATTGAGAGCCGCCAGGGATTCGGATACAGCGTTCGGAATTTGAATATCGGAATTTACTTAAACTCCATGCTCCCCACCATGCTGCTGCACTCCCGGGACTTGGAGAGCATCACGGAATTCAGGATCGGAGTGGAGAGCGAAGCGGCGGCGATGGCGGCTGAACGGGCCACGGCGGAGGACTTAGAGCGGATGCGGGTGGCCTGCGAGAAGGCGGAGGCCCACATGGGCGACCCGGATATGTTTGCAAAATATGATATGGAATTCCACCGGGCGGTGGCGGAGGCGTCCAAGAACCAGCTGTTTATCAAGGCGGCGGAGATGCTGGAGTCCATGTACACGGTTTGGCTCATGGGTCTGCTGCGCACCCACGGCATGGAGAAGAGCCATGTGTTCCATTACAATATTTACTGTTCCATTGCCAACAAGAAGGGGGACGACGCCAAGCGGTATATGACCGAGCACATGGAGGACGTGCTTCGGAAGGTGAGAATCGACAACGAGCGAAAGAGAAAGTTAAAGGAGAAGACAGAGCAGTAAGAAGTAAAAGGAGGGGGAAAATGGAGAAATTGCTTGAATTCAGGGGAATCGGCAAATATTTTCCAGGGGTTAAGGCATTGGATGACGTGAGCTTTGATTTATATCCGGGGGAGGTTCACGTCATCGTGGGGGAAAACGGCGCGGGCAAGTCCACACTGATGAAAGTGTTGTCCGGCGCCTACACGGCGGACGCGGGGGAGATTCTTTTGGAGGGGAAGCCCATTACACGGAATTCTCCCCGTATTTCCGAGGAACTGGGAATCCGCATGATTTACCAGGAGCTGAATCTGGTGCCGGAGCTGTCCATTGCCAGCAACGTCTTTCTGGGACATGAGCTGAAAAAGGGGTTTTTTGTGGACAAGCGGGCCCAGGAGGCCAAGGCGGACGAGCTGCTGCGGGACATGGGGATTCAGGTAGATTCCCGGACGCTGGTGAAGAATCTGGGGGTGGGGACCCAGCAGATGGTGGAGATCGCCAAGGCGCTGTCCAAGAATGCGAAGATCATCGTGTTTGACGAGCCCACCAGCTCCCTGACGGATTCGGAGATCCGCGAGCTGTTTCGGATCATCGAGCTTTTAAAGCAGCGGGGCGTGGGAATGTTCTATATCTCCCACCGGCTGGAGGAGCTTTTTGAGATCGGCTCCAGGGTCACGGTGATGCGGGACGGAAAGCATATTCTGACCGAGGACATCAAAAACATGGATATGACCCGGGTCATTGAAGGGATCGCGGGTCGCAAGATTGAAAATCTGTACCCCCACACCCGCAAGGAGGCGGGGGAGGCGCTGTTGGAGATCAGGGGCCTGTCGGGAGAACGGTTCGAGGATGTGTCCATGACGGTGCACGCGGGCGAGATTGTGGGCGTGTCCGGGCTGGTGGGGGCCGGCCGGACGGAGACCATGCGGGCCGTGTTTGGAATCGATTCCTACCGCACCGGGGAGGTGTTTGTGGATGGAAAAAAGGTTCCCAAAAACAGCCCGGAAAAGGCGGGGCGCATGGGGATGTGCCTGCTGCCTGAGGACCGGAAGGTAGAGGGGCTGGCGCTGCCGCTTAGCATCCGGGAAAACAGCGTGATTTCGTCTTTGAAGCTGCTCAATCCGGGGGGAATTGTGAAGCGGGCGCAGGAAAAGACCAAGGTTCAGGAGTACATGGACCGCCTGTCCATCGCGGCGTCCACCATGGAAAAGCTGGCGCGCTTTCTCAGCGGAGGCACCCAGCAGAAGGTGGTCATTGCCAAGTGGCTCATGTCCAAATCCCGGGTGTTCATATTTGACGAGCCGACCAGGGGAATCGACGTGGGGGCCAAAAGCAGCATCTACGAGCTGATGGACGAGCTGGTTTTGCAGGGAGCTGCCATTCTCATGGTATCTTCGGATTTGCAGGAGATACTGGGGATGAGCGATCGGATCTACGTGATGTCGGGGGGCAGCGTAGTCGGGGAGATCGATGGCAGCGAGGTGGAGCAGAGCATGGTTTTGAACCTTGCGTTCTCCAATGTTTAGGCGAGGAGGGGGATTATGAAGGGGAAAGCAAAACTTAGTTTCAAGATTTCAAATCTGCCGAATTCCACGTATGTGCTGGTTCTGTCTATCTTTATGGCATCGATTCTGGTTCCAAATTTCTTTACGCCGGGTAATATCACCACTCTTTTGACCCAGGCGTGTATTCTCATGATTCTCAGCATGGCCATGTCCATGTGTTTGATGATGGGCTGTATCGACCTGTCTCTGGGAGGTATTGTCTCCATGAGCGGCGTCGTGATGGCGCTGTGCCTGAGCAAAGGGGTGAACGCTCAGGTCTCCATTCTGGCCGGTCTCATTTGCGGAACGCTGTTCGGTTCCCTAAACGGATTTGTGGTGACGAAAATGAAGGTTCCGCCCTTTATCGCCACCTTCGGGGCTTCGGGCATCGCCCAGAGCGTGGCCAACACGCTGAGCAACAAGCGGACCATTTCCTGGGAATCCGCGCCTAACAACCGGCTGGTGGACCTGCTGGGAAGCAATGTGCTGACCGTGATCTTCGGGCCCAAGCCTTCGCAGATCCTGTCCATTTCCGTGCTTCTTCTGATCACGCTTCTGGTGATTGCCTGCGTGCTTTTGGTGTTTAAGAAGACGACTCTGGGGAGCAATATCTACGCCCTGGGCGCCAACGAGGAGACGGCGCGGCTGTCCGGCATCAACACGGTGCGCTGGAAGGTGGGAGTTTACATGCTGTCGGGATTTCTGGCCGCGGTGGCCGGGATGGTGGTGATGATCCGCACCAACAGCCTGCAGCCAACAGTGGGCGACGGGCTGGAGTTCCAGGCTGTGGTGGCGGCGGTGCTGGGCGGCAACTCCATGAAGGGGGGGAAGGGGTCTATACCGGGGGCGCTGTTCGGGGCGCTGACACTGTTTACGGTACGCAATGCCATGAGTCTTTGGGGGATCGACACTTCGGTGGTGATGGTGGTGATCGGCTGCATTCTGGTGTTCGGAATGATCCTGAATGAGGTGGTGACCAGACTGAGCGTCAAGAAAAGGCTCACGGGCAAGAAAGGAGAGAAGGCTGCGGCATGAATGATCGGTTAATGAAACAGGTGTTGGCGAAGCTGTGCGGCATGTCGACCATCATTATTATGCTGGCCGTGCTGATATTTTTCGCGGTGGTCAACGGGATGAACGGGATCAATTTTCTGGCCAGCGAGAATCTTTCCGTGATTGTGAATCAGGCCAGCTTTCTGGTGATTGTGGGAATCGGACAGGCCATCGTAATACTGACCGGGGGGATCAACCTGTCCATGGGGGCGGTGATGGCGTTCTCATCCGTACTCTGCGGGGGGATGCTGCTGAAGGAGAGCAATATATTCATCGGCGTGCCCATCGTGTTGGTTCTGCTGACCGGCGCGGCCACAGGGCTGTTAAACGGGGTAATGATCACAAAACTGAATATTCCGCCCTTTATCGCCACGTTTGCCATGATGTACACGTGCCGGGGGCTGGCGTGGGTGTATTTGCGGAACCGGGTGCTTTACCCGCTCAATGAATCGTTCCGCCAGATCGCAATGGGGAGACTGTTTAAAATCGGGGGATTTACAGTCACGGTGCCCATGCTGATCGCATTTTTGGCCCTGCTATTATTTTTTTGGCTATTACGATTTACAAATTTTGGAAGAAAGGTGTATTTTACCGGGGCGAACCCGGTGGCGGCCAAATTTTCCGGTATTCAGACGGACCGGCTGCTGATCATTGTGTACATCATCAGCTCGATGCTGGCGGCGTTTGCGGGCATGATGTATGTGGCCCGCCTGAATGCCTGCGAGCCGGGACTTGCCACCAAAACCCATTTTGAGGCGATCACGGTGTCGCTGATCGGGGGCTTCGCCATGAGCGGAGGTTATGGAAATATATGGGGTGTGGCCGGAGGCGCTGTGGTGGTGTACACCATCCAGGCCGGGATGAACAGCCTGCAGATGCCCAGCGAACTGCAGACGCTGGTGAACGGTTTTTTGATCATCATGGCGGTATTTATGAACCAGGGACTGATCAACCGCAAGATGCAGCTGGAAAATGACCTGAGCGAGGAGCTGACGGAGCAGAAGCGCAGGAAACGGGAGTCTGAATCCTGAGAAGGGGAGAAGAAAGGAGAGGGGATTGTGGGGGCAAATGTAGTGTTTATCGCAACCTATGACACAAAGGGTCTGGAGTCGGACTATATCAAAAAGCGGGTGATCGCCAACGGCGCGCTGTGCACGACCATCGACGTGGGGGTGGGAGGGGAACCCACCGCCCGGCCCGACGTGCCGCTCTCAAAGCTGTGCGAAGGCACGGAGTTTACGGTGGAGTCCATTCACCGGATGCCCAGGGGACAGGCGGTGGCCGCGGCGTCCAACCTGGTGGAGCAGTATGTGGACCGGGAGTTTAGAGCCGGACGGATCGACGCGGTGATCGGCATCGGAGGGGCGGGGGGGACCCAGATCGTGACCCAGACCATGCGGACGCTGCCGCTGGGGCTGCCGAAGCTCATGCTGAGCACCCTGGCGTCGGGTAATACCCGGTGGTATCTGGAGGACAGCGATATCGCAATTATGCCGTCCATTGCGGACGTGGCCGGGCTCAACTGCGTTACCATGATGATTTTCGACCGGTTTGCGGCGCTGGCGGCCAAGGCGGCCCAGTGGTATTCCTCAGATTTCGGAGCCCATGCCAGGCGGCTTTTGGACCGTTCGGTTCTCCGGGTGGGTCAGACCATGTACGGGACCACCACCAAGGGAGTGACCAGGGCCAGGGAGGCGCTGGAGGCCAAGGGTTATGAGACCCTGGTGTTCCACGCGTCGGGGGCCGGGGGCCGGGCTATGGAGAATCTGATCCACGACGGGGTGATCCACGGCGTGCTGGATATGACGCTGGCCGAGATCGGGGCTTATCTGGTGGGCGGACTGCACAACGCCGGGCCGAAACGGCTGGAAGCGGCGGTGGAGTGTAAAATTCCCATGGTTCTGGTGCCGGGAGCGGCGGACACCATTGTGCTGCCGCCCATGGACGAGCTGCCGGATAAGTTTAAGAATGGGCGGACCCTGAATTATCACAATCCTACCATGACCACCATGCGCACCAATGTGGAGGAGAACCGCAGAATCGGCGAGTTTATGGTGGAGAAGCTGAAGGGGGCAGGAAGTCTGGCAAAGGTGCTGATTCCCAGGGGCGGACTGTCCTCCATCGACCGGCCGGGGGAGATTTTCTACCTGCCGGAGGCCAATGAGATGCTGTTTGACACGCTGAAGCAGGGACTTGCGGGGACGGGAGTCGAGGTGATCGAGGACCAGCGGCATCTGTATGACCCGGGATTCGGGGAGTCTGCGGCGGAGCTGCTGGACGGGATGATGAAGGAGTTTTATAAAAAATAATATAAAGGTGGTAAGAGAGTATGGCGAAAAAGTATTCGAGAGAGGAACTGCTGGCGTATCTTCACGCGATCCGCGAGCGGGGCGAGATGATTGTGGTGGCCGGAGCCGGAAGCGGCCTGACCGGTAAAGCCATTGAGGCCGGCGGGGCGGACATGCTGATGGTGTTCAACTCCGGCAGGTACCGGATGAGCGGGCACGGCTCCCTAAGCGGCTGGCTGGCCTTCGGAAATGCCAACGAGGTGGCCTTTGACATGGGCGCTCACGATGTGCTTCCGGTGGTGAAGGATATTCCGGTGATCTGCTCCTGCTTTGGGCAGGATGTGACGCGGGAGATCGGAACCCATTTAAACCGGGTGATGACGGAGAATTTCAGCGGTATCAACAACTTCCCCACCATGGGCATGGTGGACGGCCAGTTCCGGGAGCAGCTGGAGCTGACCAACCTGGGCTTCCAGAAGGAAGTGGATATGGTGCGGATCGCGCGCGAGAAGGATATTTTTACGATTGTATATGTGTTCAATGAGAAGGAATCCAAAGCCATGGCGGAGGCCGGGGCTGACTGTATCATTTCCCATGTGGGTCTGACCGTCGGGGGAATGATCGGAACCACCAAGAGCCTGACCATCGAGGAGTCCGCCCAGCTGACCGGAAGAATCATGGAAGCGGGCAAGGCGGTGCGGGACGACATTATCTGGCTGGCGCACGGGGGCCCGCTGGCGACACCGAAGGATTTTGCAGCGTTCAGAACGTATCTGCCGGAGATCGATGGATTTGTGGGGGCATCCAGTATGGAGCGGATTCCGACAGAAGAGGCGATTGTGAAGACGGTGAGGGAGTTTAAAACCTTGTCCTAAGGGGTACCAGGCAAAGCCCGGTGGATTCCTTAGGACGGCCCTTGTCCTAAGGGGTACCAGGCAAAGCCTGGTGGATTCCTTAGGACGGCCCTTGTCCTAAGGGGTACCAGGCAAAGCCTGGTGGATTCCTTAGGACGGCTAGCGAATTCCAGCGGTTAGGAATGTCAGGGGTACCGGGCAAAGCCTGGTGGATTCCTTAGGACGGCCAGCGAATTCCAGCAGTTGGAATGTCAGGGGTACCAGGCAAAGCCCGGTGGATTCCTTAGGACGGCCAGCGAATTCCAGCAGTTGGAATGTCAGGGGTACCAGGCAAAGCTCAGTGGATTCCTTAGGACGTCTACCGAATTCCAGCAATCTAAACATAACCTAACCAATACAAACCAGTTTCTCATGGGGTAACAAAGCTACTATATAATAAGAAGGAGGATTATTTTATGAAAAAGATCTTAGCATGTCTATTAAGTTTCACCATCCTTGCGTCCACCTTAACCGGCTGTACAGTAGGCGCTTCCAACGCCACTGCCACCGCCGCGGAGAATCAGGCGCCCGCGGAGACCCAGGCCAGCAACGAGCCCGCCCAGGCGGCGGACCCATCGGTCAAAACCTATAACTTTGTATTTATCGTAAAGTCCATGCAGTTTTCATTCATGCTCAGTATGATCGACGGAGCCGAGGCAGCCGCAGCCCTGGTTCCCAACATCAACATCAAATGTATCGGGCCGGAGACTCCGTACAGCGTTGAGGAGCAGATTCAGCTGGTGGAGCAGGCGATCACGGACGGCGCGGACGCCATTTTAATCACACCGGCAGACTCCACAGGTATTGTGCCTGCCATCGAGAAGGCCAACGCCGCGGGCATTCCCATCGCCACTCCCAACACCAAGGCTTACGGCGGGGATGTGCTGACCTGGATCGGCGTTGACAACTACACGGTTGGTTACGAGCTGGGAACCGCCCTGTGCGAAGCTCTGGAAGGAACTGGAAAAGTTGTTCTCATCGAGGGGACCGCGGGCAACTCCACCTCCACGGAGCGCGTGGACGGATATCTGGACGCGTTTAAGAATTATCCCGGAATCGAGCTTCTGGACTCTCAGCCCGCGGACTTCAACCGCGAGAAGGGCATGACCGTAATGGAGAACTTCCTGCAGCGCTATCCCGAGATCGACGGCGTCGGCTCCATCAACAAGGATATGACCATGGGCGCCATCGAGGCATGTAAGGCCGTGGGACGCGACAAGGAAATGGTTCAGGTTACATTTGACGTGGACAACGACTGTCTGGACGCCATCGACGCGGGCGATATCCTGATCACCGGAGCCCAGGAGGAAAAGAGCCAGATCGCCAACGCCATCTACGCCTGCCTGCTGGCCTGTAACGGCTATAAGGTTGCGCCGGAACAGTACATTCCCATGACCCTTGTGACCAAGGACAATACGAGCACATACCGTTAATGGAATTTCTGTCTGACGATCAGTGCAATCAGCGGGGACACGACCCGGGGCGTAACCTACCATTACGCCCCGCTCCCCGTTTTTCAGGAGAGGAGAACACATGTATCTGGAATTTCTTGAAGTTAAAAACGCTTACATCAAGGCATCCCGGCGCGCCTTCGCCTGCGGCCTGGCCGCGGCATCCGGGGGGAACATCAGCGCGCGCATTCCCGGAAGCGGCTATATGCTGATCAAGCCTTCGGGCATCACTCTGGGGGACGCGGATGAGGACAATCTGCTGATCACGGATTTGGAAGGAACTGTAATTGAGGGCGTGAGAAAGCCCACCAAGGAGACCATTTTGCACGGAGGAATCTACCGGAAAATGCCGGAAGTGGGCGGGATTGTCCACGCGCATCCCCTGTATTCCCTGATGTGCGCCAACTGCTTCGACCTGCTTCCCCTGGTCACAAAACAGATGAAGCAGATCACGGACAGCCCGGTTCCCATCTGCAAGCTGAAGAGCCTGACCGTGGAGCAGGAGGGCATGGAGGAGATATACCGAAGCCTGGAGCAGATAAACCGTCCCTGCGGCTTTCTGTTGGAAGAACACGGGGTGGTGGCATTTGCCAAAAATGTAATCGAGGCCGAATACATAGCGGAGCTGATCGAGGAAAATGCCAGGGTATACTGGAACATGAAGCTGATGGAACGCGGCGGGGTAAACTGAGCGACGGAAACGGGTGGGAGTGAGTCATATGAAGAAAAAGAAAATCTGGCTGGCCGCTGCGGCCATAGCGGCGGTCTGCTGCCTGGTCCTCCTGTTTGTGAAGGGAGGGGATAAGGGGTACAGCGGGTCCTACCGGGCGGTGAACCCGCCGGTTGAGACCGGAGAGACCGTGATCGAGCGGGTCAGCTTTGAGGGGAAACAGCTGGTGATGGAGTCCGGAGACTTGAAGCAGTCGGTGGATTACGCCATCGCCGACGGGCGTCTGGTGTTGAAAACAGAGTTCGGAGAGTTCTCATTTCCCTTTGAGAAAACGGAGGCGGGAATTCGAATTGATGGAATTGAATATATAAAAGATTAGGCATAATATCCATTCTCAACGCATACATTAGTAGTAAGGCAGGAGCTGCCTGTTAAGATGTGAAGGAGAGAATGGCTATGGATGAAGTACATTATCTGATATCGGATGCGTCCAAAAAGGTTGATGTGGAGGCCCATGTATTAAGGTACTGGGAAGACGAACTGGAACTTGATATTCCACGGAACGAGATGGGGCACCGGTATTACACGGACCTACATATCCGTCTGTTTAAGCAGGTGAAAAACCTGAAAGAAAAAGGGTATCAGCTGAAGGCGATCAAGCACGCTCTGAATCAGGTACTGAAAAACGACGGACAGGGGGCAAAGCTGACCGATGAGATTCTGGAGCGGGACATGAACGCGGCTCTTCTGGAGTTCAAGGAGGAGACGGCCGAGGGCGGGACAAGCCTGGCTCAGGTGAAGGGCGCGGCCGCGATGCCGGTGCTCTCCAATGAGGAGAAGATGGAGCAGTTCCAGCAGATCATGAACCTGATTATCGGACGAGCCTTGGAAGTGAACAATGAGAAGCTCAGTCAGGACGTGAGTTATCTTGTCAACGAGAAGCTGAGAGGGGAGTTGGAATATCTGCTCAGAGTGTCGGACGAGAAGGACGAGGAGCGGTTCAGGCAGCTGGACGAGACCATCCGCGCTTACCAGAAGGACGGAAGGGAAGAGGCCGCCGCCGCAAAGGTGCCGTTTTTCAAGCGGAAACGGTTTGGAAGAGGCGCAAAGAAATTGAAGGGGGAGCGGTAAAAAGGTACGCGCAACGGGCAGGGCGCGGCGAAACGGGCAGGTGGGACTGCTTTGCAGAGCGCAGGGACTGACGCCCGGAAAACACAAAATCGTGGGCAACGGCTCATTTCGCGGGAAGATTCAGCAATTTTTCCGCCCGGGCCTCCTGAAACCGTGTCTTGGTGAATACGGCTTCTGCCAGGATTTTGCGCTTTCCGGACGCGGGTCCCTGCGGTCCGCAAAGCAATGTTTTGCCTGCCCCTTTTGCCGCGCCCTGTCTCTTTGCCCGCGGTTTGGCCGCGAGGAACAAAAAAGCAACGACCTGAGCGGGCGGGGCTTTTTTTGATGCCTTTCTGCAGAGGTTCTTAAGAAAGTTTTTATCGCTATTCAGATCGAAATATGTTAGAATAAGAATGATTTAGCGCTTAAAAATACGACTGATACAGAAGGGTACATAAGAAACTATGAATCAGAGATACATGAAATATACGGTTCTGGCGGCAGTTTGCGCCGGAGCTTTATGGCTGGGGGGCTGCAAGGCGGCCCCGGCCGGAGCGGAAAAAGCGGAGGCGACGCCCAGCGAAGCGCGGGTGATCCAGGTGGTCCCGGAGACCATCGCGCCCCTTGGACTTGGCGGGCAGGTGCTGCCGTATCTGGCGGATGTGGACCTGGGGGACGCGGAGCCCATTCCGGATTATCTGCGGATCGGCGTGCGGCACGCCATTGTGGCCAAGCTGCAGGCCCGCTTGATGGAATTGGGCTTCATGGACAACGATGAGCCGACGGATTATTACGGCGAGATGACCGTGCAGGCGGTGAAGCATTTCCAGCGGCAGAATGAGCTGGCGCAGGACGGAATTGTGGGAAACAGCACCTGGGACGCGATCATGTCCCCGGACGCCAAGTATTACGCGGTGTCCAAGGGAACCCAGGGCGACGATATTCAGAGAATCCAGCAGCGTTTGTACGAGCTGGGATATCTGGCGACAGCGGATCTGGTGACCGGAAACTTCGGCGACTCCACCGAGGCAGCGGTTTTAAAGCTTCAGGAAGTAAACGGACTCAACATGGACGGTAAGGTGGGGCAGAAGACCATCAACCTGCTGTACAGCGATGAGATCAAGCCCAATTTCCTGTCCTACGGCGAGAAGAGCGATGTGGTTCTGGCCTGCCAGCAGCGCCTGAAGGAGCTGGGGTATTTGACCACGGAGCCCGACGGCACTTACGGTGAGGATACGGCGATCGCCATCAAACAGTTCCAGGCCAGAAACGACCAGATCGTGGACGGCTATTTGGGACCGTCCACCCGGATGGCCTTAGACAGCCCCAGCGCCCGGTCCAACGGCCTGATGCTGGGCGAGCGCGGCGACGCGGTCAAGCGCATGCAGCAGCTTTTGAGCAAGCACGGCTACCTGTACTCCGGAAATGTCACCGGCTACTACGGCGAGGCCACTCAGACAGCTGTAAAGAATTTCCAGTCCCGCAACGGACTGTCGGTGGACGGATTGGTGGGCGTGCAGACCCTGGCCAAGCTCTCCAGCGACAACGTGAGACGGCCGGCGGCCGGAACCGGCAACGCGGGCGCCAACACCGGAGGGAATACCGGCGGACACACCGGCGGGAACACGGGTGGAAATACCGGTGGGAACACCGGAGGGAATACCGGCGGCGGAACCTATAAGCCGCCGTCCGGAGGAGCGCCGGCCAGCGGCGGAGCGTCCTCTCTGATCTCGGTGGCCAGCTCCAAGCTGGGCAGCCCCTACGTGTGGGGAGCCAAGGGACCGAACGCCTTCGACTGCTCCGGGTTCGTGTACTGGTGCCTGAATCAGGTTGGCGTCAACCAGAGCTACATGACGTCCTCGGGCTGGAGAAATGCGGGACGTTACACAAAGATTACCAATTTCAACGACATTCAGGCCGGTGATATCGTGGTCGTGAACGGCCATGTGGGAATTGCGGCCGGCGGCGGAACTGTGATCGACGCTTCCTCCAGTAACGGACGCGTTGTGCACAGGGGACTGACCCAGTGGTGGGCAAACAACTTTATCTGTGCCTGGAGAATTTTCTAAACGCACAGTTTACAGCGGACGGCGCGTTTCGTTCGAACGAAGAGGAGGGACAGCAATGCAGACGATTCTGGTTTGTGATGATGATAAACAGATTGTGGAGGCCATTGATATTTATCTGACCGGAGAAGGCTTTGAGGTGATCAAGGCTTACGACGGGTACGAGGTTTTGGAGTACCTGGAGAGCCATGACGCGGACCTTCTGATTATCGACGTGATGATGCCGGGGCTGGACGGAATCCGCACCACGCTCAAGGTGCGGGAGAACAGCAGTATACCCATCATCATCCTCTCGGCCAAGTCCGAGGATACGGACAAGATTCTGGGGCTCAACATCGGCGCGGACGACTATATCACCAAGCCCTTCAATCCCCTGGAGCTGGTGGCGCGGGTGAAGTCCCAGCTGCGGCGCTACACCCAGCTTGGGAACTTAAACCAGCAGCCCGACGGCCAGGTTTACAAGTGCGGCGGCCTTCAGATCAACGACGACAACAAGGAAGTGACGGTGGACGGGGACCCCATCAAGCTGACGCCCATCGAATACAATATTCTGCTGCTGTTGGTGAAGAACGCGGGCAAGGTGTTCTCCATCGATGAGATTTACGAGCAGATCTGGAACGAGGAGGCCATCGGAGCGGACAACACGGTGGCGGTGCACATCCGCCATATCCGCGAGAAAATCGAGATCAATCCCAGGGAACCCAAATACCTGAAGGTGGTGTGGGGCGTGGGTTACAAGATCGAGAAACAGTAGGTGGCCTATGGCGGAAGAACGGAATCGCTACCAGCGAAAGAAAATATTTTTAACCGTGATGCATGTGCTGTTTCTGGTCGTCACTGCGGCCGGCATCAGCGCCATGTACCTCAACTCGGACTACGGCAAGGGGATCAGCTGGGTTTACGATGAGGTGTATGAGGACTCCCCCCAGTTTTCAACCCGTCTGGAGCAGGACATTGAGAAGATATTCAGCTATGTCGGCTACCGGGATGTGTTTGAGACAGATGGAAAGCTGGATATGGAGCGGACTATTGTGGGTATCAGCGACGGCCCCGGGCTCAGCGAGGAGCTGACCCTGGACCAGCTGGTCCGCTACGCCAAGACCCGGGGATATTACCTGGATGAGAATTTCACCGTCCAGGGCGTGCCAACCTCCATGGACGATGACGACGATGAGATCACCGTGGACTGGCAGTCCTACAACCCCAACTTCATGGACCGGGAGCTGGAGGAGAACCGGATGACCCGGGAGGACCTGGCCCTGGACGTGCTGGATCACCTGGGCGACTATTATTCCATTTACTACAATTATATTGAGAACAAGACCAACATGCATTTCCGCATCGCCTACCACAGCGATGACGGAAAGGACCAGATTTACACCAACGCGCCGGAACTGTCGGTGGAGGAGATGAAGGCCTCGGGCCGCTATCTCTACATCCCCGGAAATACCATCCGCATGGAGAGCAATCTGGCCGACGTGCCGGTAAACGTGGCTCCCTATCTGGAAATGTGGAACCCCTTCGGCAACAACAAGTATTACCTGATCGTGTCCGTAGACACGTCCTATCCCAATGACGACACCTATGCCAGACAGGCGGCGCAGTACAACAGCGCCAGAGATAACTTTATCGTGGGTATGGCCGGTGTGGTGGTGGGAATGGTGGGCTGCCTGGCTACGATTCTGCTGCTCATGATGATGTCCGGCCACACCTTTGCCGGAAGCGAGGATATCCGCCTGTACCCGTCGGACGAGACGTTCACGGAGGTGGGGCTGGCCATGTGGGTGATCTGCGTGTTCGCCTGCCTGTATCTGGGGAAACTTGTGGGCAACCGGCTGATCAGCCTGTTTTTTAAGGAGGATCAGTGGGGGTACTGGATTAAGCTGATGCGCATTCTGGTGATCTATGCGGGCAGCATGATCTGCTTCTTCGGAATGATCCGGCGGTATAAAGCCAGAACCCTGTGGAGCAACAGCCTAACCAAGAGCGTGATCGATCACACCCAGGATTACCGGAATCGGGCCGCTTTTGCCTTCGGCATGGGAATCGGCTTCGCCATGGTGCTGTTTTTGAACTGCATGATGATCTGGAGCATGTTCAGCATGTTCCTGATCGAAGAGAAGACAATCAAGCAGAAGATGATTTTTTACGCCATTGCGGTGTTTTTCGCGCTCTTCAACCTGTTAATTTTCCATCTCATGTTCTCCAAGGCGCTGCAGATGGACCAGCTGGACGGCGCGATCCGCAGCATTTCCCAGGGAAATACCAGTCTGCAGATGAACCTGGAACGGCTGAACGGCAAAGAGCGGATTATGGGCGAGCACATCAACAACATCAGCATCGGCCTGGACGCGGCCCTGCAGGAGAAGGTGAAGAGCGAGCGCCTGAAGGCGGATCTGATCACCAACGTGTCCCACGATATCAAGACGCCGCTGACCTCCATTATCAACTATGTGGACCTGCTCAAGCGCGAACACATTCAGGATCCCAAGATTCAGGGATATCTGGAGGTGCTGGAACAGAAATCCCAGCGTTTAAAGACCCTGACCGAGGACCTGGTGGAGGCCTCCAAGGCCAGCTCCGGCAATCTG
Organism: Enterocloster lavalensis; assembly: GCF_046603895.1. Lineage (NCBI taxonomy): Bacteria > Bacillati > Bacillota > Clostridia > Lachnospirales > Lachnospiraceae > Enterocloster > Enterocloster lavalensis. The sequence continues at coordinate 3,311,917 of NZ_CP176637.1, forward strand.
AAGCTGGAGATCGCGGACATCGATCTGGTGGAGCTGGTCCAGCAGACCGGTGGAGAGTTTGCGGAGAAGTTTGAGCGCCGCCATCTGGAGGTGGTGAGCCATCTGCCCAATGAGCCGCTTTTGATCCGGGCGGACGGACGGCGCATGTGGCGGATTTTGGAAAATCTTTACAATAACGCCTTCAAGTACGCGATGGAGCGGAGCCGGATTTATGTGGATGTGTTTCAGCAGAACGGGAGGGCAGTCTTTACAATTAAAAATGTTTCAGAGAGCCCTCTGAACATTTCTCCGGATGAGCTGACCGAGCGCTTTGTGCGCGGCGATGTGTCCAGAACCACGGAGGGAAGCGGCCTGGGCCTGTCCATTGCCAAGAGTCTGACCCAGCTTCAGGGCGGGGAGTTCGATATTGTGATTGACGGGGATCTGTTCAAGGCCGTGGTGTCCTTCCCTGTGAAGTGGACCACCATAGAGGATTGTCTGGACAAGCTGGGTGAGCCTGGGACAGAGCTGGGGACAGCCGATGAGGTTTACAAGGATAAAATGATAGAAACGGAGGATTCCGGCGGCAACATAGCGAAATCCGGTACGGATAACTGGACACAGTGAGAGAAAAAGCCCCGCAGGCCGTTCCATTGGGAACGGACCGCGGGGCTTTTTATAACCGTTTTTACTCATAGGGGAATACGTTGACCCATTTCTCCAGAAGCTCTTTCTCCTCAGGACGCTTTTTCGCCAGCTGCGCGGCAGCCACGATGGGAAGCCAGCCCTGTACATAGCGCTTTTCAGTGCCTGTCTTTTCACAGAACATATCCATGTACATTTCGGCTTTCTTGGCATCTTTCAGACTCAGAAGGAGATAGGTTCTCGCCACGTCGGCGCTGGCGTTGCCCTGGGAAGCATGAACCCAGTCGACCACGTACATCGCGCCGTCCGCCGCCACAATGATGTTGGACGGTTCAAAGTCGCCATGGCACAGTTTGGTATGCTTGGGCATGCCGTCCAGTCTGGTCAGCAGGTCGTAGCGGGTGTTGGCGTCCAGCTGCTCCTCTTCCTGAAGAGCGCGGATGGTTTTTTCTTTCAGTTTGTTTAACAGGGGGCAGGCCTTGCTATGGATATCGATCTGCAGGTCTACCATCTGCTCCATGTACTCCTGAACCTTGTCGGGGTTCTCATCCATCAGCTGCTGCAGGGTCTTGCCCTCGATAAATTCCCTGGTAATGGACCATTTACCATCCATCACGGACACACTCAGAACCTTCGGCACATGCAGGCCGGGCAGATCCTCGACGCGGGCAGTGCACAGGGCTTCGTTCAGGACCTCAGCTTTGGGGAATCCTTCGCAGAATTCCTTGATGGCAAGGTCGCCGTCGCGGTAAACACATTTCGTTTCGCTACTGGAAATTAATTGTTTTGCCATAACTTATACTCTCCTTCCAAACATTATAAACGGTAGTGCGACATGGTGTATATCGCATTGCCTTTATTCTACTACATCCGGGTTAAAAAGTACATACCCTTTTTGATAAATTTTTAACATTCTTTTAGGGGTTCTCCTGTTAAAAACGGAAAATTGCAGTGCCATAACCGGGCAGTGGATAGGCAAAGGAATAGGGTTGTCCGTCGCACTCGCCCTTGGCGGAAACATAGGATTGCGCTTCAGAGGCTTTATATGCGCCGTGTTCACTGTCCAGCAGCCGTGTGTATTTGCCTTTTTTCGGTACGCCCACCCGATAGTCCGGCCGCGCCACGGGTGTGAAATTAATAACAAACAATAGGCTTTTCCGGTCGGTTTCATCCCTGCGGATGAAGCTGAAAATGCTCCGGTCGCCGTCGTTGGCATTGACCCACATGAAGCCGTTCCAGTCGTTGTCCAGCTGGTAGAGGGCGGGGTATTTGCGGTAGAGCTGAAGCAGGTCCCGGACATAGTTCTGAAGGTCCCGGTGGTCCTCGTCGTCGGTCAGCTGCCAGTCCAGAGCCACCTTCTCATCCCACTCGTGGCACTGGCCGAAATCCTGGCCCATGAAGAGCAGCTTCTTGCCGGGATGCCCCAGCATGTAGGTGTATCCGGCCTTTAAGTTGGAGAACTTGTCCTTGCCAAGCCCCGGCATCTTATTGATCATGGAGCATTTTAAGTGAACCACCTCGTCGTGGGACAGCACCAGGATATAGTTCTCGCTGGTGAAATAGGTCAGGCCGAAGGTCATGCGGTGGTGGTTGTACTTGCGGAAATAGGGGTCCAGCTTCATGTATTCCAGGAAATCGTGCATCCAGCCCATGTTCCACTTGAAGGTGAAACCCAGGCCGTCCACCTCCGGGTGATCTGTCACCTTGGGCCAGGCGGTGGACTCCTCGGCGATCATCATTGCGCCGCTGTTGCGGCCGCGCAGCACAGTGTTTAAGTGTTTGAAAAATTCAATGGCTTCCAGATTCTGGTTACCGCCGTTTTTGTTGGGAATCCACTGGCCGCTCTGGCGGCCGTAGTCCAGGTACAGCATGGAGGCCACGGCATCCACCCTTAGCCCGTCCACGTGGAACTTCTCAACCCAGAAAATGGCGTTGCTGATCAGAAAATCCTTCACCTCATTCTTGCCGTAGTCAAAGACCTTGGTGCCCCAGTCCGGGTGCTCGCCCTTTCTGGGGTCCGCGTACTCGTAGAGGGGTTCTCCGTCGAAGTCCGCCAGTCCGTGGGCGTCCTTGGGGAAATGCGCGGGCACCCAATCCAGAATCACACCGATTCCATGGCGGTGGAGGTAGTTGACAAAGTACATGAAGTCGGAAGGGGAGCCGTAGCGGGAGGTGGGGGCAAAGTACCCCGTCACCTGATACCCCCAGGAGCCGTCATAGGGGTGCTCCGCAATGCCCATCAGCTCCACATGGGTGTAGCCCATCTCCTTCACGTAGGCGGTCAGCTCGTGAGCCGCCTCCACATATGTATAGAAGCCGTCCTTCTCCGGGCGGTTTTTCTTGCGCCAGGAGCCAAGGTGGACTTCGTAGATGCTCATGGGGCCGGTGACCGGGTCGGACTGGCTGCGCTTTTCCATCCACTGGCCGTCCGTCCATTTATAAGTCTCAATGTCCGTGGTCATGGAGGCGGTGCCGGGGCGGTATTCCGCGCAGTTGGCGTAGGGGTCGGCTTTGAACAGAATCTTGCCGGACTGGGTGGTGACGGCGAATTTGTAGAGCTCGCCGGGTCCCATGCCGGGGATAAAGCACTCCCAGATACCGGACTGGGCCAGCTGGGTCATGGGGGTGGCTTCCGGGTTCCAGCTGTTGAAATCGCCTACCAGGTGAACGGCGCCGGCATGGGGGGCCCACACCGCAAAGTAGTATCCCGGCCGGCCTCCGTAGGTCTTGGGGTGGGCGCCCAGCTTCTCAAAGATCTCGTAGTGGGTGCCCGCGCCGAAGAGGTAGCGGTCCAGATCGGTTATGAATCCCGTTTCAGCGGGTTTTGATGACTTTTTGGCAGCGGTCCCGGCGGCGGACTTGCCGGAGGACTTTCGTGTGGCGGGCGCTTTGCCGGCTGATCCGGCTTTTTTACCGGCTGTTTCAACCTTTCTGTCCGCGGCAGATACCGCGCGTTTGCGTCTGGAAGCCTCTTGCCCGCTCCCGGCTGCTTTGCTGTTTGCCATTATTTTGAACCCCCTTTTATTTTTAGGATCGCGCCCCAGTTGCCCGGGACGGTGAGATTGATTTTTCCATTTTCAATGGGAACTTCTTCCAATTCCGGCTCCAGCAGGTGGACAGCCGTGTTGGCGTTCACGGGGACCGGGATGCTCATGGCCGCCGGATTGTCGTCGCTGTTGAGGGCGGTGACGATGAGAGAGTCCCCGTCCCAGCGGCCGTAGGCGTACTGGCGGTTGGTCAGAAGCAGCTCCTGATAGCGCCCGGCGTGAAATTCCGGGTTTTCCGCGTGGATATGGCCCAGCTTTCCGATGAGGTCGGTCAGGGGGCAGTGGAGCGTTTCCGCCTGATCCATGGAGATGGCGGGGCGCAGGTCGTCGTCGCTGGTGCGGGTCCGTTTCCCCTCCACGCCCCACTCGCCGCCGTAATAGACGCTGGGGATGCCGGGGAGCGTGAACAGGCACATGTAGACCGGCGCCAGGTGGTCGCGCTTGGTCAGCTTGCTGGCGATGCGGTCCTCGTCGTGGTTGTCCACGAAGGTGTAGAGCTCCCGGCCGATGGCTTCCAATCGCCGCACATTGTGGGCGATCTCGAAGAAGTTGTGGTCGTTGAAGCCGGAGTAAATGCTCTTATGCAGCTCGTAGTTGGTGACGGAGAACAGCATCTCCGGGTTGACCCAGCGGGAGTAGTCGCCGTGGATCACCTCGCCCATGAGCCAGAAGTCCTCCTTCATGGCGGCGGTTTCCCGGCGTAGCTCCTTCATGAAGTTGAAGTCCAGTACATTTGCGCAGTCCAGGCGGATGCCGTCGATGTCGAACTCATTGACCCAGAAGCGGATTACGTCGAAGAGGTACTGCCGCACCGTGGGGTTAAACAGATTCAGGCAGGGCAGTTCGAAGTGTCCCTGCCAGGCCTCGAAGCCGAAGGGATCGCCCAGGGGGCTCTGCCAGTCGAAGTTGACGCCCTTGTACCAGTCTTTGTAGGGGGAGTCCCAGCGTTTCTCGCAGATGTCGCGGAAGGCGAAGAATTCCCGGCCTGTGTGGTTGAACACGCCGTCCACCACCACCTTGATCCCGCTCTGGTGGCAGAGGGCCACAAATTCTTTAAAGTCGCTGTTGTCGCCCAGACGCCGGTCCACCAGCTTGTAATCCCGGGTGTCGTAACCGTGGCTGGAGGACTCGAACAGCGGTCCTATGTAGATGGCATTGAAACCCAGCTGGTTTAAGTGGGGGATATAGCGGTTCAGCTGGTCAAAACGGTGGGTAATTTCCGTGTTTTCGTTGTGCTTGGGGGCTCCAGTCATACCCAGGGGGTACATGTGGTAAAAAACGCCCCGCTCATACCAAGTGCTCATGATGTTGTCCTCGCAATCTCTCTAAGATATTTATGGTTCAGACGGCTCATCTTCTTGACCGAAAAAGCCGGTCAAGAAGCATCGGATGTTCATCCAATGTGAAAATCGGCATGAAAATCCGCTTACAAGCGAGCTTGACGCGGCTTCTCGCACCAATTTTCCCGCCTGCCGAACTGTTACCTAAAATGTTTATGTACAGGAGAATCAGATCTCCTGGCTTTTAAATTTCCTGAGAAGGAACTGGTAGCGCAGCTGGGCTGCGTTCAGCTCGTAAATATAACAGTCGATCAGGGTGGGGTCCACCACCTGCTCGAAATGGTTCTGCGCTGTGTCGATGGCGCATTTGCTGCGCTCGATCTCGTACCGAAGGTAGCGCGTGTTCTCAGCGGCCAGCCGTGTGGCGGCGGTCTCTTTTTTCGCTCTTAACAGATTCAGCATACGATTCATCTCCCAGATATTGATAGAAATAGTATATCTGGAAAATGGCATCTTATTCACGGAAGGCCTTAATACAGGAATTCTTCCAGCCGGTATCCCAATTCCATGAGAACCCGATTGGACTCCCGCAGGGTCAGGTAGTAGTAATTGGCCGTGCCTTCCTGGCGCACGCCCACCAGACCGGCGTCCTTGAGAATCTTTAGATGGTGGGAGATGGCCGGCCGCGAAAGGCTGGTGCGACGGGTGATCTCGTTCACGTTCAGACCGTGGTCCTCAAAATGGATTTCCCCTGAGGCGGGGCGGCGGTTGAAGGCCTCCTGAGTTAAAACCTCGATAATGGAAAGGCGCATCTCGTCCCCCAGGGCCATGAATAATGGCATGCAGCGGTGAAATTGTTCCTGCAGTTTTTGGGGCGTCGTCATATGCGCTTTCCTCCTTTGGTTTAATTTTTTGAACCAATTATAGTGTACCATCAGAAGGGCGTATCGTCAAGTATTATAAAAGCCGGTTGACAGCGCTGGAAAAATAAGGCATAATAGACAATTATCTGGGAAGGGTTCAGTTCTGAACGATCTCATTTTCAAAAGGGCCGAGATTCCGGCTTATATTCCATTCCATAAACATTTTATGAATAAAAAAGGGGGAAAATGCGGGAGATATGCAGAAAAATTGGATTTTTATGATCTATCTGGCCGTCTGTGCCGGGTGGGACGGGAAGACCAGGCGGATACCGAATTGGCTGACGGTGGTGGTGATGGCTGGGATGCAGGGGATGTGGGCGGCGGCTGGGATGTATGGCGCGGGGATGGCTGCATTTGGCAGGGCGGTTGCCGCGGTGGCGGCGGGGATGTGCTTTTACCGGTTTCGGGTAATTGGGGCCGGGGATGTGAAGCTTGCGGCGGTGATCGTGGCCTGGCTGGGGTTCGCACAGGGCGGCGCGGGGATTTTCGCCGGGCTGTGCCTGGGCGCGGTGTGGTCGTTTGGGCGTATGGTGAGGCGGGGGATTGTGCGGAAACGGTTGTCGTATCTGGCTGGGTATGTGAGGGATTATCTGGCTACGGGGAAGATTGCTGTGTATTATAATAGGGGGAGAGACGGGGATGAGGCGGCAATTCCGCTAGGGGTGTGCCTGGCGGTCGGGACGGTGGCTGTGATGCTTTTTGCGGGAAACGGCGCTTGACATTTCTGCGGAATAGAAGTAATATAGTGGTAATAGGAAATCGAATAGACCATGATATCGAAAGCCCCAAGGAGTGCTGGTCCTTGGGGCTTTCTCTTGGGTTAGCTGTCTTTATGGCTGTTGTCTATCCACTTGCATATGTAGTATCCCGCTACACTTGCCGCGACCGCAGCCAGGAAATCGAATATACTGACCATGATATCCCCCCCTCCTGCTGTTCAGTATAGGGTAGACAGCAAGTCCATTATACCGCTTTTCCCCATGGCCCGTCCATCCAACGATCTTTTTAAATATTTTCCCCATCTTTTCATTAGAAGAATTCCCAGCCAGCAGTTTTATGCTATAATTGTATACTGTGGTCCCTAAAAAACCCGGGGACCTGGAAGTTGAAGCAGAAATCAGAAAATTTTGGTCTGATTTTTGCTTTTTTGGCATTTGACTATGGGAGGGGAGAATCGGGATGGAAGAAAAACGGGATCAGGTAATCTTTCTGGGGGCAAGGCACAGCGACGCGACCAGCGATGCGCCGCCTCACGCCCACGATTTCTACGAACTGAATTTTATGACCAGGGGCAACACGAAAATGAAGCTGAACGAGAAGATTATCGAGTACGATTCTTATGACTTCGTGCTGATCCCGCCCCGGATCAGGCACATTCTGTACGAGTCGGATTACGATATATTTGACAATTACGTGATCTGGTTCGAGCTGTCGGACCGGAAATTGCTGCTGGAGGATCAGATCATCAAGCTCCACGACTATGACGGGGCGGTTCAGTTTCTGTGCGCGGAGATTTACAAGAGCTACATGAAAACTGGCATGGCCGACGCGGGGCTGCTGGGCATCTATCTGGAAGCGGTGCTCTGGCACATGAAAAAGGGACTGATTCTGGGCACCGGACAGGCGTCCCGCAACGATGAGGACATGGTGGACGAGGCCATCAAATTTATCAACGTGAACATCACCAACGCTAGGCTCTCCGTGGAGATGATCGCCCGCAAGCTGAACGTCTCCGAGGAGCATTTTTCCCGCATGTTCAAAAAGAAGATCGGCCTTCCGCCGGTGAAATACATCAACGAGGTGAAGATCGCCGAGGCCAAGCGCATGCTGGCCAAGACGCAGGTCCCCATCAAGGAGATCGCCGCCAGGCTTTATTACTCGGACCAGTTCTATTTTTCGCAGCAGTTTAAGCGGATCACCGGCTATTCGCCCAGTGAGTACCGGGACAGCGCTCTGTATTGATCAAAAAATTATATGTACATGTTCGTTTGTTCTATGTTCATTTGCCCGCGGAATCGATATAATCAGTTTAGAAAATACATATAAAACCAATCGTATACGAGTCAAATATGTGTATTTTAACTAAAAAATGGTAATATTTCTGGGATTTACACGGTTGCTGACTGGAAAAATCAGTAAAATAAGATCCTGGTAAGGTGGAGCATATGAAAATAGTAGATGTAAAATTTTACCCTATTAAAGTGCGCAATAATGCAAAGGGAGGGGTTTACTGGTTTTTGCTGAAGCTCACTACGGATTCCAATGTGAGCGGCTGGGGTGAGGTGATCTGGAATGCCTACGACCCGGGCACGCTGCGGCGGATGGTAATGGATGTGGCGGAGAATTACATCATCGGGGAGAGCCCCTTTGCCATCGAGAAGGTGTTCGGAAAGATTTACGCCAAGCACTGTAAGATGCACACGGATTTGTCCACAATGGGGCTGATCAGCGGCTTTGAGATCGCTTGCTGGGATATTATCGGCAAGGAGACAGGGCAGCCTGTTTACAACCTGTTGGGCGGTATGGTGAACGAGCGCATCCGTACCTACACGTACCTGTACGAGAAGGAGGACAAGATTTTCTGCGAGGACTTCTGGACCATGCCCGAGGCATGCGCCAAGCGGGCCAGGGAGTACGTGGATATGGGGTTCACCGCGGTAAAGCTGGACCCTATGGCCCCCTACCTGGACAGCTACGCGGTGCACATGCCCAGCCGGGAATCCCTGCTTCGGGCGGAGCGCAACATCGCGGGAATCCGCGAGGCGGTGGGGGAAAATTGCGACATCATCATCGGTACCCACGGCCAGTTCACCGCGGCGGGGGCCATCCGGGTGGCGAAATGCCTGGAGAAATACGACCCGCTTTGGTTCGAGGAGCCCACGCCGCCGGAGAATTTCCCGGTGTTAAAGAAGGTATCCGAGGCCACCACCATCCCCATCGCCACAGGGGAACGGCTGTCCACCAGATACGAGTTCGCGCCCCTTCTGGAGCAGAAGAGCTGCGATATTTTCCAGCTGGATCTGGCCGGTGTGGGCGGCATACTGGAGGCCAAGAAGATCGCCTCCATGTGCGAGGCGTGGCACACCCAGGTTACCACCCATTTCTGGGCGGGGCCGGTGAATTTCGCCGCGCAGATTCAGCTTGACGCCTGTTGCCCCAACTTCCTGATCCAGGAAGCCATCGAGACCATGGGCAGTTTCGGGGGATTTGACAAGGTGATGAAGAAACCCTTTGACTGGCAGGAGGGGTACATTATCCCCTCGAAGGAGCCGGGGCTGGGGATCGAGCTGGATGAGGAAAAAATTCAGAGCTATGTAGTTGAGGATTATGACGATCAGAACATATTGATATGACATTTACGGGGAGGTTAATGGAATGAAACGAAAGTTGGCAATGGGATTATTGGTTGGAGCGATTGCCCTTGCGGCGGCGGGCTGCGGGGGAAAGACCGGAACGGATGCCGGGACGACTCAGGCGCCCGCGGGGTCTGCCGGAGGCGAGAGCGCAACGCCGGAGAGCAAAGCGGCGGCTGCGAGCGGGGAGAAACGGGTGGTGACCATCTGGTATGATGGAACCGAGGAGGAGTCCGTGAAGCGGCTGGAGCCGGAATTTGAGGCGCTGCACCCGGATATCGATCTTCAGTTTGAGATTGTGCCTTACAGCGATTTGTCCACCAAGGAGATGGTGGCCTGCCAGTCCGCGGTGGGGCCGGATGTGATGTGGCAGAGCTACGCCTGGACCAACAGCTTTGCCAAGATGGGGCTGCTCACGTCCTACAGCCCGTACCTGGAGAAGTCTGAGGCCATTGATCTGGAAAATGACTTCGACCCGGTGGCGCTGGAGCTGGGGACGGTGGACGGACAGATTTACGGTCTGCCCTGGAGCATGGAGGCCATGTGCCTGGTGTACAACAAGGATATGTTCCGTGAGGCTGGCCTTGATCCCGAGAAGCCGCCTACGAATTGGGAGGAGCTGGTGGAGTGCGCCAAGGCCCTGACCGTGGACAAGGATGGTGACGGGACCATTGACCAGTACGGCTATGGACTGGTGGGCAACCTGACCGGCAACACCTGGTTCCGCTTTGTACCGGAGCTGTGGAGCGCGGGCGGCGAGGTGGCAAACGCCGATATGACGGAGGGCACCCTGACAAGCCCTGAGGCCATCGAGGCCATGACCCACTATACCGGCCTTCTGACCGAACATCACGTGGCGCCCGAGGGCTCGGTGAACAACGGCGCGGCCGAGGTCCGCACGCTGTTCAACAACAAGAACGTGGCTATGTACGTGGACGGACAGCCGGCGGTGAAGAATATCCAGAAGGACGCCCCGGACATCGACGTGGGCGTGGCGCTGTGGCCGGGCAAGAGCGGCACGTTAAACGCAGGACTGGGCGGTTACTACATTGCGACTCCCAAGAACGCGGCAAACCCGGATGACGCCTGGACCTTTATCGAGTATTTCCTGTCTAAGGAAGTGCAGGAGTATTTCCCGATCTCCTTCCCGGCCAACTTGAAGGCAAGGGAGACGGACCGGTTTGACGATCCCATTTCCAAGGTATTTGCGGAGCAGCTGACCCATACCCAGAATTTCCAGCCCCTTCCGGACACCCCGGGAGCCCAGCAGATCATTCTGGATGCGGTGCAGTCCGTGCTGACCGGGATGAGCACGCCTGAGGAGGCGCTGCAGCAGGCCAACGATTCGCTGAATGAGACGTTAAAGTAACTGTTTTGAGGGTTCTCCGGTACGCTTTGTGCCGGAGAATCTTATATACAAGGGAGAGACCATGGTACAGACAAAGAAACGAAAAAAGAGGGAGCATCCGTTGCTCTATCTGCTGCCGACATTTGTGATTCTGACCCTGCTGGTGGCATATCCGCTGGTCAACAACCTGATCAACAGCTTTTCCCAGGGGGGAATCTTCCCAACGGTGAAGAATTACCAGAAGCTGTTTGCGGACCGCTATTTCCGGTCCGACCTTAAGAATACATTTCAGTGGCTGCTCTACACCGTTCCCTTTGAGATGGTGTTCGGGCTGATCATCGCCATTCTGCTGAACACCAAGGTCCGCATGAAGAAGCTGTTCCGCACCCTTTTTATCGTGCCCTGGGTGATTCCGTCGGTGGTGGTGTGTATTGTGTGGAAATGGATCTACAATGCGGATTACGGGATTCTCAACTACATTTTGCAGCTGTTTGGAATCATCAAGAAGAACCAGCTCTGGGTCTCGGACCCCAACCAGGTGCTCAAATGCATCGCCGTGGTCTATGTGTGGAAGATCGCGCCTTTTGTGATGATCATGTACTTAAGCGGGCTCCAGTCCATTTCCGAGGATATTTACGAGAGCGCCAGACTGGACGGGGCAAACTGGCTGCAGCAGATCGGCTACATCACGCTGCCGCTGCTGTTCCCGGTGATGCGCTCCGTGATCCTGGTGTCGGTGATCTGGTCCCTGAACTCGTTTGTGTATGTGTACAGCATCTCGGGCGGCGGTCCGGCGAGAGTTTCGGAGATTGTCCAGATCTTTATCTACAAGACCGGTATCGAACAGTATAACTTTGAGTATTCCGCGGCTGCGGCAAATATTTTCCTGATCATCGTCATGGTAATCGCCTTCGTGTACATTTCCATGACGGAAAAACGGGAAAATGAGATGACATAGAAGGGGGTGCGACGGAATGAAGAAACTGAAAAAAGATATGCTCTACGTGATTCTGACCGCCCTGGGGATTGTGATGATTTTCCCATTCTTCTGGATGATTTCCTGCGCGTTCAGGCGGCCCAACGAGCTTTTGACATCCCCGCCCCGGCTGCTTCCGGCCAGCCCCACGGTGTCCAGCTTTATCCACGTGCTGTTTGAGACTGAGGTGCCGCGGTATTTTATGAACTCGGTGATCATCGCAACCACGGCTACGGTGTTGTGTATCTGCGTGGCGATTCCGGCCGCTTACTCTTTCGCCCGGCACAATTACCGGGGAAAGAATCTGGTGATGGTGTGCATTCTGCTGTGCAATATGATCCCCCAGGCGTCCACGCTGGTTCCGCTGTACCGGGCTATGGACCGGCTGCAGATTATTGATACCCATTTTGGGATCGCGTTCACTCATCTGCTCTGTATGCTGCCGTTTTCTATTATCATGCTGAAAGGGTTTATCAGGACCATACCGCCCACGCTGGAGGAGGCGGCCATGATCGACGGGTGCACGAAGCTTCAGGCGATTTTTAAGATTATCGTACCGGTGTGTTCGTCAGGAATTTTCGCCACGGCCATGTACGCGTTTATGATTTCCTGGGAGGAATTTTTGTACGCAATGACCTTTTCCACCAGCAGCCGGGCCAGAACCATTTCCATCGGACTTAAAATGTTCTCGACGGAGTTCAAAGTGGACTGGTCGTCCATACTGGCGGCGGCCACGCTGATGACGCTGCCGATTCTGATCCTGTTTTTTATGATTCAGGATACGTTTATCAAGGGCGCTACGAACGGGGCGCTGAAGGAATAGAGAGGAGCTTTGAGAGATGGACAGGAAAGTGAGATGGGGCATCCTGGGTTACGCCGGGATTGCCAGAAATCATGTGATACCGGCCATGATGAAGGCGGAAAATGCTGAGGTGGTGGCCATTGCCAGCCGGAGCCGGGAAAAGCTTAAGGAGGCGGTGGAGCGGTTCGGGTTCCGCAAGGTGTACGAGAGCTACGACCGTCTGCTGGAGGACCCGGAGATCGACGCGGTGTACATTCCGCTGCCCAACGCCCTGCACAAGGAATGGGCCATAAAGGCCGCAAGGCACGGAAAGCATGTGCTGTGCGAGAAGCCCCTGGCCCTCACCGCGGCGGACTGCCGGGAACTGGAGGCGGTATTTAAGGAGAACCGGGTGAAGCTGATGGAGGCGTTCATGTACCGGTTCCTGCCGGGGATAAAGGCACTCAAAGGGGTTCTGGAGAGCGGAGCCATCGGGGAAATCTGCCACATTTATTCCACTCACAGGTTCTATCTGCAGGACGACGGGGACGTGCGGGTGAACCGGGAGCTGGGCGGCGGTTCGCTCCGGGACGTGGGATGTTACCCGGTGAACCTGATCGGATGGCTGTTAAATGATTACCCCCAGGCAGTTTCGGCGGAAAAGACCACGTTTCAGGGAGTGGAGCACGCATTGGTGGCCAGTTTTAAATATAAAAGCGGTGTGACGGCTAATATCAGCTGCGGGTTTGACGGCTGCAGCAGTATGCTGACCGAAATCAATGGCACAAAAGGGAGTATTTTGATCCGGGATACCTTTATCGATACCCATTTGCCTATTCTGGTGACGTCCGCGGATGGCCGCACGGAGGAGGTGCCGGTGGTGGACAGCGACTGCTATATGCTGGAGGTGGAGGAGTTCTCCGACGCGGTGCTGGAGGACCGGGAACCGGCCCTTGGACTTCAGGAGACGATCCGCAACTGCCGGCTGATTGAGGCGATCCTCAAGGCCGCAGAGCAGGAGGGGAAATGTTTCGGTTTGGAATAATGGGAGCGGGCGGCATCGCGGCTAAGTTCTGTGACGCCGTGAGACGGCTGGAGGGCGCTGAGGTGGCGGCCGTGGCCAGCAAGAGCGTGGAACGGGCGGAGCGCTTCGCCCGGGAGAACGGGGTAGCACGGTTTTATGGGGATTATGAGGAGATGTTGGAGCGGGAGAGGCCGGATGCGGTGTATGTAGCGACAACCAATAATTTCCATTTTGAGAATGTGATGTTGTGTATTGGACATGGGGTGCCGGTGCTGTGCGAGAAGAGCATGTTTATGACCCTGGCGGAGGCGGAGGAGGCGTTTGGCTTTGCGCGGGAGAGAAAGGTGTTCTTGATGGAGGCCATGTGGTCCCGGTTCCTGCCCTGCGTGCAGAAGGCCAGGGAATGGGTGGCAGAGGGGCGGATCGGGACGGTTCAGATTGCGAATTATACTGGGGGGATCAACGCCCCAGCGGAGCACCGGATTTTTAAGCCGGAGCTGGGCGGTGGGGCAATGTATGATCTGACGGTGTATCCCATTGAGATTCTCACGTATCTGGTAAATCAGCCCTTGGTGGATGTGCGGGCGGAAATCGGGTGGGGGAGCAGCGGAGTGGACGAGGACAACAGCCTTCTGCTGAAGTTTGAGACCTGCCGCGGGGCGGTTCAGACCACCACCCACGCCCGGATTCCGTCGCCCTGCGGCCTGTATGGGCCCAAGGGGTATATCCGCCTGGAGCAGACCCACCGGGCTTCTGCGGTGGAGCTGTATGACGGGGAATTCCGGTTGGCGGAGCGGTTTGAGTCTGAGGTTGAGAATGGATTTGAGTATGAGGCGGCGGAGGTGATGCGGTGCGTAAAGATGGGGGAGTTGGAGAGCGCGGTGATGCCGCCTCGGGATACGCTGGAATGTATTGGGGTGTTTGAGAAGGCGTTGAAGGGTGGGGAGTGGTGATGCGAGGGGTGTGCCGCAGTGGGGTGCGCGGATATGCGGTATGTAAATGTGACGCAGCCGTGTGAAGCGGGCAGACAACATATCCGGTAAAGCGCCGGGCGTCTGGGGAAATTATGTAAACTTCCCCGGGCGCTTTTGGCATTTCGGGGAGGTATAGTGACAGTTTAGAAGGCGCTGAAAAAAGTTCGAAAACTGAAAAAAGGCTCTTGACATTTCTGCGGATTTGCTACATAATATAAAAACATTCAGTCGAATGGTTCTAAGGATCAAAGCAATAACATTCTTTTAGATGTATTTGCCCGGTTCGGGCGGGATTCAGGACAGTTTTAGTTTTTGTTTCAAGAGGTGTATTTCTTGCGCCCTTTTTCTGGAAAATTCAGTGGTTTCATGCCTGTTTCAGGCAAGTGATTCAATGAGGATTTGAACTTGAAAATGAGTTTCAGCCCTTGGGGCAAGGGCGCTTTCAGTTGCGAGAGGAGAGGTGACGGCCCGGTATGGAACGGATTATGGCGGTTTACGATGTGGACCCGGTGTATGGCGCGCGGTTTGCGGATTTTGTGAATCAGAGGGAGAAGACGCCCTTTACGGCGGTTCCCTTCAGCAGTCTGGCGAAGCTGAAGGAATTTGCAAAGGAGCACACCATTGAGATTCTGCTGATTGACCGCGGAGCGCTGCGGGAGACCGAGGGGATCCGGGCGCGGCAGGTTATCACCCTGGCGGACGGGGAGGTGGTGGAGCTGGCGGAGGAATGTCCGGTGGTTTACAAGTACCAGTCCGGCGACAGTATCATGCGGGAGGTGATGGCCTGTTACTGCAGGCAGCCGGTGGAGACGCAGGCCGCCCTTCTGGGGGCCAAAGCGGTGGTGATCGGGATTTACTCTCCGGTGAACCGCTGCCTTAAGACCTCCTTCGCCCTTACCATGGGGCAGCTCCTGGCCCGGAACGAGCGGGTGCTCTACATCAATCTGGAGGAATACTCCGGGTTCACCCGGCTGATCCAGGCCCGCCATGAGCAGGATCTGTCGGATGTGCTGTACCTGTACCGGCAGGGGGCCTACAACTGGCTGAAGCTCAAGTCCATTGTATACTCCTGGGGCGGTATGGACTATATCCCGCCAGTTCGGTACGCGGAAGATTTAAATCAGGTGTCGCCCGAGGATATGGCCTGTCTTTTGGACCGCATCGCCCGCGAGAGCGGGTACGAGAAGCTGCTGGTGGATGTGGGGCAGATGGGAAAGGGCGCGCTGCCGATTTTGGAAAACTGCGACGCGGTGTATATGCCCGTGAAGGACGACTGCATTTCCGTTGCCAAGGTGGAGGAGTTTGACGAGTATGTGAAAGCTGCCGGTTCGGAGCTGCTGCAGGGGCGTATTCACAAACTGAAACTGCCCTACCACAACAGCTTCGGACGGCGGGATACCTATATGGAGCAGCTTTTATGGGGGGAGCTGGGAGATTATGTGCGGCAGCTGCTGAGGGGCGGGCGGCCGGAGGCGCGCGGGTAGCGGGGCGGTGCAGAGGGAAGATCTATGCGGCGGAGAGCAGAGCCGGCGGGGCCGGGCGACGGGGAACAGAGCTGGCGGAGTCCGGCGGTGCAGGAAGGAGGATCCGGTATGCGGACGGAGAATGGGGAAAATGAACGGGAGGGCGTCAGGTCCGGGCTCAGGCATCGGATTGTGGAGGAGTTGAATGGACGGCGGGAGACCAGGGACGAGGAGCTTTTGGAGATTATCGACCGCTCCATCCGGGAGATGGGAAACGAGATTTACCTGCCCCTCAAGGAACGCCTGTGGCTGCGGACCAGTCTGTTTGACAGCTTCCGACGGCTGGACATTTTGCAGGAGCTGATCGACGACCGGGAGGTGTCGGAGGTTATGGTGAACGGTGCGGGCCGTGTGTTTGTGGAGCGGAACGGGCGCATGGAGCTGTGGAACCGGAGGTTTGAGGGCGAGGAGCAGCTGGAGGACATTATCCAGCAGATCGTCAGCCGGGTGAACCGCACCGTCAACGTGGCTTCCCCTATCGTGGACGCCCGCCTGGAGGACGGCTCCCGGGTGAATGTAGTGCTGCCGCCCATCGCTCTGGACGGGGCCGCGGTGACCATCCGCAAATTCCCGGAGCCCATTACCATGGAAAAGCTGCTGGGGTTCGGAGCGGTGACGGAGGAGGCGGCGGATTTCCTGCGGCAGGTGGTGGAGTCGGGGTACAACCTGTTTATCAGCGGCGGCACCAACTCCGGCAAGACGACCTTCCTCAACGCGCTGTCCGCGTACATACCCAAACGGGAGCGGGTGATCACCATCGAGGATTCGGCGGAATTACAGATCCGTCAGATTCCCAACCTGGTCCGCTTAGAGACGCGCAACGCCAACACCGAGGGGGAAGGGGAGGTGACCATGAGCCAGCTGATCCGCGCCGCGCTGCGGATGAATCCCAGCCGCATCATTGTGGGCGAGGTGCGGGGGCGGGAGGCGCTGGATATGCTGCAGGCCATGAACACCGGTCACGACGGATCCCTGTCCACCGGCCATGGGAACAGCCCCAAGGACATGCTCAGCCGGTTGGAGACCATGGTGCTCATGGGGGCCGAACTTCCGCTGGCGGCGATCCGCAGCCAGATCGCTTCCGCCCTGGATCTGATCATCCATCTGGGGCGGCTGCGGGATGGGAGCCGGAAGGTGCTGCAAATATCAGAGATTGGGGGAAACGACAATGGAAATGTGGAAATTTGGAACCTGTTCCGCTACGATGCGGCGGAGGGAGCGCTCAAACGCACAGGCGAGCTCAAAAACAGGGAAAAACTTCGTGCAGCAGGATATTGCCCGTAAGAAAATAAAGCGCAGGCAGGAAGGGCCGGGCGCCTACCCGGCACAGCCGAGACCGCCGGGGGAGGCGGGGAGAGCGGAGAAGATGGGAGCTGCGGGGAATGCGGGAAACGTGGGGAAAATGAGAACTGCGGGGAGTGCGGGAAGCCCGGGGAAAACAGGAACCGGTATGGACTACGGGGTATACACGCTGACCCTGAGGGAATGGTTTTGCTACGCCGCCCAGGGGCTGGCGGGCTGCGCTCTGGCCGCCTATGTGTTCTACCGCAGCGCCGCTGCATTTCTGGTGATGGCTCCGGTGGGAATCTTTTATCCGCTGTACTGCCGGGAGGATTTAAAGCGGCAGCGCCTGCGCCGTCTGAACCTGGAATTTAAGGATGGAATTCTGGTTTTGGCTTCCTTCCTCAGCGCCGGTTATTCCATCGAGAATGCGGTGGCGGCCAGCGGGCGGGAGCTGACATTGCTCTACGGGGCCGATGGGCTGATGGCCGGAGAATTTGAGGAGATGGCCAGAGGGCTGCGGCTAAACCGCACCGTGGAATCGGTGTTTCTGGACCTGGGCGGGCGCAGCGGCCTGGAGGACGTAAACAATTTCGCTCAGGTGTTTGCCGCGGCCAAGCGCAGCGGTGGGGACCTGGTGGAGATCATCTCCCACACCGCAGGCGTGATCCGGGACAAGGTTCAGGTGCAGGAGGAGATTCACACCATGACAGCCTCCAAGGCATTTGAACAGAAGATTATGAGCCTGGTGCCGGTTCTGATCGTGCTCTACATCGACCTCACCTCCCCTGGTTTTTTTGACATCATGTACAGGACCATGGCAGGGCGGCTGGTGATGAGCGGCTGCCTGGCGGTTTACGGAATTTCGCTGCTGCTGGCGAGGAGAATTCTGCAGGTGGAGATATAAGCGGGAATGGTGCGAGGGGAAATGAGGTGAGCAAAAATGAGAGCCGCGGGCAGGCTGAAGAAGGCGTTTCCGGCCTGGCTTGGTAAAAAGCAGATTTGCTGTGTGCTGGCGGGGCTGCTCTTGGGCGGGATAGCCCAGGCGGCGGGCACGGCGGGGACAGAAGGGGCGGCCGGGGAACTCAGGCGTCCCGGATACGGCCAGGGAGAGGAGACGCGCCAGGTGATGGTGAAGGGGCTTTTTGAGGAGGAGGTTCCGGTGGAGATCCGCCTGGCCGGACGGGAATACCGTGCCGATGAGATTCACCGTGTGTATCAGCAGGTGTTGGAGGAGCTGCCGGAGCGCATTCGGGGCGGGAATTTGTCCCTGAACCAGGTCCGGAGCGATTTGAATCTGATCAGCCGTATGGATGAGTACGGGATCACGCTGCGCTGGGAATCGGAACATTGCGAGCTGGTGGATTCCTTTGGCGCAGTGAACGCTCAGGATGTGCCGGAGGGCGGAGCAGAGGTGGAGCTTCGGGTGGAACTGACGGACGGGAGGTATCCGGAGCAGTATGTGCTGCCGGTTCGCGTGGTACCGGAAAAGACGGGAGCCAGGGACCTGGCGCTGGAAGGTTTTATCCGCACGGTGGAGGAAGCGGACCGGGCGCAGAGAGAGTCGGAGTGGCTGAAACTGCCCGATACATACAACGGCGCTGCGCTGCAGTATCGGAAACCGCGGGAATCTCCGTTTCCGAGCCTGGCTGCGCTGGGATTTGCGGCCGCCGTGCTGTTGACGGCAAAAGAGCGCTCGGACAAGGAGAAAGCGGCGAAGCAGCGGGAGAATCAGCTGTTAATGGATTATCCGGAGGTGGTTTCCAAGCTGATGATCTTCCTGGGGGCCGGAATGACGGTGCGTACGGCCTGGGAGCGGATCGCAGGGGATTACCGGGATATGCTCGGGAGCGGCAGGCGGACCCCACGGCATGTGTACGAGGAAATGTATGAGACCTGCTGTCAGATGAGCCGCGGAGTTCCGGAGGGACAGGCTTACGGGGAATTTGGAAGGCGCTGCGGCCTGCTTCCTTATATGAAGCTTTGCAGCCTGTTGGAGCAAAACCGGAAGAATGGATCCCGGAATGTGCGGGAACTGCTGCGGGCGGAGATGACGGAGGCGTTTGAGCTGCGCAAGCACGGAGCCAGGCGCATGGGCGAGGAGGCGGGAACCCGCCTGCTGCTGCCGCTGTTTCTGATGCTGGGAGTTGTTATGGTGATGGTGGCTGTTCCGGCGATGCTGGAATTTATGTAAATTGAGATGGAGGGCGAAGGATGGAGATAAAACGTGAATTGCGGTCGTTTTTGGCGGAAGAGGACGGGGTGGGGGTCATTGAGGTGGTGCTTATCCTGGTGGTTCTGATCGGATTGGTGATCATATTTAAGAAACAGATCACCACGTTGCTGGAAAATGTGTTTAAGGAGATCAACAAACAGTCCAAAGAGGTGTATTGATGAGAAGGCGCGGGGAGATCACGGTGTTTCTCACCATGATTCTGGTCTGCGTGTGGGCGCTGCTGTGCGGGCTGGTGGAAAGCGCCCGCACAGCGGGGGCGCGCTGCTACCTCCGCCAGGCGCTGGATTCCTCCATGGACTCCCTGTTTGGCCAGTATCACAGGAAGCTGTGGGAGAGTTACCGCCTGTTGGGATTGGAATATGGGACGCCAGGCGACCTGGAGGGAGAATTTCGGGAATTTCTTGCCCCCTATCTGGAGGCGCAGAATTGGTATCCGCTGGAGGCGGGAGAGATCAGCGCCGTGCGGTTAACTGCACTGACCGACGGGGATGGGGCGTGCCTGGAGGAGCAGATTCTGGCCTATATGAAGTACGGCCTGTTGAGCACAACCTGGGATGAGTTGAAACCGGATGAAGCGGCAGAGCTTTTCCGGGCGGTAAAAGAGGCGGGGGCCGTTAAGGAAGCGGCCGGCGTTTACAAAGGCCATGCCAGGGAGGCGGTAAAGCTGGAGAAGGCTCTGGAACAGCTCAATGACAGTCTGGAAAAACAGCGAAAGCTGTGGGAGACCGGGGCTGAACGGCTGCGAGGCTGCGACGGGGGCGGTTTTTTGTCTCAGGCAGCCAGATTGGACACGGAGCTGGGAAAAGTGCCTGGTTTGGTGAAGGCGTACGAAAAAAAGGCGGACGGCCTGGACCGGAAGCTGAAGGAAAGCCGGAAAGAATATGAGAGCCGGACCGGGGATTTAAGCCAGACGGTCCGGGACGGTCTGGAGGCGGAAATCCGCCAGTATGAAGCGTATACCGACCGGGATGGGGAGCGGAGACGGC
The DNA here is from genome assembly GCF_046603895.1 of Enterocloster lavalensis. Lineage (NCBI taxonomy): Bacteria > Bacillati > Bacillota > Clostridia > Lachnospirales > Lachnospiraceae > Enterocloster > Enterocloster lavalensis. The sequence goes on from NZ_CP176637.1 coordinate 3,332,273, forward strand.
AGGTTGAGGCCTTGGATGGGCTGTCACAGCAGAACCGGGAATATGTCAGGCAGGTGATGGAGGAGGCCAGGAGCGTGCAGGAATATATTGACAGCTGGGAGCCGGACGATGAGGACGAGGACGACGAGCTGGACGAGGAGGCGCTGTGGCGGCCGGTGAGAACGCGCTGGAACGTTTATCCGGCATTGACTCTGAACGTCCAGTTTGGTATCCGGGACAAGGAGACGGAAGGATTTCTGGAGCGGGTTCAGGAGTTGATATCCGGCGATTTGCTGGCGTTGCTGCTGCCGGAGGGGGAGACTGCGTCGGAGCAGAGACCCGACTTGACGGATGCGCCCTCCGCGCTCTGCGGTTATGGGAAGAGCGGGGAGGCGGGCGGGAATTCAGCCGCCGGACTGGTGGACCGGTTGATGATTGGGGAATACGCCCTGCGGTATTTTGACTATTATGGGCGCAAACCGCTTAAGGACGGCTGCTGTGCGTATGAGACGGAATATTTACTGTTCGGACATGCCGGGGACCGGGAAAATTTATCCTCCGCTGCATCCAGGCTTCTGGCGGTGCGGGAGGGCCTTAACCTGATCCACATCCTGTCCGATCCACAGAAACGCGGGGAGGCGGAGGCGCTGGCAGTCACAATAGCCGGGGGAACCGGCCTGCTGCCCCTGGTGGGAGTGATTAAATTTTTTATCATGGGCGTTTGGGCGCTGGGGGAGGCGGTTTTGGATGTGCGGGCTCTGTTCAACGGAGAAAAGGTTCCGTTTTTGAAAACGCAGGACAGCTGGCGCCTGGACCTGGGCGGTCTGGTGGATATGGGAAAAACGGGGGGAAATCCAGGGGAGTCATCCGGCCTCGGGCAGGGGGATAAAGGGATGGATTACAAAGGCTACCTCAGGCTGCTGCTCTTTTTTTCCATGGGACCGGAGACGGATTTCCGGATGCTGGACATGATCCAGTCCAACCTGCGCGCCGCCCAGCCGGGGTTTCGGGCGGACCACTGTGCCCATGCGGTGGAAATATCTGCAGTTGTTTGTGGAAAACATCTGTTTTTGACGCCCGGCGTGTGGAAAGCGGCGGCCGGAGGCGGGGAACAGCGCTATGAGATGACCGCGGCGGTCACCGGCGGTTACGGAAAATAATGAGCGGAAGGAGGCCGGTCATCATGCTCTTTTTTCAGGAATATCTGTGCAGGAAGCTATCTAAAACAAAAAATAATCGCACCTCTCCAGTACGAAACTCCTTTTATTGTATGAGAATAATGCACGTTTTCCGCGAAAAAAGAGCATTATCACCGGCCTCACGGCCGCTGTCAAATTCTGCGGACGGCTCTCTGGCTCTGGAAGCCGCTCTGGCGCTCACCCTGTTTCTCTTTGCCTGCGTCTGCCTGGCGGCCCCGATCAAACTGTTTGACCAGCAGCGTAAAATTCAGGGAGCGCTGGAGCAGGCGGGGGAGGACCTGAGCCGGTACGCCTATGTGAAATACTGTCTGGATAAAGGGGATGGGGAGGTAGAATGCGGGGACGACATCGCCTCTATTCTGACCATCGGTTATGTGCGGCAGAAGGTAATGTCCGTGGTGGACCAGCGGATGATCCGGCAGGTGTCCCTGGTAGAATCGCGGATTCTCGAAGATGATATGATCTGTCTGCGCGTCAGCTATCGTTTTTATCTGCCGGTGGCATTTCCGGGGATAAGCAGTATTCCGATGGAGGCGGTCTGCGTAAGGAGGGCCTGGACCGGGGCGGAGGGAGGGCGTCACAGCGCGTCCGGAGCCAGCGGGGAGGTAGAGGACCCGATTGTCTATGTGGGAAAGGGCTCCACGCGCTATCACCTCAGCGCCCGGTGCCATTATCTGCACAATAATCTGCAGGCGGTGGGCAGCGGGGAGGTGAGCGGTTTACGCAACGCGGAGGGAGGAAGATATTCCCCCTGCAAGCGGTGTGTCAGTGGAACGCCGGGCGGGACCGTATATGTCATGCCCAGCGGCAGCAGTTACCACACGTCCCCGGACTGTACGGCGATTGTGGCCTATGTCCGGGCAGTGCGCAAGTCAACAGTGGCGTATCTGGGCGCCTGTTCTTATTGCGGAAGGGAGTAAAGAAAAATGAATACACAGTGGGGAATGTGGATCAGCGGAATCATGAGGCTGGCATTTCTTGTCTACCTGATAACCGCGGCCTGGCAGGATTTTAAGTATCGGTCCATCCGCTTCTATGTTTTTGCCGGATTTGGCATCGCGGGGGGCGTGCTGCGGTTTACGTTTCTCTGTATGGAGTGCAGTATTCCGGGAAGCTGGCAGCCGGCGGTGGCGGATACGGTTATGGCGCTGGGAATCGGCGGCGGCCTGCTGGTTTTGTCGGTTCTGACCCGGCAGGCTGTGGGGGCCGGGGACGGCTGGTTCTTCGTGGTGTCCGCCCTCTATCTGGGGTTCTGGAAAAATGTGCTGCTGTTGGCCGGAGGGCTTCTCATCTGCTTTTGTTACTGCTCCGGCCTGTTGGTCTGGGGCAGACTGCTCAGGGTATCCGTGAGAAAACGCAAGATTCCGTTTCTGCCCTTTTTGATCCCTGTTTGCCTGGGGATTGTGCGCCTGTGAGGGGCGGGCGGTATTCCGGCAGCTATACCGTGGAGGCGGCCTGGGTGAGCGCGGTGGTGATTTTGGCGGTCGTTACCACAATTCAGGCGGCGTACGGTCTGCGGGGGCGAGTGGTGCAGGCCATGGTGCTGCACGAGGCGGTGGAGACCGCCAGGCATGAGAAAGGCCTGACGGCCCAGGAGGTGCAGACACGCTTCGAGCGCACAGGCGTGCGGCTTGAGCTGCAGGAGCGCGGCGGGATCATAGACGGGCAGGCGGCGGCTGACTGGTGGGAGGTTAGAATACAGAGCACAAAATTCAGGCCGGAGGAATTTCTGCGCAGGATAACGCTGCTGGAACAGCTGGAGGAGGGCAATGGAGGTTCACTATAAGAGAGAGATGAAGCACAATTACCTGATTGTGGAGCCGGACGAGGGGAATAAGCCGGGATATGAGGCGCGGATGCTGCTGAATAATGCAGTGGAGGGCCTTCTCCGTTTTCATATTAAGTATATGGACGAGCGTCAGAGCTATTATTATGACATTACATCCATGCAGCCCCTTGGACGGATTTTGCAGAACCGTTTCATCGACCGTGGGGAGATTTGCCAGCTGCTGATTCAGCTTCATGTGGCGCTCAGGCGTATGGAAGAATACCTGCTCTCCGAGGACGGCCTGCTCCTGGATCCGGATTACATCTATGTGGAGCCGGAGGGCTTCAGAACCGGTCTGTGCCTGGTGCCGGGCATGTCTGGGAACTTTCCGGACCGTCTGAGCCGGTTGCTGCAATATCTGATGAAAAAGGTAGACCACAGGGACAAGGAATGCGTTGTGCTGGCTTATGGATTGTACCAGGAGAGCCTTAAAGAGAATTTCAGCGTGGAGGATCTTATGAAGCTGGTGCAGCGGGAGGGCAGGACCATGGAAGCCTCCGCCCCTGCCACACTGGCCACAGATTTTGATCCGCATTGGGAGCAGGGCGGAGGCATAGATGCGACCGGTCGGCAGCGGCAGAGCTGGGATGAAGGGGGAGACAGAGCGGCAGGAGGGGCAGGGCCCGGAGAACGGGAGCGGCGGTTTGAATCGGGGGAAAATGCCGGTGAGCCTGGGGTGAAGTGGGCAGAGGCGCGGGAAGGCGAGGCCCAAAAGACAGGCACGAGCGTACCGCTGTTTCTTCGCCTGGTGTTGAAGCAGCTTGTTGTGATCAGCCTGATTGCCGTCGGAGCGCCCGCTTTTCTTTGGTTTATAAAGGGACCGTCGGCAGTCGGGCGTTTCCGGCTTCTTTGGCTGGTTCTTCCGGCTGCCGCCCTGGTTTTGACCGCGGTGGGAGATATTGTTTATGTTGTATTTGGAAAACGGACCGTGGGAGAAGCGCCCCGGGAAATGAACGGGAAAGCGTTGCCCAGTCGTTGGGAGATTCCAGAGGAGGAGCCGGAGCCGGAAGAGGAGGCCGGCAGACAGGAGCCGGAAGCGGAGGAGGAATTTCAGACCACGCTGCTGGCCGGACGGGCAGAGAGCGGGCTGGTAAGGCGGCTGGAGCCGAGGGAGGAGAAGATGGAGGACATTTTGATTCCATATTTTCCATTTATCATTGGAAAACATGAGGAGTTGGTGGATTACGTTTTAAACCGCAGTACGGTGAGCCGGCTTCATGTTCGAATTGATCGGGAAGGGGAGGAGTATCGGATTACGGATTTAAACTCCACCAACGGTACCATGGTGGGGGGACGTCTGCTGGAGGCCAACGAAACAGCCGGCATTTGTACCGGTGATGAGATTTGCATAGCCGATCTGTATTTTACGTTCCGATAAAGCGAATAATGAACGTTTGAAGCTTAACTTTAGGCATTTATATACATTTATTTATAAAATTTGATCATAAATATAGTATATGTGTTTACATAAAATGCGACCTATGATATAATAAAAAATTATGGAACAATAAGTTGGTTACATTGAGTTTCTCCCGAAAACAGGAAAGATTATGTTGTGACCTCTTAACAGTTGGAAAGTTTTATGATAATATAAAAACAATTTGGAATGCGAGGATGAGATGTGAGGGTTTATGGCCGGAAGACTGCCTATGTGAATACGGCAATTATTATCATAAATGTTCTGTGTTTCCTGTATCTGGAATTACAGGGTTCTACGGAAAATGCGGGGTTCATGCTGGCACACGGTGCCATGTTTGCACCCCTTGTCGTGGACCATGGACAGTATTACCGTCTGGTAACATCTGTTTTTATGCATTTCGGCGTCAGTCACCTGATGAATAATATGCTGGTATTGTTTGTACTTGGGGACAATCTGGAGCGGGCCCTGGGACATGTAAAATATCTGATTTTCTACCTGCTCTGTGGAGTCGGAGCAAACCTTGTTTCTATGACCGTCAATCTTATGACGGGCAGCCTGTCAGTGGGAGCAGGCGCCTCGGGAGCAATCTTCGGGGTGGTCGGGGGGCTGGTGTATGCGGTCGGAGTGAATCGGGGGAGACTTGAAGACCTGACCAGCCGGCAGTTGGGCGTTATGATTCTGCTCACACTGTACCACGGATTCACCAGTATGAATATCGATAACGCAGCGCACATCGGTGGGCTGGCGGCCGGTATTTTACTAGGTATCTTATTATATCGGAAACCCAGGCGTTACATGGGCTACGGTATATGAAGATAAAAAACCTACATGCCATCGTGCAGGGGAAGAAAAGGAGGAGATTAACATGGTGGATGAATCGTGCATATTTTGCAAAATAGCCAATGGCGAGATTCCATCGTCCACGCTATACGAAGACGGCGATTTTCGTGTAATACTGGACCTGGGGCCTGCGTCAAAAGGCCATGCCCTGATTCTGCCAAAAAGTCATTTTAAGGATGTGTGTGAACTGGATGGAACAATAGCGGCAAAGGTACTACCGCTCGGCGCCAGGATTGGCACGGCGATGAAAAAATCGCTGGGCTGCGCAGGTTTTAACCTGGTCCAAAACAACGGTGAAGCGGCTGGACAAACAGTATTCCATTTCCACGTACACGTGATTCCGCGCTATGAAGGCGGACCTGCGATTGCTGGCTGGACACCAGGACAAGCATCGCCGGAAGAATTAGCTGAGACGGCAGAGCTGATAAAGAACAGCCTGTGACAGAGTCCGGCACAGGACTTAAAATTGAACGGTGGGCAGGAGAATGGATTTCGAAGACAAGATGCATAGACAACAGTTTGAAGAGATGTATAATCAGTATCAGACACCCTTAAGGAAGCTCGCATACCGGTACAATGTGCCGGTTGATGACATTGAAGATATGGTACACGATACATTTCTCTCATACGCGCGTTCCGATTATTCGCTGGAATTGCCGCCGGATGAGATGCGCAAACTGTTGAGCAGAATACTGAAGAATCGCTGCATTGATTTTCATCGCAGCGCAAAACGGCGTAATTGTTACAGTATCGATGATGACGGATACTACAGGGAAGAAATATTTGTAAATGAAAAGGAAGAACCCCTGATCGATGGGATTATCAGCAAAGAGAAGTGCCGTGCACTTATGAACGAGCTTGAAAATCTTCCGATGAACTGGCGGGAAGTCGCCAAGTTGAAACTGATTGAAGGACGGCCAACCGATGAAGTATGCCGCCTCCTGAATATTTCAGAAAAGGCGTGTTACTCCAGGGTCAGCCGCATCCGCAAGTACCTTCAAAAGCTGATTAAGGACGAAAATTGGCCGTAAACATTGCTGCGCAGGCAGTTTCAAATTACTTCTGAGAGCCTGCGCAGCTTTCAATCAGCGAGATTACAGTGTCCACCGCATTGCTCAGCTTGCTCTGTTCCATGGCTGAGATATAGGCGGAACGCTCCTTGTACAGGGAGGTAATTGCCTCGTACAGGGAATCCTCGGTGATCATTTCCTCCTCCAGCACTTTGCTGAAGCCCTGCTTGGCAAAGGAGTTGGCGTTGAGAATCTGGTCTCCGCGGCTGGCGGCGGCGGACAGAGGAATCAGCAAGTTGGGCTTGCGCAGGGCCAGAATTTCACAGATGGAGTTTGCACCGGCTCTGGAGACGATCAGGTCCGCAGCGGCGAAGAGATGCTTCAGCGGCGCATCCACATATTCATACTGTACATATCCGGCGGTTCCAATCAGACTTTCGTCGAGATTGCCTTTTCCGCAGATATGTATCATCTGGAAATCGGGCAGCAGCCGGGGCAGGATTTTGCGCACGGCTGTGTTGACGGTAACAGAGCCCAGGCTTCCGCCAATTACCAGAATGACCGGCTTGCCGGCGGAGAGATGGGTATAGGAAAGACCGGATAAGCGGTCGCCGCGAAGCAGCTCGGCGCGGATGGGAGAGCCGGTGAGTACGGCCTTGTCCGCGGGCAGATATTTTAAGGTCTCGGGGAAATTGCAGCAGACCTTGGCAGCGGACGGGATGCAGATTTTGTTTGCCAGTCCCGGCGTCATGTCGGATTCATGGATAATCACCGGCACCTTGTGGTGCTTGGCGGCCAATACCACCGGCACGGACACAAAACCGCCCTTGGAGAATACCACGTCCGGTTTGTAGCGTTTTACAAGCTTCATCGCCTCAGCGTAGCCTTTCAGCACCCGGAACGGATCGGTGAAGTTTTTTATATCAAAATAACGGCGGAGCTTTCCTGAGGAAATGCCGTCGTAGGGAACGCCGGCGTCTTCGATCAGCTTGCGCTCGATGCCCTGGTAGGAGCCGATGTAGTGGATTTCATAGCCGAGATCCCGAAGCGTTGGAATCAGGGCCAAATTGGGTGTCACATGACCAGCGGTACCTCCGCCAGTCAATATAATTTTTTTCATAAAAACCTCCTGAAAAATTTACATGGAGAGGGGAAAAACTATTTTCCATGCGTTATATTATTATAGTAAGCGGAAAATATAAAAAGTCAACCCTAAAGCAAGAGGGAAGTTAAGGAGAATTTTATTGACAGAGGTGCCCAGTGGAAGATAAAAGAAAAGATATGATTGAGGACAATGAAATTGACCATCTCTTACAACAGCTGTACGGATTTTCGGACGAGCAGCTGCTGAGAGACTTCAAAGAGATGGAAGCGGACAACACGCCCCGCCCCGAGTTGGAACCTTTCCCGGACGAGTTTGACCGGATCTGGGAGGACATCCAGGCGGAACGGGCAGCCAGACTTACAGAGGAAGGAAAGGAGGTCCAGCCCAAAGAAGCCGCGACCGTAACCCAGACGCCGCGCAGAAGAAAATTGAAGTGGAAGAGGTTGGCAGCCGTGGGGCTGGCGGCCTGTTTTTTGACGTTGGGATTTTGTTTTGTGGCGGTGGGGAAGAAGTCGTATTTTTTCCGGACGAGAAGCGGAGCAGGAGATAACATTATTTTCAATAATGATAGTTCTATAATAGTAGCGGAAGATCAGGAGGTGGCATATGCCTCCATACAAGAAGCGTTTGGTAAAAAGCCCCTTAAGCTGGGATATATAGCTCCAGGGTTAACATTTGACGAAGTGGGGATAACCGATAGAAAAGCAACTATGAAGTTTTCGGACGGTAATAGAAGATTATATTTTGTTCAAGTCACAGATGAAACAGAAGCTTCAAACAGCCACAGATCAGATGCAAAAATTTATAGCACGGTTTCAAATAAGTGGTTAGTAAAAGAGATTACGATTAGAACAGAAAGAATAGATGATGTTGATTATTACGAAGCTCAGTTTTCGTATAATGATGTAGTTTGTTGGGTTTATGGAAATATGGAGTATGACGAATTCTCGAAAATTGTGGAACGAGTGGTATACTAAATAATATTTGGAGGGTGACAATGTTACGAAGAGTGTTAAAAACATTAGTTATAGCTGTATTAATAGTTACAATGAGTTGTTCAATAGTATATGCAAAACCGTATACTTTTTACCCACCGGTTGAAACCGAATCGAAGGTTCTTCCTCGCGGTGTTAAAGAATCAACAGTTCGCGTAACTAGTAATTTAAGAGGTGTTTTTTTCATAGCAGCAGATCTATCAATTATAAATAAAAACGGAAAAATAGGCGTTTCAGGAAAGACATATATGAGAGAGCCTGTTGATGAGGTATATGTAACTGTATACTTAGATCGGTTGGAAGCTGATAATAAGTGGAAACAGGTTAAGCTTTATGATATTGAATTTCATTCAGAGGATTATCCTGAGGGGCTTACAGAGCCTGGTTTTGATTTTGTAATAAGCGATCAGCCTTCAGGTCATACATATCGGCTGAGAGGAACATTTGCTGCATTTTTAGACGGTGCCATGGAAGGCTTCGGCCCAGTAACAGATGGAATATTGATCGAATAATCTCAATCCCTTAAAAAAGAGGCAGGTCCCCCGCTCCTCGCGGTCCCCTGCCTCTTTTCACATCCTACAACTCACACCACACTACTCTCAAATCCCCTTAAACTGTTTCAACGCCCGAGCCAGCTGATCGGGGCAGGAGGTGGGGCGGGGGCCACATTGGATGCCGTCCAGGCGGCGGATGGCTTCATCCACTTCCATTCCCTCCACCAGACGGGCCACGCCCTGGGTGTTGCCTGCGCAGCCTCCGACGAACTGTACGTTTGTCAATTTATTATCCTGCACATCAAAGGTGATCTCCTGAGAGCAGACTCCCTTAGTTTTGTATCGCATATGTTATGCCTCCTAAAAAATATGTTCATGATCGATTATATTCGCGAACCCTGGGAAATGTCAAGCAAGTTTGCGCCGGAACAAGCCCGGACAGGCAGAAAATTTTAAAATAGATTTGTCCTTGCAAACTTTTTTCATTCCGCTATAATATAGATTAGCTGAAAACAAGAAATGATCATCACAAGGAGGCAAGGAATGCTGGGAATTATTGGGGCTATGGATGAGGAAGTGGCCAAGATCAAAGAGATGCTCACCGATGTGCGGGTGGAGACCACCGCGGGAATGGACTTTTATATAGGAAAGCTGGCGGACAAGGACGTGGTTGTGGTCCGCTCTGGAATCGGAAAGGTTAACGCTGCGATGTGTACCCAGGTATTGGCGGACAAGTACCATGTCAGTGGAATCATCAATTCCGGCATCGCCGGTTCCTTGAAAGCGCAGATCGATATCGGCGACATCGTTCTTTCCAGCGACGCGCTGCAGCACGATATGGACGCCACCGGGTTCGGCTATGCGGTAGGACAGATTCCCAGAGTGGATACACTGGCGTTTGCGGCGGATGAGGCGTTGATCGAGCTGGCAAAGAGCTGCTGCAAGGACGTGAATCCCGATATCAATACCCATGTGGGGCGGGTGGTCAGCGGCGACCAGTTCATTTCCGACCATGGGAAGAAGGAGTGGCTGGTCAGCACATTTGACGGCTACTGCACGGAGATGGAGGGGGCAGCGATTGCCCAGGCTTCCTATTTAAATGGAATTCCCTTTCTGATTGTCAGGGCGATCTCGGACAAGGCCGACAACAGCGCCAACATGGATTACGAGACCTTTGAGGCCCAGGCAATCACACACACGGTAAATCTGATGACGGAAATTATCCGCCGTTACTAACACAAAATAGAATGGGTATTGCAAATTTAGGCTTTGGCCGAGCGGTTTGCAATGCCCAGTTTTTTTAAAAAGACAATCGTTTACCCCCTCACAGTGTAGCAAAATAATGCCGTGTTGGAATTGAAACTAAAAAGTTATCATGATAAAATATCAATGTGGACAGAATTGCAGAACAAGTCCTCGGCTGTGTGGAAAACCGCAAAATTTGAATAAAACCGCTTTATTTTATAAAGTAGCACTTTAACATTAAAAGGCTAATCGGGACTTAAACTTAAGAAAAAAAGTTTCTAAAAAACTTTTTTGGGGAAATGAGTTGTAATAAATGTGGAATTTGGGGAAAGTCTCAAACGGTGGGGGAATATATTATGCATAGTAAACGCCAAAATGAAATTATCCGCTATTTATCGGAGACACGATTTGCCAGGATTGAGCAGCTGGCGGAGTTGTATCATGTATCCATGGAGACCATCCGCAGGGATTTGCTGGAGCTGGAGAAGGATTCGGCGGTCAAGCGGGTACGGGGCGGGGTTGTGTATAACAGCCTGCGCGCGCAGGAGGTGGAGTATGAAAAACGGATGGAGAACAACCAGCTTGAGAAGCACGCCATTGCCAAGCTGGCGGCCGGGTATATAAACGATGGGGATGCCATTGTGCTGAACAACGGTACCGCTACGCTGGAACTGGCCCGCAGGCTTGCGGAAATGTGCAAACAGCTGACGGTTGTTACCAATTCACCCAACATTGCGCTGGTGCTCAATGAAAATAAAGGCATCAGTGTGTATCTGACCTCTGGATATCTGAGAAAACACAATAAAAGTCTGGTGGGAAGCCTGTGCAGCGATTGTCTGGATAATTTCAAAGTGGATAAGGCGTTTGTCAATATTGACGGGATTTCCATTGAGGACGGGGTCACTCAGTATAATACCGAGGAGGCCGCTGTGGTGCGGAAGATGTTGGACATTGGCCACACGAAGATTGTTTTGTGCGAGTACAGCAAATTTAATGAGGTCGCTTTTAACCGGGTTTGTCCGGCGGAATATATCGACTGCATTTTTACGGATTGGAATATTTCTCCCAAGGAAGTAAAAAGCTGGGGAGATATCAATATTAAGGTGATGGTTGCACCCGAGAGTGTGAATTCCAAATAGGAAAAAACAGGAAATGTGGGAAATGTGGAATTGACTTGGAATTTCTTTTAAAACCACAAATGTTAGTTGTAAAATATAAATTAATGCCTAAGAAAGCTGTCAATTAGCCAAATTGACAGCTTTTATTAGTTTTGCTAAGATGATATCAGAAAAAAGAGCAAAGAGGGTGTGGGGTTACGAAAATGAATCAAACAAAAAAATTGATTGTCAATGGCAGGGTGGTACTGCCGGACGGCGTGTCAGAGGTGTCCTTGCTGATTGAGAACGGCAAAATCAAGGCTCTGTTGGATAAGGACACAGCGCCCGAAACGGATTGGGAGCAAATCGACGCGGGCGGTAAGATCGTGATGGCCGGTATGATTGACACACACAACCACATGGCGGATCCGGGACCATACAATTTCCGGGAAGATTGGTACTGTGGGTCCTGCAGCGCGGCTTCCGGTGGAATAACGACCATCTGCGACATGCCTCTTCCGTCGGAACCGGCGACTGTGGATCGGGCAGGATTCGAACGGAAAAAGGATGTGGCGGAGAGTCGGTCGGTAGTGGATTTTGCACTGTGGGGCGGTCTGATTCCATCCAGCCTAAAGGATATGAGCGAGCTGCACGATCTGGGCTGCATCGGTTTTAAAGGGTTTATGAGCTTCGCCACTGAAGCGTACCCGCGGATTTCGGACGGGTATCTGGTGGAGGGGATGCGGCAGTCGGAAAGATTTGGCGGGTTGATCGCTCTTCACGCGGAGAATGCGGAGGTTGCGGATTTCGGTTGCAAGCATTTTTCACAGATTCACTGTGCGGACGAGGCCTGTTTTGATCAGGCCAGGCCGTGGTGGACTGAGTATGAGGCCATCCAGCGCTCGGTTTTGTTCGGAAAAATGACAGGTGCCAGGACAATGATCTGTCACATGACCATCACGCAGGGTGCGGAATATCTGCGGAACGCCAAGAAGGAGGGCACGGCGGTATATGTGGAGACCTGTCCTCATTACCTGGTGTTCGATCACAACGTACTGCGGGAGAAGAAATCCTTTGCCAAGTGCACGCCGCCTTTCCGAAGCCGGGAAAATGTGGAAAAAATGTGGGATTATGTGAAGGACGGGACCATCGATGTGCTGGGATCCGATCACGGACCCTACACCGATGAGGAGAAGGTGCGGCAGAATGATTTCTGGAAGGAATACTGCGGATTCGGCTGTAACGACGTTATGCTGGCGGCCATGATTTCCGAGGGCGTCAACAAGCGGGGGCTGTCCTGGACAAGACTCTCAGCCCTCACCTCCGGAAACGCCGCCAAGATCATGGGGCTGTACCCTCAGAAGGGAAATCTCATGCCCGGAGCGGACGCGGATATCATACTCATCGATCCAGATGAGCGTTGGACCTATGACGGAACAAAGACCTTCTCTAAGACAAAGAGCGCTAAAGGGCCCTACCACGGGATGGAGCTTCAAGGCCGTGTGACGGACACCTTTGTCCGGGGAGAACGCGTGTATGGAGACGGCAGGATTCTCTGTGACGCCGGGTATGGAAAATTTGTTAAAAGCGGGACGCCCTGCCTGTGATACAAAGCGCCATACGCCGGAAAATGCCGGGGGTTGGTCATTCCCCGGTTTGCCTTCCATCTCACAATAAGGAGAAGTGTTTATGAAACAGATAAAAGGATACAAAGGCAGGGACAGGCTGTCCCGTTCAATTTTCAGCCACAATGGACTGACCTACGAGCTGATACCCGAGTACGGAAATTTTCCGGAGGAATTCGAGTTTTCCATGTTTTCGGGAGGATGCTGTGACAGGGAGGATAATCTGTTCATGATGTGCCGGGACGCGGCGCATCCGGTGGTGATGTTGGATGCCGAAGGCAACTACGTTAGGAGCATGGGGCAGGGGCTGTTCCGGGAGGTACACAGCCTGTGTGTGACGCCGGAGGACACGCTTCTGTGCGTGGACACCGGGCTGCACGTGGTGCGGGAGCTGACGAAGGATGGCCGCCACCTGCGGGATTTGGGAAATGTGGGAGTTCCCAGCGACAGCGGCTTTGAACAGGACGTCTGGCGCAGAATGCAGCGGGAGGGGAAGATTGTTCCCACCGATATAGCCTTCGACAAGGGCTGGTCCTTCTGGATGGGGCTGCAAACCATCAAACGGGCAGCGCCGCCCTTTAACCGCCCTACCGGTGTGTGCGTGGGACCGAAGGGCGATATCTTTGTCAGTGACGGATATGGAAACGCCGCTGTTCACCGTTTTGCGTCCGATGGCACCTGGCTTGCGACCTGGGGCGGACCCGGGGACGAGCCGGGAAAATTTTATGTGCCCCATAGCCTGTGGGTGGACTCCTTAAACCGGGTATGGGTCGGGGACCGGGAAGCCAACAGCGTCCATGTGTTCGACGAGAATGGAAAAATATTGGGCTATATGAACGAAAATCTGTACCAGCCTACCGCCATATGGTCCGATGGCCGCTATATCTACATCGCGGAGCGGGGAGGCGGACTCACCATCGCGGACATGGAAATGGAAATTGTGGCCCAGTTGGGTTTTTATAACTCGCCGGTCCGTGCCCATGGTATGTGTGGCAATTCCAAAGGAGAGCTGTTCCTGATGCCGCTCTCCACCTATGACCGTCATTTTCTGATGAAACTTGTGCCGGTTAGCTGTTAACCGGTGCTGAAAATAACAAATGGAATTTTACACCAGAAAGCGAGGAAGAGAGATATGAGAAAAATGAAAAAAATCTTATCCGTGGCATTGGCATGTGTATTGACACTGGGCCTGGGAGCATGTTCCGGCAGTTCCGGCGGGGGAACGACCTCCGGCGCGGCCAATTCAGCGGCTCCCGCTGCTACAGAGGCGGGAAGCTCTGCGGATAGCGCGGGCACAACGGCTGCGGCCGCGGAGACCAAGGCCGAAAACAGCGACGGCCCCATCATTGTTGGCTTCCTGGGCTGGTCTTCCGGCGCGGATGCGATGTACGGCTTGGTTCCCCAACACCTGTTAGAGACTTATTTTAAAAAAGTAAACGCTGCCGGTGGATGGCTGGGGCGTGAGATCGACTTCAGAACTTACGATATATCCGGCCTTGACGGCGATTTCTCCGAGGCGGTAAACGCGGCAAACAAGCTGATCCAATCCGGAGCAGTGGCGATTCTCGGCCCCAGCAATTCCACTCAGGGCGCGGCCGTGGCAGAGCTGTGTAACCGGGCAGGCGTGCTGCACATTCCTTCCAGCGCATCCCAGCTGGTTACGGTTGACGACACCGGAAATGTCCGTCCGTTTACATACCGCAGCGGCCCGGTAAACACTGACCAGGTGGTCACCATGGCTTCCTACACCTACAGTGAACTGGGCAATCCCAAGGTTGCTATTCTCTATGAGACCACTCAGGTGGACACGGTGGACATGGCCAAAGCCTTCAAGGATACCTACACCGGACTGGGCGGAGAGATCGTGGCAGAGGCAACCTACCAGATTAACGACGTGGAATTCCGCGCCCAGCTGACCAGCCTGGCGCAGTCCAACCCATCCTACCTCTTTATGCCGGTCATGGGCTACAAGGAGGCGGGGTATGTGGCAAAACAGCTCTCCGAGCTGGGACTTGGAGATATCAAGTTAATCGGAAACTACGTGTATGACACTGAGGACCTGCTCACCCTGGCAGGACCGGAGCTGGAGGGCTGTATCTTCGCAACCGACGGCGATTTAAGCGATTCCCGTTTTGATGAGATCAAGGCGGAATATCAGGAATACCAGCAAGCCACCGGTATGTCGTTACACATGCCAGGCCTGAAGGCGTTCAATGAGGCCAAGATTTTGGAGTACGCGATTCTGACCAGCGGTTCCACCAATCCCGATGAAATGCGCAAGGCATTGGACGAGACTGCGGGATTTGATATGATCACCAGTCCGAATAAGGGATATGATCCCGCGACCCACAATCTTCTGGGCCTGGAATTCACCATCAAGGCCGTGAAGGACGGGGAGTTTGAGACTCTGGGCAAGTACGCAATGCCAGGTAAATAGAAAGAACCCGCACCTGCAAAGCCCTGTGTAATTCCTGAAGTCAGGAATTACGCCGCGGCTTTGCAGGTGCACCTGTGACGGACAGGCGGAACGCCGCGCGGTGTGTCCGTGGAGGGCATACATCCGGCGCGGAACGTTTCTTCACGATTAATGATAAGGCGGGGTAACATAAATGATTCTACAGCAGTTAATTACGGGGGTTTCCATCGGCAGCGTGTACGCGCTTCTCGCCGTGGGATATGCGCTGGTGTTCAGCGTGTTCAATTTCTCCAACTTTGGTTTCGGGCCGGTCATGATGCTGGGGGCATTCGGCGCACTGTTCGCCATCGAACGGACCCACATGGCGTTGTTTCCCGGCATCCTGGTTGCACTGGCCGTGGCGGCCGTTATCTCACTCCTGATGGAGGTGACGATCTACCGACCTATGCGCCAGAAAAAGGCTTTGAAAGTGTATCTGATGATCGCGGCTCTGGGAATCAACACCTGTGTTCCCAACTTCTGTATCCAGCTCTGGGGCGGCGCGGTGCGTCCGTTTCCATCCGACTGGGCCAAAGCCGTGATCCGTATCGGCAATATCGCCATTCCCAGGGCGGACATTCTGGCCGCGGTTTTATCCGTCATCATGCTGATCCTTCTCTGGTGTTTCCTGTACAAGACAAAAACCGGTCTGGGAATCCGGGCCAGCGCCTTTGACTCCAACACGGCGGGACTTATGGGAATTAATGTAAACCGTGTGGCCGCGGTGGTGTTCCTGCTGTCCGGCGCTACGGCGGGTTTGGCCGGATGTTTCTACGGGATGAAATACTCGGTATATCCAAATATGGGCGTTGTGGCGACCAAGGGGTTTGTCTCCGCCACGGTGGGCGGCCTGGGCAGTCTGCCCGGCGCTGTGATCTCGGGTCTGCTTCTGGGGTTTTTGGAGACGATTATCTCTGCATATGTCTCCACAACCTACCGCGATCTGGTGGCTTACGGCCTGCTGGTCATTGTGCTGATCTTTAAGCCCAACGGCCTTCTGGGCAAGAGCGCCCACGATAAACTGTAAGGGGGAGGAAACACATGGGATATATTGAAGGCATTATGATCAGCGCCTGTATCAACATTGTCTGTGTGGCCGGTCTGGCCATACTGACCGGTTATATCGGTCTTTTCTCCATGGGGCATGCCTGTTTTCTGTGCCTGGGAGCGTATACGGCAGGTATTCTCACAAAATTTTACGGGGTTCCGTATTTTATCGCACTGTTAGGCGGTGGAGCTGTGGCCGGACTGTTCAGCCTAGTTATCGGAATTCCCACGCTGCGCGGAAAAATGTCAGCGGACTGTTTCACCATCGCCACCTTCGGTTTTGGCGAGGCCACACGCGTGGTGATGGCCAATGTGAACCACCCTTACGTGGGCGGCGCTCTCGGGCTTTCCGGGCTGGAATCGCTGACAACGCTGCCGCGCGCCATGATTTTGGCGGTTCTGGCCGTGTTCTTTGCGCGCAATTACGCAGAGTCCCAGCACGGTAAAATTGCCATCGCGGTCCGGGACCATGCTGATGCCTCAGAACTCATTGGCGTCAACATTTTCCACGAAAAGCTGAAGGGGCTGATCATCAGCGCATTTTTCTGCGGCGTGGGCGGCGGCATGATGGCTCACTATTATACCTATATTGTTCCGAATATTTTTGGCGGAACTATGTCCACGAACCTGCTGACCGCAGTGGTTTTGGGCGGCGTTTGCTCCATCACCGGTCCGGCGCTGGCCACAACCGTGCTCACCGCCACCCCGGAAGTGCTCCGCTTTATGGCGAACTGGCGGCTGCCCATGTACGGACTGGTGCTGATTCTCACCATGCGGATTCGTCCGGAAGGACTGATGGGCTATAAGGAACTGTCCTTAAAACCGTTCAAGCGCCTGTACCGGAAGTTAAGAGGAAGCGGTAAAGAGGGGAGGGAGGTTTAGAGATGTCATTGCTGGAAATTCAGAACCTTTCCATTCATTTCGGCGGTGTGAAGGCGGTTCAGAATGTTACCTTCTCAGTGGAAAATGGAGATTTTATCGGTCTGATCGGACCAAACGGCGCTGGTAAGACCACGGTGTTCAACGCGGTGACCGGAGTGGTTCCCCCCACACTGGGGGATATCTATTTTGACGGGCAGCGGCTAAACGGCATGCGCCCGGACCGGATCTCCCATTTAGGCATTGCCCGCACATTCCAAAACATCCGCATCTATCCCAGAATGACGGCGCTGGAAAATGTGGCCATCGGTCTGGACAGCCGGGCCAGCTACAACACGGTATCTGCCATGCTGCGGCTGCCCCATGTGGTCAAACGGGATAAGGAGATCAAGCAGACCTGTCTGCAATATCTGGATCAGGTGGGCCTTATACAGCACCGCGACACGGAGGTGGGCTCCCTGCCCTACGGTTTGCAGCGTAAGGTGGAGATCGCCCGCGCTCTGGCTACCGGTCCGAAGCTTCTGTTCCTGGATGAACCCGCGGCGGGCATGAATACGGCGGAAAGCCTGGAGCTGGTGGACTTTTTACGGAAACTGCACCGGGAGACGGGCATCGCCATTGTGCTGATTGAACACCACTTGGAGGTGGTGATGGAGGTATGCCGGAATATTCAGGTGTTGAACCTGGGCCAGCTTCTGGCCAGCGGCACGCCGGAGGAAATACAGAAAAATCCCGATGTGATCAAAGCCTATCTGGGAGAGAGGAGGAAGCGCGGTGGAGAAGCAAACTAACGATATCCTATTGTCGGTCCGGGATCTCAACGTGTTTTACGGCGGAATTCAGGCGATCCATGGCATTTCCCTGGATATCCGGCAGGGGGAGATCATTTCCATCATCGGCGCCAACGGAGCGGGAAAATCTACCCTGCTAAAAACCATTGCCGGCGACAAGGAGATTGGGAGCGGAAGTATTGAGTTTGACGGAAGGCCGCTGCCCGGCCGGATTCACCAGTTTTCCCAGCAGGGAATCTGTCTGGTACCTGAGGGGAGAAAGATTTTTGTAAACCTTACGGTGCTGGAAAATCTGCAGGTGGGGGCTTACGCCCAGAAAAGCAAGGCGGTCATCGCCCAGCGAGTCGAAGAGGTGTTCGACTTGTTTCCGCGGCTGAAGGAGCGGGCAAAGCAGATGAGCGGTACTCTGTCCGGCGGGGAACAACAGATGCTGGCCGTGGGCCGGGCGCTGATGGCGGCCCCCAAGCTGATGATGCTGGACGAGCCGTCTCTGGGACTGGCGCCAATCATCATCGACGAGATGTTTGAAAAATTTAGGCAGATTAACAAGACGCACGGAACCACCATGCTGATCGTGGAGCAGAACGCCCAGCTGGCCCTGGAGACTGCGGACACCGGATATATTCTCAATCTGGGTAAAATCCAGCTAAAAGGTCCGGGCTCCGAACTTTTGGACGATCCGTACATTCAGGAAGCCTATCTGGGCTTCAAGTAAGCGATTCGCGGAAAGGAAGTAAACATATGACCCTTGATTTGATGATTCACGGCGGCTATGTGATTACCATGGAAGGCCCAGGCACGGGCATCATTAACCGCGGGGCTGTGGGCATAAAGGGCAATAAAATCATCGCCGTAGGAGAAGAACAGGATGTGATGAGCCGGTATACGGCCCACCGTTACATCGAGGCTAAAGGGAAAGCGGTCATGCCGGGCTTTGTGAACGTCCACATGCACACCGGCGACGCCATTGTGCGCAGCTGCGCTCAGGATCTGCCGGGAAAAATCTGGCGTTTTAAAGGCATCCTGCCCCTTCTTGGGGTGGCCCGGGACGAGGATTTTGCCGCTGCTTCCCGTTTAAATATTGTAGAGGCGCTGCGCTCGGGAATCACCACCTTCGGCGACTACTATTCCCCCATGACGGAAATTGTAAAAAACCACATTCAACTGGGAACCAGGGCGGTGGTCAGCGGCATGATCAACGAGCTGCCGCCGGATGTGTCCGTGGTGGAGGTGGATCAGCTGATTCCCCTGGATCCGGCGGTGGGCCAGCGTAAGCTGACGGATAACCGGAAGCTGGTGCAGGAGTACCATGAGAGCTTTGGCGGGCGCATCACCTGCCGCTACGG
Source organism: Enterocloster lavalensis (assembly GCF_046603895.1). Taxonomy (NCBI): domain Bacteria; kingdom Bacillati; phylum Bacillota; class Clostridia; order Lachnospirales; family Lachnospiraceae; genus Enterocloster; species Enterocloster lavalensis. Next base: position 3,351,628 of record NZ_CP176637.1, read on the forward strand.
ACCTCACTCTGCGGCTATGTGCTCCGAGGAGATGCTCCGGGAGATTAAGCACCTGGCGGATCAGGATGGAGTCGGTATCTTTACCCATCTGGTCCAGACAAAGGAGGAGGTCACACAGACCCGGCTGCGCACGGGGAAAGCCCCGGTAGCGCTGCTGGAGTCCTTAGGATATTTAAATAAGAAGCTTCTGGCCGCCCATATGACCTACGCATCCCTGGACGAGGTGGAATTGGTGGCACGGTCGGGCGCGGCCCTGGCGCTGTGCAGCACCAGTATCTCAGTGGTCAGAGGCGCTCTGCCGCCGGCCCAGGAGTTCGCCGGATTCGGCGGCTGCGTGGGGCTGGGTACGGATCAGGTCTGCAACTGCACCAATATGTTTGACGAGATGAAATACGCCGCCCTGATCCACAAATACAAGAACCACGATGCAACCATATTCCCGTCCTGGAAGATATTGCGCATGGCCACCATCGAGGCGGCCCGGGCACTCTGTATGGAGGATACCATCGGTTCTCTGCGGGAAGGCAAACTGGCGGATCTGATCATTCTGGACCTGTCCGGACCGCAGATGAATCCCATTTATGAGCGTCCCATCCGCAATCTGGTTCCCAATCTGGTTTATTCCGCTCTGGGAAATGAGGTGGAGTCCGTGATGATCGACGGGACCTTCGTGATCGAGAACGGCAGACTTACCACAGGAGATGAAGGAGAGATTATCAGTGCGGTGAACCGGGCCGCCGCGCGGATTTCAGAGGAGATGGAGGCCCTGCCCTGGACCGCCGGGCTGCCCCTGGCCCAGTGGACGCGGGACGGTTACTATTAAGCCCTCAGCAGAGGAGAACAGAGGTGAGACGTTATGTACAATGAACGCCAGAAGGAAATGATTAAGTACCTGTCCGAGGTCAAATTTGCCAGGGCGGAGCAGCTCTCGGAGCGATTTCAGGTCTCTCTGGAGACGGTCCGCAGGGATTTGATGGTGTTGGAGCAGGGTTCCTCCATACGCAAGGTACGGGGCGGAGCGGTTTACAGCAACCTGCGGGCCAAGGAGATGGAGTTTGAAAAGAAAATGGAGAACAACCAGCAGGGCAAATACGCCATTGCCAGGATGGCGGCGGAGTATATCAACGACGGCGACGCCATCGCAATGAACAACGGCAGCACCACCCTTGCCCTTGCCAAATGCCTTCAGAACAGTAAAACGCAGCTCACCGTGGTCACCAACTCACCGGACATCGCCCTGATTCTGAGCGACAATGAGAACAATCAGATCTATCTGTCCTCCGGTTATCTGCGCAAGCACAATAAAAGCCTGGTGGGGGGCATGTGCAATGAATGTCTGGGCAACTTTAAGGTAGATAAGACGATTTTAAGCATCGACGGAATCTCCATCCAGGACGGCGTAACGGAGTACAACACCGAGGAGGCCGCCACTCTGCGCAAGATGCTGGAGATCGGCCACACCAGAATGATCCTGTGCGAGTTCAGCAAGTTCAGCGAGGTGGCGTTTAACAAAGTATGCAGCGCAGACCGCATCGACTATGTATTCACAGACTGGAACATTCCGGCCAGGGAGGCGCGGGCCTGGAACGATATTGGCGTAAAAGTGCTCTCCTCGCCCCAGCAACAGCTTTCCGTGCTCCCTTAAATGTGACTTCAGAATCGATTTATAGGAGAATTTGACGAACGATTCTAGGCTCTCTCAACTTCCCAAATGAAAAACCCGTGGTTATAATGTAGGAGCAAACATAACCACGGAACATTTTCCGGGAAGAAAGGGGAGCTTTTTTATGATGAGTTTCTTACAAACAGGAAAGGCACTGTATGTGCTGGCGGCCATTTGCCTGGCCGGGATTTTTACCAGGCTGGTGGCAGGGAGCTTCTACAAACGATTAATTAAAGAGAGTACGAATTTGGCACTGACCAAGAACAAATGCCTGCGGGCGCTGCGGCAAAACGCGGAGGATACATATCGGATCAATCAAGGAATGAGTAACACCAGAGTTTATCTGGAGCGGCAAATGTACGGCATGCGTATGATGGGGATGTCCGTGCGGGGATTGGACAACCTTTCCGGCCAACTGACGCTTCTCTGCTTTTTGGCAGGCGGCGCGGCGGCTTTCATGTCCTACTGGTACAGAAGCGATAACTACTATATTGTATTGTACGGCACCGTGGGAATCCTGAGCGGAATGCTCACCATGCTGTTTGATTATGGAATCAACCTGGATTCCAGAAAACAACAACTGATGACCTGCCTGCAGGATTATATGGAAAATGTCATGCTGCCGAGAATGGCCCGGGAGGGAACCGGAGATCATGTGGCGGCGGTAGCGGAGGAAGAGCGAAGGGAACCCACCCCGGTCCGCTCCCTGGCCAGAGAGCGCAGGGGCGCAGGCAGACGGGGATTGGAACAGACGGCGGCCAGCCGGGAAAAGATCAAAGAGACCATCAAGAATGCGGACGCGCAAAATTCTGGTGAGAACTGGCTGCAAGATTTAAATCCGGATCAAAAGCGGGTCCTGGGAGAACTGCTCAAGGAGTTTATTTCGTAGCTCCCGGGCGAAGGGAGGAGAGCTGAGGGCATTTTTTGCCTGAACATATCGCATTTGAAATGCATTTATGGTATAATGAAGCAGAAGTCAGGTTTGCCAGGCTTGCTGCGCAAGTGCAAAACCGCCCCGGGGCGGCGGCGCACCGTGAGATAGATAGGCGGACGTGCGCCTGGCGGACAGGGCACGGGTCCGCATGACATAGATTCCATGGGACAGGCCCATGAACATAAGAAAAGGAGAGCAAAAGTTATGGGAAAGGAAGTAACGTTTGATTATTCCAAAGCGGCCGGCTTTGTTTCCGCAGAGGAGATGGCTAATTTTAAGACCACCGTTATGGCGGCAAGAGATACGCTGGTTGAGAAGACCGGCGCAGGCAACGATTACCTGGGATGGATCGATCTGCCGGTCGATTATGATAAGGAAGAATTCGCCAGAATTAAGAAGGCTGCCGCGAAGATTCAGGGCGATTCCGACGTGCTGCTGGTGGTAGGCATCGGCGGCTCCTACCTGGGAGCGAGAGCGGCCATCGAATTCTTGTCTCACAGCTTTTATAATGTGCTGCCGAAGGGCGTCCGAAAGACCCCGGAGATTTACTTCGTTGGAAACAGCATTAGCAGCAAATACATCCGCGATTTGCAGCAGGTGCTGGAGGGAAAAGATTTCTCGATCAATATTATTTCAAAGTCCGGCACTACAACCGAGCCGGCGATCGCCTTCCGCGTATTTAAGGAAATGCTGGTAAACAAGTATGGCAAAGACGAGGCCAGCAAGCGTATCTACGCAACGACCGACAAGGCGCGGGGCGCGCTCAAAAACCTGGCAGACCAGGAAGGTTATGAAGAATTCGTCGTACCGGACGATGTGGGCGGACGTTACTCCGTGCTCACCGCCGTAGGCCTTCTGCCCATCGCAGTCAGCGGGGCAAACATCGACAAACTGATGGAAGGCGCGGCATCCGGAAGAAAGAAAGCGTTGGAGCTGCCCTATGAGACCAACGCGGCGCTGCAGTATGCGGCTGTACGCAATATTCTGCTGCGCAAGGGCAAACAGGTGGAGATCACCGCAAACTACGAGCCCAGCCTGCATTATGTATCCGAGTGGTGGAAACAGCTGTTCGGAGAGAGTGAAGGAAAGGACCGCAGAGGCATTTTCCCGGCATCCGTTGACCTGACCACAGATCTGCATTCCATGGGGCAGTTCATTCAGGACGGAGCGCGTATCATGTTCGAGACCGTGATCAACGTGGAGGAAAGCCCTGCTGAGATCCTGCTTCAAAAAGAAGAAGTGGATACCGACGGCATGAACTACCTGGCGGGCAAGAGCGTGGACTTCGTAAACAAGAGCGCCATGAACGGCACCATTCTGGCTCACACGGATGGGGATGTCCCCAACCTTCTGGTGACCGTGCCGGAGCAGAATGAATTTTATCTGGGCGAACTGTTCTATTTCTATGAATTCGCCTGCGGCGTGAGCGGCTATATTCTGGGCATCAACCCCTTCAACCAGCCCGGGGTTGAGAGCTACAAGCGGAATATGTTCGCACTTCTCGGCAAACCCGGATATGAGGAGCAGAGAGAAGCGCTGTTAAAGAGACTGTAAGCCAAGAGCTGTATATAGAAAATTTCATAACGCAAAAGCCGCCCCGGATTTTCTCAGGCCACGGGGCGGCTTTTTGTGTCTGTCAAAGCTTATTCTTCAATGATCTGAATTTCCAGAAAATCAAAATCAACGGAATCTATAAAGTTATCCTGAGTGAACCGGGTCTTGTCGTGCAGCTGGAAATCCCGGACCGTGGCGTCCAGCCACAGCGGTTTTGAGAGATCAAACTCATAACAGATATCATCCAGAGCCTGGAATATCATCTGGGTCCGTGACAGCGAGTAGTCGCCAATGCAAATGACCTTGTCCCTGACCAGGCGGTTGTCTTTCATGATTTTTCCCCACATTCTGAACATAAGCGGTCTCCTCTTTCTCAATCTCAATCATCTCATAATCATTCTCAAGCGAATTTAAGTATAACATAAAAAATCTAAAATAATATCAAAAATTTTGAATAAATCCAGCAGAAAGACAAAAATTTCAAAAAAACCATAAGAAAATAGATATACGTTTTTTTAAGAATTTAGTATGATAATCCCAGCAAATGAAACAGGTAATGAGTATTATGAATACTCATGAACACTATGCAAGGGAGGTTATATTGAATGAAAAAGAAATGGATCAGTATGTTGGCTGCTGCTGCGATGCTGACGGGAACTTTGGCCGGATGTGCCCCAAAGCCGGTGGACTCAACCACTGCGGCGACTGAAGCCCCAGCAGGTACATCTAAGGAGACGGAGGCGGGACAGGAGGAAACCCCGGCGGCGGATCTGCCGGTATTGAAGGTGGCCGTTATGCCGTTTTTAAACAGTATTCCCATTGAATATATGATTAATGAGGGATTGGATGTTAAAAATGGGTTTAAAATTGAAACCGTATATTTTGCCAATGGCGGAGCCATGAACGAAGCGCTGGCAGCCGACCAGTGGGAGGTGGGAACGCTCAGCGCTGCCGCGGTCAATTCTCTGGCGATCTATGGGGCCTATTGTATCGCTGATATCGGGCATTCCGAGGGTGGGCTCTACACGCTGTGTAAGCCGGACTCCCCCATTGCTCAGGTAAAAGGTGCGAATCCGTCCTATCCGGATGTTTATGGAGACGCTGAAACCCTGAAGGGCGCAGTGATTGCTACCAATACCGGTACCATTTCCCATTTGAATGTGATCAAGTGGCTTGAGAAGCTGGGACTGACCACCGACGACGTGGAGATTGTTCATATGGATTTCCCATCCGCATACCAGGCGCTGATGACAGGCAACTGTGATGTGGCCGCTCTGAATCCCCCCACATCCTACCAGGCTGAAGCCGAGGGAATGATTGTGACCTCCAGTTTGACCACTCTGGGAGTTCCGCAGTTTGATTCTATTATTGTCAGTAATAAGGCGTTTACCGGTAAGCGCGATGTGCTTGTAAATTATGTGAAGGCATTCTTTGAGGCTACCGACGCCCTGCAGGCCGATCCCGACATGGCCGCGCAGCTTCTTCTGGATTGGTATACGGAGAATGGTTCCGAGTCCTCTCTTGATGCCTGTAAAAATGAAATCGCAACCCGTCCGTTCGTGACTTCGGAAGAGGCCAAAACCATAACCATCGGTGATTCCGTTCAGGTTACCGGAGAATTCTGGGTATCCCAGGAGCTTCTGGAGGAATCTAAGTTCCCGGAGATTGCAAAGCATGTGGATGATACAATCGTGAAGGAAGCCTTGGGCTATTAATAGAACGGCAATGTATGTTAAGGGCGCCTTCGGGTGCCCTCTATTATTGAAAGGTAGGATTGATGTGACAGAGTTAGAAAAGAAACAACAGCGCGATAGACGAAAATTTGCGGCAATCTCCGCTTGTTCTCTTGTAGTATTTTTCGGAGTCTGGTACCTGGCGACGGCAATTATGCACCTGATGCCCGATTACTGCCTTCCCAGTCCTGTCCAGGTGCTGGAGGCATTTGTTTATAAACTAAATCATAAGGCTCCGGACGGTGGAACGCTGTTCCAGCACATTCTGGCCAGCCTTAAAGTAGCGCTGAGCGGTTATCTTCTTGGGGCGGTGATCGGCATTCCGCTGGGCATCTGTATGGCGTGGTTTAAACGGATCGACCTGTTCGTGACGCCGTTATTTGATCTGGTGCGGCCGGTTCCCACGATTGCATGGATTCCTCTGATGATTCTCTGGTTTGGCATCGGTCTGGGCGCTAAGGCTGCAATTATCTTTGTGTCCGCGTTCATTCCATGCGTGATCAATTCCTACGCGGGAATCAAGCAAACCCGGCCCGTTCACCTTTGGGTTGCTCAGACCTTTGGAGCTTCCCGCACGAAAATGTTATTTACAGTAGCGATTCCTACCGCCATGCCGCTTATATTCACTGGACTCAGAATTTCTTTGCAAGCTGCCTGGACGACTCTGTGCGCAGCCGAGATGCTTGCTGCAAACAAGGGTCTGGGTTATATGATTCAGCTCAACCGTTCTCTGGCCAGGGCCGACCTGATTATTGTGGGAATGTTGACCATCGGCTTTATTGGTACGTTGTTTGCGGTGGTGCTCACAAAGCTGGAAAATCGTATGGTTAAGGGAGGGAAAAAATCATGAGAAAGATGAGCCGCTCGGAAAAAGCTGAAAAAATGATCTATGGGATTCTGGCAATCGCAACGTTTTTTCTGGCCTGGGAGTTTATCACCACCTTTACGGCTGCCAGAGAGACTACCCCCGGCCCCATCCAAGTGATTCGGCTGCTGTTTACCTCCTTCTTCGAGCCCATTGGCCGTTTTACAATCTATGGACATTTGTATTACAGCCTGCGCCGCGTGCTAGTGGGCTACACTGTGGCGGCGGTGTCCGGCATTATCGTGGGCCTTTCAATGGGCACCTCCCGCTACGCGGAAGCGATTATCAAGCCGTTGTTTGAACTGATCCGTCCCATTCCGCCCATCGCCTGGATTCCGCTTGTGATCCTTTGGTTTGGGGTGGGGGAATTGCCCAAATATGCAATCATCTTCATAGGTTCATTTACAAACATTACACTTAATGCATATACAGGCGCTCAACGTGTAGATCCGACTCTGGTGGGCTGCGCCAGGATGCTGGGAACAAGTGAGCGGGACATTTTTCTGAGGGTTATATTGCCTTCCAGCCTTCCTCAGATATTTGCGGGAATGCAGGTGGCCCTGTCCACCGCGTGGATGGCGGTGCTTGCGGCAGAGATGGTGGGAGCTCAGGAGGGCTGCGGATGGATCATCCTGAGAGGCAGCGACACGACCAATATTCCGCTGGTTCTTGTGGGAATGGTGGTGATCGGCGTGGTAGGGCTTGTGCTGGCTACAATTATGCGTGAGGCTGAAAGGAGACTGTGCTCATGGAACAGAATGGATGTGTAGACGACAGGATTATCCGTCTGGAACACGTTACAAAGCGGTTTGAATCCGCAGGTCGTGTGAAGGAAGTGGTGAATGATATCAATCTGGATGTAAAGGAAAATGAATTTGTGGTGCTGTTCGGACCAGGACAGTGCGGCAAGACCACCATGATCAACCTGATTGCGGGCCTGGAACTGGTAACAGAGGGGACTGTGACGGTGGACGGAAAAAAGGTGGAAGGTCCGGGGGCGGATCGGGGGGTGGTATATCAGACTACGGCTCTCTTCCCCTTCTGCACGGTCATGGGAAATGTGGAGTTCGGGCCAAAATCCCGGGGCATCGACAAAAAGACCAGAAGGGAGCGCGCTCAGTATTTTATCGATCTGGTGGGACTTCAGGGCTTTGAGAAGAGCTATCCGAACCAGCTGTCGGGTGGCATGCGCCAGCGTGTGGGGATCGCCAGGGCTTACTGCAATGACCCAAAGGTTATGCTGTTGGATGAACCATTCGGCCACCTGGACGCTCAGACCCGCTACATGATGGAGGAGGAGCTGGAAAAAATATGGCAGAAGGAGAAGCGGACCGTTGTCTTTGTGACCAACAATATTGAGGAGGCTGTTTATCTGGCGGACCGAATTATTCTTTTGACCAACTGTCCCACCACCATCAAAAAGGAATACACCGTAGATCTTCCCAGGCCCAGAAGCTATGTGGACCCGGAGTTCCTCCGCCTCAGAAAGGAAATTCTGGATAACACGGACGAGACATTGTAAGAGAGGAGAGCGTCATGAGTGAGGATAGAGTAAAGGTCAGAGTGAACAATCTGACAAAAAAATTTGGCGATTTGCTGGTGCTGGACGATATCTCCTTTGAGGTGAAGGAGGGAGAGTTTCTCTGTATCGTAGGGCCTACCGGCTGCGGCAAGACTACATTTTTAAACAGCCTGACAAAGCTGTATGATATTACGGCGGGAGAAATTTTGGTAAACGGCGAGCCTGTGGATTTAAAGCGGCATAACATAGCCTACATATTCCAGGAATACTCCACGTTTCCCTGGCTGAAAGTGGAAGAAAATGTAAAATACGGCCTGAGAGTGAAAAAACTTCCGGAGGAAGAAGTTCAGAGGCGGGCGGATCAGGTGATCGCCATGGTGGGCCTGGAGGAATTTCGGAATTATTATCCCGACCAGCTTTCCGCCAGCATGCTCCAGCGGGTAGTGATCGCCAGGGCCTTTGCCGTTCAGCCGGAGCTTTTGATTATGGATGAACCTTACGGGCAGCTGGATATTTCCCTGCGTTTTCGTTTGGAGGACGAGCTGATCCGGCTGTGGAGGGAAACAGGCACTACCGTCATTTTTATCACCCACAATATTGAGGAAGCGGTTTATCTCAGCGAACGGATCCTGGTTTTGACCAATAAGCCGACTAAAATAAAGAAAGAAATCATCAATAAACTGCCCTGGCCCCGGGACGTAACCTCAGAGGATTTTGTGGAAATCCGCAATTATGTGACGGAGTTGATCAAGTGGTGGTAAGGGAGGAAAAGAACATGGCGGACAGACGACCCAATATTATTTTGTTTATGTGCGACCAGCTGCGTTTTGATGCTCTGGGCTGTTATGGAAATAACCAGATTCACACGCCCAATATTGACAGTATTGCCCTGAACGGCAGTACATTTGACAATCATTTTGTCCAGAATCCGGTTTGTTCCCCGTCGCGCTGCACAGTGCTCACCGGCCGGTATCCCAAAAATCACGGCACCCGTGACAACGGGATTCCACTGAGGGATTCGGAGATCACTCTGGCGGAAGTGCTTCGTGAAAATGGTTACCAAACGGCAGCAATCGGAAAAATGCATATAACCACCCAGTTTATGCCCAAGGAGGACGAACAGGACGACTGGCCCCGGGATTGTTATGGGTTTGATATTATCCACACCACCTGCGACTGTAAAACCGGAGAGTATTTAAAATGGCTCAGGGAGGTCAGTCCCGGAGATTATGAGGAGGTAAAGCTGCAGGGAGAGCGTAAAGCCAGGGAGGACCGGGCTTCAGCGGCGGATAAGGATTTAAGCGGTCCACCTCAGGTCTACCCCAGTAAAATTGACCCGCTTTGCCACCAGTCTCACTGGATTGCCGACCGGATGATCGACCTGATCCGGGAATCGGAGCCGGATCGGCCGTTCTTCGCATATTGTTCCTTTGTAGACCCGCATCACCCCTTTGATCCGCCGGAACCCTACGCCAGTATGTATGATCCGGATACGCTGGCAAAGCCGGTAGGGATGGAGGGAGAACTGCTGGATAAGCCGCCACACTTTCTGAAGGCCAGAACGGCCAGGGGTTATTCCAACGAAAAATATGATTACCGGAAGCTGACGGATCACCAATGGGGAGAGGTGAAGGCAGCCTATTATGGTATGATTACACTGGTGGACGACAATATCGGAAGAGTGCTGGAAGCGCTGAAACAGCGTGGGATCGAAAAGGATACACTGATTATGTTTACCAATGACCACGGTGAGCTTTTGGGAGATCACGGCCTGCTCTTTAAAGGTCCGTTCCATTATGATTGTATTATAAAAGCTCCGATGATTATAAAATGGCCGGGTGTGATTCCGCAGGGCTCGCGCTACAGCCAGATAACGGAGCACACGGACATTATGCCCACCCTTTTGGAGTACGCAGGTGTCCGCCCGCCTTACGGTGTTCAGGGATGTTCGATGGCACCGATTCTGCGGGGGGATAAAGGCGCGGGTAAAGAATATGCCATGACGGAATTCAACTGCTATGACTGGGGGCTCAGCGTGAAAACGCTAACCGGCCGCGATTACAAGCTGACCTGCTATGCGGGGGAGGAATTTGGCGAACTTTACGACCGAAACCGGGATCCGGAGGAGTTTAAGAATCTTTGGAATGATGAGGTTTACAGGGATGTAAAAGTTCGCATGATGAAAAAATTGATGGACCGTATGATCGAAACGGAAGATCCGCTGCCTCTGAGAATCGGAAAATACTGATACGGAGCCTCCGGCATATCCCCTGCGGGGAGAAATTTGCCGGGGCTGTTTTTATATTTTTACTTATGTTATACTAAAAGATATTGGAATTTAGGGGGTCAGGAGGATGGAGTATAGGAAGTGGTCCTGGCGGATCGATCAAAACAGTATGAAGTTCCGCCTGTTGTTCACGCTGTTTTCGGCAGGCTTTATCCTGACTTTGATCATGTCGGTTATCGGCTATAAAATTTTTGAGCGCACGCTTGTATCGGAGATTGGGAACAACCGGGCCGACGTTCTGCGCCAGGTTGGGGAGCGCGTAAGCCAGGTCAAAGAAAATGCCTGTACCTTGTCCAATCTTTACTATTATGACAGTACGCTGCACAATTATCTGGAACGTATGGAGGCAGGGGAACAGGAACAACTGCAGCCGGAATTTGAGGCGTATATGGACCGGCTTACGGCCCAGTATAAAAACTCCTTTTATGAGAGCGGGCAGCGTTTTCAGGTGGTGCTGTCCCTGGAGAATGGCGGCGGTTATTGCATGGTGCACACTCCCAGAAGGGAGGTCTGCGAATACATGAGCCCCAAGACCAAGATCTGGTACAAGAAGATGCTTTTTGCCCGGGGAGAGACCATTGATATTGCCTGCTACAAGGACAAGGAGAGACAGACCGCCTATTTTTCCACGGCGCGGTCCATCAATGACGGCTCCGGGAAGCCCCTGGCATACCTGATGATTAATATAGAAGAATCCCAAATCTACGATCTGTACGTCTCGCTTCTGGATGGAAACGGGAATACCGTATATGTGGTGGACGGAGGCGGAAATATTATTTCCAGCAGCAATCGGAAGCTGAACGGGTTTGAATTCTTCAATATGAAAAATCTGGATCACCTGTTTGGGGATGAACCCTATACATTTACGCAGATGAGGGGAGAGAACATCCTGTTCACCCGCTATTTCGACCAGAATTCCGGCTTTACGATATTGGAAGAGATACCTTTGAAGGTTCTGATGGAGCCAATTTATCAGGTCCGGATTGTTATTCTGACCATAGCGCTTCTGGCAATAGGGGCGGCCGCGGTTTACGCCTGCCATTTTGCGAACAAGACCACACGCCCCATTTCTCAGCTCTGTGAATTTATGCTTCAGGTAGAGGCGGAAAATCTGGATCAGGAATGCGACATTCGGGGGTATACGGAGATTAATATTCTAAGCGACCGCCTGAATCTGATGCTGCGGCGCATGCGCGGCCTGATGAACAGCATCAAACAGAAGGAAAAACAAAAACGGAAGATGGAGTTGAGCTTTCTGCAGGCTCAAATCAATCCTCACTTTATGTATAACACGCTGTTTTCCATAAAATGTATGGTCGATATGGAAAAAAATGGGGAGGCCTCCAAGATGTTGGCATCCTTTATCCAACTTCTGCGCAGCACATTGTCCAATCCGAATGAATTTGTCAAAATCAGGGATGAGTTTAAAGTATTGCGTCAGTATGTGGAGATTCAGCGTTTCCGATATGATGATAGCTTTCAGGTTGTGTTTGAATGCGATGAGGCGGTGGAGGATAAAAAGATTCCGAAGCTGTTGATTCAGCCGTTGCTGGAAAACGCCATTTTCCATGGTGTGGAGTTTCGGAGGGGCGAAGGACTGATCATTATTACAGCCAGGCCTGTGGGCGGTGATGTGGCGGTGACTGTGGAGGATAATGGTATGGGGATTGCGCCGGAAGTTATCGAAAAAATCAACCGCGGGGAGCAGATGAATGAAAAAACTCATGTTGGGATCGTAAATGTAAAGGAACGGATACAGTTGAATTTTGGCGGGAATTACGGAATGAATATTGAAAGTGCCCAGTGGAAGGGGACAAAGATCATTCTTACAATCCCGGCTGTCGATTAGGTAAGGTGATAAGATGGTAAATGTACTGGTTGCGGACGATGAGGTGCCGATCCGGCAATGGCTTGAGTTTTGCATCAATAAAATGGAAGGGTATCATGTGGTTGGGAGCGCGTCAAACGGTGCCGAAGGGTATTCCATATTCCGAAAGACGAATCCGGATGTGATTATTACAGATATCCGGATGCCTGTGATGGATGGCCTGGAGATGTTGAAAATGATCCGTAATCTGAATCCGGCTGTGTATGCCGCGGTATTGACAAGCCATGAAGATTTTGAGTACGCCAGACAGGCAATCAAGCTGGGGGCTTCCGAATATATATTAAAAATAGAGATTACAGAGGAAAGCCTGCGCCAGGTACTGGCAAATGGCCGTCAGGCGGCGCGGGTGGAAATGGCAGATGGAAGAGAACGGCAATTTGAGGATATTACAAACCGGAATTACTATCTGCGATCTCTGGTTCTGAGCAAGCAGGACATTCAGGTCAGCGACGCCATGCTGCGGGAATACAGGATTCCGTTAGTAAAGGGAGAGTTTGTGGCTCTGGATATTATGATGGACGAAGATGGACCCTTGCGGCTGGAGCTGCCGGAGGGTGAGGGACTGGAGCATGTGATCAAAGTGCCACTGGAGTTAAAACATACAATTCTTTTGGGAAATGTAAGCCGCGACCTGGGCGTTTCAAGCAGCCGTCAGATGTCCGGCCTATATCAGTATTGCCGGAGGGTAGCGGATCAGGTTCCCTGCCGGATTGGCTGCAGCGATATCTATAATGATCTGCGAAGAATGGGGGTGGCCATGCGCCAGGCCTATGACAGGGTGCAGCTGAGCTTTTACCACCCCAGAGAAACGATTTTTTCGGGGGTCCGTACCGGAAAATACCGGCTTACAGGCGGAGAAAAGTATAAAATTCTGTTCAGCAAGGAGATGGTGAATCAGAATTATCGCAGGGCGGTTGAGATTAAGGACGAGATGATGGCGGAGGCACGGGCAGAGGAAATTACGGATATTGAATATCTGAAAAAGCTGTATCTGTTCTTCCTCACGTCTCTTTATTATTTCACAAAAGACGACGTGAGCCGTGTGGAGGAGCAGCTGGCAAAGTTGGGTCTGGAGATGTCAGCTGCGGAAAATCTGGATGAGTTGGACGGAGTGATGCAGAGGGGATTTGAACAATGCGGTTACGGGGGCGTGGGAGCTCAGGGGTATTCAGCTTCCATACAGAATGCGGTGCGTTATATGGAGGAGCATTTTGCGGAATCCCTGGCATTGCCCGATGTGGCCTCCCATGTGGGACTTAGCGCCGAGTATCTGAGCCGTCTGTTCAAGGAGGAGACGGGGGTTAAGTTCGTTGTATACCTGAATAACCTGAGATTAAAGCATGCGCTGCACCTGCTGGAAACTACCAATTTAAAGGTCTACGAAGTTGCGGAACAGGTTGGGTATTCGAATCTGAGCTATTTTTCCACGGTATTCAAGAAAAATTTTGGGCAAAATCCGTTTGACTATAAGAATAATTTCCGAAATGGGTGAGGGCCCTTGCCCACACCGCACATTTGTAGTAAGCTATAGTTAGATTTTTTGTATCTGTTCAGTACCTTCACAGATACGAGCAAAAATCCATTTAAAATCGACTTCGTCGATGGGATTTTTGCCAGCAAGCTTAGGTTTTCATACGGTCAGCGCAGCAAGTGCGCAGATCTACTGAACAGTTACGATTTTTTACAAAATGTTCGGAACAATACTGGAGGAAAACGGCATGGGACAGGCCATTACAGATTATGGAAAATTTCTGGCGGAGGCCAGGGAGGCGGTAGATAGTCTGAACTGTGACCAGAACACATATGATCAGCTGGCGGCAGAGGAGATAAGACTGGAGCGGGAGCTGGAGGCGGCGAAAAAGGCCGTGGCGGACAATATCAGCCAGACCACCAGGAAGCGGCGGGAGGAGATCAGCTCCGATTATGATCAGGAGATCGGGAAAGGGCAGGAACGCCTGAAAAAGGCCAGGGCCAAGCGGGAGAAGGAGAAGAACCGCGGAATGAAGGAGCGCATCGCCGACGAGACCAGCGAGCTGCGGGAGCACAACCGGGAGCTGAAGCTGCAGATGCGGACCATGTTTCAGCAGGCCGGGGTGCCGGGGCTGTGCAACTCCACCTTCTACTATGCGCTGTTTTATCCCAGGGGGCTCAAGGAGATTCTGATCTTTCTGGCCTTCATTTTGGTCTGCTTTCTGGCCATTCCCTGCGGGTTGTATTTCCTGATACCGGCCCGGAAGATCTGGTATCTGGTGGCGATTTACTTTATCGATGTGGTGCTCTTTGGCGGGCTCTATGTGATGGTGGGTAACCGCACCAAGATGCGCCACCATGACGTGTTAAAGAAGGGACGGGCCATCCGCAACACCCTCAGAAGCAACGGAAAGAAGATCCGGGTGATCACCCACACCATCCAGAAGGATGGCAATGAGGACCTCTACGACCTGAAGAAATACGACGACGAGATCGCGGCGGTGGAGCTGGAGCTGTCGGAGATTACGGAGCGGAAGAAGTCGGCGCTTAACGCCTTTGAGACTGTGACGAAAACCATCATTGCTGATGAGATTGCGGGCAATAACCGGGCGCGCATAGAGGAGATCGAAGGCCGCCACAAGGAGGCGCTGCAGGCGGTGCGTGAGCTGGAGGCAAAGATAAAGGCCCAGCGCATCCAAATCACGGACACCTACGGGCCGTATCTGGGGCGGGAATTCCTGCAGCCGGAGAAGCTTTCCGAGCTGTCACGTCTGATCCAGTCGGGGACGGCGTCCAATATCTCAGAGGCCATTGAGATGTGTAAAAACAGTTAAACAGGAACCGCCTGAGGGCGGATGAACGGACGTGCAGAGGTGCAGGTCCGTTTTTTTCACTGGGTATTCCGCTCGCTGCGGCCCATTCCGCTCCCAGGAACACGCCCGGCAATGTACGGAGATGGCAAAATACCGTTTCCCGCCGGACTTTTGCACCCCCCAGCTCCCATCCATCAATGTCATAAAGAATTAAGGTAATAGTAAAAATTACCAGCCTCATATCTGATAATATGGAACTATGGAACATGATGTGTGAATGCGGAAAGGCGGGAAGCGTATGAGAAAAACCAGAAGATTCCAGATAAAAGCTGCCGCGGCGGTGATTGCGGCCGCCCTGCTGGCCGGAGGCTGCGCAGGGGCGGAGAGCGGAGCAGAAGGCCCCACGAAGGTGGAGGAGACGACCACCGCGGCTAAGGCGGAACCTGTTGCGCCGGAGAGTCCGGAGGGCGTGCCGGGACAGCAGGCGCAGGCCGGAACCGGGGAAGCGGGTGAGCCGGTGAACGGCTACCAACTGATTTCAGACTATGGCGTCACTGCCCCCGGCGACTTGCAGGCGTATGAACTGCCGGATGGGCTGCGGCCGGCAGTCGAGGAGAACCAGGTGCGGGCTGAATTGTTGACCGCAGTTTACATAAATGGAGAGTTCCGTTTCCGTCTCAGGATCGAGGACAGTTCCGTGACCATGCTGACGCCGGAGGAGGTGAAGGCGGTGCAGGAGAAGGAGGCCGGGGATGGGGCCGCCCAGGACGGGACCGCAGCGCCGGATGACAGCTATGTGGAAATCGACCGGGATAAGGGGCTCTACGGCCGCAGCGCTTACGAGGAGCGCCTGCGGGCGGAGAATCCGGGCGGCGGCGGTACGCTTTCCGTACGTTTGATTGGAGACGGCGTGGCGGAGGGTGGTTACACGCCCAACCGGTCCAGCTCCACCCGGCAGTATGTGGAATCCGGGGAGAGCGGATACCTGTTGACAGTGGGCGAATACGCGATGCAGGGAAAGCCGCTGCGGGCGGAACAGCCGGAGGGAACCTACGAGCTTTGGGTGCCTGGATTCCAGGAAGCCATCGGCTTTACTCTGGAGCCGGCCCAGGTATACGAGTCCCTTCTGGATATCCCCGGGATGCAGGAAGCAGGGGATTATCTGATCTGGACTGCCGGGAGCGGGAGGAACGGTCAGGTGGAGGTGCAGTATTTCATCCTGCCCGGCCAGTGGGAGGAGGACTACCGCTACAGTTTTCTGGACAGCAAGCTGGATTATACCAGGGATGGGATCACGGAGAGCTGCGGGCACTCCATTGTGTCCGCCCAGACCAGGCTGAATGAACCGCTGTCCGGCATCCCGCCATACCGGATGACCGTGCAGCAGACCTTTGCCGGGCCAGAGGCGCAGGAGGGCGGAAGCTACACGCTGTCCCTGCGGGATCTTCTGCTCACATCCCCGGAGCGCTCCGGCGAGATCACGCTCGCCATACCGCAGGATGTGGAGCAGCTGGATCAGGAAATAGAGTTTGAGGACAGCACGATCCGGTTTTTGAAGATTGAGCGCGGGGATGAGCCGGAGTTGTATACCATCGACGACGGCGTGGACGTGATGCGGCCGGTGGTGTACATTGAGGTGCAGG
This sequence comes from Enterocloster lavalensis, assembly GCF_046603895.1. NCBI lineage: Bacteria > Bacillati > Bacillota > Clostridia > Lachnospirales > Lachnospiraceae > Enterocloster > Enterocloster lavalensis. Next base: position 3,368,500 of record NZ_CP176637.1, read on the forward strand.
TCACGGACCGCAATCCGGACCGGCATCTGATCAATCTTCAGGGCCGCAAGCAGGCGTCGGAACCGTACATTACGGAGGTCCGGCCCAATGTGGAGCGGACGGAGAAATCCTACCGTTCTTCCCAGGTGGTGGGATTGACGGTTTTCTATGACGAGGGGGACACGGAAGTGAGATTCAGCCTGGAAAATCCGCAGTACGTCGAGGATTTGGAGCTGGAGCTTCCGGTTCTGATGGAGGAATGACAAATGAGTGAGCGGGCTCGTGAATTTCCGTGCAGCCGGATGGACCTTCCACGGGTGGAGTGGTGGTTCGCCCGGCAGGCAGGAGAGGGGAAAATGATCAGCCGTCTGAATATGGGGCTGGGAAATGGTATGTTTGAGGACATTTTAGGCCGGGAATGCCACTTCTGCATCCGGCCTTATAAAGCAAAGCTGGACAAAACAGTTCTCAGCTCTGCGGAATTCTCGCAGTTCCGGCAGCAGTTCGAGGACCTGGGGTGGAAATTTCAGTGCGGGCTTATGAATCTTGCGGTTTTTTACAGCGGGGACGGGGAACGGCCGGCAGAACCGCCGGAGGACCGGCAGGAGACGCAAAAACGCCTGTTGCAGATCACCGCGGGTGCGGAACTCGGGTATGTTCTCATGGACCTGTTTTGGAGCGCCTTCACCGTGCTGATGCTCAGCTATGTGCTGTGGGACAGCCGTTACCGGTACTGCATAGAACGGGGAGCGGCCCCGGGGCTGTTTGCGGCGGTGTACGGCATCGCGCTGTTGACCGTATTCCTGTGTATGACGGTTTACCGGACGCTGCCCCATCTCCAGATGCGCCGGACGCTGCGCCGCGGGAAACAAAGCCCGGAGCGCCTTGTATTCTGGGACCGGTGGGCCTCCATCGCGCTGTCCAGCGCGGCGCTGGCTCAGATGCAGATGCTGGTCGCCTGGATTTCAGGATGGCGGGGGGCGCTCCTTCTCTGCGCCCTGACAATGGCCATGGCCCCGGTGAATCTGATCCTGCGCTATGTCTGGAACAGAAAAGCCAGGCCCCACAGCTGGGAGAAGCCTCTCCTGTGCTGCGGCCTGGCGGAACTGGTGGTGCTGGGGCTCGCCCTTATATGGTGATCAGGTTGTAGGGAATCTGGTTGGCGGTCAGAAGCTGCGCCTCCCGCTGGTGGCAGGTGAAAATGATAATCTGGCTGTCATAGGCGCTCACCAGCCATTTTAGCGCTGTTTTCAGCCGCTCGTCGTCGTACAGCACAAAGCTGTCGTCAAAGATCAGCGGCATGGTGTCGCGGCCATTCTGCACCAGCTTGGCCGCGGCCAGGCGGACGGCCAGATAGATCTGGTCCATGGTGCCGCTGCTGACCTGTTCGATGGGAACCAGACGTGAGGGCGTGTTCATAAAGATGTTCAGGTTCTCGTCGATGCTCATACTGCTGTAGATATTACCGGTAATGCCTCCGATCAATTCGGAGGCTGTTTTATTTAAGTAGAGGCCGAAGGAGTCGCGGATGGAGGTGGACAGCGTGGTCATGGTATCCATGGCCAGGTCGATGGCGTCCAGCTCTTCCTGCACGCGCTCATTCTCTGCCAGGGTCCGCTTCAGGGCTTCCGCCTGGTTTTTGCAGGAGGCCAGGTGTTCCAGCTTCTTCTCCAGCTCCCACTGAACGCGCTGCTGCTGTTCGATCTCCTCGCTGCAGGATTCCTCCTGCTGCTGAAGCCGGGCGATCTCCTCGGTCAGGTGCCGCAGAGTTTCCTCCGACTGGTCGATGGCGCCGCAGAGGCGCAGAAATTCGCCCATGCGCAGCTCAAAGGCGGACATAGCCTCCTGGGACACGGAGGAATCGCCCAAATGTCTGGCAAAGATCTCCTGTAACAGCCGGGTGCTGGCGTCCAGTTCCTTGCGGTAGCGTCTGCCGCGGTTTAGCTGCAGGATGGACAGCACCAGAAATACAACACCCAGACTTCCAAGACCGCCCATGGCGATGGGCAGGGAGACGGGCAGGCGTGGGATCAGTTCCGGCACCTGGGTGAGAAGCCCGGCGCCGGCCAGGCAGACCACGGCCAGAAGCAGGGACAGCACGGCCCGGACCTTCAGGGACTTGCGGCTGCAGGCTGCGGCCGCGTTCTGATAGTCCGCGTAGAGCTTGCGGGTGCTCTCCATATATCCGGTGATGGAATCCCGGTCCGAAAACTGGCTTCCGGTCAGCACCTGGCGGCCTCTGGCCGCCTTTTGCAGCAGATTTTCCTTCTCCTGCTGCTTCTCCTCCAGCTGCTGTTTGAGCTTGGTCTTGCGGCTGCGGTAATTCATCAGTTGGTTGGCGTAAGCCGGGGAGGAGATTTCCTGCTCCAGCTTGCGGATTTCGCCCAGCAGCGTGGTGTAGCTTAAGGCCGCCTGGGGGATCAACTGGGCTTCCAGCTCCCGGCGCTGGTTTTTCAAATAGGCGCTGGCCTTGGTGATATTGAGGGCGATGCTGCCGGAAGTGTTTAAGTTGGCGATGTAGTTGCGCAGCTCGGCCACCATGCCGCCGTCCGTGGCGCATTTGAGCTGGCCGATGCTGATGGTGTTGTTGTAGGCGGTCTCCGTCAGCCCGCAGCGCAGCTGGTCCAGCAGGGCCTTGGTGGGCTCCACCTCCCGGCCCAGGGTCTCGTTGACGATAGTCAGGTCCTTGCTCTTTTTCTGGAACCGCCGTTCGATGCGGTAGATTTCCCCTGAGCTCTCGATCCTGAGCCACCCCTCGTAGGTGCCGCTTCCGGCCCAAGGCTCGTATTTGTTGTAGAGGTCGTTTTTTGAAGCCCGGCCCCGCTGCTTTTCGATTCCGAAGAGCATCCCACGGATAAAGGTGTGCAGGGTGGATTTTCCGGCTTCGTTCTTTCCGTATACCACATTCAGCCCATCCTCAAAGGAGACGTCCTGGTCCTGAAATTTGCCGAAGCCGCTGATGTGTAGATTCAGTAATTTCATTCCCGTCAGCTCCTTTCGTCGGTGGTGTGCAAAAGCGCGTTTACCCCGTAATGCAGGGCTTTTTTCTCCACCGGACTCATATTGTCCTTCTGGAGGGCCTGGATAAAGAAACCGATCATGTCGCTGGGGTGCTCCGCGAACAGGGCGGAGAAGTCGTACTGCGGCTCCGAGTCGTCCAGAATCTCGCAGATCCGGTAGTGTGAGGCCAACTGCTCCAAATCAAAGTCGATCTCCGGGTCCCGCATGCCCTTTAAGCGGAACCGGTAGATGTTGTGCTCACCGCGGCCCTTGATCTCCTGGGCGATGCGGGAGGCCAGCTCCATATTGGTGGTTTCCTTAGTCACGTTCACGGCCAGCGGTATGTACTGAATCTGGGCCATGGGAACGAAGGTCAGGTTCGTGACTTTTTTGGTCACCGGGTGGATTTCCCCGGTGTAAAAGCCGTGGGGGCCGGTCTCCGTCATGTCCAGGGGCTCGGGCGAGCCGCAGTAGGCCATTTTCTTCTCCGCCAGCACCCGGGGCTTATGGATATGCCCCAGGGCGATGTAGGAGAAGGGAGACAGCTCCAGGCTGTTGAAGTTGATGGGAAGGTGGGCGGCGTCGCCGCCGTGGGCCATCAGGATCTGGATCCGGCTGTTTAAGGGCACCTGAATGTCCTCCAGCCGCGCCTCCTTGATCTCGGTGGTGTGGTAGCTGAAGCCGTACACTTCGGTGTTGATGTCCTCAAAATAGACGGAGGTCAGAGTTTCATCCATAAGCCAGGTGACGTTGGGGCTCCAGGTAAAGCTCAAGAGCGCGGAGTTTCCACGGATTTTGTCGTGGTTGCCGGCAATCAGGATCACCTTTACACCCGGAATGGTAGAGAACAGGTAGTTGACCTCTTTTAAGTCCTTCATCAAAGGCTGGCGGTGGAACAGGTCTCCGGAAATGAACATGCAGTCCACATCCAGTTCTTTTGCTTTTTCTACGATTTTTCGGAAGGTGTCTTTTATGGCCTGGGCGCGCTCTTTTCCCCAGGGCTTATCTGCGTCCGGGCACATGCCCCAGTGGATATCCCCTGTGTGGATGAATTTCATGGTGAATTGTGTCCTCCTAAATGTTTACAGCTCACAGTTGTTAACCGTTCTCGGGAACGGAATCACGTCGCGGATATTGGTCATACCGGTCAGGTACATCACGCAGCGCTCAAAGCCCAGGCCGAAGCCGGCGTGGCGGTTGGAACCGTATTTTCTCAGATCCAGGTAGAAGTCGTAGTCCTCCTTCTTTAAGCCCAGCTCGTCCATTCTGGCCACCAGGGTGTCGTAGTCGTCCTCTCTCTGGCTGCCGCCGATGATCTCGCCGATGCCGGGTACCAGGCAGTCCACGGCCGCAACGGTTTTGTTGTCGGGGTTCATCTTCATATAGAAGGCTTTGATCTCCTTGGGATAATCGGTGACGAACACGGGTTTTTTGAATACCTGCTCGGTCAGGTAGCGCTCATGCTCGGTCTGAAGGTCGCAGCCCCAGGATACCTTGTAGTCGAACTGGTCGTTGTGCTCCTCTAAAATCTTCACGGCGTCGGTGTAGGTGATGTGGGCGAACTCGGATTCCAGCACGTTTTTCAGACGGTCCAAGAGGCCCTTGTCCACGAACTGGTTGAAGAAGTTCATCTCAGTGGGCGCGTTCTCCAGCACGTAGCGGATTACGTATTTTAACAGCCCCTCGGCCAGACGCATGTTGTCGTCGAGGTCCGCGAAGGCCATCTCCGGTTCGATCATCCAGAATTCGGCCGCATGGCGCGGGGTGTTGGAGTTCTCGGCGCGGAAGGTGGGGCCGAAGGTGTAAACGTTGCGGAAGGCCATGGCGTAGGTCTCCACGTTCAGCTGTCCGCTCACCGTCAGGTTGGTGGGCTTGCCGAAGAAGTCCTGGCTGAAATCCACCTTACCGTCCTCAGTCTTTGGAATATCGTTTAAGTCCATGGTGGTCACCTGGAACATCTCGCCTGCGCCCTCGCAGTCGCTGCCTGTGATCAGCGGGGTGTGCACGTAAACGAAGCCGCGGTCCTGGAAATACTGGTGGATCGCGTAGGCGATCAGGGAACGCACGCGGAACACGGCCTGGAAGGTGTTGGTTCTGGGGCGCAGATGGGAGATGGTGCGCAGGTACTCAAAGGAGTGGCGTTTTTTCTGCAGGGGATAATCCGGAGCGGAGGTGCCTTCCACCACTACACCCGTGGCCTGGATCTCAAAGGGCTGCTTGGCCTGGGGCGTGGCAACCAGGGTACCGGTGACGATCACGGCGGTGCCCACGTTCAGCTTGTTGATCTCGGCGAAGTTTGTCAGGTTGTCGTGGTAAACGACCTGCAGGGGCTCAAAGTAGGAGCCGTCGCTGACAACAATAAAACCGAAGGCCTTGGAGTCGCGCAGGCTGCGGATCCAACCGCCGATGGTTATCTCTTTGTCGAGATATGCCTCAGGGGTCTTATACAATTCTTTTACAGTAACCAGATTCATAGCAAAAATTCTCCTTTTCGTGCATAATACATACTATTTAACTCATAAACATATATAACGTGATTATATGATATTTCCCATAATGTTTCAAGGTTAATCTGTTTTTGCGGCATTTCCGGGCGTTTGAGGGGACATGCTTTCCCCGGAATTCCAGCGGGAACAGGGGAGGGGAACATATAGTGGTAAATATTGGAAGCTAACACAAGATATGGCGAGTCTTTATAAAATATGGCAGATGCGGTAATAAATGTCGGAAAAATGACTAAAAAAAGAGAAAAAAATTTAAATATTTGTGTACTATTTATGAAGTTTGTGTTATAATTAAAATTACAAAAATTTTAACAGCAAGAGGTGATAACGTGATTAAGAAAGAAATGATTGCCATGCTTTTAGCTGGCGGACAGGGAAGTCGTCTTGGCGTGTTGACACAGAAGGTCGCTAAGCCGGCGGTATCTTTTGGGGGGAAGTACCGGATTATCGATTTCCCGCTCAGTAACTGCATCAATTCCGGCGTGGACACCGTCGGCGTATTGACGCAGTATCAGCCATTACGTTTGAACACCCATATCGGGATTGGGATCCCGTGGGATTTGGACCGCAATGTGGGCGGCGTAACAGTCCTGCCTCCCTACGAGCGCAGTAAGGGGAGCGACTGGTACACCGGAACTGCGAACGCGATCTACCAAAATCTGGAGTATATGGAGAATTATAATCCGGATTACGTTCTGATTTTGTCCGGTGACCATATCTACAAGATGGATTATGAAGTTATGTTGGATTATCACAAGGCCAACAACGCTGACATCACCATTGCTGCTATGCCGGTTCCGATTGAGGAGGCCAGCCGTTTCGGCATCCTGATTACGGACGAGTCCAACCGCATTACGGAATTCGAGGAGAAGCCGCCGGTTCCCAGAAGCAACCTGGCTTCCATGGGTATCTACATCTTCAGCTGGAAGGTTCTCAAGGAGTCCCTGATCAAGATGAAGGACGAGCCCGGGTGCGACTTCGGTAAACATATCATCCCCTACTGCCATGCCAGAGGCGACCGCATTTTCGCCTACGAGTACAACGGCTACTGGAAGGATGTAGGGACCCTTGGCTCTTATTGGGAAGCCAATATGGAGCTGATCGACATTATTCCCGAGTTCAACCTGTACGAGGAATACTGGCGTATCTACACCAAGAGTGATGTGATTCCGCCTCAGTACGTGGACAGCAATGCGAAGATTGAGCGCAGCATCATCGGCGAGGGCACGGAGATCCACGGGGACGTGATCAACTCCGTCATCGGCGCAGGCGTTACCATCGGCAAAGGGGCTGTGGTGCGCGACTCCATTGTCATGCAGGGAACCGTGATCGGCGCGGGGTCTGAGATTAACAAGGCCATCATCGCGGAGAACGTACATATCGGTTCCGGTGTGAAGGCGGGCGTGGGCGAGTACGCGCCCAGCACATACGATCAGAAGGTTTATCAGTTCGACCTGGTGACCATCGGCGAGAATTCCGTAATTCCGGACGGCGTGCAGGTCGGCAAGAATACAGCGATAGCAGGCGAGACAACCGTAGGCGATTATCCTGACGGATTACTGGCAAGCGGAAATTACATTATAAAGGCAGGTGGCGCGAGATGAGAGCAATCGGTATCGTTTTAGCAGGTGGTAACAGCAAGAGGATGAGGGAACTCTCAAACAAGAGAGCAGTCGCTGCCATGCCGGTTGCAGGAAGCTACCGCAGCATCGACTTCGCCCTGAGCAACATGACGAACAGCCATATTCAGAACGTAGCCGTGTTCACACAGTACAATTCCAGATCCTTGAATCTTCATCTGAGTTCCTCCAAGTGGTGGGATTTCGGACGTAAACAGGGCGGACTTTACGTGTTCACCCCGTCCATTACTCCGGAGAACGGAGACTGGTACCGTGGAACCGCGGATGCATTATACCAGAACCTTACGTTTTTAAAGAACAGCCACGAGCCCTATGTGGTGATTGCGGCGGGCGACGGCGTTTACAAGCTGGATTACAACAAGGTGCTGGAGTATCACATCGAGAAGAAGGCCGACATCACCGTGGTCTGCAAGGACATGGAGCCCGGCACGGACGTGACCCGTTTCGGCTGCGTGAAGCTCAACGACGACGGACGGATCACCGACTTCGAGGAGAAGCCCATGGCTTCCGACGCCACCACCATTTCCTGCGGGATCTACGTGATCCGCAGACGCCAGCTGATCGAGCTTTTGGAGCGCTGCGCGGCTGAGGACCGCTATGATCTGGTCAACGACATTTTAGTGCGCTACAAGAACTTAAAGCGCATTTATGCTTACAAGCTGAACGGCTACTGGAGCAATATCGCTTCCGTGGATTCCTACTATAAGACCAACATGGATTTCCTGAAGCCTGAGGTCCGGGAATACTTCTTCAAGCAGTATCCCGACATTTACACCAAAATCGACGACCTGCCCCCTGCGAAGTACAATCCGGGCGCAGTTGTCCGCAACAGCCTGATTTCCAGCGGCTGTATCTTAAACGGCACGGTGGAGAACTCCATTCTGTTTAAGAAGGCATATGTGGGCAACAACTGTATTATCAAGAATTCCATCATTCTGAACGATGTTTATATCGGCGATAATACGGTGATTGAAAACTGTATCGTGGAGAGCCGCGATACCATCCGGGCCAATACGACGCATATCGGAACACCCGAAAATATCAAAATCGTTGTGGAGAAGAACGAGAGATATACGTTATAAAGCCGCACTGGTCCGCGTAGGCATGCCCCGGCCGGACTGGCCGGGGAAAGCGGCGACGAAGGAAAAGACGGAAGGGGTATAAAAACATGCAGGTTACAGACGTAAGAGTGAGACGCGTTGAAAAGGATGGGAAGATGAAAGCCATCGTTTCCATCACGCTTGACAACGAGTTTGTCATTCACGACATCAAGGTGATTGAGGGGGAAAAGGGTTTATTTATCGCTATGCCCAGCCGCAAGGCGGCGGACGGCGAGTACCGCGATATCGCGCATCCCATCAATTCCGGCACCCGGGACATGATTCAGAGTATTATTCTGAATAAATATGAGACCACTCTGCTGGAGAATGAGATGGCGGCGGAAGCGCTGGCATGAGGGCATAACAATCCATAACAGAAAACAAACGGGAGCAGGCAGACGGCCGGAAGGGCCGCAGCGCTGCTCCCGTTTTTTAATGCAATGGGCCGTTGGCGCAGCCTGCGGGTGATTGCTGCGCGGATAACGCCGCGGTAACGGGAAATTAATTATAAATTGATTGCAACGTTTGATGGAATCAAGTAAAATATAACCGAGATATGGAATCTGCCGGGCAAGACATGATTTGACGGCAGCGGAGGTGAAGGGTGAGCGATCGGGCGTATATTGATACGGAGAATCTTTTGGGGATTATGAGGCGGGCCTGCAATTATGTGGATCCACGGCTCATGGACCACGGATACCGGGTGGCCGGAATCGTGTGGAAAATACTGATGGCGAAAGGCGGATACGGGCCGCGGGAGATCCGCGACATCTGTTTTCTGGCGCTGCTGCACGACGTGGGGGCGTACAAAACGAATGAGATATCCAGACTGGTCCAGTTTGAGACGGAGAACGCGGAGAACCACGCCATCTACGGGTATCTGTTTATCCGGTATTTTTCTCCGTTTGCGGATATGGCGCCCTGCATTCTCCACCATCACACGCCCTGGCGCACGCTGGAACGGGTGGAGGGGATGAGCGAACGCCAGAAGGAAATCGCCCAGATCATTTTTCTGGCGGACCGGATCGACATCGGAGCGTTTTATGAGAGATGCGGCTGGGACGGATGTGTGGAGCGGATTAAAAGCCTGAAGGGCTATCTGTTCCAACCGGAGCTGGCGGATCTGGTGCTGGATCCGGGTTTTTCGGTGACAAAGGAGGAGCTTTCGTGGGATTATGAGGGCGGCTGGAAGCAGGTGATGAACCGGCCCTACAGCGCTCAGGAGATCAACGACTGCATGATGATGCTGGTGTACACCATCGATTTCCGCAGCCGCCATACGGTGACCCACACGATCACCACCACCTGCGTCAGCTGGGAGATCGCCTGCCTGATGGGGCTGGACGAGACGTACCGGCATCAGATCGCCTGCGGCGCAATTCTCCACGACGCGGGGAAGATCGGGGTGCCGGTGGAGATTCTGGAGTATCCGGGCAGGCTGAGTCCTCAGGCCATGACCGTGATGCGCACCCACGTGGACATGACGGAGGCCATTTTCGGCGGCGAGGTGGATGAGACCGTGGCCAGGATCGCGCTTCGCCACCACGAAAAGCTGGACGGATCGGGCTATCCCAGGGGCCTTGGAGCGGCGGACCTCACTGTGGGTGAGCGCCTGGTGGCGGTGGCGGACATCGTCAGCGCATTATGCGGAACCAGAAGTTACAAGGAGGCCTACCCCAAAGAGCGGGTGATCCGTATCCTGGAGGACATGAAGGGCCAGGGATTGATCGACGGGGAGATCGTGGACGTGTTTTTGGAGCATTACGACCTGGTGATGGGGCGGACCCGGCAGGAGTGCCTGCCGCTGATTGAGAAGTACCGGAGGATTCAGGAGGAATTCCGGGAGATGTCCGGGAAGAGGGTCAGGGATTGGGTGCTGCCGCGTGAATGAAAATATGTAAAAAAATGTAAAATGAGCGCTGCCGGAGGAGGCAGCGCTTTTTGGATGCAATGGGCTGCGGGGGAAGTCCGCGTGTGAATGTTTGAAGGCAACAGTCCGCCGGCGTAGTCCACATGCGATTGCGGAAGGCTGGTTTATATAAGCTTTTCCACCTCCTCCGGCCGACAGAACCGGAAGGCGGTATAGTCCAGCTCCGGGTGGTTGCGCATACACTCCCGGGTGAGGTCGATCAGCTTGCGGGCTGGGAAGGACAGGGGCTTGCCACGCCTCCAGGAGGCGATCAGGGTCCGCTCGAAGGGAGGCACGTCCAGGGTGCCCAACAGGGGAACCGTGGGAAATGCGTGGAAATTGCTCAGGTTCATGGTGGTCAGGGAGAAGCCCAACCCCTCGGAGGCCAGGGAGGCGGCGGTGTCCGGGTTGACCGTCTCCAGCAGGATACGGGGCATCATGCCGTGCTTTTCAAATATCTGGCGGGACGCCCGGTACAGGCCCTGGGTTTTCAGCGGCGAGATAAAGGGCGTGTGGCGCAGCTGCTCCGGCCGGAGGTGGTAGACCGTGTCCCGCATGGCAGGCGGGATGACGTCGCCGAAGATTTCGTGGGCCGGGGGCAGCACGAACAGCAGGGATTCCGAGGCCAGGGCTTCGTAGTCGATGCCTGGGGTCAGGATTGGGAGGGTGGAGACGATGATCAGGTCGATCTTTCCCTCAATCAGCGCTTCTTCAAGGCCCTGGCTGGTGGACTCAAAAATCTGGATGTCCACGTCCGGGTAAGCCTCCGCGTACAGGGGCAGAATCTGCCCCAGCCATTTCTGCCCGCGGCTCTCGGGGATTCCCACCGCCAGGTGCTCCTTGCGGTTGCCGGCGATCTCCGCCATCTCCAGGTCCAGCTGGGTCTTCATGGCCATGATGTTGCGCACGCCTCTCAGGTAATGCTCGCCCGCGTAGGTGAGGGCGATGGGGTTCTTGGAGCGGTCGAAGAGCCGCACGCCAAGGGACTCTTCCAGCTTGTTGATACTCTTTGTGAGGGCGGGCTGGGATATAAAACATTTCTCTGCCGCTCTGGAAAAGCTCTTGCACTCGTCCAGGGCGATCAGGTATTCAAACCGAACAAAATCCATGTTAAAATTCCTCCATTTTACAATTCTGCGGAAGGGAACGGCGTCTATGAAATTAAGTTATAGAATTCCGGTTCTAAAAGATATTAGACTCTTTTGTCTAAATTAACTATAATGAATGATATCAATATAGCATAGTGAGAAAAAATACACAATACACTTCTTCCGGCGGAAAGGGGGAAACCGGATGTACAGAGAGCTTCTTCAAAGCGGGATTCAGGTGAAGATAATCGGAGACGGGGTTGCGGCCGGCAGCGGAAGCTCCGACGACGACCGCTCAGGGCCGGTGATCCTCACCGTGGGGGGAAGGGACCACAAGGAACAACTGGGCAAAAAGTGCTGGGCGTCCCTGTTTGGCGCGTATGTCAGGGGGCTTTACCCGGCCAGCCGGGTGGTGAACCGATCATGCAGCGGGCTGGACTCCACGCAGCTGCGGGAGAATATCCGGCAGTTCGCGGAGGAGAAGGACCGCCTGGTGCTCCTGATGATCGGCTCCAACGACCGCAGGCTGGAGGACGGTCAGAAACGTTTGAAAGAGAATGTGAAATATCTGCTGGACTACTTCAACCGAAAGAATAAATCGGTGCTTCTCATGTCCTATCCGCCGCCGGCAGAGGCGCATGAGAGCCGGTCCGATCTGTTTTTCCGGATGGCGGAGGTGGACCGGATTCTGGGGGAAGCGGCCGCGAGCAGGTATGTTCCATTTTTAAGCCACTACAAGCTGCTGCTCTCGTACTACAGGGAGCAGGGGACCACGGTGGAGGAAATGATGATGGAGGGGAACGGAATCAGGGACGGGCTTCATCCGCCGGATCTGGTTCACCATCTGATTTTCGAACAGATTGTGCGCATGGTGGAAAATTGACAAAGCAAAGAGAGAGGAGGGGTGTGGCGCGCCAAGGTGCGCCACGAAGAGCGATGATGAAAAGACGAGCAAACCAATTACTGGCAGGAGCGACCGCGATGATCATGCTGGCATTGACGGCATGTTCAGGAGGAGGGCAGACGCCCGCGTCCCAGGCGGCCGGAAGCACTCAGGCGGCGGAGAGCGCCCAGGCTGCGGGCCAGGCGGAAACCCCGGCGGATCAGAAGGAAGAGCCCGCCACAGGAGAACCGAAATACGGGGGCCAGCTGCGCGTGACGCTGAACAACGACCCGGCTTCCATGGACCCGCTTCTGGAGGATTCGGAGCCCGGCCAGATTCCCGCGGCCCACATTTTCGAGACGGCGCTGTGCAACAACATTGCAGGGGAGATCTGTCCCCAGGTCTGTACCTTTGAGGAGAAGGACAATCAGGTGATTCTGAAGGTCCGCGAGGGCGTGACCTTCCACGACGGCAGCCCCTGTGAGATCGCGGACGTTGAGGCTTCCGCAAACCGCTGGCTGAACAACGTGAAGATGGCCAGAACCTATGTGGGCGATTTGATGGAGAGCATGAAGGTGGAGGGCGAGACCCTGGTATTCACCTTCAAGGACCCCGCTCCCCTTGCCACGACCATGATGTCCGGCTGGGACAGAGGCCTGTACGTGATGCCAAAGGAGCTCTGCGAGAAATACCCGGACAGCAAGATTGCGGACGCGGACCTGATCGGAACCGGCCCCTATAAGTTCGTGGAGCATCTGGCGGACCGTTATATCAAGATGGAGAAGTATCAGGACTACAAGCCCCTGGAATCCGATGAGACCGGAATGGCGGAGACCCGCCACGGCTACGTGGACACCCTGTATTTCTACTCTGCACCGGACATCAACGCCCGCATTTCCGGCGTGCAGACCGACGAGTACGACATCGCCTTCGGCGTGCCGGACAACATGAGAGCCACCCTGGAGGCGGACCCCAACCTGGACATCGAGATCAAGGACCTGTCCATCTACTGCGGCCTGGTATTCAACTACGAAAAAGGACAGTGCGCGGACGTCAACCTGAGAAACGCCATTTTAGCCTGCCTGGATATGGATTCCCTGATGCTGGCGGCCCAGGGTTCCGCGGACCTCTACTACCTGAACCCCACCGTGGTCAGCACCAAGAGCAAATGGTTCTGCGAGGAGAGCCTGGGCAAGTACAACGCTCCGGATATTGAGAAGGCGAAGGATTATCTCTCCAAGTCTTCCTACGACGGAAGCCCGCTGGTGTTTATCACCACCAAGGACAACGCTTACATGTACAAGACCGCTCTGGCCTTATCGGATATGGTAAAACCGGCAGGAATCGTCATCGATATCCAGGTGTACGACAACGCCACCCTGAAGGACTACCGCATGGATCCCGACAAGTTTGACATGTTCAGCTCCGGGCTCAGCGAGAAGGTGGACCCCACTCAGATCGCGTTTTTTGAGGACGGATGGGCCGGATTCTACAAGTCCGAGAAAAAGGATGAGCTGATGGCGAAAATGAACGCGGAGTCCGATTTCAACAAGCGCTATGAGTATTGGGAAGAGATGTGCAAGGTGCTCTACGAGGACCTCCCGATCATCACCTTCGGCGAGCGCCGCGTGGTGGAAGTGAAGCGGAAAACCGTCCACAATACCTTTGATACGGTTCAGAAATTTTACTGGAATATCTGGGTTGACTGATAACAGAAGGATGTGTTTATATGATCAATTATACAATTCGGCGGATATTGTCAGCGATTCCGACTCTGATCATCGTGGCGGTGATGGTATTTTTCCTGATCCGCTGCGTGCCGGGCAATCCGGCGCTGACGATGCTGAGCGACGACGCCACAGTGGAAGAGATCGCGGCCATGGAGGCCAAGATGGGACTGGATCAGCCGGTGCCGGTCCAGTTCGTAAAATGGGTGGGAAATGCGGTCCGCGGCGACTTCGGCAGCTCGATCTACTACGATGAGCCGGCCATGGGCGTGGTGATGTCGCGTCTGGAGTCCACCTGGATGCTGGTGATCATGGCAATGTTTTTCAGCATTCTGATCGGCGTGCCCCTGGGAATCACCGCGGCGGTTCACCGCAACGGCCTGCTGGATAAAATGTGCATGGTGCTGTCCATGATCGGAATCTCCATGCCCGGCTTCTGGCTGGCGTTAAACCTGGTGATTCTCTTCGCCATCAAGGTGCCGATTTTCCCAGCGGTGGGTTACGCCTACATATCCGAGGGCGGGCTGTTGAAATCCATGCGTTATCTGCTGCTTCCCGCCATCGCCCTGGGGCTTCAGCGCTCGGCCAGCCTGGCCCGGGTGACCCGTTCCAGTATGCTTGACGTGTTAAACAGCGACTATATCCGCACCGCAAGGTCCAAGGGCCTGCGGGAGCGGGCCGTCGTGTACGTGCACGCGCTTAAGAACGCCATGAACCAGATTATCACGCAGCTGGGCATTTCCATCGCCCATCTGCTGGGCGGCGCGATTGTGATGGAGAATGTGTTCAATATTCCGGGCCTGGGCCGTCTGGCCTTCGACTCCATCGTACGCCGGGATTACCCGGTGATACAGGCTCATATCCTGTATGTGGCGTTCATCTACGTGATTGTAAACCTGGTTGTAGACCTGCTGTATAAATTCTTCGATCCCAGGATCGAGTACAAATAGGGGGTGAGGAGAACATGGGAAAAAAGAGAAACTGGAGGAAATTCTTCGGTAAGTACAACATGGTGCTGATCGGAGGAATCATGTTTCTGATCATGGTAATCGTGGCGTTTCTGGCCACCTCCATCGCCCCCTATGACCCTCAGCACATGAACATGATGGAGAGCTTAAGGCCGCCCAGCGCCGCCCATCTTTGCGGTACCGACGAGTTCGGCCGGGATGTGTTTTCCAGGATTATCTACGGCGCGCGGATTTCGCTCAGCATCTCCCTCTCTGTGCTGGTGCTGGTGGGGATTTTCGGGACCGTGCTGGGGATGCTGGCCGGTTTTTACCACACCGCCGACACGGTGATCATGCGCTTTATGGACGGTCTGATGGCATTTCCGACCGTGATCCTGGCCCTGGTGATTCTGACGGTGCTGGGCTCCGGTATTCCGAACCTGGTGTTGGCCCTGTCCATCACCCAGCTGCCCAGAATGGTCCGCACGGTGCGTACCACGGTGATCTCCGCCAAACAGCTGGAGCACGTGGAGGCGGCCCGGGCCATGGGCGCTTCGGACGCCCGCATTATGTTCCGCTATATTCTGCCCCTGTGCGTGTCGCCCATGATCGTCCGTCTGACGCTTATCATGGCGCTGACCGTGTTAAATGAGGCGAGCCTGACATTCCTGGGCGTGGGCCTTTCGCCGGATATCCCCAGCTGGGGAACTATTCTGTCCGAGGCCAGGCAGCACATCTACACGTCGCCTTACCTGATCTTCCTGCCGGGCCTGGCGATTCTGTGGTCGGTTATGTCCTTAAATCTGCTGGGTGACGGCCTGCGGGATGTGCTGGACCCCAAATTATCCAAGAAATAGAGGAGGTTAAACCGTGAGCAAACGTGTATTGGATATCAATGATCTGAACGTCGGTTTTTCCTCCTACGGAGAGACCACAAAGATCGTGACGGATGTGAGCTTTCACATCGACGAAGGCGAGACCGTGGGCATTGTCGGGGAGTCCGGCTGCGGAAAGAGCATGACGGCGCTGTCCGTCATGCGCCTGATCAAGTGCCCGCCCGGTTATATAAAGGGAGAAATCCGCCTCAATGGAAAGAACCTTCTGGAGCTGTCCGAGCGCCAGATGTGCGATGTCCGGGGCAAGGACGTATCCATGATTTTCCAGGAGCCCATGACCAGCTTAAACCCCGTTATCACCATCGGGAAACAGCTGATGGAGGTGTTCCGCAGCCATGAGAAAATGACCCGCGAGGAGGCGTGGAAGAAGTCGGTGGAGGCGCTGGAGCTGGTGAAAATTGCCTCGCCTGAACAGCGGATGAAGGAGTATCCCCACCAGCTCTCCGGCGGTATGCGCCAGAGGGTGATGATCGCCATGGCCCTGTCCTGCCGCCCGCGGCTGCTGATCGCGGATGAGCCGACTACGGCGCTGGACGTGACCATACAGGCGCAGATTCTAAAGCTCATGCGGAATCTGAAGGAGACGCTGGACACCTCCGTCATGCTGATCACCCATGATCTGGGCGTGGTGCGGGAGGTCTGTTCCAGAGCGATTATATTCTACTGCGGGCAGGTCATCGAGGAGGGGCCGGTGGAGGAACTGTTCGAGAACCCCTGCCATCCCTACACCCAGGGACTTTTGAAGTCGCTGCCCGTGATGGGGAGCCGGGACCGGCTCTACGTGATACCGGGCACCGTGCCCAGTCCGGGGAATCTGCCGGAGGGCTGTGTGTTCAATCCCAGATGCGGCCACGCCACCGAGAAATGCAGAAACTGCAGGCCGCAGATGACTGATATTTCCGACGGACACTGCGTCCGCTGCTGGCTTTACGACAAGGAGGGATGAGGAATGCCGGATAAACAAGTGATCATGGACGTCAGGCATCTCACCAAATGGTTCCCCATCAAGCGGGGCCTGGCGTTAAAGACAGTGGGTAATGTGAAGGCCGTGGACGACGTGTCGTTCCAGGTGTACGAGGGCGAGACTCTGGGGCTGGTGGGAGAGTCCGGCTGTGGAAAGACCACGCTGGTGCGCTCCATGCTGCGTCTCATCGAGCCTACCGGGGGCGAAATCTTTTATAAAGGGGAAGATTTTCGGAAGCTGGATAAGAAAGAGTTGAAGGGCAAGCGCAAGGACGTTCAGATCGTCTTTCAGGACCCCTTCGGGTCCCTGCACCCCAAGATGCGCATCCGCACGATTCTGGAGGAACCGCTGATCATCAACCACTACGGGGACAAAGAGGCGTGGATGGCCCGGGTGAAGGAGCTTATGCGCCTGGTGGACTTGAAGGAGGAACAGCTGGACCGCTATCCCCACGAGTTTTCGGGAGGCCAGCGCCAGCGGATCGTGATCGCAAGGGCCCTGGCCACCAATCCGGGATTCGTGGTGTGCGACGAGCCGGTGTCCGCCCTGGACGTGTCCGTGCGGTCGCAGATTCTCAACCTTTTGAAGGATTTGCAGAGGGATTTGAACCTCACCTACCTGTTTATCAGCCATGACCTCTCGGTGATCGAATATATCTGCGACCGGGTGGTGGTCATGTATCTGGGTAAGGTGGTGGAGCTGGCTTCCAGCGATCAGCTGTTTGCAGCGCCCATGCACCCCTACACCCAGGCGTTACTTTCCGCGGTGCCCCAGGTGAGGCCCAGTGGGAAGGTGGAGAAGATTTCGCTGGAGGGGGATATCCCCAGCCCTGCAAATCCGCCGTCAGGCTGCTATTTCCACGGGAGATGCAGGTATTGTACGGAGGAGTGCAGGACGAAAGCGCCAAAGCTTCGGGATCTGGGGGACGGCCATCTGGTCGCCTGCCACCGGTACAACGCGGAATAAGGAGGAAGAAATGGGACGATTCAAAGAAATTATCATAGAGGCCGCTGCGCCCTACGAGCGCGGCGTCCAGTACGGAGAGCAGGCCAGGGAGGAGATCACCCTCTGTATCGAGCGGTACAAGGAGCACTTCGCGGCCATGGGACGTATGAGCTGGGAGGAGGCACGCAGCAGAGTGACGCCCATCCGCCAGCTGCTTTTAAAGGATTATCAGGACTGTCTCGCGGAGGTGGAGGGCATCGCCAAAGGGTCGGATACGGATTTTGTGGACCTGATGGTGCTGAACGCGCGCTACGAGTTCCTGCATTTCCCCACCGACGGGGAGTGCACGGCCTTTGCGCTGCTGCGGGAAGCCACCGGGGACGGACTTGTGTATGTGGGGCAGAACTGGGATAACCGTCCCTTTGTGCTGGAGCACACGCTGATCGTCCGGGAGACCGAGGAGAACGGAACCAGGATCATCGGCACCACCGAGGCGGGCCAGCTGATCCGCAACGGCATGAACTCCCACGGCCTGGGCATGTGCGCCAACAGCCTGAATTCCATTTTCGACCGCGCGGGCGTGGGCGTTCCGGCCAATTTCCTGCGCAGAAAGCTGCTTTCCCTTAAGAGCCTGGACCAGATGATCGCGTGGCTGGTGAACGCGCCCAGAACCGTGTCCAACAATTACTGCCTGGCGTCGGCGGAGAACAGGGCCTTCGACGTGGAGGCCGTGCCCACCGCGCCCTGGCTGCTGCTGCCGGAGGACAACATTCTGACCCATGCCAACCACCTGGTGGGGGACCGCACGGTGGACGCCTACCAGGGCATGAAGTTCAGGGGCGAGCTGCTCTATAAGCTGCTGGCTAAGAAGAACGGCAGAATCACCACGGACTATGTGAAGGAATGCCTGAAAAACCATGAGAATTTCCCGGATTCCCTGTGCGCCCACATGCTGGAGGGCGAGACGGAGATGCGGAAGATGTGGCAGACCAACGCCTCCATTATCTACAACCTGGATAAGCTGGAGATGGATATCTGCTATGGGCCGCCCTGCCAGGGAGAGTATGTGACGTACACGCTGTAACGGCTGGAGGGATGAGGTTGAAGGAGAAGCTGAGAACATATATTGATTCCATCTGCCGGGAGCTGTGCGGACTGTCCGACGACATTTTCGACCACCCGGAATGCGGCGGGGAGGAACAGTACGCCGTGGAGCGGCTGACAACGTTCCTGCGGGATCAGGGTTTTACGGTTGAGACGGGGATCGCGGGACTTGCCACCGCCTTTCGGGCGGTGTACCAGGTGGGGACCGGCGGCCCGTCCATCGGCCTTTTGTGCGAGTACGACGCGCTTAAGGGCTTTGGGCACGGCTGCGGCCACCACATGCAGGGACCGGCGGTGCTGGGGGCCGCGGCCGCCCTGCGCCGCTGTCTGGGGGAGGATACCCCGGCAAAGATCGTGGTGTACGGGACCCCGGCGGAGGAGACGTCCATGGGGAAAACCATCATGCTGCGGGAAGGGTATTTCCGGGACATCGATATCGCGCTGATGACCCACGCCAATCCCGAGACCAACGTGGATGTGAAGAGTCTGGCCCTGCGCAGCTACCGGGTGAAGTATCACGGGGTGTCCGCCCACGCGGCCATCAAGCCGGAGGACGGGCGCAGCGCCCTGGATGCGCTGATGCTGGCCTGCCACGGCCTGGAATGTCTGCGGGAGCACGTGCGGGACGATGTGCGGATGCATTACGCCATCCGGGAGACCAGCCCGCTGTCCAATGTGGTGCCCGATTTTGTGGAGGCCAGCTTTGTGATCCGATCCTACAGCACGGATTATATTGAAACGCTGGTGCCGCGGCTGGAAAAGGTGCTCCGGGGGGCGGCCATGATGACGGAGACGACCTGCGAGATCATTGAGAAGTCCCACCTGGACAGCAAGGTGCCGTCCTATATCATAAACGACCTGATTATGGAAAATGCCCGGGCGGTGGATGCGCCCCAGCTGGGGGCTCCCCGGGAGAAAACGGGTTCCACGGACTTCGGAAATGTGCTCCATACCCTGCCGGGGGCCTGCGTGCGGATCGCGTTTGTACCGCGGGGCACGTCCAGCCATTCGCAGGAGTACCTGGATGCGGGAAAGAGTGACGCCGCCCATTTGGCGGTGCGGCTGGCCGCGCAGATTTTGGCGCTTACCAGCTGGGATGTGATAGAGGATAAGGGGCTGCTGGAACGGATCCGGGCGGAATTTGCGGAAAATCTGGCTGTTATGGGATAGGTCTTTTTGCGGGCGTGGTTTCTAAATGTGGCGGCGGACCGGTTGGAAAAGAGATAGGAGCGAGGCGGTTTGAGTGATGAGGATTAGGAAGCGGCTGGAAGGACTGGCCAGGGAGGCGCTGTGGGACTGCGCGGCCGCGTTTATGATCGCGGCGGGGCTGTCGGTATTCGCGGCCGGGGCGGATTTCGCGCCGGGCGGCGTCAATGGGCTGTCCCTGATCATCCGCCACCTGTTCGGGCTTCCCATGGGGGCCGTCAGCCTGGTGTTGAACGGGCCGGTGATTCTTGTGACCTACAAGCTGCTGGGGCGGGATTTTTTGCTCAAATCCTTAAAAAGTATGGTGATCTGCGCTGTTTTTATGGATTATGTGATCCCATTTGTGCCGCCCTACCACGGGAATCAGCTTTTGGCGGCTCTGTTTGCCGGGGCGTTTAACGGCGCTGGGCTGGCTTTGATTTACCTGCAGAATTCTTCCACCGGGGGAAGCGATTTCCTGATTTTGTCCGTGAAGAAGCTGAAGCCCCACCTGTCCATCGGACAGATCACACAGATTATCGACGGAAGCGTGATCGTGCTGGGGGGATTTGTGTTTCGCAACATCGAGGCGGTTTTGTACGGCATCGTCTGCACCGCCGTGACCACCGCGGTAATCGACCGGATCATGAACGGGGCATGCTCCGGGAAAACGGTTATGATCATCACGGAGTCCGGCAGGCGGATCGCGGCGGAGATCGACCGGGCGATGGGGCGGGGAGCCACCATTATGAGGGCCACCGGCGGCTACTCGGGGACTCAGAAGGACGCGGTGCTCTGCGTGTGCAGCCACCGCCAGATTCCACAGGTGCGCCGGGTGGTGCAGGGCCTGGACGGGAACGCCTTTGTGATTGTGGGGGAGTTTACCCAGGTGTACGGAGAAGGATTCCAGAAATTGGAAGAAAATTGAACGAAAACGGGGAAATGGTTCGGCCGGGCCGCGTCTGACGACGGTACGGTTTGGCTGAAGCGTTATGAGGTGATTGATAGAAAATGCCGGAGGCAGCAACCTTGGATAAGGGGAGCTGTCTCCGGCATTTTGCCGTAAAATTTATGCGTTGGCCTTGGCCAGGATGCTTCTCGCCACGCTGATACCGTTGGCGGAAGCCTGCTGCAGGCCCCGGGTCACGGAAGCGCCGTCGCCGATGGCGCGCAGGCCGCGGACGCTGGTCTCGAAGTCGGTGTCCACCACCACCTTGTTGGAGTAGAATTTTACCTCCACGCCGTAGAGCAGGGTCTCGTCGCCGGCGATGCCGGGGGTGACCTTGTCCAGGGCCAGAAGCATTTCCTTGATGTCCGTCATGATGCGGTGGGGGAACACCAGGGAGAGATCGCCGGGCACCGCGTCCTTCAAGGTGGGGATCAGGTTGTTGCGGCACAGGCGCTCCTCGGTGGTGCGGCGTCCTCTCTGGAAGTCGCCGAAGGTCTGTACCATGATCCTGCCGCCGCAGAGCATGTTGGAGAGCTGGGCAATGTGCTTGCCGTACTCGATGGGCTCGTTGAAGGGTTTGGTGAAGTTCTTGCTCACCAGCAGGGCGAAGTTGGTGTTGTTCGTCTTGTATTCCTTGGACTTGTAGGCGTGGCCGTTGACCACTGCCAGCCCGTTCTCGTAGTATTCAGTGGCCACCTCGCCGGAGGGGTTGGTGCAGAAGGTGCGCACCTTGTCGTCGAAGGTGGGGGTGTAGTAGACCAGCTTGGCCTCGTAGAGGTTTTCATTGAGGAACTTCATGACCTCGTCCCGGACCTCCACACGCACGCCGATGTCCACGGTGCCCACCCGGGTCTCGATGCCGTGGTTGTTGCAGATGTGGGAGAACCAGTCGGAACCCTCGCGGCCGATGGCGGAAACCACTTCGGGAGCGTAGTAGGTCTCATTCTTGTCGGTGATCACGCCCCTCACCTGGTCGCCCTCGATGATGATGTCCTTCACCATGGTGTTGAACTCCATCTGGACACCCTGGGCCAGCAGGTGCTCCTCCAGGCGGGTGTATATCTTATAGCCCTCCTCCGTGCCCAGATGGCGGATGGGGCATTCGATCAGCTTTAAGTTGGCGGTGATGGCTTTGCGGCGGATCTCCTCGATCTCCTTCTGCTTGTCCACGCCGTATACGTTGGTGTCCGCGCCGAACTTCAGGTAAATATTGTCGGACTCCTTTAAGAGCTCCACGGTCTTGTCGTAGCCCAGAATCTCCGGCAGATTTCCGCCCACGTCCGGGGACAGGGAGAGCTTGCCGTCGGAGAAGGCTCCGGCTCCGGCGAATCCGGTGGTGATGGAACAGGGCTTGCAGCCCACGCAGACCTTGGTGGTGCGCTTGGGACACACGCGTTTCTCGATGGGACGCCCTTTCTCGATCATCAGAATCTTCATATCCGGTTTCTGGCGGATCAGTTCGTACGCGCAGAAGATACCGGAAGGGCCTGCGCCAATGATGATTACGTCAAAATTTGAAGATGAATTCATAATAAAAACTCCTTTCAGGTTCAGGGTTCTGCCTGGGTTTTCTTTGGTGAAACATAAAAAAACCAGTATAAGAAATAGAGGCTTGTAGTCAACTATTCCGGTAGCTGGTAGAAACGTTCATCCAATTATGAACTTATACAGGCGTCACAACATTCCTTAGTTTAGCATAGTTTGTGTGGTTTCGCAAGAGTGCAGTGGCCCGGAAACGCCTTATTTTTCGGGGCTTTGGCGGGAATTAAGATGTCTTTAGAAAAACTTGCGGAAATAGTACAAAATTTGTCTCATATGTTAAGCTTTTTTCAAAGATTTCCGGGACATGAATGTGGTAAACTATACATATGATAAACGAGGACAAGCCTGTTTTGAGGCTTTTTGAAAGGAGGGCGGCTTTATGAAGGCATTGAAAATGGTTCGGAGGCTGGCGATGGTGTTGTTTGTAATATGCGCGGGTTTATGCCTGGTAGTAGGCGTGAAGGGTTACCGGATGTATAAGGGCGCCCTGGCGCAGACCAGTCTGGCAGACAAGGTGGATTCCATCCGGGCGAGGGAGGATTACACCACCTTTGAGGAGCTGCCCCCGATCTACGTGGAGGCGGTGCTCTCCGTGGAGGACCACCGGTTCTACAGTCACCCGGGGATCGATCCCATCGCCATCGGGCGGGCGGCGTTCAACGATCTGAAGGCCATGGCTTTCGTGGAGGGCGGCAGCACCGTCACCCAGCAGCTGGCTAAGAACCTGTATTTTTCCCAGGAAAAGGAACTGACCCGCAAGGTTGCGGAGGTGTTCATGGCCTTTAATCTGGAGAAGAACTACAGCAAGGAGGAGATTCTGGAGCTCTATGTGAACTCCATTTACTTCGGAAACGGTTACTACAGCGTGGCGGAGGCCAGCGAAGGGTATTTCGGCAAGGCGCCCTCCGAGATGACGGAGTACGAGAGCACGCTGCTGGCCGGAATCCCCAACGCGCCGTCGGTGTACGCGCTGACAGCCAACCCGGACTTGGCGGCCCAGAGACAGCGCCAGGTGGTGGATCGGATGGTGACCTGCGGGTATTATACGGAGGTGCAGGCGCAGGAGACGCTGGCGGCGGGGATGTGAGAAATTAAAGACAGAGCATTTGGTGAGAGTGCGGTGATTATGCCCCTGGGCCCGGCGGCCCGGGGGTTTTGACGTTTTAATGGTTTGGCGGTTGTGCCTTTACAATGGAAATATTCTCTGCTACAATGTAAAAACAGCGTTAGATCCCCCATATGGGCGGATCTAACGCTAAAGTGCGTTTTGTGTTTTTGGATTCTTGCGGACTGGCAATAGAAGGAACGGACAATGAGCGGATTTTTGGAAAGAATAAAAGGTGTGTTTCACAGGAAAGAAGAGGACGAAAAGGCTATGTATATAATCGCAGGATTGGGAAATCCCACGAAGGAGTACGAGAAAACCCGGCACAATGTGGGGTTCGAGGTGATCGACGTGCTGGCGGACCGGCTGTTCACCTCCGTGGATGAAAAAAAGTTCAAGGGGTATTACGGCAAGGCGGTGATCGGGGGGGAGAAGGTGATTCTCTTGAAGCCCCAGACCTTCATGAATCTCAGCGGGGAGAGCGTGCGCGCGGCGGCGGATTTCTATAAAGTCGATCCGGATCATATTATAGTGGTGTATGATGACGTGAGCCTGGACGTGGGGCAGCTGCGCATCCGGACCAAGGGCAGCGCCGGGGGACATAACGGGATCAAAAATATTATCGCCCATCTGGGAACCCAGGAGTTTCCGCGCATCAAGGTAGGCGTGGGCAATAAGCCGCCCAGGATGGACCTGGCGGACTATGTGCTGGGCCGGTTTCCCAAAGAGGAGCGCGGGCTGATGGAGGACGCCTTCAAGGAGGCGGCGGAAGCGGTGGAAGTGATGATTAAGGAAGGCGCTGGGGTGGCGATGAACCGTTTTAACGGGCATAAGGAGAAGGAGTAGCGTGGAACGGGACGGGAAAGGCCGGAGAATGGCGGACTGGCAGGGATTAGGGAGTATCCTGGCCCGGGAGGGATTAGGGAGTATCCTGGCCTGGGAGGAATCAGGGGGCAACCTGACCCGGCAGGGATTAGGGGATAACCGGTCCAGCAAGTATTAGGATGCAACCCGGTCCGGTAGGGATCAGGGAGCAACCCGGTCCGGCAGGGATCAGGGAGCAACCCGGTCCGGCAGGGATCCGGGATCCTCCCGCCCCGGCGGCGTATTTGACAGAAAGGTGAGGCAGACCATGCAGAATCCATTGTTGGAATTGCAGGAATATGAAAATTTGGCGGAGGCCCTGAAAAAGGGCAGGGGGCCCCTTCAGGTGACGGGAACGCTGGATTCCCAGAAGGTGCATCTCATGTACGAGCTGGGGCAGGACTTGCCGGCGGACGGACTGCACTTTCCGTGGAAGCTGGTGGTCACCTATGACGATACCCGGGCCAAGGAAATCTATGATGATTTCCGGAATTTTACAAAAAATGTGATGCTCTATCCGGCGAAGGACCTGCTGTTCTACAGCGCGGACATCCATGGCAATCTGATGACCCGACAGCGGATCAGCGTGCTGCGGCACCTGATGGAGGACGAGGGCGGCGTGGTGGTGACCACCATGGACGGACTGATGGATCACCTTCTGCCCCTCAAATACATGCGGGATCAGATCGTGACCGTGATGGAGGGACAGGTGCTGGATCTGGAAAAGCTGCGGGACCGTCTGACCGCCATGGGCTACGAGCGCGGGGCCCAGGTGGACGGGATGGGGCAGTTTTCCATCCGGGGCGGCATCGTGGATATTTACCCCCTGACCGAGGAGGTTCCGGTCCGCATCGAGATGTGGGACGACGAGGTGAATTCTATCCGCACCTTTGACGTGGAGAGTCAGCGGTCCGTGGAGCAGCTGGAGCAGGTGACCATCTATCCGGCCTCCGAGGTGGTGCTATCCCGGCAGCAGCTCCAGTCGGGTATCGCAAAGCTGGAGAAGGAGGCCGCTTCCTGTGAGAAGGCTTTCCGCGGCCAGCACAAGAGCGAGGAGGCCCACCGGATCAAGAGCATTATCGCGGAGCTGGTGGACGGAATCCGCGAGGGCTGGAAGCTGGGCGGGCTGGACAATTATCTACGGTATTTTGCGGAGGATACGGTGTCCTTCCTGGACTATTTTCCGGAGGAAAACAGCCTCCTTTTTCTGGATGAACCGGCCCGGCTGCGGGAAAAGGGCGAGACGGTGGAGATGGAGTTTCGGGAGAGCATGATGCACCGCCTGGAAAAGGGGTATCTGCTGCCCGGGCAGACGGATCTGCTGTATCCCGCCGCGGCGGTGCTGGCCCGGGTGCAGAGACCCAGGGCCGTGATGCTCACCGGACTGGACCAGAAATTGCAGGGAGTGAAGGTCAACCACAAGTTTGGCCTGGTGGTAAAAAACGTCAACTCCTATCAGAACAGCTTTGAGATGCTGATCAAGGACCTGACCCGGTGGAAGAAGGAGGGCTGGCGGGTGATCCTGCTGTCCGCTTCAAGGACCAGGGCCAGCCGACTGGCCAGCGACCTGCGGGAGTATGATCTGAAAGCCTTCTGCCCGGATCCGCCGGTGGGGGAGGAAGAGGGCGGAGCGCTGGGAAGCGGCCAGGGCGGGGTACCGGGAAGCAGCCAGAGCGGAGTGCTGGGAAGCAGCCAGAGCGGAGCGCTGGGAAGCGGCCAGGGCGGAACCACCGGGCAGCCTGGCGGCGGCCCCTCGCGGCCGGAATCCGCTATCCAGGTCCAGCCCGGTCAGATTCTGGTTACCCACGGCAACCTGCACCGGGGATTCGAGTATCCTTTGATCAAGTTCGTCTTTATCACCGAGGGCGACATGTTCGGCGTGGAGAAGAAGAAAAAGCGCCGGAAAAAGACGAATTACCAGGGCAAGGCTATCCAGAGCTTTTCCGAGCTGGCGGTGGGCGACTATGTGGTTCACGAGGAGCACGGACTGGGCATTTACCGCGGCATCGAGAAGGTGGAGCGGGATAAGATCACCAAGGACTACATCAAAATCGAATACGGGGACGGCGGCAACCTGTATCTGCCTGCCACCCGTCTGGAGAGCATCCAGAAGTACGCGGGGGCCGAGGCCAAGAAGCCCAAGCTGAACCGCCTTGGGGGCAGCGAGTGGTCCAAGACCAAGAGCCGGGTGAAGGGCGCGGTCCAGGAGATCGCAAAGGACCTGGTGAAGCTCTACGCCGCCCGGCAGGAGAAAGCGGGCTTCCAGTACGGGAAGGACACGGTGTGGCAGCGGGAGTTTGAGGAGCTGTTCCCCTACGATGAGACGGACGACCAGCTGGACGCCATCGACTCGGTGAAGCACGACATGGAGAGCCGGAAGATCATGGACCGGCTGGTCTGCGGGGATGTGGGCTACGGAAAGACCGAGGTTGCACTCAGAGCCGCCTTCAAGGCGGTGCAGGACAGCAAGCAGGTGGTGTATCTGGTGCCCACCACCATCCTGGCCCAGCAGCATTACAACACCTTTGTCCAGCGCATGAAGGATTTCCCGGTGCGGGTGGATATGCTCAGCCGGTTCTGCACCCCGTCCCAGCAGAAAAAGACGCTGGAGGACCTGCGCAAGGGCATGGTGGACATCGTGATCGGCACCCACCGGGTCCTGTCCAAGGATATGAAATTCAGGGATTTGGGTCTCCTGATCGTGGACGAGGAGCAGCGCTTCGGCGTGGCCCACAAGGAGAAGATCAAGCAGATGAAGGAGAACGTGGACGTTCTGACCCTGACGGCCACGCCCATTCCCAGAACCCTGCACATGAGCCTGGCGGGCATCCGCGACATGAGCGTGCTGGAGGAGCCACCGGTGGACCGCACGCCCATCCAGACCTACGTGATGGAGTACAACGAGGAAATGATCCGGGAGGCCATCAACCGGGAGCTGTCCCGGGGCGGTCAGGTGTATTATGTATACAACCGGGTGACGGACATCGACGAGGTGGCCAACCGGGTGGCGGCCCTGGTGCCGGAGGCGGTGGTGACCTTCGCCCACGGCCAGATGCGCGAGCACGAGCTGGAGCGGATCATGGCGGACTTTATCAACGGGGAGATCGACGTGCTGGTATCCACAACGATTATCGAAACGGGCCTTGATATCCCCAATGCCAACACCATGATTGTGCACGATGCGGACCGCATGGGCCTGTCCCAGCTCTACCAGCTGCGGGGCCGTGTGGGCCGCTCCAACCGGACCTCCTACGCGTTTTTGATGTATAAACGCGACAAGCTGTTAAAGGAGGAGGCCGAGAAGCGCCTTCAGGCCATCCGGGAGTTCACAGAGCTGGGATCGGGCATCAAGATCGCCATGCGCGATCTGGAAATCCGCGGCGCGGGAAATGTACTTGGCGCGGAGCAGCACGGCCACATGGAGGCGGTGGGCTACGACCTGTACTGCAAGATGTTGAACGAGGCGGTGCTGGCCCTAAAGGGCGAGACCGTGGAGAGCGAGACCTACGAGACGGTGGTGGAGTGCGATATCAACGCCTACATTCCCGCTTACTATATCAAGAACGAGTACCAGAAGCTGGATATCTACAAGCGCATTTCCGCCATCGAGACCGAGGACGAGTACATGGATATGCAGGATGAGCTCACCGACCGGTTCGGCGACATTCCGAAGAGCGTGGAGAATCTGCTGAAGATCGCCGCCTTAAAGGCCATGGCCCACAGGGCCTACGTGACGGAGGTGTCCATCAACCGCCAGGAGGTGCGCCTGACCATGTACCAGAAAGCGCGGCTGAAGGTAGAGCTGATCCCGGAGTTCGTGCAGAGCTACAAGGGAAAGCTGAAAATGATGCCGGGCGAGGTTCCGGTACTTCTGTACACGGACACCCGGAACAAGAACAAGGACAGCTTCCCGATGATGAAGATGGCAAGGGAGTTGGTGGAAGGGCTGACCGGGCTGACGGAAGGTTGAAATACTGCCGTGTCCAACGGTTAAAAACTGTTGGCACGGCTATTTTCACGGTGAAACAAAAAGAGGACCAGTATTTCGCGTGTGCCGCGAAATACTGGTTGTGACGGTCGGGTTGCTGTGATTCATAACTCCGCCTTTTACCAATCAGACGAAGTAAAACCGCCCTGCAAACAAGAAGCCGAATCAATTTATTTTTCTCTAAGTATCGAAGAACCTTTTGAGCCGTCTCCATTTAACCATTGCCATGTTTCATGAAGCTCTAATTTTCCACTTTCTAACATAACGGGTATGCTATGGCACGTTCCGACCCTAAGCTGATTTTGATTGTTTAAGTGATGATAAACAAAATCCATTGAATTGTCATCAAAAACTGTTCCGATAAGATGCCCTTTTATGACGTCGCCGCCATAATAATCTGCATATAGAATACGTCCCTCCTGATGATATTCAAACAGGGTATGATCGTCTACTTCCCCATTTTCGGTATTTAGTTCTGGAACAAATAGCTTCCCTTCATAATTAATTTTTATCATTCATTTTCTCCTCATTTTATTCCGATTGCTGGTCTGCGCATTATAAGTCCGGGGCGTTTGCCCATAGTCTAAAGCAATGCGGTACAAAAGTCAATTTTTATACGGGTGAGTTTGGTCAGAACCTCGCAGCCATGCGATATACCGGCTTTTAAGAAAGCGATAGCCAACTCATTATTTTAACCCATACAAATGCGGTCGAACATTGACATTTTCCCATTTTTCTGTTAAATTACTAACTAAGAAAATATACCGATTTATGCAAAGAGCTATAGATTAAAATAATGATTGTTTAATCTATAGCTCTTTTGCGGATATGGAGGAGTGGAAACATGAAATACATCGTGAAACGAATCCTGCAGATGATCCCCTCGGTGCTGCTGGTGCTTCTGATCACATTTACGCTGTCCCGCATCGTGCCCGGCGACCCGGCCCGTATGATGGCGGGCGAGCAGGCGCCGGAGGAGGCGGTGGAGCGGATTCGCGAGGAGATGGGGCTCAACGATCCCATTCCCAAGCAGTTCGTGGACTACGTGGGGGACGTGCTGCACGGGGACCTGGGCACGGCCTGGCACACCGGAAAGCCGGTTACATATGATTTCGCCATGCGTTTCCCGGCGTCCCTGGAGCTGGCGCTGTGCGCCCTGCTGCTGGCGGTGCTGATCGGCATTCCCGTGGGCATATACGCGGCCTCGAAAAAGGACTCGGCGGCGGACCACGTGTCCCGGGTGGTGACGCTTCTGGGCACCAGCGTGCCGGTGTTCTGGCTGGGCTTCATGCTGATCTACCTGCTCTACGCCAAATACGACCTGATCCCCGCGCCCATCGGCCGGATTTCGGACAATATTTACCCGCCTACCCAGATCACGGGGCTTTACCTCTTGGACAGCCTGCTGACCGGGGACATGATCGCGTTTAAGAGCGCGCTCTCCCACATCCTGCTGCCGGCCATCTGTTTGAGCTTCGGCTCCCTGGCGGTGATCTCCCGCATGACCCGCAGCAACATGATCGAGGTGCTGAACCTGGACTACATCCGCACGGCCCGCTCCAAGGGCATCAAGGAGCGCCAGGTTGTGGGCAAACACGGGCTGCGCAACATCCTGGTGCCTGTGATGACGGTGATCGGCGCCCAGCTGGGCGGCCTGATCGGAAATGCCGTGGTGGTGGAGACCATTTTCAACTGGCCCGGGGTGGGAAGCTATATCACCCAGTCCATTTTACAGACGGACTACGCGCCGGTGCAGGCATTTACGGTGGTCAGCGTGCTCATTTACATGGCGATCAACCTGATACTGGACATCCTGTACGCGGTGGTAGACCCGAGAATCACATACAATTAGGAGGAAGAAAGATGAGTGAGCAGAAGAATATCGGAATTGACAGGCCCTCCTTTCTTCAACGGCTGGTAAAGCAGAAAATGGCGCTGGTGGGCGGGATCGTGATCCTGCTGTGGCTGCTGATCGGCCTGGTGTCGTTTTTCTATACGCCCTACGGGCCCAATGAGGTCAATATGGCGGAAAAGCTCCTGGCCCCCGGCGCGGGACATCTGATGGGAACGGACAACTTCGGCCGTGATATTTTGAGCCGTATGATGTGCGGGGCCAGAATCTCCCTGCTGCTGGGCTTTGTGGCGGTGTGCATTTCCCTGTGCATCGGCATCCCGCTGGGAGCATTTTCCGGGTATTACGAGGGAAAGGCCGGAAATCTGATTATGCGCGTGATGGATTCGCTCCAGGCGTTCCCCATGCTGATTCTGGTGATGTCCATCTCCGTGGCCCTGGGGCGCAACAGCTTCAGCGCCATGCTGGCCGTGGGCATAGCGGGTATCCCCAATTTCGCCCGCCTCATGTACGCCCAGACCCTTTCGGTCAAGCAGAGCGCCTTCATCGAGGGCGAGCACGCCATCGGCCTGCCCCGGCGGGACATTCTGGTGCGGCATATCCTGCCAAACTGTATCACGCCGATTCTGGTGCGCCTGTCCCTGAGCCTGGGCAGCGCCATTCTGACGGTTTCCAGCTTAAGCTTTCTGGGAATCGGTGTGCAGCCGCCTACGCCGGAGTGGGGGTATATGATCTCCGACGCCCGCGGGTATATTCTGACCGGGGAGTGGTGGATGATCTTTTTCCCGGGCCTGGCCATCGCCAGCCTGGTGCTGTCCTTCAACCTGTTCGGCGACGGCCTGCGGGACGCCCTGGACTACCGGACGCAGTAAGAATGTTCGTGCAATGCGCCGCCAAGGCGTGTGCGGATACCTGGCATTTTCCGCGCGCGGACCTGCGGTACACGGCACTGGACCTCTGCCGGGGAACCTGAGAGCGATTCTTAAGGGGGCCCAGGCAGAGGTTCGAACATAGAGTTTCAGACACATATTTTAGAAATGGAGGAGAACAAGTTATGAAGAAACGATTTCTGGCGGCATTGACCGCCGCTGTGATGGCAGCGTCCCTGGCGGGCTGCGGAGCCAACGCAAATGCAAACAACCCCAACGCCACCACGGCGGCCACTACAGCCGCGGGCGAGAGCGGGACGGCCCAGGAGGGCGGAGAGACCCAGGCGGCCGCGGACAATACGGCAAACGCGGGCGGCAAGGTGCTGACTCTGGCCTACGCCGAGGGCGGCAAGACGCTGAACCCCACCCAGGGCACGGATTCCACCTCCGCCGAGTTCATCAACGCGGCCTACGACCAGCTGGTCACCTACGGAACCAAGAAAAATGACCAGGGTTACGAGATGGCGGACACCAGCGACATTCAGCCTTCTCTGGCCAAGAGCTGGGAGGCGTCTGATGACGGCCTTTCCTATGTGATCCATCTGGATGAGAACGCCAAGTTCGCCAACGGGGACCCGGTTACCGCCGACGCGGTGATCTATTCCTTTAACCGCATCAAGAATTCCAACTATACGGGTTTTCTGTACTCCCTGGCCAACATCGACACCATGGAGAAGACCGACGACCTCACCGTGACCTTTAAGCTGTCCAAGCCCTGCACCATTTTCTTTAATCTGCTGCAGATGCACATTTTCTCCATCGTGAACCCCAACCAGCTGGAGGGGATGTCCGAGGAGGAGATCGACACCTTCCTGACCACCACCACTGTGGGTTCCGGCGCATTTGACATCGAGAAGTGGGATGCCACCACCGAGGTCATTTTAAACGCCCGTCCCGACTACTGGAAGGGGAAAGTGGATTTGGACAAGGTGATCGTGAAGATCATTCCCGAGCCCTCCAACCGTGTGCTGCTGGCGGACAAGGGCGACGTGGATATCGCGAGAGTGATCCCGCCCAAGGACCTGTCCAAGCTGGAGGGTAACGCGGACCTGGATATCCGGGTGTACGAGAGCGTTTCCATCGTGTACCTGTCTCTGAACACCCAGAAAGCGCCCCTGGACAATGTGAAGGTGCGCCAGGCGTTAAACTACGCGGTTCCCTATGACGTAATCGTGAACGACGTGATGAGCGGGAAGGCCAAGAAGCTGGACTACGTGATTCCCAGCGCGATGCCGGGCCATATCACGGACACCACCGGGGCCTACACCCAGGATTTGGACAAGGCGAAAGCCCTGCTGGCCGAGGCTGGATACGCTGACGGATTTGACATGAAGCTGGTGATCAGCACCGGCAACCAGGACTATGAGGACACCGCCATTCTGGTGCAGGCCGAGCTGGCGAAGATCGGCGTGAACTTAAGCATCGAGAAAATGGAGCGGGCCCAGTATCTGGAAGCCACCAGAAGCCACAACTTTGACATGGCGATCTCCAGCTATTCTTCCTTTGTGAACGACCCGGGTTATTTCTTCGGAAACTGCCTGTATTCACAGGGTGAGTACAACTACGGCTCCTACAAGAGCGACGAGGTGGACGGTATCTGGGACAAGGCCGAGTCCTCCAACGACTTGGAGGAGCGCTATGAGCTGTACACCGAGGCCCAGAAGATCGTGGCTGAGGACGCTCCGTGGGTGCCGCTGTATGAGAAGTCCAATATTTACGTGCTGAACAAGAATGTGAAAAGCTTTATGTATTATCCAGACGGAGCCGTGCGTTTTGCACAGATTTCCAAATAATGGAATAAAAAAGATTTGAGGGTTAAGTATGGAGCCGATTTTAAAAGTACAGGATTTGCATACAGAGATAACGACCAATTACGGCACCTTTGAGGCGGTGAGCGGCGTCAGCTTCGAGCTTGGAAAGGGCGAGACGCTGGGGCTGGTGGGGGAGTCCGGCTGCGGAAAGAGCCTGACCTCCTTATCCATCACCGGGCTTTTGGGGCCCAAGGTCCGGGTGTCCGCCGGGGAGGCCATGTTCGAGGGGAGAGATATTTTCAAGCTCTCCCCCAAGGAGATGCGCCAGCTGCGGGGCGGAAAGATTTCCATGATTTTCCAGGAGCCTATGACCGCGTTAAATCCGCTGTTTACCGTGGGCAACCAGATGGTGGAAATGATGCTGCCCCACATGAAGATCACCAAAAAGGAAGCGTTAAAGCGCTCGGTGGAGCTGCTCACCGATATGGGAATCGAGCGGCCGGAGCAGGTGGTGAAGTCCTATCCCTTCGAGTTGTCCGGCGGTATGCTCCAGCGGGTGATGATCGCCATGAGCCTGTCCTGCAACCCCAAGATTCTGATTGCGGACGAGCCCACCACGGCTCTGGACGTGACGATCCAGGCCCAAATCCTCAAATTAATGAATGAACTGAAGCACAAGTACGACACCTCCATTATCCTGATCACCCACAACCTGGGCGTGGTGGCGCAAATCTGCGACCGGGTGGCGGTGATGTATTTCGGGAGAATTATGGAGACGGCTCCGGTGAAGCGGCTGTTCGAGCAGCCGCTCCACCCCTACACCAAGGGCCTGTTCCTGTGTATCCCCAAGCTGGATCAGGATGAGGATTTCTTGAGCACCATCCCCGGAATGGTTCCGGCGCTGACGGAGAAAACAGAAGGGTGCGCATTTGCGCCCCGCTGTCCGCGGTGTACGGACCGCTGCCGCAGAGAGGAGCCGGAGCTGGTGGAAGTGGAAGAAGGGCATTTTTGCAGATGCTGGGGCGTTCTGGAGGATAAGGCATGAGCAGACTGTTGGAAGTAAAGAATCTGAGCAAATTTTATACGAGCAAACAGGGCTTTTTCGGCGCCAAGTCCGAGACCGTGAAGGCGGTCAACCAGATCAGTTTCCACGTGGACGAGCAGGAGACCCTGGGAATCGTGGGGGAATCCGGCTGCGGTAAGTCCACAACCGGGCGGGCGGTGCTGCGCCTCCATGAGCCGACGGAAGGGGAAATCCTATACCGCGGGAAGGATATCTGCAAGCTGAGCCTGGAGGAGATGAAGCCCTACCGGCAGAAGATGCAGATCGTGTTCCAGAACGCAAACTCGGCCCTGGACCCCAGGTGGACGGTGGAGCAGTCCCTGGCGGAGCCCATCCGGCTCCATTACCCGCAGATCAGCCAGAAGGAGCTGGACGAGCGCATCGACCGCCTGATGGAGGAGGTGGGCTTCGCGCCCATGTACAAGAAGAAATATCCCCACGAGTTCTCCGGCGGCCAGCGCCAGCGAATCGGGATCGCCAAGGCGATCTCCGTCAGCCCGGAATTCGTGGTCTGCGACGAGCCGGTGTCCGCCCTGGATGTGAGCGTGCAGGCCCAGGTGCTGAACCTGATGAAGAAATTGCAGAGGGAACGGAAGCTGTCCTATATGTTCATCTCCCACGACCTGTCCGTGATCCGGTTCATCAGCGACCGGGTGGGCGTGATGTACGCCGGGCGGCTGGTGGAGGTGGCGGAGACGAAGGAGTTCTTCGAGAACGCGCTGCACCCGTATTCGCGTGTGCTGATGGCGGCCGTGCCGAAGCCGGTTGTGATGGACGACAAGGACGAGCTGTACCGGGGAATCGGGAAGATCGCCAAGGCGTCCCGGGAAGGGTGCCCGTTCTGTTCCAGATGTGCGCAGGCTACAGAGCGATGCAGAGGGGAGATGCCGGAGCAGAGGGAAGTGACCGAAGGGCATTTCGTGTCGTGTCATTTGTATGAGTAAGTGTGTGATTGAGGTTTGAGAGAGATAGAAGAAGGGGGCTGCCGCGATTGGGTGATATGCGGCGGCCCCCTTTTTTGGTATTTCGGATGTAGAAAGACGGTTTACAGGTCCAAAAGTTTGTCCGCGGAAATCCATCCTCCTTCACGGGCAGATTTCTCGCCTTCTTCCAACTGGGCCAAAAGGGCGGCCGAGGCGCGCAGCCGGTAAAGATCTTCAATTTTTAAAATGGCATATTCAATATGCCCGTCTATTGTCAGGTAGACTGGTTGGTTCTTTCGCACCTCTTTTAAGACTTCCATATAATTTTCCAAATCACAAACAGGTCGAATATGGGACATAGCGCTCATCTCCTTATGTGGTTATTTTGTTTTTGGCCAGACGCGCCAAAAAGGCGCTCCCATCACCCCTGCTGCGTCGCCAATCCCAAATCAAACGGCAACGCATTGGGAATCGTGGCGTCGTAGACCAAATTGTCCGTAAAGTCCAACCCAGACTCTTCCGTCCGGCAGGTCTTTCGGAACTGGGCCGGGGACATGCCGTAGGCCTGTTTGAAAATGTGGTAGAAATGGCTCAGGCTGTCGAACCCGGCGTCCTCGCAGATGGCGATCACCTTCTCGTCCGTGTTCTGGAGCTGGTTCACCACATACTCCAGCCGGATGTCGTTGATCAGCTGAGTTGGGGATTTCTGTAAATACTTCCGGCAGGCCCGGGACAGGTGCTCGATGCTCTTGCCGGACAGGCGGTACAGGGCGGGAAGGCCCTCCACGAAGTTCTCCTTTTTCAGCATCTCCAGGCTGAGCCAGCGCAGCCACTCCGGGGCCCGGCCGGAGCTCTTCTGGGGGGAGAGCACGAAGTATTTGGTTAGAAGGCCAAACACGGTGATGCGGAAAAATACGTCGGATTTCTCCTTCAGGATCTTCTTGGTCAGCACCAGCTGCTCCAGCTCTGTGAGAATGGACTTGAACTCCTTCATGGACACCTGGACGTGGGGCGGGCAGGGCGGGGAGAGCAGATCGTCCCGGAAGGTGCCGCCCAGATACTGGGTGAGCCGGTCAAAGGTTTCCTCGGGCACGATCATGTTGATGATCTTGAAGTTGGAGGTCACGTCCATGTAACAGTGCACGTCGTCCGGGCGGATAAAATAGAGGGCCCCCGGAGACAATGGCTCGGAAGTGGAGTTGATCAGGTGGGTGCCGTAGCCCTGGGCTACGATAAACAGTTCATAGTAGCTGTGGCAGTGGATCTTCACCAGCTGACGCCGGTCCGTGATGAAGCTGGCGTAACCGTGGCTGGGGGAGCTTAAGATCCGGTTGGCGGTCAGGCGGGGGATATTTTTCATCTTTGTTGACCTCCTTGTGCTTGATTAATATCAATATACAACAAATAAAATATCATTTCAAGACAAGATAAGCCCACATATCTGTGATAATATCTAGTTGAATCAAGAAAAAGTTGTACAAAATGCGCAGAAAAAACCGGTTTTGGCGAACTGAGTACAAAATAGCTATGTCATAATATGGGAAAGAAGGAAACTATGAACCATTTCAAAGTAAAAAACCCGCGAACGGACCTGTCTTTTGAGATTGCCTTCACAAAAGCCTACCGCGACGCCGTAAAGCGGTACACCCATCCGGCGCAGATCGAACTGGCGTGCCTGCGGGCCCAGTACCCGGCGATCCTCCATCCGATCCAGGATGAGGACCTGTTGGCCGGAAGGGTGGAGGCCGGGCTGGTGGGACTTGGCATCCAGGGGCAGACCGGCGGGTACGGCTACTATATCGACGAGCCGCGGGTGACGGAGGCGCTGGAGTTCGGCGAGGGGAACGCAAAATACCGGGAGGATCTTCACGACCTGCTGATTTTCTGGAAAACCAACAGCAGCAACAATAAGGTCTTAAGGAACACCCCGGATTCCATCAAAAATATCCTCTTTTCCGATAACTGGAAACAGACCCCCCTCCCCGCCTCGCCCATTATCCGCATGGCGGGGGCGTACCTGGACTTTGACAAGCTGATCCGCCTGGGACTCCCCGGTATGAGGGCGGAGGTAACGGCTTACCGGGAGAAGGCGGAGCAGGAAGGCGGGGACGCGGTGCTCTACCAGTGTATGGACGGCTCCCTGGAGCTCATGGGGCAGGTGTGCCTCTGGTACCGGGATC
The DNA here is from genome assembly GCF_046603895.1 of Enterocloster lavalensis. Lineage (NCBI taxonomy): Bacteria > Bacillati > Bacillota > Clostridia > Lachnospirales > Lachnospiraceae > Enterocloster > Enterocloster lavalensis. The sequence continues at coordinate 3,405,517 of NZ_CP176637.1, forward strand.
AGGCCCTGGAGCTCTTAGCCCAGGCCGCAGATGAGAAGCGAAAAGGGGAGCTGCGCCGCATGGCCCAGGCCCTGGAAGCTATTGCAGAGCGCCCCCCCGGCTCCATGATGGAGGCGCTGCAGCTGGTGTGGATTTACGGCATCATGGCCCCGCTGCTCCAGTTCGGGCGCATGGACGTTTACCTGGGAGACTGGTACGCCCACGACATCGACAACGGGGTGCTGACCGAGGAGGAGGCCCTGGCGCTGCTCCAGAGCTATTTCCGGCAGATCGACAGCCTGGACAGCGAGACAGACTGCCGCGTGATCGTGGGGGGCTACGGAAGGCGCAACCCTGAGAACGCGGACCGGCTGTGTATGACGGCTCTGGAAGCCTGCCGCACGGTGCGGGAGATTCTGCCTCAGTTCACCCTGCGGTTCAACCGGGAAACGCCGGAGTGCGTCTGGGACGCGGCCATGCGCTGCATCGAGGAGGGACGCACCTACCCGCTGCTCTACAACGACGACGTGCTGGTGCCCGGCCTGATGAACGCCTTCCATGTGAGCCGGGAGCGGGCGGAGACATACGTGCCCCTGGGCTGCGGGGAGATGGAGTTCGACCACTACAGTTTCGGAACGCCAAGCGGTTCCCTGAACACGTTAAAGATTCTGGAGCTGGCGGTCCGGGGCGGCTATGAGCCTATTATGGACTGGCATCTGGGAAAGCAGTTGAAGCCCATCACGCAGTGCCGGACATTTGAGGAGTTTTTCCGGGTTTATAAAGAAAACCTGCGGTACTATATTGAGGCCCAGGCCATTTTTGAGAAATATGAGTATGAGATCACGGGGAAAATGCACAGCTTTATGTACGTGTCCATGCTCTACGACGGCGTGCTGGAGAGCGGCAAGGCGATATTCGACGGCGGCTGCCGGTATCTGGCCGGGACGCTGGAACTCTACGGCGTGGTCAACACGGTGAACAGCCTGGCGGCGGTGAAAAAACTGGTGTACGAGGATGGCACCGTCAGCGCCGGGGACCTGCTGCAGGCCATGAACGACAACTTCACCGGCTGGGAGGCCCTGCGCAGGCAGCTGCTGGACGTGCCCAAGTACGGAAACGATAACGACTATGTGGATCAAATCTTCGTGGAGCTTCACGACTGGCTCTGCGAGACCATCAGCAGCCAGGCGGAAAAGGTGGGCCTAAAGAGCTATCTGGCGGTGAACATCAACAATGCACAGAACACCACCCTGGGGCGCTGGGTGGGGGCCACGCCGGACGGCAGAAAGGCCGGGATGCCCATGGCAAATGCCAACAACCCCTCTTCCGGAACGGATAAAAACGGTCTCACCGCCATGCTCAATTCCATTTTGAAGCCCCGGCACGACAATCACGCGGGTATGGTGCAGAACCTGAGATTGTCCCGGGAGACTTTTGAACAGAACCGGGAGAAGGTGAAGGGGCTGATCCGAAACTATTTTGACCGGGGCGGAGCGCACCTGATGATCACCGTGGTGGGTAAAGAGGACCTGAAAAAGGCCATGGAGCACCCGGAGGACTACCAGGACCTGATCGTGCGGGTGGGTGGCCTCAGCGCAAGGTACGTGCAGCTGAAAAAGGACGTACAACAGGAGATTTATGACCGTGCAACCTATTGATCAGCACAATTATAATAAGGAAATAAAAGGAATTCTTTTTGATATCCAGCGTTTTTCCGTAAACGACGGGCCGGGGATCAGGACCAACCTGTTTTTTAAGGGCTGTCCCCTGCGCTGTAAGTGGTGCCACAACCCGGAGTCCTACCGGCCGGGGAGGCAGCTCTCCTTCCAGCCCTCGGCCTGCACCGGCTGCATGGCCTGCGTCTTGGCCTGTACCCGGGGCGTCAATCAGGCGGTGAGAGAGGGCGGGCGGGAACTTCTGGCCGTGGATTACAGCCGCTGCGCCGCCTGCGGGGAGTGCCTGAAGGTCTGCTGCTACGACGCGCGCTCCATCATCGGGAGGGAGTACACGGCGCGGGAGCTGAACGAGCAGATTCTGGTGGACCGGGCTTATTACCAGGTGAAGGACGAGGAGGGAAATACCGGCGGCGTGACGCTGACCGGCGGGGAGCCCATGAGCCAGTTTCCCTTTGTGGAGCGGCTTTTGGACGAGCTGGACGGAATCCATGTGTGTATGGAGACGAGCGGTTTCGCCCCGGAAGAACAGTTCGCCCGTCTGCTGGGAAAGGTGGATCTGTTTCTCTTTGACTACAAGGCCACCGATCCAGAGAAGCACCGGGAATTCTGCGGCGTGGACAACCGGCTGATTCAGAGCAATCTGAAATTTCTCTGTGATCACGGGGCGGATATTATCCTGCGCCTGCCGTTGATTGCAGGGCTTAACGACGACGAGGCGCATTTTAAAGCCGTGGCCGGGCTGGTGGAGCGGTATCCCAATATCCGGCGGGCGGAGATTATGGCCTACCACAATCTGGGCGTCTCCAAGGCGGATCAGATCGGGATGGCCGGGGAGCTGTGGGATCAGGAAAATACCTCGGCAAAGCAAAAGGAAGTATGGCTCAGGCGGTTTAAAGACCTGGGCCTCACAAAAATAAAAATTGGATAATGGAGGGTTACAAAATGAAAAAAAGATGGATGGCGGCAATCATGGCGGCGATGATGGCTTGCAGCGCGTGCTCAGGCGGAAGTTCGGGCGGGGGAAGTATGGCTGCGCCCCAGCCGGAGGCGAAAACCGAGGCTAAGGACACCGCGGCTGCGGAGACGGAGGCCCCGGCGCAAGCGGCGGAGGGCAGCGACCTGCTGGTGTCCGTGTGGGCCGGACCCCACGCGGATCTTCAGAAAACGGTTATCAGCGAGGGCTATACAACCAACCCGGTGACAGTGGACGACGTGGACTACGGCAACCTGAAGCAGAAACAGCTGACCTCCTTCCAGGCCGCTTCCGGTTCCGGCAACTACGACGTGGTCTGGGTCAACAGCCAGTGGATGAAGGAATACGTGGACAATGGGTACATTATCCCTATGGACGAATTCATCCAGGAAGCCGGGATCGATATGAGCATCTATTCCAAGGGCCTGCTGGACGGCTGCACCTTTGACGGCAAGGTTTACGGGTTTCCCACCTTTGCCCAGACCCTGATTCTGGCCTACGATTCCGAGGCGTTTGAGCAGGAGGGCCTGCAGGCACCCACCAACGTGGAGGAGCTGATCGAGGTCGCCGCGCATTTCAAGGCCAAGGGCAGCGGTATCGCCGTTCCCGCCAAGCAGGGCAACGCTTCCACCACCCTGTTCTCCCAGCTTCTGTTCTCCGACGGCGGAGACTACGTGACAGCGGACGGAAAGCTGGATCTGACCAGCGACGCGGCGGTTTACGCGGCGGATGTCTGTGACCGCCTGGTACAGAACTCCGTGGACGGCTGTCTGGCCTGGCACCACGACGAGGTGGCGGAGGCGGTCCGCATGAAGGAAGCGCCCATCGGAATCATGATGAGCGGACTGGCCAACCAGAACGCCGACCCGGAGAAATCCCTGATCGTGGACACCGTGAAATATGCGCCGTTGGCCGGAAAGAGCGGAAACGCCGCCGCCAGCAACACCTTCTGGGTGTGGGCCGTGGCCAAGAACGCCACTGATCCCAAGGCGGCCTTTGACTTCTGTTCCTGGATGGCGAGCTACGACACCGAGAAGAAGCAGACTCTGGCGGACCAGCAGATCAGCGCCATCGACACGCTGGCGACCGACCCCGAGGTGCTGGCTGCGACCCCGTACCTGCCGGTTGTGATGGAGGAGCTTTCCAACGGCAAAATGGATCCGGTGACCACCAGCTGGGGAACGGTGAAGGAAGCCATGATGGTGTCCTTGTCCGAGATCGCCTCCACGGATGCCGATCCCAGGGCCGTGATGGAGACCTTGCAGGAGCAGTTAAAGGATGTTGACCTGAGTAAGTAAGGAAATATTGAGAGGTAGCGTATGAAAAAACAAGTGAGATTCTCGTTGGAAAAGGGAGATTTACTGCCGACTCTGCTGATGCTGCCGGCGCTGATTATGATCGTGTTCGTGATGATCGTGCCGCTCATTTACGGGCTCTCCCTCAGCTTCTTCGAGGTGGGCTTCGGCGAGACCAACTTTAAGGAGAATTTTGTGGGCGCGTCCAACTATCTGCGTTTTTTTCAGGACGCGACGGCGAAAAAGGCTGTTTTTAATACGCTCCTCTTCTCGCTGGGAGCCACGGCGGGGGATCTGTTTTTCGGCACCCTGGGGGCGGCGCTGCTGTTAAAGGTAAGCGAACGCCTGGGAAAGGTTCTCCGCCCCATCGTCACCGTGCCCCTGCTGGTCTCGCCCATTATCGTGGGCCTGATCTGGCGCTATATCTACGATGTGAAGGGAATTCTCTACTGGTTTCTGGGCCTGTTCGGGCTGGGAATTGGCGACTTCCCGGGGGTGACCGGAGCCTCCACGGCGCTTTTGTGCACCATTATCGCCCACTGGTGGCAGGTGGTTCCCTTTGTGATCATTGTGATGACAGCCGGTCTGCTGTCCATACCCGAGGAATACTATGAGGCCGCCTATGTGGACGGAGCCGGGGAATTCCGCAGCTTTGTGGAAATCTCCTTCCCGCTGCTGCGGGACGTCTACATGGTGGTGCTGTTGATCAGCGGCGTGGACACGTTGAAGGTGTTCGATATTATCTACTCCCTGACCGGAGGCGGGCCCAATAATTCCACCGTGTCCATGAGCATCTACGCGTACAGCCAGGCCTTTGAACAGTCGAATCTGAGCTACGCCATGGCCCTGTCCTTTATCGCCATGGTGGTGACTTTTCTGGTATTCGGCATACCGTTTATCCGGCACAATCTGAAAAAGTACAAAGAGTAGGCGGGGAGGACAATATGAGATACAAGAAAAAATGGTATAAAAAAGTTCTGCTGTTCCTGTTTTTCGCCGCCGCCCTGATCTGGACCCTGGTGCCGGTGTACATCGTGATCTCCAACTCCTTCCGGCGCACCCTGGACATGAAAATCATGCCGCCGAAGCTGTTGTTCACACCCATTCTCAGCCACTATGAGAAAATACTGACGTTGGATAATTTTTCCAAATATTTCCGTAACTCCGCGGTGATCGCGGTATCGGTGACCGCGCTCACGATCCTGTTGGGTACGCTGGCCGCTTACGGGATGAAGCTTTTTAAGTCCCGCCTGGGGCAGCACCTGTCAAACGTGCTGCTGCTGGGCAAAATGGTGCCCGCCATCACCATCCTGATTCCGCTGTTTATGATGATGAACCGTCTGAAGCTGACCGGCACCTTCGCCGCGCCGATTCTGGCCCACAGCTGTATGAGCCTGCCCTTTGTGACCTGGCTCATGGCCAGCTTTATCCGGGATATTCCCACCGAGCTTCTGGAGTCGGCCAGCGTGATGGGGTGCAGCCGGATGAAGGCGTTCTGGCTGATCATCGTGCCGCTGTTAAAACCGGCCGTGGCCTCGGCGACGATCCTGGTGATGCAGACGTCCTGGAACGAGCTGGTATTTTCCCTCCAGCTCACCAACTTAAAGACCTATCCCCTGACCGTGGGCGTGGCCCGGTATGTGGGCGCGGTGTCCGTGGACTGGGGAAAATGCAGCGCTGCCGCGGCCATCACCATGGTGCCCATCATCATCGTGGGATTCGCGATGCAGAAGTACCTGGTCAGCGGCATGACCGCCGGGGCGGTGAAAGGGTAGGAGGCGGCCGCCGGACGCGTTTCGGCCTTAAAGAATCGTCAAGGAGGAACCAATATGCTGTATGGAGCGCAATATTACCGCCCGCCCTTCCCGGGGCGGGCATGCTGGCGCAGGGACCTGGCCCACATGAAGGAGCTGGGGTTCAACTGCGTGAAACACTGGGCGGTCTGGAACTGGATCGAGCGGGAACCGGGCTGCTTTGACTTTTCAGAGCTGGACGAGCTGGTGGCACTCTCCAGGGAATACGGCCTTCAGGTGATCATCAACACGGTGCCCGAGGGGGCTCCCTACTGGACCTATGAGGGAAATGAGGAGGATTTATACCGCACGGCGGACGGGCAGCGGGTGGCTTACGGGGGACCGGCCAACCTGCCCAGCGGCGGCTGGCCGGGACTTTGTATGGACAAACCGGAGTTTGCGGCGCTCGTGGCGGCGTTTATCGAGGAGACGGCCCGCCACTTCGCGGACGAACCGGCGGTGATCGCCATCGACGTCTGGAACGAACCTCATCTGGAACCGATGTACGATTACCGAAGCAATATGCTGTGTTACTGCCGCCACTCCCGGGATGCGTTCAGAACGTGGCTTAAGGGGAAATACCCGTCGCTGGACGCGTTGAACCGGGCCTGGTACCGCACCTACTCCTCCTGGGAACAGGTGGAGCCGCCGCCGCGGTTCGGCACCTGGGCGGATATGCTGGACTGGCGGCGCTTCTGGCTGGACAACCTGGCGGGATGGCTGAAGCTGAGGGCCGGGGCGGCCAGGAGGGGAGCGCCGGGCAAGGTGGTGCAGACCCATGTGGCCTACAGCGGTATTCTGGGCAACCGGATTGTGGGCGGCCTGGGAAATGAGCTGGGAGACGAGTTTTTGCTTGCCCGTGAGGTGGACTGGTTCGGGCTTTCCAGCTTCCCCAAATGGCTCATGGGCCCGGATCACGCCTACCGCCATCTGATTCATAACGAGATGGTGGCGGAGGCGGCCCACGGAAAGCTGTTCTACCAGGTGGAGCTTCAGGGCGGAACCGGAAAGCCGGGGCTTCTGGGCGGCGAGGTGCCGGACGCGGGAGATGTAAAAATATGGAACTGGAATACAATCTCCGCAGGGGGGAAGGGAACCGTGTACTGGCAGTACGCGCCGGAACCGTCCGGGGTGGAGTCCCCGGGCTTCGGCCTCACCGGATTTGCAGGGGAGGACACGCCCCGCAGCCTGGCGGCCTCGGAGTGCGCGGGGCGGCTGAACCTGCCGGAACTTGACGCCGCCGTCCGGGTTCCGGCTGAGAACGCGGTTTACGCGTCCAGGAGCAGCGATCTTCTGACCTTCGCCTCGGAGCGCAGGGAAGAGATGTACGCGGGCAGTTTAAGCGGCGTGTTCCGGGCCGCCTACGAGCGGGGGATACCGGTCCGCTTCCTGCACGAGGACTATATCGGAGAGCTGGCAGAGGGAACGGTGCGTTTCCTGTACCTACCCTTGCCGCTGGTGCTCTCTGAGCGGGAGACGGAACATCTGGTCCGGTTTGTGGAGCGCGGGGGCACGCTGGTGTCCGAGGCCTGCCCGGGCCTCTACCGCCCGGACGGACTTTTGGATCAGGAGGGAACGGCGCTTAGACGGCTCTTCGGCCTGGGCCACCGGGAAATTCAGGGGCTGCCGGACTGGGGTATGGTCACGGCCCGCTGCGAGGATGGCACGGTCTTTGCCGGGAAATGGTACCGGCAGCTGGTGAATCCGGGACAGGACGTCCGGGTGCTGGCCCGCTTTGAGGACGGGGAGGCCGCCGTGACGGAGCGCCTTCTGGGAAAGGGCCGGGCGGTGTGGATTGGAACCTACCCCTCCTATTATCATGAGCACGGGTTTGAGCTGGACGGAGGCGGGAAAAGGGACGGCACCCGGGATCTTCTGACCCGCTTTATGAGCCTGGGCGGTTATGGGATCATTGAGAAGGTGGAAGTGCCGGAGTGTGAGAGCAGTGGGATTTCGCTGGCTCCGGTGGTGCGCCTGCACCGGCTGGAGGGAGAATATCTCTTGACGGTTGTCAACCATCTGGAGCGCGAGGCCCGGGTGAAGGTGTGGTTTCGGGAGGAGCAGGCGTTTGCGGGCGGACCGGGGAAGTGCCTGGAGCTGACGGTGCCTGCCCGGGACGGAACCTGCGCGCGGTGGAGCAGTAGCCGGAGGTGACGGGATGAGAGGTGAAGGGAGAGGAGAATACCGGATCGGCGCGGTGTTTTCCAACCGGGAGATCATAGCCGGGATCGTGGACAGCCGCCACCGGGTCGTCTCCCGGGCCAGCCTGGCGCTGGGCGCTGGCTGCGATTACCGGGAGACGGCGCGGCTGGTGGCGGATTGCGCCGGACTGGCGGCGAGGGGCCTGGGGATTGATCCTGACCTCTGCGCCTCTGTGGGGGTCGGCTGCCCGGGGATCGCCAACCGGGAGACCGGGGAGGTGGTCTACTCCGGCCCCATGGTCTGGAATCACGTGCCCTTTGGAAAGGAACTGCAAAAACAGTTTCCCAGGGCGCAGACCGTGTCGGTGGCGGAGCTGGCGGGCTGCACGGCCCTGGGCGAGTCCCTGGCAGGGGCGGCCCTGCGCTGCACCCAGGTGGTATTGTTCCAGTTCGGAGCCGGAATCAGCAGCGGCGTGGTGGTCGATGGCCGCATTTTCGGCGGAAAATACTGCGCAGGGGCCCGCCTGGGGCACTGCACCATCGTGTCCGGGGGAAAGACGTGCAGCTGTGGCCGGAAGGGATGCTTTGAGGCCTACGCGTCCCTGGAAGCCCTGGCGGAACAGGCCCGGGAGGCGGCGGCCCGCTATAAGAACACGCTGCTGGGGCGGTACGACGCCCTGACGATTTCCCCGGCGGAGGTGATGGACTGCGCCAGAAAGGGGGACCGTGCCGCACGGCGGGTACTGGGCCAGTATATCGACTATGTCAGCGACGGGATTGTCAACGCGGTCAACGCGTTCCGGCCGGAGATTGTGGTGTTAGGCGGGGCGGAAGTAAAATTCTGGAAAGAATCGCTGGATGAGATCAATTCCCGCTGTTGCGAACGGTATTACGGGGCCGCGCTGCTGCCGGTGCCCAAGGTGGTGCTGGCGTCCCTGGGGGTGGACGCGGGGCTGATCGGGGCGGCGGCCCTGGGGGAAGCCGGAAATTGAAAGATTCAACCATATCGGAATTGCCATATGAAATTCAAAAACACCGTCTGCGGGCTAGTTAACACATCCCGCAGACGGTGTTTTCTATAACGGTGTTATCGATAAAGCGCGCCCTTTGGCGCATATGCCAATCCCTGTCATGTCAGAAGCTCTTAATAATCTCCTCATTCATGGATTTTACAATCGCCACGGCCAGCTGCACGGTGGCCTCGAAATCATAATAGGAAGTGATCCCGTAATGGGAGTGGATGTACCGCACCGGCACGCCCACCACGATCACCGGGATGCCGTCCAGGGCGGTGCTCACCATGGCGCCGTTGTTGCCGCCGCCCTCGCGGACTGAGGACTGGATGGCCAGGCCCTGCTTCTCAGCCAGGTCCAGGGCGTAGCGCTGGTATCTGGGGTTGCAGATGATGGATTTGTCCATAAAGCGGATCATGGGGCCTTTTTTCAGCGCGGTCTGGATGGCGTAGGGTTCGGTGAAGGTGTCGTCCGCCGGGCAGCCCTCAAAGCAGATGGCGATCTGCGGGCGGACCTGGTTTACGGCCACCTTGACGCCCCGCTCGCCCACCTCCTCCTGGGAGGAGAGCACGCCCACCAGGTCCACGTCAAGCTCCTCGTCCTGGAGCCGATGCATGGCCTCGATCAGAGCGGCGCAGCCGATGCGGCAGTCAAAGCCTTTTCCGATCATCACGTCGTGCTCTTCGTCGTACTGGAACTGCACGTCGGACACGATGGGCTCGCCGATGCGGATCTTGAATACCTCCACCGCCTCCTCGGCGCTGGAAGCGCCCACGTCGATGATGTAGTCGGAGATGGCGGGAGCCGCTCCCTGGCTGCGCTCCGCGGCGGTTTTAAAGTGGACCGGCTTGGAGGCGATCAGGCCCGGCAGGTAGCGGCCCTCGGCGTTGCGCACCAGAACCTTGGAGGAGGGCAGGCTGTCCATGTTCCAGCCGCCTAAGGACACGAAGCGCAGGGTGCCGTTGGGGCGGATGGAGTGGACCATGAAGCCCACCTCGTCGCAGTGGGCGTCCAGCATGAATACCGGAAGCCCTTTGGCCGGTTTGTTGGGCCGGATGTAGATGTTGCGCAGGCAGTCGTCGGTCACCTGGGCCATGTCGCCGCAGTGCTTTTTGGCCACGTCGAAAACGGCGTCCTCAAAACCCGAGGGGCCGAAGGCATTGGAGAGATCGGCGATCAGCTCCAAGCTTTTGGGATTGATATTTGTGTTCATATATTAAGTCTCCTGTTTGTCCGTTAGATTTCTGCCTTGGGCAGGTCCAGTTTTTCCAGCTCGGTGAGGAAGTCCGCCATGTAGTCGGCGAAGGTGCGCAGCATCTCCTGGCCCCACTCCACGGTTGCCAGATGGGGCTCATCCTTGCCGTACCAGCCGTTGCCGCTGTAGTTGTGCATCTCCCTGGGGAATACCACGGTGGCGCCCTTATAATCCACGGTGCCCCAGCCGGTGGTTTTCATGTTGGGGGCCACGTCGTCGATTAAGTCCATGGGTTCGTTTATGTAGTCGTAATCGATCAGGGAGGGATCCACGCCCATGACGCCCGCGGTCTCCTCAGCGCCGCCGTGGCCGCCCTTCCACTCCGGGTTCAGCTCTCCGGCCATCAGCCACCAGTTTAAGTTGGCCAGCCATGCGCCGCGGCGGTGAAGCTGCATGCCCACGGTCTCGATGGCTTTGTTGTTGCCGCCGTGGCCGTTTAAGATCACGAATTTGCGGAAGCCATAGCGGAACAGGGAATCGGTGACCTTGGTCAGAATCATGACCAGGCCGTCGGTGCCCAGGGTGATGGTGCCGGTGCAGCCCATGATGGTGTTGGTGGCTCCGTAGGGGATGGTGGGCGCGATCATCACGCCGGATTTCTCCTCCAGAAGCTCCACGATTTTGTCCGGGATCAGGGTGTCGGTGCCCAGAGGCATGTGCTTGCCGTGGTTTTCGATGCTTCCCACGGGGATCACGACGGTCTGGCTCCTGGTCAGATATTCCTCTACCTTTTTACAGGTCACATTTGCTAAACGCATAGTAGTTCCTCCTAAAAAATGATTTGGTTTCATAACGGTTTCTAAAAAGGAGTATAGTTCCATTTACGGGTAATGTCAATAACAGGCGAAGGCCCGCAATGCCAATATTTTCCGGCATAATCAGGGTTGGGAGGGCGCAATTCTCATTGACAAACGGTTAATGAAAGTCTAAAATGTATATTTATAACCTTTGTTCGTTTAAGGCTGTTTTAAACCTCATATCTACACGCCTCAAAAGCGTTACAAAAGAGAACTACAGGAGGTATCTATGTTAAAGTATCTGGTAAAACGAATTGGTACGGCCGTGATTACGCTGTTTGTGGCCGCGACGATTACATTCTTTGTCATGAACCTGGTTCCGGGCGATCCTTTTATGAGTGAGAAGGCTCCCACAGCTGCCGCGAAGGCCGCGATGGAGGCAAAATACGGTCTGGACAAGCCGTTAGTGGTCCAGTACGCGAATTATCTGAAAAACCTGCTGCACGGCGATTTCGGCGTCAGCTATGTGCAGGCCAAGAATAAGCCGATTATGGATATTATCAAGCAGGCGTTTCCCATTTCCGCCAAGATCGGCGCCATTGCTGTGGTGGTCGCCACGGTGATCGGCATTCCGCTTGGCTGTCTCTCGGCGCTGCGGAGGGAGAAGTGGCAGGACAATGTGATCCGGGTGCTTTCCACGGTGGGAATCGCGGTTCCGGGCTTTGTGGTCGCCACCTCTTTTATGATTCTATTTGCCGTGAAACTCAAACTGGTACCGGCCTCCGGCCTCTCCAGCGCCGCGGCCTACGTGTTACCGGTGGTTACCCTGGCGCTGTCGCCCTGCAGCTACATCGCCCGCCTCATGCGTTCCAGTATGCTGGACGTGATCGGACAGGACTACATCCGCACCGCCAGAGCCAAGGGTATGAGCGAGTTCATCACCACCTTCAAGCACGCCCTCAGGAATTCCCTGATCCCCGTTATTACATACATGGGCCCCATGATCGCCAACGTTCTGACCGGCGGATTCGTGGTGGAGAAGATCTTCAACATCCCCGGCCTGGGGCGGTATTTTGTAAAGTCCATTGAGAGCCGTGACTACACCATCATCATGGGCGTCACGATCTTCTATGCGGCAATTCTGATTCTGATGACCCTGGTCTGCGACATTATTTACAAGCTCGTAGATCCGAGAATTAAGCTGGATGCATAGGAGGATGGGAACGTGGATAAACAGAAGATTTTACACAGATTAGGCTTGAGCGCGCTGCCGGAACTGTCGGATGCGGATTTCGCACCGGCCTCCAAGGAGGAGCAGGAACAGATCACATCCATGCAGGAGGCGGTCAGCTATTGGAAGGACGCCTGGAGGCGTTTAAAGAAGAATAAAATCGCCATGGTCGCCCTTGTGATCATCGGCGTTCTTATCATATTTGCGGTGGTGGGCCCTTATCTGAGCCCCTACACCTACAGCCAGCAGATCCGCGGGGACGAGAACCTGTTCCCCTGCTTCAAGCACCCCTTCGGCACGGATAAGCTGGGACGCGACCTGCTGGTCCGCACCATGATCGGAACCCGCATCTCCCTGTTGATCGGTATCGTCTCCGCCCTCATCGTGCTGGTGATCGGCTCCATATACGGAGCGATCTCCGGTCTGGTAGGCGGAACCACCGACAACATCATGATGCGTATTGTGGATATTCTCAACGCGCTGCCCACCATTCTGATGGTAATCGCCATCAAGATGGTAATTGAGGAGCCCCTGAACACGCTGATCAACAGCAACGCGTTTTTCAAACCCCTGCAGGTGCTGGGTTCGGGAATTATCGCCATCTTTATCGTGTACGGCCTGCTGTACTGGGTGGGCGCGGCGCGTATCGTCCGCGGCCAGGTACTGCAGCTGAAGGAAATGGAATATGTGAACGCCGCGGTGGCGCTGGGAGCCAACAAAAAGCGTCTGATCATGAAGCATCTGCTGCCCAACTGCGTGGGCCAGCTGATCGTCACGACCATGCTGCAGATCCCCTCCGCGATTTTTACCGAGGCGTTTCTGAGCTTTTTAGGTATCGGTGTTTCCATGCCCATGGCCAGCCTGGGCTCCCTCTGTTCCGACGGACTGAACGGAATTATTTCCTATCCCTACCGCGAGTTCTTCCCCGCAATCGTGATCAGTGTGATTATCCTGGCCTTCAACCTGTTCGGTGACGGTCTCAGAGATGCGCTTGACCCAAGGCTGAAGAAATAGGAGGTTTACAGGACATGGAAGACAACAAAAATTTAGTGGAAGTCAAGAACCTGGAGGTCAGCTTCTTCACCTATGCGGGTGAGGTAAAGGCGGTCCGGGGAATCAGTTATAATTTAAAGCCGGGCGAGGTGATGGGCATCGTGGGCGAGTCGGGCAGCGGCAAGTCCGTTTCCTCCTACGGCCTGATGGGCATCATCCCGGAGCCGGGAAAGGTGATCGGCGGACAGATCCTGTTCGAAGGCAGGGATGTGACGGCCATGAGCGAGAAGGAGCTGCTTAAAATCCGCGGTAAAGATATCAGCATGATATTTCAGGACCCCATGACCTCCTTAAATCCGCTGTTCACCATCGGCAATCAGATCGAGGAGTCCCTGAGAAAGCACACCAGTCTGGACAAGGACCAGCGCCAGAAGCGCATGGTGGAGCTTTTAACCCTGGTGGGGATCAACCAGCCGGAGAAGCGGCTGAAACAGTACCCCCACGAGTTTTCCGGCGGTATGCGCCAGCGCGTGATGATCGCCATGGCCCTGGCCTGCGATCCCAAGCTGCTGATCGCGGACGAGCCTACCACGGCTCTGGATGTGACCATCCAGGCCCAGATTCTGGAGCTGTTAAAGGAGCTGAAGGACAAGATCCATATGGGAATCGTGTTCATCACCCACGACCTGGGCGTTGTTTCCGACATCTGCGACAGCATCAGCGTGATGTACGCGGGAACCATTGTGGAGAGCGGCAGCAGCGATCAGATCTTTTATGAGCCCAGACATCCGTACACCTGGGGTCTGCTGGCCTCCGTGCCCAAGATCGACACGGACGAGCATCAGCGCCTGATCCCCATCGAGGGAAACCCCGTGGACCTGATCAACCCGCCCAAGGGCTGTCCCTTCGCGCCGCGGTGCAAGCACTGCATGAAGATTTGTATCGACCAGGCTCCGCCCCAGTGTCAGGTGGGAGAGGGCCATATGGCCGCCTGCTGGCTGCCGGTGAAAGAAGCGCGGGAAGAGGAGGAGTAGGCGATGGCGGATGGTAAGAACATTTTAATCGAGGTGAATAACCTTAAGAAATATTTCCCGGTGAAAACCGGTTTCATGAAGATGAACTACGTGAAGGCCGTGGACGATGTGAGCTTTTACATCGAGAAGGGCGAGACTCTTGGCCTGGTGGGAGAGAGCGGCTGCGGAAAGACCACGCTGGGGCGCACGATCCTGCGCCTGCACGAGCCCACGGAGGGGAAGATCATCTATAAGGGCGAGGACATCACCCATGTGGATATGCTGCCCTACCGCAGAAAAATGCAGATCATTTTCCAGGACCCCTACGCTTCGCTGGACCCGCGTATGACCGTGGGCGATATCATCGGCGAGGCCCTGGATATCCATAAGATGTACGGCTCCAAAACCGAGCGCAGGGACAAGATCAACGCCCTGTTGGACATCGTGGGGCTGAACACGGAGCACGCCAACCGCTTTGCCCATGAGTTCTCAGGCGGCCAGCGCCAGAGAATCGGCATCGCCAGGGCGCTGGCCGTGGATCCCGAGTTTATCGTGTGCGACGAGCCCATTTCCGCCCTGGACGTTTCCATTCAAGCCCAGGTGGTGAATATGCTGGAGGACTTGCAGGCGGACCGGGGTTTTACCTATTTATTCATCGCCCATGACTTGTCTGTGGTGAAGCACATCAGCAGCCGCATCGGCGTGATGTACCTGGGCCACATGGTGGAGCTGACAAAGAGCAACGAGCTGTACCGCAGGCCCCTTCACCCCTACACCCAGACGCTGCTGTCCGCGATCCCCATTGCGGATCCCAAGGCCAGCCGGGCAAAACAGCGGATCATTCTTGAGGGAGATATCCCCAGCCCCATGAATCCGCCCAGCGGATGTACGTTCCGCACCCGCTGCCCCTACGCGACGGAGGAATGCGCCCAGAGCGCGCCGGAGTTTAAGGAGTGGGAGCCGGGACATTTCGCGGCCTGCCACCATCTGGACAAAATCAATTAGGTAATAGCTGGCTCGTGTCAGTATTATATAAAATTCTATGATCAAAAAAGGAGGAAGAGTGAAAAATAAAGTGGATTTTTGGGCGCACTTATATAAGGGTTCATAAAACCCCTGATTTTGCGATTGTTTGACAATAGAATAAAGATTAGTTATCGTTGCGCTTCACTAACTTAGAACTATCGTAACCAAGACTTTCAAGATAGGCAAAAACATTGTTTTCATTCAGAACAACACGCTCTACATGGTTTTGAGGCTTCATCAATTCCTCATAGTCAGCAGGGGTAAAAGGTTTCTTTTCCGAGACCATATGGTAAATACAGACCATCATCATTCTTGCGATGGCAATGATTGCTTTCTTATGGCCACGACGCTTTTTGATTCGCCCATATTTGATTGCAAAATAAGGCTGCTTTTTGTTTTTGATTGCGGCAAGGGCACACTGTACCATCATCGGTTTCAAGTAAGCGCCTGCTTTGGCAATTCGGACAGATTTTTTCTTACCTGCGGATTCATTGTTGGAAGGAGAAAGTCCACACCAGGAACAGAGGTGTTTGGCATCATCAAAAATGTTCATGTCAACGCCTGTTTCTGCGAGAACAATGGTGGAACTTAACTCTGTCATGCCGGGCATGGTGCTGACAAATTCCACAAACTCATAATAAGGTTTGATACGGACATAGAGTTCCACTTCGGTCTGGGTAATCATACCGTCAAGATATTCCAGATGGCCAAGGGCCAGTTCCAGTTTTTTTGCCTGGTCTGTTTCAATGTTGCAGCCTCTGATTGCTTCGATGATTTCATCAGACTTGGCTTTGGCCCCTTTTTTTATCAGTTTTCGGACAGCCTTTTCGTCAATGGAATCAGCGGTATGCTCCAGCAGATAAGACATGATTTCGGTTGCTGTTTTGCCGAAAGGGTCAGAAAGCACGCTGGCAATGCCGACATTGGAAACGGTCATACAGTTCTGGATGCGGTTCTTCTCAGAGGATTTCATGCAGACCAGCTTAAAGCGGTATCTGGCAAGTTCCCGGAGCTGGCGGAAATCCTTGGGAGGGATAAAGGAACATCTGACAAGGTCAAATTTGTAGAGGTCGGCAATCCATTTTGAATCCTTTTTGTCCGTTTTCTTGCCTTTGATAGCTTTGACATATTTGGGATGTGTAAGGCAGACCTCTATGTCCTTTTCGAGATAATTAAAAATAGGAATCCAATACTTTCCTGTGGATTCCATACAAACGTGATAACAATTATTCTCGATAAGCCAGTTGTGAAACTTTTGAATATCCGAGTTGATGGTTGAAAAGGATTTTTGCCTGTATTCGGATACTCCGTCCCTGTTAGTGATTACGATGGTTGCAACGATAACATTTTTGTGGACGTCAAGCCCACAGCAGATGGGGTATTTTAACTTCATCATAAGTATCACCACCTTATAAAAAGGAATAGCAACAGTGACTGTCATCCTGTGACTGAATAAACATGGTTTATTACCAATGATAAGAGTCCGGGCTCAAAGTCCCACTTGTTTGTGCTTGAAAGGATGACGGCACATATAATGATACGGGGTCGGAATAAATTCGCCACTCCTCCTTCCGTGCTCTGTAGTGTATTGCTATTCCCTACAGGGATTATAAATCAAATAGTGGAGAGGTACAACATTTTTTCATAACTTGTTTGTGCCTTGAGCGAAGCGAAAGGAATGACAAAAATGATGAAAAAAACAATGCTCAAAAAGGCAGCGGCAGCTGTCCTCTGCACTGCGATGGTTGTATCGCTGGCAGCCTGCGGCGGCGGTTCCGGAACCAAGGAGACCGCGGCGGCCGGTTCTTCAGCGGCCGGGTCCGAAGCGGGATCTACCGGCGAGGCGGCAGGGGAGAAGGAGGCGTTCGAGATCAACGTTCACAATGGTTCCGAGCCCGCATCCCTTGACCCCAACGCGCTGAATTCCAACGATTCCATGATCACCACCCTGCATATGTTCGAGGGACTTGCCAAGTATGCCAAGGGCGGCGAGGGCGTGGAGCTGGGCCAGGCTAAGGACTACACGGTCAGCGACGACGGCCTGGTATACACCTTTACCCTGCGCGACGATATTTTCTGGTCCGACGGCCAGCCGGTGGTTGCGGGAGACTTCGTGTACTCCTGGCAGAGATTGGTGAGCGGCGGCTATGAGAACAGCTACTTTATCGACATGGTTCAGAACGCGGTTGAGATTCAGAACGGCTCCAAGGACAAGAGCGAGCTGGGCGTTAAGGCCATCGACGATAAGACCCTGGAAGTTACCCTGAAGGCTCCCTGCAACTACTTTATCGAGATCGTGGCAGCGGCTGTGACCAGCCCGGTGAGACAGGACGTCATCGAGGCCAACGGCGAGATGTGGTATGAGAATCCTGAGACCTACATCGGCAACGGCGCTTACAAGCTGGTGGAGTGGTCCCATCAGGAGAAGATCGTGATGGAAGCCAACGACAAGTATTATGACTATGCCAACCTTGGCCCCACCAAGATCACCTGGATGTTGATGGACGACGACAACGCCATTCTGGCTGCATTTGAGAGCGGAGATTTAGCCTATGCCGCAAGCTTCCCCACTGAGGAGCTGGACCGCCTGAAAGAGGCCGGCACGTTCCAGGTGGCTCCGGTTGCCGGAACCTACTATATTCTGGTAAATGCCGAGGGCAAGGGGATGATTCCCGAGCTGCAGGATCCCAAGGTGCGCCGCGCTCTGGCTCTGGCCATTGACCGCAACTATGTGACCGATATGGTTACCAAGAGAGGCGAGCTTCCCGCAGATACCTTCCTTCCCAGAGGCTTCCACGACGAGGACGGCAAGGATTATTATGATTCCGCTGACAAATTCTGGGATAACTCCACCTACGAGGCCAACTGTGAGGAGGCCAAGAAGCTGATGGCCGAGGCCGGATATCCGGACGGCGCAGGCTTCCCGACAATCAGCTACACCATCAACAACAACAGCGCCCATGCTGCTATCGCAGAGTATGTGCAGAACGTATGGAAAGAAGTTCTGGGCGTGGACTGCACCATCGACTCCCAGGAGTTCGCGGTGTTCCTGGATATGAGAAGCGCAGGCGACTACGCTCTGGCCCGTGCAGGCTGGACTGTGGACTATATGGATCCCGCATCTCTGATGGAGCTGTGGATCACCTCCAGCGGCAACAACGACTGCCATTTCTACAATGAGGAGTATGATTCCTACATCAGCGCAGCCGCACACGCTACCTCCCAGAACGAGCGCTTTGAGAACTTCCACAAGGCTGAGAAGATTCTGGAGGAGCAGCTGCCAATCATCCCGATCTACTACTACAGCGAGCCATATCTGATGGATACCTCCAAGTACGACGGATTCTTCTCTTACCTGGCGATGCCGGTGTTTAAGTATGTGGTTCAGAAATAAATAACAGAATTGCGAATTACAATCGTCCGCAGGCTGCGCCAGCGGTCCATTGCATTCAATAAAACGGGGGTGCCGCGTTAGTGCGGTACCCCCGTTTTCTAGCGGCGCGCCCGGTTGGGCGCGTATGCGGTTACTCCCGGATCAGATAATCGATGCAGTCCGAAACATGGTCGAATACCCTGGAAGCGGCCTGTTTTACCGCCTCGTTCCCGGTGGTGACGGAAAAGCCCTGGAAGGCCCGGATCATGTCCAGATCGTTCATCTCGTCCCCGATCACGCAGACCCGGGAATCCGGGTGCAGGCGCGCCAGGGCGCGGACTCCTTCGGTTTTGCTGACACCCGGGGCGGTCACGTCGATGGCTCCGCCGTTATAGTGGAAGTCAAGGCGGTCCCTGTAGGCCTCGGTGAGATAGTCGTAAAGGGCCTGGGAATCTTTGGCGTCAAAACCCCGCAGAAACATAGAGATGATGTCACCGTCCTGCTCCACCGCTTCCCTGGGATACTGGGGGAGCCCTTCCGGGTTGTGATCCCGGGAAGCGGCCAGGGACGGGTGCAGGTAGAGGCGGCTGTGCTTGTGCAGGGTTGCCATGCCGCACAGACCGGCCGGGCGGCGCTCCATCTCCGCCTCCAGCTCCCAGGCCGTGGCAGCGTCCATAGGCTTTTTAAAGATCACGTTTAAATCCTGGTCAAAGATAACGGCCCCGGTGCAGGCGATGATGAAATCCATGTGCATATCGTAACGGGCGAATTCCTGTTCCAGCATGCTGAGGGAACGGCCGGTGACCAGCCCGAAGCGGCCGCCGCGGCTGCGGAAACGCCGGATGGCTTCCTTGTCCTCGTCCCGGATGGAACCCTGTTTAAATGTGCCGTCGTAGTCGGACGCCAGGTAAATTGTCTGATTCATAGGTGTGTCCTCTGTTTCTGTAATAATGATGTGAATCTTAGCTCACAGTTCTGCTGTTAGAACGTTTCATATAGCAGTATTCCACGGATGAGCGGGTTTGTCAAGAAGGGGCTGGGCGATCCGGTCCAGCTGACCGGCAATTTCCGGGAAGGGGAGGGACAAGTCCAGGGTTTTGGCCGCGATGAGGGGGCCGTCGATTTCGCAGGAATCGTCGGGAACCACCGGTTCCTTCGTTCTGGCGTACAGCAACAGTCCGGCCACAGATCCGGTACGGTCCCGATCCAGATTTTTTGCGTAGGCGTAGATCTGGTACAGGTTACCGGAGCGGATGGTCGGGGAATCCGGGTCCCGGTAGGACTGCATGGAGTGGGAATAATATTTGGCGTCAATGATCAGAGTTTTCCCGGCCCCGCGCAACACAAGGTCTGTGCGCATAAGCGGCAGATGGAGGGCTTGCCCGCCGGTCACATTCCAGCGGATCAATTCAGGGTTGGGGGAAAGTCCGGGAAAATGCCTCCGGTAGTATTCCAGGATAAACTTCTCATAGAGCAAATGCATGGGCTGGCCGTCCATGTAACCGCGTATCTCCCGGCTACCGTCCGGATTCGCAAACAGCAGGTGCTCCATGACCAGGCGGCAGATTCCGATCAGGGACCGGCAGGGACGGTTGTCCGGGCGGCATTTGACCTGATCCCAGCGGACGCTCCCGGGGGAGAGATCGCTGACGCCGGACAGGAAGGGCAGCAGGCGCTTTAAGGCATCTCTGCGGCTTTGGCTTACCTGGCCGGAACGGCACAGATAACGGGCGGTAAGCTTCATCACCTGATTGGCCGGGATGTCCTCGGAGTATTCGTCATACCGGCATGGCAGGCGGAGCCGGGCAAGGGATTGTTCCTTGATGGAGGCGGAAACGTCAATGCGTCCCCGGGGAGCGGAAAGGGTCTCCCGGCGCGGGACATAGGACCGCTCCAGCCCGCGCCGGATCTGCCCGGATAATCCCCGGGCCAGGATTGTTGCAAAGAGATCGCAGGCGTTCTCAAAGGGTTCCGCTTCCAGGCCGGAAAAATCCCGCTGGTCCAGACAGCGGTAGGCGTAGGCCAGCATGTAATAGAGATTGCGGATGGGGATGGCGTCAGTCATGGACAGCCCCTTTCAGCCGTTCGGACCACTGGCGGGCCTTGGAGGGAGCGTCGAACCAGTATTCCTCCAACAATGGGATCAGCTCATATTTGACCACGGATTCCACCCAACGGTCGTCCGCAGGGCCCTGGGGACAGAAATAGCTATGGCCGATGCAAAAGCCTTTTCCGAGAGCGTCGTCTCCGGAAATGTCCTGGTTTAATTCCTTTACCGTCTCCACCAGACGTTTCAGCTTTCCGCTGTCTGCAGCTTCCAGTTTTTGGAGAAATCCGGGGCAATCCAGGGCCGGGGTCATTTCATAGAAGGCGAAACGCCGTCTCAGGGCGTAATCGATGATGGCCAGGCTGCGGTCCGCGGTGTTCATGGTACCGATGATGTACACGTTTTTGGGAACGGAGAACAGCTCGTCGGAGTACAGGGGACGCAGGGACTGGCCGCGCTTGTCTCCCTCGATCAGCATCAGCAGCTCGCCGAATATTTTGCTTAAATTGCCGCGGTTGATCTCGTCGATGATAAAAAAGTAGGGGGTATCGTCGCTGTCCTCCTCCGCGTCCTTGCAGAAGCGGTAAAACGGCCCCTGGGCCAGGGAGAAGCCGGTTCCGTCCGGCCGGTATCCCAGCATGAAATCCTCATAGCTGTAGCTCTGGTGAAACTGCACGACCATCACGCGGTCGGGATTGATCTCATTCATCAGAGAGTAGGCCAGCCGTCTGGCCGCAAAGGTTTTCCCCACGCCGGGAGGTCCCTGGAGAATCACATTCTTTTTGAGGCGGATCAGGTCGGCTAATTCGTCGTACGCGTTTTCGTCCAGAAATACCTCCTTCAGAAAATCCTCCCGGGAGTATTCGGGGAAGGTGCGGATGTCCCGGCTCTCCCCGCCGTCCTCATTTTCCTCGAACAGGCCGTTTAAGAGCCGGACCAGCTCGGTGTAGGGGGTGATCTCGGTCAGCGTTTTCCTGGGGCCGCTGCCGGAGGGGTAATCCCACTCGCCTCTGTGGGTCCAGCGGACCTTGCGGCAGGAGCGGTATTCGGAGCGGTCTCCCGCCCAGTAATAGTCCGATTCCACCACGCCGCGGCCGATGATCCGGTGCAGGCCCTTTTTGACGAACACCACATCTCCGGGCTGCATGTCGCGGACAAACTGCCAGACGGCGTGGCCGTCGTTGCGGTAGGATTTGGAGGGGTCAATGTTCCGGCGCATGGCCTCACGCACGGCATTTTTGCTGCCGTAGCGGTTAAAATCCCCGATGGCGTCCCAGCCCATGCCCATGATGCCCTGGGTATAAAACTCGTCCCACATGCAGGCGTTGTCCCCGGGGGTGTAGAGCCAGCAGCGCAACTGGGGCAGGGCAGCTTCCAGAGCTTCCGCTTTCTGGTATTCCTCCGCCGGGGCGGTGTTGCTATAAGTGCCTTCAAAATAACGGTCCAGCAGTCCGGCCTGTTCCGGCGTCAGTTTGTAATTGGTGGCGTTGGGAAAGGTCAGAATGCTGTTGCCGCTCAGGCGCCGGTCCGCCAGCATCATGGAACGGGAGAAAGGCCGGTCCGCGCAGCGGTCAGTGATCCGAATCTCCACGCCTACGCCAGTTTGGCTTCTGGAGGAGTCCAGGGTGTATTGGTCGGCAAGAAGCAGACGAGGAGAGGGATCGTCAAGGGTCACACCCCTGGCGATCACGCCGCCCTCCGGGCCGGACGCCCAGATATAGACGCGGTCGCCCCGTGCAATCTGCCGGGAGCACTGCTTGACGCCCCAGACCAGCAGGTCCTGCTCGGTTACGGCCCGGGATATATCGTACCAGGCGGGATTGCCCTGGAAAATCCAGGCGCCTGTTGCGGTAGGATCGTTTCCCTGCGTTTTATCCATTTTGTATAACTCCTTTCAAGTAAGCTGAGTCTCTATTGTACCATCCCGCAGGGGTGGTCTAGGACTTACATTCCCCGGTCCGTCAGCAGCTTTTCAAACTTTTTCTCCGACGGGATCTCATGGGTCACAAATTCGCCGTTCCAGTACAGGCTGAAGGCCGTGTAGGGGCAGGGCGCGCTCTGGGCCTGCTCCGTGGTGGTGATGTGAACCGTCTGGATCGGGACGTTCCGGTCGCGGCAGATGGCTTCCAGGAGGGGAACGTATTTGGCGGTGAAGGGACATTGGCTGGTATAGTACAGGGAAAGACCGGTTTTGGGAACCTGTGCCGCCGCCTGTTTCAGACGGGGGGAGAAACGGGGAAGCTCCGCCTGACTCTCAAAGGGGAGCGCCATCAGCCGGAAGTGGGGGCTGGCTGAGTCCGCGGTCTGAAAACCCTTGTATTTTAAGTATTTGGGGTCCGAGAGATAACCCAGCTTCTTTTCCGAGGACAGGACGGCCAGGCCGCGCTTGCCCTGGGCCCTGGCGTCCCGGATGCACTCGTCCAAAAGCAGGTTGGAGTAGCCGTGCCCTTTGAACTGGCCGGACACCCAGAGGCAGTCGATATACAGGTAGCCTTCCGCCTCGATGGGCGCCCAGGCGTGCTCGGCGGGGATGTACTCGATAAAGCATTTGCCCCGCACGTCGCCTTTTAAGAATACCAGGCCCTGGTCCAGACGCTCCGTCAGCCAGGCTTTTTTCGACTGTACCTGGCAGTCCTTGTTGCTGGAAATGGCGCAGCAGATGTGCTCTTTTTCAATGTTTTCGTGGGTGATCCGTATGAGATCCATGGTGGTCCTCCTTGGGAGAGTGGTGATGGGTGATCAGGGACAGGTTGATGATAAGAGATACATTTCCTTGATTATATCAGATAACAGACAAGAAAAATAGCAGTGATTCCGCGGTTAATCCGGCTTCACTGCTATTTTGTAACCCAAGTATCACATATTACGTTTTAAGCCCAAGGGCCTCCGCCGCCATCCGGCGCAGCTCGCTGCGCCGGACCTTGCCGGATGGGTTTATGGGCAGAGCGGGTAGGATGACGATGTGACGGGGGAGCTTAAAACTGGCCAGCCGCGGTTCCAGATAGGCGCGGACCCGCCCGGCGTCTGGATTTTCCCCCTCGCGGGCCGGAACCAGGCAGGCGCAGACCTCCTCCCCGTAGTACGGGTCCGGCAGACCGATCACTTTACACTCCTTTATGCCGGGAAAGTGCGACAGGGCCGCTTCCACCTCCGCGGGGATGATTTTTTCGCCGCCCCGGTTGATGATCTCCTTGATACGGCCTACATAGTGCAGGTATCCGTCGGAGTCCAGAAATCCCAGGTCCCCGGTGTGAAGCCAGCCGTCCCGGTCGATGGCCCGGGCGGTGAGATCGGGCCGGTTGTAGTAGCCGGTCATCAGCAGACTGCTTTTCACGCAGATTTCACCGGTCTCCCCTGTTTTCAGGGCGGCTCCGCTTTCCAGGTCCGCGATTTTGCCGTCGCTGTGGTCTACAAAACGTCCCACTGTGGTGCTGCGGATTTCCAGGCTGTCCGTGGGAGCGGCGATTGCGATGCCGGCGGTGGCTTCTGTCTGGCCCAGGCCGGGCAACAGGGTTAAGCCAAAGGCCTGCTCGATCCGCACAAAGGTTTCCGGCGGGCAGTAGGCGCCGCCGATGATGCCGGTGCGCAGACAGGACAGGTCGAAACTGCTGAAATCGCCGCGCCCCATCATTGCCTGGTACATGCAGGGAACACAGCTGAGTACAGTGCAGCGCTCCGTCTGTATGGTATCCAGAATACTTTTGGTGTGCAGATCGTCCGGCATAGCCAGGCAGGCGCCGCAGGCCAGGGCGCTGAGCACGTTTACGTCGATACAGAAGATGTGGAACAGCTGGAGGGCGCAGCAGATCACGTCCCGCTCCGTGAGGGACTGACTGTGGGCCTTCTGGATTCCTCCGTTGACCAGATTGTAATAGCTGGAAACCACGGCTTTCGGGGAGGAGCCGGTGGTACCGGAGGTATACAGGATCAGCCCGTCGTCCTGGGGCCTCGTCTCCTCCCTGGCCTGGCGAAAGCCCTGGGGCTGCTCCCCGCCCATTTGAATCAGCTGTTCCAGGGTGAGGCAGGGGCGGTTGTTCCCGCCGCTGATGTCAAATACAGCCTCTAACGGATAGATTTCCCCGATACGGCGGCTTTCCTCATAAAAATCCACGCCTTTGTAACCGTTTCCGATCATCAGGAAGCGGACATCCGACAGGGCCATCAGCTCCGCCAGCTCTCCTGCTTTTAAGCCTGTATTCAGCATACAGGATACACAGCCGGCTTTCTCGATTGCCAGAAAACAGAATACGGCGTTTGGAATATTTTCCGAGAGAATCGCCACATGGTTTCCACGCCGGACCCCAGCGGCCATGAGGCCGGCCGCGATCCGGTCCGTCAGCAGGTCCAGCTCCCGGTAGGTCCAGCGCCTGCCCTTAAAGGTGAGGGCGGTCCGGCCGGGCCACTGGGTTGCCGTGCGCTCCATAAATTGGGCGATTGTCAGGTTCAGCAATGGTTTCATTGATTTTTAAGGCCTCCTGTAAACGTTGCAGGTCAACAGACCATGTTGGCGATGGGCAGACCCACGGCCAGCATGACGGCGATGCCGACCAGTCCGGCTACCGCGCCGTATTTAAACAGCCTGCCCGCGCTGATCCAGCCGGAGTCCGCTGCGATTGCAACGGGCGGCGTGGCCGGTGCGGTGGCGAAGGCGAAATTGATGCCGATGGTGATCATGATGGCTGCGATGACCGGGCTGATCAGACCGCTGTACAGGCTGGTGGACAGCGGCATTGCGATGGCCATACAGATGGCGCAGGTCACGGAGTTGGACATGAAGTTGGTCAGGATTACGCTCATGGCGGCCAGGACCACGATGAACATGAGGGGACTTACGCCGGTGCAGAACACGCCGATGGTGTCCCCAAGCCAGGTGGAGACGCCGATATCCCCATTGGCCAGGGCGGTGCCCAGTTCCAGCAGCGCGCCCATAAACAGCAGCGTGCTGAAGGGAACCGCGGAGATGGCCTCCTTGTAGGGCAGAACCGGTTTGCCGTCCACTTTGATGAAATGCAGCAGTATGATGGCCACAATGGGGGGATAGCACTGGTGAATCTTGTTGAGCAGCGGGTAGGCCGGCGGACAGAGGTATTTGGAGATACCGGGAGCCAGCCAGAGAACCACAACGATCAGATAGATGGTTGCCGCGATTTTTTCCTGCTTGGAGAACGGTCCCTCATTTCCTTTGATGGCGTCGTAGTCCAGCCTGGAAAGTCTGGATACGTCCGGCCGCCACACATAGCGGCAGACCAAAAACCAGCCGATGGCGGTGAGGATGCCCACCGGCATCGCAACCATCACGTACTGGCCGAATTCCAGATTGTTGCCTGTGTAGCTGTTGTAGGAGGAGAAACCGATCAGAGTCATGGCATGGGAGATCGGCGTTGTAGCCTGGGCGATCTGGCAGATGATGGCCAGGCTGGCGATCATGACCGCGGGAAAAATGTCGCCCTTACCCTTCTCATACCCCAGGGATTCAAAGATCTCGTATAAAATGGGCAGAAAGATCATGATGGTGGAGCTGGACGACAGCCCGGACGAGAGGACAAAGATGGAGACAAAAATCATGGCGATGGTGCACCAGGCCCCTTTGCGGCTGAAGCTGCCGGTGAGGAACCAAACGGCCAGACGGTGGGCCACACCGGTGGCCTGCAGGCTCTTTGCCAGCATGAAGCAGAGCAGGAGATAGAACACGGTGCTGTTTCCCAGGGTCCCTGCGGCGACCTTGTTCATGCCCAGCTCCGGGATCAGCGCCAGGGCCAGAATCACGGCCAGGCTGGTCCAGTCCACGCCCACCAGAAGCCACATGAGAAGTCCGCCCACCATGATAAACAGCGTCTGGGCTCCGGAGGCGCTGAGGCCGGATGAAACCGGGATAAAACGGCCGAAGAAGCATAGGAACAGGCCGATGATAATGACAACAATCTGATATGTCTTGTATTTTTTCATTGTAACAATCCCCCTCCAAAGGTGTTTGTTAAAAAAACATCAATCAATGTGCGCCGCCACCTACGGTATTATTAAGCAAGTTTAATGCCAAGCCGGGCCGGAGATAATCTGGCCGGAATTCCCCGGGAATTGTCTGCGAAATAACGAAATAGGGAATGGATGTGCAAAATATAATCGGTTTTTTTGGACGTAAAAGGGCCTGACTGCACAAGAACATGTGCAAAAATTATAGTTTTGTGTGCAAAAATCGGGTCAAATGCATTGAAATGTGCAAAACAAGTGCAAAGTGCTTTGATAATCCATAAATTTTATGGAATTATTATAACCATTGGATTGATATTGATAAAAATTTTGACAAATTTACTCAATATTATTATAATAAAAACCAACAGGGTATTTCAATGGCAGGTGTATGGGTCTGACTAAAAAGGAATGGGGATATGTTATGGTAATGAATGAATTGCTGCTGCCGGATTTATTTACGCTGCTGGACAGCCTGGATTGGGGAATCAGCATCTTTGATGAGAACGGCAAATTTCTGTGGGTCAACCGCTATGTGCTAAAGTGCAGCGGACGTCCCAGAAAATTTTACGAGGGGAAATCTGTCTACGATTTCCAAAGTCTGGGAATTCTTGACACGCCGGTCTGCTCCGAGGTGTTCCGCCTGAAAAAGAAGGTGACCCACCTCCAGTATTCTTACACGGGAAGCGGGACGCTGGGGGAATTTATCGTCACCGCCACGCCCATTTTTGACAGCAACGGCAATGTGAAGTATGCGGTGGCGGACCGGATGGACGTGCGCCATTTAAAGGAGCGCCACGAGCTGGTTTTGCGGGAACGCCAACAGCACGACGCTTCGAAAATCAAGGTGGAGAGCAAGAAACTGGAGCTGATCTATCGGAGCGGCGTGATGGAGAAGTTGGTGAAGGATGTGGAGCGGGCCGCGGCGGTGGCCAGCGTGATCCTGCTCCAGGGGGAGTCGGGCACGGGTAAGGATGTGTTCGCCCACTATATCCATGAGAACAGCCCTTATCGGAACGGGCCTATGATTGAAATCAACTGCGCGTCCATGCCTGAGTCCCTGCTGGAATCTGAGCTGTTCGGCTATACAAAGGGGGCGTTTACCGGAGCGCTGAACACGGGGAAGGAGGGATTGATCGAGGCGGCGGACAAGGGAACGCTGTTTTTGGACGAGATCAACTCCATGCCTCTGGGGCTTCAGGCCAAGCTGCTGCGCGTTTTGGAGAGCAGGTCCATTACCAGGATCGGTTCCACCAAACCCATTGACGTGGACTTCCGGCTGATTGCGGCCACCAACCGCAGCCTGGTGGAGTGCGTGGAGGAGCGGATCTTCCGGGCGGACCTCTACTACCGGCTGAATGTGATTCCGGTGACGATTCCGCCGCTGCGGGAGCGCAAGGAGGACATTCCGGTGCTGACGGATTTTTTCCTGGACAAGTTCTGCGACCGGTATTCCCTGCAAAAGAAGTTCGCAAAGCGGGTTTACCGCACCTTTGAGGCATACAGCTGGCCGGGAAATGTGCGGGAACTGAAAAATATTGTGGAGCGGATGGTGATCATGAGCACGGTTTCCACCATTACCATCAACGAGATTCCCCAGAGTATGTTCAGCGAAAACGGATTCCCCGCCGGGCCGGAGCCGGAACTGGATGAAAAGGAGCGCATCCGGCGGGCGCTGGAAATCAACAACGGACACCGGGAGAAAACGGCGCGGTATCTGAGTATATCCAGGAGGACGCTGCAGTATAAGTTGAAAAAGTATGGGTTGAATTGAATCGAGCGCTGGAGAGCGGCGGTTCCGGAAATTCCTGAGAAGGGATTTCCGGGGCCGCCGTTTTGAGGTGTGGAAGTCGGCGCGAAGGGGAGTGGTGCCAGGATGTTCGCTGGCTCTGCGTTTAAGGCGACGCGGAGGATGGACCTCCGCGCCGCTCTCCGGAAATTTGGCATATTTTTTGCTTGTAATTTTGGTAAAACGGCAAGGCGCAGATTCAGCCCCGGTACCGACGGCCGCCACCTGATTTTCCGGGAGCTGCTGCGATGCGCCGTGTGGGAAAAGACGAAAGGAGGGAAGAGTGAAAAATAAAGTGGATTTTTGGGCGCACTTATATAAGGGTTCATAAAACCCCTGATTTTGCGATTGTTTGACAATAGAATAAAGATTAGTTATCGTTGCGCTTCACTAACTTAGAACTATCGTAACCAAGACTTTCAAGATAGGCAAAAACATTGTTTTCATTCAGAACAACACGCTCTACATGGTTTTGAGGCTTCATCAATTCCTCATAGTCAGCAGGGGTAAAAGGTTTCTTTTCCGAGACCATATGGTAAATACAGACCATCATCATTCTTGCGATGGCAATGATTGCTTTCTTATGGCCACGACGCTTTTTGATTCGCCCATATTTGATTGCAAAATAAGGCTGCTTTTTGTTTTTGATTGCGGCAAGGGCACACTGTACCATCATCGGTTTCAAGTAAGCGCCTGCTTTGGCAATTCGGACAGATTTTTTCTTACCTGCGGATTCATTGTTGGAAGGAGAAAGTCCACACCAGGAACAGAGGTGTTTGGCATCATCAAAAATGTTCATGTCAACGCCTGTTTCTGCGAGAACAATGGTGGAACTTAACTCTGTCATGCCGGGCATGGTGCTGACAAATTCCACAAACTCATAATAAGGTTTGATACGGACATAGAGTTCCACTTCGGTCTGGGTAATCATACCGTCAAGATATTCCAGATGGCCAAGGGCCAGTTCCAGTTTTTTTGCCTGGTCTGTTTCAATGTTGCAGCCTCTGATTGCTTCGATGATTTCATCAGACTTGGCTTTGGCCCCTTTTTTTATCAGTTTTCGGACAGCCTTTTCGTCAATGGAATCAGCGGTATGCTCCAGCAGATAAGACATGATTTCGGTTGCTGTTTTGCCGAAAGGGTCAGAAAGCACGCTGGCAATGCCGACATTGGAAACGGTCATACAGTTCTGGATGCGGTTCTTCTCAGAGGATTTCATGCAGACCAGCTTAAAGCGGTATCTGGCAAGTTCCCGGAGCTGGCGGAAATCCTTGGGAGGGATAAAGGAACATCTGACAAGGTCAAATTTGTAGAGGTCGGCAATCCATTTTGAATCCTTTTTGTCCGTTTTCTTGCCTTTGATAGCTTTGACATATTTGGGATGTGTAAGGCAGACCTCTATGTCCTTTTCGAGATAATTAAAAATAGGAATCCAATACTTTCCTGTGGATTCCATACAAACGTGATAACAATTATTCTCGATAAGCCAGTTGTGAAACTTTTGAATATCCGAGTTGATGGTTGAAAAGGATTTTTGCCTGTATTCGGATACTCCGTCCCTGTTAGTGATTACGATGGTTGCAACGATAACATTTTTGTGGACGTCAAGCCCACAGCAGATGGGGTATTTTAACTTCATCATAAGTATCACCACCTTATAAAAAGGAATAGCAACAGTGACTGTCATCCTGTGACTGAATAAACATGGTTTATTACCAATGATAAGAGTCCGGGCTCAAAGTCCCACTTGTTTGTGCTTGAAAGGATGACGGCACATATAATGATACGGGGTCGGAATAAATTCGCCACTCCTCCTTCCGTGCTCTGTAGTGTATTGCTATTCCCTACAGGGATTATAAATCAAATAGTGGAGAGGTACAACATTTTTTCATAACTTGTTTGTGCCTTGAGCGAAGCGAAAGGAATGACAAAAATGATGAAACCATTGGAAGGGATCAAGGTGGTGGAACTGACCACATATTTTGCAGCGCCAGCCTGCGGACGCATGCTGGCCGACTGGGGCGCGGAGGTGATTAAAGTGGAGGGACCCAAGGGGGACCCGTACCGCACCGCCTACAGGGGACAGAGGACGCCGCAGTTTGAGGAGGGATGTCCCAGCTTCGACCTAGAGAACAGCAACAAATCCTTTGTCTGTCTGGACACCAAGACGGAAGGCGGACGGGAGGCGGTGTTAAAGCTGATCTCCCAATGCGATGTGTTTCTCACCAACAACCGGCTGAGCGCCCTGAAGAAAATGGGGCTGACCTACGAGGAGGTCCATGCGCGTTACCCCAAGGTAGTCTACGCGGAGGTGCTGGGCTACGGGGCCAAGGGGCCGTTGAAGGACCGTCCGGGATACGACTACACCGCATTTTTCTCCCGCAGCGGCCTGATGGCGGATTTGAGCTCCAAGGGCGGCAACGTGATGAATACGGTGGCGGGCTTCGGCGATCATGTGACGGCCATCACCCTGGCTTCCGGAATCTGCGCGGCCCTTTTAAAGGCCCAGCGCACCGGGGAGGGAGACCGTGTCAGCGTGGCGCTGTACCAGGCGGCCATTTTTATCCTCAGCAACGGTCTGCTCTGCGCGGAGTACGGGCGGGAATACCCGCGGACCCATTTCGACTGCAACAGTCCGCTGCTCACCTGCTACCGCTGCAAGGACGATGAGTGGATCTATCTCTCCATGCCGGAGTACGACAAGATGTGGCCCAGGATCTGCCGGGACATCTTTGAGCGACCGGATCTGGCGGAGGACCCCAGGTTTTACTGTATTGCGGAGACCAACAAGCGCATCGGGGAGGCCGTGGCCGTATGCGATGAGATATTTGCGGAGCACGACAGCGCGTACTGGATCGAAAAGATGGAGGCCAACGACATCGCCCACGAGAAGCTGGCTCATTTTACAGACGTGCTGAAGGATGAGCAGGCCTGGGCCAACGGTTTTTTGCAGGAGTACACCTATCCTCGCGGCGAAAAAACAGTATTTTCCAGCACGCCGGTGACCTTTGAGTCCATCGGGGAGCTGCCCTTTAAGCACGCGGGCCGGGTAGGGGAGAACACCCGCAGCATTTTGAGAGCAGCCGGATATGCGGAAGAAGATATTGAAGCGTTGATCGTGTCCGGCGCGGCCAAATGAGCAGGGATTTGTGGTCCGCGGCCATATTTTACGAATTGTTCTGCCGGATGCGGAGTGAACAAAACAATGGGAACGGGAGGTAAATTCCATGCTGACAATGGGGGTTGATATCGGCTCCACCGCCTCCAAGGCGGTGATCCTGGAGGACGGCAGCCGGATTGTGGTGAAGCGGGTGGTTCCGGTGGGAACCGGCACCCGGGGGCCGCGGGAGGTGTACGAGAGCACCCTGGCTGCGGCCGGAGTAAGGGGACCTGAGATCAGCCGCGTGGTTGCCACGGGGTATGGGCGGATGAACTTTGAGATGGCGGACCGGGAACTGAGCGAGGTCAGCTGCCACGGACGGGGCGTGCGGTTTCTGCTGCCGGACGTGCGGACCGTGATCGATATCGGAGGCCAGGACGCCAAGGCGCTGCTGTTGGATGAGCGGGGGAACCTGGACAATTTTATCATGAACGACAAGTGCGCCGCCGGTACCGGGCGCTTTCTGGAAGCCATGGCCAGGGTGTTGGACGTGGCGGTGGAGGAAATGGGGGAGCTGTCCGAGCGCTCCGAGCGCCCGGTGTCCATCAGCAGCACCTGCGCGGTATTTGCGGAGTCGGAGGTGATCTCGCGGCTGGCGAACGGTGAAAGGATCGAGGATATCGTGGCCGGGATTCACACCTCGGTGGCAAAAAAAGTCAGCGGGCTGGCCATCCGCATGGGCTACCGGCCCAGGGTGGCCATGAGCGGGGGTGTGGCGCAAAACCGCGGCATCGTCCGGGCCATGGAGCGGGAGCTGGGGTGCGGGATCACGGTTCCCGAGGACTGTCAGCTGGCCGGCGCTATCGGTGCGGCGCTGTTTGCCTACAGTGATATGGAAAAAATTGTAAATAGAAGATGACTGCCTGCCCACGGCATTCAATAAAAGGAAAAGGAGAGTAGAAACATGAGTGAACAGAACACAACTCCGGCGGCAGCGCCGGCGAAACCGAAACGGCCAAAATCCAAGTCCCAGCTGATGGCCGGCGCTCTGTTGGACAAAGCGTACAACGACGCCATTGAGGCGAAGGCCAGGGGGGAGAAGATTGGCTGGGCCACATCCCTCTTTCCCCAGGAGATAGCGGAGACTCTGGGCCTGAACATCGTTTACCCGGAGAACCACGGGGCCGCTGTGGCGGCCAAGAAACTGGCGGAACCATTTTTGCACTACGCGGAGGCCCACGGCTGTAACAACGACCTCTGCTCTTACGCAAAGATCGACCTGGCCTACGCGGATCTTTTGGAGTGCAGCCCGGCCAGCAACATGGCGGTGCCGGATTTTCTGCTGGTGGCAAACAACGGCTGCAATGAGATTACCAAGTGGTTTGAGCTTTTAAGCCGCAAGTACAAGATACCGATTTTTATGATCGACATGACCTACAACCACCTGCCTCAGGTGACGGAGTCCCGGGTGAAATATATCCGCGCCCAGATCGAGAAGCTGATTGAGGACCTGTCCGCATTTACTGGAAAAAAATGGGATCCAGATCGGTTTGCGGAGGTTATGCGAATTTCCACGGCCAACCGGAATCTGTGGGAGCAGATCGCGGATTACCTGGCATTGGAGCCAAGCCCCTTGAGCGGCTTCGATTTGTTTAACTATATGGGACCGATGGTATTTACCAGAGGGCGGGAGGAGACGGGGGACGTGATGCGCCAGCTGATCGCGGAGATCGAGGAGCACATTAAAAACGGGACGTCCACCTACCCGGGCGAGCAGCATTTCCGGGTATTCTGGGAGGGCATCGCTTGCTGGCCCTATCTGTCCCACAACCTGAAAACCCTGAAAAAATACGGGATCAACGTCTGTGCCACGGCTTATGCCCGGGCCTGGTCCCTGGATTACACGCCCGGCGACATCGAGAGTCTGGCGCGGGCGTACTCGTTTACCAGCTCCAACAATATTCTGATGGACGAGAGCATCCGCAGGAGAAAGGAGTGGAATGAGAAGTTCCACATCGACGGGACCATTTACCACGTAAACCGCGCCTGCAAGGTGATGGTGTGCCAGCAGCAGGAGCTGATGCGCCGGGTTTCGGAGGCCTGCGGCAACCTGCCTTTCATGGCCTTTGACGGGGATCAGGCGGATTACCGGAATTTCAGCGAGGCACAGTTCGAGACGCGGATCGAGGCATTTGCGGAGCTGATGAGAAAGCATAAGGAGGAATTGCGCAATGGCTAGCTTACAGGAAAATTTGCAACGGTTACAGGAAATTGCGGCCAACCCCAAAGCGCAGCTGGACCGGTATCTGAAATCCGGGCGGCAGGTGGTGGGCTGTTTCCCCATCTACACGCCGGAGGTGCTGGCGGACGCTGCGGGCCTGGTGCCTATGGGCATGTGGGGCGCGCAGACGGAGTTTTCCCTGGCGAAAAAGTATCTGGTTCCCTTCGCCTGCCCCATCATGCAGTCCTGCATGGAGCTGGCGCTCGGCGGTAAATACGCGGGGGTGAAAGCGGTGATGATCCCGCCCATGTGCGACACCCTGCGCTGTATCACCCAGGACTTCAAGTTCGGGGTGAAGGACATTGTTTCTATCCCCTTCACGCTGCCGCAGAACCGCAGGATCACCGCGGCCATCCAGTACCTGACCGAGGAGTACGGCCATGTGAAGGAGCGCCTTGAGGAGATTTATGAGGTTGAGATCCGGGAGGAGGCCATCGCGAAGAGCATTGAGTGCTACAATCAACACAGCCGCGCCATGAGGCGGTTTTCGGAGCTGGCGAACCGGCATCTGGATATTATCACGCCCACGGTGCGCCACGGGGTGTTTAAGAGCGCCTGGTTTATGACCAAGGCGGAGCATCTGGCGTATCTGCGGCAGATCATCGGCCAGCTGGAATCCCTGCCGGATTATGAGTTTACCGGAAAACGGGTGATTCTGACCGGAATTACGGGGGAGCCAGACAGCTTTTTGAAGATTTTGGAGGATCACAACATGGCCGTGGTTGGGGACGATCTTGCCCAGGAAATGCGCCAGTACCGCACAGAGATTCCGGAGGGCGACAACGGCATCGTGCGCCTGGCCAAACAGTGGATGGAGCGGATCGACCCAATGGCCCACGAGGACGAGCTGCGCCGGGTGGAGCTGCTTCACGGACTGTGCCGGGAAAATGCGGCGGACGCGGTGATCGTATGCCTGATGAAGTTCTGCGATCCCGAGGAGTACGAGTATGTGGCCTACAGCCAGGAATTAAAAGACGCGGGGATCACGGTGCTGTCCGTGGATATTGACCAGCAGCCGAATAGCTATGACCAGGCCCGCACGAGGATTGAGACGCTGGCGGAAATGCTGTAGAAGGCAGGGGGAGAGCGGGAGCGTGCGGGTCCGCGTTAAACGGCGGCGCACGGCTCCCGGAATCCCTGGACGCGGGAAACGAGGGCGCCGTGGCCAGGCCAACCCGGCGCCCTGACGGTCCGGGCGAAACGGAAGGTACAGATGGAAACAGGGACGGAGGTAAACATGATTCTTTCAGACAAATATAAATTGCTGAGAAAGAACTTCCGCAACTTTGCGGAGACGGAATTTACAACGGAAATTCAGGAACAGCTGGACCGGGAAGGCGGGTTCAACTGGGATTTGCATTATAAAATGGCGAAATACGGCTTTATGGGGATCAAGCTGCCGGTGGAGTACGGCGGGCAGGGGGGAGACACCCTGGCCTATGTGCTGATGGTGGAGGAATTCGCCCGGGTATGCCCGGTGCTGTCCATCTACGCCAACACCCCCAACTCTCTGGGCAGCGGGCCGCTTTTAACCTGCGGCACGCTGGAACAGAAGAAAAAATACATCCCGCCCCTGGCTTCCGGGGAGAAGAAGATTGTGTTCGCCCTGACGGAGCCGGGCGCCGGGTCGGACGCGGGAGGGACCCTAACCCGGGCGGTGAAGGACGGGGAATATTACGTTTTGAGCGGACGCAAATGCTTTATCTCCGGTGCGCCTCTGGCGGACTACGCGGTGATCTACGCCAAGACCAATCCGGCGCTGAAGGGGAACAAGGGCATTTCCATGTTTATCGTGGATATGAAGCTGCCCGGCGTGTCCCTGGGCAAGCCGGAACTTAAAATGGGAATTAATGGATATCCCACCAGCGACATTATCCTGGAAAATGTACGGGTTCACGAGAGCGATCTGCTGGGACCGCTGGACAAGGGATTTTCCACGGCATTAAAGACGCTGGACGGCGGACGTCTGGGAGTGGCCGCCCAGTCCCTGGGGATCGCCCAGTGCTGTCTGGAAGAGTCCATCCGCTATGCAAAGGAGCGCAAGCAGTTCGGCCGCCCCATTGCCAAGTTCCAGGCCATCAGCTTTATGATCGCGGATATGGCCACGGAGATCGAGGCCGCCAGGGAGATGATCTACAGCACGGCCCTGGCCAAGGACGCGGGGGAGAAGGACGCCCCTATGAAATGTTCCATGTGCAAACTGTTCGCCTCGGAGATGGCCAACCGGGTAGCCTATAAGGCCGTGCAGATCCACGGCGGCTATGGCTATATGCGGGACTACAAGGTGGAGCGCATGTACCGGGACGCCCGGATCACCACCATTTACGAGGGCACGAGCCAGGTACAGCAGATGGTTATCGCAGGCAATCTGCTGAAATAGAAGGGAGGCGCGACAGATGAGAATTTATGTATGTGTGAAACAGGTTCCGGATACCTCCGGGAAGGTGGCGGTCAATGAGAACGGAACGTTAAACCGCGCTTCCATGGAGACGATTGTGAACCCGGATGATTTAAGCGCCATGGAGCAGGCTCTGGAGATTAAGGATCAAACAGGGTGCCGTGTGACTGCCGTCACTATGGGACCGCCGCCCGCAGAAGGCATGCTGCGGGAGCTGATCGCCATGGGAGCGGACGACGGGGGATTGATTTCCGGCCGGGAATTCGGCGGTTCTGACACCTACGCCACCTCCCAGATTATTGCGGCCGCCATCCGCCATCTGGGGCTGGAAGAGGAGGACATTATTTTCTGCGGCCGTCAGGCCATCGACGGGGATACCGCTCAGGTGGGACCGCAGATTGCGGAGAAGCTGGACATTTCCCAGGTGACCTACGCGGGAAAGGTGGAAATGGACGGAAAGCTGGTGCGGGTTATGCGGCTCATGGAGGACGGGTATATGACGGTGGAGGCGCAGACTCCCTGCCTGATTACCTGTGTCAAGGAGCTGAACAGACCCCGGTATATGACGGTGCGGGGGATTCTGGAATGCTATGACAAGCCGGTGACGGTGCTGGACTACGAGGCGTTAAAGGATGAACCTCTGATTGATCCGGCCACCATCGGCCTGGCCGGTTCTCCCACCAATATTTTCAAATCTTTTACGCCGCCTCAGAAGGGCGCGGGCGTGATGCTTGAAGGCGCGGGCCGCGAGGCGGTGCGGGGACTGGTGGAGCGCCTTGCCGCGCGGCATGTGATTTGAGGAGAGGGGGAAGAAAAGAATGGAATTTAATAGTGCGGATATTCAGGCGTTTCGGGATATATGGGTGTTCTGTGAACAACGGGAGGGAAAGCTTTCAGACACGGATTTTGAGCTCATATCGGAGGGGCGCAAGCTGGCCGACGAGCGCGGCGCGCGGCTGGTGGGCGTGGTTCTGGGATGGAATCTGGGCGACGAGGTCCGGGAGCTGGGCGGCTACGGAGCCGACGAGGTGATCGTGTGCGACCATCCGTTACTGGAGGTGTACACCACGGACGCTTACGCCAAAGTGCTCTGCGACGTGGTGATGGAGGAGAAGCCGGAGGTATTGCTGATCGGGGCGTCCCACATTGGACGGGACCTGGGACCACGCTGCGCCGCCCGGCTGCACACGGGACTGACGGCGGACTGCACCCATCTGGATATTGACATGGGGCGTTATAGGAAATTTCTGGAAGAGTCCTCCACGCTGGATTTGGCGGCGGTGAAAATGGACATGGAGGACAAGAATCTGAAAATGACGCGTCCTGCCTTTGGAGGGCATCTGATGGCCACGATTATCTGCCCGCGGTTCAGGCCCTGTATGTCCACGGTCCGGCCGGGGGTGATGAAAAAAGCGGCGTACTCGGCGGAGATGGCGGAGCGCTGTGAGATAAGGCGGATGCCGGTGGAACTGTCGGATGGAGACTTAAAAACCCGGGTCACCGAGGTGGTAAAGGCGGCCAGAAAGATGGTGGATCTGATCGGCGCGGACATTATTGTTTCCGTGGGCCGTGGGATCAGCCGGGATGTGGAGAAAGGGATTGCGCTGGCGGAGGAGTTGGCTCAGGTTCTGAGCGGAGGCGTGGTGGGCGGTTCCCGCGCGGTGATCGACGCGGGCTGGCTCTCTGCGGACCATCAGATCGGCCAGACCGGAAAAACCGTTCATCCCAGGCTTTACGTGGCGTTGGGAATATCAGGAGCCATCCAGCACAAGGCCGGGATGCAGGATTCAGAGCTGATCATCGCCGTGGACCAGAACGACGGGGCACCGATTTTTGAGGTGGCGGATTATGGGATCTGCGGGGATCTGTTTGAGGTGGTGCCACTGATGATTGAGGAGATTAAGGGGGTGAAAAAACAGGACTAACCCCAAAGGGATAGTCCTGTAACGTTTTCGAGATGCCGGACCAGCGCTTCGGGAAGAGGCGCGTCCTCCGGTACCGGAAGAACCAATGAGGCGGGATTTCCCGCCTTTTTGTATTGGCGAAGGTTGCCGCAGGTGCGGACCGGCTTCCAGCCGCCCCGGGTCAGCAGTTTCTCGATGGCTTCGAAATGATTCATCCTATGCTCCTTTACAGTGAATACGGTTGTCGGGCTCCATAATTGTCCCTGCCGTTCGCTGCAATGCACATTGGCGAATCATCGATAGTTTTATTATAGCGGAATGAAAGCGGGAGTCAAGGAAAAAATAGAATTAGAAGATAGATTAAAATTATATTGAAATAGAGGTTGACAAAATGCACAATGCGTATTACAATGCGTATTATAGAAAGTGAATATGCATTACAATACGCATTGGAGGCGATGGGACAGGATGAGGGAAATTAAAGAAAACATTGTATACCCGGCGCGGTTCCAAACGGAGAGCGGCGGCGGGGTCTGCATCACGTTTCCGGATTTTCCGGAACTGCTGGTAATTGCCGGGGATTGGCAGGAGGGAATGGAGCTGGCCCAGAGGCAGCTGGCTCTGGCTGTGATTGACCGGCTGGACAGCGGCCGGGAGCTTCCGTCCGTGGCAGGACCACATGAGGCTGTGGAGGGGCCTCCCGCTGCTATTCCCTCTGCGGAGCTTGTCTACCTCCACATCTGGCTTCCTTATTTCCGCAGCGACATGCGGGAGGTCTATGTTAAGAAGTCGGTGACAATCCCCCAGTGGCTGGACCTGCTGGCTAAGAAAAGCGGGCTTAATTTTTCCGCGGCTCTGGTTCGGGGGATCAAGGAGGAGCTGGGAATCCGGGAGAGAAAGGATATCTGATCCGGCGGAGATGATGGTGAAACGGTGGAAACAGCGGGCTGACGGACATTATGGTGCGCAGACGCGTATCGCCGGGGCAAACGCTCCGGAACCACATGTTTCATCGAATCGAAGGAGGAAAAACAGATGTCTGAATTTCGTGACAAATGCGCTAACATCGCACTGGGAGGGAGCACCGGGGCTTCGGTGGGAGGAGCCGTTGGAGCTGCGATCGGGGCCTTAGGAGGGCCTGTTACGTCGCTGACCGGAGCCAGAATCGGCGGAGCGCTGGGCTCTCTGGCCGGTATGTTCTGGGACTGAGAGGGGGCGACCGTATGAGACAGGGATGCAGGGTACATGATATGAACCGGTGGATAGAGGCGGCAGTGGTAGGTGTTTTGGAGCCGGTAGGCAGAGCGGGCCGCGGGATGTATTTCGGAATCGGAGGAGGGAGCCGTGATATTTCACGGCCCCTGAGCTTTTGGGGGAAGGGGGAATCTGCCGTATGAGACTAGGAGGCTGCTGCAAATGCCCGATGCGTTTCATCTGCGCTATTTCGGGTGGGAATTTTTGTAAATAATGGGGGATTAATCAAATGAATCAGGCTGTGTTAAACGTAATTGCGGAGATGGAAGCGGTATTTGAGAAGGCAGGGGAGGACTTCGCCTTTGAGAATATTTACAATGAGATGATATCGGACGACAATTACGCGGATGAGGAAGTCCCATATGAACGGGCAGAGGCTGACTGGAACGAGATTACGGGAATCATGAACCGGTTTTACCAGACGTGCCGGGAGTCCGGGGAAATGGACGATTTCTCCTTTGTATTTGCGGTTTACTGCAATTTTTACATTCGCAAAGGTTTTTACCTGCGAATGGGGGTGGAAGCGTTTGAGCAAAAAGGAGATTGGTTTGCGCAGGACCAGGAGTATAGCGAGTGTCTGAGGTGTCTGTGGAAAGGGATCCGGGACCAGAAGTACATTTGGTTTGAGCGGGCATTGGAACGAAAGCGTGTGCCAGTGGCGGCAATGTACCTGTTTGTTCGCCAGGCGGCGGAGTTCAGCCAGGCCATCACGGAGGGAAAAACACCGGACGAAAAGCAGGAGGCCGCCATGTGGGAACGGTATGAGTCGCTGCCTGTGGATTACCGGGAATATGCATTGGGGGAAGGGAACGCACACCGGGAGGCGTCTAATCTGGCGGCGGATGACAACTGGCTTCCGTATATAAATTTTTGTTCCGCTAAAGAGTATTTAATCTCCTACATTTTGATGTATTACCGGGAGATTTTGGGGAAATTTGGATTGGATCTTCAGCAGATGGATGATACGGAAGTATACAGCGCATTAATCGCAAAATTTCAGATTCCGCAAATGGGTGATTTTTTGGTGAGAAGCGGCCGGAAGTGGAACCGTAAGATCGACCCGAAGTCAGGGAAGTCCATTGAGCAGTTGTGCGATTTTACCTCCGAGCTGATCCACATGTTGGGCGAGGCATACGGGGCTTACAACCAGACATACATGCCCTTCACCATCTTTTTTGAAAAGCTTCACGCTCTGAACAACCGTAATATTCTTGGTGCCGAAGCAGAGCGCGTGAGCTTTTGCGAGTCAATGACAATTCCGGATAGGCAGGACGCTCCCGGGCTTCGTAACATGTACCTCAACATACCGGTAGTACTGTCCGAGCAGATTACAGCCCGCTTTTTCCTGAGCCGCTACGATCTCTTTCGTAAAAACTGCCAGCTGGAGCAGCAGCTAGCGGAAAACATACGCCTCAGCCGCGAAAAACAGGACATGATGGACCACTACGCCCACAGCTGGAAGCACATTTCCTACCCCATGACCGTAAAACGGGTGGCGGAGGAGCTGAGCCGGACCAATTTGCCTCTGGCCAACCGTCTGTTCAAGGCCTACAACAGCGAGCGGACCCTCCAGGGAGGGCTTCAAATTCTTCAATACTCCATTTCCGATCAGCCCGATGCGGTGCGGGATGCATTCCGCCAGGGGTTCTACTGCATCGGCGCGCAGGTGGGCAAGAGCATCCGGCAGGTCATGGAGGAGAGTGTGGACCTG
The DNA here is from genome assembly GCF_046603895.1 of Enterocloster lavalensis. Lineage (NCBI taxonomy): Bacteria > Bacillati > Bacillota > Clostridia > Lachnospirales > Lachnospiraceae > Enterocloster > Enterocloster lavalensis. The sequence goes on from NZ_CP176637.1 coordinate 3,446,466, forward strand.
GTGTTGTTCAAAGTGCTGATGGAGGAAGCGGACGGCAGTAAAAAGATCAGCCGCTGCCGCGCCAATCTGCAAAAACAGCACAGCCTGGAAGCGCTGCGGGAACAGTATATCCGTTGCTATATCCAGGGAGGAGGCCGGCAGGAGAGCGTGCTGGACTGGTTTGACGCCAATGTATTTCCCCTGGAGGTCACCGTGGACGAACTCTGGCAGGAAATCCGGGTCAAGGAAGATGATTTCTCCGATTTCCAGCTGAGCGAGCTGTTTGTGGAGCTGTTTACCAATGTGCTGACCCATGGGACGGACTGGTGCAGGATCAGCCTGGAGAGCGGGGGACGGTCCATGGACATCTGCGTGACCAATGCGCCGGGCGAGGAGAACCACGGCACCCGCATGGGGTTGAAAACTCTGGGCGGCATTGTGGATAAGATCAACTACGGAGCGGAGCTTGTGGGGATAACATCCGGGATTTCGGCGGACAATGTGTACGGTGTGAGGATTGCGTTTGACCGCAGGATCATATACAGAAGGGGGAGACGATGATGCGGTTTTTGTGGGTGGAAGATTTCAACGAGGACAAGGGTGACCGGACCGCTTTGGAGGCGCGCTGGAAAGAATATTTCGGGCTGGACGAGGTGATCATAAAGGAAGATTTGAAAAGCGCCCTTGAATATTTGGACGACCGGGAAAATTTTGCGGATTTCGACGGGGTACTGTTGGATATCCGCTTCCCTTCGGGGGGAGAGGGAATTTACGAGAAGTATTTTTCCGAAATTGTCACGAAAAAAATGTACGGAGACTATCTGGAAAATGGCACCGGCATCCTCCTGTACCTGGCGCTGGCCCTGCGCTACAGCTACAACCAGGAACGGATCGCCTTTGTCTCCGGCAACGTGGACGAGGGTAAGAACATGAGGCCCCTGACCGACATGGTCAATCTGCTCATAAAGTTCCAGCATGAGCCGTTGTCCGATATAGACTGGGAGGATTACAGATCCCAGGAAGAAATTCTGGCGACGTTTTACCTGGAAACGGTCAAATCAAGAAAGGTGCCATACCTGGAGGACGGGACGATTGACTGGGATACGGCTTCCGCGGAGCTTTGGGACAACCTGAAGGACCAGAACAGCGCGGGCAGGATTCTGGACCGGCTCTCAGAGGTTCAGCGCGAGATTCGGAATGACTCCGACGGCAGGAAAGAGGCCGGGAGCCTCAAGTATTCCAGCGTCTGCCGCCAGTTCAATGAGTGTGGTCTGGTCCTGCCACGCGCCTTTGAGAAACCCTATAAAGACCGGGATGAAAAGAGCTGGAGCTTTTATGAATGGAAGCAGGGCATTGAGACGCCTTACTATGTGATCAGAAGCGGTCTGATCGGGATGTGCCGCATTTTGCGGGAAAACTTTATTTCAGCGCAGGGAGAAGAATACGTCTCCGGGCTGACGGAACCTTTCTGGCGCCGGGCGCAGCTGGGGTGGTGGAAATACCTCTGGCGCAAGACAAATGAGGAGGAGGCGGACGGCGGGCCATCCATAGAGCAGTTTATCCGGGAACACCGGGCCGCCTGGGACCGGGAAATGTGCGAACTTCTGACGTCGGTCCCGGCCATGCTTCCGGCCATGAGCGCTTCCGCAGGCGAGGCCACTTTAAACGCCCAGGCAGAGGCCGCGGTTCGGGAAGTTCTGCGGTATGTGGACGGCATGGGAGACTTAAAGCCCGAACCCCGGACCAGAGATCTTGACGCCTGCTGCCTGACCATGAAGCTGGCCAGGAACTGGACCAGCCACCAGGGAATCCGGGACATGACCATCGAAAACTGCGGTTTCCTCCTGGCGCTGTGCTTGCGTGGGTATTTTGACATTTCAAGGATGCCGGAGCTCAGCCGGAAGGGCTATCTGGCCAGGGAGGAATCGCTGTTAAAGCTCCTTGGCCCGGGAGCGGACCTGCCGGAGCGAAGCGTGATCATAGAGCTGATGGATCGGAGCTTCGAACAGCTTTTAGCTAAAAATCAGGCCGTATACAAGGCGGGCGACAGCGGGAAGGACACGCCCGTTTACAAAATCATTTCCGGCATCGGGCATCAGGAGAGCAAGTGCCGGGAAACCGTCTCCATGGATGAGATCTACCTTCTGTTCTGGCAGCTGATGTTTCGCGGAATGCCCGCGGATCAGGATAGCGGCTTGAAAATCATTCTTAAGTACACCGCAGAGCCGGTGTTGCGGGCGGCGGGGAAACTGGATGCGGAGGCGGAGACCTGGAAAAACGGCAACGTGTGATTATAGAATAGACGAATATTTACGCTAATGTAATTTACAAGTATAAATTCCTCCATTTAACAAATACTATTCCCAGAATCGGTAAGTACAGTTAATGGAGGAATTTTAATATGAAAGCTACAGGTATTGTCAGAAGAATTGATGATCTGGGGAGGGTGGTAATACCCAAGGAGATCCGCCGCACGCTGAGACTGAGAGAGGGCACGCCGCTGGAGATATTTACAGACCGCGAGGGAGAGATCATTTTAAAGAAGTATTCCCCCATGGTGGAGCTGACCGCTTTTTCCGGCCAGTACGCGGAGGCTATGGCCCAGTCCACCGGCCTGCTGGTGTGCATCACAGACCGGGACCAGGTGATCGCCGTATCCGGCGGCGCCAAGAAGGAACTGCTTCAGAAGAATATCAGCCGGCAGCTGGAGGCGGCGATCAATGGCAGAACCGCCAGCGTCGCCACCCGGGAGGACAAGGCGTACATCCCGCTGGTGGACGAGGATCCCGAGGGGATCACGGCCCAGGTGATCGCGCCCATCATCTGCGAGGGGGACGCAATCGGTTCCGTGGTGATTCTGAGCCGCGAACCGCGCGCCAAGTTCGGCGACATGGAAATGAAGCTGGCCGCCACCGCCGCAGGCTTTTTAGGCCGCCAGATGGAGAGTTGACGGGAAGAACAGGGCGGGCAGGCCGCCGGCAATCGCCGGTGCCTGGCCGCCTCCTGCCAGCCAGGCCTCAAAATAGTTGCGGATGACGGTGAAGGGCGCAGGCCCCATATCCAGCAGGAAGGTGTTAAAGCCTAAGTCCGTGTAACCGGCGCCCAGCTGGTTTTTAGCTATTTCCTGCATGTTGGCGATTTCCAGATAGCCCACATAGTATTCCAGGTAATTGGCCGGGTTCTCCGCCACATCGTAGTAGATGGTGGAGATAATGGATGTGTCGTTAATCTGGAAATACTGTTCCAGGTATTCCTGCACCTTATTGAGATCCCAGCCCTCATAGTGGATGTTGATATCCAGCATGGCGTACAGTGCCAGGGTGAAGGCGCTGTTGTGCTGCAGCAGCTGCCCGAGTTCCGGTGAGAGCCCGTTGTCCAGGCTGTAGGAGTTATACTCCACATAGGTGGCCCAGCCCTCGCTGTAGCTAGTAAAGCTCAAAAGCTTTCGCAGCTCGCAGGTATTATGTTTGTTGAAATACTGTGTCTGGTACATATGGCCGGGATAACCCTCGTGGGCCAGGGTGGAATAGAGATTCTTCTGGCTGTTGGTGCTTCCGCCGTTGATATAAATACTGTTGTCCTCCGGCCGGTCCAGAGGCACGGTCAAATAGAACGCAGGGCTTAAGGTGCCTTCCAGCGCCTTGGGAACCTGTTTGATGGTATAAGAGCAGTCGTCAATGGGCGGAAAATCCCGGGTACACTGCTCTTTTAAATCTTCCAGAATTTGGTTAGGATCCGTCAGTTTGAACGAGTAGGAGTACATCTGGTCCGCCAGGGACGGATCCTTGGTCAGCAGCGCGTTCATGGCCTTCAAATCCTTCAGCATCTGCGCGCCCATGGCGGATTTCAACTCTTCAATGGTGGGATAGGAGGTCCCGGTGCTGGAATTTACCATGTATTCGTAATAACGCTTCCCCTCCGGCAGATAACACAGGCCCTTGTCATTTCCGCCCGTGCCCTTAAGGGCGGTGAGCTTGTCGATCAGCAGCTGGTAGGCGGGGACGAAGTGCTCGTCAATCATCTGGTGGTTGCGGGAGATATAGTCCTGTTTCTCCTGGTCGGTGAGATCTGGCAGCGCTTCCAGCCGTTCGGCAAAGGTGGCGGCCATAAAGCTGTGGTCCGCGTCCAGCAGGTAAGCGTCGCAGGAGGCCAGGATCCGGTCAATGACCGCGTCGCACAGCCCCAGCCCCGATTCCGTTTTCTGCTGCTCAAAAGCGGCGATCTCGCCGTAGTAGGAGTCGATGGTGGAGAGCAGCTCCAGGTAGTCCTCCACGTCCTGTTTGCTGTAAAATGCATACTCAGACAGCAGAATGGGCAGCTGGGCCTGAACGCCCAGGGAGGACGAGAGCGGCTGGTCGTAGAGCTCCAGGCCCTTGGCCGAGAGCTGGGTGGTCAAATAGGACTTTAAAATGCGGTAGGTCAGAAGCTGATCCTGCCGCAGCAGGCGGCTGTCCAGATTCTCCAGCTTTACCAGAAGCTCGGCGGTCTGGGACATGGCCTCCTGGCTCTGTTCCAGGGAGATGCCGCCGAAGGTTTTGGGGTAATCCGTGATACCGTAGGCCGCCGGGTCCGCCAGGGTGTAGTGCAGGGAGATCAGACTGCCGTCCACCTCGTCTAAGAAGAGCCGGCGCATTAGCTGGTCGAAATCGTGTTGGGCGGTGAGGGTTTTGGCGTCGTAGTGTTCAAAGGGTTCGCCTCCCGCGCTGCCGCCCGTATCCCCGGAGGGGCTGCCTCCAGCGGCCGGGCAGCCGGTGACTAACAGCGACACCAGCAGTAGTGAAATTAAGAGGAAACGGTGCAGTGAGTATTTATGGTTCATAAAAATTGGATAGCCCTCCTTTTTGCGCAGTCACAGGTGCAAGACAAACTATAAGATTCTATAACTATATGTGTCGGGATGCGTTTATATGATGCATTGCGATAAAAAATTGTATCCGCAAGATAACGATTGCATAAAGAATTGGAAAAATTGGAAATAATCATGACATTTACCGTGAAAAACGCAAAAAATAGTGAAAATAAGAATGGTGAGGCGATCTGCAACAAATAAATAAAAAGATGTGAGGCTGTACAGAGACTCTTTTGTATATAATGGAAAAGTGCACAAATAATTTTAAAATATTGTTATAATATTGACAAAAACATTATTAAATCAATGGTGTATATTGACAGAAATGTAATTTCTGCTATAATTAAAAATGTGTTAATTTTATATGAAAACGATGTTATGAGAAAGGCGGAAATGGAGGAAAATGGAAAAGATTAATGGTTTAATTGACATTGAAGGCACAGAATTTCCAGCCGGCCGGAGAACCAGAGTGGTCGTCGGTGTGGATTCTCCGCTGCAGGCTCAGCATTTTGTCCAGGGGATCGTGATGATTCACCCCGGCGGGGCGGTGCCGGAGCACGATCACGAGACGGAAGAAACATACACAATCCTTTCAGGAACAGGCGAAATGATGGTGGACGGGGAAATTCAGGCCGTTAAAGAAAACGATGTCATATACATGAAGCCCTTTGTAACCCATGGGTTGAAAAACACCGGAACCGAAGAGATGAAGATGATGTTTGTCTATGCGCCCAAGATGGTAGCGGCTCACTGGGATCAGGAAACAAAGGGCGAGCTGTAGGGCGCAGCCGGACAGAGCAGGAGGAAAAAGCATGTCGAAATTTATGACCAGAGAGGCGGCGGCAGCCCTGGTGAAGGACGGGGACACAGTGGCGCTGACCGGCAGCGGCGGCGGGGTGATGGAGCCATATGCCACCTTTGAAGCCCTTGAGCGCCGTTTCCTGGAAACGGGAAGCCCCAGAGGGATCACCCTGGTTCACGCCTCCGGCATCGGCAACAAAAAGGAGGCCGGAATCACGCGATTCGCCCACAAGGGAATGGTAAAGCGCGTGATCGGCGGGCATTGGGGCTGGTCACCGGAGATGCAGCAGATGGCCGTAAACGGGGAGATCGAAGCTTACAATTTCTCCCAGGGAGTGATCTGCCACCTGTTCCGCGAGATCGGAGCCCAGCGTCCGGGTCTTCTGACCAAGGTCGGGAAATACACCTTTGTGGATCCCAGAAACGGGGGCGGTAAGTTAAACGACGCCACGAAGGAAGACTTGGTTCGGTTGATGGAGGTGGACGGGGACGAGTATCTGTTCTATAAGACGTTTCCCATCAACGTGGCGATTATCCGCGGCACCTGTGCAGATGAGGACGGAAATGTGAGCATGGAACAGGAACCGGCTATGCTGGATGTGCTGCTGGCGGCCCAGGCGGCCCACAACAGCGGCGGCATCGTGATCGCCCAGGTGAAGTATCCGGCCGCAAAGGGCAGTTTAAACAGCAAGAAGATCAAGGTCCCCGGCGTCTACGTGGATGCAGTGGTGGTGGACCCGAACCAGTGGCAGACGGGAGAAGGGGAGTATAATCCCTCCTTCAGCGGAGATATCGTTCTTCCGGTGGATGCCTTAAAGCCCCTGCCTCTGACCCATAGAAAAATTGTAGCCCGGCGGGCCTTCATGGAACTGAAGGAAAATGCGGTGATCAATCTGGGATTTGGGATGCCCGACGGAGTCGCCAGCGTGGCGGCGGAGGAGGGTTTTTCCGACAAGATCACCATGACCATCGAGCAGGGGATTTACGGAGGAGTTCCCGCGGCGGGAGCGATCTTCGGAGTTGCCAGCAATCCGGTGGCGGTGATCGACGAGGGCGCTCAGTTCGACTTCTACAGTGGACACGGCCTGGACATGACGTTTCTGGGACTGGCCCAGGCGGATTCCCATGGCAATGTGAACGTGAGCCGGTTCGGCACTACCATCGCGGGGAGCGGCGGATTTATCGACATTTCCCAGAGCGCAGGTAAGGTGGTATTCTGTGGAACCTTCACAGCCGGGGGCCTGAAGGTGGAGATCCGGGACGGAGCGGTGAAGATTCTGCAGGAGGGGAGAAACCGCAAGTTCATCCGGGAGGTGGAACACCTGACCTACAGCACAAAGTATGCGGAGGAGGCCGGACAGAAGGTTATCTACGTCACCGAGCGCGCGGTCTTTGAATACCGGAACGGCAGGCTGGTGTTGACTGAAATTGCTCCGGGAATCGATCTGGAGCGGGATATCCTGGGGCAGATGGATTTTGTGCCGGAAGTATCGCCGGATTTAAGAGAAATGGATTCCAGACTGTTTTACGAGGAACGGATGGAGTGCAAATAAACAGGTTCAGAATGACTCTAAGGAGGAAGAGTGATGAGCGAGGAAATAAGACTTGAAGTGAAGGAGGGTTGGGCTTTGCTGGTGGTGGACCGGCCCAAACAGTTCAACGCCTTCAACACAGGGATTGTGGAGGAGATGGACCGGCTGCTGGATCAGGTGGAGGCCAACAAGGATATCCGCTGCCTGGTGATCACTGGGTCGGGGGAAAAGTCCTTCATCTCAGGTGCGGACATCGGGCAGATGGGGAGCGACGGCTACACGCCGGCGGACGCCCACTATCTGATCACCTGTGGTTACAAGGTTTATAACCGGGTGGAAAGCCTGAACATCCCCGTGATCGCAGCGGTAAACGGCTACTGTCTGGGCGGGGGCCTGGAGCTGGCCATGTGCTGCGATATCCGGATTTGCAGCGCCAACGCCAAGTTTGCGCTGCCGGAGATCAACCTGGGAATCATTCCGGGCTGGGGCGGAACCATCCGCCTGCCGAGAATTATCGGAGAGGGCCGCGCCAAGGATATGATTTACCGCGGCAAGAAGATCGATTCCGCCACCGCATTGAATTACGGGCTGGTGACGGAGGTGTACGAGGACGTTGCGTCCCTGCGAGCAGGGGCGGAAGCGCTGGCCGCAGAGCTGGCATCCAAGGCGCCCATCACCATGGAGATGGACAAAAAGATGGTGAACCGTTCCATGTTCACGCACAACGATCTGTTGGATTCCCTGTGCCTGTCCTATTGCTTTACAACCCTGGATTCCCGGGAAGGGATTTCGGCCTTTCTGGAGAAGCGGCCCGCCAAATTTGAGGGACGCTAGAGGAGGACAGGGATGAAGCAATTTCCATTGGAACATAAAACTGCTGTGGTAACCGGCTGCGCCGGAGGAATCGGGGCAGGGATCGCCCTGGGCCTGGCGGAGGCCGGGGCCGATATTGTGGGAGTGGACCTCCAGGATCTGGAGGAAACTGCCGCGCAGGTGAGGACTTTGGGGAGGCGCTTCCTGGCGTTCCGGGTGGACTTATCCGATCGGGAGGCCGTGGATGCGGCGTGGACGCAGATTCTGGCGGAAGCCGGGGGCGTCGATATTCTGGTGAACAACGCGGGGATGCAGTACCGGCAGAACGCCTATGAATACCCGCTGGATGTATTTGACAAGGTGATTGCGGTGAACCTTCGGGCCGGATACCAGTTGGCCCAGCTGGCCGCGGGGCATTACCGGGCGGAGAAAAAGAGAGGAAAGATCATCAACCTGGCGTCTCTCTTCTCCACCTTCGGCGGCGTGAACGTCAGCGGCTACACCTGCAGCAAACACGGCGTGGTGGGCATGACCAGAGCGCTGTCCAATGAGTTTGCGGCAGATGGCATCTGTGTGAACGCCATCGCGCCGGGATACATTGCCACGGAGCTGACAAAGGCGATCTGGAGCGATCCGGAAAAAAGCAGGCCCATGGATGAGCGCATCCCCATGGGGCGCTGGGGAAAACCCCAGGATTTCGCCGGACCGGCGGTGTTTTTGGCCTCGGAGGCCTCGGATTACGTTTCCGGGATTGTGCTGCCCGTTGACGGGGGCTATTCAGCCCGGTAGATCAAAACGCGTTTCGTTTCTATTTCATTACAATAAAACAAAAAACTATATGAAAAAGCAGGAGGGAGTACATGAAAAAATTAGTTTCAATGATCTTAGTAGGTGCCAGTGTGTTATCGTTATGCGCATGCGGAGGCGGATCTTCTACCCCGGCAACAACGCAGGCTCCGGCCGACACGACCGCAGCCCCCGCAGATTCCAAGGCTGAGGAGACCACCACGGCCGCTGCTCAGGAACCGGCGGCTTCCGGCGAGAGCTACACGTTCCGCTGCTCCACCAACCACGCAGAGAGCTTCTGTACTTCTGTTGGTTTGGCTAAATTTGCAGAGTTGGTGAAAGAGAGAACCAATGGAAGAATTAACATCGAAATGTACTATGACGCGGTGCTGGGCGATGAGAAATCCGCCATCGAGCAGGTTCAGTACGGCGGCCTGGAGTTCGCACGCGTGAATATCAGCCCCCTGGCTGAGTTCGTGGACGGCTTCAACGCGCTGATGATGCCCTACATCTATACCAGCAACGAGCATTTCTGGAAGGTTCATGAGGGCGAAATCGGTATGGGAATGCTGAAGGGCGAGGATATGACCAAAGCCGGAATGTATGGACTGACCTACTATGACGGCGGAACACGCTGCTTCTACAACTCCAAGAAGGAAGTTCACACTCCGGCTGATATGAAGGGACTGACCATCCGTGTACAGGAATCCAGCCTGATGATGGGAATGATTGAGGCTCTGGGAGCCAGCCCGCAGCCCATGCCCTTCGGTGATGTTTACTCCGGATTACAGACCGGCGTTATCGACGGTGCGGAGAACTCGATTGCCCAGTATCTGGAAATGTCCCACTATGAAGTAGCTCCCTATCTGGCCCTGGATAACCACGTCCGCGCTGCCGACTGCCTGATTATGAGTGAGAAAACCAGACAGATGTTAAGCGCAGAGGATATGGAGATCATCGAGGCTGCGGCTCTGGAGTCCTGGGATTACCAGAGAGAGCTGTGGGCAGAAGCTGAGACAGCGGCTCTTGAGCAGTTGAAGGATTCCGGCGTTACCGTTACCGAGCTGACCGCTGAGGAGTACCAGCAGTTTGTGGATGCCTGCGCGAGCATGGTGAGCGGCTACGAGGGCGGAAAGTACCAGCCGATTCTGGATCAGATCGCGGCATTAGCAGATTAAGACAGTCAACGAAAATAGAACAGACTAATTTTACAAAGAGCCCGCGCCGTTTTTGAGGGCGGCGCGGGGGTGGTGAAATGAAACGGAAGCGATATAAGTCTGTAGCGGAGAGTACGGCCGGCTTGTAATGAAATCCGGCTGTACTTTTTTAAAAGGAAAGAATCAGGGGAGGGAGGCGCAGAATTGATGAAAACCCAGAGCATTCTGGTCAGGGGACGGGAGGCAAGGCTGCTGACCTGTCACACCGCCGTGGTGGGCAGCGGGGCGGCGGGCTACGCCGCCGCAAACCGATTGTACGAGGCCGGGCAGCGGGATATTGTCATACTGACAGAGGGGGTGGACAAGGGAACCTCCAGAAACACGGGATCGGACAAACAGACCTATTACAAACTGAGCCTGTGCGGCGGCACGGCTGACTCGGTGGAGGAGATGGCCCGGACCTACTTCGCGGGCCGGGGGATGGACGGGGATCTGGCCTTGTGCGAGGCTGCGTTCAGCCCCCGCTGCTTCTACTACCTGTGCGAGGCGGGCGTTCCCTTCCCACACAACGCCTTTGGAGAGTACAGCGGATATAAGACCGACCACGATCCGGCCATGCGGGCTACCTCGGCGGGGCCGCTGACCTCCAAATACATGACGGAGTGCCTGGAACGGCGGGCCAGGGATCACGGGATCACGGTGTATGACAACTGGCTGGTCATCTCTATTCTGGTGAAGGAATCACAGTGCGTGGGCCTGATGGCCCTCAACCGCCAAAGCGGGGAGTATCTGCTGGTCAACGCGGCCAACGTAGTCTACGCCTCCGGAGGCCCGGCAGGGGTTTACAAGAATTCCGTCTACCCCTCCAGTCAGAGCGGAGCCACAGGGATTGCTCTGGAGGCGGGAGCCGCCGCCAAAAACCTGGCGGAATGGCAGTACGGAATCGCGTCCCTGAAGTTCCGCTGGAACCTGTCGGGCACGTACCAGCAGGTGCTGCCGCGGTACGTGTCCACGGACTCGGAGGGGAAGGACGAGCGGGAATTTCTGGAGGGGCAGTTCGACAGCCCCAAGAGTCTGTTGACGGCGGTTTTCTTAAAAGGCTACCAATGGCCTTTTGATCCGGCCAAGGTGAAGAACCAGGGTTCATCCATGATTGATATGTTGGTGTACCGGGAGACGGTGGAGAAAAAGCGCCGGGTGTTTCTGGACTACCGCAGGAACCCGGAAAGCTTAAACCGCCTGGGAACGGACTGGCTCACGCGCCTGGGAGATCCCGCCGCCTCCTACCTGGCACAGTCGGGAGCGACCCAGGACACCCCCATCGGCAGACTGCTGCACATGAATCCAAGGGCAGTGGAGTTGTACCGGTCCCACAACATTGATCTGGAGACGGAGATGCTGGAAATCGGCGTCTGCGCCCAGCACAACAACGGCGGTCTGGCCGGGGACATGTGGTGGGAGAGCAACCTGTCCCATTTCTTCCCGGTGGGCGAAGTAAACGGCTCCCACGGCGTTCACCGTCCCGGGGGCAGCGCTCTCAACGCAGGCCAGGTGGGCGCCTTGCGGGCTGCGATCCGCATTGCGAAGGTCTACCGGCAGGGCCCCATGGAAATCCGGGATTTCCTTCAGACCGTGAGGGAGCAGGCGGAAGAAAAGATGCGCCTGGCGGAGCAGTTTGGGGCTCCGAAGGAAGACGGGCTTTCGCCGGTTCAGGTGAAGGAAAAGATCGGCTGTATCATGTCCGCTGGAGCGGCCCACATACGGGCAGCAGACCAAATTTTACAGACGGCGGAGTCTCTGCGGGAGATTCGCCGGGAGTTGTTGGAAGGGATATTTGTAAAAAATCCCCAGGAGTTAGCCCAGGCATTTCAAACTTATGACACATTGATCAGCGCCGAAGCATTGACGGCAGCCATAAATCATTATATAAAGGAGGGAGGGGAGAGTAGAGGCTCTTATCTGATAAAAGAAAACGCGGCGGATGAGAACTTTCTGGACGGCCCGGACCTCTTTGGGGACAGCGTTCAGGAACTCCGGATGAGAGACGGAGCGTTCCAGGTCCGCTGGCGTCCGGTCAGGCCGATCCCCCCGCGGGATTTATGGTTTGAAAATGTGTGGAAGGAGTATGAATCATATGGCAACTCTTAAAGATGTAGCGCAGAGGGCGGGGGTATCCGTCAGCACGGTGTCAAGGGTATTCAGCGGCACCGCATTCGTTGAGGAAGGGACAAAGGCACGGGTTTTGGAAGTGGCGGAGGAGTTAAACTATTACCCCAACGCCCTGGGGCGTTTTTTGAAAAAGCGCCAGACCAGGAACATCGGGGTGCTGATTCCCGATATCCGCAACCCCATTTTTCCGGTTTTGGTCCGGGCCATGGAGGATAAGGCGGAGGCCTCCGGATACACGATCTGCCTGTGCAACACCGATGAGAGCGCGGCCAAGGAAGAAAAATATATGAAGGTTCTACAGTCTGTCTGGGTGGACGGAATTGTGGTTGCCACCGGAGGACTGTGTGACAAATGGAACAACATTGAAGGTTTTTTTAACCGGAATGTACCGGTTGTCAGCCTGATCCGTAAGGTCAACGACCAGATGGATCTGATCGCCTCCGACCACAGGGGCGGTATGAAGCAGGCAATCGACTATCTCATCAATCAGGGACGGAAGAAAATCGCGGTCTGCAAAGGGCCGGACAACATACTGGCATACCATGAGCGCATCACGGCGTACCGTGAGCGGATGGAGGCGCTGGGCCTGTACGACGAGCGCCGGGTGATCGATATCATGCCCTACCAGAGCCCGACGGACAGCAAGGAAAATGCGGGCCTTAAGCTGCGCGAGTATCTGGACCAGGGCGTGGAGACGGACGCGATCATCGCGGCCAACGACGTCGCCGCCATGCAGTGCATCTGGGCGATCACAGAGCGGGGACTTAGGGTCCCGGAAGATATCGCCGTGATCGGCTTTGATAACGTTGACATCAGCTGCATGACCACGCCGCCGCTCACCACCGTGGGACAGCCGCTGTACGACATGGGGGAGAAGGCCATTGATCTTCTGATTCAGAAAATCGAGGACCCAAGGACCTCCGGTATGGTGCAGACCATCCGGTTCGCGAACCAACTGATCGTCCGTCAGACTACATAAGGAGAAGCTATGATCAGCGGAAGGACAGAATATTATGCAATTTTGGGGAATCCCATCGAGCAGGCGCTGTCGCCCATCATTCAGAACGCGGCCTTTGAGGCCCGGGGACGTGATGCGGTCTTTTTGGGTTGCCGGGTGGAGCCGGGAGAGCTGGAACAGGCCGTGCAGGGGGCTAGAGCCCTTCATTTTTCAGGGTTGGCGGTAACGATGCCATTCAAACGGGAGATCATCCCGCTTCTGGACCGGATTTCCCCAAAGGCCAAAGCGCTGGACGCTGTGAATGTGGTGGCGGTGGAGGAAGGCCGCTTTTGCGGCTACAACACCGACGGGGACGGCTTTGTCCAGGACTTGAGGGCACGTGGGATTTCCCTTGAGGGCGGGGAAGTCCTTCTGTTCGGCGCCGGAGGAGCGGGCAGGGGAATCGCCCTGTCCCTTCTGGAAGCAGGTGTGAAAAAGCTTTACATCTGCAATCTGTACGAATACGAGGCACGGGGCGTTATGGAGATGCTGGAGGGCTGCGGTTATGACTGTGCGGAGTACATTCCCTTTAAACCGGAGGCGGTCCGGGCTGTCTGTGATAACGTTTGCCTGATCGCCAACACCACTTGCCTGGGGATGGGGGAACGGCCCTCGCCCCATGTGGACCTGGTTCCCTGGGAGGACCTTGACCGGGAAATCGTGTTCGCGGACATCGTACATAAACCATTAAAGACACAGCTTCTCAGAAAGGCTGAGGAGCGGGGACACCGGATCGTAACCGGGGACGGCATGCTGCTTCACCAGGGAATCCTGGCATACAGACTGCTCACCGGAGAGGAAGCGCCGGAACGCTCCATGAGGGAGAAGCTGGACCAATGGCTTGCCATGGAGCAAGGAGGTTGAATAGATGAAGAAGTTAAGAGATATTTTAGTGGGCTTATTTAATATTATTTTTAAGATATTGTTCGAATACTCGAAGTATGTGCTGATTGCCATTGTGGCCATTGTAAGCGCCCAGGTGGTGGCGCGAAATCTGTTCAAGGGGAGCATTATGTGGTCCCAGGAGGTATCGCTGCTGCTGATCGTATGGATGACGTTTCTGTCCATGGCCATCGGCTCGGAAAAGAACCTGCACATCGGAGTAGAGTTGTTTTATTCATTTTTTCCCAAGCCGGTACAAAAGCTCTGCGACGGAATTAACAATGTAATCGTGTTAATGATAGGGGCATTTCTGGGTATATACGGGACTCGCCTGGTTATAAGCACCATGAGTTCCACGCTGGCGGCCACCAAATGGCCGGCGGGCGTCCTGTACCTAATGATTCCGGTGGGCGGCTGGTGTATGTTTTTCTTCAAGATGCTGGACTGCTTTGGCTGGAAAAAATACAAGAAAACCGACCTGGATGAGAAACCCGAGGCGGCAGAGGAGGAGGAAACCGTATGAATGTGAATATAGAGGCGGCCATCGCCATTTTGATGATATCGTTTTTTGTATTGGTGATCATCCGGCTTCCGGTGACCTTTGCGCTGATTATTTCCACGGCCCTGACCATGCTGTACTGCAAGATTCCGCTGATGACCATGGTGCAGCAGATGTCCAAAGCTGTGAACTCGTTTTCACTGCTGGCAATCCCATTTTTCATCCTTATGGGTGAGATTATGGGAGCAGGGGGAATATCGTCCCGGCTTCTGGAGTTTGCCAACGTCTGTGTGGGCCACCTGCGGGGCGGTCTGGCCCATGTGAATATTCTGGCCTCCATGTTCTTCGGGGGGATTTCCGGCTCCGCGGTGGCCGACGTGTCCTCCCTGGGTACGCTGGAAATCCCGATGATGGAGAAAGCGGGTTATGACCGGCCCTTTGCTACTGCGGTCACCGTGTCCAGCGCCTGCCAGGGCCTGATCATTCCGCCCAGCCACAACATGGTGCTGTATTCCATGGCGGCCGGCGGTATTTCCGTGGGACGGCTGTTCTGGGCAGGATACGCACCCGGCATATTGCTGGGAGTCTGCCTGATGATTCTCTGCTGGTTTATGTCCATCAAGCGCAATTATCCCAAGGGCGAGCGGGTGCCGCTGCGCCACGCCGTCAAGGTGACCAGGGAAGCGTTTTTTGCAATTTTTGCCATGGTGATCATCGTGGGAGGCGTCTCCTGCGGCCTGTTCACCGCTACGGAGTCTGCGGCTATCGCCTGCATTTACTCCTTCCTGGTGTCCATGTTCATTTACAAAGAGTTGAAAATGCGCCATATGCCCAAGGTGCTTTCCAACACCGTGAAAACGTTAGCAATGGTTTACAGCCTGATTGCGGCGGCTGGAGCGTTCAGCTGGATTCTGGCGTATCTGAGAATTCCGGCCAGAGTGACGGATCTGCTGCTGGGGATCAGCGACAACCGGTTTGTGGTTCTGATTCTGATTAACCTGATCCTGCTGTTTTTGGGCTGCATTATGGATATGGCGCCCCTGGTATTGATTATGACCCCTATTTTGCTTCCGGTTGTGCAGAAGTTCGGCATGACTCCCATCCAGTTCGGAATCGTGCTGATGCTGAACCTGGGAATCGGCCTGTGCACGCCGCCTGTGGGCTCCTGCCTGTTCGCGGGGTGCGCCATCGGCAAGATCAGCATCGAGGAAACCACAAAGGCGTTGCTGCCCATGTATGCGGTAATGGTCGTGGCCCTGCTGCTGATTACCTTTATTCCGGCGATTACCATGACGCTTCCGAATATCGTGATGCCGTAGGCGGCCGGATTTATCAATAACAAGTTAGGTAGGTATCAACGTGGAGAGACGAAAAGTAGCCCTGGTGACAGGGGCAAGCAGAGGAATCGGGCTGGCGGTTGCCACACAGCTGGGGCTGGACGGTTTTAGGATCGCGGCGGTTGCCACCCGTGAGGAAGAAAATTACCCGGAGGCCGGAAAACGGCTGAGAGGGGCCGGTGTGGACTACAGATGGTTTGCTGGAAATATCGGCTCCGGGGAGGACCGGAAACGCATTGTCGCCCAGGTGGTGGAGGCGTTTGGCAGAATCGACGTGCTGGTAAACAATGCAGGGGTTGCGCCCAATGTGCGGGCGGATCTGCTGGAGATGTCCGAGGAGAGCTATGACCGGGTGATGGAGATCAATGCCAAGGGGACCATGTTTATGACCCAGGCGGTGGCCCGGCAGATGATGGCCCAGGAACAGACCGGCGCAAAGCGTGGGACAATCGTCAACGTGTCGTCCTGCTCCTGCGAGGTGGTGTCCTTAAACCGTGGGGAATACTGTATTTCCAAGGCGGGAATCTCCATGGTGACAAAGCTGTTTGCGGCCAGACTGGCCCCGGAGGGAATTCTGGTGTTTGAGGTGCGCCCGGGTGTGATTGCGACAGATATGACCAGCACGGTGGAGGACAAGTATAATCATCTGATTGAGGAAGGGGTATTTCCCATTGCCAGATGGGGCAGGCCGGAGGACGTGGCGGACGCGGTATCCGTGTTTGCGGGGGAGAAGTTTCTGTACAGCACGGGCAATTACATCGACGTGGACGGGGGATTCCATATCCGCCGGCTCTGATGATCGGAGGCGAAGGTAACGGTATGAAAAAACGAATGAGCGCTCGGGAAGCGGCCGGGCTGGTGCGGGACGGTTCCTGCGTTTGGCTGGCCGGAGGCGGAGGGGGAATCAACGATCCCTGCCATTTTCTGGGAGAGCTGGAACAGTGTTTTCTGGAAACAGGCCATCCCAGGAATATGACTCTATGCCACAGCGCGGGAATGGGCGACAAGCAGGGCGGCGGGGCCGACCATTTTGCCCATGCCGGGATGGTGAAAAAGGTGGTGGGAAGCCACTGGACCTGGTCGGTGCGCATGCAGGAGCTGGCCGCAAAGGAGGAGATCGAGGCATATGTGCTGCCCCAGGGCGTGATGTCCCAGATGACCCGGGATATCGCGGGGGGACGGCCTGGGCTGATCAGCCGCATCGGGCTTGGGACTTTTGTGGATCCCAGAGTGGAGGGCGGCTGTATGAACCGCCGCTCTACGGAACAGCTGGCTCAGGTGCTGGAGATCGGGGGGAGGGAATATCTTCTCTACAAGGCATTTCCCATCGATGTGGCGGTGATCCGCGGATCCACCGCCGACGAGGATGGAAATATCAGCTATGAGCAGGAGGGGATTGTGCCGGAAGCCCTGTCAGCGGCCCAGGCAGCCAAAAATTCCGGTGGAATCGTGATCGCCCAGGTGAAGCGGGTAGTGGCCCGGGGGACCATAAAGCCGCTTCAGGTGAAGGTACCTGGGGTGCTGGTGGACGCTGTGGTGGTGGACCCGGAGCAGCGCCAGTCCCTTCTTACAGACTATGATCCGTCCCTGTCCGGGGAATACCGGGTGGTGACCGAGGATGAGGACAGTCGGATGCCCTTGACGGAGCGCAAGGTCATCGCCAGGCGCGCGGCCGAGGAGCTTGGGGAGAACGACGTCTGCAACCTGGGATTCGGCATGCCGGACGGTGTGGCGGCCGTGGTGAAGGAGGAGCGGGGCTTGCCGCCGGTTTTATCTGTGGAGCAGGGCATCATCGGGGGGATTCCCCAGGGCGGAAGCAACTTCGGCCTGGTGCGCAATCCAATGGCGATCTTGGATCAGCCCTACCAGTTCGACTGGTACGACGGCGGCGGCCTGGATGTGACGGTGCTTTCCTTCGCGCAGTTTGACCGCCACGGAAACGTCAACGTGAGCAAATTCGGTGGCCGGATCAATGGAGTTGGCGGATTTATCAACATTTCCCAGGGCGCTAAGAAGGTGGTATTCGTGGGAACCTTTACCGCGGGGGGATTTCGCGCCCAGGTGGAGGAGGGAACGATCCGCATTATGACCGAGGGCAGGAACAAAAAACTGGTGAGCCAGGTGGAACAGATCAGCTTCAGCGGCGCTTATGCCAGGGAGAACGGCCAGAAGGTGGTGTTTGTGACGGAGCGGGCGGTGTTCGAGCTGACGCCGGAGGGCGTGAAATTGACCGAGATCGCTCCAGGTATGGACTTAAAGCGGGATATACTGGATCAGATGGAGTTTGTGCCGGTGATGGACGAGGAGATCAAAATCATGCCGGCAAGATATTTTAAAGCATAAGCAGGAGGGTAGAACATGAAGCAGCTGCAGCTGAAAGAGGTGGAAAAAACGGTGGAGTCCATTCCCATGGGACAGAAGGCGTATTTTTCAAAAACGGTGACGGAGGGGGATGTGGCCCTGTTCGCAGGAATCACGGGCGCCTTTGAGCCGCTCAGCATGAACCAGGAATTTGCGGAGAAGACGCCGTATTTAAGCCGCATGGTCCAGACCATGCTGTTGGCCACCTACACATGGCCTGTTTCCACTCAGATCGCCTCCCCGGGCGCGGTGACCATCGCACAGGAGTCCACATTCTTAAAGCCTGTGAAAATCGGAGATACCATTACGGCGGTGGGAGAGGTGACGCAGAAGATAATGGAAAAGAAAATCGTGATCGTGCGTACCACCTGTTACAATCAGGACGGAGAGATGGTGATGGATGGTTCTGTTGTGGAATTGATGCGGGTGCATTAGGAGGGGGGACGAAAAAGTGGCTATGATGCAGTTTGAACAAAAAACGGTGGACACCCTGAAAATTGGAGATTTTTCGCTGTTCACAAAGACAGTCAGCGAGACGGACATTGTGCTGTACGCGGGGATTTCCGCGGATTTTGCGCCGGTCCATCTGAATGAGCAGTATGCGGCTCAGACGCGTTTCGGCAGCCGGATCGCCCATCCCATGCTGTTGGGCACTATGGCAGGAGGCGCGATCTACCGCCTGCTCTCCCCAAGCTCCATTTGCGTAAAGCGGGAGTTTGAGGTGATCGCTCCGGTGTTTGCGGGTGAGACGGTGACGATCCGGGCGGAGATTGCGTCTCTGGACCGGGAGTACAACCGGGTTGTGGTGGAGTTCGAGTGCTATAACGTGAAGGAGGAGCTGGTGCTTCGCGGCAGTTCCCTGGAGGCCCTTGATTTGGTGGAAGGAGAGCAGGTGAAGGCATGAGTCTGGAAGGAATCGTATTAAAGAAGATGGAGGATATCAAGGTGGGCGATGTGGCCTACTTTTCCAAGACGGTGACGGAGGCAGACATCATGATGTTCGCGCAGCTGTCCGGCGACTACGCCCCTCAGCACGTCAGCGCGGAGTTCGGTAAGACCATGATGTACAAATCCAGAATCGCCCACGGCATGCTGACCGCGGGTCTGATCTGTCCGGTGTTAAACCGGCTGTGTGGAGACGGCTCCGTCACCTACTCCCAGGAGATCAAGTTCAAATCCGCGGTGCTGTTAAACGATACGGTGACGGTCCGTGGCGAGGTTGTGGAGTTGATTCCTGAGGAAAACAAGGTGAAGATCGATGTGGTGTGCCGCAAGCAGGGCACCGGCCCGGAGGACCGGCCGCTGATCCTGGCCGCCTTTGTACAGAAACTGGAGATAACATCGCTGGACGTTTAGGTTCAGAGGGAAAGGAAAAGGAATTTTCATGAAAGTTGGAATTGCATGTGAATCATCGTCATTTCTGCTGAAGGAAGCGGTGAAGAAACATTTGACCGGCCTTGGATACGAGGTGGTGGACGTGGGACAGCAGACGGCAGAGGACAACGTGCTGTATTTTGAGGCGGCTGCGAATCTGGCGAAGCTGATCCAGAGCGGGGAGTGCCAGCGTGGAATCGCCATCTGCGGTACCGGAGCGGGCATCAGCATGGTCTGCAACAAATTCAGGGGCGTGTACTGCGTCGCCTGCGAGAGCGTATTCACTGCGGAGAAGATTTCCCTGATCAACAATGCCAATGTACTGGCCATGGGAGGCCGGGTTGTCAGCTGGGATATGGGGTGCGAGATGGCGGAGAAGTTCCTGGCAGGAAAGTGGTGCGAGGGATTTGCCGAGCAGCGCAGGCTGAACAATGAGAAGGGTTACGCCGTGCTGCAGGAAATCGAAGGGGGTATGTGACATGGCCGTGCATTTAAAGCCGGAGGAAACCAGGGGATACCATTCCCCGGAAAGCCTGGGTCTGGTGTACTGCTCTGCGGAGCGGGTGGAGATCACCGGGACGGAGCTGCTTAAGAGTGGAGACGAGGAATTGTGCCTGGTATGCATCGCGGGGAAGGCATTTTACCAGTGTGGAGGCGAGAGCGGGGAGGCGGTGCTCTGCGATATGCTCTATGTGCCGGTCCGATCGGATATCATTTTGTCCGGGAACGGGGCCGTGTTCATGCGCTTCGGGGCTCCGTGCAGCCGTCAGTACCAGTTTAAACACATTTCTTTCTCGGAGGTGAACGGGGACAGCCGGCACAAGGTATATGGGAAGGCAGAAAACGGAACCCTGCGGGATGTCTGGAATTTTATCGACGAGAAATTCGGCTCGGGCCGTTTCCTGACCGGTATCTGCTTCGGCCGGGACGGTGGATGGACCGCATGGCCGCCCCATGAGCACGGAGCGGAGCGCGAGGAGGTTTACGTGTATTTTAATATGGGTGAGAGCTTCGGTCTTCAGTGTGTATACAACGACCTGGACCAGGCGGAGGCCCATGTGGTGCGGGAAGGCCACCTGATCGCTATTCCGGAGGGTTATCATCCCAACTGCGGCTGCCCCTGCGGCGGTATCCGATACGTGTATTGCATGGTCTCCGTCAAGGAAGGGGATCGGGACTTTATGAACCTGCGCACTCAGAAAATCTATGGGGACCGCCTGGAATAGGGACGGCCATAAAGGAGAATGGGATGATCAATACTGCATCAATTATTAATGTGCCTTTTTTGCGCATGAAGGAGGATTTGGACGCTATGGTAGCCGGCGGCGTCCGGTATTTCCACATTGATCTGATGGATGGGCATTATGTGCCGAATCTGTGTATGCCCATCAAACTGATCCGGGAGCTGAAGGACGCCTATCCCCAGGTGGCGATGGACGTTCATGTGATGGTCACGGATCCCTGCGCTTATATTGAACGGCTGAAGGAGGCCGGGGCGGATTATATGGTGTTCCACACGGACAGCACCAATTTTGTCCGCAGGACCATCAATGAGATCCACAAGGTCGGTATGAAGGCGGGGATCGTGATCAACCCCTCCCAGCGTATCGATCACATAGCGCCCTACGCGGAGTATGTGGACATGGTGATGCTCATGGCGGTAGAGCCGGGCTTTGCGGGCCAGCCCTTGCTGGAGGGAAGCATGGAGCGGCTGCAGGAGATAGCCGACCTGCGCAGGCAGTACGGCTGCAAGTTCCTGATCTCCGTGGACGGCGGGATCGACCACGAGCGCTGTCTCCGCTGCAGAGAGATCGGCGTGGACATGATTGTGGGAACGGTGCACAATATTTTTAAACAGCCGGACGGACTGAAAAGCGCGTGTATGCGGTTTGAGAGAGAGTTCGGGAAGATGGCGGGCGGGGAGTAACCCCCGCCCCTTTTTGCGTTTCTCTTACGGAAGTTCCCTTGTAGGAAAAGTGGGTTTGTGCTATGATAGAGAATGCGGCGCCGACAATTTTGAGAAGGATGGGTGAGGGGAATGCAGTTGGATAAATCCAGTTTTACGATACCGAATAAGAGAAACGAGGCATTGGAGGAGCTGATCCGCGAAAATTCCACATGCGTTACCTATCCGGCCAAGCGCGTTTTCCTGGAGCCGGGCATGGAGCCGCAGGGGGTGTATTATATCGCGGAGGGGCGCACCAGGCATTACATGATGGCGGGCGACGGCACGGAGAAGATCCTTTATACCTTGTCTGCGGGCTGGTTCTATGGGGAGACGCCCGTGTCCCTGCAGGAGCCAACCGGCCTGTTTTCCAAGGCGGAGGTGAAAACGCAGATTTATATTATTCCGCTGTATACCTACGAGCGCCTGGTGGATACCAACAAGATGTTCCGGGACGCCATTATGGAAAATATTCTGAAAAAGATGCTGATTCTGCGCCACGAGATTGAGAACCTGACCTTCAACTCCTGTAAGGACCGCCTGAAACGGCTGTTCTGCTCCACAGCGGATACGGACCGGCTCATCGACGGCGGCTGGTACAAACTGAAGGTACATTATACCCAGTATGAGCTGAGCACGATTATCGGCGGCGCGCGGGTTACGATCAGCAAACTGATCAACGAGCTGTGCGACGAGGGATTTATCCGGATGCTGAACCGGAATGTCCAGGTGAACCAGGAAGAGTACCGGAAATTTATGGAAAATAGTTGATTTGATGTTTCGTGGAAATTAAAAAATAAAATACTGTCAGAGAACCTGTGCCCGGGTGGCATGGGTTCTTTTTTACTTTATAGGAAACTTCTCAAATCAGCGAAGATGGTGTATAATAGATTGGAAATAAAAAAGGCATAGCAAAAGAGCGAAGGTGTGACTTCGCCATGACGTTGTCTATGTATTTTTTGTTTTTGGTTTAGGCTGCACTATCTGACGGTAGAGAAAGAATAGGGCATATGGAACTATCCATATCCCATAACCTTTCGATAGCGTTCAAATAGTGCAGTTTTTTTGTGGTAAACTTCTAAAACCAACATAGAAGTGCCACACTCCGGGCATCTGAGCGGATCATAGCCAAAGGTCAGAAGAATCAAATTCCGCCAATCTAGGAGCTTAGAAAGATAATGCTGCTTCTGCTTGGATAAACATTTCCGGAGATTTTTTTCCTGTTTGTGGTGCTTTGCATAAATGCCGTAGTAGCGGACCATTTTAAAATGCTTGTCAGGGATATGCAGGATCAGGCGTTTGATAAAGTCAATGGCGGGGATGCATTCTGTGATCGTTTTATGGTCCTCATGTCGCTGATAATGGAACGTCACAGAATCCCCGTCATAGGCATCCATCCTGGAAGTGGCAATGACAGGCCGTCCAAGGTATCTGCTGATGTATTTAATGGTGATATCAGGAGAACACAAATTAGGTTTGGCTCTCACATAAAAGCCTTCGGGATGGTCTTTGTAGATTTGATTTTTAAGCTTCTTAAAAGGCGGCCCCAGTTTAAGAGAGAGCTGATCCAAAAGGACTTTCCGAAAAGCCAGGCGCAGGAAATCATAATCAAAATGGGGATTGGGTCGCCAGGGAGTAATGTTGCCAGCACCGCCTTCCGAAATCAGGGCATGGATGTGAGGATTCCACTTTAAATCTCTACCGAAGGTATGAAGGACGCAGATAAAACCAGGAGTAAAGAGTTCGGACTTATTCATCTTGAAGAACATGCGTAGGACGACATCCCTGACAGAATGGAACAGGCAGTTAAGGAGTGAGTGGTCCTTAAGAAAGAAGATGCGCAGTTCCTCAGGAATGGTAAAGACACAGTGTCTGTGGATACAGGAAACGAGTTTACAAGACATACGAAAAGCACGTTTCTGGTTATAGACGTTGCCGCATGAGGGACAGAACCGGCTTTTACAGGAAAAGGGAACAAATTTAAGGTTACCACAATGAGGACAGCCAAAGAAAGCTCCGCCATAAGAAGGATCATGGCAGAGGATCATCCGGTTGATGTTATCCAAAACATTTTTATCAGGTCGAATAACATATTGGATATATTCAAAGTGGTCAGAAAAAATAGTTTGGAGGATGTTCTTATGCATAAGAACATTTTACAATAAAGCAGCAAAAAAGGAAATCCCCTAAAACCCCTCATGAGTGAGGGGCAGGGGAGTTGAGAGTGCCGAAGGCACTTTGTTCAATACAATGGGCGTGCGGCGCATCCTACTGCGATTTTTGCACTTTTTTAACGCCAATAAATTGCGCAATTTCAATGAATATTATTTGTTAAAACCATAGAACTTAATAAAATATATGACAATTTAATGGACTTAAGCCATAAAAAAGCTTTTTGTAATTAAAAACAGAGAATCGTCTTTGAATTTAAGTAACATAGTATGCAATGAATCCATTTTATCATTGTAAGCTATCGAGTAGAAAACTTGTGATATCTGTGCAAAAATAGGGTCATCAAACGGAAAGTCCATACAAAATGGACAACATAAAATGAGAAGGAAGGTAATGTTATTATGATGAATTTACAAGGCTCCTGGGTGGCAATGCCCACACCGTTCACAGAGGACAACAAAATCGATTTCAAGGGTTTTGAGACCCTGATCAACCGTCAGATCAAATATGGCACGTCCCAGCTGTTTATCCTTGGCTCCGCAGGCGAGGTGACGCTGCTGACCCAGGAGGAGAAGGAAGCCATCGTCAAAGAAGTGATTCAGATGACAAAGGGCAAAATTCCGGTGTTCTTCAGCGCCGCGTCCTTCACCACGGACGTCAGCGTGGCTTTTGCACAGTATTGTGAGAAGCAGGGCGCGGACGGCGTCGTGTTCACGGTTCCGCCCTACGTGCTGATCAACCAGACTGCGGCCCACATCCATCTGGACACCTGCATGAGCGCGGTGGACATTCCCTGCGGTATCTACAACAATCCCTCCCGCCTCGGGGTTCAGGTGATGCCCGAGACCATCAAGAAGCTGTCCGACGCCCACAGCAATTTCGTGGTGGACAAGGAAGCGCTCCCCAGCGTGGAGCAGCTGGTACAGGTGCAGAGGCTGTGCCAGGGTAAGGTGAAGATCATGTGCTGCGATTTCCCCAAATATTCCATCGTGCTTCCCACGCTGGCGGTGGGCGGAACCGGCACGGCCAATATCGGCGGAAACATTATCCCCGAGGAGGCGGCTATGTACTCCCGTCCCTGGACGGACATGAAGATCATTGAGGAGTGCCGCGAGGGCTATTTCAAGTGGTTCCCGCTGTTACAGGCCCTGTACACCTTCTCGAATCCCGTGGTGATCAAGGCGGCGCTGAACGTTTTAGGCCTGCCGGGCGGACATTTGAGAAAGCCCTACCAGGATTTCGGCGGTCAGAAGCTGGCGGATCTGGAGAAGCTCATGGGCGAGATGGGCGTGATCGACAAATACGGCGTGAAGTCATAAGAATCGGTGGCAGGAGGTCATTTCATGGCGGAAAAGTTAATTGTAATCGGAGGTACGGCGGCCGGTCTGAGCGCCGCCTCCAAGGCGAAACGCGTGAAGCCGGAGCTGGAGATCCAGGTGTTTGAGAAATCCGGCTATATCAGCTACGGGGCCTGCGGCCTGCCCTATTTTGTGGGTGGGATGATTGCGGAGCCGGATGATCTGGTGGCGGTGAACGCGGAAACGATGCGGAATAAACGGGGAATCCCCACCTGGATTCACCATGAGGTGACTTCCATCAACCGCGGGGAGAAAACCGTGGCGGTAAAGAATCTGGATACTGGGGAGGAACGCATACACCCCTACGATAAACTGGTGATCGCCACCGGCGCGGTTCCGGCGGCCCCGCCGATTCCGGGAATCCACTCTGAGGGAGTCTATTACCTGAGAACGGTGGAGGACGGAATCCGCCTGAAGGCTACGGTGCAGCGGGAGGCCAAAAGCGCCGTTATCATCGGCGGCGGTTTCATCGGCCTGGAGCTGGCCGAAGAGTTGACACTGTCTGGGGTCAGTGTTACGATTTTTGAGCAGCTTCCCAGACTGCTGCCCTTTCTGGATCTGGTGTTTTCCCAGAGCGTGCTGGAAAATCTGGAACGCCACGGGGTGAAGGTCCACACGGGAACCGGGGTGGCGGAGATTCTCACTCAGGACGGCAGGGCGCGCTGGGTGCGCACGCCGCAGGGCGAAACGCTGGAAACGGATTTCGTGCTGGTGTCCGCCGGAGTGAAGCCCGCTTCCGGTTTGGCCGGACAGGCGGGGCTTACCCTGGGTCTGAAGGGAGCGATTGTGGTGGACGACGAGATGCGCACCAGCGACCCGGACATCTGGGCCTGCGGGGACTGCGTGCAGATGAAGCAGCTGATCACCGGGGAACCGGTCTATGTGCCTCTCGGCACCACGGCCAACAAGCAAGGGCGCATCGCGGGCGGCAACGTGGCGGGCGGCCATGACACCTTCAAAGGTGTGCTCGGCTCCACGGTGACCAAGGTGTTTGAGCAGTACATCGCGTCCACTGGCCTTTCCCTGGAACAGGCACAGGCCGCCGGGTATCAGGCGGTTTCCACCATAATCACCAAAATGGACCGGGCCTCCTACTATCCGGGTGGCCGGGACAATCAGATTTGCCTGATCTTTGACCGGAAAACGGGGCGTCTTTTGGGCGCGCAGGGCATCGGCAGCGAGAGCATCGCCGGGCGCATCAATGTGCTGGCAACCGCCATTACCTGCGGCATGACCGTGGAGGCAGTAAATGAACTGGATCTGGTCTACGCGCCGCCGGTGGCTCCGGTTTATGATCCGATTTTGATCGCAGCCAGCCAGGCTGTGAAGAAAGTGGAAAAGCAGGTGAAATGATGGGGCAGATTTACGAGGTTACGGTGAAGGCCGGGGAGGATATCAAGGCGGTTGTCACGGATTACGTGCTGGGACAGGGCTGGGAGAGCGTGTACATTACCGGAGCGGTCGGCTCGGTGATCGGCATGTCCTACACCACGCCGGTACGGGATCAGCTGCCCCTTGTGACCGCCTCCCAGCCGGCCGAGGGAGCGGCGGAGGTGCTGTCCCTCACCGGCGAGGTGATGAAGCGGGAGAAAATGGACCCGGCGCTGCAAAGCGTCTACAAGGACACGGAGTGCCCGCTGTTTGTACATATCCATATCAGCTGTGCGCATCGGGACGGCTCGGTTCGGGGCGGCGGCCTGGCGGCCGGAAACGCGTTCCGCTCACTGCGCATTTTCATGACCCCGCTGGGGTAGAAGCGATCAGGGCGGGCAAGGCCCGCTGCAGTAAACGACTAAGAGGAGGAATTTTGAAATGAAGAAAAATTGGTTGGCATTGATACTTGCAGGTGCAATGGCATTTTCCATGACCGCGTGCGGTGGATCTTCCGGGACGGCCGCGACGGCAGGCGGAGGGGATACGGCGGCAAAAGAGGAGAGCGCTGCGGCTGCGGACCAGGGGGATCAGGCTGTGGGTGAAGGCATTGAAAAGCCGTCCTCGCCCCTGCGGTATTCTCTGGGAACCAGCTCTTCCGGCGGTAACTTTTACCTGGTGGGCGGGGGAATCGCAACGATTCTGAACAATTCCCTGCCGGATTATTTTGTGATTACTTCGGAGGAGACCGGCGGTTCCACCGCCAACCTGACCATGATCCAGAACGGCGAAATGGAGGTGGGAATCGCTATGACCTCATCCCTGGCCGAAGCGAAGGAGGGAACTGCGGAGTGGACCGGAGGCCCCATGGACAAGGTGAGGGGGATGGTGGCCCTGTATCCGTCCTATATGACGATGTATGCGCTCTCTTCATCGGGAATTAAAAATATCAGCGATTTTAACGGCAAAATCGTAGGCCTTGGTTCCAAAGGTGCCGCTATGGACAGCGTGTTGCGTACTGCATTTGACAAGATGGGCGTAAAACCGGCTTCTATCTACAACGACGGACACGGGGCTACCGCCTCTGCTGTGGCAGATGGACAGGTGGATGCGGCGGTGTTGTTCTCCTTCCCGCCCTTTGCGGCGATCTCCGAATTGGAGGCTACCCAGGAGCTGACCTTTATCGGCCTGACACCGGAGGAGCAGAAGCAGTTGACCGATATGTATCCCTTCTATACGGCGGCTACCATGCCGGCCGGCTCTTACAAGGGCGCTACGGAGGATGTTCCCACTGTAACCGAGTGGAATATGCTGGTGTGTAGCAGCGAGGTGCCGGAGGATTACATTTATCTGATGACCAAGACGCTGCTGGAGAACAATCCCCAGCTGATGGAAATCCACAAGAGCCTGGAATACTGCACGGCGGAGAACATTTTAAACTACAATGTGCCGCTCCATGCAGGCACGGTGCGCTATCTGCAGGAAGTCGGAGTGAATGTGCCGGACGAGCTGATTCCGCCTGAGTACCAAAAATAATTCTCGTTTCCGACGCTAAAGGAGGACTTGATGGATAAGAAATTTACATACCAGAAGGTGGTTACAGTGGTCTGCATGCTGGTGTCACTCTTTGCCGTGATCATCCATGTGGGGAACTATACCACGTTTACAATGCCCAGCATCCTGTTTTATGCATGGCATCTTCTGATCGGACTAGTGCTGATTTTTCTTTATAAACCTCTGGGCGGCAGCAAGGAGCTGTCGCCCGGGATGCGGACTCTGTGCAGGGTGGTGGACTGGGTTCTGATCGCTCTGACCGCAGTCGTGAGTTTTTACGTGATTTTCAACTTTGAGACCTATACCACCACCATGCAGAACAACATGATGACAAAGGAGCTGTATGTATTTGGAATCATCATCACCCTGCTGGTGCTGGAGGCGGGGCGGAGAATGCTGGGAAACGTGCTGCCCATTATCGCCATCGTGGCCATTATTTACGCGTTGACGGGCGATAAGATTCCGGGGCTGTTCGGGCACCGGGGCTACAGCATGCAGCGGGTGGTGCTGTCGATCTTCAGCGACCGCGGCGTCTATGGCACGCCCATCGGAACTTCGGCCACCAATGTTTACCTGTTCCTGTTGTTTGCAGCCTTCCTGTCGGTATCCGGCGCGGATATTATTTTCCAGAATATCGCCATCGCGGCGGCCGGAAGAAAACGGGGCGGCCCGGCGAAAATGGCGGTAATCGCCAGCGCGTTCTTCGGGACTATTTCCGGTAGCTGCGTGGCCAACGTGGTGAGCACCGGCGCGTTTACCATTCCTCTGATGAAGCGCAACGGTTATCCAAAGAAGTTCGCCGGGGCGGTGGAGGCGGTTGCGTCCACCGGCGGCCAGATCATGCCTCCCATTATGGGAGCGGCGGCCTTCGTGCTGTCGGACGTGGCGGGAGTTCCCTACGCGGAGGTCTGTATTGCGGCGATTCTGCCCGCGCTGATGTATTATATCTGCCTGGTTAAAATGGTGGATCTGGAAGCGGTGAAACACAACCTGGCGGGGCTGAGCGAGGACGAGGTTCCCAATCTGAAGGAGTCTCTGGCCAGAGGAATGAAGCTGTTTATCCCGGTCGGCGTGCTGCTGTTTATGATGTTGGGGATGAAGACCACGCCTATGAAGGCGGCTATTTTTGCCACTGCTGCGATTCTGGTTACGGGAGTTTTGGATTCCAAAGACCGGATGACCGTAAAAGGGGTGGTGGACGGCGCTGTGGCGGCTGGAAAATCTCTCTGTTCCGTTGTGGCTGCCTGTTCCACTGCGGGAATTGTGGTGGCGGTGTTCTCCCTGACCGGCCTGGGTCTTAAATTCTCCAACTTTATTGTGCAGCTGGGCAGCAATTCCCTGATCCCCAGCCTGATTCTGGCCATGCTGGTGTGCGCGATCCTGGGCATGGGCCTGCCCACCACGGCGGCCTACATTGTCTGCGCCACCGCCATTGCGCCCGCTCTGACGGGGCTTGGGCTGCCGATTCTGGCGGCGCACCTGTTCCTGCTGTATTTTGCGTCCATCTCGGCGATCACGCCGCCGGTGGCGGTTGCCTCCTACGCGGCGGCCGGTATTGCGGAGGAAAATCCCATGAAGGTGGGGCTGCAGGCGGTGAAGCTGGGAATCACGGGATTTATCCTTCCCTTCGCCTTCGCGCTGAACCCGGATTATATCACCTTCGGGTGGAATCTGCAGACGCTTCTGACCTGGATCTCCGGTATGGTGGTCTGCTATTCCCTGGCGATTATGCTGCAGGGATATGTGGAGAGCCGGATTACCGTGTTGGAGCGGTTGGCTTATCTGGCTGTGATCGTGTTAGCCATTACGCCGTATATGGTGAATTCTCTGATCGGATTTGTGCTGTTCGCCGCGCTGTACGGCTTCCGCAAATGGCAGGCGAAACGCGCGCCTCAACTGGCTTCCTCTTAGTATTTTGCAATATAGATGTGAGTATGGGCCCCGGATGGATATCCGGGGTCTGTATTCGTTTGGGGTGGAGGAAAATGGATAAAACATAAAGTTGATTATGTTGTATTCGGTTATCCGTTATGCTAAAATGAAGGGGTATAATTGAACAGAGTACAGAGGATAGACTGATGATGGCCTTCGGAAATAAAACGAAGGAGGAAGTATGATGTGAGTACACTTGAAGTGTTGACATTGGTGCTCGTGATTTTCGCGGCGCTGACTTACATAGACAATCATCAAAATCGAAAATGAGCTATCCTCTACTGGCATAGAGGATAGCTCGTAACTGAAAATTACGCCTTATCCGAAGTGTCCTCATTGGACTCCAACTGTCCTTTGATTACTTCTAAGTAAATTATACATGGGGTGCTTGAATTTTTCAAGTACCCCTTTGAGATTTTTATCTATCATAATTTATGTTATGTTGTATTTTGTGCCTCGCTATGCTAAGGCGAGGGGGTATAATCGAACGGAGTACAGAGGATAGACTGATGATGGCCTTCGGAAATAAATCGAAGAAGGAACTATGGTGTGAATACACTTGAAGTAATGACATTGGTGCTCGTGATTTTTGCGGCGCTGACTTACATAGACAATCATCAGAACAGAAAATGAACTATCCTCTACTGCAATAGAGGATAGCTCGCAACTATAAATTGCACAGGTATCCGAAGTGTAATCATCGGACCGCAACTGTCCTTTGATTACTCCTAAATAAATTATACACGGGGTGCTTGAATTTTTCAAGTACCCCGTTCAAATTTTGCCGGACTTTTAGCCGTGGGCAGGCGGTGGGATTTTGCCGGAAAGCTTTGTTTTAAGGGAAAAAGTGGCTGAATTCGCGGGCCATGTCTTGACGAACAACCGTGGAAAGCTTATACTTAAATCTATTGAAGTCAGGGCACGCCGATGTTTCCGAACGGTCTTTTACAGATGGGACAGGATGGGAATGGAGGCGTTTGCCCGGGAAATGAGGGAATGAAACCATGTGTCAGAATTGTAAAAAGCCATATTATATCACCACGGCCATCGCATATGCCTCCGGCAAGCCCCATATCGGCAATACCTACGAGATCGTGCTGGCCGACAGTATTGCCCGCTATAAGAGGGCCCAGGGCTGCGACGTGTTTTTCCAGACCGGAACGGATGAGCACGGCCAAAAGATCGAAGAGAAGGCCCAGGCGGCGGGCGTGTCTCCTAAGGAGTTTGTGGACAAGGCCGCTGAGGAGATCAAACGGATCTGGGATCTGATGAACACCTCCTACGACAAGTTTATCCGCACCACGGACGCGGACCACGAGGCTCAGGTGCAGAAGATTTTCAAGCGCCTGTATGACCAGGGAGATATTTATAAGGGGTATTATGAGGGCATGTACTGCACGCCCTGCGAGTCCTTTTTCACCGAGTCCCAGCTGGTGGACGGCAAGTGCCCGGACTGCGGCCGCGAGGTGAAGCCGGCCAAGGAGGAGGCCTATTTCTTCCGCATGAGCAAGTATGCGCCCAGGCTGATTGAGCACATCAACGCCCATTCCGAGTTCATCCAGCCCGTCTCCAGAAAAAATGAGATGATGAACAATTTCCTGCTGCCCGGGCTTCAGGACCTGTGTGTGTCCAGAACCACGTTCAGCTGGGGAATTCCGGTTACCTTCGATCCCAAGCATGTGACCTATGTGTGGCTGGATGCGCTGACCAACTATATTACCGGAATTGGGTATGATTGCGACGGCGATAGTACCGAGCAGTTTAAGAAGTATTGGCCTGCTGATCTGCATTTGATCGGCAAAGACATTATCCGCTTCCATACCATTTATTGGCCCATTTTCCTGATGGCTCTGGGTGTGGAACTGCCTAAGCAGGTGTTCGGACATCCCTGGCTGCTGCAGGGTGACGGCAAGATGAGCAAATCCAAGGGAAATGTGCTCTATGCCGATACGCTGGTGGATTTCTTTGGCGTGGACGCGGTGCGTTATTTTGTGCTTCATGAGATGCCTTTTGACAACGACGGTGTGATTTCCTGGGAGCTGATGGTGGAGCGGATGAATTCCGATTTGGCCAACATTCTGGGCAACCTGGTGAACCGGACGATCTCCATGAGCAACAAGTATTTTGGCGGAATTGTGGCGGATAAGGGCGCGGCGGAGGCCGTGGACGAGGATTTAAAGGCTACGGTTCTGGAAGCGGTGAAGAAGGTGGAGGCCAAGATGGAGCAGCTGCGCGTGGCCGACGCGATCACCGAGATTTTCAATATTTTCCGCAGAAGCAACAAGTATATTGACGAGACGACGCCGTGGACGCTGGCGAAGGACGAGGCAAAGAAGGACAGGCTGGCTACGGTGCTTTATAACCTGTCGGAGGCGATTGCCATCGGGGCTTCGCTGTTAGAGCCGTTTATGCCGGAGACGTCCGGGAAGATTCTGGCTCAGTTGAATACCGGCAAGCGTGAGCTGGCGCAGATGGATGTGTTCGGGATGTATGAGTCCGGCACAAAGGTGACGGACAAGCCGGAGATTTTGTTTGCGCGCATGGATATTAAGGAAGTGATGGCTAAGGTGGAGGAGATGAACGCGGCAAATGCGCCGGCGGTTCAGACGGAAGCTGAGGCGGAGGAGAAGGCGGACGACGGGATTGATCTGGAGGCTAAGCCGGAGATCACTTATGATGATTTCGCCAAGCTGCAGTTCCAGATTGGCGAGATTATCGCCTGCGAGGCGGTGCCGAAGTCTAAAAAGCTGCTGTGCTCCCAGGTGAAGGTGGGAAGCCAGGTGAGACAGATTCTGAGCGGAATTAAGGCGTACTATTCTCCGGAGGAGATGGTGGGTAAGAAAGTCATGGTTGTGACGAATCTGAAGCCCGCTAAGCTGGCCGGGATGGTGTCCGAGGGGATGCTGCTGTGCGCGGAGGACGCTGAGGGAAATTTGGCGCTGATGAGGCCGGAGAAGGATATGCCGGCTGGGGCGGGGATTTCTTGAGATAATTGGTGAGAAAATTGGAATAGGATGGAATGAGGGCTCGCGATGGGGGATTTTTGTCGCGGGCTCTTTTTTTGAGGAAGAGGGCGGAAGGGGGTGTGGCGGAAGGGGACGCGGCGGATCGGGGCGCAGCAAAAGGGCTTCGCGGGACTGCTTTGCGGAGCGCAGGGACTAACGCCCGGGAAACGCAAAATCCTGGGCACCGGCTCGATTCGCGGAGAAACTCTGAAGAGCTTTCTCCGCTCAGGTCGCCTGAAATCGTGTTTTGGAGAACACGATTTCTCCCAGGATTTTGCGCTCCCCGGACGTAAGTCCCTGCGGTCCGCAAAGCAATCGCCCCGCGAAGCCCTTTTGCTGCGCCCCGATCCGCCGCTGGGACTTCCGGGAGTGGGAGAGGGGGAGGAGGCTGTGGGAATCTGGGAGTGGGAGGAAGCTGTGGGACTTCCGGGAGTGAGAGGGGGAGAAGGGGGAGTTGTTAAAAAATGGGGATTTGTCCCACTTTTGGGGTGGATTTTGTGGGGGAAGTGGGAGAAAACTTGCAATTTTTCTGGGTTTGGAGTATGATAGAGGAACACATATAACATAATGTGGGGTACGAAGGATGAACGGGAGAGTCAGAAGGAGACGGTATTCCAGACGGGCGTTTAATGGGCTGACGGGGAATCAGTTGAAGTTGATCGGGATGCTTGCGATGTTCGCAGACCATATTGGGGCTGTGGTGATTCAGTGCGGGATTTTGCATGGCAGGGATGCGCTGGCTTGCAGCGCGATTATTGCTACGGCTTCGGGACAGAGATGGCTGTTGGTGGGGAAGGTCTGCCGCTATGCGGGAAGATTGGCGTTTCCGATTTTTGCGTTTCTGCTGGTGGAGGGATTCCGGCACTCCAGAAACAGGGCGTTTTATGCGCTGCGCATAGGTGTCCTGGCGCTGGTGTCTGAGATTCCGTTTGATCTGGCTGTTTATAATACGTGGTTTTATCCGGGGTATCAGAATGTGCTGTTTACCCTGCTGATTGGTATCGTGGTGATGGAGGGGCTGGAGCTCCTGGACAACCTTTTTTTGCAGATTGTGGTGATCGCGGGAGGCTGCGGGCTGGCTTGGGTGATTAAGTCGGATTACAGCGTGCTGGGAGTGCTTTTGATCGCCGGCCTGTATTGGTTCCGCCACAATGATGTGGGGCAGCTGGTGTGCGGTGTGGCGCTGTCCGCTGCTGAGAGTTTGAATTATTACTGTGTTTCCGCGCTGGCCTATGTGCCGATTGTGCTGTACAACGGCAGACGGGGGGCGCAGGAGTTTAAATATTTGTTTTATGTGATTTATCCGGTGCATCTTTTGGCGCTTCATCTGTTTGCGGGCTGGATCACGGGAAGAGTAGGAGTTTAAGCGATGATTTTTGATACACACGCACATTACGACGACGAGGATTTTGACGGAGAACGTCAGGCGCTGCTGGAGGGCCTGAGCGGGGCCGGGGTCAGGGCTGTGACGAACATTGGGGCCAGCTTGTCCAGCAGCAGGGCGACGTTGGAGCTGGCGGCGCGGTATCCGTGGATGTACGCGGCCATTGGCGTGCACCCCAGCGACACCGGGGAGCTGTCGGAGGATGGGATTGGCTGGCTGCGGGAGGCTGCGGCCGGTGAGAAGGTGGTGGCTATCGGCGAGATCGGCCTGGATTATTACTGGGAGGAGCCGGAGCATGAAGTTCAGAAGAAGTGGTTTTCACGGCAGCTGGCCCTGGCTGGCGAACTGAAGCTTCCCGTGGTGATTCACAGCCGGGACGCGGCAAGGGATACGCTGGATATGATGAAGGCGGAGTGCGCCCGGGAAAATGGAGGCGTGATCCATTGTTTTTCTTATGCGAAGGAGATGGCCAGGGAATACCTGAATATGGGATTTTATCTGGGGATCGGCGGGGTTGTGACGTTTAACAATGCGAAGAAGCTGAAGGAAGTGGTGGAGTACGCGCCGCTGTCTCAGATTGTGCTGGAGACGGATTGTCCATACCTGGCTCCGGTGCCGAACCGTGGGAAACGCAATTCGTCCATGAATCTGCCTTATGTGGCGGAGGAGATCGCCCGGATCAAGGGCGTGAGCCGGGAAGAGGTGGAGGCTGTGACCTGGGAGAACGCCTTGAAGCTTTACCGGATTGTTTTGTAAATAATTGGAAGAATGAAAAGGAACTGCCGCCTGCGTGATCTGGAGGGATTACGCGGGCGGCAGTTGTGGATTTTAGAGCTCGTCATCCTCTTTCAGGATATGGTTTACCTCTTTCAGACCGATTCCACAGTCTCTGGCAATCTGTTCCGGCGCGCAGCCGCTTGCCGACAGGCGGAGAATCCGTTTGGTCAGAGCAATTCCGCGTTCCATGCCCTGTCCGATGCCCTGTTCAATTCCACGCTCCACTCCCTGTTTAAACCCATCCTCAACTAACATCTTGCCAAGTCTCGTCATCGCAATCATCTCCTTTACTCGTTCCAGTTCCCGGGCGTTCAGAAATTTGTCTGCAAAGGTATACAGAACGGCCTGCATTTTTTCCATCTCCAGCTCTGTTACGGCGGATTCTTCTTTTTGAAGGATTTTCAGGCTTTTTACAATCCGGTCCTCAACAATCAGCCGGCCGGACATCAACGGTGTGAGAAGCAGCGGTACCAAATCCGCTTTCCGCAGCTTCTCACCGCGTTCCTGCTTTTCTTTTAGCTGGGAAAATACGTGGTCTGCATCCTGGTCCTGCATTCGGATGGCGCGCACCCGGTAAACGTTGATTCCTTCTGTCAGCTCTGTTTTAAGCCGCTCCACCCGGGAGGAGCAGATGACGCAGGTCGTGACCGCTACTTTGTGGGCGCGGCTGGTTGCGGCCTCATATTCCCGAAAACGCCGCAGGTCCTCCAGGGTGATGGAATCGCTCTCGAACTCCAGATGTACCCATCCGTTGTCCGCCATCACATAGTTAAAGTCCTGGTACATCTGACGCGCTTCCAGCTTTACCGACTCCGTAGGAGCGATCAGCGCAATGGTTCCGGAGATTCCCATTAACGGCATCAATTCCTCGCCAAAATACTGGGCCGCCGTCTTTAGCGCCAGATCTTCGTGATGAATCTCCTGTTTTTCTTTTTCCACACAGCCTCCTTGTTCTGCAAGCTGCGCGCAAACTCCTATCTACATTATAACAACGATTCCTGCACCAGGCAACCGGCTCTCGCGTTATTTGAATTGAAATAGAATGATTGTCTCTTAACTGATTTTTCGTCCGATGTGGACGTGATTACCGACTGCCGCCATTTGCGGCAAATTGAATGTAAAACGTGGAATACAGATTGGTCATGGTTCCGGCGGATAGGCGCTTGCACGCTCCCCGGCGCCCGGTGTTTCTTCAATATAGCACAGAAAACACCGGATGACAATACCATTTTCATTCCTTCACCGCGATCAGTATTCCTGCGGAAATGACCACGGCCCCGATCACAAATCCGGTGGTGATCTGCTCGTGAAGCAGGAGCACGCCAAGGACCGCAGAGGTCAGCGGCTGCAGGGGGTATAACATGGAGCAGGTGCCTGCGCTCAGGAGCTGGAGGGACTTGTTCCACAGCGTGTGGGCCAGGGCCGTGCAGATTACCGCCAGGTAGATGAGGGACAGCACGGCTGGAAGCGTGAAACGGCAGGGCGTTGTGCACAGCTCCCAGATGGAGGCAGGGATATTGAAGCAGAGGGCAATGGCCATGCCCACAAAGGCGATTTGGATGGGATCGTATTTGCCCGCCACCTTGCGCACCATCACTGAGGAGACAGACCAGAAGGTGACGGAGCAGATGGAGGCGGCGATGCCCGCCAGGCTGAGTTCTCCGCCGCCGACGCCGAGGATGGCGTAGACGCCCGCCACGGAGACGGCGATGCCCGCGATCCGGCGCAGCGATACGCGCTCTTTCAGGACAAGGGCCGCGATGAGCGGAATGAACACGGGATTTAAGGCGTTGATCAGGGAGGCCAGGGAGGCGTCCAGCAGGTTGGTTCCGATCAGCTGAAACCCGATGGATACAAAGTATCCCACGCCGCCGATGATGACGAAGTATTTCCGGTCCGCGCGCTCGATCTTTTTCATACCCTTTTTCTTCAGGATCACGTAAAGGATCAGCACAGAAAGGGCGTAGCGCCCTAAGAGGACCGTCAGGGGCGGGATCACAGCCAGCGCGTATTTTGCCACCACGTAGATGCTGCCCCATATGATAAATGTGATTACCAGATAGAGGTAACCCAGCCGTTTTTGATTCATGTTCCCTACCATTCTTTCCTGGGATTTTATGTAAATATCTGCGGCCTTCCCGCGTCCGCACGCCACTCATCATAGCACACTTTTTTTCAACAGACAATATGCTGCGGACGGGAATTTGACGGGAATCTGGCAGAAATTTGGCGGATGGGAGCCGGCGTTTTAGCCGCCGGGCGGATGTGGTATAATATGGAACCACAACGATCGATCATCAACCTGCGGCTGGTGGTAAGGTATGGCAGGGAATCCACGTATCGTTATCCAGCGCCCAAGGACAAAGTATAATTGCAAAAACAACCACAGACCGCCGGAGCGGCCGCCGTCCATCCCGGCGGATTTTGGTGTGTCCTGTAGAACGCATCTCCTGCGTGTTTTGGGTAATATAGTGCAATTTGTTTCGCGATACCAGTGAAAATTATTGAACTTGATAAACAACTGAAATTTATAGATAATATAGCCAGGTAAAAACATATGAATATTAGACAAAAATACGAATTGAAAATGTTGGCGGTTGACGGATATGTCAACATGACCAAAGTCGCGGAGATGTTTTCCATCAACCTGCGCACAGTGCGGTACGACATCGGGATTCTGAACGAGTTCCTGCTGCGGGAATTGGGGCGGGAGTGCATTTTCGTGACCAACAAGACGGCCCAGGTGGACGGGGACGTGAAGGGACAGCTGGCCGGTCTGGCCGAGGTGGGGGTGAAGGATTTTTACACGGACCGTCTGACCGGCGAGGAGCGGATGCTGCTGATCGTGTTTGACCTGTGTTGGTCCAACGGCTACAGCACCATCCAGGACATTGCGGACAAATATTTTGTCAGCCGGACCACGGTGAACGCGGATATGGTGGCGGTCAAGGAGTATTGCCGGAAAAATGGCATAAATCTGATCAGCCAGCGGGGGAAAGGACTCTGCATCGACGCGGACGAGGTGGGCAGGCGGAAATATCTCTCCAAGGTGATCCGGGATTTCACCGCTCTGACGGGGGACCGCACAGAGTGCGACCGGTCCATTTACGCCCAGTGGTTCGAGGAGGATGGCCTGAACAAGATCAAGGCCATTGTCACGGACGTGGAGGAGGCGTTTTCCACGTATCTGGACGATATCGCCTACGAGGCGCTGGTGATCCACATCGCCCTGTCCATCAAGCGTTTCCGTCTGGATGAGGAGTACGGTGAGCCTAAGGCCGCAGACCGGATTGAGCGGGACAGCCTGCAGTATCAGATGGCACTGGAGATTGTGCGGCGTGTGAACGAAAACTTCCGGATACGCCTGCCGGACGCGGAGATATCCTACGTGGCGGTACACATGGGCGCCAAGTCCAGCGCGATCACCAAACAGGAGGCGAGCGGGGACGTGCTGCTGGAGCTTTACTGTATCAAGCTGATCGCGGGCGTGAGCAAACGGATTGGTTATGATCTGACCAGCGACGACCGCCTGTACGAATTTCTGATTCAGCACATCAGCGCCTGCACCTACCGGACCAAAAACGGGATGCTGCTGGAAAACCCGCTGAAGGACGAGTTGATTCACAATTATCCAGAACTGTACGGGGCCATTAAGGACACGTTCCCGGCGGTGGGAGAGCTGAATCTCATCGTGCCGACGGACGACGAGATCGCCTACATTCTGCTCCATTTTGCGGCGGCGATCAACCGGAGAAAGCAGAACGCCGAGCGGCTGGTGAACGTGGTGGTGGTCTGCGCCACGGGGATCGGCACCGCGGAGCTGGTGGTGACCGGGCTTAACCGGAACTTCAAACTGAATATCAGGGGGACGGTGGCCCGGCATCAGCTGGAAAAGTTCCTCAAAAAAGAGGATGTGGACCTGATCATTACCACGGTGCCGTTGCAGACCCGAAAGACCTTTGTGAAGGTCAGTCCCCTGCTGAAGCGGGACGATATTGTCCGGGTCAGCAAGCAGCTGTTGGACATGGGATTTAACATCGAGCGCTCCGTGACCGTCCGGGAAGGGGAGAGCGCCACGGCCAAACGGCTCAGAGAGCTGTTGGAGCGGTATGCCGCCAAAGAGGATGAGGAAATCCTGCTGGGGGAGATCGGCAGGTTGCTGCAAGATAAAAATAAGAATAGGGTTGAGGGAAAATATATGCTGAGTGAGTTGATCAATGAGACGAGCATCCGCCTGGGCGTGGAGTGCGGTACCTGGGAGGATGCGGTGCGGGAATCCGGAAAAATCCTGGTGGAAAACGGGGATATCACGGAGGAGTACATACAGGCTGTGATTGACAATGTAAATGAGGTTGGCCCGTACATTGTCATCACCAAAGGGGTGGCCCTCCCGCACGCCACCAATAAAATCGGGGTAAATCGCACGGCGATGTCCTTTATCAGTCTGAAAACCCCGGTGAATTTCGGCAGTAAGGCCAACGATCCGGTGAAATATGTGTTCATGCTGGCGACCATCGACGCCAATTCCCATCTGGGAGCGCTCCAGGATTTGGCGGAATTTCTGGGAAGAAAGGAGTTTATAGAAACCCTGGGAGCGGCCAGGGATGCCGGCAGCATAGTATCATATATCAAAGAAAATGAAACCAATAACCAATAGGAGGGATTTTGATATGGAAACAAAGAAATGTTTGATTATGTGCCGTACAGGCATGGGCAGCTCCATGATGCTCAAGATCAAGGTGGACAAGCTGATCGACAAGAACGGCTACCCGATGGATGTGACCCACGACGCGTTCAGCGGCTTCGCAGGCCAGCAGAACGTGGACATCATCATCACCATGGAGGACCTGATCGAGGAGTTTAAAAATTCCAAGGCCTACGTGATCGGGGTGAAGGACATCATGGACATGAACTTCCTGGAAGGGGAGCTGAACAAGTATTTTGAGTTGGAAAAGGCGAAAGGAAACCAGTAACATTCAGAAAAAGGGGGATTAAAAAATGGCAGTATTGCAATTTGTGGTTTATGACATTTTAGGTGAAGCGTCGCTTCTGATCGGACTTATGGCCATGGTGGGCCTGCTGATTCAGAGAAAACCCGCAGAGAAGGTGATCGCGGGAACCATCAAGACCATCGTGGGCTTTTTGATCTTTGGAATCGGTTCCTCGGCGGCCCAGGGGGCGTTAAACGGATTCCAGTCCCTGTTTGTGACAGCCTTTGGTCTGGAGGGCGTGACCCCGATTTCCGAGGCCATCACAGCCCAGGCTCAGACGCTGTTCCCGATGGTGATCGCACTGATCATGGTGGGCGGCTTTGTCTGCAACCTGGTGATCGCAAAGCTCACCAAGTTCAAGTACATTTTCCTGACCGGCGGGCACAGCCTGTTCCTGTCCGCCCTGCTGGCGATTCTGCTGAAGGCCCTTGGGCTGTCCGATGTGGCGGCGATCCTGATCGGTTCCGTGATCCACGGCTTTGCGGCGGCGCTGTATCCGGCGATTGCCCAGAAATCCATGAACGCGGTCACCGGCACAGACGAGATCGCCATCGGTCACTACTGCACCCTGGCCTACGCGTTTTCCGGCTGGCTGGGAAGCAAGGTGGGCAACCCGGAGGACAGCACGGAGAAGATCAAGCTGCCCGGCTGGCTGTCCATGTTTAAGGATTACATCGTTTCCGTTTCCCTGTCCATCGGCGTGATCTATTACATCGCGGCGGCGGTGGCCGGCAGAGAAGCAGTTGAGGTGATCTCCGGCGGAACCCATTGGCTGATTTTCCCCTTGATGCAGACGCTGACCTTTACCGGCGGTCTTTACGTGATCATCACCGGCGTGCGCCTGTTCCTGGGTGAGATCGTTCCGGCGTTCGTGGGTATTTCCGAGAAATTTATCCCTGGCGCAAAACCGGCTCTGGATTGCCCGGTTGTGTTCCCCTACGCCCCCACGGCTACAGTTTTAGGATTTATTTCCGCCTATGCGGCCGGTTTGATCTGCATGTTTATTATGGCCGCACTCCACACGGTGGTTATGATTCCGGTGGCGATCCCGTTCTTCTTCATCGGCGCTACCGCAGGTGTGTTTGGAAATGCCAGAGGCGGCTGGAAGGGCTGCGTGCTGGGCGCCTTTGTGACCGGCGTGCTGATTTCCGTAGGCCCGGCCATCATTTACCCGATCATGCAGAGCGTAGGCTTAAACGGAACCAGCTTCCCGGAAACGGACTTCAACCTGATCGGTATCTTCTTTAACTTTATCGGAAAGGCCCTTGGCAAGTGGTAATGGAGGAACATGAAATTATGACGGACATAAAGCAGCTGAAACTGACGGCGAACCGCAACCGCAAACGGATTGTGGAGATGGTATACCAGGCCGGCGTGGGCCATGTGGGCGGGGCCCTCTCCGTGATCGACCTGCTCACGGCCATCTACGAGCTGGAAGTGGATTTTAACGAGGAAAAACGGACCCGCGTGGTGCTGTCCAAGGGGCACGCCACGCCCGCCCTCTACGCGGAGCTGGCACAGAAGGGGATCATCGACGAGAAGGATTTCCCCACGTTCCGG
The DNA here is from genome assembly GCF_046603895.1 of Enterocloster lavalensis. Lineage (NCBI taxonomy): Bacteria > Bacillati > Bacillota > Clostridia > Lachnospirales > Lachnospiraceae > Enterocloster > Enterocloster lavalensis. The sequence continues at coordinate 3,488,051 of NZ_CP176637.1, forward strand.
CAGATCAACTCCAGGCTTCAGGGGCACCCCTACACCTGTGACATTCCCCAGGTGGACGCCACCACGGGCCTGCTGGGCCAGGGCTTTTCCACCGCCCTGGGTATGGCTTTGGTCAAGAAGCGGGAGCAGGATCCCCACCGGATATATGCCATCGCGGGGGACGGGGAAACCCAGGAAGGCCAGATTTGGGAGGCCCTGATGATGGCTGCCCATTACAAGCTGGACAACCTGGTATACATATTCGACTACAACAAGCTTTCCTCCGGCCATCCCACCAATGAGGTTATCAACCTGGAACCTCTGGCGGACAAGCTGGCGGCATTTAACTACCACGTGATCGTGATCGACGGAAACGACATGGAGCAGGTGGTGAACGCACTTAAAGAGGTCAGGACGGTGAGCGGCCGTCCGGTGGCCATTGTGGCCAACACCGTCAAGGGAAAGGGCGTCAGCTTCATGGAAAACGTGCCCAAGTGGCATTCCAGCGGCCTGACGGACGCGGAATATGAGACTGCCATGAGAGATTTAAGCGCCAGGGAGGAGGAGATTTGCAATGAGTTATGACACAATCACCCTGAGGGAACTGGTGGGCGGCGTTCTGGTGGAAGCCGGAAAAGAGAACAAGGACATCTACGTCATTGACAGCGATCTGGCCAAGTCCACCACCACCAACCAGTTCGAGGAGGTTTTCCCGGAGCGCTTTGTGGAGACGGGCATCGCGGAGCAGAACGCCATGTCCATTGCCGCAGGCATCGCGACCGAGGGAAGAATTCCATTTTATGTAAATTTTGCGATCTTCGTGTCGGGAACCTGCTGGACCCAGCTGCGTCAAATCTGCTACGCCAATTTAAACGTAAAGCTGATTGCCACCCACCCGGGTATGGATGGCGGCTACGACGGGGCCACCCATCACGCCAATGAAGACCTGGCGCTCATGCGGGTTCTGCCCAACTTAAAAATCCTGGCGCCCAGCAACCCGGACGAGCTGAAGGCGGCGGTGCAGATCGCCATCGCCCACCAGGGCCCGGTATACATCCGCTGCGTGCGGGATGCCGTGCCCAATCTGCCGGCGAAAGAAACGGTGCAGATGGGGAAAGCGGTGGTCGTGGAGGACGACGGCGACGATTTCGCGCTGATCTACGAGGGATCCGCCACAGAGCTGGCCTTTAAGAGCTTTGCGGCCTGCCGCGAAAAAGGAAAAAAAGGAAAACTGATCAATCTGTTCTCTATTAAACCGGTGGACCGCGATCTGATCCGGCAGACCGCCGGAACCGTGAAGCGCATTGTGACCATTGAGAACCACTCGGTGATCGGCGGACTGGGCGGCCTGATTGCAGAGACCGTCTGCGACATGCCTGGCCACGCGCCGGTGCTGCGGGTGGGCGTGGAGGACGTATTCACGGAATCCGGGCCGTCGGGGTTGGTGAAAGAGAAGTATGGGTTGAATGTGGAACATGTTTTGGGAAAATTAGGGGATTGATGGCTGCTGTGCAGACGCCGGGAACCACATTTCTCCCCCAGAATTCCAGTACACTTTAGCAAACATGAAAAGAACCAGGCGCGATACATAACCTGGTTCTTTTCATGCTATCTTAATTCTGACCTTACAGGCTGTTATTGTGGGTAAACCAGGACACATTTTTCAATATCTTCCGTTTCATGATCAGAGATATAGATTTTGGCCGATTTGGACAGATCATTATCCAAAAATTTTTCCATTTGAAGTATATTTAAAACGGCAGGCCAATTCTCACCGGCATTCTCTGTTTCCAGCCAAATCCCCATTAAAGGACCGGATTTATCTTCCACAGTATCGATGTAGTCATATCCGTTGTCCCGAATGTCATTATTTGTTAATTCTGCGATACGATCCGGAACACAGTAACGCAAATCCAAGTCCGGATTCACAAGTTCTCCAGGATCTAACACAATAATGATTGTCTGCATAATCCCCTCCTAAACATGAAATATTGTCATCAAATTATATCACGAATCAGCAGGAAAATATAGTAGTCAGACAGATCCGGTTTTCATAATGTCTATGAATCAGAGCATTATTGATTCAATGCAGCTTGTGTTGGAACGTTTACAGGAGGTATAATAAAGCAGAAACCATATGCTGCCGAATTACAAAGCCGCAACTAAACAAAACCAGGAGGACCCCCGCCATGACGCCCCAAGATTTTCTAACCATCCTATCAAGAGCCGCAATCCTAAAAACCACAACCCGCCACTGCTACACGCAGGAAAACCGCAAAGAAAGCGTAGCGGACCACAGCTGGCGCATCGCCCTGATGGCCATGCTCTTATCCGGCGAGCCGGAATTTCAGGACACGGACATGAACAAAGTGATCCGCATGTGTCTGATCCACGATCTGGGCGAAACCTTCACCGGGGACATCCCCAGCTTCGAAAAAACCGACCAAAACGTACAGACTGAGGACGCCCAATTCCTCACATGGGCCAACACCTTCCCCTCCCCCCAGCGCCAGGAATGGCTCTCTCTCCTGGACGAAATGGAAAAATTACAAACCAAAGAAGCGAGAACCTACAAAGCCCTGGACAAGCTGGAAGCGCTCATATCCCACAACGAGTCCGACCTCTCCACCTGGCTCCCCCTGGAATACGACCTCCAACTGACCTACGGCCAGGAAAACGTCCAATTCTCCCCCTACCTAACCGCCCTGCGCAAATGCATCGACCAATGGACCCTCGCCAAAATAAGTCCCCAACCCTAACCCTCCTCTTTTTCTCCCCACTCCCACAAACCCCAGCAACCGCCCCAAAACCTCAGCTTCAGGGGAACGGGTGGGGGAGGCGGCGGATGGAGGGGTGACTTTTAGGAGGCTCGCAGCCACTTAGCGGAAAGGCGGGGCAAAACGGGAGGCAAAATCAGGCGCTCAACGCCTGATTTTGAGCGGTTATGAAGGAAAAGTGCTTCAGCAGTTTTCCAGAATTGGAGCGGTACCCCGTTTTGCCCCGCCTTTCCGCTTAGTGGATGCCGCCGAGTAAACCGGAGCCCCACCGTCCGCCGCCTCCCCCGCCCGTTCCCCTGAATCGACACCCTCCGCGCGGTTGCGTCCCTTTTGCGCTCCACCCCCTAATTTTCATTGACTTTTCCCTCCCAATGGTCTACCATAACCTTAAAAGAAAACGTAAGGAAAACCACATGCAAAACAAACTGGGCAACCCGAAAGAAACAATCGAAATCATCCAGAAATACCAATTTGTATTCCAGAAAAAATTCGGACAAAATTTCCTCATCGATCCCCACGTACTGGACAAGATCATCACCGCCGCGGGCATCGGCCCGGAGGACTGCGTGCTTGAGATCGGGCCGGGCATCGGCACCATGACGCAGTATCTGGCCGAACATGCCCGCCAGGTGATCGCCGTGGAAATCGACTCAAACCTGATCCCCATACTGGGCGAGACACTGAACGATTACCCCAACGTCACCATTATTAACGACGACATACTCAAAGTAGACATCAACCATCTGGTGGACGAGCACAACGGCGGCAACCCCATCAAAGTGGTTGCCAACTTACCCTACTACATCACCACCCCCATCATTATGGGCCTGTTCGAGAGCGGTGTGCCCATCGACAACATCACCGTGATGGTGCAGAAGGAGGTGGCCGACCGCATGCAGGTGGGCCCCGGCTCCAAGGACTACGGGGCGCTTTCCCTGGCGGTCCAGTATTACGCCAGCCCCTACATCGTGGCCAATGTGCCGCCCAACTGTTTCATCCCCCGGCCAAACGTGGGCTCCGCGGTAATCCGCCTGACCCGCTACAAGGAGCCGCCGGTGCAGGTGACGGACCCGGCGCTGATGTTTCGGCTGATCCGGGCCTCCTTCAACCAGCGGCGAAAGACCTTACAGAACGGGCTCAACAATTCGCCTGAGCTTTCCTACACCAAGGAAGATATCGCCGAAGCCATCGCCGGTCTGGGTTTGCCGGCGTCCGTGCGGGGGGAAGCGCTGACGCTGGAGCAGTTTGCAGCGCTGGCCAATTATTTCACGGAACATTTTTAGAACGGATGTTACAGACGACATGTCTCACTGGCCGAAAAAGCCGGTGAGGGAGCGGCGGATATCCGTCCGCTGTGAAAATTGGGGTTCAAAGCAGCGCACAAGCAAGCCCGGCGCTGCTTGCCACGTCAATTTTCCTGTCGTCTGAACTGATACAAATATGGGAATACTCTGGATGGATTAACATAGCTGCATTTGCGGTTTTGCCGGTTTACGGCGGGGCGGCGTGGATTGCATAAGAAATCTGCCAGGCAGAGAAGGAAAATCGAACACATTTGGAAAGGAAGAGAGCAAAGATGAAGAAAAAAGCAGGAAAAGTCATCGCGGTAGGCGCAGCGGCCGCAGCAGCGGGAGTGCTGCTGAAAAAGATGCGGGATGGACAGAAAAAGCAGGAGTCATCCAGAATTGAGTCCATCGAGGAGGCGGTGATGAATAACCGCGACTATGGCGAGAAGAGGGCCTACCTGGTAGGCGGGGGACTGGCCACCATGGCGGCGGCAGCTTACCTGATCCGGGACTGCAAATTCCCGGGCGACCGCATCACCATCTACGAGGGCATGCACATTCTGGGGGGCAGCAACGACGGAATCGGTGATCCCGAGCACGGTTTTGTGTGCCGCGGCGGCCGTATGCTCAACGAGGAGACCTACGAGAACTTCTGGGAGCTGTTTTCCTCCATCCCGTCCATCCGCCAGCCCGGACGCAGCGTGACCGAGGAGATTTTGAACTTTGACCACGCCCACCCCACCTGCGCCAAGGCCAGACTGGTGGACCGTGACGGCAAGATTCAGAACGTGAAGAGCATGGGCTTCAACCAGGCCGACCGCAACGCCCTGTTAAAGCTGCTGCTGACCGACGAGAAGAAGCTGGACAACCTGACCATCCAGGATTGGTTCAAGGAGACGCCCCACATGTTCACCACCAATTTCTGGCATATGTGGCAGACCACCTTTGCGTTCCAGAAGTGGAGCAGCCTGTATGAGTTCCGCCGTTACATGAACCGTATGATTTTTGAGTTCAGCCGCATCGAAACTCTGGAGGGCGTGACCAGAACTCCCTTAAACCAGTACGACAGCGTGATCCGCCCGCTGGAGGCCTATCTGCGCAGCCACGGCGTGGTATTCAAGGAAAATACCGAGGTAACCGATATTGATTTCGCCGACGGCGCGGGCATCACGGCCAAGACCCTGTACCTGAAGAGCCGCAATACGGCGGCGGGCGAGGGCGAGCCGGAATACGTTATTTCCACCGTGGAATTAAACGACGGCGATCTCTGCATCATGACAAACGCCTGCATGACCGACAGCGCAACTCTGGGCGACATGCATACTCCGGCCCCCGCGCCGGTGAAAAAGCCTATTTCCGGCGAGCTCTGGGCCAAGGTGGCGGCTAAGAAGCCGGAGCTGGGCAACCCGGAACCGTTCTTCTCCAAACCTCATGAGACCAACTGGCTCAGCTTTACCGTGACCTGCAAGGGCGACCAGCTCTTAAAGGTGATCGAGAACTTTACCGGAAATGTACCCGGCAGCGGCGCGCTGATGACCTTCAAGGATTCCAGTTGGCTGATGAGCAGCGTGGTGGCGGCGCAGCCCCATTTCGTGAACCAGCCCATGGACGAGACCATTTTCTGGGGTTACGGCCTGTATACCGAGGCTATCGGCGACTACGTGAAAAAGCCCATGAAGGACTGCACCGGCGAGGAGTTGCTGAACGAGTACCTGCACCACCTGCATATCCCGGAGGACCAGATCGCGGAGCTGATGAAGACCGTGATCAATGTGATCCCCTGCTATATGCCCTATGTGGACGCGCAGTTTGAACCACGCAAATACACCGACCGTCCGTCAGTAGTGCCCACCGGCTCCACCAATTTCGCTATGGTCAGCCAGTTTGTGGAGATTCCGGACGACATGGTGTTCACCGAGGAGTATTCCGTGCGCGCGGCCAGAACCGCCGTATACACCCTGATGGATGTGAACAAGCCCATCTGTCCGGTGACTCCCTACAACCGCGATCCCAAGGTGCTGCTTAAGGCGCTGAAGAAGGCGTATATGTAGCAGGTATGTGGGAAGCCATGTGGGCTTTGCCGCTGGATGAGCGCAAGGCTGAACATGTTAGCCTGAGTTATGAATATTGTTAGAGCGCCCCGTATGGACGGGCAGAGCTTCCGCAGTTACACCCAGCGGACACGGCTTTGCCCGGCAGCGGCGCTCTTTTTTCGCGTTCCTGATGATTGCGGGGACAGGTCTGTGGCCTGCACTGCTCGCCGGCACTGCTCAGTGCAGGACGAAACGTGGGCTTCAGGAATAACGCTGTGCGGCACAGGAGGAAAGTAAATGATTTTTATCGGAGGAATCAGCCAGGGCCAGAAGATCCTGGACTATGTAAAAACCGTGATCTGCGACCGCTGCGGCCGTTACGGCCGTTTCCAGGTGGTGATGACCTACATGTATTTCAGCTTTTTCTTCATTCCGCTGTTCAAATGGAACCGGAAGTATTATGTGAAAATGTCCTGTTGCGGCACTGTTTACCAGCTGGACCCGGAGGTGGGAAAGATTCTGGCCCGGGGCGGCCAGGTGGACATTGAACAGAAGGACCTGACCCTGGTACAGGAGGGAAACGGCAGATACGACAACGGGTTCGGGAACCGGGTGAAAAAATGTCCGAACTGCGGGTATGAGACTCAGGAGGACTTTGAGTTTTGCCCGAAGTGCGGGACGAGGTTTTAGGTGGGGAATGGAATTTGAAAACAGGGGTATATATGTTGGTTAGGCAGTGAAAATCGGGGGAAAACGCTATGACAATCGTACAGATGCAGTATTTCCAGGCAGTGTGCAGATACGAGAACTTTACCAGGGCGGCGGAGGAACTTCACATTTCCCAGCCCGCCATGTCCGCGGCCATGAAGGATCTGGAGAAGGAGTGCGGGGTGCCGTTATTTGTCCGGGACAAGAATTCTCTGAGGGTGACGGACGAAGGCAAAATCCTGTTGGAGGAGGCCAATCTGGTGCTGGGGCAGTATCAGCAGATGAATCAGATTGTGCGGGATTTGGCGCTGACCCGGAATTATATGCGGGTGGGGCTCTCCACCCTCAGCGGAAACCAGGTATACCCGGAAATTCTGCTGGAATACCAGAAGCGGCGGCCAGGCGTGCAGGTGATGTCCGTGGAGGAGTCCACGCCCCGCCAGTTTGAGATGCTGGACGCGGGATTGCTGGACGTGATCATAACCATCCGGCGCTTCGACCAGGAAGAGGAGCAGAAACGGTTTGAAAAGGTATACCATCACTGGCCTATGAAGCAGACGCGGATGTGCTTCTGCGTGGGCAGGGAAAATCCTCTGGCGGGGGAGACGTTTGTGACTCCTGAGCAGATTGTCACCCAGCCGCTGGTGCTGCTGAAGGAGAATTTCAGCCAGACAACTCGGATCAAGCAAATGTTCCGGGAAAGCGGCCTGGACTACCACGTACTTCACTATACCAACCAGATGTATACCGTGGAGCGGTTTGTGGAAAAGAACGTGGCTGCGGGATTCCTGCCGGAGTCGGTATCCCAGAGCAATCCGAAGATCGTGGGGATTCCTTATCGGGAAGGCACCCGCGCGTATATTGAATTGTTCTGGAGAAAGGATCAGTTTTGGTTCCCGGTGGTGAAGGAATTTATACGGGTGGTAAAGGAGCTGTATCCGAAAATGTGACAGGCTGCACCTGCGGCCCATTACACCCAATATGAGCCGGTGAGGCGGATGAAAAAGTCCGTTTCACCGGCTTTTTGCGTATAATGGAACCCGGAATGGGAGCGTTGCTTTGGAGCAGAGAGCTGCCACAGAACGAACCGTCCTACACAGAGAGGTCCCCGTCCCCGGCGGCGCCTCATCGCCTTCCGCGCCTCACCGCCGCCCGCGCCTCACCGCCGCCCGCGCCTCATCGCCGCCCGCGCCTCACCGCCTTCCGCGCTACCCCGCCTCCCATCCGCTCTTCTGGATAAACAAATGTTAGGATGCCAAGGTTTTTCTGATTTTACAAATCTTCTAACCAAACTATATAATCATATTACACAAAGCACCAACAAAACAGACAACATGCACAATCCAATCGGCCGATGGATGGTTCATAAAGTTTGTAAGTTGAGATGAATTGAAAATGGAGGAAACGAGATGAAAATCACTGGGATCGAACCGATTCTGGCGGGAGGCAGATACCTGTTTGTGAAGGTACATACAGACGGGGGATTAGTCGGGCTGGGAGAATGCGGCGCGTGGGCGTACCAGGAGGCCACGGTCAGCGTTTTAAAGCAGATGGAGAAAATGATCTTGGGCCAGGACCCGCTGCGGACGGAATTTATCTGGAACGCACTGTCCAGAAACCTGCACTTCCGGGGTTCCGTCACCCAGTCCGCCCTGTCGGGAATCGACATTGCGCTGTGGGATTTAAAAGGAAAATATTTCCAAGTGCCCTGCTATGAGCTGATGGGCGGCAAAGTCCGGGAGAAAATCAAAATTTACGTTAACGCCAGGGCGAGAGACGCCAGGGGGATGGCGGCGGAGGCGAAGAAGCTGGCGGATCAGGGCTTTCAGTCCATCCGGTTTTCCATCGGACACCCCAAGGATGAGAACGGGCGCTGCGGGGAGAATTTTACCAGCCTGGTGACCCGGGTGGAGGGAATCATGAAGGCGGTCCGCGATGCGGTGGGCTGGAATGTGGACGTGGCCATCGAGTGCCACCGGGGAATGCGACCGGCGGAGGCCATTGAGCTGGGCCGGGTGTTGAGGCCCTACCGCCCCTACTTTTACGAGGACCCCATCCCGGATAATCTGGAGGCCATGCGCCAGGTGATCCGCGGCTGCGATATCCCGGTGGCGACCGGCGAGCGCTTTATCAACCCGGCGGAGTTCGACTCCCTGATGACCACCACCGACGTCCGCTACATCCGCCCGGACATGTGCGTAAGTGGAGGTCTCACCGCGGGCAAGAAGATCGCCGCGGAGGCGGAAGTGCGCGGGGTTTACGTCATTCCCCACAATCCGCTGGGCCCGGTATCCACTGCGGCCTGCCTGCAGCTGGACGCCTGCATTCCCAACTTCGAAGTGCAGGAATATCCCATGGCCAACGGCGTCTGCCGCCTGGATAAGGAGATGAAGACGCCCTTCCATGTGGAAAATGGATACATCAGACTGCCGGAGGGCCCGGGGTTGGGAATCGAACTGATCGACGACATTGACACTGTATTTCCGTTCCAGGGGAGCTACGGGGGGATCAATCTCCATGAAGACGGCTCCGTGGTAGACCGGTAATTTCAAATATAGAGGGGGACCAATGATATGACACCACAAATTACCATCGTTTTGATCATATTTTTGCTGTTTATTGCCCTGATTCTGTCGGGCAAGGTTAAAATCCACGTCGCGGCCATGATGATTCCCATTGCGCTGGAAATCACGGGGGTACTGGATTTCAAGGCGGCCTGGGGCGGCATGCTCAACAGCTCCATCGTGATGATGGCCGCCATGTTCGTGGTAGGCGCTGCCGTGGGCAAGACCAGCATCGTGAGCCGGCTCAGCAAGACGCTGATCAGAGGCGAATCCTCGGATTTCAAGATTATGCTGGGCATCTCGGTTCCGATCATTTTGCTCAGCTGCGTGGTCAACGCCACCGCCATCATGACCATCATGATTCCCATGATCGTGGGTATCTGTGCGGAGCAGAAGCGGCCGCTCAGTAAATTTGTGTTCGCCTCCGCCTGCCTGGCGCAGCTGTGGGCCGGATTTATTCCCATCGGCGGAAACGCGGGCGGCTATTTGGCCCAGAACACCATCGTGGAAAATCTGGGCGGAACCGGAACATTTACATATTTTACCAATATGGTCGTCAAGGCTCCGGCAATTATCTTCCTGACTCCGGTGATCATCTGGCTGACCGTGAAAATGGCCCCGGATCTGGGAAATGTGCCCACCGCGGCAGAGGCGAACGCTTCCACGCCGGGAGCCGGCAAGAACCGGGGCGGCGGCATGACGCCGGGCCAGGAGAAACTGACCGCAGTTATTTTCGGGGCTACGATTCTGGGTATCATGACCTGCGCGATCCTTAAAATCAATACCTGGTATCCGGCCTGCGTGGGCGCTATGGTTCTGGTTCTGAGCGGCGTCATCAATGACCGCGAGGCCATCAAGGCCATGAGCAACCCGGTTATCTTCATCACCATCGGCACCATGCCGCTGTCCACGGCCCTTAAGACCACCGGAGCGGACGTGCTGCTGGCGGACACCTTTAACAATCTGACCGGCAACATGAGTCCCTTTATGACCATGGTTTCCATGTACATCGTCTGCTTCGTGCTGACCCAGTTTGTGACCAACTCCGCGGTAAACAACGCCTTCAAGACCCTGGCGGCCCTGATCTGCGTGCAGAACGGATTCGACGCCCGCGCCCTGATGCTTTCCTGCCAGGAGGGCTCCAGCAACTGCTACCTGACCCCCATGGCGGCTCCTGCCATGACCATGGCCTACGAGGCGGGCGGCTACAAGATGAAGGATTACCTGAAAATGGGATTTGTGCTCTGTATTATACGGTTTATCCTGTTTGTGGTGTATGTGCCGTTTGTGTTTCCGCTACAGTAAATCTGAAAAAATGTACGGAAAATGGGCCAGCCCCGCAGGATAACCGAATCACATATGTTCCAACCAAACCGGCAGGGGATAAGCGTCTTTATCCTTTGCCGGTTTGCTTTACATTCTCTTTCATATATCTTACGAATTCCACCGCCCCATTGACAATATCGATATACGATAATATACTGAAATCACAAATATCGATATTCGATACATGGAGGTGGGCGATTATGCCGAGGGCAAAATTTCAGACGCTCACGGAGCAGATGTTTTACATTCTGCTCTGCCTTTACAAAGAGTGCTGCGGCATGGACATTATGGAGAAGGTGACGCAGATGACAGGCGGTCGGGTCAGTGTGGGTCCCGGAACCCTGTACAATCTGCTGGAAAATTTTTTGGAGGCGGGCATGATCCGGGAGACGAGGGCTGAAGGGCGCAAGCGCAGTTACGTGATTACGGAGGCCGGGAAGAAGGCGCTGCGGGATGAGCAGCAGCGGCTTTTGACCCTGACATCGGACTATGAGCATTTTGCGGGACAAGGAGGAGACGGCTTATGAAAAATACCATGCGGCGGATGGAGAATATCACGTTTTATGATCCGGCGGGAATTGCGCGGCATCTGGAAAAGATGGCCGCCCGGGGCTGGATGCTGGAGAGCTGCTCGAATTTCACCTGGCGCTACCGGCGGATTTCCCCGGCTGAGCTGCATTTTGCAGTCACCTATTTTCCGCAGGCCTCTGATTTCGACCCGGAGCCGTCCGAGCAGCAGCGCACCTTCCGGGAGTTCTGCGAAATGGCGGGGTGGAAGCACGTTGTATCCTGGGCGCAGATGCAGATCTTTGTGAATGAGCGGGAAAATCCGGTTCCCATGGAAACGGACGCCCTGGTGCAGGTGCAGACCATCCACAAGGCCATGAAAAAGAACTACCTGCCGTCCCAGCTGCTTCTGTTGGCGGTTTCGCTGCTCAACGCCGGCCTATTGATCTATACTCTGATTACCAATCCCCTTTACGTTCTCAGCAGCAACTCAAGCTTATTTACCGGCAGCTGCTGGACGCTTATGCTGGTTCTGTGCGGCGCGGAAATCTGGGCGTATTACCACTGGTATCACCGTGCGAAGAAGGCCGCGGAGCAAAACGGGGAGTTTTTGGAAACCCGCAGATATCGGGGCTTCAAATGGGTGATCCTGATCCTTATGCTGTGCGCCCTGGTTTTCTGGATGCTGTCCATGGCGGGTGGGAGACAGCGGATGATCGGAATTGCCGCGCTGCTGTATATGGCGGTTCTGATGGTCTTGGTCAACGGTGTGAAAGTGCTGCTGAAGCACAAAAAGGTGCGTGCGGGGATCAACCGCACCGTGACAATCGCCTCCTGCTTTGTGCTGTCCTTTGCCCTAATGGGCGGTCTCACCTATTTCGTGACCCGGTTCGTGGGAAGCGGAAGGACGGAGAAGGAGCCTGCGGGCGCCTATGAATTTCACGGCCAGACCTGGTATCTGTATGACGATCCGCTGCCGCTGACCATAGAGGATATGATGGAGACGGACAGCAGCGGTTACTCCCGGGAGTGGACGGAGCGCAGCTCTGTTTTTCTGTCCCAGTATGAGGCGAGACAGCGGGGAAAGCTGGGGGAGAAACATCTGACGGATTTAGAGTACACCATCACCAAAGTCAAGGTGCCGGCTATTTTTGACCTCTGCCGGGATAGCCTGATGGAGCGCTACGCAGACCGGCGCGGACCGGAGGAGTTCAGGGATTATTACCGCTATGAACCCCAGGATCCGTCGCTGTGGGGCGCGGACGAGGTTTACCGCCGGTACAGCGGCGACATCGCTCTGGACAGCTACTTTGTGTGCTGGGGGGAGAAGATTGTGGAGATCACATTTTACTGGGAGGCAAACGCCGGACAGATTGAGATTGCGGCGGAGAAACTGAGAGACGTGTGAGAGGAGGGGCGTTGACCGCGCCCCTCCTCACCAATTTGGCGGTCCTGCCATTTGGCCGGGCCGCCTGTATTTTTCTTAATCCATATACGCGCCCTTCATAGCGCTGACCGCGTGCTGGGCGAAGAGCTTTAAAATGCCCTTTGTATACTTGCTTTCAAATCCCTTCCAGTGCTTCCGGCGCTCGGCAAGAATCGTCTCCATCTCCTCCGGCGTCTTTTCCTGGCCCTTTACCCCCACGATATTCAGGGAGCGCTGTTCCAGATTCAGTTCAATCAGATCCCCTTCTTCAACAAGAGCGATGGGGCCGCCCGCGGCCGCCTCCGGGGATACATGGCCGATCACCGGGCCGCGGGACGCGCCGGAGAACCGGCCGTCTGTGATCAGGGCCACGCTGGCAGCCAGCACGGGATCCGAGCAGATGGCTTCGCCGGTATAGAACATTTCCGGCATGCCGCTGCCTCTGGGGCCCTCATAGCGGATAAAGACCGCGTCTCCCGGCCTGACCTTGCCGTGAAGGATCGCGTCAATCGCCTCCTCCTCGCTGTCAAATGGACGGGCGTTCAGACGGCTGTTGAACATGGCGGGCGGGCAGGCCGTGTGTTTAATCACGGAGCCTTCCGGCGCCAGATTGCCCTTTAAAATGGCAATGCTGCCGTTGGTGCCGATGGCATGGTCGAAATCACGGATAATGTCCGTTCTCTTGATTTCCCTGTGGATGGCCTGGCTCTTGCTTCTGAGTATCTCATCGCAGTGCTCATAGTATCCGGTTTTCTTCAAATCCTCCAGATTCTCGCCCAGCGTTTTGCCCGTGACGGTCATCACGTCCAGATGGAGCATATCTTTGATCTCCTCCATCACCCTGGGAACGCCTCCCGCGTAGTAGAAATACTGGGCGGGCCAGTCGCCTGCGGGGCGGATATTGAGCAGATAATGGGCGCCACGGTGAAGCCGGTCGAATGTGTCCGCGTCAATCTCTATTCCGAACTCATGGGCAATGGCCGGAATATGCATCACCGCGTTGGTGGATCCCGAGATGGCGGCGTGGACCATAATGGCGTTTTCAAAGCTCTTTAATGTGACGATATCCGCTGCGGTAATTCCTTTTTTTACCAACTCCAGCAGCTGTTTCCCGGCCTCGTAGGCCGCCTTCTGCAGTTCCGGCGCAGTGGCGGGCATCAGGGCGGTTCCGGGTAGCATTAATCCCAGGGACTCCGCCATCACCTGCATGGTGGAGGCGGTGCCCATGAAGGAACAGGCGCCGCAGCTCGGGCAGGCGTGCTGCTTATAATAGGTCAGCTGTTCGGCGGGAATCTCGCTGCGCTCATACTGGGCGCTGAATTTGCCGATCTGTTCCAGGGTCAGCAGCTCATTGATAGCGCAGCCCGGGTCGTCCTCGGTGTATTCGGGAGGCAGGGCAAATGCTTCCATCACCCCTCCGGTCACCATAATCGCGCTCATTTCCTTTAAGCGTCCAATACTCATCAGCATGGCGGGCATGGCCTTGTCGCAGCTGGCGATAAACACGCCGCCGTCAAAGGTAGTGGCGTTGGCCTGCACCTCCACCAGGTTTACAATGGCGTCCCTGTGGGCCAGGGAATAGTTGATGCCGTCGTGCCCCTGCCCCATTCCGTCGCACATGTCGGTGGCGAAATACCGGGCGGCCTTTCCGCCGTTTTCGTCAACGCCTCTCACCGCTTCCTCCACAAACCGGTTCAGGTGGCTGGATCCCGGATGGCTGTTGCCATAGGTGCTTTCAATCAGTATCTGCGGTTTCTCGAGATCATCCAGTTTCCATCCCATTCCCAGGCGCAGCGGATCCATCTCCGGCGCCAGTTCACGGATTTTCTGACTTCTCAGCATAATTCTTTCTCCTCGTGATTTGTTTATGGTGTCTGCAGCGAACCGTCCTGGTTGCGTGTCTGCGTCCATGTGGGAACATCCACGCGGCAGGGGTATTTGGCCGCCGCCTCCTCATTGATATCAACCCCCAGCCCCGGCCGTTCGCTGGCGTACACAAAGCCGTCGCCGCCGTACTCCGGTGTTCCGGTAAATACCTCCTCCAGAGCGCCTTCGTGATACTCTCCCGCGGCCAGGAATCCGGCTATGTTGCCAATGCTCCACTCCTGAAGGCCAAAATTGGGCGAGGCCAGGTCCAGGTGGATGTTGGCGGCTTTGGCAACGGGCGACATGTCGCTGGGGCCGTGCCAGCAGGTCCTGACACCGCAGGGCTCCGCAAAGGCGGCCATACGCCGGGCGGGCGTGATCCCGCCGATATCGGAAATATGGGCCCGGACAAAGTCAACGCTGTGCTCCACCACCGATGTCCGCCACTCGTTGTCATTGACATACAGCTCGCCCAGGGCAAGGGGTGTTGCGCAGTAATTGTGAATCTCCCGCAGCCATCCCACCTGTTCCGGCGCGACCACATCTTCGATAAAGAATAAATGATAAGGGTCTAAGGCGCGGCAGAACTCCCGGGCTTTAGAAGGATGGATCCGCTCATGGACGTCATGGACAAATTCAATTTCCTCCCCGTACCGGACGCGGAGCTGTTCAAACATCGCGACCGTCTGCCTCATATACCCGTTGCTGTCAATGTATACGCCGGGCTGTCCGCCTTTAGCCGCCCCCGCGGGCGCGGACTCATAACCATTCCCGCCATAGCAGTTGATCTGGCACCGTATGTGCTTAAAACCCTGTTCGATCCAACGGTCGATCTGTTCGCAGAGCTCGGGAAGATCCCGGCCGTCCGCGTGAGTGTAAACCGGAACGCCCGCCCGGACCTTTCCGCCGAACAGGTCGTAAACCGGCATGTCCGCCATCTTGCCCTTGATATCCCAGAGGGCCATATCAATACCGGATATGGCGTTATTCTCAATCGGCCCGCTTCTCCAGTAACCATTCTGGTGCATCAGCTGCCATAAATCCGTGATCCCCTGAACCGGGCGTCCGATCAGAAGCGGTTTCAGGTATGTTTCAATTAAATGCTGTACCGTCGCGTACCGGTAGCAAAATGTGGAACAGCCGATCCCATATAAACCGGGTTCGGACGTCTCGATTTTAACCACCAGGAGGTTAATTCCATCGGGAGCCGTGGCAATCGTACGCACACCCCTGATTATTATAGCCATTCGCATCCTCCTTATATCATCGTGGATTTCTGTTTTTATAGTTGTAATACAAGTTGAAGTTAAGGTAATAGTAATCACTAAAAAACAAAAAGTCAATCATAACCTATATTTTCCGAACAAATTTGTGCAAAATAACATGTTTGGATATTAAAACAAGTTAATTTTCACAAAGTGCACAAAAATAGGTCTAAAATTGTTGACAACACTATGCAAAACATGTAATAATGCTAATAGTTGTAATACAAGTTGATTTTCGTACCACTTAAGAAAACAGCTGTTAAGCGGCTGGAATTTAATCAAAGGGAGAATGAAACTATGAAAAAGAGAATTGCAGCGTTACTGGCAACCACACTGGTAGTGTCCTCATTGACCGGATGTCTGGGCAACACCAAAGCCCCGGAATCAAAAGCGCCTGAATCAAAGGTTGAGACGGAAGCCCCGAAGGACACGGAAGCGGCCAAAGACACCGAGGCGGCTAAGGACACCGAAGCAGCCAAAGATACGGAAGCAGCGGCAGACACCACCTATACCTTTAATCTTGACAATGTTGGGGAGCACACATTCTCGCTGTCGACCACCGCGTCCTCAGGAAGCGCCCTTGCAGATGTGACCCATAACTTCGCGGACACCGTGGGAGAGCTTTCCGGCGGTAAGATCAAGGTCGATGTATATGAAGGTTCCGCTCTTGGAAGCGAGGCCCAGAACCTGGAGGCGCTTACGGCAGGCACCCTGGACATGGCGATTATCGCGGTTGAGTTCTATGTAAACTCGATTCCTCAGGTGGGCGCGGCGATTCTGCCTTATATGTATGAGGATTACGATCAGGTTCAGAAGGTATTTGAGGGTGAAGCAGGCCAGTACACATCCCAGCAGTTCCTGGATGTGGCAAAGGTTAAGAACCTTGGATACTATGTAATGGCATTCCGCAACATGTACACCACAAAGCCTCTCAACAGCGTGGACGACATTGCCGGCATGAAGATCCGTGTTCCGGAGTCCTCCCTGTATGTTGACACCTTCAAGATGATGGGCGCGGCTCCCACACCCCTCCCTATGGGTGAGGTTTACACCGCAATCGACACGGGCGTTGTCAGCGGCCTTGAGAACACGCCGGACACCTGCCTGAACAACTCGTTCTTCGAGGTTGCCAAGTATTTCAACATGACAAACCACCTGAACGCCCCGACCACATTCTCAATGTCCGCAAAAGTTTTCGATTCACTGAACGAGGATGAGCAGAACTTACTGTTAGAGGCCGGCCTCAGAGCATCCCGCTACGGTCTGGAGTCCACCAAAACAAGCGACGCAGCCTACCGCGAGCAGCTGAAGGAAAAAGGCATGGAATTCATCGAGACTGATGTCGAGTCCATGAGAGCCAAGATTGACTACACATCCTATCCGTTTATGCAGTCAGAGGAAGCCAAGACCCTGTTCGACCTGGTTCAGAAATCCAAATAAGCATTACGGTATCTTTTGTCGGGCGGGCAGCCAGCGCTGTCCGCCCGGTATTTTACCCAGGCGCTGTCCGGGAACAAAATTTACAGAAAGGAAATATGATGTGGCTGTTATGTTTGCATCATAGAACAAAATATTATGTGGGAGCAATTAAAGAAGCTTACAGTGATAATTGATAATATTCTGATGTTTTTTATCATTATTCTGTTTCTCATGATGTTCGGCATCACAAACCTGAATGTAATCACGCGCTATTTTTTCAACAATCCGATTACATTTTCAGTGGAAATGGGACGCTACTGTTTTGTGTCAATCATATTCCTTGGAGCGATCTTCACCACAAAAGAGGACCGGCATATTCAGGTTGATTTTTTCACCGGAATGTTCCCGGAAAAGTTCAGATGTCTGGTTGAACAGGTGGGACGGCTGTTTATGGCGATCTTTTTTGCCATTGTGACCGCCTATACCTGTGAAATGGCGCTGGCTAACGTGAACGTGAAATCATCTGCCATGCAGATTCCTATGGCTGTTCCGTACTTTATCATGGCCTTCGGCAGCGCCGGAATTTGTCTGGAGTCCATTGTCAATATGGTGCTTTATCAAAAGGGACTTAAGAAGAAATCAAGAACGATAGAGGAAGAGGAGGATGCTTTGTCATGAGTATTTTATTAATATCCTTTTTTGCTATGCTGCTCATGGGAATCCCTGTGGCCGCTGTTATGGGACTTTCCTCCATGTTTTACTTATTGAGCCGGGGCGCGGACCTTTTAACCATACCCCAGCGCATGTTCGCCGGGGCGGATTCCTTTTCCCTGATGGCGATTCCTCTTTACATATTTGCGGGGGAAATCATGAACCGCTGCGGAATCACCAGAAGAATTTTTAATTTTGCCTCGGAAATCGTAGGTTTCCTGGCCGGCGGCCTGGCCCTGGTGAATGTTCTGGCCTCCACCATGTTCGCGGGAATTTCCGGCTCCACCTCAGCCGACGTGGCGTCTCTGGGCGTTATGGAGATCGCGGGAATGACCGAGGCCGGGTACAGCCGTTCCTATGCCACAGCCATTACCTGCGCCTCCGCCACCATCGGTTCCATTATACCGCCCTCTATACTGATGGTGCTCTACTCGTCCATCACCGGTATTTCCTGTGGAAAACTGTTTGTGGCGGGTATGATTCCGGGGATTCTGGTCTGCGGAACACAGATGCTTTACTGTTACGCCAAGGCCAAACGGGACCCGCAAAACTGTGACGGCAACTATCGGCCCGCATTCAATGGCAGACGCCTTCTGGCCGCTGCCAAGGACGCCATCCCCGCCATGATCATGCCTCTGATCATCATCGGCGGAACCCTCTCCGGCGTGTTCACCGCCACCGAGGCGGGCGCTGTGGCCGGTCTGTATGGTGTGATCATCGGCGTATTTTATTACAAGGAATTCCGCTTTAATGATTTGATTGAAACCATTAAGTCCACCGCGTTCACGGTTGGACAGAGCTCGCTGATTTTCGCGTCCACCAGCGTATTCAGCTACTGTATCGCGATTCTGCAGCTTCCGAATAAGCTCAGCATGCTGATTTCGGGCGTGACCACCAACCCCTATATTGTAATGTTTCTTATGATCCTGGCTATGATGTGTATCGGCTGCTTTATGGATACCACGCCTGCGGCCATCATCATGGTTCCCATCTTCCAGCCGCTGGCTGCAAGCTTTGGATTCGATCCCATTCACTTTGGAATGGTGATGGTTCTTACCTTTATCTTCGGCGGAATCACTCCTCCGGTCGGGGCCACGCTGTTTATCGCCAGCTCCGTGGGAAATGTGTCGCTGGCAAAGCTGGTAAAGGATATGTGGCCGCTCATCCTCCTATTCTTTATCGTGATGATGCTGGTCGCTTATGTTCCGCAGATTTCCACCTTCCTTCCTACATTGATTGGATAAGGGGCAGACGTCCCGCCTTAAACAGAAAAAAACGCCATGTCACAGTGATATGGCGTTTTTTCTATGTTCCTTGGGATCGAACAGTTCGCTGACCATATGGGTTTTCATAATGTTGCGGGCCTGCTCGCAGCTTCGCTGGGCAATGGCCTCCGCGATCTTTGGGTGATAATAGATGCCGCCGTAATAACCGAATACCCGGTTAATATTGAGGCAGACGGTCTGATCCAACAGCTGGCCCATTACATTGGAGATAATGGGGTTGTCGATAAATTCCGCCAGTGTCATGTGAAACTGCGCATCCAGCCGGGCGAACAGTTCCTGGTTCCCCACCGCGGCCTTCAACTGCTGGTTCAGCAGGTTGAGGTCCGCTATTAATTCGGGCGTTGCGTTGGCGGCCGCCTCGTAGGCCAGCTCCGGCTCAATCAGGGATCGGGCCTGGCGTATGGTGACCATATCGGTCAGCAGGGCGGTATCCAGATAATGGCCCTTGCCAAACAGGGAAATGTCAATGGAGCGCACAAACGTACCCCTCCCGTGCTGGCTTTCCAGTATGCCCAGCACATTAAAACGCTGTATGGCCGCCCGGACGCTCCCACGCCCTACTCCCAGCCTGCTGCACAGCTCATTCTCGGAGGGAATCTTGGTGTTGACGGCCCATGCGCCATCCTTGATCTGCTGCTGCATGTATTTTACAATTTCTTCCACTACTAATTTGTCTTTTTTCATAGGCACTCCCGGGGCGTTAAAACTTAATCTGATGTGCAGGTGTATATAGCTTTATTTTAACAGCTTTTGCCGGTTTCTGCCAGAGTGGTTTTTGCAGATGGCGGGGATTGGGGGGATATTTTCTTACTTATATAATATAAGCGCAATAAAATGCAGCGTATCCTCCCCCACATTCCGAATCCCGTGCCCTTCGCCATCCGGCGTGTACGCCACGTCCCCGGCCTTCAGGGTCACGATGTTCCCGTTGTCCGAGAATTCCGCCGTTCCGTTTAGGATATAGTAGGTCTCGGATTCGCCCTCGTGGACGTGGTAGCCGATGGAACCGCCCGGCTCTAGGGAGGTGTGCGCGAACACGCGCCCTTTGTACTAAAACATAACAAAGCGGGAAAACATCCAGAAAATAATAGAACTCATGATATGGAGAGCGTAACGGCTGTTTATTCCGCCTTATCTAACCCGCCCCCGGCTCAGCGAAAAAGGCTGCGGCCAGCTCCACAAAATCCCTCAGCGCAGGAGAGACCGCGGGCCCGTCCGGGTAGGCGATCATCAGCTCGCCCAGGGACAGATCGTCCGCCATGGGCAGAAGGGTCAGCCCGGAGGTGTCCCCCATCTGCCTGACGTACATCTCCGAGCAGAAGGTGACGCCCATGTTCTGGCGGCACAGGGAGCAGAGGGTGGCGATGTCCAGCAGCAGGATGGGGAAAAGTCCACGATCACGTCCACTCTGCCGTTTTCCAGAAATCCGCACAGCTCGGCGGAATTGCCCTCCACCAGCGTCAGGTCCACCGCAGGGTACTTCCGGTGGTAGATGGGTAGGACGCGGGAGGCGAACAGGTCTCCACGGGCGTAGGAGATCCCGATGCGCAGGCTTCCCCGGCGTGTGCCTGGTACTGATCAATCCCTTTATCCTTTACAAGCTGTTCACGCCGGAGATCTGCAAGGTGGAGAACTATAAGGAAATCTCCCGGGAAGGGCTGAAAGACTTGGGACGGATGACGGTCCGGGAAAAGTTTTTGACCGCGTTCTTTGTGGGCGCCGTGCTTTTGTGGGCAACAACCGGAATTACCGGCTTTAACGCCACAGCCGTGGCCATCCTGTTTTTGGCCATGTGCCTGATATTCGGATGTATGACATGGAACGACGTGCGCCAGAGCAAGGGCGCTTGGGACACCCTAATCTGGTACGGAGCCATTATCGGACTCTCCAGCGCGGGCTTCACGCCACGTTGGATGCGGTTTTGGACCTCAAAGAGAGGCTGAACCTGACGGATGTGGTGGAGAAAACGGGACTGTCCGCCAGCACGGCCCACCGCATTATAAGGGGCCTGGAGCGGCGGGACTATCTGTCCCGCAACGAGGATACCAAGCGGTACTCCCTGGGGGCGCGGATCGCTTACCTGGGCAGCCTGGCGGAGAACCGGTCCGACGACGGGCTGCGGGAGAAGGCCTACGAGTATCTGGTGAAGATCCGCGACCAGATCAACGAGAGCGCTAGGGTGTGTTTGAAAATTCATTCCCACCATCTGCACGCCCCACTTCGCGGCATATTTGGTCCCAATTCGGTCAACGTAGCCCGCTACGCCTCCCTCATCGGGACCAAATCTCCCACAAAGTGTGACGCACATCTGGCGGAAAGCAATTTTCAAACGCACCCTAGCCTTTACGTGCGGGACGGGGCCTCCAGAATCTGTATCGACCGGGTGGAGAGCAAGCAGCTGTTGCGCCGGGTCATCACGGTGGGGGAACGGCTGCCCCTTCCCAACGGGGCCACGGGAAAGGTTCTGATGTCCGGCATGGAGGACCGGGAGCTTATGGAGCTTCTGGGAGAGGACTATGAGGCCGTGAAGCCCGACGTGGACAAGGTGCGCGAGCGGGGCTACTGGGTGTCCAACGGCGAGCGGGAGGTGGGGCTTTCGGCTATCGCGGCCCCGGTGTACAACGCTAAGGGGAAAATGATCGCCGCTATCTCCATTTCCGGGCCTACGGCCCGGATCATCGACGAGGAGCTGGCGGAAAAGGTACAGAGCGTGCTGGAATGCGCTGGGGACATTTCCCGGCAGATGGGATATTTTAAATGACAGACAGAGGGAGAACCGGCTGAGAAAGGCCGGTTCTCCCTCTGTTTTTTATTACATAATAAGCTTTTCTATGCCAGTTGTGCCAGCTATGGGAACGCATGGCGGTGGTAAGGAACCATGTCGCTGAAGCGACCTACCGCAGGCGGAATTCGTTCTTAATTTTATAGGGAAAAGATGTTGTGCGAAGATGGAATGACAAACAATATGACGGAATATAGTTGTTAATATAACGTAAGTTTGCTATAATGGAAAACAAAAGTTATATCAGAAAGCAGATCGCCACAAAGACACCGAACGGAACGTTCATAACCGCATGGCCCCGGGACCTGCTGTATCATGATAAATCGGGTTGGGAGTACTTAAACCGTCTGACGGGGCAAAATCCCTGTGCGTAGCCAGAATCCGCTATGGGGGCCATGGATATACGATGAGGATGGGAATCTGCTGGCGGCAAAGGGGGGAATGATCGCAAGGGAACTTTAAAGAAAAAGATAGGGGATGAATTCAGCAGAAAATATTTGAACAGCAATAAAATGACAGTAACCGGAACAGAGATTTTCTTATCACATCTGCGTGCGCCCTCCCTCTAAAAATGGGACTTGCAAAAAACAGGAGCTGTTGCTTATCCAGGATCTCAGAATGAATCGTTTAAGATCGTTGGAAATTGGAACAATCGTAACTGTTCAGCAGGTCTGCGCACTTGCTGCGCTGACCGTATGAAAACCTAAGCTTGCTGGCAAAAATCCCATCGACGAAGTCGATTTTAAATGGATTTTTGCTCGTATCTGTGAAGGTACTGAACAGATACGAACAATCATAAGGAAATAGCCGAAGCGCCGCAGAGTGAATCGCAGACCCGGATCTGACATTTGGTTCGCGTGTCTGCGCAAAAACGCTTTGGCACGGAGGAATCATATGAAAAATTGGAAGGTAATTCTGTTGGCAGCTTTGGTTTTGATGTGGATCGTGGATGCAAAACCATGGAGAGATGATTCTGATAAAGAGAGGACAGTTGCTCCCGCTGGGGAGAGCCGTTCTAAAACAGAAGAGAGGCAGGAACAGGAGCAAGAGGCCACTTATGTATGCCCTCGTTGCAATGGCTCAAAAGAATGCAGGGTATGCGACGGAAAAGGAACTTATTATAACAGTATCACAGGAGAAACAAAAGATTGTGCGGTGTGCAAGAGAAATCCGGGTGCTTGTCAGACTTGTGACGGAGCCGGAGTAATATCGGAATCCACGTATCTTGAAGTCATGGGAAACGAAAGCAAACGCGCGGCTAAACGGGAAGCGGAACCTACGGCTCCTCCATATGAAGAGGTAGTATTTTGTACGGCCTGCAGTTCAACAGGAATCTGTAAGATCTGTGGTGGATCGGGATACTACAGCAGCCAATATAATATGTCCTCTGTGTACCCTTGTTCGGCTTGTACGAACGGCACTCCGGAGGAGGTGGGAAAATGCCATATCTGCGGAGGAGATGGTATCCTTTATAATTGATATGTATATAAAATAGTTTATACAGATGACGGATACTGTAATGTGTTATAGAAAATTATGTAGATCAAAAGGAGAAAATCATATGAAGCAAATGTACGGAATCGTATCATTGGTGATAACGGCCACGGCCTGGGTGGTCGGTATTTTGTGTCTGATAGTTGTGGGAATGAAGTCTGATTCCAGTGAGATTTCATCCGGTATTGTGAATCTTTTTGTGTCGGGGGCGGTCGTGATTCCGGTGGCACTCAGCCTGGCTGCAATCGTTTTGGGGGCACTGTGTATTACGAAAAAACAGAAGTACCGCGCGCTGGCAGTTATTGGAATAATCCTAGCGTTGCCCTTTGTTTTATGGGGTGTCTTGTGGGGGATTAACTGTATGAACGGAATGTCCATAGAAGAGGGAGTAAGGGCATATCTGGAAGGGTTTGGGAAGAACCTTTGATAAAAAAGACAGATGGCAAGAAAATAGTGAGGGAATCCCGGATTGACAATGACAGTCGGTCCAGGATTCCTTTTTTGCGTAATAGGAGAGTACTCTATGATATAAAAAAGCTCTCTGGGCGAGAATGTACTGTTACAAGGAATTACGGCTGCGGAAAGGCCGCGTAGCGGTCGCATATTTCCCGGATCAGCTTCATGAAATCCTGGGTGTAAGAGGGGAAGATCTTGTCCTTGTGGTAAATCAGGGACAGGGGTTTCACCTGCTTGAAGTCCTTGGTGGGGAGCACATGGAGCCGGGAGCCGGAACCGCCCAGCTGGTTGAGCTGGTAGACGCCCGGCAAGCACATGGTCAGGCAGAAGCTGGCGGGGTAGTCCTCGGCGCAGAGCCGGTAATGGATATCGGGCTGGGTCAGCTCGTTTATGCAGTTTATAGTGGGGCCCCGCCTTTGCAGGTGGCGGTCCAGCATGATGTGTGGTTTAAAACCTCCGTGAAGGTGAGCAGGCCGCAGTCGGGCTCACCCAGCAGGCAGGCGGCGAAACCGTATCCAGACATCTGAACGGCCTTGAAACCGGCATTCTGGATCATGATCGCCGACAGACAATCATAAGCGCCCGGCATGACCAGGATTTCATTGGTACTGATTAATTCCTTGAGTGGGGTTGTTTTTTCATAAAGCGATACCTCCTGATATTTTTAATAGATGTACTAAAAGCGAGAATACAAATTTTCGCTACATGGAATTATTGTGTAAAAATTAGGTATACAAAAAAGTGAAATTAAGGGGGCTATAAAATGGTAATTTGTGTAAATGATATTCAAAACGAACAGGCAGGGGGATGAGAGAAACGAAATAATTTCTCGTATCCAGAGAGAATCTACCGGTACTGTGAGATGGACGCCGGAGTCAGGAATGAAAAGAACCGAGTGGAAATCCGGGTGCGGTTATTTGAAAATCCGGTTAGGCTGCTGTAGGAGCGGGGGAGGAAAAGAGGCAGATGAGTGGCTGATGGAGATAAGTAAAGGAGTTTTAAATGTTTTAAATGTTGAGACATTTCATCTTGACATTGAGTTAATGTAGTGCTATTCTAAACGACAATAGGGAGCTTGTGTAGCAGGCTGAGAGGAAGTAATCGAACTTCGACCGTTAGAACCTGATCGGGTAATGCCAGCGTAGGGAAATAGTGTGATTTGCAGTAGTTTACGATGCAAAAATCAAAATCCAGGCTGATGCGGCCTGGATTTTTTGTTGAATGCAATGGGCCACTGGCGCAGCCTGCAGGCACTGGTTGGCTGCCATGGCTCGGCGATGCAGCCCCCGCGTACCATTGCCAGCCTGCGATCCCCTGGCCTCCCCTGAAAACCCACAAAAGGAGCAAAAAATCATGAAAATCAACTCAAAGAAACTGGCCGTAAGCGCCATGCTGACGGCGGTAGCCGTGTCCCTTTCCACCTTTGCCGTCCCCATCGGCGCATCCAAATGTTTCCCCATCCAGCATCTGTGCAATGTGATGGCAGGAGTATTTTTAGGCCCCTGGTACGGCGTGGGCATGGCGTTCTGTACATCGCTGATCCGCAACCTCATGGGCACCGGAAGTCTGCTGGCCTTCCCGGGCAGTATGGTGGGCGCCTATCTGTGCGGCGTGCTCTACCGGCACAGCCATAAGCTGACGATGGCCTATGCAGGTGAGGTGTTCGGCACCGGAATCCTGGGCGCGATCATGTGTTTTCCCGTAGCGTCCATGCTCATGGGCAAGGAGGTAGCCGTGTTTTTCTATGTGATCCCGTTTCTGTCCAGCACCCTGTGCGGCACCGTGATCGCCGCCCTGCTGATCGGAGCGCTGTGCAAATCCGGGGCGTTTCAGCACCTTGGCCGTATTCTGGAGCATGACGGCGCGGTGACGGGGGAGAAAGCGCCTGGGAATCTGCGATAATTAAAAAAGAACTCAACCATAGTTTCGGGATCCCCACAGTCCAACCCCCATGTTGGAGATCCCGCTGCACCCCCCGCATACCAAAAACCACCGGAACATACTCCAACTAACACCGGGAAACCCCTGCCCCCTGTCATGATCCCGGGCAATCCCGAATATATCCTTAAATACCAAGACATTTTCCAATGATATCCCCGCAAAACTCCTGGGAAACGTGAATATGCACAAAAATACCCTGTAAATTTCCACCAATCTGCCGAAAAAGTGCGATCCCTCTTGCACTTTCCTCAAAAAGGTGTATAGTAAAAACAGAAATTAAAGCGTATTAACTTTTGGAGAAAAGAGGGGACTACATGGGAGAGAAGCAGCAGGTGAGCCTGGAGGACGTGGCGCGGTACTGCGGGTTGTCAACTGTGACGGTTTCCAGAGTCTTGAATCACTCGCCCAGCGTGCGGGAATACAACCGTCAGAAGGTCATGGAAGCCATCGAGGCGCTGGGATACATACCAAACGCGGCGGCCCGGACCCTGGCCCGGGGAACCACTGGAATCATCGGCATGATCACGCCGGGACTTCAGGACCCGTTTTTCAGCCAGATTGTCCAGGAAGTGAACAACGGCTTGATCAGCCACAATCTGTTTCTGGCCATTTCCATCACCGCCAACCAGGGCTGCGATTACATTTTACAGCAGCAGCGCGTGGACGGCATGATGCTGCTGGCGCCCGGCATGGAGGATGAGTTCGTCCCCCGTCTCAAGAGCCAGAAGGTGCCTTTTGTGGTGCTGGACAGCCAGAACCGGAACGCGGACTACAGTTGTATTCTGGTGGACAATTTCGACGGCGGCTATCAGGTGGGGCGGCATTTCCTCGACCTAGGACACCGGCGCGTCGGCTTTATCGGCGGCCCCAGGGAGCTGGTCAACAGCTCGGAGCGGGAACACGGGCTTCAGGCCGCCCTCGCCGGGGAAGGGCTTTCCGTTGTCCGCTCGGAGCGGGGCCAGTTCTGCTTTGCCGACGGCTACCGGATCATGACGGCCTGGATCGGGCAGGGCGTGGTGCCGCCTGCGATTTTCGCGGCCGACTGCAACCTGGCTCTGGGCGTGATCACGGCGCTGCGGGAGCACGGTTACCGGGTGCCCCAGGATGTTTCGGTCTGCGGATTCGACGACGAGCCAATGGCCCAGGAATACATTCCGGCCCTCACCATCGTGGCCCAGCCGGTTTCCGCGCTGGCGGAATGCGCCATTGAACAGCTGATGATCTGGATCGGCGGCGAACGGCCAAAGCAGCTGATCTACCGGCTGAAGCCCAAACTGGTGGTACGCGAATCCACGGCCCCATGGCGGGCAGATTGACATGGCTGAATATACAACGCATACGGATCACAAGCGTCATCCCGTGTAGCGAATCCTTCACAACGGTATGACGGTCAACCATACGGCGGCAGGCGGCGTTTTTTTAAAATGGATTACGCCTCCTGCCGCACCGAGAGAAAATAGCAAATCGCTATTTATTTTTAAGACCTAAAAGTTAATACGCTTTAATTTCTGGAAATAAACCCCAGAACAGCAGTGAAACAATCATTTATCATCAAACGACAGCCAAGCGGACCATCAGCAGCCCGCCTGACATAGAAAGGGAGGGAATGAACATGTCGGAAAAGCAAGGATTGAAAATAGCAATTATCGGTTCGGGGAGCACCTACACGCCGGAACTGATCGACGGATTTATCCGGCTTCGGGAGACGCTGCCGGTCCGCCAGTTCATGTTTATGGACATTGACGACCGGAAACGCACCATCGTGGGGGAGCTGTGCATCCGTATGCTCCGCGAGGAGAAAATGGACTCCGAGGCCATACTGACCGCCGATCTGGACGAAGCCGTCCGGGACGCGGATTACGTGATCACCCAGATCCGGGTGGGCAAACTTCCGGCCAGGATTCTGGATGAGACCATACCGCCAAAATACGGCCTGCTGGGCCAGGAGACCACCGGGATCGGCGGTTTTATGAAGGCCCAGAGAACCATCCCGGTGATGTGCCATATCGCGGACCGGGTGAGGGAGCTGGCGCCTGAGGCATTTATCATCAACTTTACAAACCCGTCGGGAATCATCACCGAGGCTGTGATGAAACACGGATTTAAGCGGATCATCGGGCTCTGCAACGTGCCCATCAATATGACCTCCAGCGTGCGGGAGCAGATCCCGGACGGGGAGCTCACCATGGACTACGTGGGGCTGAACCATTTGAGCTGGATCTACCACATCGAGCAGGACGGCCGGGATATTACAGAAGAGGCCATCCGCCAGGGCGTCAAGAGCGAGCGCATGAACAACATTCCGCCCTCTGACCTGGACCGGGAGATCACCGCGGTGGCCGGGGCCGTCTACTCCCCCTACCTGGAATATTTTTACGATCGGGAGCACAAGAAAAAGCACAATCTGGACAGCGGAAAATGCCGGGGCGAGGAGTGCATGGAGATCGAGGAACAACTGCTTGCCCTGTATTCTGAGAAAACCCTGTGCCGCAAGCCGGAGCTGTTAAATAAGCGGGGCGGCCACCGGTATTCGGAGGTGGCGGTGAACCTGGTTCACGACCTGTACAACAACACGGGAAATGTGAACATTGTCAACGTGAGGAATGGGGACACCCTGGATTTCCTGGAACCGGACGACGTCGTCGAGGTGGCCTGCGCCATCGACCGGGACGGCGCCCATCCGCTGCCCCTGAGGAAAATCGACAACACGCACATCAAAACCATGATGGAGACGGTGAAGGAATACGAGCGTCAGACCGTAAACGCGGGACTTACGGGGGACCGGACGGCAGCGCTCAGGGCCATGGTGGTCCATCCGCTGATGGGGGATTACACCACATCCCAAAAGTGTCTGGATGAGATGCTAAGCGCCAACCAGGCCTATTTGCCGCAATACAAATTTTAGTTGGGAGGGAGTCAGGTGAAGAAAAAGAAACGGCTCACAAGGGACGATCTGGAACTGATGATCATGGCAACGCCCACGCTGGTATGGTTTTTACTGTTCTCGTTTCTGCCCATGCTGGGAGTGCTGATCGCGTTTAAGAACTTTCACATTTCAGGAGGCGGATTCATCAACAGCTTCTTAAACAGCCCGTGGGTGGGATTTAAGAATTTCGAGTTCCTGTTTTCCACCAACGAGGCATTTACCATCACGAGGAACACGCTGCTGTACAATCTCTGCTTTATCGTGCTGGACGTGGCGGTGCCGGTCACATTTGCGCTGATGCTCCACGAGATCCGCAGCCGCAGGGCGGCCAAGGCGTACCAGACCATTCTGTTCCTGCCCTATTTCCTGTCCTGGGTGGTGGTCGGCAGCTTCCTGTACGCGTTTTTAAGTCCGGATAAGGGGATTATCAACCACATGATCACCCAGTCCGGCGGAACTCCGGTGAGCTGGTATACCAACACCAAACCCTGGCCCTTCCTGCTGATCTTCATCCGCACCTGGAAGGAAATGGGATATGGCACGGTGATTTACCTGGCCAGCCTGGCGGGCATCGACACCACCTTCTACGAGGCGGCCGTCATAGACGGGGCCACCAAATGGCAGCAGATCAAGTTCATCACGCTGCCGCTGCTGCGCTCCATCGTGGTGATCATGATGATCATGGCCACCGGAAAGATTTTCAACGCGTCCTTCGGTCTGTTCTACCAGATTCCAAGGGATTCCGGGGCGCTCTACAGCGTGACCAACGTGATCGACACCTATGTGTACCATGCCATGATGGGGATGGGCGAGATCGGCATGAGTGCGGCCGCGGCCCTGTTCCAGTCGGTGATGGGTATGATTATGCTGCTGGGCTCCAATTGGCTGGTGTCCAAGGTTGACAACGAGAACGCGCTGTTCTAGGGAGGTGTGTTTATGAAAACAGATACAACTGAAATCCAGGACGGGGAGACAAAGTTTAACCACATCGGAAAGGGCGCGAACACGGCGTTTCACCTTGTTTTCATCCTGCTCTCGATCCTGTGTCTGGCTCCGCTGGTGTTCGTGATCATTATCTCGTTCAGTTCCGAGCACTCCGTCATGGTCAACGGCTACAGCTTCCGCCCGGATGAGTGGTCCACAGGGGCCTATGAATTTGTGTTCCAGAGCGGCGGCCAGGTCATGCACTCTCTGGGAATGTCGGCGCTGGTGACCGTAACCGGCGTGGCCATTGGAATGGCGCTGACCAGCACCTACGCCTATGTGCTGAGCCGCAAGACCTTCCGCTACCGGAAGCTGTTTACCGGGATTCTGGTCGCAACCATGTTCTTCAACGGCGGCCTGGTATCCACCTATTTGGTGGTGGCCAATTTCCTGCATTTGAAAAATAATTTCCTGGCCCTGGTGCTTCCGGTGGCGGTGACGCCCTTCAACATCATCGTGCTGCGGACGTTTTTCGCCACCAGCGTGCCGGACGCGCTGATCGAGTCCGCGAAAATAGACGGGGCGTCCCAGTTCAAGATATTTACGGACATTGTGCTGCCCATCTCCCTTCCCGGGCTGGCCACGGTGGCGCTGTTTTTAACGCTCACCTACTGGAACGACTGGAAAAACGCCCTGCTCTACATCGACAGCAAGAGCCTTTACCCGCTCCAGTATCTGCTCATGAAGATCGAGCGCAACATCGAGTTTATCGCCCAGAATGCCGGCAGAGGCAGTATGGGGCTGGATTCGGCCCTGTCCCGGCTTCCCAGCGAGACCGCGAAGATGGCCATTGTGGTGATCGCCACGCTGCCCATCGCCTGCGCTTATCCGTTTTTCCAGAGGTATTTTGTCAGTGGACTGACCGTAGGGTCGGTAAAAGAATAGAAGGGGGAAAATTAGTTATGAAAAAAGTATTATCAGCAGCTCTCTGTGGGTGTATGGCGGCTTCTCTGGCGCTCACCGGATGTTCTACCGGAGCTTCCGGCGGCGCGTCGGATGGCGGAAAAGAGGATGTAACCCTGCTTTGGTACACTGAGGGCGACCAGCCCGACGACCTGCAGATGGTCCTGGACAAAGTGAATCCCATTCTGAAGGAGAAAATCGGCGCAACCGTGGATATCCGCTTCATCTCCAACGCGGATTACGACGAGAAAATGACCTCGGTGATCAACTCCGGCGAGCCCTATGACATCTGCTTTACCTGCGACTGGGCCAACAGCTACGCCATCAACGCCAGAAAAGGCGCCTACCTGGATCTGACACCCTACCTGGATGGCGACAACAAGGCCCTGAAGGAGGCGGTGGACAGCCGGTTCTGGGACGGCGTTGCCGTGGACGGGAAGATTTACGGCGTTCCGGCCAACAAGGAGCTGCCCTACGCGCCTGTTTGGGCTTTCACCAAGGAACTGGTGGACAAATACAATCTGGACATCGACAGCGTCAGCGATCTGGCTTCCCTGGAGCCTCTGTTAAAGACCATCAAGGAAAATGAACCGGAGATCGTTCCCCTTCCCCTGCGGGCCAGCGACATCCCCGGCATCATCGACCACTACGACATCCCGGCCGCCAGAGAGCTGCCCGCCTATGTGCGCTACGATGATGAGAGCCGCAAGGTGGTCAATCCCTTTGAGCAGGAGGATGTGTTAAACAACCTGCGCACCATCCGGGATTATTTTGAGAAGGGCTACATCAACCAGGATGCGGCCACCAACAAGCAGAAGCTGAAAAACCGCCTGATCTACGTTGGCTGGTACTGCCCGGGCGCCGAGGAGATCTGGGGCAACCAGGCCGGCTACGAGGTGGTGTGCAGACCCCGCTATGAGAACTATTACTCCACCACGTCCTGTATCGGTTCTCTCCAGGCCGTTTCCGCCAACAGCAAGCACCCGGCGGAGGCCGTGAAGTTCCTGGAACTGCTGAACACAGACCCGGAGATCAAGAACCTGCTGACCTACGGCATCGAGGGCGTTCACTATGAGAAAACCTCCGACACGTCCATCAAGCTGTTGGATGCGTCCAGCAAATACACCACGGACTACTACACCCTGGGCAACGAGCTGATCATGTACACCGTGGATCCCCAGGCCCGCGACCTCTGGGATCAGTACCGCGCCTTCAACGACGCCTCCAAGCCGTCCGTGCTGGTGGGCTTCAGCTTCAACAATGAGAACGTCAAGACAGAATACGCCTCCGTCATGAACATCACGGCCCAGTACCTGCCCCAGCTGTTTACCGGCTCCGCCGCCGACGTGGATCAGACAGTCGCGGAGATGAACCAGAAGCTCTATGACGCCGGGCTTCAGAAGATCATTGAGGATATGCAGAAGCAGATTGATGAGTGGGCTGCGAAGCAGAAATAAAAATCAGACGCCGTAAAACGGTTCCGGGAGACCCGGGGACCGGCCGGCGAAGATTGTTGCGATAAAAACAGATATAAGCGTGATATTACATGGCCGCGCAATTTGGATTCAGGTCCGGATTGCGCGGCCTCTGTGCTGTGTGCGGGCAGATTTCAGCTGCCGTACTTGCTGGTAAAGTCCTCCAAAGATTCCGCCTTAGCCGCCAGCTTCGTCCACCGCTTCAGCGTCTCCTTATCGGACTCCGCGCAGATCCTGGCGCGAATCTCCTCAGGGACTTCGCCGTGCTCGCCAAGCAAGTCCAGAATGGCTTCCCGGCTTACGGAAAGCCCCTCGGAGAGCCCTTCAGTAAGCCCTTCGGACTTCCCATCCTCCCACGCTTCCTCGCGCTCCATTGCAATATACTCCTGTTCGTTGTAATCGGTGAGTATCACGTCCAACACCTCCGCTCTGTGGCTGGACAGAAAGTTCTCCAGAATACCGTCCCGGATGCAGTCCTTTACCGCGCGGTCCACGGCGCTCTCCAGCGCGCCGGTCTCAGCGATCATCCGGCGGACCCGATCCACGAACTGGGCGTACTCTTTAAGCGTCCGGCAGCGCTCCATGAGTTCCTGGTTGCGTCCCAGATTGATGTTCAGCATCACCGCGCAGAGCTCCAGGCAGGGTTCGGCATTCCGCCCGCCCTGAAACGCGTCCGACAGCCTTAATACCTTCCGGTCCGGCTCTTCCTTCCGCCCATTGTAAAATACCAGGTATTTTGGAGCGGGCAGTTTGGCCAGGCGGCTTCCGTACAGGTTCAGCTTGTACTCCACCACATATTTCCGGTACACGTCGGCCAGGTAAAAGAAACCACGGACCGGCATGTTGGGGTTGTAGGTGCTCTGATGCTCGTACAGGTTCAGCACGCCGTTGACCAGAAAGGACAGGTCGTTTTTCATGGATAAGTAGACCGCATCGTCCAATGTGGTGATTTCCAGAGCATCCGGGTCCTCGTAGTGGCTTCCGTTCAGGGCGTTGTACAGATCCAGCAGACGCCTGCGGTCGCCGAATACAAGGCGGAACAATCTGTCTTTATATTTTTTGTTTACTTTTGTCACCGTATTCTCCTTCCATTATACGAAAATTCATGTCCGAATTCAATGACAACTTAAATCATAGGTCATCCCTCCCTACGCTGGTCTGTGTGCTGAAAATGTTGGCGGAGCCCGCCGGGATGCCGCAAAATGCGGCGTTGAACGCATACGCGGAAGGAACCTTCCACAGATAGATTTGATCATAGCACAGGCATGCGGACTTTGCAACAGAAAATCCCCCTGCCCCAGCACTGTTTTACAATCTTATCCCAGAACCGGTGCCGGACGAGCAATCCGCCTGATAAAAACAAAGATTCTAAGGTGATATTTAAAAATTACAAAAATTAAAAAAAGAGTATTGACAATTCTCCGTTCGCTGGCTATAATGGGGAGCAAGTTAAACCGATGAGCAAGAGTAAGTAAGATGTTAAGGCTATGCGCAGAGAGCTTCCGGCTGGTGTGAGGGAGCGTTAGCTTAGGATCCGAATGGACTTGCGAGGGCGGCTGGAAACCGGATGAGTTGAAACCGGGAGTATGGCATGACGGGTGTCCCACCGTTACCAGGGAGAACGCATGATGGTGCGTTACAGAGCGGGCGTATAGGTCCTGTTCCAGGCACAGCATCAGGTTTGTAATTGTCAACCCGATGTTTTTTTTATGAATGTAATGGTTCGCTGGCTTAGCCTGCGGGCGATTGCCTTCCAGGAACAGACGACGCCAATCAGGGTGGTACCGCAGAAGTTTTAAAGCTTTTGTCCCTGCTGACTACAAGTGTAAGTGTAGCGGCAGGCGGCAGAAGCTTTTTTATTTTTAAAAATCCCATCCCCGCCCCGTAACCGCAGGACCGGAAAGGAGCAAAACAATGATACCTGGATGTGAAGAGATACTGAGGCTGGCGCAGGAATACGATACCATCCCTGTCTGCCGGGAAATATACGCGGATGTGGTGACGCCCATCACCCTGCTGCGGCGTATTGCGGGAAGGAGCAGGCGGTTTTTCCTGCTGGAGAGCGTGGAGGGCGGAGAAAAATGGGGACGCTATTCCTTCCTCGGCTGCGACCCGGTGCTGCGGGTTACCCTGAAAAACGGCCGGATCGTCACCGAACAGGCGGACGGCACGAAGACAGAGACTGAGGCGAACCGTCCCTACGATATCCTGCGGGAGATTTTAAAGACCAGGCGCTCCCCAAGGATCAAGGGCATGCCGCCATTTACCGGCGGTTTTGTGGGATATTTCGCATATGCCATGATCGGTTACGCGGAGCCGACTCTGACCATCAGCCGGGGCGGGGAACAGGATTTTGACCTGATGCTGTTCGACGAAGTGATCGCCTACGACCACTTAAAGCAGAAAATATCGGTGGTGGTCAACATGGAGACGGGGGATAAAGCCCCGGAAACGCTGCTGGGAGCTTACGGAAAGGCCTGCGGCCGGATAGAAGCCATCGTTCGTATGATCCGGGATTCCAGCCCGCTGCCGGAGAGCGAGCCGGGCAGGGCAAAGGGCTTTGCCAGCAGCTTTTCCAAAGAGGAATATTGCCGCAGGGTGGAGAAAACCAAGGAGTACATCCGAAACGGCGACATTTTCCAGGCCGTGATCTCCAGGCAGTTTACCAGCCCCTTTGAGGGAAGTCTGTTAAATGCTTACCGGGTGCTGCGGACCACCAACCCGTCGCCCTACATGGTGTTCATGGGAATCGACGGGCAGGAGATCATCAGCGCCTCCCCGGAAACCCTGGTGCGGCTGCAGGACGGCCGTCTGACCACCTTTCCGGTGGCCGGGTCCCGGCCCAGAGGGGCCACAGAGGAGGAGGACCGGGAACTGGAACGGGAGCTTTTAGCCGACGAGAAGGAGCTGGCCGAGCACAATATGCTGGTGGACCTGGGCCGGAACGATATCGGGCGGATCGCCCGGTTCGGCACCGTGGAGGTGACGGAATATCAGATGATCCATCGGTATTCCCGGATCATGCACATCTGCTCCCAGGTGGAGGGAGACATCCGGCCGGACTGCGACGGCTGCTCCGCGGTGGAAGCCCTGCTGCCGGCGGGAACCCTGTCCGGGGCGCCGAAAATCCGGGCCTGCCAGATCATTGAGGAGATGGAGGAAGCGCCCCGGGGCATCTACGGCGGGGCCTTAGGATACCTGGATTTCACCGGCAATCTGGACACCTGCATCGCCATCCGCATGGCGGTGAGCCGGGACGGTCAGGTGACGGTGCAGGCCGGGGGCGGCATAGTGGCGGACAGCGTGCCGGAGCGGGAGTACGAGGAGTCGGCCAACAAGGCGGGTGCTGTGATAAACGCCATCCTGAGAGGAAACGAGGTGAACGAGGAATGATCCTGTTAATCGATAATTACGACAGTTTTTCCTACAATTTAGTCCAGATGTTGGGGCAGATCCGGCCGGATATCCGGGTGGTGCGAAACGACGCGGTGACCATCCATGAGATCCGGGCCATGAAACCGGATCACCTGGTTCTCTCGCCCGGTCCGGGATATCCGGAGAGCGCGGGAATCCTTGAGCAGGCGGTACGGGAGCTGGCGGGCGAACTGCCCATCCTGGGCGTCTGCCTGGGCCACCAGGGAATCTGCGAGGCCTTCGGAGGCCGGATCATGAGGGCGGAGCACCTGATGCACGGGAAACAGAGCCGGATTCAGAGGACGGACCTGAACTCCGCAGCCGGAGAATGCCCGCTGTTTTACGGGCTGCCGGCGGAATTTCTGGCGGCGCGGTACCACTCCCTGGTGGCGGAACCGGCCAGTCTGCCGGAGGAGCTGGAGGCGGTGGCCGAGGACGCAGAAGGCCGTGAGATTATGGCGGTGCGCCACCGGAAATACCCGGTGTACGGCCTGCAGTTTCACCCGGAGTCCATTATGACTCCGGAGGGAAGTAAAATATTGGAAAATTTTCTTAAGATCGCATAGAGGAGGACATGAGTATGATTCAGAAGGCAATTCACCAGTTGGTAGAGGGACAGAACCTGGATTACGAGGGAGCGAAGGAAGTGATGGACGAAATTATGAGCGGGGACGCCACCCAGGCCCAGATATCCGCGTTTCTGACGGCGCTGCGGATGAAGGGCGAGACCATCGACGAGATCACCGCCTGCGCCACGGTGATGCGGGAAAAAGCGGTGCGGCTGAACCCGCCGTTCCCGGTAATGGACATTGTGGGAACCGGCGGCGACGAGGTGGGGACCTTTAATATTTCTACCACCAGCGCGTTTATTGCGGCAGCGGGCGGCGTGAAGGTGGCGAAACACGGAAACCGCAGCGTGTCCAGCAAGAGTGGCGCGGCGGATGTGCTGGAGAAGCTGGGGGCATGCCTAAGCCTCAGCGCGGACCAGGCGGAGCAGGTGCTGGAGGCCACCGGTATGTGTTTCCTCTTCGCCCCGGCCTATCACGCATCCATGAAATACGCGGCGCCGGTGCGGCGTGAGATCGGCATCCGAAGCATTTTCAACATTCTGGGGCCCCTGGCAAATCCGGCAAACGCCTCCATGCAGCTTCTGGGCGTGTACGACCCGGCTCTGGTGGAGCCGTTGGCCCAGGTTCTGGCTAATCTGGGCGTGAAACGGGGTATGGTGGTCTGCGGAGGCGACGGACTGGACGAGGCCACGATCACCGGCCCCACCCATGTGTGCGAAATCCGCTTTGGGCAGTTGACCGCCTACGAAATCGCGCCGGAACAGTTCGGCCTGAAGCGGTGCGAGTTAAAGGACCTGCTGGGCGGCTCGCCGGAGGAGAACGCACAGATCACAAAGGGCATCCTGTCCGGCAGCCTGACCGGGCCCAAGCGGGACGTGGCGGTACTCAACGCGGCGCTGAGCCTGTACCTTGGAATCGACGACTGCACCATCGCGGGCTGCGTGAAAACCGCTCAGGATCTGATCGATTCCGGCGCGGCTATGATGAAGATGGTGGCATTCGTGAAGGCCACTCAGGAAGCCGCAAAGGGGGAGAAAGGGGAAGTGAAGGCGTCATGATTCTGGAACAGATCGCAGCATCCACCCGGAAACGGGTGGAACAGGAAAAGATGGAACGGCCCTTGGAGCGGGTGAGGGAAATGGCGTTGGAGATGACGAGGGCGGAACAGTCCCACCCGGCCCCCGTATCGCTGCCGTCCTCCGCGCCTTTCGCCCCCAACCCCTTTGAAGCCGCCCTCCGAAAGCCCGGAATGTCCTTCATCTGCGAGGTCAAAAAAGCTTCCCCGTCCAAGGGCGTCATTGCGGAAGAATTTCATTACAAGGAAATCGCCTCCGATTACGAGCAGGCGGGCGCCGACGCCATTTCCGTGCTGACGGAGCCGGAGTATTTTCAGGGCTGTAGCATGTATCTGGAGGAAATCCACCGCCAGGTAAAGCTTCCCCTGCTGCGCAAGGATTTTGTGGTCGACGAGTATCAGATTTACGACGCAAAACTGCTGGGCGCGTCTGCGGTACTGCTCATCTGCTCCCTGCTGAAGGAAGATAAGCTGAAACGCTACCACAGTCTTTGCGGCGAGCTGGGGCTGGCCGCGCTGGTGGAAGCCCATGACGACGGGGAAGTGGCCATGGCGGCGGAAGCCGGGGCGCGAATCATCGGAATCAACAACCGGAATCTGAAAACCTTTGAGGTGGACTTTTCCAACGCCCTGCGCCTGAGGCGGCTGGTGCCAAAGGATACCGTATTTGTGGCGGAGAGCGGGATCCGGACGGCAGCGGATATCCGGCGGCTGGCCGAGGCCAGAGTGGATGCGGTGCTGATCGGGGAGACGCTCATGCGGGCAAAGGATAAGACGGCCGCGTTAAAGGAACTGCGCCGGGGCTGTATTTTATAGGAAGAAAGCGGAATTTAGGAAGATGGCGGAGCGGCGGAGGAAAATGGCCGCTTCCCACAAAGAACAGAGAGGGATTTTCATGAACGATGCCAACAAGGGCTGCCGCATCAAAATCTGCGGCCTCAGCCGCATTGGGGATATGGAGGCGGTCAACCGGGTCAGACCGGATTATATCGGGTTTGTTTTTGCGCAGAGCAGACGGCAGGTTGGAGCCACCTGGGCGGCGTCTTTGAAGCGGGCGCTGGACCCGCGGATCCAGGCTGTGGGAGTGTTTGTGAACGCTCCTGTCAGCGAGGCCGTCCGGCTGGCGGAGGTTGGCACGATTCAGATGATCCAGCTCCATGGGGACGAGGACGAGGCCTATATCCGGGAGCTGAAGCGCCAAACCGCGGCGCCGGTGATCAAGGCCGTGCGGGTGCGAAACGGAGACGACATTCTCAGGGCGGAACAGCTGTCCTGCGAGTACCTGCTGCTGGACACCTACACCAAGGGCCAGTACGGCGGCAGCGGCCGGGTATTTGACTGGAATCTGATCCCGCCGCTCCAAAAACCGTTTTTTCTGGCCGGAGGCATTTCCCTGGAAAATGTACACGAGGCCAAAAACTGCCGCCCCTACTGCCTGGACGTCAGCAGCGCGGTGGAGACGGAAGGCCGCAAGGATCCGGAAAAAATCCGCCGTATGGTGGAGGCGGTGCGGCAGAGCGGGAAACAGTCCGGCGGATAGCCCCCACCAAACCATCGTACGTTTTTACGCATCCACC
This sequence comes from Enterocloster lavalensis, assembly GCF_046603895.1. Taxonomy (NCBI): domain Bacteria; kingdom Bacillati; phylum Bacillota; class Clostridia; order Lachnospirales; family Lachnospiraceae; genus Enterocloster; species Enterocloster lavalensis. The sequence continues at coordinate 3,526,800 of NZ_CP176637.1, forward strand.
AATCATCAATCATCACAAAACCAAAGGAGTATTCACATGTCAAAGGGAAAATTTGGAATTCACGGCGGGCAGTTCATCCCGGAAACGCTGATGAGCGCCGTGGCCGAGCTGGAAGAAGCCTATGAGCACTATAAAAATGATCCGCAGTTTATGGCGGAGCTGGATCAGCTTTTAAAGGAATACTGCGGCCGCCCGTCGCGCCTGTATTTCGCGGAGAAAATGACAAAGGACCTGGGCGGCGCGAAAATCTACTTAAAGCGCGAGGACTTAAACCACACCGGTTCCCACAAGATCAACAACGCCATCGGCCAGGTGCTGCTTGCCAAAAAGATGGGCAAGACCCGGGTGATCGCGGAGACGGGGGCGGGCCAGCACGGCGTGGCAACGGCCACCGCGGCGGCCCTCCTGGGCCTGGAGTGCGAGGTGTTTATGGGCAAGGAGGACACGGACCGTCAGGTCTTAAACGTGTACCGCATGGAGCTTCTGGGAGCGAAGGTGCACCCTGTGACCAGCGGCACCCAGACCTTAAAGGACGCGGTAAATGAGACGCTGCGGGAGTGGACCAGCCGCATTTCCGACACCCACTACGTGATCGGCTCTGTCATGGGCCCCCACCCCTTCCCCACGATGGTTCGGGATTTCCAGAGCGTGATCAGCCGGGAGATCAAGGAACAGCTGCGGGAAAAGGAAGGCAAATTGCCGGATATGGTGATCGCCTGCGTGGGCGGCGGCAGCAACGCCATGGGCGCGTTTTACGAGTTCATCCAGGATGAGAGCGTGCGGCTGGTGGGCTGCGAGGCGGCCGGGCGCGGTGCGGACACGGACCGGACGGCGGCCACCATCGCCACGGGCAGCGAGGGCATTTTCCACGGGATGAAATCCTATTTCTGCCAGGATGAGTACGGGCAGATCGCGCCGGTGTACTCCATCTCCGCGGGCTTGGATTACCCGGGAATCGGGCCGGAACACGCCTGGCTCCACGACATTGGCCGGGCAACCTATGTGCCGGTGACGGATGATGAGGCGGTGGACTCCTTCGAGTACCTCTCCAGGATGGAAGGGATCATCCCGGCGGTGGAGAGCGCCCACGCCGTGGCCTACGCCCGCAAAATCGCGCCGTCCCTCAAGCCGGATCAGATCATTGTGGTGAATCTCTCGGGAAGAGGGGACAAGGATGTGGCGGCCATCGCCAGATACAGGGGGGTTGAGATTTATGAATAGAGTGCAGGAAGTATTTCAGAATAAGGCGTTTATTCCGTTTTTGACCGCTGGCGATCCAAACCTGGACGTGACGGAGCGGCTGATCGTTGCAATGGCGGAGGCCGGGGCGGACCTCATCGAGATCGGAATTCCCTTCTCCGACCCGGTGGCGGAGGGAATCGTGATCCAGGAGGCGGACCAGCGGGCCCTGGCGGCCGGAACCACCATGGACAAGATTTTCGACATGGTAAAGCGGGTCCGGACAAAGACGGACGTGCCGCTGGCTTTCATGACCTACATCAACCCGGTGTTCGTGTACGGCGCGGACCGGTTTATGGAACATGCGGTGGAAGCCGGTGTGGAGGCCCTGATCGTGCCGGATATGCCCTTTGAGGAGCGGGAGGAGCTGCTGCCCGCCTGCAGGGCCCACGGCATGACCCTGATCTACCTGGCGGCTCCCACCTCCAGCCAGCGCGTGAAGGCCATCGCCCGGGAGACGGAAGGGTTTGTCTACTGCGTGTCCAGCCTGGGCGTCACCGGCGTGAGAAGCGAGATCACCACCGACGTGGGCGCTATGGTGAAAATGGTCAAGGAGGCGAACAATGTCCCCTGCGCCGTGGGTTTTGGAATCTCCACCCCGGATCAGGCCCGACGCATGGCAGCGGCCGCGGACGGCGTGATCGTGGGCAGCGCCATTGTGAAGCTGGTGGCAAAGTACGGCGAGGACTGTGTGGAGCCGGTAAGCCGGTACGTGCGGGAGATGAAGGCAGCGGTGATGGAGGCGGAGTAAGGCGGAGAAGACTGGAGTAAAACGGGGCGGCCGGGAATAGGCCGAATCGCCCCGGAGAAACCGGTTTTGATTAACAGAACGGCAAAGACGGTGCTCAGGACACATAAGTCCGGGCGCCGTTTTTGCCGTATTTTGCGGTTTTTACGTGAAGTCAGCCGATATAAATTCCCGGCCCCCACCGGCGCCCGTTCCGCTCTACTGATAAATCTGATTGATTTTCCAATACCCATTAAACCGATACAGGCTAAGCCCCGAGCTGTCGCCCATCTGAGCCCCGGCGCTGCCGACCTCCTTCAGACTGGACACGTCGGTTTGGTCGATGGCGGTTAGCAGCTTTCCGGTAAATACCTTGTCTGCGTCCAGCGCCATTATCTGCTGGGGCGTGTTGTACTCCACGGTTTTGCCGTCCGCGTAGGTTATGACCACCGGATAATTACACATTTTGGAAAGAGTTTCCAAATCCTGGTAGGAGAAGGTTTTCTGGACCAGCTCCGCCATCTGGGCGAGACTGCTGACATTGAGAGAAACTGAGGCCGCCTGTTTGCTGCTGTCCAAAATAAAATTGTTGATTTTCCACTTTCCCTTTATTTTGTAAAGCGATAGCCCGTAATCTGCTCCCATCTGGACTCCGGCGCTGCCGCCGTCCGTCAGCTTGGCGACATTGGTGGTGGCCACCGAATCGAGCATAGTCCGTGTAAAGAACAGGGAATCCCCCAGAGCCAGGAAACCGGCCTGATCGGGAATCTCCTCTATCGTTCCGTCCGCGTAGGAGATCACCAGGGGGTAGGCGCACAGACCGGCCAGCTTTCCAAGATCCTGTTGTTCAAATGCGAGCTGTACGCTCTCCGCGGCATCCCGCATCCTGGCCGTTTTCTTTCCAGTGGAAAATGTGGAATAAGTATCCTGGGCGGCGTAAACGCTGATTGTGGGGACGGCGCTGGCCATGGCCAGGGCGCACAGAAGGGCTGTAGCATATTTGGGGGTTTTATTCAGTTTCATCAGTTTCGTTCTCCTTTTTGCTTGGTTCATTGGCGTTTCAATGATTAGACGAGGGAGATGGGGGAAAAGTTGCGCCCTTGACACATTTTAAAAAATAATTTTAAATAAAAATGAACCGTTTTCCCATTGACCGCCTCTATATAACAGGTGCACCGAAAACGGCGCGGCCGGGGCAGACGATTTGCGCCGGGCCGCCGGACGGAAAGGAGGATTGACTGTGAAGGAGAATCGCGGAGACGAGCAACTGGTCCGCCGGATGATTGCGGATGACCGGGAGGCGTTTGACCTCCTGATGGAGTCTTATTATCCCAGAACTCTCCGCATGGCATATCTGATTTCCGGAAGCTATGCAGACAGCGAAGATATTGTTCAGGAGACATTTATACAGGTATATTTGAACCGCAGGCGAATCCGAGAGCCGCAGTATTTTGAGCGATGGCTCTACAAGACCCTGACCCGGGAGGCGTGGCGCATATGCCGCAGGAGTAAAAAAGAGCAGCCGGTAGAGGAAGTCTTCGGGGAAAATACCCCGTCGGCCGCTTCCGTGCCGGAGGAAGTGATGAGAAATGCCAGGGACAGGGAATTGTACCAGGCCGTCGGACGGCTTCCGGCCAAGCAGCGGACCGCGGTGGTCCTGTACTATTTTAACGGTATGACCACCAAAGAGATCGCCTCGGTGATGGGCTGTCTGGAAGGAACTGTAAAATCAAGACTGTATACAGCGAGAACTCAATTAAAACAGGTGCTGGAAAGCGAACAGCAGATGCTGGGAGAGGAGGCGGCCTTATGAAGCAGAATTTACCGAGCCGGAATAAAGGTGCGGAACAGATGGAAGAGCAGATCCGTCAGGCCCTTTCCAGGCAGGCGGAGACGGTCAGGGTGTCCTCTCAGGATTCCCAGAGGATGATCCGCTCCGTGCATCGGAAAATAGAGGAGGAAAACAGGATGAGAAAATGGAGTGCAAAAAAGATCGTGGTTGTGGCAGCGGCCGTGTGTGTATTTGGAACCATCACAGCGGTGGCGGCGGGGAAAATCGCCGGTATCGCCTCCTATAGCAGCTGGAATGATGCGGTATATCAGTACAGCAAGGTTGCAGATATGGAAAAGGAAGTCGGATTTGAGGCAAAGATACCCGAGGCCTTTGCCAATGGCTACGGATTCACCTCGGCATTGCCCGGGTCCCAGGAATCCAGGGACGCGGAGGGAAATGTGGTGGAGACCATCCGCGACATGACAGTAAATTATAAGAAGAGTGGAATGGCGGATATCAGCCTGATCGCAGCCCCGGCAAACCTGGATGACGCCCCGCTCACTGGGGACAGCACCTTCACCCACGGGGATTGTACGCTGTATTTCTCCGTCAGGGAGAATCTGTTCGTGCCGCCGGACTACCAGGTTTCCGAGGAAGAGCAGGCGTTGTCGGATGCCGGAAAGCTTAACATCGGCTACGGAACTTCCGAGGTGCAACGCAACAGGAGCCAGACCATATACTGGGAGGACGGCGGTGTGTTCTACACGATAATTTCCTTTGATAATACTATGACGGCGGAGGAGTTTGCCGGAATGGCGGGAGAAATCATTGACCTGAAGTAGAAGTCCGTTTGAAATGGGGATAGAAATGGGGGCCGTCCGGTAAATGACGCCGGGCGGCCCCGTTCTTGATGCATTGGACCGCCGGCACAGCCCGCGGTCCATTTTTGACACGATTCTCTCTTATTTTACCCGGCAGGCGTCCACAAAACTGGCAAACAGTCTGCCGGCGGCCTCGTCCTTGCCGGACAGGTATTCCGGATGCCACTGCACCGCCAAAAGATAGGGATAGTCCTGCATCTCCACGGCCTCGGTCAAACCGTCCCGCGCCACTGCGGACACGGTCAGGCCAGGCGCCAGGGAACGCACGGCCTGGTGATGCATGCTGTTCACCGCGATCTGCGCCTTGCCCCCCGCGATTTCGGCCATGCGGGTGCCGGGCACGATGTCCACCAGATGGCTGGTGGTGGTGTAGTAATAGGGCTGGCGGTGGGCAATGGGAAATGCCGCTTCATACTGGCTGGGCAGATCCTGATAGATATCGCCGCCCAGGAACACATTGATCTCCTGAATGCCGCGGCAGATGCCCAGAATCGGTTTTCTGGCCTTGAAGGCCAGTTTAAATAACTGCTGCTCCATGGTATCCCTGGCCGCGGATACGTTACCACAGTTCTGATGCGTATCCTCCCCAAACAGGAACGGGTGGAGGTCCGGGCCGCCGGAGAACAGGAAGCCGTCGCAGGTATCCACATACTGGGCGATATCCTCCTCAGTACCTTCCAGGGGCAGCACCACCGGAAGACCTCCGGCTGCGGCAACCGCCCGCAGGTAGGTAGGGCGCATGCTGATGTCGTCATTTTCCGTGTTGTGCGAGGGCGTGATGGCAATAAGTGGCTTTTTCATAATAACATATCCTCCGATTCGATGTTAAAACGATCAAAAAAACTCCGCTAAGACCGCGCCGCCGCCGGAAATGCCGGGGCAGCCATGGCCGCGGAAGCGTTTATCCGTATGAAAAGAGCCCCTTCCCTCAGGAAGAGGCTCTTATGTAGCCTATTAGCCCTCGCTGATAGCTCCGGTGGGGCAGGTGCCAGCGCAAGTACCGCAATCGATGCAGGTATCAGCGTCGATAACGTACTGGCTATCGCCCTCGGAAATAGCGCCTACGGGACATTCTGCTGCGCAGCTTCCGCAGCTAACACAAGAATCATTGATAACGTATGCCATTGGAATTACCTCCTTAATATTATGAGCATCTCCGGAAATATTCTCACAACAGTGGAGTCCGGACAGGCCCTTTGTACATTGTTCTTATATTTTATACTATATTCTATAAATATTCAAGAGGAAAATGCAGGGTGCAATGTTTAAAATTATGAGCAATCACTGTTCACAGCACCGCGGGAAAGCGCGGTTCTGCGAACAGTAACACGCTACGCGATGCACAGAAACGGCAAAAACGCCGTTCCGCGCCGCTATCCTCGGGTTTTCTGTGACTTTTGCTGCGCTCCACTCACAAAAAACGCCTCGCGGGATATTACCTGTGTCAGTAATTATGAGCAATTCCGACTCTCCCTCATGCCCCTGAGAATGATCTGCCGGGCTTTGGCCGCCCCGGCGGGTGGAAGGGGACTGGTGTCCTCCAGCGGATAAGGGATTCCCAGGGATTGATACTTGGTCTTTCCCATGTCGTGGTAGGGCAGGACGTCCAGGGCTTTGATATTTTTCAGCGTGCCCAGATACAGCCCGAGGCGGTGGAGGTAATCTTCGCGGTCCGTGATTCCCGGAACCACCACATGGCGGACCCAGACCGGAATCTGCTTCTGTTCCAGATACCGGGCGAACGCCAGAATGTTGTCCTGAGGCTGTCCGCACAGCTTTAAGTGCTCCTGGGGGTCGATGTGCTTGATATCCAGCAGCACCAGGTCGGTGACCGCTGCCAGCCGGTCAAATTTCTCCCTCACACCGGCGGAGTCCGGGCGGAAGGTGACGCCTGAGGTATCCAGGCAGGTGTGGATTCCCCGCTTTTTGGCCTCCTCGAACAGCTCCGTCACGAAGCCGATCTGCGTCAGCGGTTCCCCGCCGCTGACCGTGATGCCGCCCTTCCGGTAGAAATGCCGGGCGTTGTCGTACTGGTTTAAGAGCTGCTCCACGGTCATGGGAGTCCCGCCCTTGGGGTCCCATGTGTCGGGGTTGTGGCAGTACAGGCAGCGCATGGGACACCCGCTCAGAAAGATCACCATGCGGATGCCGGGGCCGTCCACGGTGCCAAAACTTTCAATGGAATGAACACGTCCGATCATAAAAAGCCTCCTCCTCTCGCGTCTGCAAAGCGTGCACAGAAAATGCCCCGCCCGCGTCCTGACTGGCGGCGGATGGCCTCACCCGCCATGGCCGCACCTTACCGCGCCCGCCGCACGAACCAGGCATTTCCCTCTCACGCACAAGTCCGAAGGCAGTGCGCCCCCGGACATCATGCGAAAGAATCAATATCAGATTTCCCCGTGGAACGTTCTGGAAATGACCTCGTCCTGCTGATCCTTGGTCAGCTTGTTAAAGTTCACGGCGTAGCCGGAAACGCGCACGGTCAGCTGGGGATATTTCTCCGGGTGCGCCTGGGCGTCCAGCAGAGTTTCCTTGCTGAATACGTTGACATTTAAGTGGTGGCCGCCCTCCTGGGCGTAGCCGTCCAAAAGTGCTACCAGGTTATCGATCTGTGAATCACTTGCTTTTACCATATTGAAGTCCTCTCTTTCTTGTAATGTCCATGGTTAAAGGGTTTGTTTCAGTTGCGCCGGGCCGGATATCCGGGGCGGAGCTGCGTCCCAGGCTTCTGGCGCGCGAACCCCAGGCTTTCGGCCCGCGCGCCCCGGGCTTCCATCCCGCGCCTTTTCTCATCAGGCGTCCTCGTTGTCCGCTTCCGCGTCCAGGCCCTCGAACAGGTTGCCGCCCATGCCGCAGGAAGTGCAGCCGTCCAGCTCCACCTCCAGGTCGCCCATAAAGACCTGATCGTCTTTACCCAGGGCGCCCGGGATGATGGAGAAGGTGTTGGAGATGCCGTCCTGGGCGTCCCGGAAGGGCAGCTTGGCCACGGAAGCCAGGGAAGCCACCGCGCCGTGGGTATCCCGGTGGTGCATTGGGTTGGCGCCCGGCGCGAAGGGCTGGCCCGCCTTGCGGCCGTCCGGCGTAGCGCCCGTGTTCTTTCCATACACCACGTTGGAGGTGATGGTCAGAATGGAGGTGGTGGGGATGCCGCCGCGGTAGGTGTGGTTGCCCTTGATAAAGCTCATGAAGGTATGCACCAGCTCCGCCGCGATCTGATCCACGCGGTCGTCGTTATTTCCATATTTCGGGAAATCACCCTCCACCTCATAATCCACGGCCACGCCTTTCTCATTGCGGATGGGCTTCACCTTGGCGTACTTGATGGCGGATAAAGAGTCGGCCACCACGGACAGGCCGGCGATGCCGGTTGCGAACCAGCGGGTCACCTTCTTGTCGTGCAGAGCCATCTGAAGGCGCTCATAGCTGTATTTGTCATGGTTGTAATGGATAATGTTCAGGGCGTTCACGTAAACCTTCGCCAGCCACTTCATCATATCCTTGTACCGGTCCATTACCTCGTCGTAATCCAGATACTCGGAGGTGATGGGGCGGAACTTGGGGCCCACCTGCTTGCCGCTGATCTCGTCCACGCCGCCGTTGATGGCGTAGAGCAGGCACTTGGCAAGGTTGGCTCTGGCGCCGAAAAACTGCATTTCCTTGCCAAGGCGCATGCTGGAAACGCAGCAGGCGATGGCGTAATCGTCGCCGTGGGTCACCCGCATCAGGTCGTCGTTCTCATACTGGATGGAGGAGGACTCGATGGAGGTCTTGGCGCAGAAACGCTTGAAATTCATGGGCAGTCTGGTGGACCAGAGCACGGTCAGGTTCGGCTCCGGGGCAGTGCCCAGGTTCTTTAAAGTGTGCAGGTAGCGGTAGGACATTTTCGTCACCATGTGCCGCCCGTCGATGCCCACGCCGCCGATGGACTCGGTCACCCAGGTGGGGTCGCCGGAGAACAGCTCGTTGTACTCGGGCGTTCTGGCGAACTTGATCAGGCGAAGCTTCATAATGAAATGATCCACAAACTCCTGAATCTGCCGCTCCGTGTAAGTTCCAGCCTTTAAGTCGCGCTCCGCGTAAATGTCGATGAAGGTGGAGGTGCGTCCCAGGGACATGGCCGCGCCGTTCTGCTCCTTAACCGCGGCCAGGTAGCCGAAGTAGGTCCACTGGATGGCCTCCTTCACGTCCATTGCCGGGCGGGAGAGGTCGTAGCCGTAGATCCGTCCCAACTCCTTCAAATCCTCCAGGGCCCGGATCTGCTCGGACAGCTCCTCCCGCTCCCGGATGACGTCGGAGTACATGATGGTGCGGGTGGAGTCCTTCTCCTCCTTCTTCTCCGCGATCAGGGTGTCCACCCCGTAAAGCGCGATGCGGCGGTAATCGCCGATGATCCGGCCGCGGCCGTAAGCGTCCGGCAGCCCAGTGATAATGTGGCTGGAGCGGCAGGCGCGCATCTCGGGGGTGTAGGCGTCAAACACGCCGGCATTGTGGGTTTTCCGGTGCTTGGTGAAAAACTCCACGATCTCCGGGTCCACCTCATAGCCGTTGTCCTGGCAGGCCTTCACCGCCATGCGGATGCCGCCGTAGGGCTGCAGGGCCCGCTTAAAGGGCTTGTCGGTCTGAAAGCCCACGATGGTTTCTTTTTCCTTATCTAAATATCCGGGTCCGTGAGATGTGATGGTGGAAATGATCTTGGTGTCCATGTCCAGCACGCCGCCGGCCGCCAGCTCCTTGGCGGACAGCTCCATCACCTGCGCCCAGAGGGCTGTTGTATTCTCAGTGGGGCCTTCCAGAAATGTGTCGTCGCCGTCATAGGGCGTATAGTTTTTCTGAATAAAATCCCGCACATTAATTTCGCGTTCCCATACGCCGCTGTTAAATGTGTTCCATTCTGTTCTCATAGATTTTTCCCTCCTGTAAAACGTATTGTCTCCAATACCTGCTGCCGCCATTCGGTTGTCACGCTGACAGTGTACTATAAGCTGCGGATAATTGCTGTTGCTTTTGCAACATTTATTATATTATGCACATTGTATACACGTCAAGGGCTTTAACTGATAATATTTTTTAACTAACGGTGATAATTTGGGGTTATATGAAAAAAATGTCAGGAACGTCGGAATATTAGATTTATGTGGGATTTAATGGAAGATTATGGTATAATGACACTACAGGTTTATGTAAAAAATCAAGTTAGAAAAATTGATAGGCAGGGGGATTCCGCATTATGAACACGGAGGATAAAAGAGAGGTGAGAGAAGCAAAGCTGCAAAATCCTTTGGGAATTATTGCGCTGTTCGCCTCTTTGGCAGAAGTGTCCGGCACGATCGTCTTAAAGTTTCTGCCGGAGCGGATTCAGAGCATATTCATCTGGTTTTTAATTCTGTTTCCGGTATTGATCGTTTTATTGTTTTTCTATATTCTTTATAAAAAGCCGCTCCACTTCTATTCGCCGGAATATTATCGGAATGAACAGAACTTTATGACCTCCATGGCGGACGTAATCGATAATCAGCAGCAGATAATCAGCATTGTGGACGAGATCAATGAAAATGCAATGCCGCAGGATGTTAAAACTAAGATTCAGAAAAGGGTCCAGCAGGTAGAAGAAGATCTGGAAGAGATTCAGTCCGGAAATAGCATCGTTCTGACTGTCAATGGAACAGAAATTTGCGCCAACACAGTGAAGGCATTTTACCGCAAGGTGTTTGATTATCTGGATCGGAACAACATCTCTTATGACCACTTGATCCCTTACGCAACCGGCAGCAAACGCTACCTGATCAATCGTGAGAACCGGCATATTTCCGGAGGGGAATTCGTGTCTCCGCTTTTGGTGGATGGTTACTATGTCGAAACCCATAAGAGTAAGATTGCGGCAAAGTCTGATATTACAAAGTTTTTGGTGGAGTTGAAATTAAAAGTTGAATAAGAAAATGGGGAAAACCAGCTTGCCAAATCCCCCGAAAGGTATTATATTGTAAGTGCTAGACAACCCGGGGGTACATTTTACGGTAACTGATGGGGATGATAATAGCGAAAATTGTACGAAACGTATCGTTTAAGGAGGTAATTCACATGGCAATCGATAAAGATATGCTGATCGGCGATCTCATTCAGGTGGATGACAGCATCGCTCCGATTCTGATGAGAGCAGGCATGCACTGCCTGGGCTGCCCGGCTTCTCAGGGCGAGTCCCTGGAGGAGGCCTGCATGGTGCACGGCATTGACTGCGACACTCTGGTAAGCCAGATCAATGAGATCCTGAGCTCCAAGGCGTGAGCCGGCAAATAGCGTGATATAAAAAGGAGGCTTCCGTGGGTGTGACCGTGCGGCAGGCCTCTTTTTTAGCGGGACGTCGTCTGGGGCTGATGACGCGGGCGCGTCCATGCCCATCCGTCCGGCCCGTTCATTGTGATCAGTCGGGCGTCCCACTCCCTCCAAGCGAGCTTGACACAGCTTTCCGTGCCGCTTTTTACGCCGTCTGAACGATTACGGTAAAATTATGAAAATCTACCAATCACCGGTTGACAACGGTGGGGTTAAATAGTAATATATTAGTATATTGCTAACGAAACGCAAATTTACCCATCGAAATTCGCAAACAAAACAACACAGAGCAGGAGGAAAAGCAAATGGACATGACATTACGTTGGTTCGGTGAGGGTGTGGACAGTGTATCCCTGGAGCAGATTCGTCAGATTCCCGGGGTGAAGGGTGTGATCACCACCCTGTACGACATCCCGGCCGGAGAGGCCTGGCCGATGGAACGCATTCTTCAGATGAAGGAGCAGGTGGAGGCAAAGGGCCTGAAGGTGCTGGGAATCGAGAGCGTGAACATCCACGACGCCATCAAGGTGGGCATTCCCGAGCGCGAGCAGTACATAGCCAACTATATCACCACCCTGGAGCGCCTGGGCCAGGCCGGTATCCATGTGGTTTGCTACAACTTCATGCCTGTGTTCGACTGGACCCGTTCCGACCTGGCGAAGGTGCGCCCGGACGGCTCCACGGTTCTGGCCTACGACCAGAAGGAGATTGACAAGCTGGATCCCGAGCACATGTTTGAGTCCATGGGTGAGAAGTCCAACGGCTTCGAGCTGCCCGGATGGGAGCCGGAGCGTATGGCCCGCATCAAGGAACTGTTCGAGCTCTACAGGGACGTAGACGCGGACGTGCTCTTCGACAACCTGGTATATTTTCTGAAGGCCATCCAGCCGGTATGCGAACAATACGATATCAAAATGGCGATCCATCCCGACGATCCCGCCTGGCCCGTATTCGGCCTTGCCCGGATCATCACCGGCAAGGAGCAGCTGTTAAAGCTGATGAAGGCCGTGGACGCGCCCTTTAACGGAGTCACCCTGTGCACCGGCTCCCTGGGGAGCAATCCGGACAACGACATTCCGGACATTATCCGTTCCTTAAAAGGCCGTATTCACTTCGCTCACGTTCGCAACCTCCAGTACAACGCCCCCGGCGATTTCCAGGAGGCAGCCCATCTCTCCGCGGATGGCAGCATGGATATGTACGCCATCATGAAGGCGCTCTACGACATTGGATTTGACGGCATCGTGCGCCCGGACCACGGAAGGGCCATCTGGGGCGAGGTGTCCATGCCCGGCTACGGCCTGTACGACCGCGCCCTTGGCGCCTGCTACTTAAACGGCCTCTGGGAGGCCATTGAAAAGCAGAACCGGAATTGAGGGAGGGAAAAACGCCATGAAAATGAACTTAAGCTCCCTTGAGAACCGTGCATTCTGGAAGAACGCGGGCGTAAAGCTCCCGGAGTTTTCCATTGAAACCATGCGCGCCAACACCCGGGAGAATCCGGTGTGGGTGCACTTTGGAGCCGGAAATATTTTCCGGGCCTTTATCGCCAGACTGCAGCAGAGGCTGCTGAACGAGGGGAAGGCGGACCGCGGCATCATCGCGGTGGACACCTTCGACTACGATATACTGGACAAGATCTACGCGCCATATGACAACCTGACCATGCTGGTTCTGATGAACGCGGACGGCCGTCTGGACAAGGAGATCGTCGCCAGCATCTCCGAGGGATTAAAGGGGGACAGCGGCGATGGCACGGATTATACCCGCTTAAAGGAGATTTTCCGCAAGCCCAGCCTGCAGATGATCAGCTTTACCATTACGGAGAAGGGTTATGCCTTGAAGAACCTGGATGGGGCGTATTTCCCGGTTGTGGCCCAGGATATCCAGAACGGGCCCGGGCAGCCCAGACACGCCATGAGCGTGGTTGCGGCCCTGCTCTACGAGCGCTTCAAAGCCGGAGCCCTGCCCCTGGCGGTGGTGAGCATGGACAACTGCTCCCATAACGGTGAGAAATTGCAGTCCAGCGTGCTGGCTGTGGCAAGAGAGTGGCAGAAGGCGGGTCTGGTGGAAGCGGAATTCGTGGCCTATCTGGAAGACGAGACCAAGGTCGCCTTCCCCTGGTCCATGATCGACAAGATTACCCCGCGCCCGGCCAGTGAAGTGCAGGCCGCGCTGGAGGCGTCCGGGCTTACGGATATGGCGCCCATCGTCACCAGCCGCAACACCTATATTGCCCCCTACGTCAACGCGGAGACGCCGGAGTACCTGGTGATCGAGGACAAGTTCCCCAACGGCCGCCCGGCCCTTGAGGCCGCCGGAGTCTACATGACGGACCGGGATACGGTGAACAACACGGAGCGGATGAAGGTGACGACCTGCCTGAACCCGCTGCACACCGCGCTGGCAGTCTACGGCTGCCTGCTGGGCTACACCTCCATTGCGGCGGAGATGCAGGACGCCCAGCTGAAAAAGCTGGTGGAAAAGATCGGATACGGGGAGGGGATGCCGGTGGTGGTGAATCCGGGGATCATCGATCCCATGGACTTCATCCATGAAGTCATCGACCTGCGCCTTCCCAATCCCTACATTCCCGATATGCCCCAGCGCATCGCCACGGATACCTCCCAGAAGGTGGCGATCCGTTTCGGCGAGACGATTAAATCTTATATGGAACGGCCGGAGCTGGATCCGGCATCCCTGACCTATATCCCGCTGGCGCTGGCCGGTTGGTGCCGTTATCTGTTGGCAGTTGACGACCAGGGCCGGGCCATGGAGTTGAGCTCCGACCCGATGTTGGAGCAGCTGACCGGGAAGCTGGCTGGAGTCCGCCTGGGCGACCCGGATTCCTGCCAGGGCTGCTTAAAGGACATTCTCTCAAACCCGGCGGTCTTTGGCGTGAATCTCTATGACGCCGGACTGGGAGAAAAAGTGGAATCCATGTTCGCGGAGCTGGCCGCCGGGCCGGGAGCCGTGCGCACCGCGCTGGTCAAATATTTGGGGTAGGGGGACAGAACGGCTATTGCCAAGAGATAAGGAGATTCTGAGTATGACAATCGAGGCCAGACAGGCGGGGGAAACTGCGAAGGAGTACGCCTACCGCATTATAAAGGAAAATATCATTACGCTGGAGCTGGAACCGGGGAGCACGCTGAACGATATGGAGATTTCCCAGATGATCGGCATTAGCCGCACTCCGGTCCGCGAGGCGATTATCAAGCTCAAGGAGGAGTCGGATATTATTGAGATTTTCCCACAGCGCGGGATGCGCATCGCGCTGATTGATACGGATATTGTTCAGGAGGTGCGTTTCCTGCGTATGACCCTGGAGAAGGCGATGGTGGAGCTGGCCTGCGACATGGCCCAGGAAGCGGATTTCGTGTGGCTGGAGGAAAATCTTACGCTGCAGGAGTTTTATCTGAAAAATAACCTGATTCAGAAGCTTCTGGAGCTTGACAATGCCCTGCACCGCAAGCTGTTCACAATCTGCCGTAAGGACCTGATCTACCGCATGAGCCAGGGACTTTCCATCCACTACGACCGGGTCCGCAACATGGAGGCCACCGCGATTCACGGCCATAAGACCGTGGAGGACCACCGGAATCTGGTAAAAGCCATCCGCGACAAGGACAAGGAGCTGGCCAAACGGATTATGGAGGAGCATCTGGACCGGTGGCTGATGAACGAGCAGACTCTGCGGAACGAGTACCCGCAATACTTTAAATCTTGACCCGACAAAAATGATAAAAAATTAACAATTAAAAGGCGGAAAATAGTGCGAATTATCCTAAAATGGGTTCGCGCTATTTTTTGTGCCCGGATTATATGCACAATCTCAAAATCTAACGGGAAAACATAATTGTGCATATTTTAAAAATACCTATTGACATACACTGTGAGATGTGGTAAATTATAGTCACTTAGTAATATATTAGTATATTAAAACATCACCAGGGTGGAAATGTGTTACTGAAAGGAGAAGAAAGAAAATGAAAAAAAGTAAATGGATCGCAATGTTGGTGGGAGGAGCCATGATTTGTTCGCTGGCAGCCTGTGGAGGGCAGAGCAGTTCCGCGCCGGCTTCCACGGCAGCCCCGACTGAGAAAACGGCAGACACAACGGCAGCCGAGGCCGGAGATACCACGGAAGCGGCGGACGCAGCGGCAGAGGACAAAGGCGAGGGTAAGGGTTATGTGATCGGTTTCAGCAACTCTTACAACGGCAATACATACCGTCAGGCCATGGAAGGCTATTTAAAGGAGGCCGCCGAGGAGTTTCAGAAGACCGGCGAGGTCAGCGAGGTGATCTTTGCCGAGTCCAACCAGAACAACAGCACCCAGGTGCAGCAGATTGAGAACTTCATTCTTCAGGGCGTGGACGCGATCATCATCGATCCCGGTTCCGCAACCGCGTTAAACGGCGCAATCCAGGAGGCTTCCGACGCCGGAATCCCCTGTATCATCATCAACGACGGCCCGGTGAGCTCCGAGGCTGAGCTGTGCTACCAGATCAACTTTGACACCATCGCTCAGATGGGTTACCTGACCGAGTATGTCTGCGAAGCCATCGGCGGCAAGGGCAACATCATTGAGCTGCGCGGAACCGCAGGAAGCGAGTTCGACAACATTGCGCACGAGGGCGTTCTGAAGGTGCTGGAGAAATACCCGGACATCAAGGTTGTGGCTGAGATCTACACTGACTGGACCGGTTCCAAGGCTCAGTCCGAGCTGGCCAGCGTACTGCCCACACTGGACAAGGTGGACGGCGTTGTGACCCAGGGCGGTGACTCCTACGCAGCCGTGCAGGCGTTCCAGTCCGCTGGTCTGGATCTGCCGATCATCGGGGGAGACAACAGAGGTTACTTCCTGAAATGGTGGGCCAACGAGGCTCCGGAAGGCTATGACACCGTATCCGTTTCCTCCAACCCCTGGGACGGCGCTACCGGCCTGTATGTGGCGGTCGACATCCTGGACGGCATGGACGTTCCCAAGGAAATGATCCATCCCTTCGGTATTGTGACCAAGGACGAGGTGAAGGATTACGCGGATGTGGCCGACGAGGCAATCTGCTGCCCGACCTTTGACCGGGATTGGGTGAGAGAGAATCTTTATAAGTAAAATAGTCGCTGCTGGATTCATTTGAACGGACAGGGGCCGGCTGCTGCAGATTAGCGGCTGCCGGCCCTTTGCTGGATGTAATGGTCCGCAGGCGCAGCCAGTGGGCGATTACTGAATGGAATGGTCCGCCAGGGCCGGAACCGGGCACAGATTTTAAAGAAAGGGCGAAAGGGAAGATGGAACATAACAACTATATCGAGATGATCGAGGCGATCCGGGACCACGCGAAGGTGGTGGATTTGTCCTACACCATGGAAATGAACATGCCGTTCTGGCCGACGCAGCCGAAGTACGAGGCCGCGGTGGTGGAGACCTACGAGGCGGGAGGCGAGTCCTACCATCAGAGCATCCGCATATCCGAGCACACCGGCACCCACATCGACGCGCCGAAGCATTTTATCCCGGGAGGCTGTCCGGTGGATGAGCTGTCCCACAGGACGGTTATGGGCCGGGGCGTTACCATTCACGGAGAAAACATCGCGCCCTGCGGACTTTTGCCACTGGAACAGATCAAAGCCTTCGAGGCGGAGAACGGAGAAATCAGGGCCGGAGATATCGTGATGATCCGCTTCGGCTGGGAGGACAAATACGCCATTCTGCCCGAGGACAAGGGATTTTTGAGGGATTGGCCCGGCCTGTCGGAGGAAGCCGCCCGGTATCTGGCGAAGAAGGGCGTGTCCGCCGTGGGCTGCGACACCCTGGCGCTGGACGCATTTGGCGTGAAGCGCTTTATCTCCCACGAGATTCTGCTGGGACAGGGGATTCCGATCATGGAAAATCTCTGCAACCTGGGGAAGCTGCCGCCCTTCTGCGCGGTGTTCGGCCTTCAGAATAAGTTTAAGGGCGGTTCGGGCTCGCCGATCCGGCTGGTGGCGTTTGTACAGTAAAACTGCGGATGAGAGGATGTGAGGACGTGAAACATAAAGAAAACCAGACTCCCTATATGGAGTTACAGGGGATAGACCGCTTTTTCGGCATCACCAAGGCGCTCCAGAAGGTGGATCTGCAGATTTACTCCGGGGAAGTGATCGGCCTTGTGGGCCCCAACGGAGCCGGCAAATCCACCATGATGAAGATTCTCACCGGCGTGCTGCCGCCCACGGCGGGCACCATTTTGCTGGAGGGAAGCGCCAGAGAAAAATACACCACCCGGGACTCCAAGGAGGCGGGCATCGCCTGCGCCTACCAGGACCTGTCCCTGTGTACCAATCTGAGCGTATACGAGAACTTCGCCATGCTGAACGTGGAGCACACCCTGGTGAGCAAGCCCGGCTGGCGGGCCAGGGCCCAGGCTGAGGCCAAGGAGCTTTTGGAACGCTATTTTCCGGGAAATAATATCGATGTCCAGAAGGCGGTGGAGAAGCTGACCCTGGCCGAGCGGCAGATCGTGGAGATCTGCAAGACGCTGATGACGGACAACTTAAAGGTCCTGATTCTGGATGAGCCCACCTCGGCTCTTTCCACGGACAAGGCGGGCCAGCTGCATCAGGTGGTGAAGGAGCTCAGCGACAAGGGCGTGGCCGTGATTTACATTTCCCACAAGCTGGATGAGATCAAGCTGGTTTCCGACCGCATCCTGCTGCTGCGCAACGGTCAGAACGCCGGGGCCTGCGATCCAGACGAGATCACCACCCAGGAGCTGATCGGCATGATGGGCGGCGAGATGACCCGGCGGGAGCGCGGGGAAGCGGCGGCCGGGGAAGGCGCGGACGGGAAACGACTGGTAGACGTGAAAAACCTTACGGGCGGCCAGCTCCAGGATATTTCCATGCACGTGGGGCGCGGGGAGATCGTGGGTATCTCCGGCCTGGTTGGTTCCGGCCAGACCGAGCTGTTAAACGCCATTTTCTCCGCCCGCAGGCACCAGGGCAGCCGGGCTAAGAACGGCGTGCTCATCGACGGCACCGTTTCCTATGTCAGCGGCGACCGCGCCAAGGAAGGCGTGTTCCAGCTCTGGGACATTTTCGACAACATCCTGATCGCCAACTTAGACCAGGTAAAATCCGGCGTTTTGCTGGATCAGAAGAAATCCGAGGGCCTGGCCCAGCACTGGTACGACAAGTTAAAGTTTCGGGCCGAGGGCATTCACAGCCCCATCATGTCCCTGTCCGGCGGCAACCAGCAGAAGGCGCTGATCGCCAGGGGCATCGCCTCGGGCGCGGATGTGATTATCCTAAACGACCCCACCGCGGGCGTTGATATTGAGACCAAGCAGGAGATTTACAACTTGCTGGAGGAGGCCAAAAACGAGGGCCGCGGAATCATCATGTACAGCACCGAGGACTCGGAGATCGAGATTTGCGACCGGGCTTACATCATGCACGAGGGAGCCATCACCGAGGAACTGGTGGGTGAGAACATCACGGTTCCCAACATCGTCAAGGCGTCCTTTGAGGATGTGGCCAAAAAACAGGTTAAGGAAGAGGTAAAACGCGGAAAACTGGCCGCCATCGGCAGCTCCCGGATTCTCCTCCCGGTGCTGACCATGGTGTTCATGATCCTGGCCAACGCCTACATGAACCCCAACATCCTGTCCTATTTCGGCGTGCGGACCCTGATCGGCTCCGCGGTCCCGCTGGTATTCGCGGCTCTGGGCCAGATGTTCATCGTGGTTTCCGGCGACATCGACATGGGAAACGGCTACTCCATCGGCCTGGTGAACGTGCTGATTGCCGTAATCCTGACGGCCAACCCGCTGATAGGCCTGATCAGCCTGCTGCTGTTCATCGCGGCTTACGTGCTCATGGGCGCGCTGATCCACGTGCGCAACATTCCGGCCATTGTGGTGACCCTGGGCGCGCAGTTTATCTGGCTGGGCATCGCCCTGGTACTCTGTCCCACCCCCGGCGGTTCCTGCCCGGACTGGCTGATCGGATTTTACAAGTATAAAATGCCGTTGGTGCCCATGCCCGTGCTGATCGCCGTGACGGCGGCCGCGGTTTCCTGGTATATCCTGTACCGCTCCAAATACGGCATGATTCTGCGGGGAATCGGCAACAACCCCACCGCCATCGAGCGTTCCGGCTGGTCCTACCTGACCGCCAAGATGACCAACTACGGTCTGTCCGCCGTGATGGTAATCCTGTCCGGCATGACCTTCACGGCCGTGTGTCTGGGCGCGGATGCCAACAGCGCGGCGTCCTACTGTATGCTGAGCATCGCCACGGTAATTCTGGGCGGCTGCGAGATGAGCGGCGGCGTGGTGGAGCCGGTGGGCGTGGTAGTGGGCGGAATCGCAATGTCCTTTATCACAGCCCTTCTCACCTCCATGAAGGTGGACTCCAACTTCCAGACCGCGGTTACAGGGATTATTTTGATTCTGGTACTGGCAATCAAGCTGATTACCCATAAGAAGGAGGCAGCAGGCAAATGAAGAAATTTGTAGAAAAGTATACCTTTATATGGCCGCTTCTGGGCTCTTTGATTCTGTGGGGACTGATCGGCGCGGTTTCCGGCCGGTTTACAGCCAATCAGCTGTTTTCCTGCGCCAGACTGGCATCCTTCGCCCTTCTGCTGGCCCTGGGCCAGATGGTGGTGGTCACCAGCGGAGAGGGAGCCATCGACTTATCCCAGGTTTACATCCTGACCCTCTGCGCCTACATGTCTTGTAACCTGATGAACGTCAATCCGGTTCTGGGCTTCGTGGTGGCCATCGCGGTGGGCGCGCTCTGCGGTTTTGTCAACGGCTGTATCAACATTTACCTCAAGGTGCCGGCTATGATCACCACGCTGGCCACCGGCTACATTATATTCACCATCATCCTGATCGGCGCGCCGCATATGACCACGCTTCCCTATGCGGGCCTGGTGTCGTTTATCAACATGAACTTCGGCGGTTTCTCCATGCTGACCGTGATCTGTATCGCGGTAGCTGCGGTTTTAGCCGTGCTGCTGTACAAGACCAAATACGGCAAACAGCTTCACGCAGTGGGCCAGAAACGCCTGGCGGCCCGGTATTCGGGCATCGCGGTGGGGCGCGTGGTGATCACGGCCTTCACCCTGGGCGGAGCGCTCTGCGGCCTGGCCGGAGTTCTGTGCGGCGCATTTATCGGCGGCGCGTTCCAGGATATGGGCTCCACCTACTTCCTGCCCTCTATTGCGGCGGCGTTTGTAGGCGGGACGGCGGCTGCCGGCGGCCGTTCCAACGTGCTGGGCGTCTGCCTTGGCGCGCTGATGATGTCCTTTATGACCACATTCTTAAATGCGGCCAGTTTATCACCGGGTATGCAGAGGCTGATCCAGGGCGCGTTCCTGGTATTGATCCTGGTGGCCTCAGTTTCAAATGCAGTGAAGAAGAAATAAGCATGTAAGAATGGTTGGAAAGGAATTAATGAAAATGAAAGCGATTCAAATTGAAAAACCCGAAGTATTAAAGATAATTGATATGGATAAGCCCGCGCTCACGCAGCAGGACAATGTGATTGTGAAAATGAAGGCGGCGGGCATCTGCGGCTCCGACGTGGGCATTTACCACGGAACCAACGCGGCGGCCACCTATCCCCGAGTGATCGGCCACGAGATGGTGGGCCTTGTCGAGGAGGTTGGCCCGGGCGTTACCCGCGTAAAACCCGGCGACCGGGTGATCGTGGACCAGGTGAAGAGCTGCGGCCACTGCTACGCCTGCCGCAAGGGCCGTGGAAACGTGTGCGGCAGCCTGGAAGTGAGAGGCGTGCACATTGACGGCGGTTACCGCGAGTACATGGCGGTGCCGGAGGACGCCTGCTACCTGCTGCCGGAGGGGCTCTCCGACGTGGAGGCGGTCATGATCGAACCCACCACCATCGCCATCCAGAGCTGTTCCAGAGCCCAGCTCTGCGCGGAGGACACGCTGTTAATCTACGGCTGCGGCGCCCTTGGAAGCACGATTTTAAAGATCGCCCGGCTCAGCGGGGCCACCATCATCGTCACGGACGTGGTGGAGGAGAAGCTGGACGAGGCGAAGAAGAACGGAGCCCACTACACCATCAACTCTATGAAGGAGGATTTGGAGCAGCGGGTGCGGGAGCTGACGGACGGCTACGGCGTGACCGTTTCCATCGACGCCGCCTGCTTAAAGACTTCCCTGCTGACCCTGCTCAAGGTGACGGGAAACGCGGGCCGGGTGATCACCATGGGTTTCTCGGTGGCCCCCACGGAGGTGAACCAGTTCCTGATCACCTCCAAAGAGCTGGATGTGCGCGGTTCCAGGCTTCAGAACAAGAAGTTCGGCGAGGCCATCGAGCTGATCAAGGCCGGGAAGCTGGACTTGAAGGGAACCATCTCCCACACCTACCCCTTCCTGGAAGCGCAGAAAGCCTTTGACTTTGTGGACACCAAGGATCCCTCCATCCGTAAGGTCGTGCTCACGTTTGACTGATGAGAGTTGAAGAATTGAACATAAAAAATGCCCCGGCAGAGATTTGGTCCTGCCGGGGTATTTTTTACAGCCATTTTAACAAAATCAGATTTTTTGGAGATCCTGGAGCGCCTTATCCGCGATGATGATCTCGTAGTGTTCCCGGAAGTAGGCTTCGCTGGCGTACTCGTTGGACAGCTTCATAGCGTATTCCGCCAGTATGTTGCAGCTTCTGGAAAATTCCAGGTCACCGCCGCCCTTGCGCTTCATCACCAGGTAATACTGGCGGGTGCCGGGCTTTTTAAAGAGGGTGTTGACGCCGGAGTAGAGTCCGCCCACGGCCCTGGCCGCTTCGCAGATCCGGTCCAGATTCTCGAAACGGAAAATCCGGGTAGCGTCGGCGTCCCGGCCGTCCGCGGAAGCGCTGCCGCCGGTTTCGCCGGCCTGCAGGCCCTTTCCGGGAGCCGGCATTGCAGTTGATTCTGTATAGTCCATATCCCCGGCGCCTTCCAGCAGCTGGCCGGCCAGCTGGGAGAGCAGGGATTCCGTATCCTCATCGGAGGGCGGCGAGAACTTGGCGAAGCGGGTATCCAGTTCCTCAGGGTCCTCAATCTTGGTGATCACCAGCATGATGCTTTCGCCGGACAAGGGAATCGCTTCCACCATGAGCGGGATGTCGTCGGCCTCAAATCCGACTTCGTTGGAGGCTTTCTGGATCATCTCCCGGAACAGTTTCCGGGCCTTCTCCGTTCCGTAGGCCAGTTCCACCAGATTCAGGTTCCGCACGCTTAAATCGAAGCTTGTGAGGGTACAGCGGATCTGATTCTCATTTATTCGTTCTATCTTCAATAGGATCACTTCCTGTTCTGTATCAATCTCGGGTGCCATCGGCACAGTCATTAGTTAGACTCCCACACTCTAAATATACTACAGAACGGGGGGAAATATCAATTAAAATATTTCAATTTAATGAAATTTTAAGGGAAACAGACATTGCGCAGGATCTGTCCGTAACCAGACTGAAGCTAACCGGAACTGAAATGAATCGGGTGAAAAACGGAAGCAGTCGGAGATGACATTTTTAAAGCATAAAGTTTTAGAAGAAAGTTACAACATAATATTGACATTATGTAGATTAAATGATAATATAACCAAACAAGAGATGGTATTAAGCAGAGGAGGGGTGACGGCGGACACCGTTCTGTTTGGCAAATACCGTCTGGATCGTGTAATCGGGAAGGGCCGGACAGGGACCGTATGGTTGGCAGTCCATCTGGGCCTGGAAGAATACCGGGCGATCAAACAGGTTTCCAAAGCAGCTGTGGGATATGAAGCGTTCCACAGGGAAGCCCTGATCCTGAAAAGCCTGCGGCATCCTGCCATTCCGATAGTCTACGATCTGGAAGAAGACCAAAATTTCTTATACCTAATTCAAGAGTATATAAAAGGAGATTCTTTGTATGCCCTGATTCAAAACCAGGGCGTCATAAGCGAGGCGGAAGCAGTCCGTTATGGAGTGCAGATATGCGCCTTAGTTGAATTCCTGCATTTCGCAGGAGAAAAACCCATTTTATTTCTGGACTTACAACCTAAAAACCTGATCATATGCGGCGGCATCGTGAAAATCATCGATTTCGGGCAGGCGTCTTTTGCGGAGCATTGCACTCATCAGAGCGCGCGCTACGGGACGGTCGGCTGCGCTGCGCCTGAACAGTATACTTCTGACCAGATTCTGGATATCAGGACGGATGTCTATGCCATTGGTGCTGTCCTCTCCTATATGGTGAGTGGAAAACCCGGGATGGCGCAGGACGTAGGAAGCGGTATTTCAGACGGCCTTAGAGCTATAATTGGGAAATGTATGGAAGTGGACCGGAAGAAACGTTTTCGCACGGCCGAAGAGCTGGGGCGGAGGCTTGAGGGGCTTGCACAGGCCGGGATTGAATGCCAGAACCGCATAAAAAATCCAATACCATCTCTTGCAGTCGCAGTGGTTGGAAGCCGGGAAGGAACCGGCTCCACCCATCTGTCGCTGGCCCTGTGCGGGTATTTAAAGCGGGCTGGATTCCGGGCCGTGTACGAGGAACATAATGTATCCGGGCATATCAGACGTCTGGCGGAGCGCTACGGCAGCAGAGCGGACAAACACGGTCTCTTTCATATCCGTGGGCTGTTGTTAAAACCCTGGTATGGGAGCGCCGTGGCTCTGGACCAGCCTGAGGCCGGGATCGTGGTCCGGGATTACGGGACCGGCTGGCAGGAGCTCTCCGCAGGTGCAAAAGCAGAGCGGCTGGCGGTGCTTATGGTGGCCGGAGCAGGTTTGTGGGAGCAGGAGGATTGTATGCAGATGCTTAAGAGCCTGGGCCCATTGTGGGACTCGCCGCGTCTTGAAGCCGCGGCCCTCGTATGGCGCAGCCCGGAGGGGGTCCGCGGGTTCCGGCCTGATCGGAAAAAATTGCCGCCGGGGACAAGGCGGTTCGCGGAGCCATTTTTCAGCGACCCGTTTTGCCCCGGGGCACAGGGCGGGGAATTTTTAAAGGAATTGTGGGACGCCCTGGCCGGCGGGCGGACCGGAAAAAGGAGCTGGCTTAAACGATGCCTCATTGGCGGAAAGGCGTTTTTCGCCGTAAAGGACAAAATTCGGGACAGTGCAGAGTCATCGGCGTCATCGGAGCCGGGAGAAGGACAGGGGTGACACACCTGTGCGTGCTGATGGCGAATTATCTGACCGGAGCCGGACAGAGAAGAACGGCGGTCATTGAGTGGAACGATCACGGGGATTTTTGGCGGATGGAGAAGGTCTGCGCGAGGCGGGAAAACGTGGCCGGAAAGAAGGAAGAAAACGTGTTTAAAGCCCTCGGCGTCACATATTTTGGCCGGGGGGATGCCGACACCCTGGCGGGGTGTATGAACGGGCCGTATGACGACATTATCATCGACTTTGGCGAGGCGGCGCCCGCGCCGCGGGCGGAGTGGCTCAGGTGCCAGGTGAGAATGATGGTGGTGTCGTTCAGCGAATGGCAGTTGGAGGATGCTTCCGGGATGATGGAACAGAACGGACGGCCGTGCAGAAGCTGGATATACCTGGCTGCATTTGGCAGCGAATGGACCAGAAGAGAAGTGGAGAGGCAGTTGGGCGTCCCGGTGTTCCGGATTCCGTTTTCAGCGGATGCGTTTCGGATTGACAGAAACCTGATGCGGTGGTTCGAGGGGCTTTTGTAGCCGCGTCCCGGCAGGCGGCTGCAAAAGGAGAACGATAAGCGCCGGATTGGGCGCGCGGTATCGAAGGAGATAATATGTCACGGTATACCTCCGTCTGGGCTGCGCGCCGGTTGCGGCGTGGTTAGGAGGAAGGGTAACAGATGATAAGGAACGTGGAGTATGCGGACAGGAAGGAGTTGCAAAAGACATACCTGGATGGGCTGAGGCGTTATAAGTGCAGGGGGATTCCGATTATCATCGATGGGGAAGAATGTCCGGAGAAGGACTGGGAGCGGATTTTTGAGATGAGCGAGGATGGCGGCTTCTACATGGGCGACTACGTGGGAGCCGAGCAGGGCTGCCTGCGGGAGATCCGCTTCGACAAGGTCTATCTCTGCGACCCGCCGGAGCCTGCGAAGGGCAGAACAGGCGGGAAGCGGAGACGGCAGGGCTGAGAGCGCTGCGGGATGATGGGGAGGGCGCAGGTGAAGGGGGCGGCGGGGATTGCGGCTGCGGGGCGTAAACGGGCGCGGGTAAGCACGCCGGGACACAGTGAACGCGGGTAATCCTTACGGGCCTAAGCGGACGCGCGGACAGCGGAGAATGGCAGTCGTTACAGGCGGGGCCGTCTCAGCCTGAGCTGGCCGCAGCGTCTGGCTGCGCCCGGTCAATGATCCGCCCAAATCCACCCCCCAGCCGTTTCCACCGAATTGTAAGCAAATCGTTTGTACTATTTGCCGAATGTTATGATATAATATTCACAGTGAGCGAAATGAGGCATGCGGACAACATTCGGATGCCTCATTTCCCAACGAAAAGACTACCATTTACAATTCGGAGGACCCGCTGCATGAAGGAAAATAAGAGAGGCTGCGGCTGCGCCGTGACGGCTGTGATTGTGGGCTTAATTCTGCTGGTGGCCGGCGCGCTGGTGGGCTGGTATCTGCTGGGAAAGTACAAGCCCAGCAGCGAGCTGGCGGACAAGGGCAAGCTGTTTGGGATCAAGAGCGGGCAGGTGGCTCTGGTGCTGGACAATGAGCTCCAGGACACAAAGGCAATCTACGAGGATAACCAGGTTTATCTGCCGGTGGGCTGGGTGAACGAGTATCTGAACCAGCGTTTCTATTGGGATGAGAATGAGAAGCTTCTGGTGTACGCTTTGCCGGATTCCATTGTCTATGCGGATGCAGAGACCATGGGCAGTTCGGGACCGCTCTTAAAGGTGAAGGAGGACGGGGCGTACTTGTCCCTGGGACTGGTGGCCAACTATACGGATATCAGGACCGAGGCCTTTGACACCAGCCAGATCAAGCGCGTCTTTATCGACACCCTCTGGAACCCGGTGCCCAAGGTTCAGGCCAAACGGGACGGCAAGCTGCGCACCCGGGGCGGTGTCAAGAGCCCCATTATCACGGATGTGGCAAAGGGGGACCGGCTGACGGTCCTGGACGCCATGGAAAAGTGGACCAAGGTCCGGACAGAGGACGGCTATATGGGCTATATTGAGAACCGCAGGCTGGAGGAGCAGGAGCCGGAACCGCAGCTCAGCACCTTTAAGGCGCCGGTGTACACCAATATTTCCCTGGGAGAGCCGGTGATTCTGGCGTTCCACCAGGTGTTTAGCCAGGAGGCGAACAACAAGTTTGAGGAGCTGATCGACAAGACCGAGGGCGTCAACGTGGTGGTGCCATCCTGGTTTGTGATGACGGACAATCAGGGCAATTACTCCTCCATCGCCAGCCTGGACTACGTGGAAAAGGCCCACGCCCGGGGCATACAGGTCTGGGCCATGTTAAACAACGTCAGCACCAAGGAGAGCGCCGCGATCAACACCAGGGAGTTAATGGGCTCCACCTCCAACCGGAAGAAGCTGATCGCCAGCCTGATGGAGGATGCGGACAACTACGGCTTCGACGGCATCAACCTGGATTTCGAGGGACTGAAGGCAGAGGCCGGGCCCCATTACGTTCAGTTTATCCGCGAGCTGTCGGTGGCCTGCCGGCAAAAGGGGCTGGTTCTGTCCGTGGACAACTATGTGCCCTCGGCTTACACCAATTTCTACAACCGAAAAGAGCAGGGCACGGTGGCCGACTACGTGATCATCATGGGCTATGACGAGCACTACGCCGGCGGGGATGCGGGTTCTGTGGCCTCCATCACCTATGTGGAAAACGGAATCAAGGATACGCTGACCCAGGTGCCCAAGGAAAAAGTGATCAACGGAGTACCGTTTTACACCAGAGTGTGGACGGTTCAGGGCGGAAAGACTACCTCCAAGGCCTACGGTATTTCCGACGCCAAGAAGTGGGTGGAAGACAATCAGGCGCAGCTGATCTGGGACGACGCCCTGGGCCAGTATTACGCAGAAGTGATAAACGCCGACGGCGAACAGTACATCTGGATGGAAGAGGAGGAGTCTCTGGGCCTGAAGATCGACCTGATCCGGGAATACGATCTGGCCGGAGTGGCCTGCTGGAAACTGGGATTTGAGCCGGCGGATATCTGGAACGTGGTGAACCGCGTGAAGGAATAGGCGCGATCCGGCCGTAAAAAATGGAACTGGGGGAAGGACATGAAGCGCAGAATCAAGATAAAAGGATGGATTGCGGCTGTGGCCGCGGCCGCCGTACTGGCCGCAGGCTGCGGCGTGCGCACGGATACGCCGGTGGAGAGCGGGGCAACCGCGCCGGAGGAGACCACCATAGCTCAGACCAGTGGGGCGGAGAAGCCGACTCACCCCGAGCCGTCGACCATTGAGCCGTTTCCCACCGAGCCGCCGGAGACGGAGACCGTGGCGGAAAAGCCCGCCCACGCCACCCGGGTGGTGTTGATGACCGACATACATTACCTGGCCGGGTCGCTGCGGGACGAGGGCGAAGCCTTCACCACCATGGTGAACCACGGAGACGGCAAGCTGGTGAACTACGTGGAGGAGATCGTGGACGCGGCCCTGGAGGAGGCCATCAGCCAGAACGCGGACGTGCTGATCCTCAGCGGCGACCTTTCCCTGAACGGGGAGGAGGACAGCCACAAGGAGCTGGCAAAGAAGCTCGACAAGGTGGAGCTGGCCGGGATTCCGGTATTAGTGATACCGGGCAACCACGATATCAACAATCCCAAGGCCGCCGGATATCAGGGAAAGGACATCTATCCGGCGAACAACACGGATCCGGCGGAATTCGCGGAGATTTACGGCGAGTACGGCTACGATGAGGCCAACAGCCGCGACAGCAACTCCCTCAGCTATACTTATTATCTGGACCAGGACACCTGCCTGCTGATGTTGGACACCTGCCAGTATGAGCCGAGGAATCAGGTGGGCGGCATGATTAAGACGGAGACCTACGAATGGATCGAGCAGCAGCTGGACGAGGCGGAGAAAGCGGGGATGCGCGTTCTGCCGGTAGCCCACCACAATCTGCTGGACGAGAGCAAGGTCTATGTGGACGATTGTACCATCGAGCACAGCGACCGCCTGATCGACCTGCTGGAGGAGCGCAATATTCCCCTGTTCCTGAGCGGCCATCTGCACGTTCAGCATTTTATGCAGCACGACGATATCGGCATCTATGAGGTGGTGACCAGCTCGCTGGCTACGCCGCCCTGCCAGTACGGGGTGCTGGATTACATGAGCGACGAGTCATTTTCCTACCACACCCGTCAGGTGGATATGGAACGGTGGGCCAAGCGCCACCATGTGACGGATGAGAATCTGTTGTCCTTTGATACATACAGCCCGCCGACGCTGAACAAGATCTTCTACAACCAGGCCTATGACGCCATGAAGGACTCCAAGGAGGAGGAGAAGGCGGGCGACCTGTTCGTGAAGCTGACGCCTTCGGAAAAACAGCAGATGTCCCAGGTATATGCGGATATCAACGCCGCCTGCTACGCGGGAAAGGCGGTCGACGTGGTGGAGGAAGCGAAGGAGCGCCCGGCCTACAAGATGTGGCAGGAATACTGCTATCCGGCCGTTCTGTTTGAATATCTGGAGTACATTGTGGAGGACGCGGTGAAGGACTACAACGTCCTGGAGGTGGACTGACAAAGGAAAGATAACCGGAAACCGGAGCCAAAACGCCGTGATGGGCGGGGCTGCGATTTCCGGTTCTTTTTTTGCCGTGCGGGTGAATATACTGAACCAAGTAGTTGTGACTGGAGCGTCATTGGATGAAGCATTCTGCGTGGCAGACTTTGATGGGCATTCTGCTGCTTTTTATTGTATGTGTAGTGTCCTGGGAAGCCGGTACGCTGGCTGCGGTGGAGAACCGGCAGGCGGATATGCGGGAGGAGAAGCCTCTTGTGGTGATTGACGCCGGACACGGAGGCTTTGACCCGGGCAAGGTGGGCATCGACGGACAGCTGGAGAAGGACATTAACTTAAGCATCGCCAAGAAGCTGAAAGCGTATCTGGAAGCCTCCGATGTCAATGTGGTTATGACCCGTGACACGGATACCGGACTCTACCAATCCGGGGACAGCCACAAAAAGGTGTCGGATATGCGCAGGCGCTGCGATATCATTAACGAGGCCCGGCCGGACCTGGTGGTGAGCATCCATCAAAACAGCTATCATCAGGAAGAAATAAACGGCGGCCAGGTATTTTACTATAAGACGTCCCAGAACGGAAAGCGGCTGGCGGAAATCCTTCAGGAGCGTTTCGATTACGTGCTGGGCGAGGCCAACCGGCGGGTGGCCAAGGCAAACGACAATTATTACCTGCTGCTGCATGTGAAGGAACCGATCGTGATTGTGGAATGCGGTTTCTTAAGCAACCGCAAGGAGGCCAAGGCCCTGGAGAGCGAGGATTATCAGGATCGGATGGCGTGGACGATTCACATGGGGGTAATGGAGTATCTGAACACGGATGAGAGCGAAAAGTGATGAGAGGATTAGGGGGAGAGAGGGAACGGAACGCCCGCAGGACCAGTTTCACATGGCAGACGGGCGTTTGGTTGCATATAGATTAATGATAGATTTCCTGCAGAATTTTTACCATCTCGGCAGTGGGACCGGAAAGTTCAGAGTCTTTGGGATAGGCGGCCACAAAGGTCCACCAGGCATCGTAGTCTTCCTCAAGGTGACAAAAATAAGGGGTAACTGGACAGGTAAAGAGGCTGATATAGCTCTGAGGCATCAGAGTAATGCCAATACCTACGCTGGCTACCCGCATGGCAGTTTCCACGCTGCTGGTCATGAAAGTAATATTGGGAGTGATTCCGGCTTTGTCCAGTATTTTGTCTGAGATTTGGCGTACCCTTTGAGAGGGATATGCCAGAATATATTTTTCATCAGCACAAAGGTGTGGATCAATATACGGGATTCCGTCTTTTTCATAGATGTGCTGGGCTAAAGGACTACTTCTGGCGATTACCATTACAAACGGATCTTGGGCAATGGGTTCATAATTTGCGTCTACAGCGTGAAAAGGTATATGCATTAAAGCAATATCAATATCATTGTGGGCCAGGACTCTTTCAAGATCGGCAGACCGGCTTTCTGTTATAAGCATCTCAATATTGGGATACCGTTCCTTGTAGCGTGGAAGAAGCAGCGGAAACACACAGGAGCCCAGATGAACTGTAGCACCGACCTGGATTCTTCCTTTATGGAGGCTGCTGATATTGCATAATTCTACTTCAAAATCATTGCAAAGCTTCAGTATTTTTTCGGCAGTCCGGATGTAGCATTCGCCGGCATAGGTGGGCTTAAGGCCAATAGCATTTCGGACAAACAGCTTTGTACCCATTTGTGCTTCCAGCCTTGCCAAAAAAAGGCTGAGAGCCGGCTGGCTCATATATAGTTTGGCTGCGGCTCCGGAAATACTTTTTTCGCGGGCAATGGTAAGAATAAGTTCACAATCTCTCTGATTCATTACTGGTCTCCTTACAGTGTGAATACACCGTCCGTCTATAATTAAATCAGACAAACGGTGTATTTTAATGAATTGATGCAATAATCAGGAATGGTCATCCAATTATTTTAGCCGGATTTTCGTGTGTCATGCAGTATACTTGTTCATAGGACAATCCCTGTTCTAACATAGCATCCATGAACATCATCAGGCCTTCGGCGGGGAATTCCATGCCCGCCTGTTCGCGATCAGTGGCCATAAAGCAGTTTTCAGGTCCTAATTCTTTAATAGTCTGGGCCATATATTCAGCGGATATCAAATTCAGACCTACGTCAAACCATAGTTTTTCGACGATTACACCTTTGGAAACCAAGAGCTTTTGAATTTCTATAGGAATCATAGTACAAGCCCAGTCAGGGTGTGTGAGAATGGTTTTTATACCCCGCTCTCTGGCAGCGGTGCATACCGCTATGGATTCGCCGATGCTGATATGACCAGTGGCTACTGTTGCTTTATATTCCTTTATCAGGTCAAGAATTTCCAGAACCTCTGGCTTTAAATATCCATTATCATCAAGAAGGCGTATGCCGGCACTCTGTATTTTGTTATCAATTTTAGAGTATTCGATCTGGTTGCGGGAATGGATGGTAGGCATCCAAATGATCTTTGCGCCTAGTTCCAGGTATTTCTGGGCGGCGATGGGATTTAGTCCGCCAATGGAAAGATTCATAACTGCAGAACCGTAGGCTTTGGCCTTGTACCCCTGGGTATTAGCCAGAATAGCTCTGGCAGGGGTGGGATCCAGGTGATTTTTTAGCATAACGCCAGCCATTTTGTATCGATCCGCCTGTTCCATCAATTTAAAATCGTCCAAAGCACGGGGAAAGAAATCAGGAGCGGTATGGGTATGAAGGTCATAAGCACCTTCCATTAGCCGGAGAACTTTTTCTTTGTTTTGTAGTTGGTACATAATTAAAGCTCCTTTCTACTGTACTTGTTTAGGCTTAGAAAATGGGGTACAGGAAGCCGGTCCACAGAACTCCGACCAAAATCATTAAAAGACTGGGGATGATGGATTGGATAAAGATGCTCTTGAAGTCATATCCACCGGCCGCCATGGTTAATGGAATCAGGGGGCAGGACATAGGGGTACTGTAGGCAGCGGTAGCTGCGATGTTGACTAGTATGGCGGCACCTATAGGGTTGATTCCCATTACTTTGGTGGTAGCCAGAACAAGGGGCATCAGTGACCACATAACTGCACTGTTTAACATGAACTGTGTTACAATAAATGCTGCCATGAAAATGATCAGGTAAACAAGGAACGTATTGTTAACAGAGGTTGCCAGGTGTGCAATCAGATTCCCAATTAGGTCTGCAGCGCCAGTGTTGGTTAAGGCACCGCCCATGGACAGAGCGCCAGCAAATACTGCGAAGTACGATACTGGAAGAGCATTGTTGATCTGTTTTCCCCTTAAAACACCAGTGAGTACCATAAATACAGCTCCCGTCAGGGCAATCAGCCAAGGCTGTATTCCCAGACTGCCAGAGACTAAAAGAACCGCACAGGTAGCAAAAAAGATAACATATCCGCATTTTTCCTGGAACGGAGGAAGCGGTTCTTCGGCTGTTTTCTGGACATTGACAGTGTTGGAGGCAATCGCTACAGGCGGCTCTGTAGGAGCAATTTTTAAACCGATCGTCATAATATAAATGCACACAATTATGATGCCGGGAAGGCGCACCAGGAAAGGGTGAAAGACGGACATGGAGTAGCCGGTTATATCAAAGGTTTCGAATAAAGAATTTACCTGCATCGGAAAAGCATAACCTGCACCTAACGGAAGCCATGCCATTGTAGCTAGCAACATAACGGCCAAAGGATACATTACTTTGGAACGTTTTACACCGATTTCGTCTACCGACGCGCCTAGAAGAGGGGCTACAATGGAAAACTCCGCCACCGCTTGACCGATAAATTGGCACAGAATTATACCTAGAATCATGTACCCAAAAAATATCTTCCGTACGGAACCATGAGCCAGCTCATTTACTTTTCTGGCCAGGTTTTTTACAAACTGTGTTCTTGTAAAACCAGCAGAGACAACAAACATGCAGACACATAACCATAGATTCGGGTTACCGAAATAGGTCATAGCATCATCGGAGGATATGCAGCCGGTTAGGTAAAAACTGATAAGCGACAGCATTGCCACTACACCCATGGGGAGCTTATTGGATAAATACCCAATAACGGTGAGGACGCTGATTATGAGACAGATAATCATTTGGGTTGACATTTCATTTCTCCCTTCTAAATTTATCGATATCCATGCCGCAGCCTTTTCAGCGCAGCTGTGGTACAAGGGTTTCCCAAACTGAATCTAACAGGGACTGAGTTTGGAATTCATAAGAACTTAAGGTAATAGTTGCATTGTAGTCTGGAAGAATGATGCCCAGCTGGCCTGCCCAACCAAATAGATAATAGGCATTGTCACGATGATTTCTCCAGAAAAAGTAACCATAACCGGCATTTAAATCATTCGTGTCTAACTGTCCGTCAGCTGCGTTTTCGATCTGTTTACTGGTCGCTTGTAACATATAATCTTTGGAGATCAGTTGTTTTTCCTTCCATCGGCCCTGGTGGAGACAAAGCTGGGCAATTCGAGAAAATTCTTCAGATGTCAGTTGCAATCCTCCAGGACCGCAGGTGTATCCCAACGGATCGGTTCCCCACTGTGGATTATGTATGCCCAGAGGATCAAAGAGACGTGGCTTTAACCAATCCAAGAGATTTTCTCCGGTCAGTTTGGTAATCATTCTGGAAATCAGGTGCGGTAGCGAATTATTGTACACAAATTTCTGTCCAGGCTTCAATTCCAGCGGCTGATAAAATGTGTAGTTGCCCCAGTCTTTATTTTCCAGGTCATCTCGGTTGACTGCTCCGGGAATCAGGGAGTAGCCATCCATCAATTTATGGTTATGTCCACTGCTCATAGTAAGCAGGTGTTTTATGGTCACCCCATGCCAAGCTGGATCGTAGGAAGCAGGAAGGCAGGAGGACAGGATATCCACTGGATGGGAATCTAAGGTAAAAAGACCTTCGTCAATGGCTAGTCCTGCTGCAAGACTTACAACGCTTTTTGTGGCAGAGTGAATATCGCTTCGACGGTCTGTGGGATGAAAGTGAAAGGCGGCAGCCAACTCATCCTCCTGCTGGACAATCACATGATGGACTCCCAGTTTTTTGTGACAGATCATTTCTGCAAATGGTACAATGTTAATTTTCAAAGCAATTCCTCCTGGTTCATTGAATATATTAACTCGAATTTTGTGCGGTGTGATGATAAGTATATAAAGCGACGTCAGCTTTATTTATTGATTTTATTATATATATCCTTTAATCTAAAATCAAATTTATATATTTTGTACATCGTATAACAAATTTGTAATAGTGTGACAAGAAAAAGTACTGCAGGTAGACACAAGCTGGATTTTATAAGATTACTGTAGATATGAGTAACAGATATGTGGTTATTTTAGGCGGGATGGATACCGCCTGTATCTCGACTGAAGCAGGTGGATTATGCTTTGTGTAGTATTTCTGTATAGATAAATAATGGAATATTGTGCAGTGCAGCATGTTAGGGAGTATCATGTAAGTGGAAAGGACAAGAGTATCAAAAAAGATCCTCCTACTAAAATGAGATTGACGTCGTAAGCCAAACTCAAGCATAGAAGGAGGTATAATTAGGCGATTTAAATTTATCACATAGTCGCTGGATATGCCAATACCATACAGCGTTTGCCCCAAAATATCGGAAGAAAACCACTATACGGTCAAGCAAAGAAGATGTTAGGCGTACCGTTTTTTAGCGGACCAGTAAATCTGAAAATAGGCAAAGGATGCACCGTATTAGTCTGTCTTCAATTTTCTGAAAATGAAAAAGCTGAAATCCCTTGTAAATCAAGGCGATTTCAGCCATTAGAAAAGCGCGAGACGGGATTCGAACCCGCGGCCCCCACCTTGGCAAGGTGGTGCTCCACCCCTGAGCCACTCGCGCATGAACAGTTGAACTCAACTGACGAAGGCTATTATAATAAAAAACGGAGCGGATGTCAAGCCATATTGTTGAAATTTTTTCAAAAATTTACCGGAAAATTACCGGGAGGGGGATTGGCGGGAAAACGATCGGGTCCAAAGCACAAGAGCAGGGGCGGATTTTTCCTGTTCATACGCCGCGCTTTTTAGTATAATGGAGCTGATATGAAGTTCCATCCAGACAGACAGCGGAGAGGGAAAGGCGGTTATGGGGATGAAGGACGGGGTTAAAAAGATTTTGCTGTGGAGTTTTACGCCGGATGATTGGCAGGTTTGCTGCAAGGTGCTGGACGACTTTTTTGCCGGGGAGGCGGTGGAGATCGAGAAGATGTCCTTTGTGACCCGGACCAGAGAGAATTACGACGACATCGATCTGGCCCTGGTGACGGCCAGCGAGTGGTATCATTTTGTGAAACAGCTGGTGCCGGAGGGGGTTCCGGTGATCTGGATCAAGCACACCATCGACCAGGAGAATTTTGACAAGCTGTCCGCGGCGGCGCAGAGGGAGAAGATCAGCGTGGTGGCGGATACGCCCTTTTACGCGGAGCAGAGGCGCCGGATGCTGGTGGGTCTGGGGCTGCGGGAAAATGCCCTGGAAATCTGGTATCCCGGCTTGCCGGAGGATAAGCTGGGGCCCATTGTCCTGATCTTTGAGGAGGCGGGACTTACCGGGGAGCCGGGCAGGGAGTACATCCATTTTTACGGGAGAGGTATGATCAGCACGGAGACGCTGATTCAGATGGCGGCGGCTTTGAATATGCTTCACTTGCTGGAAACGGATTTTTACCGGAAATACAACCGTTCCGTCAAGTACGCCTCCCGCCAGATCAGCGATCTGATCGACATCGGGGATTACTACGCGGCGGCCCAGAAAAAAGTGGTCAACGGCCTGCTCTATTTTGTGCCCGACGGCCTGATCAGCCATTACAATTTTAACGCGGCGGTGCTTTTGGGGATTTCTTCCAGTCAGATCATCGGAAAGACGCTGCCGGAGGTATTTCCCTTTTTGGGAGAGTGGATGGACCGGCTGGAGGAGTTCGGCGAGCGCGTGGTAAAGTTCGGCGGCCGGGAGCTGGTGTTCGACCTCTGGACCACCAGCACCCACGGAATCTACGCGGGATATGTTCTGATTTCGGATTACAAGGCGGAAAAGGAGAAGGAGCTGCGTTTGAGAACGCAGATGCTCAAAAAACGCCAGCACGCCAAATATACGGTTTACAACATCAAAGGGGAAAGCGAGGCCATCGAGCGCTGCCGGAAGACGGCCATGAAGTTTGCGCGCTCCAGGGCCAGCGTGCTGATAACCGGGGCTTCCGGTACCGGCAAGGAGCTGTTCGCCAGCGCCATCCACAACGCTTCCGCACGCAGGGACGGACCGTTTGTGCCCATCAACTGCGGGGCTCTGGTGGAATCGCTGCTGGAGAGCGAGCTGTTCGGATACGAGAGCGGCGCCTTTACCGGGGCAAAGAAGGAGGGCAAACCGGGTCTGTTTGAGGTAGCCCACGGGGGAACTCTGTTTCTGGATGAGATCGGCGAGATGCCCCTGGGGCTTCAGGTAAAGCTGTTGCGGGCTCTTCAGGAGCGGGAGGTGGTCCGGGTGGGCGGTCACAATGTGATACCGGTGGATGTGCGGATTATCGCCGCCACCAACCGGGACTTGAGAACCCTTGTGAAGGAGGGGAAATTCCGCACGGACCTGTATTACCGGCTCAATGTTCTGCCGCTGGAGCTGCCGGGATTAGATGAGCGCAGGGAAGACATTCTGCCGCTGTTTTATGACATCCGCAACGACGAGGGCTACTCCTTCGAGCTGGACCGGGAAGCCAGGGCCTGCATCATGGGCCACAATTATGAGGGAAATGTGCGGGAGCTGCACAACTGCGTGGAGTATCTGGGGAGTCTGGAGCAGGATCTGGTGCGTTATGAGGACCTTCCCTCCTACATGAAAGAGGGGATGGACGGCTTCACCCGGGAACGGGAGCCGGAGTTGGGCGCGGAGGGCCTTTCGCTGGAGGCGGACCTGGTGCTGGAGGCGGTGCGCGCCCTTAAGGAACAGGGAAAGGCGGCAGGACGCCGCAGCATCTGCCTTTACCTGAAGGAGCGTGGGGAAAACCTGTCGGAGATGCGCATCCGAACGATTTTGGAGGAACTGAGCCGCAGCGGTGAGATTGGAGTGGGAAAGGGGAGAATGGGCGTTTGGATTAATCCCAATCGCACCAATGATCCCATTAATCCCAAATAATGGGATAAAAATGGGATAAAATTGATGTGAATTTGACGTGAAAATGGGGATAGAGAGCGGTTTAAAAGCTGGCACGTTTTTTGCTTCATATAATTGTATGAAAGCAAAACGGCCGGCTTTTTGTTGGATGCAGGATGGCATCCGCGTTACTGGGGGTCATTCGCCGGTGGAATGAGCCATGGGTAAGCGCGGGGCGGATTGCGTCAGAAGCGAAATCAGATATGAAAACTTTATTCCATTTCCGTGGATTTTGGAGAGCGGCCGGGCGACGAGCTCATCGCCCGGCCCGTCTCCCACATCCGCGGGAAGCATGAAGGAGGAACAACATGAGTGCGGAAAGGCAAGAGAGCAAACTGATACGGAATCTGAGCTTTTGGGATTTGATGGCGATTTCGGTGGGCCAGATCATCGGCGCGGGAATTATGTCATCCACGGGCGTGGCCATCGGCATGACGGGCACCGGCGTGGTGCTGGCGTTCCTGCTGTCCCCGGTGCTGACCATTATCAGCATTTTCCCGATTGCGATCCTGGGCGCTACGGTGCCCACCACAGGCGGCCCCTACCGCTATTGCAGCCGTCTGCTGGGAAAAACGCCGGGTATGATTTACCTGCTGTTACATATCACGATGAACGTGGGTCTGGCCCAGTATGCCCTGAGCTTTGCCTCGTATCTGGTCAGCATCACCACGGGACTGGACCAGCACATTGTGGGAATTGTGATTCTCACCTTCTTCTTTATCACCAACCTGGTGGGAACCAAGTCCGCAGCCGTTCTGAACAAGATCATGAGCGTGGCCCTGATCGGCGGCCTGCTGCTGTTTATCGGCTTCGGCCTGCCAAAGGCGGATATCGCCTATGTGATTGAGCCCTCCCATTTGTTCGCACACGGAACATTTGCCTTTATCAGTACGCTGGCGCTGCTGAGCTCAGCCACGGCCGGTGCCCAGGTGGTAGCCGAGCTGGGAGGCGAGACAAAGGACGCGGGGCGGACCATCCCCAAGGCTATGGTGGCCTCCACCTTCGGAGTGGGCATTTTCTACGTGCTGATCGCCCTGGTGGCGGCGGGCGTGCTGCCCATGGACCAGGTCGCCAACCAGCCCCTGACCCTGGTGGCCCGGGAGACCATGCCCGGCATCGCCTTCTACCTCTTTGTGATCGGCGCGGCTCTGGGCGCGACTGCCACCACCTTAAACGCCACCCTGTCCTGGGTGACCAAACCGCTGCTTGTGGCCTGCGACGACGGCATGCTGCCCAAGTCTCTGGGAAATGTAAACAAACACGGCGTGCCCTGGAAGCTTTTGACCCTGTTTTACCTGGTGGGCTTCATCCCGCTTGCCATGCGGCTGGATATCGCCTTTATCACCAAGTTTACCACTGCAAACTCGCTGCTCTCCAAGCTGTTTGTGTGCTTTGCCCTGTTCTCGCTGGCTTCTAAGTCCGGGGATCTGCTGAAACGGTCCTCCATCAAATTGAGCCCCGCGGGTGCAAAGGAAATGGCGGTGCTGGGAATGGTGGTACTCTGCGTGCTCAGCTCCTCCCTGCTGCTGAACCTGTCCATTATGGTGGTTGGTTTCCTGGTGGCGCTGGTGGTTGTGGTGCTGATCTACGTCCGCACCTACGCCAAAAATGTTGAGATTGAGAATGATCTGCTGGTGGATTACACCAGCGAAAAATAATAGATTCAGAGGAGGATTTTGAAAATGAAATATGATTTTACAACGGTTTATAAGCGCTATGGCTGCGGGTCCGGCAAGTGGGATGAGATGCAGCGGGAGAATCCGAATGTGGGAGAGGACGTGATCCCGTTTTCCGTTGCGGATATGGAATTTGTGGAGGCCCCGGAGATCGTGGAGGGGTTGAAAGCCTTTTTGGATACCACGGTGCTGGGTTACGCCAACGCCACGGATTCGTACAAGGAAGCGGTGTGCGCCTGGATGAAGAAGCGCCATAACTGGGACGCGAAGCCGGAGTGGATTCTTCCGTCCCACGGCGTGGTGGACGCATTTTTCTCCGCCATCAAGTGTTACACAAATGAGGGAGACGGCGTTATGCTGTTGACACCGGTGTATTATCCAATGTATATTGGAATCAAGGTGAACAACCGGGTGCTGGTGGACTGCCCGCTGGTGGAGCGGGGCGATACATATGAGATCGATTTTGAAGATTTTGAGAAGAAGGCCAAGGACCCCAACACCAAGCTGTTTATTCTGTGCAGCCCCCACAACCCCTGCGGCCGCGTGTGGACGAAGGAGGAGCTGGAGCGCATCGGCCGGATTTGCAACGAGAACCACGTTCTGGTGGTGGACGACGAGATTCATCACGACCTGATCATGCCGGGCCATACACACTATGTGTACGCCTCCCTTTCCCCGGAAATGGAGCAGAACTGCCTGGTGCTGACCGCGCCCTCCAAGACCTTCAACCTGGCCGGACTGCAGACCTCCAATATTTTTGTTCCCAACGAAGCGCTCCGCAGGAAGCTGGAGGAGTTCTTAAAGCGCGGCAGCGCCAACCCCAAGTGCAACATCCTGGGCTACAAGGCCTGCGAGATCGCATACAGCAGCTGCGGAGAGTGGCTGGATGAGTGTATTCAGGTGATTGACGAGAACCGGCGGGTGATCACGGAGTTTATGGCGGAGAACTTCCCGCAGATTCGGGTGTGCGAGCTTCAGGCCACCTACCTGCTGTGGATGGACTGGAACGGGCTGGGACTGGATTACAAGGAACTGGAGCGGATCAACCGCCAGGAGGCAGGACTGTTCTTCGACGAGGGTTACATTTTCGGAGCCCAGGGAGAAGGCTTTGAGCGCTGGAACCTGGCCTGCCCCACAAGCTATGTGGTAGCTGCGCTTAAGCGGATGAAAGAAGCTTACGGCAAGTATGTGAAATGATGGAGTGAAAGGAAGGCGGACTGTTATGAAATTTGAAGTTGGAAAAAGGCTGGAACCATTTTGCTGCGATACCATCTGTCAGGATGGGGTCAGCGCAGAGGATTTGACGGAGGGGATGCCCACTATGTTTCTCTTCCTGCGGTACTACGGCTGCCGCATCTGCCAGCTGGACCTGCGCGATCTGGATCTGGGATATGAAGCGGTCCGCCAGGCCGGAGGACGTGTGGTGGTGGTTCTCCAGTCCAAACGGGAGATACTGGAGGCGGCGGCAGAGGAAAAGCCGTTTCCCTACACCGTGATCTGTGATCCGGACATGAAACTGTACAAACAGTTCGAAATTCTGCCCGCGGCTGACAAGGATGAGCTAAAGGGCGGCGACGCGCCCAAAAAGGCGGCAAGGGCGGTGGAAATGGGATTGGTGCACGGGGAATACGAGGGAAATGAGCTTCAGCTTCCCGCCGCGGTGCTGGTGGACGGGGAAATGACGGTGCGCTACGCCCATTATGGGACGAACGCGGCGGATACTCCGTCGGTGGAGGAGATTGTGCGGTTGATAAAGGGACTGTAAAAAATTGTAAATCTGGTTAGGAAAAAACGGCTCCGCGTGTCTGGGAACAGACTTGCGGGGCCGTTTTTAGCCGGTGGCGGTGCGCGTTTGCCGCTCTATTTCGCGCTGTCTGCTGTGATTCCAGCGTTCAAAAGCCCCATCGCCTCCTCCCGCACCTGCTTGGTGGCCGCCGGGTAAGGCCCGTACTGCAGCAGGTTGTAGGCCGCGGAGATGTTGGCGAGGCGGGCGGTGACCTGGGGCGGGAAACCTTCGCACCAGCCGAAGAGGGCGGCGGCGGTGGAGACGTTGCCGCAGCCGGTGGCGTCCACGATGGGGCCCACGGTCAGGCTGGGCTCGAAGGTGGCTTTTCCGTCCTGGATCATATAGGAGCCGCGCTTGCCCACGCGGAAGAAACAGGGGGTGCCCAGTTCCAAAATGGCCCGGATGGCCGCCTCCTCGCCGTCAGCCTGAAACAGGCTCATGGCCTCGGGTAGGTTGAGGGAGTAAATGTCCACTTTGCGGATGGTTTCCAGCACCTTGGGAGCTCTGGCCGGGTCCATGGTGGCGGAGGTGGGGATTTCCCACATGAATTTCGCCTGCTTTCCGCCTGCGCGCACCTGGTCCAGGCGGTCCCAGAGGGGATCGGCCTCGGAGGCTTCCACGTAGATCCCGCGGGTGTCCTCCCCGCAGTGGGCCGCAATGTGGGCCGGATCGATGGTGTCCAGGGTTTCCAGCAGGGCTTCCTCCTCAGGGCCGTAGATGGAGACTTCGCTGTGAAGTCCCTGGTCCCCGTAGGTGAGGGTTGTATACCAGGTGTGTGGCAGGATATAGCGCAGTCCGGCGGTGCTGCAGCCATTGGCCCGCATCCAGTCGCCGTAAAAGCGGTCGAAATCCTCGCCCACGTTGGAGAGGTACAGGCAGTCGTCGCACCACAGCTTGATGCCCGCCACGCAGAAAATGGAGCCGCCCAGCACCTGATCCTTCCGGCTCTGGTCCGCGAAAATGATGTCGTTGATAATGGTCGGTCCTACTACAAGATATTTCATCGTCGTTTCACCTCGCCTTTCTCTATGCGATGCAGTCCAGCTGCCGCCTCAAATCCTGTTCCAGGTCCGTGCTGTTCTTCAACTCGTGTAAAATGACGCACTCCGGGGAGTGGACGGCCAGGGCGCCGATCATGGCCTTCACGTATTCCGGCTTCAGGGCGCCGGTGCCCAGCACCAGATGGTTGTCATACTTGGAGAGCACGATGCCCACGCCGTACTCCTCCCGCTCTTCCCAGGTCTTTAAGGCGGAAATGTTCTGGTAGTATTCCCCGGTGAAAATACCATTTGTAAAATACTGGGTATCCTTCAGGCCGCAGTCGGACAGATGGATGGACCCCACCTTTCCGGCCAGGTCCGGGTGCAGAATGTTGTGTTCCAGCCATTTGACGGCGAAGCGCTCAGGATCGCGGCCGTACTCCGCCTGGAGCAGAGCCATTTCCGGCGTGATCTCGCTGTCCGGAAGGTAGAAACGGGCCGCGCCGCTGCCGGCGTCCGCGCCCAGAGCGTGGAGCAGGTGGTTGATGTCCCAGCCCAGCTTTACCTTGTGGAAGGGATCGTAAATCTGGCGGTAGAGCATCGCATAATCCTCAGCGGTCTGCATGCCGTGCTCCAGCCCCCACCCCGCATTTTCCAGCTCGATCTGGGGGGAGTCCGGGCCGATCAGACCCCGGTCCAGCAGTTCGTTGAGAAAATGCTGCAGCATGGAGATCATAGCCTGGCGGATGTCCGCCTTGGAAATGGTGAAGTCCCACATGCCGTCGATGGGCGCGTAGTCAATCAGATGGAAGGTGTAGCTCTGCGCGCCCAGGGCCGTTGCCAGCTCGTACTCCTGGCACCAGCGGGCGTACATGTGGGCGCCGGTCAGGTCGCCGTAATATTCGCGCACCGCGGCCAGACCGCCGAACCGCTCTTCCAGCTGGGAAAAGCTGTGTTTGGTCAAAAATGAGGTGGGGTAGGCCCAGTAGGAACAGTGAATCCGCTTCACGCTGCCTGCTGTGAGACGATTTACAAGCTCTTCTTTTTCATGTTCCGCTGCAAATAAGACTTCCGTGCGGTTCTTGACGTCGTCCATAAAAACCTCGATGCCCTCCAGGCCGAAACGGCGGCAGAAGCCGGGGACATCCTGTAAAGCCGCCGGAGTGAGGCAGCCCTCTTTCAATGTGGTGTAATCCTTCATAGTCGGTATGCTCCTTTCGCATTCGCTTAAATACAATATAACACGTCTTAAAATGGGGTTCAATACCCAAAATCACAATATTATGCACAAAAAGTGGACCT
Source organism: Enterocloster lavalensis (assembly GCF_046603895.1). Lineage (NCBI taxonomy): Bacteria > Bacillati > Bacillota > Clostridia > Lachnospirales > Lachnospiraceae > Enterocloster > Enterocloster lavalensis. The sequence continues at coordinate 3,569,367 of NZ_CP176637.1, forward strand.
AAAAAATGTGCACATTGTGGAAAATGGAAGAGAAAATGCCGTTCTTACCTTAATAAACGGAAAAACAGCTGCGAAATAATCGGTTGACTTTTGATACAAGACGTATTATGATGTATTACACAAAACGAAAATGTAAAGGAGCGGGATTTCAATGGATACTAAGTTGCAAAAGAAGATTGGCCTGGGAACGGCCATCGCGCTGTCGGTGGGAACTACGGTTGGCGCAGGCATTTTCACCTCCATCAGCGAGGTGGCGGCGGCTTCGGGCTGCGCGCTGATCACGATTCTGGCGTTTCTCATCGGAGGACTGATCATGATTCCCCAGAACCTGGTCATGGCTGAGATGGCCACGGCTTACCCGGAGGACGGAGGCCATTACGTGTATATCAAGCATGCGGGATGGAAGAAGCTGGCGTTTCTCTGCGGCTGGACCACCTTCTGGGGAAATGACACCACGGCTATCGCGGTGGTGGCCCTGGCGGGAGCCCAGTACATCGCCTACCTGGTGCCCATGAGCGCCATCGCCATTAAGCTTTTGGCCGTGGCCTCGATCCTGGTGTTTATGACCATCCACGTGGTGTCCGTGGAGGGCGGCGGAAAGTTCCAGACCATCATGACCGCCGTCAAGCTGCTGCCCTTCGTACTGCTCATCGGGGTGGGAGCGTTCTACATGAGAGGCGATTACATCAGCACGCCCGCGGTGGCCGGCGCTCCGGTGGGGCTGGCAGCTCTGCTGGCCGGTATCTCCGCCACCAGCTGGTCCTACGACGGCATGGGCGCCTGCTGCTACATGACCGGCGAGATCAAGGATCCCAAAAAGACCATGCCAAGGGCGTTGATCGGCTCGGTACTGTTCATTATCGTGCTGTACGCGCTGCTGTCTGTCGTGATCACCGGGATTATGCCCTTTGACGCGCTGCAGAGTTCCACGGCTCCTCTGGCTGACGCGGCCGCCATGCTGCCCGGGATCGGCAAGGTTTCCGGTATCTTTGTGGCATTGGCCGGAACCATTGTGACCATGGCGGCCTGCTCGGGAACGATCATGTTCCAGCCCCGTCTGGAGTACCAGATGGCGGTGGACGGACTGTTTTTCAAGAGCTTCGGCAAGGTGCACCCCAAGTACCACACCCCTTATTTCTCCATTATGATCCAGTGCCTGATCGCCTGTATCTTCGTGTTCCTGGGCAGCATCTCCGATCTGCTGGGATACTTTACGCTGGTGCTGCTGTTAAAGAACACCCTGACCTTTGTCACCATGTTCGCGCACCACAAGAATCCGGACTATGATCCCCTGTGGAGATGTCCGGCCTGGATGGTTATGACTCTCATTTCCATCGGCTCCAGCATGATCCTGGTGGTTTCCACCTTCCTCTGGGCGCCCATCCCCGGCCTGGTTGCCGGCGGAATCGCGGTGGCCACCGGAATGCCCGCATACTACATGTGGACCAGGAAAAATCAGTCGAAGTCCGCATAAATAAGCGGCCGCCCGCACCCCGCTGTGTACCCTGCGCCGTTCGCGCTGTGGACAGCAACTTTGTTTGACAGCACCGGGGGTTCGTGATATCCTAAACTTATGATGTGATGTTAAGTGATAATACGATTAAATACAAGGTGTAGGGCGGTCAGGCTTATGAAATTATTAAATTCAGATATTGCAATTCCTCTTTATCAGCAGCTTTACGATTTGCTTCTGGATCAGATTCGGAGCGGCGTATATCCGCCGGGAAGCAAGATTCCCTCGGAGGAGGAGCTTTGCAAGACCTACGACCTCAGCCGTGTCACGGTGCGAAACGCCCTGGGGCGGCTGGTGGACGACAATATTCTGGTGAAGAGGCATGGGAAGGGGACATTTGTGGCGACGCCGGTATTTACGGAGAGCGCCTATGCCAACGGCAGTTTTACCAAATCCTGTGAACAGATGGGGGCCACGCCCAGCACCCAGGTGGTTTCCCGCAAGCAGGTGAAGGCGGGGAAGGCCCTGGCAAAGCAGCTGCAGCTGGAGGAGGGCGCGAAGGCGATCTGCATCAAGCGGCTCCGGTGTATCAACGGGGTGGCGGCGATACTGGAAGTGGACTATTTTAACGGGGACATGGATTTCATGATGGAGGCGGACGTGGAGACGCGGCCCATCCTGGACGTGATCCGGGAGAACAGCGGGCTGGCCGGACGGCAGTACATCGATACCTTCGAGGTCCATTTTGCCAACCGGGAGCAGGCGGGCTGCCTGAAATGCCCGGCCAACACCCCTCTTTTGAAGGTGAGCCAGGTGGTGCTCAATGAGATGAGAGGCGTGTTATATTATAATGAACAGTATATCCGCAGCGATATCTATAAGTACGTTATGGGAAGTTAAATTTTAATGTGAAAGAAGGCAGGGTATGAATCAGTTTTTATCATGTTTTAAGGTTGCAAAGCCGGTGATCGGCGTGATCCACACGAAGGGCACGGACGATGCCGACATGCTTAGACGGGCCAAGGAGGAGATCCGCATCTATAAGGAAAATGGAGTGGACAGCTTTCTGGTGGAGACGTATTTTGGCACCTATTATCAGGTGGAGAAGGTTTTAGACTATGTGGCGGGGGCGGATCTGGGGATGCCTTACGGCGTCAACTGCCTCAATGTGGACGCCATGGGATTCGAGCTGGCGATGAAGTTCGACTGCGATTATTTACAGCTGGATTCGGTGGTGGGCCATGTAAAGCCCAGGGACGAGGATTCTTTGGACGCCTTTTTCAAGCTTTACCGGGAGCGGTGCAAGGCATACGTGATCGGCGGCGTGCGCTTTAAGTACCAGCCGGTGCTCTCCGATCGTACGGTGGAGGAGGATCTGAAGATCGCCATGACCCGCTGCGACGCCATCTGCGTGACCCAGGACGCCACCGGGCAGGAGACTTCCACGGACAAGATCGTGCAGTTCCGGAACGGCATCGGCGATTTCCCGCTGATTATCGGCGCGGGCCTGACCCCGCAGAACGTGGCGGAGAAGCTGGCTTTGGGCGATGGAGCCATTGTGGGCAGCTTCTTTAAGGACAATTATCAGGACAACGGCGACGTGTGCCCGGCCCATGTGGCGGAGATGATGGACGCGGTGAGAAGGTTCAGGGAGAAGCTGTAGGGCTTCCCCTTTTCCGGAATTTTGATAAGACGTGTTAGTACGTTTTGAAAGGAAAGAGATAGATGGGAGAGACGAAGACGGTATTTTTTATCGGGGACGTGGCGATGGATGAGTATTACAGCGCGCCCTATTTTCCGAAGATTAAGGAGAAGATTCTGGTGCAGACCCTGCCTGCGCAGATGGGCGGAATGATCGCCAACGCGGCCTGCGTGTACGCGGGATACGGCGCGCCGGTTTCATTTCTGACGGCCCTGAACCCGGGGGCGGTTTCAAAGGCGCTTTGCAAGGGGCTGAACGAGGCGGGGATCGACACGGAGTTTATGGTGTGGGATGAGTCGCTGCCGGACGCCAAGACCATTATTATTCTGGCGGAGGGGGAGCACACGGTGTTCATTCCAACCCTGAATCTGCAGCGGATCGAGCTGTCGGGGGAGGCCATGGAGGCGCTGCGGCAGGCGGATTATATTTATTCCACCTTCTGCGAGCTGCGGCCCCTGCGGTTCGAGAAAATGACGGCCTGCAAGGTGTTGGAGGATGTGAAGTCCCGGGGCTGCAGGCTGTGGGTGGATTTGGACGTTGCGGATATTCAGGATGGGGACGAAGCGCTGTTCGGGTATGTGGATACGCTGTTTGTCAACGAGAAGGGGTATGAGAACCTGGAGAAGCGGGCCGGGGGCGACGTGTGCGCCTGGCTTTACGGGAAGGGCGTGCAGCGGCTGATCGTGACTCAGGCGGAAAAGGGATGTACGGTGTATTGCCGGGATGAGGAGACTTTTTCCGTGGATGGACTGAAGGTGCCGGTGGTGGACGTGACCGGGGCCGGGGATACGTTTTGCAGTTCGTTCCTCTATGGGTATACCAGGGGGATGGGGCTGCGGCAATGCGCAAAATTTGCCAACTATGCGGCATCCAGGGCGGTGACGGAGCTGGGCGCCAGGGCGGGAGCCGTGGGCGCGGAGGCTGTGCTGGACTGGGTTGAGAGGCACGGGGGCGACCGGGCGGAATTTGAGAAATTTTTATAGTGGGAGGTTGGAAGAATGGGAGATTGCGGGAAGCGCTGCATCGTGAAACGGGCGGTGGAGATTACGGAGATTGATTACAGGCGCTATGGGATTCTTTATAATCTGAGCGGGGAAGGGGTGGATACGGGAAATACGAATCATTCCGCCGGGGACGGCTGGGAGGACACGGATACCAATGTGTCGCTTCTTGATACGCCGGGAGCGCTGGGGTATACGCTGGGCAGCGGGACGCCCTTTGAGGCGGTGGAGATGGAACGGCATCTGCATACCCAGGAGGCGCAGATTCCGGCGGGGGAGGCCATTGTATTCTGCCTGGCCCAGGCGTGCGACGGGGCGCCTAAGGCGGAGGATGTGGTGCCGGTGATTTTGAGGCCGGGGTTTGTGTTTGTGATTCATAGAGGGGTGTGGCATTCGGCTTCCCATGGGATTGGCGGGGCGGTGAGGTATTATTGGCAGGCGTTGGCTTATGTGAATGAGCCTACGGTTTGGGAGGAGATTGAGGGGGGAGCGGTGAGGGTGGAGGCGTAAAAGGGGAAGCGGGTGGGGCGTTGGATGCATCCGTTCGTGAGAGCCAGGAAAGCGGGGCCGGAGGTTCCGGTTTCCGCGGTTTGAGGGACTAAGGTCCCAGGACACGGAAAAGACGGGCACCGCTCCGAGCTCCAGCGCCGGCCTGATGCCGGCTCCTCCGCCTACGCTTTGCTCCGGGCTTTGAGAGCCCTGCGCAATCCCGCCTTTTCCGGGCCCTGGAACCTAAGTCCCTCTAAACCGCTCCAATAGTCACCTCCGGCCCCGCTTTCCTGGCTCTCACCCGCTGGGGGTTGGGACGCCCGCTGGCGTTTTCGGGCCTAGGGGAGAGGCGGGCGCGGGTTCTTTGTTCCTGTTGGATGGGGAGTGGAGCGCCCGCGGGGAGGTGGCTTGGGAAGTTAATAGTCGTCGTAGGTCTCGTTCTCATATAGGATGTAGGGACACCACAGGCCGACTTCGTTGACGTAGTAGCCGTTGGGAGTCCAGGTGTTTGTGACCAGGGCGCCGGTGGTGGCGTCGTGGTAGTACCAGTCGATTCCTTCGGCCTGGTATTCTCCGGCGGTCCAGTAGGCGAAGCTGGAAAAGGCGGTGCCGATGGTGATGGCTGTGGATAGGATGACGGTTGTAAATAGTTTCTTTTTCGTGATTATCCCCCATTTTCTGGATTTTTTTTGTTATCTCTCTTCTAGCGCGGCGGGGGAGAGAATGTAACGGGAATTGAGGGGGAATGGGAGAATTTTGTGGGTGGAGCGTAGCGGAAGTCACAGAAAACCTGAGGTCTACCCCAGGTCTACCCTGCGGGGATGGGAATAAAAAACGGGAAACTTTGATTTTTGCAAAGTTTCCCGTTTTTTGAGAGCGTAGTTTGTGGGGGACGTTTGTGTACTGAAATATCGGCTGCCGTGATGACGGTATTGTCTAAATAATAAGATTCGGGTATTTCATCAGGGATTGTATTAACTGCCATGCGTACTCAAACGTACACATGATAGACAGATAGAAAATCAAAAATCCCTCGATTTTTCGAGGGATTTCGATAAAAAAATAGAGCAGGTGATGGGAATCGAACCCACGTATCTAGCTTGGAAGGCTAGTGTTCTACCATTGAACTACACCTGCATGTGCCCAGAGCCGGAATCGAACCAGCGACACGAGGATTTTCAGTCCTCTGCTCTACCAACTGAGCTATCTGGGCAATTTTGTCGGTTTGAACTGACAACGTTAATATTTTACCCAGTAACGGGGGTTTTGTCAATATTTTTAGAGGAAATATTTTAAATAATTTTCCCGCTCTTTGAGCAGATATTGCTTGACATTTTCCGGTTATTCCCATTCAATAGAAGGTAGAGGTATATCAATGGCTGAGTCATTTTGATACCAGAGAGGAATACGGCGAGGAGGCAGGGACTTGGAAGTCAGGGTGAATGTGAAGCAGATTGGGAAGAAGAAAAATGGGGTGCGGGAGGTTCGGTATGAGATTCCCGGCTGCCCGGGCACGGTGGAGGAGCTGATCCGGGGGGTGACGGCGGCCTGCGTGGGCGATTATAACCGGCGCAAGGAGTCGGCGGAGCTGATCCGGTGCCTGACAAAGGAGCAGATCGAGGAGAGCGCTCAGGCGGGCAAGATCGGGTTCGGGGTCAATTACGGTGAGAAGGAGGCAGATTTGCAGCAGGCGGTGGAGAATGCGCTGCAATCCTTTGAGGACGGGATTTACCGGATTTTCCTGAACGACCGGCCCCTGGAACGGCTGGATGAGGGGATTCGGATAACGGATGAGGACAGTCTGACGTTTGTGCGGCTGACGATGCTGGCGGGAAGGATGTGGTGAGATGGCGGAAGCGGAGTTCAATTATAATTCGAGACAGAATATTACGAAAATGCGGTCTGAGCAGCTGAAGGAGCGGATCAGGCGGCTCACCGGCGAGGATAAGAAGATCGCCGAGGCGCTCTTAAAGAGCGGGGGCCGGTACTGCAATGTCACGGACCCGGGAATCCGGGAGGTGGCAGAGCTGTTCTATCAGAACCCGGGGATGAAACCTTCGGATTGGTTCGGGAAGAAGGGGTGGCTGCCGGGAACACGGGCCCACGGCGGGCTGCTGGACGCTTTTGTGCCTAGGGAAATGCAGGAGAGCTTTCTGTATATTGTGGATAAGCTGAACCGGTTTCCCTATTCCATTGGATGGAACCGCCGCTCGGTGCGCACGGCGGGGTACGGACCACAGACGATGATGGTGTTTACGCTGCTTGCCACGTATGAGAAGCTGTTTTACTGCGGGACCAAGCTGGAGGACGTGATTTTACAGCGCCTGGAGCCGGAGAAGCTGGATTATGTCAGGGCTGACTGGGTGAATTTCCGGCGGTGCTTCAGCTACCTGTACGCGGCGGAGATCGACCGGGGAAACCAGGTGGTGATCGGCGCGCTGAAGGAGCTGGTTTACAGCGAGAATAATACCGCCTATCTGACCCGGAAAATGATTTTGGGGATTCTGCGCTCGGACAACCGGGAGATGCACCGGATGCTGGGCGATCTGCTGCTGGCGGCCCGGCTCCAGGAGGGGCTGCGCCAGGCGATCTGCGAGGCCATGGACGAGGGTACGGTGGAGGCGTTTTTGACGCTGCTTCAGGTGATCGAGGAAAATGATCTGATCCGGTTCGCCTCCGTGAAGCGGGCAGTTTCCACCTGGATCGGCATTTTCGATGAGAACAGCGTGGACCGGGTGAACGGCAAGCTGCTGGGGCTCATGGGGCGCTGCCTGCGGGACGAGGCTTTTCTGCGGGAACAGCTGAAAACCAACGATTCCATCGCCATCAGCGTGGCGCTGTGGGCCCAGGGATTCCGGGATATTGACACGGCCATCGGGTCCATGCGGGAGCTGATCGACCACGGCACGAAAAATCAGCGGTTGACGGCTTCCTTCTATACTCATCTGCTGTATGACGACCGGTTTAAGAGCCGGATCGCGAAGGATGTGATCCTGGGGTATGACGGGGATCTGGAGCTGGCCGCCTGCTTTATGGGCGCGCTGACCTGCACCCTTTCCGGGGATATAGACAGGCTGTTTGAGAAGCGGGAGGGCGTCCGGTATGGGTATTATGAGATTCGAAAGCCCGTGACGCCGCGCCTGGAGAATTTCTATGAGGGGCGGCAGGAGGCGGAAGCCTTGTATGATAACCTGGGGAAGATACTGGCGCAGCTTCCGAAAAAGGGCGTGACTTACGATCCCTGCATTTTCCCGTGGTATCAGGTGTCCCTTGCGCCGTCCCAGGTGATCTGCCAGATGGCGTTGACCGCCTATGTGCTCCAGGACGAGGAGAAAATCACCTGGTGCGGGGAGCGGCTGAAGGATGTGACCACGGACGGGTACGGGGCGTACCGGAGCCGCCTGATCAATCTGCTGCTCTACGAGCCGTCTAATGCCCGGCAGAGGGAGATTTTGATCGGTTATGTGGGAAATGCGGAGGAAATGACGTCGAACAAGGCGTTCCAGATGGTGAAACGCCTGAAGCTGGGGGATAGGGACTTTGCGCTGATCGAGGACATGCTGCGGTTTAAGCGCAGCGCTCTGCGAAAGCAGCTGATCGACCTGCTGATGACGCGGGAGGACGAGGGGCTTAAGGTTTCTCTGGGCCGCCTTTTGGCGGATAAGAAGGAGGAGAAACGCACCGCGGCCCTGGATATGTTGATGCAGATTCGCAAGGACTCCCGGCGGAAGGAATTGGCCGCGTCCCTGGCCGGTCTGGAGCAGTCCATCGAGGCCCCAACTGACAAGGAAAAGATTCTGATCCGGGAGCTGTCCGGGCAGGGCGGGGAACAGGCGGAGAATTCTGTGGACGGGGAATCTGCCCTCTATGATCCGGCTGTGGAGCTTTCGGTGCCGGAGCGGGAGCCGGACCGCGGCGTGATCGGGGGCTGCCTGCCGCTGCCGGAAAAACAGGTGATCGGGATCATCAAAAAGCTGGACGATCTGATCGATCGGTACCGGGATTACGAGTACGAGTCGGCGGACGGGGAGAAAATTCTTCTGGGCGCCAAATATAAGTGGCTGGCCGGGGCTCAAAATCGGCTTCACCGGCTGGAATATTATCCGCTGGAGGACGTGTTCCGCGCGTTTTACCAGGAGGAGATCGGGAACTACGACGTTCTTGTGGAGATGGAGACGCTGCTGTTTTTGCGGGGAAATCTCTACGGCGCGGGAAAATGGGCCTATGAGGCGGTGTTTGGTAAGCCTCCGTTTAAGCCTGAGGCATTTTCCTTAAAATACCAGGGGCAGGTGCACCAGGTGCGGCAGGTCTACCGGACGGAATTTCTGGACCGTCCGCGGCTGTTTAAGGAGAGCGTGGAGGTCATCACGGCGCTGACCAAAGCAGCGGGGCTGAAAAATAAGCGGATCAGTTTCAAGTACCAGGGCTGGGGCGGCACGGAGTACAGTTCTTCCGCGGGGGTCAACGCCCTGCCCATGTTGAACCGCTATTTCGAGGGGCTGAAATACTGGGAAACGGACGAGGAGTTTACCCAAGCGTTCCAGACGGCCTGCCGGTTTGAGCTGAAATGCGCCGAGGAGCGGAGCATGAGGCGTTTTTTGTGGGAGAACCGGGAATCCATGACGCCGATCCGCTTTTTCTGGTTCCTGAAGGCCTGCCGTCTGGGGCTTGTGTCTGTGGACATTTTGTGTAAGGCGGTGATGGAGTATCTGGACATCACGTACTGCCTTGACGCGCTGTGCCAGTTTATGAAGGGGGACAGCCTGCGGCCGGAGAATTACCGGAGAACGGTGGAACTGCTGGGGGAGGCGTTCTACGAGGAGATGAAGGAAAAGGGCTGCGCTTACATGCGGGACAACACGGAGGAGGGCGCGCTCTGTAAGACGGTTTATGACCGCCTGGTGGGGCGCATCGTGGATGTGGAGCTGCGCAGGGGCGACAGCGAGACGGAGTTTTCCCACTGTATTCACGGGATTACCTACATAAGCGGCGTGGACTATCTGGTGCGGATTCTGATGGCCCTGGGCAGCGACACTCTGGGAAGGCAGTCCTATTACGGGTGGTTTGGCGGTCCGAGGATTCTGACCAAGAAGGAAAATCTGGGAAGCCTGCTGAAATACTGCTATCCCGGGGAGAACGAGACGGCGGCGGACCTGGCCAGGGGGCTGAAAGGCACCCGTATCCGGGAGCGGCGGCTGGTGGAGGTGGCCATGTACGCGCCCCAGTGGATCGATATTATCGAGGCGCATTTGGGGTGGAAGGGGATGAAGAGCGGCTGCTATTATTTTATGGCCCATATGGACGAGCGGTTCGACGACCGCAAGCAGGCCATGATCGCCCGGTACACGCCTCTGTCGCCGGAGGAATTGCAGGCCGGGGCATTTGACGTGAACTGGTTTAAGGAGGCTTATGAACTTCTGGGGGCGGAGCATTTTGATATGCTGTACGATGGTGCCAAGTACATTTCCGACGGGCAGAAGCACTCCCGGGCCAGGAAGTACGCGGACGCGGCCCTGGGGCGGGTGACCCTGGAGCAGCTGAAAACAGAGATTTCCGCAAAGCGCAACAAGGACCTGCTGATGAGCTTTGGCCTGGTTCCCTTCGGGGAGGACCGGGAGCGGGATCTGATGGACCGCTACCAGTTTATCCAGCAGTTTTTGAAGGAGAGCAGGCAGTTCGGGGCCCAGCGGCGGGCCAGCGAGGGACAGGCGGTGCAGACCGCGCTGCTGAATTTGAGCGTGAATGCGGGGTACGCGGATGTGACCAGGCTGACGCTGAACGTGGAGTCACGGATGACCTCATGGTACGAGCCCTATATGGAGTGGAAGCCTGTGGACGACGTGGAGGTGAAGCTGGAGATCGACAGCCTCGGCAGAAGCGCCATTTTGTGCCGGAAGGGCGGAAAGGCGCTGAAATCCGTGCCCTCCAGGCTGGGGAAACAGCCCCTTGTGCTGGAACTGAAGGACGTAAACAAGAAATTGAAGGACCAGTACAGCCGGACCAGGGCTATGATGGAGGAGGCCATGGAGGGCCGGACGGAATTTGCGGTCCGGGAGCTGCGGCAGCTCTTCGGAAACCCGGTAGTGCGGGCGGTGCTGGAGCCGCTGGTATTTGCGGGCGGGGAAATGCTGGGGTTCCTGAGATTTGGCGGAGAGGGGGAAGCGACGGCGGGAAGAAGCGCGGGAGAACTTGCGGGAGAATTTACGGAAGAGTTTACGGCAAGGCTCACGGCGCTGGATGGGACCGAATCCCGGCTGGGCGAGGATGAGACGCTGAGAATCGCCCATCCGCTGGACTTCTACCGCTCTGGCAACTGGCATGAGTATCAGCGGAAGCTCTTCGAGAACAAGATGAAGCAGCCGTTCAAGCAGGTGTTCAGGGAGCTGTACGTGAAGCTGTCCGAGGAGATAGGGCAGAGGTATTCCCGGCTGTTCGTGGGTTATCAGATTCAGCCGAAAAAGACGGTGGCCTGCCTGCGGGGGCGGCGCTGGGTGGCGGATTATGAGGAAGGGCTGCAGAAGGTCTTTTATAAGGAGAATATTGTGGCCAGAATCTACGCGCTGGCGGACTGGTTCTCCCCGGGCGACGTGGAGGCCCCCACGCTGGAGTGGGTGGAGTTCTCCAACCGCAAGACCTTTGAGGCATTGACCATTGACCAGGTGCCGGATGTTATCTACAGCGAGGTGATGCGGGACGTGGATCTGGCGGTGAGCGTGGCTCACGCGGGCGGCGTGGACCCGGAGACCAGCCATTCCACCGTGGAAATGCGCCGGGCCATCGTGGAGTTCAACCTGCCGCTGTTCGGCTTGAAGAATGTGACGCTGTCGGAAAGCCACGCCCTCATCAAGGGGACGCGGGGAAATTACACCGTTCATCTGGGAAGCGGCGTGGTGCACCAGGAGGGCGGTACCATGCTGAACATTCTGCCCGTGCACAGCCAGTCCCGGGGCAAGCTGTTCCTGCCCTTTGTGGACGAGGATCCCAAGACGGCGGAAATCATGTCCAAGATCGTGCTGTTAGCTGAGGACAAGAAGATAAAAGACCCGTTTATACTGGATCAGATCAGGTAGGAGAGGTATAAAAAACAGCCGCGCCCGGCGCGATCCGCTTTGTGATCGCAGGGGGCGGCTGTTTTGACCGGTGAAGGGGAAATTCTGAGGGATGGCTGTCCGTTGCGAAGCGAAATACATTAGGTCCCGACGTTTTTCAGACAAAGAATGCCAGGATTCCCAACAGTATGGCAAATATTCCCCCGGCCCGGGTGAGTCCCAGGGCGAGATCCGAGGGCTCGGCGTTTTTGTAGCGCCAGCCGTGGGAGAGATACCAGGAGGAATAGGGGGAAATGGCGTTCCACAGTCCTACGGCCAGAAAGAGCAGGCCGATCAGGGGATTGCCGGTGCGGCGGGAGGGCGGGGAGTCGGCATGCAGCACGCCGATCAGCACATCGCCAGGCACGTAACGGGCGTCGTCGTAGTTTTCCGTCCAGCCGCTGGCGATGGAGCCGCCGTAATCCGTCTGGCTGTAGGTGGCCTGGTTGGGATATTCCAGAGTGATCTCATTTCCCGAGAACTGGTAATGGTAGACGTCTCCGCTGTGGGTGATGGTCTGTTTCTCCTGATCCAAGGTATATTCCTGATCCATGTAGGTGACGGTGCGGATCAGGGAGGGCTTTTCACGGCAGCCGGTGAGCAGGAGCAGAAGCAGGAAGGTCAGGACCAATGCCGCTGCGCGGTTGTTCATGTGCAGATCTCCTTTTCATCCCCTTGCGGGGGTGCCATAGGTTAAAGATACTCTTTGCGCCCGCTGGCGTCCGGTATACCCTCTTCCTCACGGTATTTGGCTACGGTGCGGCGGGAGATGGAGATGCCGCGCTCGGCCAGCTTTTCGCCGAGAATCCGGTCGCTGTAGGGCTTCTTTTTCTCCTCGCCTTCGATGATTTCCCGCAGCGCCCGCTTGATGTCCTGGGCGGTCATGGCCCGGGCGGAGCAGTCCCCCTCGGACTTGGCCCCGGAAACCTCCCGGGAGAAGAAATAGTTCATGGGGTACACGCCCCAGGAGCACTGCAGATATTTTTTGCTGACCGCACGGCTGACCGTGGACTCGTGGATGTCCAGCTCGCCTGCGATATCCGCCAGGCGTAAAGGCGCCAGGTGATTGGGCCCCAGGGCGAAAAATTCTTCCTGGTGGGCCAGGATCGCCCGGGAGACCTGCATCAGGGTTTTACTCCGCTGGGCGATGCACTGCTTCACCCACTCCGCCTGGCGCAGCTTGGTGGTCAGATATTCACGGACCTCCGGGGATTCCGGATTCTGGCTCATCTGCCGGTAATAGCTGTTGATGCCGATGCCCGGATACATGGATTCGTTTAACAGGATGTCGAAGTGGTCCTTGAACTTCACGATGGTCACGTCCGGGATGATGTAGCGCAGCTGGTCACGGCTGGAGAAGGAGACGCCGGGCTTTGGGTTTAAGGATTTGATGATCTGGCAGCAGCCTGCGGCCTCGGCGGCGGTCAGGCGCAGCTTGCGGGCGATGGCCGGGATCTGGTTCTTGGCCACCAGCTCCAGGCAGGTGTCCACCAGGGATAAAAGAACCGGTGTGTCCAGCTGACGGCGCGTTAACTGCAAACGCAGGCATTCCTCCAGGTTCCGGGCGCAGACGCCCGCGGGGTCCAGCTCCTGAAGCAGCTTAAGAAGCGCCTCGATGCGCTGTTCGTCCGTGTGGAAATAGGCGGCAACGGACTCCACGGATTCGCTGAGATAGCCCTTATTGTCCAGGCATTCCAGCATGAATTTGATGATCTCGGTGTCCTCTTCCGAAAAATTCTCCGCTACCAGCTGGGACCAGAGATAGTCCTGGAGCGTCTCGCCGTCGGTGGAGTCGATGTTCCAGGAGTCGCGGAAATCGTAGTCGTCGTCATTGTTCTGGCGCTGATACAGGTAGTAGTTTTCCTCGTTAAAGGAGTTGAGCCACTGCTGCTGTTCGATGGATTCCTGGCGGCCGCCGGCGTCTGGCTCGGTAATGTCGATTACAGGATTTTCCAGTGCCAGATCGCTGACGTAGGTGTTCAGTTCCTGAGCAGTCATCTGTAAAATTTTGGCAGACTGGATCATGTGCTGGGACAAGGTCTGCGTCTGCTTGGCCTCCAGTTTTAAGTCCATAGGGGTTCCTTCTTTCGTGGATATTTTTCTAAACTCCAGTATAACACAGCCTGGCGTTTCAGGCAATCAAGGGGTTTGATTTTAAGATAACGCTTTGGTATAATTAAGGCATGTCATGAATTTGTGAAGAAGCGGGTTACGGTTCGCAGAACCGCGCTTTCCCGCGGCGCTGTGAACACCAACAACAGCGGAAATGGCCGGAGCAGCGGCCGGAAAGGATGTCTATGGAATACAGAGAGATGAAAATGCAGGCGGGAACGGAGCGGCCGTCCCTTCTGGGATTCGGCTGCATGCGGTTCCCCAAGACGCCGGAGGGGAAGATCGACGAAAATGGGGCGGCAGAGCTGATCGACGCGGCGATTCGAAACGGGGTCAATTACCTGGACACCGCTTACCCCTACCACGAGGGAGCCAGCGAGCCGTTTATGGGACGGCTGCTGAAGCGTTATGACCGGAAACGCCTTTATCTGGCCACCAAGCTGCCCATGTGGCTGGTAAAGAGCCTGGAGGACGCAAAGCGCCTGTTCGAGGAGCAGCTGGAGCGTTTGCAGGTGGATTACATCGATTTTTATCTTCTGCACGGGTTGAACCGGGATCGCTGGGATACCATCTGCAAGCTGGGTCTGATCGACTGGGCCGAAGAGCTGCAGCGGCAGGGACGGATCCGGTATCTGGGATTCTCTTTCCACGACAATTACGAGACCTTTGAGACGATTCTGACCAGCCGGAAGTGGGATTTCTGCCAGATTCAGTACAATTATATGGACCGCCAGGTGCAGGCGGGCGACCGTGGGTATGAGCTGGCGGAGAAGTCCGGTATCCCGGTGATCGTCATGGAGCCGGTGAAGGGCGGAACCCTGGCTTCCCTGCCGGAGGACATCGCGGGGATGTTCGCGGAGGCGGACGGGAAGCGCTCCTGCGCGTCCTGGGCCATGCGCTGGGTGGCAAGCCATCCGGGGGTAAAGGTGATTTTAAGCGGAATGTCCACCCCGGAGCAGGTGGAGGACAATCTGGCCACGCTGGGGCGGTTCGAGCCGCTTTCCGGGGCCCAGTGCCAGGTGGTGGAGTCAGTGGCCGCCGCGCTTCGCAGGCGGATGAACAACGGCTGCACAGGCTGCCGTTACTGCGTGCCCTGTCCCTTTGGGGTGGATATCCCGTATAATTTCTCCGTCTGGAACGAGGGAGCCATGTTTGGCATCCCGGAGAAAGCGAAGGCGGCTTACCGCCAGGAGATCGGAGAATCGGCACGGGCGGATCAGTGTCAGAAGTGCGGAAAATGCGAGAGCGCCTGTCCACAGGGAATTGCCATCCGGGCGGACTTAGAGCGGGTGGCGGCAGAGCTGGGGGGCTGAGCGCCAGCGGCCCATTGCATTCAAACAATCGCCCGCAGGCTGCGCCAGCGGCCCATTGCATTCAACAAAAAGAAGTGCGGTTTCGCCGGGAACGGCGGCCGCACTTCTTTAAAGCTTATGATATCGATATGTCCCGGTCAGCTGGCCAGGAATCCCTTTCCCACGATCTCACTGGAATTGGAGATCAGCATGAAGGCGTGGGGTTCCACCTGGCGGATATAGCTGCGCAGCTTCAACGCCTGTCCGCGGCTCATGGTGGTCATGATCACCGTCTTGTTGTGGTGGGTGAACGCTCCCTGAGCCTGGTAAATAGTGGCGCTGCGGTGCAGGGTGTTGATAATATAGTCGCAGATCGGGTCCGGGTTGTCGCAGATGATATTAAAGCACTTGCAGAGGTTGATGTTCTCGATCACATCGTCGATCACCAGGGACTTGGCGGCCAGACCGATGGTGGAGAACAGGCCGGTCTCCGGTCCAAAGACAAAGAACGAGGCGGCTACCGAGGCCACGTCCACCAGCATCAGAACGGTGCCGATGTTTAAGCTGGTGTGCTTCTTTAAAATCATGGCGATGATGTCGGTTCCGCCGCTGGAAGCGCCGATGTTGAACAGGATGGCGCTGCTGATGGCAGGCAGAAAGATGGCGAACATCAATTCCAAAAGCGGCTCCGTGGTCAGCGGACGGTCTAAGGGACACACGCGCTCAAGCACGGAAAGGCCAAGGGACATCACGACGCTGGCGTAAACAGTTTTCACGCCGAAGCTTTTGCCCAGAAACAGAAATCCAAGTACCAGAAGGGCCATGTTCACAATGGAGGTGAAGTCACTGGCGGACCAGCGCGTCATGGCGCTGATAACGGTGGAAAAACCGGTAACGCCTCCGAATGCAAAGTGATTGGGAAATTTAAAGAAATATACCCCAACTACCATGAGTATAATACTAGCGGTTATCAGCGCATACTCAGCTAATGTATGCATAATTGGATTCTTCATGTCTTTCATAATCCAGTCCTTTCCAGCCGGAAAGCATCCTCCCTCTGCGACCCCGTTGCCGCAGTTATAGTTTTATAAATCTAACTTTAGATTATATCCGGATTGCCCGTATGTGCAACCACATTTTTGGTTGAAAGAGGTACAATCCCGGCGTTGTAGGAAAAAACTGCCTGTTTTGGAACAATACAGGATTTGGTATAAAATTTTGAAAATATTGGTTGTAACCACAAGATATATGGTTTATAATAGAGCCCGTGACGTCGGCCCCGGCCGGCGGATCAGACGGGAATTGAGCGCCGTGCCGGGTATTTTTGCCATGGCGGCGCAGAAGGAGACACAGAGACTATGGAACAGACCAATCATTACGGCCAAAGGCCGGACGAGCATGCAGTTTTGGACATTGCCGCGCCCTTCGAGGGGGGAGCGGTCGGGGCGTGTCTGGAGGGGATCCGACAGGATTTTCCGGGGCAGGAATATGAACTGGAAATCCTTTCCAATAAATTCAGAAGCTTTCGAAAGCCCGGGATGAAGCGGACGGAGCTGTACGACAGCCTGATCCAGTCCGCGGCGGAGCTGACCTCCCGGGAGGCGCCCCGGTGGGAGTTCATCGCGGCCAGAATCCGCTACAGCCAGTTCGAGGAGGAGCTTGAGGAACGGCTGGCCGGGCTGGGAATCTCCGGTTTTTACGGCAAGCTGGTCTATCTCACGAAAGAGGGATTGTACGGCGATTACATTTTAGAGCATTACACTGAGGAGGAGATTCGGGAGGCGGAGACCTTTCTGGATCAGGAGCGGAACAAGCTGTTCACTTACTCCGGCCTGGATCTTTTGATCAAGCGCTATGTGATCCAGAATCACAAGCGCCAGCCCCTGGAGACGCCCCAGGAGATGTATCTGGGGATCGCCCTGCATTTGGCCATGGAGGAAAAAAGGGACTGCCGCATGGCCTGGGTGCGCCGTTTTTACGATATGCTGAGCAGCATGCAGGTGACCATGGCCACGCCCACTCTGTCCAACGCCAGAAAGCCCTTCCACCAGCTTTCCAGCTGCTTTATCGACACGGTACCGGACAGCCTGGAAGGAATTTACCGCAGCATCGACAATTTTGCCCAGGTCAGCAAGTTCGGCGGCGGCATGGGCCTCTATTTCGGCAAGGTCCGGGCCACGGGCGGCAGCATCCGCGGCTTTGAGGGCGCGGCCGGGGGCGTGATCCGCTGGGTGAAGCTGGTGAACGACACGGCGGTGGCCGTGGACCAGCTGGGCATGCGCCAGGGCGCGGTGGCTGTTTACCTGGACGCCTGGCACAAGGACCTGCCGGAATTTTTGCAGCTTCGGACCAACAACGGCGACGACCGCATGAAGGCCCACGACGTATTTCCGGCCATCTGCTACCCGGACCTGTTCTGGAAGATGGCGAAGGAGGACTTAAACCAGCCCTGGCATCTCATGTGTCCCCACGAGATTTTGCAGGTGAAGGGCTACAGCCTGGAGGACAGCTTCGGCGAGGAGTGGGAGCGGCGCTATCTGGACTGCGTGGCGGACGGGCGCATTTCCAAGCGCACCGTGGTGCTGAAGGATATCGTGCGGCTGATCCTGCGCTCCCAGGTGGAGACGGGGACGCCGTTTACCTTCAACCGGGACGTGGTGAACCGGGCCAACCCCAACGGCCACAAGGGTATGATCTACTGTTCCAATCTGTGCACGGAGATCGCCCAGAACATGGCGGGCATCGAGACGGTGAGTACAGAGATACGGGAGGAGAACGGGGACACCGTGGTGGTGACGACCACCAAAGCCGGTGAATTTGTGGTCTGCAACCTGGCCAGCCTGTGTCTGGGAAATATCGACGTGACCGACGAGGCGGCGGTGCGGGAGATCACCGCCAGCGCGGTGCGTGCCCTGGACAACGTGATCGGCCTGAACTTTTATCCCCTGCCCTACGCCAAAATCACCAACCGGCGCTACCGCAGCATCGGCCTGGGAGTCAGCGGCTACCACCACATGCTGGCAAAGAACGGCATCGCCTGGGAGAGCGAGGAACATCTGCGGTTTGCGGACGAGGTGTTCGAGCGCATCAATTTCGCCGCGGTGGAGGCCAGCAGCGACCTGGCGGCGGAGAAGGGCAGCTACGACTATTTTGAGGGCAGCGACTGGGAAACCGGCGCTTACTTTGACAAGCGGGGTTATACCGGGGAAAAATGGGACGGACTGCGCCGGAAGGTGGCCCGCCAGGGCATGAGAAACGCCTACCTGGTGGCGGTGGCCCCCACCAGCAGCACCAGCATTCTCTGCGGCACCACCGCGGGGGTGGACCCGGTGATGAAGCGGTATTTCCTGGAGGAGAAAAAGCACGCGATCCTGCCGCGAGTGGCGCCGGAGCTGACGCCGCGGACCTACTGGCTTTACAAGGAAGCCCATCTGGTGGATCAGACCTGGTCCGTGCGTGCGGCGGGCGCGCGCCAGCGGCACATCGACCAGGCCCAGAGCGTGAATCTGTATATCACCAACGAGTACACCATGCGTCAGGTGCTAAATCTCTACATCCAGGCCTGGGAGGAAGGGGTCAAGACCATTTATTACGTGCGCAGCAAGGCGCTGGAAGTGGAAGCGTGCGAGAGCTGTTCCAGCTAAACGAAAGAGGCAAGACAGGAGAAAGACAATGGCAGAACTGATTAAAAAACCGTTATTTAATCCCCAGGGCGACACGGAGGTGAACCTGCGCCGGATGATCGGGGGAAATACCACCAACTTGAACGATTTCAATAATATGAAATATGCCTGGGTCAGCGGCTGGTACCGCCAGGCCATGAACAATTTCTGGATTCCGGAGGAGATCAACATGAGCTCGGATATCAAGGATTATCCGGAGCTGCCGGAGGCGGAGCGGACCGCCTACGACAAAATCCTCAGCTTCCTCATTTTCCTGGACTCCATCCAGACCGCCAACCTGCCGAACATCGGGCAGTATATCACGGCCAACGAGGTGAATCTGTGCCTGACCATCCAGGGGTTCCAGGAGGCGGTGCACAGCCAGAGCTACAGCTACATGCTGGATACCATCTGCTCGCCGGTGGAGCGCAACACCATTCTCTATCAGTGGAAGGACGACGAGCACCTGCTGCGCAGAAATACCTTCATCGGAGAGCTTTACAACGAGTTCCAGGAGAAGAAGGACGCCCAGACTCTGCTGCGGGTGATGATGGCCAACTACATATTGGAAGGAATTTACTTTTACAGCGGGTTCATGTTCTTCTACAATCTGGGGCGGAACGGGAAAATGCCGGGCAGCGTCCAGGAGATCCGCTACATCAACCGGGACGAGAACACCCATCTGTGGCTGTTCCGCAACATGATCCTGGAGCTGAAGAAGGAGGAGCCGCAGCTGTTTTCGCCGGAGACCGTGGAGATGTTAAAAGCCATGGTGGAGGAGGGCGTTGAGCAGGAAACCGCCTGGGGCCACTATGTGATCGGGGACCGCATTTCTGGACTTACAAGGGAAATGGTCACCGAGTACATCCGTTACCTGGGGAATCTGCGCTGGACCAGCCTGGGCTTTGAGCCGCTCTATGAGGGGTACGAGGAGGAGCCGGAGTCCATGAAGTGGGTGGGGCAGTATTCCAACGCCAACATGGTGAAAACGGACTTTTTTGAGGCCAAGAGCACGGCCTACGCTAAGAGCACGGCGCTGGTGGACGACCTGTAGGGGTGGAAAATGCCTGGCAAACCTGCGCTCACGAAACCCCGAAAGCCGGAATACAATGGTAATAAAAAGCTGCGGGGCTGCCATGGTAACGGAGCGGTACATTATCAGTTTTTATGGGATCGATACAAAGTATTATACCAATGAATTTGTGGGAAAATGCTGGGAGATTGCGGCCGACGAGGTGTACAGGGAACGGCAGGTCTACGTCACGGGATCGGTGCTGACCACCAACATCATCTGCGGGGAGGTCCGGGGCTGCAATCTGGGCAATACCGGTCATGTGATCACATCGGTGCGCAACCCTGCGGAGATTCACGATGGGGAATTGTATCGGGAAGCGATTAAACGGGTGCTTCTCAAGACGCGGAAAATGCTGGATAACCCCAATATGAGCGTTGTGATCGACAAGGTGGAGTATTATTATTTTTGCCAGATATGAGGGGCGGAAAAGACGCCACAGCGGGTGAAAGATTCAAATAGTTAATTTACGGACGCGCAGGGAGGACGGCGGCGCGGCGGGAGGAGAAGAAAAATGGAAATGGTAAATGAAGCGGAAACGAAGTCGGAGGTCTGGGAGCTGGCCAGGGATCTGGTGCGGATCGACAGCTCCGATCCCGGGGCGTATGAGAAGGAGATCGGGAAATTTATCTACGGATGGCTGAGAGGGCGGATTCTGGAAGCAGGGCTGGAGGCGGACGAGCGGGATGAGGCCGGAGTGGGGGAGGAAAGCCGCCTGGAAAGCGCTTGCGGCGGGGTGGCCGGGAACTGTAAAGACGCGGATGAGAGCGCGGAAAGCGGGGCCGGACGAGGGGCGGAAGGCCGGGCCAGCCGGGGGGCGGTAGCGGCTGCGGACCGGAAAAACGGTAAAATTCTGCTCTGCCGTCGTGAGGCCCTGTCGGGACGCTACAACGTGATGGCCCGGATTCCCGGGGAGAAGCCCGGCCCGGCTTTGACTTTTATCTGCCACATGGACACCGTGATGCTGGGGGACGGCTGGGACGAAGCGCGCCCGGCGCTGGGGGCGGTGACGGAGAACGGGCGTCTGTACGGGCGGGGAGCCTGCGACATGAAGAGCGGACTTGCCTGCGCGCTGACGGCGTTTTCCGGGATTCTGAAAAAGGTGGGACAGGGCATGCGGCCCGTGCGGCCCCTGGTGTTCATCGGAACCGTGGACGAGGAGGATTTCATGCGGGGCGTGGAGGCGGCTATCCGCTGGGGCTGGGCCACAAAACAGGACTGGTATCTGGACACCGAACCCACGGACGGGCAGATCCAGGTGGCCCACAAGGGGCGGCTGTGGTTTGAACTGACCATGGAGGGAATCACCGCCCACGCCAGCAATCCCTGGAAGGGCGCGGACGCCATCGCGGCCATGGCCGAGGCCGTAAGCCTGATCCGCAGGAGGATCAAGGACTGCCCGGCCCACCATGACCTGGGAATCTCCACCGTGACTTTCGGCCAGATCGAGGGCGGCTACCGGCCCTACGTGGTGCCGGACCGCTGCCGGGTGTGGATCGATATGCGTCTGGTGCCGCCCACGGATACGGCGGCCGCAAAGCGGATCATGGACGAAGCGGTGCGGACGGCGGAAGCGGAGATTCCAGGGGTAAAGGGAAGCTACGTGGTCACCGGGGACCGGCCTTATGTGGAGAAGGATGATCAGTCGCCCCTTTTGGCCGCTCTGCGCCGGGCTGCGCTGGAGGTAACCGGGCAGGAGGCGGAGGTCGGCTCCTTCAACGGTTACACGGACACCGCGGTGATCGCCGGAACCCTGGGCAACAAAAACTGCATGTCCTACGGCCCCGGCAGCCTGGAACTGGCCCACAAACCCAATGAGTCTGTGCCCTTTGAGGATGTTAGAAGGTGCGGGAAGGTGTTGGGGAGACTGGCGGAGGATGTGGTGTTTGGGAATTGACAGAGGCCTGCATCATATGTCCGGCATGTTTATGCTATCAGAAAAAGAGATGAAAAAGGCTGCCAACCACATGAATGTTATGAACACATAACACATGCGGCTGGCAGCCTTTTTGGTCAGCTTCGGTTAAGATAGCGCCAGAGAGTGGTCCGGCTGATTCCCAACTGTCTGGCGGCAGTTGTCTGATTACCGCCGGAAGCGGCGACTACGCGGTTGATGATATCGCGGGTTATTTCGTCCAGAGGCCGATTCAGATTGATATTCGGATCTGGCGCGCGGTGATATCCTCCGCTGCTGCGTCTGAAGATTGCCTTTTCCTTGGTCAGAACCGTCTCGGTATCACGTTTCTGAATATACGGGGCATTGGTGATAGCTGCCAATTCATTTATCACTCGTTTGAATTGTGTATAGTTTTGGGGCCAGTCATATTCTCTGAGTAAATCCATGGCGTCCGGAGAAAACCCGGTCAGCTGCTTGCCAAGGGTGAGATTTAATGTATTCAGATAAAGGCTGGAGAGCGTGGGGATTTCCTGAGTCCGCTCCCGCAGCGGGGGGAGACAGACGGTCAGGCAGGACAACCGTTTGATAAACTCCTGGCAGGCTTCGGGGAGAGGATGCCCGTCCTCTCCTGTGCAGGAAAAAATCAGTCGGTTGCGCCGGTACAAGCCCGTATCAATGATTAGCGAGAGCAGCAGGCGGCTCCTTTGGGAGGGCAATTCTTCTATATTTTTAAAATAGATCGTGTTTTGGTCATCGTTGAAGGGGGAATTGTAGTGGTTTGTCAGATACTCCCAGCCGCGGTCATTGATCAGACCACAGTCTATGGAAACCAGAGGGTTACGGTTGTAGATACTTCCAGCATATATAGCCCTGGCAATCTGTTCTTTTCCGGTTCCGCTCTCCCCGGTGATCATCACGGGAAATGTGCTCTGACCGATCTGATCGATGGAGTTCTGCAGATCTCCCATAGCTCCGGTAATGCTGTAGAAACTGTTGAAAAAACGCTCTTGTGTATCGCGAAGCGAGTGAAAGCTGATGCCGTATCGCCCTGTATTGATTGGGATCTTGGAGGCGGTGATGTAGAATACGGCGTACTCCTGTCCCATACTGTCAATGATGCGGCTGTCGATGGAAAACAGTGTGTTATCGATATTCCGAAAAAACTTGTGGCTGCCTGTGGGGGGGATTTGAGGCCTTTCCCCCCGTAAAAGCGCGTAAAGTTCATCGGCTTTCTCGCGGTCCCAGGAGGAAAAGCAGATATCGTCGGAGGCGTCAAGTATGACGGTGTCTCCGGTGTGAAATTTCACTACTTCCTCCAGAAAACGATTTTCCTCCTGGAGCCGCAAATAGCCGGTACTGACCTTGACAGCCTGATCGAACGCGCTCTCAATGCTTTCGGAACCGGATGTGATCAGGATCGCGTTTAACCCCAGATTCTTGGCGGTAGTGTGCGTGATCATGTCACAGATTACCATACGGTATCCGTTCTGCTTCAAACGCTGAAGCGTTCCAAGCACTTCCTCCGAGCCGTGGATGGTTACAATATCGATTCTGTATTGGAGCAAATCGCATAGAAGATGAGCGCTGCCGGTAATGCTGGGGAAGCCAACAATGGCATAGCGGTCCGCGTAGTTTTCCGCCAGTTTGATGGAGCGGAGGATATCATAGACGGATAGAGAAATCTCAATGACAGGTATATAAGTGATTCTCCCGATCAGTTCAGCAGTCCCTCCTCGGGATATGATGACATCGTAGCCGTTGTTCAGGTTGTGCCGGACTATTTCTGCGCCGTATTCCAAATCCCCTGAATAAACATCCAATTCCAGATCGTCCCGCTGTGCCGCCAGCTTTTGCATGGCGGTTTTCATCGCTTCGTAGGGGGCGATTCCTAATATACGGATTTTTCGGTCCATTTTCCCCTCCCTTGTTCTGTTTTGAAATAAGTGTATCATAAATGAACGAACGTGTACAGGAAATATATGGAAATGTTAAAAAAATAAACAAAAAATACAAAATGTTCAGTTGATTCTACGATAATGGTTGTTTATACTATAAATATAAACAAATATAAGCAAATTAAATGTTCATAAATAAAACAAATAGGTGGTGAACCGATGCTGGAATTGCTGATCATTGCAGATGATTTTACCGGAGCACTGGACACAGGCGTTCAGTTTGCCGGGGGCGGCGCAGAGACTCGGGTTGTGACAGACCGGAATTATGATTACCGCGCGGCGGAAGCGGGAATTCAGGTTTTGGTAATGGATGCGGAGACAAGACATCTGCCGGCGAAAGAGGCCTATGATGTGGTATATGGGATCGCGATTCGCGGAATCGCCAGTGGGATTCCCTATATTTATAAGAAAACAGACTCGGCGTTGAGGGGCAATATCGGTAGTGAGCTTACCGCCCTGCTGGCTGCCTCAGGGAAAAATATCCTTCCATTTTTCCCGGCGTATCCCAAAATCGGCAGGACCACTGAAGCCGGATATCATTATATTAATGGAATACCGGTGAAGGAGAGCGTGTTCGGACAGGATCCCTATGACCCGGTGGAGTGCTCCTATATTCCAGAGTTGATTCAACGGCAGAGCTCCGTTCACGTCCGAACGATCCGCTGGAACGAAGCGATTGGTGGCACACAGGTTGCTCCGGAAATTGTGGTATTGGACGCCCAGGAGGACGAACAGCTGGAAAAACTTGGAAAACAACTGCTTGACATGGGGGGATTATCCGTGATGGCGGGTTGCGCCGGATTCGCGGCGGTATTACCTGGACTTTTGAAATTGAAAGGGGTTCCGCCTGTGCCGGAGGGATTCTCGGGGAAATTCCTGGTGATCAGTGGGAGTCTGAATCCGATTACCATTCGGCAACTGAGTTATGCCCAGCAAAATGGTTTTTTGAGGCTTAGTCTGACACCGGAGCAGAAACTGGAAACTGGGTATTGGAGCGCAGAGAAGGGAATTACAGTTCTGAATGAGTGGAAAAACAGAATCCGGGGGAGCACATGTTGTATTATTGACAGTACCGACCCGCCCGGAGACGGAAAGACCGCCAATTATGCCGGGGTATTGGGGCTTACCGCCAAGGAGGTGCGGGAACGGGTTGCGAAGTCGCTGGGATGCGTGTTGGAAGGCCTGATATCAGGTGGTGAGCCTTTTTCATTGCTCATTACAGGCGGTGATACGCTGCTGGCCTGTATGGAGCGCCTTGCGGTGGTTGAGATGGAACCAGTCAGGGAGGTGGGGCCCGGAATTGTTCTGTCGCGTTTTCAATATCAGGGGATATGGTGCCAGGTAATTTCAAAATCGGGCGGGTTCGGGGCAGAGACGCTGCTTAACGACCTGGCGGGACAGATATTGGGGAACCGTCATACGGCCCAATGCTGTGTGTGCAGCCGGTGAGGAGGACGAACAGTGGAGAAAAGAAACGTAATTGGAATTACAATGGGGGACCCAGGGAGCATCGGCCCGGAAATTACGGTAAAAGCTCTGGGGAATCCGTCGATCTATGAGAAAATCCGCCCTTTGGTGATCGGGGATGCCTGGGTAATGGAGGAGGCTCTGAAGATTACGGGGCGGGAAGATCTTGCGATTCACCCTGTGGATTCAGTGGAAAAATGCAGGTTTAAACCGGGGATAATCGATGTTTTCGACTTGAAAATTGTGGATAGAGGGGAGTTACTGCGGGCGGAGGTAACGAAGATATCCGGAGAGGCGGCATTTCGCTATGTGGAGAAGGTGATCCGTCTGGCTAGGGACGGGGAAGTGGACGCGACGGTTACCAATGCACTGAATAAAGAGGCGCTGAATCTTGCGGGCCACCATTATTCAGGCCATACAGAGATTTATGCTCATATGACAGGCACGAAATCATACACGATGCTGTTGGTACACGAAAACCTCAGGGTGGTCCACGTATCCACTCATGTCTCACTGCGCCAGGCCTGCGATCTGGTCAAAAAACCGCGCGTTCTGGAGGTGATCCGAATTGCAGATCAGGCGTGCAGGCAGATGGGAATTCAAAAACCTAAGATCGGTGTGGCGGGGCTCAATCCACATAGCGGTGAGAATGGATTGTTTGGAAAGGAGGAGATTGAGGAGATAATACCTGCAATTACAGAGGCGAGAGATGAAGGTATTTTGGCAGAGGGCCCTGTGCCGCCGGATTCCCTGTTTCCGAAAGCCAGAGGGGGCTGGTACGATATTGTGGTCGCAATGTACCATGATCAGGGACATATACCGCTTAAGGTAGCGGGATTTGTCTATGACCGGGAACATGGAAAGTGGGAAACGGTATCAGGGGTGAATATTACGCTGGGACTTCCTATTATCAGGACTTCTGTAGATCACGGAACGGCTTTTGACCAGGCGGGTAAGGGGACGGCAAGTGAGGCCAGCCTGTTAAATGCCATTGAATACGCAGCATTATTGGCGGGACACCAATAACGGAGGGGGTATCTTATGAAGAATACATCACATTATCATTTTAATCAGACGATTACAGTTCCATTTGAGGAAATGAAGGCCTGGATCAGTGATATTTTCAGGGCAGAGGGTCTTAAGGGCGGGGAAGCGGAGCTGGTGGCTGATTCACTGGTGGATGCGGATGCCAGAAGCGTTTACTCACATGGAATTCAGCGGGTAAAGTTGTATACAAAACGGATTATGTCGGACTGTATCAACCGTGATGGACGTCCGGTAATTGTGGTGGACCGGGATGCCACGGCCGTGGTGGACGGGGATAACGCTATGGGCCAGACGGTGGGAAAATTTTGTATGGAGCTGGCAATCCAAAAGGCCAGACAGTATGGAGTGTCTTTTGTGACTGCCAGAGGCAGCAACCACTATGGGAGATGCGCCTATTATACCCGCATGGCCCTGGAATACGACATGATCGGTTTCTCGGCGACCATTGGAGGGGGAAATCTGATGGCGCCATGGGGAGGCACGGATTCCCGGGTGGGGAACAATCCTTACAGCTATGCGATACCGGCTTTCAATCACTATCCGGTTGTGCTGGATATGGCGATGAGCGTGGTGGCAAAGGGGAAAGTGGATGTGGCCTCCAAAACCCACAGCCCTATCCCGGATACATGGGCTTTGGATCAAAACGGCCTTCCCACCACGGATGCGGAGGAAGCGTTAAAGGGAAGCCTAAGGCCGATTGCAGATTACAAAGGGTCC
This sequence comes from Enterocloster lavalensis, assembly GCF_046603895.1. Lineage (NCBI taxonomy): Bacteria > Bacillati > Bacillota > Clostridia > Lachnospirales > Lachnospiraceae > Enterocloster > Enterocloster lavalensis. The sequence continues at coordinate 3,596,321 of NZ_CP176637.1, forward strand.
GGTATGGCGATTGTGATTGGCATGCTCTGCTCGGTCATTAGCAACGGGGCCATTGGACCTACTTTAAAGCGGGTATATGGAGACTTTGACGGGGGATTAAATAAAGGACAGCTGTTTATGGCGGTGGATATCAGCCGCATGACGGATGTACAAGCCTTTAAGGAGCGGATGGACCGGCAGATTGATTTTATAAAAGCGTCGCCGGTTGCCTCCAATACGGAGGAAGTGTATTTGCCGGGAGAGCTGGAGTACAGAAGTTTTGACCGGCAGATGAAAGATGGCATCGTGTACCCGGTGGAAATTATTCGGGAAATCCGGGAGATTGCCGGGGAATTTAAGGTTGCGGATCCTGAATGGCTGAAACAGTCAGGGGTTGGACAATAAACGCTGTATCAATTTATGGAGGGGTGTAAAATGGGGAATCAGTTAAAAAATAGCAGTGTGGGTTTCTTTCCAATGAAGTATTTTTTGGTACTTTTGGTACTCACGGTTTTAGGTATCATGACGGGAACCTCATGTGAGGGATTTTTGGGGGGCTTCGTGGTGTGTACGGTTCTGGGGCTTTTTATGATGTACATTGGCGACGCGTTGCCGATTGTCAACACGTATTTCGGGGGAGGCTCCTTTATCGCGCTGTTCGGATCAGCGGCTTTGGTTTATTTTGGAGTATTTCCGGAGGCTACGATTGGGTTAGTCTCGGATTTTTGTAAAAATATGGATTATAATGGCTGGCTGGTGGGCGCTCTGATTTGTGGCAGCATACTGGCAATGGACCGGAAGCTTCTGCTGCGCGCCGGTATCCTGTATTTTATCCCCATTGTGCTGGGAATTGCATGTGCGTTTGGTATGTGCGGTCTGGTGGGCGCTTTAACCGGATATGGGTGGCGCGAGGCGATTCTGTTTATTGCACTTCCGATTATGGGCGGTGGTACGGCAGCGGGCGCTGTGCCCACGGCGGCCACCTATGGAATGTCTATGACAAAGGACAGCGCCTACTATTTGTCCCTGATGATGCCGGCAGTGGTGATGGGCAATGCCCTGGCCATTGTGGTAGCTGGTCTGTTAAACGGCGTGGGCTTAAAATTCCCCAAGACAACCGGGAATGGCAAATTGATGAAAAAAGAGGATATAATTGCAGCTGCTTCTGAAAAAATGAGCCAGATTGATTTTGGGGCGCTTGGAAGAGGCTTTGTGCTCACAGGCATTTTCTATACGTTAGGAAAAATGTGTGCACTGGCTGTGCCGGGGATTCACTACTACGCCTGGACGATTATTCTGTGTGCAGTATGCAAGATTTCGGGGATCGTGCCGGAGCAGGTTCAGGAGGACGTGAAGCAGTGGTACCAGTTGGTAATGAAAATCGGTATTCCAGCGATTTTGATTACGATTGGCGTTGTCTATGTAGACCTGGATGTGGTGATCGCCAATCTGAATCTGGGGTTTGTACTCATGGTTTTGGCAACCCTGATCGGCTGCGTGATCGGTCCCTGGCTGATCGCGGGTATTCTGGGCTTCAACAAGGTTGAAATCGCCATGACAGCCGGTTTGTGTATGGCCAATATGGGCGGTTCGGGGGATGTGGCGACTCTGGGAGCCGGAAAGAGGATGGAGCTTATGCCCTTTGCTCAGATCTCCTCAAGGATCGGGGGCGCTTTGATAATCGTGCTGGCCAGCATTATAGCGCCGATCATCGGCGCAGGATTATAAACTTCTGTCGCAATTAGCCGTTTGCCTTTTCCCTCCTCCTGTGCTATATTATAGTCAGTTTTTAAAAGAGGAGATACAGGAAAATGAAAGAGACAGCATTAGTGATAATGGCGGCCGGCATCGGCAGCCGGTTCGGCGGCGGGATCAAGCAGCTGGAGCCTGTGGGGCCAAACGGGGAGATCATTATGGATTACTCCATCCACGACGCTCTGGAGGCGGGATTCGACAAGGTGGTATTTATCATCCGCAGGGATCTGGAGAAGGATTTTAAGGAGATCATCGGTAACCGCATCGAGAAAATCGCAAAGGTGGAGTACGCGTTCCAGGAGCTGGATGCCCTGCCCGCGGGTTATGAGGTGACGTCGGGGCGCACCAAGCCCTGGGGGACCGGCCAGGCCGTTCTGATGGTCAAGGGCCTGGTGAACTGCCCGTTCCTGGTGATCAACGCGGACGACTACTACGGCAAGGAGGGCTTCCGCCTGATCCATGACTACATGGTGAGCGAGATGGACGAGAGCGGGGATGTATACGATATCTGTATGGGCGGCTTCATTCTGTCCAACACCCTGAGCGACAACGGCAGCGTGACCCGCGGCGTGTGCCGGGCCGGGGCGGACGGCTATCTTGAGACGGTCAACGAGACGTACAACATCCGCATGACGGAGGAAGGACTGAAGGCGGAGGACGAACAGGGCAACCCTGTGACCGTGAGCCCGTCCCAGCCGGTTTCCATGAACATGTGGGGGCTGCCGGTGAAATTCCTGGAGGAGCTGGAAAAGGGATTCCCGGAATTCCTGGATCATTTAAAAGAGGGAGATGTGAAATCAGAGTACCTTCTGCCCCGGATCATCGACGAGATGGTTCAGTCCGGCAAGGCCCGTGTGCGTGTGCTTAACACCCCGGACAAATGGTTCGGCGTGACCTACAAGGAAGACAAGGCGGCGGTGGTGGCCGCCATCCGCAAACTGATTGCGGACGGCGTGTACAGCGAGAAGCTGTTCAGCTGATAAAAGCCACTGTTTCTGATGAAAAAGAGGGATGGATGCCTGCGGGTGTCCATCTTTTTTTGATTGCAAAATGCCGCTGGCACAGCCTGTGGACGGGAAGTTTGTCGATCAAACGAACCCCGCCGAAGCGGCGATGCGTGTCGTTACATTCTTCGTCCGGGGAGGCATAATTTCCGGAGTTGGAGCCTATACTATAAAAAAGCTTGAGCCCGCCGGCGGTGACTCACAGCAATTAATCGGATCATCAGGTGGACAACTCTATTATGAAATTATGGAAACAGTTTAGTATACAGAAACAGGATACAATCGACTATTTTAATACGCGCAAGGATTTCCGGCCCGATGTATTTGCGGCCCGGCTGAATCAGCTGATTCTGGAGGAGCTGGACGCCAAGGAGAAGGTGGGGGTGATGTTTCTGTGCATCGGAACCGACCGCTCCACCGGGGACAGCTTAGGCCCCCTGGTGGGCCATAAGCTGAGGGCGAGGAAGCTGCGCAGGGCCGCGGTGATCGGCACGCTGGACCGGCCGGTTCACGCCATGAACCTGGATTTGTACTCCCGCTATATCCGGCTCAATTACCCGGACTACGTGGTGGTGGCCATCGACGCCTCGGTGGGAAGCTCGGACCACGTGGGCTACGCAACCCTTGGGCGGGGCGCTTTAAAGCCGGGATTGGGCGTGAGCAAGGAGCTGGAGGCGGTGGGAGATATTTCCATTACCGGAATCGTGGGCGGCTGCGGCAACTATGACCCGGTGATGCTTCAGAGCGTGCGGCTCTCCATGGTGATGCAGATGGCGGACTGCATCTGCGAAAGCATATTTCTTGTCGAACGATTATGGGAAAACGCGGTCATCGTTTGACAAAATTCGCCCATAGAATGTGCTAAGCTTGTTTGGATCAGAAAATAAGAGTAATGGTCCGGACGGCGGAAAATTGACGCAAAAAGCAGGTCAAGCTTTCTTGTAAACGGTCTGAGCTGTTACGAATAAGACAGTGGGGTGATTCTATGGGAGAATTATATGAACCCTATCCCAAACTGCCCAAAAATATCCGGCAGATTGGAGAACGGGACCAGGTTCTGAAATTATATTTGGAAGATTATGTAAATTCGTATCTGAAACGGCTTCGCCCGGCGGGCGGTTCCGACCTGCGGGTGGGACTGCTGTTGGGAAATGTTGAGATGCATGAGGACACGCCCTATGTGTTTGTGGACGGCGCCCTGGAGATGGAAAACGTCACCGAGGAAGGCGAGAAGGTGGCCTTCACCGAGGAAGCCTGGAAAAAGGCCTACCAGGATGTGGAGCAGATGTTCCCCAAACGCACGGTCCAGGGATGGTTTCTCTGCGGCAGCCCGGGATGTAATCTGAGCCCTCTCAATTATTGGCGGCAGCACGGACAGTATTTCACCGGCAAACACCAGCTCATGTACTTAAACTCCGGCCTGGAGGGAGAGGAAGCCATTTACATAACGTCCTCGGACGGCTTTTACAAGCTGCGGGGGCACAGCATTTTTTATGAGCGTAATCAGATGATGCAGGATTATATGGTGCTGCGGCGCGAGGCCAGGCGGGTGGAGACTGGCGTGGACGACAAGGTGATCCGGGATTTCAGAAAACGGATGGATGAGCGTAAGGCAGAGGCCACCCATCACAGGAGCACCGTGGGCGCCCTGACCGGTCTGTGCAGCGTGCTGACCATCACGGTTTTTGCCGGCGGCGTGGCTATGTTCAACAATTATCAGAAAATGCAGCGGATGGAGAGCGTGATCGCCTCCGTTGTCCCCGGCGGCAGCGTGCTGACCGGCGGAAAGCAGGTGGAAAGCCCCTCGGGCAAGGGTTTTGTGGACGCCAATGGCCCGGATTATGTGATCGAGGAGGCTAAGGGGCAGGTTTATCCCACCACTGCGCCCGCAGATGAGAGCGCGGACGCGGCGGCTCAGACGCAGGTGCCCATGGGCGCGGGGAGAGACGAGTCGCCTCAGTCCGGCAAGGAGCAGCCATCCCCGGTCAAGGTGGAGACCATGCCTCCAGGCGGGACGGCCGGAGCCGGACAAGCTGCGGCCGGAAACAGTGAGGGAGCGGCGGGAGTTACTCAGGGCAATGGAAATGCGCTGAGCGGTTCCGATGCATCAGGCGGCCAGGGTGGAAATGGAGAGAGCGGCAGCGGACAAGGCGGCGGCAGTGGGCAGGGCGTCAGTAGCAGTCAGGGCAACGGTAGCAGCCAGGGCAGCGGTAGCGGTCAGGACAGCAGTGGCAGTCAGGGCACCGGCAGCAGCCAGAGCACCGGCAGTACCAACGGCCAAAGCGGCAGCTCCCAGAACGCCTCACCCAGCGGTTCCAACGGCCAAGCTTCCAGCGGCGGACAGGCCACCGGCGGTTCCACGTCCACGGACAAATCCTCCGGCAACAAGGACGGCTCTTCCCAGGCTCCCGCGGCGGCTCCTGCGGACTACAAGGTCTACACCGTGGAGGCAGGGGATACACTCTACGGAATCTGCTTCAAATTGTATTCCAGCATTGGGCAGCTGGACGACATCATGCGGGTCAACGGGCTGGAGAACCAGGATAGCATTTACGCCGGACAGAAGCTGCTGGTGCCGTAAACCTTGGCCAAAAGACGGCCCAGGCGGGAGAGGGCTCATAAAAAGGTAATGCGGATTGTCAAAAAGTGTTGTATAATGTCTCATATATGGGCTTTTTTAGGAGATAATGAGATGAACAACACCAGTTCGACGAGCCGGGAAAACAAAAAAAAGCAGCTGCGGCGCCAGATCGTGCAAACAAATCCCGAACCCTTCGGACGGGGCGGTTACGACGAGGACGATGAGGACAGCCGTGAGGTGGTGTACAACGCGCACCGCAAGGTAATCCGCAGGCGGATTCGGATTGTGCTGATCCTTCTGGCCCTGGCGGCCATTGCGGGCCTGTGCATTTACCGGTACAGCATCTATCATGAATATACGGATTACCAGGTGGTCTGGGAAAAGGACTTTACCGTGGAGGACACCGAGGGCGTCACCAAGGGCGAGGGCAATTTCAACGGCTATGTGGATTTTGCCGACGGCATTTTAAAGTACACCAAGGATGGCGTTTCCTATCTGGACGCCCAGGGCAAGGTAGTCTGGAACCAGAGCTATGAGATGAAGTCCCCCATTATCTCGGTCAACGGGGAGTTCGCCGCCGTGGCGGACCAGCAGGGGACGAGCATCTATATCTGCGACAAGAGCGGAAACCAGGGAAAAGCCACGTCGCTGCTTCCCATCATGCGGGTGGCGGTGTCCGCCAAGGGCGTGGTGGCCGCGCTTTCCGAGGATTCCAAGGCCAGCTACATCAACATGTTTCACAAGGACGGTTCCGATCTGAAGATATCCGTCAAGTCCCTGCTCTCCAAGGACGGCTATCCGGTGGACATCAGCCTTTCGCCCAACGGAACGCAGCTGGTGGCCTCCTTTATGTATTTGGACAAAGGCATGCTCAAATGCAAGGTGATCTTTTATAACTTCGGCCTGGGGAAAAATGATCCCAAGCGCGTGGTGGGAATTCTGTACCCCGAGACCCTGAACGACGGCATGGTGGGCCGGGTGCGTTTCCTGGACGAAAGCCACTGCGTATTGTTTTCCGATAAGGGTCTGGTGTTCGTTTCCACCCGGGTGGAGACGGAGCCTGAGGCCGGTGAGCCGGTGAACATTGAGGAGGAGATCCGCACGATCTATTACACGGACCGCTATGTGGCCGTGATCACGGACAATGTGGAGGGCGGCGATCCCTACCGCATGCGGATTTACGGGGTGGACGGCGCGCCTGTGCTGGATCAGACTTTTAATTTCCAATATTCGGGAGTTAATATTGACGGCGATCTGATTCTCCTCTATAATGACAGCGGCTGCCAGGTGTTCAATCTGAACGGAGTCCAGAAATTCACAGGCAGCTTTGATTTCACGGTATCCAAGGTATCGGCCGGACGGTTCCCAGGCACGCTTCTGGTCACGGGGCCGCAGATGATGAAGGAGATCCGGCTTCAGTGAGCCGAACGATGTAGATTCAGGCGTTCCGGGCGGGGAAATTCTCCGCCCGTGCGCTGTTAAAATATTACAAATCACAGCCGTGGAATGTAGTATTAAAATACAAAACGAAAGGGAGTCTGAATGATGGGGATGAAATGTATCGGTATCGATGTAGGAGGAACCACCGTTAAGGTGGGCCTGTTTGAAACGGACGGAACGCTGCTGGACAAGTGGGAGGTCAAAAGCCGTAAGGAAGAGGACGGGAAATACATTCTGCCGGACGTGGCGGCGTCGATTCGCGAAAAGCTGGCCGGTCTGGGGCTGGATTTAAAGAAGGACATCGTCGGCGCAGGGCTTGGCGTGCCGGGACCGGTGATGCCGGACGGATCGGTGGAAGTGTGCGTGAATCTGGGCTGGCACCATGTGAATCCCCAGAAAGAGCTCAGCGGACTGCTGGACGGAATTCCGGTGAAGAGCGGAAATGACGCCAATGTGGCGGCTCTGGGCGAGATGTGGCAGGGCGGCGGCAAGGGCTACAGCGATATTATCATGATCACCCTGGGAACCGGAGTGGGCGGAGGCGTGATTCTGGACCAGAAGATTTTGAGCGGACGCCATGGGCTGGGCGGCGAGATCGGACATATCCACGTGCGGGACGACGAGTGGGAGCACTGCAACTGCGGTGGAGTCGGCTGCCTGGAACAGATCGCCTCCGCCACCGGAATCGCCAGGGAAGCCAGGCGCAAAATGGCCGCGGACAGCCGGGATTCCATGCTTCGCAAGTTCGGGGACGACGTGACGGCCAAGGACGTGTTGGATGCGGCCAAGGCTGGGGACGAGCTGGCCGACGAGGTGTTCGAGGTGGTGGCCCGGTATCTGGGCCTGGCCCTGGGACAGGCGGCGCTGATCGCGGACCCGGAGATCTTTGTAATCGGCGGCGGCGTGTCCAGAGCCGGACAATTTCTGGTGGACCGGGTATTTAAGTATTATGATTACTTTACGCCGATTTCCAAGTTTAAGGCGAAGATCGGGCTGGCTACCCTGGGAAATGACGCGGGGATTTATGGCGCGGCGCGGTTGATTCTGTAGAGAGCGTGTGAAAAGAGTGAAGGCGGGAGGTCGCAGATGACCTTCCGCCTTTGTTGCTTCAAGCTCTGTTCCAGCCCAGGCATCGGGCCATTTTAGACTGATTCCACCATCCGGTCCACCACAAGCTGCCGCATCTGAGGCGACAAGGCCGCAAAGTATGCGGTGAAACCGGTCACGCGCACCACCAGCTCGGGATAATTTTCCGGGTGCCGGTTGGCATCCAGTATCCTTTCCCTGTTCAGGATATTGACGTTCATCAGCGTTCCGCCCAGGTCCGCATGGCCCTTTAACAACGCCATGACCCGCTTGATTCCCCCCTCCTCAGCCTTGAGGCCGGGGTCGAGCTCCAGCTGCATGGGGGCGGGATTTCCATAGCCGGGCTGTACCATGGCGATGCCGTTGGACATTGCGGTGGCCGCGCCGTCGCGCCGGAAGTTGTTGTTTGGGTTTGCTCCCTGGGTGATGGGCATACCGGCCTTTCTGCCGTCCGGTGTAGCGCCGATATTCCGTCCAAGCTCCGCCATAAATGCCCAGCTGAACCAGCCGGGGATCATGATCGCGTTCCCTGGAAGCTTCGTATCTACGACGCGGCGTGTGAATTCCCGGTTGATCCGGTCCGCCCATTTGTCTCCCAGACTGGCGCCTTGGCAATAGCGCTCCGAGGACTTCAGGATCAGCTGCACCCGCTCGTGCTCCGGGCCGGAAAAATTCCGGTCGATGGCGGCGGTTACTTGGTTCCAGGACAACAGGCTCTCCCGCTCGATGCGCTGTTCCAGGGCCGCAAATGAGTCCGCCGCAATGGCCAGACCGCAGCCGTCCACACCGATGTTGATGAACTCCGCAGCCTGAGTGACATCCAGCCCCTGCTCGATTGTATTGTGCATCAGCAGATTGCCCACCAGTTCCGGAAATACCTTGTGCATGTGCTCCAGATGAAATGCGATTCCCTCCGCCGTAACCTGGACGGCTTCTGTCAGGCAGCACAGGAAGCGGTCCCAAAGCTTTTGCACGCTGGGAGCTTCTTTGTACGCCACTTCGTGGAAGCACCGATCAAAAATGTGAGCCACATTTATTTTGACACAATCATTTAACGGATACTCTCTTCCGGGTAAGGCCATCCAGTTGCAGCCCAGTGCGATCCGGTCGATGGCGGCCTGACGGTCGATTCCCCTGTTTTTGACATAATTCATCAGGCCCTTATCTCCTGAGAAGCGCGGCCATCCGTTTCCATCCTCAAACAGATAGCGCACGCCGGCTTCAAATAGTCTGGGATCGATCCGGTCGTGTAGGCGGATGGTGATATTGGCGGTGGAATTGAGCCAGTGAGCCGCGCGCAGCACGAGAAACGACACTTTATTGCTCATGTCGTTTCCGTGGATATCCGGGCCGGCCAGCTGAAAATAATCCGGGTTCAGCACCAGCAGGTTCGTCAGTATGAACGTGGCCTTTTCGTCGTCGAGAATCCCCGCCTCCTTATCCCGCTTGTAAAATGGGTACAGGAATCGGTCAATCTGTACGCCTGCGGCCAGATCGTTAAACGACCAGCCCATCTGTGAGAACCATGCGTACCACTGGCACACCTCCAGAAATGTTTCCGGCGGCCGTTTCAGCAACGCCTGGTTGCAGTCCAGCATCTCCAGCAGATTCTGACGGTTCTGTTCCTCCTTTTCCACGGATAGCAGGAAGGCCATATAATCCACATGGCGCTGGATCAGCCGCAGAATTGCCAATAAGACCCGCTCTTCGGCGTCGTAAAACTCGCGCCGGTCCGGGCCGTGCATCTCCCGGAAGCTGCGTATTTTGTCCAGCAGCCCTGTAAATCCCAGCCGTATGCCCATATCGTAGTCGCAGGCATAGTGCTGGCTGGAACCTATGCCGGGAGTGATGCCGTAAAGCTCCTGCTTTTCGATCAGGTGTTCATAGCTTGCGATATGGTGGGGCCATTTTGTGGGCCACTCCCCATCCCCGATATAGCGGATCAGCTTGGGCATGCGCCGGCCTGCGATCAACTCAACCGGATCCACGTAGAGGGGGTACACATCCAGCAGCCGCGTGAAATTAACGGATTGGGCTACATAGCCGTAAAATCCGCCGTCGCTGTCATTGGCCAGCGGGATGAAACGGAAATCATCAGACATGGGCAGTGCGCCGTCATCGTCCGTGTCCATATCGTTACGCTGTTTTATTTTCTGTCCTGTATACTCCAGTTTCTTTTGGCGGACGTATTCCGCCCGTTCTCTGTATGTCAGTGCCATGCTCATTGCGCTCCAATCTTTATATTGGCGAACCTAAGTTCCATATTCAATTTTTTGTCCATACGTTCAAGGATTTGTCTCAGCTGCTTTTTGTCCGGCAGCGGAAACTGGCGGACAAAGCCGCTGTCCTCCACGGTTTTGCTGAGCCCAAGGGGGTGATAGGGAAGTAACTCGTAGTACAGAAGATTTTTCAGCCTGGAAGCGAATTCACCAATCTGCCAGATCTCCTCCTCGCAGGCGTTCACACCCGGCACCGCAGGAGTGCGTATGATCAATTTCGCCCCCAAATCATCCAACGTTCGAATATTTTCCAAAATATGCCGATTGCTGATTCCCGTATATTTTTGATGGAGATCATCGGAAATACACTTGATATCCACCATAAAGAGATCGGCGTAGGGTACGGCCTGTTCCCAGAGCGTCCGGGGAAGAGACAGATTCGTCTCAAGACCCACATGAAGCCCCGCTTGTTTTGCCGCGCGGCACAAGGTCACTGTAAAATCAGTCTGCATAAACGGTTCCCCTCCTGAGATGGTGACGCCGCCGTCGCTTCCATAATATGGCGCGTCAAGCAGCACCTGCTCCATCACCTCCTCCTTTGTCATCGCCCGGCCGCACAGCCTGCGCGCGCCGCTGTAACACCCTTGTTCGCAGTAACCGCAGTGGATACACAGCTTGGGGTTTACCACGTATTCCGGCTGCATTTTGACCGTTTCCGGGTTGTGGCACCACGCGCATCGCATGTTACAGCCCTTCAAAAACACCGTGGTGCGAATCCCCGGACCGTCGTGCACGGACATGCGCTGAATATCGGCCACAATTCCCTTTACTTCCCCCATACTTTCACCTCCTGTTTTTGATATAATGCAGCTTCTTCTATTATAAAAAGCAGAATTAACCTGTGAAAATTCAGATGTGAAAAACTATTTTCCAGACCGGTTTGCGCTTTTTGTGCAAAATTCTCCCTGCCATAGGCAGAAAAATCCGCTGCTTTGCTTCTGAACAGATCAATCTGGGCGAATACCGGCTCCAGACAGCCGGAAATAATGATTTTTCGGTATAAAACAGATATGTTATCAGCTTTTTAAAACCAATTTGTAATTATCAGTATAGAGCAAGTTTCAGGACCGGGTCAATAGAATATCTCACCAAAGATGCCGGCTCTGTTTTGGTTTAAAGTTCAGGGGATTATGGGATAAACGGGCGCATTGTACTCAATAAAAGTCCGGGGACCTGCCCCGGACTCTGTTTTTACTTTATAGGAAACTTCTCAAATCAGCGAAGATGGTGTATAATAGATTGGAAATAAAAAAGGCATAGCAAAAGAGCGAAGGTGTGACTTCGCCATGACGTTGTCTATGTATTTTTTGTTTTTGGTTTAGGCTGCACTATCTGACGGTAGAGAAAGAATAGGGCATATGGAACTATCCATATCCCATAACCTTTCGATAGCGTTCAAATAGTGCAGTTTTTTTGTGGTAAACTTCTAAAACCAACATAGAAGTGCCACACTCCGGGCATCTGAGCGGATCATAGCCAAAGGTCAGAAGAATCAAATTCCGCCAATCTAGGAGCTTAGAAAGATAATGCTGCTTCTGCTTGGATAAACATTTCCGGAGATTTTTTTCCTGTTTGTGGTGCTTTGCATAAATGCCGTAGTAGCGGACCATTTTAAAATGCTTGTCAGGGATATGCAGGATCAGGCGTTTGATAAAGTCAATGGCGGGGATGCATTCTGTGATCGTTTTATGGTCCTCATGTCGCTGATAATGGAACGTCACAGAATCCCCGTCATAGGCATCCATCCTGGAAGTGGCAATGACAGGCCGTCCAAGGTATCTGCTGATGTATTTAATGGTGATATCAGGAGAACACAAATTAGGTTTGGCTCTCACATAAAAGCCTTCGGGATGGTCTTTGTAGATTTGATTTTTAAGCTTCTTAAAAGGCGGCCCCAGTTTAAGAGAGAGCTGATCCAAAAGGACTTTCCGAAAAGCCAGGCGCAGGAAATCATAATCAAAATGGGGATTGGGTCGCCAGGGAGTAATGTTGCCAGCACCGCCTTCCGAAATCAGGGCATGGATGTGAGGATTCCACTTTAAATCTCTACCGAAGGTATGAAGGACGCAGATAAAACCAGGAGTAAAGAGTTCGGACTTATTCATCTTGAAGAACATGCGTAGGACGACATCCCTGACAGAATGGAACAGGCAGTTAAGGAGTGAGTGGTCCTTAAGAAAGAAGATGCGCAGTTCCTCAGGAATGGTAAAGACACAGTGTCTGTGGATACAGGAAACGAGTTTACAAGACATACGAAAAGCACGTTTCTGGTTATAGACGTTGCCGCATGAGGGACAGAACCGGCTTTTACAGGAAAAGGGAACAAATTTAAGGTTACCACAATGAGGACAGCCAAAGAAAGCTCCGCCATAAGAAGGATCATGGCAGAGGATCATCCGGTTGATGTTATCCAAAACATTTTTATCAGGTCGAATAACATATTGGATATATTCAAAGTGGTCAGAAAAAATAGTTTGGAGGATGTTCTTATGCATAAGAACATTTTACAATAAAGCAGCAAAAAAGGAAATCCCCTAAAACCCCTCATGAGTGAGGGGCAGGGGAGTTGAGAGTGCCGAAGGCACTTTGTTCTTTCCATATGATTTTTTCTGAAAGCGCCGCTTAAAACCGTTCCTGGCCGGCGCGTTTCCGTTCTGCCTACTGGCCGGGCACATACACTCCATCCCCGTTAACCCAATATCCGTCCGGCGTGCGCTGGTTCGCCCACATAGCGCCGGTGGCGGGATCCAGGTAATAGTAGGTTCCATTTAATTCCAGCCAGCCGGTGCACATGTAGCCTTCCGCGTCGAAGTAATACCAGGACCCATTGATGGGCAGCCACTGGGAGGCGGGATAGGAACCGTCATTGTAGCGCCACCAGGACCTGACGCCGTCAGCAGCCTTCTGCCAGGAGCCGGACTTGGAGACAAGCTGGGCGGCCTCCTCCGCAGAGACGGACCAGGTGCCGGAGGTGACCCAATCGCTCTTGGAATTGGTTCCGGTTTCCACCGAGCGCACCCGGAACCGGTAGGAGCCGGATTCCGTGATCATGCCAGCGAACTGGTACTGGGGGTTCTGGGCGGAGTAGGTGCTGCCGGTGACGCTTCCGTTCTTTAAGAGCTGCACCTGGTAGTATTTGGCTTCCGGAGCCTCCTCCCAGTAGCCGAAACCGTCGTGATTGGTGGACCAGTCCACATTTGTGGGGGCGGCCACGGAGCCGGTGTCGTTGTCCTTGTCGTATACAAAGCGGGCCTTCACGATGACCACGGTCTTGTCGCTGCCGCTCTCATAGCGAACGTCCAGAACCTTGATGTCCTCGTAGCTTCCTCCGTACATTTTCATCTTGTAATTGCTCTTGGAGGTGCTGTTAAAATAGTAGTCGTCGCTGTCGGCGGACAGGGTGATTTCAATGATGGGCGGTTTGGAGCGGCTCCAGTCGTCGCCGTCGCTGTTGGTCACTTCCACGCCGTCCACAAAACAGTACCCATTGTCCGTGGTCACAGTCACATCCTCGCTGCTGTCACCGATGCGGATGCGCGAGTGAACCTCCAGATTCACCTTGCCAATCTTCGTGCGGCTTTCCGCCAATGCGGTCCCCGGCAGCATGGTGGCCAGGAGCGCCGTCGCCAAAAACGCGGATATTGCCTTTTTGATCTGTTTCATACACATAACCTTTCCCTTTCTGAATTGCAGCTGTCTGCGAACATTATGTTGCTTTTTTGGTACATTGTCGGCAGTCAAAGGCTGTCGGTAGGAGATACGTTTCTTTGATTATACATTGTCGGCAGCCGCAGGCTGTCGATAAGAGATACGTTTCCTTAATTATACATTGTCGGCACCCGCAGGCTGTCGATAAGAGGAGATACGTTTCCTTAATCATACATTGTCGGCAGCCACAGGCTGTCGATGAGAGATACGTTTCCTCAATTATACATTGTCGGCAGCCACAGGCTGTCGATAAGAGATACGTTTCCTTAATTATAGCAAATATTGGGAGAGAATTCTTTACAAATCTCTGAAGGTTCGGAAAATAACTTATAAATTGGTGGAGCGGGGCAGGGAGAAAATGAACTCGGTCCCAACGCCCTCAGTGCTGACCACGTCGATATTTTCCCCATGGGCCTGTATAATTTCTTTTACGATGGAAAGTCCAAGCCCGGTGCCCCGTTTATCCTTGCCGCGGGAGAGATCAGTTTTGTAAAAACGCTCCCAGATTTTCTTCAGGCTGTCCTTGGGGATGCCGATGCCGGTGTCCTTTACGGAGATGAAAATCTTTTCGTAGCGGCTGTTTGCCTGGATGTAGATAGTGGAATCGTGGTGGCTGAACTTGATCGCGTTGTCGATCAGGTTGTAGAGCACCTGCTGTATTTTCCCAAGGTCCGCGTAGACCATCTGAATATTATCAGAGAAGGTCAGGTCAAAGACAATGTTTTTGTTGTCGCAGGTCCCCTCAAAGGACGCGGCCGTGTCCTTGATCACCCGGTTGATGTCAAAATTGGAGCGGGACAGGTAGCCCCGGTTGTCCAGGGAGTTGAGGGTGAGCATACTCTCGGTCAGCTTGTGCAGGCGCTCGGTCTCGGAGATCACACGGGAGAGGTATTTCCCGTACATCTCCGGCGGAATGGTGCCATCCAGAATGGCCTCCAGATACCCTTTGATGGAGGTTAGGGGGGAGCGGAAGTCGTGGGAGACGTTGGCGATGAAGTTCTTCTGGTATTCCTCCATCTTGTTCAGCTCATCGGACATGTAATTCAGGGTGTTGGCCAGATAACCCATCTCATCGTGGGTGTGCACGGCGATGCGGTAGTCCAGGTTCCCGGCCGCGTACTCGTTGGCGCCCACCGTGATCTTGCGCAGGGGCAGATAAACGGTTTTGGTGAACACCAGCAAAATGATGGAGGACAGCACGAAGATCAGAAACGAGGTGATGTAGAGAATGTTCAAAACCCCGTTCTGCGCGTCTTTCACCTGGCTCATGGGCAGGTGGATCAGCACATAACCGTAGGTGTTGTAATTCCCGGTAATGGGGGCGGAAACGCTGAGCACGTCCTCGGCGAACAGGCTGTTGTAGCGCCCGATGGAGTAGGAACGATTGCCGATGGCCGTGGGATCGAAATTGTCGATCACGGTGTGCACCCGCGAGCCGCCGGTGCTGTCCACGATAATGGTGCCCTGGCGGTTTACCACCATGACCTCGGCGCCCAGGAACTGGGCCACGGCCCGCAGCTGGGGGGAGGCGTCGGAGAGGTCCTGGGGCTGCCCCTGATACATGGTGCTGTAGGAGGACGCGATCAGGCAGGCCTCGTCGTACAGCGTGTTGGCCCGGCTCTGGATCAGGTAATCCCGCGTCATGCGGGAGGAAAAGGTGGCGATGAAAACAAAGCCCAAAAGGCCGAACACCAGGTAGCCGAGAATGAATTTTGAATAAAGGGAATGTGTCATTGTTATACCTCGAAACTGTGCGTGTCGTAAAATCCCGCTTATTCGGTGGGTGCCATGAGGATTCTTCCGGTGCCGCGGTACACGTTAACCAGGCCTTCGCCGGAGACCGCGGAGCCCATCAGGGACTTGGAGGAGCGCTCAACGGTAAACTTTAAGGAATTGGACCAGGCGATGGCCATGTTGCCGTCGATCTTCACCTCGTCGTCCTGCAGATTAAACTCAATCAGCTCGTCACGGGGCACCGGGCTTTCCAGGACGGCCATACCGCTGCCGCTGAGACAGAGGTTGAAAAGTCCCTCTTTTCCGGCCACCGCTGAGGACAGGGTGGATCTCGCCACCACATTCTGTTTGATTCCGGAGTCGCAGGCCAGGAATAAACCGTCCTCCAGCACCAGACTGCCCCACTCGGACACTTCCTCCAGAAGAATGTACTTGTAGGTGGGCTCCAGCATGATCAGGCCCGTTCCGGTGTACTCCGGTTTGACGGCGGCCTCCTTGGTCACCTTGGAAGCGATGGCTTTGCCGAAAAAGTCTCCCACCCCCTTGATGCCGGACCCCATTTTCACGTTTCCAGCGGTCCACTGCATGGCTCCGGCCTGGACGGTGAAACCGCTGTTTTTTAGCTCAATCAGCACCTGGCGCTTGCGGATGTTCATCTCAGCGGCAAAGTAGGCGTTCATGGCGGAACCTGGGGTGACGCTTAAATCGCGCTGATGCTCGAATACTTTTATGTTTCCGCGCTCGGCGATCTGTATCATATTGGAGTTATTATAAAGATTCTGATAAGATATCATGGTTGATCCTCCTGGTGTTTTACTGTGGGATTCCAGGGCCGCGGCCCCGCCCCTCTATCATAACACGGTCCGGTGTCCCTGTAAATGAAGATGCGGGCCGGCTTTTTACATTTACTTTTTTCGCTGCATTTGGTACAATAAATCAATATGAATCAAACCGAAACTGGAGGTAATGAGATGGAGGAAATGGTAAAGCAGAGTAAGGGAATGGCGATTGCGTCCATGGTTCTGGGAATTGTGGGCCTGGTGCTGTCCTGCCTGGTGATCGGGATTATTCCCTGCGTGATCGGCCTGATTCTGGGAATTGTGGTACTGGTGAAGCAGAAGGCAGGCCAGGGGATGGCGATTGCGGGCATCGTCACATCCCTGATCGGGATCGCTTTCTTGATTATGGCGCTCATCGGATTCGGCTCTTTTATGAGCCAGTACGGTACTGAGATTATGAATCAACAGATCGGGGCCGCCGGGCCGGCCTGGGAAACCGTGGCGGAACTTGGCGCGGATTCCCGGGCGGCGGTCCGGCCGTTTTGACGGTGGAACAGCCGGGATGGCCGGGACAGCGTAAAGGCAGAGATAAAACAGGTGAGGCGGGATTCGTTGGGAATCCCGCCTTATTGATTCTGAAGAGCGGCAGGTGCAGCCCATGGGGCCGCCTGCCGTTCGCCTGTAGTTTTTTTGCCGCGGATCGTCCGGCCGGGGGTGTTTGCCGTCAGGCTTACCGCTTTACCTCGAATTTGTAACCGATGCCCCACACCGTGGTGATGGCCCAGTTGGCGTGGTCCTTGATCTTCTCCCGCAGACGCTTGATATGTACGTCCACGGTGCGGGTGTCGCCGATGTACTCGTAACCCCAGATATGGTCCAGAAGCTGCTCGCGGGTGAATACCTGGTTGGGCGAGGCCGCCAGGAAATACAGCAGTTCCAGCTCCTTGGGGGGCATTTCCACGGAATGGCCGCGGTAGATCACGGAGTAGTTGGTCAGGTTCACGATCAGGTCCGGGTACTCCACGTACTCGCCCTGCTGCTCGGAGGCGGAGGTGGCGGGAGCGGGAGCCACCTGATAGCGGCGCAGCACCGCCTTGACGCGGGCCACCAGCTCCTTGGAGTCAAAGGGCTTGATCATGTAGTCGTCCGCGCCCAGCTCCAGGCCCAGAACCTTGTCGAAGATTTCGCCCTTGGCGCTGAGCATGATAATGGGCACCTGGGATGAGGTGCGCAGCTCCCGGCACACCTGGTAGCCGTCCATACCGGGGAGCATCAGGTCCAGCAGGACCAGATTGGGTTTGAAATCGGGAAATACCCGCAGGGCTTCCTCGCCGTCCCCGACGATCATAGTTTCATAACATTCTTTCATCAGATAGAGGGAGATCAGCTCCGCGATGTTCGCGTCGTCGTCCACAATCAGAATCCTCTGTTTTTCTGCCATAATAATTACTCCTCCTTAAAACATGCTGTCTGGCGGTTACTTAAATGTTACGATGGTCACGCCGGAATCTCCTTCACCAAAGACGCCCAGGCGGAATTCTTTTACATATTTTAACTTTTTGAGCCGGGTGTGGACGGCATTTTTCAGCGCCCCGGTGCCGCGGCCGTGAACCACGCGGACCGTGGTGAGATGGGCCAGGTAGGCGTCGTCCAGATATTTTTCCATCACAGGCATGGCCTCGTCCACTGTCATGCCGATCAGGTTCACCTCCGGGGAAATGGAGGCCGATTTCGATACTTTGATATTGCTGCTTCCGGTGCCGCGCCCCTTGCCGGAGAATTTGCCGCCGCCGGAGGACGGGATGGAAGGCCCGGTGATGTCCTGTTCGGACAGCAGCTCCAGGTCTTTTACATTGACCAGGGAGCGGAGAATGCCCATCTGCACATAGAGGTCGCCCCGGGCGTTGGGCAGGGTGCTGACTGTGCCTTTGAGGCCCATGGACAGGACTTTGACACCGTCCCCGACCTTCAGCTTCTTGGGGGAAATAGGCTGGCTGGGGCCTTTGGCCTTGATGGCCAGCTTGTCGTCGGCCTCCTTTAATTTCTCGCGCAGCTTTGCGCGCTGGGCTTCCAGCTGTTTGTTCAGGCCGGAGTCCGCGGAGAGCTTGTTGATCTGCTTGATGGTCTGATCCGCCGTCTCCTTGGCTTCCCGGAGAATCCGCTGGGCCTCCTCGGCGGCATTTTTGAGCAGCTTATCCTTGCGCTCGTCCAGGCGCTCCTCCTTCTGGGTCAGGCGGGCCTTCAGCTGGGCGATCTCGTCCTTGTAGGCCTTTAATTCCTCCTGCTCCTTCTCAATGGTCAGACGGCTTTTTTCCAGGCTGGAGAGCAGGTCCTCAAAGGATTCGTCCTTGGCCTCCAGGTGGGTTTTGGCGTCGTCGATGATATAGTCGGGCAGACCCAGCTTGCTGGAAATGGCGAAGGCGTTGCTCTTGCCGGGAACGCCGATCAGCAGGCGGTAGGTGGGCTGTAAGGTTTCCACGTTGAACTCGCAGCTGGCATTTTCCACGCCGGAAGCGCTGAGGGCGAATACCTTCAGCTCACTGTAGTGGGTGGTGGCCATGGTGCGGCATTTCATGTTGTGCAGGAAGCTTAAAATGGCGATGGCCAGGGCCGCTCCCTCGGTGGGGTCCGTGCCCGCGCCCAGCTCGTCGAAGAGGCACAGGGACCGGGAATCCGCCTCGCCCAGAATCCGCACGATGTTGGTCATGTGGGCGGAGAAGGTGCTCAGGCTCTGCTCGATGCTCTGTTCGTCGCCGATGTCCGCAAATACCTGGTCGAACACTGCAAGCTCGGAGCCCTCCCAGGCGGGAATGTGGAGTCCTGCCTGGCCCATAAGGGTGAACAGGCCCACGGTCTTTAAGGAGACCGTCTTGCCGCCTGTGTTAGGGCCGGTGACGATCAGCAGGTCGAAATCCTTGCCAAGCCAGACGCTTATGGGAACCACGGTTTTGGGGTCTAAGAGCGGATGGCGGCCGTCCTTGATGTGGATGTAGCCGCGGTCGTTAAATACCGGGGCGCTGCAGCGGTAGTGCCGGGCCAGGGCGGACTTGGCGAAAATGAAGTCCAGCTGGGCCAGGAGCTGCATGTCGATGGCCAGGTCCTCGCAGTGGGGAGCGGCCTGGTTGCTTAAATCGGCCAGCACCGCCTCGATCTCCTTCTGTTCGCGGATTTCCAGCTCGCGGATCTCGTTGTTTAAGCGCACAATGGCCATGGGCTCAATGAACAGGGTGGAGCCGGTGGCAGACTGGTCGTGAACCATGCCGGGAACCTGGTTCTTGTACTCGGATTTGACGGGCAGGCAGTAGCGGCCGTCGCGCATGGTAATCACCGCATCCTGCAAATAGGTGCGGTTGGAATTCAAAATGGAGTTCAGCTGGGTGTGGATCTTGTCCGCGGCCAGCTTCATGGCCCGGCGCACGTGGGAGAGCCCGGGGCTGGCGTCGTCCGCCACCTCGTCCTCGCTGAGGATACAGCGCTTGATCTCCTGATTCAGCGGGGTTAACGGCTCCAGGGCCGCGAACATGGGCTCCAGGGAGTCGGCAAGGTCGTCATTTTCCTCATCCACGTCCTCGTGGCGGCCGTAGGCCTTGGCCCGGGCGGCGCAGGTGAGCAGAGAGCTGATGGAGAGCAGCTCCGGGATGCTCAGGGAACTGCCGATCTCCAGGCGTTTTAAGGAATCGCCGATGTCCCGGACTCCGGAGAAGGAGGCCGTGCCCTTTAAGCGCACCCGGTTGACCGCGTCCGTGGTCTGCTGCTGCCAGGTGCGGATCTCCTCCAGGTCCGAGGAGGGCTCTAACGCCGTGCAGAGGGCCTTTCCCAGGGGGGAGGCCGCGTACTCGGTGAGCTGGGCGATGATTTTATGGTATTCCAAAGTTTTTAATGCTTTTTGATTCATGAATTTCACCTATAATAAACGTATAATTTGCGTGGTTTGGCGGAGCTTTTTTGGCGCAAAGCGCCATATACAGTATATCATAAAATCGGATATTTACTATCATTTTTAATATCTTTTCATATTTACGAGCTTGCATAAAGAGTGGAAGAAACGTATAATAGGGATATGTGGGTTTTTTGAGCATACCAGATTCTTGACAGGGAGGGGTTCTATGCCGGAAAAGAATGGGGACAAGCCTCACCGTTTTATCAATGAAAAGATTGTCCGCCAGCCTCTGTCCAAACGGCAGATTGCCAGACGCATTTTGCTGACTGCTTTCTGCGGGGTTTTGTTCGGCGTGCTGGCGGCTGTTTGTTTTGTGGTGTCCAAGCCCCTGGCGGAGCGGTATCTGGGCCAGGAGCAGCCGGAGGAGAGCAGCCAGATCACCATACCCAAGGACGAGCTTGAGACCACCACCGCAGCGCCGGTGGAGACCACGCAGGCGGTCAGCCAGCCGCCCAAGGAGACAGAGCCGATTTCACAGATCGTCAAATCTGAGATGGAAAACTATCAGTACACGGTGGACGATTTAAACACCATGTACGGCAGTCTGCGCTCTGTTGCCACGGAGGTGGGCAAGGGTGTTGTGGCGGTTCACTCCATTCAGCACCAGGTGGATTGGTTTGACAATCCCATCGAGACCACCGGGCAGTACGCCGGGGTTCTGATCGCCAAGACCAAGACGGAAGCTCTGATTCTCACGCCGGAGGAAGCGATTGAGGCGGCGGACTCCATTGAGGTGGTATTTCAGGACGGCACGGTGGTGCCGGGCAAGATAAAGCAGCGGGACACCGTGGCCAACATGGCGGTGGTCAGCATCGAGCTGTCTGCGCTCACAAACGACCAGACCAAGAAGCTGACCCAGGTGGAGTTGGGCAATTCCTACTCCGTGAAGCAGGGCGACATGGTGATCGCCGTGGGCGGACCTGCGGGGATCGTTCATTCCACGGACTACGGTTTCGTGTCCTATGTGGTGAAAAGTGTCCAGGCGGTGGACGGCATCTCAAGGGTGTTTTACTCGGATGTACAGTCCAATTCCGGGATGGGGACCTTTATCCTCAATACCAACGGCCAGCTGATCGGCTGGGTGACGGACAAATATGACCGGGAAGACGAGTGCAACATGACCACTATCGCGTCCATTTCCGACTATAAAGGTGTGCTTCAGAACCTGAGCAACGGCTTCGCGGCCCCATATTTTGGAATCCGTGGGCAGGAGGTGAACTCCGCCATGGAGGAGAGCGGGCTTCCCCAGGGGATTTACGTGACCGATTGCATTGCGGACAGCCCTGCGTACAACGCGGGAATCCAGCCGGGCGACATCATTACTTGGATCAACGGCTCCAAGACCAACACCATGAAGGATTTCCAGAATCAGGTGGAATCCCTGAAGCCGGGGGACAAGGTGAACGTTGCGGTACAGCGGAACGGGAAGGACTCCTATAAGGAAATTGAGTATCCGGTGACCATTGGGGCGAGGTAAAATGGCGTTGGAACGGGCTGTTGCCGGGCCGGCCAATGAGTTGACATAAAAAAGAGATTTGGAAAGGAATCAAAATAATGAAATATATTGATACACTCAGGGAGGGTATGCACACCACGGATGTGTACCTGTGCAAGAACAAACAGATCGCCGTGACCAAGAACGGTAAGGAATACGGCAATCTGGTGTTGCAGGACAAGACGGGTACCATCGATGCCAAGATCTGGGATTTAAATTCCCCTGGAGTGGGCGAATTTGAGACCATGGACTACGTGCACGTGGAAGCGGATGTGACCCTGTTCCAGAATTCCCACCAGCTGAACGTGCGGCGGATCCGCCGGGCGTCCGAGGGGGAGTACGTGGAGGCGGATTACCTGCCTGTATCAAAGAAAAATATTGACAAGATGTACGAGGAACTGCTGGGCTTCATCGCCAGCGTGAAGAATCCGCATCTGAACCAGCTTCTGAGCAAGTTTTTTGTGGAGAGCCCGGCATTTGCCAAGGCCTTCAAGTTCCATTCCGCGGCTAAGAGCGTACACCACGGTTTTGTGGGCGGACTGCTGGAGCACACGCTGAGCGTGGTAAAGCTGTGCGATTATTATGCGGGGTATTATCCGCAGCTGAACCGGGATCTGTTGATCACCGCGGCTATTTTCCATGATTTGGGAAAAACGCGGGAGCTGTCAACATTTCCGGAGAATGACTATACGGACGACGGGCAGCTTTTAGGGCATATTATTATCGGAACTGAGATGGTGGGGCGCATGATCCGCGCGATCCCGGGATTCCCGGAGCGGACGGCGGTGGAGCTGAAGCACTGTATTCTGGCCCACCACGGGGAGCTGGAGTACGGCTCGCCGAAGAAACCGGCGCTGCTGGAAGCTCTGGCCCTGAATTTCGCGGACAACACGGACGCGAAGATGGAGACCATGATCGAGGCGTTAAACGCAGGCGGCGAGAATACGGGGTGGCTGGGGTATAACCGGCTGCTGGAGACGAATATTAGAAAGACGACGGAATTGTAGAACGCGCTGTACATAAAAATTGGCTTTATATTAATGAATGAAAGTGTGTGGGCCGGAAAACATACGGTAACGGCATGGGCCGGGTATGTTTTCCGGCTTGCATCGGTTTTGGGAAGAGGAGATTTGAGAAGATGAAGAAGAATGACGAATTTGTGGTGGCGATTGAGGATATGAGCGAGGACGGCGCGGGGATCGGCCGGGTGGACGGATATATCTGGTTTATTAAAGATACCGTGATCGGGGACGTGGTGAGGGCTGGGGTCATGAAAATGAAAAAGACCTATGGTTTTGCGCGGCTGATCGAGGTGGTGGAACCGTCAAAAGATCGCGTGGAGCCCAGGTGTCCGGTGGCGCGGCAGTGTGGGGGCTGCCAGCTACAGATGATGGATTATGAGGCGCAGCTGAGGTTTAAGGAGCGGAAGATTTATAATAATTTGAAGCGGATTGGGGGGATGGAGAATTTGAGGCTGCCGGGGGAGGAATGCGGGAGCGAGGATGAAGGGGCTGGGACGGGCGAAAGGGCCGGAGCGGATGGCCGGAAGATCGTGCGGATGGAGCCGATCATGAGGATGGAGGAGCCGTGGCGGTACCGAAATAAGGCGCAGTTCCCATTTGGGGTGAGTAAGGATGGGAGAGTGATCACCGGGTTTTATGCGGGGCGGACCCATTCTATCATTGAAAATGAGGATTGTTTGCTGGGGGTGGAGGAGAATCGGGAAATATTACGGATTGTCCGGGAGTTTATGGAAGAATTTGGGGTGAAACCTTATGATGAAGAGGGGCATCGGGGGCTGGTGCGGCATTGTCTGATTCGGAAGGGGTTTGCCACCGGGGAGATTATGGTGTGTCTGGTGGTGAACGGGAGGAAGGTGCCGAAGGATGAGGTGCTGGTGGAACGGTTGAGGCAGGTGGACGGGATGACCAGTATTTCGCTCTGCGTGAATATGGAGAAAACCAATGTGATTCTCGGGGATGAGGTGGTGAATCTCTGGGGGCCAGGGTATATCACGGATTATATCGGGGATGTGAAGTATCAGATTTCGCCGCTGTCGTTTTATCAGGTGAATCCGGCGCAGACCGTGAAATTGTATGGGACGGCGCTGGAGTATGCGGGACTGACGGGGGAGGAGACGGTCTGGGATTTGTATTGTGGGATCGGGACGATTTCGTTGTTTCTGGCGCAGAAGGCGAAAAAGGTTTATGGGGTGGAGATTGTGCCACAGGCCATTGAGGACGCCAGGCGGAACGCAGAGATTAATGGGATTGATAACGTGGAGTTTTTTGTGGGGAAGGCGGAGGAAGTGCTGCCGAGGGAGTTTGAGGAGAAGCAGATTTATGCGGACGTGATCGTGGTGGATCCGCCAAGGAAGGGCTGCGATCAGGTTTGTTTGGATACGATTGTGAAGATGGGGCCGAAACGGGTGGTGTATGTGAGCTGCGATTCGGCGACGTTGGGGAGAGATGTGAAGTATTTGGGGGAGAGAGGGTTTGAGGTGGAGAGGGTTAGAGGGTGTGATATGTTTGGGATGGGGGGGCATGTGGAGTCGGTGATAATGATGCAGAATTGTGGTTTTAAGAAAAAATAGAGGTTTAAACCACAAGATATAGTGGTTTTTGAGCGAAAATCGAGCGAAAAACAGGGCAAAAAATGGCCGTTTTTAGCCCCGATTTTTAGCCCCTTCCGCAGATGCAGGAAGGTATTTCAGTGATATATGGGAAAAATTCAAGGTCAGCCGACGAAAAATTGGCTGGCCTTTTTACGTGATATAAATGAAATTGGGTGATGGGATTTAGGCAGTGAAAAATGGATAAAAACAACACCATAAAAACGAAAAAAGCATATGGAGGTAAAGAATGGGAACAGAGCTTGATAAGGATAGGGACTTTGATGTAGACGTAAAATTGAAAATTACATTTAAAAACAGAGAGTTTAACTGTCTGATGCAGCCAGAAATTGAAGAAGGGATTGTGGAATTCCTGAAAGGGATTAATGGTGACTACATGATAACGGAAAGTGAAAGCATAGAGTTCCTTGGGGATGAGGCAGTCATTGCAAAATACAGTTTCTGCTGCAATGACACAAGCGAAGCAGAGGCAGAGGGTTTTGCAAAACACATGGTCCATGAGGCAGATTATAAATTTAAGGAGATGGGGTACACGTTGGAAGCAGAGAGCTACCATGCACAGGAATCGGATATGAGCTGGCTTGATGAATTTGAACGGCAGATTTTTGGATAGGGTAAAGGCAGAAAACGCTCAGAATGAAAAGAACAGCAGAACACCATGCAGATGAGTGGAATGCAGGCGATCTAAAACAGAAAAGAAAGAGGGAGGATAAGCATGACGGCAAGGTTTATGAAGGGAACAACCATGGAGGCCCTGGAGGCGGAAATGCAGCGGATACCGGGCTTTGGGCCAAGAAAAAGCGGAGTCATCCGAAGCCGGTATTCCCTGCGGGATTTAAAGGGTGCCAACTGTCCGTGGGAGGAAAAGAAAACGGAGGCGGTGGAGAAGAACGAAGCATTTTATCAGTCTCTGCTCCAGCTGTTGGCCGCAGAACTGCCGGAGGGGACCTTTCTGGTGCGGGTGATGAAGCTCCAGAACCGGCGTGAGGCAGAACAACGGTTTTTCAGGAATGAGGAGCACCGAAGGCGGTTCCTGCTTTTGTTACGGTGCGGTCTGTTTCCCGGACTACGGACTGATCCTGGATTTGCAGCGGCTGTATTCCTGTTAAGTTCCGATGCAGGGCTCTGGGAACAGGCGGTCCCTCATGTGTCAGAGAGGGGAATTGATTATAAAGCATTTCATGTACATGGCGTAGACTTAGATGGCTACGCTATTTTTTGTGCTGCAAAGGAGCTGGGGACAGGGAAACCTTATTTAAAACTTTCAGAGCTGGGGGACGCTGAGCTGATCCACGATGGCCTGCTTCTGTTAATTCTCCACAGCATCTTAATCAGCAGGCATGGAATCGGAATCATTTACGGAGAGGAGGAAGAAACATGTTAAGAATACGAATCGGTTATGACGAAAGGAGTGCTTCCTGGCTGACATTCCCGCAGCAGCCAGGAAAAATCGATCTGCTTTACACGGAAATGCAGAAAGATCCTCCAATGATTGTTTACGAGGCGGAATCTTCTATCCCGGCGCTGCCGGAAGTGTTAAAAGGTATGAGGACCGATGCGGAATCCGCGAGGGCGTTGGCGTGCTTAGCAAAGCGGCTGGAATATTTAACACAGGCAGAACAGGAGTTGTTTTCTGCGGTTTTGAAGGCTGAAACCCAAAAGTCAGGGAAGGATATCCTCAACCTGTCTTATAACCTTGACAATTACGAACTTGTGGCAGGGAATCATGATCCCGGGCAGACGGGGCAAACCGTACGGAAAGTGGAGGGTAAAACCTTTCAGGATGTGTATCATGGGGAGTTTCCACCGGATGCCGGCTACGATAAAAATTCGGTGTTCCTTCTGCATATTTACACAGGGAGAAAGGGGTATTCCCTGGCCGTACCGACAACACCGGAGAAGATGGAGATGGCAAGAGTAGCTCTGGATCTAAAAAGTCTGAACCAGTGTAAATTCAACCAATATGGAGGACCATTCCAGGAACTGTGGGGATATCTTCCCACAAAGAGTGATCTCAAGGAAGTGAACCGTATCGCAACTATTTTAAAGGAGAAAGTGTTATCCAACCATAGCTATACACTGAACTTTTTGAAGGCTGTTTTTCTGGCGGAATGCCCGAGGACTATGAAAGAGGCGCTCTCGGTTGTGCGGAATATGGGAAACTATGAGTTCCTGGATCAGGTACAGGAGCCAGGGACCTATGCCAGGGAGGTAATCAGAAGTTATGGAGATCCTTCTCTGGAACCGCTGTTGGACCGGTATGTGGACTGGGATGCCATAGGCCAGGCTATGATGAAGGAGCATGGGGCTGTTCAGACCAGATATGGCATCGTGACGAGTAAGAAGTGGTGCTGCGAACGGCTTTCGGATGAAACGGTGGTAACGCGCCTCTATAACCAGTTGACGGGGGTTTTTTGTGGTTCCGAAGGTTATGACGAATCATTTAGTGCAACCGAACTGACCATTTTTGAAAAACAAATCCGGGAGGAATTGGAACAGGACTCTATATTTGAGCAGAAAACGGGACTTGCAGAGTATATGGACAACCAGTTGATGAAACAGAGAATCCTCAGTATGTTTCCAGCGATTGAGGTTTACCACCATGCTCTTTGGGGGGTGCTGCAGATCGAGATCAAAGGAGAGTTGACGCCGGATGAATTGGAATGGACAAAAAAATACTGGATGGGTCAAGCTTCAGATGGCTGGGGAGAAAGCTTTGAACAGACCGATATTGAGTGTGAAGATGGCGGGATTCTCAATGTCTATTTTTATAATTCATCGATGATTTATGGCCCCCGGACAGAGCAGGAACTAAAGGGAGTAGAATCTGTACAGCAAGGTCCACAGATGGGAGGAATGTGGTAATGCAGGTCTGTATCTATGCAAAACGGTATCAGAGTGATTTCTGGTATCAGGGATATACCCTGACACTCCCAGCCCACCAAATGGCGATGGAAAACGCGAAACAGTGTGCGAGAGTTGCAGATGGGGAGGGATACTCCCTGGAACTTGTCGGCCAGTGGCCTGATTTTCTATATGAGCCGCTGGAAACGTGCAGTGCTACGTTGGAGGAACTGAATTTCCTGGCGCAGAAACTTTCCCAGATGAGTCAGGAAGAGATGGATACCTACGAGGGTGTGATACAGTCTGTACCGGAACGGGCCATCAGGAACCTGATTAATGCGGCTTACAATCTGGACTGCTTTGAGCTCCTGCCAGGAATTATGGATGAGGAGGAGCTTGGCGAGGTATCCATGGAAAATGACTTAGTGCCGGCCATTCGGAACCTGCCGGATGAGGTCTATCCTCTCCTGTCCCTCAAAAAGGTGGGGCATTATGTGAAGGAACAGGAGCAGGGTGTTTTTACCTCGAAGGGATACTGCTGCCGCAACACGGAAGGCTGGGTGGAACCGTATGATGGGAGGGAGCTTCCGGAACAGGTGACGGAGGTGGATTGTATTTTTTGTCTGCGTCTTCAGTCGTTAAAAACAAAGGCTGATGCCAGGCTGGAACTTCCCTGTGATGAGGGGCGGATACGGCAGACCCTTGCTGATTTGGGGATTCACACATTTCAGGAATGTACCATCATGGAAATACGCAGCCCGATTCCCCAGTTCGAATATGTCTTCAGCCAAGCGGCGGAAGTCGAAAAGATGAATGCATTAGCGAAGGAATTGGCCACCTTGTCCCCCAAAGAACTGATTAAGTATAAAGCGATTGCATCTTATGAGTCCTGTGACAACCCGGAGCAGGCCAGGATCTTGTACCATACCATGGACCGCTATACCTTTGATCCCATTCAGGTTACATTTGCTACCTACGGCAGGGAGTGCCTCCGGGAAGGGGGAGCCAACCTGGAGGCTGAGGCGTTCCAAAATTTTGATTTTGAAAGTTATGGGAAGGCAGAAAGCAGGAGAAGCAGGCTGAGTATGACGCCGTATGGAGCCATTTCCTATGAACCGCCATTGGAGGAAGCACAGGGACATGGGATACAGATGGGAGAAATGTGATAATGCAGGTTTGTATCTATGCGGAACGGCATAAGAGTGATTTCTTGTATCAGGGATATACCCTGACACTCCCGGCCGATCCAATGGCGATGGCAAACGCCAAGCTGTGTGCGAGGGTTGCGGAGGGAGAGGGATACTCCCTGGAACTTGTTGGCCAGTGGCCTGATTTTCTATATGAGCCGCTGGAAACGTGCAGCGCTACGTTGCAGGAATTGAATTTCCTGGCGCAGAAACTTTCCCAGATGAGTCAGGAGGAGATGGATACCTACGAGGGTGTGATACAGTCTGTACCGGAACGAACCATCAGGAACCTGATTAATGCGGCTTACAACCTGGACCGCTTTGAACTCCTGCCAGGAATTATGGATGAGGAGGAGCTTGGCAAGGTATCGATCAAAAATAACTTAGTGCCGGTTATTCGGAACCTGCCGGATGAGGTCTATCCTCTCCTGTCCCTCAAAAAGGTGGGGCATTGTGTGAAGGAACAGGAGCAGGGTGTTTTTACCTCAAAGGGATACTGCTGCCGGAGCACGGAAGGCTGGGTGGAACCATATGATGGGAAGGAGCTTCCAGAACAGACGATAGAGGACTATATTTTTTTTGTGCATCTGCAGGTATCAAAAACAAAAGAAGATGTCTGGCTGAAACTTCCCTGTAGTGAGAAGAGGACACGCCAGGTCCTTGCCGATTTGGGAATTCACACATTTAAGGAATGTACCATCACGGATATACGCAGTCCGCTTCCCAATTTTGAAAATGCCTTCGGCCAGGATGTAGACGTCGAAACGTTGAATGCATTAGCATTTACCATCTACGGCATGGAATGTCTTAGGGAAGGGGGAGCCGATCTGGAGGCTGAGGCGTTCCGGAATTTTGACTTTGAAAGCTACGGGAGGGAAGACTGGAGGAAAAGCAGGCTGTGTATGTCACCCTATGTGGCCAGTTCCAATGAAACGCCGTTGGAGGAAGAGCAGGGAAATGGACCGCAGATGGAACTATAGACACAAAACCATGCAGGACATGAAGGAGGTGAGAAATCATAAATAGTTTTATATCGTGGGTTGGCGGTAAAAAGGCATTGCGGAATACGATTTATGAAATATCCCCCGCTCACTATGAACGCTATATTGAAGTGTTCGGAGGCGGAGGCTGGGTGTTGTTTGGACGGCCGCCCGATCCGAGGGTGATGGAGGTCTACAACGATTTCAACTCAAACCTGACCAACCTCTATTCCTGTGTCAAGAACCATACCATGGAATTTTTACGTTTGCTGGGTTTCCTTCCATTAAACAGCCGGGAAGAGTTTCTTGTTCTGCGCAGGTTCTTAGAAAAGAGGGAGTTTGATCCGGCTTTTTTAAGGGAGGAGATGGAACTGGCGCAGCATAACCTGCCGCCGATGGAGTTTGAGGAGCTGCGGTCCCTCCTCTTAGAACATGCCGGCCCGGATGATGTCCAGAGAGCGGCCGCTTTTTATAAGCTGATCCGGTACAGCTATGGGAGCGGCTGTACATCATTTGGCTGTCAGGCCTTTGACGTGCGTAAGACCTTTTCCCTCATCTGGCAGGCTTCAAACCGGCTTGCCAATACCATCATAGAAAATAAGGATTTTGAGGCGCTCATCCGGCAGTATGACCGGGAGAACGCCTTTCTTTATTGTGATCCGCCATATTTTATGACAGAAGACCATTATGAAGTGGAATTTCCGAAGGAAGACCATGTAAGACTCCGGGATACGCTGGCAGGCTGTCTGGGAAAATGGATGGTTAGCTATAATGATTGTGAATATATCCGGAACCTGTATGTCGGATACCAGATTACTGCGGTCACCCGGATCAATAACCTGGCCCAGCGCTATGACGGAGGATGTGAATTTCCCGAGGTTATTATAACGAACTATGATCCTGCAGAACGGAGAAAGTCAGGGCCGCAGCAAATGGATCTGTTTTCCGCAGGACTGCTGGGAGGTGATGACGGAAATGAATGAGATTGAGAAGCTCTGGCAGGCAAAGCAGCGGATTGAGGAAGCAACGGCTGGAAAGCAGCGTCTGACAATCGGATTTGGCGGGTGTTTAACCGTGCAGGTGGACCAGGGATGTCTGGCAGCCATCTATCTTGCCATGATAAAAAAACGGCAAAGCGGTATGTTCCACTGTGATGTAAAAGGCTATGTGCGTACCTTCAGCGGATACCGAAATGGAGCGTGCATGGACCAGCTTACAGCGGAATTGGAGGCAATGGCCTCCCTGGTCAAGGAACTGGAGCAGTTAGAAATCTGTATTGGAGAAGAAGAGCTTCTGACCTTCTGCCAGGAATTAAGAAGCCAGGAGCTGGAGAAAGAAAACCAGAAAAAGGAGGAGCCATGAGGAATGTTTTCGTAAATGGGAGAATGGCGGAGGATGGAAGCCTGGTCCTGCCGCCCGGTGCGCTGGAGGAGATTGGGGTGACCCCGGGGGATCTGGTCCATTTATCCTGCCGGAAAATGGGACTGCCCGGAGAGAATGACTTCCTGAAAAGGGAAACGGAGGAAGAACATCAGGCAGAAGAGGAAGAGGCGGAACTGGTCATCCCGCACGATTTGCTGGAGGCAGCCCAGATTCCACTGGATGCCGGTCTGGTCATACAGATGGTGCCGGGTGCCATCCTGATTGGAGATGAAGATCCCATGGAGGTAGTGCGGGGACCATTGTTGGAGATTCTGTCCCTGTTTGGAATCTCGGAGGAGGAAGTAAATCAGGCCATTGAGGAAGGAGGATACTACGATGAGTAAACCGGTGTACAAGCTAATGGATCACAGGGGTAGGGTGTTGATTCCCAAGGAGTTTCGGGAGGCTGCCGGCATGGAGTATGGCGGCATTCTTGCCCTGAATCTTTGTGACGGACAGGTCATGGTCCGGAAGGTGGAGTTAATTGAAGTTGGAGACCAGTCGCCGGAGGCGGTAGAAGCCTATGTGCGCGCCGCCATTAAGACCATGCCGGATTCCATCCGGTTAAGCCTGATCTCAGACCTTTCAGGTTTGGTACAGCAGAAGGGGGAATAGAGATGGAAAAAGGAATCTATACAGAATCGGATTGTATCGAGACAGGAACCTCCTGTTCCATCAAAGGGAAAGTCATTGTGCTGAAAGCTTCCGCTCTGGGGGAGGACAGCCCGAGCCAGCTTTGCTACTGTGTCGGGGGTGACGGGGCGGATGCAGATGCGGTCAATCAGTCCGTATTTGTCATTGATTTGTATCAGGGTGAGTATGCCAGATGGAGACGGTCCGATGTGGTGGGAGTCTTAAAGCCGGAATTACTTTCGGAGCATGAGCGCCTGCAGCTGTCACAGATCCGTCCGGCAGGGGCGCTGCCGTTAGAAGAGCATGAGCCGCGTTACAGCGGCTATAGCTTCCTGCCGGATGGGAGATATACAACGGGGGTGTGGCTCTGCAGTGAGAAAGAGGTCGAAGACTATGTGGAGATGCAGCTCCCCTACCAGCACCGGATCATGATCTGTGACAGGAATGATTTCTGCGTGTTGGAGATTGAGGAGGGGACTGTGTTATTTCCGACTGCGGAGGATATCAAAGCGATGGAGCAGGAGCAGGGGGATGTTTCGGGAACGATGGATATGACATGATGGAAGGAGGCGGACAGGATGCGCGGAATCCAGATTGAAGACGGAGGTATCCTGTACTTCGGAAATAAGGCAGGATATATCCGGAACAGAAAGGCGGTCATTGATCCCATCTTTAAAGGGGAAGCAATGGAGCGGTTCCTGAAAAAACAGGGAAGTATTGAGACGGTCGAATGGGTGGGAGGTGTGTATGACCGTCTGATGAACGGGTGCAGTGAGACACAGGGAGAAGGGGTTTTAAAGAACTGCCGGATCTGGCAGCTGAAGCCGGAGGTAAATGTTCATATGAAGTTCATTGGATATGATGCACTGCTCCGGAAATTTGGGGAACCGGAGCCGCAAAATTACCGGGCTGTCTACGATGGAGAAATCGGAACCAATGACCTGGATGGGATTTGTGCAAAATTCAGTGGGGAACAGAAAATCCCGGAGTATGATGGGCATGTGATCACCATTTCTGATGTGATCGAACTCTATGACGAGGAGGGAAGCCTTTTTTATTACGTGGATACCAATCAATTTAAGCCGGTCGCGTTTGGAGGCCCGGAACCGGTACAGACGCAGATGATGCAGATTTAACGATGAAAAAAGGGCGGCAGCGATGCTGTCTTTTATTATTTTAATCCAAGGAGGAAGAGTGAAAAATAAAGTGGATTTTTGGGCGCACTTATATAAGGGTTCATAAAACCCCTGATTTTGCGATTGTTTGACAATAGAATAAAGATTAGTTATCGTTGCGCTTCACTAACTTAGAACTATCGTAACCAAGACTTTCAAGATAGGCAAAAACATTGTTTTCATTCAGAACAACACGCTCTACATGGTTTTGAGGCTTCATCAATTCCTCATAGTCAGCAGGGGTAAAAGGTTTCTTTTCCGAGACCATATGGTAAATACAGACCATCATCATTCTTGCGATGGCAATGATTGCTTTCTTATGGCCACGACGCTTTTTGATTCGCCCATATTTGATTGCAAAATAAGGCTGCTTTTTGTTTTTGATTGCGGCAAGGGCACACTGTACCATCATCGGTTTCAAGTAAGCGCCTGCTTTGGCAATTCGGACAGATTTTTTCTTACCTGCGGATTCATTGTTGGAAGGAGAAAGTCCACACCAGGAACAGAGGTGTTTGGCATCATCAAAAATGTTCATGTCAACGCCTGTTTCTGCGAGAACAATGGTGGAACTTAACTCTGTCATGCCGGGCATGGTGCTGACAAATTCCACAAACTCATAATAAGGTTTGATACGGACATAGAGTTCCACTTCGGTCTGGGTAATCATACCGTCAAGATATTCCAGATGGCCAAGGGCCAGTTCCAGTTTTTTTGCCTGGTCTGTTTCAATGTTGCAGCCTCTGATTGCTTCGATGATTTCATCAGACTTGGCTTTGGCCCCTTTTTTTATCAGTTTTCGGACAGCCTTTTCGTCAATGGAATCAGCGGTATGCTCCAGCAGATAAGACATGATTTCGGTTGCTGTTTTGCCGAAAGGGTCAGAAAGCACGCTGGCAATGCCGACATTGGAAACGGTCATACAGTTCTGGATGCGGTTCTTCTCAGAGGATTTCATGCAGACCAGCTTAAAGCGGTATCTGGCAAGTTCCCGGAGCTGGCGGAAATCCTTGGGAGGGATAAAGGAACATCTGACAAGGTCAAATTTGTAGAGGTCGGCAATCCATTTTGAATCCTTTTTGTCCGTTTTCTTGCCTTTGATAGCTTTGACATATTTGGGATGTGTAAGGCAGACCTCTATGTCCTTTTCGAGATAATTAAAAATAGGAATCCAATACTTTCCTGTGGATTCCATACAAACGTGATAACAATTATTCTCGATAAGCCAGTTGTGAAACTTTTGAATATCCGAGTTGATGGTTGAAAAGGATTTTTGCCTGTATTCGGATACTCCGTCCCTGTTAGTGATTACGATGGTTGCAACGATAACATTTTTGTGGACGTCAAGCCCACAGCAGATGGGGTATTTTAACTTCATCATAAGTATCACCACCTTATAAAAAGGAATAGCAACAGTGACTGTCATCCTGTGACTGAATAAACATGGTTTATTACCAATGATAAGAGTCCGGGCTCAAAGTCCACTTGTTTGTGCTTGAAAGGATGACGGCACATATAATGATACGGGGTCGGAATAAATTCGCCACTCCTCCTTCCGTGCTCTGTAGTGTATTGCTATTCCCTACAGGGATTATAAATCAAATAGTGGAGAGGTACAACATTTTTTCATAACTTGTTTGTGCCTTGAGCGAAGCGAAAGGAATGACAAAAATGATGAGCAAAGCAAAAAGAAGTGTGGAATGGAATCTGTGGAGAGCGGGACAGATCCTGAAAAACCAGTCAGGGGAAGGATTTGTGGATACCGCCATTTTTTCTTAACTACAGCAACACTATATAAATGTATACGATATAGACAGTGGTTAATCCCTTTAAACATAAGGGATTGGCAGGGGAAAAGATTTAGGTGGAGACGCTGGTTTACTCCCTGTTTTATGTACACGATATAAACTATAAGGAAAGAGGTAGAATCCTATGAAAGAGAAGATGAATTCCATTAAGACAAAGGCAATAAAGCTGTATGTAAGGACAAGCGGTATCCTGGCAAACAACAGAGGGGAAGGCTACATTGACATGGCCGTTGTCATATTGATATCGGTGGTGCTTGGCGCTTTACTGCTGGCTGGATTATACGCTTTATTCGGAGACGTTGTGCTTCCTGAATTAACAAGGCGTATTCAGGAAATGTTCAATTATGCCGGATAGAGGAAGTAAATGGCATGGATTCATGGTATAGTTAGCCTGTGCCAGAGGCGCGGGAAGGATAAACCATGGAAAAACGATTTCAGGTAAAACGGTTTCTATTTGAAACCACAGCAGGAGAAGAGGTCTGCCGCTATATGCTGACAGACCGGCTTCTCCCTATGCTGGCGCCAAATCAGTACATTGAGATGAAGAGCATCAATAAACTTGGCACAGGAAAAAGTTACGCCTACAAGCTGTGCGTATACTTTAACTTTTTGCATGAGAAGCAACACACGAATTATGAGGCAGCAACCAACAAACAGGTTCTGGAGTTTGTGGATCATTTGATTTACGGGGATAAGGAAAATCTAAGAATATTGAGTCCACAGGAAAGTCTCTGTTACAGCACGCTGTCCGGATATGTGACTGCCATAACAGACTTTTACCGATGGCTTGACCAGACCTACAGTAGTGAGATGGTGTTTTACGAAGGAGAGCGCAGATGCCGGCCACAGTCCTATCTGTATGGACAGATCTACACTTACCAGTATAAATACCTGATTAACCGGATATTGCCCGATGTAAAAGGAGGCAGAGAATATATTAAATGGTATACAGATGAAGAGAAAGCGCTCCTTTGTAGCAGTTTTCGTACGCTGCGGGATGGGGCGGTGTTCCGGCTGACGCTGGAGGGATTTCGGATTGATGAAGTACTAAGTATGCGTCTCAGTAATTATCAAGCCATGGAACGGCTGATACAGCCCTCACGCTCCAAGAAGAGGCAGTCTGCGGTCAATGGGTATGAGAATAAGCTTCGTACCGTGCGGATCTATGAAGAGACGGCAAGGGTATTGAATGATTATCTTTTTGTAGAGCGGCCGTCTGCTGAAAATGAGGGCGGTATCATCAGTGATTGGTTATTCCTTACTTTACACGGGAAATCGGTGGGACAGCCGCTCACTTATCATAACTATCGCAAAATCCTGAGAGACTGTGCTGAACGTTGTGGCATCTCAGCAGTAAATGTCAGAACTCATAGTGGCAGAAGCACGAAGGTGATGGAGGTATTGGAGCATAACGTATTGCATCCGGAGCAGGAAAATTCAGATATCCAAATCAAAGCTTTGTTTGGCTGGTCGCAGATTGATTCCATTCAGCCGTATATGAACCATAACAGCGAGATTATGGCCAACGCCGCATACAAACGCCATGGTAAAAAGGATGGTGGCGGTAATGATTAAAATCACACAGAGAATTAACGCTTCTGCTGTCTGGGACATCGAGGGAACCGAGGTACGCTTTCCGTATCGGAAGGAGTATCCGGAACCGGTAATGAGGAAGAAAATTGAGGACTACCGGAGGGTTTTGGAAAGCAGGACTTATGAGCAGGACAATACTGGACTTTGCGAGGCGTTTACTGTCTTTGGAGGGATTGCTTTCGTTGCAATCGGACTATCATGCAGGGAGGAATTCCTGAGATGCTTTTCTTACTACGCAATGCAGTTTGCACGGGAGTGGGCTGATGGAGAAAAGCGTCTGAAAGCTAAATACATTGGCTATGAGTACGTGTTTGCAAAGATGCTGCAAAATGAAAAAATTACAATCCATTATGATTTTCGTTATATTTTAGATCAGGCAAATGGAGAGGATTTCTGCCAGATGAATGAAGAAGCTTTTGCAGAGTATTGGATATCAATTATGCTGCCCCTTATGAAAAGGTGTTTATCGATTGAAGAAGTGCCAAAGCGAGTGGGATATGTAAGAGTATCTAGGTATCTGATGCAGATGCCAGATCAGACGCTTGCTTATTTAAAAGATCTTGCCGACAGTTACACACAAAGGAGGGAATTAATCAGCCTTACGAAAATAAACAACTTTATTCTGGGAAATGATAGCCGGACAGAGTTTGCAGGTGCAGAACCGGATTTCCTGAAGCTGCTGAAGCAGATAACAGAGGAAGAAACAGATATTCAGAAGACACGATTTATTAAGGAAAACAGGAAAGAAATGTCGTTGCACAAAGATGTGTGGATTCTATATCAAAGACATGGAACTGGCATGAAGTTGCTGACCGTGGATTTCTGTAAGGTAAATCAGCCGTCATTCCGAAAAGAGATAAAGTGTTTCCTGAAGGTAAGGTTTTCAGGCCATATACGCGCCAGTGACAGAAGCCACATCTCCATTTTTGATGCAGTGAACCAGATTTGTGAAATGAATGACTGCATACGGTATTTTTCTGATATCGATCATATAGACGTAAAAAAGCTGCAGATATCCTTGGAGCAGGAGATGGATCAATCAAAAATCATGACCATGTTCTCTGCCTGCAGAACTTTATACCATTATCTTTGCTCAGACGAGAATGACAGTAAACTTCCTAAACCTCATAGTAATCCGTTCGAGAGCCTGCATTTTGTAAACGCTAAGAAATACCATAAGAATACACCATATATTCCGGATAAGGTAATAGAAGAACTTTCTGACCGGCTGGAGGAATTGGATGAGACAGACAGGCTGGTATTCCAGATATTCTCCGAAACCGGGATGCGGGCCAAAGAGGTGGCATTTTTAGAGGAAGACTGTCTTGAAACCGCTCGTTATAATGGGGCAGTGAAACTAAAATATATTCCTTACAAGACGCTAAAGGCCAGACGCCGCAACGGAATCGGCGAGTATCATAGTGTTTATATCTCGGCGGAGTTAGCAGAGAAAATCAAAAAACAGATTACTGCCAGTGAGAAATTTCGCAGAGAACATGCTCTTCCTTACATTTTTCTGCATCAGAAGAAAGGCTATAAGGTTGCAATGCTGAATGTGGAGTATTTCATTATGAAAATCAACAAGCTGATTTATAAATATGAGATTTGTGATGACACCGGTGAGCTTTGGAACTTCACCAGCAGACAGTGCCGCAAAACGCTAGTGGTAAACATGATTGAGAACGGCGCCACCACTATGGAACTTGTCTATCAACTGGGACATTTGAACCAGGGCACAGTCATGCAATATTATGCGGAAGTTAAATCAGCTAGATTGGCAGAAATGAATACCAAATTTTTTAAAGAGCAGTTTCACCTGTTGTTATCCAATGAACAGCTTACCACGTTCTCGGAAGAAGAGAGACGGCTCTTATATGTTGATTTTCGTTTGGGAAAGCGCCGGGTAGAATTCGGTTTCTGTACAAGGAAACTGTGCGATGGAGCATGTAAAAGCCGCAGCCGTTCTGTTCACTGTGTCAACTGTCCACATCTGTGCACGGGAATAAAATATCTGCCATTCTGGAAGGAATTGCTGCAGGCTCAGGAAGTGCGGGTGCAGGAAATAATAAAGGGCTATCAACGGGCGGAAATTGCAGATTATGAAGAATATACAGAGTACCGACAGGAAAAACAGTTGCTGGCGGCTTATAGGAATATCGTTGAGATGATAGAGAAAAGCGGGGGTGACTGTCTATGAGCGCGATACCAAAACAAGAGTATATGGAGTATTACAGGAAGTGTGAAGAAAGACGGTACCGGGATTTTTTGGACAGCTTATCTGATAGCATTTCTTTTGACAGTGACAGGTGGATCTGTGAGAAGCGGCTTAAAAATCAATCCCAGCTTCTGAGCAAGGTCACGATTTATTTTTCAATGGTTCCAGAGCAGCATAGAGAGATGGTGAAATACTTTGCACTGATCCGATTAGTGGAGGGGAAAGGCGTGGGTACAGTTTGCGGGAACGTGGGGAATATCGCCATCTTTCTTCGGTTTATGGCAGATATTTCACTATCAGAAATTCAGGTGACAACCGCTTCCCGGTTTAAAGAATATTTGGATGGAAAAGGCTACAGTGAAAGTAGCAGAAGCAGTATCTGGTCAGCCGTGGGTATTTTTCTTAATCGGATGAGTGATTTTGAAAAAACGAAACTGCTGAATCCTTTTTACAATAATCCCTATCAGTCAAAGCAGCTTGTAGATCAGAAATATATACCGGAGTATGTAGCAAAGCAGCTTGACCGAATATTTATGGAAGAGGATATTCCTGTGACAACGCGATGTATTTACTGGCTGCTGCGGCTGATTCCGTCAAGGATATCGGAGATTCTGGGTATGAAGATTGAATGTCTCAAGCCTTTTGACGGACATTACTGTCTCTTTATTCCTATGTGGAAACAAAATGGCGGATATAAAGAACCAATCATGCGTACTATTCACATCGAGAATAAGGAAATGGGAGGTCACCTGATTACTCTTATTCAGGAACAACAGATAATGGCAATGTCTTACCAATGTTATCTGCCGAAAGAGAAGAAAGGGGCGCTGTTTGCATACCGGTCACAGATTCTGCAAAATGGCGTTTGGTATTCGGAAAACAGATATAGTGTGGCATCGTGGCCGTATATATCCTATCAGTTAAAAGAGATTTGCAGGAGATATGATGTACGGGATGAAAATGGAGCAGAGTATGTGGTAACTTCGCACCAGTTCCGCCATAATGGGGTTACAGAACGGCTGAGGGCAGGGTTTACTCTGCCGCAAATTGCGGAGATGACGGCACACCATGGAACGGCAATGCTTTATGCCTCGTATGCTCATCTAAATCTGTTCCCGGAGACGATAGTAGAGCCGATGAAGTATCAGACAGAGACAGAGAATCCATTTGTGTTGTTTGGAGGAAGGATTCTG
Source organism: Enterocloster lavalensis (assembly GCF_046603895.1). Classification (NCBI taxonomy): domain Bacteria; kingdom Bacillati; phylum Bacillota; class Clostridia; order Lachnospirales; family Lachnospiraceae; genus Enterocloster; species Enterocloster lavalensis. Next base: position 3,635,780 of record NZ_CP176637.1, read on the forward strand.
AACATGGATACCGTTACAGAGTCGAGGGTGCTTAAAAATATCCGCGCCCACAGGGTGCCGGGTGGAGTATGTGCCGATGTCACTCGTTGCAGGAGCGGTATTTGGGAATGCATCAGTTGTAGGGATTTTGTGCCGGAAATGGAGCAACTGGCATATTTCAAGGAGCAGGCGGTTGACTGGGAATCTAAAGCGGAGAAGTTCAGGAGTGACAGACAGCTGGCAGATAATTTTACGGCAATAGCTGCAGGATTTAATGCCGTTGTGGAAAAATTGGAAAGAGGGGACGGGGATGGGAAGGAATAAAGGACTGCCCAAGCAATTAACTGAGAAACAGGAGCTTTTGCGTCAGCAGTCGATTAATAAGGTTTTGAGAGCGATTGAGCAACTAAAGGCGGAAGGAAGGAGCGTGACGATTACGGCGCTGGTGGAGTTCACAGGACTTTCTCGGTCTGTATTTTCTAAAGGTCATATCAGGGAACTGCTTGTGGATTATGGATATTCTGGGATAAAGACGCAGGAGCGTAAGAAGATTACAAAGAAAGAGAAATTGGCGGATATTGTAGCTGAAAAGGATAGAAAGATACAGGAGCTTCGCGCAGAGAAGGCGGAATTGGAAAGGGAGTGTGAGTTACTGCGTGGGAGGATATTCCTTCTTATGCAGGGTGAAGCAAGAAAATAGTTGCGTAAAAACAGCAGCTTTTATTTTATGGGAATAACAATATACAAATAAATACAGAAAAAACGAAAATAGATGTTGATTTATTCGCAAAATGGCATATAATAAGATTAAGAGCGTAAAAGAGTGGGAGATGAAGGAGAGTGCCATGCTGATACAGTTTAACTTTAAAAATTTTAAATCCTTTCGGGATGAGGTATCCCTGGATTTATCGGCTACAAAGATTACGGAGCATGAAGATCATGTGGTGGAGATGGCAAACGATAAGCTGTTGAAAGTTGCGGCCATCTATGGTGCAAATGCCAGCGGAAAGTCTAACATTTACGATGCTTTTAAATTCATGAGCTATTATGTGGAGGAATCGTTTAAGTTTGGCGGTGAAAGCGACAGCAGGCAAAAAGCAGATTCGGATTACATCAGGGTAAGCCCGTTTTTGTTTGACAGCAAGAGCAGGAGTGAGGAATCAACCTTTGAAGTGTTCTTTGTTGATAATTCAGAGAATACGGGCAAAATTTATCAGTATGGGTTTGCGCTGCAGAATGATGAAGTGGTGGAGGAGTGGTTCTATTCCAAGGCGAAAACAGCGAGAAACCGGTATAAAACTATTTTCTACCGAAAAAAGGGAGAAGAACTGGAAGTAAACGGGCTGCCAAAGAGCAGTATTGAAAATATAAAGGTCGCATTGGAAAAGGAGACTTTAATTGTATCGTTAGGGGCAAAGCTGAAGATATCGAAACTGAAAAAGGTAAGGGACTGGTTTCTGAATAACGAGGTTGTGGACTTCGGAAATCCTGCAGAGAACTTTTTCCGTTCCCAGGTACTGCCGAAAGGTTTTACCACCAGTAGGGAAATACAGAGCAATGTAGTAAACTATTTTGCATCATTTGATAATGCCATTTGTGATTTTAAAGTGGAGGAAGTTCAGCGGGAAATTGAAAAAGAGTCCGATCTCAGTTATAAGATTGACGCATTGCATAAGATGGCAGATTGTGATGAATTTGAATCCATTCCGTTGAAAAGTGAATCTAGTGGGACGCTGAAGATGTTTGCTTTATATCCATCTTTGAAAGAGGTGCTTGATAACGGCGGAACCCTGTTTGTAGATGAACTGAATGCAAGGCTTCATCCGTTATTGGTTAGAAACATCATATTGACCTTTTTATCACCGGAAATTAACACCAACCATGCGCAGATGATTTTTACCACACATGACATCTGGCAGCTATCCAATGAGCTGTTGCGCCGGGATGAGATATGGCTGGTGGATAAGAATCAGGATGGAGTTTCCGATTTGTATTCCCTTGCTGATTTCAAGGATGAAGACGGAAATAAGGTACGCCGTGATGAAGCGCTGGCAAAGAATTACCTGACGGGAAGCTATGGCGCTATCCCTGCGCTCCGGCCTATGGAAATGTTAAAGGGGAGGAGCACGAATGGCGAATAAGAGTGGAGGAAAGCCCAGTGACCGCAGGGCCGGCAAGAGGAAAGACCGGAATCAGCGGATGGGACAGAGAATACCGGAACTGGGATATTACCTGATTGTGACAGACACCGAAGAGACAGAAAAGAATTATTTTGAGGGACTTCGTGACAGCATACCGGCAGAGCTGAAAGATCGGCTGATTATTAAGGTGGAGAAAGCCAGGACGGTAGAACTGGTAAAAAGGGCTTTGGAGCTTGTCGGAAAGGAATCACAATACCGAATACCATGGATTGTATTTGACCGGGATCAGGTGAAGGGATTTGATGAGATTATATGGACGGCGGAGAAAAACGGGGTACATGCCGGATGGTCAAATCCCTGCTTTGAGATATGGATGTATGCGTACTTTGGGGAGATGCCTGCAATCAGGGAGTCTTATACCTGCTGTGATCGGTTTGCGGACAAGTTTGAAAAGGTTACCGGGCAGAAGTATTATAAGAACGACAGGGATGTTTATCGCAAGCTGGTGCAGTATGGTGATTTTGAACAGGCGGTTGTGTTGGCGGAGAGAAGTTTGAAGAAGTGTGTGGAAGATGGGAAGAAGCTGCCATCGGAGATGTGGCCGGCTTGTATGGTGCAGCGGTTGGTGGTGGAAATAATCTATAAGACAATATAATGTCGATGAATTGGGGAGGTAAAAATGTCTAAGAAAAATGATGATTTTTTTGAAAAAAAGAAGGTATGGTCCGAAATTAAAGACCAATTACTGGGGTGTTATTTAGTGCCGTATTTTTCAAAGATTTCTATGACAAAGAAACCTGTTTACTATATAGATGCGTTTGCCGGAAAAGGGAAATTTGATGATGGTAGCCCAGGATCTCCGATAATTGCATTAGATATAATAAGTAAATTTCCAAATAGTAAAATTTGTTCAGCTTTTATAGAACTAAATTATGCAAATGATTTAATGGAAAATATAAAAAGGTATCCAAATACTAAGATTGTTGAAGGCAGATATGAAGATTACATTGAAAATTTACTTGTAAGTAGAGCAGAACAGAATATTTTTGTATACATAGATCCTTATGGAATAAAATCTTTGAAATTTTCTATATTTGAGCCTGCAAATAAAAAGTCAATAGGAAAATGAGAAATTTTCAAGATTTATTGTTGATTAAATTTCAGGTACAACAAATAGACCACCGTTATCCGCTGGTCTGAAAGGATGCGGTATTCTCTATTCTGGAAGAGACATTAGATATTCTTTTACCCTTCCGTAATAGATACGCAGAAACTTATTAGCGCCTGCAGTCATGTAGACATAGTAAGGCTTTCCCTGAGCACGTTTCTTATCAATAAACGCATATACAGGGTCGTCCTGCGGTTTTGTTTTGATGAGACAGTCCATGACCTGAAATAAGGTTTTTCGGAGGGAAGATGAGCCGCGTTTGGAGGTTGGAACGCTTTTTTGTTCATAGGTTCCGGATTCATTGACACCTGGGTCTACACCAGCAAATGCAGTGATAGCGCCCTTGTGGGTAAAGCGTGTGACATCTCCGATTTCAGCCATAAGCTGAGGACCAAGAGACGGGCCAACACCCTTCATCCCCATAACAACGGGATATTCAGGCAGCTTGGCGGCTGTGTCATTCATCAGGGTACGGAGTTCTTCCACGGTTCTGGAAGCAGTGTTTAATTGTTCTATGGACTGTTTCACGATCAGCTTGGTTAGATCATCTTTTGGAAGTATAGGAACAAGCTCCTTTGCGGCCCCATAGATTTCTTCAGCCTTGTCTTTGCTGAAGTTGTACTTCCTGCGTTTGCACCACTTCTGATAATGGTCGACAAATGCATTTAATGAAAGTTTACGAACACAGTCCACATGCCAGTATGTAGTAGCAAAATCAACCCACTTCTGGCTGCCGTCCTCACGGGCAGGGCTATCAAAGTAAGTATTAACACCAGGGTAAGTCTGATCGAGGATACCGATGAGGTTATTCTTCATAGCTGTTTTGTGTTTCATGTAGAAGCCAAACTGACGGTTCATGGTCTTTAATTGATTGCGTAGTTCGTCCATAAGACTATACTGTTTCAATTCCGTCCAACTGTCAAGGGTGTAACGAGCTATTTTTACAGAGTCAGCTTTATCAGATTTTACTTTGCGGAGGGAATGAGCTCCAAAATCTTTAATGAGCTTAGGATTTACGGCAGTTACAAAAAGACCTGCCAGAGAAAGCTCACGAGCCAGTGGTTCGTAGTAACGGCCAGTATGTTCCATAACGATGCGTGATTCACCATCGATTGATCGGATCTGCGCAATTAAGGATTGGATGTTACTGGAAGTGTGCTTGATTTCAAAGGGAGAAGAAACGATTTCTCCATAAGGTCGTAGAATGGCGACCATACTTTTCCCTTTGGAAACATCAATACCAACAGCGTTCATGTTCATAAATTTGTCACTCCTAAAGAATATTGCAATAGATAAGTACCAGTTTTACTCATTGCCTATTCAATCTACTGTGGTGTGACACGAACGTACCAAAGGCAGTTCAACCTGCATAAAACGAACGCTGCAAATGAGGAGCTGGTTATCAGTCTCAAATACGGACGCGAAGTCCAAGAAAGGAAGCCGATATACCGATTGCTCCAACATTGTAACAGCTTAAGCAACAAGATGGATAATTCCTTACTGGCTGTAAGGGATATTAACCATAAATATATTGTAGTAGAAAGGGGACACTATATAAAACTGATCAAAACTATTATTTTTTATGGGCAATGTTATTTAACATTACTTTAGAAGAAATTAAAATAAACAAAGCATGTCTGTTTAGGAATATAAAAAAATTTTTCCAGATAGCACAAAAGGTCCCCAATGAATGTACAGTTGAAAAATTTATTAACATGTTAAGTATTAAGTTAAAATGATAAAGATAGGTGTGGCAAAGATAAGTAGCTGGATCGTATTGATGAGGTTTTGTATGCCTTTTAAAAGGTGCTGAATGAATTTCTCATTGGTAGTAGTAAAGTGTTGAAAATATAAATATACGTTTTTCGTAGTGGATTTATTTTGATATGGGAAGGAAGACCGCATGTCCGCCCAGGCCCAATTCTACTCTGTGGACATCACTATTATACACTCGTGACATTGCGAGTCCATCGTCCTGTTGCAGCGGAGAGGGTGAGGTGGGAAAGAGGGAATATGGGGTGAAAGTAAGATGGAGAAGATATTGAAAAATTGTATTCAGTGTAAGGTGTGTGGAGATGTGATTGAGTCGAAATCGGTGCATGATTTTAAAACCTGTTCCTGTGGCGCCTGCAGTGTGGATGGTGGCTTGGAATATCTGCGGAGAGTAGCAGAAAGTAAGGAGAGTTATGCAGAACTATCAGTAACAAAAGAAAACGCTGATATAAAATAGCATAGAAGAAGTTAAGACGTAAGGGCGAATATGCTTTTGCGTCTTTTTTCTTATGAGGAGGTGGAAATACTTTGTGAAGAAAATCAGATTAATACCTGTTCTGCCCAAAGAATCAAAGCAGTTGCGAGTAGCGGCTTATTGCCGCGTCAGTACAAGGAGTAAGGAACAGAAAGCCAGCCTGTTTTGATAAATATGGGCGTATATGAATCAGATACTGAATCATCCAGATTGGGTATTTGCCGGAATCTTTTATGATTTTGGAAAAAGCGGATTACGGAAAAGAGGGCGTACAGGGTTAGAAAAGATTCTGAAGCAGGCGCAGGCTGGGGAGGTGGATTACATACTCACCAAATCGGTGAGCAGAGTGTCGAGAGACACGTTGGAGATTCTAAACATAGTCAGATATTTAAAGGAAAGGGGTATTTCCATGTATTTTGAAAATGAAAAACAGGATTCTATGAATCCCGAAGTTGAGGCGTATATTACACTGGCAGGTGCGGTGGCGCAAGAGGAGAGTAGAAATATGGGTGAAAACATGCAGTGGACGGTTACAAGAAAATTTGAACAGGGAATTTTTGCAAATTATAAGGCATTTATGGGATATCGGTGTGTAAACGGAGAATTGGAGATAGTGCCGGAACAGGCAGAAGTAGTGAAAAACATATTTGATTTATATCTGGCAGGGAATACCTTTGCGCAGATTAAAAGAGAGTTGGAAAAACAGAAGATAAAGACGGCAACAGGAAAGGAAATCTGGGATGTCACGTCCATTCAGAAAATGTTGAAAAATGAAAAATATAAAGGGGATGCATTGCTGCAAAAGACTTTTACAGAAGATTATCTCCATGGTATTAGAAAGAAAAACACAGGCCAGCGGGCTAAGTATTATGTAAAGGGAAGTCATCCGGAAATTATTTCTCCTGAAATCTTTGATAAGGTGCAGGAGGAAATGTTTCAAAGAGCGAGACTGATAGTTGATGAGAACGGAAAACAGGTAAATAGTGGAAATCGGTATAGCAGCAAGTATCTGATAAGCAATCTGCTGGTCTGTGGAAATTGTGGTGCAGGATTTAGGAGGAGAACAGAGCGGGGGAAAACCGTGTGGAGATGTGGTACGAGAATGGAAAAAGGAAAGGACGGTTGTGGACATTCTCCGACATTGCAGGATCAGTGGGTAAAGGATATTCTTGGAGAGAAAGTATGTGATGGCGCTTATGATGAAAATATTGTACGAAAAAAGGTAAAAAGGATAGACATATATAAAAATCAGATTATTATTTGCCTACGTGAGGGAGATGAATATTATATTTGTCAATTACTGCCGAGTTAAGGACATCTCAAAAACAGTGGAAATACAAATGGAAAATATGGCATATATCCCATTTTCTTATAGAAAGAGTGGTAGACTGTAAAACATTTTATTTTGCGTTTTTAGAACAATAATATTTACTTTCGTATCACATTCAGGTATAATTGTGATACCAAAGGAAGTGACAGAATGACAAGATTTGAGCAGTTAGAGCAAATGTTAGCGAAGCATGGAGGAATGTTACTCACCTCACAGGTGATGGCAGAAGGCATTTCCAAGCCGCTATTTTATGATTTTATTAAAGAAAAAGGACTGGAACAGGCGGCGCATGGCATCTATGTGTCAGAGGATACTTGGGTGGATGCCATGTATTTGATTCATCTGCGCTGTAGCCAGGCAGTCTTTTCTCATGAAACAGCATTATTTTTCCATGACTTGACGGATCGGGAACCGTCTCCCTATTCTGTCACAGTAAAAAGAGGGTATAGCCCTTCACGGTTAAAGGCAGATGGAATCAAAGTCTATACAATCAAACCGGAATTGCAAGAGATTGGCATTGTTAATCTTCAAACACCATTTGGACATACTGTGTCTGTTTACAATATGGAGCGTACAATCTGTGATTTAGTTCGCTGCCGGAGCAATATCGAAATCCAGACTCTGCAGGGAGCGTTAAAACAATATACGCTTCGGAAAGATAAAAATTTTCGTGTGCTGATGAAATATGCGGAAGTGTTTCACGTAGTAAAGGTTTTAAGCCAATACTTGGAGGTGCTGCTATGATAAAGACGGCAAGACAGTTGAAAGACTTGATCCGCAATTTGTCAAAAGAAAAATCGGCGGATGCTCAGATTTTAATGCGAAACTATATGATGGAGCGTTTTTTGGAGCGAATTTCTCTTTCGGAGTATCGGGACAAGTTTATCTTAAAAGGTGGTATGTTGGTGGCTGCAATGGTTGGATTGGATGTACGTTCTACTATGGATATGGATGCGACGATTAAAGGAACGAATGTGAATATTGAAGATGTGGAAAAAATGGTTCATTCAATCGTGACAGTTTCAATTGATGATGGAGTGGCTTTTCAGATAAAAAGTATTTCAGAAATTATGGAAGAAGCAGAATATCCGGGAATCCGAGTCAATATGACAACGCTGTTTGATGGTGTAGTAACGCCGCTGAAAATTGATATTTCTACTGGCGATGTAATCACGCCGAGAGAGGTTCGATACCGTTTTAAACTCATGCTGGAGGAACGAACAATTGATGTTTTGGCATATAATCTGGAAACGGTTCTGGCAGAGAAATTGGAGACTATCATTACACGGGCGGTTACCAATACCCGAATGAGAGATTTCTATGATGTTTATATTCTGCAGCAGCTTCATGGTAAAGCCTTAGACCAAACTATGCTCCAAGATGCTTTGCGGGCAACTGCCAGAAAAAGAGGGACAGAACAACATCTGACGGAAGCTGGAGAGGTGATTGATGAGGTGAAGAACAGTCCGGCAATGCAGCGGCTCTGGACAGTTTATCAGAAGAAGTTCTCCTATGCGGCAGATGTGGATTGGAGCAATGCTATAGATGCAGTACGGGGATTATGCAAGTGATTTAAAACTTCAACCTTTTGTTTTTTGAAGAAATCAAAAAGACACTGGAGTAATTGTACAGCGGTCTGTTGCACAATTAGAATCCACTCATGCAGTTGTATATTTATTGATACAAGAGAGCAAAGAGCGACAAAAGAAAATAAGGAAATTGCTAGATTAATACATGTGAAGACGGTTGCAATGCCTTTCTGCAAAAACCTGACAGCGTAATCAACGTAAAAGAAGAGTTTGACGAGGGTGAAGGCAAAGTACCGTTTGATGTTACAGTCAAGAGATAAGCGTATAAGTTGAAAGAGTGAGTTGCCTACAAGATGAATAAAGAGTACATAGAAGCAAAGTATGGCTTCAAAGTATATATTGCACATATCGCAGAGGTGAAAAGGGTTTTGGTTTGCCGCTTTACGATGCCCCAATGCAGTAGAAGAATTGAAACTGCCGAGGAGGTATCCAACAGCAGAAAAAATTGAAGCAATCAAAGATGTCTTAAAACATTTTAAAGTTTCAGCAAATAGGTATTGTAGGGTAGGGAATGTAAAAAAATACACGTTTTAATTCAAAGAGGAGGGACATTTAAATGGATATAAAAATACAAGCAGGTAAGTATTTTTTACCTGCACCAGTATCAGAATTCATGGATACGTTATCTTGTTCTTCTATAGTTGAATTTCTTAGTGATTTGAGTGATACTATTCAGAATTTATGGTGGCTTTTCATACTTATAGTTACGATATTTGTTCTTATAGTTTCACTTTTTTCAATTCGGAGAAAGGCAAATAAGTTTACAAATGAGCAGATTAATCATTTAATTAAAGATGGAAAATATATTCCAGGTGTTTTTGTAGAGTTAAATGAAAGCAAAGAAGTGTTGAGATATTTTATATATAGCAAGAGATGGAAAAAACGGTTAGTTCAAAATTTCAATTTAGTATATGATAACGCTTATGGTGACATTTTGAGAAAAGCATATAATAATCCAGATGTGTGCTATAGGCTTAGTAGAAAAACTTCATTAGAGAAAATTGAAGAAGTAACGAAATCGGCATTCGATTTACATGATAACTTTAATAAATCTAATGTGGAGTTTAAATCAGACTATAAAGAGTCACAAGTTCTTTTTGAAATATTACGTTATCCCTATACCAATATATTGGGCTATGTAAACCAATGCAGTAAGGCGGCTAATAGGAAATATTTTATACTTACTGGTAGTGCGGGTAATGGTAAGACGAATTTACTATGCAGTATCAGTGAACTATTGATTAATCTTAAGGAAGCGATTATATTTTTAAATGCCAGGGATATAGAGGGAGATGCTTTAGAGTTTATACTCCGTGAATTAAAACTTCCGAATATATATAAGAAGCACAAAGATATGTATCTTTATCTGGTAAATTTACTGTTGACAATTCAACATAAGTATCTTTTTATAATTATTGATGCAATAAATGAGAATGATAGCGATGGATTTGGCAGTCGTATTGCTAAATTTATTAATGAAATTGTTGAGTATAGTAGAGTAAAGGTTATTGTGTCCTGTAGAAATGAATATTATAAAGAACGTTTTAGAGAATGTCTTGTTGGAGATGTTGACATAACGGCATTTGAATTTGATTTAAAAGAGCAACATTATACGCTTGCTGCGATTAATCAGATTATTAAGGCTTACAGTAAATTCTTTAATTATAGCGGGAATATTGCTCCTACTGTGCGAAACATGCTTAGTGAACAATTATTGTTGTTACGAATGTTTTTTGAAGTTAATAAAGACCGAAATGTGGATGTGTTTTCGATTCGGAAACATGAAATATACGCTCAGTATATTGAAGTAATAAAACAGAATAGTGGAGAATATATCGTACGGGTGCTTGACGCAGTGACAGATTTCATGATAGAAAACGAGAATTATGATGAAATTAGTTTGTCTGACTTGGAAAAGATAGGGATTGCTTCAGATGTGGTAAAAAAGACAGTAGATAGTAGTATTCTTCTCAGCAAGAAGTTGATTTTTCATGAAGGAACGATTGCCAGAAATGAAAATGAAGTTGTGTATTTTGTTTTCGATGAGATGAGAGATTATTATTTGGCACGACGTATCCTATTAAGAAATATATCGGCAAACAATATAGACGGAGAGGCGGTTCTTAAAAAGTTAAAACAATTAAAAGCAGCAGGTGCATCTTGTGAAGAAGGGGTTATTCATTATTGCTATGCTTTTTTTAGAACAGATGAAGTGGTTGCAAAATTAGGTCAGACAGAAAAAATGTGTAATTCTATTCTTGATCTATATCGTATTCCAGAAGGTAGAGAAAGGAAGTCATATTGGCATATGCATCATAGGGAAGAATTTCAAAATCTGGGCTTGAGAATTATTTTAACATCTGGTATTGAATTGTTTGATTTTGAAATTTCTTATATCCAAGATTGCTTAAGTAAAGATCCATATGAAGATGGTGGAATATTTTTTGATACAATGTTGGATGGAACATTGTATAGAGGTATATACAATCTTGATCTTTATTTTGAAATCCTGTTTGGATTAAAAAATAAAGATGCAATTTTTAATGCACTTCGTAAGATTAGTGCACGTAATAATAGGGACAATCGTTTTATTCCAGAAGATTTTATCCAATATTATAAGGCATTGGCAGATTCGGAACGAAAATTGCAGATTCAAAAAATTGCTGAATTATTTCTGTTATGCTTTGAATTACATGATGCAGACGTACAGGAAGAACTGGAAGATTTTTTCTACAATTTGCCTACACATGATAAGGTACAACGTGAGATGATTTTTAAAATGAGAGAGGCTTGTGGTTTAGAGGTAAGTGATTATGAATGAAATATCGTGCTATAAGATAAATGGACGAATTTATTTTCGACAGAAAGATATACCGCATAAAAGGCGGGTGATGAAGGCATTAGGAGTAAAAAAGAATACCTTTGCTGGAAATATGATTTCTAGAGTTTATGATTATTATTTTCAAGGAGCAATAAATTTTAGAAAAGAATATAAGAAGTATTATCGGAAAGAGTTTTCTTCTGTAGATAAGTTTATTCAAGAACGTTTTAATATTGAATGTGAAGATGCAAAAAAGCTGGCTGAAGGAAATTACTCTATAAAAGAGTGCTCTCTTTGTTCAATTGAAAGAAATATAGAAACACTCAATTATGATGAGAGTTTTAAAAATGCTTTTTCAAAAGCAGTAGGAGGATTGGAAGATGAAGATAAGGATGGGGTTTATTACGAATAGTTCCTCTACTAATTTCCTTATTATATCAAAAGAGGAATTAACAGAAGATTATTTGTTAGAAAAATTAGGTTTTGTTAAGGGTGGTTTATTAGAAAAACAAGGGCGACAATTATGCAATAGCATTATAGAGGCGATTGATGGTGGATTAAGATACTATTCTTTTGATACGCCTAATTATGAAACGATAAAAGAGGTTTTTGGAGATAAAGCTGCGATATTATATGAGAAAAATAGAAACCATTATACATACTGGGGGTATACAAGTAGTGACGATCCACCGATAACACAGTTTTTTACAACAGATAGTTTTGAAATAGAGGATAAGGACTTTTATCTTAATGGTAGATCTTGTGTGTGGTAAAGATGATTATTTATAAGGATGAAGTATTTAAATTTTTTGAAATTTTTAACGAAGATAATGGCACTTTGTTTCGAAGCGATATAAATGGTGTTGATCCAGTGATGAGATCATTTCCAGAATTACTTGATGTAGGAATTATGGGGCATTGTGATAGTGGTGAATACTGCAGAAGGGCAGGAATTGATTGTTATCAAAAAGGCTTTACAGTAAATACTCCACATATGTCATATAAGAGCTTTCTGAAAATTGTGAAACAGGCATCTGGTAAAACTTTTCAAATTGCATTAGGCGGGGCTGGAGACCCCAATAAACATCCTCAATTTGAAGAGATATTAAAATCTTGTAGAGAATATCGAATCGTTCCCAATATGACAACGAGCGGTTTTCTTATGACGGATAATGAAGTTGAATTGATAAAAAAGTATTGTGGAGCAGTTGCAGTATCTTGGTATTCACGCCTGATAGATGGAAAAGAAAGTAATCAAGAAACAATAAATGCTGTAGAACGATTGATAAAGTACGGCTGTACTACGAATATTCATTATGTTGTATCGAAAGACACTATTGATGAAGCAATTATAAGGTTGAAGAATCATTTGTTTCCCAAAGGCGTCAATGCAGTTGTGTTTATTTTATATAAACCTGTGGGTAATGGTATAGTAGAAAAAGTATTGGAGAATACGGATGAGCGAATTGAAAAATTCCTTTCTATTGCAACGGAGATGAAATATTCTTATAGAATTGGATTTGATACATGTTTTACACCAGCAATCTTACGATGGGTAGAGAATATTCCGAAAGCTAGCATAGATGCTTGTGAGGCAGCAACTTTTTCCATGTATATTGATAGTCAGATGAATTGTTATCCTTGTTCGTTTGGTATATGGGATAAAAATACATCTGAGTCAATGAGTAGTAAAACGTTACGGGAAATTTGGTTAGGTGAAAAATTTGCCGTATTCAGAAATGGGAAGAAAGAAAAGTGTATTAATTGTGACCGAAAGGAATCTTGTCAAGGTGGTTGTAGAATTAAAGTGGATATAGACTTGTGTTAAGGAATGCAAAGCTCCATTGCTATTTTGTAGTCTAGCTAAAGACAGTGGAATTTGAATCTGGGTTTGCAGGGAAGTGGCCGTTTTATTTATCTACAAGTGATGGAGAACTAAAGGCGGGTATGACAGTTTGAATTGTGGTTTGAAAGGAAAATAGGGAGTGATTTTGGTAAAAACACTGTGTTTTTATAGTTGCTATTTTTAGGGATTGTGTTATGCTTAAGATTATGAATTATTAGTAAAAATTATTGGAGTAATAGTTACCAATATGATATCCTGACACATAAAAATATTTTTGAGAAGGTGAACTAAACTGGGCTTCGGTTGTTGCAAATTTTGCAACAACCGAAGCCCATGGAATAAGATATCATTTGGATTTTATAATCTTGATGCTATCATTTCTGCTGGTTTACAGAATGTTTGGAATTTCCTGTAAATACATATTCGGGAGGCAATTCATAGTAATGGAATATTTTGAACCAATTAATGAGACGTCTTATTTATCTGTCCCCAATGCGCCGGTATACCGTAAAATTATGCGGTGTTTTTACCGTGAATATGAGAAGATGCATTTTCAGATATACAAAGAAGATATTTTCCGGCTGCTGAAACAGGATGAGATGTTTGCTGGATATACAATGGAGCAGTTGGTGGCGGATCTGGAAGCCTTGGTCAAGTGGAAAAATCTTACTCCGATTCAGGATCCGGGAAGGGTTTACACCATAGCGGATTACAAGAATAAGCAGTATCGCTATACCATGTCAGAGTATGCGGTTGAGATTGAGCGTCTCACTGTGCGTCTGGAAACTATTTTTTTGGAATCCGGCAATTTATCTACGAATTTTTTTGTGCGGCTGGAAAAAAGCCTGCAAAAGGCGGAAGAAATCAAAGACAGCAGTTTGAAGGAGATCAACGAGTGGTGGGGGCTGCTCCAGGAGGATTTTAAGAGGCTGAACCAAAATTATCAGGATTATCTGCGGGATTTCTATTCCGGAAAAACGGAACAGCTTATGAAGTCGGTGGAGTTTGTTGTGCATAAGGACAAGTTTATCAAGTATTTGAATGAATTTGTGCAGGAATTGCAGCGCCATTCCAAGCGGATTGAGCAGATTTTGACGGATAATATGTTGATGATTGAAGAGCAGATCCTGATAAAGGTGATACAGAGTGAATTGGATATTCCCCATGCGGTTTTGCAGCTTCACGGGAATGCAGAGCCGAGCATACGGGAAAATGTAATGGGAAAATGGAACTCTTTGAAAAACTGGTTTTTGGATTCACAGGAAAATGAGTGTGAGTGTAAAAAAGTATTGAAAATTACGAATGATGTAATAAGAAGTATTATTCAGAATGCAGCACTAATCGTTCAACTCCAGAATGGCGGAATCAGCAGGAAGGATGACTACCGCAAATTTTTGGAGTTGTTTTTGAAATGTGAGGATTTGGAAGAGGCGCATAAACTATCGGCGCATGTTTTTGGAGTACAGAAAATCCAGCATTTTAAGACATTGGAACCTCGTGAGGGAGAGGGGATAAATGACAGTATTTATAAGGATGATCCTGCTGTATTCCTGCTGAAACCTCATACAAGAGCTTATCGGGAGAAAAAGGATCGGAGAGGATTTACGGATAAATCCCTGGAGAAATATATGCAGAGGGAGAAGTATCTGCAGAAGATAAAACGACAGAAAGAGATCGTTATGCATTACATCAAGGGCAACAAGATCACATTTTCGGAAATAGAAGAGGTTATTTCGGAGGAGACAAGAATTATATTTTTGCAGTGGATCACACAGGCCAATATGAATTCCCGGAAAACAGGAAGGACGGAATATGGGCAGGAATATCGTTTGACACGGACAAAGGGAAAATGTGTGTTAAAGTGCGAGGATGGAGATCTGGTTATGCCGGCGTTTGTATTGGAGTTTAAAACATTATGAATGAATTTAGAACACTATTAGAGAATTTCTGGATCTGTAAGGATACAGATAAGGAAACGTATTATAAAGTGAAAAGAGATCTTCCTAATTTTCAGAAATTTGTCAGGGAGCAGCTGGGTTGGAAACTGGTTCATACGGAAAATTTGTTAAAATTAGAGAAAAGACCGGCCCATGCGGAAGCATTTATGGGAATCGGGGAATTTATGGAGATCAGGGATTACTGTATTTTGTGTGCTGTGCTGATGTATCTGGAGGATAAGGAGGAACAGGAACAGTTCCTTTTGTCGGAGCTGATTGATTACGTTGAAGCGCAGTTGAAATCTTATGTATCTATCGATTGGACTTCTTTTACCCAGAGAAAATCCCTGGTTCGTGTTTTGCAATACATGGAGAAATTACAGATGATCCGGGTATACGAGGGGCGCAGCGAAGCCTTTGGCTCGGAGGCCTCGCAGGAAGTTTTGTATGAAAATACCGGATATTCAAAGTATTTCGCGACCAGCTTTCCAACGGGAGTTTCCATATTTGAATCCTGGGGGGATTTTGAAAAGACAGACTTCGAGGAATTTGAAGAAAACAGAGGGGCCCTGCGCGTGAACCGGGTGTACAGGCAGTTGGCGGTGTGTCCGTCTATGTACTGGGAAAGCAGTGAGGATCCAGATTCTCTTTATCTAAAAAACCAGCGCCAGTGGGTCTCAAAATATATCAATGACAATATGGGAGGAAATCTGGATCTGTACAAAAATATGGCTTGTATCTCACTGGACGGAGATGACTGTTATGGTTCTGTTCATCCAAGGGATGCCATGCTTCCGGAGATCGTTCTTCTGGTTTGCGGGAGGATACAGGAAGAGGTTTCGGAAGGAAATTTAGAAAAGCAGGAAAATGAATGTATCTACATGACAAGGGAACGTATTTCGGATATGATTTTGTCCTGCCGCGGAGAATGGAGCAGCGGATGGAGCAAAGAATATCGGGAAATGGATGAGGATCTTCTTGTGGAACGAGTGTTAGAATATATGAAAACCTGGCTGATGATTCGAAGCGATGGAACGCAAATTACCGTATTTCCGTCTGTGGGAAGAACAGCAGGAGTGTATCCGGAAGATTTTAAGGGAGGTACCGGGGAGTGAAAGATCGCTTTAAGATGAACCGTATAGGGTTTGTGAATTTCTGGTTATATGATGAAGAAGATTTTGAATTTGAGGATGGAAAACTCCTCCTGCGAGGACAAAATGCTTCTGGTAAATCCATTACGCCCCAGAGTTTTATTCCCTTTATATTAGACGGCGATCGTACGCCGAGCCGACTGGATCCCTTTGGGTCCAGCGACCGAAGAATGGAATATTATTTCCTTGGGGAGGAAGGGAAAGAGGAATACACGGGATATTTATTTTTAGAATTCAAAAAGGAACAATCGGAAGAATACCGCACCATTGCTATTGGGCAGAGGGCCAAAAAGGGAAAGCCAATGGACTTTTGGGGATTTGTCATTTTGGACGGACGAAGGATTGGCTATGATCTGAAGTTGTACAAGGAAATTGGTTCGAGTAAAATCCCTTATGACAGGCGGGAAATGAAAACTGAGCTTGGCGAAGAGAATTTTTTTACAACAAGCCAGAGTGAATATAAAAAAGCGGTCAATCAGTATATTTTTGGATTCCGAAAAGCGGAGCAGTATGAGCAGTTTATCAAATTGCTGGTGAAGGTCCGCGCTCCCAAACTTTCCAAGGAATTTAAACCTACCAAGGTTTATGAGATTTTGAATGATTCTCTGCAGACACTGACGGACGAAGACCTGCGCGCCATGGTGGACGCCATGGAAAAAATGGATGAGATTCAGGAGAGTCTGGAGCTCTTGAAACGGGCCTTCGATGATGTGAAAATCATACGGAACGAATATACCCGGTATAATCAATATATGCTTGCTAAGAAGGCACAGGCCTATATGGCGATGAAGCAGAAGGTGGAGACGGAACAGTGCCAGCTTACCATACAGGAGCAGAAGCGGCAGGAGACAGAGGAGGCCAGAAACAGCAAGAGTCAGCTGTTGGCTGATTTAGAAGAGCAAAAAAAGCTGAAAGAAATCGAGCGGGTCGGGCTTCTGGATGCGGATTTGGAAGGAATCGACCGCAAGCTGGAGCAGGCCAGGAGGGAGAAAGAAGAAGCAGCCAAAAAGGTTACTGATTGGGAGAAGAAGACGCGGGATTATCAAGAGATGATTTATCAGGGCGAGCAGAGAGCGAAGGAGATTGAGGCTCACCTGGATCAAATACAGCAGGAGATAGGGGAGGCCAAGTCGGAACTGGGGGAGCAGCAGGAGATTCTTCAGTGGGAACAGCACGAAGCGGCCCTTCAGATGATAGACAGAGGGGAGTACGAGAAAAGCGGTGAAATTGTAAAGGGCCTTGATTCGCTGAGAAAACAGCTGGCTGAATGTAAAAGAGAGATATGTGAGTATGAGGAGTTGTCCAGACAGTATGATGAACTGGCAGCGCAGCTGGAGAGGCTTGGTAACGAAAAAGCAGAGAATGAACAAAGACTGAAGACCGCGCGGGAGGAGGTGGTCCGCTGTGAAGACCAGTGGATCGAGGATATCTATGATGCAATGCGAAAATCTTCTCAATGGAGACCCGACAGCGGGATGCTTCCAAAACTGGAGGAGAAAATTCGGGAGTATCAGTCGGCGGCGGATGCAGAAACGGTACAGGCCCTTTTGCGCACCGATTATGAGCGCCAGCGCCAGGGACTGATGGACCTAAAAAATAGTCTGGAATATCAGAAGAACAGCAGGACGAAAGAGCTGGATCAGGAAAAGGAAAAACTTACAGCTCTGGAAAACTCAGGAGAGTTGGAGCCGGAGCGGGACGAGAATATCGAAACTTCAAGAAAGGCCCTGGAGGAGGCGGGTATCAAAGCAGTGCCCTTTTATAAAACGGTGGAATTTTCTGAGCATCTGGATGAGAGGGACTGCGCGAGGTTGGAGGCGCAGCTTCAGAAAATGGGGATTTTAGACGCGCTTGTAGTATCCACGGATGAGTTTGATAATATCAGAAAACCGTGTCCCGGCTTTTTGGACACGGTTTTGTATGTAAAAGAGGATGGAGGTTCGGGCTTTTCCAAACTGACTGTCAGTGAAGAGCTGGAGCCTGCTCTGAAAGAGACCGTTTGGAGGATTCTCGGCAACATTTATGAAGATAAGGACGGAAGGCAGGGAATCCATCTTGGCACAGACGAAAGACGGGGAATTTACCTTGGCAAAGACGGAAGTTTCAAGCAGGGAATTCTGGCTGGTAAAGCGGGCAAAGCCGGCAGTGCTGAGTTTGTGGGAGTTCTGGCAAGAAAAAGACGGAAAGAACAGAGAATCCGCGAGCTGGAGGACCGGATTTCTGAGATTACAGAGATAATTGAAAGTCTGGAACAAGAGATAACGACGGTGAAAGGACATTTGGAAAAGCTGCAGGAAGAATATCAGAAACTTCCTGGCTTTTCAGAGATCAACGCTGCCCTGGATCAGGAAAAGGAATGTGAATACAAGCTGCAGAAGACTTGTGAGGAATACGGAAAGAAAGAGGCGGGGGAGCTGCAGCTGAGATTGAAAAAGAGCCAGCAATACCAGACAGTGCTTCAAAAGTGCAAGCCATTTCCCTATGGCAGAACAGAAGACGCCTATGTGGAAGCCAATGACGCGCTGGAAGAATATAGCCGCGTCTGGCAGGAAATCAGGCATGCATTGCTGCAGCTTAAGACGGCGAAGGAGAATCTCAGGGCAGAGAAGGATCGGATCGTTCAAAATGAACAGTCGATGGATGATGCTTTTGCAGAGAAGCGCAGCTGGAGTACGAAAGAAAAAGAGAGCGAGATTCAAATCCGGCAGTTTGAGGAATATCTTAGCCGTCCGGAAATTGCAAAAAAAGCCGAGCGCTTAAAGCAGCTGAAGAATGAACTGGATGAGATTGGGGCTGAGCGTGATGCTCTAAAGAAAGATCTGATTATTCTGGAGGAAAGGCTTCGGGGGATTCTGGAGGAAGAGCCAAAGCAAAAGGAAAGTCTGCGGCAGAAAATCGTAGTGGAAACCTGCCTGAGAAATTATTTTGAAGAGGAGCTTGCGCTGAACCTGGTATTTGCCAGGGAAAGTCAGGGAATTTTCGAATGTGCAAAGAGAGCGGTGTCAGTGTTGCGGGAAGGCGACAAGAACAGAGAGCCAACGGATTTGCTGCAGGCACTGCATCAGGTATATCAGCGCCATAACGGGAGCCTGGTAGGCTACGGCACCTCTCTGGAGGAATGTTTTGACACGCCGGTGGAGGCGGCTCTGGAAACTGAGGCGGCCGGCGCGATACGTAAGCGGGTGAGGATTGTTTCCTCATGGAATGGCAAACGGGTATATCTGGAGGAATTTTACGGAATCTTAAAACAGGGAATTGATGAGACGGAACTGTTGATCCAGAAAAAGGACAGGGAGCTGTTTGAGGATATTCTGTCTCAAACCATCAGCCGGCAGCTTACGGATCGGATTGCAGAAAGCAGGAAATGGGTTTCGGATATGTCGCAGCTTATGAGGGAAATGGATACCTCCATGGGCCTGATCTTTTCGCTGGACTGGAAACCATGCAAAGCAGAAAATGATATGGAATTAGACACCGCGGAGCTTGAGCAGATTCTGCTCAGGGATCATACACTTTTGACCATAGAGGATATCGAGAAGGTCGCGGCGCATTTCAGAAGCAGAATCCGCATGGAGAAACTGAAACTAGAAGAAAAAGGCGACATGATCAACTACATGGATCTTGTCAGGGACGCGCTGGATTATCGCAAGTGGTTTGAATTTCACATGTATTTCAGGCGTGGGGAAGGAGAGCGGAAATTGTTGACGAACGCGGCGTTTAACCGCTTCAGCGGTGGAGAAAAGGCCATGGCGATGTACGTTCCTCTTTTTGCGGCAGTCAACGCGCAGTATAAAAAAGCGGAGCAGGAAGACCATCCGCGAATCATTGCTTTGGATGAGGCGTTTGCAGGAGTGGATGACAAAAATATCAGCAGTATGTTTGAGCTTGTACATAAGCTGGATTTTGATTATATTATGAATTCCCAGGCTTTATGGGGATGTTTTGAGACTGTCAAAGGACTTCGGATTGCAGAACTTTTAAGACCCCAGGATTCACAGATTGTTTCGGTGATCCTTTATACATGGAATGGACGTGAGAAGATATTAGATGTGCAATAATAAGAAATGTGCGGATTACTTTAAAAGCCAGCAGGCATATCACAGATGTTTTGAAGAATTAAGAAAAAAGTGGAGATCTTACGGGAAAACCGCGGGAAGAATTACGCTTAAGCAGACTTCGGAGGAAGAGCGGCGGGCAGTGGGCGGCATAATCGGCAAAGCATTTTACGAGGAAACCATTCAGTTTTCTTTCCAGGAGTTTGAACAGGGACTGCAAAAAACGCGTTTTGCGCCGGTGAATATGAAAGCGGTACTGGAGGAATATTTCGGGGAGACGCTTATTACCACACAGGGGCGGAAGAAAGAGGCGCAGGAGAGAAGAAAAAGGTTTCTGGACAGAATTTGCGGTTATTTTGAAGAGAATTTTGGCAGGGAAGCTGTGGCGCTCATATGGCTGCGTGAAATGATTTCTGAGAAAAAATACGGGTATCAGCTGCTGATGAGGGAGTATGTAAAGGATGAAAAGCAGGCGGAACTACTAGCGCGTAATGTAGGGAACGCGGTGATGAAACTAAACGAGCTGACGACCATGGAAAATGAATACCCATTAGCTGTTCTGGCTGCCGAGATCACGGATAATCCTCATTACTTCGACCGCGGCACAACAGCCGGCCTGCTTTTTGTACACGCGATTTGCAGCCGAGAAAAAATGAAATTGCCCGAAAATGCACATCAGTGGCGGAAGCTGCTGTTGCAGGTTTCCATAGTTCCTGACAACATAGCTTCCATGGTTCATGGTTATGGGCTTCGACTGCTTACGGGGCAGGGGTGGCATGAGGCCTATGAGGCCTTTTGCGACCGAAAGGAACCCTATGTGATTACCATGGAGAATATGAATGGGGTCATCGGAGCGCGGGCGGTGGGCGGGAAGGTGTATATCGTGGAGAATGAGATGGTTTTCAGCTATTTGATTCATAATCTGAAAAATTCGGATGATACCCTTCTATGTACTTCCGGTCAGCCCCGTTCAGTGGCCCAGGTGCTGCTCCCTTTTATTTTGGCCAGTGGAGCAAAAGCATACTATAATGGAGATATCGATCCGGATGGGATCTGTATTGCCGACAGACTTTGGAAGAAATTTGGGGACGGCATTCATATATGGAGAATGTCCCCGACAGATTATGAAAAAAGCCTCTCGAAAGAAAAAATAGGGGATATTGGAGTAGCAAAGCTCGCTAATATCAGTCATCCCATATTGAAGCAAACGGCGGAGTGTATGAAAGAAAGGCGGCTGGCCGGGTATCAGGAGAATATGCTGAAAGTGTTGCTGGAGGATATGAAAAAATGAGGTGGGGATACAGTTAAAAATTAGGTAAGACATCTTAAAATCTTTTGGTTCGGCCAAGATTGGATTTTGCTTTGGGGGAATTATAATTATTTCTCAATATATACGGATAGTATCCCTTTGTTGCAGCAGAAAGGCAATATAAAATAGATATGACAGGTGGATGACAATGGATAAAAAAGAAATCATCTTATTTACAGATTGCTCACTATATTTGGGTGTTGAAATTCGTATAGTATAAATAGAGGAATTTGTTTAAAGGGAATAGCGAGGTAAGAAATTGGATAATCGAAATCATATGGGAAAGAATAAAGATGGAGTAATACTCCCAGTTGCTCCAAATCTTTCCGAGATGAGTGATGCTTATTTGAGAATTATAGAAGAAGTAAAATCGGAAATTCAAAAACAGCGGATTTCGGTTGTATTAAATGCTAATTCCAGTATGATTTGCTTGTACTGGAACATTGGCAAAAGTATTCTAAAAAAGCAGGGAGAAGAAGGCTGGGGCGCAAAAATTATTGACCGTATGGCAAAGGATTTAAAGGATGCCTTCCCGGAAATGTCAGGATTCTCTCCAAGAAACATAAAATATATGAGGAAGTTTGCTGAGAGTTGGCCTGACTTTGAAATTATGCAACGGGTCGTTGCACAAATACCATGGCGAACTAATATTTCTTTAATGGACAAACTGAAAGATGAAGAAAGTCGTATATGGTATGCTTATAAAGTAATTGAAAATAGCTGGAGTAAAACAATCTTAGACTTGCAAATAGAAAGCAGACTGATGGAGCGTACTGGTAGGAGTGTGAATAACTTTCCATCTGCACTTCCGCCAGCGGATTCCGATATGGTTAATCAGGTGTTCAAAGACCCGTATTTGTTTGATTTTCTGGGAACGGATATGCCTCGGCGGGAGATAGAGATTGAACGGCAACTTACTGAACATATTCAGAGCTTTCTGTTGGAACTGGGGCAAGGGTTTGCGTTTGTAGGTCGATAGGTACATTTAGAAGTAGGCGGTGATGATTTTTATCTCGATCTACTGTTTTACCATCTGAAACTGCGGTGCTTTGTTGTAGTTGAGCTAAAAGCCTGTGACTTTGAACCAGGATTTATTAGCTAACTAAATATGTACCAGAATGCGGTTAACGATATTCTGAAACACCCGGACGATAAGCCAACGATTGGTTTGCTGTTGGTAAAGGGTAAAAACGAAACTGTAGTAGAGTATTCTCTTGCAGGTTACCAGAACCCCATTGGCGTGGCAGAGTGGAAAAATCAGCTTGCTAAGACATTACCGGAAGAATTGCGTAGCAGCCTTCCGTCCATTGAAGATATTGAAAAAGCGCTGAAGTAATTGTACAACGGCTTGTTGCCTAATCTAATTCCGCATTATGTTGAACAGAGCTAGTAAGAATAAAAGTAAGCGCGACATGAAAATGTGCCTCTCAAACGGAAAGTATTGTCCTGTTGCAGAAAAAAGTAATGCAAAATAATTAGAATAGGGGCTAGAATGGATAAAAAAGAAATAGTTTTATTTACTGATGGTAATGTTGCATTAGAGATACTCATTACAATGGAACAGGGCACCGTATGGTTAAACCGAAATCAGAGGCCGAATTATTCGAGCGAGATGTAAAAACGATTGGAAAACGTATTAATAATGCTTTGAAAGAGGAATTGCTGGCTCAGACCGCAACTGTCGCAAATTTTGCGATAGTTCTATAAAGAAGGGGAAAGATCGGAATGAGGCAGGTTGCTCACTATAATAAGGTAAAAATAAATGTACAGTTAAGGCTATTAAGGAAATACATATAATAAAGAACCAGTACATTAAAAAAGTAAAGGCATAGCAAAGGCGAGGAGGTGAACTGCATGAACAGTCAAGGTGATATTAATAGGAAATCAAATATTATTATCTACACAACAGAAGATGGTTTGGCAAAGATAGATACAACTTTTGATGGAGATACAGTCTGGCTGTCAATCGATCAGATGGCAGAGTTGTTTCAAAGAGATAGGAGCGTAATAGGCAAGCATGTGAGAAATGTTTTTAAAGAAGGAGAATTGACTAAAGAATCAGTATGGGCAAAATTTGCCTACACTGCTGCTGACGGAAAAGTTTATAACGTAGATTATTATAATCTTGACGTGATTATTTCGGTCGGTTATCGTGTGAAGTCAAAGCGCGGCACACAATTTAGAATATGGGCAACAGGCATTTTAAAAGAATATATGAGAAAAGGTTTTGCGCTGGACGATGAGCGGCTGAAGAATTTGGGTGGTGGAGGCTACTTTAAAGAATTGCTTGAACGTATTAGAGATATACGTGCTTCTGAGAAGGTATTTTACAGGCAAGTCTTAGAAATTTATGCTACAAGTATTGATTATGATCCAAAAGCTGAAATATCCATTCAGTTCTTTAAAAAGGTTCAGAATAAGATACACTATGCGATTCATGGACAAACTGCAGCAGAAGTTATATATACCAGAGCGGATGCTGAAAAAGAGTTTATGGGACTTATGACATTTGCGGGAAATCAGCCAACACTAAAGGAGGCTGTCATTGCCAAAAACTATCTGAATGAAAAAGAACTTCGGGCGATGGGACAACTTGTTTCAGGGTATCTTGATTTTGCGGAACGTCAGGCAGAGCGGGAACAGATGATGACTATGAGCGATTGGGCAGCGCATTTGGATCGTATACTTACAATGAGTGGCGAACAGTTACTTCAAGGAAACGGAAGTGTTACTCATAAACAAGCAGTTGATAAAGCAACGAGTGAATACAGAAAATATAAAACCAGAACCCTCAGTGCTGTAGAGAAGGATTATTTGGATTCGATAAAAATATTGGAACATAAAACGGAAAAGAGTTGAAACGGTGATATTATTCACGAGTTAATAAATAAGACAAGCGAAATTCCGCCAGGGGTGAGGCACGTCTTTCAGACATCATTATCATCCACTCACCACATACGGAAAGTATTGTCCTGTTGCAAAAGAGTGTTAAATGATGATTAGGTGAGGTTGGATAGTTGCCATGTGGTGAGGCGTGAAGGCTTTTGGCTTTCGCGCCTTTTCCTTATTGATGAGACAAGGTTGGAGTGTTGTGAAAAAGATATATTATATGCCTGTGAAAAAAGAGAATATGGAACCGCTGCGTGTGGCGGCATATTGCCGCGTCAGCACTAAGAAAGAGACGCAGTTAGCTAGTTTGGCTCATCAAATTGTGGCATATACAGAACAGATATCAGATCATCCGGATTGGGTATTTTCAGGAGTATTCTGGGATTGTGGAAGAAGTGGATTAAGGAAAATGGGCCGTAACGGATTGAAACATATGTTAGAAAGTGCAACAGAGGGGAAATTCGATTACATAATTACTAAATCAGCAAAACGAGTATCCAGGAATACGGTAGAACTATTGCAGATTATGAGATATTTGAAAGAAAGGATTATTTAGCAGTTACAAACATTTTATGGGATATCGATGTGTGGAAGGGGAATTGGCAATCGTTCCGGAGCAGGCCAAAATAGTGCGATTGATCTTTGAGTTATATTTGAAGGGATACACGTTTTCGCAGATAAAAAAACACTTGGAGGAAAGTGGTATAAAAACGGTAACAGGCAAAAAGGTATGGAGTGCAAATGTAATCCAGCAGATATTGAAGAATGAAAAGTATAAGGGAGACATGATGCTTCAGAAAACATTTACCGAGGATTATCTGAATGGTATACGTAAGAAAAACGTAGGACAGCGTACCAGATATTATGTGAAAGGAAGTCATCCGGCCATTATTTCACCGGAGATATTTGATAAAGTGCAGGAGGAAATGATTAATAGAGCCAGACTGCTTAGAACGGATGGCGGCAATCAGATTAGCAGTGGTAACCGATATAGCAGCAAATATTTGCTTAGTAATTTATTAGTATGTGGGGATTGCGGGGGAGGATTCAGGCGTAGAACGGAGCGCGGGAAGCTTGTATGGAGATGCGGGACAAGGATGGAAAAAGGAAAGGCGGAGTGTAAAAATTCACCTACCTTGAACGATCAATATGTAAGAGATACGTTGGGAAAGGTTGTGTGTAATGGGGAATATGATGAAAATGTCGTAAAAGATAGAGTAAAGAGGATAGATGTTTATGAGAAGTAACTGATAATTTGTTATGCTGAAAAAGAGGAATATCAGATATGTGAATTAATAATAGACAGATGAGATTGTTTGATTGAAGAGGTACGGGTTAAGGGAATGAGAAAATTTTTCAGATGGTAATGGCGGGGGGAGTATGTTAAAATTAAGTGAAATGGGTATTGGAAAAGTACTTTGCTCTGGATGATGAACGTTAAAAACTATGCAGTGGAAATTATTTTGATGGGTTGTTGGAATGTATTCGGAATATAAGGTATTCAAGAAAAGGTGATAAGTTTATATAATCAGTATTGATTATAATTCAAAAGTGGAAGAACTCTTTTTTGTATATATTCCAGTTTTTTCGTGGGAATTAAATGAATTTTTGTGGGAGGTAAAGAATGGCTATTCAAAAGATTGAACTTGGTTCAGAGGGTATAAAGCGTGTATTGGTCTAAATGATTACACGGCAACAGAACCAAAAGAGGTGGAGAGTAATATTGAGTTGGGCCGTAACCATCCGTTATCTTCAAGTTTTATTGGTTCTTTAAAATTAAATGAATCGTCTAAAATGAATTTTGCTATTTTGAGGTATGCATGAATATCAACAGGGGGGCGGTAGCAGCTACACCTGGAGAAAAATGTGCCTTTTTGAAATTATTTTTATACACTTACCACATTGTGAGGTCTGCGTGGGATTGTGTCGGAAATAAGGTTAGGCTAATTTACTAAGTGATTAATGATTCAAGACAAGAGAGGAATTTTACAATGGAGAAAAAGGAGATTGTTCTATTTACAGATGGCAATATTGCATTGGAAGTTCCGATCACACCAGAACATGATACTGTGTGGCTGACACAGGAACAGATGTCAGAGTTATTTGATACAGCACGTTCTTCGATTGCCTATCATATTAGCAATATTTTTAAAGAAGGCGAATTGGACAAGAGTACTTCTGTCGAAATTTTCGACAGAAGTAAGAACTCAGCATCTAGGCCGCCTATGTATTATAATTTGGATGTTATTATTTCAGTGGGATATAGGGTGAAATCAAAGCGAGGCATTGCATTTCGCAGGTGGGCAAACAAGGTGCTCAAGGATTACATAGTAAAAGGCTATGCTGTCAACAATAACCGCATAAATCAGCTAAAAGAGGTGGTGCGGATTATGAAACGGACAGAGAACCAATTAGATGCGAAACAGATATTATCTGTTATTGAGAAATACAGTGTAGCGTTGGATCTGCTAGACGCATACGATCATCAGAACATGGACAGGCCGGAAGGTGGAGAGGCCATTCATGTACTTTCTTATGAAGAATGCCGGAGCGTGATTGACAGCATGAGATTTGGAGATTCCAGTGATATTTTTGGAAATGAAAAGGATGATTCCTTTAAGGGAAGTATAGGAGCAATTTATCAAACCTTTGCAGGACAGGACGTTTATCCATCCTTAGAAGAAAAGGCAGCAAATTTGTTATATTTTATTACAAAGAATCATTCTTTTTCAGACGGGAATAAAAGAATTGCTGCGGCTATTTTCTTGTATTTTATGGATAGGAATCAGGCGCTGTTTCGGGATGGCGAAAAGGTGATTGCTGATCATACGCTGGTGGCCTTGACAATTATGATTGCAGAATCAAGGCCAGAAGAAAAAGAGATGATGATTAGTGTGATTATGAATTGTATAAAGTGATTAAAAAATAGTAGGTTCCGCCCAGGCCCAATTCTGCCCTGCGGACATCATTATTATCTACTCACCACATGTGGAGACGGTAATAATGATGCGGAATTGTGGTTTGAAAGTCTAACTATTAAAAGTCAAGTCTAAAATGAAAGTTTTTTGAATGAATTGAAGAAATGCAGCCCGCCCTTGGGCGAGCTTATTAATAACGCTTGTTGGGGGCTATTACTGAGTAATGTTTTCAGGACAGCCCCTTTCCGATACGTGCGGCCGGAACATCTCCTCAATCCGCTATCTGTATTTTCTCCATGCCCCTGGATTTCCCCAGTCGCCCATGGTATGATAAAGCATGTATTGATTTACGCCACAAACCGGTACATCAACACGTAGTGGCACAGGCTTCCGCCCATGACGAACAGGTGGAAGATCTCGTGGGAGCCGAAATACTTATGCTTGGAGTTGAAGAACGGGAGCTTTAGGGCATAGATGACTCCGCCCACGGTGTAGATGATGCCACCCGCCAGAAGCCAGGCGAAGCCGGCCGGAGACAGGGAGCTGACGATCTTGGTGAACGCCAGGATGCATACCCAGCCCATAGCGATGTAAATCAGGGAAGAGAACCACTTGGGGCAGGTGATCCAGCAGGCGTTGATGATGATGCCCACAATGGCAATGCCCCAGACCAGACCAAGCAGGATCCAGCCGGTCTTGTCGCCCAGCACGATCATGCATACCGGAGTGTAGGTGCCGGCGATGAGGATGAAGATCATCATGTGGTCCAGTTTGCGCAGAAGCTGGTTGACTTTGGGTGAGATATCCAGGCTGTGATAAATGGTGCTGGCGGCGTAAAGGCCGATCATACTCAGGATAAAGATCATGAGCGAGATAAAATGCACGTGGTCCGGTTCGCGGGCCGCTTTCAGCAGCAGGGGAGCGGTGGCGCAGATGGCTAACACCATGGCGATGAAATGGGTGATTGCGCTGCCCGGGTCCTTGATCCGGCTTACGCCCTGTTTGATGTGTGTCTTCATAAAAATCAACCTCCCTGTCTTAATGTCGATTCTCTGTCACCAGAGAGAAAATATCAATAACTTTGATATGTAGTAATGGAAACTATGTTGTCTTATATTTTATACTATACACCAGCCGGGAAAATTATGCAAGACTTTTGAAAAAATACTTTTACAATCAAAGTATTTTTCATATCAGTTCAGACGACGGGAAGATTGGTGCCGCAAGGCACGCCAAGTGTGCATGTAAACACTCTCCGGAACCAATTTTCGCGTCGGATGGACATCCGAGGCAGCCTGACCGGTGTTTTCGGTCAGAAAGACAGACCGTCGGAGTGGTTACGAGTATTTGTACCGAAAACGAAGGAGGAACGATGATTACCGTATTATATGAAGATTCTGATGTGATTGTTGTGGAAAAGCCGGCGGGAATGGAATCTCAGTCCGCCCGGGGCTTTGAGCCGGATATGGTGAGCCGGATTCGCACACATATCCACAAGTTATCACCAACCCCTTCCCCAAAATCCACAAACCATCCACCATATGTGGGAGTTATCCACAGATTGGACAAGCCGGTCCGCGGCGTGATGGTTTATGCCAAAAACCAAAAATCCGCCGCAAACTTAAGCGCTCAGATTCAAGAGGGAAAAATGCGGAAAATTTATGCCGCCGTGGTTTGTGGAAAACCTGTGGATAACCAGGGGGCCTATGTGGATTATTTGTTGAAAAATCAGGGAAATAGCGGTTCTGAAATTGTGGATAACTCTGTGGACGGTGCGAAGCGGGCGGAGCTTACTTACCGGGTTTTGAGCACGGTAAAAGCGGGGAGATGGATGGCGGAAAATCCGGAAATGGAGCTGTCTCTGCTGGATATAGAGTTAATGACCGGCCGCTACCACCAGATACGGGTCCAGATGGCCGGACATGGAACGCCGCTGTTTGGGGATAACCGGTATGGAAATTCGCTGGTCAGTGGAAAACGTGCAGGAGCCGGGGAATGTGGATTTGGCGAGGACCAGGGGAAAGCCCCTGAAAATGGGGCTGGCGGGAACCGTATGGATCCCGGGACTACCGGGAGCTGCATGAAGTACAGAGCCGGCGGGCCGGGAGTGGTTCGCGGGCCCAGGCAGCCGCTGGCCCTGTGCGCCAGGAAGCTGACCTTTTTCCATCCGTCCACCGGCCGGGAGATAACCTGTGAGATAAAGCCCTCAGGCGGGGCCTTCGGGCTTTTTGATCAGAATTTATTTGGATAAAAGCGGTTATGAAAGGCGCAGGGCCCATTCGCGGCAATCCCACACCGTGGTGGCCAGGCCGCTGTAAAACTCCGGCTCATGACAGATGAGCAGGATGCTCCCCTTGTATTCCTTCAAAGCGCGCTTTAATTCCTCCTTGGCCACCACGTCCAGATGGTTGGTGGGCTCATCCAGGAGAAGCACGTTGGTTTCCTGGTTGATCAGCTTGCACAGGCGCACCTTGGCCTGTTCGCCGCCGCTGAGCACCCGCACCTGGCTCTCGATGTGATCCGTGGTCAGACCGCATTTTGCCAGAGCGGAGCGCACCTGGTACTGGGTGTAGGCGGGAAATTCCTTCCAGATTTCCTCGATGCAGGTGGTGGTGTTGCCGGGGGCCATTTCCTGTTCAAAGTAGCCGATGGACAGGTAATCGCCCAGCTCCACGCTGCCGCTTAAGGAGGGGATCAGACCCAGAATGCTCTTTAACAGGGTGGTCTTGCCGATGCCGTTGGCGCCGGAGAGGACCACCTTTTCCCCGCGCTGCATGGTGAGGTTTAAAGGCCGGGACAATGGCTCGTCGTAGCCGATCACCAGATCCTTTGTCTCAAAGATCAGCTTTCCGGGGGTCCGGGAGGTGAGAAAATGGAACTCCGGCTTGGGTTTCTCCCTGGCCAGCTCGATCACTTCCATCTTATCCAACTTCTTCTGGCGGGACATGGCCATGTTGCGGGTGGACACCCGGGCCTTGTTGCGGGCCACGAAATCCTCCAGTTCGGCGATCTCCTGCTGCTGGCGCTTGTAGGCGGCCTCCAGCTGGGATTTTTTCACCGCGTACACCTCCTGGAACTTATCGTAATCCCCCACATAGCGGTCCAGGCGCTGGTTTTCCATGTGATAGATCAGGTTGATCACACTGTTGAGGAAGGGAATGTCGTGGGAGATCAGGATGAAGGCGTTCTCATATTCCTGAAGGTAGCGCCTCAGCCATTCGATGTGCTGCACGTCCAGATAGTTAGTGGGCTCGTCCAGCAGCAGAATGTCCGGCTTCTCCAACAGCAGCTTGCCCAGCAGTACCTTGGTGCGCTGCCCGCCGCTCAAATCCGTCACGTCCTTTTCCAGGCCGATCTCATTCAGACCCAGGGCCCGGGCCACTTCCTCCACCTTGGCGTCGATCACGTAGAAGTCGTGGGCCATCAGCAGGTCTTGTATGGTGCCCAGCTCCTCCATCATGGCGTTCATCTCGTCCTCATCCGCCTCACCCATGCGGTCGCAGATCTGGTTCATCTGCTCCTCCATCTCAAACAGGAAGGCGAAGGCGCTCTTTAATACGTCCCGGATGGTCATACCCTTCTCCAGCACCGAATGCTGGTCCAAATAGCCCACGCGCACCCGCTTGGACCACTCCACCTTGCCCTCGTCGGGCTGCAGCTTCCCGGTAATAATGTTCATAAACGTGGATTTGCCCTCCCCGTTTGCCCCCACAAGGCCGATGTGCTCGCCCTTTAAGAGCCGGAAGGACACATCCTGGAAAATGGCCCGGTCCCCGAAGCCGTGGCTTAGATGTTCGACATTTAATATACTCATGATGAAAACTCCTTTATTGTTGTCAAAACGGTAATTTCCGCTTGATTTAGAACGGTTGAATGAATACAGCAGTATTATTCTACATGAGGGAGTATGTTCTGACAAGCGGAAATCTTATTTTTTGTGGAAATGTGGGGAGGGAATAGAAATATTGCGATCGGGTCTCGAAATTAATATTTCTCGATTTTCAGTGTGCAATAAAAAATTTAAATTTTTATTTTCATAGTCAAAGCTAAAAAACCTATGAATCTCTGCTCTTATGCAAAATATAGGTCTGACATAAAATAAACCTACTTTTTGTACGCTTTATCATACAAATACGCACGTGTGTTCGGAAAATAAATGGCTAATCGTTTCTTCCAGCGGTAATAAGTATCGCTGGAAATTTTTAATTTGCGGATGATATCGTTATAGGAAAGGTCTGTGTTATAGATTAGATGGCTAAAATGGATGAACTTGTTGAAATCTGTGGGGATGCCTGCTCCTTCCTTGAAAGTCACATTACAGTTCTTGCATCGGTAGCGGATTTTTGAGGTAGCAAGCGGTATAAGGGTACTTGCTGGTGTGCAGGTTGGGCAGACTCGCGGTTTGGTTGAGTTGGGAAAAGTTCCGAAACATTTTGGACAATATAGCGGAGGCGCTGCCTTTTCATGTACGATTGTGCTATCAGAAAGGCATTTTGGACAGGCGGGTAGCGGAAGCGGCGGCTTTAAGGCGGGTTCTTTGCCAAGGTATCTGATACAGAGATTTAGGGCACTGTTCAGACTCTGTGCGATTGGAAGAAGGGCTTTGCTGTTTGACGGAGACGGGGCAGCCGCAATGCGTTTTAATACGTTCTCCAGGTGGACGACGTCAGATGATTTCATATAGATACCATTTGCTCCTTTCGTTTTGATAATCACAGTTTATCGTGAAAAAACTCAAAAAGTCAACGGCTAGTTTGGAATATGTAGTAAAATGTGTTATTATGTCAATTAGTGACGAACATATTTTTTGTAATAATATAACAAGAGGAATCGTATGAAGGAAAAACCTACTATAAAATCTTTGGGAAATATTTCTGAATTAAGATACATAAATGCAGATAATGTCACGCGCTATCGGGCGATTATGCGTTATCTTTATTTGCAGTATGAACGTTTGAGCTATTGGCTCAGCCCTGAGCAGATCTATTCAGGGGTTATGGAATGGAATGTTCTGAGAAACTATACGCTGGAGCAGTGCCAACTGGACTTGGATCAGCTTGTTTCGTGGAAAAATTTGACCTATCGGCATGACGGATCCAGGGCCAGAACGGTTGAGGAATACCTGAGAAAAAAATATCAGTATCTGATTACGCCTTATTCCATTGAGCTTGAGCGTTTTCTTGAACACCTCGAAGGGGTAAAGGGCTATGGGGGCTCACTGGAGCCGACGCTGTTTGACAAGATTGCGGATAGCATAACGGAGATTTATGAGCATGCAGGAGATTATGAACCCAAAGCTGCTCTGGAAGCTTGGAATTCCTTATATGACTCATTTCAGAAATTAAACCAGACATCAATGGACTATATCGCCAGCCTGCATACCGGAGCAGCCGAAGATTTGATGATGACAGCCTCATTTTTAATCTATAAAGATTCGATTACACTGTACCTTCAAGACTTTGTCCAGGCGCTGCAGCGCAGATCCTATCGTATAGAAGGAAATTTGAAGTTAATCAATCAGGATATGCAGACTCGATTTTTGGGGTGCGTATTGGAAGGCGAATGGTTGATTCCGAAGGTGGAGGAGCTCGTCACAAGAGAGGAATATCTGCAAAATTTGGAGCGCAGATGGGGACAATTATGCCGCTGGTTTTGCGGAGATGACCAGACGCAAAGTGAGATGTTCCTTTTGGAGCAGGCATCGAAAGAAGCGATTAAGAAAATCGTACGGAGTACACTGCGGATACAGGAAAAGCAGCGATCCATTGTCAGCAGGCGCCGGGATCTGGATTATCTGGGGAAATGGTTCTACCGTCTGGATGATGTAAATGAGGCCCATAAATTGGCGGCATATGCATTTGGAATATTTCCGACCCGACATTTACAGGGGGAGGACAATCGCGGTTCCGACAACCAGGATATTTCTATGTGGGACGAGATTGCTATTGAGCGCGTAATCCGAAGCAGAAGCCGAAAACGCGGCGGGAAGGGAAGTGGGGAGAGCGAGACTATTGCCGACCATCATTTAAAGAAGGAGGCATTAAGAAACGAACTTGTTGCGTATCAAAAGCAGGAACTGGAATTCCTAATTGAAATGACAAAAAAAGGAAATGTAAAAGTCTCAGAGCTCCAATGCCTATCAGCAGTTGCAAGGATACAGCTGCTGAGCTGGATTGGAAGGTGCATTTCATCGGAGGGACAGGAATTTTATACATCTGAAGGAGTCAAGGTTACGCTTTATATGCCGGAGGAGAAGCAGTATGCCACATTAGATTGTGAAGATGGTACATTAAGTTTGTTAGATTATTCGTTTGTATTCGAAATAGAGAATCAGGAAACTTGGCAGAACTTGCTGAATGGGATGGCTGGTGATTTAGATGGCTGATAGAATGGAACGACGCGGCTTTGAGGATCATAACGAAATAGAAGAACGGCGCAGGATCTGTATGAATGCGTTGTTGAATCGTCCCTGGATCGAGCGGGATCAGGACCCGCAGCTCTATCATTGGGCCAGGGAGCAATATCTGGAAATACGGGATTGGTTTGCCAATTATCCGGGGTATTCCGTTATTATGAACAGAAAGCTGATCAAACTGGAAAAGATCCCAGTTGAGGCGAAGTGCTGGATGGGCTTTGAAGGATTTAAGGAACCCATCGATTATGCGCTTTTTACCTACGGACTGTGGTACCTGGAAGATAAATCCGCCGGGGATCAATTTATTTTGACTGCTATGGTCAGGGAGATAAAGGAATTTATGAATGGGCAGGGCCTGGATGTGGACTGGAAAAATTATTTTCATCGGTTATCCATGGCGAGGGCTTTAAAGAAGCTGAAAAGTCTGAATGTACTGCGCAGCTTAGACGGGCAGGAGGCGGATTGGGCGGCGGATGCCCAGAATCATGATGTGCTGTATGAATGCGCCCCCTGCGCTAGTTATGTTTTGAGAACGTTTCGCAGAGAACTGTCATCCTATGGGTCCATGGAGGAATTGAGCGACCTGCCGGAGGAAGCGGATAAAAAGAAACGGCAAATACTATACCGCAGATATTTGCTTGAACCGTTCGTGGGTATGAATTTATGGGAACAGGATTTGTTTTATTTTCATGGACAAAAGAACAATATAATCGGACAACTCGATAAGATGTTTGGCTGGGGCGGGACCAAATATAGAGAAGGTCTCTTGTTTTTCTACCCGGAATTGGTGGGCGATATGGAGCTGTTTCCCACATTATCGGCCATATCGGATCTTGTTCTGCTGTTTTGTGGAAAGATCAGAACTCTGTATGAGTTAGGTGAAATAAAAACAGAATCAGTGTCGTCCGGTAATATCCGGCTGACCAGAGGCAGAATTGAACAGATTTTGCTTGATTTGCAGGGCGAATATGGAGTCCGCTGGACAAAGGAATACCGAGGAATGAAATCGTCACAGTTGGCTGAAGCGGTGTGTGAACATATGGAGCAGTGGGAGTTCGGCAGGTGGCAGGACGATATGTTCTTTGAACTGTATCCAGTTGGAGGAAGGTATCATACCCAATATGGAGAAGTGGAGATAGAGGAGTAGCATGATGAAACGATGGCGAATGAATCGCATGGGCATACTGAATTTCTGGCTTTATGACGAAGAGGTTTTTGAACTGGAACAGGGGAGATTGCTGTTTCGAGGGGCAAACGGATCGGGGAAATCTGTGACGATGCAAAGCTTCATCCCGCTGGTGTTGGATGGTGATAAGCGCCCGGAGCGCCTGGATTCCTTCGGGTCCAGAGATCGCCGCATGGAATATTATCTTTTAGGCGATAATGAGACCGGCCATATGGATCGAACTGGTTATCTCTGGATTGAGTTTTATCATGAGGAAAAACAGAGCTATAAAACCATTGGAATTGCCCTACGGGCCAGAAGAGGGGCAGCGCAGATGATTTTCTGGGGATTTCTGTTGGAAGATGGTAGACGAATCAATCGGGATTTCTATTTGTATGATTATCCGAATTGGCTGGAGACGAAGAAAAAGGTTCCGCTGACCAGAAAGGCATTGACGGAAGCCATAGGGGCCGGCGGAGTTGTGGTTCAGGAGCAGGCGGCGTACCGTGATCTCGTGAAAAAAAGTATATTTGGGTTTAAGGATCATAATGATTCATACAAAGATTTGCTGAAGCTTCTTTTGGAGATCAGGAGCCCAAAGCTTTCGAAAGAGTTCCGTCCATCCTCGATATACAGTATACTGACCAATTCGCTTCCAGCGCTTACGGACGACGAATTGGGGGATCTGTCGGATGTTCTGGAGGATATGGATCAGATTTCCGAGCGGCTGGAGGAATTGCAGATTCAGATTCAGGAACTTGAAGGTCTGGAGAAGCAATACAATCACTACAATAAGGTTTTGCTGTATCAAGCGTCTCTGGAACTGAAAGTACAGAATCGCACTTTTAATGACCGCAAGAAAGAGCTAGACGAATGCAGGCGAAATTTGGACAGTGCGATTGATTGTGGTATCGCATTAAAGACCCGAATCACGAAGGCAGAACTTGAAATCGAGAAAATACAGTCGGAATTAGACTATCTCCTGCAAAGTGAGGGATTGGAAAAGCCCAGGGAACTGGAACGTTTACATACGGATTATAAGAAATTGAAGGAACAGTATGCGGCGGTCAGCAAACGGATGGCTGACAATGAAAAACGGGTTCAGGCATGGCAAAAGGAAATAGCGGAAAAGAAAACGCTGAGAGACGAATTGTTCTGCAAGCAGAATAGCTTATTGGAGGAGCTGGAAAGCTATGCGAGAATCATGGAGTTTTATGAGCACGACATATACCACCGGCAATGGCAGCAGGGGGGAGATGACTATGTACGCTGTGCGGACCATTGGAATCAAGACTTGCTGGCACATCAGGGAAAATTAAAGGCCGCAGTCCAGGCTGCCGAAGGAGAACGGGAAGCCAGTTTGGATATGGCAAAGGAAAAGGAACGGTGGGGAGAGTGCTATAGAAAGAGAAGCCTTGCGGAAGAAGAATATTTGCTTGCGGAGGAAAAATTTGGCGCCGGAAAAACGCAGTTGAAGGAGCGCATCATTAGTTGGCGTCAGGATCTTTCACAACTGGAAGTGAGTAATGAGGCGGTGGGCCATATTTTAACGGCGCTATCGGAACTGAATCAGGATAACCGCAATTATGAGTCTGTAAAATCTACGGTGAACGACCTGTTTCTTGATCAACATCAACGGATGACAAACCAGGTACTTATTTTAGAACAGCGATTCAGAGAATTTGAAGAAAAGCGAGAGCTTTTGCAGGCGGAGTTGGATTCGTGGAGAATCCATAAAGAACCTGAGCCGGTGCGTTCACCCCTGAGAACTAAGTGCCGTGGGGAGAGAGCGGAGCGGATGGGCGCGCCTCTTTATACAGTTTGTGACTTTTCCGCCGATTTATCGGAAATGGAAAAGGCACAGATCGAGACTACCCTGGAGCAGGCGGGGTTATTAGATGCCTGGATTTTGCCGGGGGGAAGAATGGGTTATTTTGCTCATGAAAAAGATGAGGAGATCTGGATTGAACCCTGCGAAAACCCTGGAGCGGATACCTTACTTGACGTGTTGGAGCCGTGCCCCTCTGAGGCGAGTGGTTTGACAAAAGATGATATTGCGCTTGTGTTGTCCAGCTTCATCTGGAGTGGGGAAACGGATTGCTCACAGGGGGATATGAGGCTGGCGGCATTTAATCTCATTGGAAAAACGGGATTCCGGCTGGGGGCTCTGGCGGGGCAGAATTCTGCGAAAGAGCAGGCGGAATATATTGGTGTTGAGAACCGTCAAAAAGCAAAGAGGCGAATGATTGACCAGCTGGAGCAACAGGTGCTGGAGTTGGAAAATCAACAGAGTATGATCCGGGAGGACGTACGCCGGGAGCACGAAAAGCAGGCTATTTTGACAGCGGAGAAAGAGTGTTTCCCGGATGATAGGGAAATTCAATTATGTCTGGACGATCTGACAAGTAAGGCGCATCTTTTCCGGGCGGCGGTTAACCAGGAAAAAGAAGCGGAGCGCATTTTCCATAAGAAGGAGGCTGTCTGGAAGGAACGAAAAGTTGAACTGACCGAAATAACCTCTGCCTGGACAAGGCTTAAAACCCTGAGCGTACTCAGGGAGGCGCTGAATTGTGTCAGTGATTACAGGACCAGTCTGTCACAGCTGAAAACAGAGTTTGTGCATTTCAGAAGCCTGCAAAATGATTGTGACAACTATCAGGGGTACATCGACGAGACCAATGAACAAATCAGTGATGATCAATTCGAGCTGAGCGGAGTCCTGAAAGCACAAATGTTGATGGAAAGCCAGATAAGCCAGCTTGAAGAGCTGATTGAGGCCAAAGGACTCAGAGATATTTTCGATAAAATTGATCAGTGTAAGCAAACGAAAAAGGATTTGAGCAATGAGGTATCAAAACAACGTGATGAATTGGAACAGAATAACAAATTGCAAGGCAACCTGGAAGATCAGTTGCACACAAAACAAGAACGCTTAGAGGAAGCATCTGAGAATCTGAAGGTTTCTGCCTCAAATTGGCAGACAGAGATGAAGCTGGGCTTGGTGTCTGTTGAACATGCAGATACGTATAATCTGACGGAACATCGGGATATTGTGCGTCTGGCAGAGCAGCTTGTGAAGGCGTTTAAAGAGGCCTGTGGGAGCCTGATAAAGGAGACCGTGATAAGCGACCTGGTCGCAGAATTCAGCAAAGTAAATGTGAATCTGCGCGAGTATGCATTGGAGCGGGAATCTCTGGAGACTGGACGAATCATAATCCGTTCCAATCGGGATCGGATGAATCCCATGACACCCAGGGAGTTGTTAAAAGAACTGCGGGACAGGGAAGCGGAACAAAGACTTCTTCTAACAGAGCAGGACAAAAAACTGTATTCAGAGATTATTATCGGCAGCGTAGGAAAGTCGATTCAGTTAAAAATACATCAGGCGTTTGATTGGATCGATAAGATGGATCGGCTGATGAAACAGAGAAACACTTCCAGCGGCCTGAGATTGTCCCTGAAATGGGTTCCGCTGCCACCGCAGAGCGAGTCGGAATTGGACACGGACACCCTTGTCAAGCTGCTCCTGAGCGATACGGAACGGCTGGATGAAAGCGAAATCAACCGAATGATTGAACATTTTAGAAAGCGGATTCTATTGGCAAAGGAGTCGGCAAAAGAGGACCGGGGCTCTCTGCGTAAGTATATCAATGAAATGCTGGACTACCGGACCTGGTTCACGTTCCGATTGGATTTTCGCAAGGGAGACCAGTCGAATTACCGCGAACTGACCAACAGCAGATTTAATGTGCTGAGTGGCGGGGAGAAGGCAATGGCGATGTATATACCACTGTTTGCGGCTGCAAATTCTCGGTACAGTAAGGCTGAGGCCGATGCCCCCAAGATTCTGGCGCTGGATGAAGCATTTGCTGGAGTGGATGACTCTAATATGCGCGATATGTTTGAACTTTTGACCGATATGGATTTTGACTACATTATGACATCACAGGTTCTGTGGGGATGTTATGATACGGTTCCTAGTCTGGCCATTTATGAAATCCACCGGCCGAAAGATATTGATGTCATAACCCTACTTCACTATCGGTGGAATGGTAGGCAAAAATTATATGTGGAGAATTAGTAGCAGATATGGAGCATAAGAGGAACATAACGGCAGAGGAATACTACAGCGATCCAAGTTTGAAGCGTATGCTAAACGCTGCCTTTAATAAGTACAGAAGTTACGGCAGCGGTAGGGGAAAAATCAAACTACTGATCTCCAGTCAGGTCGAGGCCCAGCGGTTGCAGGCATATTTTGGACCGCGGGTCAGAGGCCTTTTGGGGGAAGGCGATCAGCTGACCATGGAAATGAGCGCAATAGAGGAGGAACTGGGGAAACGTTTTATGCTGACCGTTCCATCCTTGTATAAATTGTTGTACCATGAACCATTGCTGACAAAAAAGGAATGTATTGAGAAGGCGGATACAGAGTGGGAATCGCTGTTTACCAATGTAGTTGAGAAGCTTCAGGATGAAGAGAATATCAATATAGTGGACAAAGCGTTCTGTGATTTGACTTATGATTGGCTATATCGTCTCTGGAAAAAGGAACCCGGTTCAGGGTATCGGATTTTGCAGGCGGGGATGAAAGAATTTGACGCTGCGTTGACGTCACTTAAAACTTGCTTGGCTGCGCTCTGGTACCTGTTTATGGATCGGGAGAGACTGGAATTGGTAGAGGGAAAAAGATCGGATAAAATCTCTCTCGCTGTGCTGGCGACTTTCGTTTATGGTGATCACGCATTAGATGAAAAAAAAGCATTGGCAGGCAGGCTATTTTTCCGAGCTCTGCAAGATAATTATACACAAAAATATCGTGTAACTGGAGCGGCGGACCCTTTGGAACATGTTCCGGCTTTTATGCGGAAACGGATGATTTATCGTTTGTATGATTTTCGCGACGATACGATCAGTTCGATTTTTCATAAGTTTACGCTGGATCTATATGAATTTATGAAAGAAGAGACTGTAAATCTGAGCAATGTGGAGGCGATGGACGAAATCGAAATCAAGTCCGATCTGTTTCTGATCGAAAACCCTTCGGTATTTCTATATTTGGCTGACTGTTTAAGGGATTATGTGAGTGGCCATGGGGTTTCAACAGAATTAATAAGAGATAAGTTCCCGACTATTATCTGTACGTCGGGTTGTTTGCGAACAGCAGTGTTGGAGTATGTAAGGAAGTGTATCGAGAGAAATCC
This sequence comes from Enterocloster lavalensis, assembly GCF_046603895.1. Taxonomy (NCBI): domain Bacteria; kingdom Bacillati; phylum Bacillota; class Clostridia; order Lachnospirales; family Lachnospiraceae; genus Enterocloster; species Enterocloster lavalensis. The sequence goes on from NZ_CP176637.1 coordinate 3,675,942, forward strand.
AAAATGCCGTGTTTATTTTTCGGGTGATTTTGACCGCGCCGGGATTGAGATGCTGGAAAAGTTAAACGAATATTTTCCCCAATATGTATATCCGTTTAAAATGGATGCGAAAACGTATCTTTCCGGGCTGAATGGAAAATGTCGGGAGATGTCGGAAAAAGATCGGGAGATTTTGGCACAAAAGAATAGTGAGTTAGCTAAATTAATGGCCTTACATGGAAAAAAGGTGTATCAGGAGCGCATTACTGCTGATCTGTGGAACGTCCTTTTGAAGGAGATTCAGCGTGTGGAGACAATGGTATAGTTCACGTTAAAAGTAAAACGAGTTTGGAGGTAAAATGGATTTTAATCCTGGGATCAATATAGGGGATCATCTAACGAATAATGAGTTATGTCAACTTTTTAAATGTGGAAACATGGGAGGTATGCGGAGGTCGAAAAAGACAGGTACATTGGTCATTATTTCTGATCACACGAAGAATTTTTACCACGATGAGTGGAAAGATGGGATTTTGCATTACACAGGGATGGGAAAAAATGGAGATCAGGTTTTAGAGGGGAATCAAAATGGAACCCTTTATCATTCGGATACAAATGGTGTAAACGTGCATTTATTTGAGGTATTAGAAAAGTCTGTATATACGTACAAAGGAATTGTTAAGCTTGCAGCCCAACCATATCAAGCGGCTCAAGAAACGTTTGACGGGGAGATGAGAAGTGTATGGATATTCCCGGTAAAGCCTGTTTTGGATATAGAGGAATGGGCGATAGAGGTTATGGAGAAAGAGGCGGTAACACTTTCTAACACAGAATTATATAAAAGAGTTAAGACGGTAAAATGTGAAAGTAGAAAACCGAGGACTGTAGAGACTAAGGTGTATGACAGGAATCCATACCTAAAGGAGCTGGTAAAACGGATTGCAGAAGGGAAATGCCAATATTGTGGTGAGACAGCACCTTTTATAGACAAGAATGGGGAGCCATATTTGGAAGAGCATCATGTCACATGGCTTGCGCGGGGAGGAAGCGACACCATCGATAATGTGGTTGTGGTCTGTCCGAATTGCCACACAAAAGCACATGTGTTGGATGACGATATCACTAAAATTACGCTTGAAGAGGTGGCTAAGCAGAATGTTAAGAGATTAAAGCGCTTGCTGGCATATGAAAGGGAAATAAAGACACCTTAAGTAGGGAAGGGACGCGATGAATACAATAAATGTAGTGGCTGCGGTAATCAAACATAAGGATAAAATTTTTGCGACACAACGTGGATATGGGGAATTTAAAGGTGGTTGGGAATTCCCCGGCGGTAAGGTAGAGCCGGGGGAAGAACCTGAGGCAGCGTTGATACGTGAAATACAGGAAGAATTAAATACAGAGATAAAAGTTCACGATATGATTGGTACAATCGAGTATGACTATCCGACATTTCATTTGAGAATGAGCTGTTATTGGTGCAGTGTTGTTAGCGGGCAGCTTGAATTATTGGAACATGAGGCGGCAAGGTGGCTAGGGCGCGATGAACTTTATAGCGTGTCTTGGTTGCCGGCGGATTGGCAAGTGTTGGGGGAAATAGAGGGGGAGATGTAGCCGTGAAAATTATTGGTAGCCAGATGGAATGGTTTTATGGCAGTGTGGTATTCTTCCATACAAGACTGCTGATTCGAATAAAATTGAATAATTACGGGATCATGATCATCTAAAGGACAGAGTGTATGTGCTTGTACATACCAAAGGTATGAAAATCATACCGAACTCCAACTTCTCTAGTATACCTTAAAGTGATTTACTCAAACCTCCCTCACCATTTGGTGTGATGAACCTTGAAAACAGGGAGGGAGTTTCCTTCTACAGATAAAGGGGAACTAGCCCCAGAGCTATGGGGAAGTTGTAAAATATTTTGAGGAGATGTCAGAGGATTACAAAAAAATGAAGGAAAACGAAGATTTTAAGTCAAGGCAACCGGAGATGATGGAAGGATATGAAGAGGTGTACTGCGTGAAAAAAACAGGAATCGCTATGAAAGGCGTTGGTACAAAGTATGCAGTACCCCCAGCCTCCTGACAAAGACACAGGAGGAATGGCCTTTTATAAAGACGGTCGGGCAGGTGGAGCGGATCCGGATACTGGTAGAAAGAGATGCGAAAGGCAGGGACATCCCCCCGGATTTGGAAACTTTCCTGAAAGAGGGCTCACGAAGGCAGCTAATCCCAACAATAGGGGATAGTGAAAGCAGTGACATACAGGTGAAGGGGATCATATCAGAAATTATCGGCCGATGAAGTGGGGAAACTCAAAAGAAGCCACTGGGCGGTTGAAAGTCTGTACCATGTGCTGGCTGACACATTACGCGAAGACAGGTCACCAGCAAAGATATCCGAGATAAGCCTCGCACTGTTCCGGAAGTTTGCTTACTATATCCTGAGGCTGGCCATGCTGTCAGAAGACTGTGGGGAGATAATGCCGGAGGCAATGGATGGATTTTGTGATGACCATGCATATTAAAATTTTTAAAAAGTGTAAATATCTCAAGGGGTAATTCTGCGCTTTTTTGCACAGAAAAGTTTTTAAAAGAGCAAAAAATACAAAGGGCTGCTGTGGTTGAATTAAAAAATATATAACTGGGCTTCATGTAACAACCCTGAGCAAAGGTTGAAAAACCATTGACATTCATCTCAAATATGTTATAATAAACTTACCTAAAAGGTAAGATTTAAACAGGGAGGTGATCCTGTTCTGTATATCGAATATGAAGATGCTGGAGTCAAAGAGCTGTTTGACGATTTGAATGATGTTCGTAATTCTAAAAATTTGATGAAAGAGATTGGTGCGGAATTAACAAAAGCTGTTAAAAAACGATATAATCAAATCGTGGCATTTTCTTCGTTTTCAGCCCTTCAGCAATCTGGAATAGGAAAGATGGAATCCCTGGAAGGTGATCGTAAAGGTTCATATTCATTAAGAGTATCTGCAAACTACCGTTTAATTGTAAAACCCAAGGCAGAGGATTTACGCGCAGAAAGTTTGAAAAGTTGTGACACACTAATTATCGAAGGGGTGATTGATTATCATGGTAAAGGAAAAAAATTTAGTTGGATTATCCCGTGATTATATTATTCATCCGGGAGAGACATTAGCGGAAGTAATTGAAGACAGGGATATGACGCAGAGGGAGCTGGCTGTCAGAACAGGAATGACTGAAAAACACATTAGCACTGTTATTCATGGCAAAAAAAATATTTCATCTGCATTTGCCAGGAAGCTAGAATATGCTTTGGGCATCGAAACATCGTTTTGGATGAATCTTCAGGCAAATTATGATCGCGAACTTCTTGAGTTTGAGGAATTAAACAATATTACAGAAGAAGAACTAAACGTTCTCAAAAACCTGAAGGAAGTATCAGGAGTGTGGACTTCCTTAGGTTGGCTTGATGAAGGAGCAAATCCTGCGGCAATGATACTCGATTATAGGATGATATTGGGTATGAGTAATTTGCTTGATATTCCAAAGATATCATATGCTGCGGCATATCGCGCTCAAAGTAAAAATGCAAGCGTTGATCCGTATGTTCTCTTTGCTTGGCAAAGAATGTGCGAATTGTTAACAAAAAAAATAGAAATAGCAGATGAGGTTGATATTGATAAGCTTCGATTAAGTATCCCGGAAATTAAAAAGGTAATGTTTATGCGAGCGAATCAGATTCAAAAAAGATTATCAGAAATATTTTCTGATTGTGGTATTGCGTTCAGAATCGTCCCCAATTTTACAGGTGCCCCTGTACAAGGTTTTATTAAGAGAACTGAAGAAGGCGCATTGATTCTTTGTATGACGTTACGACAGAAATTTGCCGACATTTTCTGGTTTACTCTGTTTCACGAAATAGCACATATTCTTAATGGGGATACAAAACATGAGTTTATTGATTTTGATTCAGTATCTGGAGATATGGAGGCAAAAGCTGACAGCATGGCCGGAGAGTTCCTGATTAACTCAGAGGAGTATAAGGCATTTGTGAATGCTAAAGGTTATAAAAAGACGAGCGAATTAGAGAACTTTGCGGCTTCACAGAATGTCAAAGATTATATTGTTCAAGGCCGACTCATGAAGGAACAGATTATCCCTTGGAGTGCCAGACCTAGATACGAGTGGGCATAAGAAAGCTATATATCGAAAGGCATCGGCCAAAATGGCGGGTGCCTTTATGACTATTATTTAGATAATGAAGATTTGTAGATACTTTCCCTCATACGGTGGAATTTTATGATATTTTCGGTTATACCATTGACATTCATGGTATTATTTCAACACATGTCGAGTCAGTAATAATGATGCAGAATTGCGATTTGAAATGAAAATAGAGGAGTTAATAAGCAGCATATATATTAACCGAGTGATGGATTGTATATGGAGCATATCAGATGAATATTAAAGCACACAACCTGGACTCCCTCCGTAACCTGGTAAGAACCCTCCAAACTGAGAATAAACGTTTAAAAGAATTGCTGGAACAGTCCAACATCCCCTACGAACCATCCAATATTTTCGATACCAAAATTGAAAACATACAGGAGTATGACCCCGACCAAGGCGGCCGTATTTTAGACAAATATATCACGAGAGATCTGGCAAATCAATTTTTTTCCATGTTCTGGGGCAGAACGGATGTGTATGCCAAAAGAGGCGCAAAGGGTGGATATTTCCCTCAGTGCAACAACCGGTGGAATGACCGGATCTGTCCGAATCAGCGGGGGGAGAGGCTGAATTGCGAGGCGTGTGATCATACGGAGTGGACCAAACTGACGCCGGAAAAGATCATAAGCCACCTGGTCGGCTACAAAGAGGACGGCTCTGACGTACTGGGGGTATATCCATTATTTCCGGATGGGACCTGCAGATTGATTGTGTTTGATTTCGACTATCATGAAAAAGGCGCGGAACAGACTGATTTTGCCAACATTACGGAGGACTGGCATGACGAGGTGGATGCGCTGAGACTAATCTGCGAGAGCAACGGTATCACGCCTCTGGTAGAGCGGTCGCGGTCAGGCAGAGGCGCCCATGTCTGGATATTTTTTAAGAAGCCCTTGTCTGCTGCAATGGCAAGAAATTTTGGATTTCTGTTGTTGGATAAGGGGTCGCATTCTATTAATCTGAAATCATTTCATTATTATGACCGCATGTACCCATCTCAGGATGTGGCGAGCAGTATTGGCAATTTGATCGCGCTGCCGCTGCAGGGAAGGGCATTAAAATGCGGCAACAGTGCATTTGTAGATAAAAATTGGAATGCATATCCTGATCAATGGGATATTCTTTTGAACCATACGAAAAAGCTTTCAATCGAAGAGATCGAAAATCTTATAGGAAAATGGCAGCGTGAGCTTGCTGAACCCGGAGATATGGCAGCGGCGGCTGCGCCACAGGATAGGCCCAAGCCCTGGAAGAAAAAAGCGGGTTTTACAAAATCCGATGTCGTGGGAAAAATGCACATTGTACTGGGAGATGGTATATATATCGACGCACTTAATCTGATGCCACGTCTGCAAAATCAGATCAGAAGCATGGCTGCGTTCGACAACCCTGTATTTTATAAAAATAAAAGGCTTGGATATTCCAATTACTATCATTTCAGCTCCGTCTATATGGGGAAGGATGTGGATGGATATATCCGTATTCCGAGAGGACTTTATGATAATCTGATTACAGCCTGCAGGGAGGCGGGAATTGATTATGAGATTGAGGATCACAGAGAAAAAGGACGGCCCATAAGAGTTTCATTTCTCGGAGACCTCAGGATACAGCAGGATTTGGCAGCGCAAAGACTGCTTGCTCACGATCATGGTGTGCTCAGCGCGGCAACTGCGTTTGGCAAAACCGTTGTGTGCAGTTATCTGATTTCGGAGCGTAAGGTCAACACGCTTATATTGCTGCAGAGCAAGGATTTGCTGGAACAGTGGGTGGAAGAACTGAACCATTTTTTGAAAATAGACGAGGACCCTCCGGTTTATAAAACAAAAAGCGGGAGAGAAAAACGCAGAGACAGCGCAATCGGAATTTTACATGGAAACAAAAACACGTTGACCGAAATCATAGATGTGGCGATGGTTGGGTCCATGTACGGCAAGGGCAATTTTAACGAGTTGATTAATTCTTACGGCATGGTTTTGATGGACGAGTGCCATCATTGCGGTTCAAGCACCTCTGTGGAAGTGATGCAAAAAATCAATGCCAGGTATGTTTACGGGGTCTCGGCCACACCGAAACGGGGCGATAATCTGGAAAAAATCATTTATATGCTGATAGGCCCTATTCGGCACAGCTTTACGGCGAAGGAGCGCGCCATAGAGCAGGGAATCGGTCATTATGTGTACCCCAGATATACAAGAGTGATCGATACCCGCGAAAGTAAGAATGATATTAATGGGGCCTATTCATTGATCAGCAGCAGTTCTGTCAGAAATGATATGATCCTGGAAGATACCAGAGCCTGCGTAAAAGAGGGAAGAACGCCTGTTATTCTGACAAGGTTCAAAGAGCAGGCAAAATATCTGTATGATCATTTGCAAATGGACGCGGACCAGGTGTTGATTCTCTATGGGGACAACAGCGACAAGGAGAATTTTGCCGTGAGGCAGCGCTTGAAGGCGGTTCCGAGGGATCAGAGCCTTATTTTGGTGGCAACCGGCCAAAAGATAGGGGAAGGCTTTGATTTTCCGCGGCTGGATACATTGATGCTTGCCGCGCCGGTTTCTTTTGAGGGCAGGCTGGAGCAGTATATCGGGAGATTGAACCGGGATTATGAGGGAAAGACAGAAGTCATTGTCTATGACTATATTGATTCTCATATCAGAGTCTTTGACAGAATGTATGGAAAACGGTTGAAAACATATAAGCGCACAGGATTTCATTTGAGTGCCAATGGAAATGGATCCAAACAGACGGTAAATGCGATTTATGACAGTGAGAGCTATATGGATGTGTTCGAACGTGATATCATAGAGGCGGAGAAGCGGATCATTGTTTCAAGTCCTGAATTGACCTGGGAAAAGGTGGAACGCTTTACCGGCCTTGTGAAAGCAAGGCAGGAAGCGGGATGTAAGGTGACGGTCATAACGGTAAATCCGCAGTCTATTTCCTATGGCAGCCCGGAGTTCTGCCAGGGACTGGTGCTGGAAATGCAGCAGAACGGCATTCACGTTGTGGTAAGAGATGAAGTTACAGAGCATTTTGCAGTCATAGATGATGAACTGGTTTGGCACGGCGGTATGAACCTTCTGGGGAAGGTGGATGCATGGGATAATCTGATGAGGATCCAGTCTGCGCAGGTGGCTGCGGAGCTTTTGGAGATTGCGCTGGAAAATGCGGTTGACAATGAGCTATAGCAGGCCCCTCACATTGGATATCAACCGAAACAGCTTCTAAGAGACGCAATGGAGGTGTAGGAACCAATGAAATTCCGAAATAAACGCACCAATGAAGTCAAAACCGTCCACTCCCTGGAAGTCCGGGGGGAAAAGGTGTATGTAAAGTTTACAGAAAATGGAAAAGAGTACGCTTACAACAAAGACAATATCGAAATCCTGACCCCACCTGCCGCGGCAGAAAACAATCCCCCGTTCATCGTCTACAAATTATACAAACAATGCTATAAATGCTTGAAACCCACCTCTGTCCTTACATACATTGTCTTCAACGACGGCACGGACCAGGACGTTGTTTTTCCGTGGAACAAAGAGCGGCTATTGGAAAATCAGGACATAGAGGCCCATCTTCAGGACTCCAGTATTGAGTATTACGGCCTGAAGGTGGTAGGGGATGACGAACGTCTGGATCACATTCTGATGAAGAAATTTCCTGATAAAATCAAATCCAGATACAGCAAGACCCAGGGCAGATCCTATCCCATGAACTTATGCGATCACTGCGGGGCGATTCAGGGATGGAACTACATTTACCGGCAGGTGAATGAAATGATCAAGGAAATGCAGAGAATAGAAATTTTGCAATGCCCGCAGAAACCCATATAATCCCCCTCTGATAAAAAGGAGCACAAAAATTGACACCCCAATCCCAAGGAACATTCATACTATTTTCCGATTTTGAACAGCTAAAAAACGAGGTCGAAAAGCTCCGGACAGAACTCTCCATGCTGATGCTGGAACGGGACTCCCTTGTGTATGTGGAGGCCAAAAATCTCGAAATGCGGTATATGCTGGAGCTTGGAGCGATCGAGTACAGGGCGTATGAGGCCCAGTGCACGGTACTGCGCCTCAAGCGGAAGATCGAGCTGATACAGGCCAGGAAGAACCGGCAGGAAAAGATTGTGTTGCCGGAAATAGACCGGATTCTGGATCAGGAGTTCATCGAGTACCAGAAAGCGTTAAATGCGAAAATTGACGAGATGAACGCTGCCATAGAGCGGAGCAGGCTGCCGGTTTTATCCCAGGAAGAAACCAGGGAATTGAAGAAATTGTACCGCAGGATCGTAAAAATTCTTCATCCCGATTTAAACCCGGATTTGACGGAGGCCCAGAAGGAGTTATTTTATCATGCGGTCACTGCTTATGAGAACGGCGACCTGCAGACGCTGCAGGTGATCAGTGAGATGCTGTCAGACCCCGGGGAGCTGGATTGCAGTGAGACGACCATGGTCCGGCTGGCCCATGAAAAGGAGCGCTTGAGAAAGCTTCTGAACGCGCTTCAGGAGGAGATTGCGCAGATCAAGTCACAGTTTCCATTTACGGTCAAAGAGCTGCTTCAAAGCCCGGAGAAAATTGCGGCGCGCAGGGAGGAACTGAATGAGCTGATCAGGGAGTATCAGGCGATGATATCCATGTATCAGGCAAAAATAAAAGAGATGCTGAGGTGATTGAGTGGGAGAGCTGATAAATGCGGGCGGTGGCGGTCTGATCGGCCTTTTGCACGGCAAAGGCGGGAATCTGGCTGTCCCCAGGCCCTTTGAGCGGGAAATATTTTTGTTCGACACCCATGTGGCAGGGACCAGCCATGTGGAGGGGATTGAGGAGCTGGAACCGCATTTGAATGTGGATGATAAGCTTGATTTTTTCAGGGAACCCGACAATCCTTATGATAAACAGGCCATCATGATTAAAAATATGGACGGCGTTAAAATCGGTTACGTGCCAAAGGCCGACAATGTCATATTTGCGAGCCTGATGGACGCGGGAAAGCTGCTCTTTGGCAGGATTGCGGCGAAGGAGATGAGGGGCAGCTGGCTGAAACTTGATATTAAGGTATATCTGCATGAATGACGGGGAAATGCGCCGGTTTCCGGGAAACTTCAAAGTTCCCACTAAAAAATCTACCTCTTCCCCCTCAACTGTGATATAATCCATAAGTGCGCCCGCGTGGCGCGTGAACATCGAGACAAAATAGTTGCACCGCGTTTAAAGGCGCGCAGAATGGAGATTATGGTAAAAGAATTATGGGAGCAGGTCCAAAATGGACAGGAAGAGAGACAAAATCTCAGTAAAATCAGACAGGTGATCAAGGACAATGGAGAGCGGAGGAAGCTTTCGGCCCTGGTGGAGGGAAAAGAGGACGTCCTGATCGGGCTGTTGCAGTCAGAGGACGCAAAGACCAGGAAAAATGCAGCGCTGCTCATGGGGGATTTGAGGAATCCGCCGTTTTTGGCGCAGCTGTGGAAGGCCTATCAGGAGGAGGATCAGCGGTTTGTCAAAAGCTCCTACCTGTCGGCAATGGAAAATTTTGACTACAGGGAATATCTGGATGCCCTGAAGGCGCGTCTGGCTGAGCTGAAGGATGAAACGGTAACGGAAGAAAATCAGAAACATGTGATGGAAGAGCTGCGTAAGCTGTCCTTCCTGATTCTTCATATAGAAGGGGTCTCCGCTCATCGGTTTACCGGGTGGAACGAGGCGTACGATGTCTTTTTGATCACCAACCGGAATTTCCGGGAGCTGACCCGCGATGAGCTGACGGCGCTGGAACCAAGCGCTAAAACGAAGCTGCTGGGGGCCGGTGTGATGGCGAGGGTTGCGAATCTCAACTGGATCCGGGAAATCCGCACCTATCAGGAGCTGCTTTTTGTGGTCCGTGGAATGGAAAGCAGTGAAATGGAGCCGGAGCAGATCGCAAAGACCATTGCGGATTCCCCGCTGCTGGCATTTCTGGCGAAAAGCCACGAGGGCAAAGCACCCTACTATTTCCGTCTGGAGTTAAAGAGCAAAATGGATCTGGGCCAGAAGAGCGTCTTCCTGAAGAAGGTATCCGCCAGGATCGAGGCATTATCTGACCGGAAACTGGTCAATACAACAGAAAATTATGAATTTGAGCTGCGGCTGATTGAGAATAAGCTTGGAAAATGCAATATCATGATCAAGCTGTTTACGCTGAAGGACATGCGGTTTACCTACCGGCGGGACGTGATTCCCACCAGCATCCGGCCAGTGAACGCTGCTTTGACCGCAGCGCTTGCCAGGGAATATATGAAAGAGGACGCGCAGGTTCTCGATCCGTTTTGCGGAGTGGGCACCATGCTCATTGAGCGCCACAAGGCGGTCCGGGCGAATACCTCCTATGGGATCGATATTCTGGAAGAGGCGGTTCTGAAGGCGCGGGAAAATGCCGAGGCGGCAAAGCAGGTGATTCACTTTGTGAACCGGGATTTCTTTGAGTTCACCCACGACTACCGGTTCGACGAAGTGATTTCGGACATGCCCTTTAAGATGGGGCGGTTGACGGACGACGATGTCCGCGGCATTTATGAGCGGTTTTTCCAGAAACTCCCAGAGCTGCTGAACGACGGCGCTGTGTTGATTTTGTATACGCATAATCATGAGGATGTGGCAAAGCTGACGTTTAGGACAAGCTTCAGTATTCTGAAGGATTACGAAGTGTCGCAGAAAGAAGGGACGCATGTTATGATCCTCCGCTATGCGGAGAAATAACTGCCGGTTTTAAAGCGGGAAAGGAAGTTTATGGATCACACAGTCAGAAGCAACATTAAAATCGGGGCAGTGGTAAATGTTGTCCAGAAGCAGGACCAGGGAACCGGGAAATTGACGCAGGGCGTGGTGGCCCGAATGTTGACAAATTCTCCCAATCATCCGCGCGGCATCAAGGTAAGGCTGGAGAGCGGAATTGTCGGGCGCGTTCAGGAGATTATCGGGTAAAAATGGCGGGAAATGGTTTCCGCATAAAATGAAACCTCACAGGAGACTAAATGCAATTTAAAGACTTAAATATTATGCCTGAAATTCTCAGGGCATTAAAAAATGAAAACTATAAAATCCCCACCCCCATTCAAGAGGAGGCGATTCCCGTTGTGCTCAGCGGACGGGATCTGCTGGGCTGCGCCCAGACGGGCACGGGCAAGACGGCTGCATTTGCGATTCCCACGCTGCAAATGCTCAGCGGGGAGGAGACGCCCCGCTGGGAAAAACGGACCATAAAGGCGTTGGTGGTGACGCCCACCAGGGAGCTGGCCATTCAGATTTATGACAGCTTTAATACCTACGGCCAGTTCACCAGCCTGAAAACATGCGTGGTGTACGGGGGCGTTTCCCAGAAACCGCAGGAGGAGAATTTAAAGCGGGGCGTGGATATCCTGGTGGCGACGCCGGGAAGGCTTTTGGATCTGATGGACCAGAAGATTGTGAATATCGAGAAGATCAGGATTCTGGTGCTGGACGAGGCGGACCGCATGCTGGATATGGGATTTATCCACGACGTCAAGAAAATTATCGCCCGGACGCCGGAGAAGAAGCAGACGCTGTTTTTCTCGGCCACGATGCCCCCGGACATCGCCAAGCTGGCGGCGAAAATCCTGAAAAACCCGGAGAAAATCGAGATCACCCCGGCGGCCACCACGGTGGAGGCCATCGAGCAGTATCTGTATTTTGTGGACAAGGGGAATAAAAAGGATCTGCTGCTTCATATTTTGAAGACAAAAAATCCCGACTCGACGCTGGTATTTACGCGCACGAAGCACGGGGCAGACCGGGTGGTCCGGCAGCTGTCGAAGAGCAATGTGGTCGCCCAGGCGATCCACGGAGACAAATCCCAGGGCGCCAGGCAGAGGGCGCTGAACGATTTTAAGGATAAAAAGCTGCGGGTATTGGTCGCGACGGATATAGCGGCCAGAGGCATCGATATCGACGAGCTGGCCTGCGTGGTCAACTATGATCTGCCGGATGTGCCGGAGACCTATGTGCACCGCATTGGGCGCACAGGCCGGGCCGGGCTGGAGGGAATCGCCATCTCCTTCTGCGATTTCGACGAAAAAGCACAGCTCGCGGACATTGAAAAGCTGATCGGCAAGAAGTTGATCGAGGTGACGGACCACCCGTACCCACTGCAGAATAATTTTCCATCTGTCAAGGCGACGCAGCCGAAACGGGGCGGTGGAAAGAATGCGGATCAGGCAGGCGCAGCGCAGGGAATAGCGGCAAAAAAGAAAGAGAAAAAGGCGGCGCAGGGAACGGTGGCGTCCGAAGCGAGGCCATCCGGGAAAATCTCGCCTGAGGAATATTTGTCGAAGAAATCACAATCAACCGGAGCGCGGACGTCGAAGAGACCACAGTCGTCCGAAGCGCCGTTATCGAAGAAAACCTCATCCCAGGGGTCCCGCCGTCGAACGGAAACTTCGATATCGTCAGTGCCGTCGCCCCATAAAACGCCGGCTCCGGCAGCACGTTCACAAGCGAAGCGGCCGGCCCAGGGAGGCCCCTCATCGGACCGGCCTTCGGCCCAGGGAGCTCAAATGCCGAAGCCGGCCACCACATCAAACCGGCCCGCGGCCCAGGCAGCCCCAACGACGAGACCAGCCCCCTCATCAGACCGGCCCCGGCCTCAGGCAGCCCCAACGTCGAAGCCAGCTCCGACGCCCCAGCCCACCCCATCACCACAGAAACGCCGGAGAAACCCATTCAGCGGCCTGCTGCGGAAACCCGGCGGCGGTTTCCGGTAAAAATTACGCCGTCTCCATTGACAACCCTCATCCCTCGTGCTAAACTATACCAACAATCAAACAACAACCCGTCATGAGGGAGTAGTTAGCATTCAAATATGTGGCAAGTCAACATACTGACCGATGAGCGGTCTGGCTTGTCTTAAATAACGAGACTCATGTATAGCTGATTCCGGCTATACATGGTCTCTTTTTTAGACCCAGTGTAGCAGTTACCGGCTGTACCTGGGTCTTTTTGATTGCAGAAAACGGTAGGAGGAGAGAAACATGGCAAACGCATTTATGGAATGTCCTGAGGAAACGCTGGCCCGCCTGAACACGGACCGGGACAACGGGCTCACGGCCCGGCAGGTTGAGGAGAGCCGGAAGGCAAACGGTGAGAATTCTTTCTCAAAAAGCGAGCAGAAGTCGCTGTTTCGCCGCATCTGGGAGGCGGCCACCGAGCCCATGCTGATCATGCTGGTGGTCGCCGCGGTGATCACACTGGGAGTCAACGTGGCGCGGTATGTGACCGGCGGGGAGGCGGATTTCCTGGAATGCATCGGAATCTTTGTGGCGATTTCCCTGTCCGTTGTGATCACGGTGGTGATGGAGGGGAGGAGCGCGAAGGCTTTTGAGACCCTGAGCCGGATCGGCGAGGATATTCCGGTCAAGGTGATCCGGGACGGCAGGGTCTGTCTGATCCCAAGGAGGGATGTAGTGCTTGGCGATATTCTCTGTGTTGAGACGGGGGATAAGCTTCCCGCGGACGGACGTCTCCTGGAGAGCCACGAGCTCATGGCGGACGAGTCGGCTCTGACCGGCGAGAGCATGCCGGTCCACAAGGAGGCGGGAATTGTGTTTGACAACCCGGAAACGCCAGTGGGGGAGCGCAGGAACCTGCTCTACTCGGGCTGCTTTATTACCGGGGGAAACGGGAAAATCGCGGTGACCGGCGTGGGAGACCACACGGAGTTCGGAAAGATTGCCAGGGAGCTGGCCTCCGCGGACAGCAGCAGCACGCCGCTCCAGGAGAAAATGGCGGCGCTGGGGAAACGGATCACGGTTCTCGGCTCCGCAGCGGCGGCGGTGGTATTTCTGATCCAGCTGATCATTTTCCTGTCGAACGGCACGGCTTCCCTGGACACGGTGTCCGAGGCGTTTATCACCAGCATCGTGCTGATCGTGGCGGCGGTGCCGGAGGGGCTGCCCACCATCGTGGCGGTGTCCCTGGCCATCAATATTATTAAGATGTCAAAGCAAAATGCACTGGTGCGCAAGATGATCGCCTGCGAGACGGTGGGCTGTATCAACGTGGTCTGTTCGGACAAGACGGGAACGCTGACACAGAACCGCATGACGGTTACGGATATTTTCAGCCACATGCGGCTGCTGAAGCCGGACCGCCTGAAGAACCACCATCTGCTGGACAATTTTTGCCTGAACAGCACTGCGGATGTGACGTTTGCGGACGGTCAGGTGAAGTTTATCGGCAACCCCACCGAGTGCGCGCTGCTCTTTGCCGCCCGTGAGGCGGGCCGGGATTATGAGGCGGCGCGCCGCCAGGCGGAAATTCTTCACGTCTACCCGTTCAGCTCGGAGACCAAGTACATGACCACCGTGGTGAAGCGGGAGGGGGAAATTGAGGTTCTGGCAAAAGGAAGCCCGGAACGGATCATGGAGCTGTGCAGCCTGACCGCACAGAAGCGGGAGGAAGCCAGGCGGCAGATCGTGAAATTTCAGGAAAAGGCCTGCCGCGTGATCGGATTTGCCCACAGAAGGACGGAACATGCCGCGGATTACGAGGGCAGCCGTGCTGCGCTGGAAACGGACATGGTGTTCGACGGCTTCACGGCCATCACGGACCCGATCCGGACGGACGTGTACCAGGCGGTGGAACGCTGCCGTCACGCGGGAATTGAGCTGAAAATGCTGACCGGGGACAACCTCATTACCGCCCGGGCCATTGCAGACGAGCTGGGAATCCTGGATGCGGAACACATCGCGGTGGAAGCACGGGAGATCGAGCGCCTGTCGGACGAGGAGCTTCAAAAACGGATTCCGTCCATCCGCGTGATCGCCCGGAGCACACCGTCGGTGAAAATGCGGGTGGTGAACGCCTTAAAATCGCTGGGAAATGTGGTGGCGGTCACCGGGGACGGAATCAACGATGCTCCGGCGCTCAAACACGCGGATGTGGGCATCGCCATGGGCATCACCGGCACCGAGGTATCCAAGGAGGCCAGCGATATTGTGCTGCTGGACGACAGTTTTTCCACCATCGTAAAGGCCATCCAGTGGGGGCGGGGAATTTACGAGAATTTCCAGCGCTTTATCCAGTTCCAGCTCACGGTGAACCTGTCCTCGGTGATCGTGGTTCTGGCCTCCATTCTGGCCGGGTTTGCCGCGCCTTTTACCGCGCTGCAGCTGCTGTGGATTAACATTATCATGGACGGGCCGCCGGCCCTGACGCTGGGGCTGGAACCCATCCGCGGGGATCTGATGAATCAGAGGCCCACGCCCAGGAACGCCAGCATTGTGTCCGGATCCATGCTTTCCCGGATTGCGATCAACGGCGTTTACATGTCCATCGTATTTATGGCGCAGCACAGCCTGAATTTCCTTGGAGGCAGCGAAACGGAGCTGCCCACGGTCCTGTTCACTCTGTTTGTGGTGTTCCAGCTGTTTAACGCGCTGAACAGCAGGGAACTGACGGACGTGAGCATTTTCAAAAACATCGCAAATAACCGCCTGATGTTGGGCGTGTTTGGGGCGACCTTCGGGCTGCAGTTTGTGATCACCCAGTTTGGCGGTATGTTTTTTAACACGGTGCCGCTGTCGGCGGCCATGTGGGGAAAGATACTGGCTACCGGGTCCACGGTGGTCCTGCTGTCGGAGGGCGTTAAGATGGTGAAACGGGGAGCCGCCGCGGCGCAGAAAAGCCAGGGCGCGGAGGCTGTCTGCTGACGGAACGTAATTTGCCGCATTGTTTGGCGGAGACGGATCACACACAGGTGGGTCCGCCTTCGCCTTTTCAGTGCGCCCGGCGGGCGCACGTTCTAACGAGTGCAATGTGCCGCTGGCGTAGACTATGGGCGATCATTTGAGTGCAATGTGCCGTTGTCGCGGCCTGCGGACGACAGTTTCCCGAGGGAGAAAATGGAGGTGTCCTGTTCATTTTCATCCGGCAATTTGACGGCTGTGGTCCGGCTGTTATCGTAGGTTCTGAAATAATATTCCGGCTGGGACAGGTTCATAAACGCGGTATACTGCGTGTAATCCACGGTGCCCCGTTCGGTCAGGACTATGCCTTTGGGGATACTGACGCCTTCCAGAATATGGAATCCTGCGTTGACCGTTTCCGGAGTTTTGTCTGTGGGGGAGGCGTGCGTTTTCTGGAACGCGGTCCGCACAAATCGGGACGGAGGCGTGTAGTCCCCGGGGAGCCCCCAGGCCCCTGCGCCCTGGCCAAAGGGAGTCAGATTTACCGGCCCCCAATCCTGACTGCCTGTCTGAGTGGGGGAGAGGTTCAGATAACTCCGCAGGTTGGTCAAATGCCACGGAAAGTCCGGGCTGTTGGTCAGCACGCCAATGGGATTATCCAGGATATGAAGGCCATCGGCTGTTTTTTCAATGACCATGGAATTTCCGCTGGCGTCCGCGATCATCCAGTGCAGGGGCGCCACCGTCCCGGTGATGGAGTCGGCCACGCCCGTGATCCGGACCGTGCGCAGCAAGGCGGCGGCCTGGTCCAGGGAGGCGCAGAGCCCCAGGAGAAACCCGGTAATTTCGGTGGCTGCGATGGGAAACCGGGTGTCCGCGCTGTCGTCCGTTTTGTCGGAGTCGTAATCCGCGTACCCTGGAAAATAGAGGGCTGCCGCGGCGAATCCAGCTTCGTTGACGCCGTCGGCAAAGAGCACGGAGGAGAGATTCTGCCCGATGCCCATATAGCGGTAACGGTTGCGGATTTGGTGGGTCCGAAGGAGGTTAGTCCACTGAAATCCTTTGGGCACAACGTACAGTTCCGGGTCTAAGGGGTAGGAGAAATCCATGGTGCGGCCAAAGAAGGCGGCTCCCTGGGTATTTTGCAGCGTTATGGCAGTGCACATATTGTTTGTTCCTCCATTTGGATTCGATCTGATATAGATATGTATATTAGGCGCTGGGAGGAAACATGCGGAAGCAGCCGGATGCCCCGTGACCCTGCGGCACCCGGTTTCCACTTCTCCCGCCGCGGCCATGTATCCTGTCCCTTGCGCCGTTGCCATTTATCCTGCCCCTTCCGCCGCGATCATTTATCCTGTCCCTCGCGTCGCGCCCATATATCCCACATCTCCCGCCGCAGTCATGTATCCCGCCCTTCAAACCTGGAAACAATAAGCGTTAACAGAAATTGGAAAGGACCGGCTCTTATGAATGTACGTTTCAACCGTCTCAAAATGGTCAAAATTGCCGGGGGCTGCTTCCTGGCGATGACAATCGCGGAGGGCCTGGGCCTGCGGTACGGCGCTTCGGCCGGGGTGATCGCCCTGCTCAGCATCCACGATACCAAGCGGGAAACCATCCGCGCCATGGCAAAACGCCTGGGGGCGTTTGGAATCGCCCTGGCGCTGGCCCCCGTCTGCTTTGGGCTGGCGGGCTACACGCCTCTGGTCATCGGATTGTTTCTGCTGCTCTTCGCACCGGTGTGCGCGCTGCTGCAAATCCAGGAAGGACTGTCGGTGAGCACGGTGTTGATGACTCATTTCCTGACGGAAGGGGCCGTGTCGCCGGAAACGGTCGTCAACGAGGCGCTCCTGCTGGCCGTGGGAGCCGGAGTGGGTGTGGGTATGAATCTGTATATTCCCGGAAAGCGGGAGTGGATACGGGATCAGCAGCATCGGATTGAGGAACAGTTCCGGGCGCTTTTGCTGGAAATGGCCGCATATCTTCAGGGGGAAAGCCGCGGGGAGGGAATTGCGGAACGCGTGGGCAAGCTGGGATACATGCTGGATGAGGGCGAGGCCGCGGCCTACCGGGACATGGAGAACAACCTGTTGAGCGAGACGGAATATTATCTGCGCTATATGGTGCTGCGTAAAACCCAGCTGGCGGTGCTGGCCCGGATTTCGGACCATCTGCGGAGGCGGGAGGCATTTCCGGGGCAGGCAAAGTGGCTGTCCGGGCTTATGCGCTCGGTCAGCCGCTCCTTTCACGAGTATAATAACGTGCTGGGGCTGCTGGAAGAGCTGGCGGGGGTGAAAGGAGAGCTGGAACGGGAAGCTCTGCCGGCCACCCGGGAGGAATTTGAGGCGAGGGCGATCCTGTTCCAGGTGCTGCTGGAGCTGGAAGAGTTTTTGCTGATAAAACGGGAATTTGTGGCGGAAATGACGGCGGAAGAGATTGGGGAATTTTGGAATAATGATGTGGGGTGAGGACAAGATAATTGGAAGTTGGTCTGATTTTGGGACTTGCGTGGTATCAGACATAGTATAAAAAACAGCGCATTTGCCCCAGAAGGATGCAAATGCGCCGGTTTTTGGATGTAATATCCGGGGATGCAATAACCCGCAGGCAAAAACCTGCGGGTTATCATTTCGTGGAGACAACAGGGCTCGAACCGTAAGTAAAACATCGTAGAATCAAGGAAAATCAGTTGCCGTGTGATATTTCGTGTGATATTTTATCAAAGTGTTTGATGATCTTTCGATTCTGTTTTGCGGCCTCCAGATTGATTACATTTCGGTACACTGTTTTCATCACATTATCGCTGCCCCATCCGCCGCGCTGCAGTATGTATTGATCTGGAATCCCTATGGCATGCATAATACTGGCGGAATAGTGTCTGAGATCATGAAAGCGGAAGTGCGGAACACCGGAGAAGCGCACGGCCCGGCAGAAGCGGCTGGTGATCTGCTCTGGGGTGGCCTTGATAATTCGTCCTTCAATTCCTGCCATCTTTTCAATTACAAAGTGAGGGTATTCGATTTGACGGTAGCTGCTGTATGTTTTTGGTTGCTTGACCGACCATATACGATCCGGGCCCATGACCATGCTTTTATTCACATCGACAATATCTCCGTGTATATCGTCTGATGTAAGGGCGCAGATTTCGCCCCGGCGCATGGGGCCAAAAGCTGCCAGCAGAATAGCGATTTCAAGCTCTTTACCTGCCACATGGTCCAGCAACATTTTTACGTCTTTGTCTGAAGGGGTGTAGAGATCTGGTTTTTTCCGGGCCGGCAAAGTCGTTTTTAATCGAAAATCCGGGGCAAACATTTCAAGCGTGGCAGATACCAGGCCGTGGGCATTGCGGACAGTTTTCGGACTGTGATCCTTGGAAATTTCGCTGATCCAGATCTGAAGAGCAGTATTACTTAAATCTTTCAGACGGATTTCGCCGACCTTACGCAGGTAGCAGCGCTGGGTTTGCTCATAGAAAGCCACTGTGCTGGGGGACAGGACACCACGTTTGGCGTCAATATAGCGCGTGACGGCCCCGTAAAGGGTAAGGTTCTCCGGGGCCTGTGCGGCCTTGCCGGCAGCCCACTCTGAGGCCATGAACTGAGCCTCGCGTCTGGTGGGAGCGGTGAAGGACTTGTAATGCTTTTTACCATCTACGTCTACGTGATCGAATACCTGGATTCGCCAGGAGCCGGATGGGAGTTTTTTGGGAGTTGCCATGGTATCATTCCTCCTTGAAATTGGGTATAAGAAATACGCCCTTGCCAGGACGTAGCAGGAATGATATAATTCTATTGGTCAGATAGATGTATCATTCCGGCGCGTCCGGCAAGAAAATCTATTGTGAAAAGCTCTGGGAGTTGGTAGCTCCTGGGGCTTTTTGCATTATCTGTTAAAAAGAAGAATCTGTCCTACTTGTAAATAAGGCTCGAATTGAATATGGTAATTCTCCACCCATACTCCGGTTCCATATATCTGGCGATAATATTCGAGTGCTTCCGCCAAGGTATCCTCAGAAACGTCGAGATATTCTGCTATTTCATATTGGTTTTCGCAGTGATGCTCGAATGCCTCAACGATTCCTTTTAAACCAATTTGCTTATTATAGGCCCATAAGCGTGCCTCTCGCTCCTGCTTTCTTGCTTCTATAGAGTTTTGATCTATGATATCACCCACTGTGGTATAGTAATGTCCTAACTCTTCAGCGAGCACATCAGCTTTTTTCTTTAAGGTAGGAATATCCTGTCGAATGGCGATCCGATGTCCTTTACAATGACCGTCACCGGATTTTAATAAGGCTTCTTTTACAATTATTCCTTTATTGTCAGCTTCTATAAGTAATTCTTCGTAGCTCAATAGATCGACTCCTATTTATTCCAGAAATCATCATCGTTCATAAGGTCATCATCATGTCGGCGCATTTCATCAGTTACCTCTATGTCAGTACGCTCATGAGCGGCATTTGGCTCAAGGTAAGACTTGTTTTCTTTTGGAAGTTGAACAACTTTATTTGATGCTTCACAGCGCTCATGTTCCTTGTCTAATATAGTATCAACAAGCTCACGACCATGGTCATCAATGGCGCGATATTTGTAAAGATGGTTTTGTTCCTCTTTGGAGATAAACACCTTTATATTACCTACTTTGGGCGGTTCTTTAAAGTCCTCGAGGGCGTCTTTAAAGGCTTCTTTTGCAGTGATTTTTGGAAGATCATCTGGCATGGGAGGCTCTTGTTTTGCAAGAGCTGATCTTAATACGCTACCAGGTAATCCTATAGCTTCTGCCAGTTTTGAAGCCCATATATAATCTTGCTCATAGGGAATGAATTTTTCAATATTTTGCAACCAATGTAGCGGGATGCCGGCCTTTTCGACAATATCTTCCAGGGACATATTCAGTTCTTTTAATCTATTCTTGACAATATTGTTTAGAGACTCATCGATAATCATGGGGACGTCTTGTCCCGATAACCAAGCGGGATTGACATTTAGTGCATCGGCAATCGCTTGAAGAACAGGAAGTTTTGGTTTAGAAATAAGTCCATTTTCATATCTTTGTATTGTTGATTTAGCTACACCGATTTCGTTTGCAATATCATCTAAAGTATAATTCTTTAACGTCCGCGCCTGTTTTATTCTGTTGCCAATTTCATATACATCCATTATTGACACCTCCTATTGACACTATATCACATTAAATTGCATAGCGCAATAGAAACGATGAAAGATACTAAAAAAAGTTGCATAACGCTATTGACAATCAAGTTGCGCAGTGCTACAATCACACCATGAAAGAGAGGTGATGAAATTGTTGAATACAAGTAAAATTAAAGGTAAACTTGCTGAAAGAGGGTTAACACAAAAGGATGTAGCTAAGGCACTTAAAATTGCTCAGCCTACAGTTAATCAAAAAATCAACAATGTTCGGCCAATGGATTTAAATGAGGCTGAAAAACTAGCAGATTTGTTACATATTGAACCCGAAGAATTTCAAGTTTATTTTTTTACACCAAAGTTGCACAGCGCAACAAAAGAGGACAGCGGGGGAAAGAAGTAAAAAAGGAGGGCGCAGAATTTGAGCGAGATTAAAGTGATAGGCAGGCAGAATTTCATGGGAGTGGGGATTCCGGTGGTACTTGGAGGGTTTAGGGAAGGAAAGAAGTGTATTTCAGATAAAACTATTGCCGAAGTCCACAGAATGGAGATCAAGCATGTCCGTGAATTAATCAACCGTAATGCCAATCGGTTTGAAAATGGAAAAGACATTATTGACTTAAAAGTAGTCGTTCTGAACGACGACAATTTACTGACGGGTCAGCTTGGATATTCCAGAATGCAGATATCTAAAGCCGAACACATCTATATTTTATCAGAACGTGGTTATGCCAAGTTGATCAAGATCATGGACACGGATCTGGCGTGGGAGATACACGATAAGCTGATTGATGAATACTTTGAACTTCGGGAGTATTATAAAAAACCGTTGTCTCCGATGGAACAATTACGCTTACATCAGCAGGCTATTTTGGAAGTAGATGAAAAGATTGCAGCTGTCGATAAGGATCTTCAGAGTTTTAAGCAGGATATGCCGATCCTGGGAGTTGAGGAGTCTAAGATTGTAGCAGTAGTGAAACGGAAGGGTATCCAATGCTTGGGCGGAAAAGAGTCTTTTGCTTACAAGGACAGTTCCATTCGTAGCAAAGTGTATTCGGATATTTATGGACAGCTGAAACGAGAACTGGGATTAGCTCCGGGATGTACGTATAAAGCCATTAAGCGAAGTCAGTGTGATCTTGCAGTGGGAATTGTTGAGGCTTACGAACTCCCTATGGTACTAAGAAATGAGATAGAGACACGTAATGGTTACGATGATTTGCTGTACTAAAGGAGTGAAGATACAATGACTCGATTGACCTGCAGAACTTGTCGTCACGGTCGCTGGTGTTTGGAACGTGACAGGCAGTACCCATGCAGAAACTATAGCGGGAAGGAGAGAGCACACAATGAAAAAAAGCGCGTATCAGCAACGCGAGGACGAGGTGAAAATCCTCATCAATGAAGTGAAAGTTCGAAATAACTTGACCGATGAGGGGCTTGCAAAGAAAATCGGAATGCCGCTAGGGACTCTTCGAAACCGAAAAGTTCATCCGGGGAGATATCGGCTGGATGATATCTGGTTACTGGAGCAGTTGGCGGGCCGAAGGTTAGTAGTAGGAGGTGAGCCTATTGAGAAAGCGACATAAAACCCGCCATCCCGACGCCCGTTACTGGCAGCGCAACGCCATCACGTATTATCTGCTGTGGCTGATCACTCTGGCCTGGACGGCCTGGGAGGCAACGGCGGGACGGGAAGGGTTCTGGTGGGATCTGGTAAGCTGGCTGGTACCGGCGCTGATCCTGGGGGCTGCGATATTCATGGGGACGGTGCTGTTTAGCATGTACATGCGAGGCAAGTGGCAGATCTGAAGGGAGGTGAGGCCTATGGGCACAGAAATTAAAATGGACCCCAGTGGTTGCAGCCGCTGAAGGTCCGAACAATTAAGAAAAATCTTACAAGGTGATTATATCACCGGATTGGAGGATTATGCAATATCAATCGAAGGAATTATCAGCCGCTGCTGAAGGTGAATGGGTGATGGTTGACGCGGATTTAGGTGTTGTCGCGAGTGCATTAACCGGATTTCCACGATGGGTAAAAGAGCTGTTTGCTAAGGATACATCTGATGATATTGAAAGCCTTACTTTCTTTTATCATCCTGGATTGGACTTAATCATTTTGAATAAGGACCATTTCAATGCTGACTTTTACGAATTGCTTGTGACGCATTATCTGGCTTTTGATGAGGAAAACCGGAAAAGGGTAAAAGAAGAGGTGCCCGTGGATGTTATCGGGACAGCACTTGACTTATTGGATTTTGTAATTAAGGAAAGGGATAGAATCAATGGCAGATTTAAAGTACCACATCGTGAAAACGCTGATTGTGTTTCCGGGTGATGGAACGTATCACAAGGAACTGAACTTGATCGAGTGGGGAGACCGGAAAGCAAAGTACGATCTCAGAGGTTGGAATGATGACCGGACGGAGATGACCAAAGGCATTGTTTTATCGAAGGAAGAAGTGCAGATCTTAAAAGAAAAATTAGGAGGTATTGATTTATGATTACGGTTGAATTCAGGGATTTTGACGACATGGTGGCCTTTGCGAAGCGGTTGGCAGCCGATATCACAGGCAGGTATGAGACATCAGAGGATCAGAAGAAGGTGAGCCCTCACGGCGACGTCCAGAAGGAAGAAGAACAGCCCGATCCGGTGCAGGAGGAACAGAACACCGCAGCGGAGGAAAACCGGGATGAGGAGCCGACGTATTCCCTGGAACAGGTAAGGGCTAAGCTGGCCGAGCTTCAGAAGGCTGGGAAGCGGGCAGAAGTGAAGGCACTTTTGAATGGCTTTGGTGTGGCCAAGTTGTCCGAGGTTGCGCCGGAGCAGTATGAGGAACTGATGATGAAAGCGGGTGAAATCTAATGCCGGACACGCATGCCCTGTTGGGGCCCAGCGGTGCAAAGCGGTGGATGAGTTGTACCCCATCGGCGCGATTGGAAGAATCATTTCAGGAGGAGTCTACAGATTATGCAGCGGAAGGGACAATGGCCCACAAATTGGCGGAACAGATCCTCCGATACAATAATGGAGAAATCTCCAAGAAAGCGTTGACGGGCAGGATTAACAAGCTTAAAGCGGATCCGCTGTATAACCAGGAAATGCAGGATTACATAGAAGATTATGCCAATCGTGTGTGGGAGGTAATCAATGAGACGAAGGCCTCCTGCCCGGACGCGCTGATCCTCTTCGAGCAGCAGCTGGATTTTTCGGAGTACGTCCCGGAAGGCTATGGCACCGGAGACGTGGTGATCGTAGCCGACGACATGGTGAATGTGATCGACTTAAAGTACGGCAAAGGCGTTGGAGTCTCAGCGGAGGACAATCCCCAGTTGCGTCTCTATGGCCTGGGTGCCTATCTGGAACACTCTATGCTGTATGACATCCGTCGGGTGCGGATGACAATCATCCAGCCGCGGTTGGAAAACATCTCTACTGAAGAGATGGCAGCCGAGGAACTGCTGGACTGGGCGGAGACAGAGGTAAAGCCGAAGGCTGCGCTGGCCTATGCCGGTGAAGGAGAGTTTCAGGTGGGAGATCACTGCCGGTTCTGCCGGGCGCGAAAGACCTGCCGGGCAAAGGCGAATTACAACCTGGAGCTGGCAAAGTACGAGTTCGCAGATCCACCGCTGTTGTCCGAAGAAGAGATCGGAGAGGTGCTGCGGAAAGCGGATGAGCTGGCACACTGGGTTAAGGATATTACGGAGTATGCCCTGGCCGAAGCACTGAAAGGCCAGAAGTTTGACGGCTGGAAGCTGGTAGAAGGAACCAGCCGGCGCAAGTATGCGGATCAGGACAAGGCAGAAGCAGCATTGACAGCCGCGGGTTACGCTTTGGAGGTGATCCGAAAGCCGACGGAGCTGATCGGGCTTACCGATATGACAAAACTGTTGGGTAAAAAGAAATTTGAGGAGCTGCTGGCAGGCCTCGTGATTAAACCGGAGGGTAAGCCGACCCTGGTCCCGGAATCGGACAAGCGGCCGGAGTTAAATACAGCAGACGCAGCAAAAGCAGATTTTGAAACGGAAATCGATGAATAGAAAAGGAGAATCAGGATTATGAGCAAGAATACACAGCCGACAAAGGTGATTACTGGAAAGGTTCGCTTCAGCTATGTGAACATTTTTAAGAGCAGGGCATTTCAGGAGGGGCAGGACGCAAAGTTTTCCATCTGCCTGCTGATCCCGAAGAAGGATAAGAAAACCGTGAACGACATCCGCAAGGCCATTGACGCCGCCGTACAGGTAGGCGTCGCCGAGAAATGGGGTGGGAAAAAGCCGGCCAATCTCAAACTGCCGTTGCGTGATGGTGCAGAACGGGCCGATGAAGCGGAAGAGTACATCGGTATGTATTTCATGAATGCCAATAGCAACCAGAAACCCGGCATTATTGATATGTACAAGAACGAGATCCTGGACCCGACGGAGGTCTATTCCGGGTGCTGGGGCCGCGCTTCCATTAACTTTTTCCCGTTCAACAGCAATGGCAATAAGGGCGTAGCCGTGGGTCTGAATAATATTCAGAAGCTGGGCGACGACGAGCCGCTGGGCGGTGCAAGGGCCTCCGCTGAGGACGATTTTGACGATGACTATGAGGACGAGGACGACATGTTAGGGTGATGCATATGCGCACAATGGGCGTGGATATTGAAACCTACAGCAGCGCCAATATTAAAGAGTCGGGGGTATACGCCTACGCGGCGGCCCCTGACTTTGAAATTCTGCTGATTGGGTATCAGATGGATGGCGGGCCGGTGCAGGTAATTGACCTGACGGATCCGCTGTATGATCCAGAGGATTTTTATGAGTTTTGGGACGCCCTTGTAGATCCGGGAGTGGTTAAGACAGCTTACAATGCCAACTTTGAAAGAACCTGCTTTGCGGCCTGGACTGGAAAGCCTATGGCACCGGAACAGTGGCGCTGTACAGCCGTCCATGCGGCCACCCTGGGGCTTCCGGGTAATCTGGCGGGCGCAGGCGCGGCCCTGGGGCTGCCGCAAGATAAGCAGAAGGACGCTGCAGGTAAACGGCTGATCGATTACTTTTGCAAGCCCTGCAGGCCAACCAAGGCCAACGGAGGGCGCACGCGGAACCTGCCGGAGCACGCGCCGGAGAAGTGGGAACAGTTTGTGGAATATAACCGCCAGGATGTGGTGGCGGAAGCTGCCATAAAGGCCCGGCTGGCCGTATACAAGATCCCGGCCGCAGAGCAGCAGCTGTGGAACCTGGATCAGCGGATGAACGATAACGGTGTCCTGCTGGATATGGATCTGGCGGATAAGATTATCCGTTATGACGAGATTTACAGAGGCCGCCTGATGGAAGAAGCCCGGAAACTGACAGGGCTTGAAAATCCGAACAGCCTGAATCAGCTGAAAGACTGGTTCTCATGTAACTACCGGCTGGAGATCAAAAGTATTACGAAGGATACGATTCCCCAGATCCTGGACCAGCTGGAAGGAATTGAATTTATGTATGATATCCAGCCGGCGGTCAGGATGCTGCGGATCCGGCAGGAACTGGGAAAGACATCCGTTAAGAAGTACCAGGCTATGAGCCAGGCGGTTTGCCCTGACGGACGGCTGCGAGGTGTCCTACAGTTTTATGGCGCCAACCGAACCGGGAGATGGGCGGGAAGAATCGTGCAGGTGCATAACCTTCCCCAAAATAAGATCCCGGATTTGGATTTGGCGCGGCAGTTGGTCAAAGACGAGGACTTCGAGACACTGGAGCTGCTGTTTGAGGGTGTGCCCTTCGTGTTTTCGCAGCTGATACGCACAACGTTTGTTCCATCACCGGGATGTCGGTTTGTGGTGTCGGATTTTTCAGCGATTGAGGCCCGGGTAACGGCCTGGCTGGCGGATGAGCAGTGGCGTCTTGACGTGTTTAACGGGCATGGAAAGATCTATGAGGCGTCGGCCGCTCAGATGTTCCATGTGCCCATCGAGAGCGTCAAAAAGGGCAGTAAGCTGAGACAGCAGGGGAAGGTCGCAGAGCTGGCACTGGGTTATGGCGGCGGTTTTGGAGCCATGAAGAAGATGGACAAGGCCGGGACGATCCCGGATGACGAGATCCCTATGATTATCTCCAACTGGCGTAAGGCCAGCCCGCGTATCTGTAAGTTCTGGTATAACGTTGAGGGCGCGGCCAAGACGGCCATGGAGGAGCGGCGGACGGTGAAGCTGAAGCACGGGATCACATTCTCATACATAAACCATATCCTCTTTATTGGGCTTCCATCGGGCCGCAAGCTGGCATATTACAACGCCCGGATTGAGGACGGCAAGAAGGGGAAGCCTGCGATCACCTACGAGGGCGTGGACCAGGAAACCAAGGCCTGGGGACGCAACGAAACCTGGGGCGGGAAGCTGGTGGAGAATATTGTCCAGGCGGTGGCCCGGGACTGCCTGGCAGAAACGATAAAGCGTGTGAGCAGTGCAGGGTACCAGATTGTGATGCATGTACACGATGAAATAATCGTGGATGTGCCAAAGGCAGACACCAGCGCTTTGAAAACAATAACGGACATCATGGCGCAGCCGATCAGCTGGGCGCCGGGGCTGCCCCTGCGGGGGGACGGTTATGAAACCGACTATTACCGAAAGGATTGACGGGAGGAGGATCATGAATAAAGTCGCAGCGATTGAGGACTACAAACTGAATATTCATTATGATGGCCCTCTGTCTGTCTCCACAGGAAAGAGCCGGTTTGAAAAACATTGGAAGAACCGGGAAATGCAGTGGTCCGCCCTGCTTAAACGCCTTCAGGCGCCCACCAGGACTCAGGAGACGCTGGCCGAATATAAGGCCATGAGTAAAACCCAGCAGGATCAGATCAAGGATGTTGGGGGCTTTGTGGGCGGCAGCCTGAAGGATGGCCGGCGAAAATCCGAGAATGTCATGATGCGGCAGCTGGTGACACTGGACGCCGATTTTGCACCGGCCGGTTTGGATGAGGATCTGGAACTGCTGGCGGCAAATGCCTATGCTGTATATTCCACTCACAAACATACACCGGGGAATCCGCGGCTGCGCATTCTCATCCCCCTTGACCGCCCGGTGTCGCCAGATGAATATGAAGCGATTGCCCGCAAATTGGCTGAAGGGATTGGTATTGATTATTTTGACGATACCACCTATCAGGCCGGAAGGCTGATGTACTGGCCCAGTGTGGCACTTGATGGGGAGTACCTGTTTCATTATGAAGATCTTCCCTGGACCAGGGCCGACGAGGTACTGGCGCAGTATCCAGATTGGACGGATACCAGCTATTGGCCGGAGAGCAGCCGGGCAAAAGAGGATCGGGTAAAGCGAGCAAAGAAACAGGGAGATCCAACGGAAAAGATCGGATTGGTCGGGGCGTTCTGCCGCACCTATACCGTGGAAGAGGCGATTGAAAAATTTTTGCCTGAGACCTACGTGAAATGCGATATGCCAGGACGGTACACCTATGCTGAGGGATCTACAGCCGCGGGGCTGGTAATCTATGACGACGGGAAGTTCGCCTATAGCAATCACGCCACCGATCCGGCCGGCGGGAAGCTGTGTAACGCCTTTGACCTGGTTCGGATCCACAAGTTTGGGGAGCTAGATGAGGATGTGGCGCCGGAGACTGTCAGCACGAAATTGCCATCCTACAAGGCCATGACAGATATTGTGCGGACCGATGGAGGCGTAAAACGGGAACTGGCTATACAAAAAAGGCGGGAAGCAATCGAAGATTTTGATGATGAGGAAGTTGCTGAGTCCTGGGTGAGTAAGCTGCAGTATGACAGAAAAGGGGAGCTGGAGACCAGTTTGAATAATGTTCTCTGCATTCTGAAGAATGACCCACAGCTAAAAGGAATCGTGTTTAACCAAATGGCGGATAATCTGGAGATAAAAGGGGAAGCACCCTGGAAAACTCCATCCAGGTTTTGGAGAGACGCTGACGACGCACAGCTGGAGGCTTTTCTCGCAGCCCATTATACAGAATTTCCGAAAGCAAAGATTCAGACTGCTATAACCAAGGCCGCAGATGACAGGGCTTATCATCCGGTTAGAGAATATCTTGATTCACTGCCGCAGTGGGATGGCACACCGCGGGTGGATACGCTGCTGGTGGATTATCTGGGGGCTGAGGATTCAGACTATGTCAGATCAGTCACCAGAAAAACACTGTGCGCTGCTGTGCATAGGGTGAGGTTCCCAGGTTGCAAGTTTGATACCGTACTGGTGCTCTGCGGGCCGCAGGGAATCGGAAAGAGTACCTTAATTGCCAAGCTGGGCGGGTCCTGGTTTTCCGACTCGTTGAACCTGGCAGACACCAGGGACAAGACTGCGGCGGAGAAGCTGCAAGGTTACTGGATCATTGAGATAGGAGAGATGGCCGGTATAGGGAGCGCGGGAGTGAAAACTCTTAGAGGCTTCATAACAACGCAGGATGACCGCTACAGAGCCTCATACGGACACCGTGTGAGCTCCCATCCACGGCAATGTATTTTTATAGGTACTACGAATTCAGAAGAAGGTTACCTAAACGATGTGGAGGGTGGCCGCCGATTCTGGCCGGTGAATGTGCCGTGTATTGGAACGAAAAAGGTATGGGATATCAAGCAGGGGGAAGTGGATCAGATCTGGGCGGAGGTGCTGCACTATGTAGCGCAGGGTGAGAAGTTGATCCTGTCGGGTAGTGTGGCGGATGAGGCAGCCAAAAGGCAGAGAGAGGCTATGATTGCTGATCCGCGAGGGGAAAAGGTGCGGATGTATCTTGACACAATGCTTCCAGAAAATTGGTACGATCGGGATCTGGATAGCAGGCGTGACTTCCTATATGGTACCGAGTGCCCGAGACCGGAAGCAACACTACGACGTGACTTTGTAAGCTGTCAGGAGATATGGTGTGAATGTTTTGGAAACAGTTTAAAGAACATGGAATCCAAAGATACCTATGCCATTAAAAAGATTTTATCGAAGATGCCGGACTGGGAAAACACCGGGGAACGAAGACAACTTGGTGCTGAATATGGCCGTCAAAGAGGTTATATGCGCACATTTTAGATGGGACAACCATACGGGACAACCCTGGACAACCCCTGGACAAGCTCTAAAAACGGGACAACCTCAAAAAATTTTAGTAGGACAACAAAAAAAGCTGTCCCAGGGTTGTCCCCAGGGGCTGTCCCTGGTGAAAACCTTATTACTAATAGAAAATTCAAGGAAATTGGGACAACTGGACAACCTCTCTCTATAGAGCTTAAAAAATAAGGAATAAGGCGCAAATACGCGTAAAAACGCGTTATACACCTCTATACGCGCGTGCGCGAGGCGGTTGACCCGAAAGGAGTTGATAGGCGATGCTTGAAAAGGACATTGAGAGCTGGTTAAACAAACAGATCGAACAGATGGGTGGCCTGGCATTTAAATTCGTGTCTCCAGGAAACCCAGGCGTGCCGGATCGTATCTATATCCTGCCGAATGGTGAGGTATGGTTCGCGGAACTGAAGCAGCAGCTGGGGAGAGTCGCCGGGATCCAGAAGTGGCAGCGGCAACGCCTTCTGGAGATGGGCTGCAACTATCGCCTGGTGAGAGGAATGGATGACGCCAAGGCCTATGTGGGGGAAATGAAACATGCATTACGAACCGCATGAATACCAGAGATATGCAACAGAGAAGATCATAGATTTACCGGCCTGCGGGCTCTTTCTCGAAATGGGATTAGGCAAAACAGTGAGCACGTTGACGGCTATTAATGAGCTGATCTATGACCGGTTTGAGGTGGGAATGGTGCTGGTGATCGCACCAAAGCGGGTAGCAGATGATACCTGGACCAGCGAGGCCGAAAAGTGGGATCACCTGCAGCACCTGACATTTTCAAAGATTCTGGGAACAGCAGCGCAGCGGGAAGCGGCTCTTCAGGCCAGAGCTGACATCTATCTGATTAACAGGGAAAATGTTGTGTGGCTGGCCGATAAGCTGCGGAGGCAATGGCCGTTTGACATGGTGGTGGTCGACGAATTGTCATCCTTTAAGTCCAATCAGGCGAAACGGTTTAAGGCGCTGCGGGCGATCCGGCCGCTGGTCAAGCGCTTTGTGGGATTGACCGGCACGCCGGCGCCTAATGGGCTGATGGATCTCTGGCCGGAAGTGTACCTGCTGGACTGCGGAGAACGGCTGGGAAAGACCATAACCGGTTATCGGGATCGATATTTCTACCCAGGCAAACGGAACGGCTATACAGTGTTCACCTGGGAGCCGAAGGAAGGCGCTGAAGAGGCAATCCACCAGAAGATCTCTGACATCTGTATATCCATGAAAGCGGAGGATTATCTGCGGCTGCCGGAACAGGTCGTGAACGATATTCGAATCCGGTTGGCACCGGAGGAAATACAGAAGTACCGGGAGTTGGAAAAGGAAAAGCTGATGGAATTGGACGGCCAGGAAATAACGGCGCTGTCAGCGGCGGCCGTCTGGGGGAAGCTTCTGCAGCTGGCCAATGGAGCTGTTTATGACGATGACGGCGGCGCGACAATGCTTCATGACAAGAAGCTGGACGCCTTGGAGGAGATCGTGGAGGCCGCCTGCGGTCATCCGGTCCTGGTGTTCTATAATTTCCGCCATGATTATGACCGTCTGATGGCACGATTTGAGAGGCTGAGCCCGCGAACGATTCAGACATCCGGGGATATCCGGGACTGGAATGCAGGGCGTATCCGGTTACTGTTGGCGCAGCCGGCCAGCATGGGGCACGGACTTAACATTCAGGCTGGTGGGCACATCATTGTGTGGTTCGGGCTTAACCCAAGTCTGGAACTGTATCAGCAGGCTAACGCCAGGCTGCACAGGCAGGGGCAGAAACAGGCGGTGATCATTCATAGGCTGATTACGAAAGGTACGGTGGATGAGGATGTCATCAAGAAGCTGGAGACGAAGGATCAGCGCCAGGATAGCTTGATGGAGGCAGTCAAAGCGCGGATAAGGAGGTATAAGCAGTGATCATAACATACAAGATCCCGTCGGGGGTTATGAGGATCGACGCAAATGAGTTTTTTGAAGCGGCAAAAAAGTCGCAAATACGAAGGATGTTGAAGCAGCTGCGGCAGGATGAGAGGGCCGTGAAAGATTGCAAACCGTTGATTTGGGATTATCTGGAGGCGCAGGTACAGGAGGCGCACTACAAGGCGGCCCCCAAATCAAATATTTTGGAAGAGAGGTAAAAGCAAAAGTAATCTATCTTCTGGATGACAGATTCATCGGGATTCAGCCAGGATACGTTGTTATGGGGATTGAACTGGAAAATTAGCATTTAGCTGCCAACTGTGAAGTGTTGGAGAAAGCAGGATTATGAAATATCAGAAAAAGCCAGTAGTAATAGAGGCATTTCAGTATGATGGAGATTTAAAAGGAACTGACGGAAAATATTATGTGCCTGGATGGGCGGTAGAAGCATATGAGAAAGGTATCATGCATTACGGAGCATTGAAACTGGACGATCCGCCGTGTGAGTTGTTTATTGACACACTGGAAGGGACGCATCATGTGAGCGTTGGCGATTATGTGATTAAGGGGATCAAGGGCGAACTATATCCCTGCAAGCCGGATATTTTCGAGGATAGTTATGAGCCAGTAAACCGACATTTTCCGGCCAGGAGAAAGGAATCTATGGACAAAAGTAAAGATAAATTTCTGACTTTTTGCAACGAATGTGGATGGGAAGAAAAAACCATTGGCCTCCCATATCATTTTTGCCCTAAATGCGGTCACGTAAATATAGGGTTCATCAACTTGAAAAATGTGAGGGATGATAAAACAAAGAGGGTGCACAAATGAACCGTAAGAGGCGCACATGCTACCACGAGAACGGCTGTGGCCGGTGTAATGGGGAGAAAAACACACGAGGCAAGATATACCGCAGGTGCTTCTTATGCGCCGCGTATGAGCCGATAAAAAAGCCGGGGGACCACCCCGGCAAATAAAAACGAAGGGAAAGAACGTATGTTCAGAACCAATGGAAAGCGGCGGTCACCCGCCAAGATGATTCCG
Source organism: Enterocloster lavalensis (assembly GCF_046603895.1). Lineage (NCBI taxonomy): Bacteria > Bacillati > Bacillota > Clostridia > Lachnospirales > Lachnospiraceae > Enterocloster > Enterocloster lavalensis. The sequence continues at coordinate 3,708,997 of NZ_CP176637.1, forward strand.
CCGCTTAAAGTATAGCCTGGGTCTATTATATCTGACTCTGGCGGCCATTTCAAGAGGAGGATCATAATATGAGTACACAGACAGTGAGAACGGAAATTATCAACAATGTATTGGTGACAATGTCGCACTATATCGAGCAGCAGGCTGTCCTGATGGCCCTGGAGCAGGCAATACAGCGTGAACTGGTGCGGGTCAACCTGGAGGAGATTACAACTCTGCCAGCGGAGCGTCTGAACCACGTGGACGAGCGCAACAAGTATCTGATTCAGCTGTTCATGGTAAAAAAGCGGGATTTGTCGAAAGAAACGCTCACCAGTTATCTGAACGCGGTTAAGCGGCTGATGGTTGAGATTAACGGGAAGTCGTTGGATCAGATGGATGAGACGGACATTGACTGGTACCTGACGCAGTATGAGCGCCGCAATATTGCTTCTGGCGGCAAAAAGAACGAAGCGTCCACAGTCAACAACGAGCGCAGATTCCTGTCGGCCTTCTACACCTGGATGCGCAAGGCCAAGCTGATTGCGGATAATCCTGTGGAGAGCATACCGGCCAAGAAGGTGCCGCGAAAGCCGATTGACTACTATTCGGCGGAGGAGATGGCACGGATCCGGGACGCCTGCAGGAACCCGCGGGAACGGGCAATCGTTGAGGTGTTCCGCAGCACAGGAGCACGAGTGGGTGAGATCGCGGAGATTACCTTGGATCAGTTAGACCTTGAAACTGGAGACATTATGATTCAGGGTGAGAAGGGCGGCCGCTTCCGGACGATCTATCTTGATGATGACGCACGGTATTATTACAGGATGTATCTGGCTACGCGCAAGGATGACAGCCCATATCTGCTGCCACAAAGCCGCAGACCCTATGGGAAGATGAGCACGGAGGCGTATCGCAGCGTCATGAAAACCATTGGGCGCCGTGCAGGGCTGAAGTGCCGCGTTTATCCCCATAAAATGCGCAAGACATTGGGGATGAATCTTAAAAATCGTGGTGTTGATCTTGGGATTATTCAGGAGGTGTTGGGACACGCAAATCCCACTGTAACAAGTCAATATTATGCCCAGTCCACACCCAAGACGCTGCGGAGCGTCAGGGAGCGACTGGCAGTATAGAGGAGGTTTTAGTATTGGATCAGGAAAAGACGGAGAATGAGCAGAAAAAAGAGTTTTTAATGAGTTATCAGTTGGCCAAGAGAGACGTGACCAGACTGGAGGAGCAGCTTGCAGAGCTGCGGATCGGCAAGATGTCACCCGGCTGTGAGATTGGGGACGGCCTGCCACATGCCCACAATGCCACAGACTTGTCCAGTTATGCCGCCAAGGTGGACGGGCTGGAGCGAGAGATTGTGGCGGCGCGGTACCGGCGGATATGTGCATTCGAGAGGGTGCGGAATTGTATCGAGGCTCTGGAGGATGAGCGGGAGAAGCTGCTGCTTACATATCGGTATCTGCGGGGAATGCGTTGGACGGCAATTTGTGAGAAGATGGACTATAGCTGGCAACATCTTCACAAGATTCATGCACGAGCTTTGAAAAATTTTAAAACATGCGATTGAATGCGACTATGTGGTTCTGCTATACTATAGGCAGTGAATTGGGTCCACCGGATATGGCGGACCCTTTTTGCTACCCATTTTGCATTCTCCGCCGGGTAAAACTTAGACCGGCGGGGCCTCCTCTATCGGAAGAAGATAGCCAAGATTGGAAGGTGAGGTGAGCCTGATGGCACTAACTAAGAAGCAAAAACTTTTTGTCGATGAATATCTGATCGACCTGAATGCCACCCAGGCAGCCATACGGGCAGGGTACAGTCCCGATACTGCGAAGGCAATCGGAAGCGAGAACTTGACGAAACCTGACATTCGCGCACAGATTGACAAGGCTATGGCGGAGCGCTCCAAGCGTACCGGAGTCAATGCGGATCGGGTTGTAATGGAGTTGGCCAAGATTGCATTCATTAATGCCGCGGACGTTATCAATGCCGAGGATGCCACTCTGAAGGACGATGCAGCCCCAGAGGACACAGCAGCGATCCAATCGGTTAAGGTCAAGACAATCCCCACAAAAGACGGCGAGGGCGTGGAGCGCGAGATCAAGATGGCGGATAAGATCAAAGCTCTGGAGTTGCTGGGCAAGCACCTGGGGATGTTCAAGGACCGTGTGGAATTGTCCGGGAGCCTGGAGTCGGAAAAGACCAAGATGGACGACATTATCCAGCAGCTGCGTGGTGGTGGAGGATGAGCACGGAGCGCCTGCTGCTGTCAAATAAGTATAAGGCGTTCCTGCGCTGTGACGCCCCGGTGGAGTTCCTGGAGGGGACCACGGCAGCCGGTAAGACAACGGTGGGCCTGTTCAAGTTCATGTGTAAGGTCTGGGAAAGTCCCAAGAAGCTGCACATTCTGGCTGCCGATGACACCGGCGCCGCCGAAAAGAACATTATCAACAAGGATCTGGGAATCCTTGATGACTTCGGGATCCTGGTGGAGTATAAGGGCAACGGCTCCGGCGAGTATAAGATGCCGCACCTGCTATTCCATACATCCAGCGGGGATAAGATCATATTTGTGGTAGGCTATGGCAACCGGCGGAAGTGGAAGGACGCCCTGGGGGGCCAGTACGGCTGCCTGTACATCGACGAGATCAACACGGCAGACATTGACTTTGTGCGTGAGGCGGCTATGCGTAGCGATTACCTCATGGCAACCTTGAACCCGGATGATCCAGGCCTGGACGTGTACAAGGAGTACATAAACTGTTCCAGGCCGCTGCCCGAGTGGGCGGACGAGACGCCGAAAGAGATCATAGAGGAATTACGAGAGGAACCAAAGCCTGGCTGGGTGCATTGGTTCTTTTCTTTTGTTCATAACTTGGGCCTGCCAAAAGAGAAGCTGGAAAAGATCATCCAGAATACGCCGCCGGGCACGAAGATCTGGAAGAATAAGATCCAGGGTCTGCGCGGAAAAGCAACCGGCCTGATCTTCCCGAATTTCGACCGCAAAAAGCATGTGGTCACGGCGTCCTGGGTGCGGCAGCAGATTGCCTCCGGTAAGATCAAGATTAAGAAGTTCAGTGCTGGCCTGGATACATCATATTCCAGCAAGTCCCCGGATACCATTGCCATGATCTTCCAAGCGGTCACCGTGGACCGGCGCCTTTTGGTTCTGGACGAGAAGGTCTACAGTAACGCGGATCTGTCTCAGCCGCTTGCTCCGTCAGATACCGCGGTGAAATTTGTGGAGTTTCTGGAGCGGAACCGGAAAGACTGGGGATTTGCTAAGGATGTGTTCATAGACAGCGCCGATCAGGCGACTATCACGGAGCTGCGAAAGTACAAGCGGCTGCACAGCTGTATGTATAATTTCATCGATGCATACAAGAGGGTGGAGATTCTGGACCGTATCAAGCTTATGCTGGGCTGGATCCAGCAGGGAGGATACCTGGTAGTGGACACCTGTATGGAGCACCTGGGAGAGCTGGATCAGTACAGCTGGGATGAGGACAAGGATAAACCAGAGGACCGTAACGACCATACGATTAACGCCAGCCAGTACGGGTGGATCCCTTACCGGCAGATGATCGGATTTGAGGAGGCAGACGAGAAATGAGGTGGACACAGAAATTGAGTGACAATATCAAGCGAGGGATCCGCAGTTGGCTCAACATCCAGCCGGCGGGCCCATACAACATACAGATTCAGGAGATTATGGACTTCGAGCTGTCTGCTATCCGGAGCCGGATCTGGTACCGTGGGGATGGCAACGAGCTGGAGCAGTTCTACCAGCAGAGCCCGGAGGCAGCTGACCGGTTCAAGTTCTGGGCCAGCCGCTGCACACCAGGGATGGAGATGCGCAAGATTCACACCGGCCTGCCGGGCCTGATTGTGCGGATCCTGTCCTCGATCATCCTGTCCTCCATGAATGACTTTGAGTTCTCCGATCAGAAACAGGAAAGCCTCTGGCAGGAAATCGAAAAGGAAAACAAGTTCCGCAAGGGTCTGGAGGAAGCGCTGAAGGAAGCGTTGTACATCGGTGATGGAGCCTACAAGGTTACAATTGACACCGCGCTGAGCGAGTATCCGATCCTGGAGTGGTACCCTGGGGATCAGATCGAGATTATACGGCAGCGTGGCCGTGTGAAAGAAGTGATATTCAAGACGCCGATCACAGACCATCGGCAGGAGTATACACTGTATGAGTATTACGGATATGGCTATATCCGAAACGAGTTGTACAGGGGGAATACACTGGTGGACCATAAAGCTGTTGAGGCCACCAAGGGGCTGACGGACTGGAAGTTCGACAACAAAACCATGCTGGCCGTGCCAATCAAGATCTATGAGAGCGCCAAATGGCAGGGCCGCGGCGGATCTATCTTCGACGGGAAGCTGGACAGCTTTGATGCCTTTGATGAAACTTGGAGTCAGTGGATGGACGCCCTGCGGGCCGGCCGGGCAAAGGAGTACATACCAGAGTGTTTCCTGCCGCGGAATCCGACCACCGGCGAGGTGTTGGCGCCGAACCATTTCGACAACCGATACATCAAGACGGATCAGGACATGGGGGAGGGCACCCAGAACAAGATTGATGTGGAGCAGCCAGCAATCCCGCATGACAGCTACCTGGCCAGCTACATAACGGCGCTGGATCTGTGCCTCCAAGGGATCATCAGTCCCAGCACGTTGGGAATCGACGTCAAGAAGCTGGACAATGCGGAAGCGCAGCGGGAAAAGGAGAAAACTACGCTCTATACCCGTGACGCCATCGTGGAGGCGTTGCAGGAGGAGCTTCCGGCGGTGATCGGCGCGTGTATCAATGCCTATCATCTGCTGCACGGTGAAGCTGTGGAGGAGGTGAAGGTGGATATCCCCTTCGGTGAATACGCGAACCCCAGCTTTGAAAGCCAGGTGGAGACCCTTACCAAGGCCAGGCCTGGGGCTCCGGTCATGAGCGTAGAGGCCCAGGTGGAAGAGCTCTATGGGGACAGCAAGGACGAGGCGTGGAAGAAAGAAGAGATTGCCCGCTTGAAGGCAGAGCAGGGGATTGCAGTGGTAGAAGAACCGGGCGTCAACCTGGCCGCCGGCGGCTTCCAGGTCAACATGGAGGGAGGAATACCGGGTGAAGGTCAAAGTAATGAACCGCCTGTACCAGATGAGTCAAAAGGAGTACCAGGGACTGCTCCAGGTGGCCAGGGAGCAGGTGCCATTGGGAATATACGCCCTGGAAAAGAATGATTACGCAGAACTGCGGTGCGATAAGTGCGCCAGTGTGACCCAACTGAAAAGCCTGATACGGCAATATAAGACGCAGGGATTCAAGGTACACGCCAATGGGAGGTGATCACGCTGTCAGAATATGATATCACCGCCGCCTTCCAGGCCATCGAGGACGAGCTGATCCGGTCCATGATGCGCAATATGGACCGACACCGCGCTGAGGAGACCAAGGAAGGCATCGAATGGTCCATGTGGCAGGCCGAACAACTTAAAGCCCTGGAGAAGTACAAACGGGAGAACAGAAAGAAGTATCAAAAGCAGTTTAAGAAAATCAATGGTGAAATTGGCGTTCTGATCCGGGAGGCACGGCAGCGCGGGAACATGCAGCAGGAGATCCAGATCTTTAAAGCAATCCAAAGAGGGTATCGGTTCCCATATATGCCCAAAGGTCTTTTCGATTTGCTGGAAGAAATGGATGGTAAGACATTCCGCCAAAAGGCCTCAGTATTGCTAAAACGCTTTAAAGGTAAGGAGGCAGCCCAAGGGACAGCCGAGTTCTTCAGGCTTAATGACCGGAAGCTGGAGGCCTTGATCAAGGCCACAACTAACGACATGCAGCGGGCGGAGACTGCAATCCTGCGCATGGCAGATGATGAGTACCGAAAAGCCATTTTCAACGCTCAGGTATATGCGCACAGCGGAGCCGGAACCTATGAGAAAGCCGTGGACATGGCAACCAAGGATATGCTTTCACGGGGACTGAATTGCGTACAATATGCCAATGGCGCCCGCCATACCCTGGCAGATTATGCGGACATGGCGATTAGGACGGCCAACAAGCGGGCTTATCTGCAAGGCGAAGGCGAGAAGAGGCAGGAATGGGGGATAGCGACCGTGATTGTCAACAAGCGCGGGAATCCCTGCCCTAAGTGCCTGCCGTTCTGCGGCAAAGTCCTGATTGATGATGTGTGGTCTGGCGGCAAGAAGGGAGATGGACCCTATCCGCTGATGAGCAGGGCTGTAGCGGCCGGCCTGTACCATCCGAGGTGCAAGGACAGCCACACCACCTACTTCCCAGGCATTTCCACGGCGGACGATACCTGGACCGCGGATGAGCTGGAAGCCATTGGGCAGTCAAACGCAGCAGAATCGAGAAGGCAGTATGCAACGCGACAGGCGGAGAGATACGAGAGGCTTGCCGCGTATTCATTATCGCCTGAGAATACGAAACAGTATAGGCAAAAGGCTGAGGAGTGGGAAAAGAAGGCGGGGAAAAGATATACCGTTTCGGACGAGATAAAAGCACATCGGGAAGATACACCAGCCAAGATGGTGGATCTGGTAGAAAAATATGCGGGAGATGAATTTGTGGAGCTTAATGAAACGGCACAGCACGCTTTTGCGTATGATCCTGATTTAGATGCGGTGGTGATAAATCCAAAACACCCGCAGTATGCGCTCCAGGATTACAGGGAAGTTATGATTCATGAGATGGCGCATAGGATTGACCAAAATGAATTTGGGAGCCCGATGAATTTGGAATTCTCGAAAGCTATTATGGAAACCGAAGAACGGATGATGAAAAAATCCGATCAATATCGGAAAATGTTTGAACCCGGCGGAGAATTGGAGTACAATAGCCTTATAAGTGATATTCTTGGCTGTATAACAGACAATACCATTGTTGGCGGATCATCCCACGAATCGCAGTACATTGGCGTACCTGGATTTTCAGAACTGGAGATTTTTGCCGATATATTTTCTGCCTTATATCAAGGGGATGACAGCACTGTGAGGTTCATTAAGGATGAGCTTCCGGACATATATCAGGCATTTCTTAAGATTATAGGAGAATAGGGCATGCTGAAAAAAGAATTTGTCGAGATGATGAGAAATGATGAGGAATTACAGGCATTGCGCCGTAAAGTTTATGCGATTACCGGACAGCTTAAAGATATATCGTTTCGTATCGGAGCAAATTATACTTATGATGAGTGGAAAGATCAGTTAAGAAAATTTGTAGAGGAACACGAGGCGGCTGAGAAATGACAAAAAGCAGGGAGGGATAAGCGTGGATGATTTTCGGTTGATTTACAGGATACTTCGTATTCTTCAAAAATCAATGGACTGCGAGGAAATTGACAGAGACATTCTGTCACCAGAAAGGCTTGAATTGTCTGTGCCAAAATGGAATCGGATTATGTCTATGCTAATAAATGAGGGGTACATAACAGGTGGACAGACATGGAATGCAATGGACTGCGGATATCCCAGAGTGACATTAACAAGACCAGAGATTACATTGAAGGGTCTTGAATATCTGGAAGAAAACACGCTGATGAAAAAAGCGGCAAGCCTTGCCAAAGGTATTAAAGATACGATACCGGGATTATAACCACCAGTCAATAATGGCCGGTGGTATTTTTATGCCGTTGCGATATCGCAACAGGAAGGAGCGCGGATATGAGAAATGAATATTATGAATTTATCATACCAACTGTAGCATCAATTTTAACAGTATTGGTCCTCCATGTATTACTGCCTCTGTGAGGATAGTTACAACGATGGGGCAAAGAACGGAACGTTTAAAGAAATCCACTGACATGTGAAAGCAGAACTCCTCGTATGCGAGGCCCATTTCTGTAAGAGAGAAAAGATCGGGGCGGCTGGCATATGGGATGGAGATCAGCCCCTGCTCTTTAAGCGTCTGGAGGATGAGCAGAGCTTCTCCCTCGCTGCATATTTTGCGGGCTTTGGCAAGATCAGGGCCGGAGTACAGATCCTGGGCGCCAGGTTTCGATGATACAGCAGCTTTTAAAAGTTTTCTTGAACGTTTTGAAATAAACATAGCGCACCCCCGTAATTTGATATTTTTATTATAACATGTTGGAATGGTTCCGGCATGTTATTTTTATGCCCAAACACGAGCACGGCTTAAAACTCTGCGCGGCCGGTGACACCGATGAAAATGGATCATGTAAAACAGGGTGACACCCTTAAAATGGATGGAGGTAAAAGAAGATGAAATTTAACAGAAACAGTAATTTCCCAATGAATTTGCAGCTGTTTGCGGATCCTGCACCAAATGGTGGCGCGGGGGGAGGAGGAGCACCCGCAGGGCAGCAGGCCCAGAGCCAGCAGACTCAGAGCCAGCAGGCAGCAGCTCCCCAGATTGACTATGCCAAGATCCAGCAGATGTTGGAGGGGACGTTGTCAGCCAAAGAGGACGTGGCTTTGAAAGCCTACTTTAAGCAGCAGGGACTCAGCCAGGAGGAGGCAGAGCAGGCAATGGCGACGTTTAAGGCCGAGAAGGCCAAGAATCAGCCTGATATCGGGGCCTTACAGCAGCAGGCGGCCCAAGCTCAGGCAGCAGCCCAGCAGGCCCAGCTGCAGGCGGCCGCAACATTGGCAGCCGTGACCCTTGGAATTGACGCCAAGACCATTCCCTACGTCCTCAAAATCGCTGATCTGAGCCAGGTAATGGGGCAGGATGGCAAGATCAGCGACGAGGCTGTAAACAACGCCCTGAAAAAGGTCCTGGAGGATGTGCCGGCGCTTAAACCGCAGCCGGCCGGAACGACCGGGTTTATTCAGGTGGGGGCTGCGGGTGGAAATCAGCAGCAAGCAACAACAGATGACGCCCTGAAAAAAGCGTTCGGACTCTAATCAGAAAGAGAGGAATTAACACATGGCAGTATATGATTATGCAGAAACATTTACACAGCTCTTACAGCAGAAGTATGCAAAGGAGTTGTGCTCTGACGCTCTGGCACAGAGCAACCAGCAGGTGAAATTTATCAACGCGCAGACGATCAAGCTCCCGCGGATGGCAGTGACCGGGTATAAAGATCATACCCGCACCCCTGGATTTAATTCTGGTACCCTGAGCAATGACTGGGAGGCTAAGAAGCTGGAGCACGACAGGGACGTGGAGTTCTGGATTGATCCCATGGATATCGACGAGACCAACCTGACCTTGTCCGTGGCGAACATCCAGAACACTTTTGAGACGGAGCAGGCAATCCCGGAAAAAGATTCTTATCGGTTTTCGAAGCTGCATACAGAGCTGGCGGCCTATTCTGGACGGATTAATACGACAGTGATTACGGTAGCCAACTTCTTGGAGGCATTTGATGAAGAGATGGCGCACATGGATGAGTCTGGAGTACCTGAAGAGGGCCGCATTCTCTATGTAACCCCTACGATGAATAAGATCGTGAAGGAGGCGGAGGGCCTGCAACGCGTCATGACTGTCACTTCTCCTTCCGCCATTAACCGCAAGGTGCACAGCCTGGATGACGTGACGATCAAGATGGTGCCGGCTGCTCGTATGAAAACAAAGTACGATTTCACCGAAGGCTGCGTGGCGGCAGCTGACGCGAAGCAGATCAACTGGATCCTGATTCACACGTCTTGCGTGGTGTGCCGCGACAAGTACAGCTACATTAAGCTGTTCACACCGGGCACCGACAGCCGGACGGCAGACGGCTACCTGTACCAGAACCGGAACTATGGTGATCTGTTCCTGCTGGAGAAGAAGGTGGAAGGCTGCGCCATGAACGTAGAGGCAGCGGGCGCATAAGGAGGGACAGAAGATGAAAGCAGTGAAAGGAAACAAGGAGTATACCATCAATGAGGCCAGTCAGAAGGGGTATCAGGACATGGGCTTTGATATTCTGGACGAAGATGGGAAAATAGTTGCCTATGGCCGCGGGAAAACTGTGCCTTATGGCGATTATGTGTCGCTGATGGAGGAGAATAAGAAATTGCATTCAAGGATTGCAGAGCTGGAGGCGGAAATATCGGCGTCAGGACCGGAAAAGAAAGCGGGACGGAAAAAGGCTGGTGAGTAATATGCCCTATGAGCCCTATGCAACGCCGGAGTATTACCGGAATGCCTATTTGGGTAGCATAATCCCAGAGAGTGAACAGGCGGCGGCCCTGCGGCAGGCCAGCCGTCATATTGATTCCCTGACCTACAACAGGATTGTGGGCCGGGGATTTTCTGATTTGGCGGCTTTCCAGCAGGATGTGATCCGGGAGGTGGTCTGCCAACAGGCAGATTTTGAGCATGAGAACGCCGACGAGATTAACACAATCCTGTCCGGCTACAGCCTGAATGGGGCGTCGGTACAGTTTGGCAGCAGCTGGAATGTCTACACGGACAAGGGCGTGGCTATGAAACGCGATACATACGCGCTGCTGTCTCAGACGGGCCTGTGCTGCCGGTTAGCGAGGTGAACCTATGAAATATCCATGTCTGGTACCGAAACGGCTGTGCAAGGTGCCGATCCACGTCCATCTGGAGTCTGAAGGCCTGACGAACCTTGGAGAGCCGGAGCTGGTCCTGGAGCTGGATCTGATGTGCAATTTCCAGGACCGGGCCAAGACAATCCTGACGGCTGAGAAGAAGCTGGTACAGATCACCGGTACGGCCATGTTCTCTGGTGATATTGCACCGGATCTGCCCACGCTGAGCGGCGGGTGGGTGACAGTGTTTGGGGCGGAGCGCCGGATCGAGCAGGGCAGCAAGAACCGGAACCCGGATGGAACTGTCAATTTCTGCACGCTGGAGGTGATCTGATGAAGGTTAAGTCCACTGTGAAGCTGAATATGCCACGGATCAGGCAGTTGTCCCAGGCGGCGGTGACTGCACTGGAGCTGACTGCGGAAGCGCTGCATACAGAAGTAGTGCAGGCGCAGGTGATGCCGTTCGAAACAGGCAACCTTCAGAACGAGAGTACATTTGTAGATTACAGCGAATCAAGCAGGGGAAAGGTGACGCTGGTATCCAGCACACCATACGCCCGCAGACTGTATTATCATCCGGAATATGACTATCAGACAGATGAAAACCCATTTGCCGGCGGAGAGTGGTATGAACCATGGCTTCCTGGCGGAATCAGCGAGAACTTTGCGCGCGATGCCTTTAAGCGACTGTACAAGAAATATGGAGGTGTGTGATGTTACTCTTAAAGGATATCCGCCAGTATATTGCTAACCTGGGCCTGGCCGCGGACAGGAACGTGTATATTGGCAAGCTGGACAGCAAGAAACCTAAGTCCATTGGTGTGTATGGCCGGGGAGCCACCGGGGAGCCGCATATGGCCTTGGGGGGCCTGGACTGCACAACATATGGAGTAAGACCGGTTTCCCTGTTGGTCCATTGGACCCGTAGCCAGCCCGAGAGCGAGGCGGCAGCCTATGAATTATTTGAGAAACTGAGAGGTGTGACCAGTCTCACAATTGGAGAAACCCACATCAATTACCTGCGCCTGATGGTTCCTGAACCCCAGGGCGTCGGGACGGATGATGATGGGGTGTATGAGTACGTGATCTGGTTGGATTTTTTGTATGAAAGGAAGAGGTGACGATAATGCCTGATATGCCGAAAGTATACCCGGTATACGACAACAAATTTAAAGTTGGTATTGACGGATCTACAACCGCGGATACGATCATTGCCAATCTGACGAACTTTGCACCGTCCATCGAGGGGGGAGTGGAGGAATGGAACCCCATGGAGGCCGGAGGCTGGGGCGACGCAATGATGACCAGCAAGAAGCTGGGCTTTTCGTTCCAGGGTAAGCGGACCTATGGAGATCCCGGGAACGACTTTATTGCGGGTCTGGCCTGGAAGAGTGGCAATGATGTGGTGGCGCCGTTTGCGTGGGAGATGCCCTCTGGCGCGAAGGTGGAGTTTACGGCCATCATCAACGTGACCACGCCGGCCGGTGGAGACAGCACGGCGGTGGATGCCCTGGAGTTTGAAGTGAAATGCAAAGGGAAGCCGACGTTTACGCCAGCCCCAAATCCGGCCCCGGTCGGCTGAGTTGTTGCGATATCGCAACAGGAAAAAGGAGTAGAAGATGAAAAAATATGATATTACGGACAAGCTGACGTTTGATGGAAACCCGGTGCTGGTTATTAAGGGCAAGGAACTGGAGATCAATGCCGACGCCCCTACTATGCTGAAGGTGATGAACTTTTTCGGCAGCGATGGCGTGGAGATTGCGCAGATTAACCAGGCATATGAACTGATCTTCCCGGACAAGTCACGGAAGGAAATTGAGAAGATGAAGTTGAGCGTTAAGGACTGGATGACCGTGGTCCAGGAGGCAGTCGGCCTGGTAGTTGGGGAGAGTGACGGCCGGGGAGAGCAGTGACCCGTACTATGACCTTTTTGGGGACTGGGACTTGATTGTGGCCAGTTTCCTGTCACAGTACGGGTTAAGAATCCGGACCGCTGAGTTTGAGTCTGTTTCCTGGGATGAGTTCCGGTCACTGCTGGCCGGGATATCCCCGGACACGGTGCTGGGCCGGGTGGTGGCCATCCGGTCCGAGACCGATAAAAACGTAATTAAGCATTTCAGCAGGGATCAGAAACGAATCTACAATGAATGGCGCAGCAGGAAGGCCGCCGCCATGACCCCGCAGACCTATGAACAACAGATGGCCTATCTGGAGAAGATGATGGCCGCTCTTGCAACGTAAAGGCAGGTGATTCTATATGGCAGCTGACAGCGTCGGCCAGATTGGCCTGGATCTGACCGTCAATCAAAATCAATTTCAGAAGCAGATGTCAGGCATTCAGGGCCTGGCAAAGAAAGCGGGGGCGGCTCTGGCTGCGGCCTTTGCTGTAAAAAAAATTTGGGATTTTGGAGCGGCCTGTATCGAGCTGGGGTCTGATCTGGCGGAGGTCCAGAACGTTGTTGACGTGACGTTCCCGCAGCTGTCCAGACAGGTGGACAGGTTTGCGAAGGACGCGGCGGCCTCGTTCGGCCTGTCTGAGACCATGGCCAAGAAATTCACCGGTACATTTGGCGCAATGGCCAAGGCATTCGGCTTCCCGGAGCAGGCGGCCTATGAGATGTCCACCGCATTGACGGGATTATCGGGTGATGTGGCGTCTTTCTACAATATCAGCCAGGACGAGGCATACACCAAGCTGAAATCCGTATTCACGGGCGAGACGGAATCGCTGAAGGATCTGGGCGTGGTCATGACGCAGGCGGCTCTTGACCAATATGCACTGGCGAATGGCTATGGGAAAACCACCCGGGCCATGAGCGAAGCGGAAAAGGTAGCTCTGCGGTATAAATTTGTTACCGATCAGCTATCCTTGGCTTCCGGGGATTTTATTCGCACCAGTGACGGATGGGCTAACCAGGTGCGCGTCCTCAAATTGCAATTCGATTCACTGAAAGCCACCATCGGCCAGGGCCTGATTAATGTCCTGACGCCGGTCATCAAAGTGATCAATACCATCATTGGCAAGCTGATGAGCCTGGCCAATGCGTTCAAGTCCTTCACGGAAATGATTACTGGAAAGAAAGGATCCAGTGGCGGGGCCACAGCCGCGGTGGCCGGCATGGAGGCCGTGGCCGGGTCCGCAGATCAGGCGGGGGCAGCCATGGGCGGCGCAGGCGGGGCAGCTAAAAAGGCAGCCAAGGATATGAAGAGCGTTACCACCGGCATAGATGAGCTAAATATCATCGATTCAGATACAGATTCAGGATCTGGCGGGGGAGGCGCTGGGGGTGCCGGCAGCGGATATACTGCGGATCAGTTTGACATGGGGACGTTGCCGGAAGAGGCAGCAGAGACCAATACAGTTTTTGACAGTATTTTGGCCAAGGTCAGAGGGTTTGCTGAGCTCTTTAAGCAGGGGTTCTTTGAGGGCTTGGGGGACACGTCCGTATTTGATGATATCCAGGCGTCAATCCAAGGCGTTGGCGAGAGCTTGAAAGGCATATTTACCTCCCCGGATGTCCTGGCGGCGGCTTATAGTTATGTGAATGACCTGATCTACAGTTTTGCCCGTGTGACCGGGGCGGCGGTTTCTATTGGCGCCTCCATAGCGTCAAATTTGATGGGAGGACTGAATAAGTACCTGCAGCAGAACAGCGAACGGATTCGAGGATATATTGTTTCGATGTTTAAGTTGGGCTCCCGAACAGCAGAAATTACGGGAGAGTTTGCCGGCGCACTGGCAACCGTGTTTGAAGCGCTTCGGAGTGATAGTGCCAAGCAGATTACCGCGGATCTGATTGGAATATTTTCCGAGGCATTTATGGGGATCACTGAGCTGGCGTATACGTTTGGCGTTGATCTGCTGGACGTAATTACAGGGCCATTTATCGGCAATGCGGATCTGATCCGAACAACGTTGGAAGATACATTTGGGGCAGTGGAGCCGATTTTGTCAACTATTAAGGATCTGGTCAGTGAAACCTTCTCAAAGATCGGCACCACATATAATGCGCATGTGGCCCCTATGCTGACAGCATTCAAGGACGGCTACACAGAAATTGCCACTAAATTCTTAGAGCTGTACAATACCTATTTCCTGCCGGTACTGACAAACCTATCAAACCAGTTCATGCAATTTAAGGAACAATACCTGAGTCCGCTTATTGACAAGTTCCTAGAATTTACGGGAAAAGTTACGGACGCGATCACGACATTGTGGACAGAACTACTTCAGCCATTTGTACTTTGGTTCATGGAAATTGCGGCCCCTACGATTGCTGAATTTGTGCAGGGCGCAGTTAATGCGTTTTTCATTTTCTGGTCTGGTGTAAGTGGTGTTCTACAGAATATTCTTAATGCATTAGGTGGTTTGATCGATTTTATTGTTGGCGTGTTCACTGGTGATTGGGAACGTGCTTGGGACGGAATCAAGACTTTTTTTAGTGGAATTTGGGAAGCAATTAGGGGTATTGTATCTACAATAACGAATACAATCAAGTCCATTATTTCGGGATTCCTTTCTACAATCCGCACAGCTTGGGAACATATCTGGAACGGAATTAAGTCCTTTTCGTCAGATTTATGGGGGGCAATCAAGTCCAAGGCCACCGATATTTTCGAAAGTATCCGCGATACACTGGCTGATATCTGGGACAGTGTAAAAAAGACCATCGAAGATAAGTGGAACGCCATTAAAGACTGGTTCGGTGAAATCTGGCAGAAAATCAAGGACGTTTTTAAGCTGGACGAAATGCTGGAAGTCGGCAGAAACATCATGAACAAACTATGGGATGGCCTGAAATCAGTTTGGGACGATCTTATGGGCTGGCTGCGCGGCGTTGCGGACGCGATAGGAAGCGTATGGGATGGAATTGTAAATGCTGCGACGAGCCTGTGGAGAGGGGCAAAAGAAGATGCGGAAGATGAAGTGGATGAGAGCGACGATGATGACGGTGACGTAAGGGGTCACGCCTCCGGCGGCTTCCCACGCTCCGGCCAGATGTTTGTGGCCCGCGAGGACGGCATACCGGAGATGGTGGGCAGCTGGGGCGGCCGCGCCGCGGTTGCCAATAACATGCAGATCACCGAGGGCATAGCGCGGGCAGTGCAGAGCGGTATGCGGTCCTGCCTGGCTCCGCTGGTGACTGGCATAGGCAGCATGGTAAGCGCTGCGGCTCCGAACCTGGCCATGGTTGGAAGCAATACTCCGGCGTATGATCCGACAGAAGATCGGCTGCAGGGGATGGTCAACCGGGCGCTATCCATATCCGGAAACACCGGTATGAGCGAGGCATACCTGGAGACCATGGTGGAGCTGCTGCGCAAGATTGTGGAGCTGATCGAGAACCTGGATCTGACCGTCAGCATCGATCTGCGCGAGGTTAAAAAGAAGCTGTCAGATCTGGATAAGCGGACCGGTTACGCGCTGAGAACGACATAAGGAGGTGAGGCCAGTGCCTGGCTGTATCTATATCAATGGCAGGGAGTACCCGGCGTACGACCGGGGCCCCGGCCTTACCATAGCAACCAATGTGAGCTCCGGCAAAAACGCCAAGGGAGAATTTACGGGCCAACGGGTGGGCCGTGATCAGGATAAGATCGATGGCCTCCAGTGGTCATTTTTGGACGCGGCAACCTGGAGCGCGATCCTGAAAGAATTTGAGGAGTTCGTGGTGACGGTGAAGTTTCCAGACATGAAAAATAATGCCTGGAAAACAGAGAGGATGTACCCGGGAAACCGGACGGCAAAGATCTGGGAGACTGGACCTGATGGGCTGCCGACCATGTACAAGGAATGCAAGGTCAATCTGATTGATTGCGGGGAGATGGAATAATGCAGGCTGCAAGCAATGAATATAAGGAGTTAATGCGCCGGAAATGGCGTAACCCGCTGTCTTATGTGCGGGTGACAATCGGTCTGATCAACCAGCAGGCTCAGTCTACAGCATATATACCAGAACCAGAGAATTATACATACTATTCCCATCTGACCCGGCCCATGGATAATTACCAGGTAACAGAGCTGTATTGTACTTGTGATCAGGACTACACCACAGTTGACGGCAGCATGTATTTCTTGCCGCGGGACCAGGAGGCGGTGGTGCTCAACCAGGGGATTGTGACGGAGCAGCTGCTGGGCCCCATTGAGATCCGTTTCCCGGTGCAATATGACATCAAAGGCTTGACCATTGAGTTTGGGAAGGCATATCCGGTAAATTTCAGGATTGAATCGGATCACAATACAGTAGAGATCACCGGGAACGCTGACGGGCATTTCGTGACGGAGGAGATATTTGACGGTGCAACGTTCCTACGGTTTGTGCCGTTATCCATGGTCAACGGTCAAAGCCGGTTCAGGATCCACATGATTACCATGGGGATCGGCATCTATTTCGATAATCGGAAGATCAAGAGCGCCACTAAGAAGGAACATATCAGCCCGATTATGGAGGAGCTACCGACCATTGACTTCAGTCTTACCGTCAACAACAAAGACCGTGCATTTGACATCGAAAATGAAGAATCCACGGTGAATTTTCTGGAGATTGGCCAGGCCATTGAAGTGCTGTATGGCCAGGCCATGGATGATGGCAGCGTCGAGTGGCTGCCGGGTGCCACACTGTACTTGAAAGAGTGGAGCGCCGACGATGAGGAGATGGATTTTTCCGCGACGGACCGTTTCGACGGAATGGATAACATCTATTACCGGGGCCAGTACCGGGCGGAGGGAATCAGCCTGTATGATCTGGCTGTGGATGTCTTGACGGACGCAGATGTGGATTACCGGGAATATTGGATTGATCCTTACCTGCGAGATGTGAAGGTATCGAACCCCATGCCTGCGGTGTCCCATAAGGAAGCATTGCAGCTTATCGCCAATGCCGGCCGCTGTATCCTGTATCAGGATCGGGCTGGGAACATCTTTTTGAAATCGAGCTTTATTCCCGACATGACGCCGGCATCTGATAACGAGACTTATTTCAGCCACGCCGGCAATGTACTGGACAAGACCACGAAAAGGGCCTATGCAATGGCAGCAACAGATTACACTGATGTGCAGCCAACACAGTATTTTCTCCCGCGGGATCAGGCTGGGAGTGAGTACCTTAATACCGGCTATATTTCCGAGGCGGTGGCAGATGAGAGCGGCAGCTTTACAGTCAATCCCACATTATCCATCACCCTGGAAGCGGCCTTTAAGTGTTTCGGCCTTACCCTGGAATTTGGCCGAAACCATCCCGAAGCTATGGTGTTCCATGCTTATTATAACGGCCAGCTGATGGAGGACTATGAGGTATCAGGCCTGTCCGAGGTGACGGTGGTGAGCCACGAATTTCCGGAATTTGACCAGCTGGTGTTGGAGTTCGTGAAAGGTGTTCCACACAATCGTGTTGTGCTCAACAATATCACCTTTGGGGATAGCACGGACTATGTGCTGGAGTACGGCGTGGAGCTGACTAAGACGCCCAAGGGTACGCAGCTGGCCAAGGTTCGAGAGCTGCAGGTGATCCGGACGCTGTATGGCCTGAGTGCTGAGGTGGAAAAAGAGCTGGCCAAGGAGACGATCAGTGTCACGGCGGCAGATAATCGGTATACATTCTATTTCAGCAATCCATCTTATGGGCTTACAGCAGCCATCACAGCGGTTCAGGATGGACAGGGTGTAACAATTATTGAGTGTAGTGCATACAGCGCCACAGTTGAGCTTACAGGCATTATAGGAGAAGTTGAGGTGGCGATATCGGGCAAGGAATACGTGGTGACGCAGGCTAAGGTGAGTCGGCAGCTTAACCCGACGGGCCAGCTGGAGACATGGGAAAATCCACTGGTGTCCGATGTAGTCCATGCGGTGAATCTGGCGGACTGGATCGGGGATTACATGCGGGCAGACCGGGAGTATGATCTGCAATACCGCGGGGAGCCGCGGCTGGACGTCAATGATATAGCATTTCTGGAAAATAAGTATGTGCCGGACCTTCTGCTGCGGGTATATGAGCACACGCTGAAATTCAACGGAGCTTTTTCCGGGACCATTAAGGCAAGGAGGGATATGGGCAATGTGGCAGCAGCCAAAAACAGACTGGCAGGCCGGTGACTATTTTAACGTACAGGATTACAACCGGATCAAGGGGAATCTGAATGAGATCCGGGCCCAGGCCCTGACGTTGTGGCCGGATTTTGAATTTGAGGATATGGGCGCAGATAAAACCTACCAGGACTACAGCTTCTATGCCGACGAGATCAACCGGTTTGAAGCCAATGTGGACCATATCTGTGCCGGTACGTTTCCGTTTGCGGTTGGGGATCGGCAGACATTTCATGATAATCAACCCTTTGTGGGCTGGCAGGAATTGAATCGTATTGAATCGGCTTGCCTGAAAATCTATCGGAATATTCTGGGCAGGTCCAAGGGAATACGGCGCCTGTCCTTTACGCTCAACGGAGGTGCATTTGAATGAGCTTGAAAACAGATTACAAGGACGATATATATGAAGGGTCCCGCCGGTACCGGATAACACCGAACGAGGATGGGACCAGTACAATCACGGACGCAACAACATACACCCAAAAAGGAGATAAGTTTGGCCAGAACGACATCAATGCAATAAATGTAGAGATCAATAAAATGCAGCGAACCATCGTGGTCACCCTGCCGGCGGCCGGCTGGTCCGCTGCGGCCCCGTATACCCAGCGGGTGGCGGTGCCCGGGATCCTGGCGACCGACAACCCGGAGCTACACCCGTACACACCGAAGGATCTGGCTGCGGAAGAGTTGAAGCTGCGGCAGAAATTCACGGGGATGATTACGGATGGGGATACTGAGGACGGATATGCGACGTTCTACTGCGGGGCCAAGAAGCCAACGGCAGATTTCCCCGTGTTGTTGAAAGGGGTGAGCGCGAGTGAGTAAGATGATTATCAACGGCGGCGCCGGCGGGACCGGATCGGACGAGTGCACGGCCCGGCTGGCTGATATTCCAAAAGGCCTTAAGGCCGTGGCAGCCGATAGCAATGACGAGGCCGGAGTGGGTACTATGGCGCTTACAGGAAACGCCCAGGCAGGTCATGTGCTGGCCGGGGAGACGTTCTACACTAATAACTATAAGACCAAACTGACTGGCACCATGACGGTCAACAGCCTGCTGTCTTTTAGCGTTGCCGCCTATTCAGGACGCCGCGTATTAGCGAAATGGCAGAACCCGAATCAGGCGGCAGGGAAACCATTCAGCGGCGTGATCATCCGGTATTCCACCAGCGGATATCCTGGGACAACCGGCGGGACACAGATTTACAAGGGGGCCGGGAATAACACGGCGGCCGGAGCCTGGTCGCAGGCGTACCTTGACATGCCGTCCCTTAACACAACCTATTATTTTAGCTGTTACCCCTATGTAACAATAGGGGAGGGGGAAATTAATGGTGTGGTAAGAAATGTAACCTGTAAGACATCGGGTGAGCTCAACAAAACGTTTACAGCCTCCGGCAGTTATACAATCCCTGCGGGATATACAAAAATGGATCTGTTTGCGGTAGGTGGAGGCGGAGGAGGATGCTCTTCTTATTCTCAAAGTAGCGGAGGAGGTGGAGGCTATACCTCTACAACACTGGGATATTCTGTGGTTGGCGGCACAACATTAACGATCATTGTTGGATCAGGAGGTGCAGGAGCTGCATACAATCGCACAGATTCATTCGGAACAGATGGGGGATCGTCCTCTATATCAGGAATAGTGTCAGCAGCTGGCGGCCGAGGGGGTGGATCGAAGACCGGTGGTTCTGCAGATATGCGGAGTGGAGCATATTGTAACGGGGGTTCTGGCGGCGGTGAAACCAATCAAAACTCCGGTTCCGGCGCAGATATGCCAGCCTATAAAGGTGGAAATGGTGGATCAGACGGAGGCAACGGGCAAGTATCTTACAACTGGCAATCATATCAGGGATGTCGCGGCCAGGGGCGTACAACAAGAGCCTATGGTAGTAAGACAGGAACATTATATTCAGGCGGAGGCGGAGCAGGAGATTCGTCCAGCGGAGGATACGGAAATAACTCACAAGGTATGGGAGGGGCCGGGGGAGGAGGAAATGGTGGGTTGATCAATACATATACGGATAAACAGAAGTCTGCAACAGCAGGTAGCACTAACACTGGTGGAGGTGGGGGTGGGAGTACAAAAGGTGGTCAACCAGGTGGCTCTGGGATTGTGTTAATGAAATTATATTAAGGAGGTTTTGACAATGGCAGAAATAAGCTATGCATACATACAGGTAGACGGCAATGGAGCCGTACAGAACATTGCAATGTTCGAGAATTATGAGGACGCGAATCGGATCACCCGGGCGGTATATGGCGACCAGGCATTTGCGGCAGAATACCGCTATGCGGTCCGTCCGGGTGGAATAGACCGGTTCCATGATGGCAGATTTTGGACTGTGGCCGAGGACGGGACAGAGACGGAAGCCGAGTACATCCCGACGGAGCAGGATAAGATCAACGCGCTGCAGGCGGAAAACGCGCAGCTGAAAGCAGAGAGCAACGAACTCACGTTAGCAATGGCGGAAATGATTGGAGGAGAAGTGTATGCTGAGTAAGATCCAGAGGAACATCATCATCCGGGCGCTGCGGATCCGCAAACAGAACGGGGAGGATCCGGCAGAAGCAGTGAAGGACTACGTCAAACTGACCGAAAAGGAGCAGGCGGAAGTGCTGGCAGAATTAAAGGGAGGATGTGTTGATGGGTAAAATGATAATAGTGGGGGGGGGGGGCATATCTCTTGAAGATGTTACCGCAACCCAGAGCGATTTAATCAAAGGAAAAACAGCATACTTACAGGGCCAGGATGATCCGCTCCCTGGAACATTAGAGCTGACCGGGAACGCCCAGGCGGCACATGTACTGGCTGGGGAAACATTTTATGCAACGGACCCCAAAGACAAACAAACGGGGACAATGACGGTCAATAGTCTACTGTCTTTTAGCTGCGCGCCGTATTCCGGGCGGCGCGTATTGGTAAAATGGCAGAATCCCAAGACGGCGAGCGGAAAACCTTATAGCGGGGTGTATATCCGCTATAGCACGAGCGGAAATCCTGGTAAGACCGGCGGAACCCAGATCTATAAGGGGGCCGGGAATAATACAGTATCGGAAGGGCAGTCACAAGCTTACCTGGACCTTCCAGCATTAAGTACGAAGTATTATCTGAGTATCTACCCGTATGTGACATGCAGTGCCGGGGAAATGACCGGCGCGGTGATCAATGCGACCGTGACTACCTCAGCAGTGCTCAATAAGACCTTCACCGCATCAGGATCTTATACGATTCCGGCAGGATATACCAAGGCCGATTTGTTCGCAGTTGGCGGCGGCGGTGGGGCCGTAAATACATATAATCATGGGGGCAGTTATGGGGGATCTGGCGGGTACACCAAAACAGTAAAATCTATCGCCGTGTCCTCAGGGCAAGTGCTTAATATGACCATAGGTGCCGGCGGAGTCAATAACGCAAATGGCGGAGCTACAAGTGTTACAATGAGTGGTGCTGTTTTGTGCTCGGCCGACGGCGGATCATATGGTAAAAATTCATACGATACCGGCAATGCTGGTGGTTCCGGGGGCGGGCAATTTGGCCCATATACTGACAAGGCGGATCATCTGGAGGGATATCCAGGAGGAAGTGACGGAGGCGACGGGTACCCGCTGAATACTAATTATACCGCAAAAGGGCAGGGAACGACGACCAGAGCATGGGGAATCTCAACTGGGACATTGTATGCTGGAGGAGGAGGTGGAGGCAGTGAATTGCGTTACTATGCCGGAGGAGCCGGGGGAGCCGGAGGAGGCGGAACTGGCGGAAGTGGAATATCCGGAGCTACCTATCAAAGAAATGGCACAACCAATACTGGAGGTGGGGCCGGTGGGGCCGGATACTACAGTACAGCGGAAGGGATTGGGGGATCCGGAATTGTACTGTTGAAATTATATTAAAGAAAAGGCGAGGTAAAAAGAAATGAAATTTTTAGACAAATGCAACGCGGCGTACGGTGCCATTGTGACGGTCCTGGTGGCAATCCTGGGACCCTATTGGTATATTTTTGCAGGCTACCTGCTCTCCAATGCCTTGGACTGGCTCACGGGCTGGTATAAGGCCAGAAAGTTGGGGAAGGAATCGAGCAAGACGGGGTTGAAAGGCATACTGAAAAAGATGGGCTACTGGATCATCATTCTGATAGCTTTTTTGATGCCGAAAATGTTTATCAGCCTGGGACATGATATCCTGGGAATCAATCTGGATTTTCTATTGCTGTTTGGGTGGTTTACGCTGGCGTGTCTGCTGGTGAACGAGATCCGCAGTGTTTTGGAGAATCTGGTGGAGTGTGGTTACAATGTGCCGGAGTTCCTCATCAAGGGCCTGGCCGTAACACAGAAACTTATAAATGCAGAAACTGAAAAGACGAATTAGGAAAGGAAGGTAAAATTATGCCCGAAATCAACACCAACAACATGACACCCGAGGAGCTCAACGACCACATCAACGGCCATCCCGGCGGAAAGGGCCCGGCTACATACTGCGGACACACTGTTCCCTACGGACCGGAAACCGGCCAGGAGGACTCCCGCACCCACGATCCGAACCCCAATGATGGCAGTGCGGACAAGCCGGCCATGCCGCCGGTGAAGCCCCGGCCGCACCACAACAGCGACCAGGATCCGGATCATGGACCTGGCATGAAATAGGCGATTGCGATATCGCAACGGTTGTAACGTCACAACTTTTTGGCCCTGGGGGATCCCGGGGCCTTATTAGATTGGAGGAATACATATCATGAGAGACATTACGTTATGCCATCCCCGCCTGCAGCAGCTGGCCGCCAAATGGATCCAGGCCTGCGCAGCACAGGGAATTATCGTGGGAATCGCGGAGACCTTACGAACCGTAGAAGAGCAGGAAGCACTCTATGCTCAGGGCCGCACCAAGCCCGGTCAGATCGTGACCAATGCCAGGGGAACATCCTACCGTTCCCAGCACCAGTGGGGGATTGCTTTCGACTTCTTTTTGCTTATGGACGTGGACGGCGACGGCAAGACCAGCGACGACAGCTACAACGACAGCACCGGCCTCTTCGGACGGGCCGCGGCCATTGCCAAGTCCCTGGGGCTGGCCTGGGGCGGAGATTGGTCTAGTATTGTGGACAAGCCCCATCTGTACCTGCCGGACTGGGGCAGTACGCCCACACAGCTGATCCAGACCTACGGCACCCCGGAGGCGTTCATGCGGACCTGGGCGCCGACCGCGGGCTGGGTCCGCACCGGGATCGGCTATTGGTACCGGCGGCCGGACGGCAGCTATCCCGCGAACCAGTGGTGCGTGATCAATCATCATTGGTACCTGTTCAACCGCGACGGCTATATGATGACCGGTTGGCATCGCTGGGACGGCAATGTGTGCGACCCGGACGACGGCACCGGCGACTGGTACTTCCTGGACAACACGTTGGGCGGGCCCCTGGAGGGCGCCTGCTGGCACACCCGGGACAACGGGGCCCAGGAGATTTGGGAGGTTGATCTGACCGATCAGATTTAGGGCATAATAATAGCGGCGGGATTATTCACCGTCGCTATTGGAATTACAGTCTTTAGCATATTTGATAATATCGGAAATATCACAATCAAGCATATTGCAAAGTTCATTCAACGTATTTAAGGTTATACTTCTATTATGCTTTATATTATCGAGCATGCCTCTACTCATTTTATAGTGTTCTATTAAGTCATACTGGCTAATATTCTTCTTTTTTAATGTCTCCCAAAACGGATCAAAAACAATCATGGCAATACCTCACTTTATTAAAGTGTACAAGGGCGAATTAAAAAAGAGTATTGCCAAAAATATGGGAATATATATAATAGATATTAGATAATGGAAATCTGAGGAGGAGCATGGTGAGGGAAGAAGAGCTGTTTAAATTGCCAGAGGGTTATACTGATGAAATGTTGAAAAGAGATTTTGATGAGGTTGTGCTGGAAATTGAGGCCGAGGGCGGTCCTCAGCCGGATCCGGAAGGGTTTGAGCGGTTGTGGAGAAAACTGATAAAAGAACATGAAAATGGCGGGCACCAGTGATGGCAGCCCGCCTGATTTTGTGTGATATTTCGTGTGATATAAGGTTCATTTTGGGGGTATTTTCATATCAATATCGTGATAATGCTACTGACTCTTTATAACGTAAAAACCGCGTAAATACGTTGTTTCTCGTAAATACGCGGTTTTTTATTTCGTGGAGACAACAGGGCTCGAACCTGCGACCTTCTACACGTCAAGCAGACGCTCTCCCAGCTGAGCTATATCTCCATGCGAACATTATAGCATAACAGTTAATCGATAGGCAACACAAATTTATCTTAAATACAGAATCGAGGCGACAAGATTCGAACTTGCGGCCTCTGCGTCCCGAACGCAGCGCTCTACCAAACTGAGCCACGCCTCGATATTGTTCTGTGGCGAACGGTAATTATCATATCACTTTAACTGGAAAAATGCAAGTGAAAAATGAAAAAGAAGGCAGTGGTCAACTGCCCTCCTCCACGATCTGCTCCAGGACGCGGATCAGGTCCTGAAGTGTGTAGAGCTGTACGTTCCGCTCCAGAATGTCGTTTTTCAAGTCAATGGACAACGACTCGAATTTGTCCCGGATTTTCGGGGATACATAAGATGCCATACAATCACCTCCGGGAATAGTATGCCAGTTTGCGGACAATACTATTCCCGGAGGTGACGGAGATGGAAGAGAAGAAACAGGGAGAACAGAAATCCACAGAAGCGCTGGAGCGCCAGGCCAAAAATGTGGAAACATTCAACCCATATTGGAACAACGGTGAATTTCTGGGGCCGAATACCACACGGCATGAAGCGGATGTGGACGTTTACGGGGAGGGGGAGCAGTGATGCTTCTCCTCTCTTGGGTATAAGTCCGGAAGTTATCCACAATAATGTGGAAAAGCCTGTGGATAATTTGTTAGTGTCTGACATTATGTGCATAACTTATGTTCAAGGCAGAATAGAACGCCGATTTAAGCGGTGGAAATGCGCTGACAGATAGAGTATAATGATAGGAGGAATTTGTTTGCGGGTAATGACCGGAAAAGGAGAGTGTATAGACGATGAAAACGATAATCAAAAATGGCATGGTGGTGTCTCCGGCGGAGACCTATGAGGCGGACATCCTCATTGACGGGGAGCAGATCCGCTGTATCGGGCGGGATCTGGCGGACGAAGAAGCCCGGGTGATCGACGCGGCGGGAAAGTATGTGATCCCCGGCGCGGTGGACGTACATACCCACATGGATTTGCAGGCGGGCAGCTCCCGGGCGGTGGATGATTTTTACGACGGCACCGTGGCGGCGGCCTGCGGAGGCACTACGTCCATTGTGGACCACATGGCCTTCGGCCCGGCGGGCTGCGGCCTGCACCACCAGCTGGCCGAATACCACCGCCTGGCGGACGGTAAAGCGGTGATCGACTACGGCTTTCACGGCGTGGCCCAGCATGTGAACCGCAGCATACTGGATGAGCTGGAGGCCATGGCAGAGGACGGGGTTCCCAGCATCAAGGTGTACCTGACCTATGATTTCCGGCTGAACGACGCCGAGGCATTTCAGATTTTAAAGCGCATGAAGGAGCTGGGCGGGGTTACGGCCTTCCACTGCGAGAACCATGACATTGTGGAATACTGCCGCAGGACCTGTGTGGAGACGGGGCGCACCGGTCCCATTTACCACGCCAAGAGCCGTCCCAACCTGGCGGAGTCCGAGGCGGTGGCCCGGGTGCTGAGTCTGGCCCGGCTGGCCGGGGATGCGCCGGTGTACATCGTGCATTTATCCTGCAAGGAGAGCCTGGAGGCGGTGCGGGACGCCAGACGAAAGGGCCAGAAGAACATTTTTGTGGAGACCTGTCCCCAGTATCTGACATTGACGGAGGAGAAGTATCTGGAAGCGGACGGCCTCAAATATGTGATGTCCCCGCCGTTGCGCACTGCCCGGGACTGCGAAGCCCTCTGGGAGGGATTGGCCTGCGGCGATATCCAGGTGGTTGGCACGGATCACTGTCCCTTCAACTACCACAAGGAGAAGCAGCTGGGGAAGGACGATTTCACCAAGTGCCCCAACGGCGCGCCCGGCGTGGAGGAACGGGTGCCGCTGCTGTTCTCCGAGGGCGTGCTGAAGAACCGCATTTCCGTGAACCGCTTTGTGGAGACGGTCTGCGCCAATCCGGCCCGGATTTACGGCCTGTACCCGCAGAAGGGGATTTTGCAGCCGGGTGCGGACGGGGATCTGGTGATTCTCGATCCCGCTGCGGAGTGGACGATCACCCACGACAAAATGCACAGCGCGGTGGATTACACGGCCTACGAGGGTATGGCGGTCAAAGGCAAGATCGATCTGGTCATGCAGCGGGGACGGGTTGTGGCCGAGAACGGGGCGTTTACCGGCGAGAGAGGCGCAGGGCGCTTTATTCACCGGAAATGTTATGGGGCGGAGTGAATGCGCTTCGTTAGATACCGGCGGTAAAGAGGGACGGAATTCAAAAGTAGTCGAAAAATGGTATGTGTAAATTGCGCAGCGTATTGCGAGTTATGTAAACTTGTGGGACGCTGCGCTTTTTGTTTGGATGCAATGGGCCGCGGGCATAGCCTGCGGGCGACTGTTTGGATGCAATGGGCCGCGCGCATAGCTTGCGGGCGATTACTTTCGCAGGTAGAAATTGTGCCGGGCGCCGCGATCATTTTCCACCCATCTGCCCATGGAGTCTGATAAAAACGCCGCCTTCCCGTTGAAACATGATTCTGCTGGCTAAAATAAGTATTATAGTGTAGAATGTTTAATAGACGGGCAAAAGATAAGTGATAGGAGTTTGAATTATGAAGAATCCCAGATTTAAAGGTTATATATATTGGGGCGTGACGCTGTTGGCTGTGATCGCCTGCTCAGTGGCATTCGTATTTTTTCTGCTGAAGTTCCAGATGGTGGCAGCGGCGGCGGGAAAGCTGGTGGACGTACTTATGCCCATCATCTACGGCGCGGTGCTGGCTTACCTCATGCTGCCGGTTTACAACAAAACCAGACGCTATGTGACGGAGAATCTGAGCGTTAAAGTCAAAAATGAGAAGATGGTCCAGAGCGCGGCCAGGGGACTGGGGACGCTGGTGAGCCTGCTTCTGCTGATCGCCATTGTGGTGGGATTGTGCTGGATGCTGCTGCCCCAGATTTACACCAGCATCCTGGGTTTGCAGGAGAGCTTCAGCGAAAACATCAACAACCTGTCCATTTGGCTGCAGAAACAGCTCGCGGACAACGAGGCTCTGGAGCAGATGGTGGTTCCGGTTTACGAACAGGTTACGGACAAACTGGAAACCTGGCTGTACGACACCCTGGTGCCCAATATGTCCATGGTGATCAACATTCTCTCCACCGGGCTGCTGGGCGTGGTCACGGTGCTGAAGAACAGCCTGATCGGCCTCATTGTGATGGTGTATTTCCTGAATATCAAGGATACGCTGTCCGCCCAGTCTAAAAAGATCGTATACAGCCTGTTCCCCCTGAAGCAGGCCAACCGCATCATCGAGGAGGTCCGCTTCACCCACAGCGTGTTCGGCGGATTTATCACCGGGAAGCTGCTGGACTCCTTAATCATCGGTGTGATCTGCTTTTTCTGCATGCGCCTGCTGCGGATGCCCTACGTGCTGTTAGTCAGCGTGATCATCGGCGTGACCAATGTGATCCCGTTTTTTGGTCCCTTCATCGGAGCCATCCCCAGCGCCTTTTTGATTCTGCTGGTGAGCCCTATGAAATGCCTGTATTTTCTGCTGTTCGTGCTGGTGCTGCAGCAGTTTGACGGAAATATTCTGGGCCCCAAAATCCTGGGCGAGTCCACAGGACTTCCCAGTTTCTGGGTGCTGTTTTCCATCCTGCTCTTCGGCGGCCTGCTGGGATTTGTGGGTATGGTGATCGCGGTTCCCACCTTTGCGGTGTTCTATCATCTGACCTCGGAGTACGTGAACCGCTGCCTGGAGAAAAAGGCGTTGTCCCAGAGCACGGACGATTACCGGGATCTGGATTATATCGACGAGGCGGGCAACGAGTACATTGAGCGCAAGGAATAACGGACAGGGAAGGTGAGACGTTGAACATACAGATTTTCGGCAGAGGGAAATGCTTTGACACAAAAAAGGCCCAGCGCTATTTTAAGGAGCGAGGCGTGAAATTCCAGTACATTGATCTGAAGGAAAAAGAGATGAGCCGCGGGGAGTTCCGAAGCGTATGCCAGGCCGTTGGCGGCTACGGCGCCTTGTTGGACGAACATGCGAAGGATAAGGACACTCTGGCGCTGCTTCGGTATCTGGCTGAGGAGGACCGGGAGGAAAAGCTCTTTGAGAACCAGCAACTGATCCGCACTCCTGTGGTTCGGAATGGGAAATGCGCCACCGCCGGGTACTGTCCGGAGATTTGGAAGGGATGGAGCTAAAAAATAACATAAAATTTTGAGCGCCCGGCTGGTTGTCAGCCGGGCGTTTTCCATGAACAGGCCGGACGGGGGAAGGGAGCATAAATCCAAGGATATCGCTTGTAAGAAGGGTTGTTTCTTAGTATAATGAAACCATTGAATACCAATTTTTGTAACTGATGATGGCAGATAAAGGAGAAGGGGCACGTGGGAGAAGAGAATCGGTTATTGGAGGAACTTGCGCTCTATGAAGAGCAATGCGGCTGCCTGGAAGAGCAGGTTGTGGAACTGTCAGGCCGGATCAAAAACGCGGAATTTTTGGACGAAAATGCGGCCCGGTCGTTCGCAGAAAAATTGTTGGGCCTGGTTGAGCAGCAAATCCGCTGCGAGGAGCGGTTTTGCCGCGAAATACCGGGGGAATGGCCAACCTCACCGGCACAGGTCCGTGAAATGCTGAATGAGGCGCTGCGCATGAAAATGGTTCAGCAGGTGAACCGCTTTTATGCGCTATGCGGAGATGAGCGTGTTGGCGGGAAATTAAAAGCGGAGCAGGAGAAGCTGCGCGGACTGCTCTCGCCGGACAGCCCGGCGGGGGAGCTGGAAAATGCGCTGGAGCCGTATGTCCAGTATGTGCGGACATTCGATATCATTAACCGGAGAGCGGAGGGGAGCACGCGCATCGGATTTCTGATGCGGTTTTTTGATGAGGAGCTGGTGGATGCGCTGGCGGAACACCGGATACAGGAGCGGGAGGACACGGCTGTGGAGCCGCAGGCGGGAGAAATGGCTGCGGGAACGGGAAGCGCTGTGAAAGCGATGAGCGCTGGTCTTGTGAAGCCTGCTGAGATGGATGGGAGCTGTGAGGCGGAGACAGCCGCCACGGATGTGGATGCAGGGGATTTAGAGGCGGCGGACGAGACAGAAGTGGACGCGGTGGTTTGGGCGGAAACGGTGGGGGTGCCGGAAGAGGAAACGTTGAAGCTGGTTGAGCCGGGCGAGGAAACGTTGGAGCTGGACAGGCCAGGCGAGGGAACGTTGGAACTGGGAGAGCCGGGCGAGGACGTTTTGGAGCTGGACGAGCCGGACGGGGGAACGTTGGAGCTGGGCGAGCCAGGCGAGGAAGTTTTGGAGCTGGTCGGGCCGGACGAGGAAGCGTTGGAGCTGGACGAATTAGGCGAGGAAGATTTGGAACTGGGCGAACCGGACGAGGAAGATTTGGAGCTGGGCGAACCGGACGAGGGAGATTTGGAGTTGGGTGAGCCGGACGAGGACGTTTTGGAGCTGGGCGAACCGGACGAGGAAAATTTGGAGTTGGGCGAGCCGGGCGAGGAAGTTTTGGAGCTGGGCGAACCGGACGAGGGAGATTTGGAGTTGGGTGAGCCGGACGAGGAAGTTTTGGAGCTGGGCGAACCGGGCGAAGAAACGTTGGAGCTGGACGAGGCACTCGAGGAAATTTTGAAACTGGAAGAACCGGACGAGATAGTTTTTGAGCAGGAAGAGGCAGGCGAAAACGTTTTGGAACTGGACGAGCCAGGCGAAGAAACACTGGAACTGGACGAGCCAGACGAAGAAATGTTGGAACTGAACGAGCCGGATGAAGAAACACCGCATCTGGAAGTACCTGACGAGGAGACTCTGTACCTGGAAGTACCGGAAGAAGAATCGCTGGAGCAGCCTGCCCCGGAGCCTGCCTCCGAATCCGAAGAATCCGCCCTGCCGGCCGACGACGCGGCGGCAGCGGAGCTCACCCCCCTTCCCAAAGACCTGCTTCAGAAAATGAAGGAAGCCGGCGTTTCCTTTGCAGCAGGTTCTCAGCCGTCAAGCTGGAAATACGAGGAGCCGAAGAACCGGAAGAACTCCAAGCAGAGACTGATTTTAGAAAAAATGTTCAGACTGGCCAAAATGCTTCGGGATTATGGATATCTGGATCAGGAACTGATCGGTATGATTGCGTCGGATATTCCCAAAAGCGAATTGAAACATGCCATTGTGGAGACTTTGAACCGTGGCTGGATCGCAAAATGCGTGCATGAGGGGTATCCGGTTATCTATCTGGAGTCTGCCCTGGCGCCGCGTATCGCACTGGACATGCAAAGCGGAGATGTGCAGGTAAAGGTAGAGACATACGGGGAAGCGGCCAAAGATGAGTGCGGCGCATGGAACCATTATCTCTACGCAGTATTACTCAAATATTTTATGAAAATGCCGGGGATACAGTCAATCCAGGTGCAAATTGGCCCCTACTATACAGTGATACAGGGCGAATACGACGGAAAAACCATTGCCGCAGAGATCGCTGCGTTCCCGGAATCTGTAGAGCAGAGCGAGCTGGAACAATATACAAGAAGCGTGGACGCTTGCGCGGCCGCAGAAGGAGCCGCCGTCATACATGCCGCAGCAACCCGGGAAGCGGCGCTGGGCCTTGGCAGGTGGTGGAAGCAGCGCTTTGGCTCCAATCAGCCAGAACATTACCTGTTTGACGCGGAAACAGGTAAATTTGTCGAGCTTCAGGGTGAAAATGCAAATGGAGCGCTGCTTACGGAGGCTTTAAGAAGCCTTGGCGCAGAAGTAGAACTTATGGCCCCGGAGGCGGATCAGGAAACGCAACAATCAGAGGAAAACCAGCCGGAAGCGCCAGGGCCGGAAGAAATTCAGCCGGAGCCCCCCAAGTGTGAGGAAACCCAGCTGGCTGCGCAAAATCCGCAGCCCCAGCATTCCGTTTCCCCCGTCCCGCAAGATCCTCATCCCGGCGAGACGCCCCAGGCGTACGCTTGCCCCGCGGACCAGGCTTCCGCCATGCCCCAACCTTCTTCCGCGGATGATAAAAACCCGGACAAGAAAACCGCTGTCATAGACTGGGAGAGTACATACCGGAATATCCAGGAGATGCTGGCCCAGGACAAGTATTACTGCGCATTTCCCTATCTGACCGCCAAGGGCCTGAGCGACAGGCGGTTTTACCAGGCGCTGGCTTATGCCTTCAACGAGCCCGTTTCCCGGTGTGAATACACGTCCACGGGCATTTTCGACATATTCCAGTCCGAGGATATGAGCGGCGACGAGCTGATGCGGTACCTGTACCTCGCGGCGGCCCTGCGGAATTTCTTCTATAATCATGTGGAACACGACTATATGATGGAACCGCTGCACGGCAGCCTCCAGGGATTTATGATCGAGAACATGCCGCTCAATGAGCTGATATATGAATTTAAATCCTTCAAACGCGAATTTTCCAAGGGGATCGATTACTATGCGGATTACCGCTGCCGGGAGCGTTTGGAGGTCGAATCGCAGATTGAGCGGGTGACGAAGCAGGCCGAGAGCTTTTACGAATTGATTCTCGCCCCCTTAAAGGAGAGCGTGCCCCAGAAGCGCTTTTTAATCACTCAGGACCTGATTTTCAAACGGGGTTCCATGATTGCCGGATGGCTGGAAAGCGTGAAAAACGACGAACGGGAGCTGCGGGACTACCTTCTGGAGGAAGTGCAGGCCAGATTCATCAAAGACGGCTGCACGGTCTGCGAGCAGAACCTGGATCCGGAGAAAATCAACCGCTATCTGGATGAATGCTGGGACGAGTCCGTCAAGAGTATTCTGGCGGGCAAAAAGACCTCCGACCTGATGGGAAATCTGCGCACAAAGCTGTACAACCGCATTTACAAGAACCTGGTGCCGGTGTGCTGCTGGCTGGAGCTGGTGGACCGCTCCGACATCGCGGAGAACGACCCGGTGCTGGCGGAATACCGCAGGAAAAAAGATACCTGGCTGGGGCTGATTGAAGCTGCGCTGGAGCGCAACCGCGAGCTGGAAAAGACCGCGGTTTTGAGCCAGGTTGCAGGACTCCACTGCCTCAACCAGGCGCTGTGCGAATTCAAGCGCAAACTGAACGGCGAATATCAGGAGGCGGAACAGAAGTATTTTTATGTGAACCTGCTGAGGAACGACCAGGTGCTGTTGACTGGCGGCTATACGCCGGATCTGCGGGACCGCTGTGAGGAATTGGGTGGATTTTCCCTGGAAGAACGCTTGATTCTGCACTCAAAACAGCCCGAGCGCGAATGGGAGGAGCGGCTCTACGAAATCTTCGAGGGTGAGAACGAGCAGCTCTACGATTACGGCTCCGGTGAAATGATCCTGGCCTATTTGAATGACCTGGGTCTGAGCGACGGGCTCAAAACCGATTATGACGTGAGCACCTATGTGAAACGGGAGCGGGTGGATTTCCGGTATAATAACTTTGTGGAGGAGTTGGAACTGGCTCAGAGCTACGGCAAGATTTACGACACCAAGCGCAACCAGAAGCAGCATATCCTTTCCGTCTCCGAGGCCTGGTATCACGCCACGCTGGAGAGCAACAACTACGGTTTCTACTTCAAGGTGCTGGCCCGCTACCGGGAAAAGATCGACGAGGACGCCAGAGAGCAGGGAATTGTGCACCGCAGACAGTTTGAAAAGCTTCTGGCGGAGCATAAGGAGTACGCCGGTTGCCCGGTGGCCGGACGGATTGAGGAAATGCTGAAGGTGCAGAACTACACGGTGGCCGAGGACCTGATCCGCAGGCTGCGGGTGGGGGAGACGGAGTTGGCGGAAAATGAATTTGCCGCGTCCGAGGATTACCTGACCCATTTCTGCGATACCTTCGACGAAAACCACCGCCTGGCCGGGACGTCGGGGCGGACGTTGAAAAATGAAATCGCCTCCGGTAAGTTTAAGAAGGACATGAAAGGCGGACAGCTCCTCATCGACAACTGGCTGGTTTCCGGACAGGAGATGGGCACGGAGAAAATGAAGCGGCTCATGGGCCGTCTGGGCTTCAACGTGGAGAAGGTTCAGAAGATTTCCGACGATAAGCTGGAAAAATACACCATTCTCATGAAGCGTCCCCAAAACGGCAGAAGAAACAACTTCAAGCACCCCATTGCGGTGTTTGGAAGTCTGGCCGCGCAGCAGCCCATCCAGGCATGCTGCCTGTACGGATATTTTGACACGGACCGTCTGATCGAGACCTGCAAGAGCATCGGAACCTCCAAAAATACCATTGTATTTCTGGATTACAAGCTCTCTATGGCGGAGCGCCGCCGTCTGGCGCGGAAGATGAAGAACGAGCTTCCCGAGAAGGTATTTGCCATCGTGGACCGGGTGGTGCTGGTGTACCTTGCGGCAAATTATAACGAGACCGCGGTCAACAAAATGCTGATGGCAGTGACCATGCCCTATACATTTTACCAGCCCTACGTGTGGAAATCCTCCAACGACATGCCGGCGGAGCTGTTTATGGGGAGAAAACGGGAGCTGGACGAGATCGAGTCCCCCAACGGAGCCAATATTGTGTACGGCGGCCGTCAGCTGGGAAAATCCGCCCTGCTCAAAATGGCTGCCAAGGAGATCGACCGCAACGAGAACGGCGACCGGGCGGTGTTTATTGAAATTAAGAAAATGAACGTGGAGCAGACGGCGGCCCACGTGTCGCGGGAGCTGATCGACTGCGGCGTGCTGGAGGACGGTCAGGAGACCGGCGACTGGGACGAGCTGGCGCGCAGCCTGAAACGGCGGCTCAACGTGGAGGGGGAGAAACGGATTCCCTACCTGCTGCTTCTGTTGGACGAGGCGGACGTATTCATCGAGCGCTGCGCCGCGGTGAATTACGCCCCGTTGGACGCTTTAAAGAGCGTGCAGCAGATGGGTGTGGGGCGGTTCAAATTCGTGATCGCGGGCCTGCGCAACATCGTGCGGTTCAACCGGGAGGCTGCGCTGGGCAACAACAGCGTGATCCCCCATTTCAGCGCCATCACCGTGCGGCCGTTTAACGTGGAGGATGCGAAGGAACTGCTGGAGGTCCCGCTGAGCTATCTGGGCCTGCGGTTCCCGGACGCGTCCATGGAAACGCTGATCCTGGCCACGACCAACTATTTTCCGGGCCTGATCCAGCTGTACTGCGCCCGTTTGCTGGAATCCCTCAAGGAAAAGGCTTACGGAGGCTACGATGAGAGCAACACGCCGCCCTATCTGGTCAAGGACAAGCACATCGAGAAGGTGCTGGCGGACCAGGAATTTTCCGACCAGATACGGGAGAAGTTTTTCATCACCCTGAAGGAGGGCGAGGACAACTATTATTACATTATCTGCATCCTGATCGCGTACCTGTACCACACGGAGGGCGCGGGCGAGGGGTACACGGCAAAACAGGTGCAGGACCTGGGCCGGGCCTTTGAAATCGACAAGATTTCCCAGCTCCCCGAGGAGCGGCTGTATGCGTTTATGATGGAGCTGTGCGAGCTGAATGTGCTGTGCGAGCAGGAAGAAGGCGGTTTTGGCTTCAGCCGTTACAATTTCTTCCAAATGTTGGGAAATACCCTGGCGGACGTGGAGAATGAGATCATTGGCTGCATGGACGGAGCGGGAGGTGTGTAATGGAAGAGATTTGGTGGAGACAGGTGACCAATGCGCGCAAATTCCGGGAGGAGATACAGGACGAAATCTTCGATCTCCACAGTATTGTCATACAGATACCGGAAAAACTGCAGTGGTACGAGGAGCTGCAGGAAATGGTCCGGGAGGAGCTGCACAACCGGGAGTCGGAGCGGCTTCTGGAGCGGATCGACGATTCCGGTGAGTCCATGGAGCCCGGCGAGCTGGTTTTAAGGCGGTACTGCAAGGAGGAGCGCCAGGCGGATTACCGGCCCAGCAAAACCCACGGCCAGTTTCTGGCCGGGTGTCCGGATATCGTGCTCAACACCCGGTATATCTGGGTGTCCAATCTGAGCTATGAACGGTACCGGAGCTGGCTAAAATTTCTCGCGGAATACGAGCGCTCTGTAAAGAGCAAGAGCAAGGGCGTTTTTATTCTGGAAGTGAACGAGGCCGTGGGAGCGCTGCGGAAAGAGCGCAGAATCCACAATATTGTGTGGAAGGACATGGTAGGGCGTTACGACATCACCATGTTTGCCCTGCTGTTGCTGTCGGAGTGGAAAAAACCGGATATATACAAGCAGTATGTGGCGGAGCTGGCCTCCGCGCTGTCCGCGGACAACGCCAGGCTCTGCGGCGCGCTCTCCGCGGCCAGGCTTGAGCTGGCGGAAAATCCTCAGCAATGCTTAGAGAAACAGTGCGAAAAGCTGGATTTCCCGCCGCCCCCGGCGGAGACTTCGGCAAAAGCGGTCTGGGAGGTGCAGCTGAAAGTGCTGTTTCCCATCACCGAGCAGTTCCGCCAGCAGTTTACCGGGCGATACGGAAGCCAGATCGAGCGGCTTCTGCCCCTCCAGGCGGTCTACGGTGAGGTGTTCGACGAGCCGGGCACGGTGGAGCTGGGCACGTTAAAGTATCTGTGCGACCTGGGGAAACTGGCTGTGGCCGGCGAGGATTTGAGAAGGCTGGTGTTGTTTCACAAAACGAGGAATACACTGGCCCATCTGCAGACAGTGGATTACACGGAGGTGGAGGAACTGTTGCGTTTTGCGGCGGGCGGGGATAAAAATTGAGGAACTGACCTTGAGAATGGTGCTATTCCACTTATGTCATGCATAAGATGTAAAAAACATCCTCAGGGGGATTCGTTTGAAGGAGTACATTGAAGAACGGGCCGTAGCCATCGCCAATTACATTATAGACCACAATGCAACGGTGAGGCAGACAGCGAAAAAGTTCGGGATCTCCAAGTCCACGGTACATAAGGACGTTACCGACCGATTGGAGCACATCAACCCGACCCTGGCATCTCAGGCCAGGGTGGTTCTGGATGTGAATAAATCCGAACGCCATATTCGTGGCGGACTGGCCACGCGTGAAAAGTATCAGCACAGACTTCAGATGTGCAGCAAAGACGACGATTAAGGCGCGCCCGTTCAAAAGGGATTCAAAATTGAAACGAATGAGGAGAAAGCCGTTCCGGTTTGGGGCGGCTTTTTTGTTGGATGCGGTGTGCTGTCGGCGAATCCTGCGACGCGCCGTCTGCTCAGCCGCCGGTGCATCCCGCGCCGCGCCATCTGCTCAAACGTCGGTGCATCCTGCGTCCCGCTATCTGCTCAAACGTCGGTGTATCCTGCGCCGCGCCGTCTGCTTAAACGTCGGTGTATCCCGCGCCGCGCCATCTGCTCAAACGTCGGTGCATCCCGCGCCCCGCCGCCTGCTCAGCCGCCGGACAACCGCGTTTTTGCATTCTCCTGCCGATGGGATTCCAAATATTCCCACAAATACCCGCAAAACCGCTCCGTATTAGCCGCAGACAATTCCGACGGCGATTTATGCGTGAGCATATAAAGCGTGCGCTTAGGCGGCGCAGGATCCAGCTCCAGGATTTTAATCGGAAATTGTTCCGCCAGGCCCCGGGCCGTGGTGGAAGGCATGATCGTCCAGTAATCCCCGATCTCCAGAAATCCGGTCAATATGGAAATGCTGGAGGCCGTGACCAGGGGGCGGCAGGAAGCGCCGATATACTGGTCGTGCCACAGGCGGAATTCAGGGCCCCAGCCAACGTTGCTGTTAAAATGGGAGCCGGTGAACAGCTCCCGCTCCGGCGCCAGCCCGGCGGGGTCGACGGGGGAATTCCACGGGCAGGACTCAGGCGCCACCAGCACCATGTCGTCCTCCATCACCGGCCGTACATTTACGTGGGGATCGCTGGTGTGGTAGAGGGCGAAGCCAAGGTCCGCCTGTTTTTTGGCCACCAGGGCGTAGATCATATCCGCTGGATAGCATTTGATATCCAGAGAAAAGCCATGGAGTGAGACCAGGTCCTGGTACAGGGGCGTCAGGTTGTAGTCCAGAAAGCTGTCCACCGTAGCCACGGACAAGTGGGGGGAGTCGTCCGCCCGGCTCAACTGATCCGCCTCGTTCCAGAGGGACAGCATCTGGGCGGCGATGCGGGAAAATTCCGTGCCCTTGGGCGTTGGCACGGCGGCCTTCACCCCTTTTTTGCGCTCAAACAGCTCGAAGCCCAGCTCCTCCTCCATGGCACGCAGCCGGGAGCCGGCTGTGGATGGCGACAGGTATAAAAGCCCGGCGGCCTTCAGGAGATTTTTCTCCTCAAAAATGGTCATAAAAAGCTGCAGATCGTCACGGTTCATGAGATTTCCCCTCCTGGTCGGAATATCAGGGGACGGCGGCCGCCCCCTATACATCCAGCATGGAAATGCGGCCGGCATTTGCCAGGATGAAATCCCGGCGGGGCTCCACATCATTTCCCATGAGAAGGGAAAAGGTGCGGTCGGTATCTGCCAGGACGTCCGAGTCCGTCCCGCCGCCGGTGGTCACCTTCAGCAGCACGCGGCGTTCCGGGTCCATGGTGGTCTCCCAGAGCTGCTGCGCGTCCATTTCCCCCAGTCTCTTGTAGCGCTGGATCTTGTAAGTGCCGTCCCGTCCGTTTTCGTCCAGAATGCGGGACAGCTGTGCGTCACTGTAAGCATACCAGAGTTTGCGCCCTTTTTCTACCCGGTACAGAGGCGGCTGGGCCAAAAAAATATGCCCGCTGCGGATCAGCTCCGGCATGAAGCGGAACAGGAAGGTCAAAAGCAGGGTGGTGATGTGAGCGCCGTCCACGTCGGCGTCGGTCATGAGAATGATTTTGTGATAGCGCAGCCGTTCCAAAGAAAAGCTCTCCAGAATCCCGGTGCCAAATGCGGAGATCATGGCTTTGATCTCCGCGTTGGAGGAAATCTTGTCCATGGCGGCCTTCTCCACGTTGAGGATTTTGCCCCGCAGGGGCAGCACGGCCTGATTTTCCCGGCAGCGGGCAGCCTTGGCGGAGCCGCCTGCGGAGTCTCCCTCCACGATGAACAGCTCGCAGTTCTCAGGATTGCGGCCGGAACAGTCCGCCAGCTTTCCGGGCAGGGTGAGGCCGGAGAGAGCGGTTTTCCGGCGGGCCAGGTCCCTGGCGCTTTTGGCTGCGTCCTTTGCCTTGCGGGCCAGCATGGCCTTGCTGCAAATGGCCTTGGCCGCATCCGGGTGTTGTTCCAGAAACAGGATCATGCGGTGGTATACCAGGCTGTCCACCGCGGGCCTGGCCTGGCTGCTGCCCAGCTTCTGTTTGGTCTGGCCCTCAAACTGTGGGTCCTGCATGCGGACGCTGATGACGGCGGTCAGGCCCTCGGTCAGCTCCTCGCGGCAGAGGGGAGGCGCGGACTCCTTCAGCAGATTGAGACTCCGCGCACAGTGGTTCAACGCACGCACCAGGGCGCTGTGAAAACCGGTTACGTGGGAGCCGCCCTCCGGGGTGGAAATGTTGTTGACAAAGCTGTACAGGCGCTGGTCGTAACCCGCGGTGTGCTGAATGGCAAACTCCACCTGAATATCCCCGGAATCCGCGCTGCCGCAGATGATTTCGCTGTAAAGCGGGGAGGCGTCCTGGTTTAGCCAGTTTACAAAATCTTCCAGACCTTTTTCGCAGAGAAAATGGTCCTGGCGGGGAAGCGTTGGCTGAGGCAGATTCGGGGATTCCTGGGACTTGGAGGCATAGGCGGTTGTAGCAGCGGGAGTGGTGGTGTTGGAACCGTTTTTGCAGTCTACCCGCAGGTCTGTCAGTGTCAGGGACAATCCTTTGGTGAGAAATGCGGTCTCCCGCATCCGTTTTTTCAGCACCTCATACTGAAATACGGGGTCCCGGAAGATTTCCGGGTCCGGGAGGAAGGTGACAGTGGTTCCGGAGACGGGGACCGTATCTGGAGCGCCTTGCCGCTTCAGGGAAAACGGGGCCTCATTCCGCGCTGAAGGAATCGGATCATCCTGCCGCGCCAAAGGTCCGGTTGCGCAGCCCCACGCCGCCTCTTCCTTTGTCACCGCCCCATCCGGCACGCCCCGTGAATAGCTTTGC
Organism: Enterocloster lavalensis; assembly: GCF_046603895.1. Lineage (NCBI taxonomy): Bacteria > Bacillati > Bacillota > Clostridia > Lachnospirales > Lachnospiraceae > Enterocloster > Enterocloster lavalensis. The sequence continues at coordinate 3,748,765 of NZ_CP176637.1, forward strand.
TTCCAGGTTCCGCCATCCCGCCGCACTTCCACGTGAAGCCACAGGGACAGTGCGTTGACCACGGAAGCGCCAACGCCGTGGAGGCCGCCGGAAACCTTGTAATTGCTGCTGTCGAACTTCCCGCCCGCGTGAAGCACGGTGAAAACCACCTGGAGAGCGGACAGGCCTGTTTTTTTCTGGATGCCCACCGGGATTCCCCGTCCATCGTCGGCAATGGTAACCGAGCCGTCCCAGTTCAGGGTAACAGACACGGCGCTGCAATGTCCGGCCAGGGCCTCATCCACCGCGTTGTCTACGATTTCGTAGACCAGATGGTGGAGTCCGGCAGAGGACGTGTTGCCAATGTACATTGCGGGCCGTTTGCGCACTGCCTCCAGGCCTTCCAGAATTTGGATTTGTTCTGCGCGGTATTCATTTTTCACCACAGTGCCCACGGCCTCGGGCTGGGATGGGGAGGGTCCTTCTGGTCTCATAGCGATGCAATACTCCTTTTCCTTGCTATACATTGTCGGCAGCCGCAGGCTGTCGATAAGGGTTACGTTTCCTTGCTATACATTGTCGGCAGCCGCAGGCTGTCGATAAGAGTTACGTTTCCTTGCTATACATTGTCGGCAGCCGCAGACTGTCGATAAGGGTTACGTTTCCTAATTATATCAAATTGGCCGGAAAAGCCTTGACGGATTTTCCGGCATAATATAGCGAAAAAACGGTCAAACGTCCCCTCTTCTGTAGTTACATAAAATGGGAAAATGCGCTGTTCGTGCTGTAAAGCTCCGGTTCGTGCAGGGCTTCTTGCGGGGCGGCTGTGAAATTGATATGATATTCACATACTATTGAATAAAGAAGGGAAATGAGTATGGTTAAGAAAATGACTTGGGCTGTGCGGACTCCGCAGATCTGTCTTGGATTTGTACTTCTGGTGATCGGCTATGTTATGTTTGCGATGACGAATTTTTCAGTGTTCGATGCCATCAAAGGGCCGGTTGAGCTGACAGCGGAGATGAGTTTACAGGAGATGGAAGGGCAGTATGTGTCCTACGAGGTAAAATATCCCCTGGGCACCTACATGGAGGAAACGGTCACTAAAAAGGTGAACGGCGTGAGCACCGGTACCTCCAGATCCCGCCTGGGGTACATCGTGTACGATGAGAACCGGGAGGATTTCCTGGCGGTGGAGTGCGCGGTGAAGCAGGAAGACGAGATGGAAGATCTGGCGGACCAGTTCTGGGCGGCCCTGGACGGTCAGGGTGATGTGGCTGAGACCGGGATCGTGATCAAGGGAAGCCTGGAGCTGCTTATGGGCGAGGATCTCAGATATTACAAAAAAAACCTGGGTTCCGTGCTTGACGAGGTACCGGAGTCAGCCTATGTGATTACAGGTGGAAAGATTAAAGGAGATAAGATTGGAGAGATTTATGGATTCAGCGCGCTGGGTGTTGTCATAGCTGTGCTCGGAATCGCATTGCTTGCAAAATCTTCCTCCAAGGAGATCAGCCGGAGCGTAGCCGCCTACCTGGCAGCCAACCCTCAGTTCAAAGCGGAGGAGTTGGAGCAGGATTTTGCAGGAGCGGTGAAGCTGGGGAGTATATGGGTCGGCAAGCGCTGGACCTTTGGTATGCTCTCGGATAAAATCGCAGTTCACAACAATGATTCCATTATTTGGGTCTACCCCTATTCTGAGCGGAGCGGTAAAAATACAATCAGCAAGATGGGCGTGGTATTCCTGGATGGATCGTTTGCGTCCGCGATTCTGTCCGGTGGGCGCACGAAAAAAGCCATGGCGGAGTACGACCGCCTGGGCCATATCGTGACCGGAAACGACATGTCCTACCGAAATACGCTGGCTGGCGGGCTGAGCGAATTCCTTGCGCTTAAGTATTACCCGGCCAAGGGCATGAGCGCTGCCGCAACCCAGGAGCCGGCGCCGGAAACGGACCCGGAGCAGGAGGCGTAGCAGCGGACCTGTAAAAAACAGATCAAGGGTGTAGCTGCGTATCCGTAAATCGCCGGATCAAGAGTGCAACTGCGGATCCATAAAACGCCGAATCAAGGATGTAGCTCCGAAACCGAAAATGTTGGATCAATAGCGCAACTGCAGATCTGTAAAATGCCGCATTCAGCTGCGTCCCCTCAATCTGCAACATGCGCAGCAACACAGAAACATATCTGAATCCACAAAATACATAACAGCAGGCCGCAGCCTCTGATGAAATTCACAGAGTCCGCGGCCTGTTTGCGTCCATTTGCATGTCAAGTCCCATTCTTTTAGAATACAGCCTTCAATTTTATGTTAACCGCATACCCGCCAGTCTTACCCTACTTATCCCGCGCTGTCTCCAACCAGCACTGCGCCATCTCATACTGTTCTCTGTTAAACGTGATTTTGCCCTTGCACAGGGTGAAAAATCCCTCCTCCTTCAACTGCCGTATCGTCCGGTTCAAGGTTTTCACGTTGATGCCGATCTCCTCCTGAAGGAGCTGCCGGGTCCGGCTGATGGTGACCTGCTTTGGAGGAGCAGGGCTGTCGATGCCGTACTGGCGGCCATATTTTACCATGTAGTCCAGCAACAGATACCCGGGCGGGTAAAAGAGCTTTGCGCCGTTGTTGTAGGACGAGCGATAGAGCTTAAATGCCGTGTGCCGGCTGGTGAGCCTTAAAATGTTGATGTCCTCGGACAGCCAGCGCTCCGCGTCCTTGCGGCTGATGTAGGCCACCACGTTTTCCGTCACCGCCTCGATGGTGACGGAGGTCCGGGGCATCCCGGCCAGAATGGTTACCTCCCCGATGAAATCGATGGCCTTGTTACTCTCGATCATATAGACATTGCCATTTTCAAATTCATTGATCACCCGGTTTTCGCCCTGGGCTACGATGCCGAAGTACCCAAGCTCCATATTTTTCTGATGGATAATGGACCCGGCGGCATGTGTGCGCACCGTGCAGCGGCTGCGGATGTCCTCGGGCATATATCGTGTATATTCCAAAAGCTTTGGAACCTTTCGTTCCAGTTCGGTCAGCGTCATTTCTCTCCCTCGATTCTTATGTACTGCGCAGTGTTGGACCGCGTTCCGGGCCAGCGCGCCTGTCGCTCCGCCTCGTGATTCTTCCCAGCGCGCCCGTCGCTCCGCTCCATGATTCTTCCCAGCGCGCCCGTCGCTCCGCCCCGTGATTCTTCCCAACGCGCCCGTCGTTCTGCCCCGAGGCTCTTCCCAACACGCCCGTCGCTCCGCACCCCGCGGCTCTTCCCCACGCGCCCCTCCAACTGCTCTAAGTATACCATCCAACAAATTCCAAAATCAACGTAAAATTTCGTGAAAAGTGCTCATTTGTCCTTTTTTACAACAGCTAATTTGGCTAAAATACTGATTACAAGGTGATTGTGACAGCCGGACGGGGTGAAAAATAACAGCCGGCTGGGAAGGAGGGGCTCTTATGAGCGGAAAGAAGGAAACGTATGTGTACGGTTCGCTGCGGGAACGGTTTGCGCTGGAATGGAAGATATTTGCGCTGGCCTTTGTGTTCATCCTGATCGCGGACAACATCGGGCAGATCAAGATCCCGGTGGGCAAGGGAATGTTTATTCTGTTCCCCATATTTTACGCCATTATTCTGGGCGTGCTGAGCGGACCGCAGGTATTAAAAATCGTGGATAACCGCCACGTGAAGGCGGCTTCCAAGCTGGTGGTGGTGGGTATCTGTCCCTTTATCGCCAAGCTGGGAATCACGGCGGGAGCAAACATCGACACCATTCTCAACTCCGGGCCTGCGCTTCTGCTGCACGGCTTCGGCAACCTGCTGGGGCCGCTGCTGGCAATGCCCATCGCCATTCTGCTGGGCATGAAACGGGAGGCCGTGGGCGCCTGCCATTCCATCAACCGGGAATACCATATGGCGCTGATCAATAACATTTACGGACCGGAGTCCGCAGAGGCCAGAGGCAGCCTTTCCATCTACATTGTGGGCGGCATGGTGGGCACCATCTACTTCGGTCTCATGGCCTCCGTTGTGGGCATGACCGGGTGGTTCCATCCCCAGGCCCTGGGCCTGGCCTCCGGCGTGGGAGCCGGGATCATGATGGCCAGCGCAAGCGCCAGTCTGTGCGCCATCTATCCGGGCAGCGCCGAGCTCATTTCCACCATGGCCAGCGCGGGCGAGACCATGGCTGGGATCACGGGCATTTACATTACCATGTTTATCGCGATTCCCCTGGCGGATAAGCTCTACCGGGTTCTGGAACCGAAACTTGGAAGATTTGCGTTAAAGGAAAAGAAGGAGGAGAAAGCGGCATGAGATACATAGAATGGCTGGTACTGTTTATTCTGGGGGCCTGCGGAACGGGCCTTGCGAACCTGATCGGATACGGTGTGAGCTTCACGGACTCCATTCCGGGCCTGCTGGTGCTGATCGTGATTTCCATGATCGCCGTGTTTCTCACCAAGGTACTGCCCTTAAAGCTGCCCATCGTGGCGTACTGCTCCATCATCGGCCTGATCTCAGCCTGCCCCCTCTCCCCGGTCCGGGAGTTCGTGATCCAGGCGGCCGGAAACATTAACTTCACCGCCCCCTTCACCATGGTGGGCGCATTTGCCGGGCTGGCGATCAGCGACCAGTTGAAAACATTTCTCAGCCAGGGCTGGAAGATCCTGATTGTAGGTATTTTCGTGATGACCGGGACATTTTTGGGCTCCTGTCTGTGGGATCAGATGATTCTGACGCTCACCGGGGCGATTTGATAGAGGAGGAATGAGGGAATGCAGAAATGTGATCTGTTGATTAAGGGCGCGGATGTGTTGATAAACAGCGGTGAGCTGAGAGAAAATGTGGATATCGCCATAGCGGACGGCCGGATTCTGGCAGTGGACGCGGACCTGGCAAAACAGTATGAGGCGGGTGAGACGATCGACGGCCGGTATAAGCTGTTTATGCCGGGGCTGGTGGACAGCCACATGCACACCGGGCAGCAGCTGTTAAAGGGCCTGGTTCTGGACGCCAAGCCCATTATCTGGACCAGGGTCATGCTTCCCTTTGAGAGCACGCTGACGCCGGAGAAAATGCGGCTTTCCGCCCAGGCGGCGGCTCTGGAAATGATCAAATCGGGCACCGCCGGGTTCATCGACGCGGGCAGCTACTTTATGGAGGATGCTGCTGCGGTCTACGAAAAGAGCGGTCTTAGGGGCGCGCTCAGCTACTCCACCATGGACGAGGAGGGCCTGCCGGAATCCATCGCCATGGACGCCAATGAGGCGGTGAGTCGCACGGACTCCCTGTTCGACGCCTTCCACGGAAAGGGCAATCTGAAGGTGTACTACTCCCTGCGGGCGTTAAATTCCTGTTCCAACCGCCTGGTGGAGCTGGAGGCGGAGCACGCCCGGGAACGGAACACCATGCTTCAGGCCCACATGAACGAGTATATGGGCGAGGTCAACGGCATCCTGGAGCGGGAGGGCATGCGGCCCTACGAGTACCTGGAGAAAATGCAGGTTCTGGGCGGCAATTTCCTGGGCGCCCACAGCCTGATCCTCACCGACCGGGAGAAGGAGCTGGTCAGGGACCGCGGCGTCAAAGTCTGCCATTGCCCCTTCAGCAACTGCGGCAAGGCGGTGCCCGACACGCCCCAGCTTTTGGAAATGGGCATTCCGGTGGGCCTTGGCACGGACGGAGCGGCCCACGGCGGACTGAGCCTGTGGAATGAGATGAAGATTTTCCGCTCCGTGATGAACATTATCCACGGCGTTCCAAACCGTAACCCCAAGGTGATGCCTGCGGAGACCATTCTGCGAATGGTGCTGGAGGGCGGCGCTGCGGCCCTGGGCGAGGAGGGGCAGCTGGGGCGCGTGGAGGCCGGGTACAAGGCGGATCTGATCGGCATCGACATGAACCAGCCCCACCTGTGCCCCACTGGGGATCAGATCCACACGCTGCTGGAATGCGTGAACGCGGGAGACGTCTCCGACATGGTGGTGGGCGGCCGGGTTCTGATGAAAAACCGGACCGTGCTGACCCTGGACGAGGAGCGGATTCTCTATGAGTCCCGCAAATATATGGAAGAAATAAAACACTAAATTTGGAGGAAATTGTAAAATGGGCTTCTGGATGATCGTAATTTTGGCAAACCTGATTGTCGGCGTGCTGGTGGGGCTGACGGGCGTGGCGGGCTTTCTGCTGCCCATCGTGTACACCGGCCCCCTGGGCATGGGCGTGCCGGAGGGGCTGGCGCTGAGCTTTGCGGCCTTTATCGTTTCCGGGGCCCTGGGCGCAATGAACTACAAGCGGGCGGGAAATCTGGATATACCCTTTGGAATCCGCCTGAGCACCGGCAGCCTGGTGGGGGCGGTGCTGGGGGTGAAGCTGAACCTGGTGATCCCAGAGGGACAGGTGAAAATCCTTCTGTACATGGTGGTGCTCCTGTCCGGCGTGTCCATTCTCCTGCGCAAGGACAAGGCGCAGACTGAGGGCGGAGGGAAGGCGGGGTATCAGATCACCGAACATCTCCCCGCCACCCTGGCCCTGGGCTTTGTGACCGGAATGATCTGCTCCCTCTCCGGCGCAGGCGGTCCGGTGCTGGTGATGCCACTGCTGGTGGTGCTGGGGGTAAATGTGCGCACGGCGGTGGGGATTGCGTTGTTCAACTCGGTTTTCATCGGCATTCCGGCCTGCATCGGCTATATGACCCAGTGCTCCGCGCTGGATTTGCTGCCTGTGCTGGCTGCTGCGCTTCTGGCCCACGGCGTCGGGGTGGTGTTCGGCAGTAAAAATGCGGTGCGGATTAACCAGATCATCCTGAAAAAGGGGATTGCGGTGTTTTCCATATTGATTGCGGTGTGGAAGCTGGCTTTTTAATGGGGATTATGACATCGCATGAACAGTAACCTAAAGACGGGTATCGCAATTAATTATGATAAAAGAATATTGCTATTTTAATTTGCATATGTTATACTGTCATCAGAAAACGATGGTACGCTCATTGAGCGCACGAAAGCCCCCAGACTGCTACTCTGGGGGCTTTCTATTCCGTTTTGGGAGGGTGGCTTATTCCCTAGGCTGGCTACCTTAATCCTCTCTGTTCAGCCATTTGCATATGTAGTACGCAACCACACTTGCCAGTACAGAAAGTATGAACGATGGTATTTCGCCCATTGGCGCACACCCCCTTTCTCTACCTGTCTAGGGGTGGTAGCGCCTTGATTATATCATATCTCTTGTTACTTTTCTACATAATTCAAATTTCAGACGACTTCAATTCGTGTGTATCCTCATCCACATAGGTATGACGGATATCTTCACACATTTCCAGATATGGTTCCCATATGTGACGTGTAACAACCTTCTTATGCTCCCCTTTGCGGAACCATCCACTTTCCGGATCAGACGTACTTGCTTTAATTGTCTTTTCTTCTTTGCCACCAGATGGCCCGGATGGCGTGTGATTGTCATCGTCCTTTTCGTTCAGCGGGCGTTTATCATCTGTAGCAGATGTAAATCTGCTTGTTTGTCATAGTTAAAATAAAATCATAGCCAACCGTATTGGATAGATCTGGGCCCTTTCTCCATAAATGCCTCTATTTCGAGTGTTAGATATCCATTTGTAGAAATACACTTCCCTTCATCTGACATTTAACTAACTGACATTGGCCTCTGAACAGTAACGAATCCGGTGAGAATCCATACCGAAACAGATCACGAGGTCTTTCACGAGTTTCGCGTTTATGATATAATAGGAGCACTTGACGCTGTATGCCCGGGAAACCGGCGCACGTCGAAGGCATAGAGATACAGATGGGAGAGGCGGCCCCGGCGGCGGCAGTCTCCCATCTTTTTGTTGGATGCAAAGGGCCGTTGGCGCAAGCCCCCCGGGCGCTACCCCGCCCCCACGCCCCCAAGGGAGGAAGTCATGGAGAAAGCAACAAATAATCAACTTCGGCTCAGATACACCCTGGCCTTCCTGGCCTTATTTGCCCTGGAAGCGTTTATCGCGCTGCGGGTGCGGGACCGGTTTGTGCGGCCGTACCTGGGGGACGTGATGGTTGTCTGGGTGGTGTATTGTTTTGTGCGGGCCGTCCGTCCGCGGGGGTGGAAGCGGCTGCCGCTTTACGTGTTCTGGTTTGCGGTTCTGGTGGAATGGCTGCAATTCCTGAACCTTTCGGACCTGCCGGTTTTCGCCGCAAACCCCGTCGCCCGGGTGGTGCTTGGATCGGTGTTCGACTGGGCGGATATACTATGTTATGGGACCGGCTGCCTGGTTCTGGCGCTTGCGGAGCGCTGTGCGCGCGGTCGGAGAAAGTAGGAGGATCATATGGAATACAACGAATACGACAAAGAAGCGTTTTTCAACCAGTACAAGCAGATGTCCCGTTCCACGGACGGCCTGAAAGGCGCGGGCGAGTGGCACGAGCTGCAAAAGCTTCTGCCGGATTTTTCGGGCAAGGACGTGTTGGACCTGGGCTGTGGTTTCGGCTGGCACTGCAAGTACGCGGTGGACCGGGGAGCCAGGCGGGCCCTGGGGATCGATTTATCCGCCAATATGCTGGAGGAGGCAAAAAAACGCAATTTTTCCGACCGCATCGAATACCGGCAGTGCGGCATTCTGGAATATGAATACCCCCGGGAAGCCTTCGACGTGGTGATCAGCTCCCTGGCCCTGCACTATATCGACGATTTCGCGGCGGTCTGCCGGGGCGTGAACCGCTGCCTGCGGCCCGGGGGAACCTTCGTGTTCTCCGCAGAGCATCCCATTTTCACCGCTTATGGGAGCCAGGACTGGATCTACGGGGAGAACGGGAAGATTCTGCACTGGCCGGTGGACCGGTATTTTGAGGAAGGTCCCAGGGACGCGGTATTTCTGGGTGAACACGTGGTCAAGCAGCACAAGACCCTGACCACCTACTTAAACGGGCTCCTGACCCACGGATTCCGGATTCAGGCCGTGGTGGAGCCAAGGCCTGACCCGGAGATGATGGAAATCCCCGGAATGGCGGACGAACTGCGCCGGCCCATGATGCTGTTGGTCAGCGCGGTCAGGGCCGATTAAAACCAGCAAGCTTAAAACAGACGAAGGGAGTCGAGGTATGAAGCAAAGAGAGATCGGAACATCGGGAATATTTGCCAGTGAAATGTCCATGGGCGCATGGGCGATCGGAGGGGGAACCTGGTGGGGGGATAACGACGACGCTGAGTCCATCCGCACCATCCACGCGGCCCTGGACCAGGGGATCAACTGGATCGATACGGCCCGGGTCTACGGCTTCGGGCACAGCGAGGAGGTGGTGGGAAAGGCCGTTAAGGACCGCCGCCACGAGGTGATTTTGTCCACCAAATGCGGCCTGCAGTGGTATGACGACGGCGGCGAGTACCATTTCACCGGGGACGGACACCGGGTGCACCGGGATCTGCGCCCCCAGGCCATCCGCCGGGATCTGGAGCTGAGCTTAAAGGCGCTGGGTACGGACTATATCGACGTCTATTACACCCATTGGCAGTGCAAAACCTACGGTCTGGTACCCATCGCAGAGACCATGGGCGAGCTCATGCGCATGAAGGAGGAGGGCAAAATCCGGGCCATCGGCGCGTCCAACGTGCAGGTGCGCCACCTGGAGGAGTACCGGCAGAGCGGCCAGCTGGATGTGATCCAGGAGAAATACAGCATGCTGGACCGACGGGTGGAGGAGGAACTGCTGCCCTACTGCGAGGCCAATTCCGTCACCCTTCAGACCTATTCCCCCATCGAGCAGGGGCTGCTCACCGGCACGGTGCCGGACAGCTACGTTCCGAAGCCCGGGGAGGCCAGGGAGAACAAGCTCTGGTGGAGGCCACAGACCATCGCCATCGCCAATGAGATGATGGCGGGCTGGCGGGATTTGACGGATCAATACAACTGTTCCATCGCCAACCTGGTGATCGCCTGGTCCATAAAACGCAGCCCGCGGTTCAACATTCTGTGCGGGGCCAGGAAGCTTCATCAGATTGCGGAAAATGTGAAGTCCGCAGGCGTGGAGCTGACAAACGAGGATTTTGCGCGTATGGAGGCGGACGCGGATCAGGCCATTTTGCGGGCAAAGGCGCTGGGCTGAGCCGGAAAAAACGTCTTTATAGTATCTTTATAGAATCTTTATACGGCCCCGGGAAATTTTGTCTATCTTCTTTATATATTCTGCGGTTAAAATTAAATCAGGATATAGATGAGAGGAGGGCGTACTATGTTATTTCGCAAGGGTAAAAAGATCGTGATTGCCGGTTCCAGTCAATGGGGGGCAAGGTTGGCCGGCCAGCTCTCCGGCAAAGGCTACGACGTTGTGGTGGTGGACAGCCGGAGGGACGCGTTTCGCAAGCTGCCGGAAGATTTTAACGGAAACCAGGTGGAGGGGGACGTGACGGACCCCAAGGTGCTGGAGCGGTGCGGAGCCGGAAAGGCCGTGGCGTTCATTGCAGCCACCCAGAATGACAATGTAAACCTGATGGTGGGCCAGATCGCCCGCTGTCTCATGGAGGTCGAGCACGTGTACGTGATGCTGGAGGACCAGCAGCGCCAGAAAATCATCGGCGGTTCGGGTATCAAGACCATCTGCCCGCTGGAGGCCTCGGCTGAAGAGTGCGCGCGGCTGGTGGGCGAGGCCTGCCGGAAGGAGGCCGTATGAAGATTGCGGTTGCCGGAGGCAGGGAGACGGCGGATTATCTGACCGGCCTTTTGAGAGAGGCGGGGCACAAGGTGGCGGTGATCCAGGAGGACCGCGCCTTCTGCGAGCACCTGTCCGCAAAATACGACATGTCCGTGACCTGCGGGGACCCCTGCCGGGAGGATGTGCTGGCAGACGCCGGAATCCGGGGCTGCGGCCTGTTTCTGGCGCTGCTGCCGGAGGACGCCGACAATCTGGAGGTGTGCCAGATGGCCAAGCGCCTGTTTGCGGCGGAGAAAACCGCGTGCCTGGTCCGAAATCCGGCCAATGTGGAGATTTTTGAAAGCCTGGGCGTGGACCGCGCCGTCAGCCCGGCCCGGCTTTTAGCCGCATACGCCGCAGAGGGCTGACTGGCCCGGACGGTATTTGCTGGAGGGAAACAGTTTATATGTCTCATGAATACGGAAAAGAAGTGGCGCAGTTTGTGGGAGCGTGGATGAAAGTCGCCATTATTTGGGTATTGTCCACGATGCTGGCAATTCTGATGAGCAGAGCGGGCCTGCGGGCGGAAAATCTGCTGTTGGTCTATCTGGTGGGCGTTCTGATCAGCATCGTGCTGACCGGCAGCCTGACCTGGGGAATTCTCTCGGCGTTTGTGTTCGCGCTGACCTTCAACTACCTGTTTACGGAGCCGAAGCTGACATTTCACATGTACGATGCCAACTACGCGATCTCCGTGTTGATTTTCGTGGTGGTGGCGGTTATCGTCTCCACCCTGATGGTAAAATTACAGCGTCAGATGCAGATCGCCAACAAGAAACGGGAGATCACAAGCAAGATCAATACCATCGGAAACGGCTTTCTCAACGTTTCCGGCTTTGACGAGATCAAGCGCTACAGCGAGGAGAGCCTGGCGGGCCTGACGGGCAAGCGGGTGACTGTGATGCTCAAAGAGAGCGAGCGGGAGGAATTTCCCAACGCGCTGGCGGAGTGGTGCTACAACCAGTCCCTCCCCTGCGGCCATGGGGAGTGCCAGTTCCCGGGCGACAGCGGCCTTTATATCCCCATCAAGAACCGGGAAAAGACCTACGGCGTGATTGTGTTCGACTGCACGGACTGGTCCCTCCGGGAGGAGGAGAAGGTCTACGTGGACACGGTGATCTCCCAGATCACCCTGGTGATCGAGCGGGAGCAGCTGAGCCGGGAGAAGGAGAACAACCGCATCCAGATGGAGCGGGAGCGCTTAAAGAGCACACTGCTGCGCAGCATCTCCCATGACCTGCGCACGCCCCTGACCGGCATCGGCAGCAACGCCGGTTTCCTGTGCGACAACATCGGGATCATCGACCAGGACACGGTCCGGGGGATGTTAAAGGACATCTGCAAGGACACGGAGTGGCTGAGCACCATGGTGGAAAACCTGCTGAATCTGACCAGAATCCAGGAGGGCAGGCTGGATATCAATAAGACCAAGGAGGTGGTGGACGATATCATCGGCTCCGCGGTAAAACTGGTGTCCAAGCGCGTGGGGACCCACCGCCTTAAGACGAAAACGCCGGAGGAGATTCTGCTCTTTTCCGTGGACGGGCGCCTGTTCATCCAGGTGCTGGTGAATCTGCTGGACAACGCCTTCCGCCATTCCGGCGAGGGAACCACCGTGACCATTTCCGCGGAGCGGGTGGGAAACAACATCCGGTTCCAGGTCTCCGACGACGGGGTGGGAATCCCGGAGGGCAAGATGGCGCAGATATTTGACAATTTCTTTACCACCGCGTATCAGGACGGCGACCGCCAGCGGGGGGGGGGGCTGGGGCTCACCATCTGCAAGGCCATTGTGGAGGCCCAGGGCGGAAGAATCTCGGCCTTTAACAACAGCGCCGGTGGGGCGACTTTTTCTGTAGAAATGCCGATGGAGGACATGAAAGGTGAATGAACTGACAATACTGGTGATCGAGGGCGACAAAACCATTCAGAACTTTCTGAAGATATCCCTGCAGACCAAGGGGTATAAATACATCCTGGCAGACAACGGCTTGTCGGGTATCTCCTATTTTTACGCGGACAATCCCGACCTGATTCTGCTGGATTTAGGGCTGCCGGACATCGACGGCATGGAGGTTCTGCGTCAGGTCCGCCAGAAGTCCGAGGTGCCCATCATCATCGTGTCCGCCAGAGGGCAGGAGCGGGAGAAGGTGTCGGCTTTGGACGAGGGAGCGGACGATTTTGTGATGAAGCCCTTCAACGCGGAGGAGCTGCTGGCCCGGATCCGGGTGGCCCTGCGCCACAAGGGGACGGTGAAGAAGCAGATGTCCGAGTTCGAGCTGGACTCCCTGAAAATTGATTTTGAGAAGCGCAAGATCTTTGTCCATGGGCAGGAGATCCATCTGACGCCCATCGAGTACAAGATGATGACGCTGCTGGTGAACAACAGCGGCAAGGTGCTGACGCACCATTACATCCAGAACCAGGTGTGGGGCTATGACACAACGGACGATTACCAGTCTCTGCGGGTGTTTATGGCAAATATCCGGCGCAAGATCGAGGACGATACCGCCAATCCGCGCTTCATTCTCACGGAGGTGGGAGTGGGGTACCGGTTCGCGGACGAATAGCGGGAAATTTAAGAAAACAGGAAGAGGAATTGTCTCGGCAGGCGGGACGATTCCTCTTTTCGCATTTATGGGATCTTTATGAACAGCGGAAAGTGAACAATGGAATCTTTATCAGGGGCCGTGCTAACATAGCTTATCATAAAACGAGGAGGAAAAAGCTATGGCAATCATGTACGGCCTTGTAGGAGCGGCCGCGGTAGGGATACTCCTATACCTGATTATAATTCTGTTGAGAGGTGATAAACAATGACGAATGTGGCTGTTCAGATGATCGGATATTGTATCATACTGGTTCTGTTGGCAATCCCGCTGGGAAATTACATTGCAAAGGTGATGAACGGGGAGCGGGTATTTCTCTCCGGAATCCTGCGCCCGGCGGAGCGGGGGATTTACAGACTCCTGAAAATCGATGAAAACGAGGATATGGACTGGAAGAAATACTCGGTCTGCACGGCGGTGTTCAGCGTATTCAGCCTGTTTGTGCTGTGGTTTATCCTGTGCTTCCAGAAATTTCTCCCCATGAATCCCCAGGGGACCGGCAATATGAGCTGGCATTTGGGATTCAACACGGCGGCCAGCTTCGCCACCAACACCAACTGGCAGGCCTACTCTGGCGAGTCCGCTTTGAGCTACTTCAGCCAGATGGTAGGGTTGAATTTCCAGAACTTTGTCTCCGCCGCCGTGGGCATTGTGGTGCTGTTCGCCCTGATCCGGGGGTTTGTGCGGGTGAAGAAAACCGGCCTGGGAAACTTTTATGCGGATATGACGAGGACCGTGCTGTATGTGCTGATTCCCCTCTCCGTGATCGTTTCCCTGGTGATCGCCTCCCAGGGCACGCCCCAGACCTTCAGCCGGTACGAGGAGACAGAGCTGTTAGAGCCTGTTACGGTGGAACATGAGGACGGGACGGAAACGGTGGTTACCAAGCAGGTGATCCCGCTGGGACCGGCGGCCAGCCAGATTGCGATCAAGCAGCTGGGAACCAACGGCGGCGGTTTCTTCGGAAACAACTCCGCGCATCCCTTTGAGAATCCCACGCCCCTGTCCAATCTCTTTGAAATGGTCTCCATTCTGCTGATCCCCGCGGCCCTGTGCTTCACCTTTGGCCGGAATGTGCGGGATAAACGGCAGGGGATCGCCATTTTCCTGGCCATGTTTATCCTGCTGGCGGTATCCCTTGCCGTCGTGGGAGCGGCCGAGCAGAGCGGCACCCCGCAGATCAGCCAGAGCGGCGCGGTCTACACGGGAACCGACGGGCAGTCGGGCGGCAACATGGAGGGCAAGGAACCCCGGTTTGGCATCGCTTCGTCCACGACCTGGGCCGTATTCACCACGGCGGCCTCCAACGGCTCCGTCAACAGTATGCACGACAGCTACACGCCCATCGGCGGCATGATCCCGATGCTGCTCATGCAGCTGGGCGAGGTGGTGTTCGGAGGTACCGGCTGCGGACTCTACGGGATGATCGGGTTCGCCGTTTTAACGGTGTTTATCGCCGGACTGATGGTGGGCCGGACGCCGGAGTATCTGTGCAAGAAGATCGAACCCTTTGAGATGAAAATGGCGGTTCTGGTCTGCCTGGCCACTCCGGTGGCGATCCTGGTGGGCAGCGGGATCGCGGCTCTGCTTCCCGCAACCCACGACAGCTTAAACAATCCGGGGGCCCACGGACTTTCCGAAGTTCTCTACGCGTTTTCCTCCGCGGGCGGCAACAACGGCTCCGCCTTTGCGGGATTTAACGCTAACACGCCGTTTTTGAATGTGAGCATCGGGCTGGTTATGCTGTTCGTGCGTTTTGTGCCCATGTTTGCAACCCTGGCCATCGCGGGCAGCCTGGTAAAGAAACAGAAGGTGGCGGTCAGCTCCGGCACTCTGCCTACCCACAACGCCATGTTCATTTTCCTGTTGATCTTCGTGGTGCTGCTGGTCGGGGCGCTGAGCTTCTTCCCGGCCCTGTCTCTGGGACCTGTGGCGGAATATTTTGAGATGATTGCATAGATCGCATAACGGAAGGAATGATTCGATATGAAGGACCAAAAAAATAAAAGTATATTTGCTGACCGAAACATGATGAACCGGGCCCTGAGGGATTCGGTGCTGAAGCTCAGCCCCAAAGTCCAGGTAAAAAATCCGGTGATGTTCATGGTGTTTGTGTCCGCCATCCTGACCCTTGTGCTCTTTGTGCTGGCTCTGGCGGGAATCCGGGACGCCCATCCGGGATACATACTGGCGATCTCCGTCATCCTGTGGTTTACCTGCCTGTTCGGCAACTTCGCGGAAGCCATTGCCGAGGGCAGAGGCAAGGCTCAGGCAGACGCCCTGCGGGCGGGCCGCAGGGACGTGACGGCTGCAAAAATCCCCTCCATGGACCGCAAGTCCGAGGTTCAGATGGTGAAATCCACGGAGTTGCGCAGAGGCGACCTGGTGATCGTACAGGCGGGGGAGCAGATTCCCGCCGACGGCGACGTGGTGGAGGGCGCGGCCTCGGTGGATGAGAGCGCCATTACCGGCGAGTCCGCCCCGGTCATACGGGAGAGCGGCGGCGACCGCAGCGCCGTGACCGGCGGCACCACGGTGATCTCCGACTGGCTGGTGATCAAGGTCACCAGCAACCCCGGCGAGGGTTTTATGGATAAGATGATCGCCATGGTGGAGGGCGCTTCCAGAAAGAAAACCCCCAATGAGCTGGCGCTGCAGATTTTTCTGGTGGCCCTGTCCATTATCTTTGTTCTGGTGACCGCGGCTCTGTACTCCTATTCCCTGTTTTCTTCCGTGGAAAAGGGAACCGTGAACCCCACCTCCATCACCAACCTGGTGGCCCTGCTGATCTGCCTGGCGCCCACCACCATCGGCGCGCTGCTTTCCGCCATCGGCATCGCGGGCATGAGCCGTTTGAACCAGGCCAACGTGCTGGCCATGAGCGGAAGGGCCATTGAGGCTGCCGGGGACGTGGACACTCTGCTGCTCGACAAGACCGGCACCATCACCCTGGGAAACCGGCAGGCGGACGCCTTCATCCCGGTGGACGGGGCGGATGAACGGGAACTGGCGGACGCCGCCCAGCTCTCATCCCTGGCGGATGAGACGCCGGAGGGCCGCAGCATCGTGGTATTAGCCAAGGAGCGCTTTGGAATCCGGGGCCGCAGCATGGAGGAGCTGAACGCAGAGTTTGTGCCCTTTACGGCCAAAACCAGGATGAGCGGCGTCAATATCCACGGCTCGGAGATCCGAAAGGGCGCCGCGGACGCGGTGAAGGCTTATGTCACCGGCCAGGGCGGGCGTTTCAGCAAGGAGTGCGAGGACACGGTCGCCCGCATCGCCAATCAGGGCGGAACCCCCCTTGTGGTGGCCAGGGACGGCCGGGTGCTGGGCGTTGTGGCGCTGAAGGATATTGTGAAGCAGGGCGTCAAGGAGAAATTTGCCGACTTAAGGAAAATGGGAATCCGCACCATCATGATCACCGGCGACAACCCGCTGACCGCGGCGTCCATTGCGGCGGAAGCGGGGGTGGATGATTTTCTGGCCGAGGCCACGCCTGAGGCAAAGCTGGAGATGATCCGGGAGTACCAGGCGGGCGGCCATCTGGTGGCCATGACCGGCGACGGCACCAACGACGCTCCGGCCCTGGCCCAGGCGGACGTGGCGGTGGCGATGAACACCGGAACCCAGGCGGCAAAGGAAGCCGGCAATATGGTGGATCTGGATTCCTCGCCCACCAAGCTGATTGAGATCGTAAAAATCGGCAAACAACTGCTGATGACCAGGGGGTCCCTGACCACCTTCAGCATCGCCAACGACGTGGCAAAATACTTCGCCATCATTCCGGCTTTGTTTATGAAGCTTTACCCGGGGCTGTCCGCCCTCAACATCATGGGGCTTCACAGCGCTCAGAGCGCGGTGCTTTCGGCCATTATCTACAACGCGCTGATTATTGTGGCGCTGATCCCGCTGGCCCTTAAGGGCGTGAAATACCGCGAGGTGTCCGCCGCAAAAATGCTCAGCGGAAATCTACTGGTTTACGGTCTGGGCGGCATCATCATCCCCTTTGCGGCCATAAAGGCCATCGATATGCTGCTCACGGCCACCGGCATGATTGTTTAGGAAGGGAAGGAAGAAGATTATGAAAACAGTAAAATCAGTTATACCGAAGATGCTGGGATTTTTCCTGGTCATGCTGGTGATCACCAGTCTCATCTATCCGGCGGTCATCACGGCGGCTGCCCGGGCTATGTTTCCGGACCAGGCGACCGGGTCCATCATTGTGGGAAACGACGGGAAAAGGTACGGAAGCGAGCTGCTGGCCCAGGAGTTTACCGGTGAGAACTATATGTGGGGCAGAATCATGAACGTGGATACCGCCACATTCACCGGGGAGGACGGAGAGCCGCTCCTGTATTCCTGGGCGTCCAACAAATCGCCGGC
This sequence comes from Enterocloster lavalensis, assembly GCF_046603895.1. Lineage (NCBI taxonomy): Bacteria > Bacillati > Bacillota > Clostridia > Lachnospirales > Lachnospiraceae > Enterocloster > Enterocloster lavalensis. The sequence continues at coordinate 3,766,410 of NZ_CP176637.1, forward strand.
CGGGGAGGAGCTTGAAGCGCTGGTTGCGGAACGGGTTGAGCGGCTTCGGGCCGCCAACCCGGAACAGGGGGATGAACCGATCCCCGTGGATCTGGTCACCTGCTCCGGCAGCGGGCTGGACCCGGACATTTCGCCGGCGGCCGCCGAGTACCAGGTTCAGCGGATCGCAGACGCCAGAGGGATGCGGCCGGAGGACGTGCAGGCGGTGATCGACCGTTACACGAACGGCAGAACCTTCGGTTTATTTGGCGAGCCGAGAGTTAATGTGCTGAAGGTGAATCTGGCGCTGGACGGAAAATTGTAAATATTTGGGAAATATTTTCGAGCTGCCGCGGTATGCGGCGGCTCTGCAGTGCGTTTTCCGGTTGGGGAAATGTGAGGGCGGGCCGTATCTGCCCCTCCCCAAGACCTGGCGGCAGACGTAGTTAAAAAACAGCAGTTTCATAAATAAGACAGGGGTTGTGAATATATGGATGGGAGACCGGATCCGGAACAGATTTTAAAAAAGAATTTTCCCAAGGGGTCAGGAAACGGCCACGGGCGGCTGAAAATTTTCTTCGGCTATGCGGCCGGGGTGGGGAAAACCTATGCGATGCTGGAGGCGGCGCGGGACGAGGCGGCGGCCGGCCGGGACGTGCTGGCCGGGTATATCGAGCCCCACGACCGTCCGGAGACCATGGCCCTGCTCTCCGGGCTGGAAGTGCTGCCGCCCCGGTGGATCAAATACAGGGGAATCGAGCTGCGGGAATTTGATCTGGACGGCGTTCTGATGCGCCGCCCGGGTCTGGTTATGGTGGATGAGCTGGCCCACACCAACGTGGAGGGCTGCCGCCACAGAAAGCGCTGGCAGGACGTGATTGAGCTATTGGAAGCGGGGATCGACGTTTACACCACGGTAAACGTGCAGCATCTGGAGAGCCTTCACGACATCGTGGCCTCGATCACCCATGTCCGGGTGAGCGAGCGCATTCCGGACCGCGTATTCGACCAGGCGGACCAGGTGGAGCTGGTGGACATTTCCCCGGAGGAGCTGCAAAAGCGGTTGGAGGAGGGGAAGATTTACCGGAAGGAGCAGGCCGGGAGGGCGGCGGCGAACTTCTTTACAGTGGAAAATCTCTCCGCGCTGCGGGAGATCGCGCTTCGCCGGACCGCGGACCGGGTGAACCGGGAGGTGGTCCGGGAGCGGGAGGCGGCGGGCAAGGATTATTACACCGGGGAGCACGTGCTGGTCTGCCTGTCCCCGTCCCCCACCAACGCCAGGGTGATCCGCACCGCCGCCCGCATGGCCGGGGCGTTCCGCGGCGACTTCACGGCGATTCTGGTGGAAACCTCCCAGATCAAACAGGAGAACGCGAAAGTATCCAAAAAAATGGAGGCCAATATCGCTTTGGCCAAACAGTTCGGGGCCAATGTGATCACCCTCTACGGCGAGGACATCGTGGAGCAGATCGCCGGGTATGCCAGGCGCAACGGCATTTCCAAGATCGTGATCGGGCGCACGGTGCAAAAGCCTCATCTGTTCTATGTGAAGCCCACTCTGATCGACCGGCTGATCAAGCGGCTTCCCAATATGGACATCTATGTGATTCCGGACAGCAACGCGGGACCGCAGTCACGAAAGCGGGAATTTTTGGAAATATTTCGGGTGAAAAGCAAGAGCGATTTCCTGAAAACAGCGGTGATTCTGGGCGCAGCCACCCTGCTGTCCGCGCTGCTGTACCGGCTTCGGGCCGGGGAGATCAATGTGGTGATGGTTTATATCATGGGCGTGGTGTGGGTGGCCTATGCGACAGGGGGCAGGCGCTGGGGCGTGACAGCCTCTCTGGCCTCCGTGGTGCTGTTCAACTTCTTTTTTACAGAGCCGCGCTTTACCTTCCAGGCGGATGCGGCCTCCTATCCCTTCACCTTTGGCGCTATGCTGTTCTGTGCGCTGGTGACCAGCACCCTGGCCGGACGGCTGAAGCAGCAGGCCGGGATTGCGGAGCGGGATTCCCGGTACATGCAGGTGCTGCTGAACGTGAGCCGCAGCCTGAGGAAGGGCAGGAGCGCGGAGGAGGTGCTGGAAATCTGCGGAAAGCAGGTGAAAAGCCTGCTTGGCCGGAATATCGTGGTTTATAGCACAGCGGACGGCAAGCTCTCCGGCCGCAGGATCTTTGCGCTGGAGGGCCAGGAGGAATCCGCGGCCCAGACCTTTTCCGGCAGCGACGAGGAAGCGGTGGCGGTCTGGGCCTTCAAAAACCGGCACAAGGCGGGGCGCACCACGGACACCCTGCCCGGAGCCAAAGCCCGGTACACCCCGGTTTACAGGGGAAAATCCACCTACGCGGTGATCGGCGTGGAGCTTAAAGGGGACGACACCATCCCGCCCAATGACAAAAACGTGCTCAACACCATCGCGGCGGAGGCGGCGGCCCGGCTGACGGAGCTGGCGGGAGAGTGAAGGCAGCGGCGGGACGCCGGGATATTGGGCGGAGGTCAAGGAGGCACGCTTCGTTCCTTCTCTATTTATAGAAGATTTACGGCAGCGGGGCCGTATGGAATGGAAAATTTATGAGCATCCATGGTATCCTTTTATTGAAAGCAATAGGACGCTGGCGCAGCCGGCGGGCGATTGCTATAGAGAGGAAGTGATCTCATGGTAGTGAAATTAAAGATGAACCTGAAAGCTCCGCTGGAAGCGTTCTGCGACCGTTTTCCGCTGTTTTCCATGGTAGTGATGCAGGCCGTGATGGCGGTTGTCATGATGGCGGCGGTGGGAGCCATCGCGCTGGCGGGCGGCACCGTGATCTGGTTGTTTTACAGGGCCGCCGGTCTCATGTAGGGAAAGCCAAAATTGAAAGATCCTGTAAAACGTGAAAATGTACTTGAAAAATCCTCGTAAACTGTATAAACTGTTAGGTATATATGTTCAGGAAAACTGAATACCGGCAGGATTGGACGAGGATACAGACATGAAGATATTGTATAGTAAAACGCTGGATGGAATCTGCATCCAGCGTTGTTTTGGTTTAGACGGAACGGTACAGATTCCGGACAGCCTGGCTGGGGAGCCGGTCACCCGGCTGGCGGCCTATCTGTTTTCCGGTTCCATGGCGCGGGCGCTGCGGGACCGGGGCGGTTTTGAGGAGCCGCTGTTTCTCTGGGACAGCGGGGAAACACCGGATTTCCCCAGGGATTCCAGAACGGTTTCACGGGAAGAGGCGGACACGGAGCTATGTGATGGGCTTCCCGCTGTCTGCGGCGGAGCGCTGCGGGAACTGTGTCTCCCAAACGGGTTGAAGGCGGTGGGGGCCTACGCCTTTTATGGCTGCGAGGACCTAAAAAAGCTGGAATGCGCTTCCGCCACAACGGACTGGGGGGCGGGCGCGTTTACGGGCTGCACCGGGCTGGAGTGGTTGAGCGTGTCTCTTCTGCCAGGGCGGAAGTCCTGCCTTAAGGAGATTCTCTCGGAGCTGCGCCAGGCCCTCAGGGTGGACTTGTGCGATCCGGCGGGGGAGTTGACGGCAAGGCTCGTATTTCCGGAGTTTTACGAGGAATCGGTGGAGAACACGCCGGCCCGCATCATCATGCGGGAGGTTCACGGCTGCGGCCATATGTACCGCTACTGCTTTGACGGAGGGGATTTTGATTTCCGGGAATACGACCGCTTGTTTCCCTACGTCCAGGCCCAAGAGCCGGAGGAATTCGTCTCAGGGCTGGCCCTTTGCCGTCTCTGTTTTCCGGCGGGACTGGGGCCGGAGGCGCAGGAAGAGTACCGGGCGTATATCCGGGAACATCCGGCAGCGGCGGCCCGGGCGGCCATGGCGGAGCGGGATACGACCATGACCGCCCGGCTGGCGGAGGAGGCCCGGGAGCGCGAACAGCTCCTGGCGATGATCGGCGAGGCGGAGCGGGCCGGGAACGCCGCCGCCCTGGCGCTGTTTATGGACCGCCTGCACCGGCGCTTTAAGAACGAGCGCGCGGTGAGAAGAAGGTTTGAGCTCTGATAAAGGATTCATTAAAATACATTCAGGAGGAAAATACAATGTCAAAGAAAACAAATGGACAGGAACTGCAGGAAAAGCTGACCTGGAAGTTCCCGCATATCGCAAAGGACGCCCCGCAGCAGATGGAGAAGGCGTCCAAGTTCTGCGAGGGCTACAAGGAATTTTTAAACGGCGGCAAGACGGAGCGGGAGTGCGTGCGCCTGGTGGTCCGCATGTTGAAAAAGGCGGGCTACAAGCCCTTTGACCCCAAGGCTTCCTACGAGCCGGGGGACAAGGTATATTACGTCAACCGTGAGAAGTCCGTTATCGCCACCACCTTCGGCAAAAAGCCGCTGACCGACGGGCTGCGCATCAACGGCGCGCACATCGACTCCCCGCGTCTGGACTTAAAACCCAACCCGGTTTACGAGAAGGAGGACATTGCCTACTTCAAGACCCACTACTACGGTGGAATCCGCAAGTACCAGTGGGGGACCATCCCGCTTGCCATGCACGGCGTGATCGTGAAGAAGGACGGGGAGAAGGTGGAGATCAGCATCGGCGAGAAGGAAGGGGATCCGGTTTTCTGCGTGACCGATCTGCTGCCCCATCTGGCCGCCAAGCAGAATGACCGGAAGCTGGCGGAGGGAATCAAGGGCGAGGAGCTGAACATCGTCGTCGGTTCCGTGCCGTTCCAGGACGAGGATGTGAAGGAGCCGGTCAAGCTTCTGGCGCTTCAGATTTTAAACGAAATGTATGGGATCACGGAGCACGACTTCTACCGGGCGGAGATCGAGATGGTTCCGGCCCACAAGGCCGCGGACGTGGGCTTTGACCGCAGCATGGTGGGCGCTTACGGACAGGACGACCGGGTTTGCGCGTACACGGCCCTGCTGGCGGAGATTGAGACTAAGAAGCCGGCCCGCACCACGGTGACGATCCTGGCCGACAAGGAGGAGATCGGCTCCAATGGCAACACGGGGCTGGATTCGGATTATGTGCTCCACTACATAGAAGATCTGGCGGATCAGGCCGGAGTGAAGGCACGGGATGTGCTGAGAAATTCGCTCTGCCTGTCCTCTGACGTGAACGCGGCCTACGACCCCACTTTCTCCGACGTCTACGAGGCCCGCAACTCCAGCTACATCAACAAGGGCTGCGTGCTGACCAAATACACGGGGGCAAGAGGAAAGTCCGGCTCCAACGACGCCAGCGCCGAGACCATGGCCAAGGTGATCGGAATCATGGACTCCGAGGGCGTTTACTGGCAGGCGGGCGAGCTGGGCGCGGTGGACGCGGGCGGCGGCGGAACCATCGCCAAATTTGTGGCCGGAATGGATGTGGACACCGTGGATCTGGGCGTGCCGATCCTGTCCATGCACGCGCCCTTTGAGCTGGCGTCCAAGCTGGATGTTTACAACACCTACAAGGCGTTCAAGGCATTTTATAAATAAATATGGAGCGGTTCAGATAGCGTATCTTCCAGTTTGGCAAGCCGGTGGAAAAGGCTGTTTGCGGCTTGGTTTTCCGCGGCTTTCCCAAGCAATTTTCCCCGCCGTCTGAACTGTTCCACAAATAACCTTAAAATTTCATGAAATTCGTGGAAAAGCTTTTTTTTCAACGGCAGGTATGATATAACTAAGTACAGCGCACCGCCGGGGGCGGGCGAAATGAAGGGATAGAAAAGGAACGTGTAAGATGAAAAAGTTTGCTTTATTATGTATCTGCGGGGCAGTGGCCGCCGCTGTTTTGACCGGCTGCTCAGGCAGTGACAAGCTGGCTCAGTATAAGGGAGTAGAAGTTTATGTCGCTTCCAGGGAGGTATCCGAGGGCGAGGTTTACGCCAAGGTTAAGGAGATCATGGACGCCAATCCCAACTACGTTGAGGTGGACCGCCCGGCCAAGGAAGGCGATATTGTCAATATTGATTATGTAGGCACCCAGGACGGCGTGGAGTTTGCAGGGGGAACCGGCGACGGAGTGGATCTGACCCTTGGCTCCAACCGGTTTATCGAGGGCTTTGAGTCCGGTCTGATCGGAACCAAGAAGGGCGACCACAAGGTTCTCAACCTGACCTTCCCGGAGAACTACGGCGAGGCCGCTCTGGCCGGGCAGGCTGTGGAGTTCTCCGTTGATGTGAACGCGGTGAAGGAGAAGCAGGACGCGGTTCTGGACGACGCGTTTGTGCAGCGCGTATCCCCCTTCCAGACTGTGGACGAGTTCATGGCGGATACCAAGGCCGATCTGGAGACTGAAAAGAACCGGCAGATCGATACCCAGAAGCAGCAGGATGTTCTGAGCCTGGTGGTGAACGATTCCGATATGAAGCTGAGCCGCAGCGAGGTTTCCAAGCGCTACAATCAGGAGCTGGACAATTATACCCAGCAGGCCAAGGCCTTCGGCACCACGCTGTCCGGCATGGCCCAGAGCTACGGCACCGACGAGGCTGGCTTTAAGCAGATGATCATGGCTTCCGTAAAGCAGCAGATGAAGACCCAGAAGGTGATCGACACCATCGCGGCTCAGGAGAATCTGGTGCCGGACGACGCGGACCGTCAGGCGTTTGCGGAGATGAACGGCACGGATATCAACACGCTGGTGGATTCCTACGGCGAGGAGACTGTGGCGGAGCTGGTCAAGAACTACAAAGTGATGAAGTTCCTTGCCGACAACGCGGTGGAAAAGACCGCAGGGGCAGAAGAGGGAGCGGCAGGCGAGACCGCGGCAGCGGAGAGCACAGCGGCGGCGGAGACCACCGCGGCAGCCGAGACCACCGCGGCAGCGGAGACCACCGCAGCAGCCGAGACCACCGCAGCAGCCGGAACCGTAGCAGCCGAGACCACCGCGGCAAATGCAACAGCAGCAGAAGAGACGACTCAGGCGCAGACAGAATCGAACGCACAGTAGTGCGAAGTAAAAAAAAGCGTATCTAAAGAAAAAGGAGGATTCTCTCGTGCAGATTTTAAAAGACAGAATACGGAAAGACGGCAAGATCAAGGCCGGAAACGTGCTGAAAGTAGACAGCTTTTTGAACCACCAGATGGACATTCGCCTGTTTGGTGAGATCGGCAAGGAATTCAAACGCCGCTTCGCGGACTCTGAGGTGACCAAGATCCTGACCATCGAGGCGTCCGGCATCGGCATCGCCTGTATTGTCGCCCAGTATTTTGACGTGCCGGTGGTATTTGCCAAGAAAACACAGACCAAGAACATTGCCGGTGAGGTGTACACCACCAAGGTGGAATCCTTTACCCACGGCAGAGTGTACGATATCATCGTATCCAAGGAATTCCTGGGACCCGACGACAAGGTGCTGCTGATCGATGATTTCCTGGCCAACGGCAAGGCCCTGGAGGGGCTGGTGGCCCTGGTCAAGGACTCCGGAGCCAAGCTCGTGGGAGCCGGAATCGTGGTTGAAAAAGGCTTTCAGGTGGGCGGCGATCTGCTGCGCTCCGAGGGAATCCGCCTGGAGTCCCTGGCCATTGTGGAGAGCATGGACGAGGATACCCAGACCATCGTATTCCGCGACGACGAATGATTTGCAGACTGACAACCGGCGCTACTGTACACAGTGACTGAAAATTTGAGGACTGATCGAGTAAGCATGAAGAATCGCAAGGCATTATTTTTTGACGTAGACGGGACGCTGCTGCCCGAGGGCACGCGGCAGATCCCGGAGAGCGCCCGGAACGCGCTTAAGGAAGCGCGTTCCAACGGGCATCTGATCTTTATCAATTCCGGGCGCACCTACTGCAACCTGGATGAAGTAAAACGGCAGATCGAGGCCGACGGATATCTGTGCGGCTGCGGGACCCACATTATTGCCGGGGACCAGGTGATCTACCGTTATTTTATTCCCCACGAGGAGGGGGTCCGCCTGAAACGGGATATCGTGGAGTTCGGCCTGGACGGTGTTCTGGAGGGGGCGGAGAGCTGCTATATGCGCAGCCAGACCTCGCGTTTTCCGGAGATCGAGGGTCTGCGGGCCGACCTGCGGGCAAACGGCGCCCTCTCGCCCCACAACTGGGATGCGGATTACTATGAGTACGACAAGTGCTATCTGGCTTCCGACTGCCTGAGCGATTGCGAAGGCCTGTTTGCGCGGATGAAGCAGATGGATATCATTGACCGCGGGGGCGGTTTCTACGAGTGCGTGCCGTCAGGCCACTCCAAGGCCACGGCCATCGAGCGCGTGCTGGAGTATTACGGGCTTCCCCTGGAATCGGCCTATGTTTTTGGCGACAGCAGCAATGATCTGGCCATGTTCGAGTACGCCAGCAACTGCGTGGTGATGGAGAAGCACAGCCCGGAGCTGGATCCCTTCGCCACGTTTGTGACCAGAAGCGTTGAGGAAGACGGGATCGCCTATGCCATGGAGCAGCTGGGGATCGTCCGCAGCCGGGTGTCTCTGTGATGAAAAAAAGGACTTGGATTATGATCGCCCTGATGTATGCCGCGGTTTTTCTGGCATGCTTCGGGGTTTTACATATTATGGATCAAATTATGGAGCCCGGAGGCCCTGGGATTGTGGAGAGCAGCGGGACGCCGGGGAACGGCAGCCCATCCGAAGCCGTTCCGGCAGAGAGCCGTCCCGTCGCCACCCCGTCTGAGCCTGCGCTGCCTCAGGCGGAGGAGGACTGGAAGCCGGTGGATCACGGGTACGAGGGCTGGAAGCAGCAGATCGCCGGGGCCTGGACGCCCCCGGAGGAAACGCCGGAGCCCTACCGCCCGCCCCGCCTTGTGTTAGCCACGGACCTGCATTACCAGAGCGCGGACGCGGACGACGGGGGAAAGGCATTTCAGGAATTTGTGGAACACAGCGACGGGAAGGTGGTTCGCTACCTGCCGGAGCTTTTGGAGGCGTTTTTAGACGAGGTGATCGCAGAGCGGCCATCGGCCCTGGTGCTCAGCGGAGATATCACCATGAACGGAGAGAAGATCAACCATCAGGAGCTGGCGCAGCGTCTGAAGCGGGTGCAGGACGCCGGGATACAGGTACTGATTATCCCGGGGAATCACGATATCAACAATCACGACGCGTCGGTATTTTTCGGGGATGCCAGAACTCCGGCGGAGACGGTGGATGCCCGTGAATTCTATGAGATTTACCGCGAATACGGATACGATCAGGCGTTCAGCCGGGATGAGAATTCCCTGAGCTATGCGTATGCCCTGGATGAGCGGAACTGGATGCTGATGCTGGATTCCGCCCAGTACGACCCGGTGAACCGGGTGGAGGGGCGGCTTAAGGAGAGCACACTCGCCTGGATGGACGGGATTCTGGCCCAGGCTCAGGAGCAGGGGGTGTTTGTGCTCCCCGTCGCCCACCACAATCTGCTGTACCAGAGCCGCATGTACACGACCCAATGCGCGATGGAGAACAACACAGAGGTGATCGATCTGTTTCAGAAATACCGCCTGCCCCTGTTTTTCAGCGGTCATCTGCACGTCCAGCGCATACGCAAGCACAAGGCGGAGCCGGGGGTGCCGGACGAGGATTACGGCATTCTGGAGATCGTCACGGACGCGCTCAGCATTCCGCCCTGCCAGTACGGCTTTCTGGAATGGAAGGAGGACGGCAGCCTGGAGTACGCCACCCGGGCGGTGGACGTCTCCGCCTGGGCCCGTGCCCACGGCGTGGAAAATGAGGACCTGCTGCATTTCCCGGACTGGTCCTACCAATATATTCAGAAGCTGATCAGCGACCAGATCGGAGGCGTGATCCGGAATCTGGGAGACGATATCATGAAATCCATGTCCGGGGTTTACGCCAGGGTCTACATGGATTACTACGCGGGCCGGAAGATCGATCAGAAGGCGGTGCGCTCCAGCCTGGGGTATCAGTGGTGGGAGCGGAATCTGCCGGACAGCTATCTGCTGCGGGAGATCGAGGCCATGATGGCGGACTCCGACCGGGACAACAACTATTATCTGTGGGAAGGGGAACCGTGAGGCCAAAGGCCGGGCGCTCAGGCCTTGAGGATTTCCCGGATTTTACAGCGAACCAGGTCAAAAGCCACGTCGTTCATCCCGCTGTTGGTGATGATATCCGCAAAGGCGCGCGTGGGTTCCACGTAGAGGCCGTGCATGGGTTTGACGGTGGTCAGGTACTGGTCCACGATATTTTCCACATCACGTCCACGCTCCTTGGTATCCCGCAGGATGCGCCGCAGAATCCGCTCGTCCGCATCCGCGTCCACAAACACCTTGATGTCCAGGAGATCCCGGATCCGTGAGTCGAAGAGTACCAGGATGCCTTCCAAAAGAATGACCCGTCCGGGTTCGATGCGCATGGTTTCTTTGGCGCGATTGTGACGGCTGTAGTCGTAGGTGGGGCATTCGATGGTTTTTCCGGCTTTCAAAAGCTCCAGGTGGCGCAGCAGGAGTTCGGTCTCAAAGGCATCCGGATGGTCGTAGTTGAGCAGTTTGCGCTCCTCGAAGGGCAGCTCGTCGTGGGCGCGGTAATAGTTGTCGTGGTAGATCACGGTGACCTGATCTTTGAACTCATCTTTAAGCCGGTTAGTGAAGGTGGATTTGCCGGAGCCGGTCCCCCCGGCGATGCCGATGATAACAGGCATTCTATGCTTCATTGATAAATTCCCCCGTTTCTGTGAATTGTTTGACGGTATGTCCGTTAATCAGTATACAACAGACGGGGGATTTTTGGTATAGAAGCGGGGGAGAAAAAATTTAAAAAAATTAGCACTCAACCCTTGACAGTGCTAATAATAAGTGTTATATTACAGATAGAACAAAGAAGGAAAGAAACTCACAGATGGTTTCCCTTCCGAGTTTCCAGGAAACGAGTTGGCTGAGCATAGTATGAACGATAAAGGAGCGATGAATTATGTTAATGCCGAGTATTTTTGGAGAGAACTTGTTTGATGATTTTATGGATTTCCCCTTTGGAGGAAAGAAGATCAACACCATGATGAAGACCGATATCCGGGATACGGACAGCAGTTATGAGCTGGACATCGATATGCCTGGTTTTAAGAAAGAGGACATTAAGGCCCAGCTGAAGGACGGATATCTGACCATCAGCGCTTCCACCAGCGCCAACAACGACGAGCAGGACAAGGACGGACGCTATATCCGCCGGGAACGCTATGCGGGCTCCTGCAGCAGAAGCTTCTATGTGGGCGAAGGCGTGAAGGAGGAGGACATCCGGGCGAAGTTTGAGAACGGTATCCTCAAGCTTTCCATCCCCAAGGTGGAGAACAAACCTCAGGTTGAGGAACAGAAGTACATTGCCATTGAAGGCTGACAAAGATTGATGCACTCTCCGCGGGAGGGCCGGCGCGACCAGGCGCCGGCCCTCTTTGCCTTTCCGGGGGGTTTATGGTAGAATAGACCTATCAAGGATCAGGGGAGGCCGGAGTTATGGGAATGAACTTAAAGCAGCGGATAAAGCGTGCGGCGGCGTGGGCGTTAGCGTTCACCATCGCAGTGCCTTTTGTGAGTTTTGGGGCGGCTGCGGCTGCGCAGGAGAGCGCCCGGGAGACTGGCTGGTACGCGCCCAAGGAACACGCCGGAGTCGATTTCTCCCAGATGGAGTACCGGCGGTATGAGCTGGCGGATATGGAGGCGGCCGCGGAAAAACTGGTGCAGGCTGCCGGGACCGAGGACGGGGACCAGCAGGTATTGGAGGCCTACGGGGAGCTGCTGGAGGAGGTGGACCGCATGGGCACCATGTACAGCCTGGCGGATATCGCCTACAGCCGGAATATGGACGATCAGGACGCCGCGGACGAGACGGAGTATATGCGGACCCTATATCCGCAGGGCACCGACCGGGCGGCCGCGGCGATGAAGGAGGCGCTGGACACCTCCTACGGCCCCTTGTTGGAGGAGCAGATGGGTAAGAGAAACGCCCGCTCCCTGCGGTATTATGAGGAAATGGATCCGGTGCTGCAGAAACTGGGGGAGCGGGAGCAGCAGCTGGTGCTGGAGTACGATCAGGCCTCGTCGGCGGAGTACCAGGTGAAGGCCGACGGGGAGGACTGGACGTACGAGCGCCTGGCGCAGGATTTGGAGCCCTACAGCGGCCGGTATTATGAAATTCAAAATGCGCTGGACCGGGAACGGAATAAAACCGTGGGGGAGATCTACCGCCAGCTGGTTCAGGTGCGCCGGGAGATCGCCGAGGAGTGCGGTTATGACAATTATGCGGATTATGCTTATCAGTCCGTGTACGGCCGGGATTTTACAAAGGAGGACGTGGAGCGGATCCGCGCGGATGTGAAGGAGATCATTGTGCCGTTAATCGTGGACTGCTGGTATTCCGGCGTGGATTACGAGGCGCTCTATGAGCTGGAGCCGTCGGACGCGGACGAGATTCTCGACCTGATGGAACCCTATGTGGGGCAGATGAGCGGAGAGCTGGGAGAGGCGTTTTCATATATGCGCAGGCACGGCCTGTATGACATGGAGCGGGCGAAGGAGGGAGAGAACCGCAGCGGAGGCTTTACCACCGACCTGCCGTATTATGGGGATGGCTTTATCTTCCTGACGCTGGAGGGGGATTACGACGATTACCTTGGCGTTTTCCACGAGTTCGGTCATTTTGCGTCCATTTTCGGGGATCCGGCGCCCAGCATGTTCCGGTATGGATATGTGGACGTCAGCGAAATCGACTCCCAGGGGCTGCAGATGCTGCTGATGCATTACGCGGACGAGATGTTCGGGGACGTGGGGCGCGCCGTCGAGAAGGAAGCGGTGTCGGACCTGCTGGACTCCATTATCACCGGGGCCATGATGGATGAATTCGAGACGGCGGTGTACGCGGATCCGGATATGCCGCTGGACGAGATGAACCGCCTGTTCGCGTCCATCGCGGAGGATTACGGCGGCCTGTACTTTGATTATGACGGGGAAAATTGTTACGGCTGGGACATGGTTCCGCATATTTACCACAGCCCTCTCTACTATATCAGTTACGGAACCTCGGCGTTTCCGGCGCTCCGGCTGTGGATCGAGTCCGACACGGACTGGGAGGGAACCCTGGACCGCTATATGACGCTGTCGGCTACGGGAAGCAGCGAGCCTTACCGGAAAGCGCTGCGGGAATGCGAAATTGGAGATATTTTCCAAGCAGACGCGCTGCCTGATCTGGACCGGGAGATTCGGGAACGGCTGGATCTGCCCGGGGCGGAGACGAAGCGCGAGGCAGAGAAGGGAGAAACCGGAATTGGCGCGGCTCTGGACGGAAATGAGTTGAAACCGGTGGTCATGCTGTTTTTAGGCGTGGCGGGCGCGATTGCGGTGCTGCAGCTGATGGTGCTTTGCACGGGATTTGTGATTATTTGGTTGTTGGTGAAAGATCGAAAACAGTAGACAAAAAAGAAGTGCCGGTCCGGGAGGGCGGCACTTCTTTTTTGTCCGCCAGTCATGGGCGAATTCTGACGGATGGAATCGGCTGCCGGTTTTGCCTGCGGGCCGGCGACGGGCGCGTTAGGCGGCCCGCGCCGTTTCTGCCGGAACGCAGGGGGAAACCGGATTGCGGCAATAAATCTACGGCTCGGTCCCGGCCAGAGACTCCGCGTAGTAGGCCAGCATCAGATCGACCATGCGGCCGTAGCTCTTGACGCCGTCGGTCTGGTTTTGCATCTTTAAGTAGGTGTCGTTCATGCGGGTGGAGGCCTCGGCAACCTTTCCGTCGAAATGGTTCCAGTAAGCATTATTGTAGGCCAGGTCTACCACGGCTTCCGGGGGAAGCTTTTGGTGGAGCCTTATGTAGGCATCCATGTCCGCCTTTGCCAGCGCGTTGCCGGCGTAGACCCAGCCGGTGAGGTAGCCGCTGTAGCGGAACTCCGGATCGTCGGAGCCGATGCAGGCCATGTAGCCGATGAAGTTGGCCTCGTCCTCCCGCATGAAACCCTTGAGGTGGCTCAGCTCGTGGCAGATGGTGTGTGGGATGTTGTAGCGGGGCATCTCCCGGTTATAGTTGGCCTCCACGGTAAAGGGTGAGTAGATGCCGCAGAGCTGCTGCACGGAGAGAATGCGGGACACCAGCAGGGCCTTGGGACGGGGATAAAATCCGTCCAGGTCCGGGAACAGCTCTCCCAGATGTTCCATGGCCTGCCGGCCGGAAGCGCCGTAGCGGTTTAAGCCGCTCAGGGTGGGCGCGGGGGTGGCGTTTGTCTGCCCTTCATAGGGGGACAAGGCGTCCAGGTCGTCCTTGGCGGCGCACACCTGATCCACCAGGTAGCTGCACAGGGTGTAGAGTTCTTCGGTGGAGGACTTGCGGATCGTGAGGCCGCTGCCCGCGGAAAAGGGCTTGCGGTAATAGTTGATCCCGCAGTTCACTGTGAACACGAAGGCCAGGGCCGAGGCGATGAGAAACGCGCCGGACAGGAGCTTTGCAGGGCGGCGGAAATTGCGGATCAGGCAGAATAGACAGAACAGAATCAGGGCATAGAGGCCGATTTCCACCACGGAAAATGGGAACAGGCCCGTCAGGCGCCCCAGGGTGCCCACGATCAGGGGATAAACGGTGACCGCGTACCACTGGGCGAAGCCGGTGAACTTCCGGGCGGCCAGCTGGAGCAGAGCGGCTGCGAGCAGCAGAGTTCCCCCCGCCGTCCAGGGGGACAGGCGGAGAAATCTGCGCCGGTTTGAAGTATTTGGGGAGTGTGGTAAATGCATGGTATACGCCTTCTTTTGCAGTTTGAGTTATCAACATTCTATGAAAATTCATTGTAAAACATGAGGACAACCTGAAAATTGTCAGTAAAAATGCTGAAATCCCTCCCTATATTATAGAAAATTATGTTAGAACAGTCAAGAAAATCAACTGTAAAAAAACGGAAAATAATAATCCGGGTGCCGCCTTCCGGCTAGGGGACCAGAGACAGCAGGCGGTTTAAGCAGGCGCAGAGCAGCAGGCCGGCCAGGGTGGGCAGCCAGACGGCTGCAGCCGTCCAGAGGAGGGAGCCGGTCTCCCGGCGGATGGTACGGCAGGTGGTGAGGCAGGGCCAGTGGAACACGCAGAGGGTCATGAGGCAGAGGGCGGTGCGCCAGGTCCAGCCCTGAAGGGCCAGGAACTGGCTGAGGGAAGCGGCGGAAGTCACGGAGCCTGCCTGGAGGTAGATCATCAGGATCAGGGGAAACACGGCCTCATTGGCTGGAAGTCCGATCAGAAAAGCGGCCAGGATTGCGCCGTCCAGCCCCATGAGGTCGCCGGCGGGGGCCAGGAGCCGGATCAGGGCGTCCAACAGGCTGGGAATCCGGCCGGCCGGAGCCGTGAACGTAAACCACCCCCCGGACGGTCCCGGACAATAGAGGCGGGCTGAGATCCAGATGAGCATCCCGGCTGGAAGGGCCACGGCGGCCATGCGGCCCAGCACAAGCAGCACGCGGCTGAACAGGGCCCCCAGGATTACCCGGCCGAAACGGGGCCGCCGGTATTCCGGCAGCTCCAGGATGAAAGCCGGGGACCGGTTTCCCGAAAGGGCGCGGGAGAGAAGGCGGGAGAGCCCCAGATTCACGCCAAGGGCGGCCAGAAAGGCGCCTGTGAGGATTAGCGCCCGGGTTAGCCCGCCTGTCAGCCCGGAAGCCGGAAACCCGGCAAAAAACAGAAGCGCCAGGGCGGCAAGCAGGGGAAACTTTCCGCTGCAGGGGATGAGGGAACAGGTGAGGATGGCGGTCAGGCGGTGTCCGTAGGAGACGATCGCACGGGAGCTAAGCACCCCGGCGGCGGAGCAGCCAAGTCCCACCGCCATGGACATGCACTGCCTGCCGCAGGCCCGGCAGCGTTCCAGACAGCGGTCCATGGCAAAGGCGGCCCTGGGCAGCAGGCCGGTTTCCCCGGCCAGCGCCAGCAGCGGGAAAAAGACCGCCATGGGGGGCAGCATATATGGCAGAGTCCAGGCCAGGGGAAGGCCGATTCCGCGCACCAGGCAGGAGATGAGCCACTCCGGCGCGTCCAACCAGGAGAGAAACGCGGCAAATGGAACGCCAAGGCGTGTCATACCCTGCTGGAGAAGGGCGGCCAGAGGGGCTGAGACGGCCATGGTGGTCCAGAACAGGGCGAGCATCAGGAACAGGAAAAACAGCTTTCCGTACAGGGGATCCGTGACCACCCGGTCAAAGGGGAGAACGGCAGCCGGGGACTTGCGGCGGCGTCCGCAGCAGGCGTCCGCCAGGCGCTTGGGCGAGAAGTCCAGGCATTCGTAGCGGAAGCGGCTGCGCGGGGCTGTGGTGCAGGCGTGGTGGATTGCTGTTTTCACATCGTCCAGGTCCTCACGGCAGCGGGCGCAGCAGGGAACCACGGGGATTTGGAGCACATCGGACAGGAGGTCTAAGTCGATGGAGACGCAGCGTTTGCGGGCCTCGTCCCAGAGGTTTAAGCAGAGCACCACCGGCAGGCCCGTCTGCCGCACCCGTTCCAGGCGGAGAATGCGGTCCAGATAAGACAGCCCCCGCTCCAGGGCGGAAGCCCTGCACACCACCAACACAGCGTCCGCCAGGCCGGAGCGCAGAAAATCCCGGGTCAGGGTCTCCCATCCGCTCCCCGCGGACAGACTGTCCGAGCCGGGAATATCTGCCATCAGATAGGTGCAGCCGCTGTACATAAAGGAACCCACCGCCGGCTCCACGGTGGTGCCGGACCAGTTCCCGGTGGGCGTGCTCCGGCCGGTCAGTCCGTTGAAAATGGTGGTCTTGCCCGTGTTGGGGCAGCCGGTCAATGCGATCAGTGTGCGTCCGTCTTTCATGCTAACCTCCATCCTGCCCGCCGCCGTGGGAGGTGGACAGTGAAACCGCCGAAAACAGCAGAGACGCTGCTCCGGCGGAAGAACCTTATAATCTAAATATGCGGCCCGGAAGGGGAAAGTGCCTGGGCATACGGGAACGGCGGTATTTCTCAGGGAGGAGTGGGATGACACCGGGGAAGGGCCGTGGTATTGTGCGGACATTTGACGAGGGATTTAGGAGTCTGGTGGTTACTGTTCACAGGCAATATCCCGCGAGGCGTTTTTTGTGAGTGGAGCGCAGCGGAAGTCACAGAAAACCCAAGGATAGCAGTGCGAAACGGCGTTTTTTGCCGTTTCTGTGCATCGCGAAGCGTGTTACTGGGAACGGAGTGTACAGTAACGTCTGGTGCGAATACATACCGAAACATTTGGCGAAGTCTTTCACGAGCCTGGAGTTTATGGTAAAATGGGGAGCGACAGACACAATGGAAGGCGGAATGGGATTATGAAAAAAACAATCGGCATACTGGCCCACGTGGATGGGGGCAAGACCACATTTTCCGAGCAGCTTCTGTACCACGCAGGGGCCATCCGCACCCCAGGGCGAGTGGACAGCCGGGACACGGTGATGGACGCAAACCCCATCGAGCGGGAGCGGGGAATCACCATATTCGCGGATCAGGGCTATTTTGAGTACAACCAAAACACCTACTACCTGCTGGATACGCCGGGACACGTGGACTTCAGCGCGGAGACGGAGCGGGCGGTGATGGCCCTGGACTACGCGGTTCTGCTTCTGGACGGTACCGGCGGAGTCCCGGCCCACACGGTCACACTGTTTAAACTGCTGGAGCGCTACCGGGTGCCGGTTTTCTTTTTCATCAATAAAATGGACCTGGAGGGCGCGGATGCCGTCCGCGCCATGGAAGCTGTCCGCAGCCGCCTCACGGAGGACGCCGTGCTGATCGGCGGCCCTGAGGAGCTTGGCATGGAGGGAGCGCTGGCCGAGTTTGTGGCCGAGCGGGACGAGGAGGTCCTGGAGGCCTATCTGGAGGGAAAACTGACCGGGGAAATGGGCCTGGAAATGCTGCAGAACCTGATCCGGCAGCGCCGGGCGTTTATCGCCATGGCCGGTTCTGCGCTGAGGGACAGCGGAATCGGGGAGTTCTGGCAGGTGTTCGACCGCCTGACCGCAACGGACTACCGGCCCCGGGAAACATTTTCCGGCCTGGTCTACAAGGTGCGCCGGGATGCCGGAGGGCGCAGGATCACCTTTATCAAGGTGGAACAGGGGACGCTTCGGACACGGGATGAATTCCAGTTTATGGGAAATGATGGGGAGCCGGTGCGGGAGAAGGTAAACCAGATATTCTGCTGCTTTGGGGCCAGATACGGGGCCATGGAGCAGGCTGAGGCAGGAGACCTTGCGGCGGTGACCGGGCTTTCGGTTCCGGTCTGCGGACAGCGGATCAGCCTGGAGGGCGGGGCGTCTGCGGCGGAGCAGGTAGATTTCCAGATGGTACCCGCCCTGGAAGCCCGGGCGCTGGCCGGGAAGGGAACGGACAATCACCGGCTGCTGGAGATTTTGAGGATTCTGGAGGATGAGAACCCGCAGATGGCGGTGAACTGCCGCAGGATGCCGGGCGGCGAGGAACAGATCTGCGTACGCATCATGGGCGTGATCCAGCTGGAGGTGTTAAAACGCCTGATTCAGGACCGGTTTGACGTGGAGGTGGAATTTGCGCCGCCCCAGGTGCTCTATCAGGAGACGGTCGCAGCGCCGGTGGCGGGTTACGGGCATTATGAGCCGCTGCGCCATTACGCGGAGGTCAATCTGCTGCTGGAGCCCGGGCCGCGGGGGAGCGGGATTACTTTTGAGAGCCGCTGCCATGTGGACGTGCTTTCCGTAAATTATCAGAATCTGGTGCGCACCCACGTGTTTGAGCGGACGCATCGGGGGATTCTCACCGGCTCGCCTCTCACCGACGTCCGGGTGGTTCTGACCAATGGGCGGTCCCATTTAAAACACACGGAGGGCGGGGATTTCCGGGAGGCCACCTACCGGGCCATCCGCCAGGGGCTGGAGAAGGCGGAAAATCTGCTGCTGGAGCCCTGGTACCGGTTTGAGATCAGCGCCCCGGCGGAATACCTGGGCCGGATTCTCTCGGATATCCGAAAGCGGTTCGGGCAGGCCCAGCCGCCGGAGCAGTGCGGGGACGTGGTAATTGTCCGGGGCCGCGGTCCGGTGGCTTCCTTTATGGATTACAGGGTGGAGCTGGCCTCGGCCACCCGGGGCAGCGCGTCCATTTCCGCCGTCAGCGCGGGCTATGATATATGCCACAATCCTGAGGAAGTGATCCGGCAGACCGGATACGACAAGGGCGCGGACACGGAGCACACCTCGGCCTCGGTGTTCTGCTCCCACGGCGCGGGATTTACCGTAAACTGGGACGAGGCGGAGTCTTATATGCACTGCCTGAAAGGGTAAACTGCGGTTGAAATCGGGCCGGGGTTTTAGTATAATCGAATCAGGAAAAGGAAACAGCTTACGCTCTTTGTGCCGGAACGGAGGAGAGATGGAAGCCGAAGAGCAATTCAAGCAACTGGATCTGAGCAATGCGTTCCTGTTTTCACTGGCCTTCAGCGACCCTGAGGCCTGCGCCCTGGTGCTGCAGGTGATTCTGCAGAAGCCGGTGTACAAGGTGATGGTGCAGCCGGAAAAGAGCATCCTTTACAGCAAAGAGTTCCGCAGCGTCAGGCTGGACGTGTACGCCCGGGACAGCATGGAGGCGGAGTACGATCTGGAGATGCAGAATGAGGACCAGGGGAATCTGCCGCTGCGCAGCCGGTTCTACCAGGCGGAGATGGACGCGGCGGCCTTGAAGCCGGGGGAGGATTTCAAGCGTCTGAGGCCCAGTTACGTGATTTTTATCTGCGCCTTTGATCCCTTTGGCGAGGGGTACTACCGCTACACCTTTGAAAACCGCTGCCTGGAGACCGGCAAGCCTCTGGGGGACGGGACGCGCAAGATCTTTTTGAACACCAGGGGGACCCGCCCGGAGGGCGTGCCGAAGGAGCTGATCCATTTTTTGCAGTACCTGGAGAACTCCACCGACGAGTTCGTGCAGAGCACGCAGGACGAGACCGTGGCAAAGCTTCATAAGAGAGTTACATGGCTGAAGGAAGACCGGAGATGGGAGGCGAAATATATGACATTTGAAGAGATGCTGCAGCGGAAGATGGACGACGGGCTGCGGCAGGGGATTCAAAAGGGGATTGCCAAGGGCATCACCGAGGGCATCGCCCTGACCAAGCGCGTGCTGCGTCTGAACGCCCAGGGCATGAGCGCCGCTGAGATTTCCGCCCAGTGCGGCATCTCCCAGGCGGAGGTTGCCGATATCCTGAACATGAACGAATAAAACATCATACAATTCCGGCCGGCGGCCTTCTGATCCGCCGGCCACTCTGTCAGGCTTTGGCCTGATCTGATTTTCAAGAACAATTCTGACAAATATCCAACACACAATCAGGCACCAATGAGCTGTCTGCGTCCTTTTCCTGTCCGAGCTACGCCGGAAAGTAATATATTGACCGGGGCTGTGATATCGATTATACTTATTTTAATGCGGTTTTTTGACACATAATAACAGAGAACAAAGGAGATAACATTCATGGGGTTTCAGGACGATTACGTGATGCGCACCATCAGCGACCTGGTAAAGGCCATCGCACGCCTGTTTCTGGGAAAAGATAATGTGGACTACGACCTTCCCACAAACAAGGCGGACGACACGGAGATGGACAGCCGGTTCCGCCGTCTGACCGCTCTGGCGGAGGAAGGCAATATCAACGAGGCGGAGAACCTGCTCTTTGAGGAGGTGGACCCGGCTGACAAGAAGTATCTGGAAATGGCGCTGGCCTTCTATATGTATCTGAACGAGTTTGACGACGATTTCCTGTACACCAATAACTATTCCAGGGAAGAGATCGTGGACGGCATCAACGCCATCAGCGCGGAGTTCGGAATCACCGGCTTCGAACATTTCGTGGATACGACCATGGTGTGACGCGTATGGATGAGAGAAATTTCACGGAAACGCACACAGACTGCGCCGCTTATCTGGGCGAATACTACCGGGAGCTGTTTTTCGGCAACGTAAACAAGCGTTACCGGGCCATGACTGCGGCGGACATGAAGCGGCGGGTGAGCCGTTTAAACCAGGCCTGCCTGGACGCGGTGGAGAAGGCCAACGAGCTGAACGATATCCACGCCATGCTGGCCAAGTCCTGCTCCTACCTTATGCGGCGGGAGAACAACGTAAAGCCCGGTCCTCAGAAGGAGGAGTGGGAGGACCAGTACGGGAAAATGCTGGAATTCTGCGACCTTTTAGCCAGGAAGGACCTGGAATTCACGCCGGGCCTGTCCATGGACGCCCTGGAGAACGTGCTGCGGATGCAGGGCATCCGCCGTTATCTCCTGTCCAATTCCCTGGAGCGGGCCTACGAGCTGTTCTACGTGCCCAAGACCATCCAGAAGGGCATAAAAGAGGCCATCCAGCAGAAGCCTGAGCTGGAATATCCCGGCGCAAGGGAGATGAAGCGCAGGTTTATTCTCCACATCGGCCCCACCAACAGCGGCAAGACCCACGACGCCCTGGAGCGCTTAAAGCAGTGCGCCCACGGGGCTTATTTCGGGCCCCTGCGCCTGCTGGCCCTGGAGGTCTACGACCGGCTGAACACGGAGGGGCTGGCCTGCTCCATGATCACCGGTGAGGAGACGCTGGAGATTCCCGGCGCCCTCTGTCAGGCCTGTACAGTGGAAATGTTAAATGATCACGAGTATTTCGACATCGCGGTGGTGGACGAATGCCAGATGATCGCGGACCCCTACCGGGGCCACAACTGGACCAGAGCCATTCTGGGGCTGCGGGCGGAGGAAATCCACCTGTGCATGGCCCCCGAGGCAGAGGATATCGTGGTGCAGATGATCCGCCGCTGCGGGGATCAGTTCAAGATCATCCGCCACAAGCGCAACACCCGCCTGACCCTTCGGGAGGAGCCCTACGTGCTGGGACGGGATTTGAAAAAGGGGGACGCCCTCATCGTGTTCTCCAAAAAGTCCGTGCTGGCCCTGGCCGCCCACCTGGAGAATCAGGGCGTGCACTGCAGCGTGATCTACGGGAATCTGCCCCCCGCCACAAGACGGGAGCAGGTGCGCCGTTTCCTGGCCAAGGAGACCGAGGTGGTGGTCAGCACCGACGCCATCGGCATGGGGTTAAACCTGCCCATCCGGCGGATCGTGTTTGTGGAGACCCGCAAGTTCGACGGGGTGAACAAGCGCACCCTGAACCCGGAGGAGATCAAACAGATCGCAGGCCGGGCCGGGCGCTACGGCCTCTACGACGAGGGCTTTGTGGCCGCCGTGGACGATGTGGATGTGATCGCGGACGGATTGAGCCGCCTGCCCCTGCCGATCATGAAGGCCTACGTTGGCTTCCCGGAACAGCTCTTAAGCCTCCCTGCGCAGATTGACACCCTGGTGAAGATCTGGGCCGGAATGGACACGCCCTCCATTTACGTGAAAATGGAGGTGGACGAGCTGCTGGCCCTGTACCAGAACTTCGTGGACGTGCACTACGACGACATGGAGGAGTTCCCAAAGCCGGAGATCTACAAGCTCATCACCTGCGCCATCGATATTGACAACAAACTGGTTATGGATTTGTGGCGGGATTACTGCCGGGATTACCGGGAGGTGGGGGAGCTGGAATTCCCCTACAGCCCGGGGGGCGACCTCTACGATCTGGAGAGTTATTACAAGATGCTGGACCTCTACTTCCAATTCTCCCGAAAGGTAGGGCTTCCCGTCCAGGCGGAGAACCTGGCAAAGGAACGCCACGAGACGGAGGAGGAGATCAGCCGGATTTTAAAAACCGAGTGCGGCAGCTATACCCGCAAATGCTCCTTCTGCGGCAAGGAGCTGTCCTGGGACTACCCCTTCTCCATCTGCGAGCGCTGTTTTGAGCGGGGCAGATCCGGCAGGGGCAGAGGGCACGGCGGCGGCCGGCCCGGAGGCAGCGGCAGCGGCGGTTCGTCTTCCCGCCACAGCCGTTCCAGACGTGGAAACGGCTACGGCCAGAAGCGGGATAACGGGGGAAAGACGGCAAAAGCGAAGAACGCTGCGGCCCAGTGACAAAGGTCTGCGGCCGTCTCCAAACAATGATGGAAAACGTATGAAAAAGCAAGGCAACGATCCGCGACCCCGGCCATTTCCGGCAGAGCAGCGGATGACAGCCCACAATGAGACAAACGGAGGAAGAAAATGGACAATCGACGCATCATTCAGGTAGAAGAAAAGGTACCCTTTAATCTTCTGGTACCGCTGAGCTTACAGCACATGTTCGCCATGTTCGGCGCATCCGTGCTGGTGCCTTCCATATTTCATATCAGCCCGGCCATCGTGCTGTTTATGAATGGAATCGGCACCCTGCTCTTCATTTTCGTGACAAAGGGCAAGGCTCCCGCCTACCTGGGTTCCAGCTTTGCATTCCTGGCTCCGGCCGGCGTGGTTATCGCAAACTTCGGCTACGAGTACGCTCTGGGCGGTTTCGTGGCAGTGGGCTTCTGCGGATGTATTCTGGCGTATATTGTATACAAGTTTGGCACCGACTGGATCGACGTGGTTCTTCCCCCTGCGGCCATGGGCCCGGTGGTGGCGCTGATCGGTCTGGAGCTCTCCGGCTCCGCTGCCTCCAACGCGGGGCTTCTGGATCCGGTGATCAACCCCAAGAACGTGATCGTATTTCTGGTCACCCTGGGAACCGCTGTGTTCGGCTCCATCCTGTTCCGCAAATTCCTGTCCGTTATCCCCATCCTGATCGCCGTTGTGGCCGGATATGTGGCGGCGGTGGCCTGCGGTATCGTGGATTTCAGCCAGGTGGCGGCGGCTCCCATTTTCGCCCTGCCCAATTTCACCACCCCCAAGTTTAACCTCAACGCCATCATGATGATCCTTCCGGTGCTCTTAGTAATCACCTCCGAGCACATCGGCCACCAGGTGGTGACCAGCAAGATCGTGGGCCGCGATCTGTTGAAGGACCCGGGATTGCACCGCTCCCTGTTCGGCGATAACTTCTCCACCATGATTTCCGGCCTGATCGGCTCCGTGCCCACCACCACCTATGGCGAAAACATCGGCGTTATGGCGGTGACCCGGGTGTACAGCGTGCGCGTGATCGGCGGGGCGGCTGTGCTGTCCATCGCCTGCTCCTTTATCGGCAAGCTCTCCACCCTGATCCAGACCATTCCCGGGCCGGTGATCGGCGGAATCTCCTTCCTGCTCTATGGCATGATCGGCACCTCCGGCCTGCGCATCCTGGTGGACGCCCAGGTGGACTACAGCAAAAACCGCAATCAGGCCCTGACCAGCGTCATTTTCGTGGCAGGCCTGTCGGGAATCGCCCTTAAGATCGGCAGCATCCAGCTCACCGGCATGGTGCTGGCCTGTGTGGTGGGAATGGTGATGAGCCTGGTGATCTATCTTCTGGACCGGGCGCACCTGACCAATGACCAGGATTGATAAAATGCGTTTTTTCATAAACAGGGCTCATATCGTAACAGTTCAGACGGCTCATCTTCTTGACCGAAAAAGACCGGTCAAGAAGCATCGGATGTCCATCCGATGTGAAAATTGACACAAAAACCCGCTTACAAGCGAGCTTGACGCGGCTTTCCGCGCCAATTTTCCCGCCGTCTGAACTGTTACCTCATATCAGATATAACAAATAAGCCATTGACAGAAGCCCCGAAATCTGCAATAATTATCCATAACTTGAACAATAAACCGATGAAGCGGAGATCAAACCGTAGGGAGCATTTCCAGAGAGCGGGGGAAGGTGGAAGCCCCGTAATAAGCCGGACGGCAAATGGACCGCTGAGGGTGAGGGGAAAGGCAGGCTTTTAAGGCCGCGCCGATTATCCGAGACGCAGGCCCGCGTTACAGGCCGGGCATGTGACAGCATGTTTGTGAATTGCGATCCGATAAGGTGGCATAGCAGGGATATGAGAGATGAACCTGCCCTTTCGACAGTGAGAGGGCAGGTTTTTTAGATGCACCGGGCGGCACTGCCGGCGGGCCGGGGTACCCCGGAGCCCCGCGCTGCGATCGCCGACATAAGCCGGAGGCCCGAGCTGCATTCCGCCGGCGTACCTCGGAGACCCGCGCAACAATCCGTCAGTGTATTCCAAAGGCCGCGCCGCCCGCACTCAGCGCACCTCAGGGTTCGGCGCCCTTACATCCGCCGCCAGATAATCGCATCTCAGGGAACAGGAATGGCCGGGCCGCCCGCGCCGCCCGCCCAACCTGCGCCAAAAGAAAGGGGAATTAGAATGTCCAAAACATTTTTAATGGGAAATGAAGCCATCGGCCTCGGCGCCATCCGCGCCGGCGTCCAGGTGGTATCCGGCTATCCCGGAACGCCGTCCACGGAGATTTTAGAGACCGTGGCAAAGCACAATCCGGGCGACGTCTACGTGGAGTGGTCGGTCAACGAGAAAGCCGGCATGGAGGTGGCCGCCGCGGCTGCCTACGCCGGAGCCAGAACCATGGTGACCATGAAGCAGGTGGGCTTAAACGTGGCCGCGGACCCGCTGATGAGTCTGACCTACGTGGGAGTGAAGGGCGGTATGGTGGTGGTTGTAGCCGACGATCCCGGCCCCATTTCCTCCCAGACCGAGCAGGACACCCGCCATTTCGGTCAGTTTTCCAAGCTGCCGGTGTTCGATCCAAGCTCGCCCGAGGAGGCCTACGAGATGATCGGGGACGCCTTCGACTATTCAGAAAAATACCACACCCCGGTGCTGTTTCGCCCCACCACCCGGGTCTGCCACGGCTGTGCCAGCGTGGAGGTGAAGGAGCGGATTAAACGTCCGAAGCCCGAGGGCTTCATCAAGGATTCCGGTAAATGGGTCATCTTCCCCCGCCTCTCCAACGCCAACCACCGGATGATCGAGCAGCGCCTGCCGGTGATCGGCGAGGATTTAAGCGCCTATCGCTTCAATTACCTGCACATGGAGGAGGGAACCGGCTGTACCAGGGGCGTGATCACCCACGGAATCAACTACGAGTCCGTAATGGAGGCGTTAAAGGGCTACAAAGGCGTCCGCGTGCTCAAGGTGGCTACCCCCAACCCCATGCCCGAGTCCCTTTTGCTCAAGTTCGTGGACGGCCTTAAGGAGGTTCTGGCCGTTGAGGAGCTGGACCCGGTGCTGGAGACGGAGCTTCTGGTCCTGTGCGGCAGACACCACCTGCCCGTGAACGTAAAGGGAAAGCTCACCGGAAATGTACAGCCTGCCGGCGAGAACAGCGTGGAGTCCGTCCGGGCCGCTCTGGAGTCCTGGCTGGGCGATCCTTACATAGAATACCTGCACAGCCTGGAAGGCGATGAGCCGGAAGCCCCGTCCCTTCCGGTGCCGCCCCTTCCCATCCGCCCGCCGGTGCTCTGCGCCGGATGTCCCCACCGTGCGTCCTTCTACGCGGTCAAGCGGGCCGTGGAGTCCCTGAACGAGGGGAGAGAGGGCGATCCCGTCGAGGGCGTCTACTGCGGCGACATCGGCTGCTACACTCTGGGCAACGCCAAACCTCTGGACATGGTGGACACCTGCCTGTGTATGGGCGCCGGAATCACCATGGCCCAGGGACTCTCCCGGGTGGAGCCGGACAAACGCTACTTCTCCTTTGTGGGAGACTCCACCTTTTTCGCCTCGGGAATCACCGGCATCGTAAACGCGGTGTACAACCAGGCCAACCTGACCGTCTGCGTGCTGGACAATTCCACCACGGCTATGACCGGCCACCAGCCCCACCCCGGCACCGGCCACACCATGATGGGCCAGGTGGTGGATAAAGTGAGCATTGAAAAGGTGCTGGAGGCCGTGGGCGTGACCAAGATCGTCACCGTGGCCCCCCTGGACCTGGAGCTGGCGGTGAATACGGTGAAGGATGTCTCCGGCCTGGACGGCGTCAAGGCGGTGATCTTCAAATCCCCCTGTATTGCCGTTGTAAAGCCCACGAAGCGCTGCCGGATCGACCCGGACCGCTGCGTCCACTGCCGGACCTGTATCACGGAAATCGGCTGCCCGGCCCTGGTGCTGGACGACGGCCAGGTAAAGATCGAGTCCGGGCTCTGTACCGGCTGCGGCCTGTGCGGCAGAATCTGCTCCGTAGGCGCCATAGAAGAGGAGGTGCGGTGATGACGAAAAATGTATTACTCTGCGGCGTAGGCGGCCAGGGAACCGTGCTGGCGTCCCGCCTGATCGCCCTGGCGGCCATGGAAAAGGGAATGGAAGCCAGAGGCGCGGAAACCATCGGCATGGCCCAGCGCGGCGGCAGCGTGGTCAGCCACGTGCGGATTGGCCAGGATATTTACTCCCCCATGATTCCCCACCGGGGAGCGGACGTGCTGATCTGCTTTGAGCCCGCGGAGGCAGTCCGCTGCCTTCCCTACCTGAAAACAGACGGCTGCGCCATCGTGTGCCCCACGCCCATCCGCCCGGTCACCGCGTCCCTCTCGGGCGGCGGCTACACCGGCGGCGAGATGATGGAGTATCTGGAGAAAACGGTAAAGAACCTGGTAGTGGTGGACGGAACCGCCATCTGTGAGGAATGCGGCTCCCCCAAGGTGCTGAACGTGGTGCTGCTGGGCGCGGCCGTGGCCAGCGGTCTGACCGGTCTGACTATGGAAGAGATGGAGCAGGCCGTGGAGAAACGCGTTCCGGAGAAATTTAAGGAAATGAACTTAAAGGCCCTGAAGCTGGGCGCCCTGGCCTACGGGCGCAGCCGGTAAATCGTAAGACCAAAGCGGAAGAGAGAAAGAGGACCAAACCCATGAAAATGAAAGAATCCCAGTTCCTTCTGATCAAGGAACAGCTGAAAAAGCTTACCTCAAAGGAATGTTTTTACAAGCAGAAGCTGGAAGGGGTCAACGTTGACCAGATTCAGTCCCAGGAGGACTTCGAGAAGCTCCCATTTACCTGGAAGGGCGACCTGCGGGAGGCCTATCCCCTGGGCCTGATGACCGAACCCGAGGAGAAGATCGTGCGCATTCACTCCTCGTCCGGCACCACCGGCACCCCGGTGATTATTCCCTACACCCAGCAGGACGTGGACGACTGGGCCTTTATGTTCAAGCGCTGCTACGAGATGGCCGGAATCACCAACATGGACCGCATCCAGATCACCCCCGGATACGGCCTGTGGACCGCTGGCATCGGTTTCCAGCTGGGCGCGGAGCGCCTGGGGGCCATGACGGTTCCCATGGGGCCGGGAAATACGGACAAACAGCTGCGGATGATGATGGACATGAAATCCACGGTGCTCTGCGCCACCTCCTCCTACGCCCTGCTGCTGGCCGAGGAGATCGCGAAGCGAGGGATCGGGGATAAGATATGCCTGAGAAAGGGCGTGATCGGCTCCGAGCGCTGGGGCGACAAGATGCGCCAGCGCATCGCCAATGAGCTGGGCGTGGACCTGTACGACATCTACGGCCTCACCGAGGTGTACGGCCCCGGCATCGCCATCAACTGCCAGGCCCAGGGAGCCATGCACTACTGGGATGATTACATCTATCTGGAGATCGTGGACCCCAAGACCGGCGAAGTCCTGCCCGACGGCGAGGTGGGCGAGATCGTGATCACCACCCTGCGCAAGCAGGGTGCGCCGCTGATCCGCTACCGCACCCACGACCTGTCCCGGATCGTGCCCGGAGACTGCCCCTGCGGCTCCCCCTTCCCGCGCATCGACACCCTGATCGGCCGCACGGACGACATGGTGAAGGTAAAGGGCGTGAACATCTTCCCCAGCCAGATCGAGGAGCTGCTCACCGTGATCAAAGGGGCTTCCAGCGAGTATCAGGTCATGGTGGACCACCTCATGGGCAAGGACGTGCTGACCCTGTTTGTGGAGATCGAGCCCGGCGTCAACCGCTACGCCCTGGAGATCGAGATTCAGACCCAGTTCAAGGGCCGCATCGGCCTGACCCCGGTGGTCAAGCTGGTGGATATGGGAGAGCTGCCCAGAAGCGAGAAAAAATCCACGCGGGTGTTCGACAACCGGTATTAATGGAAAATACTGGGAAAATACCCTGGCGTATACAACAAAAAGGACCTGCCGGACAAATTCCCCGGCGGGTCCTTTGAAGTAAAAAGGAGAGCGTTTGCGAAGATCTGTTTCAACATGCCCTTAGGAACTCAACTTCACCAGGATTTCCGCCGCGTTGGCGGCCCTGAGGGCGATAACCGAGTCCCGAACCTGGTAGGCGGACATGCAGCGGTCCGGCCCCTTGATCACGCAGGTGACCGGTTCCTGGGGAGCGAAGCCCAGATCGGTGAGCCGCCTGGCTGTGTCCGGCTCGCTGGCGATCCAGACCACCTGGGCCTGTTCCCCCGCATTCAGCTGGCTCAGAGGAACTACCATAGAAATCCCCCGATCACGAGAAACCTTACCATATACTATGCAGAATTCCCGAAAATGCCACCGGCGGCGCACGTCCTCCTACAACCTCACCTTCACCTTATCCCCCATATCCAACGTATGTTCCGTCACCCGGCAGTCAAACGCCAGCACCGTAACCCCCGCGTCCCGTGCATTTTTCAGCGCCTCCCCAAAGGCCGGGTGCGTGACATCATTGGGCCGGAACTCCCTCACACCTTTCATCTGAATCACAAACAGCGCATAAGCCGCATATCCCTCCCCCACGGCCCGGGCCAGCCCATTTAAGTGTTTGATCCCCCGCTCCGTGGGGGCGTCCGGGAACATGGCCACGCCGTTTTCCTCCAGGGTCACGCCCTTGACCTCCATAAAAGCAGGCGTCACAGTCCGATCCCCTGATTCCAGCTCAAAGGCCAGGTCGAACCGGGAATCCCCGTGCACCACCTCCCGCCGCAGATTCCGGATGCGCCCTCGTCCTTCCGGCAGCAAAAACGCAGCCCCCTGTTCCGACTGAACCCACTCAAAGGCCACACGGTTGGGCGCCTGGGAGTCCATGTTGATCAGGGTGTCCCCCTTATACACGCCGATCAGGTCGTAAGCGGTTTTCCGCTTTCCCTCCGCCGCCTCGGGGTGGTATTCCAGAAACACCC
Organism: Enterocloster lavalensis; assembly: GCF_046603895.1. NCBI lineage: Bacteria > Bacillati > Bacillota > Clostridia > Lachnospirales > Lachnospiraceae > Enterocloster > Enterocloster lavalensis. Next base: position 3,796,207 of record NZ_CP176637.1, read on the forward strand.
TGGCGCCGGGCAGCAGCAGCTCCCGGCACCGCCCGGTATTCTTCACATGGCTGACCACCGTCTCTCCGTTCACCTTCACATGGGCGATAAAGCGGTTGGGGCGGCTCTCAAAGATCCCCTCTACAATTCCCACATACTCCATTTCCATTTCCTTTCTCATATGTAACTGTTCAGGACGGCTCATCTTCTTGACCAAAAAAGACGGTCAAGAAGCATCGGATGTCCATCCGATGTGGAAATTGTTACAGAAAGCAGCTTACAAGCAAGCTTGACGCTGCCTTCTGCACCAATTTCCACGCCGTCCTGAACTGTTACTCTCATATAAAAAAAGACCCGCCGGTTTCATCCCGGCGGGCCCTGACAATCACGTTCTGGCTGCGCTCAATACCTTTTTCTGGTAATATCTGACTCCGCAGGATAAGGAGAAGCAGATTATAAAATAACACAGCGCGATGAAACTGTAAAGCATAATAATGTGCGACGGAGCGCTGAGCTTACCCATTACCACGTAGGAATTGCGCATGAACTCCGCAATATCCACCACCTTTAAGAAGGAGGTGTCCTTGATCACGGTGATCACCTGGCTCAGCATGGCCGGGATAATGCTCTTGTAAGTCTGAGGCAGGACGATGTAGAACAGCGTCTGGAAGAAGCTGAAGCCCTGGGAGGCCGCGCTCTCAAACTGCCCCTTGGGAATCCCGTTCAAGCCGCCGCGGATGATCTCGGCCATCACAGCGGTGGTAAACAGCGTGCAGGCGAAGATCGCCAGCACCAGGGGATTGCCCTTGATGGTGAAGCGGATCCAGAGAATCCACAGAATATTGGGCGTACAGCGGAAAAATTCGATGTAGACGCCCGTCAGCCCTGACAGCCAGCCCCATTTTCCGGTGCAGAAATGGCGCAGCAGCGCCAGAATGGTGCCGAAAATCATGCTGAGAAAAACGGTACCGATGGAGATCAGAACAGTCATTAGCAGACCGTTCATCATAAACAGGAAATTGGCCTTTGTAAAAATCAGGTTAAAACCTTCCGCCATTTACGCCACCTCCTTCCGCTTTTTGGGAACAGGCAGCCGTTTTGCGCGTATCTCCAGATACCGGGCCAGCCTGGCCAGTGGGAAGCAGATCACGAAATACAGCAGCGCGCAGGAGAAATACGCCTGGGCGAAGTAGCCCCGGTCGCTGCCCCAGGAATCCGCAAAATACATCAGGTCCAGACCCGCAACCATGGCCAGCACGGAGGTATTTTTCACCAGATTCAGCGCCTGGTTGGCCAGGGAGGGCATGATGAGCTTGATGGTCTGCGGCAGAATGACATAGCGCATGGTCTGAAGATAGGTAAAACCCTGGGAGTAGGCGGCTTCAAACTGTCCCTTGGGCACGGCTTCGATGCCCGTGCGGATGACTTCGGATATGTAGGCGCCGTGATAGATTCCCACGCCCAGCACGCCCAGCACGAATTTAGGCACGCGGCCGTCGATCACATAGGGCAGGCAGTTATAATAGAAGAACACCTGCACCACCAGCGGCGTGTTCTGGAAGAACTCCACGTACACCCGGGAGAAAAACCGGCATATTTTCACTTTCGATGTGGAAAGCATACCGAAAATGATCCCTAAAACCAGCGCTAACAGGAGTCCTGTTAGCGCTACTTTTAAGGTCATCATAAAGCCTGGTATGTACTTTTCCGGGAACACCTGAAACAGGGCATTCCAGCGTTTTGCTTCAAAGAGACCTTTAATCATGAGTTATTCGATTCCCCATTCTTTGATCATTTCTGCTAATTTGCCGCTGTCCTTTAAATCGGTGACAACGCCGTCAACCAGTTCCGCAAGTCCGGTGTTTTCCTTCTTGGTGCAAACGCCGTAATCCTGCTCCGCATAGCGGTCGTCCAGCAGCATGTTGGTGTCGTCTCTGTAACCGGCCAGGATCGCGCGGTCCACGGAGAATACGTCGATGTTCTTTGCGGAAAGAGCGGCAGCCAGTGCGGGATAGCCGTCAAATTCCTCAAAGGTGGGTTTCACGTCGATTCCTTTTTCCGCAATGTAGGTCTCGAAGCCCTTCTGGCTGGTGGAACCCTGTGCAACGCCGATTACCTTTCCGTCCAGATCCTCAATGGATTTGATTCCGGAATCCTTGAGAACCAGCAGGCCAACGGCGTCGGTGAAGTACGGTGTGGAGAAGTTGTAGGTCTCCTTGCGCTCTTCGGTGATGGTGAAGGTGGCGATTACCATATCCAGTTCGCCGTTCTCAACAAGAGGACCTCTGGTCTTGGCGGTAACGCCCTGGAACTCAACCAGCTTCTTTTCCTTGGCCTCGTCGGGGGTGCAGCCGAAGATCTTGCCCGCGATGTTGTAAGCCAGATCGTCCTCCAGGCCCTCGTACTCGCCGGTGGCGGTATTCTGAAGGCTGAAGCAGGGAACGTCCGTCTTGACGCCAACCTTTAACACGCCTGCGTCGATGATCTTCTGAACATCCGCGGTCACGTCGCCGGTGGCGGAACCGGAATCTGCAGCGGCAGTGGAACCGGAGTCTGCGGCAGCGGCGGTAGTGTCCTTAGCGGCAGCGGTGGTGGGATCGCTGGAAGAGCCTCCGCAGGCTGTCAGGGAACCCATCACCATAACGGCAGCTAAGATGGCAGCGCTCATTTTAAGATTCTTTTTCATAATTGTGTCCTCCTCTTTTATTACGTTTTAGAAAACGCCGGTTGCCCGGCGATATCTTTGAAACCTTTGTCCCCTGAGGGCTCTGTGATCATTGGTGAAAAATTAGTGAAGAATCTTGCTGAGGAACGCTTTGGTGCGCTCGTTCTCAGGATTCTCGAAGAAGTGTTCGGGAGTCCCTTCCTCCACGATGGTGCCGTCGTCCATGAAAATGACGCGGTCCGCAACCTGCTTGGCAAAACCCATCTCGTGGGTCACGCAGACCATGGTGATGTTCTCTTTGGAAAGGTTTACCATAACGTCCAACACTTCCTGAACCATCTCAGGGTCCAGAGCGGAGGTCGGCTCGTCGAACAGGATCAGTTTCTGCTTGGTGCACAGGGCGCGGGCGATGGCCACACGCTGCTGCTGGCCGCCGGATAAGTTCTGGGGATAGCAGTCCGCCTTGTCGGCCAGACCGACGCGCTCTAAATACTTCATGGCTTCGGCTTCCGCCTCGGCCTTCGGAACCTTCTGCAGCTTGATGGGAGCCAGCGTCAGGTTCTGCAGCACGGTCATGTGCGGGTACAGGTTGAACTGCTGGAACACCATGGAAGAATACTTGCGGGCCATCTCGCCGCGGTTCTTGTGAGTCAGTCTCTGGTCGTTGATGTAAACCTCTCCGGCCGTGGGCTCCTCCAGATAATTCATGCAGCGGATGAGGGTGCTCTTGCCGCTTCCGGACGGTCCGATAATCACCAGCTTCTCGCCTTCCTGCACCGTTAAGTTGATGTTTTTAAGCACTTCCAAATCACCGAAATTTTTCTTCAGATTTTTTACCTGGATCATACTCTGTACCACCTTTCTATCGTTTTGCTATGGTCGGGAAACCGGTGAATGGGTATAAAAAAACACCCAAAGAATCCGCAATCTCTCCCTAGAATTCCTGAGCGCCTTTGCCCACCGTGCTTCCTTAATTTTGTTGAGTTCTCTGTCTGCTGTCACAGATCGTACTTGTTCGGAGCACTTTGCTCCTGCGATGTAACAGATTATATTCTGTTTTTTTTTAAAAGTCAATAGTTTTTCGAAAAATATACAACTTTTTTATTGTCAGGACCACAATTAATGCATTGTGACTTCATTTAATAAGGTGGGACGGGCTCACAATTATTCAGTTGCACCCATGACTTAAATATGCTAAGATCATGTATAATGAAATCGTATCTGTTCAGCACCTTCACAGATACGGGCAGAGCAAAAATCCATTTAAAATCGGCTACGTCGATGGGATTTTTGCCTGTAAGCTTAGATTTTCGTACGATCAGCGCAGCAAGTGCGCGGACCTGCTGAACAGTTACACGAAATCAATAAACATCGAGATTTTATGGTAAAAGCGAGGAAAAAAGCATGAGTTTATCCTATCAGAGTACCAGGGGCGGCGAGGCTGGAGTGACTGCTTCCCAGGCGATTTTAAAGGGTCTGGCAGATGACGGCGGCCTGTTCATGCCCAACATGATTCCGGCGCTTGACGTTCCGGTGGAGCGTTTGGCCGGTATGACATATCAGGAGACGGCCTACGAGGTGATGAAGCTGTTCCTGACGGATTTTACGGAGGAGGAGTTAAAGGGCTGTATCGAAAAGGCTTACGACAGCAAGTTCGATACGGAAGAGATTGCGCCTTTGGCTAAGGCGGACGGGGCTTATTTCCTGGAGCTGTACCATGGCAGCACCATTGCCTTTAAGGACATGGCGCTTTCCATTCTTCCCCACCTGATGACCACCGCGGCGAAGAAAAATCATGTGGATCAGGAGATTGTGATTCTCACGGCCACCTCCGGGGATACCGGAAAGGCGGCGATGGCCGGATTTGCGGACGTGCCCGGGACCCGGATCATCGTATTCTACCCCAAGGACGGCGTAAGTAAAGTCCAGGAGCTGCAGATGCGCACCCAGAAGGGCGAAAACACCAGCGTGGTGGCCATTCACGGCAACTTCGACGACGCCCAGACCGGCGTGAAGAAGATCTTCGCGGACAAGGATCTGGCGGCTGAGCTGGCGGATCGCGGGTTCCAGTTTTCATCTGCCAATTCTATTAATATAGGAAGATTGGTTCCGCAGATCGTATATTATGTATATGCGTATGCCAAACTATTTGAGAACGGTGAAATTGAAAAAGATGAGCAGATCAACGTCACCGTGCCCACCGGCAACTTCGGCAACATTCTCGCCGCCTATTTTGCCAAGCGTTTGGGACTTCCCATCAAGACCCTGATCTGCGCCTCCAACGACAACAAGGTCCTGTACGACTTTTTCACCACAGGCACCTATGACCGGAAGCGGGAGTTTATCCTGACCAACTCCCCCTCCATGGATATTCTGATCTCCAGCAACTTAGAGCGCCTGATCTATCTCAGCGCGGGCAGCGACGCGTCCGTGAGCGCAGCCCTGATGCGGGAGCTGTCGGAGAAAGGCAGCTACACCGTGACCGATGAGATGCGCCGGTTTATGGAGGACTTTGTGGGCGGATATGCCGGCCAGAAAGAGAACGCAGAAACAATCCGCCGTATTTTCAGGGACACCGGATATCTGGTGGACACGCACACCGGCGTGGCCGCAGCCGTTTACTATGACTATGTAAATCGAACAAAGGATACGGCTAAGACGGTGATCGCCTCCACGGCCAGTCCCTTCAAGTTCTCCCGCAGCGTGATGGAAGCCGTTCAGAGCGCGGGAGAGAACGGGAACGCGGACGAAACCGCGGCTATGGACGAGTTCGCAGTTGTGGACGCCCTCAGCAGCCTGTCCGGCGTGCCGGTTCCCCAGGCGGTGGAGGAGATCCGCACCGCGCCCATCCGCCATAACCTGGAGTGCGACGTGGACCGGATGAAGGACACGGTGAGAGGGATTTTAAAGATTTGATAATTTGCCCTTCCCTTTTCAGGGCAGGTTTGCTATAATGGTTGAGAATGTTAAATATATAACAATAATTTTAAGGAGGGTATATAAATGTTAGTTGCAGCAAAAGAAATGCTCGAGAAAGCAAGAGAAGGCAAGTATGCGGTAGGCCAGTTCAATATCAACAACCTGGAGTGGACCAAGTCCGTTCTGCTGACGGCTCAGGAACTGCAGTCCCCGGTGATTCTGGGCGTGTCCGAGGGCGCTGGAAAATACATGACCGGCTTTAAGACCGTTGCGGCCATGGTAGAGGCCATGATGGAGGAGTTAAACATCACCGTTCCGGTGGCTCTGCATCTGGACCACGGCACCTACGACGGCTGCTACAAGTGCATCAAGGCCGGATTTTCTTCCATCATGTTCGACGGCTCCCACTATCCCATCGAGGAGAACATTGAGAAGACCAGAGAACTGGTGAAGATCGCCCATGCAATGGGTCTGTCCTTAGAGGCCGAGGTGGGTTCCATCGGCGGCGAGGAGGACGGCGTTGTGGGCGCAGGCGAGTGCGCGGATCCCGCTGAGTGCAAGGCCATCGCGGACCTGGGCATCGATTTCCTGGCTGCCGGTATCGGCAACATCCACGGCAAATATCCGGCCAACTGGCAGGGATTAAACTTCGACGTTCTGGCCAAGGTGAAGGACGCCGTTGGCGACATGCCTCTGGTACTGCACGGCGGCACCGGAATCCCGGAGGATATGATCAAGAAGGCCATCAGCCTGGGCGTAGCCAAGATCAACGTGAACACCGAGTGCCAGCTATCCTTCGCGGACGCCACCAGAGCTTACATCGAGGCCGGCAAGGATCAGCAGGGCAAGGGCTTTGACCCGAGAAAGCTGCTGGCTCCCGGCGCTGAGGCGATTAAAGCCACCGTCAAGGAGAAAATGGAGCTGTTCGGTTCCGTTGGCAAGGCTTGAATTAATTAGCCAAGCTAATAAAACGTATTAAAATAAATGCGGTTTTTTATAAAAGATTTTCTTGCAATTTGATAGGAAATGGTTTATTTTATTTAAAGAACGAAGGCGTTCTCTCTACAGGGAGGACGCTTTCTTAATGACCGGGGTAATGGGCCGGCGCAGCCTGCGGACGATTGCCCGGGAACAGGACACCGCGGATTCAGATAGAGAGAGGATGGAACAATCGATGAGCGAGGTAATGAATGTGACCGATATGTTCGGCAGGAACGTATTTAACGATGCCGTGATGCGGGACCGCCTTCCAAAGAGTGTTTATAAGAAACTGAAGAAGACAATCGAGGACGGAGCGGAGCTGGATCCCAGCATCGCCGACGTTGTGGCCCACGCCATGAAGGATTGGGCCATCGAGCGGGGAGCCACCCATTATACCCACTGGTTTCAGCCCCTCACCGGCGTGACCGCGGAGAAACACGATTCCTTTATCTCCGCGCCAAGCGACGGCCGGGTGATCATGGAATTTTCCGGGAAAGAGCTGATCAAGGGCGAGCCGGACGCCTCCTCCTTCCCCTCCGGGGGCCTGCGGGCAACCTTTGAGGCCAGAGGCTACACGGCCTGGGACTGCACCTCCTCCGCGTTTCTGAGGGAGGACGCCATCGGCGTGACCCTTTGTATCCCCACCGCCTTCTGCTCCTACAAGGGCGAGGCGCTGGACAAGAAAACCCCGCTGCTGCGCTCCGTGCAGGCGGTCAACGAGCAGGCCCTGCGCATCCTGCGGCTGTTCGGCAACACCACGGCCAAGCGCGTGACCCCCTCCGTGGGAGCGGAGCAGGAGTATTTCCTGGTGGACCGGGCCAAGTACATGCAGCGCAAGGACCTGATCTACACCGGCCGGACCCTGTTCGGCGCGATGCCGCCCAAGGGCCAGGAGCTGGAGGACCACTACTTCGGCGTGATCCGCGAGCGCATCGGCTCCTACATGAACGAGGTGAACAAGGAGCTGTGGAAGCTGGGCGTGCCCGCCAAGACCCAGCACAACGAGGCCGCCCCATCCCAGCACGAGCTGGCCCCCATCTACGAGGAGGTCAACCTGGCGGTGGACCACAACCAGATTGTGATGGAGACCCTCAAAAAGGTGGCCGGCCGCCACGGTATGGCCTGCCTGCTGCACGAGAAGCCCTTTGCGGGCGTGAACGGATCCGGAAAGCACGACAACTGGTCCCTGACCGGGGACGACGGCACCAACATGCTCAACCCCGGCGACACCCCCCACGAGAACATCCAGTTCCTGCTGGTGCTGGCCTGTATTATCAAGGCCGTGGACATCCACGCGGATCTGCTGCGGGAATCCGCTGCGGATGCGGGTAACGACCAGCGCTTAGGCTCCAACGAGGCCCCGCCCGCCATCATCTCCATTTTCTTAGGCGAGCAGCTGGAGGACGTGATCGATCAGCTGTGCAGCACCGGCGAGGCCACCCACTCCAAGAAGGGCGGCACCTTAAAAACCGGCGTGAACATTCTCCCGGACCTGGATAAGGACGCCACGGACCGCAACCGAACTTCGCCCTTCGCCTTCACCGGCAACAAGTTCGAGTTCCGCATGGTGGGCGCTTCCGACTCCATCGCCAGCCCCAACACGGTGCTCAACACCATTGTGGCCGAGGCGTTCAAGGAGGCGGCGGATATTCTGGAGGCGGCCGGCGACTTCGACATGGCCGTCCATGACCTGATCAAGGAGACTTTGTCCGCACACCGCCGGGTGATCTTCAACGGCAACGGCTACTCCAAAGAATGGGTCGCGGAGGCGGAACGCAGGGGCCTGCCCAACCTGGGCTCCATGGTGGAGGCCATCCCGGCCCTGACCACGGAGAAGGCCGTGAAGCTGTTCGAGGAATTCGGCGTGTTCACCAGAGCGGAGCTGGAATCCAGGGCCGAGGTGGAGTACGAGGGCTACTCCAAGGCCGTGAACATTGAGGCAAGGACCATGATTGACATGGCCAGCAAGCAGATTATCCCAGCGGTGATCAAGTATACCACCCAGCTGGCCGGGTCCATCTGTGCGGTGCGAAACGCCTGCCCGGAGGCGGACGTGAGCGTGCAGACCGAGCTTCTGACCGAGGCCTCCGACCTGCTCAGCGATATGAAGGTTGCCCTGGCAGCCCTGATCGAGGCTACGGATAAGGCCTCCGCCATGGGCGGTGGCCGGGAGCAGGCCGAGGCTTACCACGGTGTTGTGGCCCCCGCCATGGAAGCGCTGCGCGCCCCGGCGGACCGGCTGGAGATGATTGTGGATAAGGATCTGTGGCCCATGCCCAGCTACGGGGATCTGATTTTCGAGGTATAGTGAACCATTTATAATAAAAGAAGAAAAATCGCCCATGACTGCGGTCACACCCGCTGTCATGGGCGATTTTTGCCGGATGCAGCGGGCCGCTGGCGCTTGCCGGTTATTCCTCCGGTCTCGCAGTTTTGTACCGGTTCCGGTATTCCAGAGGCGTCATTTCCTCGCGGCGCACGAAGGCCTTGATAAAATGGCTGGTGGTGTAGTAGCCGACCCGGGAGGTGATCTGCTTTACCTGAAGCGGCGACTCTATCAGCAGTTTTTTTGCCTGCGCCAAACGCAGTCCGGTGACGTAGTCAGTGAATTTCATCCCGGTCTCCCGCTTGAACTGAGCGCTGAGATAATTGGGGGTGAGCCCAAATTGGTCGGCCAGGCCGTTGACCGAGATGTCCTCGGTGTAGTGGTCGTCCGTGTAGCGGATGATGGTCTCAATGGAGGACATTTTCTGCTCGCCGGGGGACAAAAGATGGCGGGACAGGGCCTGGAAATGCCGGTAAAAGCCTTCCGGGGAGTCCAGGGGCGTTTCCGGCCTGGCAAAGCACAGGGAAAGCCAGGTGTTGATATGGTGCAGGGAGGCGCGTCCGAACAGATCGGGCGCGTTTTTGAGCGCTGCCGTGAGCTGTTCCAGATGATTGACATAATCCACATAGGAGCCGTCCAAATAGTCGTCCTTCAGCTGCAGGATCAGGACGGCCGGGAGCAGACGGCTGCCGGACACCGGCGGGTGGGACGGGGAAACGGTGTAGAACCGTCTGAGCCCGTGGGTCAGGCGCACGGCCGCGTAGCGTTTCAGCGTGGAAAAGGCTTCGGCCAGCTGCGCGGGGGAGACTGAGGTGGAAAAGCAGAAGGCCGAGGCGGTTTCCCATCCCCGGGACTCTGCGGTGGAGGAAAACAGGGTGTGAATCTGCGCCAGCAGCGGTTTCTCGGAAACGGGCGCGGCGGAGCAGAACACCACATAGGACATATTGGGAAAGGGCAGGATCACGGTGTGGACGGAGGTGAAAACGTCCTCACAGCGGTAAAAAAATTCCAGGTCCACGTTGGCCGGCCGGTCAAAGGTGCAGAGGCAGGGGAGGCAGCGGAGCGCGGAGGAGGCGCTCCCGGAACCGGTCAGCAGGGCGGAGGACACCAGAGAGGCGAATTCGCTGCGTTTCTGGCGTCGGGCGCTCTCCTGGTGGGCGCGCTCCCGTTTTAAAATTTCCTCCACGGTTTGCGTTTCCAGCGGTTTGAGCAGAAAATCCTTCACCCCGATGGAGATGGCTTCCCGCGCGTACTCAAAGCGGTCATACCCGGTGAGAATGTAGAAGGAGGTGCGGCCGGACAGGGCGATGCTCTGACGGATCGCCTCAAGGCCGGTCATCCCCGGCATGCGGATGTCCACAAAAGCCAGGTCGACCCGGCGCTCCTTCAGCACGGCCAGCATCTCCTGCCCGGTACCGGCCTGGTAAATGTCCTCGTTCTCGATACCGTAATTGTTCAAAATGGTCCGAATGGTCAGACGGACCAGCTGTTCATCGTCAGCAATCAGAAATTTCATGGGGCTCCTCTGTCTGTATCTCAAGTGTGATGATCGTTCCCTCTCCCGGAGAACTCTCAATTTCCATACAGTTGCGGCTGTCAATCAGCGTCAGGCGTTTGGCGACATTGGAAAGCCCCATGTGCCTTGTGGTCATTTCCTGGTCAAAGCCGATGCCGTCGTCCTCGATGGTGATCATGATCCGGGAGGGCGAGAGACGGAACACGGACAGATTCAGGTGACAGTTCTGGCCGGACGGCTCAATTCCGTGGATAATCGCATTTTCCACCAGAGGCTGCAAAAGCAGCTTGGGAATCCGGGTCTGCCCGGTGTCGGGATCATACTGAATCCGGTACTCCAGGCGTTTCTGGAAGCGCAGCTTCTGCAGCATACAGTAGTTTTCCAAAAATTCCAGCTCCTGGGCTACGGTGCTTGTGGACCCCTCGCCCAGACTGTAGCGCAGCATCCGGGTCAGCGAATAGATCGCGGATTCCAGCTCGCTTCGCATGGACATCTGGTTCAGCGCGATAAAGCTGTTGAGGGTGTTGAACAGGAAATGGGGGTTGATCTGCGCCTGCAGCGCCTTGAATTGAAAGGTTTTCTGCTCCATCGCCATCTGATATTCCCGCTCCATCCGCTCCTCCAGCATCTCCGCGATGTAGTTGACGGAGTCGATGATGAGCTTCAGCTCGTTGGGGCTGTCCGGCGTGTAGCGGGCCTTGAAATTGCCGTTCTGGATCTGCTCCAGCAGGCCGTTGATGGTGTCCACCGTGTGGATGAGACGCCTGGACCGCCAGAAATAGAAGGCCAGGGCGGTGAGCAGGCCCACCAGGTAGAGCAGAAAGGCGGTGGCGTAAATATAAAAAATGTTGGAGTTGACCGCGGATTCCTTTAACAGCACGTGCACGTTCCAGCCATAGTCCCGGACCGGCTGGGACCGCTTCAGATAGGGCTGTCCGCCGTAGTTTATTTTAACCGAGTCCCGGCTTAAGTCCGCCTCGTCCAGGCCGTCCACCGGCAGGGTGCTGTACACCACATGGCCGGACTGGTCGGTTACAATCACGGTGGAGGGCACATGAAAGACGATATCCTGCAGGACTTTCTCGAAAATCACCGTGTTGGCGTCCACCTTGATCACGCAGAGGGGCTGCCGGGTCCTGAGGTTGACGATGGCCCTGGCCACGGAGATGACCTGGGGGTTCGTGTTGGGAACGTAATAATCCTGGCTGTGGGGGGATACGAACAGGGGCCTGCCCTTTAAGGCCAGGGCTTCCCGGTACCATTCCTGTTCGGAGAACGGATAGTCAGGGTCCACGGAGCTGTCCACCATGTTGGTGGTGCTGTAGATGCAGTCTCCTCCCGCCACAATAATGGAACCGGCGATATCCTCTCTGGTGTAGCGGATAAAGCTCATGAGGTAACCCAGGGAATTCTCCAGCTGCGCCTGTTCCAGGACCGACTGGCGGCCGGAGCTCTCCTTGATGTGCTTTAAGGTGGCGAAAAAGTCCTCATTGTAATAGGGAGTCAAGGTGGCGCGGTCCAGCTCCGAGAGGTACAGATAGATGTTCTGGGAAATGGACACCAGCGAATTGTCTACCAGATTAAAGACATCCCGGGTATAATTGTATTTGTAGAGGTTGGCGATCAGCAGGGTGACCAGGACAAACGGGATCAGGGTGCTGATCAAAAAGTTGAGAATCAGGCTGAAGGAAAATTTGGGCGTCTTAAGTCGCTTCATCGTGGCAGACCTCCGTCTAATGAATAAAATAATTCTAGTATAAATGGACAGCCGTTTCAATCAATTTGCGGATTTTGTAGATTTTGGCAATCGGACCGTAGAAATGAAATATTCCGTCCGGGAACGCCCGTGCTACAATTTGTTCATCCAAACAACGGTAAAAGTAAACAACAGGAGGGCTATGAAAATGAAAAAAACATGGTTATGGCGGGCTTTGGCCTGTGCGGGGGCAATGACGCTTCTGGCCGGCTGCGGGGCAAAAACGGGCGATACCCAGGAGACGGCGGCGCAGACCCAGGCCGGACAGGCTCAGACCGGACAGAGCGTGGCCGGTACAACGGAGGAAGGCGGGGCCGGAGAGCTGACCGGCAAGCTGGTGATCATGACCAACGCCTCCGGCGGCACATTTGAGGCGATGAACGAGGTATTTGCCAGGTTTATGGAGGAGAACCCGGGGGTGGAGATCGAGTACAGCAGCCAGGGCAAGGACTACGAACAGCTGATGAAGGCGAAAATGGCGGCCAACGACCTTCCCGACCTGTTCGCGACCCACGGCTGGTCGGTCAACCGCTACAGCGAGTATCTGCGCCCCTTAAACGATCAGGAGTGGTACGGCGATCTGGTGGAGGAGATTCTGCCGGTTATGAGCGACAGCGAAGGGCAGATTTACGCCCTGCCCATGAACGTGGACAAGTCGGGGATCGTCTACAACGCGGACCTGCTGGAAAAGCTGGGAAAGGAAGTTCCCAAAACCTGGGATGAGTTCCTGGATGCATGCGAGGAGGCCAAAAACCAGGGTTACACCCCCGTGTATCTGGCGGGGAAGGATCCGGGCAAGCTGGCAGGCGTGATTAACACCGTGTCCCCCACCTATCTGATCACCGACGAGGCGGACAATTACAGGGCCGAGCTGAAGGACGGAAGCTTTGACTGGGCCAATTACGCGCCGGTGTTCCAGCTGATCACCAAACTCCGGGATTCCGGGTATCTGAATAAGGATTATCAGACCGCGGATCCCATCACGATTCCCCAGAAACTGGCAGGAGGGGAAGTGCTCTTTGCGCTGGAGAACAACGCGACCATGGCGGACGCTGGTCTGGCCATGATGCCCGTGCCCACGGCCTCCGCGGAGGACGAGCCGGTGCTTTTGGGCGGAGAGCGGGAAGCTTACGGCGTGTGGAAGGACGGTCCCAACCAGGAGCTGGCCCTCGAACTGCTGCGTTTTATGGCGGAAAAAGAGAACATTGAGAAGGTTTCCACCGCCAGCGGCATGCCGGCCAGCATGAAAGGGGCCACCGGCAATCTGGGCGTCGTCAACGAGAGCTACGAGAAATATGCGGATTCCCGTGTATTCCCCAAATTTGACCGGGAATACCTGCCCAACGGCATGTGGAGCACTATGAAAACCGTGGGCTCTGCGCTGATCGCAGGGGACGTGGATGTGGATAAAGCCTGTCAGATGATGGGGGAGGACTATATCAAATTCCGTGAGCAGAATAACGAGTGAGAAAGGGCTGTAGAGTGAATACACATTTTATGCGGAAGGTCAATTCCGAGAGAGGGCTCTGCCTGATGTACCTGCCGGCAGTGGCGCTGATGATTGTGTTTGTGATCTACCCGCTGATCCAGGGCGTCCACATTTCCCTGACCAACTGGAACGGGTACTCCCAGACCTATAAATACGTGGGCCTGCAGAATTACCGGAAATTGTTCACCGATGTGATGTTCCACACAGCGTTTCGCAACACCCTGGTTTACGGCTTCGGCAGCGCGCTGATCCAGACCGGCCTGGGGCTCCTGTACGCCCTGCTGCTTCAGGACCGGTTCTGCGGGCGCACCTTTGCCAGAACGGTCATCTACATTCCGGTGATGGTATCCCAGCTGATCGCGGGTTACATCTGGTATTTTATGGTGCAGTACGACCAGGGAGCGCTGAACGACATCATGCTGCTTTTGGGAGCGGAGCCTTTGGACTGGATGGCCCAGGGGGCCAGGGCCGTGGTGATCATCACGCTGATCAACGGCGTCCAGTATGTGGGCAAGACCATGATTATTTTTATTGCGGGGTTGAACGGTATCCCCACCGATTACTACGAGGCGGCGTCCCTGGACGGGGCGGGCGCGTGGCAGAGGTTCCGCTACATCACCCTGCCCCAGCTGCTGCCGGCGCTGGCCACGAACATTATCCTGAACCTGATCGGCGGTTTGAAGCTGTTCGGCATCGTGGTTTCCATGACCGGGGGAGGACCGGGCTACGCCTCCCATTCGCTGCAGACCCTGATCAATTATACCTATTTTGAGAATCAGAGCGCGGGTTATTCCGCCGCCATCGGGCTGTTTACGTTTGTGTTTATTATGTTCGTCAGCGTGGTGGTGCGCGGTTACATTGAGAAAAAGGCGGTGGAATTGAATTGACAAAGGCGCGTAAAAATACCTGGTGGAAAACGGCTGCGGCGCTGGGAATCGTTGTTTTCCATTTTATCCCATTTTATATTCTCGTCTCCGTGGCGCTGAAGCGGCAGATGGACACCAGCTCCCGCTGGAAAATGCCGGGATACCTCCAGATGGACAATTTCAGTACAGCTCTGGCCAAGGGCAACCTTGTGCACGCGGTTTTCAACACGCTGCTGATAACGGTGGTCGCGGTCGTGCTGATCGTTCTGGTGGGAGCCATGGCGGCCTACCCGCTTTCCAGGGTGAAGACGAAGATGAACCGGTTGATTCTGAGTTTTATCGTGTCGGTGATGATGGTGCCGCCGTTGAGCGTTCTGGTGCCGCTGTACAAGACGATGGTGGCAATCGGCGGGATCAACAGGTTTTGGGGCATCATTATGGTTTCGGTCACGTACAATCTGCCGATCAGCATTTTCCTGTTCACCAATTTCATCGCCACCATACCGCGGGAACTGGATGAGGCGGGGCTGATCGACGGCTGCAGCAGGTTCGGGGTGTTCTACCGCGTGGTTATGCCGGCGCTCAAGCCTGTTACCGCCAGCGTCGTCATTCTGACCAGCGTCTACATCTGGAATGACTACGCGTTTCAACTGTACTTTTTGCAGAAATCCCAGTGCAGGACGATCACGCTGGCCATCGCCTCGTTCTTTACCGAAAATGCCTCGGATCTGAACGCGGGGGCGGCCGCGGCGCTGTTGGCCATCGTGCCGCCGATTCTGCTCTATTTGTCCATGCAGAAATATTTTATTAAAGGAATCGCCGACGGGGCGGTGAAAGGTTAGGGAAAGGGAATATGGAACAACGGATTGAGACAAAAAATATCGGGAGAAAATTTAATCCGGACGGAAGCGTGCGTTTCTTTCCGGGCAATACGGTCATCAGCAAGCTGCACGGGGATTCGGAGATTTATCCTCTGATCAGCCGGATCAGCCGGTCCTTCCGCGAAGTCCAGGGGAGCAAGTACGCGTTTCTCCCGGAGCACAGCTTTCATATGACGGTCATTCAGGGCGTCTGCGACGAGGACCGCAAGGCGGAGCTGTGGAGCCGTCACCTGAGCCTGGAAACGCCTCTGGAGGAAACGGACGTGTTTTTTGAGCAGCAGTTTTCCAGGGCAAAACCCCTGGGGCAGGTGAAAATGGTTTTTGACCGGGTTGACACAGAGCGGGACATCATCATCGTCCGCTTCGGGCCGGCCGCGGAGACGGATCGGAAGCGGATGGAAGAATACCGTAGCGAGCTGTCGGAGCTGTTGGGAATCCGATTCCCGGACCACGATTCCTACGGGTTTCATGTGAGCGTGGCTTACAAATTATGGAAGCTGGAACCTGAGGAGGAGGCGGCGGTGGAACAGGTGCGGGATCAGTGGAATAAGACTTGCAGCGTCAGTAGGCCGTCCTTTCTCCTGCCGCAGCCGGAACTCACGTTTTTTGAAAATATGTTTGAATTCCGCTCCCAGCGTTTTAAGCGGTAAGAGGGAGCGGCCCGATTCCGGCAGAGAATATCTGCCGGAATTTTCGTTCCCCTTGCATTTTTCGTCGATCGTGTTATAATGTTCATATATTTTTAAAAATGAGATAAATTGAACAAAAGTGAGGGGACAAGCGGATGGATCGATATGGACTTATATGCAGGGCTGTGCTGGAACAGCCGGATATTACGCAGCGGGAGATGGCGCAGAAGCTGGACGTATCCCTGGGAACGGTGAATTCCCTGGTGAAGGAGTGCGTGGGTCGTGGGCTGATCGCGGAGGACGGACCGGACAACGCCTCACGGAAGTGGAAAATTTTGGAAGAAGGTCGGAAGCTGCTGGAGCCGTACAAGGTGGACGGGGCTCTGATCATCGCCGCGGGATTCGGCTCCCGTTTTGTCCCCCTGACGTTTGAGACGCCCAAGGGGCTGTTGGAGGTGTTCGGGGAGCGCATGATCGAGCGCCAGATTCGCCAGCTCCACGAGGCGGGAATCCGGGACATCACCATCACGGTGGGGTATCTGAAGGAGAAATTCGAGTATCTGATCGACAAGTACGACGTGAAGCTGCTGTACAATCCCGAGTATTCCAGCAAAAACACCCTGACCACCATCTACCGCGCCGCCAAGGTGCTGGAGGGCCGCAACATGTACCTTCTGGCCTCGGACAACTGGCTGCGGGAGAATATGTACCACGCCTACGAGTGCGGGGCCTGGTATTCCTCAGAGCTTCAGAAGGGCGAGACCAGGGAATGGTGCCTGTCTTATAATAAGAAGGGGCGGATCACCGGCGTGCGAATCGGCGGAAGGGACGCCTGGGTGATGTACGGGCCGGCTTACTTTTCGAGGGAGTTCACAGCAAAATTCATGCCGGTTTTAAAGGCTTACTATGAGACGCCGGGGACGGAGCAGTTCTACTGGGAACAGGTGCTGGCGGACATGCTGGACGGGGAGGCCAAAAACCGTCTGGCGGCGGAGGACCCGGAGCTTCTTAAGCGGGCCGCGAAGGAGTCCGGGGTGAGCCCGGAGCGCTGGGGTGAGATTGAGATGGATATCAACCGCCAGCCGGAACATCAGGTGTACGAGTTTGAGAACCTGGAGGAGCTGCGGCTCTTTGACCCCAAGTATCAGAACCACTCGGACAACGAGGCGCTAAAGCTGGTGTCCAGGGTATTTGAGGTGCCGGAGTCCGAGATTCGGGACATCCGCTGCCTGAAATCGGGGATGACCAACAAGTCCTTCCTGTTCCAGGTGAAGGGCAAGCACTGCATCTGCCGGATCCCGGGACCTGGAACCCAGCTGCTGGTCAACCGCGTCCAGGAGAAGCAGGTCTACGACGCGGTGACGCCGCTGGGCATCACAGAGCATCTGCTGTATTTGAACCCGGAGACAGGGTACAAGATCGCGGACTTTTACGAGGGCGCGCGCAACGCCTCCTCCGAAGACTGGGGAGACCTGGAACAGTGCATGGAAATGCTGCGAAAGTTGCATACTAGTGGCGTCAGGGTTCAGCACGATTTTGATATCCGCGAGCGCATCGAATTTTATGAAAAGCTGTGTAAAAGCCACGGCGGCATTCTCTTCGAGGACTACGAGGAGGTGCGGGAGTGGATGAACTGGCTGATGGACCGTCTGGACGGCATGGGCCGGGAGAAATGCCTGTCCCACATCGACGCCAACGTGGACAATTACCTGTTTTTGGAAAATGGAGAGGTAAAGCTGCTGGACTGGGAGTACGCGGGGATGTGCGACCCCATGATCGACGTGGCCATGTGCGCGATTTATTCCTACTACGACGAGGAGCAGCTGGATCATCTGCTTCGGATTTATCTGAAACGGGAACCTTCCGGGGAGGAGCAATTCGCCACCTACGCCTACGCGGCCCTTGGCGGTTTTCTGTGGAGTCTGTGGGCGGTTTACAAGAGCGTGCTGGGCGACGAGTTCGGCGAATACACGATCATCATGTACCGCTACGCGAAAAAATATTATAGGAAATTACGGAAATTGTAATAAAAATGTTACCATTTTGCAGTAGGGCTGTGCTATAATCAGAATTATGTGAGACTGGCTCTGTGAGCCGGAGTGGGTTTCGGATGATGTATGAGGAGGATGACAAATGGTACACAGAAAACAGTTTATGGCGCTGGCTGCCGCCGGTCTGATCAGCGTGATGTCATTGGGATCAGCATTCACGGCCTATGCGGACGGATGGACCAAATCAGGTGATAAATGGACCTATGTGGAGAATAACGCCACCCGCAAGGGCTGGGTGCACACCAGCGACGGCTATTACTACATGGATTTATCCACCGGATACATGAGCACCGGATTTGTACAGATTGATGGAAAATGGTATTTCTTCAAACCCAACGGCCTGATGGCCACCGGTTGGGTGAATACGGATGATAAATGGTACTACATGCTGGACGACGGCACCATGGTGACCGGCTGGCTGAAGATTGACCGCGGCAACAACGATGTGGACTATTACTACATGCGCGGCGACGGCTCCATGGGCACCGGCTGGCGGGAGATGGACAACGCCTGGTATTATTTCCAGAGCAACGGCAAGTGCGTGGTGAACGCCTGGGCGAATATCAAGGACGCCTGGTACCTGTTCGGCACGGACGGCAAGATGATGACCGGCTGGACCGACGTGGACGGCGATTACTACTACCTGAATACGGACGGCCGGATGCTGATCGACTGGCTGACCGACAGCCAGGGCAACAAGTATTACATGGACAATACCAACGGAAAGATGTCCAAGGGCTGGAAGCAGATCGGCGACGCCTGGTATTATTTCAGCAGCAACGGCCATATGATGACCAAGTGGATTCAGCTGAACGGCCAGTATTATTATCTTGACCCCGCCACGGGCAAGATGGCGGCCAACACCACGCTGACCATCGACGGGACTCAGTACACCTTCAATTCCAGCGGCGTCTGCCAGAACGCAGGCGGCGTTTCCGCCCAGAGTCCGGGCAGCAACAATAACAACAGCCCGTCCGGCAGTTCGGGTTCCAGCAGCGGCCCCGGCGGTTCCGGCAGTTCTGGTTCCTCGGGCAACAATTCCGTTTCCTACAACGGCCCCGGCGGTTCCGGTTCTTCGAACAATAATTCGCCGTCCGGCAGTTCCAATGGACCAACCTCCGGCGGATCTTCAAACAGCCCGTCCAATAAGAACGACGTCCTGGAGCCGGGAAGAACAGACGGCCCCAGATAGGTCTCAGAACGTTTCAGAGAAAAGTGGATGTCCCCGGAGGATTCAGAGGACATCCATTTATTTGAATACAATGGGCCGCTGGCTTTGCCTGCGGGCGATTGCATAAATACAAGGACTCGTACACTGACTAAAAGAGGAGAACATTATGAAGAATGTGAGACACTTGGTGAAGCGCTGCCAGGGGGCGGCTCTGGCGGGTATGATTGTGGTGATGACCGGCCTGCCCACCGGGACCGCCTGGGCCATTGGGCCGGGCGAGAGCGGGGTGACGTCCGCCGTCACGTCCGGCGGGCCTGGCGGGCCCGGTGTGGCTGGCGGCGGCTCCGGCGGCAATACCAGCGGTAATTCCGGCAGTAATTCCGGTAACGCGGCTCAGAGTGCCAACCCCAACGCCTGGCGGAAGGTCGGCGGGGTCTACCAGATGCATGACGGCACTCCCATCCCCAACGTGCTGCACCGGGGAATCGACGTCTCCCGCTGGCAGGGGGATGTGAACTGGCGGCAGGTGGCGGCGGACGACGTTTCCTTCGTCATGCTGGGGACGCGTTCCAAGGGCGCGGTGGATCCGTATTTCCACAAGAATATCCAGGAGGCCCACGACGCGGGGATTCAGGTCGGCGTGTACATCTACTCTCTGGCGCTCAACCCCGAGATGGCGGTCCAGGAAGCGGATTTTGTCCTGGATCTGATCAAGGACTACCCGGTTTCCTACCCCGTGGCCTTTGACATGGAGGACAGCACCCAGGGCGTGCTCTCCAAGGAGGAGCTGGCGGCCATTGCAAACGCGTTCTGCCAGCGGATCAAGGACGCAGGGTATTATCCGATTATCTATGCCAATGAAAACTGGCTGAAGAACAAGCTGGATATGTCCCTGATGAATTATCCGGTGTGGGTGGCCCGGTACAATGCGATGTATACCTACTCCTCACCGGTGATGTGGCAGGCCACCAGCACCGGCGCGGTGAACGGAATCGGCGGCAATGTGGACATCGATTTCCAGTTTAAGGATTTCTCCGGCGTCATACCGGCCAACCTGTGGCGGACCATCGGCGGGAACACTTACTATTATCAGAACCACGCCATGCAGAAGGACACCTGGATCAACGACGGCAACGGCTGGTACTACATGGATGGGGACGGCTTTGCCAAGAAGGGCTGGTTTACGGAGTCCGGCAAGCGCTATTATCTGGACGACGGCACCGGAAAGATGCAGTACGGCTGGAAGGATCAGGACGGTAAATGGTATTACCTGGGCAGCTCCGGCGCGGCGTCCACCGGCTGGGTGAACGATAACGGGGCCTGGTATTTCATGGATCACGACACCGCCGTGATGCGTACCGGCTGGCTGGATGAGGGCGGCAAACGCTTCTTCCTGGAGGACAGCGGGCGTATGGCCACGGGCTGGACCAACCAGGACAACAAGTGGTACTATCTGGACGGCAGCGGCGCTCTGGCCAAGGGCTGGATCGACGCGGACGGCTCCAGGTATTATTCCAACAGCGACGGCGTGATGCATACCGGCTGGCTGCAGGACGGCGGACACTGGTATTTCATGCGCGGCAACGGCGCAATGGCTACCGGCTGGCGGGATATGGACGGCTCCTGGTATTTCTTTAACCAGGACGGACAGATGGTCACCGGCTGGCAGAGCATCGACGGCATCTGGTACTATTTCGACGGAAACGGCCACATGGCCACCGGAATCACCGATGTGGGCGGCGTGAAATATTATCTGGACGATCAGGGCCGCATGGCGGCGAACACCGAGGTGACGGTGGACGGCGTGAACTACACGGCGGACGGCAGCGGAGCCTTAAGCCTTGTCGAGCAGCCGCCGGCTGAGGGCGGCGAAGCCTCCAACGAATCCCCCGACAGCCAGAGCAGTCCGGACGCAGGCCAGAGCGGGACAAATGACGCTCCGGTCATAACCGGCGTAAGCGGAGGCCCGGGCGTCTGAGGCGCGTGGATGGACAATCGGGATATTGAGATAAGATAGAGGTTTGAGATCAGGCTGCGAAACGTGGAGAAAACGCGTGCAGCCTGATTTTTGTCCTAAGGGGTACCGGGCAGAGCCCGGTGGATTCCTTAGGACGGCCAGCGAATTCCAGCAATCTGAACATAAGAATCCCCCCATACCAAACCACCCCATGTCCCTCTCATACCCCCCCCCCCCGCAATCCCATTCCCCATGCATTTTACCACCCCCCAAATCATATATTGGAAGATAGAATATAGGATTTCGGAAGCGGGGAACCGGGAAGATGGGAAAGAAGCTGAGGCTTATGGCAGTAATAGCCGGTATGGATTTGCTGCTGGCGGCGGCGCTTTTGTGGACGCTGGGGATCTTAAAGCTGCCCGCTTTTGGCGGCGGCAATCCGGTCTTGGAGCGCTTTGTCTCCGCCGCAGGAGCCAATGACGCCCCGGGCCGGCCGGAGGACGGCCAACCAACGGATACAGGCCTGCCGGCGGATGCGGGGCCGGGAGACGGCGTTGTGAGCGAAAAGCGCGGAAACGGGGTCAAGTGCGTGGCGCTGACCTTTGACGACGGGCCCAACAAGGAGTGCACCAAGGACCTGCTGGACGGACTGAAGGCCCGCGGAGTCAAAGCGACCTTTTTCCTGATGGGGGAGAGCATCCCCGGAAACGAGGACCTGGTGCGCCGCATGAAGGACGAGGGCCATCTGATCGGCAACCACAGCTACCGCCACATTCAGCTGACCAAGGCCGGGGAAAATGCGGTCTGCGACGCGGTGGACCAGACCAGCGTGATGATCGAGCAGATTACCGGGGAGCGGCCCCAGTACCTGCGCCCGCCGTACGGGGACTGGAATGATAATCTGGAGTGCAAGGTGGATATGACCACCGTTCTGTGGTCCGTTGACTCGTTGGACTGGAAGCTCCAGAACCGGCAGAAAATCGTGAAGCGCGTCTTGAAAGATGTGAAGGATGGGGATATTATATTGATGCACGATATTTTTCCCACATCCGTGGAGGCGGCGCTGGAAATCATTGACACCCTGACGCCGCAGGGATATACTTTTGTTACGGTTGACGAGGTACTGATCGATTGATCAAAAAGGCGGCTCACTGCGAAACAGAGCCTTGACTGCCGCCGGAGAGGACGATAGATGGAAAAACCTGGAAATTTTCAGCAAAACACACAGGATAAGGCGGAATTTCAAAATACATACTTTATGCATCTGCTGTTTGTGGAGAAACCGCAGCAGCCAGACAACGGGGCCATCGGTCGGGCGCTGAACCAGCGCTTCGGCGATGTGGACCTGGTGTGTCCGGGGCCGGGACTGATCTCCTTTGCGGTGAAGAAGTATCCGGTTACCTACAAGGACGGAGTGGTCCCGGCGCAGTTGGTGATGACGGAGGTCCGAGAATTTAAGCAGGACACCATCGACGATTTTGCCAGGAGCCAGCTCTGGGATGTGCAAAACGGCAGGGAGATTCTGGATTCCTGCCGCTATCAGGTGTCCATTTTTGATATGATGTCCGCGGGGTTGGAGTATAAAGAGCGCTGCGAGCTTTTGATGGACTGGCTGGAGGCGGCGATGGAGCTGTATCCGGACTGTACCGCGGTCTGGATTGCGCCGGCCGGCAAGCTGTTTACCGCGGAAATGGTCCGGGAGCACGGCGTTTCCCGGGAGGACCGGTTCGTGTACTTTGGCGTGAACGCCAGATTTTTCAACATTCAGGGGACGGACGATCAGATCGTGGACACCCTGGGCATGTACGCGGTGGGGCTGCCGGACGTGCAGTACCATTTCCACGGCCTGGATCCCAACCGGGTGGTGAACCACGCCTACAACGTTGCCTCCTATCTGTTTGACCGGAACGCGCCGGTCCGCAGCGGGGAGACCATCGACGGGCTTTTGAACGGGAATATGAGCCAGGAGGTCCAGTGGCGCTGCCAGTACGAGGATGCTCTGATCCAGCCGGTCCGGTGCGTGATGGATATCTGCCCGGGCGAGTACGCGGCCGGAAACCGGGAAGACGGGGAGTAAGGAGAGTATACAGGCGATGGTGGAAAATAAGCTTATAAACGGTTATGAGCCGGCGCTGATCCGGCTGTACGGAGCGCGTGATTCCGTGGAAATTACCGAGCAGATGGCGGTGGCCCTCTGCGGGGACCGCATTCTGGCCCTGGGGCGGGAGGCGCTGCAGCTGGCGCAGGATCCGGTGGCGGAACAGATGGAGAAACTTGTGGAGATCGTCAGCCCGTTAAAGGACGGAGTGGTGGCCGACTATGAGCTGGCCGCGAAAGTGTTCCGCTATTTTGTGAGGAAATGCTGCCGGCGCCATCTGTTTTTCAAGCCGCGGATTGCGGTCTGCGTGCCGCTCACATTGACCAAGGTGGAGCGGAAGGTGTACGAGGACGTGTTCTACCAGGTGGGCGCGAAAAAAGTTCTGGTGGTGGAATCGGCCATGGATCAGGCGATGGCGGGGCTGCCCGCTGAATACGGCGTGGTGGTGGGGATTTTTCCACAGCCGCGGAATGGACGGTGAGCGAAATGGATATGAATTTATTTGACTATATGCGGGAGAGCAAGATGGAATCGGAGTCGCCTCTGGCCTCCCGGCTGCGCCCCAAAACGCTGGACGAGGTGGTGGGACAGCAGCACATTGTGGGCAGGGACAAGCTTTTGTACCGGGCCATCAAGGCGGATAAGCTGGGCTCCATTATCTTTTACGGTCCTCCGGGCACGGGAAAAACCACGCTGGCTAAGGTGATCGCCAACACCACCAGCGCCGATTTCCGGCAGATCAACGCCACGGTGGCCGGCAAAAAGGACATGGAGGAAGTGGTGCATGCGGCCAAGGACAACATGGGCATGTATGGGAAGAAAACCATCCTGTTTGTGGACGAGATTCACCGCTTCAACAAGGGACAGCAGGACTATCTTCTGCCCTTTGTGGAGGACGGAACGCTGATCCTCATCGGCGCAACCACGGAAAATCCATATTTTGAGGTGAACGGGGCGCTGCTGTCCCGGTCGCGTATTTTTGAGCTGAAGCCCTTGGAGAAGGAGGATATCCGGGAGCTGATCCGTCGGGCCGTGTACGACCGGGACCGGGGGATGGGCACCTACGACGCGGTGATCGAGGACGACGCGGCGGAATTTCTGGCGGACACCGCCAACGGGGACGCCAGGGCGGCATTAAACGCTGTGGAGCTGGGTATTCTGACCACGGAGCGGGGGCCGGACGGCAAGATCCATATCGATCTGGCGGTGGCGCAGGAGTGTATCCAGAAGCGGGTGGTGCGCTATGACAAGAATGGGGACAACCACTACGACACGGTGTCGGCCTTTATCAAGAGTATGAGGGGGTCCGATCCGGACGCCGCGGTCTATTACCTGGCGCGGATGCTCTACGCCGGGGAGGATATCAAGTTTATCGCCCGGCGGATCATGATCTGCGCCTCCGAGGACGTGGGAAATGCGGACCCGCAGGCCCTGACCGTGGCGGTGAGCGCGGCCCAGGCGGTGGAGCGGATCGGCATGCCGGAGGCCCAGATCATCCTGTCCCAGGCGGTGACCTACGTGGCCACCGCGCCCAAGAGCAACGCGGCCTGCATGGCGGTAGGCGCGGCCGCGGAGGCGGTGGCTTCCTCGCGCACCATGCCGGTTCCCGTGCATTTGCAGGACAAGCACTATAAGGGGGCTCAGAAGCTGGGGCACGGTCTGGGATACAAGTACGCCCACGATTATCCCAAACACTACGTGAAGCAGCAGTACCTGCCCGACGGAATGGAGGGTTCCGTGTTCTACGAGCCTTCGGACAACGGGTACGAGCGGGAGATCCGCCGCCACATGGCCTGGCTTAAGGAGGAGGACACTTAAACCGCGGTAGGCGGGGAACGGTATTCGCAGCAGGGGCGGGCAGACAGCAGGAGATGTGTTGAACCATGATGAGACGAGAGAGAAACCGGCTGATCGTGCTCTCACTGGACGCAGTGGGGAGCATCGATCTGCCGTATATGAGGACATTGCCCCATTTCCGGGCCTTTATGAAGCGGGCGGCGGGCTGTGAGCGGGTGGTCAGCGTGTATCCCAGCCTGACCTACCCGGCTCACACCAGCATCATGACCGGGCTGTACCCGGCAAACCACCGCATTGTGAACAACCACAAGATTCAGCCGGAGAAGCGCAAGCCGGACTGGTTCTGGCAGCGCCGTTACATCCACGGGACCACGTTGTACGACGAGGCCCGCAGGAGCGGGCTTAAGGTGGCAACCCTCCTTTGGCCGGTGACGGGCAAGGCCCGGATTCGCTACAACCTGCCGGAGGTGTGGGCAAACCAGCCCTGGGAGAACCAGATTTCGGTGAGCATTTCCAATGGAACGCCCTGGTATCAGGTCGATCTGTACCGGCGGTTCGGATACATGGTGGACGGAGTGAAGCAGCCGCAGCTGGACAATTTCGTGCAGGCCGGTATGCTGTATACATTAAGGCGCTACCAGCCGGACGTGCTCTTCGCCCACCTGACGGATGTGGATACCAACCGGCACACCTTCGGGGCCACGGTTCCGGGGATTCAGGACGCCCTTGGACGCCATGACCGGCGGCTGGGGGAGCTGTTCAGCCTGTTGGGCAGCATGGGCTGGGAACAGAAAACCAATGTGGTGATCCTGGGGGACCACTGCCAGAAGGACGTGTCCATGGCGGTTTACCCCAATTACTGGTTCCGGCGCAAGGGCTGGCTGACCACGGAAAAGGGCATGGTGAAGGAGTGGCGGGTGCTGGCCCGGGAGTGCGACGGGGCCTGCTACATTTATCTGAAAAACCGGCGGGACCGGGAGCTGGCGGAGGAGGTGCGACGTTTGCTCTGCCGCTGGAAGGAGGATGAGCGCTCCGGCCTGGAACAGTTTTTCGAGCAGCCCCAGATACGGAACATGGGGGCAAACGGGGACTGCGCCTTTATGCTGGAGGCAAGGGACGGGTATTTTTACCAGAACGAGTGCGACGTGCCGTTCCGTCAGGCGGGCTACGGCAGCGGCCTGCACGCGGCCACCCATGGGTATCTGCCCACCAAGGAGAACTACCAGACGATCTTTTTTGCAGCGGGCCCGGACTTTATCCCGGGGGCCAGAATCGGCAGCATGCGCCTGGTGGACGAGGGCCCGCTGCTGGCCAAAGTCCTGGGCGTCAGCCTTGGAGACACGGACGGAAGGGTGCCCGGCGGCCTGCTCAGGGAGGATTAAAGGGCCTTGCGGCTGCATTTTGCGGAAAATGTGAATAAAAGGGACGGAATAAGACAATTTTAACTTTACATTTCTAAATGGTGAAGTATATAATATAGCTATGTTGGATGGGCCGGCGGCGTTTCCTTGCCGCCGGTAGTCCGTTTTTCCAAATGGATTCTTATATCTGGAATAACCCCCATACCTAAGACATTTTAATAAAATAGTTTCGTACCACGCTGTGTTCCACCAAAGAGGGGACCGGCTTGTTATGCTATGATAAGGAGATATAATATGCGCGAGAAATTAGAGACACTGCCAGTGGCGGAATTGCGCGAGCTGGCGAAGGCCCAGGGCTTAAAAGGCGTGAGCAGCATGCGCAAGGCCGAGCTGATCGAGCTTCTGTGCCAGCAGGCGGAGAAGAATCCCCAGGTGAAGCCGGCGCAGGCGGAGCGTGCCGCCGAGGCGTCCCCCGCGTCCGCCGGAGCAGACCGCGAAAACGCCCGGGCGTCCCGCGGAAATGATCGGGATACGGCCCAGGCGTCCCGCGGAGTAGACCGTGATTCCGTTCAGCCATCCCGCGGAGCAGACCGTGATATGGCTCAGGCGCCCCGGGATACGGCCCAGCAGTCCCGTGGAGCAGACCGCGATACGGCCCAGGCCTCCCGCGGCGCAGACCGCGATTCCGCCCAGCCCTACCGCGACGCCTCTCAGCAGTCCCGCGGCAATGAGCGCGACACCTACCGCGCTCGCGGAAATGACCGTGACAACACCCAGCCTGCGTCCCAGGACCGGGAGGCACAGCCAGCCCCGCGGGCACAGGAGCCCCAGCGCCAGCCCCGGGGGCCGGTGGTATACGACAGCCGCCAGGGCCGCACGGACAGCCGCATGGCGGATCCCAGGCGGAATAACCGCCCCTATGACAAGAACGGCCAGAACAGCGGGAACCGGTATTACAACAACAGCCAGAGCGCGCCCCAGCAGGCAGCGCCCTCCTACGGCGCGCCTTCAGGTGAGGAGCGCCAGCAGCGCACCGATATGAGGAGCGACGCCCTGGGTTTAAACAATCAGGACCTGGCGGAGCTGGACAGCGGCATCGAGGCCAACGGTATCCTGGAGGTAATGCCCGACGGATTTGGCTTTATCCGGTGCGAGAACTTCCTGCCGGGCGAGAACGACGTGTATGTGGCGCCGTCCCAGATCCGCCGTTTCAACCTGAAAACCGGCGACATTATCAGCGGAAACCGCCGGGTGAAGTCGGCCACGGAGAAATTCGCGGCCCTGCTCTACATCCGCACCGTGAACGGGTATCCGCTGAGCGCCACGGAGACCCGCCCGAATTTTGAGGACCTGACCCCCATTTTCCCCAACAAGCGGCTGCATATGGAACGCCCAGGCGAGCGCGTTTCCGTGGCCATGCGGGTGCTGGACCTTCTGTCCCCCATCGGAAAGGGACAGCGCGGCATGATCGTTTCCCCGCCCAAAGCCGGAAAAACTACCCTGCTCAAGCAGGTGGCCAAGGCGGTGACCACCAACCACCCGGACATGCATCTGATGATCCTTCTGATCGACGAGCGGCCTGAGGAAGTGACGGATATCAAGGAGGCCATTGTGGGCCCCAACGTGGAAGTGATCTATTCCACCTTTGACGAGGAAGCCAGCAACCACAAGCGCGTTTCCGAGATGGTGATCGAGCGCGCCAAGCGCCTGGTGGAGCACGGCCGGGACGTGATGATCCTGCTGGACAGCATCACCCGCCTGACCAGAGCCTACAACCTGACCGTGACGCCCAGCGGCCGCACGCTCTCCGGCGGTCTTGACCCGGCGGCCCTGTACATGCCCAAGCGTTTCTTCGGCGCGGCCCGCAACATGCGGGAGGGCGGAAGCCTGACCATCCTGGCCACGGCCCTGGTGGACACCGGAAGCCGTATGGACGACGTGGTCTACGAGGAGTTCAAGGGTACGGGTAACATGGAGCTCATGCTGGACCGGAAGCTGTCCGAGAAGCGGATTTTCCCGGCTATCGACATCCTGCGCTCCGGCACCAGAAGAGACGATCTGCTGCTGAGCAGGGAGGAAGCGGAGTGCGTGGACATCATCCATCGCGCCACCAACTCCTTAAAGCCCGAGGACGCGGTGGAGAAGGTTCTGGACCTGTTCGCCAGAACCCGGAACAACCGGGAATTCGTGGAGATGGCGAAGAAGATCCGGTTTTTCTAAATAAATCGGGCAGCGGCCCAACGCATTAAAAATAAAGGCGTACATTGCCAGGACTGAAAAAGTCCGGCGGTGTACGCCTTTTTGTGAACCGCCGTTTCAGCCGCGTTCCGTAAAGACCGGATCGGCAAAATGTGTGCGGTAATACTCGTCCATAATATCTAAAAAGTTCTGCATAGCGGTGGGCAGGTGGGTTTCATCGTAATAAGCGGTGACCACCTTCCACTGGTAATCCACTTCTGGTTCCAGGTAATAGCAATCCAGATAGTCAAAAGATCCAAAAATTTCCAAATAATGCTCCGGGATAAAGGTGTAGCCGATCCCGTTGGCCACCATGCGTTTGATGGTTTCCTGGTTCCGGCTGGTCATGACGATATTGGGGGTGATCCGCGCTTTTTTGAAAATCGTTTCATTGATGGTGCGGATCCGCTGGCCCGGATGGCCGATGATAAAGGGCGCGTTGTTCAGCTGGGTGATATCCATGTAAGGAAACCGGTCGCCGGGGGTCTTTCGGTAAGCGCCCTCCGCGATCTCGTTGTCCCTGGAGGTCAAAAGCACCATGCGGCTCTTCAGAAACAGGTGATAAGGGAAATCGTTGAACTTGAAGGGAAGCGGCATCACGCTGATATCAACGGCTCCGTCCATCAGAAGCTGCTCCAGCTCAGTTGAGGAGGACTCCACCAGCTGAAGCTCGATCTGGGGAAAGCGCTCTCTGTATACGGGGATGATCTCCGTGGCGATCAGCGTGCCCAGCAGATAGGGAACTCCCACCACCAGGCGGCCGGACTGGGCTGTGGAGAGACCGGAGAAATTCTGATCCAGCTCTCCGATCACCTTCATGATCCGCTGTCCCGCGTCGATAAACACCTCGCCCTCCGGGGTCAGCTTAAGGCGGTTTTTGACGCGGGTGAACAGGGTGACGCCAAGTTCATTTTCCACGCGCTTCAACACCTGGCTCAGCGATGGCTGGGCGATGAATAACTTTTGAGAGGCTTTCGTAATGCTCCCCTCCTCCATGATGGTCAAAATATACTCAATTTCGCGGATATTCAGATTCATTTCCGGCCCTTTCTGCGAATATGGTTTGTTTTTTTGATGTTGCAGTAATAGTTTAGGTTATTGACGGTAAAATGTCAAGTTTTGGGGACATCATAGGAAATTTGAATATAAAACATCTTGTTTACATATTGGATTTGCGACAATGTACTAATTATAATGTAAATATAAACTAAACTAAGGAGAGGGATATGAGAACAATTTCCGAGCGAATTGCGGATTTTACCCTGGAACTGACCTTCGAACAGATTCCGGCCAATGTGATCGGATATGGAAAGCTGCTTCTGATGGACACGTTCGGGGTGGCAATGGCCAATCTGGAAGCGGAACACGCCCAAGCCATACGCCGGGTGGTGACGGAGAACGGAAGCCGGCCGGTGTGCACCCTGTGGGGAAGCGCGGATCAGGTCCAGGTCGCGGAGGCGGTGTTGTACAACGCGGGATTAATCCACGGTTCCGATTACGACGACACCCACGTGGGCGGGATCGTGCATCCCAGCGCGGCGGTAGTGAGTACGGCAATCTGCGTGGGGGAAGCGGTGGGAGCTACCGGCCAGGAAATCTACGAGGCCATTATCGTCGGCTGGGAGGTGATTGTCAGGCTGGCGCTGTCGGCCAAAGGCCGGTTCCACGACGTGGGATATCACGGAACGGGGATTGTATCGTCCTTTGCGGCGGCCTGTGTGGCCGGAAAGTTATACAAGGTATCCCGGGACATCCTGGTCAATGCGCTGGGAATCTGCGGCAGCCAGGCGGCCGGCCTGCAGGAGTTCCTCAGGGACGGCAGCTGGGTGAAGAAACTGCACCCGGGCTGGGCGGCCCACAGCGCGGTGTACGCCCTCCAGCTGGCCATGGCGGGATTTACCGGCGCGAAGGAGGTATTTGAGGGAGAATTCGGACTGTTTAAGACCCACTGCGGTTTTACATGCGGGACGGAGGAATTTGAAAATCTGGGAACCGTGTGGCACACCCCGGAGATCACTTTCAAAATGTACCCGGTCTGCCACATGACCCATTCCTTTATCGACTGCGTGCTGGAGGCCAGGGAAAAATACGAGGTCGAGCCGGAGGAGGTGGAGGAAATCGAGTGCCGGATCGAGGAGCGCTGTTACCACATTGTTTGCGAACCCGAGGCGGCCAAGAAAAATCCCCAGACCGACTACATGATGCGTTTCAGCCTGCCCTATGTGGTGTCGGTGGCGCTGTCCAAAGGCAAAGTCAGTCCCTGGGAGATCGATATGCGCCTTGCCAGAGACAGCCGCATCGGCGGGCTGATGAACCGGGTCAGGTGCGTGGCCGACGACAGCAAGCGCAATCCGGGATACTTCCCCGGCTGGCTGAAAATCCGTCTGCGGGACGGAAGAGAATTCGTCTTTGACCAGCGGTGGGAGAAGGGAACGCCCCAGAATCCAGTGGATTTGGACGCAGTGATGGAGAAATTTTCCAATAATCTGGAACATTTCTACACGGAGGCGCAGATCAAACAGCTGGCGGAGCTTTTACAGAGTTTCGAAAAAATGGACGGCGCGCAGCCGCTGCTTAAGGCGCTGGAAATCGAAAAAGCCGGTATATAGCAAAATCAATCAGGAGGAGACGGTTTTTATGGGACAGACATTGGTAGAGAAATTATTGAGTGAAAAGATGGGGAGGCCGGTCAGCGCGGGGGAGACGGTAGTGGTGGATGTGGACTTCGCGGCTCTCCACGACGGCTCCGGCCCCCTGCTGGTTCGCCTGATGAACGAAAGGGGATATCAGGACGACCCGGTGTTCGACTCGGATCGGATTCTGTTTGCAAATGAGTTCGGCCCGGTTCCCACCAGGGAGGTGGCCAATGAGCACGCGCTGACACGGCGCTATGCGTGCAGCCACAACTGCCATTGGGAGGAGGGCGGAACGGGACATGTTCACGCCCACGTGTACGAGGATTACTTAAAATGCGGTTCGGTCTGTATCGTGGGGGATTCCCACACAACGGTCCACGGAGCCTTCGGGGCCTTTGCCACGGGCTGCGGTTCCACCGACATGGTGGCGGTGACCCGCTACGGAAAGACCTGGATCAAGGTGCCGGAGACCTTCCGGATCAATGTGAACGGGGCTCTGCCCAAAGGCGTGTACGCCAAGGACATTATGCTGAAGCTGGCCGGGATCATCCAGTCGGACCAGGCGATCTACAAGGCGCTGGAATTCAGGGGCGACACCATCCACGCGCTGGATATGGCGGGACGTCTCACCATCACCAGCATGGGCGTGGACGTGGGAGCCAAAGCGGCGATTATGGAGACGGATGAGCACACCAGAGAATTTCTGAAGAAGTTCGGACGGGAGCAGGACTACCGGGAAATCCGGGGGGACGAGGAAGCCAATTATGAGCGGGTGATCGATATTGACGCTGCGGTTCTGGAGCCCATGGTGGCCAAACCCCATTATGTGCACAACGTGGATCTGGCGAAGAACTGTGCGGATCAGAAGGTGGACATGGTGTTTATCGGAAGCTGTACCAACGGCCGCACTGAGGACCTGCACGTGGCTGCGGACATTCTGCGGGGGAAAAAGGTTGCCAAGGGCCTGCGTCTTCTGGTGATCCCCAACTCCGCCGCGGTGTACAAGGAATGTATGCAGGACGGCACGCTGCTTGCGCTGGCGGAGGCCGGGGCGATGATCGAAGCCCCCAACTGCGGTCCCTGCATGGGCGTCCACCAGGGAATCCCGGCGGACAACGAGGTGGTGGTGGCCACCCAGAACCGCAATTTCAAGGGGAGAATGGGAAACCCAACGGCCAGCATCTACCTGTCCAGCCCGGCCACGGCGGCGGCCACGGCGCTGCGCGGCTTTATCACAGATCCGAGAGAGGTCATGTAAGCAGAGGAGGAGAAAACGATTATGATCAGGGACGAGATAAAAGGAAAAGCCTGGAAATTCGGCAGCAATGTGAGCACCGACTCCATTGCGCCGGGGCGGTTGATTTCCCTGCGGGCCAATCCGAAGGAGTACGCCAAGCATGTGTTGGAGGACGCCAGGCCGGAGTTTGCCCGGGAAGTGAAGGAGGACGATTTCATCGTGGCGGACCGGAATTTCGGCTGCGGTTCCAGCCGTGAGATCGCTCCGCTTATCATCAAGGAGGCCGGGGTGGGGGCGGTGCTCTCCAAGAGCTTCGGGCGCATTTTCTACCGCAACGCCATCAACAACGGGATGCTGTTGATCGAATGCGACACCGACCGCATCGCGGACGGGGACGAGCTGGTGGTGGATGTGGCGGGGCGCGTGATCCACAAGAAAAACGACCCGGATTTTGCCATGGAGTTCCGGCTTTCGGACAAGGAGATCAAGATTGTCAGCGAGGGCGGACTGCTCAACTACATCGAGAAATACAATTCCCTGGATATCTGACGGGGCGGAGGGGGAAAGCGTATGACAGAACTCAGGCAGCTGGCCGGCTTTGCGGTAAAATTCCGGTTGGAACAGGCGCCGGAGGAGGTGGTGAAGGCTGCAAAATACTGCGTGCTGGACAGCATCGGCTCAGCCCTGGGGGCGGTCCGGTACGAGGAGATACCGGAATTGTGCCGCGAGCTGAGACAGTGGTGCGCCGCTCCCGCCAGGCGGACAGCCAGCGTGTGGGGCCAGGGATTTTCACTGGACGTGTTTCAGGCCCTTCTGCTAAACGGGATGATGGGGCACGCGCTGGAGCTGGACGACGTGCACACCGGCTCCAAATCCCATGTGGGAGCCGTGGTGGTGGAGACGGCCTGGACATTGGCCGAAGCCCTGGGAGAGTCGGGCGAGCGCTTATTGGAAGCGGTGATCACCGGCTACGAGGTCATGGCCCGGGTGGGAATGGCTATGGACGTGGTCAGCAACCGGAAACGGGGATGGCACGGCACAGGGATTATCGGCACCTTCGGAGCCGCGGCCGCCGCCGGACATCTTTTGGGGCTGAACGAGGATCAGATGGTGTCCGCCCTGGGAATGGCGGGGACTCAGTCCTCGGGCCTGTGGGCCTTCCTGGAGGAGGGCGCAACCTGTAAAAAGCTGCACCCGGCCCGGGCGGCGGTGAACGGCCTGACGGCCGCCGTGCTGGCAAAGGGCGGCATGACCGGGCCGGAGCGGATTCTGGACGCCCGGGACGGGGGGCTGTACCGGGCGGTAGCGGATTCATTTGACATGAAAATCCTGGTGAACGGGCTGGGAACCAGCTATGAAATCCTGAAGATTGACAAAAAGCCCTATCCCTGCTGCCGCACCACCCACCACGCCATCGACGGAGCGTTAATGCTGCGGGACAGGGCGGATCTGGAACAGGTGGAGCGCATTCTGGTGGAGACCTACGAGGTGGGCGTCCTGCAGTGCGGCTCCCAGGGTTATCCGTCCAGCGCCGTGGAGGCCAAATTCAGCATTCCCTATACCGTGGCGGCCGCCCTGGTGCGGGGAAATGTATCCCTTGCGGAGTTTGCGCCGGAGGTCATCGGCGATCCGCTGATCCAGAGCCTGGCAAATCGCGTTCAGGTAACCGCCGATCCGCTGTTTACCGGCCGTTACCCGGACCGCTGGGGCTGCCGCGTTCGCCTGATTGATAAGGACGGAAGCGAGCTTGCGGTCCAGGTGGACGATATGTCCGGGAGCGTGGCAAAGCCGCTGACGGAGGAACAGGAGAAGCGGAAGTTTGAAGGGTTGGCCGGGGAAGGGATCGGGGCGGAGAGGAGTAGGAAACTGGAAGCAGCCATCCTGAAAATAGAAACAGAAGAGTGTATACCGAGAATTTAAGACGCTTGCGTATGGGATTATTTTCCAGATTTTTTGTCTGGAGGAATATTCTATAATAATAGGTACAAATTGAGAGCTAAATTTGTGGCGAAAGGCAGCTGCAGATCAACAAAGCCACCCAAAACGTATAGGAGAAGGTATATGAAAAAGAAAGTTGTATTGATTGCAATGGCGTGTTTCCTTGTGGGGAATCTGTTTGGATGCGGGAGCACGAATACGAATACGGTATCGTCGTCAGCGGAACCAACAACAGCGGCAGAGACTGCAAAAGTATCAGAAACCGAATCAGTCGGGATGGCTTCCCCGGGAGGGAAGGATGAGATCATGATGGGGACGGCTACAACCGGAGGTTTTACATATCTTTGGGGCGCTGCGTGTGCTGAAATATTAAACAAATATGTAGATGGAGTTAATGTAACCGCACAGATTACCACAGGCGGTAGTGAAAATATGGTGCGGATTGTCAATAATGAGATGCCGATGGGAATTGCGGGGAGTAATGTAGTAGCCCAATTCTATGATGGAGATGCGGACGAGGGCATCACGGAAAATAAAAATTTAAGGACGCTTTGGGTATCCAAGGCCACTACATTCAGTGTAATTGTCCCACGGAATTCGTCCTATCAGACGTTAGAGGATCTGAAGGGAAAGAAAGTATCGATTGGAAAC
The DNA here is from genome assembly GCF_046603895.1 of Enterocloster lavalensis. NCBI lineage: Bacteria > Bacillati > Bacillota > Clostridia > Lachnospirales > Lachnospiraceae > Enterocloster > Enterocloster lavalensis. Next base: position 3,831,349 of record NZ_CP176637.1, read on the forward strand.
CAGGGAGGATCAGCGGCTGAGTCTATTTACGCGTGTCTGGAAGTGTTCGGAATGGCGGATAACTACTTTGACTTGCAGTATTTGACTATGAACGAAAGTAAGGATGCAATGGTGACCGGTACCATTGATGGATTTATCACGAATACTTCAGATCCGCATACGGCAATGACCGAGTTGTTCATGACCGGAAATTTCAGATTTTTAGATATGCCCCAAGATAAAGTGGACCTGATTACATCCAGCATTCCCTATATGAAACCCAGTGTAAGGGCAGCCGGGACCTATGAGAAGCAAGATAAAGACGTAATAGGCTGGGGGAGCCCATACGCTCTGGTAGTCCGCGAAGATTTTCCAGAGGAAACCGCATATCAGATTGCAAAGGCTTTGGACGAGCATTACGACGAGTGGATTGGTATTGCCTCAAACGTGGAAGGATCTACGTTAGATGCGGTTATAACGAACGCCTATGCGCCACTGCATCCAGGTGTGGAGCGTTATGCAAAGGAAAAGGGACTTATCAAATAATGGGGTGGCAACAGATGCAAGGAGGACATTTTGATAGAAAAAATATCAGATCGAGTGGCAGGATTGTTAGCAGCGGCTCTCACTATCTTCCAAATTTATACAGCCCTCTACATGCCTCTGCCAGGAATGGCGCAGAGGGCTGTGCACCTGGGACTGGGACTTGCGATTGTATATCTTTACTATCCCAAGAAACGACCTGAAAAACTGGTGATGAAGAATCTTTCCTATATATTTGGAATTTTCTGTGCACTTCTGGCGTTAACGGCCTGTTTGAATGTGGCGCTGAACTGGGGGGGTATGGCGAAGCCCATGCGTCTGGCAATTCCATGGAAATCCGACAAGATATTTGGAGTATTGCTGGCAATCCTGGTTTTGTTGGGGACGAAAAAGGTTACGGGATGGGCGATGCCACTGATTGCAATGGTATTCCTGTGCTATGCGTATTTTGGGAGCTATATGCCGGGTATGTTTAAGCATGCGGGCGTGAAATTTGGCAATCTGATCAGTATGACGTATATGTGCACAGAAGGTATTTTCAGCAGTATTCTGGGCGTATCTACGGATCAAGTTTTTATATTCTTATTGTTTGGACAGTTGTTGGAAACCCTGGGAGGAAGTGAATTTTTCCTGGAATGGGCGAACTCAGGGTTTGGAAAACTGCGAGGCGGTCCGGCTAAGGTGTCGATTTTTGGAAGCGCTCTGTTTGGATCAATCAGTGGAAGTGCGGTTGCAAATGTAGTTGGCACCGGAACCATTACAATTCCCCTTATGAAAAAAGTGGGTTATGATTCCGCGTATGCCGGAGCGGTCGAATCAGTAGCCTCCACAGGGGGCCTGATCATGCCTCCGGTCATGGGTGCCGCGGCGTTTATTATGGCGGATATTGTAGGGATAACCTACTGGCAGGTGTGTCTTGCAGCATTGATTCCGGCAATTCTCTATTATCTGGCGTTGTTTGTTACGGTCGATCTGCGGGCCAGGGCGTTGAATTTGAGGGGAATACCCAAGGATCAGCTGCCTGATGGCAAAAAGCTGTTAAAGGAATACGGCTATATCTACCTTCCCCCATTACTTGTCCTGATTTTTGTTCTGGGCGTTTTGCAATATCCTGCGTACAGGGCGTGTATTTATTGCTGCATTTTACTGCTGGCTCTGGCTTGTACAAAGAAAAAACTGCGGGGTGTTTTGAAGAAGGAATGGTACCATATTCTGGTTAAAACAGCCAAAAGTTCCATGACGGTTATTATGGCTTGCGCCTGTGCCGGATTAATTTTGATGTCACTCCAGACCTCAGGGCTGATTTTGAAGTTGTCCAATATTCTGATTGCAATGGCGGATGGCAGATTATGGCTGTTAATGATATTGGTTATGATTGGGTCTTTGATTATGGGAATGGGACTACCCGCTTCGGCCTGTTATATTATCCTGGCGATTTTGGCGGCACCGTCATTGGTTGCACTGGGAGTTCCCACAATCGGCGCTCATCTGTTTGTGCTCTATTTTGGAGCCATGTCCGCGATCACTCCGCCAGTTGCAATGGCTGCGTTTGCAGCGGCTCCGATTGCAGAGGAGGGGGCAGGTAAAATTGGCATGACAGCATTTAAGATGGCGCTGCCGGCATTTCTGATTGCATTCTGTTTCGGATTCCAACCGGAACTGCTTATGATCGGCAGTTGGTATAGCATTGTGTTTGTGTTTGTGAACTGCGTGTTAGGGGTAGCGGGCATGTCCATCGGAATTCAGGGATATATCAATCACAAGGTGAATATACCGGAGCGTATTTTATGGGTGGTTGGCGGAATCCTTTTGATCTTACCGCAGATAGCGCTGACAATAGCAGGTTACGTGCTGGTGGTTATCCTTTATATCAGTGCAAGGAAAAGGGTAGTTACAATATAAAACGAAAAGGAGAAGAGTATGAGAAAAAGTAAAGTTTTTACAGGTGTATTGATTGCAGCGACCATGATCATGGTAGCGGGATGTGCAGGAACAAGCGGAACCCCAAAAGAAGAATCGAAAGCTGCTGAGGTTCAAACTTCCGGAAAGGAAGAAACAGAAAAAACAGAGGGGGCCGAAGCTGAAAGCAAGTCTGAGGGCGCTTTTGAGGGAAACGATCTGATTCCAGTCGTGGATGGAGTCGCGGAGATCACCTGTGGGGCAACAACGACAGGTGGATGGACCTACATGTATACGTCCTCCGCTGCTCAGGTTGTCAGTTCCAATAATGATAATATCAACATTACTCCGGCAATTACAACGGGTGGAGGTGAGAATCTGATCAGCGTGGCAACCGGTGAGATGCCGATGGGCGTTGCCTCGGCTGCGTATATTTACAATTATTATAATGGCAATGAGAGCGAAGGAATTGCACCAAATCCCCAGCTGCGTACACTTTATGGATCACCAAACAGTTTTCTCAGCGTAATCGTCAGAGCGGATTCCAGCTACCAGACGATTGAGGATCTGCAGGGTGCAAGGGTGTCGATTTGTAACAAAGGGAATTCCGGACAGCTGCTGATTTCTGAGCTGTTAACAGTGATGGGAAGAGAAGATTACTATGATCTGCAATATCTCACACCGTCAGAGAGTTATGAGGCGCTTAATACCTCTACGATCGACTCACTGTGGATCTGCGCCTGCGACCCTCATTCGTCCGTGACTGAGATTTTTAATATGCCGGGCGGCGCCCGTTTTATTGAATTCAGTGATGAGCAGAAGAAACTGTTCCTGGAATCCTGTAGCTATTTGAGTGATGTTACCAGACCGGCAGGTACATATAAAGGTCAGGATGTGGACTATAACACGGTGGGAAGCCCCTATGCTCTGGTGGTTACGGAGGACTTCCCTGAGGAGCTGGCCTATCAGATTGCAAAGACTTTGGACGAAAAATATGATGAATGGACCGGAGTTTTCGCAGGGGTGAAAGGCGCGACTGCCCAGAATACGATTGATACGGCGATTGCACCGCTTCATCCGGGAACGGAGCGCTATTTCAAAGAAAAAGGATATATTCAGTAGTACGTGCTAGAGAGAAAAACGGCCGCTGCATGATTTGCGGCGGCCATTTTGGTGAGAGGGAGTGGAGGAATGAGCTTACAGAAGATAACAGATAAATTAATAACGCTGATTGCAGTGGGCATGTGCGTATTCCAGCTTTATACGGCTTTTTATATGCCGTTTCCTGGGATGCAGCAAAGGAGCATTCACCTGGCATGCGGCCTGGCTCTGGCATTTCTTGTGTATCCAAAGAAAAGGCCTGAGAATCCAAGCCTTAGAAATGTGTCGTATTTATTTGGTATTGCCTTAGCTGTGCTGACATTTATCACATGCCTGAATGTTACTTTTAACTGGCTGGAGATGAATGAACCTATGCGTTTGATACAGCCCACCCAAAGCGATAAGGTTTTAGGGTTTCTCTTAATACTTCTGGTTTTGCTGGGAACGGTCCGGGTAGTGGGGTGGGCAATGCCTATTATTGGACTGGTATTTCTGGGATATGCCTATTTTGGCTCGAAAATCCCGTTTGCACTGCTGCGGCATGCCGGAGTGAAGTTATCAAAATTAATTTCCATGGGATATATGACCACAGAAGGAATCTTCAGCAGTGTATTGGGCGTGTCGACTACGCAAGTGTTTATTTTTTTGATGTTCGGACAACTCTTAGAGTCTCTGGGGGGAAGCGATTTCTTTCTTGACTGGGCAAACTCGGGATTTGGAAAATTCAGGGGTGGGCCAGCTAAGGTGGCAATTTTCGGCAGCGCCCTGTTTGGCTCTATCAGCGGCAGCGCTGTGGCGAATGTGGTCGGAACCGGAACCATTACCATCCCATTGATGAAACGAGTCGGTTATAAAGGAGATTTTGCTGGAGCGGTGGAATCCGTTGCTTCCACAGGAGGACTAATTATGCCGCCCGTGATGGGGGCTGCCGCGTTTATTATGGCTGACACGCTGGGGGTTTCATACTGGGAGGTATGCAAGGCAGCAGTAATACCAGCGGTGATGTATTACCTGGCTCTGTATACTTCCGTTGATCTCAAAGCGAAGCAGTCCAACCTGAAAGGACTTCCGGCTGCAGAGGTTCCAGACGGTATGGCCCTGCTAAAAAGTCAGGGATGGATGTACATTCCGCCCCTTGTCATTCTGGTGTTTTTCCTGGGCGTATTCCGGTACCCCGCTTATAAGGCGTGTTTGTATTGCTGCATTCTTCTCGTTGTGCTTGCTTCATTTAAACGGGAAAAACGTGGAGTATTGAAGCGGGAGTGGCTGAATATTTTGGTAAAAACTGCAAAAAGTTCGGTGACGGTTGTGATGGCCTGTTCCTGTGCCGGTGTTATTCTGCTTGGACTTCAGTCCTCTGGTCTGATTTTAAAGTTGTCTAATATTTTGATTTCGCTGGCAAACAACAATCTTGGCATCCTGCTGTTTTTAGTGATGTTAGGTTCTCTGATCATGGGGATGGGCCTTCCGGCTTCTGCGTGCTACGCTATTTTGTGTATTTTGGCAGCTCCGGCGATTGTAAAGCTGGGAGTACCGCCGCTGGCTGCACATTTGTTCGTTCTCTATTTTGGATCGATGTCCGCTATTACGCCTCCGGTTGCAATGGCTGCGTTTGCAGCGGCGCCGATTGCGGGGGAGTCGGCGGTTAAGATTGGAATAACAGCATTTAAGATGGCGATGCCGTCATTTCTGATCGCGTTCTGCCTGGCGATTCAACCTGAATTGGTGATGATTGGTTCAGCGGTGAACATTGTGCTTGTTGTAGTTATATGTTTAGCGGGTGTTCTGAGTATGTCTGTAGGCTTGCAGGGGTATCTGTTTCAAAATGAATCCATTATTCGCCGCATTGCCTGGGTAGCTGGGGGAGTTCTGCTGATTTTACCTCAGAAACCGCTGACCATTATGGGGATTGTTATTGCGCTTGCGCTTGTGATTACAGAAAAAAATTTTTGGAAATACGTGAAAGTGAAGCGGAGGACGTAGTAATACGGAAAATTTAGTTCGGAGGAAATAACATGATATCATTATACAGCGAAGGCATTTTTCTTCTTCATGGAAGCGAAATTGTTTCGGAATCCCAGGCGGTACAGGAGATGTGTATGGATCGCGAAAAGGCGCGCCACGAAACCATCACCTACAACATCCTCAAATCCCACAACACAGCCGGCGACATGAACCGTCTCAGGCTCAAATTCGACTCCATGACCTCCCACGATATCACCTTCGTGGGGGTGATCCAGACGGCCAGGGCTTCGGGGATGGAGCGGTTTCCGCTGCCCTACGTGCTCACCAACTGCCACAATTCCCTGTGCGCGGTGGGCGGAACCATCAACGAGGACGACCACCTGTTCGGGCTGTCGGCCTGCAAGAAGTACGGCGGAATATTTGTGCCGCCCCACATTGCGGTCATGCACCAGTACATGCGGGAGATGATGGCCGGGTGCGGCAGTATGATTCTTGGCTCCGACAGCCACACCCGCTACGGGGCGCTGGGAACCCTGGGCGTGGGGGAGGGAGGCGGCGAGTTGGTCAAACAACTGCTGTGCGACACCTACGATATCGCCTACCCTGAGGTGATTGCGGTGTACCTGGAGGGAAAACCCCAGCCCTATGTGGGCCCCCAGGACATCGCGCTGGCAATCATCGGCGCCGTGTTCCAAAACGGATACGTTAAGAACAAGGTGATGGAGTTTGTGGGGCCTGGCGTGGCGGAAATGACCACGGACTACCGCAACGGCATCGATGTGATGACCACGGAGACCACCTGCCTCACCTCGGTCTGGAAAACGGACGGGGACACTAAAAATTACCTGGAGAGCCACGGGCGCGGCGACGCGTACCGGGAGTTAAAGCCGGGAGCCGTGGCCTACTACGACGGCTGTGTGCGCGTGAATTTAAGCGAAATCCGGCCCATGATCGCGCTTCCCTTCCATCCCAGCAATGTATACACGATTGACGAGTTAAATGAAAATCCGTACGATATCCTGCGGCAGGTGGAGGAGAAGGCCGCCCAGGTGGCGGACGGGCGCGCGGAATTTACGCTGTGCGATAAAGTGGTTGACGGGAAAATACAGGTGCAGCAGGGGATTATCGCGGGCTGCGCGGGCGGCAACTACACCAATGTCATGGAGGCGGCCCACGCCCTGCGGGGAAGGAACTGCGGCAGCGGTGATTTTTCGCTGGCGGTGTACCCTTCCTCCCAGCCGGTGCTGGCCGATCTGATCACCAAGGGCGCGGTCACGGAGCTGATCGGCGCGGGAGCCGTGATCCGCACCGCGTTCTGCGGTCCCTGCTTCGGCGCGGGGGACACGCCGGCCCACAACGGGTTCAGCATCCGGCACACCACCCGCAACTTCCCCAACCGGGAAGGCTCCAAGCCGGGGAAGGGCCAGATGGCGGCGGTTGCGCTGATGGATGCGCGCTCCATTGCGGCCACCGCCGCAAACGGCGGCGTGCTCACCTCCGCGCAGGCTTTGGACTGCTGGGGCGATGTGCCGGACCATGAGTTTGACCGGACCGTGTACAAAAACCGCGTGTACTTTGGATGGGGGCGGCCAAATGCAGAGGAGAAGCTGGTCTGCGGCCCCAACATCAAGGATTGGCCGGAGATGGGCGGACTGACAGAGCACATTCTGCTGAAGGTGTGCGCCAGGATCATGGACCCGGTGACCACCACCGACGAGCTGATCCCATCTGGGGAGACCTCCTCTTTCCGCTCCAACCCCCTGGGCCTGGCGGAATTTACCCTCTCGCGCAGGGAACCGGCCTATGTGGGCAGGGCCAAGGAGGTGGACGCCTTTGAGAAAGGCCGCAGAGCGGGTGGAAATCCTGAGGAATTGGCGGAAGAGCTGTCCCAGGTATTCGGCCGGATCCGCCGCCTGCCGGAATTTGCCGCGGTGAACGCTACGGAGACGGAAATCGGAAGCGTGATCTACGCGGTGAGGCCCGGGGACGGCTCCGCGCGGGAGCAGGCCGCCAGCTGCCAGCGGGTGCTGGGCGGTCTGGCCAATATCTGCCGGGAGTACGCTACCAAGCGCTACCGCTCCAATGTGATCAACTGGGGCATGCTGCCCTTCCAGATGGAGGAGGAGCCGGAGTTTGACACGGGCGATTATATCTTTGTTCCTGGAATCCGGGACGCGCTGGCCGGTGATCTGAGCCGGATCCGGGCATACGTTTACAGGCCGGGGAGGGATACGTTCGATGAGATCACCCTTTCCATCGCAGAGCTGACACTGGAGGAACGGCAGATTATCCGGGCGGGAAGTCTGATCAACTACAATCGTAAGAAACATTAAGAGAATGTAAAAAATGCCGGATTTCTTAGCAGTTTTAAGAAATTCGGCATATATATTTTGTGAAATTTTCCCGGTGGACCTTAAAAAATGTAAAAAATGTTTAATAAAATACAAAATGCTACTTGCGCAATAGCGGAAATGATGGTATTATTTTAATGTAATCTAAAACGGAATATGCATTTTGCTAAGAGAATGAGAGCGGCAACGTAATTGAGGTCCTGATGTTGGATTGGGGTCATACGGGCTATGCTCTTTTTTTGTATCGTTTTTTGCCCCGCGGGGGAGAGGCGGAAGGCGGACGTATATTCGAAAACTTACAGGCGCAGAGCGGCGGTTCTGACGGCTGGAGAAAATAAAAAGATGGAGGAAACTGTTAATGAAAAAAAGGATCGCGTTGTTACTCAGTGTGGCCATGCTGGTTGGAATGACGGCCGGCTGCGGCGGAGGCAGCAAGGATAGCGGCGGAGGCACCACCACCCCCGCGGCGGAGGCGGGCCAGACGGCCGGCGGCACGGCGGAGGGCGGAAGCGGCCCGGCAGTGCCCGCGCACAAGGAAACTCTGGTGATCGGCACGGATGCGGACATCAACACCCTGGATCTCCAGAAGCAGCAGGATCAGATCAACAACATTATTTTGAAGAATACCCACCAGACGCTGGTATTCTTCACCAACGGCGCCGATGGCGAGGAGCGTTTCGTTCCGTGTCTGGCAACCGACTGGGAGTTCAAGGATGACACCCATATTGTGATGCACCTGCGGGACGACGTTTATTTTAACGACGGCAACGAGACTCCTATGACCGCAGAGGACGTTAAGTTCACACTGGATATGGCCATGGAGAACATGGTGGCCTCCAACCTGGCGGGCTATGTCGCCTGTAACGTTGTGGACGATCACACCATTGAGATCGAAATTGAGAGCTACAACAACGAGTTCGTACAGACCCTTGCGTCCGTACCGCTTTCCATCCAGTCCAAGAAAGCTTACGACGACGGCGTGACAGATCCCTTCTATATCGGCACGGGCCCCTACAAGTTCGACGAGTGGGTTGAGGGCGAGTATTGCCGTATCGTGAAGGTAGCGGATTACTGGGGCAATGATATCCCCGCAGGCGAGAACCTGGCTCCCGGCGTGTCCGACGCCATTGAGTTCCGTCCTTACATAGAGGCTTCCTCCCGCGTAATCGCGCTGCAGTCCGGCGAAATTGACGTTTGCGTGAACCCGCCCATCAACGAGCTGCAGTACCTGGAAGAGGATAAGAACATCACCGTGTTCGAGCAGCCCGGCACCCGTTTATTCTACTTTGCATTTAATGTCGAGAAAGCGCCCTGGGATAACCAGAAGCTGAGACAGGCTGTTGCCTGTGCGATTGACCGCGACGCGGTTCTGGAAGCGGCTGTTTACGGCAAGGGCACTCTGCAGAAAACCATTCTGAACCGCGGCCTGTGGGGCTTCTACGATGATATGGAAGGCTTCAACTACGATGTGGACCGCGCGAAAGCTCTGATGGCCGAGGCCGGATATCCGGACGGCGGAATCAAGACCACTTTAAGCTATGCTTCCGGTACTCCCTATGAGCAGATCGCTACCGTGATCCAGGCGAACCTGGCCGCAATCGGAGTCGAGGCAACGCTTGAGCCCATGGAGACCGCAACCCTTAAGTCCGCCTGTGTTGACGGAAGCCAGGAGCTGTTCCTGTGGAGATGGAACGAGGACTCCAAGGTTGACTTCGTATACCGCGACCTGTTCTACACGGATTCCGGTTCCAACTACCACCACTATTCCGATACCAAGGTAGACGGCCTGGTTGACACGGTTGCAACTGAAAAAGATCCGGAGAAACGCCTTGCCGCAGCTCAGGAGCTTCAGGAGTACCTGGTTGATGCGTGCCCGCAGGTTCCGCTGTATATCGCAAACCTGGTAATCGCGTACAACAAGAATTTACAGGGCCAGTACCTCTTCGGAGGCGGCAACCACGACTGGCGCCACGCTTATATCGCAGAGTAATTGAGATTAAGATTGAGATTGAGATAGTCTGAGCAACTTGCGGGTCCTTCCGGCCCGCAAGTTTCTTGGGGGGGACACACCAAAGGAAAAGGAGTGTGCAATGAATGATTAAATACATCTTCAAACGGCTGATAATGTTGATTCCGGTAATTCTGGTAACATCTTTCCTGATTTACTGGGCTATGAGCCTGACGGGCGGTGATCCGGCCCTGATGCTGGCCGGCGACAAAGCGACGCCGGAGCAGGTCGAGCAGATCCGTGAGGAGCTGGGACTGAACGATCCCTTCCCTGTCCGCTATGCCAACTATATGAAGGGCATGCTGACCGGGGATATGGGCAAGTCCTATGTTACGAAAAAGGACGTTTTCCAGACATTTATGGAAAAGCTTCCCAACACCCTGGCGCTTGGCGGCGCCGCAGTGCTGATTGCCGTGGTGGTGTCCCTTCCCCTGGGTATTTATACGGCGATCCATCAGAATACATGGAAGGATACGGCGGGAATGGTGTTCGCCCTGTTCGGCACGTCGATGCCCAACTTCTGGCTGGGCCTGATGCTGATTATCATATTCGCCCTGAAGCTGGGGCTTTTGCCATCGGGCGGTAAAAGCGGGTTCTCCAGCATTATCCTGCCCGCTGTGACCGTGGGCTTCGGCCTGGCCGCGCTGATTACCCGTACCACGCGTTCTTCCATGCTGGATGTGCTGCGCCAGGATTATATGACCACGGCGCGGGCAAAGGGCTGTCCGGAGAAGCGGGTGATCTACACACATGGGCTGAAAAATGCGTTGATTCCCATTATCACGGCAATCGGCCTGCAGATGTCCCTGGTGATCACCGGTTCCGTTCTGGCTGAGACGGTGTTCTCGTGGCCGGGAATCGGGCGTCTGGTTTATGACTCCATTTCCAAGCGCGATACGCCTATGGTTACGGGAGCCATCATCATGTGTTCGATCCTGATGTGCATCATTAACCTGGCCGTGGATCTGGTCTATGCGTTCTTTGATCCGCGTATCAAGGCACAATACAGTAAAAAGGGGTGATACGATGGCGGAAGCGGTGGCAAAAAAGAAAAAAATAAAGAGCCGTACTATGTTTCAGGAAGCCTGGAGACATTTGATTCGGAACCGTGGATCGGTCATCGGTATGATTTTCCTGATCGTCCTGGTAGTGGCGGCACTCATAAGTCCGATTGTGTTTGATTATGAAAAAGATGTAATTGGCCAGAACATGTCCGAGCGTCTGCTGGCGCCTGGCCTCGCGCACTGGTTCGGCACAGATGAATTCGGGCGCGATCTGTTCGCCCGCGTCATTTACGGAGCGCGCTACTCCCTGATCATCGGCGTGGGTTCCGTGTTCCTGGGACTGATTGTGGGAACCCTGCTGGGCTCTCTGGCCGGATTTTATGGCGGCCTTACAGATTCCATCATCATGCGCGGCGTTGATATTTTCTATTCCATTCCGAATATTATGACGGCTGTGGTGATCGTGTCCCTGTTGGGTACCAGCACGGTGAACCTGATGATCGCTCTGGCATTTTCCTGCGCAAGCAGCTTTGCGCGAATTGTCCGGGCCGCGGTTATGACCATCCGCGACCAGGAATATGTGGAGTCCTCCTATGCGATGGGACTTCCCACCTGGAAGATTATATTAAAGCATATTCTTCCCAACTGTCTGTCTCCGATCATTGTACAGATCACGCTGCAGATCGGTACGACAATCATCTCCGCATCCTCTCTGAGCTTCCTTGGAATCGGCGTTCCGGCTCCGGCTCCGGAATGGGGAGCGCTGCTGTCCGCAGGGCGCAGCCATATCAGAGATGCCAGCTACATGTGTATTATCCCCGGATTTGCGATTATGCTGACGGTGCTGGCGCTTAACTTGCTCGGTGACGGCCTGCGCGACGCGCTGGATCCGAAGATGAAGAAATAGGAGAGGTGAGACCTATGGCAGAAGATTTGGTATTGAAAATAAAGGATCTGGTTGTTCACTATGAGACGGAGGATGCGGATGTCCATGCGGTCAACGGCATTGACATTGAGATTCGGAAAAAGCACACTCTGGGCCTGGTAGGGGAGACCGGCGCGGGCAAGACCACCACGGCCATGTCCATCCTGAATCTGGTTCCCAACCCTCCGGGGGTGATTAAGAGCGGTGAGATTTATCTGGAGGGCGAGGACGTTTTGCAGATGTCCGCGGAGAAACTGGAACATATGCGCGGCAATGATGTGGCCATGATTTTCCAGGACCCCATGACGGCGCTGAACCCGGTTATGACGGTGGGAGATCAGATTGCCGAGAGTATTGAGCTCCATCAGAATCTGAATAAAAAGGAGGCCCTTGAGAAGGCCAAGGATATGCTGAAGCTGGTTGGAATCGCGGAATCCCGCGCGGCGGAATATCCCCACCAGTTTTCCGGCGGCATGAAGCAGCGCGTGGTGATCGCCATTGCGCTGGCTTGCAACCCCAAGCTTCTCATTGCGGATGAGCCTACCACCGCCCTGGACGTTACCATTCAGGCGCAGGTGCTGGAACTCATGAAGCAGCTGATCCAGGAGCGGGAGATGTCCATGCTTCTGATTACCCATGACCTGGGCGTTGTGGCGGAGGTCTGTGACGATGTGGCCGTGGTCTACGCGGGGCGGATTGTGGAAAAGGGAACCGCGGACGACGTGTTTAACTACATGCACCACCCTTATACGGAGGGGCTGTTTGACTCCCTGCCCAACTTAAAGGAGAGGGGCGAGATGCTGGAGCCGATCCAGGGGCTGATGCCCGATCCGTCGGATCTGCCGCCGGGCTGCTCCTTTGCTCCCAGATGTCCATATGCGACGGAGCGCTGTTCCCAGTCGGTTCCGGAGCTGAAAGCAGTCAGAGGCAGCGATACGCATTTTGTCGCCTGTCATGCTTACGAGAATCCGGATTTTAGCTTGAGGAGGAACAGGGATGGCAAATAAAGTAATTCTTGAGGTTGAGAATCTGACAAAATATTTCAATACGCCCGGCGGTCTGCTGCACGCAGTGGACGGGGTGAACTTTAAGGTGGAGGAGGGCAGGACCCTGGGCATTGTGGGCGAATCCGGCTGCGGAAAATCCACCACCGGGCGCACCATCTTAAAGCTTTTGGAACCCACGTCCGGAAAGATCATTTTTGACGGACAGGATATCACGGGCTACAGCCGCAAGCAGATGCGCAGCCTGCGCCGGGAGATGCAGATGGTGTTCCAGGATCCGTTCTCATCCCTGGACCCCAGACAGACTGTTTCCCAGCTGATCAGCGAGCCGATCATTGAGCACAAGCTGTTAAAGACCAAGAGCGAGATTGAAAAACGGACCCTGCAGCTGATGGAGACCGTGGGTCTTGCGGAGCGGTACATCAATGTGTACCCCCATGAGCTGGACGGAGGACGCCGCCAGAGAATCGGCATCGCCCGCGCCCTGGCGGTGGAGCCGAAGCTGATCGTGTGCGACGAGCCTGTTTCCGCCCTGGACGTTTCCATCCAGGCGCAGATTTTGAATCTGCTGCGGCAGCTGCAGCAGGACATGGGGCTGACCTATATTTTCATCACCCACGACCTCTCGGTTGTTAAATATTTTTCGGACGATATCGCGGTGATGTATCTTGGACAGATGGTGGAGAAGGCTCCTTCGGATCTTCTGTTCAAGAATCCGATCCACCCCTACACCAAGGCGCTGCTCTCGGCGATTCCGCTGCCCGTGGTGGACAAGGATAAGCCCAAACGCCAGCTGATCAAGGGTGAGATCACCTCCCCGGTCAATCTGCCGGATGAGTGCCGGTTTGGAAAGCGCTGCGACTATGTCCAGGAGTGCTGCAAGAAGGGCAATCCGCAGCTTCGGGAGATCGAACCGAACCATTTTGTCGCCTGCAGCTGTGTCTAGGGCCGTTGGGACAGAAATGGAGATGTAAAACAGATGGATGTATTATCGGTTTGGGATCAATTTGAGGTCCCCTATATCTGGACGCAGATGGAATATCTGCTCCGGATATTGATCGCGGCCTTTCTGGGCCTTTTGATTGGAAATGAACGTAAAAACCGGAATAAGTCTGCAGGGATACGCACCCACGCCATTGTGGCGCTGGGTGCTGCTCTGATGATGGTGGTTTCCAAGTACGGTTTTTTTGACGGATACGAGGCGGACGCCTCCCGTATCGCCGCACAGGTGGTCAGCGGAGTGGGATTTCTGGGCGCGGGCGTGATCTTTGTGCGCAACAACCTGGTGAACGGCCTGACCACGGCGGCCGGAATGTGGGCCACCGCTGGCGTGGGTCTGGCCATGGGTTCCGGGATGTATGTCATCGGAATCAGCTCAGCGCTGTTGATCATCGTCATGCAGTTTGTGATGCATAAAATAGCATATTTTGCCAAAACGGCGTCCAACGGCCTGATTAACATGACGGTCATGAACAAGGCGGGCGCGGTGGCGACCATCGAGCAGTTTTTGACCGGCGAGCACATTGAGATCGCAGGCCTACAGATTAAAAAGACTAAAAAAGACGAGATCAAGCTGGAATTTGACGTGGTCTTTCCGCCGGGACTGAACCAGTCGGCGTTTATGGCAAAGCTGGCGGAGCGGGACGATGTGTTGACGGTGAGTAAGTAGGAGAAAACTGTGAAAAAACAGTTGCAATCCTGTCCTTCTTGTGCTATACTGTTTAAGCTGTCTGGATTGACGGCAGTTTTGGCTTTCGCGTGAGTCAACCTTACGGGAACGGAAGCGCTTAACTTGAACAGTGCTGATATTTGTGCGTTCCACGTCCACAGGGGCGGTGGTTATGTACAGAGGCAGATTGGCATACAGGCCGCGGTCGGAAACCGCAAATAAAATCAGAGAGGTGAACAAAATGAAGGAAGGAATCCATCCGAATTATTACCAGGCAAAGGTTGTTTGCAACTGTGGAAATGAGTTTGTAACAGGCTCCACCAAGAAGGACATTCACGTTGAAGTTTGTTCCAAGTGCCACTCTTTCTACACCGGCCAGCAGAAGGCTGCCGCTGCCCGTGGACGTATTGATAAGTTCAATCGTAAGTATGGCATTCAATAAGTGAGAGAGATAAGGGGTTGAGCTTGAAGAGTGGCTCAGCCCTTTTCGTATTTTTCGGAAAAAGATGGAAAGGTTAATAATCGATGAAATACTCAGGAATCGGCGGACAGGCGGTAATCGAGGGCATTATGATGCAGAACGGCCCGGATTACGCGATCGCGGTCCGCAAACCGGACGGGGAAATTGAGGTGAAAAAGGATCATTACGTGAGTATGACCAGGAAGGCAAAGATCCTGGGACTGCCCTTTATCCGCGGTATTTTCAGTTTCGCGGACTCCATGATTCTGGGCATGCGCGCCCTGACCTGGTCCTGCAGCTTTTTCGAGGACGACGAGGAGGAAACCCCGTCCAAATTCGAGGCATGGCTGGACAAGGTGCTTGGGGAAAAGCTGGAGAGCGTGCTCATGACGGTGGTGATGATATTTTCCTTTATCATGGCCATCGGGATTTTTATGGTGCTGCCCCTGTTTATCGCCGGGCTGTGCCGCAGGTTTATCACGTCGGACACGGTGATGGCGGTGCTGGAGGGCGTGATCCGTATCGTCATCTTTATCGCATATATCAAATTGGTGAGCCGCATGGAGGACATCAAGCGCACCTTTATGTACCACGGCTCGGAACACAAGTGTATCAACTGCCTGGAGCACGGCCTGGAACTGACGGTGGCCAACGTTCGCGCCAGCTCCAAGGAGCACAAGCGCTGCGGAACCAGCTTTATTCTGATCGTGATGATTATCAGCATCCTGTTTTTTATGGTGGTGCGGCCGGAAACGCTGTGGATGCGCATCGTCAGCCGGATTGTGCTGATCCCGGCCATCGCCGGGGTGTCCTATGAGCTGCTGCGCTTCGCGGGGCGCCACGACTCCAAGCTGGTGAATATTTTGAGCCGTCCCGGCATGTGGATGCAGGGGCTGACCACCAAGGAGCCGGACGACAGCATGATCGAGGTGGCCATCGCGGCGGTGGAGACCGTGTTTGACTGGAGAAATTATCTGAATGAGGAATTTCCGGGATGGGAGAGCAGAAATGACGTTGCAGCAGCTTCTGGATCAGGGAACGGAACAACTTAGAAGCGCCGGTGTGCCGGACGCCGGGCTGGACGCCAGGTATCTGCTTTTGGATACATTCGGGCTGGGCCTGGCCTCCTTTCTGGCGGACCGTGGACGGACCGTGGACGGGCTGCCGGGCGGAGCGGAGAAAACGCAGGCGTATGAAGCGCTGATCGCGGGCCGGGCCGGGCGCATCCCATTGCAGCAGCTTTTGGGCGTTCAGGAGTTTATGGGGCTGGAATTTTATGTAAATGAACATGTGCTGATCCCCAGACAGGACACGGAAACGCTGGTGGAGCTGGTGCTGGAGGAGCGGAAGCAGCGGGACCTGGACGTGTTGGACGTGTGCACCGGGTCCGGCTGTATCGCCGTCAGCCTGGCAAGGCTGGGGGGATACAGGAGCGTGACGGCGCTGGACGTGTCCGCGGAGGCCCTTAAGGTGGCGGAGAAGAACGCAGCCGCGCTGTTGGGGGAGTACGACGGGGATTTCCGGTTGGTGCAAAGCGATATGTTTGCGGGGCTGGAGACGAAGGGGCTTCAGGAACAGAAGCCTGTGGAACCGGACACTTCGCAGGAACAAACCTCCGGGGAACCGGATGCCTGGCAGGGCCGGACGGCTGTGAAACCAGCCGCCGCGGGAGAACTGCCGTGCCGTCTCTGCGTGCCCTGCACCCCGCAGTTTGACATCCTGGTATCCAACCCGCCCTACATTCCCAGCCAGGTGATCGAAGGGCTGGAGCCGGAGGTGCGGGATCACGAGCCGCGGCTGGCTTTGGACGGCAGCCCGGACGGGCTGAAATTTTACCGGATTCTGGCGTCTGAGGGAAAGCGGTTTTTGAGACCGGGCGCCGCCGTCTATTTTGAGATCGGCTGGGATCAGGCCCAGGCGGTGAGCGCCCTTCTGGAGCGGGAGGGATTTACGCAGATTCACACGGTAAAGGACATGGCCGGGATGGACCGGGTGGTCGGGGCTATTTTGGGCGCGGCGGCGGACAACGGGCACCAGGCCCCTGGGCGGAGCTGGGAAACGGTCCGCACCATCCAGGCGCGCCCCATGGAACAAGGAATTTGAATTTGATTGAGGGAATCGGGAGAGAGTTATGTTTGATAAATTGGACGATATTTTGATTCATTATGAAGAGCTGATGCGGATGCTTGGGGATCCGGACGTGACCCAGGACACCAAGCGGTTTACCAAGCTAATGAAGGAGCAGGCCGACCTGGCTCCCATTGTGGAGGCATACAAGCAGTACAAGCAGGCCAAGCAGGATGTGGAGGACTCCCTGGCGATGCTGGAGGAGGAGAGCGACGAGGAGATGCGCGAGATGGCCAAGGAAGAGCTGGCCGACGCGAAAAAGCGCATCGAGGACCTGGAACACGAGCTTAAAATCCTGCTGCTGCCCAAGGACCCCAACGACGACAAGAACATTATCCTGGAGATTCGTGCGGGCGCTGGCGGCGACGAGGCGGCCCTGTTTGCGGCTGAGCTGTACCGCATGTACACCAACTACGCGGACAGCCATCGCTGGAAGGTGGAGATCATCAGCCTGAATGAGAACGGCATCGGCGGCTTTAAGGAAGTGGTGGCCATGGTGACCGGCAAGGGCGCTTACTCCAAGCTGAAATACGAGAGCGGCGTGCACCGGGTACAGCGTGTGCCGGAGACCGAGTCCGGCGGCCGTATCCACACCTCCACGGCTACGGTGGCGGTGATGCCCGAGGCGGAGGAAGTGGACGTTCAGATCGACATGAACGACTGCCGCATCGACGTAATGCGCGCCTCCGGAAACGGCGGACAGTGCGTTAACACCACGGACTCCGCGGTGCGCCTGACCCATATGCCCACCGGTATTGTGATCTACAGCCAGACGGAGAAATCCCAGCTCCAGAACAAGGAGAAGGCCTTCCGCCTGCTGCGCTCCAAGCTCTATGACATCGAGCTGGAAAAACGCCAGAGTTCCGAGGCCGAGGAGCGCAGGAGCCAGATCGGCACCGGCGACCGCTCGGAGAAGATCCGCACCTACAACTTCCCCCAGGGCCGCGTGACGGACCACCGGATCAAGCTGACGCTGTACAAGATCGATTCCATCATGAACGGGGATATCCAGGAGCTGCTGGACAACCTGATTGCAGCGGACCAGGCGGCGAAGCTGAGTAAGTTAAACGAGCAGGTATAAAACGTTAAAACCATATTGAAATGAGGAAGCGCCCGGGATCAGTGGCAAAACTGACCCCGGGCGCTTCTTTTATCTGTATGCTGTTCCACACCCCAAAACCATGGCGTCGTAACCGCGTTTGACCTTGGTGTAATTCTGATCCCGGTCCAGCACAATGCCGCGGCCCACGCCGTCCACGATCCGGCCGGCGCCGATGTGGTCGAGTTCCTTTTCCAGTTCCATCAGGAGCTGAGGCGCGCTTCCCGGTTCCGTGCTGCGCCCGTCGAAAATGATGTGCAGGTTGACTTCGGGAAGCCCCTTTGCCATGCGGCACAGCGCCTTGGCGTAGTCGATGGAACCGTGGGAAGATTTATCCGTCAGGTAGGACAGGATGTGCAGAGCCTTGCCGTGGTCCCTGGTATGACGAATCGCTTCTAAGAAAACCGGGTTCTGCTCAAAGCTGCCGTCCGCCATCGCTTTGTCCAGACGGATGTCGTCCTGGGGCACAATGCGGCCCGCGCCCAGGTTTAAGTGTCCCGCCTCGGAGTTTCCGGCTTTGTCCTGTCCCAGGCCCACGAAGCTGCCGGAGGCATGAAGCCTGGCGCAGGGATATGTTTCCAGCAAAAAATCCCAGTAGGGGGTATCCGCCAGGAAAATGGGATTTCCCTCGCCTTTTTCGCCTAATCCCCAGCCGTCCAGAATGATCAGCAGCACTTTCCTTCCGTCGTCAAAACGGACGCCGGGAATCAGGGTGGAGGCATCCATTTCAGGGGGCAGAGGGATGCCCATGGCGTGCAGCACGGTGGGCGCAACGTCGCAGAGACTTCCGTTCCGGGGAGATATGGGGTCGTTCCGGCGGGGATCAATGACCAGGAAGGGGACCGGATTGGTGGTGTGAGCCACATCCGGTTTACCGGTAGGCGTGATCATGGACTCCAGGTTCCCGTGGTCCGCTGTGATCATTACCACGTAATCCTGGGCTTTAGCCGCGCTTACCAGCCGTTCAAGCTGTCTGCTCATGTGGCTGGCAGCGGCGATCTTGGCGGAATTGCAGGAGGTGTGCCCGATAACGTCGCCGTTGGCAAAGTTCACCACGACGAAATCCGGCCCGCCCAGCTTCCGGTTTACCTCGTCTACCACCTCAGCCAGACTGAGTTCCGGCACCTCCTCAAACGGCACTCCTTTGGGAGAAGGGATCATAATGTCCTCCTCTCCGGGATAAGGGGTCCGGTTTCCGCCGTTAAAGAAGAATGTCACATGGGCGAATTTTTCCGATTCGGCGGCGTGGAGCTGGGTGCGGCCGGCTTCGCTGATAATCTGCGCAAGCGGTTTATGTACCTGCTCCGGCGCAAAGGCGATGGGCAGATCCTTGAATTTATCGTGATAAAGGGTCAGAATCACAAACTGGAGATCGTTCAGCCTGGTCCGCCCGGCCTTGTCGAAATCCGGCTCAGTGAACATTTCAGTCAGTTCAATTTCCCGCTCGCCCCGGCGGCAGCCGAAGATCACCGTATCTCCGTCCTGTATGCGGCCTATGGGGGAGCCTGTTTCATCCACACGCACAAGGGGCTCCATGTTGTAATCGCTTTCGCCTCTGGAATAGGCGGCCCGGACTGCCTGGGCCAGCTCAACGCCGCCCCGGCTTTGCTGTTTCATCATAGCAGAATCCTCCTTACCAAGTGGTAACTAACTCCATTAAACTCATTTTATGATAACAACAAAATTCTACCAAGTCAATAGAAATAAATTTTTTCTCCAAAAAATAAAATTTTTCTCCATTTCCTATTGCATTTCTGGTTTCATGCGCTATAATGTACCTATACAAGGCAGATTTACCGGCAGGAACATAACAAAATAGGAGGTTTTATGGCAGAGACTAATTTATTGATCAGCATCCGCAGCTGCTATGATCAGCTGACCCGTCTGGAGAAAAAGGTAGCAGACTATGTGCTGCAGCATCCCCAGGAAGTGGTCAAGATGACAATCAACGAGTTATCCAACAGTTGTGGGGTGGGAGACACTACCGTATTCCGATTCTGCCGTTCCATGAACGTTGGGGGATATCAGGATTTCAAACTTGCGCTCGCGCTCAGCAGCAATGTAAACGACATGTTGGACAGCAAGGGTGAGTTCAATCTGGCGCAATCCCAAGATTTGCATGAACTGGCCCAGCAAGTATCCGGAGTATTTACGGATGCGGTGAACGAAACCTTGTCCTCATTGGATTATGATGCGATTTCACGGACCGTGGAGGCCATTTTGAACGCCCGAAGCGTTCATCTCTTTGGATTTGGCAACTCCGGCGTGTCCGCGCTGATGATGCAGAACCGCATGATGCGGATTTTGCCGAATATTTTCTATACCAGCGACGTCCATATGCAGCTTACGTCCGCCGCCACGATGCAGGCGGACAGCGTGGCCATCATATTCTGCAACTCCGGGATCACCAAGGACAGCATCCGTATCGCCCAGATGACCCACGAGGCAGGCGCATTTACCGTGTTTATCACAAAATTTATGCAGACGCCTGCGGCTCCCTATGCCGACGTCCTTCTGTGCAGCGGCGCCACCGAGGGCCCGATCCAGGGCGGCTCCATTTCAGGGGTGGCCTCCCAGATGTACATTGTGATGTTGTTGTACTCCGAACTGTTCCGCCGCATGGAAACCCGTGCTCAGGAGAATAAAATCAAGGCCGCTCATGCCATTGCTGAGAGAAAACTTTGACTTGATGAGGCGTTGATCAAAAAATAAATCTATATAATGATGGAGGGACAAAATGAAAAAGAGATTTTTAACCGGATTTTTAGCTGCTGCTCTGTGTCTGTCCGCTGTCGGCTGTGGTTCAGCTTCTGCTCCCGCAGGCGATACGGCAAAAGCAGGAAATGAGAGCGCAAAAGAAACAGAGGGAACTGCAAAAGAAGCGGGGGAGAAAGCAGCGGATGTGAGTTGGCCTGACGGCAATGTAAACCTGATTGTCGCTGCGGCAGCCGGAGGCGGCACGGACCTGGTTGCACGGAAAGTTGCCGAAATTGCTAAAAAGGAAACCGGAGCCAATTTTATCGTAGTGAACCAGGCGGAGGGCGGCGGCGCAGTTGCCATTGATACCGTTTATCAGGACGACGAGGACGCCTTGAATTTAGGCTTTTTCATTCCGTCCTTCTTCACCAGCTACATAACAGGCGCGGTTGATATGAATCCTCTGGACGACTTTAAAGTCGCCAACTATGTGAACCGTGAGAGCTGCGCGTACATCTGCGTGAAGGCCGACTCCAAGTACAAGACCATGGAGGAACTGCTGGCCGACGCCCGCAAGAATCCTGAAGCTATCGTGTTTGGCACCAGCCTTGGTTCCAGATCCCATTTCAGAGTTGAAGAGTTTGCACAGGCAGCCGGCGTGAAGTTCAAGTATGTGGAGGCGGGCAAGACTGCCGAGGCCATTTCCGCAATTCTGGGCGGACATATCGAAGTGACCTCCCTCAGCGCATCCTCAGCGGAAAGTTACGCAAAGAACGGCGATATCCGCATTCTGGCATGTTCCGACGAACCGATCACCAGAAGCGAGATTAATCAGGATGCCCCCACATATGCGCAGATGGGGTATACGGACCTGAAATGTCTGGACCCCGTGCTGATTGTCACCAGCAAAAACGTTCCGGACGAAGTGGTTGTGAAGATCAATGAAGTTATGGTGAAGGTTTTCTCTGATCCTGAGCTGAAGGACTATATGCTCAAGGAAGGAACCATCATTGATCCCTTTGATTTTGCCAAGAGCCAGGAATGGTACAAAGACACCTTCAATATTTATGATTCCGTGGGCGAGACCCTTGGCGTCAAGGCAGCACGATAAACGATTACACTGACAGGGGGGCCATATGAAACTCAATAAAGATCATTATCTCTCTCTATTTTATATTGGATTAGGCGCGCTGATCCTATATTTTACATCCAGGATCACGTCTCTGTTTACGGTAGCCACAAATGATACGGGACCGAAATTTTTCCCGACTCTTTGCGGGATCGGCATTATTCTTTGCGGAATCGGAAAATTTCTGACGTCCGCAAAGAGCAACCCCAAAACGTTTCTTCCGAATAAGAGAGACTACATACGGTTGGCTGGATTATGGGCGCTCCTGGTTGTTTATGTGCTTTCGGTAAAGTACCTTGGTTACATTTTTTCATCCCTGGTATTGATGTTCGTGATGACGACGCTTCTGGCCGACACAAAGAAGCTGAACGTCTGGCACAGGATTCTGTTTGCCATACTGATGGTGGCTTTGACCTACGTGCTTTTCTCCTATGTCATTAAAATTCCTCTTCCGCAGGGGAAATGGATCAAAACGCTGTTAAAGGCCGTCGGCTGAGAGGGGGATTACCATGATATTACAGGCTTTAACTACATATTTTACATTGCAGAATGTGTGCTTGGCTCTCGGTGGAAATATCATCGGCCTGATATTCGGCGCAATTCCCGGACTGACAGGCAGCATGGCGTTAGCTCTGTTCCTCCCGGTTTCCTTTATTATGCCGGGGTACACGGGACTGATTTTCCTGGGCAGCATGTACATTGGCGGAACCTCCGGCGGACTGTTCGGTTCGATCCTGACGGGAATTCCGGGTACTACCGCCTCCATTGCCACGGTCTATGACGGTTACCCCATGACGCAGAAGGGCGAGGCGACGAAAGCGCTTGGCATCGCGATTCTTTCGTCCGCCATCGGTTCCATCGGAGGTATCCTGGTGGGCGATGTTCTTCTGCCCCATTATTTCGAAAGTCGCCCTGCTTATGGGGCCCTGGGAGTATTTCAGTCTGTGCTTCTGCGCGATTGTGCTGGTTGTAACCATTTCCAAGGATGATATGTGGAACGGACTGGTCGCAGCGTTTTTGGGAGTCATCCTCTCCTGCGTGGGCTTCTCGCCCATCGACGGTGGAAAACGGTTTAATTTCGGCATTCACCTTTTGTTGGGCGGAATCAATACCACCTGCCTGATGCTGGGAATATTCGCGCTGAGCACGGTTGTCGTAAACTACGCAAAACACAAAAATGTGAATCCGCCGGTTGAACCGTGCAATTTCAAGGGGCTCGGCGTATCCTTAAAAGAGTTTATCGAGAAAAAGGTCCTGATTATACGGTCCTTCCTGGTGGGCGTCTGGATTGGCTTCCTGCCCGGCATGGGGCCCGGCCTCTCCAATCAGGTATCGTACGCCATGGCAAAGAGCGCTTCAAAGGAACCGGAGACCTTCGGTCACGGCAATCCGGAGGGCGTCTACGCTGCAGAGGTTTCGAACAACGCGTCCATCGGCGGCGCAATCATTCCGATGATCACCCTGGGAATCCCGGGGGATACGCCTACAACGCTGATTTTGAGCGCGCTCATCGTGTTCGGCCTGGAGCCCGGCCCTCTGCTGATGCGGACCTCCTCGGACTATGTGTACCTGTTTTTTATCACGCTTTTGCTGGGAGCCATCCTTTCCCTGACCTTCTCCTTCTGCGGACTGAGAGTATTCCCGAAGATTTTGTCGATTCCCTATCATTATCTGTATACCGGAATCGTGCTCTTCTGCTTCACCGGAGCGTATTCTCTGTCCAATAACATTGATTCCCTGATGCTCTGCGTGTTCATCAGCCTGCTCGGTATTTTCTTCTCATTTTCAGGGCTGAACCGGGCGCCGTTCCTTCTCGGTTTCATTCTGGGCCCCATGCTGGAGAGCAACCTGAGAAAGGGACTCACCTACACAGAATACGGCTTTGGCTATTTCTTCATGAGACCCGCCTCCTGCGTGTTCCTGGTCATCGCCATTCTGAGCCTGTTCTGGCCCTTTGTCAGAGAGCGGCTTGAGAGCAAAAAGGCAAAACCGGCGGCAGCCGATCTGGACGATGTTGAGCAGGAGTGACAGACCTGCCCCTGTAAGCTGAATACATTTAAATTCCGACTCCATGAGAGACCGGACCTGCGGGTATCCGGACGCTCATGGAGTTTGTTTGTCTCATAAATAGGTTGCGCACCCGCCCCTGCGGGTGTAAAATAATAAAAATTTTTCATTTTCCCTGTAACGAAACGCCGATTCGGGATACTAATTAACAGAAGGGAGGAAAAGCGCATATGGATTCCATGGAACAGATCTATTTGGAGCACGCGAGGACCGTATATGGCTTTCTCTTGACCCGAACCGGAAACCCGGACCTTGCCGAGGAGCTGACTCAGGAAACGTTTTACCAGGCGGTAAAGCATGTGGACCGGTATGAGGGAAAAAGCAGCGTTTCCACATGGCTCTGCGGCATCGCAAAGAATCTGTGGTACGGTTATCTCAAAAAACAGAAGAACCAGGCCAGCTTATCCGAGGCGGAGGAGATACCGGTGGACTCTGCGGAGACGGAGCTCTTTCGTGGCTGGGAGAACCTTCAGGTCCTGCGGATGATCCACAGGCTGGAGGATCCTATGCGGGAAGTGATCTATCTGCGCCTGATCGGCAATCTTTCCTTCGCGCAGATTGGGGAGATTATGGAGAGAAGTGAGAACTGGGCGAGAGTGACCTATTATCGCGGCAAGGAGAAAGTGATGAAGGAGGCGGAGAAATTATGAAACAGAATATTCCCTGTGAATTGATCCGGGACCTGCTGCCTTTGTATGTGGACGGCCTTACGTCGGAGGCGTCAAACCGGGAGATAAAGGAACATCTGGAAACCTGCGGCTCGTGCCGGGAGCGGTATGAGCGCATGAAGCGGGAGCTGGAGGGCGAGGGAATCGCTGCGCTGGCAGAGGAGACGCGGGAGATCGACTATCTGAAGAAGGTGAGAAGGCGCGGCCTGCGGAAAATGCTTCTGACGGCGGCGGGTATACTGGCCGCGGTGGCTCTGGCAATTTTTGTAAAATTGTTTGTAATTGGATTTCCGGTGGATTCTTACCTGATTACCTACATGGATGTGTATGAGGACACGGTGCGCGTCGGCGGCGTGTTTTACGGCTCCGCGCAGTGCTACAGCCGCTACCGGCTGGCGGAGCAGAAGGACGGAACGCAGAAGCTGGTGATTTACGGCACTCTGCCGTCCCCATGGAACCGGGACGGCGCGTTTAACCTGGAGGCAGAGCTGCCGGAGCCGGGCGGGGCCCTGGAGATCGGAGGTGCCCGAATTTTAAGCGACGGGACCGTGATCAGCAAGCTGGCCGGGGACCTCTACCGGGCGAAAAATCCCTATATCGGAGACGCCTCGGCGGACGGACGGCTGGCTGGGGCGCTGGGCATCGGGGCCGGACTGGGCAGCTATCAAAATCAGCTGCAGACGTCAAAGGAGCCTTACGGGTGGACGTTTCACTTTGAGGACGGCGTGTCCAACTCCGCTGTGTTTGAGGAGCAGATGGAGCGTTATGCCTGCGTGCTGCTGGCGCTTACGGGCAATCTGGGGGAAGTGAGCTGGAGTTATACCGTGGAAACGGAGAGCGGGCCGGTGAAACGGGAGCGCACCGTCACGGAACAGGAGTGCGAAAAACGCCTGGGCGCGCCGGTCAAGTCCTTCGGGGAGAGTCCTGAGCGGGTGCAGGAAATGTTAAATATACTGGGGTTGGAGCGGCCGGGGATGTAGCGGGCCGCCGGTGAATCAAGTGGGGATCAAAACGATGCGGAAAGCGGTCTGAGGCGCAAGCCAGGGCCGCTTTCCTGGGGATAAAGGGCCTGGGGGAGCGGAGCATACTTTGTCTGATCGTTATCTTTCGTTGTTTTTTGCCGCCGTGTATGTTAGAATTTTATGTAATATTGAGGCGACTTTTTAACATGGGTAAGCGGCGGACGCTTTACAGAGCGAGGAAATGAATATGCATGTGTTGTTAAAATCTTTGATTCCCATTGCGGAGACCATAGGGAAAACATTTGGAAACCGGTGCGAGGTGGTGTTGCACGACCTGACCATACCGGAGAAGTCGGTGGTGTACACGGTTAACGGGGACGTTACGGGCAGACGGGAGGGACAGACCTTTGACCGCCTGGTCCGCTCGGTGCTGCTGAACAAGAATTTTACACGGGATTACGCGGTCAATTATACCTTTGAGACGGAGGACGGCAGAAGGATCAAGTCCTCCTCCTCTCTGGTGCGGGACGAGGCGGGGGAAGTGGTTGGAGTGTTCTGCGTCAATTACGATATCACGTTTATGAAAACCCTGCACGATGAGCTGGAACTGTTTCTTCCGATGCAGGAGGACAGCTCGGTGATTTGCCCGGAGATGGCGGCCGACCAGGATGTGACCACCGTTGTGGACACCCTGATCGACAATATTGTCAGCGGCAGGAAAAAGCAGGGCCTGACCAAACAGGACAACCTGGAAATGATCCGGTTTATGGACGACAAGGGCATTTTCCTGGTCAAGGGGGCGATCGACAAGGTGGCCGCCTGCATGGGGCTTTCAAAAGTGACCATCTACGGGTATCTGGACACGGTCCGAGGCAAAAATGGAAAATCGTAATCCAAAATCTTAATTCTTCTTGAATTCCATCGAAAAAATCCGGACAAAGTTTGAAAATCCGGGGATAGTATGTTATATTGAACGAAGAAAATTTATGTGCCTTTACAAGGAGGAAAAAATGAAGGGGATCATATTAGCCGGTGGCAGCGGTACGAGACTGTACCCGCTGACCAAGGTGACATCGAAGCAGCTGCTTCCGATTTATGATAAGCCAATGATTTATTACCCGCTGTCCGTGCTGATGAACGCGGGCATCCGGGACATTCTGATTATCTCCACCCCCGACGACACGCCGCGGTTTGAGGCGCTGCTGGGTGATGGAAACCAGTTCGGCATCCGTTTGAGTTACGCCGTGCAGCCCAGTCCCGACGGTCTGGCCCAGGCGTTTATCATCGGCGAGGAGTTCATCGGGGATGACAGCGTGGCGATGGTGCTGGGAGACAACATTTTCCACGGCCAGGGGCTGGTGAAGCGCCTGAAGGCCGCCGCGGCCAAGGAGAAGGGCGCCACGGTGTTCGGCTACTATGTGGATGACCCTGAGCGCTTTGGCATCGTGGAGTTCGACAAGAACGGAAAGGCAGTCTCCATTGAGGAGAAGCCGGAGAAACCCAAGTCCAACTACTGTGTGACCGGCCTGTACTTTTACGACAACCGGGTGGTGGAGTACGCCAAGAACTTAAAGCCGTCGGCCCGCGGGGAGTTGGAGATCACGGATTTGAACCGCATCTACCTGGAGAACGGGGAGCTGGAGGTGACGCTTCTGGGCCAGGGCTTTACCTGGCTGGATACGGGAACCCATGAGTCCCTGGTGGAGGCCACCAATTTCGTGAAGACGGTGGAGACACACGAGCACCGCAAGATCGCCTGCCTGGAGGAGATCGGATACCTGCACGGATGGATCAGCAGGGAGCAGGTGCTGGAGGCCTACGAGGTGCTGAAAAAGAACCAGTACGGCAAGTATTTGAAGGACGTTCTGGACGGTAAATACGTGGACAAGCTGCATATGGCGCAGTGATATCCGGACAGTGATACAATGGAAAGACGGAGGGAATAACATGAAGGTTATCGTAACCGGCGGAGCCGGTTTTATCGGAAGCAATTTTGTACAGCACATGGTGAACAAGTATCCGGATTATGAGATTATCAACCTGGATCTTCTGACCTATGCAGGAAATCTGGAGAACTTAAAGCCGGTTGAGGACAAGCCAAACTATAAGTTTGTGAAGGGCGATATCGCGGACCGGGAGTTCATTTTCAAGCTGTTTGAGGACGAGAAGCCGGACGTGGTGGTAAACTTTGCGGCCGAGAGCCATGTGGACCGTTCCATCACCGATCCGGAGGCGTTTGTGCGCACCAACGTGATGGGAACCACCACGCTTTTGGACGCCTGCCGCACCTACGGAATCAAGCGTTATCATCAGGTGTCCACGGACGAGGTCTACGGGGACCTGCCCCTGGACCGCCCGGAGCTCTTCTTTACCGAGGAGACGCCCCTTCACACCTCCAGCCCCTATTCCTCCTCCAAGGCCAGCGCCGATTTGTTTGTGCTGGCGTACCACAGGACTTACGGGCTGCCGGTGACCGTATCCCGCTGCTCCAACAACTACGGACCTTACCATTTCCCGGAGAAGCTGATCCCCCTGATCATCAGCCGGGCTTTGGCCGATGAGGAGCTGCCGGTTTACGGCACCGGGGAGAATGTGCGCGACTGGCTGCATGTGGCCGACCACTGCGAGGCCATCGACCTGGTGATCCACAAGGGCCGCGAGGGCGAGGTGTACAACATCGGCGGACACAACGAGCGCACCAACCTGGAGGTTGTCAAGACGATACTGAAGGCCCTGGACAAGCCGGAGAGCCTGATCCGCTTTGTGACCGACCGCCCGGGACACGATATGCGGTACGCCATCGATCCGACTAAGATTGAGACGGAGCTGGGTTGGGAACCGAAGTATAACTTCGACAGCGGGATTCAGCAGACCATTCAGTGGTATCTGGACAATCAGGAGTGGTGGAAGAATATACTCAGCGGGGAATATAGCGGGTATTTTGATAAGATGTATGGGAATCGGTTGTAGGAATCTGCGCTCAGGCTTTGTGATTTCCGGGACAGAGCCGCAGTAGGCGGCGTGTAGAGCAATCGGGCAGGAGGTATGGTATTTATGAAAGTTTTAGTGACTGGCGCAAAAGGACAGCTGGGACAGGATCTGATGAACGAGTTTGCGAAGCGCGGAATCGAGGCCGTGGGAGTGGACGTGCAGGAGATGGATATCACGGACGCGGCAGCGGTTGACCGCGTCATGAAACAGGTTTCTCCAGACGCAGTGATCCACTGTGCTGCATATACTGCAGTAGACGCAGCGGAAGATAACCTGGAGCTGTGCCGCAAGATCAACGCGGAGGGCACCCGTAATATCGCCAGAGTCTGCAAAGAACTGGACAGCAAGCTGATGTACATCAGCACGGACTACGTGTTTAACGGCCAGGGCGAGCGCCCATGGGAGCCGGACGACCACCGGGAACCTTTAAATGTCTATGGGCTGACCAAGTACGAGGGTGAGATTGCGGTGGAGCAGGCGGTGAAGA
Organism: Enterocloster lavalensis; assembly: GCF_046603895.1. Taxonomy (NCBI): domain Bacteria; kingdom Bacillati; phylum Bacillota; class Clostridia; order Lachnospirales; family Lachnospiraceae; genus Enterocloster; species Enterocloster lavalensis. Next base: position 3,860,484 of record NZ_CP176637.1, read on the forward strand.
AGTATTTTACCGTGCGCATCGCCTGGGTGTTCGGCTTAAACGGCAAGAACTTCATCAAAACCATGCTCCGGCTGGGCCGGGAGCGAGGAGCGGTCAGCGTGGTCGACGACCAGATCGGTTCCCCCACCTACACCTATGACCTGGCCAGGCTGCTGGTGGATATGATCCAGACCGAGCGCTACGGGCGCTACCACGCCACCAACGAGGGAATCTGCAGCTGGTACGAGTTCGCCTGTGAGATTTTCAAACAGGCCGGAATGGACCAGGTAAAGGTGACACCGGTGGATTCCGCCTCCTATCCGGCCAAGGCCAAGCGGCCGAGCAACAGCCGGATGAGCAAGGAAAAGCTGACGGAGAATGGATTTGAACGGCTTCCGGACTGGCAGGACGCTTTGAGCCGTTATCTGAAGGAGCTGGAAAAACAGGAAGCATAACGCTGCGGAGACGACAATAAAAGGGACAGGAAGGAAAGAGTGAGAATGGGAAAATATTTTGGTACCGATGGATTTCGCGGAGAGGCAAATGTGGACCTGACGGTGGAACACGCGTACAAGGTGGGCCGCTTTCTGGGTTGGTACTACGGACAGAAAAAGCCGGAGGAGCGCTGCCAGATCGTGATCGGCAAGGATACCCGGCGCAGCAGCTATATGTTTGAGTATTCCCTGGTGGCGGGACTTACCGCGTCCGGGGCGGACGTCTTTCTTCTGCACGTGACTACCACCCCCAGCGTTTCCTATGTGGTGCGCACCGAGGGTTTTAACTGCGGCATCATGATCTCTGCAAGCCATAATCCGTATTATGACAACGGCATCAAGGTGATCAACGAGCGCGGCGAGAAGCTGGAGGAGAGCGTGATCGAAGAGATCGAGAAGTACCTGGACGGCGAGATACCGGAAATTCCCCTGGCCCAGAAGGACCGCATCGGCCGCACCGTGGATTTCGCGGCGGGCCGGAACCGCTACATCGGCTATCTGATCTCCATCGCCACCCGCTCCTTCAAGAATAAGAAGGTGGCCCTGGACTGCGCCAACGGCAGCGCCTCCGCCATTGCCAAGAACGTGTTTGACGCTCTGGGCGCGGAGACTCACGTGATGAACAACAGCCCCAACGGCCTGAACATCAACACGGACTGCGGCTCCACCCATATTGAACACCTTCAGAAATTCGTGCTCCAGGAGGGCTGCGACGTGGGCTTCGCCTACGACGGCGACGCGGACCGCTGCATCGCGGTGGACGAGAACGGAAACGTGGTGGACGGCGACAGTATTCTTTACATCTGCGGAAAGTACATGAAGGAGCAGGGAACCCTGTACAAGAACACGGTGGTGACTACCATCATGTCCAACTTTGGCCTTTACAAGGCCTTTGACCGGGAGGGCATCTCCTACGAGAAAACGGCCGTGGGCGACAAGTACGTGTACGAGAATATGGCAAATACCGGCAACTGCCTGGGCGGCGAGCAGTCGGGCCACATCATTTTCAGCAAGCACGCCACCACCGGGGACGGCATTCTGACCTCCCTCAAGGTGATGGAGGTGATGCTGGAGAAGAAGGAATCCCTGGCAAAGCTGGCCTCCGAGGTGGAGATTTATCCCCAGGTCCTGAAAAATGTCCGGGTCAAGGACAAAAAGGCGGCCCAGGACGACGCTGCCGTTCAGGCCGAGGTGGCGAAGGTGGCGGAAAGCCTGGGCGGCGAGGGACGGATTCTGCTGCGCCAGTCCGGCACCGAGCCGGTGGTCCGGGTGATGGTGGAAGCGCCGGATCTGGATACCTGTGGGAACTATGTGGACCAGGTCATCGAGGTGATGAAGGCTCAGGGCCACTGCCTGTAATGGGGCGGCATGAGTTGTCAGAGAACCAAAAACAGGCCCGGAACCGGCGTGAAATGGCGTTTTTTCGCGCACCGGCATAAGATGTGGGAATATTTACTATAACCATTGGGAATGTTGAAATGAAAACCGTTTACTTGCCAGTTATGGACTGCTGTGGTATAATAAGTTAACGTTGCAGCAAAGAGGTCCAATGGGATCCCGGAGATTTTGCGCTCCGGGATCTTTTAATTGTATGTAATGGGCCGCTGGCGCAGCCAGCGGGCGATTGCAAATTCTTTGGGCGGCGATTTTTAAGAAAAAGGAATGATGAAGGATGGGGCTGAACCAGTAAGAGTATTGCTGTTCATCGTCAGACATTACGGTGTGATCGAGCGACTGCCCGTACCGGGCTGAGGACGAAGTGAATTGGCAGGACCGTGTGACGAACCGACAACCGTAAAAGATGAATGGAGGAAACAAGTATGTTGAATTATAAGAGATATAAGCGTATACCCGTAGTGAATTTCCCGGAGCGTACCTGGCCGGACAAGGAGATCGAAAAAGCGCCTGTATGGTGCAGCGTGGACTTGCGTGACGGCAACCAGGCTCTGGTGGAGCCCATGGTGGTGGAGGAGAAGGTGGAGATGTTCAACCTTCTGGTGAAGCTGGGCTTTAAGGAGATCGAGGTGGGTTTCCCGGCGGCGTCCCAGATCGAGTATGATTTTCTGCGCACTCTGGTGGACCGCAAGCTGATCCCCGACGACGTTGAGATTCAGGTGCTGGTACAGTGCCGCGAGCATTTGATCAAGAGGACCTTTGAGGCCCTGGAGGGCATCAAGAAGGCCATTGTACATATTTACAATTCCACGTCCACCTTACAGCGGGACGTGGTGTTCCACAAGGATAAGGACGAGATCAAGGATATCGCCATCATCGGCACCAAGCTGGTGCAGCGCTATGCGGCGGAGTGCGACACCCAGGTGCGCCTGGAGTATTCCCCGGAGAGCTTTACCGGCACGGAGCTGGATTTTGCGCTGGATATCTGTACGGCGGTTCAGGAGACATGGGGCGCTACCAGGGAGAATCCCATTATCATCAACCTCCCGTCCACCGTTGAGATGACCACCCCCAATGTTTACGCGGATCAGATTGAGTGGATGAACACCCATTTCAAGAACCGCGACAGCATTATTTTGAGTATTCACCCCCACAACGACCGCGGCGAGGGCGTGGCTTCCACGGAGCTGGCGCTGCTTGCGGGCGCGGACCGGGTGGAGGGCACCCTGTTTGGCAACGGCGAGCGCACGGGCAACGTGGACATTCTGACCGTGGCCTACAACATGTTCTCCCAGGGCATCAACCCCGAGCTGAACATCGAGAACATCCGCGAAATCGCCGAGATTTACGAGCGCTGCACCAAGATGGACATTCCGCCCAGACATCCCTACGCGGGCAAGCTGGTGTTTACCGCGTTTTCCGGCTCCCACCAGGATGCCATCAACAAGGGCATGCAGGCGCTGCATGAGCGCGGCGGCGAGTTCTGGGAGGTTCCCTACCTGCCCATCGATCCCAGCGATATCGGCCGGGAGTACGAGCCCATCGTCAGGATCAACAGCCAGTCCGGCAAGGGCGGCGTAGCCTTCGTGATGGATACCTTCTACGGCTTCAAGCTGCCGAAGGGCATGCACAAGGAGTTCGCGGACGTGATCCAGAAGATTTCCGAGAAGCAGGGCGAGGTGGCCCCGGAGCAGATCATGGAGGCGTTCAAGAACGAGTATCTGGAGCGCAAGGAGCCCATGCACTTCCGCAAGTGCCGGATTACCGACACCGAGACGGGAGACGGCGAGTTTGCAACCCTGGCCAAGGTGGTCTACACCGACCACGGCATCGAGAAGACCTTCGAGGGCGTGGGAAACGGCCCCATCGATGCGATCCAGAGAGGCATGGAGGATGCCCTTGGAATCCAGATCAAGGTGATGGATTACAACGAGCACGCCCTGGCCGCCGGTTCCGGAGCCCAGGCTGCATCCTATATCCACCTGATCGACCAGGTGTCCGGCAAGACGACCTACGGCGTTGGCATCAGCTCCAACATTACGAGGGCGTCCATCCGCGGTATTTTCAGCGCGGTGAACCGGTTGTTTTATTGATTTTAAAAGAGAATAGGGGAACCGCTGCATGAGCTGCGGTTCCCGGAAACGAGATCCCCGAAACCGGATGATGGCGCTGGCCATAAAACGGTTCCGGGGATTTTTAACGCCTGCGGACAGGGGAAAAGGGAACAGACCGGACCGGGAGGGGAGATAAGGTTTTCTTGACAATCCTGTTTCAGACTCGTAAAATGAAGTTTATTAAGTTTTACAGGTTTATGTCAACGGCAGGAACAGCAAAAGAGGAGGGGGATTATGGATCAATATTATGCGATGACGGTGGACGGTCCGGTGGGAGAACGGGAGCTGGGCACCACATACGTGCACGAGCATTTGCTGGTAAAGCCCCAGAGCGATGACCCGAAATACCGGGATTACACGCTGGACGACCGGGATAAGTCAGCTCAGGAGAGCAGAGTGTTCTTCCAGGCAGGCGGGAGAACGCTGGTGGAGATGACACCCATTCACTATGGACGGGATGTGAGGGGGTACAGGGCCATTGCACGGGCGGCGCAGATTCAGGTGATCTGCACGACCGGTTTCCACAAAGAGGAGTTTATGCCGCCCTGGTTTGGGGACCGGTCGGAGGAAGATCTGTTTGAGCTGGTAAAACGCGAGGCGCTGGAGGGAATCGACGGAACGGATATCCGGCCTGGGGTGATCAAATTCGGAACCAGCTATGAGACCGTCACAAGGTTGGAGGAAAAGGCTATCCGGGTGGCGGCCCGGGCGCAGCGGGAGCTTGGCCTTCCCATCAGCACTCACTGCGACAAGGGAACCATGGGGCTGGAGCAGGCGGAGATTCTGAAATCGCTGGGGGTGGATCTCTCCCGGGTGCTTCTGTGCCACATCGACAGCCGGATGGATATTGAGTACGCGATGAAAATCTGCGAGTTGGGAGCGAATATCTGTCTGGATCACGTGGGGCGCGAGCTGGCGGACCGGGATCAGTTCCGGGTGGAGATGATCACCGAACTGGTGCGGGCCGGATTCGCAGGCCGGGTAACGCTGTCCGGGGACATGGGAAAGAAGGGGTATCTGCCGGCTTACGGCGGGAAACCCGGGCTGGCGTATATCCTTACGGATTTGCGCGGGGAGCTGATGAAATATATTTCCGGGGAGGATTTCCGGCGTTTGACAGTGGAAAATCCGGCCCGGATCTTTGCGGTATTCAAGAATCGGTGAGGGACAGGAAGCCGGACAGGGGGTGGAGGCATGGTAGAGAAACTGTTGGAGTTGATTGAGGGGGAGAATCCGCGCCGCCCATTTACGGATGAGGAACTGGCCGGGCGGATGAAGGTCCACCGGGAACGGATCATGGAACTGAGAATGCAGGCCGGTATTCCGGATTCACGGGAACGGCTGCGGCGGGCTTTGATTCCGGAGTTCCGGCAGCTGTCCGCCGCGAGGCCGGGGCTGTCGGAGCGGGCCATGACGGCGGCGCTCAATCAGATGGGGTACGAGGTTTCGCGGTATCTGGTAAAGCGCCTGCGGGAGGAACTTTCGCTGGAGAGGAGTGGAGATGCGTTGGGAAGCGGGGACACGCTCGGGGGCGGGGACACGCTTGGGATCAGGGGCCCGTTTGGAAGCGGGGACGCACCTGTAAGCGAAGCTGCACCCAGCGGCGCGAAATCTTCTGAGCGCGGGAAGTCCGCCCCCGGCAGGAGTGCGCGGGAGGGCGGCGAGGAGGACGTGTTCTGCGGTGTGATCGGGTTCGACGGGGGCCTGAAGAATCAGATCAACCAGGCCAAGGCCGCGGTGCTGTATCCGCCCAGTGGTTTAAATACCCTGATTATCGGCGCCTCGGGCAGCGGAAAAACCTTTCTGGCGGAGACCATGTACCGCTTTGCGCTGCAGAAGAAGGTGCTGGAAGCCGGGGCGCCGTTTGTTGTGTTTAACTGCGCCGATTACGCTGAGAATCCCCAGCTTTTGATTTCCCAGCTGTTCGGGTATGTGAAGGGCGCGTTCAGCGGGGCCAAGGAGAACAAGAGAGGGCTGGTGGAAGAGGCGGATGGTGGGATCCTGTTTCTGGATGAGGTTCACCGTCTGCCGAACGAGGGGCAGGAGCTGCTGTTTTACCTGCTGGATAAGGGGGAGTTCCGGCGTCTGGGAGACTCCGGGCCGCCCCGCAGGGTGAAGGTGAGAGTGATCGCGGCGACCACGGAGAACCCGGAGAGCTCGCTGCTTTTGACTTTCCGGCGCAGAATTCCCATGATTATCTCCATGCCGTGCTTAAAGGAGCGGCCCATTGAGGAGCGGTACGTGATCATCCGTACCTTTCTCGGGCGGGAGGCCCGTCAAATCCGGCGTCAGCTGGTGGTGGAGTGGCCGGTGGTGGCGGCTCTTCTGACCTATCCCTGCGGCGGCAACGTGGGACAGCTCAGGAGCGACATACAGGTATTGTGCGCGGAGGCGTTTCTGGCCAGCGTATCCATGGGCAGGCCAAAGGTGCGCATCAAGGCCGAACAGCTCAAAGGCGCATTGGAGGACAGCCGCGGGAGTTCCGGGGCCGTGAGCGCCAGAATTCCGGGTTTCGGCCGGGACCTGACCATCACTCCGGAGGGCGGCTCGGACGAGGGCATGGAGGCGGCGGACTGCGCGGAGGCGGAATCCCTGTATCAACTCATTGAAACGGCCTTTGAGGAGCTGGGCGGCCGGGAGATGGGGCAGGAGGAGGTACTGGAACAGGTTCAGAGCCGGATCAACCGCTATTTAAATCTGCCTGAGCCGGGGCAGGACTGTCCGTCCAAGACCTCGCTGGAGACTTTTGTGGAGAATATGGTGGACCGCAGGCTGGTCGAGGCCACAAGACGGGGGATTGACCTTGCAAAGCGGGAGTTTCCCCGCCTTCAGGACGACCTGTACAGCCTGCTGGCCATTCATCTGGAAGCGGTCTTAAACAACCTAAAGGCGGGCAGCTATTCCGCCAGTGCGGATACCGCCCGGATCCGGCGGGAGAATTCCCGCGAATACCAGGTGGCCCTGGCGATGGTGGCGCAGATTTCCAAAGAGCTGGACGCTGCAATCCCGGTGGAGGAGGCGGCGCGGATCACCGTGTATCTGAAAACCTTCCGCTCCAGAATCCAGTCCAGGCCCAAACGGATCCGCGTGATCATTCTGACCCACGGGCAGGTAGGGGTGTCCATGGCGGAGGTGGTAAACGCTGTGATGGATATGGATTTGGCAGTGGGGGTCGCCATGGGGCTGACCGAGTCCTACCAGGTGGCTTTAAAACGGGTGATCGAGCTGGCCGGGGTGGTGGATGAGGGGAAGGGGATTCTGCTGCTGGTGGATATGGGCTCCCTGACGGAGATCGGGGACGCCGTGATGGAGAAAACCGGGATTCCCGTCCGCTCCATCGCCAGGGTGGACACGCTGATGGCATTGGACGCGGTGCGCAGGGCCAGCCTGGAGGACGCCAGCCTGGACGAGGTGGCGCAGGCGATCCGGTGGTCCCAGGGCTTTCCTGCTGAGCCGGCTCGCACCGGCGAGGGATTGAAACCGGCGCTGATCACGGTGTGCCTGACCGGCGAGGGAAATGCCAGGAGGCTGAAGGGCTATCTGGAGAGCAGCGTGTTAAACGCCAGCGACGATATCGCCATCTTTGAGATCGGACTTTTGAACGCGCAGAGGCAGCGGGAAGAGATCGACCGAATCCGGCGGGAGTACCACATTCTGGCCATCACCGGGACTATGGACCCCGAGGTTCCGGGTATCCCCTTTTATCCCATGGGGTATGTGTTCAGCAGCCAGGGGCTTCTGGCTCTCATGGGGCTGATCAGCGAGTACCAGGGCCAGAAAACGTCCCTGATCGATGTGGTGCGGCCGGAATTGATTCTCTTTGAGCCGGAGCCCACAATCACAAAGAATGAGATTATCGACGGGCTCTGCGCCTCCATGGAGACGGCGGGGGCGGTAACCGACGGTTTTCTGCTCAGCGTGTACAAGCGGGAGATGATGGGCAGTACCTGTATGACCCAGGAGAAGATTGCGGTTCCCCATGGGGACAGCGCCTTTGTCACAAAACCTGCCATAGCCGTGGCAAAACTGGCCAAACCGGTTGTGTGGTCGGAAGATAATGTGGCAGATTTAGTTTTCCTCTTCGCATTTGACAATAGCTGTAGAAAATATGCAGAAAAATTTTCTCAGCTGACAGAGGAAAAACAACGTATTTCCAATATCCGCGGGGCGCGGAGCAAGGAAGAAATCCTCAAATACCTGAATTTCTGACAAAATCTGCCGAAACCTGGCATGGATCTTGCATTAAAAATAGGCATAGCGGAAAACGCTAGGCCTATTTTTAATTTGAATGCAATGGGCTGCCGGCATTACCTGCGGCGGTTGTTTGCAGAGAGGAGGGATTCAGGGGATGAGAACGACGGTTGCGGATTTTTCAAAGATAACCTGCATCCTCAGAGGTTATACGGCTCAGGAAACGCGGTTGATTTTGGAGGTGTTGAAAGACAGCGGCATCCGCAGCGTGGAGATCACCATGAACACGGAGGGCGCCCTGTCCATGATCAGCGAGGCGGTGGAGCGCTTCGGCGATTCGCTCAGCATCGGGGCGGGAACCGTGCTCACCATGGAACAGCTTCACGATGTGGTTGCCGCCGGAGCAGATTTCGTGTTGTCGCCGGTTATGTTTACCCGGGAGATGCTGGACTACTGCCGGGAGCGGAAGGTGATTGCGGTTCCGGCCGCGTTTACGCCCAGCGAGATATACGCCCAGCTGACAGGGGGAGCTGATATTGTGAAGGTATTTCCCGCGGTTACCGTGGGGCCGTCCTATTTCAGGCAGCTGGCAGGCCCGCTGGGATCGCTGCCGCTTATGGCGGTGGGAGGCGTGAACGCAGAGAACGCGCGGGAGTTTATAAAGAACGGCTGTCCGTTTCTGGGGATCGGCTCCGGCATGTTCCGGCGCGGGGATGTGAGCCGTGGGGACGCGGACCGTCTGCGGGCGGATGTGGAGGCGTTTGAAACGGCGGTGAGACTGCCGCCCGTGGAAGGGAGAGGATAGAGGGAATGGTTCTTGCAGATTTGATAACGGAAAATCTGGTCCTGCTTGGAGTTGAGGCCGGGACCAAGGAGGAAGCGCTGAAACAGACATCCGCCCGGCTGATGGAACAGGGCTACGTGAAGGAGACATTTTACAGCGCCCTTTTGGAGCGGGAGGCAGAGTACCCCACGGGGCTGGCTCTTCCGGCCTGTGACATTGCGATTCCCCACGTGTCGCCGGAACATGTGAAACGGTCCGGAATCGCGGTGGCAGTGCTGAAAAATGCCGTGAAGTTCAGGCGGGTGGACGACCCGGAAGCGGATGCAAAGGTGAAGATCATCTTCAACATTGCGCTGGACCGGAATGGAAAGCAGGTGGAGGTGCTTCAGAAGCTGATGGAATTCATCAGCGACGAGGCCGTGCTTGGGAGCATCCTGCGGGCAAAGTCCGCAGAGGATATCATCCGATTAGTGGGAAAGGTGGTTTGAAAATGAAAAAAATTTTAGTTTGCTGCGGTTCATCCATGATCACGTCGACGCTGGCGTTAAACAAGATCAAGAATTTTATGGCCCAGGAGCACATCGACGTACAGTTTGTACAGTGTAAATTTTCCGAGGTGCCGGCCCGGGTGGCAGCCGAGCATCCGGACGTGATTGTGCCAACCGGTATGCTCAATGAGAGCGCTGCCGGCGGCGTTCCCATTGTGAAGGGGACCTGTTTTATTACCGGCATCGGCGCGGACCAGGCGCTGCGGCAGATCAAGGAAGTTTTGACAAAGTAGCGGGCAGTCAGGAGAGGGATGGGATGCCGTTTGAAACGCGGCGTATATGAGGAGGTATAAGAATGCAAGTAGTAATCGACGGTTTAAACTGGATCAGCGGATTGGGGCCAATGTGTATGATGCCGATTATCATGTTTGTGATCGGCGTGTGCCTGAGGCAGAAAATGGGCGTTTTGCTGCGCTCCTGCCTGATGACCGGCGTTGGCTTTGCCGGCGTCAACATGACCATCAACTTTTTCATTGCCCAGGTGGCGCCTGCCGTGCAGATGATGGTGCAGCGCTGGGGACTTCACACGGACATCATGGACGTGGGCTGGCCGGCCAGAGCAGCCGCCACCTGGTCCTTCCCCATGGCGGCGGTCATCGTGTTCCTGGTACTGGCGGTGAACGTGATCATGCTGGCGGTGAAGGCAACCAACTGCGTGATGGTGGATTTCTGGTCCTACAACCATTTTATTTTCACCGCGGCGCTGGTGTGGTATGCCAGCAACAGCATCCCGGTGGCCATGGTGGCCGGTGTTCTGGACGCGGCGATCACTTTTAAGCTGGCAGACTGGACGCAGCCCATCTGCGAGGAGGCATTCGGCCTGCCGGGCGTTTCCTTCCCCACCAGCAACAGCATTTGCTGGGCGCCGCTGGCGTGCCTGTTAAACAAGATTTACGACAGGATTCCCGGTCTGAACCGCCTGAACGCGGACCCGGAGAGTATCCAGAAACGCTTCGGCGTGCTGGGCGAGCCCATGGCGGTCGGCACGGTAATCGGACTGCTGATTGCCATTCTGGCAGGCGAGCCGGTCGATAAGTGCCTGATTGTGGCCATGTCCACCGCCACCGCAATGGTGATCACCCCCAAGATGATGCAGATTCTGATGGAAGGCCTGCTGCCTTTTGCGGACGGCGTCAAGGAAGTGCTCAACAAACGTTTTGAGGGCAACAAGTTCCACATCGGCATCGACGCGGCCCTGACCATTGCCAACCCGTCCTGTATCGCGGTCGGTATTCTCATGGTGCCAACCACCATTATTCTGGCAATGGCGCTTCCGGGCAACCGCCTGCTTCCGCTGTCCGACATCGCTTACATCGGCATGTGGCTGGCGGCATGGCCGGTAGCTTTCGGCAAAGGCAACCTGGTGCGGGCTTATTTGTCCACGGTGATCTTTACGGTTATGCTTCTTCTGATCGCCACCGCCATGGCGGGAGCCCATACCCAGCTTGCCATCACCGGCGGCTTCCAGATGGGCAGCGGAATGGAGCTGGTATCCACCGAGGACGCCGGAACCCATCTGATCAGCTATATCATGTCCCTGATCGGCCGTCTGATCGGAAACGTATTCTAATGGGGTAAGGCTGAAGGAGTGTGCAGATGAAAATAACAGATGTAACCGTATACGAGGTAAAACCCAGGTGGATTTTTGTGAAGCTCTCCACGGATGAAGGCGTGGAGGGTTGGGGCGAGATGATCTCCGGAACCAAGACGGAGACGGTGGTGGCCGGAGCCAGGGAAATGGGCGGGTATCTGATCGGCAGAGACCCATTTGAGATCGAGCGCCTGTGGCAGGAAATGTACAAGAGCTTTTTCCGCGGCGGCCCCATCAACGGAACCATTGTCTCCGGCATGGAGATGGCGCTTTGGGATATCAAGGGAAAATACTTCGGAGTGCCGGTGTATGAGCTTTTAGGCGGCCGGGCCAGGGATCGGATTAAGGTCTATTCCTGGATCGGCGGAGACCGGCCCGAGGACGTGGCGGAGCAGGCCATGGACCGCAGGAACAGGGGATTTGACGCGGTGAAAATGAATGCCACCGAGGAGCTGCACTATATCGACAGCTATGACAAGATTCAGGCGGTGGCAGACCGGGTGGCCTCCATCCGGGCGGCCTGCGGGGACGGATTCGGTATTGCGGTGGACTTTCACGGGCGGGTGCACAAGCCCATGGCCAAGGTGCTGGCCCACGCGCTGGAACCCTACAAGCTGATGTTTCTGGAGGAAGTGGTGCTGCCGGAAAATGAGGAATATTTTAAGGAGGTGGCGGCCCTTTGCTCCACGCCCCTGGCCACAGGCGAGCGTCTGGTGAGCCGTTGGCAGTACAAGAATATTTTCCGCGAGGGAGTGGTGGATATCATTCAGCCGGATGTGGCCATGGTGGGCGGGATTCTGGAGATGAAAAAGATCATCTCCATGGCGGAGGCCTTTGACATGGCGGCCGCGCCTCACGCGCCCTACGGTCCCATCGCCCTGGCGGCCACCCTGCAGGTGGATGTGTGCTCGCCCAACGTGTTTATCCAGGAGCAGAGTCTGGGAATTCACTACAACAAGGGTTTTGATCTGCTGGATTTTGTAAAGAACAAGGATGTGTTCCAGTATGAGAACGGCTTTGTGAAGGTGCCCACGCTTCCCGGACTGGGACTGGAGATCGACGAGGAGAAGGTGAGGGAAGTCTCCGCCCAGGGATTGCACTGGACCAATCCCAAATGGAGAAATTATGACGGAACGATGGCGGAGTGGTAAAGACCTGCCGCGCAGAACCGAATCGGTCTGTGGCGGAGGAAAGAACAGCCGGCCACCGGGGAGTTGTCTCCCCGGGGCCGGCTGTTCTGCCGTGCGTATTTTAATTATGACAGCGCTTCCCAACTCCCCTTCAGCACCAGGTAGGTGATCAGCGGTCCCACCACCGCCCCGATCAGGGACGAGACGATGGGCGCTCCGAACATGATGTTCATGACCAGAGCCACGGCCGCGACGCAGAGGAAAAGGTAGAACCCCAGCCTGCGCCTGAAAAAGAGCATGAGACACACCGCTGTGATCATTCCGGCTTCGGCCACGACATACAGAAGGTATGCCGGGGCGGTGAGCGTCAAAAAGAGATACGAGACGAGGGCCATAACGTTAGCCACGAGCATAATCCAGAGCCATACTTTTGCACCTGTTTTCATTTGAATAAATCCTCCTGTTTTTCATTGGTGTGGTGAGCGGGTGCTGCCGGGGATCATTCCCCGTCCTCCGCCTTTTGCGTAAACGCAAGATTGTCGAACCCGGTGGCGATGCAGATGCCGGTGTCGCTGGTCATATAGTCGATGGATACCCGGTCGCCGGGCTGGGTTACGGCCAGTTCGTTGCTCAGATCATAGGACACGGTGAACAGCAAACTGGGTTTTTCTTCCAAAATAATCTTGTAGGTGACGCCGTCCCCCAGGCTTTCCGAGGCGATCCTGAGCACGGTGCCCTTCATGCTCTTGGCCGTCTGGCCGGTCAGGATGCCGCCGGAGCTTCCGCGCATCTGGCGGAAGTCCCGCAGGGCGCTGTCGATGGTCTCGCCGGTGCCCACGTTGGTATAGTTGGCAACGGACACGAAGGCGTACTGCTTGATCAGCCCGGCATTGTCCTTCAGGGTCATAAAGTAGGTGGGCTGTCCGTCCAGATTGATGATCATGGGGAAGGAGGCCCGGTAACCGAACTGCTGGACCTTACCTTCTGCAGAGCTCTGGGCCGCCACCTCGGTGGCGCCGCTCATCTGGTAGAGGAAGGACTCCTTGGTCACCATATCCACCAGGATAAAGCCGATGGCGGACTCGTCGGAGCCGACGCTTGTCAGGCCGGTGAACAGATAGCACCGCGCACCGTTGTAGATGATAATGTCGCCGCGGCTTGGCCGGAACTTATCCTGGTTGGAGAAGTTGAAGATTCCGTGCACGTACTGGCCCTGGTTGTTGATCTGCTGCATCACGAAGGACTCCGGCTGCACCCGGTCCACCCATTCCGGTATGGTGTCAATGGTGTAGCGGTTGGTCTCGCCGGTGGTGGCGTTGACGATCAGCACGCCGTCCGCCTCCGGGAGATTGAACAGCCAGCGGTTTTTGTAGGTGGTCAGCACCCAGTAGGGCACGCCGTCGTCGTCCAGCTCGAAGGAGTAGTCCGTCAGTCCCATGAACAGACCGCCGCCAAACAGGCGCACGTGGCGGTTCAAGTCGTCCAGGATGTAGGCGTTTGCCTGGTACTTGATCTTGTGATCCGTGACCAGGGTGACGTCGCTGACGTCGTTGGCCGCCACCACGATGTACCCGGCGGAGCCGTCTATATTTTTCAGCCATTTGAAGAAGCCGGAATGCTCTAAGGGAACCACCCACACCAGCTTGTCGTTCACCTTCTGGATCACGGGGGTGCCAAGGACTACCTGGCTTCCCAGGCCGGGGTTCTCGCCCACCTTCTTGTCGGCCAGTTCCCGGGCCAGGTCTTTATCCACGATGGGCAGCTGGTTCAGAGCCAGCGGCTGCACGGTCTCGTTGAACTCCGACACCTGGGGCGTGCCCAGCTGATCGCGGTAAGCCTTGTAGTTGAACAGCGGGATGGACAGCATGGTGACCGCGAAGTAAGCCACCCAGAGGATGGCAAGCAGCACAAAGCCTTTCTTGACGCTCTTGACGCTGCTGTCGATGGAGAATTGCATGCGGTTGTACTCGTTGGTGGTGATCCGCAGGCTTCCAAGACAGATAAAAAAGTTCAGCACTACATAGCAGCTGATGGCAAAGCACCAGGAAAACGCACCGTCCGAGTACAGGGGGTTTAAGTTGGGTCCCCGCACAATCACAGCCGCGACGAAGAAAACCGTCAGGGCCAGATTGAGCAGCAGTTGTTTTTTCTTATTCATAGATTCCTCCTGAAATTGACGTTTTTAACAGTTTCGTTACAAGTAATTATATCGCATAAGGAGAAAAGCACAAGGGATATTTCGTGTTACCAGCATTTGTATCTTATAAAGAGTTACTGTACACTCCGTTCCCAGTAACACGCTTCGCGATGCACAGAAACGGCAAAAACCCCTCGCGGGATATTAGCTGTGGACAGTAACCATAAAGAAGCCGCATAATCCGAATCTATACAAATAGGAAGATACCTTGTATAATATAGCTATCATTAAAAAACACATCTGCCTGTGCGGGCAGCGATGAGGGGAGCGCTATGAGAAAAGACGGCGGGTTTAAAGAAGAGGGAAACTGGTACAAGGGAAATCTCCACAGTCATACGGTGGATTCCGACGGCTGCCTGACGCCCCGGGAGGCGGTGGAGCTGTTTGTGGAACACGGTTACAGCTTTCTGGGAATCAGCGATCATGATGTGTATTCGGACTACAGGGAACAGCTGAACCGGGAAGATTTTATCATCATTCCGGCGGTGGAAGCCTCGGCCGTTCTGTGGAAGGACGATACGTTGACCCAGCGCCTTAAGGTGCATCACGTCCATGGCATTCTGGGGCCGGAGAGCGTGCAAAAACAGGCGGTTCTGCCGCTCATGAGCCACGGGGAAGTGGTGCCGCCGAGAATGTTTTACGGGGAATGGGACGGGGCCGCGGTGGCTCAGGAGATGAGCGATTATCTCAGATCCAGAGGCTGTCTGACCATCTACAACCACCCCATCTGGTCGCGGGTGCGCGAGGAGGATTTTGCGGATACCGACGGTCTTCTGGGCCTGGAAATTTTTAATTACAATACGGTAAATGAGAGCGGCACCGGCTTTGACACCACCTATTGGGACGCTATTTTGCGAAAAGGCAGGCAGCTCTACGGTTTCGCGGCGGACGACAATCACAACAGCGGCGAATTCGACGACGCCTGCGGCGGCTTTATCATGGTCAAGGCCCCTGCGCTGACCCACGAGCTGATCACCCGCGCGCTGATGGAGGGAGAATTTTACGCCTCGTCGGGACCGATGATTTACGACTGGGGCGTGGACGGACGCCGTGTCTGGGTTAAATGCAGCCCGGTGTACCGTGTTAATTTCATCGCCGGAGGCCCGGTAAACGCCGGACTCACCGTGATGTGCAAGACGCTGGAGGACGGCCTGGAATACGCGGAGGTGGAGTTGAAGGGCAATGAGACGTATGTGCGGATTGAGTGCTCCGATGTGTACGGCCGCACCGCCTGGAGCAACGCGCTGTTTATGAACTGGCCGTAAGTTCCGGTATTTTTGTGAAAAAGTGTGTTATATAATTATCAGAAACAGCGCCTGATGCTGCGGTGGATCCGGGGGGTAAAAAACCCGGGAAACGCAGCGTCCGGCGCTGTTTGCCGTCCGGGAAAGCAAAGATGGATTCTGCCGCATATGCCACAATGTTGGCTAAAATGACAATTTGTAAACGATTTTGTGACAAATATTAAGAAAAATATTTAACAATATTTGAGAAAGTATCTGGATTTTTAAAAAACATTATAATAAATATTGATTTATACAGATTTAAATGTTAAAATTAAACAAATGATACAACTTTCGCTGCAGAGAATGAGAGATGATGGCAAAAGCGTAGACTTCTGGGAGTTAGTCTGCCTTTTAACGGAAGTCTCTTTTTTTAGTAATAGAATGATGGAGGGGGGAGACAGGGATGGCGGATGAGCTGCTGAGTATTGGAATCGACATAGGCACCTCCACGACTCAGGTGATTTTCAGCCGCCTGTCCATTGAGAACACCTCGGGATATTTCAGTGTGCCCCAGATACGGATTGTGGACAAACAGGTGATCTACAAGGGGGAGGTGCATTCCACGCCCCTAAAGACCAGGACCATGATCGACGCCGACGCGGTAGCCCTTCTGGTGGAGGGCGAGTTTAAACGGGCCGGTTTCACGCCCAGGGACACCCGGACCGGCGCGGTGATCATCACCGGGGAGACCGCCAGGAAGGACAACGCGGCCCTGGTGCTGGAACGCCTTTCCGGCTTCGCCGGGGATTTTGTGGTCTCCACCGCGGGGCCGGACCTGGAATCCATCATTGCGGGAAAGGGCAGCGGGGCCCGTCAGTATTCGGAGGATCACTCCTGTGTGGCGGCCAACATCGATATCGGCGGGGGGACTTCCAATCTGGTTGTCTTTGACCGGGGCGAGACGGTCTGCGCGGGCTGTCTGGATATCGGAGGAAGGCTGATCCGGGTTTCGCGGGATTTATATGTGGATTATGTGAGCGAGAGTGTGAGACGGATCGCGCGCTGGAAGGGAATCTCCATCGCAGAGGGGGAGAGGACGTCCACGGAGGCGCTGGAGCGGATCTGCGGGGCTTTGAACGAGGTGCTGGAGCAGGCCTTTGGGCTCCGGCCTCAGGAGGGGATCTTAAGAGAGGTACAGACGCCCGGCAGCAGCGTTTTCTCCGCGGCAGCGCCGGTGGACGCTTATTTTTTCTCAGGCGGCGTGGCCGACGCCATTTACGGGGATCCGGGGGAGCTGTTCCGGTACGGGGATATCGGGATGCTTCTGGGCGCGGTGGTAAAGGACGGCAGGCTTGCAGGAGGCGGACGGCTGGTCAGGCCGGACGAGACGATACATGCTACGGTGGTGGGGGCCGGAACCTACACGACGACGATTTCCGGCAGTACCATTACCTATACGAAGAATTTGTTTCCCATGAAAAATGTCCCGGTACTGCGTTTGTCCGGGGAGGAGCAGGACGCCTGCTTTGCGGGGAGGTCCGAGGTCCTGGAGGAGCGCATGCGCTGGGCCGGGCGGCAGAACGACTCGGAGCAGCTGGTGCTGGCTATGAAGGGCAGGCCAAATCCGGGTTATGCGGAGCTAAAGCGGCTGGCGGAAGTGCTGGTTAGGGCCGCAGACGCGGTTTACCGGCCGGAGACGCCCCTTCTCATTATCGTGGAGTGCGACATGGCCAAGGCCCTGGGGCAGGCGGCGTACCACGCCGGACACGGGAGCCGGGAGGTGGTGGCCCTGGATTCCATCCGGGTGGGCGACAATGATTACGTGGACATGGGACGGCCTCTCATGGGAGGCCTGGTGGTTCCGGTGGTGGTAAAGACGCTGGTGTTCGGCTAGTTAAACCGGACGGCGGCCGGAGTGGGAAACGAGAGGAGGGAGTTGCGTATATGAGTTATCGGACGATGCTCGCGGGGCAGGTATTTACCTTCCAGTCCATAAAAGAAGTGCTGGCCAAGGCCAATGAGGAGAAATCCGGGGACGTGCTGGCCGGGGTGGCGGCTTCCTCCGCCATCGAACGGATCGCGGCCAAGGAGGTGCTGGCGGATATGCTGCTTTGTGAGCTCAGGGAGAACCCGGTGGTCCCCTACGAGGAGGACGAGGTGACCCGGCTCAACCAGGACAGCATCAACGAGACCATTTACCGGGAGATACGGGGCTGGACGGTAGCGGAGCTGCGGGAGTGGATTCTGGACTACAAGACCACGGAGGAGGATATCCGGCGGATATCCAAGGCGCTGACCGCGGAGATGGTGGCGGCGGTGGCGAAGTTGATGGGCAATCTGGACCTGGTCTACGCGGCCTCCAAGATCCGGGTGCCGGCCCACTGCAATACCACCATCGGCCTGAGGGGGACCCTGGCTACCAGGCTTCAGCCGAACCACACCACGGACAATGTGGAGGGTATCACGGCCTCCCTGTTCGAGGGATTGAGTTACGGCTGCGGAGATGCGCTGATCGGCCTGAATCCGGTGAACGACACGGTGTCCAGCCTGACCGAGGTTTTGAAACGGTTCGACGAGATCAAGCACCAGTTTGAGATTCCCACTCAAATCTGCGTGCTGGGACATATCACCACTCAGATCGAGGCGGTGAAAAATGGTGCGCCCGCGGATATGATATTCCAATCCATCGCGGGCAGCGAGAAAGGGAACGCGGCCTTCGGGTTTAACACCCAGACGGTTTTAGAGGCAAAGGAGCTGCTGAAACGAAGGGGTACGGGAACCGGACCGAACGTGCTGTATTTTGAGACGGGGCAGGGTTCGGAGCTGTCCTCGGACGCTCACTACGGAGCGGACCAGGTGACCATGGAGGCCAGGTGCTACGCCTACGCCAGGGAGTTCAAGCCTTTTATGGTGAACACGGTGGTGGGCTTTATCGGGCCGGAGTACCTTTACGACAGCCGCCAGGTGATACGGGCCGGTCTGGAGGACCATTTTATGGGGAAACTCACAGGGGTGCCAATGGGCTGCGACTGCTGCTACACCAACCACATGCTGGCGGAGCAGAACGATATTGAAAATCTGGCCCTGCTTTTGGGATCGGCGGGGGTGAACTACATACTGGGGGTTCCCACCAGCGACGACGTGATGTTGAACTACCAGACCAACGCCTACCACGACTCGGCTGCGATCCGGGAGATTTTAGGGCTGCGGCCCATCCGGGAGTTCGACCTGTGGCTGGAGAAGATGGGGATCAGTGAAAATGGAAAGCTGACGGAACGCGCCGGCGATCCCACCCTGTTTCTGAACCGAAAGGGGCGTGGATAAAATTGGATGAGAAAATGATTGCCAGCATCGTGGAAGAGGTGCTGCGGGAGATTGGGATGGGATCAGGTGCGGACGGCCGGCTCGGGCGACAGGCCGGGGACCGGGAGCAGCCAGGCCGGTTCGCGGCGCGGGAAGACGGAATGCCCCCTGCGGCGCGCCCGGACAACGATCTGCATGACATTACCTCCCAGGAAGAGAAAGCCAAACCAACCCTGGACCACCCCATGGACCCGGAGGCGCTGACCCGCATGATGGGAAAGACCACCGCCCGCATCGGCGTGGGAAAGGCGGGGCCAAGGGAGCGCACCAGGACGTGGCTGACGCTGCGGGCCGACCATGCGCTGGCCAGGGATTCGGTGTTTTCCGATGTGGACGAGGGGCTGATTGACCGGTTGAAGCTGGTGTCCGTACAGTCCATGTGCAGGGACCGCAACGAGCACATTACCAGGCCGGACCTGGGGCGGAAGCTGGACCAGGAGGCGCAGCAGAAGCTTGTCTCAGCCTGCAAGGCGGGCGTGGATGTGCAGCTGATCGCTTCGGACGGACTTTCCTCCAAAGCTATTGAGGCGAACCTGGAAAATATTCTCCCCGTGATTGAGGACGGGTTGAGCATGCGGGGCATCAGCACCGGACCGGCCATATTTGTCAAGTTCGGCCGGGTTGCGGTGGAGGATGCCGTCTCGGAGTTGCTGCACCCCAAAGTGGTCTGTATCCTGATCGGGGAACGGCCCGGGCTGGGGACGGCGGAGAGTATGAGCGCTTACATCTGTTATCAGGCCGTTGTAGGGCAGCCGGAAGCCAGACGGACGGTGGTCTCCAACATCTACAGCGGAGGCACCAGCGCGGTGGAGGCGGGAGCCTACGTGGCGGAGCTGATTGAAACCATACTGAAGGAAAAGGCCAGCGGGGTGGATTTAAAGCACTGACCGCCGCGGAAAGGAGGGGCCTGGATGACGGGAGATGCCATTCGCACAAATGTGCTCAGCGCGCAGATCATACCCAACGCGGAGCCGGAGCTGCTTAAGAAGCTGGAGGTATTTCCGGGCCACCGGAGCCTGGGAATCCTGACCACGGACTGCGACGACGTGTCCTACGCGGCGCTGGACGAGGCCACTAAGAAGGCGGATGTGATTGTAGCCTACGCCACCAGCATGTACGCGGGTTCTACCAATGCGTCCACGCGGCTGGCGGGGGAGTTTATCGGGATTTTGTCGGCGCCGGATCCGGCCCAGGTGAAAAGCGGGCTGGAGGCGGCATTGGATTACATAAAGAATCAGGCGTTTTTCTACAGCGCCGCAAAGGACGACAGCGTGTGTTATTTCGCCCACTGCATTTCACAGTCGGGCACCTACCTGTCAAAGATGGCGGGAATCGAAGCCGGGAGGCCGATCGCCTATCTGATCGCGCCGCCGGTGGAGGCGGTGATGGGATTGGACGCGGCGCTGAAGGAGGCCAGGGTGGAGATGAAGGTATTCTACGGTCCGCCCACGGAGACCAACTTTGGCGGAGGGCTTCTGACCGGAACGCAGGCTTCCTGCCGGAGGGCCTGCGAGGCGTTCGGCCGGGCCGTGTGCAAAGTGGCGTCTGATCCGGTTTCGTTCTGAGGTGAGAGGGGAGTGATTATTTGGACAGAGATCTGGAATCAATCCAGGAGGTCAGGGATTTGATCCGGCAGGCAAAGGAGGCTCAGGTTAAGCTGAGGGAGTTTCCGCAGAAAAAGCTGGACGATATCTGCCGGGCCATTGCCGGGGCCTGCGCCGCCCAGTCGGAGCGGCTGGCCAAACTGGCGGTGGAGGAAACCGGCTTTGGGGTGTGGCAGGATAAGGTGCTGAAGAACCAGCTGGGAAGCGCCATCACCTGGGAGAGCGTGCGGGACATGACCGCGGTGGGGATTATCCGGGAGGACCGGGACAAGGGACTGATGGAGATCGGGGTTCCCGTGGGGATCGTCGCGGCGCTGATTCCCTCCACAAATCCCACCTCCACGGTGATGTACAAGACGATTATATCCGTCAAGGCGGGCAATTCCATTGTGATCAGCCCCCATCCCAATGCGAAGAAATGCATTTTGGAGACGGTGGAGATCATCAAAAGGGCCGCCAGGGAGGCGGGGGCGCCGGAGGGAATGGTGGGCTGTATCCGCCTGACCACCATGGAGGCCACAAACGAGCTGCTGAAAAACCGTTCCATCGGAGTGATCCTGGCCACCGGCGGGGAGGCCATGGTGCGGGCGGCGTATTCCTCGGGGAATCCGGCCATCGGCGTGGGACCGGGAAACGGACCGGCCTTTATCGAGCGGACGGCGGATATTCCGCTGGCGGTGAAGCGGATTTTCGACTCCAAGACCTTTGACAATGGTACGATCTGCGCCTCCGAGCAGTCCGTTGTGACGGAGCGGTGTATCGAGGAGGCGGTGGTTCAGGAGCTGGAGCGGCAGGGCGGTTATTTTATGACGCCGGAGCAGTCCGAACAGGTGGGCGGCTTTATGCTGCGGGCCAACGGGACCATGAATCCCAGGATTGTGGGGAAATCGGCACAGGCCATCGCAGATATGGCGGGCATCCGCATCCCCGCGGGAACCAGGGTGCTATTGTCCCGGCAGACGGAGGTGGGGAAGAAAAATTCCTACTCCAGAGAAAAGCTCTGTCCCATTCTGGCGTTTTATGTGGAGCCGGGCTGGGAGCAGGCGTGCGACCGGTGCATCGCCATCCTCCAGAACGAGGGGGCGGGGCACACCATGACCATCCACAGCAAAAACCAGGAGGTAATCCGGGAGTTTGCACTGAAAAAGCCGGTGTCCCGGCTTCTGGTCAATACCCCGGGCGCGCTGGGCGGAGTGGGCGCCACCACGAATCTGGCTCCGGCCCTGACCCTGGGCTGCGGCTCCGTGGGCGGAAGCTCTACCAGCGATAATATTACACCCATGAACCTGATCAATATCCGGCGGGTGGCATGGGGCGTGCGGGAATTGGAGGAACTGAGAGACGGAAACGCTCCGGCGGCGGGAGCCGGGCCGAACGGCCGGGCGGCCGGGTATGGCGGGGCGTCGGGCGGGAGCTGGGCGGATCAGCATGGCAGCGCGTCGGGCGGAAGCTGGGCGGACCGACATGGCGGAGCGTCGGGCGGGAGCTGGGCGGACCAGCATGGCAGCGCGGCAAGCGTAAGCCGGGCGGATCAGAACAGCAGCGTTTCCACCGGCGAACTTACCCGCGAGGCGGTGGAGCAGATCACAAAGCAGGTAATAGCCAGATTAATGGCAACAAAATAAAAAGTGTAATGGAGGATAACGAATATGGCTGAGACATTATTGGCATTGGGAATGGTGGAGACGAAAGGACTGGTGGGCTCGATTGAGGCGGCGGATGCCATGGTTAAAGCGGCGAACGTGTCGCTGATCGGCAAGGTACATGTGGGAGGCGGTCTGGTGACCGTTATGGTACGCGGAGACGTAGGCGCCGTGAAGGCGGCCACGGACGCAGGGGCGGCCGCGGCGGCTAAGGTCGGCGAGCTGGTGTCCGTGCACGTGATTCCGCGTCCCCATCCGGAGGTGGAGTTTATTCTTCCCACACTGCAGAGCAGCGACCGGTAAGACGAGGCTGCATTTCAGAAGGGAGGCGTAGCGCGTGCAGAAGATTCTGACGGAAGCGGTTCTGCGCTCGGAGCTGATCCCGGCGGGAACCCGGAGCTACACCGTTTCAAAGGACACCGTAGTCACGCCCACAGCCAGGGAATACCTGAAAAAGCGGGGAATCGAGCTGAAAACAGCCCAGACGGGCCCCGGCCGGTCCATGAGCCGGACGGAGATCAGAGAAAACGGCTCCTACACCTATGTGGACGCGGTGACGGGAAAGGGATACCGGGAGAAGCCCGAGGACATGACCCATCTGCGGGGAAACCGGCTGGTGAAAAAGACCGATCCCAGAATCGCCTTCAGAGGACAGTTAGACAGTCTGGAAGCCCATATCCTGGAGTGCCAGGCGCAGGCTTGCGAGCAGGGAAATGCAGAGCTGTGCGGCTGCCTTGGCGAACTCCTGGACCGTGTGCGGGACGTTCTGGGCGCGGAGGTGCGGGATGAACCGCTGGCGCAAAAGCCGCTGTTCGGGTACGACCACGACCGGCTGCGCTATGTTTCGCATCATGTAAAAGAGGAGATTGGGATCGACCATCCCATTCCGGACTACCGGATGGGAAGGATGGCGCTGATGTTAAACACCCTGCGCACCCGGATACGGGAGGCGGAGCTTGGGGCCGTGGCGGCATTTCCAGGGGAGCGTCCCGACATCATTGAGGAGATGAACCGCCTGAGCAGCGCAGCCTATATCCTGTTCTGCCGCCAGGTGGCAAAGCAGCGGGGAGGCGGACTATGAACCGGCAGGAGTTGGAGGCGGTGATCCGCAGAGTTGTAGAGCAGTACCAGGATAATCTGACCGGAAGCGGGGACTTGTCCTTTCCGGTGGAGGCGTCGGCCAACCACGTCCATTTGACCAGGGAGGCGGTGGAGACGCTGTTTGGGGCGGGGACGGAGCTGACCTGCGATCGGCAGCTGTCCCAGCCGGGTGAATTTTTGAGCGGGCAGAGGCTGAGGCTGGCCACCGCCAAAGGGGAACTGGGCCGCGTGGCGGTGCTGGGCCCCGAGCGGAGCGCGGTTCAGGTGGAAATGTCCCTGACCGACCTGCGCAGGCTCGGAATCAAAGCGCCGGTGAACCTGTCGGGAAACTTAAACGGAGCCGGAGATATTTGCCTGATCGGACTGCAGGGGGCGATGTGGGTCAAGGGCTGCGTGATCGCGGCCAGGGCCCATATCCACATGAGACCGGAGGACGCCGCGCGGTTTGGCGTGACGGACCGGCAGGAGGTGAAGGTCCGGGTGGAAGGAGATCGGACGGTCGTGTTCGAGCATGTGATCGTCCGGGTCAGTGACCGGTTTGCGCTGGCCATGCACATCGATTTTGACGAGGCGAATGCGTGCTGCCTGGGAAAAAATTCCAGAGGCACCATCGTTCCGTAGAGAGGAGGGGAGCGGATGGCGGATTTGACCAAAGAACAGATGGTTGAGTTCATTACCAGGGAAGTGATGAAAATGCTGGGAATGGACGAGGAAGAGCCGGAAGATAAAAGCTGCTGCCCCGACGCGCTGGTGATCGGCGAGGCGGATAAGCTGCCCCCGGCCGTGAGACGGCAGTATCAGTTGAGGAGTCTGGATACCTATAAGGGGGATATCACCCCTTACGAGAAAATTTTTATCACCGGGATCACCAGGATGGAGCTGGCGGACATTGCCCTGGGCAGGGATTCGGATGCGGCGGCCTGCGCGGTGATCGAGGGACTTTTGCACGGGACGGAGATTTTTCTGTACGACGTGGCCCTGACCCACCGCAAGCACGCGGGGAGGGGCAGCCGGGCTTTCTACCAGCTGCTGGAGGGTTACGTGAGAACGCTGCAGAGCTACGGAATCAAGCTGGTGCAGGGAACCACGGTGATCGACAAGTATGAGAAACACGCGGCGCCCGGGGCCGACCTGCCGAGCGGCGTGATCACGGAGGCGCTGGCGCGCAAGCTGGTGGAAACCGGCGAGGGCGACATCGCGGTGCGAAAGGGCACGGTTATCACGCCGTCGGCGAAGGATATATTCCTTCACGCGGGGCGGAATCTGGTATTTGTGTAATGAGGACGCCGGGCGGCGTTTGGGAGGAGGCTGGTAGACATGCAGATTTGCAGGGTTGTGGGCCATATCTGGGCGACTAAGAAGGAATCGTCGCTGGAAGGCATGAAGCTGATGGTGCTGAGAGCCTGCAGGGACGGGATTGTAACGGAGGAAGAGCTGGTGGCCGCAGATCTGGTGGGAGCCGGAATCGGCGAGGACGTGATCGTGGTCAGCGGAAGCACCGCCCGCCGGGCGGCCGGAAGCGACAGCCTTCCCATCGATGCGGCCATCGTGGGTATTATCGACACGGTGGAGACGGAACGGGAAAAGAAATGGTAAACGAAAAGGGGGCGCAGCGGGATGGAATTGTTGGAGCAGATTGTCCGGGCCGGGGTTGTAGGCCTGGGAGGCGCCGGGTTTCCGACCGGTAAAAAACTGGATTGCCGGGTGGAGTGGCTGATCGTCAACGGGGCCGAGTGCGAGCCGCTTCTGCGGACCGACCGCTACCTGATGCGCCACAATGCCGGACGGGTGGTCCGTGCGGCCGGGGCTGTGGCCCGGATGGTGGGGGCAAAGCACTGCGTGATCGCGCTGAAGCGCGTGTACACGGAGGAATGGAAGGCCCTGGAGGAGGCGCTGGTGGGGGAAGGCCCGGAGAGTGGCGGCCTGGCGGCTGGGAGAGGCCCGGCGGCTGGGAACTACCCGGAGAGCGGCGGCGCCTCAGTGCCAGGAACCGTCCCCATCGAACTTTTCCCTCTGGACAGCTTTTACCCCGCCGGAGACGAGCAGGTTCTGGTGTACGAGGTGACGGAGCGGGTGGTTCCGCCCGCCGGAATCCCCCTGGACGTGGGGGCGGTGGTGTCCAACCTGGCAACCATGAACGCCATCAGCGACGCCATGGATGGGATTCCCCTGACGAAGAAATACATCACCGTGACCGGTGAGGTCAAGCGCCCCACCATCGTGAGAGCGCCGGTGGGAACGTCTTTTGAGGAGTGCATCCGGCTGGCCGGAGGAAGCAAGGAGGAGCGCTACTGCGTTATAGACGGCGGCCCTATGATGGGAAAGGTCATGGGCTACGAGGAGGCCAGGGAGGCGGCGGTGACCAAGACCACCTCGGGCATCATCGTGCTGGACGAGGACCATTATCTGAGCGTCCTGTCGAAAACGCCGGTGGGGCGGATGAAACGTCTGGCCTCGGCGGCCTGCATCCAGTGCAGCTACTGCACCCAGCTCTGCCCCAGGAATCTGCTGGGCCACCCCCTAGAACCCCACAAGATCATGCGGCGGTTCGCGGCGGGCGGCGATATCCCGTCGCTGCTGGACGATCCAGTGGTGCGCCAGGCGGCCATCTGCTGCCAGTGCGGGGTCTGCGAACAGTACGCCTGCCCCATGGGGCTGACGCCCCGCAGGATCAACGCGTTGATCCGGGACGAGATGAGAAAGGCCGGTATCCCCTATGAGCGTCGTGAGGCCCTCTGGGAAGCCGATCCTGAGCGGAGAAACCGGAAGCTGCCTACCAAACGGGCGGCGGCCAGGTCCGGGGTGCTGGACTATTACGACTTTGAAATTGACACTCTGGCGGAAGCCGCGCCTTCCACGGTGCGGATTTCCCTGCGGCAGAACATGGGAGCGCCGGCGCAGCCGGTGGTCCAGGAGGGGGACCGGGTCCGGGAGGGCCAGCTGATCGCCCGCTGCCCGGAGGGAAAGCTGGGGGCTGATATACACGCCGGTATCGGCGGTGTGGTGACAAAGGTGACGGACTATATTGTGATTGAGGCGAGGGGGTGATGGCCTTGGAAGCCATAGGATTTTTGGAACTGAACAGCATTGCCAGGGGGATTGAAGCCGCGGACCGGATTTTAAAGACCGCGGATACCCGCCTGCTGTACGCCAAAGCAGGCTGTCCTGGCAAATACACGGTGCTCTTCTCCGGGGAGGTGGCGGCGGTGACGTCGTCTCTGGAGGCCGGAAAACAAACCGGCGGCCATTTTGTGGTGGATTCGGTGGTGATTCCCCGGGTGCACCCGCAGGTGATAAAGGCCATCAACATGTCGGTGGAGCCGGTGGACGTGAACGCCCTGGGCGTGATGGAGTATTTTACCATCACCGCTGCGGTATATGGGGCGGACGCCGCTGTGAAGGCGGCCGAGGTGGATCTGATGGACGTGCGCCTGGGAACCGGAATCGGCGGCAAATCCTTTGTGGTGTTGACCGGGGAAGTGGCCTCGGTGGAAACAGCGGTGGAGGCCGGGCTTGCCAGGGCGGCCGAGGATGGGATCGTGGTGTCAAGCGTTGTGATCCCCAACCCCAGGAGGGCTATTTTTGAGAGTTTAATGTGAGGGCAACCGGATGGAATTTCAGAATAAACAGCGGATTATACAGGAATTTGTTCCCGGCAAGCAGGTGACCATGGCGCATCTGATCGCCAACCCGGACGGTGATATCTACAAGAAGCTGGGAGTTGTGGGGGACGTCAGAGGGGCGTTGGGGATTCTCACCATCACGCCCAGCGAGGCGGCGATCATCGGCGCGGACGTGGCCGTCAAGGCGGCGGAGGTCAGCCTGGTGTTCGTGGACCGGTTTTCAGGGTCCCTGGTGATCTGCGGGGACGTGGCCAGCGTGGAAGCTTCGCTGAAAGCGGTTCTGGATGTTCTGGAACACACCCTTAAATTTACGCCCACTGAGATCACAAGATCGTGAGGAATGATGAAACGGGTAATCATGATTGGACGCGTGTCCTGTGGGAAAACCACGCTCTGCCAGAGACTGGTGGGGGACCCGCTGGTGTATAAAAAGACGCAGACGGTGGAGATCATCGGGCAGGCCATCGACACGCCGGGAGAATATGCGGAAAACAGAAGGCTGATGCGGGGACTTACGGTCACCGCGGTGGATGCGGATTTGATCGTATTTCTCCAGAGCTGTGTGGACGGGGAGTGCAGCTTCTCGCCCGGCCAGGCGTCCATGTTCGGCGCGCCGGCCGTGGGAGTTGTCACAAAGACCGATCTCGCGCCGGACGAGGCGTCAAAGGCCCGGGCCAGAGAGCTGTTGGAGTTGGCGGGGGTCCAAAAGGTGTTTCTTGTCTCCAGTGTGACCGGAGAGGGAATAGTGGAATTTGCAGAGTTTCTGCAAACGGAACAAGCTTCTGCGGGACAGAACGGGTGAAGGCCCGGACCGGTACCGCAGGGCGCTCAATGAAAGGAGAGGAAGTCTATGAAAAAAAGCTTAAAGAAGGCAGTTGGAATCTCACTGTGTGCGGCAATCGCATTGCAGCTGGCAGCCTGCGGAGGAAGCAAGAAGGCGGAAGCGGTGGATTTGAACGCTGCGTCCCTTGATAAGATTATCGAGGAAGCCAAGAAAGAGGGCAAGCTGGAGTCCGTTGGAATGCCCGGCTCCTGGGCCAACTGGCAGGGGACCTGGGACGGCATCGAGGCTGAGTACGGCATCGAGCACAACGACACGGATATGAGCTCCGGCGAGGAGATCGCCATGTTCGAGGCGGAGAAGAACGCGCCCACCAAGGACATCGGCGACGTGGGCCACAAGTTCGGCCCCGAGGCCAAGGAGAAGGGTGTCACCCAGTCCTACAAGACCAGCTACTGGGACAGCGTGCCGGATTGGGCAAAGGATCCCGACGGCCACTGGATGATCGCCTACACCGGCGCAACTACGTTTATCACCAACACGGACCTGGTGTCCAACCCGCCCAAGAGCTGGGACGATGTGAGAAAGGGCGACTACAAGCTGACCATCGGCGACGTGGTGACCGGAGCCACCGGACAGGGCAACGTGCTGGCCACAGCCTATGCCTTCGGCGGCGATATGGACAATCTGGATCCCGCCTTTGAGTTCTGGAAAGAAATGGCAAAAGCCGGACGGATCGACCAGGGCGACATTCTGTTACAGAGAATCCAGGCAGGCGAAGTGGAAGTGGGCGTAACCTGGAGCTACAACGCGCTGACCTACCGGGATCAGACCCCCAACTACAAATTTGACGTGTGCGTGCCCTCCGACGGTTCCATCATGAGCGGATACGCTTCCATCATCAACAAATACGCGCCTCATCCCTACGCCGCGGCTCTTGCAAGAGAGTATATCTTCAGCGACAAGGGACAGACCAACTTAGCCATCGCGGGCGCAATCCCCACCAGAACGGATTTTGTGGTTCCCCAGGAGATTCAGGACAAGACCATTCCCCAGGAGCAGACCAAGAATTCCGTGCCGGTGACCGATCCCGCCAAATACGCCGAGGTTTGTGAGAAGATCGCCCAGACCTGGCAGGAAGAGATCATCCCGCTGATGAGCCAGTAACGGGACAATCGCCGGCAAGCGGCCCATTGCCTCCAGCAATCGCACGCCAGCTTTGCAGGCAGCCCATTGTATTCAATGAAACGGCCGGGAAGGGGAAGCAGTTTCCGCTTCCCGGCTTCTGAAAACGGGGATTCGGATAGACCGTGCCATATCCCTGATTTGTAAGTCGATGCACAACGACGGAATGGGAATGATCGTATGAAAAAAAACAAAAACAGGATATACTTGCTGGCATTACTGCCGTTTATAGTTGTGACATTCCTCTTTGAACTGATCCCGTTAATCATGATTATTTTCAACAGCTTCATGCCCGAGGGGTCCTTTGGATTCACGCTGGAGCACTACAAGGATATTTTCACCAAGGCGCTGTACCAGAGGGCCATTATCAACAGTATCCTGATATCCTTAACGTCATCCATCATCGGTATCATCATCGCGTTTTTCGGGGGAATGGCAGTCCACCAGGTGGGAAATGGCAGCAAGATTAAAAATGCATTTTTAACAGTATTGAACATGACGTCCAACTTTGCAGGCGTGCCCCTGGCATTTGCGTACATGATCCTGTTAGGCAATTCCGGCCTGATGGTTCAGTTCGGCAAGGATTTCGGGATCGACGCCCTTGCAAATTACAACCTTTACACATCGGGGGGCCTGCGGCTGATCTACGTGTACTTCCAGATCCCCTTATCCACGCTGCTTCTGATCCCGGCATTCGAGGGAATCCGCCATGAATGGCAGGAAGCGGCTACCCTGATGGGAGCCAGAAACGCACAGTTCTGGTATAAAATCGGCGTTCCGATCCTGCTTCCCAGCATTTTGGGAACCGTCAGCGTGCTCTTCGCCAACGCCCTGGCCGCCTACGCCACGGCTTACGCCCTGCTGATGAACAACTACGCCCTGCTGCCCATCAATGTGTCCGGTATGTTCGTGGGCGACGTCACCCAGAGAAAGGAAATGGGCGGCGCCCTTTCCGTAATCATGATGATTCTGATGGTATGCGCCATTTTAATCAATAACGCAATCACCAACAGGAGCAGGAAAGGGGTGGCAAGATGAAGAAGAAAAATACAGCTGCGGTCATTTTTATTGCGCTGGTCATGATTTATCTGCTGATCCCCCTGTTTGTGACCGCGGTTTACTCCGCATTTGAAAAATGGACCAGTCTGCTGCCGGAGCATTTTCAAATGATACATTATGTGCAGCTGCTGACGGAAAAGGACTTCCTGATGTCCCTTCTGCGCACCCTGATCATCTGCGTGATTCCCATCGCGCTGACGGTGCTTTTGGTTCTGCTGGCGCTGTTTGTCACGACCATTTATTTTCCGCAACTGGAGAAATACGTCCAGCTGCTGTGCATGATCCCCTACATGATCCAGGGCGTTATCCTTTCGGTCAGCATCATTTCCCTGTATGCCGGCTCGCCCACGTTCCTCAGCAACCGGATCATCATGCTGACGGGGGCCTACTGCATTATCATTCTCCCCTACATCTACCAGGGCATCCGCAACAGCATGCGGGCGGTCAACATGAAAATGCTTCTGGAGGCGGCGGAGATGCTGGGCTGCACCAAGCTTTACGGCTTTTTCCGGGTGGTGGTGCCCAATATTATTTCCGGCATCACGGTATCCTCCCTTTTGGCGGTGGGAATCATTTTCGGAGATTATGTCCTGGTTCGGAACATTGCGGGGACATCCTTCAAAAATGTGCAGGTTTACTTATTCCTGGAGATGAAGCACTCCAGCACAAAGGCAAGCGCGGTGTTCGTGATCATCATGATCACCACTTTCCTGATCACGCTGCTGGTTTTGCATTTGCAGAAGAGAGACTCGGCCAAACGGAGCCGGAAGGTAAAGGAGTAGAAGCGTATGGGATATATACAGTTTGAGGATGTACAT
Organism: Enterocloster lavalensis; assembly: GCF_046603895.1. Lineage (NCBI taxonomy): Bacteria > Bacillati > Bacillota > Clostridia > Lachnospirales > Lachnospiraceae > Enterocloster > Enterocloster lavalensis. Next base: position 3,891,310 of record NZ_CP176637.1, read on the forward strand.
AAGAGCTTCGGCAACAACGAAGTGTTGAAAGGGATCACCATGGGGGTGGAGAAGGGCCACATGGCCACCCTGCTGGGGCCCTCCGGCTGCGGCAAGAGCACATTGCTCCGCTGTCTGGCGGGGCTGGAGGAAGTGACCACCGGCAAGGTGTATGTGGACGGAAAGGACATCACGGATGTGACGCCCAGAAACCGGAATATCGGAATGGTATTCCAGCAGTACAGCCTGTTCCCCAACATGAGCGTGTACCAGAACGTGGCCTTCGGCCTGAACATGCAGAAGAGCCCCAAGGACGAGGTGGAGCGCAAGGTGAAGGAAATGCTGAAGGTGGTGGGTCTGGAGGAGAAGATCGACCAGTATCCGGCCCAGCTCTCCGGCGGCCAGCAGCAGCGCGTGGCATTGGCCAGAGCCATTGTGACCGGGCCCAAGGTGCTGCTCCTCGACGAGCCGCTCAGCGCCATCGACGCCAAGCTGCGCCACAGCCTGCAGATCGAGATCCGCAGAATCCAGAAGGAATTCAATATGACCACCATTTTCGTGACCCACGACCAGGACGAGGCCATGGTCATGTCCGACGAGATCCACCTGTTCCACGACGGACGGATCGAGCAGTCCGGCACGCCCACGGAAATGTACACGGCGCCCAGGACAAGGTTCGCCGCGGGATTCATCGGCAGCTATAATATTTTCACCGCCGCGGAGTTTAAGAAGCTGTGCGGCGAGGATACGGACGCCCCGGACGTGGCCATCCGGCCGGAGGTGGTGCGGCTCAACTACGAGACTTCCGCCCCCGCTCCCCGGTACTACGCCAAAGGAACCATTGTCAACAGCCTGTCCCACGGCAACCTGGTCCGCTACACGGTGCGCTGCCATGACATCGATATTAACTCGGATGTGATGTTTGAGAAGCACTCGCTGCTGGAAGTAGGGGAGGAGGTAGAGGTGTCGATTCGGAAGACGAATGTGATTATGTTGTATTAGGCGGAAATGTATTGATAAAAGGTTAGCCGCCGCAAGCTTCTGATATGGCCGGAAGGCTGTGGGTGTGAGGGGCTTGCGGCGGTTTTTTACGGACATCCAAGAGAATGGGATAGAGGAGGGCTTATGTTTTGCCAAAAATGTGGAAAAGAGCTGGCGCAGGATGCTAATTTTTGTCCGTATTGTGGTGAAAAAGCAGACAGGGAGATGGTTGAGACAGTCCATGAAACAAAGCGCGAAGCAAAACATAAAGGAAGGTTTTTGGGGATCGCGGTGCTGGCCGGTATCTCTTTTATCGCGATTTTGATTGGAATAGCCGCCAGGGATAAAAAACCGGATAATCGCCAGATTTTAGCGGACTTGAACCAATATGGATATACGCGGGAGATAACCTACCAGGTGGATGGCCCTGTCGGAGTCAATATGCAGACCGTGTATGAGGCACATAAATTAACGGCTATATCCGCAAAAGAGATGAGGCAGAACACTGAGAAGGGACTTTATGAGGGATGGTTTCAGATTGAAGTGGAGGATGATTCCTTAAAGGGAACGGTTTTTGAACATGTGGTTTACAAATACCAGGGAAAAAACCAATGGGAATTGACAAAGCGTGAACCATTTAACGAGAATCAGGAACGGTTTGTATACAGCGGCGCTGTTAGCGGAGAACGTATTGCCTCTATGTTTACAGAACCATTTTATGTGAAACAGGTAAACGTTCTTGAACAGGCGCATGATTGGGCTCAGGTACAAATTCTGGCAGTGAATCGCAATGGCTATTACGATTGCATGAATACAAAAACCATAGAGAAAAGTATTGAATTCAGCATAACTGCTAAATTTATTTTTGATGCTGGGTCTATGTGCTGGACTTGTCCGGATTTTGGGAAAATTGCGTCGGGCAGCACGCCGGTGGACGCAGAGCTTATAAATGATTTTATTTTTGACTCCAGTCAGGCGTATTTGGAAGAGGCATTTGATACGAACAAAATGTTTGTGGAAAGGCGGGCATTTAGCCATACCATTACAAATGACCAGATCAGCAATCAAGTGATTGCCAATCAGGAGGGGTTTCAGATATTGAGATGCGACTACCAGTCGAATGTGAAGATGAAGTATTATACATATGCAATCGACGACTGTGTACTAGCTGCGTTTAATCAGCCTTCCGGCAAGGCTCCTGCGTTTACTTACCTGTTATGGAACGAATTTGATCCGGAAACAGAACGTGGGACATGGGATTTCAGCGGAGTGTTTTGGGTGGAATATGATGACAGTAATAAAAAAGGAAACTGTAATATGACGTTGCGGCATCCTTATCAGGGGGACCCGGCAAAAGCATTTGTGCGCATTCAAAATATCCACGATACAGGGGAGGATCATGTTTTTGAAGGAGTATGTCCGGTGTCGGAACGGGAGTCCGGGGGACTGAAAATTGAACAGATTCAGGTGCCGTTATATATGAATCAGGATTATATCTCCAAAGAATATCCCTTTATGCGAATGCTCAACGCAAGTTTACTGATTCAGCCAAACAAGCTGGAGTTTTCCAGTTCTTCTATGCTTACCTTTCTCCGCGTGAGCGGGATCGATGATGACAGCGATAAAACCTCGCAGAATGGAGACGACAATGCTTCTTTGGGATTTCATATCGCAAAGGAGTATACCTTTGAGGGGCATACAAATGGTGGGAGACAGCCCTGCCGGATGTATCTGGAATATCCGTATAATGGGGACCCATATACGGCGTTCGTGCGTTGTACAAATGAAAGAGATACCCTTCTGAAAGGAGTTCAGGAGGAAACACATAAGGTTGTGGAAGAAAAAAAGGGAGTCTTGCGCGTATACAACGTGGATATCCCGATCATAGAGGTCACATACAGTGACGGAACGTACAGCACGGGGGCTGCCTTGGGGGATATTTATATCTCGAAAGAGGAAATATGGCTGAACTTCTGGGGCACTAAAATTGTGTTGGAACCGTGAATTATAAAAGGTATGGGGCAGCCAATTCGGCTGCCCCTATTCGATTGCGGAAATTTCCGCTTATCACCCAAAAGGAATTTATTTCCAAATTCCCTGGTATGTGCCCCTCCTGGTTGTGAATTTCTCAAAATGATGATAAAACTATAGGAGATATGCTCATAATTTGTGAAAATTAGGGGAGGGGGATAAAGATGTCTGATTTAATGGAGATCAGGGAGTTTATTCAGAGAATTGCACAGGGGATCACCTTCGCCATCGGCATCGACACTCAGGTTATTGACCGGGATATGGAGCGGGTGGCGGGCACGGTGTACAAGCCCATACCTCAGAACGGGGGCATCGTCAAACGGGTGATCGAGTCCGGGGAGTACGCCATCAGCACCACAGTGGACCGCAACAGCCCGGCCTGCCTGAAATGCAACCAGAGGAACAACTGTAAGGAGATGGGCTACATACACTGCCCCATTGTGTACGACAACCGCATCGTTGGGGTGATGGGGTTGATCTGTTACGAGCAGGAACACATTGAGAAGGTGAAGGACGAGCACCGGGGGCTGCTGAATTTTATCCAGAGCATGTGCGAGCTGATCGCCCTGAAGCTGAAGGAGGAGGACGTGCGCAGGCGGGAGCAGATGGTGCTCCGCAAGCTGGATAACCAGAACCAGGTGTTGAACCAGGTGCTGGAACAGATTTCCGACGGCTATGTGCTGCTGGACGCGGAAAATGTGATCCGCAACATCAACCGCAAGGCTCTGAAGCTGTTTAAAATGGACCACGACCAGGTTTTGGGACAGAATATCCTGGATCTGATCCCGGATCCGGTATTTCACAGCATGATATTGGACGAGAGCGTAAACGTGTATGAGAAGATCCGGATCGGGGAGGGAAGCTACGGGGCGCTGTTTTACAAAGTGGCGGATGGGCGGGAGGACCTGGCGAAGATTCTCAACTTCAAGACCATCGAGAACATCGGCAGCCGCATCGCCGGGGAGGCATTCCGGGAAAATCAGATTACCTTTGACCATATCCTGGGCAGGAGCGACCGCATGAAGCGGCTGCGGGAGATCGCCCAGAAGGTAGCCAAGACCATGCCCAACATTCTGCTGACCGGGGAGACAGGCACCGGCAAGGAGATGTTCGCCCGGGCGATCCACAACGCCTCGGACCGCTGTGGGAATCCCTTTATCACGGTGAACTGCGCAGCGATCCCCATGGAGCTTCTGGAGTCGGAGCTGTTCGGGTACGACGAGGGCGCGTTTACCGGTGCGAAGAAGGGCGGAAAGATCGGGAAATTCGAGTTGGCCAACACGGGGACCATTTTCCTGGATGAGATCGGGGACATGCCCTTCCATTTGCAGGCCAAGCTGCTGCGGGTGCTCCAGGAGCGCCGTTTGGAGCGGGTGGGCGGAAACCGGCAGATTCCTCTCAACATCCGCATCATTTCCGCCACCAACCGGAATCTGGATCAGATGGTGGAGGAGGGGAAATTCCGGGAGGACCTGTATTACCGGCTGAACATATTTGAGATCCATCTGCCGCCGCTGCGGGAACGCCCCGGGGACATCCCCCTGCTGGTCCACTATTTTATCAACAAATACCGCTCTTTTTTCGAGGTGGATGTGGAGGGCATCGACCAGGAGGCCATGGACTGTCTCTGCCGCTACACCTGGAAGGGGAATATCCGGGAGCTGGAGAACGTGGTCCAGTACATGATCTCCATGAGCGCCGACTCGCCCTCCGGCGTTATGGGAGTAAACTGCCTTCCAAACCAGATTTTGGAAAATAAAACGGACGACTGCCCCAGGGTTCAGGAACCGGCGCAGCAGGATATCAGTCTGCGGGAGATGGAGCAGCAACGGATCCGCCAGGCCCTGGCCCGGTATGGGGATACCACGGAGGGGAAAAAGAGGGCGGCGAAGGAGTTGGGGATTAGTTTGGCGACGTTGTATCGGAGGTTGAATAAAAAGAATTAGTCAGAGCTTCAGAAATGTAATTTGCATTATGAGAAAAATTATCATAATGCAAATTACTTTTCTCATTTTGTGAGTAAAAGATGAGAAACAGGATGAGTTTTGCCCATAAAAACAAAGATATTCTTTGGCACAGAAATTGCTTTATAAATAGGTGAAGGTCAAATACTTCACAACAAAATGTGTAGGAGGGCAAACATGAAAACAAGAGTAGTGGTGACAAAAAGGCCAAATGAAGTTGTTCTGGAGGAGTGTGACATCCGGCCGGGGGACAACGAGGTTCTGGTAAAGACTTATATGTCTTCCATCTGCGGTACGGATAAGAACTATTCCGAGGGTAAAATGCCCAGGGAAGTGTTGGTTGAGCAGGTGGCAGGCAATAATGAGGCCCACCACTCCTATCCGCTTAAGATGGGACATGAGGCGGCTGGGGAAATTGTGGAAGTGGGAAAAAATGTGACAGGTTTTAAAGTGGGAGACAAAGTAATGTCTTTCGGCTGGTACAATACAATGGCAGATTATTTTGTCGCTCCGGTAGTGTCCAACGGTTACGGAGTGGTGAAGGTTCCGGGAGGAATGAGTATGGAGGCGGCATCTTTGGGTGAGCCCACTGCCTGCGCAATTTATGCGGGAATGCAGTCAGGAGTAGAGCTTGGGGACACGGTAGTGGTTGTCGGAGTAGGGTTTGCCGGCCAGGTGATTACTCAGGTTGTAAAGCGTATGGGAGCCGCTAAAGTTATCTGCGTGGACATCGTAGATGGAAAATTAGAGCTCGCAAAAAAAATGGGTGCGGATATTGTTTTGAACCCTGATAAGGACGATGTGGTTGCTAAAGTTCTGGAAGAAACAAACAATCAGGGAGCTGATGTGGTAATTGAGGTTGCAGGCAATGATACGGCAATTCAACTCTGCAGTGACGTGCTCAAACATGGTGGAATCATGGGACTTTACAGCTGGGTGCTGGAACCCGCAAAGTTATTCATCAATCGTTGGCATAATGACGGTTTTGATATCCGCACACTGGCGCTGATGCACCGTATTAAGCTGGACCGGCTGTGGTGGATTGAAAAGACACTTCAAAATGTGGCCAATGGACTGGTGCAGATCGATCCCCTGATTTCCCATGTATTCGATCTAAAGGATGCAGTGAAGGCGTTCGATGTAGCCTGCAATGATCCCAGTGCATGTAAAGTAATGTTAAAACCATAAGAAAAAAGGAGGAGAATTCATGAAAAAATTAATCGCGACATTGTTACCCATTTGCCTTTCCGCATCACTGCTTGCCGGGTGCGGCGGTGGATCAGGGCAGAGCTCCAAGCCGGAGCAGTCCGGCACAACTGCAGATACTGCTGCCCAAAGCGAGGCGAGCACCGAGCCCTCTTCGGCAGAGGGAGGGTTTGATGGACAAGTGGTATTAGGGGCTACGGCCCCACTGACCGGCCCCAACCAGCTGACGGGTGAGTATTATGTGAATGGTATGAAGATGGCGGTGGACGAGATAAACGCTGCCGGTGGAATTTTAGGCAAAGAACTGGTACTGGATGTACAGGATGAGGGAACTGACCAGTCGATCGCAATCAATGCGACGATCAAACTGATCGAGAGCGGGGTTCCGGCTATTATCGGCTCCTATTTCTCCACCAACTGTATGGCTGTTCTGCCGGAGATTGAAAAAAATAAGGTTCCATATTTTGCAAACGGATCAAACCCGGATATCTCCGCATCTGAGAACAACTATGTATGGCAGATTCGCGTTACTGACGATTTTACAGGACCGATCATGGCGGATGTGTCGATTGGAGAGCTGGGAATGAAAAACCCGGCGGTACTCTATACCACCGCTTCTTCCACCACAATCCAAAAGGATAATTTCGTAAAGGCAATGGAAGAAAAGGGCAGCCCTGTTTCAGAAAGCAACATTTACGGAGCTCCGGAAAATGAATCCAACTTTAGCTCCATTATCAATCAGATTCTTGGCTCCGGTGTGGATGGACTGGTGGTAATGGGCGTCAGCGAGGCGTGGGATGTGGCTCTGGCTCAGCAGCTCCAGTCGGCGGGCTGTGATATCCCGTTGCTTGGTTCCTCCAGCTTTGCCAGCGCGCCGTTTATCGAGGTGGCAAAGGATGCGGCCAACGGTTGGTATACGGTAGCGGATTGGTCTCCAAATATTCTGGGACAGAATCTGGATGTGCCTGCGGAGGCAGTTGCCTTCGAACAGCGTTATGAGGAACTCTACGATGCAAAGAGTGCTATGCAGTCCGCGTGGGGCTATGACTGTGTATATCTGTTCAAGGCTGCATGTGAGAAGGCCGGAACTACGGAAGACCGTGAAAAAATAAATGAAGCCATGAATTCCACGGATGTACAGGGAGCAAATAACTACTACAAGATTTACGGTGATACGTTCCATGTGATGTCAACGTATATTATGCTGTGCGAAACCATTGACGGAGCAGCAACACCGATTAGAAAGGTGACGTTCCGCTAAAATACGAGAGCAAGCCTGTGGTTAAGAGGCGGACCGGTGTTTTTGGACGCCAGTCCGCCTTGGAGAGGCTTCTTCGATGAAAATGGGGGTGTCAAAGTGACATTTAGTGTTTTCTTTTCTTTGTTGGTAAACGGATTATCCATGGGTATGATCTATGCGATGATCGCAATGGGACTGATCCTTTTAATCCGGGCAGTGGGAGTGTTGAACTTCGCACAGGGTGACCTTTTAATGGTTGGCGCGTACATTGCCTGCGTGTTGTTTATGGATTTCCAGCTCCCGTTTTATATTGCAGCTCCGTTGTCGTTAATATTTTACGCACTTCTGGGTCTGGTGTTCATGTTGTCGACCTATTGGCCCCTCAGAAAAGCATCATACCCGGTGGCGCCGATTATCGCGACCATGGGGGCATCACTGGTGCTTTCTGAAGGAACGATGATTGTGTTTGGTTCCTGGCCGCGTACTATCTCTCCGCTGCTTAAAAACTCCAAGGGAAAAGCACTTACGATTAACATATTCGGTACAAGGCTGCAGGCGCAGTTTTTGCTGATTATTGTGGTTGCTGTGGTGGTAATGTCCTTGATTTACCTTCTATTCGAGAAGTCGTATATCGGTATTATGATGCAGGCTGCGGCACAGGACAAGCCGGCGGCAGAACTGATGGGGATATCCACATTTATGACTACGGCGGTTACATATATGCTGGTTACTGTTCTGGTCTCCATAGGCGGTTATATGGTTGCGCCGGTGTATACGGTTACCACATCCCTTTCCGCCCTCCAGCTGAGGGCGTTTGCAGGAACTGTGATCGGGGGCTTTGGCAGTATTAAAGGAGCGATTATCGGGTGTTTGTTGGTAGGAACAGTCGAGTCCTTTGCCACAGTAAAATTCTCCTCTTACAAAGATGCATTTGTATTTCTGATTTTGATTATTTTCCTTATCTTCAGACCTCAGGGACTGATTATCAATAAGGTAGCCGATAAGGCATAGGAGGAGCATGCTATGGGAAAAACGAGGATGAATTTGGAGAAACGCTTCGATCCAAAGGTTTGGGTAATGTTTGGAGCACTGATATTGTTTTCGCTGATTGTCACATTCAGAATGAACAATTATACCGTGTTGGTTGTGAATATGGCGTTGATTAATATGATAACAGCATATGGGTTGTCTATCATGTTGGGAATGTGTGGACAGCTGGTATTTTCTGGGGTGGCTTTTATGGGGATTGGCGCGTATCTCACCGCCAATCTGTGTTCCGGCCGATTGGGATTTACGCTGCCAGGAACCGTTTCCATTGTGGTCTCAGTTTTTCTGACGGCTCTGATCGCATTGGCTACAGGCGCATTGTTCCTGCGATTGAAAAATTCATTTTGTACGTTTGCTACGCTGGGATTCGTCCAGGTTTTATATACATTGTTTTTAAACTATGAGCCGGCATTCGGCGGTCCCAAAGGAATTCCGGAAATCCGTACCTTGTCTGTGGGGGGATTTATCTTTGACAGCTACAAAAAGTGGTATTTTCTGCTTTTGATCTGTGTGTTGATTATTGCCGGGCTTGTGGAACGGATTCGCAGGACAAGTCTGGGGCGTTCTTTGGCCTCCATACGCGACAATGAGATAGCGGCGCAAACACTGGGAGTTGATATCTATCGGACCAGGGTGATCGCATTTGTGATTGCCGGGGCATTTGCGGGTCTCTCCGGCTCGCTGCTTGCCCAGCATAACCGCTTTATATCGGGTGATCAGTTTAGCTTTGCAAAAAGTACAACCATTGTGATCATGTCAATGCTGGGCGGAATCAATAGCACACCTGGAATTTTTGTGGGCGCTCTGATCGTTACGTTCCTCCCGGAAGTGCTGCGGGGGCTGGATAAATATCTGATGTTTATCTACGGTATTGCAGTGATTATCATGATGATATTTATGCCCATGGGAATAGGCGGAGCGGTTTCCGATTTTCTGAAGAATATGAGAAGGAAACGGAAGCTAAAACAGCCGGAGATCTGAGGAGGAAATTATGGGCGAAGCGATATTGCAGTTAGAAGGCGTGTATAAAAGTTTTGGCGGAGTTGTGACGGCAAAGAATGTGGATCTTCAGGTTATGCCGGGAGAAATTCATGGGTTGATCGGCCCCAACGGCGCGGGAAAAAGCACGATGATGAATCTGATCAGCGGGATTTACGATGTGGATCAGGGGCGGATTTATTTTAATGGGGTGGAAATCACAAAGGTGCCGTCCCATATAAGGGCCAGAAGCGGAATCGGGCGGACATTTCAGACCCCCAGGTTCTTATACCGTTCCAATATTCGGGATAATCTTATGCTCGGAGTGGATCTGCACGACCAGCTGGGATATTGGAAAAGTTTTAGCGGAAGCCAAGGCAGTGACTTCCTTCATGAACTGGATGAGCTGATGGAGCTGGCTGGATTTACATTTGACTGGGATGAGGATATAACGGCGATTCCGTTTGGCCAGAGGAAAATTCTGGAAATTGTACGATCCATGTTGGGTCATCCAAAGGTTATGCTGGTGGACGAACCTGCGGCCGGATTGACGACACAGGAAATTAAGCAAGCTCGGGATCTTTTGATGTTTGCGGCTAAAAAGCGTAATGTGGGTGTTCTTTTGATTGAGCATCAGATGGATCTCGTTATGAGCAGCTGTGAGAACATTGATGTACTGGTATTCGGAGAAATTTTGGCCAGGGGACTTCCGGAAGAGATTGCCGTGAATCCGTTGGTATTGGAGGCTTATTTGGGGAGGGACTTTGATGATTAAAATAGAAGATTTGCATGCTTACTATGGACCGATCGAAGCCCTCAAAGGGATTGAACTGATGGTCGAAAAGGGAAAGATCACCTGTCTGATCGGCAGTAACGGTGCCGGTAAAAGTACGCTGATGAATTCGATTTCCGGTACGATTGCTCACAGAGGATCCATAATGGTGAACGGGGATACCAATATTGTACGGAAAAATCCCCGTCAGATCGCCAGAATGGGTATTATACAGGTGCCTGAAGGCAGGCATGTATTTCCTGGATTGTCAGTGGAGGAGAACCTTCAAACCGGAACGGTTGTGTGGCATGGTTATTTTGGAAAACAGTCCTATGCCCACGAATTGGAGGTTGTCTATGATCTGTTTCCACGGTTGAAGGAGCGGCGCAAACAGTTGGCGTGGAGTATGAGCGGCGGCGAGCAGCAGATGCTCGCCATAGGCCGGGCGCTGATGGCACGGCCAAAGGTTTTGTTGCTGGATGAGCCGTCCATGGGGCTTTCGCCTTTGCTGGTCGGAGAAATGTTTGAGAAGATTGTGGAGATTAATAAGACCGGTATCACTATTTTACTAAACGAGCAAAATGCAAGGCTTGCCATGAAAATATCCGATAACACATATGTAATTGAGCAAGGGAAGATCAAGATGAGCGGGCCTTCCGCAGATTTGCGCGATGATCCGAGAATTGCAGAGGCTTATTTGGGAAAACACACCTCAAAAGGTAAAATGAATCAGGAGAGTGGGGAGTCAATATGAAGAAATTAATGAACCAACCGGAACATTTCGTCAAAGAAACCATGGAAGGCATCATCGCCGCCTACGGCGACAAGGTCAGACTGCTGAACGGCGACTACCGCATTCTGCTCAGCAATTACGAGACGCGCCCGGGCAAGGTGGGGATTGTGACGGCCGGGGGTTCCGGCCATCTGCCGGTGTTTCTGGGGTATGTGGGGCAGGGGTTGCTGGATGGGTGCACGGTGGGTAATGTGTTCGCTTCACCGTCGGCTGCCAAGATGGCGGATATGATCCGGGCCTGTGACCGGGGGAACGGTGTTTTGGTACTGTTCGGTAATTACGGCGGGGACCGGATGAATTTTGAGCTGGCCTGCGAGACCGTGGACATGGAAGACGACATCCGCACGGAGATGGTGCTGGTGAAGGACGACGTGGCCAGCGCGCCTGCCTGTGAGAAGGACCGGCGCAGGGGCGTGGCAGGCATGGTGTACGCCTTCAAGGTGGCGGGTGCTGCGGCGGAGAACGGCAAAACGTTGGAGGAGGTGGCGGCCGCAGCCCGGCACGCTCTGGAAAATATCCGCACCATGGGCGTGGCCCTGTCCTCCTGCACCGTACCGCAGGTGGGGGAACCGACCTTCTCCATTGCGGAGGACGAGATCGAGATCGGTATGGGCATCCACGGGGAGCCCGGCCTGGAGGTCCGCAAAATGATGACCGCGGATCAGGTGGCGGAGACACTGGTTCAGAAGATTACGGAGGACATGCCCTTGGAAAGCGGGGATGAGGTTTCGGTGATGGTAAACGGGCTGGGGGCCACGCCGCTGGAGGAGCAGCTGATCGTGTACCGCCGGGTCCATGCCCTGCTGACGCAGATGGGGGTCAGTATCTTTATGCCGCACATCGGCGAATATGCCACCTCCATGGAGATGGCCGGTCTGTCTCTCACGATCATGAAGCTGGACGGGGAGCTGAAGGGCCTGCTCAGCCAGACGGCGCGTTCGCCGTTCTACACCAACTATAATAAGTAAATACGGACAGGAGGGCCGGATGATGGATGCACAGGGATTGGCGGGCGCGATGGGCGCGGTCGCCGGCAAAATCGAGGAAAACAAGGAGTATCTGACCAGGCTGGACCAACTTAATGGGGACGGGGATTTGGGGATTTCCATGAGCGAGGGGTTTAAGGCCGTGGATATGCTGCTGGAGATTTCCGAGGAGAAGGACTTAGGGAAATTGCTCATGAAGGCGGGAAACGCGTTTAACGAGGCCGCTCCGTCCAGTTTGGGAACGATTCTCTCCTTCGGTCTGACCGGCATGGCGAAAGCTCTGAAGGGAACCCGGGAGGCCGGAGGGGAGCAGATCGCCGCCGCTCTGAAGGCCGGTGTGGACAAGATTATGGAGAAAGCCGGTTCCAAACCGGGGGAGCGGACGATTCTGGATTCACTGTGCCCGGCGGTGGAAGCATACGCAGCGGCGCTGGGAACAGGAGCCTGTCCCCTGGAAGCGGCGACGAAGGCGGCCGCCACGGGTGCTGAAGCCACAAAGCAGATGAAGCCGGTCCACGGGCGGGCGGCGTACTATGGCGAGAAATGCCTGGGAAATCCCGACGGGGGCGCAGTGGTGGGCCAGCTGATTTTTGAGGCGTTGAGTGGATATGAAACTGCACATAAATAATCAGAATATTCACAATATTTTGATTATAAAACTAAAAATATTGATTTTATAAAAGAAAAGTATTGACAAAATGCGGGATAACCCGTATACTATAACTAACAAAAGAAGTGAAAATAAAAAAAGGAGGTACAAAAGAGGACTTTCGTTTTTATTATAATTGAAGAATTATAATAAAAACAAAGCATAGGAAATCTGTTCAAGGAAATGTTCATAACAGGAAACCAAATCCAGAATTGTACTCATTCATTTTCAAAAACCGAAGTAATGATCAGGAACGGAAACGGATTTATAATATGACGAGAAAGTATTATAAAGACGAAATTTGATCACAAAAAGGTGAAAATCAATCAGACAATATCTGTAAATGGAAAACCAGATGAACAGAGTAAGAACAGAAGAGGAAACAGGTATCGAGGAAGAGAAATCTGAATCGATACCTGTTTTCGTGTGAGTAAAAACGGATTGGGGACGATGGCGGGAGGCAGAAATGGGCCGGTGGGCCACTGCGTACGGGCAGGGCGGCATGTGGAACGACCGGCTGTCTGCGGATTGACGGATGGCGCATCAGGTATTAAACTGAAGTACAGATGAGGGACAGGAAGGGAGCTGGGAAGTGATGGGGAGAGAGGTGCCGGTCAAAGCCGGAAAATGGACGGGGAGAGGGCTCAGCGGAGCGGCGCTTAAGCGGTTTGCGGTTATTTCCATGTTTGCGGACCATTTTGCGGTGGTGTTTCTGGAAAACGGACTGCTGTATCGGATGGATCACGCCTGGGCGGCCCTGCCTGTGGATCCGGCGGTTTATGGACTTCTGATGCGGGTGATACTGGGGCTGCGGATCTTCGGCCGGATTGCCTTTCCGGTGTACTGCTTCCTGCTGGTTCAGGGCTTTCTGCACACCAGGCATTACGGGGTTTATCTGCGGAATCTGATTCTGTTCGCGCTGATCTCAGAGATTCCCTTTGACGTGGCCGTCACGGGGACATTGTTTGAGCCTGAGGTCCAAAATATTTATTGGACCCTGGCCATCGGTCTGGTGGGGCTGCGGTTTATGCGCAAGGCGGAACGGCTCGACGGGGAGGTCCGTATGTTTGCATGGGGAGCGGTGATGCTGGCGGCGGGAGCGGTTGGACAGATTTTGCGGGTGGATTACGGCTGGGCAGGCACGGTGTTGATTCTGATCCTGTATCTGGCGCGGGACAGCCGGATGCTTCTGTTTCTGACAGTGCTGCTGTTCGGTCTCATGACCATGCCGTTTGAAGTCCTGATCGGGGTGGCGGCGGCCGGATTGCTGATCTGCCTGTACAATGGCCGCCGGGGAACGATCCGCCACAAGCTGTTCTACTACTGGTTTTACCCGGTCCATCTGGCTGCGCTGTGGGCACTTGGGGGGCTTTTGCTGCGGTAGCCTGGGGGTGCCGCCGAGTGTATACCACCGCGCTCCCGGTGTCTGTCACCACGCCTGCAGTGCCCGCGCCCCCTTCTTCTTCCACCCCAGACTTGCCATAGAACAAGAAATATGATAGGATTAGTTGTATAAACAAGTTGGGAGACAAAAAACATGGCCAAGACAAAATATGATCAGATATACGCCGAGCTCAGAACGCGGATCGAGCAGCAGGAGTACGGTTTTCAGGAGCTGCTCCCCTCGGAAAATACGCTGGTGAAGGAGTATGGCTGTTCACGCAATACGGTGCGGCGGGCCATCGGCCGGCTGGCGGACGAGGGATACGTTCAGAGCCTGCACGGCAAGGGTGTGCGGATTATTTACCAGCCGGGCCAGCTTTCGGAGTTTATGCTGAGCGGCATCGAGAGCCTGAAGGAGGCCGTTGCCCGCAATCAGAAGGAATACCGCACAAAGGTGGTGTGCTTTGCCGAGCTGACGGTGGACCAGCGGATCAGCGCCAGGACCACCTTCCCGGTGGGGGAGGAGATCTACTACATCCAGCGGGTTCGATACATTGACGGGGAAGCGCTGATTCTGGACCACAACTATTTTCTGAAGGAGGTGGCCCGGGACCTGACGCCGGAGATCGCGGAGCAGTCCATCTATGCTTATCTGGAGCAGGAGCTGGGGGAAAACATCGTGACCACCAAGCGCAAGGTGACGGTGGAGCGGGCCAGCCAGATCGACGAGATGTATCTGGAATTGGGGGATTACAACTGTCTGGCGGTGGTTAGCAGCATGACCTACAACGCGGACGGCGTGATGTTTGAGTTCACCCAGTCCAGGCACAGGCCGGACAAATTCGCTTTTTACGATTTAGCCCATCGGGTCAAATAAGATTCCGGGAAACGGTTCAGTGCTGACAGAGCAAAACGCTCCGGAATGGGGAGGAAGAGATGGCGGAGATATTGATGAAAGCCGCCTCGTTTGTGGCAATCATTGCAATGGGGTATTGTCTCAGGCGGGCCGGCTTTTTTAAAGAGAGCGATTTTGGCCTGTTGTCAAAGATCGTGTTAAAGATTACGCTGCCCGCGGCGATTGTGACCAATTTTTCGAAAATAGAGCTGGACCCCTCCATGCTGGGGCTGGCGCTGCCTGGATTTCTGGGGGGGGGGGGGCGCGTTTTTAATTCTGCTGGCTCTGGCGCTCAATGCGCATAAGAGCCGGGATTCGCGGGCATTCGATATCCTGAATCTGTCGGGTTACAACATCGGCAATTTTACCATGCCCTTCGCCCAGGGATTTCTGGGGCCCATGGGGGTGGCGGCCACAAGCCTGTTCGACACCGGAAACGCCTTTGTCTGCCTGGGCGGCTCGTACAGTCTGGCGGTGATCGCCAAGGGGGAGAAGGGCGGATTTTCCGTGCGGAATATCGTCAGGACTATGCTGCGGTCCGTGCCCTTTGACACATACCTGTTTATGACTATCTTGTCCCTGCTGCACTGGCGGCTGCCGGAATGTGTGGTGAATTTCAGCGGAATCGTGGGCGGCGCCAACTCGTTTATGGCCATGTTGATGATCGGCGTGGGCTTTAAAGTTTCGGGGAGCAGAAGCCAGACCGGCCGGATTGTGAAGACGTTGGGGATCCGCTACGGGGTGTCCGCAGCCCTGGCGGCCGTTTATATGTTTCTGCTTCCCATCGGCCTGGAGTATCGGCAGGCGCTGGTGATACTGGCCTTCAGCCCCATTGCATCGTCGTCCCCGGCGTACACGGGTTTGATTGAGGGGGACGTGGGTCTGGCCAGCGCGATCAATTCGCTGTCCATTGTGATCAGTCTGGTGCTCATCACAGGGGCTCTGCTGTTGATGCTGTGAGGTTCACGGGGACCGGATCTTTGGGCCGGAGGCATTTTCCCACGGCGGCATGGGGGACGGGGCGGCGGGCATTCAGGCGGTGGTCCAGGCGATTACTCAAGCGATTACCCAAGCGGCCATTCGGGCGGTCATTCGGCGGTCATTCGGCGGTCATTCGGGAAGTCATCCGGGCATTCATCCAGGAATAAGGGGATTTACTTTTTCCGGCGCGCATAGTACAATGATGGGAGCGAAAAGGCTGTCCGCGGTTGCGCTGTGGCCGCCGGTTTTTTGATCCGGAAAGGAGATTAACAGATGAAGCATTACGACTATATATTGGTGGGAAGCGGACTGTACGCGGGGGTGTTTGCCTGGTACGCGAAGCAGCGGGGGAAGACCTGCCTGGTGCTGGAGCGCCGGGACCACATCGGCGGAAACGTGTACTGCGAGGACGTGGAGGGCATCCATGTGCACAAGTACGGCGCCCATATTTTCCACACCAGCAACAAAAAGGTGTGGGAGTTCGTGAATTCCCTGGCCGAGTTCAACCGCTACACCAACAGCCCGGTGGCCAATTATAAAGGGGAAATGTACAACATGCCCTTCAATATGAACACCTTCAGCAAGATGTGGGGCGTGTGCACCCCCGCGCAGGCGAAGGCCAGGATCGACGAGCAGCGCTCCGGGGTGACCGGGGAGCCGAAGAACCTGGAAGAGCAGGCCATCAGCCTGGTGGGCCGGGACATCTATGAGAAGCTGGTGAAGGGCTACACGGAGAAGCAGTGGGGCCGGGACTGCCGGGAGCTGCCCGCGTTTATCATCAAGCGGCTGCCGGTGCGTTACACCTATGACAATAACTATTTCAACGATCTGTACCAGGGAATTCCCATCGGCGGATACAATGTGATCATCGACAAGCTGTTTGCGGGCTGCGAGATCGAGACGGGTGTGGATTACCTGGAGAATAAGGCCCGCTACGACGCGATGGGCGATACGGTGGTCTACACCGGCACCATCGACGCCTATTTCGGCTACTGCTTCGGCAAGCTGGAGTACCGGTCCCTGCGCTTTGAGTCCGAAGTGTTGGACGAGGAGAACCACCAGGGCGTTGCGGTGGTGAACTATACGGACCGGGAGACTCCCTACACCCGGATCATCGAGCACAAGCATTTTGAGTTCGGAACCCAGCCCAGGACCGTGATCACCAGGGAGTATCCGGTGAGCTGGGAGGAGGGCATGGAGCCCTACTACCCGGTCAACGACGAAACGAACCAGGCCCTGTACCAGAGGTACGCAGAGCTGGCGGCAAACGAGGAGAACGTGATTTTCGGAGGCAGGCTGGGAGAGTATAAGTATTATGATATGGACAAGGTAATCGAGTCCGCAATGAAGAAGGCGGAGGCCGTGTTTGGCTGAAGCCGGGAAGCGCAGGGAAAGCAGACATGATCACGGTGCTGGTAGCCGCATACAACGGTGAAGCTTATATCAGAGAACAGATGGATTCCATTCTGGCCCAGAGCCAGGGTGGGATCCATATTGTAGTGTCCGACGACTGCTCCTCGGACCGGACGCCGGAAATTCTGGAGGAATACTGCGCCCGGTACCCGGGACGAGTGACGGCAATCCGCCGGGAGAAGCCCTCGGGCGGCGCGGCGGCCCACTTTTTGGGGCTTCTCTCGGAGCTGGCGCGGGCGGAGGTCATGCCTGGCGTGGCGGCTGCCGGACGCGAGCCGGCAGCGGCAGAGGAGTTTACCGCATGCGGTTACAGCGGTTCCGTGAAGGATCAACTGCCGGTGGCCGCGGCCGGAGCGGACTACTTTATGCTCAGCGACCAGGACGACGTCTGGCTGCCGCAGAAGGCGGAGAAGCTTCTGATGTGCATGCAGGAGCTGGAGGCCGGCCTTAAGCCGGGGACTCCGGCGCTGGTCCATTCGGACCTGGCGGTGGTGGATGAAAACCTGCGGGTGGTGGCCCACAGCTTTTTTAAATACCAGAAGATTTCCCCGGAGCGCACCGCGCTGCCGCAGCTTCTGGTCCAGAACAATGTGACCGGAGGCGCGGTGATGATCAACCGGCCGATGCTGGAGCTGCTAAAGGACCTTCCGCAGGTGTGTCTGATGCACGACGCCTGGCTGGCCCTTCTGGCCTCCTGTTTCGGGGCCATCGGCTGGGTGAAGGAACCCCTATACCTCTACCGCCAGCACGGGTCCAACACCCTGGGCGCGGAAAAAGGGGACAATCTGCAGGGGATGCGGGACCGCCTGGAGGACGGCAGCGGGGCCAGGGAGAACTACCGGAGGATGTTCGGCCAGGCCCGGTGCCTGCAGGAGCTGTTTGCGGACCGTCTGAGCGGAGAGCAGAAGGAACTTCTGGACGCGTTTGTGGAAATCCCCCGCATGGGGCGGGCCGGACGCATCCGGACGATCCTGAAATACGGGTTTACGAAAAATACGTGGCTCCGGACCCTGGGGCAGATGCTTATGATCGGGGACTGAGGCGGGGGAAAGCGGCCTCATCCGTTTTTGCCGGAATTTAAATATTCCAGGACGATCCGGTTTCCCTCAGGGCTTAAGGCGGTGCCTCCGCGGCCCCTGCGCGGGAGCAGGCAGCCCTCCCCGGTCAGGTATTCCAGCATGGTCCGCACCTCGTACTCGGTGAAGCTGTTTCCCATAGCTTCCATCAGCCGTGTCCGGCCCATGGGGCGCTCGCGCAGGGCGTTTAAGATGGAAAAGCACAGCTTCCGGCTGCGCAGGGGCAGCTCCTGAAAGATCGGGGGTACCTCCCGGGCCGGGCCGGGTTCAGGACCGGGGACGTAGCCGGAAGGCAGGTCCCGGCTGGAGAGGGGGCCGTCCGTCATGTAGGCCATGTACTCCACACAGTTTTTCAGCTCCCGGATATTTCCCCTCCAGGTCTGGGCGGCCAGGGTCTTAAGAAGCTCCTGGCTCATGGGATGGGAGCCGGGAACCTGGGACAGAATGGCGGCGGCCAACAGGGGAATATCCCCGGGCCTCTCCCGGAGAGGCGGCAGATGGAGGGAGAACATTCCGATGCGGTAATACAGATCCATTCGGAACAGATTTTCCTCCATCATCTGTTTCAAGTCCCGGTTGGTGGCGGCGATGATCCGCACGTCCACCGGTATGGTGCTGGTGCTGCCCACCCTGCGGATCTCCTTCTCCTGGAGCACCCGCAGCAGCTGGGCCTGCAGGTCAAAGGGCATGTCTCCGATTTCGTCCAGGAAAATGGTTCCGGTGTGGGCGAACTCGAACAGGCCCTTTTTTCCACCCTTTTTAGCCCCTGTGAAGGAGCCCTCCTCATAGCCGAACAGCTCGCTCTCCAGCAGATCCCGGGAAAGGGAGGCGCAGTTGATGGCGATAAAGGGCTTTTCACAGCGGCTGGAAGCGTTGTGGATGGAGTGGGCGAACAGCTCCTTGCCGGTGCCGGTTTCGCCGGTGATGAGCACCGGGTAGTCCGTGGCCGCCATGCGCCGGGCGTGCCGTATACACTCCGACATGGCCCGGCTGTCGCCCAGAATGTCGGAAAACGTATATTTGGCGGTATATTTCTTCTTCACCGAGTCCAGGCGGATCTTCTGCTCCAGCTTTTCGATGTTCTGAACGTCCTTGAGCACGATCAGAAATCCGCTGTGGTTGTTATAGTAATAGAAGCTGCGCTTGGACAGGGTGAAAGCCTGTCCGGTGGCCGCGATGTGGATGATTTTGTGGTCAAATGCCTCCGGCCCCGACATCTGCCGGGTCAGCTCCTCGGGCAGATAGTTTAACAGGTCCGGGGACTGCCGGAGCCCGGGGTCTAAGTTCAGCATGGAGTGGAAGGCGTTGTTCTCAAAGATGGGCCTTCCGGCGTTGGACAGAAACAGGATGCCGTCCTCGATCTCGTCGATCATCATGGACAGCATATCCTTTAGCCGGGACACATTGTCCAGGGGCGTGGTGAGAAAGTCGTGGCTCATGATATCCCGGGACAGGTGGTAGAGGCGTTCGATTTGGGCTTCATTTTTCAGGCGCAGCACCACCATCAGGGACATGAAGGTGTCCAGGGAGATGCGACGCCATCCCAGGTCCACCACCTGCCGGACGTGTTCAGGGATAAAACGGGTCTGGCCCGGGGTGATGGCGATGTCCAGGGTCGGATCGCTGGTGCAGCCCGGATAAAAGGGCACGAAATCGATATGGTTCACGCCGATCTGATACAGATAGGTGGCCATGTCGAAGGAGGCGGTTTTGTTGGTGGTGATGAGGAAGGCCCGGGTGCCCTTGGGCAGATCCATTAACCTCTGGTAGGCGGCCTTGGTCAGAACCTTGGAGCCGTGTATGATCTCGATTTCTTCTTTTAAATGTGGGGTCAAGCGGTTGTTGGAGATGGGGGAGAGGGTTAAAACGGCGTCTCCGGACAAGCCGTTTCCCAACCCCTCGCATATGGTGTGGATTTCAATGTCCACGGCGTCACCGAAGAAGTCCAAAAGCTCCCGGCGGTAGTGCGTTCCGTTGGACTGGTCGTAGGTGATCAATATCAGTTTTCGTTTGTTCGTCACTGGTCTCCCTCCCGGATGAATTGGATGATTCTGCTTCATTAATTACAATGAGTTTCCGGAGAGAATGCAAGAGTAATAGGATGAGAATGGGTTTTTATAGGATGAATCCTGTAAAAACCCATTTTTTATGGAGAGGGAAAGAAAAAAATGCGAGAAAAATGCGGGAATACCGTGAAAATTAGTGCGGTTTAAAAGTTGGCATGAAACTTGCTTGATATAAAGTGAACCACCAATGAGGAAAGGAGCGTATGATGTAACCGTCATACAAAGAGGAGTATGGAAAGTCAAAATCTGAAACAAGAAGAGGTAAAGGTAAAATGGTATGGGTATCTGGTGCTGTTTTTGGGAATCCTGTTTTTCTCAGGGCTGATGAAGGACGCGCCCGGACCCCTCAAGGCGCTGGATTTTAATAATGTGCTGGGCAGCTTCGGAAAGCTGGGAACCCTGAGCGAGGGCGCGGGAACCCTGGCCGGGAATTTCCGCGGCACCGCGGGTACAGGCCCCAGGGACGGATGGCTGTACGGTTTAAGCCTGGTTCCGGGCGTTATGCTGGCCTTGGGCGCGGTTAAGGTAATCGACCACCTGGACGGCATGAAGGCGGCCCAGAAGCTGTTAAGCCCCCTGATGAGACCGCTCATGGGTCTTCCGGGAAGCTGCGGTCTGACGCTGATCGCAAGCCTTCAGTCCACGGATGCGGCCGCATCCATGACCAAGGGTCTGTGCGACGACGGTTACATCACCGAGAAGCAGAAGGCGGTATTCTGCGCGTTCCAGTTCTCGGGCGCTTCGGCGATCACCAATTTTTTCGCCTCGGGCGCGGCGTTGTTCCCATTTATTGGGGATATTCCCATCTTCAAACCGCTGGCATTGATTCTGATTATGAAATTTGTGGGCGCGAATGTGCTGAGGTTCTATCTGAATAAGTTTGACAAGGAGGACGAGTAATATGGCAGAGCAGGTGAAGGCTAAGCGGGGGAATGTGATTGATGCGTTTGTGGACGGAGCGCGCAACGGACTGAAAATTGCGTTTAACTCCATGCTTCCCAATACGCTGTTTGGATTTACACTGACGATTATTTTGAATTTGACGGGTCTTGCGGACGTGATCGGCGTGGTGTTCGCGCCGGTGATGCGGATTTTCGGCCTGCCCGGCGTGGCGGCCACCGCCGTGATGGCGATCTTCCTTTCCATGGGCGGCGCTGCGGGCGTGATCGCGGGACTGTTTACCGCAGGCCAGCTGACCGAGCCCCAGGTGGCGATTCTGCTGCCCGCGCTGCTGCTCTCCGGAGCGCAGATCCAGTTTATGGGACGGCTTCTGGGAACCGCTGATTTGAAGACCAGATATTATCCCCACATGTTTGTGACCGCCACGCTGAACGGCTGCGTCGCAATGCTGATCATGAACTATTTCATCGTATAATTTGTCCGCGAAAAGGAGAGTCAAAATGGGAGAGAGAACCGATTACGTTACATATGTCCACCAGGTGTACGATTATCTGCACACCATCCCGGAGAAGGGATTTGAGGAGTTCAAGACCTCGGCCTTTGTGCTGGAGGAGCTGAAAAAGATCGGCTTTGAGGATATTAAAACCGGCGTGGCCGGGACCGGAATCATCGTCACCATCGATTCCGGCAAAGAAGGGCCGGTGCTGGGCCTGCGGGCGGATATGGATGCCCTGGAGTTCATCATCGACGGCAAGAAAACCATGATCCATGCCTGCGGCCACGACGGCCACACCTCCATGCTGCTGGCCGCGGCCCGGGAGATCCATGACCGGGACCTGGTGAAGAAGGGCAAGTTAAAGATCATTTTCCAGCCCGGCGAGGAGCGCCTGTACGGCGCGCTGCGTATGATTGACTCCGGCCTGCTGGACGACGTGGAGGAGATCGTGGGCATGCATCTGCGTCCCAAGCAGGACTGCCGTCTGGGCAAGGCCATCCCGGCCATGTACCACTGCGCCAGCTGCATCATGGAATTCACCATCAAGGGAGTCACCTGCCACGGCTCCAAGCCCCACCTGGGCGTGAACGTGGTGGACGCCGCTTCCCTGGCGGTGCAGGCTATCAACGCGATCCGCGTCAATCCGGCGATCCCCAGCTCCATCAAGGTTACCAACATCACGGTGCCGGGGGAAACCTACAACAATATTCCTGACGAGGCGTTTATGGCGATGGACATCCGGTCGGAGAGCAACGAGGAGATCGAGCGCATCAAGGAGCGGGCCATCGCAGCCGTGACCGGCGCCGCGGCCGCGGTGGGAGCGGAAGCCATTCTGCGCTCCAAGGACGGCGTTCCGGCGGCTGAGTTCGACCAGGGTATGATCGAGCTGGCCGAGGAGACCATAAAGGACGTGCTGGGCGAGGACGGCTCCATCGGAATTTTCAAGAATTCCGGCGGAGAGGATTTCCACTACTACGCCCAGAAGCTTCACTGCAAAGCCACCTATCTGGGACTGGGCGCGGACGCGGTTCCGGGCTTCCACAATCCCAACGTGGTGATCGACACCAAGGCGCTGGAGTACGGCGTGCCCATTTGGTGCAGACTCGTAGAGAAACGCCTGGGAGCATAAAACTTCATAGACAGACGGACCACGCGGCCCCGGCATATAAACCTGCCGGGGCCGTATCTGTTGTGGGTGGCGGGACGGGATCGCGTTACACAGGGGATTTACATTTTACGGCGCGCATAGTACAATGGTGGGAGCGAAATGGGCTTGCCGCCGCGCCGTCTGCGCGCGGGGAAACAGGAAATATGCCGGCGGCCTGCGGTGAATGATTGTTTGACGGAAGGAAATAAAAGATTGGCTGAAACAGAAATCAAAGGTCAGGTGATCAAAGGGCTTTTTTGGAAAATATCGGAAAATTTTGGGGCGCAGGGCCTGCAATTTGTGATCTCCATCCTGCTGGCCCGCCTGCTGACGCCTGCGGAGTACGGGCTGGTGGGGATTGTGATGATCTTTATCACCCTCGCCAACGTCACGGTGCAGAGCGGCTTTTCAACGGCGCTGATTCAGAAGAAAAACTCGGACGAGACGGATTTTTCGTCGGTATTTTATTTCGGACTGTGCCTTGCGGCGGCGATGTACGGGGCGCTGTTTTTCGCGGCTCCGGCCATCGCCCGGTTCTACCAAAACGATGTGCTGGTCCCCATCGTGCGGGTGCTGGCGTTCGTCTTGTTTCCCGGTTCCGTAATTTCGGTGCAGACCGCTTACGTTTCCAGAAAAATGGAGTTCAAGGGGCTGTTTAAAGCCACGATCTGCGCGGTTGTGGTGTCCGGCGCGGCCAGCATCTGGATGGCCTACACGGGATTTGGCATCTGGGCCATCGTGGGGCAGCAGCTCTCCTACTACGTGGTTTTGATGGTCTGCCTATTCTGGACCGTGACCTGGAGACCGGGGCTTGTGTGCTCCTTTGTCCGGGTTGTGAGAATCCTGTCCTTTGGCTGGAAGCTGTTGGCGGCGTCCCTGATCGATACGCTGTTCAATAACCTGTACGGCCTTATTATGGGAAAAATTTACAATGAAGAGCTGCTGGGCATCTACAACCGCGGAGATCAGTTTCCCAAACTGATCGTCAACAACCTGGGAGCGGCCATCCAGGCCGTGCTCCTGCCCGCCTTTTCCTCGCGTCAGGGGGAGGCAGCCGAAGTGCGCAGCATGGTGCGCCGGGCCATCCGCACCAGCTCCTTTCTGGTGCTGCCCATGCTGTTCGGACTGTTCGCCGTGGCGGACACCATGGTGTTGGCGCTGCTGGGCGAAAAATGGCTGGTCTGCGTTCCCTATCTGCGGATTATGTGCGTGGCTTACTCCTTCTGGCCGATCCACATCACCAACCTCCAGGCCATCAACGCGGTGGGGCGCAGCGACGTGTTCCTGAAGCTGGAGGTGATCAAGAAGGTCGTGGGGATTTTGGGCCTGGTGGTGGGAATCCGCTACAGTCCCATTGTTCTGGTGTCCATCAAGGCGGCGCTGGATTTCCTCAGCACCTTTATCAACGCCTGGCCCAACAAGAAGCTTTTGGGCTACAGCATCGGCAGCCAGTGGAGGGATATCATGCCGTCCATGGCCCTGTCTCTGGTGATGTGCGCCCTGGTCTACGGGCTCCAGTTTGCGCTGCCCGGCGGGCCCTGGATGAAGCTGATTCTCCAGATTCTGGCAGGAGCGGGAATCTATGGGGGGCTGGCGTGGCTGTTTAAGGTGGAGAGCTTTACCTATCTCTTTAATCTTGTGAGCGTGCGGATGGGACGGAGATAGTACAATGGTGAGAGCGAATTTGTGAGGTGACAAAGTGAAAACAGTATTGATAACGGCGATTGGTTCCTTTTCAGCGGATATCGTCATAAAGAAGTGCCGGGAAAACGGTATGCGGGTGATCGGCTGCGATATTTATCCCCGGGAATGGGTGGTGGACGCGGGCAATGTGGACGCGTTCTACCAGGTGCCCCGCGCCACCGAGGCGGAGGCTTACCCGGAGGCTCTTTTGGAGATCTGCTCCCGCGAGAAGGTGGATGGGATTCTGCCTCTGACCGATGTGGAGGTCGACGTGCTCTGCCGGCTGCGCGGGGAATTTGCGGGCAGGGGAATCACGCTGTGCATTTCAGAGGACGCCTGCATCGGGCTTTGCCGGGATAAAATGAAGCTGTTCTGCCGTCTGGAGGAGGAGCGGCCGGGCACGGTGATCCCCACCCAAACGCTCTTTGGGGTAAAACCGGAAGCCCTCTCCTACCCGGTGGTCTGCAAGCCCTATAACGGCCGGAGCAGCCAGGGACTGACCTTCATCGGCTCGCTTCGGGAGATGGAGCACTTTTTGGAGGGAAGGGACGTATCGGATTACATTGTGCAGCCCCTGGTAAAGGGGGACGTTATAACGGTGGACGTGGTGCGAAACGCAGCGGACGGAGCCTGGGCGGCCGTGTGCCGCCGGGAGCTTCTGCGCACGCTAAACGGCGCTGGCACGTCGGTGCGGGTGTTTCGGAACCCGGAGCTGGAAGGGCTGTGCGGGCGCATCGCGGGCTGGCTGGGCGTGAACGGCTGTGTGAATATAGAGTTTATCGAGGACAGCCGGGGGCAATACCACATGCTGGAGTGTAATCCCCGTTTTTCGGGCGGGGTGGAATTTTCCTGCATGGCCGGGTACGACTGCGTGACGGAACACCTGCACTGCTTTGAGGGAAAACCGGTCAACACCCGGGCGGAGATAACAGAGATGTATATTGCCAGAAAATTTGAGGAATATATTACCGGGACCGGCGGGGCGCGGTGAGAGAGGGAGAACGATGGAAGCTGAGACAGTGATGGCGAGCATCAACTGCGTTACATTTAACCATGTGAATTATATCAGAAAGGCGCTGGACAGTTTTCTGATGCAGAAGACGGATTTCGCCTTTGAGATTCTGGTGCACGACGACGCCTCCACGGACGGGACCAGCGAGATCATAAGAGAGTACGAGGCAAGGTATCCCGGCCAGGTGCGGCCGCTGATTCAGAAGGAGAACCAGTATTCCCAGGGTATTGACAACATCAGCGGAGCGTTCAATTTTCCCAGGGCCAGGGGAAAGTATATTTTCATGTGCGACGGGGACGACTATTTCCTCTCCCCGGACAAGCTGCAGCGCCAGGTGGATTATATGGAGGCCCACCCGGACTGTACGCTGTGTATCCACAGCGCCCGGATCGACCTGGTGGGAAAGGCGCTGACTGAGGGCCAGATGCGGCCCTACCGGAAGAGCCGGGTGATCCCCCCGGAGGAGATCATCGACAAGTCCTCCGGCTACGCCATGTCCTCCATGGCTTTTCCGGCCCGGCTGGTGAAAGAACTGCCCGACTATTACGTGGACTGTCCGGTGGGCGACACGCCCCTGCAGCTTTTGGCCGCGGCCAATGGATACGGCTATTATATGGATGAGCCCATGAGCGCGTACCGCGTGGGGGTCGCCGGTTCCTGGACCGTGGAGGGCAAGAGCGGCGACTATGAGGGGAAGCAGAGCGCGTATTACCGGCGGATGAAGCGGACCTACGAACAGTTCGACCGGGCCACCGGCGGGCGGTTTCATCAGGCGTCTGAGAGCGCAGCCCTTCGGACCTACTACCACACCATGGTGAATACGAAGAAGTTCGACGAGATATATAACCCGGCCTACCGCCGGTATTACAGGGAGCTTACGCCCAGGACCCGCTTCTTTCTGCGGTTTGAGCGTTCCATGCCCGGGGCATATAAAATGGCGAGGAAAGCATTCACTGGAAGATAATTCCAGTGGCTGCTTCCTCGCCGTTTTTACGGTTTGGATTTACTGTTGTGCAAAGAGCGGGTCCGTGGGATCCCAGGTCTGATCCGCGGGAATTGTCTGCTCGATGGCGGGTCGGTCATAGGGGCCGGGCTTTTCCGAGTTGTAGATATTCACAGTGGTGCCGATGCCGCAGTGGTCATACACCCACTTGGCTTCCCCGGAGACCAGACGGACGCAGCCGGCAGACTCGGCGATACCCAGGTAGTTGTAGGTCATGGGGTCCAGCGTCATGGGATCCGGGCTGCTGTAAAGGATCGAATGGATCAGGAAGCCCTTGTAGATCCGGGTTGCGTACTGGGTGAAGATCCCGTGGTTCATATCGCGCCAGCGGTACTTGGCCGGCGTCTGGAAGGTTCCAAGGGGCGTATCCGGGCCGGTGGAGGTCAGGAACGTCTTGACCGGGATAATGAAGCCGTTGGCGCCGTCCTGGGCGAAAATGGTCATGCAGTTCATCTGCTTGTTGATGCTGATGAGGAACGGGCCGTTGTTGCCCACGATGGGCTCTAAGTCGGTCAGCAGCTTTCCGGTCTCGTCAAAGTAATACTTGAAGCCGTCGATGTACTGCCAGCCGGTCACAGGGGCGTTGTCCACAAAGTAGTAGCGGTCCTTGTCGTTCCATCCCCATCCGGTGAAGGGAACGCCGGTGCCGTTGGTGTAGGAAACCACACCGTCCACAATCTGAACGCCGTCCGGGAACGCCGCCTCCACTGCGTTTTCCATATTGTAGGAAGCGCCCTCCACGTCCTTGCCCCAGAGGGAAACGCGGAAGCCCTTTAATACCTTTCCGGTGCCCATGGTGCCCGCTGTTCCGCTGTTGCGCGCCCAGCCCAGCTCCGTGCCGTCGTTTAAGGTGGTGCAGTAGTAGATGTCAAACTTGTTGCGGGCAAAACCGTTGAAGCGCAGCTGAATGGCTTCCACCAGCGCGCCGTCGTCCCATACGGTGGTGTGGCCGCCGTTCATGGCCCAATCGCTCCAGCCGTGGGCTCCGGTGTAAGTCCGGTACAGGACGTCGCCCACGATGTTGTTGAGGTAAATGGACACGGAGCGGAAGCCTTCGTCCGCTGTCACCGGTGTGTCGCCAACCACCGGATCGGTCCAGGTGGTGTCGGGTCTTAAGACCTGAATCTGGACATAGGGAGTGTTCGCAATCACCGCCTGTCTGGCAGCCTCCTCCTCGGCGAATCTGGCGGCCGCCTCGGCTTCCGCATCGCCCTGGGCTGTGTCGTCGGCCGCCTGCTGGGCGTTAGCCGCATCTTCCGGAGTGGTAACGCCGGCGTCCGGCGCGGTAGTTCCGGCGTTGGGGTCGGCCTGGTTCTCCGCCGGTGTATCCGTGGGCGCAGACTCGCTCTCCGCCGCTGTGGTAAAGCCTGGTCCGTAGTTCGAATCATCCTGGACAGCCCATGCGGGACTTGCCTGGCCGATGATCAGAAGGCCGGATAAAAAAGCGGCGGCAGCCCGCTTAGCTAATTTATTCATTCGTGAATCCTCCTAATTTTTGATAGAATTTCCGTACATGTCCTAATTTAACATATCTGTTATGAAAATTCTATATGTGATTTACTTTTTATTGGGATTATTGTAAAATTGTAAATAAAATGACCACGGAATGTAAGAAATGGGTGCCATAATGAAATGGAATAAAGAGACAGTCAATATCATATACGCCTCCAACGACGGGTACGCGGGACATCTGGCCGCCTCCCTGGTTTCCCTGCTGGAGAACAACCGGCAGATTCCCCATATGCACGTCTATGTGCTCTCGGTGAATATGTGCGGCCTTTACAAGGATCGCCTGCGCCGGATCGCGGAGGGATACGGCCGTGGGTTTACGGCCGTGGAGCTGGGGGATCTGAAGCAGCGCTTTACCTACGACATCGACACCAGGGGCTTTGACATCAGCGCCATGGGGCGTCTGTTTGCGGCCGAGGTGCTGCCGGAAACGGTGGAGAGGGCCCTTTATCTGGACTGCGACACCATCGTTTGCGGCAGCATTTTGCCGTTGTACGAGTGGGATCTGGGGGACTGCCTGGTGGGGATGGTGATGGAGCCCACGGTTTACGGGGAGATGAAGGAAGCGCTGGGGATGGGCCGGGACGACGCCTACTACAATTCCGGCGTGCTGCTCATGGCCCTGGGGCGCTGGCGCAGGGAGCGCGTGTTAACCTGGCTGCTGGATTTTTACGGAGCCCACGCAGGACGCCTTTTTGCCTGCGACCAGGACACCATCAATGGCGCCCTGCGGGGACAGATCCGCACCCTGCCGCCCAAATACAACTTTTTTACCAATTACCGGTATTTCCGCTACGATACGCTCTATGGCCTGTGCCGCGCCTACGAGGAGGTGGGGCGGGAGGCCTTTGCCGAGGCAAAGCGTTACCCGGTGGTGCTCCATTACCTGGGGGACGAGCGGCCGTGGATCGCGGGGAACCGCAATCATTACCGGAAGCTGTATGAGACGTATCTGGACCGGACACCCTGGAAGGGGACGCCCAAGCAGACCGGCAAGGAGCTTTACATGTTCCTGTGGTGGGGGCTCAACAAGGCGACGCTCCTTTGTCCGGGGCTGCGGCTGTGGATCAGCCGCCGGTTCGGCATGAAGGTGATCGACGCCCGGAAGAAATCATAAGGACTGGAAGAATGGACAAGATCAGCTGTATTGTGCTCAATTACAACGATGCCCGCACCACCTGTGGACTGGTGGAGGAGCTTTTGGGGATAAACTGCCTGGATTCGGTGGTGGTGGTGGATAACTGCTCCACGGACGATTCCTGGGTTCAGCTTTCCGGGCTTGCGCGCCCGGACGGCCGCGTGAGCCTGATCCGGGCGGAGCAGAACGGCGGCTACGGCTGGGGCAATCAGATTGGGGTGGACTGGGCGGTGGACCGCCTGGGCGCGGATTACGTGATCGTGGCCAACCCGGATATCCATGTGTCGGAGGAGTGTATTCTGCGGGTGAAGGAAGCCCTGGACCGGACGGAGCGCTGCGCGCTGGCCTCGGCCTTGGTGGAGAGCCCGGAGGGGAAGCCGCTGTTCAGTTATTGGATGCTGCTGCCTCTGTGGAAGGATCTGCTGGACACGGGACTTGTGACCCGGCGGCTGTTTGCGCGCTGGCTGAATGTGCCGCGGGAACGGCTGAAGCAGGGGGGGCTGTCCGGCTGCCGCCTGGTGGATGCGGTTCCGGGGTCTTTTTTTATGCTGCGCCCGGACCGTTTCCCGGAGGGGGAAATTCACAAAGTATTTGACAAAAGGATCTTTTTATATTATGAAGAGAAGGTGCTGGGACAGAAGTTAAAGGCCATGGGCCTGACCGCCGTCCTGGCTCTGGACTGCTCCTACGTCCATGCCCACTCGGTGAGCATCGACAAGAGCGTGAAAAACATCGGGGACAAGCAGCGGCTGCTGCACGAGAGCAAGCTGTATTATTACCGGGAGTACCTCCACGCCGGGCCGGTGAAAACGGCCGCCGCCAGAGTTTTTCTGGGGCTGGTGCTGGCGGAGGTGCGGTTTCTCACCGGGGTGTGCGGCATGCGCTGGTAGCGCGTGCACGGAAAGGAACGATTATGTCTGCGAAAGAAACGGAAAAGCCGATACTGGTGACAAGGTCCTCCCTGCCGCCGTTCGAGGAATTTACAGAAATGTTAAAGCCCATCTGGGAGTCCGGGTGGCTGACCAATATGGGAGATTACCACAAGGAGCTGGAACAGAAGCTGAAGGAGTATCTGGGCGCGGACCGGCTGGTGCTTTTCACCAACGGCCACATGGCCCTGGAGATGGTGATTCAGGCCCTGGAGCTGACGGGCGAGGTGATCACCACGCCCTTTACCTTTGCCTCCACCACCCACGCCATTGTGCGCAACGGGCTGACGCCGGTGTTCTGCGATATCAATCCCCGGGATTACACCATGGACGTGGACAAAATTGAGGCTCTGATCACGGAAAAGACCTCCGCCATCCTGCCGGTGCACGTTTACGGAAATATATGTGACGTGGAGCGGATTGAAGCCATCGCCAGGAGGCATAATTTAAAGGTGATCTACGACGCGGCCCACACCTTCGGGGAGACGTACAACGGGGTGGGCACGGCCTGCTTCGGGGACGCCAGCATTTTCAGCTTCCACGCCACCAAGGTGTACCACACCATCGAGGGCGGCGCGGTGGCTTTTCGGGAAGAGTGGATGGAACACCGCCTGAACTGCCTGAAAAACTTCGGCATCGTGGATCAGGACCACGTGGTCTGGGTGGGCGGAAACGCCAAGATGAACGAGTTCCAGGCCGCAATGGGCCTGTGCAATCTGCGCCATCTGGAGGACGAGATAACGAAACGCCGCCGCGTGGCGGAGCGGTATCTGGAGAATCTTGACGGTGTGAAGGGCTTGAAGCTGCCGGAGTACCGCCCCGGGGTAAAGCCCAATTACGCCTATTTCCCCGTGGTGTTCGACGGCTTCGCCCGGACCCGGAACCAGGTGTTCGATGGCCTGGGGGCCCATCAGATCCATCCGCGGAAATATTTTTACCCGCTGATCAACGATTTCCAGTGCTATGAGGGCAGATTTTCCTCCAAGGACACGCCGGTGGCCAAGTACATCGCGGACCGGGTGCTGACGCTTCCGCTGTACGCGGATCTGGCGCTGGAGGACGTGGACCGGATCTGCGGGCTGCTCCGGGAGATGGGCTGATTGATCCGGGACCAATATTGTGGAACGATATCGCATAAGAGGAACAATTCATGGACAAGGTGCTGCTGGTAATACCGGCTTACAATGAGGAAAAGAATATACGAAAGGTTGTGGGCCGTCTGGTGGAGGATTTTCCGGAGCTGGACTACATTGTGGTCAACGACGGTTCCCGGGATTCCACGGCCGATATCTGTCGGCAGAACGGCTACAACCTGCTGGATCTGCCTGTGAATCTGGGGCTGGCGGGCTGTTTTCAGGCGGGTATGAAGTACGCCTACTTGAAGGGCTATCAGTACGCCATCCAATTTGACGGGGACGGCCAGCACCGGCCGGAATATATCGGCGCTATGAAGGATAAGATGGATGAGGGATACGACATTGTGGTGGGGTCCCGGTTCGTGGAGCAAAGGAAGGACTGGTCCCCCCGCATGCTGGGCAGCCGCCTGATCGGGGCGGCCATCCGCCTGACCACCGGGGCGAAGATCAAGGACCCCACCTCCGGGATGCGCATGTTCAACCGCAGTATGATCGAGGAGTTTGCGCTGAACTTAAATTACGGCCCCGAGCCGGACACCCTCTCCTTTTTGATCAAGCAGGGGGCCAGGGTGGCGGAGATTCAGGTGGAGATCGACGAACGCCTGGCGGGGGAGAGCTATTTAAAGCCCATGGTGGCGATGAAATATATGACGCGGATGCTGATTTCCATATTTTTGATTCAGAATTTCCGCAAGCGGTGACAGCCGCATGAGGTGGTGGATAAAATGAACAAACTGACGGCCCGCCTGCTCTACAAGGGCGGCAATATCGAACGGCAGAACGTCCTGTGGAACACCGCGGGCAGCTTCTGCTACGCGCTGGCCAGCATGGTGCTGTCCTTCCTGGTCATCCGGATGATCGGGGAGGACCAGGGAGGAATCTTTTCCTTCGGGTTTTCCACGTTGGGCCAGCAGATGTTTATCATCGCGTACTTCGGAATCCGCCCGTTCCAGATCACGGACGGCAAGGGCGAGTTTTCCTTCCGGGATTACCTGGAACACCGTTACATTACCTGTCTGGCCGCGCTGGCGGCGGGCTGCGTGTATCTGACGGCCCAGGTGTCCGTGGGATTTTACACCCCCTACAAGGCGCTGATCCTGATTCTCCTGGTGCTGTACAAGGTGATCGACGGATATGCCGACGTCTACGAGTCGGAGTTCCAGCGCCGGGGCAGCCTGTATCTCACCGGAAAATCCAATTTTTTCCGCACCCTGCTGTCCGTGTCCTGCTTCCTGCTGGCCCTGGCCGTCACCCGGAACCTGTTTGCGGCCTGCCTGACGGCGGTGGCGGCCCAGGTCGCCGGAGTCTGCCTGTTCAATCTGCCGGTGATCCACGCGGTGGACGGTGTGAGCTGGATGCGGGGAGAGCGGCAGACCTCCCGCCTGTTTCACAGTACGGCGTTACTGTTTCTGTCCGCGTTTTTGGACTTTTTTGTGTTTTCCTCCGCCAAGTACGCCATCGACGCCCGGCTCAGTGACGCGGCTTCCGGGTATTTCAACCTGATTTTTATGCCAACCTCCGTGATTTATATGGTGGCGAATTTCGTGATCCGGCCGTTTCTGACCAAGCTGACGGATCTGTGGGAGGGAAAATTATTTCTGGGCTTTAAGGAGCAGCTGGCGCGCATCGGCGCCATCATCTCCGGTCTGACGGTGCTGGCCGTGGCCGCGACCCTGATTCTGGGGCGGTTTGTGCTGGGGGTCATGGAGACGATCCTGGGCGCCGGATACGAGGGCACGCTGACCGTATATCAGACCGCCTTTGTGGTAATCGTATTAGGCGGGGGCTTTTATGCCCTGGCCAATTTGATGTATTATGCGCTGGTGATTATGAGAAAACAGAAGGCCATTTTCATCGTGTATCTTTTGGCGGCCGTCACGGCGGCCCTGATTTCCGGCCCAATCGTTTCGCGCTGGGGAATCGGAGGAGCCGCGGGCTGTTATCTGCTGCTGATGATCGGGCTGACCGCTGGCTTCGGATTCTGTATGGTCCGGGCCTATAAACGTGAGAAAGGGGAGAATCGTGGGAATGCAGGATGAGACAATGGAAGTGCGCAGTGAGAGAAATGCGGGCGCGCGCAGGCGCACCGTGGATGTGATCATCCCGACCTACAAGCCGGACAAGAAATTCAGCCGTCTGCTGCGCATGCTGGAATTGCAGACGTACCCAATCCGAAGAATTATTGTGATGAATACGGAGAAATCCTACTGGAACGACAAGGGTTACGAGGGCATAAAAGGGCTGGAGGTCCACCACCTGACCAAGGCGGAATTCGACCACGGCAGGACCCGCAACCTGGGCGCGCGCTACAGCCGTGCGGACATCATGGTGTTCATGACCGACGACGCGGTGCCCGCCGACAACCAGCTGATCGAGCAGCTTATGGCTGCCTTTGACCGGCGGGGGCCGCTGGGGGAGTCGGTGATTATGGCCTACGCCCGGCAGCTGGCGGATAAGGACTGCGGCCTGGCGGAGCGCTACACCCGCTCCTTCAATTATCCGGACCAGAGCCGGGTGAAAACCAGGGCGGACTTAAAGGAGCTTGGAATCAAGACCTTTTTCGCCTCAAACGTATGCTGCGCCTATGACCGGGAAAAGTTCTGGTTCCAGGGAGGTTTTACCGACAAGACCATTTTCAACGAGGATATGATTTTTGCGGGCCGCGCGGTGCTGGAGGACGACTACGCCGTGGCCTACGTGGCTGAAGCGCGGGTGGTGCACTCCCACAACTACAGCTGCATGGCCCAGTTCCACCGGAATTTCGACCTGGCGGTGTCCCAGGCCGACCACCCGGAGCTGTTTTCGGCGGTGCGCTCGGAGAGCGAGGGCATCCGCCTGGTCAAACAGACGGCCCGCTACCTGGTGAAGCAGCGCCGTCCCTGGCTGGTGCCCGGGATGTTCGTGAAGAGCGGTTTTAAGTATCTGGGCTACCGTGTTGGGAAATGCTACCGGCTTCTGCCGCGGGCCCTGGTGCTGCGCTGTACCATGAACAAGGAATACTGGAGCCGGGTCTGACTTGTCCCGGAAATGACGAAAGAAGGTAGGAAATTCCTATGATGCAACCGATGTTCCGAGTGATTTTGATCATTGTATCCCTGGCCACCATGGCGTACATGATGCGCAAGATCCGCCAGGCCAAGGTTCAGATCGAGGCAGCCATGTTCTGGGTGATGCTGGCCCTGCTGCTGGTGGTATTTGCAATCTGTCCGCCGGTGGCCAACATCTGCGCCAGACTGCTGGGCATCTACTCCACCCCCAACTTCCTGTTTCTGTTCACCATTTTCCTGCTCATGGCAAAGGTGTTCAGCATGACCATCCATCTGTCGCAGATCGAGAGCAAACAGAAGGAGCTGATCCAGAAAATGGCGTTGGACCAGAAGGAGAAGGAGGAGCTGGAGCTGAAGGTACAGGAGCTGATGGACGGGAAAGACAGAGCGGCCGAGGTGGAAGATGAGTGCGAACGATAAAAAATTACAACTGAGGACTCCGGGGCTGCGCCTTCTGGCCGCCTGCGCGCTGGCGGTGGCCGTTCTGGGACTCTGGCATGGGTTGGATGTGCGGGACGGCATCGCCAGGACCGGGAACCGCTTCCTGTACGGCTGGTACGGGGCGGCGTTTGTCTGGGGCATGGGGCTTCTGGCCGCGTCGGGCTGGCTGCTCCTGATCCGGAGGCAGTGGAGCCTGGAGCGGGTGTTCGTGGTCTGCAGCCTCGCCCTGGGGGTGTTGTTCGCGGCCGTGCTGCCGCCGCTGTCCGCGCCCGATGAGGTGGCCCACTATATTTCCGCCTACCAGGTGTCCAACCGCCTGATGGGGAAAACAGCAGCAGATGAGGACGGGCGGGTGCTCATCCGGGCGCAGGACGCCTGGGTGGAGGACCTGGAGGACGTTCTGGCCGACGACGGAAGCGGCCGGACATCGGACCGGGACTCCGCGGTGTTGGGGCAGATGATGACGCAGTATACCTATGGGGAGATTCGCGGCGGGGGGCCGGGAGGCGGAGAGGCTGCTGTGGCTCCGGGCGGAGGAATGGCTGAGGCGGCGGGCGGCGGAGAGGCTGCTGCGGCTCCGGATGGAGGAATGGCTGAGGCTGTGGGCGGCGGAGAGGCTGAGGCGGCTCCGGGCGGCGGGAAATCCGCCGCGGTTTCCGGGGATGGCGTGGCCGTCTCCTACCAGCCCGCCGTGCACACCACGCCCTTGGCGTATGCGCCGCAGGCAGTGGGAATTACGCTGGCAAGGGCGCTGGGCCTTGGCAGCATCGGGCTGCTGTTTCTGGGACGTCTGTTTAACCTGCTGTTTTACACCGGAATGGGTTATCTGACCATGAGGCGGATGCCCTTTGGGAAAGAGGTGGTGTTCGGGGGTGGGCTGCTGCCGATGACGCTGAACCTGGTCTCCTCCATGTCCTACGATGTGATGATTCTGGCCATGACCGCCTACTTTACCGCGGTGTGCCTGGACCTGGCGTACCGGGCGGAGCGGGTGCGGCTCTTGGACGTGGCGGTTCTGGCTCTGGTGATGGCGGTCATGGGGCCCTGCAAGATGGTTTACGGCGTGATCGCCGGGCTGTGCCTGCTGATCCCGGTGAAAAAATTCGGCGGCTGGGGCCGGTGGCTGGCGGCCGCTGCCGCGGTGTTGGGCGCATTTGCGCTGGCTATGCTGGTGGTGAACAGCCAGACCGTGGCGCTGTATACCGGGATCCAGGATCGTCATGTGATCTGGGCCGACGAGCCGGGATATTCCTTTGCGCAGCTGATCCACAGCCCGCTCCTGGTGCTGAAAATGTGTTACAGCACCCTGGTCTGGCAGGGTGGGGAGCTGTTCTCCGGTATGATCGGCGGCAGCCTGGGCAACATGGACCCGGTGCTGAACACGCCCTATATCATTGTGCTGGGACTGGCCTTTACTCTGCTCATGCTGGCCCTGCGGAAGCCCGGGGAATCCTTAAAAATCTCAGGCGGGCAGCGGGTCTGGATCTGGGTGATCTGCCTGATCTGCCTGGGAGCGCTGATGTTTTCCATGCTGCTGGCCTGGACGCCGGTGAGCGCCAGCTTCATCCGGGGAGTGCAGGGCCGGTATCTCCTGCCGCTGCTGCCCATATTCGCGCTCTCCCTGAAAAATGACCGGCTGGTGCGCACGGACTGCGACGACCGCAAGCTGCTGTTTGGCATGATCTGCATGGATGTGTATGTGATTCTGCGGATTTTCAGCGTGGTGTGCTTGCGGGTGTGATGGGGCGGGCAGAAAACTCCCGCCCTGGGTATTGTCAGCAACGCCGGAATGTGATAGAATTGCCAGATGTGCAGCGGCCATCGCTGCAAAAAATTTACATAAAATGGAAGGGCCTTTGAACCTTCTGAACATAAAGGAGCATTGAATTATGGGAAAGATAAAAGTGACGCCCTGTCCCATCGAGGGGCTGTATGTGATTGAACCGACTGTGTTTAAGGATGAGCGCGGATATTTTGTGGAGACCTACAACCAGAATGATTTCCGGGAGGCGGGCCTCAATATGGTGTTTGTGCAGGACAACCAGTCCATGTCCGTGAAGGGCGTGCTGCGGGGGCTTCATTTCCAGAAGCAGTATCCCCAGGGTAAGCTGGTGCGCGCCATCCGCGGCACGGTGTTCGACGTGGCGGTGGACCTGCGCTCCGATTCCGGGACCTACGGGAAATGGTTCGGCGTGACACTGTCCGCTGAGAACAAGAAGCAGTTCTATATCCCGGAAGGTTTTGCACATGGTTTCCTGGTGCTCTCCGACGAGGCGGAATTTGCGTACAAGTGCACGGATTTCTACCATCCGGGTGACGAGGGCGGCCTGCTGTGGAGCGATCCCGAGATTGGCGTGGAGTGGCCCATTGAGGAGGGAATGGAACTGATCATTTCCGAGAAGGATCAGAAGTGGAGCGGCCTTAAGGATACGTTCAAGTTCTGACGGAGAACCGGCCGCCGGAGCGGTCTTGGGACGGCAGCTGCGGACCCGGTAAACGGCCCGGCAGATTCTACGGTCTGCCGCCTGGCGGCTTTTACGCACAAGAAAAGGAATTAAACGCATATGAAGTATGTCATCTCTCTGGTGAAAGAGATTGTAAAAAAACGGAAAATGATTCTGGACCTGGCGCTGGCGGATTTCCGCAAGCGGTTTGTGGGCTCGTATTTCGGGATTGTCTGGATGTTTCTGCAGCCCCTGGTGACCGTGCTGATCTACTGGTTCATTTTCGGCGAGTACGGCATGAAGACGGTGCCCCCTGTCCCCAACGCCACCTATGTGGTGTGGCTGGTTCCTGGTCTGGTGCCCTGGTTCTTTTACAGCGAGGCGCTGAACTCCATCACGGGCTGCCTTCAGGAGTACAGCTACCTGGTGAAGAAGGTGGTGTTTAAGGTGGAGATGCTGCCTGTCATCAAGCTGCTTTCCTGCCTGCTGGTGCACTTCTTTTTTGTGCTGATCATGCTGGCGCTGTACGCGGCGTACCGGCAGCCGGTGTTCGCCACCTGGATTCAGATTCTGTACTACACCTTTGCGGCGGCCATGCTGGCCCTGGCCTTCGGGTATTTTACCAGCGCGGTGAACGTATTTTTCAAGGACATGGCCAATATTGTGGGAATCTGCCTGCAGTTCGGCATATGGATGACACCGATTATGTACGACGAGGCCATTTTCACCAGCCGGAATCCCTGGATCGGCACTGTGCTCAAGCTGAACCCGTTTTACTATATTGTGGCGGGCTACCGCGACAGCATGCTCACGGGCGACTGGTTCTGGAGGCGTCCCACCATGACCCTGTACTTCTGGGGAGTGACCATTGTGGTGATGCTGGTGGGTTTACGGATGTTTAAACGGCTTCGGCCGCATTTTTCAGACGTCCTCTGACGCGGCTGCGGCAGGGATGGACGGGGTATAGCGAGAGCGGGCGACCGTTCCGGCCGGGGCAGGGATGCCGGGCCGGAGCGGTTGTTTGCATTGCGGAGGGCGGTTAAACGGCGGGGGCGGGCAGCAGCCGGTGACCGGTACCGGTTTACCGGATTGTCCGGCCGGAGAAAACACCGGGCCGGGGGATGGAGCGCCGGGCCCAAGCGCCGGGATATCCGCTATAATGCAATAGATGGGGGAAATAAACGGGAAAGGAGGCCGGAGGCTGTGATAAAACAGATATGTCTGAGCTGGAGCGATGGCCGGGAGGAGGGTGCGATTCAGGTGGAAGTGGTTTACTCCGCCCGCAGGACTCTGGGGCTGGAGGTAAAAGCCGACGGTTCGGTGCTGGCCAGAGTTCCCAGGCGTATGCCGGATCAGGCGGTGAAAGAGTTTGTGGAGGAGCGCCGGGAGTGGATTGTGGAGAAATGGTTCCTCATGCAGGACAGGCGGCGGGCTGAGGAGGAGCGCGGGCCCCGGGACTACGAGGGGGACCCGGCTCTGGAACGGTGGTACCGGGAACAGGCGCGCAAGCGGATCGCCTGGCGCACCGCCTATTTCGCCCGCCGCATGGGCGTGACCTACGGCCGTATCTCCATCCGGGCGGCCAAAACCAGGTGGGGCAGCTGCAGCGCCGAGGGAAATTTGAATTTCCATTGGAAACTGATTTTAATGCCGCCGGAAATCCTGGATTACGTGGTGGTGCACGAGCTGGCCCACCGGAAGGAGATGAACCACTCCGACCGCTTCTGGGCGGAGGTGGAGCGGGTATTGCCGGATTACCGGCAGAGGAGGGCTTGGCTTAAGGAGCACGGCCGGGAGGCGTGAGGGCCGGGAGGTAGTGGCGGGAGGTGCGTGGGCCGGGAGGTAATGGCGGGAGGTACGTGGGCCGGCGGCTACAGGAGGCGGGCCAGGTATCCCTACGTCTACGCAATACCCGGCAGCGCCCGCATCGCCAGCTGGTAAGCCACTTCCACCACGCCGGACAGAAGCATCACCTGGATGGGATTGCGTTTGAAGCGCACCAGCAGCACCATGGCGCCCAGGAAAATGAGGAAGGCGCGCAGGTTGGCGGACCGGAGCGCTGTTCCCAGAATCTGGGACAGGGAGCCGGAAACGGTGATTGCCTGGGGCCAGAGGGCCGTGACCAGGATGCTCACGCCCGCGGAGGCGATCATGGCGATCACGGCAGGGCGCAGGGCGGTGAGGACCTGCTGGATCAGCGTGAGGTTGCGGTACTTCAGATAGGCCCAGGCCAGCAGGGAAACCAGCAGGCAGGAGGGAAGCACGCAGCCCACGGTGGCGGCGACCGCTCCCCCAAAGCCAGCGATTCTGGTGCCCACGAAGGTGGCGGAGTTGATGGCGATGGGCCCCGGGGTCATCTGGGAGATGGTGATCAGGTCCGTGAATTCGGCGGGGGAAAGCCAGCCGTGGAGCGTGACGACCTGCTGCTGGATCAACGGCATTGCGGCGTAGCCGCCGCCGAAGCTTAACGCTCCGATCTGTATAAAGCTGATGAAAAGCTGAAGGTAAATGTTCATTTG
Organism: Enterocloster lavalensis; assembly: GCF_046603895.1. Classification (NCBI taxonomy): domain Bacteria; kingdom Bacillati; phylum Bacillota; class Clostridia; order Lachnospirales; family Lachnospiraceae; genus Enterocloster; species Enterocloster lavalensis. Next base: position 3,931,154 of record NZ_CP176637.1, read on the forward strand.
TTCTCAGCACCTCCTTTTTTGCGGGTCAAAAGACCGAGAACGGCGCAGGCGAGAATAATCAGGGCTGCGTTGACGTTAAATACATAGCTGGCAACGAACGCGATCACCAGCACGACCATGGAACTCCAACTGCGCTGCTTCACCAGGCCCTGAGTCATTTCCAGCACCACCTGGGCGATCACCGCGGCCACGCCGGACTGCATGCCGTTTAACATCCAGCCCACGTAGGGGTTGCTGCGGAACGCGGTGTAACACAGGGAGATCAGGGAGAGGATGGTGAAGGGAGGAATCACGGTGGCTAACACCGAGATGATCAGCCCGGGAACCCGCGCCAGCTGGTAGCCCACCACAATGGCTCCGTTTACCGCGATGGGCCCGGGGCAGGACTGGGCGATGGCTACCAGATCCAGCATTTCCTGATCGTCGATCCAGTGGTACTGGTCCACAAATTTTTTCTTCATCAGCGTGACGATCACATAGCCGCCGCCGAAGGTAAAAGTGCTGAGGTAGAGGTTGGAAATAAACAATTTTAACAATATCTTTTTTCGGCTCTCGTTCTCATGAGGCCGGATGGCTTCCTGGGCTGTCATAGAAATCATCTCCGTTTTCCTTCCCTGTTCGGGATATTTATTCCACTGCATGATCCGGCAACCGGCGCGCCGCAAGGGCAGACGGAGCCTTATCGCTGTATCTACTATAGAACTTGTAAATCCATATGTAAAATAGTATAATTTTATAATATATATAATGAATTCGATATGAATTGGAGGAAATGAATGTGACGCTGCGGCATCTGAGGATTTTTCTGACTGTGTGCGAGGCCGGAAGCATGACCGGGGCGGCGAACCGGCTGTTTACGGCCCAGCCGTCGGTCAGCCTGGCAATCCGGGAAATGGAGGAATACTATGGCGTTAAGCTGTTTGACCGCATCTCCAAGAAGCTGTTTCTGACAGAGGCGGGGCACCAGGTGCTGGAATACGCCAGGCACATTATCGCGTTGTTCGACGAGATGGAGCAGGAGGTGCGCAACCCGGACATGAGCGGAACGCTGCGGGTGGGCACCAGCATCACTGTTGGTACGTTTCTGCTGCCCGGATATGTGAAGGAGCTGACCCGCCTTTATCCGGAGCTGCGGGTGGAGGCCAGAATTGAGAATTCCAACAACATCGAGAAGTGCGTTCTCTCCAATGAGATCGATCTCGGCGTGATCGAGGGCATCGCCCACAGCCGCTACATCAACAGCGAGAGCTTTCACGGGGACAGACTGGCCTTTGTCTGCCCGCCGGGACACCGGTTTGCCGGGAAACAGGGCGTGAAGCTGGGGGATCTGCAGAGCGAGAGCTTTATTCTGCGGGAGAAGGGCAGCGCCGGGCGGGAGATTTTCGACGGCCTGGCGGCCGCCCATGAGCTGGATATCCGCATCGCCTGGCAGAGCACCAGCAACCAGGCCATCATCCACGGGGTGGCGGCCGGTTTCGGGCTTTCCGTTCTTCCGGCCTCCCTGGCCGCAGAGGGGGTGGAGCGCGGGAGTATCGCAGAATTTACGGTAGAGGGATTATCCATGGAACGGAAATTCTGCGTTATCTACCATAAAAACAAATTCCTGGCCCGGGGGGCCAGGGAATTGATCCGTCTGTTTAAAGAGGGCGGGGAGGAAAAGCCCGCCGCCCCTACGCGGTCAGAGCCTTTAAACGTGGAATATCGGTGATGGTCACCGTGCCGCGGGAGAGGGACACCAGCCCTTCCTTCTCAAAATATTTCAACATGCGGGAGACCACTTCCCGGGCGCTGCCCAGATTTTTGGCGATCTGGTCGTGGGTGGCGGTGATGGCGGTGGAGCCGCTTCGGCGGCGCTCATCCTCCAGGTAGGAGGCCAGGCGCTTGTCAAAGCTGGAAAACAGAATCTGGCTGATGGCCCACATCACGTCGGAGAAGCGCTCGGCCGTCTGTTTGTAGATGAAATTTTCCACGTAGATATTGGTTTCCATAAAACGGTGGACGCAGCCGGCCCGGGTGATCAGCACCTGACTTGGCTCCGCGGCCTCCACATAGATGTCGAAGGTGATTTCCGACATGACGCAGGAGGCGGAGAGCGTGCAGAGTTCTCCCGGTCCTACCCGGAACAGGGTCACCTCCCGTCCCTCGTCGGACTGGATGTAGATGCGCAGCTCGCCGGAGAGCACCAGCAGAACTCCCAGGCACTCGTCGCAGTCGCTGCGCACAAAGCTGCCCTTTTCATAACCGCGGATCATGGAGCAGGCCACAAAGGCATGCTGCTCATCCGCTTTTAAATGTTCCCAGAACGGGTAGTGCTCCGCTAAAATAGATGGGATTTCCGTCATGCTGAAATTACCTCCTTATGGTTGGAAAATCAATGGATCCGGCAGCCGCTCTGCTCCAAAAGCGCCAGCGCCCGGCCGAAATCCGATTCCTTTATCAGAATGTAGTCGGTATTGTAGGTGGAGACGGCAAAGAGGCTGATTTTGCCCTCCGCCAGTATTCCGGAGATTTGAGCCAGTATGCCCACCAGGGAGAAATCCAGCACGCCCTGCACGCGAAACGCCCGCCATCCGTCCTCGCGGACCAGCGTGTTTGCCGGAACCCGGCCGGTGGGACAGACCAGGGAAATCTCTTCGTCGGTTCTGCTGAGAAAACACCAGGGCGTGTTTGGATCGACGCCGGAGCAGTCCTCCAGCTTGCAGACCGTGAAGTTCTCATCGATAACATGTAATTCCATATGATATGCTCCTTGCTGGGGAAAATTGTCATTTGCTTTGCACGACCGGCTGACAACCGTAAATTATCCGTTAAAACTATTATAAGGGCGGGGGCTGCGAAATGCAAGGCTGCCCGGAAAAACCCAGACAGGGCGGCGGCAATTCCATAATCGGAACAGCCGCCGCCCTGTCTGGGTTGCATGTATGATTTAGAAGAAGTTAGAAAAAGGTTGGCAAAATACAAAGGCCGCCGCTAATCGCGGGCCTTGGCCTTGCAGATCATCTGGGTCATGGTGCCCATGGGGCAGTAGACGCACCAGGAACGGGGCTTGAACAGCACCATGGTGATCAGCCCCAGGATCGTGGAGGTGAGCATCACGCTGTAAAAGCCAAAGGCAAACTGAGAAACCCACAGGGGGAGTCCAGTAATGTGGTAGGCCTGATGCCAGGGCAGGAGGAAGGTCCACAGCAGCGTCACCACCTGGCGCAGATCCCGGGCGCCCTTAAAGACCAGCGCGGTGTTGAAAAGCATCTGCCCGAACATGACCATAAAAAAGGCCAGGAATCCGTAGCGGAATCCCTTGGAGCTGAGCCATGCGGGGGCAGGACGGCAGCCGGACAGATGAAATTTGCGGCCCAGCAGAGCAAAGAGCTGGCCACGGCCACAGTAGGTGTGGCAGTAAGCCTTGCTCCCGGTCACCAGGGAGATGACGATGGGGACAATAAAACAGATCAGTCCCAGCCAGGCGAACAAAATGTTAAAAAATCCCAAAATCAGGTAAGTAAGGGAGGCGATCCAGAGGTAGTCGGACCATTTTTTCTTCATGCCATACCTCCCTCTGCCGCCTCTCGGACGTTCATGGAAATAATGCAGGCCGGGCATTCCTTCTCACATTTGCCGCAGCCCACGCATAAGGCCGGATCCACCGACGCGTAATATCCGTTTGAAATACAGATGGCGCGGCGGGGGCAGACCTTCACGCAGCAGCCGCAGGCGACGCATCGCGCCGTGTCGACTGCCGCCAGACGTTTAGGCGCCATATCAGCCCAAACGCTCCAGCATGGATTCCAACTGTTTGCGGCTGATTACACCGCTGTTCTGGAACACCAGCTTACCGTCTTTAAAGAAGAGAAGGGTGGGGACGGTCATGATTTTATACTGGTTGGCCAGCTCCATTTCCTCATCGATGTCTACTTTGTAGAACTGTACATTGGTCAATTCTTCGGCTGCTTTTTCCAGAACCGGCGCCAGCATTTTGCAGGGGCCGCACCAGGTGGCGAAGAAGTCCACCACTACAACGTGATCTGCGGAATTTGTCTTTTCGTTAAAATTTGCTTTGCTTAAATGTTCGAGTGTCATATGTTTATCCCTCCGAATGTGTTGGTTGTTTGATTTGTTGAGTTAAGGATACCACATGAAAAGAGGGATTTCTGTGATTAAGTCACGCACAGTTTTCAATACCCTTAACATTTCTTTAAATCAAAGGAATGGGGTATAAAAAGTTGGCGAGATATGCTATACTTATGCCTAAAGTGGGGAAATATGCAGAAATGAGATAACGGAGAACACTATGTCGGATTCGAAACAACAGGCGGAGTATGCCATTTCCGTCAAAGATGTGACAAAAGTTTATAAATTATATGAGAAGCCCATCGACCGCCTGAAAGAGTCGGTCAGCCCGACCCATAAGAATTACCACCGCGATTTCTACGCGCTGAACGGGCTGTCCTTCAATGTGAAAAAGGGCGAAACGGTGGGCATTATCGGGACCAACGGTTCCGGAAAATCCACGATCTTAAAGATTATCACCGGCGTGCTCACGCCGAGTACGGGCCAGGTTCAGGTGAACGGAAAGATTTCCGCCCTGCTGGAGCTGGGCGCCGGTTTCAACATGGATTACACGGGAATTGAAAATATATACATGAACGGCACCATGATGGGCTACACGAAAAAAGAGATGGAGGCGAAGCTGGACGACATTCTGGACTTTGCGGAGATCGGGGATTTCGTGTACCAGCCGGTCAAGACTTACTCCAGCGGTATGTTTGTACGGCTGGCTTTTGCGCTGGCCATCAATGTGGAGCCGGAGATTCTGATCGTGGACGAGGCCCTGTCCGTGGGCGACGTATTTTTCCAGTCCAAATGCTATCGCAGGATGGAGGAGATCCGTCAGAGCGGAACCACGATCCTGATGGTGACCCACGATATGGGCAGTATCATCAAATACTGCGATAAGGTGGTGCTGCTGCACAAGGGCGAGTTCATTTCCCAGGGTACCCCGGGGCACATGGTGGACTTGTACAAGAAAATCCTGGCTGGTCAGATGGATTCCCTGCGGGCCCAGCTGGAGCAGGAGCGCCGGGAGGAGGAACTGCGGGGAGCGGAAGGACGGGACGGCGCGGAAGCCGGGATGAGCCAAGGCGGCGGTCCAGACCGGGGTACCGGGATGGGCCAAGGCGGCGAGTCAGCCGGGCTGTCTCCGGACGGTGCGGGTTCCCATTCGTCCCAGCCCGGCACAGGCGGAGCTGCCGTCACGCCCGGCGGCGATCCGGATGCGCAGATGTCGGACTTTTCCGGCGGTATGGATCTGTCCGGCGGCGGGAAGCCTCTTCTTATGAAGGATCAGCTCACCATCAATTACGACCGCACCGAGTACGGGGACGGCAGGGCTGAGATTTACGATCTTGGGCTGTTGGACGAGCGGGGCAATATTACCAATCTGCTGTTAAAAGGGGAAATGTTCACCATCCGGGAGCGCATCCGCTTTAACGCGGAGATTCAGGCCCCTATTTTCACCTTCACCATCAAGGACAAGATGGGCACGGAGCTGACGGGCACCAACACCATGTTCGAGGGAGCGGATATCAAGCCGGTGAAGCCCGGCGACGCCTACACCGTGGAGTTTACTCAGAAAATGACGCTTCAGGGCGGCGAGTATCTGCTGAGCATGAGCTGCACCGGATTTGAGCACGGGGAGCATGTGGTGTACCACCGGCTTTACAATATCACCAATGTCACCGTGATCTCCAACAAGAACACGGTGGGCGTCTACGACATGGAATCCCAGGTGAAGGCTGTGAAGGAACCCTACCGGGCGCAGCCCGAACCCACGAAGTAGGCTGTGGGGCAAATTGGCGAACTGCTTTCGCGAGAATAAGAGGAATACCGATGAAAGATGTCAGTTACGAAATTTTAGATTTATTTGAAACGTATGGGAGCGATCCGGAGGGGATCCGCCGTGCGCTGGCGGCGGAAAAACGGCCGGAGTATCTCTACGCGCTCTCCGATATCCGCCAGAATCTCCTGGAGTGGTATCCGTTTGACGGCACGGAGCAGGTGCTGGAGATCGGCTCCGGCTATGGAGCCCTGACCGGCCTGCTGGCAAAGCGCGCCGCCCATGTGACGGTTCTGGATGAGAGCGACGAGAATCTGGAGGTGAACCGCAGGAGAAACGCCGGGTGTGCCAATATTTCCTACGGGCTGGAAGATCCGTCCCGGAAATTTGACCTGGTGGTGATCTGCGGCGTGAAAAAGGGGACTTCGGCCCCGGCGGCCGTGGAGCGGGGCTGCTCCTTCCTGGCGGAGGAGGGCTCGCTCATTCTGGCCTGCGAGAACAGCCTGGGACTGCGCTATCTGGCGGGCGGCTCCCACGGGGAGGACCAGGCGGATTTCACCCGTTCCCAGGTGGCCGGGGCGTTTGCGGACCGTGGATTTAAGGAAGTGGAGTTCTACTATCCAACGCCGGATTACCGGCTTGCGGTGTCGATCTATTCCGACCGTTACCTTCCGGGTAAGGGAGAGCTGGCGGACGGGCCGGCCTACGATGAACCGCGTTATAGCTGTGTGAATCAGGAGGCGGTCTTTGACCTTCTGGAGCAGGAGGGGGACTTCGGCCGTTTTTCCAACTCCTTCCTGGTGGCGGCGTCGAAAAAGGCGTGGGAGAGCAGAACCATTTTCGTCAAGTATAACCGCACCCGGCGGGAGGCATTTGCCATCCGCACCTCCATCGGGGAGGAAAATGGACGGCGCTATGTGGAAAAAACGGCGCTGGACGACGCCGGGAGCTGGCACATCCTCTCGTTTGAGAAAAAGTACGCCCAGCTTCAGGCGCTGTGCCCCAATATCCACATTTTAAAGCCGGAAATGGGTGGGGACGGCAGGTCCGTACGCTTTGAATTCCTGACCGGAGTGACGCTGGCGGAGAAGCTGGGGCGTCAGATTTCGGACGGCAGGGCGCCGGTGGCGGCGATCCGGGAGGCCATGGACCTGGTATTTGCCGTGCCGGAGGAACAGACCGGTCCCTTCAAGGTGACGCCGGAATTTACCGAGGTTTTTGGGGAGGTTCCTGAGCTGTCTGACCGGGCTTACCGGGCCAGCAACATCGACGGGCTCTTTGAGAATCTCATGGAGGTGGACGGCCGGATTTATTGCCTGGATTACGAGTGGGTGTTCGACTTTCCGGTTCCGGCGGGATTTGTCCAATACCGGAATCTGGCTTATTTCTATTATAAATACCAACGGCAGATGGTTTACGCCTCCCTGGAGGAATTTCTCGGGGAATTCGGTGTGAGCCGTGAGCTGGCGGGCGTCTACGGCGCGATGGAGCGGGCGTTTCAGGCCTATGTCCACGGCGACGGGAACCAGGGGTATCTGGCGAATTACCAACAGAAGGTGACCACGCTGGAGGAGCTGAAAGCGGCGGACGGCGAGCTGTCCAGGGCCAGGGAGCGGATCAACCAGCTTCAGGCCGAGGTGGAGGAGAAAAACCAGCAGATCCGCAAGGAGCAGGAGGTCCAGCGTCTGACCAACAACCATGTGGCCAATCTGGAAGTGATGATCAAGGACCTGCGCCATGAGATCGACGAGCTGGGCAAGCTCGCCACCTACCTAAACGGCCACGAGGCCCTGGTATTCAAGGCCCGCCGGAAGCTGGGGGCCCAGGTGAACAAGGCGTTTCCCAAGGGCACCAGAAAGCGCAAGGTGTTGAATTACTGCTTTAACACGGTCAAGCACCCCTGCCGTTACGGAAAATTATATCTGACCAGCGAAGGGCGCAGGCAGATTGACGGAGATTTCAAGATCGGCGAGGATTATCTGAAATACGGCCGTTTGAAATTTAAAACCTATGATGAGGCGTCCGGGGAAATGCCCCTGGTGTCCATCGTGATCCCGTGCTACAACCAGGTGCATTACACCTACGCATGCCTGCAGTCCATTCTGGAACACACGGGCGACGTCTCCTACGAGGTGATTATTGCGGACGACGTGTCAACGGACGCCACGGCGGAGCTTGACAAGTTCGTGGAAGGGCTGGTGATCCGGCACAATTCCACCAACCAGGGCTTTTTGCGTAACTGTAACCAGGCGGCTCAGGCGGCCCGGGGAAAATACATCATGTTCCTGAACAACGACACCAAGGTGACGCCGGGCTGGCTGTCCTCCCTGGTAAACCTGATCGAATCCGATCCGTCCATCGGCATGGTCGGCTCCAAGCTGGTGTACCCGGACGGCCGTCTCCAGGAGGCGGGCGGAATCATCTGGAGCGACGGTTCCGGCTGGAATTACGGGCGTCTGGACGACCCGGAAAAGGCGGAATACAACTATGTGAAGGATGTGGACTACATTTCCGGGGCGGCGATCCTGCTGTCCGTCTCACTGTGGAAGCAGATCGGTGGTTTCGACGAGCGCTTTGCGCCGGCCTACTGCGAGGATTCGGATCTGGCATTTGAGGTGCGCCGGGCCGGTTACCGGGTGGTGTACCAGCCTCTTTCCAGGGTGATCCATTTTGAGGGAGTTTCCAACGGCACGGATGTGAACGGCACCGGGCTCAAGCGCTATCAGGTGGAAAACAGCCGGAAGCTTAAGGAAAAGTGGGCCGGGGAGTTTAAAAAGCAGTGCGTCAACGACGGCAATCCCAACCCCTTTAGGGCCAGGGAGCGCAGCCAGGGCAAGCCGGTGGTGCTGGTGGTGGACCACTACGTGCCCACCTTTGACCGGGACGCCGGTTCCAAGACCACGTACCAGTATCTGAAAATGTTCCTGAAAAAGGGATATGTGGTGAAGTTCCTGGGGGACAATTTCCTTCACGAGGAACCGTATTCCACCGCATTGCAGCAGATGGGCATCGAGGTGCTTTACGGGGACGAGTACGCGGCGGGAATCTGGGACTGGATCAAGAAAAATGGGGACGAGATCGATTTCGCGTATCTGAACCGGCCCCATATCGCCACCAAATATGTGGATTTTATCAAGGATTACACCAATATCAAGGTGATTTATTACGGCCACGACCTGCATTTCCTGCGCCTGGGCCGGGAGTATGAGCTGACCGGGGATATTAACATCAAGCGGGAGGCGGATTACTGGAAATCCGTGGAGCTGACCATGATGTACAAGGCGGCGGTTTCCTACTATCCGTCCAATGTGGAGGTGGAAGCCATCCACGCCATCGACGCGGGCATCCGGGCCAAGGCCATTACGGCCTACGTGTACGACACCTTCCTGACGGATATTCAGGACGACTTTGCCAAACGGGAGGGGTTATTGTTCGTGGGCGGCTTCGCGCATCCGCCGAATGCGGACGCGGTGCTGTGGTTTGCGCGCGAGGTATTCCCGAAAATCCGGGCGGAGCTGCCCGAGGTGAAATTCTACGTGGTGGGCTCCAAGGTCACGGAGGAGATCAAGGCATTAGCGCAGCCGGACAATGGGATTGTAATCAAGGGCTTTGTCAGCGAGGAAGAGCTGGCCTGTCTGTACGCCACCTGCAAAGTGGTGGTAGTGCCCCTGCGTTACGGAGCCGGGGTCAAGGGCAAGGTAGTGGAAGCCATCTACAACGGAGCCCCCATCGTCACCACCGCCACCGGAGCCGAAGGAATCCCCTTCGTAGACCAGGTATTAAAGATCGCAGACGGAGCCGAAAACTTCGCCGCCGCTACTGTATCTCTATACCGCGATAATACACGCTGCCGCCAGCTCTGTCACAGGACCCAGGATTATATTCGGAAACACTTCAGCCTGGACGGAGCCTGGGAAGTGGTGAAGGGGGACTTTTCGCGATAGCAATGTACGCGCCAGCAATGAGCCGTGCAAAGATACGCTTGTGGGCCGCCTGGCGCGAGCTCGCTCGGGTCAGGCGGCCCGCAAGTGTAGCTTTATGGGGCGAAGCCCGCGACTGAGAAAACGCGCAGCGTTTTCGAAGTTGCCACGGCGGGGTAGTGGGGAGGAAAGCGAGCTCGCTCGAGTCAGGCGGCCCGCAAGTGTAGCTTTATGGGGCGAAGCCGTGGGGCGGAACACAACCCCCCTCACGCCACCCCTCACCCCTCTCATCTCTCAAAATCAGGAGGAATTTCAAAATGCAGGCAATACTTCTCGCCGGAGGCTTAGGCACCCGCCTACGCAGCGTAGTAAGCGACCGTCCCAAGCCCATGGCCCTGATCGAGGGCCGTCCGTTTATGGAATACGTCACCCGTGAGCTGGTCCGCCACGGCATCGCAGACATCATATTCGCCGTAGGCTACAAAGGCTCTATGGTGGAAGAACACTTTGGCGACGGCTCCGCCTACGGCTTCAAAGCCGCCTACGCCTACGAGGAAACCCTTCTGGGCACGGCCGGGGCCATCAAAAACGCCGGCCGGCTGATCACCGAGGACCGCTTCTTCGTATTAAATGCGGATACATTCTACCAGATCGACTACACCCGCCTGACCCGCCTTCGGGACGAGATGAACCTGGACATGGCCCTGGTGCTGCGGGAGGTTCCCGATGTGTCCCGCTATGGGCAGGCGGTGCTGGACGGCGCGGGCCGTCTCACCGGCTTTAACGAAAAGACAACCGAAGCGCGGCCGGGTACCATAAACGGCGGTATTTACCTGATGAAACGCGGATTGCTGGAAGATATCCCGGAGGGCAAGGTGTCCCTGGAGAACGAGATGATCCCACGCTGGCTGGAAACGGGGCGGCCTCTGGGCGGATTCGTCAACGACGGATATTTCATCGACATCGGGATTCCGGAGGCATATTTCCAGTTTCAGGAAGATGTGATCCGGGGAACCGTGCGCTGACGGCTGCGGTTCACGGCAATGATCCCGAGGGGTGGAACCGGCCAATCGGGAATCACTTATTTGGAGGAGAAAGTTATGGTTATCAGAGGAAGAGCGCCGCTGCGCATAAGCTTTGGCGGCGGAGGTACGGATGTGGCCCCGTTTTGCGAGGAGCAGGGCGGAGCGATTATCGGAAGCACCATCAACAAGTACGCTTACTGTTCCATCGTTCCCAGAGACGACGACCAGATCGTGGTCCACTCCCTGGATTTCGATATGACGGTGAAGTACAACACCAACGAAAACTATGTGTACGACGGCAAGCTGGATCTGGTGACGGCGGCCCTCAAGGCAATGGACATCAAGCAGGGTTGCGAAGTTTACCTTCAGTGCGACGCGCCGCCCGGATCGGGCCTTGGAACCTCCTCCACGGTGATGGTGGCCATGCTGACCGCCATGTCCCGCTGGAAAGGCACCATGATGGATGCCTACGCCATGGCGGACCTGGCCTACCAGGTTGAGCGGCTGGACCTTAAGATTGACGGCGGTTATCAGGACCAGTACGCGTCCACCTTCGGCGGCTTCAACTTCATTGAGTTTCACGGCCGCAACAACGTGGTGGTGAATCCCCTGCGCATCAAAAAAGACATTATCCACGAATTGCAGTATAACCTGCTGCTCTGCTACACCGGCAAGGTCCACGTTTCCGCCAACATCATCAAGGACCAGGTGCAAAACTACGAGAAGCAGGATGCGTTCCAGGCCATGTGCGAGGTGAAAGCCCTGGCCTACGCCCTGAAGGACGAATTGCTGAAAGGCAATCTGCACAGCTTCGGAAAGCTTCTGGACTACGGCTGGCAGAGCAAAAAACGCATGAGCACCAAGATTTCCAACCCGCAGATCGACGAGCTCTACGAGGAAGCGCTGAAGGCCGGGGCCATGGGCGGCAAGCTGCTGGGCGCCGGCGGCGGCGGTTTCCTGCTGCTGTACTGCCCCTACAACGTGCGCCACAAGGTGGCGGCGCGCATGGAACAGATGGGCGGCCAGCTGACAGACTGGAATTTCGAGCTGCGGGGCGCTCAGAGCTGGGTGGCCGACGACGACCGCTGGCAGTACAACCAGGTCAAGGTGCATATGCCCAACGGGGAATACCGGTTCGATATTTAGAATCAGCCGTGGAAAGCGGGAGCGGGGCAGTCGCGGCAAGCCGGATGCAAAACTGCCCGCAATCACATCACAGAAGGAGCGCACATCGATGGATAAGGTAGTATTTCTGGACCGGGACGGGACAATCAACGAGGAGGTTCACTACCTCTACCGCCCGGAGGACTTTAAATTCCTGCCCGGCGTTCCGGAGGCCCTGAAAATGCTCACGGATTCCGGTTACAAGCTGGTGGTTGTGACCAACCAGGCCGGGGTTGCCAGGGGATATTACAGCGAGGCGGACGTGGTAAAGCTGCACGGTTATGTCAACCAACTGCTGAAACCGTACGGCACCGGAATTCACGGGTTCTACTACTGTCCCCATCACCCGGAACACGGCAAGGGCCGCTACAAGATGGCCTGCGGCTGCCGCAAGCCTGGCATCGGTTTATTTGAACAGGCGGAAAAGGACTTTTCGGTGGACAAATCCGCTTCCTATATGATCGGGGACAAGCTTCTGGACGTGGAGGCGGGAAAACGTTACGGCGTCACCTCCATTCTGGTGGGAACCGGGTATGGAGCCGGATACCGCCGGCAGGCGGAGGAGGCGGGAACTCTGCCGGAATATGATTATTACGCGGAAACCCTGACGGAAGCGGCCCGGTGGATATTGCAGAGAGACGAGGATATCGCAAAGAGATAGGAGGAACATTCCCATGAGTGAGATGGATTATCTGGAATTACTGATCAAACGTTACCCGGCGCTGTCGCCGGTGCGGGATTCGATTCTGGCGGCATACGAGACCATGAAGGAGTGCTATGAGAACGGCGGAACGCTTCTGGTGGCCGGAAACGGCGGAAGCTGCGCGGACAGCGAGCACATTGTAGGGGAGCTGATGAAGGGATTTGTGAAGCCCCGCCGTGTGTCCGAAGAATTTGCCAGGGCTTTGGCCCAGGCGGACCCCGAACGGGGGCCTGAGCTGGCGGCTAAGCTTCAGGGCGGACTTCCGGCCATCGCGCTGACCGGCCACAACGGCCTGACCACCGCATTTGCCAACGACGTGGACAGCAGCATGGCCTTTGCCCAGCAGTTAAACGGCTACGGCCGGAAGGAGGATGTGTTCCTGGGTATCTCCACCTCGGGAAATTCTGCCAATGTGCTGTACGCCATGGCGGTTGCAAAGGCTAAGGGGATCAGCACCATCGCTCTCACCGGACGGGACGGGGGCGCTATGGGGCGCTCTGCGGACGTGGCGGTCATTGTGCCGGAAACAGAGACCTACATGATTCAGGAGCTGCACCTTCCGGTCTACCACGCCCTGTGCCTGATGCTGGAGGAACATTTTTTCAAATAAGGAGCCAAACCCGATGAAACATAAGCATGTATTTGCCATCTGCGCCTATAAGGACTCGCCATATCTGGAGAGCTGCATCCGCTCTCTGGTGGGGCAGCGCACCAAATCCCCGGTGATTCTCTGCACCTCCACGCCCAGCCCCTACATAGACGGGCTGGCCGGGCGATACGGAATCCCGGTCTTTGTGCGGGACGGGGCCAGCAACATGCGGGACGACTGGAATTTCGCCTACCACATGGCGGACGGGGAGCTGGTGACCATCGCCCATCAGGACGACGTGTACCACAAGGATTATGTCACGGAGCTGCTGAGAGCTTACAGGCGTTACCCGGATATGACCATGTTCACATCGGACTATGTGATCGTGAAAAACGGCGCGCTGATCACCGGGGACAAAATGCTCCTGGTGAAGCGCCTGCTGCGCCTGCCCCTGCGTTTCCCGGCTCTGAATGACCGGGGCTGGGTGAAAAAGCTGCCCCTGAGGTTCGGCAACTCCATCTGCTGCCCGGCGTCCACCTACCGGAAAGACCGGTTGGGCGAGCCGCTGTTTTTGGAGGACTACAAGTTTGCCCTGGACTGGGCCAACCTTTTGGCGCTGGCGGAGCGGGACGGGCGCTTCATCTGCGTGGAACGCCCGCTTCTGTACTACCGGGTTCACGACGGCGCTACCACCAAACAGTGCATCGTAAACAACGACCGGGCCCGGGAGGAAGAGGAAATGTTCCGCAGATTCTGGCCAGAGGCGATGGTGAAGCTGCTGATGATACCCTACCGGACCGCTTATGACGAGTACCAATAGTCAGGAAAGGACGCATGAACAGACGGGAAAAATGGATTCTGGCGCTGGCCGGCCTGCTGGTGCTGTTTTTATTAACCATACAGGGGATCGGATTGTGGATTCTGGGGCCCTTTCATCAAATAATTGTGGATCACGCCACCGCGGCCATGCTGGTGGAGACGGCTGCGGTGCTGGTCTGGAATTTCTGGTGGCTCAGCCGCGTGGAACAGCCGGGCCTGCAGATCACCGGCTGCGCGGCGGGACTGGCGGTATTTTCCTGGTGCCACCGGATTCTGGTGCCGCTGGCGGGGACCGCACTTTATGTGGGAGTCCTCCTACTTGCCGGGCGGAATGTGCGAAAGGGAATTTTTGGAAAATCATCTTTGCTTCCCACGGCGGAGCGCCTGGGGCTTGATTTGATCCTGGGCTGTGCGCTCTGGATTGTGATTGTCTGTCTGGTCTCCCTGACCGGCCACGGAGGACTTTGGCTGTGGCGGACCTTGGCAGCGCTTCTGGGGGCCGTGTGCGGTCTGGCTGAGCTGTGGGCCCGGGGACGAGAAAGCTCCCAGATCCCGGACGTCCCAACCGGCGGCCCGTCCGGGTCCTGTCTCCTCCCCGAGAACCGCAAGCAGGCGCTTCTGGCCGCTTTTGCCCTGACCATGGTGATGGTGCAGATCGGCCGCCTGAACCTTTCGCTGGATTACGATTCCCTCCATTACGGCCTGCGATCCGCCTACGTGCTGGACAACGGCAGGGGGATTTTTGAGGATTTGGGGATGGTCAATCTGGTTTACACCTACCCCAAAGGGCTGGAGGTTCTGGCTCTGCCCTTAAACGGCACGCCCACCTACGGTTTTGTGCTCTCCCTGTCCCTATTGGCAACGGTGGGAGTTATGCTTCTGGCGGGCCACATTGCGGGCCGCCGGGCGGGAAAGACTAGGCGCTTCTGGGCCATGGCGATGCTGGGGGCGGTTCCCGGCGTCATGAACATGGCCGCCACCGCCAAAAGCGACAACGTGACCCTTCTGTTCCAGCTGCTGTTTTTCGACTTCGTGTGCTGTGCTCTGGGGGCCGCGGGAGAAAAGCAGGAAAGGGAACAGCCCTGGTTTCTCATGGGACTCTGCACCTATCTGATGACCCTGGTGCTAAAGCCCACGGCCATCGTGTTCTCCACAATTATGGCGGCCGTGTGCCTCTTCTGCCTGGCATGGTGCAGGCGGCTTCGGATCACCATAAAAGGCAGGGAAAAATGGACCCGGCTTCTGTTTCTGCCGCTGCTGCCCGCGGCAGCTGTGGCGGGCCTGTGGTACAGGACCTGGAAAATGACCGGGGTGCCCGTGACGTCCATCTTTGCCGGAATATTTGAGCGCCTGGGCTTTACCGTCCGGCTTCCTTACACCTTTACCGGCGTCATCGGGAATCCCGCCAGTCTGAGTACGGGAGAGAAGCTGACCCGTCTGGCACGGAGAATCTGGGGCATGGCGGTGCTGCCGCTGGGCGAGGACATGGACCATGTGATCATTGCCTGGGGGACCGGGCTGGTCACGCTGCTGGCCTTTCTCTGGGCCTGCTGGTTGGCTGGTTTTGTTCGGACCGGGGGAATGAGGGGGCGGCGGGGATTTGCCGCCGGGAAACACGCGGTCCCCGGCGCTCACGGCTCCGCGGCCCGGCCCTGGGCTTCTGCACAGCCCTTCTGCGAGGCCCTTCTCCTGCCTGTCCTGGGGCTGGCCTGTATTTACAGCGTCTACACCCTCTCCCAGGTGGACGGAAATTATTTCATCCTGTTCTACACGTTGTTAATCACCGGCGTGTCCGGGATCCGGCAGCGCCATGGGAGAAAGACCGATCTGGAGCGCAATCTGTCGGGCCTTCTGGCTCCGCTGGCCGCGGCCGGACTTTTTGCCACCTGCTGTACCAGCTGGGCGGGCGCTGTGGGATTCACGCCGGTTTCCCTGATCCATCCCGGATGGTACGATCACCGGGAAGCGATACAGGAGCGCCAGGCGGAGGCCGGCATATCGGAAATCGTTTCCGCCCTGACACCCAGAAGCCGGGTGGTGGCATTCGGCGAGCATCCCCGGGTGCTGGACCTGCCCTGCAGCGTGCAGAGCTACTACGATATCACCGGCAGCGGCGGGAACGTCTACCTGGTGAAAAAGCTGGACTATTTCAAATGGTATCTGGACATCTCCGGCACCGAGTACATTTTCGTGGAAAAGGGCTATGGGGACCGGCAGAGCCGGGCGGGCGAGATTATCCGCTATATGATTGAGGACAAAAGCCTGACGGATCTGGTGTACGAGGACGGCAATCTGCTGGGGCGCGTCCATCTGGGCGGCCCGGACAGCGATGGAAATCCCTACGACCGCCAGCGGATCGGCCGGGAGTTTGCCGAGAGTTTCTACCAATATATGGGAAAATAGATGGAGCGTTTTACCGGAAACAGACGGGAGATAAGACAGAAGGAGGCGGCTTACATTGGAAAAAAAGCAAACCAGGAAATACACCATCGGCTTCTCGCGCATGGAGAAAAAATACGAGTGGAAGGACCATGTGATTTTCATGGGGCTTCTGCTGGCTCTGGCGGTCTGGGTCAACCGGGGAATCGAGATCAAAGGGCTTTACATGGACGACCTCTATTTCTGGTCCTGCTATGGGGAGCAGAGTTTTCTGGAGTACGTGTTCCCAATGGGCAGCACGCGGTTCCGCTTCCTCTATTACCTGGCGGCCTGGCTGGAGATGGCGGTGGTGCAGAATCACACCGGCCTGTTTGTGCCCATCAACATTCTGCTAAACGCCGCCTTGTCCTGGATGCTCTACGGCATCGGACGCCGCCTTGCCTCCTCCAAGGGCGTTGGTTTTCTCTGCGGCGCCATGTTTCTGATCAGCCGGATGGCCTACTATCAGATCGGCCAGGTATTGGGGCTGATGGAGACCATGGCCCTGTGGATGGCGATTCTCATTCTCTGGTATCTCTACCGCTATTTAAATGAGGAAGGGCAGCAGCGGCGCTATTTCATCGCCTGCGGCCTGTACTTCGGCGTCTGCTTTGTCCATGAGCGCTACATGGCCCTGATCCCCCTCTTTCTGCTGGTGCTTTTGTTCAAACGCTCCAGAAAGCTTTGGGAGTGGCTGGCCCCGGCCATTTCCTTCCTGGCGGTCCAGCTGATCCGCACCCTCACCATCGGCTCCGTCCTTCCCGCGGGAACGGGGGGAACCCAGGTGGCGGACACCTTCAGCATTTCCCGATCGATCCGCTTCGCTTTAAGCCAGGCGGCCTATGTGTTCGGGATCAACGCGGGGCCGGAACATTTAAACGGCCTGCCCTGGTCCGAGAGCCCATGGCTCATTAGGGGGCTGGTGATTCTGGCGGACCTTATGGTGGCCGCGCTGGTGGTTGGATTCCTGATCCGGCTGGTAAAGTCGGTGAAAGAGGAGCGGCAGTCCCTGCTCAAAAATATCGTGCTGTTTCTTGTGTTCATCGCTATGTGCATCGCCAGCTCCAGCGTCACCATCCGGGTGGAAATGCGCTGGGTGTACGTTTCCCTGGCCGCGGCCCTGCTGTTTATGGCCTGGATGTACGGCGTGCTGACCGCGGACGTGAAGAAGGAGCTGTATTTAAAACGCCTGTGGCCCTGGGGCGCGGCCTTCGCCTGCTATGTGCTCCTCATGCTTCCGGTGGAACTGTTCTACCGGGGGTATTATCCCAAATTGTACCTCTGGCCCAACCAGCTGCGGTACAATTCCCTGGCCGAGGAAACCTATGAAAAGTACGGGGATGAACTGTTCGGCAAGACCATCTATATCATCGGCGACAGTTACGAGATGAGCGATTTCACCGCCAATACCTTTTTCAAGGTCTTTGACCCGGAGCGGAAGGCCCAGGGAACCCGGGTGGTGCACATCCGGAGCATCCGGGAGTTCGGCCTGGTGACGGACAACATGCTGGTGCTGCGGGAGGACCCGGAGAACAACGCGTTCCAGGACGTGACGGAGTTCGTGCGGGAGCTGAAGCTCAAGCCGGAGTACGGTTATTACCGGGACGGCTGGATGGACGAGCACGCGGAGATCAGCGTGATGGCCGGTTCCACCGGGAGTATTGATCTGGAAATCATGTACCCGGGGGTGCTCCGGGGAGGAGAGACCATCTCCATCACCCGTGAGGGCTGGCCGCCGGACACCATGGCGGTGCAGTCCAGCGTGATCCGCACCTCGGTTCACGTGGAGCCGTTCCAGACGGTGCGGCTGAGATTCGACTATAACTTCTATATGCAGGACGCCCAGGAACAGCGGGGGGAGGACCGGTTGGCCGCTATTGTGAACATTAGAGCTGATTAGAGGTAGCAGTTTAGACGGCGGGAAAATTGGTGCGGGAAGCCGCGTCAAGCTCGCTTGTAAGCGGATTTTCGCGCCAATTTTCACATCGGATGGACATCCGATGCTTCTTGACCGGTTTTTTCGGTCAAGAAGAGGGGCTGTCTGAACTGTTACAATTAGAGGACAGGAATTGCGGATTATGAGACAGAAGAAACAGATTTTATACTGGCTGCTGCCCCTCATGGGCACGGCCTTCGCCCTTTGGTATGTGAAAAACGCCACGGCGGACGTGGTGTATTCCGACTACATCCGCCTGGTCAACAGCTATCTGCCGGACGTGTGGAACCCGGCAAAGTTCTTTGTGCCCGACGTGCTCACCCGAATCCCCGTCAGCTACCTGGCCCGTATCGTGAACGTGGAGCTGTTCGGCTTCTCCGTCACCTTCGAGCGGGTGCTGGGGGTGTTGAGCCTGGGGCTCTCCGGGGCGGTGTTCGGGCTGTACTGCCGGGAGCGCAGGGTGGGTTTCCTGTGGTTTGCGCTGTTGTCGGCGGTGATGTTCAGCCTGAACAAGTGGGAGATGCTGACAAACGGCAGCGGTTGGGCCCATTTCCTGGCGTTTGCCTGCTTTTATTACCACGAGGTGGTGCTGGACCGGGTTTGGGCCGGGGAAGAGAAAACACACGACCGGCTTAAGCTGTGCATTCTGCCCTGGCTGGTGATCCTGGGAGCGGCAGGCCCCTACTGCGCCAGCTACGCGGCGACCCTGCTGTTGTCCTACGGTTTCTGTATGGTCCGGGACCATTATAGAAGAGCGGATGGAAAATGGGACCGGCGCTACGTCCTCTACGGCCTCTGCGCCCTGCTGCCCCTGCTGCTGTACATGCTCAGCAATTCCTTTGCGGTTAATGAGCACGCCGGGGCCACCGGCCGTTCCCTGGGGCAGATTCTGGCCGACCATCCCAGCTTTCCGGTGCGGTTCCTGCTGAAATCCTTTGCCGGTATTCTGGTGGGCGGGGAGGAATTGCAGGCGCTTGTGGAAAATGGGACTCTGACGAATTTGGGGGTCTACCTGCTGGGACTGTTTGTGGTTTTGGGGTATCTTTTGGCCCTTTGGCTGAACCTGAAGCTGAGGCTGTACGAGAAAACTTTATTTCCCATGATGCTGCTGGCGTCCGGGGGAATGAACCATGTGCTGATCTTCCTGTCCCGGTACATTTTCGAGAAGGAGGACTACGCCTGGAGTTCCCGCTACGCGCTGCAGTTTCAGGTGGGAGTCCTGGGGATTGTATTGACCTTTGCCCTGGCGGTTCCCATTATTTCCCAGAGCAGGAGGGCCTGGCGGGCGATGACGGTGTTGTTCTGCCTTGCAATCCTGGCCGGAAATGGTTATACTACTTATCGTGAGTTGAAGAAAGCTCCCTACCGGGAGGACCGGTTTGAGCAGATGGCGCGGCAGGCCGGGGATTTTTCCGGGATGACGGACGATAAGCTTGCCGATCTGTACGAGTACCACAAGGGCCGGGACAAGATTGAGCAGGCATTTGAGATATTGAAGGAGAACCACCTGAACGTATTTCGGGACAGGTAGAGGATAACGGAGGATAATACTATGAAGGTTGTGATTTTAGCGGGCGGTCTGGGGACCAGGATCAGCGAGGAGAGCCATTTAAAGCCGAAGCCCATGATCGAGGTCGGCGGCAGGCCTATCATGTGGCATATTATGAAGTATTACTCGGAGTACGGGTTCCATGACTTCGTGATCTGCCTGGGTTACAAGCAGTATGTGGTGAAGGAGTTTTTCGCGGATTATTTCCTGCACACCTCCGACGTGACCTTTGACCTGGCCCACAACAAGATGGAAGTGCACAACAACTATTCCGAGCCCTGGAAGGTGACCCTGGTGGACACCGGGCTCAACACCATGACCGGCGGGCGGGTGAAGCGGATTCAGCCCTACATCGGGGACGAGCCCTTCATGCTGACCTACGGCGACGGCGTGAGCACAGTGGACCTGGATAAGCTGGTGAAATTCCACCAGTCCCACGGCAAGATTGCCACCATCACCACGGTGAACATCGGACAGATGAAAGGCGTGCTGGACATCGCCCCGGACAACACCATTCTCTCCTTCCGCGAGAAGCAGGACGACGACGGGGCGCTGATCAACGGTGGATTTATGATGCTGAACCCGCAGATTTTCGATTATCTGGAAAATGACGCCACCGTCTTTGAGAAGGAGCCCATGCAGCGGCTGGCCGCGGAGGGGGAGCTGAAATCCTTCTACCACAGCGGATTCTGGCAGTGCATGGACACCCAGCGGGAGATGAACAAGCTGGAGACATTGTGGCAGTCCGGCAACGCGCCGTGGAAAATCTGGAAGGACTGAGCGTATGAATTGGAATGAATTGGAGAAGTTTTATAGTGGAAAGTCCGTGCTGGTCACCGGCCACACGGGGTTTAAGGGCTCCTGGCTGACGCGCATGCTGACGCTGGCAGGTGCGAAGGTTACGGGATATTCCCTGAATCCGCCCACGGATCCCAGTCTTTTTGAGATCGCGGGGCTGGAGGACACCATGGACAGCGTGATCGGGGACGTGCGGGACCTGGCCCGTCTCCAGGAGGTATTTGAGCGGGTGCAGCCCCAGGTGGTGTTCCATCTGGCGGCCCAGCCCATTGTGCGGGATTCCTATAAAGACCCGGTCTACACCTATGAGACCAATGTGATGGGCACGGTGAACGTGCTAGAGTGCGTGCGCAGGACGAAAAGCGTGCAGTCGTTTTTGAATGTGACCACGGATAAGGTGTATGAGAATAAGGAATGGGAGTACGGCTACCGGGAGTGCGATCCCCTGGACGGCTACGACCCCTACTCCAACAGCAAATCCTGCTCCGAGCTGGTGACCCACAGCTACCAGAAGTCCTTTTTCCAGGATGGGCGCTGCGCCATCTCCACCTCCCGCGCGGGAAATGTGATCGGCGGCGGCGATTTTGCCAACGACCGGATCATCCCCGACTGCGTGCGGTCCGCGGGCTGCGGCCGGGAGATCGCCGTGCGCAATCCCCATTCCACCCGTCCCTACCAGCTGGTGCTGGAGCCCCTGGCCGTGTACATGGCCATTGCCATGCGCCAGTGGGAGGACAGAAGCTTCCAGGGCTATTACAACGTTGGCCCGGACGACAAGGACTGCGTGACCACCGGGACGCTGGTGGATTTATTCTGCGCCGCCTGGGGGCCGGAGGCCTCCTGGGTGGACCAGTACGACGGGGGGCCGCACGAGGCTAATTTCTTGAAACTGGATTGTTCCAAGATTAAACGCGCCCTGAATTGGACGCCCCGGTACGGCGTGAAGGAGGCCATCGAAAAGACTGTGGCCTGGTCAAAGGAATACCTGGAGGGCGCGGACATGCTGGAAGTGATGGACCGGCAAATTCGTGAGTTTTTCGCGTAGGCGGCCCACGTAGGGCGGCGGGACGCGGTGTTTCCCGGCAGTGAGTGCGGGCGGGCTATGATAGCGGTTTGTGCGCTGCCGTCTCGTCCTGGCGGTCTTTGCGGTCTCGTGTCCGCCCCGGCATCGGGCGCATTCCCGGGCCCGCCCCGGCGTCCGGCGCATTCCCGGGCCCGCCCCGGCGTCGGGCGCATTCCCGGGCCCGCCCCGGCGTCCGGCGCATTCCCGGGCCTGTCCCGGCGGCCGCGCGTTCTCGTGCCCGCCCTGGCGGTCCCCGACATGAATAAAGAATAAGGAGAATCGACCCCAATGTTTGAAAATAAAACCGAAGCACAAGCAAAAGAACAGATTCTGGGCCTGGTGGCGGAATACTGCGACAAGTTCCACAACCGGAAAAAGCCTTTTGAGGAGGGTGACCGCATCCCCTACGCGTCCAGAGTCTACGACCACGCGGAGATGGTAAACCTGGTGGACAGCGCCCTGGAATTCTGGCTGACCTCGGGCCGTTATACCGACGAGTTCGAGGCCAAGCTGGCCAAATACCTGGGCGTGCGCTACTGTTCCCTGGTGAACTCCGGCTCCTCCGCCAACCTGATCGCCTTCATGACCCTGACCTCCCCCCTTCTGGGTGAGCGCCGGGTGAAGCGGGGGGACGAGGTCATCACCGTGGCCTGCGGCTTCCCCACCACGGTCAACCCCATGATCCAGTACGGCGCGGTGCCGGTGTTCGTGGACGTGACCATTCCCCAGTACAACATCGACGTGACCATGCTGGAGGCGGCCCGCTCCGAGAAAACCAAGGCCGTGATGATCGCCCACACCCTGGGCAATCCCTACGATCTGGCCGCCGTGAAGGCATTTTGCGACAAATACAACCTGTGGCTGGTGGAGGACAACTGCGACGCCCTGGGAAGCCGCTACACCTTAAACGTGGACGGCAAAGAGGTGACGAAGCTCACCGGCACGGTGGGCGACATCGGCACCTCCAGCTTCTACCCGCCCCACCACATGACCATGGGCGAGGGCGGCGCGGTGTACACGGACAACCCGCTGCTCAACAAGATCATCCACTCCTTCCGGGACTGGGGCCGGGACTGCGTCTGCCCCTCGGGGAAGGACAATACCTGCAACCACCGCTTTGACCGCCAGTACGGCGAGCTGCCACTGGGATACGACCACAAGTATGTCTACTCCCATTTCGGCTACAACTTAAAGGCAACGGACCTCCAGGCCGCCATCGGCTGCGCCCAGATTGAGAAATTCCCCACCTTCGTGGAGCGCCGCCGCCACAACTTCGACCGCCTGAAGGCGGGGCTTTCCGGGACGGAGGAGAAGCTGATCCTGCCCGAGCCCTGCCCGAATTCAAGACCCAGCTGGTTCGGTTTCCTGATCACCTGCAAGGAGGGCACGGACCGCAATCAGGTGGTGCAGTACGTGGAGAGCAAGGGCGTCCAGACCCGGATGCTGTTCGCCGGAAACCTGACCAAGCACCCCTGCTTCGACGAGATGCGGGCCACCGGCGCG
Source organism: Enterocloster lavalensis (assembly GCF_046603895.1). Taxonomy (NCBI): domain Bacteria; kingdom Bacillati; phylum Bacillota; class Clostridia; order Lachnospirales; family Lachnospiraceae; genus Enterocloster; species Enterocloster lavalensis. Next base: position 3,954,474 of record NZ_CP176637.1, read on the forward strand.
GGCTATCGGGTGGTGGGAAGCCTGGAAAATACGGACCGGATCATGAGCGACACCTTCTGGGTGGGCGTGTATCCGGGCATGACCGACGAGATGATCGACTATATGGCAAAGACCATCCGGGAAGCGGTTCTGTAAGGGGGATAAGACTCCCGGTAATTCCGTTTGACATCAGAGGAGGAAGCCATGGCGGACCAGTACGACATGAGCGGCGTGCACAGCGCCAATTTGAAAATATTGAAAGAGGTGGACCGAATCTGCCGCAAGTATAAGATTCGCTACGGCCTGGACGCGGGAACCCTGATCGGGGCGGTGCGCCACCATGGGTTCATTCCCTGGGACGACGACGCGGACGTGTATTTCACCCGCGGCCAGTACGAAGACTTCTGCAAGGTGGCGCCCCGGGAGCTGCCCGAGGGCATGGAGCTTCTGGAGCCGGATCAGATGCGGGGCGGGAAGGCATTTTACGACTTCACCCCGCGGATCATCTACCACAAGAGCCGCCGCCACGGGGATACGCCGGAGATGGCCTACTATGAGGGAAAGCTGAACCACCTGTGGGTGGATCTGTTCATCATTGACAAGCTGCCCGCGGGGAAGTCCGCGGCCGCCATGACCCGGTTTCTCCACAAGGCGGTTTACGGCCTGGCTATGGGCCACCGCTACCATTTGGATTTCAAAAAATACAGCCTGCCCCACAAGATTTTTGTGGGCGGCCTGGCCGCGGTGGGACGGCTGATTCCCATGAGGGCAATCTTCGCCATGCAGCGGGCCGTGGCCTTAAAGGACCGGCACAGCAAGGGCAGTCTGCGCTACTACAGTAATTACCAGCCGGATTTCCTGTACGTGACCGTGGAGAAGGACTGGTGCGATCAGGTGGTGGATATGGAATTCGAGGACACCCGGCTTATGGCCCCGGCGGGCTGGCATGAGATTTTGACGGAGGTGTACGGGGACTATATGACGCCGCCGCCCAAAGAACAGCAGGTACCCACCCACTCCGGCCGGGAGATCGAGGTGTTTGGCTGAGGCGGAAGAGAGAAGGCCGCGCGGGGTGCCATACAGCAGAGGAAAGGATTCAGGACGGTTTAATGGACAGGAAAGTATCGGTTGTAGTGTCCGTCTACAACGAAGAAAAGGCATTGGAAGAATTTTACAGGGAAACGGGCAAGGTCTTAAATGAGCTGGACTGGGGTTATGAGCTGGTGTTTGTCAACGACGGCAGCGCGGACGGCAGCCTGGCCATTCTGGACAGCCTGGCGGAGCAGGACAGCCGGGTGAAAGTAGTCAGCTTTTCCAGGAATTTCGGCCACGAGGCGGCCATGATCGCGGGGCTGGATTACAGCAGCGGCGACGCCGTCGTCTGTATGGACGCGGACCTGCAGCATCCGCCGGAATGTATTCCCCGGATTCTGGAGAAAATGGCCCAGGGCTACGAGGTGATCAGCATGGTGCGGACCAAGAACAAGAGCGCGGGACTGGTCAAGAATATCACCTCCTCGGGCTTTTACTGGCTGATCAATCACATTTCGGATGTGCATTTCGAGCCAAACGCCTCGGATTTCTTTGCGGTCAGCCGCCATGTGGTCCAGGTGTTAAAGGACAATTACCGGGAGAAGGTGCGCTTTCTGCGGGGGTATGTCCAGAACGTGGGCTTCCGCAAGGCTACCATCGAGTACGAGGCCCGGGCCAGGGTGGCGGGGGAGAGCAAGTACAGCCTGAAAAAGCTGTTCATTTTCTCCATCAACACGATCCTGTGCTTTTCCAACATGCCGCTGAAGCTGGGCATCTACGCCGGGATTTTCTCCGCGCTGCTGGGCGTTGCGGTGATCGTCTACACTCTGTTCACCCGTCAGGGCGCTCCCAGCGGTTACGCCACCATCGTGGTGCTGATCTGCTTTATGTTCGCCATGATGTTTGCGATCATCGGCATCATCGGGGAGTACATCGCCATTCTGTTTACCGAGCTGAAGGACCGGCCCATCTACATCGTGGACCGGACGCGGAATGTGGAGTGAGCGGCCGTCCAAAAGCCGCCCCGGAAACCGGTTTAATAGAAATTTAATGATGCGTTGCTTGACATTGGCTGGAAACTATGGTAAAAATTTAAACGTAAGTATGAAAAAGCAGATTGTTCAACTTTCTGCTTTTTTGTTCGCAGGAAGATGACAACTTGTCACAAGTGACAGGTTATCATAATCTGTGCGTTATACATTACCACACACAGGATAAAAGGGGGGACGAAAGACGTGCCGACCCAGCGTTTTTTTAATTTGAAAGAGGAGAAGCGGCGCGCGATTGTGGGAGCCGCGGTGCATGAGTTCTCCCGGGTGCCCTATTCCGTTGCTTCCATCAACCAGATTATCAAGGAAGCGGATATTTCCAGGGGAAGCTTTTACACGTATTTTGAAGATAAGGATGATCTTCTGCAGTATCTGGTCAGCGGATTTCGGGAAAAGTGCAGGGAGCAGGTCTACGCCCAGCTGGAGTTAAATCAGGGCGATCTGTTTGAAACCGCCTGCGCGATGATGGAACAGATCATGGACGCGGGGAATGAAAGCCGTGGGGCCGAGCTGTACCGCAACGCCCTGACGGAGCTGAACCCGGTGACTCAGAGCAGGATGATGGGCATCAAGGGATTCCTGTACGAGGACGAGGTCTACTGCCAGTTTATCCACGGGCTGTACGAGCGGATCGATTCCGCCAGGTATCCCGTGGGGAGCGAGGCGCAGCTGGCCTGCCTGGTGGAGATCATTCTGGTACTGGTGATCAAGGCCGTTACCATGTTTTACATGGGGGCGGCGGACCGGGAGCGCATCATGGAGGTGACCCGGAGACAGATGTACATATTGAAAAACGGCGCCCTGTCCGGGAATATGCCGGAGGAATCCCCGGCCGTCCGTCTGGACAGAAGGCCGGAAAAGAAGGAGATTAGCTATGAGAGATAACAGGAAACGGCCCGGCGCCCGCCGGGGCCTTGTAGTTTTGACCGCCTGCGTGCTGGCGGGAATCACGCCGGTTACGGCCTTTGCAGCCAAACGGCCCGACGACAACCTTTCCGATGTGGAAGCGCCCAGGCCGGATGTAAACAAGGATTTAAGCCCGGAGTTCGCCTACAGCGAGGACAAATGGGCATCCCTGCGGGATAACGTGATGGAGTACGGCGAGCTGGCCGACCTGATTCACGAGTACAACCCCGTGGTCCGCAGCAACCGGGAGTCCTACAACGATATGCGGGGTAAGACGCTGAACGACGTGTACCAGGAGGCCATGGACGCGGCCCAGGACCTGTGGGACCAGGCCGGGGATTCGGACGACGATTCCATGCGGGCGACCCTGAACATGCAGGGGAACACGCTGGCCAAGTCCGCGGACGATCTGTTTGAGGACCCGGAGATGCAGAAAATCAGTTACGACCAGGCCGAGGCGGGGCTGGTGTCCCAGGCCCAGCAGCTGATGATCACCTACCAGCAGTCCGGTTACACCATGGAGAATCTTCAAAACACCCGGAATCTCCTGCAATCCAAGTATGAGGCAGCGGTGGCGCTCATGGGAACGGGAAGCTCCACCCAGGTTGAGGTATTGAACGCCCAGAAGAGCGTTCAGGATCAGGACGCCGCCATTTTGTCCACCCAGAAGTCCATCGACAGCGTGCACCGCACCCTTTGCCTGATGACCGGATGGGCGGCGGACGCGCAGCCGGAGATCCGCACGGTGCCGGAGCCGGATTTGGCCCGCATCGACGCCATAAATCCGGAAGCGGACCAGGAGACGGCCCTCAAGAACAATTACACCATCCGGTACAATGAGAAAAAGCTGGGCAACCTGACCGCATCCACCCAGATCGAGGCCACCAAGGCCACCATCGAGGATGCCAGAAACAATGTGATCAACGGCTTAAAGACCCAGTACAACACCATCCTCACCACACGGGATTCCCTGACCACGGCCCAGCTTCAGCTTCAGCTGGCCCAGGTGGATCTGGAGAAGGCGGCGGCCAGTCTGGCCGTTGGTTCCTCCACGCAGCTTCAGTACCAGAGCGCGGAGAATGCCTTTATCACGGCGAAGAACACGGTGGAGACCACCAAACTGCAGCTGTTTTTGGCCATGGAGAACTATGACTGGATTGTAAAAGGTCTTGTGGCATCGAAGTGATGTGAGGAGTGAACGAGGTGAGTTTGATGAACGATAGAAAATGGAAGGGTTTCTGCGCGGCCGCCATGGCGGCCCTGCTCTCGGCCGGACTGCCCCTCACCGCAATGGCGGAGCCGGAACCGGCTCCGGGGGACGGATACCAGCAGTATATGGAACGCCTGACCGACAACCGCATCGAGTACGATGAGCTGGCGGATCTGATCAAGAATTTTTACGGTCCCTTAAAGAGCCAGTACGATTCCCTGGAGAGTATGAAGGGGGACACCGCCGACATTGCCATGCAGATGCGCGTCAGGGCGGATGATATGGTCAACGATGAGGACGGCCTGAAGGACCAGAAGAAGGATAATCCCCAGATGGCGCCTGTGCTGAACGGATACATTGCGCAGACCCGGGCTGGTATCAAGGAGCTGCGCAAGCAGGCCAAGAAGGTGGAGGACAATCTGGATAAATTCGACTCCGGCGCAAAGATGATCGACCGCTATGTGAACAGCGCGGCCCAGGGTCTGGAGTTTCTGGTGAACACCTATCAGCAGACCCTCTCAAAGCGGGAGCTGGTGGCAAAATCCGTGGAAGTGTCCCAGGCTGCCTGGAATCTGCAGCAGACCATGCAGGCTCAGGGCCTGGCGGTGGACGCCGATATTTTGTCCGCGGCCTCCCAGCTGGCTTCCTCCCGGCAGCAGTTGTCCAGTCTGGACTCCGGGCTGGAGCAGATGCGGCGCAATATTTACCAGCTCACCGGCTATGATATGAACGCGGCCGGTGTGGAGATCGGCCAGGTGCCCCACGCGGATCCGGCGGCCATCGCCTCCATCGATGTGGCGGCGGACAAGGATAAGGCGGCCATGAACAACTATGATCTGATCAACCTGCGGGGAACCGCGGGGGGCGGAAGCATGAATATGGTGGAGAAGCAGACCATGAAATCCACCACCATGACCCGCAACAAGATCCGCAACGTGGAGTACAGCGAGGAGCAGGTGCGCTCCAACGTGCAGGGACTCTACGATACCATTTTACAGAAAAAGGCTGAGTACGACTCAGCAAACACCGCCTGGCAGAGCGCCCAGATCACCTGGAACGCGGCCCAGATCCAGCGCCAGGGAGGGCTGGTCAGCGACATCCAGTTCATGCAGATGGAGCTGGCTTACCTTCAGGCCAAGTCCGGTTACGAATGCGCGGACCTGGCTCTACAGCAGGCCATGCGGGACTACCAGTGGGCGGTTAAGGGCGTGACAATAACGACAGCATCATAAAGTTACATATGTTCCCGATTTCATTGAATTTTCAGAAGATGTAACTTCTGAAAATTCAATGAAATCGGGATTCTTTATAAATAATTTATGCAAATTACAGAATAAATGTACAAAAATTGGGAGTTGTCTCTTGCATTTGACAAAAAAAGATGTTATCATTTTTTTATAGGGGATATATAATGATTTACAAGGAGGTTCGTGGTTACTGTTTTATGGTTCTGTGTTTTGAATTGAGGTGAGTTTATGTTGATGCGACAAGTTGACCTCAGGGATATGGCCCCCAGGCCGATCCCGATTTCTTATCTGATTCAGACCGCCAATCAATTTCACTGCGATATCTATGTGACCAGCGATGCTGAGACTGTCAACGCGAAGAATTATGATGAGATCAAGAAGCTCAGAATGTGTGGCGCCCCCTTGACATTCTACTTTAAGGGAAGTGACGAGGGAGAAGCGGGCGACCGCATCGAACGGATTTTTACATCAGGATAATAAAGAGAAGGGGAAAAAGGACATGCATTTCAAGCGCTAAAGGAGAGCCGGCGGCAACGCGGAGGCTCTCCTTTTCGAATGACGCGCGCCCCTGGGCGCGGTCTGTCATAGATTTCAGTTGGTTTCTTCGTCCAGATAATGTCTGGCGTCTTTGAAAAAGCTCCATACAATCAGCAGAATAATGAAACCGATGGGGAAGGCGGCGATGATGGATACCGTCTGCAGGTTCGTCATGGAATTCTTCGAGAAGATCAGGGCGATAGGCAGCAGCATGAGCACCACGGCCCAGAACAGCTTTACCTTCCGGTCCGGCTCCTCTCCGGCCTCCAGGGACTTGTAGGAGTAGGAGGAGGCCACCATGGTCAGGGCGTCGAAGGAGGTTGCGTAGAAGGCCACCATGGTAACCGCCAGCAGAATCAGGCCGAACTTGGCCAACGGCAGAGTCTCGAACACGGCGATGATGGTCTTGTAAAGGTTCTGAGTTCCGGCGTAAATCCCCATCAGATCCAGCTTTCCGTGCATCTGCAGGCCCAGCCCGTAGTTGCCCAGAATGATGAAGGAGGTAAAGGTTCCGGCCAGCCCGAAAAAGTAGCCGCCGAACACGGTCTGGCGGATGGTGCGCCCCTTGCTGATGGTGCCGATGAAGAAGGGGGTTGCGACGCACCAGACCATCCAGTAGGCCCAGTAGAAGATCGTCCAGTTCTGGGGGAAGGAGGAGGTGCGCAGCGCGTCGGTCCAGGTGGCCAGGGAAATAAAGTTCTGGGTCAGGTTGCCCAGGGCGGTCAGGCCGGTTTCCACGATGTAACGGCCCTCGCCGCCGCCGAAGAACACATAGGCCAGCAGTCCGAAAAACAGGTACACGCAGGAGGCGGCCAGCTTTGCAATGCCCTCCATGCCGAAGTAAACGGCCATGGTGTAGACCACACAGATGATCACCAGGATGCCGATGGTCAGCAGGTTGGTCTCCTGAATGCCGAACACCCGGCTGATGGCCATGGACAAAAGCGGGGTGGCCAGGGAAAAGGTGGTGGCGGTTCCCGCCAGCAGGGCAAAGACCGCGGTCAGGTCGATCACCTTACCCCAGAAGCCGTCCACGCGTTTCCCCAGAAGGGGGCGGCAGGCCTCAGAGTATTTCTGTTTGCTGCGGCGGCGCACATGGATCATGAAACCGAAGGAGACGGCCAGGATGATGTAGAAGCTCCAGGGGATGGGGCCCCAGTGAAACAGCGGGTAGGTGCTGGCCCAGTCCTGCTGGGTACCCATTTCCAGAATATGGGGTTCATTGGCGTAGAGCATCCACTCGCACAAGGAATAAAACAGGATGTCCGCGGCCAGCCCTGCGGTGAACATCATGGAGCCCCAGCGGAAGGCGGAATACTGCGGTTTGTCCGTGTCGCCCAGGCGGATTTTGCCAAAGCGGGAGAAACCCATGTACAGGGAGCAGATGAAGGCCCCCAGCCCCAGGATCAGGTAATAGCTGCCCAACTGGTCGCCCAGGAAAAAGCGGATGGAGCCGAGAATACCCGACGAGGCCTCCGGCAGAGCCATGAACAGGGCGCACAGCACGAGAATGCATAAAAAGGGCACGATGGTGACAATCCAGTCCACGCGCTTTGTGACAGGGCGGGCGGCGGGAGTGTTGCAATCCGGTTTCATAAAATATTCCTCCTTGGCAGGCAGATTCAGTCGTTTATCTGACAATGTTCAAAAAAGTTTAAAAATAAATGATATTGAACATATTACCACCGGAAGCTGGAAAAATCAAGAGGGATTTCAAACTTTACCAAGAATAACAATAATTTCGTAAGAAAAAAGGTCTGTTAAATTCGGGGATTGTCCGCTATAATAATACCGTTGACGGTCTGTCCGCCCGGCGGTTCGCGGGGGATCAGGCCGAATTGCAGCCGCCGGCTGCTCCCGGGAGATCCAGACCGGCGGGGCCATCAGGCCGGCTGCTTTTTGTAAGAATGAAGGAGGATTTGATAAAATGAAACAGTTCAAAAAGTTATCCGCGTTGTTTCTCTTGTGCGCGGCAATCCTCTGCGGCTGTACGCAGAGCAATATTGTTTCCCCCACAGGCGGCGTGGTGGAGGGCCCGGCCGTTCCGGACGTGGAGACAAAGGACGATGTGGAGATCGACTGGGATGAAGTGAACCAGGCTATGCGCGACGAGTTTATGGAGCCCTACGGGCCCTTTGGCGATTACGTCATGGAGATGGCCGTAACCTACGACGCCTCCAGCAAGACCGTAACCGTGCTGCTTCCCGTGACAGCCAAGACCACCGGCGAGATTGCAGTGGAATACGGCGAGGCCGTGCTCAAGGTCATCGGCGATGAGCTGGCGACCCAGGACTTCTCCTACGCGCCTTCTGATGAGGAGAAGCTATACTACGGCGGTTTCTTTGATGAGAACAATGTGAAGATCCAGATCTTCCCCTTCAACAGCCAGGACGACGAGAGCACCTATCTGGTGAATGACACCATCAAGGCGGGCGAGCAGAGAGCGCTGACCGCTCTGAAGTAGGAACGGCGCTCCGGCGGCAGACAATGAGATTAGAAAGAGAAGGACTTGAATATGAGACGAGATTCCTACTGGAAACAGTCGGCGGCATGCGTCCTCGCCCTGATGCTTCTGCTGGTGAGCGGCGGCCGGGCTGAGAGCTTTGCCATGGGCGGTTCCTACAAGGCTCAGGCCCAGACCCTCTACTCCCCCGGCAAGGTGATCGTCGTCGACGACGAGCCGGCGGGCGGCGGCAGTGCGGGCGGCGCAGGCGGCTCCGGAGAAGCCCAGATCACCAGCGTTGGCGGAGACGGTGGACAGGCGCAGCAGACGGGAGACGCAGGCCAGACCCAGCAGGCGGCCGGGCAGACCGGGGACAGCACCCAGGCGCAGCCGGCGGCCGGACAGGCCGGGGATACCCAGGCGGCCGCGCAGCCGGCTCCCGTGGTCGCGGCAATCGGCTCTGTGCAGACGACGGTGACTGATTCCTCCACTTGGTTCGGACCGGGCCGTTTGACCATGTATGCCAATAACGCCTCCACGGCCCAGCTGCTCTCGGTGATCATCGAGAACGGGGAAGGCGGGCTGATCGTGGTGGACGGCGGCTGGACCGAGAACGCGGATTATCTGTTAAATCAGATCAAGGAGAAAGGCGGCCATGTGATGGCCTGGCTGGTCACCCATCCCCACAGCGATCACGCGGGAGCGCTTGCCGAGATTCTGAGCAAGCACAGCGGAGAGATTACCATCGACGGTATCTATTACTCCTTCCTGGAGGACAGCTGGTACCAGGAGAAGGATTCCAACGCGGCGGGAATGGTGCAGCACCTTAAGAGCATTTTCGCCCAGATGCCCCAGGAGAAGCTACACGGAAACATCGTTTCCGGCCAGGTCATCGAGGCGGGTCCGGCCCGGATCCAGGTGCTCAATCCGGCCTACAAGACCAGCAGTGATTTCGTAAATAACAGCAGCGTGGCCTACATGGTGTCGCTCAACGGGACCAACGTGGTGTTCCTGGGCGATCTGGCACTGGCAGGAGGCGACCGGCTGATGTCCGAGGTCGACCTGCGCGCCCTGGACTGCGATATCGTTCAGATGGCCCATCACGGCCAGAACGGCGTGGACTATGAGGTTTACAAGGCGCTTAAGCCCAGGGCCAGCCTGTGGCCCACTCCACAGTGGCTGTGGGACAACGACGGCGGCTCCGGCTACGGAACCGGCAACTGGAAGACCCAGGAGACAAAGAACTGGCTGGTCCGCCTGGGCGTACAGGAAACCTACTGCATCAAGGACGGAAATCAGGTAATCGAATAACGTGCGGCTGGCGTTTCACAGCTGAAAAACGGCGTCTGAGAAAGCTCTCAGGACGCCGTTTTTGGTTTGAATGCAATGGGCTGCTGCATGTTTTGCGGCCCGTTAATCCCGGCAGGGAAGCCCGCTGTGGTAGGAATAGTTTCCGATCTCGTTCAGGAGACGGCCCAGGGAAACCGGGTCCACGCTGGGGGTGCCGTCCACCAGGGAATTGATCATGTAGTAGATGGTGTCCAGCTTGGACAGGGACTGTTTGAACAGATCCGGGAATGAGGCCTGGGAGGCGATCTGTTTATTCCAGGGATTACACCAGGCCTCGTGGTGCAGATTCAGGCTCCAGGCCGGGTCCGCCACCGTGTCCGTGACCAGCTTGTTGGAGGCTACGGGGTTCTTGAGGAAGATATTCTCCACAAACTCGATCTTGTTCTTTTTCTTCCCGTAGGGGTCCGCCAGCGTGCGGCAGCCGAAACGGATGGCCAGAATGGAGCGATGGATCATCCGCGCGGTGACCTGGTAGTTGTTGCGGTAGCTCAGCGGGTAGTAGGTCTCGTTGATACATTTTGAGAGAAAGCGGGAGATAAACTGGATCTCCATGCCGTTTAAACAGATGGTTGCCGCCTGGTTGAACTGGGACGGCTTTTTCTTTTTGTATTTGCGCAGCAGCAGGGCGTCGATGTCGTTCTCCAGCTGGGCGTGAAGCCCGTGGTAGTAGCCGCCCGGATGGTCCACGTCGTACTCGATCCGGCCGTAAACGTAGGGGTGGCAGATGGAATCGCCCACATAGTGGCACAAAAACCCGCAAACATAGGCAAGTCCCTCCTCGCGCTGTTGGCGGGACTCGATGTTGGTAAGATTCTCAAAGCAGCAGCTGAAAAACTGATTGACCAGATGCTCGTGCATGTGGGAGCCCACGTTGCGGTGGTCCCGGTGGCGCAGGACCGGGAGATTGTAGAAGAAAATATCCGGCCCCTGCAGTCCCAGCTGATACAGCCAGCGGTACTTGGCAATTATAAATTTTAAGGATGTCTGGGGCATATCGTTGTACGCTTTCATGCCCAATATATAGTGTGTGGTAAAGCCCGGCATCGCCATACCTCTTTTCTTTGTAAGATATGTTTTATTTTAACATAATTGCATCTGAAATGCGAGGCATATACACTAGAAAATTCTGTGAACTGTCATAGTCCCGCCCGGCTGCGAATAAGACAGATAGTGAGGACGGCAGCCTTGGGCGGAAGGTGGCGGAATATGGCATTTTTAGAACAGATACATCAGATGGTATGGGGGCCGTGGACCATGGTGGCATTCCTGGGCGTGGGGCTGTTCTTCAGCCTGAAGAGCCGTTTATTCCAGCTGAGAGGTTTTTCCTACTGGTGGAAGGCGACGGTGGGAAGTCTTGGAAAAAAGGGCGGGAACGAGGAGCAGGGAAAGGGCGGAAAGAAGGGAATCAGCCAGTTCCAGTCCGTGTGCACCGCCCTGGCGGCCACGGTGGGGACGGGAAATATTGCGGGCGTGGCCACGGCCCTGACCGCGGGCGGACCAGGGGCGCTGTTCTGGATGTGGGTGTCCGCCCTGATCGGTATGATCACCGCCTACGCGGAAACCACGCTGGGAATCCGTTACCGTTACCGCGATGAGGACGGCCGTTACATGTGCGGGCCGTACGTGTATATGGAACGCGGTCTGGGCATGAAGGGCATGGGCATCATGTACGGCGTGCTGTGCCTTCTGGCGTCCATGGGTATGGGGAGCATGGTGCAGTCCAACTCCGCCGTGGGCACCATGGCCTACAGCTGGCATATCCCTGAACTGGCAGGCGGCCTGGTGCTGACCGCCCTGATCTGGCTGGTAATCAGCGGCGGTATCAGCCGCATCGGCACGGTGGCGGAGAAGCTGATGCCTGCGGCGTCCGGCATCTATATCGTATTCTCGCTGGTGGTGATCCTCTCCTGTGCAGAGCGGCTTCCCCAGGTTTTCGGGGCGATTTTAAGCGGCGCATTTACCCCGTCGGCCGCCGCGGGCGGAGCGGCGGGTTACGGGATCAGCCGCAGCCTGCGCTACGGAATGGCCAGAGGCGTATTTTCCAACGAGGCGGGCCTTGGCACCCTGGCGGTGCTGCACGGGGAGGCCAAGGACACCACACCCCAGCAGCAGGGCATGTGGGCCATGTTTGAGGTGTTTTTTGACACGGTGATCCTCTGTACCCTGACCGCGCTGGTGATTTTGTGCATGACCGGGTCTGCGCCGGAGCGGGTTCCCTACGAGGGGGCGGCGCTGGCCTCCTGGTGTTTTGAGGGCCGTCTGGGCGCTGCGGGGGAATTTCTGGTGTCTGCGTCCATGGTGGTGTTCGCCTTTGCCACCCTGATCGCCTGGTTTTACCTGGGCAAGCAGGCCGCGGCTTACACGGCCGGCGCGCTGGGGTTCGACCGGCAAAAGAAGCAGAAATTCGTGAACAAAATTTACCCCCTGTTCTACGTGGCGGCGGTGTTTACCGGGAGTATCGGCCGGCTGGAGGTGGTGTGGATCCTGTCCGATATCTGGAACGGCCTGATGGCGTTCCCCAACCTGACGGCTCTGCTGTTTTTGAGCGGGCAGGTGATGATGCCGGAGTGGAGAGGGGGAAGGGGGCGTTAGAGCGTGAAACTGCGTCTGAGAGAACACAGGGCGGATAGACTGCGGCCTTCGGAGGCGTTCCGGGGCAGGGAGGGGACATCGCTCCAGCGTAGATTCCAGCTGTCGATGGAAGGCGAGGAGGGACCGGTCCAGCCCAGCTGCTGCGGCGTGGGCGGCACAAAGCGTCCGGTGCGGCCTGTGACACTTATACCACCGCGAGTCAGGGTGATGATGGCGAACAGCGGGACCTGGTACGGTGCTACAAACGCAAGGTTAGGGTACTGTTCGTGAAGTCCGCGGCTATAATGCAGTGCCGAATAGGGCTGTCCCATCCAGAGATTCGAGATACTGTTGACCGTGTAATACAGCACGTCCTCCACGCAGCGCAGATCATCGATGTGAAGATGACCGTTGAGACACAGACGCACGTTTCCATGCCTGGAGTTTGCTTTGCGCAGGATTTCCCGGAATGTCCCGGCATTTTTGATGCCGCGTTTTCCGCCGCACAGGGGCTGGTGGGAGCAGATGACAACCGGTTCGTCGCCGGAGGCCAGTTCGCGTTCAAGCCAGTCCAGCTGATCGCCGGAGAGATAGGGCAGATCCTTGGTGCCGAAGTAAACACCCCGGTCATAGTCCCTTAAAACGCCGTTTTCATCCCGGTAGAAGCTGGAGTCGAGCGCGATAAAATGCCAGCCGTTTACGTGCCAGGCGTAGTGGCTGCGGCTGATCCCGTAGGCGTCCATTACCGTCCTTTTTGTGCAAAAATCCATCTCATGGTTGCCCAGCACATGGTAGACGGGTTTTTCAAAGCGGTTGAACTGCCGCAGCACGTCCAGCTGCGGCTCACGGGGACGCTCCATTGCCAGCCGCAGATTGACCGGCAGATCCTCCGGGGGGCACAGGGACTGAAAGGTCCGCACGGGATAGAGAAAATCTCCCAGAGACAGGATAAAATCCACATCCGCCGCCCGCGCGGCTTCCAGAAAGGCGTTTACCCGCTGAGCGCCATCGTGCATGATATCCATGTGCAGATCCGCCATCACGGCAAAACGGACAGGCTGCTCCATCGATAGTCCCCCCTTCACCGTCCCAACGGTTCCATACATACGCCGAATCCCCGGTCGCGCAGCTGGCCGGAGAAATCGCCGCTGAAATGCATGGGATAGACATTGCGCCGCAGACTGGGCGGAATCACAGCGCTGAGATAGTCCAGGCTGCCGTGGGACGCGCCCTGATCCTCCAAAAAGGTGGCGTCCTGGTAGAGCTCGCGGATGCGTCCGTTTAAAAACGCGTCCAGCACGCCCGGCGGAAGCCGTCTGGCATCGCCGCTGTAGTATAACGACTCCGGGCCGCAGATAAAGTGATATCCGTAACAGTGCAGGTCCGGGTGATGCTCCACGGGGAACGCGCTGCAGCGGATGCCCGGAGCGAACACGATATTAGCGCCGCTGTAAAATTCGCACTCATCCACAGCGATGCCGCAGCAGGTCATCAGGGTCCGCACATCCTCACCGGGATAGTACACGGCCACCGGCTTCTGTTCCACATCGTGCATGTAAGAAATCAGCGTCGGCAGGCTGCCGGCATGGTCGGCGTGACAGTGGGTGACGAGAACCGTAAGGCTGCGGCAGCGCTCCAGAAGTCCGGTTTGCAGCAGCCGGGTAAAGACCGTTTCCCCACAGTCAAACAGAAACAGGCGGCCGTCCACGGACAGCCAGGCGCTTGTGTTGCCAAACTGCGGCCGGTACGCGCAGCCGCAGCCCAGAAAATTCAGAATCATCGCATTTCTCCCTTCCCGCCGGAATCCCGGCAAGACTTCGTTGCTTATAATGTAAAAGCTGTGGGATGTAAAGTCAATCACAAAAAAAGGGCAAAATCTGCACTTTTCGGTCAAGAAAGGGGATGCTTGTTGACAAAATCTGCCCGCAATTTTATGATGCTTTTATGGTGTTTACATAATTTTAGCAGCTTTGCGGGGGAAGAATTATGGGGAAAAAGCAGGCGCGTCCATTGAAGGTGACGCTGCTGGTGTATTTTATGGCGACGATGTTCGTCTTTTGCTGTATCATCGGTTTCCTGGCGGTATTTGCCGCCCGGTCCGTCGTGCGGGCCAATACGATTGCGCACTATACGGCCACAACCCGTTATGTGGGGAAGAACATTTCCCGCGAGCTGGACGACATTCAGGATATCTGCAACTATATGTTTGTCAACAGCGACGTCAAGAACGTGATTGAGAACAGCGGAGAGAAAAACTACGCGTACGTCCGATCCGTGGACAACCTGGACCGTCTGCTGATCCAGAATGTGATGGCCAACGTGTACAGCAATCTCACGGCTATGATTGTGTTCGGTCATGACGGGATTGTATACCGGTATGTGGGAGATTCCTGGCTTGGACGTAATTTTGATTATCCTGCCCTTTACGGCAGCGGCGAGTACCGGCTTGCCGTGGAACGCAGCCGCATGGTGATCTCTTCCCGGGATTTTTATACCGGAGCGCGCGGAAACGGGAAGGGGAGTATCTCGGTGGTGCACTGTGTGATGGACTCCCATTACGATCATGTGATTGGCGGCATGCTGTTGTTGTTCGACAGCGACCTGGTGGAAGCTCCTATGATCGAATCCGGCGCGGAGGAAGGATTTAGCGCGTATCTGCTGAGTGAGGCGGGGGATGTGCTCAACCGGGAGCAGCAGGCGCTGCCCCATGGCGTCCGGGACCTGCTGCCGGATTTTAAGGAAGGGGAGGACGTGGTCTACCGGACGATGGGGGACCTGGATGTATTTATCTATCCCATTCCACGGGAACGGTGTTATATGGTATTTCTGATCGAGCCGAAGAGCATCCTGTCGGAGAGCTGGCATCTGATGACCGTTGTGGTGATTTCTCTGGTGTCCGGAATCCTGATCTCCCTGATTCTGTGGCGCTCCATGAACCGGCGCGTGGTACAGCCCATCCTTCAGATCCGCGCGTCCCTGGACCGAGCCCGGGATGGCGTGCATCTGCCTATCGTCACCGGGCGGGGAGGGGAAATCGAGGAGGTGGAGGAGCTCGTCTCCAGCTATAACCGGAATGTGCGGTATATTGACGAGTTGGCGGAAAAGCTCAGCGAACAAAAGACCCGCTACAAGGACCTGGAGTACAAGGCGCTCCAGTCGCAGATCAACTCCCATTTTATCACCAACACCTTAAATGCCGTCCGCTGGCTTGCGATTATGCAGAAAGCTACGAATATTAAGGAGCTCATTGACGCATTTTCCCGTCTGCTGAAAAGCACCTGGCAGGGGTTGGAGCATGACACGACCATTGAGCGGGAACTTTCGAACGTTCAGGACTATATCTTTATTCAGCAGATCACCCATTCGTATAATTGTGAGATATTTTACGATGTGGAGCCGGGGCTGTTAAAGGCGCCCTGCGCCAAGTTTATTCTCCAGCCGCTGGTGGAAAACGCTTATTTTCACGGAATCGCGCCAAAAGGTGGAGTAGGAACGATCCGGATCGGGATCCGCCCGGACGGTGAGAAGGGCAGAATCATTATCCAGGTGACGGATGACGGGGTGGGAATGGACCGGGAGACACAGGTTCAGGTGCTGCACTCCCAGGGAGGCGGCAGCCGGTTTAATGGCATCGGCATCAGCAATATCCACCAGCGCCTCCAGCTGAAATACGGGGAGGAATACGGGATCTCCATCGAGAGCGAGGTCGGAAGCTACACGAAGATGACGGTTGTCATACCATGGATGGAAACGGGGAAGGAAGAGGGGGAGACCAATGTATAAGGTGTTGGTTGTGGACGACGAGATGCTGGCCCGGGTGGGGATCAAATCGCTGATACCCTGGGAGCAGGAGGGCTTTACCATTGTGGGGGAAGCGGACAACGGCGAAAAGGCACTGGAAGAAATTTACAAATTACATCCAGATATCATTATCACGGATTACAAAATGCCGATTATGGATGGAATCGAGCTGCTGCTGCGCTGCAAGAAAGAGCAGATACCGTCGCCGTTTATCGTTCTGAGCGCATATAGCGATTATGAATATGTGCGGAGCACGCTGAAAAACGGTGCGGTGGATTATCTGCTGAAGCTGGAGCTGGAACCCGAAGGGCTTCTTCAGGCGTTGCACAAGGCGGTAGAACAAATCTGTGAGGCCCAGACCGCCGCAGCTCCCCCTCCGGCCGCAGGAGTCCCGGAAAGCGGTCTGCGCCACGCCTACCGTCAGTTAATCAACGGCTGCAGCCCGGCTCAGGCGAAGGCCTGCCGCGCGGTCATCTCCCAGGCCGGTTCCATGCCCTCCGGTCCGTTGGCCCTGGCCGCCTTCCACATTTTGAGCGCTGAAAAGAGCGAGCTTACGGCTGCGCAGTTTGGAGACACCGTGGGGCCTGTGGTCAATGTCATCGGCGATATTGTCGGTTCCTACGCCCCTGCCGTAACGCTGAGCCTGCATCGGGACGGGATTATCTGTACGGTATTTCAATGCGGGGATGATGTGGCCTGCGTGAATATTGTCACCGCCATGGCCCTCCGGGTGCGCGAGACGGTGAAATATCTGTTCAATTACAGTACATTTATCGGCTGTAGCCTGGTGAAACGAGGTACGGAGCAGCTGGGCGAGGCCTGGGGGGAGGCGGCGGATTCCATGCATCGGGCCGAACTGTACAATATGGACGTGTGTGTAGCCGCGGCCCTTGGATCCTCAGGAACCGGGGCGGCCACGGCGGAGAAGCTGCTGGAGCGCATTGGCCGCGCGGCTGAGAATCTGGACTACGGGGCCCTGCAGGGCGCTTTCCGGGATATCTGCGCTTATATTCTGGATGAAAAGGGTGCCGATCCCCAATATCTGTGCGGTGTGTGCTGTCTGCTGGTATTTCAGCTGGGCAGCCTGAAACGGCGCATGGGCTTTGCCGAGACGGAGATCATCGAGGGGCAGCAGCTTTTGCAGCGCCAGCTTCGCACCCTGTCCGGCCAGGAGAGTGCCATTAGGTTTGTCCGGAATGTGAATATGGAATTTAAGAAACTGATGGACGGGGATCGGGAGTACCCCAGCATCGCCAGGGCTAAGGCCTACGTGGAGGAGCACCTTGCCGGAGATATTTCTCTGGAGGATGTGGCGGAATACGTCTCCCTGTCGGCCAATTATTTTTCCAAATTATTCCATCGCAGAACCGGGCAGAAGTTCACCGCCTACATTACGGATAAAAAGGTGAAAGCGGCAAAGGCCCTTCTGCTGTCCGGAAATAAAAATGTGGGGGAGATTGCGGCGGAACTGGGATTCGAGAATACCACATACTTTTCAAAGGTGTTCAAAAAGGCAACAGGCGTTACGCCCCAGGCATACCAGCAGGGACAGCGGGGCGGGGACGGGGAAGCACGATAGACCAAAAAGTACAAGAATTGGCAGGAAAATGCAAGACTTCGCCCTCCTTCCCGGCCCCGCCGGGTGAGGAGGGCTTTAAAATACACGTTTTGCCATTTTTCTTTATTTACTGTAAAAGGGGTTAACGGTAGAATGATTTCATAAAAAAGAGCTTGCAGTTGAGCAAAGTCGAAAAGGAGGAAGGTATGAAACGTTTTACAGCATTTTTTCTGTGTGCGGCATTGGTGTTCGGACTGGCCGGATGTAAGGGGACGGACTCCGGCAAAGGGGCAGCTCCGGCTACCGGCGCCGAGACTGGCGCGGCTTCCGGGGGGACGGAGGCGGGTGAGAGCCAGGGCGAGCCTGTAACGATCACGTTCATGAACTGGGGGATGGCGGAGGATACCACGATTCCGGCATTTGAGGCGATGATCGCCGCGTTTAACGAGTCCCACCCCAATATCCGGGTGGAGTCTATTGCGGAAGCCTACAATTCCTATCTGGACCAGACGCTGATCCTCAACGCCAGCAAGGAGATGCCGGATTGCCTGCAGGTGCACAATTCCATGTTCAGCGCGATGGTCAGCGCGGGCGCCCTGGCGGATATCAATTCCCTGATCTCCGACGATGTTCGGGCGGACTTTTATGACAACCTGATGGATTCCCTCAACTACGACGGCAGACAGTTCGGCCTTCCCTGGGCGCCCTCTTCGGAAGTGCTCTATTGCAATATGGAGCTTCTGAAGCAGGCCGGATACGACAACACGCCCTCCACAATGGCGGAGATGCGCGATATGGCCGCGGCTGTGGCGGCTCTGGGAACGGATGAAAACGGCAATACGATTTACGGCCTGGGCCTGCAGACGAAGGCCATGGACAGCTCCGGCTTCTATTTTCTCCCGTATCTGTGGAATTACGGCGGAGAGATGTGCGACGAACAGGGAAATATCACCATAAATTCCCAGGAGAGCATCGACGCGTTTAATTTTGTCAAAGGCCTGGTGGCCGACGGAATCACGCCGGTGGGGCAGGAAATAAAGGATCTGCGCAATATGTTCGCCAACAACCAGGTGGCGTTTATTGTGGACACGGCGTTCGGTTACGCGGCGGTTCAGAATATGGCCGAAGATAAAGCGGCGTTTGACATTCATACGCAGCTTAGTGCCATTCCCAGCGATACGGACAAGCCGGTGAACTTCTTTATCGCTCATAACCTGGCTGTCTCCGAGCAGAGTGAACACAAGGAGGAGGCATACACCTTTATCGAGTGGCTCAGCAGCGCGGAGGCGGTGGAGCTTTATAACACCTATTCCGCCAACATCATGCCGAGCCGCACCAGCGTGGAGGGGCTTGCCTACTATTCCGAGCCGGGGAATGAGTATACGCAGGTATATATCGAGGAACTACCCAAGGCCCGGGCGCTGCCGGAAAAATACTCAGGCTTTAAAGCGAGCATGCTGGATATTGCCAACGCCCTTCAGCGCATCATCATCAACAACGAAGATACCGCGGCTGTTGTGGCGGATTTGGAGACACAGCTGAAAACGGATTATGTGAAATAGGGATTGATGGGAGATCGCGGGTATTCCCCTTCGGAGTACCCGCGCTTTTTTAGAAAGGATCTTGGACGTGAAAAATAAACACAAAATTTCCAGCGTACAGACGGGGGATTCCCGTTTTGCGTTCCTGTGTATTTTACCGGCGTTTGCAGGGGTTGGACTGGTGGTGCTTGCCCCGATTCTCAAGGCGGTGTGGATGAGCTTTACGGATTACAAGCTCACAAGTGTGGCTCCGCCCCGGTGGAACAATTTCGCAAACTATAAAAGCCTGTTTTTGAGCGGAAAGGCAGGGGCGTATTTTGTAGTAACCCTGACCTTTATCGCAATGGTGGTTGCGATTCAGTTTTTATTCGCTTTGGCCGTGGCGCTGCTGCTGAATGCGCGGTTTATCAGGGGACGGAATGTGATGCGGGCGCTTTTTATGATCCCGTGGACCATTCCCTCCGTGGTGACCGCCCTGCTGTGGTCCTGGATGCTGCACTCTCAATACGGCGTGGTGAACTGGCTGTTGTTTCATATGGGGCTGATTGACAACATTAACCTGGTGTGGACCTCCAGCAGGACCCTGGCGCTGCCCAGCGTGATTATGGCCTGCGTGTGGAGACAGACTCCCTACATGATGGTGATGCTCTTGGCAGGGCTTCAGAGCGTGCCAAACGACCTGGTGGAGGCTGCGCGGGTGGACGGGGCCAATGGCTGGCATGTATTTGCGCATGTTATGCTGCCCTCCATCCGTCCGGTGATCGATACGTCTATTATGGTGGCGGTTATCAATAACTCCCAGATGTTTACAATTATTTACAATATGACGGGAGGAGGACCCACGGGCCGTACGACTACGTTCTCGGTAGGCGCATATCTGGAGGCGTTTATCAGCTACGACTTTGGAAAGGGATCGGCGTTGGGAGTGGTGTGGCTGGTCTTTCTGGGTGTTTTTGTCTTTTTGTATAAGCGTTATTCCGACAAAAAGGCAAGCAGCTACCTGTAAAATGGAGGTGAGAGAAGTATGAAAACAAAAAAAATCACACGCATTGTGGTGTACCTGCTGCTGGTCCTGTCCATCGGCGCATTCCTGTTCCCGGTGTACTGGATGGTAATTTCCTCGTTCAAGAATAACAGCGCGCTCATTTCGTGGCCTCCCAGCTTTTCGCCGGTTTTCAGCAATCTGGATAACTACATTACCATTTTCGGAAACACCAAATACCTCACGTATTTTAAGAACAGCCTGATCACCTCCGGGGGTGCGGTTGTCATCAGCCTGTTCGTCTCCGTGCTGGCGGCTTATGCGTTTTCGCGTTTTCGTTTCCGGTTTAAAAACCTGCTGATGACCTCCCTGATGAATATACAGGTATTTCCAGTGACAGTAATCGTGATCTCCCTCTTTACGTTTTATACCAAGCTGGGGCTGCAGAGCACTTATCAGGGATTGATTCTCGCGGAGCTGGTGTATTCGCTTCCGTTTACGGTGTGGTTCCTCAAGGCGTTTATGGACACGGTTCCCTTTTCCCTGGATGAGGCGGCCAGGATCGACGGCTGCTCCCGCCTGCAGGTGCTCCGGCAGATCGTGTTGCCGGTTGTGCAGCCGGGGCTGATCGCAATCAGCATCTATACGTTTCTGTATTCCTGGGATGATTTTGTATTTGCCCAAATCATCATGAAAAAGGAATCCATGAAAACGCTTCCCGTGGGAATGGCCAGCAGTTTTATCGGAGAATTTATTTTTGATTATGCCGGTATGATGACATTGTCCGTTCTGGCCTCTCTGCCGGTGGTGGTGGCGTTCATTTTCGCAGGAAAATATATGGTGGAGGGACTTACCAGCGGGGCGGTGAAAGGGTAGCAGCGTGCTGGATAAAATGAAAATACGGAAAACGTGCGGGGCAGCCAATACCCCGCAATACAAAAAACAGGTTAGCCAACGCGGGCTAACCTGTTTTTTGAAATAAAAAGTATTATTAAAAGGGAGGAGAGCTGATAATTGCTTATCAGCTCGAGTATTATGAAAAAAATCTTGTAAGCGTTATTTAGTTTAGTCGTTTTGTCTAACTGACTATGGTTAAAGTATATCCGGCAATCATGAATAGTTCATGTTGTTTATGTAAAGAGTTTTTAAATGATTTATGAACAGAATGTGAATGAGGAGCGTTGGGGAATCTGTCGTGTTTCACAGGTAACAAAAAAACTTAAAAATACTAAAAAAATGAGTAAATGTAATAAAACCGGAGTATGCTCAGGTGGACAAGCCGGTCCGGGCTGTCACCGGGCGCAGAGGCTGTTGACGAATGCCAGGTAACAGCCAAAGTCCCCGATGCGTTTCCGGTTGTACGGGTCCTCCTCCTCATAGCCCAGGGTCTCGCGCCACGCGGTTTTATGACCCTGAAGGCGGAGATATCTGGCAAGCTGGTTGAATTTGACGATCAGGGAGTTGTGGCAGGCGGTGCGGCTGGAATCGCGGTCCGTCTTTTCAGCCCGGCTCCAGAGGAACCATTGGGAGCGGAAGGCGATATAACGGGTGGCGGTTGCAGCCAGCTCCTGGTAAAGCTCAAGGGCGTCCGGGTCATTGCCCATCTCAGACACCATGTCCCCGTGCAGCTGCTCCATCTCTTCCAGTGTAAGGCTGCGGTCCGCGGCCAGATAGGTTTTATAGGTATCAATCATTGTGCGCCTCCGAAGGTGTGGTTAAAGTGCTGTCTTTCTTAATTATACGTTGTTGTCAACTGTAGGTTGACGATAAGGGATGCGTTTCCTTATTATACTTTGTCGTCAACTGCAGGTTGACGATAAGGGATGCGTTTCCTTATTATACTTTGTCGTCAACCGCAGGTTGACGATAAGGGATACGTTTCCTTATTATACCATAAAATGCATGGAAAATGAGGCCGGCCGCCGGATTTGCCGTTGCTTTTGAAACTATTTTTGAAAAATACCGGATTTATAAAACCGGACGGGCGGCTCAAACGTCTTATAGGCAGGAACGGGAAAATGAAAAAGGAGGCGGAAAGGAGGTTTTATGGATTTTTTTAAGATTATCAACGACATTGCCGCGGAGACGCGGATGAATATGGGGGAAAAGGTGCGGATGCTGATCCGGATTCTGGTGGGCATTTCCCCGAAACGGATCGAATGCCACAGGCGGGCCGGGCCGCCTGTGGGCGGGTATCCGGGGGAGAAGTCCCTGGGTCCGGGGCCGGATGGCGCGATGGCGGCGGGAAGCTGCGCGGGGAAAATGAAGACGGCCGGGCCGGAGACTACTCGTCCTCACGATATTCAATAATATCGGCGACACCGCATTTTAAAATCCGGCAGAGCTGGTTGACGGTGTTGGTGGAAATACTGTTCCCCTGCTTAATGCTGTAGTAGGTAGCGCGGCTGAAGCCGGCCTTTTGCAGCTTATAGGAAGTGATCTTCTTTTCTTTCATGGTTTTGAACAGCGGTTCATAGCTTATCATCCCGTACCTCCGGCTGATGTGATGATTTAAGTATAGGGGGCTTGAAAACGATTGAATATGTACGAATATACGAGTATAATTGGAACGGGACGGAGGGCAGGTCCGGCCGTCGCAGAGTCAGGAGGTGGAGCGTATGGACCAACGGTGGAAGTATAATTTTATAATACACATTCTTTTGAGTATTATGACAGTTCTTGCGGTAGCCGCGCTGTTTTTATTTTATGAGAACCGGCTGGCGGAGGACATGATCCGGGAGCTGAACCGGGATTATGAGGAGCTGCTGCGGGAGCGGGGAGCCGGTTCCGGTGGCGAATGAAAAAAATTTAAATTATTTTCAAATATTTAAAACCGGCGGGGGATCGCAGGCGTCTTTAAGGCATAGGCAATCAAATTGGATCGACAGACCAACTATCAGGAGGGTAAAAAAGATGAACAAAACGAAACGTATTGCACTGATCCGGCTGGGGGCAGCAGCCGTAATGACCGCGATGACCGCGTCCACCGCATTAGCGGGCACATGGCAGTCCGGGGCCGCAGGCTGGCGCTATCACAGCGACGGCGGGCAGCCTGTGGGTGGCTGGATTCAGGATGGGGCGGAGTATTACCACACGGATGAAAATGGTTACATGCAGACCGGGTGGTATCAGGATATGGCCGACGACGGCCGCTGGTATTATCTGAATCCGCAGCAGGGCGGGCCACAGGGCGCTTTAAAGACCGGCTGGCTGCTGGATAACGGCAGGTGGTATTTCCTGGACACCCGGATCGGAGGGCCAAGGGGCAGCCTGATGAGCGGCTGGCAGTGGATCGACGGGAAATGTTATTATCTGGACCCGGCGCAGGGCGGCGCCATGGCGGCGGACTGCATCACGCCGGACGGTAGCCGGGTGGATGCTTCGGGAGCCTGGGTGGACGGAAACGGCGTTCCTCATTACGAGGAGGGGAAGGGGATTTCCTCCACTGTGACCGTGGACATCACCGCCCAGGGTCCAGGAGGCGCGGTAACCGGCTCCGGTGGACGTACAGCGGGAGGTTCCGGTGGAGGAAGCGGTTCCGGCAGTGGAAGCGGGAGCAGCTACAGCGGCATTTATGGGGAGGATTTTGAGTGGAGCGATTATTCCGACGATTCGGTCAGCCGTTCGGCCAACGATTTTGAGAACGGCAACTACGGGATGATGGACTCCGACGAGCGGGAGGAGATGAAGGAGGCCATTGCGGATTTCAAGGACACCTATATCACCTCCGGCATGAGCGATTTCGAGAAGGAGATCATGATCATCAAATGGCTGGTGGAGAATTGCAGCTATGAGAAGGCCAAGGACTGGTCCCGGGC
The DNA here is from genome assembly GCF_046603895.1 of Enterocloster lavalensis. Taxonomy (NCBI): domain Bacteria; kingdom Bacillati; phylum Bacillota; class Clostridia; order Lachnospirales; family Lachnospiraceae; genus Enterocloster; species Enterocloster lavalensis. Next base: position 3,978,498 of record NZ_CP176637.1, read on the forward strand.
AACCGGTTACAGCTGCATCGTGGAGGGCAAGGCACAGTGCTCCGGTTACGCGGATGCGTTTTTGCAGACGGCAAAGGCCTGCGGGCTGGAGGTCCGGTATGTATACAGCAGCACCCACGCCTGGAACCTGATCAAGCTGGACGGCGAGTGGTACCACGTGGACGTGACCTGGGAGGACCCGGTGGGAAGAAACGACTACGGTTTTTCCGGGTTGCGCAACCTGTACATCAACCTGGAGGACGATGAGATCAAGGGCGTGTCCCACCACCACAGCTGGCAGCCGGACCGGATTAAGGCCAGGGGAAGCGCCTATGGCCGCAAGGTGGTGGCTCAGTATCTGAAGGACGGCACCATCGACACTTCCAAAGGCGAGAGCTTTAAAGAGCAGATGGACCGGTATTTCGACAAGGTGACCAATGAGGACGGCAGCAACAGCTTTATCTATACCAGCACCGGGGCTACGGCGGACCGGATCTGCGCCTACCTGGAGACCATGATTGAGGCTAAGAGCGAGAACTTTGGCTTTTTGGTCCGTTATCCCTCCGCGTATACGGCTCAGGTGACGGGAAACTACAGCAAACTGGTGAAGATTAACAACGAGATTGAGGAGAAGGTGAACAGCCGGATCAATGAGAAGTATCAAAACGTGCTGAAAAATCCGGTGAGAATCTCCCTCTTTCTGAAACGGGATGCGGACGTCAACTATTACGCGTATGAGAACGGAAGCCTTTACTATCAGGAGGGACAGGGAAGGAAAATTAATTATCTGGTGCGTTTTGTGGACACGGACGGAAATGAGGTCGGAACCCAGAGCGGCACGGGAGAGAAGAAACGGACCGTCCAGCTGACGTTCCCGGAGGGGTATAGCTGGATCAGCAACGGCTCTGAGAACTGCAAGGTAAGCCAGGGGAAGGTTTCTTACGGTGGAAGGAGCTTCCAGATTCTGGACGGCGACGAGATCGAAGTGCAGATCCGCCTGAGAAAGCTGAAAACGGAGAACAGCAAACCGGTGGAGCAGGAGAACGAGGTGCCGGAGACCGGGAAAGAGGCGGAGAGCGCGGGGAATATAGCGGAGAGTAAAGAGGAGAGCAAAACGGAGAATCAGCAGCCGGAGAAGGCTTCGCCGTCCTCCGCGGACAGGAGATAGGAATCCGCCGCCGTCCACTGTAAACAGAGAATAAGAATCCGCCGCCGGAGCGCGGCGGTCACACGATAAAGAGAGAAGAGGAGAGCAAAAATGGGATTGTTTTCGAAAAAAGCGTGCGGGATTTGTGGGAGAGAAGAGCGGATGCCGACTACATTTTACAATGAGGACGGCGGGAAGACTGCGATTTGCAGCGAGTGCTGCAAGGAGCTGCAGCTGGACGGGATCGCCAGGTACTGCCGCTGGGATGGGAGGGTCCCATACTATGATACGGAGCTGGTGCCATTTCTGCAGCGGCGGGCAGCACTGTTGGAGGGACTGGATCAGGTGACGGCTGTGGATGTGGGAAATGTGAGGATTTTCGAGCGGGGTCTGGCTTCCCTGGGACTGGAAGGAGTTGTGGTTTCCCTGGACGAGATTTATCTGATTACATATTTCCAGGTGGATGTGGGGATGATGTCGGAAACGCTGGAGGTTGTATTTTTTACTAGAAATCCCCAGTTCCCGGTGCTCTTCGAGTTCATTTCCCTGAAAGCGCATCCGTTGAGTTTTAACAAAAAGGCGAAGGAAGGCCGCGGCATGATGGAATCCCTGTATGGAGACATGTTAGGGGACGGCCTGATGTATCCGATGATGGAATACGGACAGCTGAAAAAACAGATGAAGGCCGATTACAAGGAGGGAAAATCGCCGGAGCTCAAGGCGCTGTTGTCACAGTTGGACGATATCCGGGCCGGATGGGGAAAATATAAGTTGGATAAGATCGCAGAACTGATGGAAAGAAAGACGCGGTAAATCGCAGGGGCGGAACGGAACCGACGGCTGAGGTGTAACCGGAGGCTGTGGTATAACCGGTGGCCGGAGGAGCATTTGTTTGCTTCTCTGGCCGCCTTTTTTGTGCTACGGGACACTGCCGCAGGGCGGGCACTGGCGGAATCAGGAATTTTAAAAATAGTTTTAAAAAATAAAACCAAAGGCGATTGAAATGGGACCTATATAGTAGAAATAAATCAAACAGTAGATGAGAGAGGATGGAGAATCAGATGAGAGAACTGGGTCTGGGAATTGACAGGGTGTGCGGCCTTCTGTCGCCAAATAAAATCGCGGAGCGGCTGGGCCGTTCGGTTTCGCAGAATTCCGCAAGGCGGATGGATCCCCTGCTTAAAAACCTGCTGCGGTTGCTGTTGGTACTGTGCGAGGTTTCCCTGGTACTGAACATGGCCTCCTGTGGGGATTCCGCTTACAGTGGATTCGAGTTGATCCGGCGGACCGTGGTGTTTGAGATTAAACGGGAATACGAGTGGGGAGCGGTGGCGCTGACCTTTATCTCCGCGATGTCCCTGGCAGGGATGGCGGTTCTGGCGGCCAGAAAAGCGCCGTTTCGCACGCTTTGCGCCATAACCGCCCTGGACATGCTGTTGGCGGTAGGCGCGGTGGGATTCTATAAAATAAACGCCCTGTTTTACCCGCCTTCGGCAATGGGAATCGTGCACCCAAGATATGGTGCTTATGTAGCTGCGGCGCTGTACATAGCCGCTTTTGCCACCGCCGTGTACGGCAGGGCCTGTGAGATGTCGCGGGGGATCGGAACGGCGCTTTGGGACTACAGCCACCGGCAGGGGCCGTCTGCGGCGGAAGCACCGTATGTTCTGGGGCAGGCCGTTCTCATGCTGCTCATGCTGTACCGCGTGCGGTCTGGGTGGATGGAGACGCGGATCATGCTGCAGGTGCTGCTGGCCATGGAGGCGGTACTGCTGCTTTTGACCCTGTGCCGTTCCCGGTACGCCGGTCCGGCTGCGGCAGCGGAAGTAATGGGCCTTGTCTATATGGGTTATGCGACGGTGGCAAACGGCCGGAGATTGGGCGTTTTGTTTTTGATCGCATTTCTGGCGGTTTTTGGAATGGCGGTCCGGCTGCTGTTTTTCTTGAACCAAAGGGTGGAAAAGGAAATGGTGGAAATGGGGAGAAGGAGAACGGAGGCGGCTGCTGGATCGCGGCAGGTGCCGCCTGTGTCCCGGCTACACGCCCCTACGGGAAGCCGTTTTTGTACCGGGTGCGGCGCCAGGCTGGACAGCGATTCCCTGTTCTGCCCGAGCTGTGGGAAGAAGCGCAGTCTCCGGCCCCGCGCAGCCCACTCTGAGGGAAAGCAGGAACCGGCTGGACAAACCCGGTAATATTTGCTATAGTTTAAAAAGACAAAAAAGAGCCGGTTTTCCGGCCTCAAGCAGAAGGAGAATCGCATATGAGCAACCCGATTGTTACAATTACAATGGAAAATGGAGACGTGATGAAGGCAGAGCTCTACCCGGAGATCGCGCCCAACACGGTAAACAACTTTATCAGCCTGGTCAATAAGGGATTCTATAACGGCCTGATCTTCCACCGCGTGATCCGCGGCTTTATGATCCAGGGCGGCTGCCCCGACGGCAACGGCATGGGCGGCCCCGGCTACGGAATCAAGGGTGAGTTCAGCCAGAACGGCATTAAGAACGATCTGAAGCATACCCCGGGCGTGCTGTCCATGGCCCGTTCCATGATGCCCAACTCCGCAGGTTCCCAGTTCTTCATCATGCACAAGAACTCCCCCCATCTGGACGGCGCTTACGCTGCTTTCGGCAAGGTGACCGAGGGCCTGGACGTGGTGGACAAGATCGCCTGCGTGCAGACGGACTACAACGACCGCCCCATGACACCCCAGAAGATCAGCTCCATCACCGTGGAGACCTTCGGCGTGGACTATCCGGAGCCGGAGAAGTGCTGATTGATCTATGGTAAAGGAGATGGAGATCTGTGTGGACGGTTTGCGCCGCACAATCGTCATATCGGATGAACCGGAGGCCCTGCTGGCGGCGAAAGCCGCTGGCAGGGCCATTATTGGCGTGGAGCAGAAAGCGGGCGGGGGGTCCCTGCCCGCGGCCCGGTATATCGTTCCCGGCTGGGAGTTCGTCACCGAGGAGCTGGCCGGTCTGGTGCTGCGGCGGCATCTGGGCCTTCCCTGGACCATCGGAGTGACGGAGCACCTGCTGATCCGGGAGCTGACCATGGGGGACAGAGAGGCCATTCCCGTTTCGGAGCTTAAGGCCGGGGAAGCCATGTTCGGGGACCCGGAAATGCTGCGGGCCTACATCGGGGGACAGTACGGATTCTACGAGTACGGCACCTGGGCCATCCTGGAACGGGACAGCGGCCATCTGGCAGGCCTGGCCGGGGTGAGCCAGCCGCGCCTGCCGGAGGCGCTGGAACAGCGCCTGAACGCACACATCGCCGGGTGCTGCCCGGGCCAGGCGTTTCTGGAGCTGGGCTATCATATTTTCCGGCCGTACCGGCGGAAAGGCTACGCTTTGGAAGCCTGCCGGGAGATTCTGGACTACACCCGCCAGGTGCTGTCCTGCCGCGCCTGCGCCATGATCGCAAATGAAAACAAGGCATCCCGCCGTCTGGCGGAACGCCTTGGTATGAAGCCGCTGACCCCGGGCGGCGAATTTATGGAAACAGATAGCGGATCATCTGAACCGCTGCTTCTTTACGCGGAGAGCCGTCAATCACCGCCAGATAAGGCGGATCCATGACGATTCCGGTGATCTCATAGAAGCGGGTTCCCTCCAGGGAGACGGCGGCGGGGATCATCTGACCTTCGGAACCGGCTGCGCTATACATTTCGCCTGCCAGCGTGGCGTACAAGTCAGCCGGGAGCAGTTCGCTTAAGTCCGCGAAGGCGTCGACCCCGGCATAGTGGTCGATGGAATCCCGGTCCGCTATGACCACGTCCAGGCCCCTGCTGGCGACCAGGGCGCTGATTTTCGCCATGGTGGCGTAGCCGAACTCTGTGACATTGTCGCCGTAGGTGGCCATCAGGCCGGTGTTGATCTCGATGATATCCTTTTTGCCGCAGCCCAGGACCTGGCGCAGGTCCGCCTCCAGCGGGCCCATGCTGCTGGTGTCCCCGGAGCGGTCGTTGATCACGGCGATGGACAGGCGGGTGGTAAAGCTCTGGCGGTAAAGGGCGTTGCCGATCACGCTGATCAGGCAGATCACCACCGCCAGAGCGGCCAGATGAAACTTATAATATTCCCAGATGTACCAGATTTTGTCCCTGGCGCTCATCTGTTTTAATTTCTCTTTTTCTATAGAAGCTTTCTCTTTCCAAGACATGGACATTCTCCTCTTTTGATGATATTTCCCGTGCATGTCCTATCATATCACAATTTCACCGCAGCGTTCCATAAATTTTTATAAAATGTGGCGGCAGTCCGACTGTACTCCGCGGTAGTCCGCCCGCAATCCGCCGGTAGTCTGCCCGCAGTCTACCGGCAGTCCGCCACAGCGCGAAATGGAACTGGTACTTTGCAATTTGCCGGTAGTTTGATATAATTGAGGAAACGCCTCTCTTGTCATCAACTTTCCGGTTGGTGACATGGCATAATTGAGGAAACGTATCTCCAGCCATCAACCTGCCGGTTTACGACATGGCAGAAGCAGGGAAGCGTATTGCGGATCATCAGCCTGGGGCTGGTGGTAAGGTATAAACGATTATTTTAACACTGACTGAGAAAGTAGAGGACATACTATGCTGCAGGGACTATTTAACTACGACAATCCGGTGTGGAGATTTATCGGCAAGCTGGGCGATCTGATCATTTTAAACGTACTCTGGATCGTCTGCTCCATCCCCATTTTTACCATCGGGGCCTCCACCACGGCCGTATATTATGTGACGCTGAAAATGGTCCGGGACGAGGAGGATTCCACGATCAAGTCCTTTTTCCGCTCCTTTAAGAGCAATTTTAAGCAGGCCACGGCCATTTGGCTGATTCTGCTGGCGGCTGGCGCGGTGCTGGCCTTTGACTTTTGGTTCTTCACCACCGGACAGATGAATTTGAGCGGCAATGTAAAGACGGTGATGATGGCGATTTTCGGCGGCTTTCTGCTGATTCTCTCGTTTATTTTCACCTATGTGTTCCCGCTCCAGGCGCGGTTCTACAACCCGGTGAAACGGACGCTGTTCAATGCGTTTTTCATGTCCATCCGCCACCTGATCCAGACCATCGGCATTCTGGCCACGGATGTGCTGATCGCTTTCGGCTCTTATATGGCTCTGTTCTACATGCCCCAGGCCGCGCTGCTTATGATGCTGTTCGGCATGCCGCTTGTGGCCTTTGTCAACTCCTATTTCCTCGCGTCGATCTTCAAGCGCTACATGCCCAAGGAGGACACGGAGCGGGGCAACGGTATGAGACCGCTGTTTGAGGATGAGGACGAGGAAACCCTGGCCGCGATCCGGAGCCTGAAGGGCGAGGACGCAGAGAAATAACGCGGAATGAGAAATCAGATATCCCCTGCGGTGATATGCCGCAGGGGAGTTTTTGAATGAAAGGGGCGGCGGGGTAGTCTACGGCCCAGAATTTGGGCAACCCGGCGGGGCAGATCAGAACCCGGCGTCCCCGTCCATACCCCGGAATTTAGGCACCCAGGCGTCCCCGTCCGTTAGTTTCCCGCTAAAATCTCCGGTAACTTGAATTTTCCACTTGCTATTTCTGCGAAAGTAATGTATACAATATAATGTATAATAAAAACAGGAATACATACAAAATACAATTTCCAGATTGTTCCGGTTCCGCCCAGGGCGGACGGTGCAGTTTCAACATTTTGTCCGCGGCGGCAGATAGACAGACCGCAGCGGTATTACAAACAGAGAAGGGAATGTGAACGGAATGATTACACATTTGCGGCTGAAGGCCTACGGGAAGATCAATCTGGGGCTGGATGTGCTGGGGCGGCGCGAGGACGGCTATCACGAGGTGCGCATGATCATGCAGACGGTGCGCCTCCACGACAGCATCGACCTGTACCGCACAAGGGAGCCGGGCATCCGCCTGGAGACCAATCTGTACTACCTGCCGACCAATGAGCAGAATCTGGCGTACCGGGCCGCCAAGCTTCTGATGGACGAGTTCGGCATCCGGGAGGGAGTTTCCATGCACCTGCGCAAGTTTATCCCCGTGTCCGCGGGTATGGCGGGGGGCAGCACGGATGCCGCCTCCGTGCTGTTCGGCGTGAACAAGATGTTCGGCTTAGGGCTGGGCGTCAGGGCGCTGATGGAGCGGGGCGTGACGCTGGGGGCGGATATTCCCTACTGCCTGATGCGGGGGACGGCCCTCTCCGAGGGAATCGGCGAGAAGCTGACGGCGCTTCCGCCCGTTCCGCAGTGCCAGGTGCTGATCGCCAAGCCGGGGATCAGCGTGTCCACCAAGGTGGTCTACGAGGCATTGGACGCCATGGAGTTAAAGCCGGAGCAGCACCCGGATATCGACGGCATGATCCGCGCGATCCGGGAAAAGGATCTCCACCGCGTGGCAGGGAAATTCGGAAATGTGCTGGAGCTGGTCACGGCCGGGAGATACCCGGTGATCGGCCAGATCGAGCAGGCCATGCTGGAGTGTGGGGCGGAAAACGCCATGATGAGCGGCAGCGGCCCCACCGTGTTCGGACTGTTTACCAACCCGCGGGCGGCTGAGGCGGCCTATGAGGCGCTGCGTTTCGGAAAATACGCCAAACTGGCAAAACAGGTTTATCTGACCGGATTTTACAACGTGAAACGAGATTGAATACAGGAGGCCAAGGTGATGGAGAACAATTTTAAAGTGAATATGAACGAATATCTTCCGCTGCGCGACGTGGTGTTCAACACCCTGCGCCAGGCGATTTTAAAGGGCGAGCTGGCCCCCGGGGAGCGGCTGATGGAGATTCAGCTGGCCGAGAAGCTGGGAGTGAGCCGCACGCCCATCCGGGAGGCCATCCGCAAGCTGGAGCTGGAGGGACTGGTGCTGATGATTCCCCGCAAGGGAGCGGAGGTCGCCAAAATTTCGGAGAAGAGCCTGCGGGACGTGCTGGAGGTGCGGCGTTCCCTGGAGGAGCTGGCCATCGAGCTGGCATGCCAGCGCATGACCGAGGAGGAGCTGGCCCAGCTGGAACAGGCCCAGGCGGCCTTCAGCAGCGCCATTTCCCGGGGCGTGGCCATGCCCATCGCAGAGACGGACGAGCACTACCACGACATTATCTATCAGGGAACCTACAACGACAAGCTGGTGCAGATGCTCAACAACCTGAGGGAGCAGATGTACCGCTACCGTTTGGAATATATCAAGGACGAGGACAAACGCCAGGTGCTTTTAGTGGAGCACGAGCACATTCTGGCGGCACTTAAGGGGCGCAACATCGCGGAGGCTAAGACTGCCATGCGCGAGCACATCGACAACCAGGAAATCACGGTGTCGCGGAACATTAAGGAGAAGGAACAGGAGAAGCCGGTGCGGGGGAGAAAATGATGGAGGAGAAAAATTTTAAGGAGCGTTATCTTGCAGGGGAGATCCCCTTTGAGGAGATCGACCGATATATCAGTATCTGGAACAACAGCGATGATCCCAGGACGCTGGCCCAGTATCTGGGCCTGAACGCCAAGGAGGAGGACGTCTGGATCGACGTCAGCGACGAGGCGTTGGAGGAACTGTTGGAGAGTCAGAGGAAATAAGCGAGGTGATGGGCCGCAGTCAGCGTCCCATTACAGTCAAAAGGCAGGCCGCCGGGAAGCGCATCCCCGGCGGCCTATATTGTTTGTTTTGCGCAGTGGCGCGCCTAACGGCTCCGCCCTATTGATCCCCCGCATCCCTTCCAAGCCCCAAAAGTTCGGCCAGACGGAAGCGGACCTGCACCCTGGGTTTGCCGGAGTTATGGTCCGTCCGCTCCTTTTCCGGCAGAAGGGCTTCGTAGTCCTCGTCCGGGATCAGGGATTTGAGGGTTTCCTTGGAGCGCTCCGGGACCACCGCGTTCATGGAGTCCGTGTAGCACAGCGGCGGATAGAGCACGCACCACCAGTTGTGTCCCTGACCGCTGCCGATGGTGATCCGGGCCGCATCGTATGTACCGCAGGGAAACACCATGTCCCCGTAAGCTTTGGTGGGAAAATAGTCCCGTGCCAGCTCCAGCTTCACCGGGTAATCCTTTCCCTGGGAAAGGATATAAGTCCGGGCCATCTCCTCGATTCCGTCCCTGTGCTCCATCAGCCATCCGGCGGTCTCTTCCTTGGTGGTGTTTCCGCCCAGGTTTTCATTGACATAGTTGATCACCAGCCCCTTTACCTCCATTTTAAGCTGCTGGTCCTCGTCGCTGTCGCTGTTGGCCAGGATGTGGAACCGCAGGATTTCCGGGGCGATTCGGGCCGCGAGGGCTTCATTTCCCTGCTGTCTGGCGGACATGGCGATGAGAAAGGCGGTAAAAAAGCAAAGTGCGCTGACGCACAGGCTGATTTTATATTTCATAACGATTTTCCTCCTATTATGTTCCATATATTCTCTGGCAGGCAGCGGGCTTTGGGAAAGCTCACCTGTAAATGGAAAGGTTACTGTACACTCCGTTCCCAGTAACACGCTTCGCGATGCACAGAAACGGCAAAAAACGCCGTTTCGCGCCGCTATCCTCGGGTTTTCTGTGACTTCCGCTGCGCTCCACTCACAAAAAACGCCTCGCGGGATATTGCCTGTGAACAGTAACATTGTAAGGACCGCTGTCTGGTAAAATCAAATTCAATGCTGTTGTAATTATTGACACATATGGTATAATGTAAACACTGCGGAAGAATATATTGTGTTGGAGTGTTTTTCCCAGCCGGATTTACATATTTATATATTGCATAGAAGCGAAGCATGAGGAGAGTATCATGGGTAAAATAAGAGTAGTCGTTTTGTTCGGCGGGCAGTCGTCGGAGCACGTTGTGTCCTGCATGTCTGCGGCCAATGTCATAGACCGGATCGATCAGGAGAAATATGAGCTGCTGCTCATCGGTATCACCGAGGAGGGCCGTTGGATCAGGACGGAGTGTGTGGAGGACATCCGCAGCGGAAGCTGGAGGGATGGAACCGTGAGCGCGGTGATCTCGCCGGACGCCACCGAAAAGTGCGTGATCCTGATGGACGGGGAGTCCGCAGAGCGGGTACCCGTGGACGTGGTGTTCCCCGTGTTACACGGGCTGTACGGGGAGGACGGAACCGTCCAGGGACTGCTGGAGCTGGCGAAGATCCCCTATGTGGGCTGTGGTGTGCTGGCATCCGCGGTTTCCATGGATAAACTGTTCACCAAGATCATCGTGGACAATCTGGGCGTGCGCCAGGCGGAGTACGAGCCGGTGACGCGGGAGCAGCTGGACCATATGGAGGCCGTGACGGAGCGGATCGAGGGGCATTTCTCCTACCCGGTGTTCATCAAGCCGTCCAACGCCGGTTCCTCCAGAGGCGTCAGCAAGGCGGAGAACCGTGAGGAGCTTAAAGCAGGGCTTTTGGAGGCGGCGCGCCACGACCGCAAGATTCTGGTGGAGGAGGCCATTGTGGGCCGGGAAGTGGAGTGCGCGGTGTTCGGCGGAGGGGCCGAGGAGGTTGTGGCCTCCGGCGTGGGCGAGATCCTGGCCGCTGCGGAATTCTACGATTTTGAAGCCAAGTATTACAACGAGGAGTCCCGCACGGTGACGGACCCGGAGCTGCCGGGGGATGCCGCAGAGCGGATCCGCCAGACCGCGGTTTCCGTATTCCGGGCGGTGGACGGCTACGGCCTGGCGCGGGTGGACTTCTTTGTGACGGAGGACGGGGAAGTGGTGTTTAACGAGATCAACACCCTGCCCGGATTTACGGCCATCAGCATGTACCCCATGCTGTGGGAGGCCAGAGGCGTGAGCAAGGAAGAACTGGTGGAAAAGCTGATTGCCCACGGTTTAAAGCGTTTCGAATGACCGGTCGGGCGCGGACGCCGCGCGGGCACTGAACAGTTGCGAAGGAAGGAATTTGAATCATGACGAAGGACGTACTGATTACGATCAGCGGAGTACAGATGTTGGATGACGACGATGAGGATGTGGAGATGGTCACCCGGGGGGACTATTACCAGAAGAACGGCAAGCACTACATCATGTATGACGAACAGATGGAGGGCTTTGAGGGCACGGTGAAGAACATCATCAAGGTGTCTCCGGGCAGCGTGGACATCATCAAGAAGGGGATCACCAGCGCCCACATGCAGTTTGAGAAGAACAAGAAGAATCTCTCCTGCTACAACACCCCTCTGGGGGATCTGGTCATCGGCATCCAGGCGAACCGGATCCGCATCGACGAGGAGGAGGACTGCCTGAAGATCAACGTGGAGTATTCGCTGGACATCAACTACCAGCACGCTTCGGACTGCAATATTATGTTGGATATTCAGTCCGTCCATAAGCCGACGGCGGATACATGTTTTGCCTGAATGCACTCTGATAAAAAGATTATTGGGAGCAAATGCCAGGTGGCAGCGAATTTTAGTCGCTGCCACCTGGCATTTTTTTAGTGGTTGTCTCAGCTAACGCTGCAGCGTCCCGGGGGGATTTGCCATAGAAGCGGCGGAAGCACCGATAGAAATTAGAGTAGTCGTTAAAACCGCAGGACTGGCTGACTGTGGTAAGAGGGATATCCTTGCTTATCATTTCCATAGCCGCTTCCAGCCGCTGCTGGAGAATAAACTGATAGGTGCTGACGCCGCAGCAGCGTTTGAAGGTGTGCATGAAGGAGTATTTGTTCATGAAGAAATAGTTGGCGATCATGTCAACGGTGATATTCTCGTCCAAATGCTCCAGTATAAACTGGCGGACCATAGCGGGCATCTGCAGATCCGTGGTGGCCGCGTTGAAGGAGTAGATAGATGGGTTTGTATTGTATTTATTGACTTCCACGAACAGCTCTGTCAGGTAGGCCCGTCCCAACAGCTCGTCCCCGGGGCTGGCGCCGTCGGCCACGGAGAACAGCTGGTTGATCAGCGCGAAAATCTTATTATAAATTTCCTGGGGATAGTGGTACACCGTGAACACGTCCCGGGTGAAGCACTCACAGAGGTTGAAGCTGGGGGAGGATAGCTGCTCTAGGGTTTTGGTGGATACATGCAGCGCGATCCGCTCATAAGGGCGGGTGTGGTCGATGAGAACCGGGCAATGGGGCTGGTGATGGTTCAGGAAGAGAATATCCTTTGGCTGCAAAAAGAAGGAGCTTCCGGCGGTTTTATACTGAATTCGTCCGGCAATCAGAATAAACATTTCAAAAAAATCATGCAGATGGGTGTATAGGTGGGTGCTGTTTGTATCTGAGTAGAAGAATACGCGAAAGTCCTTATCGATGGTGTAGGTGTGTGTTATAAATGCTTGGCGCTTGATCTGCAATGGTCGAATCCTCCTTCCTTTTAAACCAATAATACCTAAAAATAGTGGAAATGTCAAAAAAAACTGGGAAATATGTATAAGAAATTTCGCGCCAGCCTGACAGTGGGAGACAGGATTTGCAATATAATGCCCATGAATCACAAGGTAAAATTTTAACAAAACAATTATAATAAATATATCGTTTTGTGGTATTTCAAGAGAGTACGAGGTGAGGAGGTCAGGGATTGTGAAAACGGTTAATTTTGCAGTGGCAGGCTGTGGATTTATTGGAAAATTGCACGCCCGGGTGATCCAGGCAATCGGGGGAGCAAGGGTGACGGCCGCTCTGGATACGGATGAAGCAGCGGCAAAAGAGCTGGCGCAACAATACGGATGCCGGTGGTACACAGACGCCGATCAAATGCTGGCGGATCAGGAAGTGGACGCAGTGGCGATCTGCTTGCCGTCGGGCCTGCATGCACAGCTGGCGGTGGCTGCCGCCAGGGCGGGAAAGCATGTCATGTGCGAGAAGCCCATGGATACGGATCTGGGACGGGCCCAGGAGATGATCGATGCGTGCAAAGAAAACGGCGTACAACTGAGTATTATTATGCAGCATCGGTTTGATGAGCCCATGTGCCTGCTGCGGAGGGCGATCCGGGACGGACTTATGGGACGGCTTTTGTGGGGGGCTTCCCGCACCATCTGGTACCGGGATGACAAGTATTACGCCAATCCCTGGCGCGGTACCTGGAAATACGACGGGGGCGGCGCTCTCATGAACCAGTCGATTCACTATATTGACCTGCTATTATCGGTAATGGGAGCGCCCAAGAGTGTGAGCGCCAAGTGCCGTACCATCGGTCATCTGCAGATCGAGACGGAGGATATCGGCCTGGCGGACATTGAGTTTGAGAGCGGAGCACTGGGGACCATCGAAGGGACGACCTGTTCCTATCCGGGACTTTACTCCGAACTGGCAATATTCGGAGAAAAGGGTACGGTGATCATCCGTAATGATTATCTGACGTTCTACTGCTTCCAGGATGGCCCGCAGCCGGAATTTGAGGCTGCGCTGAATCCTGAGATGGCCAACCGGCTGAACCAGACTCCGGCCATTGAGGACACGTCCCACAGAAGGCAGTATGAGGATTTTGTGGCCGCCTTGCAGGAAGGGCGCGAACCGCTGGTGACCGGAGAAGAGGCGATCCGAAGCCTGAGACTGATCCGGGCCGCCTACCGCTCATCCGAGGAAAAGAAAGAGATTTATTTTTAGAACATTTCTATATAAAGAAGGGAGAATTAAGTTATGAGAAAGAGATTGAGTGTTGTAATCAGTTGTATGTTGGCAGCGGCTATGATAGCCGGCTGCGGCGGCTCCGGCCAGCCCGCGCCCACCACCGCCGCGCCTACGGAAGCAGCTACTGCCGCTCCGGAATCAAAAGCAGAGACAGAGGCCCCGGAGTCCAAGGAAGAGACCGAGGCGGCCCAGGCAGCCTCCTCCGATTATCCAAACCGTCCGGTGAGCGCGGTTGTGGCATGGAAGGTAGGCGGCGGCCAGGATCTGATGGCCCGTGCGGTTGCGGCCAGCTTTAAGGATTATGCCAACGGCCAGCCCCTGGTGATCTCCAATGTGGAGGGCGGCGCCAGCGTGCAGGGCGTTACGGAGTATATGGGCTACGAGGCGGACGGCTACAACCTGCTGAGCTGGGCCACTGCGCAGACCATTAAGACGCACATGCAGGAAACCAAGTATTCAATTGATGATTTCCAGCCGGTCGCCAATATGGTCAGCGGAAATCCCTATATTCTGGTCCGCACGGATTCGCCCTTTGAGACTCTGGGCGATCTGGTAGAGTATGCCAAGGCTAACCCGGGCAAACTGACAATCGGCAACTCCGGCGCAGGCGGAGGAAACCACCTGGCGGCGCTGCAGTTCTGTCTGGCTACCGGAATTGAGGCCAACCATATCGGTTACGACGGCGGCTCCGCATCTGCACAGGCAACCCTGAGCGGCGAGGTGGACTGCTCCGTAAACGTTCCCGCGGAAGGTCTGACCAGCGTGGAGGCTGGAGATCTGCGTATGCTTTGCCTGCTTGCCGAGGAGCGTTCCGGCTTCTTCCCGGATGTTCCCACTGCCAAGGAGCTGGGCTTTGATGTAGTGAACAACCAGGACCGCGGTTTTGTGATTCACAAGAGCGTGCCTGAGGAGACCGTGAAACAGCTGGAGGCTATTTTCAAGCAGATTGCCGAGGACGAGGCGTTCCAGAAGCAGGCCAAGGAGCTGAACATGGAAGTGAAGTTCTTAGGAACCGACGATTACGCCGAGGCGTTAAAGGCTGAGGATGCAATGTACAAAGAGATCATCCAGAAGAACGGCCTGGGCGACAAGTATTAATTATACAAACAGTGTGGACGGAGGCCCGTAAGGCCTCCGCCCTGCGGCAGGGAGGAGCGGATATTCAATGACGAATCGAGCGGATTGTTATGCAGGCTGCGGCATCGTAGCGCTGGCTGTATTGGGATACGCGGGCGCAGCCCGTTTTCCGGGGGCAGCCTCCGGGCTGGGAGCCGGCGGCTTTCCAAAGTTTGTGACGGTATGCCTTGGAATATTGGGCGCGCTGCAGGCTGTCAAATCCTATACGGAGCTCCGCAAAAATCCGGGACAGGACAAACAGGTGTTAAAGGCGGCGGACCTGCTGGGGGCGGGAATCCTGCTGGCGAGCTTCGGACTGTATATTGTGCTGGTCCGGCCTCTGGGATATATATTGTCCACGACCCTGTTCTTTTTTCTGTTTATGCTCATATATGGGGAGCGGAAATGGGTCCGCATGGTTGTGATCAGCGTTTGCTTTTCCGTGGTTGCCTACTATCTGTTTACAAAGGTGTTCTATGTCATGCTGCCCCATGGCAGCTTGTTTTAAGGGGGTGAGGGGATGAACTATGATTTTGCGGCGATGTTTGCCGGCCTGACCGATCCGACCACAATCGGCATGATGCTGGTGGGCTGCATCGGAGGAATTATTATTGGAGCCATTCCCGGATTATCCGGCTCCACCGGTATTATCCTTTTGCTGCCCCTCATTTACAAGCTGGATATGGTTCCGGCGCTGGTGGTGATGGCGGGAATGTTCTGCGGCACCATGTACGGCGGCTCGCTGCCGGCTATCCTGATCCAGGCGCCCGGAACGCCATCGGCCGCGGCTACGTCCCTGAACGGCTATCCGCTGGCGCAGGCGGGAAAAGCGGGAAAAGCCATTACGGTGGCGTTGGTGGCTTCGGTGATCGGCGGCCTCGCTTCGGGGGTCTGCCTGATGTTTGTGTCTCCGTTTCTGGCCAGGTTTGCCTTAAAGTTCCAGGCTCCGGAATACTTCGCCCTGGCTTTGTTCGGCCTGACGCTGATCGCCAGCTCCGGCTGCAACTTCATCAAGGGACTGATTTCAGGCTTTGTCGGCCTGCTTCTCAGCTGTATCGGGGTGGATGTAATTACCGGCTCTTCCCGCTTCACCTTCGGTACGACCATCCTTTCGGGCGGCGTAGGTGTGCTTCCGCTTCTGGTGGGCCTGTTCGCAATGGCGCAGGTCTTAATCGATGTGACGAACCGCAGCGAGCCCCCGCGCCAGGAAAAGAATTTCGGTTCGTTCATGCTGAGCCTTGAAGAGTGGAAAATGATATTGCTGCCCATGCTGGTGGCTGCGGTGACAGGGATCGTCATTGGAATAGCGCCTGGGGCGGGCGGAGCGATTGCCTGCTTTATGGGCTATGAGCTGTCCAAAAAGGTGGCGCGCCGGCCCGACTTATACGGAAAAGGTTCTATCGAAGGGCTGGCCGCCTCGGAGTGCGCCAACAATGCCACTACGGGCGGCGCTATGATCCCGCTGATCACGCTGGGCGTGCCAGGCGACGCTGTGACGGCGGTCATGCTGGGGGCATTTATGCTGGTGGGAATCAAGCCGGGCCCGACGCTGTTCCAGGAGTACGGAACGGAGATGCAGACCTTTTTCCTTGCGTTTATCGTGATGCAGCTTGTCATCCTGGTTCTGGGCGGACTGGGTACCAGACTGTGGATCAAGATCCTCAGCATACCGCGTTCGATCCTCATGCCCGCCGTCCTGTTGTTCTGCTTCCTGGGAGCGTATTCCCTGGCGGGAAGTACAAGGGATGCCGTGTTTGCACTGGCATTCAGTATTCTGGGATACTTCATGAAAAAATTCCAGTATCCGGCGCCGCCGCTGATCCTGGGACTGATTCTGGGCTCCATGGCGGAGCAGAATTTAAACCGCACCCTTATGATCCACCAAAGCTGGACCGTCCTGTTTACACGGCCCATATCGGCTGTTCTGATGATCATATCCGTGTTCACTGTGGTATGGAGCATGACGGAGGCGTTACGCACTAAAATGAAGGAGAAAAAGCGCAATGAAACAAAATCGTGAGTTTACCACAAAGCTTGAGCGGCTGCGGGGCCTGCTTGAGCGGGAAGAATTATATGGCTTCTATATGAAACGGCAGGACAACTTTGCCTGGCTGACCTGCGGCGGTATCAACTATGTGGCTGTGGGGGATATGGGTAACTGCGGTCTGCTGGTGACCAGAGATGGCCTGTATGCCGTGACGACCAATATTGAAGCGCCGCGAATGCAGGAAGAAGAAAAACTGGAGGAAATGGGCTTTACGCTGTACTCCGGGATATGGCATGACCGGGAGTTTGAGGAGCGGACGCTGCGCTCCATCTGCGGGGAGCTGCCGTTTGCCAGGGATTACGGACCGGGAAACCGGTACGAGGAGATCCAGAAGCTGCGCTTCTCCCTGACGCCTGAGGAGGTGGAGCGGTATCTGGAGGGCGGAGCCATTGTGGCCTGCCTGGTGGAGGAGACGGCGGCTTCACTCAGGCCGGGGGAGACGGAGTGGTCCGTCACGGCCCGCGTGGCTGCAAGAGCGCGGGAAGAGGGGCTGGAGATTATGTCCCTGTTCTGCGGTTCAGATGAGCGGATCTACCGCTACCGTCATGCCATCGCTACGGACAAGAAGATCCGGGAGCGGGTTCAGATGGGCGGAAACATGCGGTATAAAGGGCTGGTGATCTGTCTGACCCGGTACGTGAATTTCGTTCCGGTCAGCCAGGAGCTGAAGAAGCAATATCTGGACAATGTGCGCATCGACTGTGAAATGATTGCGGCTTCCAGGCCGGGAGAGACCTATCAGACCCCTCTTCTTGCCGCTCAGAAGGCTTATGAAGAGCTGGGATACCCCGGCGAGTTCGACAAGCATCACCAGGGAGGTCCTATCGGTTATATTCCCAGGGATTACCGGGTTGATTTTTCGCATCACGGTGTGATCGCCGAGAACCAGGCGTTTTGCTGGAACCCGTCCATCACGGGGACCAAGAGTGAGGACACGGTGATCAGCACGGCGGATGGGCCGCAGTTTGTCAGCCGCCCCTATCTGTTCCCGAAAGTGGAGCTGGAGGTTTCGGGGAGACACTTTGTGCGGCCGGATATTTTGGAAAAATTCTGATTAAAATGAGCCGTTGCGAAAGCAGATCGATATTCTGCCAGAGCAACAGCTCATTTTTTACCACGTGCCGGGTTTTACATTTAACTAAATCCTAGAACGGCAACTGCGCCGCTGTATACTGCACCGTAATCCATTTCAGCTCGGTAAACTCATCGATGGAGTAGGAGCCGCCCTCGCGCCCCACGCCGCTGTTTTTGACTCCGCCGAAGGCCACGGTGGAGTTGTCGGAGACGGTGGCGTTGTTGATGTGGACCATTCCGGCTTCCATCTCAAGGGACAGGGCCATGGCGTTGGAGAGGTCGTTGGTCAGCAGGGAGGAGGACAGGCCGTACTCGTTGTCGTTGCAGAGCCTTACCGCATCCTGCGGGTCCTTTGCCTTGATGATGGAGGTGACCGGCCCGAAGCTCTCCTCGTAGAAGATCCGCATATCCGGCGTCACATCCTTTAAAACCGTGGGCTGGTAATAATTCCCCTCGTGTGTTCCGCCGGTCAGAAGCACAGCGCCCTTGGAGACGGCGTCCGCGATCTGGCTGTCGATGATATCGCACTGATCTTTCTTGATCAGGGGGCCAATCACCGTGTCCATGGCGTGGGGGTCGCCCACCTTCATGGTCCCGGCGTAGGCCGTAAACTTCTCGCAGAATTCGTCGTACACCGGTTCCTCCACGATCAGGCGGGAGGTGCACATGCAGATTTGACCCTGGTGGAAAAACGCTCCGAAACCGGCGATACGCACCGCCTGGTCCAGGTCAAAGTCCCTGAGCAGAATCAGCGGGTTTTTGCCGCCCATCTCCAGGGAATACTTTTTAAACAGCACGGAAGCTTTGGCGGCGATACCTTTGCCCACTGCGGTGGAGCCGGTGAATGCCACCATCTTGATCCGGGGGTCCTCCACCAGGCGGTTGCCCACCGCTTCGCCGGAGCCGGGAACCAGGTTAAAGACGCCCGCGGGCAGACCGGCGGCGTCCAGGGCCTTCGCGATCATCACGCCGGACACCGGAGTGGCGCTGGCGGGCTTTAAGACGAAGGTGTTGCCGGCGGCCAGGGCGTATACGACCTTCTTTAAGGCCAGAAGGAGCGGGAAGTTGAAGGGGGCGATTCCGGCCACCACGCCGAAGGGCAGTCTGCGGATCATGGAGATTTCTCCGGGGGCCTGCTGCTGGATTTCGCTGAACACCCGGCGGCACTCTCCGGCCGCGGCCCGGAACAAGTCCACCGCGAACCCGGCCTCAAAGTAAGCCTTCCCAAAGGCGGAGCCGCTCTCGTCCATCAGGACTCCCGCCACCTCATCGATATGCTCCTGCATCCAGTCCCCGGCCTTCAGGAGAATGGCCTCCTTGTCGGCTGCAGGCGTCTCAGCCCATGACTTCCAGGCGTGATCCGCCGCTGCGATGGCCTCCTCCACCTCGTCGGGACCTGCAAAATGAACCTGGGCGTACGCCGAACCGTCCGCCGGGTTGATATCGGTTACCACGGAACCACTTTCCGTATTTTTCCATTTTCCATTTATGTACAGCTGATATTCCATAGAACCTACCTCCTGTTATTTAGTTCATTTTCAGCAGGGCTTTGATCACCTTGCCGCTGTGTGAGGCGTGGAAGGCCTCGTTGATGTCGTTAAAGTCATAGACGTGGATCAGACGGTCAAAGGGGAAGCGCCCTTCTTTATAGTAGGAAATGAGCTGGGGGATGAACAGCTTCGGGTTGGAATCGCCCTCCACGATGCCGATTAAGGACTTGCCCTCGCCCATCAGTTCCTCCTGGACGTTGATGGTCAGATCGCCGGTGACGCCTAAAACCACGGCGGTGCCCAGGAATTTCACGCTGGCCAGTGCCTTTTTCACCATATCCGGCACGCCGCTGGTGTCGATGGCGTAGTCAGCGCCGCCGCCAGTGATCTTCTTGATCTCGGCCACCACGTCGCCGCAGGTCTTGCGGTTGATGCCGTGGGTCGCGCCCAGTTCTTTGGCCAGGGCCAGGCTCTCCTCGTTGCCGCTGACCGCGATAATGTTTTTACAGGGGCATAAATGCGCCGCCATGATGGCGCTCATTCCCACTGTGCCGCAGCCGAACACCACCAGGCTGGAGCCCGCCACGGGTTTCAGACGGTTTAATACCGCGCCCGCGCCGGTCTGGATTCCGCAGCCCAGGGGGCCTAAGATGTCCAGCTCCAGGTCCTTATCAACCCGGATAATGCTGTTTTTGTGGACCACGGAGTAGGTGGCGAAGGAGGACTGGCCGAAAAAGGAGGATACTTCCTGTCCGTCCTTGGACAGGCGCCGGGTGCCGTCGCTCATGACGCCGCCAAAGTTGATCGCGTTAAAATTTTCGCAGGCATAGGGCCGCCCGGCCAGGCAGCTGTCGCAGTGCCCGCAGGAGCCGAAGGAGAACACCACGTGATCGCCGGGCTCGAACTCGGTGACGCCGGGCCCCACCTTCTCCACGATTCCGCAGCCCTCGTGGCCCAGCACCGCGGGGAGCGGAACCGGAATCATCTGCTGCTGCGCGACCTCATCTGTATGGCAGACCCCGCTGGCGGCGATCTTGACCATCACTTCGCCTTCCCGCGGGTCCTGCAACTCCAGCTCCTCAAATTGGAAGGGCTGACCTTTCTCTCGTACAACTGCTGCTGTTATTTTCATAATAATGACACCTCCATCTGCATTTTTGTTCCTTTATTATAGATACAATTTGCCTAGAAGTAAACAATAATTAATAAATTATCAGACTTTAGTGTTAAAAATCTGTAAATTGTTGGAGCGCCAACAAAAAAAGAAGCTGCCGCTTCCTCAGATGTCTCCACCTGTGTCTGCGACAGCTTCTGATCTGTCCGTCATTACTTCTTTTCTTCTTTTTTCTTTTTATCCCGTTTGAACCTTGCAAAAAATCCCTTTTTCTTGGCCGGAGCCGGAACGGCGCCGCCGCGCACGCTCTTGATCTGAGTTATGTAGATACCGCTCATAACCACCTTGGCCTCGGTCTTGACCGGAAGGGACTGGAAAACGCGCTCGTCCGCCATCAGGGTCATCACCTTGGGACCGATCTTGGCCTTCACGATCGGCACCTTGGCCCAACGCATGTACTTGGGCGTCTGGTCGACTACCATCTTGGGAAGTCCGGCCTGCGTGATCTTCATTTTCTTCTTGTCAATCACCAGAAGGGAGACGGTCTGGGCGGCCGCATCGATGAGCGCCTGCTGCTCCACCTGGCGCTTCTGGAGTTTGTTCCCCATAAAATAGAGGATAGCCAGAATGATGACGGCGATCACGAGAATGACAAGTACCACGTTTAAAACAATTTGCAGTGTGGGCATAAAAATACCTCCAACCTTATTAATGTAAAGCTTGTCCCCTGGTTAAATGTTTCACGTGCCCAAAAGACATTCTATAACAGTATATCATTTTTACAATCGAATTGCAAGCAAAAAATGCTTGACACCTTGACAGGGCTATGATATTATGGAGTGTGCACTATTGTGGCAAGGTGGGCTTTTTGCGCCCAATTCTGCCCAATTTTGGAATGAAACGTAACCGCGTGTCTTTTTTTGTAAAATCTGGACGCGTACACTGTTACAATGATTAAAGAAAACAGGGGTGAAAACGTCAATGGAGAAAAGCAGAATACGTCCGGTACCGGCCGGGAAAAGCGTAAGAATGAGCTACTCAAGACAGAAAGAAGTTCTTGAGATGCCAAACCTGATTGAGATTCAGAAGGATTCCTATCAGTGGTTCTTAAAAGAAGGACTGATGATATCTCTCCGATTGCAGACTTTGCGGGTCACCTGAGTCTGGAATTCGTTGACTTTACACTTTGCAAGGATGATGTGAAGTACACCATCGAGGAGTGTAAAGAGCGGGATGCAACTTACGCCGCACCACTAAAGGTAAAGGTAAGACTGTACAACAAAGATAAAGATGAAATGAATGAACACGAGATTTTCATGGGCGATCTGCCTCTGATGACGGATACCGGATCCTTTGTGATCAACGGTGCCGAGCGTGTTATCGTAAGCCAGTTAGTACGTTCCCCTGGTATCTATTACGGCATCGGTCATGACAAGGTCGGCAAGGAGCTGTTCACCTGCACGGTGATCCCCAACCGCGGCGCGTGGCTGGAGTACGAGACGGATTCCAACGACGTATTCTACGTGCGTGTGGACAGAACCCGCAAGGTTCCGGTGACCGTGCTGGTCCGCGCGCTGGGCTACGGCACAAACGCTGAGATTCTCGACCTGTTTGGCGAAGAACCCAAATTGCTGGCCAGCTTTGGTAAGGACACCTCTGACAACTACCAGGATGGCTTATTAGAGTTATATAAGAAGATCCGCCCCGGTGAGCCCCTATCCGTTGACAGCGCAGAGAGCCTGTTAAATAGTATGTTCTTTGACCCCAGAAGATACGATTTAGCGAAGGTCGGACGCTATAAATTCAACAAGAAGCTGTCCTTCAAGAACCGCTTAAACGGCCAGACCCTGGCCGAGGACGTGGTGGACACCTCCACCGGCGAGATTCTGGCAGAGGCCGGAACCAAGGTGGATAAAACAAAGGCGGCTGAGATTCAGAACGCCGCGGTTCCCTTTGTATGGGTGGACGGACCCACCAGAAAGCAGAAGGTTTTATCCAACATGATGGTGGACCTGGCTGCGTATGTGTCCTTCGATCCCGAGGAAGTGGGCGTTACCGAGTTAGTATATTACCCGGCACTTTCCGCTATCCTGGCAGAAGTTGGGACCGACGATACGGAGGCTTTGAAGGAAGCGCTCCGCAAGAACATCCACGACCTGATTCCCAAGCATATCACCAAGGAAGACATCATCGCTTCCATCAACTATAATATGCACCTGGAAGAGGAAGTGGGAAATGCCGACGACATCGACCATCTGGGCAACCGCCGCATCCGTGCGGTGGGCGAGCTGCTGCAGAACCAGTACCGCATCGGTCTGTCCCGTATGGAGCGCGTCGTCAGAGAGCGCATGACAACCCAGGATATGGACGGCATCACGCCCCAGTCCTTAATCAATATCAAGCCCGTGACCGCGGCGGTGAAGGAGTTCTTCGGAAGTTCCCAGCTGTCCCAGTTCATGGA
The DNA here is from genome assembly GCF_046603895.1 of Enterocloster lavalensis. Classification (NCBI taxonomy): domain Bacteria; kingdom Bacillati; phylum Bacillota; class Clostridia; order Lachnospirales; family Lachnospiraceae; genus Enterocloster; species Enterocloster lavalensis. The sequence goes on from NZ_CP176637.1 coordinate 4,001,450, forward strand.
CCAGAACAACCCGTTGGCCGAGCTGACCCACAAGCGGCGTCTGTCCGCCCTGGGCCCCGGCGGTCTGTCCCGTGACCGCGCCGGATTCGAGGTGCGTGACGTACACTACACCCACTACGGCCGCATGTGCCCCATCGAGACCCCCGAGGGTCCCAACATCGGTCTGATCAACTCCCTGGCGACCTACGCCCGGGTGAATCAGTACGGCTTCATCGAGGCCCCCTACCGGGTGGTGGATAAGACCACGGACCCGGCCAATCCGAGAGTAACGGACGAGGTGGTTTACCTGACCGCCGACGAGGAAGACAACTTCGTGGTAGCCCAGGCGAACGAAGCCCTGGACGAGGACGGCCATTTTGTTCACAACAACGTATCCGGACGTTTCCGCACAGAGACATCCGAGTTCCAGAAAAAGACCATCGACCTGATGGACGTATCTCCTAAGATGGTGTTCTCCGTAGCTACGGCTATGATCCCCTTCCTGGAGAACGACGACGCCAACCGCGCGCTGATGGGTTCCAACATGCAGCGTCAGGCGGTGCCGCTTCTGACCACCGAGGCCCCGGCTGTGGGCACCGGTATCGAGGGCAAGGCCGCGGTTGACTCCGGCGTGTGCGTGCTGGCAAGGAACGCCGGCGTGGTGACCCGCTCCGCTTCCAACGAGATCATTATCAAGCGTGACTCCGACGGAAACAAGGACGTTTACCATCTGACCAAGTTTAAGAGAAGCAACCAGAGCAACTGCTACAACCAGAAGCCCATCGTATATAAGGGCGACCACGTGGAGGCAGGCGAGGTGATCGCCGACGGCCCGTCCACCTCTCAGGGTGAGATCGCGCTGGGCAAGAACCCGCTCATCGGCTTCATGACCTGGGAAGGCTACAACTACGAGGACGCGGTTCTGCTGTCCGAGCGCCTGGTCCAGGAGGATGTTTACACCTCCATCCACATCGAGGAGTACGAGGCCGAGGCCCGTGACACCAAGCTGGGTCCGGAAGAGATCACCCGCGACGTGCCCGGCGTGGGCGAGGATGCCCTCAAGGATCTGGACGAGCGGGGAATCATCCGCATCGGCGCTGAGGTCCGTGCGGGAGACATCCTGGTTGGTAAGGTTACGCCCAAGGGCGAGACCGAGCTGACCGCGGAGGAGCGCCTGCTGCGCGCCATCTTCGGCGAGAAGGCCAGAGAGGTCCGCGACACCTCCTTAAAGGTGCCCCACGGCGCATACGGCATCATCGTGGATGCCAAGGTATTTACCAGAGAAAACGGCGACGAGCTGGCGCCCGGCGTGAACGAGACCGTCCGCATCTACATTGCCCAGAAGCGTAAGATTTCCGTGGGCGATAAGATGGCGGGACGTCACGGAAACAAGGGTGTTGTGTCCCGCGTGCTGCCGGTGGAGGATATGCCTTTCCTGCCCAACGGACGTCCGTTGGACATCGTGCTGAACCCACTGGGCGTGCCGTCCCGTATGAATATCGGACAGGTACTGGAGATCCACTTAAGCCTTGCTGCCAAGGCCCTGGGCTTCAACGTGTCCACCCCGATCTTCGACGGCGCAAACGAGAACGACATTCAGGATACCCTGGAACTGGCCAACGATTACGTGAACCTTTCCTGGGAGGAATTTGAGACAAAATATAAAGACCTGATCAAGCCCGAGGTGATGGATTATCTGGGTTCCAACCTGGAACACCGCGAGCTCTGGAAGGGTGTGCCCATCAGCCGCGACGGTAAGGTGCGCCTGCGCGACGGGCGGACCGGCGAGTTCTTCGACGGCGCCGTTACCATCGGACACATGCATTATCTGAAGCTGCACCACCTGGTAGACGACAAGATCCATGCCCGTTCTACCGGCCCATACTCCCTGGTTACCCAGCAGCCCCTGGGCGGTAAAGCTCAGTTCGGCGGCCAGCGTTTCGGTGAGATGGAGGTTTGGGCACTGGAGGCGTACGGCGCTTCCTACACCCTGCAGGAGATCATGACCGTGAAGTCCGACGACGTTGTGGGCCGTGTCAAGACCTACGAGGCCATCATCAAGGGCGAGAACATTCCGGAGCCGGGCGTGCCCGAGTCCTTCAAGGTTCTGCTCAAGGAGATGCAGTCTCTGGGCCTGGACGTACAGGTGCTGCGCGACGACGGAACCGAAGTGGAAATGGCCGAGAATATCGACTACGGCGATACCGAGCTGCGCGCGCTGCTTGAGGGCGACCGCCGCATGAGTCCCGAGGAGCCTCTGGGCGCTTACGGATACCAGGAGCAGGAGTTCAAAAATAACGAGTTGGTGAGCGTTGAGGAAGAGGTGGTTGAGACTGCTCTGGACGACGAGTACACCTTGGACGATGACGTGGATCTGGCCGACGATCTGGACGATCTTGTGGACGACGGTGAAGAAGAATAATAGAAGGGAGTATAGCTCATGCCGGAAACTAATGAAACTTATCATCCGATGACATTTGATGCGATAAAGATTGGCCTGGCCTCCCCCGACAAGATTCTGGAGTGGTCTCACGGCGAGGTGAAAAAGCCGGAGACCATCAACTACAGAACCTTAAAGCCGGAGAAGGACGGTCTGTTCTGTGAGCGGATCTTCGGACCCAGCAAGGACTGGGAGTGTCATTGTGGTAAATACAAGAAGATTCGTTACAAAGGTGTTATCTGCGACCGATGCGGCGTAGAGGTGACGAAGGCAAGCGTGCGCCGTGAGCGCATGGGCCACATCAAGCTGGCGGCTCCCGTCTCCCATATCTGGTATTTTAAGGGAATTCCCAGCCGGATGGGACTGATTCTGGATATTTCTCCCAGAACCCTGGAGAAGGTCCTGTACTTCGCTTCCTATATCGTTTTGGATCCCGGTTCCACCAGCCTGCAGTATAAGCAGGTGCTCTCCGAGAAGGAGTACCGGGAAGAGGTGGAGAAATACGGCGGTACCGGCGGCTTCCGCGTGGGAATGGGCGCCGAGGCGGTTCAGGAACTGCTTCGGGCCATCAACCTGGAGAAGGATTCCGCTGATCTGCGCAAGGCGTTAAACGACGCCACCGGGCAGAAGCGGGCGCGTATCATCAAGCGCCTGGAGGTTGTGGAGGCGTTCTTAAACTCCGGCAACCGTCCGGAGTGGATGATCATGGACGTGATCCCTGTGATCCCGCCGGATATCCGCCCCATGGTTCAGCTGGACGGCGGCCGTTTCGCCACCTCCGATCTGAATGATCTGTACAGAAGAATTATCAACCGCAACAACCGTCTGGCAAGACTTCTGGAGTTAGGCGCTCCGGACATCATCGTCCGCAATGAGAAGCGCATGCTGCAGGAGGCTGTGGACGCGCTGATCGACAACGGCCGCCGTGGCAGACCCGTCACCGGCCCCGGAAACCGTGCGTTAAAGTCCCTCTCCGACATGTTAAAGGGTAAACAGGGACGTTTCCGCCAGAACCTTCTGGGCAAGCGTGTGGACTATTCCGGACGTTCCGTTATCGTGGTTGGACCCGAGCTTAAGATTTACCAGTGCGGACTTCCAAAGGAGATGGCCATCGAGCTGTTCAAGCCCTTCGTGATGAAGGAGCTGGTGTCCAACGGAACCGCTCACAATATCAAAAATGCAAAGAAGATGGTGGAGCGCCTTCAGTCCGAGGTTTGGGATGTGCTGGAGGACGTAATCAAAGAGCATCCGGTGATGTTAAACCGTGCTCCTACGCTGCACAGACTGGGCATCCAGGCGTTCGAGCCCATTCTGGTAGAGGGTAAGGCCATCAAGCTGCATCCCCTGGTTTGTACCGCGTTCAACGCGGACTTCGACGGCGACCAGATGGCGGTTCATCTGCCTCTGTCCGTGGAGGCCCAGGCGGAGTGCCGTTTCCTGCTGCTGAGCCCCAACAACCTGTTAAAGCCCTCCGACGGCGGCCCCGTGGCCGTTCCGTCCCAGGATATGGTTCTGGGTATCTATTACCTGACCCAGGAGCGTCCGGGAGCCGTGGGCGAAGGCATGCTGTTTAAGAGCGTGAACGAAGCCATCCTGGCTTATGAGAATAAAGCCGCCACCCTGCATTCCAGAGTCAAGGTGCGCGTGAGCAAGACCATGCCCGACGGCACCGTGAAAACCGGTATCATTGAGTCCACCATCGGACGTTTCATTTTCAATGAGATCATTCCGCAGGATCTGGGCTTTGTGGACCGCAGCGTGCCGGAGAACGAGCTGAAGCTGGAAGTTGACTTCCACGTGGCGAAGAAGCAGTTAAAGCAGATTCTGGAAAAGGTAATCAACGTCCACGGCGCAACCCAGACGGCCGTGACCCTGGACGACATCAAGGCCATCGGTTACAAGTATTCCACCCGTGCGGCCATGACCGTTTCCATTTCCGATATGACCGTGCCTGAGAGCAAACCCAAGCTGATCGAGGACGCCCAGGCGACCGTGGACCGCATCGCAAAGAACTACCGCCGCGGTCTGATCACCGAGGAAGAGCGCTACAAAGAGGTTATCGAGACCTGGAAGAACACGGATGACCAGTTGACCCACGACCTGCTGACCGGCTTGGATAAGTACAACAACATCTACATGATGGCTGACTCCGGAGCCCGTGGTTCCGACAAGCAGATCAAACAGCTGGCCGGCATGCGAGGCCTGATGGCCGATACGACGGGTCATACCATCGAGCTGCCCATCAAGTCCAACTTCCGTGAAGGTCTGGACGTACTGGAGTACTTCATCTCCGCTCACGGAGCGCGTAAAGGTCTGTCCGATACGGCTCTGCGTACCGCCGACTCAGGATACCTGACCAGACGTCTGGTAGACGTTTCCCAGGACCTGATCATCCGCGAGGTGGACTGCTGCGAGGGCAGGGATATCCCCTTCATGGAGATCAAATCCTTTATGGACGGCAACGAGGTGATCGAGGAGCTGGAAGAGCGTATCACCGGCCGCTATATCGCCGAGACCATCACCGACCCGGATACCGGCGAGGTTGTGGTGAAGGCCAACCACATGGTGACCCCCAAGCGGGCGGCCGCCGTGATGAAGGTGTTAAACAAGACCGGACGCAAGTCCGTTAAGATTCGTACCGTGCTGAGCTGTAAGTCCCACATCGGCGTGTGCGCGAAGTGCTACGGAGCCAACATGGCTACCGGTCAGCCCGTGCAGGTCGGCGAGGCGGTCGGCATCATCGCCGCTCAGTCCATCGGTGAGCCCGGAACCCAGCTGACCATGCGTACGTTCCATACCGGCGGCGTGGCCGGCGGCGATATCACACAGGGTCTTCCCCGTGTAGAGGAGCTGTTTGAGGCGCGTAAGCCCAAGGGCCTGGCGATCATCACCGAGTTCGGCGGCACCGTGACCATCAAGGACACCAAGAAGAAGCGCGAGATCACTGTGACCAACGAGGCGGACGGAAACTCCAAGACCTATCTGATCCCCTACGGGTCCAGAATCAAGGTTATGGACGGGCAGGTGCTGGAGGCCGGCGACGAGCTGACCGAAGGTAGCGTGAACCCCCACGACATTTTGAAGATCAAGGGCGTCCGCGCCGTGCAGGATTACATGATCCAGGAAGTACAGCGAGTATACCGTTTACAGGGCGTGGAGATCAACGATAAGCATATCGAGATGATCGTTCACCAGATGTTAAAGAAGGTGAAGCTGGAGGAGAGCGGCGACAGCGACGTGCTGCCGGGCGTTTCCATGGATGTGCTGGACTACAACGAGATGAACGAGGCTCTGATCGCCGAGGGCAAGAAGCCCGCCGAGGGCAAGCAGGTTATGCTGGGTATCACCAAGGCATCCCTTGCGACGGATTCCTTCCTGTCTGCGGCGTCCTTCCAGGAGACCACCAAGGTTCTGACCGAGGCGGCCATCAACGGCAAGATCGACCACCTGATCGGTCTGAAGGAGAACGTCATCATCGGTAAGCCCATCCCGGCCGGTACCGGCATGAAGCGTTACCGCAAGGTGAAGCTGGACACCGAGCTGATCGCCGAGGAGGAGATCGTACTCTCTGAGGACGACGACCTGACGGCGGAGGAGCCGGATGAGAACAGCGCTATCAACGAGGACAACGTGGCCGAGGAAGTGCTGGACATCGACGATATGGAAGGCGAGGATGACGAGATCGCGTTGGACGAGATGGACGAGGTTGGAGACGGAAGCGAAGCGTAATCGGCGTTTCGGGTCTGTTTGATAAAAATGAATGAGAGGCGGCCTGCGTAAGCGGGCCGCTTTTTTCAGGCAGACTTGTGAGGGGCGGGAGCGGACGGAGCGGGTCGCGGCGCGGTTTTAAGATGTGTTTGACAAAGAAAATGCCGCCCCATATAATGGGTATTAAAGTGCAGGCCGTTTTCGGAGGCTGATGATTTACAGGAATTGGAAGGGGAGAGAGCCATGTATACTAAAGACAAAACCGGGATTGTGATGGTGGGCAGGGCCATGGAGATTCTGGACTATCTGGCGGGGAAGGACAAGCCGGTGGGAATTTCGGAGATGGCCAAGGATTTGAGCCTGCCTAAGGCTACGGTGTTCCGTCTGTTAAATTCGCTGGAGGAGTGGAACGCGGTGGAGTGCTCGGAGAACGAGGGCTATCAGCTGGGCTGCTTTCTGATCAAGCTGGGGCGCAGCGCCAGCAAGGACCTGCACCTGATCGACATCTGCAAGCCGTATATGGATCGGATTATGAAGGAAGTGGATGAAAATGTGAACCTGGCCATCGAGTATGAGAACGCCATGCTCTCGATCTACAGCACGTATTCCAACAGCTCGGTGCTGTCCATCAAGACCATTCCCATTTCACCGATGTACTGTTCTGCAATCGGGAAGGCGGCGCTGGCGTATTATGACGATGAGAAATTGGCGGCGTATTTTAAGAGGCAGGATTTGAGGAAACGGACGGCTAAGACGATTATTACCAGGGAGGCTTTTGAGAAGGAGCGGGAACGGATACGGGAGAGCGGACTTGCGTATGACGACGAGGAGTACGAGGAAGGGCTGTTCTGTATGGCGACGCCGCTGTTTAACGCGGAGGGAGCGGTGGTGGCCTGTATCAGCGTTTCGGGCGGGTATGGGCGGATGATGGCGAAGAAGGAGAAGGTTGCGGAGGTGTTGAGGCAGGCGAAGGAGTTTATTGAGATTTATACGGAGAGTATGGATCGGTTTGAGTTGTGAGGCGGAAGGGGGACGCCCATGGCGGGGGAGGGGGATGCGCAAGCCTGCGATCCCCCTCCCCCGCCATGGGCTGGCGTTTCCGGGAGTGAGGTGTAGGGTGGGAAAAATGGGGGATGGGTTTGATGAAAATTTAGGGGTTGAGGGTTGGGGCTCGTTAGATGGAATAGAAAAGATGGAACTTATAATGGGTTCCGTCTTTTTTTGTGCATTTTAGAAGGGGAAGGTTGTAATTCGTGCAAATTTCTGTTGACATTTTAAAAGTGGGGAATTATAATACACGTAAGAAATGAAACGGCGTTTCAAAAATTATAAAAACTTTGGAGGGTACAAATGCTGAAAGTTGAAATGAAGGACATTGTGGAGGCGTATGGCAGGATTCGGAATTATGTGCAGAAGACGCCGCTGATCTATTCGCCGGAGACTTCCGAGCGGACGGGCAGCGAGGTGTGGTTTAAGATGGAGAATCTGCAGCCCATCGGGGCGTACAAGCTGCGGGGGGCTATGAACAACATTCTGGGCATGAGCGACGAGGACTTGAAGTGCGGGGTGGTGGCGGCCTCCGCGGGTAATCACTCCCAGGCGGTGGCTTACGCGGCTAAGTTAAAGGGCGTTTCCGCGGTGGTGTGCGTGCCGGAATCCACGCCTATGAACAAGCGCTATGGGGCGATCAAGCACGGGGCCAGGCTGGTGGTGTACGGGCCGAATTATGAGGACGCGGAGAACCGGGCTCATGAGATCGAGGCTGAGGAGGGCAGAAAGTTTGTCCACGCCTATGAGTCCAATGAGACCATTGCGGGGCAGGGGACCGTGGCCATCGAGTCACTGCTGGAGAAGGGGGATTTCGACGCGATTCTGGTGCCCACCGGGGGAGGCGGACTGCTGTGCGGAGTTGCGATTGCGGCCAAGGCCATGAACCCGGACATCAAGGTGTACGGCCTTCAGACCAACACCTCCGCTCCCTGGGATAAATCCTTCCACGAGCGGAAGCTGAACAACGACTGTCCCTTCCTGCCCACCTGCGCCGACGGCCTGGAGGGAGCCATCACCTGGCCCAACGTGGAGCTGGCGCTGACCTGCGTGGACGACATTTTCGTGGTGGACGAGGAGAGCACCCGGGAGGGTATCAAGTGGATGGCCCAGAAGCATCACTATATGATCGAGGGCGCATCCGCAACCTGTCTGGCCGCTCTGTTTGAGGATCACCAGGAGTTAAAGGGCAAGAAGGTGCTGTGCATCATTACCGGGGGTAATATTGATCTGGACAAATTCTGTGAAATCTGTGAAAAGGATTATTGAGGGGGAAAATTATGAGTCAGAAAAGCAATCTTAAAAAATATGTGGCGGTGTTCGTGCTTTCCATGATTTCGAGCTCGCTGTATCTTTTGCCTTATGTGAAATATGTGTTTTACGACGCGCTGCTGGTGGGACTTAACGCCACCAACGCCCAGCTGGGCGAACTTCTGAGCGTTTACGCCATTGTCTGCGCCATCGGTTATATCCCCGGCGGCTGGGTGGCGGACCGGTTCTCGGCCAAGAAGATTATCATTATCTCCACGCTGGTTACCGGAGCGCTGAATATTATTCTGGCCTTTGTGATGAATTTCCAGATGGCGATGGTGATCTGGGCGCTGCTGGGACTTTCCACCAGCTTTGCTTACTGGGGCGCTTCCATCAAGGCCATCCGCATGCTGGGCGATTCCAGCGAGCAGGGACGGCTGTACGGCTTTTTCCAGAGCTTTGAGGGATTGATGAACACGGTGTCCGCCTTTGTGGCCATGGGTATTTTTACATATTTTGCCTCTCAGGTGGCGGGACTGAAATACACCCTGATTTTCTACGGATTCATGTGCCTTTTGGCCGCGGTGCTGCTGTATTTTGTATACGATGAGAAGAGCTCCGTGGACGACGGGGAGGAAGAGGACAAGATCGAGCTCAAGGACATCGGGCGTGTGCTGAAAATGCCTCAGACCTGGATTCTGGCCTTTACGCTGTTCTCCATTTACGCCGTGTACTCCGGTTCCACCCTGCTGACCCCGTACCTGACGGACGTGATCGGAATCAGCGTGGGAGCCGCAAGCATTATCGCCATTTTCAGAACCTATATCGCCAGATTCCTGTTCTGTCCGGTGGGCGGATTTATCTCCGACAAGACGGGGCAGGTGGCAAAGACCATTTTGGCCGTCGCCATTCTCTCGGGAATCTCCATCGCCTGCTTCTTCCTGATCTCCGGTTCCACTCCGGTGGCGCTGGTGCTGACGGTGGTGATGGTCAGCGCGGCCCTGATCTATATGAACTACGGCATCATGTGGTCCATTTCCGAGGAAGTGAAGATTCCGCGCCACCTGTACGGGACCGCGGTGGGCGTGGCTTCCATTATCGGATATCTGCCGGATTCCTTTATGCACACCATTTTCGGAAACTGGCTGGATCAGTACGGAGCGGACGGCTACCGGTACATTTTCATGTTCCTGATCGGCCTGTGCGTGATTTCCGTGATCACCTGTGTGATCGCCATGCAGTTTAAGCGGAAAAACGCCTGAGTGCGGGGGAAAACGGGAGGAGAGAAGGATTGAAACCTTATTTGTGCATTGAATGGAACGATACGGAGTCCGAGGCCATGGGCTGGCTGGTGATTCACAATTTTGTCAACGGCTACACGGGCGGCGGGATCCGCATGCACCCGGCTGTGACCCGGGAGGAGGTGCTGCGCCTGGCGGAGTGCATGGCCTACAAGTACAAGGCCGGCGAGTCCCGGTTCTGCGGCGGCTGCAAGGGCGGGATCGCCTACGACAGCCGGCGGCCGGACGCCGGGGAGGTGCTCAGGCGGTATATCATCGCCATGATGCCATACATCCGCACGGGAGTGTCCCTTGGAGGGGATTACGGCACCCGCTACGGGGATATCCTTAAGATTTTCTCGGAGTTTGGGCTGGATATGCCCATGACGAAATCCATGCGGGCGGACCCGAAGATTATGGAAAACATGGAGGCTTACAACCGGCTGTTGGATGAGACGGTTTACGGACGCCCGCTGAACGATGTGATCGCAGGCTACGGGGTTGCGTGCAGCGCGGACGAGGCATTTGCCGCGCTGGCGCCCGGCCGGAAGGCGGACGTGGTGATCCAGGGAATGGGCCGGGTGGCCTTCGGCTGCGCCAGCCGCCTGGCCGAGCTGGGACACCGGATCGTGGGAATGGCGGATTCGCAGGTGTTTGTGCACAGTGCGCAGGGGCTGGACGTGGAGGCGTTGTACCGGATGAAGCGGGAATGCCGGGTGCTGGACCGGGACGGGCTGCCGGAGGGCTGGGAAACCTATCCCACCGAAGCCTGCGTGGCGGCGGAGTGCGACGTGCTGATACCCGCGGCCCTGGCCAACACGGTGAACGGGGACAACGCGGCGTCGGTCAAAGCCGGTCTGGTGGTGGAGGCGGCCAATATCGCCGTATCGCCGGAGGCGGATGAGATTTTAAAGAAGCGGGGAGTCCGGCTGATCTGTGATTTTACGGCCAATTTGTCGGAGGCATGGCTGTACGACGCGGTTTTCTTCGGCGCGGTGACGCCGGAGCTCTCCAGCGTGCTAGCGGGCGCGGAGGCGCTGTGCAGGAGAAATGCGGCCAAACAGATGCGGTACGCTCTGGAAGATGGAATTTACGCCAGGGAGAGCGCCAGGGAGCTGTTCGAGCCGGATGTGCAGGATTTACCGGAAATATAGAAGGGAAACAAAACGCAGATGACAGAGAGATTATACATAAACGGACAGAGCTGTAAGGGCTGCGGCTACTGTGTGAAGGAATGTCCGAAAAACGCGCTGTCCTTGAGCGGCGCGATCAATGCCAAGGGCTATGCCGTGGTGCAGGTGGACCATGAGGTCTGCATACGCTGCGGGGTATGCTACACGGTGTGCCCGGATTACGTGTTTGAGATCAGGGAGGGGGAGTGAGCGGCATGAGACAATTAATGAAAGGAAACGACGCCATTGCGGAGGCCGCGGTGCGGGCCGGGATGCGGTTTTTCTCCGGCTATCCGATCACGCCCCAGACTGAGATATTGGAGTACCTCTCCAAACGCCTGCCGGAGGTGGGCGGCACATTTGTGCAGACGGAGTCGGAGATTTCCGGCATTTCCATGGTGTACGGTGCCGCTGCCACAGGGTTTCGGACCATGACCAGCTCTTCGGGGCCTGGGTTCAGCCTATTGCAGGAGGGAATCTCCTATATCGCCTCGGCGGAGCTGCCCTGTGTGATCGTGGACGTGATGCGTTACGGCACCGGACTCGGGGATATTTTCCAGGCACAGGGGGACTACCTTCAGGTGGTCAAGAACGGGGGACACGGGGACTACCGCTGTCTGGTGTACGCGCCGTCCTCGGTGCAGGAGGCGGCGGATCTGATGACGCTGGCCTTTGACAAGGCGGAGGAACACCGGAATCCGGTGATTCTGCTGTCGGACGCCTCCATCTCCCAGATGATGGAGCCGGTGGAGCTGCCGGAGATGAGAGAGCACGACCCGGATCAGTACCAGTGGTCCTTGAAGGGGCGCAGGTCGCCGGAGGATTTCCGGCGGGTGACCTCCAACATGTACTACATCGACAATTACGACCGGTATATCCAGGAGAAATACCAGCGGATCGAGGAGCAGGAGCAGCGTTGGCAGGCTGTGGAGACGGAGGACGCGGAGTATGTACTGGTGGCCTACGGCATTTCTTCCAGAATTTGTAAAGAAGCGGTGCGCCTGGGGCGCAGCCAGGGCATCAAGCTGGGGCTGATCCGGCCCATTACCCTGTATCCATACCCGGTGAAAGCCTTTGAGACGTGCCGGAATGCCAAATGCTTTATCTCCTGCGAGCTGACGCCCCTGGCACAGATGGCGGAGGACGTGGCGCTGGCCGAGGGCATGCGGAAGGACGTGTACGCCATCACGGGCGGCATGGAGGTATTTGACTCAAAGGATATTCTGGATGAGGTCGCCAGGATTGCGGCCGGAGAAAAGAAGGCGGTGTATAAGGGCAATGATTAAAACGAAACCACAGACATTGATAGTTGACAATAAATACTGCCCCGGCTGCGGACACGGCGTGATCAACCGCCTGGTGGCGGAGGTGCTGGAAGAGCTGGGGGTGGCGGATCAGACCATCGGGGCCGTGGCCGTTGGCTGCGCCTGCCTGATGATCGACACCTTTGGAATCGACTGGATACAGGCCCAGCACGGAAGGGCGGCGGCGGTGGCGGCGGCCATCAAGCGCTGCCGGCCGGACCGGACGGTTCTCACCTACCAGGGAGACGGCGACGCGCTGGCCATCGGCTTCTCCGAGACCATGTACGCGGCGATCCGCAACGAGAACATTACGGTGATTTTTGTAAATAACACCAACTTCGGCATGACCGGAGGGCAGATGGCTCCCACCACGCTGCCGGGGCAGAAAACCACCACCAGCCCCTACGGGCGGGACTGCGCCGTCACGGGAAATCCCCTGAAAGCCATCGATATGCTGAAAACCCTGGATATCGCCTACGCGGCCAGGGGAGCGGTGACCACGGCGGCAGAGATCGCAAAGACCAAACGGTATATCCGGAACGCCTTTGAGGCCCAGCTAAACGGGGAGGGATACTCCTTTGTGGAGGTCCTGTCTCCCTGCCCCACCAACTGGGGGATGCCCCCGCTGGCAGCCAAGGAGCGGGTGGCCTCCACGATTCAGGAGTATTACCCGGTGGGGGAATTTGTGAAAAGGAGGGAGAAGCGGCATGACTAATCTGGTATGCGCGGGCTTTGGCGGACAGGGCGTTCTGACGGCCGGGCTCATTATCGCCAAGACGGGGATGGACATCGGAAAAAATGTGGTCTGGATTCCCTCCTACGGCTCCGAGATGCGGGGCGGAACGGCCAACTGTAACGTGAAAATCTCAGAGGAGGAGATCGCCAGCCCCTTTATCCGCTCCATCGACGTGCTTCTGGCGTTAAACGAGCCGTCGGTGGACAAATTTCAGGGGAGCATCGCCCCGGGCGGCACGATGATTATTAACAGCAGCATTGTGAAACGGGAGGAGTTCCGGCCGGACATCCATGTGTACGCGGTGGAGGCCACAGGGTTGGCCGCGGAGCTGGAAAATTCCCGGGGAGCCAATATTGTGATGATCGGCGCGTTTTCCAAAACCACCGGCGTGATCGGGGAGACCCAGATGGAGGAGGGCATCGAGAACTTCTTCCTGAGCAAGGGGAAATGCAATCCGAAAAACAGAGAATGCTTCGCAGCCGGTATCCGTTCGGTGCGGGAGCTGCAGAGGGCGGTGGTCTGATGGAGATTGGAGCGTTATTAAAGCCGGATAAGATCTGCGTGATCGGAGCCAGCGAGAAATCGGGGTTCGGCGGGGATACCTGCCGCAACGTGATCGAATACATGAGGGAGGGCAGCTATTATTTTGTCAATCCCAGGCGGGACGAGGTTTTCGGAAAGCCCTGTTACCGGACCGTGGAGGAAGTGCCGGGCAGCTTTGACCTGGCGGTGATCTGTACGCCACAGGGGACGGTGGAGGAGCTGCTTAAGTCCAGCAGGGCCAAGGGCGCAAGGGCCGCGGTGGTGTTTGCCAGCGGCTACAAGGAGATCGGGAGCGCCCAGGGGCGGGAGAACCAGGAGCGGCTGTCCGGGCTGTGCAGAGAGCTGGACATGGCCCTCATGGGGCCGAACTGCGCCGGTTTTGTGAACTATACCGACGGCGTTTATCCCTTCGCCTTTCTCAGCGAGAGCCGGGACCGGAAGGGGGCTGTGGGAGTGGTGTCCCAGAGCGGTCAGATCTGCCTGTCCCTGATGGACAGCCCGGGTATGAGGTTCTCCTACGTGATTTCCTCCGGCAACAGCGCGGTGGTGCGCATGGAGGATTATCTGGAATTTCTGGTTGAGGACGAGAGCACCAAGGTGGTGGCCATGTATCTGGAAGGGGTGCAGAATGTGCCCCAGTTTCTGGATTGCCTGAAGCGGGCGGCCATGAAGCGCAAGCCGGTGGTGATTCTCAAGGCCGGGCGTTCGGAGAAGGGCAGCCGTCTGGCCGCCTCCCATACCGGCAGTCTCTCCGGGGCGGACGCGGTGTTCGACGCGGTGTTCCGTAAATACGGGGTGATCCGGGTGGACGATGTGGAGGAGCTGATGGCCGTGTCCATGATGCTCTCCGTATTACCCGGGCTGCCAAAGCGGCCGGGGATCGCCTCCATGAACCTTTCCGGCGGGGAAACCGGAGTCTGCGCCGACGTGGGCCAGATGTGGGGGATTGAGTACCCGGATTTCCAGGCGGAAACGCTGGAGCGTCTGAGGGAGCAGCTTCCCTCCTACGCCAGCCCGGCCAATCCCCTGGACATGACGGCCACCCTCTCCTATGACGTCCAGGCCTACGCCGGGGCGCTGCGCACGGTGATGAGCGATCCGAATGTGGGTCTGGTGGCCGTCGGGTACACGCTGTTAGAGCGGATTGCGGACCCGGCCATCTGCTACATGACGGAGGCCATCGAGCTGGTGGCCGCGGAGCCGGGGGCCAAACCCATGGTCATGATTCCGTTTTTGGAGAATACCCGAAATGAGGAGTATGCCCGGAGATTGGAGCGCGCCGGGGTTCCGGTGCTGCCGCCCACGGTTTACGCCTTTAAGATTCTTCGGTATCTGGAGGAGTTTGCGGCCTACCGGCCTGAGGAGCTGTGTCTGGATATGACGGCCCCGGCTCCGCGGGAGAGACAGACCAAAACAGCTCTGACCGAGCACGAGAGCAAGGTATTTCTGCGCGGACATGGCATCGAAACGCCCCGGGAGCGGGTGGCGCGGTCTGAGGCGGAGGCGCTGGAAGCCGCCGGGGAGTACGGATATCCGGTGGTTTTGAAGATCGATTCCGGCGATATTATGCACAAGTCGGACGCGGGCTGCGTCAAGGTGGGGATTCAGGACGAAGGGCAGCTGCGGCAGGCTTACGGGGAGATTTTGGATAACGCCAAAGCCTACGATCCCCAGGCGGTAATCGGCGGCGTGCTGGTGCAGGAAATGTTAAAGGCGGGCACGGAAGTGATCATCGGAGTGAACAATGATCCCCAGTTCGGTCCCATGGTGATGTGCGGTCTGGGCGGCGTGTTCGTGGAGATTTTCAAGGATGTGTCCATGGCCATGGCGCCGGTGAGCGAGGCGGAAGCTCTGAAAATGCTGCGTTCCCTGAAGGGATACAAACTGTTTACCGGATACCGCGGAGGAAAGAAGCTGGACGAGCAGGCGGTGGCGGATCTGATCGTGCGGGTATCGCGTATGGCCGCGGATGAGAAGGACTGTCTGGCGGAGTTGGACATTAACCCGGTGTTTGTGTATGAAAAGGGGATTGCGCTGGCGGACGCGCTGGTGTTGAAATATGATTGACGGTTTTTGAGGGATTGAATTGAAACGGATTTTATGGGCAGGGACTTGACAATTTTGATGGAAATTGTCAGGTCCTTGTTTTGTTCCGGGGCGTTTGTTCCGGGCGAGGTAGTCTGCCTGCAAATCTCTTCCCGGGCGCGCTGTCGGGAAACGCCTGGGATGATTATAATGGAAGAAAATAAACGACAGGAGGGGAAGCGGGCCTATGGAAGCGGAGCAGGCGCTGCGGGCGGCGAGGAGCCGGATTTTGAAGCGGATATCATTTCTCTCGCCGGTTCTGGAAGTGGTTGAGTGGAGGGAACAGGACGGGTTTGAGGGGATCGGGACGGACGGGCGGTTCCTGCTGTACGGCAAAGCGTATGTGCGGGAAATCGCGGAGGCTGGCGGGAACGGACGGCTGGAGCGGGAGTATCTCCACGCGGTCTGCCATATCATCTGCCGCCATCCGTCCCAGTGCCCGGGGGACGAGGCGGAGCGGGAATTGTTCGGGATTTGTGCGGATTTGAAGGCGGGGGAGCTGTATTTGCGGTTCCTGGAGTGTGTGAATGGGAGCCGGAAGAGGAAAGATGAACTGAAAATGCCCTGGGACTACTGTAATATGATCGGGCGGAGCCGAACAGAAGGGGCTTATATCAGGGAATTGTACCGGGAAGCGGAAGAAAATGAGGAGAAAAGGCTTGAGCTGGAGGGAATGGTAGGGGTGTTAATGGTGGATGATCACAGGTTTTGGCGGAGGAAGGATGTGGAGGGGCAGAGAAGCGGAATATACGCTGCGGGCAGCCCGGGAGCGTCCCCCGGAGTCCGGCCCGCAGGCAGCCCCGGGGCGTCCCACGGCGCGCAGTCCGCAGACATATCCGGCGTGTCCCCCGGCGCTCATTCTGACCGTCTCTCCCGCGCGCTTGAGGCGATGCAGATTATGGCGGGGCGCCAGATCAGTCTTATGCTGTTTGGCGGCCGGGGTTACGGCAGCGGAAGTCTGGGCGTTTCCTGTTATTACGAGGTAGTGGAGGAAAACCACCGCAGCTACCGGGAGTTTCTGGAGCAGTACCTGGCCCGGGAGGAGGTTTGCCGGGAGGACGACAGCGAGATCGACTATATCTGGTATACCTATGGGATGGAGCGGTGGGGAAACATTGGGCTGGTAGAGTCGTCGGAGATGACGGAGCAGCCTGCGCTGAAACAGATCGCCATTGCCATTGACACCAGCGGCAGCTGTCAGGGGGAGCCGGTGCGGCTCTTTCTGAGGGAGACTGCCAATATCCTCAAGTCCTATGAAAATATGGAACTGGATATCCTTGTTTTCCAGGCGGACAGCGAAATATGCCGGGAAGACCGGATCGCGGACCTGGATGGCCTGGAACGGTACCTGGCGGAGGGAAGGATCGACGGGGGAGGCGGAACGGATTTTATTCCCGTGATCCGTCGTATGGAGGAACTCAACCGGTCCGGGCGGGAAGCGCCGTTTAAACTGCTCATTTATCTCTCCGACGGGATGGGACGGTTCCCGGAACATAAGCCGGAATTCGATGTGGCGTTCGCCTTGGTGGAGTGCGGCTGTTTTGAGCCGGAGCTGCCGGAGTGGGTGATCCCGCTGTATCTCACCGGCGATGAGAAGGCGGGAACAATTCGGCAGGGAAAAGCTGCGGCGGCCGGGAGGCGGGAATGCACGTCGGAACAAGCTGCGGCGGCCGGGAGGCCGGAATGCACGTCGGAAAGCGGCGGGGTGTTGGGGGAGACGAAGGGAGGAGCTTTTGGTGGATTTTTCGGTATCGATTAAGAAGGCCAAAGAAATGATCAAGGAGAGCGTGGCGTGCTATCTGCAAAGGGACGGTGAGGGAAATTTCCTGTTCCCTGTAAAGGAGCAGATGCCCCTGGAACTGGTGGGGCCGCCGGGAGTAGGCAAAACGGAGATCGTGGAGCAGACGGCAAAGGAACTGGGAATCGGGTTCGTCAGCGTGAGCCTTGCCCACCATGTCCGGCAGACCGCCCTGGGCCTGCCGGAGATCGTGGAAATCCCCTTTGGGGGAGGGAAATGCAAGGCCACCCGCTACACCATGAGCGAGATTCTGGCGCCGGTGTACCAGGCGTGTGAGGCGGGGCAGCGGGAGGGGATTCTGCTGGTGGACGAATTCAACACTGCATCCGACAGCCTGATGCCCGCCATGCTGGGCTTCCTGCAATTTAAAGCCCTGGGGGCTCATAAGCTGCCCGAGGGCTGGATTCTGGTGCTCTGCGGTAATCCCAAGCAGTATAACCGCTACGCCCGGGAATTCACCGCCGCCATCCGGGACCGGATCCGCCGCATTGTCATAGAGCCGGACCTGGAGGTGTTTTTGGAGTACAGCATGGAGCAGGGGATTCACCCGGATATTGTGGCGTTTTTGAAAATGCACCCGGACTGCTTTTACCGCTGCGAAAACCAGGGAGATCGGGATGTCATCGTCACACCTCGGGATTGGAGCAACCTGAGCCGGACGCTGGCCGTCTATGAAGGGGCCGGGTTTGCCGTGACAAAGGAGATGGTGGTCCAGTTTGTCAAGGATGGGCACATTACTGCGGAATTTATCAACCATTACCGGACCTATTCCCGGCTCATCGACAGCGGGGACATCGAGCGCATTCTGGCTGGGGAGGGGATCGATAAGCTGGCCCGGAAATACAGCCTGGCCGATTTTGATGTGAAATGGGCTGTGCAGGGAATTCTGATGCGCAACATTGTATACCATTCCGGCTGCCTGAAAGCCGAGGAGCTGTCGCTTTCCGGTCGGGGAGAGGCGGTGGAGGCGGTCAACCGGCAGATTGGCTTTGCGCTGCAATTTATGGAGGCCGCCTACGGCAAGGGAGTGTTGCTGGAGGTTACGTTAAACTATTTATCCCGCAACAATGCCTGCTGGAAGGTGCTCGCTCTGTGCAGGAATCCGGTTTACGTCCGGCTTTCCGGGGAGCTGCTTCTGCTGGGGGAAAAACGGATTTGATGGACAAAGGAGGTGTCCCTATGTGGAAGGAGTGGGAGCTTAAGTCGCCGCAGGTTCAGCTGTACCTGGCAATTAAGGAGGGGAATGAGGAGAAGATCCGGAGCGCGCTGGAGGAGCACCACAGGTATGTTCTGGAACACTTTCATTTTGAAGAGCCGGTGGGAGGGGGAATCTATGAGAATGGAATATACATGGATACGGCGATTCTGTCAGGACGCAGAAGCATTGTGAAGCTGCTGCTGGAGCTGGGATTTAAACCGGTATTTTTTCATGGAAGCGGCGGGCAATATACAAGATTTTTGGACCAGGCGCTGGACCGTGAATATTACCGGGAGTCCAGGGAAATCTGGGAGCAGGTCACGTATGACTCCGAAATAAGGCTTAAGGATATGGCGCCGGGCCGGGTGGTATGGCCGATTGCGGATGAGAGTCTCTTTCAGATGCAGATTGAAGCGATGAAGAATATCAATTCCATTGGAATTATCAGCATCATAGGGAAGTGTGAGGAGGAGACGTGGTTTCCTTACCGTATGCAGATTGAAGTAACCCCCGCGTTGTTCACCCTGCTGACCGGGAATCGGAAACGGCTTTGCTGGCTTTTATCACAGGGCGCAAGACTGGACGCATGGTGGCCGGAGAGGAGAGAACGGAGTTTGAAACCGCTGCTCAATCCATTTGGACATGAGCCAAATTGGTGTGCCACCGTTCTGGAAGTTGCCATACTGTCCGGGAATCCGGAATTGGTGGATCTTGTGCTGGAAAAGAGCGGCAAAGAGGCGCTTTACTGGGCCGGTCACACGGTAGAGGGAGTGGGGAAGCGCTGGTTTCCGAAGTTCCGGCAATGTGGACGTACGTCGGAAGCGTGCGGCCATCGGTTGTATCGGATGGAGCGGGCCGTCAATTTTACGGGGCGTCCGATGTGGGAGTATCTGTGGAAGTATTATGGGGATTCGTTAAGCAATATCCCCATATACAGCGTTCTGGATATGGGCGGAGGGGCGCTTGCGGATCTGTTGTTTGAGCGATTGAGGGCGCAGGGAGCCGGAAGTTCCCATATGGCGGAGCTGAACCGGTGGGCGGGTAAATATTTGAAGTGGAGCCGGAAACCGAAACACGCCTGGGGCATCCGGCAGTATTTTTCACGGCACAGGGAATGGTACAGCAGCCATATGGGGGAGGCCGGCGAGGATTTGCGGGCTTTTTTATTGGGGGTTGGATGGCACGCTTGGAGCTGGTGCATATTGGGAAAATTTAACCAGCGGGAACCGGGCTGGTTTGAATTTCCAGAGCTGCTGGCGGGGTTTTCGGTGGATATCGGTGCGCTGCTGCAATGGCATATTTTACGCGGCGGGTTTGAAGAGGAAACCGTGATCGAGACATGTGTGAATTTGAAGCAAATGAGCCGCGATTACAATATTACGATGGAAATAAATGAAAATTATATGGACATGACGGAATTGGCGGAAACGAAAAGTCCGATGCAGCTTCTTACGTTCATAAACGTTAAAAACCGCGGCACTTCCACCGATGGACTGGAGAGGTTGAAAAAGGTCTGCGAGGAGTATGATGAGCTGCTGCCGGAGCCCCTTGTGGAGGCGGCGTTTGAAAACAATTACCTGACCGGAGCTTGTTATATGGAATTTCTGCAATATCTTGAGGGCCGGGAAAAGTACGATATGATTACACAATTTATCCGTGGAAGCAACTGCTATACCCTGGCGGAGGCGGGGAATGGCGATTCGCAGGAACAGAAACCGCAGTCTGTCAAACGATTTGTAAGACCAGAGGAGGATAAAGAAATATTAGCCCGTCATCTTGCCGTTTATCGC
Organism: Enterocloster lavalensis; assembly: GCF_046603895.1. Taxonomy (NCBI): domain Bacteria; kingdom Bacillati; phylum Bacillota; class Clostridia; order Lachnospirales; family Lachnospiraceae; genus Enterocloster; species Enterocloster lavalensis. Next base: position 4,021,781 of record NZ_CP176637.1, read on the forward strand.
GCGCTGCGGGCGTGCAGGCTGGAGGAGGAGGTCGGGCTTTTACGCCAGGCGGGTAATCCGAGGTTCAATGGACGACTTATGGAGGCGCTGCGCAGTTCGGAAGGGCTGATTCTGGAGCCCCGGCTGCGGGTTAGATTCTGGAATCAGGTGTGCGAGTTTGACGGCTGCCTGAATTTGCCGGCGATTGCCTTTGTAATGGGAAACGACGGGCTGGCGAAGGAGCTGCTGGGATTTTGGAGTGAGAAGGAACAACAAAAATGCAATCCCCGGTCTGGTTTTCTGAAAATGGAGGTATTGTACAGAAGCAGAACCAATGAGGGGTACGGTATCCGCGTTCAGTACCGGAAGGGAGGCGCGGGGGAACTGCCGGGCGGGATTGTTACGGGGGAGGCGTCCTGGAAAGCGGATGAGGACTATCGGTGTAATATGACCGGGATGAGTCTTTCAGCTCTGGCCATTGTTATGGGCCGTCTTGAGATCGTGGAGGAGATCGACCGGCTGGGCTTGCTCTCGGATCAGGATATCCACTACGGGATCGTTTACGCCGGGGACGCGCGGATTCTGGAGTATCTGAACCGGAAGGAGAGATTTCATGCACAGCTGTGGTATGGGAAGGGGCCGGGAGGGTATTTGAGTGCGTGCTGGAACTGGTTCCTGCTGGCATGGTTTGCAGAACAGGGACTTTTGACTGCGGAGGATTGTAAGAAAATGCGGGATCGGCTCGGAAGGGACTATCCGCCCCGGGCGGGAATAGATGATCCGGTGAAGAGGCCGTGCGGTGAAGAATACCTGAGAAGGGCTTGCGGGGAGGCGCTGCGGGGGAAGTGAAATTGCCGGTGAAATTGCCCGGGCCGGGGGCTTTCACGAGCTTGATGTTTATGGTAAAATAGGGGATATTATGAATTGTGAGGTGCGGTAAAATGGAACAACACATCAGGCGTCTGAGGCTGAATCACGTGGAAAATGTGAGGGATTTGGGCGGTTACGAGGCGGACGGCGGGATGGTCCGCTGGAACATGCTCTACCGGGCGGGGGATCTGTCCGGGGCGGACGAGGGCGATTGGGAACGGCTTAAGGCCGCGGGAGTCAGGACGATCCTGGACCTGCGCAGCGCTTCGGAACTGCGTGTGAAGCCGGACCGGCCGCCCCAGGGGATTTCCTGGTATCACCTGCCGCTCCAGACGGAGGAAATCGATCTGGAACATCCGGCGGATTTGGCGGGGCTGGCATTTCTGAAAAGTCTGCGGGAGAGCTATGTGATCATGGCAGGAGAGAACATAGGGCTGCTGGCTGCGGCCCTCGCGCGGCTTACGGAATCCCTGGACGATGGAGCCGTGTTGTTTCACTGTACGGCGGGCAAGGACAGGACTGGCGTTCTGGCTGCGGCTGTCCTCTGGCTGTGCGGCGCAGCGCGGGAGGACATTGTGGCCGACTATGAGGTGTCCCACACCTACAACCAGGGCGGTTTGGGCGCACTGGCAGACAAAATGACGGACTGTGATCAGCTTCTGCCGCTGCTGCGGTCAGAGGCGGAGAACATGGAGCGGCTTTTGGACTTTTTCCGGGAGTCCGGCCTGGACGGACGGCTGGCGGAGAGCGGGTTTTCGGCGGAGGAGCAGAGGCGGCTGCGGGAAAAGATGATTCAGAAGGGGTGAGGCACGCTCCTGCGAAATCCCACTGTCCCTTTATGAAAATCTATGGTAAGATGGAGAGCGAGTCAGCAGTTTGGGCGGTCCGCCCCAGGTCAAGAAGCCGCGGGATGTCCGCCCGATGGAAGAGCAGGCGGAGAAAACGCCGCCTGAACTGCTGCAAATACATATTGTGAGGAAACCATAATGAACATCCTGATCCTGAAACTCTGCGCCGTATTTCTGGTCATCATCGCCATGCTCTGGCGCAAGCTCCTGCTGTTTGCGGCGATTTCCGGAGGTCTGGCGGCTGCGGTGCTGTTATACGGCATTCCCCTGGGCCGGGCCTTGACCATTGGCGAAAAGCGCTGGTCAGCCGGGAAACCGTCACGGTGGTGCTGAGTTTCTATTTTATTACATTTTTGCAGCGGATGCTGGAGCGCAGGCGGCGTCTGAAGCAGGCGGAGGAATCGCTGAGCGGCCTGTTTGGCAACCGGCGGATCAACGCCTCGGCGGCTCCCGCGGTGATCGGTCTGCTGCCGTCGGCGGGCGCAATGACCATCTGCGCGGAGATCGTGAGATCCTCCTGCGAGGACTATATGAGCCCGGAGGACATGACCTGCGTCACCAGTTTCTACCGCCATATCCCGGAAAGTTTTCTTCCCACCTACTCCTCGATCCTGATCGCCCTGGCCCTGTCCGGCGTGGGAGCGGGGCAGTTTGTGCTGGCTATGCTGCCGCTGGTGGCCGTACTGTTCCTGATCGGATACGTGTTCCACCTGCGCAAGCTTCCCAAGCGCACGGACCAGCGCCTGGAGGGCGGGAAAATGGACTTTGCCCGGATGCTGTTTTGCAGCCTCTGGTCCATTATTTTGATCGTACTTCTGATCATCGCGTTCGACATCCCGGTTTACATCGCCACCCCTCTGGTGACGGTGCTGAACATTTTTGTGGACCGCCTGAAATGGTGGGAAATCCGACCGATGTTTTTCACTGCTTTTGAGCCGGTCATCATCTTCAACACGGTGCTAATCATGGTATTCAAAGACATTATCACGTCCACCGGCGTGATCCATGAGCTGCCGGTCTTTTTCGGCGGTCTGCCGGTTCCGCTGCCCCTGGTGTTTGCGCTGATTTTCTTTTTCGGTACTATCATCAGCGGTTCCAACGCCATCATTTCCCTGTGCCTGCCCATGGCCATGGCGGCCGTGCCGGACGGCGGAGTGGCGCTTTTGGTGCTGCTCATGAGCATGGCCTACGCCGCCATGCAGGTTTCCCCCACCCATGTGTGCCTGTTTATCGCCTCGGAGTGCTTTAAGGTCAACATCGGGGCGCTGGTGAGGCGCAATATTCCGATGATTCTGGTGTTTTCGGCGGCCGCGGTGGGGTATGCGGGTATGCTGGGGGTATTTTCGTAGAGATTGCGGCAGTGTGAAAATTGTTTATAGTATGGCCTCCGGGAGAAAATTGCCGGGGGCCTTTTTCTGCCTGTGCCAGGAGCGCGGAAGATGGGATGATTCGCTGGAAATTTGGAAGTTCTTGGGGATTGTGATTGAAACTGTATGAATATCCGAGTATAATAATGGAAAATGGTTTTGGAATCATAAAAATTAAAAATATTTAAAACCGGACGGAAGGCTGGTTCGTCTTTTAATCAGAGGCAGGTAAAGGAGGATGAAATCATGCCGGGATATTTGATAATGGCTGTGTGTCTTTCCGCGGCAGTTGCATTTTCGGGCGCGGGAGAGAGGCGGGCAGGAGAGCAGGAGATGGAACTTGCGGTTTGCAGCGAGTCAGTTTGCAGTGAGGCGGGGAAGGCGGAGGCGCCGGAAAAGGTGTACCAATATCTGAACGAGGAAGGATACTGTGATCGGATGATCAGTGGGATTTACACGGAACAGCAGCCGGTTATATGGGCGGAAAATGCCGTGGATCTTGGCGGATTCTATGAGATGGAGGCGTGCGTGGATCACGGGCTGGAGGATAAGGGGTACCTGGGCGAGAGCTTTTTCACGGTCATACGGGTGAGAAAGGATGCGGTTGTGTCTTATATGGGGGAAGAAATGAGCCTGGAGGAATACCAGAATTACAGGCCGGACAGGTCGGGACGGCCCTTTGCGTCCGCCCGGATGCTCCGTTTTTCCCAGGATGAGGACGGGTATATTACCTGGTTTATGGATATGAATGCGGGGTGAACTGCTGACCGGCGCAGGGGGCGGGGCAGGGAAAAGGCGCTGTCAATACAGGGCGGGTTGTGGTAAAATAAGGATCAGATTGAAGTTTGGAAGTTTTTGGGAAGAATAGTATTTTTAAGGGGACCTTACAGTGCGGCGATGGAGGGATTAAAGCGAATGGAACAGAGTATGAAAGAGCTGGTGGGAAAAGCTGCGGAGGGGGATCAGCAGGCGATTGCCGTCCTGTATGAGCGGACCAACCGTAAGGCGTATTATCTGGCCTTGCAGCTGGTGAAGGATCAGGATCAGGCCCAGGACATTTTGCAGGATGCGTATCTGAAAGTGTTTACGAACCTGGGAATGCTCCAGCAGCCGGAAAATTTCCAGGGCTGGCTGGACACGATTGTGATCAACAAGAGCAAGGATTATCTGAAAAAGAAGAAGCCGGTGCTGTTTTCCCAGATGGCCGTTGGGGAGGAAGCGGACAGCGAGCCGGATTTCGAGGATGAGAGCGGGTATTTTTCGCCGGAAAAGCGGGTGGACTACGGCGAGACGAAGCGCTTGATCCAGGAGATGATCGACCGTCTGCCCGAGGCGCAGCGGATGGCCGTGGTGTTGTACTATCTGGAGAATCTTCCGGTGGCCCGGATCGCCAAAATTATGGAGTGTTCCGAGGGTACGGTGAAGAGCCGCCTTAATTATGGAAGGAAGTCGATTAAGGAGCAGGTGCTGGCATTGGAGAAGAAAGGCACCAAGCTCTACTGCATGCCGCTTGTTCCCTTCCTGTACTGGATGTTCCGCCAGCAGGTGCTGTCGGCCGTGGTACCGGGCGCTGTGGGCGCGGCAGTGGTGCAGACGGCCGGCGCCGGTGCGGTTGGCGCCGGTATGGCAAAGGCGGTTGGAGCGGGGAATGTGGTAGGAGGTACCGGAGGGGCGTCCGCGGGAACGGCATCCGCGGGGGCGGCGTCTGCGGGAACGGCATCCGCGGGGGGAGCGTCTGCGGGAACGGCATCCGCGGGGGCGGCGTCTGCGGGAACGGCATCTGCGGGGGGAGCATCCGCGGGGCAGCAACTGCGGGGGGAGCGTCCGCGGGGGCGGCGTCTGCGGGAACAGCATCTGCAGGGGCAGCGTCTGCCGGGACTGCGGCCGCCGGAGCTGCGGGAAAAGCAGGACTTACAATTCTTGGGAAAGCTATCGGTGCCAAGGGAGTCGCCATTGTGGCGGCAGCCTGTGTGGGCGTCGGAGCGGCGGGCGGAGCATATGCTGCGAAAAGCCACCAGGCGGCAGAGGCGGCCAGGATCGAGGCAGAGCAGGATGAAGAGCGGTCAAGGAGGACGAGGGAGCGGAATCGGGAAGAGACTGTGGCAGAACGTACGGAAGCCGCGGCGGCAGAGCCCACAGACGACCGGATGAAAATGGATGAACAGATGAAAGCGGCCTGGACGCCTGAACAGAAACGAATTTGGGAGGCGTCGCTTTACACGGAAATGAATACGCGTGTGTCCGGCACGGATTTGGGAAAAGAGCCGGGGACGTTATCGGTAAAGAGCCGGACGATGTTTGTGGAGGAGAGTTATTCGATTGTTTTTTGGGGAAATCAGATCGATATGAAGGAAAATAACAACTGGAGTTATTACATATATGATAAAGACCCAGTGGATCAGATCATTGAGGAGTGCTTCGGCTACCCGTTGGAGGATTATGTGGAGGGAACCAATCAGACGTTGGTCCAGCTGCAAGATGACTCCTACCGTCTGTCTGGCGGGGACTGGGGGGCCATGTGGCCGTATGTGGAGATTGCGGATACCGAGGCGCGGGATGGACGCCTGATTGCGTATGGATACAAGGGATGGGTAACGGACGTTGAGGAGATCGCCGACAGCAATTACGTCTTTGATTCGGGACAGAACGCCTGGATTTTCAAAGAACCGCTGGTGATGGAATTCAGCTGGCACCCGGAAGCGTCCTACAGCCAGTTCCGTTTGGAGAGTATCCACTATAACCGGGATTGGAAAAGCGAGCTGGAAAACGGACGAAGCAATGCGGAAGGGACGGAGAATCTGTCACAGATGGAGGGAGAGCGCCAGGGGGAAAAACGGACGGGCGAGATTCAGGTAAGCGCAGAACAAAAGCGCGTTATGGAGTTGCTGCTGCCGCCGCTTGTTTACGAACAACATCCGGATAATGGGATTGTACGGACTGAGAATCTGAGCCCGGAGCGGATTGTCAGTCTCATGGACGGTCATTTGCATGAGATTATGATCGATCCGAATAACAGCATTTTCGCCCCATTTGCAGACGAAACAACGCACAGCGTAGAACAAGGGTTAGTTTATCGGTATACGGAGGATATGTATGGGCAGCCGGTATCTATGAAGGCGGTGGAGAAGGAATTTTCCCGGGAACTTACCTGTCTGAGGCTGGAAAACGGCCGCCTCAGCGTTACTATGGCCGAAGGGGAGTCCTGGTGTGGGGTGACTCTTGAGGAATTTGCGTTGGAAAACGGGAAAATGAAGGCAAAGGGATATTATGAGATTGAGCTGGGGGACATAATGCTGACCGGAGATGTGAGGGCGGTATTTGAGGTAAACCCGGACAGCTTTTTCGGCTATACGCTGGAATCGGTAGAAATTGAAAACGATGGGAACCAGGACGGGAATTGAAGCGGTTCAGACTACCTGAGATGAATTTATGAAAGACGAGTGAGGAAGCGGAATGATGGAGCAGAGTATAAGAGAGTTGGTGGAACGGGCTAAAATGGGGGATCAGCAGGCCATAGCCGCGCTGTATGAGAAAACCAGCCGCAAGGCATATTATCTTTCCCTGCAGTTGGTGAAGGATCAGGACCAGGCCCAGGACATTTTGCAGGATGCGTTTTTGAAGGTGTTTACTAACCTGAACATGCTGCAGCAGCCGGAGAATTTTCAGGGCTGGCTGGACACGATTGTGATCAACAAGAGTAAGGATTATCTGAAAAAGAAAAAGCCGGTGCTGTTCTCCCAGATGACCGGGGCGGAGGAACCGGACTCGGAGCCGGATTTTGAGGACGAGAGAGGTTATTTCTCCCCGGAAAAGCAGGTGGATTACCAGGAGACAAAGCGGCTTGTCCAGGAAATGATCGACCGGCTGCCCGAAGAGCAGCGTATGGCCGTGGTACTGTATTATCTGGAAAATCTTTCGGTGGGGCAGATCGCCCGTTTGATGGAGTGTTCCGAGGGCACCATCAAGAGCCGGTTAAATTATGGCCGGAAATCCATCAAGGCACAGGTGTTGGCGTTGGAGAAAAAGGGCACCAAGCTCTACTGCATGCCTCTGGTACCGTTCCTTTACTGGATGTTCCGCCAGCAGATACTGGCTGCGGCTGCGCCGAAGGCCGTGGGCGCGGCGGTATTGCAGGCCGCGGGAGCCGGTGCTGCGGCTGCCGGAGCCGGAAATGCGGCAGGGATCTCTGCGGGAACCGGGGCTGGGACCGGAACTGGCGGTACAACGACCGCTGGGGTGGCGACTGCTGGGAACGCTGCCGGAACCGCTGGAACAACTGCCGGGGCAGGGGGAGGAATTGCCGGGACAACCGCTTCCGGGGGAACCGCCGCGGGAGCCGGAACCGCCGGGGGAACTGCCGCCGGGGGAACCGGTGCTGCCGGAACAACCGCCACCGCGGGAACCGGTGCTGCCGGAACAACCGCCGCTGCGGGAGCCGGAACCGCCGGGACAACCGCCGCCGCGGGAGCCGGAACCGCCGGGACAACTGCCGCCGCGGGAGCCGGAACCGCCGGGACAACCGCCACCGCGGGAGCCGGAACCGCCGGGACAACTGCCGCCGCCGGAGCCGGAACTGCTACCGCCGCCACGGGAGCCGCCGGAAAAGCCGGTCTTGCATTTCTTGGCAAGGCCCTTGGCGTCAAAGGCGTTGCCATTGTGGCTGCAGCCTGCGTGGGCGTGGGAGCCGGGACGGCGGGCGGCGTATATGTGTATAAAAACCACCAGGCGGCTGAGGCTGCAAAGATCGAGGCGGAGCAAAGAGCACAGGAAGAGGAAGCGCAGGAAAACGCCGGAGGCGGGGAAACAGAAAACGAAGATGAGGGAACTGCGGATGGAGAGCTGGGGACCTCCAGGCTGTCCGCAGAGGAACGCGAAATTCTGAGCCGCATCTACCAAGCGGCGGAGCAGCGGGATTATAAGGCGCTGGCAGAGGCATTTCAGCCGGAATTTGCCACACTGTACAATCTGGAACAAGAGCGTTTTCCGGGACAATATATAATTTTTGACGGCCAGGGAATTTCCGATACGCTGGAGGGGCACAAGCTGGCGGTCCGGGCCGTGAGCACCAAAGCCAAAGGCGGCAGCCATGAAGGCCAGACCGTATACAGCGTAACTTGTTACCAGGGAGATTTTGTGGACGGGGTCCCCGTTGGAGAGCTGTTGGCCTGCCGGATTGAATATCGAACCTGGTCGAGCCGGCCAGGCAGGGATGTGAACATAACCCTGGCAGACTACGAGCATGGAATGTCGGTGGGAACCGTGGCAACTGAGTGCTGGCAGATCGGAGAAGATACAGGCGAGGCGGCGTGGCAGATCCATATAGAGGGCAGCTACAGGGAAGACCATTGGCCGGAAGGGATGTTTGAGATTGGCTATCCGGTAGGGAAACAGTGGGTATTTGACCGGAATGAAAATGTGATTGAGGAGGGGCTTGCGCAGGAGCTGTGGTTCAATGTGAATGTGGAGTACGGCAATACGGATGAATTCAACGCATTGCCGGATTCCGAGAAGCAAAAGCGCCTGAACATGGAAACCGGCTCCGGGTATCTGGTTCCCGACATAACCGGAAACTACCGGCTTGACAATTTTGAACTGATGATGGACCTGGAGTCCCAGAACGCCGTGTTCTGGGGCTCAAAAGGTTCCTACCACGTTGAGGGAACTGAGGGGCTGTTCCCCTTCGAAATAACACCGGCCGGGGAGGCGTCTCAGGCCGGGGCGGACTCCGGCGAGACAGACCATTTTGCCGCGCCGGAGGGGGACTCTGACCTGGACCCGGCAGTAGGGGAACCTTACCGGGCGGCGCTGCGCTACCCGCAGTATGAACATGGCAAAATGGAGGACCGCTTTGGCGAATGGAAAATATCGGCCTCATCATTTGAGGACCCGAATTGGAATCCGGTGCCCAGTGAAATGATTACCCATGAGAACTATTATGAGATCACAAACGCCTCGATCTGGGTGCCGTACATTGTTTCCGCCGAAGAGTTCGGCCGGATGAAAGTGGGGCACACCTTTTCCGTTAGCGTGATGGATCAAAACGGTCTCGTATCCTTCGAGGAGTTTCAGGTATTGAGCAAGGACAATAACGGATATTATGTTCTCACCGGAGACGAATCCGGGTATGAGGAAGCTTACCTGTCACCGAGGGCTGACGGTACCGCATTTATTTGTTCCAATGATGACGATGCCCTGTATAGCGGTGTGATTTATATGGGAAGCCTGTATTTTTCTAAAAATTGTAAAATCTACGATGTCTATGGATTTGATCCGTCGGCGGGGCCCATCACTCTGGAGTCGTATTTGACCGAGGAGCACACCATGACGTTTGACAACGGCATGGCGGGATATGAGTATGGGTTGAGTAACGGTTATATCCGGTTGTACGGTACTCCTGTTTTTGACCCAAATACCGGTTTGATCACAGAGTACGCTGAACTTTATACACCCTGACAATTAATCTGAAGAATAAGCGAGGAAACAGCGTGATGGATCAGAATATCAGTTTATTGGTAGAGCGGGCAAAAGCCGGAGATCAGCAGGCGGTCGCGGCCCTGTATGAGAAAACCAGCCGGAAGGCGTATTATTTATCCCTGCAGTTGGTGAAGGATCAGGATCAGGCCCAGGACATCTTGCAGGATGCGTATTTGAAGGTGTTTACCAGCCTGAATATGCTCCAGCAGCCGGAGAATTTCCAGGGCTGGTTGGACACCATTGTAATCAACAAGAGCAAGGACTATTTAAGCCTGCAAATAAAAAGTCAATAGGAAAATGAGAAATTTTCAAGATTTATTGTTGATTAAATTTCAGGTACAACAAATAGACCACCGTTATCCGCTGGTCTGAAAGGATGCGGTATTCTCTATTCTGGAAGAGACATTAGATATTCTTTTACCCTTCCGTAATAGATACGCAGAAACTTATTAGCGCCTGCAGTCATGTAGACATAGTAAGGCTTTCCCTGAGCACGTTTCTTATCAATAAACGCATATACAGGGTCGTCCTGCGGTTTTGTTTTGATGAGACAGTCCATGACCTGAAATAAGGTTTTTCGGAGGGAAGATGAGCCGCGTTTGGAGGTTGGAACGCTTTTTTGTTCATAGGTTCCGGATTCATTGACACCTGGGTCTACACCAGCAAATGCAGTGATAGCGCCCTTGTGGGTAAAGCGTGTGACATCTCCGATTTCAGCCATAAGCTGAGGACCAAGAGACGGGCCAACACCCTTCATCCCCATAACAACGGGATATTCAGGCAGCTTGGCGGCTGTGTCATTCATCAGGGTACGGAGTTCTTCCACGGTTCTGGAAGCAGTGTTTAATTGTTCTATGGACTGTTTCACGATCAGCTTGGTTAGATCATCTTTTGGAAGTATAGGAACAAGCTCCTTTGCGGCCCCATAGATTTCTTCAGCCTTGTCTTTGCTGAAGTTGTACTTCCTGCGTTTGCACCACTTCTGATAATGGTCGACAAATGCATTTAATGAAAGTTTACGAACACAGTCCACATGCCAGTATGTAGTAGCAAAATCAACCCACTTCTGGCTGCCGTCCTCACGGGCAGGGCTATCAAAGTAAGTATTAACACCAGGGTAAGTCTGATCGAGGATACCGATGAGGTTATTCTTCATAGCTGTTTTGTGTTTCATGTAGAAGCCAAACTGACGGTTCATGGTCTTTAATTGATTGCGTAGTTCGTCCATAAGACTATACTGTTTCAATTCCGTCCAACTGTCAAGGGTGTAACGAGCTATTTTTACAGAGTCAGCTTTATCAGATTTTACTTTGCGGAGGGAATGAGCTCCAAAATCTTTAATGAGCTTAGGATTTACGGCAGTTACAAAAAGACCTGCCAGAGAAAGCTCACGAGCCAGTGGTTCGTAGTAACGGCCAGTATGTTCCATAACGATGCGTGATTCACCATCGATTGATCGGATCTGCGCAATTAAGGATTGGATGTTACTGGAAGTGTGCTTGATTTCAAAGGGAGAAGAAACGATTTCTCCATAAGGTCGTAGAATGGCGACCATACTTTTCCCTTTGGAAACATCAATACCAACAGCGTTCATGTTCATAAATTTGTCACTCCTAAAGAATATTGCAATAGATAAGTACCAGTTTTACTCATTGCCTATTCAATCTACTGTGGTGTGACACGAACGTACCAAAGGCAGTTCAACCTGCATAAAACGAACGCTGCAAATGAGGAGCTGGTTATCAGTCTCAAATACGGACGCGAAGTCCAAGAAAGGAAGCCGATATACCGATTGCTCCAACATTGTAACAGCTTAAGCAACAAGATGGATAATTCCTTACTGGCTGTAAGGGATATTAACCATAAATATATTGTAGTAGAAAGAAGAAACCGGTGTTGTTTTCCCAGCTTCCGGCGGAGGGGGAAACGGATAGCGACCCGGACTTCGAGGATGAGAGCGGATATTTTTCGCCGGAGAAACAGGTAGATTACGGCGAGACAAAACGCCTGGTGAAGGAAATGATCGACCGGCTCCCGGAGCAGCAGCGGATGGCGGTGGTACTATATTACCTGGAAAATATGTCCGTAGGCCGTATTGCCCAGGTAATGGAATGTTCTGAGGGGACGGTCAAGAGCCGCCTGAATTATGGAAGAAAATCGATCAAGACCCAGGTGCTGGCGTTGGAGAAAAAGGGTACCAAGCTCTACTGCATGCCTCTTGCGCCGTTCCTCTACTGGATGTTCCGCCAGCAGGTGCTGGGTGCGGTTGTGCCCGGCGCGGTGGGAAATGCAGTGCTTGCCACGGCGGCGGGAACTGCCGGAGCGGCAGTTGGCAGCGGAACCGGAACCGGAACTGCCGGAGCGGCGTCCAGCAGCCAAGCCGGAATCAGCCAAGCCGCCGGGAGCACATTTGGAACCGGGACTGCCGCCGCTGCCGGAAAGTCCGGGATCGTGATTTTGGGTAAGGCAGTCAGTGTAAAAGCAGTGGCAGTGGCCGCCGCAGTGTGCCTGGCGGCAGGAGGCGCATGCGCGGTGGGGGTTCATTTTGCGGGAAAGAATAACCCGGCGGAGGCAGTACAAAACGTGGAGGATCAGGAACGGGAAGCAATCCAGGAAGTGCAGCCGGAATCCGAATCAGCGCCTGTAACCGAAGTGGAAGCTCCCGCCAACGCTTATGGTTTGACGGCGGAAGATTTGAAGGTTTTGGAAAATATTTACAGGGCTGGTGAGGGCGGCAGAACGGAGGAAGTCGCGAAAAGCGCCCAGCCTGAGTTTGTACGTCTCTATCAGATTGTGACGGATCATTTTCACGATCAGGACATATTGTTCGACGGGAAAAATCTGACCGATACTGTGGAGGGCCCGGGAATGATCTTAAAAGCTTCCAGCGTCCAGATGGGGGATATCGTCCTATATACGGTGGCGGGACATATAGGCTCATTCCGGAGCGGAGTGCCGGACGGGAATTTGATATCATTCAAACTCACCTATTATGACAACTACATGTTTCCGAACAATTCTGCCGATGTCAGCAAGGCGGGATACATACAGGGAAAAGCCGACGGCGTTGTGGTGACGGAGCGGTGGCGCAGCAACGGAGCGGTTGTGATGGCGGATGGAACTGTGATGGGCAATGGCCCTTCCGACCGGAATCAGTTGGTCTGGTCCAAAGCCCATGACGTGGAGGCCCGTTACGATCAGCCGGGCGAGATCGCGCCCTATCTCGGATGGGTTGACATAAAAATGGACGCGGCGCTATATGCCTCATATTTTCAGGCGGTTTCTCCGGAGGACGGCGCAGAGTTGCCCCATGAGCTGGAATTCCACTATTCGATTGAAAATCAGCAAAATGCCGCTGAAAATGAAGAAAACCTGGTTTTTGACCACGATTTCCAGAAGGCCAGGGTATTGGATTCCAGCAAGAGATACGAAGCGCAGACGGTATACCTGGGAGTTCTTGTAAATTCGGCCGTTCTATGGGATGGACAGCCCTCGCAGCATGACGAGGGAACGAAAGCGCTGCCGGAAGCGTGCTCAACAAATGCGGGAAACAATGGACCAGTGATGGCCGCCGGAACTCTTGAAATGAAAAATGGTAAAAACCCGGCCAGCAGTCTCTATATAGATGGACAGGGCATTGACCTGGGCATGTGTACCATGGAAGAACTGGAAGTGTTTTTGGGGAAATTCGGTTTTCATCCCATCGTTGATGAAAATGGAGCTTCGATGGAACTGGAGATTGAGGGCGATCCCCAGCCGGGCTCTGAATACGGAGTGGTATACTCCAATCAGGGAAAGGGAATCACATTTACAGACGGCGGCGGCACCCCTGTATTCCAGGTTATGCCCCGCAACCGGTCGGGCAGGGCGGTTACGGTCCGGCAGTGTACGGTTTACCGGTTTAAAGCCAGCAGCGCGCAGGCGGTTCAAAACTGCGGCCACACGGTCCGGGTGTTTAACGATATGGTAGATTTGGTAAATACGGAGAAGCGTATGATTGCCGATCTGTACGACCGGTACGGAATTGAGTGGAAGCAAAGCGGCAGCGGCGGTTATTATTTCGACACGGTAAATGCGTACGGGAAGCAGATGGTGGTGGGGATCAATGACTTTATCATCACTGAGTTCGACGAGGCGTTTATTGTAATTGACCCGGTATTGGGATTTTAAGCACAACGAAATCAGAAAACGCGTTTTATTCAAAAATGTCCGGTCAGAGCGGCGATAACCCCGCGATGGCCGGACATTTTGGCCGATTTGAGTTGGTTTTGCCCCAAATAAGGCGCTTATGAAAAAAATCCCTTGACAGGAATCAGGCCGACGGCTATAATTATATGGCGTGCGAGAATTTACAAAATTTTTGCGCACAAAAGCTGATAAGCAGCAACCACAGACAATATCACAGGAGGTGAAAGGAATGCCAACATTTAACCAGTTAGTGAGAAAGGGAAGACAGACCAGCGTTAAGAAGTCCACTGCTCCTGCTCTGCAGAGAGGTTACAACTCTTTACAGAAGAAGGCGACAGCAGTTTCTGCTCCGCAGAAGCGCGGCGTGTGCACCGCTGTTAAGACTGCAACCCCCAAGAAGCCTAACTCAGCACTGAGAAAGATCGCCAGAGTTCGTCTGTCCAACGGTATCGAGGTAACAAGCTACATTCCGGGAGAGGGTCACAACCTTCAGGAGCATAGCGTTGTTCTGATCCGTGGCGGAAGAGTTAAGGATCTGCCCGGTACCAGATACCACATCGTTAGAGGTACGCTGGATACGGCAGGTGTTGCAAACAGACGCCAGGCCCGTTCCAAATACGGCGCCAAGAGACCGAAAGATAAGAAATAAGTCACCGAGAATTGGAACCACTAACAGCAGTAAAGTGAAATTAGTGCCGGATTTGTGATATTGAACCTGTAGGTTGCAGGAAATAGATATACGCCCGAGCACGAACACATTTTATGGAAATATGTGAGTACCGATGAATTAATGGAAAACTGCAAGTGCCGTCACGGCATTGGCAGCCAGTATTAAGGAGGGAAGTAACGTGCCACGTAAAGGACATACTCAGAAGAGAGACGTTCTGGTAGACCCGATCTACAATAACAAGGTTGTGACCAAGCTGATCAACAACATCATGTTAGATGGTAAGAAGGGTGTTGCCCAGAAGATCGTATATGGCGCTTTCAACCGCGTTGCAGAGACAACCGGTAAGGATGCCGTAGAAGTATTTGAAGAAGCAATGAACAACATTATGCCCGTTCTGGAAGTAAAGGCAAAACGTATCGGCGGCGCCACCTATCAGGTACCGATCGAGGTTAGACCTGAGAGAAGGCAGACGCTGGCTCTGCGCTGGATCACTCTGTATTCCCGCAAGAGAAACGAGAAGACCCAGGAGGAGAGACTGGCAAACGAGATTATGGATGCCGCCAACAATACCGGCGCTTCTGTAAAGAAGAAAGAGGATATGCACAAGATGGCGGAGGCAAACAAGGCATTCTCCCACTATCGTTTCTAAGCTGCAAATCGTCTTTGCTTGAGTATTTAAGGAGGAAAATCCGTTGGCTGGAAGAGAATATCCATTGGAGAGAACCAGGAATATCGGAATCATGGCTCATATCGATGCTGGTAAAACCACAACGACCGAGCGTATTCTGTATTACACTGGTGTAAACTATAAAATCGGCGATACCCACGAAGGTACCGCTACCATGGACTGGATGGCCCAGGAGCAGGAGCGTGGTATCACGATTACCTCTGCTGCTACAACCTGTCACTGGACTCTGCAGGAAAACTGCAAGCCGAAAGAGGGCGCTCTGGAGCATCGTATCAACATTATCGATACTCCCGGACACGTTGACTTTACGGTGGAAGTTGAGCGTTCCCTGCGCGTGCTGGACGGCGCCGTTGGCGTTTTCTGCGCAAAGGGCGGCGTTGAGCCTCAGTCCGAGAACGTATGGCGTCAGGCAGACACCTACAACGTACCGCGTATGGCCTTCATCAACAAGATGGACATCCTGGGTGCGAACTTCTACGGCGCTGTAGATCAGATTAAGACCAGACTTGGCAAGAATGCGATCTGCATTCAGCTGCCGGTTGGCAAGGAAGATGATTTCAAGGGAATCATCGACCTGTTCGAAATGAAAGCCTACATCTATAATGATGATAAGGGCGACGACATCTCCATCATTGATATCCCTGAGGATATGCAGGATGACGCCGAGTTATATCGTTCCGAGTTAGTGGAGAAGATCTGCGAGCTGGACGACGATTTAATGATGGCTTACCTGGAGGGCGAGGAGCCCAGCAATGAGGAACTGAAGAAAGTATTAAGAAAAGCTACCTGCAACTGCGAGGCGATCCCCGTATGCTGCGGTACCGCTTACAGAAATAAGGGCGTTCAGAAGTTACTGGATGCGATCATCGAGTTTATGCCCTCTCCCTTAGACATTCCCGCAATCAAGGGCGTTGACCTTGAGGGAAATGAAGTGGAGAGACATTCCAGCGATGACGAGCCGTTCGCAGCTCTGGCATTCAAGATCATGACCGACCCGTTCGTTGGTAAGCTGGCGTTCTTCCGCGTGTATTCAGGAAGTCTGAACTCCGGTTCTTATGTACTGAACGCAACGAAGGGCAAGAAGGAGCGTGTTGGACGTATCCTTCAGATGCACGCCAACAAGAGAAATGAGCTGGATCGGGTTTACTCCGGCGATATCGCTGCTGCGGTTGGCTTCAAGGTTACCGGTACCGGCGATACCATCTGTGATGAGAAGAATCCCGTTATCCTGGAGTCCATGGAGTTCCCGGAGCCGGTTATCGACATCGCAATCGAGCCCAAGACCAAGGCCAGCCAGGACAAGATGGGCGACGCTCTGGTCAAACTGGCAGAGGAAGATCCGACCTTCCGCGTCCGCACGGACGAGGAGACCGGACAGACCATCATCTCCGGTATGGGCGAGCTGCATCTGGATATCATCGTAGACCGTCTGCTGCGTGAGTTCAACGTAGAGGCCAACGTGGGCGCACCTCAGGTTGCGTACAAAGAGACCTTTACCAAGGCGGTTGACGTGGACAGCAAGTACGCGAAGCAGTCCGGCGGACGTGGACAGTATGGTCACTGTAAAGTGCACTTCACTCCCATGGAAGCGAATGCCGAGGAAACCTTCAAGTTCACCTCCTCCGTTGTCGGCGGTGCGATTCCGAAGGAATACATCCCCGCAGTCGGCGCTGGTATCGAGGAAGCTTCCAAGACCGGTGTTCTGGGCGGATTCCCCGTGCTGGGCGTTTGGGCGGATGTATACGACGGTTCCTACCACGAGGTTGACTCCTCCGAGATGGCGTTCCACATCGCCGGTTCCATGGCGTTTAAGGATGCTATGAGAAAGGGCAACCCGATCCTGCTTGAGCCGATCATGAAGGTTGAAGTAACCATGCCTGAGGAGTATATGGGCGACGTAATCGGCGACATCAACTCCCGCCGTGGCCGTATCGAGGGTATGGATGATATCGGCGGCGGTAAGATGATTCGCGCTTATGTTCCGCTGTCCGAGATGTTCGGTTACTCCACCGATCTGCGTTCCAGAACGCAGGGCCGTGGAAACTACTCCATGTTCTTCGAAAAGTACGAGCCCGTACCAAAGAGCGTGCAGGAGAAGGTTCTGAACGACACTAAGAAATAACTCCTGTCAGGTCCCGTGAGCGCGGAGGCGCAAAGCTTTCGCACTCACGGCGCAGACTGGCGGAGAAAACGTAAATTGGGCTTGTCAATCAAAGGAAAATAGAATATAATGATAAACAGCCTGAGAACTATAAAAGCCCTGTGAAATGGGTGTAAATTAAGGAGGACGTTAAAGAAATGGCTAAAGCTAAATTTGAGAGAAACAAAGTTCATTGTAACATCGGAACCATTGGCCACGTTGACCATGGTAAAACCACTTTAACCGCTGCTATCACCAAGACCCTGCATGAGAGACTGGGTACCGGTGAGGCTGTTGCTTTCGAGAACATCGATAAAGCTCCCGAGGAGAGAGAGCGTGGAATCACGATCTCTACCGCTCACGTTGAGTACGAGACCGAGAACAGACACTATGCACACGTTGACTGCCCCGGACATGCTGACTACGTTAAGAACATGATCACCGGTGCTGCTCAGATGGACGGCGCTATCCTGGTAGTTGCTGCTACCGACGGTGTTATGGCTCAGACCAGAGAGCACATCCTGCTGGCTCGTCAGGTAGGCGTTCCCTATATCGTAGTGTTCATGAACAAGTGCGATATGGTTGACGATCCCGAGCTGTTAGAGCTGGTTGAGATGGAGATCCGCGAGCTGCTGAACGAGTACGAGTTCCCGGGCGACGACACCCCGATCATTCAGGGTTCCGCTCTGAAGGCTCTGGAAGATCCGTCCAGCGAGTGGGGCGACAAGGTTCTGGAGCTGATGGCTGCAGTTGACAGCTATGTTCCCGATCCCGTACGTGACACCGACAAGCCGTTCCTGATGCCCGTTGAGGACGTGTTCACCATCACCGGCCGTGGTACTGTTGCTACCGGTAGAGTTGAGCGTGGTACTCTGCATCTGAATGACGAAGTTGAGATCATCGGTATCCATGAGGACGTTCGTAAGACCGTTGTTACCGGTATCGAGATGTTCCGTAAGCTGCTTGACGAGGCTCGTGCAGGCGACAACATCGGCGCTCTGCTGCGTGGCGTTCAGAGAACTGAGATCGAAAGAGGTCAGTGTCTGTGCAAACCCGGCTCCGTTAAGTGCCACAAGAAGTTTACCGCTCAGGTTTACGTTCTGACCAAGGACGAGGGCGGCCGTCATACTCCGTTCTTCAACAACTATCGTCCGCAGTTCTACTTCAGAACCACCGACGTTACCGGCGTTTGCGAACTGCCGGCTGGCGTTGAGATGTGTATGCCTGGCGATAACGTTGAGATGACCATCGAGCTGATCCATCCCGTAGCGATGGAGCAGGGCCTGCGTTTCGCTATCCGTGAGGGTGGCCGTACCGTAGGATCTGGCCGTGTTGCTACCGTTATCGAGTAATCACAGCGATCGACTGAAATTTTAGATATATTTGTGCCCAAGCGTAAAAGGCCCGCAGAGTTTCATGCTCTGCGGGCTTTTCTTTGAATGCAATGGGCAGCTGGTATAGCCTGCGGGCGATTGTTTGAATGCAATGGGCCGCAGGTGTTATGCGCTTTGCGGCACGTAGTTCTGATAAACGCGGAGCCTCAGGCATAGCCTGGGGCTCCGTATTGTTGGGGGTATTCGTGTCTATCCCGCGTTCCACAGGTATTTCCCGCTCTCCTTGTCAAAGCCGTAGAAATCGGCGAAGGTAAGCCGGAAGATATCCCGGTCGCAGCAGGGAAGGGGAACTTCGTTCTTGATCAGATACTGGAAAATACCGCTGGCGGAGATGTCCCCCAGCAGCAGGATCGCCTTCAGGCGGCCGTTCTCCACCAGGGCCTTCCGGTAAACGCGGCTGTCCTCCTCCACGATCACCTGGGTGTCCGGACACACGCGGTTGATGTCGCCCAGGCACAGGGCGGGCAGGCCGAAGAAGTTCATGGTGTTCTTCATGGCGTAGGTGTCCTCGTAGCGCTCGGACAACCCGCACATGTTGCGGGCCGCGGTGATTCCCTGTTTCATGGCGTTGGGCCAGATACCGGAGAGTCCGCAGACGTCTCCGGCCGCGTACACGTCGGGAACCGTGGTTCTCAGATATTCGTCCACCTGGATGGAACGGTCCACCTGAACGCCACAGTTTTGCAGGAAGCGGACTTCAGGCCGCACGCCTGCGGCTACGATTACAAAGTCGCACTCCAGCTCGGTGCCGTCGTCCAGCACCACGGCGGTGATCCGGCCCGTCCCGTCCCTGCGGGTGTCCGCGGCTTTGGCGGAGAGGAAGAAGCGGCAGCCGTGGGCTTCAAAGCGCTGCTGGTACTCAGCGGCGGCGTCCCCGTCCAGCTGAAGAGGCAGGATTCGGTCCGCCATCTCCACCACCGCGGGTTTGATTCCCCGCTCCATCAGCGCGTAGGCTGCGTCCATTCCCACCAGGCCGGAGCCGACGATCACGGCTTTTGATCCCTTTTCCGCCGCGCGGTCAATGGCCTGGGCATCGCAGAGATCGCGGAAGCCGTAGACATTTTCCGATTCCCGAAAGCCTGGGATGGGCGGCACCAGGTAGTAGGCGCCGGTGGCGATGAGCAGCCGGTCAAATTCCAGATAGCTGTCGCCGTCGAACAGCGCCCGCTTGCCGGCGCAGTCCAGACCGGTCATGGAGCGGCCGGAAATCCATTGGATGCGGTTGTCCTCGAAAAAGTTTTCCGGCACGAAATTGATTCCCTGGGCGGTGCGCTCACCGCTCAAATATTTGTGGAGCATACAGCGGGAGTGGACCTGATCGTCCCTTGAAACCACCACGATCTCGTCCTCCGGGCGCAGGCGGCGGATCTCCCCGGCCGCGCTGATTCCGGCGGCTCCGGCTCCGATTATGATATGTCTCATGCGTCCACCTCCTCGATCCAAATGGCCTTTTTGGGGCAGGCCTTCACACAGTTGGGTTCACCGCCGCTCTCCTGACAGAAGTCGCATTTGAGGATGCGGCTTTTGGTCTGCCCGTCGGGTTTCAGGACTCCGAAGGGGCAGTTCATCACGCACATGAAGCAGGCGGCGCAGCGTTTTTCATCGTATTCCACCAGCCCGGTTTCCGGGTTCTTGCTGAGCGCTCCGCTCATACAGGAGCGCACGCACTCCGGCTCGTCGCAGTGGCGGCAGAAGATGGGGCGGTAGCTTCCGTCTTTTAAGCGGCGGATCACGTTCCGGCTCTCGCTGGCCGGGTTGGTCAGATCCAGGTCGTAAATGGTTCCCTGGTCCCCGCGGTGGGCGTTCATGCAGGCCAGGGTGCAGTTTAAGCAGCCGTCGCAAAGGCCGGCGTCAATCCAGATTCGTTTCATGGCAGGCCCTCCTATATGTTCAGCGCTTTCCGCTTGTCCTCGATGATGCGCTCCAGGATGTCGGCGGAAGCTTTGGCGTCGCCGTTCACGATCACTTGCCCGCCGGTCAGCTCCCGCATATCCTCGGTGAGTACCTGGGTCACCAGGGAACTTCCGGTGATAAAGGGCGGCAGGCCCAGATGCAGGGGCAGTCCCAGGGCCAGGCCGAAGGCGCCGTCGGCCAGAGCCTGCTCTTCCAGCCACTGGGCGGCGGAGAGAACCAGGGGAAGGTCGGGAATATCCACCTTCAGGGCTTCGGCCAGCTGGGTGGCCACCATCTCCAGACGTCCGATAGCCAGGCAGGGGCCGAAGTTCAGCACCGGCGGGATTCCCAGGGATTCGCAGACCGCCCGCAGTTTGGGTCCGGCCAGCTTGGCGGCGTCCGGGGTCATAAGGCCGCAGTTTTCCAAACCGCCGGAGGAACATCCCGCAGTCAGCACGATGATATCCCGGGCGATCAGCTCCTTGGTCAGCTCTACGGTCAGCACGTCGTGGCCGCCTGCCGTCAGGTTGGAGCAGCCCACTACGCCCGCCACGCCCTTGATGTCGCCGGACACGATCAGGTCGATCAGGGGCTGCCAGCTTCCGCCCAGGAATTTCTTTAAGGACACTTCACTGACGCCGGTGACGGTATCCCGGTTGCCGTGGTCTGCAAAGAGGTTTAAGGGCACGCACTGGCGGCGGGCCTTGTAGGCATTTAATACTTCGGAAATGATCTCCTCGCTGATCTGTTCCCGGTCCTCAAACACAAAGGGCTTTAACTCGGCGTTTTTCTTCTTGGCCACGTCGTCCAGGCAGATCTGCTTGATCTGTAAGGAGTCGCAGATGGGTTCGATGCCGGGCAGGGTGCAGTTGAATTCGGACAGCACCGCGTCGATGGCTCCGGTGGCCAGAACCGCCTCGCTGGTGTAGTTGTTGCCCGCGTGGCCGCTGAAAATGTCCTCGTAGTGCACACCGCGCAGCTGGAGGTCCTGACCCACGCAGGTGCAGCCCACCAGGCGGATTCCCTTGGCTCCAGCCTCAACAGCGCGGTTCTGCACCTCCTCAGAGCGCAGTTTTTCCTGAAGGTGCACGAAAATGGAGTGCTGGTGGCCGGTGATCATGATATTCACATAGTCCGGGTCAATGACGTTTAATCCCACCGGGGCCTTGGTGATCTCCGGTTCGCCCAGCATCACGTCGTTTAACAGGTTGGTCAGCATGAGGCCGTAGACACCGGTGGAGATGCCCAGCTTCAGGCAGTGCAGCAGCATGTCCACGGGGTCGGAGTTTAAGTTGGTGGAACATTTTACCACGCCGGAACAGACCTCGGATTTTGCTCCGCCCGGAAGAATTCCTAGTTCCTCCCAGCACTTAAGGCGGGGAGCGTAGGCCAGCTTTTTCGTCAGCTCCATGGGCTCATAGTCGGGTTTGTACAGGTCGTCCAGCACGGCCTGGGCCACAGCCTCCGCCTGCTTGTGGGGATCGCCCTCTGGGATGCCGAACAGTTCGCACAGGTGCTTTAATGCGTTGGGGCCTTTGATCTGACCGCCGGACCGGGCGGTGTTTCTCAGGTTCAGGGCGGTTGTCTCGATCACGTGGATGTAGCAGCCGGAGCCGGAAGCCACGGCGCGCAGGAAGTTGCGGGCCACGATCACGTCGGCGGAAGCGCCGCAGATGCCGTGGGGGGCCTCGGGGGTAATGCGGCAGGGGCCGTTGGAGCAGAGACGGCAACAGACGCCCTGGAGGCCGAAGCCGCATTTCACGGACTGGCCCTCCACCCGGTGATGGGACGTCTCCATGGGAAGCCCGGCTATGTAGCCTTCCAGCGGCTTATCCGCACTTTTGCAGGTGGTGCAGCTGTAGCAGTTGTTCATAAAAAGATACCTCCTGTTAGATGGAATTTTTGTGGCTGCGCGCCGCGGGTTCGAAGCGCAGGGGCGGGCGCAGGGTTTTTTATTGTGTGCAATGGTCCGCAGGCATTGTTTGCGGGTCATTGCTTAAAGTAGATAAAAATTATCCACTTTAAGGGCGAAAAGAAAGGCAGGGAGCGCCAGGGGGCGGCGGCCGATTAGGCCGTAGACGGCAGAGCCGCGTGCGCAGGGCCGCATGGATCAGTCCGATCCCGGGCCGCTGCCGCTCCTACACTCCCAACAGCTCCGCCATGGAGCGGGCCCGCAGCTCCTGTTCCAGGATACCCTGGACCCGGGCCAGCTCCCGGTGGATGGTGCAGGGGGATTTGGCCAGGTATTCGCAGTCGAAATCCGCCTGGAGGCAGTGGGTGAGAAAAAATTCCTCATCCGTGGCCCGGATCACGTCGTAGAGCGTCATGTCCGCTAAGTCCCGGGCCAGCGAGCAGCCGCCCCCGGAGCCGCGCTTGATCTGCACCAGGCCGGCCAGATCCAGTTTTTTCAGGATTTTGTAGGCAAACTGCTTGGGGATGCACTCCCGCTCGCAGATTTGCCCGATGGTCATCAGGCCGCCGTCCTTCAGCGCCCGGATGATGCGGACTCCGTAGTCCGATTCCCTTGTAATCATCATAATGCGCACCGCCTGTTTGTTAATCTTGTAACATGATTGTATTATAACAAAGTTGATAAAAATTATCAAGTATATTTCGAAAAATAAACAGACTACACAAAAGGAGGCGTTACGGTACACTCCGTTCCCAGTAACACGCTTCGCGATGCACAGAAACGGCAAAAAACGCCGTTTCGCGCCGCTATCCTCGGGTTTTCTGTGACTTTTGCTGCGCTCCACTCACAAAAAACGCCTCGCGGGATATTGCCTGTGAACAGTAACAAGGAGGCCCGTTCAGTCGCGGCCTCCTTTTGTACCGTCCGGTTTCTCAACTGCACTCGTTGCAGTCCTCCGCCTGCTGATCCGTGTAATACTCATGCAAAAATTCCAGAAACGCCCGGGCCGCCTTTGTCATGTAGCGGGCTTTTTTGTAGCTGACCAGCATGGGGCGGATGACCGGCGGTCCGGCCAGGGGCAGCACCTTTACCGTGTGGTTGTAGAGACATTTTTTGCGGAAGGACTCGGGAACCAGGGCCACGCCCAGGCCCGCTGAGATCAGGTCCAGCATCTGGCAGTGAAAACACTCCATGGCCACGCAGGGCGTGAATCCGGCGGCAAGGCAGATCTGGTCCGTGAAATCCCGGAACGCATACCCCTTGGGTAGGCTGATAAAGCTTTCGTCCTTCAAGTCGGCCAGACGGACTTCCGTTTGGTCCGCCAGCGGGTGGGAGGTGTTTAGGGCCAGGGCGAAGCGGTCCTCATAGAGAACCTCCTGGATGAAGTCCGGCCGCTCCAGATATTTGGGGATCAGCAGGAAGTCAAAGTCGTTCTGGTTCAGCTCCCGGTCCGCGTTCTCCGGCTCGATGGTGAACTGGCTGATGCGGATATCCGGGTGCCGCCGCTTGAAGGCCATGATGGCGTCCTGGAGATAGGTCTGGCTCACGGAGCCGAGGACCAGATTGTCCAGGCGCTGCTGTTTGAAGTCGTCCACGGAGCGGGCGGCATTTTCCAGGAGGGCCAGGGCGGGGGAGACAAAGGCGTAGAAGGACTGTCCGCACTCGTTCAGATAGATATTGCGCCCAACGCGGTCGAAGAGGGAGACGCCCAGCTCCTTCTCCAGGCGGCCCAGGCTGGCGCTTAAGGCGGGCTGGGCGATGGAAAGGCGGGCGGCGGCCCTGGTCATGTGGCCCTCCTCCACGATTGCACAGAAATATTTCAGTTGCAGCAGGTCCATTTGGGAACCTCCTCTCAGATTGTATTATTGATAACGCCGGAGTTATCAATCACCGGAAAATTGGTATTATACTTATTTTCTCTCTAATGATAACATAAAGGAAGAAACGAGACAAGAAAACTGTAAAAAAGCACAAATTGGAGGCGGGGAAAATGGAGAGGTTTGATATTCCTGTGGACCGTAGGGGCACGGGGAGTATAAAATGGGACCGGGCCAAGGGAAAGTTTTCGACGGATAAAGAGCTGATCCCGTTATGGATTGCGGACACGGATTTCAAGGCGCCCCCGGAGGCGATGGAGGCGGTGGCCGGCCGGGCGGAACACGGGGTTTACGGCTACAGCTTTGCCGGACGGGATTACATTTCCAGCGTGGCGGGCTGGTTCAACCGGGAGTACGGCCTGGGGGTTGAAGAATCCTGGGTGTGTCCCACCTACGGAGTGGTGACCGCTCTGTATTTCACCATTCTGGCGTTGACGGAGCCGGGAGACCGGGTAATGATCCACACGCCCATCTATGATCCCTTCTACGCCATTATCCGGAACACGGGGCGGGAGATCGTGGACTGCGGGCTGGTTCATGAGGACGGAACCTACCGGATCGACTACGAGCGCATGGAGGAGCAGATGAAAGCCGGAGTCCGGCTGCTGATTTTCTGCAACCCCCACAATCCCACCGGCCGCGTGTGGCGGCGGGAGGAGCTTCTGCGGGTGGCCGGGCTGTGCAGCCGCTACGACGTGTACCTGGCGTCCGACGAGATCCACTGCGACCTGGCGCTGTTTGGCAATCCCTTCACCTCCATGCTGGCCTTTGATGAGATCCATAGCCGCCTGGCGGTGTATACCTCCCCGGGCAAGACATTTTCCATGACCGGACTCATTGTGTCCAATCTGTTGATCCCGGACCCACAGCTGCGGGAGCGCATCATGGGAAAACTGCGGGGCGCCTGGATCATGAGCCCCAACCTGTTCGGAATGTCGGCGGCCAAGGCGGCCTACGACAATGGACGGGATTGGCTGCAGGAGGAGAAGCGTTACCTGGAAGAAAATTCCCGGTTTGTTTCCGATTATATCGGGGAGCACATGCCGGAAATCGGCGTCACCGCCCACGAGGGCACCTATCTGATGTGGCTGGACTTAAACTGTCTGGGCCTGGACGGGCAGCTGTGCGGCACGCTGGTGGAGGAATGCGGAATCGGAGTGGGGGACGGCCTTCACTACGGGGAAGCGGGAAGAGGATTTATCAGATTGAATATCGGCTGTGCCAGAAGCCTTCTGGCGAAAGCGCTGGGCGCGCTTGAACAGCTGTATATAAAACGGACGGCGGGCAGAAGCTGAGAGCCGGTCCGTGGGGATAAGGAATCAAAATAGGAGGATGAAACGGTATGAGTAATCAACAAAACAACGGGGAGGCCCAGGTGCTGGGTTTCCGGGACTGCATGAGCTTTTGTATCGGACAGATTATCGGGTCCGGCATCATGGTGCTGACGGGTATCGCGCTGGCTAAGACGGGCAGGGGAGTGCCCTTCGGGTTCCTGGTGGCAGCGGCCATCATCATGATCACCATGGTGCCCCTGGCGGTGCTGGGATCGGCTATGCCGGGTACCGGCGGAAACTATACATATGTCCGTGAGATGATCGGGCGCAAGTCGGGATTCGTGTATGTGATTATGTTTGCGGTATCCCAATGCCTGATTTCCACCTTTGCTCTGGGATTTGCCAATTATTTACAGGCAATCCTTCCCTGGATCAATGTGAAGGTGGTGGCGCTGGGGCTGCTGGTTCTCTGCGTATTGTTCAACATGGTGGGTCTGAAAACGGCCGCCAAGCTGCAGACCATCATGGTGGCGGTATTGATGGCGGCGCTGTGCGTTTACATTATCTTTGGACTTCCCCGGGTGAACTTCTCCGTGTTTACGGAACCGGGCGCGATCATGCCCAACGGCGCGATCAGCTTTTTCACAGCCTCGGCCCTTCTCTATTTCCCCATGGGCGGCGCCAAGTTTGTGGCGGAGCTGGGCGGCGAGATCAAGGATCCGGGCAAGACCATTCCCCGTTCCATGTTCCTTTCCACCGGTATTGTGGCTGTGTTCTACGCGCTGATGGGCGTGGTGGCCGCGGGCGTGCTTCCGGTTGAGGAGGTTGCGGGTAAAACGCTGGTGGTCTCCGCAAAGGAGATATTCCCCACGTCGGTTTATCTGTTCTTCGTAATCGGCGGAGCGCTGTTCGCCCTGGCGACCACCTTAAACGGCACGCTGTCCTGGATCACCAAGGGTCTGTTTGTGGCTTCCAAGGAGGGCTGGTTCCCGGAGAGCCTGGCGGACACCAACAAGCACGGGGTTCCCTACAAGCTGCTGCTGATCTTTTTTGTCATCGGCGCGGTGCCGATTGTCACCGGGATGGACGTGTCCTTTATCTCCTCCCTGGGCGTTGGACTGACCGTGATCTGCAACGTGCTGCCGGTCAGCGCCGCTTATCGGCTGAAGGAGAAAAAGGCGGAGGCCTACGAAAACGCCACCTTTAAGATCGGCAACACGGCTCTGCGGGTGATCACTGTCATTTCCGTGATCCTGCTGCTGGTCACCGGATGGCTGAATTTAAAAGATCTGAATCTGGTTACCTGGATCAGCCTGGCAGTGTTCGCGGTTCTCTGCGTGATCTACGCAAACCTGCGCGAGAAGGTTGTGATTGAAAAGGCGGCCGGGAAGAAATAGAGGAGACAATTATGCGGACATATGCGATTGTTGGATTCGGCACAGCCGGCTACCACGCCCTGATGGCGATCCGCCGGCTGGACGCCGGGGGAACTGTGGATGTGTACACCAATACGGGTCTTGCGCCATACAATCCCATGCTTACCACCTATTACGCGGGTGGTAAGCTTTCCTATCGGGAAATGTTTCCCTTCGGCAGTCTGGAGGAGATACAGAAAACATGTTCCTTTCGCTGCATCTGCGATACGGTAAAATCGGTCGCGGCGGGGAGAACGGTGGAGACGGAGAAGGGCGAGGTCAGAAGCTACGATAAAATCCTGATCGCCACAGGCGCGTCGGCCTTCGCCCCGGCGATTCCGGGGCTGGAGCCGGAACGCTGCTTTTTTATGCGGACAGATGAGGACGCCCTGCGGCTGAGCCGGGCGTTGGAGGACAAACGGGTGAAAAGCGCCGTGGTGGTGGGCGCCTCCATGGTGGGGATCAAGGTAGCGGAGCTTTTGGCAAAGCGTGGGATTCGCACCGTGCTGGCGGACCTTGCGTCCTGTATGTTTCCGCTGGCCGCCTATGAGGACGTTGCGGCGGAAATCGGCCGCCGGGTGGAACAAAAAGGCGTGAGCCTGCGATTTGGGCGAACGATTGAGCGTGTGGAGTTGGAAGCGGGAGAGGCGGAGCAGAGGCCGGATGCGGCCTGCGGGGACGCGGGGGAGCAGAGGCCGGGCGCGGGCTGCGGCCGAGTGCCTGAGCCGGAGTCAGCCTCCCCCAGGCGGCCGCGCCAGATTGCCGTCATGACGGACGGGGAGCGGCTGGAGGCCGACCTGGTGGTGCTCTGCATCGGAACCAGGGCCAACATCGGCCTGGCGGACGGCGGGATCGAAACGAACCGGGCGATTCTGGTCAACGAGCGGATGGAGACGTCGGCCGAGGGGATCTATGCGGCAGGCGACTGCTGCGCCGGAACCAATATCCAGAGCGGAGAGCGCCAGATCATCGGCCTGTGGGCCAACGCCAACCACCAGGGAACGGTAGCCGGGATCAATATGGCCGGTGGAAATGCACGGTTTGAGGGAAATATTCTGCACAACATCACGCATTTCATGGATATGGACTTTATCGGGTTCGGCGACAACCGGATACAGGGGGAAACCCTGGTATTCGGCAGTCTAAAGCAGGGGCTTTATCTGAAAGCCGTGTGCCGGGACGGGCGCATCGCGGGAGTCAACATTCTGGACAGTTACCCGATCAGCGGCATGATCAAGAACTATATGCTGCGCCTGTTCCGGGAGCCGGAGAGCCGGCTTCCCCCGTTCCAGATCGGGATGCTGGTGAAGGCGGGGCTGACGGAAGAATTTATTGAGAGATTGGAGGCTGCGGTACATGGAGACCAGGAAAGAGCTGCTGAGAGCGAAAATTCCGTGCCCGGAAACGGGAATTGAGATTAAGAGGACATTGTGCGCGATCTGCAGCCCCTCGTTCCACTGCGGCGTCGACGCCTATGTGAGGGACGGCAGGATCATAAAGGTGGAGGGGACAGAAGGGCATCCCATGAACGACGGGCTGCTCTGCACCAAAGGGCTGTCCAACCGGGAGTATATCTACCGGAAGGACCGGATTTTGACACCCCTGAAGCGGGTGGGCAGTCGCGGCGAGGGGGAATTTCAGGAGATCACCTGGGAGGAAGCCTATCGGGAGATTGCGGACCGCCTGCTGGCGGTCCGGGCCCAGGACGGCGCGGACAGCGTGCTGTTTTTCGGGGGCTACTCCAAGTGGTTCCGTCCCTGGCTGCATCGGCTGGCATTTTCTTTCGGAACGGAGAATTACGCCACGGAGTCCAGCACCTGTTTCACCTCGGGCCTCATGGCCTGGAAGGTGGCCACGGGCCGGCCGGCCAGGCCGGATATGGAGCACTGCGGCGTGTTTCTCGGCTGGGCCTTCAACCCCTATCATTCCCGGTATCTGAACGGGAAACGGGCGGATGAGGCCAAGGCGAGGGGCGTCAAGTTCATTATCGTGGACCCGCGGGAAACTCCGGCCACCGAGAAGCTGGCGGACATCCACCTGCGGCCCGTCGGCGGCACGGACGGCGCACTGGCGCTGGGTATGGCCAACATCCTGATCGAAAACGGCTGGATCGACCGGGATTACATTGAGCGGTACGTTTCCGGCTTTGAGGCGTTCGCGGAGTACGTCCGGCAGTTTAACGCGGACAATCTGGAAGCGCTGACCGGCGTGCCCTACGAGCAGGCCCTGGCCGCCTGCCGCTTGATCCACGAGAACGGGCCGCTGTCCGTCAACGAGTCCAGCGCGCCCCTGGCCCACCACAAAAACGGCATGCAGAATTACCGGGCGATCATGGCCCTGACGGCCCTGACCGGCAGCTATGACCGCGTGGGAGGTCAGAGGCCCAGCCTGCACACCTACGTCCATCAGTCCTCGGGCTTTCAGACCCGCGAGGAGGAATTTGTGGAGGAGAAGCGGCCAAAGGCTTGCAAGGAGCCGGTGGGTAAGCCGCGGTTTCCGCTCTGGTATCACCTGGAGCGGGAGGCCCAGGCCATGGACATTGCCCGGCAGATCACCGAGGGCAAACCCTATCCCATCCGGGCGGTGTTCGCCTGCGGGATGAATGCCCGGATGTTCCCGGACACGGAGTATGTGAAGGAGGCCTTAAAAAAGCTGGACTTCTTTGTGGACGCGGACCTGTTTCTCACGGACACGGCCAAATACGCGGACATTGTGCTGCCCGCCTGCTCGTCCTTTGAGCGGGGGGAGTTCAAGACCTATCCGGGCGGTTACGCCACCTACACGGAACCGGTGATCCCACCCCTGGGCCAGTCCAAAAGCGACGCGGACATTCTCTGCGAGCTGGCGGGTTATCTGGATTTGGACGATCCGCTCCTGCGCAGCGGCTACGAGAACTGCGTGCGGGACATAATCCGTGACCTGTCCGTGACCGTGGAGGAGTTAAAGGCGGCGGACCTGCCGGTTCTGGTGCCGGAGCGGGAGCCGTACGCGGAGGGCGCTTACATTGAGGGAGGTATGGACACTCCCAGCGGAAAGTTCGAGCTGGACTCCCTGGTGATTCAGGCCCATCCGGAGTGGGGGCTGGATTCCCTGCCCACCTACCGCTGTTCCCTGAACCAGGCGGACGAGACGGATTACCCGTTTATTCTCTGCGCGGGGGCGCGCATTCCCCACGCGCTGCACTCCCGGTTACACGATGTGCCCTGGCTGAGAAGCCTGCGGCCGGAGCCTGAGGCGGATTTGGCGCTCTGCGACGCTGAACGCCTGGGGATCAAAAAGGGAGATAAAATTCAGCTCTTTACCGCCGTGGGTTCCATCGAGGTGAAGGCCAACCCCACGGCCCGGGTGCTTCCCGGCATGGTGCACATGTACCACGGATACCGGGAAGCGGATGTAAACTCGCTGATGGATCGGGACAATCTGGACCCCTACTGCGGTTTTCCGGGCTTTCGGTCCACACGCTGCGGGGTGAGAAAGGGGGAGAATTAGATGGGAATCATGCTGGATCTGGATTTGAAGAAATGCACGGCCTGCGGCGCCTGCGCCATCGCCTGCATGGATCAGAACGACATTGATACGGAGAAGGGCATCCGCCCCTTCCGCACGGTGTTCGACTGGGAGAAACGCGGCTGCGGGGAAAATGCGGAGTACGTGCACATTTCCATCGCGTGTATGCATTGTACGGACGCCCCCTGCGTCACGGCCTGCCCCTGCGCCTGCATCCGCAAGGACGCGGAGACGGGCCTGACTATTTACGATAATACGTCCTGTATCGGCTGCCACAGCTGCGCCATGGCCTGCCCCTTTGGGATACCGGCCTTCAACGAGGAGGGCCGCATGCAAAAATGCGACGGCTGCGCTGTGCGGGTCCGCCACGGCCTGGAACCGGCCTGTGTGAAGGTCTGCCCGTCCAGAGCGCTCCACCTGGTGCATACCGGGGACGTGGAAGGGCTGGACGCCTCCCGCTCGCTGGAGAAGGCGGGGGAGACGGTGCTGAAGGCGCAGGTCTGAGGGAGTGGAAGGGCGTAAGCCTGGAAGCGACATGAAGCGCGGGAGTGACGTGAGAGCGCAGCGGCCAAGTGAAGCCTGGAAGCGACGTGAAGCGCGGGAATGACATAAGCGCGCGGCGGTCAAATGAAGCCCGACGGCGACTTAAAGCGCGTAACCAACATGGCACGTCTGTAAAGCAATAACCCAAATGTATTTTAAATCATATATGTATCACCAATCATATTTTAAAGGCTCTATCCTTTCGGCGGCGCAAGGATGGGGCTTTTTTCTGTTTTCTGGAACTCATAATCCCCCCGCTCTGCAAATCTCCTCCGCGCTGCCGCCACACATGAAAAACACCCCCTCCCAAGCCGCAGGTATTCTGCAAACCGCCATTTTTTCATACATGCCAACAGACCATTCAGAGCAGCCGTCCATTTCCACCATATTCTTCCAAAAAACCTCCAAAAACCAAGGAATTAGAAAAAAATGTAAAAATTACTTGTATTTATATACAAAGTTTCACATATGAAATTATTAATTTTTGTAAATATTGTTGACATTACAAAAACCTTGGGTTATGATGCAGTAAAAGAAATTTCAGTAATTTCGCTTTTGACGAAATTAATTTCACATGTGAAACTTTTCATACACTACGCGTAGAGGAGGAGTCAATATGGATGTTCCGAGGACACCGTCATGGCAGATTAAACTGAGAGGGGTAATCGGGAGCCTGGGCGCCCAGGAGCGCCGCTTTGCGGAATACCTGCTGAACAGCTTTGCGGGCATCGAGAAGGAGCCCATCGCCGTGCTGGCGAAGGAGGCCCAGGTCAGCGAGGCAACGGTGGTCCGGGTCTGCCACAAGATGGGGTATTCCGGGCTGAAGGAGCTGAAAATCGTGGTGGCCAGAGAGAACGAGACAGCCGGAAGCTTTGACGGAGGGATCGGCGGCCAGTACATGGATGAGCTGAAGGAGCGCGTGTTTATGGGCGCGATCCGCGCGCTGCAGGATACGATGAACCTGATCGACGAGGACGAGGTGGAGAAGGCCACCAAGGTGCTCTGCAACGCCAACTACATTTCCATCTACGGAGTGGGAGGTTCCGTTCCGGTGGCCCGCAGCCTGAAGCACCAGCTCATGAAGCTGGGAATCCCGTCCAACGTCTACAATGAATTCCAGCCGTCCATCATAGCGGCGGAGAAATATAATAAGGGCGATGTGGCGATTGGAATCAGCCATTCGGGAGAATCCTCCCAGGTGGTGGAAGCCCTGCGGATCGCCCGCGGCAAGGGCGCTACGACGATCTGTATCACCAGCTACGGGGATTCGGCCATCACCCACTGTTCGGACGTGAAGTTTTTTACCACCTCCGAGACTCTTCTGAACGGGGGAGACAATTCCCTGGCCCGGATCGCACAGACGTCCATTATCAATCTGCTGTATCTGAATGTTGCGCTGAAATATAACCGTTATCACAACACCGATGAGGGAGAAACCATATAAGAGTGAGGAAGGAGCTACATATGCAGAAGGAACAAAAGCGGGAGTTGGAGCTGATTGCCGCCAGGATCCGGAAATACGGCCTGCAGGCGGTGAAAGACGCGAACTCCGGACACATTGGGGGATCATTTTCCATTGCGGAAATTCTGTCCGTCCTCTACTTTGACAAGATGAGGATCGACCCCAAAGACCCCAGGAATCCGGACCGGGACCGCCTGGTCCTGTCCAAGGGGCACTGCACTCCCGCCGCTTACGCTGCGCTGGCCATGAGGGGATTTTTCCCGTTGGAGGACCTCTCCACATTCCGCAAGATCGACAGCTATCTGTCCGGGCATATGGAGATGAACGAGGTGCCGGGGGTGGATATGTCCACCGGCTCCCTGGGACAGGGGCTTTCGGCCGGAATCGGCATGGCCCTGGCTGCCCGGGTGGACAAAAAGGATTACCGGACCTACGTGATTTTGGGGGACGGCGAGATCGAGGAGGGGCAGGTCTGGGAGGCGGCTATGTTCGCCGGGAACCACGGCCTGGACCATCTGACCGCTATTGTGGACTACAACAAGCTTCAGGTAGACGGAAGTCTGGAGGAGGTCAATTCGCCCTGCCCCATCGCGGACAAATTTGAGGCGTTTAAGTGGGAAGTGTTGACCATCGACGGCAACGATGTGGAGCAGGTGGCGGACGCCCTGGAGCGGGCAATGGCAGTCAGGGGAAAACCCGTGGCGGTCATTGCGGACACGGTCAAGGGCAAGGGCGTGTCCATTTTCGAGGGCGGCGTGAAATGGCACGGCAACCGGCCGAATGAGGAGGAGTACCGGACCGCCTTTGGAGAGCTGGATCAGAGAATCAGGGAATTGGAGGAATCGTGATGGGAGAGATGATTGCCACGAGGGCGGCTTACGGCGAAGCGCTGAGAGAGTTCGGCGGCCGCGAAGAAATTATGGTTCTGGATGCGGACCTGTCCAGCTGCACCATGTCCTGCAGATTCCAGGAGCTCTACCCGGAGCGGTTTTACAACGTAGGGATCGCGGAGGCCAATATGGTGGGAATCGCCGCCGGTCTGGCCGCGGCGGGCAAGAAGGTATTCTGCCATTCCTTCGCCATGTTTACGGCCGGAAGGGCCTACGACCAGATTCGCAACAGCGTGGCCTATCCGGGCTTAAATGTGACGATTGTGGGAAGCCACGGCGGTCTCACCGCGGGCGAGGACGGAGGCACCCACCAGTGCATCGAGGATTTGAGCCTGATGCGCACGGTGCCCGGTATGACGGTGATCTGCCCCTGCGACGCCAATGAAACCCGGCAGGCGGTCAGAGCTCTGGTGGATTACAAGGGCCCCTGCTATATGCGGACCGGGCGGATCACGGTGGAGAACATTACAGATTCCTACCCGGATTACCGGTTTCAGATCGGCAGAGGGATAACGCTGAAGGACGGCCGCGACGTGACGCTGATCGCCACGGGGCTGATGGTCCAGGAAGCGGTGCGGGCGGCCGGGATGTTGGAGAAAGAGGGCATATCGGCCAGAGTGATCGATATGCATACCATAAAACCGCTGGACGAGGAGCTGGTGGCAAAGGCCGCCCGGGAGACCGGAGCCATTGTCACCGCGGAGAACCACAACTGCTACGGGGGCCTCGGCTCCGCGGTGGCAGAGGTGCTGGTGAAAAAATGCCCGGTTCCCATGGAAATGGTGGCGGTGAACGACCGCTTCGGCCATTCGGGCAATGCGCTGGAACTGTTAAAGCGGTACGGGCTCAGCGCGGAGATGGTGGCGGAAAAGGCCAGACAGGTTATGGCGCGCGCCGCCCAGACGGATTAAGGGGGAGCAGGACGATGGCTGTGGATATTTGGGGCATCGGACATTGCTGCCAGGACAATATATGCGTGGTGGAGCAGTACCCGCCCGAGGACGGCTCCACCCATATTCTGGAAATTGACGATTCCCAGGGCGGGGGAGCGGCGGCTACCGCCATGGTGGCGGCGTCCAGGCTGGGGGCCAGGGCGGGCGTGATCGCCAACCTGGGGGACGATCCGGTGGGAGACAGGATTCTCGATGGATTCCACCGTGAGGGAGTGCAGACAGAGCTGATCCGCAGGATTCCCGGCGGGCGCAGTTCCACTTCCTATGTGATGGTCAACCCGGAAAACGGCAGCCGCACCAAGTTCCCATACCGGGATCAGCTTCCGGCGCTGCGCTTTACGGATGAGATCCGCGCCGCGCTGGCGGGGGCCAGGATCCTTCACCTGGACGGCACTCAGTATGAAAACGCGCTGAGGGCGGCCAGGCTGGCAAAGGAGCTGGGAATCACCGTTTCCCTGGACGCCTGTTCCATGCAGGAGGACAACGAAAAGAACTGGGAGCTGGCCTCCCTGGCCGATATTCTGATCGCCAACGAGAAATACCCCCGGCGTCTGACCGGCAAGGACAGCGTGGAGGAAGCGCTGGCCGTGATGGCAAAGCTGGGGACGAAGGTTTTGGCTTCAACCGCGGGCAGCCGGGGCTGCTGGTATGTCAGGGACGGATGCGTGAAGCATTTACCCGCGTTTGAGATACGGGCGGTGGATACGACGGGAGCGGGGGACACGTTTCACGGGGCGTTTCTGGCGTGCTGGCTGACCAGGCCGGACCCCGAATACTGTCTGAGGTTTGCCAGCGCGGCCGCGGCGCTCAAATGTCTGAAGCGCGGCGGGAGAGCGGGGATCCCGGACCGGGCGGCCGCCGAGGCGTTTCTCAGCCGGAACGGCGTCGTGGAATAGCTCGTGGACGGTGCCGCAAGAAGAACCGGCGGAACGGCGCCGTGGAATAACCGGCCGGAAGCCGTTCATTTTCCTACACTCATTCAGGTAACAAATAGCCGCGCGCAGGCTGCGCCGGACTATTGTTGATAAACACGTAATCAAAGAAAAGGAGGATATTAAGATTATGAGGAAACAAGTAGCATTACTGCTGGGGGCCGTTATGACGGCGGGACTGATCACCGGATGCGGAGGCGGAAAAGCCGCTGATCCCACCACCACCGCAGCGCCCGAGACCAAGGCCGAGACGCAGGCCGCGGCTCCCGAGAGCAAGGAGGAAGCCACCGAGGCCGAGAGTCAGGAGGAGGCAGCAGCCGCAAGCGGGGACTTAAACATCTACACAACGGTCAGCGATCTCCAGTACAACGCCATTGTGGGCGCGTTCCAGGAGAAATACCCGGATATCAAGATCAGCTACACCCAGGCCGGAGCCGGAGAGTGTAAGACCAGAATCCAGGCGGAGGCCGACAATCCCCAGGGCGACGTGATGTTCGGCGGACTGGTGTACGCCGACACCCTGACCTACAGCGACCTGTTTGAGACCTACGTTTGCAAGAACGACGACAAGATGCCCGATGAGTTCAAAAATACCACCGGCGTCCTCACCTACCACGATGCCCAGATTCCCTGCCTGTGGGTAAACGACGAGCTGGAGAAAAAAGCGGGCGTCACCATCACCGGCTATGAAGATCTGCTGAATCCGGCCTTAAAGGGCCAGGTGGCAAACGGCGATCCCACCGCCAGCTCCAGCGCGTGGAACCAGCTGCAGTGTGTATTGACCGATTTCGGCGGCTACGACAGCGAAGAGGCCTGGGACTTCATCGACAAGCTGATGGACAACATGGTGATCACCGACGGTTCCTCCGCGGTTTACAAGGGCGTTTACAACGGCGAGTACACCGTTGGCATGACCTATGAGCCGGCCTGCGTGCAGATGCTCTCCGAGGGCGCTGAGGGCGTGCACATTGTATACCCCAAAGAAGGCGTGACCAGCATCGCATTCGGTTCCGCGATCATCAAGAATTGTAAGAATCTGGATAATGCTAAGCTGTTCATGGATTTCCTGGAGAGCGACGAGTGCCAGGCCATCTACAATGAGTGCGGCGCCAGACAGGCCAACGCAAACTTAGACATTGAGAACGAGTGGCTGCCCAATCTCAGCGACATCAACTACAAAGCGGCCGATACCGAGGGGCTGGCCAAGAACCAGGAAGATATCTTAAACCGCTGGATCGAGCTGTGGAAAACAAAATAGGATTGATATGAGATAAACGGCAACTGTACATACGGCTTATCTTTCTGACCGGAAAGGCCGGTCAGGGAGTGCCGGATGTCCATCTGATGTGAAAAATGGTGAGGAAAGCCGCCTGCAAGCGGGCTTGACGCTGCTTACCTCACCATTTTCACGCCATCCAAACTGCTGCCATCGATAAATGAATGAGGGGATAGGGGAATTATGGACAAGGTGAAAATTAAAATCAGTCACGCTTTGAAACAATACGGCAACAATGTCATAATTCCCGACCTTTCGGTTGTGATTGAGGAAGGTGAGTTTTTCACCCTCCTGGGACCGTCTGGTTGTGGAAAGACAACATTACTGAGAATGATCGCCGGATTCAACACCATTGAGGGCGGAGACTTTTACTTCAACGACCAGAAGATCAACGATCTGGCGCCTGAAAAGCGCAACATCGGCATGGTGTTCCAGAACTATGCGATTTTCCCGCATTTGACCGTGAAAAAGAACGTTGCCTTCGGCCTTCAGAACCGGAAACTGCCGAAGGATCAGATAGAAGAACGGACGCAGAAGTTTCTGGGTCTGATGAAAATCGAAGAATATCAGGACCGGCTTCCCGAGCGGCTTTCCGGCGGGCAGCAGCAGCGCGTGGCGCTGGCCCGCGCCCTGGCCATCGAGCCAAGCGTCCTGTTGATGGATGAACCCCTGAGCAACTTAGACGCCAAGCTCCGCGTGGAGATGCGCGAGGTGATCAAGGAAATACAGAATAAACTGGGAATTACCACCGTCTACGTGACCCACGACCAGGAGGAAGCCATGGCGGTGTCGGACCGCATCGCGGTCATGAACCAGGGCGTGATTCAGCAGATTGGAACGCCCAAGAACCTGTACCAGCGCCCCTCCAACCTGTTTGTGGCCACCTTCATCGGCCGGACCAACGTGCTCAAGGTGGAGGCCTCCCTGAAAGCGGACGGCCAGCGCGGCATCACGTTTTCGGACGGCTACTACGTGACCATGGACAGCATGGTGCGCGGCGTGGAGGACAAGACGCCTCTGACCGTTTCCATCCGCCCCGAGGAATTTGAGATCGTACCGGAGGACCAGGAGGGAATCGGGGCCACCGTGGA
Organism: Enterocloster lavalensis; assembly: GCF_046603895.1. Taxonomy (NCBI): domain Bacteria; kingdom Bacillati; phylum Bacillota; class Clostridia; order Lachnospirales; family Lachnospiraceae; genus Enterocloster; species Enterocloster lavalensis. The sequence goes on from NZ_CP176637.1 coordinate 4,059,424, forward strand.
ATACAGCACCTTCCTGGGCCTGAACACCCACTATTTTGTGAATCTGGATTCAGGGGAGCGCGTGGAAATCATCCAGGAATCCCGGATCGACGACATTCTGGATAAGGGTTCCCGGATTCGCCTGCAGGTCAAGAAGGAAAAGATCAACCTGTTTACCGAGGACGGTTCCAAGTCCCTGATGCGTTAAGGAGGGGGACTGTCTATGAAAAAGAAACAAAAAATCGATATGTGGATGGGCATCAGCCTTGGGATCCTTCTTCTGTATATTGTATTCATGCTCTATCCGCTCCTGAAAATCCTGGTGCAGTCCGTGCTGGACAATGAACAGGGCACCTTCACGATGCAGTATTTCAAGCAGTTTTTCAGCGACACCTACTATTTTTCCACGCTGTTAAACAGCTTTAAGATCGCCGTGTGCGTGACGGTGGTGACCCTGGCCCTGGGCGTTCCCCTGGCCTATCTTTACAACATGTATGAGCTGAAGGGCCGGAACTTTTTACAGGTCATGATCATTCTCTGCTCCATGTCCGCCCCCTTTATCGGCGCGTACTCCTGGATCCTTCTGCTGGGCCGTTCCGGCATTATCACCAAGTTTTTCAGCCGGAACCTGGGGATCGAGATGCCGTCCATCTACGGTTTCAACGGGATTCTTTTGGTGCTGGCCACCAAGCTGTTCCCGCTGGTATTTCTGTACGTGTCCGGCGCGCTGAAAAATATCGACAACTCCCTGTTAGAGGCCTCCTCCAACATGGGCTGCCGGGGCGTCAAGCGGTTCTTCAAGGTGGTGGTGCCACTGTGCATGCCCTCCATTCTGGCCGCGGCCCTGATGGTATTCATGCGCGCTCTGGCCGATTTCGGCACGCCCCTTCTGATCGGCGAGGGATACCGCACCTTCCCGGTGGAGATTTACAAGCAGTACGTGGGCGAGACCTCGGTCAACCACAACTTTGCGGCCGCGGTCAGCGTGATCGCCATCATTATCACGGCCATCGTGTTCCTGATTCAGAAAATGCTGTCCAACCACTACAGCTTCACCATGAACGCGCTGCACCCCATCGAGCGCAAGAAGCCCCATCCGGTGCTCAGCTTTTTCGCCCATTTTTACGCTTACGGCCTGGTGGCGGTCTCTTTCCTGCCCCAGTTTTACCTGATTTACTGCTCGTTCCGTAACACCTCCAAGACGGGCAACATGTTTAAACCCGGTTATTCCCTGATGAGCTACCGGCAGATTTTTGAGACCATGGGCGATGCGGTGAAAAATACCATCGTCATCTGCGGCAGCGCGCTGGTGTTAATCATCCTGTTAGCCGTGCTGATCGCCTACCTGGTGGTGCGCAGAAGGAACCATGTGAACAACATCATCGACACCCTGTCCATGCTGCCCTACATCATCCCCGGTTCCGTGGTCGGTATCGCGCTGGTCATGGGCTTTAGCAAGGGACCGCTGGTGCTGACCGGCACGGCGGCCATCATGGTGGTTTCCATGTGTATCCGCAGAATCCCCTACACCATCCGCAGCAGCGTGGCGATTCTGCAGCAGATCCCCATCACGGTGGAGGAGGCGTCGGCCAGCCTGGGCGCGTCGAAGTTTAAGACGTTCTGGAAGGTCACAACGCCGATGATGGTAAACGGTATCATGTCCGGAGCCATTTTGAGCTGGGTAACCCTGATTACGGAACTGTCCTCGTCCATTATCCTGTACAGCTCCAAGACCATCACCCTGAACCTGGGCGTTTACATCATGGTGTCCAGAGGTACGGACGGAAAGGCGTGCGCCATCTCCACCATTCTGACGGTGATGACGATTATTTCCCTGGTATTGGTTACGAAACTTTCGAAAGGAAGAGAAATTACGCTGTAAACCTGCAGTGGAAAAAATATAAAGGAGAGTAGTATCATGAGATTAGTAAATGCGAAGGAAATGCTTCGGAAGGCCAAAGAAGGACATTACGCGGTGGGCCATTTCAACCTGAACAATATGGAGTCGGTCAGAGCCTTTTTGCTGGCGGCCCAGGAAACCCATTCCCCCATCATTCTGGGCGTCTCCGGCGGCACGGCCAAGTACATGGGCGGTTACCGGACGATCACGGATATGGTCGAGGACTTTATGGCCTATCTGGATATCACGGTTCCGGTGGCCCTGCACGTGGACCACGGCAAATACGAGGAGGCATTGGACGCGTTAAACGGCGGCTTCAGCTCCGTGATGTTCGACGGCTCCAAGCTGCCCATTGAGGAAAATCTGGAGAAAACACGCCATATCGTGGAGCTGTGCCGGGAGAAGGGCGTTTCCGTGGAGGCCGAGGTGGGCTGCATCGGCGGCCAGGAGGACGGTCACGTGGCCATGGGCGAGTGCGCGGACCCGGCTGAGTGCGGACAGATCGCGAAGCTTGGCATCGATATGCTGGCGGCGGGCATCGGCAACATCCACGGCAAGTATCCGGCCGACTGGAAAGGCCTGAACTTTGAGGTGCTGGCCGCCATCCAGAAGGCGGCGGGGGACATTCCGCTGGTGCTCCACGGAGGCTCCGGGATACCGGACGACATGGTCCGCCAGGCCATTTCCCTGGGCGTCTGCAAGGTCAACGTAAACACCGAGTGTCAGATCGCCTTCACCGAAGCCACCCGGAAATTCATCGAGGACGGCAGGGACTTAACGGGCAACGGCTTTACCCCCAGAGCGCTGCTGGCCGACGGCCTGGTGGCGACCAAGGAAAAATGCATTGAGAAAATGACTCTGTTCGGAAGTCTTGGAAAGGCTTGACATCCGGTTCATTTTGTGCTAAAAACTATAAATAACAGACATCTGCATATCAGAACATAAGAAAGGCTATGAAGAGAAAGAGTAGCAGTCAGGAAGCCATACAGAAAGCAGCCGGTTGATGAGAGGCGCATGGATATGGATTGTGAATACATCTCGGAGCTGCGCACCCAACGGAACGGAGGCATTTTCCGGACCTAGTAGGCTGCGACGGAGGGACACCCCGTAACCGCGTGTCAGGGTATCGTTTCAGGCAACACGGAGCCGTACCTGCTGAGGCTGTCAGCGCGAGCTGGCGGTGAACGAAAGGTGGTAACACGAGATCAGGTCTCGTCCTTTTGGAAACAAAGGGGCGGGACTTTTTTGTTTATAAAAAGTAGCGAAAAATTCTTATGCCGGTTGCAGAGCCAAAAACAACACAAAATGAGAGGGAGAGATCGCGATGATGAAGGAATTTTTGCTGGATTGGGAGAAGGACACGGTTGAGGGAGCCATCGAGGGCCTGGTGGGAATGGGTCTGGTGCGCGACGCAAAAGAATTTTTGAACCTGCTGGGCCAGGGGGAGGTCTCCGTGGAAGGGGAGCTGCTGGCAGCGGACGATCTGGGCGGCGTGCTGTACACGGGGGATGTGATGAAGATCGGGCAGGGGAATTTTGTGCGGTTTATCAAATAGGGGATCAATTCCCGGATTGGTTCGAGGCGGAATACAGAAAGGAAATGCAGGAAATGAACGATATTTTGACGTGGGTCGGCGAACATCAGGGGATTTTGAGTCTGGGTGTTTCCGCGCTGTCGTTTCTTACAGCCGCAGCTGCCATTGTTGTATCGGTTCAGATTGAACGCAGGGGCAGGAAATTCAACCAAAACAGCGTGAAGCCCCTTCTGAGTTTTGAACTGGTGGATCTGCCGCACCGGGTTGCAGTTAAGATCAGAAACGACGGGGTAGGCGTTGGAATCATAACAGATGTGCGGATTTTTACCGCCGGTATCGGCGGCGGTTCCTGGAACGTACTGTTAAATGCGATTGAGGCCATGGATGAGGAAAAGCAGTTGTCCAACCGTGGAATATGGAAACGGTATCAACAGCCGATCAAGGGGATTGCCATTGCGCCGGGAGCGGAACGTTTTCTTATCGAACTGGAGAACAAGCCGTCTGAACAGACGGCGGCGCTGCGGCAGATTCTGGGGAAACTGAAAATGGAAATTATTTACACGGATATCTATGATAAGCCGCAGAAACATTTAATAAGCGACTTTCAGTATTTTGACAGGGCTGAGATTTACTTTTAGTATCCTATATTATAAGTCTCCGCTTGACATCCACCCGCCCCGGTGCTACCATAAAGCGTGAACCCGGGGCGGAGGTTTCCAACCGGGGACGGCGAGAATAAAGGACTGGACAAGAAATGATCAGGGACAACCGCGGGCTTTTGGCCCCTATGGACCGACAACTGAATGCAGAGAACAGACGGCAGAGCTTCTGCCGTTTTTTTATTGGAAATTTTACTATAGTAGAGTGAAAAAGGAGTAACGAAATGCAGAAAAAATGGAAAAGCGCAGCCGGAAAGCTGGCAATGATCGTGTTGGGAAATCTGTTGTATGCTCTGGCGGTGACGGTGTTTATCGTGCCCAACCAGCTGATCACCGGTGGAACCACGGGACTGGCGCTGTTTTTCAACCGCACCGCCGGTATTCCCATCAGCGCCTTTGTGTCGGTGTTCAACATTACCATGTTCCTTTTGGGCGCATGGGTCCTGGGAAAGCAGTTCGCGGTGACCACGGTGATGAGCACGGTGATTTATCCGCTGCTGCTGGGCATTCTGGAACGGGCCGGGGTGACCGGAATCGTGATGGAGGAGCGGCTGGTGGCCGTGCTTTACGCCGGCTGCCTGATCGGCGCGGGCATCGGCATCGTCATGCGGGCCGGGGCCTCCACGGGCGGCATGGACATTCCCGCCCTGATCCTTAAAAAGGTAAAAAATGTAAATGTCTCAATGACCATCTATCTGTGCGACTGTGTGATCCTGGGGTTACAGATGATGAATTCCGACGCTCACGCCATCCTCTACGGCATCCTGCTGATCGCGGTGTACACGCTGGTGCTGGACAAGGCCCTGATGCTGGGCGGCGCGCGCATGCAGGTGAAGGTGATCAGCCGGGAGTACGCGGCCATCAACCGCCTGCTGGCGGAGCGCGTCGACTGCGGAACCTCCCTGATCCATATGGAAACCGGTTATCTGCACAAGGAGCAGGACATGGTTCTGGCGGTCATTTCCAGCCGCGACCTCCCGAAGGTTAACCAGCTGGTGCTGGACGCGGACCCGGAGGCGTTTATGATTATCAGCCAGATCAACGAGGTGCGGGGGCGCGGATTTACATTAAATAAGGTTTACCGTGGCGGGGAGCAAAAGGATATGGTATAATTTAGAAAACCATGCATTTTCTAAATTAAAACCGAGGGGGAAGAATTATGTTGATCAAAAAGCTTTGCCTGACCGCGCTGTTGTTTTACCTCTCCATGACCAGCCAGGGGATTAAAGCGGGCCAAAGTATCGACAAGCCGGTGGCTTCGTTTGACATCTTCAACGAGAACGAGACGGCGGCGGCCGAAACCGAGGCCGATACCGGGGCGGAGACCGAGCCGCTGAGAGCGCGCAGGCCGACCGACGAGGTGGCGGCGGACCTCGCCGCATTTGGGCTTTATGTGCCCGACGAGGTCGTAAACGAGATAGAGGACACCTATAGGATGGTGGAAGCCGACGAGGCCTATGCGGGGATGTACGACTATTATCTGGAGTACGACCCGGGGTTCGAGTATCGCATGCTGTTATCCAGCTGGGGATACGGAGATTATGACGACGACTGGAACTGGATTCCCACGTCGGACAAGGTGTACGCCTTCGACACGGAGGTCTTTGACATGGGCTGTATGTATACGGATTTCCTGAACGGCGTGATCGCCATCAGCGGCGGGGAGTTTGAGATCACCGACATTGTGGAGAACACCGACGACGTGAACTATGAGGAGGACTCCGGCACGCAGGTGCTGTCCTTCCGGTACAACGGCACGCCCTACACCTTCGAGGCTATTTATTACGGCGATTGGCTGGACTGTGAAGTGATCGAGTTCATGAACCAGGTGTTTGAGACGGAGGGTAATCCCAAGCGTCTGCTGGCTACGGACGATGGCGGCCAGGGCTGTATCCTGTTCTATAATACGCCGGAGTGGGGCGACGAGCTGGAAGCGGCGACCGGGCTGGATTTGAAAGAGTATTTTTACTAGCACCGTGTTAAACGAGGCGGGGCTACGGTCTTGAGAAAGGTTGGGAGATTGATTTGAAACAGACATTTCGGGTTCCGGTGCGGGAGCTTCTGGAACCCTTCTATACGGATCGGGCCGATCCACAGGATTTGGCCCGTTTTACGCGCTGGGGCGCCTTCGGGAAAATGCTTCAGGTGGCCGGTCTGTGGCTGATTGTGGTGTTTACGGCCTTCGAGCTTATCACCGGGGTCGATCTGAAAACCCATTTTTTGCTTATGCTGCTGGCCCTTGGGGTTTCGCTGGCGGGATTCTTGCTGGGCTTAGTTGGCAGCAACAGAATTCTGGGGGTCATGGAGAAGAGATGCGATCCGCGGCTGTACGCGGGGCTGATGTACGAGAGCGCCCTGAGGCTGCAGAAGGCACGGATGCCCAAACAGAGCGTTCGGGAGGGAGGCTGCGGGAGACTGGCGGCCAATTTTGCCACGGCCCTGTGTTATATGGGGCGTTGGGAGGAGGCGCGGGAGCTGATAAGCCGCCTGCTGCGCTGCGAGCCCACCCCGGTGGAGGAGCTGATCTGCCATGGCGTGATGGTCAGCTATTATAGCCACCATATGGAGACGGAGGCGCTGCGGGAAGCGCTCCAGGACATGCGTTACGCGGCAAACGGGGTGGCTGGTGGCCGCACAGGCCTGCTGATTCAGCACGCGGAACGGACGGAGCGGATCAGCCGGGCCTTTCAGGAGGAGGGCCTGGAGGGAGCTTACCGGGCCTGCCGGGAAATAAAGCAGGTGAAGGATACCCCCCTTACCCGGGTGCAGCAGGCCTTTGACCTGGGGCGGATGGAGCTGGCCCTGGGCCGAACCGGAGAGGCAAAGAAACATTTGGCCTACGCCGCCAAACACGGAAAAGACCTGCAGATGGGTAGGGAAGCGGAAATGCTTCTGAAAAAGCTGCAGGCCGGGCGCGCCGCCGGAGAGAAGAGCGGTGTCCCGGACAAGGATCATACAGACAGAGAGAGAGGAACTGATTCATGAGCCTGATTGTACAAAAATTTGGCGGCACATCCGTAGCGGATAGCGGCCGCCTGCGCCATGTAGCGCAGATTATCACGGATACCTATAAGGCGGGAAACCAGGTGGTGGCCGTGCTGAGCGCTCAGGGCGACACCACCGACGAACTGATTGAGAAGGCCAGGGAGATCAATCCCGGCGCGTCCACGCGCGAGATGGACATGCTTTTGTCCACCGGGGAACAGATTTCCGTGGCCCTCTGCGCCATGGCCGTGGAGGCGCTGGGATTCCCGGTGGTGTCCCTCACCGGGTGGCAGGCCGGCATGGTGACCAACACCGTGTCCATGAACGCCCGGATCAAGAAGGTGGACACCGAGCGCATCGAGGCGGAACTGGACGCCCGCAGGATCGTGATTGTGACCGGATTCCAGGGGATCAACCGCTACGACGACGTCACCACCCTGGGGCGGGGCGGATCGGACACCTCGGCCGTGGCCCTGGCTGCGTCCCTGCACGCGGATCTCTGCCAGATTTACACCGACGTGGACGGCGTTTACACCGCGGACCCGCGGCTGGTGCCCCACGCCAGGAAGCTGGACGAGGTTACATACAATGAAATGCTGGAGCTGGCTACCCTGGGCGCCCAGGTGCTGCACAACCGCTCCGTGGAAATGGCAAAGAAATACAATGTGAGCCTGGAAGTTCTGTCCAGCTTTTCGGGAAATCCGGGCACAAAGGTGAAGGAGGTTGCAAAACGAATGGAAAAATCATATATCAGCAGCGTGGCAAAGGACACAAATATCGCGCGGATCGCGCTTCTGGGGGTGCCCAATGAGATCGGCACGTCCTTCAAGGTCTTTTCCCTGCTGGCCCAGCACAACATCAACGTGGACATCATTCTCCAGGGCATCGGCCACGAGGAGGGCAAGGACATCTGCTTCACGGTGGCCCAGTCCGACCTGGCCATGGCGGAGAAGCTGCTTCGGGAGAACCAGGAGCGCATCCGGTTCCGCGTGCTGGAGACAAATGCGGACGTGGCCAAGGTGTCCGTGGTGGGCGCGGGCGTCATCGGCAATCCGGGTGTGGCGGCCAAGCTGTTTGAGGCGCTCTACGACGCGGGCATCAACATCAACATGATCTCCACCAGTGAAATTAAAATATCCGTGCTTGTGGAGCGCAGGGACGCGGAAAAAGCTGTACAGGTTATACACGATAAGTTTTTTGCTATATAGGTTATAAGGAAAAAAGTTGTTAAATCCTTCACCATTTTTGATTTAAATGTCTTGATATTTGCACAGAATGAATATATAATTATAATCGGCAAGATTTTTGTATTCTTTAGGCGACGGCTTTTCAGATGCCGCCGCCTAAGTTGTAAAATACTTTTTTATGGAGGACTGCAATATGAGTAATTCAGCACAAGCTTCAGCAAGCAGCCGGATTGCGGCACTGCTTGATGAAAACAGTTTTGTTGAAGTCGGCGCGTACATCACCGCCAGAACCACAGACTTTAACATGACTGAGCAGGAGACCCCTGCCGACGGCGTGGTGACCGGTTATGGTACCATTGAGGGCTGCCTCGTGTATGTGTACAGCCAGGACGCTTCCGTACTGGGCGGTTCCATGGGCGAAATGCACGCCAAGAAGATTTCCAATATCTATTCCATGGCTATGAAGATGGGCGCTCCGGTGATCGGACTGATCGACTGCGCGGGACTTCGTCTCCAGGAGGCGACGGATGCGCTGGCAGGCTTCGGCCAGGTGTACTTAAATCAGACCATGGCTTCCGGAGTGATTCCGCAGATTTCCGCGATCTTCGGCACCTGCGGCGGCGGCATGGCAGTGTCCGCGGCGATCACGGATTTCACCTTCATGGAGGACAAGTCCGCGAAGCTGTTTGTGAACGCTCCCAACGCGCTCAAGGGCAACTATACATCCAAGTGCGACACCTCCAGCGCGGCGTTCCAGAGCGCAGAGGCCGGCCTGGTGGATTTCACAGGCGACGAGGCTTCCATTCTCGGACAGATCCGCACGTTGGTGTCCATTTTGCCGTCCAACAATGAGGACGACATGTCCTACGGCGAGTGCCAGGACGATTTAAACCGCATTAGCGGCGAGCTGGCAGGCTGCGCAGGCGATACCGCGCTGGCGCTGTCCATCATTTCCGACAACAACTTCTTCATGGAAGTTAAGAAGAACTATGACCCCTCTATGGTGACCGGTTTTATCCGTCTGAACGGAACCACCGTCGGCTGTGTGGCAAACCGCAGCGAGGTTTACGAGAACGGAGAGAAAACCGCGGAGTACGAGCCGGTGCTGTCTGCGAAGGGCTGCGACAAGGCTGCGGACTTCATCAACTTCTGCGATTCCTTCAACATCCCCGTGCTGTCTCTGGTGAACGTCAGGGGCTACAAGGCCAGCAAGTGCACCGAGAAGCTGATCGCCAAGGCTGCGGGCCGTCTGACCTACGCTTACGCCAACGCCAGCGTTCCCAAGGTGACCGTGATCGTGAAGGATGCGCTGGGCAGCGCATATCTGACCATGGGCAGCAAGTCCATCGGCGCAGATGTGGTGTACGCCTGGGAGAACGCGGCCATCGGCATGATGGACCCGGCCGAGGCCGTGAAGATCATGTACGCCAAGGAGATCGAGGCGGCTGAGGACAGCGTGGCGCTGATCAATGAGAAAACCGCCCAGTACGCCGCTCTTCAGTCCAGCGCTCTGGCAGCAGCCAGGAGAGGATATATCGACGATATCATCAAGGCCGGGGAGACCCGCCAGCGTGTGATCGCAGCGTTTGAGATGCTGTTCACAAAAAGAGAGGACCGTCCGTCTAAAAAGCATGGCACGGTTTAAAGAGAGGTGACAGGCATATGAAAGGATTATTGAAACGAGCGGCGGCAGCGCTGTTGACGGCGGCTTGCCTGATGAGCCTGTCGGCCTGCTCCGCTGAGGATAATGCCGCGGAAGCGCCTAAGATTTCCACCGAGGGCGTGGCGGCGGATGCCTATACGGAGCAGATGGTACTCCAGCAGGCGGTCAGCATTCTGATTGCCAATGAGGAGAGCCTGCTGATCCAGCGGGATTTCTACAAGGCCCAGGGCAATGACGGCCTTGCGGAGGCGCTGGAGGTCATAAGAGAGGCCAAGAGCGAGTACGGCGTCATTCACGGCCTGGATGTGGAGAACGCCAAGGTGGTGCAGCTTCCGGATACCACCTACACCGTTTCCATGGGCGCTACCTTTGACGAAGGCGAAATGAAATATGTGATGAACATCAACGGCATGACCAGCGATATGAAGGTGGAAATCCTTCCCGTTGGCGGCGACGATGCAAATCAGACCACGGCCCAGAAGATGGAGGCCGGCGGCGTGTATTCGGCCCTGGGTATCGGCACCGTGTTCAGCGTGCTGGTATTTATCAGCCTGCTGATCTGCTGCTTTAAGTTCATCCATAAATGGGAAGAGAATCAGAAGAACGCAAAAGCGGCCCCCGCGCCCGCCCCGGCACCTGCCCCGGCTCCCGCGCCCGCAGCGGCGCCTGCCCCTGTGCAGACGGAGGACCTGATGGAGGACGCGGAGCTTGTGGCTGTGATCAGCGCGGCGATTGCGGCTTACCAGGGCACTTCTTCCAACGGCCTGGTGGTGCGTTCCATCCGCCGGCTTCCCGGTTCTAAGTGGAAACAGAATTAAACTGAATAATCGATTAGTTTATATCAAATAAGAATCATACCCAATTCAGGAGGAATTGAACCATGAAGAGTTATACAATTACAGTGAATGGAAAAGCATATGCAGTAACGGTTGAAGAAGGCGCGGCCAGCGGCGTGGCAGCAGCTCCCGCAGCGGCACCTGTAGCTCCGGCGGCCCCGGCGGCTCCGGCTCCGGCGGCAGCTCCGGCCCCCGCTCCCGCAGCGGCTCCGGCAGGCGCAGCAGGCGCGGTGAAGGTTACCGCTCCCATGCCCGGCAAGGTAGTAGGCGTTAAGGCGTCCGCAGGTCAGGCAGTTAAGAAGGGTGATACCATCCTGGTTCTGGAAGCTATGAAGATGGAGAACGACATCGTGGCTCCGCAGGACGGCACAGTTGCCAGCATCAATGTATCCACCGGCGATTCCGTTGAATCCGGCGCGGTTTTAGCTACTCTGAACTAATCATAAGGATGGATTTGCAGCAATGTGGATCCACATGGAGGGAACATTATGGATTTTGGCACTATTGTGAACAACCTCCTGGACCAGATGGCGTTTTTCCATCTGCAGCCAGGCAATTATGCTATGATCGGAGTGGCCCTGGTTTTCTTATTCCTTGCAATTAAGAAAGGCTTTGAACCGCTGCTTCTGATCCCAATTTCCTTTGGTATGCTGCTGGTGAACATTTACCCGGAGATTATGTACTCTCCCGAGCAGACATCCAACGGAACCGGCGGACTCCTCTGGTACTTCTTCCAGCTGGACGAGTGGAGTATCCTGCCGTCACTGATTTTCCTGGGCGTGGGCGCGATGACGGACTTCGGTCCCCTGATCGCCAACCCCATCAGCTTCCTTATGGGCGCCGCCGCCCAGGTGGGAATTTACTCCGCTTACTTCTTTGCGATCCTTTTGGGATTCAACGGCAAGGAAGCGGCGGCTATCTCCATCATCGGCGGAGCCGACGGCCCCACCTCCCTGTTCCTGTGCAGTAAGCTGGGACAGAGCCAGATCATGGGCCCCATCGCCGTGGCGGCATACTCCTACATGGCGCTGGTGCCGATCATCCAGCCGCCGGTCATGAAGCTTCTGACCACTGAAAAAGAGCGCAAGATCAAGATGGAGCAGCTTCGTCCGGTATCCAAGCTGGAGAAGATTTTATTCCCCATCATCGTTACCATCGTGGTGTGTCTGATCCTGCCGTCCACCGCTCCCCTGGTAGGTATGCTGATGCTGGGCAACCTGTTCCGTGAGTGCGGCGTAGTAAAGCAGCTGGCGGAGACAGCGTCCAACGCTCTGATGTATATCGTAGTGATCCTGCTGGGAACCTCCGTTGGTGCGACCACCAGCGCGGAGGCGTTCCTGAACTGGACCACCTTAAAGATCGTCGGCCTGGGCCTGGTAGCCTTTATCTTCGGCACCGCAGGCGGCGTGCTTCTTGGCAAGCTGCTGTGCAAGATCACAGGCGGCAAGATCAACCCGCTGATCGGTTCGGCAGGCGTATCCGCCGTTCCCATGGCGGCCCGCGTATCCCAGAAGGTAGGCGCGGAGGCGGATCCCACCAACTTCCTGCTGATGCATGCCATGGGCCCCAACGTGGCCGGCGTAATCGGCACGGCTGTGGCCGCCGGTACATTTATGGCGATCTTTGGAGTTTAACGTGACCACATTTCACTGAAATTTTAGGAGGATTATAAACTATGGCAGAGATAGAGAAAAAGCCGGTAAAGATTGTGGAAACCGTCCTGCGTGACGCCCATCAGTCTTTGCTCGCAACCAGAATGTCTACGGACCAGATGCTGCCCATTGTGGATAAAATGGATCAGGTCGGCTACTACGCAGTAGAGTGCTGGGGCGGAGCAACCTTTGATTCTTGCCTTCGTTTCCTGAAGGAAGATCCCTGGGAGCGTCTGAGAAAGCTGAGAGCCGGATTTAAGAACACCAAGTTACAGATGCTGTTCCGCGGCCAGAATATCCTGGGCTACAACCATTACGCGGACGACGTGGTGGAATACTTCGTACAGAAGTCCATCGCCAACGGCATTGACATCATCCGTATTTTCGACTGCTTAAACGATATCCGCAACCTGCGGACCGCCGTGAAGGCTACCAACAAGGAGAAGGGCCATGCGCAGATCGCGCTGTGCTACACCCTGGGCGACGCCTACACCCTGGACTACTGGAAGAACATCGCCAGAGAGATCGAGGACATGGGCGCTGACTCCCTGTGTATCAAAGACATGGCGGGACTTCTGACCCCCTATGCGGCGGCTGAGCTGGTGACGGCTCTGAAGGAGGGCACCAGCCTTCCCATCGACCTGCACACCCACTACACCTCCGGCGTGGCTTCCATGACCTACTTAAAGGCAGTGGAGGCAGGCTGCGACATCATCGACTGTGCGATGTCTCCGCTGGCTCTGGGTACCAGCCAGCCGGCGACCGAGGTTATGGTTGAGACCTTCCGCGGAACGCCCTACGACACCGGCTATGACCAGACCCTGCTGGCAGAGATCGCTGATCACTTCCAGCCCGTCCGCGACCAGGCCTTAAAGAGCGGCCTGCTCAATCCCAAGGTGCTGGGCGTAAACATCAAGACCCTGCAGTACCAGGTGCCGGGCGGCATGCTGTCCAACCTGGTGAACCAGTTAAAGGAAGCCGGTCAGGAAGACAAGTACCGTCAGGTGCTTGAGGAGATCCCGAGAGTTCGTAAGGACTTCGGCGAGCCGCCCCTTGTTACCCCGTCCTCCCAGATCGTGGGCACCCAGGCTGTGCTGAACGTGATCATGGGCGAGCGCTACAAGATGGTTCCCAAGGAATCCAAGAAGATCATGCTGGGCGAGTTCGGCCAGACCGTAAAGCCCTTCAATCCGGAAGTACAGAAGAAGATCATCGGCGACGAGACGCCGATCACCTGCCGTCCGGCCGATCTCATCGAGCCCCAGCTGCCCCAGTTCGAGAAGGAGTGCGCGCAGTGGAAGCAGCAGGATGAGGACGTACTCAGCTACGCCCTGTTCCCGCAGGTTGCCAAGGACTTCTTTATTTATAGAGAGGCGCAGCAGACTAAGGTGGATCAGACTGTGGCGGATAAGAATAGTAAGGCTTATCCGGTGTAATGTGAATTTAAAAAAGCCGGTTCCGGGACAGATGTCCTGGGGCCGGTTTTTTAGTGCAAAAAAGAGCGCAAGAGGTATGGCCATATAATGAAAAAGCACTCTGCCAGGCAGAATGCTTTTTAAAGGTCATATTCTGTTCGTCGTTTTCCGGCTCATAGGCGGCTTAGGGAAGCGATTTGAGCTGATTACTCATTCGATTTCAAACGTTTCTGCTTCGTTCAGGTCGATTTCGGAGATATCAAGGTTTTCCATGGCCTCATGAAAGGATAGAGCGCGTTCCAGGCCTCCGCTTGTAATGCGCTCCTGTGCAATCAGAAAAAGCCGGTAATCCTCCTCAATGTCATCCAGGCGCTCGTATACTTTCATTAATTCCCTCTCCCATACGCCATCGCCGCCCCGGCGTCCAGCATCCCACCGCTGAACACCTTTCCCGCCAGACTGTCCGTCTTGCGGGCGCTGTTTAGGAGGGTGTTTTTGACGCCGATGAGATCCAGGTCCGGGCGGGAGGAGTAGACCATGGCCGCCACGCCGGTGACCATGGGGGCCGCCATGGAGGTGCCGCTCATATGGGCGTAGCCGTGGTCGGAGGCGGTGCTTAAAATGTACACGCCGGGAGCGGCGATATCCACATTTTTAGGGCCGTAATTGGAGCTTTCGTCCAGATTGCCGTCAAACATCAGGTTGGCAACAGTGAGCACGTTGTCGTAGGGCAGGCTGGCCGGGTAGACCGGCGTGGTGTCGATGTTGTAGCCCAGCTCCCGGTCGTCCCCGTTTCCGGCGGCCACCACAAAGAGCATTTTTGAGTCGCGGATTACCTGGGCAATCGCCTCGTCGGAGTGGCTGGAGCCAAAGCTTAAGTTGCAGATGGAGGCGCCGTTGGCTTCCGCGTAGCGGATGGCGTCCAGTACGGCCTGGGTGTTACCTTTTCCTTCGTCGCTGCCCAGAGCCTTCAGGACCATGATTTTTACATATTGGTTGTCCGTGATGCCGACCATTCCGCCGTCGCCCCTGCCCGCGCTGATGGTGCCCGCGGCGTGGGTTCCATGAGTGTCGTCCGCGCCGGTGTAGAGCGTATTGTTTCCGTCATAGAAATTCCAGCCATGCACGTCGTCCACATAGCCGTTTCCGTCATTGTCGATGCCATCGTCCGGGATTTCGTCCTCATTGGTCCAGATGGCGTTTTTCAGATCCGGATGGGTAATGTCGATACCGGTATCGATGATGGCTACGGTGACGGGACGCTTAGTCTCCACCGTTTCGTACAAATCCCAGGCAGGGAGAATATTGATATCTATGCCCTCCACCGCGTCGGTGTTGATCTTGTCGTAGTTCCCGGGCCCCACGGGCGGAAGTGCCACGGCGTCCACGTCGCCGCCATCGTCCTTGTGCACATACATGTGATCCAGGGAGTCCAGGTTCAGGCGGGATTCGGTGCGCCGGATACGCCCGTTGTTTCTCAGCGCCCACTGGCGGTCCGCCAGGGAGTCGGCCGGGGAGAGGTTGATGACGCCGGGGCCGACGGCAAATGGATGGTAGAGGCTGTCACCGGTGGTGGTAAATGCCTGGTAGAGGCCGGCAACGGGCGGTATTTCCGCCGCCCCGCCGATGTATTGTGAGCCGGCGATACAGAGGGCGAGAGCCGCTCCGGCCAGCTTGGTGATCATTTTCATAATGCTGTCTCCTGTCATTCTGGTAATACCAACTTATCATAACACATCCATAAATAAAAAGGGTGAATTAAATACGAAAAAAAGTTTAAGAATTGATGTGGAAAAAACTTACGAAATCTTGACAAAACGGGGTGAAATTTCCTATTATGGATAAAACGGGTTGTGGTTCGCGAAAACCGGCCTTGACCGGAGTGCGCCAGAGAGGGGATTTTCAGATGCAGGGAGATTTTATCACCAGAATCAAGTCGGCATACAATCAATTTACCAAGACGGAGCGGAAGGTGGCGGATTTCGTGCTGGACAACCCCAGGAGGGCGCTGTTCATGTCCATCACGGACCTGGCGGAGAGCTGCGGCGTGGGGGACACCAGCGTGTTTCGGTTCTGTAAAACCCTGGAGCTGAACGGATACCAGGAGTTTAAGATGCTGCTGAGTCTGAGCCTCAATGAGGGCGGGGACGAGCTGGACCAGTTTGCCGGAAAAAATGTGACGTTGAACGACACCTTTGAGCAGGTGGCCCAGAAGGTGTTGAACGCCAACGTGCAGACGCTGAGCGAGACGTATTCGCTGCTGGATGAGGAGAAATTTTCCAAAGCAATGGACCTGCTGAACGCGGCCCAATCCATTTACTTTTTCGGCGTGGGGGGCAGTATGCTGACGGCGATGAAGGCCATGAATAAGTTTCTGCGCATCGAACCCAAGGTGCGCTGCCTGCCGGATACCCACATGCAGGCCATGGCGGCCTCGGTCATGGGGCCGGAGGACGTGGCGGTGCTGTTCTCCTACTCAGGCGCCACCAAGGACACCATCCATGTGGCGGAGCTTGCCAAACAGGCGGGGGCCACGGTGATCTGCGTGACCCGGTTCGTCAAGTCGCCTCTGACCTCCTTTTCGGATGTAACCTTGCTCAGCGGCGCGAATGAAGGGCCGTTCCAGAGCGGTTCCACCTCGGCGGAGATCAGCCAGATGTTTTTGATCGATCTGATGTATACAGAGTATTACCGGCGCTACTTCAAGCGGTGCAGCCGGTATAATGAAAAGTCCACGGCTTCGGTGGTGGAAAAGCTGGTGTGAACGATAGCGCGTCTGACAGGCGCGCCGCCCATACCCTTATGAATATATATAAAATAAATCACCCGCGACGGTTTGCTTCCGTTGCGGGTGATTTTAATGACCGATATAGCCCACTGGGGCGGATTGTCGAATGTGATGGGCCGCTGGCGCAGCTAGTGGGCGATTGCCGAATGCGATGCTCCCGTCAGCCCACCCTCCACCACATGAAAATTTCTCAGGATTCCAACTTCCAGATATCCCGGTTATATTCCCCGATGGTGCGGTCGGAGGAGAAATAGCCGGCCTGGCTGATGTTGACCAGCATTTTTCTGGCCCAGCCGGTGCGGTTCTCATAGTCCGCCAGGGCCTGTTCTTTGGTGCGGCAGTAATCTTCAAAATCCGGGAAGGTCATGAACCAGTCCTTGGTGAGCAGCTCGTTGTACAGGCGCTCCAGGTTCTCCGGGTCGCCAACCTCCTGCATTTCTTCGCTCACAATGAAATCCACGGCATTTTTCAGGTTCTCGTCCTTCTCATAGTAGTCTCTGGCGCAGTAATCGCCGTCCTTGTAGCGCTGGATCACGGTCTCGCTGGAATCCCCAAAGACGTAAATATTCTCGTCGCCGACCAGTTCATGGATCTCCACGTTGGCTCCGTCGTCGGTGCCCAGGGTAACGGCTCCGTTCAGCATGAATTTCATGTTACCGGTGCCGCTGGCTTCCTTGGAGGCCAGGGAGATTTGCTCAGAAATGTCGCATGCCGGGATCAGCTTTTCCGCCAGCGTCACGTTGTAGTTGCTCACCATCACCACCTTTAAGTAGGGGCTTACCTCCGGATCGCTGTCGATGATCTGCTGCAGGCAGAGGATCAGGTGGATAATGTCCTTGGCAATGGTGTAGGCGGGCGCGGCTTTGGCCCCGAAAATGGCCGTGATGCTGGTGGTGGGACGGTGCCCCGCCTTGATCTCCTGGTATTTGCGGATCAGGTACAGCGCGTTCAGCTGTTGGCGCTTGTACTCGTGGAGCCTCTTGACCTGGATGTCGAAAATGGAGCTGGCATCGATCTCAATCCCCTGGGTTTCCTTCAGGTAAATGGCCAGGTCCTGCTTGCAGGCATCCTTAACGGCCAAAAGACCGTGAAGGACCTTGATGTTTTTCAAAAACCGGCTATCGTTCAGCGCTTTCAGGCAGTCCGCATTTTCCTTGAAACCGTCTCCGATCAGATTTTCAATGTAATCGGTCAGGCGGGGATTGCTGTGGAGCAGCCAGCGGCGGAAGGTAATTCCGTTGGTCTTATTATTGAATTTCTCCGGGTACAGCTTGTAAAAATGGTTCAGTTCGGTTTCTTTTAAAATCTCCGTGTGCAGCGCGGCCACGCCATTTACGCTGAAGCCATAGTGAATGTCGATGTGGGCCATATGGACCCGGTCGTCATTTCCGATAATGTACACGGAAGGATCTTCGCAGCGGCGGCGCACCTTGTCGTCCAGTATTTCCATAATGGGAATCAGCTGGGGTACGGTTTCCTTGAAGAAATCCATGGGCCAGGTTTC
The DNA here is from genome assembly GCF_046603895.1 of Enterocloster lavalensis. NCBI lineage: Bacteria > Bacillati > Bacillota > Clostridia > Lachnospirales > Lachnospiraceae > Enterocloster > Enterocloster lavalensis. The sequence goes on from NZ_CP176637.1 coordinate 4,077,526, forward strand.
CAGGGCCTCGGCCAGGATGGTGTGGTTGGTGTAGGCGCAGGTGCGGCGGACTACGTCGATGGCATCGTCCATTTCCAGGCCGTGCTCGGAGGTGAGCAGGCGGATCAGCTCCGGAATCACCATGGTGGGATGGGTGTCGTTGATCTGGATGACCGCGTAGTCGGGCAGGTCGTAGTAGTTGCAGCCCTTGGCGGCCGCTTCCTCCAGGATCAGGCGGGCTGCGTTGGCCACCATGAAATACTGCTGGTAAATGCGCAGCACCCTTCCGGCGCGGTCGCTGTCGTCCGGATAGAGGAAGAGGGTCAGGTTCTTTTGAATGTCCGTTTTGTCAAAGGAAATGCCGTCCTCCACCACGGTTTCGTCCACCGTTTCCACGTCAAACAGGTGGAGCTTGTTGGTGCGGTTGTTGTAGCCGGTCACCGCAATGTCGTACATGCGGGAGGTCAGCGTAAAACCTTTGTAGGAAATGGTGTAGGTCTTGTCGGTTTTGGTGAGCCAGGACGGAGTTTCCAGCCAGGGATTGGGCTCCTCCTCCTGCTTGTTGTCCGCGAAGAACTGTTTGAACAGGCCGAAATGGTAGTTCAGTCCCACGCCGTCCCCGTTTAGGCCCAGGGTGGCGATGGAGTCCAGGAAGCAGGCCGCCAGACGGCCCAGCCCTCCGTTGCCAAGAGATGGCTCGGGCTCCATTTCCTCCACCGCGCTTAAGTTGTGGCCGGAGCCGGCCAGAATCTCACGGACCTGGTCGTAGATTCCTAAGTTGATCAGATTGTTGGAGAGCAGCTTTCCGATGAGAAATTCAGCGGAAATATAGTACAGTTTTTTCTTGCCCGCCGGGGACTGGCGCTCTCCCGCCAGGTCCTGAACCAGGGCGAGAAGTCCGGCATAAATTTCGTGGGAGGAACACTGGGCCAGCGGTTTGCCGCAGGCGGCGGTGAGTTTCTGCTCCAGTTTTGTTTTGTCGTTCAAATGGTTGGTCATAGTCATCATTCCTTTTTTGAGGCGGCCGCCAAGGGCGGGGAGACAGGCGGGAAGGTGCGCGGCCTGCAGGCCCGGGCGGCGGCGTTTTTGGGTTTGGGTGATACGTTTCCTTAAGTATAATACGTTTTATCCGGTAAATCTTGCAGCATGGTGGGATAATATTGTACAATACAATCATAGAGGAGGCGGATATGACCGGTACAGAGTATTATCATGAGATCAAAAAGCACGCGGGCAGGGATTTTCCCTTCAATATTTATCCCTGCACAATTCCGCTGGATTTCCGGCAGGTGCCGGTGCACTGGCACGAGGAGATGGAGCTGATTACAGTCAAGAAGGGCAGGGGTACGGTGACCGCGGATCTGATCCCTTATGAGGTGAAGGCGGGGGAGACCGTGGTGGTCTTTCCGGGCCAGCTGCATGGAATCGGTCAGCTGGGCGGGGAGGCGATGGAGTATGAAAATATCATTTTCCAGCCCACCATGCTGATGGCCTCGGCGGACGAGGCGTGCACCTCCCAGTTTTTGCTCCCGCTGGTGATGGAGGGCGGACAGGCGCCCGTGCACATTACGCAGGAGAGTCCGGGGTACCGGGAGTTTATGCGCTGCATTGAGGTGATGGACCATATGTGCGGGGAACGGCCTTACGGTTACCAGCTGGCGGTGAAGGGGGCGCTGTTCGGTTTTCTGTTCCAGGTGTTTACCCGCTACCGGGAGGCGGTGCCTGAGGGGAGCAGAAAATACCGGGAGAAAATCAAAACGCTGCTGCGGCACATCGAGGACCACTACGGAGACCGGTTGACCGTGGAGGAGGCTGCGGGGATGTGTTTTTACAGTAAATCCCATTTTATGAAGTTCTTCCGGCAGCACATGGGATGTTCCTTTGTGGACTATCTGAACGATTACCGGCTGGCCATGGCGGCGGGGTTTCTCGCTTCCACCGGGGACACGGTGACGGAGATCGCCCAGCGCTGCGGTTTTGATAATATTTCTTATTTTAACCGTTTGTTCAAGCGCAAATACGGCCAGGCGCCGGCCGCTTACCGAAAGACGGTTGTTTTCAGGGGATAAATATGGTAAAATAAGGCGGTATTTCAAGCGGGACACAGGCCCGCAGGTGCACCCGGCGGAAAAGCCGGAGGAATGAGGAGATTAAGAATGCGGGAATGCGGAATGTTGCTGCCAATCGCCAGTCTGCCGTCGCGGTACGGGATCGGGGCATTTTCAAAAGAAGCATATGAGTTTGTGGATACATTAAAAGCTGCGGGGCAGTCCTGCTGGCAGATTCTGCCGTTGGGCCCTACAGGGTACGGGGATTCACCCTACCAGCCCTTTTCAGCCTTTGCGGGGAATCCCTATTTCATCGACCTGGACCGGTTGGTGGAGGAAGGGCTGCTGACGCTGGAAGAATGCGAGGCCGTGGATTTCGGGGAGGACCCGCGCAAGGTCTGGTACGACAAGATCTACGAGGGGCGTTTCCCGCTGCTGCGCAAGGCTTATGAGCGGTTTAAGGGGACGCTGGCGGGCGAGGACGGCGGGGCGGCCGAGGGAAATGCGGGCGCAGCGGCTGAGCGTGGAGCTGCGGAGAATACCGCTGCGGTGGAGATGGTTCATGATATGGCGGCCCGGCTTCTCGGGGATGAGACGCGGGAATACTGCTTTTACATGGCGGTGAAGAACCATTTTGGGGAGCAGAGCTGGAATCTGTGGGACGAGGATATCCGCATGCGACGTCCGGAGGCGGTGGCCAGGTGGCGACAGGCGTTGACGGATGACATCGGTTTCTATGAGTTCCAGCAGATCAAGTTTGAGGAGCAGTGGGAACGTTTAAAGGGATACGCCAATTCCCAGGGAATCCGGTTGGTGGGAGATATCCCTATTTACGTGGCCTTTGACGGGGCGGACAGCTGGGCGCACCCGGAGCTGTTCCAGTTTGACGAGAAAAACGAACCGGTGGCGGTGGCCGGCTGTCCGCCGGATGCATTTGCCGCCACGGGACAGCTGTGGGGGAACCCGCTTTACAACTGGGAGTACCATCGTCAGACCGGGTATGACTGGTGGATGAAGCGGATGGCGTACAGCTTCAAGCTCTACGACCAGGTTCGGGTGGATCATTTCCGGGGATTTGACGCCTATTATTCGATCCCGTACGGGGATCCCACCGCGGAGTTCGGCCACTGGGAGCCCGGACCGGGCATCGAGATTTTCCGGCGGATGCAGGAGGTATTCGGCAAGAAGCTGCCCATTATCGCGGAGGATCTGGGTTTCCTGACGCCGTCGGTGCGCAAGCTTTTAACGGATACCGGATTTCCGGGGATGAAGGTACTGGAATTTGCTTTCAATTCCAAGGAGGAGAGCGATTACCTGCCCTACAATTACAATAGCAACTGTGTGGTTTACACGGGGACTCATGACAACGACACCCTGGTGGGCTGGTATAAGCACATGGAGATTGAGGATAAGGAGTTCTCCATGGCCTATCTGGGAAGCGAGGATACGCCGCTGGCGAAGATTCATTGGGATTTCATCCGCCTGGCGCTGTCCAGCGTCGCCCGGCTGGCGGTGATTCCGGTCCAGGATTATCTGGGCCTGGGCTCCGAGGCGCGGGTCAACGAGCCGTCCACACTTGGGAAAAACTGGAGATGGCGTATGCTGCACGACGAGCTGGATGGGCATACCATTCGGAAATGCCGGCGGCTGGCGAAGATTTATGGGCGGCTGCGGGAGGAACCGGAGAAGGAAAACGCAGAGCAGGAATAGCGTTAAGAATGGGAAAAGAAGCAGGATTAGAATAAGAGCGCAGTAAAAGCGCGGCGCAAAAAAAGCACCTGGGAGAGACCGCTGGATTGGCGGTGGGGACCAGGTGCTTTTTGTATAGTCTGTTGAGCTATTTAATGACTGGAAAATTTTTACAGGACCCTACTCCGTCTCATACGGCCAGTCCACAATCCCGCCGAAGTCATACACATTCTGGTATCCCATTTGAATCAGTTTGTCGGAGGCTGCTTTGCTTCGGATACCGGTGCGGCAGTGTACCAGGAGGACTGCGTCCATATCGGGCAGGGCGGCGGGGGGATCGGAGCTTATATCCTCATTGGGAACATTGATGGCGCCGGGAATGTGCTGGGCGGCGTATTCGTCCGGACGGCGGACATCCACGATGGTTACTCCGCCGTTATCGATCATGGTTTTGGCCTCCTCGGCGGTAATCTTGTGGTAGACTCCCTGGGGATCTGCGGCTGCGGTTACGGTTTGTGCCTGGCCGGTAGCGCTGCCGGCTGTGCCGGAGGCCGATGAACTGCCGGAATCCGGGCTGTCCGCAGTTTTATTTTTTGACTTTGCAGTGGGCGCAGCCGTGGTTTGGGAAGCAGAGGTCTGAGCGGCAGAGGCGGCGCCTGACCGGGCGCAGCCGGTGAGGGCAAAAACGGCGATCAGACCTGCGTACAATAAATTCTTTATTTTCATGGTGGATTCTCCTTTTCAATGTTTGTCTTGAATGGTGATTTCTGGGGTATTTACGGATTTTATGGACTGGTTGGTGTTGTGGACACCGGCCCGGACTGTGTTTGGTCCGGTGTGACAGTTGGGAGGGCGCTTTGCGTGTCACTGGGGGGCTCACCCTGGGCCCCAACCGTCGGCACGCTCTGGGGCGAATCCGGTGACTCACCCTGAACTCCCTCCTGGGTCCCATCTGGCGCTTCTACCGATGTCCCCTCCTGCGGCGCAACGGGAGTCCCGGCGGGAGTCTCAGCCGGCGCAGCAGGAGCTGTTGGCGCCGCTGTTTCGCCGGGAACCGTGGTATTCTGTTGGATCACACCGGCTTTGGGGCGGTAGTTGCTGTTGTGCAGAGGCGTTTCCTGGATCACCTCGCCGTTTTTGGTCACGACGCGGAAGCTTTTCCAGCTGGCCCCCGGTTTAGGGGCTTCCACCTGCTGCTGGGTGCCATAGGGGAGGTTGGGATTTTCCTCAAGCACCTGATCCGGGGCGGGCGTTTCGCCTACCTGCTCGGAGCGGATGGAGACCTTGACCCCGTCCTCCAGGACCGGAAGGCCCACGATGGATATTTTCAGCAGGTTGTCCTGAAAATTGGCGCGCAGGGCGATGGAGGTCGTGTTGGTATTCACAAATTTCAGATCGGGACCGGCGTAGCCGTCGAAGCTGACCATGGCATCCTGCCCGGGCTCCACATAGCTGGGGGCGAAGCTGTGGGAATTGCGCTCCGTGGTCATGAAGCCGGAGGTGATGATGGCGTGGTACAGGGTGGTGGAGACCTGGCAGACGCCGCCGCCCGGCTCCTCAATCAGCACGCCGTTCTTGTAGGCTCCGGCCGGCTGATAGCCCTTCTCACTGGTGCGGTTTCCGGTGGCCAGGTTGAAGGAAAATTCCTCTCCGGCCTTCAGAATCCGTCCGTCAATGGCGTCCACGGCCAGTTGGATGTTCTGGTTGCGGTTTTTGTTGTTGGTCGTCTTGGTGGTGAAGGTGCCGATCACCTGGTATTGTTCCTTGGCCTGAGCCTGGGTGCGCTCCGGCGGGATAATGGTCAGGGACGGGGAAATGGAGGCGGTGTAGGAACCGGAATTCACGGCAGCCAACACATCGGCAGCCAGCTGACCCCGGTCCAGCTTAAGCCCGCTGACTTCCTTGCTATACTGGTACTTGCCGGTTTCGCGGTCGTAGGATACCAGCTGGGAATTCTCCGGAGAGCGATCGAAATGGCCGGCAAATTCGTCCGCCGCTTCCCGGATTCTCCCCTCCACGGCTTCCAGGTCAAAGGTGTAATTCTCGGCCGAGGACTGACCGGCGGCGTAAATTTCATCCAAAATCCGCCTGATCTCCGGTTCCAGCGGGTTCGGGAAGGGCAGGCGGTCGTTCTCCCAGACCACGGACACGTCCCAGGAAAATGCCTCGGTCAGCTTCTTTTCAGCTGCGCTGCGGTCCAGGCCGGTGAGATCCACGCCCTGGACCGTGACGGCGGGTGCGGCCGGAAGGGAGGAAGATTCCATCGGGGCGTCCGGAGCGTAGGCGGCGGACGCGGAGGGCTGTTTGGTTTCCCTTCTGTCCTTTCCGAAAACGGTCCACGCCGCGAAGGTCAGGACAGGCACGAGTACGGCAAGGGAGAGTACGAAGCCTCGTGAGAGGGCGGCGGCTTGCAGCCGGTTCATATGGCTGCGCTTTCTGCGGGATCTGAAGCGGTTGCTGCGAATTCTGGTCATCTATGCGGGTTCCTTTCTGAAAACTAAAGTGGATATCTGTAATTATAAATTATACAGTTCATACTGTAACAATACCAGATACAGTTAATTCTGTCAAGTATTTTCTTTTATAACATAAGTTTATCCTCTTCCAGTCAGGGAAAACATGGAAATAACCTGTTTTTTTTGCATTTTTACAGAATTTCCACAGACTGTTCCTGCATTTTTCGCCTGCAGGACATTAAAATGGCGTTATAGAAAATGGAAGGAGTGATCCGATGAGGGGAGGGACGTTGGTACTGGCCGGGCTGGGAGAAGGGGAGCGTCTGCCGGTGATGGATTAACATGAGGTGTATGTGCCGTGTTAGCAGGAAAAATACGGCGGATGACCGGTTGAAGGTAACCGGTCATCCGCCGTTTAGGGAGCATGGCTCCGGGATGTGTCGGGTAAATGGCAACGCGGCCATAAATCCGGCATGTTTAGACTCGGAAATGGACCTGCGGCATTTACCCGCAGACTGCCTGAACGCCCAGCCACAGAATCAGCAGCCAGATCAGCCAGATTGGGATTGCAAAATACCATTTTTTCGGCTTCCCATTCTCCCACAAATGCTCCGACCGCGCGCGGTTTCGCTCCCAGACCTCTCCCGGAATCAATTTCACGGTCAACGCGATCAGCGCGGGCAATAGGATCAGATCGTCCAGGTACCCGAGAACCGGAATAAAATCGGGTATCAGATCGACGGGGGACAGGGCGTAGCATACGGTAATACCGGCCAGTACCTTTGCTGAAATGGGCGTGTCCTTATCCTTCAGGGCCAGAAATACGGCGGGAATATCGCGCTTTAAGCTTTGGGCGCGTTCTTTCAGAGTCATGGGGATTACCTCTCATGCGGTTTTATTTTGATCCGATCCAATAACATCCGGCTGCAATGATCCCTGACATGAACTCCAGTGTCTTTACCAGTCCGTCATAAGCCGGCATTTGGGTAACGAGGCCTGCGCCCAAATAAACAACTGCGAATATTACTGCGGAGATAACCGCTCTCTTAAGTGTCTGATTCATCATCCGTTCCCTCCATATTATAAGGATTCTTCCTCCGGACGGGGCTCCCGGGAGCAGCCCCGTCCGCCTGCATCTGTTCCCTAAGTTTAGTATTGAGAACAGAAAATGTCAATGCCCGGAAACGTGAGAAAATTTTTTTACCACAACGGCAGTTTTTGTGATAACATAGGAGAATAGATAAATACTGTATACAATGAACAAAATATATGAGCACATCAACAAACCGCACGTTTGCCGGGAAGCGGCCGTGTTTGTCCTGTCTGGTGGCGGTTGAAAAAATGCCGCCGGTTTGGTATACTGGAGCGGAGGATGAAAGATCCCACAGACATGAGGAGACCCCGGCGATTTCTCGACCGGGGCAATTATGAAAAATCTATGTGCAATTTCACTATTAAACATATTTTTTTGTATTTCGTTTCTATACAAATAGTATAAAAAATAAATGTGAACGAAATGTGAACCCTATGTAAACAGATTATGAAAAGTAAAATTTAGAGAAATAGAAGGAGAGAAGGATGGGACAGGAATTGAAACGAAAGACGACGGTCATCGGTCATCGGAATCCGGACACGGATTCGATCTGCTCGGCCATCTGTTATGCCAATCTGAAGCGGCTTGTGACCGGCGACGAGTATATTCCGGGCCGGGCCGGACATGTGAACGGAGAAACCCAGTTTGTGCTGGATTACTTTGGCGTGGAGCAGCCCAAGCTGGTGGAGGACGTGAGAACCCAGGTAAAGGACATCGAGATCCGCAAGACCAAAGGCGTGGCGGGCAGCATTTCCCTGAAAATGGCCTGGAAGATCATGCAGGAGAACAATGTGGTGACCATCCCTTCCGTTCGTGAGGACGGGGCGCTGGAGGGCCTGATCACGGTGGGCGACATCACCAAAACGTACATGAACATCTATGACAGCAGCATTTTGTCCAAGGCCAATACCCAGTATTCCAATATCATCGAAACGCTGGAGGCGGATCTGATCGTGGGAGATGAGAACGCCTACTTTGACCGGGGGAAGGTGCTGGTGGCTGCGGCAAACCCGGATTTGATGGAGTTTTACATTGAACCCCACGATCTGGTGATTCTTGGAAACCGCTACGAGTCCCAGCTGTGCGCCATTGAGATGGGCGCGGACTGTATTATCGTGTGCGAGGGCGCGGGCGTTTCCAGGACCATTAAGAAGATTGCACAGGACCGCGGCACTACGGTGATCGCTACCACCTACGACACGTACACGGTGGCACGTCTAATCAACCAGAGCATGCCCATCAGTTATTTCATGACCAGGGAGCACCTGATCACATTTGACAGCGACGATTACATTGACGAGATCAAAGAGGTGATGGCCAGCAAGCGGCACCGGGATTTCCCGATTCTGGACAAAAACGGCTGCTACCTGGGTATGATTTCCCGCCGGAACCTGCTGGGCGCCAAGGGCAAGCAGGTGATTCTGGTGGATCACAATGAGAAGAACCAGGCCGTGGCCGGGGTGGAGGGCGCGGAGATTCTGGAGATCATCGACCACCACCGTCTGGGTACGGTTCAGACCATGGCGCCGGTATTTTTCCGTAACCAGCCGCTGGGCTGCACGGCCACCATTATTTATCAGATGTACCGGGAAGCGGGCGTGGAGATCGAGCAGAAGATTGCCGGCCTGCTGTGCAGCGCCATCATTTCCGATACGCTACTGTTCCGTTCTCCCACCTGTACTTCCGTGGACGAGCGGGCGGCCAGGGAACTGGCTCAGATCGCGGGTCTGGACATTGAGAAGTACGCGGTGCAGATGTTCTCCGCGGGCAGCAACTTAAAGGACAAGGGCGACGAGGAGATCTTTTACCAGGATTTCAAGCGTTTTACCTCCGGCAAGGTGACCTTTGCGGTGGGCCAGATCACGTCCCTGGACGAGAACGAGTTAAAGGCGTTAAAGCCGCGGATGCTGGCGTACATGCAGCGGTCCCACGAGACGGATAACCTGAACATGATCTTTTTCATGCTGACCAATATCCTGACGGAGTCCACGGAGCTTCTGTGCGTGGGCCAGGGCGCGGTGCAGCTGGCGGCCAAGGCGTTCCACCTGGACCAGGATGAGGAGACGGAGAAATCTGAGCCGGTGGTCAGCCTGCCGGGCGTGGTGTCCCGCAAGAAGCAGTTGATTCCGGAGCTTATGCTGGCGGAGCAGATGTAGGGGGAACGCGGGCAGAACGACGGAACAATTAAACGGAATTTAAGGCGTATTCATGACAGGAGCCAAACGGCGGAAGCCGTCATGACAGCCGTCTGTGTTAGAAAGAAAGGCATCTGAAAATGGACAATCAAAATAAACGTAAGCCCGAGGTATCCACCCCCGGAAAGATTTCATGGAAGCCCGGCAATATGCTCTATCCCCTTCCGGTGGTGATGGTCAGCTGCGGGCGGGAGGGCGAAACGCCCAATATTATTACCGTGGCCTGGGCGGGCACGGTGTGTTCGGACCCGGCCATGGTCTCCATTTCCGTGCGCAAGGAGCGATTTTCCCACAAGATCATCAAGGACACGGGGGAGTTTGTAATAAATCTGGTGAACAAGCCCCTGGTGCGGGCCACGGATTACTGCGGCGTGAAGTCCGGCCGCGACGTGGATAAATTTAAGGAAATGAAGCTGACGCCGCTTCCGTCCCAGCATGTGAAAGCCCCGGGGATCGGGGAAAGCCCGGTGAACCTGGAGTGCCGGGTGGTGGACGTGAAGGAGCTGGGAAGCCACGATATGTTCATTGCCAAGGTGATGGGCGTGACGGTGGACGAACGTTACATGAACGACAAGGGGAAATTCAATCTGAATGCCTCGGGCTTGGTGACCTACTCCCACGGCGAATATTTTGAGCTGGGAAAACGCCTGGGCAGCTTCGGTTATTCCGTGAAGCGGCCGGCGAAAAAGCGCGGACCCGGAAACCGGGGAGCAAAAACCTCAGGCGCTTCCGGCGGCGCAGGGAAAAAGAGCAGGAGGACAAAAGGATGAAATCAAATATTACCATGATCGGCATGCCCTCGTCGGGTAAGAGCACCATCGGCGTGCTGCTGGCCAAGCGGCTGGGTTATTCCTTTGTGGATGTGGACATTGTGATTCAGGAGAAGGAAGGACGCCTTTTGAAGGAGATTATTTCCACCGAGGGTATGGACGGCTTCCTGGCGGTGGAGAACCGTGTAAACGCCGGGCTGGACGTGAAAAAGTCGGTAATTGCCCCCGGCGGAAGCGTGATTTATGGCGCAGAAGCTATGGAGCACCTGAAAGAGATCAGCGAGGTGGTTTACCTCAAGATGAGTTATGAGGAGATGGAAAAACGCATCGGAAACGTGGTGGACCGCGGCGTAGCGTTAAAGGACGGTATGACGCTGCGCGACCTGTACAATGAGCGGGTGCCGTATTATGAGAAATACGCGGACATCGTGATCGACGAGGAGGGTATGACGCCGGGCGATACGGTGGACGCGCTGCGGGAGATCCTGGAGGAGAAGATTCGCCTGGAGCAATAAGCGGATGGCCGGGGAGACGGCGCGGGATACTGGAAAATGGTTCCGGCGGTGGATTGGCGGCTGTGATCCATACATAGACAGAGAGACGCCCGCGGGGCAGGCATTGAATGAACATGCACTGCGCCCGCGGGCGTCCTTTTGTTTGAATGCAATGGGCCGCCGGCGATTGTTTGAATGCAATGGACCGGCTGCGCTGCCGATAGGAGATTGCTGTGTGCCGTAAGCTGCAAAAGCTGCGGGCAGTGAACGTTCCCGGAACCGCCTGACTCAAGTTTACAGCATCTCCATGTAGGCCAGCAGTTCGTCCAGAATTCCCAGCCCCACATACACGGCCAGGCCCAGGATGATCAGGGCCACCAGCAGAAATACCAGTTTGTAGAGCAGGTAGGCCCGTGCGAAATCTTTCAACTGAGTATTTTTCCTGCCAAATGCTTTTACCAGCAGGTAAATCCATCCGATGACCGGTATATTCATATACATGAAGGTCAAAAACCATTTGCGGGGCGGTATGCGGTAGTCCGCCGGCAGCTGGGACGAGGGGGAACCGACGGGAGTTTCATCACCATCATAAGTCTCATCGCCTGGCGTATTGACGCCCAAAGCCTCATCGTCCGCCGCCTCGTCTTGCGTCTCAGCCTCACAAACCGGTTCATGTCCGGTGCCAGGCTTTGTGGGATTTGCTGTGGAACACAATTCAAACGCCGAATCTTCTGTGTTTCCGTTTTCCGGCAGCGCATTCTCTATTCCTGCGCCTACCTGATCCGTGTCAACCGCCATCGCGTTCTCTCCCCCGGCGACCTCCTTATCCCCCGCGACCTTCCCTTCATCCCTCCACGCCGCGCTCCCGCCTCCGCCGTTCCTGCGGCGGCGCCGGGAGCGGATCTCAGGGTTATTGTTTTTCTGTCTGTTTATTCGGTCATCCCTCATCGCTTCCTCTGCCTCCCGGTCCATAAAATTCCATGTTGTTCCACTTGAACTGTTCGTGGCTTAAGGTGGATTGCAGGCGCTTTTGCTGGGCCTGTACTTCCTGCTGGGCTTGGCTCTCCTCGGCGGCCTTTTTTGCGGCCTCATCGTCCAGCTTTTTCTGCCATTCCTGAGCGGTAGGCAGGGTGGAGATTCGGTTGATCGCTGCATCCAGGCGGTTGGAAAGTTCCTGCTGCTGTGGATCGCCCGCCACAAGGGGCAGTTTGCCGATGGCGTCCTGCACCAGCTGCTGGGCGTCGGGTTTCTGGTATTCCAGTTCCTCCACCGCGGCCAGTGCTTGCAGGAATTCATTCTTGCGGGTCTGCTTCTCCAGCTCTTCCCGCCGTTTCTCGGCGTCCTTCTCCGCCTGCTCCTGGGCCTTGGCGGCGTCCACCGCCCGCTGTTTCTCGTACATGATGATGGTGTCGCTCATCCCGAAGATAATGGTCTCAAACTCGTCATATTTGGTCTCGGTCCGCTCCAGCAGCCTGGCCCGCAGGTCGCCGTCGTCCAGCAGAGGCAGCTTGGTGGTGATATTCTTGTAACGCGTTTTCACATCGTATGTATCTTCCACGGTCTGTATGGTCTTGGCCTCAAATTCATTTACCATGGTGTTCAACTCGTCGGTCAGCTTCTGCTGTTCCTTGTCGTGGAGACTCTGCTCTGCCCGCAGCTGCGCCGTGGTGCTGAAGTAATCCTCCACGCCTGTCTTTTCATCGGCCCGCAGCTCCACAGTCTCCGGCTGCTCCCAATCCAGGGGCGGCAGGTCCGTGTGGATTTTGTCCATAATATTTTTCCAGATTTTACCGGCATAGGTGCTGCCGTACACGCCGGGCATATCCCGGGGGATTTCGTAGCCAACCCACACCGCAGTGGTGTAATAGCGGGTGTAGCCGCAGAACCAGGTGTCGCGGCTTGCGTTGGTGGTGCCGGTTTTTCCGGCGGCCGGCATGTCGTTTGCCAGGGAAAGGCCGCGGCCGGTGCCGTAGGGGGAGGTCATGGTCCCCTTCAGAATATCCGTCAGCATGAACACCGAATCCTCCCGGTAGACCTGTTTGGTGGCCGGAGTCATGTCCTTTGTCAGATTTCCGTCGTGTTCATGTTCGATGCGCACAATGCAGGTGCGGTCATTGTAAATGCCGTTGTTGGCAAGGGTGCTGTAGCCCTTGGCCATGTCCACCACCCGGACCCCGTAGGTGAAGCCGCCGATGCTCAGGGAGGGCACGTCATTGTCCACATAGGAGAGCTTTTGAAACTCCATTTCCCCCAAATAATTCAGGCCGTAATTGATCCCGATGTCGTCCAGAATCTGCCAGGCCACGGTGTTCAGGCTGCGGTTTAACGCCTCGCGGACCGTCACTGGTCCGTAGTAGCTGCCGCCGCTGTTGGAGGGGCCGTCCTCCCATTTGTGGTCGTCCACAATCCGGGTGGGATAGTATTCGCCGGTGTCAAAGGCCGGGCCGTAGTCGATTAAGGGTTTGATGGTGCTTCCCGGCTGACGGGCGCTCAAATAGGCTCGATTAAACTGGTCCTCGCTGCCGCGTCCGCCCACAATGGCCACCACATAGTTGGTGCGGTTGTCCACGATCACGCCCGCGCCCTGGAGGGCGTATTTGCCGTTGTCCTGTAATTCCGTGTAGGAGGCAAGGCCGTCATCCACGGATGCCTGAAGCTCCGCCTGAAGGCTGCTGTCTAAGGAGGTGTAAATCTTGAAACCTCCGGCCCGGATCAGATCGGACTTTTCACTGTAAGCGGCCTGGTATTTTTCCAGGTAGGCGTTGTAATCAGCCTTGTCCGCATAGGTGTACTGGAATGGAAAATGGTCCAGCTTCATCAGTTCCAGGGCCGCGCAGTGGATGGCGTAGCTGCTCTGGTAATTCTCATCCGTGCCCTCAGTCTGGGACTGCACGATGGTGAAGGGCGCGTTTATAGCGGCCTGGTAGTCCTCGTCCGAGAGCTCGCCGATCTCATTCATGCTCTTTAACACGTCGTTGCGCTTTTCCCTGGACGCCTGGGGGTGGGCCACCGGGTCGTAGGCGGAGGGGCTGTTGCTGATGCCCGCCAGGGTGGCCGCCTCGTAGACGGTCAGATCCTCCGCGTCCTTGCCGAAATAATACCGGCTGGCCGCCTGGACACCGTAGCAGCGGTGGCCGTAGAAGTTGGTGTTGCAGTAGAACTCCATGATGTCCGCCTTGGAGTATTTTTTCTCGATCTCCGGGGCCAGCAGAATCTCCACAATTTTTCGGGTAAAGGTCTGCTCCTGGGTCAGATAGGTGTTTTTAATCACCTGCTGGGTGATGGTGCTGCCGCCCTGGGTCACCCTTCCGCCGTGCTTGACCAGAGCCAGTCCGGCCCGGAAGGTGGCGATCCAGTCCACCCCGGTGTGGCTCTTGAAACGCCGGTCCTCCTGGGCGATGTAGGCATTTTGCAGGTTCAGGCTGATGTGCCCGATGTCCACGTACTCGTAGTGCCCTGCGTTGATCAGGCCGATTTGATTACCGTCCTTATCGTAGATCAGGGTGTCAGAGAGCATGGAAAAATCCTGACGGCTCATCTGAGCCAGCTTGTCATAAGCCATTTCACGGCACTGGTCCAGCTCCGGTTTTACCTTGACGTACAGAACGGTGGCAGTAATCACGGCGCAGATTAATCCCACGGTGAGCAGGGTTAGAAGCGCGCGCAGAAGCCATCCCAGAATTCCCAGGATGCTGATAAAGAGATGCCAAAGTCCCGTTACGGCGCGGACCAGGATACGCTTTAAAATCTCAATCATTTCCGTTTAATCCTCCGCAATTCGGGCATGCTGGGAAAATCTTCCTGCATGCCGGGTTATAGCTATTATAAGACAAGATGTGGGAATTGAATAGTGAAAAATTGCTGGACGGTCCATCGAACCGGCGCAGAACCTGGCGAAAATCAGGATTTACGGCCTGCTGGTGAGAAAATCCAGCAGATGGGGGTCGATGCCCATGCTCTTTTCCTGCATCGCCGCGAAGGCCTCCAGCAGCCGGCGGATTTCCCCTTCCGAGGATGGGGCCAGGTGGTTGTCCAGGGTGACGGTGAGCACGATCAGCACGATCTGGGCGGTTTCCTCCGGATAATCGCAGCAGATGGAGCCCTCGCCGATGCCCTGGCGGATGATATCGGCCAGGATGGGCTTCAGCCGGGAGATCAGGATGCGGATAAAGCGCTGGTGAATCAGCGCGCTCTGCTGCATCTCGTTGAAGGTGGCGCTCTGCTCCTGGCGTTTCAACTCCGAGGAGGACTCCAGGCAGGCGTGGAAAATAATCTCCAGTTTCTGGAAGGCATTCATCCCCCCGGAGGCTGCCAGCGCGCGGGCCTTCTCGATGGCCCTGGAATAGGAACGCTCGATAACGGCCTCGATGATATCATTTTTTGAAGAAAAATAGTAGTAAATACTTCCTTTTCCGATGCCCGCCTTTTGGGCAATATCACTGACTGAGATGGCCTGGGCTGAAGAACCGTTCATCAGCTCCTGCATGGCATCCAGGATGATCTCGCGTTTGGTATGATTTTGCATAAAAAATGCTCCCTTTTCCTTGAAAACTAGCCCCAGTATAACAGATATCGCGGGAAAAGACCACACTTGACTGGCGGTCGAAAACGTGATAATGTGATTTGGTACTTATTCGACCAATGGTCGAAAAACGCGGTCAAGGCAGCTGGCGCACCGTTGCGGTGGCAAGCAGGGAGGAATTGGATCATGACATTTCAGGAATTATTTGAACAGGTGAAGATGGAATTCAGGAAGGCGGATGTCAGCGGTGTGAAGGAGCATTTGGCGTTCCAGTTCAACATTACCGGCGAGGCAGCAGGTTCATTTTACGCGGAGGTGAGGGAGGGGGAGCTCTATGTGGAGCCCTATGAGTATCACGACCGGGACGCTGCATTTACCTGTTCGGCGGATACGCTTCTCAAACTGGCGGACCGGAAAATGGACCCGGTGGCCGCATTTACCCTGGGCAGGCTTAAGGTGGACGGAGATATCGGAAAAGCGCTGATGCTGCAGAAGTTCCTGTAGGGCGGCGCACAGGCGGGAGAGGAGAATGACCATGGGAATTGGAAATGGATCGCAGGAGCAGCCGCGGCGGGTACGGCGGCGGAATACGGTTTTGCCGGATGTTTTTTCCATCGGACGATGGTGCGGACCAATGCTGTCCGCCAGCGGACCAGGGACGTGTCGGGAACCGACTGGGGCCGGTACATATCTGAAATTCAGGAGCGCAAGGAGTGGGTGAAGCGGCAGCCCCACAAGGATGTGTTCATCGAATCGGAGGATCACCTGCTGCTCCACGCCACCTATTTCCCGGGCAGCTGCTCCGATCGGGCGGTGATCTGTTTTCACAGCTATGCCAGCGAGGGACTTACCGATTTCTCTTCCTTAGCCCGGTTTTATCTGGAAATGGGGTACCGCCTGCTGGTGGTGGACGAGCGGGCTCACGGGCGGAGCGAGGGCATCTATTTCGGGTTCGGCTGTCTGGACCGCCTGGACGCGGTACTCTGGATCCGGGAAATGATCCGGCGTATGGGCCAGGACTGCCGTCTGGTGCTCCACGGCATTTCCATGGGCGGGGCCACGGCGCTGATGACCGCCGGCCTGGATTTGCCGCCCCAGGTAAAGGCCGTGATTTCGGACTGCGCATTCACCTCAGCCTGGGAGGTATTTTCCTCCGTGCTGCACAAGCAGTACCACATGCCGGCATTTCCGGTGATACAGATCGCGGACCGGATGACCCGCAAGAGCGCGGGGTACGGCCTGGACGAGTGCAACGCCAGGGAGGAAGTGAAAAAGGCCGGGGTACCGGTGCTGTTCATCCACGGGGAGGCGGACGCCTTTGCGCCCTGCTCTATGGCGTACGAGCTGTACGCTGCCTGCCGGTCGCCCAAGGAACTGCTGGTGATCCCGGGAGCCGGACACGCGGAAGCCTATTACAAGGACGCAGAGCGGTATGAGCGCGCGGTGAGGGCGTTTTTACGCCGGAGAAATTTAGATTGAACGGGATCAAAGCGGTTGGAATAACTCTTTTGCAGGGGGGATTCCAGCCGCTTTTTAAATTGGGGCGCGAATGAATGTTAAAACACTTAGTGAGGTATTCCACGAACTTAGAGTTTATGGTATAATAAGGAAACGGTGTCCCTTATCGTCAACCTGCGGTTGACGACAAAGTATAATAAGGAAACGGTGCCCCTTATCGCCAACCTGTGGTTGACGACAAAGTATAATAAGGAAACGGTGTCCCTTATCGCCAACCTGCGGTTGACGACAAAGTATAATCAAGGGAATATACTGATATCTATATGAAACGACACGTCCCGCTGCCGGTCTGTAAACGGCGGCAGGATAAAATAGAGCGGGCCTGGCGGGCGGCCCGGGCGCAGATTGGCGCCAAACGCCGCAAAACGAAAGAGATAAGGCGGGAGACGGCGATGACGAAAGAGAAACTTGCGAAGGAGATTGTAAACCGGTTGAAAAAGGAGTATCCGGACGTGGGCTGCACGCTGGATTACGACCAGGCCTGGAAGCTGCTTGTCAGCGTGCGCCTGGCGGCCCAGTGCACGGACGCCCGTGTAAATGTGGTGGTCCAGGACCTGTATGCAGAATACCCGGATGTAAATGCGCTGGCGGACGCTCCGGTAGAGGAGATTGAGCGGATCGTGAAGCCCTGCGGTCTGGGACACAGCAAGGCTAAGGATATAAGCGGCTGTATGAAGATTCTCCGGGACCAGTACGGCGGCAAGGTGCCGGACGATTTCGACGCCCTTTTGAAGCTTCCGGGGGTAGGGCGCAAGAGCGCCAATCTGATCATCGGGGACGTGTTCGGCAAGCCCGCCATTGTGACGGACACCCACTGCATCCGCCTGGTGAACCGCATGGGCCTGGTGGACGGAATCAAGGAGCCTAAGAAGGTGGAAATGGCCCTGTGGAAGCTGATCCCCGGCGAGGAGAGCAATGACTTCTGCCACCGCCTGGTGTTCCACGGCCGGGATGTGTGCACGGCGCGGACAAAACCCCACTGTGAGCGGTGCTGTCTGAAGGATGTATGCGCGAAGGTTGGGGTGGAGCAGGAACTATAAGAAAATTAAGATGCGGTCAGAAGTGCTGCCACAGCTCATATCAATGAGTGCGGCAGCATTTTTAATTTGAATGTAATGGGCCGCGGGCTCTTACCAGTCGCACTGGGGGAAAAGCCCAAATTCCCGGAACAGCTGCTCCTGATATTCCGGGTCGGTGGCGGACCGGATGAGGTCCTCGGTTCTGCCGGCTTCTGCCAGACGGGCGATCAGGAGATTGACCCGCTCCTGGCCCTGGGCAGCACCCTCTTCAAAGCTGATCTTTTTCTCACTTTTGATGTGAAGCTCTTCATTGTATTCGGACAAGATCATTTCCCTCACCTCCTCACGATGTTTTAACAAAAAGCCTTTTAATATATTGTTCCCGATGCATTCTTTCACCGCCTGATCCACCGCATTTTCCAGGGGAAGATTCTGCCTCAGATGGCTGCGGATGGCGTTAATCAGGTAGGCGTACTCGTACAGCTTGTGACATTTCTCCATCAGATCCGAATTGTGGCCGTAATTGATATTGTATACCGTGGCGACGCACTCCAGGCAGGGCGTCTTTTCGGAGGGGAGAAACGCGTCGGAAAGCCGCAGCTCCATCTGATCCGGCTGAGTTTTCGTCCCGTTGTAAAAGACGATGAACTGCGGCGCAGGGAGTTTTAAGAGCTGCTTGGAGAAAAGATCCATCTCATGTTCCGCCACAAAAGCCTGATAGAGACGGCTAAGGTAGAAGAAACCGCGCAGCGGCATGTTAGGGTTCCAGGAACTCTGGGCCTCATAGAGGTTGAGATACTGGCCGATGAGAAACGAAATGTCGTTTTTCATCCCCATATACAGGACATCGCCGATGGTTGTGACGATCAGGTCGTCCGGATTCTGGTAGTTGGAATGATTAATGGCATTGTAGCGGTCCAATAATTCCTTTTTCCCGCCGAAAATCATCCGAAATAAAGTGTCTTTGAATTTGGCATTGATGCGCACGGACACCATGTGCATTTCTCCTTTCATTGTACTATAAACGTTGTGTGGTTGTAAATGATTGTGGAATGATGATTTCGAAAAAGAATCAAGAACCACAGATTCCCGTAATGGGATAAAGATACGGCTGGCCGCGGGCGAACGCCCGGCGGAGCCGGTAAAGATAATGACAGGATAACACATGGGAGGGAAGTTGGCAACCTATAATTAAGACAGATTTTGTCGATAAGATACCTGTTCCAACTGATCGATAAAATGTGTGGTGAGCGGGCCGGTTTTTTGGAATTCAAGTCACTGCCCGGTGTCATTTATTAAGGCAAAAAAATGTCACCCCAAGGGCATTTTTTTCGTGTTTAAAATAATCCCATGTGCCGTTATACTTAAGATAATCCAAAATCGATGATGGGTGTAAACGTGAACGAAATTAAAAAACAAAAATCAGGGAGGTAACAGGATGAAGGGTAAGATTGTGGGCGTATGTGCGTGTCCGGTGGGGGTGGCCCATACTTATATGGCCGCTGATAAATTTACAGAGGTGGCGAAGAAAATGGGGTACAGTATCAAAATTGAAACGCAGGGGGCGTCCGGGATCGAGGATAAATTGACGCAGCAGGACCTGGAGGAAGCGGATTGGATTGTCCTGGCAAATGATATTGCGCTGCGGGAGCCGGAACGGTTCGAGGCGTATCAGGAAAAAACCATTCACACGACGATGGCTACGGTCCTGCACCACACAAAAGAGTTTATTTTGAGCAATCTTGAGAAATAGGGGGAAAACGGAGATGGGAGAAACGAAACGAACGACCTGGAGAGCGATACAACAGCATTTGATGACGGGAATCGGTTACATGATACCGGTTCTGATGGCGGCGTCCCTGGCAGGGGCTATAGCCTCTCTTTCGGCGGCTGTGCTGGGATGGGACATCGGCAGTGCAGAAGCGCTTGAAAGCGCGAACATGTTCCTTAAATTTTTGGCATGGGTCAAGCAGGTGGCGGCGCCACAATGCCAGAATCTTATGTACCCTGTATTTGGGGCCTACCTGGCCTACTCGATTGCGGACCGGCAGGCGCTGGCGATCGGATTCTTTGGCGGGTATCTGGCGTTAATCGGCCCGTCCGGGTTCGTGGGGGCGATTATCATCGGATTTGCGGCGGGCTTTTTCATGAAATGGCTGCAACAAGTGTGGAAACCGGGAAGGCAGTACCGGACGATCATGAATTTTTGCGCATACCCCATTGTGGGAGCGATCTTCGCTTTTACGCTGATGTTCTGGATCGTCAATCCGCTGGGCAGCTTTATCAATCAGACGATGCAGAATATCATCAACGCAGTTGGATTATACGGGGAGCTTCCGCTGGCTGCAATGATCTCCGGCATGATGGCGTTTGACTGTGGAGGTCCGGTCAATAAGGCGGCGTTTACAATCGCCTACTCCCTTGGCGCCACGGGATGGAATATGGTGCCCCTTACATATGGAGCCATGATCGCGCCGCTGGGCTTTGGAATCGGAGTCGCCATTGATAAGTTCATCATTAAGAAGAATATATTTGGCGAGGATTTGTCCGGCCAGGGATTTTCAGGATTTATCATGGGGCTGTTTAATGTAACGGAAGGCGCGCTGCCTCTGGTTCTGGACGATCCGGTTGCCATGATTCCGATTAACGTGATCGGGTCTGCCTTCGGAGCCGCTCTCAGCGTGTGGGTTGGAAATTATAATTACATCGGTCGCCCCGGAAATGTGCTCGGTTTCTTTTTGCAGGATAATCCCTTGTCATATATACTCTGCCTGTTCGCAGGGGCTGCGGTGGTGGGCGTGCTGACATGTTTCAGAAGAATGCAGCTGGCGAAAAAACGGGAATTAACGGAAGATGGAGCTGAGAGCTGAGGAAGGAATTAAAACCATGAGGTTTACGGTAATCCCCCATGTGCATTGGGACCGGGAGTGGTATTTTACCCAGCAGAAATCCACGTTGTACCTTCTGCACGATATGGACGAAGTGATTGACCAATTATGTCAAACAAATGATTTAAAATATTTTCTCTTTGACGCGCAGACATCCCTGATCGAAGATTATCTGGCCTTCCGCCCTGAGCGGGAGGGCCAGGTCAGGCGGCTGATCGGGGAAGGACGTCTTGTGACGGGGCCGTGGTATACGCAGACGGACCAGATGATCATTCACGGGGAGTCCATTGTGCGGAACCTGTTATACGGGACAAGGGAGGCAAAGGCGTTTGGGGGCTGCTTCTACGTTGGCTATGCGGTGGACTGCTTTGGTCAGGGCGCCCAGATGCCCCAGATTTATAAGGGCTTTGGCATTGACAAGGTTCTGTTTAAAAGAGGGATCGAGACTTCCCAAATTCCGTTTACGGAATTCGAGTGGCGCAGCGACGACGGGTCTCAGGTATTTGCCTACCACTGCGTGGACTATATGAATTTCCGCAACCCGTCCCCGGATGCCGAAGAGAATGCAGAGCGGCTGCGGGAAATCGCTGAAGCCTATGACAGCCGTTCTCTTTCCAAAGAAATCCTGCTGTTTAACGGATTCGACCAACATCCGGTCCGACGGGATATTCTGAATATAACAGCAAAATTAAATGAGAAGCTGGAGTCTGCGGTTCAGATCGGACGTGTGGAGGAGGTGTTTGACCGAATCAAAGAGAGACACACGCTTCCACGCTACACCGGCGAGTTGACCTGCGGGGAAACCAGCCGGGTGCATAAGTCGATTTATTCTTCGAGGGCAGATATTAAACGGGCGAACTCCAGGTGCGAGAATCAACTGATACGGAGTGCGGAACCGCTGCAGGCGATTTATTATGAGCTGACCGGCCGGGATGAGCGGATTTTTATGACGGGTCTCTGGAAGGAAATGATGAAAAACGCGGCGCATGATTCTATCGGCTGCTGCAACAGTGATCCGGTCAACCGCCAGATCATGCAGCGGTTTTCGGAAGTTATGGATTCTCTGACGGAATATGAGAATCTGACGCACCGTCTGATTGCAAATCAGATCCCCCAGGAACCGTTTTCGCTCCAGGTTTACAACTATCTGCCCTATTAGTTGATTGCGAAACAGGTATTCAATCCTGATTCCAAATAAGGAAGCCACTTTGCGAAGCAGGAGGACCTGAATAAGTGGGATGTATTCGGATAATGGCGCACATTCATAAGCCATACGTTTTATGGAGTTGGTAAGTCCTATGCAATTAAAGATTTTAACGTCCGTATGCATTCATGCTTATGAATCTTATCTGCGAGAACCACACCGATTAATTGTGTAATGCCTGCGAGGATTAGGTCGGCATGAAGTGTTTTCTCATTTTGGGTTTTACGTCCGGCCAGACAGAAGCAGTCTTTTAAGTGATTGATAGACCGCTCCACATAGGTTCTGGTTTTGTAGACCTTATTCCATTCGTCAGTCCCTCGCAGAATACCTGGATAGGCACGAAGATTTTTCTCTGGATAAATGTAAATCATTCTGCCACAGGAAGACGTGGTACATGGGTTGTCACATTTACAGAGCCGGTGATAGTTTCCAGAAGAAGGATCTTTTATCCAAACAACTTTGGGACAGACGAATTTGTATCGTGTGACGCCGCTTTTAAGCTTACAGGTTCCTTCGTATTTCATTGGAAGAGAGGGATCCTTTGGACAACAGGGAATCCCGTTTTCATCAATGGTATAGTCAAGGTTTTCAAGATGTGCCCTGGAGTTCAAAGGAATATAGGCTTTCTTGAAGTGCCTGCCATTACCAAAGGTATCCCCGGAAAGAAGTTCCTTGTACAGGCGGACCGAATCAAAGGCGGAGTCACCAAGGAAGGTGTCAGGCCGGATCAGAGGATGTGTAGCGAAAAAGTCCTGAAGAGTAGGAATCAAGAGCCTTGCGTCATGGACAGATTTGTCCTCATCAGGCGAATCGGATTTCTTAGAAATGGTAATTTCAGGATGCTTCTCAAAGAAAGCTTTGTTGTAGAAATCAATGTGCCGGATAATGCCGAGGCCATTAGTAACAATTCCTATCTTATAGGCGTAACAGAAATGCCCATCGATATAGAGCTGTTTGATCTCCGGATTGGCAGCTGAATGTGAGGGCATGGAAGCATAGGCAGCTTTATATGGATCATAAGAATCGTCAAAGCCTTTGGATTTTGCATACGCTTTTAGCTGTTTAATGATGCGGTTTGCGTATTTAGGATTGTTTTCAGTAACCCAAGCTTCTATACCAGAAGAATCGAAGATAGTCATACTGGCTTTGGAAGAGTCAATCGCCTGACAGATAGGTTCAGTGAGGTCAACAAGGCGTGAGAAAACATCTTCGAGTTCAGGAAGAAAATCCTGTTTGAAGCGGGTTATCTTAGAAGCATCGGGGACTTTGTCAAAGCCACAGAATTCTCTGAGATGTCTGGAATAATGAAGGAAAATAAGCAGTAACGAGTCAGTAGGAATAGAAAAAATACGTTGAATGATTAAGGCCCATAAAAGGGCGAACAAAGGGTATTTGCGGGTTCTGCCCGTTGATGCATAGAAACGCTTCCGGAAGGAAGCAGGGACAATTTCAATAAGGTCAATATGGGATTGGAGCAGTGACAGGAAAGCAGGTTTGTCAGATTCATAAATATCCTGGCAACATGAAAAAATATCTGCCAAAGAAAGCTGATTGTATGGTATCATATAGGTACAACTCCTTTCAGGTGGATATGGTTGATTGTTACTGGACATCTCAATTTTACCATAAACCTGTGAGGAGTTGTTTTATTTTGACAAAGAAAAAAGCCCGAATTTATGAGGGCTGTGGCGTTTCGCAAACGCCTATATCTGCCCTATGAGAGAGAGGAGGAGGCGCGTTTTGAACTGTTGTCCCCATATGAAGAATTCTCTCTGGCTGATCCGGAGGGGCGGTTGGTTCCGGTGCGTGTCCTGCGGCGGGAAGATGCGACGCAGAGGGTAAAAAAGGCGTTGGCATTCTCAAACGGCGTAAACGGGCGTTATGACAATTTCTGGGAGGATTGTGATCATATCTATGAATGTGAAGTCTCCTCAGTGCTGTCGGCTCCGGCCATGGGTTACGAAACGTATCGTGTTGTGGAGGCGAAAGCCCAGGACGCGCCCGGGAACGGGCTGGAAAATGATTCTATCAGAATCGATATTGAGGCGAACGGAAGCCTGTCCATTTTTGATAAAACCTGCAACAGGCAGTATTCCGGGATGCTGGTATTCGAGGATCAGGGGGATGCCGGAGACAGCTATGACTATTCATCGGTTCCGGGCGATACGGTACTCACCTCCGAATGGGCGCAGACCGGGAATCTCCGGGTTACCGGCAATACGGCCGGCTATGAGCTGGAAATGATGATTCCACGGAATCTGGAACAAAGAAGAGCCGGACAGATGGATCAGAGGATGAACATACGCGTGGAGCTGACGCTCCAACCCAATAAGCCGCAGTGTGATTTTAGAGTGAAGGTCAAAAATCCCGGCACGGACCATCGCCTGCGCGTGAAGTTCCCCATAGGGATCAAGAGCCGTTTTTCCTATGCGGATCAGACCTTTGGAATCATCGAGAGGCCGACCAGTCTGGAAACGGCGGAATGCTGGAGGGAAGAGGGCTGGACGGAGAAGCCCAGATGCATCGAACCTATGCAGTCGTACGTGTATCTGCGGGATGAGAAAACGGCGGTCGGCGTGATAGCGGACAGTGTAAAAGAGTATGAGATCGTGGGAGACGGATTTGACACGATTGCCTATACGCTGTTTCGAAGCTTCCCGAAGATGGGGCGGGCCAATCTGGAAGACAGACCGGGAAGAGCCAGCGGTAAGGAATGGGATACCCCGGATAACATGCTGATTGGGGAGATGGAGTATACATTTTCCCTGTGCTTTGCGGGCAATGGCCCCCAGGTTGCGCGTTATGGGGCCGAATACCTCACCCCGCTTAAGATCCATCAGGAAATCCGCTTCTGCGGCAGCTTCGACGAGTTTATTTTGGGAGCGATGGAGAAAAAACTTCCGGCTGTATATTCCTCGTTTTCTGTTGATGACCCTGACACCCAGATGAGTATTTACAAATTAGGGGAGGACCGCGGCACGATTCTTCGGTTATACCGGCTGGAAGACGGAAATGTGGACGTAAAAGCGCAAGCGGCTATGTACGAATGCCGGCTGGATGAAACGAACGATGAGAAGCTGGAACCATTGAAACTTTATAAAAAGAATCAGATTATCACAATCAGGATGGAGAAATAGCGTATGAAGAAAATCGTAAATTGGGGCGTATTGGGTCCCGGGTTTATCGCCCACAGCTTTGCGAAATGCTTTCCCAAAAGCGGGAAATGCCGTCTGCTGGCGGTTAGCGCCTTACTCAAGGAAGATGCGGACCGGTATGCGGAGACGTTCGGAGTTCCCCGCTCTTACGGGAGCTATGAGGAACTGATCGCGGACAAGGATGTGGATGTTATTTACATAGCGGTTCCCACGGGCGCTCACTACAAATATATCAAGGATTGTTTAAATGGAGGCAAGCATGTGCTCTGTGAAAAGACAATCACAATGAATGCGGCGCATTTAAAAGAATGCGCGGAGATTGCACGGAAAAATCATTTGATTCTGGCGGAAGGTCTGACCAGCGTTTATGAGCCTGTCATGAAAGCCATGAAGGACAAAATTCAGTCCGGTATTTACGGAAAGCTGCACTTTATAACGGTTACCTGCGGCAGCTGTAAGGAGTATGATCCGAACAACCGGTTTTTCTCGCCTGAGTTAGGCGGTGGGGCATTGTTTGATATCGGCTGTTACGCCATCGGTTTTGCAAATTATTTCATGTCCGGCAAGCCGGTGGTGGTTAAGTCGGAAGGCGTGCTGTGCGATACGGGCGTTGACCTCAAGAGTGCTTATGTTCTGAAAAACCAGGAGGATGAGCTGGCCACCGTGCTGATTGCGCTGCGCAGCAAAACAGAGAAGATCGGAATTATTGCCTGTGAGGATGCGTTTATCCGTATCGAGGGATTCATAAGGGCCAATCGAGCAACGGTTACTTATCTGGACGGACGAACGGAAACCTATGAATTCCCCACCAGGCAGCTGGATGCCGAGGTGGAAGCGGTAACCGCGGATATTCTGGCGGGAAATGAAGTGTGCACGGTGTGCCCGGTGGACTACACGATTTCGATTCTGGAAGTTATGGACGAGGCAAGAAGGCAGTGGGGATACCGTTTTCCGTTTGAAAGCGAGGTTGGAGTAAATGGTTAAACTGGCAATTCTGGGGACCGGATTTATCGCAAATATTTTAATGAAGGTGATCCATGAAATCGAGGATGTGGAAGTCTGCGCAGTTTTGGCGGTAAATGATGAGGATGCGGAATCGTTTGCGTCCTCTTACGGAATCCCGAAACGGTATACGGACTACGATAAATTGCTGGACGACGGGGAAATTGAATTTGTGTATGTGGCGCTTCCCAATCATCTGCACTATGAGTATGCCAAAAAAGCGTTGGAAAAGGGTAAAAACGCCATTGTGGAAAAACCGTTTGTGTCAAGCGAGGAGGAAGTGGAGGAGCTGATTGCCGTTGCAAAGGCAAATAAGCGGATGCTTTTTGATGCAACGATCACAAAGTATATCCCGACGTTGGATTCCATGAAAAAGAACCTGCACAGGGTGGGGGAGATTAAGCATGTCACCACTTCGTATTGTCAATATTCCAGCCGGTTCAACGCTGTCCGGGAAGGCAATATTCCCGGAGTATTTACGCTGGAACATGACGGAGGGGCATTGAAGGATTTGGGGATCTATCCCATCAATTTTATCGTCGCTTTATTTGGGAAGCCGGACTTGATCCGGTATTATGCCAATAAGTTGGAAAATGGCTGCGACAGCAGCGGCGTGTTGATTATGCAGTACAAAACGTTTATTACCACATCGCTCATTGCAAAGGACAGCTTTACGGAAAACCGCTGCACCGTGGAAGGGTATGACGGTACGCTGTTTGTGGACGACGACTGTTTCAGGTTTCCCAACCTGCGGTTTAAAAAGCGCGCGGGGGATGAAAGCGAGCAAATCGACCGCCTGCAGGTCAATGGCCTGGCCAATGAATTTAACTGTTTTATGCGGATGTACAAAGACAGAGATTTTGAGGCGTGTTATTACAATCTGGAAAAGACGAAAGTGGTGATTGAGGTCCTTAAGACGGCGGCGGAGTCGGCGGGGCTTGTATATGGCTGACGCGTTTACAGTATGTACAGAATATGCCGTTTGCGGATGGCAGTGAAAGGGATATGAGAGTTTATGGCAGTATTGGAAAAAAACCAGATTATTACAGGGGAGAAATTTGAAAATAAAGAAGCGCTTTTTAAATATGTTGGCAAAATTGCCTTGGAAAATGGTATAATTGATTCTGTGGACGGCTTCGTGGAAGGGCTGTTTGAGCGCGAACACGAGATGTCCACCTGCTTCGAGGATGGAATTGCAATCCCCCACTGCAGAAATGCAAGCGTTAAAACAGCGGCAATATTTATTGTCAGGTCGATGAACGCCGTGGAATGGGACGCCCAGCATAACCAGGCGGATTTTATTGTACTGTTAGCCGTTCCCATGGGGGAGAACGATACGCATATCAACCTGCTCTCATGTGTCGCAAGAAAGTTAGTGGATGAAACGTTTAAGAAGAAGATATTGGCGCTTACCGATGCCGGAGAGCTGTACCTCAGCTTTAACGAGGTCATTACAAAGTAAGGGATTTAAGTGGATAAGCTAAATTACAGATTACAAAAATTATTGCGCGACAGCGGAAAGCCCATGACAAGCGCGGAGATCGCGCAGGCGTTAGGGATAAGCGCGCGAACCGTAAAACGGAAGATATGGGACCTGGACGGGGAACTGCGGCCGTTTGGAGCTTTGATTTCATCGAGCCAGTACGGGTATTCTTTGGAAATAACGGACAGGCGCGCGTACGATTCTTTTGTGAACAAGCAGGCGAGGATTTCCGGGGAGTTATCCATCAACAACGACATTGTGCTGCAGATTATCCAGCTGCTTTTGCTGAAACCATACATCACCCAGGATGAAATCGCCAGAGACGCATTTATCAGCAGAGGAACGGTCAATAAATATATAAAAGAGGTCAAAGCCCTTCTCGAAAAGGAAAAGATTTTCCTGAGCA
This sequence comes from Enterocloster lavalensis, assembly GCF_046603895.1. Taxonomy (NCBI): domain Bacteria; kingdom Bacillati; phylum Bacillota; class Clostridia; order Lachnospirales; family Lachnospiraceae; genus Enterocloster; species Enterocloster lavalensis. The sequence continues at coordinate 4,105,447 of NZ_CP176637.1, forward strand.
ACCGCCCTCATTACGGCTATTATCTGATTGCCGATGAAATCGATATCCGCAATTATATGATCAGGATTTTTTTCAATTCTGACAGTAACATGGAGCGGAACACGTCGTCTCTGGCGGAGGGCTGTAAGGACTACCCGTCGTTCTACAGCGCGCCGATTAAAACGCTTTATGAGTTTGACTATCTGGAGAGCGAGGCCAAAACGCAAAATCTGGTGAAATATATCCTGGTGATCGCGAACCGGAATCTGTACCATAATTCGATCGGCTCGTTTGAGAGCAAAATCTATGTCTCAAACTCGTCGCGTTTACTGGCGGAAAAGGTTCAGGAGCTGATAAAAGAATACTTCGGGACCGATATCAATCAGGATGAGCTGGTTTATATCTGTTATCTGCTGGGCAATTACGAGCACCATGAAACCGATCAGGCAGAGCACGACGCAGCCTTTTTCGAGCGGATTGTGGACCGCTTTTTGGATGAGATTTACGACGTGTATCAGCAGGACTTTTCGCGGGATGACATTCTCAGAAGAGGACTTATGCAGCACTTACTGACGTCCTATTCCCGCCTTTACATCAATGTCCAGCTGGGGAATCCATTTATCAGCTTTATAAAAACGCAATACATTGAAGCGTACAATTATGCAGTTCTCTGTGGAAATATCCTGCATAATGAGTACAAATTAAAGGTGAACGAAGACGACCTGGCCTATATTGCCGTCCATTTTGGAGCTTCCATTGAACGCATGGAATGCCGGTATGATTACAAGGTGCTGGTGGTATGCGAGAGCGGCTACGGCATGGCGGAATTGCTTAAAGCGAGATTAAAAAGCCGGATTCCCTATTTGAATGTGATTTACACCACATCCCTGAAAAAGCTGCGGGACATGAATCTGGACGATGTGATTCTGATTATTTCCTCGGTTCCGGTTCCGGAAGGGCTTGGTAAGCCTCTGATCATTGTAAATCCTCTGCTGCTGGAGCAGGATATCGGAAAGATAAAGGATTATTTGTCGGACTGCCGGTACATCGAAGAATACAAAAAACTGTTCTCGGAAGAGCTGTTTTATCCCCGGATGGAAGCGGATAATAAAGAGATTTTGTTGGATACGATCTGCGACCGCATGATCGGACGGGGAATTATAAGTGAGACTACCAAGCAGGACATCATAAGCAGAGAGCAGCTCTCCTCCACTGAAATAAACAAAATTGTAGCGCTGCCACATTGTATCGTTGAATCGGGGAACAGGACCAGCTTCGCCATTGTGACTCTCAAGCATCCAATTCAATGGGGGAAAGGGGAGGCCCAGTTGATTTTCTTTGGCGTAATTGCCCGGAACAGCCGGTTTAACAGAAAGATATTCCCCCTGCTGTACAAATTGACAATGGATCTTCAAAAGGTGGAAAGCCTGTGCGGGATAGAGGAGTTTGATCCCTTTATCCAAAAGCTGTTCAGTGATCTGCCGGTGGAATATGATGTAGACGGTTGACCCCATGGCGGTCAGACAGTGTCAACTCATTTGAAATGCATGATTCGGCTAAAACGTCAGCCGGAACATGCATTTCTTTTTTTGGATGTAGTGGGCCGCGGGCACAGCTGTCGGTGGGAAGGAACGTTCCTGGTATTAAATAAATTTTTCTGGAATCAAGTGCAAAAACTACTTGACAAATATAATAATAGTAATTATTATTAATATCAAGAAAGCGTGAACGAACCATACCAATGATAAAAGGAGAAGAGAAACCTATGAGCAAACACTTATCACCCGAGGTACGGGTACCCATCGAGAGAGACAATGTATCGATTTTCCGCGACGAGGACAAGTGCATCAAATGCGGCCAGTGCCGTGACATGTGCCGGGATTACATCGGGGTTCTGGGCCATTACAGCTTAAAGGCCACCGGGGACCGGGCGGTCTGCATCAACTGCGGCCAGTGCGCCAACGTCTGTCCCGTGGGCAGTATTTCCGAGGTGAAGGAGTACCGCCAGGTGGCGGCCGCGATCGCTGACCCGGACAAGATCGTGATTATGTCAACCTCTCCCTCGGTCCGCGCGGCGCTGGGCGAGGAGTTCGGCATGGGCAGCGCTTTTGTACAGGGGAAAATGGTATCCCTGCTGCGCGCCCTGGGAGCGGATTACGTGCTGGACACCAATTTTGCGGCGGACTTAACCATCATGGAGGAAGCCAGCGAGCTGATCGAGCGGGTCACCAAGGGGAGCAAGCCCCTGCCTCAGTTCACCAGCTGCTGCCCGGCCTGGGTGAAATTTGCGGAAATTTATTACCCGGACATGCTGGACCACATCTCCAGCGCCAAGAGCCCCATCGGTATGCAGGGCCCCACGATCAAAACCTATTTTGCGAAGAAAATGGGCATCGATCCCCGAAAGATCGTAAACGTGGCCGTGACGCCCTGTACGGCCAAGAAGTATGAGATCCGCCGCGAGGAGATGAGCGCTGCTGGCAAATATCTGGGCATCGAGGACATGCGCGACATGGACTACGTGATCACCACCAGAGAGCTGGCCCAATGGGCGCGGGAAGCGGAAGTGGACTTTGCCGCTCTGGAGGACGGAACCTACGACCGCCTCATGGGCGAAGGCTCCGGCGCGGGCGTGATCTTCGGCAATACCGGAGGCGTGATGGAAGCCGCTCTGCGCACCGCCTACGAGTACATCACCGGGGAGAAAGCGCCCCAGGTGCTCTACCAGCTGGAGCCGGTCCGCGGCCTGGAAGCGGTCAAGGAAGCCAGCCTTCAGGTGGGGGATCTCACCGTCAACGTGGCGGTCATCTTCGGAACCGCCAATGTCCGCAGCTTCATCCAGCGCATGAAGGAAGGCGGGAAGCAGTACCACTTCGTGGAGGTGATGACCTGTCCCGGCGGCTGCATCGGCGGAGGCGGACAACCCAAGGACAAAGAATTTGAGGGCGACGCTCTGCGTGCAAGGCGGATTGAAAGCCTGTACGGCCGCGACCGCTCCATGGCAGTCCGCACCAGCCATGAAAACGAAGAAATCAAAGAACTCTACCGCGAGTTTTACGGCCAGCCCCTCAGCGAACTGGCGGAACAGCTGCTCCACACCAGCTACGAGGACAAGAGCCGCGAACTGGGCGACCCGTCCCTGGCCGCTGCAGCGGAAGAAGAGTCCCCCTCCTCCAACCAGTCCGAAAATACCGGAAATGCAAAGAACTCCGCCGCCCCGAACGCTTCTACCGCCACTACCACCCGCCGCTTCATCTGCCAAATCTGCGGATACGTGCACGAGGGCGACAGCGCCCCGGACCAGTGCCCAGTATGCAAAGCGGGGCCGGACAAATTCACAGAGCAGAAAGCCTCCATAAGCTGGCCCGCCGAGCACATAGTGGGCGCAGCGTCCGGAGCCCCCGAGGACATTTTAGAGGACCTGCGCGCCAACTTCTCCGGCGAGTGCTCCGAGGTCGGCATGTACCTGGCTATGAGCCGCGTTGCCTTCCGGGAAGGTTACCCTGAGATTGGCCTATACTGGGAGCAGGCCGCCCTCGAAGAAGCAGAGCACGCCGCCAAATTCGCGGAGCTTCTGGGCGAGGTCGTCACAGCTTCCACCAAGGAAAATCTGACCCTACGCGCAGCCGCCGAGAACGGCGCCACCGCCGGAAAAGCCGATCTGGCCGCCCGCGCAAAAAAGCTGGGTTTCGATGCAATCCATGACACCGTACATGAGATGGCCAAGGACGAGGCGCGGCATGGAAAGGCATTTGAAGGGCTTTTAAAGAGATACTTTGTCCTCTAAATCTGAAAGTCACACCCAAAAACATCCAGGAAAGGCCAGAGGGATCCCCCACCCTCCGGCCTTTCCTTATTTTTAACCAACAAAACTGAAGGGAAAAAGCACCATCGTACGCAGGCCAGGAAGCGCGTAGTGGGTGAGAGGCAGGGAGATGGGGAGGCAGGTGACTATTGTAGCGGTTCGGAGAGTCTTAGGCAGAAGGGCGCGGAAAGGGGGGATTGTGAAGGGCGTTCAACGCCCGCAACAAAGCGTAGGCGGAGGGGCCGGCATCAGGCCGGCGCCGGAGCTCGGAGCGGTGCCCCCCTTTCCGCGTCATTCTGCCTTAGACTCTCCCACCGCGGAAACCGGAACCTGCCTCCCCATCTCCCTGCCTCTCACGAACGCAACCCCCTCCCTCCTCCCCACCTTCAAAAAAAATTTCCCTCCCCATTTTCTTGCCCTCCCCATCCCCCTGTAGTATAATAAATCCCATACAAACGATAACCTGCCCCCTCAAGGCAGAAAATCCCGGAGGCCCCACCGTGCTGTTCAACTCCTTATCCTACGCAATTTTTCTCCCCATCGTATTCGCCCTATACTGGCTGCTTCCCCACCGGCATCGCTGGTGGCTTCTTCTTGCCGCCAGCTATTACTTCTATATGAGCTGGAACGTGCGCTACGTGGCGTTAATCCTGTTCACCACCGTGATTTCCTACGCCAGCGCCATACTCCTGGAGCGGACGGACGCTCCCCGGCAGAAACGCCTGATTCTCACCGCCGCCCTGGTGAGTTGTTTTGGCGTTCTCTTCGTGTTCAAATACTTCAACTTCGTCAGCCAGTCCATCAGCGATCTCTGCCGTGCCGTCTCCATTCCCATGCACCCGGTGACGCTGAAGCTGATGCTGCCGGTTGGAATCTCCTTTTACACCTTCCAGACCCTCAGCTACGTGATCGACGTCTACCGCGGCGAGATCCGGGCGGAGCGGCATTTCGGCGTTTACGCCACCTTCGTGTCCTTCTTCCCCCAGCTGGTGGCCGGACCCATCGAGCGCAGCAAAAACCTGCTGCACCAGATCCGGGAGGAGCACGTATTCGACTACGACCAGGCGGCCTACGGCATGAAGCTTATGACCTGGGGCTTCTTTAAAAAGCTGGTGGTTGCCGACAACCTGGCCGTGTACGTGGACCGGATTTACAATCAGATCCATCTCTACCAAGGCCTTTCCCTGATGGTGGCCACCGTGTTCTTCGCCTTCCAGATCTACTGCGATTTTTCCGGATACTCGGACATCGCCAAGGGCACGGCCAATCTCTTCGGCGTGAAGCTGATGACCAACTTCAAAAGCCCTTATTTCTCCACGTCCATCAAGGAATTCTGGAGCCGCTGGCACATTTCCCTGTCCACCTGGTTTCGGGATTACGTGTACATCCCCCTGGGCGGCAACCGGGTGAAAAAATCCCGGCACTATTTCAACCTGGTGGCTACCTTCCTGGTCAGCGGCCTGTGGCACGGCGCCAACTGGACCTTTGTGATCTGGGGCGGAATCCACGGCGTTTTGCAGGTAGGAGAGCAGGCCCTGGGGCTGGTGAAAAAGAAGCCGGAGACCGGGGAGCGCCACGGCCTCAAATGGTGGCTGAATGTGATCGGCGTGTTCATCATCGTCTGCCTGGCCTGGGTGTTTTTCCGGGCCAATACCCTGGACGACGCATTTTACCTGCTGACCCACATGTTCTATGGCATCGGCGATCCCTACCTGTACGCGGTGCAGGCCTGCGTGGACATGAACATCTGGATCGGCCGGGCCGCCGTGCTGGCGCTCTACCTGGTGATCCTCATGGCCTACGACTACGCCTCCCTCGGGCGGGATGTGATCGCCTGGGTGGGAAGCCGCAGGGCGGCGGTGCGCTATCTCGTTTATTTCGGGCTGGTGACCTTCATTATTTTTAACCGCTCCATTACGGAGTCGGCATTTATTTACTTCCAGTTCTGATTTGGAGGATACGAACGATGAAACGATTTCTGATCAAACTTCTGCCGTTTGTTATATGGATTTTTCTGCTCATGGTGGTGGTGCCGGTGGCAATAGACCCCTACAACGTATTCCATGTGGAGAATATCCGGGACAACGGCATTGAACCCAATAAGAACTTCCTGAAAACCGAGTATGTGATCCGCCACCCGGACCGGTTCGACGCCTTCCTGTTCGGCTCCTCACGGGTGTCCTCCATCCACTCGGACCGGATCGAGGGCTACCGTTGCTATAACATGACCTACTCCGAGGGCGTTCCCAAGGAGCATCTGGAGAATTTACAGGTCATGCTGGAACACGGAGTCCGGCCGAAAATGGTTTTGGTGGGAGTTGACAGCATTTCCTACATGATCGACCCGGCCATTCACGAGGACAACCGCCTGCGCTGCCCCTACCCCATGACGCGGGAGGAGAAAAAGGAGTTCTATCTGCAATACCTGGAGCCCATCATGGCGGTGGAATCCTTAAAGACCACGTACTTTGAGCCGCGGGTGGTGGCCTACGACCAGAAGATTTACGACGTGGGCTGGACTCTGGACTACGGCGTGGAGTCCCACACGGACTGGAGCAAGGCGGAGGCGGACTGGACCGTACAGTACGCAAACCGGACGCCCCAGGCCCTGGAGGAGATCCGCCAGCTCAAAGAATTGTGCGATGCCAACGACATTGAACTGGTAATTTTTACCAATCCCATGCATGTCCTGACTTATGAAAAGGCCGTGGAGAACGGCTACCGGGATTTCCTTTCCGGGCTGGCACAGGTGACGGATTTTTATAATTTCAGCGGGATCAACGACATTACCACCAACAATGACAACTACCTGGAGACCAGCCATTATATGCCCCAGGTGGGCGACCGGATGCTGGACGTGATGTTCAAAGGTCAGGCGGATGAGCGCCTGCTGGAGCAGGGGTTCGGCTATCGGGTGACCTGCGGCAACTGCGAGGAATTTTTGCGGAAATATGTGGACGGCGCGGGGCAGAACGGAGATTTGGCCATGAACCTGTATTAAACAGGCGGACAGAGCATATGAATCGAATACAGGCTGTACCGGAGCTAAGCGGCGCCGGTGCAGCCTGTTTTTTGACCTTGAAAGGGGAACGGAAGAGCGGGAGGCGGGGGTGTATGCGCACGGCGGACAGATGGGAATATTCACAATACCGTAATAAAAACTTTATTGTCTCAGGAACGGAAATGGGGTATTATGTAAACGTTACTAGTTTTAAGATGCGGAGGTAAAATATTGATGAAAAAAATGTTTGGCGCTGCGTTGGGGCTGTTGCTTACGGCTGCGGTCTGCGGCGCAGGTACGGTGACTGCCTGGGCGGACGTGACGGATGGGACCGCAGCCGCGGGGGAGACCACTGCCGCGGAGGAGACGGCAGCCCCTGAGAAACCGGAGATACAGGTGAGCGCACAGATCAATTCCTGCACGGTCACTTCTGATAAACAGAATATCCATATTACGGGGAGCAGTAGCGGGGACCCGGTGGGCACGGACGGGAATATTTACATGTTCGAGTTGCAGCCCTACGAGAGCGGAATCGGGGACCGGCGGGATTACCTGTGGAAGACGTCCGTGGGCCAGGCCATCGATTTCACCCTGCCTGCCAACTGGAGCAAAAACTCCCCGGACCGGCTGTACGATTCCTACGTGGCGGCTGTGTACGACGGCGAGAAGTTTGTGGAGGTCAGCGCGCCCCACTATGTGACGAATCCCGAGGTGGTGGCGGCGAACCAGAAGCCTTTTAACGCTGCTCTGACCAAAAAGGGCCTGCGCATCCAGATCGACATGCTGGACGACGCCATGGACCTGGGCGTGAAGCACGCGGGCACGGACATTATGTTCCAGCAGATTCTGGGCGAGGGCATCACCTACGAGTACGACGGAAAAATCTACCATTTCAGCGCGCCGGTGATGGCCGATTACGACCGGACCATCAGCGCCCTGTCGAACAAGGGCATCAGCGTCACCGCGGTGATCTTAAACGGCTGGAGCGACAACACGCCGGATCTGGTTTACCCGGGAGTCAAAAAGACGAGCAGCGCCTACCACTATATGTTCAACGTGGCTACGCCTGCGGGTTACGAGCAGACCCGGGCCATCGCCGCCTTTTTGGCGGAGCGCTACGACGGCTCCAACCCCAACTACGGCAAGGTGTCCAACTGGGTGATCGGAAACGAGGTGAACAATCAGAAGGACTGGAACTACATGGGGCCCATGGACCTGACCAACTACGTGCGGACCTATCTGAAGGCGTTTCGGGTATTCTACACGGCCATCAAGACGGCCAGCGCCAGCGACCGGGTGTACATTTCCCTGGACTACAACTGGAACAACGAGATCGACGGCAAACTGAAATACGGCGGCAAGAATATTGTGGACTCCTTCAACTCCATCGCCAACGTGGAGGGGCAGTTCGACTGGGGGCTGGCCTACCACCCCTATCCCTATCCCATGACGGAACCGGAGTTCTGGGACGACGACCAGTCCGGGCTGGTGACCAATGACTTCAACTCGCCGATTATTAATTTCAAGAACCTGAACACACTGACCGATTATTTCGCCCAGGAGACCCTGCGGACCCCGGCGGGGCACGTGCGCCACATCATCCTGACCGAGCAGGGCTTCACGGCCAAGAGCCTGACCAGGGGCGACGTGCCCTACATCCAGGCGGCGGCCTTCGCCTACTCCTATTATCTGGTGGACAGCAACCCCTACATCGACGCGTACCTGCTGAGCCGCCAGGTGGACGGCCCCGCGGAGGTGGTGCTGGGGACGGCCCAGGGCCTGTGGGAGTGCGATTTGAACCAGCCCAACCGGATCGTGGCCACCAAACGCCGCAAAATCTGGGAGGTGTTTAAAAATATCGACAAGAAAAACAGTACGTTGGAATCGACGGAGTTTGCCAAGTCCATTATCGGGATCGACAAGTGGTCCGACGTGGTGCCAAACTTCAAGTGGAGAAGTCTGGAGAATTAAATGATTTAAAAAACCAATACGGCCGGTCCGCGGCAGCCCCTGGGGCACGCGGGCCGGCCGCTTTTTGCGGACCGCCGGAGGAGAGAAGGTTGAAATTGATATTTGGGCCGTGTTTGTGGTATCGTATGAACACTTGACGAGGTCTTTCCGAGTCTGGTGAGAATACATGCCGAAACACTTAGTGAGGTCTTTCACGAACTTAGTGTTTATGGTACAATTACGAAAACGGATTTAAAGGGGAGACAAGGATGAGAGCTGGTTTGAAAGAGGAACTGAACGAATTTTGGCGGGAGTACCGGAGGTTTGCCTGGGCGCTGGGGCTTGTGATTCTTTTGGTGTACGGCGGGCGCGTCATCCACGACGATTTTTTCCTGGACAGCGAGATCATGATTCTGAATCCGGAATCCATGTGGTATCTGTGGATGGGAAGCAACCGGTTCGGCATGGTTGCCACAAGCCGCATTTTCGGGCTGCACCGCCTCAGCCCCTGGATCTCCAATGTGCTGATGGCCTGCACCATGTGGTGCTGCGGGATCACGCTTGCGTTCTGCGCGCGGGAGTGGACGGGGAAATGCCGCCGTTACCGTGTCTTTACCCGGCTGTTTCCCATTCTGTTCGTCACCGCTCCGGTATTTGTGGAGCAGTATCTGTTTGTTTTACAATCCTTTGAGATAAGCTTTGGGATACTGGCGGCAATTTTGGCGGCATTTTGCAGCGACCGGTTCTGCCGCAGCGACGGGTTCTGCCACGGCGGGCAGAGCTGGTTTTGGGGGATTTTGGGACTTGTTTTGCTGGTATGGTCCTTCGGAACCTATCAGGCTATGGTGCCGTTATACATCTGTCTTGTGCTGACCGCGTTCTTTCTGGGGTATCTGAACGGAAAGGCAGCCACCGCTTTGCGGTACGCGCTGTGCCAGGTCTGTTTTTTTGCGGCGGGTATTGCCCTGTATCTTGCGGCGGTCTGGGTAACGCGGCGCATGAGCGGCACGGATTCCGTCTATGTGTCGGGCATGGTGAGGTGGAAGATCGACGGCGGTTCTGCCGGTTTAACGGCGATCCGGGACAGTATGAAAAATATTTTTATGAGCACGTCCGTGTTTTACCGGAAATACTATACCCCTGCCATGGTGCTGTGCCTGATTCAGGCCTGCTGGTACGGTTGGAACAAGAAGGATGGCGCCGGCAATTTTTTGTGGTTCCTGCTGGGGGCGGCGCTGCTGATTCTCTCGCCATTCTACATCAATATCGTGACGGGATCGGCCCAGCCGGTCAGAACGCAGCTGGTTTACCCGATTACGTCGGCGCTGTTTCTGGCGCATCTGACGGTTCTGCCGGAGAAAATGCCGGAGGCGGCAGGATTTTTGCGGAGCGGAGGCCGGGCGCTTGTATCCGCTGCCGCGGCGGTGTGCGTGTTCTGCGGCGCAAGGCAGGGAATGGCCACCGCGCAGCTTTTTCAGACCTCCTACGAGGTGTACCGCAACGACGTTTTGACCGCGGTCAGAATGTATCCGGACATATGCCGGGTAGCGGACACGGACAGGATTCAGGACACCGCGGTGATCTTTACCGGAGGGAAAAGCGCCGGAATCAAGGGTCCCGCGGTGCTGGGAGAATTGGCCGGGCGCTCGATGTTTGAGGCGGAGGCCCACACGCCGGTGGGGGTATCGGCCAGAGTGGGGCGTCTGTTCACCATTTTGGGCATGGACATGCAGGTGGTGTCCGGGGACCCGCAGCTGTACCTGCAGGCGACGGAGTACATGGAGTCCGCTCCGTCATGGCCGGCCCAGGGCAGCATCCGGAAAATGGACGACATTGTGGTTGTGAAATTGTCGGATTCCACGGTTTAACCATGCAGGTCAGTCGGAAAACAGCTTTTCCAGCAGAACTTTCCGGCTGTTGATGAACATTTCCATCACCTGGTACACCTCGGTCTCCTCGTAGGTGATGGGGTGGAGGTCCCCGTCGTCAAAGCAGAGGATCTGCGCCCCGGGCAGGCCTAAGAGGATGGGGGAGTGGGTGGCGATGATGAACTGGGAGCCCTCTTTTGCCAGGCGGCCGATCATCAGGAGGGCGGTGAGCTGGCGCTGGGGGGAGAGGGCGGCCTCCGGCTCGTCCAGGATGAAGATGCTGTTGCCGTGGAAACGGTTCTGCATCAGGGCCAGGAAGCTCTCCCCGTGGGACTGGCAGTGGAGGGAGCGGCCGCCGTAATAATCCAGGTAATTGATCCGCCCGATGCTCTCCGCCGCGTAGTCGTCCACCTTGCTCGCCACGTTGTAAAAGCTTTCCGCCCTCAGGAAAAAACCGTCCTGGGGCTTTTTTACGCCCTTTCGCAGGCGCAGGGCGGAGCTGAAATCCGAGTGGGTGTCCCGGGTGGAGAACTGGAAATTTCTGGTACCTCCTTCGGGGTTGAAGCCGTAGGCCACCGCCACCGCTTCCAGAAGCGTGGACTTGCCTGAGCCATTTTCCCCGGTAAAGAAGGTTACGGGGCAGGGAAAGTCCAGATTTTCCAGACTCCGCAGGGCCGGGATTGCAAGCGTGTAGGAATCGGCGGGCAGTTGGTCCCGCAGGACCTCCAGGCCGGTGATGTAGTTGGTGGAAAAACAGGAATCCATGGGCGGACCTCCTTGACAGTATGTATTATAGAACAGTATAGCGCATGGACGGGGCGGTGGCAAGGGAGGCGGGGACTGATTCGGCGCTTGTGCGGTTGCGGTTCACAGAAAACTTGTGTTTGCGGCCCGGATGGGGTATGATGTACATAACAAAAACAGGGAGCATGGACAGATACCAAATGAGAAAACAGGATGATAAAATCAGCCGGCTGGTGAATATCGCCCGGCTTTATTATGAGGAAGATAAGACGCAGAGCGAGATCGCTTCCCGCTATCAGATCTCCCGGCCCATGGTCAGCAAGCTGCTGGAGGAGGCCAGGAAGCTGGGGATTGTGACGATCCGCATCAAGAACCCCGCGGAGGGCTCCGGGGACCAGGAGGCGTTAGTGGAGCAGGTCCGCAGGACCTTTGGGGTGTACGGCGGAGTTGCGGTGGCGGACGGAGCCAGCGACAGCGCCACCAACGCGGCTGTTTCCCAGACCGCGCTCTGCTATCTGGAAAGTCTGGAGGAGGACAGCCTGGGGCTGGGCTGGGGACATATCATCGGGGACCTTGTGGCCTATGTGGAGCGGGAGAACCGGACGCTTAAGGTGGGGAGCCGGGTGTGCCCGCTGATCGGCAACGGGGGAGTGGGCCTGAAGAATTACCACTCCAATGAGCTGGTGCGGGTGATCGCGGAGCACAGCCAGGCCAAGCCGGAGTTCCTTTACTCCCCGGCCTGCATGTCATCGGAGCAGGAGCTGAGCCTGATCCGGGAGCTGGATAACTACCGGACCGTTTACAATGACTGGGAACGGCTGGATGTGGCACTGGTGAATATTGGAAATTTTCCCTCCGTCCCGGATTTCGCCACGGAAGCCAGGTTCGGGGACCTGTTGGTGCGGCGCAAGGCGGTTGGGAGAATCCTGAATTATTTTGTGGACGTGGAAGGGCGGGTGATTCACTCCGACATGGACTTTGCCGTGCAGATTCCGCTGGAGCTGCTGGGCCGGGTCCGGCATGTGGTGGGAATCTGTTCCGCCAACACCAAGGGGCGGGCGCTGAGGGGCGCGCTGCGCACCGGGTATATCAACCATGTGATCGCGCCGGAGCACGTGATGCAGGCGGCTATGGAGGTCTAAAGTTACATATGTAACCAAAATGCGCGGGCGGCGGAATGCTGCCATGCGCATTTTTTTGTGCATATCGGTAAAAATATAAGAAAAACCATTGGATTTATTGACATTTACGTGTGCAAATGGTACGCTTGTGCTATGGAAAAAGGCGGAGAGCACATGAAAGGAGGTTACATATGTTACTTTCGAAGCCGGAAATTGAAAAAATGTTCCACAAGGTGGCGGAAATCTGGCAGGAGAACAAGGATTATCTCAGCGAGATTGACTCCCGCTTCGGCGACGGGGATCACGGGGTGACCATCGGCAAGATCGCGTCCCTGATCGAGAAGAAGCTGGCGGCCTGGGAGGACGACGACATCGAGGAATTTTTGGAGGACCTGGGGGACAGTACCATGGAGATCGGAGGCGGCAGCGCAGGCCCCCTGTACGGCACGCTGATCGGCGGCCTGTCCGGGCCCTTGAGCGGCGGCGGTGCCATCGGCGAGGGATTATTAAAGGAAATGTTCACGGAGTGCCAGTCCGCCATGGAGGACATCACCAATGCCAAGGTGGGCGACAAGACCATGATGGATGCGCTGATCCCCGCGGTGGCGGCGGCCGAGGCGGCGGAGGGCGACTGCCTGGCGATTCTGGAGGCGGCGAAGGAGGCCGCGGCCAGGGGCGCGAAGGAGAGCGAACAGTACGTTTCCAAATTCGGCCGGGCCAGAAGCTATAAGGAGCAGACCATTGGAACGCCGGACGCGGGCGCGGTGAGTACGTCGCTGTTTTTCGCGGGGCTGTGCGACGGGTTGAAGTAAATGTGGAACCATGGAAAAGGCGGCGGCGCGCCCCTGCTGCTGTGAGCGCAGGACGCGGCGGCCCCGTCTGATTCTAAAAAAGCAAACCACCCCGAGGGCGGACGTTTGAGCCGGGAAAGCCGGGAACGGGCCGGATGCCGTTTGGGGAATAAAAGAGGAGAGGTAAAGCGCTATGAAAATGAAAAAATTTATCAACGATCCTGAGAATTTGACTCCTGAGCTGCTGGAAGGTTTTGTGGAGGCCCATAAGGACCTGGTGCGGCTGGGCGACGAGCGCATGGTGATCAACCGCAAGCTGGACGAGGCGGACCGGGTGACCATCGTGACCCAGGGCGGATCGGGCCATGAGCCGGCCATCAGCGGATTCGTGGGCGAAGGTATGGTGGACATTTCCGTGGTAGGCGACGTGTTCGCGGCTCCGGGCCCCAAGGCCTGCGTGGACGCCATCAAGATGGCCGACAAGGGTAAGGGCGTGCTTTACATCGTGCTGAATCACGCGGGCGACATGCTGACCGGCAACATGACCATGAAAAAATGCGCCAAGGAAGGCTTAAACGTGGTTAAGGTTGTGACCCAGGAGGACATCGCCAACGCGCCCCGCTCCAACGCGGACGACCGCAGGGGTCTGGTGGGCTGCATTCCCACCTACAAGATCGCGGGAGCGGCCGCTGCCGAGGGCAAGAGCCTGGAGGAGGTCGCCGCAGTGACCCAGCGCTTTGCAGACAACATGGCTACGCTGGCCGTGGCGGTAAACGGAGCCACCCATCCGGCCACCGGCAGCCTCTTAGCGGACCTGGGCGAGGACGAGATGGAGATCGGAATGGGCCAGCACGGCGAGGGCGGCGGCGGACGCCAGCCCATGAAATCTGCGGACGAGACGGCGAAAATCATGCTGGACGGCCTGCTGGCGGATCTGGACATCAAGGACGGCGAGAAGATCATGCTGATCTTAAACGGCACGGGCGCCACCACCCTGATGGAGCTGTTCATTATCTACCGCAAGTGCGTTTCCTACCTGAAAGAGAAGAATATCGAGATCGTGGCCAACTACGTGGGCGAGCTTTTGACAGTTCAGGAGCAGGCCGGTTTCCAGATGTTTATGGCGAGAATGGACGACGAGCTGCTGCACTATTGGAACGCGCCCTGCAACACGCCTTACATGAAGAAATAATCCGGGGAGGAAAACGATTATGGCAGCCGAATATATGCACATTGGAATTCCGGTGCTGAACCGGAAAGAGGGAATGACTTACAACGAGGCCATGAAGTTCTGGGTGAGCAACGTGGACGATTACGATTTCAAGATCGAGTACCTGAAGTTCGAGGAGGGCACCCCCTTCCCGGAGATTCTGTCCAAGCAGCCCCATGTGGCCTACAAGGTGGACGATCTGGAGCACTACGCGGATCAGGCGGACCGGGTGATTTTCGGGCCCCTGGAGCTGGGCCCGGGCGTGCGTCTGGCATTTGTGATCTGGGACGACGCCATTGTCGAGCTGTACGAGGAAAAGTAAGGAGACGGATCTATGCTTGTAAATATGAATGAAATCCTGCGTTACGCCGAGGAGAAGAGCTGCTGCGTGGGCGCGTTTGACACGCCCAATCTGGAGATCCTCATGGCGGTGCTCCGGGCGGCCGAGAAGCGGAACGAGCCCGTGATCATCCAGCACGCCCAGCTCCACGAGCCGGAGATGCCCATCCGCATCATCGGCCCCATCATGGTGCATATGGCGAAGGAGTCCAGCGTGCCCGTCTGCGCCATGCTGGACCACGGCGAGGATATGGACTACGTGAGGACAGCCCTGGAGCTGGGATTCTCAGCGGTGATGATCGACGGCTCCTCCAAACCCTACGACGAAAATGTGAGCCTGACCCGGGAGGCTGTGGCCCTGGCGAAGGAGTACGGGGCCAGCGTGGAGGCGGAGATCGGCATCGTCACCGGCCACGAGGGTAAGGAATTCCACATCGAGGAGCCGGGAGCGGCCTACACGGACCCGGAGCTGGCGGCCCGGTTTGTAAAGGACACAGGGATCGACGCCCTGGTTGCTTCGGTGGGCACGGTTCACGGTTTCTACGCGACCAAACCCAAGCTTGATTTCGAGCGGATTGAAAAAATCAAGGAGCTGACCGGCCTGCCCCTGGTGATGCACGGCGGTTCCGGGATCAGCGTCGAGGACACCCAGCGGGCTATCCGCTGCGGCATCCGCAAAATCAACTATTTCTCCTACATGTCCAACGCGGGCGTGCGCGCCGTGAAGGAGCTGCTGGCTGAGAAGGACGTGAAGTATTTCCACGATCTGGCGGGCGCGGCGGTGGATGGGATGGAGAAGGATGTGTTGAGCGCCATGGGGATGTTTGCGTTGGAGTAAGAGAATACGGTAAATGAGCAGGGAGAAGATCTCCGGGCGGCGCCGATGTGGCGCCATCCGGAGATCTTCCATATATTGGAATTGCTTTACATTCAAATGCAGAATCGCTATAATGAGGTTTAGAGCAACTTATTGATAAAATTGGGGTGGAAGAGGGGAGAATAAGATGACGATTGAGAATATTGGGTATATTTTGGAGGTTTTGAAGTGTGGAAGCATATCCTCCGCGGCGAACAAGCTGTTTATGTCCCAACCGCTGCTCAGTCAGAAAATACGCAATATTGAACAGGAGCTGGGGATTGTGATTTTCAACCGTTATTCCACCCCCATATCATTAACCTACGCGGGAGAGATTTTTGTCAAATATGCGGAGGAGATCATTGAGAGTAAGTGCAATCTCTGCAAGGAAATTGAAGATATCAACGGGGGCCATTCGGGAAGGCTGCGTATTGGAGTTTCCACTCACCGGGCCCTGTACACGCTGCCTCAGCTGCTGAGTGAGTACCGGAAGGAGTATCCGGCGGTGGATGTGAACATCATGGATTATTCCCTCACCACGTTTACCGATGCGCTTTTGGCGGATCAGGTGGATCTGGCTATGATCAGCCACGGGAAGATCAATAAAAATCTGGAATACACATTTCTGCGCAGGGATAAGGTGATACTGGTAGGCGGCCTGAACACACAGATCGCACAACAGTTTCCGGTGGGCGAGACGATCAGTATCAAGCAGGCGGAGAACGAAAAATTCGTTTCAGTCCAGGAAAAATTTGGTTTCCGCATGAACCAGAGCGAAATCTTTAAGGCAGGGGGAATCGATCCGGAGATTGTGTTGGAAACATTCAACATTGATTTGGCCTGCCGTCTTGCCATTGTATCCGATTTTGTTTCCCTTTGTCCGGAGGCCCATCCTTTGGAAACACAATTTTTGAAAAAAGATAGTTTTTATTGCTATATAAAGGAGCAGGAATATACGCGGAATTTCAGTATCTGCTACCGGAAGGGGATCTTTCTTCCGAAGTATATGCGGGCGTTTATTGAGATGGCCGTGAAGCTTTATAGGGAGTCATAGATTGAAAATGATTGAGAGCCTTATGTGCGTCATTTGACAAAACATAAGGTTTTTTTATATTTAGTATAAAAAAATTCCGCCTTCTGTAAACTGATTGATAATGATATAATTTTAAACGAGATATCTGACTAATTAAGGGAGGAGGAAGGGAATGTATAAGTATATTGTGAGACGGTTTCTGATGATGATTCCGGTCCTGCTGGGCGTTATTTTCATAGTCTTTTTTATCATGAGTCTGACGCCCACCGACGCCGCGGAGGTAATTCTGGGGAATGAGGGCACGCCGCAGGAGATTGAGCGTCTGCGGGATGAGATGGGTTTAAACCGGCCGCTTCTGGTTCAATACGGCAGCTATGTGGTCAATCTGCTGCGGGGGGACATGGGGGTTTCCTACAAGAACAATATGAGCGTGTCAGCCCAGATTTTCGAGAAGCTTCCCAACACCTTGATGCTGGCCAGCAGCGCGGTATTGATCGCTATTGTGATCGGAGTTCCGGCAGGGATCATATCGGCGCGAAAACAATATACGTTTTTTGATCACACGGCAACGGTAGTGGCTCTGATCGGAGCCGCTATGCCGGGGTTCTGGCTGGGGCTCATGGGTGTATTGCTGTTCTCCGTGAAACTGGGGTGGCTGCCTGCGGCCGGAATGGGTGAAGGGCCCGCCGGGATTTTCAAAAGCCTGCTGCTGCCTGCGTTTACGGTGAGCAGCAATACCTGTGCCATGATTATGCGGCAGACCAGATCTTCTATGCTGGAGGTGGTTAAACAGGATTACGTGGACACGGCCAGGTCCAAGGGACTGAAAGAATCTGTGGTTACGATCCGGCATATGCTGCACAACGCCCTGATTCCGATTATCACGGTGATCGGGCTACAATTCGGAGTGCTATTGGGCGGATCTGTGATCTCGGAAAACGTATTTGCATGGCCGGGACTGGGAAGATTTGTGGTGGATTCCATCAAAAACCGGGATACGCCGGTGGTGCTGGGCTGTGTGGTGGTGATCGCGGTGCTGTTTTCGCTGGTGAATCTCTGTGTGGATCTGCTGTACGCCTATGTAGATCCGCGCATCAAATCTCAGTATTCCAGACGATGAGGGGAGGGGACGCAGATGATGAAACAGCAGAAAACGTATCACGCAGAATTGACTGAGGATGGCAGCGGCAGAACGCTGACGCAGGAAATCATCAGAAGATTCCGCAAGAACCGGATGGCGGTGGCCGCGCTTTGCGTAGTAGCCCTCCTGCTTCTGATTTCCGTTGGAACCGTGGTGGTGGACCTGGTGACGGGAAAGGAAGTTTACCGGCAATTTGTGGTGGGTCAGGATTTGATGATGAAACTAAAAGGCCCGTCCCTTCAAAGCCCGGCGGACTGGTTCGGAAGGGACGAGTTTGGCAGAAGTATTTTTTTCAGAGTTCTCTGGGGGACCCGGTACTCCCTGTTTATCGGATTGTTTACAGTGGGAATGGCGACGGCGGTCGGGGGGATCCTGGGGGCGGTTGCCGGATTCTACGGCGGGAAGCTGGACAATATGATCATGCGGGTGATGGACGTGCTGCTGGCAATACCGTATGTGTTGTTTGCAATAGCGATCGTTGCGGCTCTGGGAGCCAGTATTATGAACCTTTTGATCGCAATGACCATTCCCAGGATTCCCAGCATGGCCCGGGTGGTGCGGGCGGCGGTGATGACGGTTAAGGACCGCGAGTTCGTGGAAGCGGCCAGGGCGGCGGGTTCAAACGACTCTCGGATTATTGTCAAATACATACTCCCAAACGCAGCCTCCTCCATTATTGTACAGTCCACGTTGAATGTGGCGCAGTGTATTCTGGGGATCGCCGGTCTGTCCTATCTGGGGTTGGGCGTCCAGCCGCCGCTTCCTGAGTGGGGGGCCATGCTGTCCTCGGCAAAGTCGTTTATCCGGGATGCCTGGCACATTACGGTAATTCCTGGTCTGGCGATTACGGTTACGGTACTGGCGCTCAATATTTTCGGCGACGGTCTGCGGGATGCCCTGGACCCCAAGCAGAAGAACTGAAGGAGGGCTTAGATGGAGCATTTGCTGGAAATTAAAAATTTGACGATTCGTTTTGACACGAATGACGGCATCGTGCGGGCTGTGAATGGAATCGATTTGAATATGCACGGTGGGGAAACCCTGGGACTTGTGGGGGAGACGGGGGCGGGAAAAACCACACTGGCCAAAGGCATCATGCGTCTGACTCCATGTCCGCCCGGAAAAATTGTGTCGGGGGAAATCCTGTTTGAGGGCAGGGACTTGCTGAAAATGAACGACAATGAAATCCGCCAGATCCGGGGGAAACATATTTCCATGATTTTCCAGGACCCGATGACCTCCTTAAATCCGGTGATGACCGTGGGGGCGCAGATCGCCGAGGTGATCGCAACCCATGAACACCTGTCGGAGGGAGAGGCCAGGAAGAAAGCGGAGTCCATGCTGGAGATGGTGGGAATCACAAAGGAGCGGTACGGGGAATATCCACATCAGTTCTCAGGCGGGATGAAGCAGCGGGTGATTATTGCGATTGCATTGGCCTGCAATCCACAGCTGTTGATCGCAGACGAGCCCACCACGGCCCTGGACGTGACGATCCAGGCCCAGGTGCTGGAGATGATGCGCGAATTGAAAAATAAACAGAATACCGCAATGCTTTTGATTACCCATGATCTGGGAATCGTGGCACAGAACTGCGACTACACTGCCATTGTTTACGCGGGCAAGATCATAGAGTACGGTTCCGTGCTGGAGGTTTTTAAAAAGCATCTGCATCCCTATACGGAGGGACTTCTGGGATCGATTCCCAATATGGCGGTGGATGTAAAGCGTCTGACGCCCATTGAGGGGCTGATGCCCGATCCCACCCGGTTGCCGGAGGGCTGCGCATTTCATCCGCGCTGTAAATATGCATGTAAACGCTGCGCTCTGGAAGCGCCTGAGCCGGTCCAAATCAGCGAAACCCACTACGTCCGCTGCTGGCGGCAGCACAAGGAGGTGAAGCAATAGAATGGAAGAGAGACAAGAACTGCTGCGAGTGGATCGCCTGAAAAAATACTTTCAGACGCCGGGAGGGCTGCTCCATGCAGTGGATGATGTGAGCTTCTCGATCCGCAGGGGGGAGACGCTGGGGGTTGTGGGGGAGTCCGGCTGCGGTAAGAGCACACTGGGGCGGGCCATTCTCAGGCTGCATGAGCCCACTTCCGGGGAAATCTATTTTAAAGGGGAGAATATACGGAACCGGAGCAGGGAAAAGATGAAGGAGCTGCGCAGGAATATGCAGATCATTTTTCAAGACCCCTTCGCCTCCCTGAATCCACGGATGACGGTCAGCCAGGCTATTGCGGAACCGCTGCTGATCCAGAAAATTTATACGGACAGGGATAAAGCGCAGATAGCCCGCCTGGTTCGTGAGATGATGGATCTGGTGGGCCTGGCTCCCCGCCTGGTGAATACATATCCCCATGAACTGGACGGAGGGCGCAGACAGAGGATCGGAATCGCCAGAGCGCTGGTGTTAAATCCAGAGTTTATTGTGTGCGACGAGCCGGTGTCCGCTTTGGATGTGTCGATCCAGGCGCAGATTCTGAATCTGATGCAGGATCTCCAGGACAAGCTGGGGCTTACCTACCTGTTTATCACGCACAATCTGAGCGTGGTGAAGCATCTGTCGGATCATATTATGGTGATGTACCTGGGGCAGATGGTGGAGAAGGCCCCGGCAAAACAATTGTTTGCTAATCCGCAGCATCCTTACACCAAGGCCCTGTTGTCCGCAATACCGGTTCCGGACCCCGAGTTCAAAACGGAGCGGATTATCCTGCAGGGAGAGCTGACCAGCCCGATCAATCCCGGGGAGGGCTGCCGGTTTGCCAGGCGGTGTATTTATGCCTGCGAGATGTGTTTTAAACAAAATGTAGCGTTAAAGGAAGTGGAAGAAGAGCATTTTGTGGCCTGCCATCTGGTGGATCAGGCCGCAGACCAGGAAAGGAGAAGGGAATTATGAAAAAAAGGTTGGCAGTATTTTTGGCGGCGGCCATGGCGGTATCCGTGATGGGCGGATGTTCGGGCGGTACAACTTCCGACACAGCGAATACGGGAGCCGTTTCAGAAGCATCGGCGGGAAGCGAGGCCGATTCGGGAGGTTCTCAGGGGGAGGAGGCGAAAATCAAGGATACCATCAAGATTGCGCTGGCATATGACATCACCTCCCTGGATCCACACATCGGGAAGGAAATGCGGGCCTGTATCATTTCGCAGCAGATCTTCGATACACTGGTGGAGTGGGACCCGGCAGGAGGCATCGGCTCTGAAATCATGCCGTGTCTGGCAACTTCGTGGGAATATTTGTCGGATACCGCGGTCCAGTTTAAGCTGAGGGAAGGGGTCAAATTCCATGACGGCAATGTTATGACCGCTGAGGATGTGAAATATTCCATCGAGCGCTGCATGAATTCCCCGCAGGTGGGATACAACGCCACAGCTCTGGATTCTGTGGAGATTGTGGATGAAAATACGGTGATTATCAATACCAAGGAGCCCTATGCGCCCTTGCTGGCGAGCCTGACCATCACGCCTTTTTCGATTGTCAGCAAGGCCGCGGCTTCGGCGGATGAGGACAATTTTGGAGCTCATCCGGTGGGAACCGGGCGCTACCAGTTTGTCTCCTATGAGACGGGCGCATCCGCAAAGCTAGAGGCGTTCGGGGACTGCTGGAGAGGCGCTCCCAAGACAAAGTATCTGGATATGGTAATTGTCCCGGAGAATGCACAGCGGACTATTTTGCTGGAAACCGGGGAGGTGGATATCGCTTATGAGATCCTGCCCAACGACGTGGAACGGGTGGAACAGTCGGATAATCTGAAAATGGCGACTACAACGGGAAGCAAGTGCTATCTGGTCAATTACAACACCCAGGCCGAGGGGCGTCCCATCGGCAATAAACTGGTACGTCAGGCCATCGAGTGCTGTATGGACAAGCAGCTTCTGGTGGATATGGTGCTGTACGGAAAGGGATCGCCGGCCTATAACATCGTGTCTGAGAACAATGTGGCCTACCAGCCCGTTGAAGAGCGCCCCTGTGATTTGGAGAAGGCCAAAGCGCTTTTGGCGGAGGCGGGATATCCGGGCGGAGGCTTCAGTCTGAATATCTGGCTGGACACAAACGACGTCTGGCTTCAGTATGCTCAGATCATGCAGGCAGAGCTGGAAAAAGTTGGAATCACCCTGAACATCGAGACTATGGAATCCTCAGCGCTGGCCAGCCGCGAAAAATCTGATACGGACAACTATGATATGAGCGTGCGGTTTATCAATTCCCTGACAGGTGATTCACGGTTTACCGTTTACAACCTGCTGTTTTCAGAGTCTGCCAGCAATAAGTCCTACTGGAAAAACGACAGAGCGGATGCGCTTATGCTGGAGGGAAGAGCCATTCTGGATGTGGAGGAATCCAAAGATATTTACAAGGAACTTTACGGGATTATCCGGGAGGAGATGCCCTGTCTGCCCATGTGGTTTGACGAGATTTTAGTGGGGCTCAATAAAAATGTGGAAGGCTTTATCCCGCGGGCGGATGGTATCCACGTATACGGCCAAGATGTGGTCTGCTATGAATAAGAACCTGGAATAGCTGGAGGAAAACTGATGAGAGATTTAAAACCATATTTGGATTATCCGGTATCCATTGACCGGCTGATGGACAACCTTCATCACATCTGCATGTGGGAGCGCCTCTCCGGTACGGAGGAAGAGCTGGAGGCGTTCTGCTACATGGAGAGGGAATTAAAAGAAGCCGGAGCGGAGACGGAGATGATTTTCCACGACGCCTATATCAGTCTGCCTGTGTCGGCAAAGCTGTACATCAATGGGCAGGAGTATATGTGCCACACGGCCTCCATGGCGAAGAGTACGCCGCCTCAGGGAATAAAGGGGACGCTGGTCTATGTGGAAGGGGGACCGGAGGAGATCACGGCGGAGCGGTGCAGGGACAGGATCGTTATGCTGGGAGGCGGAGCTGGTTTTGAGAAGATTCACAAGGCCTGGAAGTCCGGGGCCAGAGGGGTAATCGGCTGCCCGGGCGAACATTTCCATGAGAAGATCATTTCCAATGCCTGGGGATCCCCCACCCCCGATACAAGGGATTTGATCCCCGATATCCCGTACGTTTCCGTGCTGGAAAAGACGCGGGATGAGATTATGGAGCTGGTTGAAAATGGGATCTATGAAGCCTGCATCATCACGGAGGTGGATACCGGATGGAGAAAGATTCCGTTGCTGTTTGCAGATATCAGAGCTGAACAGAAAACAGACCGGTATGTGATGCTCAGCGGCCATCTGGATTCCTGGTATTACGGGGCCACGGACAATGGGACGGCCAACTGCATCCAGCTGGAGCTGGCGCGCATAGCCGCACAGCACCGCCGGGATATGAAGCGGAATATCAAAATTGTCATTTATTCCGGCCATTCCCACGGGCGTTACGCAGGTTCGGCCTGGCACGCTGACAATTATTGGAATGATTTACACAAGAACTGCGTGCTGAACATGAACTGCGACATTATCGGGGGAAAAGGGGCCACAGACCTGAGCCGGTCCATCATCATGCCGGAAGTCCGCGGAGTGGCGGCGGATTTCATAAAGGCTTATACAGGCTGCGAGTTCAGGGGCGGACGCTGCGGCCGGAACGGAGATCAGTCCTATTATATCAACGGAGTTTCCAGCGCGTTCTCCTCATTTTCAAAGCAGCCACGGCCGGACAACCCGGAAAACCGTTTGCAGCAGACGCGCTCGGGGGCTTATGATTTCGGCTGGTGGTGGCATACCACAGATGATCTGACCGATAAGGTAGAACCTGAATATTTCTTGCGGGATGCCAGAATCTATATATCCATCGCCATGTATTTTGCCTGCAATCCTATTATACCTCTGGATTTCAGGGAGACGGCCAGGGAGCTCTGCGATCTGGTGGCTTATTGGGCGCAGCGGGCCCGGGGGAGATATGATCTCTCGGAGCCTCAGCGGCTGGCAGATTGTCTTATGGAGCGGTTGGAGCGGCTGTACGGGGATGAACGGAAGGAAACGGAAACGTTCAATCATTTACTGCTGGCGCTTGGACGGATTTTGGTTCCGCTTAATTATACGACGGGAAATATTTATGAAAATGACAGCGGAGTTCCCCTTCCACCCATGCCGGCCCTGAAGCTGATCGACGATCTGGTCCGGACACCTGTGGGAAGTAGCGCTGCCTATGATATTGTGACGGCTCTGAATCACAAACGGAATTTTGTGCTGGACAGCTTTGAACGGGCCATCGAGCTGACGGACCGATATATGGACGGACTGGCTGAGGGGGTCTGATATGGCGTTGAAACAGAGCGATTTTGATGAAAAATGGAGCCTTTTTGCCGCGAAAAATGAGGAGCGCTGGATTCAGGAATGGCTGGATCTGGTGAGACAGCCCAGCGTCAGCGCCACAGGCCAGGGGGTTGAAGAATGCTGTAGGATGATCGCAGGGCATATGAGGCGGATCGGGCTGGAACCGGAGATTTATCCGGTCCGGCCGTATCCGGTGATTGTGGCCAGGCATGGGGATGCGCCGGATCGTCCCACCATGCTGATTTATGCCCATTATGATGTGGTGGAGCCGGGGGCCCCCGATTTGTGGAAAACGCCGCCTTTTGAGCCGGTGATTGTGGACGGAAAGGTGTTCGGGCGGGGGGCCGCGGACAACAAATCTCCGCTTATGGCCCATTTACAGGCCTTCGGGTTTTGGAAAAGCACGGGGGAGGAACTTCCGGTTAATTTGATCTTTTTGTTTGAGGGCTGTGAGGAGTCAGGGAGCAGGGGATTGCCGGAATTTTTGAGGGAGCACAGGGAAGAGCTGGGAGCCGACCTGGTATTTTTCAGCGACGGACCGAAGAATGAGCGGGATCTCCCGATCATCGCACTGGGGGCGAAAGGGAATATTACAATTAAGCTGAAGCTGCGGACCATGAACCAGGATGCCCACTCGCGGTATGCGCCGGTTCTACCCAGCGCGGCCTGGCAGATGGTGGAGCTGCTGGGGAAACTTAAGACGGGCGACCATGTAAATGTGGAAGGTTTTTACGACGGGATTGTCCGGCCCGGACAGGAGGAAATGGAGATTTACCGGTCGCTGCCTCCGGTTGAGCGGGAGATGGAGGAAATCTATGGGGTAAAACCCACGTGCGGGGCAAACGAAAATTATTATGTAAGGCTCAACACCACCCCCACGTTTAATATCAAGCAAATTTCATCCGGAGATGGCAGAGGCGTGGTGACCAGTACGGCAGAGGCGCTCATCGATATCCGGCTGGTGGAAGGGCAGGAACCGCGGGATATACTGGAAAAAGTGCGCTCTTACGTGGTGGCCCTGGGATATCACAATGTGACGGTGGAGTCGGACGGCGGCGTTCTACCGTCCAAGACGCCGGTGAGTAATCCCTATGTCCCGGTGATCAGTCAGGTTGTCCGGGAGGTCTACGGGGATTATATCATTTATCCCTGCCGCCCGTCCACCGCCCCGGATTACCTGTGGACAAAGATTTTGGAAATACCTGCGATCCAGGTGCGCTGGTCCGACGCGGATTCCAACAATCACGCGCCCAATGAACACCAAAGCGTCGCGGGGTACCTGAAGGGAGTTGAACTGACCGCCCGGGTGATCAGGGAGATAGGGAAGAGGAAGGGAGAGAACAGTTAAAAAACAGCTAAAAGCGGTTGCATTTCCAACGTGAAATTCTTGCATTTCCCGCCCATACCCAATATAATAAACATAGCTGTGTTACGATGAATTTTGGGGGAAATGGATCGGTATGGGAGAGCAGGAAGAAAAAGAAGTCATGGAGCTGGCCCTTCAGGCCGGGCACCTGCTTCTGGAGAACGGGGCGGAGATTTTCCGGGTGGAGGAGACCATGGACCGGATCTGCAAGCACTACGGGGTGCGGTCGGGGAGCGCCTTTGTGCTCAGCAACGGCATTTTCGCCACTGCGGGCAGCGAGCGGGAGCGGTATTTTGCCAAGGTGCAGCACATCCCGGTGAGCGGCACCCATTTGAATCGGGTGGCGGCGGTGAACCAGCTCTCCCGGGAGATTGAGAGCGGACAATACACGGTGGAGGCGGCGGCGCAGGCGCTGGAGGACATCAAGAACATGCCGGGCAAGCGTAAGAGCACCCAGGTTCTGGCCTCCGGCGTCGGCAGCGCGGCTTTCTGCTACCTGTTCGGCGGAAATATGGGGGACACGCTGTGCGCACTGTGCGCCGGTCTGGTCCTCTATTTGTATGTGCTCTATGTCAGCGCCCCGCGGCTGTCCAAGATCGTGGGAAATATCGGCGGCGGGGCGTTGGTGACGTTCATCTGCAGCGGGTTTTATCTGCTGGGGGCAGGGGCGCATCTCAACTTTATGATCATCGGCTCCATCATGCCGCTGATCCCCGGGGTGGCGTTCACCAACGCAATCCGGGATATTGCGGACGGGGACTATATTTCCGGCTCCGTGCGCATGCTGGACGCGCTGCTGGTGTTTTTCAGCATCGCCATCGGCGTGGGCATGGCGTTTTCGTTTATCAGCCGGGTGACGGGAGGTGCGTTGCTGTGATACAGGAAATACTGGCGGCGATGGTGGGAACCATTGCGTTTTCCCTATTGTTCGGCGTGCCTCGGAAATATTATGCCTACTGCGGTCTGATCGGGGGCGCGGGCTGGGGCGTGTACAGCGCCTCAGGTCTCCTCTGGGCTCCGGCTCAGTCGGCCCTGGCGGCCACCATTGTGGTGATTCTGCTGTCCCGTCTGGCGGCGGTGAAGGAGCGGTGCCCGGTGACGATTTTTTTGATTTCCGGCATTTTTCCGCTGGTGCCGGGGGCCGGGGTCTACTGGACCGTGTACTATATGGTGACGGACCAGTTGTATCTGGCGGTGCAGACGGGTTACACGGCGGTGAAGGTGGCGGTTGCCATTGTGCTGGGGATCGTGTTTGTGTTTGAACTGCCACAGGGGCTGTTCCGGGCGCTGGTGGGGCGGAGACGGTAACCGGTGCCGGGATACCGGATGGCGGCGCCTGGCGGCCGGATACCGGGGCGGAGACGGTGCCTGACTGGAGCTGGAGCCGGAGAAATGTGCGGACACTGTGGGGAAATGGACAAGATGCGGAGGAGATCGTATGGGATCGGGAGTGTTTGACTTCAGGAGCAAGGAAGAGCGGGAACGGGATTACAAGGCGTTTTACAAGCGGGTATTCCCGGGCGGGGAGGCTCAGAAGGAGCGTGTGAGAAGCACGCTGGCGGAGCGCCTGCCGGGTGAGGAGATTACCTTCCTGCTGATGTATTACATAACGCTGAAGGACGCGATGGTTTTGGACGACGAGCTGGATTTTTACGAAGCGGCCGACCAGGCCCGGAGAAAAATGAGCGTGATCAAGGTGACGCCGCAGATGCTGGAGGTTATCCGGGAGGTCATGGAGCAGGACGGAGCGGGGAGCTGAGAATCAGACGAGGAGTGGCTGAAGACTGGCAGCGAGCCCGGATTGTTTTTTGAAAATGGAACGGGTGAGGGAAAGTCTGAAACCGATGCTGTTTCAGGAACCGGTTTGAGAAACGCCGGGGAAATTTATCAAGGATGCGGTAGACATATGAAATCTGAAAAGAGTGATGGGCGGAAAAAAGATAAATTTTCCAGAGAAGGGTTATGATATATTCATTTTATCATAACAAATAGGAGGAATTTATCTATGAAACGAAAAGCAGCTTTGGGGACCGGGATCCTGACCATGGTCCTGTGTCTGGCGATGGGTTTTACCGCGTACGCCCAGGGGTGGGAGCAGGATGGAAACGGCTGGTGGTATTCGACGGACAGCGGTTATCTGAGCAACGGATTCTCCCAGATCGACGGAAAATGGTATTATTTCGGCGGAGACGGCTACATGTGCACCGGCTGGGTGCAGGATGGCGGAAAGTGGTATTACATGGACGGTTCCGGCGTGATGCTGGCAAATACCACTACGCCGGACGGTAAATACTGGCTGGATGCCAACGGTGTCTGGGATGGAAAAACAATCGGTTCATCAAGCGCGGCCTCGTCCCTGGAACGAAATACCATGAAGGCCACGATCGACGGAGTGGAGGAGACATTTTATCTGACGTCCACAGGTGGAACGGCCGGCGGCTATAAATACTATTCGGCTTACGCCCTTAAGGCGGACGGTACACTGGGGAAAAAGCTATTAATTAACATAAATCCGGACGTTTCATCCGGCACCACTGCGAAAAAGGGGGACAAAATAAAGGGCTTCAGTTTGTCCTATAAAACCTCCCCTGGGGGCTTCCAGTATAGCGCCAGGCCTGGAAAAGGGGATTACACGATCACAATCACGTCCAATGAGTCAAATGGTTCCCACGTGGAGGGGACATTTTCCGCAACTGCCAGGATGATTGACGGAAACGGTAAGGTTTCCATCACTGGCGGCTCTTTTAACGTTTATTTCGGGGAGCAGGTGGCTTCGGTAGCGGCGCTGGTGGACGCTAATTCCACAGGAGGCGGTTCTTATTCCGGATCGGACGGATACGATACAGGCTCGTCCGACGTCCTCGGAAGCGGTTTTTCCAATGATTATACCTGCCGCAGCTGCAACGGCGACGGGCGCTGCAAGAGCTGTGCGGGGCGGGGATATAAGAGAAGGAACGGGGATGGGAAGGAAGTCGATTGTCTCAGCTGCCGTGGTTCAGGAACCTGTCCGATCTGCAACGGGTTTGGAAAAGTTTATTAGAGAATTTTGCGCCGCCGGCCGTTTGGACCGGCGGCTTATTGCATGCAACAAAAAACCCTGCAAGCTTCCGCTTACAGGGTTTTCCACGCGCGCCAGAGAAGATTCGAACTCCCGACACTACGGTCCGTAGCCGTATGCTCTATCCAGCTGAGCTACTGACGCATCCGCTGTTCTTCAACAGCAAAAACTATTATATCTATAGATTGGACAAAAGTCAATAGCTTTTTGGAAAAAATTTAATTTTCACAGAATAAACATTCTGGCGGTCATCATTTCGTCCACGGAGGCTGCCGTGTACGTCACGGTGTAGGGGTCCACCAGAGTTGCGCCGGGGTAGTGGGAAGCGCGCAGGGCTTTGAAGTGATCTTTGAAGCCGATCTCCATGGTCAGCGTTTCCGGCACGGCCAAGTGGCAGCGGTCCCGGCGCAGGAGTCCTTCCCGGGCGGCCTCGCGGATGCGCTCGCAGGCCAGCTGGGGCGTCAGGTTTATGGTGGCGCGGCCCAGGCCCTCCTTCACCGGCGCGGTTTGGATCCCCGGAACAAATTCCCGGGCGTGGCCGCAGAGCAGCTTGTCGCCGGAAACCATCACGGAGGGCACGCCGCGGGCCGCGCCCACATAAGCGTGGAGCAGAAATTCCGAGGCCAGCTCCCCGTTGATCTTTACATAGTTGTTTCCGCGGTTCATGGTGTGGCTTAAGGGGCTTCCCGGCAGCCCGGCGGGAGAGTGGTAGCCCACAAACATCAGCGCGTCAAAGGAACCGTCCAGCCCGGCCACCATGGAGTCCGGGGTCAGGGTCCAGTCGAAAATGACCCTGGCTTCCCTGGGAAACAGGGATAAGTCCATGTTGCGGCCGCTGTCGTGGGCGTCCTTTACATAGAGTTCCGTGGCCCCGGCGTCCAGCGCTCCCTGGCAGGCCGCCACGGCCTCCAGCGTCATCTCCTGTGCGGCGGCGCGGTGCTCCGGGTCGCCTAAGTTGGTTGCGGACCAGGATGCGATCCCGGCGGTGCCTTCAATATCTACGCTGATATATACCTTCATTTTCGTCTCCTTTACGGGGCCTCTGGGAAGCTCGGCGGAAACGGTGTTCCGGCCGGGCTTCACAGGCGGCGCGCTTAATGATCTTTTGCCGCAGGCGGGATAATCCTCAAGCGAATGGAAGAATCTCCCGGCAAAACGGCGGTTTTAATTCATATTATAAAGGGAATGCCGTAAAAATCAATGGCTTTGACTTGACTTTTAAATCTGATATAGGTATAATTTTTCACATCAGATTCTTTTTTAGTCCGGAATAGAATGAAGAGAAAGACGGTGATGAAGCGATGCTGCTGAAGAAAGTAGGCGGGCATCGCTTTTTTACACAATCGGACGGAAAGGCAGTGGTCAATTTTTATGTTGAAGTACATATTAAAGCGTTTGGCAGCCGGCGCGGTTTCGCTGTTTGTGCTGGTGACCATCACATTTTTCCTCATGCACGCCATACCGGGAGGGCCCTTCAGCCCGTCGGAGGAGCGCAACGTGCCGCCCCAGATTCTGGAGCGCATCGCGGACAAGTACGGACTCAACGAACCGATTCCGGTCCAGTACGTGAAATATCTGAAAAATCTGCTGCACGGCGACATGGGCACTTCCTTCAAGAAGCGCGACACCACGGTGAATGAGCTGATCGCCCACGGCTTCCCCATCTCCGCCCGCGTTGGCGCCTGGGGCGTGGCCCTGGCCCTGGCGGCTGGGATTCCCCTGGGCATGGTGGCGGCGGTGAAGCGGGGGAAGCTTCCCGACGGCCTGGCGATGGTGTTTGCCACCATCGGCGTCTCGGTGCCCAGCTTCGTGATCTGCGTGCTCATGATGTACCTTTTCTGTGAAAAGTGGAAAATCTTTCCATCTTATGGCCTGGATTCCTGGCGGCATTACGTGCTGCCGGTATTCTGTATGGCCTTCTCCCAGATCGCTTATATTACCAGGCTCATGCGCTCCAGCATGTTGGAGACCATGCGCCAGGACTACATCCGCACCGAGCGCTCCAAGGGCGTGCCGGAGTTCCAGGTGATCGGGAAATACGCCCTGAAAAATTCCGTGCTGCCGGTGGTGACCTACGTGGGCCCCATGGTGGCGGCGCTGCTCACGGGAACCTTTATCATCGAGAAGTTGTTTTCCGTGCCCGGACTCGGGCGGTATTTTATCTCCGCCATCAACGACCGGGACTACTCCGTCACCCTGGGACTTACGGTGTTCGTGGGCGCCATGATCATCGTCTGCAACCTGGTGGTGGATATCCTGTACGCGGTCATTGACCCGAGAGTAAAAATTACGAAGTAGGTGACACAATGGAAGAGACTTTAAGACAAGGCGGATTCGCCATGGACGACGAGATTCCGGTTGACCTCATGGAGGAGCTTTCCGCCGCGGAGCGGGACCCGGAGGAGATCGACCGCCCCAGCATTTCCTACTGGAACATGTGCTGGCTGCGCCTGAAAAAAGATAAGCTGGCCATGTTCGGTTTTGCCGTCATTATCGTCATAACGGTGCTGGCCATCGCGGTGCCCATGCTGTCCCCGTACAGCTATGACCAGACGGATTTCGCCCATATGCTGGAGTGGCCCAGCCGCCTTCACCTATTCGGGACGGACAAGATGGGCCGCGACATTTTTGTGCGCACCATGTACGGAGCCCGCATCAGCCTGACCATCGGCTTTACGGCCGCGGCCATCAATATGGTGATCGGCGTGTTTTACGGCGGAATCGCCGGATATCTGGGCGGGCGCACGGACATGATCATGATGCGTATTGTGGATGTGCTCAGCGGAATCCCCAGCCTTCTGTACCTGATTCTGATCATGATGTTTCTGGGCAACACGGTCAAGAGTATTCTGCTCGCCATGTGCCTTACCTTCTGGATTACCACGGCCCGCATGGTCCGCGGACAGATTCTGACGCTGCGGGAGCAGGATTTTGCGCTGGCGGCCAAGGTCTGCGGGCAGAGCCGGTGGCAGATTCTGATCCACCATCTGATTCCCAACAGTATGGGGTCCATCATCGTGACGGTGACATTTTTGATTCCCCAGGCTATTTTCCAGGAGGCGTTTTTGAGCTTTCTGGGGATCGGTATCCAGGTGCCGAAGGCCAGCTGGGGAACGCTGGCCAACGATGCCATCGAATATCTGTTTTCCTATCCGTATCAGATGCTGTTCCCCGCCTTTGCCATCAGCATTACCATCTTTGCGCTGAATTTCATCGGCGACGGCCTGCGGGATGCGCTGGATCCCAGATTGAAGAAATAGAACAGAGGTATCGCACATGAGTGATAAGTTGCTGGAAGTGAAAAATTTACATACCACCTTCGCCACCGACGCCGGACCCGTACAGGCGGTGCGGGGCGTGTCGTTCTACGTGAACCGGGGCGAGAGCCTGGGGATCGTGGGGGAGTCGGGCTGCGGCAAGAGCGTCAGCATGCTGTCGGTGATGCGGCTTCTGGACGACAACGCGTCCATGACGGCGGACGCCATTCTGCTGGACGGGGAGGATTTGAACGCCAAGTCGGTCAAGGATATGCGCAAGATCCAGGGAAATGACATCGGCATGATTTTCCAGGATCCGATGACCAGCTTAAACCCGCTGTTCACCGTGGGAGAGCAGATCCGCAATCCCCTGATGCGCCACATGAAGTTGAACAAGCGGGAGGCCAACGAGCGGGCTTTGAAGCTTTTGGAGCTGGTGGGAATCCCCAGCCCGGAGAAGCGGCTGAAGCAGTATCCCCACGAGCTGTCGGGGGGCATGCGCCAGCGGGTGATGATCGCCATCGCCATGTCCTGCGATCCCAAGCTTTTGATCGCGGATGAGCCGACCACGGCCCTGGACGTGACCATACAGGCCCAGATTCTGGAACTGATGGGGGAGATGAAGGAGCGCTACAACATGTCGGTGATCCTGATCACCCACGATCTGGGCGTGATTTCCAGCCTGTGCACGCGGGTGATCGTGATGTACGGCGGGTTAATCATGGAGGAGGGCACGGTGGACGACATTTTCTACCGCACCGGCCACCCCTACTCGGCCGGGCTGCTGGCCTCCATCCCCAAGCGGAGCCGGGAAAAGCTGGTGCCCATTATGGGCACGCCGCCGGACCTGTTGAACCCGCCTGCGGGCTGTCCCTTTGCGGCGCGCTGCAGCCACGCCATGAAGCTGTGCCGGGAATACCGCCCGGAACTGACCGAGGTGGGACCGGGGCACAAAAGCGCCTGCTGGCTGCACAATAAGTCGGTGAAAATCCATCGGAAGGAGGTGTGGCCGGTATGAGCATAGCGGCAGAAAACCGGGAGACCTGCCTGAAGGTGACGGATTTGAAGATGTATTTTCCGGTCAAGAGCGGAATCTTTTCCAAGGCCAGGTCCTTAAAGGCCGTGGACGGGGTGTCCTTCTCCATCGCCCAGGGCGAGACCATGGGTCTGGTGGGGGAGTCGGGCTGCGGCAAGACCACCGTGGGGCGGACGATTTTAAAGCTTTACGAGGCCACGGGCGGCTCCATTGTATATAAGGGAACGGACATCACCGGTTTTGACGACCAGGAGATGCGGCCGTACCGGAGAAAGATGCAGATGATTTTCCAGGACCCCTACACGTCCCTGGACCCGCGCATGAACGTGGAGGCCATTATCTCCGAGCCTATCCGGGCCTTAAAGCTGTGCAGCGAGGGGGACCGTCGGGACCGGGTGCGGGAGCTGATCCAGATGGTGGGACTGAAGGCGGATCATCTGAACCGCTATCCCCACGAGTTTTCCGGCGGACAGCGGCAGAGAATCGGCATCGCCAGAGCCCTGGCCGCGGAACCGGAGTTTATCGTCTGCGACGAGCCCATTTCCGCCCTGGACGTGTCCATACAGGCCCAGGTAATCAATATTTTGGAGGAGCTGCAGCACAAATTCGGCTTCACCTACCTGTTCATTTCCCACGACCTGTCCATGGTGCGGCATATTTCCCATCAGGTGGGCGTGATGTACCTGGGCAACCTGATCGAGTACGCCCAGGTGGACGAGCTTTACGACAACATGCTTCACCCCTATACCAAATCCCTGATCTCGGCTGTGCCGGTGGCGGATCCCAACCAGGCCAGACAGAACAAGCGGATTGTGCTTCAGGGGGATGTTCCCTCGCCCATCGACCCGCCGCCGGGCTGTCCTTTCCGGGCGCGCTGCGCTTACGCTAAGGAAATCTGCGGCAGGGAGAAGCCGGAACTGAAGAAGATCAATGACGACCACATGGTGGCCTGCCATTTGTACTGAGCAATGATCGGCCGCGGGAAATGCGCGCGGTTTATCATATTTATCGGTTGGTCCCGGGTAAAACGGCGGCCGGCTGCATTCAACAGGGAAGCGCTTTGGCGTGGAACGGCGAGCTCCGGCCCCGGGCTGCGGCGCAGACCTGATCAAAAAGGAGGAATATTATGAAGAAGAAACTGAGCGTATTACTTTGCGCGGCGATGGTAGCTGCCAGCCTGGCGGGCTGCGGCGGTTCGTCCGGCGCCAAGACGGAGACCACGGCGGCGGAGGCTTCTCAGGGCGGCCAGGAGAGCGCTGCGGAGGGCAAGATTCTGACCTACGCCATTTCCGGCGAGCCGGAGACTCTGGATCCCACCATGAACAACTACAGCAACTCTTCCATTCTGCTGCAGAACCTGTTTTCCGGCCTGTTCCAGCTGGAGGCGGACGGCACTCTGACCAACGCAATGTGCGACACCTACACGGTCAGCGACGACGGCCTGGTTTACACCTTCACTCTGAAGGACGGCCTGAAATGGTCCGACGGCAGCGATCTGACGGCGGCGGATTTCGAATACACCTGGAAGCGGACCTTAAGCCCTGAGCTGGCCTCACCGGCAGCCTGGGAGCTGTTCTACATCAAGGGCGGCGAGGAGTACAACAAGGGAGAGGGAAGCGTGGACGACGTGGCGGTGAAGGCTGTGGACGCCAAGACCCTGGAAGTGACCCTGAACAATCCCACCCCCTATTTCCTGTATCTGACGGCTGCCTCCAACTTCTTCCCGGTGAAGAAGGACGTGGTGGAGGGCGAGCAGGTCTGGACCAAGTCCGGCGACACCTATGTGTGCAACGGCGCGTTTGTTATCTCCGAGATCAATCCTCAGAGCAGCTATGTGATGGTCAAGAACCCCTACTACTTTGCGGCGGATTCCGTGAAGCTGGACGGCGTTAAGATGGTGATCATCGAGTCCGCCGAGGCGGCGCTGTCCGCGTACAACTCCGGCGAGATCGACGCCATGGGCGATTCCCTGGTGGCCACCCAGGCGCTGCAGCAGTACGGCGACAGCGACGAGCTTCACCGCTTTGACAAGATCGGTACCCGTTACTACGATCTTAACTGTGAGAATGAGTACATGACGCCCGAGGTGAGACGCGCCCTGGCTATGGGCCTGGACCGCAAGACCATCTGTGAGGCGGCGGTTCCCTCCAAGCCCCAGCCGGCTCTGGCATTCGTACCGCACGGAATCCCCTACGAGGGCAAGACCGACGATTTCCGCACCGTTGTGGGCGATCTGATCAGCGAGGACAAGGAGGCTGCCAAGCAGCTGCTGGCGGACGCCGGTTATCCGAACGGCGAGGGACTGCCGACCTTGAAGTTTATCATCACCAACACCCAGGAGAACAAGGACGTGGCGCAGGTGATGCAGGCTATGTGGAAGGAAAATCTGGGCGTGCAGGTGGAGATCGTGACTTTCGAGTCCAAGGTGTACTGGGATGAGCTATACGCGGGCAATTTCGACATCGCCTTCGACGGCTGGACCGGCGATTACCTGGATCCGGACACCAACTTAAACTGCTTTACCCAGGACCGCACCTACAACCAGAACCGCTGGAACGGCGAGAAGGCGCTCCAGTATGACAGCCTGATCAAAGAGTGCCGCAGCCTGGCGGACAACAACAAGCGTATGGAGCTGTTCACCGAGGCTGAGAAGCTGCTGATGGACGACATGCCCATTCTGCCGCTGTATTACTTAAACGCTTCCCTTCTGGTGAAGCCCAATGTAACCGGCATGACCAAGAACGCCAACGGCCACACCCTGTTCAGGGGCGCGGACAAGACCTGATCCGCGGGCGCTTGAAGAAACCGTTATTTTCGGTGCGCGGCCCAAAATGCAGGGCGCGGACGTGGAGAGCGGCATATATTGAAGTATGAAGTGACGGACTCCGCCTGAGCGGAAACCGGGGCGGCGCAGGTGTATCCTGGGCCGCCGGGAAAATCGAAAAGAGGTAAAACCAATGGTATTTCCGGAAATGCTGAAACCGGGCGATACCATCGGGCTGGCAGCGCCGGCATTTCCCGTGAGCAGAGAAAAACGGGATGCCGGCGCCTCTTTGCTGGAAAGCATGGGGTACAAGGTCGCGATGGGAGATTGCCTGAAACATCTGTACAATTTTCACGAGTATCTGGCCGGAGGGGCTAAGGAGCGGGCCGAGGACCTGAACCGCCTGTTCGGGAACCCGGAGGTCAAGGCTATTTTCTGTGCCAGAGGGGGATACGGCAGCGCCCATATCCTGAAGTATCTGGACTACGAGACCATCCGGGCCAACCCCAAGATCTTTGTGGGCTACAGCGATATCACCAACCTGCACGCGGTGTTCAACCAGATCTGCGGTTTGGTGACCTTTCACGGCCCCATGCTGGCAACGGAGATGGTGCCGGAGTTTGACGCCTACAGTCGGGAGAGCCTGTTTGCGGCCATGGGCATGAAGCCCGGGGAGAAGCTGGAGTTTCGCAATCCCGATTCCAAGCCGGGGATCCGCATGCTGCGGCCCGGCAGCGCGTCGGGGCAGCTGACAGGGGGGAACTTATCCCTGGTGATCGGGGGACTTGGCACCTTCTATCAGCTGGACACCCGGGGCAAGATTTTGTTTCTGGAGGACGTGGAGGAGTCGATTCCGCGGCTGGATATGTATATCACCCATCTGGAAAATGCCGGGCTGATGGACGGCGTGGCCGGGATTGTGCTGGGGGAATTTTACAAATGCAGCAACGAGCGGTACGACGCGTCCTATGATCTGGAAACCTTCCTCCACGACCGGTTCGCTGGATACAAGGTGCCGGTGATGTACCACGTGGCCTCCGACCACTCGAATCCCATGGGTACGCTTCCGATGGGCGCGATTTGCCGGATCGACGGGGAGCGGGAGCGGCTGGAGTTTTACAGGGAGGCGTAACGCTGCTGTTCACAGTAACGGCGTAACGGGAAAGAGGGGCCGGTGGAAAAATGGGGATAGTAATGTGGGCGACGATTTGCTATAATTACGGTAACGATTTATCAGGCCGCGCATCCGCTGCGCCGGCCGCAGGAAACCGTGAAACAGCAAGGACGAAAGAAATGGCCGTGAAACAGCGGCGGTGAACGAACGGAGAAGGAACTATGAGGCAAAAACTTTCGTGGCGTAACCTGCTGTTGGTGGGATTTACGCTGTTTTCGATGTTTTTCGGGGCGGGAAATCTGATTTTTCCGCCCTTTCTGGGAGCCGAGGCTGGGACGCTGACCTGGCACGCGATGAGGGGATTTCTGCTCAGCGCGGTGGGGCTTCCGGTGCTGGGAGTTGCGGCGGTTGCTATGGCCGGAGGGCTTGACCGCCTGGGAAGGCGCGTTCATCCGGGGTTCGCGTTCGTGTTTACGCTGCTGATCTACCTGTCCATCGGCCCCTGCCTGGCGATTCCCAGAACGGCCAGCACTTCCTTCGAGATGGCGGTGCTGCCGTATCTGGGCGGCCTTGGGACGGCTCTTGGCAGCCGCGCCCAGCTGATTTATTCCGTGGTGTTTTTCTGCATTGCCATGGCGCTGGCGTTCCGGCCGGACAAGCTGACGGACCGCCTGGGCAAGGTGTTGTGTCCCACGCTGCTGATTCTGATCGCCGTGATCTTTACGGGCTGTCTGATCTGGCCTCTGGGCGCTTACGGGGCGCCTGCCAAGGAGTATGCGGACAGCGCAGCGGTGAAGGGATTTCTGGAGGGCTATCAGACCATGGACACCATCGCGGCCCTGAATTTCGGGATTATCATCGCTCTCAACATCCGGGCCAAGGGCGTGCAGGAGGATGGAGCCGTGGTGCGGGAGACCGTCAAGGCGGGCGTGATCGCGGGGCTGTTGATGGCTGCGGTTTATGTGGCGCTGGCCCACATCGGCGCTCCGGCCGGGGCCAAGATGCGCTATCCCGGTAACGGAGCCAGAATTTTGACGTTTGTGGCAGACAGCCTGTTCGGCAGAGCGGGAATGATTCTGCTGGGAATGATCTTTTTCATCGCATGTCTGAATACCTGCGTGGGGCTTTTGAGCTGCTGCAGCGAGTATTTTTCCACCATTCTTCCGGCGGTCGGATACCGGCTCTGGGTGGTGGTGTTTGCGGGCGTCAGTTTGTTGATCTCCAACGCGGGGCTGGACCGGATTCTCCAGTTTTCCGTTCCGGTTTTAAACGCCATCTATCCGGTGGCAATCGTGCTGATCGCGCTGGCCTTTCTGAATCCGCTCATCAAGGGCTGGAAGCGGGTGTATCCCTGCGCGATCCTGTTCACGGGCGCTGCCAGCGTGCTCTACGCGCTGGAGGAGTGCAGCTTCCTGGACAAGGTTCTGCCGTGGCTGCTGGGCCGCCTGTTCGGGAATGCGGTAAGCGGGGCGGCCGCGGCCGCCGGGGTACGCCTGGAGGCGCTTCTGGCTCTGCTGCCGGGGTATGAGGCGGGGCTGGGATGGATTCTGCCCGCTGCGGCAGGCTGCGCGCTGGGAATCCTGCTGAGTCTGGCAGGGAGCCGGGAGGACTGAACGGTAACAGTATAAGGTTGAAAGCATCTTTCCATTATTCGGGGAAGGTGCTTTTTTATGGGATATGTGTTCAAAAAATACTAATATTTAAAAATATTGAACATAAGATGTTGACTTTTGCGCGATGAATGTGTATAGTCAATGATGTTCAATTAATTTGATAAATAATGGAAAATGAACAAGAGGTTTGGTGGTCAGGAGGTAAGCGGATGCGGCGGAGATTGCAGATACTGGTATTTATTTTCCCGGCCGTGGCGTTTCTGGTACTGTTCTGGCTGGGGCCCATTGCTGCGACGGTGGGAATCAGCCTGACGGACTGGGACTATATGACGCCGGATTTTCGCGTGGTGGGGCTGGAAAATTACCGGAACCTTCTGGGAGACGAGGCATTCGCGGCTGCTCTGCGCCAGACGCTGATGTTTGCGCTGGAGACGGTGATTCCGGGAGTGGCGTTGGGACTGGCGCTGGCTGCGCTTGTGACTGCGGCGGGCCAAAACACCCCCTATGCGGCCTTTCTGTTTGCCCCGTGGATCACCCCCACGGTGGCAGTGTCCATTGTCTGGACCTGGATTTTTGAGCCGGACAGGGGATTCGCCAACCAGGTGCTCCGATGGCTGGGGGGAAGCGGGAGCGACTGGCTGAAGAGCTCGGACACAGCGCTGGCGGCGGTGGCGTTGGTGACAGTTTGGAAAAATATGGGATATGTGATGCTGCTGTTCATGGGCGCGCTCTCCCGGGTTCCCGCGGGGCTTGGCGAGGCGGCCGCGGTGGACGGAGCCGGAACATTCCGGCGTTTCCGGTCTGTGACGCTGCCTCTGATCGCGCCGTCGGTGCGGATGGTGGGGCTGCTGCTGGCGGTGGAAGCCCTGCGGGCCTACGATCAGATTCAGATTCTGACCCAGGGCGGTCCCTCGGGGAGCACCAGGACGCTATTGTACCTCTACTATCAGCTGGGATTTGAACAGTTCCGGATGGGGCAGGCCGCGGCCGCGGTGGTGGTTCTCATGGCGCTGGGCCTGGGGCTGGCGTGGCTGCAGGGGAAAATGCGCGCAGGGAGCCGGGAAGGGGAGGAATGGCAGGGAGGAGAGAGATGACAGGGATTTTGTTAAAGGGTCTGGGAAAACGGCCGTTATTGCGGGCGGTCAACCATGTGGTATTGGCGGTGGCCTCGGCGGCCGCGGTGTTTCCGTTTTTGTGGATGGTTTTAAGCTCCTTTAAGACAAAGGCCGAGGTGATGGAGCCGGGGCTGGCTCTGCCGGCGGTCTGGCAGTGGGGAAATTACCGGGAGATTTTACTGGAGTCGCCGATTCCACGTTACCTGTTCAACAGCCTGTTTGTGGCGTCCCTGACCATGGCGCTGCAGGTGGTCTGCTGCGCCCTGTTCTCCTACGCGGTGGTGTTCATGCGGTTTAAGGGGCGCAGGCTGCTGTTTTCCCTGGTGTTGTTCACCTACATGGTGCCCACGGCGGCCACCTATATCCCATGTTACGTGCTGCTGGCGCGGCTGGGCTTACTGGACTCCTACAGGGGGCTGATCCTCTCCAACGGGGTCAGCGTGTTCGGCATTTTCCTGCTGCGCCAGGCGTTTGGCCAGATTCCGGCCGCCGCTGTGGAAGCGGCCCGGATGGACGGAGCCGGACATTTTACCGTGCTGTGGCACATCGCGTTGCCCATGGCGCGGCCGTTCGTGGTCACGTTCATGCTGCTTGCATTTATCGGCACCTATAACAGCTACATGTGGCCGTCGCTGATCACGGACACGCCGGAGAAAAGCCTGATTTCCCAGGGGCTGCGGCGCTTTCTGTACGAGGGCGGGGCCTACGGGACCCAGTGGCCCCTCGTCATGGCGGCCGGGACGGTGGGAGTGCTGCCGCTGCTGGCGTTGTTCGCCGTGGCCCAGCGGCGGATTATGGCGGGGATTACGGATATGGGAACGAAAGGGTAGATTGTGGAATGAGAGGAGCGATTAGGATGAATAGAAAACAGACTGGAAGCTTGAGCGGAATTCGAACTGCCGCGCTGGCCGCGGCCGCAGTGCTGGCGGCGAGCGCCCTTTGGGGCTGCGGGGCGCGGGCGGGAGGAACGGGAGCCAGAGCGGATGTGGTGAAGGACGGGCGGGTACAGGTGACCCTGTGGTATTCCGGCGGCAAAACTGCGGCCGGAGTCATGGAGGAGCTGATCGGGGACTTCAACAGTGCCCAGCAGCAGTACCAGGTGACGGGAATCCAGCAGGCGGATTACGACGAGACCTACACCAAGCTGGCGGCGGCCATCGCCGGAAAAACCGGGGCGGACGCGGCCCTTCTGGACTCGGACAAGGCGCGCAGTCTGGCGGAAAAGGGGCTGCTGGCCGGTTTGAACCCCTATTTTGAGGCCGATGAAGAGCTGGAGACAGAGGATTTTGTGCCGGTATTTTATGACCAGTGCAGGCTTGGGGACGGCACGGTGTTCGCCATGCCGGCTTACGGGACCACCCAGGTGATGTATTACAACCGGGAGCTGTTTGACCGGGCGGGTATCGATCCGAAGCGGATCGGCACCTGGCAGGATCTGGAACGGGCCGCAGAGGTGGTAAGCGGTATGGGCGGCGAAGAGAAGCTGTACGGCTGGGAGCCTATGTGGGGTGCGGACAATCTGGTTGACATCGCACTGAGCAACGGCGGCAGCCTGCTGAGCGCGGACGGAACCCGGGTCACGATCAATTCCGACCAGTGGGTGGAGTCCTGGGAGCTGGTGCGCCGGGGCATTCACGACGCGGAAACCATGGCAATCTACTCCGGCGGACAGGGCTGGGAGTATTGGTATCAGACCATGGACGACGTGCTGGAGGGCCGCGCAGGAGGTTACACCGGCTCCTCGGGAGACCAGGCCGATCTGGATTTTTCCGTGGTCGGAGCCATGGAACAGCCCGGCTTCGGGGAGAATCCCCCGGCCCCGGTGGCAAGGGTGTTGCAGCTGGTGATGGTGGAAAACGGCAAGGCGGAGACCAAACAGGGCGTTTATGAGTTCATGAAGTTCTTCGCCCGGCCCGCCAATCAGGCCAGATGGTCCATGGCAACCGGTTACATTCCGGTGCGCGCCTCCACGCTGGA
Source organism: Enterocloster lavalensis (assembly GCF_046603895.1). Taxonomy (NCBI): domain Bacteria; kingdom Bacillati; phylum Bacillota; class Clostridia; order Lachnospirales; family Lachnospiraceae; genus Enterocloster; species Enterocloster lavalensis. The sequence continues at coordinate 4,146,861 of NZ_CP176637.1, forward strand.
GGATGAGGGGTACAAGGCTTACACACAGGAGAATCCCCAGGCCCTGGTGCCGTTGAGTCAGGCCATGCATGCATCGCCCATGCCCATTGACCCTACGGGAGGAAAGATATTCGACGCGTTGGAGATCGCGGCGGACAAGGTGGAGATCGAGAACGTGCCGGTGCGGGAGGCGCTGGACGAGGCGTGCAGGACGGCGCAGAGGGCGTTGGATGAGGCATTGAAGTAGAACAGACTTTTGGAGAGAGCGCGATAAAATTGTCGAACAGGTTCTGGATATGTTGCCGGGAATATGAATCCCGCCTTGCCCATTTTACAAAATTCAGCTATAATGGCAGACAGGGCCATGGTGACGCGGGCCGGGGAACGGAGGTGCAGGAAGCTGTGCCGCAGAGCTTCCCCGGCCCGCCTGCGCGGCCTGAGGCGCGTTTGGCCGTGGAGTTCCCTTTGGGCATGAAACGGACAGGGAGCGGCGTTTGACCGCGCGCCGGAAACGCTGGCTGTTATATCTGAATTACATATACATAGAAGAAATGGGAGAACAAATGATAGAATCGAAATGGATGCTGCACGCCAAAAAGGCGGATTTTAATGAGATCGGGACGAAATTCCACATCAGCCCGGTGACGGCGCGGATTATCCGCAACCGGGACGTGGTGGGGGAGGAGGCCATCGGGCGTTATCTCTTCGGGAACGTGGAGCAGATGTACGATCCGCGCCTGCTGCCGGACATGGAAAGGGCGGTGGAAATTCTGGAGGGGAAGATCGCCGCAGGGGCCAGAATCCGCATCGTGGGGGACTACGACATCGACGGGGTCTGCTCCACCTACATCCTGTACCGGGGCCTGAAGCGCCTTGGGGCGGCCGTGGACTATGAGATACCGGACCGGGTGAAGGACGGCTACGGGATCAACGAGTCCATTATCCGGGCGGCCTCCGCGGACGGGGTGGACACCATCCTGACCTGCGACAACGGCATCGCGGCGGTGAGCCAGTTTGAGCTGGCGAAGGAGCTGGGAATGACCGCGGTGATCACCGACCACCACGACATCCAGACCGTGGATGACGGCGCGGGCGGCGAGCAGGACCTGCTGCCCCCGGCGGACGCCCTGGTGAACCCCAAGCGCAGGGACAGCCGTTACCCCAACGGGGCGATCTGCGGGGCCATGGTGGCCTACAAGCTGATCCAGGTGATGTACGAGCGGGCCGGAGTGCCCAGGGACGAGTGGCTGGAAATGATGGAGTTCGCGGCCATCGCCACGGTGGGCGACGTGATGAAGCTCCAGGATGAGAACCGCATCGTGGTGAAGGAGGGCTTAAAACGCCTGGGAATCTCGAAGAATCTGGGAATCCGAAAGCTGATCGAGAAGAACAATCTGGACCCGAAGGCCATCAGCGCCTACCACATCGGCTTTGTGATCGGCCCCTGTCTAAATGCCGGGGGACGTTTGCAGACGGCAAAGCTGGCGCTGTCCCTGCTGCTCTGTGAGGACGAGGGGGAGGCGGACCGCCTGGCCCTGGAACTGAAGGAGCTGAACGACCAGCGCAAGGACATGACCCAGCAGGGCGTGGATCAGGCGGTGGCCCTGGTGGAGGAGCGCTATTTAAACGATAAAGTGCTGGTGGTGTTCCTGCCGGACTGCCATGAGTCCCTGGCCGGGATCGTGGCGGGCAGAATCCGGGAGCGGTACAACAAGCCCACGCTGATTCTCACCCGGTCCGAGGACGGGGCCAAGGGCTCCGGGCGGTCCATCGAGGCCTACCACATGTTCAATGCCCTGGTGGAGGTGAAGGACCTGCTGAGCAAATTCGGCGGGCACCCCATGGCCGCGGGATTTTCCCTGCCGGAGGAGAAGGTGGACGAATTCCGCCGCCGTCTCAATGAGAACGCGAAGCTGACGGAGGAGGATTTTATTCCGAAAATATGGATCGATGTGGCCATGCCGTTTGAGTACATCAACGAAGCCCTGATTGAGGAGCTGGAGCTTTTGGAGCCCTTCGGGCAGGGAAACGAGAAGCCCCAGTTTGCACAGAAGGGCATGGTGATCCGCAGCTCCCGCGTTATGGGGAAGAACCGGAACGTGGTGAAGCTGAATTTGGTCAACGAGCGCGGTCTGGCAATGGATGCCGTGGTGTTTACGGATGGGGACGAGTTTGTGGCTGAGATGGGGAGAAGCAGGATGATGGATGTGATTTATTATCCGTCGGTGAATGAGTATAACGGGAATCGGACGTTGCAATTAGTTGTTAGGAATTGGAAGTTCCGGTAGAAGAGTTGGGATATTACATAAATTGGAAAAACGAGATGGGACTGGGCTGATGTGAGCCTGGTTCCGTCTCGTTTTTTGTTGAATGCTTTGGGCCGCTGGCGCAGACTGCGGGCGATTGTCTGGATGCAGTGTGCCGCCTGAAGAACCTGCGGGTGAATGGCGGGCCGTAGGCGGCGGAATTCGTGCCGTGGCCGGTGTTACGAATCCACCTGGGGCTGCTTCTGCTTTGGCCGCATCAGTTCCCCGCCGTCCACCAGAATGGTGCTGCCGGTCATGAAGCGGTAGGCGTCGCTGACCATGGTGGCGACCACGTCGCCGATGTCCTCGGGGTCGCCGATTTTGCCCAGGGGGATGGCGGCCTCCTTGGCCTTGCGGAAATTTTCCTTGTCAAAGATGTGGCGGTTGCCCGCGGAGTGGACGCAGCCGGGGGCGCAGCTGTTGACGCGCACGCCGTACTCCGCCATGCTTCCGGCCAGACAGCGCATGGCGCCCTCCAGGCCGAATTTGATGCTGGAATATACCGCCTGGTTGATGAGGGGGCTCAAGCCGTTGATGGAGGTGATGACCACGATGTTGCCGGAGCGCTGAAGCTTCATCTGGTTGGCGGCCTGGATCATGCCGAACATGGTGCCGATGTAGTTGGTGTGGATCAGCGTCTCGATGTCCTCCAGTCTGGCGTCCGGCAGCTCGGCGCGGATGTTGATGCCCGCGTTAGCGATAAAGATGTCCAGGCGGCCGTGTTTTCCGATATATTCTTTGAAAAACCGCTCCTGCTCACCGGTGCTGGAAATGTCCACGATATAATCCTCGCAGACGCCGCCGGCTTCCTCGATGAGGCGGTGGGTTTCCTTTAGGCCCTCGGCGGAACGGCCGAGCAGCGCCACCTCAGCGCCGAAGTTGGCCAGGGATACGGCGATGGCCCGTCCGATCCCGGAGCTGGCGCCGGTGACGACGGCCTTCCGGCCGTCCAGACAGAACAGTTTCTGTATATAAGACAGATTCATGATGTAGATTCCTCCTGTGGTGGTGCGCCGGCGTTTGTCTCCTTGCGCACGATATCTAAATAGTTGTACAGGGTAAACCGGGATACCCCCAGGTATTCGTAGATGCGCTCCGCTGCCTTGGTGATCAGAAATGCACCCTTCTGGTCCAGGTAACGCACGAACTTGATCTTGTCCTCACGGTGCATCTGTTCCACCGGCTTGCCCACCTGTTTTCCGGCCTCGGCGATCAGGTAGTCCAGAAGCTGGGACACGTCGTTGGCGAAGAACTCCGGCTCGTGGGCGGGAGGTTCGGGCTGGGCGGGAGCGGCGGGGGCCATGGCAGTTGCGGCCTGGGCTGCGGCCGGCACGCTGTACTGGTTGTACTGGCGCAGATATTCCTCGAAGCGCACGGTTTCCGTGATGTCCGTGTTGATGCAGAGGCTTCCGATGGTCTTTCCGTTTTCATCGCTGATAAACATGGTGGAGGAGCGCAGAAGCTTCCCATCCCGGGTATTCACAATGTAGTTGTAGCGGTCCCCGTTCTCCACTGTCCCGCGCAGCACTTCCAGCCCGAGGTTTGAGCCGCAATCTCCGATTTTACGGTTGGTGATATAACCGTTGCGGATGTCAACAATGGTGTGGCTGTAATCCTTTGTCAGGTCATGCAGGATAAATTCACATTTGTTTCCGAACTGATGCTCCAGCATGGTGAGCAGCTTCTGCCACATTGACCAGTTGTCGTAGATTGTATTCATGTAGGGCCTCCTTTGCAACTTGCGATGATTTGGAAACCGGGAAATCACCAGGCGGCAGCGCTCATTTTTCGGGTGATATCCTGCAAAAGTTTCACGGAATTACAAAACTCTTTGTAGGGCACGGGCGGTTTCCCGGTTTCGATCATATGGATAAATTTGGTAGTACCATCAATATAACATTCATCCTGGTTTAAGTCAAAAGAATACGAGTTTTGGCCCAGTAAATGGACGTTTACGAGCTTTGTATCCAGCGTTGTCATGAGCACTGCGCTGGTGTTTTCGTATTTTACGACAGAGCAGAGATTTTTGCCGTTTCGGCTGACGGTTACCTCCCGGTAATCGGGGCCGCACAGCGCCATGCAGATTTCGGCCACATGGCTGGCGTAGTAGTGATAGAGCCCCAGGGGGCTTTCAGGATCAGCACGGTATGACATGGAAATAAATGGGAAATACTCACGGCCCATCAGCTCCTTAATCTCGTCCAGCTTTTTCAGGTGCCGCAGCGTGGAGCCGCCGAACAGGGGCACGCCGCGGGCCCGGGCCGCCTCCGTCATAATCACCGCATCCTCGTAGGTGGTGGCGAAGGGCTTGTCCACGAAAACGGGCTTTCCCGCCTCGATGACCTTCAGCGCGTAGGGCAGATGGCTTTCTCCGGGGATGGTCAGAATCATCACCGCGTCGGAGCGCTCGATCAGCTCGTCCACGGTGGAGCAGTAGCCGTCCACCTGGTAGAAGCGCTCGTCTTTCTGTTCCTGGGTGAGTTCCTCGTCCTCCCCGAACACGTAGGAAAAGCGGTAACCGTCAAATCGCTTTTCCCGGTTGAAAATGCGGGAGAGAAATTCTCCGTGGCGGCCGGCATGGCCGATACAACCAATTTTATACATCTGTATGCACCTCTTTCTCAGGCGGCATTTCCGTGAAATCCAGGAGCCGCCTGCAAATCAATTCCATTTCCGCCATCGTCAGCGTCATGGGGTTCAAGTAGAAACCGTCTGGGCCGCTGTCCGCCGCGATCACCGGCGGGGAGCCTGCGGCCAGAAATGCCAGGATCTGTCCTGAGGAGACTGTGCCCGTCTTCAGGCGGACATGGACCCGGGGGATGGGCTGCCCGGCTTCGTTGGGATAGCTGCGCAGGGGCTCATAGAGAGGATGGCCGCCTAACATGTTCCGGGCCAGGGCCACCTGTTCCTCAGCATCCCGTTTACGTGCCTCGTGATCCGCAGCCAGAAACTGTTTTAACGCTGAGTAAAGCCCCGCCATCTCCTCCCGGCCCACCTTGAACATCCGCCCGTAGCCGTGGGTGGGAAATCCCTCCTCCAGCAGAATGTCAATCAGTGCCAGGGAGCCCACGATCAGGCCGCTGGACTGGGGGCCGCGCAGGTCCTTGCCGCCGCTGAACACGGCCAGATCCACTCCCGCCGCAGTGTAGGCCCAGAGATTTTCCACCGGCGGAAGCATGGCCGCGGCGTCCAGAACTACGGGGATTCGGGCTGTGCGGGCCGCCCGGATCACGTCGGACAGCGCCGGAGCGCCGGGGGCTACCCAGCCGGATTCCAGATAGTAGACCGCGGCCGTGTCCGGCGTGATTGCAGCCAGGATATCCCCGCAGGGGTCCTTCAGGCTGTGGTTGGGGTAGGCCAGTTCCACCAATTTGACGCCCAGCTGGTCCAGCACGATATCGTAGGGATTCCGGTGGGAGCGGAAGAGGATGACCTCGGACCTGTAAAAATCCTCCCGGGACAGATGGCGCACTTTTTTGCCGCGTTTTTTGGCAACAGCCGCCAAGAGGGAGAGGTATACGCCGCAGGAAGCGCCGCCGCAGATGTAAGCCGCCTCATTGTGGGTCAGCTCAGCCACCGCCTGGCTCAGCCTGCGCTGCAAAAGGCGGATGTCCACGAAAGAGGCGGCCGCCTCCTGCATGTCCCGCAGTGTCTGGGGGCTCATTTTCGAGCCGCCGTAGATTGTGAAGGTTCCCATGGCGTTGATTACCGGGGGAACGCCCAGTTCTTCATAGATTCCCATCATCGTCTCCTTCCCTGTCGTATCGGTTTAAGGGATACCGGTTCATTGCGGCGGCTCCCTCCGGGCCGATGTGAAACATGTTTTCGATGCGGATTCCGTACCGGCCGGGCACATAGAGGGCCGGCTCCACGGCCAGCACCATGTTTTCCGCCAGAAGCTCGGGGCAGTCGCCGGTCAGGTCCGGGTACTCGTGGGCGCGCAGCCCCACGCCGTGGCCGATGGTGCCCGCCTGGACCGCGGCCGGATTCAGCCTGGTTAATTCCGCGCGGAGGAAATCGTGGAGCTCCCGGATGGGGGTGCCGGGCTTCATGCGTTTTCCGGCGGACAGGAGGAGTTCGGTGATGCCGTGGTGCATCTCCAGCAGCTCGTGGTATGCTGCCCGGGCCCCGCCGTTTATTTCCTGGCGTCCAGCGTATGCTGCCCAGGCCCCGCCGTTTACTTCCTGGCGTCCAGCGTATGCTGCCCAGGCCCCGCCGTTTACTTCCTGGCGTCCAGCGTATGCTGCCCGGGCTTCACCGTTTATTTCCTGGCGTTCAGCGTATGCTGCCCAGGCCTCGCCGTTCATTTCCCGGCGTCCAGCGTATGCTGCCCGGGCCTCGCCGTTCATTTCCCGGCGTCCACCATATGTAGCCCGGATTTCGTCGCCCCTTTCCCCACCCCCGCCGCCTCCTGGCGGCAGCAGAAAGGTTCTCGCTGAGTCGCTCTCATACCCGCTCACGGAAGCGCTGAGGTCCACGATGACAGCGCTTCCTGCGGTGATTTTCCGCGGCCCCGCCACATGGTGGGGATGGCTGCCGTTTGGGCCGCTTATGACCTTTGTGGTGAAGCCGCAGCCCTGGGAACCGGCCAGCGTCATGGCGGCGTCGACCCGGGCCTGTACCTCCTGCTCCGCCGCGCCCTCCGCAACGGCCTCCCCGGCGGTCTTAAGCCCCAGATCGATCAAACGCACCGCCTGTTCCAGCAGTTCGATCTCCGCGGGGGATTTGATCATCCGGCAGCGCGCCAGGAGAAGCCGGGCGTCTGTCAGCTGGTCTCCCCAGCCGCAACGATTCAGAGCGCGGTACAGGGGCGCGGGGACGGCATCCAGATCGCCGGCCGTCCGTTTCCGGCTGTCGGTGGGGAGATGGCCGCACAGGGCCCGGGCCAGCCCCTCGTCCCCGCCCGTGTATGAAACGGTCTCGCAGCCCGGCGAGGGAGCGTACTCCCGGTCCCAGGGCGCGGGCAGGAACAGCCGCCAGGTCCCGTCCGCGGACAGCAGGCAGGCGGTCCGGCCGATCTGCCAGATGGGACGGGCCGTGGTGTGAAAGCCGGTCAGATAATTCACATTTTTCGGGTCAAAGGTTAAAAGCGTGTGGATGCCGTGGGCCGCCATGGCCGCTTTGACCTGTTGGATTCTCTTTCTCACGGCGTTTTCTCCTCTCCGGCCAGACAGCTCATGGCGTAATCCGCGTAGATGTAGACCGCATCGGTCAGCTGATCCAGATCGATGTACTCCACCGCGGAATGGGCGACGCTTATGCTGCCCGGTCCGAAGATCACCGTGGGGATGCCGGACTCCGTGCAGAGGATGCTGGCGTCACAGTAGTAGTTCATGACCTGCTTTTCGCCCGCCCTTCCCGCGGCCCTGCGGCAGCTCCCGGACATCCCGGACACCAGAGGGTGATCCGGCTCCATAAAGAAAGGCAGGCGGATGCGCTGCTGGATGGTGCTTAAGGAAACGTGGGCGCAGAGCTTAGGGTCCCGGGCCATCAGACCGTCCAGAAACTCCTGAATCCCGTCCAGAATGTCATCTGTGGTCTCGCCGGGCAGATCCCTTCTCAAAAAGGAGGCGCAGCATTTGTCCGCCACCGTGTGAATCCGCGTGCCGCCCCGGATCAGTCCCAGGTTGATGACCGGATGACCCAGATAGGGGTGATGTTTTTGCTCGTAGGTAGGAAAGAATTCGCTGCGCAGGGCGGTGATCACATGTGCCATCTGCTCGATTGCGTTGATCCCCCGCTCCGGGAAGGCACTGTGGTAGGCCCTGCCGGTGACATTGATGTCGATGTGGGTGCAGCCCCGGTGGCCGAATCCTACCGCCATCTCCGTAGGTTCTCCCACCACCGCCATGTCCGCAGTGATCCCTTGCTCCATCAGATAGGTGGTTCCCTTATTCAGATACTCTTCGTCCGGCACGAAGGCCAGCAGCAGGTCCCCGGAAAAATCGCAGCCCGTCCGCTGCAGCAGGACGGCGCTCATGATCATGGCGGCGATGGAGCCCTTGGCGTCGCAGCTGCCTCGGCCGTACAGGCGGTTCTCCCGTATTTCCGGCTCAAAAGGAGGAATCTCCATGTTGTCTGTTACGTGGGTGTCAAAGTGAGTGGTATACATCAGCCGTTTCCCAGGACGCTTTCCATGGAGAATGCCCACCACGGCGGGCCGGTGGGGCTCCACCTCATAGAGGGAAGTCTCCAGGCCCAGGTTCTGGAACAGATCCTTAAGCCACAGGGCCACGGCCTCCTCGCTGCCGTTGACGCTTGGGATGCGCACGAGACTTTTCAGCAGTTCAATCGTCTCATGGGGAGTTACGGCCTCCCGCATTGTGTTTGAATCCATTGAATTCTCCTTTCTGTATGAATAAAACAAAAAGTTTTAAAAAATCCGCCGATATTCTGGATCTTATACAGGGAGCATAATACATATGCACATAAAAATCAATATTAAATTTGATATTTTGTTGAAAAAATAAATAAAATCAAATTTTAAATATGAAATATATTGACAAAATGTCTTAAATCGAATATTCTGTAAGCGAGCAGACAGTGCTTGGTGTACATATTTCATAAAACACAAGGAGGGTTACAAATGAAGAAAAAGATTTCGGTGTTGCTGGCGGCGGCGATGGTGCTTGGGTTAGCGGGCTGCGCGGGATCGGGCCAGAAGGCGGTTCAGACGCCTGCGGCCACTGAGGCGAAGCAGGAGGAGACAAAAAAAGAGGAGAGCGCGAAGGCGGAGGAGAAGCCGGAAGAGAAAAAGGAGACGATCGTGTTGAAGTGGGGCGACGCCGCAGTGGAGGGCACGGCGGAGTACGAAGCCAATGAGAAGTTTATCGAGCTGGTTGAGCAGTACACCGACGGCCAGGTGAAGATCGAGTATTACCCCGCCGGACAGCTGGGAGCGGACGGCGACGTGGTGCAGGCCTGTATGGCCAACACCCTGGAGCTGGCCAAGTGCTCCACAGCTAATTTGTCGGAGTTCACCCATATCCTGGATTTCTGCGATTTCCCGGGCATGTTCCGGGACACGGACCACGTGTACCAGGTGCTGGGCTCTGATTTGAGGGACGAGCTGGCTATGCAGGTTTACAATGAGATCGGCTGTTATCCGGTGACCTTTGATGTGGACGGCGGCGCGGCCAGATGGCTGTTCAACTCCAAACGGGATGTGAAGGTCCCGGAGGACGCCTACAATCTGAAGATCCGCACCACGGGCTCCGACATCGAGATCGCGCTCTACGGCGAGTGGGGTATCGGCGCGACGCCCATGGCCTGGCAGGAGCTGTACACCGGTATGGAGCAGGGCGCTGTGGACGGCGTGTACGCGGGCCCGGTGCCGGCATTTACCAACAACTTCACCGAGGTGGCGAAGCACGCCACGGTCCTGACCCTTTCCTTCGGCCCGTCGGTCCGCCTGATGAGCGGCCAGGCCGTAGAGCAGCTGGGCGGCGTGGACGGCGAGCTGTTCCAGGCGGTGATGAAGGCTTCCAGGGAATCCGAGCAGATCAAGCGTGAGATGAACGAGAAGGAAGTGGCCGAGGTGGCGGACAAGATGCGCGAGCAGGGCGTCAGCGTGTACGAGCCTACGGCGGAGGAGAGCGAAAAGTGGCTGGAGTCCTCCAGAGGGATCGTTCCCCAGTTCATCGGCGACGGCAAGACCATTTCCCAGGACCTGTACGACAAAGTCCAGGCCATTGGACAGTAACCGCTTTGGATGGCGCGGGAGACGAAAATTTTCGTCTCCCGGCTTGCATAGAAGGGGGATTTTATGGGAGAGGAACATAAAAATCTGAAAAAAATACCGGGACTGGGCGCGCTGGAGCTGTGCAGCTCCTTTGCGGAGCGCGTCGGGATCGTGCTGGCAACGGCCTCCGGTTTTGTCATGCTGTTTTCCCTGCTGGTGGGGGTGGCCACCAGGTGGCTGCCGTTTATGACATCCGCCATCTGGTCGGAGGAGATCGCGCGCATGTGCATGCTCTGGCTTACCTCCAATGGGGCCAGCGTGGCATTTAACCGCCTGGAGCTGGTGCGGTTTAATCTGCTGACCGACATTATGCCGAAAAAAGTACGGCATCTCCTGGAGATCGTCAGCGACGTCTGCATTTTAATCGTTCTGTGTATCCTGCTGAAATACGGATACGACATGCTGTTGTTAAAGGCCAAGGTGGAGGCCGCCGCCACCCATATTTCCTATTTCTGGTGGGCGCTGGGGCTTTACATCGGTTTTGTGCTGATGGTTTTCCATGGAGTGAAGTTTCTTGTGAAGCACCTCCTGGAGTGTAAAACCGTGTGGAGAGGAGGGGAGACAGCCTGATGGGAGTTTATTTATTCGCGTTTCTGTTTTTCTTTATGGCGCTGGGGGTTCCGATTGCCTTTGCCATGGCCATGGGCCTGGCGGCTACGATCCATGTCTGGGGCGGAATCTCCTTCAGCATGTTGTTTCAGCAGATTTTCCAGGGGATTAACAGCTTTACGTTTATTGCGGTGCCTATGTTTATTCTGGCGGGCGAGCTGATGTCCCGGGTGGGAATCATCGACGACATCCTGCTGCTGTGCCGTGTGGTCATGGGCTGGGTGCCCGGAAGCCTGGCCAACGCCAATATTGTGGCCTCCATGTTTTTCGCCGGCGTGTCCGGCTCCGCGGTGGCCGACACCTCAGCCATCGGCGGCGCGCTGATCCCGGCTATGGTCAAGGAGGGGTATGACGACGATTTCTCGGTGGCCGTGACGGCCAGCTCCTCGGTGATCGGGCCGATTATACCGCCCAGCATCGGCATGGTGCTCTACGGCGCCACCCTGGGTACGTCCATTTCGGCCATGTTCATGGGCGGACTGATTCCGGGAATCCTTTTGGGACTGGGTCTGATGATCCCGGCCACCTATTTGAGCATCAAGCGTAAATATCCGCGCAATACGGAAAAATACACGCCAAAGCAGATTACCCACGCCTTTGTGCGGGCCATCCCCGCGCTGCTCATGCCCGTGATTATTCTGGGCGGCATCCTCGGCGGCGTGTGTTCGCCCACGGAGGCGGCTTCGGTGGCGATTTTATATTCCATCATTGTGGGCGTGTTTTATTACCGCTCGCTGAATCTGAAAATCCTGGTTGACTGCATGGTGAAGGCGATGATCCAGTCGGGGGCCGTGCTGCTGATCGCTGCGGTGGCCTGCCCGGTGGGCTGGCTGGTGGCAATGGGGAAGGTGCCGGTGATCCTGGCGGCCTTTATCACCTCCGTCACCACCAACAAGTTTATTGTGCTGCTCCTGATCAACATCTTCCTGCTGATCCTGGGCTGCGGCATCGACGCAAATGTGAGCCTTTTGATTTTCGCTCCGATTTTGGCACCGCTGGCTGTGTCCCTGGGAGTCCATCCCATCCATTTTGCAATCATCTTTATTTTAAATATCACCATCGGCCTGGCCACGCCGCCCTACGGCGTATGCCTGTTCATCGGAAGCAGTATTGCCAAAATACCGCTGTCCCGCACCATGAAGGCGGTGATCCCGTTCTGCCTGGTGGAGATCGCGGTGCTGCTGCTGACCACCTACGTGCCCGCGATCGCGCTGGCGGTGCCGAGGATGCTGGGGCTGATATAAGAAACACGAAATTTTACAGAGAAGAGAGGAAAATGCTATGTCATTGATAGAAAGCCGTTTAGAAGATCTGGGCCTGTGCCTGCCGGAGCCGCCGGTGCCGGTGGCGGCGTACCTGCCGTCCGTGGTGTTCAGCAACAATCTGGTGTACGTGTCCGGCCAGGACTGCCGCAAGGACGGCCAGCTGCTCTACAAGGGGAAGCTGGGGAGCGATCTGACGGTGGATCAGGGGAAGGAGTGCGCCCGCCAGTCCATGTGCAACTGCCTGGCAGCCCTCAAATACAGCATCGGGGATCTGGACCGGGTGAAACGCATCGTCAAAGTGCTGGGCTTTGTGGCAAGCGCCCCGGGCTTTGGCGAGCAGCCCTATGTGCTTAACGGGGCTTCGGAGCTGCTGATCGACATTTTCGGGGATATGGGAAAACACGCCAGGGCGGCGCTGGGGATCAACGAGCTGCCTTTCGGAACGCCGGTGGAGATCGAAATGATTGTGGAACTGAAAGAAGGCGGAGAACATGTACATACGGCTTGAAAAAGGGATTTATATGGTAGCGGGCGGCAGCGGCGGCCCGGGAATTTCCGATTTTAAGGACTGCAACGTCTACCTGGTGGAGGGGGAGCGGGACGCATTTCTCATCGACGGCGGCAGCGGCATGGATACGGGGCGCATCATTGAAAATATCCGGGAGACCGGCTGTCCCATCGATAAGATCACCCACATGTTCGTGACCCATGCCCACGGGGATCACGGGGGCGGAATTGAGGACTACCGCGCGTACGTTCCGGGGATGAAGGTACTGGCCTCCGCCGGGGAAGCCAGGCTTCTGGAAAACGGAACCGAGGAGGAGCTGGGGCTGACGGCCGCCAAACGCAAGGGCGCCTATCCTCAGGAATATGTGTACAAGCACTGCCAGGTGGACCACCGGGTTGAGGACGGGGAAATGTTTCAGGCAGGGGACGCCGTGGTCCGCGCGGTGACCCTGCCCGGCCACAGCGTCGAGTCCGTCTGCTATGTGGTGGACAAAGGCGGTAAGCGTTACCTGTTCAGCGGGGACAGCATTTACCTAAACGGCGTGTTGAGCCTGATCAACTGCTACGGCTCCACCATGGAAGGCTACCGGCAGAATATCGGCAAGCTGGCCGGTCTGAACGTGGAGGCGCTGATCCCGTCCCATTTCAGGCTGACCCTTTCGGGCGGCCAGGCCCACATCGACAAGGCCATTGAGGCGCTGCGCTGTTCGTCGCTCCCGCCCATGATGTGACGGAGGAAGGAGAGAATACCATGAAACTGATCATTGCGAGACATCTGATTCCATGCACCGGGGGAAGGGCGCAGGTGACGGAGACTGAGACCGGGATTCTCATTGAGAACGGCCTGATCCGGCGGGTGGACCGCCTGGAAGCCTTTGAGGAGGAGCGAAGGGGCGGGAAGGTTGAGATCATCGACGCCGGGGATAACTATGTATTGCCGGGCCTGATCGACGCCCACCTGCATCTGAGCTTCAGCTCCAGCGCTCAGCCGCTGGACCAGCTCTATGGGGACGACGAGGCCACGGTGCTGCTGCGCATGGTGCGGGCGGCGCAGATGGAGCTGCGAAGCGGCGTGACCACGGTGCGGGACAGCGGTTCTAAGGGCATGTCCATTTTGCAGCTGCGGGATTTCATCCGCAGGGGAGAACTGGAAGGGCCGGATATTCTGGCGGCCGGGATGCCGCTTACCATCACGGGGGGACACTGCAATTTCTGCGGCCTGGAGTGCGACTCCAGGGAGGAGGCGGTGAAGGCGGTCCGGCTCCTGTGCAAGCAGGGCGTGGACTACATCAAAGTCATGGTGTCGGGGGGAAATATGACGCCGGGCAGCGATTCCCTGATCGACCAGTACGACCTGGACACCCTGAAGGCCATTGCATACGAGGCCCATCAGCGGGGAAAGAAGGTGTCCGGGCATGTCCACAGCGTGATCGGTGTGGAAAATGCGGTGGAGGCCGGGTTTGATACCTTGGAGCACTGCAGCTTCAAGACTCCTGAGGGCGCGGATTACCGGGAAGAGCTGGCGGCGAAAATGCGGGAGAAGCACATTGCGGTGAATCCGGCCATGGGCAAGGCATATGTCCTGCCGCCCGAGGAGGCCGCTCCACTGCCGGACAAGGTGGCCATGTGGGGGGCGTTCCAGAAGAGCCGCTTCGACACCACCGAGGCTATGTACCGGGCAGGGGTGGAGATCATTGCGGGCACGGACGCGGGCTGCAAGAACACGAAGTTCGACGAGTTCTACCTGACGCTGAATCTGCTGCATGAGAAGGTGCACATGACAAAAGAGGATGTTCTGCTCTCGGCTACGGCCAGGGCGGCCGGCGTGCTTGGCATCGGTCATCTCGTGGGCGCGGTGGAGGCTGGGCGGCAGGCGGATATTCTGTTTGTGAAAGGAAATCCCCTGGACAATCTGCTGAATCTGAGGCAGCCGGAGATGGTGTTCAAGAGAGGGGAGAGGGTGAGGCTGTGATGGAAAAGACGCTGGAGGAATACCGCAGGCTGCTTCCGGCTGCGGAAAAATATACCTATATGAATTCCGCGGGCTGCGGCCCCCTTCCCCTGCCGGTTTTGGAGCGCATGGAGGCCGTGTTCCGGCGGATGGCTCTGGAGGGCCAGGTGAACGTGGAAATCCACGGCTGGCTCAAGGAGATGCTGGAGGAGATCCGGGCGGAGGTGGCCGCGTTTATCAATGCAAAACCCGGAGAGATCTTTTTTGTCCGATGCATCGCGGAGGGCTTAAATACGATTTCCCGGATGTACGGCTGGGAGCCGGGGGATGAGATTCTCATCAGCGACCAGGAGAACCCGGCTTCCATTTTGCCGTTTTTCGCGGTGGAGCCCATTTTCGGCACCAGGACGGCTACATTCTGCGGTCTGGGGAACCAGGAACAGATCGTGGAACATTTCAGGAGCGCTTTAAATGAGCGCACCCGGATGGCGGTGATCAGCCATGTGTTCCACACCAACGGTACAGCCATCCCAGCGGCGGAAATCTGCCGGGAGGCGGAGGCCCGGGGCGTGATCACCGTGCTGGACGGGGCCCAGGCGGCGGGCAACATCGATATCGATGTGCGGGAAATCGGGTGCAGCTTCTATCTGCTCTCCTGCCACAAATGGCTCTGCGGACCTGAGGGCGTGGCGGCGGTCTACATCCGGGAGGACCGAATCCGGGAGGCCAGAGTGCCCTTCGGGGGCGTGGGGATGCAGGACTCTTTTGACGTCACGGAACACACCATTCAGATGAAGCCGGACGCCAGAAGATTTGAGTACGGCGGACGCCATACGCCCATGTACGCTGCATTTTCAGAGTCCATCCGTTTTGCCGGAGAGATCGGCACAGAGCGGATCAGGAGGCGCACGAAGGAGCTTCACCGCTACTGCCGGAAGGCGTTTGAGAAACGGGTGCCCTGGGCGGAGATACTTTCGCCGGAGGATGAACGCCTGAGAACCGCCATTTTCGCGTTCCACATTCCGGGGGCGGACCACCGGGAGCTGGTGAGACGGGTCTGGGAGGACTGCGGCATCATCATCCAGTGGCGGACCGTGGACCTGGTGACGGGAAAGGAGGGCGTGCGGGTTTCGCTGAACTGGTTTATCCGTGAGGATGAAATTGACCGGCTGGCGGAGGCAATCGCCAGGCTGACGGGGGAAGGCTTATGAGCATTTATACGGTTTCGATTGTGCGCGGGGACGACGTAGAGCGCCAGGTCCGGGAGGCGGTGAACCTCCTGGGAGGAATGGAGCGATTTGTTAAGCCCGGGGACCGGGTGCTGGTCAAGCCCAATATGACAGGCCCCGCTTCCTATGAAAAGGGCGTCACCACCAACCCGGCCGTGGTGGAAGCCCTGGCCCGGATGGCCTTTGAGGCCGGGGCGGGCGCGGTGGATATCGGGGACGGGACCGGCTCGGTCCACATCGGCAGCCTGAAGGTGCTGGAACTCTGCGGCATGGCGGAGGCCGCCGGGCGGTTGGGCTGTGGTTTGATGGACTTGAATAAGGGCGAGTGCGTCAAAATCCCGGTGGAGGGCGGGCTGATTCTGGATCACGTGCTGGTGAACCGGAATTTCCTGGAGTACGATGCCGTGATCAATGTGCCGGTGCTAAAGACCCATTTCATCACAGAGGTGAGTCTGGGGATGAAGAACATGAAAGGGTGTATTCCGCCGGTGGAGAAACGGCGGTTCCACGACGTGGGCGTTAATAAGGCGGTGGCGGATTTGAATAAGGTGGTGCGGACCGCGCTGACGGTGATGGATGGCACGGTGGCAGGAGAGGGGCTGGGGCCCAAGGAGGGCAGGCCGGTGGGATTTAAGACTGTGCTGGCCGGGGCGAATGTGCTGGCGGTGGATATGACCGCGGCGGCCGTGATGGGATTTGTGCCGGAGGAGATCGAGCACATCCGCATGGCGGCGGAACACGGCCTGGGGCCGGCGGGCTCCGGGGAAATACAGGTGGTTGGGGAGCCGGTGGAAGCCATCAGGCGGAAATTTCTGCCCGCGGTTCCCACCATGCCGGACTCGGACCGGGCCAGGATCATCAATTACCAGGCGTGCAGCGGCTGTATGGGGGCGGCGGCTATCGCCGTCAGCCGCCTGACGGACATGGGCTTTTTTGAAGCCTGGGGCGGTGAACGGCTGACCCTTGTGATCGGGACGAAGGTTCCGGCTGGGATGGGAGCGGAGCCGGATACATTTCTCCTGGGCAACTGCGCGGTGAGAAAGGAGAGCGGCGGGAGGATGATCCAGGGCTGCGCGCCGTCGGCGCTGGACGTGGCGAATATGATTCTGGATTATTATGGAATCACAGCCAGGCCGTATGTGTAGGGGGAACGAGATGGAGATGGATGAAGATATCCGCCTGTTGCAGCGGCTGGTGGCGATCCCCAGCGTGTCCGGGGCGGAACAGGCCATGGGGGACGCCGTGGAGGCGGAATTTCGGAATATGGGGCTGGAAGTGGAGCGGTACGAGATCGGGAACGGACGGCCTGTGGTATTGGGGATACTGCGGGGAGGCCGCCCGGGACCGGCGCTGCTTTTTGACGGACACACGGACACCCATCCGGTGGAGGATTACCTGGGAGATCCCTTTGAACCGCGGATTGAAAATGGAAGGCTCTACGGGCGGGGGGCCGTGGACATGAAGGGCGGACTGGCCGCCATGATGCGGGCGGCGGGGCGGTTGAAAAGCTGCCGGGAGAAGCTGGCGGGCAGTCTGATCGTGGCAGCGGTGCCGGATGAGGAGCTGTTGAGCCAGGGCACCGCGTTTTTGGCGGAACTGGGCGTGAAGGCCCAGGCGGGCATCGTGGGAGAGCCCACCGGCCTGAAAATCGGCCGGGCCATGCGCGGCGTGACCCACATCGATCTCACGGTTACGGGCACCCCAAAGCACACTTCTTCCTGGAGCGGCGACGAGAACGCCATCGTGCAGATGGGGAAGATTCTGGCGGCCCTGGACCGGGAGCTGCCGGAGCGGTACGGGAGACGGTGGCATGAGCTGCTGGGTACGCCGCTCTTTAACGTGGGGCTGATCCGGGGCGGCGAGAAGCCCAACGTGGTGGCCCAGGAGTGCACGGCCACGTTGCTGAGACGGGATTTGCCAGGGGAAGTTCAGGAGCAGGTGTTTGGGGAACTGCTGGAGATCGCGGAGAAAGCGGCAAGCGGGGCCTGTAAGGTCAGAGTGGAGGAAAGCCCGATCCAGAGGCGGCCGGGAGGCGGGAAGCGCCTGCCTATGGAGGTGGAGCGGGGGAATCGGATCGTGGAGGTGTTGAAGGAAAGCACAAGACAGGTGACGGGGGCTGAGGCGGAGGACGGCATGGTGCCGTTCTGGTGCGACGCCTCGATTCTGACCAATGAGGCAGGAATTCCAACCGTGGTCTTTGGGCCGGGGGATATCGCCTGCGCCCATTCCAGGGAAGAATGGATCGACCTGGGACAGTACCGGGATTGTATTGAGATATATGAGCGGGCTGTGCTTGGGTTTTTGGGGTAGCGGGGAAAGGTTGTACGCTGCGGTTTTGGGAAGTAGAGTGGCAGATATGGAAAATAATGCGGCAGATACGGCAAGTGATGCGGCAGACACAACAAACGCCCCGCAGCCCGGCACAAAAATGTGCCGCGCCTGCGGGGCGTCCGCCGTTTCATATGTTCGTGTTTCCCGTCTGCGGATTAGTTAGCAGCGGTGGTCTCCTCAACCTCTACAATAGCGTCAGCAGCCTCAGCCTCGGTCTCCTCCTCGGAAGCAGCCTCAGCGTCAGCGTTAGCGTCCTCGGCAGCCTCAGTGGACTCGCCGTCGGCAGCCTCGGTGGACTCGCCGTCAGCAGCCTCGGTGGACTCAGCGTCAGCAGCCTCGGTGGACTCGCCGTCAACAGCCTCGGTCTCCTCAGCGGTGGTCTCTTCAGCAGTGGTCTCAACAGCTACAGTGGTCTCGGCCTTCTTGTCGGAACCGCCGCAAGCGGTCAGCGCGCCGGAGATCATCATTGCTGCCATAGCGGCAACAGCATACTTCGTCATGTTCTTTTTCATAATTTTATTCTCCTCTCTTTGGGCCTCCCTGTTGGAGGTCCGCCTGTCTCAACGACATGCTTCATCTTAGAGGACAAATGTGTCTAAAATGTGAACGCATTATGAATAATTTGGAATTTTTGTAACTGAATTATTAAGTAAATATGAATATAATTGTAAGAAAATGGGGAAAAGGTCCATTTTGCAAGGGATTCAGCCATGTTTGAATGGGAAACAGGGGATATGAAAATTTTTTAAGGTTTTGGATAGACCAGGATGAAATGGCAAGATGGAGCGGCTGCGATACTGTTTTGCCGCTGTTATGCCGGCCGCATTTCCTTGACATCCCGATTCCCCATGGAGTATAATCGCAGAAAAGGCGTCTCGACGCCTCAAACTCACAGGGGTAAAGGAAAGGAAGGACAGGACATATGGTAAATCAAGTAATGGACCTCATTACCAGCTATGACAAGGAAGTGGGCGAAGCGATCCAGGCCGAGTGCGCGCGGCAGAGACGGAATCTGGAGCTGATCGCTTCCGAGAACATCGTATCCGAGCCGGTTATGATGGCGATGGGCACGGTGCTGACCAACAAATACGCAGAGGGTTATTCCGGCAAGCGCTACTACGGCGGATGTCAGTGCGTGGACGTGGTGGAGACTCTGGCCATCGAGCGCGCGAAGAAGCTCTTCGGCTGCGATTACGCCAATGTCCAGCCCCACTCCGGCGCCCAGGCCAATATGGCCGTGTTCGTGGCCATGCTGAAGCCCGGCGACACTGTGATGGGCATGAACTTAAATCATGGCGGCCATCTGACCCACGGAAGCCCTGTGAACTTTTCCGGTCTGTACTTTAATATCGTACCCTACGGCGTGGACGACGAGGGCTACATCGACTACGACGAGCTGGAGCGCATCGCCCTGGAGTCCAAACCCAAGCTGATCGTGGCGGGCGCCAGTGCATACGCCAGAACCATTGATTTCAAGCGCTTCCGCGAGGTGGCGGACAAGGTAGGCGCGTACCTGATGGTGGATATGGCCCACATCGCGGGCCTGGTTGCGGCGGGAGAGCATCCCAGCCCCATCCCCTACGCCGACGTGGTGACCACCACCACCCACAAGACCCTGCGCGGCCCCAGAGGCGGCATGATTCTGGCCAACAAGGAGGCGGCTGAGAAGTTCAACTTCAACAAGGCCATTTTCCCGGGAACCCAGGGCGGCCCCTTAGAGCACATCATCGCGGGCAAGGCCGTGTGCTTTGGCGAGGCGTTAAAGCCTGAGTTCAAGGAGTATCAGCACCAGGTGGTGAAGAACGCCCAGGCTCTGGCCGCAGCCTTAAAGGAGCAGGGCTTCAAGATTCTGACCGGCGGCACGGACAATCACCTCATGCTGGTGGACCTGCGGGGCATGGAGGTGTCCGGCAAGGAGCTGCAGAACCGCTGCGACGATGTGTTCATCACCCTGAACAAGAACACTGTGCCCAACGATCCAAGAAGTCCCTTCGTGACCTCAGGCGTGCGCATCGGTACCCCGGCCATCACCACCAGAGGGCTGAAGGAAGAAGATATGCCCAAGATCGCCGAGTGCATCTGGCTGGCCGCCACGGACTTCGAGGCCAAGGCGGATTATATCCGGGCAGAGGTGACAAAGCTTTGCGAGAAGTACCCGCTGTATGAGTAAGCGGTAGAAGAAAGACGCGCGGCCAGGGCCGGAGAAGGGCCTGGCTGCGCGGATTGATTTTTTGCATTTCAATTCAAGTTAGATGGTCGTGTTTTTCTTTAAATTTCTTAGATGTTCATTTATTCTGTTTTGTATCCGTGTAAAACCAATGGTGTTATTTTTGAAACTGCAGGGGCTGGTTATTGTTGCGTCAGAGGCAGGATTATTCTGTACGGCCACAATGAAGCAGCTGTGCCGACATGGCGCTAAAATAGATAGAGAAAGTTATGGAGATTGAAAATGAAGGGTGAAAAATCTTAAAAGCAAATTTAAATGCTAAAGGTATGCAAATTGCTGTTATATCAGATGGAAGCTATGATGATTATATTTCTTTAACGGATATAGCAAAGTATAAAAGTGAGGACCCGGCGGCAACCATTCAAAACTGGATGCGCAGTCGTGACGTTATTGAGTTTCTGGGACTGTGGGAGACGATACATAATCCGAACTTTAAACCCCTCGAATTCGAGGGGTTTAAAGCACGGGCAGGTTCTAATGCATTTACGCTATCGCCGAAGCGGTGGTTGGAGGCCACCGGCGCAATCGGTATGTATTCCAGATCAGGAAGAAATGGGGGAACCTTTGCCCATCGGGATATTGCATTCGAATTTGCTTCCTGGATTTCCGCTGAATTTAAATTATACATTATTACAGATTACCAACGTTTAAAAATGGATGAAAACAGCCGGCTTTCACTAAAATGGAATATGAATCGTGAGATTTCCAAGATCAATTACCGTATTCATACGGATGCCATAAAGGAACATCTGATTGTGCCTGAGCTGCCCAAACAGTATGAGAGCTTTACATATGCCACGGAAGCAGATGTTTTAAATATGGCGATGTTTGGTATGACTGCTAAACAGTGGCGTGATATAAACCCCAACTTAGACGGAAATATCCGGGATCATGCCACGCTTCAACAGCTTATTATTTTATCCAATATTGAGAGTTTGAATGCGGTTATGATCAAACAAGGAGTAAGCCGCAGAGATCGGCTGGTAGAATTAAACCGGATTGCAAAAGAGCAGATGTCTTGTCTGCTAAAGTGGGATGGAACGAATCGGTTAGAGGACTATAATCATATTGGAAGGTAAACGTACAGTTATTCGGCACATAAATTATTTGTGCGTTGTCCCCACTGAGTCCTCAGCGGGTGAGCGGCCTTCCCTTCCTGCCACTCACGAACGCGACCACCTCACCCCTCTCAACCCCTTTTCTTCAAACAAGACATCACATGCTCACACACCAGCACCAGCTTCCCATCCTGGTTAAACACCTCCAGCGCCTCCGTCACAAATCCGCGCTCGGGATGCTTAGGATTCTCTCTCTTTTCCTTCAACGTCACCTTCACATGAATGGTATCCCCGATAAACACCGGATTGATAAACCGCAGGCGGTCATACCCATAAGAAAATGCCGCCGGATTGATCAGATTCGCGGTCATGCCCACCGCCACGGAGAAGGTCAGGGTTCCGTGGGCGATGCGCCTTCCGAAGTCTGTTGTCTTGGCGAACTCCGCGTCCATGTGGTGGGGGAAGAAGTCCCCGGTCTGTCCCGCATGGATCACAATATCCGTCTCCGTGATGGTGCGGCCGATGCTCTCCCGCACGCTGCCGATTTCATAATCTTCAAAGTAAATTGTCTGTTCCATAATCGTTTTCTCCTTAATTTTCCAAATATATTCTGTTATCCTGCCCGATGCGCGGCGCAGGCTTTTCACTCTTATAATGCTCCCCGTCAATGGTAATCGGACAGCGGGTAGTGGTAAATTCCGTGCCGCCCTGAGTCCGCACCGTCTGAAGCATATCCAGCTCCTTAAACCCGTCGGTCTCAAACAGCCGCTCCCAGGTAAACACATCCGAACACCACACGTCCGCAGGCTCCAGCAGGGACAGCCAGTGGGCCGTGGTGCCAGTGAGCAGGTGTTCCGCCAGTATGGCCTTAATCTCGTCCCGCCTGCTGCACCAGGTCTCCGGGTCCGTGTAGGCGGCAAGGGCGTCGCAATCCACCAGCTGCCCCAGCGTAGTGATAGGCACCATGGCGATAGCGATGTAGCCGTCTGCCGTCCGGTAAATGCCGTAGGGCGCGTTAATGTAGCCGTTGGCATTGTTCACAGCGGACCGCAGGGGCGGCTGATGGCCGTCGTTCAGCCATGTGGTAAACACCTCAAACTGCATATCCATCACCGATTCCAGCATACTGACATGCACGTAAGAACCCTCGCCACAGGCTGCCCGCTTGATCAATGCGGCCAGGATGCCCTGGGCCAGGTGCTGTCCGGCAAAGAGGTCCGCCACCGAGAGCCCCATAGGCGTAGGGGGCTGGTCCTGGTTGCCGTTGAGCCAGGCCAGGCCCGATAAGGACTGGACCAGCAGGTCCTGCCCCGGTCTGGCGCTCCATGGGCCGGTGGTTCCGTAACCGGTGATCTCGCCGTAGACGATCTTCGGGTGACTGGCGCTCACGGCGGCGTAATCCAGCCCCAGCCGCTTTGCCACGCCTGGCCGGAAGTTGACCACCATCACGTCGGCCAGGGACAGCAGTGTTTCCAAATCCTCCCGGCAGGCCGGGTCCTTCAAGTCCAGGGAAACGCCGTCCTTATTCCGGTTGATGGAGTGGAACAGGGAGCTGTCCTCCTCGATTTTTAAGTTGGAAACGTACAGGGTGCGGCAGATGTCCCCGCTGTCCGGCCGCTCCACCTTGATAATCCGGGCGCCTAAGTCCGCCAGGCGCATGGTGGCGGAAGGCGCGGATAAAAACTGGCTGAAATCCAGCACGGTGATTCCTTCTAATGGTTTCATGCGATCTCTCCTTCCCGGTCCAGGCCGAATTCTGCGATAATCTGCGCGGTGTGCTCGCCCAATGCCGGAGCGTGGCGCGAATCCAGAAAGGGCGCATCCCCAAAGCGGATGGGGCAGCGGGTGGTGAAAATGTCCTCCCCGCCTTCCCGGCGGACGTTGAGCAGCAGATTCAGTTCCTTAAACTGCCCGGATTCCACCAGCCGGTCCCAGGTGTAGACGTCGGAGCACCAGTACCCGGCCGCCTCCAGCAGCTTCAGCCAGTGAGCGGTAGTGTCCCCGGCCAAAAACGCGCCGATAATCTCCTTGATCTCGTCCCGCCTGGTGAACCATTCCTCCTTGTCCGTGTACCCAGTCAGGGCGGAGCAGCCGATGATGCCGCCCAGCTCCGGCACAGAGCCCATGGCCAGGGCGATGTATCCGTCCGAGGTCCCGTAAATGCCGTAGGGAGCGCTTAAATAGGCGTGGGCGTTGTGGTAAGCGCTGCGCTTAGGCGGCTGATGCCCATCGTTTAAATAGGTGGTGATCACCTCGAATTGCAGGTCCAGCACGGATTCCAGCAGGCTGACCTCCACCAGGCCACCCTGCCCGGTGGTGAACCGGCGCAACAGACAGGCCATGATCCCTTCGGCCAGGTGGATTCCGGTGTAGGAGTCTGCCAGGGAGAGGGCGAAGGGCATGGGGGGCTGGCCGTCGTCCCCGTTTAACCAGGCCAGCCCGGAAATGGACTGGACCAGCAGGTCCTGTCCCGGCTTTTTGATCCACGGCCCGGTGGTCCCGTAGCCCGTGACCGTGCCGTAGACAAGGCGCGGGTTGATCCGGCGGACGGACTCATAGTCCAGGCCCATTTTCTTCATCACGCCGGGGCGGAAATTCTCGATCATCACATCCGCCCGGGCGATCAGCCGCTTCACCATGGCCATGTCCTCGGGGGATTTCAAGTTGGCGCAGAAGCTCTCTTTGTTGCGGTTGATGGTCTGGAACAGCACGCTGTCCCCCATGCTTTCCAGATTATGTAATTTCATGGGCCGGGAGCCGTCGCCGCTGCCGGGCCGTTCAATTTTGATGACCCGTGCGCCCAGGTCCGCCAGCCGCAGAGCGGCCGAGGGGCCGGCCAGATACTGGCTGAAATCCAGCACGATCATACCTTCCAATGGTTTCATATCGATTTTCCCTCCCTGGATTTGCGGTACAGCGCGTTCAGCTGATCCAGCACATTTTCGGCGTTTCCGCCGTTCATCACGTAATCTCTCACATAGTCCCCGGCGTGGTCCTGGAAATACAGGTAGCCGTTGTAGCGGGGGCGCAGATAGGAATTGTCCAGCGTCTTTAAGGTGTCTTTAAAGAAGTCCAGAGTCATGCGGTTGTTTTCCTCGTCCAGCCATGCCTTCCGGTGCCCGGGCTGCCCGCCGTTTTCCGTGTACAGGGTGGTCTGGATCAGCGGGGAGGCCGCGTACTGCGCAAATTTCACCGCCATGTCCCGGTTTTCACACAGGCTGGAGACGGCCAGGCCGGTGCCTCCCAGCACGCTCTTTAACATATTTCCCTTGTAATTCACCAGGTCGCCTGCCTTTAACAGGTGATCGCAGTAGCCGCGGCGGGAGTAGTTGGTGTACCCGTAAGCATAGGGGCAGTAGTACAGCCCGCTGTCCGCGGCCAGGGCCTCGTGGACCTGGATGGGGTCCCAGCCGAAGATTTCCGGGCGGCAGAGGCAGGCCAGACGGCGCATATTCTCCAGTACCTCGATTCCCACGGCCCGGTCCACGATGTTGTCCTCATCCTCGAAGAAGCTGCTGGTCGTGGTGGCGCAGTACATATAGAAGTCCATCAGCAGATTTAAGGGGATTCCGGCAAATGCCACGCAGCCGGTTTTCGCCAGCTCCACCACGTCCTCGAAAGCGGTGGGCAGCGCTGCGCCCTGATCCGCAAAGTAGTCTGGGCGGTAAACGGCGACGGGCGTGGCGGCGTCGATGGCCAGTGCGCTCTGGAAGCCGTTGAAATTGTAGCTGAGGTGGGATTTTCCCACAGAGTTGGTCTCCTGGTCCGCCAGATACGCGGCGGGCAGGTATTCATTTAACGGAAGGAGAATGCCGGTGGCCGCCGCGAACCCGGCCCAGGGATGGTCGATGATCAGAAGATCGTAGGCCTTTGCCAGGTTTTCGATGGGCGCGTCCGCAAATTCCTGCAGGGAACGCTTCTCCCATTCAATCGATACGCCCGGGTTCAGCTCGCAGAAACGTTGGGAGACTGCGGTGATGCTGGTGTAGCCGCGGCTGTGGGACCAGGTGATTCCTTTTAATAGAACGCTCATAATAGTTACCTCCGGTGATGATTCGCATGTAATTTGATAAAGGAATTTTATTTTTGCTTCCTGGTACTACCAGTGAGAGGGTGGAAATGAATTCTCAACAACTCTGGTACTACCAATGATTGCATTATAAAGGACGAAAAAAAGGTTGACAATATAAAAAATGCACAAAAAATTAAAAATTTGTCTGTATAAAACGTCGATTGACAATGGGACACCTGCGTTTTATGATAAATGCGAACGGTTCACTGGTAGTACCAAGAAAAAGATCGATCAAATTCGAACGTATTCCTCAATGACAACAAATTAAAAAGAGTAAAAGAGAAAATCCATTTGGGAGGTAGTTTATGGCTTCAGCATTTTTAGTATTGCTTTTCGCGTGTCTGTTCCAGGGCAGCTTCGGAATCTGCTTTAAGAAGTACCAGCCGTTTTCCTGGGAGGCGTTCTGGGTATTGTTTTCCGTCATCGGCGTTTTGGGGATTCCTCATATCTGGTGTATGATCGAGGTGCCAAACTACATGAGTTACATCCGCGCCACGCCGGTGCCCACCCTGCTGGCAGGCGCTCTGGCCGGTTTCTTCTGGGGCATCAGTTCCATCTGGTACAGCAAGGCCATTGACATGATCGGCGTTTCCTTAGTAACGGGGATCAACCTGGGTCTGTCCAACCTGCTGGGAAGCTTTGTCCCCATGGTGATTCTGGGCACCTATCCTCCGGCCCGGGTGATGATCGTGCTGTTGCTGGGCCAGGCCGTGCTGCTGGGCGGCGTTGTGGTGCTCTCCAAGGCCGGATTTATGAAAAATGGCGACGGCGCGGAGAAGAAAACCAAAGAAAAGGGAACTTCGTCTTCCGTATTTATGACCGGTCTGATCATGGCGCTGGCTTCCGGCGCAGGTTCCGCGGCCATCAACATCGGCGCGACTGCCTCCAATTACCCGGTGAATCTGGCGGTGGCCCAGGGCGTGAACTCCACCAGCGCCAGCCTGCTGTCCTGGGTGGTGGTATTTGCCGGAGGCTTCCTGGCCAACTTCATTTACGCCCTGATCAAGCTGATCCGCAACAAGACATATACGGACTATGTGAAGCCGGGCTGCGGTAAGGCGTACTTTAAGGTGGTTCTGACCTCCGTCGTGTGGTTCTCTGCCCTGGCCATTTACGGCAAGGCCACCGCCATGCTGGGCACCCTGGGACCGGTAGTGGGCTGGGTTGCCTTCAACGGACTGGCCCTGATCATCGCCAACGCCTGGGGATTTCTGGACGGCGAGTGGAAGGGATTTGCAAAGGCAAGAAAGGTTGCGCTTTATGGAAATGCGGTAATTATCGCGGCACTGGTTGTCGTAGGCATTTCCAATGGTTTATAATAAGAAGAGACTGAGGAGGTAATTTTGAAATGGGATTAACACTTGAGGATTTAAACTATGTGCCGGAGATGCCGGAAAATGTTAAAAATATCGTGATCATCGGGGCGGGCGGCATCGTGACCGGTTCCCACCTTCCGGCCTACAAAATGGCCGGATACCCGGTAAAGGGCATCTATGATTTAAACTACGACAAGGCCAAACAGGCGGCTGCGGATTTCGATATCCCGAACGCGGTGGAGAAGCTGGAGGACCTGATTGCCCTGGGCGTGAAGGAGGATGCGGTGTTCGATATCGCCGTGCCGGCCTCCAAGACTGCCTCCATCCTGCGCCAGCTGCCCGACGGCGCGGCGGTTCTCATGCAGAAGCCCATGGGCGAGAGCATTGAGCAGGCACGAGAGATTCTGGACATCTGCCACGAGAAGAACCTGACGGCGGGCGTGAACTTCCAGCTGCGCCAGGCCCCCTATATGATCGCGGCCCGAAAGCTGATCGCAGACGGCGTGATCGGCGACATCGTGGACATCGACTGGCGGGTGGTGGAACTGCATCCCTGGCATCTGTGGAGCTTCCTCTTCGGGCTGGAGCGCATGGAGATCAACTACCACAGCATCCATTATATCGACTGCATCAGAAGTTTTGTGGGCGATCCCACAAATGTATACTGCAAGACCATGCAGCACCCCAAGATGACCGATCTTTCCCAGACCAGAACCTCGATTATCATGGACTACGGCAACGTGCTGCGGGTTAATCTGCACATCAACCACAACCACGACTACGCCCCGGATTACCAGGAGAGCATGATGAAGATCGAGGGCATGAAAGGCGCCATCCGCATTCAGCTGGGCCTGATTTTGGACTACCCCACCGGACGCCCGGACAAGGTGGAATACATCACCGACGACGGTGAGGGCTGGAGAGAGCTGGAGGTGAAGGGCAGCTGGTTCAACGAGGCGTTTATCGGAACCATGGGCGGTCTGATGAAGAAGCTGGAGGACCCGTCCTACCATTACATGAACAGTGTCGAGGACGCTTACCACACCATGTGCGTGGTGGAGGCCTGCTACAAGTCTAACGCAGAAGGAGGAACGCCGGTGGAATACGGCCGGTAAAAACAGTATGAAGATAATTGATACGCATTTACATATCTGGAATCTGGAGGAATTATCCCTGCCCTGGCTGTCCGGGGAGGGGCCGGTGTTAAACCGCATGTACACGTTGGAGGACTATGAAAATGCCCTGGGCTCCGACCCGGCTTACCAGGTGGAGGCCGCCGTCTATGTGGAGGTGGACAGCGCGAGAACGGACAAGGATCGGGAAAATGCGTTCATTATCGGCTGTTGCGCAGACGGGGGGAGTCTCTTTCAGGGGGCGATCCTCTCGGGATATCTGAACGAGGACGGATTTAAGGAGTATATGGGCCGGTACCTGGACGTGGCCAGTGTTAAGGGCGTGCGCCAGGTGCTCCACGTGCCGGAGGCCCTGCCCGGGACCTGTCTGGGGGAAGTATTTCAGGAAAATGTCCGCTGGTTGGGCGAACACGGCCTGGTTTACGAGGGCTGCGTGCGAAACGGGGAGCTGGGCGACCTCTATGAGATGGCCAGGTCCTGCCCCGGCACCACCATTGTGCTGGACCATATGGGGATTGTGGACCCGGATATCATTTCCCGGGAAAATCCCACGGAGGAGGAAGCGGCCTACCGGAGGGCCTGGACCGGGAACATCAGGCGGCTGGCCTCCCTTCCCAACGTGGTCTGCAAGGTCTCCGGCTTAAACCCGGCGGGGGCGTGGACGGATGACACGCTGCGCCTGGCGGTGGATATCTGCCTGGATGCCTTCGGCGAGGACCGGGTGATGTACGCCAGCAATTTCCCGGTGTGCAATGTGGCCACCGGCATGGCCCCCTGGATCGGCGCACTGGACCGGATCACCCGGGAACGGGGGGAGGATTTCCAGAGAAAACTGTTCTCGGAAAATGCGAGGAGAATCTATAAACTGTAGTGGATTTTGTCAGCCGCCCGCAAAGGTGTGTTTGGGCAAAGCCGCAGATTGTGATGGATTTTATCATTGAGGAGGATTATAATAGATGGGTAAGGTACAGAGATTTGGCAGTGTTTCCCGGTTAAAGGCGGACCGGGCGGAGTATTACCAGCAGCTTCACGCCGCTCCCTGGAAACAGATCAACGACATGATCAAGGAGTGCAATCTTCAGAACTACTCCATTTACTTTGACGGCGAGTATCTGTTTTCCTATTACGAGTACGTGGGCGAGAACTACGAGGCCGACATGGCGAAAATGGCGGCGGACCCGGAGAACCAGCGCTGGTGGGGCGAGTGCATCCCCTGCATGAACCCGCTGTCCGGCGACGGCCCGTGGATGAACATGAAGGAAATTTATCATCTGGACTAAGAGGAAAAACTATGAAAAAGTTGATTGTTGCATCGATAACCCCCTTTGACGGGCAGGATCAGATTAATGAGCAGGCCATTAAGCGGCTGTGGGACCGGAACCTGGCCGAGGGCGCGGATGGATTTTTCATCGGCGGCAGCTCCGGGGAGTGTTTTCTGCTCAGCGAGCGGGAGCGGATTCATACATACGAGCTGGGCGCGCAGTACCTGGACCGGGCGGAGATTTTCGCCCATGTGGGCGCGATCCGCACGGCCGAGGCCGTGACCTACGCAAAGGAAGCGCGGGCCCTTGGAATTCAGAATATCGCGGCCACCCCGCCCTTTTACTTTGGATTTTCGGCCAAGGAAGTGGCGCACTACTACTATGATATTGCAAGCGCGGCCGGCGCGCCGGTGCTGTATTACAATATCCCCTCCAGCACCCATCGGGACCTGGATCCCGCCAACCCGGAGATTCGGGAACTGTTAAAGTCCGGGGCCATCGGCGCGGTGAAGCACACCAACCTGAACCTATACCAGATGGAGCGAATCCGCAATGTGAACCCGCAGATCAAGTGCTACGGCGGCTTTGAGAACTGCATGGTGGCGTTTCTGGCCTTTGGCTGCGACGGGTTTATCGGGAGCAACTTCAACTTCATGCTGCCCCAGTACCGGAAGGTGATGGAGTTGTATCTGAACCGCCAGGACGACGAGGCACGGCGGCTTCAGGCGGAGTGCAACAGTATTCTGGACGTGGTGCTGAAAAATGGTCTCTGCGCCAGCCTGAAGTATATTGCCGGGAAGCAGGGAATCGACGCCGGAAACGTGAGACGGCCCATGCTGCCTTTGAACGAGGCGCAGAAGGCGGAGATCGATGCGGCTTTGGATGCGCATTTGGAAATACAGTGAATTAGAATGTAGAGATTCGCGGCGCTGCCGGTTTTGGTTTTGGCGGGGGCGGATGTGCGGATTGTAGAGATTGCCCCGGCGGGTGTGAGGCCGGGGCAATTTTTACGAAGGGTGCGGTTAGCCGCGCCCTCCGGCCGCCGCTGGTCCGGCGGTGATCCGCCTGCGTGCCCTCCGGCGGGCTGTTGCGGGTCCGGCGGTGATCCGTCCCTGCCTGCCATTCGATGGGCCTGATGCTGGTCCAGCGGTGATCCACCGCCTACCCGCTGCCCGTCGGGCAATTACTGGTTCGGCGATGATCCGCCGCCTGCCCGGTGCCCGCCGGGCAATTACTGGCCCGGCGTGGCCTGCCGCCTTCCACTGCGCCTTCCGCCGCGTCCCCGCGGTCCCGCCCCCGCCGCGGGTTATCGCTGGACATATGCGGAAAAGATGTGCTATGATAGGAAACGTGAAACAGTGGGCAAAGAGGAGAGACAGATATGGATTATGAACCGTTAAAAAAGGTGACGCTCACGGAGCAGGTGATGGAGCGGTTGGCAGGGATGATCACATCCGGGCAGTTAAAACCGGGGGACAAGCTGCCTAATGAGCGGGATTTGGCGGAGTTGTTCGGCGTGACCCGCAGCCGGGTCCGGGAGGCGCTGCGTGCCCTGTCCCTGGTGGGGATGCTGACCATCAAGCCTGGGGACGGAAGTTTTGTCAGCGAGGAAGGGGCCAAGATACCGGAGGAGACGGTGATGTGGATGTATTACCAGGAGATGCACCGCCACGACGAGATCTACGCCGCCAGAAACCTGATCGAGACGGAGGTCTATCTGACCTGCTATGATAACCGCACCCCGGAGATTCTGGCCCGGCTGGACGAGTACCGGGACCGCCTGCTGGACGTGGAGGCGGAGGAGATTTCAGCGGAGGATTTTTTAAAAGTCCTGACTGAGATCGACACTTACGTGGGAGATGTATGCGGCAACAGCGTCTACGCCCGTCTGATGCAGATCATGGTCCTGATGCGCCAGGAATCCGCCATCAAGGTGCTGAAGCTGTCCACCTCCAAGGAGAGCGCGGTATTTTACCGCTGTAAGATCCTCAACGCATTCCACCAGGACGACCGAAACAAGGTGAAAAAGTGTCTGAGCGATTTCTTCAAGTATTCGATTAAGGAAATCTCCATGCACTGACCGGACGGGGCACAGCCGTCCCACAACCGTGAAAGGAGAATAACAGGTGTGAGTATAAAAATTCCCTATGATACCGTCCGCGAGACGATCCAACAGGCATTTTTAAATGTAGGATTGACGGAGGAGCAGGCAAAGACATGCGCTGCGATCCATGCCCAGTCCAGCGCGGACGGGGTGGAGAGCCACGGTCTCAACCGGGTCCCGCGGTTTGTGGACTATGTGCGCAGAGGGCTGATCGATCCCAAAGGCAGCCCCGAGCTTGTAAGGGCCAGGGGCGCGGTGGAGAATTACGACGGCCACCTTGGCATCGGCATCACCAACGCTCTGTTCTGCGCCGACCGGGCCATGGAGTTAGCAAAGGAGCACGGCATCGGCTGCGTGGCCCTTAAAAACACCAGCCATTGGATGCGCGGCGGCACCTACGCGTGGCGGATGGCCGAGGCGGGATTTCTGGGAATCAGCTGGATCAACACGGAGAGCTGCATGCCCCTGTGGGGCAGCGACCAGCCGGGCGTGGGCAACAATCCGTTCTGCATCGGCATTCCCCGGGAGGACGGCCCCATCGTGTTGGACATGGCAATGAGCCAGTACGCCTACGGCAAGCTTGGGGTCTACCGGCTGGCGGGAAAACAGCTTCCCTATCCGGGCGGTTTTGACAGCCAGGGAAATCTGACCACCGATCCCGGCGCCATTGAGGAGAGCAGGCGGATTCTGCCCACCGGCTACTGGAAGGGCAGCGGCATGGCGATTGCCCTGGACATGGCGGCGGCTCTGATGGCGAATGGCAACAGCGGTTTCGATATGGATGAGCAGGGCCGGGGAAGCTGCGTGGGCTGCTGTCAGATTTTTATCGCCTACGACCCCTACCTGTTCGGAACCCGCGAGGAGATTCAGGACATGCTGAACAAGCGCGTGGCGGCCGCGAATTCCAGCCATCCGGAACACGAGGGCGGGCAGGTAACCTGTCCGGGCGAGCGTACTCTGGCCGATAGGGAGCGCAGCATGAGAGAGGGCGTCACGGTGGATGAGACCATCTGGCGGCAGGTGAAGGCTATCGCTGGGGGAGATCTGGACGCCAAGGATATTTCCGGCCGGTAGGCCGGGCTATAGAGGAAGGGCCGGGCTCCGGGAGAAGGGCCGGGCTCCGGGGGCAGGGCCGGGCTCCGAAGGAAGGACCGGGCTCCGTGGGTCGGGCTGGGCGCAGCGACAAACGCGCCAGGACAGCGTCCCATAAAACTGAGCAGTCGAATCGACATTAAATTATAGAAGGGAGAAGCAACATGTATTTTGCAAATATTTCCATTTCCGAAAAGTATAACTATCTGGAGGAGAAGTTCCGCAAGGCTTACAAGTGGCTGGAGGAGACGGATATCAGCGCCCTGGGCGTGGGGAGCTACCCCATCGACGGAGACGTTGTGGTAGCAAATGTGCAGGAGTACACCACCTATCCGGCGTCGGAGGCCTCATTCGAGACCCATGAGAAGTTCTTCGACATCCAGTACATGGCGTCGGGCCGGGAAATGTTCGGCGTGTGCAAACGGGAAGGGCTGAAGGTGAAGGAGCGCATCGAGGAGAACGACCTGATTTTTTACCAGGAGCCGGAGTTCTCCGGAAGCGTGCTGCTGGAGGAAGGCGACTTGATCGTGGTGGCCCCGGAGGACGCCCACAAACCCCGCTGCGTGGCCGGAGCGCCCTGCCAGGTGAAAAAAGTGGTTGTGAAGGTGGCGGTTTAAGGGAAACGGCCTGATGAAAATGCTTTTGGAGTTTACATAAAAACGGAGGCGATTGCGCTGGATGCGCGAAAGCCTCCGTTTTTTATCCGCCGCTCGGGGCGGAACGTTATGGTGCGATTTTGACATCGATCCCACGTTCCTCCAGGGATTCCTGCAGCTTGCGTCTCAGCCCGCTGTCTGTGACCAGAGTGTCGATATCCGACAATTCGGCGAAGGTGACAAAGGAATTCTGACCAATCTTGTTGCTGCCGCAGAGGATGATCACCTTGTCGGCTACGGAGAGCATGGTTTTCTTGATTTCCGCCTGCCCCACGTCCGGGGTCATGGCGCCGCGGGATGTGGAAAGGCTGTTGGCGCCCATAAATGCCTTGTCCACCACAAGATGGCGGAAGGGCTCAGAACCGAAATTGCCCACCGTACAGTTGTAATGCTTGCGCAGGACGCCACCGATAAAGTACAGGGTTATGTCTTCGCAGGAGTCCAGCAGCAGAGCGATCTTCAGATCGTTCGTAACCACTCTCAGATTGCGTTTGCCGCTAAGAAGCTTGGCAAATTCCATACAGGTGCTGCCCGTATCAATGATAATGGTATCCCCGTCCGCAACCATCTCCGCGGCAACTGCTGCGATGGCCTTCTTTTGATCCGTGTTTTCGTCCCGTTTGCTTGGTTCCAGCTCGTAGGCGGAGCTGGACATGCGGATGGCGCCGCCGTGGGTCCGGCGGAGCAGGTTTTCATTTTCCAGATCCCGCAGGTCGTTGCGGGCGGTGACGGGGGAAATCCCAAACAGCTCGCACAGCTGGGCCACCGTTACCTTTTCTGAATCCTTTAACAGCTGCAGGATTTTATCTTTGCGCTCTTCCGCGAACAGCGTTTCTTTTTCGTTCATAGATCTGCCTCTCTTTTTCTTAAAGTATACCACAAAAACTAAAAAGAATAAACCAATAAAAAGCGAAACGAAAGCAATAAGAGGATAAAGAAAAAATATTGAAAAAAATACGATAAATGATTGACAAAGCGAAAATGTATGATAGAATAAAAAATATAAAACGAAAATAAAAGAAAGGAAACGACAAACCATGGATGTAAACGAGCTGACCAGAGAACGCCTGGCAAACATGTTCGACCACACCTGCTTAAAGGCCTTCGCCAGGGAGGAGGATTTTCGCAAATTATGCGAGGAAGCCAGGGACAACGGGTTTAAGATGGTTGCTATCAACTCCTCGCCGGTCCGGTTCTGCAAGGAGATCTTAAAGGACACACCGGTTCATGTGGGGGCGGCCATCAGTTTTCCGCTGGGACAGACCACAATCGAAACGAAATGTTTCGAAACCCAGAATGCCATCGATAACGGTGCGGATGAAATCGACTATGTGATCAATGTGGGAGAGGTCAAAAACGGGAACTACGCTTACATTGAGGAGGAGATGCGCCGGATCACGGAAATCTGCAGAGCCGCAGGCGTTCTGGTGAAGGTGATCTTCGAGAACTGTTACCTGGAGAAGGACGAGATCGTGAAGGTGGCGCAGATCGCCCGCCGGGTGAAGCCGGACTTCATCAAGACCTCCACCGGATTTGGAAGCGGCGGGGCCACCCCGGAGGATGTGAAGCTGATGAAGGATACGGTGGGTGACGACGTGAAGGTGAAAGCGGCCGGGGGAATCCGGGACTGGGAGACCTGCCAGAAGATGATCGAAGCAGGTGCAGAGAGAATCGGAACAAGCAGCAGCTTTAAGATTCTGGAGGGCTTTGACGCAGCTTGGTGACAACGAACGGATGACTGAGGGGGAACAGACAAAATGCAGAATATCGAAGCTCTGATGACAAAGGATTTGATCCTGTTTGACTTGAAATGTTTGGACAGGGAGGACTGCATCCGCCAGATGGCCGGAGCGCTGTTGGAGAACGGGCGGATCACAGCCCTTGAGCCGTACGTGGAATCGGTAATGGAGCGGGAGCGCCTTGGTGTGACGGGGATTGGAATGCAGGTGGCGATCCCCCACGGCAAGAGCAGCGCGGTGCGCACCCCGTCCCTGGTGTTTGCGCGGTGTGACGCCGGGGTGGATTTCCGGGCAATGGACGGCAGCCTGGCAAATCTGATTTTTTTGATTGCGGTGCCGTCCGAAGCGGGGGACCTTCATCTGCGGATGCTCAGCCAGCTGGCCCGCAGCCTGATGCACGATGGGTTTCGGGATAAGCTGTTGCATGCGGGAACAGAAGAAGAGGTATTGGATTTGCTGAAAGGAGAAGGATGAGATGAAAATAGTTGCGATTACATCATGTTCCACCGGGATTGCTCATACATACATGGCGGCGGAGAAGCTCCAGATGGAAGCGGAGGCTATGGGACACCAGATCAAGGTTGAGACCCAGGGGTCGATTGGCGCGGAGAATGTGCTCACAGCGGAGGATATCAGGGAGGCGGACGCAGTTCTGATTGCGGCAAACACCGGCGTGAACAAGGACCGGTTTGTGGGCAAGCGGCTGTACTCCACCAGCGTGGAGGATGGAATTCAGAAGCCGAGGGAAATCATTGAGAAGGCCCTGGCGACGGATTACATTTACCGGGATGAGAAGGCCTCCGCGGCCCAGACGGAGAGCAAGCCCAAGGTGGGCGTCTACAAGCATCTGATGGCCGGCGTTTCCTACATGATTCCCTTTGTGGTTGCGGGCGGTATCTGCATCGCGCTCTCCTTTGCATTCGGCGGGATCAATTCCGAGGGAGCGATCGCACAGGCGTTCCACAAAATCGGCAGCGGCGTCTGTATGGCGCTGATGTTCCCGATTCTGGGCGGCTATATCGGCCACTCCATCGCAGACCGTCCCGGACTGCTGCCCGGCATGGTAGGCGGAATGCTTGCCAGCGCGCTGAACGCCGGATTCCTGGGCGCGCTGATCGGCGGATTTTTAGGCGGCTACGTTGCGCTGTTCCTGAAAAATAAGATCCATATGCCTAAGGGGCTTGAAGGGCTTATGCCGGTTCTGATCGTGCCCCTTCTGTCCTCCGTGACAGTGGGACTTACCATGATATTTGTGGTGGGCACGCCCTTTACCGCTCTGAACAACGCCATTACCAATTTCCTGAACAATTTAAGCGGTGTCAACTCCGCCGTTCTGGGGCTGATCCTGGGAGCTATGATGGCCATTGACCTGGCGGGCCCCATCGGAAAGGCGGCCTATTTCTTCGGCGTGGCGTCTCTGACTACCCTGACCACCGGCCAGACCGCCCCGGTCATGGCGGCCGTGATGGCCTCCGGTATGGTGCCGCCTCTGGCGATGGCCCTCTCCACCATCATCGCCAAGGACAAATACACGGTGGATGAGCGTGAGTCCGGAAAGACGGCCTGGGTGCTGGGCGCTTCCTTTATCAGCGAGGGCGCCATTCCCTTTGCGGCGGCGGACCCGGTTCGGGTGCTGTTCTCCGTGACCATCGGCTCGGCTGTGACCGGAGCGCTCTCCATGTTGTTCAACTGCGGCCTGGCAGTGCCTCACGGCGGAATCTTCGTGTTCCTGATTCCGGGCGCGGTGAGCAACCTGGTGATGTATCTGGTTTCCATTGCAGTGGGAACCGTTATCTCAGCTGTGATTGTCAGCATGATTAAGAAAAAACTGTAAGGCCCGTCAGGCCAGGGGAGGAATTATATGATAAAGGACAGAGTAAATATCTGCCTGATCGGGGCGGGACGCGCCGGTATGATCCACGGAAGGAATTTTGCGTCCAGAGTGCCCGGGGCATGTATTATTTCGGTGTGTGATCCGTCGGAGGAGGCCTGCGCTGCGGCTGCCGGGGAGCTGGGGATCACGGATACCTTTACGGACTACCGTGAAGCGCTGAAGGACGAACGGGTGGACGCGGTGGTGGTGGTGACGCCCACGGCCTATCACCGGGACATCGTGATCGCGGCCGCAAAGGCGGGAAAACATATCCTGTGCGAGAAGCCCATGGCTATGAACGCACAGGAGTGTGAGGAAATGATTCAGGCTGCCGAGGAGAACCACGTGAAGCTCCAGGTGGGATTTATGCGGCGGTTTGACGCCAGCTTTGTCCGGGCCAAGGAACTTTTGGACTCCGGGGCGGTAGGCGATCTGGTGCTGGTGAAATCCCTGACCCGCGGGCCCAGCATTCCCAAGCCCTGGATGTACGACATCCACAAGAGCAACGGGCCGCTGGCCGAGGTCAACAGCCACGACATTGACACCATGCGCTGGTTTTCGGGATCAGAATTTCAGACCGTGTACGCACTGGCGGGGAATTACCGCTGTGGGGATGCCCGGCAGGATTTCCCGGACTTTTACGACAACGTGATTTTAAATGCGCGGTTTGCCAACGGCGTGCTGGGCTGTCTGGACGGGGCCCAGGGCGTGCGTTACGGCTACGACGCCAGGGTGGAGATTCTGGGAACCAAGGGCTCCATTATGCTGGGAGACCTTCAGGACAAGACAACCGTGGTTTATACCATGGACGGAGGCAAGACCGCCGATGTGGTACAGAGCTGGATGCACCTGTTTCGGGAGGCGTATCTGAATGAGGATATCAGCTTTGTGAAGGCGGTCAGGGAGGACGGACCGGTTCTGGTGACGGGGCGGGACGGCCTGATGGCGGTGCGCGTGGTCAATGCGGGCAACCAGTCCATTGTAACCGGAAATGTTGTGGAATTATAGGAGACAGAACATGAAAGCAGTGCGTTTATATGGAGTATGTGATTTGCGGCAGGAGGAGATTCCCACGCCCCACGCCGGCCCGGGCGAGATTCTGCTGCGGGTGAAGGCGACGGCCCTGTGCGGGACCGATGTGAGAATGTACCTCAACGGATCCGCGGGCATTGACCAGGACCATCCCCGGGTGATCGGCCATGAGATCAGCGGTGTGATCGAGGAGATGGGGGAGGGCGTACAGGGCTATGAGCAGGGCCAGCGGGTCTGTGTGGCCCCCAATTTCGGCTGCGGCGTTTGTGACTCCTGCGTCAGCGGCAACACCCATCTCTGTGGAAGCTACCAGGCGATGGGGATCAATCTGGACGGCGGCCTTGCGGAGTATGTTCTGGTTCCCGCCCGGGCGGTATCCCAGGGCAATGTGGCGGCTATGGCGGACCATGTGAGCTTTGAGGAAGCGTCCATCGTGGAACCCCTGTCCTGCGTGTACAACGGTCAGGAACAGGTGGGAATCCGTCCCGGCGACAAGGTCCTGGTGATCGGGGCCGGTCCCATCGGCGTCATGCACGCGCTGCTGGCAAATATGCAGGGCGCGGGCCTGGTGATGATGAACGACCTGTCGCCGGACCGCCTGCGCACGTGCAGGGAGATCGATCCCTCCATCGTGACGGTGGAAGGAAATTTGAAGGAGCAGGTGATGGAGCGGACCGGCGGAAAAGGGCTGGACGTGTGCATCGTGGCCTGCCCCTCACCCCAGGCCCAGACGGAAGCGGTGGAGCTCATGGGACTGTTCGGCAGAGTGTTGTTTTTCGGCGGCCTGCCTGCTTCCAGGCAGCCGGTGCCCATCGACACGAACCTGGTCCATTACCGGCAGTTGAGCCTGCACGGCAGTACCAGAGCCAGCCTTCTTCAGTACCGGAAGGTTCTGGAATTCGTTCAGAGCGGGCGGTTGCAGTTGGGAAATATGATCACCAGGACATACGGCCTGGAGGAGATCGGAGATGCGTTCGCCGCGGCTAAGGGCGCGGTGGGAATGAAACACGTAGTGGTATTTTAGATGTGGGTATATGGGCCGGGGCAGGTTGCCCCGGCCTTATGCCGTCCTTTGTCCGGGACCGCATAAACGTTTGCAGAGGCATATGCAGAATAACAGCGTCCACATTCCATAGCCGGAGCGGTAGAACGGCTTTGAAATGCGGGCGCTTTCTGTTCCTCCGCTTTTACAGCAGATCCATTTTCAACGGCATCATCAGATGCTCGATCAACACCTGATAAGCCCGAGTTGCGTCCCCATTTTTCAAATGCTCCACCAGAGCCAGATGCTCGTCATAAGTGGCCTGGGCCCGTCCGGGGACGTTCAGGGCGTTGCTGGTGGTCAGATGGATCATGTAGAGCAGGCGCTGGAACAGGTGGTTAAACTCCTCGTTCTGCGCGTAGCGGACCAGCAGCAGGTGGAACAAGTGGTCCTCCTCGGTGAAGGCGTCCGGGAATTTCTTCGAGGTCAGGGCGGCTTTCTGGCGTTCCAGGGATTTTTCCATGTCTTTGATCAGCTTTTTGCAGCGCTTTTCGTCCTGGCGGGAGGCGGCGGTGTACACGCAGAAGCCCTCGATGGCGCAGCGCACCTGGATGGATTCCCGCATGGTGTCCTGGTTCAGACAGCGGATTTTAAATCCCCTGCTGGGAATGATGGTGATGTAGCCGTCCTGGGACAGGCATTGCAGGGCTTCCCGCAGCGGCGTGCGGGAAATCCCCAGCTCCCTGGCCAGCCGGGTCTCGGAGTAGAGGGCGTCGGAATCCATGGATTTGGACAGGATCTTTTCTTTTATAATGTTGTAGGCCTGGGATTGAAGGGAACTGGTTTCATTTATAGTGGACATAGGTCACTCCTTTGGCGCTAGAGGGCGTTTGGACGGCGTTTCGATGGCAGCCTGGCGGCCTTTTGCTGCGCCTTCCAAGCCTTAAATTGTCTGAATTCATCATACCCCAAAACACCTCCAAAGTCAATGAAAAAAGTGCTTGACCGGTATACCGGTATACTGGTATAATGACATCATAGCAAGAAAAACGAGGGTTTCTGAGCATTTTAAATTCGAGGAGGTATAAGTTATGAGCGCATGTGATTTGGGGAACGGGCTGAGAGTGATCGATCTGACCAAGCAGTTGGATCCGGAGACGGAGAGCAGGCGGTGCCATCTGTTCCGTTTCAACACCGGGGGGCCGATCCCGGATTTCCACACCATTATGGACCTGACCAGCCATCTGGGGACCCATGTGGAGTGTCCCTACCACCACAATGACAACTGGACCGACGTCCAGGGGCTTCCCATCAGCACCTTTATGGGGCGGGCGATCTATGTGGACATCACCCACATGGAACCTAACGGGAAGATCATGGCGGAGGACCTGGAGAGGGCCTGCGGGGACAGGATTCGGGAGAACGATATCGTGATTCTGGATTCCCCCTACAAGATTCCGCCCTTCACCCCGTTAACCAACACGCCCGAGGACAAGCGCCTGCTCATCGGCCGGGAGACCGCCCTGTGGCTGAAGGAGAAGAAGGTGAAATGCGTGGGCTTTGGCGACGGCGTTTCCATCGAGAGCAACAACACCGATGTGTCCGCCTTCCACGACGTTCTGATGGAGGTGAACGTGGTGTTCCTGGAGGTGTTACAGAATCTGGAAGAGCTGTCAACGGACACATTTTTCATGTCCTACGCGCCCATCCCCATCAAGGGACTGGATTCCTGCCCCATCCGCGCCTACGCCATCGAGGGGCTGGCTGAGTTTTCGAAGTGACAGAGAGGGAGATATGTATGAGAATTGCAGTAATCGGGGCCGGGGCCATGGGTTCCATCTACGGCGGCCGCCTGTCCCTTCACAATGAAGTGTATATGGTGGACACCTCGGCCGCGGTGGTGGACCACATCAGCCGGGAGGGAATCTGCCTGGAGGAGCCGGACGGGGTACACGTTTACCGCCCGAAGGCGGTAACCTCCACGGAGGGTTTGGAGCCGGTGGACCTCATCGTCCTGTTTGTGAAATCCCTGTACTCCAAGGCGGCGCTGTCCGGCAACCCGTGCCTGATCGGCCCGGACACCTATGTCCTGACCCTGCAGAACGGCTGCGGTCATGAGGACATTCTGAGCGAATTCGTGCCCCGGGAGCGCATCATCATCGGCACCACCCAGGACAACGGCGCGGCCCTCGGCCCGGGACACGTCCGCCGCGGGGGTACGGGCCACACCAATGTGGGCATGCTGACCGGGGACGACAAGAGATTCTTTTCGCGGATGGCGGAGGCCTTCGGAAGCTGCGGTTTTGAGCTGGAGATCCATTCCGATATCCGGCAGCTGATCTGGAACAAGCTGTTCACCAACGTTTCCCTCAGCGCGGTGACCGCAATTTTACAGGTGGACATGGGTTATATCACGTCAAATGCACACGCCTGGAACATGACTGTTCAGCTGATTCACGAGGCGGCGGCCGTGGCCAGAGCCATGGGACTGGAAGCGGACGACGAGGCGATTATTGCGGAGATTAAGGCCGTTTCCGAGCGGACGCCCCGGGGCTGCACCTCCATCCGCGCCGACCTGCGGGACGGCAGAAGGAGCGAGGTGGACACCATCAGCGGCTCTGTGGTGCGGGCGGCGGAGAAGTGCGGTGTGGCGGTTCCGACCCATCAGTTTGTGGTGGAGATGGTGCATGCTATGGAAGAGCGGGAACGCGGGGAGAAGTAAGGAAAGAAAACAGGCTGCGCCAGCAGCCCATTGTGCACAGTAAAATGCCGGAGCGCGGTTTTGTGAACCGTGTCCCGGCATTTTCAGGTTTTATTAAATAGGTTGATGCGTTCAGGCTAATCCAGCGTAAAATCGATTGCCTCGTCCCCGGCTTTCCGGTCAGAGATCCCCCCGCCCTTCCAGCCGTCCCAGCATCTCGTAGCTCATAGTGTAAAACACCTGGCAGAACCGCTGGAATCCGTCCTGCCCCACCACGTAGATATTGGGCATGTAGGACATGCGTTTCCTGGAGTAGGCGATGCGCTCCAGGCCGTTGTCCACGGCGGTGTGGTTGGTCAGGGCTACGTCCGCGCCACGGCGTTTGGCTTCCCGGAGAAAATAATCCAGGGAGCGCAGATATTGCAGCACGCCTTCTTTTGTCCGGGGCGGAGTGGTGCCGCCCCAAAGCCCGGCCATGTGCATTTCCCCGTTTTCCTGAACGGGAAACAGGTAACTCAGCCCGCCGGGGGTGTGCCCCGGAGTTTCGCAGACAAAGATCGTTTTATCGCCCAAGGTGATGGTGTCGCCGTCCTTCACATGGACATGGATTGGAAAATCCTTCCAGGTCTCCGGCCGGTCCGGCTTTGCCGGGTGTTCCTGCCAGAAAATGTCGTCCGCGGCGGACAGGTAGGTCCTGGCCTGGAATTGCTCCACAATCCATTTTCCGCAGCCCGTGTGGTCCACGTGGCCGTGGGTCAGGACCAGCTTGCGGATTCGGGCGGGGTTCCAGCCCACGTCCCGTATGGCGGCGGTGATGGCGTCAAAGGCAGGTTTGGAGGGCCAGATGGCGTCGATCACGATCAGACCTTCCGAGCTCTTTAATACGAAGCAGTTGGTCTCCCGCTGCGCCACGATCAGCAGATCGTCGAAAATCAAGGCGTGGGTAAAAAAGGACATGTCTTCCATCCCGCGGATGGTTTCTGCCGTTACAATGGGTGCGTTTAATCGTTTCATAGATGGTTTCTCCTCTGTACATGGTCTGATTTACGGCTGCACAGAGGAAAAACGGTTTTTAGCGTGCATTTTCAGGAAAATCTTCAATGTCTCACCGCCTTTCGTTTGCGCGCAGGTTTCGGCGGCTACCGCTCCTGCCGCACAATTCCAAACAACACCATATCCAAAACCTGGGTGGAAACGGCCTCCAGGGACGGCAGGTCGCCAATGGACTCCCCGCCCTGATACTGATTGACCAAGGGCCAGAACAGGGACTCGATGCATTCCAGATAGCGGGAAACGGCCTCCTCGTCCAGCGGCGCGCGCAGTTCCATCCGGGATACGGCCTGGCGGAAACGCTGCCGGTTCAGCTCCCGCAGGGGCAGGCGCAGGTCGTTTAGCTGTCCGGCCAGGTGGCCGGGGGTGTTGAACAGTACATTTTCAAAGATATGTTTCTCCAGGGGGCGGGTCTCAAAGTAGGCTTCCCGGGCACGGAACAGCTCGCGGATCGCCTCCGGGCCGGTCTGGCCGGGGGAGGGGAAGGGCAGAGCGTCCATGTGCTCCTTCAGCGCCTGAAACATTTCCCGGGCGCACAGGAGGAACAGATCGTCCTTGCCGGAGTAGTAGTGGTACATCATACCCTTGGAAATGCCGTGGCGGGAGCAGATGTTGTCGATGGTGACGTCGCTGTAATTGTGAGTTCCAAATTCTTCCATTGCGGCCTGCAGGATTTCCCGCCTGCTCCGCTCCTGGCGCTGGGCCTGTTTCATGGGTGTACGCCTCCTCTCAGTTTGGGGTCCGGCAGCTCGCCGGCCCATTCAAATCCTTTTTTCGCCATAAATACGGCGATGATCTCGTTGATCACCGCAGCTGCGGCGATGGTCCCCTGGATCAGGGACGCGTATTCCGGCGCGACGGGGGTCAGGGTGGACACCGCGATGCCGGTGAAAATCAGCGAGACGCCGGAGTGGGGCAGCAGGGTGAGCCCCAGGTAATTGCGCACGGTTTTGGGCGCGCCGGTGACAGCGGCTCCGAAAAACGCGCTGCCGTATTTTCCAAGGGCGCGGGAGGCGATGTACACCGCGGTGTAGATTCCCGCGCCCAGGATCAGGTGGTAGTCCAGGGGCGCGCCTAGGTTCAGGATCACCACCACCAGGGAGAAGCCCACGGCAGGTTTCAGCACGCGCATGATATCGCCCAGCTGCTCCAGTGGGATCATGTTGGCGAATACCGTGGAGAAGGCCATGCCGATCAGCAGAAAATTCAGCACCGGCGCGGGCAGCACGTACCAGTTCAGGATCAGGCCCACGGCGGTGGAGAACAGGATCATGGCGGAGGTGGCGAGGACCGAGCCCTTGGGGCTGCGGACTCTGCCCAGCAGCTTTCCGGCGGCAAAGCCGATCACTGCCCCCAGGATAACCGGGAAAAATACCAGCAGCACTACCACAAATACCGGAATCTGGCGGGTGGAGGTGCGGGCGGTCACCACAGCGATCACCAGGAAAAATACCAGGGCGCCTACCAGGTCGTCCAGAGCTGCCATGGGGATCAGGGTGCTGGTGACCGGCCCGGAGGTCCTCATCTCGTTCACAATGGACAGGGAGGGCGCGGGGGCGGTGGCCAGGGCGATCCCACCGAACAGGAAGGCAAGGTAAATGGGCAGGCCGGTGAAAATGCAGATCAGGCTAAATACCAGGCTGACCACCAGGAAGGTGCCCAGGGATTCGATGACCGTCATGACAACGATCTGTTTGCCGGTCTTTTTCATCTGGCTCCAGATGAGCTCCGTGCCGATCATCAGACCGACGGTGCATTCGAGTAAGCTCTCTGTGACCTCATACCAGCCGGATTCCATCAGGTGCGCGCTCAGAAGCCCCGCGGCGTGGGGGCCTAAAATCATCCCGGCGATCAGCCAGCCGAGAATGGCGGGGAGTTTCAGCTTTGAGATCAGTTTGCCGGCCAATAAGGCGGCTGCGATGGTGATAATGAGTCTCGCTATTTCAATCATCATGTGGTTCACGTCCTTTGCAGCAAAATGTAGACGATATCGTCTGGAAGTATTATAACAAAAACAGACGATATCGTCTATATTTATTTTTCAAAGGCGTTTTAGGCGCGGAAACGACGGCTGTCTCGCCATTTCAGGATCGGGCCGGACAGGAGAATCGCCGCCAGGATGAACAGGAGGCGGAAGATGACCAGCACCGGGGTGATCAGGTAATTGGGCGGCCCGTACACCGGGTCCGTGTAGGCGAAGGGGATGGTGGCCAAAAGGATTCCAACGGCCAGGGCCGCAGTGTAGAGCAGTTTTTGCCGGACGGGCACCACGCATTTTCCGCCAATCATCAGAGCGGCCAGCA
This sequence comes from Enterocloster lavalensis, assembly GCF_046603895.1. Lineage (NCBI taxonomy): Bacteria > Bacillati > Bacillota > Clostridia > Lachnospirales > Lachnospiraceae > Enterocloster > Enterocloster lavalensis. The sequence goes on from NZ_CP176637.1 coordinate 4,191,379, forward strand.
GCAGGCCGCCGAACAGGGCGATGGTGAGCAGGAGTCCGTCCATTGCTTCCCAGGCGGCGATATAGCGGCGGCGGGTTTCAAATATGGCCATTTTCTCGGGGGACATGGGGCCTTCCGGGATGGCCATGGTGTGATTGACAGCCCACAGCAGGGCCGAGCGGACAAAGGTCAGGGCGGTCAGCAGGATGAAGAGGGACGTAGCGCAGGCTTTTACTCGGCGGACCGCTTTGAGTGTGCGGCTGGTTCCGTAGAGAATGGCGTCCAAATCGGTATTGTACACCTCGCACAGGCGCATCAGCATCTCGATATCCGGCCGTGTGCGCCCGGATTCGTAGCTGGAGAGGGCCTGCCGGGTGAGCCCTATTTTCCCGGCCACCTGTTCCTGGGTCATGCCGCAGTCCAGACGGAGCTGGCGGAGATTTTGATTGATTGTCATATGGTTATCACCTCGTCTCAAGTATAGTAAAGGGGGGCGGAATATGCAAGCAATGATTTGTTGCGCGGGGATTTGGGGGGATTTTTAGAAGGGTGGGGGGAAGGAAAAGGGGGAGGGAGGCTTATTGGGGCAGGGGAGAAAAGGGGGGATTATTGGGAAGGGGCAGGGAGAGTGAGGTTTTTGAGGGGCAGGAAAAGGAAGGCTTATTGGGATAAAATGGCTGCGCGGAAAGGACATTTTCCTGCGCAACCATTTGAGCGTTTGAATGAGTGGTTTAATATGAACGGGGAAGTGATAGGGAAGGCTAAAGCAATCCGTCCTCCAGGTCAGCCAGCATCCGGTCCAGGGCAGTGATGCCGCCCTCCGCGGTGTACCAGGCGGCGGGGTGGGCCAGGTAGATGATCCGTCCGTTTTTGTAGGCGTCCGTGCCCATGACCAGTTCATTTTCCACGATGTCCCGTGCCAGCTTGGCGCCGTCTGTGCCGATGGCGGCGTCGCGGTCGAGAACAAAGACGTAGTCCGGGTTGGTTTTCACGATGAACTCAAAGGAGGCCTCGTTGCCGTGGGTGGAGGTGTCCGCCGCGGCGTCCACGCCGATGTTCTCAAAACCCGCCTCCCGGCTGATCAGGGAGCAGCGGCCGTCGCTGCCCAGCACGTTGAAGCCGCCGCTGGTGCTCATGCCCACGATTGCGGTTTTGCCGGAGGAGAAGGCGGACAGGGCGTTGATCCGGGCGTCGAAGCCTGCCATCAGCGCCTCCACGCGGCTTTCCAGGCCGAATATGGAAGCGATGACGGAAGCGTTTTTGCGGACGCTCTCCACCACACCGGTCTCCGGGTCCGTGGCCAGGTAGACCACCGGCGCGATTTCGCTGAGGGCATCGTAGGAGGAGGCCAGGCGTCCGCCGATGAAAATGACGTCCGGCTCGGAGGCCATCACGGCTTCCAGGTCCGCCTCCTTGATGGTGCCCAGGTTGGCGGTGGAGCCGCCGATGTACTGCTGTAAATAGTCCAGGCTGGTGTCCGCCGTGCCGACCACCCGGTCCCCCAGGCGAAGGGCGTCCAGAATGTCCAGAGAGGCCATGTCGAGGACGGCGAGGCGCTGGGGATTATAGGGGACTTCAAGGGAGATGGGGGATTTGGAGGCGTTTAGGGATTGGATGGTGAGTGTGGCGGGGGAGGTAGATGTTCCGGCCTCAGTACCGGCTCCGGCAGCTGCTCCGGCTTTTGCAGCCGCCCCGGCTCCGGCGCCTGTTCCGGCTTTTGCAGCCGCCCCTGCTCCTGCGCCCGCTCCGGTAATTGCAGAGCCACCAAGCCCTGCGTCTGCACTGGCATCTGCGGAGCCGCCAGCCCCAGCGTCCGCGCCGGTTTCCGCCAAAATCCCGGCCCCGGCAGTAGTTCCATTTTCACTTGCATTTTTTCCACCAACTCCACCAACCCCGCCAGCGCAGGCCGCCAGCCCCGCCGCCGTCATCAATACAGCTGCAGCAAATACCATTTTTCTCATGCTATCTCTCCTTATCGATTATTTTTCATTCCGGGAAACCATCAATAATACACAGACAACGGCTTCCCCGCGATTTCCAGAATCTCAAAATCCACCTTATACAGCTCCGACAGCGTTTCCTTATTAATTACTTCCCGCACCGTGCCGAATTTGGCGATTCTGCCTTCCGCGAACGCGCAGATATAATCCGAATAAAACGCCGCGTAGTTGATTTCGTGGAGTACCAGGATCACCGTCTTGCCCAGCTCGTCGCAGAGGCGGCGCACGGTTTTCATCATGTTGGTGGCGTGGTAAATATCCAGGTTGTTGGTGGGCTCGTCAAGGAGCACGTACTCCGTGTCCTGGGCGATCACCATGGCGATGTAGGCCCGCTGGCGCTGGCCGCCGGAGAGCTCGTCGATAAAACGGTCCTGGAAACCGCCCAGCTCCATGTAGTCCACGGCCTTGTCGATCATGGATTGGTCCTCTTTCGTCAGGCGGCCGCCGGAGTAGGGAAAACGGCCGAAGGCCACCAGCTCCCGGACAGTGAGCTTCATCTGGATGTTGTTGCTCTGGGTCAGAATTGCCAGCCGCTTGGCCAGCTCCCGGTTGTTCCACTTGCCGATGTCCTTGCCGCCGAAGTCCACCATGCCGCTGTCCCGGGCGATCAGCCGGGAAATGATGCCCATGACCGTGGATTTTCCCGCCCCGTTGGGGCCGATCATGGAGATCACCTTGCCCTTGGGGATGTGGAAGGTGACGTCGTCCACCACGGTTTTCCCGTCGTACTGTTTCGAAAGATTTTTAATGATCATAGGTCAGGTCCTCCTGTTGGTCAAAAGCAGGTAGAGGAAATAAAAACCTCCGCCCACGGTGATGAAAACGCTGATGGGAACGGCGTAGCGAAAGACCCGTTCCACCAGAAGCTGCCCGCCCACCAGCACGATCATGCCGAACAGGGCGGAGCCCAGGATCAGTTGGCCGTGGCGGTAGGTCTTTAAAAGCTGGCGGGAGAGATTGGCGATGATCAGCCCCAGAAAGGAGATGGGGCCCACCATGGCGGTGGCCACGGCGATGTAGAGGGTCACGCCCAGCAGCAGGCGCCGGACGCATTTGTCATAGTTCACGCCCAGGTTGACGGCCTGATTTTTGCCCAGGGTGAGCACGTCCAGCAGCCGCAGTTCCCGCCGCAGGGCGAAGGCCACAATGCCCAGCACGGCCAGGGAGAGGAAAATGATCTCGGAGTTGATGTTGTTGAAGCTGGCCACCAGGGTCGCCAGCAGCGCGTCGTATTCATTTGGGTCCATGACCCGGGTCAGGGTGGTCTGGACGCTGGAAAACAGCGAGGTCAGCACCGTCCCGATCAGCAGCACGTAGAGCACGTTGTGCCGAGTTTTCTGAAAGAGATAGCTGTAAATCACTGTGGCGGCCAGCCCCATAAGCGCCAGGTCCACCGCAAATGAGAGGTTGGCGTTTACCGCCAGTAGGCTTCCCGACCCGGCAAAAAATACCACTGCCGTGTGGATCAGGGTGTAGAGCGAGTTCATACCCAGCAGGCAGGGGGTGACGATGGTGTTGTTGATAATGGACTGGAAAACAATGGAAGCTCCGCCGATGGCAAAGGCCGTGATCAGCATGACAAGGAGCTTGGGGGTACGGATTTTCATGGCGTAGTGGAATAGCTTGGCGTTGGAAAAATTCACCTCGAACAGCAGGTAGGCCGCCGCCGCGGCCAGCACCAGGACGGTCAGGACGGCCAGCTTTTGGCGGCGGGCCGTGTCTGCGGCGGTTCTCATGATTCGCCACCTCCTTCCAGCTTCATGGAAACGCCGCAGCCGGATAAGCCGGAGCGGGGAATGGGAACGGCGCGCCGTCCATTTTTCAGGCGGTAGAGCAGCAGGGCGATGAACAAAATGCTGCCCAGCACGCCCACCACCAGCTCGATGGGCAGCTCGTAGGGGGCGATCACCGTCCGCCCCACGATGTCGCAGACCAGCACGAACAATGCGCCGAACAGCGCGGTGTCGGCCAGGGTGCCCCGTATGCGGTCGCCCTTAAACATGGCTACCACGTTGGGTACGATCAGGCCCACGTAGGAGATGGAGCCAACTACGACCACGATGGACGCGGTGATCATGGCGGCGATGCTCAGGCCCATGAACAGCACCAGGTTGTGGGGGATTCCCAGATTCCGGGAAAAGTCCTTGCCAAGGCCTACGATATTGAAGTGGTTGGCGAACACGAAAGCCAGGATCACCAGGGGCACGGTCAAGTAGACGATCTCGTAGCGACCCCGCAGAACCAGGGAAAAGTGGCCCACCAGCCAGGAGGACAGGGCCTGGGTCATTTCATATTTGTAGGCCAGGTAATTGGTCAGGCCGCCGATGACATTTCCAAACATGATGCCCACCAGCGGGACCATGATCACGTCCTTGAACTGGATGCGCTGGATGAACCAGACAAAGATCCAGGTGCCCAGCACGGCGGCCCCGAAGGCGAAGAGGGCCCGGCCCCACAGGGTGGAGTTCGGCAGGAACAGCAGAGCAAACAGGATGCCAAGCTGGGCCGAGGAGATGGTGGCGCCGGTGGTGGGCGAGACGAATTTGTTCATGCAGAGCTGCTGCATGATCAGTCCCGCCACGCTCATGCCCACGCCGGTGCAGAGGATGGCCAGGAGCCGGGGCAGCCGGGAAATGAGAAACACTTCCAGAAGTTCCGGGTCGCCGGTGAGCAGGGCGGCGGGGCGGATATCGATCACCCCCACGAAGAGCGAGAGGACCGAGAGGATGAGCAGGGTTGTGAAAAGAAGCAGGGTGAGGGTAGATGGTTTGATGGTGAACACTCCTTTGCGTTTGAGGTTGTTTTTAAATGGGTTAGGTTAAACTAACTATGTACCAGGGTAGGATAGCATAAGGGGGTGGAAAATGCAAGTGGAATTTGAAAGATTTCCAGAAATTGGATTTAGATGATAGGAAGAAAAGTTTAGCACGGATGGGAAAGGCACAGCGTGGGAAGATGACTTGTACTGGCAGGTGCAGGCTAAAAGGACGATGAAACGGATCAACGCTTTACCTAAAGATACAGAACGGGGACATTACCATGATTAGAGGGCGCGAAAACGCCCTCTTTTTTCGGAATCTCATTGCATTAAGAGGAAATGCTGCCTAGATAATCCCCTCATTCTTCTCCTCCAACACCCGCACCGCATGGTAAAGGAACTCATTGCAGGGCGTAGGAACGCCAGTCTCCTTCCCCAGGCGGATCACCGTCCCGGCGAACATCTCCACCTCAGTTTTCCGCCCGTGCTCAATATCCTGAAGGGTAGAAGGCTTATTGGTATACGGAACCTTTTTCAGATGCTCCAAATGCTTGACCGCGTAATCGTCGTCAATATCAATCCCCTTCTTGTGGGCGATATCGATGACTTCCTTCGCCACCATGAGGCGGAGGGCGTTGGCGTGTTCGCTGGCGCCCCATGCGCCGAAGGGGATTTTGAGCACCGCGCCCACCTGATTTTCGCTGACATTACACACGAATTTCATCCACAGGGCTTTCTCCATATCGGGTTGGATCACCGGCCGGATTCCGGCGCTCTCCAGCAGGCGTTTTACTGCCAGAACCCGCTCGGAAAGTTCCTCATTGTGTTTTTCTCCGAATTCAATGGAGGCCATGGAGGGGTTGAAGGACACCTGGTTCCCGTCCATGACCACGCTCACCCTCGCCAGGGAGTAAAGCACCCGGTCCCAGCCGTAGACCGCGGCCACCCGCTCCTCGCTCTCCACGCCGTTTAAGGGCGACATGATGATGGTGTCCGGGCCGATTTGACGCCGCATATCCTCCAGCGCCTGGGACAGGCCGGTAATCTTGGTGATCACGATCGCCAGATCCGCGTACCCGGTTTCCTCCTCCGGCGCGACCACCCGGAAATGGAAGGGAACCCCGTTGACCACGATGCCGTCCCGCTCCAGGCGCTCCTTTCGCGCCCCGCCCGCCACGATCCGCAGATTCTCACCCAATACCTCATGGAGATTGCTTGCAAGAAAACTTCCAATGGCCCCGAGGCCGATCAGCGCTACGGTTTTAATCTCTCTCATAATAATACCTCGCTTTTCCAGTTTGCTTTAGTTCAGTATAATCATTGGGAAATCCAATGTCAATGCCGCGAACACCGCTTCAAATTCCAAAAAAACAGGACGCCGGACCATTTTTAGTGTACAATAGATAGAAACAGCGCCTGCTAAGGCGCGGGACCGAGGGAAACGGAGAGGATTCGGGAGGGATTCATGAATACAAAGGATTTGAAATGTTTTCAGACCGTGTACGAGGAGGGCAGCATCCATCAGGCCGCCCGCAAACTCTACATCACGCCCCAGGGGCTGAGCAAGAACATCCGGCTCCTGGAAAATGAACTTGGCGTCCAGCTCTTCGAGCGCATGAAAAAAGGCCTGAAACCCACGGAGGGCGCGGATTTCCTGTACCAGAAGGCGGAGCGGATCGTGAGCCAGCTGGAGGAGATCGAGTACGGGCTGCGGCAGCTGGAGCGAAGGGAGATCGTGCTGCGTCTCGGCTGCGCCTGCGGCGTGTTCAACGTGATCCCCTTCCAGCTGATCCTGGATTTCATGGAGCGCCATCCTATGATCCGGGTGGAGTGGTGCGAGTATTCCAACCGGGAGGTGAAGGAGATGTTAAATGCCTCCAGGATCGAGTACGGCTTCACGGTGGGCATGTGCGAGGAGGGGGAGGTGATCCAGCGCAGGCTGGCGACGCGGGAAATTCTGCTTCTGGTCTGGGAGGGACATCCCCTGTATGGATGTGATCAGGTGACCATCGATCTGCTGCGGGACGAGAACCTGATCCTGATGAACGAGAACTTCCATATGTTCCACGATTTCCGCAAAGCCTGCCAGGTCCGCGGATTTCTGCCGAAAATCGCCGCAAAGACGGCGGACGGCCCTTTCCTCTACAAGCTGTGCGCCCAGCGGATCGGCCTGGCGGTGATCCCGGATTTTATGGTGGACGACTTCAAAATGGAGGGCCTGCGGGCCGTTCCATTCGAGGAGGGGCTGACCTGGGAGGTCTACGGCGTGTTCCGGGAGGACAACCGGAATTTCGAGACCATCGCCGCCTTCGACGGGTATCTGAAACAGAATATGTGATGGTGGAAACAAAGAGTTCACAGCTGTCAATCAAGGGTTGATAGTGCGTGGGCTCTTTTTGAAATATAATATTGTTAAATAATAATCAATCTACGGGCGCGAACGGACGGCGGGTTTTTGGGGCGAGGCCAGGGGGAGAGCCCCAGCGGAGAACCCCACCGGCCCCCCCCACCGACCGCCTTCCGCCGGAGCGGAATAGATCATTTCCCTCCGTCTCTGAATGCCCGAAAAAGAGGAGGAATTTTATGAGGTACAAAAACTTATTCACCCCGGTAAAGATCGGTTCCCTCACCATCAAAAACCGCTTTGCCATGGCGCCCATGGGGCCGTTGGGCCTGTCCGATTCCCAGGGGGGCTTCAACCAGCGCGGAATTGATTACTACACCGAGCGCGCCAAGGGCGGCACCGGCCTGATCATCACCGGCGTCACCTTTTCCGACGGCAAGGTGGAGCCCCAGAGCATGCCAAACTGTCCCAACTCCACTTTCAACCCCGTGCATTTTATCCGCACCAGCAAGGAGATGACGGAGCGGGTTCACGCCTACGGCAGCAAAATGTTCCTGATGATGTCCGCCGGTTTCGGCCGTGTGACCATCCCCACCAACCTGGGCGAATTCCCGCCCGTGGCCCCCTCGGCCATCCCCCACCGGTGGCTGGACAAGACCTGCCGCCCCCTGACGAAGGAGGAGATCAAAAGCATCGTGAAATCCTTCGGCGACGGCGCGTACAACGCCAAGCGGGGCGGATTTGACGGCGTGGCCATCCACGCGGTCCACGAGGGTTATCTCTTGGACCAGTTCGCCATCTCCATGTTCAACCAGCGGGACGACGAGTACGGCGGCTCCCTGGAGAACCGCCTGCGCTTTGCAAGGGAAGTGGTGGAGGAGATCAAGGCCCGCTGCGGTCAGGATTTCCCGGTGATCCTGCGTTTCAGCGTGAAGAGCATGATCAAGGACTGGCGGGAAGGCGCGCTGCCGGGCGAGGGATTTGAAGAAAAGGGCCGGGACGTTGAGGAGGGCCTTGAAGCCGCGAAGCTGCTGGTGCAGTACGGCTACGACGCCCTGGACACCGATGTGGGCACCTACGACGCCTGGTGGTGGAACCATCCGCCGATGTACCAGGAAAAAGGCCTCTACCGCCCCTACTGCAAAATGGTCAAAGAGGCCGTGGACGTGCCGGTTCTCTGCGCAGGCCGCATGGACGACCCGGAAATGGCCTCGGCGTCCATCGAGAACGGCGACTGCGACATGATCAGTCTGGGCCGTCCGCTGCTGGCGGACCCGGATTATGTAAATAAGCTGCGGGCCGGCCGGGTCTGTGAGATCCGCCCCTGCATCTCCTGCCAGGAGGGCTGCATGGGCCGCATTCAGGAGTATTCCATGATCAACTGCGCCGTGAATCCCCAGGCGGCCAGGGAGCGGGTCACCGCCTACGAGCCGGTGGTCCGGGATCACAGGCCGGAGCTGTTTGAGAAGGCAGGCCACCTGGGCGGCAACCTGATTCCGGGCGGCGCGCCGGAGTTCAAGGAGGACGACCTGGCATTGGCGAAATGGTACGAAAAGCAGATGGAGCTTCTGAACGTTCCGGTCCGCCTGAACACGGAGGTAACGAAAGAGGATGTGCTGGCGGGCGGATACGACGCGGTGGTGGTGGCCACCGGCTCCGCGCCCAAGGTATTTTCCCTGGGAGACGACGGGAAGGTGTACACAGCGGCCCAGGTGCTGACCGGCGAGAAGGACTGCGGCGATGAAACCGTGGTCATCGGCGGCGGCCTGGTGGGCTGCGAGACGGCTCTGTGGCTGGCGCAGCACGGGAAAAAGGTGACCATCGTGGAGGCCCTCGACAAGCTGCTGGCCGTGAACGGCCCCCTGTGCCACGCCAACAAGGACATGCTGGAGCGCCTGGTGCCCTACCACGGCGTTAAGACCGTGACCTCGGCCAGGGTGACGGGCTACGCGGACGGCGTGCTCACCGCGGTGTGCGGGGATGAGGAAAAACGGATTCCCTGCGACAGCGTGATCCTGGCCGTGGGCTACCGGGAGGAGGACTCCCTGTACCGTGAACTGGAGTTCGAGGTGCCGGAGATTTACCTGCTGGGGGATGCGAAGAAGGTGTCCAACATCATGTATGCGATCTGGGATGCATTTGAGGTGGCGAACCATATTTAAGAAATAGCGGAAACGGGCGGACAGGAAATGGGAACTGTCCGCCCGTTTTCGGTTCGATTAGCGAAAAGGTTCCGGTACCAAAAGACCGGCGGCGCCCTGGACGTCCAATTCTTCAAGACGGACGGCGGCAAAGCGGAATTCACAGAGCAGCATCTGTTCCAAAGCCGCCGCCAGGCGCTTTTTGTCACCTTGTCTCAGGCCTTCCAGGAGAGAATTGATATAGGGAAGGTAAAATGCGTTGATCTGCTCCCGGGAACCGTGCAGGCTGCGCAGCGGGTATCCCCAGATCAGGATCCGAAGCAGCTGGCGGTAGATTTCCCTCACCGCCCGGATTGGTGAAAAATGGGGAATGACTTCAAGCGAGTCAAACACCACCGACTCATACCTCCCGTTTTCTTTCAGCGCCAGCAGACGATTCCGCCACCACTGGATGGCCATGGCATCCATGGCGTCCAGGGTGATTTCCAGGCTTGCGCCGCAGGTCAGCGCCAGGATTTGCAGGCTCTGGGCAAAGTCCAGCAGCCGTTTTTGGATGACCGGCTGGGATAAATCACAATTTTGGCTGCTGTCCGCTGGACTCAGCGCCTGTGTGCCGACTCCGTTGATGGAGCGGGTGGCGCCAAGATGGCCCAGCAGCGTCAGGGTGCGCCGTACCGTGGTGACGGAGACCTGCTTTTCTTCCCCTATTTTGGATGGGGAGGGGAGAAAATGTTCCGGTTGGTAACGGCCCAGGTAGATATCATTCAGCAAGTCCAGCGCCAGGGAATAGCAGCGCTGGGAGGATTTCTCATAGGCGTCCCAGTGGAAGGAAATGGGGTTTCCCACCGGTTCACAGGTGATATGGTCCGCGTAAAACCGGCGGATGGCCTGGCTGAGCTGCTCCTGATAGGACGCCACCGTCTGCCACAGCCCGTTCCAGTCCTTCCGGCGGCAGAGACCGATTATCTCCAACAGAGGACCGTCGCCTTTCTCAAAGGCGGCCATATTCTCCGGCAGACTCAAAAAAGGGGCCTGATAGAACAGGAACGTCTGCCAGACAAGCCTCAGCAGCAGGTCGTTGTTTAACGCCCCGTAAATCAGACGGACGTGCCGGACCATAACATACGGGGGAAGGGTTTCCGGTTGGAGGCAGAGGCGCTCCAACTCGTCAAGCCGCTCTGGCCCGGCATGCTTCAGGGCGAACCACTGGGCGTGGCGGAACAGCGGGTCAAGAGACCGGCAAAGATCGGTCACCGCATCCTTACGCAGGGCGAAAAACGTCTGAATGTGCTCCTCTAACTCCGACTCCTGAAACCGCACGGCCACGGCTGCTCCGGCCTTTTTGGTCAGGGTGATGTAGCCGTCCCGTTTCAGCTGAAGATAGGCGGATCGGACCGTATCAAGGGAAACGGAAAGCCACCTGGCGGTCTCCTCCATTTTCGGCAGCGGGTCTCCAAACCGGTAAGTGCCAAACTCGATCTGCGCTGCCAGCAAACTGTACACAATCTGATGCAATTCTGATCTGTTTTTCAACCGTCATCCCTCCCTGCTTCATTACTGCAGCACAAGCGCCTGCGCCTTCTTTTGTAACATTATCATAACATGTTTAGAAGGCGGTTGCCAGCTGTTTGACCGGATCCGATAGCGTCACTTTACTTTCGGAAACAAAAGGATAGAATTCACCCATATGGCAGAACTTAGATTTGTTCTTTCTAGGTTATCATATCTTGCCCATTTTTTCTACCGCCTCTTTTCTGCTTTTTGATTTTACGTTCAGCAAACACACAACTCAAGGGTTCCTTTCAGCTTTCTGCCCTTGACTTGTGTGTTTGCTTCCCTGTACGATTGTAGTCAGGCAGAAAAAAGCCGCATTCTAGGCGCCCAGTTCCTGGTTAATCCATACGCGCATCCATTTCATACTATGCTGCTCAAGTCCGGGGAGACGCCCCCGGAGACGCTCCTGATATCTCCATCCGGCCTGCTTTTTACACACCTCCTTTTTCATCTCTATTTCTTCCTCCGACAGCGGCTTCTCTCTCCGGCGTTCTTTCTGATATGCCAGAAGATCTATGATTTTACCACCATTTTTCGTATATGCCCGTAGCCCTGACATCCGGCCACACCCCTGCTCGCTCCAGCCCATCGGACGGCTGCTCATCCTCGCGCTTAGCACATGACTCACCTGGCCTTCCGCACAGCATTTCCAGTTGGCCCCTGCCTCTTCCGTCCGGATCTGAATCCCGTCCCATTGGTTCAGAAAATAGCCAAGGGCACCCTCTACATCCCGATACTTCCCGCCTTCCTCTGTTACCTTCAGTATTTCAGAATAGACCTTCTGCAGCCGTTTTTTGTAGCGGCCGTTCAAGCATTCCCAAATCTCACTCTTTACTTCTTGCGCGCTGTCCAGCAGATGGGATACGGAGATATTCACATATTTCATCATATGGAACTTGTCCAGCACAAACCTCCCCTTCCCCAGCACTTCACAGCCCGCGCGAATCCAGCCAGCACCGTCTCCTGCTATGTAAACGCATTTCAGGTATTCGGTATCATAATAGGTGTCTATATAGTCCCTTACCTCCTCCCATAACCTTTTGTTTGCTTCCTGTCCCTTGTAGATACCGCAGAAGTAGTGTTTCCCGGTTAGTTTGTGTCTTGGGCTCTTTGAGGTTTCCCCAGCCTCATCTACCACATCCTCATACAGGCAGATGAGTTTCGGCATGATGGTGTTGATCTTATTCCCGCGGCTGTCCTTCCCCAGGTCCCCCTTTTGGTTCCAGAACTGGGCCGCCACATGGTCCTCGTCCGCTACGATATGCAGGTATTCCAACCGCTTCTTTTCTGCCGGTGGTGCGACAGGGAGCTGGGCCTCTGTGTCATGAACCAGACGTTTTACAGTCTGTTTACTGACCTGCCCCATAAGGGGGATGGTCTGACCTCCCTTAGCGTAACTGGTCTGTACCGCCTCTTCCAGAATGCATGCGGCTGCCCCAAGCGTGATCCTCTGATGTCCTTCAATCCCAAGGATTTCATCCAGGAGGTAGACGAATTTCCCGGTTTTCTTATCCCTGTAGCCAGTCCTGCGGAACCGGATCGGTCCCAGGATATTCAACAGTTCCTTCGATTCATTGCGCTGTTCAATGTTCCATTTTTTCTTTCGTATCAGACTTTCTCTAATCTCATCATCTATTTTTTCATACAGTTCTGCAATCAGCCTGGCCCCGAGCCCCAGCATCCGGTCATGGATATCCTGTGACAGGTCATGAGGCTCTTTATTACCTTTCAGCATGGCCGCTACGAGATTTTCAATTTCCTTGATGTCATTTTCGATAAAATGTAGTATACTATTATACATAGAAAGCACCGTCCTTTGTTGTGATCGTTTTTCGCAAATCCAATCATACCACAAAGCGGTGCTTTCTTTTTTTGTTTTTATTAGTTTACATAATTTCCCATCAACTAATTACCCGAAAGTAATGTTACGCTATTACCGGATCCAATTTTGGGAAATGCTGGAAACATGCGAGTGGGGGATCAATCGTAGGAATTTTTTACCAGCCGGATCAACTCGTCCAGCGCGCCGGACGGCACGGTCTGGCTTTTTGTGATGGCGGTAAAATGCCACTGGATTCCACGGTCGTCGTCAAAGGACAGGTAACGCAGGCCCTGACCGTCCTGGGGCAGGGGCATGGACGGGGCGATGGTGATGCCGATTCCGCGCCGCACTGCAGAGTAAATGTACTGCAGCGATGCGATCTCCAGCACGGTATTCGGGGTGAGGTGGTAGTGGTCGAAGAGCATCCGCACATACTGGCCCGTATTCATGCGGATGTCCGACATGATAAATGGGAATCCGGCCCAGTCAGACATGGACACATAGGGGTAGGAGTACCCCTCCCTGGGCCGGGCCTTTTCAAGCAAGGGATGGCCATCCGGCACCACCAGCACCATCTCCTCCCTGGCGATATCTGTGTACCGGAGGTAGGGCCGCTCCGTCGAGTTGCTGGCGAACACGATGTCCAGCTCGTCGTTCTCCATCTGCTCCAGAAGCTGGGCTTTGGGGCCAAGGCACAGCGTAAAGCAGGCCTGTGGATAGCGCCGGGTCATTTCCCCCAGAATCCGGTCGATAAAAAACTCGCCCCGGCCCGCGGAGGTGCCGATGCGCACGGAGCCGCGGCTTTTGTCCCGCAGGGATTTCACATTTTTGTTCATCTGGTTGTTGAGCTCAATGATCCGCCGGGCCTTTTCCACGCAGGCCTGTCCAGCGGGGGTCGGGATCATTTTCTTGCCAACCCGGTAGAACAGGGGCGTGTCAAATTCCGCCTCGATCTTTTTCAGGAATTTTGTCAGGGTGGGCTGGGAGAGGTAGAGACGGGCGGCGGCCTTGGAAATACTCTCCTGGGCCGCGATCTCCGCGATGTACTCGAAATCCTTGATATTCACGGCAGGTTCTCCTTTTTATGATTACTTTTAGCTATTATATCATGGTAATAATGAATTTGAATTATAGATAGGTCTATTTTATAATAAACGTGAGGAAAAGGAAAGGAGATTGCAATGGATTTAGAAAAATATAAAAAAAGCTATCAGGAAATCGAGGCGTTCCAGCAGACCAAAAACCTGGACTATTACGCGCACCCGGCAAGGTATTATGTGAAACCCTTTAAAATTGTGGGAAATGTCTACTATATCGGGGACTCCAAGGTCTGCTCCCACCTGATCGACACGGGGGACGGGCTGATCATGTTCGACAGCGGCTTCCAGCACTCCGTCCATTTGCTGGTGCAGGCGGTCTGGGAGGCGGGCTTCAACCCGGCGGACATTAAATATCTGATCCATTCCCACGAGCACTTTGACCACATCGGGGCGGCGGACGAGTTCCGGGACCTCTACGGCTGCAAGCTGGTTATCAGCCGGGCTGGGGCGGACGTCATGCGGGAGCGGCCGGAGCTGGTCTACCTGAAGGCAAGCCCGAACCCCTACGCCACGCTGTTTACGCCGGATCTGGAGCTGGAGGATGGCCAGGTGCTGACGCTGGGAAATACCAGCATCCGCTGCGTGCTGACGCCGGGGCATTCTCCGGGGGTCATGAGCTTTTTCTTCGACACCTGCGAGGACGGGCGGACCTACCATGTGGGGTATTTCGGCGGAGCCGGGTTCAACACGCTGTACCGGGAAAAGCTGCTGGCGGACAAGCTTCCCCTCACCATGCGGGAAACGTTCCTGGAATCCCTGCAGAAGGTACGGGAATACCCGGTGGACGTGGTGCTGGGAAACCATCCGCGACAGAACGAGACGCTGGCCAAGCGGGAGCAGATGCTGCGGCAGCCGGGAACCAACCCGTTCGTGGACCCGGGAGAATGGAAACGGTTTGTGGACGAGCTGACGGGACAGTTCAAAGAATTTATGGAAGCGGGAAATTAGACAAGGGATAAAAGGGGGATATTTGCCATGACAATACAGGCGGTTTTGACGGCGGTAATATTATTGGTTGTAACATATATGTTTTTCAGCCCGCGTTTTCCCAACGCGGTGGTGGCCACGGTGGGAGCCATTGCGGTGGCGCTGACGGGCACGGTGGCGTTTAAGTCCGTGTTTACTTATTACGCGTCCACCGCCATCGTGCTGATGGCGGGCATGATGATCATCGGCGGCGGCATGTTCCACACGGGATTTGCGGGCTGGATGGGAAATTCCATTGTAAAGCTCACCGGAAGAGGCGAGCGCAGTATTCAGATCGTGGCCATTCTGGCGGGCGGAATCATGTCCTCCGTGTGCAGCGGCTCCGCGTCCCTGATGATCCTGTACCCGATTTTATGCTCCATCTGCCTGGCATCGAACCTGTCCATCAACCGGGTTCTTCTGCCCATGTTCGCGGGAATCGGCTTCGGCACCTTCATGACGCTGGCCGGGTCCGGCATGTGTTCTACCACGTCTGCCATTCTCATTGAGAGCGGCTACGAGGGCTGGGAGTTCTTTTCGCCGACCACGGTGGGCCTTCCCAGAGCGATTATCTATTTCGTGATTCTGCTGTTTTTCATGGGCCGGGTGCTGCCGGACAAATTTGTGAAGCCGGATGAGGCGGAGGCCGCCAAGTCCGCCGGGCTGCCGGACAAGCTGAACGGGAAAATGATCACTTCCGGCGTGATTTTGGTGCTCACGGTGATCGGCATGGTGGTGAATTCTCCGGTATGTCCCATGTACATCTGCGCTGCCATCGGAGCGGTGGCCGCGGTGCTGACGGGCTGCCTGAACCAGAAGCAGATGTTCGCCAGCATCAACTGGTCCACCGTGTTTATGATCGGCGGCATGACCGCGGTGGCAAAGGGCGTGGAGGCCAGCGGACTGGGCGCCGTGATTGCGGATTCCATCATGAATCTGGTAGGAGCGGATTCCTCCCCGCTGTTGATCGTGTTCGTGATCTTCCTGGTGACCGGCGTGATCACTCAGTTTATGTCCAACAACGCGGCGGTGGCCCTGATGGCGCCCATCGGAATCGCCATCGCGGAGGCCATGGGAATCGCGCCCCACGCGTTTGTCATGGCAGCGCTGTTCGGCAGCGGAATCTGCTGCCTCACCCCCATGGCCACGCCGATTATGGCCTTTGTAATGGAAGGCGGACATTATACGCCCAGGGATATTTTCCGCTGGGGACTGTTGGAGGGGCTTGCAAGTTTGGTGGCGGCGATGGTGTTTATCCCGATATTCTGGCTGTGATTGAGGATAAGTAGAAAAAAAGACGGCGGAGCGGTGGATTCCTGAGGAGGGAGGCCGCTCCGTTTTTGGGTTTTTACACAGGACCGCCACCTCGCCCGAATAGCGTAACATTACTTTCGGGTAATTAGTTGATGGAAAATTATGTAAACTAATAAAAACAAAAAAAGAAAGCACCGCTTTGTGGTATGATTGGATTTGCGAAAAACGATCACAACAAAGGACGGTGCTTTCTATGTATAATAGTATACTACATTTTATCGAAAATGACATCAAGGAAATTGAAAATCTCGTAGCGGCCATGCTGAAAGGTAATAAAGAGCCTCATGACCTGTCACAGGATATCCATGACCGGATGCTGGGGCTCGGGGCCAGGCTGATTGCAGAACTGTATGAAAAAATAGATGATGAGATTAGAGAAAGTCTGATACGAAAGAAAAAATGGAACATTGAACAGCGCAATGAATCGAAGGAACTGTTGGATATCCTGGGACCGATCCGGTTCCGCAGGACTGGCTACAGGGATAAGAAAACCGGGAAATTCGTCTACCTCCTGGATGAAATCCTTGGAATTGAAGGACATCAGAGGATCACGCTTGGGGCAGCCGCATGCATTCTGGAAGAGGCGGTACAGACCAGTTACGCTAAGGGAGGCCAGACCATCCCCCTTATGGGACAGGTCAGTAAACAGACTGTAAAACGTCTGGTTCATGACACAGAGGCCCAGCTCCCTGTCGCACCACCGGCAGAAAAGAAGCGGTTGGAATACCTGCATATCGTAGCGGACGAGGACCATGTGGCGGCCCAGTTCTGGAACCAAAAGGGGGACCTGGGGAAGGACAGCCGCGGGAATAAGATCAACACCATCATGCCGAAACTCATCTGCCTGTATGAGGATGTGGTAGATGAGGCGGGGGAAACCTCAAAGAGCCCAAGACACAAACTAACCGGGAAACACTACTTCTGCGGTATCTACAAGGGACAGGAAGCAAACAAAAGGTTATGGGAGGAGGTAAGGGACTATATAGACACCTATTATGATACTGAATATTTGAAATGCGTTTACATAGCAGGAGACGGTGCTGGCTGGATTCGCGCGGGCTGTGAAGTGCTGGGGAAGGGGAGGTTTGTGCTGGACAAGTTCCATATGATGAAATATGTGAATATCTCCGTATCCCATCTGCTGGACAGCGCGCAAGAAGTAAAGAGTGAGATTTGGGAATGCTTGAACGGCCGCTACAAGAAACGGCTGCAGAAGGTCTATGCTGAAATACTGAAGATAACAGAGGAAGGCGGGAAGTATCGGGATGTAGAGGGTGCCCTTGGCTATTTTCTGAACCAATGGGATGGGATTCAGATCCGGACGGAAGAGGCAGGGGCCAACTGGAAATGCTGTGCGGAAGGCCAGGTGAGTCATGTGCTAAGCGCGAGGATGAGCAGTCGTCCGATGGGCTGGAGCGAGCAGGGGTGTGGCCGGATGTCAAGGCTACGGGCATATACGAAAAATGGTGGTAAAATCATAGATCTTCTGGCATATCAGAAAGAACGCCGGAGAGAGAAGCCGCTGTCGGAGGAAGAAATAGAGATGAAAAAGGAGGTGTGTAAAAAGCAGGCCGGATGGAGATATCAGGAGCGTCTCCGGGGGCGTCTCCCCGGACTTGAGCAGCATAGTATGAAATGGATGCGCGTATGGATTAACCAGG
The DNA here is from genome assembly GCF_046603895.1 of Enterocloster lavalensis. Lineage (NCBI taxonomy): Bacteria > Bacillati > Bacillota > Clostridia > Lachnospirales > Lachnospiraceae > Enterocloster > Enterocloster lavalensis. Next base: position 4,209,018 of record NZ_CP176637.1, read on the forward strand.
AACTGGGCGCCTAGAATGCGGCTTTTTTCTGCTTGACTACAATCGTACAGGGAAGCAAACACACAAGTCAAGGGCAGAAAGCTGAAAGGAACCCTTGAGTTGTGTGTTTGCTGAACGTAAAATCAAAAAGCAGAAAAGAGGCGGTAGAAAAAATGGGCAAGATATGATAACCTAGAAAGAACAAATCTAAGTTCTGCCATATGGGTGAATTCTATCCTTTTGTTTCCGAAAGTAAAGTGACGCTATCCCTCGCCCTGAAACCTGTTGCATTTCCGGCCTCTCTGTGATATTCTCAGATTACAACGCGCGGGAAGGTCGTTTCCCGCAGACATTCGGGATAATCTGGCAGGTCTGCCATATTTACCCTTGACTAGGTTGAAAATTTCATAAGAGAAGGAGCGGATAATGTGGCGGAAGAAGATTACAGCGTGAACAAGCTCATGCGCAACTCGGTGCGGTTTGCCGACCTGTACAACGGCACTGTGTTCCGGGGGAAGCAGGTGCTAAAGCCCGAGGACCTGTCGGACGTGCCGGATGAGAACGGTATCGCGATCGTGGGGCTTGACGGAAAGCGGCGGCTGATCAGGCGCAGCCGGGATGTGATTAAGAAAGCTTCCTTCGGGGCGTACTTTGTGTTGCTGGCGGAGGAAAATCAGGACAAGGTGCACTATGCCATGCCGGTGAGAAGCATGCTTTACGACGCCCTGGAATACACCGAGCAGGTGGAGGCCTTAAAGCGGAGGCATCGGGAGTGCGGGGACAGATTGGAAGGGGATGCGTTTCTCTCGGGTATTACCAGGGACGACCGGATTATGCCGGTGGTCACCCTGACCGTATATTACGGCGCAAAGCCCTGGGACGGCCCCAGGTCTCTGTACGATATGCTGGAAATGGACCGGGATTCCAAGGAGTGGGAGGCGTTAAAGGAGGTGCTGCCGGACTACCGGCTGAACTTGGTGGAACTGAATAATATGCGGCATTTGGAGCGGTTCAGGAGCAGTTTACAACCTATTTTCACTGTGTTACAATACAATCGAAGGGATAAGCGTAAATTCTATGAATATCTGGAGAATCATCGGGAAGAGCTGCGGCAGTTGGATGACGATTCGGTGCGCGCCATGCTGGCGCTTTTGGGGGAGCAGAAGCGTTTACTTAGAATGCTGGAGCTGCCCGGAGGTGAGGGAAAGGAGCGGATGGACGTGTATAATGCGATTGATGAGTTGATTGCGGATGGGAGAGAAGAAGGGAAAGCTGAAGGGAAAGCAGAAGGGAAAGCAGAAGGCAAAGCGATAGGGCTGGAGCTGGGCCAGAAGCGTGTGAATGAGCTGATCCTGCTTCTTGCCCGCGCCGGTCGAACGCAGGATCTGATCCGGGCCGCCGGGGACCGGGAGTATCAGGAGAAGCTGTTTGAGGAGTTTGGTATTTAGTCGTAGAGATTATCTGCCGGGAACCGGCGGGACATGTGGGCGGTGGACAGACCGCCCACTTATATGCCTGTAAACTCTCAAACGATTTGAAAGTTTGGAAAGGGGAGCAACCATGTATCAGAAATACAGCATCGGCACCATGGCCAGGCTTCTGGGAATTTCGGCGGAGGCCATCCGGTACTATGAGAGCCGGAACATCATTCAGCCGGTGCGGGACCCGGAGACCGGCTACCGTTATTACAATACCTGGGATTTCCACATGCTGCTGCGGGCGCGCCATTACCAGAATTACGGCTTTTCGCTGGAGGAGGTGGCGGACCTGTTCCGCAGCCGGGAGCTGCCCGGGATTCAGGAGCAGATGGGCATGCAGGAGGCCGGAATCCAGCGGGAGATCGTCCGACAGATCAATCTGTTGAAGCGCATCCGCCAGAGCCAGGCCATGCTGGAGGACGCCGTAAACAGCGTGGGACAATACCGCATCGAGGAGCTGCCCGGTATTTACCGCATGAATACCCAGAAAAACTACACGCTCTGCCGCTCCAAAGAGGAACTGAAGCTGATTGAGGAGTGGGCGGGAAAGACGCCCTTTGTCTACTCCTGCGCGGTGTTCTATGAGGAGGAGATCCGGAAAGGGGAGACCGGATTTGACTTCGGCATGGGCCTCAACGAGGAGTACGCCCAGTTTCTGGAGGTGGAGGAAACGGACCAGGTCCAGTATTATCCGCCCTGCCTTTGCGTGCACACCTGCCTCCCCTCCCGATCCGGCCAGTACCTGTCCCTGAACAGCTTAAAGGACAGCCTGGATTATCTGAAAAGCAACGGTCTGGAGCTGCAGGGGGATATCGTTACCCAGGTGGTGTGTATGACCAAACCCGAGGACGAGTATTTCAACTGGCATATCGTTTGGCTGCCCATCAAACGGCCCTGGAGCGAATAACACACCCCTTTCCGCCCTGGCCACCCGCTGCCGCTCATCTGAGCGGGATTGTTAATCATTCATACGAAGATTCTTTTGTGCAGGATAGTAAAAAATATCCTGCATTTTTTGTCTGTTTTTTTCTCTTGACTCTAAAACCCCTTGAATCCTTATAGTAATAGCAGAGTGAACGGCCGTTTCCCGGCGGATGGAAGATTCCGCGGCAGAGGGAAACGCAATTTTTTCACCCGGATTTGTTATTTTTTTGACAAAAAATGGAATGAGAGAAGTCAAATCGATTAAATCCAGTTGGAGGGAATGAAAATGAAAGAGACGATGATGAGGGCGCTGGTGAAATCGGCCCCCGGGCCGGACGGATTGAAGCTGGAACAGGTTTCAGTGCCAAAACCGGCGGGGGACCAACTGCTGGTCCGGGTGAGGGCCTGCGCGATCTGCGGCACGGATGTGCACATCCGCCGGGACGAGTATCTTCATTATCCGCCGGTGACCCTGGGGCATGAGTTCTTCGGGGACGTGGTGGAGGTGGGAGCGCAGGCGGCCGGATTTGCGGTGGGAGATCAGGTGACGGCCATGACGGCCACTTCCACCTGTGGGCAATGTCCGGCCTGCAAGAGCGGATATCTCATGCGCTGCGAACAGCGGCGCTCCGTGGGATCGGGATTTAATGGGGCCATGGCGGATTATATTGTGATCCCGGCCTCCATCTGTTACCGGATCCCGGATAATCACCGGGATCAGAACTATATGGCGGTCTGTGAGCCCATGTCCTGCGCCGCCCACCTGGTCTTCGACCAGTGCGAGATTCGCGGCGGCGACGTGGTGGTGGTGATGGGGCCCGGCGCCCTGGGCCAGGCGACGGCCCAAATGGCCAAGGCCGCTGGAGCGTTTGTGATCGTAAGCGGCGTTCCAAAGGATCAGGAGCGGCTTGATTTGGCGATGGAGAACGGGGCAGATGCCTGCTGCGCAGACCCGGCAGTTTTGAAGAAGCTGGTTTTAAAGTATAACCCTTACGGGGCAGACGTGGTATTGGAGTGTTCAGGCGCTGTGCCCGCCCTCAAATCCGCCATTGAAATCTGCCGCAGAGGCGGGCAGATCGGGCAGCTGGGGCTGTTCGGCCGCCCCATTGAGTTCCCGATGGATCAGCTGGTGATGAAGGAGATCCGGCTGAATGTGAGTATGGGCAGTTCCCACCAATCCTGGCAGCGTCTGATGACGCTGTTCGCCCAGAACGCGGTCCATGCGGATAAGCTGGTGTCTGCCGTGTTCCCACTGGAGCGTTGGGAGGAGGCCTTTGCCATGGCGGAGTCCGGGAGCGGTTACCGGATCGTGCTGGTGCCCTGACTTAGAAACGGCCTTTACCACGGTTGCGGACCGCGCCGTTTTGCGTGCCGGGGCGCACACTGCAGCCCGCGCCCGGAGGTCCCGGACATTAACCATTCAAGACAAGATGAAAAACCATACATAAGGAGTGAACCACTATGAATGAAGCAACAAATCATGAAGTTACAAATCCCCAATCGAAAAAAGTCGTCCTGATCACAGGAGGAGCCATGGGCCAGGGGCGGGCCCACGCGGTGAAGTTTGCGGAGAACGGTTTCAACGTGGTGCTGGCGGATATGCTGGACCCTGCGGATGCGCGTTACCAGGAAACCGTAACCCATCTGGAACAGCTGGGGGCCGAGGTGCTGGCAGTCAAAGCCAATATCTGCAGCACCCCGGACATGGAGAACCTGTTCGCCTCGGCCTGGGAGCGGTTCGGCCGCCTGGACGTGGTGATCGCCAACGCCGGGGTGATCAATTTCGGCTACACCTGGGAGCTGACCGACGAGCAGGTGGAAAAGGTGATCAACATCGACTTAATCGGCACCTGGCGCACGGACAAATATGCTGCCCAGTACATGATGAAACAGGGTTTCGGCCGCATCATCAACATTTCCTCCACCAGCGGCCTCTATGGAACGCCCAAACTTGCCACCTACTGCATGGCAAAATGGGGCGTTCTGGGCCTGACCAAAACGCTGGCCAAGGAAGCGGGCGGCAAGGGCATCATCGTCAACGCCCTGTGCCCCACCAAGGTCAAGACGCCCATGTGCGAGACCCAGTCCTATGTTGAGTTTATCAACGAGTCCACGGGCAATCATTTCAAGGATTACCGGGAAATGTACGAGGGTGTTCCCTTCCTGGACGTGGAGGATATCTCCGACATGGTTTACTGGATGGGAACCAGCCGGGCGGCGGGAAAATTCAACGGAAGAGCCGTGGCCCTGGACCTGGGCACGCTGCAGGCATAAGGCGGGGAAACGAATATGGGAAACTTTGGGATTCAAAATGTCCCCAAATCGAAAAAGATCGGTTTGATGGAATATTTCAGCTACGGCATCGGGGATTTCTCCTTCTGCTTTATCTACGGGGCCATCGGGTCCTACATCGTGTTCTTTTACACGGACGTGGCCTGCATCAGCGCGGCAACGGTGGGGACCATTCTGCTGCTGAGCAAGATTTTTGACGGTATCTCGGACATGCTCATGGGATATGTGATCGAGAATGTGCACTCCCCTCTGGGAAAGGCCAGGCCCTGGCTTCTGTGGATGGCGATTCCCTACTGTGTGGGCAGCGCGCTGCTCTTTACCGTGCCGGATCTGGGGGAGACGGGGCGGGTAATCTACGCTTTTATCTCCTACAACCTGATGGCCACCACCATTTTCACCTCCATGAACGTGCCCTACGGCGTGCTCAGCAGCGTGATGACCAACAGTCAGAACGAGCGGTCCATCCTCTCCATCTGCCGGGCCAGCTTCGGCGCTCTGGGGGTGTTTCTGATCAGCTCCTACGCGCCGGATCTGGTGGAATTCTTCGGCGGCGGGGCGCAGGGGTGGCAGAGGACCTTCCTGATGATCGGCCTGGTGTCCATCGGCCTGTTCTGGTTCACTTTCTACGGCTGCAAGGAGCGGGTGGGCAGCGGCGTGATGGAGCAGCGGACGGGAAAGAAGTCCTCCATCACCCTGAAGCAGGGCTTCAAAATCCTGTGCGCAAACAAATACTGGTTCATTATGCTGATGGTCAACATTTTCTATACCGCCATGACCAGCCTCTACGGGATGAACCTGTACTTTGCCAAATACGTGATCCAAAACGAGGGCAGAAACCGTTCTATGATGATGTGCTCCACCTTTGCGGCCATCATCGTGCCCCTGCTGATCATCCCCGTGGTGAAACGCATCGGCAAGCGGAACGTGGCGCTGTACGGCGGCGTGGGAATGGGGCTTTTGGGGCAGGCGATCCTGATGCTCACGGCGGAAACCTCCCTGACCGCCATGTACCTGGGTCTGATCCTGCGAGGAATGGGCGTGGCCTGCGTCTCCGCAACCAAGTTCGGCATGATCGCGGACAGCATCGAGTACGGGGAGTACCGGACCGGTACCAGAGCCGAGGGATTCGTCTACTCGGCGGCCTCCCTGGGCGTGCGGGTCGGCTCCGCACTGGCTTCGGCCTTTATCGGCTGGGTGCTGGGCGCCTACGGGTACGACGGCTCCCTGGCGGTGCAGAGCGAGTCGGCCATGCGGGGAATCCGCATCATGTTCTACTACGCGCCCATGGTGGTGTTCCTGGCGCTTCTGGGATTGCTGGCCTTTTACAAGCTGGACCGGGAGTATGACGGGATCATGAACATATTGAACGAGCGGCACCGCCGTCAGGAAATGGAGCACGCTTAACAACGACAATCATAAATGAGGAGAAAAATGCTATGAAGATAACAAAGGCAACGCGCTGGAGAGTATTCGCGGGGGTGTGGCTGCAAAGCCTGTTTACCTCGGCAACCGCTTATTTCAGCCTGTTCTGTATTCCGCTGACCACAAAATTCGGCTGGAGCGACTCGGATTTCGCACTGGCCTACACCATCTACATGTTCACCTACTGCGCCGTGGGTTTTATCGGTGGGTCCCTTGCAGAGAAATTCAGCCCCAGAATGACCATATACATGGGCCTGTGCCTGTTTGCGGGGGGCTGGTTCCTCACCGGCTTCGCGGGCAGCATCCCGCAGCTTTACATCTTTTACGGGCTGATGGCCGGCGCGGGCGGCGGTATGATTTACCCGGCCTGCCTGCCCACGGCGTTAAAATGGTTCCCGGACCGTTCCGGGTCCATTTCCGGCCTGGTACAGGCCGGGGCGTCCTGCGGACCCTTCATCATGAGCCCCATCGCCCAGGCGCTGATCGAGCGCTACGGGGCGCAGATGACCTGTCGGATTCTGGGAATCGTGTTCCTGATCGGCGTGGGCGCGGTGGCCTGGATGATCGTGCCCTGTCCGGAAGGATGGATGCCCGAGGGCTGGAAGCCGTCCGCCGAGCAGGCGAAGGTGCTCAAAACCAGGGATTACAGCCTGGGACAGATGTGTAAGACCCCGGTGTTCTGGGTGCTGCTCCTGATGTTTATTTTCGCAAATGCGGCGGGCACCATGATGGTCAGCTTCACCAGCCCCATCGCCCAGCGCCAGGTGGGCCAGACCGCCATGACCGCGGCCCTGTGCGTTTCCATCATGACCCTGTCCAACATGTGCGGGCGGATCGGCTTCGGGTTTATCTACGACGTCCTGAAGGGCTGGAACAGCCTGATTCTGTTGATGATTATCAACGGCATTTCCATGCTTATGCTGACCCAGGCCTCCAGCCTGCCGTTCTTCATCCTCTGCGTGGTGCTGGTGGGATTCTCCTTCGGCGGCCTTCTGGTGGTGTTCGCGCCCATGGTGCGCATGATCTTCGGGTCAAAATATTATAACCGGAACTATGGCCTGATCTTTATCGGATACGGCATCGGCGCTTTCGTTGGGCCGAAGATTAGCGCCTACTTCTATGACACCACCGGGAAGTATACCATGGGCTTTATCGGCTCCGCGGCGCTGGCGGTGGCGGCCATTGCGTTGATTGTGATTGCGAAGAGGATGGCGGAGAAGATGGAAGCGGCTTGATAGACGAGCAGGCTGTGCCAGCGGTCCATTGCATTCAGACAATCGCCCGCAGGCTGTGCCAGCGGCCCATTGCATTCAATAAAAGCTGCGCTGCAAGCGTTTCGGAGATTCCGGGGCTTGCGGCGCAGCTTTTTTGATGAACAATTTTTTGACAATTACCCCCTGCCCTTCCCAGTCACATACCGCATAAGCTGCCTTCCATACTGCTGCGCAGTCTCCGGCTGCTCCAGCAGCTCGCGGCGGTACTCCGTGAAGCTTACGGGGTCTTTTAATTCCCGTTTTAAGGCCGGTTCCCACAGCGGTTCAAACTGCGGGACAAACAGGCCGTTTTTGCGCGTGTAGCAGGTCTTGGCGGTGGCGCGCACCCGGGCAGATTTGTCCACGAATTCGCCCACGCTTTTGTGCACCGCGGTGTCCTCCAGGGGGAGGTAAAAATAATCCTTATAGTTGGGGTAGAAAAATTTCAGTTCTCCCTCGTACAGTTCAATCCGAAATTTCAGGAGATTTTTTTCCAGGCTCATATTTACCAGGCCGTTCTCCGCCTCGAAGCCCACGGGCACCGAGCAGGGGCTCTCAAAACAGAGGTCCAGCATGGGGGCTTCCCGGCCGAAGATGTCGCGCAGGCTGGCGCGGCTGTGACCGGCCAGGGAGAGCGGGCCCTCCAGCAGGTCCGGGTAATTCAGTATGGGCAGGATGCAGGGCATACCCTTTAAGTCGTCCTCATTGTGCAGGATCAGCAGATGAAACAGGCGGTCGTCCCGGGAGCGCAGGTATTCCTTGTAAACCTCGATCAGTTCGCCGCCGGAGAACACGTCGGTGCGGTCCACGCCCAGGAAGCGCTCAATGGCCTTCTGTTTTAAACTGTCCAGACCCAACAGCTTTTTGAGGGGGCGTATTTTCTTATAAATGTCCAGGCTGACCAGACCGTCAAAGCTGTAATTCAGCTTGTGGTGGGCGCAGCGCTTCAGAAGGTAGGGGATGTCAAAGCCGTCCCCGTTAAAATGTATCAGCACCCGGTAACGCTTCAGCATTTCAAAAAATTCCGTCAGCGCCTGGCGCTCCGCTTCCGGCCCGTCGGCGAAATACTGGGTCATGTTCCAGCGGCCGTCCCGGTGCCAGGTGCAGCCGATCAGGTACAGGTTGGAGGTGTCCCCGGAAAATCCGGTGGTCTCAATATCAAAAAAGAGCAGTTCGTCCAAACTGCCGATCCGCGTCAAATCATATGTATCCTGAAATTCGATGGGGTGTTCAATTCGTATCATATCCGTTTATTCTCCTCTGTGCCCCTTCATTCTAATCGAATCCCGGACAAAAATCAAGTTCGTTCCGAATTCCCCCTCTGCCCGCAGCGAAACGGAAAACGGCCCGCTCGTCGAGGAGCGAAGCCGTTCAAAGCATTGTGCCAGTCAAATGCGCGTCAGCGCTTGGAGGTGCCGTATAAGTTGAGTTTCTCGATGATTTCCAACAGAAGCGCCACGTCTTTTTCGGACATCTCGTAGATTGCCTCGATTGCCCGCATCTGTTTCAGGGAGGGCTTTCGATCGTCAAAAAATTCCCGGGGTTTGATTCCCAGGTATTCGCACAGATAGGGGAATTCCGATAGGGACGGAAGCTTTCTGCCAGCTTCGATCGCATTCATGTAACTGGTGCTATGGCCTAAGTCCAGGCTCATTTTCCGGGCAGAAACGTTGCGAGCCTCCCTTAATTGGGAGAACCGTTCGCCAATGAAGTTATCAGTCATGACAATATCCTCCGTTTCTTATGATAGGCCATGCCAGACATAAAAATGAGTGCTAAAAGCACTTGTTTGTATTGAAATGAGTGCTATAAACGCTTATAATAACAATGAATGTCTGAACGGTATGAAATGAAATCAATTATTACGGGAAATGGAGAAAGCGGTATTTCCGGCGCCCGTTTTTATTGTCCCGGATTGGCAGGCAGGATATACATGTGGAAGGCCGGGGGGAGAAGGATCGTTCCAGGAAGAGGGGATCAGATGAACAGAAGAGACACCATACTGGTGGCGGACGACGTGGAGATCAACCGCGCTGTCCTGCGCAGTATTTTTGAGGAGGATTACAACGTGCTGGAGGCGGAAAACGGCGAACAGGCGCTATTTCTGATGCGCCAGTACCGGGACAGCATCGCCATCGTGCTGCTGGACCTGATCATGCCGGTCCGGGACGGCTATGAAGTGATGGAGGAATGGCAGGCGGATCCCTCTCTGCGCGGGCTTCCCGTGGCGGTGATCACGGCGGACGACAGCGTGGAGTCCGAGATCCGGGTGTTTGATCTGGGGGCCTCGGACATTATCGGAAAGCCATTTGAGCCCCATCTGGTCAGGCGCAGAATCCAGAATATCGTGTCCTTAAGCCAGCGCCATTTGGATCAGGACGATTGCATCCGGGAACAGGCCCGCAAACTGAGGGAATCCAACGCGGCGGTGATCGACGCCCTCTCCTCCATTATCGAGTACCGAAGTGCGGAGACCGGGCAGCACATCAAGCGAATTCAGCTGTTCACCAGGGTGCTGCTGGAGGACGTGGCCGCAAACTGCCCGGATCTGGGGCTGGACGAGTCGCACATCGCTATGATTGTCAGCGCCTCCTCCCTCCACGATATCGGCAAGATCGCCATACCGGACGCGATTCTCAACAAGCCGGGCCGCCTGATCGCGGAGGAGTTTGAGGTGATGAAAACCCACGCGGTGAAGGGCTGTGAGATTCTCTCGCGGCTGGACCGGATGGGGGACCGGGATTATCTCAAGTACGCCAGCGATATCTGCCTTTACCATCACGAGCGCTGGGACGGGAAGGGGTATCCCAGAGGGCTTAAGAAGGACCGGATTCCGATGTGCGCCCAGGTGGTGGGGATTGCGGACTGCTATGACGCGCTGACCACGGACCGGGTATACCGGGGGGCAATCCCGCCGGAGCACGCGTTTAACATGATTTTAAATGGGGAGTGCGGAGCGTTTTCGCCCCGCCTTCTGGAGAGCTTTAAAAATGTCCGGGATTCTTTCCGCGATCTGACGAGGCGCTATGCGGACCGGGAGCTGCCCCAGAGCGAGCTTGTGGAGGCGGAACCGTTGGAGGACCATAGGGAGGACGGCAGGGACGCGGGACAGCTCTTTCAGGCGAAATACCTGACGCTGCTTGGCGGCGCCGACGCCACGGTGATGGAGGTGGATTTTCAGACCGGCCTCTATCATTTGGAATATTTGTCCGCCCCTGTTTTTGATCCGCTGCGGTCCGGCCGGCGGTTTGAGGATTCGGTCCGCCTCTTTGCGGAGCAGTCCGTGCTTCCCGAGGACAGGCCAGCGCTTATTGCGTTTATGATGGAGTCGGTGGGCGGTTTCCTGGAGCGGGAACAGATGGGCCGCGAGATTCATTTTCGGGTATGGGAACGGGGGACGCAGGGCGTTTTGCGGTGCGGCTGCTCCATGCTGCGGGTGGACGCCGGTTCCCTGTACCACAAAAAGGTTTTGCTTATCTGGAAAATAGAGGGAGAAGGACAAAAAGGCCGGGATCAGGCCGAAACGGAGGCGGCAGCCGGGGCCTGGGGCGATCTGCTGGGAGGCACCTTCCTGTGCCTGTGCGACCCGCATATGACGATCCGGAAGATGAATGACGGTTTCTGCCGGCTTCTGGGTTACGGCGAGGAGGAGATACGGGAACAGTTTCACAGCCGTTACCGGAATCTGATCTATCCCGGGGACCGGGAGGCGGTGCTGCGGCAGATTCGGGAACAGCTGCGGATGGGAAATGTGGTGGAAATGGAATACCGCGCCCGGGGAAAGGACGGGAACACGGTCTGGCTTCTGGACCGGGCACATCTCACGGTGGACGAAGAGGGGAATTCCGCCCTGTTTCATATGCTTGTGGATGTGACCAGATCCAAGCGCGCCCAGGAGGAGCTGCGCCGGATGCAGGAGCGTTACCAGCTGATTCTGGAGCAGACCGATGACATTATCGTGGAGTGGGATATACCGAAGGACCGGTTTACGGCCTCGGACAACTGGGAAAGGAAATTTGGCTACCAGCCCATTCGGGACGGTCTGATGAAACAGATTTCCCTGGGCTCCCACGTCCATCCGGATGACGTGGCGGAGTGCGCGGCCCTGCTGCGGGACATGGCCGGGGGAAAGCCTTATAATGAAAAGGAACTGCGGGTGGCGGACAACGAAGGCCGCTACCGCTGGTGCAGGGTGCGGGTTGCGTCCCAAATGGACGAGATGGGACATCCCCTGCGGGTGGTCGGCGTGATCGCGGACATCGGGGAGGAAAAACGGCGGTCCGAGTTTTTGCAGAACCGGGCGGAGCGGGACGGACTCACCGGATTTTACAATCAGACCGCCGGAAAGCTGCGGGCACAGCAGCTGCTGGAAAAGCAGGGCCGTGGAAGCGCGGCTGCGCTGTACATGATCGACATGGACAATTTCCGGGAGGTGAACGAGCGCTACGGACACAGCTTTGGAAATGTGGTGCTGCAGGAGATTTCCAACCGCCTGCGCCGTCTGTTTTCCGGCGGGGAGGTGCTGATCCGGGTGGGCGGAGATGAGTTTTTGATCCTGGCGCCCGGAGTGGAGGAAGCTGCGGCCCGGGCGCAGGGGCGGGAAATCCAGCAGGCCCTGCAGGATATCATCGGCCGGGATGTGATCCGGTTCCGGTTTTCATGCAGCATCGGCATCAGCCTTTGTCCCGGGGATGGGGAGGATTTTGAGACGCTGTACCGGAAGGGCTGCCGAGCCCTGCTGGCTGCCAAGGAACGGGATACGGATAAATACGTCCTGTACCGGGATGAGCCCGGGATTTCTGACGGGGAAAATGAACCCGCCGCCGGTAATACCCGTATCGACACGGAGGACGACGGCTTTGACGGGCTGGCGAGAGAGATATTTGACGCGCTGTATGGGGCCGGGGACGCGGAGAAAACTCTGGCCCGGGCTTTGGAGCTGGCCGGACGCAGGCTGGGGCTGAGCCGGGTCAGCGTGATTCGGTCCTGTGGGGACGGAGAGCGCTGCTCCCTCTTTCGCGAGTGGTGCGGCGAGGGCGCCGTTGCGCTGCGGGAAGTCCTGCAGGGCGTTCCGGTGGCCGATTTGGGCGGCTGGGAATCGTTTGGCGCGAACGGTGTGTTCTGCTGTGCGGATGTTACTGAGACTGGCGGAGAAGATGGGGCCGCTAATCCGATGGCCGCGGCGCTGGAGAAAACAGGCGCCAGAGCGGTGTTCCGCTTTGCGGTGCGGGATAGCGGGGACTATCGGGGCTGGATCAGCTTTGAGGATTGCCTTGCCCGGCGGGAGTGGACGGGAGAGCAGAGGGAATCTCTGGCATTTGCCGCAGGAATTATTTCCCTGTTTCTGCTGAAAATATGGGCCTGAGAGGCATTTGATAGGGATCGGCTGCAGTAAAATGCCGGAGACGCGGGAGATGGCGGCTCCGGCATTTTACTGAGTACAGCGGGCCGTTGCAGCACGCAGGCCATTATGGAATGAGAGGCCCCGGCCGCCGATTGTGGAATCGAACACCCAGCCTGCGCCCCGGCGGGATATTGGTGTCTGAATTTGGGGATGGAAAAAGCGAATACCTGTTCGATGTCCCCTTGCATCGGAAACGTGTCTATGATATGATGGGAGGCATAAGGCCGGGCGGAGCCTGCCCGGCTAAATTTGAGGACAGAACAGGAAGAATACGATGATTTCTTATATAAAAGGGCCGCTGACGGCCATAGAGGAAGATGTGATTGTGGTGGAAGCCGGAGGCGTTGGCATGGGAATCCATGTGCCGCTGTCCGTGTTGGACCGTCTGCCGGGAATCGGCCGTGAGGTGACGGTGTATACATATTTTCAGGTGCGGGAGGACGCCATGAGTCTGTACGGCTTTTTAAACCGTCAGGACCGGGAGATGTTCCGGCAGCTGATCGGCGTCAACGGCGTGGGCCCCAAGGCCGCGCTGGGAATTCTGTCCACCATGACGCCGGACGACCTGCGGATGGCTATTGTCACCGGGGACGCCAAGGCCATTTCACGCGCGCCGGGCATCGGGCCCAAGACCGCTCAGCGGTTGATCCTGGACTTAAAGGACAAGGTCTCCATGGAGGAGGTGCTGGGAAATCTGGCGCTGCCCAGCGATGGAGGCGCGTCAGCGGCTCTGGGGACCATTGGCATGGGGGAGGCTGCCAAGGAGGCGGTTCAGGCCCTGGTGGCCCTTGGCTACTCCAATATGGAGGCCAACAAGGCGGTGAAGCAGGTGGAAGTGACAGAGACGATGACGGCAGAGGACGTGCTGAAGGCCTCCCTGCGTTATCTGTCCTTTTGAGTGGCGGACAGGAGGTTAAAAAAGGATGGAACGCAGGATTATTACCACGGAGGTCACGGCGGAGGACGAGCGGATTGAGACGACGCTGCGGCCTCAGCATTTAAAGGATTATATTGGCCAGGAACGGCTGAAATCCACTTTGAAAATCTATATCGATGCGGCGCGGTCCCGGGGCGAGGCTCTGGACCACGTGCTGTTTTACGGCCCTCCCGGCCTGGGCAAGACCACCCTGGCCGGAATCATTGCCAATGAGATGGGGGTGAGCATGAAGGTCACCAGCGGACCGGCCATTGAGAAGCCCGGTGAGATGGCGGCCATCCTCAATAATCTCCAGGAGGGGGACGTGCTGTTTGTGGATGAGATCCACCGCCTGAACCGCCAGGTGGAGGAGGTGCTCTACCCGGCTATGGAGGATTACGCCATCGACATTATGCTGGGGAAGGAGGCGTCCGCCCGGTCCATTCGCCTGGACCTGCCGCATTTCACGCTGGTGGGCGCGACCACCAGGGCGGGACTTCTGACCGCACCCCTGCGGGACCGGTTCGGCGTGGTCCAGCGGCTGGAATTTTACACGCCCGAGGAATTGATGGTGATTATCCTGAATTCCGCCAAGGTCCTGGGGGTTGAGATCGACAAGTCCGGCGCGCTGGAGCTGGCCAGACGTTCCAGGGGAACTCCCCGGCTTGCCAACCGCCTGTTAAAGCGTGTACGGGATTTCGCCCAGGTAAAATACGACGGCGTGATCACCCGGGAGGTGACGGACTTCGCCCTGGACATCATGGATGTGGATAAGCTGGGGCTGGACCAGAACGACCGGAACATCCTGCTGATGATTATCGAGAAGTTCTCCGGCGGGCCGGTGGGCCTGGACACCCTGGCGGCTGCGCTGGGGGAGGATTCCGGGACGCTGGAGGATGTGTACGAGCCTTATCTTCTGATGAACGGTCTGATTAACCGCACGCCCAGGGGGCGGATGGCCACGGAAGCGGCCTACCGGCACTTGGGGCTGGAAATTGAATAGGTGTTATGATATAATAAGGAAACGTATCCCTTATCGACAACCTGTGGTTGCCGACAAAGTATAATAAGGAAACGTATACCTTATCGACAACCTGCAACAAATGAATGGCAAGGGATACGAAACGGTATTATTACAAAAGACAAGCCTATAGCGGAATAGGATAAGCGAGTCGGAGGCCTGTGGCGGGTAAATGAGCGCCCGGGGGTTTGACACCGCGGCATAGGAGGGAATACCGGGAATCACCCGGTAAATGCCCGGAGGCGGATGCTTCGCCGCGGTTGCGAGAATAAATTTCAGGAGATGGCAGATGGATTCCAAGAATTATACACAGGTACTGATCGATGGCAAGATATATACCCTGGGCGGCAGCGAGGATGAGGGATACCTGCAGAGAGCGGCCAGCTACGTGAACGAGAAAGTGAATACCCTGCGCCGGATACCCGGTTTTACCAAGCAGAGTGTGGAATACCAGACTGTGATGGCGGAGCTGAATATGGCGGACGACTACTTTAAGGCGATGGAACACAGCCGGGAGGTGGAGCATCAGCGGGACGAACTGGAGCGTGAGACCTACAGCCTGAAACACGAGCTGGTCAGCACGCAGATGAAGCTGGAGGTGGTGTTAAAGGACCTGGAGGAGCGCCAGCGGGAGCTGGAGGAGCTGACCCGGGAGAAGCACCGGTTGGAGCGGAAGCTGCGGGGAGCCGCGAAAAACCGCGGAGATCAGGAGGCCGCGGCCTCAGCGCTGCGCGTCCGGGACGAAAGCAGCGAGAAAAACAGTTCCGGCCGTGAGTCCGGCCACACGTCGCCGGTGAAGGCCGGCGATAAAGGGGACGATGACGACGATGGAGCTGGACATGGGGAGGCCCGGTTTGTAGCGGAAGCGGAGGACTGGGAAGTGGAATCCGCTGTGGAGGAACAGGCGGAGGACGCGGAAGAGCCGGAGAAAATAGAACTGGCGGATGACGTTGAGGAGTCGGAGGAAATAGGGCTGGCGGAGGACGTTGAGGAGTCGGAGGAAATAGAGCTGGCGGAGGACGTTGAAGAACCGGAGTTTGCGGTAACCGGGGAGCGGGCAGAGGTGTTTGCGCCGGAAACGGCCGGGGCGGAAGATACCGCGTCAGACCTGCCGGAAGCCCAGTCAGACAAGACAAAATCAACTGCAGCCGAGTTGGCGGAGTCGATCAGGCCGGTGCTTGCCGGGGAGGAAGCGGCCATTTCCGGATTGCCGGAGGCGTCGAAACCGGAGCCTGCCGCACCGGTGGTATCGGAGCTGCCGGAGACGGAGCCGTCAGAATCAGAGTTACAGACAGCCGCGGCAGCCATTTCTGACCCGACAGAGTCTGCGAACCTGGAGACTGTGCCTTCCGCGGAAGCGGTATCCGAAACGCCGCCGGTCAAGGAGTCCCAGGCGGAGCTGGCGCGCAAAGCGCTTAAGGCGGCCAAGGCGGCGAGAAAGCGGAAAAGGCGTTGATCGGATAATCCGATGAACGCAGCTTACAGGTGCGTTTTTGGATCTCCACCCCGCCGGGGGTTTTCGGCCGGGGGAGATTTGCAAGTGTCACATACAAATGAACCATGGTAGAAACAGATGTCTCATAGCGCAACGTGGGACATCTTTTCTTTCCGGTGAAAGGCCGGGAAAAGTGAGGTAAGAGATGGAGCATAAAAAGAAACTGGAGGTGCTGGCCCCGGCCGGTTCCTTTGAGAGTATGAAAGCCGCGGTGGCGGCGGGAGCGGATGCAGTATACATGGGCGGCAGCCGGTTCGGGGCCAGGGCCTATGCGGACAATCCGGATGAGCACGGCCTGCTGGAAGCCATCGATTACGTGCATCTGCACGGCCGCAGGCTGTATATGACGGTGAATACGCTGTTCAAGGAAGAGGAGATGGGGGAGCTTTACCAGTATCTGCTTCCCTATTACCGGGAGGGGCTGGACGCGGTGATTGTCCAGGACCTGGGCGCGATGGATTTTATGCGCAGAAATTTTCCTGGGATCGATCTCCACGCCAGCACGCAGATGACCATCACCGGGGTTAACGGCGCAAGACTTTTAAAGGAGCTGGGGGCGTCCCGGGTGGTTACCGCGCGGGAGCTGTCTTTAGATGAGATCCGGCGGATCCGGGATCAGGTGGACGTGGAGATTGAGAGCTTTGTCCATGGAGCGCTCTGTTACTGTTATTCCGGCCAGTGTCTGATGAGCAGCCTTATCGGCGGCCGCAGCGGAAACCGCGGGCGCTGTGCGCAGCCCTGCCGCCTGCCCTATGAGGTGCGGGAAAATGGGAAAAAACCCGGCGAACCCCTGAACCGGAAGCAGGAACGCAATGTGATGAGCCTGAAAGATCTGTGCACGCTGGATCTCATCCCCGATCTGGCGGCAGCGGGCATTTATTCCCTGAAGATCGAAGGGCGGATGAAGAGTCCGCGCTACACGGCCGGAGTGGTCAGTATTTATCGAAAATATGTGGACCGCTTCCTGGAATATGGTCCGGATGGATATTTTGTGGAGCCGGAGGACAAGAAGGTTCTCTCGGACCTTTTTGACCGTGGCGGCTTTACTTCGGGATATTACAAACAGCACAACGGGCGGGACATGGTGGCCTTAAAAGAGAAGCCTGCATTCCGGGAGGGCAACCAGAAGCTGTTCGACTATTTGGACAAGACCTATGTGGAGGCGGAGCTGAAGGAATCCATAAACGGCCGGGCTGTCCTGGAGGAGGGAAAACCCTCTGAATTGGAACTTTCCCTGGCTGGCGGCGTTTGTCCCGACGGTTCTTTGGCGCAGGTGCGGGTGGAAGGGCAGATGCCTCAGAAAGCACAAAATCAACCGTTGACGGAGGATAAGATTCTCAAACAGATAGGGAAAACTGGAAATACACCGTTTGTTTTCGCGAATCTGGAGGTAGAGCTGAAAGGCAATCTGTTCATGCCGGTACAGGCGCAGAATGAGCTGCGGCGGGCCGGTCTGGAAGCCCTGGAGCAGGCGGTGCTGGACCAGTGGCGCCGACCGGCGCCGTCCGGCGGGTGTGGCGCGTCCGACGCATTTATCGCACCTAACGCGCCGGCCGCGCCGCCTGCGCCCCCCACCGCCCCTGCGATCTCCACCGCGCCTGCGGCCTCCACCGCACCTGCGATCTCCACCGCGCCTGCGGCCTCCACCGCACCTGCAATCTCCACCGCGCCTGCGATCCCCACCGCGCCTGCGATCCCCACCGCATCTGCGGCCCCCACCGAGCCTGCGGTCTCCACCGCTCCCCAGTCCAGTGTCGCGCCTGCCCCAACATCACCAACCCCCTTCCGCCTCTATGTCTCCACAGAGGAACCGGAGCAATTTGACGCGGCCGTCCGGGAGGCGGACGTGGCGGGGATTTATCTGGATGCAGCCGGTTTTGCCCCGGAGCGGTGGCCGGATGCCGTGCAGTCCTGCCATCGGGCGGGAAAACAATGCCTTTTGGCGCTGCCCCATATTTACCGCAGCCACGCGGAAGCATTTTTCAAGAAGAACGGCAAATGGCTGCGGGAGGCGGGCTTTGACGGCGTTTTGGTGCGCAGTCCGGAGGAAGTGATGTGGCTGCGGGTGATAAAACCGGAGCTTCGGCCGGTGTTCGACGCGTCCGTGTACTGCTGGAACCGTGAGACGGTGAGGCTGTTTGCGAGGCTGGGAGCCTGCCGCCTGACCATGCCCTGGGAGCTGAACAGCCGGGAGCTGGAGCCGGTGATGGAGGAACTTCACCGGGAGGGAATGGACGGAGAGCTTGTGGTCTATGGCCGGATTCCCATGATGGTCAGCGCACAGTGCATCCGCCGTACCACCACAGGCTGCGTTAAGAAGCGGGAGGTGCTGACGCTGAAGGACCGCACGGGAGCGCTGCTTCCGGTGAAGAATCACTGTGCGTTCTGCTACAACACCATCTATAACGCCAGCCCGCTTTCCCTGCTGGGACTGGAGTCCGCGGTCAGGCGGCTGGGGCCTGCGGTGATCCGGTTGAATTTTACCACCGAGAATCAGGAGGAGACGGCCCGCACGATTCGGGCATTTGCAGACGGATTCCTGCGCGGACAGGAAGTTTTGCAGCCATGCAGGGATTTCACGAGAGGGCACTTCAAGCGGGGCGTACAGTAGCTGCCCCAGCTCCCCGGCAATAGGAGGACTATGGTAAATCTGATCGTTGAGACATCCAAATACCTGATGATATTTTTGATGGCAGTCTACACCTACGCCAATTTCCGTTTCTTTTCCTTCGCGGACCAACGCAGGAAACAGAAGGTGTGCGGACGCCAGAACCGGTGCATGTTCCTGATTCATTTTCTGGCGTACCTGGTTTTGACGCTGAAGGCGGGGGACGAGCTGCTGAAAATGCAGCTGTGGGCGTTCTATGCGGCCCAGGTGGTATTTTTCCTGTGCTACATTTACCTGTACCGCCTGATTTACCGCAACGTGTCACGGCTGCTGGTGAACAATACCTGCATGCTTTTGTGCGTGGGTTTTATCATGCTGACGCGGCTGTCGCTGGACAAGGCGGTCAAACAGTTTGCCATTGTGGTGATCAGCGCGGCTGTCACCTGGCTGATTCCCTGGGTGATGGAACGGGTGTGGCAGCTCTGCAAATTGCAGTGGGTTTACGCGGCGGCGGGGCTATCGGTGCTGCTGCTGGTATGCGTGGCGGGAAACGAGAGCTTCGGCGCGCAGCTGTCCCTGACCGTGGGCGGAATCTCCATCCAGCCGTCGGAATTTGTAAAGATCACCTTTGTGTTTTTTGTGGCCGCCATGTTCTACCAGTCCCTGGAATTCAAAACCATCCTGGTCACCACCGCGGTGGCCGCTCTCCACGTGGTGATCATGGTGGCCTCCAAGGATCTGGGAGGCGCGCTGATTTTCTTCATCACCTACGTGGCCATGCTGTTTATCGCCACGGGACGGTGGTCCTACCTGTTAGCCGGGGCCGGCTGCGGGGCCGGGGCGGCCGTGCTGGCTTACCAGCTGTTCGACCATGTGCGCCGCCGGGTCTTTGCCTGGAGCAATCCCTGGGCGGACATCGACAATACGGGCTATCAGATCACCCAGTCCCTCTTTGCCATCGGCACAGGCGGCTGGTTCGGCATGGGGCTGTCCCAGGGACTTCCGAGGAAAATCCCGGTGGTTGAGAAGGATTTTATCTTCGCCGCTATTTCCGAGGAGATGGGAGCCATTTTCGCCATCTGCGTGCTCCTCATCTGCCTGGGCTGTTTTCTCCAGTTCATGATGATCGCAACGCGGATGCAGGCGGTATTCTATAAACTGATCGCCCTGGGGCTGGGGCTTGAGTACATCATTCAGGTGTTCCTGACCGTGGGCGGCGTGACGAAATTCATCCCTTCTACCGGCGTGACCCTGCCCTTTGTCAGCTACGGCGGCAGCTCGATTCTTGGCACCTTCATCCTGTTCGGGATCATCCAGGGGTTGTATATCCTCAAACGCAACGATGAGGAAGAGATGGAAATGGAAGAGGAGGCGTAGGCGGAATGAAAAAAGCGGACCCAAATCCGAAGGCAAACCGGAATATTCTCAAGCTGGTCTACGTCATTGTGGCCCTGTTTCTGGGCCTGATCGCCTACATGGCTTATTTTCTGCAGGCCAGGGGCGAGGATGTGATCAACAATTCCTACAACGCCAGGCTGGACAGCTTCGCGGACCGGATTATCCGCGGCAAAATCCTGGCCGCCGACGGCACCGTGCTGGCGGAGACGCAGATTGACGGGGACGGAAACGAGACCCGTGTCTACCCCTACGGCAGCGTATTCGACCACGCGGTGGGCTATTCCACTAAGGGCAAGACCGGCATCGAATCCCTGGCCAATTTTTACCTGCTGACGAGCCATGTCAACCTGATGGAGCAGGCGTTAAACCAGATGTCCGGTGAGAAAAATCTTGGGGACAATGTGTACACCACCTTGGACCCGCAGCTCCAGCAGGCAGCCTGGGACGCCCTGGGGGACCGCCGGGGCGCAGTGATCGCCATGGAGCCGGACACGGGAAAAATACTGGCCATGGTATCCAAGCCGGGCTACGACCCCAACACCATCGCCGCCGACTGGGAAACCCTGACCAGCGAGGAAAACGACCAGGGCCAGCTGTTAAACCGGGTCACCCAGGGAATGTACCCGCCGGGCTCCACCTTCAAGATCGTGACGGCCCTGGAATACATGCGGGAACGGCCAGAAGATTACAAAAATTTCCAGTTCGACTGCAACGGTCTGTATGTAAACGGCGACTACCAGATCCGCTGTTACCACGGAAATGCCCACGGCCATCAGGATTTCACTTTGGCCTTCGCCAATTCCTGCAACGGGGCCTTCGCCAGTTTGGGCCTGGAACTGGATCTGGGCCGGTTCGCCAGAACGGCCCAGGATGTATTGTTCAACTCCCCGCTGCCCCTGTCCGGGCTGCCCTACAAGCAGAGCTCTTTTGCCATGAAGCCCGGGGCCGGGACCTGGGAAATCCTTCAGACCTCCATGGGCCAGGGCGTCACCCAGATCACACCATTACACAACGCGCTGATCACGGCAGCCATCGCCAACGGCGGCACCCTGATGCGCCCCTATCTGCTGGACCACGTGGAAAATGTGGGGGGCGAGGAGATTCGCAAGTTCCTGCCAACAGCCCATGGGAACCTGATGACCGCCGAGGAAGCGGCTAATTTGACGGAGCTCATGCGGGCGGTAGTCACCGAGGGCACCGCCTCCGCCGTGCGCACCGACGCCTATACTGTGGCGGCTAAAACCGGCTCGGCGGAATTTGAGACCGGGAAGGAAACGCATGCCTGGTTCACCGGTTTCGCCCCGGCCGAGTCCCCGAAGATCGTGGTTACCGTGGTGGTGGAGGAAGCGGGAAGCGGCGGCCGCGAGGCGGCGCCGATTGCGCGTCAGCTGTTTGATCTTTATATGAGCCGGTGATGGGGGCAGCCGAAAAGGCAGACGCGAGTGCGTGTGGAAGCAAGCAGCCGGATCAGCGGAAGAGGCCAGGACGAACCCCCACCATGTAAACAAAAACGTTCCCAATTTTCCTAAACAGGAGATTCGGAACGTTTTTACTTTACAGAGATCACAATTACGTTCCTGACTAAACATAATAACGCCGCCATGCTTTTTTTCTGCCTCAGCGTCGTCACAGTTTCCGTCCCTGCATTCATCCTCCAGCGGCGCCGCGGAAAACATCGGCATACCACCCACAAACTCCGTGCGCGCATTCATCCCGCGCCCGATAAAATTCTCGATCATCTCAAAAACCGTCCTCATAATTCTATGTTTTTCCCAGCCCCGAATTAAAATCTATTTTTACGCTCAGAATACAGTGCTTATATATAAGCGGCAAATCATGATCTTGTACCAGAGCGGTCCTGGCAAAACCGGCATTTTATACAAACTTTATTAAAATACTTAATTTAAAAAGTATGTTTACAAACTATAACTACAATAGTATAATGAGGGCAGTTAAAAGATCAGTAATCCGGGAGGATAATGGGATGACGGAAGGCAGACGCATGGCCATGATATACCGCCTTTTGGTGGTGAATTCATTCGTATGGGCTTCAACGGGGCTGTATATGCCTTTTATCGGGGCCTACTACACGCAGCAGGGGATCACACCTCTTCAGGTTGGGGTTCTGGTCTCCATCGGACCGGTGATTTCCATCCTGATCCAGCCGCTGTGGGCGTATATGAGCGACCGCAGCGGACGGCACAGGCTGGTACTCATCATCGTCTCTTTGGGCAGCGGGGCCGCTATTTTGAGCTATCTGGTCCGGGTGAGCTTCGGAGCTTTCGTGGTAGCCACGGTGCTTGTAAGCATTTTTAACACTGCCATCCAGCCGCTGAACGACGCCCTGGTGACAAACCGGGCCGCAAAGCTGGATGCCAATTTTGCCCATCTGCGCATGGGCGGCACCATCGGCTTTGCCGTCACCGCCCTGATCATGGGGAATTTTCTCAAAAGCCGTGCCGGGATGATTTTCGTACTCGGGAGCGCCGGATATTTTCTGCTGGCGGCCTTGTTCCTGCTCTTGCCGGAGGACCGGCAGATGACGGGGAGGAGCAGGGAACAGGAGCCGGGGCCAAACGCTAAGCGGATATTTAAAAACAGACAGATTTATCTGGTGCTCTTTCTGGCCTTTATCATACAGCTGGGGTTGAGCTTTAACGGAACTTTTTACCCGGTATATGTAATTTCCCTGGGCTACGGTCAGTCCATCGTGGGACTGTCCAGCTTCGTATCGGCTATGAGCGAGATACCCATCCTGCTGTGTGCCAACCGCCTGATCCGAAGGTTCGGCGCAGTGCATCTGCTGATTTTCTCCGTGCTTATGATGGCGGTCAGGCTGCTGTTTGCGGGAAGCGGAGTGCTCACGCTGATGCTGATGTCCCAGCTGCTTCAGGGCGTGACCTACATGACCTGCTATTACAGCTGCGTGATGTTTATCAGTGAAAATGTGGTGGAGGGAAAGATGTCCCAGGGACAGAGCCGTCTGGCCATGGTCCAGGCAGGGATGGGGGCCGTGATGGGAAATATTTTAGGCGGCCTGATGACCGACTACCTGGGGGTCCGGCTTTCCTTTGTGGTTATGTCGGTATGCGTCCTGATGGCGGCTTGCCTCAACGTTGGCCTGATCTCCCTCTTTAACCGGAGGAAAAAAGGGGGAATGGTGTTCAACAGCACTCCCAATATATAATAAAAGGATCAGTTACGACCGTGATTCGGAACATCAGACCGGACGCTGTGGAGAAGTTCTGCCGGGCCGGTCAGTTGAACAGACGGATTTCCTGTTTATGGTGGGAAATTCGTCTGTTTTGCCGTGTGCATGGGGGCTGTTTCAGAGTATTATATGATTGACAGTCATATGAAAATAAAAGATAATAGACGAAGAATGTAAAAGAAAAGATGGTGGGACGTTCTATGATTGGAAAAAGCAGAAAACCTAAAAATATCAAGTTTCACAATCAGCGGCTGGTATTGTCCCTGATGCGGCAAAACGATGTTATTTCCGCCAGCGAGATTGCCCAAAGGATCAATCTGAGCATCACCACGGTGGTGAAAATTCTGGCGGTGCTCCAGGAGAACGGTTTGATCAAATCCATGGGCAAGGGCAGCTCCACCGACGAGGGGGGCAAGAAGCCGGAGCTGTTTGCCATTAACGAGTCCTACAAGCACGTAATTGCCATTTACGCGGGACCGGATTTCATCCAGGCCGCGGTTACCGACCTGAACTGCCGGCTGATCAGCTGCCGCAACCACCCCTACAAGGCTGCGGAGAGCCTGGAACAGTCCATGCAGGACATCGCGGATTGCGCCCGTTTGGTTCTGGAGGAAAATGGCCTGCAGCCCGATGACATCTGCGCCATACCGGTGAGCTTTGACGGCATCGTGGACACAGAGAATGGAATCATTTACTATCCCATCCACAACAGCGGATGGGGCAGGAATATTCCCGTTCAGGAGATGCTGGAACGGCTGATTCCCTGGAATGATCATATCACAGTAAACAATGGAAGCCGCTACGTGTCTTACGGGCTGTTTCTGGCTCACCCGGAATATCGGGATCGAAGCGTCCTCTCAATCATGTCCGCCGCCTCCACGGGCGGCTGCCTGATCGATCACGGCAAATTGGTCCAGGGGGCCCACGGGTTCATGGGCGAGGTGGGCCATGTGATCATCCAGCCCGCCTACCGGAAGCGGCGCTGTCTCTGCGGGCGGTACGGCTGCTTTGAGACGCTGGTTTCCATGGAGGCGGTGAGAGAGTATGCAGAGGAGTTGTCTGGAGAGTACGGGGATCATCCTCTTTACAGGCAGATATTAGAAGGCGGGGCCAAGCACCGGGATGTGTTTGCGCAGGCTGACCAGGGCGACGGATTTGCCCGCGCCATTGTGGACAGGCTGGTTGAGGCATTTGAAAGTCTGATTCACAATGCGGCGCTGCTGTGCGACCCGGATCTGGTGGCGATCGGCGGCGCGTTTACAGAGGGTGGCGCTTACTTTATGGAGGCGTTGAAAGCGCGGATTAGCAACCAGTCCTTCTTTGAGATCGGGAACAGGCTGTCTATCGTCTACACCCCCCTGTCTGCGAACCATTGGATTCAGGATATCAACGTGGGAGCGGCGCTGTACGCGGTGGACGAGTATCTGCGCACATTGGAATTTGTGTAAATGCATTTGGAAAAGGCAGACATCAGGCGGAGGCGGTTCCTGACGCTATCTCTTTGGAAGAATAACGCACTCATATTGGCAAACCCGCGGATTAATGATATAATTTCCCTGTTTGACAGGGCCGTTTTTGTCTTTTTGGGACAGAAACGGTCAAATACCGCGGTTTCGGCCGCAAAATAACAATTTGGAAGTACAGCGGGCAGTGGGCGTTGGCCTGCCGCTTGCGGAAATGACAGTTTTCATACAAGAGAGGAGTTAAGCGGGTGTTTCGAGCGGAAGATTATGTGAAAGTGGAGGACCTGGACGAAGCCTATGAGCTTTGCCAGAAGCGCAGCAGCCTGATCGTGGGCGGCATGGCGTGGCTGAAGATGAGCTCGGTGACGAAGCGTGTGATCATCGACCTGTCCGGCCTGGGACTGGACACCATCGAGGAGACGGACCAGGAGTTTCGGATCGGGTGCATGTGCACCCTCAGGCAGCTGGAGACCCATCCGGGCCTGAACCAGTATTTTAACGGTATTTTTAAGGAGTGCACGCGGCACATCGTGGGCGTGCAGCTGCGCAACGTGGCTACGGTGGGCGGCAGCATCTACGCGCGGTTTGGATTTTCCGATGTTCTGACCTGCATGATGGCGCTGGACTCCTACGTGGAGCTGCACCACGGCGGGGTGATCCCCATGGCTGAGTTCGCGGCCCGTCCGGTGAGCCGGGACGACCGGGACGTGCTGGTGCGCATCATCATCCGCAAGGACGGGCGCAAGGCGGCCTACACCACCCAGCGCAATTCCCAGACGGATTTCCCGTTAATCGCCTGCTGCGTTTCACGGCTGGGAGACCACTGGTACGTGGCCGTGGGCGCCCGCCCGGGTAAGGCCAAAGTGACCCAGGTGACGGACGACGGAAATGAGAGCCTGGCCGATCTGGCCAGGGAGGCGGCGGACGCCTTCAACTACGGAAGCAATAACAGAGGAAGCGGCGAGTACCGCCACCAGCTTGCCAGGGTTTACGTGCGCAGGCTGATGGAGCGCCTGACGGGAAGGAGTGTCAGCAAGGCATGAAGATACAGTTTCGATTAAATGGAAAGACGGTGCAGGCGGATATCCAGGCGGACATGCTGCTGATCGACCTGTTGCGGGACATGGGCTGCACCAGCGTGAAGCGCGGCTGCGAGACGGACAACTGCGGCCTCTGTACGGTGTGGATGGACAAGAAGCCCATCCTGTCCTGCTCCACCCTGGCAGTGCGGGCCAATGGACGCCATCTGCGGACCCTGGAGGGACTTCAGAAGGACGCGGAGGAATTTGGCCTGTTCCTGGCAAAGGAAGGCGGAGAGCAGTGCGGTTTCTGCAGCCCGGGCTTTATCATGAACGTGCTCTCCATGGTGCGGGAGCTGGACGACCCCACCGAGGAGGAGATCAAGGAGTATCTGGCCGGAAACCTGTGCCGGTGCAGCGGGTACATGTCCCAGCTGCGGGCCGTGAAGAAGTTTCTGGCATATAAAAAGGAACAGCGGGAAGGAGGGAAGGCCTGATGGAGAACGAGAAGAGACAGTCATACCGCGTGGTGGGCGCTCCCATCATCAAGAAGGACGCCATGGCCCTGGTGACCGGCAAGCCGGTTTACACCGCGGATATCGCTCCCAGGGACTGCCTGGTGGTGAAGGTGCTTAGAAGCCCCTACGCCCACGCCATGATCACGGAGATCGACTGCGCCGTGGCCAAGAAGCTGCCGGGAATCGAGTGCGTTCTGACCTACAAGGACGTGCCCCAGAAGCGTTTCACCCTGGCCGGGCAGACCTTTCCTGAGCCCAGCCCCTACGACCGCCTGATCCTGGACCGCCACCTGCGCTTTGTGGGCGACGCGGTGGCCATCATTGCGGGACAGACCGAAGCCCAGGTGGATCACGCCATGCGCCTGATCAAGGTGAAATACCAGGAGCTGCCGCCGGTGCTGGATATGCACGAGGCCAAGGACAATCCCGTCCTGATCCATCCCGAGGAGGACTGGAAGGCCCTCTGTAAGGTTGGAGCGGACAACAAGCGCAACCTCTGTGCCACCGGCTCGGAAGAGAAGGGCGACGTGGACGCGGTGATGGCACAGTGCAGCCACGTGGTCGACCGGGTTTACCACGCCAAGGCCAATCAGCAGGCTATGATGGAGACTTTCCGGACCTTTACCTACATGGACGTGTACGGCCGTCTGAACGTGGTCTCCTCCACCCAGATCGTGTTCCACGTCCGCCGGATTCTGGCCAACGCCCTGGACATTCCCAAGTCCAAAATCCGCGTGGTGAAGCCCAGAATCGGCGGCGGCTTCGGCGCCAAGCAGACCGCTGTGGTGGAAATTTACCCGGCCGTGGTCACCTGGTTCACCGGCAAACCGGCCAAGATCATTTACACCCGCTATGAGTCCCAGATCGCTTCCTCACCCCGCCATGAGATGGAGGTGCATGTGAAGATCGGCTGCAACGACGACGGCATTTTTCAGGCCATCGACGTGTACACCCTGTCCAACACCGGCGCTTACGGCGAGCACGGCCCCACCACCGTGGGCCTCTCCGGCCACAAGGCTATCCCGCTGTACCGGACGCCCAAGGCATTCCGCTTCGCCTACGACGTGGTTTACACCAACCGGATGAGCGCGGGCGCTTACCGGGGTTACGGCGCGACCCAGGGCATTTTCGCCATGGAGTCGGCGGTCAGCGAGCTGGCGGCCGAGCTTCACATGGACCCGGTGAAGCTTCGGAAAATGAACATGGTGAAGGAGGGCGACATCATGCCCGCCTACTACAACGAGCCGGCTTCCAGCTGCGCTCTGGACCGCTGCATGGCCAGGGCCAAAGAGATGATCGGCTGGGACGAGAAATACCCCAGACGCGACATGGGGAACGGCAAGGTCCGCGGCGTGGGAATCGCCATGGCCATGCAGGGCTCCTCCATCGCGGGCGTGGACGTGGCCAGCGTGTCCATCAAGGTAAATGACGACGGCTTCTACAGCATGACCATCGGCGCGGCGGAAATGGGAACGGGCTGCGATACCACCCTGGCCCAGGTGGCCGCCGAGTGCCTGGACTGCGAGATCGACGATATCGTGGTGTACGGTGCGGACACGGACATTTCCCCCTACGACTCGGGCTCCTACGCCTCCAGCACGGCCTACCTCACGGGAATGGCCGTGGTCAAGACCTGCGAGTCCCTGAAACAGAAGATTATCGCCAAGGGCGCGGACTATTTAAAATGTCCGGCCGACGGCCTGGAATTTGACGGAAAGCGGGTGTTTAAACCCGCGGCGGACGGGGTGGAGGAAATGTCCATCAGTCTGAAGGACATTGCCAACAAATCCATGGGCTTCAACAGCGACGCGCTGTCCGCCAGCGAATCCCATCACTCCCCCACGTCTCCGCCGCCCTTTATGGTGGGAGCCGCCGAGGTCGAGGTGGACAAGGAAACCGGAGCCATCCGCCTGGTGGACTACGTGGCCGTGGTGGACTGCGGAACCGCGCTGAACCCCAACCTGGTGAAGGTGCAGACCGAGGGCGGACTGGCCCAGGGAATCGGCATGGCCATGTACGAGGATATCCATTACTCGGAAAAAGGCCAGGTGTACGAGAATTCCCTGATGCAGTACAAGATTCCCAGCCGTCTGGACGTGGGCACGATCCGGGTGGAGTTCGAGAACAGCTACGAGCCCAACGGACCCTTTGGAGCCAAATCCATCGGCGAGGTCGTGATCAACACGCCGTCCCCGGCTATCGCCAACGCGGTGTACAACGCGGTGGGCGTGCGGGTGCGCGAGCTGCCGGTTACGGCGGAAAAAGTATTTATGGGGATGCAGGGGCTGTAGACAGTCCGAGGGGGTTTTCTTATGGGAGCGACGCAGACACAGGAAGAAAAATTTATCCATATGACCCAGGAGCCGGTTCCACATCTGATCTGTGAGCTGGCAGGGCCGACGATTATCAGCATGCTGGTCACCTCCTTCTACAACATGGCGGACACGTTTTTCGTGGGCCAGGTGGGGACCAGCGCCACAGGGGCCGTGGGCATCGCGTTTTCCGTGATGGCCGTGATTCAGGCCTTCGGGTTCTTCTTCGGCCACGGCTCGGGCAACTACGTGTCCCGCAAGCTGGGAGCCCAGGAGTTCGACGAGGCGGCCAAGATGGCCGCCACCGGCTTTGTGTCGGCATTTATTATGGGACTGGTGATCATGGCGGCGGGGCTGGCCTTTCTGGACCCACTCTGCCATATGCTGGGGGCAACGGACACCATACTGCCCTACGCCAGGTCCTACCTGGGCTTTATCCTGATCGGAGCGCCCTACATGACGGCTTCGCTGGTGCTCAACAACCAGCTCCGGTTCCAGGGCAGCGCCTTCTACGCTATGATCGGCATCGCCTCCGGGGCGGTGATCAACATTGTGCTGGACCCCATTTTCATCTTTGTGTTCCACATGGGCATCGGCGGCGCGGCCCTGGCCACCATCATCAGCCAGTTCATCAGCTTCTGCCTGCTGATCGCGGGAACCAGGAGAGGGGGCAACCTGCGCCTGGACATCCGCAAGTTCTCGCCCAGCCTGGAGCGCTACAAGATCATTTTAAACGGCGGAGCGCCGTCCCTGTGCCGCCAGGGCCTGGGCAGCGTGGCTACCGCCTGCATGAACCTGATGGCCAGGCCCTACGGGGACGCGGCCATCGCGGCCATGTCCATTGTGATGCGCATCACCCAGTTCGCGGCCTCGGTGATGATCGGCTTCGGCCAGGGCTTCCAGCCGGTCTGCGGCTTCAATTACGGGGCTAAGAAGTACGGCAGGGTGAAGGAGGGCTTCTGGTTCTGCGTGCGCGTGTCCACCGTGTTCCTCTGTATCATGGCGGTCTGCGGCTGGTTCGGCGCGGAGCTTCTGGTCACCATTTTCCGAAAGGGCGACCCGGATGTGATCCGGTACGGAACCCGGGCCCTTAGGCTTCAGTGCATTTCCTTCCCGCTGGTGGGCTGGATCACCATGTGTAACATGATGATGCAGACCATGGGCAAGGGCGTGCGGGCCACCATCCTGTCCATGTCCCGCCAGGGCCTATTTTTCATTCCCCTGGTGCTGACGCTGCCCGCCTATTACGGCCTCTTCGGCGTGCAGGTGAGCCAGCCCATCTCCGACGTCGTCAGCTTCCTGGTGGCGATCCCGCTGGAAATTGGGGTGCTGCGGGAGATGACCCGGGAGATGCGGGCTATGGAGATGGAGTCCGGAATTACCACGTAAACAGAGCGGCAACTCCGATGTTAAATTTACCCGTTTTGCATTCGCCCTTGCATATCCCTCCCAAAAGTTGTATACTAAATCCAGTTATGACGCGGGCAGAGTTTTGCAGAGCCTGCGCCGGATACACACCAACACCAGGAGGGATTGCAATGATTGAGGCAACGAGCTGCGGCGGTGTGGTTATTTTTCGCGGGAAAATCCTTGTCCTGTACAAGAATTACAAGAACAAGTACGAGGGATGGGTTCTGCCCAAGGGAACAGTAGAAGCTGGCGAGGAGTATAAGGAGACTGCCCTGCGCGAGGTTAAGGAAGAAACCGGGGTCAGCGCCTCTATCATCAAGTATATCGGTAAGAGCCAATATTCATTCAATACCCCACAGGACGTGGTGGAAAAGGACGTCCACTGGTATCTGATGATGGCCGACAGCTATTACAGCAAACCACAGCGGGAAGAATACTTTCTGGACTCCGGGTACTATAAATTTTATGAAGCCTACCACCTTCTGAAATTTTCCAATGAAAAGCAGATTCTGGAAAAGGCGTACAACGAGTATCTGGACTTGAAGAAGAGTAATCTTTGGGGAAGCAAGAAATATTTTTAAATGAAATCAGATGGAATTGAGAGAGCGCTCCGGGGTGGCCGGGGCGTTCTTTTTTTGTTTGGGGCCGGTGGGGTGCAGGGAGAGAAATGGGTTATATCTTACGGTCATATCGTTATAATCGTATAATATAGATATCAAAAAGCGAGGTGAAATGTACATGGAAACAATCAGACCATCATCGGACCTGCGAAATAAATACCCTGAGATTTCCCGTCTGACGCGGGAGACAAGAGAGCCGGCTTTTATAACGGTAAATGGCCGGGAAGACACGGTTCTAATGGGTTACGCCCAGTATGGCCGGTTGAAATCCGAGCTGGATTTATTAAGAACCCTGGCGGAGGCGCAGGATGATGTGGACCAGGGAAGGACATCACCGATTGCCGATACATTCAGCGATATCCGCGAAAATCTGCTGGCGAGGAAGGAGATATGAGATACGAGGTACTCCGAACCGACCAGGCAGACGCGCAGATCAGGGACTTGATTTATTATATTGCGGATGATTCCGGGAGTGTGGAGATTGCGCTCGCTTACCTGGAAAAGCTGGAGCACGCGATCCGGCTGCTGGAGGATCAGCCCTATAACGGAGCGGAACCCAGATATCCGTTCCTGAGACGTATGAAGTTCCGGGTTTTAATTGTGGAAAGGCATCTGATTTTCTATAAAGTAAGGGAGCGTGATCATACGGTGATCGTGTATGCGGTTGTGGATTTACGGCGGGATTATCTGGAGCTGATTCGATGAATAATGGGAAGAGATGGTCTGCGGCGGAAGATCAGCTGCCGGCGGATGGGTGTGGAGTATTTAAGTAAAAATTGAGTCGTGGTCCTTTCCGGGTGGACGCGCGATATACCAGAAAACAGATAAAAACTTCGGCCACTGATGCGGCTTTGCCTGTAAGGCAAGCATCAGTGGCCGGGGTTTTATCTGTTTTCTGTTTACCGCGGCACGCTGTCGGCGGCTCACCCCTCATTCTGCATCGTAGACACGGCCCAGTTGGCCTCGATCTCCGTCTGGGCGGTCTCCAGGTCGCCGGAGCGCAGGGCCTCGATGATCCGCTTGTGACTGGCGTAGCTGACCTCCGGGGTGGTGTAAATCTTGAAAAAACGGTTCTCGTTGCGGCTCACGTGGATGGACAGCTGGTCCGAGTAGTTCACCAGATAGGGATTCCCGGACAGCTGGCAGAGGTAGCGGTGGAACTGGTAGTCCGCCTCTATGGTGGCGGGGACGGCTCCCATCTGGGCGCAGCGGAGAAAATTCTCGTTCAGGGAATTCAGATGTTCCAGGTCCTCTGCGGTCACAGAACCGATGGACAGCTTCAGCGCCAGGGCCTGAAGCCCGCCCAGGAGCTGGTACACGTGCTTGATGTCCTCCTGGTTGATGGGCGCCACAAAGGTGCCGCTGGAGGGAACGATCTCCACCAGCTTCTGTTCGTTCAGCATCTGAATGGCCTCCCGCACGGGCGTGCGGGACACGCTGAAATACTTGGCCAGATCGGCGTCGTTTAAACGCTCCCCCGGCTCCAGCGTGCCGTCCACGATCCACTGCTGCAATATGGTATAAACCCGCTCTTTGGCGGTGGTGCGGTTGATGGTCTCTGTCTTTTTGGGTATTGGCATGTGCACCCCTCCCCTCACGATTTTAATATAATTCTACTTGATATCAACTAAATATGCAATATAATTTTTACCAAATATTATTGAATTATAGAGAAATCTAACACTATTTTAGATAAAAAAATAAAATTAATATATTGCATATCGGTTGCGGGTATGGTATGATCAAATCAACCGATATATTGGATATTGCGAGAAGGAGGAACGATATGGAGGAGATTTCAAACCGCTGGGTCCGGGCGGTGCGCGGCGGGGGGAATCCTGCGGATGCCCAGGGCGTCGCGGATTTTCTGAACCAGGAGGCGGTGGAACCGGCCCACCGGATTCACCGGGCTATGGAGGGCTACCGGCCCACGCCCCTGGTGCGCCTGGACGGATTGGCGGAGGCCCTGGGGGTGAAGGCGGTATTTGTGAAGGATGAGTCCAAACGATTCGGCCTCAACGCCTTCAAGGGCCTAGGCGCGATCTACGCGTTCACCCGGGTGGTGTGCGGCGAGCTGGGGCTGGACCCTGAGACCACCACGTTTGCGGACCTTCAGTCCGAGCCGGTGCGCGGGCGGCTCTCCGGGATGGTCTTTGTGACCGCCACCGACGGCAACCACGGCAAAGGGGTGGCCTGGGCGGCGGGCCAGCTGGGCTGCCGGGCGTATGTGTATATGCCCAAGGGGTCCTCCGAGCTGCGCGCCCAGGCCATCCGGGACGCGGGCAGGGCAGAGGTCCAGATCATGGATGTGGGCTACGACGACGCTGTGCGCCACGCGGCCCGCATGGCGGAGGAGAACGGCTGGCACCTGGTACAGGACACCAGCTGGGAGGGCTACCAGCAGATTCCCACCTGGATTGTCCAGGGGTACACCACTATGGCGGCGGAGGCCGCAGACCAGCTGGAGGCGGAGGGATTTTCCAGGCCAAGCCACGTGTTTCTGCAGGCGGGCGTGGGAGCCATGGCGGGCGGTGTGACCGGTTATCTGGCAGGCCGCTACGCAGAGAACCGCCCGGTATTCAGCACGGTGGAGCCTGAGGACATGGCGTGCATTTACAAATCCATTCTGACTGCGGACGGGGAACCCCACGCGGTGGAAGGGGACTGCTCCACGATCATGGCCGGGCTGAACTGCGGGGAGCCCTGCACCGTCACCTGGCCGGTGCTGAGGACCTTTACCAGTTTCGCCTTCAGCTGCGCGGACCCGGTGGCCGCGCTGGGCATGCGGCTTCTAGCGGCTCCCCACAAGGGGGATGAGCCCATCGTCTCCGGCGAGTCCGGGGCGGCCACCACCGGCCTGCTGGCAGTGCTGGCGGCCAGTGAAGCGTTCGCCGGTCTGCGCCGGGAAATGGGACTGGACAGCAGCTCCGTGGTGCTCTTGTTCAGCACGGAGGGAGACACTGATCCAGAACAGTACAGGCGTATTGTGTACGCGGGGGAATGTGCGTTGCAATAACAATAAGAGGAAAAAGAAGGAGGGATTTCTATGAATCAGACTTATGAGGCAGTCAGCAAGTACATCGATGAGCACCGCGAGGAGATGAACCAGGTTCTGATGAATCTGGTCAATCTGGAGGGACATTACGCGGAGAAGGAAAATGTAGAAAAGGCGATGGCCTATCTCTGCGGCCTTCTGGAGGAGGAAGGGTTCAGGCTCACCCGCCACGAGGTGGCAGAGGATCGGGCGGGTGTGGTCACGGCCATTCTGGGAGAGGACCGTCCGGGCAAGCCGGTACTGCTCTCCGGGCATGTGGACACCGTATTCCACACAGGCGCGTTCGGCAGCCCAGCCTGCCGCATCGAGGACGGAAAGATTTACGGCCCCGGCGTCATCGACATGAAGGGCGGCGACGTGATGGCTCTGTATATCGCCAAAGCCCTCAACCATATCGGTTATACGGAGCGCCCGATTAAGATCATTCTGGTGGGAGACGAGGAGGCGGATCACGTGGGAAATAACGCCGACGAGACCATTATCCAGGAGAGCCGGGGCTGCATCTGTGCATTCAACATGGAGCCGGGCGACATGAAGAACCGCCTGGTAATCGGCCGGAAGACCCAGCACACCTTTTTCGTCTCCGTGGAGGGCGTGGGCGGACACGCGGGAAACGACGTGCTGACCGGCAAGAACGCGCTTTTGGAGGCGGCCTTTAAGGTGGTGGACATTTCCAAGCTGGCCAATCTGGAGATCGGCAGTTCCGTGACTCCCAGTATCATCAACGCCGGAAGGCAGAGCAGCGCGATACCGGATCACTGTGAATTTGCGGTGGATATCCGATTCAACACGCCGGAGGAGGGACAGCGGCTCCACGAAGGCATCGAGGGGATTATCGCCCACTCCTACATACCGGGCACTACAGCCAGTTTCCGCACGGATATCGCCAAATTTGTGCCTTACAACGAGACGGAAGGCATCGCCCGCATGCACGATATGGTCAATGATATCGCAAGAGAGCTGGGAATGCCGGAGTTCGGGAAGGTTCACCGCGGCGGCGTGTCTGATTCCGGCAATATTGTGGCGGCGGGGGTTCCCACACTGGACGGAATGGGGATTGTGGGAGAATTCGCTCACAATACCAGGGAATACGGCATTCTCCAGACCATGTACGACCGCACCAAGCTGGTAGCCTACACGATCACCCGTCTGGAGGAGTACGAGCTGTAAACGATATTTGAATCATCAAATAATGGGGTAAAAATAGCAGGAGGGATAATAGTATGGAAGGTAATGAAACGCGCAAAATGCCCAGTTTTGGTTATGCGATGTTTACAATGGCGCTGATCCTCGGGGGGATCATGGTTCTGGGGGCGGTATTTGGATTCAAGATGCAGGTGTTGTTTTTGCTGGCCTGGATTGTCGCATTCCCGCTGTGCATGAAAATCGGCTACAAGTACACCGAGCTGCAAAAGGGTATGTTCGCTTTTATGCCCCGCTGTCTGCTGCCGGTGGTCTTCACTATTACCATCGGCGCCCTGATCGGCGCATGGAACGCCAGCGGAACCATCGCGGCGGTGACACATCTGGGCATGAAAATTATTAATCCCAGTTATTTCCAGGTAACGTCCTTTATCATTTGTATTTTGTTCTCCATGATCACCGGCACGTCCTGGGGAACCTGCGGAACCATCGGTATCGCCCTCATGGGCGTGGCGCTGGGCATGGGATTTAATCCGCTGGTGGCGGCCAGCCCCATTATCTGCGGAGCGTTCGTGGGCGACGGACTGTCGCCGCTGTCCGACACCACCAACATTATCAGCGGCGCGGTAGGCGTGGATTTGTTCTCCCACATCAAATACCAGCTGCGCGTCACCATACCCACCATTATCATTTCAGCCGTTATCTTCTTTGTGCTGGGATTGAACAATCATTTTGACGCCTCCTCCACAGGAGAGATCGCTTCTATTATGGACGGCATCGCCGGGAACTTCCGCCTGGGCTTTATTCCCATGATTCCGGTAATCCTGGTGATCGCGCTGTTATGCTTCAAGGTTCCCACCATTCCGTCCCTGCTCTGCGGCGGCGTGGGCGGTCTGCTGGTCGCCACGCTCTACCAGGGGCATACCGCCAAGGCCGTGATCGACTACATGTGGAGCGGTTACACCATGTCTTCCGGGGACGCGTTCATCGATAAGCTGTTCAGCCGCGGCGGAATGTCCAGCATGACGGGCACCGCGTTTATGATTGTGGTCGCCTTTGGATTGTTCGGAATCCTCAATACCGCAGGGGTGTTGGACGCACTGGTCGAGCCCCTCTCCAAGCGCATTCACACCAATGTGGGCGCGACCATCTGCGCGCTGCTGCTGGGCGTGCTGGGAAATCTGTCTTCCTCTACCACCTTCGCAGAGGTATTTACCAGCAACGTGTTGAACGGCGTATACGACAAGGCGGGTCTGGACCGGCTGGACCTGGCAAATGCCATGACGGTGGGCTGTCTCATATTCGGCCTGTGGATTCCCTGGAACACCAACCCGGTGGCGGTGGCCGCCTCGCTGGATGTGGACCCCCTGCGGGTGGCCCCGTACCTGGTCACGCCCTTTGTATACTTCGGCGTTCTGATGGTTCTGGCTGTGCTGAAACAGAAAAAACGCGGCGCGGCGCATTGAGGACTGCGGCCAGATGAATAAAACAGTATAATTGACAGATAGAAAGGCGCTGATCCGTATTTTGGAATCAGCGCCTTTCTGAAATCTCATCTCACTTCATCAATCCTTCCGCAATAATCGAAATCTCGTCAATCTTCGAGATAATCCCCATCAAATGCCGCAGGAACTGGTCCATGATCTCGGAGGAGTATCCGCTTTTGGCGATATAGAAGATCCGCCGTTCCGGATGGGAGGCCAGGGAGATCAGCTGGGCGTTGGAGCTCTCCGCGATCTGTTTGGCGGCGGAGACGGGGGCCACCATCCACAGGGTGGGGTCCTTCCGAAGCAAATGCTCCACGGCGGGCATCTGGTCGATGATCACGCGGCCCGGGTCCTTGGTGCCGAACCAGTAGTCGTGCCATTCGTCAAATTCATTGTTCCAGGGGACGCGGATTTCGTGGCGGCTGTCCAGATCGTTGGGCAGCATCTCCGGCCAGGAAGACACGCCCGCCCCGGCCACCAGGCACATGGGCTCGCTCCAGAGCGGCAGGGCCTGGATGGAACGGTTGTAGATGGTGTTGCACACAAACGCCCCGTCCAGCAGCCCCTCCTGGACCCGGGTGTAGGAGGTGTAGGAGTGCTGGCTCTCCAGCACCACGTGGACATGGGGATTTTCGTTCAGAAAGGTGTGGACGGCCGGATAAATGATATAGCTGACCAGGCTGTTCACTGCGGAAAAATGCAGCAGGTGATCCTCCGGGTAGGAGTTGATCTTCTGCATGTCGTCCCAGAGATGCTTCCAGTTCTCCGCGATCTGAATAAACTTTTCTCCCTGGCGGGTCAGCTCCACGGTGCGCACGCCCTTGTTGCGCAGCAGCAGGGCGTAGCCCAGCTCCTCCTCCAGGGAATGCAGCCGCCGGCTCAGGGTCGGTTGGCTTGTATACAAACGTCTGGCCGCCTCGGCCATGCTGCCGTAGCGCACCACGGCGAGAAATGCATCAATTTCCGATACTGTCATGGTTTCCCCCTCTTTTGAATATACGCGTTTTGAATATTTTAGCGCTAAAACTGGCATTTTTCAATCACTATTTTTTGATTTATAATAAGATTAATGGAAAATTTAGAGAAAATTTTGAAAAATACCCCCCTATATCAATGAAATGATTGGAAGTGTCCATAATTGTGGCGCTTTTTGCCGCATGGATATATAGGTACAGCGATGGAGGTAAGACTGTGATTAGAAAAGTGCGCAACTACGACAAAATTGCCAACAGGTGTGACGCTGCAGCCAGGCAGAAGGTCTTGCAGCTCATGGACCGGACGCTCCAGGAACTGGACGCCTGCAAGCGCATCCGGGAGATCATGAGCCTGGAGGGGGACATCCTGACGGTGGGGACGCAGCGGTGGGATCTGAGTAAAAAGGGGAAGGTCTATCTGCTGGGGGCGGGAAAAGCCTGCAACGCCATGGCCCAGGCGGTTTGCGACGTCCTGGGGGAACGCATCACCAAGGGGATCATTTCCGTGAAGATCGTGGAGGAGCAGGACCGGTACTGCAACACGGACGTGTACGTTGGAGGCCATCCACTGCCCAACGAGGAGGGCATGGAGGCGGCCGGGCGTATGATCGAACTGATTGAAAATGCATCTGCCGACGATCTGTTCATCTGCGTATGCAGCGGCGGAAGTTCAGCGCTTCTGACCTATCCGGTGGAGGGGATAAGCCTGGAGGACGAGATCGCGGCCCAGGATATCCTGCTCAAAAGCGGAGCCAGAATTCTGGAGATCAACGCCGTGCGCAGGCACATTTCCCGCACCAACGGCGGACGCCTGGCGGAACTGATCTGCCACCAGGTGGGGGCGGAGATGATCAGCTTCCAGATCAGCGACGCGGTAGGCAAGCCCTCGGAGAGCGATATGCGCCTTCCGGCGTATTTCCGGGGAACGCCTTTTGGCGGGGATCAGACCTCCATACAGGACGCCAGGGACATGATTGTGAATTACGCGCTTTCGGACCGGCTTCCGGCCAGCGTGGTGGATTTTATCTTTGACGACAGCCGGGTGAAGGAGACGCCCTTTGACATCGACGAGAACAGGATCACTACCTTTGTGGTGGGGAATCTGGCGGATTCCTGCCGCACAGCCAAGAGGATCGCGGAGGAGATGGGGATCAACTGTATGGTGCTGACCACCTATCTGGAGGGGGAGAGCAGCCAGGCGGGAATGTTTTTCTCGTCCCTGATCCGCGAGATCAAATACCGCAACAATCCCATCGAGATGCCCTGCTATGTGGTGTGCGCCGGGGAGACCACCTGCAACATCCAGGAACCGCCCAGGGGCGTCGGGGGGCCGTCCCAGGAGCTGGTTCTGGGAATGGCCATCGGCATCAAGGGAATGAAGGGCGTGGCCGGGGCTTCCATCGACACGGAAGGTACGGACGGCCCCACCATCTACGCGGGCGGCATCGTGGACGGGAGCACCTGCGAGCGGCTGGAGGCGGCCGGGGAGAACATTTTCGACGCCCTGCGCTTCCACTCCACGGGCAATGCACTGGAAAAAATTGGGGACTGCATATTTACGGGCAACACGGGGACAAATCTCTGTGACCTGAATATCATTTACATCGATTAAGCCATACGAGGAGGGAGAACATGTCGAAGATCACAGAAGTAAAAGCCAGGCAGGTGCTGGACTGCAAGGGAAGGCCGGTGGCCGAGGTGGACGTCGTCACCGAGAGCGGTTTTCTGGGCCGGGCCGGAGCGTCCACCGGCTCCAGCGTAGGGGCCAATGAATCCTTTGTGCTGCGGGATGGCGATCCCGGCGTCTACGGGGGCATGAGCGTCTACAAGGCCATCGCCAACATACGAGAGGTGCTGGCTCCGGCCATTCTGGGGATGGACGTCCAGGATCAGGAGGCCATCGACCGGAAGATGATCGCGCTGGACGGGACGCGGTACAAGACCAATCTGGGAGGAAATGCCATCTACGCGGTCTCCGTGGCCGTAGCCAAGGCAGCGGCGGCGGAGAACCATCTGCCTATTTACCGGAATCTGGCGGACGGGCCGATCCCTTATCTCATGAGCCCTTCCTCCAATGTGATCAATGGGGGTACATATTACGGTAAAACCCAGGCGTTCCAGGAGTTTATGATCCTGCCCCACGGGGTGGACACCGTGGAGGAGTCCGTGCGCATGATCGTGGAGACCTTCTACCACCTGGGAGACCTGGTGCAGAAATACAACGGCGGCAAGCCCGCGATGGGCAATTACAGCGGCTGGGGCGCGCCGTCGGACGATCCTTTTGAGGTGATGGATTTGATCGCCCGTGCGGTGGACGATCTGGGCTTTACCGGCCACATGGCCTACGCCCTGGACTGCGCCAGCAGCGAATATTACGACGAAGAGAAGGGGCTGTACCGGTGGCGCGGGGATTACGTGGACCGGGATTTCATTATCGGGCAGCTGGCGGGCCTGGCGGAGCGGTATCCCATCGCATTTATCGAGGACGCGCTCTGGGAGGAGGATTTTGAGGGCTTCGCGCTGGCCAGCCGGAAGGTCAATACCGTGATCGTCGGGGACGATTTCCTGTGCACCAGCCTGGACCGGGCAGAGAAGGCGGTGGAAATGGGAGCGGCCCGGGGCATGATCTTTAAGCCCAATCAGGCGGGAACCCTGACCGAGGCCATCGAGACGGCGCGGTACATGATGGACAAGGGCCTTTTAGTGATCCCATCCGGCCGCGCGGGCGGAACCCTGGACTCCCCGGAAAAAGAGATCGCGGTGGCGCTGGGGGCCTGGGTGACCAAGACCGGCGCGCCGCGCAGCGGATCGCGGACCAACGGATTCAACTTCCTGCTGCGGGTCTCGGAGGAGCTGGGGGTGAAGCAGACCAACATTATGGAACTGCCAATTTTCGCACATTTAAAACACTAGGGAGGAGAACGGGAGATGTCAAAAATCAAACAGGTTACAGCCAGGCAGGTCCTGGACAGCAACGGCCGGCCGGTGGTGGAGGTGGACGTGATTACGGAGGCGGGATATCTGGGCCGCGCGGGAGCTTCCACCGGCACCTCGGTGGGCGCCAACGAATCCTTTGTCCTGCGGGACAAACGGCCGGATTTCTGGGGTGGACTCAGCGTGATGAAGGCGGTGGAGAACGTGGAGCGCTGTATCGCTCCGGCGCTCATCGGCATGGACGTCCACGACCAGGAGGGCATTGACCGCCGGATGATCAGTCTGGACGGCACCCGCTACAAGACGAATCTGGGCGGAAACGCCGTGTTCGCCACGTCGGCTGCGGTCTGCTACGCCTCGGCTGCGGAGAATCACCGCCATATCTACGAGAATGTGGCGGATAATCCCATCACATACATCATGAGCCCCTCCGCCAATGTGATCAACGGCGGCACTTACAACGGCAAGACCATGCCATGGCAGGAATTCATGGTGCTGCCCCACGGTATGACCGACGTGAACGAGTCCATACGGATGATTGTGGAGATATTTTACCACCTGGGGGATGTGCTGAAGAAATACAACAACGGCCGCCCTGCGGTGGGGAATTACAGCGGCTGGGCCGCTCCCTCCGACGATCCCTGGGAGGTAATGGGGATTCTGGCGGAGGCGGTGGCGGACCTGGGATATACGGATCACATCGCCTACGCCCTGGACTGCGCCAGCAGCGAGTATTACGACGAGGAGAAGGGGCTGTACCGCTGGAGAGGCGGCCTGGTGACCAGGGACTTTGTGATCGGCCAGCTGGCTGGTCTGGCGGACCGGTATCCCATCGCATTTGTGGAGGACGCACTGCAGGAGGAGGATTTCGAGGGCTTTGCGCTTGCGTCAAAACAAATCAATTCTGTGGTGATCGGGGACGATTTCCTGTGCACCAGTCTGGACCGGGCCAAAAAGGCGGTGGAAATGGGAGCCGCCCGCGGTATGATCTTTAAGCCCAACCAGGCGGGCACCATCACGGAGGCGCTGGAGACGGCCCGGTACATGATGGATCAGGGGCTTTTGGTTGTGCCCTCCAGCCGCGCCGGTGGGACGCTGGATTCCCCGGAAAAGGAGCTGGGCCTGGCCCTTGGCGCCTGGGCGGTGAAGACGGGCGCGCCCCGGGAGGGCACCCGCATCCACGGATTCAATTTCCTGATGCACGCAAACCATGAGCTCCACGTCCCCATGACCAATATTATGGAGCTGCCGGTTTTCGCGCACCTGCGGAAATAGGAGATAACATTCCCGCCAGCGGGATATATAAAAACGGAGAGAGAAAGGAAGGATTATGATGAAAAGGTACATGAGACGAGCATTAGCACTTTCACTGAGTGCCGTGATGGCGCTTTCCATGGCGGCTTGTTCCAAAAATGAGCCTCAGCCTCAGGCCACGGAGGGAAGCGGAGCTGCGGCCAGCCAGGCCCCGGCGGAGACCGAGGCTGAGAAGATCGACACCGGCTATGCCAGCGAGTCCGGCATGATCGTGTCCACCGAGCCCACGGGAATCGTATCTTCCAAGGATTCCATGACCGTGGTAGTGCCGGCCGACCCCGGGTCTTTGGACCCCCACGACTCCGTGACCCAGAATAAGCATCAGTCCACCCGCCAGATTTACGAGACCCTGGTGGTGTACGACGATAAGGGAGAGCTGATTCCCTGGCTGGCGGAGAGCTGGGAGTACCCGGACGAGTGCACCATCAACTTCAAGATTCGCGAGGGCGTGAAGTTCCACAACGGGGACGAGCTGAAGGCCAGCGACGTGGTGTTCACCCTGAAACGCCTGGTGGACGACAATACCGTGGCCGCCATGCAGGTGAATAAGGTGGACTTCTCCAAGACCAAGGTTACAGGGGATTACACTTTTACCCTGGTGACCTTTGAGCCCTACGCCATCCAGGTGGCCATGCTGGAGAATCCGCTCTGCGGCATTATCTCTGAGCGCTCTTACAACGAGTCCGGCGGCGACTTCCTCAAAGCGCCCATCGGCACAGGCCCTTACGAGGTGGTGAAGTATACGGCGG
Organism: Enterocloster lavalensis; assembly: GCF_046603895.1. NCBI lineage: Bacteria > Bacillati > Bacillota > Clostridia > Lachnospirales > Lachnospiraceae > Enterocloster > Enterocloster lavalensis. The sequence continues at coordinate 4,251,417 of NZ_CP176637.1, forward strand.
GCGACAGCCTGGTGCTTAAAGGCTTTGACGATTACTGGATCGAGGGCCAGCCTTATGTGAAGAACGTGACCCTGCGCTATATCACCGATTCCTCCTCGCGCGTGATCGAGGCCGAGTCCGGCGGCGCGGATATCGTGTACGAGATCACGGCCACCAACGTGGACCGGGTGCGCGCCAACGAGGCGATCAACCTGGTATCGGCAATGGGAGCCAACACCAGCTACCTGTATATGAACCAGGCCCAGAAGCCCTTTGAGGACGAGCGCGTCCGTCAGGCGGTATGGCTGGCTGTGGACATCAAACAGGCCGTGGACGTGGCCTACGGCTCCTTCGGCGAGCTAGGCACCGGAATCATTTCCCCCGGAATCGACGGCCGCCATCCCGACATGAGCAAGTATTTCCCGGAACGGGATCTGGAAAAGGCCAAGGCCCTTCTGGCGGAGGCCGGATACCCGGACGGCTTTGAGACCTCCATCTCCTGCAACAGCTCGGACCAGCAGCGCAAGGACTTCTGCGAGGTGGTGCAGGCGCAGCTCAGCGAGGTGGGAATCAAGGTATCCATCGATGTGATGGACTCCACCACCTGGTCCTCCAGCCTGGCGGCAGGCGAGGGATTCATGACCATCTACGGGCTGACGGCCTCCACCGGTGAGGCGGGCCGTGTACTGTTCCGCTGGCTGCCTGATACCTCCGAGTGGCCGCTGACCAGCTGGGAAAATCAGGAATACTACGACCTGATCAACAAGGCTCTGGCCACCACCGACCATGATGCCCGCAACGAGCTGTACTACCGCTGCCAGGAGATGCTCATGGAAAACTACGTGGTGCTTCCGGTATGGCACAAGGAGCTCAACGCGGCCTGCCAGCTGGATGTGAGGGGCTTCCGAATCACACCGTCCTACGAGCAGCACTATCTCCAGTTTGTGTATTTTGAGTAATGTGTCTGGCATAATTTTACACTGAACGCCTTCGGCCGCCGGCGTCGCCTGCGGCCTGCGGCTTTTTGAGACGGCAAGGAGGGGAAGCATTTGCTGAAATATATTGGAAAACGGATTTTGATGATGCTGCCGATCCTGTTTGGGATCACCATCATCGTGTTTACGCTCATGTATATCACGCCCGGCGATCCGGCCTACGCGATTCTGGGGGAGAACGCCACGCCGGACCAGGTTCAGGAGATCCATGAGGAGTACGGATTGGACGACCCTTACCTGGTCCGCCTTGGGCGGTATTTCGTGGGGGTGCTCCACGGGGATTTCGGGACGTCCTACAAGACCGGGCGGCCTGTATTTGACGAGATCATGGACCGTTACCCCAACACGCTGAAGCTGGCGGTGCTGAGCACGCTTTTGGGCATGGTGATCGGCGTGGCGGCCGGGATCGTGGCGGCGGTCAAGCAGTATTCCGCCTTTGACCGCATCGGTACCCTGGTGTCCTTGTTCGGGGTTTCGGCCCCGTCCTTCTGGATCGCCATGGTGCTGGTGCTGCTCTTCTCGGTGAAGCTCAGGATTCTGCCCGCCACCGGCACCTACGGCGCGAAATACTGGATTCTGCCGGTATTCACCCTGGGACTACAGGCCAGCGCCTCCATCATGCGTATGACCCGTTCCAGCATGCTGGAGGTGATCCGGCAGGACTACATCCGCACCAGCCGGGCCAAAGGGCAGAGCGAATGGCTGACCATCATGCGCCATGCCCTTGGGAACGCCCAGGTGCCCATCGTGACGGTGATCGGAATCCGCATCTGCGGCTTTCTGGCGGGTGCGGTGCTGGTAGAGACCGTGTTTGCGATCCCGGGCCTCGGAAAATACATCATCGACAGCGTGAACTTCAAGGATTACCCGGTGGTTCAGGGCGGCGTGCTCTGGATCGGCCTAAACTGTATCATGATCAATCTGCTGGTGGACATCGTTTACTGCTTTATCGATCCGCGCATCCGGTCCATGTACTCCGGGAAGCGCAAAGCCATCAGGACAAAAGAGACCGGAGGTGAGGCTGATGACTGATCCTGTGGGAAAAAAGAAGAAAAAGACCTCCCAGGTGGTGGAAATCTGGAAACGCCTGAAGAAAAACCGCATGGCCATGGTGGGGCTTTACATGCTGGCGGCCATTGTCGTGCTGTCGGTCTTCGGGCCGCTTTTGTCGCCCTATGACTACGCGGCGCAGAACTACACGGACAGGCTGCTGTTCCCGTGCGCCGCTCACATTTTCGGCACGGACAATTTCGGCAGGGATATTCTGACGAGGATTCTGGTGGGCGGCCGGTACACGCTGTTCATTACCTTCGTCTGTATCACCATGGCTGCGCTCATCGGCTCGGCCTTAGGGCTGCTGGCGGCCTTCTATCCCAGGCTGGACAACATCGTCATGCGCATCGTGGACATTTTCATGGGCATCCCCACCATGCTCATGTGCGTCAGCATCGTGGCGGCCCTGGGCAGCAGCATGGAAAATATGATGATTGCGCTGATTGTGACCCAGTCGCCGGAGTTCGCCCGCATTATGAGGGCCCAGGTCCTGACGTTAAAGGACCGGGAATACATGGAGGCGGCCCAGTCCATCGGGTGCAGCAATCTGCGGGTGATCCTCCACCACGTGGTGCCCAACGCGCTGGCGCCCGTGATCGTCCAGTATACCCTGGGCGCGGTGAGCGTGATCCTCATGAGCGCTTCCTTAAGCTTTGTGGGGATGGGCGTTCAGCCGCCCACGCCGGAATGGGGGCTGATGATATCGGCCGGCCGCGACTACCTGCGGGATTACTGGCATATCGCGATCATACCGGGACTGGCCATCGTGGTCACCGCCTTTGCATTAAACATGCTGGGCGACGGGCTGCGGGACGCGCTGGACCCCCGCCTGAAGCAGTAGGGAGGGAAGGACTATGGATCATAAACTATTAGAAATCAAAAATCTGACCGTCCACTATGTGGTGGACAAGGAAGTGGTGGAGGCGGTAAACGAGATATCCCTGACTGTGGAGGAGGGGGCCACCATCGGCCTGGTGGGCGAGACCGGCGCGGGAAAGACTACCACAGCGCTGAGCATCATGGGCCTGGTGCCCAATCCGCCCGGAAAGGTGGTCTCAGGGGAGATCCTTTTGAACGGGGAAGACCTTCTGAAGAAGAGCAATAAGGAAATGCGCAGAATCCGCGGTAAGGACCTGGCTATGATTTTCCAGGACCCCATGACCAGTCTGAACCCGGTGATGACTGTGGGGGATCAGATCACCGAGGTGATCCAGCTCCACGAAAAGATATCCAAGGCGGAGGCTCAGAAAAAAGCCTGCGCAATGCTGGAGCTGGTGGGAATCACCGGGGAGCGCTACGGGGAGTATCCGCACCAGTTTTCCGGCGGAATGAAGCAGCGTGTGATCATCGCCATCGCCCTGGCCTGCAACCCTAAGCTTCTGATCGCCGACGAGCCGACCACGGCCCTGGACGTGACCATCCAGGCCCAGGTGCTGGACTTGATGCGCAGCCTCAAGGAGACCTACGGCACGGCCATGATCCTGATCACCCACGACCTGGGCGTGGTGGCCGAGGTGTGCGACCAGGTGGCAATCATGTACGCGGGCGAGATCGTGGAAAAAGGAACCTTGGAAGATATTTACAATTCCCCCCGCCATCCCTACACCGTGGGCCTGTTTCAGTCCATCCCGGATCTGGATGTGGAGAGCGAGCGGCTGAACATTATCCCGGGAATGATGCCTGATCCGGCCAACCTGCCGGAGGGCTGCAATTTCTGCGACCGCTGCAGCCATGCGGACGGGCGCTGCGTCAAGCCGCCGCCTGCGGTGAAGGTGTCGGATACCCACGAGGTGCGCTGCTGGCTGGCGGCCGGCGGAGAGGAGGGGAAAAGATGAGTACACTGCTGCAGGTGAAACATTTAAAGAAGTATTTTTCCACGAAGTCCGGGCTGCTCCACGCGGTGGACAACGTCTCCTTCTCCATCGAGGAGGGACGGACCCTGGGCGTGGTGGGGGAATCCGGCTGCGGGAAATCCACCCTTGGCCGGGTGATCCTTCACCTCCTTCCAGCCACGGAGGGGCAGATTCTGTTTGACGGAGCGGACATTTCAAATCCCACTAAAGCCCAGCTTCACGATCTCAGGCGGAATATGCAAATGGTGTTCCAGGACCCCTACTCCTCCATCAATCCGCGGCAGTCGGTGGCCGAGATCATCGGGGAACCGTTAAAGGTCTACAAAATGTGCAAAAGCAGGGATGAGTACAACCGCCGGGTGCGCGAGCTCATGGATATCGTGGGACTGCCGGAGCGCTACGAGCACAGCTATCCCCATGAGCTGGACGGCGGGCGGCGCCAGCGCATCGGCATCGGGCGCGCCCTGGCCTTAAATCCCAGGTTCATCGTCTGCGACGAGCCGGTGTCCGCCCTGGACGTGTCCATCCAGGCCCAGATTTTAAATTTGATGATGGATCTCCAGGACGAGCTGAACCTGACCTACATTTTCGTGACCCACGATCTGTCGGTGGTGAAACACATCTCCGATGACATTATGGTCATGTATCTGGGCGTGGTGGTAGAAAATTCCAGCTCAAAGGAGTTGTTCAGCCGCCAGCTGCACCCCTACACCAAGGCCCTTCTGTCTGCGATACCTCGGGCCAGGCTGGGAGTCAGGCGGAACCGGATTCTGCTAAAGGGGGAGCTGGCATCCCCTATCGAGCCGCCCAAAGCCTGCCGGTTCGCGCCCCGCTGTCCCTACGCCGATGAGCGGTGCCGCAGCTGTGAGCCGGAGCTGGAGGAAGTGCTGCCGGGCCATTTCGTAGCCTGCCACCAGGTCAGGGAGATCAACAATCTGTAGAAAGGAATTGGGAAGATGAAGGTAAGAGAGGTTAAAATCTATGTGGTTGACACCGGGACTTTCCGCCCGGTGATCGCGGAAGTGCTGACCGATGAAGGGATAAATGGCATCGGCGAGGGCGCGGTGGGCTTCGGCGTGGGCTGCTACGCCGCCGCCAAAATGGCTGAGGAATTGGCCGGACGGTTCGTGGTGGGGAAAAATCCCGACGAGATCCAGTCTATCTGGAACGATTTTTATTACGACACCTTCTGGGGCAAGGGGGCCGGTGCGATCTTTTACGCTGCGGCCAGCGCCCTGGAACACGCCCTTTGGGATATCAAGGGCCAGGCATTGGGCGTTCCCGTGTACCAGCTTCTGGGCGGAAAGCAGCGGGATCAGATTCCGGTCTACGCCAACGGCTGGTCCGAGGGAAAATGCGTCACGCCCGAAGATTTCGCCAGGAGAGCCGAGGCGGTGGTGGAAAAGGGATATGACGCCCTGAAAATGTACCCGATGAGCCAGGTGGACCCGGTGCGCCACCTGAACAAGCACATTAAAAACCGGAACGTGACCAAAGCCAATTTCAACTGCGCGGTGAAGGCGGTGGAGCTGGTGCGCCGGACCATTGGGCCGGACCGGGATCTCTTGGTGGACGTGACCGCCGAGGGGACCAGCGATATGATGTGGCGGTTCGGGCAGGCCATTGAGCCATATAACATTTTCTGGTACGAGGAGGCCATGGACGCCTTCGATGTGGACGCCTACCGGGTGATCCGGGAGAAGGTGGACATTCCGCTGGCCACCGGGGAGCGGCTCTACACGCGGTACGGCTTCCGCAGGCTTCTGGAGAGCCGGGCCGTGGACATCGTGCAGCCCGACCCGGGAACCTGCGGGGGCATTCTGGAGGCGTTTCACATCGGGGCCATGGCGGAGACCTACTGCGCCAGGATTGCGCCTCACAACTGCGGCGGGCCGGTGCTGACGGCCGCGGCAGTACAGCTGGCCGCGTGTCTGGGCAATCTGGCCATGCAGGAAATGTTCCCCTTCCACGACCCGTGCCACTACGAGATTGTGGAGGAGGCATTTGAGCACAAGATCCACGACGGCGTGTTGGACGTGCCCACCGCCCCGGGTTTGGGCGTGAAGCTGAACCACAGCTTTGTGGACCGCTATTTGGTGGGGGATGTGACGGAAGCGTGAGCTGCACGCTGTAATATTTAAAGTGAATCCGGTTATGCGACAGGTATGCGGTTTGTAAAAAATTTACAAACCGCATATTCCATATTTTGATTGTGAATCCCTACGTTATTGATTATAATAAAAACAGAAAATGGAAAATAAAGGGCGGGGGAAATCATGTTCAATGAGGAAAACCGGGAGAACCGGACGGCATACATACTGTTTCTGACAGCGGCCATGTTGGCGTTTGTCATTTTATTGTGGTCCGGGAATCTCCGGTTTGAGGCCCGGACTGAAAGTCTGGTGGACGGGCCGTCGCCGGTGAATTTTTCGGAAGGATGGACGCTGACGCAGGAGGGCGTGGAGACCGGAATCATTTCTATGCCGCACAAGTCCGGCGCAGCTCCGAACGTGCCGGTCACCATGAGCAAAAAACTGCCGGATACCGGGTTTGACGATTATGCGATCTGTTTCCATACAGCCTTTTCCAGCGTGGAGGTGAGGGTGGGAGACCGCCTGCTGTACCGTTACAATTCCGACGGTATGCGCCCTTCCGGCAAGGCGACGCCCAACCACTGGAATATGGTGCAGATTCCGCCGGACTGCGCTGGACAGACCATAGCCGTGACCTTGCGCTCCCCGTACCGTGTGTCCTCAGGCGTGCTGTCACCGGTCTGGCTGGGGGCGCCGCTGAAGCTGACTTCCTACCTGCTGCGGCAGTATATCCCGCAGATGATGGTTTGCGGGGTATTCATGATCCTGGGACTGGCCATCTTCGTCAGTTCATTTTACCTGCGCAGCCTGCTGGAGGACGTCTGTACAGTCCGCTGCCTGGGTATATTCGTGGTGTTAGCCTCCCTCTGGATGGTAAATGAGGTGGAATTTCCCGGGTTCATATGGGATTTCGGCTATACCATGACCATGGCCCGCTATATTCTGTCCATGATCTGCCCGCTGCCCTACCTGTTTTACCTTATGCATCGGTTCCCCCGGGAGTACCAGCCGGCGCTGCGACGGCTCAGCTATATGTTCTCCGCCAACTTTTTTATCCTGAACATCCTGCACCTGACAAATGTGGCGGATTTCATGGAAACGGCCTGGGTTACCCACACCTGTTACGCAGTTATGTTTCTGGCGCTGCTGTTGATCATCGTAAAGCGTTTCCGCAGGGAAAGGCCCCTGGGCGCGTATTTCAAGCTGGAATGCGCCGGGATGGCGCTGATGGCTGTGAGTCTGGGAGCGGAGATCGTTCTGTACTATCAAATGGATTATATGCGGAACGGAAATTATCTGCGCAGCGGGCTGTTCGGCTATATCGCCTGCCTGTTTGCCGCGCTGCTCATGGACACCCGGCATAAGCGGGAGGAGACTGCGCGGATCGGGCGGGAACTGCAGGACTCCAGGCTCAGGCTGATGATCAGCCAGATCCAGCCCCATTTTATTTACAATACGCTCAGCTCCATCCGGACGCTGATCAAGTTGGACCCGGACCGGGCCTACAATCTGGTCTACGATTTCTCCAAATATCTCAGGGCCAACATCGATTCCATCGGCCAGGGCGGTATGATCCCGTTTGCCCAGGAATTGGAGCATATCCGCAATTACTGTAATATCGAAAAGGTGCGCTTCGGGGACAAGCTGGCCCTGGTGTATGAGATTGGCCCGGACGGCTTCGAGGTTCCGCCCCTGACCGTGCAGCCCCTGGTGGAGAACGCCATCAAACACGGTATCCGCGGGAAAAATGGCGATGGCACGGTGAAGGTCAGCACCTTCGAGGACGAGCACAGCTACATGGTGGAGGTGCTGGACGACGGCGCCGGTTTTGATCCCGCCGCCGGTGTGCCCAAAACCTCGGCAGGCCTTGAAAATATCCGGCTGCGCCTGCAGGAGATCGCGGGCGCGTGCCTGGAAATCAACAGCATACCGGGCAAAGGAACCCGGGCCATTGTGCGGATTCCCAAACAGGGATAATCGAAATTTGAAACAGAGGGGAGGACGGAACATGCGGACGATTGTTGTGGATGATGAAGAGCTGTCCATGCGCCAGTTTGAGATCGAGTGCGCGCAGGTCAGGGAAATAGAACTGGTGGGGAGGTTTACCAATCCCCTGGAGGCGCTGGAGTACGCCAGGAACAACACGGTGGATTTCGCGCTGCTGGACATCGAGATGCCCCAGATGAACGGCATCGAGCTGGCCAGAAAGCTGCGGGAAATCAAGCGGGATATGATCATTATTTTTGTCAGCGGCTACAGCGATTACGTGCTGGACGCCCTGAAAATGAAATCGGACTACTATGTGTTCAAGCCCTACAGCCGGGAGGACATCATGGACGCGTTAAACCGCGCCAGGCTGCTGGCCAAGGGGCAGGCCAAGCGGGTATTTATCAGGACCTTCGGCCGGTTCGACGTGTTTATCGACGAGAAACTTGTAAAATTTTCCAATGCCAAGAGCAAGGAGTTGCTGGCCCTCTGCGTGGACCACATGGGCGGCGAGGTGACCATGGAGGAAGCCGTGGACAAGCTGTGGCCGGACAAGGACTATGACAGCCGGGTGAAGGCGTTGTACCGGAAGGCGGTGATCGGGATACACGGGGTGTTCGAGGAGTACGGGATCGAGGGCGTATTCTACAACCGCCGGGGAGGCTGCTATGTGAAGGGCGATGATCTGGAATGCGATTACTTTGAATATATGAAGGCATCCGGCGGGGGGAGATACCACTATGAGGACGAGTACATGTTCGACTATAGCTGGGCCGAGGAGACCAACGCCAGGTTGTCAAGTGGACGTACGGGCAGGGGGTGAGGAGAAAAATACGGAGTCAGAATTTTAAATTTAATAATTTTCAAAATACGCGGAAATAGTTGCACATCGGTTGCGCAGGCTGCGCTATACTGAGCCCATATCAACTACATACTTGGCAAAACTGATGAAAGTCAGCGACGCAAAGCTAAAGGGTCTAAATCATAGTATATGATATGACAGCCAGTTGCCCCTATATGGACGTTCCGGGTATGGTACGTTTATATTTGGTTCGCGTATTGCACGCCCAAGGTGTGTTTATGCAGATTTTTAGGCAATCCTGACTGGACTCAGGATTGCCTTTTTTGTGCTGAGAGTGCCCCTCCGGATTGGCTGGTCGGGAGAAACATTTGAAGAAAGGAGATGAGTGAGGGATGAAGGAAAAAAACGGTTTGCTGCAAAAGATCGTGGGAGCTGTGGGGATCGCGCTCTGTGTGGTGTTCGTTCCGCTGCTGTTGATCAACGTGACGCTGATCGTGAAGTCTTATACCAGTCCCGACAAGGTGCCTGATTTCCTGGGGTATAAGCCGTTTATCGTGCTGTCCGGTTCCATGGAGCCGAGTATCATGACCGGCGACATGGTATTTGTCAAGGAGACCGATCCTGACAGCCTGAAGGTGGGCGACGTGATCGCTTACAAGAGCGGAAGCGCGGTGGTGACCCATAGAATCGTGGAAGTGAAGTCGGAGAACGGCGAGACGCGGTATGTCACTCAGGGCGACGCCAACAACGCTGCCGACCAGGGGCTGGTGAAACCGGCGGACGTGGAAGGCATTTACCAGAGAAGAGTCGCCGGAGCCGGGAATCTGGCGATGTTCATGCAGACGACCACGGGAATGATTCTGTTTGTGGTGTGCCCGCTGGTGCTGTTTGTGCTGTGGGATGTGATCCGCAGACAGCTTGAAAGCCGGAAGGAAGTGTCCAGGACGAAAGAACTGGAGATGGAATTGGAACGGCTGAGAGCGGAGAAAGGGTGACGGCGGGGACGCGCGGAGCCTGAGTGATGGTAGGTAGTAATTAAATTTATTAATAAAAAATAATTAAAAAGGAAAGAGGAAAAGACATGAAGAAAAGTATTTTTGGGAAAATTGGAGCAGCAGTTGTGTTGACACTGGTTACCAGTAGTTTGGTGGGGGGGGGGGGGACGTTTGCAAAGTATACCAGTAGTACAACTGGGCAGGCAACTGCAACGGCGGCACAATGGAAGGTAGAATTTGCTAAAAACGATAATAGTGCGTTTACTAATACAGCAGACATTGTGCTGGAGGGAAAAGGTGCGGATAACAAAGTGATTCCAGGAGATGAAGGATCATTTAAGATTAATGTAAATGGTGATGGAACTGAGGTTGGTTTTGACTATAAGGTGTTAATTACAGCGGATGGTGGGGAAAATGCGTTAACGGGCGTAAAATTCTATGAGGATTCGGAACATAACACTCCGATTACTGAGGCGGGCTTGACAGGTCAGGTTGCATATAGTGCGACGAAAGATGCTATGAATGTGGCTAGAGAGATCTTCTGGGTACTTCCGGATAGTGCTGATGGAATTAATGATGCGCCTGCAATGGCTGGTAAAACTGGTACATTTACTTTAACGATGACTGCTGTACAGAACCCGGATGCGATAGCAAACGATGGTAATTAAAAATTATAGGGTAAAGGCTAATCCGCAGTGAGCGGTTTAGCCTTTACCAGAGTACAAGTCCATTCTTATAGTATCTGTATTCTAGTAAAGGCTAAACAAATCGAAAAAACATTTAGTTCAATTATGTAAAAGGAGGCCCTGCCCATGCCCAACTCTGGCCCAAAATCACATAAGAACAGCCAGACCACCGGCAACAGCAAGACCATCTGGATCATCCTTCCCATTCTCCTGCTGTTCGTTTCCATCACCTCCTTCCTTGCGGGCACCCACATCGGAAGGGCGACGGATCACCGTTTGGGGCAGATGTTGGACACCATCGTGCTGTCCCCGGAGAACGAGGCTGTGAATCCGAACCGAATCGACTTCAGCGGACAGATCTTTTACACAGACGGTTCGCCCTGTGCAAACCGGGTAATAGAGCTACACAGCGACCCCAGGCGAACCACCACGGATTCGGAAGGGGTTTTTCATTTTAAAGATGTGGAGACCGGAACACACAACCTGGCCTTGCTGGACGATTCCGGGAGGCAGGAAAGTCAGGTTGAAATCCACATAGACCGCGAAAGCGGAATCCAGACCGGCAAGGTCACCGGTAACGCGGAGGCGTACCAACTGGCGGTGTCCGAGAATGTCATTGCAGTGCACATCCGCCTCCAACTGGATGAAAACGACGGAATCACAGTTACCCCGGATGTCTACACCCGGGACGCCGGAGCCGATCACTACAAGGACACCTCCGGGAAAACGGCAGATCCGGTTGCGGCCCAGCCAGCAGCCAATGACCAATCAGAAATACCCGAGTCCGGCGAGGGCCTTCTTGCCAAGGAGAATACGACGGACCCGGCAGCTCAGGCCGGTCAGGCTGTCGGACAGACGCAGTCCCAGCTTCTCCCGCCATCCGCGCAGGATCAAAGCAACAGCGCCGCCGCAGAATCCGTCCCCATAGCGGGGCAGGAATCCACCGCTGAGAGCCTGGAACAGCCCTCTCAGCCCCCGGCGGAGACCAGCGCGGCAGCCGGAAATCAGACGCAGCCGAATTACTCGGGTTCTGACTCTGATTCCTCACACGATCACTCATCCAGACCGCCCACCCCGTCGACTGATCCAACGGAACCAACGGAGCCATCGAACCCCACTGATCCGACTGATCCAATCGATCCGACTGATCCGACTGATCCAACCGATCCAACCGATCCAACTGACCCAACTGATCCCACCGACCCCACCGAGCCAGACCAGCCCGCCGACGTGCAGGTACAGGAAAAGAACGGACCGGTATGGCAGCAGAACACGGAGATCAGCCTGTTTGCGGATCGGACCGGAACGGGAGAGGACCGGAAACTAATGCCTGGTTCCAAAGGCAGTTACGAATTTCTGGTCAGCAACCGGAATTCCTATGAAATCCGGTATCAGATGAAGATTTCCGCGCCGGAAGGCCAGCTTCTTCTGCCCCTCCGTTACCGATTGAAATCGGACGGTCAATATCTCTGCGGGGATCAGGACACCTGGCTTACTGCGGAACAGCTCTCCGCCGAGTCTGTGAACCTGGATCCGGGAGAAGAGAAGGAATATCTCTTGGAATGGCAATGGCTGTTCGCCGGTGGAAATGACATATTGGACACCAAAATCGGCTCTGCCGCGGACCTGGAATACCGGGTGATCGTGATGATTCACGCGGAGCAAACCACATCATAGAGGAGACATGATCAATATGAAACAAATCGGACGTTGGCTGCAGCGTTTTCTTACCGCAATTCTCGTTGCAGTGATATTGATGAACGGCATACTGCTGGTGAAGCGCTTTGTCTATCACGAAGAACTTCCCTCACTATTTGGCTACTCCATGGTGACCGTGCTTTCGGGCAGCATGGAACCGGCGTTTTCGCCGGGGGACAGCCTGATCATCCGCCAGCAGGCGGATTACGCGCCGGGGGAGATTGTGACCTTCGGAGATCAGGGGACATTTGTCACTCACAGAGTTATGGAAAAAGATGGAGAAACCTTTCAGACAAAAGGCGATGCCAATAACGCGCCGGACGGCGTGACGATCAACCGGGATAATATTTATGGAAGCGTCCGCCTGGTCATTCCGCGTTTGGGGAATCTGATTCTGTTCCTCAAATCGTCGCTGGGAATGTTGGTAATGGTTGTGGCGCTGATGCTCCTGGTGGAAGCGCCCCATTTGCGGAAACGGGAACTGGCGGGCTGACGGCGTTTGGAATATTTGTGAAAGAATGGGTATGAAGGGAGGAAAGGAGGATGGCGTTTTTTTCTAGGAACAGCAGCGAAAAACCAGCGGATTCAAACGGAAAAAGACGGCATTCTCTTAACGCCTGGCTCTTGTATTTCGGCATTGCAAGTATAGGGCTGACCGGAGTTACATTTTCCAAATATTCTACAACTATTACCGGAACGATTACTGTGCAGGTGGCCCAGTCTTTTGCGCTGACATATTTGGATGACAACGGTGTGGAGCTTGGGGAAAGTGTGGTCTACGAGGGACAGTGCGCCACGGAGGTGCCGGAGATACCGGAACACGAGGTGACGGACTCCGTGCCTTTGGTTGGGACGTTTTCCTTGCTGTCACTGGACGATGATTCGGACGCGGAGATCCACCGGGTATTTCTGGGATGGACTTTGGATGGGGAAAGCCTTGTAGATCCTACGGAAATTGTGGTTGATCAAGATTTGGTTTTTGTTGCGGTTTACGAGTACACCCAAGAACCTGCTCCCGAGGCCGCCTCGCCCTCCGAGGCTGAAAAAGTGGAAGCAGGAACCGTGCCGGGCGGCGGTCCGGGCGGAGGAAGCGGTGCTGGCGGCCCGGAGGCGGGAGCGGAAAATGCCGGGCAAGCAGGCGGAGATGCGGGCGGTGAGAAAGACCCGATCTCTGACGGCACGCCGGGCGACCCAACTGAAAACGGCGGCCAGTCCCCGGATACAGGCGATTCCACCACTGGCGGAGATACCGGCAGCGCCGGACAGAACGACAGTTCCGGGAAGGATGAAAACAGCAGTTCCGGCGGCGAGACGGCTGGCGGGAGCGATCAAAGTGGAGATAACGGAACTGGAAACGGTTCCACAGAATCCCCGGATGGAAGCGGAACCGGAGACATTTCCGGCGGAAGCACAACGGATCCGGCAGATCAGAACGGCTCCACCGGCGGCTCAGGCGAAATGCCGGACGACAGCGGCTCCACGGGAGGTACGCCGGATCACACTGAAGGTGGCGGAACTTCCGGCGGTACAGGCGGAGAAAACGATAACGGTGGGACCTCCGGCAGTACGGGAGGCGAAAATGACAACGGAACCTCAGGCGGCACCAGCGGCGGAGCTGATAACAGCGGAACTTCAGGTGGCACCATCGGAGGAACTGATAATAGCGGAACCTCCGGAGGTACAGGAGGCGAAAACGGCAACAGCGGAACCGCAGAGGGCAACGGCGGAGGGAGTGACAATAGCGGAACCTCCGGCGGAAATGGAGGAGAAACTGATAACAGCGGAACCTCAGACAGCAACGGAGGAGGAACTGACAACAGCGGAACCTTAGACGACAACGTAGGAGGAACTGACAATAGCGGAACCTCCGGCAGCGGCGCATGAGATTCGGGAGGCAACGCCGGTTTCGATGGGAACTGAATGGGATTTAGCGTTACATGCTGGTTCCCACGGCAAACACAGTACAACCCAATCCAAATAAGTTTTAACCTAATCCAAAGCGGACGACAAGGCTGCCTCAGCCTTTCGCCCGCTTCCTTTTTGCGGCTATCATCCGACAACCACCGTATAACAAAATTTCCGTTACGTTAAACCACCAAAAATCCTCCGTATTTTGTCACTTATAGTAGAAATATGGAGTAAGATTGTAATATCAGTGAATCGAGCCAAAAGTGCATTTTACAGGTAATGAGGACAGAATGTGTCCATTCAAAATGCTATAATGGATAAAACACAGCACTATGACGCGGACATTCAGGAAAATGGGGGAGGTGTGCGCCACGATGGAGAGACAAAACGGCAGCAAAAATCAGCGTATCCTGAAGCTCTATGCCAGTCTGATGGACGGTTCCGTGGTGAGCAAAGCGCAGGAGGCGGTCAGATACGGGGTCAGCGAGAAGAGTATCCAGCGGGACTTGGACGACATCAAGGAATTTATGGCGGATCAGGGCCTGCTAAACGGGGAGGAGAACACCGTGGTTTACGATCGCCGGGAGCGGGGATACCGTTTGGAACGACGGCCGGAGACGAAATTCACCGACGCGGAGATTCTGGCAGTGAGCAAAATTCTGCTGGACAGCCGGGCGCTCACAAAGCCGGAAATGATGGGGATTCTGGACAAGCTCATCGACAACTGCGTTTCCCCGGACAAGCGGAAGATAGTGGGCCAGCTGATCGCCAATGAAAAGTTCCACTACGTGGAACTGCATCACGGAACTGTTTTTATGGATAAGATGTGGGAGTTGGGGAACGCGATCCGGGAGTGCCGTGTGATCGAGATCGACTACGCGAAGCTCAAAAACAGCGAAACCGTGCGCCGGGTGTTGCAACCCCTGGCGCTGATGTTTTCGGAATATTATTTTTATCTGGCGGCGTTTATCCAGAATATCGACAGGGAAACGGAATTTGACAACGCGCAGGATCCATTTCCCACCATTTACCGCCTGGACCGGATCAGGAGTCTGCGGGTGACGGATACGCATTTCAAGATCCCGTACCGGGACCGGTTTGAGGAGGGGGAGTTCCGCAAGCGGATCCAGTTCATGTACGGCGGCCGCATGCGCACCGTAAAGTTTGAGTATTCCGGGCCGTCGGTGGAAGCGGTTCTGGACCGCCTCCCCACCGCGAAAATTCTGTCGGAGGACGGCGGGAAGTGGGTGATCCAGGCAGAGGTATTTGGAAATGGAATTGATATGTGGCTGAGGAGCCAGGGCGGGTATGTGAGGGTTTTGCAAAACGTTCAGTGAATAATAAAATGGTTGGGTGGTGGTAGCAATGTCAGGCAGGGAAATCGATGATGTTACAAAGCGGAATAATTATAAAAAAGCTATACTAAATGGAAAGAAATCGACGATTGATGAATATGAAGCAAAACGGATATTTGAAGGAAATAAAAAGGATGCAATCAGAAGACATCCTTCGAACAAAACTACAGACACAGATCACATTACGCCCATTGCTGTAGTTGAAAATCGATACGGGGATTTGTCCAAAGAACAGCAGACTAAGTTAGCAAATAACGAAAAATATAATTATGCTTTGACGAATTCAAAATTAAATAGAAGTAAACGCGGTCTGGAGAACCATGAATACTTACTTCGAAAAGTTAAGAAGGTCACAATTTCCGTAAAAAATGGAGATTTTTCCGATGCTGGAGAAGAGGGGACGGAAGTTCTGAAATTGGCACCGAGAATGCTGAGTAAGGAGGCAAAAAGCCGTGCCAGAATGGCGGTGGACGGGAATTATTATAGAGCTGTAAATGCAAAGGATAAGTTATCCGCGGATTCTAAACGGTATGGAGATTCATTTGCCACCGGCGCCACCGAAGCCCTCACCGGCGCGCTCATCCCCCTCACCGTGGAGGCTGTCAGCCAGATGTGCAAGGTGGCGTCCGGGGAGAAGTCCCTGGGGGAGGCGTCCGGGGACATGGCGAAGTACACGGTGGGAACCGCGGTGGTGGGAGGCGCCAGGCGTCTGATCGTTGATCAGGCAAATTTCATGATGGCTAACAGCGAAAATCCGCTGTTTCAGAAGATCGCTTCCTCGGGCCAGATCGGCCAGATCACCGCGGTGGCGCTGATTGTCGCGGACTCGGCTGAGCGGTATTTAAACGGAGAGATCAGAGGGCAGGAGTTTATTGAGGAGATCGGGCAGAAGGGCACGATGATGGTGGCCGGTATGATCGGTGGGGAGATCGGCAGCGAGATCGGCACGTTCCTGGGGCTGGCGTCCGGAGGTCTGGTGGGGGCCGCCGCGGGTAAAGTGATCGGAAAGGTGCTGGGCACGGTGATCACCACCGCCGCATGCAGCGGGATTATACTGGTCAGCTCTGCGGTTAAGGACATCAGGGAGACTGCAAAGCATTTGGACGACTACAGGAAGAAGGAGCGGGAGCTGGCCATGATACGGACAGAGGCGCTGGCGGAGATGGAGCGTCAGCGGGAGAAGTTTAAAGCCATCTGCGCCGAGGAGTTCGGCAGGTGGGACGAGACCTTTGCAGAGGGATTTGACAGGATCATGGAGAGCGCCTGCGAGGGCGTGTACTCGGCAAAGGGAGTGGCAGAGGGGCTGGATGAGATTTTGCGGATTTTCGGTAGGAACGTGCGGTTTGGAACGGTGGAGGAGTATGAGGCGCAGCTGGATTCTGCCCTTGTGCTGCAATTTTAAAGACGGAGGGGACGGAAAATGCTGCTGGAATTAATGGGAATGGCAATCGGCGCGAGCGTAGTGGAGGGCAGCCGCCTGGTGAAGTCCGCGAAGATGGACGACCACGCTCTCAAAAAATACGCCCAGGCGTTTGAGAAGAATGAGGAGGCCAGGAGGCTGGTCAAAACCAAGACGGAATTTACGGATAAACGGCTGATGAACGTGGCCAGGAAGAAGCGGGCTGTCATGGAGGACGCGATCCCCAAATTTGTGGAGGTCTACAGCCAGATTCAGAAGATCGACCTGCGCGGCGCGGAGGATTCGGTCAATCTGCCACTCTCTATTTCCGAGGAGCGGCAGGCGGGGCTTCAGGCGCTGACCCTATCGGCCAAGAAGGCGTTTACGGACAAGGAACTGGTCTGCGGCCTGATGATGAAGGGGCTGGGCGGTATGGCCATCAAGGACTCTGAGCGTAATCTCTCCGCCGCCCGCAATCAGTTGAGCCAGGCGGAGGTGATCTACTCCCAGGCGGAATCCGTGTGCGCGGCCTGTGATGCAGTGATCGCCAGGGCGGACCGGATCGCAAAGCTTTTGACCGGGCTGTACGTCCTGTTTTTAAAGTCCATTGAGACTACAAAGGAGACCATTGAGCGGAACGGCTACAATGTGAGGAATTACTCGGAGACGGACAAAGGGGTGCTGATGACCTGCGTCAATTTCGCGGCGGCGCTCTCGGACGTTATGAACGTGCCGGTGATCACCCAGGAGGGCGCGGTTGCGGAGACGGCTTTGGAGACCATTGAGACCGGGGAAGCGTACCTGGCGAACATGCAGCGCGTCCTGAACGACGCCTGACAGATCAAAACATAAACAAAAGAGGAGAAGTGAGATGAAACAGTTACAGGTGGCAAAAACATGTAATGGCTGCGGGGCGTGTATTTTCAAGAGCCCGTATTTTGTGGAGGACGCGGAGGGAAATGCCGTGCCGGTGGCGGGCAAGGCCGTGGCCGACAAGGATTTGGCGGCGCTTAAGCGCATTGCGGAGGAATGTCCCCAGAAGGCGATTCAGATTGTGGAGACCGGCTCCGGCGTGAAGCCGGGGAAGGAGGGGCTTCAGGAGTTGCTGAAAAAGCTGGAGGAACGGAAGCAGACGTTGAAAATCTCCAAGGCAGACCCGGTGAAGCTGAAATTTAAGGCCGGGGATTATGACATTCCGGTGCCATTCAGCGTTAAGCAGTACAGCAATGATTACAGCTCGGAGAGCCAGGCGAAGTCCGCGGCCCGGGCTGAGTTCGAGAACCTGTGCTATCTGCCTTCCGCCTACCGGCCCTTGCTCAAAAAGGTGTTTGTGGAATACAAGGTGAAGAAGCTGAGGCCGTATTATACCTACGAGGAGGCCGAGGGGAATTTCTATTACCAGTTCAACCAGTCTATGGAACGTTTCCTGCGGGAGATTTACGGGCAGGCCCGGGAGGCGGGCGGGGCCGCGTTTAAGCTGCTGGAGTCCTGGTGCAGGTTCGACGTGAGGCCGGGGGACGGCGACTTTGAGACCAAGCTGGTGAAGAATTTTGACGATTACAGCACCGGGTCGGGGATTATCGCGGATTTTAAGAGCCGCGGGGAGTATACCAGCCTCAGATGGTATGTGGACCGGATGGATTTTGATTACGACGAGGTGTACGCGGGCGAGGGTATGTTCGGCAGAGCCAAATATAAGAACCAATGGCATTTTTCAGGGTTTGAAGCGGCGGCAAAGGAGTTTGTGAACGATCTGAAGAGCTCCATGGACAGCGTAAGCGACGATATTACCGATAGGGCCTGCGACGTGGTGAACTGCGCCCTGGGCAGCTTCGAGCGGAAGGTGAAGGACGCGCTGGCGCAGAAGGCCGCGGAGTTCAAAAAGTACCTGTAAATGGCATTTGCCTGCGCGGATTGGAGGGAGGCGGAGAATGGGCGTACAGGAGCTGCTCGGGAAAATGATTGAGGAACGGGTGGATCAGATTATCGGGGAGCGGCTTCCCGGCCTGCGGGCCAGGTATTATGAGGAGCAGGAGGCCATCCTCAGGAGCCTGGACCCGGACACGCGGGATCAGTTTGAGAGACTGTTTGAAAGCCTGGTGGAAGGCGGGGCGGAGGAGTGCAGGGCTGTGTACGAGGCGGCATTTCTGGACGGCCTGCGGCTGGGGCACAGGGCGTTTTGAGAATTGAGATGAAATTGAAATGAAATAAGAAATGACAGAGACAGCCGGTTTACAGATCGTTTTCAGGTCCATAAACCGGCTGCTTTTTGTGGATGTAATGGGGCCGTCAGCGCAGGCCGGGGTTCCGGCCCTCCGGCGGCGGGAACCGCCTGTTGGGGGCTTATGTTGGCGCGGCCGGGGCGGTTTTACTGTCCCAAGGAAGCCAGGATGCTCTCCCGCAGTGCCTCCAGCGCCGCCGCGGAATCCTCCTTCAGCGTGGATTTCAAGGTCACGGTGGTGTCCAGAATCTGCATCTGCTTCATTTCCTCCAGGGCGGCGCGCATCTGCTTGGCGCAGGTGGAGGCCCAGGAGCCGTTTTCGATCAGGGCCACGGTGCGGTTCTGCACGCTCAACGCCTTCATGTCGTGGAGCAGATTCAGCATGGCCGGGTAGACGCCGCCGTTGTAGGTGGGGGCGGCCAGCACCAGATGGCTGCACCGGAAGATTTCGGAGATCAGCACGGACACGTGGGTGCTGGAAATGTCGTAGACGGCGATATTTTTCACGCCCGCGTCGGCCAGGCCAGCGGCCAGCACGTTCACCGCGTTCTCGGTGTCGCCGTACATGGAGCCGAAGAAAATGGCCACGGCCTGCTCCTCAGGCTCGTATTTGCTCCAGTGGGCGTACTTGTCCAGAAGCACGTCCAGATCGCTGCGCCACACCAGGCCATGAAGGGGGCAGATCATGCGCAGGGGGAGACCCGCCACCTTCTTTAAGGCGGACTGCACCTGGACGCCGTATTTGCCCACGATGTTGCTGTAGTAACGGCGGGCGTCGGGCAGCCAGTCGCGCTTGAAGTTCACCTCATCGTTAAACAGGTTGCCGTTTACCGCGCCGAAGGTTCCGAAGGCGTCGGCGGAAAAGAGCAGTTGTTCGCTCTCCTCGTAGGTCATCATCACCTCCGGCCAGTGCACCATGGGTGCGAAGTAGAAGCGCAGGGTGTGGGCGCCCAGGGACAGGGTGTCGTTCTCCTTGACCACGAGGCTGCGCCCGGCGGCGTCCAGATCATAGAACTGGCCGATCATGGAAATGGTCTTGGTGTTGCCAACGATCTTTAAGTCCGGGTAGCGCAGGAGCAGTTCCTGGATGTTGGCGCAGTGGTCCGGCTCCATGTGGTTGACGATCAGATAGTCCAGGCTGCGCCCGTCCAGGGTGTGGGCAATATTTTCCAGAAATTGTCTGGTAATGGACGCGTCCGCAGTGTCAATCAGCGCGGTTTTTTCGTCCACGATCAGGTAGGAGTTGTAGGAGACGCCCCGGGGAATGGGGAAGAGGTTCTCGAAGAGAGCCAGGCGGCGGTCGTTGCCGCCCACCCAGGTGATGGAGTCAGTGAGTTTTCTTGTGCAATACATAGTGCATTTGTCCTTTCCGATATTGATTTTTCGTTTTCTCCGAATCGGGGATGTTGTTTGGCGGGGGAATGGGGTGTTGGGCTGCCGTCCGGCCATGTCCGTCCGGGCCGCGGGCGTAAAGCGCGGGGCCCGACTCGGCGGCTATGGGGATTTCAACAGATCGTCCAGGGTGATTCCGTCCAGATAGTCGTTGATCAGCGTGTCCAGCTTTTGCCATACGGGGCGGGACGGGCAGGTCTCGCGCCGGGGGCATTCTGTATTGCCCTCGTCGGCGCAGGCCACCGGCGCCAGGCTGCCTTCGGTCAGGCGCAGGATCTCGCCTAAGGTGTAATCGCCCGGGGGACGGGTCAGGCGGTATCCGCCGCCTTTTCCGCGCAGGCCGGTGAGCAGGTTGTTTCGGACCAAAACCTTCAAAACGATTTCCAGATATTTCTCGGAAATGTCCTGGCGGTGTGCAATCTCTTTCAGGGGAATGTACCCGTCCGCGTCGTGTGCGGCAAGGTCCAGCATCACCCGCAGCGCGTAGCGTCCCCTTGTGGAAATCATCATTTGACACACCTCCCTCTAAAAATTGCCTGTCAGCATGCCCCTATTATACTACAACAGAAATAGGAATATCAACAGAAAGTGGAAAATATAAACCTATTGACAAAGTAGGTTTATAAGATTATGATATCTATAAACCGATTAAAATGATAGGTTAATATAAAATCAGATCAAAACATGAGCCTTCCCGGGCGGAATGGAGGAGTATATGTCAAACGGACTGCTGGAAGTCAGGGGACTGACGGTCAGAGTGGAAGATAAAGAGATTTTACATGGAATTGACCTGGAGATTCAGAAGGGGGAGACCCATGTGCTGATGGGGCCCAACGGAGCGGGAAAGTCCACACTGGGCTACGCCCTGATGGGGAATCCGCGCTATGAGACCACGGCGGGGAATGTCCTGTTCCAGGGAAAGCGGATTAATGAGGAGAGCGCGGACAAGCGGGCCAGGGACGGGATGTTTCTGTCCTTTCAGAACCCCCTGGAGATTCCAGGGCTGACCCTAGGCGCGTTCATCCGCGGCGCGGTGGAGCAGCGCAGAGGGGAGCGGGTGAAGCTCTCGGCCTTCCGAAAGGAGATGGGCCAGGCCATGGAGCTGCTGCAAATGGACAGGGCCTACGGGGACCGGGATTTGAACGTGGGATTTTCAGGCGGAGAGAAAAAGAAGGCGGAGATTTTGCAGATGCTGCTTTTGAAGCCCAGCCTGGCGATTCTGGACGAGACGGACTCGGGCCTGGACGTGGACGCAGTGCGCACGGTGTCCCTGGGCGTGAAGGAGTACCAGAAGGACCGGGAGGGCGGGCTTCTCATTATCACCCACAGCACCCGGATTCTGGAATCCCTGCATGTGGACAAGACCCACATCATGGTGGGTGGCCGGATCGTGAAAACGGGCGGGGCGGCGCTGGTGGAGGAGATTAATCGGGACGGATTTGAGCGGTATCTGGGGCAGTGAGGGCTGCGCCCGGCCTCTTGCCTTCCCGAAAGGAGAGTATACGGAGATGGAAGAAAGAACTTATGTAAATGACATCGACAGAAGCATTTATGACATACGGAACGAGGAGAAGGACGCTTACCGCATTGAGACGGGGCTGAGCCCGGCCATTGTGGAGCAGATTTCCCGGGAGAAGGGCGACCCGCTGTGGATGGAGCTGTTCCGGCTGGAGTCCCTTCAGATTTACAACAATATGAACGTTCAGGACTGGGGCCCCTCTTTAGAAGGGCTGGACATGAACAATATCGCCACCTACGTGCGGTCCAACACCGGGATGAAGGGGGATTGGGCCGAGGTGCCGGAGGAGATCAAGGACACCTTTGAGCGGCTGGGAATCCCCCAGGCGGAGAAAAGTTCCCTGGCGGGCGTGGGCGCACAGTATGATTCAGAGCTGGTATACCACAATGTGCGCCGGGAGGTGGCGGAACAGGGCGTGGTATACACGGACCTGGAGAGCGCCATGAAGGGCGAGTACGGGGATATGGTGAAAAAACATTTTATGAAGCTGGTACCGCCAAATGATCACAAGTTTGCGGCCCTCCACGGCGCGGTGTGGTCAGGCGGGTCTTTTGTATACGTGCCGCCGGGAGTTCAGGTGGAAATACCCCTGCAATCCTATTTCCGGCTGAACGCGCCGGGGGCGGGGCAGTTCGAGCATACGCTGATCATTGTGGACGAGGGGGCCAGCCTGCATTTTATCGAGGGCTGTTCCGCGCCGAAATACAATGTGGCCAATCTGCACGCGGGCTGCGTGGAATTGTTCGTGGGGAAGAACGCGAAGCTGCGCTATTCCACCATTGAGAACTGGTCCAAGAACATGTACAACTTGAATACCAAGCGGGCCCAGGTGGCCGAGGGCGGAACCATTGAGTGGGTGTCCGGTTCCTTCGGCTCCCATGTGTCCTGCCTGTACCCTATGAGCATTTTGAAGGGACGGAGGGCCAGGATGGAGTTCACCGGGATCACCTTCGCCGGGGAGGGCCAGAACCTGGACACCGGGGCCAAGGTGGTGCACTCCGCGCCGGAGACGACCTCTTACATGAACACCCGGTCCATTTCCAAGGGCGGGGGCGTGAGCACGTTCAGAAGCTCCGTGGTGGTGGCCAAGGGGGCGGCGGGCAGCAAGGCGGCGGTTTCCTGCCAGTCCCTGATGCTGGACGGAATCTCCCGGTCGGACACGGTTCCGGCTATGGATATCCGCACAAAGGACGCGGATATCGGCCATGAGGCTAAGATCGGGCGGATCAGCGACGAGGCGGTATTTTACCTCATGTCCCGGGGACTGAGCGAGGAGGAGGCCAGGGCTATGATCGTCAGCGGGTTCGCGGACAGCGTGGCCAAGGAGCTGCCCCTGGAGTACGCGGCGGAGATGAACAATCTGATCCGCATGGAGATGAAGGGGAGTATCGGATAGATGGATTTACAGGAATTGGAAAGGAGGCCCCCTGTGGAAAATGGACTTGATTTGAAGGTCAACCGGCTGCCGGTGAGGACCTGGAACCGGCTGAAGATGAACGAGGCCCGGTTGGAGCGGATCGCGGCGGGGAAGGCCCCGGCCGTGATTACGGAAGGATTTTTGGAGCCGGTAGCGTGGGAGGAAGATTTCTCGTCTGTTGCGACCGGGATGGGGCGGGATATGGACCGGCTGAGGGATGCGGCGGAGGCCACGGCGATTCGGATCGGGACGGAAGCCTATCCCGCCCGGGCCGCGGCGATTCAGGGCGCGGCGGAGCCCGCGCCAGGGAAGGAAGACCGCGCCGTCCTGCATTTCATCTGCCAGGACGGGGAGAACAGCTTCCAGCCGGTGGAAATTCTGGCCGGGGAGGGCGAACGGCTGACCGTGGTGATGGATTTCACCTCAGCGCCCGGGGACGGAGGGCAGATCGCTGTGCAGACCCGGTTTAAGGCGCGTAAAAATGCCAGGGTGCAGCTGATCCAGCTCCAGCTTCTGGGGAGCGGATACCGGATGTTGAATGATATTGGCGGGAGCTGCGGCGATGGCGCGTCCGTGGAGATCGTCCAGCTGTTTCTGGGCGGGGCGGAGACTTACGCGGGCTGCCTGGCGGAGCTTGACGGGGTGGAGAGCGCCCTGAGCGTGGACGTGGGATATCTGGGAAGGGAAGGCCAGCGGTTCGACATGAATTATGTGGCAAATCATAGAGGGCGCAGGTCCAAAAGCCGGATCATGGCTGGGGGCGTGCTCCGGGATCATGCGTTTAAACTGTTTCGCGGCACCATCGACTTCAAGGCGGGAGCCGCCGGAGCGGAGGGCGAGGAACAGGAGGACGTGCTGATTCTGGGGGACGACGCGGTGAACCAGACCATTCCGCTGATCCTGTGCGCCGAGGAGGACGTGCAGGGCAGCCACGGCGCCACCATCGGCAGGCTGGACGACGAGCTGTTGTTCTACCTCTGTTCCAGGGGGATGAGCCGGGAGAAGGCCGCCCAGGTGATGACCCGGGCCAAGCTGGACAAGGTCTGCCGCAGGATCGGAGATGAGGCCGCCAGGCGGCTGGCACAGGATTATCTGGAGGAGGTGAGCGGAGATGGAAAATAATGGGTTTAAGAATCATCCGTACTGCAATCCGTACCGCAGGAATTTCCCGCTGTTGGCAGAGAATCCCTTGATTTACCTGGACAGCGCGGCAACGGCCCAGAAGCCCGCCTGCGTGCTGCAGGCGGAGCGGGAGTTTTACGAGAGGTACAACGCCAACCCCATGCGGGGATTTTACGCCCTGAGCGTGGAGGCCACGGAGCGGGTGGAGGAGGCCAGAAAGGCGGTGCGCCGGTTCCTCAACGCTCCGCCTGAGGGCGAGGTCATTTTCACGAGAAATACCACGGAAAGCCTAAATCTGGTGGCGTACAGCTACGGTTTGTCCAGGCTTAAAGCCGGGGATGAGATTGTGGTGAGTATCATGGAGCACCACAGCAACCTGCTGCCCTGGCAGATGGTGGCAAGGCAGACCGGGGCCAGGCTTAAATTCCTGGAGTGCGAAGCGGATGGCCGGATCACGCAGGAGCGGCTGAACGAGGCATTTTCGGAGCGCACAAAGCTGGTGGCGGTAGCTCATGTGTCAAATGTGCTGGGATGTGAGAATCCCATCGCCTGGATCGCGGCCATGGCGAAGGAGCGGGGAGCTGTTCTGGTGGTGGACGCGGCCCAGAGCGCGCCCCATATGCCTGTGGACGTGCAGGCGCTGGGAGCGGATTTCCTGGCATTTTCGGGCCACAAGCTCATGGGGCCAATGGGAATCGGCGTGCTGTACGGGCGGCGGGAGCTGCTGGAGGAAATGCCGCCGTTTCTGACCGGCGGGGAGATGATCGACTCCGTCACCAGGACCGGGGCGGTGTTCGCGCCGGTGCCGCACAAATTTGAGGCGGGCACGGTGAACGCGGCGGGGGCCTGGGGCCTTAAGGAGGCGATCCGCTATCTGGAGGCGATGGGATTTGAGGCGGTGCACAGGCAGGAGCTGGCGCTGACCACAATGGCACTTGAGGGGCTTCGGCAGATTCCGCATGTGAAGGTTCTGGGATCGGAGAAGGCCGAGGAGCACTGCGGCATTTTGACGTTTACCGTGGACGGGGTTCATCCTCATGATGTGAGCGCCATTCTGGACGCGGACGGCATCGCCGTTCGGGCAGGGAACCACTGCGCTCAGCCGTTGTTCGACTTTTTGAAGGTGAACGCGGCCACCAGGGCCAGCATCTATTTTTACAACACGCAGGAGGAGATCGCGGCGCTTTTGAGGAGCGTGGCCGGAATCAGGAGGAAAATGGGATATGGAGAATAGAAGTTTTTACAATGAGATATTGACGGAGCACAACCTCCGCCCGGCCCACAAGCACGACCTGGCGGACGCCAACCTGGTGCTGGAGGGAGTGAACCCCAGCTGTGGGGATCATCTTTGGCTGAAGCTTAAGGTGGAGGACGGAGTGATCCGGGACGGGGCCTTTGTGGGCGAAGGCTGCGCCATTTCCCAGGCCTCCGCGGATATTATGCTGGATCTGGTGATCGGCAAGGAGACGGAGGAAGCGCTGGAACTGGCGAAGCGGTTCTTCGGCATGATCCAGGGGACAGCGACGGAAATGGACCTGGAGGAGCTGGAGGACGCAGCGGCTTTGCAGGACGTGGCGCATATGCCGGCGCGGGTGAAATGCGCGGTGCTGGGATGGAGGACGCTTGAGGAAGGGGTGGGGTGAAACAGGTTACTGTCCACAGTAACACGGGCCCGTGAGAAGAGAATTTGCGCGGAAAATACGGTTGAAAAATCTGCGCGGGATTGTTATAATAAGCATATAAAAGGAACAACCGCCCAATACAAGGGGTTGGCCAATTAGAAAAGCAGAAAATCCACCTTGAAACCGGTCAAAGTATACAAGGGTGGTTTTTCTGCATCTATAGACAGGTTATTACAGAAAAACGTTACTTACGATTATTAAAAATAAAGGTAAGCAATGCGATGAGCAGCAGTCCAAAGGCCATCAGGTCCTGAAAACTGAAAAGCATACGCATACCTCCCCTCATATGTAGAGTAGGAGGCCAACACCTTGCAGTGACACGGTTGTTCCAATTTCAAGTATATCAAAAACGCTTGGGGCGGACAAGGGATCCGGGTAAGTTAATCTACATAATTTGTTTGCGGCCAATATGTCGAGACTGAGACAAGGCGTTTCAGTGTTTAAATGTTTGCATAGAATTTGCGCGGAAAATACGGTTGAAAAATCTGCGTGGGATTGTTATAATAAGCATATAAAAGGAACAACCGCCCCATACAAGGGGTTGGCCAATTTAGGAAAATGGAAAATCCACCCTTAAACTCGCCAAAGTATACAAGGGTGGTTTTTCTTTGCCTGTTTCCAGGCTGTTACAGAAAAACGTTACTTACGATTATTGAAAATAAAGGTAAGCAATGCGATGAGAAACAGTCCAAAGGCCATCAGGTCCTGAAAACTGAAAAGCATACGCATCCCTCCCCTCTTATGTAGAGTAGGAGGCCAACACCTTGCAGTGACACGGTTGTTCCAATTTCAAGTATATCAAAAACGCCCGGGACGGACAAGGGGCCCGGGCTGATTAATCTACATAATCTGTTCGCTTTCTGATTCTGGCAGCGCTTTTAAATCGTACACCATGATATATTCTTCTCCGTGATCCGCAGTGATCTCAAATCCCACCTTCCGATACAAATTTACCGCGAAGTTTTCTTTCTGCACAGAGAGAGAAACGCGCCGGTAACCGCTTTTTTTCAGCAAGTCCAGCATGGCCTTCATCATTGCGGCGCCGATTCCATTTCCCCGGTACTTCTTGTAAAGTGAGATCGCCAGGGACGGCGTGTGATCGTCGATGTGCCCGTAGTCGTCCATGATGCGGGTCCAGACCGCTCCCACGATGGTTCCGCCGACTTCCGCCACCAGGCACTTGTCATCGTCCGACTCCCCGAAGCGGCGGGTGTAGATCTGCAATTCAGGGGCGGTGAGGATCGACCGGGGCGGAGGGGCGGCGCCCTTTGGAATGTAAATCGCTTCGTATAGAAAATCGTCCAGCAATGGGTATTCAGAAGTTTTGATTTCACGTATGGTGTAATTCATCTGCGGCCTCCTGCGTGCGCTCCCCCATGAAATACTCCCGGGCCAGTACCTCCTGAATAAATTTTTTGACCTGGGGCAGCTCAAAATAGTCGTGTTTGTACAAGATGTGGGAGGAACGGGTGAAGGGCGTTCCATCCTTGAAATATAGCGGTGTGATCTGGCCGTCGAACTGCTTTAAGCAGATTTCCGGCAGGATGGACCAGCCGATGCCACGGGAGACCATCTCCAGACAACTGCCGATGTCGTCCACCCAAAGGTTGGTGCGGCTCTCCTGACAGCCGTTTTCCGCCCGCCAGAGCTGGATTTTGTCGTAGAATCCGGCGTCGGTGTGCCGCCCGATGTAAGGGTAGCTGTTTAAGGGTTCACCCGCGTGCTCTCTGGCGGTTACCAGACAGACCGGCTCCTCGGAGAGCGTTACCATACCCTCGTTCCACTTGAAGCTGCCGCGGACAATGGCGATGCTTATCTCATTTTTGACTAGGCTCTGGTAAAGGTTGGTGCTCTGCATGGTGCTCACATGGATGTCCACGTTGGGGTACTGGTCCATGAAGCCCTTCAACACGTCCGCCAGGCGGTAACGGGCGAAGTTGATGGATACGCCCAGCTTCAGCGTGCCCGCCACCTCCTTCCGGTAAATGGCCACCTGGCTGCGGATTCGGTCCATGGAATCGGATACCTGCCGGACATAGGGCAGGATGCGCTCCGCCACCGGGGTGAACAGAACTCCCTTGCGGGAGCGGATAAACAGCTCGCAGCCCAATTCTTCTTCCAGTTTCTGGATACGCTTCGTCAGGGCGGACTGGGTGGTGAAAAGCCGTTCCGCCGCCTTGGTGATATTCCTGGTTTCCCATAACATTTCAATGAGTTCACAATCTTTTTCGTCCAAATGCGATCCCCCGTTTCATTCATAAATTGCAGCAGTCCGTACAATCTGCCGTCTTGTCCTTGCTTTGACATTTAACATTCCTATTTGGAATGGAATTTAATGAAATTATACAATTTTACAGAATGGAAATCAAGCCTTATACTGGGATTATCAAAAGAGGAACGGAGGAATTTTACAATGTATATGAAGAAATATCCCTGTGTGTATATGCGCGGCGGTACCAGTAAAGCCGTATTTTTCCACGAGAAGGACCTGCCGGAGGACAAGAGCGGGTGGGATGAAATTTTCCTGAAGGTGATGGGCACGCCGGATGTGAAGCAGATCGACGGCATGGGCGGAACCGTCTCATCCACCAGCAAAATCGCTGTGATTTCCCCCTCGGACCGCCAGGATGTGGATGTGAATTACACCTTCCGCCAAGTGGATATCGTGATTCCGCGGGTGGACGGAAGCGCCAACTGCGGCAATATTTCCTCCGCGGTGGGGCCGTTTGCCATCGACGAGGGCCTGGTTCCCGCGGTGGAGCCAATCACCGTGGTGCGGATTCTCAACACCAATACCAACAAGATCATTGAGGAGCATGTGCGGGTGGAGAACGGGCGCGCCATGGTGCACGGCGACGAGGTGATTAAGGGGGTTCCCGGAACCGGATCCCGCATCGATATGTATTTTGAGGATCCGGCCGGTTCCAGGACGGGCAAGCTGTTCCCAACAGGGCAGAAAAAGGAGATTTTCGACGTGCCGGGTTACGGTCCGGCGGAGGTGACGGTGCTGGACTGCTCCAATCCCATGGTGTTTATCAAGGCCTCGGACCTGGGAATCAAGGGCACGGAGCTGGTGGAGCTGAACCAGAACAAGGACGTGATGGAGCATATCGAGCGCATCCGCGGCATGGCGGCCGTGAAATGCGGATTTGTGGAGAATTGGGAGGAAGCCAGGACGAAATCCACCTCCGCCCCCAAGGTTTCCATCGTTTCCGCCCCTCAGGACTACGTGGACATGGACGGCAATCAGGTGAAGGCGGAGGATATGGATATCTGTGTCCGGGCGGTCTCAGTGGGAGCACTGCACAAGGCATACCCCATGACCGTTGCGGTGGGAACCGGATCGGCGGCCCGGATCGCAGGAACTATTGTCAGTGAGATTGCGGTGAACGACAAGGGCGCGGACGTGGTGCGTCTGGGGCACTCCAGCGGGATCACGGACGTGGACGTCAAGATGGATGGGGAAAACGTGCTGAAGGGCGGCGTGACCCGGACAGCCCGCAGAATTATGGACGGATACGTGTATATCAGGGAATAGGGGGAGAAAACGGTGAGGGGAGCCGGCTGCGGACTGCGGACGCGGTGCCGCCCGCCTGGCGCCCTCGCTGCCAATCAAATAATCTTAGGAGGAAATACTTATGGCATTGCAGGTTTTGGCGCTGGCCTGTCTGGTCGGGGCAATCGTATTGGGATTTGTAAAGAAAATGAACGTGGGAGTCGTATGTCTGGGTCTGGCCCTGGTGCTGGGCACAATCGGGGGAATTTCCAGCGGCGACATTTACAAGGGATTTCCCTACAAGCTGTTCGCTACTTTGTTGGGCACCATGCTGTTTTTCAGCCTGCTGCAGCAGAACGGAACCCTTGAAAAGGTCTCCCAGAAGCTGATCAGCCTGTGTGGGAAAAATACCTTTCTGGTTCCCATCATCGTCTATCTGGTAAGTTTCGGCCTCTCGGCGGCCGGACCCGGCGCAATCAGCGTGCAGTCCGTGACTGTGCTCTTCGCTGTGTCCCTGGCGGTTCAGATGGAGGTCAGCCCCGTGCTCATGGGCAGTATGGCGATCCTGGGCGCAGTGGGCGGCACCGCATCCCCCATTGCCCTGACGGGAATCATTGTGGAGGATCTGCTGGCGGAGATGGAGATCGGCGGTATGGGGATGAAGGTGTTCCTGGGCGTTTCCATCGCAAACTTTATCTGTGCCGCCGCCACCTACGTGGCGTTGGGCGGCTATAAGATCCGCAGAGCGGCCGCCGGGGAAAACAGCGGCATAGATTCGGCGGCGGAAGCGAGCGGCGCAGCGGGAAAACGCGGCAAAGCCTCTGCGGGAGCGTCCGCGGCCGGGAAATCATCCGGCGGTCTGAACCGGCATCAGTCCGTCAGTCTGGCAGCCCTTTTGGTAATGGTCGTGCTGGTGGTGGGATTCTCCTACGATGTGGGCCTGGTCTGCCTGACGCTCTCCCTGATTCTGATGCTGCTGGGCGCTGCGGATGAGAAAAAGGCCATCAAAATGATTCCCTGGAACGTGCTGATCCTGATTTCCGGCGTAAATGTGCTGATGAATATTACCCAGAAAATGGGAGGTATCGATCTGCTGTCGGATATCCTGGCCTCCTTCATGTCCGCCAGGACCGCGGCTCCCCTGATGGGTGTCACCGGCGGTATCATGTCCTGGTTCTCCAGCGCCAACGGTGTGGTATTCCCCACCCTGATCCCCGCTGTGCCGGATATCGCAGGGCAAGTGGGCGGCGCTTCTGTTTTGCAGATGGTGGTGGCAATCGTGTGCAGCGCCACGGTGGCCGGAATCAGTCCGCTGTCCACCGGCGGCAGCCTGATTATGGCCAGTTACACCCAGGAGACGGGCTGCGACGACAAGACCCAGCAGAAGCTTTTCGGGCAGCTTTTTGGCCTGTCAGCAGCGGTGGTGTGCATTGTATTTGTGTTGACGTTGGTTGGCGTTTTGGGATTTTTGGGATAAAGGAGGTATTTTTATGAATCGTTTTGCATATGTGGGCTGCCGCACCACCAAGGAGCGGGGAGCCAGGGGAAAAGGAATCAGCGTATACCGTGTGACGGAAAACGGCTGGGAGCCGGTGCAGATTTTGGAAGGCATGGTGAACCCGTCCTACCTGTGTTTGGACCGGCAGGGGAAAACGCTGTACGCGGTTCACGGGGATTTAAGCCAGGTGAGCGCCTGCCGGGTGGCCGAGGACGGCACGCTGGCATACTTAAATACCGTGGGCACCCACGGCACCAATCCGGTTCATCTGTCGCTGGACCACACGGGGAAATGGCTTTTTGTGGCAAATCTTCAGACCGGCGGCGTGTCTGTGATTCCAGTGCGTGAGGACGGCTCCTTAGACCGGATCAAGGAATTGGAGTTTATTTCCGGAAACGGCGGGCCGGGTTACATTTCCCATCCCCATCAGGTTGCACAGGACCGCACCGGACGATGGCTGCTGGTTCCCTCCCAGGGACGGCTCCAGGGCGTGGGAAAGATCACGGTGTTTCGCATCGATTCGGAGGCGGGCGCCATCACGGAGGTGTCCCATGTGAGGTCCAGAAGCGGCGCGGAGCCAAGGCACTGCGTGTTCCATCCCAATAACCGGTTCTGTTATGGGGTTAACGAGAAGGACAGCACGGCCCAGCTCTATGAGTTTGACGCTGAAAACGGGATTTTGAACCCCAGACAGATCGTCTCCGTGCTGCCCGAGGACTTTACCGGGGACGGATGGGCCAGCGCCATCGACATGGAGCCGTCCGGCCGCTTCCTCTACATTTCCAACCGCAGGCACGACAGCGTGACGGTGCTGAGCCTGGACCAGGAAAACGGGAAAATGCACGTGGTACAGAATATCAGGACCTGTGGGGAACAGCCCCGGTTTATCACGGTGGACCCGGATGGACGGCAGCTTCTGGCCGCCAATGAGCTCAGCGATTCGATCCAGTTCTTTGACATCGACGAGGCGGACGGCACTTTGAAGGAGAGCGGCACGGTCATCGGGACGGAAAGCCCGGTGTGCGTGGTGTTTATGGATAAATAGAAGATTCAGGAGGCAAACATGATTACATTACATAAAGGTAAGCATTATATTTTGAATAATGAGCGCATCGTATCCGCGGACGGGGCGGAGAAAACTGCGGCAGAGCAGGCGCTGTGGGTGGATTCTACGGCGCTCCCCCCGGAAGAGGGAAGGAAGCAGACGCTGACCTGGAAGGTTCTGGAAAACCACAACCATTCCGGCAGCATGGAGCATTTACAGATCCGCTTTGACTCCATGGGCGTCTATGACAATACCTACGTGGGTATTTTACAGACTGCTTACGCCAGCGGGCTGAAGGAGTTCCCCATGCCGTGCGTGTTCACCAACTGCCACAACTGTCTGGGAGCGGTGGGCGGAACCATCAATACGGATGTGCATAAATATGCGGAATCTGCCTGCAAGAAGTCCGGCGGCATTTTCGTGCCGCCCCACGAGGCGGTGATTCACCAGTACATGCGGGAAATGATCATTAATTCCGGGGATATGTCCATTGTGTCCGACTCCCACACCCGCTACGGCACCCAGGGTTCCCTGTCCATCGGCGAGGGCGGCCCGGAGCTGGCCAAGGCCATGCTGGGAAAATATTATGAGATCGATTACCCGGAGGTGATCGCGGTGTTTCTGACCGGAGCCCCCAAGCCCTGGGTGGGGCCAATGGACGTGGCGCTGAGCATCATCGGTAAGGTGTTCCGGAATAATTTTGTGAAAAACAAGGTGTTGGAGTTTGTCGGCCCGGGGTTAAAGTCCTTGTCCATGGATTTCCGCAACGGCATTGACACCATGACCACCGAATCCGCCTGCCTGTCCTCCATCTGGGCCACGGATGAGCGCACCAGGGAGTATTTTGAGATCCATAACCGGCCGGAAGGATACCGGAAAATGGAGCCCGGAAATGCCGCCCTGTACGACGGTGTGGTGGAGGTCAATCTGGACGCCGTCGTGCCCATGATCGCCCTGCCCTTCCACCCCAGCAACGCCTATCCCCTGGCGGATGTGATCGCGGACCCGGAATATTATCTGGGACTGGTGGAGGCGGAGGCTGGGAAGGTATTTGAGAACAACCCGGATATCCGGCTGGACTTAAGGTCCAAGATCGTGGATGGGAAAATCAAGGTGGACCAGGCGGCCATCGCGGGCTGCGCGGCGGGATCCTTTGAAAATATCTGCGCCGTGGATCAGATTGCCAGAAAGCTGGACAACGGACTGGGAACCTTCCCGCTCAACATTTATCCGGCTTCCCAGCCGATTATGTACGAGCTGAACCGGGCCGGCGTGCTCAACGACCTGATGGGCTACGGCGCGCGGGTGAAAACCGCATTCTGCGGCCCCTGCTTCGGCGCTTCCGACGCCCCAGGCAACAACGATTTCTGTATCCGCCACAGCACCCGCAACTTCCCCAATCGGGAGGGCTCCAATCCGGCCACCGGACAGATCGCGTCCGTGGCACTGATGGATTCCCGCTCCATTGCGGCCACCGCTTTTAACGGGGGATACCTGACTTCGGCGGAGACGTGCCCGGTGGAACCTGCGATTCCGGAGTACCATTTTAATGGAAAGATCTATGAAAATATTGTTTACAACGGTTTTGGAAAGGCGAAGCCGGAGACGGAGATCGTGTACGGTCCCTCCATCAAGGACTGGCCGGAGATGTCCAGGCTGACTGAAAACCTGCTGTTAAAGGTGGCCAGCGTGATCCGTGACGAGGTGACCACCACCGACGAGCTGATTCCCTCCGGGGAGACGGCCTCCCACCGCTCAAATCCCTACAAGATTTCGGAGTACACCCTGATCCGCAAGGACCCGGCTTATGTGGGAAATGCCAAGGCCGCGCAGGTTTACGAGAAAGCCCGTTTGAACGGCGACGGGGAGAAGGCGGCGGAATTTTACCAGGTGCTTAAGTGCGCGGGCGTGGACGCGCCGGTGGAGGAACTTATGCAGACCACCGGAATCGGCACCGTGCTTTACGCCAAACGCCCCGGCGACGGCTCCGCCCGGGAGTACGCCGCCAGCTGCCAGAAAGTGTTGGGCGGGCTGGCTAATATCTGCATTGAGTACGCCACCAAGCGCTACCGCAGCAACTGCGTGAACTGGGGGATTCTGCCTTTTATCAGCCCTGAGCCGGAGACCAGCCTGGCGGTGGGAGAGTATGTCTACCTTCCGGGCATCCGCAGCGCAGTGGAGGCGGGAAAGACCGCGGTGGAGGCCACGGTGATCGGAACCGATAGAAGTACGCGGAAAATGGAACTGGAGCTTAAGGGCGTGACGGAGGCGGAGAAGAAGGTGCTGCTGGCGGGAAGCCTGATCAATTTTTATAAGGAATAAAACGATTATGGCTGAGTTGAGAGAGTTAGCGCGGTTTGTCCATGACCTGACCTGGGAGGAACTGCCGGAATCTGTGAGGCAGACCGCGGTGCTGCGGGTTCTGGATCTGGTGAGCGTGTCTATGGGGGCGGTGAATGACGGTCTGGCGCGGACCGCCCTGGATTCCTACCGGCAGAGGTCCGGGACCGGGCCGTGCAGCGTCTGGGGCATGGACCAGCTGCTGCCCATGGCGGAGGCGGCCAGGGTGAACGCCATGCTGGCCCACACCCTGGAGCTGGACGACGTGCATACCGCCTCCAAGACCCACGGCAGCGCCAGCATCATTCCGGCGGCCTGGGCCTGTGGGGAATATCTGGGCAGTACGGGCCGGGAATTTTTGCTTGCGGCGATCTGCGGGTATGAGGTTACGGCGCGGATTGGCATGGCTCTGGGCGTGGCCTCCCACCGGAAAAAGGGCTGGCACGCCACGGCGACCTGCGGTGTATTCGGCTGCGCGGCGGCAGCGGCAAAGCTCCTGGGCCTGACTGTGGATGAGACCGTATCCGCACTTGGGATGGCCGGAACACAGAGCGCGGGCCTGTGGGCGTTTCTGGGGGACGGAGCCAGCTGCAAGGTGCTCCACACGGCCCACGCGGCGGCCTGCGGGCTGGACGCGGCCTTTCTGGCCGGGGCGGGTATGACCGGGCCGGAACACATTTTGGAGGCCGGGGACGGCGGACTGCTGGCGGCCATGTCGGACTGTCACGATCTGAGCCGGGTTTCGGCCGGGTTGGGGGAGACATGGGAAATCCTGAACATGGACGTCAAGCCCTACCCTTGCTGCCGAAGCGCCCACTGCGCCGTGGACTGTGCCCTGGCGCTGCGGGACCGGGTGGAGCCGGAGAAAATCGAGAGTATTTTCATTAAAACCTATCAGGTTGGCTATCGCCAGTGCGCGGTCAGCGAGGGATGCCGGAATCCGCGGACTCCGCTGGACGCGAAATTTTCCACCCCTTACGCGGTGGCGGCGGCGTTTCTGGAGAGAAAGGTGACCATGGATGAATTTGCGCCGGAGCGGGTGCTGCGGGCGGATATCCAGGAGCTGCTGCACAAAGTGAGAGTGCAGGAGGATGAGAAATTTACCGGGGAATATCCGAAGCATTGGGGGTGTGCCATGGAAGTGGAGACGGCGGACGGCAGAACCTTGCGGACCGAAGTCAGGGACGCCTCGGGCAGCGTCATGAATCCGCTCTCACCGGAGCAGATGGCCGCCAAGGCGGAGAATTTCATCGGGATAGCGCGCCCGGGACGGGAGCGGGAGGTGATGCGCAGCGTGATGGAACTGCCGGAGGCGGGGCGGCTGCCAAGGCTGTAGGGCGCAGGTCCAGGGAGCGAGCGGTTGCCAAGAAAGTAGGGCGTTAGCGCAGGGAACGGGGAGGCCACGCCTTTCCGCGGCGTTCCCTGCTGGATGACAGAAAGAGGGGACGGTTGTCAGCCGTCCCCTCTTTTATACGGGAGTTTATCCCTGTGATATCGGTTCATTATTTTTCCGGCACAATCTCCATCACAAAAGGCTGTTCCCAATAAAACCTCGCCAAGTGGAATTTCAGCGTCACCTCCGTGTCGCCCTCCTTGTAAAAGACCCGGAAGCCGGTTAATGTGCCGTTTCCGTCATAGTCGTACCGCCCGCGTTCCCATCCGCCGTACTGCATTCTCTCGCAGAGCAGACCTCTTAAGATCAGATCCTTGTCTTCGTGGACCGCTTTCACGTAGATGTAGACAGCCGGTTTATCGACTACCTTGAGTTCCCCGGCGGCATCCGTCGCCCCCACGGTCTGCGGCCCCTGCAGTTTTTTGATACCGATAATGCGCACAGAACCTTCTTCCCAGGGAATATCCACGTTCAGCTCCTCATAGTCATCCGGGATCGTCAGGGTGACGGGGGTGGATTCCTCCTGACCCGAAAACGTGATTCCCGGAATATTGACCTGAAACGTGGTATTCTGCTGGTCCGCAGGAACGTCGAACATACAGAGGAACCGCCGGGAGTCCCATTTGAGGTCCGACAGCCTGTAAAATCCCGGGTTGTCCCAGTAGGGATTGGCCTTCATCTGCTTGATCGGATATTCGTTCCCTCCGCTGGATATGGTGGACATGGCGATTTCCTGAAGCGGCGGCACGTAATGGATGCTGAAGGGACAGTCCGGCGTCTCGTCGTACACATACCAGGAGACCAGAATCCCGTCCTCCACCTGCTCTCCCATGCTGATGATGGTGATTCCGTCATGGGTGTCCAGGCTGCCGTGCTCCGCTGCCGCCAGTTCCTCCAGGGTTTCATACTCAGGAGTAGATTTCAGGGAAAATTCCAGGGGCTGTTCGAAATCGAGGACTCGAAGGGCATACCCGGACAGAGCCTTTTCATCCGTTGGGGCAGCGGGAAGCTGGAAACGCGCCTCAATGCAGTAACGCATACTTCCGTATGCCTCAAAATACTGGGAATCGGCACCGTACATGGATTCCACCGGCTTGATCCCGTCCTCCGGGAGCCCCGGACCAGTCAGAAACAAACCTTCGTCCGAGGACCACAGCTCGCTCTGATATTTCTCCTCCGGGTTGAGCAGACGCCCGTCCGTGAGCGTGATATATTTGCCGGCATCAGGGGGCTCGCTGCCCGGGGGAAGGGCCTCTACGGAAGGATCGATCAGGATGGCGCTCACGGTCAGCTCCTGCTTGTGGCAGAGGGCGGACGTCAGGGCAAGCGTCTTTTCTTTCTGGGGGAATTCCAGCTGAACCGTGGAATCCAGCTCATAGACCGGATATTCCGATTGGACGATTCCGTAGGTGCGGAGGAACTGGAACGGAAGGGCGGAAAGCGCTGCGTCCGAGCTGCCGGGTGCCCCGGCGTTTCCGTCCGCGCCTGTGCCGCCGGGTACCCCGGCGTTTCCGTCCGCGCCTGTGCCGCCGGGTACCCCGGCGTTTCCATCCGCGCCCGTGCCGCCAGGTGCCCCGGCGTTTCCGTCCGCGCCCGTGCCGCCAGGTGCCCCGGCGTTTCCATCCGCGTCCACCCCGCCGGGCCTTTCCCCGTCATCCGCCCCGTTCATTTCCCCCACCGCGCTGCTCCCGGCGCCCGAGGCATTTCCCGGCGTCTCACCGCCCGCGCCGGGGCCTGTTTGGCAGCCGGACAGCAATGCGGACAGCAGGCCTGCAATTATTAAAACAGTGATCGAGCGTTTCTTCATGGCGAGTCCTCCCCTCTCCAACGGAATACACATACATTGTTCTATTTTTATCATAACAGAGCCGTCGCCTGCATTTTTTTCTTATTTCTTAAGTCTTCTGAACAGAATCATTAAATCATCTGCCTGCGCGTTTACGGCGCATATTTTTGTTTGTATGTTCCGCCCAAAACCAATATAATAGGTGTAGAAGGGCCTGCTGCAAAACAGATTGACGGGGCCCGCAGAAAGCAGGTGGCAGTTATGGACGGCAGGATTTTGCTGGTGGACGACGAGAAGGACATTTTGGATTTGCTGGAGGAGGTTTTGCGCAGGGACGGATTTCGGGAGATCAGGAGGGCGCAAGACGGGGCCGGGGCCATCCGGGCCTGCCGGGAATTTTTGCCCGACGCGGTGGTGCTGGACATCATGCTTCCCGATCTGGACGGGCTGGAGGTCTGCAAGCAGATACGGGAATTTTCCTATTGCTCGATTTTGTTCCTGTCCTCGAAAAACGACGATATCGATAAGATTCTCGGTCTTTCCTGCGGCGGCGACGATTACATCACAAAACCCTTCAGCCCCCGGGAGGTGGTGTTCCGCGTGAAGGCCCAGCTCCGCCGCCAGCAGTACCAGGGAGCCGGGCCGGCTGCCGCCGGGACGCTTTTGACCGCGGGTCCGATTTCGGTGGACCGGGACAGCGGCCGGGCCTATAAGGACGGCAGGGAACTGGACCTTACGGGGCGGGAATTTCTGCTGCTGGCCTGCCTTGTGGAAAATGCGGATAAAATCATCAGCAAGGAGCGGCTTTATGAGCAGGTGTGGGGAGCGTACAGCGCCATCTGCGACAATACCATTATGGTCCATATCCGGCACCTGCGGGAAAAGATCGAGGACTCCCCCTCGAGTCCCAGGCAGCTGGTTACAGTTAAGGGCTTGGGCTACAAGCTCAAAAAAAGGACGGGCTAAATGAGAAAATCCGGTTATCGCACAGTATTCCACATTTATCTGATCTTCTTTCTGGCAATGCTCGGGGCCATTCTGGCTGCGTCCGGGCTGCTGTTCCTGCTGATCACCGTCCGCAGGCCGGACGGCTCCCTTGCGAGGAGCAACTGGCCGCAAACCTTTGCCGGGGAGTTCCGGGAGGAGATTATGTTTGACGGCGGAGCTGTCCGGGTGAGCCGGGAGGGGATCCGGCTGCTGCGGGACAACGGCGTGGGATTGCAGATATTGGATTCCTCCGGCGCGGACATCGCCAATTACCAGAAGCCGGAGCTGGCCCGGGAGACCTATTCGCGCGCGGATTTGCTGCGCCTTAGCCGGGACGGACGGTGGGAGGACGAAGAGACCACGGCGTTTATCGGGTCGGTGACGGAGGAAGGGGAGGAGTATCTCTACATTCTGTATGTTCCGGTGAACATTTCAAAGGTCACGATGTACTTGAACGGGGAGCGGTTTGCGGGCGGGAAGGCGGTGATTCTTCCGGTGTTGGGCTGCCTGTTTCTGACCGTGGTTATTTCCGGCCTCCTCTACGGGATTTTGACCACAAGGGCCATGAGGCAGGTGATCATTTCCGTTGGGGACGTATCCGCGCGCAGTTACCTTCCCGTTCAGAAACGGGGCGTTTTCCGGGACCTTTACAGCAGTCTCAATGGGCTGGACGAGCAGATTCGGGCCAGCGACCGGCTGAAGGAGCAGACGGACCGGATGCGGGAGGAGTGGATCGCCAACATTACCCACGATTTAAAAACGCCGCTCTCCCCGATCAGGGGGTACGCGGAGGTTTTGCTGGAGGACGGAGGGGGAAATGAAGCCCAGGTGCGGCAGTATGCGGGGATTGTGCTCAAAAATGCCTCCTATATGGAGTGTCTGATCGACGATTTGAAGCTGACATATCAGCTTGAAAATGGGATGCTGCCCCTGCGGGCCGTGGAGGGGGACGTGGTCCGGTTTTTGAGGGAGCTGGCCATCGACATTTTAAACGCCCCGGATTATGAGGAGCGGACCATCCGTTTTGAGGCAGGACAAGAGTCGGTGCGATACCCGTTTGACCCGACGCTGTTTGAGCGGGCGTTCCGAAATCTGGTGATCAACGCGTTTGTACACGGAAATGAGGACACGGAGGTCACCCTGCGGGTCTGGGATTCAGATGGGGAGCTCAGGATCGAGGTGGCGGACAATGGCGCGGGAATGGGACCGGAGGCGTGTGAACACCTCTTTGACCGCTATTACCGGGGGGAGAACACCGGGCAAAAGCCGGAGGGAACCGGCTTGGGGCTGGCCATCGCCAAAGGTATGATTGAGCTGCACGGCGGGACAATCTCCGTCGCAAGCGCCCCCGGGGCGGGCAGTGTGTTCCGGATCGTGTTTCCGCACGCTTAAGGTTAATTAAGGTTGTCTGAAAATGAGATTAAGGTTGGCAGGTTATCATGGAAGCAGTGATAACCGCCGGCCTTTTTTGATGTGAGAGGGCGGGCGGTAACAAGCCAAAGGAAGCAGGTGACGTTATGAAAATGATGCTGAAATACTGTCTGACCAATGTAAGAGAGCGGAAGGCGCGGACCGCTGTGATGTTGCTGTCCATTGTGCTCTCCGCCACCCTCCTGTTCGTCTCGTTTTCCATCGGCGTTTCCTATGAGAGCGCCCAGCGGAAAATGGCCCGGGGCCTGGCTGGCAGCGCCACGGTGGCCGTGACCTTGGTGGACGGCGCCATAAGCCGGGAGGAGATTCCAGAGCTGCCGTCCGTGGGCGCGGCCGCGGGTATCTGGGAGGGAAAGGCGCTCTATCACGAAAATGGATATTATGAGAGTATCGATTTAATTGGGGCGGATTTGGCGCAGTTAAACCGGATCAACCCTCCGCGGCTGGCGGACGGCGGGGAGATCGCCGGTTTTTCCGGCAATCAGGTGATTCTGCCGGACCGTTTTACTTCAAAGTATGGCATTGAGGAGGGAAATGATATTACATTGGAAATAAATGGGAATCCAGTGAAGTTTCAGGTGGCGCGGATCGCGGCCTACGATACGGTCTTTCTGCGCCACACCAGGGGCGCGACCGCGCTGCTGCCTCTGTCCACCGCGGCCGGGCTTTTGGGACAGCCGGAGGGGTACGGCAAAATCCTGATCGAACCGGCAGAGGGCGTTTCCACGGAGGAGTTGAAACGGGACCTGCAATCGGTGTTTCCGCCCGGGGATTACCGGGTGTCGGAGACGGTAAACCAGGCGCAGATTGCCGCGGACGCCAGGCAGAAGACCATGCCGTTTTTTTTGATCAGCTTTTTTGCCATGACCATGAGCGTTTTTATCATTTACAGCAGCTACAAGGTGATCACCCTGGACCGGCTGCCGGTGATCGGCACGTTCCGCAGCATCGGCGCGACCCGGCGGACCGTGACCTGCATGCTTCTGCTGGAAAGTGTATTTTACGGGAGCTTGGGCGGCGCGGCGGGAATTCTCCTTGGGCTGCCTGCGCTAAAATTGATTCTGCGGGGAATGGGGGCGTCTTTGGGTCTGGGAATTGAGATACCGGTTGTGATTTCTTCGCTGGGAATCGGCGTATCCCTGGCCGTGGCGGTCCTTGTCTCGCTGCTGTCCGCCTGGATTCCGGTGCGGCGGGTAAGCCGCCTGCCGCTGCGGGAGGTGATGGCGGGCGCGGTGGAGGAAGCGCCCCCTTCGCGGCGTCTGGTTGTGGCAGTGGGGGCTGCGCTGTTCGGAATTTCCGTGGCGCTTCCCCGGGCGGCTTCGGGAAAGCTTCTGTACCTGGCCGGGGGGTGCTCTCTGCTGGGGCTGATCGCTGGGGCGATTCTGATCATTCCACCCCTTTCGGACCTGCTCTCCATGGGGCTGGAACGCCTGTACGGGGCGCTGCCCGGAAATGAGGCCGCGCTGGCCGCGCGTAATATGCGGGAGAACCGGAATATACAGCAGAATATTACCCTGCTTTTTATCAGTATCTCCGCGGTGATCGCCATTTCCGTTGTGGGCGATTTTGTCACGTCCTATGTGAGCGACGTGTTTCGGGGCGCGGAGCTGGAAGGGTTCGCGGACGGAACCATGGAGCCTGAATTTGTGGAGCGGGTAAGGCGTATGGACGGCGTTGAGACGGTGCTGCCCCTCCATGTGTATAAGGACCGGATTCAGGCCGGGGGCCGGATGATCCGCCGCGTGGAGGCGACGGACAATTTGGAACGGTACGTGTCCATGTTCGCGCTTCACGAGACGGAGAAGGGAGCGCTGGGGCGGGCGGAAGCTGTTTTTGACCGGGAGCGGACCGTGCTGCTGAGCGAGGACTGCATGGAGCGGACGGGATTTCATGTGGGGGATGTCGTGGCGCTCTTTGACGGCGCGGTGCAGAGGGAGTATCGGGTGGGCGGAAGCTTTAAATCCCGGGCTACCGATGTGGAGGCGGTGATTTCTTCATCCTTTGCGGCCGAAGATTTTGGGGCCGATGCTTACCAGTTCCTGGCTTACACCGCCGCCGATCCCGAGGCGGTTATGGTGCAGATTCGGGATCTGTTCGGCGGGACTCCGAACTGGAGCCGGACCGTGGAGGAATTTTACAGCGACGCGCTGTCCACGGTGGGGGCGTTCCTGCGGCCCATGCACAGCATGATCTATTTTATTCTGCTGATGGCTGGGGTGGGGGTGACCAACAATCTGCTCATCAATTATATGCAGAAGAGGCGCGTGACCGCCATGTACAAATCCGTGGGCCTCAGCAACCGCCAGCACGCGGTGATGGCGCTGGCGGAGGCATTTTCCTCGGGTCTGATCGGAGCAGCAGTTGCGGTGTTCGTCTCCTGGCTGGAGATCGGCACGATTTTCCTGGTGGCGGGTCCGAAAATTCAGATGGCGCCGGAGCTGAACGCCGCCGTATTCTGCAGGGCCGGAATCATGGGGATCGCGGTGACCCTGCTTGGCTCTGCGGTTCCGATCGTTAAGTGCAGGCGTATGAAGCTGGTGGAAGAAATCAAGTTTGAATGAGGAGGGAACGGGATGAAACAGAAGACCGGCCGTGTGGCCGTGGAGGGACGGAAGATTGTAAAAGATTTCCAAAATGGAGGGACAGATACGCGGGTGTTAAAGGGCGTGTCGCTGAAAATAGACCAGGGGGAATTTGTGTCCATCATGGGGCCGTCCGGTTCCGGGAAAAGCACGCTGCTCTACATTCTCGGCGGGCTGGACGTTCCCACCGGCGGGCAGGTGCTGCATAATGGTGTGGATATTTCCCGGCTGAGGGACGAGCAGATGAGCCGCATGAGGCGGCAGAAGATCGGATTTGTGTTCCAGTTTTACAACCTGATCCCCAACCTGGATGTGGAGGAAAATGTGCTGCTCCCGCTGCTTTTGGACGGGCAGAAGGCGGGAAATTGCAGGCAGAGGCTGGACCGGATTCTGGAGATTGTGGGCCTGTCCCACCGGCGGAGGCACAAACCCCGCGAACTGTCGGGCGGGCAGCAGCAGCGGGTGGCCATCGCCCGCGCGCTGATCGGAAACCCGGAAATTCTCTTTGCCGACGAGCCGACGGGAAATCTGGACAGCAGGACCGGGGAGGAGATCATGAATCTGCTGGGGGAGATCAACCGGGATCAGGGGCAGACCATTCTCATGGTCACCCACTCCCCGGAAGCGGCGGGGCGGAGCAGCCGGGTGATTACTGTGCGGGACGGGGTGATTGTCTGAGGAGGGGAGGGCGTCGGGGATGGGACGAAAAAAGGGGGAGAGGAAAACAATCGCCCGCAGGCTGCGCCAGCGACCCATTACATTCAATAAAAACGGCCGCAGCGGTTTTGGACGCTGCGGCCGTTGGACATGGTGTGGTTTGCTATACTTGGGCGCCGTTAAAACGGCGCGGTTTGCTGCTCCGGGCGCATCGTTTGCCGCTGCGCCCGTCCTGCGCGCCATTTCTAATTCTTCAAATAGGCGCACACCTTATCGATCTGTTCCGCAAAGCTTCCGCCGAACTGATTCTCAAAAAACGCCCCGCCGATGGTAAAGGCTCCCAGCATGGGAAGGGTTTTCAGGTAGTCGATTCGCTCAAAGCTGTTTACGCTGCCCGCGATGGAAAAGGGCTTCTCCACTGCGCCGGACACTGCGGCCAGCAGCTCCTCAGGGGCGCCCCCGAGATAGCGGAAGGCGGACAGGTTGATGCCGTCCACGCCTTTGGCCTCGGCTTCCTTTACCGCCTCCACCACCTGGCCGATGGGGGCGCGCAGGCGTGTGTCGGGGTCCAGGGCCACGAAGGGGGAGTAGGCGATTCCGGCCTCCTTGCAGACACGGTGCACGCTCTCATAGTACAGCGTGCCTAAGAGATGGTCCGCGCCGCACTGGGCGCAGAGCTGGGCGGATTTTAGGCAGGTGGGTTCGTCGATGGCCAGCACTTCTATGTAGGTGCGCTTTCCGGCCTGTTTCATGAG
The DNA here is from genome assembly GCF_046603895.1 of Enterocloster lavalensis. Lineage (NCBI taxonomy): Bacteria > Bacillati > Bacillota > Clostridia > Lachnospirales > Lachnospiraceae > Enterocloster > Enterocloster lavalensis. Next base: position 4,295,542 of record NZ_CP176637.1, read on the forward strand.
GCCGATCAGTTCCGCCATGCTTTCCGGTGTGGTTCCCTCGATCTTAAAGCCCCAGTGGGTCGCCGCAGCGCCGCGGCACTCCAGAAAAAGTTCCTTTGCGTTGGCAACAGTCACGTCATGCCAGGTCAGCATGACAATCAAATTCTTGTCAATCATGTTTCGTGTCCTTTCAAGCGCGGTATATTGTAAGCTCCTGCGCATGGAGCGGGCGCTCTGTGCACAGGGGCCTGGGCTGCGCCGTACTACCGCATTTTCCGGGTCAGCAGCGCATAATAGGCTTTCTGGGCGGCCTGTTCCATCCAGGCGACCTTGGCGAAGGCTTCGTCCAGAGTGCGGCCAACGCATACTGCGCCGTGGTTGCCCATGATGCAGCAGTCCGAGTGCAGCAGGGCGTCGGCTGTGTTTTCGGCCACGTCGTGGGTTCCCGCGTCCGCGTAGGCCGCGCAGGGGATCACGCCGGTGAGCCCTTCGCCGATCAGGTCCAGGGGAACGTCCATGCGGCAGATGGCGAACACAGAGGCCCATTCGCTGTGGGTGTGGACGATGGCGCCGATGTCCGGGCGCTTGCGGTAAATGGCCACGTGCATATACCACTCGCAGGTGGGTTCGCTCCAGGGTACGAACACTTCCTCATCGGTGTTGGTGATGAAGCGCTCCCAGCCCCGGGCGTCCTGGAGATTTTTCTGGAAGCACCAGGAAGGGCTGCCGGACACATAGATCAGGCCGGTTTTTAAGTCGCGGACGCTGGTGTCGCCGGATTCGCCGGACGGGGAGTAACCCATGATATTCAGCTGGCGGGTCCCCCTGGCGACTTCGTTCTTGAACAGGATCTGGTCATAGTCCTGGTAAATGTTATAGTTATCCATTCAGATTCCTCCTTTAAGCGCAGACGGCGCTCAGCCGATTGTGTGAAGCTCTCCGATCATGGAGGCCAGTGTGATCTTGCGGGTGACGGATTCCATCCAGGCGAGATAGTTGAAGGCGTTGTCCATATTGTCGCCCACCGCGAGGGAGCCGAAATTGTGGAGCAGGACGTATTTTTCCTGCTTCAGATGACGGATGACCTCGCCGAAATAGGCTTCGTCCATGGACGGCTCTGCGGTCACGCACTCCACCGCGGTGCTGGCTTCAATCTGCTCGGCCAGCACGTAGGGAATGGACTCGCCGCGCTCGGAGAACAGGGAGGACCACACGGGATAGGTGTGGAGAATGGCGTGTACGTCCGGGCGGGCCTTGTACACGGCCAGATGTAAGGCCAGGCGCTCGCTGGGCGGCGTCACTGTGGTGACCGGCTCGCCGTCAAGGGTGGTGACGGCGATGTCGCTGCCGTGGTACTCCGATGGATCTGCGATGTAAAATGTGCCTGGCTTGATTGAGATAAATACCAAACCGGACTCCGCGTCCCGCAGGCTGACTTCTCCCATGCTGTCGTTGGGGAGATAACCCGCTTCGTACAGGCGCGCAAGCCCGCGGGCGGTCTCGTCCTGGAACAATTTCAATTTGTAAGTATTGTTTTCCGCCATATTTGATTGATCCTCCTATTCCGTATGCGATTGACTGATTGGTTCGTCTTTTTTGTTTGTCGACAACATAAAAAAGATAAATACCGGTTAATGGAAATATAACACACAAAGTATATAATAATCAATAGTTAAATACCAATTTGGGAATAGTGCTAATTCGTCATCGCTGAATTTAGCAATTAATCACAAAAAAATGGAAAATAATTTCCGATTATATCCATAAATGCATAGTTGAAAAAACGCAAAAATGGTGATAAGATAAATACCAAATCCTCCGACATCCTTCTGGCAGCCGCCTGGCAGTCGCTCAGTGGCCTCCCGGAAACCGCCAAACCGCCTCCGCCGTCCAATTTTTTCTAAAAATAGGAATTGACGGCCCCTCGCAGGCGAGATTATAATTAGATTCAGCAATGAGATTCAGCAGAAAACAGCGTGGACATGCGGAAAGAGGGGGATCGGATGAGGACAGAACGGGGCGAGGTAGTGGAGCGTCTGGAGTGTTATCTTTTGGAGCAACAGGTTGGCCCGGGCCAGTGCCTTCCCAGCGAGCGGGAGCTGTGCCAGGCGCTGAATGTGAGCCGCACGGCTCTGCGCTGCGCGATCCGCCAGCTGACGGACGAGGGGCTGCTCTACAGCAAGGCCAGTGTGGGCACCTTTGTGGCGGAGCCGAAGATACGGCGTCCGCTTCAGACCTACATTCCCTTTAAACGGACGGTGGAGCTGGCAGGACATGTGTTTACCAGCAAGGTCAATTCCTTCGAGGTGGTGGGGGCGGGGAAGCTCATCGGGGCTAACCTGCACCTGTTGATCGGGAAGCCGGTATACCGCCTGCGGCGGGTGCGTTTCATCGACGGGGAACCGTTCATGCTGGATACCAGCTATCTGTCCGAGGACCGTTTTCCCGGGCTGATGGACCACGATTTTTCAAAGGAATCCCTGTACACAGTGCTGCGGGAGCAGTACGGGACGGCGATCCGAAAGGGCAGCGAGAGCCTGCGGATCACCTACGCAACGGAGGAGGAGGCCCAGCTTTTGCAGACTCAGCCCGGCGCGGCCCTGTTCTACATCGAGGGCCTGGCCTTGGACGGCGCGGACGAACCCACGGAGTACGCTCGGGTGACGGTGCGGCCGGAGCGGGTGCAGTTTTCCAGTTCTATGAGTTAGGGATTTCCCAGGGGAGGCGGTAGAGAGATGGCGGATCATACGAATACAGTGGATTACAGAAGCCCGGTGTACCTGCAGATGCGCGAGCTGATCCGCAGCAGGATCGCGGAAGGGATTTATCAGCCCGGCGGCAGCATCCCGTCGGAGAACGAGCTGGCGGCGGAGTTTGAGATCAACCGCCTGACGGTGCGCAGCGCGGTGGACATTTTGGTGAAGGAGGGCCTGCTGAAGCGGGTCCAGGGTAAAGGCGTCTACGTGACCGGAGGCAAGATCGAGCAGGACGTGGGCGAATTGAAGGGATTTACCAGCACGCTCCAGGAGAGCAGGCGCAAGTCCGGCAAAAAGATTCTGGCCCGCAAGGTGCGGCCTGCCGGGGTTAAGTACGCCAGCATTTTCGGCATCGATCCCGGGGACCCGGTGTACTATATCCGGCGTCTGTGCAGCGCGGACGGGGAGCCGGTTTCTCTGGAAGAAATTTACATTCCACAGGCTGCGGCTCCGCGGCTGGACGGCGTGGACCTGTCGGTGTTCAGCCTCAGGGAGGCGTTCCATCTGTTGAACGTGGAGCTGAAAAGCGGTTTCCAGACCCTGGATATCACCAGGATCGGTACCCAGGAGGCCCGGATTCTGGACACGGAGGACAACCGGAACGTGTTTCTGGTGCGGTATACCAGCACCAACAGCCGGGATCAGGTGGTGGAATATGGGAAATGCTATATCAGGGGCGATAAGTTTTCCTTTAAGGTGGACTACGACGCGCCCTGACAGGGCCGGGGGTTGGAAACGAAGAACATCACAGGCAGCCGGATGGGCTGAGAAATGAGAGGAGAGTTTATTATGCCGTTTATCAATGTCAAGACAAATGTACCGGTCGGTTCCGACAAGGAAAAGGCTATCAAATCCGCGCTGGGACGGGATATCACCGCCCTGCCCGGAAAGACGGAGAACTGGCTGATGGTGGGGCTGGAGCCGGAGTGCCATCTGTGGTTCAAGGGCACGGATGAGCCGGCCGCCCTGGTAGACGTGTCCGTGTACGGCGGAGCCGACGCCGACGCTTACCGGGCTTTGACCGGGAAGGTCAGCGCGCTGCTGGCGGAGGAACTGGGGTTAAAGCCGGACCGGATTTACGTGAAATACTCGTCCACACCGGACTGGGGCTGGAATGGGGATAACTTCTGATTTTTGGCGGATCGCTGTGGATTGAGGATTAAAAACCGCCGCGGGAGACGGGGACAGTGCGGGTTGACACTGAAGGGCCTCCTGCGGCGGTTTTTTGACGCTTTGTTTTGCGGTTACACGAAATAATCCCCATACTGCTCCTTCAAATATTCCACGATCTCCCGCTCGCTTTTCCCCGCCAGCTCCAGCACAAAGCTGGAAGCCAGGAACCGGTGCTTCAAGGTGGAGAAGCCCCGGGCCAGCAGGCGGTCGATGTCCTCCTGGCTCACAAAGAAGTTCAGGCGGATCACCGGCAGGTTCTGGGCGCTTAAAATGTTGTAGATGCGGGAGGAGAAGCAGAAAATGCAGTCGTACTCCAGTTCCTCCAGCCGGTGGATCTCGTTGATGTTGAAGGTTCCCTTCCACTCCAGGGCCACGTACTCCCGGATCTGCTCCAGGAAGAAGCTGACCCGCTCGAAGTTGATGCTGGTGACCACCACGATTTTTTTGCGGTGGCGGTCCACGATGCGGTTTCGCAGGACGTGCTTCTGCACCAGAAGCGTCAGGGTGGAGAAATGCTCGTCCATGAACGAGAAGTTGTAGGCGGCCTTGAAATACACCCCGTACTTCTGGATGATCTGGTAGAGGTTCAAAAACTGTTCCCGGGTATTTTCCACGGTCTTGTCCACGAAGGTGCAGTGGAAGTGGCTGAGCGTGATCTCGCGGTAAAAATAGCTGTACAGCTCGTCCAGAAATTCTTCCCGGATGGAAAATGGCTCGGGCAGGCTGGCCACCACCTGCTCGGCAAACTGCTCCGTGGTCTGCCACAGCCGTCCGTCAAAGGGAAATTCCAGGCTGCGGGAGAAATTGAGCATGCTTAAGGCCACGTTGTAGAGCCGGTTCTCCCGGGGATTGTCCGAGAAATGCATGTTGAGCGGGGCCAGGGGCAGGCGGTAGGAGAGCTGCATGGACTCGTCGATGGGGCGGCTCTGCATGAGGCAGATGAACAACAGCAGAAACTTCTTGGACGGGTAGTTTAAGGACAGCCCGGCGTCCGCCAGAAAGGCGTTCAGCTGTTCCACCGCGCTGCCGGAGGTCTTTTGCAGGCAGTCCGCGGCCTGGTCGTAGCTCTGCTTCTCCAGAGGTGTGTTGGCGAAGCGGGCCTCGATGCGGTTCTCGTCCGTAAATTCCAGCAGGGGGTGGAGAATGTCGATGACCAGAAACCGAAGCTGCAGCTCGTCCCCCTCGATGGACAGCCCTTTTTTCTTCAGAGTCACCAGCTGCAGGCCGTGGTCGGAGAGCAGCCGCCGCAAATTGGCCGTGTCCTGCTTTTTCGTGGTCAGAGACAGGCCCCAGCTCTCGTACAGGGAGGAGGCGTTCACATATCCCTGGAAGAAAATAGTGACGATCACCACCCGGATCCGCTCCGCCCAGGAGCTGGCGTAGTCCTCCATGCTGATGCCCTTGATAAAGTCCACAAATTCCTTGTAGTTCACCCGGCTTAAGCACCAGCCCTTTTTGATCTCAATCATGGGGGCCGCAGAGTAGAGGTTGATCTGCTCGATGGCCCGGCGGATGGAAATTTCATTTTTTTCGAACTGCATCGCCACTTTGTGCAGCGGGATGCTCTGGCGCTTCTGGATGAAGCGGAGAAGGCTTAGATCGTCGTAGCTGAGACCCATTGGGGTGTCCTCCTTTTGCGGTATCCTTGTAAATTGTCTTTATTATAGGGGCAGAGGCCGGAAAAGACAATCACAAGATATATAAATTGCATCGGAAACATGCTGTGTGATTGGATGAATTTGCCAGTGAACAGTTGCGGAAGGGGGAGAAAATAGTGAAAATAAATATATTTTTTCTGGAAAAAATAAAAAACATATTGACAAATGCTTAAAAATAGATAAAATAAAAGACAGAAACGAGGAATGTTACTGCTTAGGCAGGCATAACCAAGATCTATGACGCGTTTTAGAGTGAAAGCGCGCGGGTCCTGGTTGTGCCTGCTTTTTGTTGGTTACAATGGGCCGCGGGCGTAGCTTGCGGCCATTATTGTGGAAAAAAGCGGGTGGGTCGGATTTTGAAAGAAAGGAGCCGAGGGGATGGAAATCATCAGGATTTATAACAACAACGTTGCGGTTGTCCGGGGGGATGACGGAAAAGAAATGATTGTCATTGGAAAAGGCTTGGTTTTCCAAAAACACGCAGGCGATTTGGTGGATGAAACCAGGGTTGAAAAATGTTTCACCCTGCAAAATCCCAGGGTTATGACAAAGCTGGAGCAGCTGATCAAGGACATGCCTTCTATTTACCTGAGTATATCGGAAGAGATTGTGGAAATGATCCGCAGCGAATCGGATTTAAAACTGAGCGAAAACATTTATATTACGCTGACAGACCATATCAGCATGTCCCTGGAACGGGAGAAAAAGGGCGTGATCCTCGGAAATCCGTTCCTCATTGAGATCAAACAATTTTACAAAAAAGAATTTAAACTGGCGGAAAAGGCTGCGGATATTATCAAAAAGCATCTGGGACTGGATATATCCGAGGATGAGATCGGGACGATCACACTGCACATTGTCAACGCCTCGATGAACCAGAATCTGGAAAATACGGTAAAGGCCACAAGAATGATCCAGGATATCCTGAACATCGTGCAGGAATGCAGCGAGTGCCGGTTCGACGAGGAATCCCTGGCCTACAGCCGGTTTGTGCGGCATTTGCAGTTTTTGGCGAAAAATCTGTTGGAAAAGCGCAGCAAGTCGGAGCGGGACGATTTTATGTTCAAAATCACCCGGTTAAGATTCCCCGAAGCCGCCGCATGCGTCCGCAGGATCAAGGCGCATCTGGAGGAGGCCTTCGGGGTCTCCATCTCCGAGGCGGAGCAGGGATTCCTGATTTATCACATTGTAAATCTTACATCGGAAAAAACAAACTAGACAGACGGGTGCGGCGCAATCGACGCGCGGGATTGTCCGGGCCTTGAGTATGATAAAAAAGAAAATGATCAGGAGGTTAATCAAATGGCAGTTCAAGTTGAAAAATTGACCAGAGCCATCATGGAAAAGGTTGGCGGTGAAGAGAACGTATCGATTGTAACCCACTGTGTGACACGGCTGCGTTTTATACTGAAAAATGTGGAGCTGGCGGACACGGAGGGAATCAAGGCGCTGGACGGGGTGCTGGGAGTGGTGATCGGCTCGGGCCAGTACCAGGTGATTCTGGGGGCGAATCTGTTCCCGGTGTTTGAGAAAATTACCAAAGAGTACCAGGTGGAGACGGAGGACGCGGTGGACGAGACTCACACCGAGGATTTCCAGCTTGCGGGAAGCAAGAAGGGGTTCGGATTCTATGTGGGGAAGGTCACGCAGTTTTTGTCCGCCTCGCTGACGCCGTTTATCACAGTGCTTTACGGGGCCGGTATGCTGAAGGTCATGTTGAGTCTGGTGTCCTATTTCTTCCCGGACGCGGCAGCCGGAAACACGTACATGATGTTCAATTTCCTGGGAAACACTCCCTTCTATTTCATGCCGGTGCTGATCGCATACGGTGCGGCCCGCACGCTGAAAAGCAATCCGGCCTTTGCGATCGCCATGGCGTGTATGCTGCTCAACCCTGATTTTGTGGCACTGGTGGGAGGCGAGCAGGCAATGTCCATTTTCGGCCTGCCGGTGATCCTGGTCAAGTATTCCAATACGCTGCTCCCGGCTATTTTCTCGGCGATCCTGCTGGCGTACCTGGAAAAATTCTTCTATAAGGTAATTCCGGCGGTGCTCCGGTCGGTATTTGCGCCGCTGTGCACCCTGGCCGCCGCCCTTCCCATCGTCATGGTGGTGCTGGCGCCCCTGGGAACCATTGTGGGTAACTATGTTGTAAAGCTGTTCGTGTCCGTCTACGGCGTGACGGGAGGCATCGCGGTTGGACTGCTGGCGGCGGTATGGCCCTTTATCGTGATGGGCGGCATGAACATGCTGTTCGTGGCTCCCATGACGGAACTGCTCTCCAATGTGGGGTACGACAACTTTTTCCGGCCCTCGTGGATTTTACATAACATAGCGGAAGGCGGGGCCTGCATCGGCGTTGCGCTGCGGACGAAAAATAAACAGCTGAAGTCGGATGCAGTGGCGGCGGCCATCGGCGCCATCGTGTCGGGCGTGTCGGAGCCTGCGATCTACGGCATCAACCTGCGGCTGAAAAAACCGCTCTACGCGGTGGTGATCGGCGGCCTGGCGGGCGGCTGCACAGCGGGAATCCTGGGGGCAAAGGCCTACACGCTGGGATATTCCAGCATCCTGGCGGTTCCGATTTTCATGGATACCATGCTGGCCATCGTGGTCGCCATCGCCGTGACCTTTGTGGTCTCCGTGGCCTCCACCCTGGTGATGGGATTTGAGGATGTGCCGGAATCCAAACTTTAATTTCGGACCAGGATCATTGACAACATTTGGAAAGAGTGACAAGATGGGATTTTTAGGACGTATTTTTAACAGAGAAGCCGATGGGGCCGCCAATGAAATCGTAGCGGTGGCGGACGGGGTGCTGCTGCCCATAGAACAGGTGCCGGACCCGGTATTTTCCCAGAAAATGATGGGGGACGGCGTAGCCATCGATGTGAGCGGCAGCCAGGTGGTGGCTCCGGCGGACGGGGTGCTGTCCATGCTGTTTCCCACGCTGCACGCCTTCGGCCTGACCATGGATAACGGGATTGAAATTCTGGTCCACATCGGTCTGGACACGGTGGCTTTAAACGGCCGTGGGTTCGCGTCGAAGCTGAAGGTGGGGACGCCGGTAAAAAAGGGGATGGAGATTGTCCGTTTCGACCGGGAATTGATCCTCGGCCAGGGGTACAATCCCATGACCATGATGATTTTTACCAATACGAACGGTCATACCATGAAATTTGTAACAGAAGGTAATGCGAGAAAAGGAAGGAGCGTAGTGGCCGTTTTTTAAAGGGCTGCGGACATAATATGAATACGATGAGAAACGGATTTCCAGAAGGTTTTTACTGGGGAGGCGCGATCGCCGCGAATCAGGCGGAGGGCGCGTATCTGGAGGACGGGAAGCTGCCCTCCACGGCGGATATCAAGGCGAGGGGGTTCTTTGGCGGTCTGCGCCGGGATGCGGATTACTACCCCACGCACCGGGCTATTGATTTTTACCACCGCTACAAAGAGGATTTGGCGCTGTTTGGCGAGGCCGGTTTTAACATTTTCAGGACCTCGATCAACTGGACCCGCATTTTCCCCACAGGGGAAGAGGACGTTCCCAACGAGAAGGGGCTGCAATACTATGAGGACTTGTTCCGCGAGGCAAAAAAGAACGGGATGACCATGATGATCACCATTTCCCACTATGAGACTCCCCTGAATCTGGTGGACAAGTACGGCGGCTGGGATAACCGGAAATTCATTGATTTCTATCTGAAATTTGTGAGAACCATCGCGACCCGGTTCAAGGGGATGGTGAAATTCTGGCTCACCTTTAATGAGATCGGAAACGCGGCGGTGATACCCATTTGCTGGGATGCGGCGGGCCTGCACCCGGAGAGCGAAAATCTGGAACAGCGGATGTATCAGGCCGCCCACCACCAGTTTGTAGCCAGCGCCCTGGCCACGAAAATGATCCATGAGATCGACCCGGACGCCCAGGTGGGCGCGATGATCGCATACAAAACCGTTTACCCCTATACCTGCAAGGTGGAGGACGTGAAGGCCGCGGAGGCGGCGAAGCGGAAGGAATATTTCTTCTCGGATGTGCAGGCGAGAGGGTATTATCCCGCTTATATATGGAGATATTTTGAGGAGAACGGTATTCAAATCGCCATGGAGCGGGGGGACGAGGAGATTATAAGGGCCTATCCCATTGACTTTATTACGTTCAGCTATTACCGATCCAGAGTTGTGTCCGCGGATTATGAGGAACCGGCGGAGAAGACCACGGACACGCTGGAAGGGCTGGTGAATCCCTATCTGCCCAAGACGGATTGGGGATGGACGGTGGACCCGGACGGCCTGCGTCTGGCGTTGAACGAGCTGTATGACCGCTATCAGCTCCCGCTGTTTGTGGTGGAAAATGGACTGGGCGCGCGGGATACGGTGGAAGCGGACGGCCGGATTCACGACAGCTACCGCATCGACTATATGTCCGCCCATATCAAAGCCATGAGGGAGGCGGTGAAGGACGGTGTGGACCTGCGCGGATACACCATGTGGGGCCCCATCGATATTGTCAGCAACGGCACAGGTCAGATGTCCAAGCGGTACGGGATCGTATACGTGGACCTGGACGACGATGGAAACGGTACGGGAAACCGGAGCAAAAAGGATTCCTTTGCGTGGTATCAACAGGTGATCGCTTCCAACGGAGAAATTTTATAAGAGAGGGCTAAGGGGAGTAACGCAGCGGCCATTGGCGCCAACCGATTTGTTCGGACGGCACCGATGGCCGTTTTTGTCTGTTTTCATCTGATCGAAATAGGGGCAACTAAACGCAACAATAACTTGTACTTTTTTTGCCTTGAAGCAACCATTCCAATCTGCGATAATAAAGCCAGTTCATAAGGCGCCTTTAGATCAAAACTATTAAAACTACATATTTACGTGAGAGAGGGAAACATATGAGTACAAAAAAGTCAAGCTGGAAGGATAGTATCCAGACCTTCGGCCGCTCCCTGCTGCTGCCTATCGCGCTGCTGGCGCCGATTGGAATGGTAATGGGTATCTGCAGTGCAATGGGACAGTCCTACATGATTGAAAAGTTCCCGTTTTTGGGAAATGAGATTCTCAAACTGGTTTTATCGAGCTTACAGACCATCACCAGCATCGTGTTCAACAACATTCCGCTGCTGTTCGCAATGGGCGTGGCCCAGGGTATGGCGAAAAATGAGAAGGGCATCGCCGTGTTCTCCTCAGCGGTGGGTTATCTGACCCTGAACGTGGTCATGAGCGTTTACCTGAAAGCAACCGGCACCATGGCGGACGCGGCTGTGGCGGCCCAGGTGGGCCAGGGTACGGTGCTGGGCATCCAGACCCTGAAAATTGAGGCCCTGGGCGGTTTGATCTCCGGCCTGGTGGCCGCCAAGGTGGCGGACCGGTTCTACCGGCTGGAGCTGCCCCTGGCATTTGCCTTTTTCGGCGGCAAGAAGTCCATCCCGATTATCACCTTTGTCTGCATGATCCCCATCGGCCTGGTGATCCCGGTGATCTGGAACGTGCTGACCAGCTTCCTGATCAGTATCTCCTTCATTTTCACCGCGCCTTACGTGGGAAATGCCGTCTACTACACCCTGAATCGGGCGCTGATTCCCTTCGGCCTGCACCATGTTCTGGCTTCCCTGGTGCGTTTTACCGAGGCGGGCGGCACTTACATGATCAACGGAACCGAGTATGTGGGTATCTTAAATGCAACCAACGAGATTCTGTTCAACTTAGGGCCCACCAGTGAATACTGGAAGCAGCTTATGCCCACTCTGACCAGCTACCTGGGCGGCGCGCAGATGCTGACCACTTTGTTCCGGGTGCCGGCCATCGGCCTGGCCATGTACCACACTTCGTTCCTGAAGAACCGCAAGATCGCCAAGGGCGTGATCCTGACCTGCTGCCTGACCGCGTTTCTGGGCAACATTACCGAGCCGCTGGAATTCTCTTTCCTGTTCATTTCACCGCCGCTGTTTATCCTGTACTGCGTGATGTGCGGCATCGGCGCGATCCCTTACCAGATGTTAAACATCTGTATCGGATATATCCGCGGAACGATTTTCGACTTCGGCATTTTCGGACTGCTGTATGAGGACACCCAGTGGATCAGCCTTGTGATCCTGGGAATCATCAATTTTGTAGTTTTCTATTTCGTATTTAAGTGGTTTATAGTAAAATTCAATCTGGAGACGCCGGGACGGGAAGCCTTTGAGATTGAGGAATCCGCCAGCGTGCTGCTCAAGGAAAAGAACTGGCCCGCCATCGCGGCCATCGTGATCGAGGGCCTGGGCGGCAAGGAAAATATCGTCAACGTGGAGAACTGTATCTCCCGTCTGCGCGTGGATTTGAAGGATCCGAATAAGGTGGATCAGATCAAGATCAAGGATTCGGGCTGCGCGGGTATTTTCTTCCCGTCCGCCAACCACATCCATGTGGTATTCGGCCCCCATGTGGAATTTGTCCGCCACGCAGTGGACGATTCTTTGAAAAAATAAGAGGTGAACAATGCGAGCTTTATATGATTCGAAAAGTAAACTGGACGACCGGGGGATCAAGGCGCTGCTCAGTGAGACGGAAAAGTACCGGACCTGGCTGAAGGTGGAGGCCGCTCTGGCCCTGGCCCAGGCGGAGGAGGGATTCATTCCCCGGGAGGCAGCAGAGGATATCGCCTCCGTCCGCTTTGAGGATCTGGACCTGGAAGAGATGGATCGTATCAAGGCCAGGGTGGGCCACGGTTTCGTGCCATTCGTGAAGGTGCTGGTGAAGGCCTGCCGCGGGGAGGGCGCAAAATACGTGCACTACGGCGTTACCACCCAGAATATCCAGCAGACCTCCCAGCTCTATATTACAAAAGAAGTCAACCGGGTGTTCAAGAGCTTTATTGCGGACATTCTGGACAATCTGGGAACCCTGGCCGGGGACAACGCGGACACGGTGATGGCCGGGCGGACCCACGGAAAGCACGCCATTCCCATTACCTACGGCTACAAGGTGTCCGTGTATATCAGCGAGCTGTTAAACAGCTTGGAGCGGCTGGAGGAATGCGAGAAGCGGGTGTTCGTGGCTATGATGGGCGGCGCGGTGGGCGGATTCAACGCCACCGGCCGGCCCGGCCGCAGAATCCAGGAGCGGGTGGCGGAAACGCTGGGCATGAGGCCCATGGACGTTCCCAGCCGCAATATGAGCCAGATGAAGGTGGAGTATTTGATGAACCTGTCCCTGCTGTGCAATACGCTGCACAAGATGGCGGAGGAGGTCTATTACACCGGCATCGAGGAGTTTTCCGAGGTCAGCGAGTCCTTTACGCCGGGCACCATCGGCAGTTCCACCATGCCCCAGAAGATCAATCCCAAGCTGGCCAAGGGCATTATCGCCAACTCCCAGAAGCTGTACTCCCTGTCCACCACCGGGCTTTACTCCGCGGTGCGGATGTTCGAGGGGGACAGCAGCTCCTACATGCTTTTTGACGGGCTGATGGAGGAAGGGCTGGAGCTGGCCACCGAGGTGCTGATCCGCGGGGAGGAGCTGACCCGGACCCTGCATGTAAACCGGGATCGGATGTTACAGAACGTGAATCTGAACCGGGGGCTGGACAACAGCGAGTATGTGATGATGAACGTGGCCGCCAAGCTTGGCAAGGATAAAGCACATGAATTGATGTACGATAAGGCAATGAAGGTGGAGCTGGAGGGCCGGGATTATCTGAGCGTGCTGTTGGAGGACGACGGGATTACCGCTATGTTCTCGGAGGAGGAATTGCGCAGCATGATCGATCCGGCGAGCTATACCGGGCTTTGCAGCGAGATTGCGGCGGATATGGCCGGGAAGGCTAAGGCGGCGGCAGGGGAGCTTAGGGCGCGGATTGAATAAGAGGTCGTGAGACGCAGGGGTGGGCTGGCGTGGGCCGGGCCATCCGCGTTCCGGGGAAACTTTGGGCTGAACCGGCGGGAGCCGGACCGCCCGGGCGGAGGCTGTGGCCGGAACGTTTCCGGGGCGGAGGTTGTGGCCGGAATGTTACCGGGGCGGAGGTTGTGGCCGGAATGTTACCGGGGCGGACTGCACGTGTTCCGGGAAGATTTTAGGCCGGGGCGCCCGGGGAGCCACCCGCGATAACTGGAAGATAGAATTGGAGGAACGATCACAATGGGACTGTTTGGACGTAAAAAAGTAGATTTTGTATCCCCCATGGGCGGCAGGCTCATGCCGGTCACCGAGGTGCCGGACCCGGCGTTTTCCTCGAAAATGCTGGGCGACGGGTTCGCGGTGGACCTGACCGACGGCCAGGTGGCGGCGCCCTTTGACGGGGAGGTCACAGCGGCGTTTCCCACCGGCCACGCCTACGGCTTAAAGCGGGCGGACGGCCTGGAGTGCCTGATCCACATCGGCATGGACACGGTCCAGATGGAAGGCCGGGGCTTCGACGTAAAGGTTCAGGCCGGAGATAAGGTGAAAGCGGGCCAGACGCTGGTGACGGTGGATCTGGGCCTGGTGAGGCAGAGCGGGAAATCGCTGGTATCGCCGGTGGTATTTGTGAACGGCGAGGCGGTAACGCTGCTGAAAACCGGCGCGGTTGTCCGGGGCGAGGCGGATATCGTGAAATTTTAGAACAGCCGCAGGGGAGTATTGGCTGATTAGCGGGGGATGCGGCGGCGGAACGGCGCATCCTCTTTTTAAATTTGCCCGCTATGGGCGGGCTCTGACTTAAACGGAAAAGAGGGAGTATCGGATGAGAGAATCGCATATTATTACAATCGCAGGCGCGGGGAGCGCGCGGGTGCCGGCCCTGGTGGGGACGTTGGTCAACTATAAGGAGCGTTTTCCGCTCTCCAAGATCATTTTCTATGATATTGACAACGAGCGCATGGGTTTGATGGAGGATTACGACCGGCTGGTGCTGAAATGTTTTTACCCGGAGTGCGAGGTGGTGTTCACCACGGACGAGGACGAGGCTTACCGGGAGACGGATTTTGTGTTCTGCCAGATGCGGGTGGGCAAGACTGTCATGCGGTCTCTGGACGAGAAGATTCCGCTGCGCTATGGGCTGGTGGGCCAGGAGACCTGCGGGCCGGGCGGATTTGCCTACGGAATGCGCTCGCTGGGAGCAATGAAGCACATGGTGGAGAAGGTGCGATCCTACTCGAAGGACACCTGGATTTTAAATTACACCAACCCGGCGGCTATCGTGGCCCTGGGGCTGGACAAGATGTTCCCGGAGGACGGGCGGATTTTAAATCTCTGTGACCAGCCCTTTTCCCTGATGAAGAGCTACGCCAAGATTCTGGGCGTGCCCCAGGAAAAGCTGCGGGCCAGGTATTTCGGCCTGAACCATTTCGGGTGGTTTACGGAGCTTAAGGACACGGACGGAAACGACCATTTCGACACCCTGCGGACTTATCTGCGGGACCACGATTTCCAGCCTTTTAACGCGGAGCAGCGCTCCAAATCCTGGCTGGACACCTACGTGCGAGTGAACAAATATATGAAGTTCATCGACGAGTACATTCCCACCACCTATTTGCAGTATTACATGTTCCCGGAGGAGATCGCGGCGGAGAGCGACCCGGCGTACACCCGGGCGGACGAGTCCAGGGATTCCCGGGAAAAGGAAGTGTTCGAGGTCTGCGCCAAAGCGAAGGGACGGGACACCATGGAGGGGCTGGAAATGCTGACCAACAGCGTGTTCGGCAACCTGATGGTGGAGGTGGCGGAATCCATCGCCTACGACTTGAACCGGGAGTTTATCGTGCTGGTGCGCAACGACGGCATCATCGGCAATTTTGAACCGGATGCGATTGTGGAGGTGGCCGGGACGATTGGGAAGGATGGCGCCAAGGGGTATCCATTTGGGGACATTTCACCCTATTATAAGGGGCTGATGGAAGGGCAGTACGCATATGAGCTGCTGACCGTGGAGGCGTTCTTGGAGCAGGATTATACCAAGGCGTTGAAAGCGCTGATTTTGAACCGCTCGGTAGTGGACCCGTCCAAGGCTAAGGCGGTGCTGGATGATC
Organism: Enterocloster lavalensis; assembly: GCF_046603895.1. Taxonomy (NCBI): domain Bacteria; kingdom Bacillati; phylum Bacillota; class Clostridia; order Lachnospirales; family Lachnospiraceae; genus Enterocloster; species Enterocloster lavalensis. The sequence goes on from NZ_CP176637.1 coordinate 4,311,097, forward strand.
TGATGGAAGCGAACCGGGATTACTGGACGCTGAAGTGATGGGGCGGGGGATCGGGATGGAAATGCAGGCTTTGGGTTTGGAGACGTTGCCGAGGCAGGAATGCAGGCGTTGTGTTTAAAGCCGCTGCCGGGACGGAAATACGGCGCTGGGTTTGGAGCCGCTGCCGGGGAAGGAATGCAGGCGCGGGTTTGAAGCCGCTGCCGGGGAAAGGAATGCAGGGCGTGGGTTTGGAACCGTCGCGGCACGGGAAAATTTACAGATTTTAGGGGGAACAAACGATGATTCTATATTCAAAACACATCATCCTGGAAGATCGGGAATTCGACGGCTTTCTGGAGCTTCAGGACGGGAAGATCAAGGGGCTTCACAGCGCCTGGGACGGCCCGTACCGGGATTTCGGGGATCAGGTGATTCTGCCTGGCTTCATAGACATCCACATCCACGGGTGGGCCACCGGCTCCTTCTGGTTTGAAAAGACCGCCGGGGCGGTGGGGGAAATGTGCCGCACCCTGCCCTACGCCGGGGTTACGTCCTTTCTGGCTACCTCGGGGGCGGACACCATCCCGGAGATCAAGCGCTGCATCGCGGCGGCGGACGAGGCTTACGAGGCTGGATATCCCGGGGCGGAGCTGCTGGGCGTGCACCTGGAAGGGCCGTTCATCAACCCGCAGTACCGGGGCATGCAGCGGGAGGAGTGCTGCATTGCTCCCGGCCTGGAAATGATGGAGGAGCTTTACGGCAGCTTCCGCCACCCACAGCTGTGCCGTCACATGACCATCGCCGTGGAGCGGGAGGGGGCCGGGGAGGTCCTTGCTTTCTGCCGAAGCCACGGCATCCAGACCGCGGTGGGCCACAGTGCGGCCACCTTTGAGGAGATACGGCGGATGCGGGAGTATGGAATCGGGGGATTTACCCACACCTTCAGCGGCATGAGGGGCTTCCACCACCGGGAGCCGGGGGTGGCCGGTGCGGCCCTGTATTTCGACGATATGATGTGCGAGTTCGCCAAACAGACCGGCATGACGGTGAGCCACGAGGCATTTGACATCGCCTACCGGATCAAGGGCAGCGGGCGGATCATTCTGACCACGGATTGCAGCGGCCTGGCCCAGACCCAGACCGAGTTTGACCACTATGTGCGGAAAATGAAGTTTGTGAAGGACGGGGACCGGCTGCGCATCGACCACTACGACGGGCAGCAGGAGTGGGTGAACCCAAGAGACTATGAGGCGGTGAAGGAGCTGGAGCTGAGCTACGCGGGCTCCGTCCAAAACATGGCAAGGCATACGCGGGTGGACTGGCAGGACATCATGCGCATGACCAGTCTGAATCCGGCCCGGTATATCCATGTGGACGACCGCAAGGGCAGCATCGAACCGGGAAAGGACGCGGATCTGACGATTCTGGATCAGGATTTGAATCTGGTCTGCGTGTATTGCAGGGGAAGGGAGATCGGAAATGAAATGTGCAGTCAGTGATTTTGACCGGACCTTTTATGTGGACAGCCGGGTGAGCCCGCGCAATCTGGAGGCGGTGCGGGCCTGGCAGGCCGCGGGAAACTGGTTTGTGATCGCCACGGGCCGCAACGAGGCTTCCCTGCGCCAGCTTCTGGACGAGTACGGGATGAAGCCGGACGCGCTGATCCTCAACAACGGCGCGGTGATCCTGGACCGGGAGTGGCGGGAATTGTTCTGTAAGCCAATCGTTAAGGAGACGGCCATGGAGGTGCTGCGCTATCTCCACGGTCTGGACGGAGACGGCAGCGGCGTTTCCCTGCGCCATTACAAGGTGAACGTGTTGTCCGGGGCGGGAACCACCACCCAGAAGCCGTGCAGCGGGGATTTGACCATCGACGAGGCCGGAGATTTGGAGGAGATCGTGCAGATTCACCGGCGGCGGCCGGACGAAGTTTATATACGGGAGTTGTGCCGGGATTTGAACGCCCGGTTTTCCGACATTTCCGCTTACGCAAATGTATGTAACGCGGATATCGTGGCCCATGGCGTGGACAAATCCGCCGCAGTGGGCTGGCTGGCCCGGTGGGCGGGGGGATTTGACGAGATTCTGACCATCGGGGACAGCGCAAACGACGTGCGCATGATCCGGGAGTACGGCGGGGCTACCTTGAAAAGCGCGGCTTTGTCCGTTCGGGCCCTGGCCATGCGGGTGGTTGAGGATGTGGCGGAGTTTTTGGAGATGGGGGAGTTGTAGAAAAGGAGTGCGCCTCAGCCGGGCTCGAAGGCTGAGGCGCTTTTTGCCGGCGTGCGCCTGGCGGTGTACCTTTGAAAAGGGCTATTTTCCTGCAATATAAGCGTTATACTGGCGTATCACCCAATCCTTGGTGACGACGATTGCATTCTCGTTAAACGGGGAAATAAAACCGCGTTCCACATATTCATTGCAAAGATTTCTTGGTTTCCCGATGGATTCAAAACAGTCCTCGACGAACTGTTTGTCGCAAATGCATGTATGCCGGTCGCTATATAAGGAAGAGCTGAACATAAACGCATACTCCGGCGCGCAATAGAGCGTGTTGTACTCGTTGAATTTAGAGATTGCCGGTTCGCCGAAGAGAATGTTTGCCTGCCCGTTATGTATCCAGATTGTCAGACAGACTAAATTCCCCACATCGCTTCTCACATGGTCGGTTTCCCAGGAGCTGTAATAGAATGCCTCGAAATCGGAGAAGCTGTAAACTTCCTTATATTTTTTGATTTTGTCTAAATAAGGGATACAATCTTTACAGGTACACTGCTGATCAACCCCAAATTCAGGATCTATTTTGTCGCAATAAAAACAGCAGCATTCATCCACCAGCGTATAGGAAACTACCATATCCAAAAACGGATACTTCCCTGCCAAATCCGCGTACATTGGAACAAATTCCTCTAATTCCGGGTACCTTCCCAGATGGACCAGATCTCCGCCGATTGTACCGTCCGTATAGACCCATGTGGACAGCCAGCTGTATCCCTGACGGTAAAAGATATTCTTCAGTACGCCGCGATTACTTCTTGGGTCGAACCAGGAACGCTCATCGTCAGAGCCTTTACCGAACAAAGGCTCTTCCCCGACGATCAGCTGCATCGCCTGTTCCCTGGAAATGGACCTGCCTCTCACTAATACCAAAGGGCGGCGCACGTTGCTCAACTCGTTACAAACCGCTTCATCATAATTTGTTATGTGATATTGCTCGATCAGAGCCTGCCTGTTCCGGGACCATTCCATTTTATATTCGGCTAGCATTGCCTTCATGGCTTCAGTGAGCTCAAGCGGGCAAAAACCAGGAAGCTTTTTATCTTCCCCCATCCTTAATCACCTCGTTTCTTTGAATGGTATGCATTGTTTGGGCTATCGTTTTAAAGCAAGAATCACCAACTGATTTTCCTTAGTTCCTCATCGGCATTCAGGCCATATGCCTCGATACATCTTTTAAGGTAGTTCTCATCTGCCTGGACAATGCCATTGTCCTGATAATATTCCGGCAGGTATTTATCCCTGTTTTTGCCCTCATACAATTTGACATATTCAGCATATTTTTTAACCGTTCTTTTCGGACTCATGATCTCCAAAACCTGATCGTGGACCCAGATACCGCAGACAATCGATTCCTCAAAAGTCGGAATCGTCCGATCGTAAGGATTATATTTATATGTAAATCCACTGGCGGCGGATGGCGGAGATTCATCCCAATCTGTTATGGCAATCACCAAATCCAGATATGGGAATGCCATCATTTTGATAAACCATTCTGCAATAAATTCATCAACATCAGGATACTTTTGGGTTATCGCGTCACAGCCTACCGTGCCGTCCGCGTGAATCCAGCCATAGTGCCGCGGGTAATGGTGGCGGTCAAAGATCCAACTGTCAAAATTCATACTTCCGATGTAGTCTGCATGTTCCTGAACCGCGCTGGTTCCTGATCTAAAAACATTGTCCACACGCCGGATGATATCAAAAGCCTGATCCGCGGTAACTTTTTTTCCTCTCATCCGATAATAGGGCCGTCTTGTAAACGATTTGAATTCCCTGACCTCTTCGTCTACAATGATTTCGGGCGCTGTCAGCTTTTGGTACTGATCCGCAGTTAAAAGTGACCATGTTGTAAAATCCAGGAAAAAAGTCCTGCTTATTTCACGTAAAATGCTATTCCAGGTAAATGAGTTTGATAAGTAACAATTACCGCCCTCATCAAACGTCATGACGGAATCTCTGTCTGCTATGCCCTGTAGGCAATAATCAATGATGTTAATCGCGCTCACCTCCGATGGTTATCTATACGTTATAACCACTTATGCTCCCATGGTTTCCCACCGGATTCAAAACAGTCCCCAACACCGGCCTGATCATATCCTTTTTGGATCGTAAACGGGATCTGTGTGATGTCAATTATAACAAATTCAGTGCAGAACAAAATTTCAAAAAAGGGATGATTTGTAATCCGGGTCCGTAAAAATCATTGCAAATCCAGAATCATGTTTGAATTGATCAATCTGGTTGACATTTCCCTGTTTTTTCGGTATAATTTTCCAAAATGGCCGACAGAAGTCGACGCAGGAACGAGAAGGTTCCAAAGAGATAAACGCAGCAGTGCGTAAAACAAAAATCAAACGATCAATACGAATTACAATACCAGGAAGGTATAGGCGTCCCCAAGGATGCGTATCACGGTTCCTGGTATTTTTTTGTGGGCTGGGGACCCAAGTGCCGAATGCGCGAGCCATTGGCCAGGCTTGCGGCGAATCAATCGATTCGGGGTGTGTTGCGAGAAATGAAACCAGACATAATTGGGAGGAAATGTAAAATGCGATATAACATAAAGACACTGCTGGCAGTGGGAATGGCCGCGGCTGTGCTTACCGCCTGTTCCGGCGGCGGTACGGAGACAAAGGACAGCGGACAGACCGTTTCGGAGACAGACGGGGCGGGCGGCGCCGCCGTTCAGGAGGCGGACAGCACAACCGGCTCCAAAGACAGCGTGATCGTGGTCATGGGACCCACCTCGGAACCGGAAGCCGGTTTCGATCCGGCCTACGGATGGGGGGCCGGGGAGCACGTTCACGAGCCGCTGATTCAGAGCACGCTGACGGTCACAACCACGGATTTGAAGATTGGGTACGACCTGGCCACGGACATGGAGGCCAGCGAAGACGGGCTGACCTGGACCGTGAAAATACGGGACGACGCCAGTTTTACCGACGGAGAGAAGCTCACCGCCGCCGACGTGGTTTTTACCTACAATACGCTGCGGGACACCAGCTCGGTCAATGATTTCACGATGCTGGACCGGGCGGAGGCGGTGGACGATACCACTGTCCGGTTCTATCTGAAGCGCCCTTATTCCATCTGGCCGTACACCATGGCCATCGTGGGCATTTTGCCGGAACACGCCTACGGCCCGGATTACGGGGAACACCCCGTCGGATCGGGGCGTTACATACTAAAGCAGTGGGACCGGGGGCAGCAGGTGATCTTTGAGGCCAACCCGGATTACTACGGGGAAGCGCCCAAAATGAGGAAGGTGACGGTGTTGTTTATGGAGGAGGACGCGGCCTTTGCGGCGGTGATGGCGGGACAGGCGGATATCGCCTACACGGCGGCTTCCTACTCGGATCAGACAGTTCCGGGCTACGAGCTTTTGGCCTTTGACACCGTGGACAACCGGGGGTTCAACCTCCCCGCGATTCCCGCGGGCAGCGTCTCAGAGCAGGGCGTGCCCCTGGGAAATGATTTCACCAGCGACGTGCTGGTGCGGCGGGCCATCAACATCGGCATCGACCGGGATGAGATGATTGAGCATGTGCTGAACGGTTACGGCAGCCCGGCCTACAGCGTCTGTGACAAGATGCCCTGGTATGAGCCGGACGCGCAGGTGAAATACGACCCGGCAGGTGCGGCTGCGCTGCTGGATGAGGCGGGATGGACCGCGGGAGCGGACGGAATCCGCACAAAGGACGGATTGCGGGCGGAGCTGACGTTTCTCTACCCGGCCAGCGATTCCGTGCGCCAGGCGCTGGCCGCGGACTCTGCGGACCAGCTGAGGAAGCTTGGCATTGATACCAAAACCGAGGGTGTGGACTGGGATACGGCCTATACCCGCGCCCAGTCGGAGCCGTTGCTCTGGGGCTGGGGCGCGCACACGCCCATGGAGCTTTACAATATTTACCATACCATGGAGAAAACGGGTCTGGCGGAGTATTCCCCTTACGCCAACCAGACGGTGGACCGGTACATGGACGAGGCCCTGGCGGAGAGCGACCTGGAAGCCTCCTATGAGCTGTGGAAAAAGGCACAGTGGGACGGGACGGCGGGAATTACCCAGGAGGGGGATATCCCATGGATCTGGCTGGTGAACATCGATCATTTGTACTGGTCCAGAGAGGGCCTTCAGGTGGCGGAACAGAAGCTGCACCCACATGGGCACGGCTGGTCCATTGTGAATAATGTGGATCAGTGGAGTTGGAAGTAGGGGCGGACCGGCAAATGGCGCGGACCGGGAAATGGCTCGGGCCGGGAAATGGTGCGGGTTGGGGAACGGCGTGGGTTGGGGAACGGCTTGGACCGGGAAGCGGTGTGGGCCGGGAAATGGCTCGGGTCGGGAAACGGTGTGGGCCGGGAAACGGTGTGGGTCGGGAAATGGCGTAGCTCGGGAAACAGTCCACATCAGGAACCGGAAAAATCAGGAAATTAAGGGTTGAGAGGAGAACGGTAGTTTGAAGGTAAATGGAGTGTGGATTATAAAAAACCTAATCAGGATTGGGGTGCTGCTGACCCTTGTCAGCGCGGCCGCATTTTTCCTGGTGTCCGTCTCCCCTCTGGATCCCTTAAAAACCAATGTGGGGCAGGCGGCGCTGGGATCCATGAGCCCGGAACAGATTGCGAAGCTGGAGGAGTATTGGGGAGTCAATACTCCTCCTGTGGCGCGTTTTATGGCCTGGGCGGGGGATTTCCTCCGGGGCGATATGGGCGTCAGCCTGCTGTACCGCCGGCCGGTGTCCCGGGTGATTGCGGTGAAATTATCCAATTCCCTCTGGCTCATGGCTGTGGCCTGGATGGTGTCGGGCCTGGTGGGAATTTTGCTCGGCGTTGTGGCCGGGGCCAACCGGGGGCGGACGGTGGACCGGGTGATTTCCGGTTATGCGCTGATTACGGCCAGCACGCCGGCCTTCTGGCTGGCCCTGGTGCTGCTGATGGTGTTTGCGGTGTGGCTGAAGCTGCTGCCCATCGGGCTTTCCGTACCCATCGGCGTGGAGGCGTCGGGGGTGACGTTGGGCGACCGGATTGTGCACGCCATTCTCCCGGCGCTGACTCTGTCCATTACCGGAATTTCTAACATTGCAATGCACACCCGGGAGAAGATGGCCCAGGTAATGGACAGCGACTATATTCTGTTCGCCAGGGCCAGAGGGGATTCCAAATGGACCATGATCCGCCGCCACGGCCTGCGCAACATTATCCTGCCGGCCATGACATTGCAGTTCGCGTCCATCAGCGAGATTTTCGGCGGCTCGGTGCTGGTGGAGCAGGTATTTTCCTACCCGGGCCTGGGTCAGGCGGCGGTGACGGCGGGGCTGGGGGGAGACATCCCCCTGCTGTTGGGCATCACGGTGATCAGCGCGGCCATCGTGTTCGCCGGAAATTTCACCGCCAACCTGCTTTACGGCGCGGTGGACCCAAGAATTCGGAGCGGGAGGGCGCGGGCATGAGGCGGTTGACGGAGCGGGAAGGCGCGGGGAGGAGACGGACGGCAAGGCTGGATAATGTGGAAGGAAAACGGGCGGCAGGGCTGGATGATGTGGAAGGAAAACGGGCGGCAGGGCTGGATAATGTGGAAGGAAAACGGGCGGCAGGGCTGGATGATGTGGAAGGAAAACGGGCGGCAAGGCTGGATGATGTGGAAGGGAAACGGACGGCAGAGGCGGATGGTGCTGGCATGAACGTGATGAAAGGCGCAGGTACGGGAGGCCAGGCTTCACAGGCTGTCACCGGCCCGCAGGGCGGCTGGAACCAGCGCAAGATCATGCTGCTTCTGATGGCGTTTTCCGTTGTGCTGCTGGCCGCTGTCACCGTGGCGGGGCAGGCTTTGGAGCAGCAGGCGCTGGTGACAGATTTTTCCAGGAAAAACCTGCCGCCGTCCCTGGCATATCCATTTGGAACGGATTTCATGGGGCGGGATATGTTTGTGCGAACGGTGACGGGATTGTCCATGAGCATCCGCATCGGGCTTCTGACCGCTGCGGTCAGCGCGGCCATCGCCTGTGTGATGGGGCTTTTGGCGGCGACCATGGGGCGGTTTGTGGACGGGTTGATTATCGGGCTCATTGACCTGGTGCTGGGAATCCCGCACATTCTGCTGCTGGTATTGATCTCATTTGCCATGGGCAAGGGCTTCTGGGGCGTGGTCGTGGGCATTTCCCTGACCCATTGGACTTCCCTGGCGCGGCTGATCCGGGCGGAGGTCCTGCAGCTGAAGGCCAGCCAGTATATTCGGATTGCGGAGAAGCTGGGGGAGGGGAGGCTTAGGATTGCGCTGCGGCACATGGTGCCCCACCTTCTGCCGCAGCTGTTTGTGGGCCTGGTGCTGATGTTTCCCCACGCCATTCTCCACGAGGCCAGCATCACCTTTCTGGGCTTTGGACTCTCGCCGGAGCAGCCCGCCATCGGCGTGATTTTGTCGGAAAGCATGAAATATCTGGCCATGGGCAGGTGGTGGCTGGCCCTGTTCCCGGGGCTGTTTCTGGTGTTTGTGGTGGTTTTGTTCCACTATACCGGGGATACCCTGGGGCGTCTGTTGGACCCGGGCCATGCCCACCAGTAGGAGGAGTTGACTTATGGAAGAGAAGAAAAACGTGCTCTCCATCGAGCACCTGTCCATTTCCTTTTCCCGGTATGAGCGGGGATTCAGACGGACGAATCTGAACGCGATCCGGGATTTGAGCCTGACCGTTGGGGAGGGAGAGATGGTGGCTGTGGTGGGAGCCAGCGGGTCCGGGAAAAGCCTGCTGGCCCACGCGGTGCTGGGGATTCTGCCCTACAACGCCAGCTGGTCCGGAACCATGAACTACCGTGGGGAAATGCTGACGGAAAAGCGGATGAAAGCGCTGCGGGGAAAGGAAATCGTTCTGGTGCCCCAGAGCGTTTCCTACCTGGATCCCCTTATGCGGGTGGGAGAACAGGTCCGAAACGGCAAACAGGACAGGGAGAGCCGGAAAAAGAGCCTGGCGGTGCTGGGGCGGTACGGTCTGGATGAGAAAACGGAGCGGCTGTTCCCATTTCAGCTCTCAGGGGGAATGACCCGGCGGATTCTGATCTCCACAGCGGTGATGGAAACGCCGCGGCTGGTGATCGCCGACGAGCCCACCCCGGGGCTGCACATCACGGCGGCCAGGCGGGTCCTGTCCCATTTCCGGGAGATCGCAGATCAGGGGGCAGGGGTGCTTTTGATCACCCATGATCTGGAGCTGGCGTTGGATACGGCGGACCGGATTGTGGTATTTTACGCGGGGACGAATCTGGAGGAGGCGGATTCCCAGGATTTCGCCCGGGAGCAGACGCTGCGGCACCCCTATTCCAGGGCGCTGTTTCGGGCTATGCCGGAGCATGGATTTTCGGCGGCTCCGGGCGCCCAGCCATTTGCCGGGGAGCTGCCGGAGGGCTGTCCCTACGGGCCGCGCTGCCCGTGGGCGGAGGAAGTCTGCCGCGGGGAGGTGCCTTACCGGGAACTGCGCGGGGGAAGGGTGAGGTGCGCGCGGGCGGAATGGCTGATGGAGCAGGATGATTTGGCGGAGAGGCCGGGCGGCGCGGCCGCCGGAGATGGTGGGGGACTGGAAATGAGGGACGGGACATGAGGCTGGAGGCGAGAAATGTTTCCTTCCGGTATGACAACGGGAACCGGAACATTTTAAATCATATGGATTTGACCCTGGAGAGCGGGGAGCGCCTGGGGCTGGCTGCGCCCAGCGGCTTCGGAAAGACCACATTTCTGAAGATTCTGGCAGGGTATGAGACGCCGGACGAGGGCAGCGTGTATCTGGACGGGAAGCCGCTGTCCGCGTACAAGGGCTATTGTCCGGTACAGATGATCTGGCAGCACCCGGAGCTGGCGGTGAACCCGCGGCTGCGGATGGGCACGATTTTAAATGAGGGCGGGCCGGTGGAGGAGCGGATCATCCGGGGCTTGGGCATCGAGAGCGGATGGCTGGACCGCTATCCGGGCGAGCTGTCCGGCGGGGAATTGCAGCGGTTCTGCATCGCCAGGGCATTGGGCAGCGGAACGCAGTTTCTGCTGGCGGACGAGATCACCACTATGCTGGACCTGATTACCCAGAGCCAGATTTGGCAGTTTCTGGGAGAGGAAGTGGGGCGGCGGGGGCTGGGCCTGATGGTGGTCAGCCATTCACAGGCCCTGATGGAACGGCTGTGCGGCCGTATTTTGGATTTAGAGCAGATGGAAGGTTAAGGAGGACGCAGATGGATGTCAGAAAGCTTCTGGAGGAAGTGAAAACGGGGGAAATGGACCTGGAGCGGGCGGAGGCGCTGTTAAAGGACCTGCCCTATGAGGATTTGGGGTACGCCAAGCTGGACCACCACCGGGCCCTGCGGTCCGGCTTCGGGGAAACGGTATTTTGTCAGAGTAAACCCGACGAGTACCTGGTGCAGATTTTTAAGAAGTTTTACGAGCGGGACGGCGAGGTGCTGGGAACCCGGGCCAGCGAGGAACAGTTCCGGCTGGTGAAGGCCCTGGTGCCCGAGGTGAGCTACGATCCGGTTTCACGGATTTTGAAGGTGGAGAAGCCGGGAAAGGAGCACACTGGCCTGATCGCGGTATGCACCGGGGGCACGGCGGACATCCCGGTGGCGGAGGAGGCGGCCCAGACTGCGGAGTATTTCGGCTGCGCGGTGGACCGGATTTACGACGTGGGCGTGGCGGGGATTCACCGGCTTTTGTCCCAGCGGGAGCGGATCATGAAGGCCAACTGCATCGTGGCGGTGGCGGGCATGGAAGGGGCGCTGGGCACGGTGATCGCCGGTCTGGCGGACGCGCCGGTGATCGCGGTGCCTACTTCGGTGGGGTACGGGGCCAGCTTCCACGGCCTTTCGGCTCTGCTGACGATGTTAAATTCCTGTGCCAACGGAATTTCTGTGGTAAATATTGATAATGGCTATGGCGCCGGATACCTGGCGACCCAAATAAATCGATTGGCGGTGAAATAATATGGAGAAAATTTTGTATCTGGAATGTAACTCGGGAATCAGCGGCGATATGACCGTGGGAGCGCTGTTGGATTTGGGCGCGGACCGCGGGGCGCTGGAGCGGGCGTTGGGGAGCCTGGGCGTTGGGGGATATCACCTGCATTTTGGGAGGACGAAGAAATGTGGGCTGGACGCCTTTGATTTTGAGGTGCATTTGGAGGGGGTGGAAGGGGAGCATCATCACCACCATCACGAACATGGAGCGGAGGGACATTTTCATGAGCATGGAGAGGCGGGGCATCATCACGAACATGGAGCGGAGGGGCATTTTCATGAGCATGGAGAGGCGGATCACCATCATGAACATGAGGCAGCTCACCACCATGAACACGGAGGGCCGGAGCACCACCACGGGCACGGGGAGGAGCACGGTCATTCCCACGCGATGGCCGAGCACATCCACGGTTCCGGCGCAGAGCACCACCATCATCCCCACGTCCACCGCAACTATGCCGATATCTGCGCCATCATAGACCGTCTGGACTCCAATGACCGCGTGAAGGAGCTGGCGAAGCGTATGTTCCGGATCGTGGCGGAGGCGGAGTCCAAGGCCCACGGCCTGCCCATAGACCAGGTTCATTTCCACGAAGTGGGAGCCATCGATTCCATCGTGGATATCATTGGCGTGGCGGTGTGTCTGGACAGCCTGGGGATCGAGAACGTGGTTGTCTCCCCGCTGGCCGAGGGCAGCGGTTACGTGCGCTGCCAGCACGGCGTGATCCCGGTTCCCGTTCCCGCTACGGCCAATATTGCCCAGGCTCACGGGCTTACCTTGCGGCTGACGGACAATGACGGCGAGATGGTGACACCCACCGGAGCGGCTATCGCGGCGGCGGTCAAAACCATGGACCGGCTTCCGGCCTCCTGCCGGATTGTGAAAACCGGTATGGGCGCAGGCAAGAAAGATTTCAAACAGGCTAATGTACTCCGGGCAATGATTCTGGAGACCGAGGAAAGCGCCGGGGACCAGATGTGGGTGATGGAATCCAATATCGATGACTGCACCGGCGAGATGCTGGGATTTGCCATGGAAATGATTCTGGCGGCCGGGGCGGCCGACGTGTGGGCCACTCCCATTTTCATGAAAAAGAACCGTCCGGCCTACATGGTGTCCGTGCTGTGCAGGGAGGACAAACTGGAGGAGCTGGAGACCCTGGTGCTCACCCAGACCACCACCATCGGCGTGCGGCGTTATCCGGTGTCCAGAACCATTATGGACCGCAGAAATGAGACTGTGAGCACCCGGTTCGGCGACGCGCAGGTCAAGGTGTGCGGCTACAAAGGAAAACAGTATTTCTATCCGGAGTACGAGAGTGTAAAAACTATCTGCCGGGAACACGGGGTGGACTTTAGGACCGCGTATGACGAGATCAGGAGGAAGGCGGAGGAGGCGCGCTAGGTGGGGCCCCGTCTGCAAAGGTCAAACGCCTCTGCTAAGCAGATTCGGTAACAAACCCAGAAAGGAACTTAAAAATGGCAGATGAAAACACAACAAAGTCTGGCCTGCAATCGGCTGAACCTACAGACCTCACATCGATCAGGGAAAAACTGGAAAACCAAATGGCGGAATACGCTGCCCGGGACATTTGTCTGGCATTCTCCGGGGGCGTGGATTCCAGCCTGCTTTTAAAGGCCGCGGTTCAGGCGGCGGAGCATACGGGCAGGCAGGTCTGGGCGGTGACCTTTGACAGCCGCCTGCACCCTTCCTGCGACCTGGAGATCGCCGGGCGGGTGGCGGCGGAGCTGGGAGGCAATCACCGCGTGATCACGGTGGACGAGCTGGAGCAGGAGGAGATCCGCAACAACCCGGTGGACCGGTGTTACCTCTGCAAGAGGCACCTGTTCTCCACGCTGAAAGCCTTTGCGGAAGAGCGGGGCATTGACCGCATTCTGGACGGCACCAATGAGGACGACATGCACGTTTACCGCCCGGGCATCCGGGCGCTGCGGGAGCTGGGCATCACCAGCCCCCTGGCGGACCTGCACATCACCAAGGCCCAGGTCAAGGAGCTGGCCGCCTGGTACGGCATTTCCGTGGCCTCCCGCCCGTCCACGCCCTGCATGGCCACCCGGATTCCTTACAACACGCCCATTGACTACGACATGCTCCGCCGGATCGGCGAGGGGGAAGCTTATCTGAGAACCCTTGTGGGCGGAAATGTGCGGCTCAGGCTTCACGGGGACATTGCCCGCATCGAGGTGGATTTTGCCGCCATGGAACAGATGCTGGGGGTGAAAGAGCAGGCAGCGGCGCGCCTGAAAGAGCTGGGATTTTGTTATATCACTCTGGATTTGGAGGGATTCCGGTCGGGGAGTATGGATATTGGGATTAAAATGGAGGTCGGGGAAACAATATAGGATTTATATTGCCTATTTAGTGTTTTTCTGAAATAAATTCTGAAATAAATTAAAGGATTATACTTTTTATATCTCAAATTATATGATATAATTAAATATTTCCTATTCTAAAGCTCTTTTGATTTTCGAAAAGAAAGGAATTGTGAAGTAATGCGGGAATAACGGAAGAAGTCGCATTTTTGAGCAAACGGATCTGTATCGTCTGTTGGTGGATATTAGGTAATCAAGAAGGGAGATATAGTTGACATGGGGAATAGTAAATATGAAATGAATCAGACAGCAGCATTACCAGTCGATCATACATTCTATGAGAATGCCGCAAATTTAATCGCAGAATCAAGAAAAATGGTTGCTTCAACAGCGAATACCGTAATCTGTGTCACTAACTTTGAAATTGGCAGAATGATTGTACAGGAAGAACAGAGAGGGCAAAATCGAGCGAAATATGGGACGACTCTGATAAAAGCATTATCGGAGTATTTAACCTCTCAGTTTGGCAAAGGCTTTTCAGAAACAAACCTAAGGAGTTTTAGAAAATTTTATTTAACATATAAAGAACAGATAGAGAATATTCAGTCTGAAAACACAGCAAAAAGCAATTTGGCAATTCAGCAGAAGGCTTCTGCTGAATTCAAATTGAGTTGGTCACACTATCAGGTTTTGATGAGGATTTCTGATAGGCAAATACGAAAATTTTATGAAATTGAGGCATTCCAGAGCCAATGGTCTGTACCGCAGCTAAAACGGCAATATAACAGCAGCCTGTATGAACGCCTTGCCCTGAGCAGAAATAAAGAGGAAGTTTTAAAATTAGCAAATGAAGGACAGGTAGTTGAAAAGCCTCAAGATGTTCTGAAAAATCCTTTTGTGTTAGAGTTTTTAGGAATGGAAGAAAAGGCAGCATAGAAGAGATATGACATAAAGACAGGCGACAGATTTTTGGTTGCCTGTTTTTTGGATTGACATAAGGGGGGACAAAATGCCCCCCCCCCCCCCCCTCAATCACGATTGGTCTCACTCCCCGCCCAAACGTCTCCGCCCGGCGGTTCTCACAATCCCATTCAATTACTTTTTAATAACCGAAACGCCCGTATCCGTAACCTTTCCGCCCTGATCCTGGCCTTCCAGAGCCGCTACGGCAGCCTTTACACCGTCCTCGCCCATCACGTCGGGGTTCTGGGCCATGGTGCAGAGCAGGTAACCGTCGTTGATCAGGTTCATGATCGCGTCGGACTTGTCGAAGCCCACGCCAATGATGTTGGCGTTGCCGGAAGCCTTGATGGCGTTGCCGGTACCGGTGGTGGAGCCCTCGTTACAGCCGAAGATGCCCACAACGCCCTGGGTGATATAGTTCTCAGCGATGGTCTGGGACTTGGCCGCGTCGCCTTCGCCGTACTGGGTTTCCATCAGCTCGTAGCCCTTGCCCTCAAATGCGGAGCGGAAGCCTTTTTCGCGCTTCACGGTGGAGTCGGTGGCTGCGTTTACGTTTACAATGCCGATCTTGCCGGAGGTGATGCCCGCTGCTTCCAGGGCCTTGATCATTTCCTCGCCAGCGGTCTTGCCCGCCGCCTCGTTGTCGGTGGAGAAGGTGGCCTCGGCGTCCACGTTGGCCGGGGAGTCCACATAGACCAGCTTCACGCCAGCGCTTACCGCTTCTTTCAGGGCGGAGGAGATGGCGTCGGGGCCGTTTGCGGCCACCACGATAGCCTGGTATCCGCCTGCAACGGCGTTGTTCACGCACTCAATCTGCTGGGCGTCGTCCTTGGTGTTGGGGGACATGAAGGTCACGGTCACGCCAAGCTTTTCAGCCTCGGCCTGAGCGCCCTCATTTAAGGTAACCCAGTGCTGGTCAATGGAGTCCATGGTGATCAGCGCGATTTTCCACGCCTGGCTGGCCTTCACCTCTGCGGTGTCCGCCGCCTGAGCTGCCGGCGCGCCGCCTGCCTGAGCGCCGTCCTTGGTAATGACGGAAACGCCCGTATCCGTAACCTTGCCGCCCAGGCTCTCGCCCTTGATGGCAGCAACCGCAGCTTTTACGCCGTCCTCGCCCATCACGTCGGGGTTCTGGGCCATGGTGCAGAGCAGATAACCGTCGTTGATCAGGTTCATGATTGCGTCGGACTTGTCAAAGCCCACGCCGATGATGTTGGCGTTGCCGGAAGCCTTGATGGCGTTGCCGGTGCCGGTGGTGGAACCCTCGTTACAGCCGAAGATGCCCACAACGCCCTGGGTGATATAGTTTTCCGCGATGGTCTGGGACTTGGCCGCGTCTCCTTCGCCGTACTGGGTTTCCATCAGCTCGTAGCCCTTGCCCTCAAATGCGGAGCGGAAACCTTTTTCGCGCTTCACGGTGGAGTCGGTGGCTGCGTTTACGTTTACGATGCCGATCTTGCCGGAGGTGATGCCCGCTGCTTCCAGAGCTTTGATCATTTCCTCGCCTGCGGTCTTGCCCGCCGCCTCGTTGTCGGTGGAGAAGGTGGCTTCCGCGTCCACGTTGGCCGGGGAGTCCACATAGACCAGCTTCACGCCTGCGCTTGCCGCTTCTTTCAGGGCGGAGGAGATGGCGTCGGGTCCGTTTGCGGCCACCACGATGGCCTGATACCCGCCTGCAACGGCGTTGTTCACGCACTCAATCTGCTGAGCGTCGTCCTTGGTATTGGGGGACATGAAGGTCACGGTGACGCCTAATTCCGCGGCCGCTTTCTGAGCGCCCTCATTTAAGGTGACCCAGTGCTGGTCAATGGAGTCCATGGTGATCAGTGCGATTTTGATGTCTCCTGACGGTGCCGCGGCCTCGGAACCTTCCGCAGCCTTGGTGGTCTCAGCCGGAGCCGCTGCCGACTCGGCCGGCTTGGAACTGCTGCACCCTGCGATGGATGCCGCTGCCAGAGCTACACAGCTGAGCATTGCGATTAATTTTCTCTTCATAAAACGAATCCTCCTTCTTTTTTTATATTGAACCCCGCAAAATTGCGGCGGTTGAATATCGTTCCACTTGTTTGACCGTTTTACTGCTTGTTTTTCTTTCCGAGACTTCCGGAGCGGACCACTACGTCCAGCAATACCGCAAATACCACGATGATACCGATCACAAGGCGCTGGATCCCAACCTGTGCGCCGATCATGTTGAGCCCGTTCTCCAGGGTCTGCCATACGGACGCGCCGGCGAAGGTGCCTAACAGAAGTCCGGTGCCGCCCAGGGGTGAGATACCGCCGATTACGCCGGCCGCCACGCCGTACATTTCGTACATGTTTCCCGCCTCCATGTTACCCATGCCGGCCTGTGCGCACAGGATCAGTCCGACCACGCAGGCGCAGGTGGCGCTGACCAGATAAGCCTTGATGGTGGTGGTCACCACATCCACGCCGGACAGCTTTGCCGCTTCCACATTGGAACCGATGGCGTAAATATGGCGTCCGGTTCTGGTTCTGGACAGCAGGAAGAAAAAGATCAGAAACAGGATCAGGGCGATCCAGAAGGTATTGTAAATGCCAAAGGTCTTGCCATAGTAGAACAGGTTCTGGAAGCTGTCGCCTGCTTCCTTGCCGATGCCGGTGGCGATGGCGTCGGTGTTGCGGTTGTTGTTGACCATGTAGGCGACGCCGCGGGCCGCGAACATGGTGCCCAGGGTGGCGATGAAGGGCGGGAGTTTGAACTTGCCCACCAGAGTGCCGTTGATCACGCCGCAGACCAGGCAGCACAGCAGCGCTACCGCCATGGCGATGACCGGGTGCACGCCCATGGTCATCAGGGTGGCGGACACCATGGCGCTCATGCCGACCATGGAACCGATGGACAGGTCGATGTTTCCGGTGATCAGCAGGTAGCTCTGCCCAACGCCGATCAGCAGATATTTGGACATGGACCGCAGCAGGTTCATGACGTTCTGCCCGGAAAATACGTTCCGGTCAATCAGTCCGAATGCCACGTAAATGATAATCAGTCCCACGAATGCCGTGATCACCGCGCCCATTCCGCGGGTGCCCAGCAGACGCTTTACGGTGCTTTGCTTCTTCTCGTTCATAATCATTCCCTCCGATTCAGCTCACTTGCTTTTTCTCAAATTCGGTCGCATATTTCAGGATTTCATTCTGCGTCGTCTCCTGAGCCGACACTTCGCCGGTGATCCGGCCGTCGCACATGACGATGATCCTGTCTGCGATCCCCAGCACTTCCGGCATCTCGGAGGATACGAACATGACCGCAATCCCTTCCTGCTTCAGTTTGTTCATCAGGTTGTAAATCTCCACCTTGGCGCCCACGTCGATGCCTCTGGTGGGTTCGTCAAAGATTACGACCCGGGAATTGCGCGCCAGCCATTTTCCAACGACCACCTTCTGCTGATTGCCTCCGGAGAGGTTTCCGGCGTTGATCTCCAGCCCCGGCGTCTTGATCAGCAGGTTTTTCACCGCCTCTTCACAGAGATCGTCCTCCTTGGAACTGTTGATCACGCCCAGTTTGTTGCAAACCAGATCCAGGTTCGGCAGAGCCAGGTTCTGGCGGATGCTGAGTTTGATGCAGAGACCGTCCTTTTTCCGGTCCTCCGGCGCCAGCACGATTCCGGCCCGGATGGCGTCCATGGGACAGTTTATTTTGACCTCTTTGCCGTCCAGGAAAAATTGTCCGCTGGTTTTCTGGTCCACGCCGAAGATCGCCCGGGTGGTTTCGGTCCGCCCGGCGCCCATCAGCCCGGCAAACCCCACGATTTCACCCTCGTACAGGGAGAAGTTGATGTCCCGCACCAGCCGCCCGGCGTTTAAGTTCCTGACCTCAAAGACCTTTTCGCCCTTTTCGCAGGTCACCCGCGGGAACTGCTCCTTGATCTCCCGGCCCACCATGTTGGCGATGATTTTGTCCATGGTCAGGTCCTTGAAATCGCTGTCCATGATGTATTGGCCGTCCCGCATGATGGTCACACGGTCCACAATGGCCTGCAGCTCCTCCAGGCGGTGGGATATGTACACGATTCCGCGCCCCTCCGCCTTCAGCTGGCGGATGATCCGGAACAGCTCGTCGATTTCCTTGGCCGTCAGGGAAGAAGTCGGCTCATCCATGATGAGGATTTTCGCGTTGACGGACAGGGCCTTGGCGATCTCCACCATCTGCTGCTTGGAAACGGGCAGGTCGCCCACTGTCTGTCTGGGGTCCAGGTCGATCTTTAAATCGCCCAGGATCCGCCGGGCCTCCGCCTCCATCTCGCTCTCTTTCAGGGTGAGCCGTCCTGCTTTCTCCCGTCCGAGGAACATGTTTTCGGTCACGGTCAGGTGGCGGCACATGTTTAACTCCTGGTGAATGATAGCCACGCCGATTTCCCGGGCCTTTTTCGGCGTTAAGTCGCCGTATTTGGTTCCAAATATTTCCATAGTGCCGCTGTCCCTGGTGTAAACGCCGCTCAGGATTTTCATCAGCGTGGATTTACCCGCGCCGTTTTCGCCCAGCAGCGCCATCACTTCCCCGGACCGCAGCTCAAAATTCACATTATCAAGGGCTTTCACACCCGGAAAGGTCTTGGTAATGTTTTTCATTGATACAATTACTTCTCCCATCTGGTTTCCCCCTGCTTTCTATTCCCCAGCCGTTTCACGGCAGGGGATCGCTTGACGCCGTTCATTCCCGGATTCCCATGGCTACGCTTAACGCCGCCACATCACCAAGGGATTCTCCCAGCAGCGCCGGAACCACCCTGCACGCCCGAAGGCTGGGTTCCAACACCTCAGCCGCCAGAATCTGCTCGCAGGCCTCCCGCATCAGATCCCCGGCCCTTGCGTAGATACTCCCGATCACGATCACATCCGGGTTCAGGATATCTATCAGTATGGCCAGAAGCCGTCCAAGGTTCCGGCCGGTCTGTTCCCAGACCGCAAGTGCCCTGGGATCTCCGGCTCTGGCTTTGTCCGCCAGTTCTCTGGCGCTTCCAAGGCCGTACTGGGCGATTCCGCCTCCGCTGCAATAGCCCTCGTAGGAACCCGCCTTCCCGTAGCCGGTGTGGCCTTCCGGGAAAAGTCTTACGTGCCCCACCTCCCCGGCCATTCCGCAGGCGCCGCGGTATAATTTTCCGTCCAGAATCAGCCCTGCGCCCAGCCCGGTGCCAAAGGTCAGGAAGATCAGGTTTTCACAGCCCTTTCCGGCGCCAAACCGCCACTCGGCCACCGCGCAGGCGTTGGCGTCGTTTTCCAGGTACGCCGGAAGGTGAAAACGCTCCGTCAAATACTCCGTCACCGGCACATAGTCCCATCCCGGCAGGTTGGGCGGGCCGAGAATGACGCCGGTTTTGCTGTCCAGAGGGCCGCCGCAGCTGACGCCTATGGCCTTAGTCCGGTCCGTTATGATTTGGCCGGTATGTTCAAAAATCTGTTCCAGGGTATTCGCTCGGTCCGTGGTGGGAAAGGAGCGCTTTTCCAAAATCCTTCCGCTCTCGTCCCCGCGGACCACCGCGCATTTTGTCCCACCTATGTCAATTCCAATATACTCCCTCATGGGTCACTCCTTGTTTTCGCGAAAACTGCGGGCCAGGCCGGTGATGGCCGTTTTAGGCGGCGGCCGGCGCGGCCGGGTATGCTGCGGCCGGGTACGCTGTGGCCGGGTGCGTTGCGACGGGGGCGTTGCGGCCGCCCGCCGGGCACTTGACCGGTATAAGAATATTATAGCATCAGAAAATGCCCTCATTAAGGGGGCATTCTTTCGGTTAAGGTAGAGAATCTTTCGGTTTTTTTAGGAGAGGGGAATTATCGGGCAATCCGGTCAAACTCCGGCTTATCATAAGCTGCGGTACAGACCCCTCCCTCCACCACCATCAGCCGGTCTGATATCTCCAGGGTGTCGGACACGTTGGTGGTGGTGATCAGCACCGCGGTGCCCTGGCGCAGGCTTTCCCGGATCAGGCTGAGAATCTTCCGGCGGCAGAGCATGTCGCCTCGGGCCAGGGGTTGGATGCAGATCAGCACGCGGGGGTGCAGAAGCTGTACCCGATAGTAGATCAGGGACATCTGTTCCTCCAGGGAGAGATTCAGGATGTTGGTCTCGTCGATGGCAGCCCCGGCCAGGGGGGCGTACTCGTCCCGGATGCTCCGGTAGATGCGGCCCGGAATCAGGCTCCGGCCCAACTTCCGGTCCAGCAGGAAGGTCAGGTTCTCCATGTAAGTGCGGTGGGGAAAGAGCAGGTGTTCCACCGGGTCCTTGGGGATCACCGCCACGCCCTCGTCCAGATAGCGGGCGGCCCGCTTGGGCGTGTAGAGCTCGTGCTCCAGGGTGATCCTGCCCCGGGCGCAGGCGGAGCCGCCGGTCAAAAGCCCCAGAATATCGTCCGCGATCCGGTTGTCCATGTCCAGAAGCGTCAGGCATTCGCCCTTGTGGAGCACGAACTGCAGACCGTTAAGGCTGCCGCTGTGGACGTGATGGAAGTGGAGCACGCCGTCCTCGAAATCCAGGTCCGGGAGCTGGTTCTGGTCCTGCCATTCCATGATGTAGGGCGCGATGGCGCGGTCCGTCATCTCGTCCCGCTCAAACACCTTGCGGATCTGGCCGTCGTAGAACAGGGAGGTGCGGTCCGCGATCTTGAACACCTCCTGGTGGTGGTTTCCGATGTAGAGCACGGCCACCCCGTCGTCCCGGACCTTGCGCAGCATCCGCTGAAATTCCGGCAGCTCATGCTGGCTTAAGAAGTTTCCGGGGTTGTCCACAATGATCAGGCGGCAGCCCAAAAGCAGCGCTTTTCCCAGCTCCACCAGGCAGCGCTCCAGGGAATCCAGGGCGTTGACCCGCTTGGAGATATCCACGTGGATTCCATTTTCCTGGAAAAAACGCTCCGTCTGTTCCAGCAGCACCTGCTCATTGATAAAATATTTCCGGAATCCGCTTCGCAGCACGAAGATGTTGTCCACCACGCTCAAGCCCTCCACCAGATGGCTTTTCTGCTCAATGACATACACCCGGTTGGCGCTGCCGTCGCTGTAGGAATAGCTGTTCACGATTTTGCCGTCGTACCATACGGTTCCGGATGTGATGGGGCGGTTGTAGCCGATCAGGCCGATGAGCTGGTCGTGCCCCTTGAAACTGCGGGACACCAGCCCCATGATCTCCCCGGCGAAGATCTGGAAGTTTAAATTGTCCAGCAGCCGTTCCCCGCCTGCCTCCAGATTCACATGATCCATGCGCAGCAATTCCCGTTTCATGTTTGTTTCCTCACTCCTGCACCAAAGGCAGGTTAATCAGCACGTCGGTGCCGGCGCCTTCGTGGCTGTACACGCAGATGCCGTACTCCTCCCCGAACAGCAGCTTGATCCGGTTGTTGACGTTGACCATGGCGATTCCGCCCTGACGGCTGGATTCGCCCTCCACGGCATCCAAAAAAAGGGATTTCAGCTTTTCATTCAGCTGGTGCAGCTTGTCCTCCGCCATACCCAATCCGTCGTCGGAAACGCGAATCCGCAGCCTGCTGTCGCTTGCGCCGATGCGGATGGTCAGATGGCCCTTGCCGATCTTGCGCTCGATGCCGTGGTAAATGGAGTTCTCCACAATGGGCTGCAGAGTCAGCTTGGGCAGACGGTACTGCAGGATGTCCAGCTCGCTTAAGTCCTCGTCGCAGTCGTACTCGATGCTTAAGGCCAGCTTGTCGCCAAAGCGGAACTGCTGGATGTAGTAATAGTTTTCGATATTTGCCAGCTCGTCCTCCAGGGGCACAAGATTCTCCACCTGGGAAATGGTGTAGCGGAAGAACGTGGCAAGGGCCTCGGTCATTTCCGCCACGCTGTCCAGACCCGCGATCAGCGCCTCGCTGCGGATACCTTCTAAAGTGTTGTAGAGAAAATGCGGGTTGATCTGGTTCTGGAGCGCCAGGTATTCGGCCTGCTTTTTGGACACGTTGACCAGGTTGCTGCGGTCGATCATCTCGTTGAATTTGCGGATGGCCTGCTCGTTTTCGGGCGTGTAGGGGTAACGCACGTCGAAGAGGTCGTTTAACACATGCCCCATGGCAAACTGTTCATAGATGGTTTTCGTCTCCCGGTAGGGCCGCACCACCAGCCGGAAGGCCAGGAGATTGACGAGAACGACCGCCAGTGTGAAAAATGCCGCCAGTATCAGTCCCGCCGAGCGCTCCAGGCTCGCCAGCCAGATGTACCCGGCCATGAGAATCAGCAGCAACTCTACAGCCACGGCGCAGATCAGCAGGCGTTTTGAGATGTATTTCAGTTTCACGCTCATGAGTACAGCTTTCTATACTCGTTGGGCTTGAGCCCCGAGTATTTGGTAAAGGTTTTGGTGAAATAGCGCACGTCGCTGTAGCCCACCTTTTCGCAGATGTCCGCCACCGTGCAGGAGGTTTCCTTGAGCAGCTGTTTGGCCATGTCCATCCGTACCTTGGAGACGTATTCCAGGAAGGTCATACCGGTGTCCTTCTTGAACACCGTGGCCAGGTAGGCAGGGGAAAGCCCCGCTACCGCGCTGACCTCCTCCAGGGTGAGGGCGGTTGCGTAGTGTTCGCTGATGTACTGCTTCGCCACGCGGACCGGACGGTTCTCGTCCTGGCGTTTCAGGCGGGCGGCCATGTCGTAGGAGGCGGCGATTTTGCGGATCAGGTAATCGAAGAGCTCCTGGGCGGAAGCGCAGTTGTCCGCCCCCAGGTTGTAATTTTCCAGAAAATCGTCCTCGATGCGGATGCGGTAATTCTTCATAAAGAAGAGATAGAGGTTGCAGACCTCCTTGGTCATCTGCAGCAGTTCGTGGCCGGTGATGCCGGGGGAGGCCAGCATCTGGCTTTTGAGCTGTTGCAGGGCCTCCCGAACAGAGAGCACGTCCAGGCTTTCCAGGGCCTGGGACATGCGGCTGTTGAACTCCGCGAACAGGGCGCTGTCCGCGAAGGAACCCTTCTGGGGCAGTTCCCCCTCCAAAAGTTTTCCGGTTCCGGCCACCAGCCGCTCCTCGATCAGCAGGCGGGCGTTCTTTAAGGAGGAATCCAGGCCGTCCAATCCGCCGCACACGGTCCCGAGAGACAGCGTGGCGGCAAAATCCTTCAGAATTCCGCCCTGAATCCGAACCTCGTCGAACAGGGCTTTCATCTGGCGGCGGACCTGGCTCCGCATGGACTCCTCAAAATTCAGCAGGAAATAGAAAAAACTTCCCGCCACCAGGAGCTCGTAGTCGAAGGTGCACTCCGGCAGCAGCCGGTCCATGACGCCGCGGACCTTGTCCGCCATGAAACGCAGGTTTTCCATGTCGTCAAACACATGGCCGTCCAGTTTGAGAATCCCGAAGCAGAAATTCCCAGGCCGCAGTCCATAGTGGAAATCCTCATTGATGCGGTCCAGGGACGCTGTTTTCAGGGTTTTGTCCCTGCGGTAGACCAGGTCTGACAGAAAGGTCTGGCGCAGCGTTTCCTCGTCGCTTTTAAGCGTGCGCAGCACCTTCTCCTCATAGCTGAGCTGCCGGGTCCGTTCCCGAAGCTTTTCCCCCAGCCGGGTCAGGGTGTCGGTCAGCTCGTCCTTTTTGATGGGCTTTAACAGGTAGGAGTTGACCCCGTAGCGGATGGCCGACTGGGCGTACTCGAAATGGCGGTAGCCGCTGATAATGATAAACTCTGTTCTGGGGTTGGTTTCCTTGGCAAGGCGCACCAGCTCCAGCCCGTCGTAACCGGGCATCCGGATGTCGGTGATGGCGATATCCGGGGTCAGCTCCCGGATTTTTTCCAGGGCTTCGATTCCATTTTCCGCGGTGGCGATCACCCGCATGTCAAGGGCCTCCCAGTCCACCAGGGACTTGATCAGCTGGCAAACCTTGTTCTCGTCGTCCGCAATCAGTATATTCAACATGAGATTATCTCCTCAGGCGCGTTTGCGGAGAGGAAATTGCGCGGTGAATCCGGCGCGTTCCCCTCCTGTTTCAAAAAATCCTTATGACACATTCTACCGCAAATCGGAGCTGATGAAAACCGGGAATTTCAACTTTTGTGGGTCAGACCGGCAGCCCTGCCCGGAAACGCCCCAGGCGTCCCGTCAATCATCTAAATCCTCCATCAGTTCCCGCCAATCCTGCAAATAGTACAGCGGACTTTGGTACGTGCCCCGTTCACGGGAGCTGAGAAAGGTTTCCTTGTCCATCCCGGCGTCAAACTCAGCCAGCGGATTATTTTCCGCCCCGTACCTTACCAGCCCCCGCAGCGCCGGGTCCGCCTGCATCCGGGCGGTCATCTGCTCCCGGGCGAACACCGAGCCCTCCCACAGGGCTGTCTCAAAGGAATCCGGACCCTGGTAGCGCGCGGCCGTGTACGAGTAGACGGAGAGGATGGCCTCCCGGTTCAGCCGGGTGTAATGCTCCTTTCCGTATTTCTTGCGGTTTTCCAGCACATGCAGGTCGATCTGATCCAGATAGAGGGAAACGTAGCCGGGGAAACAGTCGGACACCGCTGTTCGGACCGTCTCATCGCCCCCGGAAAGGGCCAGTTCAGCGTCCAGCCTGGCGTAGGACACAGCCAGGGACAGCCCGATGCTCTCCTCCGGGTCGTCCCGGTACTCGTAAGGGTTCAGCCCTGAGTCGTGGATAAAATTTACCAGAATCAGCAGCTCATCCAGGGAATATAAACCCGGAGCGGGAGCGGCGTCGGGACAAACCCGCTCCAGGAAACCGGCGTAGGCGGATTGGTACACGGCTTCCCGCTGGCCCTCCAGCCCGCATTCCTCAAAAAATGTCCCCACGATCCCGGAAAATGTTCCGCCCAGGGAGTCCGCGGCCGCAATGGCGGAGGCGCGGTAGCGGTTTTGGTAAGTCTCATCGTGTTTCCCGCCCCTCTGTGCTTCAACCATCCCGCCTACCCGCCGGAAATGTTCCACATCCTCCTCCAGCCGGGTATCCGGGTTGTCGATGGTGTAGTTGTAAAGATTGGAAAATTCCATACCCTGGTACGCAGCCAGCGGCCTTTCCAGATCGGCCCAGGTCTGCTCCTCCCAGAGCAGCTCGTGGGTGTCCAGGTAATGGTTCATGAAGAAATGGGCGGAGTAGTACAGGGAGATAATGGTCACGGCCAGCATGAGCGCCTGCCCGGCATAGTAGAAAAAACCGGAGAACGTGTCGCCGAAGGCGAATTCACTGGGATTGTCCTCATTATAGATCAGGGGGTATTGCTCGCACGGCTCATAATATCCCAGCTCCCGCTTCCTGCGGGGATATTCCTGGCGGAAGGAGCGGGAACCAGCCTTGTAGGCGATCACCGGATACTCGTACCACCGCTTGACAAAAAGCCCGCGGTAGCGGTAATTCTTGCGGATTTCCACCACGGTTCCCGTGGCGGCTCCCCGCCATTTCCGGGCCCGTTTCCAAAGCAGGAATTCCTGAATCAGGCCGAAGAAACCGGCCAGGAAGAGAAGCAGCAGAAGCCAGGCGTAAAACAGTGTGAGGGGGGAGGGGGTTGCGGTCAAATGTGGGGCACCTTCTTTCTATAACAGATGCCAGTCTGAGGACAAACATCATGTTTTCTTAATTGTACCATTTCCAATAGCGCCTGTCACCCAGTCTTGCTTTCTTTTTTTGTCACATTTGCCTATGAATCCCCACCCATTTTAGATAAAATTATATATTATAGAAGCATTTTCCACTTCCCTTGTGGAAAAAGTGGGGCTGGAGTTTGGCCCGGACAAAGATTATACTGAGTTCAGATTCAGAGAGGGGGTGCCCGGATGGAGAAAAAGCTGGTTCCTTTGACCGTATGTTTGAAGGAATGCGGCACAGAGACTGCGGAGGCGCTGGCAGGGAAGCTGAAGGTCAGCACGAAAACCATCCGCAATTACATCAAGGAATGGAATGACTGGTTTGACGGCCACGGGGCGCAGATCCGTTCCAAACACGGCTGCGGTTACTTCCTGGACATCACGGATCAGGAGGCGTTTGACAACCGGCTGAAACAGCTGACGGCCCGGACCCACACGTCCGGCCAGGTTCCGTCCACATCGGAGGAGCGGGTGGAATACCTGTTGAACGATCTGCTCAGCCGGAGGGATTATGTGACCATGGACGCTCTCAGCGATATCCTCTATATTTCCAGGAAAACCATATCCGCGGATTTGAAAGAGGTGGAAAAGATTTTGGAAGCCTACAGCCTGAAGCTGGCCAAACGCCCTAATTACGGAATCCGCATCGAGGGAACGGAATTCAATCGCCGCCTTTGCATCGCCAATATTATTATCGGAAAAGAGAGCGAGGCGCTGGCAGGGGGAGAAGCCGCAGACCAGGAGCACATGAAGCGGGTGGCAGGTTGTGTGGCGGAGGTCATCGACACGGAAAATTTTACCGTCAACTCGGTGGCCTACCAGAACCTGATCGTCCACATCTGTATCGCGGTCCAGCGTATACGGGAAAACTGTTATGTGCCCCTGGACGAGGAGCGACAGGAGCGGATTCGCCGCAGCAAGGAGTACCGGATCGCGCAGAAGATTACCGAACGACTCAACCAAAGCTTTGATATCCGATTTCCCGACCAGGAGATCGCCTACATAGCAATCCATCTGGCGGGCAAGCGGTCCCTGTTCCTGCCGGAGCAGGAGCGGACGGGGGAAGCGGGGAGCCAGGTGATCAGCGAGGAGACCTGGGAAGTGGTTTCCCAGATGCTGGATGCTGTTTACGAGGCGTTTCTCTTCGACTTTAGGAGCGACCTGGAGCTGAGAATGAACCTGGCCCAGCACATCGTCCCCCTGGCCGTCCGGCTTCAGTACAACATGAAGCTGAAAAATCCGCTGTTAAAGGATATCAAAGCACGGTTTCCCATGGCCTACGCCATCGCCCTCCACTCGTCCTCCATCCTGACGGAGCGCTACGGGCATGAGCTGAAGGACGACGAGGTGGGATATCTGGCTCTGGCCTTTGCATTGGCCATCGAGCGGCAGAACACGGAGCTTCCCAAAAAGAACATACTGATCGTCTGTGCTTCGGGAAAGGGCAGCGCCCAGCTGTTGCACTACCGCTACCGCCAGGAGTTCGGCTCCTATGTGGGGCGCATTGAGACCTGTGACGTCTCCAACGTAAAAAAAGTGGATTTCACGGATATCGACTATGTGTTCACCACCGTTCCCATCCGGGAAAAGGTGCCGGTGCCGGTCCAGGAGGTCAAATATTTCCTGGAATCAGCGGATATCCAGAACATGAAAAAGGTGCTTCGCAGAAAGGGAGGGGACGACGTCCCGCTGATGGCGTATTTTGATGAAGAGCTGTTTTTCAGCCACCTGAAGTTCGACAATCCTCACGACGTCTCAAAGTTTTTGTGCCATCAGGTGATGGCGGTCAAGGGGCTGACAGACCAGTTTTGGAAGCTGGTGGTCAAGCGGGAGAAGGCGGCCCGGACGGCCTTCGGCAATCTGGTGGCCATGCCCCATCCCTGGAAGGCCATCAGCGAGGAAACCTTTGTCTGCGTGGGAATTCTCGACGAACCGATCCGGTGGGGCGACCAGGACGTGCAGGTGATCTTCCTGGTCTCCATTTCCAACCGGAAGAACAAGAACCTGCAGGCATTTTACCAGGGGATGACAAAGATGCTGACGGACGCAGACGCCATCAGCAGGCTGATCCGGACGCAGACCTACGATATGCTGCTGGAGCTTTTGGAAAAATCAGAAAATCAAAACGGAGGGTAACAAAAATGGATGAAACCAAGTATGCAGGGGCGTTTCAGATCATTATGAACGCGGGAAATTCCAAATCCGCCGCCCTGATGGCCATTGAGGCTGCAAAGGATGGGGATTTTGCGGAGGCGGAGGAACGCTTGCGGGAAGCTGAGACGGAGATGCGGGCGGCCCATCAGGCGCAGATCGACATGATCCAGCAGGAGGCGGCGGGCAATCCCGTGGATGTGAATATTATTCTGGTCCACGCCCAGGACCACCTGACTATGGCCATACTGGCCAAGGACCTGGCGGAGCAATTTGTGGAGCTGTACCGGCAGATGTCGGAGATGAAGCTGCAGATGAAACAGGGAAACGAAACCAATTAAAATAAAACAAATTTCAGGAGGAATGAAAATGAATATCATGTTAGCTTGTTGTGCAGGAATGTCCACGTCTCTGGTAGTGAGCAAAATGGAGGAAGCTGCCAAGGCACAGGGAAAGTTGGACTACAAGATCTGGGCCGTGGAGCAGGGGGAGATTGAAGCGGAGCTGGGAAATTTCGACGTGCTGCTTTTGGGGCCCCAGGTTCGCCACATTATGCGCAAGGTCAACAAGATCGTGGACGGCAAAGCGCCGGTGGCTGTGATTGATCCGGTGTCCTACGGCAGATGCGACGGAGCCGCAGTGCTAAAGCAGGCGGAAGAGCTGGCGGCGGGAAAGTAAACTAAACAGATAAGGGGAGAAATAATTATGGCAGGATTTTCCGACAAGTTTCAGGACGGCCTGATGGTCGTGGCCGAGAAAGTGGACGACAACAAGTATCTGTCCAGTATCAAAAATGCGTTTACCGTGTTCATGCCCTTCGTAATCGTGGGTTCCTTCGGCACATTGTTAAATGCGCTGATCGCTTCCGATTCCACGGGACTGGCCAAGTGGATACCGTGGCTGGCTAATTTAAAACCCGCCTTCACGGCGCTGAACTTCTGTACCATGTCCTTTATGGCGATCCCGATCATCTTTCTGATCGCTATGAATCTGGCAAAACACAACAAAGTGCCGGAGTACATAACCGGAGTGGTAGCGGTTGCATCCTATATCTCCGTGGTGCCCCAGTCCGTGACCCTGGGAGAGCAGTCCACAGCCGGCCTGGCCGGGACCACCCTGGGCGCGCAGGGGCTGTTCATCGGAATGATCATGGCGGTGCTGGTGACGGAGCTGTTTTCCGCTCTGATCAAGATCGACAAGATTAAAATCAAAATGCCTCCGGCGGTCCCGGCGGGTATCGCAACATCCTTTAACGTGCTGATCCCCATTTTCATCACGCTGACCCTGACCTCCATGGCAGGAATTATGTTCAAGATGGTTTCAGGGGCTCACATCAACGAGTGGATTTACCAGATCGTTCAGGCTCCGCTGGAGGCGATCTTCCAGAGCCCGGCGGGAATCATCGCCATCGTTGTGATCTCCCAGCTGTTCTGGTTCCTTGGAATCCATGGCGGACTGGTTATTTCCCCCATCCGTAATCCGCTGATGGCGGCCGCCATCGCGGCCAACGTGGCGGCTGTGGGCGCGGGACAGGTGGCAACCCAGCCGGTGACCTACGGCTTCTGGCTGAACTTTGTGGTAACCGGCGGCGCCGGAATTACTCTGTCGCTGATTTTTGCGATCTTCCTGTTCTCCAAGCGGGAGGACCACCGCATGATCGCCAAGCTGTCCTTCCTTCCGGGCCTGTGCGGTATCTCCGAGCCCATCGTGTTCGGACTTCCGCTGGTGCTCAACCCCACCTTTGCGATTCCCTTTATCTTTAACTCCGGTATTTCCACGGCAATCGCAATGTTCGCCACCAGCATCGGTTTTTTGCCCTGCAACACGGTAGATGTACCCTTCGGCGTGCCGGTAATCCTCTCCGCGATCATCGGGCACGGCTGGCAGGGAGTGGTGGTCCAGATTGTCATTTTAGCCGTCTGCACCTTTACCTGGGCGCCCTTTGTGCTGATCTCCAACAAGCAGGCCGCCACGGAGGCGTAAGACTGTGGATACCTGAATCTAAAAAGGGGAGTATTTTTCAAAATTCTGAAAGCGAGGTAATTTAAATGGGAGTAAAACAGTACCAATTTCCGGAGGGATTCTTATGGGGCGGAGCCACAGCCGCGAACCAGTGCGAGGGAGCCTGGAACGAGGACGGCAAGGGGATGAGCGTGGCGGACTGCTCCACCTACAAGCCCAACGTGGACCCCAAGGACTATGTGGCCCAGCACGGCATCACCAGCAAGCAGGTGGAGGAGGCCATGAACTCGGATTCCACGGAGCTCTACGGCAAACGCCACGGCATCGACTTCTACCACCGCTATGAAGGAGATTTGGATCTTTTCCAGGAAATGGGTTTTAAGACCCTGAGAGTTTCCATCCAGTGGACCAGAATCTATCCCACCGGCCTGGAGGAGGAGCCCAACGAGAAGGGGCTTCAGTTCTACGAGAATTTGTTCCGGGCCATGAAGCAGCGGGGCATCGAGCCCCTGGTGACCCTTCACCATTATGAAATGCCCCTGTATCTGGCCAACCACTATGACGGCTGGTACCGGCGGGAGGTAATCGACCTGTTTATCAAGTTCTGCAAGACCGTGTTCGCCCGCTACAAGGGACTGGTGAAATACTGGCTGACCTTCAACGAGATCGACTCCGTGTTTCGCCATCCCTTCACCACCATCGGCATCGTGACCGACCGCTATCCCCAGGAGAAGCTGGAGGAGATCATTTACCAGTGCGTTCACAACCAGTTTGTGGCCAGCGCCCTGGCGACCAAATACCTGCACCAGATGATTCCGGGGGCGCAGATGGGTTGTATGCTGACCAGAACGCTGACCTATCCGGAAAACTGCCACCCCCAGAATATGCTGCTGGCCTTGAAGACAAACCGGGTGAACTTCTATTACGCGGATATCCAGGTATTCGGCGAGTACCCCAGGCACATTTTAAATTACTGGAAGCGGAACAACATCCATGTTGAGTTCGGTCCCGGGGACGAGGAGATTTTAAAATGCCACACTGTGGATTTCGTGTCCTTCTCCTACTACATGACCATGGTGGCAAGCATCGACGCAGAGAAAAAAGAAAAGGTCTGTGGCAACCTGACCTCGGGCGTGAAGAACCCCTACCTGGACGTGACGGAGTGGAACTGGCAGGTGGATCCCACCGGCCTGCAGCACGCCCTGATCGATCTGTACGACCGGTACCGCAAGCCACTGTTCATCGTGGAAAACGGGCTGGGCAGCAAGGATAAGGTGGAGGCCGACGGCTCCATCATCGACGACTACCGCATCGAGTATTTCCGCCAGCATATCGGGGCCATCGGGGCCGCCATCGAGGACGGCGTGGACGTGATGGGCTACACGCCCTGGGGCTGCATCGATCTGGTGAGCATGTCCACCTGCCAGATGTCCAAGCGCTACGGCTTCATCTACGTGGATGTGGATGACTTAGGACACGGAACCTATGAGCGCCGGAAAAAGAAATCCTTTGACTGGTACAAGAAGGTGATCGCCACCAACGGCGCGGACCTGGATTGAGGG
The DNA here is from genome assembly GCF_046603895.1 of Enterocloster lavalensis. NCBI lineage: Bacteria > Bacillati > Bacillota > Clostridia > Lachnospirales > Lachnospiraceae > Enterocloster > Enterocloster lavalensis. The sequence continues at coordinate 4,342,863 of NZ_CP176637.1, forward strand.
AGGGACAAAAGATGAACGGATTCCCGGAAGGTTTCCTGTGGGGAGGCGCCACGGCCGCCAATCAGTGCGAGGGCGGCTGGGACTTAGACGGCAAGGGCGTGTCCTGTGCGGAAATGTGCACCAACGGCGCTCACAAAAAGCCCAAGCGGATCACCAGAACCATTGAGCCGGATGCGCTTTATCCCACCCACGACGGAATTGATTTTTACCACCACTACAAGGAAGACATCGCCATGTTTGCGGAGATGGGCTTCAAATGCTACCGCTTTTCCATCAACTGGACCAGGATTTACCCCACCGGCTTTGAGGAGATTCCCAACGAAAAGGGCCTGTTGTTTTACGAAAATGTCATCGACGAGTGCCTGAAATACGGCATCGAGCCGCTGATCACCTTAAGCCACTATGAGATGCCCTTTGCCATGTGCCGGGAATTCAACGGCTGGGCCGACCGCCGGGCCATTGATTTGTTCGTCAAATACGCGGGGACGGTGCTCAGACGCTTCAAAGACAAGGTGAAATACTGGCTCACCTTCAATGAAATCAACTGCGGCATGCTTCCCATGGGCAATTTCATGAGTCTGGGAATCCTTCACCCGGGGACGGAGGACATTCTCCACCAGGTGGACGTGCCTCAGGACCGTTTCCAGGGATTGCACCACCAGTTTGTGGCCAGCGCCCTGACGGTCAAAATGGCCCACGAGATCGATCCGGATTACAAGGTGGGCTGCATGATCGCCTATATGCTGAGCTACCCGCTGACCTGCGATCCCGGAGACGTGGAGCTGGCCAGGGAACGCAACACGGTGAATAACTACTACTGCTCGGACGTGATGGTGCGGGGAGCGTACCCGTACTTTGCGCCCCGGGTGTGGGAGGAAAATGGTATTGAGCTGAACATAACCGATGAGGACCGGGAAATCCTTAAGGCTGGCACAGTGGATTTCTACAGCCACAGCTATTACATGAGTATCTGCGCCAGCTGCGACCCGGAGAAGGACAAAGCCAGCGGCAACATTCTGGGCGGGGCCAGGAACCCCTATCTAAAGGCCACGGCCTGGGACTGGCAGATCGACCCCACCGGGCTTCGCATTATGTTGAACGAGGTTTACGGCCGGTACGGCATCCCCATCATGGTGGTGGAAAACGGCCTCGGCACCCGGGACACGGTAAATGAGGACGGCAGCATCGACGACGACTACCGCATCGACTATCTGAGGGACCACATCAAGGCCATGGAGGAGGCGTTAAGGGACGGCGTGGAAATCTGGGGCTATACTCCCTGGGGCTGCATCGACCTGGTGAGCAACGCGGACGGGGAGATGGCCAAGCGCTACGGCTTTATCTATGTGGATAAGCAGGACGACGGCGCCGGCAGCTACGCCAGAAGCCGGAAAAAGTCATTTTACTGGTACAAAAATGTGATCGCCACCAACGGCAGGGATCTGGGAGAGGAGGTAAACGCAGGATGAGCGGCTTTCCAAAGGATTTTTTGTGGGGCGGAGCGCTGGCGGCCAACCAGTGCGAGGGAGCTTACCTGGAGGACGGCAAGGGTCTTAGCGCAGCGGACGTGGTGCCCGTGGGGCCGGAGCGCTTTAAACAGATTTCTCTGGACATCGACCCGGAACAGTATTACCCCTCCCATGTGGCTATTGACTTTTACCACCATTATAAGGAAGACATTAAACTGATGGCGGAAATGGGCTTTAAGGCGCTGCGCACCTCCATTTCCTGGGCCAGGATTTACCCCACGGGGGAGGAGGACGAACCCAATGAGGCGGGGCTGAAATTTTACGACGACCTGTTCGACACCTTACTCAGCTACGGTATCGAGCCGGTGGTGACCATGTCCCACTACGAGTCGCCATTGGCGTTGACAAAGAAATACAACGGCTGGGCGGACCGGCGCCTGATCGGGCTGTTTGAGAAATACGCCCGCACCATTTTTACCCGTTACCGGGACAAGGTAAAATACTGGATGACCTTCAACGAGATCAACAACGTGATCCGGCTGCCCTATCTAGCCGCCGGGGTGGACGTGACGGGGCTGGACAACTGGATGCAGGCCGCGTTTCAGGCCGCCCACCACATGTTCGTGGCCAACGCGGGCGCGGTGAAGCTCTGCCGGGAAATCTGCCCGGAGGCGAAGATCGGCTGCATGCTGTCGCTGTCCAACACCTATCCGGCCACCTGCCACCCCGAGGACGTTTTTCAGACCTACGAGCTGCGCCGCCGGTCCCTGCTGTTCTCCGACGTGATGCTTCGGGGAAGTTATCCGGGCTACGCCAGACGTTTGATGGACTCTTACGACGTGACCCTGGCCGTGGAGCCGGGGGATTTGGAGCTGATCAGACAGTATACCAACGACTATCTGGCCTTCAGCTACTACCGGACCACCACCTACAGTCACGGAGGCGCGCTGGAATTCAACACCGGCGGAGGCTTCGGGCAGGAGAATCCCTACCTGAAGAAATCGGCCTGGGGCTGGCCCATCGATCCCACGGGCTTCCGGTATACCTGCAATGAGCTGTACGACCGCTACCAGGTGCCGCTGTTTATTGCGGAGAACGGCCTGGGCATGGCGGATGAGGTGAGCGGGGACGGATCGATTCACGACCCGGAGCGCATGGAGTATCTGAGAGATCATGTCCGTGCGCTGGAGGAAGCCATCGGGGACGGCTGCGACGTGTTCGGCTACACCTGGTGGGGGCCCATCGACATTGTCAGCGCGGGCACCGGGGAAATGAAAAAGCGTTACGGTTTTATCTATGTGGACCGGGATAACGACGGAACGGGCAATCTGGAGCGGAGAAAGAAGGACTCCTTCGCCTATTATAAACAAATCATTGAGACCAACGGGGCGGCGGCCCGCGAACCGCTGCCGTTGTCATGACATAACAGTTCGATGGCGTATTGAACAGGAACGGGGCCGCCTGGGATATAAAAGCGGCGGCCGCATACAAATTGCCGGGCCGGCGTGCCGTATAAAACCGGGCGCGCCGGTCTTTGTGCGTTTGGGTTTGTGTGTACCCATCGATTTTAAACGGCCTGCCGGGAAAACGGTGGAAAATGGAGGAAAGCAGGGAAACGGCAATGGAGACAGTTTTGGTGAAAGCGCTCAGCTTTATCCTGATCATTTTGTGCGCGTATGCCTTGAAACGGGCGGGGATATTTTGTAAGGAGGACAACCGGATTGTGATGAAGCTGATCCTCAACGTCACCCTTCCGGCGGCAGTGGTCGCCGGTTTTGGTGGTTACACCCGGGATCTCTCCCTGGTACTTGCCGCGTTTCTGGGTTTCGGGCTCAATGTTGTCATGATGCTTGCCGGGTATCTGGCCGCCTATCGGAAGAGCCGGGAGGAACAGACCTTCAATATCGTGAACTATTCGGGCTATAACATTGGCACCTTCGCCATGCCTTACCTGCAAAGCTTTCTGGGCAACGCGGGGACCATTGTGGCCTGCATCTTCGACGCGGGAAACGCCCTGATGTGCACCGGGCTGACCTACGCCTTTGCGGCGGGTTTCTGCGGAAAACAGGTGGAGCAGGGCCTGGGGGCTTTCGCAGTCCGCCTGTTCGCCTCCGTGCCTTTTGACGTCTATGGGATCATGCTGGCGCTGTACGTGCTGGACGTACATTTGCCGGAGCCGGTGTATCGGATCGCCTCGGCCTTTGGGAGCGGAAACGCGTTTCTGGCCATGTTCATGATCGGTCTGGCCTTTGAGTTGAAGCTGGAGCGGGATCAGGTGCGGGACGTTGCCCGGGCGCTGATCATCCGCTTCGGCTGTGCTGCGGTCTTCGCCCTGGGAATCTATTATCTCACGTCCTGGCCCCGGACAGTTCGGCAGACCCTGGCGCTCATCGTGTTTGCCCCTGTCTCCGCCATGACGGTGATCAATACCCAGCGCTGCGGCGGGGATACGGAGAAGGCGGGGGTGATCTCGTCCCTGTCCATTCTGACGGGGATTATCGTGATCACATCGCTGGTGATCCGGTGGAATTTATCGCAATAAGGGAGGCTGTTTATGGAGCTTGTAGTGCCCACATGTGAAAAGATAGGGGAAATGTTTATACTGATTCTGGCCGGGATTCTCAGCTGCAAGGCCGGGCTTCTGGACGAGGCCATGAGTAAGAAGCTGTCCAATCTGCTGCTGATGGCGGTCTGCCCCTGTCTGATCATCAACTCGTATCAGATTGATTACCGGCCGGAGCTGTTTACGGGGCTGGTGCTATGCCTGTTGTTCTCGGGGATCAGCTTTGCGCTGGACGTGCTGGTGGCCCATGTGGTGATCCGGCCGGATTCCGGCCGGGACGAGGCCATCGAGCGCATGGGGATCATCTATTCCAACTGCGCGTTTATCGGCATCCCCCTGGTGGAGGGCGTGCTGGGAAAGGAAGGGGTGTTCTATGTCACCGCCTATCTGACGGTGTTTAATACCCTGGTGTGGACTCACGGGGTGTCGCTGATGCGCGGAAAAGGCACGCTGCGGGAGAGTCTGGGGCATCTGAATACGCCCACGATCTACGCCATCGGTCTGGGGCTGCTGCTGTTTTTCAGCCAGATCCGGCTTCCGGCTCTGCTGGCCGGACCGGTGGCCAGCTTAAGCGCCCTGAATACGCCGCTGGCTATGCTGATCGCCGGGGTGAACCTGGCGGGATCGGATATTTGGGGTAGTATGAGGAATCCACGGATCTATTGGATCGGCTTTGTGAAGCTGATCATTATCCCTCTTGTAACCCTGGCCATGCTGATTCTGCTGCGGGCCGACCGTACCGCCGCCTTTGTGGTGTTCATCTGCGCCGCCTGCCCTACGGGGGCTATGACTACGCTGTTCGCTCTGAAATATAACCGCAACGCACGATATGCCTCTGAGGCGTTTTGCAGCACTACGATCTTTTCTTTGATTACGATGCCGGTGTTGACGTTGTTGGCGGGGGTGGTGTTGTGAGGAATGTTCCTCTCGATGAAATGTATTCCTTCGACTATGAAATCGGTAGTGGAACTACTGATAAAACTACCGAAAACACTACCGATAAAACTATCTATAAACTACCGATAAATTTGACGCTGACAGAAAAAAGGATACTAGAAGAAGTCAGGGTGAATCCTGGTATTACACAGACGCAACTTGCAATGAACATTGGAATCACGACAGATGGAGTACGCTACGCAATCAAAAATCTAAAATCAAAGGATATTTTGAGCAGAATTGGATCGCGAAGGAATGGAACCTGGACAATCTTATCAAAATAGTAAATAGTCAGATAAATCTGCAAAAAATTGCTCTGCTGATAAGCGTTTACAGTACATATACTCCTACAGCCAGAGCAATTTTTTATGATAGAACAAGGGAGAAACGAGGTTCCTCACCCCACCACCCTCCCCAAAATCTCCCCCGCGCTCAACCCCGAACAGATTTTCCCATCCACCATCACATTCGGCGCGGTCCGGCATGACTTCAGGCAGGACCGCGTGCTCACCTTGACGTTCCCGTCGGCGGAGATGCCGTCCGGTCCGGTCTTAAGCCTCCGCCTCAGCTCCTGCAATACCCCCATGTTCCTCCCGCCGCAGTTCTTCCCAAGGCAGACCACGATCTCGTGGCGGTAGGGCGCTGTTTTCAGGCTGGGGAAGCGCTTTAAGATGGCCCGCATTGTGGACTCCTTCACGCCCGCCGTCTCCGCCGCTGCCGCCAGAACACCCGGACTTAGATACCCCTGCACATCCTGCAGCTCCCGCAGCATTTCCACCACTGTCTCCTGCGCGCCCCGGTCCCCGCGACCTCCATAGTAATCCAATATCTCCTTGATCTGAACGTCCGCTTCTCTATTTTCATCGTGATCCATCGCGGTCCATACCTCCTTCTTCTATAAAAAGATTCCATTTTCATATCGTTTGTCCCGTGGTAGCTTTTTATACCTCACATTCCTCCGCGCTCCCGCCATAACAGCATATCACACGTTCCCCCAACCCTGTCACAAAAAAAGTTTGAAATCCGCAAAAAAATAGTTTGAAACACCGGCAAAACACAGCGCTATTTCCAACCTCCCCAAAATATTTAAAAAATCTTCTAAAAACCTCTTGCCAAACCTATTTTGATGTGGTACTATCTGCTTAACAGCTTAATATATTAACCTATTAATCGGAACACATATAGAGTTCCGGGCCATAAAGGGGGATGAGGGATTCCGCTGAACATGCTGATTTTAGGGGAAAAGGAGCCATTTCCGATTGAAGAGAGAGGGAAAACTTGATATGATAACAACAGATTATTATATTAACCAACTAAGTGATAAAAAAGGAGCGGTTCGTATGTCAATTCCAAAATATCAGCAGATCAAACAAAACTTACTTTACGAGATCAACAACGGCAAATTCCAGCCGGGGGATAAGTTTTACAGTGAGGCGGAGCTGAAACGCAAGTACAACGTCAGCGGGATCACCGCGATCAAGGCATTACAGTGCCTGACCAACGAGGGGTATCTGGTCAGGTATCAGGGAAAGGGCACCTATGTGTCCAAGGCGAAACGGGGCAAGATTGTGAAGTTCTCCGACATTGAGAAGTACAAAGACGGGGCCGAGCGGACGGAAGTGCTGGAGATCCGCAGGATGAAGGACCCGCGGATCGCGGCCCAGCTGGAGCTGGAGCCGGAGGAGGAATTCTACCACATCAAGCGCCTGCGCCTGGTGGACGACAAGCCCATTTTCGTGCAGAACAGTTATGTGATCACCGAGTTTATCCGGGAGGAGGACGCGAAGGACAAGGAAAAGTTCACGTCCATCTACGGCAAGCTGCGGCAGGACTTTGGGATCGACCTCTATCAGGCGGATTCCAAGGAGATTACGGAGATTGTATTTCCGGCTCCCGAGGAGGAGAGCAGGCTTTTGGAGCTGGACGGCAGAGAGCCCAGCGCCTTTATCCGGAGGTACACCTACCTGTTCGACGGAAGAACCATTGAATACATTGAAGGCTACAAGCGATGGGATTATTTCAGCATTGAAATTGAACCGATTTGATTCCGGTGCGCCGCACCGGCATGGAGGAAGCGTATGGAATTGTTATTAGTCTCTCACAGAGGGATTGCGACGGGAATGAAGTCCGCGGTTGCCATGGTCATGGGCCCGGTTGCGGACCAGATCACGACCATGGAACTGACGGAGGAAGAGGGAATCGAGCGTTTTGCGGAGCGTCTGGAGGAATATCTGACCGGCTGGCTGACGGAAGGCAAGAAGGGCCTGATCTTTGCGGACCTGCAGGGCGGCACCCCCTACAACCGGGCGGAGCTGCTGCTGGCCAAGCACGGCCTCAAGAACCGGGCCAAGGTGATCAGCGGCCTCAATCTGCCCATGGTGGTGGAAGCGGTTCTGCGGGACATGGACGTGTGCAGCGCGGATGAGCTTTCCGGCCTGGTGCAGGCCGCAAGAGACAGCATTGTGTGTATGGACCTGACCGCCCAGGCGGCCGGATCAGATGATGAGTGACAGGGAGGAATAGACAATGACAATACAGTGGTGGCAGATTCTGCTGATTACGCTCTACGCGGGATTTGCATTTTATGACGGCAACAACACAACCTTCGGAACGGTAAAACCCACCATGGCGGGATTCTTCGCCGGCCTGGTGCTGGGAGACGTGACCACCGGCCTGGTAGTCGGCGGTACGCTGAACCTGCTGGTGCTGGGAATCGGCAACTTCGGCGGCGCTTCCATCCCGGACTACATGACCGGCGCGCTTTTGGGAACGGCCTTCGCCATCCAGAGCGGACAGGGAGCCGAGTTCGGCGTGACCCTGGCTATCCCCATCGGCCTTCTGATGATCCAGCTGGACATCCTGGCCAGATTCTCCAATACATACTTCCAGCACAGAGCGGAGCGGCTGGTTGAGAACGGAAATTTTGAGTCCGCGGCGCGGATGAACCTGCTGGGCCTGATCCCCCAGTCCATCTCCCGTATGCTTCCGGTATTCCTTGCCCTGGTGTTCGGTTCAGACTTCGTAAATCTGGGGGTGAACCATCTGCCCATGTGGCTGATGAACGGCCTGAAGACCGCCGGCGGAATCCTTCCTTCCCTGGGTATTGCGATCCTGCTGCGCTACCTGCCGGTGAGCCGCAACATTTCCTACCTGATCGTGGGATTCGTGCTGGCGGCCTACCTCAAGGTTCCGGTGCTGGGCGCGGCCCTGGTGGGTCTGGCGTTCGCAATCTTAAGCTTCCAGTCCGAGAAGGACGAGACGCCCGCAGCGGCGCAGGTTACAGTAAATGCAGGAGGTGAAATGGGCGATGAGTAATACGAATAACGGTTTGACAAAAGAGGGAAAAAGCGTATTCTGGAGATGGTATTTCCTGGGAGGCGCAGGCTGGAACTATGAGAAAATGCAGGGTCTCGGCTACTACTTCAGTATGCTGCCCATGATCAAAAAGCAGAAGGACGAGGAGGCGCGCAAAACCTTAGCCAAGACCGAGCTCCAGTTCTTCAACACCAACAACACCATGGCTCCCATCATCATGGGCGTGGACTGCGCCCTGCAGGACCAGACGGGAGCGGAGGCCGCGGACACTATCGCAGCCTTAAAGACCGGTATGATGGGCCCCCTGGCCGGAATCGGCGACACCTTGTTCCACGTGATCCCGTCCACCATCATCGGCTCCATCGCCTCCTATATGGCTTTAGAGGGAAGCCCCCTGGCTCTGGTGCTCTGGATCTTCTTCGGCCTGCTGCGCATGTTCTGCATGAAGAATTTCTTCTCCCTGGGCTACCGGGAGGGCGCGAAGATCGTCAGCGAGATCGGAAACCGCCTGAAAAAGATCACCAAGGCGGCCAACATTTTAGGTATCACCGTGATCGGCGCCCTGATCCCCTCCGTGGTCAACGCCCGGTTCGCCTACGAGTTCTCCTGGGGCGAGGTGAGCATTTCCGTCCAGGAGCTGGCAGACAAGATCATGCCGTCCCTGGCCCCCACCCTGGTGGTGTTCTTCGCCTACTGGATGCTGGGAAGAAAGAAAATGAACTCGACCAGAGTCACCCTGCTGCTGGTGGTGGTTGGCATTCTGGCCTACAACCTGAAAGTATTTGCTTAATGTTCATATAAAGAAGGAGGAAACACAATGAAAGGATTCGTACACATTCGGATTGACGACCGCCTGATCCACGGACAGGTGGCCACCCGCTGGTCCACCGGACTGAAGGTAAACCGCATCATGGTCATCGACGACGCGGTGGCTGCAAATGACAACGAGAAGGCGATTCTGCGCATGGCGGCCCCCGCCGGCGTCAACACCTCCATTCTGCCCCTGGAGAAGGCTGTGGCCAACATCCAGAACGGCAACTACGACGGCCAGCGCGTGATGCTGATCGTGAAGAGCCCCGTAACCCTGGTGAAAATGCTGGAAATGGGCGTGCAGCTGCTGCCGGTGAACATCGGCAACATGTCCAACCGTCCGGGAACCACCCAGTACAAGAAGTCCGTCAGCATGACCCCCGAGGAGAAGGCCGCCGTGGACCGGCTGCTGGCCGCCGGAATCAAGGTGACGGCTCAGATGGTGCCCGACGACCCGGCCACGGGAATCGAGAATTTTTTCTAACCCGCGGTAACGCGTGAGACGGTAAAAGAGAGCGGCGCGGACGCTCTTTTTTATCAGGAAAACGCAGACAAAGAGGAGCGTTTATGAGAGAAGAGAAGCTTACATGGATGGCGGAGGAGCTGGACCGTATCTGCGGCGTACTTAAGCGGAACATGGAGCGGTACGGCACGGATTTCCCGTCGGCCTGCGCCACCGGCGGCAAGTACCGGATCAAGAAAAACGATGACTGGACCAACGGCTTCTGGACCGGCATGCTCTGGATGGCCTATCTGCACACCGGGGATGAGGCGTTTAAAACCCTGGCCCTGAAGAACACGGACAGCTTTAAGCAGCGCCTGGACGATCACTTCGTCCTGGACCACCATGACATCGGATTCCTCTACAGCCCGTCCGTGGTGGCGGCTTATCGCATCACCGGCGACGAGGGCCAGCGGGACCTGGCCGTGAGAGCGGCGGACGTGCTGGCGGCCCGTTTCCAGGAAAAGGGCGGTTTCATCCAGGCCTGGGGCAAGTCCGGGGACCCCAAGGAATACCGCCTGATCATCGATTCCCTGTTAAACCTGCCCCTTCTGTACACGGCGGCTGAGATCACCGGGGAAGCCCATTACCGGGAAATGGCGCAGCGCCACTATGAAAATGTGATCCGCCTGATCATCCGGGAGGACGGCTCCACCTACCACACCTACTATTTTGACAGCGAAACCGGCGCGCCCTCCCACGGGGCCACCCACCAGGGCTACAGCGACAGCTCCTGCTGGGCCAGGGGGCAGGCCTGGGCCATTTACGGCATACCGCTGCACGTCAGGTTTTCCGGCCGGGCCTTTACACAGGAGGAGCAGGAGCGCCACGACCGGGTGGTGCGGTATTTCCTGGAGCATCTGCCCGCAAGCGGCATGCCCTACTGGGATCTGGTGTTCAAGGATGGGGACGGCCAGCCCTGGGACAGCTCGGCACTGGCCGTGGCGGCCTGCGGCATGCTGGAGATGGGCGACCGGGAGAAGGCGGAGGAAATGCTAAAGACCTGCCGCGATCTGGCCTCGTCTGAGGCAGAGCCGGACAGCGAGGGCCTTCTGCTTCACGGCGTGTACGCCTATGGGGAGAACAAGGGCGTGGACGAACCGAACCTTTGGGGAGATTATTTCTATATGGAAGGCCTGATGCGGCTGGCGAACCCGGATTGGATCCCGTTTTTGTGACAGGAGAGAGACAAACCATGAGTAGATTTGAGATCAATGAAGCGTTTTGCCTGGACGGGCAGCCTGTGAAGCTGCTCTCCGGCGCGGTCCATTATTTCCGCCTGATGCCGGAATACTGGGAGGACTGCCTTTACAACTTAAAGGCCATGGGGTTCAACACCGTGGAGACCTACATCCCCTGGAACATCCACGAGCCGGAGGAAGGGGAGTTTGACTTCTCCGGCAGCCGGGATGTGGCGGCCTTTGTGCGCCTGGCCGGGGCCATGGGGCTGCACGTGATCCTGCGGCCCAGCCCCTTTATCTGCGCGGAGTGGGAGCTTGGCGGTCTTCCCGCCTGGCTGCTGCGCTACCCGGATATGAAGGTGCGGACCAATACCCCCCTGTTTTTGGAAAAGGTGGAGGCCTATTACCGGGAGCTGTTCCGGCAGATCGCGGACCTTCAGATCACCCGCGGCGGCCCCGTGATCATGATGCAGGTGGAAAATGAATACGGCTCCTTCGGCAACGACAAGGAGTACCTACGCCAGATCAAGTCCCTGATGGAGCGCTTCGGGGCGGAGGTTCCGTTTTTCACCTCGGACGGCGCGTGGGACGCGGCGCTGGAGTCGGGAAGCCTGATCGAGGACGGCGTGCTCGCCACCGCCAATTTCGGCTCCCGCTCCGATGAGAACATGGACGTGCTCGAGGCATTTTTCAAGCGCCACGGGCGCAGATGGCCTCTCATGTGCATGGAGTTCTGGGACGGCTGGTTCAACCGCTGGAGGGAGAAGATCATCACCCGGGACGCGGAGGACCTGGCCATGGAGGTGCGTCAGCTCTTGGAGCGGGCCAGCATCAACCTCTACATGTTCCAGGGCGGCACCAACTTCGGGTTTTACAACGGCTGCTCCGCCAGGGGATACACCGACCTGCCCCAGATCACGTCCTACAACTACGACGCCATCCTGACCGAGTGGGGACAGCCAACGGAGAAGTTCTATCAGGTCCGGGAGGTGATCCGGGAGCTGTTTCCGGAGATTCCCACCGGGGAGCCCAGGGTGCATGAGCGGGCCGCCTATGGAAAGGCGGAGTTGACCGGAAAGGTATCCCTGTTCTCCTGCCTGGACGATCTGGCGGAGTGCCAGAGAAGCGCTTACCCCATGACCATGGAGGAGGCGGGAAATGGTTACGGCTACATGCTGTACCGCACCCAGGTAAAGGGCTACAACCGGAAAATGAAGGTGAAGGCGGTTCAGGCTTCGGACCGGGTGCAGTATTACCTCAACGGCGTGTTCGAGGGAACCCAGTACCAGAACAATTCCGGCGAGGAGCTGGAGCTGTTCTTCGGCCCGGAGAACCGGCTGGACCTGCTGGTGGAAAACATGGGCCGGGTGAACTACGGCTACAAGCTCCAGGCCCCCACCCAGCGCAAGGGAATCCGGGCCGGCGTCATGGTGGACATCCACTTTGAGAGCGGCTGGGAGCAGTACGCGCTGCCCCTGGACAACGTGGAACAGGTGGATTTTGAGAAGGAATGGATTCAGGACACCCCGGCGTTCTACCGCTACGAGTTCCAGGTGGATCAGCCAAAGGACACCTTCTTAAACTGCCGGGAGCTGGGCAAGGGCGCCGCCTTTATCAACGGCTTCAACCTGGGCCGCTACTGGTCCGAGGGCCCGGTGCAGTACCTGTACATACCGGCCCCGCTGCTGCGGGAGGGCAAAAATCAGCTGGTCGTGTTCGAGACCGAGGGAAAGACGGCCGGGGCGCTGTGGCTGGAGGAATGTCCGGTGTATGTGGAATACGAATAGAATTAATATGGAAACGGCGGCGGGTCATCGGTTTGATGGGCCGCCGTTTTTTGCGCTGTGACGAAATAGCTGTGATAAAATAACCGGCCATGTATTCCGCGCGCCCGGAGTTTGTGGTAGAATGGGGAAATACGGAATATAAAGGAGGTGCAGGCACATGTTTCGCTATGCGCATACGAATATGATCGCCAGGGACCACAAAAAGCTGATCGCCTTTTATAAAGAAGTATTTCACTGCCGGAGCATTGGGGAGACGAGAGATTTGCGGGGGGAGTGGCTGGATAGGCTGACCGGACTTTCCGGCGCGCATATTGTAGGGGAACACCTCTGCCTGCCCGGATACGGGGAGGACCACCCGACACTGGAAATATTTTCCTATGATCATATGGAGGAGTCGGACCCGAAAATTAACCGCTGCGGATTGGCTCATCTGGCCTTTGAGGTGGACGATGTGGAGGAGACTTTAAAGCGGGTACTGGAGAACGGTGGAGGGCAGATCGGGGAGCTGGTGACGGCGGAGTACCCGGGCGGAAAGCGCGCGGTTTTTGTCTACGCGTCGGACTGCGAGGGAAATATTCTGGAGCTGCAAAGCTGGTCCTGACCGGGACGGGGCGGCTGTTTTCTGTGTCTGAAAAGGGAGAACGGCGGCAGGAGTCCGGCAGAGGAAGCAGCAGCAGTAATGAAAGATAAGAGGAAATGGAAATGAAACCGGTATTGGAACAGGCGACCGCGGCGGACCTTGACGAGGTTGCGTTGCTTTACGACAGTATCAACCGTTATCTGGCGGACCATACCAATTATCCCGGCTGGAAAAAGGATGTCTATCCGGCCCGGGAGGACGCCGAAAATGGGGTGAACCAGGAAACCCTGTACGTGCTCCGGCGGGATAGCCGCATCGCCGGGACCGTGATCCTGGAGCACAAGACGGAACCAGCTTACGGGACGGTGGACTGGGGTCTGGACCTGACGGCGGAGGAAGTGATGGTGGTGTACACCCTGGCCGTCCACCCGGACTTTTTGGGCACGGGGATTGGCAAGGCGCTGATGGAGGCCGTCATTGCGTTTTGCCGTGAAAAACAGGTGAAAGCGATCCGCCTGGATGTTTATGAGAAGAACAGCCCCGCCATCGGGTTATACAAGAAATACGGTTTTTCGTACATCGGTATGGTGGATTTGGGATACAGCCATTTCGGGCTGGATCAGTTTGAGCTGTATCAGAAAATTTTGTAAAATATTGGGAAACAAGAAAAACAAAACAGGGATGGAATCCGCTTTGATCCAGCGGATTCCATCCCTGTTTTGCGTGGTGTGCGGGGGAGATTTTCGGGCCGTCCGTCCCCCTCACCCCACCATCGCGCTTCGCCCTTCCACTTCCTCCGCCACAAACTGATACCCCATGCCCCGGATATTTTTCAAATACACCGGGTGGCCGGGCGAGTCCTCGATCTTCATGCGCAGGCGGCGGATGTGGACCATGATGGTGTTGTCGTCCACAAAGTCGTCGTTCCACACGTAGCGGTAGATCTGGTCCTTGGTCAGAATCTTGTTCTGGTTGCTGAGGAAATACTTCATGAGCAGGCATTCCTTGCCGGAGAGAAAGATTTCCTCACCCTGCTTAAACAGGCGCATCTCGTCGCAGATATAGCGGAACGGTCCGGCGATAAGCTCGTTGGCGTGGCCGGACAACAGGCTGGACCTGCGCAGGCAGGCTTTGACTTTGGCGCAGAGCACCATGGTGCTGAAGGGTTTGGTGATGTAGTCGTCGGCCCCGATTCCCAGTGCCAGAACCTTATCCACCTCCGCCTGCCGCCCGCTGAGTACGAACAGGGGCGTTAAAATGCCGTTGGTCCGCAGATGGTGGATGACCTGAAATCCGTCCATGTCGTCCATCATCAGATCCAGGATAATCAGGGAATAGGGATTGGACATGGCCATGCGGACTGCGGCCACCCCTCCGTCCGCCTCCTCAGTGGAGAGTCCCTCGCTTCCCAATACGCGGCAAATGATGCGCCGCACCGACGGATCGTCGTCCACCACAAGTATACGGTTATTTTCCAAGATACTCCCCTCCTTTGATGCTGCCCGCCGTCCATCTGAAAATTACGCGCCCGCCCGTGAGCGGTAGGATTTTTCTTCAGTTTGGACACGGCGGCTGTATTTCTTAACGCTATTATAACACAAACGGCAGGGGGATACATCCCGTTTTATTTACCTTACAGAAATTTAAGAAAACCCATTCGATCAGTTAAGATTCATAAAGTAAGATTGGCTCAGAACGAAAAAATGTGCAGAATGCACAGATATTTAAAAGCGGAAAGAGAGGAAATGGTATGAAGAAAAGGTCTGTAATGAAACGTCTGGCAATGACAATGGCGGTGCTTATGACAGCGGCGGCAGCGTCCGGCTGCGGTTCCAGCTCCGGCGGAGGCAGCACCACGGCGGCGCCGGCGGCTCCGGCGGCCACAGAAGCGGCGGGGAGCGAGGCGGCCGGAGGCGAGGCTAAGGAAGCCGATACCCAGGCTGCGGCCGACGACTGGAAGTGGGAGCGCAAGGTCACCATCGTCTGCCCATGGGGCGTAGGCGGCGGCGCGGACGGAACGCTTCGTCCCCTTCAGCCGATACTGGAAAAAAATCTGGGCGTGCCGGTTGAAATCGTGAACGTGGAGGGCGCAGGCGGCGCCAACGGCATCGACTTTACCTACAAGCAGCCGGCCGACGGTTACACCTTTGTGCTGGGCACACAGTCCCACATCATGCTGGACCTGCAGAAAATCCTTCCCGTGGACTTTAAGCAGGAATTCCGCCCGGTTTCCAAGCTGGTTCACTCCATCAACATCATTGCCTCCTCCAAGAAGGCAATGGAAGGAAAATATACCAATTTCGACGAGTTCGTGGCATATGCGAAGGAACATCCCCAGGAGCTGACCTGCGGAATGCTGACCGCAACCGGCGCTGACTCCGTATCCTTAAAGCAGACGCTGGCCGGCGGCCTGGGCTGCGGTATCACGGAAGTAGAGCAGTATGTGAAGATCGTCAACTACTCCAGCGGCTCCGAGTTGAGCTCCGCCATGGTGGGCGGCCACATCAACATCAATATCACCGGCGCTGACGAGATCAAGGGTCTGATCGAGTCCGGCGACATTGTTCCCTTAATCTCCATGTCCGAGAACCGCATGTCCTCCTTCCCCAACGTGGAGTGCACCGGGGAACACGACATCGATTCCTACGTGGGAACCTGGCGCGGTATCTTCTGCCGCAAGGACACCCCGGATGCGGCTGTGGATTCCATGGCTGCGGCTCTGAAAACAGCCTGGGAAAGCCCGGAATACCAGGAATTCTTAAAGAACGCCAGCTATCTTGACCGTGAAGGCTACGCGGATGCAGCGACTTTCCAGAAGCTGATCGACGAAGAGTACGTGACCTTTGAGGATTATCTGAAGGGAGCGGGTTTAATCAAGTAAGGACTCAGGAAGGAGCAATCAAATTATGGCACTGGAATTGATCGTCAACCTGTTATTGCTGGGATTCTCCATATTTTGTTACTTCTACGTGGGAGCCACCATGCCAGTCTCCGCCGCCAATGAACTTGGCGCGGAGCAGTGGCCCCAGGCCCTGCTGCTGCTGTTGATCCCGGCCATTTGCTGGAACATTTACAAATTTTTCAAACGGAACCGGAAAGAGGACGTGGCCGCTTCCTTTAAGGACTTCTTCCCCTCCATCGTCCGCCTGGTGAAGAGCAAGCTGTTTTTCGGCATGGCGTTGGTGGTGATCATGGCGCTGATGTATGAGCCGGTGGGATTTATCGCCACCTGTCTGCTGTTCCTCATCGCTTACGGGCTGCTCCTGGGACAGCGCAACATGGTGCTGCTCCTGGTGACCTCTGTGCTGATCACCGTGCTTCTGTACATCGGATTCGCAGTATTCCTGGGAGTTATGCTTCCCAGAGGACAGGTGCCGTTCCTGCGGAATTTCGCCCTGTTTGTGGAATCCCTGATCCCGGCGGTTTAAAGGAGGTGCCAGAATGCTAGACTTATTGACCAGCGGACTTTCGGTGGTATTTGCGCCGAAAATGTTTTTACTGCTTATTTTCGCCGTTTTCCTGGGGACTCTGTTCGGCGCTCTGCCGGGCGTGTCGGCCACCATGGCCGTAACCCTTGGGATTCCCTTCACCTATCGGATGACTCCGGTGGACGCCATCGCCTTTCTGGTGGCCATCTACTGCGCTTCCGTTACCGGCGGGGGCATGACGGCCATCCTGTTTAAAATCCCCGGCGTGCCCTCCAGCGCGCCGACCACCTACGACGGCTATCCCATGGCCCAACGGGGCGAGGCGGGCAAGGCCCTGGGCGTGCAGCTGATCTGTTCGGCCATCGGCGGTGTGTTCGCAGCCATCTGTATGCTGCTTTTAAGCCCGCAGCTGACCCAGGCGGCCTTAAGCTTTGGCCCCTCCGAGCTGTTTGCCATCTCCTTTATGGGCCTGTCCATTCTGACCAGCCTGGAGACGGACAATATCTGCCGCACCATTATTTCCGGTCTAATCGGCCTGCTGCTTGCCTGTATCGGCTTAGACCCCCTGCTGGGAGTGCCGCGCCTCACCTTCGGAACCCGGTTCCTGACCTCGGGCATCGAGATGATCCCGGTGATGATCGGATTCTTCGCCGTAACCGAAGTGTTAAAGCAGACCAACAAACCCGCCAAGCTTCAGGCGGTGGGGGACAGCAAGAAGAGTGTTTCTGCCAAGATGCCTTCGATAAAAGAGCTGCTCTCCGTCAAATGGATTATCGCCAGATGTTCCGTGCTGGGCACCGTGGTGGGAATTCTGCCGGGAGCCGGAGCGACCATCGCCTCCTTCCTGTGCTACTCCACGGAGCAGAAGCTGTCCAAACACCCTGAGAAGTTCGGAACCGGCTGTATCGACGGCATCGCCGCCCCTGAGGTGGGAAACAACGCCGCCACCGGCGGTTCCATGGTTCCCCTGCTCTCCCTGGGTATCCCCGGAGGAAACGCCGCAGCCATCATGATGTCCGCCCTGGTGTTGAAGGGCGTTACCATGGGTCCGCTGCTGCTGGTGAACCAGCCCCAGTTTTTGGCGGCTACGTTCTCGTCCATGATGGTAGCCAACATTATCATGGTGTTTGCAGCGATTGTGATCGCAAAGATATTCGTGCAGATTTTAAAGGTGCCCTACAGCATCCTTGGACCGACCATCATCATGATGGCAACCATCGGCGCCTACGCGACCAAGAATACGGCGGTGGACGTAATCCTGATGGCCATCTCCGGACTGATCGGATTTGTATTTGTAACTTGTAAATTCAACAGCTCCGCCATGATTCTGGGGCTGGTGCTGGGCGTGATCTGCGAATCCAACCTGCGCCGCGCCTACACCATTGCCGCGGGCAACAGCCTGTGGGAGGAGACGGTTAACATCTTATCCCGGCCGGTGACGGGGATCATCCTGATCATCTGTCTGGTGGTGCTTTTAAACCCGGTGGTGAAACCGCTCATCCGGAAAAAGAAAAGCTGACCTGTGACGGGCCTGACGGGGCATATCTTGCCGCCGCCGGGCCCGTATTTGCAATGAGGCGGAGGCCGGTTAAGGCGCTGTCGGCCCCGCGCCCGGCCCTATAAGGAGAATATTGATGAAACAGAGCGTATTGAGAGCAAGAATCCCGTTAAAGTATGTAAAGCCCATCTGCATCGCCGCCGCTCTGGCCGGAATCCTGTTCCTGGCCGCAGGCCTGTGGCTGGCCGGACTCTGCATGCTGCTGGGCTCGTATATCCTGGAAAAGAGCTCCTACCGCTGCCCCCACTGCGGCCGCAAGCTGGACATGAAATACCCGCTGCCCAAAGGCTCCTGCTGCCCGTTCTGCCGGGGCGGGCTGCGGAAATAGACGGGGATTTTCCAGCGGACGGCAGCCGGGCCGCCCTCAGGCAGGGGCTTCTCGAAAGGCGGCATACCGATCTCCACCCGGACAGGGGGGCTTCCCGGAAACCGGGATCGATGGTATAATGAAGAGATAAAATCATACCGGGACCGGCCTGACCGGGCCGCGGATTTCGTAAATACGGGGGAACAAACATGAAGGTGTTGTTGGAGGAGAAGAGGAAAATCATTTTGGCGCTGTTGATGGGAGCTGCGCTGCTGTTTTTCGCCGGAATCATGTACAACACCTACGACGCGTACACCAAAATGGTGGTGGAGCAGCAACAACAGCATTTGCTTCTGATCTCCCGGGCGGTGGCCCAGAACATGGAGCTGTACATATCCGACCAGCTGCGGGACATCCGCAGCGTGACCCAGACCCCCGGCTTTCTGGAATCCATGGAATATTACTATACCGTGGGCGAGACGGCCCGGATGAAGGAGTATATCTTTTCCTACATGCAGTCCCACCAGCAGGACCCGGTGCGGATCTATGTGCTGGACCGGTATGGACAGGAGATTTTCCACTACAACCAGTATCCCTTTAGCGGGGAGCTGGACGAGGAGGCCCTGGGGCTGGCCGAGTCCGCCAGAAAGCGTGAGAGCGGGATCGGAAACGTGTTCCCCATCGACGAGCAGCGCTGTGGCATGACACTGGTCACCAACGTTTACGGCGGAAACGGATATCTGGGCACCGTGATCAGCGTCATGGATCTGGATGTGCTCTACAAGCGGTATGTGGCTAACCTGAATTTCCGGGATCAGGGCGATATTGTGGTGAAGGATGGGGACGGGAACATTATCATGCACCCGGATTCCCGGATGCTGCAATTCAATTATGAGCGGGATATCCCGGAGCTGGATTCCATGCCCCAGTATGAGAGCCTGCGCCGGATGCTGGAAAAGCAGTACACCTACGAGGAGGGCACCGCGGTGTACGACTCCTACTCCGGCGGCATTCTGCCCAGGGAGCAGGTGATCGCTGCCTTCTCCCGCATGAATTTGAGCGGAAATTCCTGGTACGTTTCCACGGCAATGCCCTATTCCAAGGCGGTGGAGCTGCAGAACAACATGTTAAAGCGCTTCGGCCTGCTGGCGGCCACCGTGCTGTTTCTGGTGATCGCCGCCGGGACCATTATCTACCACCTGCTGCGCAACCGCCAGAAGCTGAGGCTGGAGACCAAGTATTTAAAGGAGATCAACAGCACCCTGGAGGAACTGCACCAGAGCCGGGAGGAGGCGCGCCATTACCAGAAGTTGACCACCATCGGCACGCTGGCCGGGGGCATCGCCCACGAGTTCAACAATCTTTTGACGCCCATTTTGGGGTATTCGGAGTTTTTGGAGGAACAGCTGGGCAGAAAGAGCGAATATTTTGAGGACATTGCGGAGATTCACAAGGCGGGAACCCGGGCCAAGGAAATCGTGGAGCAGATTCTGCCGTTCAGCCGCAAGGAGACGGACACAGCCTCCTTCAAGTCCGTGAATCTGGATGTGATCATCCGGGATGCGCTGAAGATGATCCGGCTCATTATTCCCTCCAACATCCGGCTGGAGGAAAAGCTGGACGACGGAAATGTAAACGTCTACGGCAACGCCACCCAGCTGCACCAGGTGCTGTTAAACCTCTACTCCAACGCCTGTCAGGCCATGGAGAAGGACGGCGGCCTGCTGTCGGTGAAAACCAGGCGCATCAGCCGGGAGGAGCTGCCGGAGCACTGCCGGGAGATGGCGGACGGGGACTATGTGGAGATCGCGGTGTGCGACACGGGCTGCGGTATGAGCGAGGAGGTCCTGCACCAGATTTTCAACCCGTTTTTCACCACCAAGGAGGCTGGCGAGGGCACCGGGCTGGGGCTGTCCGTGGTCAAGGACATTCTGATCAACCACAGCGGGGCCGTGAGCGCGCAGAGCAGGCCCGGGGAGGGAAGCTGTTTCTACATTTACCTGCCGGTGACCATCGGCGTCTGCGCGGTTCAGATTCAGCGTCAGCCGGAGAAGCGGGAGGAGGTCAAGCAGATTTCCATCGCCCTGATCGACGACGAGGAGAGCGTGGTGAAATATCTGCGCAAGCGCCTGGAACGGCGGGGGTACCATGTGGACGGCTACACGGACCCGGAGGAAGCGCTGGAGGATATGGTAAACGGCCGGATTCACTGGAACGCCGTGATTGTGGATTACATGATGCCCGGGATCAAGGGAACGGCCCTGGCCCAGAGGATGAAGAAGCTTCAGCCCTACCTGTGCGTGATCATGATCACCGGCCTGGTGGACCGGGAGGCCCTGGAGCTGCGCCAGGACGGGCAGATCGACAACATCCTGATAAAACCGGTAAATTTTGAAGAGCTGGTGGCGGCCATCGACAAGGGATACCGCAGGCAGCTGGACATGATCGAGTATTAAAAGGCGGAGAGGGTTATGAAAAAATGGACACGATGGATTTTGACGGTTTTACTGGCTGCGGCCCTGGTTGGCTGCGGCAGGGAGAACCAGGAGCAGGAGGAGAGAACCTACCCGCGGGAGGCGGTGGAGCTGATCGCGCCCGCGGGGCCGGGGGGAGGGTATGACCTGACCGTGCGCGCCATGGCCCAGTGCCTGCAGGAGACGGGGCTGGTGAGCGTGCCTCTGCCGGTGACCAACAAGCCCGGCGGGGGTGGAAGGGTGTGCCTGGAGTACATGCACGAGAAGCGGGGCAGCAGCGACATGCTGGTGGTCTACTCCCCGCCGCTGTGCCTGATCAATCTAAACGGCAGCACAGAGCTCAACTACCGGGAAAACACCACGCCCATCGCCAAACTGGCGGTGGATTACGGCTGCTTTGCCGTGCGGGCGGATTCCCCCTATCAGACCTTAAACCAGGTCATGGACCAGCTGAAGGCGGACCCCGGATCGGTGAAGGTGGGAGGCACTTCCTCCGAATACTCCATGGACCACGTCCAGTTCCTGAAAATCGCCCACGCGGCGGGGGTGGAAGCGCTGCAGGAGATTCCCTATGAAGGGTTTGAAAACGGCGGCGTGCTGGCCCAGCTGATGGGAGAGCGGGTGGATGTGATGAGCGCGGGGATCAGCGACGTTTTAGGGCTGGTGGAGAGCGGGGACATCCGGGTGCTGGCCGTGACCTCGCCCAACCACCTGGAAGGGGAGGCGCTCTCGCAGATTCCCACCTGCCGGGAATTGGGAATCGACGCGGATTTCAGCAACTGGCGGGGGATTTTCGGACCTGAGGATATGCCCGAGGAGGCGGTGGAATACTGGGGGGAGACGCTTTGCAAGATGGCGGGCACCAAGGAGTGGGCCGCCGCCTGCGACCGGTACGGCTGGACCGTGGACTACCAGGGGAGAGACGGTTTTTGTAAATTTTTGGATGAAGTCAACGAAGAGTACGCCCAGCTTCTGGATGAAATCTGGTGATTTTCTCGTTCACCGGCGTTTGACTTTCGAACATTTTTCGCATAAAATGAGAACAGATTGGGGACACTCTGGCCAAGAGTGTCCTTTAGCTGTGAGAAGGGAGATTATAAAACATGAGCAAGGCATATGAGGAGTTTAAAACATACCTGGACCGGGCGATGGCGCTGAAAACAGCCATGACCCTGTTCGAGTGGGACAACGAAACATTGGCGCCAAAGGAGGCGGGGGAGCTGACCAGCAACGTGATCGGCACCCTGTCCGGCGAATATTTCCAGGCCATAACCAACGACCGGATGAAAGCGCTGGTAAAGGAATTGCAGGCGGAGCAGGGACTGGACGAGGTCCAGGCGGCCAACGTCCGGGAGGTGGCGGACGAGCTGGAACAGCTGGACTGCATTCCGAGGAACGAATATGAGGACAACGCAAGGCTGGTGGCCAAGTCCACGGCCGTGTGGTCCAGGGCAAAGAAGGACAACGATTTCGACAGCTTCGCGCCCACCCTGAAGAAAGTGATCGAGTATCAGAAGAAATTCGCCGGTTACCGGGCAAAGGACGGACAGAGGCTCTACGACGTGATGCTGGACACCTACGAGAAGGGTTTTAATATGGAAAATCTGGACCGCTTCTTCGGCATCCTGAAGGAGGAGCTGGTGCCGTTTCTGAAACAGGTGACGGAGAGCAAAAAGAAAATCGACGACGGCTTTTTGACCGGCGATTACCCGGAGGAGAAGCAGGAAAAGCTGGGGCGTTTCCTGGCCGGATACGTCGGCTTTGACTTTGATAAAGGTGTGATGGCGGTCAGCGCCCATCCCTTTACCACCAACCTGCACAACAAGGACGTGCGAATCACCACCCATTACACGGACCGTGTGGACAGCTCTCTGTTTTCCGTGATCCACGAGGCCGGACACGGCATCTACGAGCTGGGAATCCGGGACGATCTGACCCTGACGCCGGTGGGCCAGGGGGCCAGCATGGGTATGCATGAGTCCCAGTCCCGTTTCTTCGAAAATATCATCGGCCGCAGCCCCGCCTTCTGGGCGCCCATCTACGGAAAGGTCCAGGAAATGTTCCCGGATCAGATGGGGAACGTGGACTTAGATCAGTTTGTGGAGGCGGTCAACAAGGTGGAGCCGGGCCTGATCCGCACCGAGGCAGACGAGCTGACCTACAGCCTTCACGTGCTGATCCGCTATGAGATCGAGAAACAGCTGATCGAGGAAGACCTGGACGTGGAGAAGCTGCCGCAGCTCTGGGCCGACAAGTACGAGGAATACCTGGGCGTCCGCCCGGAGAATCCCGCCCAGGGCGTGCTGCAGGACATCCACTGGTCCCAGGGCTCCTTCGGCTACTTTCCGTCCTACGCCCTGGGCAGCGCCTTTGGAGCGCAGCTCTACTACCACATGAAACAGGAAATGGACTTTGAGGGCTTGCTGGAGCAGGGCAAGGTGGATGCGATCCGGGAGTATTTGCGGGAAAATATTCACCAGTACGGCAAATTGAAGGACAGCCGGACCATTTTAAAGGACGTGACCGGGGAGGACTTTGACCCGAAGTATTATGTGCGGTATTTGAAGGAAAAATATGGAAAACTTTATGAGGTGGAGGCGTAATCGCAAGGGCAGGAGAATGGGCCCGGGCTGAAACCGGAGTATAAAAATGCCGTCCCGATACAGATTGGCGCTGCCAGTCTGATCCCCGGGGCGGTATTTTTGCGTTTCCGGGGAAAGGGAGAGGGACATCCGGCGGCGGCCGCGCATATCGCCCTGCATGCGCTCATATACTGATAGCAGCGCAAAGAAATGCAAAAAGCAGGGAGGGAGAAAAGCGGAGATGAACAGACGGATCATTGTGGGCGTGCTGGCGGGGCTGATGGTTCCCTATCTGACGACTCTGGCCTGGACAGGCACGATTCACGGGGAGGAGCTGCGCCACGAGCAGCAGGCCGGAGCGGTGGGAAAACGGCGGATTCTGCTGGATAGGGGCGGCACGGGATATTACATGGATGTGGAGGAGTATCTGCCGGGGGTGCTGGCGCGCCAGATGCCCGCGGACTATGAGATTGAGGCTCTGCGGGCCCAAGCGGTGGTGGCCAGAACCTACATATACAAACAGATGGGAGGAAGCCCGGGGGACGGGTCGGTTCAGGAGGTGCCGGAATCAGCCCTGGATTTGGACTGTATGGAGACGGCGCAGATGAAAGCGCTTTGGGGAAGCGCCCAGTTTCCGGCGATCTATGAAAAGCTGGAGGATGCGGTGCAGTCCACTGCGGGGGTGACGATGGTCTGCGACGGACAGTACATAGACGCCATGTTTTGCCGGGCCACCGCGGGGAGAACCAGGGCTGGGGACGAGGGACATCCCTACCTTCAGCCGGTGGATTGCCCGAAGGACGTGGAGGCGGACGGCTATCTGCAGATGCTCACCTTCACCAGAGATGAATTTGCCGGAAAAATAAGCGGAATCCCGGACAGCAGTTCCGGCGCCCGCCCGGTGGAGCCGGGGCAGATTCCCGATTCGGTGCAGATCGTGTCCCGGGACGACGGCGGCTACGTGACGGCGCTGCAGATCGGAGGCCACGATTTTACCGGCGAGGAGGTGCAGTACGCCCTGGGGCTGCAATCCGCCTGCTTCACGCTGGAGCCATACGAGGACGGCATGCGCGCCGTAGCCAAGGGAATCGGACACGGATACGGCCTCAGCCAGGCAGGCGCCAACGCCCGGGCCAGGGAGGGGTGGAAGGCGGAGGAGATACTCACGTATTTTTATAAAAATATTGAATTGATTTCTGAATAAGAACCCTCGGTTTGGTAAGAATAGTACCGAGGTGATAAACGTGAGAGACAAAATAAACCAGATGCTCAAGGATAAGCTGTTTCTTGTCATGCTAGTGTTGGGCCTGCTGACTATAGTAGCCGCAGCAGGAGTGTTTACCGTTCAAAGAGGAAATGGGAAAGAGACCAGCCCGTACCTGGAGATTCCGGGACCGGACACCATCGCCCAGGAAGGAACCCAGGGGGACACCCAGGTGGCAGGCGCATCAAATGCAGCGCCTGTGGAAGAGACAAAGGAGGAAGCGTTGGCTTCCGCGATAAAGGAAACGCCCGCGAACAACGCGGGGGATGATCTGGCCGCAGAGGCCGGAGCGGGCAAGGATGCCGCAAAACCGCTGGTTCTGAACTTTACGGATACCAGCAAGATGACATGGCCGGTTCGCGGAAATGTGCTGCTGGACTACAGTATGGACCAGACCATTTATTTCCCCACCCTGGACCAGTACAAATGCAACCCCGGCCTGGTGATCCAGTCCGACGTCAGCACCCCGGTGACGGCTCCGGCCAACGCCAAGGTGGTTGCGGTGGGCAGCAACGAGGAGATCGGCAATTATGTGACCCTGGATCTGGGAAATGATTACACTGCCATCTGCGGACAGCTCAAGGAAGTCTGCGCGGTGGAGGGCGAGTACCTGGAAGCCGGACAGACTCTGGGTTATGTCTCCGAGCCCACAAAATATTATTCCGTGGAGGGAGTCAACGTATTCTTCGAGCTTCAGCACGAGGGTAAAACCGTGGACCCGCTGGACTACATGGAATAATCGGATCTGTTCAGTACCTTCACAGACATGGGCAAAAATCCATATAAAATCGACTTCATCGATGGGATTTTTGCCAGCAGGCTTAGGTTTTCATACGGTCAGCGCAGTAAGTGCGCAGACCTACTGAACAGTTACGAATAATCCTTAAAAACTCCTTTTTGTCCGAAAATGCCGCAGGCGCGCAGCCGGCGGCATTTTGCCGCTGGACCGGGCGGGAGGCATTTCCCGAAGGAAAATATACCCTTTCCCGCATCTTAAGAAATTTCAGATTTTTATAATAATTTGTTCACATTCGGTTCAG
This sequence comes from Enterocloster lavalensis, assembly GCF_046603895.1. Lineage (NCBI taxonomy): Bacteria > Bacillati > Bacillota > Clostridia > Lachnospirales > Lachnospiraceae > Enterocloster > Enterocloster lavalensis. The sequence goes on from NZ_CP176637.1 coordinate 4,368,659, forward strand.
AGGACTGTAGTAAACTGTATTAAGAACGAGGAGAAGAAGGAGTGACAATATGAATATATTATTTTTCCTGACTCCCAAAAGTGAAGTGGCGTACATAAGTGAAGATGATACGTTGAGACAGGCTTTGGAGAAGATGGAATACCACAAATATTCCGCGGTACCGATTGTCAGCCGCACCGGCCGGTACGTGGGGACGCTTACAGAGGGCGATCTTTTGTGGGGGATTAAAAATCAGTTCAATCTGGATTTAAAAAGCGCGGAGAAGATCCCGGTTACCGCAATCAGGCGGCGCCTGGACAACCGCCCCGTGAAAGCGGACGCCAACATGGAGGACCTGATCGGCAAGGCGCTGAATCAGAACTTCGTCCCCGTGCTGGACGATCAGAAGTGCTTTATCGGAATTATCACTCGGAAAGATATCATTAAGTATTTCTACCAGAAGTGCGAGACGCTTCAGGAGAACGCCCGCATCGCAGAGCGGGACAAGAAAAAGCTGCTCCAGGGGGTTGTGAGCAGTTCCAGGAGCGCCGAGGCAGTGGTGCTGTAACCGAATATTCAATTACCGGCAGAACAAAGCCCGGGACGAAGAAAGACAATCCATTCTTCGTCCCGGGTTTTATGTTTTTAAAATGTTATTTTCCGACAACCGCTTCCCTGACCGGCTCCACGGCCTGCTGCATCATGTCTTTCAGGGATTTCTGGAAATGCCACATGTCATTTCCGAGAATGATCATGTTGTAGCCGTCCTTGATCGCCTGTTCCAGATTCTCCTTTGTGGGCGGAACCACCGGCCCCAGAACGCCGATGCCCCTGGCCTGGGCCTTGGCAACCAGCGCCCGGTAAGCTTCCTTTACTTCCTCGCCCATGGAATAGCCGACTCTCAGGTTTTTGCTTACAGCGTAGTCAATGGGTCCGAAGTTTACGGCATCCACGCCCTCCACATCCAGAATCTCGTCGAGGTGATCCGTGAACTCATAATCCTCGTCCATGGGAATGACCATGGTGTCCCGGTTCTGCTGTTCCATATAGGTGTTCCAGTCAAAATTGTGATATCCGAAACCGGCCGCGCGCACATTGCTTTCGCCGCCCCGGCGTCCCATGGGGGAGAATTTGGCGGCTTCCACACAGCGCCTGGCCATCTCGGCCGTCTTGCAGTGGGGGATTACCACGCCCTCAGCGCCCCACTCCAGCACCTTGCGGATGGCCACCTCATTGTCGTCCGCCATCCGGACCAGAATGGAAATGTCATGGAGCTTCGCGGCCATGATCTGCTTCTCGAATGCCTCGTCCAGCATATAGTTGGTGTGCTCCAGGTCCAGGTAGATGAAATCCAGCCCGGACATGGCGATATTTTCAATCACACAGGTCGTACCGGTAAAGCAGGCCATTCCGAAAACCGGCCCCTGTTTCATTTTTTCTTTTAATGTCATTTTGCCTCTCCTTTAAAATACGCTGTAGCCCAGAAGGCCCGGCAGCCAGGTGGTCAGCGGCCCCCAGAGGCTGATCACGACCAGTACGATCACGTTACAGATAACAAAGGGCAGCGCTCCCTTGAAAATTTCCACAATGGGCATACGGTTGATCTTGTTGCACGCGTTCAGGCACATGCCCACCGGCGGCGTTACCAGACCGATGGCCAGGCCGGTGATCATCATTGCGCCGAACTGCAGCGGGGAAAATCCATAGTTCTGCATAACCGGCAGCATGATCGGGGTCAGCAGAAGGATGGCCGGGCTTACGTCGATAAAGGTTCCGATCATCAGAATCATGACGTCGAACATCAGCGCAATTCCCCACGCGGGCATGTTCAGACCCATGAAGAATCCGGCTACGATCTGCGGAACCTTCTGCATGGTGAGCACCCAGGTAAAAATGGTGGTGAAGCCGATGATCAGCATAATGGAGGAGGAGGAAATCAGCGTTTTTTTCAGCGCGTTCCACACGTCGGTCCAGGTCAGCTCCCGGTACACGAAAAATCCGACCAGCAGGGAATACAGCACTGCAACGCCCGCGCTCTCAGAGGCCGTGCACACGCCGAAGGACACGCATACGATAATGAAAATCGGCATCAGCAGCGCCGGGATACCGGACAAAATTGCTGAAACAAATTCCTTCATCACAAAAGGAGCGCGTTTGGGATGCCAGCGTTTCTTGTGGCTGATCCAGAATACCAGAACCAGCTGGGTCAGGCCAATCAGAATCCCCGGCACGGCGCCCGCCATAAACAGCGCGCCTACCGAAGCGCCGGAAATCATGGAATACACGATCATGGGCGTGGAGGGCGGGATAATCATGCCCATGGTGGAGGAAGCTACGGTAATACCCGCCGATGCGGAGGGCGGATAGCCCTGTTCTTCCATCGCCGGAATCAAGATACTGCCAAGGGCCGACGTATCCGCCACGGAAGAGCCGGAGATTCCGCCGAATATCATGGAAGCCACGATATTGACCTCTCCCAGGCCGCCGTGGAACGGGCGCAGCAGCTGAAGGCAGAAATTGATAATCCGCTTTGTGATTCCGCCGGTATTCATCAGTTCGCCCGCCAGCATAAACAGCGGCATGGCGATCATCAGCTCGCTGTACGCGCCGTTCCAGATTCGCTGGGGAACCATGCTGATGAAATGGGGGGCGTTGGTCGTGATATATGTAACGCAGGAAGCGCCGATTGCAAATGCCAGCGGCACGCCCAGAGCTGCGAAGAAAATCAGCAGCACTAAAAGAATGATCATTGCCATAAGATTTTCTCTCCTTTCTTAAGCAGCCGCCTCATCCTTGGTGAGGGCCTTGTTTTTCGGTTCAAAGTACGAGACATCCGCGGTGATGAATTCGACGATCTTAACCGCGATGCAGAGGGCGCAGATGATTCCGCATACGGGCATGATTCCATACATATATTTCATCGGAATCTCCATGCCCTGGCTGATCTGCTTGCCCGCCACCGCCACGTATTTGAAGCCCTGCCAGGTAAAGACCAGGTCCACAATCATGACGATCACGTAGTTGAGCACGGCGAGCCAGCGCTTGATGGCGGGCTTTACGCCATCGTAGAGGATATCGATCATGACGTGTTCATTTTTGATCACATTGATGCCCATTCCCCAAAAGGTTGTAAATGCAAACAGCGTTGTATTAAACTCCGCCAGCTCTTTCCAGCTGTGCGAAAAGAAATAACGGGCAATGACGGCAAATACGACCAGTACGGCCAGAAGCCCCATTGCGACCACGCCAATGCCAAAATATAAATTGAAGAGTTTCTCTCCTGCCTTCTTCAGCTTTTCGATGGTAATCAGCCCCTTCCTGATAGACGAAGGGCAGCCGTAAATTATGCGTAATCGCAATGATTCAGGCTGCCCAACTGTTGCTATTTTGCGTTTGCCACGATATCCTGCATTTCCTTCAGTTCCTCAGCGGTCAGCATACCCTCTTCGATACACTGGTCGTAGACAACCTGCACGGCCTCCTGGAATACTTTCAGCTCGTCCTCGGTGGGCTCGTATACTTCACAGCCTGCGTCGATTACAACCTGCTTTGCAGCGTTCTGGTTCTCGTCGATCAGCTGGTCGTTGTAAACGGACATTTCGTCTGCGCACGCCTGGATGATCTCCTGATACTCGGTCGGAAGCGCATTCCACCAGGTTGCATTTACATAGAAGGGATCCGGATGGAACTGGTAGTTTACTTCCGTGAAGTATTTCTGCACTTCATAGAACTTCATACCCTCTACGTTTACCCACGGGTTTTCCTGGCCGTCCGCAACGCTGGTCTTTAAGCCCATGTACAGGTCGGAGTAGGGGATGGTGGTTGTGGTTGCGCCCATTGCGATAAAGGTCTTGTCAATGGTGTTCATGCCGTTGGTCTTTTCTGCAACATCGGCTGCAAATTTCTCCATGGAAACATATCTGGGATTTCCTTCCGGCTGTGCATGGCCGATTGTCATGACAAAGTCGCCTAATGCTGCGAAGGGATCTTCCGCCCCGTCTGCCGCCGCTTCTGTTTTGGCTTCCTCAGACGTATCGGCTGCCGCAGCCGTGGTGGTTGATTCGGGAGCCGGTGTCTCTGCCGGTTTGCTGCCGCCTCCGCAGGCCGTAAGTGATGCCGCCATGGCGAGACTCAGAAGCATTGCGATTGATTTTTTCATAAAACCTTTCCTCCTTGCGGGTTTAAATTAAATAGTATCGTGATCTGCAACAGACTTGTATACAAGCTGACTGCTCTAACAGCATATTAGCAGATTAAACCGTATTTTGCAAGTGCTTTGTTCCTGCAAAAATTTTTGGGGCTTTTTAAATGTTCTTCCAAAATGACAATAAAATTCACTTAAATTTATACAAAATTTATATAAAATGTAGAAAAACAGAGACGAAAAATGAACTTTTCTCCTCCTGAATGTCCTGGAATTGGCAGAATGCACAGTTTTGATGGATTATTTTTGTTGGCTTGTATACAGGGTAAAGGGAAGCGGGCTTTTTTGATACAACTTTTATTTGACTTTTAATTTTCATCTCCCTATAATGAGAGATATAGCACAGGGGTACAGGAGGATTTTATGGATACAGGTCTATCGGTCGATGAGATATACCAGATTCTTGAGGGAGAGATTGTGAGTCTGGAAATAAAGCCGGGGGAAATGCTGAGTGAAAATACGCTTTGTAAACGTTTCTCCATATCCCGTACCCCGGTCCGCAGTGCGCTGCAGCGTTTGGAGCAGAACCGTTTTGTGCAGATTATTCCGCATAAAGGGACCATTGTCACGCCCATCAACCTGCACATTGCCAACCAGCTGATCTACCAGCGGGTCGCCGTGGAGTCCATGGTGTTCAGGGATTTCGTTAAGGTCTGCACTCCGCCGGAGGCCGAGCAGGCCCGTTACCGTCTGCGGATGCTGGAGGAGGCGGGCGCAAAAAGGCACGAGCCGGGGCCTTTTGATATCAATGATTTTCTTCACAGAGACCTTGCCATGCATGAGATCTGGTTCCGGTCCACCGACAAGATGTATCTCTGGGAACAGCTGATTAAACCGGACGCGGACTACTCCCGCTTTATCCGCCTGGACATCGTGGGGGCCAGGAACGTGCCGGATGTGCTGGAGAACCATCAGGAGATGATGCAGATTATCGATACGAAGAATCTGGACGCAATCGAACCCCTGATGATGCAGCATCTGTATGGGGGAATCAGGCGGCTGGGAGGGAAGATTTTCTCGGACGAGTACCGGGAGTATTTTGAATAATGGTATTGTCCTGCTTGCGCGGGGGACGTTCCGGGGACGGACGGGAACGGATTCTGCGGGGCGGGGAACGGATAAGGGAAAAAAACAGAGGACTGGCGAGGTCCTCTGTTTTTTGTTGTATGCAATGGGCTGCTGGCGCAGCCTGTGGGCGGTTGGTCATAGTTCGGCGTTCGGTAAAGAGCTGGATGTGAGAAATGTAAATGGCTGGCCATATATTTCCACTCATAATAGCTGAATTGTAAAAAACAGGAGTGGAATTCCGGTGAAAACTGCTGTTTTTTTCTAAAATACCGTCGATGGAAACGAAGTTATACATTTCAGACTGTGCAATTTCGTTGACAAATATGCATATGCATATCTATAATATCATTAATGACTATGCATATTCATTTCAATTCAGATTGGAGGGTTTTCAATGACAAGAAACAGCACTCCCAGAACCGTTTACACGCAGATCTTCCACAAGATATCCGAGGACATCGCCAACGGAGTCTACCAAAAGGGAGACATGATCCCCACCCAGAATGAGCTGGCCGAGGCCTTTGGCGTGAGCCGGGTGACGGTGCGGGAGGCCATCAAGGAACTGTGCCGCAGAGGGATTCTGGAAACGATCAAGGGGCGGGGAACCTTTGTGGTTAAGAGCCCCCAGGTGTTCGGCAGCACGGAGAGAAGCCATGGATTATCTTCCCTGAAGAAGTACGCCGGAGCCGGTATGGGGATCGGTTCCAGGCTGATCAACATCGAGGAGCTGTCCGCCGACGAAAAGCTCAGCAATATCTTCGGCGTGCCCCGCTATACGCCCCTGATCCATATCGTCAGGGTGCGCCTGGCCGAGGGCAGGCCCGCGGGGTATGACGACGCATATCTGGTGAAGCGCTATGTGGGCAACATCAATTTCTACCAGGAGGATTTGGAGAACGGCTCCCTGTATAATTTATTAAACACAAAAGCTAATATCTTTTTCGACGTGATCGACGAGAAATTCCGGGCAGTAGGGTGCCCGGACAATGTGGCCAGGCTGTTGGACATTCTGCCCGACGAGCCGGTGCTGAGTATCAAGCGCACCTCCAGCGACCAGCTGGGGCGGATCATCGAATACTGTGAGAACTACCAGAGGTCCGATATTTTTTATACCCACACCCAGTACAGCCGCAAGCAGCAGGACAGCGTCAGCACCCTGAGCTGCAACAAGATCATGGGATGTATTTACGGCGCGGCTCTGGGGGACATGTTCGGGACCATGGCCAGGGCTGCCGGGGACCGGGAACATTACCGGGTGTTTTTGGAACACGCGCTGGATGAAAAGCGGGGATTTGACGGCAGCCTGCTCTCCGGAGAACCGGCGGGCGTTTCGGGGGAATTTGCCATCGCCTATTTTGTGGCAGAGGAGCTTGCAAAATGCCGGGAGGGACTGAATCCGGGGAAGATTTCCAGCGCGCTGGTGACCTGGAACCAGTACCCGGAGTTTATGCGGGACGGCAGGGAATTCCCGGAAAAAGCGCTGATGACCATGCCGGCCGGTCTGGCGAATCCCGGTAACGCCGCCGGGGCCAGGGAGTTTTTCGCCCGGATCTGCGAGGTGGTTTACCCCAGGGAGCAGGATCTGGAGGAGAACATGGGGCTGACCAGCGCCTTTGCCGAGGCGATGGCCGGAAACGACCGGCTGGAGGCGGTGCTGGACGTGATCCGCGGGGTGGTGGAACGGCAGCCGCAGGAAAATCCGCTGTTGGAAGCGCTGCTCCGGCTTTTGGAGCGCAGGCCCGAAGAATTTACGGAAATGATGGCAGAGGCCGCCTGGCTGGGACGGGAGACCAAAGGATTGTCCGTGCTTGCGGGCGCTCTCGCGGGGGCGGTTTACGGGATGTACATGATCCCGCCCGGGTACGTGGACTTCGCCAACGACCACTGCGCGTTTAATCTGGAAAAGCTGCCGCACGATATTGCGGCCCGCTATTACAGCGGTTTGTAGAAATGGGGGAAGCGATATGGAGGCCATTGAGCCGATACGGATAACGGCCGGTAATTTTGCGGCTTACGGCAGATATTACAATCTGCGCGGGGAAGATGGAGTGCGCCTGGCGGACGGGCAGACGTTTGTGAGCCGGGAACGGATCAGCGGGGAGCCGCTGAAAATCGGGGCAACCGCGGTGGCGGGCGGGCCTTTTGTCTCGTCGAAGATGGAGCGGCACGTTCTGTCCGAGGAGCTTCTGATCTGTGGGGACGGCGAGATGATTCTCACGGTGGCGGACTCCGATCCGGAGGAAGCGCCCAGGAGCCGGGACGTCCGGGCGTTTATCATGAGGCCGGGGGATGCGGTGGTGCTGGGCAGAGGCATTTGGCACGACGCCAACCACGGGCTGCACCGGGATACCACCTACTTTTTTCTGATCCCACAGCGGGATTTTGTAGCGTCTGAGGTGAAGTGGACGGAGATTGTTCCGGAAGCGGTGCCAGTGCGGTGGGAGACGGGAGAGCCCGGGAAGTTGGAAACAGTGGCGCAGGAAGCCGGAAGACGGGAGAACGCAGCGCCGGAGTCCGGGGAGCTCCAGGCGGCAGCACCGGAAGCGGAAACACGGCTGGGTGCGCCTGAGGCGAAACGGTTCTTAAACGGTACGGATCGTACGCCGTTTTCAACTTACGGCCGGCTGGTCCGCGTGCTGGAAGGTCCCGGCCTTGCCGGGGATACCGGCTGGAGGAGCTGGCTGGAGGAAATGCCGGCTCTGACGGAAGGCTGCTATCTGGGCGTTGGATTCCCGGAGGACGATTCCCGGGATAGCGCCACGGAGTGCGGCCCGGCTGCCATTTTCCGGGACGGCGCTGTGGAATCCGGCCCGGCTGCCATTTTCCGGGACGGTGCTGTGGAATCCGGCCCGGCCGCCATTTCCCGGGACAGCGCCACAGAATCCGGCCCGGCCGCCGCGCGCCAAATCCTGTGCGCCTGCGGCGCTGTGAATTTGACGGTGAGTTTGCGGGAACAGCCGGAGCGCGTCTACACGGTCAAACTCTCCCAGGGCGACTATGCCCTTTTGGAAGAAAATGTATGTTATAAAGTGCTGAGGGAGCCGGGGACGGCGGGATACTTTTACATATTGTCCCCTGTGGGGTGCGTATAAAAATTCATCCCGGACCCCGGGCGCGCAGCGGAAACTGCGCCCCCAAAGACCGCTCTGCGGGACTCTCCACAGCAGGTAAAATCATAAGGATAACGGAGGAACTGTTTTGGATTACATAGAAGAAAAAATATTGGGCTGCCTCGTGGGCGCAGCGGCGGGGGATGCCCTGGGCGCGGCCACGGAGATGCGCACCCGCAGGCAGATCGAGGAGAAATTCGGCGGCCGGGTGAAGGAATTTCTGACCCCGCCGGACGACACCTTTGCCAGAGGAAATATGCCCGGCCAGGTGACCGACGATTTCAGCCTGGCATACATTACCTGTCTGGAAATTCTCCGCCACAACGGGGAGATTACGCCGGAGGTGTCCCGGGCGGCCCTGCTGTCCTGGGCGGAGTACGATGATTTTTTCCAGAGATTCGCAGGCCCCACCACCAGAGCGGCGGTGGAAGAGCTGCGGGGAAATAAACCGGCTTTGCCGGAAGGCGGTTTCGTCCTGGTCAATGACAATGGCAAGGCCAGCAACGGCGGAGCTATGAAGATCTCGCCGGTGGCTCTGTTCGCCGCGGGGAATGTGGACAAAGCCGTCAGGGACGCCGTCATCATGTGCAGATGGACCCACAACAACAACATCGCCTTATCGGGCGCAACGGCGGTGGCCGCTGCCACGGCGGAGGCCATGAAACGGGAAGCTACGCTGCAGTCCGTGATCGATGCGGGAATCTACGGGGCCAAAAAAGGTTTTGAGATCGGCAGCGAGACCGGCAAGGTGCTGGCCGGGCCTTCGGTGGAGAAGCGGATTCAGATGGCGGTGGAAATCGGACGCGGGGAGGGAGATATACTCACCGCCATGGATGAGATTTCCGACCGCATCGGCTGCGGGCTGGCCGCTGCGGAGGCGGTGCCTGCCAGCTTCGGGCTTTTAGCCGCAGCAAAAGGCGACACCATGGAAGCCATTTACGCCGGGGTGAATATCGGAAACGACACGGACACCATCGCCACCATGGTGGGGGGGATCCTGGGAGCGCTCAACGGAATCGGCTCCCTTCCAAAAGAGTACGTGGAGGTTCTGGAGACCAAGAACAACATGGATTTGCGGGGTATGGCAGGCAGGATAAGGGGGATGGTCGGATGAACGGCGTCATGGTCGTCATCGGCACAAATGATCTGGACGAATACTATGAAATGGACACGGTCCCTGTGATGGGGGATAAGGTTGTCTGTAAATTTCTGGAAACCAAGGTGGGCGGAATGCTGGCCAATGCGGCCGCAGTGTACGCCGGTTACGGGTGTAAAACTTATATGATCGACTGCGTCAACGGCGGACCCCAGTCCAAAATCATGGAGCGGGAGCTGCGGGAATGCGGCGTGGACACCTCGTATTTTTCCGTGGATGCTTCTCTGCCGGACCCCAGATGTCTGATCATGCTGAAGGACGGGGAGCGGGTCATTTTCGTGATGGACCGGAAAAAGAGGGATTTGAAGCTGACCGGAGACCAGGGACGGCTGATCGCGGAGGCGGATATCGTGTATTCCTCCCTCAGCGAACTGCGGGCCTTTGGGGATGAAGAGCACATTACAGAGCGGATCGTCGCCTCAGGGGCCAAGCTGGCCCTGGATGTGGAGGCGGGTACGCTGGCTGAGCCGGAGAAGGATTTCCTTCAGCTGGGCTGGGCGGATTACCTGTTTATCAATTCCGGCAGCCACCGCAGGCTCACGGAGCTTTACGGCGGAGATTACGGGGAACGGCTTCGGAAGATGGGCGCTGCCCTGGTTTACACCAAGGGGAGCCAGGGCTGCTCCGTGTACGCGGGGGAGGGGAAACCCATCCATGTGCCGGGGTATAAGGTAAAGGCCGTGGACACCACCGGAGCGGGGGATACCTTTAACGCATCCTTCCTCTACGGCGTCAGCCGGGGGTGGACGCTGCGGGAGTGCGCGGAATTTGCCAACGCGGCCGCGGCCCGGGCCATAGGCTTTATGGGGGCGAGAGGCGGCGTCGCGACGGCGGCCGCAGTGGAACAATTTAAAGAACAATTTCTGACAGGGGGAAATCAATCATGAAAAAAATACTGGTATCATTGTTGGCGGCTGCCATGGCCTTCGGCCTTCTCACCGGCTGCGGTTCATCCAAAACAGAGCAGACGTCCGCTGCGGCGGGCGGTACGGAGCAGGCTGCGCAGGGCGCAGGGCAGGCGTCCGCTGACAGCAGCAAAATGACGGCCATGATCATTATCATACCTCAGGGCGATCCTTTTCTGACGCTGGCTTACAACGGCGTCAAGCAGTACGCCCAAGAGTCCGGCAAGGAGGCTAAGATCATCGAGGCTCTGGACAAATCCGAGTACACCGAGCAGGTCCGGGCCATGGCGGAGGCGGGGGCGAACCCCATCTACGTGGTTTGGGACGACCTGGCTGACGTGGCCTTTAACCTGGCTCCGGATTTCCCCGACACCCAGTTTATTCTGGTGGACACCTACGCTACCAGCGATCTGCCAAACGTGAAAACCATTGTGGTGGAACCTCAGGAATCCGCGTTTATCGCCGGAGTTGTTGCGGCAAAAACCACCAAGACAAAACAGGTGGCCTGGATCGGCAACATGGACCTGCCTACTGTGAACCGCTGGCGCGCCGGATTTGAGGCCGGTGTGAAATACGGGGACCCGGACGTGGCCTGTGAGTCCATCTACATCGGTTCCTCCGACGACCCCAACAAGGGCGGGGAGCTGGCCAAGCAGCTGATCGGAAAAGGCGCGGACATTGTCATGCACTCTGCCAACCAGGCGGGACTGGGCGTGATCCGGGCCTGCGAGGAAATGAACGTGTTGTGCATTGGCAGCGACGAGTGGCAGGGCGCGATCAACCAGGACATCGTGTTCTGGTCCGCCCTCAAGGATACCACCGGCGCCACCTACGCGGCGGGCAAGAGCGTGTCCGAGGGACAGTTTGAGCCTGGAATGGAAATCTTCGGCCTGGACTCCGGCGCCAGACTCTACGATGATCGGGATTACCAGAAACTGCCGGAGGACCTGCAAAAGACGGTGGACGAGGTATTTTCCAAGATTCAGAGTGGTGAAATCCAGGTTCCCGGAGAGCTGGAAACGCAATAAGACTATACAGGCGGAAGGGATGGAGGGGCTTAAATGAGCGCGTTGTTGGTTGCGAAAAACATTAAAAAGTATTACGGCAGTTTTGCGGCCGTGGAAAATGTGAGCCTGACGGTGGAAAAAGGCACGATCCATGCGATTATTGGGGAAAACGGGGCGGGCAAGAGCACGTTAATGAACATTCTCGCGGGCGTGCACGAGCCGACGGACGGGGAGATCATCTTAAACGGGCAGGTGAAGCGGTTTAAAAACGCAACCGACGCCGCCCGCTCCGGTATCGGCATGGTCCAACAGGAATTTATGCTCTTTCCCGAGCTCACGGTGCTGGAAAATATCATTCTCGGCCATGAGCCCTTAAAAGGGAGGGCCTTCTTAAACATGGGCGAGAGCGAAAAACGGATCAGGGCCATCTGCGGCGATTACGGCTTCCGCTTTGACCTCCACGCGCCCGCGGGCAGCCTGCCCATTGTACAGCAACAGCAGGTGGAGATCGTCAAGGTGCTGTTTACCAACGCCGATATCATTATCCTGGACGAACCCACCGCAGTGCTGCCGCCCCAGGAGGTGGAGGGATTGTTTAAGGCCATCCGCTTCCTGGTAAAGCAGGGCAAGACGATTATTTTCATTACCCACAAGCTGAAAGAGGTCATGGAGATGGCGGACACCATTACGGTGATGAAAAAAGGAACCGTAGTCTGCACCATCCCAAAATCCGAGGCTACCATCCCGCTTCTGACCAACCGTATGGTGGGCCGGGACGTGATGCTGGACATTGAAAAGCATCCACGGCCTGGGGACGATGTGGTTCTGAGTGTCAGCAACCTGAGCGTCAACGGAAACCTGCACATTCCCAAGGTAAAAAACATGTCATTTGACATCCGCGCCGGGGAGATTGTGGGCATCGTGGGAGTTTCCGGCAACGGGCAGTCCGAGCTGGTGGAAGCCCTGAGCGGAATCCGGCGGGCGGAGAGCGGCACAATCAAGGTGCGCGGACAGGAGCTGCCCGGGAAGAATCCACGGGCCAACCGGCTGCGGGGGATCGGTTATGTGCCCCAGGACCGGAATCAGGTGGGATGTTCCAGAGAGTCCACCCTGGTGGAGAACTCCATTATGGGGAAATACTTAAAGGCCTTTTGCAAGCGCAGATTTCTCATGGATTACGGGCAGGCCGAGGCTTACGCGGGAGAGATTATTTCCACCTACGACGTGCGGACCAGAAGCCCCTACGACAAGGCCGGTTCTCTGTCGGGCGGGAATCTGCAGAAGCTGATCGTGGGGCGGGAGTTCACTCAGGACTACGAGGTGCTGATCATCGAGGACCCGACCAGGGGAATCGACGTGGGGGCTATTGAATTTATCTGGAATGAGATCGTCAAGCAGGTAGAGCAGAAGCGGGTGTCGGTGCTGCTCATCACCTACGATCTGAACGAAGCCATGACCTTAAGCGACCGGATTCTGGTGATGTTTGAGGGCAGCGTGCAGAAGGAACTGACAGGGCCGGATTACGATGAGAAGGAAATCGGGTTTTACATACTGGGAGGAAATGCTGATGAAACGACAGCCTGAGGAGAAAAACAGCCAGTGGATGAACTATGTGGTATCGCTGGCGCTGGTTATGGCCATTGCCGCCATTTTGATTACCATTCAGGGGAGCAGCCCGGCGGAGGCCTTCGCGGCGCTGGTTAAGGGGGCGGTGGGCAGCACTTCCGCCATCTCCAGCAGCATCCGCTGGAGCACCCCGGTGCTGATCGCCACCATCGCAGCCATCGTGGCCCAGAAAACGGGAATCACCAACCTGGGGTTGGAGGGACAGATCTATTTCGGGGCCTTTGCCAGCGCCATCGCAGGCGCCTTTCTCTCGGGGCCGCGGCTGATCCACATACCAATCGCCATCCTTGCGGGCGGACTTGCCGGTCTGGCCTACGCCCTGCTGCCCGCGTTTTTGAAGGCCGTATTCCAGATCAATGAGATGATCGTGACGCTGATGCTCAACTATGCGGCGGTGCTCTTCACCGAGTATTTTACCATGATGCTCATGGGGCTCAATTCGGATACCAACCCGGATCAGATCGCAACGCCCGAGATTCTTGAGTCGGCGCGACTGACCCAGCTGCTTCCGCCCTATCAGGCTACCACGGGCATTTTCATCGCCCTGGGAATCGCCCTGGCGGTGTTCACATTTTTCAAATTCACCCGCAGGGGATATGAGTGGCGGATGCTGGGGCGCAACAGCCGTTTTGCCCGGTACGGGGGCGTCCGGGTGGTGCAGAACATGACCTTCGCCTTTCTGCTCAGCGGTTTCATCTCCGGCGTCTGCGGCGCGGTGGAGATCATGGGCCCGCATTTGCGGTTTCGCAATAATTTTTCCACCGGCATGGGCTGGGACGGAATTATGGTTGCCCTGATTGCCAAGAACAACCCCATAAACGCCATCGGCGTGAGCCTGCTGTGGGGAATGATCAAGGCCGGATCTCTGAACATGGAGCGGATGACCAGCGTGAACCGGATTCTGGTGACTCTGATCCAGGCGTTGTTTGTAATCTTTATCACCGTGGATATCCGTTCGCTGCTGAAAAAAATCAGCTTTGGGAAAGGCCGGATCCTTGAGACAGGAGGTGCGAAATGAATCTGTTTGAACTTTTGCTGGGACCGTCCCTGATCTCCGCCACCCTGCGTCTGACGGTGCCCATTCTCTTTGTGGCCGTGGGCGGCTGCTTCGGCAGCAAAGCCAACGTGTTTAACATTGGTCTGGAGAGCTACCTGGGGATCAGCGCGTTCTTCGCCATGTGCGGCAGCTACTGGAGCCAGAGCCCCTGGGTGGGCCTTCTTTTGGGGATGCTTGCCGGATTAGTGATGTCCTGCATTTTCGCCGTGTTTGTGCTGTATTTTGAGTCGGACACCATGGTGGTCGGCATCGCCTTAAACCTGGCGTCCTGGGGAATCACCACGTTTCTGCTGAGCGCGATTTTTAAGGTGCGCGGCGTGTTTATCGACCCGCGGATCAAGAGCTTTCAGACGGTGGACATTCCGTTCATCAAGGAGATTCCGTACATCGGAGCCGTGGTCAGCGGCCACAACGTGCTGGTGTACCTGGCGATTTTCGCGGTGATCGCGGCTCACATCGTCATGTTTAAGACGCCCTTCGGCCTGCGGCTGCGGGGGATTGGGATCAAGGAGGCGGGAGCGGCCTCCGTTGGCGTCAACACCATGCGCTACAAATGGCAGGCCATTCTGCTGGGCGGACTTTTGGGCGGCATGAGCGGCGCGTTTCTGACCATCGGCGGGGCTTCCATGTTCACGGAGAAGATTTCCGGCGGATACGGATACCTGGCGCTGGCGGCGATTATGGTGGGGGACGCCAAGCCGGTGAAGACTATGCTGGCCTGCCTGGTGTTCGGATATGTGTCCGCCCAGTCCGTGGCGCTGCAGAGCATGAAAATCCCCTCCCAGGTGGTGCTGTCCATGCCGTACCTGATCACGGTGCTGATTCTGACGGTGAACGCGGTGCTGCTCAAGTATAAGACGGCGGGGAGAAGAAAGAGCGCGTAAGAATTGTGAGAATATCTGAAAAAAGCAGGGAAGCCACGGGCGAATGAGGGCTTTCCTGCTTTTTGCGTCTTGGGAAATGTTCCGGGCTTAAACTGTTTGGCGCTTAGTCCGGTGTGAAAAGTGTGTCAACGGTGGTATCTAATTCCCTGGCCAGATGGAAGGCCAGGGCCAGGGTCGGGTCGTATTTGTCATTTTCAATCGCATTTACAGTCTGGCGGGAAACGCCGCACTTTTTTGCCAGCTCCTCCTGCGATAACCCTTGTTGTTTTCGCTTATCCCGAATCGAATTTTTCATGTCAATCGCCGTATTTCTTTTTATAAAACAGAAGGCAGATAAAATAGATAGTGGCGGCTGCGGTGAGCGTGGTGAAGGGATTTACCTGCATTTCATGGGATTTTATGATGCGCTCCGCTATGCTGAATACCAGGCTTCCCGTTATTCCGGCTAGCGTCCATGTGCTGGCTTTCCAGACAATCATCTGCCTTCTCTCGTCTCCTGGTTTTAAGAGGGAAATGATCATGGCGATATCCAGAACAATCATTGCAAGTAGATAGAGTCCAAATAGAATCAGTCCAAACGTACCCATAAAAGCTCCTTTCTGTTCAGTGAGAGATGTCAAAAAGTTTTGACATTTTTAATATATAGAACAGCGGAGGAAATGTCAAGAGTTTTTGACATTTTTATTGAAAAATCCATCGAAGAAACAGCAGCTGCCCAACAGGGGGCGTCAGCGGCCCGCGGTAACCGAAAAATATCCCCCGCGGTTAGGCGGGGGAGAACTTGTTAGGCGGGGAAGAACCTGTGAGGCAGTTTTTGCGGTTGATTTTATTTTGCCAGCTCCTCTGTATATCCCTTCGTCGCCTGGATCAGCAGATCGTATTTTTTTAGCAGCTGGTCGTAAACCGCCCGGTTCTCCGGGTTCGGATCGTAAACCCGGTCGATTTTGGCGAATTTTAACGCTGTGTCGGCGATGGAATCGAACGCACCGTAGCCATAACCGGCGACGATGGCCGCGCCCAGGCAGGCGGCGTCCTGTGTATTTTTCATGGTGACGACCTGGCGGTTCAGCACGTCCGCCTTGATCTGGCACCAGACGGGGCTTAGGGAGCCTCCGCCCAGGGAGCGCACCTGGGTCACCTGAATGCCGGTCAGGCGTTCCGTGTATTCAATGATCTTTGTGATATTGCAGGCCAGTCCTTCCATGAACGCGCGGATGATGTGGCCCTTTGTGTGGCCAAGGTTCAGGCCGTAGAGAATGCCTCTGCCATAAATATCCGGGTTGGGTGTGCTTCCGCCCCCGAAGAACGGCAGCAGGAACAACCCTTCCGCGCCGGGAGGGGTGGCGGCGGCTAATCCGGTCATGAAATCGTAGCTGTCACCCTCCCCGGCCAGCTCCCTCATCATCTCCTCCCGGCAGAGGTTGTCGCGCAGCCAACGGAACAAAATGCCGCCTTTGGCCCCGCCCTGTATCATATAGACATCCTCCATATCGCTGTAATTGCAGGGGATGCAGCCGTTTTCGTCAAACACGGGCCTGTAGGTAGCCGTGCAGACCATCAGGGCTCCGCCTGTGGACTCGGAAAATATCCCCGGCTTCACATTTCCCACGCCGATGGCTCCGCTGGACTGGTCCTGGCCGCCCACCACCAGCAGAAGATCCCGGGGCAGTCCAAGCTCGTCGGCGATCTGGGGCAGGATGGTGCCGATGGGGGTTCCGGTCTCGTACAGCGTTGGCAGCTGGTATTCATCTAATCCAAGGTAGTCTAACATCTCAGGCCACCACTGTTTGCGGGTGATGTCCCACAAATAGGAGGTACACCAGCTGGAGCCGTGGCTCACCATCCTGCCGCTCATTTTCCACAAAATGTAATCGTCGCACATGAACATCATGCGGATGCGCCGGAACAGTTCCGGCTTGTGTTTTTTGAACCAGAGAATCTTGGCGGCCGGATACACCGGGTCAATGGGGGTCTGGCCGGTGGCATGTATGATCTCCGTGGCAGGGAAACGTTCATTGATCTCGTTGGCTTCCTCCTCAGCCCGGCTGTCCAGCCAGACGTAGAAATTGTCCAGTGGTTCCAGGTTTTCGTCCATGAAGGCGATGGTCTCAGCGGAGGAATCCATGGAAAAGGCTTTGATGAGCCGAGGGTCCACCCCTGAATTCTGCACCACATATTTGACGCAGGCGCAGAAGGTGTCCCAGTAGACGTGGGGCGCCTGCTCCACTCTCTGGGCGGAGGGCTTTAAAAGCTCATATTCCTGTGTGCGGTGTAAGAGTTTCTGGCCGCAGCCGTCAAAGAGGGCTGCCTTGATCGCGGTTGTTCCAATGTCCACGCCTAAGAAATACTGCTGCTCCATAGTGGGTTCCTCCGAAATATTGTTGTGGTTTGGGGTGGATCGCGTTTTGATTGCGCGATTGGTATTTTAATATTGATACATATCTATATTATAAAAATGTAATAGATATGTCAATAGAGGATATTGTGAAAATGAATGGAATGGTAAAAAAGTAATTCTTTTTATTGTGTAAAATATCTAAAAACTAAAAGTATAATCATTATGATTCTGCAATTATAATGATAAAAAAGAAAAATATAAATTTTTGACATCGGAAAATATTGATAATGATATTCAATAATTATATGAAGGCGATAAAGATGGAGTTGCAGCCCGAAAAAATCATAAAGTGCAAAGGCTAGTGTATCTGATGAGGGAAAGATTTCCTATAAATAAGGAAAGGACGATATGAAGGAAGCAAGCAACATTTTGGACTGATTTTTACATTTTCACGTAAAAGCGCCAACGCTTTAAATAAATAAAGTAAAAACGGTTGACAACCCCCTGAAACTGCCGTAAAATGTGTTTTAATTAAGGAAACGTATCACTTGTCATCAGCCTGCGGCTGGTAACAGGGTATAATTGCACAAAAACAGCAGACAAACCCACGAAAGAATGCTATACTTTTAATGTCTTGCTAAGAGAAACGCCGGCCAGGCGTTTCGGAATTTAGGAGGTCAGTCATGATTTGGGCGAAAGAAGAGACAATGTCCCGGAAAGAAATTGAGGCGATTCAGCTGGAACGCCTGAAGGATACGGTGAAAAGGGTTTACGAGCACGTGCCTGCGTACCGCGCCAAGATGGACGCGGCGGGGGTGAAGCCGGAGGACGTGAAGAGCCTTGGGGATGTGAAGAACCTGCCCTTTACCACCAAGCAGGATATGCGGGACAATTATCCCTACGGCCTGTTTGCGGTGCCGAGAAAAGAGCTGCGGCGGATTCACGCTTCCAGCGGAACCACGGGCAAACCCACGGTGGTGGGCTACACCAACACGGACCTGGAGGTCTGGAAGGAGTGCGTGGCCAGGCTGGCGGTGGCCGGAGGGGCCACGGAGGACGACGTGGCGCAGATTTGCTTCGGCTACGGCATGTTCACCGGCGCCCTGGGCCTGCACAACGGCCTGGAGAAGGTGGGAGCGGCCATCGTGCCCTCGTCCACGGGTAATACCCAGAAGCAGCTGATGTACATGAAGGATTTCGAGTCCACCCTGCTGGTGGCCACGCCCTCCTACGCCATGCGCATCGCGGAGGTGGCGAAGGAGATGGGGATGGACCCCAAAAAGGATCTGAAGATACATACCCTGCTGCTTGGCAGCGAGCTGATGACCGAGGCCATGCGGACCGAGCTTTACAAGGTCTGGGGCTACGATGTGAACCTGACCCAGAACTACGGAATGAGCGAGCTCATGGGCCCCGGCGTTTCCGGGGAATGTCTGGAACTCAACGGTATGCATATCAACGAGGATCATTTCCTGGCGGAGGTCATCGATCCTAAGACCGGGGAGGTCCTTGCGCCCGGGGAGAAGGGCGAGCTGGTGATCACCTGCCTGACCAAGGAGGCGCTGCCCCTGATCCGTTACAGGACCCGGGATATCACCCGGCTGATGTATGAGCCCTGCCCCTGCGGCCGCACCACGGTGCGCATGGAGAATCTGTCCGGCCGCACCGACGACATGCTGAAGATTCGCGGCGTCAACGTATTCCCCAGTCAGATCGAGGAAGTGCTGATCAACACCGAGGGCATTGGACCCAACTACGAGATCGTGCTGGACCGCAAGAACCACAGCGACATTCTCACTATCAAGGTGGAGGTGGAGGCGGAGGCCATGATGGACTCCTATGCGGCACTGGAACGCCTGGACTACAGCCTGCGGGAGAAAATGCGCATGATGCTGGGCCTGGACGCCAAGATCCAGCTGGTATCCCCCAACACCCTGCAGCGCTTCGAGGGCAAGGCCAAGCGCGTCACCGATCTGAGGAACGATCCCCAGAAGCTGTGATGAGAACACAACGCGATAAAACCGGTTTCCGGCGGTTACGGCTGCCGGACGCTGTGCGTTATATAAGGAAAGGAAGGTATTAACGTGTCTGAGAAAAAAATATTACTGGGCAATGAAGCCATTGCGAGGGGGGCCTACGAGGCGGGCGTAAAAGTGAGCTCCGCCTACCCCGGCACCCCCAGCACGGAGATGAGCGAGAGCCTGGTCCAATACGACGAGATTTACGCCGAGTGGGCTCCCAATGAGAAGGTCGCCACGGAGGTTGCCATCGGCGCGTCCATCGCGGGCGTGCGCTCCATGTGCTGCATGAAGCACGTGGGCGTCAACGTGGCCGCCGACCCGCTGTACACCGCGGCTTACGCGGGCGTGCGGGGCGGCATGGTGGTGATCGCGGCGGACGATCCGGGCATGTACAGCTCCCAGAACGAGCAGGACACCCGCATGGTGGCCCGGGCGGCCATGCTGCCGGTCCTGGAGCCGTCGGACAGCGCAGAGGCCAAGGAGTTCACCAAGTATGCATTCGATCTGAGTGAGAAATACGACACCCCGGTGATCGTGCGCAGCACCACCCGCCTGTCCCATTCCCAGGGCCTGGTGGAGCTGGAGGAGCGGGCGGAGCCATTTGACATCCCCTATGAGCGGGATATGGCCAAGTACGTGATGATGCCCGGAAATGCCATCAAGCGCCACCTGGTGGTGGAAGCGCGTTTGAAACAGATGGCGGAGGACGCCTGCGGCTTCCCGGTGAACAAGGTGGAGTACAACGACCTTTCCGTGGGCTTTATCACCAGCGGAATCGCCTACCAGTACGTGAAGGAAGCCATGCCTGAGGCGTCCGTGCTGAAGCTGGGAATCGTGAATCCCCTGCCCCGCAGGCTGATCGAGGAGTTTGCGGCCAAGGTGGAGAAGCTTTACATATTTGAGGAGCTGGAGCCTGTGATCGAGGAGCAGGTGAAGTCCTGGGGAATCGCAAAGGCGGTGGGTAAGGAACTGTTTACCGTCCAGGGCGAGTACAGCGCCAACATGATCCGGGAGAAGATTCTGGGTCAGACCCTGGATGTGGCGGCATCCGCCCAGGTACCGGCCCGTCCCCCGATTCTCTGTCCCGGATGTCCCCACAGAAGCGTATTTTCCGTGCTGAACAAGCTGAAAATCCACGCTACGGGCGATATCGGCTGCTACACCCTGGGCGCGGTGGCGCCTCTGGGCGTCATCGACACCACTATCTGCATGGGAGCCAGCATCAGCACCCTTCACGGCATGGAAAAGGCCAGGGGCCGGGATTTTATCCGCAACTGGGTGGCCGTGATCGGCGATTCCACCTTTATGCACACGGGAATCAATTCCCTGATGAACATGGTTTACAATCAGGCCAACGGCACGGTGGTGATTCTGGACAATTCCACCACGGGTATGACGGGCCACCAGGACCACGCGGCCACGGGCAAGACCCTGAAGGGTCAGGTGGTTCCGGCTATCAACATTTTCGGCCTCTGTAAATCGTTGGGAATTGAAAATGTGTACGAGGTGAACGCTTTCGACCTGCCCGGCCTGGAGGAAGCCTTCAAGCGGGAGACGGCAAAGGACGGCGTTTCCGTGATCATTGCCAAGTCCCCCTGCGCCCTGCTTAAGGGAGTGAAGTTCCCCGACAAGTGCAGGCCGCTTTCGGAGAAGTGTAAGAAGTGCGGCGCATGCCTGCGTCCCGGCTGCCCGGCCCTGACGAAGAATGAGGACGGCACCATTTCCATAGACGAGACCATGTGCAACGGGTGCGGGCTGTGCAAGCAGCTCTGCAAGTTCGACGCAATCGAGACGGTAAAGGCGGGTGAGTGAGATGAGCGAGAAAATGGCGACGAAAAATATTATGATTGTGGGCGTTGGCGGGCAGGGAACCCTGCTGACCAGCCGCATTTTGGGCAAGCTGGCCATCCGCGCCGGCTATGACGTGAAGCTCTCAGAGGTCCACGGCATGGCCCAGCGGGGCGGAAGCGTGGTGACCTTTGTGCGCTACGGCGAGTCCGTGGCAGAGCCCATCGTGGAGGAGGGGCAGGCGGATGTGCTGATCGCCTTTGAGCGGCTGGAAGCCCTGCGCTACCTGCATTTCCTGAAAAAAGACGGGGTGGTGATCGTCAACGACTGGCGCATCGACCCAATCACCGTTGTGACCGGAGTGGCGTCCTATCCGGACGGGATTCTGGATACCTTAAAGGAGCAGCGGGACACCATTGTGGTGGAGGCGACCAAGGAGGCCAAGAAAATGGGCGCGCCGAGGGCATTTAACGTGATCGTGCTGGGCGCGGCGGCCAGACACATGGGCTTTGAGAAGGAGGACTGGATCTCCGTGATCGAGACCACGGTGCCGCCAAAGACCATCGAGGTGAACAAGAAGGCCTTTGAGGCGGGTTACGCGCTGGAGGCGTAAGCGAGGGAAGAAGGAAATAGGCCGGAAACGGATATGATCCAAATACGGCTATGATAGGAGAGGATACGGACATGATATGGAATGAGACGAAAGAGTGCATGAGCAGGGATGAGATGATCAACCTGCAAAGCGCGCGGCTGGTGAAGCTGGTGGACCGGGTGTACCACAACGTGGAGTTTTACCGCAAGAAAATGCAGGCTGTGGGCCTGGAGCCGGGGGATATCCGGGGCATCGAGGACCTGGATAAGCTGCCCTTCACCACCAAGGACGATCTGAGGGAGACCTATCCCTTCGGCCTGTTCGCAGTGCCCAATTCGCAGATCGTCCGCATCCACGCTTCCAGCGGCACCACCGGCAAGCCCACGGTGGTGGGTTACACCCGCCGGGACATCGACGTGTGGAGCGAGTGCGTTGCCCGCTGTATCAGTATGGCCGGGCTTGGCAAAAACGACATTATCCAGGTGGCCTACGGCTACGGCCTGTTCACCGGGGGCCTGGGGGCCCACTACGGGGCGGAGAAAATGGGGGCTACGGTGGTTCCCATGTCCACCGGAAATACCAAGAAGCTGATCAACATGATGATCGATTTTGGGGTGACGGGCATTATGTGCACGCCCTCCTACCTGCTGCACATCGCGGAGACCATCGAGGAGATGGGCGTCCGGGATCAGATCAAGTTAAAAGCTTCCTTAAACGGCGCGGAGCCGTGGACGGAGAAGATGCGGCACAAGATCGAGGAGAAGCTGGGCATCGAGGCCCACGATATCTACGGCCTCAGCGAGATCATGGGCCCAGGCGTGGCCACGGACTGCAACCTGCACTGCGGGCTGCATGTGCACGAGGATCATTTCCTGCCTGAGATCGTGGACCCGGAGACCTTGAAGCCCGTGGGCGACGGCGTGACCGGCGAGCTGGTGTTCTCCACCCTGACCAAGGAGGGGATTCCGCTGATCCGCTACCGCACCAAGGATTTGACCAGCCTGGACCACAGCACCTGCGAATGCGGGCGGACCACGGCGCGCATCGCCAGATTCAAGGGCAGAACCGACGACATGCTGATCATTCGCGGTGTCAACGTGTTCCCGTCCCAGATCGAATCCGCGCTGCTGGAGATGGGCGGAACCACGCCGCACTACCTGATGATCGTGGACCGGGTCAACAATCTGGACACCCTGGAGGTGCACGTGGAGGTGGAGGAGCGCTTCTTCTCCGACGAGATCCGGGCGCTGGAAAATCTGACCAAACAGATCGAGTACACCTTACAGCAGGCCATCGGCCTGGCCGCCAAGGTAAAGCTGGTGGAGCCCAAGGGCCTGGAGCGCAGCATGGGCAAGTCCGTCCATGTGATCGACAAGCGCAAGCTGGATTAAAAACCGCCTGAGAAAGAGAGGAAAATATATGTTTGTAAAGCAATTATCTGTGTTTATAGAGAACCGTGAGGGAAGACTGGAGCAGGTGACAGATGTGCTGAAGACGCAGAACATCAATATCCTGTCTTTGAGCATGGCGGACACCACGGAGTACGGCATGCTGCGCATGGTGGTCTCCAACCCCGAGGTGGCGAAAAAGGCGCTGCGGGAGGAGGGATTCTCCGCGATGCTCACCGACGTGCTGGCCGTGAAGCTGGAGGACAAGGTGGGCGAGCTGCACAAGATGACCCACATTCTCTGCAGCCAGGGGCTGAATATTGAGTATATGTACGCATTGGCCAGCGCCAACCGCAGGGCCATGATCGTGAAGGCGTCGGACGGTGAGACGGCGGCCAAGGCGGTTGTGGACGGAGGTCTGGAGCTGTACAGCAATGAGGAAATGTGCTGTTAAGAGAGAATAAAATTGGCGGAGCCGGGACTGCGGATGGAATGCAGGAGGCGGTTTCGCGGATGTGGCGCGGGGCGCGGATTCATGCCGGAAGGCGGTGAGTCCGCGCCCTGGTTTTTGGTGGAGGTAATGGTGCACAGGAGCAGCCTGCGGGCGGGTGATTGGGGGAGATGGGGGAAGCTGCGGGGGCCTGTTGGAGGTGACAGGCGTTTGTGAGAGCCTGCGGGTGCTTATTGGAGGGGATGGGCCGCAGGCTTGGAGATCGGAATAGACGAAAAGGTCCGGGTATGGTAGAATGTAACGTACTTGAAATATGGAGGCGGAGATTGATGAAGATTCGAAACGTGATGCACAATAAGAAGGAATATATGGAGTTGCTGTTGCTGGCGGACGAGCAGGAGGATATGATCGACCGGTATCTGGAGCGGGGGGATATGTTTGTTCTGGAGGACGGCGGCGTGTTGGCGGAATGCGTGGTGACGAGAGAAGGGGACGGGGTTTATGAGCTTAAAAACATCGCGGTGGCGCCGGATTGCCAGCGGAAGGGGTATGGGAAACAGCTGATCGAGTTTGCGTTTTCCTATTATGGGGACTGTGAACGGATGCTTGTTGGGACCGGGGACGTGCCCTCTTCGCTGGGGTTTTATCACAGCTGCGGCTTTACGGAATCCCACCGCGTTAAAAACTTTTTTACGGATCATTATGACCATCCTATGTTTGAGGATGGGAAGCAGCTTGTGGATATGGTGTACTTGAAGCGGGAGCGGCCCGGAGGCGTTTGATATGAATGTGTTGATTGCGGAGGACGATCCGGATATGCAGAAGATACTGGGGCTCTAT
Source organism: Enterocloster lavalensis (assembly GCF_046603895.1). NCBI lineage: Bacteria > Bacillati > Bacillota > Clostridia > Lachnospirales > Lachnospiraceae > Enterocloster > Enterocloster lavalensis. Next base: position 4,393,073 of record NZ_CP176637.1, read on the forward strand.
CTCAGAAGAGAAGGGTACCAGGTGGACACGGTGGGGGACGGCGCGGCGGCGGTGGATTTTCTGGCGGAACACCCGGTGGATTTGGTGGTGCTGGACTGGATGATGCCGGTTCAGAACGGGCTGGATACCTGCCGGGAGGTCCGGCGTCTCAATATTCCGGTCAAAATATTGATGCTGACGGCAAAAGGGCAGAATGAGGACGAGGTCGCGGGGCTGTCCTGCGGCGCGGACGACTACCTGCGCAAGCCCTTCGATATGCAGGTACTGTTGCTGCGCGTGAAAAAGCTCTGTAATGCCGAGGGGGTGCTGCGTTGCGGGAAACTGACGCTGAACCCGGGGACAGGGGAGGCGGCTCTGGATGGGCGCAGGCTGGAACTGATCCGGACGGAATTCGGGTTGCTGAGCTGTTTTATGAGCAATCAGAGGATGGTTCTGTCCAGGGAACGGCTGCTGGACCGGGTGTGGGGGATGGATTTCACCGGGGATACGCGCACGGTGGACGCGCATATCCGGCGGCTGCGGGGGAAGATTGGCGGGGGGTATATTAAGACCAGGATTGGGATGGGGTATGTGATGGAGGATGTGGATGGGTAGAGGGGGACGTGAGGAAGGCCGCGGGGCGTGGGGCATGCGGCTGACCCGTCCGTTCCGCCGTGTGGCCGTAAAAATGTTCCGGCGTTTGTCTGCAAAGTTTATGGCTGGGGTAGGGGTGATTCTGGTGATTACCCTGGCTTTGTCCATTTTTGTGAACACCCAGGTGGTGGAGCGGTATTACCTGCGGCGTCAGACCGGTTACGTGGAGGCGGCTGGAAGCGCTGATCGGCCGGGGGATGGGGCCGGGGGGAGCGGCGGAGGCGCTGGAAGAAACGGAGAAGGTGCTGGTGGTCTGGGCGGCCAACACCTCGGACTACGATGGGCTCAGCGAGGAGCTGCGGGAAAAATTCCGCCGGAAAGGACTGGGATTTCATAAATTCTGGCTCTGGGACCAGGATTACATCTCGGCGGTGCGGGATGGGCGGAAGTTCCGGCTTTACCGGCAGGACAAGCTGAATTACGGGATTCTGGTGGAGTATATTCCGCTGGGGGAAAATCTGTACGCCGTGGCGGCGATTGTGCCCGAGGCCGGGGATTTTGTGCGGATTGTCAACGGATTCGGGCTGGCGCTTTACGCGCTGTCGCTGGCGGCGGCCATGGCGTTTATCTGGTTTCTGGTCCGGCATATCACCAATCCCCTGGGGCGGATGGAAGAATTTGCCAGAGGCATTTCCCAGAGGGAGTACGGGGAGCTGGAGGTCCGAACCGGGGACGAGCTGGAGACGGTGGCGGAGAGTATGAACCGGATGAGCCGGGATATCCAGGAGTATCAACGCAGGCTGCTGGACAAGAACCGGGAGATGGAGGAGCTGCTGGACAACGTGGCCCACGACCTGAAAACGCCCATTGCGCTGATCGGCGCGTATGCGGAGGGAATCCGGGATGAGTTGGACGACGGGACCTTTGTGGGGACGATTATCCGGCAGAACAGGAAAATGGCGCTGTTGGTGGAACGTCTGCTGGACTTGTCGCGGATCGGGCAGAGGGAGTATTTGCAGGAGGAAGTGGCGTTGGACCGGATACTGCTGGGGCATTTGGAGGAACAGCGGATTTTGGCGGAACAGAGGGAATTGGAAATTAATACCAATATTGTTTCGGACGCGGTTGTGAGCGGGAACGAGGAGCTGATCTCGGCGGTATTTTCCAATTTGCTGTCCAATGCGGCCAAGTATGCGGAAAAGGGACAGGTGGAGATCGCTCTGACTCCGCGGGACGGCAGGTATTGTTTTCGGATTTCCAACGAGTTTTGCGGGGAAATGGACCTGGCGCGCATCTGGGAGCCCTTCTATGTGGGAGAGCGCTCCCGCAATCAGGCGCTGACCGGGACCGGACTGGGGCTTCCGATGGTGAAGAAGATCGCGGAGCGCTGCGGATATCAGACAGGCTGCGGCCGGGACGGGAGCCGGGTCTGGTTTGAGGTGGTTTTTTGAAAAATGAGTGGGTGAATGGGGCGGGGACGCATATCTGGATTCCTTTTTGGAAGCAGGTATGCGTTTTTTATTGGATGCAATGGGCCGTGGGTGCAGACTGCGGGCGATTGTTTGGATGCAATGGGCCGCTGGTGTTGCCTGCGGGCGAGGGTTGGAATTTGGTTGGTGTTTTGTCACAGGAATGTCATATGGGGAGGGTATACTGGGCGGCGTCTGTATGGAGGCGGCCAGGCGTTCGTGTAGAGGTTGTCAGGCGTTTGTGCAGACGGAAGAGGAAGCGGAAGAGAGGAAATGATCATGAGATTGAGAAAACGGATTATAACGGGGCTTTGCCTGTTTGGGGCGTGCGTTTTGGTGAATGTGGGATGCGGGGCGCGGGGAACGGCGCCGGTGGAGGATGGAAGCCGGGACGGAGCGGGGGGCGTGCTGGGGGTGGAAGGAGACCGGGGAACGGAAGGTCCGTCGGGAACGGCGGGAGGTGCCGCCGGGCAGGGAATTTTGTCTGGGGAGGCCCTGGGGGCGGGTTTGGCCCGGGAATCGGGCGGAGGGAACGCGGATTCGAAGGAGGACGCCCGAGCCCGGGGGCTGGAATTCGACTATGAGGTGAATCCTGAGGACTTTTCGCTGACGCTTTATGTGCACGGGCAGGCTCTTCCGGCCGCCGGGGCCTCGGATGAGCGCAGGACGGAGCAGGTGAAAACCGGGGAGGACGGCGTGAGCTGGCGGTACCCGGAGGAAAAGATCCGGGTGGCGGTCAAACCGGAGGAGGATTATCTTAGCGTAGAGATCGGGGCTGAGACGGAGGAGGACCAGGCGTTCCGGTGGCCGGAGATATCCGCCGGGCTTTATTATATTCCCATGGGAGAGGGAAAACGGGTCGTCTCCGATCAGGCGGAGTGGAAAATGTTCCTGGACGGGCAGGAATTGGCCGTGAACGAAGCCTTGTCTATGCCGTTCTGGGCCTCGGTATACGGGGATTACGCGGTGCTTTTTATCATGGAACATCCCTATCGGACCAGCCTGAACTTTTCGTCCGGGCCGGAGGTAAGCTTTGGGGTGGAGCACCGTTACCCGGCGATCTCCCCAAACCGGACCAACCGTTACCGCATTTACGTGACGGAAAATGATCCGACGGCGGTGGCCAAGGTTTACCGCAGATATGTACAGGAAACGGGTGAATTTGTGACCCTGGAGGAGAAGGCCGGGGATAATCCGGCGGTGCGCAATCTGTATGGTGCGCCCCATATTTATCTCCACGGGGACCTGGCGGTATCGCCGGAGGACATCAACTGGCCCGCGTTCCGGCAGGCCATGGGTACGCCGGCTATGCGGCATATTATGTCTTTTTTTGATCAATCAGAAATGGGGACGGAGGCGAAGGCGGTATTTGCTGAGCTGGGAAAGCAGGATTATGTGGCGGAATATCAGAAATATACCATCTGCTCATATTTGACGGAGGTGATTAAACGGGGGGACTTTTATGAGCCGGAGGTATTTCCCGAGCATAATGAGGAAATGCGGGCGGTGCTGGACGGGCAGGGGGAACCAAGCCCTTACCGGCAGATCGGGCTGAATCAAAATGCGCTGGCGGTCAATATGCCGGATGTATTTCACTCGGTGGACACCTGGCTGGAGAAGGAGACGACGGGGCTTCTGGCGGAGATGAAGGAGGCCGGAATCGGGCAGGCCTGGATCGGGCTTAACAGCTGGGAACAGGCTTATGTGAAGCCGGAGCTGGCGCGGCAGGCGGAAAAGCAGGGCTATCTCCTGGGGGCTTACGATTCCTATCATTCGATTCATGAGCCGGGAAAGGAGCAGTGGATCACCGCAAAGTTTTCAGATGCGGGCCTTTATGAGGACGCGGTTGTGACCGGGCCGGACGGGGAGCCGGTGAAGGGATTTAAAAATGTGGGCCGGAAGTTGAATCCCACCCTCGCGCTGCCTGCGGTGAAGAGCCGGATGGGGGAGATCATGGGCACAGGACTTCCATTTGGCTCCTGGTTTGTGGACTGCGACGCGTTTGGGGAAATTTACGACGATTATTCGCCGGAGCATGTCACCACTCAGGAGCAGGATCTGGCGGCCAGGATGGAACGGCTGGCTTATATCCGCGATACCTATGGTCTGGTGGTAGGCTCGGAAGGCGGAAACGATTTCGCCGCGTCAACGGTGGCCTTTGCCCACGGTATTGAGCTGAAATCCTTTGCCTGGATGGACCAGGATATGAATGAGAACCGGGACAGCGAGTATTATATGGGAAAATATTACAATTCTAAAGGCGGGGTGCCGGAGCATTTTTCCAGGCGGGTGCCGGTGAAGGAGCCGTACCGGACGGTGTTTCTCGATCCCCGCTACGATGTGCCGCTGTTTAAACTGGTCTACAATGATTCTGTGATCACCAGTTACCACTGGGATTGGTCCACCTTCAAAGTGATGGGAGCCACAGGGGACCGCATGGTGAGGGAGGTGCTTTACAATGTTCCGCCGCTGTACCATCTGGATCGCGCAGAGTGGGAGCGGTACGGGGATGATATTGCGCGCCATCATAAGGTTTGGTCGGATTTCAGCAAACGGGCGGTGACCAGGGAAATGACGGAATTTGCCTACTTGTCCGGGGATGGGGCGGTGCAGATGACCGGCTATGGCCAGGACCTGAGAGCGGTTGCCAATTTTGGGGAGGAAACGTGGCGGTATGGAGATATAGAAATTCCCGGGCACTCTGTTTTGATACAGGGGGAGGGGATGGAGTTGGTGTATACGCCGGAGGTGAAGGCGGAAAATCGGTAGAGGAAGTGGAGGGCGGATAATGGGGGCGCGGCGGCTTCATTGTGTGCTATGGCACCGTGCGCATTTCAAGGGAGATTCCTGCATGTTCTGCGCCGCCTTTGGGCCTTGCCGCTGGCTGTACTGTCTTGGATTTTAGGTTCTGTATGCGGGCATTGTTGACTCACCGGCGCTTATCGCGCCGGTGAATGAAACGTGAGTATTAATTGCGAATTACTGGTTGCAGGTGTCCTGCCGGATATCGAATTCCGGGTTAAAGGCGTAGAAGTTGCGGCTGTCCAGGTGGTCCTGGGTGATCCGCAGAAGTTCGCCGAACCGCTGGTAGTGCACCACTTCGCGTTCCCGCAGGAATTTGATGGGTTCGCATACGTCATAGTCTTTGACTACGCGAAGGATATTGTCGTAGGTTGTGCGCGCCTTCTGCTCCGCGGCCATATCCTCATGTAAATCCGTAATCACGTCGCCCTTGGACTGGAATTCGCAGGCATTGAAGGGGATTCCTCCGGCAGCCTGGGGCCAGATGCCGGTCCCGTGGTCAATGTAATAGGGGCCGAAGCCCTGTTCCACCAACTGCTCGGCCGTCAGATTGCGGGTGAGCTGGTGAACGATGGTGGCGACGATTTCCAGATGGGCAAGCTCTTCCGTTCCAATATCGGTGAGAGCGCCTTTGCACTCCTTGTAGGGCATGGTGTAGCGCTGGGAGAGATAGCGCATGGAAGCGCCCATTTCTCCGTCCGGTCCCCCATACTGACTCATAATAAACATTGCCATCTTCGCATTCGGTTCCTTAATATTCACCGGAAATTCCAACCGTTTTTCATACTTCCACATTAGACGCATCCTCCTTCCCAGGGCCATGGATCACTGATCCAGGACCAGTATGTGGTATCGTTGCTGTCCGGTGCATCCAGCGGGCCGAACTGAGCGGTGAAAGCGCTGACCGCATCCTGGTACATGGAACTGACCTGCTGATAATACGCCATAGCGGCCTGATCGCAGGGATGGGTATCCAGGAACAGCTGTGCATCCACTACCGCGAAGCCGGTCTGGTAGACCTGCTGCATCATCGATTCACGGGTGTCCATTGCCTGGCCGGAGACCACGTAGTCTTCAGCGCCGCCGCGTGTTGTTCTGTAATCAGAAGCAGAGTTGATCATTTGCTGCACCTCCCGTAATTAAATTGTAAATCCAACTCCGGAAAAATGGTGCCCTGCATAAGGGCCTGATCCAGGGGGTAGGTGGTTTGCCACTGCTGCCACGGCACATAGGCCATTGCTACCGGGTACTGCTGTTCCAAAGGACCAACGGAAGTGTTGGGGCATAATGGAGCAGGAGCGGGGGCCGGTGCAGGAGCCGGTGCAGGAGCGGGCGCGGGCACGGGGGCCGGTGCCGGCATATAGGTGTAATCCGGCATTACATCGCTCATATTGTCGGAGCGGAAAGACGGGGTGGGCATTGGCATTGAGGAATTGTTCCAGTTCTGGTCATAGGAATAAGAAGGAAGCGGCATAGGGTCCTGCTGCATACAGCCACAGTTTCTGCCGGACGGAGCACAGACCGTGCGTCCACAGAACCCACAGCACTGTCCGCTTACATTTGTATAAGAATCCATAGGGTGAATACTCCTTTCGTTTGGCTTTTTCTACTATAGTTTATGAGCGGGGCAGAGCGGAGTGCGGAAAAGACGATGTCCTATTTCGGAATTTGGCAAATTTCCGCCTCAGACAAGCGATGCACACTTTGTCTCCCTGTCCCATATGATATAGTACAACCAAGTAAAATAAAAGGAGATCAAATATATGTGTTGCTTTAGTTTTGGTAGATGTGGAAATCGTTGTGGGTGTGGATGTGGCTGTAACTGCGGCTGTGGTTGTGGAAACAACAGCGGATGTGGCTGCGGCAATAACAGCTGTGGCTGCGGAAGCAACAGCGGATGTGGCTGTGGCAGCAATAGCGGCTGCGGTTGCGGAAACAACAGCAGCTGTGGCTGTGGCAGCAACAGTAGCTGCGGATGCGGCTGTGGAAATAACTGGGAAGTCAGACGCGCCTACCAGGCCGGTTACCGCGAGGGCTTCCGCAACGGCTATTGGGCCGGATACAATGACGCAACCTGCGGCAGAGGTGTCGCGCTTGCGGATACGGCGTCCAACAGCGGCTGTGGTTGTAACGGCTGATCCTCAGTGGACAGCAGGGAGGGGCCTTTGGCCCCTCTTTTGCTGTACGCAATGAGCCGCCTGCAAGGCGCTTGCTGCATGGAACATCCCCGCTGCAGCTTGCGGGTCATTGTTGAATGCGGCAGCCCGCGGACGTATTGCTTGGTTTGAACGCCCCACGCCGCGAAAAAAGCTCTATCTTTATACTATCTTTATTTGACAAGTCTCGCGATGCTGCTATATAGTGATAACTAGAAACGGGGATACAGAAGGAGAATGAAGATGGAATTAATTGATCAAGTACGGGAGCGTTTCCGCCATGACCGGTTTGCAACGGAAAATGGGGCGGTGATCGATGAAATATCAGACGGATATGCAAAATGTTCGCTGGATTTACAGCAGCTGCACATGAATGCCACAGGCACCGTGATGGGGGGCGCGATATTCACGCTGGCCGACTTTGCGTTCGCAGTGGCTTCTAATTGGCAGGGGACGATTCACGTGTCCCGGACCAGTCAGGTTACATATTTGGGAGTTGCAAAGGGCAAACGGCTGATCGCGGAGGCCCATAAGGTAAAAGAAGGATTTAATACCTGTTACTATTTAGTAGAAGTAAATGATGAACTGGGCACCCAGGTGGCCCAGGTAACGGTCGACGGTTTTATTAAGCGGTAAAATAGCCCTTTTGAAGATAAATGCTCGCACTTGTGCGAGCTTTTTTTCGTTGTATGCAATGGACCGCTGGCGCAGCCTGCGGGCAGCTGTTCCGGTAAGGGAACGCGGAAAGCCCTTATAACCATGTAAAACAATTTTTCCCGGATCATGCACAGCGTTTCCCGTCGGACTGACTCTTTCCGCAGGAAAAATAACAGAATACATTCCTTCACAAGTCCCAAAATGCCGGCCCCTTCGCGCGTCCCCTCATCTTTCCCTCTCCCAGGACTATTCCTAACAAAATGTTAATAATTTTTATTTTAAAAATTATTGAAAATAATTTTAATAATGCTATAATGAAACTAACATGAAACCGTAACCAGACTTACATATTAAGGAGAGGTATGAGGATGGACAAGAACGCATTTTTTGACAGCATTCGGGGACAGATGATTATTTCGTGCCAGGCGGTAAAAGGCGAGCCGCTGTACGAGGAAGAGCGATCCGTCATGTATTTGATGGCCAGGGCGGCCAAGATGGCGGGCACACCCGCGATCCGCACCAGCAGCATCCGGGATGTGGAGGAGATCAAGGCGGAGACAGGTCTGCCAGTGATCGGTCTGGTCAAGATTCAGTACCCCGGTTACGAGGGATATATCACCCCCACCATGAAAGAGGTGGACGATCTTTTGGCCGCCGGGTCCGACGTGGTGGCCTTGGACTGCACCCTGCGCAAACGGGGAGATGGGAAAACCGTCAACCAGTTTATCCAGGAGATTCGCGACCGCCACGGGGACATTTTGCTGATGGCCGATATTTCCAACTATGAGGAGGGCGTCAACGCCTGGAAATGCGGTGTGGATATTGTAGGCACCACGATGAGCGGCTACACGGATTACACCCCCAGGCTGGATGAACCGGACTATGAGCTGATGCGCCGTCTGGCCGCGGACGTGGACATCCCGGTGATCGGAGAGGGAAAGATTCACACCCCGGAGCAGGCGGTAAAAGCGCTTGAAACAGGCGTTTGGTCCATCGTGGTGGGCGGAGCGATCACCCGGCCTCTGGAGATCGCAACCCGCTTTATGTCGGCCATCGAAGCGGCAAGAGGAGGCAGGGCATGAGAATCGCAGCGCTGGATATCGGCGGAACCTCCATCAAATCCGGCCTCTGGGACGGGGAGCGCCTGTCCCGGGAAGGGGAGCGGGATACCAATGCCAGGGAGGGCGGCGCACGTCTGATGGAGCGGGCGGTAGACATTCTGCGGGAATACGCGCCTTTTGACGCCATCGGCATCAGCACCGCCGGGCAGGTGGACACGGTCAGGGGCAGTATCTATTATGCCAACGACAATATCCCCGGATATACGGGGATTGAAGTGCGCCGCATTCTGGAGGATGCGTTTCATGTGCCGGTCGCCGTGGAAAATGATGTGAACGCGGCCGCTCTGGGCGAAGCGCAGTTCGGCGCGGGCAAGGGCTATCCCGATTTCCTGTGCCTGACCTACGGTACCGGCGTCGGCGGCGCCATCGTATTGGACGGGCGGATTTACACCGGCAGCAGTTGGTCCGCGGGAAGCTTCGGGGGAATCGTGACTCATCCGGAAGCGGTGGACCTGGTGGTGGAGTACAGCGGCTGCTATGAGAAATACGCCTCCACCACCGGCCTGGTGAAACGCGCCCTGGCGGTAGACCCTGGGCTGACCAGCGGCAGGGCGGTTTTTGCGGCTTTTGACCGGCCGGAGGTCCATCGCGTGATCGATGAATGGATCGACGAGATCGTAACCGGTCTGGTGACCCTGATCCACATTTTTAATCCGTCCCGGATCGTGCTGGGCGGCGGAATCATGGTACAGCCCTATGTGCTGGAACAGGTGCAGGAACGCCTGATCCCGAGGCTTTCACCCGGATTCCGGAAGGTAAATATAGCGCGCGCCAGTCTGGGCAACCAGGCCGGCCTCCTGGGAGCCGCGCATCTGGCGGAAGAGATGTTGTAAAGATTCGAACAATCGCCCGCAGGTTGCCCCGGCGGCCCATTGCAATCCACAAAAATGCCAACCGAAGTTCCCTGTCCCGGGCCCTGCGGTTGGCATTTTACATCCCCATCCAAAAACCTATTTCACAGCCACACTCCCCAATCTCCATAATCAAACTTCCCACTTCCATGCCTCAGCTTTCCTGCCGCCTTAAGCTCCCGGAACACATCCCGCATCCGCCCCAGTATCTCCGGCTCAATCTCCAGCGAATGGTGGGCCGGGAACACCCGCTTCACCGGCAGAGCGGCCACCTTTTCCAGGGAATCCAGATAAGCCTCCGGGTCCGTGGACGGGTAATAGGCGAACAGCACGTCCTTGTACACCAGGTCCCCGGTGAACAGATACCCCCGCTCCGGCTCCCAGAAGCACATGTGTCCCGGGGCGTGGCCCGGCGTGTGCAGCACCCGGATTACCCGGCCGCCCAGGTCGATCTCGTCCCCGTCCCCAAGCACCCGCGTGGGCGTTCCCTGAAAAAATTCATAAGTTCCCACATCATACCCCTCCGGCGGGTCGCAGCGGTCCAGCACCATTTCCCGGATGGTTTCCAGCGACAGCGGAAACTCCCCGTTCAGCCAATTCAGCTCCAATTCATGGGCGTAAAATTCCGGAAAATACCGGTGCCCGCCAATGTGATCCCAATGGACATGGGTGGCCACGGCCGCCACCGGCTTGTCCGTCAGCCGCGCCACCTCCTCGTGGATATTGCAGATGCCCAGCCCGGTATCGATGAGCAGACACCGTTCATTTCCCACCAGCAGATAGCAGTGAGTCTCCTCCCAGTGGCGGTACTCGCTGAGAATCACCGTGTTTGGGTCAATCCGGTCGATGGTGAACCAATCCTTCTCTTCCTTCTGTTTCGTATCCATATTTAATCCATCCTCCCTGAACTTATGTTTTCCCGCCTCTCCAGTATAACAGAAACCGCCCCCAACTGCTGTCCCAAAATCCACAAAAATACGGCACTGAAATCTGCTTCTTTGCACATTCAATGCCGCATTTCCGAATTATATTTTCAAAATGCTTTCCGGCCGCGTCAGGTTTCGCGTTCCTTTCGGCCATGTCCCTTCACACCACTACAGCAACTTTCGGGCTTCAGCGCTTGAGGAGTGACAATAGCCCAAGCCGCGTCCCCTCACACCGCTACAACAATTTCCTCGCCGTCGCCTGAGCCGTCGCCTCCCGCGCCTTCGCGCACCTCTCAGGATTCTTCAGGCAATACGCATAAAACAAATAATCGATAATAAACATCTGCCCGATCTTCGCCGCGATGGACCCGGACTGCAGCGGGCTTTCGTTTGACCCGCACAGCAGGATCACGTCCGAGAGGGCCGCCGCCGGAGAATTGGAAAAATGTGTAATTAAAATGATCTTAGCCCCGCCGTTCTTCGCGGGCCGCAGCACGTCCAGCATGTCCCGGGTGCTGCCCGAGTAGGAGAAGAAGAGGATCACATCCTGCTCGTCGCAGAGGGCCGCGGCCATGGCCTGCATGTGGGAGTCCTCGATGTGGAGGAACTGAGAGGAGGCGGTGGAGAAGCGGGCCCAGGCCTCCATGGCCATCACGTTGCTGCCTCCCTGGCCGAAACAGAACACCCGCCGGGCGCCGGAGAGCAGGTCCACGGCTTTAGCCGTACTGTCGGTGTCCATCAGCTCCAGCGTCTCGCTCATAGCCTTCACATCTGTCTGGTAAAGCTTGCGGCAGACATTTTCAAAGCTGTCCCCGTCGGTCACGGCGGCCCCGGTGTCCGTGGGATCTCCGGTGACCGTGGTGTGATCCACTCTGGCTAAGGCGAGCTTGAACTCATTGTAGCCCGCCAGCCCCAGCCCCCGGCAGAAGCGGGTGATCGTGGCCTCGGAAACGCCGCTGGCTTCCGCCAGGGAGGTGATGGACATGTACTGGACCATGGACTTGTTGGTGAAAATGTAGTCCGCCAGTTTCTTGGAAGAACGGGTCATGGTATTGTACTGCTGGGAAATGAAGTCTAAAATGTTTGACTGCATAGCTGTGGCACCTCCTGTCGATAACCTGAGCCTGAAAATAATCAGTAAGCTTTACCATACGAGTAAATTATATCTTCTTTTTGAAAAGAAAACAACCAATATTTATAAAAATAGAAAATTATTTTCAAATAAAACAGCCTGTTCGGACATAAAGGCCACGCTAAAATGATGTTAAGACCCCTGAAAATGCTTGGTTTGACAAAAAGAAAACGAGATATTTGTGCAACCTGCATAAAAAATAAATATATTTTCATGAATATGATATATTGAAAATTATTTTCACAAATAGTATATTGTTATTAGCAAGTGAGACAAGAGTAGTCTCTCAGAATAAAGGAGGAAGCGAAATGAAAAAAATGTTAGCATTGCTGCTGGCAACCACCCTGACAGCCGCCACCATTGCAGGATGTGGATCCGGCAAAACAGACGCGGGATCCGGAACCCAGGCCCCGGCCCAGACGGAGAAGGCCGGAGAGACCGCCGGAGGTACCGGAACCGCCGAGGCCCCCGCAGCCGGAGCGGACACCCTGAAGCTGGCGGTGACCACCGGGGACGGTTCCACCACCGACGACCGCATCCCCACCCCCTGGTACAACCGTATCATGGCCACCAACCTGATGTACCGGGCCCTGTTCCTGGCGGACAGCACCCTGACCGAGGTGAAGCCGGATCTGGCCGATACATACACCGTCAGCGACGACGGCCTGGTGTACACTATCACCCTGAAGGACGGCCTGAAATGGTCCGACGGCGAGCCGCTGACCGTGGACGACGTGCAGTGGTCCATCGAGACCGGCCTCAAAGCCGCCACCATCAACTCCATCTACACCGCGGCATTCAAGAACATTGATTCCATCAAGACCGAGGGCAACACCATCACCCTGACCCTGACCGCTCCCTACGCGGCCATGCTCAACGTTCTGGCCCAGTTCGCCATCCTGCCCAAGCATTCCTTAGAGAGCGCGGACCCGTTAAAGATGGAAGCCGATCCGTTCTGGACCAACCCCGTCACCTCCGGCATGTTCGCTCTGGACGAGTTAAATGTGGGCAACTACTTCACCCTGAAGCTGAACGAGAACTACGAGGGCACGGCTCCCAAGATCCAGAAGGTGATCTGCTACTTTGTATCCGACTATGTGACCGCCGCCCAGTCCGGCAACACGGACTACGTGTTCGGCAACGCCGCCGACCTGGTGGAAGCGTTGAACGGAATGTCCAACTTCACCGCCCACGAGGTGGATGTGCTGTTCTACAAATACTTCATCTTTAATATGAAGGGAATCGACGGAAATGAGAACCCGGCCATGCAGAACGTGGCGGTGAGAAAAGCCATCATCGAGGCCATCGACCGCTCGGCCCTGGCCACCCTGTATCCCAACGCCAACGTGTTAAACAGCGGCGTTCCCAACAGCAACCCGGCCTACAACGGCTTCGAGTACACCTTCGACGCAGACAAAGCCAAGGCCGACATCGCAGCCAGCGGCTACGACATGAGCCGCCCGCTGAAGATTTGCTACTACAACAACGACCAGACCACCATCGACCTGATCAATACCGTCGTTTACTACCTGGAGCAGACCGGCCTGACCGTGGAAGCCACCCTGTCCAACGACGGAACCACCGACCTGTTCACCACCAGAGCTTACGACGTGGGCTTCAAGGGCAAGAGCGCGTTCTCCATCGACGAGTGGTACACCGAGTATATGAGCACCGACGGCCTGTTCGCCAACATTTTCGGCGGAGACACCTCCTTCGACGATCTGGTAGCCCAGCTGTCCAAGGCCGTGAAGGACGAGGACCGCAACGCCATCTTAAAGCAGCTTCAGGATCTGGAGCAGGAGAAGGCGTACAAGGTTCCGGTATTCACCGTAGGTACCTACATCTTCACCAGCAACCATGTGGTTCTGCCCGAGGGCGTGCAGTTCTGTAACCCGCTGTACATGAGCGATCTTGATTTCGCAAACTGGGAGATCGCAAAATAACGTGAAACGATAAAGTTTCAGGCGGCAACCACCGCAAACGGCGAAGGGGGAGACAGTGAGATTATCTCCTGTCTCCCTTTTTACACGCAAAAAGCGCCGCCGCCTGCCTTCAGGTAAGATTGGAGTGATAAAATGCTGAAATTTATTGCCAAAAAGCTGCTCATGATGATTCCCATGCTGCTGCTGATCAGCTTTATTGTGTACTTCGGACTGCAGCTCACCGGGATTGACCCCATCAACTTCATGGTCAGCCCGGAAATGCTCTCGGCCAACAAGGAGAACGTGGAGGCCCTGCGCCAGTCCCTGGGCCTGAACGACCCGCTGATTATCCAGTATTTCCGCTGGCTGGGCGGCGTGCTGCGGGGCGACCTGGGATATTCCTTCGACGGTTCCTCCATCGCCTCCATCATCAGCGTCCGCCTGCCCTACACCTTTGAGCTGGCCGGATACTCTCTGGTCCTCTCCGCCATCATCGGCATCGGGATCGGCATCATTTCCGCGGTGCGCCAGAACGGCGTGATCGACTACGTTGGCCGTGTGCTGGCGGTGCTCGGCCAGGCGGTTCCCCAGTTCTTAGTGGGAATCATCCTGATCCAGATTTTCGCCATCAAGCTTGGGATCTTCCCCTCCGGCAACCGCGTCAGCCCCGACGCGACCAATGCCTTTGTGGACGCCTTTCAACACCTGTTCCTCCCGGTGCTGACCCTGACCATCGGCATGGTGGCCGTGCTCATGCGCTACGCCCGCAACACCATGCTGGACGTGCTGAACAGCGACTACATCAAAACGGCCCGCTCCAAGGGAATCCCGGAGTGGAAGGTATACTTAAAGCACGGCTTCCGCAACGCCATGAAGCCGGTTCTGGTCATCCTGGTGTTCCGTATTCCCATGCTGGTGGGCGGCTCCGTGGTCATTGAGAGCGTATTTTCCTATCCCGGAATCGGTCTGACCATGACAAACGCCATCGTGTCCGGCGACTATCCCATCGTGCTGGTCACCACCCTGATCATCGCGGCGGCCATGCTGATCTGTTCCTTTATGGTGGACGTATTCAACGCCCTGTTAGACCCCAGAGTGCGTCTCGGCGAGTGATGAGAGGAGGAGTAAATAAATGAGCAATCCAACAACTGCGAGTATCAAGGATCAGAATAAAAATGAAGCCTCCTCCATGTTCAAGCGCAACGTGCGCAAGTTCATGAACAACAAGCTGGCCCTGTTCGGCCTGATCGTGGTGGTACTGATCACCATCGCCTGCATCGTGGGCTTTATCATGGGCGTGGACTACAACACCCCCATGCTTCCCAACATGAAAAAACCGCCCAGTGGGGCCAATCTTTTCGGCACGGACACCATCGGCCGGGACCTGTTCGCCAGAGTGCTGGTGGGCGGCTGCTATTCCATCTTAATCGGCGTGTTCTGCGCGGTGATGAGCTCCGTGATCGGCGCGATTTTAGGCGCTGTCGCCGGATATTTTGGCGGGAAAATGGACACGGCGCTGATCCGTATCTCCGAGATTTTCCAGGCGTTTCCCCAGCTGGTGCTGGTCATGATGTTGGTGGCCATCGTCAACAAGCGGGGCCTTGGAAACCTGCTGTTCATCTTCGTGTTCACCGGCTGGATGACCACCTTCCGTATGGTGCGCAACGAGTTCATGAGCATCAAAGGCGAGACCTACGTCAAGGTCTGCGAGGCCTTCGGAATGAGCAAGAACAACATCATGTTCAAGCAGATTCTGCCCAACGTCATGAGCCCCATCATCGTTTCCACCACAACCAACGTGGCGTTCTTCATTTTGCAGGAAGCGGCCCTGTCCTTCATCGGTCTGGGCGTGGCGGACAGTACCCCCACCTGGGGCAACATTTTAAACGCCGCCAAGTCCGTTTCCGTGGTGACCAACCAGTGGTGGATCTGGCTGTTCCCCGGACTTGCAATCAGCCTGTTCGTGCTGGCCATCAACTTCCTGGGCGACGGCCTGCGGGATGTGCTGGACGCGAAGCAGCAGTAAGGAGGAGATGGCATGGATAACAGAGAGATTATATTAGACGTTAAGAAGTTAAATACCACATTTGTGTCCGACCGCAAGAAAGTGCGCATCGTCAAGGACGTCTCCTTCCAGGTGAAGCGGGGCAAGACCCTGGCCGTGGTGGGCGAGTCCGGCTGCGGCAAGAGCGTGACCATGAACTCCATCATGCGGTTTCTGGGCAAAAACGCCATTGTGGACGCTGAGAACATCCAGTACAACGCCCTGAAAAACGGCAAGGTGAAGGAGTACCACTTGGAGAGCGTCAAGGACCCCAACGGCCCGGATATGCGCGCCCTGCGCGGCCCGGACATGGCCATGGTGTTCCAGGACCCCATGAGCAGCTTAAACCCGGTTTACAAAGTGGGCGACCAGGTGGCGGAGGGACTGCTGCAGCACAACAAGGGCATGACCAAAAAGGAAGCCCGGGAAAAGGTGCTGGAAATGTTTAAGAAGCTGGGAATCCCGGACCCGGAGGAGCGCATCGACTGCTATCCCCACCAGTTTTCCGGCGGAATGAAGCAGCGCGTGGTCATCGCCATCGCCATGATCTGCAACCCTGAGCTGATCATCTGCGACGAGCCCACCACGGCATTGGACGTGACCATACAGGCCCAGATCATGGAGCTGTTAAAGGATCTCCAGGTCAACGACGGCAAGTCCATTATCCTCATCACCCACAATATGGGCCTGGTGGCGGAGATGGCGGACGAGGTCTGCGTCATGTACATGGGCCGGGTGGTGGAATTCGGAAGCCTGGAGGACGTGTTCGACCGCACCAGCCACCCCTACACCAGAGCGCTGCTGCGCAGCGTGCCCGTGCTGGGACTGGCCGACGGCCAGAAATTGGAGACCATCCCCGGCGCCACCCCCAACCCGGCGGATTTAAAGGGCGGCTGTGAGTTCGCCGACCGCTGTCCCGAATGCATCGAGCTCTGCCGCAGAGGCGAAATCCCCTGCTACGAGGTGGGGCCCGGCCATCATGTGCGCTGCCTGAAGTATAGTTCCTGCCCGGAGGTGGAATAGATGAAGGATAACAGAGAAGTCATTTTCAAGATCGAAAACTTACAGACATGGTTCCCCATCACCAAGGGAATGTTCAAAAAGGTGGTGGGCCATGTGAAGGCGGTGGACGATGTGAGCCTGGAGGTCTACAAGGGCGAGACTCTGGGAATCGTGGGCGAATCCGGCTGCGGCAAGTCCACCTTCGGCAAAACCGCCATGATGCTGGAGCGGCCCACGGGCGGCCGGGTGATGTTCAACTTCGGCGGGGAGTTCAAGGACGTCACCAAGTTCAACAAGGACGAGATGTTCCAGTTCCGCCGCAAGGTCCAGATGGTATTCCAGGACCCCTACTCCGCCTTAAACCCCCAGAAGAAGATTTATTCCTCCTTTGAGGAGCCCTTGAAGGTTCACGGCATCGACACCTTAGAGGAGCGGGAGGAAGTGATGCGTAAGGTGCTTAAAATGGTCAACATCCAGCCCGACTATTTGATGCGCTATCCCCACGAGTTCTCCGGCGGCCAGCGCCAGCGTCTGTGTATCGCCCGGGCCCTGGAGGTCATGCCCGAGGTGCTGATCTGCGACGAGCCGGTGTCCGCCCTGGACGTTTCCATCCAGGCCCAGGTGCTGAACCTGATGAAGGAAATTCAGAAGGAAATGAACCTGACCTATTTGTTCATCGCCCACGACCTGTCCGTGGTGCAGTACATGTCCGACCGGATCATGGTCATGTACCTGGGCCGTATCGTGGAGGTGGCGGATTCTCGGGCGCTGTACGACGAGCCGCTGCACCCGTACACCAAGGCCCTGCTGTCCGCCATCCCGGTGGCCGACATCCACACCAAGAAGAAGCGCCAGGTGCTGGAGGGCGAGGTGCCCAGCCCGATTCACAAGCCGGACGGCTGCCCCTTCCACAACCGCTGCCCCAAATGTATGGAGATTTGCAAGACCCGGGCGCCGAACATGGTGCACCACGGGGCCGAGGGCCACATGGTGGCCTGCCATCTGTACGACGAGGAGGCGGTGAAGGCGTGATTTACACGGATATGGAACATTTGGACCGCTACAGGGGGATTTGCCCCCAGCTGGACACTGCCATCGGTTATCTGCTGGAAAATGGACTGGAGCTGCTGGTTCCGGGGCGGAATGAGGTGGACGGGGAGGACGTGTTTGTGAACCGTTTCCACTATACGACCATGGCTCAGGAGGAGGCCGCTTTTGAGGCCCACCTTGACTACGCGGATATCCATCTGCTGGTTGAGGGCCGGGAGTTCATCGGTGTAACGCCCATTGAAAAGCTGACCGTGACGAAGGTGGACCGCGAGGCCGACAACATCGAATGCCACGGCCCGGTGGAGACGGAAATTCCCATGGAGCCGGGCAAGGTGTTGATCGTGTTCCCGGAGGACGCGCACATGGTGAAAATTGAGAACGGCGGCGCGGTGAAGGTGGAAAAAGCGGTGGTGAAGGTTCGGGTTTGAGAGGGAAATGTGAGGGGGCGGATGCCCGGAGGTGGGGCGCTGGCCCGGCGGTAGGCCGCTGACTCGCTGGCAGGCTCGGGCCCGGCGGTAGAACGCCGCCCCACACCCCATAAAATTTATTAACATAGAATATGACTGGGATTCAGGCGCAGTTTGGACCCCACAATGGAGGCAAAATCATGAGAGACATAACAAAATATCAAGGTGTGATTCCTGCGTTTTACGCGTGTTACGATGAAAAAGGCGATATCAGCCCCGAGGGCGTTGAGAAGCTGACCCGTTTTCTGATTGAAAAGGGCGTGAAGGGCGTTTATGTGGGCGGCTCCTCGGGCGAGTGCATTTATCAGGGCGTGGCGGAGCGCAAGCTGGTGCTGGAGCACGTGATGAAGGCCGCTGAGGGACGTCTCACGGTGATCGCCCATGTGGCCTGCAATAACACCGCGGACAGCATGGAACTGGCGGCCCACGCGGAGAGCCTGGGCGTGGACGCCATTGCGGCGATTCCTCCCATTTATTTCCATCTCCCGGAGTACGCCATCGCCCAGTATTGGAATGATATCTCCTCCGCGGCTCCGAACACGGACTTTGTGATCTACAACATTCCCCAGCTGGCCGGGGTGGCCCTGACCATGCCACTGTTCCACGAGATGTTAAAAAATCCCAGGGTCGTGGCGGTGAAGAACAGCTCCATGCCGGTACAGGATATCCAGATGTTCAAAATGGACGGCGGCGAGGGCTTCGTGGTGTTCAACGGACCCGACGAGCAGCTGGTCAGCGGCCTGGCCATGGGCGCGGACGGCGGAATCGGCGGAACCTACGCGGTGATGCCGGAGCTGTATTTAAAGATCTTTGAGCTGGTGAAATCCGGGGATATCCCCGCCGCCCGCGAGATTCAGTACGCCGCGGACGCAATCATCTACAAGATGTGCACCTGCAAGGGCAACCTGTACGCGGTGATGAAGGAGATTTTGAAGATTCGCGAGGGCCTGGACCTGGGCAGCGTGAGAAAACCCATGCCTGGTCTGGCACAGAGCGATATGCCCTGCGTGAAGGAGTGCGCTGACATGATCGCGGCTGCGGTTGAGAAATACTGCTGATTGAGAGAACGGTGAGACAGCCGGTGACCGGGCGGAGGGCGCACGCCCTCCGCCCGGAACGTTTGTCCGCACCAATACATTTGCACTACAATCTGACGGGAGAAAAACGACATGGAAAAATATTTGATGCTGGACCGGCGTCTGTTGAGCCCCCAGGCGATGGAAAATATCCGCATGGAGGTGGCTCGTCCGGTAAAGGACTCGGCCCACAATCCGCTGTTCACCCAGGACCAGCCCTGGGAGGTGCGCATCGACAACGGGTATCCCAACGTGCTCTACGATGAAGAGGCCCGTATTTACCGCTGCTATTACACCCTGTTCATCGAGGACGAGGACAGCCGCCTGGCGGACCTTCAGGAGCGGGGCAGGCGGGACTACATTCCCAGGCCCGACCGGGCCCCCGGGCTGGCCTACGCCCAGAGCCGGGACGGAATCCACTGGGAGAAGCCGTCCCTGGGCCGGGTGAAGTGGCATGGAAGCACTGAGAACAATCTCATTTTCGCCTACGCCCACGGAACCGGCGTGATGATTGACGAGCGGGACTCGGATAAATCCAGACGCTACAAGATGGTGACCAAGATGGATCAGCCCGGGACACAGGCCTATATGGCGGTGTCCTTTTCCTCCGATGGCCTGGACTGGTGCGATCCCATCCCCTGGCCGGAGTACAATCCCCCTGCGGACAGCCACAATCTGCCCTTCTGGGACGAGGAACAAAACTGCTACGCACTTTTATCCAGAATCTGGAAAGACGGTATCCGCATCACCACCCTCAGCCGCTGCAAGGACTTCCTGCACTGGAGCGAGCCACAGGAAACGCTTCGGGGAAATGGGTTTGAGAATCAGATTTACGCCATGCCCGCCTTCCGCTGGGGGAACCTGTACTTAGGGCTGGCGTCCATGATCCACGAGGGCGACCGGCTGGCGGAGGACTTCGACTGTGTGGACCTGGAGCTGGCCTGGGCCGCGGACCCGGCCAAATTCGATTTCGTGGCGGCGGGACAGCATTTGATTGAGCGCGGCGCAGGCGCCTACCCGGACGGGGACTTTGACTGCGGCTGCATCTACGCCTCCCCGCCGGTGATGTCGCCGGACGGTAAAATGTGGGTCTATTACATGGGAAGCAACGGCCGCCACACCAACTGGCGGGACGGCTCCCTGGGGCGGGCGGAGTGGAAGCCGGATAAATTCGCGGCCTTGACCCCGCGGCAGCCGGAAAGGGACAGCGTGATTGCCACCTGCCGCCTGCGGGTGTCGGGAGGAAGTTTGGAGATTTTGGCCGACGTGGTGGAGCACGGTGGCGAGTATAAGCTGGAAGCGGAGCTGTCGCCTTTCTGGAACAGCCAGCCCTTCGACGGCTTCTCCTACAGCGACAGCCGGGTGGAGCAGAAGGCCGACGGCTGGTGGTCGATTCGGTTCGCCGGGGGTATGGAGCAGCTGGCCGGCGAGAAGGTCAGCCTGAAGCTGAGAATGCGGAACGTGAAGCTTTGGGCCTTGAGAGGCGATGTGGAAATGGCGGAGCATCGGCTTTGGGAGGGGGCGGAGTAGACGGGAGGACGGGCACAAGGGGAACCAGTGACAAAAAATGGTATGTGCTAAGTGCAAAAATCGCCAATCCTTCTTTCGCCGTATTCCCAATATAAATTCCAACTGCTTTGTTGTTTTTACAACATTTCAATAAAAAACAAGCCGGGCCATGCATTATTTTAATCGCATGGCCCGGCTTGTTTTATATTGAAATGGGTATCGCTTTTCGTGCTATTCAGGAGAACAGAAATTTGTTTTAAATGGATTTAAATATAGTATATCTATTTATATATAGACAAAATATTGTTTTGATGATATTATGAAGAAAAAGGAGGGGTATATATGATTTGGAATTATGCGTTGGAAGATATCATAAACGGCTATGCGGATGAAGGAGAACAGTTCGTATGCGTGGCCTGTGGGAGATGTTTTGAGAAAGGCAGGATTTATGAGCTGGACGGGGAAATGTTTGACGCTTGGGGGGCGGTTCGGCAGCATGTTTTGAGGGAGCATGGGTCTATGGCGGAGTTTTTGGTGGACCAGGAGCCGGGCGTGATCGGGGTGACGGAGGTGCAGAGGCAGATTTTGAAGCTGATTCTGGAGGGAAAGTCAGATAAGGAGATCAGCGCTGCCGCGGGGATCGCGCTGTCCACGGTGCGGAATCACCGATTCAATCTCCGGGAGAAGGAGAAGCAGGCCAAAATGTTCCTGGCGCTGATGGGCGCGCTGGAGCGGGAGACGAAGCGGGGGATCGGGAAGAGCGACACGGGCTCCATCGAGGAGGTTCCGGCTTCGGCCGCTATGGTTGACGCGCGGTTTAATATTACGGATCAGGAGACGGAAAAGACGCTAGCCGCCTATCTGGATGAAAATGGGGCGATCCGTCAATTTCCGGCCAGGGCAAAGAAGAAAATCATTGTGATGAAGGAAGTAATTAAAAATTTTAAGAAGGACGCCGTTTATACAGAGACGGAGGTCAACCGGATTTTAAAACGGATTTATGAGGAGGACTATCCGTCCTTGCGAAGGGCGCTGATTGAGTATGGATTTATGGAACGGACGGCGGACGGCAGCGTTTACCGGGTGAGAGAGTAGGACGGGAGAGCCGGGCCGGTGACAGGGAGGTCATCCAGCCCGGCGTTTTGAGTGGTGGGGAATGGAAATCTGGCCTGGTGCTTTCCCTGGCCGCGTCAGTTTTCGTCCGGCAGGAAACTGATTTCGCGGACATTTCCGCCGTCCAAATCCATCCGGTAATAGGGATGCGGGCGGCCGCCGACGTAGACCTGGAGAATGATCTCGTCGCCGGTGATTTCGCAGCTCATGGACAGATAGGGCAGGTATTCGTCATCTATGGTTTCGCCCGGCGCGGCAATTCGGTACTCGAACAGCTCCTGTTTGCCGCTGCCGTCCGGGTTCATGCGAAACAGTTTTTGGGCTACGGTATCCATGGAAGGAACAGAGGTCTGGTCCGCGCCCCGGAGGTGGACGAGGGCGGTTACGTCCATAGCGTAGTAAATTTTGCCCTTATAGGCAAGGCAGGCGTCGAAGTTTGGCATCTCCTCCGTGCTCTGCGCCGCCACGGTCAGGCTTTGGCCGTATTCCTGGTAACAGGCCAGGTAGTTCGTTTCGCTGGCCGGGGTGGAAAAGGTGTAAAGGATCACATTTTCATCCCGGTAGTGAATGGCGCCGTCCAGAGGAAGCGTGATCGCGGAGCGGTCAAGGTCGATTCCGTCGGCGATTGTTATGGTTTTGACCGGGCAGTCGGTCAGCCGGTCGGGGGAGAGCCACCAGCGTTTTCCCGCCTGGACGATATCCGGCGGGGCGTCCAGGCGCACCTGATAGTCCAGGTCGAATTCATCGGAGTCCAGGTTTTCCAGATTCTCAATGTCGCTGCGGCGTTCCCGGCGGATTCCCACGCCGGTCTCGTAGTCGTCCAAAGTCTCGGAGGTGATCATAGGGCCGTAACCGTAGGTGGTGTGGGATTTGGACAGATACCAGCCGCCGTCCCGGTAGGCGTAGGTGTAGGCCTCCGACCACCGCCAGGCGCTTCCGCCGTAGGCGTTGGTGGTGAAGGTGGTTTCCCCGGCGGTGAGGGGAACGTAGGGGTCTCCGAACACGCCGCCCTCATCCCGGGTACGGATCAGATTTTCATCCTGGAAATCCAGACGGTAGCCGCTCTCTTCGCTGCTGGCCAGGGCGAACAGAATGCGGGGCGTTTTCAGCGGAATGTCGCTGCCTTCCATCTGCAGCACGCCCACATAGTCCATCCGGCCGTCCTGATTGTAGTCCAGGGCTACGGTATCCATGAGGGCCCAGCCACCCGGGATAAAGTCCTCGGGTTGGAAACCGGTCTGGGGTAGACGGGGGACCGGAGGGGAGTCCGCGGGAGTGTTTGAGACAGGGGGCTCGGCTGAAGGCGTGCCTGGGGCAGCGTCTGCGGCTGCATCCGTGGCTGGATCCGCAGCGTCATCCGGGGGTACGTCTGCGGTGGAGTCCGGGGCTGCATCTGCGACTGCCTCCGATGCTGCTGAGGCTGACGGCGTTGGGGAGGCAGTATTATCGCTGCCGGTGCCTGGGACGGCGGTGCAGCCGGAAGTGAATAGGGCCAGGCTTAGTGCGAGGGCCAAGGAGGTGCGGATGGGAGCGGTGCGGTGGTGGTGATGTTTCATAGAATTCTCCGATCTGCCGTCTGGAAGGACGGCTCAGTTCTGTCACTATTATAGCATAAAAAAGACAGGGTGGGAAAGAATGCGGTTTGATGAAAACATCCCATGAATTTGAAATGAATATTGACAGGAAAGGTGCGGTGTGTTAAATATAAACCATATTCATCCTATGAATGCTAGCAATATTCTGGGGGCTGCGGGGATAAGCCGGGCTTCTGGTTAAAAGGGAGGACGTGAGAGCGTGCTGAATCATATCAGGGAGTGCGGGATGGGAAGCAGAACCGGGACATTGACGGACGGGGAAGTGGAGCGGGTGATCGACGGTCTTATGGTCCAGCTGCCGCCGGCCCGCCGGGTCCTTCTGGTGCCGCCTGACATTACCAGATGCTATTCCTATGCGGGATTTATTACGGCCAGTCTGTACCGGCGTTTGTCCGATTCTGCCCGGGTGGAGATTATGCCTGCGGTGGGAACGCACCGGCCCATGAGCCGGGAGGAACAGATTGATTTCTTTGGCGGGAATATCCCGGAGCAGGCGTTTTTACACCACGACTGGCGTAGCGAAACGGTGAGATTGGGGACGGTGCCCGGTTCGTATGTCCGGGAGGTCACCGGCGGGCGGTGCAGCCAAGGGGTGCCGGTGGAGGTAAACCGCAGCCTTGTGGACGGGACCTACGATCTGATTTTTTCCATTGGTCAGGTGGTGCCTCACGAGGTGGTGGGGATGGCCAATTACAGCAAGAATATCCTGGTGGGCCTGGGCGGCCGCCGGATGATCAACGAGAGCCACATGATCGGTGCGGTGTGCGGCCTGGAAACTATCATGGGGAATGTGGACACGCCGGTGCGGAAATTGTTCGACTATGCGGAGGAGATGTTTTTAAAGGACGTGCCGTTGGCGTACATCCTGACCGTGACCACCTGCGAGAACGGACGGGCGCTGGTTCACGGCGTATACGGCGGGGCTTCCAGGCGGGTGTTCGAGGAGGCTGCGGATCTGGCGCAGATTTGGAATGTCACCGAGGTGCCAGCGCGGGTGAAAAAGGTGGTGGCCTATCTGGAGCCGGGAGAATTTTCCTCCACCTGGGTGGGCAACAAATCCGTGTACCGCACCAGAATGATGATTGAGGACGGAGGGGAGCTGCTGGTGATTGCGCCGGGCCTCAGGCATTTCGGGGAGAACCCGGAGGTGGACGGACTGATCCGCAGGTACGGTTACCGCGGGACGCCCTATACCATGAAGCTTGTGGAACAGGGGGCGTTTGCGGGAGCGGATATGGTTCCGGCCCACATGATCCACAGCTCTTCAGAGGACCGTTTTACCATCACCTACGCGGTGAATCCAGCCAATATGACACGAGAGGAGATCGAGGGCGTGGGATACCGGTACATGGACGTCTCCCGGGCGCTTGCGCGTTATCCGGTGGACCGGCTTGCAGAGGGCCGTCAGGTCATGCCGGACGGGGAGGAGATTTATTTGGTGAAAGCGCCGGCGCTGGGGCTCTGGCGAAGCCGCTGCTGAGGGGGCGGAAATGAAAACAATTCGTGATGCAGCAAAGAATACCTGGGTCAGAATTTAAGCTGTTATCGGATCTGTAGAAAATCCTGCGCCGGGCCCAGGCAGGATTAAAAAGTGTAATTTTCCGGTCAGAGCGCAAGGACCGGGAGATTACACTTTTTTTCGCGACCGGGAATACAGACGGGAACGTTTGCAGTACCATTTACTTCTACCGGAATTTATAGTAGAATCGTAAGAAGTTGCGCAGCGTTACGGCTCTGTGAGACCGGTTTTTGAGAATGCGGGGCAGAGGGCGGATATCATACATACGGGGGAAATGATGATGGTGGAATCGAGAAACATCCAGATATTTGAGAAAATGCCGGTGGCAAAAGCTGTGAGCAGCATGGCGGTGCCCACGGTGATCGGGCAGCTGATCATCCTGTTCTACAATATGGCGGACACATTTTTCGTGGGGCAGACCAACAATCCGTACATGGTGGCGGGCGCGTCCCTCATTTTGCCGGTTTATAATATCTCCCTGGCCCTTGCCGGTCTGGCCGGTGTCGGCGGCGGGGCGCTGGTGTCAAGGCTGCTGGGAAAAGGCCAGATGCAGGAAGCCAGAAGGGTGAGCAATTTCAGCGTCTGCATGGCGGTGGGGCTGGCCGGGATGTTCTCCCTGATCCTGTTGTTTTTCCGGCGGCCGATCCTGTCATTTTTGGGCGCGGGCAGCGAGACGTACCGGTACGCCAATGAATACGCGTTCTGCGTGATCGTGCTGGGCGGCATACCCACGGTGCTCTCCAACACATACGCCAATCTTCTCAGGAGCATAGGGGAGTCGAAAAAAGCCGGGGTGGGCATCACCCTGGGCGGCCTGTTGAACGTGGCATTGGATCCGCTGTTCATGTTCGTACTGCTGCCCCGTGGCAGGGAAATCCTGGGGGCCGGGCTGGCCACCTGCCTGTCGAATATCATCTCTTGCGGATATTTTCTGATCGCAATCCGGGGACTGGGGCCGGATTCCATCCTGAGGGGAGGAAACGTCAGGGAGCTTCCGGCAAAAGCCAGCATCCAAAGCATTTTCAATGTGGGATTCCCCTCCGCGCTGGCCACATTTTTATTCGACCTGGATTACATTGTGATCGGCCGGTTGATGACCGCCTACGGGGACGTCCAGATGGCGGCTATCGGAATTGTGCTGAAGATCGAGCGCCTGCCGCTCAATATCGGAATCGGCATCAGCCAGGGTATGATGCCCATCGTGGCCTACAACTACGCGTCCGGCAACCGGAAACGGATGAAGGATACCATCGCTTTTTCACGCAGGGTGGGTATACTCTGCGCAGTTCTCAGCATCCTTTTATATGAAGTGTTTGCGCCGGGCATCACGGGGCTGTTTATCGGCGATCCCGGGACGGTGGCGCTGGGAACCGGCTTCCTGAGAGTCCGCTGCCTGGCCACGCCCTTTATGTTTTTGAGTTTCTTCACCGTGTACCTCTTCAACGGCTTCGGCAAAGGCCGGACCGCCCTGTTCCTCGGCGTCCTGCGCTGGCTGGTGCTAAACATCCCCATGCTGTATCTGCTCAACTATGCCTTTGGCATGTACGGGATCGTGTGGTCGCAGATTGCGGCGGATGTGGTGAACGTGGCGGTGTCGGTGTATGTGTATTGGAGGTTTGAGTGTAGCTTAAATAGATACGAAAATAAATAGAATGCGTTATTTTGTATCTAAAATATTGACAAAAGAAGCCGCGCCTCGTATACTGGAATCAGGAGTAGGAGGTGTTTCGCATGACGGATATGAATACAGTCATCGCCAACAATATCAATCGATATCTTGAGATGAATCATAAAAAGCAGGTAGAGCTGGCAGAGCATCTGAACCTATCCAGACAAATTGTCAACAAAATGCTAAATGGAACACGGACGATCAATGCGGTGGAGCTCCGGCAGATTGCCGTATTTTGCAACACAAGCATGGAAGAGCTGACGTCGATTCCGGAGAATCACAAGGAGACAGATATGTTTCATGTTTTTATGGGACAGGTTAAAACTGAAGAAGCGCGACAGTCAATACAGGATATTGATTTATTGATCAATCTGATTCTTTTTCATGATACGGTTCGGGAAAACGGAATGGCGATGAGAGAGGAGTGGACAGAATTTTAATGGGAAATGTATTGGAGAACAGTCTTTTTGTACAGAATCCGGGGCGTTTCCAGGAATTGTCGCAAGCTGTCGTTCAGTTTAACAGCCTTTACAATGGAAATAACATCATACAGGATGATATTTTTTCAGTGCTGGCAAACTATGCGCGAAAAAAGCAGGAGCCTCTGGAGCTTTTGCGTTTCCCCACAAGGGATGACGATTTCTGCGCCCTCACATGCGTCAAAAAAGGAAAGATATTTGTCTACATCAATTCCTGGCTGCCGCTGTCCAAGCAGATTTTTGCCGCAGCTCATGCATTGTATCATATCTGGTGTTTTATTGAGAAAAAAGATGAGAGCGTTTTGAGAAACGGTTCATTTTTAAATGCCGCAGTGATCGATGAGGATGGAGAGAGCCGAGAGGATCGGGAGGCGAATGCATTTGCGGGACTGCTTCTCGTGCCTTCCAATGCGCTTCATGAACAAATGCAAATCTATGGAATTTCAAGGGAAAGATTCAATCTGAATGATCTGATTCGTCTGATGGCCATTTTTTCTGTGCCATTCAAAGCAATTCTGCTTCGGCTTTATGAAGAACAGTATGTAAATGCCGATGTCGTGTGTAAATTCCTGGATATCAAACAAGAAATATTGGAAAAAAATATCGGATATGAGCCGGATGCGGACAGATGGCAGAGGCGTACTCCTGATATCCTTCAGCCGGGAAGTCTGAAACGTTTGATCGAACAGAATGCGGAATACGATTTATTAGTTGATTCCAGGGCAGAGGAAGATCAGGAGACGCTTCGCCGGATTCTGCAGCGATATGGCCGTTATGGGGAATAGCGTCTATGACAAAGAAAAAATGTGCGTTGTTGGATACTGACTTTATTTCGAAGCTCCATATTACACGAAAAGATGATGAAAACAGGCTGATAGACCGAGTGCTTGAACTGCCGGACTATCAGTTTGTCTGTCATGAGCAAATTGCGATAGAGTTAGGGCGGCATAATGCAGCGGCGAATAGGTGGTTACAGAGAAAAATAACAGAAGGCGCTATCCAGAAATTTTCTGATGGTGATTTAGTTGCGCTACAACGCAGGACTTATGGGAAAAATGCGATAGCGTTCTATCTCTATGATTTAGAAAATGCCTGCAGGCCGTTTGGCGAGACATATTATAAACAATACTATGCCAAGCTTGAGGCGTTGCGTGAAAGCTCTGATGAACATTTTTTGGAGGAGCTTGTCCGTTGTGATGCAGCTGTCGGGCGTGAGAACAATCTAGGCGAGATTAAGACATATTTATTGCAGCAGGTGCTTCAGAGCTGGCAGGATATACCGCTGTATCTTTTTTGTTCGGATGATAAAAAGGCTAGAAGCAGTCTGGTCAATGCAGGAGGAATCCCCTGCATCAGCGCAATTTCTTCTTTTTATGTGTTGAAAGAAAGGCTGGGAATAGAGCGAAGCGAGGCAAAACTGTATTTCGATTCATGGATGATGTTTCATCGGGAAATGGGGCAGACGGATTTTAAGGTACATAGAAATACTAAGGAAATGCAGTTGATCAAAATGGATGGATATGAGATATTCAATCGGATCTATAACGGCGCTGTGACTATTTTGAAAAATGGGAACCTGAAACTGCGAAGCTGCGACTATTAATGCAGAGCCACAGCTTCAGCGTTCCGGTATTCCCTACAACCTCACCAACCTCCCTCCAATCAATTCCACATCCTCCTCCTGGTGTGTGGTCAGGATCAGCAGGCGGCCTGCGGCTTTCTCGCGGATGTAGCGGATAGCCAGCCGCCTGTTGTCCTCGTCCAGGCCGGTGAAGGGCTCGTCCATGAGCAGGGCCTGGGACTGGGCCAGCACGGCGCGGCAGATGGCGGTGCGTCGCTTCATGCCGCCGCTCATGGTCCAAACGGGGCGGTCAAAGCATTCCGGGGGCAGCAGGCGGGACAGTTCCCCGCGGATCTGCTCACCGGAGAGGGCGCGGCCGGTGACCATCTGAATGTTCTCCACCGGCGTGAAGGCCTCGCACAGCCGGTCCTCCTGAAAGACCGCCGCAAAGCGGACGCTGCCCGTGAGATCGCTTCCGTTTTCGCCGGTGATGGAGTAAGAGCCGCCGTCCGGCCGTTCCAGGCCCAGAAGAATACGTAGCAGCGTGGTCTTGCCGGAGCCCGAGGGACCCATGAGGCAGCAGGGCGCCTCATCCGTGAAGCTCAGGTTCAGGTGATCCAGTATCCGTTGAGAATTGTAAATTTTTGTAAGATCATTTAACCGGATGATCATGCTTCCACACCTCCCGCAGGCTGCCCCGGCTGACGCCAGAAGCGTTTCAGCAGGAACAGGAACAGCTGTTCAAAGACAGCGCTGACAATGACGATCACAAAGGTCCAGGCGAAGAGCCCTGCGGTATCCAGGTACAGCTTGGAGTAATAGAGCTGTTCCCCGATGGAACTGTCCGGGATACCGATGACCTCCGCCGCGATGCCGGACTTCCAGCTCATGCCCAGGGCGGTCTTGCAGCCGCTGACCAGGTAGGGCATCAGGGCGGGGACATAGATGTAGCGGACCTTTTTCAGGGCGGGCATGTGGAATACCCGGGCCATTTCCAGCAGTTTTGGGTCGGTGGAGGCCAGCCCGGCGATGGTGTTCACGTACACGATGGGCAGGACCACCAGATAGGAGATGCAGACGGACAGGCTGCCGGAGCCGATCCAGATCAGGGCCAGAATCACGAAGGAGGCCACGGGGATGGAGCGGATCAGGGACATGAAGGGCTCCAGCAGCTCGCCAAGGAATGGAAAACGGTAAGCCAGGCTGCCCAACGCCAGGCCGGTGGCGAAAGCGCCCAGAAAGCCCAGGCTGATCTTGCCGAAGGAGTGGCCGATGGTCTGCCAGAATGCGGCGTCAAAAAGCTGATCCCTCAGGGAGCGCAGCATCTCAAAGGGTCCCACAAATATGATCGGATTGTGGACCATGGCGGCGATGGCCTGCCACAGCGCGATCCAGAGGAGCCACACGGCGGCCCTGCGAAGCCAGGTCTTTGCCTTCGGCCCTCCTTCAGTTCGATTCAGCATGTCTTGTCCTCC
This sequence comes from Enterocloster lavalensis, assembly GCF_046603895.1. Lineage (NCBI taxonomy): Bacteria > Bacillati > Bacillota > Clostridia > Lachnospirales > Lachnospiraceae > Enterocloster > Enterocloster lavalensis. The sequence continues at coordinate 4,423,241 of NZ_CP176637.1, forward strand.
TTTTTTGTGTCAGACCAGGGGCTTGGCCGTTTCAGTGCCGGCTGCGCCAGCGGCCCATTGCATCCAACAATCGCCCGCTGGCTGCGCCAGCAGCCCATTGCATCCAACAATCGCCCGCCGGCTGCGCCAGCAGCCCATTGCATCCAACGAAAAAGGCCGCTGCGCTCAGAAGAAGCCGCTGCGGCCTTTTTTATGTTCCGGCCTATGGCATATAGTAGAACTCATCCCCCGGCAGCTGTCCGCCCACGGATTTTGCGTCCTGCTCATACAGCACGTTCAAGTACCCGCTCAGAGCGTCCTTCATCTCCTGGCCGGTCATGCACACGATGTTGCAGTAGGGCAGGGCCTTTTTGGCGATGGGGGCTTTTTCCACGATTCCGGCGGCGGCCACCAGCTCGGCGGTCTCGTCCACGTGGTCCACGGCGTACTGGGCGGATTCCTTGTGGTCCTCCAGGAACATCTGGATGGGGGCACGGTTCTCACGCAGGAAATCGCTGCGCACAATGGTGACGCCTGTGACCAGCATGCTGCCGCTGTCCTGATTCAGGGCGTTCCAGGCCTCGGTGAGATCCACCACCGGTTTTAAAGCCTCGTTCTGGATGCAGGCTGCGGTGGCGAAGGGCTGGGGCAAAACGCCGATGGCGTCGGGATTCTCCTTCAGCAGGGAGGCGACCTCCGTGGCCTCGGACTTGAACTGCAGGTCCACATCCCCTGCGGCCAGGCCGTTCTCCTTCAGCAGATAATTCATCACATACTCCGGGGTGGTGCCCTTTCCGGTCATGTACACGGTCTTGCCCTTCAGATCCGCAACGGAGGTGATGGAGTCGTCGGAGGCCACCACGTAGAGCACGCCCAGGGTGTTGATGTCCAGAACCGTGACATTTTTCTGGGTCTTGGTGTAGAGCACGCTGGCCACGTTGGCGGGAATCAGGGCGATGTCCAGGTCGCCGCTTGCGATCTTGCCAACCAGCTCGTCCGCCGCGCCGGTCATGGTAAATTCATAGTGATTTTCCGTTTCGCCCTTCTGGGCCTTGTCCATCAGATACACCAGTCCCATGGAGGTGGGGCCCTTCAGGGAGCCGACCCGGACTCCGGCCTGGCAGTTGTCTCCGGTGTCGCCGGTCAGGGTGGCGGGCACTTTCTCCGCTTCGGTCCCGGGGGAAGTGGTCTCCGGCTGGGTTTCGGCGGCGGAGGTTTCAGAGGCGGAGGTTCCGGCCGCAGCCCCGGCGGTGGTCTCGGCAGCGGTTTCGGCAACGGTGGCGCCGGTGTTCCCGGAGCCGCAGCCCGCCAGAATAGCGGAGGCGGCCATCAGGGCGGCAATAACGGCAGATACAGATTTTTTCATAATTACGTTCTCCTTTCCTTCCATATCCTCATCCTGAAAAAAGGGCGCAGAACGTAAGGGAGTGCGGTAGTAAGCCTCGCCTTCTCCGTCAGCCGTGCTTCGGGGTGAGAACGAATAGCTTTACTATAGCACAGAATGCCGTTCATTACAAATAAATTCCCGTGCCGGGCGGATTTTCTGTTGATATAAAGTTCACAATGTGCGATAATAGAAGCATATTTGGGGTCACCCCAGAAAGCAGACTAACGATCAAAAAGCGGAGGAAATTAGGGATGAAAGTTACAATTTGTATCGGCAGCGCCTGTCATTTAAAGGGCTCCAGAGAGATTATCGAGAAATTACAGCAGCTGGTGGCGCAGAACGGCCTGTCCGGCAAGGTGGATTTGAACGGTTCGTTCTGCAGCGGCAACTGTGACCACGGCGTCTGCGTCACGGTGGAGGACCAGCTGTTTTCACTGAAACCGGAGGATACGGAGGAGTTCTTTAACAACGAAATCTTAGGGAGAGTCTGACCATGATTATGGGAATCATCGATTTTAAAGCCACTAAGTGCAAGCACTGTTACAAGTGCGTCCGCTACTGTGAGGTCAAGGCCATCCAGGTCAAGGACGAGCGCGCCGTGATCATGCCGGACAAATGCATTCTCTGCGGGCACTGCCTGCGGATTTGTCCCCAGTCGGCCAAGACGCTCAACAGCGATTTGAACAAGGTTAAGGGATACATAGCCGCGGGGGAGCGGGTGGTGGTGTCCATCGCCCCCTCCTTCATGGGTTTGCTGAAATACAAGACCATCGGCCAGGTCCGGGCCGCGCTCATGCGCCTGGGCTTTGAGGACGTGCGCGAGACCTCCGAGGGAGCGGCCTTTGTGACCGCGGAGTACGCGAAGCTGCTGGCGGAACATCAGATGGAGAATATTATCACCACCTGCTGTCCCAGCGTCAACGACCTGATCGAGATCTATTATCCGCAGCTGGTTCCGTATCTAGCGCCGGTGGTTTCCCCCATGATCGCCCACGGGCTGCTGCTCAAGGAGGAACTTGGGAGCCAGGTGAAGGTCGTGTTCTTAGGCCCCTGCATCGCCAAGAAGAAGGAGGCCCAGGACCCGCGCCACGAGTCCTGCATCGACGCGGTCCTGAATTTCAACGACATCAACCAGTGGCTGGAGGAGGAAGAGATCGAGATCTCCGACTGCGAGGACAAACCCTTCACCTGCTTTGATCCCAAGGTGAACCGTCTGTACCCGGTGACCAACGGCGTGGTGAATTCAGTGCTGGCCACGGAGGAGCAGGCGGACAATTACCGCAAGTTTTACGTCCACGGCGTGCAGAACTGCATCGATCTGTGCAAGAGCATGGCCAGGGGCGAGATCAAGGGATGTTTTATTGAGATGAATATGTGTTCCGGCGGCTGCATCAAGGGGCCCACGGTGAACGACGAGACCATTTCCCGCTTCAAGGTTAAGCTGGATATGGAGGAGACCATCGCCCGGGAACCGGTGGAGGCCCGGACCATGGAGCCGGTGTGGGAGAAGGTCAGCTTTGCCAAGCGCTTTGAGGACCATTCCCCCAGGGATCCCCAGCCCTCCGAGGAGGAGATCCGCGCCATTCTGCGCATGACCAACAAGGTACGCCCCGAGGACGAACTCAACTGCGGCGCCTGCGGATACCCCACCTGCCGGGAGAAGGCCATCGCCGTGTACCAGCATAAGGCCGAGGTCAGCATGTGCATCCCCTTCATGCACGAGAAGGCCGAGTCCATGGCCAATCTGGTGATGGAGACTTCGCCCAACATCGTGCTGATCGTGGACGAGGAGATGAAGATCAAGGAATACTCCAACGTTGGCGAGAAATACTTCGGCAAGACCCGCACTGAGGCCCTGCAGATGTACCTCTACGAATTTATCGACCCGGTGGATTTCCAGTGGGTATTCGACACCCACCAGAACATCCACGGCAAGCGGGTGAATTATCCGGAATACAAGCTCTCCACCCTCCAGAACATCGTTTACATTGAGAAGGAAAATGCCGTGCTGGCCACCTTTATTGATATCACCAAGGAGGAGGCGCAGGCCAGGGAGGATTACGAGCGCAAACTGGAGACCATCGACCTGGCCCAGAAGGTTATCCACAAGCAGATGATGGTGGCCCAGGAGATCGCCGGGCTTTTGGGCGAGACTACGGCCGAGACCAAGACCACGCTGACCAAGCTGTGCCATTCCCTGCTGGAGGAGAGCGGAGACGCCATCTATGTGGGCGGCGAGGACGAGTCGCCGCAGGTGGCCGCAAACGCCCATCTGGGCAGCGGCGCTAAGCCCTTAAAGGGCGTGATGACGCCGAAGGAGGAGAAAACCACCGGCTATGTCCATCTGGGAACCGCGAATCCGGCCAAAACCAGCTACGTCCGTCTGGGCGCGGGGCCTGGCCGCAACGGAGGTAAATGATGGGAATTACGGTAGATGTTGCATATAAGAGCCTGAACAAATACACTGAGATCCTGTGCGGGGACAAGGTGGAGCTCTTGCAGACCGAGGACTCCAACATCATGATTCTGGCGGACGGCATGGGCAGCGGCGTGAAGGCCAACATCCTCTCCACCCTGACCTCCAAGATTCTGGGCACCATGTTCTTAAACGGGGCCACCCTGGAGGAGTGCGTGGATACCATCAGCGAGACGCTGCCCATCTGCCAGGTGCGGCAGGTGGCTTACTCCACCTTCAGCATTTTGCAGGTGTACCACAACGGCGACGCCTATCTGGTGGAGTACGACAACCCGGGCTGTATTTTCGTCCGGGACGGGAAGCTGATGGAGATTCCCCAGAATGTGCGGGAGATTCAGGGCAAGAAGATCAATGAGTACCGCTTCAAGGTGCAGAAGGGCGACGCCCTGATCCTGATGAGCGACGGTACCATCCACGCCGGAGTGGGCGAACTGTTAAACTTCGGCTGGCTGTGGCAGGACATCGCGGACTACGCAGTGCGCCAGTACGCCCTGACCGTGTCGGCCATGCGCCTTGCCACGTCCATCAGCCGGGCCTGCGACGAGTTGTATCAGTTCCGCCCCGGCGACGACACCACCGTGGCCTGCATGCGCATCATCGACAGCAAGCCGGTGCATCTGATGACCGGCCCGGCCAGAAACCCCGAGGACGACGTGCGCATGGTCCACGAGTTTATGGCGGATGCGGGCGCGCGCACCATCGTCTGCGGCGGAACCAGCGCCACCATCGTTTCCCGGGTGCTGAACAAACGCCTGGACGTGTCCCTGGATTACGTGGACCCGGAGATTCCGCCCATCGCTTATATGGACGGGGTGGACCTGGTGACCGAGGGCGTGCTGACTCTGAACCGGGTGCTGCAGCTTCTGCGCCGCTATGTGAAAAATGAGACGGTGTCCGAGGAATTTTTCGAGGAGCTGGACAAACCAAACGGCGGTTCCATGGTGGCAAAGGTGCTGATCGAGGACTGTACCGAGGTTCATCTGTTCGTTGGAAAGGCCATCAACAGCGCTTACCAGAACCCCGGACTGCCTTTTGACCTGGGAATCCGCCAGAACCTGGTGGAACAGCTGAAACACGTAATCGAGGAGATGGGAAAAACCGTCACAATCACGTATTATTAACGGCTTTCTTACACTATAGTTAAAAAATATACAAAGTTGACTAATTTTTCACAAAAAGCGCCTTTGTACCGTTTTTAGGACTTGCTTTTTTCTTATGTATATAGTAGATTTCTATTGTTGATAAGAGGGCAACTATTCAGTAGGTCTGCGCACTTGCTGCGCTGACCGTACGAAAATCTGAGCTTGCAGGCAAAAATCCCATCGACGAAGTCGATTTTAAATGGATTTTTGCCCGTATCTGTGAAGGTACTGAACAGATACATAAGAGGGTAGATTGATAGAGGAGGAAAAGAGAAATGGTAACCAATGATGCGACAATTCTGCGATTGAAGCATGAGGTCCTGTATGCGGTGGCCAAGGCGTCCTGGGAGGGAAAGCTGGAGGAAAAGACCCACGACATTCCCTATGAGATTATCCCGGGGCCCCAGGCGACTTACCGCTGCTGTATTTATAAAGAGCGTGAGATCATCCGGCAGAGAGTGCGCCTGGCGGAGGGAAAATGCCCCAAGGGCAAAAACTCCTCCAACGTGGTTCAGGTCATCAACGCGGCCTGCGAGGAGTGTCCCATCGCCGCCTATGTGGTGACGGACAACTGCCAGAAGTGCATGGGTAAGGCCTGCCAGAATTCCTGTAATTTCGGCGCAATCAGCATGGGCCGCGACCGCGCTTACATCGATCCGGCCAAGTGCAAGTCCTGCGGAAAATGTTCCCAGGCCTGTCCCTACAACGCCATCGCCCATCTGGAGCGCCCCTGCAAGAAGAGCTGCCCGGTGGACGCCATCACCTACGACGAGTACGGCATCTGCGAGATCGATGAGAAGAAATGCATCGAGTGCGGCAACTGCGTGCACAGCTGCCCCTTTGGCGCCATTGACTCCAAAACCTTTATGATAGACGTGATTAACCTGATCCAGGCCGGCAAGAAGGTGGTCGCCATGGTGGCGCCCGCCACTGAGGGCCAGTTCGGACCGGACATCACCATGGCCAGCTGGCGGACCGCCCTGAAAAAGACGGGCTTCGCCGATATGGTGGAGGTGGGCCTTGGCGGCGATATGACCGCTGCCTACGAGGCCGACGAGTGGATGGAGGCCTACAAGGAAGGCAAGAAGCTGACCACTTCCTGCTGCCCGGCTTTCGTGAACATGATCAAGAAGCATTTCCCCATGCTGTTGGACAACATGTCCACCACCGTGTCCCCCATGTGCGCGGTGTCCCGCCTGTTAAAGGCCATGGACCCGGAGACCATCACCGTGTTCATCGGTCCGTGTATCGCCAAGAAGAGCGAGGCCCTGGATCTGAACGTGAAGGACAACGCGGACTATGTGCTGAATCTGGAGGAAGTGAACGCCATGATGAAGGCCAAGGGCGTGGAGCTTGAGCCGGAACCCAACGGATACCAGGAGAGCTCCGTGTTTGGCAAACGCTTCGGCAACGGCGGCGGCGTGACGAACGCGGTACTGGAGTGCATGCAGGAAGCGGGCGAGAACACCGACGGCATCAAGGTTGCCAAATGCAACGGCGCGGTGGAGTGCAAGAAGGCCCTGCTCATGCTGCGTGTGGGTAAGCTGCCCGAGGACTTCGTGGAAGGTATGGCCTGCGTGGGCGGCTGCGTGGGCGGTCCCAGCAAGCGCAAGGCTGAGAACGAGTTCAAAAAGGACCGCGACGCCCTGATCGGCCAGGCCGACGGTCGCAAGGTGCGAGAGAATTTGAAGAATTATCCCATGGATCAGTTCTCGATGCACAGGCATTGAGGCGCGGTGGAGCTTAGTGAGAAACGGAAGTGTCCAGACGATGGAAGTCTGGGTGATCCGGATGCCGGCAGATCATAATATAACAGAAGTGCTCATTTGAGCGTGCAAAACTCCCCGGGACTGCGGTTCCGGGGGTTTTTGCATCGGATATTGCAGGGCGGCGGTTCGGACTGGTATTGCGGAAAAATATCGCCAAAACCTCTTGAATTCATTTTCATCTTATGCTATCCTCTATTTCATAGAAGTTATCTCTTCTATCGTTCTTTTTACAAATCAATTATCATTCTGAATCGTTCAGAACGCGGCGTTTCGCCGGAAAAATCATTGAATCAAATCGAAAATCTGCATATCAGGAGGGAGTTTATGGGGCAATGGAACATTATTTGCAACGGCGTCTGCTGCTATGGGAGGCCGAAGGCTGCTTTTGTGGCTAAAAGCATGGGGGTTTCGGCCGGCGCCAGGCATACGGTGATGGAAATGCTGATGGAGTCCGGGGAGACAGAAGGGCTGTTCCGGCTGATCGACGCGGAAAACGGGGTGGCCGGTTTGGAGGCCAGATGGGGCGACGACGAGCTGGAACGGGTCTTTGAGGCGGTTTACAGCAAACGGTTGAGGAATCGCCGGGAAAAGCTGCCGGAAGAGGCGCGTTTCTTTCTTGCGCCCATTTTTGAGCTGGACCACCGGGAAATTCACGTGGACAGTCTGCCGTTTTTGATTTACGCAATGGTCCGCAACCAGCGCTGCCGGACCGCGTTAAAAGAGGCGACGGACCGGGAGGCGGATCGGTGCTATGAGGCGTACCGGGAATCGGATCTCAGGGAGGCGGCTTTTTTCTGCTGGTTTCTCCAGGAGGAGCGGGAGCTGGCGAGGAACGCCGCGGGCTTGCTGCTCCTGGCGCGCCGGCAGGCGGAGGGGGAGCGCTGCCGGGTCCTGATGGAAATCCTGAATCTGGGGTATAAGCCGCTTCGGAATCAGATCAAGAAGCTGAACGCATTTTCCGGGGACAATTTCAGCGCGGCTTTGGACGACAACAGCGACATGGCGGAAAATCTGTCCCGGATGATGGTGCAGATGGCCATTGCGGAGGATTTGGGGATACCGGTTCTCCACGACTATCTTTTTTACATTGTCCTTCAAATGCTGTTGATCTATGAGGAGGAGATGATGAGCCCTCCGGCCGGTCCGGTGTGCACCCGGGAGGGGGTAAGCTGCTACCGGAAGCTGCAAAAGGAGAATCCTCACCTGGAGTCCTACCATGCCAGTTTTTATCTGGCGGGGAGCGAGATTATGGAGCGGGGGAAGGCTGGGGGGTGCGGGAAGACCGGAGCGCGGGGGAAGGCCGGGGCGCACGGGGAGGCTGGGGCGCGGGGAAAAGCCGGAGCGCACGGGGAAGCCGGGAACGCTATGGGAGTATGGGAGGCCGGGAACGCTATGGGAACAGGGAAGGCTGGGAACGCTATGGGAGCACGGGAGACCGGCAATACCGCTTCCGCACCGGCCTCTCCTCTTCCCGGCGGGAAATGGGGGATTGCCTCACCGCCTGAGCCCATGGAGCTTCTGTTTCTCCACTACAGGCTGCACCCCAGGATGCTGGCCGGGATCCGGCTGGAGCGCAGGGAATGCGAGCAGATTTTCAGTCTGTTCGGGTCTCTGAGCGAGGAGGAGTACGAATCCATACTCCTGACAGCCACCTTATGCAAATACATCGAACAGCTACACCGCCGGTGCGAGGAAAACCAGTTGGAAGAGCTGCGCTTCCGTACCAGGCAGATCGAGGAGCGGGAGCGCCAGCTGGTTCTCAGACAGGAGCAGCTGGCGCAACGGGAGCGGTTGATCGCCGGACAACGGGAGGCGCTGGAACGCCTGGCGGGAGATCAGACACAGAAGATCCAAAAACTGGAAAACGCGCTGCGGGAACTTGTGGAACGGCACGAGAAGGAAAAAGAGGAATTGGTCAGCCTGCGCAGTTTCGCCTACCAACTGCGGGTGGGACAGGAGGAAGAACTGCCGGCCCACGGCAGGGAAAAGCTGGAGGGGCTTAGACTTGAAAAGAGCCTTGTGATCGGGGGTCACAGCAACTGGCAGAAAAAGATGCGATGTCATTTTCCGAACAGCCAGTTCCTGGCCTGCGACAACCGGAATTTCGACCCGTCCATACTCCGGAACAAGCGCTACATCATTTTCAATACCGATATTTTAAAACATGCCAGCTACAACCGGATTATGGCGGAGCGCAAAAAGGGACAGAAGATTCTTTATGTGCATGGAAATAATGTGGAGCGGTGCCTGGGGGAATTGGCGGGGCAGTTGTAGGAGAATTTGGCCGATATCACCCTTGAAAATCTGACAACCCTGTGATATGTTACATCTATCGGCAAAAATATTTAAAATATGCCAATAGATGTAATGCGGGAGGGAGAACAAGGTGTGGTATGAAGATGTGATGATGGATCAGCCGGATGACCGTATATTTAGCAGAAAGGTTTTGTTTACGGAGCTGAAGCGGGCCAATCAGGAACTGAATTATAATACATTTAAATGGCTTATGCCTGAATTGTTATCCAAAGGTTTGATCTTCCGAGTGGGATATGATACTTATACCCGCAGTATGCCAAGCGGCAAGCTGTGGTACACGCCTGATTACAGCAAATATGCGCAAACTTTATTAAACACGATCGAGAGCGAATATCCTTTGGCAGAATTTTATGTGTTCGAATCGATTTTACTGAATGAATTTTTAAACCATCAAATTGCGCAAAATACGATTGTGATTCAGGTTGAAAAGGAAGTAGGAAGTTTCGTATTCGATTTTTTGGATGAGAAGCTGGGTGGAAGAATTTTGTATAAACCGGATGAGAGGGAGTATCAGCGGTATTGGCGTGAGAACTGTGTCATTATCGTCGACCGTGTCAGCGAGTCGCCCAGAGATAGGCAGAACCCCCATCATATGATTCTTGAGAAGCTGCTGGTCGATTTGTTCGCAGAGACAGCGATCAAGCGGCTGTTCAGCCCCGGCGAGTATCCACTGATTATGGAAATTGCCACGGGGCGGTATTTTATAGATGAAAAGAAAATGCTGCGCTATGCCAGGAGGAGAAATGCCGCAGAGAAGATGATTGTATACATGGAGACGTTCAGAGATGATTGCAAAGGAAAACTATAGCAGGGAACATATTGAGGCGTTATACAGGGAAAGTGGTAACGACCCGGCTTTGTTAGAGCGGGTATTATATGCGTTTGGCCTGTTGGAGGCCATTTCGAGAGCAGGGCTTCCATTTATATTTAAGGGGGGCACTTGTTTAATGCTACTGTTAAAAAAACCATTCCGTTTATCAACGGATATTGATATTATTGTAGCGCCATACACGGATATTGACAGGTATATTGTAAAAGCCGGAACGATATTTCCGTTTGTTAAAGCAGAGGAACAAAAGCGAAACGGAATGAACAATATGCTGAAAAGACATTTCAAATTTTCATATAATTCTCCGGTTTCAGGTAGGGAAGTCACGATTTTACTGGATGTATTATTTGAAGAAAATCATTATCCGTCCTTGTTGGAATGTAATATTGATAATGAATTGCTTTTGGTGGAAAAACCGGATATTATGGTGCAAATACCAAATGTCAACTGTATTTTGGGCGATAAGCTAACGGCTTTCGCACCGCATACCACAGGTATTCCGTTTGGCGTATCGAAGGAATTGGAGATTATGAAGCAAATGTTTGATTGTAGAATGCTGTTTCGGGAGATGGATTATTTTACAGAGGTAAAGCAGACTTACGATCAAGTGGTGCATGCTGAACTTGCATACAGAGAATTGAGTATTGGTAAGCAAGAAGTTTTAAAGGATACGATTGCAGCCTGTTCTTGTATAATCGGAAGAGGAAGTATACTTGCAGATGATTATAGGTATTATCAAAAAGGACTAAACGGAATAAAAGGCCATATCTACAAATCCCATTATAATGGGGAGTACGCTGCCCTATACGCCTGCGAAGTAATGTATCTGGCCGTCAGTATACTGACAGATCAGAAAACATGTGTCCCAATCACCCATCCGGAACATTACATACATTCAAGACTAACCTCTAAAACATATCAAAAGCTTTCGTATATAAAACATGTAAATTTGGAAGCGTATGGATATCTTGTGGAATCCAGCAGAATGCTGGAGCACTTCTGATTGTTCTGTGTCTGTTCTCCTCACCCTACAAAACCTCCCTCCATTTTTTGTAAGTTTCCCCCATCCCGCAATGATATACTGACTCCATAGAGCATCTGTGAGGCGGTGCTGCCGGAAGTGTTTGCGGAGCGCCTGCAAAGACCCTGGGCATTTCTTGCCAGAAGGAGGGAAAGAAATTGGAGCTGAAAGCGAATTGGAAGGATATGAGGGAATTTCTGGCATATCTTGAGGAGCGGGGAAAGCTGGATCATGTGAAGGAGGAGATGGACCCGGAGTGGGAAGTGAACTACGCCACGAGGGCCACGCTTCAGAAACTGGGGCCGGCGCTTTACTTTGAGAATATCAAAGGGATGGACTATCCCATGGTTGCGGGGATGCTGGCCGAGGACAGCCGTTTCCTGGCCGCGCTGGGACTGGAGAGCTGGGATACATACAACAATGAGTGGGCCAGACGCACGGAGACCCTGGTTCCCCCGGTGATGGTGGAGACCGGCCCATGTAAAGAGGAAACCATTGACGGCGACGATATCGATCTCGCCAAAATCTGTAACGTGAAATGGCACATCAAGGATAAGTCCGCGTTCCCGGGCACCCTGTTGATCTCTGTGACAAAAGATCCTGAGGACGGCGTTCACAACCTGGGAATCTACCGCATGGGAATCCAGGAAAAGAACAAGATGTGCTGGGGCGCGCCTGCTTCCACACACGGCGGTATGCACCTGGAGAAATGGGAGCGGCTGGAGAAGCCTATGCCGATGGCGCTGGTGACCGGCGTGGAGCCGCTGATCGAGATTGCGGGTGGCGTGGGAACATCCCCGGGCGTGGATGAGTACACCATCGCAGGCGCGCTGCGCGGGGAACCGGTGGAGCTGGTGAAGTGCGACACCATCGATATCAATGTTCCGGCCACAGCCGAGTGGGTGCTGGAAGGCCATATTTATCCCCATGACCGCCAGCACGAGGTGACGGAGTGGTTCGGCGAGTACACCGGATTCTATGGGGAGGCTTCCACACTTCCGGTATTTGTGGTGGAACACATTACCCACCGCCATAATCCGATTTTCCACGGAACCCGCGAGCAGTGGTATCCGTCGGAGAGCCATTATGTTGTGGGGCGTACCCACCAGGCCGAATCCTTCAAGCTGTTGAAAGCAGTGGTGCCCGGAGTTCTGGATATGCGCTGCAACCCCGCCTATGAGGCGATTGTCAAGATTGACAAGATGTACAAAGGCCACCCGCAAAAGGTTATGAACGCCCTGTGGGGCATAAGCCGCGGTCCGTACAAGCACATTATTGTGGTTGACAAGGATATCGATATCTGGGATTACGAGATGGTTCACTGGGCAATGTCCACCAGAGTGAAGGCGGACCGGGACGTGACCATTATCCCGAGAATACCGGGCCAGTGGCTGGATCCGTCCTGCCCGTTCTCAGAGCGTCAGTATTCGGCCGGAATGGGTATTGACGCGACCATGCCGACAGAGGAGTACATCCGCTGTGGAAATAAGATTCCTCAGCTGGTGGATGACCCTGAGATTATGGAGAGAGGAAAGAAGAGGTTTGGAGACCGCTTCTGAATAGGATCACGATAACGGCCGGAGGCGGATCAAACACACCATGAGAGTCAGGAGAATATTATGCGCATTATTGTGGGAATTTCCGGAGCCAGCGGCGTGGTCATGGGGTATGAGATGCTGAAGGCCCTCCGGATGCAGGAAGATTGTGAGATCCACCTGGTGATCACCCAGGGGGCCATCGAAAATTTTAAATATGAGACGGACATGGATATCAAAGAAGTGATGAAGCTGGCCGATTACTGCTACGACGACAAGAACATGGCGGCATCCATCTCCAGCGGCTCCTTCCGCACGGACGGAATGATTGTGATCCCGTGCAGCATGAAGACGGTTTCCGCCATCGCAAACGGATACGGGGCCAATCTTTTGGTGCGGGCCGTGGACGTGTGTATCAAGGAGAGCCGCAGGGTGGTCCTGGTGCCCAGGGAGATGCCCCTAAGCCGGATCCATCTGGACAACCTGAAAAAGGCCGCTGACTACGGCTGCATTTTGCTGCCGCCCATGCTCACGTTTTACAACCACCCCACCACGGTAAAGGAGCAGGTGGACCACATTGTGGGCAAGGTGCTCATGCAGTTCGGTATGGAGCACAAGGCGTTTATCCCGTGGGAGGGAAAATAGGAGCGTTGAAAGGGGAATCTGCATGGGTGACAGGATTGTGAAAGGCCAGGGCAGGACGCAGGTGCGGCTGGAGGCCCTGGACACCGGAAATGGAATTTGTCTGTGCCTGACCGGAGGCGAGGCGCCCCACGTGGGCGGAGTGGTGCTGGCTGCGCCCAGACCCAGCCTGACCGGGCAGGGGAACAGCTGCGACCTTTGGACCGCCACTGTGCCCGGCCATAAGGACGTGTACCTGGCCCAGAAGGCGGCCGGTAAGCTCTGCACAGAGCTGCAGGTCAATGTCTCAGCCACTGTGGGAATCCACATTGACGGGGCCCAGAAACAAGAACTGGAAATAATAGGGGAAAATGCCATGGAGGCGCTGGATGAATACATCGCAGCCGTGAAGAGCAGGAGGGAGACGGATGGGGGATCACATCATACTGGTTGATTTTCTGGACCGGGAAATCGGATATGAGGAGAAGATGAAGGCTCATGTCAGGCCCATGCTGCACCGGGCATTTTCCGTTTTTCTGCATCATGACGGAAAATTTCTTTTGCAGAGGCGGGCTTTCAGCAAATACCATTCAGGGGGACTTTGGGCCAATACCTGTTGTTCCCACCCGCGGCGGGGAGAAACGCTTTCGGAGGCGGTGGAACGGCGGCTGCTGGAGGAAACGGGAATTTCCTGTCCGGTGAGAGAGGTTGGGGAGTTTATTTATCGTTATCAATTTAATGATAGCTTATATGAATACGAGTACGACCATGTCTTTGTCGGCGAATATCGGGGAGCGGTGGCGCCTAACCGGGAGGAGATCGAGGAGACGGCCTGGGTGAGCGCGGAGGATCTGGCCTCGGGCCTGGTGGAACGGCCCCTGGATTACGCCCCCTGGCTGCCCCAGGCCGCGTCGATTGCGCTGAGGGCGGCGGGACTGGGCGGCGCCTGCGCTACGGCCTACCGCTCTTCCCCGCCGGACTGCCCGGACTGTTGGTTATAAAACTCCTGCATCCACAGGGGCAGCAGCTTGGACAGCACGCTGAACAGGAGACGCCCTTCCGTGCTTGAAAGGTCCACGTTCCACAGCTCTTCCAGCTGGTGGATGCGGTAGCGCACGGTGTTGACATGGGTGAACAGCTCGTCAGCGGTTTTCTGGTAACTGAAATTGTTTTTGACAAAGGTGCGCACGGTCAGGGTCAGAATATCCTTCTTCTCATTGTCCAGGACGTTCAACAGGACGTCCATTTCTCCCAGCATCTGGTTGACGGCCCAGGGGTTTTCCGGGTACGTGAAGAGGCGGTAGATTCCCAGCTGATGGAAGTGGCAGGGGGTCTGCCCATAATCCAGCAGACCGGCCATTTTGACGGCGTGGGTGGCCTCTGAGAAGGCGGTGACTACCTGGCTGCGGTTATATTTCCGGCTGATCCCTACGTGGTATTGCCGTCCGGTGGTGTTTAAGAGGGCGGTCAGCTTGCGGACGAAATTCTCCACATCCTCTGTGGAGATAAAAATCAGCAGCTCGTTGTCTTTAAAACTGTAGCAGAGGTTGCGGGGAAAATGGTAGTGGAGCAGGTAGGCGAGATAGTCCTCGGCTCCGGTGACCGCTGTTCCCGGAAGGGCGTTGTGAAATTCCTGGAGAACCAGGGCGTTGCCTTCCTCCGGCAACAGTTCCAGCTCCGGTCCGGTCAGCGTGTTTTCACGGCGTATTTTGGCGAACAGTGCCGCAATCTGCCGGGAACGGAGGTTCAAGTCGCTGAGTCCGGTGCAGAGGATGGACGCGTAGTTGAGCAGGTAGTAGTCGGTCTCTTTAAATTTTTCTCCATTTCCAATCAGAAACAGCATGCCGAAGGGCAGGCTGTTTTTGTATAGGTCGGCCTGCAGGATGTAGATGGGCGGCTGGGCGGCCGTGTAGCGGCGGACGTGCACAAAGGGAGAACGGGCGGACTCCTTCTGCCAGTATACCGGGTAGAAGATAACCGGATCCAGAATGGGCGTGCGCGGGTGGACGTAAGTGTCCTGCCCCACCACCAGTGCGGTCTGGCGTCCGGTCCAATCGTGCAGCTCCTTTAACAGCCGGTCCAGGCCGTGGGTAAAAAATGCGGACTGAAACCGTTGGAAAATCTCCCCATAGCTGCAAAGCTCACCGGTAGCTGCGCAGGGCATGTAGTTGTAAAACTCCCGGATGAAATCCACAAAGGAGATGGAATCGGTCATCTCCGCCAGGATCAGGCTCCGGCGTTCACACTCCCGGGCCAAAACGTCCACAGCGGCCTTGTCCATGGAGTCCCGGGCCAGTACGATCCCGGCGGCTCCGCTTTTTTCCATGTGGTCCAGCGCGGATGAAATCCCGCTGGGGTGGGAGGCCAGCTCCCCACCGTATGTAAGAATCAGCATATCACGGTTATCCGGGCCCCAAACGTCTTTTAAGAGAGCCAGTCCGGCGATTGATCTGCCGTAAAAGGGCGTGCGGAATTTACAGGATGAAAATAAACGGGTCTGCGCCCACTTTTCCATTTCAAACATAAGTGATCTTGTCCTTTCAAAGAACCGGCATGGGGGATATCCATACCGGCATGGCCGTCTACAAAATGGGAGGGCCTGTTTTGTAGGCGGGTTATAAATTGCCATGCTATACTTATATTAGTCATATTGACTATTTTTTGTCAAGTGCAAACGGGAATTTAGCAAATTTCACAAATACAAGGAGGTTACGGATTCATGAGTAAAACGAAAACCACGGTTACAATCACAGTGAACGGCGATGTGTACCGGCTGGGCGTTGGAAATTCCGCGGGCGACATATCGCCGGCGGACACGCTGGCCGAGACATTGCGGGAAAGGCTGCTGCTGACAGGGACGAAGATTTCCTGCGACGACGGCGCCTGCGGGTGCTGCACGGTCATCCTGAACGGCAAAGCGGTTCCCTCCTGTACCATATTGACAGTGGAATGCGACGGGGCTGACATTCAGACCATCGAGGGGCTCCAGAACCCCAGAACCGGGGAGCTGGACGAAGTACAGCAGGCGTTTGTGGATCACTCCGCCTTCCAGTGCGGCTACTGCACGCCGGGAATCATCATGGCGTCGGAGGCCCTGCTCCAGGAGAATCCGCACCCGGACGAGGAAGAGATCAAGGAAGCGCTGGCCGGGAATTACTGCCGCTGTATCAGCCACTACCAGGTGTTGGAAGCGGTGAAGCAGGCGGCGGAAAGGAGAAAATAATATGGGGAAAGAATTTAGATATATCGGCAAACCGTCCCCAAGGATCGATGGGCGGGCAATCGTCACGGGAGCGGCGGAATACTGCAACGATGTCCATATGCACAATATGCTCTACGGCAAGATCAAGATGAGCCCTCATCCCCACGCCATGATTACAAAGATCGACGTGTCAAAGGCCCTGGAGGTGCCGGGAGTCAAGACAATTCTTACATATGAAAATGCATTTGACTGGATCACCGGCATGCCCGCACAGAAGCGGCTGCTGGATCGGCACGTGCGGTTTGTGGGCGACCCGGTGGCTCTGATCGCAGCCGCCAGCGCGAGAGCGGCGGACGAGGCGGCGGAGCTGATCCAGGTGGAGTACGAGGTTCTGCCCGCGGTCCAGGATTTGGACGAAGCCATCGCGGACGGAGCGCCCCAGCTCTATGAGCAGTTCCCCAACAATATCATTTCCAGAGGCTGCCCGCCCTTTGGGCCCAAGGCACTGCAGGATATTGTGATGGGAGACACGAAGAAGGGATTTGAGGAGTGCAGCGTGGTGGTGGAGGGAACCTCCAGGTATGAGACGATTTCCAACCCCCTTCCCGCTGAGAGTCCCGGCCTGGTGGCCTGGTGGGACGGCCCCAACAACTGTACCATGAAGGGCAGCTTCCAGAGCCCCAATATCCAGAAGATGATCATGCAGCTGGGCATGCCCGGGGTGAATGTGCGTGTGATCTCCTGCAATGTGGGCGGAGGCTTCGGCAGCAAGAACACGGTGCCCATGGAAGGGCTTTACTGCGCGGCGCTGGCTAAGGCCTGCGGCAGGCCGGTGAAGCTGGTGATCTCCAAAGAGGCCCATATTTCCACCTACATGCTGCGGCTGGGAAGCCGTCTGAAGGCAAAAATCGGCCTGCTGCCGGACGGAACGGTCCACGCCTACGAGGGCACATGGCTGGTGGGCTCCGGCGTACACTCCGATTTCGGTCAGGGACAGATCGCCAACGGACTGGGGCGCGCCATGCTGCTGCTCAATAAGTGCAAGCACTGGAACTACCAGCCCCATCTGGTGGCCACCAACCGCTGCCGTTCCGGCGGTATCCGCGGATTCGGCGGCCAGGAATCCTACGCCTCGCTGATTCCCATCCTGTCCATGGCTATGGCCAAGATGAACCTGGATCCGGTGGACTTTTTCAAGAAAAATATGTGCGATATCAACGGCGGTTACTACTGGGTGGAGGGCCAATGGTGGGAGAACCATTTCCTCAGCTACAACGACGTGATGGACCACGCCGCTGAACACTTTGGCTGGAAAGAGAAGTTCCCCGGCTGGCTGAAGCCTTACAAGGTGGTAGGCAGCAAGCAGTACGGCGTGGGCTGCTGCGTGCACGGCAGCGCGGACTGCGGCATGCTCCACGGCGAAGCATTTGTCAAGATCGACGGATGGGGCACGGCGAATATCAATGTCTGCATCGCGGAATCCGGCATGGGCCAGAGGTCTTCTGTGGTGAAGATGGCAGCGGAAATCCTGAATCTTCCGCTGGATAAAGTGACGATCTCCACGCCGGACAGCCAGGATAACCCCTGGGATTGGGGACTGGCAGGTTCCAGAGGCACCCTTGTCTACAGCCGTATGGTGGGTGACGCCGCCAAGCAGGCGAAGGCGGAGCTTTTAGAGCGGGCTTCCGAAGTGCTGCATTGTCCGGCTGAGGCTCTGGACACCAAGGACGGCATTATATTTATCAAAGAAAATCCACAGGCGGCGATTCCGTGGATCGCGGTGTTAGGCCCCATGAATACGATCACAGGGCACGGAGTGTTTGAGATGGACCACTCCAAACCTTGTTTCATGATTTCCTTCGTGGAAATGGAAGTGGACGTCGATACGGGCGCAGCCAAGATCGTGCGCATCGTGGAAGGGACGGACGTGGGTCAGGTAATCGACCCCTACAACCTGAAAATGCAGTTGGAGGGCGGTCTTGGAAGCTGCGGCAGCGACAGCGCCATCACCGAGGAGATGGTATTGGACGAGGGAACCGGCCGTTTCCTGACCAACAACCTGGTGGATTTCAAGTGGAGAGTATTCCCGGAGCTGCCGGTTTTTGAGACTCATATAGAGGAAACGCCCAACGATTTGAGCGCATTCGGCGGCATCGGCGTGGGCGAGATATCCGGGGCGCCGCTTCCGGGCGCAATCATGATGGCTGTCTCCAACGCCATCGGCATCCAGCTCATGGATTATCCCCTGACACCGGAGAATATTTTAAAGGCATTAGGAAAGGCGAGGTAAGATTATGTTGAAAAATTTTGCCCATATCGATACAGAGAGCGTCGACGAGGCTGCCGGCCTCCTGAGGGAAGGGGCTGGAAGCTCCAGGATTATCGCAGGCGGCACGGATCTGCTCAGCGTGCTGAAACATAAGCTGGAGCCGGACTATCCGGAACAGCTGGTCAATATCAAGACCGTGGAGGGTTTAGACCACATCACGGCGGACGAGGAAGGGCTGAAAATCGGCGCAGCGGCCAAGCTCTGCGACATCGCCGGTTCGGCCCAGGTGAACGATGGCTATGAGGCGCTCGCTATGGCGGCCAAGAGCGTGGCCACCCCTCTGATCCGCAATCTGGCAACCATCGGCGGAAATCTTTGCCAGGACGTGCGCTGCTGGTATTACCGTTATCCCGACGAGATCGGCGGCAGAATCCGGTGTCTGAGAAAGGGCGGGGATTACTGCAACGCCATGACCGGAGAGAACCGGAACCACTCCATTTTCGGAGCGAAAAAGGTGAACCTCAGCGGATGTTCCCAGAACTGTCCGGCCCATGTGGATGTGCCGGAATACCTGACCTGCATCCGGGAGGGGAACCTGGACGGCGCGGCCGCTATTTTGATGGAATCCAACCCGATTCCCGCCATCACCTCCCGGGTGTGCACCCATTTCTGCCAGATGAACTGCAAGCGGGCGGAATTTGACGAGCACGTTAACATCGGCGGCATGGAGCGGTATGTGGGAGATTATATTCTGGACAACGCGGACCGGTTTATGAAGGCCCCGGAGGCGGAGAGCGGCAAAAAAGCAGCGATTGTGGGCTCGGGTCCCGCGGGTCTGACGGCGGCGTACTACCTGCGCAGGCTGGGGCACCAGGTCCTGGTGTACGACAAGATGGAGGAAGCGGGCGGACTTCTGCGCTATGCGATTCCCGAGTACCGGCTTCCCAAGGACATTGTGCGGAAGCTGATTGCGGCCCTGGAAGCCATGGGGATCCAGTTTAAGACGGGTACTGAGATCGGCAAGGATATACCGGTCAGCGATCTGGTGGAACAGTTTGACAGCGTATTTTTAAATACCGGCGCGTGGAAACGGCCCCTGATCGGCCTGGACGGCGAGGAGCTGACCACCTTTGGCCTGGATTTCCTGATTGAGGTCAACAAGTGGATGGAGAGCAAGATCGGCAAGGACATTATCGTGGTCGGCGGAGGCAACGTGGCGGTTGACGTGGCCATCACGGCCAAGCGTCTGGGCGCAGCCAACGTGATTATGGCCTGCCTGGAGGATGAGAAGCATATGCCCGCCAGCGAGGAGGAAGTGGCCAGAGCCAGGGAAGAGGGAATCGTGATCATGAATTCCTGGGGGCCAAAGGAGATTCTGCGGCAGGATGGACAGATTACCGGTCTGGTGCTGAAGCGGTGCACCCAGGTGTTTGACGGGGAAGGCCATTTCTCCCCGGCTTACGACGATGGGGACACCGAGACGCTGGAAGGAAATTCCATTTTAATGGCGGTAGGACAGAAAACGGACTTATCCTTCCTGGGCGAGGAGCTGGAGCTTAAGGTGAACCGGGGACTGATCAGCGTAGAGCCGGACACCCTTAAAACCAGCCTTCCCAAGGTCTTTGCAGTGGGCGATGTGACCACCGGTCCCAAAACCGTGGTGGCCGCCATTGCGGACGGAAAGAAAGCGGCGGTGTATGTGGACAGCTACATGACCGGCCAGCCCGCGAAAAACTACGAGCATCCCCTGGGACAGATTGTAAAGTTTGATGCCTCCAGCAGCTGTCATTCCCAGAGCGCGAAGCTTGCCGAGCGCCCGAAGGAAGAGCGGGGACTGCATCTGGAGGACTCCTACGGCCTGAGCTGGGAGGAGGTTCAGGAGGAGGCAAAGCGCT
The DNA here is from genome assembly GCF_046603895.1 of Enterocloster lavalensis. Lineage (NCBI taxonomy): Bacteria > Bacillati > Bacillota > Clostridia > Lachnospirales > Lachnospiraceae > Enterocloster > Enterocloster lavalensis. Next base: position 4,443,682 of record NZ_CP176637.1, read on the forward strand.
GCTTTAACTGCGGTTGTCTGGCAGTGAACCCCTCGGACGTGGCGACTGTGCTGACGGCCATGGAGGCGGAGATCGTCACCAACAAGCGCAGGGAAAAGATCGGCGACATGATGAAAAAGGCCCACTGCCGGCTGGTGGAAGAGGATGAGATCGTCACGGAGATTGTGGTGCCCGCCTCGATCCGGGAGTACCGGACCGGGTATGACAAGTACCGCGTCCGGGATTCCCACGATTTCGCCGTGGTCAGCGTGGCATCGGCCTACAAGTTGGAGGACGGCAAGGTGGCGGACGCCAGGATCGTGCTGGGGGCCGTGGCGCCCATTCCGCTGCGGGCCACAGCGGCCGAGGAATTCATCAACGGCAAGGAGATCACGGAGGAGCTGGCCGGGCAGGCGGCGGAGATCGCGCTGCGCGGAGCCGTACCGCTGTCGAAGAACGAGTACAAGGTGCAGATTGCCAGGTCGCTGGTGAAGAATTCACTGTTAAATGCCGCTGCCGCGCGTTAGAAACGCGGAGCGTCGGAGAATAGAAGTTCCCGTTGGACTGGCCGGCGTGTCTGCCGCGCCGGTCCATCGGGAACCGCTGCTCCGGGCGGGAGTCCGGGGCAGGCGGGGAAGGAGGCTGTGATTGTGAAACGATCCGGTGTGGAGGCGGTGCTTTTGGCTGCCGGTTATTCTTCGCGGATGGGGGAGCTCAAACCGCTCCTCCCGTTGGGCAAAACCACGGTGATCCGACGGCAGGTGGAGATGCTGCAGTCCGTGGCGGACCGGATCATTGTGGTGACCGGTTACCGGGGGGAGGAGGTGGAGCGCCATCTGTCCGGAAGCGGGGCGTACATTGTGCAAAATCCCCGGTTCGCGGAGGGCATGTTCACCTCTGTGAAGGCCGGAATCCGGGGCCTCAGGCCGGAAACCGGCGCGTTTCTGATCCTTCCGGTGGACTATCCCCTGGTGACGGGCCGGATGATCCGCCAGCTTTTAAAGGTTTACCAGGGGAATCAGGACTGCCTGGTGGCCTATCCGTCCTACCGCATGAGAAAAGGGCATCCGCCGGTGATCTGCGCGTCCTGCAAGGAACAGATTCTGGCCTACGACGGGGATTTGGGGCTCAAAGGGGCGCTGAGAGCCTTTGACGGGGCCGCCTGTTATATGGAGACAGAGGATATGCGGTGTGTGATGGATATGGATACGCCCGCGGATTACCGGAAAATACTGGCGGCGCTGGCGGTGGGGTAAGGCCACGGCGGGGTAAGGCCACGGCGGGCGGCGTTGCGCGCCGGGGCAGTGAAGCGAAGGGCGAGACAGCGGCGTTATGCGCTGGGGCAGTGAAGCAGAGGGCGAGGCAGTGGCCTTGCGCGCCGGGGCAGTGAAGCGAAGGGCGAGGCAGCGGCGGTGTGCGCCGGGGCAGTGAAGCAGAGGGCGAGGCGGGCGGACCTGCCGCCTGGCCGCGCAGGAGAGAGGGGGCTGTATATGGTTCAGGCTTATTATGTGCCGCAGACGGTGGAGGAAGCCGCCGGGCTGCTTGAGAAGCATGCGGGAAAGGCCAGAATTATGGCCGGAGGAACGGATCTGGTGCTGGATATCAAGGACGGAAAGCACTGCCCGGAGTACCTGGTGGATATCACGAAGATAAAAGAGCTGAAACAAATTGAAGCGCGGGAGCAGACGATACTCATCGGGGCCGGAGTCACCCACAACCAGGCGGCGGCAAGCGCGCTTGTACAGGGGGGCGCCGCGTGTCTGGCCCAGGCCTCCTCCATGGTGGGTTCCCATCAGATTCGCAATTCCAGCACCCTGGCAGGCAACGTGGTGAACGCCCAACCGGCGGCGGACAGCGCGGTGGCGCTGGTGGCTCTGGGGGCCAGGGCCAGGATTCTGACCGGCCGGGAGGAAGCGCTTGTTCCGGTGGAGGAGCTGTACGCGGGGTTCGGAAAGAGTCATGTGGACAGCAGCAAGAGCATTCTGACAGGATTTCTGGTTCCGGCGGAAGCGGGAACCGGCAGCGGGTACATGCGGCTGCAGCAGCGGAAAGCCCTGGCTTTGCCCATGCTGTGCGTGGCCGCCTGGATCAGGCGGCAGGAGGGTACGGTGAAGGAGGCGCGGATCGCCATGGCTCCGGTGGGAGTGGGGCCGGTAAGGGCCGCAGAAGCTGAGCATTTCCTTCTGGACAGAGAGGGCGGAGAGGCCCTGTGGTCCAAGGCCGGAGAGTTGGCCTTAAAGAACGCCAACCCCAGAGACAGCCTGGTGCGGGGTTCCAGAAAATACCGTCTGGAAGTCCTGCCCGCCCTGGTCCGGGAAGCACTCTCTATGGCCTGGGAGGACGCGGGGAGAAAGGAGGAGGCGCATGGATAACCAGTTGGTTCATTTTACATTAAATGGAAAAGAAATCTCTGTGGCCGTGGAACCCTTTGAGATGCTGGCCGATACGCTCCGCTGCCGTCTGAATCTGACCGGGACCAAGAAGGGCTGCGGTCAGGGGGAGTGCGGGGCGTGCACGGTGATCCTGGACGGGGATGCGGTGAATTCCTGCATGGTGCCGACGATCAAAGCGGATGGATGCCGGGTGGTCACCATCGAAGGTTTGGAAGAGAATGGAAAACTTCATCCGATCCAACAGGCGTTTGTGGATGCGGGCGCGGTGCAGTGCGGATTCTGCACGCCCGGCATGATTTTGTCCACCAAGGCGCTTCTGGATAAAAAGCCGGACCCCACGAAGGAGGAGATTCACATCGCCCTGGCGGGAAATATCTGCCGCTGCACGGGTTATGTGAAGATCGAACAGGCGGTGGAGCTGGCGGCAAACGCCATCCGGCGGAACCATGAGAACCAAACGGCGGAAGGGAGGTACGGCGGATGAAACCTGAAGGAGCGGTAGGAAGATCCATTCCGAGAATCGATGCGGTGGAGAAGGTGACGGGGGAGGCCGTTTTTACAACAGACCTGGATTTCCCCGGAATGCTTTACGCCAAGGTTTTGCGAAGCCCTTATCCCCACGCGCGCATTGTATCCATAGATATCTCCCAGGCGGAGAAGCTGCCCGGAGTGGCCGCGGTGGCGACCTGGGAAAATACCACGGACGTGCGGTATAACGGTTCCTGCAGCGAGGCGAATCCCCCGGCGGTGCCCGTGGAGGATGAGCAGATTTTTAACCGGGAGCTGCGCTATGTGGGCGACGAGGTGGCGGCGGTAGCGGCCGACAGCGAGGAGACGGCCCTGGCCGCGCTGAAGCTGATCCGGGTGGAATACGAGGAGCTCCCGGCGGTTTACGACCCGTTGGAGGCCATGAAGCCCGAGGCGCCCGCGGTCCATCCCTGTTTTCTGGGCAATAACATCGCCGGCATGGCAAAGTTCCCCATGGGGGACATTGAACAGGGCTTTGCTGAGAGCGACGTGGTGATCGAAGAGCGCTATAAACTCCCGGTGGTGAAGCACTGTCAGCTGGAAACCCAGTCCGCGGTGGCAAGCTTTACGAGATCAGGAAAACTGACCGTCTGGTCCACCACCCAGAGTCCCCATCCCTTAAGGGGGCTTCTGGCCAGGCTGTTCGGCCTTCCAGCCGGCAGCGTCCGGGTCCTCAATCCGCCTTACATCGGCGGCGCCTTCGGCTCCCATGTGGGCACCAGCGCCAAGGCGGAGCCCATTGCGGCGGCTCTGGCGATTATGGCGAAAAAGCCCGTGCGTCTCGTCTATGACCGCAAGGAAGATTTTATCGCGTCGCCCACCAGGCATTCCGGCTATATCACGGTGAAGCTGGGGGCCATGAAGGACGGCACGCTGAGGGCATTATATTTAAATGCGGTTTTGAATACGGGCGCCTACGCCTGCGCGGGCCCGGATGTGACGGCGGTGCTGGGCGTCACAAACATCAGCATTTACCAGATCCCCAATGTGATGTACGACGGGCTGTGCGTTTACACGAATACCACCACGGCCGGGGCCATGAGAGGATTCGGCAATCCCCAGGGGAATTTTGCAGTGGAGTCCACTATGGACCTGATGGCGGAAAAGCTGGGCATGGACAGTGTCGCGCTGCGGCTGAAAAACGTCATGACACCCTACGCGCCCTGGCTTCCGCCCTACCCCTGCGCCACCGTGGGACTGGCGGAGTGCATCGAGCGCGGTGCGAAGCAGATCGGATGGGAGCGCCGCCACGGGAAAATGACCGGCGACAAGCCTTACAAGGTCCGCGGCATCGGCATGGCGGCAGGGACGCATCTGAGCAATTCCTGGCCCTTTGCCGTGGAATTTGACAACGCGTATCTGGCGCTTCAGGAGGACGGCTCCGCCCAGCTGGCAGCTGGCGTGCCGGATATGGGGCAGGGCATCGCCACCACGCTGTCCCAGGTGGCCGCCTCGTCTCTGGGCATCGACGTGGAGCAGGTGCACATCGTGTTCGGGGACACTCAGAGCACGCCCTACGATATCGGAAGCCATGCCAGCAGAACCCTCTATTCCGCAGGCACGGCGGTGAACGCGGCGGGTAAGGATGCCAGGGGAAAACTGTTCGCCTTTTTAGCGGGACAGATGGGCGTGCCGGAGGAGAGTCTGGACATGGAAAACGGACAGATCACGGTGAACGGGAAGGAAACCATGACCATAAAGGAAGCCGCCCACATGTTGCACCGGAACAACCGTCAGATTGTGGGACTGGGCCAGACGGTGCCCTTTAACGCGCCGCCATGGCACGCCCATTTTGCGGAGGTGGAGGTGGACACCAGAACGGGTCAGGTGACCGTGCTGCGGGTGGTGGCCGCTCACGATGTGGGCCGTGCCATCAATCCGGATATCGTGGAGGGACAGATCCAGGGTTCCGTGCTCCAGGGCATCGGGTACGCCCTGAGCGAGCAGATCGTGTACGACGCCCGCGGAAAACAGGCCCAGGACAGCTTTCACAAGTATTACCTGCCCACGATCATGGAAGTTCCGCAGATTGAGACCATTCTGGTGGAGACAAATGAACCCAGCGGGCCCTTTGGGGCCAAGGGTGTGGGCGAGTGCGGCCTGGTACCCACCGCCGCGGCCATTGCCAGCGCGGTGGAAAATGCCATCGGAGTCCGGTTCCACGAGATTCCGATGACGGAAGAGCGTGTTTTGGAAGCATTGGGAGGATGACGGCACAGCCGTCCGGCACCATTAAAAATGGGGGCCGGGCGGCTGTTTTTTTGCTGCGGGATTGTACGAAAGAATCGGATATGGTAGTATGGTAGACAGAAAGCCGGTTCACGATTTCCGGCGGAGGAGACCATATGCAGATACAGCAACTCGTATATTTTATGAAAATCGCGGAACTGGGGAGCATGAACAAAGCGGCTGCGGAGTTGCTTATGACCCAGCCCAACTTAAGCCGGGCTATGATGAACCTGGAGGATGAGCTGCACATCAGGATTTTCACGCGCAACAACAAGGGCGTTGTCCTGACAGAGGACGGAAAACAGCTTTACCAGTACGCCCGGACCATTTTGAATCAGATGGAGCTGATCGAGGGCATCGCCTCCCGGGAGGCCACGCCCATTCTATCCATCGCCTCCTACCCCATGGTGTCGGTTTCCCGGCTGGTCAGCCGGGTATACAACCTCCACAAGGGGGAGAACATCAAAATCCAGCTGCTGGAGCGCAGGCTGCAGCAGGTTATCGAGACGGTGGAACGCGGGGAGGCGGAGTTGGGGGTCCTGCTCTACAACAGCGTCCAGGGCAAGGAAGTGAAGCATATGCTTCAATATAAAAACATGGAATACAATTTTCTGGGGACGGACACCTGGTACGCCAACGTAGGGCCTTACAGCCCTCTTTACGACCGGGAGGAGGTGTCGGCGGAGGAACTGCTGCATTATCCGGTGGTGCGGATGCCGGACGACTATTTCTCCAATCTGACGTTTTATCTGGCGGTGGGCGGCGTTTTGCTGACCGAATTCAAGAAAGTGGTGTACATGAGCGACAACGCGGCGGCCGTCAACATGCTGAAATATACGGATGTATTCCGTTTTGGCTCCAGGATCAACAGCGGGGAGTTCGCGCTCCACGGCATCCGGACCATTCCCATTAAGGACTGCGGGGTGGAGATCAGCGTTGCCTGGATCCGCAGGAAAAAGGAGATACTGAGCCCGGTTGCCCGGGAATTCACGCAGATGCTGGAGGCGTGGGTGGGGGAGGTGCTGGGATGAGGGTAATGGGGATTATTTTGGCGGAGGGTACATATGACCATACAGCAGATGAAATATTTTATTGCAGTTGCAGATTCCGGCTCCATCAGCGAGGCGGCAAAACGGCTGTACGCGGCTCAATCCAGCGTGTCCAGCGCGATCAAGGAGATTGAGTTCTATTACGGCATCACCGCTTTTTCGCGGGAATCCAAAGGCGCGTGTCTGACAAAGGAAGGGGAGGAGCTGCTCATTGAATTCAAAGGGATTTTAACCCGGCTGGAGTTTCTGGATGAAAAGTACCTGGGCAAACACCGCAGCTACCAGGGATTTTCCGTGTCCGCCCAACACCATATCTGCGGCATGGATTCTTTCATATCCGCTATCAACAGCGTTGAGGGAGAGACCTATGAATTCGGCTTTTACGAGTGTAAGACCCTGGAAATTCTGGAGCGGGTCGACCGGGGAATGGACGATCTGGGCATCATTTTCTTCTCGGGCCAGCGCAGGGAACAGATGATGCAGGAGTTCCGCAACCGCCATCTGACCTACCACCACCTTTCGTACAAGAAGGCCCACATCTATCTGTCCCAGACCCATCCCCTGGCAAAATACCAGGAGATTCCCATGGAAGAGCTGGAGCAGTATCCCTATGTGGCGTACGACAGGACGTCGGAAGCGAATCTGGCCTATACGGACCGGGCGCCCTTTCTGCGTTTGAAGAAAATTATCTATGTGTCGGACCGGGCCTCCACCTATTCCCTGCTCAGATGGTGCAACGGTTTTGTGGTGGGCAGCGGTTACCACTCATCGGACCGGTATTACAGCGATATTGTATGCCGCCCGCTTCAGAACGGGATCGATCTGGACGTGGGCTGGGTGGCGAAGAACAAGCGCATTCTGCCGGAGATAGCCGGCCGGTTCATCAATCTGATGGCCAGCCGTGAGCTGGGGCGGGAGGAGCAATAATCGGAAAAAGCGATGGATATCCATCGCTTTTTTGCTTGTTCCCGAAGACTTTGTTCTATGTTATCTTAGAGACATAAAATATTTGAGAAGGAGAAGTGGTATGGGAAAGCTAAAAACAGTTGTTGTAAAGTACTGGAAGGTTTATGCGGCCGCGCTGGTCATTGCGGTTATCTGCGATTTGATCGGGACGGTCAAACTGAACATCGGGATCGGAACGCTGACCATATTCCCCATGGTGTTTGCAACGATAATCGGGGGAATATTGGGGCCGGACGCGTTTAAACTCTTTAAAGTTCCGGAATCCAGGCTGGGGGGCAGCCTGGTGCTGGTGGTGCTCGCGCCGTTTATGGCCAAAATGGGGGTTTCGGCCGGCGCCAATCTGTCAAAACTTGTCTCCGTGGGACCGGCGCTGATTTTACAGGAATTCGGGAATCTGGGAACCATTCTGTTCTCGCTCCCCATCGCACTTTTTCTGGGGCTTAAGAAGGAGGCCATCGGGGCCTGCTATTCAGTCAACCGGGATTCCAACCTGGGGCTGACGACGGATATCTATGGACCGGACGCCCCGGAGACAAGAGGGACCTTTGCCGTGTACATTGTAGGCTGCGTGATCGGTACGGTGTTCCTCAGCATTCTTGCCAGCGTGGTGGCGTCGTTTGACATTCTCCATCCTCTGGCGCTTGGCATGGCAAGCGGGATCGGAGCGGGTTCCATGATGACGGCTGCAGCGGGCACGCTGGGGGAAATTTATCCCCAGTACGCGGAGGATATCCTGGTTATGGGCGGCGCCAGCGATATGCTGACCGGCATTACCGGCATCTATATGGGAACCTTTGTGGGGCTGCCGCTGACGCGCAAACTGTACGCAATACTGGAGCCGAGAATCGGCCGCATTATAAATAAGGAGGCAAACTGATGGTCAGAAAATATTTTATTCAACAGGTGGGACTGCTTTTGATGGTGGCAGTGATTATCATGATCACCAATATAATTGGCTACGGCATGCCTCTGGCGGACACAATCAAGGGGGTGCTTGTACTCTGCGCCATCGCTCTTTTCGGACTGACGGTCAGCAAGTTTATGAGCCGGTACGTCAAGCTTCCGTCCATGATGTACGTGTCCCTGACGGGCCTGCTGCTGGCCTCGCCCATTTCCCCGGTAAAGGACATTATCATCGGCGTGACGTCCCAGGTGGCGTTTTTAGCTCCGACCACGGCCATGGGAGCGTTCGCCGGAATCTCCCTGGGCAAGGATTTAAAGGATTTTGCGAAAATGGGTTGGAAATTGATCATAATCACGTTGTTTGTCATTGCCGGAACCTTCGTTTTCTCGGCAATCGTAGCGGACGCCGTGCTGCGCTTTACAGGCGCCATTTGATGTGAGGGAGGAAGAAACATGAAAAACTGCGATATTTTAATCAAGGGCTGTGAAATCCTGGGGCCCGGAATGAGCGTGACCGGGCCGTGCTCAGTGGCGATCCATAAGTCTCTCATCGAGAAGATCGGGCCTTCGGACCAGGTGGAGAAAGAGTATCTGGGCGGCACGGTGGTGGATGGCAGAGGAAAGCTGCTCATGCCGGGAATGGTGGACGGACATACCCATACCTGCCAGCAGCTTCTAAGAGGCCGCGTGTCGGACGAATATCCCATGATATGGACACGGTTTTTGGTGCCGTTTGAGAGCAATCTGAAACCGGAGGATACCAGGATCAGCGGGCAGCTGGCCTGCCTGGAAATGATCAAGAGCGGGACCACGGCGTTTGCAGATTCCGGCGGCGTTCACATGGATCAGGTGGCGGAGGCGGTGATCGAGTCCGGAATGCGGGCGGCAATCGCCAAATCCACCATGGATATGGGAGATATTGTCAGCGGGGCGATGAAGGAAACGGCTCAGGAAGCGGTGGAGCGTACCAGGGATTTGTACCGCAGCTACCACGGAGCCGGGGACGGAAGGGTGAGCATATGGTTTGCGATCCGGCAGGTCATGACCTGTTCCCGGGAATTGATCGCTATGGTCAGGGACGCGGCCGCCGAACTCCATACAGGGATTCACGCCCACCTCTGCGAGCACAGGGACGAGGTGATTTTCTGCCTGAAGAATTATCAGAAGCGCCCGGCCCAGTTTCTGGATGAAATGGGGGTGCTGGGGCCAAACCTGCTCACCGCCCACAATGTTATGCTGTCGGATGAGGATATCCGGTGTATGGCAGAACGCGGGGTAAAGGTGATACACTGCCCCCGTGCGAACCTGGCATACCATGGATTTCCCAAAACGCCGCAGATTTTGAGAGAGGGTTTGAACGTGGGCCTGGGCAGCGACGGAGCGGCCCCTTCGAATCTGGACCTGTTCGATGAGATCAAGGTGCTGCGCTATGCGATGCTGGCATACTGGGGGCTTCCCTACTTCAACCCGGTTGTCATGACCTGCCCCACGCTCCTTAAGATGGCTTCCCAGGGCGGTGCGAACGCTTTGGGCCTTGGTTCAAGCATCGGAAGCGTGGAGGAAGGCAAAAAGGCGGACGTGATACTGTTAAAGACCGAACAGCCCCATATCCGGCCGACACAGAATCTGGTAAACAGCCTTGTGGATGCGGCCTGCGGGCACGACGTGACAGATTCCATCATTGACGGCAAATTGGTGATGAAGGACAGAAACGTTCTGACGCTGGACGAGGAAAAGATCCGGTATGAGGCAGCGGCTCACATGGAGCAGATTATGAGACGGGTCTGACGGCGCAGGAAATGGAAGCGAGACGAAATAAGATACATGGGGAACCGCATCATCTGTTCTGGTCCATCTGCGGGGTAGTGTTTTTTGCCGCAGCTTATCGCTGGTTCCTGGTTCCGGCCGGCCTGTACGGGGGTGGGTTTACCGGAATCGCCCAGCTGATCAAGCTGTTTTTGCAGGAGATTGTGGGAATCGGGATACCGGAGGAGATGGATTTGACAGGGGTGATTTTCTGGTGCATTAACCTCCCTCTGTTTGCCCTGGGCTATAAGTGCCTTGGCGGAAAATTCCTGTACCGGACCATCCTGGCGGTGTTTATCCAATCCCTGCTTCTGACCTTTATACCGGCTCCGTCCAGCCCGCTTTTAGACGATCTGCTCTTAAACTGCATGATTGGCGGCGCCCTGTCCGGGCTTGGGGTGGGAATGACCCTGCGGGCGGGCGGTTCCGGCGGCGGGCTCGATATCCTGGGCATGTACTGCGCCAAGAAGCTGCCCGATTTCAGCGTGGGGAAAATTAACGTGTTGACCAACGCGTTGATCTATCTGGCCGCAGCCATACGCTACGACTTTGAAATAGCGGCATACTCCATGGTATTTGCGGTGGCGGCGGGGGTTGTGACGGACTGCACCCACGACCAGAATATTAAAATAGCGGCATTCATTGTGACGGAAAATAAAATGCTGGGGGATCGCATCAGCAAGGCCGTGTGCAGGGGCGTCACCAGCTGGGAGGGCTGGGGGGAGCACAGCCGCCAGGGAAAGACCGTTCACATGGTTGTGGTCAGCAAATATGAGCTTCAGGGAATAAAGTGGCTGATCAAACAAGAGGATCCCCAGGCATTTGTCATGATCCTTTTGCCAGAGACAACCATGGGGAATTTTGAGAAACGGCTGGAAGTTTTATAATTGCTGCGAAGCAGCCGGGGGAATATCGTTTCAGGGCATCCGAGAGATGCCCTGATTTTTTGCCGTTTCCCACTGGCTATGCTTTTTAATTATAGCTGAGAGATAAGAAACTGAGATTATGCAGATATCCGTTCCTGCGCTATAATTGATTACAGAGACCATAAAATGTGTGCAACAAAAAGAAGATAAAGAGCGGCGGTTATGGGCTGGGCTTAAGAAACAGTTAATTAAGGAAAGATCTCATGAAAAAGAAAGGGAGAGACGGTATGCAGCAGGTTTATGAAGCGGTGAGGAAACATGTGAGCGAACGCAGGGGAGAGATGATCTCACTTTTGGAAAAGATTGTAAATATTGACAGCGGCACTACCAACATCGCCGGTGTGGAGGCGGTTTGCGGGATATTGAAACAGGAAATGGAAGCCATTGGCATGGACGTCAGGGTGATTCCCTCAGAGGGCGCGGGCCCAGTGCTGGTGGGGGAGTGGTGCTGCGGCGGCACGAAACGGCCGCTTCTGTTCCTGGGCCACATGGACACGGTTTTTGAGGACGGGGAGGCGGAGCACAATCCGTTCAGAATCGACGAAAACGGGCTGATCCACGGCCCCGGCGTGCTGGATATGAAGGGAGGGCTGGTAGTCGCGCTGTCTGCCATCCGGGCGCTGCGGGATATCGGATCCACGGACCGGCCGGTCAAATGCATATTTGTGGGGGACGAGGAAAAACTCCACATGTTTTCCAGGACAAAGCAGATCATGATCTCGGAGCTTTCCGGGGCGGAGGCCGCGTTAAATTTTGAGGTTGGCTACCGGCACGACGGGCTGGTGGTTGGACGGAAGGGCGGCGGAATTGTGGACGTGACGGTGCACGGGGTGCCGGCCCATTCCGGGCTGGCTCCGGAAAAAGGGAGAAGCGCGGTGGCGGAGATGTGTTATAAGGTCCTTGAGCTGGAGGCTAGCCGGGATATTGAGCGGGGGAAATTAATCAACTGCGGCATGGTCAGCGGAGGAATCGGAGAGAACACGGTTCCGGGCGAGGCCAAAATCAGCATCGGCATCCGTTTTCCTTCCCTGGCGATCCGGGACGAGATTTTGGCGGATATCCGGTCGGCCACGGAGCGCGTCCATATTGAGGGAACAAAGGCGGAGATGAACGTGCGCATGATGATGGAGAGCATGGACACCACCGATGGAGTGATGGAGCTGTTTGAACATATTCGGAAGGTGGCCGGGGAATGCGGCTACGGCGAAGTCCATCCGGTTACGGTGGGCGGCGTGTCGGATTCCGGCGCGGTGGTGTCAAGCGGCGTCCCGGCCGTGTGCGGCATGGGCCTCAAAGGGGAGGGCTGCCACACCAAAGACGAGTACGCCCTGGCGGACAGCCTGGTTGACCGGGCGGTGCTTGCCGCGTGCGCGGCTTACGCATTATAGAGGACTACAACAAAAGGGATCGGGTATCCCGGGTTAAAACACGATACTGACCGCCAGTCATTGCGACGACCGGAGTAAATACTAAGATGGCGAAAAGCCAGAAAGCGGAGGTATAAGTCTATGAAGAACTACCCATTAAACGTTGAAGCACCAAAATCCTTTTCCTATGTAAAGCGCAACATCCCCAATGTGACGGTGGAGCAGCGCGAGCGGGCGCTCAAATCCACCCACTACAATGAATTTGCATTTCCGGCGGGCATGCTGACCGTGGATATGCTGTCGGATTCCGGCACCACCGCCATGACGGATGTGCAGTGGAGCGCCATGTTCCTCGGGGATGAGTCCTATGGCCGCAACAAGGGATATTACGTGCTCATGGACGCGTTCAGGGATGTGTTCGAGCGGGGAGACGATCAGAAGCGGGCGATCAATCTGGTGAGAACGGATTGCCAGGATATCGACAAAATGATGGATGAACTGTATCTCTGTGAGTATGAAGGGGGCCTGTTCAACGGAGGCGCGGCCCAGATGGAGCGCCCCAACACCTTCATCATGCCCCAGGGGCGCGCCGCGGAGAGCGTGCTGTTCGCCATGGTCAGCAAAATCCTGGGGGAGCGCCATCCAGGTAAGAATTTCACCATCCCCTCCAACGGCCATTTCGACACCACGGAGGGCAACATCAAGCAGATGGGCTCCACACCCCGCAACTGCTTTGACAAGCAGCTTCTCTGGGAGGTGCCGGAGGGCGGCGTCTATGAGAAGAATCCCTTCAAGGGAAATATGGACACGGCAAAGCTGGAAGCCCTGATTGAGGAGGTGGGCCCGGAAAATGTTCCGCTGGTCTACACCACCATCACCAACAACACGGTGTGCGGACAGCCGGTTTCCATGGCCAACATCCGGGAATCCAGCCGCATCGCCCACAAGTACGGAATCCCCTTCATGCTGGACGCCGCCCGCTGGGCCGAGAACTGCTATTTTATCAAGGTGAACGAGGCGGGTTATGAGGACAAATCCATTTTCGCCATTGCAAAAGAGCTGTTTTCCTACTGCGACGGATTTACCGCCAGCCTGAAAAAGGACGGCCACGCCAACATGGGCGGTATCCTTGCGTTCCGGGACAAGGGCCTGTTCTGGAAGAATTTTTCCGACTTTGACGCGGAGGGAAACGTGGTCACGGACGTGGGAATTCTGCTGAAGGTAAAGCAGATTTCCAGCTACGGCAACGACTCTTACGGCGGAATGTCCGGCCGGGACATCATGGCCCTGGCCGCGGGACTGTACGAGTGCGGGCGCGTTGAGTACCTGAAGGAGCGGGTGGACCAGTGCGAATACCTGGCCCAGGGTTTTTACAAAAACGGCGTCAAGGGCGTGGTCCTTCCAGCCGGAGGGCACGGCGTATACATCAACATGGACGAATTCTTTGACGGAAAACGCGGGCACGACTCCTTTGCGGGCGCGGGTTTCAGCCTGGAACTGATCCGGCGCTACGGCATCCGCGTCTCCGAGCTGGGGGACTTCAGCATGGAGTACGACTTAAAGACCCCGGAACAGCAGAAGGAGGTCTGCAACGTGGTCCGCTTCGCCGTCAACAGAAGCCAGCTCTCCAGAGAGCATCTGGACTATGTGATCGCGGCCGTGACCGAGCTGTACAAGGACCGAAAGAGCATTCCCAATATGCGGATCACGCTGGGACACAAGCTTCCAATGCGGCATTTCCATGCGTTTTTGGAGCCGTATGAGGCGGAGGAGTAAGAGGGGGTAGGGGACTGAGGGCAGCGTAGCCGCTATAATAAACATGCCTTTCCATGACGTTTTTTGCGCAATGAAAGGCATGTTCTTTGTGAATACGATCAGGCTTAATTATGGACGATTGATTTTTCGGAAGTATGATCAAGGTGGCAGTTGTGAAAATATAAGATGGCATCTACCGATACCATTACCATGTTGATAATATAGAATATAAATACATAGGTTATAGTTCCCGAATAAAGCTTTGCACCGATGCCGCAGGCATATCCGATGAGAATAAACATTAAAAAAACGATACTTTTTCCTTGACTTGTGCGTGTTCTGTAAGATTTAATGATTGACAGCGGCCAGGAAATACCGAAACAGATTACCATTGCTGCTTCCAGAAACTGGGACATATTATCTTACCTCCTACTTAAACATTGATCAGGCATTGATTCAAAATACCGGCGTTTGAGACTGCCATATATAATGTCTCGCCGATTTTGTCGGGTGTGGCGGCAATCGTGATTCCGCAATCATTGAGCACGTTTATTTTTTCATGCGCGTTGCCGGAAGATCCGGCAACTATTGCGCCTGCGTGTCCCATGCGGCGGCCGGGAGGGGCGGTCTGCCCTGCTATGAATGCAACTACCGGTTTTTTCATATGTTCTTTGATCCAGAGCGCGGCCTCCTCCTCGCTGCTTCCACCGATTTCACCAATCATAACAACTGCATATGTATCGGGATCACGATTGAAAAGATCCAGTACGTCAATAAAATCCATACCTTTGATGGGATCGCCGCCGATACCGACAGCGCTGGACTGTCCGATATTAAGGGCGCTGAGCTGCCCCACCGCTTCATAGGTCAGTGTGCCGGAACGGGATACGACGCCCACATGACCCGGACGATGGATGGAACCCGGAAGAATGCCTGCCTTACACTGGCCAGGAGTGATCAGTCCGGGGCAATTAGGTCCGATCAGGTGTGTTTTTTTGCCCTTCAGATAATTTTTGACTTTTATCATATCAAGAATTGGTATGCCTTCCGTGATGCAGACCACAAGGTCGATCTCCGCATCGGCTGCTTCCAGTATAGAATCAGCTGCGTATGCGGGAGGAACAAATATAATTGAGGTATTTGCGCGGGTAGCCTCCTTGGCTTCTAAAACCGTATGATAAATCGGCACACCGAAAATACTGTTCCCGCCTTTTCCGGGAGTGACACCAGCGGTCACATTGGCACCGTAGGAAATCATCTGTTGTGTATGATAGCGGCCCTGGGAGCCGGTAATACCCTGGACGATTAGGCGGGTATCGTTTCCTATTAAAATTCCCATTTGTGTTCCCTCCTATCCTTTCAGGGCGGAGATGCTTTTCAGGGCGGCATCTGAGAGACTGGCTGCAGTCTGGATATTTAGCCCGGATTCTGATAATATTCTGGCTCCCTCTAAAGCATTGGTTCCGGCCAGGCGGACGACCAAAGGAACCTTAAGTCCGGTCTGCTTTACCGCCTCCACGATGCCGGAAGCAATGATATCGCATTTGATAATGCCGCCGAATATGTTTACCAGAATCACCTTTACAGAGTCGTCTGAGAGCAGAATGTGAAACGCGCCGGCCACTGTTTCGGCAGAGGCACTGCCGCCTATATCCAAAAAGTTGGCGGGTCGTCCACCACTAGCCTCAATCATGTCCATGGTTGCCATCGCCAGACCCGCACCATTTACCATACAGCCAATATTTCCGGAAAGCTGGATGTAATTGAGATGATATCTGGAGGCTTCCACTTCACGGGGATCTTCCTCAAACGGATCATACATAGATTTGAGCTCTGGATGGCGGTAGAGCGCATTGGAATCAAAGTCAATCTTTGCATCAACCGCTATGAGATGGTGCTCTTTGGTCTCAGCTAATGGGTTGATTTCTACCAACGAACAGTCCTTTTCTATAAACAGATGATAGAGAGCCATTGCCAGGGCGGTGAATTCCCCATATAATTTGCAATTTAATCCGATTCCGCGGGCGACGTCCCGACAGGCATAGTCTGTAAGTCCGATTGCAGGATGGATCAAGTGTTTTACGATTTTATCAGGGGAGTTCGCAGCTACTTCTTCAATTTCCATACCTCCCGAGGAGGAGGCAATCATTACCAGTCTGTTTTCCCTTCGATCTGTGGTTATACTGAGATAATACTCTCGTTCAATGTCGATTCCCTGAGAGATAAGGACCTTGCGGACTAATTTTCCTTCGCTCCCGCTTTGTTTCGTGATCAGGTGTTTTCCGAGCATCCTGCCGGCTGCGATACCGGCCTCGCGGGCTGACCGGCAAAGCTTTATTCCGCCCGCCTTGCCACGTCCGCCGGCGTGGATTTGTGCCTTGACCAGCAGAGAACTATGCCGGGTGAGCGCGGCAGCCGCTTCTTCGGCAGATTGTTGATTGGAGGCTAATATACCTTCCGGGACAGGAATCCCATATTCAGAGAACAGAGATTGAGCTTGATACTCATGAATCTTCATCGATTGTGTTCTCCTCTCTACGCAATTTCTAAAAGGGACTGTAGAGGGTGAGATTTAATTAAGCTCTCCCCCTCATGCAATGCTCTGCGGTTTAACTCTTTCGTGTCTGCGGGAATATGGCGGAATACAGCCTGTTCAAGCTGCTCTGGGGAGGCAAGGTTCAGGGCGGCGTTGATGGCGCCTACGGCTACGATATTTGCAGTGAATGCTTTGCCAACCTTTTCTAAAGCAGTCCGAAGAATCGGAATCGCAATTACCTTCCTGCCTTCCAGGCAGGTAGGAAGTTTCAAGCTTTCATCGACCATGACCAGGCAGTCCGGGGGCAGATTCTGCGAATATTTTTCAAGGGCGGCCTGGGTGAGGGCAAGAAGAAAGCCAGGGCGGATGACTTTCGTAAAACCGATTACGCCATCACTGACGATTACCTCTGCTTTGCACATACCTCCTCTGGCTTCAGGTCCATATGATTGGGACTGGAGAATGTTTTTTCCGGCCATGAGGCCGGCATCTGCCAATATGATTGTGGCAAGAATTACACCCTGACCGCCGGAACCGGTCAACCGCATTTCATAACGTTTATTCATCGTTTCTCCTCCTGGCATTTATCAATGATTTTCTGGTATTGTGCCGTATATTCCGGCAGCTTATCTTGTGTCAAAGTACCGACCAGGTAAGTGCCTTCAGGTAGGGAGCCATTCATTTGAGCAGCGCGTTTTGTAGTAACACCGTGCTCTCTTTGCCATTGAAGCAGATTGATAGAATTTCCCTTCTTATTTTTCCTTCCATAGTAGGTAGGACAGACGCTATAGCAGTCAATGAGGCTGAAGCCAGTGTGCTCGATGCCGTTTTGAATGGCTTCTATGGTTTCGTTTACGTGATAGGCGGTTCCTCTGGCTGTATAAGTAGCGCCGGCGCCAGCTGCCAGACGGGCGATATCAAAGGGACGGTCAATGTTTCCGTAAGGGGCAGTGGTGCCGAACTCTCCGGTAGGAGTGGAGGGGGAGTATTGGCCGCCGGTCATACCATAAATATTATTGTTGAAAACCACTACGGTCAGATCAATATTACGGCGAGCAGCATGAATCAGGTGATTGCCACCGATGGCAGCCGCGTCGCCATCGCCGGTAATCACAATCACATGCAAATCGGGGCGGGTGATTTTGATTCCTGTTGCAAAGGCAATGGCCCGGCCGTGGGTAGTGTGGATTGTGCTGAAATCCATATAGCCTGCGGCGCGGGAAGAGCAGCCAATTCCGGATACGATGCAGACCTTATGGCGTGGCAGCCCTGTATTTTCGATGGCCTGCGCCACATCACGCATGAGGATGCCGTGACCACATCCCGGGCACCAGATTGTCGGCAAATGAGAAAGCCGCATGTATTTTTGGATCAGAGAGCTAGGCATATTAGTTCACCTCCTTTAACTTATCAACAATCTCATTGGGAGTAATGACAGTACCATTGATTTTTCCAATAAATGAGATAGCACAGTTGTTTTTTACAATCCGTTGAATTTCTAAAAGAATTTGACCGTAGTTATGCTCTGCCACCACCAACTGTTTGACTCTTTTCGAGAGCGCAAAAAGGGGGCCTTCCGGAAATGGCCAGATGGAGACAGGTCGGAATATTCCCACCTTGATTCCTGCTTCCCTTGCCATCTCCACGGCAGTCATAGCGCTGCGCATAGTACCTCCGTAGCATACAATGACGATATCTGCATCCTCTGTCATTATCTCTTCATAGGTAACGATATCGGATAGATTTTGAGAGATCTTTTCCATCAGCCGCGTACAGAGCGTCTCCGCTGTTTCGGGAGAGCTTGTGGGAAATCCGTCGTCATCGTGCACCAGGCCGGTGATATTGTAACGTGCGCCTTCGCCAAAAGCGGCCATGGCGGGGATAAGTTCCCCGGCTTCCAGATAGTAGGGTTTCCGCAACGTTTCAGGATTCCTGGATACTTTCCGGTTTTCAATCGACAGTGTGCCCGGATCAGGGAAGGTAAAACCTTCTCTTAAGTGCCCGATTATCTCGTCCATCAACAGTATCACCGGCGTGCGGTATTTTTCCGCAAGATTAAAGGCACGGATGGTCAGATGAAAGGTTTCGCTGACCGTAGAGGGCGAAAGGGCAATGACAGGATGGTCGCCATGAGTCCCCCATCTGGCCTGCATCACATCTCCCTGAGAAGGGGAAGTCGGCAAGCCTGTGGATGGACCAGAGCGCTGTACGTCTACAATCACACAAGGTATTTCAGCCAGGGCGGCGTAGCCGATATTTTCCTGCTTCAGAGAAAATCCCGGGCCGCTGGTTGCAGTCATAGACTTTACTCCTGCCACAGAAGCTCCGATGACAGCAGCCATGCTGGACAGTTCATCTTCCATTTGAATAAAGTGTCCCCCTACCTGAGGAAGCCGCAGGGCTGAACATTCTGCAATCTCAGTGGAAGGGGTGATGGGGTATCCGGCAAAAAAGCGCATACCCGCGGCAATAGCGCCTTCAACGCAGGCTTCATTGCCCTGCATCAGTACGGTGTTGGACATTTTAACTTCCTCCTTTTACTCAGATTTGATGTAGATGGCATAGTCCGGGCAGCGAAGTTCACAGATACCACACAGAATACAGGATTGCTCTCGGTTCAGTGTAACGGTTCCTTGCGTAAGTACCAATGCATTTTTGGGACAAAATGCAACGCATATACCACATGCTTTGCACCAGGCCGGATTTATGACCAGTTCTCGCTTCATAGCTTCCTCCCTTCTACATGATAAAATATGCAATATAAAAAATAAAATATATTTTAAAACCATTATACATCGTTAAATTTGTCTGTAAAACAGATAAATTATGGGGTAAACTACAACACTTTGCTTGTGAAACCGCTTAAATAGCTTTAAACTTAGTTAGAAATCGACTATATGCACAAAAAATATCTATAACTACAAATGAAACTTGACAAAAATGACGACAGCGTATACAATATAATAAAATATAAAAAATAAAATATATAAAACTATCAACCTATCATCTCAGATACATAAAGTTGAAAATATAAAAAATATATGATATATTATTTAGGAGGAAAAATATGACAGAAGCGCAATATGATCGACTCATGAGGTTATCAACCACAAATATTTCGGATGCAAATGATTTTTACGGCATCAACGGAAGCACATACCAGATCAATGCGGTATGGGCGGGAAGCCGTAAGATCGCCGGGGAGGCTGTGACGGTGCGCCTCACGGCCGCAGGAACCACTCCTCCGAAAACCCATCTGGGAATCGCCGCGATTGAGGCGGCCAAAAAGGGCAATATCATAGTTGTTGATAATGGGGGGCGTCTGGATGTATCCTGCTGGGGAGGCGTGCTCGCCACGGGCGCAAAGCAGAAAGGGATTGCCGGTGTTGTGATCGATGGTGCATGCAGGGATATCGATGACTATGTGGCGCTGGATTTCCCTGTTTATGCGCGGGGGTCGGTGGTGGCCACTGCCCGGGGAAGGGTAGTGGAACATTCTACAAACGATGTAATTCAGTTCGGCGGAGTACAGGTTCGCCCAGGGGATGTTGTGATGGCAGATCTCAGCGGTGTGGTGGTTGTGCCTGCAGAAATGTTTGATAAGGTATTGGAAAAAGCAGAGCAGCTGTATCAGAAGGAAGAGGATATGTGCAGGGATATTCTGAATGGTATGAGCAGCCTGGAAGTAGATCAGAAATATAATTATAATAAAATGTTGACAGGCAAATGACCGGGGATGTCTGCCTGACAACAGAAGAGGTGAGACGGAGATGGCAAAGCTTGGGAATAAGCGGGTTATAACGGTAGCGGAGTATGCCTACAATACGATTCAGGAGATGATATTATCTGGCGAGCTGTCTCCGGGAGAGCGGATCAATTTAGATGCACTTACAGAACTGATGGAGGCCAGCCGGATACCTGTAAAGCAAGCGTTGGACAAGCTCTGTGCCGAAGGGCTGGTGCTGGAGGTGCCCAGAAAAGGGATGAGCGTGATGCCGGTATCCGTTGAAGACCTAAACAGCATTTTTGAGATGCGCTGTTCGATGGAGCCGATGGCATATATAAAGGCTTTTCAACATGTGTCTGACGAGGATATTCGCGCTTTGCATGCGCTGCTTGACACCCAGGATAAGGAAACGGTTGATGTCAACCTTGTAATGGCACAGAATAAAGAGTTCCATTCCGTATTGTACGCTTTGTCAAAAGATGAAGGGCTGATTAAGAATATTAACCAGCTCTGGATTTTGAGCAATCGTTACCGACGCCTGTACTATAAAGAGACGACCTATAACAGCCGTATTGTGAAAGAACACTATGAACTGGTGGACTATCTGGAAAAAGGGAAAAAACAGGAAGGGGTCGACATGTTGATCGAGCATACCCGCAGAAGCCAGGAGATTATCCTGAAAATGTTTGGTGAAGAAATTCAGCCCCTTCCGTTTAAGCTGACGGTAGTTTAAAATCACGCCTTTTAATGGCGTTATATTGGTAAAATAGAGCGAGAAACGTGATGGCGCAGGGCCAATGATAAGGAGCCTGCGCCATCACGTTTCTCATTTATTATAACAAACAGCCGATGTACGATGATTTTCAGAACACGGAGCCGGTGAAAGAGAGATCAGCCTAAATTGCTGTGGTGGCAGCTGCCGCTCCATAGAGAGCAGGATCATGCGCTGGGAGGTTCTCGTGTGTAGGATGATGAAATCAGCCGCTTCCTGAACCCTGCGCGCGGCAATCAGTTCCACGATCTGGCGATGTTCCGCCTGTATCCGCCTGTTGGAATTTGGGGTTTGAAAATACATTCTGCGATAACGTTCAGATTGTTCCCACAGATTATCAAATACTCTGAGGAGCACCTCATTTCCCGACAGCTGCACAATATATCTGTGAAAACTGCGGTTTTGCTCCAAGATGGAAAACAGCGAATGGTCTGTGGAATCCTCCTGGTATTGGAGCATACGGTATAGGTTTTGAATCGAAGCCTCGGAAGCAGATGTGGTGGTCAGCATGATAGCCATGGCTTCAATCTGAGCGCGCACATCAAATAGCTGATTCAAAGAGTCCGGGCTTAAAGGCGATACAATTACACCTCGGCGCGGAATTTTTAAAACCAACCCTTCAGCAGCCAGCCGGTCCAGGCCGCTGCGAATTGGCATACGGCTGAGACTTAGCTTGCGCGCGGCCTCATCCTGATCGATTTTTTCTCCGGGAGCAAGAGAACCGGAAAGAATCCAGCTTTTCAGTGACTCGTATGCAAATTGTGCAGCAGATGTTTTGGAACTGTCCATTGTTCGACTCCATTCTCCGCAGATACCGTGTGGGTTACCTTGAAAAAGATACATAATGAGCATACTATATTTAATTTCATTCGTCAATATCGTCAATTTAAAACGATAGCGTCACTTTACTTTCGGAAACAAAAGGATAGAATTCACCCATATGGCAGAACTTAGATTTGTTCTTTCTAGGTTATCATATCTTGCCCATTTTTTCTACCGCCTCTTTTCTGCTTTTTGATTTTACGTTCAGCAAACACACAACTCAAGGGTTCCTTTCAGCTTTCTGCCCTTGACTTGTGTGTTTGCTTCCCTGTACGATTGTAGTCAAGCAGAAAAAAGCCGCATTCTAGGCGCCCAGTTCCTGGTTAATCCATACGCGCATCCATTTCATACTATGCTGCTCAAGTCCGGGGAGACGCCCCCGGAGACGCTCCTGATATCTCCATCCGGCCTGCTTTTTACACACCTCCTTTTTCATCTCTATTTCTTCCTCCGACAGCGGCTTCTCTCTCCGGCGTTCTTTCTGATATGCCAGAAGATCTATGATTTTACCACCATTTTTCGTATATGCCCGTAGCCTTGACATCCGGCCACACCCCTGCTCGCTCCAGCCCATCGGACGACTGCTCATCCTCGCGCTTAGCACATGACTCACCTGGCCTTCCGCACAGCATTTCCAGTTGGCCCCTGCCTCTTCCGTCCGGATCTGAATCCCATCCCATTGGTTCAGAAAATAGCCAAGGGCACCCTCTACATCCCGATACTTCCCGCCTTCCTCTGTTATCTTCAGTATTTCAGCATAGACCTTCTGCAGCCGTTTCTTGTAGCGGCCGTTCAAGCATTCCCAAATCTCACTCTTTACTTCTTGCGCGCTGTCCAGCAGATGGGATACGGAGATATTCACATATTTCATCATATGGAACTTGTCCAGCACAAACCTCCCCTTCCCCAGCACTTCACAGCCCGCGCGAATCCAGCCAGCACCGTCTCCTGCTATGTAAACGCATTTCAAATATTCAGTATCATAATAGGTGTCTATATAGTCCCTTACCTCCTCCCATAACCTTTTGTTTGCTTCCTGTCCCTTGTAGATACCGCAGAAGTAGTGTTTCCCGGTTAGTTTGTGTCTTGGGCTCTTTGAGGTTTCCCCCGCCTCATCTACCACATCCTCATACAGGCAGATGAGTTTCGGCATGATGGTGTTGATCTTATTCCCGCGGCTGTCCTTCCCCAGGTCCCCCTTTTGGTTCCAGAACTGGGCCGCCACATGGTCCTCGTCCGCTACGATATGCAGGTATTCCAACCGCTTCTTTTCTGCCGGTGGTGCGACAGGGAGCTGGGCCTCTGTGTCATGAACCAGACGTTTTACAGTCTGTTTACTGACCTGTCCCATAAGGGGGATGGTCTGGCCTCCCTTAGCGTAACTGGTCTGTACCGCCTCTTCCAGAATGCATGCGGCTGCCCCAAGCGTGATCCTCTGATGTCCTTCAATTCCAAGGATTTCATCCAGGAGGTAGACGAATTTCCCGGTTTTCTTATCCCTGTAGCCAGTCCTGCGGAACCGGATCGGTCCCAGGATATCCAACAGTTCCTTCGATTCATTGCGCTGTTCAATGTTCCATTTTTTCTTTCGTATCAGACTTTCTCTAATCTCATCATCTATTTTTTCATACAGTTCTGCAATCAGCCTGGCCCCGAGCCCCAGCATCCGGTCATGGATATCCTGTGACAGGTCATGAGGCTCTTTATTACCTTTCAGCATGGCCGCTACGAGATTTTCAATTTCCTTGATGTCATTTTCGATAAAATGTAGTATACTATTATACATAGAAAGCACCGTCCTTTGTTGTGATCGTTTTTCGCAAATCCAATCATACCACAAAGCGGTGCTTTCTTTTTTTGTTTTTATTAGTTTACATAATTTCCCATCAACTAATTACCCGAAAGTAATGTTACGCTATTATTTAAAACAGAATTGGTCGTAACCGTTCTGATCTCAAGAGATATTATATTTGATCAAAAAATACCCCCTCTCATTTGAAATAAACAAAAAATATAAATAAATTAGTCAATATTACACAAAAATGCAAAAAAGATATTGACAAAATTAGATATTTAGCACATACTCTAATTAAAATTAATCAAATATAAAATATTTTTAATTACACTAAAAGTAACACAGCACATATTCAAAAAGAGGAGGTATGCAATAATGGAAATGAAGGGGAAAAAAATGTTGGTGGTTTCTGCACATCCGGGGGATTTGCTTTGGCGGTGCTCCGGAGCAATCGCAAAACATGTCAGGGAAGGGGGCATTGTGGATGTTATGATTGTAACCTATGGCACGGGGGGCGAGGCCAATGAGGTGATGAAGCAGCCTGGGATGACGGTCGAGCAGTGTAAAAATATGCGCAAGCACGATACAGAGAAAGCAGCCGGTATACTGGGAGTCCGGAGCATTGAATTTTTTGACTTTGACGATTATCCGTTCCAGGCTACCAAGGAGCAGCACATGCTGCTGGCAAAGAAAATCCGTTTGATTGAGCCGGATTTGATTTTAACGCATCATGAGAACGACTACTGTAACCCTGATCATGGCTCCATTTTAAAGTATGTAATCACGTCCTGTGAGATTGCTGGGGGATACGGGATTGAGATTGAAGGGACATCGCCGGGAGCAGGCGGCAGAACACCTATTTTTTGTTTCGAACCTCACGCCTCTGAGATAAATGGTTTTAAACCCAACCTGTTTATCGATATCAGTGAGGTCATTGAGACGAAAAAAGCAGCCATGGCGTGTTTTGAGGGCAAGAAAGCGCTGGCGGAGAGATATATTCAACGCGCATTGGTAAGGGCCGATAATGCAAGGAGTTTTGGGCGTTCCCAGTGCAAATATGCCGAAGCATATCAGGCGGTATATCCAGTTGCAGTTGAAGGCGGTTTTGTGTATTAGATCCCGGAGATTTACCGGGACTGAAAGAGAGGAGAAGGAAAAGCATGAAAAAAAGAGAGAGACGTTTAACTGCACTGCTTATAACAATGGTGCTGTTTATGTGTGGATGCGGCCAGAGCAATACGGACAGCACCAGTACACCCGAGTCCTCGACGGCAGTGGAGGTGGCGGAGAAAAAGGATTGTATCAATGTAGCTGTGAACCGGGATATTACATCCCTGGACGGCTCGGGAGGAGGATTTACCTCAACTACAGCTTCACAGCATATTTTCGACAGCTTAGTCCGGCTTAATGAAAAGATGGAGCCAGAGCCGGCGTTGGCCACTGAGTGGGAGATGGTAGATGATTTGACCTGGAAATTTAAATTGCGCGAGGGCGTAACATTTCATGACAAATCCGTATTTGATGCCGAATCGGTGGCGTTCTCCATCAAACATTACACAGAGGCAATTAAGTACAAATACAGTACCCAGTGGCGGGAAGCATGGCCGCCGTCCTGTGAAGTGGTTGACCAATACACAGTTCTGATTAAAACGCAGTCTCCGCAGCCGGCTGTTCCCAGATTGCTGAGCCGCCTGCCCATGTTGCCTGTTGATTATGCGGGAATGTCGGTTGAAGATTTTTATGGATCGCCCATAGGTACCGGTGCGTTTAAGTTTGAAAAGTGGGATCAGGGAATCTGCCTTACGCTGGCGGCCAATGAGGATTACTGGCGCTGTACGCCGGCAGTAAAAACGATCAACTACTATACGGTGACGGATGACAATGCCCGGATGGCAGGATTTAAATCCGGCGAATATGACATTGTCTATGCAGTTCCCTATGATCAGGTTGAATCGATTAATCAGACCGAAGGGCTGAAGGTATTGGCTAAAGAGACAATCGGCTACGATGCAATACAGTACAATTTTAATGTCCGTGAGAATTCTCCGGTTGCGGATCTCAAGATCCGTCAGGCTATGCTTTATGCCATTGACCACGCCGGAATCTGCGAGATCATTATGAGCGGCTATCAGAAACCAGCCCAGGGTCCTGCTCCCATGAATGTTTTCGGATCTTACGACGGTGGAGGTTTTCCTGAGCGCGATCTGGAGAAGGCAAAGCAGTTGATGGAGGAGGCCGGATACAACGGCGGCGAGATCGTATTTGCATTCCATTCTGGTGAATTTACGTCTGATCTGGAGGTGAGCGAGCTGGTTCTGGCTCAGCTGCAGGAGGCTGGATTCAATATTACATTCACTCAGGTAGAGAGCGGTGCCTGGACTGATATGAAGATGACGGATCAGTGGGATATCACAAATAACTCTGTTCCGGGGTCCTTCAGCGGTGAGGCGCAGTATCATTATAACCAGATGAAAAACCTTACGGGCCTGTATCTTGAGGAGTTTGAAGCCATTATGGATGAGGCGGATCTCGATACACAGCAGAGCGAAGAGGAACGCGCAGCCGACATTTCCAACGCCATGAAGGTGTTGTGGGACTATACACCTTATGTTTTTGCGACGGTGCCCACCTCATCCATTGGTATGATTGAGAACCTGACAGGATATGAATACATTCCGCTTAACTGGCTTATGCTGTCGGAGGCCGGATATTCCGAATAGGCGGCACTCAACAAGCGTTAAAGGTATGAGGTCCTAAAGAAAGGATTGCTACTGTATGAAAAATATGCTAATTACGCGTGTGCTTCGGGGAATCTTGACCGTCTTTCTCGCAACCTTGCTTGTATTTATGCTTTTGCGTGTGATACCCGGAGATGCAGCCACAATACTGGCGGGACCGGAGGCGACGCAGGAGGAGATTGAAGCCATGCGTGAGGCATGGGGGCTGAATCAGCCGCTTATGACTCAATTTATCATTTATATTAAAAAGCTTGTCACAGGGGACGTGGGGATGTCGTACGCGTACCGCACAGGAACGATGCTTTTGACACCTGCGTCGACACTGGTCTGGACGCGTATTCCAAATACGCTGTTGCTGGCACTGACCGCGTTGGTTATTACGGTAGTTGCCGCTGTGCCCATTGGCGTATATACAGCAAAGCGTCCTGGGGGGCTGCTTGACAATTTTATCAACATATCCGGTTTTGTGCTGAAGGCGTTTCCCCTGTTTTTTGTCGGAATCATCTTGATGATGGTATTTGGACTGAGGCTAAAGTGGCTTCCCACAGGCGGAACCGGTTCGTTTATACACCTGATCCTGCCGGCGGTTACGTTATCGGCCCATGAAGTGGTTACGTTGACCCGCTTGACCCGGACGGAGGTGGGACGCGTTATGAGAAGCGACCATATACGCACGGCCAGGGCAAAGGGCTTATCCAGCAATGTGGTATTGTATAAGCATGCCCTTAGAAATGTATCGATTCCATTGATTACCAATATCGGATTACGGCTTGGAAAGCTGATCAACGGAGCGGTTGTTGTTGAAACCCTGTTCCGCTGGCCGGGAATTGGATCGCTGCTTGTAACTTCATTGAATGGACGTGACTATCCTGTAATTCAAGTTTTGATTCCGTACGCGGCATGTGTGTTTGTGGTAGTGAATTTACTGGTTGATTTGTTGTACGGTGTATTAGACCCCCGTGTCACACATAAGTAAATCGGGAATAAAGACAACGAGGGAGGTAAGCTCTGTTGAAAAAAATGTTGAGATCGTGGTTTATGCGGAGAGGGTCCGTAAAAACAACAATAGGAGGAGCAATTATCCTGTTTATGTTTTTTATTACGATACTATCGGTATTCTGGACACCTTGTGATCCGGAAAAGACAGATCTGGCGCTACGGCTTTCTCCCCCGGTCGCCGGCCACATCTTTGGCTGCGACCAGTTGGGGCGGGATATTTTAAGCCGCACTATGGTAGGCGGTCAGGTTTCTCTGATGATTGCGCTGCTTGCGGTTCTTGGCACGGCTGTGCTGGGAACGGTTCTCGGAGTGGTGGGCGGATTTTTTGGAGGAGCGGTTGACAATGTTGTAGGTGTCCTGGCGGAGTTAAAGCAGGCCCTGCCCACATTCCTGATCTGTATCCTGTTTTTGGCTGTATTTGGCTCAAGCATTCTGTCCATGGTGATCATTCTGGCGCTTGCTGACTGGGTATCAATCTACAGAACAGTGAGAGGAAATACCCTTGTGGAGCGGGAAAAGGATTATGTTTTGGCCACCCGAACGTTGGGAGCAACCGATAAGCGGTTGATTTTCCGCCATGTTGTTCCAAATGTACTGCCATCGGTTATTGTACTTTCAACGCTGCTGATTGCCACGACCATTCTTCAGGAATCAAGCTTAAGTTATCTTGGGGTCGGCGTTGCCAGGCCATATCCTTCGTGGGGACGAATGATCAGCGATGGACAAGCCTATATTGACGGAGCCTGGTGGGTAGCTTGTATCCCGGCGTTTGCAGTTGCGACTACAGTGATCGGTATTAACGTTCTGGGGGACGGAATCCGGCAGATGACAAAGATGGAATAGTTATGAAGCTATAGAAAATATGAAAGGAGAACGAGGATGAGAAATCCGATAATTGACCATAAGGGGGCGCTAAAACCGAAGGGAGAGCAGTGCTTTGTAAACTATATGTATGTGGATGCGGGGATGGTCGCCTGGACATCCGCCGGAAAGAAAGCACCGCAGTGGGGTGTTCCGGTTTCTGGAATCACTGGCAATCCCAGCGGGGCATATGGAATACGCCTTGAAGCTCAGAAGGCGGAGCTTATAGGACCGGTTATTGAGATGAAGGAGCCCTGGGAAGTGAACTACAATATGTATTTTACAGCGGCGATGTACGAGAATGGAACATACCGGGCCTGGTATTCCTGTATTCCGTCGGATCATATGCAGCAGAAGGATGCTCGCTATAAAATGGCTTCCGGTCAGGTCCTCTGCTATGCGGAGTCAAAGGATGGACTGCACTGGGAAAAGCCCGGACTGGGCTTGCAGCAGTTTAATGGTCAGGAGACCAATATCTGTTTTGGACGGGAGCTGAGTCCTTATGGTTTTCAGAGCGGCAGTGTATTCTTGGATCCCAACGGATCTATGCAAGAGCGGTATAAAATGATATATGTGGGCTTGAAGCCGGTGGATGATCTGGAGGCGGCAAAGGAGAAATACGCCACAATATTTGGCGATGCATTAGACCCGAAGGGATTCACCGTGATCGATGAAAAGCCTTATGTGAAAGGCTTGTATGGCGCTGTCTCTCCCGATGGAATTCACTGGAACTGCCTGGAAGAACCTTTGATTGTACAGCCAAGTGATACACTGAACACCTGTGTGTGGGATGAAAAGCGTCAGGCATACATCGCATATATCCGTCTGCGCCATGGCGACCGCCGCGTAGTCGGAAGAATGGAAAGTAAGGACTTTTACTGTTGGAAGCAGGCGCCGGAAATTGTTTTAAAGGCTCCGCTCGACTGGTCTCCCTGTGACGATATTTATACTAACAACCGTATGGACTATCCGGGGAGCAACGTGAAGCTGATGTTTCCCAATGTATATCATCGTTTTACGGACAGCCGCAACGTGTATCTGGCCTCAAGTGTGGACGATATGATATGGGAGTTTGTGCCCGGGGGGCCGGTCGTGGAGGCCGGGAGCGGCGAGGACTGGTGTGCGGGAGATTTGAATCCCGGATTAGGGCTGATTCCGCTTGCCGGTGATAAGATGGCGATGCCTATGCTGGGGTATTCCAGACCACATAAATACAGCCGTGGCGGGGACCAAAAATTAGGTCAGCCTGGTCTTGCCGTCTGGAAAAAGGGACGTCTTGCGGCACTCGCGGCGGATGAGCGGGGAGCATTCCAGACGCCGAAGATATTATTTGACGGGAATAAACTTGTACTGAATTTTGCGACAACGCCTTCTGGAAGCATAGAGGTTGAGCTGAGAAATACAAAAGGCGAGATTCTGGAAGGATACGGTTTTGACGACTGTAATATCATGAACGGAGACCAGATTGCCTGTCCTGTAAGCTGGAATGATAAGACGGATCTGAGTGAGCTGAACGGGCAGGAGCTTGTAATGGTGTTCAGAATGCATTCGGCGAAGTTGTTTTCATTTGAATTTGTAAAATAAACCCATAGGAGGATGAGGAATATGTTAAAATTTGTGGATCACATTGATATGCTGGTAGAGGATCTGGAGGCAGAGGTGGAATTCCTGGAAAATCTGGGATTCATCATCAAACGCCGATTGCCGGATCACGGAAACGCAGTTGAGATGCAGCTGCCGGGAGAGAACCAGGTGGTATTTGAGATGCGCGCCAGTGGCGATAAGGCGCCGGGGATTCGCCACATTGCTTTCAGGGTGGAGGATGAACATACGGTTGATGAGCTGAAAGCCAATGGAGTTGTATTCCGTACAGAGAACCGCTTTGTGCCGGCAACCGGGAGAACCGTCAGCAACGTAAATGATCCCAACGGTAATTCCTGGCAGTTGACGGATTGATTCAATCGGAGAGACAAATTGTGGAAAATACAGAATTGTGGCGTGAGCTGGCTCAGAAAAAGGCCATTGTGCCACGGGGGACGCAGTGTTTCGTCAGCTGGAGGCATGTAGAGGCCGGAGCGGTTCCTTGGTGTGACGAGAATGGCCGCCGTGTAAGCTGTTGGAATAAACCTCCTGCGCGAACAGAGGGTCCCGAGGGACCTTATGGAATCCGACTGGAAGCTCAAAAAGCGGAATTGGTCGGGCCATTAAGCGCAATGGATCAGCCGTGGGAGACAAATTACAATATGTATTTTGACACGGTGTTGTTTGAGAACGGATGGTACCGCCTGTGGTATACCTGTGTGCCGCGGGATTATACGGACCCGTCTGACGGTAAAGCAAGGAAGGCGCATGGACATGTCGTCTGCTATGCCCGGTCCAAAGATGGCGTGAAGTGGGACAAACCGGAGCTTGGCTTGTACTCCTATCGGGGTATGCCTGGAAATATTGTCTATGGCCGCGAGCTGGCTCCGTATGGTTTTCAGAGTGGTTCTATTTTTGTCGACCCATCCGCGCCACTGGAAGCGCGATACAAGATGTTTTTTCTTGGAGTGATTGATTACAGTGAGAATGTGGAAGTGGTCAAACAAAAATATAATCAGCGGTTTGGTGAGGCTGTTGACCAAAAGATATTTTCCGTGAAAGACGGAATAGTATCAGTTAAGTGCATGTGTGCGGCCTTCTCTCCGGATGGTATACACTGGAAAACGGCGGATGAACCGGCGATGGCCTATCCCAGTGACACCCTTAACAGCTGTTTTTGGGATGAGTCCCGGAAGAAATATGTGGCCTATATCCGCCTTTGGAAAAATGGTAAACGTGTGGTGGGACAGGTGGAGACAGACAATTTCTATCTGTGGCGGCAGAAACCATTGGTTGTTTTGGAGGCCGGCCTGGAATGGGCTCCCAGTCTGGACGTTTATACGAATTCGCGGGTGAGTTATCCAGGCTCCGACGAGCGGCTGATGTTTCCGGGGGTGTATGACCGTTTTCAGGACAGACGAAAGGTCTATATGGCTGCCAGTGAGGATGAAACCAGCTGGAAGTGGGTGCCCGGCGGACCTGTTGCAGATTGCGGTACTGTAGGACAATGGCATGGCGGAGACCTGAATCCCGGTATCGGAATGGTGTTTCTGGGTGACGACCGGATTGCACTGCCGGTGATGGCCAGTGCGGAACCACACAAATATCCCAGGGACAGCGGCAGTTCGCTTGGAAAGCCGGGATGGTTGGTGTGGAAAAAAGGCAGGCTCGGCTGTATTACGGCCGATCAATATGGCGGTTTTACCACGGTTACAATGGTATGCAATGGCAACGGACTTTCTGTTAATCTGGATTGCGCCCCGAGGACGGGACAACTGTTGGTGGAGGTGCAGGACGAGAATGGTGACCCGATAAAAGGGTATACGCTGGCGGATGCGGACAGTATCTGCGCCAGCAGCCTTGATTACCGTGTGAGCTGGCATGGAGATACATCCATCGCCGCATTAAAAGGTAAGGCAATACGCCTGAGGTTTGTACTGCGTATTGTAAAATTATATTCATTTGAGTTTGTATAAATTAAAAACAGATAAGGAGAACCTATTATGTTAAAGAGAGTCGATCATATTGAGATTGCAGTTGACAATGTGGAAGCGGAGGTCGCTTTTTTCAAGTCCCTGGGGTTTGAGGAGCTTAGCAGGTCCGGGGAAGCCCCCAAGCTGTCCGTCCAGTTAAAGCTTCCGGGAGAAAATCAGGTGATGTTTAAAATTTTTCTCACGAAGGAAGGAAGAAAGCCGGGAGTTGATCATATCTCATTTGAGCTGACGGAAGGTGCGGCGACCCGGGAGGTAATGAAAGAGAAAGGAATTACCTTTAAGGATGAAGGGAAATTTGTGGCAAAGTACGGTCATGAAGTAAGCAATCTGGTAGATCCAAACGGAAATAAATGGCAGTTTACTGAGATTCTCGGAAAAAAATAGATCAGGCAGATTAAGGGCAGGGAGGAGTAACTGTGGGTGAAAAGCTATTAGAAATAAAAGATCTGGTCGTGACGTTTAAGACAGATGATGGCGTTGTTACTGCAGTGGATGGAGTGAACTTGTCCATCGATTATGGCGAAACGTTGGGAATCGTGGGCGAGTCCGGATGCGGAAAAAGCGTAACCTCATTTTCTATTATGCAGCTCCTTCCGGTTCCGCCGGCTAAGATTGTGCGCGGTGAAATTCTGTTTAAAGGCGATGACCTGTTAAAAAAGACTGATCTGGAAATGAGCCGGGTCCGAGGCGATAAAATATCAATGATTTTTCAGGAGCCGATGACATCCCTTGATCCGGTCTATACCATAGGAAATCAGTTGACTGAAGCGATTACGCTGCATCAGCGTGTGACTTCCGACGAGGCGAAAAAAATTGCATGCAACATGCTCATGAAAGTCGGGATATCCATGCCGGAAGAGCGGCTGAAAGCGTATCCCCATCAGCTGTCCGGCGGTATGCGGCAGAGAGTGATGATTGCAATGGCGATTTGCTGTAATCCGGAACTTTTGATTGCAGATGAGCCGACTACAGCGTTGGACGTAACAATTCAGGCACAGATTTTAAACTTGATGCGGGATTTGAAAAATGAACGGAAAATGTCCATTATTTTAGTTACCCATGATTTAGGCGTAATCGCCGCAATGTGTTCAAAGGTAGCGGTTATGTACTGCGGTCAGATTGTTGAATATGCGGGGATACGAGATTTATTTTACCATCCGGTCCACCCATATACCCGAGGCCTGATTCGCTGTATTCCTCAGATGGATCGGGATGTAGAGCACCTTCCAGTAATCGACGGGCATGTTCCGAATCTGTTAAAATTACCAGCCGGATGCCGATTTGCACCTCGCTGTCCCCATGCGACAGAGCTGTGTAAAAAGGAACGTCCGAATCGTGTTGATCTGGGAAGCGAGCATTGGGCGGCGTGTCATTATGCTTTGTCGGGGGCTGCCGGGGAGGAGGTTATACTATGAGAGAGCAGATAAGTGGAGTTCAGTCCGATCAGATACAATCTGATATTTTGCTGGAGGTCCGCCATCTGAAAAAATATTTCCCGGTTTACAGTAAAGGGATTGTCAAAAAAGCGGTCGGCAATATCAAGGCTGTGGATGACGTGTCATTTCAACTGAAACGGGGAGAGGTACTTGGCCTTGTAGGGGAATCTGGCTGCGGAAAAAGTACGATTGGAAAGACGATACTGCGTTTGGTTGAACCCACAGATGGGGAAATTATTGTTGATGGTAAGGATTTCCGTAAACTGAATAAGAAAGAACTGCGTTTGAAGCGGCGCGATCTTCAGATGATTTTTCAGGACCCATATTCGTCTCTCGATGCGCGTATGACAGCGAGGCAGACCATTGAGGAGGCAATGATTATCCATAATCTCGGAGATCGGGAGAGCATGAAAAAGAGGGTAGATTATCTGCTGGAGGTTGTAGGACTTGCCTCTTATCATGCAAACCGCTATCCCCAGGAATTTTCAGGCGGACAGCGCCAGAGAATTGGAATCGCCCGCGCGCTTGCTGCGAATCCCAAATTGATTATCTGCGATGAGCCGGTATCTGCGCTGGATGTTTCCGTACAGGCTCAGGTTTTGAATCTTCTGAAGGACCTGCAAAAGGAATTCAATCTGACCTACCTGTTTATTGCACATGGATTGTCGGTAGTAAAACATGTGTCGGACCGGGTCGGAGTTATGTATCTGGGTAAACTGGTCGAGCTTGCAAACAAGGATGAACTTTATGGAAACCATAAGCACCCGTACACAGCGGCGCTTATGGCGGCGATTCCCATTCCAGACCCGGAGAAGAACGAGGGCAGGCTGGTTCCGCTGGAAGGAGAGGTACCATCGCCGGCAAATCCACCTTCCGGCTGTAGATTCCATACCCGCTGCAGTATGGCCCATCGCTGCAACGGAAGGTGTGAGCATGAGGAGCCGGAATTGCGGCAGGTAGCACCGGATCACTGGGTTGCATGTCATTTGATAGATTAATTATGGAAGGACGGTGCTTTGTGACCGGCAATGGAGGTGGTAATTTGGGTGCTACTTTGGTAGAGAAGCTGATTGCTATGGGTGCGGACCGATCATGTGTCCGCGCCGGCGAAATTGTATCCGTATCAGTAGATCGTTTGCTGATCAATGATTATGTGGGGGATTTGATTTTTTCAACCCTTGAAGAATTAGGATGCAAAAAAATCGTGGCACCGGAAAATGTGTATCTGGTGATTGATCATAATGTACCGTCATTTTCAGTCGCAGCAGCGGATAAGATGGTGCGGTTTAAAGAAAAGGCCGATCAATATGGTATTACTCATATGACAGAATTGGGAAAACATGGAATTGGACATCAGCTGATGGTGGAGAAATTTGTGCGTCCCCTTGAAATTGCGGTGGGAACGGATTCCCATGCGACGATGTATGCCGGATTGGGGGCATTCTCATGCGGAGTGACTGCATCAGATGCGGTATCCATACTGACAACAGGGAAAACATGGATTAAGGTACCAGAGACATTACGTGTCCGGGTAACGGGAAAGGTGCCCCAGGGGGTCACTGCAAAAGATATCAGCCTGTGTTTGCTCCGTATTTTTCCGAAAGAAGTATACATCTACAGGGCGATTGAAATCGTGGGGGAAACGATTGATGAGATGTCGCTGGAGGGCCGGCTTGTGATTGCGAATATGATGGCTGAAGCCGGAGTAAAATGCGCAGTGTTTGAGGCGGATGAAAAGTCCTTCGCTTTTGCAGGGGCACCTGTGAAGGAATGTATGAAATCGGATGAGGACGCGCCGTTTGTAGCGGAAGCAGAGCTGGATGTTTCCGGTCTGGAGCCGATGCTGTCCTGCCCCGATTCGGTGGATAATGTCCGGCCATTGTCACGGGTCGAGTCCGAACATGTGGATCAGGTATTCATCGGTTCCTGTACCAATGGCCGTATGGAAGATTTGATTCAGGCGGCCCGAATTTTGAAGGGACACAGAGTGGCCTCAGGAACAAGGCTGCTCGTTACGCCGGCCAGCCAGCAGATTGCCCTTGAGGCGGTCAAGACAGGCGTTATGGAAATTCTGATGAACGCGGGGGCAACAATTCTGCCGTCCAGTTGTGCCTCATGTGCAGGACATGGGCCGGGGCTGATTGGAAAGGGAGAATGTTGTGTCAGTACGACAAACCGCAATTTTAAAGGGCGTATGGGCAGTATGGAGAGCAGAGTGTATCTGGGGTCGGCCTACACTGCCGCTGCCTGTGCAATTACCGGAGAAATTACCGACCCAAGAAAATTCCTTGCCGGCGGGGAGGGAGTGGTATGAACACTATAATTAAAGGTAAATGCTGGACATGCGGTGATGACGTCACGGTGTACCAGATTGTGTCGGAGAATCATTGGACAATGGAAAGGCTTGATGGAGAAGCCATGGGAAATTGGGTTTTTGAGAGCCTGGAAGACGGGATTGCCGGTGTAGAGGGCGGATTTAAACATATGGGGTTCGACATTGTAGTGGCAGGCAGGGACTTTGGCTGCGGCAGTAAAAGCGTCGAACATCCGATGGCGGCTCTGAAGGGGGCCGGAATCAAGCTGGTGGTTGCAGATTCTGTTTCAAGGTATAGCTATCGGAACGCAATCAATTTGGCGTTGCCTGTTGTGATTTGTCCGGGGATTTCGCGTAAGGTACATAAAAATGACAGATTGGCCGTGGATCTTATCAATGGAAAGATTTTAAACTGCACAACCGGCGAGGAGACTGCCGCAGCAGGGCTTGGGAGCTTTGCTATGGAGATTTTGGCAGCCGGTGGGTTGTTGAATTATGTGTCTGTGAGGGTGAATGAAAATGATAAATGATATTGGAAACCGTATTTTTACAAAAGTAAGCCGGCCGTCAAAAGATATTACGGAGCGTTTCAGAGGGATTCCGTCCAGCAATATCGGAGATATGATGAATCGACTGTATTGTATGAGAGAGTATATCCGTAGAATTGGAAATAAAACCGACTGTATGTTGGGAACTGCATTTACTGTGAAAGTTCCGGACGGGGATAATGCCTTTATACACAAAGCACTTGATCTGGCTGAGCCGGGGGATATTCTTGTGGTGGATGGCAATGGCTGTATAACCCGTTCTCTTATGGGAGAGGTTATGTTTACATACGCACAGAATAAAGGTCTTGCAGGCATTGTGGTAGACGGGGCAATCCGGGATATGGATTCGCTGAAAAAACTGGACATACCTGTTTATGCTGCGGGGATTACGCCCCAGGGACCATATAAAAATGGACCAGGTGAAATTAATGTGCCGGTTGCCTGCGGCGGGCAGGTGGTTATGCCGGGGGATATCCTGGTGGGAGATGCGGACGGAGTCTGTGTGATCCGGGCAGCAGAAGCAGAGAAGGTTGTCTGTATGGCGGAAGAAAAATTCCAGGGAGAAGAAGCACTGTTAAAGCGTTACCACACCATTGGGAATGATACGGCAGAGCATGATGAAAAGTTTACTAAGATTACCGAAGCTCTCGGAACGACTTATTATTGACAATCGAAAATCGGAAAGCGCCAAAAAGTATCACGCCGTGAGTCGCCCAAATGATGATTGGAACACGACAGATACTGTTTGGCGCTTTTTCTTTAATAAATAGTCCCGTCGATCTCCATCCCGTCCACCACATACAATCCGTGCCATAGTTTCAGTGACAGCCGGATTTTCGTATCCCAGGTAACCGCCCGGTCCAGCTGCGCGGCCTGAGCTTCATTTAAATAATATTCTTCGATCCGCGGGTAAATATAAATCCGCGGATCGTTGTCGTATGTCCGCAGATAACCGGACGCGCATTTGAGGTAGGCCACATCCCTTCCGGGCCGGTCCAGGGTGGCGTAGGAGAAGCGTTCCAGCCCGCTGTCCGGGTCTGTTTCCAGAATCACATACACGTCGTTGTTGTCCCACGGAAGAGCCTCGTACCGCTCCACGGAGCCGGGCTCCAGCGGTATGTCGCTGTCCGGGTTTCGCAGATGGAGATAGCGGCCCCGCAGGGCGTCGTAGGGGTCGTAACCGGTCACTTCCACCACCGCGGTGCGGCCGTTTAACGAGACTGCGTAGACGGCGCCGACGATGCCAAGCAGCATGAGTATTTGCAGCGCAAATGCGGCCAGAATCAGTTTATTCCGATGTTTTTTCACGTGAGTCCCCTCCTTTCAGCTTGACCGTCATCCAGTAATTGGTCCCGAGAAATGCCAGACCGGCGATCACGAACACAATCCCTTTGACCAGAAGCCCGTGTCCGCCCAGGAATACCTTAAATACAATATACAGGATCAGCGCCCCCGTATAGCGCCGGACCGAAGGCAGATTTACCTGCCTGACCCCGCACAGCAGCCGGTACAGGCTGTATGCGATGAAGCAGAGGCCGGACAGGATTTCATAGGGATACCGGTAAACCGGATCCAGAAACATGAGATCGAAAACCAGCAGGCCGCTGATGCCGCAGAACAGCAGCAGTCCGGTCTGTCCATCGCGGTCTGTTTTACGGATGGACAGGTACATGAGCACGGCCGCGGCAAGAAACAGGGCGGTCAGGGGCAGCCATGGGAAGTGGACGAAATACCGGTATCCCCCGCTGTAACCGAACAGCTCAGGCAGCTCGTTGGCCGTCAGGTAGAAGGCCGCTTTCAGAAACAGCAGCCCGTACAGCAGCCGCC
The DNA here is from genome assembly GCF_046603895.1 of Enterocloster lavalensis. Taxonomy (NCBI): domain Bacteria; kingdom Bacillati; phylum Bacillota; class Clostridia; order Lachnospirales; family Lachnospiraceae; genus Enterocloster; species Enterocloster lavalensis. Next base: position 4,481,533 of record NZ_CP176637.1, read on the forward strand.
CGGCCAGTCTCCGGCAGAGGGCCGGGGATTCCACGGTGGTGTAGATCAACAGGATCAGCAGGCAGGCGTAATAGGCGTTGTCCGGCACATACCATACGGCCAGATACAGAAACCAGATGAAAAAGCATAGTCCCAGCAGCCCGCAGTTCGCGCCTCGTTTGATCCTGGCCCGGTAATAGGGGAGCAGAAAGAGCACCATCAGGGTATAGTCGCCGCCCCAGCCGGTCCAACAGATTCCGGCCAGATATAAAACCGCCAGATAGTAGCCGTCCAGCAGGTACACCACCGGCAGCATGAGGACAAATCCGGTCAGCAGCATGGACTGGAGGCTGAAGGACAGCTGATAGGCCTGGTAGATCAGCCCCAGGGCGGACAAAAAGGCCAGGCCCAGAGCCAGAGTCAGGGACTGGATCCAGGTTTCCGCCGCGCCTGTGCGCAGCTTCCACCAGAGGCAGCCCTGGACCGCCAGCAGCGGGATGAGAGCGATCACGGCCTTTAACTCCCGGGAGAACATGGCCCAGTTCCAGGCGAACAGGGAAATGACCCCGGCCCCGATAAAGACGACGCCCAGCAGGGCGAAGATCAGAAAAATATTGTGCCGCTCTTTCCTGGTTTTTAAGTATTCGTCCCGGATGCGGTCCAGCTGCGGCCTCTCCAGGTAGCCCAGCTCGGTGAGCTGTTCCAATTCACGGTAAAATTCCTGAGTATTCACGATCATACCTCCTTCCTTCTAACTACATTATAAACAATCCGGCCGCGGCGGAACAGATGTCGATTGTAATGACAGGGATGACATTTGTCACGGATGTGACGCCGGGGCGGGCAAAACAGGCGTGCCCGGCGGCAATCTTCCGGCAAAATCATGATATTGTAATAAGGAAACGTATCTCTTGTCATCAACCTGCGGTTAATGACAAAGTATAATAAGGAAACGTATCTCTTGTCATCAACCTGCGGCTGATGACAAAGTATAATAAGCGAAATATTCAGAAAATAAGCCAATACGTTAATTAAGTAAAGCAAAGGCTGTCATAACAGCTTAAATATCTAAAGCATCCTTTCGATAAATAACTATCTAAAAACGCGATAATGGTTAACAAAAATTAATATAAGCTTTTTTACACAGATTTATGGTATACTGTCAGCAACCATTTATGTACGCATATGGTAAACAGATGTCCATAACAAGAACACATACATGGAATATTGACAGAGAGGTGACGATTATGAAAAAAGCAAGAAACGTGTTGGCCCTTACCCTGGCAGTCGTCCTGACAGCCGGAGCTTTGAGCGCCTGCGGCGGCAAAACTTCCTCCGCTCCTGAAAGCGCCGGAACAACGGCGGCGGGCGGTTCCGAGAGCGTTGCGCCAGCAGCGGGAGGCGAGTCCGCAAGGGACACCCTGAGAGTGGCACTTACCAGCGAGCCGCCGAACCTTTCCACCTGCGATCATGACTCCCTGATTTCCGTGGGAATGAACATGCTGACCTTCAACGGCCTGGTGCGCATCGACAACGCGTCCTTAAAGCCCGAGCTGGACCTGGCTTCGGACTACAAGGTGGAGAACGACGTGGACTGGATTTTCACCCTGAAGCAGGGCGTCAAGTTCCACAACGGCGACGACTTCACAGCCGCGGACGTGGTTGCGACCCTGGAGTACGCCAAGTCACTCCCCGCCACCACTACATATACCAGCAACATGAAGAGCATCGAGGCGGTGGACGATTTCACCGTTAAGATCACCACCAACGAGCCCTACGCGGGCCTGCTGTACGATCTGGGCTACCATTTCAACTGGATTCTACCCAAGGGCCTGATCGAGAGCGGCAATGACTTCAATGAGAATCCCATCGGAACCGGCCCCTACAAGCTGGTGGAGTGGGTATCCGGCGATCATCTGACCTTCGAGGCCTTTGACGATTATTTTGACGCGGAGCGTAAGGCTAAGATCAAGAACCTGGAATTCACCATCATCCCCGAGGGCGTTACCAGAGCCCTGGCCCTGGAAACCGGCGAGGTGGACTTCGTGTGGGAGACCAACGGAGCGGACGCGGCCAGCCTGTTAAACAACCCGGACGTGAAGGTGGAGCAGGTGGATTCCGTGGACAACGTAATCCTGTTCCTGAACAACGACGTGGCTCCCTTTGACGATGTGAACCTGCGCCGGGCAATCGCCTGCGCCATCAACCGTCAGGACATCATCGACGGCGCCCTCAGCGGCTACGGCGTGGTGAACTACTCCGCCATCGCCCAGGGCCTGTGGGGTTCCACCACCAAGGACCAGCTGGAGTACAACGTGGACAAGGCCAAAGAGTATCTGGCGGCCTGGGGCGGAGATCCCGCTTCCGTGGATTTGTCCATCCTGGTGACCAACGAGACCCGCGTGGCCGTGGCGACCATCATCCAGAGCAACCTGGCGGAGCTGGGAATCAACGTCAAGGTGGAATCCATGGATACCGCCACTTACTTTGAGAAGTGGAGCAGCGGCGATTACACCGGGCTCATCGCTTCCTGGTCCCCCTCCAACGCCCTGACCTATGTGCAGCGCTATGTGACGGACCGCCGTGTCCAGTACGCAGGCTCCTACAACAACCCGGAGATGAACAAGCTGATTCTGGACGCACAGAGCACGCTGGACGACGATGCCCGCATGGAGAAGATCGAGAACATCGTGTCCATCGTCAACCAGGACTCTCCGCAGATTTCCCTGTTCCAGTCCGTGTGGCTGAGAGCCCATGACGCCAAGCTCCAGGGCGTGGTGCTCAGCGGAACCGGATATACCGATTACAACATGATGTACTGGGCCGAATAAGCAAACGCTTCAGTCCGTTACCGGGGAAGGCTGTCAGAAGGCAGCCTTCCCCGGATTCTATACCAAGGCAGCCTTTTAACCGATTTTCTCAGGAGATGATTCAATGCTTAAATACATTATCCGAAGAATAATAGCCATGATACCCGTGGTGATCGGCATCACCTTTCTGGTATTCATGATCATGCAGCTGGCCCCGGGCGATCCGGTGCAGATGATCCTGGGCGACAACGCCTCCCCGGAGGCCGTGGAGGCCATGCGCGACGAGATGGGCTTAAACGACAACGTGCTGGTCCAGTACGGCCGCTATCTGGTCAACCTGGTCCAGGGCGACATGGGGACCTCCTATGTGAACAAGCGGCCCGTGGCCGACGAGGTGTTCAGCCGGGTTCCGGCCACTTTCAAGCTGGCGGCCGTGGCCGCGGTGGTGTCCATTGTCATCGCCATCCCCCTGGGGATACTGGCGGCGATCAAACAAAATACGCTCTTTGACCATTCCAGCATGGTGGTGTCCCTGATCGGTATCTCCATGCCCGCCTTCTGGCTGGCCCTGATGCTCATGCTTTTGTTCTCTTTGAAGCTGGGCTGGCTGCCCGCCCAGGGGGCCAAGGACGGGTGGAAATCCTACGTGCTGCCCTCCATCGCCATCGGCTTCATGCAGATGGCCGCTATCGCCAGAACCACCCGCTCCTCCATGCTGGAGACCATCCGCCAGGATTACATCCGCACCGCCCGCTCCAAGGGCATCACGGAGCGCGAGGTGATTTTCCACCACTCCTTCCGCAACGCCCTGATTCCCACCGTGACCATCGTGGGCGTGCAGCTGGGCGGCCTTTTGGGAGGCGCGGTGCTGACCGAGACCGTGTTCGCCTGGCCGGGGCTGGGACGTCTGGTGGTCCAGGCGGTGAACGGGCGGGACGTGCCCGTGGTGCTTGGATGTATCGTGGTGCTCAGCGTGGGCTTCTCCATCGTCAACCTGGTGGTGGACCTGCTCTACGGCTTTATCGACCCGCGGGTGCGGTCAATGTATCAATAGGAGGTGTGAGTGAGGATGAGTAAAGACAAAGAATATGCAGAAGCCCTCTCGGGCCCCAAAAACAGCCTGGCCTATGATACCTGGAGGCGTCTGATCAGCAACAAAGCGGCCGTGTTCGGCATGGCCTTTATGATTTTTCTGATTCTGCTGGCAATTTTCGCGGATTTTCTCTTTGATTACCAGACAGAGGTGATCGCCCAGAATATCCCCGACCGCCTGATCCACCCCTGCCTGAAATATCCCTTCGGCACGGACGAGTTCGGCAGAAACCTGCTGGCCCGTGTGGTTCACGGCAGCCGGATGTCCCTGGCCGTGAGTTTCTCCTCCGTGGCCATGTCCCTGGCGGGAGGTGGCTTTTTGGGCGCCATCTCCGGGTACTACGGCGGGAAGGTTGACAATTTGATCATGCGGATCACGGACATTTTGCTGGCAATTCCCATGACATTGTTCGCCATCGTCATCGTGGCGGCTCTGGGAGCCAACACCCGCAACCTGGCGTTCGCCCTGGCGGCATCCTCTGTTCCGATCTTCGCCCGGGTGGTGCGCGGAGCTGTGATCACGGTGCGGGACGTGGAGTTCGTGGAGGCGGCCCGGGCCATCGGCGCAACCAACCGGACCATCATTTGCAGCCACATTATCCCCAACTGCTTAAGCCCCATCATCGTGCAGGTGACCCTGCGCATCGCCAGCGCCATCTACAACACCGCGGCTCTGTCCTTCTTAGGCATGGGCGTGCAGGCGCCGGCGCCCGAGTGGGGCGGCCTTCTGGCAGGGGGACGCACCTATATCCGCGACTACAGCTACCTTTCCATTATACCGGGCATCGCGATCATGCTGACCGTTCTGGCGCTGAATCTGCTGGGCGACGGGCTGCGGGACGCGCTGGATCCGAGACTGAAATAGGAGGGAAGCCATGAGCCGGGAAAATACGAAGAGCAATACGGAAAATGTGCTGGAAATCAGCAATTTATGCGTGGAATACAGAACAAGAGACAGCGTGGTGAAGGCTGTGAACGGTCTGGATCTGACTCTGAAAAAGGGCCAGGCCCTGGGGGTAGTGGGGGAGACAGGAGCCGGAAAGACCACCACGGGCCTGGCGGTGCTGGGGCTGATCCCCAACCCGCCGGGGGTGGTGACAGAGGGGAAGATCGTTCTGGACGGACAGGACGTGCTGACCAAGGACGCCAGATACCTGCGGGGAATCCGCGGCAAGCAGGTGTCCATGATCTTCCAGGACCCTATGACCTCCTTAAACCCGGTGCTGCCCGTAAATGAGCAGATCGCCGAGGTGATCCGCACCCACAACAAACAGCTTAAACCCAAGGAAGCTCTGGAGGCGGCCGGGGATATGCTGGAGCTGGTGGGAATCCCAAGGGACCGCGGCGGGGAATACCCCCATCAGTTCTCCGGCGGCATGAAGCAGCGTGTGGTGATCGCCATCGCTCTGGCCTGCCACCCGGACGTGCTGATCGCAGACGAACCCACCACGGCCCTGGACGTGACCATCCAGGCCCAGGTGCTGGAAATGATGAAGGAGTTGAAAAAGCAGTACGGCACCTCCATGATCATGATCACCCACGACCTGGGCATCGTGGCGGACATCTGCGACGAGGTGTCCGTGGTGTACGCGGGCCGGGTGGTGGAGCACGGCACCCTGGAGGACATTTTCGACCACACGCTTCACCCCTACACGGAGGGGTTGTTCAACTCCCTCCCCAACATGGCGGACCGCACCCAGCGGTTAAAGCCCATCAAGGGCCTGATGCCCGATCCCAGCAACCTGCCCGAGGGCTGCGCCTTCTGCCCACGGTGCAATTACGCCAAGGATATCTGCGCCAGGAAAAAGCCGGGCCGCCTGTGGTCAAACGATACCCACTACGTGGAATGCCATCTTTACAATGAGAAAAATATCAACAGCGGGGAGGTGCTAAAAGGTGAGTAAACCATTGCTGGAAGTACAGAATCTGGTGAAATATTTTCCTACCAAAAAGGGGAAGCTCCACGCGGTGGACGACGTGAGTTTCACCATCGACCGGGGAAGAACCCTGGGCGTGGTGGGGGAATCCGGCTGCGGAAAGTCCACCACCGGGCGGGTGATCCTGCGGCTGATCGAGCCCACCTCCGGGAGCATTATCTTTGACGGAACGGATGTGCGGGGACTGTCCGCGGACGGGCTGCGCAAGATGCGCACCCGCATGCAGATCATTTTCCAGGATCCCTTTTCCTCCCTGAACCCGCGCATGACCGTGAGCCAGGCCATCGAGGAGCCCATCCGGCTGCACGGGATCATCACGGACAAACGGGAGCGGGAGCACCGGGTTTTGGAGCTGATGGAGACCGTGGGACTTGCGCCCCGGCTCTACAACACCTACCCCCACGAACTGGACGGGGGCAGGCGGCAGAGAATCGGCATCGCCCGGGCCCTGGCGGTGAACCCGGAGTTCATCGTCTGCGACGAGCCGGTGTCCGCCCTGGACGTTTCCATCCAGGCGCAGATTTTAAACCTGATGGAGGATTTGCAGGAACAGCTGGGCCTGACCTATATGTTCATCACCCACGACCTGTCGGTGGTCCACCATTTTTCCGACGACATCGCCGTGATGTATCTGGGACGGCTCCTGGAAAAAGCTCCCAGCGACCAGCTGTTCCAGAATCCGGCCCACCCCTACACCGAGGCCCTGCTCTCCGCCATCCCGATTCCCTCCCTGCACAACCGCAGGCAGCGGATTCTGATGAAGGGCGAGATCACCTCCCCGGTGAACCCGCCCAAGGCGTGCCGCTTCGCCAACCGCTGCCCCAAGGCGACGGACCGGTGCTTTAACGAGGAGCCGGAGCTGAGAGAGATCGGACCGGGCCATATGACGGCCTGCTTCCTGTACGAATAGGAACCGGACGGCCGCGGCGTCCGCCTGCGCCCAAAGAGACGGCGGGCCGGGCCGCGTCATCCAATATTGATTGCATATAATCGGAGGTAAAACATGAACACGATTCATGAGATAGGGCTTCAGAACCAGCAGGATTTCTGGGCCATGCTGTATCTGTATGTGGGCAGGAGCATCCTGGACGTCTGCGGACGCCGGGGGGAGAAGGCCGTGCGCCGCGCCGTGCGGGAGATGGCCCGGGAGAAGGGCAAAAAGCTGGCGTCGTCCTACCGGGAGAAGGGCGTTAAAACCAACCTGGAAACGCTGTTTGCAGGCGGAAACCACTGCAGCGACGACCCCAGGGTCCGCCTGGAGGTGCTGCGCCAGGACGAGGACATCCGGATTTGGGAGATTTACACCTGTCCGATGGCCTCTCTGTGGCTGGACGCGGGCGAGGCCGGATTGGGTACGATGTACTGTGAGGAAAACCAGCACGGTCTGGTGGAGGGCTTCACCGGCGGCGTCGGCCAGCTGAATTTGACCAAAAAGCTGACCTGCCACCGCACCAACGGCTGCCGGGCGGACGATTACTGCCGTTTTTCCGCCTACTACCGGGCGGCCAACTGCGGCGGGGAGCAGTGCAAAGCCAGCTTCACCGCGCCCGACGAGGAGTACCAGCCCTATGTGCCGGAGGAACCGGCGGCCGGCCGTGAGACGATCCGTGAAAAATGCGTGCAGACCGTGTATTACATGACAAGGGCTGCAAGGGAGCTGTTCGGAGAGGAAGGTCTCTGCGCGGTGGCTCTTGGGCTTAAGGCGCTGGCCGGCCCTGTGGCGGAGCTGGTGCTGCACAATGAGGACGCCACGCTGAGCACCGACCGGACCGCATTTCTCGCGGCAAATATCCCGGTGTCCCTCGATCCGGCGGCCGATCCGCTGTGGGAGGATTACGGCGGATGTGGGGCGCGGGAGCTATTTGAAATCAATTTCCTGGAACCGTTCAAACGGGCTCTGGACCTGCGGTAAAATGCTTTGATAAGAAAAGAGGGAAAATGATGTATACATACGAACAGAAATGTGTGATGAACCTTGGAGACGCATACACCCTCCTGTATGGTTTTATAGCCGGAAATCTGATCGACAAGCTGGGAAAAAGCGGGGAGCGGGCGGTCCGGGAGGCCACCCGGCAGTTTGGGTACGACCGGGCGGAGACCACCCGGAAACGGCACTTGGAGGTGAATGCAAAGATCAATATGCTGAATCTGTTTACCTTGTTTCACGATCTGCCCTCCGACCCGCGGTTCAGACGGGAGCTCCAGGAGATCAATCCCCAGGAGCGCGTCAGCCACACCCTGGTCTGCCCCATGGCGGACATCTGGGCGGAGTACGGCCAGAAGGCCATCGGCCGCATCTACTGCGAGGAGTTTCACCCCGCCTGCTACAACCACTACGCCTTTGACAAAACCCAGGTGAACCTGTCCAAGACCCTGACCCAGGATGGGGACGAATACTGCGATTTCAATGTGATCCTGCGCCCGGAGACTCTGCCGGAGGATTTGAAACCCGTGTGTTTTGCGGAGTACGATCCCTGCTACCGGGAGCCGGAGATTCCCCACGTGGAGACGGACGGCAAGAAGGGATTTGCCCTGCTGTCGGTGAAGCTCTACTTCTATCTGCTGAAATACGCGGCGCTGCAGCTGGGCGAGGCCGGAGTCCAGGCGGTGAGGGAGGGCTTAAACCAGTTTGCGGACGCCATGGGCGACCTGTTTTTAAAACGGGCTGCAGAGGACGGACTGGCGGTGAACCGGGCTTATGTGCGGGACAATCTGCCGGTGGATCTGGACACGCAGGTGGACGCGCCGCTGTGGGAGACCTACGGCGATTACAACGCCAGGGAAGAAATGCAGAAGGAGTTCTGCGACCGGCTGGCGGCGAAGGTGGGAATCTGACGGGCAGGGGATTGCCCCTGAGCCTGAGCGCGCAGGAGGTCCGGACCGCATAAGTACCGGCCCCGGCGGAAATATGATCATAATAAAAAAACGGCCCGTTAGCGGCTGAGAATCAACAACGCTTCAGCCCGGCTCTGCCGGGCTGAACTAAAATGGAGAGAGATATGGTTGCGAATCTGGAACAAATTACGGAACTGACAAAACGGCTGATCGGTTTTCGGTCCAACACAGCGGAAAACGCCAACCGGGCGCTGGATTTTGCCGCCGGGTATCTGCGGGGCAGAGGGCTCAGCCCCCAGGTGATGGAGAACCAGGGGCACCGGATGCTGACCTGCGCGGTGGGGGAAGGTCCCCGCTGCCTGGTGCTTAACGGCCACCTGGACGTGGTGGACGGCAGGGAGGAGCAGTACAGCCCACGGGTGGAGGGAGAACGGCTTTACGGACGGGGCGCTTACGACATGCTGGGGGCCTGCGCGGTGATGATGGCGCTGACCGGCGATCTGGCGGAATCTGAGCCGGGGTGCCGGGTGGTGCTCTCCCTGTCCACCACCGAGGAGACCTCCGGGGAGCTGTGCACCGGTTACATGGTGGAGAACGGTCTCACCGGGGATTTCGCGGTCTGCGGAGAACCCACCAACCTGGCGGTGTCCGTCATGTCCAAAGGCGTTTTCCGGGTGAAAGCCCGGCTCCACGGCAGGGCCGCCCACTCCAGCCGTCCCTGGCAGGGCGAAAACGCGCTGTTAAAAGCCTATGAGTTGTACCGAGGCATCGAAAAACTGCCCTTTGTCACCCGTAAAAACCGCTATTTCGACGGCGCCAGCGTGAACCTGTCCATGGTGCGGGGCGGCGTGGTGATGAACCAGGTCCCGGATTACGCGGAGATGGTGGTGGATATCCGGTATCTGCCCGGGGAGGATACCGGGCAGATCCGGGCTCTGGACCCCACGGCGGAAATCGAGGTGACGGGCACTGTGGAGGCGGTGGCTCTGGCCGAGGACGATCCCTTCCTGGCCCGCCTGGACCGGGCGGTGGCGATTGCCACGAAAACGGACTGTGTGCGTTTCGCCCAGTACGGAGCCGCCGACACGGTCTTTTTCCAGGCGGCCGGAATCCCATCCGTGGAGTTTGGCCCCGCGGGTGCCGGGCATCACGGGCCTGAGGAGTATGTGGAACTGCCGTCGCTGGGAATATTTTACAGCTGTCTGGATGAAATGGTCCGTCTGATGGGGACATGTGAAGGGGAGTGAGGATATGAACTATGACGTGCTGATCCGGGGCGGTCTGATTGTGGACGGCTCTGGTAAACCGGGTTATCAGGGGGATGTGGCGGTGCGGGACGGCAAGATCGCGTATGCCGGCCCCTCCGGCAAAATCGACGGGCAGGACAACGCCCGGGTGATCTCGGCGGAGGGCCTGGTGGTCTGCCCGGGACTGATCGACGCCCACTGCCACACCGACATGTACGCCAAAGACTGTCCGGACGCGGAGGGAAAGATCATGCAGGGCGTAACCACGGACGTGTGCGGCCTGTGCGGGGACAGCCCCGCCCCCATCGGGCAGGATAATCTGGAAGAATATGTAAAACGAAAGGAGTACCGCCTGCCGGACGCGTCTCCCATCCGTCCCTGCAGCTTTGCGGAATACCGGGACCAAATGAACCGCAGCGGTAACGCCACCAACATGGCTCTCTTTGTGGGCAACGCCAACCTGCGGGTGGATGCCGTGGGATACGGGAACCGGGCGGCCTCTCCCGGGGAGCTGGACCGCATGAAGGGGATGCTGCGGGAGAGTATGGAGGCCGGGGCCTACGGGCTCTCCACCGGACTCACCTACGTGCCCAGCATGTTTGCGTCCAGGGAGGAGCTGACCGCACTCAGCAGGGTGATTGCGCCCTTTGGAGGAATCTACAACTCCCACATGCGGGACGAGGCGGACCGGGTGCAGGAGTCCATCCAGGAGGTCATAGCGATTGCCCGGGACAGCGGCTGCCGGGGCCACATTTCCCACTTGAAGGCTTCGGGGGCGGCCAACCACGGGAAGAGCGAAATGTGCCTGGAACTCATTCACCGGGCTGTGGACCAGGGCGTGGACATCACCTTTGACGTGTACCCTTACACCGCCGGTTCCTGCGGTCTGCGCACGCTGCTGCCGCCGGAGATTCTGGAGCTGGGCCTGGAGGACGACTATGAGGCCATGAAAAATCCGCAGATTCTGGGCCGGATCCGCGGCCGCCTTGGGGAGGCGGATTGGGACAACATGCTGAAAAACTTCGGCAGCGGAAATATCGTGGTGTCCGCCGCAGGCGGAAACACGCGGTACGAGGGCAAGAGCATCCGGGAAATCGGGGAATCGCTGGGCGTGGACGACGCGGAGGCGGTGATCAAGGTTCTGGGAGACACCGGAGCCAACGCGGGTATCGTCTATCACGCCCTCTGCGAGGAGGACCTGCAGCGCTTCATGAAGGACCCGCTGTGCACCATCGGCACCGACGCGTTTGCCAGAAGCTACACCGGCCCCACGGCGGCGGGAAAACCCCACCCCCGCAATTACGGGGGATTTGCGCGCATGATCCGGAAGTATCTGCTGGACGACCGGCTTTTGCCGCTGGAGGCGGGAATCCGGAAAATGACCTCCCTGCCCGCGGAGCATTTCGGTATCGCGGGAAGGGGGCTGTTAAAGAGCGGATATGAGGCGGACGTGATGATCTTTGACCCGGAGAAAATCCGGGAGACGGGAACCTTTGAGCGGCCGGCCGTGCAGCCGGAGGGGATTGTGTGGGTGTTCATCTCCGGGGAGGCGGCGGTGGAGCGGGGAGTATTCCGGCCGGTCCGCCGTGGGCGGGTGCTGGGTTCACCAGTCTTCCGCTAAAATCTCTGGCGAATCGTCCACCGCTAAATACTCGTAAAACATACCGACCATTTCCTGCGCCACCGGCGCCAGGGGCTGGTCGGTTCTTTTGATCCAGCCGATCACGGACTTGATGCCGCAGTCTTTTAAGCGCAGGGTGCGCTGAGGCAGATAGCGCATATTGCCGTCCATTTCAAAGTAGGGGCAGACGCTGTAGTCGGAGTTCAGGTAATAGGCGTCCGTGTAGGCGATGGCCTCGTAGATGGCCGCCCGGGACGAGGTGGAGATGCGGCTGGAGCTGGACTTTAAGTTCAACCGCCGGTTGATGTCCGAAAATGGGCCGGTGTCCATGTAGTCGTACAGGACCATGGGATAATCGGAGAGCATGTCCGGGGTCACGTACTCCTGGTCGTGCTCAAAGAGCGGGTTGTTGGGCCCCACGGTGATGGCGATGTTGAGGGACACGATGGGGTGGAACTCCAGCTTCATGGACTCAAACTGCCGCTTGTACACGCTCTGGTAGCAGTCCCAGAGCCGCACCACCCCGACGTCGGCCAGCTGGTTGGAAACCATACTCATGGCCTCGCTGCCGAAGTTTTCCTGCTGCTTGATGTGCAGCCCGTCCTCCACGTACTTCTGGTAGAGATTGGCGCAGATGTGGGTGACAAAGGGGAAACCGCTGGAGACCACGGACAAGGTCTGGTTGGAGGGCGTCCGTTCCCGGTACAGAAAACCGTCCAGGAGCTGCAGCTGCTGTTCAATGGGTGTGATGTAGGACAGAAAAATCCGTCCGTAGGGCGTGATCTCGATTCCCTTGGAGGAGCGGATGAAAATTTCGTGGCCCAGTTCATTTTCCAGGTTGCGGATGGAGGTGGAGAGCACGGACTGTGAGATGAAAAGATTGCTGGCAGCCCGGTTGATGGAGCCGGTCTCGGCAACCTTGATCACGTAACGTAGTTGGTTTAAGTTCATATGTATGCCTTCCTTCTGTGTGTGATTCCAATGATGCGCTGTTGCATAGAGGGGAGCTGTTGGCATGATACCGCACAATGTCACCAGCCGTTTGGCGGGCGATTCATACCATGTTGTCTATTATACATTGTCGGCAGACGCAGGTTGTCGATAAGAGGTACGTTTCCTTCATTATACATTGTCGGCAGACGCAGGCTGTCGATAAGAGATACGTTTCCTTGATTATATATTGTCGGCAGACACAGGCTGTCGATAAGAGGTACGTTTCCTTCATTATAGCATAAAATGACCGGAAAGGTGACCCGTTTGATGGGCGGATGAAATGGGGATGGAATGCGCGGCCGGGCTGCGCAGATCGATTGCTTCCGCTGGCCGGAATGGTCAGGTTTATGGCGCAGAGATGACAAAAAATGAGATTTTTGTCGGCTCTGCGCCTCTTTTTCTGTCGGAAATGCGGGGGCACGACGCTGAAACGCCCACGCGCACTCGTGGACATGAGGGGCTTCCGGTATAATCAAGGAAACGCATCTCTTATCGACAGCCTGTGGCTGCCGACAATGTATAATTGAGGAAATGCGCTGCGGATCATGAGAAGCGGGGAAAAGGAGCAGGGATATGAGCTATAGCAAATTATTTGAGCAAAACAGAGTGCGCATCCACCGGAAAGCGGTGTCCACCAAAATACTGGACAGCATTCACCGGTTGATGATGGAGGTCAATGAGAACAGTCCCAGGAGATGGGTGTGGGAGCTGATTCAGAACGCAGGGGACGCGGCGCAGGGGGAGGAGGTAGAAATCTTCATCTACCTGAAGCGGGACGGGGAGGGCTGGAGGTTAGAATTCTCCCACAGCGGCCGTCCGTTTAACGTGCTGACCCTGACCTCCCTGGTGAATCAGGTGTCGGGAAAGGAGCGGGGGCCGCGGGAAGAAGAGCGGGAGAGCACCGGGCGCTTCGGAACCGGATTTATGACCACCCATCTCCTGTCCCGGAAAGTGGAGGTCCGCTCCGTGATTCAGGAGGAGGGGGAGGGCTGCAAGCGCTTTCGGATTCTGCTGGACCGGAGCGGAACCACGCTGCGGGAGATCGAGGAAGGGCTGGATCTGGCTCTGGGGGAGCTGGAAAGCCTGGACCTGGTCCCGGACTGCCGGGACTTGCGGGAAGGGGAGCTGAACACGGTGTTCTCCTATCTGTTAGACAAGCGGGGCGTGGAGACAGCCCTGGCCGGAATCCGGGATCTGAAGGAAAATGTGCACTATATGCTGGCCTTTGGCGTGGGCGTGCGCGGCATCCGGCTGCGGGACGAGTGGAACGGGGAGGACGTGCGTTACCGCAGGATTGGGATGGAGGAGATGAGGAGGGAGGCAGAATGTCAGCCGTCTGAGGCGGAGTTTTGGCCCGACAGGTTATCCAGTGGATTGTACATGGCTGTCACGGAGTGCTGTGAGAGTGGGGGAGAGGGTGAGGACCGGCCCATGTGGAATCCCGGAAAAACAGCACAGCGCCGTTATTATCTCACCGCATCCGGCGCAGGGGTACAGACCGCAGTGCGGGTGCAGGCGGACCGGAATCTGCGGCCTGTGCGGGTGATGGGGCCGGGGAGCGGGTGCGCCCGCCTGTTCTGCTGCTTTCCTCTGATCGGCACGGAGGCGTTTCCCTTTTCGGCGGTGGTAAACAGCACGGCCTTTGAACCGACGGAACCGCGGGACGGCATCTACCTCACCGCCAGGGATATTCCCGAGGTACGCCAAAACGAACGTCTCCTGGGGGAGACGGGACGCCAGCTGGAACAGTTGGCGGATTGTCTGGCGGGATGGGGAACCGGGGAGCTTTTCCGGCTGCTGCAGATACCGCCGGTTCCTGAACGCGTCTGGCTTTCCGGCCCATGGATTACAGAAAAATTAAACGGGCTGCGTTTCCGGTTGTGTCGGAAACCTCTCTTTACTGATGCAGAGGGCAGGCGGATACCGGTTCTTGGGCCGATGGGGGAGGCGGCGGTGTGCGTGCCTGCCTTCGGACCGGATTACCCGGAGCTCACAAAAGAACTGTGGGAGCTGCTTCGGCGGCGCAACGATCAGAAGCCGCTGCCGGATAAAGAAGAGCTGCATTACTGGGAGGAGCTGCTGCCGGAATGCCGGGTGAATGCGGAACAGATTTTAAAACAGCTGTGTTCCTGGGGAAAACTGGATATTCTTGCCGCGCGGCTCAGGCAGGAGGAAGCCGCGGCCGTATCGTCCGCCCTGCCCGTGGACGCCGCTGTATCGTCCGCCTTGCCCGCAGTCCCCGCTGTATCGTCCGCCCGGCCCGCGGCCGCGGCCGTATCGTCCGCCCGTCCCGTGGCCGCGGCCGTATCGTCCGCCCCGCCCGCGGCCGCCGCCGTATCGTCCACCCGTCCCGCGGACCTCACCGCCTCGTCCGCCCATCCCGCCGGTTCCCCAACCCTATCTCCCCGCCTGGCCCAGGCCAAGCGCTGGCTCAAAGCCTTCCGCGATCTGATCAAACAGGACCCCGCTCTCTACCGCGGCGTTGCGGCGGGAGAGTACAATATTTTCCTGAACCGGGAGGGAGGGCTGATCGGGGCGGCCGCGGCCAGGAGAGCCGGTGCGATTCCCCAGGGACTGTTTCAGGCGGCTGTGAAGGTGGGAGTGCCCTTGGAGAAAACGGTGTTGGACCCAGAGCTGGACGACCCGGACCTGCTGATCCGGGAGCTGTCGGTGGCTGAGGTGGCGGAACTTGTCAACGACCGGCTGTACTATTACGGCATGGGAGAGCAGAGCACGTACCGCCAGGCGATTCTCACCGTGGCGGCTCTCCGGGACGAGTCGGCGGAGAGCGCGGGGCAGAGGCGGGAGCTTTACCAGGTCTGTCAGGCGTTTTTTGGGGATTCAATGCCGGAAGCTGTGGATATCCCGGTTCAGGGCGTCCGGCTGTGGTGGAAATCCGACGAATTTGCGCTTCGGATGATCCTCGATACCCTTTCGGGGGAAAACCGGGTGGGCAGAGAACTGCCGGAGATCGCCGCGCGGTTAAACCGGACGGAGGAGGAGACGCTCGCCTGGTTCTCACGTCTGGCGGAGCTGGCCTGGCGCGTGGGCGGGGACAGTCTGGTCCATTACCGGAAGCGCAGAGGGGGCGTATTTCCAAATCAGAAGGGAATGCTGTGCCGCCCGTGGAATCTGTGGCTCGACGGGGGCGTGGACGAAACGGTCAAGGAAGTGGCCGGGGACCTGGGATTGGACCTAAAGGGGTCCCTGGCGGGATTTAAATGCCGGGTGCCGGTAATGCCGGTGATGGAAAAAGAGGCGGCCGCCAGGCAGCTGGAGGACCGGATCATGGAAGACCTGGAGTCGCCTTCCCGGGAGAGAGGGGAGGGCAGGCGTCAGAGCCTTCACCGCCTGTTCGAGTGGATGCAGGGAAATCCGGCGGAAGCCGCAGCCCAGTTTAAACGCCTGTATTCCAAACGGTTTCTGCTCTGCGACCAGGGGTATCTGGAGAGCAGGGACCGCAAAGCCGCCCGATTAGACCGGCTTCTGGAGCTGGCGGGCGCAGCCCGGCTGGAACAGCTGGAATTTCTGTTACAGGCCGGGGACGGCGGGACGGATGTGGACCCGGAGTGGGAATTTGCGGGCCTGCCGGACACCGAGGCCCGGGAGCGCAGGGAAGCGGGGGAGTGGGGGGAGCGGTTTGTCCGGGACTATCTGGTGCGGCGCTTCCAGGACAAAGGCGCCCGCCTGGTGGAACAGGACGGACAGAGTTCGGTGCTGATTCCGGACGGCCCCGGGGAGGAACGGCTGGAAGTCCGGCTCATGGACACGGCGCATCACAAGCAGAGCGGATTTGATATCGGGATCCTAAAAAATGGAGAATTATGGGAATACTACGAGGTGAAATCCACCCGGGGCGGCAGCTTCAGCAATATGAACCTGTCCCGCAGCCAGGCGGCCCGGGCCTTCGCCAACCCGGGGCGTTACCATCTGGCCGCCGTATTTTACGCAAAAACAGAGCAGGCGTATGTGAAGATATTCTGCTGGGGGGAGGAGCCGCAGGCCGGAACGGAAACGGACTTCGAAACACGCGACCCCTTTATGGCTTCCGGGAGTTAACGCTATTTTTAGTTGGCGTCCCGTACGAATGGGTATATAATGGTTCTATCTTGGTAACTGTTCAGTAGGTCTGCGCACTTGCTGCGCTGACCGTATGAAAACCTAAGCTTGCAGGCAAAAATCCCATCGACGAAGTCGATTTTAAATGGATTTTTGCTCGTATCTGTGAAGGTACTGAACAGATACCTATCTTGGTAACTGTTCAGTAGGTCTGCGCACTTGCTGCGCTGACCGTATGAAAACCTAAGCTTGCTGACAAAAATCCCATCGACGAAGTCGATTTTAAATGGATTTTTGCTTGTATCTGTGAAGGTACTGAACAGATACCTATCTTGGTAACTGTTCAGTAGGTCTGTGCACTTGCTGCGCTGACCGTATGAAAACCTAAGCTTGCAGGCAAAAATCCCATCGACGAAGTCGATTTTAAATGGATTTTTGCTTGTATCTGTGAAGGTACTGAACAGATACCTATCTATTAATATTCATCAATTCGGGAGAAGAAAAACTATGACAGGTGAAGAGAAACTTCGGAAGTTTACGGAAGAACAATACAAGAAGCAGGTGACGAAAGTCAACGACCGTATTTACCATTTTCTGGGATGGGGACACAGCAACGCCACCGCCATTATCGGGGAAACCTCGGTGATTCTGGTGGATACGCTGGATTCCGACGAGCGGGCAAAGCGCCTGAGGGCGGAGCTTGTGACAATCACAAACAAACCGGTGCGGACCATTATTTACACCCATTCCCACCCGGACCACCGGGGCGGCGCAGGGGCGTTTCGGGACACGGTTGAGGAAATCATCGCGTTCAAAGCCCGGACCGAGCCGTTGGACGGCTACGGGCGCATCGCTGCGGCTCTGAATCGAAGAGGAGGATTCCAGTTCGGCTACGAGCTGACCGATGAGGAGAACATTTCCCAGGGAATCGGACCCAGGGAGGGGAAGGCTGTGGGCGACGGCGTCTATGATTTCATGCCGCCCACCACGGTTTATGACGTGGATACCATGACCCGCACCATCGACGGCGTGACCATGGAGCTGACCGCGGCCCCGGGCGAGACGGACGACCAGCTGTTTGTCTGGCTGGCGGAGGACAAGGTGATGATCAGCGGGGATAATTACTACGGCTGCTGGCCCAACCTGTACGCCATCCGCGGCACCCAGTACCGGGATATCGCCCAGTGGATCAAAACCCTGGAGAAGATTCTGTCATACCCGGCCGAAGCCCTCCTGCCCGGGCACACGGCGCCGTTAATGGGCCGCGGCAGGATTCAGGAGGTGGTCGGGAATTTTAAAAATGCCATCGCCTCGGTGTTTGACCAGACTTTGGACTGCCTGGGCCGCGGCCTGACGCTGGCGGAAACGGTGGAGTCGGTGCGTTTGCCGGAAGAACTGCGGGACAAGGAGTATCTGGGCGAATATTACGGCACGGTGGAATGGTCGGTGAAAGGCATCTACAACGGCTATGTGGGCTGGTTCGACGGGGATGCGGCCCACCTTATGCCTTGTCCCAGGCGGGAGTTTTCTACGGCCGTGCTGGAACTGGCCGGAGGCCCGGATGTTGTGCTTGCGAAAGCCCAGTCCTGCCTTGAGAAGGGAGAGAGCCAGCTGGCGCTGGAGCTTTTGGAACTGCTGGATGGGGAAGCGCAGAGCGGGCAGATGAAAGAAGTAAAGCGCAGGGCGCTGCTGGCACGCTCGGCGCAAATGACCTCGGCCAACGCCCGCCACTATTACATTTGCAGCGCAAACGAGATTTAGACCGCGGAAAGGAGCTGAAGCATGGACAAATACCGTGAATATCTGCCGCAGTCCTGGCTGGCGTTCATCGACCGGGACCCGGTGCTGGCGGCGGCGTTTTCCGCGCACAAATACGCCTGCGACTCCGAGCCGGTGGCTCCCTTTCTGTTCCAGGATCTGCGGGGAGGGGAAATGGAGCGGCTGCGCCCGATTTTTGCCCTGTACGGCCAGCCGGGCCTGAATCTGCTCCGGCAGCTGCAGGAGATCGACACCCGAACCAGAGATACGGCTCAGACCATCATCTCCGGCGGTCAGACCGCCTATGCCGGTTACTTTTTCACCCGCCCGGAGATTGACGTTCAGGCGGCCCGGGAGGCGGCGAAGGACTATATCCGGGCGGTGAACCGGATTTTTGAGGAGGAGCTTGAGGAACCGCAGCTTTTGGATGAAGACGCTGAGATCGAATTTCCCACCGGCGGGGAGGCTGCGGCCATCGAGGAGGAACTGCGCCAGGCCTGGATCCACGGCGCGGACATACCGGAGCTGGACGTCCGGGAGGCACTGGGAGACTGGTTTATGGATCTGGAATATCAGGAGAACCTGGAGGAGCTGGCCGAACTGTTGTCCGAGCCGCTCTACCACATCAGCAACGATTATTTTCTCTCCTACTATCTCCAGTGGCCTCTGTTAAACGGCGCGCCGGAAGATAACCCCTTTCTGCCCCACTACCGCCTTTGGTGCATGGGCCTTAGCGCCCGGTTCCCGGCCAGGGACCGCGTCGTTCTGCTGCGGTAAGCAGTCAATAAAATAATGAAATCATAATCGAAAGGATATCCCGGGCTGCGGGCATGCGGCAGGGATATCCTTTTTAATGCAACGGGCCGCATCCGGGAATACTTCTGATAGTGCGGCCCCGGCCGTTTTGTGGTAGAATGGACGGGTAACGACAAAATGTAACAGTTCAGGACATCCAATGGAAAAACGGGCTAGAAAGCTGCTTACAAGCGAGCGTGGCGCCCCTTTTTTCGCCAATTTTCCCGCTGTCCTGAACTGTTACGATAAAATTTAGAAATTCTTTTGTTTTTTCTGCCGAAGGACTTTGGAATTGGCTGATAGGATAATGAATGTAAACAGGAGGGAATGAGCATGGGAGCGGACCGGATTTTACTGGTTGAAGATGACAAAGAAATCAGAGAGGGAGTGGAGATCTTTTTGAGGAGCCAGGGCTATCAGGTATTTCAGGCCGCGGACGGTCTGGAAGGCCTTAAGCTTCTGGAGCAGGAGGAAGTACAGTTGGCTATTGTGGATGTGATGATGCCGCGGATGGATGGGATCACCATGGTGGTGAAGCTGCGGGAAATGTACGATTTCCCGGTGATTTTCCTCTCCGCCAAGTCGGAGGAAGTGGATAAGATTCTGGGGCTGAACATGGGAGCGGACGATTACATTACCAAACCGTTCACGCCTATGGAGCTTTTGGCCAGGGTGAATTCCCAGCTGCGCCGCTACAGGAGATTTATGGAACGCCTGAACCGCCAGCAGCCGGAAAACTCCAAGATCCACCGCCTGGGAGGTCTGGAAATCAACGAGGACACCGTGGAGGTGACGGTGGACGATAAGCCGGTAAAGCTGACGCCCATCGAGTACAAGATTCTTCTGCTGTTGGTGCAGAATCCCGGCCGGGTATTCCCGGCGGATGAAATCTATGAGCGGGTTTGGAACGAGCGTGCCATCAACACGGACACCGTGATGGTGCACATCCGCAACATCCGCGAAAAGATCGAAGTGAACCCGAAGGAACCAAAATATGTAAAGGTGGTGTGGGGAGTTGGATACAAAATCGAAAAGCAGGCATAGCCTGGGAATTATTATCATTATGATAGCAGTGCTGCTGACATCAGCGGCAACCGTGGGCCTCTATCCCTATCTGGTGGAGCGGGCCTTTGAGTATAAAGAGCGGTATGAGGCCCAGCGCAAGGATAATTACATCAACAACGTGTCGAACGACCTGGCGCTTCAGATGATGAACAGCTGCTACCAGGCGTGGAGAGAGCAGGTGCAGGAGGAGGAAGGACGGCTTTTGACCCCTTCCCAGGTGTTCCTGCCGGAGCTGGAAGGAAAGCTGCGGGAGGCGCAGAAGGAGCAGGACATACTCCAGGACGCCAACGGAGATGAAGCGGCCGTGGTGGAGAGGGATTCCCAGTACGATGCGGGTTTTTACGCTTCACTGATGGAGACGATGGACAGCGCGGGCGACGAGTGGCGGGGCTATTCCCAAATTTACACCGGCCGCCTGAAATACAGGATGATGGATGAGAACGGCAATCTGCTGCGCAGCAACGTCAGCAATCCCGACCTGGAATTCGGCGGAACCAAAGGGGATGAAATGCTGATCAATATTCATTTCACGTCCTCCGGAGCGCTGAAGGTGGATTCCATGGATCAGGTCGGAGATCAGGACCGCATGCGGCAGGCCCTGGCGCAGTATGAGTTCTACGACCCAATCGCGAACCGTCTGGGCGCGGATTACCGCTACAGCGGCGTAGAGTTTTCAGGCCCTAAGAATGTAAAATTTGAATTTAAATGCAGTCCCACCGAATTCTCCGGAAACCGGATCCGGGAAGCCGATCCGATGCTGGGGCCGTACGACTTAAACTACGACGGATCGCTTTATATGGTGGAAATTGCCATGTGCGGCGTGCTGTTCATGCTGGCTATGGTGCTGCCGGCCTTTAAATCCTTACAGATCGGGCGGAGCGCCCTGTGCCGGGTGAATTTTGAACCGGTTATTATGTTGGGAACCCTTTGGCTGGTGATGCTGGGAGACGGAAGCCTGCCGGGAGCGCTCATCGCCCTCACCCACAACGGAAACCTGCAGCGGGAGCTGGAGCGGACCCACATGGCCGTACCCGCAGCAAGCGTACTGGTTCTGGTGATCAACATTCTCTTCTGGATTGTGGTTTACGGCATGTTCTACTGGGGAATCACCTGCCTGCGGGCGGTATTTTCCCTGGGACTGTGGCGCTATATCAAAGAGCGCACATGGATTGGGCGGTTCTGCTGCTTTGTGAAGCGCTGGGTGTGCCGCTGCCTGAACCCCTTCAATGAGACCGACTGGCACTCCAATTCCAGCAAAGCCATCGGCAAGGCGGTGATCGCCAACTTTATTATACTGACCCTGATATCCTGCCTGTGGTTCTTCGGGATCGTGGCGCTGGTGATCTACTCTCTGGTGCTGTTCTTCCTGATCCGCAGATACTGGGATGAGATGGAAGGAAAATACAACCGGCTGCTGGAAATGATCAATCAGATGGCCAAGGGCGATCTGGATGTGGATGTTCCGGAAGATCTGGGACTGTTCAATCCCTTAAAGGAGCAGTTGACCCGCGTCCGCCAGGGCTTTAAGAAGGCCGTGGAGCAGGAGGTGAAGAGCGAGCGCACCAAAACCGAGCTGATCACCAACGTGTCCCATGACCTGAAAACCCCGCTGACGGCCATTATCACCTATGTGAATCTGTTAAAGCAGCCGGGCATCACCGAGGAGGAGCGGACCAGTTATATTCAGGTGCTGGACCAGAAGTCCATGCGTCTGAAGGTGCTGATCGAGGATCTGTTCGAGGTCAGCAAGGCCACCAGCGGCGCGGTCACCATGAACCGTGGCCCGGTGGACATTGTCAGCCTGATCAAGCAGGTGCGGCTGGAGCTGTCCGACCGTATGGAGGCCAGCGGCGTGGAATTCCGCTGGGCGCTGCCGGAGGAGAAGATCATTCTTTATCTGGATAGCCAGAGAACCTACCGGATTTTTGAAAACCTGCTGGTGAACATTACCAAATACGCCATGGCGGGGACCAGGGCCTACATCAGTCTGGACGAGGACGAGAGCGGAACAGTGACCATTATACTTCGCAACATCTCCGCCAAAGAATTGAATGTGTCCCCCGAGGAGCTGACCGAGCGCTTTGTCCGCGGAGACGCCTCCCGCAACACCGAGGGCTCCGGCCTGGGCCTGGCCATTGCCAGAAGCTTTACGGAGCTCCAGGACGGAACCATGGAAGTGTCCGTGGAGGGAGACCTGTTCCGGGTGCTGATCCGTTTCAAGCGTATGGAGGAGAAGCCGGATGGCGCGGAGCGCGGAAATGATGGAAATGACGGAAATAACGGAAATGACGGCGGCGATTGGAACGGCGGCGGAGACGGCAGCGACGGTTCCGGCAGCGACGAGATCGAGCGGGGAGCGCGCGGCTTTCGCGGCGGCCTCCGGGAAATCGTCCGGCGCAAAGCTGGGGAGGCGACCGGCAAGATGGGCCGGGAATTCTCCAAAGCCTCAAAGCGCAGAGCGGCCCACGAGCGGACCAAAGCTAGGGAAGAGGAGCTGAAACGGGAAACCGCCCGGGCAAAAGAAGCCGCGAAACAGCGGGAACAGGCCCAGACCAAAGACCCGGAACCGGAAGCGGAATGGGATTTCGGGCAGGATGAGGCATGGAACGCGGTTTTGGATGATGGGAAGGAACAGGAGCGGGAGACGCCGTGATGAAACGAGAGCATTATAGATGAGATTTCGACGGCTGCAAAGCTGAATTCTCAACTGCATACTGGTATTTTAACTATATTACCAGGGCAAAATCAATATACCCCTATATAAAAATCCCACGGATTGTATCTTGACAGATACAATCCGTTATGCTATCATCAAATCTATATCAGGATTATACAAAAAAATATAGGCACCATAAAAATTTTTGTATAAAAAATAACAAGTACGAAAACTAAAATCAGAGCAGAGGTGCGGTATGATTGATTTGTTTGTTCAGTACCGGAGGCGATATCGAAAGCGAGTCGCTGCGAACATGCGTGCAGAAATTATACAGGGATATTTTCGTTGCGGGAGCAGTCCATTTGGGCTGCTCCCGCTTTAACTTTGTATAATTTTTCACAATACATCGGTGTGAGGCCGCCGCGGGGGGCCGCCACATCCGGGGCGCTACGGCGGACTGCAGCCGCCGGAAACGTTCCACAACACAAAGGGAATATAGGAAAAAGAGGAGGAATTTGAGCAATGGGTGAAAACACGCGTACATGCTGCTGTGAATGCGATCACAGCGAGGCTGCGCTGCTTGCGCGAATCGGAGAGCTGGCGGCGGAGTACAGAGGAAAAGAGGGGAGTCTGATCCAGGTGCTGCACATGGCCCAGGGGATTTACGGCTACCTGCCCATCGAGGTTCAGAGGGTGATCGCGGACACGCTGGATATCCCGCTTGCGGAGGTTGCAGGCGTGGTGACGTTTTATTCGTTCTTTTCCACCCAGCCCAGAGGCCGGCACACCATTCGGGTCTGTCTCGGCACCGCCTGTTATGTGCGGGGAGGAAAAAAGATTGTGGAGCGGATCAAGGAACTTCTGGATGTAGAGATCGGCGAGACCACCAAGGACCGGCTGTTCACCTTTGAGGTGGCCCGATGCATCGGCGCCTGCGGCCTGGCTCCAGCCATGTCCATCGACGACCAGGTTTACAAACAGGTGAACCCAGACAAACTGGAACAGATTCTGAAACGCTACTATGAGGAGGATTGAGACGATGGGTGCAATGAATGAAAAATCCGGGGAAAACCTGACCATAAAGAGCGCCGCCGATCTGGCCGCGATTAAAAAAGAATACCTGGCCCGCCGCAGCCAGTACAAACGGCAGGTGCTGGTGTGCGGAGGCGCGGGCTGCATTTCCTCCCACTGCCAGGATGTGAAGGACGCCCTGTTCGAGGCGCTTAAGACCTACAAACTGGAGGACGAGGTGGAGGTGTTGGTCACCGGCTGTATGGGCACCTGCGCACTTGGCCCCGTGATCCTGGTTCAGCCGGACGGCGTGTTCTACACGAAAATGGACCCGGAAAAGGTGGAGAACGTGGTGCTGCAACACCTGGTGAACGATCAGATCTGCGAGGAGTATACATATTTTGACGACGACATGGGCATCCATGTGCCTAAAATGGAGAACATCGGTTTCTTCGAGGGCCAGATCCGCATCGCCCTGCGCAACTGCGGCCAGATGGAATTCTCCTCCCTGGAAGCCTATGTGGCCCGGGACGGTTACGCGGCCCTTGCCAAGGCCCTTCACGGCATGAGTCAGGAGGACGTGGTGACCGTTGTCAAGGACGCGGGCCTCAGGGGCCGCGGCGGCGCGGGCTTCCCCACGGGCGTGAAGTGGGAGGCGGGCATGAAGGCCGTGTCCGGGGACGGGCGCAAGTTCATGGTCTGTAACGCCGACGAGGGCGATCCGGGCGCATTTATGGACCGCAGCCTGCTGGAAGGCGATCCCCACAGCATCATCGAAGGTATGATGTTGGGCGGTTACGCCATCGGCGCTTCCAAGGGTTACGTCTACGTGCGCGCGGAGTATCCCATCGCCGTGGAACGCCTGGGAAATGCCATTGATCAGGCACGGGCCGCCGGTATTCTGGGCGAGCACATCCTGGGCAGCGATTTCAGCTTTGACTTAGAGATCCGCATCGGAGCGGGCGCGTTTGTCTGCGGTGAGGAGACTTCTCTGCTGGCCTCCATCGAGGGAAAACGCGGCGAGCCCAGGCAGAAACCGCCCTTCCCCTTCGAGAAGGGATTGTTCGAAAGCCCCACCATCATCAACAACGTGGAAACCCTGGCAAACGTGGCTCCCATCGTGTTAAACGGTTCCCAGTGGTACCGCCAGTTCGGCACGGAGAAGAGCGCGGGCACCAAAGTGTTCGCCCTGGCCGGAGACATCGTCAACGCGGGAATCATCGAGGTCCCCATGGGCACCATCCTGGGCGACATCATCTACAAGATCGGCGGCGGCATCATCGGCGGCAAGAAATTCAAGGCCATCCAGTCCGGCGGTCCCTCCGGCGGCTGCCTCACCAAGGAGCATTTAAACACCCCGGTGGACTACGAGTCCTTAGCCAAGCTGGGCGCGATCATGGGTTCCGGCGGCCTGATCGTCATGAACGAGGACACCTGCATGGTGGACACGGCCCGCTATTTCATGGACTTCATCTGTGACGAGTCCTGCGGAAAATGCCTGCCCTGCCGCAATGGCACCCGCCGCATGCTGGAAATCCTGGAGCGCATCACCGAGGGTAAGGGCGAACCCGGCGATCTGGACTTATTGGAGGAGCTGGCGGGCACCATCCAGCAGACCGCCATGTGCGGATTAGGCCAGACCGCCCCCAACCCGGTGCTTTCCACCCTGAAATATTTCCGGGACGAGTACGAGGCCCACATCTACGACAAGCACTGCAGCGCGGGCGTGTGCGCGGAGCTTCAGACCTCGCCCTGCCGCAACGCGTGTCCGGCTAATGTGTTCATCCCCGGCTACATGTCCCTGCTGGCCGCCGGGCGCATCGACGACGCCTACCGCCTGATCCGCCAGGACAATCCGTTCCCGGCAGTCTGCGGCCGCGTCTGCACCCACCCCTGCGAGTCCCACTGCCGCCGGGCTCAGGTGGACGAACCGCTGGCAATCTGTTCCCTGAAGCGCTTTATCGGCGACTACGCGCTGCGGGACGAGTACAATGTTCCGCTGGTGGAGCCCCTGGCGCCCACCGGCAAGAAGGTTTCCATAATCGGAGCGGGTCCCTCCGGCCTGACCTGCGCCTACTACCTGGCAAACCTGGGCCACGAGGTCCATGTCTACGAGTCCGAGTCCGTGGCCGGCGGCGTGCTCTACTGGGGCATCCCGGAATACCGCCTGCCAAAGAAGGTGCTGGAGAAGGAAATCCACGCCATCGAGAAAAGCGGCGTGCAGATCCATCTGAACACCCGCATCGGCACGGATTTGAGCTTTGACGAGATGAAAGCGCAGTCCGACGCTATCTATATCGCAGCCGGAACCCAGGTGTCCCGCCTGCTGGATGTACCCGGCGAGGACCTGGCCGGAGTGGAGAGCGGACTTGGCTTCTTAAAGCGCGTGGGCTTAAAGCGCGATCTGACCGTGCCGGATCAGCTGGTGGTCATCGGAGGCGGCAGCACGGCCATGGACGTGGCCAGAACCGCGGTCCGCCTGGGTGCGAGCAAAGTTACGGTGGTCTACCGCAGAGCGGAGAAGGAGATGCCCGCCGGTGCCGAGGAGATCGAGGAGGCCAGGGAAGAGGGCGTGGAGATCATCACCATGGCTTCCCCGGTGGAGATTCTGGGCGAAAACGGACAGGTGACCGGAATCCGTCTGGTCCGCCGTCAGGAAACCGATTACGGCAGAGACGGCCGCAGGCGCACCGCCCATGTGCCCGGCTCTGAGTTCAATGTGGAGTGCGACGGCGTGATCACCGCCATCAACCAGGATGTGGACCATCAGGTCTACAAGACCACCCATGTGGCCGCGGACCGCAGCGGAAAGCTGGAGATCGACCGCTTCACCCGCCAGACCGCGGAAAAGGGCGTGTTCGCAGGCGGAGACGTAAGCCCCTGGGGCGCCAATGTGGTGATCCAGGCCATCGCGGACGGCAAGCAGTCAGCCATGAAGATCGACCAGTACCTGGGCGGCAAGGGCCAGCTCAACGTGGGACAGTGGTTTGAGATTCCCCAGATCGAGCTGGAGGTAAGCGAACCCCACAACCGTTTCGCCACCAGGAACTTAAGCCCGGAGGAGCGCAAGGACAATTTCCGGGAAGTAAACTGCGGCTACCACCAGCTTGACGCCATGGGAGAATCCCTGCGCTGCCTGCACTGCGACCGGCGCTGAGAGCGCTCGCCGCGCTTTATGGCGCAGAGCGAACCGCAAGCGCACCCTTAATGAGATCAATGCCAGGAGGAAAAACAATATGTTACATTTGACAATAAATGGAAAACCGGTGGAGGTCCCGGATGGCTCCACCATCATGGAAGCGGCGGAGGCGGCCGGCGTCAAGGTGCCCAGCCTGTGCCATATGAAAAATGTCCATCAGTACGGTTCCTGCCGGATCTGCGTGGTGGAAGTGGAGGGAATGAAGAACCTGCAGGCGTCCTGTATGGTGAAGGCCCGGGAGGGGATGAAGGTGAAAACCCACTCCCCCAAGGTGCTGGCCGCCAGAAAGGTCCTCTACGAGCTGCTTTTGTCCAACCACCCCAAGGACTGTTTGAGCTGCAACCGCAACCAGAGCTGCGAACTCCAGGAGCTGGGTTATGAATTGGGCGTGACGGAGAGCCGCTTCGAGGGCGCCATGTCCAAGGCAAAGGTTGACATTTCCCCGTCCATCACCCGGGACACCAGCAAATGCATCCTGTGCCGCCGCTGCGTCACGGCCTGCGCCCAGATTCAGAAGGTGGGCGCGATCCAGGCCCAGAACCGCGGGTTCGACACCGTGATCAGCCCGGCCATGGGCCTGCCCTTAAACTCCACGGCCTGCGCCATGTGCGGCCAGTGCACCGTGGTCTGTCCCACGGGAGCGCTCCAGGAGACGGACGGTCTGACGCCGGTTTGGAAGGCCCTGGCCGACCCGGGCAAGCGGGTCATTGTCCAGGTGGCCCCCGCGGTCCGCGCCGCCCTGGGCGAGGAGTTCGGCCTGCCCTGCGGCACCCCGGTGACCGGGAAAATGGCTACGGCCCTCCATGAGATCGGCTTTGACGACGTGTTTGACACCCTGTTCTCCGCGGACTTAACCATCCTGGAGGAGGGCACGGAGCTGTTGGGCCGTCTGAACGCGGCGCTCACGGGCGGCCAGGCTGCGCTGCCCATGATCACCAGCTGCTCTCCGGGCTGGATCAAGCACATCGAGCACCAGTTCCCGGGCGAGCTGGACCACTTGTCCACCTGCAAAAGCCCCCACACCATGATGGGCGCGGTGGTCAAGACCTTCTACGCGGAAAAGACCGGGACGAAGCCGGAGGATATGTTCGTGGTGTCCGTGATGCCCTGCACGGCCAAGAAGTATGAGATTCAGAGGCCCGAGATGGAGGTGGACGGAATCCGCGACGTGGACGCGGTGCTGACCACCAGGGAGCTGGCCCGGATGATCAAGAAGTGCGGCATCGACTTTGTGAACCTGCCTGAGGGCGAGTTCGACGCCCCCCTGGGGCTGGGTACCGGCGCGGCCGACATTTTCGGCGTCACCGGCGGCGTGATGGAAGCGGCCCTGCGCACGGTCTACGAGGTGGTGACCGGATCGGAGCTGCCCTTTGAACAGCTCCACGTGACCCCTATCGTGGGATTAGAGCAGGTAAAAACCGCGTCCATCACCATTGAGAACACCCTGCCCGCCTATGAACATCTGAAGGGCGTCACGGTGAACATCGCCGTAACCAGCGGACTGGAAGGCGCTTCCATGCTGATGAAGGAAGTGGCCGAGGGCACGTCGCCCTACCATTTTATCGAAGTGATGGGCTGCCCGGGCGGCTGTATCAACGGCGGCGGCCAGCCCCGGTGCACGGAGGAGAATTACCGCGAGAAGCGGGCCAGGGCGCTTTACAGCGAGGACGAGCGCAAGGTTCTGCGCAAATCCCACGAGAACCCGGATCTGATGAAACTGTACGGGGAATGGCTGGGCGAACCCAATGGGCATCTGGCCCACCATCTGCTGCATACCCATTATGTGGGGAGAGGGAAGTATAACCAGCTGGTGGACGCGGAAAAACAGTAAAAATCTGGGTAACGGAGATTTGATCAGATGAAAAAGGCGGCGAAAACGGAGGTTAGGTCCGGGTTCGCCGCCTTTTCTTCAGGAAGTCCAAGTGCTGCCTGGCAGATGACAGATCACCCGCAGGCTGGAAATACCTTAAATTTCAATCATGTTGTGATCAATATGACATCTTTTCTTATCATGAGCCAGGCCGACACAGATTGTTTTTCCCTTCAATCCATGATAGTATTTCTGCTCCATAATCTGTCGCAGCGCCTGCTCAGCCAGGCTTTCAATATCTTCTCCCTGCTTAAATTCAACAATGATATTGGGCTTTTCCGGTATCAAAGCTCGTAGGGTAATATCACTCCACCCGTATCCGGCTTCTAGGTTACTGGTCACCTCATATTTCCCGCGCAACGTGATGCACATACCTAAAAACAGCATATGGTAGGCATTTTCCCTGGCATCCATATAACTGGTGCAGGAGATTACAATATCTTTGTACAGAGAAAAGAAGGTGTCCATATCTCCCTGAATCAGACAGGACATCATCCGGTTTAAATCCTGCCCGTCGATCCCAGCAATTTCTGTAACCAGCATCTGAAACTCCGCCATCACTTCATCATTGGGAATGCGCACCACTGCGGAATTTGAATCGAGCCGCTGGACCACCGTAATATACCCCGCATTGGCCAGCAATCCCCACAGGCTGTAATTGCTTTCCCGTTCCACAAAGGAAGTGTCCAATGTCAGCCAGACGGTGGCAGGTTTACCCGCTGCAAGCTCATCGAACCGATCCCAAAAGTTTTTGTCCGCGTGGGACAGGGCTTTGCGCACCAGAAAGTTGGACGAGGTTTTCACCCAATAATTTTCCAGGCTTCCCCGCTTCGCATAATTTAAAACGGACCAAGGATTGTACACCTCGTACCCGCCGATCAGATATCCATCATACATTTTCCTGACTTCATCGGTCAGCTCCAATCCGTATTCCCTCAGGAGTTGACTCACTTCCGAAGGAGTCATGCCAAAGTAAGGCGCGTACTCGCGGTCAATCACAGTATAAATTTGGGGATTATTAAATTGTGAAAAAATGCTCTCCTTGGCAACTCTCTGAATTCCCGTCAGGAGCGCTTGCCTGAGGTTCGAATTCCCCTTCATGGCGGAGCCGTAAAACGTGGAAAAAAACGCCCCCAGTTCGTCGTGGTAGCCATACTCATAGCTGCTCATAATGGGCTGGTCATATTCGTCAATCAGCATAATGGGCTTTTCTTTAAAACAAGCCGCCGCGATGGATGTCAGGTCAACCAGGCAGTTTGTCAGATAGATATAGGATGAACTCTTGTCCTTCAGCGTGTCCAGAATCTCATAAAAATTTTCCCGCTCAAATGAACCCTCAGGCAGCGTTTCCACGATACCGGCATACCGCAGATATTCCCGCAGCAGCTCCCGCTTTAACGTAAAAATCAGTTCCTCCACGGTTACGCCCCTGCAATTTTTAAACGTCAGATATATAACCGGCAAGGTATTCATTTGCGAGGCGCAGGGCGTATCCATGATGGCAAGCCCCTCAAACAGCGGCCGGCTGTCTGCCGTAATATCGAAAAACTCCCTCACCATTGTCAAATTAAGGGTTTTTCCGAACCGGCGCGGCCGGGCGATGAGCGCCACCTTATCACCCATTTCAATGAATTCCTGAATCATCAGCGATTTATCTACATAGTAATAGTCCAGCTCCCGCACCTCGCGGAACTCATCATTACCGATTGGCAATTTCTTTTTCAAAGCCATGTAACCGGCGCCTCCTTTCGGACAACAAATGCATTTCATGTTCATCATACCATAAAAAGTACCAGATTAACAGGCTAATTACAACGGGTCCATGGAAGCCTTACAATAACATTTTCAGACCGTGTAGCAGGTGTTTTCTTCCATGAGTAACGACAACAATCTCTTTTTATAAAGCGCATTATTGAGCTTCGTGCACACCTCCACATTGGGTGCGTGTTCCCCGAAGCCTTCCTGGATGGCCAGCTTTGAGCCGTCGTTGAAAATAACCTGTCCATAAGCCGCCTCCTCCTTCAGGCAGACATGTGCGTAGCACGCCTTTTTTTCGATTGCGATATCGTCCCACAGCGCGACAGCCATTGCCACCGCGTCCGGGAGGTCCACGAAATACTGGTTATGGGCGGCTAAATTGTATTCTGCCAGCAGGCGGTTGCATTTTACCGAAAATACAGCCTCTTCTTTCCGGCTGTTCATCAGCATTTCCATATCTTCCTTTGTCAGAACTGAATCCCCCAGGCATAAGTCAAAACCGACAATGGTAACAGGGATTCCGGCCGTAATCATGCGATGGAATGCCTCCGCGTCAACGTAAATATTAAATTCTGAGACGGGAGTACAGTTGCCTGGCCCAAAGCCGGTGGTTCCCATGCTGTAAATATGCTTTACCCGCTTCATGGCTGCAGGGTCCTTCATAATAGCCAGGGCAATGTTCGTCACAGGGCCGATGGTTACAATTTCGACTTCATCCGGGTAGGTCTTTACAATTCGGAGAATGGCATCTGCGGCATGTTCCGTCTCTGCCCTTCCCGCGGGATGGATCAGCCCTAAATCACCCATGCCGTCCTCGCCATGTACGTTTACCGCTGTAACGAGGTCGCGAAACAACGGCCTTGCAGCCCCGGCGTATAAAGGCGGCATCTGCGCTCCGGTAATCTCCATTGTCATCAGCGCGTTTTGGGTAGCCAGTTCCACCGGAACATTTCCGCCCACGGTGGTTATGGCTTCCACTGATATTTCCCTGGATTTTAACGCCATGATCAGGGCTACGGCGTCATCGCTGCCACAATCTGTGTCAATGATTAATTTTCTCATATTCAAGCTCCTTTTTTTATGATAGTATCATTATAGGTCAGGGGTAATTGAGAAATATAGGTCATATGACCATAGAGGTGACAAAAAGATGGATGTTCATGAATTGATAAAGAGTGCGCCGAAACAGGTCCTACCCTATTTTGATATCAGGACATACCCAAAGGGGAGCGGTATCCTTCAACCGGACGAACAGAATTCGTCTCTGTTTCTCTTGCTTGAAGGTACGGCGGAAGTTTATATCTATACATTAAATGGAATGTTTATTTCCTTATATCGATATGAAAAAGACGGCTGTTTCGGCGAGGTGGAGTTGTTTTGTGAAAGCCGGACCACGCTGGGGGTCTCGGCGGTTAATCCGTGCAAAGTGGTCAGAATCCCCAGAAGGGGTGTGGAAATCTGGATGAGGGAGGACCATCGGTTCAGCGAGTTTCTGCTGCGTCAGATGGCGTTAAAGATCGCGGAGAATTCAGATCATTATATTCAGAGCGCTTCCATGGACTTAAAAAGCCGTGTCCTGCACTGTCTGTACCGTCATAAACAGCTGGGGAGCCTGGGCGTTTTGACAAAAGAACAGCTTATGAATGAGGTATGCACTCCCCTTCGCAGCTTAAATCGTATCCTTGCCCAGTGCCGGGATGAGGGGCTGGTAAAGTATGAAGCGCATCGATTTTATATT
This sequence comes from Enterocloster lavalensis, assembly GCF_046603895.1. Taxonomy (NCBI): domain Bacteria; kingdom Bacillati; phylum Bacillota; class Clostridia; order Lachnospirales; family Lachnospiraceae; genus Enterocloster; species Enterocloster lavalensis. Next base: position 4,513,956 of record NZ_CP176637.1, read on the forward strand.
CTGGACGAGGAACGGTTTGCCGCCGCTCTGGCGGAATAGGGCGGAACCGGCGATACCATCGCATAAAAACAGCGAGGACAGGGAGAAATCCCTGCCCTCGCTGTTTTATGTGCTTGCAAAAAACGGATTAATGCTGATTGATGGTCCTCTTCACGTAGGAGGTGTGAAGCAGGTGGTGCGCCTTCTCGCTTCCGGGCTCGCCCAGGTAAGTGGCGTAGAGCTCCTTGATGGCGGGGTTCTCGTGGGACTTGCGGATGGGGTTGGCCACATCCGAGTCGTACAGAACCTTGGCGCGCAGCGCGCGGATGTCCGTGGTGTTGCGCACGTAGCCGGGCTGCTGGGGCTGTCCGCCGCCGTTGACACAGCCGCCGGGACATCCCATGATCTCGATAAAGTGGTAGTCGGCCTCGCCGGATTTCACCTTCTCCAGCAGAGTCTTGGCGTTGCCAAGGCCGGAGGCAACCGCGATCTTCACGTCCATGCCAGCCACGTTGTAGGTGGCTTCTTTGATGCCTGCGGTGCCGCGGACTTCCGTGAAGTCGAGCTTGGGCAGTTCCTCGCCGGTCAGGGTCTCAACAGCGGTTCTTAAGGCCGCTTCCATAACGCCGCCCGTTGCGCCGAAGATCACGCCTGCGCCGGTGCCGATGCCAAGCGGATCGTCGAACTTCTCATCCGGCAGGGACAGGAACTTGATGCCGGCCTTCTTGATCATGCGGGCCAGCTCCCTGGTGGTGATGGAAATGTCCACGTCCGGCACGCCGTTGGCAGCCTCGTCCTCGCGGCCGATCTCGAACTTCTTGGCCGTACAGGGCATCACGCTGACGCTGACGATATCCTTGGGATCAATTCCCATCTTCTCCGCGTAGTAGGACTTGGCGATGGCGCCGAACATCTGCTGCGGGGACTTACAGGAGGACAGGTTCTCGGTCATATCCGGGAAATAGTGCTCGCAGTATTTTACCCAGCCCGGTGAGCAGGAGGTGATTAAGGGCAGCACGCCGCCGTTCTGTACGCGGTCGATAAACTCGTGGGCCTCCTCCATGATGGTGAGGTCCGCGGAGAAATCAGTGTCAAATACTTTGTCAAATCCAAGACGGCGCAGAGCTGCGGCCATCTTGCCCTCCACGTTGGTGCCGATGGGAAGGCCAAACTCCTCGCCTAAACCAGCGCGCACCGCGGGAGCGGTCTGCACGATCACGTGCTTCTTGGGATCTGCGATTGCGGCGAATACATCGCCGGTGTAGTCCTTCTCGGTCAAAGCGCCGGTGGGGCAGACCGCGATACACTGTCCGCAGGATACGCAGGAGGTCTCTCCCAGGCCCATCTCAAAGGCGGAACCGATGCTGGTCTTGAAGCCACGGTGGTTGGCTCCGATGACGCCGATGCCCTGTACGTTGTCACATACGGCCACGCAGCGGCGGCAGAGGATACACTTGCTGTTGTCGCGGATCATGTGGGCCGCGGTGGTGTCGATCTCGGACGGGGTGATCTCGCCGTCGTAGTAAGCCTCATCCTCAACGCCCAGCTCGTGAGCCAGCTCCTGCAGCTCGCAGTGTCCGCTGCGCACGCAGGATAAGCAGGAACGGTTGTGGTTGGATAACAGAAGCTGTAAGGTCTTCTTTCTGGAATCCAGAACCTTGGGTGTATTGGTGAATACTTCCATGCCTTCCTCAACCGGATATACGCAGGAAGTTACCAGTTTGCCATTTTTTAACTCTACAATACAGATACGGCAGGCGCCGATCTCGTTGATCTCCTTTAAGAAACACAGAGTAGGGATCTCGATATGCGCCAGTCTTGCTGCCTCCAGGATTGTGGAACCCTTGGGAGCGGCGACTTCAATGCCGTTGATTTTAAGATTAATTGTCTCCATCGTCTATTCCCTCCCGTATTATTTCTTGTAGATTGCGCCGAACTTACATTTCTCCATACAAGCGCCGCACTTGATACACTTGTTGAGATCAATCACGTGCGGATTCTTCACGCTGCCGACAATCGCGCCTGCCGGGCAGGTACGCGCGCACAGGGTACATCCACGGCACTTGTCGCGGTCGATGACATAAGACAGAAGCGCCTTACATACGCCTGCCGGACAGCGTTTTTCCTTGATATGTGCCTCATACTCGTCGCGGAAGAAATGAAGGGTGGACAGTACGGGGTTGGGTGCGGTCTGGCCCAGACCACACAGGGAGTTGGCCTTTACATAGTAGCAGAGCTCTTCCAGCTTATCCAGGTCTTCCATCTGAGCTGTGCCCTTGGTAATTTTTTCCAGAATTTCCAGCATACGCTTGGTGCCGATGCGGCAGGCGGTACATTTGCCGCAGGACTCCTCCACGGTGAACTCCAGGAAGAACTTGGCGATATCCACCATACAGTCGTCCTCGTCCATTACGATCAGACCGCCGGAACCCATCATGGAGCCGATGGCCAACAGGTTGTCGTAATCGATGGGGATGTCGAAGTGCTCAGCCGGGATACATCCGCCGGAAGGTCCGCCGGTCTGGGCCGCCTTGAACTTCTTGCCGCCGGGGATGCCGCCGCCGATCTCGTCCACAACCGTGCGCAGGGTGGTGCCCATGGGAACCTCCACCAGGCCGGTGTTGTTGATCTTGCCGCCCAGAGCGAACACCTTGGTGCCCTTGGACTTCTCGGTACCCATGGAGGCGAACCACTCGGGGCCGTTTAAGATGATCTGCGGGATGTTGGCGTAGGTCTCAACGTTGTTTAAGATACTGGGCTTTCCGAACAGGCCCTTCTGAGCCGGGAACGGAGGTCTGGGTCTGGGCTCGCCGCGCTTGCCCTCGATGGAGGTCATCAGAGCGGTCTCCTCGCCGCAGACGAATGCGCCTGCGCCCAGGCGGATATCCACGTCAAAGTCAAATCCGGTTCCGAAAATGTTTTTGCCAAGCAGTTCCATCTCACGGGCCTGGTTGATGGCGATGGTCAGACGGTCCACAGCGATGGGGTACTCCGCACGCACGTAGACGTAGCCCTGGTTGGAGCCGATTGCGTAGCCTGCGATGGCCATGGCTTCCAGCAGCGCGTGGGGGTCGCCCTCCAGCACGGAACGGTCCATGAACGCGCCGGGGTCGCCCTCGTCGGCGTTACAGCAGACGTACTTCTGATCCGCGTCGTTCTGTTTGCACAGCTTCCACTTTAAGCCGGTGGGGAAGCCAGCGCCGCCGCGTCCGCGAAGGCCTGCGTCCAGCAGAGTCTGAATGACCTGGTCGGGGGTCATCTCGGTCAGAACCTTACCCAGGGCCTGGTAGCCGCCGGTGCCTATGTACTCCTCGATGTCCTCGGGGTTGATCACGCCGCAGTTGCGCAGGGCGATGCGGTGCTGCTTCTTGTAGAAATCCGTGTCGGCCAGGGCCTTGATGCTGCCGGTGGGGCTTACGGTCTCCTGGTACAGCAGGCGGGTCACAACGCGGCCCTTTAACAGGTGCTCGGACACGATCTCCGGGATATCTCCGGGCTGAACCATGGAATAGAAGGTGGCGTCCGGGTAAACGATCATAATGGGGCCTAAGGCGCAGAGTCCGTGGCATCCGGTCTCGACCACCGCCACTTCGTCCTCCAGTCCCTGTTTCTTGATTTCATAATTTAATGCTTCCATGATCTGCGGGCTTCCGGAGGAAGTACATCCGGTACCACCGCAGACTAACACGTGTGAACGATACATGGTGCTTCCCTCCTTTTATTTAAGTCCCGCGGCGCTCATGGTGTATTTCTCCACCACATGGCCGCCGATCAGGTGGCGCTCAACAATTTCCACGGCTTTGTCGGCGTTCATTTTAACGTAGGTAACTTTGTCTTTCCCGGGCTCCATGACCTCAACGATGGGCTCGTACTGGCATAAGCCGATACATCCAGTCTGGGTAACGGAAATCTTGTCGGTCAGGCCTCTGGTCTGAACCTCCTGTGCCAGTGTATTCAGAACCGGCCTTGCGCCTGCCGCGATGCCGCAGGTAGCCATACCCACCACCACGCGGATGTGGTTGTGGTCCTCGGCGCGCAGGTTAACCTGGCTCTGCATTTTCTCTCTGATTGCCTGTAATTCAGCAAGAGTTTTCATGTCTGATTATCCTCCTTTGGGAATGGGCGCTCAAATAACCGCGCCATGGTCTGTTTCCTGTTTGTTCTCCGTCAGATATTCCAAAATGTAACCGGCGACCTCAGGCGTGTTTAAGGGGATTCCGCCCAGGATCTCCCGCATCTCGCGGGTGTCCAGCGTAAATTCCGCGCCATCGTAGCGGTATATGTAGATAAAGTCCGTGTCCGGATGATATACGATCAGATTGTGGATGGTGCTCGTGATATCTCCCAAAGGCATGCGGTCAATGTGGGACAGCCCGAAGACAGCTGTCACAGTAGTTCCCACTCCGGGTTCCGATTCAATATGGAAGTGTCCGCCGGTGCTCTCCGCGGCGAGCTTGAAAAACGGTACCCCGAGACCGACCTTGCGGGTGGTGCGGGTGGTGAAGAACGGGTCGATTACCCTTTGGACCTGCTCTTCGGTCATTCCGCAGCCGTCGTCCTTAATGACAACGGTCAGCGTATCATCCGGGTGGCTGACATTTACCTCGATGGTGACGAGGGAAGCGCCCGCCCGCGTGGAGTTTTCCGCCACGTCCAGTACATTTAACGAAATTTCTGTCATCATAGGCTTAGTTGTACTTGGCTAAAATGCCGGGGACATCGTCCACGGTCAGCCGGCCGTACACTTCGCCGTTGATCATCATAACGGGTGCCAGTCCGCAGGCGCCGACGCATCGACAGGAATCCAGGGAGAATTTGCCATCTGCCGTGCACTCACCATTGGTGATGCCCAGCAATTCTTCCAGTTTGCTGAAGATATCTCCGGAGCCTTTTACGTAACAGGCCGTACCGAGACAGACGGATATCTTGTATTTGCCCTTGGGCTGTAAAGCGAACTGGGCATAAAATGTGGATACTCCGTAGACTTTTTCCAGCGGAATACCCATTTCGTCGGATATCATGGTCTGTACTTCGATGGGAAGATAACCATAAATGTCCTGGGCCTTCTGCATAACCGGCATCAGGGAACCAGGCTGATCTTTGAGCTCGGCGATCACAGCTTTCAGCTGCGCTTCCTGCTCAGGTGTTCCTGCAAAAGGAACGGTTTGTTTTTTGCAAGCCATCTTTAATTAAACCTCCTCACTAGTTGTACATTGTGCAATGTACCAGTATTTTAGCATAAAATGAAAAAAAAATCCACCGTTACTGTGAAAAATCTAACGATAATTATGGGGAAAAAGGCCGGGAAACCTGTTGAAATTCGATAGAATGGATGGTAGACTATATTGTATTAAATCCAATACATGGAAAGACCGCGTGAGACGGACACTACGTTCGTGAGAGACGGACTTCCGGAGGGAATATCTGGAATAAAATCCGGTATTTTCATGCCGGAAGCGGCAAGATTGTTAAACCATTGAACTATCTTCACGCCCCGGGAAAAACTGGCGGGCGGAATATAGAGGAAAGTCCAGACTATTAAGAGGGAGAGGAACGTATGACAGTCAGAGAGGTAAGGGACATTTTAGGCGCAAGGGTATTGGTGGGGGAGGATCATCTGGACCGGGAGGTCCGGTCGGCCTGCGGCTCGGATATGATGAGCGACGTGCTGGCGTTTTCCAAGGATCACTCCATCCTTCTGACGGGCCTGTGCAACGCGCAGGTGATCCGCACGGCGGAGATGCTGGACATTGTCTGCCTGATCTTTGTCCGCGGCAAGAAGCCGGACGAGGCCATGCTGGAGATGGCCGAGGAGCGGGGGCTCATCGTGATGGCCACCGGCCACCGCATGTTTTCCGCCTGCGGCATGCTCTACTCGGCGGGGCTCCACTCCGGGGCGATCTGATATTCCGGGATTCGCCTGAGGCGGGCCGCCGTTTCGGGTGACAGAACGACGATTGATGAATGAAGGGAACAATTATGGATGACGCGATCATTTTAACCTATCACATTTCACCGGACGATTTTACCAGAGCCGGCGAGGCCAGCAGCGACGTGAAGCGCAAGCTCAAACAGATGGGCGTGAGCCCGGACGCGATTCGCAAGGTGGCCATCGCCATGTACGAGGGCGAGATCAACATGGTGATTCACGCCAAAGGCGGGGAGATCACGGTGGAGATCACCACGGAGCAGATCCGCATGGTGCTGGCGGACGTTGGCCCCGGTATCCCGGACGTGGAGCTGGCCATGCAGGCCGGGTATTCCACCGCGCCGGACGAGATCCGGTCCCTGGGATTTGGCGCGGGCATGGGTCTGCCCAACATGAAAAAGTATTCCGATCAGATGGAGATCGACACCCGTCTGGGGGAAGGCACCACCATCACAATGACAGTAAAGATTTGAGGCGATTAAATGGATAAGTTTTATCATTCCGTAAGGCTGGATGAGGCCCTGTGCAAGGGCTGCATCAACTGCATCAAGCGGTGTCCCACCGAGGCCATCAGGGTGAGGGGTGGTAAGGCCAGCATCAACAATAAATTCTGCATCGACTGCGGCGAGTGTATCCGGGTCTGTCCCCATCACGCCAAGCACGCCACCTACGACAAGCTGGACGTAATGCGCCAGTACGAGTACACGGTGGCCCTGCCCGCCCCCTCGCTCTACAGCCAGTTCAACAATCTGGACGACGTAAATATTGTGCTGAACGCACTGATCCGTATGGGATTCGACGACGTGTTCGAGGTTGGAGCTGCTGCGGAGCTGGTCAGCGAGGCTACCAGACAATACATATCCGAGCACGAGGGGCAGATTCCACTGATCAGCACGGCCTGCCCGTCGGTGGTGCGCCTGATCCGGGTCCGTTTTCCCAACCTGATCCCCCACCTGCTGCCCTTAAACCCGCCGGTAGAGGTTGCGGCGGTCCTTGCGGCCCGCCGGGCCATGGAGCAGACCGGGCTTCCAAGGGAAAAGATCGGCATCATGTTCATTTCCCCCTGTCCCTCCAAGGTGACCTACGCCAAGGCCCCACTGGGCACGGAGAAGAGCGAGGTGGACAAGGTGCTGGCCATCAAGGACGTATACCCCAAGCTTCTGGCCTGCATGAAGGCGGTGGGCTCCCAGGAGGACTACCCCCAGATCGGCACCGCGGGCAAGATCGGCATCAGCTGGGGCCACAGCGGCGGCGAGGCCAGCGGGCTGTTCACGGAAAGTTACCTGGCGGCGGACGGCATCGAGAACGTGATCCGGGTGCTGGAGGACATGGAGGACCAGAAGTTCACCAACCTGCGGTTCGTGGAGCTCAACGCCTGCAACGGCGGCTGCGTGGGCGGCGTGCTGACGGTGGAGAACCCCTACGTGGCGGAGGTGAAGCTGAAACGGCTGCGCAAGTACATGCCCGTGGCCAGAAGCCACATGGACGACAACCCGGAGGATATGATCCGCTGGACCACCGGGGTCCAGTACGAGCCGGTGTTCAGCCTGGGCGGCAATCTGATGGAGAGCTTTTCACGGCTGAACCAGGTGGAGCGGCTGGTGAAGAAGTTCCCGGGTTTAGACTGCGGTTCCTGCGGCGCGCCCACCTGCAAGGCCCTGGCCGAGGATATTGTGCGGGGAAATGCCAGCGAGCGGGACTGCGTGTATTATCTGCGGGAAAATCTGCACAAGCTGTCCGGGGAGATTTCCGGGCTGGCCGACGATTTGGAGGAGAACAAGGGCGGCAAGGAGACGCTGAACCTGATCAAGGAATATCTGCAGCGGATTTCCGACGAGATGTCCCTGCTGGACAAGAAAGAGGATGAGAAGGATGACCGTACAGGATTTGGTGAATAGGGAGCTGTTTCGGGTGGTGAACCTGGGCGACGAGCCGGAGCGGGAGATTACGAAGCCCTTCTGCTGCGATCTGCTCAGCATCGCCATGGGCAAGGCGCCGGCGGGCTGCGCCTGGGTGACGGTGATGGGGAATATGAACACGCTGGCCGTGGCGACGCTGACGGAAGCGGCCTGCGTGATTCTGGCCGAGGGCGCGGCCCTGGACGAGGTGGCGGCGAAGAAGGCCGTGGAGCAGGGGATCACCGTGCTGGCCACGGAGCTGCCCATCTTTGAGGCGGCGCTGGCGGTTCATGGGCTGCTGGGATGATGAATCTGACCTACGACCTGCACATCCACTCCTGCCTGTCCCCCTGCGGGGACGACGACATGACGCCCGCCAATATCGCCGGTATGGCGGCGCTTAAGGGGCTGGACGTGGTGGCGCTCACCGACCACAACTCCTGCCGCAACTGCCCGGCCTTTCTGGCCGCGGCTGAGGAATACGGCGTGCTGGCGGTGCCGGGCATGGAGATCAACACCTCGGAGGAGGTCCACGCGGTCTGCCTGTTCCCGACGCTGGAGGCGGCTTTGGAGTTTGACCGGTATGTGTATGATCGGCTGATCAAGTTTCCAAACAAAGAGGAAATATTTGGAAAACAGGAACTATACGACCTGGCGGATCAGGTCTGCGGCACGGAGCCCAACCTGCTGATCAACGCCACGGAGATATCCTTCGACGGGGTGTGGGAGCTGGTGCGGGGCTACGACGGGGTCATGTTCCCGGCCCACATCGACAAGACGGCCAACAGCCTGATCGCCAACCTGGGCTTTATCCCGCCGGACAGCCGGTTTACCACGGCGGAGGTGAAGGATTTGAAGAAGCTCCACGGGCTGAAGCGGGACAATCCGTACCTGGAGAGCTGCCGGATCATCAGCAACTCCGACGCCCATTATCTGGAGCACATCAACGAGCCGGAGCTGACGATTCAGGTGGAGGAGCGGTCCCCGGCCGGGGTGGTGGCCGCGCTGTTGGAGAGGCCGGTATTTTTATGATTCTAAAAAGTTGCATCGGAAATTATGAAATTTTTGGCAACAAAAACGTCATATTTTTAAGGTTCGTTTAAGAGAAGCTTAATTGTGGACAGGAGGTCTTGACTTTTGGGTCATGGCCTCCTATTTTAGTATGTATCGCCGGACGCGGCGTGAATTATAGAGCGGGCCGGCTCCCCCGGAAGGCCGCAGGGTTTCGGAACGGGGAGCGGCAATAGCGGCTTGCAAACCACTGTGAAGTTTGATTTTGAAAAAAGAGGAGATGTTCGAATTATGAAAAAGAAATGGGTTATTTTGGGAACTGCAATGATGGCGGCGGTGGCGATCACCGCCTGTGGAAGTAAGGATACAACCGCAACAACGGTGGCGGTGGAGACGACCGCGGAGGCGGCTTCCGACACGGCTGCGCCTAAAAGCCAGGCCGGAACAACCGAGGCCGGGAGCGGCACCACCGCGGCGGAAGGCGAGTCCGGGTCCGTTGCCGGTGAGGAGAGCAAAGCTGCCGGTGACACCGCGGATGAAACCGTCAACACCGGCGACGAGGCCGACGACGTCTCCGAACAGGCGGAGGATCTGACTGCAGAGGAGATCAAGACCTTTGCCGGAAAGGTGCAGAAGGCTGTTGCGGACAAGGACATCAAAGCGTTAGCGGATCTCTGCGCGTACCCGGTGTACGTTTCCCTCAGCGAGGGAGAGGGCTCCGAGATTGACAACAAGGAGGCGTTTATCGCCCTGGATACGGCCAAGCTGTTTACCGAGAGCATGTTAAAGGAGATCGCGGAAACCGACCCTGCTACGCTGGAGCAGTTCGGTGCAGGCGTGATCATGGGAAATGAGAACAATATTATTTTTAATAACGTGGACGGCCAGCCGTCCATCACCGGGATCAATCTGAAATAGGAGGCAGACGTTGCAACGCGGCGGGCCCTGACGGGGCCGGAATTGTGGGCGCTGCAGACGCCTTTGGCAATGCGGCGGTCCGGTCTCGCCCAGGGGCCGTGAAGCGTGGCGGTTCCGGAGAAGCATTTTTAACAAAAAAGTCCCTGGCAGAGGGAAGACGCCGTGCGGCGTCCGTCTCTCTGCGGCGGGGGCTTTTTTGCGCGTGGCGCAGAGCGCCGTGCGGCGGAAGTTTACGGCCGCCGCCTCAGTCTTGTGCGATATCCTTCAGCGCCCGCAGAAATTCCAGGTCGGACTGGCGGACGCGGATGTTGGAGGAGAGGGATTTCCCGGCGCTGGTCTTGATGTTGATCTCGATCAGCGTGCCCTCGTCCATCACGTCCTCCCGGGCGGATGCTTTGATAAATTGGATCAGCTTCGGATGGTTTGACCGGAACTGGTCCCAGGCCGGTTTTAATTGTAATAGATTCATTGGATTCATTTGTTTGTCACCTCGGGGATAGTTTAGCATAGGAGCCGGGATTTGGCCAGAAAGAAAATTAGTGAGAGGTTTCCTTTTTAATGGAGGCATTACAGGTAAGCCTGGGAATGATTCCAAAGCCCGATGCGCCGCCCAGGCCGGAGCAGGACGGAAGCGGCAAAAAACACGGGCGGCAGAGGATAAGTCTGCCGCCCGTGCGGTTGCTTCTGTTCTACGGCTGCGTCTGATCCGCGCCGGAAGCATTCTGCCCTGCTTCGCTGCCCAGGATAATGTCGGGCGCGCCGGTCAGGTTCACGTTCCGGGTGACCTTGGCGTCGTATGTATCGGCTTTCATGATCTCGGCCAGATCCACTCCGGTGGTTTCCTTCATGGACTCAAAGAGCTTTGCCATGACCACAGGTACGTTTCCCGCTATGGTGCTCACGCCGTTGTCCGTGTCGCCGTTTCCGCCGATGATGGTGATCTTGTCGATGGCGGCCAGAGGCTCCGCGATCTTTCCGGCGATATCAGGCAGCACGTTGATCATCATCTCGGCCATAGCCGCTTTGTTGTACTTCTGGTAAGCCTCGGCCTTCTTCTCCATACCTTCGGCCTCCGCCAGAGCCTTGGCGCGGATCGCCGAGGCTTCGGCCTCGCCTTTGGCGCGGATACCCTCGGCCTCCTGAAGCATGGAGTATTTCTGGGCTTCTGCCAGGGCCTTCTTGGCCAGGGCTTCCTGCTCCTGCTCGTACTTTTTAGCCTCGGCCTCGCGCTGCCGTTTGGTCAGACCGGCTGCTGCGGCCTGCTCGATGGCGTAGCGGTCGGCGTCGGCTTTCTTGTTGATCTCGGCTTCCAGGGCCTGCTGCTGAACTGCAACTTCCTGCTTGCGCAGTTCGGCTTCGCGCTCGGCGCGGGCGATCTGGGCATTGACCGTGGCGGTCTGGATGGTCCGCTCCTGCTCCTGTTTCTGGATCTCATAGGCGGCGTCCGCCTCGGCCTTCTTGGTGTCGGATGCCTTCATCAGCTCCGCTTTCTTGATGGCCAGCTCGTTGTTCTTCTGGGCGATCTCCGTCTCGGCGATTACCCGGGCGTCGTTGGCCGCGTTGTCGGCTGCGGCCTGGGCGATGGCGATATCGCGCTCCGCCTCGGCCTTGGCGATGGAAGCGTCCTTGCGGATCTTGGAGGTATTGTCCATACCTAAATCTTGGATCAACCCGTGCTCATCCGTCACGTTCTGGATGTTGCAGGAGAGGATGTCGATGCCCAGTTTTTCCATGTCTTTGGAGGCTTTTGTCATTACCTGGTCGGAGAACGAGTCGCGGTCCGTGTTGATGGCCCGCAGCGTCAGGGTGCCGATGATCTCACGCATGTTGCCTTGAAGGGAGTCCTGAAGGTCGGAGGCGATTCTGGCAGGCTCTTTGTTCAGGAAGTTCCGCATGGCCAGCTTCATCCGCTCCTCGTCGTCCGCAACTCTCACTTTGGCCACAGCGTCCACCATGACGTTGATAAAGTCGTTGGTGGGGATGTACTCGTCGGTCTTGATGTCCACCGTGATCTGCCCCAGATACAGTTTATCCAGCTGCTCGAAGAAGGGGATCTTGATCCCGGCGCGTCCGATGAGCACACGCGGAGTTTTGCGCAGGCCCGAGATGATAAACGCGTGATCCGGCGGAGCCTTTACATAACCCTGTGTGATGATGACAAGCACCACAATGACCGCTAATACAATAGGAAGCGCGGTGATGATAAGATTGAAGTCAAACATAGGAACTCCTTTCCATTGTTAAATAATTGTTAATGTTGTTGGACTTATTGTACCATATGTTGGAAAAAAGAGAAATAGAATTTCAAAATTCGACAGAATTATTCGAAGAAAGTTAAGAATTATCAGATATAAGGTGGGATAATGGGGAAAGGTTGGACGATAAGATGGAATTACATGGGGACATGAGCTTGAGAAAATAGGGAAACGAGTTAGGGGCAGGCCGTGGAGAAATGGAACGGCTCAAGCATGTACAGGAGAGAGGCGGGAGTGGAGGAAAGCAGCGCCTGCCTGCGTGCTGCCGCCGGTCCACGGTCACTGGGGCGTGGCCGTGGGGTATACGGCGGTATCCAGGCGGAGCGCATAGTTTTTACCGCTGACCTCGCTTAAAATCAGCTGGTAACTGCCTTTGGGAAGGGTGAGCTTTGCCAGGTTGTGGTCAGTCCAGAGAAAGTCGCCCCAGGAGCTGTCCGCGGTGGCGTGGTGGATGATCTCGGTGTCCGGGTAGTTGTCGCCTTTGAGGGTGACGTCAAAGACACCGGCTTTAAAGCGCCCGGAACTGTTGTTGCGCAGGTCGGCGGCCACGAATACGGTGATGTCCGTCTCTTTTTCCAACTGAAATTCCAGAAGAGCAGCCGGCTGGGAAACCTTGGTGAACAGGTTGGAGGCGGAGCTGTGCAGCTCTGCATCCGGAGAGCCGGAAATCGAGCCTGAGATTGAAGGGGCGTCCGACGGGACGGTCTCGGCCTCCGACTGGGACTGGCCATAACCGAGGATTTCAGGCGAATTTAAGCCCGTGTAGACCAGTTCGAAGTCCAGGACGGAGTCGGAACCGTCGAAGCGGATCCGGTTTAATCCGGCCTGCAGCGGGATTTTGGTGTCCAGAGACGTAGTCCGGCTGTCTGCGATCAAATACATGGTGCCGTCGGGGTACTGGCAGATCAGGGAGGGATCGCCAGAGCTGTTGGACAGTTTGCCGGTGAGGGTGATGGCGGCGGGGGAAGCCGCGTTCACGTAGAGGGAAACGGCATTTTCGTCGTCTTTTATGTGAACGGTTCCGGTCTGTTTGTATTGAGACTTCGAACCTTCGGCGGTGAAGGTGGAGAAGTAGCTGGAGGATGAGGAGCAGGCGTTTAGAAACAGGGCCAGCAGGGGAACGAGGAACAATGCTTTTTTCATAGTGAAACCTCCTTGGATCACGGTTATATTGAGCCGTCAAAGGACATGCCGGACGGAAAATACTCTCTGTTAACAAAATATGGCAAAAATTTTACGGGAATGTGAACGGGAGGCAAAGATATTCTAAAGAAGAAACGGGGGTTTTCTAAAGAGAGGCCAGAAAAATTGCAGGAAAAGTGGGGCGTTACCTGTGAACAGTAACAGAGGGGCTTCCATCAAGCGCCGTGGAGGGGATTGGCCTTGTAATGAACGGGGGCTGCATGGTATGATGGGAGGGTGAATGGCAGACGGACAGGAGTGATTGCATATGAAGTTGATTCATCTTTCGGACCTGCATATCGGAAAACGGGTGAACGAGTTTTCCATGCTGGAGGACCAGGAGTATATATTAAAGGAAATAATCGGGATGATCAGTCGGGAGGAGCCGGACGGAGTGATCATCGCAGGGGACGTCTACGACAAGCCGGTGCCCCCGGCGGAGGCGGTGCGGCTGTTCGACTGGTTTCTGACGCAGATGGCGGATATGGAACGGCCGGTGTTTGTGATCAGCGGCAACCACGACAGCCCGGAGCGCCTGTCCTTTGGGGGAAGGCTGATGAGCAGCAGGAAGGTGTTTGTGGCGCCGGTGTACGACGGGAAGGTGAGCCCGGTGGAGCTGAGGGACCGGCACGGCAGCGTGTTTGTGTATCTCCTGCCGTTTCTCAAACCCGCGTCGGTGCGTCGGTGTTTCCCTGAGGCGGAGATCGAGAGCTACGACGGCGCGGTGCGGTTTGCGCTGGAGCAGATCCGGTCGGGGGAGGCGTTTTGCCCGAATGCGCGCAATGTGCTGGTGGCGCACCAGTTCGTGGCCGGGGCAACCTCGTGCGAGTCGGAGGAATTGTCCGTGGGCGGCCTGGATCAGGTGGCGGCGGATGCCTTCGACGGATTCGACTACGTGGCCCTTGGGCATATCCATGGGCCTCAGAAGGCGGGGCCGAACCTGCGCTACTGCGGCACGCCGCTGAAGTATTCGTTTTCCGAGGCGGGACATAAAAAGTCAATGACCATTGTCCGGCTGGAGGAGAAGGGAAATGTGGAGGTGGAAACGCTGCCGCTTACTCCGCTGCGGGACCTTCGGGAGATTCGAGGGAGCTATGAAGAGCTGACAAGCAGGGCATTTTACCAGGAAACCGCGGTGGAGGATTATCTGCATATCACACTGACGGACGAGGAGGATATACTGGAGGCAATCGGGCGGCTGCGGGCCATTTATCCCAACGTGATGCGGCTGGATTACGACAATAAACGGACCAGGTCCGGGCAGACGGTGGAGACCGCCGCGCAGCGCCGGAAATCCCCGGGGGAACTATTTGCGGAGCTGTATGAGCTGCAGAACAATCAGCCGATGAGCCGGGAGCAGCAGGAGCTGGCCGGAAAAATGATAGAGGAATTGTGGGAGGAAACGCGATGAGGCCGACCAAACTGACCATATCCGCCTTCGGGCCGTATGCGGGGGAAATGACCCTGGAGCTGGAACGGCTGGGGGACAGAGGGATTTATCTGATTACGGGGGACACGGGAGCGGGAAAAACCACGATTTTTGACGCCGTCACCTTTGCGCTCTACGGAAATGCCAGCGGCGAGAACCGCAAGCCCAGGATGCTGCGCAGCAAGTACGCGTTGGCGGAGGCCAGGACCTTTGTGGAGATGGAGTTTGTGTACAATGGGAAAACATACCGGCTCCGGCGCAACCCGGAGTACCTGCGGGCCAAGCAGAGAGGGGAAGGGGAGACGAAGGAGCGGCCTGACGCCCTTCTGGAACTGCCGGACGGAAATGTGATCACCGGCGACCGTACGGTGACCGCCAGGGTGGAGGAGCTGGTGGGGCTGAACCGGGAGCAGTTTTCGCAGATCGCCATGCTGGCCCAGGGCAGCTTTTCACGGCTGCTGTCGGGGAGGACTGAGGACCGGGGCGCCATTTTCCGCGAAATTTTCCGGACAAGGCCCTACCAGAAGTTTCAGGAGCGGCTGAAGGACAAGGCCAAGGGGCTTTACGGGGCCTACGCGGACAGCGTGAAGAGCATCGGGCAGTACGCCGGGGGCGTGATGGCGGAGGACGGGGAGCGCTGGCGGGCGGCGGTGGAGAGCAAGGATTTGGAAGCGATGCTGGACCTGCTGGAGGAGATGATCCGGGAGGACGAGTCGGGCGCCGCCGGATTGGACCAGGACTTAAAGGCGGTTCGGGAGCGCAGCGGCCTTTTGGGCCAGCGCCTGGGGGAGGCCAGGAGCGCGGCCAAGGCCCAGGAGGACGCGCAGCGCGCGGAACAGGAGCTGCGGGAAAACCGTCCGCTGTTCGAGGAGGCCAAGGCCGTTTTTGAGCGGGAGAAAGGCCGGGCCGGGGAGCGGGAACAGCTGATCGGGGAAATCTCCCGGGCTCAGGAGAATTTGAAGGCTTACGACGAGCACGACCGCCTGGCCGCGGACAGCCGCGCCTGCCAGGCTGAGGCCAAGGGCATGGAAGCGGTGGAGGCGGCGGCGGGAAATGAGGCGGAAACGCTGGGGCTTAAGCTTCAGGAACTACAGGAGGAGCTGGACCGGCTGCAGACGGTGGGCGAGGAGCTTGTGGCGGCCCGGAGCGCGGCGGAACGGCTGGGGCAGAACCGGCAGCGAATCGCAGCCCACGCCCGGGAACTGTCGGAATACCGAGCGGAGGAGCGGAAGCTGGCCGCGGCACAGCGGGAATACCAGGCCGCCGACCAGGCGCGCCGCGCCAGGGAAGGGGAGTATCAGGAGCTTTACCAGGTGTTTCTGGACAGCCAGGCCGGAATTCTGGCCGCCGGGCTGAAACCGGGACAACCCTGCCCGGTATGCGGCTCTTTGGAACACCCCGCACCGGCGGGGAGAGCGGCTGCGGGAGACGGGACAGAGGGACGGCCGGGGGCGCCCGGCGCCGGAGCGGCGATACACGAGGCGCTTTCCCGCCCATCTCACACTCCGGTCACCAAGGAGCAGGTGGATGCCGCCTCCCGGCGGGCGAAGGAAGCCTCGGATGCCGCGGCAAAGCTGAGTCTGCGGGCCGGTGGGGTGAAGGGAAGTCTGGACCAGCGGTTTGAGCGGATGAAGGAGCAGGTGGAGGGTGAGATCGGCGGCTGGAAGGAGTCCTGGCAGGAACGGATCCGGGGAGCGCAGGCGAAGGGACGGGAAGCGTTTCTGGCGGAGTGGAAGCTGGTGTTGGAGCAGCTGGACGGAGTTCTGGGCCGCCAGGAGGAGGCCGGGGAGCAGACGATCCGCGGGCTGGAGGAGCAGGCGAAACGGCGCGGGCAGTTGGAGGCGCAGAAGAAGAAAGCGGCACAGGCCTTGGAGAACTGCCGGGAGCGCAGGCAGGAGGCCGGAAAGGCCAGGCTCCGGGCGGAGACAAGGCGCACTGAGCTGGAACGCCAGATCGCAGAGCTTAAAAAGCGGCTTCCCCACGGGGACCGGGCGGCCGCGGAGGCGGAACTGACAGAGCGGAGGGGGAGGCTCCTGGCGATGGAACAGGCGCTGAATGCGGCTGAGAAACGTCTGAACGAGTACAGCGGCCGGGTGTCGGCAGCCGAAGCCAGGGCACAGGCGCTGAACCGCCAGTTGGAGGCGTTTTACCGGCAGCAGGAGGAGCGGTGTGTGATATGCGCAACGCCCCAGGGAAGTCTGTCCCCTATGCCGGATTCCTCACCGGAGGCCCACCTCTCCCCCTCGGACTGGGTCCGGCAGCTGGAGGCAGAGCTGGCCGGGGCGGGGGAGATTCTGGAGCGGCTGGAAGCCAGACGGAATCGGCTCCACCACCGCCTGGAGACCAACCGGTTGGCTAGGGACAACATGGTGCGGCAGCAGGCGGCCATGGAGGCGGCCAGACAGCAGTGGACCTGGGTAAAGGCCATGGCGGACACCGCCGCCGGGGAGGTCAACGGCAAGGACAAGATCACCTTTGAGACCTATGTGCAGATGGCTTATTTCGAGCGCATCATCGCCAGGGCCAACGCCCGTTTTATGGTGATGAGCGGCGGGCAGTATGAGTTGAAGCGGTGCATGGAGGAGGACGGCCGGGGTAAGAACGGCCTGGGACTCAGCGTGATCGACCACTACAACGGCTCAGAGCGCAGCGCCAGAACCCTGTCGGGCGGAGAATCCTTCCAGGCTTCCCTCTCTCTGGCGCTGGGGCTCTCCGACGAGATTCAGTCCCAGGCGGGTGGAATCCGCCTGGACACCATGTTTGTGGACGAAGGTTTTGGCTCCCTGGACGGCGAGTCCCTCAATCTGGCGGTCAAGGCCTTGGCCGGTCTGGCCGAGGGAAACCGCCTGGTAGGCATCATTTCCCACGTACCGGAACTGAAGGAGCGCATCGAAAAGCAGATTGTGGTGACCAAGGAAAAATCCGGTGGCAGCCGGGCAGAAATTGTTATATGATAGAAACAGACAGACGCGCCGTCGTAGCAATCGCGACACAATGGAATTGGCAGTACACACACACGATTGGAGGAACACAACATGGTAGATCAGTTGACGCTAGACAAATTTTTATCCACCCTCTCCTCAAAAGAGCCGGTGCCGGGCGGCGGAGGCGCTTCGGCGTTGGCCGGAGCCCTAGGAAATGCCCTAGGCCAGATGGTGGCGAACCTGACCATCGGCAAGAAACGCTACGCGGACGTGGAGGACGAGATCAAGGGCCTGCTGGCGCGTATGGAGGACCTTCAGAAGGAATTTGTGATCCTGGCGGACCGGGACGAGGAGGTGTTCGCGCCTCTGGCGGCGGCCTACGGGCTCCCCACCGGCACGGAGGAGGAGAAGGCGCATAAGGCGGCGGTGATGGAACAGCGGCTGCTGGACGCCAGCTACGTTCCGCTGGAAGTGATGGAGAAAGCGGTGGAGATGCTGGGCATCCTGGACGTCCTGGCGGTCAAAGGCAGCCGCATGGCGGTCAGCGATGTGGGTGTGGGCGTGCAGTTTGTCCGCACGGCGCTCCTGGGCGCGGTGATGAACGTCTATATCAACACCAAGTCCATGAAGGACCGGGAGAAAGCCGGGGAGCTGAACCGTGAGGCGGAGGAACTGGTGCGCACGGGAACCGAGGCGGCGGACCGCATTTACGGGGTGGTTCTGGCCGGACTGAGGGGATAACGGTAACGACGTTGTGTAAAGAAGGAGGAATGGACACCGATGCAGGTATTAAAGGGAGCAGAGGTTTCTGCAAAGATTAAAGAAGAGGTACAGGGGCTGCTGGCCTCCGTGGAGGGACCCGCGCCAAAGCTCGCCATCGTGCGGGTGGGAGAACGGCCGGACGACATGTCCTACGAGCGCGGCGCCATCAAAAAAATGGAAAATTTTGGGTTACGAGTCCAATCCTATGTATTTCCCGGGGACATCGGCGATGCAGAATTCAAGGAGCATTTCGCGGCCATTAACCGGGATCCGGACGTGGCTGGGATTTTACTGCTGAGACCGTTGCCCGGACAAATCTGTGAGAGCGATATCGAGAAAATGATCGATCCGGCCAAGGACCTGGACGGGATATCCCTGGCCAACATCGCCAAGGTCTTTGCCGGGGACGAAAGCGGTTTCGCGCCCTGCACCGCCGAGGCGGTGATGGAGGTGCTGCGGGCCTTTGACATTTTCCCCAAGGGAAAGCGGGTGACCATCGTGGGCCGCAGCATGGTGGTGGGACGGCCTCTGTCCATGCTGATGCTGAAGGCCAACGCCACGGTAACCATCTGCCACACCAAAACCGCCGATCTGGAAGGGACCTGCCGCAATGCCGAGATACTGGTGGCTGCCGCCGGCCGGGCGAAAATGCTGGACAAGCGTTTCGTGGGCCAGGATGCGGTGGTGATCGACGTGGGCATCAATGTGGATGAAAACGGAAAATTGTGCGGGGATGTGGATTACGGCTCCCTGGACGGGACGGCCTCGGCCGCAACGCCGGTGCCCGGCGGCGTGGGCGCGGTGACCACGGCGGTGCTGGCAAAACATCTGGTGCGTGCGGCTTTGGCGGGGAAATAGGAGCACCGCCAATTTTGCATAATCCTGCATAATTTTGCTGCATAAAGCCTGCATTTTCCTAGTTTCTGGAAAAAATATGCAAAAAAGGTATTAATGCATAAATAATTCTTAAAAAAAGTAGTATTTTCCCCGATTTTCCTCTTGATAAACGCTGAAAATGCATTATAATAAAAAGGCAATCATTTATAGTTATGCATTTTTGTGCATAAAGAAAAGAGGAGAGATCATTATGAAAAAGAAAGTATTAGCTATGACGATGGCTGCTCTGATGGCGGCCTCCATAACCGCCTGCGGCGGAGCGAAAACTGAGACCAGCGCTGCCGATACCACTGCTGCCGAGAGCAAGGCTGAGGATACCACCGCTGCTGAGAGCAAGTCTGAGGAGACTACTGCCGAGGCTGCCAGTGAGGAAGAGACCAAGGCTGCCGGCGGCAAGCTGATCATGGTGACCAACGCGGAGTTCCCGCCTTACGAGTACCACGAGGGCGGCGAGATCGTGGGCATCGACGCTGATATCGCCCGTGCAATCGCCGACGAGCTGGGCATGGAGCTGGAGATCGAGGACATCGCCTTTGATTCCATTATCCCGGAGCTGACAAGCGGCAAGGCTGATTTCGCCATGGCCGGCATGACCGTGGACGAGAAGCGCAAACAGTCCGTTGACTTCTCCGAGACCTACGCCAAGGCTTCCCAGAGAATCATTGTGAAAGAGGACAGCGACATCGCAACCCCCGACGACCTTAAGGGCAAGGTGGTAGGCGTACAGCAGGGAACCACCGGCGACCTCTATGTATCCGACCTGGAAAGCGACGGAACCACGGTTGAGCGTTACAACAAGGGTTTTGAGGCCGTTCAGGCTCTGAGCCAGGGCAAGATCGACGCCGTTGTGATCGACGGAGAGCCTGCAAAGGTATTTGTGGAGCAGACCGAGGGCTTAAAGATTCTGGACGAAGCGTTCACCGACGAGGAGTACGCCGCTGCCGTGAAGAAGGGCAACACCGAGCTGCTTGACAAGATCAACGGCGCGTTAAAGAACTTAAAGGAGTCCGGCAAGCTGGATGAGATCGTGGCGAAGTACATTTCCGCTGAGTAATAAGCGGCCGGCCGCCAGAGCTGTTTAACGGAATCCAATACTGCCGCATCGTGCAGGAAGGGCTGCAGAATATACCGCTTCCTGAAATTATGCGGCAGTTTTTTGTGTAATGAGAACGTGTACCTGTGATATAAAAAGCTCTCCGGCAGCGGCAGGAAAAAACGGGACCGCGGCGGCAGCCCGGGGCCGGCGGCTGTACCCCCGCCTTAGGGGGTGGAAAATCATAGCAGAGGATGGATAACATGTGGGAATATTTTTATAGTAGATTTTACCTGAACTTTATTGAGGACGACGGCTGGAAATACATCACGGTGGGCCTGAAAAACACCTTGATCATCACCTTCTTCGCCTGTCTGATGGGAATCGTTCTGGGCTTTCTGGTGGGCATGGTCCGCTCTACCTACGAGAAAACCCATAAACTGAAAATTCTCAACGCGATCTGCAAGGTCTATCTGACGGTGATCCGCGGAACGCCCGTGGTGGTGCAGCTGATGATCATCTATTTCGTGGTGTTCGGCAGCGTCAGAATCAGCAAGGTCCTGGTGGCGGTCCTGGCCTTCGGAATCAACTCCGGGGCCTATGTGGCCGAGATCTTCCGCAGCGGCATCATGTCCATTGACAGCGGGCAGCTGGAGGCGGGGCGCAGCCTGGGCTTCAGCTACTGGCAGACCATGTGGTACATCATTATGCCACAGGCGTTTAAGAACGTGCTGCCCGCGCTGTGCAACGAGTTCATTTCCCTGCTGAAGGAGACCTCCGTTGCCGGTTACATCGCGCTTCAGGATCTGACCAAGGGCGGCGATATCATCCGCAGCCGGACGTACAGCGCCTTTATGCCGCTGTTTGCGGTGGCGCTGATCTATCTGACCATTGTGATGATCTTTACGAAATTGATACAGATATTGGAGAGGAGGCTGAGGCAGAGTGAGCGCTAATTACAACGGGGAAGCCCTGATTCGTGTGGAAAATCTTGGAAAAAGCTTCGGCGCCATCCACGTGCTGAGCGGAATCAACGTGGATATTCATGCGGGCGACGTGGTATTTGTGGTGGGACCTTCGGGTTCCGGCAAGAGCACCTTTCTGCGCTGCCTGAACCTGCTGGAGGAGCCAACGGAGGGGCACGTGTTTTTTGAGGGGGTGGATATCACCGACAAACACACGGACATCGACAAGCACCGCCAGAAAATGGGAATGGTGTTCCAGCAGTTCAACCTGTTCCCCCATATGGATATTATGAAGAATCTGACCATCGCGCCCATGAAGCTGCAGGGCAAGAGCCAGCAGGAGGCCGAGGCCGAGGCTATGCGCCTTTTGGAGCGGGTAGGTCTGGCGGACCGGGCCCACGCCTATCCCAGCCAGCTCTCCGGCGGCCAGAAGCAGCGGATCGCCATCGTGCGCGCGCTGTGCATGAAGCCGGATGTGATGCTCTTTGACGAGCCGACCTCCGCTTTGGACCCCGAGATGGTGGGCGAGGTGCTGGAAGTGATGCGGGACCTGGCCAAGGAGAAAATGACCATGGTGGTGGTGACCCACGAGATGGGTTTTGCTAGGGAGGTGGCCACCCGGGTGATGTTCATGGACGGCGGAAACTTCGTGGAGGAAGCGCCGCCCCAGGAGTTTTTCACCAACCCGAAGAACGAGCGCCTTCAGTCCTTCCTGAGCAAGGTGCTGTGACAAATCGAATCGCAAGGTGCGCTGAAAAAATGCCGCCGCAGGGAAATGTCTCTGCGGCGGCATTTTTTTGTCCCTGCCCCTGAGGGCGGTCAGGACTCCGTATTGAATTTTTCCAGCAGCTCGGACAGATTGGTCAGGCAGTGGTCCAGCTTGGCCAGTTCCTCCTCGGTGTAGCAGGAGAGGGCCTTCAGTGTGCTGTCCAGCATGCTCTGCTTTAAATCGGTGAGCATCCGGGCGCCCTGGTCCGTGATGTGGATGTAGACCTGGCGGCGGTTCCGGGAATCGTGGGTTCTCTGCACCAGTTCCTTCTCCTCCAGATCGTTGACCAGCTTGGTGAGCTGCTGCTTGGTGATATCCAGCTGGTCGGCCAACTCCGACATGGTCAGCTTATGGCCGTCTAACTCGTTGAGCGTCATCAGGGTGTTGAAGGCCAGGGTATTGGCTTTGACCACGTTCTGCTGCTGGTACTGGCTCTTGGCCAGCGTGAAAAACCGAATGGTGAACTTTAAAAAATGGGTGCTGACCGTCTGCGCGCCCGGTTTTTGTTCTTTCGTGACAGTCACCTCCTGTGCCTGCGGTTGAGGCTTATCTGTATACTGTTGTATCACAGTGATTTGAAAATGTCAATGTTTATTAAAAGTAAATAAAAATTTACAATTAAATATTGACAAAGTTTGGAGATGGTATTATTGTACAGATATGCGCGGGGGAAATGGCGAAAGCCGGACCTGTGTATAGGGAAACTGTAAAAGAAGCAAGATAAATACATAAGAAAAGGAGACAATGAGTATGGGAGTTAAAGGCGACAACGGCATAAAGAATCCGAAAAAGCCGTTTATCTATTACTATCTGTTGGTACTGCTGATTGTGATGGTTCTGAACGCTTTGGTATTTCCCTCTGTGATGGAGCGGTCCGTCCAGGAGGTGCCTTACAGCGAGTTCATCACCCAGCTGGACCAGGGAAAAATCAAGGACGTTTATCTGACGGACACCCAGATTCAGTATACGGTGAAGGATCAGCAGTGGGGCGGCTACAAGACCGGCCGGTTCCCGGATGACCAGCTGATCGAGCGGCTGCAGAAAGCCGGAGTGACGGATTACCGCAAGGAGATCCCCACCCAGGCGTCCCCGCTGCTGAGCTTCCTGATGACCTGGGTGGCGCCGATCCTGATGTTTGTGATCATCGGACAGATCATGGCCCGTTCCCTCAGCAAGCGTATGGGCGGGAACAACGCCATGACCTTCGGCAAGTCCAACGCCAAGATTTATGCGGAAAATGAAACCGGCATCACCTTTGCGGACGTGGCCGGCGAGGAGGAAGCCAAGGAGGCGCTCAAGGAGATCGTGGATTTCCTGCACA
The DNA here is from genome assembly GCF_046603895.1 of Enterocloster lavalensis. Lineage (NCBI taxonomy): Bacteria > Bacillati > Bacillota > Clostridia > Lachnospirales > Lachnospiraceae > Enterocloster > Enterocloster lavalensis. Next base: position 4,537,228 of record NZ_CP176637.1, read on the forward strand.
ATCCCCAGAAGTACGCGGATATCGGCGCCAACCTGCCCAAGGGCGCGCTGTTAGTGGGCCCTCCCGGAACCGGTAAAACCCTGTTGGCCCGGGCGGTGGCAGGAGAGGCCCATGTGCCGTTCTTCTCCATTTCCGGTTCGGAGTTTGTGGAAATGTTCGTGGGCATGGGCGCGGCCAAGGTCCGGGACCTGTTTAAGCAGGCCACGGAAAAGGCCCCCTGTATCGTGTTTATCGACGAGATCGACACCATTGGCAAGAAGCGGGACGGCGGCGGTATTTCCGGCAACGACGAGCGGGAGCAGACCCTGAACCAGCTGCTCACCGAGATGGACGGCTTTGACGGCAAGAAGGGCGTGGTGATTCTGGCGGCCACCAACCGGCCGGAATCCCTGGACGCCGCGCTGCTGCGCCCGGGACGTTTCGACCGGAGAATCCCCGTGGAGCTGCCGGATTTAAAGGGCCGGGAAGCCATTCTGAAGGTGCACGGCAAAGAGGTGAAAATGTCCGAGGACGTGGATTACAACGCCATCGCCCGGGCTACCTCGGGAGCCAGCGGTGCGGAGCTGGCCAACATTATCAACGAGGCGGCCCTGCGGGCGGTCCGCATGGGGCGCACGGCGGTGAACCAGAGCGATCTGGAGGAGAGCGTGGAGACGGTGATCGCCGGTTACCAGCGCAAGGATATGGTGGTCTCCGAGAAGGAGCGCCGGATCGTAGCCTACCACGAGATCGGCCACGCCCTAGTGGCGGCGAGCCAGAGCCACTGCGCGCCGGTGCACAAGATCACCATTATCCCCAGAACCTCCGGAGCGCTGGGTTACACCATGCAGGTGGAGCAAGGGGAGCGTTTCCTGATGAGCAAGGAGGAGGCTCTGGACAAGATCGCCACCTTTACCGGCGGCCGGGCGGCGGAGCAGTTGATCTTCCACTCCATCACCACCGGCGCGTCCAACGACATCGAGCAGGCCACCAAGCTGGCCCGGGCCATGATCACCCGGTACGGCATGAGCGACCGGTTCGGCATGGTGGCGATGGAGACCGTGAGCAACCAGTACCTGGGCGGGGACACTGCCCTAGCCTGCTCCCCGGAGACGGCCAGGATCATCGACGACGAGGTGGTGAAGCTGGTGCACGGGCAGTACGAAAAGGCCCTCTCCATTCTGAGCGGGCACGTGGAGAAACTCCACGAGCTGGCGGATTACCTGCTGGAGCGGGAGACCATCACCGGCGAGGAATTTATGGATATTTTAGAGCGGTAGACGGTCTGGCGGAAACGGCTCAGAGAGGCGATTTAATAGTTTGTTCGATTGCAATCTGAGGGGGGATATGGTATGCTGAAAATGATGAGCGGATATCAACGGCGCTTCCATGTCTGAGCAGGTCTGTTTCGCAAAGTTTCTTATACAGATTTTCTTATGATTGTGTGATGATTTAAAGCAGAGTGATTGAATTAGCAGGATGCGCGGCCTGAGGACGGGCGGATTGCCGGAAGCCGCTTTCATACAAACATGAGAGAATACGAGAGAAACGGAGGAATGAAGTATGGAACGGATACTGGAGCAGCTTTACAAAGGGGATCTCTGTCCGGCGGACAACTGTCAGGTTGAGAATCCCGATTACCGTCGCCTGTGCAGCGCCAACTTAGAGGAGACGGACCGCTTTGCCAACTCGCTGGCCGAGGAGCGCAGGGAGGCCTTTGACGTTTTGATGGACCATTACCTGGAGGTGAGCTTCATGGAGAAAACCCAGGCCTTTACGGACGGGTTCCGGCTGGGCGCGCAGGTGATGTGCGAGGTGTTTCGGGCGGCGGCTGAGCAGTAACAGCGTAGAATAATCGAATAAACGTGGAATGAAGGCGTTCTCAAGAAGTTTGAGGACGCCTTTTATCGTGGACGGTTTAGGGAGCGTTTTCGGATTGTATTTGCGCCACTTCCCAACTGCAAAAAGATGTGATAAACTGACACCATACATTTTACCGCAGGAGGTACCACAGATGAGGTTATTGTTTAAACAGCGATTTTTTTCCTGGTTCGACAGTTATGATATCTATGATGAGGAAGGGCGCACCGTGTTTACAGTGCAGGGCAAGCTGGCCTGGGGGCACTGTCTGGAGATACACGACGGGTCGGGCAGGCACATCGGCACGGTGAAGGAGGAGGTGCTCACCTTTCTCCCGCGTTTCCGGCTGTATCTGGGCGGAAGCTATGCAGGCGAGATCCGCAAGGAGTTCACGCTGTTCAGGCCGTCTTTCCGCCTGGATCTGAACGGCTGGCGGATACAGGGAAACTTCCTGGAATGGGACTATGAGATCGAGGACGGGGCCGGGCGCAGGGTCGCCTCCCTGTCCAAGCAGCTGTTCAACTGGACGGATACCTATGTAATCGACGTGGAGCAGGAACAGGACGCGGTTTACGCCCTGATGGTGGCGCTGGCAATCGACGCGGCGAAATGTTCACAATCCAATTAAGGACAGAAAGGCGGAACGGATGGATCTCAGGGAATGTATTTATCATCATTTGAAGGAGCTGGTGGCGATTCCCAGCATTTCCAATACAAAGGAGGAGAGCCTGGCGGCGGACTATCTGGCGAAAAGCCTGGCGGAGCAGGACTATTTCCGGGCCAACCCGGGGCTCTGCGGACAGTTTCCCATCGAGGGGGACCAGCTGGGGCGCACGGTGGCCTACGGTCTGGTGCGGGGAAATGGACGGCGCACCGTGATTCTCACCGGACATTACGATGTGGTGGACACGGAGGAATACGGGGAGTTCCGGAAATACGCCTACGATGTGGAGGCCTGGAAAAATGCCTCAGGCCCGGAGCTGGAGGGCCTTTTGGAGATGCTTACCCCGGAAGCGAGAGCGGATTTTTGTTCCAGCGAATGGCTGTTTGGCCGTGGCGTGAACGATATGAAGGGAGGTCTGGCCGTGGGCCTGGCGGTGACCGGGTGGTTTGGCGGCCGGGTGCTGGAGGGCCGCGGCCTGGAGGGAAATATTCTGTTTCTGTCCGTGCCGGACGAGGAAGCGTACTCCGCGGGCATGCGTGGCGCAGTGCCGCTGTTTGTGGACCTGGCGCGGCGGTATGATCTGGATTACGCCTGCCTGCTGGATCTGGAGCCCTGCTTCGACGAGGGCGGCGGGCAGCAGGTGTTTATCGGGTCTGTTGGGAAAATGCTGCCCGCCGTGCTGGTCCAGGGGGCAAAGGCCCACGTGGTGGAGGCGTTTAAGGGGCTGAACGCCGTGGGCGTGCTGGCCCGGCTGTTTTTGGAGACGGAGCTGGCCCCGGAGTTCGCTGAAGTCTGCGAGGGCGAGCTGTGCCCGCCGCCCACCTGGTTCAACCTGCGGGACCGCAAAGAGGGCTACGATGTGTCCGTGCCGCTTCGTGCGGGCGGTTATATGAGCGTGCTGGGATTTCAAAAGACGGCGGAGACGCTGATGGAACGGCTTGTGGAACTGGGACGGAAGGCGTTTTCGGAGTATCTGGCGCGCATGGAAGGACAGCGGCGGACGCTTGAGGAGATGCAAGGAGGAGGGGAGGACGGAGCGGAGGCTGCCGAGGATTGCGGCAGCGGCATGGATGGCCGTGGGGGACATTGTGGCAGCGCGGCGTATGGCGTGGAGATTCCCGGCGGCCGCCCCTCCGGTGTCCCCTGTGAAACGGTTCCGCCTTACAGCGTGCTGGAATACCGGGAGCTGGCGGATTACTGCGTGGGGAAATACGGTTCGGAGGCGTTTGCGGACTGGCGGAGGGAACAGCAGCGGGAGGCCGGGGAGATGATCCGCGCGGGCAGATGGAGTTATCCCCAGGCCACGCTGGAGCTGATGGACCGGCTGCTGACCTGGTCGAAAATAACAGCGCCGGTGATGGTGCTGTCCTACGCGCCGCCCTATTATCCGGCGTACCACAGCGATCACCTGCCGGGCCGCGCGGGAGCCGGAAGCGCTCTGTTCGACCTGCTGGCCCGGGCGGCGGCCGGTTATGGAGTGAGGCTGGAGAAGGGGAATTACTTCTGCGGAATTTCTGATTTGAGCTACTGCGGCAGCGGGGAGGGGCCGGGGCTGGAGGGCTACGCGGCCAATTCTCCCATGTGGGGCGGACTCTATTCCATGGATTCTGAGGCCATGAAACAGTTCTGCGCGCCCGCCCTGCTGTTCGGCCCGGTGGGGCGGGACGCCCACCAGATGGGGGAGCGGGTGAAGGCTGCGAGCCTGCTGGAAGAGGTTCCCTCTGTTCTCATAAAGTTCATCGAACAAATGTTTGCAAATGGCGGGGAAATATGATATACTAACCCCAGATATCGACAAACTAAGGCGGCAAAGGCCGGTTTTGCAGGCGCCAGCCGCCTTTTGCAGGTTTTAAAACAGTTACCAATTTTATACAATAAGGAGCATTTTGACGATGGCAAAGCAGTACATTAAGATCCGCGGAGCGAGCGAGCACAACCTCAAGGATATTTCCGTGGATATTCCGAGAAATGAACTGGTGGTGCTGACGGGACTTTCCGGCTCCGGGAAGTCCTCGCTGGCCTTTGACACGATTTACGCGGAGGGGCAGAGGCGCTATATGGAGTCCTTGTCCTCCTACGCCCGCCAGTTCCTGGGACAGATGGAGAAGCCGGATGTGGAGAGCATCGAGGGGCTTTCCCCCGCCATTTCCATTGATCAGAAGTCCACCAACCGCAACCCCCGGTCCACCGTGGGTACGGTGACGGAGATTTACGACTACATGCGCCTTCTCTACGCCAGAATCGGCATCCCCCACTGCCCCAAGTGCGGCAAGGAGATCCGCAAGCAGACCATTGACCAGATGGTGGATCAGATTATGTCCCTGCCGGAGCGCACCCGCATCCAGCTTCTGGCTCCGGTGGTGCGCGGCCGCAAGGGCGAACACGTGAAGGTGCTGGACCACGCCAGAAAGAGCGGTTACGTCCGGGTGCGCATCGACGGGAATCTCTATGAGCTGACGGAAGAGATCAAGCTGGAGAAGAACATCAAGCACAACATTGAAGTGGTGGTGGACCGCCTGGTGGTCCGGGAGGGCATCGAGAAGCGCCTGACGGACTCCATCGAGACGGTGATGGCCCTGACCGGCGGTCTGATGACCGTGGACGTGGTGGACGGCGAGTCCATGAACTTCAGCCAGAGCTTCGCCTGCCCGGACTGCGGCATCAGCGTGGACGAGGTGGAGCCCAGAAGCTTTTCCTTCAACAATCCCTTCGGCGCCTGCCCGGAGTGTTTCGGTCTGGGCTACAAGATGGAATTTGACGAGGATCTGATGATCCCGGACAAGTCCCTGTCCATCGATCAGGGAGCCATTGTAGTTATGGGCTGGCAGTCCTGCACGGACAAGGGCAGCTTTACCAGAGCCATTTTGGAAGCCCTTGCCAAGGCGTACAAGTTCAAACTGAGCACGCCCTTTGAGGACTATCCCAAGGAGATCCGCGACGTGCTGCTCTACGGCACCGGAGGCCGCGAGGTGAAGGTGCATTACAAGAGCCAGCGGGGCGAGGGCGTCTACGACGTGGCCTTCGAGGGCCTGATTGAGAATGTGAACCGCCGCTACAAGGAGACCTTCTCCGAGAGCAGCAAGGCGGAGTACGAGACGTATATGCGGATCACCCCCTGCCCGGCCTGTAAGGGGCAGAGGCTGAAGAAGGAGTCCCTGGCCGTGACCGTGGGCGGCCTGAATATCTACCAGGCCACCAACATGTCCATTGTGAAGTTCCGGGATTTCCTGGAGGAGCTGAAGCTGACTCCCATGCAGGAAACCATCGGCGCCACTATTTTAAAGGAGATCAAGGCCAGGATCAATTTCCTGATCAACGTGGGCCTGGACTATCTTTCGCTGACCCGGGCTACCGGCACCCTGTCCGGAGGCGAGGCCCAGCGTATCCGGCTGGCCACCCAGATTGGTTCCGGTCTGGTGGGCGTGGCCTATATTCTGGACGAGCCCAGCATCGGCCTGCACCAGCGGGACAACGACAAGCTGTTAAAGACCCTGCTGCACCTGCGGGATCTGGGCAACAGCGTGCTGGTGGTGGAACACGACGAGGACACCATGCGGGCTGCGGACTGCATCGTGGATATCGGCCCCGGAGCGGGCGAGCACGGCGGCAAGGTGGTGGCCATCGGCACGGCCGAGGATATCATGAAGTGCGAGGAGTCCATCACCGGCGCTTACCTGAGCGGCCGCATGCAGATTCCGGTGCCTTCCGAGCGGCGTAAACCCAGCGGCTGGATTACGGTGAAGGGCGCTGCGGAGAACAACCTGAAGAACATCGACGTGAACTTCCCGCTGGGCGTGATGACCTGCGTCACCGGCGTTTCCGGCTCCGGCAAGAGTTCCCTGGTCAACGAGATTCTCTACAAGTCCCTGGCCAGGAAGCTGAACCGGGCCAGGACCATTCCCGGCAGGCACAAGTGCATTGAGGGCGTGGAACAGCTGGACAAGATCATCGCTATCGACCAGTCTCCCATCGGGCGCACTCCCAGGTCCAATCCGGCCACCTACACGGGCGTGTTCGACCTGATCCGGGACCTGTTCGCCTCCACCACGGACGCCAAGGCCAAGGGCTACAGCAAGGGCCGTTTCAGCTTCAACGTGAAGGGGGGACGCTGCGAGGCGTGCAGCGGCGACGGTATCATCAAGATCGAGATGCATTTCCTGCCGGACGTGTACGTGCCCTGCGAGGTCTGCGGCGGCAAGCGCTATAACCGGGAGACCCTGGATGTGAAGTACAAGGGCAAGAGCATCTACGACGTGCTGGATATGACCGTGGAGGACGCGCTGAAATTCTTTGAGAATGTGCCGTCCATTACCCGGAAGATTCAGACGCTCTACGATGTGGGACTGGGGTATATCCGCCTGGGTCAGCCCTCCACGGAGCTGTCCGGGGGCGAGGCCCAGCGCATCAAGCTGGCCACGGAGCTGTCCAAGCGCGGCACGGGCAAGACCATCTACGTGCTGGACGAGCCCACCACGGGCCTGCATTTCGCGGATGTGCACAAGCTCATCGAGATTCTGCGCCGCCTGTCCGAGGGCGGCAACACGGTGGTGGTCATCGAACACAATCTGGACGTGATCAAGACCGCGGACTATATCATCGACATCGGACCCGAGGGCGGGGACAAGGGCGGCACGGTGATCGCCCAGGGAACGCCCGAGGAGGTGTCGGAGAATCCGATCTCTTATACGGGAAAATATGTAAAGAAGTATTTGGAATAATTTGGAAAATAAAGCGCGGGCGTGTGGAAAGCCGGGGGCTGCGGTGGTGAGCCGGAGCGCTTAAATGGAGGACTGGACGTGGAGCTGAGAGAGTACTGGCCCGAGGATTGCCGGGAGATGGGGGAGCTGTTTTTGGACACGGTCCGCACGGTGAACCGCCGGGATTATACGGAGGAGGAGACCAAAGCCTGGGCGCCGGGACTTCCGGACCTGGAGCGCTGGAACCGGTCGTTTCTGGACCACTACACGCTGGTGGCCCGGGAGGACGGGCGGATCGCCGGCTTTGGGGATATTGACCGGACGGGGTATCTGGACCGCCTGTACGTGGGCCGGGATTTCCAGGGCCGGGGGATTGCCACCGCGATCTGCGGGCGGCTGGAGGAGCATTTTCCGGTGGAGCGGGTCACCGTCTGCGCGTCGATCACGGCCCGGCCGTTTTTTGAGGGCCGCGGCTACCGGGTGGTGCGGTCGCAGAAGGTGCTGCGCCGGGGTGTGTATCTGACGAATTTTGTGATGGAAAAGCGTTTGGGGGAGAGTGGTTGAGGGGGTCTGGGGACGGGCTGCAGATGGGCCGTGGACGGCCGTAGATGGGCCACAGACAGGCCGCAAGACGGCTCTCGGACAGGCCCTTGGGATGGCCCCTTGGGGCTCCCTGGACAGCTTTCGGGATGGCCCTCGGAATGGCTCCCGGGATGACCCTCGGGCGGAAAAATTTCTTGACAACAAGATACCCGTATGATAACATGATATTAGTTGAATATAAAACCTTTGAGACGACAGAGTAAGGTAAAGCAGCGGAGCGTTCCGTATGTTTTCCCTTACTCTTTTTTCATTGAATGCAATAGGCCGAGGGCGCAGCCTGCGGGCGATTGTTCCAAAGGCCGTTTTAAAAGGTGCAGCAGAATGGAGAAGGTGGAGGAAAACATCATGAGAGAAATGAATTTCGATGCGGTGATCATTGGTGGCGGCGTGGTCGGATGTGCGATTGCCAGGGAGCTGTCCCGCTATGACTTGCGCGCCTGCGTCGTGGAGCGGGAGGAGGACGTCTGCTCCGGCACATCCAAGGCGAACAGCGCCATTGTGCACGCGGGCCACGACGCGGTTCCGGGATCGCTCAAGGCAAGGTTCAATGTGGAAGGGAATCGCATGATGGAGGAACTGGCCGGGGAACTGGATTTCGATTTCAAGCGGAACGGGTCCCTGGTGCTCTGCTTTGACGAGAAGGAGAAACCGGGGCTGGAGGAGCTGTATGAGAAGGGGTGCCAAAACGGCGTTCCCGGCCTGGCCATTATCAGCGGGGACCAGGCCCGGGAGATGGAGCCGAATGTGTCGGACAGCGTGGTGGCGGCCCTGTACGCGCCCAGCGGCGGCATCGTGTGCCCCTTCGGACTGACCATCGCTCTGGCGGAGAATGCCTGCGACAACGGAGTGGAGTTTTGTTTCCTTACCGAAGTGAAGGAAATCCGCCGGGCCGCCGGGGGTTATGAGCTGGAGACGGAGAACCGCAGGAGCGGCGAGCGGGCGGTTATGACGGCCAAATACGTGGTCAACGCTGCCGGGGTTTACGCCGACGTGTTCCACAACATGGTGAGCGCCGGGAAAATCCACATCACGGCCAGAAAGGGCGAATACTGCCTGCTGGACAAGGAGGCGGGAAGCCATGTGTCCCATACCATTTTCCAGCTTCCGGGCAAGATGGGCAAGGGCGTGCTGGTGACCCCGACGGTTCACGGCAACCTGCTCACCGGCCCCACCGCCACGGACGTGGAGGACAAGGAAGCCGTGGACACCACCGCCAATGGATTGGGCGAGGTGATGAGCAAAGCGGTAATCGGCGTGAAGGACGTTCCCTTCCGCCTGGTGATCACTTCCTTTGCCGGGCTGCGGGCCCATGAGGACAGCGACGACTTTGTGATCGGGGAAGCCGCGGATGCGCCGGGATTTTTCGACGCCGCTGGAATCGAGTCCCCGGGACTTACCAGCGCGCCGGCTATCGGGCGCTATGTGGCGGAGCTGGTGGCGGAGAAATCCGGCGCGCTGCCGAAGGCGGACTGGAACGGCCGCAGGACCGGAATTGTGCGGCCAAATGAGCTGGACAAAGAGGCCAGAGCGGCGCTGATCCGGGAGAATCCGGCTTACGGGACCATCGTCTGCCGCTGCGAGGGCGTCAGCGAGGGAGAGATCGAGGATGCGGTTAACCGGACGTTGGGCGCTACCTCGCTGGATGGAATCAAGCGCCGGGTGCGCCAGGGCATGGGCAGATGCCAGGCGGGCTTCTGCACGCCCAGGACCATGGAAATCCTGGCCAGATGCCGCGGCATGGAGATGGAAGAAATCTGTAAGAACGCACCCGGTTCCGAGATGGTAACCGGCCGCAAATAGGAGGGGGAAGGACATGACTGAGCATGATATTGTGATAATCGGCGGGGGTCCTGCGGGATTGGCGGCTGCGGCCGCGGCCAGAAAAGCGGGGATTCAGGATATTCTGATTCTGGAGCGGGACAACTGTCTCGGCGGAATCTTAAACCAGTGCATTCACAACGGATTCGGGCTGCACACCTTCAAGGAGGAGCTGACCGGGCCGGAGTATGCGGCGCGTTACATCGAGATGGTGGAGGAGGAGCACATCCCCTACAAGCTGAACACCATTGTCATTGACATCAACCGGGATAAGGAAGTGACCCTGATCAACCGGGAGGACGGCCTCACCACCATTAAGGCCAAAGCCATTGTCCTGGCAATGGGCTGCCGGGAGCGTCCGAGAGGCGCGTTAAATATTCCCGGCTACCGGCCCGCTGGCATTTACTCCGCTGGAACGGCCCAGCGCCTGATGAACATTGAGGGCTACGCCGTGGGGCGCGAGGTGGTGGTCCTTGGATCCGGCGATATCGGGCTGATCATGGCCCGCCGCATGACGCTGGAGGGGGCCAAGGTGAAGGTTGTGGCCGAGCTCATGCCCTATTCCGGCGGTTTGAAGCGGAACATTGTCCAGTGTCTGGACGACTACGGCATCCCGCTGAAACTGAGCCACACGGTGGTGGATATCCAGGGCAAGGAGCGGGTGACCGGCGTTACCATCGCCAAGGTGGACGAGAACCGCAAGCCCATCCCCGGAACCGAGGTGAATTACAGCTGCGACACGCTGCTGCTCTCCGTGGGACTGATCCCGGAGAATGAGCTGAGCCGCGGCATCGGCGTGGAGATGAACCGGGTGACCTCGGGGCCCAATGTCAGCGACAAGCTGGAGACCAGCGCCGAGGGCATTTTCGCCTGTGGAAACGTGCTGCACGTCCACGATCTGGTGGACTATGTGTCCGAGGAGGCGACGCTGGCTGGAACCAACGCGGCCGCTTACGTGCGGGCGGAGTCAGGGATGGCAGGCGGCCACAGAGTGGTGATGAAGGCTGAGAACGGGGTGCGTTATACGGTGCCCCAGAGCCTGGATGTGGACTACATGGCGGATCAGGTCACAGTCCGTTTCCGTGTGGCCGACGTTTACAAGGGCCGCTTTATCAGCGTTTATTACGATGACAAACGGGTGGTGCACCGGAAGAAACAGGTTCTGGCGCCCGGAGAAATGGAGCAGGTGGTGATCAAGAAGGAGAGCCTGAAGGATTATCCCGATATAAAAGAGATTGTGATTTGCACGGAGGTGGAGTAAGATGGAAACGAGAGAATTGATCTGCATCGGCTGCCCGTTAGGCTGCCCTCTGACCGTCCGGCTGGACGGGGAACAAATGGAGATTTCCGGCAACACATGTAAGCGAGGGGAGGATTACGCCAGGAAAGAGGTGCAAAACCCCACCCGCATCGTCACGTCCACGGTCCGCGTCACCGGCGGGGATGTGGAGATGGTGTCCGTGAAAACCAAGGAGGATATTCCCAAGGGTAAGATTTTTGCCTGCATGGATGAGATTCACCGGGCTTCGGCAAAGGCTCCTGTACAGATCGGGGACGTGATTATCCCCAACTGCGCGGGAACGGGGATTCCGGTGATCGCCACCAAGGAGATCCGTGCGGTTTAAATGGGAAAAACGGCGGATGCGAGAACTGTCTAAGGAGGACATTCGATGATGAAAGTATTTGGCCACAGAGGCTACAGCGGGATGTACCCGGAGAACACGATGCTTTCGTTTCAGAAGGCGGCCGATACGGGCTGTTACGGCATCGAGCTGGACGTGCAGCTGACGAAGGACGGCCAGTTGGTGGTGATTCACGATGAGACCATCGATCGCACCACGGACGGAACCGGCGCGGTTGTTGATTACACCTTTGAGGAGCTGCGCAGGTTTGACGCCAGCGCAATCAAGGGCGGAACGCACGGATTTCAGCCCATTCCCAGCTTTGAGGAATATTGCGAGTGGGTGAAGGACCGGGATCTGGTCACCAACATTGAGATCAAGTCCGGGGTGTATTATTATGAGGATATTGAGGAGAAAACCGTGGAGATGGTGCGCCGTTTCGGGCTGACGGACCGGGTGCTGTTCTCTTCCTTCAACCATGCGTCGCTGTTCCGGCTGCAGCGGCTGGCCCCGGAGATTCCCAGGGGGGCTCTGGTGGAATATGTGGACCTGGGAAATGCGGGATATTACTGCCAGCGCTACGGTTTCCAGAATTACCACCCGGGCGTGGAGTGGCTGACTGAGGAGAATGTGAAGAACTGCAAGGCTCACGGGGTGGGGGTTAATGTCTGGACGGTCAACGACATGGGCGTGCTGGAAAAACTCTACGAGTGGGGCTGCGACGGAGTGTTCACCAATTATCCGGGAGTCTGCAAGGCCTGGCTGGACACCCGGGAGGCGTAAGGGTGGACAGCGGCTGGAAATAGGCAGCGGGAAAAAAGATAAAAAAGTTGTCGAAAGTTCTTGCTATTTGTCGGCAGATGCCGTATAATTGATTCATACGAAAGATAAAGAAGAGATTGTACACTTGCTGTACAATCTCTTTCAATTTATGTAACAATTCAGACGGCGGGAAGACAGGCGGTCGGAATTGTTACCGATTTATTGGGTGATTCATATTTTCCGGTAAATTGGGCCATGGTATAGGGGGAACGGTTACATTTTGAGGGGACATTCAGAAACGACACGGAGGAATAGAATCTCATGGACAGAGAGATGATCATTGTTTTGGACTTTGGCGGCCAGTACAATCAGCTGATTGCGCGCCGCGTCCGCGAATGCAACGTATACTGCGAGGTACATCCCTATAATCTGGGCCTGGACAAGATCCGGGAGATGAATCCCAAGGGGATCATTTTCACCGGGGGACCGGATGTGGTGTTTGAGGACGGCGCTCCCCGCTGTTCCAAAGAGATATTTGAGCTGGGCGTTCCGGTGCTGGGAATCTGCTACGGCGCGCAGCTGATGAGCTATCTGCTGGACGGCGTGGTGAAGAAGGCGCCGGTCAGCGAGTACGGCCATACGGAAGTGGATGTGGATACGGATTCCCCGCTGTTCGACGGTGTTTCCCCCAGAACGGTTTGCTGGATGAGCCATGGCGTTTATATCGAGCAGGTGCCGCCGGGATTCAAGGTAGTGGCCCATACGGACGCCTGTCCGGTGGCGGGCATGGAGCTTCGGGAGAAGAATTTTTACGGCGTGCAGTTCCATCCTGAGGTGGTGCACACAAAAGAAGGCACCAAGATGCTTTCCAATTTTGTCTATAAAGTCTGCGGCTGCGCCGGGGATTGGAAGATGGATTCCTTTGTGGAGACCACGATCAAGGCTCTCCGGGAGAAAATCGGGGACGGTAAGGTGCTTTGCGCCCTGTCCGGCGGCGTGGACTCCTCCGTTGCGGCGGTTATGTTGTCCAAGTCGGTGGGAAAACAGCTGACCTGCGTGTTCGTGGATCACGGCCTGCTGCGCAAGAACGAGGGCGACGAGGTGGAGGCGGTATTTGGCCCGAACGGCCCTTACCAGCTGAATTTTATCCGGGTCAACGCCCAGGAGCGCTTCTATGAGAAGTTAAAAGGAGCGGAGGAGCCGGAGCAGAAGCGCAAGATCATCGGCGAGGAGTTTATCCGCGTGTTCGAGGAAGAGGCGAAGAAGATCGGAGCGGTGGATTTCTTCGTTCAGGGAACCATTTATCCCGATGTGATCGAGTCCGGCCTGGGTAAGTCCGCGGTGATCAAGTCCCACCACAACGTGGGCGGCCTGCCGGAGCACGTGGATTTCAAGGAGATTGTGGAGCCGCTGCGCCTGCTGTTCAAGGATGAGGTTCGCAAGGCGGGATTGGAACTGGGGATTCCTGGAAATCTCGTATTTCGTCAGCCCTTCCCGGGGCCGGGACTGGGCGTGCGCATCGTGGGCGAGGTAACCGCGGACAAGGTGCGCATCGTGCAGGAAGCTGACGCTATCTACCGCGAGGAGATCGCCAAGGCGGGTGTGGACAAGAATTTGGGTCAGTATTTTGCAGCGCTGACGAACATGCGGTCCGTGGGCTGCATGGGAGACGAGCGCACTTACGACTACGCGGTGGCCCTACGGGCGGTGCTGACCAGCGATTTCATGACCGCGGAGTCAGCGGAGCTTCCCTGGGACGTGCTGGGAAAGGTGACAAGCCGGATTGTGAATGAAGTGAAGGGCGTGAACCGGGTGATGTATGATTTGACGGGGAAGCCGCCGGCGACGATTGAGTTTGAATGATGTCACAGGCCGAAAAAAGCCAGTAATACTGGGCTTTTTCAGCGTCTACCCCCGCTGTGGCAACGATTTGGCAACACTTTCCATTATTCCATTAAAAAAGGACTATCTGATTTTCAAAATCGGATAGTCCTTTTTTTGTTATTATGGCTTTAGCCAGTTGAGTGCGTTGGAGTTCCTGAGGCCAGGAACGGAGACGTGCGAAACAGAAAACCACCTGCTTCGCGGGTGGTGCAGCAAGTGCTTATAGCACAAAAATCACCTTTCCGTTAGAATAGAGTTGTTCAAGCTACTATCTAAGAAAGGAAAGGTGATTTTAATGGCACGCAAGAATCATGATATGGCACATACAAAGTGGATGTGCAAATACCACATAGTGTTCACTCCTAAGTATAGACGAAAAGTGACTTATAATCAATATAAAGAAAGTATATGAGATATATTAAAGACGTTGTGTGGATACAAAGGAGTAGAAATATTAGAGGGTCACTTAATGCCGGATCATATCCATATGCTGGTCAGTATTCCGCCGAAATACAGTGTATCCAGCTTTATGGGATACTTAAAGGGAAAGAGTGCGCTGATGATTTTCGATAAGCATGCAAATTTAAAGTATAAGTACGGAAATCGCCACTTTTGGGCAGAAGGTTATTATGTCAGTACAGTAGGCCTAAATGAGGCAACGATTAGGAAGTACATTCAGGAGCAGGAGAAATATGATATAGCAATGGATAAGCTGAGTGTAAAGGAGTATGAGGACCCCTTTAAGGGGTAGCCGGTAATACGAACGCCCTTTAAAGGGCGGCAACGAGTCAAGGGCATAGTGGCTTGAACGTAGTAAAAGCCAGCGTCTTTAGGCGCTGGCCGGTAATTGCCCCTTATAGGGGCGAGCAAACCACCCGTTTGACGGGTGGTCATGATTTTATCGGACTTTAGGCCCTCTATCAACATATCACTCAAAGCCTGGGAGGAAACCTTGTTCCACCACTGTGTGGTGTCAAATGCCGGGTAGTGATAACGCCACCTGTCGTATTCCTCTTTGGTGATTTGGTATTTCATGGAAAAGGTCTGCTACGGCGGACGGGACAAAACAGAAAGGAAGTGACTCGAATGGCGGTCTATAAGGAAGAAAACCCCAATACCTGGCGGGTCATCTACCGATATACCGACTGGAAAGGGGAGCGCAAGCAGTCCCAAAAACGGGGCTTCACCACCAAGCGGGAGGCCCTGGCGTGGGAGCGGGAACAGGAGCATAAGGCCACGGCCGACCTGGATATGACCTTTGAGAGCTTTGTGGCGCTCTACACAACGGATATGCAAGGCCGGGTCAAAGAGAACACCTGGGGAACCAAGGAGCATATTATCCGTACCAAGCTGCTCCCCTACTTCGGCAAGCGGAAGATGGCGGAAATCCAGTCCAAGGAAATCATGGCGTGGCAGAACGAGATGATAAACTTCCGAGACGAGAACGGCAAGCCCTACTCCCCGGTCTATCTGAAAACCCTACATAATCAGTTGAGCGCCATTTTCAACCATGCGGTCCAGTATTACAACTTAAAGACGAACCCCGCCGCCAAGGTGGGCAACATGGGCAAGGCCAAGGGGCGGGAAATGCTGTTCTGGACAAAGGACGAATACCAAAAGTTTTCCGATGTGATGATGGACAAACCTCTGTCCTACTACGCCTTTGAAATGCTCTACTGGTGCGGTATCCGGGAGGGGGAACTGCTGGCCCTCACTCCTGGGGACTTCGACTTTGAGCGGAGTACGGTTTCCATCTCGAAATCCTATCAGTGGCTAAAGGGCCGGGACGTTATCACCGACCCCAAGACGCCAAAAAGCAACCGGGTTATCAAAATGCCTAACTTTCTGTGTGAAGAAATGCAGTATTTTATCAAGAGCCTTTACGGAGCCGAGCCGACAGACCGTATCTTCCCGGTGACAAAATCCTACCTGCATCGGGAGATGGACAGGGGCGCAAAGGAAACCGGGCTAAAGCGTATCAGAATCCATTACATGCGGCACAGCCACATTCCCTTGCTGATAGATATGGGCTTTTCCGCTATCGCCATAGCCGACCGGGTAGGCCATGAGAGTATCGACATCACATACAACTACGCCCATCTGTTCCCGACCCGGCAGACAGAGATGGCAGAAAAACTGGACTGTCTGCGGACAGAGGAGGGAGCATAACCATGTCACTCAAAAACAGAGACAACAAAAATCGTTGGCGCAACAAAACAGTGGCGTTCCGGGTGTCGCCGGAGGAAGATGAACAGACTGAAACTGCTGTGCGGCTCTCCGGCCTCACGAAACAGGACTATATCACCCGGCGGCTCCTGTGCCGGGACGTGATGGTACAGGGCAATCCCTGGGTATATAAGGCTCTGCGGAATGAGATGGCCGCCGTTCTGGAGGAACTGCGGCGCATTGAGGCCGGGAGCGGCGTGGACGATGAACTGATGGACACCATCGAACTGATCGCCGCCATCATGGGCGGCATGGGGAAGGATTGATAGATTGATGGACGATAAGAAAATGAAAGCGACTGCCCTGGTTCCATCTGTTGGCGCAGATGGGGGACAGCCGCTCACACAAAAACCTACACCGAGTATAACAGAGGATTGTGCCGAAAACAATCCCCCGGAGAAAGATTTGGACGAAATGCTGCGGAAAATGCAGAGGTTCAACGCGCCGGCGTATCTGCCCACCGTTTCCATGAACGAACTTTACGAGAACGTGTACCAGAGCAGGCCGCCGGTTATCGACGGCCTGGAGGAACAGTTAAAGCGGTTTGTCCAGGAACACCCGGCTTATCATCATCGACACCCTGCAAAAAATCCGGGAGGCTGGCGGCGACAAGTACAGCTATGGCAACGACTATGACATCATCGGCAAGCTGAAACAGTTTGCCGGCCGGACCGGCCTTTGTCTCCTGCTGGTACATCACACACGCAAGCAACAGGCCGATGATAAGTTTGACATGATTTCTGGCACCAACGGCCTATTGGGGGCGGCGGACGGGGCCTTTCTACTCCAAAAGGAAAAGCGGACAGACCGACGTGGGCCGGGACAGCCACCGAACTTGTCCAGGCGCTCCAACTGGATATAAAGCCCAACACACTCACCATGCGGTTGAATGTGAATGCTGGGCGGCTCCTGGACGAACACAATCTCCAGTATGAGAGCAGCCGCAACCGCACCGGCCTACGGAATACACTTGCCGGGTGGAGGGAAAGGCTATGGCTTTTCCCTCCTGCTGGGCGGCAAGTGATAAAGTTTAGGCGGGGTGCAGGGCGCCCTTTTCAAAGGGCGGTCCTGTTGGGGAGGCAACCGCAGTTGCCGGGGCAAAGCCCCCTCCACCCCGTAGGGCGCAAGGGCGCTTTTGATACGGAGTGTCAAAAGTGCTTTTGCGTACTTTCGCAGAAAGTAACAAAGGCCGCCGCTAGAGCGGCGAAAGGAACGGATTGGAAAGGAGCGTGAAAAGCATTTGCGTAGGACTATCAGCGGCATGGTAGGCAGGGGGTCGCTGACCCACAACAACCGGAACTTTATTGCAGAAAACATTGACCGCACCAGAACAGGGGACAATATCACCTATTGCCATGAGGACTTAAAACAGGTCTATCAAGAACTGTTCGGGGCGGCGCTGGAGCGGTATAACGACAAGCAGAAACGAAGCGACAGAAAAATTACCGACTACTATGCGCATATCCGCACCGGGAAACAGGAAAAGCTGTTCCACGAGGTCATATTCCAGATTGGAAATGTTAAGGACACCGCTGTTGGGACAGACGAGGCGAAAAAGGCCCAGGCGGTGCTGGACGAGTTTATGAAAGGCTTTGGGGAGCGCAATCCCCATCTGCGGGTGTTCTCGGCCCATCTCCATATGGACGAGGCCACGCCCCACCTACATATTGATTTCGTCCCATTCACTACCGGGAGCAAGCGGGGCCTCGACACCAGAGTATCCATGAAAAAGGCTCTGGCGGCCCAAGGTTTTGAGGGCGGTACCAGAGGGGCCACGGAGTTGAATCAGTGGATCAACGCTGAAAAGAAAGTGCTGGCGCAGGTCATGGAGCGGCATGGTATTGAATGGGAACAGCTTGGCTCCCACAATGACCATCTATCGGTGCTGGACTTCAAAAAGCAGGAGCGACAAGCGGAGGTCAAAGAACTGGAACAGTCCATCTCCAAACTTAAAAAGAAACAGTTGGACATAGCGGTGGTGGAGCAAATCGAGGCAAAAAATGTTCCTCTTTCCAGCAAAGTAATGATTGACCGGGAGAACTACCAAACACTTATGACGGCGGCGCAAAAGTATGTTGTCCAGGAGAAAAAGACCGGCAGACTGGAACAGCTGCTCAAGGCCGCTGAAAAGACCATAGCCGACCTAAAGATAAAGCTGTCGGAGGTCATGCGGGAGCGTGACGAGCTGCGCTCCGTCCGGGGCTTTCTAAGCGCCGGGGCGCTGGAGAAAGAGAACCAGGACTTGCGCCAGCGGGTCAAACAGTATCAATCCATCTTGGAGCAGCATGGTCTTTCTCATTTGTTCGGGAAAAGGAAAGGCCAGCGGCAATCAAAGGAGGCACGCTAACCACCTTGTAGACGCCTAGAGGCCCGTTTGAGAGGTTGGAGGGAAATTATACAGGCCCTCTCTGGAGTGTACCTGCAAAGCCGCATAAACATGGGATTTTTTAGCCTCTAAATGTCCACGGTTCAGCAGACAACAGCCATCAGGAAAGGCAAGGAAAGTCTTGCCCAACCTGATGGCCGTTGTCATTTGCATAGTATTGGTTCCCGCGCATTATTGAATCGATTCACCAAGTTCGTATGCTTTTTGGAGTTCAGGCTTGCCTTCAATGTCGCCTACCTCTCCATTCCCGCCCGCCAGAACATGGCCGAGATTTTTCCATTTCAAATGTTCCAGCAAATGATCGTAGTAAAGAGTAACGTCATCAAACCCATGACCTTCCGCCGCCATAAGTAGCGCTGAAGCCCTACCATGCCCCCGGAGAAGATTTCCATCGCTTTCCTCCAGTGCAAATAAGCGGTCAATCGCCGTCCTAATCTGACCGCTCATGTTCCAGTAATAGAGCGGTGTGGCAAACACAATTATATCGCAATCCTTTACCGCAGGATAAATCTTATCCATATCATCCTTTTGAACACAAGGGTATTCCTTGCTGCTATGTCCGCCAAAGCAACCCTTGCAGCCGTGAATATTCATGCCATCCAGAAAAAACTCCGTGACCGAGTTACCGGCACTTTTCGCTCCCTCTGTAAACGCCTTGACCAGTGCGGAGGTGTTCCCCTTTTTTCGGGGACTGCCATTTAGAATAACAATTTTTTTAGCCATTTTCTTACTCCTCCCCCTTTTTTAAAATTTCTCAGCCAGAGCCGCTGCCTGTTTACAGCCATCTGTCTTTTCAATGTCACCTACATTCAATACACCGGGAATCAAGACTTCACCGGCCATCTTCCATTTCAGCAATGCGGCGGAACGCTCCAAAGGAATCCGTACGCCGTCCATGACAGACATATCTTCCTCTTCACAACAGACAATCATGGCGCACTCCTTGCCCGCGATGTCCTTGCCTGCCACTACAAAGGAGAACAACTTATCAATGACACCTTTAATCTGCGCAGGGATAGAGTACCAGTAGACCGGCGTCGTAAAGACAACAGCGTCTGCCGCTTGAATCGCCGGGGCGATGGTGTTAAAATCATCGTCAAAGGAGCAGGCTTTTCCAGTCTTGAAGCAGGTTTCACAGGCGTGGCAGCCACCTACGTTCTTCATGGCTGCGTCAAACCGGGTGACCTGCTGACCCTTGGCCTCTGCCACCTGGATAAAAGCGTCGGTCATGGCAAAGCTGTTGCCGTTTTTGCGCGGGCTGCCGGTAATAACTACAATTTTCTTACTCATGTAATGACCTCCTAAATTTCAATACGGGCTTGACTTTCCCTGTATCTGATAGTATTATTGTATCGAGAATAAGACTAAAATCAAGTACGCACATCCAAGTGCGATACTTGCCATGAGGAAAGTGTAACATGAGTGAGCGGTGCATTTCTAATGAGTATATTGGCGATACGGGTTTTAGTTATACCCTGTCGCTGATTAACGGAAAATACAAGATGACCATCCTCTATACATTAATGGAGTTTGGGGTTGTACGGTTTAATGAAATGAAAAAATACATTGGCGAAATCTCTTATAAAACCTTAAGCTCCACCTTAAAAGAGCTTGAAGCAGACAGACTGGTACATCGGAAAGAATATCCACAAATCCCGCCTAAAGTGGAGTATAGCTTAACAGAACGCGGAAAGTCCCTCATGCCCATTTTAGACGGAATGTGTGAATGGGGAGATCAGAATAGGCTTCCAAAGGATTAACAGGTAGAGAGTTAGTCAGACATAAGGATGGGTAAAAGGGATTTGCCCGCTAATGTATGGCAACGAAATGGCAACAGAAAATTGGATAGCCCATCATTTACGGGTAATGGAAAGAACTCAAATAACCTGTGCTAAATCGTCCTAACAAAACTGTTTAAGAAACAGTTGTTAAGAGCGAGTGGGAGTAAAATTGTCTCCTTTCTACTCACTGTCCGGCCGAAAATAGAACAAAGCAAAACACAAGCAGAAGTGTCAGGACTTAACAATCCCGGCATTTCTGCTTTTTATTTTCCGGCTTTTCACTCACAGTTCTATCAGCCGTTTGCCCTTTGTTTTCTCTCTGTTTTCAAATGAAGAAAGGCATATTGGAAAGGAAAGCCAGAAAGCAAAACACTCAGAAATAACGTATTTATAAGGAAAATAATTTTTCATTATAGTAATTAAAAAGAATGAAAAAGAGCCTGTTGATTGCAAAACATACGTTCTCATGGTAAAATAAATTTTAGGAAAGCACTCACGACAGGAGTGGCAACCTCCTAGACTTTGTAAGACCGGTTCGCCGGAATACATAAGAAAGGAGGTAGCGCCTATGACAGCATACGAGATTATTTCAATCTTCATAGGGATATTAGCTTTGCTGATGTCCTTTGGTAGTCTGATTATAGCGATTATCGCCTTTCTCGATAAGAGAAATAAGCGGAAACAATCGCCCGCAGGCTGCGTCAGCGGCCCATTGCATTCAAATAAAAAGCCCATCCCTACCCAAATCCCCACAAATGAAGTGAAAAGTCAACAGCGTGGCCGTCGATTCCGGCTTTAAATGCCGGGAATTGTATTTTTGAGGGGGAGATCATATGGGACTTGGAGGTTTTTTAAAAGACCAATTTATAGATGTAATCGAATTTGTGGATGACTCGCCGGAAAAGTTACTGGTATCGAAGTTCGCCAGAAAAGGAGACGAGATCAAGCAGGGCGCCCGTCTGGTGGTCAGGAACGGGCAGGCTGCCGTATTCGTACATAGAGGGATCATTGCGGACGTATTTGGACCGGGGAATTACAAATTGAATACCGGAAACCTGCCGCTGCTGTCAGCCCTGGCGGCGCTTCCCACATTATTTAACTCTGCAATCAAATCGGATTTATATTTTATCAATACGACGCAGTACATCAATAACCGTTGGGGAACGAAAAGTCCGATCATCAAGCGGGACCCGGAAATGGGAATTGTGAGAATCACGTCGTTTGGAACATTTTCATTTAAAGTCAATAACCCGGAAATCTTCATGACGGAGATGTTTGGAGCCAGAAGTCTTAATATGACCCAGGATATCGTGGAGTATCTGACTTCGTTTGTGGGGGAATCCATCGCGCAGTGTCTTGGGGAAAGCGAACAATCGATTATCGATCTTGCAACCCATTACAGACAGCTGTCGTCCATGATTACCCCGTACGTGAATGAGAAAGCGAATGCGTTGGGCTTCGAGGTGACAAGTGCGACGATTGAAAATATCGGCCTGCCCCTGGAGGTTGAAAAACTGATCGACGAGCAGTCGGGAATTGGCCTTGCGGCAAGGGATATGGATACGTTCGTGCAGTATCAGGCGGCCAGGGCTATCCGTGACGTTGCGAAGCAGCCGGGCGGTATGGCCGGGATCGGCGCGGGACTGGGGGTAGGCAGGATGGTTTCGGAAGTCATGAGCGAAGCTCTGGAGCCAAGAACCAGGAAAGCTGCTGCTAAAAAGAACGAAGCCGCGGCTCGCCCCAAGGAGTCTGTGGCCGATCAGTTGATCAAATACAAAGATTTACTGGATAAAGGGATTTTGACGCAGGAGGAATTTGACGAAGTAAAAAGAATGCTGTTGAAGGAGATATAAAAATTATGGATCAGATCAAAGAGCTTGAAAAATATAAAAGCCTGTACGATGAGGGCGCGATCAGTGAAGAGGAATTTCGCAGGTTAAAGCAGAAGCTGCTGGGTCTTAAGACGGATGAAGAAAAGGAGCTGGAAAGACAGCAGGAGAGGGCCAAGGCGCTAGCAGAGATCGAGCGGATGAGAGCGGAAGCGGCGGGAGAGAAGGAAAGCGCTGAATCAGAAGAAAACGAACCGGCCCAGACCAAAGAGCGTAAAGATCCGGAAGAATAGATCAAAGAAGCGCGGAACGAATACAAGAAAACATTTGACGAGGAGAAGGCGAAAGAGCAGGCAAGGCTTGCGGCAATCTATGAACTGGAACAGAAAAAGAAACAGGAACAGCTTGCAAAAGCGCAGAAATCCGCTAAGGCTGTGACTGGTTTTGTGAGAAATGTGATTTTATGGGTGATCACGGTGTTTTTCGGCCTGTTTGCGATCCTCTGTGTGCTTCCGTCGGAGAGCCTCAGCGGAGCTATATATGATTTGACAGGATTCCTCTGCTTCTTATACGCGGCAATGGCATGCCCTTTGCTTACGAAGAAATTGAGGGAAAATGAAAAGCTTGCCTTTTTAACCAGACATAAGATTCTTTGGGCAATCGGGTTTCTATTCCTTTGGGGGGCCGCGATTATGGTGTTGCCGGTGTAATTGGAAGATCACATAATAAAAGAACACAGAAGTTCCGGATTCTTGTAATAAACAAGAATTCCGGGACTTTTTGTCATATGGAGGGCGCCTTCGGGGAAAATACAGGAGGAGTGTCCGCACGAATTTGGTTGACAAGAAAACTTGGCAGTGTTATGATGAAAATGACAAGAAAACTTGGCAAAAAAGATTGCCAAAACCATCGAAAGGAGCCCAACCATATGAACCGCGAAGAAATACTTGCCAAAAGCAGAGCTGAGAAAACGGACGAGGGGATGCAGCAGGCGGAGAACCGGGGGCGTAGAATCGGCGTCAGCGCGTTTTGCTGCGTGTATGTTTTTATTGTGATTTTCAATTTTGTTCAGGGATATCCCAGCTATGGGTTTCACGCCATGTTCTGGGCCTTTGTGGCGGCGGAGGCTTATCCCAAGTACCGGTTTACCGGGAATAAGGGATTTCTGGCCTCCACGGTTGCGGGGACGCTGGCCAGCGCCGCTTCCCTCGGCAGCTTTGTGATCAGCGTGCTGAGGTGATGTCATGGACGACAAGCTGGTATTGAAGAACCGCCTGAAGGAGGCCAGAAGCCAGCAAAAGCTCTCTCAGAGCCAGCTGGCGGAGATGGTGGGCGTTTCCCGGAACACCATCAGCTCCATCGAGACCGGGCAGTTTAATCCCACGGCAAAGCTTGCGCTGATTCTGTGCATCGCCCTGGACCGGAAGTTTGAGGAGCTGTTTTATTTTGATGAGTGAGTGGAATGGACACTGATTATTTATGGGAATATTTGATGGGCAGAACCTGAGGGGGAAGAGTGCGGCCTGGCGGCCTGGTCCTCCTGGCGTCGGTCTCGTGGATGAAATCCATCAGCTCCTAAAGCATTTTCTGAACCTACGGTTGGATGAGGATTTAGAACATGTTAAATTGCTGATTTACTTTGTGCAATAAAAATGATATAATTATATCATTATAGTGATATGGAGGTTGAGCAGATGATTATAAAACCATCAGCCGCTTTGAGAAATGATTACACAAACATTTCCAATTTGGCGAAAGAGACAAAAGAGCCAATTTATATAACAAAAAATGGCGAGGGTGATCTGGTTCTTATGAGTATTGAAGCTTTTGAAAGACGCGAACAAATGTTGAGACTCCGTGAAAAAGTATTGCAGGCAGAGCAGGAACGTTTAAATGGAGCAAAGACAATCAGTGTTTCAGAAGCAAGACAGCGATTGAGAGATAGAATGAATGGCGTTTAAGGTTCAAATTCTTCCAACTGCCTGGGAAGATTTAAAACGGATTGAAGATTGGTATTTTGTTCAATTTGGATCAGAAACTGCTTTGAAGGTAAGTGATCATATTTTGGATGCGGTTGAACGATTAGAAATGTTCCCGGACTCCGGCTCACTGCTGCCGGATGAGTGGCTTAATAAGCAGGGATACAGAATGGTTATTTGTGAAAAGCAGGTTGCGATCTATAGACTGATCGGTCAGACGGTTTATATTTACCATATCGCAGATATGAAAACTGAGTATACAAAGTTGTTTTATTAGTGAAGTGGTAATCCGGGATGTTTATTTCCGGCAGAAGCCGCCGGGGAACAGAGGGGCCAGGTTGCGGATACAATTAACCGCAGCCTGGCCCATTTTTTCGTCCCGATAGCGCCAAACGCCACCTACTTTTTCAAATACACCCTCAACGCCTCCGCCGCATAATCCGCGGCCCCCTCACCGAACTTTTGATCCGTTACCTTACGGATCAGCTCGTTGCCATAACCTTCCAGCACCATATCCCAGTACCCCTCGCCCAGATCGCTGGTCCACCTGGCGCTGGTCTCGCGGGTGAAATCCATCAGCTCCTGAAGCATTTCCTGGACCTCCGGGGAGTCGGGGGCTTTGGAACGGTCGGCAGTCAGTTTTCGGAACAGGTCGTCGCTGCGCTTTAAAATGTCGTCCTTATTTTCCTGGAGCGCCTTTGCCTTTTCCATCAATTCCGGGAAATGGGCCAGGTTCTGTTTCATGGCTTCGGTGTATTTTTCCACGCTGCCGAACTGTTTGACGGCCAGCCGGGCCACGTTGTCCTTGTCGTCCCGGACGCGGCTGATGAACTGGTCGAAGTCCTCCACGCTGCCCCAGTATTTTACAACCTCTTCCGCGTTCTCGCGCTTGAACTGTTCCAGCGCGTCGATGTATTCATTTAAATTGAATTCTTCAAAACTCATGCACGGTTCTCCTCTCTCCAATTTCTCCAGCAGTGCGATCAGCTTATCCAGCCGGTCGCGTTTTAAGGTGAGCAGTTTCTTCTGATTCCGGTAGGCCGACAGCTTGTCAAAGTCGGGGGTCCGAAGTATTTCCTTGATCTCATTCAACTTGAAATCCAGCTCCTTGAAAAACAGGATCTGCTGCAGCCGTTCCAGGGCTTCGTCGCCGTAAAGACGGTAGCCTTTGGCTGTGGTCTCGCTGGGCTTTAACAGCCCGATTTCGTCGTAATATTGCAATGTGCGCGTGCTGATTCCGGTCAGCCCGGCCACCTGGCTTATGGTTTTCATGGCGATCCACTCCTTACTTGGTTGGGAAAAGGCCCGGAGCTTTGCCGGCGAACAGGTCCGGCCGCTTCCCTTAACTGTATCCTACCGTATCACGCAGCGTGAGAGTCAACTGCTTTTTGGAAATTTTTCAGTTAAAATGCGTTTCCAGCAGCCGGATAAATGTTTGGATAAATTCCGGCAGATAACCGCCCTTTCGAAACGCAACGGAAATGGGCACGGTGAAATCCGCAAATCCCACCAAAAAGAAACGGACCGGCTTTTCGTAATCAAAGTACCGCACATAACTCTCATAGTTGAACGCAACCCCGTAACCCTCGGCCGCCATCTGGACGGCGGTTTCCATATTTTCAATGATAAAGCAGCGCCTGGGTTTGATTCCGGCGTAGGTGAAGGCGGCGTCCGTGAAAATGCGCACGGACTGCTCCGGGGCCTGGAGTATGAAGCGCTCCTCCGCCAGAAGCTTCAAATCCAGCCAGAGGTAGCGGTGGCCGGGAAGCTCCCTGGCCTGGGCGCAGGCGGGATGTTCCGGCGGGATGGCCGCCACCAGGTGGTCGTTATAAATGGGAATGACGTCCAGCTTGTCCCGCTGGAAAAAGCGGTTGGTGAGAATCAGATCCAGATCCCCGTCCAAAAGCTGCTGCTCCATGTCCCGGCTGCTGGTCTCGGTGACGGTCACCTCCACCTGGGGGTAGGAGCGCTCGAACTCGGTCAGCACCTTGGGCAGCAGGTAGCGGCTGCGCCGCAAATGAAGTCCCAGGCGCAGCCGTCCCGCGCTGCCCTGGATCATGTCGTTTAATTCCCCGCGGAATTCGTTCTGGATCGCCAGCATTTCCCGGGCGCTGCGGACGTAGAGCGCTCCGGCGCAGGTGGGAACCAGACGTTTCCCCACCCGGTCGAAGAGAGGCACGCCCATGCGCTCCTCCAGCCGGTTTAAGAAAATGCTCAGGGTGGGCTGGGAAATGTACAGCTCCTCCGCGGCCTTTGTGATGCTCTGATGCCGGGCCAGGGCCACGACGTACTCCTGTTCCCGTAAATCCATAGTCCGCCTCCTCACAATTAATAATAGCTTTTAACTATTATCATTAAGACAAAAATAAATTAGACAAATGATCTTGCCACGATTATACTGGAATTAAGCGGGAAGGTCAAGAGCTCAGCCATCCTGAAATCAAGCATTTCAAAAGGAGAAACGGTATGGAACACGCAGATAAGACCAGGAAGGGGTTTCGGATGCCCCACACGTTTGTAATCATTTTCACCATCATTCTCATCGCCATCGCGTTTACATGGCTGATTCCGGCGGGGGAGTACGCCAGGTTTGAGAACGCCCAGGGGATTAAAGTGATCGATCCGTCCCAGTTTAACAGTTTGGAGCGGACGCCGGTGAATCCATTACTCATTACCCAGTATATTGTCAATGCGTTCATTAAAAATGCCGACCTGATCATGGTCATTCTGTTTTCGGGCGGCGCGTTTCACATGCTGACCAAAACCGGAGCGCTGCAGGCGGTGATCGCCAAGCTGGCCAGACGGTTTTCCGGCCACATCGGGATTTTTATTCCGCTGCTCTCCCTGGTGTTCGCGCTGATCTGCACGACCCAGGCCGTGAACATGTTCATCGCCTTCGCGCCGGTGATGGTGATGCTGTCCCTGGCCCTGGGGCTGGATTCCATCTGCGGGGTGGCGATTATCATTCTGGGCGGCGCCATCGGATTTTCCACGGGAACGCTGAATGTGAGCACCACGGTGATCAGCCAGAAGATCGCGGATCTGCCGCTGTACTCGGGGATCGGCTACCGGTTCGTCTGTTTCGGCGTGTTCTTTGTGGTGACCAACCTGTTTTTGATCCGCTATGCCAACAAGATCCGCAAGAACCCGCAACTCAGCCCCATGTACGATCTGGACCAGAAAAATGCCCTGGCAAAGGACCTGAAGCTGGAGGATTTCGGCGCCATGACGCCCCGGAAATGGATCACAATCGGCTGTCTGGTGGCGGCAATGGGACTGATCGTGTACGGCAGTATTATGAAGGGCTGGGATGTGGCGGAGCACGCCGCGGTGTTCCTTGCCCTGGGGATTGTGGTGGGCCTGGTGGCCGGCTTCTCGGCCAATGAGATTTCAAAGGAGTTTCTGGCGGGCTGCAAGGATATGCTGGGCGCGGCTATGATCATCGGGCTGGCCAGGAGCATCGGCACTATTATGGGCGACGGAAATATTATCGACACCGTGGTTCACACTCTGGCGGGAATCCTCAATGTGGTGCCCTTCTATCTCCAGGGGATCGGGATGCTCATCGCCAACACCATTATCAATGTGTTTATCACCTCCGGCTCCGGCCAGGCCTCGGTGGTGATGCCGATCATGATTCCGCTGGCCGACCTGCTGGGCATGACGCGGCAGACCGCCATTTTGGCCTTCAATTTCGGAGACGGCTTCTGCAATTACATACTGCCTACCTCCACGGCGCTGATGGGGATTATCGGCGCGGCAAATATTCCCTATGACCGCTGGATGCGGTTTATGTGGAAGTGCTTCCTGCTTTGGCTGGCTACCGGTGCGGTGATGCTGCTGATAGCCCAGGCGATTCATCTGGGACCGATGTAAATAATAGGAGATGATATAAAATGTTAAAGGAACGGATTTTTGAGGAGATAGACAGACAGAAGGAACGGCTGTGTGAAATGGCCGATATCATATTCGATCACCCCGAATGCGACGGGGAGGAGATGATGGCTGCCGATCTGTTATGCGGGTATCTGGCGGAGAACGGATTCACGGTAGAGCGCCCCATTGCAGGGCTGAAAAGCGCCTTCCGGGCCGTGTACCACAGCGTGGGGAACGGGGCGGAGGGGAGCGGCCGGATGGCTGAGCCTCCCGCCGGCCCGGCTGAGCCCACCGCTGGCCTGGCTGAGCCCCCCGCCGGCTTGGCTGAGCCCCCCGGCGGTCCGGCCGCGAACCCCGGCGGCCCGGCCCCCCGCATCGGCCTCCTCTGTGAGTACGACGCTCTGGCCGGGCTGGGGCATGGGTGCGGGCATCATATGCAGGGACCGGCCTGCCTGGGCGCGGCGGTGGCGCTGAAAAACTGCTGCCGGGACCGGGCGTTTACACTGGTGGTTTACGGCACGCCCGCCGAGGAGACCTTTGGCGGAAAGATCAATATGATGGAGGCCGGTTATTTGAAAGACATCGACGTGGCGCTGATGATGCACGGCGGGCCGGACACCTGCACGGACATCCGCTGTCTGGCGCTGTCA
The DNA here is from genome assembly GCF_046603895.1 of Enterocloster lavalensis. NCBI lineage: Bacteria > Bacillati > Bacillota > Clostridia > Lachnospirales > Lachnospiraceae > Enterocloster > Enterocloster lavalensis. The sequence continues at coordinate 4,565,844 of NZ_CP176637.1, forward strand.
TCCTTTGACGTGACATTCCACGGGAAAAAGGCCCACGCGGCCATCATGCCGGAGGAGGGCAGAAGCGCATTCGACGCGCTGCTGCTGGCCTTCCAGGGCGTGGAATTTCTGCGGGAGCACGTCCGGGACGACGTTCGCATGCACTATACGGTGAAAACCCTTCCGGGGCCGGAAAATGTGGTTCCCTCCGAGGCGGTGGGAAGCTTTGCCCTGCGCTCCTTCTCCAGAGATTATCTGGACCAGGTGGCGGAGCGGTTCCGGGATATTGTGCGGGGGGCGGCGCTGATGGCCGGGGTGACCTGCGAGATCGCGGAGAAACCGGCCCTGGCCAACAAGGTGCCAAACCTGACGCTGAACGATCTCCTGGTCGAGAACGCGCGGCTGGCTGGCGCGCCGGGGATCACGCCGCCCAGGGAGCGCACCGGCTCCACGGATTTCGGCAATGTGATGCACGAGCTTCCGGGCAGCTGTATCCGGGTCAAATTCGTGCCCTCGGGCACTTCCTCCCATTCCAAAGACTATGTGGAAGCGGGAAAAACGGAGGCGGCCCACAGCTGCGTGGTCTACGGGGCTAAGGCCATGGCCGGGGCATCCCTGGATATGCTGACGGACTGTAAAATAATGGAAAACATAAAGCGGGAATTTGCTGAGAAGCGGGAGTTATACCGGTGATAAGCTGTATTGATTTAAAAAGTTTTGAGACCCGGGCAGAGTACGGACCGATGGTCATTGGCCGGGTCTGTTGCGAGGAGTTAATTGGCATGTTGAGAAAAAGGAGGCGGCTGCCATGAGCGCTGCAAGACAGGAAAAAGTTAGAAATATCGTGTGTCTCCTGGCCGGTTCGTTTGTGTACAGCGTGGGCACCCACTGCTTTGTGGTGCCCGCCAATATCGCGCCGGGCGGCGCGTCGGGCCTGGCGCTGATGGTGAATTTTGTGACGGGGCTGCCGGTGGGCGTGCTGACCATGGTGGTGAACGTTCCCCTGCTGATCCTGGCCTGGATCTATCTGAGCCGGAAATTCGCGGTCAGCACGGCCATGACCTGCATAGCCTGTTCCGTGATCCTGGATTTCGTGGTGGCGCCGGTATTTCCCATGTACACCGGGGACCGGCTGCTGTCCAGCCTGTTCGGCGGCGTGATCGTGGGGGCGGGCATGGCGCTGATCTTCATGTCCGGCTCCACCACCGGAGGAAGCGACATTCTGGGGTATATTCTGCAAAAGAAAAAGCCCCATCTGTCCATCGGGCGGGCGCTGATCATTGTGGACGGAGTGGTGCTGGCACTGTCCATTTTCGTGTTTCAGAACGTGGAGTCCGGGCTTTTGGGAATGATCTCCCTCTACGCCTGCACCAGCGTGATCGACGCGATCCTCTACGGAAACGACGCGGGGAGCATGGTGACCATTGTCAGCCGGTATCCCCAGCGCATCGCGGACCGCATCATCCAGGACCTGGAGCGCAGCGCCACGGTGATGAACGGCCGGGGCGCTTACAGCCGAAAGGACACCGGGATTCTCCTGTGCACGGTGCGCCGGTCCCAGTTCGGACGGTTGAAACAGATTATCCGGGAGACGGATTCCAGCGCATTTGTGATGGTGACGGAGACCACGGAGGTGTTTGGGGAAGGGTTTAAGGAGATTGTGAGTTGACGGGACGGCGGTTTGGGGGGGGGGGGGCAAGCGCACGGCCCGGAATGCAGCCAAGTACCCGGCCCCCCGCCTTCCCCGACGCCAAAAAGCGCCCGGCAGCTGAATATTCCAGCTGCCCGGGCGCTTTTTCTATGGCGCGTCCAGCGGTGCATATTTACAACATTTCCCAGGTCTAAAACCCGTCCTCCTCCCAATCCTCGCCGCCGTCCCGGCTTTCACCGAATTTTCCGTCCACATCCACAAATGTGTCCGGCGCTTTTTCCAGCAGGGATTTGATCAGCTCTTCCATGGGCACGAACTGGCGGCAGATCAGGGTTTCGATCAGCAGCGGCAGGTTTACGCCGGTGAGATGGCGGAACGGATACTGCCCGGACAATGCTACCACGGTGTTGAAGGGGGTGCCGGAGGTGATGTCCGTGAGCACCAGTAGCTCCGTCCCCTGAAAGGATTCCATGGCCCGGACCAGCTCTGCCCTGAGCTGGTCCGGGCTTTCGTCGGCTGTAAGGCCCACCGCCACGGCCTGCTCCTGGGGGCCGAGAATCATCCGGGCCGTGTCCAGCATGGCTGTGGCGTAGGTTCCGTGGGATACAAGTAAAATTGCGATCATGATTTGCTCCTCCTCAAATTATGGGTTGCAGGCGTCAATGGCGGCGCGCAGGCGTCCCCCGGCCTGTTCCAGACGCTGCTTCGCGGGTTCCGGTTCCAGGCCGGTGAGACCCATGAGCACGGCCAGCTTGACGCAGCGGCCGGAAGCTTCCAGCAGCTCTGCCGCCCGCTCCTCGCCGCAGTCCAGGCATTCCCGGATGATATTGATGCTGCGGACCACCAGCTTTTCATTGGTGGGCTGCACGTCCACCATCAGGTTCTGGTACACCTTTCCCATCTTGATCATAACGGATGTGGAGATCATGTTCAAGATCATTTTCTGGGCCGTGCCCGCTTTCATGCGGGTGGAGCCGGTTATCGCTTCCGGCCCGGTCACCGCCTCCACGGCTGTTTTGGCGTGGCGGGACATTTCAGCGCCGGACACACAGGAGACGGCTCCGGTATATGCGCCCACGGAGTCCGCGTAATCCAGCGCGCCGATCACATAGGGGGTTCGCCCGCTGGCGGCAAGGCCCACCACGACATCCCTTTGGGAAATACCCAGCGCCCGCAGATCGTCGGCTCCGGCCTGTGCGTTGTCCTCGGCCCCCTCGCTGGATTTGCGCAGTGCGCGGTCGCCTCCGGCGATGATTCCCTGCACCAGCTCCGGGGAAACGCCGTAGGTGGGCGGGCACTCGGAGGCGTCCAGCACGCCCAGGCGGCCGGAGGTCCCGGCCCCGATATAGATCAGGCGTCCGCCCTGTTCCAGGCGCGCGCAGATTTCGTCCACAAGCTGCGTCAGCTGGGGCAGACACTGGTTTACAGCCGCGGCGATCCCTGCGTCCTCGCGGTTGATGGCCTCCAGTATTCCGGCGGTGGTCATGGAGTCGATGGAGCGTGTGTTGGGGTTTCTCTGTTCGGTTTCAAGGGATTTCAGGTTCATATGCTTCTCCTCCGTCTGAACTGATACGTTTGATAAGCACATTATACGGTATTGAAATTAAAAAACAATTATTTTATGAAAAGTTGAAATTTTATTTTACTTCCTGAAAGTTTTGTGACATACTGAGAAAAAAGGGAAAACAGGAGGAACTGAAATGAGCGTACTGATCAAGCTGAGAGATTACCGCAACCTTTCCGCGGCGGAGAACCAGGTGCGGGAGTATATTCTGAAATATCCCAAAAAGGTGCTGGAGTACACGGTGTACGAGCTGGCCAAGGAATCCTTCACCTCCCCGGCCACGGTGGTGCGCCTGTGTAAGAAGATCGACATCAAGGGATTTGCCAGGCTGAAGGTGCTGCTGGCGGAGGAAACCAAGTATTTCCAGGACATGAAGCTGAACCTGCTGGACACCACCACCATTGAGAAGAACGATTCGCCCCACGCCATTATCGAGAAGATCACCAATATTGCGGTCAAAACCATCGAGGAGACCAGGGTGCTGGTCAATGAGAAGCAGTTCATGGAGGTGGCACGGCTGCTTCAGAAGGCTGTGATCATCGACTTTTACGGCGTAGGCGCGTCCAACCCGGTGGCGATAGACGCCCAGTTTAAATTCATGCGCATCGGGAAAAATGTAATCACCTACCAGCTCTACGACCGGCAGTACGTCCAGGCGGTGAACTCGGACGCCAGCCATGTGGGCATCATCATTTCCTATTCCGGGGAGACCAAGGAAATGTTGAAGATCGCGGGGATTCTCCAGAAAAACGGCACTCCGGTGGTGGCGGTGACTTCAAGCGGGGAAAATTCCTTAAACCGCATCGCGGACTACAACCTGTTCGTCACCGCCAAGGAGACGGTGTTCCGCAGCGGAGCCATGGCCTCCAGGACGGCCCAGCTCTACATCATTGACATTCTGTACGCCCTTTACTGCTCTCTGGATTACGATGAGAGCATCAAGAAGATTCAGCAGACCCGGATCGAATCATAGGGGAAATCCGGGGGCGTGTTTCATAAGCTGAAAGAAAATTTCGCAATTATCTTCCAATATTGACATTTATTTTCGGATTTGATAATTTTGTGCTAAGAAAGGGGGAAACAAACATGATTACCATTGCAAGAATTGACGAGCGCCTGATCCACGGACAGGTGGCCTACGCATGGACCGTCGCCTATAAGAGTGAGGCGATCATGGTGATTGACAACGAGATCGCAAAGGACAAGTTCCAGATCTCCCTGCTCCAGATGGCCTGCCCCGCGGGGGTGAAATGCTTCATCTGCGATGAGGACAAGGCGGTGGAGCTGCTGAAAAAGTATGAGAAGCGGAAGATTTTCGTGGTGGTGAAGCATCCGGGAACGCTGCTTTCCATCTGCAAAAAGGGCTGCGGTTTGGAAGCGGTCAATGTGGGCGGCCTGTATTTCAAGGAGGGAAGGCGTCAGATTTCCAAAACCGTCTACGTGGACCCGGAGATGGAGGAGATTTTCCGGGAGCTTGACAGCCTGGGCGTACGGCTGGAGAACCGGACCACACCCACGGACCCGGAAGAGGATTTGATGAAGCTATTGTAAGGATTTTACAGAGGAGGGTAATTGGTTATGAGTACGTTGCAGGTGCTGCTGCTGAGTATTTTTATCGCGCTATTGATTTTGGAAAATTATGGTTATGGATACTGGATGATTTCGCGGCCCATTTTCGCGGGTCCGCTGATCGGCCTTCTGCTGGGGGATGTGCAGACCGGTCTGCTGGTGGGCGGAAGCGTGGAGCTGATGTACATGGGCGTGATTCCCGTGGGCGGCAGCGTTCCGCCAAACGCGCAGATCGCCGGGATTCTCTCCACGGTGTTCGCCATTTTAAACGGCGGCAACGCGGAGGTGGGAATCGCCCTGGCGCTGCCCATCGGGCTTCTGGCCCAGCTGCTGATTATGTTCGCGTGGAACTTAAACATTATTCTGATCCACGGCGCGGACAAATACGTGGAAGCGGGGGATTACAAGAAAGTGGACCGCATGCATCTGTGCGGCCTGGTGGTATTTTTCTTCGTGTTCTTTATTCCCACGTTCCTGGCGATCCAGTTCGGCAGTGAGTTTGTAAACAATGTGGTGGCGGCCATGCCGCCGGTGCTGACGGACGGCCTGAAGATCGCTTCCGGCATTCTCCCGGCAGTTGGAATGGCAATGCTGCTGAAGATGATGAACTTTAAGAAATACTGGTCGTTTTTCGCCCTTGGGTTCGTATTTTCCATCTATCTGGGGCTGAACGTGCTGGCGATTTCCATTATCGCCCTGGCCCTGGTGTTCGCAATGCACGCCATGCGCAGACAGGAAGCGGACGACGACGGATTTGACGACGAGGACGAGGCGGATGGGGAGCCCGCCGGCAGACTGTTGGGCCAGAAGGAGCTGAAAAAGGTATTCCGCCGTTCCTTCTTCTCCATGACGACCATCAACTATGAGCGCTATTGCTCTCTGGGATTCTGCTACGCCATGATCCCGGCCTTAAAGGTGCTGTATCCCAACCAGGATGATTTTAAGGAAGCCATGCTGCGGCACAATGAGTTTTTCAACTGCCATCCCTACACGGGCAACGCGGTAATCGGCGTGTCGCTGGCTCTGGAGGAGCAGCGGGCGGCCGGGAAACCCATTTCCGCCGAGGCCATTTCCTCCACCAAGGCGGCGCTTATGGGACCGCTGTCCAGCATCGGCGACTCGGTATTCAAGGCCACCTTTATGACCATTTTCGCGGCCATCGGCGCGGCCCTGGCCCTGGACGGAAATATGGCGGGCCCCTTCCTGTTCATTATCCCCAACGTGCTGCTAAACGTGTGTTCCAGGTGGCTGTTCATCAAATACGGCTATGAGCTGGGCACCAATCTGGTGGTGAAAATGAAGAGCAGCGACATCATTGACAAGTTCGTGGAGGGCGCGACCATCGTGGGTATGATGGTGGTGGGCGCCATGATCGTGGGATTTGTGAACCTGAAAATCGGCTGCGTCTGGGTGATCGGTGAGAAGGAGATCGTGCTCCAGGATATCATCAACTCCCTGATGCCAAGCCTTCTGCCCCTGCTGCTGGTGCTGTCCTACTATTGGATTCTGATCAAGCGCAAAAAGGGTATGTATATCTGTATTATTGCGAGCTTTGTGCTCGGAATCGCTGGAAAGGTGGTTGGACTCTTCTGATGAACCAGGTTAATCAACATATTTTAGAACAATTAAAACATAAGCTGATCGTGTCCTGCCAGGCCCGGGTGGGCTGGCCCATGTACGGGCCGGAGATCATGGCGGCCTTTGCCGCCGCAGCCCAACAGGGCGGAGCGGCCGGTATCCGGGCCACGGGCGCGGACAATATTCTGAAGATCAAGGAGCGGGTGGACCTTCCCATTATCGGGATCAACAAGCAGTTCTACGACGGCTATAACGTTTACATAACTCCGTCCTATGAGAGCGCCAGGGAAATTCTGGAAATCGGTGTGGAGATTATCGCTCTGGACGCCACCCCGAGAAAACGGCCGGGGGGCGAGACGGTGGAGTATATCCTGGAACAGATTCGGGAGCATTATCCCGATGTGCTGGTGATGGGGGAGATTTCCACGCTGGAGGAGGCTGAGGCTGTGCTTCCTATGGGATTCGATATCATTTCCACCACGCTGTCGGGTTACACCGAGTCCAGCCAGGACGTGAAGTCCGTGAATCTGGAGCTGATCCGGCAGATTCGCGGGATCACCGACACGCCCATTATCGCGGAGGGAAAGATCGCCCGGGAGGAGGAGGCCGTGGAGGCCATGAGAGCCGGAGCCCACGCGGTGGTGGTGGGAACCTCCATCACCCGGCCGGAGATTATTACGGAGCGGTATGTGGGAGCGCTGCGGGAGTTTGAGGCGCGGCTGTAGACGGAGATGGTCTGCGGCGGATGAATGGAATATGGGAGATGAGAGAGCAGGGACCTGCCCCGGGATGTGGGGGGCGGGGCCCTGCTTTTTGGCGTCGGGGAGATGTAGGGGAGGCGTCGTGGAATCGTTGGGGAGGCGTCGGGAATGAGGCGAGGGAAGCGATGGGAATACGGCCGCCGCAGATATTGATTGACAAATGCCAAACTTGCTGATATGCATGTTATATACCTGGCCAGTGCCGGGGCCGACGAAATTTGTTGAAAAAATCTTCGAATCTATGTCACACGGTGGAAAATCTGCGCTCTAATTATAGTAGGAGGGATTAACATATGGAAATTAAATCAAATGAAGAGTGGACAAACTGGATTGAAAAAGCGGTGGCAGGGGATAAGGAGGCCTTGGAACAGATCGTTCTCGACCTCCAGGACATGGTGTTCAATCTGTCGCTGCGCATGCTGGGGACATTTCCCGACGCCGAGGACGCGGCTCAGGACATTCTGCTGAAGGTGATCACCCACCTGGCCACGTTCCGGGGGGAGAGCGCGTTTACCACCTGGGTGTTCCGCATCGCCACCAATCACCTGGTTCACTACAAAAAGCACATGTTCGCCCAGATGCCGCTGAGTTTTGAGTATTACGGGGCGGACATTGAAAATGCGCGCCTGGACGAGGTGCCGGACCTGACCCAGAACGTGGAGCGGTCCATTCTGGCGGAGGAGCTGAAAATGTCCTGCACCAATGTGCTGCTGCAATGTCTGGACGCGGAGAGCCGCTGCATTTTCGTGCTGGGAACTATGTTTAAGCTGGACAGCCGGATCGCAGGGGAAATCCTGGACATGACGCCGGAGGCCTACCGAAAACGCCTGTCCCGTATCCGTAGAAAGGTGGCGGATTTCCTCTCCGCTTACTGTGGGGAGTACGGCGAAGGGCAATGCCACTGTATGAAACGGGTGGATTACGCCATTCAGAGCCACCGGTTGAACCCGGCCGCGCTGGATTATACCACGGCCACGGAGCACACGCCGGAACAGATGCGGCAGTTTAAAAATGCCATGGAGGAGATCGACGATCTGTCCGCCCGGTTCACCTTCTGCAAGACCTACCAGTCGCCGGAGCGGACCCGGCAGTTTTTCCGGGAATTTCTGGCCTCCGCCTCCCTGTCGGCGGTGACGAATGCATAGGAGGAGATTATGAACACAGATGTAATATTGGATTATCTTATGGAATTAGAGCGGAATAATAACCGCGAGTTTTATCACGCCCACAAGAAGGAGTACCAGGCGGCTAAGGCGGAGTTTGAGGCGTTGATCCAGGAGTTGATTTTCAGGATCGGGAAAACGGACGGGAGCGTGCTTGGCTGCGTGCCCGGGGAATTGACCTTCCGGCTCACAAGGGATACCCGCTTCAGCCACGACAAATCCCCCTACAACCCGGCGTTCCGCGCCCATATTTCCGGCAGCGGAAAGCTGCCGGTTCCGGTGGGGTATTACCTGATGATCAAGCCGGGTGGGCAGTCGTTTCTGGGCGGAGGGCTCTTTGCGGATATGTTCAAGGAGGCCACGGCTATGGTGCGGGATTATATTGCCGCGCACCCGCAGGAGTGGGAAACGGTGGTTCAGGACGAGGAGTTCCGGGCGTGCTTTAAGGTGTAGGGGACTGCGCTGAAACAGGTTCCGGCGGGGTATGACAGGGAGCATCCCCAGGCGGAGTTTCTGAAGTATAAGAGCTGGTATCTGGAATATCCGGTGGCGGATGAGGTGATTCGGGACGCGGATGGATTTCTGGAACTGGCGGAAACGGTTTTCAGGAAAATGAAGCCGTTTAATGATTTGATGAACCGGGCGCTGGATGGGTTTCGGATGCCGGAGAGGTGAGCGGGGGGAAGCAGCACCACCCTAATCAGGCAGCAGATGAATCATCACCAGCTCCGGCGGATTAAAAATCCGGGGCAGGCGGTTTAAGCACAGGCCGCGGCTGACGATCATAGTGACCCGGCCCAGCCGGTAGCGGCCTCCTGCGTACCGGGGGAACAGGCCCTGGTGGGGGGCCAGCAGACCGAGCCCCAAACCGGGAATCCGTACCTGACCGCCGTGGGCGTGGCCTGCCACCACCAGGTCGAAGCCGCTCTCCCGGTAGTAGCGGGTCAGCTCCGGGCGGTGGGTGAGCAGGATGGAGTAGCGCTCCGCGGCCAGCCCGGCGCGGCAGGCGGCCAGCTGGCGCTCCCACTGCCGGGGAATCCGGCGGACGAAGCGGTTGGGCGCGAAAACCGTGGGATCGTCCACGCCGCCGATTTCAAGGAGCTGTCCGCGTATGTTTACGGTCCGGGTTTCCCCGGAGAGCACGGTGACGCCGTGGGAGGTGAACATTTTCTTGATTGCGTCCAGGTTGCCGGTGCGCTGCTCGTGGTTGCCGGTGACGTAGAAGCAGCGGGGGGAAGGAAGCATCCCAATCCCTGCCAGAAACTCCCGGGTTCCAACCAAAGGAACCTGGTCGTCGACGATGTCGCCGGCCAAAAGGATCAGGTCCGGGTCATATTTTCGGAGCGCGCGGACCAGCACCTCCTGCCGGCGCCCGTAGCGGGTGCTGTGCAGGTCGGTGACCAGGGCGATCTTTACCGGCTGCGTGATCTGGTCCGGATACTCGTTGTAAATGCGCACCACCGGCGCACGGCTGAAGGCGGTGTTCCGCCAGGATGTTCGTTTCATATCTGACTCCCAATTTCTAAATTCGGTCGGGCTCTTCCGGTTATCCGAAAAATTCCGCAAGTTTTTCTTCCATATCCGGGTCGCTGACACAGTAGCCGATGGCCATGCGGCCGCCGGTCTCTTCAGCCAGCATCCGGGCGTTTTCTTTGCCGAAGGCCCCGCACATTTCCAGGCAGCCAAAGCCCTCCGCCAGCAGCTTTTTGGCCGTCTCTCTGGCCTCCTCAAAGTCGCGGACCGTCACAAAACGGGTGAGCATTTCACCGTGAACAAATTCCGCGGTATCATGTTTTGTGTCGTAATCTCCAAGCACCATCATTGCATATTTTTTCATTGTCTGTTTCCTCCTCAGGATTGATTTTACCCGTCAGTCGGGCAGGTTGATAAATAGATCGGAAAGGGTCAGGTTCAATGCATCCGCGATCTGTTTGCAGCGCTCCAGGGTGACGCTGTGCTCACCCCGCTCCAGGCGGCCGTAATAAGCCCGGCTGATTCCGCACAGCTGTGCGAACTCCTCCTGGGTATATCTGCGCGCCTCCCGCATTTTGCGCAGCTCGTTTCCAAATCTGACGTTGACATTGTCCGGATCGCGCAAAGAATGTTCCCCCCTAACTCGGAATACGTTTCCTTCAGTATACCATGCCGGACGCATTTGGAAAAGAGCTTTCATTTCGATTGTCGGAGCGAGAAAACGTCATATATAGCGTTGAATAATGTCGAAAATTGCGATATTCTGGTAATACAGATGGCAGCGGAGGCTGCGTATCTGAAATACCACGCGTACCGCAGGGAGCGGTGGAAGGAGAAAATCATGGAAGGTACAAATGACAGAGGAGCGCTGACGCTGAAGTTTCCGGTGCAATCGTTCCGTAAGATTCCCAACCCCTATCTGAAGGAGGAGGAGGGCGACAAGGAGGCGGCCATGTACGTTGCGATCTGCGACGTAAAGGAGCTTCCGGCCGATATCCCCATGGAGACCAACCCCAGGGAGCAGAAGCTGACCACCAACGTGGCAAAAAAGATCAAAAATTCGCTGCTGGACCCGGCGGCATTTGATTTTTATCTGCTGAACCGCGGGCTGCTGCTGTCCGCCAGGACGGTGACCTTTGACAACTATTCCAACCAGGTGACCGTTGTGTTCGAGGACCCGGATGTGCACGGAAATGTGGACGGAGGCCACACCTACAAGATCATTCTGGCCAACCGGGACCAGTTGGATCTGGGACAGCAGTATGTGAAATTGGAGATTCTTACGGGCGTGGAGAATATTTTCCAGAATCTGGCTGCTGCGAGAAACACGTCGGTTCAGGTGCAGGACAAGTCCATTGCGGAGTTGGAGAAGCGGTTTGAGATCATCAAGGATGCCATCGGCAGCGAGGCCTTCTCCAAACGGGTGTATTTCAAGGAGAACGACAGCGGGGACATCGACGTGGCGGACCTGCTGGCGATGTTGAATATGTTCAACATCCACAAGTACCCGGGCAAGGAAAATTTCCCCGTAGTGTCCTACAGCGCGAAGAAAAAATGCATCGATTACTACATCGAGTATCACAAGAAGTTTGGGGAGAGCGCGGAAAATCCCTACGTGAAGATGGTTCCGATTATGTGCGACATTTTTAAGCTGTACGACAGGATTGAGATCAGCATGAGCCGTTTTTACCGCCAGAAAAACCAGAGCGGGCGCTATGGCTCGGTGAAGGGGGTGGCTGCTCCTAAGGGCGGCAGGTCCTTAGAGTCCAAGTTTTACGGGAAACAGCTGGATTTGTATTCCCCCACCGGCTTTCTCTACCCGATCCTGGGCGCGTTCCGGGCCCTGGTGAAGGAGGAGAACGGCGTTTACGGCTGGAAAACAGACCCCTTTGCCGTACTGGAACGGGTGGGCGGCGAGCTGGTGGAGACCACGGTGGAGCGCAGCCGCTCCCTGGGCAACAATCCGCAGTCCGTTGGAAAGGACAGCGGAAACTGGAAAACGCTGTATATTACGGTGATGTTTGATATGATGGAGCTGTAGGCGGGAGGTTACGGTTCACAGGCAATATCCCGCGCGGGAAAGCAAAAAACTTGCCAAATGCGCCCGATCTGTGGTAGAATAGAGTCTATCATCGGAGGGTATGTAATACTCAGATTATATGCCGGATAAGATGGCGGGATGCGCCCGCTGCCTTATCCGGCTTTTGTGGTGCCGGGGGTAGACGCGGTGATGGAGATATGGCAGATGGCCGGTGCGGCTGCGGATTTCCACCTCACGTCCGATGAAATGTAAAAGAAATACAATCAGGAGTTGAAAACATGACCAGACAGTTATCCATGACAGAAGGAAAGATCGGCCCGGCGCTGTTGAATTTCGCGGTGCCGGTACTGATGTCCGGTTTTTTACAGGCGCTGTACGGCGCGGTGGATTTATTGGTGGTGGGGCGCTATGACAGCTCTGCGGCCGTCTCCGCGGTGGCCACCGGCAGCCAGATGATGCAGACCATCACCGGCGCCGTGCTGGGGCTTTCCATGGGCGGCACGGTGATGATCGGCCACGCCATTGGGGAGAAGGAGCCGGAGAAGGCGGCCCGGGCGGTGGGCACGCTGGCGGTGCTGTTTGCCGTGATCGCGGCGGTCTGTACCGCGTTCATGACCCTGGCCACCGGATGGGTGACGGGGCTGCTGCACACCCCCCAGGAGGCGTTTGTGTACGCCAGGCAATATATATTCATTTGTTCCTCAGGAATCCCGTTCATCATCGGCTACAATGCGGTCAGCAGCATTTTCCGGGGCATCGGGGACTCCAAGACGCCCATGTACCTGGTGGCGGCGGCCTGTGTGGTCAACGTGGTGCTGGATTTTCTGCTGGTGGGCGGGTTTCACATGGGGGCCGCGGGTGCGGCCCTGGCCACCATCGCGGCCCAGGGCTTAAGCTTCTTTCTGTCGCTGTTTATCATTGCCAGGCGGGGATTTCCCTTTGACTTCGGGCGGCGGCACTTTAAGCCTGACTCCCACGCCATGAAGCGGATTCTGCTGGTGGGAACGCCGCTGGCCGTGCAGGACGCCCTGGTCAATATCTCTTTTTTGATCATCACGGTGATCGTCAACACCATGGGCGTGGTGGCTTCGGCATCCGTGGGAGTGGTGGAGCGCCTCATGGGCTTTGCCATGCTGCCGCCCTCGGCGTTTGCCTCCGCGGTGGCCACTATGACGGCCCAGAACATGGGGGCCAACAAGCCTGAGCGGGCCTGGGGGGCGCTTAAGTGCGGCATCGGCTATTCCCTGATCTTCGGAACTGCGGTCTGCATCTACTCCCAGTTCTGGCCCCAGACGCTGACCGGGATTTTCTCCGGCGACCCGCAGGTGATTGCGGCGGCGGCCCAGTATCTGCGCTCCTACGCCCTGGACTGCGTGCTGGTGTGCTTTGTATTCTGCATCAACAGCTATTTCAGCGGCAGCGGCAGGTCCGTGATCACCTTCGCCCACAGCATGGCCGCCACCTTCGGAGTGCGGATTCCCATGTCCTATTTGATCAGCCGGTATGCCACGGGCACGCTGTACTACATGGGACTGGCGGCCCCGGCGGCTTCGGTGCTGTCCATTTTGATCTGCGGGGTGCTTCTGGCGAAGCAGCAGAGACGGGGAAATGGACGGGGAAAGCCACGGCCCTGATCCGGGACTCATATAATCATACCGGTTCGAACCGGTTCGTTCAGACAAAAACGCAGGCGTCTCCCTCGCGGGAAATGCGCCTGCGTTTTTGCGTGTCTCAACATCCATGTTCATCACACTTCCATCCAGGGGACAATCTGTGGTAAAATAGACTCATTATCCAAAAAACGGCGCAGGCCGGCAGAGGAGGCAGGGAATGAAAAACATGAGGGGGAGATTTCGAAGGTTCTGGAGTGATATGTGCCTGGAGCGGAAGCTGCTGGTCAGCTATATCTTGTTCGCGGTGATCCCGATTCTGGTGATCGGGTCCGTGATCTGCCGGGTGTCCTTCAAGATCATTATGCGCCAGACCCGGCAGTACGCGGACATGATGATCGAACGGATCAACAACGACGCCGACGATTTTGTGGAAAACATCGAGCGCCAGGCTTATGTGGTGTACACGGAGCCGGAAATCCAGGATATTCTGGAACATTCGGACCGCTACACCTTCTCCCAGCTCCAGGACGGCAAGGAAATGATTCACAAGCGCCTGATCGGGATGTGGGTGACGGAGAAATACATCGTTGGCTCCTACTTGTGCGGTGCGGAGGGGAATTCCTACTACACCAACATCAACGAGCGCAACGACATCGATCCCGCCCAGGTATTTTCCGGGGAAAGCTGGTACGCCACCATCACCGAGGGAGCCAGGAAGGGCGTGCTCACCGGCGTCCACCGGGACGACAAGTATTCGGACTCCTCGTCCCTGCAGCTGATCAGCTACGTGCACGCGGTCAACAGCATCGGAACGGGGAAATACCTGGGATTTCTGGTGATCGACATCGACGCCCGGGTGCTGGGAGAGATCGTGGGCAACCGGGCGGAGAACCTGGGCGGTTACATCACAATCCTGGACGACCGGAACAATGTGATGTACACCACCTTGCCGGAGGAAACCGGCCGTCTGGGACAGGTGATCTGCATGGAGCACGTCTCCCCCAAGACCGGGTGGACGGTGCGCACGGAGATTCCCTGGAGCCGGTTTGCCAAGGAGATCGTGAACATTATGCTGCTCACCGCGGTGGTGGGGGCCTGGTGCTTCCTGGTGTTCATCTGGCTGTCCCGGAAGATTTCACGGAACATCGGCGCGCCGATCCGGGATTTGCAGACCGCCATGGCCCGGGTGGAGGAGGGCGACATGGAGGTGGTGGTGCGGGCGGACCGGGACGACGAAATCGGGCGGCTGGCCGGAAGCTTCAACCACATGGTTTCCAATATCAAGGACCTGATCGAGAAGGTCTACCTGACCCAGCTGGGCAAGAAGGAAGCGGAGTTCAACGCGCTTCAGAGCCAGATTAACCCCCATTTCATGTACAATACCCTGGAGACGGTGAACATGATGGCGATTCTGGACGGCAGCTATGAGATATCGGATATTCTCACCGCCTTTGGCAAGATTTTGCGGGTCAATCTGGACCAGAAACACAATATTATCCCTCTGGGCCGGGAACTGGAATACATCCGAAACTATCTGATGATCGTGCAGATTCGGGACCCGGAGCTGTTCACCTTTGAGCTGAACGCCCAGCCGGAAGCGGAAAAATGCCTGATTCCCAAGCTGACGCTGCAGCCCATTGTGGAGAACAGCATCCTCCACGGCTTTAAGGAGAAGATGAGCAGGCGCAGGCTCACGGTGAACGCCGCGGTGGAGCACGGACGCCTGGTGATCACGGTGGAGGACGACGGCAAGGGCATGACCGGGGAAAAGCTGGAGTACGTGCGCCAGTCCCTGGAACTGGAGGAGTCCCTTGGGCGCAGCGCCAGCATCGGACTCAACAACGTCAGCGAGCGGTGCCAGCTCTATTTTGGGGAGAGCTTTTCCATGGAAATCCACAGCCGCCGGGGAACCGGGACAAGGGTCACGCTGAACGCCACGGCTATTTACGGGGAGGGGGAGGAATATGATACGTCTGGTCATTATTGACGACGAGCAGCTGATCCGCCGCGGGCTGCAGAAAATTATCGAGATGAGCAGCGGGAAATACGAGATCGCGGGGGAGGCCGCGGACGGCGAGGAGGGCTTAAAGCTGCTTTTGAAGGTGAGCCCGGACATCGCGGTGGTGGACGTGAAAATGCCGAAGAAAAACGGCCTGGAAATGATCGGCGAGTACCTGGCCCAGGGGGCGGGAAGGACCCGCTTTATCGTGCTCAGCGCCTACGACGACTATGCATTCACCCGCAAGGCCATCAAGCTGGGAATCTGCGACTACCTGTTAAAGCCGGTGAACCGGTTTGACTTCCTGCGCCAGCTGGAGGAGACGGCAAAGCTTATGCGCCGGGAGGCGGTGTCGGACGGCGGAGCCGCGGAGGGAGAGGGAGACGGGGACGGGGCGGCCGCCGCGGACGCGGTCAAGCGGGCCATGGAGTACATCGACCGCTACTTCTACCAGGAGCTGACCCTGGCCGGGGTGGCAAAAGAGGTCCACATGCACCCCAACTATTTCGGCAACCTGTTCAAGAAAAAGACCGGGGTCAGCTATCTGACCTACCTGACAAGTGTGCGCATGGAGAAGGCCAGGGAGCTGTTGGACAACCCCAATCTGAAGGTTTACGAGGTGGGCCAGATCGTGGGATATTACAGCCCGAAGCATTTTTCAAAGGTATTTAAAAAGCACACCAACATGACGCCCAACGAGTACCGGGACCGGAACAAACATGTGTAGATCTGGCACCATATATTAAGTTTGCGTCATATACTTTGCGGACAGTCTTTTTGTATAATTAAAGTCACCAAGCAAGTTGTACGGAAAAAAGAGGAGGTATTACAATGAAAAAAAGACTGTTGGCAATGTCCATGGCGCTTTTGATGGCGGCGGGCCTGACGGTGGGCTGCGACGGGGGAACGGCGGATACGCCGGCCACCCAGGCTCCGGAGACCCAGAAGGACGGGGGAGAAACCACGCAGGCGCAGGCTTCCGGCGGAGGGGAGAGCGGGGAGCAGGTGACCATCCGTTTCGCGGGCTGGCTGGAGGTGGAGGAAGCCACGTCCCAGCTGTTCAAGGATCTGATCGCCGGGTTTGAGGCGGAAAATCCGGACATCAAGGTGGAGACGGTGGCGATTCCCTTCAACAATTTCAAGGATCAGGTGATGATCGCGGCCAACTCCGGCGACGCGGCGGACGTGATTATGGGAAATGATCAGATGATGTCGGCCTTCAACGGCGCCCAGATTCTTCAGCCCCTGGAGGGCGTGCTGGATCAGGCGGTGATCGACGATCTGATTCCGGTGTACAAGGAAGCCACCATGTACGACGGCAAGCTGTGTTCCGTGGCCTGGATGCCCCATCCGGTGGCTATGTTCTACAACAAGGACCTGTTCGCCAAGGCAGGTCTGGACCCGGAAGCTCCGCCCAAGACCTGGGATGAGATGATCGATGCCATCGCCAAGATCAGCGCCCTGGGCGAGGATGAAAACGGAAACCGCATCTACGGCCTGGCGATCCCCAACGGCAAGGGATCCCACGCAGCCCAGCGTTTCCAGGGCATCGTCTACTCCTACGGCGGCAATTTCCTGGACGATACGGGGATGCCAAACGTGGAGACGCCCGAATATAAGGAGGCGTTCCAGTTCTTAAAGGATATGGCGGACCAGGGCTACATGCCCGAGTGTGTGGACGCCAAGGACGCCCGCAGCCTGTTTGCCACCGGCGTGGCCGGAATCACCTTTGAGAGCGAGATGGGCCGGAACATTTACCGCACCACCAGCGGTCTGGGCGAGGAGTTCGACAAGTCCATGGGCGTGGCTCTGTTCCCGGTGAACAAGACCGGCGAATCCACCACCATCAACACCCGCCACGAGCTGGGAATTTACGCCCAGTCCGAGCACAAGGAGGCCGCGGCCAAGCTGGTGGAGTACCTGCTGAGTGAGGAAGCCGCGGTAATGTACTACGACGCCCAGGACGCCATGTCCCCCAGAGTCTCCATTTCCCAGCTGTCGGAGATGAACAAGGACGAGTATTCCAGGATTTTCAACGAGCAGTCCGCCACGGCGAAACCGGTGAAGATCACGAACGCGCTGTTTGACAACGCGATGTCGGAGATGAGCAAGTCCATGGAGCGCGTGCTGGTGAACCACGAGGATATTGACACCGTGCTGGCGGATTTACAGAAAACGGTGACGGATTTGTACAAGTAAATTCAGCGCGGCCATGCCGGTGACTGACGGCTGCAAGCCGGCGGGGAACCGCACAGGAACATGCTGGCCAGGGCCGGGGGAGACCGAGATAGTCTCCACCCGGCCCTTACTGACAGAAGGTGAGGATATGAAACGAAATACGAAAAAACTGCTGTTTGCACTGGGGCTGATTCTGCCGGCCTTCGCCATGCTGTGCCTGACGATCATCACCCCGCTGATCAATATCATCTGGATGAGCTTCCACGATTACAGCCTGCTCAATATCAAGAATATCAAATGGAATGATTTTAAGAATTACACGGTGCTGTTCGGGGAGAAGGAGTTCTGGAATTCCTTTGTGCGGACCATCGTGTACGTGGCGGTGACGGTGGCGGCCCAGTTTGTGCTGGGAATGGCCGTGGCCCTGCTGCTCAACCGGAAATTCCCGGGCCGGAACCTGATGCGCGGCCTGATTTTCCTGCCCTGGACCATCCCCACGCTGATCGTGGCGGTGATCTGGATGTGGATCATGCAGCCCCAGTACGGCGTGCTCAACTACATTCTGCGCTCCCTGGGTCTCATTTCCCAGAACGTGAACTGGCTGTCCTCCACCAAAACGGCCATGGCCAGCGTAATCGTGGCTGCGGTGTGGCGGCAGCTGCCGTTTATGATGGTCATGCTGTTAGCCGGACTTCAGACCGTCCCCCAGGACCTGATCGAGGCGGCGGTCATCGACGGCGCGGGTAAGGGCCAGGTGTTCGCCAACATCACGCTGCCCAGCATCATGAGCGTGATCAAGACCGTGACCCTGACCGCCATCATCGGAAACTTCCAGATGTTTACATTATTTTACAATATGACCGCGGGCGGGCCGGTGCGCGCCACCACCACCCTGACGGTTTACACCTACGAGACGGCCTTTATGTCCTACGACCTGGGCAAGGGCGCGGCTATCGGCGTGGTCTGGATGATTTTCCTCATCGGCTTCGGCACCCTGTACAACCGCAGGCTGAGCCGCACGGAATTTTACGGATAGGGGGGAACGGACATGAGACAACTGACAGCAGGAAAGATTGTAAAATACGGGCTCATCGGCTTTGTGGCCCTGGTATTCATTTTCCCCATTTACTGGATGATCGTCACTTCGCTGAAGCCCAACTCGGTGATCATGCGGCTTCCGCCCCAGTTTCTACCAACGCATCCCATTGCGGACCACTACATCAGCGTGTTGTCCGACCACCGGTTTTTCACCTTCTACAAAAACTCGGTGATCGTGGCGGTGTTGACCACCGGCGTCACCCTGATGCTGGCGATCCTGGCAAGCTATTCCTTCTCCCGGTTCCGCTACCGGTTCAGCGGGCCGCTGCAGATGCTCTTTCTCTCCACCCAGATGTTTCCGGCTGTGGTGCTGCTGATCGCCCTCTACACCATGTACAGCAAGTGCGGGCTGATCAACACCTACACGGCGCTGGTGCTGGCCTGCACCACCTCGGCCCTGCCCCTGTCCATCCTGGTGCTGAAGGGATTTTTCGACACGGTCAGCGCCACCATCGAGGAGGCGGCCACCATCGACGGGGCTGGCCGGTTCCAGACCTTGTTCACCATTGTGATCCCGCTCATCAAGCCGGGAATCGTGGCGGTGGGGCTTTACAGCTTTCTGGTCTGCTGGGACGACTTTCTCTGGAGCCTGACCCTGACCAACAAGCTGGAGATGCGCACCCTGTCGGCCGGCATTTCCATGCTGTACCTGGGGGAGCAGTCACAGGACTGGGCGCGGGTGATGGCCGCGGCCACCTCGGCGTCCCTGCCTATTTTAATTGTTTACATTTTTTTACAAAAGTACATGATCGAGGGCCTGGCAATGGGCGCGGTGAAGGAATAAGGAGGAAATATGCGGTATATCGAGGAGCGGTTGCGGGAACTTGAGGCGTACCGGCCGGAGCTTACCAGGCGGCCGGATTTCGGGGAGTTCTGGGAAAATACCCTGGCGGAGAGCCAGGCGCGGGAGCTGAGGCCAAAGGCGGAGCAGGTGGATTACCCCTGCGGGCACGCCAGGGTCTATGATATCTCCTATGACGGATTTGACGGGACGCGGATTCACGGCTGGTTTCTGGTCCCGGCCTTCGGCAAAGCGGCGCTGTGGCCCTGTCTGATCCAGTACCACGGCTTCACGGACAGCCGGGGCCTGCCCTGGCAGCTCATGCACTGGGTGATGGCGGGCATGGCCGTGCTGGCGGTGGATTGCCGGGCCCAGGGCGGTGTGACGGGGAACCGCGCCCATTATACGGACAGCGGAATGGTGTCCAACGTGACCACGCTGGGGATTCTGGACCCCTATGAATACTATTACCGGGCCGTGTACATGGACTGTGTCCGGGCGGTGGATTTTGCGGAGGGCAGGCCGGAGGTGGATCCGGGCCGGATCGCGGTGCGGGGGACCAGCCAGGGCGGGGCACTGGGTATGGCAGTCTGCGCTCTGGACGGGCGGCCTGGGTTTGGCATTGTCAACGTGCCCAGCAACAGCGATATGGAGACGCGGATTGCCGGGCGGCACGGCTCCTTTTCGGCGGCGGCTGATTTTCTCATGCGTTACCCAGATCAGACGGATCGGGTATTGGAAACCCTTAGCTATTTTGATACAATGAATATGGCGGACCGGATCCGTTGTCCCATCTTCGCCTCCGTTGCCCTGGGCGACGAGGTGTGCCCCGCCAAATGCTACTACGCCTCCTACAACCGGATCACAGCGCCCAAGGAGATCACCGTGTATCCATTCAACGGGCACGACGGAGCGGGGGACGTGCATATGGAGCGGGAGCTGAGGTATCTGCGGGAAAGCGGATTTTTGGCATAGAGGGGGCACGTCCGGCCGGGGGGCGTCCCCGTCCGCCATGTGATGGCAGAAATCAGCAGAAAGGGGTACAGCAAATGAACGAGGTATTGGAAAACATCCACAGACGGCGCAGCGTGCGCAGGTTCCTGCCGGAGCCGCTGCCGCAGGAGGTGCTCACGGCGGTGGTCGAGGCGGGGAGGCAGGCTCCCTGCGGGGGAAACAACCGCACCACCCATTTTATGGTAATTCAAGATCAGGGGGCCCTGGAGGAACTCCGCCGTCTGGCGGTGCAGGAGTTCGCGAAGATGGAGGTGGCGGAGGACACCTACCGGAGCCTGAAAAACGCCATTTTGTCCTCAAAAAAGGGGACTTACGTCTACGACTACCGGGCTCCGGTGCTGGTGGTGGTGGCGAACCGGGCGGGATACCGCAACGCCATGGCGGACTGCTCCTGCGCGCTGGAGAACATGATGCTGGCCGCATTTTCCCTGGACGTGGGCTCCTGTTGGATCAACCAGCTGCACTGGCTGGACGACAATCCCGCGGTGCGGGCCGCCCTGGAGTCCTGGGGGCTGGGGGCGGACGAGACGGTCTGCGGCGCCTTGGCCCTGGGGTATCCGGCCGAGGGGGCCGTGCCCAAGGCGGAAGGGGATCGCGGGGGGAACCCGGTGACGTATGTCTGAGAATCGTCTTTATTTCCAATCCGGCGGTTGATTATTCCATGTTTTCCTGCTATTCTTGAGACAGAATTTTACAGTTTGGATCTGATAGGAGGAAGGATACGATGGGACGATTCTATTCCGATACGCTGGAAGAGGGCGTGCGGCTGATCTATTTCCAGGCCGACCCGGCCCTGTTTCCCCAGGGGGTGAAGCTGGTGGAGCAGGCGGTGGTGGCAGGGGAGCCGGACGCTTACTACTATCTTGCCAGGTGCTACGCCTGGGAGGACGGGAATGTGGAGGGGGACGAGCGCAAGGCTAAGGAGCTGTACAAAAAGGGGATCGCGCTGGGAAGCGACTTGTGCGTGCTGGGGGCGGACCGCATGGGCGCCTTAAACGAGGAAATGAAGGCCGTTATGGTCCGCAGCCTGCGGGAGTCCTACGACGCGGTTCTGAAAATGGCGGAGGCCGGAGACCCGATGGCCCAGTACACCGTGGGCCTGTTCTATTTCTGGGGCGACATGATGTTCCGGTTCCAGAAGCCCTCCAAGGGAGAATTCGACCACTGCGAGAAAGAAAATGCCCAGGTAGCGTTAAAATGGTTCTGCCGTTCCGCCGAACAGGGCTGCATTCCGGCCTTCCGCAACGCCTTCAACGGCATGCGGGGCGGAATCAACAGCATCCCCAAGGACCCGAAGGAAGCCCTGCGCTGGGCGGAGTCAGTGAAGGACAAGGTGGACATGCGGGACTACTACTACAGTATGGTGGTGGAGTACCAGCGCCTGAAGGACTACGGAAACGCCAACCGCTGGTGCCGCATCGGCTTTGAGGCGGGTGATACCTCCTGCACCGTGTCCCTGGGTCTGGTGTACCTGGAGGGGGACAAGGGCCTGCCCATGGACGAGAAGGAAGCGCTGCGGCTGTTCGGCCTGGCGGCGGAGGCCGGAAGTGAGTACGGTTATTACAATATGGGCCGCTGCTATTACAATGGATGGGGCTGCGCCCAGGACTACCGTCAGGCCGTGGAATACTTCAAAAAGGCCCGGGACATGGGGCATACCACGGCGGACATGTTTCTGTCCCGGTGTTATTACTACGGCCGTGGCGTGCAGCAGGACCAGCTCACCGCCTTCCGCCTGGCCAAGGCCTTGCGGGACAAGGAACGGGATTATCCCAGAGAAATTCTGGGGCTGTGCTATTTAAACGGCATCGGTACCATGCCGGATTACGCCCTGGCAAGGTCGCTGTTTGAGCAGGCGGGGACGGGGTATTACGCCTCCTGTATCGGCCTTGGGGATATTTACAGCAAGGGTCTTGGCGTGGAGGAGGATATCCAGAAAGCGGTGTCCTACTATGAGAACGCGGCGTCCCGGGGAAACGCAGAGGCCAGCGAGCGCATGAAGCAGTTTAAAAAGACAATTTTTGGAAAATGGAAACGCCGTTGAAGCGATCGCCCGCAGGCTGCGCCAGCGGCC
Source organism: Enterocloster lavalensis (assembly GCF_046603895.1). Lineage (NCBI taxonomy): Bacteria > Bacillati > Bacillota > Clostridia > Lachnospirales > Lachnospiraceae > Enterocloster > Enterocloster lavalensis. The sequence goes on from NZ_CP176637.1 coordinate 4,588,380, forward strand.
CATTCCATTTAAACCAACAGGAGGGCAGCCCGCCGGGGCTGCCCTCCTGCAATACGATAAGATTTTATGATTCCAGGAAACATCTGCTGCGCTCTAAAAACGCCTCGGGATTAGACAACATAGCCGGATGGCCGCCTGTCTCAAACAAATGAATCTCCCCGTGACCGATTTTGCGGATCATCTCCCCGTAAACCCGTTCGAAGAAACCGGGTTCCAAAGCGCAGATGAATTCGTCTTCTTTGCTGCCGGTCATCAGAATATCCGGCTTCAGCGTTTCCAACGGCTTGTGGAAGAATTTCCCGATGGTCTTGTCGTGCTGCCGGATCGCCTCGGTGTCGTTGTCCACCACCTGCTCCCAGTCGTCGCCGTGCATGTAATAATAGAACATGCGGGCGTTTTCGTCCCGTTTGGAAGCTTCCCGGTCCTCCACCACATTTTGGGTAAAGGCTTTTAGCGTGGTTTCGCCCTCAAAGCTGTCGGCAATCACCCTGCGCACCAGCTCCGGCGCTTCCAGGGCCGCGTTAACCGCCGCCAGCGCGCCTCCGCTGCTGCCGATGATGTCCACGGGACCATAACCGCCCGCTTTGATCAACCCGATGACCTGCATGGCTTCGTCGAACCACAAATCCACCGGGAACTGCTCCAGCCGGTCCGATCTGCCGTGTCCCAGAAAATCGATCAGGATCACGCGGTGGTGCTCTGCGTATTTTTCCGCAACCTCATAGAACATGTTGGAGGATGCGGTGTTTCCGTGCAGCAGAAACAGCGGACTTCCATTTCCTATTTCTTCATAAAATACATTCTTTCCCTGATAGTTAAAATACGACATACTGGCCTCCTAATTTTTAATCAATCAGCAAGGCCCCTGACAGGAACCCTGCGCCGCTATCTACCGGATGTAATCCTCATGTTTTCACCCCTTTCCGCCGCAAACGGCATCTCTGATTCCATTTTAACACAACGGCGGTCGGTTAACAAATGGATTCGGCGGTTGAGAAGGGCGGGGCGGATCAGGATGCGTTTGACTTTACGCGCCGGGGATATTAAACTGGAGGAAACAGTGTTGAGACGGAGGAGGAAAATTCTATGAAACAATACAGACGGCTGATCGAACCTGCCGCAATCCTTTTGCTGGTGATCAGCGCCATACTGCCGGGATGGCTGTCCATCGCAGCGGGGGCTTCGGCCCTGATTCTGCTGATCGCCCTGGCCGCTTCGCATTTTACGGGTAAAAAGAGGCTGGCCGTGGTGGTGGGACTGGTTGCGGTTCTGGCGGTGGTGTTCTATATCAATGGGCAGAGGAACGCGAAGATCCGGGCCGGGGCCGCATTTGAGGGGATGGTGGAGGTGACCAACCGGTCGGAGCAGGTCTTTGAGGCCGTTAAGTTCACCAGCACCGGCGAGCTGGGAACCGGCCCGGAGGTGGTGCAGAAGCTGGAAACAGGGCAAACCATCCGGTTTCCGGTGGATGGAAAAGGGGAGACCACGGTGCGCCTGGGAGCCTCCACGACGGACGAGACGTTTTCTTTCGAGACCACCATTGACGGGAGCAGCCCAAACCTTGTGCTGGAGCTGGTGGAGGAGGGTGACGGTACGCATCAGTTCCGGGAGAAATGACCGCCTTGTGCGCATAAAAAGGGATACGGCGTAGGAACCGCCGTATCCCAATGGAGATTGGTACAGAGTATGTCAGCTGGTTTATTCGACATCCTTCTCATCGTAGGAGGACAGAACCTGGCCGTAGCCGCAGTGCGTTCCGCCGGAGATGGGGATGATTGCGCCGGTAACGTACCGGCTGGCATCGGAAACCAGGAAGTAAAGCAGCTCCGCGATGTCCTCAGGCTCAGCCACGCGGCCTAAGGGAACCTGTTCTCCTTCCATCTTATAGCTCTCTTCCACGGTGATGCCGGTCAGCTCCTCCTTCTCGATCAGAGCGGCGTCCGTCATGGGCGTGCGCACGTAGAAGGGGCAGACCACGTTGATACGGATTCCGCGGGGGCCCAGTTCCCTGGCTGCCGCCTCGGCAAAACCGCAGACTGCAAATTTGGAAGCGCTGTAAGCGGCCTCAAAGGGAACGCCGCGCATACCGGAGGCAGAGGAGATGGCCGCGATGGCGGTATCCCGGTGCATGTGGGGAACCAGGGCGCGCACGCAGTTGAAAATGCCGTAAGCGTTGGTGTCCATCAGATAGCTCCAATCCTCGTCCGTGGTCTCAAGAAGAGGCATCTCTTTCCACACGCCTGCGGAGAGAACCACCGCGTCCACGGGTTCCGTCAGACGGGCGGCGGCCTCGGCAACTTCCTTGGCGCTCCTCACGTCCACCTTCTCGTCGCCCTCACCCTGAATATCCCATCCGATAACATTGTAGCCCTTTTGCTTGAGAAGCTCGTAAGCACCTTTTCCCATACCACTCATGTGACCTGTCACGACTGCTGTTTTCATTGAACTCTCCTTTCGACGTTTACATGATTTTAAATCAACGTATTGGTCTGATTTAGATAAGATCAATACTTTTCGATACCAATTATAAGCAAAGCATAACATAATTACGGCGGCAGATCAATGGATAAGCAGGATAATGGATAAAAACGTGAAAATGAATATAAATATTTAGATTTTATTGTGCAAAATGGATAGAACGGGAAATGGAGAATGTGGGCGGATGGAATGTGTTGATTTCAAACCGGTTTTAAATAAGCGATATCTTGTATAAAGAAAACAGCTTTTTGAAAACGAAATAAAAAAATTTTATTTTTTTGCGATAAATTCCATTCCTGGTTTGTTATGTAAGTGAAACAAACAACAAACCGATTGAAAAAAGGAGTGGATATGATGAAGAAGTTGAACGGTAAAAGTGAGATCAAGAAGATAGTGGGGGCGGCAGCGGTGACGCTCGGCGCGCTGGGATTTTATTTTCTGGCGCCCAGCGGTTATATTGCCCTGGATTTGAATCCCAGCATTGAAATCCGTACCAACCGTCTGGATCAGGTTGTGTCCGTGAAGGCGGTTAACGAGGATGCGAAGCGGCTTTTGGCGGACTACAAGGTGACGGATCACGATCTGGAGGACGTGTTGGAGGATATGGTGGATCTGTTGGATGGCGGAGGGTATTTCCATAATAAAGATCAAAACGACATTTTGGTTACGGTGAAGGACGACAAGGCGTCGGATGAGACGGTGAAGCGGGTGAACGCGTTCCTGGAGGACTATATGGAGCAGTGCCAGCTGGATACCCGGATTCTGGACCAAACAATCGATTTTGACCGGGAGATCCGCAAGGCGGCGGAAAAATATGAGGTTTCCCAGGGCAAGATGGCTCTGATCGAGCGGCTTCTGACCGGAGACCAGGACCTGACCGCCGGGGACCTGGCCGGGATGCGGATCAGCAGCCTGCTGCTGTACGCGCAGGAACACGGCATCTCCCTGGATCAGCTGGAGGACCGGCTGGACGACGCCAACGACCATTACCGGCATGCGGGGTTGGAGACATTGGAGGATGAGATCGATCGGATGAAGGGCGATGATGATCGGGATGACGATGATCGGGATGATATGGATGACCGGTATGATGATGATGACCGGGATGACGTGGATGACCGGTATGATAATGACTGGGATGACGATGATGACCGTGATGATGATGACCGTGACGATGATGACCGTGACGATGATGACCGTGATGACGACGACCACGATGACGACGACCGTGATGATGATGACCACGATGACGATTGATCTAATCGATGACTGATTGGGGCGGCGGCGACTGGCCCGGTGGTGACGACTAAACTGGCAGCGGCGGCGACTGGCCCGGTGGTGACGACTAAACTGGCAGCGGCGACTGACCCGGTGAAGCGCCCAACGCCGCCGAGTCTACTCTGCAAATATGGAAAGTACAGCTGGCTGGCGGTCGGAGCGGTCATTTTACAAGAGAGTGCAGGGCGGATAGCGGGAAATAAGGGGGAGAGAACGCGGAGATGTTGTTTTTTTATGATGGCGGTGGGAGAGCCGCTGCGCGAGAAAAAGGTCCGGACCAAAATTGATGAGAACCTGATTACCCGCATCGGACGGGATGACCGGGACGCGCTGGAAGAGCTCTACCGTCTGACGGAGCGTACCCTCTACAGCTATGTCCTGGCGATTGTCAAAAACCCCTGCGATACCCAGGACATTGTGCAGGAAACCTATTTGAAAATCCGATCCTGCGCCCATCTGTACCGCCCTCAGGGTAAGCCCATGGCGTGGATATTTACCATCGCCCGCAATCTATCGCTGAATTATATCCGGGTAAACAGCAGGCAGATTCAGCCTGAAGAGGGGGAGATGGAGAATTCCATTGAGCTTTCCTATATTCAGGACCCGGTAGACCGTCTGGTTCTGGAATCCGCCCTTCGTTTACTGAGAGAACAGGAGCGGGAGATTATATTTCTGCATTTGGTATCCGGGCTGAAACACAGGGAGATCGCCGGGTTTTTGAATCTGCCCCTTTCAACTGTGCTCTCCGGGTACCACAGGGCCCTGAAAAAGATGAAGTCCTATCTGGAGGAAGGAGTGAGACGCCAATGAAAACAGACCTTAAACAGTCGCTGAATCGCGCGGTTGATCAACTGCCTCACCCCAGTTTCCGGGATATCGCCGATCCGCCGGTAATCAAAATGGAGACGATGGACCGCTTCGCCGCACAGGAGGAGAAATCCTGGCGGAAAGATTTGAAACAGTTTTACCGGTATGCTGTTCCGGTATTTTTATGTCTGCTACTGCTGCTGCCTGGATTCGGCTATGTCCGCAGCAACCTGCTGGTAGATGGCATCATTGATCTGGACGTGAATCCCAGTATCGAGATCACCATTAACCGCAGGGACCGCGTTCTCCAGGTCACAGGTCTCAACGAGGAGGCTGTGGAAATTCTGGCCGGAACGGATTACCGGACCTGGGATGTACGGGAGGCGGTCGGCGATCTGATTCTCCGGCTGAACGACAAGCAGTATATCAGCCGGAACCAACGGACCGTGCTTTTGTCCGTGGACAGCAAAAATCCTGAGAAGGCCGAGCGGATCAAGCAGGAGCTCAGCGCCAGCATCGAGGCGGCATTGGCCGGAACAGAAATCCAGCCGCTGGTGGTGAGGCAAAGCAGACCGAAGGACCGCGATCTGCAAAAGAGGGCCAATGAATACCATATTTCCAGCGGGAAAATGCGTCTGGTGGAAGAAGCCGCACGGAAGGCCCCGGACCGGGATGAGCGGGAGCTGGCCGGGACGGCGGTGGATGAACTCTACCGTTTGCTGCGAAACGGAGGGGGCGGCCGGCCGGACTGGCTGGAAACGGACCGGGATCCGGACGAGGACTGGGACAGCGACGATCAGGATGATGACGATGACGGTCAGGACCGGGATGAAAAAGAGGCCGACCAGGACGATGACGACCGGGACGATGACGACCGGGACGACGACGACCGGGACGACGACGACCAGAACGACGACGACCGGGATGATGACGGCCGGAATGACGATGATCGGGACGACGATGACCGGGATTCAGGCGGTGATTCTGAAAAGAAAAGTCCCGGTAAAGCGGAGAGAAAGGATTCCGACGATTCCGACCGCAGAGGACACGATTCCGGCAGCGATGACGGCGATGAGGATGATGATAAAGACGATGATAAAGACGATGATAAAGACGATGATAAAGACGATGATAAAGACGGCAAACGTGCTGTGAACGGCCAGGGAAATCATCGTGAAACGAATCCCGCCGGCAAGAATGACTCCGCCGATGACCGCGATGACGACCATGATGACGATGACGACGACTCCGACCATGATGGTGGACCGGATGACGACCGCAGCCAAAACGACGGCAGGGAAGACGATGATGACCGCGATGACGATAACGGCGGCGGAAAAGACGATGACGGGGATGATGACGGAGACGACGGCGATAGCGGCGAATACGACGACTAAACCGGCTTTGGACAAAATCACAATGATCCCGGCTCATACGACATAATGACGGCCAGTGGCGGCCCGGTGCATTTTACATTCAAAATGCGCCGGGCTGTTTTGTCTGCCGTTTCATCTGCGAAATCCGCCTCATTTCGGCCTTTGCCGGAACGCGTCTCCGCTGCGGCCCGCAGCCGGAACGGGCCAGTGAGTAAGACATCCTGAAAACTTGGTGAGAATCGGATTGCAATCCCTCTGTCATTGGGGTAGAATGGAAAAAGGAATATGTATCTTTGGAGGGGAGAGAGCCATGAAAGAATCTTTTTTATGTTACGAATCAGGGGACTCCCTTTTTTTGATTATGCTCGACGCGGTGCTCCATATATTGGAAGCTCCGGCGAACGGGCAGGAATGTGTGAAATTTCAGGACCAGGAGATTCCGGTTCAGGATTTCTGCCGCCGTTTTGGAGGCTGGCCCAGGGAGGAAAGCCGGTATGCGGTGCTTTTAAAGGCGGGGGAGCGGATCGGCGGGTTTCTGGCGGAACAGATTCTGGGCGTCTGCGAGCTGGAGGTCGAGCGCTTTAAGGTTCTGCCCCGGGAAGTGCGCGGCCAGGCCAACGCCTTTTTGCAGGAGGCGGCCTGGGTGGAAACGGCGGGAAGCTACGGATTTCTGGTGGACAGTGAGAAGTTATTTTAGAGACATCCGCGCGGCGGATGGCGGAGGGGTATTGTGAGCAAGGCAGAAGAAAAAGAGCAGGCCGTGATCTGGCTGATCGCCGGTGAACACAGGGAGGCGGTTTCGCTGGAGCGGATCGAGCGGCTGATCCGGAGTCCGCAGATCGTTGCGGTGCCGGGGGCGCCGGAGAAAATTGCAGGTGTGTTGGAATACCAGGGGGAACTGATTACCGTGTACAACCCCTGCGGCGCGGAACGATCGAGCACCGCGTGCGCGGCGGTGCTTCGCCGGGAGAACGGCGGATTTGAGGCCGTGCTGGCGGATGAAGTGGCAGGAGGTGGTGGGATTGATACGTTTTACGGAGGCGGAATTTCAGGAGCTTGAACAGTTCATGCTCAGTCAATATGGGATCGACCTCTCAAAAAAGCGCACGCTGTCGGAATGCCGGCTGAGCGCCGAGCTGGAGAAGGAGGGGATCACCAGCCTGCAGCAGTTCATGCGCCGGATGGAACAGGATAAGACAAAACGCCTGGAAAATATGATGCTGGATAAGCTGACCACCAACTACACGTTTTTTATGCGGGAGTCAAAACATTTCGATTATCTGAGGGAGAATATTCTGCCCACTCTGAGGCAGGACAACACCGGTCCATTTTACCGGGTCTGGTCCGCGGGCTGTTCCACCGGGGAAGAGTGCTATACGCTGTCCATGCTGTTTCACGATTACACCAGGCAGGGTGGCTTTCTTCCGTTTTTGGAGATCACGGGAACCGATGCCTCGGAGGCCGCGGTCAAGGGGGCAAAAGAGGCGGTCTATCCCATGCGGGAGCTTGCGGATATCCCGCCCCGCTGGCAGGAGAAATACGTTAAAAAGCTGGATGGGAACAGACATTTTACGCTGACTCCGGAGATTTTAAATTGCTGTAAATTCCGGCAAATGAACCTCTTGGGGACGGTGCCCGGGGTGGCGCAGTTTGACCTGATTTTCTGCCGTAATGTGATGATTTACTTTTCCGAGGACGCGCGGGAGCGTCTGATCGGACAGCTTTACCGGGCTTTGAAGCCGGGGGGCTACCTGTTTGTGGGGCACACGGAGCTTTTGGCGTGGAACAGCGCGCAGTTCCAGTACATTTGTCCCGCAGTTTACCGGAAGTGACCGGAATACACAGGGCGCAGGGCCGGACCGGCAGGGACGGACGAGAAAAATGGCGAAGGGAATAAAAACGGTATGAAGGATTATATGGAATTGGACAGTACGGCGCAGGACATGCTGAAGGAACTGGGAAATATTGGAACTGGAAATGCGATCACCGCGCTCTCAGCCATGCTGGGGAAAGAGATTGTGATGGAATGCCCCCAGGTAAGGGTGGTGGGCTTTAACGAGGTGCCGGACACGCTGGGCGGCATGGAGGCGATCCGGGTCGGCGTGCTGGTGCAGACCGGAGGCGATATCAGCGGTATTTTCATGTTCCTGATCAGCGAGTCTTTCACCCAGGTGATGCTGGAGCATCTGCTGGGATTTCCGGTTGCGTCCGGCGTGAACGACGAGCTGGCGTCCTCCGCCATCGCGGAGGTGGGAAATATCATGTGCTGTTCTTACATCAACGCCCTGTCCTCCCTGTTGGGCTTTAAGGTGGAGGTATCGGTGCCGGAGGTGAGCCGCGATATGGTGGGTTCCCTGTTGAGCGTGCCGATCATTTATTTTGCGGATCACAGCGACAACCTGCTGTTGATCGAGGACCGGTACTTTATTGACGACCAGTCCATTGTCAGCCATGTGCTGTTCCTCCCCAATCTGGAATCCCTGAAACGGATTTTCAACGCAGTAGGAGAACCCTATGGCAGATAAACCGGTTGTTGTGGGAATTGCGGAGATGGAAGTAGTCAGAGACAGCGGAAAAATCGCCACTTACGCTCTGGGCTCCTGTGTCGGCGTTTGCCTCTACGACTACAAGAACAAGGTTGCCGGGATGGTCCATATCCTGCTGCCCAGCAGCAGCGATGCCATTGAGCGGAGCAATCCCTGTAAATTCGCGGACAGCGGCTGTAAATACCTGATGCAGCGCATGCTGCTTAACGGCGCCCGGCAAAGCTTTGTGACGGCTAAAATTGTGGGCGGAGCCACCATGTTCGCTGTGAAGGGGCCCATGCAGGGGATCGGGGACCGGAACGTGCAGGCGGTGAAGCAGGCGCTGCATTCCATGAACGTGCGCATCATCGCGGAGGACACCGGGGACCGCTACGGCCGTTCCGTTGTGATGGATGCAGCCACGGGGAAACTGACCATCCACTCGGTGGGGCATGGAACCGTGACTCTGTAGTGTGCGACAGCGTATTCCTGGGGGGTTGGGAAGGAGCTGTTTTATGAGTTTGATGATAATGGATCAGGATCCCGAATTTTTGAACCTGACCAATGAAATTTTTACGCGCCAGCTGGAGAACAACCAGGGGCTGAGCGCCAGCCTGGACGGCTGGGCCAGGAAAAAGATGTATCAGGACGTCCAATACAACGTGGATTTTCTGTACACCGCCCTGTACCTGGAGGATGAGGGGATATTTTCAAGGTATGCCAGATGGCTGTATCAGCTGCTCTGCCCGCTGATGGAGTATTTCACCCGGGAGCGGGTGTGCGCGATTATGGTGGAGCACTACGAGTTGATCCGAAGCTGCCTGGAAAACGCCGTGGCGGAGGAGACGCGCCCGAAGCTGCACCGGCTGCTGGATGCGGCCATTTGGGCCACGCGGGATGAGTGCGCCCACGGCAGCCAGGAACGGCCGGATAAGGGCCGGTATGAACAGGAGACCGGACAGTATCTCAATTTACTTCTCCAGTCGGATACCCAAGGGGCCATGGCTCTGGTTGCGGAGTATATGAACGCGGGCCTGCCTTTGGGAGATATTTGCGTGGATATTATTGCGGAAGCTATGCGGCGGGTGGGGGACCTGTGGCATGGGCATCGGATTTCCGTGGACATGGAGCATTACTGCACGTCCGTTACCCAGATGGCCCTGTCCCAGCTTTACCCGCTTATTTTTGGGCAGAAGCGCAGGGGGAAGCGCGTGTTGGTGGCGTGCGTGGGAAGCGAGCTGCATGAAATCGGCGCGCGCATGGTGGCGGATTTGTTCGAATACCACGGCTGGGACAGCATCTATTTGGGGGCTGCGGTGCCGGTGGAGGCCATCAAGTCGGCTGTTTTGGAGCACCGTCCCGATCTGGTGGCCCTTTCCGTGACCATGCCGCAGCATCTTCCCCACTGCCGTGAGGCTGTAAAGCAGCTGCGGGAACAGGATCCCGGGATCAAAATTGCGGTTGGAGGAAATGCCTTTTCCGGCACAAAGATCTGGGCGGGCTGGGATGTGATTTATACCGAGGATGCCAGAAATCTTGTACAATGGGCAGAGGATACATTATGATTGTTTATATGGCTTTGTGCAGCAGGGAAGGCGTTGTAAAACGCGTGCTCCGCAGTATTCCGACGGGGATTGTGAACGAAGGGCGGGACGTCCGCGAGCTTTTCCATGAGAGGGAAGAGCTGGACGGGCTTCTGAAGCAGGATCATGAATACGGGGCCTCCTTCCGTCTGCGGATGAAAATCCAGGGCGATCCCCTGGTGTTTGTCACGGTAAAACCCATAAACCGGCAGCTCATTGTTTTCGCCTACGACGTGGAACCGTCGGAGCCGCTGACGCAGCTCATGGAGCTGTCATTGTCCCTTCTGGACATAACGGAGGTGGACGGGCAGGAACCTTACGGCTCTGGCTACTATGAGATTCAGAAGCTGAACAGCCAGCTCATCAACTACCAGCGGACGCTGGCCAAGGCCAACTGCCGCCTGCAGGGACTCCTGGAGGAGGCCCGACAGGCCAGGAGCACCATCGACCTTCTGGAGCGGGATATGCTCACCGGGCTGCTGACGGAAAAGATATTTTACGACCGCGCCTCCTGCCTCCTGGAAATGCACCCGGATCAGGAGTTCGATATTCTGGCGGTGGACATCGAGCAGTTTAAAATTGTGAACGATGTGTTTGGGACCGGCAGAGGGGACCGGCTTTTGATGGATTTGGCGGTCTGCCTTCTGACCATTCAGACCGATTCCAGAACGCTGATCACCAGGGCAAGGGCGGATACTTTTTTTGCCATTCTTCCCAGGAGGAGGGAGACCTATGAGGCGTTGGATGCCAGTATGGGCAGGTTCCTGGAGAGCTACCCCCTTCCGATGCGCCTGCAGATTAAAGCGGGGATTTACCGGATTGACAGCCGCGACCTGGAGGTTGCGCGGATGTGCGACAGGGCGCTGATGGCGGCCGCCAGCATCAAGCGGAATTATGGCCAGCGGTTTGCGTTTTATAATCACGCCATGCATGAAAAACTGATGGTGGAGCAGAAGATTATCAACACCATGGAAAGCTCCCTGGAGCGGGGGGACTTCGCCGTGTACCTGCAGCCAAAGGTGGAGGTTGACACGGGAAGGCTCATTGGGGCGGAAGCGCTGGTGCGCTGGGAGCACCCGGAGTTCGGTATGATTTCCCCGGGGGATTTTGTGCCGGTGTTTGAGCGGAATGGATTTATCTATCACCTGGATCTGTTTGTGTGGAGAAAGGTTTGCCGTATGCTGCGGGAATGGAAGGAAATGGGAGCCGAAGCCGTGCCCATTTCGGTCAATGTTTCCAGGATCGACCTGTATCACGAGGATCTGTTGGAATCGCTGTTGGATATGGTCCTGGAAAATGGTTTGGACCCGGAGGAGCTGCACCTGGAAATCACGGAATCCGCCTATGTTAAGGATTCGGTGCAGCTGGTGAGCGTGATCCGGCGGCTGAAGCAGGCCGGATTTGTCATTGAAATGGACGACTTCAGCAGTGGTTATTCCTCCCTCAACACGTTGTCCGAGCTGCCCATCGATACCCTGAAGCTGGATCTCAATTTCCTGCGGCAGGCTGAACACCAGCCGCGCAGGCAGAAGGTGATGCGCCTGGTCATCAACCTGGCCCGGGAACTGCGCCTGCAGGTGGTGGCGGAGGGCGTGGAGACGGAGGCGCAGGCGGCGCTGTTAAAAGCCCTGGGCTGCCGCTATGCCCAGGGGTATCTGTTTGGAAGGCCGATGCCGGAGGAACGGTTTTTTCGGGAGTATTTGGAGAAGCAGGGACTGTAGGGATGGCAATAGGACGCAGGTTGATCCGGCGGCATATTGCATGGAACGAAAGCGGGAAACCGAGGCCGGAATGTGGCAATGGTTTCCCGCTTTTTATGAATCTGCGTGGGAATCCGGGGAGGGCTGCCAGTTACTTCCGCTCCCCCGGCATTTCCCTATCCGAGGATCTTTTTCAAATCTTCCCCAGGCGTGGAAGTGGGGGTCAGCGCGTAGCCCTCCACCAGCTGGTTCAGCACTCCGGGGGAGAGGAAGGCCGGCAGCGTGGGGCCGATGTAAATGTTGCGGATTCCAAGGTGGAGCAGGCTGAGCAGGATGCAGACCGCTTTCTGTTCAAACCAGGACAGCACCAGCGTCAGCGGCAGATCATTGACGCCGCAGCCAAAGGCGTCGGCCAGGGCCACGGCTACCTGGATGGCTCCGTAGGCGTCGTTGCACTGCCCCATGTCCAGGAGGCGGGGAAGCCCGGCGATTGTGCCCAGATCCAGGTCGTTAAAGCGGTACTTTCCGCAACCCAGCGTGAGAATCAGCGTATCCTCCGGGGCCTGACGGACGAAATCCGTGTAATAGTTCCGGCCCGGACGGGCTCCGTCGCAGCCGCCCACCAGGAAAAAGTGGCGGATCACCCCGGATTTCACCGCTTCAACCACCTGGCCCGCCGCATTTAAGACCGCGTGGCGTCCGAAGCCGGTGGTGGTGCCGGAGCCGCCGTTTACGCCGGTCAGGCAGCGGGGCTCCCGGTATCCGCCCAGGCGCAGGGCCGTCTCGATCACCGGACTGAAATCCTTTTCTTCCCCGATGTGGGCCATTCCGGGAAATGCCACCGGCCCGGTTGTGAAGACCCGGTCCGCGTAGGAGGGCGCGGGCGGCATGAGGCAGTTGGTGGTGAAGAGGATGGGAGCGGGGAGATCCGCAAATTCCTTCTGCTGGTTCTGCCAGGCGGTGCCGAAATTACCCTTCAACTGCGGGTAAGCGGCCAGACGGGGGTAGGCGTGGGCCGGAAGCATTTCCCCGTGGGTGTAGACGTTCACGCCTTTGTCTTTGGTCTGTTCCAACAGCAGGTACAGATCGTGGAGATCATGGCCGGACACCACGATAAAGGGGCCTTCTTCCACGGCAAAGGAGACCCGGGTGGGCGCGGGATCGCCATAAGCGCTGGTGTTGGCGGAGTCCAAAAGCTCCATACAGCGCAGGTTCACCTCGCCGCACTCCATAACTAAGGGCAGAAGATCGGAAGCGGCGGCTTCCCAGCCCACCGCAAACATGCCGCGGTAGAAGAAGCGGTTGACCGTCTCGTCGCTTATGCCTAAGGTCATGGCGTGCCAGGCGTAGGCGGCCATTCCGCGCAGGCCGAAGAGCAGCAGGGATTTGAGGGAGCGCACATCCTCGTCCGGCTCCTGCCACAGCAGATTCATGTCGTAGTCGTCGCTGCGCTGGCAGGGATTGGCGCAGGAGGAACAGTTGGGGGACAGCTTTTCCTTCTCCGCGTGTACGGTCTGAATCAGGCCGCGGATGGAGTCGTCGTCGAAGTTGACATTGGTGATGGTGGCAAACAGGCCGTGGATCATGGCGCGGTCCGCAGACTCGCCGGGCTGGCCGCCTGAGGTGGCGCGGGCCAGACCGATCAAAGCGCCGGTGAGCTGGTCCTGAAGTCTGGCCGTCTGAGCAGTTTTCCGGCAAACGCCCATACTGCCGGTGCAGCCGCAGCCGCCCGCGGTCTGCTCACATTGAAAACAAAACATGGATTCTGACATGGTGTTGGTCCCTCCTATGGGTTGATGTGCGGATGGTTACAGGATGCGGCCGTCGGTGGAGACGGTGACGACATTCAGGGGAGTTTCTTTGCCGCTGGCATTCAGCGCGTTTTTCACGGCGAACTCGATGCCGCCGCAGCACGGAACCTCCATGCGGACCACGGTGATGCTCTTTAAATCGTTGCGGGCGATGATTTCCGTCAGCTTTTCGGAGTAATCCACGCTGTCCAGCTTGGGGCAGCCGATCAGGGTGATCCGGCCGCGGATGAAGCTGGGGTGGAAATCGCCGTAGGCGTAGGCGGTGCAGTCGGCCGCGATCAAAAGATCCGCGCCGTTAAAAAACGGAGCTGTCACAGGGGCCAGCTTGATCTGCACCGGCCACTGGGTGAGCTCGCTGTGGATGGCGGACGAGGGACAGGCTTCGGATGGCGTGATAGCTGGGGACGTTCCGGCTGCCGGGGAATCCGCTTGGTCTTTTGTGGACACCGGCCGGGAAAATACCGCCGCCCGGGAACCGGGACATCCGGCGTGGTGCGGCGCTGCGGGGGACGAAGCGTCCCGGCGCTTTGCCGCCTGGGCCGCCAGAACCGCCGCGTGGTCGTAGGCAGGGGCTTCCCGCTCCTCAAAGGTGATGGCTCCGGCGGGGCAGGACGGCAGGCAGTCGCCCAACCCGTCGCAGTAGTCCTCCCGCAGCAGGCGGGCTTTGCCCTCCACCATGCCGATGGCGCCTTCGTGGCAGGCATCGGCGCACAGGCCACAGCCGTTGCATTTCTCTTCGTCGATATGGATAATTCTGCGAATCATAAGTTCATTCCTCCTCTGAATGCTCTGACTTGAAAATACCTCATCAAGTGTCTATACGGTAACACAAAAATCTGCCAATGTATGTTGCGGTTGCAACGTGAGAACAATTTTGCTATACTGAAACAAAAAAAGGAGGCCGGAATGGAACAATTTTTGCAGCAATTACATGAGATGGAGCTGTTTGGCAAGATCGAGAAGGGACAGATCGGCGCGATGCTGCAATGTCTTGGGGCGGTGGCTAAGGATTACGCGAAAGGGGAGTTCATTTTCCTGGAAGGGGAGAGCCTGGACTCCGTGGGCGTGGTGATGAGTGGCAGCGTGCAGATGATCAAGGAGGATGTGTGGGGGCAGAAGGCGATCCTGCTGTCTCTGGAGCCGGGAGCGGTGTTTGGGGAGAGCTTTGTGTGCGGGGGAGGCTCCGACAGCACGGTCTCCTTCCAGGCGGCCCAGAACAGCCGCATCCTTCTGCTGGGCTTTCACAAGGTGCTGCGCACCTGCAGCTCCTCCTGTATATTTCATCACCGCCTGATCGAAAACATGGTGACGCTGCTGGCCCGGAAAAATGTCCAGCTGATGGACAAGATGGAGGTGATCTCCAAGAAATCCATCCGCGGCCGGATTCTGGTCTGGCTCTCCCAGCAGGTCCAGCGCCGGGGCAGCCGGAAGTTCACCTCGTCCATGGGGCGGCTGGAGCTGGCGGATTACCTTTGCGTGGACCGCAGCGCCCTGACCCGGGAGCTGGGACGGATGCAGGAGGAAGGGCTGGTTCTGGTGAATAAAAATGAATTCGAGCTGTTGATGGAGGCGTGAGAGCGGATGTAGTTCGGTCCGCTACATTTCTCAGAAATTGCTTTTCTATTTTCCACTTTTCGACTATAATGGTAGCTGAGGGCCGGAGAGCGGTTCGGGGACCCGAAGCATTTTCCGGCAGATAAACGAGAAAAAAGAATACAAATGAAGAAGGAGCAGGAATCGATGAAACAGGATATGATCGTAATTCTGGACCTGGGCAGCACCGAGAACACGGTGGTGGCCCGCGAAATCCGCAGCATGGGCGTGTACAGTGAGATTCACCCCCACGATATCGGCGTGGAGGGGTTAAAAAAATTGGAAAATGTCAAGGGCATCATCTTAAACGGCGGCGAGAACCGCGTGGTGGACGGTGCGGCGGTGGACGTGGACCCGGCGCTCTACGAGTGCGGGATTCCGGTGATCGCCATCGACCACCCCACTGCGAAATGCACGGCGTGCTATGACGAGATTCCGGACAAGGAAGCTCTCAAGGCGTTCGTGTTCGGCCAGTGCCACGCTGAGGCTAACTGGAATATGAAGAACTTTATCGAGGATCAGGTGGAGCTGATGCGCCGTCAGGTGGGAGACCGCAAGGTGCTGTTAGCCCTTTCCGGCGGAGTGGATTCCTCCGTGGTGGCCGCCCTGCTGTTAAAGGCCATCGGCAATCAGCTGGTTTGCGTGCACGTGAACCACGGCCTGATGAGAAAGAACGAGTCCGAGAGCGTGGTGGAGGTGTTCAAGAACCAGCTTCACGCCAACCTGGTCTACGTGGACGCGGTGGAGCGTTTCCTGGGCAAGCTGGAGAATGTGTCCGATCCCGAGCAGAAGCGCAAGATCATTGGCAGCGAGTTCATCCGCGTGTTCGAGGAGGAGGCCAGAAAGCTGGACGGCATCGATTTCCTGGGCCAGGGAACCATTTACCCGGACATCATCGAGAGCGGCACCAAAACCGCCAAGATGGTGAAGTCCCATCACAATGTGGGCGGCCTTCCGGAGGATCTGAAGTTCGAGCTGGTAGAGCCGTTAAAGCAGCTGTTCAAGGACGAGGTCCGCGCCTGCGGCGTGGAGCTGGGACTGCCTCATTCCATGGTTTACCGTCAGCCCTTCCCGGGACCGGGTCTGGGCGTGCGCTGCTTGGGCGCGATCACCCGCGACCGTCTGGAGGCCGTGCGCGAGTCCGACGCCATCCTGCGTGACGAGTTCGAGAAGGCGGGCCTGGACCAGAAGGTCTGGCAGTATTTCACCGTGGTGCCGAACTTTAAGAGCGTGGGCGTGAAGCACAATGCGAGAAGCTTTGAGTACATGGTGATCATCCGCGCCATCAACACCATCGACGCCATGAGCGCCTCCGTGGAGCAGGTGCCGTGGGATGTGCTGCTTAAGATCACGGACCGGATTTTGGACGAGGTGGAGAATGTGAATCGGGTTTGCTATGATTTGTCTCCGAAGCCGCCGGCGACGATTGAGTTTGAATAAATAATGAAGAGCTGATATCCCTTGTAAAATCTTGGGGTATCGGCTTTTTTCTTTTGCCTGTGGAACTAAAACGGAACTAAAAGCAATTTTGGAGCTTTTCGGCCACCTCAGTAATATTTGTGGAAATGAATTTCGTAGGTATGGTAATGGTGGAGATCAATTAAGGATGATTCCACGATGTCCTAAGTGTGGAGGACCTGCCAGCGAAAGCTAATATAAAAGGAATCATAATAGAATATGTTTAAATACAATTCAAAAAAGCTGTAAAAGCCTACGTTGAATTTTACTGCTTTTTGTGTAGAATAAAAGTAGCAGAAATAAAATGAAATCAAGGAAGGAGCTGAAAAAATATGGCAAATATTTTACCAGTATCTGATTTGAGAAATTATAATGAAGTCTTGAATAACTGTCATAAAGGAGAACCGGTATATCTAACTAAAAATCGCAGAGGACGTTTTGGCGTCATGGATATGAAAGATTACGAGCGTGATCAAGCGGAGAAAAAACTTCTGGTGAAGCTGCAGGAAGCTGAGGAAGCGGTGAAAGACGGCGAAGGCTGGCTGGGTCTGGATGAATTGAAAGAACTTGTGGGGGAATAAGATGCTAAGTGTGGTCAACCGGTATCAGGATATTACGAGAATTTTTGATTGAATTGAAAATACAACGAGGAAATATATGGAAGCAACTAAAAATACGCTACAATTCCAACAAGCCATCCCAAACGACACCGCCCACCTCCGCTCCCTCGCCCATCAATCAGAGGCCCATTGGGGCTACGGCGAAGCATTTATGGACACCTTTGACCGCGCGTTCAACATCACCGAGCAATTTATCCGTGAAAATCCAGTCTATGTATCCTGGGATCACGAAAATGCCATTGCATTCTGGGGTTTAAAGCGGGACGGCGGCGGTTGGGAGCTGGAATATTTCTACATTTCTGCGCAGTGTCTGAGAAATGGTTGCGGAAAGCAGATGTGGAATCATCTGACGGATTGGTGCAGACGCCGGAGTATCCCGGAGTTCCATTTTGTCACCAGCCCCCAGGCCATTGGATTCTACGAGAAAATGGGCGCAAAGCAAGACGGAATGTGGCGGTCGTCCATTGACGGACGTTCGATACCGCATTTTGTTTACAATGATAATCAGCCCCATCCATCTAAAACATAAACGTTGAAAATCCGCAGCATAACCGCCAATCCGGTTGCGCTGCGGATTTTGCCGTCTCAAAATTAAAACGCGCTGAAGATATCGGCTATAATCCCCCACGTACCCGGAAACATTTCCGTGATCGCCCGTCTCACATCCCCGGAGCGAAAGCCCTGCTCAAATCGAAACACGATGTCCCCCGTCGCCCGGTCCCCGATGGCGATAGGGCCGTGGGCGTAACCGCCGGCTGCGATCTTCGAGGCAATGGCACAGCCGCCGATGGAATAGACGCCAAAGGCGCAGCCTCCCACGGCGAACAGCCCGATTGCCAGCCCGCCAAAGGCCAGCGAGCCCACTGACAATCCGCCAGCGGAGACTAAAAGTCCCAGTGAGAGGCCGCCCAGTGAGAACATACCCAGGGAACAGGCGCCAAAGGACAGAATACCCACGGCCAGCCCGCCGATAGCGATCACCCCCCGGGACAAGTTTCCTACGGCAATGATACCTCTGGCCCGGCGGGGGCCATGTCCGAGATTGATATGAACCAGAGGGGCTCCGAACAAGGTTCTTTTACTCTTATATTCGTAATGCCAGACAGCGGGCACACCGTTTATTTCCACGGCCCTATCGCCGTGGTTCTCCGCCGCATGCCCCACCAGCTCATCTACCGAAATCTGGAAATAGTCGCTGAGCTGTACCAGCTTTCCAAGCTCCGGCGTCGTGTCGCCCAGCTCCCATTTTGATACCGTCTGCCGTGTGACGCCCACGGCTGCCCCCAGTTGTTCCTGGGATAAGCCCTTTTGTTTTCTCAATTTGATAAGCCGCTCGCTGAATGCCGTCATTCGTGTCCTCCTCATAACTGATTTCAGAAGAAGTATAACAATTTCCAACCATAATTTCTACCAGGAAGGCCGGGAAAACTGTCAACTGAAGTTAACATTGGCGTTTGGAAGTGAATTTTGCGTTGAATTTCAACATAATCTCCCATATAATTAGGATCATATAAGAGCAGCACGGCTGATACAGGCAGAGGAAACGGAGGTGTGAGGAATGAAGCAGTATGAATACAAATTTGTCAAATCCAAACTTAAAGTGGGATTTGATTATGACAAAAAAGTGGCGGATATGGAAGCGGAGTGGAACGAGCTGGGCTCCCAGGGGTGGAAATTCTGCACATGGGCAAATGATGTGATGGTGTTTATGAGGGAGCGCCAGTGACTGAACCGAAGCCGGGAGGGGAGAACAAATGAACTACGAGGACTACATTGAGCAGGGGTTAAACGGCGAGGCTCCGTTAAAGCTGATTATGCGTGGAAGCATCCAAAATTCAGGCAATGAAAAGGTGGGGGTGGTGTCGGTGGCATACGCCACCCTGGACAAAAAACTGGCGGAGAGCAAAATAAGGGAGCTGGCGGCTGAAAATCCCAGCCATTACTATATGGTGTACAGCGTCCCGCTGGATGTGGACCTTACAACCCTGTCCCATTATCCGTCTATCGCGATATCAGGAGACGATTTGAAGGATTGAGGTGACAAACTATAAATAGTCAAGAGGATTTTGAAAAAATTTTCCTTTAGTAAAAATGGGTAACTTTAATAGACCATCTGAATGCAGTGTATTTCAGATGGGAAAAGGGTTATTTATGTAAGTAGCTATCTGAGCTTCAGCGCGTTAAAGTCTACCCCCTGCCTCTCCAATGCATAGATGACTCTAACAAGCTTCTTCGCCACATGGGTGACAGCAACCCTGTGTGGCTTGCCTTCTCCTCGTTTTTTGGCATAGTAAGCAGCAAATGTCATATCGAAACGGATTAGAGGAAGGCAGCAATTAATAAGGACATACCGGAGCTGAGACGAGCCGTGTTTCACCATCCGCCCTCCGTGTGATTCGGTTCCAGAATCGTTTATACCGGGTTCAATACCTGCAAATGCGAGCATCTGGGCCGGTGTTGAAAAGTTTGATATATCTCCGTATTCCGAATAAATGACGGCGGCAGATATAGGCCCGATGCCGGGAACAGACATATAGTGAGGATGCACTTCCTCGATCAGCCGGTTGATTTCCTTTTCAAGTGTGTCAATCTCTTTTATGAGAGACTTATATAGGGCAAGCAGGCTGTTCAGTTCCACATCAAAGATGGAGTTGTTTACGCCGACCGTATTGGCAGCAAGCTCCTTTAACCGAATGAACTGCTGGGGAGAAAATTTTCCTCTTGACAGGGAGCGTAGCTTCTCATAGGCTGCAGAATTCATTTTTACCATTTTTTCAGCAGAACCATAGTTTTCAAGAAGATAGAGAGCAGTCTTGGATAAGCGCTCATGAAAAAACGGCTTGAATTCAGGGAATGTGTGATCCAAGACATTTGTGATTTTCACAAGATAAAAAGAGCGCTGGCGAATGAGCCGATCTCTTAAACGTGTTAGTGACTTTAAGGAATAAGAGTGGTAAAATCCTTTTGAATGGGGTTTGTATTCAACAGTCATTAACCACCGAGCTATTGATTCGCAGTCAACAGAGTCGGTTTTGGTACGCCTGAGAGATGTGGATTTCTTGTATTCCTTGATAAGAAGTGGATTAATTTCCATGAAGCTGTGGTGGGCATTTTCAAGGAAGAGTTCAAGATTGAGGGCATAGTGTGCTGTTGATTCAAACCCTATTTTTATGTTATCTGGATTGGAGAGGGAATTAAAAACAGTAAGCAACTGTTCAAAGCCAGCTTTATCATTTTTAACGGTAAGTTTTGAAACAATCTTTTGATCAACTGCCGATATAATACAGCAATCGTGTTTGTACTTGGAAATATCAATTCCGACAAAGTACATGGCCATAGAGTAATACCTCCTGATAAAAATATTTTGAGCACTGTTGTCTTCCACAGGGAATTCGGCTGTGTAATCACGTAAATAGAAACGTCAGGCGTTAACAAACTGATTAACAGTAATAGACGAAAAGCTGTGGTCTGAGTCACCTCGGAACAGTCAAAGCTGTAAAAAGATAGGTACAGATCCACAGTGCCAAAGTAAATATATCAGATAAGGATTGAATAACCCAGTAGAACCTGGGAGAAAGGAAAATCCAATCACTTTCTAATATGATTGGATTATACGTAATAAGAGGAAGGTGATTCAATGAAAGAAATTGAGTTGGCCAAGATAATTGAACAGATGGTTCCGCAGTTATATTTGCTGGACCACCCGATCCGCCCGAATTGGGGAACGCTTTTAGATTTGATAATAAACGGCCGGAAATTTTATTATATCACGTATAATACAGGCAGAAAGGGTGGGCCAATCAGGGACCTTTTCGAATTTATTGAGGAAAATTCCCGTTGTTTCTGCGAGTTGGACCTAAACAGTGGGGAATTGGAACGAAAATGCGTGGAGAGAGAGATCGCTACAAAATGGCTGGAGATCAAGACCTCCATCAGCCAAAGGGAATGGGGTAAAATTTTAGATCATATTGGTAAAATGCAGAATCGTACCTATGAGAATCTTCCCATTGTCAAAAATATAATTATTGATCCGGAAGCCACGGGCTATTTGGATTTTTCCGAGGCCAGTGAAATGAAATTGATTGATGTGATGGGCGGGTCGAACTACGTCTATTTTATAGCCGACAAGGAGTTCCGGATTGCTGATTATAAAGAAGTCAGCTGGAATGAAATCAGCGATAAACCCGATTATTCTTCTGTCCCTAACTTTTTGCGGCCGTTTACCAGCGTGATGAAAGCAGGACAGGTGGGCATTGCGCTAACGCGTACAGGCGATGTGATCATATACAATGAGGAGCCATTCAATCATGATCAAATGATTATTTCCATTCGGAAAGGCGATATCACGGTTTATCAGGGCAATATGGTAAAGAACTTATTCCGGGATGTTTTGAAAGCTGCGTACAATGTGGCCTGCAATCTATTTGATATATGCTGGGATATAAGCTACAGAAGGCATGGCGCATTGATCGTGCTTGTGCTGGATGATGATTACGAGAAGCACATCGTAAACCGGGAAAGCATATTGGGACACTCGGAAGCCATGGGGATTCGGAAACATTTAGCTGCGGCAATCGAACGGATATCATTGTTAAACAGGGGGCAAATTGCAGGGAGAAATACATTTTTGGAATTGTCCTCTGTGGACGGCGCGGTAATATTGGAACCTCATACAGGACAAGTTAAAGCGTTCGGTTCTATTATTGAAACGGCGGCATCCGTCCATGGTATTTCCGGGGCGAGAACAACTGCCGCTGAATCGGCCATTAGCTATGAAAATATGCAGCCCATCAAAATAAGCAGCGACGGGGATATCACGCTGTACCGGAAGATAACGGATCTGGATACCGGTGAGGAGATAACCCTCCAATATAAATTTTATTAAATCAAAGAGGAAAAAGTCAAACTATGCACAATCATTTCATAACATCCGACAACCACCCCTTCACCTGCGGCCTTTACGGCGGCAGCTTCAACCCGCCTCACCTGGGCCATGTCCGCTGTATCCTGGAGGCGGCAAGCCGCTGCCGGACGCTGATTCTCGTGATCAGCAGCGGGAGCCGCAGGGAGGAGATCGACGTCCGGGTGCGCTACCGGTGGATTTACCGGCTGACCAGCCATCTGGCCCATGTGAAGCTTTTTATTTTGGAGGACGACGCCGGAAGCAAGGAAGCCTACACCGAAGAATACTGGCAGCAGGACGCGGACAAAGTGAAGGCATTTGCCGGTCAGCCAATCGACGCCGTTTTCTGCGGCAGCGACTACGGGGAGGACAGCTTCTGGTCCCGCTGTTACCCTCAGGCCCAGCTGATCATCCTGCCCAGAAACGGCATGTCGTCCACCGAACTGCGGGCGGATATTTACGGGCACTGGGACTGGCTCCCCAATGTTGTGAAGCCCTATTATGTGAAAAAAGTGCTGATCATCGGCGGGGAGAGCACCGGAAAATCCACACTCACCGTCAACCTGGCCAATTACTACAATACAAACTATCTGGAGGAGGTGGGCCGGGACATCTCGGAGCGCTCCGGCACGGATCTTTTGATGATCCCGGAGGATTTTACCGACATCCTGCTGCAGCACAAGACGAGGGAGTTGGAGGCGGTTGAGCGCAGCAATCGGGTGCTCTTTGAGGACACGGACTGCCTGACCACCCTGTTTTATATCGGATTTCTGGAAGGAAGGGAAAAGGAGAAAAATGCCGCCCTGGCCCAGGCCATCGCAGGGCTGAACCGCTATGATCTGATCCTGTTTCTGGAGCCGGATGTGGAATTTGTCCAGGACGGGGGAAGAAGCCCGGTGATCGCCGCGGACCGTCAGAAGTACAGCGAGCAGATTCAGGAGATTTACCACAGCCTTGGCTTTGAATATGAGGTGATACGCGGGGATTATAAGCAGCGGTTTGACCGGGCGGTGGAGTTGGTGGATCGTATGCTGGGAAACGTAAATGAAAGAGAGGCAGATCATGCTTAAAAAAATCAAGTCCAGCCTCACCCCCTTCCAATGGTTCGAGGTTCTGGCGGTGACTGGCTTTACCATCTATTTTGCAGCCATTGACCGGGAAAGCTCCTGGTGGTATCTTTTGATCAGTTCGGCGGCGGCTATCTGCGGCATCTTCTGTGTGGTGCTCTGTGCGGCTGGGAAAAAATCCCAATATTACTGGGGATTTGTGAACATAACCGCCTATATTGTGGTGGCCTGGTACAGCCGCTATTACGGGGAAGTGATGCTGAACGCCCTGTATTACCTGCCAACCCAGTTTGTGGGAATGTATTTCTGGAACAAGCATTACAGCCAGACCACGGGCATTGTAAAATGTAAGAAAATGAAGCCAAACCTCACAGCGGTTCTGGTGGCCGCGTCGGCGGTCTGTATCTGGCTCTACCACATTTTCCTGTCCAGGCTGGGAGGAAACGCCACCTGGCTGGACAGCGCCAGCACGACCTTTTCCGTGATCGCCAACGCCCTGATGGTACTCCGGTACCGGGAACAATGGCTGCTGTGGATCATTGTGGATGTGGTGACCGTGATCATGTGGGTCCTGGCAGGGGATTGGATTATGACGACCATGTGGTCCGTCTACCTGTTGAACGCCTGTTATGGTATGATCACCTGGACGCGGATGAACCGGATGGAAAATGCGGTTAATGAATAGGGTGGAGGTTTCCTTGCCAAGGAAATGAAACCACGATGAATGGCGGTACGCTCCGTTAAGGGGGAACGTATCGCCGTTTTTTTTGTGGGGAGATCAGAACGAGGAAAGCGTTACATTTTCCCCCATTTGTTGCTATTCACCCCATTCTTTGCTATAATTATGTTATTTGGTATATGAACATAACGTCTGATGAAAAAAGTCCGGGACGGCTGGTCCGTACGCGCGAAACTGTCCGGCGCGGTGGTACAGATCGGAAACGCCGCGGGCTTTAAGAGAGGGACAAAGGATGACAAAAAATTATAGAAACGCTCTGCTTGCGGCTGCTTTGGCGGGACTGCTTTTATCCGGCTGCGGGCGCGTTGATTCCCCCAATGAACTGCAGCTGGCTCCCACAGAACCGGATAAGATTGTGATCAACCTGTTTACCTCCATTGAATCGTCGGAAACGTCCAGTTCCAGCCTTTACCGGGACCTGATCGCCGATTACAACGCCCAGAGCGGCGACGTTGAAATACGGGTCAGCGGGCTGTCCACGGCGGACGGCTACAATGAGGCGCTGGAAAACCGGTTGGATAACGGAAAAGATGTGGACCTGTTTATCGTCAACGCGGACACGGTCAAGGCGCTCAATGCGAAGGGCTTTTTTTATGATCTCTCGGACCAGCCCGTGTTTCAGGAGCTGAATGAGTCGGCCAGGAAGCAGGCCATTGTGAAAGGGACGGCCTACTGCCTTCCCACCAAAATGACGGCTTACGGCCTTTATGTCAATGAAGGGCTTTTGCGGGAATACGGCCTGGAGCCGCCTGAGGACGCGGAGGAATTTTTATACTGTTGCCAGGTCCTCAAGGAAAACGGAATTACGCCCATCGGCATCAACCGGTGGTACGCCATGACGGTATTTGCCATGGCCCGGGGGCTCTACCCCATTTACCAGGCCGAGAATACGGACGAGATCATCGCGGGGCTCAACGACGGCAGCATTAAAATCAGCGAATACATGCTGGAGGGCTTCCGGTTCTTTAAGGAGCTGGTGGACAAAGGGTATTACGGGGACAATCTGACCGTGGAGGGGGTGGACGCCATCCGAGCCGACACCACCGATTGGGAAGGATTCAGGGACGGCAAAGTCGCCTTTGTGGTATTTCCCGCAGGTAAGGAAGAAGATATTGAGCGGGAGGTCCCGGATATGGACTTCATCCAGCAGGGCATCCCGGCCCTGCCGGACGGCACCATAAGCCTGCCGTCCATTGGCACCCGCATCTGCGTCAACGCCAGGGGCGCCCATGTGCCGGAGTCCCTGGAGGTATTGGAGTATCTGACCACCCATAAGAAAAACGAGCTGAACAACGGTGCAAGCAGCATTCTGCCGGTTTTCGAACATGAGGAATTTGACCTGGATCCCAGGCTGCAGGCGCTTTACGACGACGCCTGCTCGCCGGGACAGATTCCCATCGAGGACATGTCGCTCTGCTTTGACTATTGGGGCACAACACGGACTTTATGTCTGGAAATGATCGGCGGGGCGACGCCGGAGGAAGCGGCGGCAAGCTACGACCGCATACAGCTTGAGGCGGTCGCAGGAGCGCAGTGATTGAAAGGGAGGTAGTCGTGTTGAAGCAGGCAAATCAAAAAAGACATCGATACCGGAACACGGCGCTTTTGATTATGATTGCCGCCTCCTGCATCGGCGCGTTTCTGATGGGCGCAGAGGCGATCCGGAGCATCCGCTCCAATGTGCGCAGCACCACGGTCCAGGTGATCCGGGAAATTACCAACAGCAAAAGCCAGATGCTCACGGCGATTTTAAACGATACGGAGCGGGATCTACGCGGCCTGGCCGCTTCCCTGGATGCCTCGATGGACATTTCCTCAGCCACCGCCCTGTTGGAGCGATTTGAGAACGATCACACAGTCAGCGGCCTGACCGTGATAGACCGCGGGGGACAGGCGCTGTACGGGCCGGAGAACGCGCATCTGTTAAAAGGGATTCCGGAGGAGTTTGCCGCAAAGGTGGCGGTGGACGGTTTTGAAATGTCGGATCCCCTGATTGATGAGAACGGCGGCCGCAGGGTGCTGTTTGGAACCGCGCTTACCGGCGGCAGGATTCTCTACGCCAGCATCCCAGCCGCGTCCATGCAGAAGGCCTGCGGAGAGACCACATATCTGGGGGAAGGGTACAGCTATATTCTGGGGCGGGACGGCAAAATTGTCATACCGCCGGTCCGATACAATTACGAACAGGTCTACGAAGATATCGGACATCTGCTGATTTACGCGGACAACCCTTCGGACCGGGTGGGGGAGTTTATCGAGGCGCTCAATTCCGGGTCCACCGGGTCCGTGGTTTTTCAGATCGACGGCCAGGAGCAGCTCTTTTGCTTTGAACCCGTGTATGAGAAACGGGGCTGGCAGCTTGTCACGGTTGTGCCGCTGCGCGAGGTGGAGAAGGACGGAGCCCAGATCGTTTCCACGGCCATGGCGATGGCAACGGTGATTATCGGCGTTGTGGTCGCGGCGTTGACGGCAGGTTCCTATTTCTATTGGTCCATGCAGCGCAGGCAGCAGGAAAATGACCGTTTCCTGTTAGACATTTATCAGGCTATATCGGAAAATACGGATACAGTGATTTTTATACTCAACGCCAGGAGCGCCGTGCCGGATTATGTGTTTGAGAACAGCGGCAGAATACTGGGTATCCCTGCGGAAGAGTTTTTAGAACAGGAACCGCAGCAGGCGAAGGACAGCGCCTTTCGGAGCAGACTCCAGGCGATCCTGGAGGAGCCCTGGCCGCCGGAGGGCTGCACGCGGGAGGTACATACCTATAACGAACGCCTTCACCGCGATATGTGGCTGAAAATACTGGTCTGTCCCTTCATTTTGGGAGATGAGAAGAAATGCATCTACGCGGTCACGGATGTGACCCAGGAGCACAACGACCGGGAGAAGATCGCGGCCGCGGTTGTGGCGGCGGAGCAGGCCAACGCGGCAAAGAGCAGCTTTTTCTCCAGCATGTCCCATGACATGCGTACGCCGATGAACGGCATCGTGGGCATGACCGCCATTGCCAAGCGCTGTCTGGGCGACCCGGACCGGGTGCTGGACTGCCTCAATAAGATCGATTTCTCCTCCCGGCATCTGCTCAGCCTCATCAACGACGTGCTGGATATGAGTAAAATTGAGAGCGGTAAGCTGGCGCTGGTCAGCGAACCCTTTGACCTCGGGGAACTGCTTCAGGGGCTTGAGGCGATCCTGCGGCCTCAATGTGAATCCAAGGGGCAGACCCTGACCTTTACCGTGAAGATCAGCCACTCCAGGCTGATGGGCGACACGCTGCGCCTGAATCAGATTTTCATGAATCTGCTGTCAAACGCAGTGAAATTCACACAGGAAGGCGGGTCCATTTCCTTCACCGCACAGGAGCGGGAGCAGCGCGGAAAATCTCCCACCTTCCGGTTTACAGTTGCGGACAATGGAATCGGAATCGCTCCGGAAGCCCAGAAGATCATTTTCACCCCCTTTGAGCGGGTGTCCGACAGGTTGGTCCACCGAATTGAGGGCACCGGCCTGGGGCTGGCCATCACCAAAAACCTGATCTCCGCCATGGGAGGCCAGATCACCTTAAAGAGCGCTCCGGGCCGTGGCTCTGCGTTTACGGTGGACCTGGATCTGCCCCTGCAGGAGGGCGAGCTGCCGCCCGTTCCGGTTTCCGAGGAAGTCACCCTGGACGAGAACTCGTTTGCCGGCAGAAGATTTCTTCTGGCCGAGGACAATGCGATCAACCAGGAGATCGCGGTGGAACTTCTGACCGCGTACGGCGCGAAAGTCGAGACAAGGGACGACGGAAAGCAGGCGTTTGAAGCCTTTGCGGCCTCGGCGGAGGGCTATTACGATGCCGTGCTGATGGACATACAGATGCCGGTCATGAACGGATACGAGGCGGCCGGAAGAATCCGGGCCTGCGGCCATCCACAGGCCAAAAGTATCCCGATCATCGCAATGACGGCGAACGTATTTGCCGAGGACGTCCTGGCGGCCCGAAACGCGGGAATGGACGCACACATTGCCAAACCCATCGATCTGACGAAGCTGTATCAGGCGCTGAAGGAGAAAATGGACGCGGTGGATTAATGGAATATGGTATGGAAAAAGGCGCGGTATCCTCTGTCGGGGGATGCCGCGCTTTTGGCGTTTTATGGCGGGGTGGAGCTTTGGGGCGGGGAGCGTTTGGCGGACGGAATCAAAAAGAGCAACATTTCTTGGAAAATGAGCAAAACAGGCCGGGCGGAAACAATGGTATAGTTAACCCAGAAACAAAACACGAAAGCGGATGAACGGTCTGTAACGCGGCCCTTTCACCGTCAATCAATAAAAAGGGAGTGCGAAGATATGGGGGCTATACAGTTAAGAAATGTGAAAAAGAAGTTCGGCAGCGACGTTGTGATTGAAAATCTGAATCTGGACATTGCGGACGGTTCTTTCACCGTTTTGGTGGGGCCGTCGGGCTGCGGCAAATCCACCACCCTGCGGATGATCACCGGGCTGGACGAGCCCACCTCCGGGGACATTTACATCGACGATCACAAGATCAACGACCTGACACCCGGCAAGCGGGACATCGCTATGGTGTTCCAGAACTACGCTCTGTATCCCACCATGACGGTGCGGGAGAACATCGAGTTCGGCCTGGAAAATAAAAAGGTTCCCAAAGAGGAGCGCAAAAAGCGAGTGTCTGAGATCTGTGAGATCGTGGGACTCACCGAGTACCTGGACCGGAAGCCCTCCACTCTTTCCGGCGGCCAGCGCCAGAGAGTGGCCCTGGCCAGAGCCATGGTCAAGCAGCCCAAGGTATTCCTGATGGACGAACCGCTCTCCAACCTGGACGCCAAACTGAGAGGCCAGATGCGCGTGGAGCTGATCAGCCTGCACAAGAAGCTGGGAACCACCTTCGTCTACGTGACCCACGACCAGGTGGAGGCCATGTCCATGGCGGACGACATCGTGCTGATGAAGGACGGCTACATTGTCCAGCAGTCCAATCCCAGGGAATTGTACAACAATCCCAACTGCATTTACGCCGCCCAGTTCATCGGCACTCCGCAGATGAACGTGGTGGACAATATTCTGCCCCAGGGTATGAAGCTGGGCTTCCGGCCTGAGAAAATGTACCTCCAGGAGATTCCCGAGGAGCACATTCTAATCCGCGCGGACATCGTAACCAAAGAAATGCTGGGCGCGGAGACGATTTACTCCCTGGACAGCCGTTACGGACGCCTTACCGCCAAGTCAGAGCACGAAGCGGAGGACGACAAGATGCTGAGCCTGTCGGTGCCGTTTTCCGCAATGTACCTCTTTGACCAGGAAGGGAAGCGGATTCCGATGGAAGAAAACCACAGACAGATGATCCGGGAAAAATTCACAGAGCAGGGGGTGTAGGCCGTGAATAAGAAGAAAATAAGCGCCAGCGAGAAGCGCGACCGGCTCCTGGGTTTTGTGACGGCCATGCCTGCCATGGTTTTGCTGTTTATTTTTACCGTGTATCCGGTATTTTACCTGCTGTACTACTCCATGTTTTCCGGCAGCCTGATTTCCACCAAAAAGACCTTTGTGGGCCTGGACAACTACAAGGAGCTGTTCGTCTCCGAGACCTTCCACAAGGTTCTGATGAATACGGTGGTCTACACTGTGCTTTTCGTGGTTCTGACCATGGTGCTGGCAGTGATCATCGCCGTGTGGCTCAACGGTTCCAAGCACAAGAAGTTAAACAGCGCGGTGGAGGGATTTATCTTTACGCCCCATGTCATTTCCATGGTTTCGGTCTCCATCGTATTTCTTTGGCTGATGGACCCGGACACCGGATTTTTAAACATGGTGATCACAAAGCTGGGCGGGTCTAAGTTCCCGTTCCTCTCAAGCCCGTCCACGGCCATGTTTTCCCTGGTGCTGGTGATGGTGTGGAAGAGCGTGGGATATTACGTGCTGTTAATCATGGCGGCGCTTCAGACCGTTCCCACCAGCATCTACGAGGCCGCGGAGCTGGACGACACGCCCAAGATCCGGACATTTTTCAAGATCACTCTGCCTATGATTTCGCCGACCATCCTGTTCACCTCCGTTGTGGCGTCCATCGCATCCTTCAAGATCTTTGACTCCGTAAACGTTATGACCCAGGGCGGTCCGGTGGATTCCACCAATACGCTGGTTTACTACATTTATTCCTTTGCGTTCCGCTACGGAAAGCCGGGAATGGCCTGTGCGGCGGGCGTGGTGCTGCTGGTTCTGGTCTGCATCATGACCTATGTCCAGTTCGGCGCAGGAAAGAAAAAAGTACATTACCAGTAAGGGAGGGAAAACGTCATGCAGGAGAGCAATTCATCGATTGTGTTGAGAAAAGTCGGACGGGGGTTGAACGTCTGTTTAAAATTGTTTATCATTGTGATCATCGCATTTCCTTTTTACTGGATGGTCAGCACGTCCTTAAAGGACTACACCGAGGCGCTGCAATTTCCGCCCACGCTGTTTCCCAACAGCGTTCACTGGGAAAACTACGCCCATGTGTTTGAGATCGTACCCATCGCGCTGTATTTCAGGAACTCCGTGATTGTCAGCATCTTTGTGCTGGTGCTCCAGTACCTGATTATCGTGCCTGCGGCTTACAGCTTCGCCCGCCACGAGTATTTCGGCAAAAACCTGTTTTTTGGGATCGTGCTTCTGGGACTGATGATTCCCCAGCAGATTACCTTCCTGCCGGTGTACTTCATGTTCAGTAAAATGAAGCTGTTAAAAACCTTTGTACCACTTATTTTACCATTTATTTCCAATCCGTTCGGAATCTTTATGCTGCGCCAGTATTTCATGCAGATTCCACAGGAGGTAATCGAAGCGGCCAGGCTGGACGACGCCAGCAACATGAAGATCATGTTCAAGGTGATGATGCCCATGGCCAAACCGGCTTTAATCACCATCGGGCTGCTGTCCTTCATCTCTACCTGGAACAGCTACTTCTGGCCGTTGATTATGACCTCCAGCGAGACCTTCCGGACGCTGCCCGTGGGAATCGCAGCGCTCAAATCCTCTGAAACCCTTCAGATGTGGCATATTATCATGGCCGGCAACGTGGTCCTGGTGCTGCCCATTCTGCTGGTATATATGTTTGCAAGCAAGAAAATCCGCAATTCCTTTGTTTACTCCGGTATCAAATAAGGAAAACGGGAGAGAAAACGCCGCCGCTCAGGAGGAAAGCTAAAATCCGGCATTCCGGCCCGGCGGCCCGCAAAATCGAATAAAATTGCAAAAAGGGGAAAAGAGTGAAAAATAAAGTGGATTTTGGGGCGCACTTATATAAGGGTTCATAAAACCCCTGATTTTGCGATTGTTTGACAATAGAATAAAGATTAGTTATCGTTGCGCTTCACTAACTTAGAACTATCGTAACCAAGACTTTCAAGATAGGCAAAAACATTGTTTTCATTCAGAACAACACGCTCTACATGGTTTTGAGGCTTCATCAATTCCTCATAGTCAGCAGGGGTAAAAGGTTTCTTTTCCGAGACCATATGGTAAATACAGACCATCATCATTCTTGCGATGGCAATGATTGCTTTCTTATGGCCACGACGCTTTTTGATTCGCCCATATTTGATTGCAAAATAAGGCTGCTTTTTGTTTTTGATTGCGGCAAGGGCACACTGTACCATCATCGGTTTCAAGTAAGCGCCTGCTTTGGCAATTCGGACAGATTTTTTCTTACCTGCGGATTCATTGTTGGAAGGAGAAAGTCCACACCAGGAACAGAGGTGTTTGGCATCATCAAAAATGTTCATGTCAACGCCTGTTTCTGCGAGAACAATGGTGGAACTTAACTCTGTCATGCCGGGCATGGTGCTGACAAATTCCACAAACTCATAATAAGGTTTGATACGGACATAGAGTTCCACTTCGGTCTGGGTAATCATACCGTCAAGATATTCCAGATGGCCAAGGGCCAGTTCCAGTTTTTTTGCCTGGTCTGTTTCAATGTTGCAGCCTCTGATTGCTTCGATGATTTCATCAGACTTGGCTTTGGCCCCTTTTTTTATCAGTTTTCGGACAGCCTTTTCGTCAATGGAATCAGCGGTATGCTCCAGCAGATAAGACATGATTTCGGTTGCTGTTTTGCCGAAAGGGTCAGAAAGCACGCTGGCAATGCCGACATTGGAAACGGTCATACAGTTCTGGATGCGGTTCTTCTTAGAGGATTTCATGCAGACCAGCTTAAAGCGGTATCTGGCAAGTTCCCGGAGCTGGCGGAAATCCTTGGGAGGGATAAAGGAACATCTGACAAGGTCAAATTTGTAGAGGTCGGCAATCCATTTTGAATCCTTTTTGTCCGTTTTCTTGCCTTTGATAGCTTTGACATATTTGGGATGTGTAAGGCAGACCTCTATGTCCTTTTCGAGATAATTAAAAATAGGAATCCAATACTTTCCTGTGGATTCCATACAAACGTGATAACAATTATTCTCGATAAGCCAGTTGTGAAACTTTTGAATATCCGAGTTGATGGTTGAAAAGGATTTTTGCCTGTATTCGGATACTCCGTCCCTGTTAGTGATTACGATGGTTGCAACGATAACATTTTTGTGGACGTCAAGCCCACAGCAGATGGGGTATTTTAACTTCATCATAAGTATCACCACCTTATAAAAAGGAATAGCAACAGTGACTGTCATCCTGTGACTGAATAAACATGGTTTATTACCAATGATAAGAGTCCGGGCTCAAAGTCCCACTTGTTTGTGCTTGAAAGGATGACGGCACATATAATGATACGGGGTCGGAATAAATTCGCCACTCCTCCTTCCGTGCTCTGTAGTGTATTGCTATTCCCTACAGGGATTATAAATCAAATAGTGGAGAGGTACAACATTTTTTCATAACTTGTTTGTGCCTTGAGCGAAGCGAAAGGAATGACAAAAATGATGAAAAAGAAATTGTTTGTATTATCGGTTGATTCCTTGTTTTTCAATGATGTAGAATGGCTGAAGGACTGTCCGAATCTGTACGGGATCTACAAGCGCGGCAGCGTGGTACAGAAAATGAAGTCCACCTACCCGGCTATGACCTACGTGGCCCACTCGACCATGATGACGGGCTGCCACCAGGAGAAGCACGGAATCTACCACAACGAGAAGGTGGAGGTGGGCGTGGCCCATCCGGCCTGGCACTGGTACCGGCGGGAGCTGGGGACCGACACCATTTTCGACGCGGCCAAAGCGGGCGGCTACACCTGCTCGGTCATCAACTGGCCGGTGACCGGAGGAGACCCCAGTATCGATTACCTGGTGCCTGAGATCTGGTCCGACGATCCAAAGGGCGACTCCAGGCCAAGGTTCCTCACCGTCTGCTCCCCGGGGATGGAAAAGCTCTTCGACAAATACGGCCACATGCTGCGCTGGAAATACCAGCCGGAGCTGGATGATTTCGGAGTGGCCTGTTTAAAAGAGATTCTTCGGGATCATCAGCCGGACGTAATCATGCTCCACCTCTCCTATCTGGATCACGCCCGCCACAATTTCGGAGGATTTGCGCCGGAGGCCAAACACGCCCTGATGGAGTGCGACCGGAAGATCGGCGAGTTGATGGAGATTCTGAGAGAGCAGGGCGTTCTGGACCAGACCAATTTCTGCGTCATGGGCGACCACGGCCACCTGCCGGTCAAGCAGGTATTTAACCCCAATATTCTGCTGGTCCGGGAGGGACTGATCCAGCTGGACGAGGCGGGTATGGTGAAGGATTACAAGTGTTACATCCACTCCGCAGGGCTGTCGGCCCACGTGGTGTTAAAAGACCCTGAGGACCAGGAGACGCGGGCCAAAGTGGAAGCCCTTCTGAAGACCTGGGTCGAAAACGAAGCCTACGGTTGTGAGCAGATTTTAAACAAAGACCAGATGGCGGAACACCATTTGGCAGGCCCCTTCGACTATGTCATCGAGGGCCGTCTGGGAACTTCATTTGGAAATAACTGTAAAGGCGAACTGATCTGTCCCACGGATAATTCCGATTACAAGCTGTCCGTATCCGCCCACGGGCATCTGCCGGAGAAAGGGCCTCAGCCCATATTCTTCGCAGCCGGCCCGGACATCCGGGAGGGCGTGGTGATCGAGCGGGGAGAACTGATCGACGAGGCCCCCACCTACGCGGCTATACTGGGCGTGGAGATGCCCTGGGCCCAGGGGAAGGCGATGAGAGAAATCCTGAAGCAGGATTCTTGATAGAGGAAAATTCTACCTGTGCAAACGCTCAGGGGAAAATAAAGGAGGAAAAAGAAGAGATGAGGAAAAAACTAAGTATTGTATTGGCAGCAGCGATTGCGGCGGGCTCCCTGGCGGGCTGCGGCGGTTCGGGAACCACGGAGACAAAGGACACAGCGGCTGCAAACAGCTCCGCGCAGGCTGGTTCCGAAGCGGGGGCGAAGGAGGAAGCGGCGCCTTCCGGCGACAAGATCAACATTGAGTTCTGGCACTGCATGGGATCGTCCAACGGCGAGCTGATCCAGGAGATCACTAACTCGTTTAACGAGTCCCAGGACAAGATTTTCGTAAAGGCCGTGCACCAGGGTTCCTACACAGACGCTGGAACCAAGATGCAGGCAGCCCTGGCAGCCGGAGAAGCTCCCGTTCTGGCTCAGATGGAGATCGGCATGCTGGGAATCTTTGCGGACGCGGAGCAGCTGGTGGATTTACAGAAATTTGTGGATGCGGAAGGGTATGACATTGGCGACTTTATGCCCGGTCTGCTGGACTGCTCCTACTACAACGGCGAGCTGGTGGCGTTACCCCACTCCAGAAGCGTGCCGGTGCTGTACTACAACAAAGACCGCTTTAAGGACGCCGGGCTGGACGAGAATCAGCCGCCGGTGACCTGGGATGATTTGAGAGCGGATGCTAAAGTGCTGACAGCAGACGGAACCTACGGTTATTCCTGCCCCCTTGACCAGTGGTATTACATGGCGCTGGTAATGAATGCGGGCGGCCTGATCTTTAACGAGGCGGGCGACGGCATCGGATTTGCCGGAGAGAGCGGAGCCAAGCCCCTGCACCTGTGGCAGGAAATGATCGCCGAGGGAACCATGCACGTGCCGTCCGGCCAGGATTACAACTCCTCCGAGGCATGCAGAAATGCATTCGCAGGGGGCACGGCGGCTATGATCATGCAGAGCAGCGCACAGTTAAAGGGCCTGGAGAAAACCTGTGAGTTTGAAGTGGGTGTGGGCGCGATTCCCAAGGATACCACGTTGTCCTATCCGGCGGGCGGTTCCAACCTGCTGATGTTTAAGGGGCATACAGACGAGGAAGAGGCAGCAGGCTGGGAGTTCCTGAAGTTTATGACGAATACGGAAAATGCGGTCAAATGGGCGAACGGAACCGGTTATCTGCCCACCAGAAATAGCTGCATGGAGTCTGAGGAATATAAGAAGATGGTAGAAGAGGATCCCAACCTTCAGATCATTGTGGATCAGGTGGAGTATAGCACTTACAGGATTCCGTTTATTCCGCAGTATCAGGAAGCGAAAGAAATTTTTGCGAATGAGATTCAGAAGTGTATTTTAGAGGATAATTATAGCCCGGAGCAGGCTGTGGCGGGAATGGAGGAGAGAGTGGGGAAATTGTTTAAGTAGGATGGAGTGAAAGAGACGCGTGCGCGGGTTTGAGGTGATCGCGACGTGAGCGGCAGGGGGGCGGGGACGGAGGCTCCGGGCTCCGCGGTTTGAGGGACTAAGGCCCCAGAAACCGGAAAAGACGGGCACCGCTCCGAGCTCCGGCGCCGGCCTTATGCCGGCCCCTCCGCCTCCGCTTTGCTCCGGGCTTTGAGAGCCCTGCGCAATCCCGCCTTTTCCGGTCCCTGGGACCTAAGTCCCTCTAAACCGCTCCACAGTCGCCTCCATCCCCGCCCCCCTGCCGCTCACTCCCTGACGTCTGT
Source organism: Enterocloster lavalensis (assembly GCF_046603895.1). NCBI lineage: Bacteria > Bacillati > Bacillota > Clostridia > Lachnospirales > Lachnospiraceae > Enterocloster > Enterocloster lavalensis. Next base: position 4,624,222 of record NZ_CP176637.1, read on the forward strand.
GACGCGCACGCTGGCGTTTCAGGGAGTGGGAGGGCGGGGGAAAATAAAAACGTCTTTGGCCGTTAGTGTACTGAGGTATGAAAGTATAATGACGGGCGGAGGCGTTTTTTGATGCATAGGGGGAGGGGATTTGGTGAACCCCTGTAGTTTTGCGGGAGGGGTGATTATTTTGGCGGTTTGCCGCCGATGTCTTTTCGGTATTCTGCGGGGGTGCAGCCCTCGTGTTCGAGGAAGAGTTTGGTAAAGTGGCTTTGGCTGTAATATCCACAGGCGGTGGTGATTTCCTTGACGGACAGGCGGGTGGAGAGGAGGAGTTCTTTGGCGCGGCTGAGGCGTAGCTGGGTGACGTAATCGTTGTAGCGGATTCCCAGGGTACTCTTTAATAGGTTGGTGATGTGGTTGGCGGAGAGGCCGAAGCGTTCGGACAGCTCTGCGGTGGAGAGGTTTTCCGCGTAGTGTTCCTGGATGAAGCGGATGATGGACTGGGCTTTGGAGTCCTGGTCCGAGCCGCTCACGAATTCCCTGGCGGCCTGGGCCAGTTGTTCTTTTAATGCGGCTGCGTCCGGAGGGATTTCTACGGGGCGGTCCAGGGTCAGGGAAAGGAAAACGCACAGGTTTTCCTGGTGCTTTTGCAGCTCTTCATGCCGGTAAAACTGGTTTACGATCAGCTCCGAACAGTTGGAAAATGCGGTGTAGTCCCTGGCGGTAAAGGCGGCCCGCCATTCCAGGCAGGTCCGGCAGAAATCCAGCTTGACCGGGCTTACGTCCATGAGCGGGGTCAGGTAGTAAAAGCTTCCAAGGCCCAGAAGCACCCGCAGGCAGGAACGGTCCATCAGGGAGGTCAGGGAGGCTTTCAATTCGCCGGGATCACTGGTGATGGAGGCGGCGAAGCAGGTGAGCCCCTTCGGGTAGGGGAAGGCGGAGAGGCTGCGGTACATTTCCAGCAGATAGTCGGATTTCTCTGAAAAGCACAGGAGCATCAGACCATGCTCGGTGAACACGCTCACCAGGTGGCCGCCGTAGGACTGAAACGGGGCCTGGATCTGTTCCGGGGAAATGCCGCCGGCATCCACATTGACCATCATCAGACCGCAGTAATGGCCTGCAAATTCGTTGAAATAGCTCTCCCTCCGGTTCAGGGTGCTCTCCAGCCAGTTGCGGAACACGTTCTTTTTGTGCTCCAAGTTCAAAAGGACCTGGCTTCGGGCGGCTTCCACCGTTTCACGGATGGTCTTTAAGTCCAGGGGTTTCATCAGGTAATCGTCGACCTTGAGCTTGATCGCCTGTTTGGCGTACTCAAATTCATCGAATCCGGTCATGATGTAATAGCGTGTGAAGGGCGCGATCTCCCTGGCCTGACGGATGGCTTCCAGACCCGATGGGCCGGGCATTTTAATGTCCACAAAGGCCAGGGCGAATTCGCGTTCCCCGAGGGCGTCCAGCATCTGATGGCCGTTGTATGCATGAAAAACAGTCTCCTCACCGGAGCAGGTGTGGATCAGCTTTTCGATGGAAATGTGGATTAAAGGTTCGTCGTCTACAACTAATATGTTCATAAGCAATCACCGCCTGTTAAGTGTTTAAGACTGGTCCGCCGGGGTTTGGTCCGGGATTACCAGGGCCTGAATAGTGGTGTCCGCCACCCGGTAGATATACAGGCGGACGTCGGGATTCCAAATGTGAATCCGGGTTTCCACATTTTTAATTCCGATGGAATCCGGCGAATTCAGCTGTTCCGGTGTAAATCCCACCCCATTGTCTTCAATGATGATATATAGGGTGCCCTGGTTCCGATGGATGTCAATGCACAGGGAACAGGGCGTTTCACTGGGTTCGATGCCGTGTATCACCGCATTTTCCACCAGGGGCTGCAACAGGAGCTTGGGAATGCAGAGGGGGCGCAGGCTGTCGTTGCAGTGGATTTCGTAAGAGAGGCGGTTGCCGAACCGCAGCAGGCAGAGGGAGCAGTAGTCCTCCAGGAAATCCAGCTCCTTTCCGATGGTGGTGCTGTTGTCCTTGCTTAACACGTACCGCAGCAGATGGGCAAAGGAGTAAAACGCGTCGTTTAAGGTTTCCTGCTCCCCGATCTGGTTTAAGGTGATAAAGCTATAGATGGTGTTGATGATAAAATGGGGCTGGATCTGGGACTGCAGGGCCTGAAGCTGTAGGTTTTTCTGGGCAATGGACAGCTCATATTCATTTTTGATTTTTTCCTGGAGCTGGTGGGCCATGGTGTTGATGGAGGCGCCGATTTCATTGAACTCCCGGACCGGCAGAGGCTGGCAGCGGGAGGTGAGATTTCCCTCCTCCAGCTCTTTTAAGGTGGATTTAATGTGGTAGGTGGGGGCTTTGATCCAACGGTTTCCCTTGCGGAACAGGATGTAGGCGATGCAGACTCCGGTTACATAGCACAGCAGTGTTGCCAGCATAAACCGGGTGATCTGATCTTTGATATAGGTGTTGGACAACAGCACGTGTACGGTCAGGGGATAGTTGTCCAGCCGCTGGGAGTAGTTGCTCCAGGTGTTGTGCCCGAAGGAAAGCGTATGTCCGGACAGGGAATCCACCAGAGCCTGATCCACCCGGGTGTTGGAGTAAATCAGCTGGCCGTCGTCGTTGGTGAAGAGAATCATCAGGGGCGAGGCGCTGGTGAGACTGGAAAACAGATTCTCCAGGGCGTCGGTTTTAAGGTTGACCATGATGATATTGTCCTGTTCCGGGGAAAAGATATTGTTCAGCTTTCGGGAAATGTAAAAGCTGCCGGTGTCGATGAATTCCTGGGACGGATCCTGCTCGTCCTGGGGCACGATGGCGATCCGGCCCTGCTGCTCCATGGCTTCCAGGTACCACTGGCGGGAGGTTAAGGGATTGACGGTGGGCAGGTACTGGTACCAGTCCGTGGAATTGAAGTACAGAACCTTCTCGTCGGACATGACCACCAGGTCCCCGAAGTCCTCCCGGGAATAGGTGGTCAGCTGAAGCAGCTGGCCGATTTCCTTGCTGACCTGGTTCTGCTCATAAGGAGTCAGGTCGTCCATGGAGGACCTTGACTGAAAGTAGGAGTGGTAGTAGGGGGCTTTGGTGATATTGTCGATATCGTTGATGTACTTGGTGATATAGGCGGAGATCAGCTTCATGTTATTGACCGCCTGATTGTTGATCTCGCGGTACTGACGGCTGCTGAACAGGTAGGAGACCAGGCAGCTGACCAGGATCATGGGAAGCATAAAGCTGATAATGAAGCTGGAGAACAGCTTTCGGGAGAGGGACGCTGTCTTGAATGTGTTCATGGGGGACTGCCTTTCATCGTTGTGTCGTTATTACGCATTGCCGGCAGCTGAAGGCTGTCGATCAGAGATACGTTTTTTAATTATACTTTGTCACCAGCCGCCAGGCTGATGATAAGCAATACGTTTCCTTGATTATACTTTGTCACCAGCCGCCAGGCTGATGATAAGCATTGCATTTCCTTAATTATACCAAATGGGGGTGGGCTTATCAAGGAATTGTGGCATATGCCATCGGTCGAAAAGTGCAGGATAATGTCGAAATGAACAAAAACAAAGCTGGTTTCAACTGCGAACCTATGGTATATTTATATCAGTATCCGGTAAGGAAGTTAAGTTGCTTCGGACCCGGAGACAATGATGTCAGGAGGGTGGACAAATGGTAGAATTTTTAGGGGATGTTTTGTATGATTTGAAGGAGTTTTCGGACACGCGCTTTGAAGTGGTGGCGCTGTTTCGGATGATCGTGGCCTCGATCTGCGGCGGGCTGATCGGATTGGAGCGGGAGATGAAGGGAAGGCCTGCGGGACTTAAGACCTTTTCCCTGGTCTGCGTCGGGGCGACCCTTGCCATGATCACCAACGAATACATATCCAGGAACTTTGGGGGCAGCGGCGATTTGGCCAGAATGGCGGCCCAGGTCATCAGCGGAATCGGTTTCCTCGGCGCGGGCACCATCATTGTGACCGGCACCAACCAGGTCCGGGGGCTCACCACCGCTGCGGCGCTTTGGGTGACGGCGGCGTTAGGAATCTCGATTGGCGCCGGATTTTACTTTGGCGCGTTCGGCGGCGTTGGGGTGATTTTCATGTCGTCCATGACCTGCAAGATAATTGACCGTATGGTGATGGGGACATCCCGCATCATGAAGATTTACGTCGAGGGAGTCAAAGAGGAATTTATGCTGTTGCTGATTCAGTATTTTTACGATCAGAATATCCGGATTGTAAATCTGGTCAGGCGTTCCGAGAACAAATGGTACAAGAAGGACACCTGCGTGATGATCGAGCTGGATCTGGGAAAACGGCAGAAGCATGCACGGATTCTGGAGGATATCCGAAAAATGGAAGGACTCCGGTACGTGGAGGAGATCAGAACCTGATGGAATTATAAGATGAATCAAACGAGACCGGTCCGCTGGGGCCAGTCTCGTCTTGTGAGAGGCGTTTTACAGCTCGCCGTCCAGGTAAACCCGTGATCCGGTGGCGCCCCGCTGCCCCTGGTATTTCCCATTATAAGGGTTCAAGGCCATGGCGTCCATCTCAGCGAACACCAGCTGTCCCACCCGCCGCCCGGCCTTTAATTCGATGGCGCAGCGGTTGGCGTTGAACAGCTCCAGGGTGATCTCGCCTTTGAATCCCGGGTCCACCCAGCCGGCGTTCTGGATAAACAGACCCAGCCGTCCCAGAGAGCTTCTCCCCTCCACAAACGCCGTCAGGTTGTCCGGCAGTTCAAAATACTCCATGGTGGTGGCCAGCACGAACTGGCCGGGCAGGAGAATATAGGTGTCGGTCCGGATGGTTTTATAGCTGGCCGCGGTTTCCAGGGAAATCACGCCGGTGGACAGGTCCTCCACGATGCTGAAGGTGCTTCCCAGGCGGATATCCACGCTGGCAGGCTGGATCTGCCGTTCCTCAAGGGGGGAGATCACCAGGGTCTTGTCCGCCAGCAGCTTCATGATCGTTTGATCCGATAAAATCATAGCCGTTTCCTCCAATGTACAATATCTATCATCTTATCGCATAAATGCCGCGGATTCAAGCGGTGTTCTGCCTGGCGGACATTGTATTTGCAGGAATTTTTTGGTACCATACAGATATGGCGGCGGAGCCAAACACACTTGAGGAGGAATTACCATGGGAATGTTCGATCGATTAGTCCCCAAAAAGAAACAGCCCCCAAAACCGCAGCAGGAGTTCAGACAGTACATCTCCGGCGCGGGGGCCTGCATTGTGAGCAAGTCCGTGTTGGAGCGGAGAACTGCGCTGAGATGGTTGTTCCGGGAGGACAACGGGATCGGAAACGGGTGGGTCGCCTTCGGGGCTTCGGATACCCAGGAATACCTGGATCAGGCGGAAAATCTGGCGGTGGTGGACTTCAACACCCTGGCCAACGTTGAACCCGCGGTGCTGAACGTGCTCTATCTGCCGGTGGGCGCGGACCTGGAATTCAAATCGGATCAGAGCGGGAAATATTTCGTGGACACCAGGACCGGAAAGGAGATACGGGAGCCGGTGAAGCATCCGGGCCAGGCCGCGTTTGAGAAGAATCTGAAATTTTTGAACCAGACCAGTTATCCCGCGGAATTTTTCAGGGGATTATTTGAGAAGGATGATCTGCTGGAGCCGTTTGTGATCGGCGAGGCGGACTTCCCCAGCGGTGAAATCGTGCTGGCGGACCCGCTGGTATATCTGGGCGACCGGAAATATTCTACCTTCCTGAATCGGACCATACCAGCGGGCGCTTACCCGGTGGAGCTGAGTATCTGCTGCTCGCCCATCGTGGGACTGCGGGTCGCAGCGGCAAAATTAAAGATCAGCAGCCGGCCCGTCAAAGGGTATGAGCTGGCCATGCCCAGGGGATACACCGTGGAACAGCTGAATCAGCCGGGTGTTTTCAGCTTTTTTGGAGTGGATGCCGGGATGGCCTGCTTCTGCGACGCCGCGGTGGCGGATGAATACGCCCGTTTCCTTGAAAAATGGTCCGGTGAGAACCCCGGCAAGAACCGGTACGACGATTATTTTGCCCAGGAGTTCCGCCGCAGCTACGAAGCACATCCCCAGGTCCAGAGGGAGGGCGGAGATTTTGTGGTCTGGAAATTGCCGGAGAGCGGGCACCGCATCGCTATGTTTGCCAGCGGAATGGGCGACGGAATCTACAGCGGCTACTGGGCGCTGGATACAGAGGGGGAGCCGGTGGAGCTGATCGTCCCGTTTATGAATCCACCGTATTTCCGGGGATGATGTTTGAAGGAAAATGAACCGTTTGTAAGAGGAACGCAACAGGGAGAGATGCCGTCATCTCTCCCTGCATCTATTATAAGCCTTATTTTCCCGGATTTCCAGACTTTAAATGTGAAAATTTCTGTAGTAAACTCTAAATTCACGGAAAGGAGATGGGGATATGGCGTATATGGGATATGAGGCGGCGGACCTGCTTCCTCTGGTACAGGAGTTGACGGAGCGCTATACCAGTAAGGCGAGCACCTCCGTGCCCTGGGAGACGGCGCAGCAGCTGATGGAAGCGGTGCTCTACTGCATCGGCGAGACGCAGGAGACCGGAAGCGGGCCGGGACAGAACCGGGAATTGTCGGGCGGTGAAATGCTGACGGCGCGGGAGGCCTACGACCTGGGATACCGCCTGGTGATCCGCAGGACGGAGGAGGCCCGGAAGCTTTACAACAAATGGATCGTATCCTTTAACGGGTATGGGTGCAGCGTTTACCGCAAAACAGTGACGCGGAACATCCCGGGATTCTTCAAATGGTACGACCCGCGTTTTAATCCGCAGCAGGATTTTACAGGGCTGGACTATCCGGTTCCCGGGGATCTTGGAAAACGGCCGGGGATCGACCGGGTGGACCGCTATCTGGCCTGTATCTGGGCGGAGCAGCGCTTTCTGGGGAGTCTGTCCCCGGACTACGTCGGAGCAGTGTTGACGGCCCGGGGACAGGGCTGGCGGGACCTGCCGGTCAATCTCGGTGAGATTGTGCTGCGAAAGATCCTGGTCCATCTGCTGCTGGGAATCTCGCCGGAGGAGACAGCGCTGGAGCCGGACAAGTATGAAATGCTGGCCGCGGCGGTGGAGACTGTCTCCGGGGAGCGTTTGGCGGAGAGACTGCGGGGGCTGTCGCGGCGTCTTGCCGCCCGGTATTTTCCGGGAGACGAGGCGCTGGCGGCTTACCTGGACTGCTATATTCCCGGGATTGCGGCGGAACTGGCAAACGGGGCGGCGCACGGCTGCCTTCAGCGGATTGTTTAAGGGAGAACGGTATGGAGAATATGTTAGAACTGCTTTTGGCGGAGCAGCGGAAGGCGGATTTACAGAGGATTTTGAGATGCAATGAAAAGACGGGGCAATACGGCCTCGCATTGACCGAAAAGGACGCCCGGGAGCTGATGGCCTGCCGGGAGGATTCTTTGAAAGAGAGCAGGAGAGTCGAGTTCGGGGAGAGTATTCTGCCCGCTGTGATTGAGGCTTTCTGCGATTCGGCGTACATCCATCAGGACCAGTATGTGGAGGTACTCGGCCAGCTGCAGGAACTATTTTACATGTATAAAAATGAATCTCAGGACGAGCTGACGGACGCAGAGCTGCTGGACTTTATGCGGAGGCAGTTTGAGAACATCTGCTTCGGGGACCTAGACTACCTGAGCGGCACCTGCCTGGAACGCTTCGCCCGGGCTGTGCGCTCCGGCTGGCAGTGTGGCATGCAGCGGGGCCGCCGCGACGAATATTCTCTGGGGGAAGCGGATAACGATTATGGGGAGCTGGACGAGGAGACGCGGTGGGAGTATGAGGTTTATCGGGTGAAGTTGGAGGACGTGGAGTAGAAGTGGGGCCGAGGGGGAGACAGATGATGAGTTCACAGATGATGTAAAGGAAACTTGACAAGATGGAGTTTTTGCTCTATACTGAATGTAAAGGAACCTTTACAAAATGAAAGGAGGAAGCGCTTGAAAAACAGAGTGGAACAGCTGCGCAAGGAGATGGGCCTGAGCCAGGAGGAGTTCGCCCGGGCGCTGCGAGTATCGCGGCAGACCGTCAGCTCCATCGAGAATGGGAAATATAACCCGTCGCTGGAGCTGGCCTTCCAGATCGCCGACTTTTTTCAGAAAACCATTGAGGAATTGTTTTTGTGGAAGGAGAATGATCAATGAAAAGAAGTTATCTGTGGACAGGAGTTGCGTATTTTGTGGCAGGATTACTGCTGGCCGTAGCGTCCGCGGCTGCATCCGGGAAGCTGCAGAGTTTGTTGGCCGGTTTCGCGGGCGGTGGGATTTTCGGCGGTCTGGCGACCATGGGACGATACTATTACTGGACCCGGCCCGGCCGTGTGAAGCGTTACCAGGAGAAGCAGGAGGAGGAAGAAATCTGCCTGAAGGATGAGCGCAATGAGATGCTGCGGGACAAAGCGGGGCGTTACGCGTATATTCTGTCCCTACTGGTACTGGCTGTATCCACCGTTCTGTTTTCCGTTCTGCACGCACTGGAGATCGGTCATTTCTATGGGTTGATTATGTATCAGAGCGCGCTTCTGGTGTTCCTCTATGTGGCGGGAATCTGGATTTACCGGTGGTTGAAAGCGCGCAACTGAGCGGGGATCGCAGGGATAATTGTTCCTGTGTGGGAAAATGCCCTGGGCCAAAAAACCTCGGGTACGAGATGCTCCCCGGGGCAGGATGTTCACCTGGCCCAAACGCACCACGTACAAAATCTCTGCCCTGCGCCAGGTAAACCGGCGGTAGACAAAAACGCCCGCCAGGTTGATTTCCCCTCCCTTGTATTCCGGGCGGCGGTAGCTTACACTTAATGCAGGAGGTGGAAACATGAACATTGGCACGACGATTGTGAATTTGCGGAGAGAGAAGGGCGTGACCCAGGAGCAGCTGGCCAGAGCCGTGGGCGTCTCAAAACCGGCGGTGAGCAAGTGGGAGACCGGGCAGAGCTGCCCGGATATCCAGCTCCTGGCGCCCATTGCCCGGTATTTTGGCGTGACCATCGACGCCCTGCTGTCCTTCACCCGGGCGCTGCCACGGGAGGAGGCGGACCGGTTGGTGAAAGAGATTCCCGGTATATTCGAGCGGGACGGTTTTCAGGCGGGGATGGAGCGCTGTGCGGCCCTGGTGCGGGAGTACCCGGACAGCCAGTACCTGAAGCTGAAGGTAGCTGGGCTCTACACCACCTGCGTCCTGCATTTCCGGGAGGAGGATCGGACGGAGGAGAATCTTGCACGTTTCCGGGAGTACGCCCTGGAGCTGCTGGAGGAAATTTTGTCCGGGGGCGAAAGCAGATATTGGGTGCAGGCCAAGGGGATTGCGGCCTGCTGTTATATGCAGAGCGGGGACTACGACCGCGCGGAAGCTTATCTGCGGGAGCTCCCCGTCCCGGAGATCGACCCGGACAGCCTGCTTCCCGCGCTCTGTCTCTACCGCGGGGACTGGGAACAGGCCGCGGCCGTCAGCCGCAGGGTGATCAGGCGCTACGGCAATATGGCGCTGCAGGGGATGGTGACGCTTCTGCGGTCTGCCTGGGAGCTGGAGGATTGGGACACGGTGCGCTGCGCCTCAGAAGCCAGCAAAACGCTGGAGGAAATGCTGGGCTTCAGGACCGGAACCGGATGGCATTACAAGCTTCTGCTGGCTATGAGGGAGAAGGATAAACAGGCGGCGGGAGCGTGTTTTGAGCGGTATGTGGAGACGCTGGTGGCCGGAATCTGCGGCGAGGCGGAGGGCTATGGACGGGTGGATGGCCACGGACCAGCGGATGTTCACGGGGAGGCGGATGACCACGGACAGGCAGACGGCCACGGACATGCGGACGTTCATGGGGAGGCGGACGGCCACGGGCCTGCGGACGTTCACGAACAGACGGATGTCCAGAAGGACGATCCGCCCTACGACCGGTCAATACGTCTGGCTGGGCCGGGAAATACCATTGACCGCAAGGACCGCATTCTGATTCTGGAACAATACCGCCTTTCCTTCGGCACGGAGGAACCTTACCGGACTCTGGTGGGCACCGGGGCCTATGAGCGCGGCATGGAGAAGCTGAGAAACACCATTCTCAGACAAAAGGAGGGCGGAAATGGAGCGTGAGCGGATGGTCTGTCTGACTTTGGCCGCACTGTGTGCGGTTTACGGAATTTACCAGATGATTCTGCTGCTGCGGCACCGCAGCCATACCGCGGATGTGCAGGCGGTGGTGATGAGCGTTTCCAGCGCCCTGCCGGAGCGCGTGAAGCGGAACAATTCCAAGTGGGCTCAGGTATCCTATCAGGTCGATGGAATTACCTACCGTCCCCTGGAGCGTGTGCAGGTGCCCATGGCCTCTGTGGTGGGAAGCCGCGTCACCGTGCATTACCGGCTGGATGATCCAGGACGCATTGCGGTGTTTTCCAGGACCAGGCTGGCGGCCTCCGCTATATTGGCGGTTGTACTACTGATTCTGGGCGCAATATAAGACCATACAATAAAACAGCAAATCAAAATGACAGGGGGGACACGTCTTGACTGAGAACGGCATTCCATTTCCATACAGAAATAAAGCCGAATAGCAGGACGGACCCCCATGGAGGTACAGAATGGGTGAATTATCAAAGCAGCCGAATATCGGCGCGGTGGTGGAGGAGCAGTTGAACCAGGTGGGAATCACCACGCTGGAGGAATTGAAGGAGGCGGGAAGCCGTCAGGCATGGCTGCGCATTCTGGCGATTGACAGCTCGGCCTGCATCCACCGGCTCTACTCGCTGGAAGGCGCAATACGGGGAATCAAAAAATCCCAGCTCCCCCAGGACGTGAAGGACGATCTGAAGGAATTCTACAACCATGTGAAGGGAAAGCCGGGCAAACAAGCGAAATAATCTCCATGTCAGGAAAACGCGCGAAAGTGCCTCATTTCATTGGTGGCGTTCCTCCGCCATCTGCGCTACAATCGGGATATACAACGAATGGAGGAGGAACCGGCTATGAGTTTAGGCAATCACTTATTCGACGCGAGAAAAAACAAAGGACTGTCCCAGGAAGCGGTTGCTGAGAAACTGGGCGTCAGCAGACAGACCATCTCAAAATGGGAGACCGACGAGACTCTGCCTGATATCCGGCAGTCGAAGCGGCTTGCGATGCTGTATGGTTTATCCCTGGACGAACTGATCGAATTTGACCTGGACATCAGGGAAATACAGGACGTCATCGACAGAACCAGCGAAACGGTGTCCGAAAAAATAGACTGGACAGAGGCGTGGAGCAGAAAATATCCCGTGCTGGCCCGGTACCAGAGCGAGGTGGATATCCCCTATTACGCGGCGGGTCTGTGGAAACTGCTGATCGATCTGGAAAAGAAATACGGCTATAACGACCTGGACGCCTTCCTTGTGCTGAAGGATATCCTGGCCGTGGTCTGGAAGAGTAGAAAAGCACAGCAGAAATAAATTCCAGTTGACAAACCCTCGGGAAGCCTGCTATAGTAAAGAAAATATTTTTGATTGGAAGTGTCTTTTTGTTAATTGTATCTGAGATGGAACGCAGCTAACTGAATGCGAAGGGTAAGAAAAGGTCCGCCGTGGCGGATGTGTTTTTTCTGTACCCTGAATCCAGAACAGATCGATGACAGCGGACATGGAATGCCCATGCACGTATCTGCTTTTGGTACCGCATGGGCTTTTTGCGTTCCATCCTTTTTCGTATCCGAATATAGATAATAGCCAGATGAAAAGGAAGGAAACAGATACAATGAACACTACATTTGACACACTTGGATTTACTGAAATAAAAGACATGCTGGCTCAGCGCGCCATTTCCCCGCAGGCGAGGGAAATACTGTTGGCGCTGCGTCCCTTTTACTCTGAGTCGGAACTGCGCCGGAATATGCGGGAGACCACCCAGGCGCGGCAGATGCTGGATCTGGTGGGACAGCCGCCGTCCCCGGTTATGGAGCGGACAGAGCAGTGCCTGGAGAAGGCGGTCCGGGGTGAAATGCTTCTGCCCGAGGAGGCGGAGGGCGTCGGCATGTTCCTCACGGCGGTCAGCCGGATGCGCTCCTACCTGGAGCGGGGAAAAACGTCGGGAATCGCCCTGGCTTACTACACGGAGAACCTGCATCCCCTGGAGGAACTGAGGGAGGAAATCGGGCGGACCGTCCGCGGTGGGCAGGTTGACAGCTTCGCCACGCCCTGCCTGTCCCGCCTCAGAAGGGAGCTGGAGGCCCTGGAGGAGAAGATCAAGGAGAAGGCCGAGGGGCTTCTGCGGGTGAAAAAGAGCTGCATGGCCGAGTCCTTCGTGGTGCAGCGCAACGGCAGAATCTGCCTGCCCGTCAAAAAGGAGTACAAATCCAGGGTGGAGGGCAGCGTGATCGACCGCTCCTCCTCCGGGGCCACGCTGTTTATCGAACCCGCCGCCCTGTCCCGGCTGCGGGAAGAGCTGGAGGTGCTGCGCATCGAGGAGGACTGCGAGGTGCGCCGCATCCTCTACCAGCTGACCGACGAGATCGCGGGATACGAGGAAGTGATGCGGGATAATCTGCGCATGCTGGTCAAGCTGGACGTGATCTTTGCCCGGGGCAAACTCAGCTCCGATCTGGGGGCGGTGGAACCGGAGATCAACACGGATGGGCGCATAGAGCTTGCCGGTGCGCGCCATCCCATGATTCCGGCTGACACTAATGTCCCGCTGGATTTCCGGCTGGGCGGCGGGGCCCGGGGAATCGTGATCACCGGGCCCAACACGGGCGGAAAGACCGTGGCCATCAAGACCGTGGGACTGTTCGCATTGATGGCGGGCAGCGGCCTGCACGTCCCCTGCGAGCGCGCCGATATCTGCATGGCCAACCAAGTGCTCTGCGACATCGGCGACGGCCAGAATATCGCGGATAACCTCTCCACATTTTCGGCTCATATCCAAAATGTGCTTGATATCCTAAAACGGGTAACACGGGAGAGCATCGTGATCCTGGACGAGCTGGGCTCCGGCACGGACCCGGCGGAGGGCATGGGCATTGCCGTGGCCATTTTAGAACAGCTGCGGGAGAGCGGCTGCCTGTTTCTGGCGACCACCCATTATCCCGAGGTGAAAACCTACGCTGCCGGGCACGAGGAGATTCTGAACGCGCGGATGGCATTTGACCGGGAGAATTTAAAGCCGCTCTACCGGCTGGAGATCGGAAAGGCAGGGGAGAGCTGCGCCCTCTACATCGCCAAGCGCCTGGGCATGCCGGATGACATGCTGGAGATGGCGGCCCAAAGGGCCTACGGCGGCATTTCCCGGGAACTGAAAACGGAGCTGCGGCTGGAAGAAGGCCAAAAAGTCCGCCTGCCCAAGCTGCCATCGCCCACCCTTGAGAAGATGCAGAACCGAAAAGCATTGCAAAACCGTTACAGTTCCTTCAATCGCGGGGACTCGGTGACGGTATACCCGGAGCAGGTGATCGGCATCGTGGTGAAGCCCGAGGACGACATGGGAAATGTGCTGGTGCAGGTGAAGAAGGAAAAGCGGCTGATCAACCACCGCCGCCTGAAGCTGAAGGTGGCGGCCTCCCAGCTGTACCCGGAGGACTACGATTTTTCCATCATTTTCGACTCGGTGGAGAACCGGAAAGCCCGTCATCAGATGGGCAAACACCATGTGGAGGGACTGGTGATAAACGCCGGGGCGGACGGGGAATGATAGTTTCCGCCGCCGCGGCGCATACTAAGGGAATCAAGTGACAGAGAGGAACACGCCGATGAAGTTTGATTCCGTTTACTACGAGCCGGACAGCCTGAAATACCCCCTGGGAATCCACCTGCGGGAAATGTTTCAGGACCTGCCCTGGATTCCCATCGAAAACCACAATTCCATCAAGGAAATGCAGGAGAAGCCCAACTCCGAGTTCGGGCGGATGAAGCGTTTCCTGATCGTGGGGACCAGGAAAACCCACAAATACGTGGAGAACCACAAGGTGTCGGACTACCTGGTCCCCTACACCTCCTCAGGATGTACGGCCATGTGCCTGTACTGCTACCTGGTCTGCAACTACAATAAATGCGCCTACCTGCGGCTCTTCGTGAACCGGGAGGACATGCTGGACCGGCTGATCAAACGCTCATTCAAGAGCGAGCGCCCCCTGTGCTTTGAGATCGGCAGCAACAGCGATTTGATCCTGGAAAACACCATAACGGGGAATCTTTTATACACGATTCCCAGGTTCGCAGAGGAAGGCCGGGGAAAGCTCACATTTCCTTCGAAGTTCCACATGGTGGACCCGCTTCTTACCCTGGACCACCGGGGAAAGGTGATTTTCCGCATGAGCGTGAATCCTCAAGAGGTGATCAGCCGGATTGAGCTCGGCACCTCCCCGTTAAAAAAGAGAATCGAGGCCGTGAACCGGATGTGCGAAGCAGGATATCCCTGCGGCCTGCTGATCGCCCCGGTGATCCTGGTGGAGAACTGGCGGGAGCTTTACACCGGCCTTCTGGAGGAACTGAGACAGGGACTTTCAGAGAAAATGAAGGGCCAGATGTTTTTAGAGATCATTCTCATGACCTACAGCTACGTGCACCGCGCCATCAACGGGGAAGCGTTTCCCAATGCGCCGGACCTCTACGACCCGGAGCGCATGACCGGCCGCGGCCGGGGCCGGTACTGCTACCGGCAGGAGAGCAGGGAGGAGTGCGAAGCGTTTCTGCGGGGGGAGATCGGACGGATTTTGGGGGATGTGCCGATTTTGTATATCAGTTGAGGGAACAGGGGGGGCACCCACTGCCCATTGCAATCAAATATCAGGGACCGGTACCCCCGGAGATGAGCGTTCATCCCGGGGACACCGGTCCCCTTTTTATGTCTGCCCCAGTGGATTGTTTGAAAAATACTCTTTCAGATGTCCAATGTAGGCCATATATGCGTCGAAATGGCGGCATTCCTCGCTGTAGATCAGGTTTGTCTTGTACAGGTAGGGAGAGCCGTCTTTGTGGTAGATGGGCTGGTGATAGAGATTGTCCGAAACGTCGATGCGCAGGTTGGAGATGATGGCCCAGCCGAAGCCGGCCTTTACCAGATTGACCATGTTGCGGGAGTCCCCGTACACCTGCACCTGGGCCGCAGGCGGCGTACCTCCTTCAAAATGGTCGCTGATCCACTGTTCCATCTGAAGCGTCACCGGCGAGCGCATGCAGTTGCTCACAAAAGGCCGGGTGCACAGCATCTCTTCCGTGACGGGCTCCGAGGAGATGATTTCCAAAGGCTCCTCAAATATCTCCACCGACGGGCCGTTCCACTCGTGGGGGCCGCGGATCACCGCCATCATCAGGCGGTTGGTATCCATCATGTTGCGCAGATTCAGGCTGGGTTCCACCGTCAGCGTCACCTTGATTTTGGGGTATTGGTCGCAGAACTGCCGGATCTGGGGGACCAGAAACTTGTTCAGGAACGTGCTGGTCACTCCGAGGTTTACCAGGCCGGACAGTTCCCCTCCCTTCTGGCGTACATAGGAGGCGATGTCCTCCTCGTACTGAAGCATCAGGCTGGCAAAGGTGTACAGCCTGAGCCCGGCGCTGGTCAGCGTCACGCCCTTGTTATTGCGCAGAAATAGAACCTCATCGAATTCCTGCTCCATCCTGGTCAGCCGGTAAGATACGGCCGGCTGGGAGATGAACAGCTTCTCTGCCGCTTTGGCCATACTCCTGTCACTGTACAGCGTTTTGATCAAAAGCCAGTCAATTTTATCCATACGATCCCCCCTTCCGATCATTTGTTTCCGTGCAATAAACGTTGTTTATTGCGAACATAATTATTATATTCTTGTTGGAAAACTCAGTCAAGTGTAAACTGGATTTATGCAGAAACACTACATATTAGTCGAAAGATTTTGCAAAACCGTTATTTTGCACAACAAACCGTTCTGAGAAAGGAGTGTAAACAACAGTTATGGGTGAACACAAAAAAGAGGTTTGCGTTCTGGCGGCTGCCGGAATGCTGGGTTCTTCCTTTGACAAAGTCGGATTTTATCATGCGCTGGAGCAGAATCCCGACGTGATCGGCTGCGACTCCGGCACATCGGATTCCGGCCCCTTCTATCCCGGCGCGGGAAAGCCGCGCATGAACCGCAGAGCTGCAAAGCGGGACCTGGAACTTATGATTACCGAGGGTGTCAAGCGGGGAATCCCGGTACTAATCGGCTCCGCGGGAACCGCGGGGGCGGACCCCAATGTGGATTGGCTGGTGGAAATTGCCAGGGAAATTGCGGCGGAGCAGAAGCTGCACTTTAAATTAGCTGAAATCAAGACGGAGCTGACTCACGACCAGCTCCAGCATTACATGGAGGAGGGCAGGCTTCATCCTTTGGAGGGAGCCCCGGAATTTACCGACCGTGATCTGGATTCCCTGGCCCGTTGCATCTCCGTGATCGGGGCGGAACCTTTTATCAAGGCCCTGGAGGACGGCGCCCAGGTGGTCATCGCCGGACGGTCCACGGACACCTCCATCTTTGCCGCGGTTCCCACCATGTACGGACTGGGCAACGGATTTGCCTGGCACGCAGCCAAGGTGCTGGAGTGCGGAACGCTGGCCACCGTGTTCGAGAAATACCATGGGAGTATGCTGGCCTGGATACGGGAAGATTCTGCGAGTATCGAGCCGGGGCATCCTGAGATGACCGCATCCCCGGTATCCATTGTGAGCCACACTCTGTATGAGAACACCAACCCATTCCGCCTGCCGGAACCGGGGATTGTGATGGAAACAGAGGACGCCTCCTATGAGCAGGAGACGGAGCGCAGAGTGAAAATCACCGGAACCAAACTGACCAAAGCGCCTTATACGGTCAAGCTGGAAGGCGTGAAATTCGAGGGTTACCGGCGGGTAGCAGTGGCCGGAGTATCTGATCCCCTGATCTTAAAGCAATTTGACAGCTGGCTGCAGACCTGTGAGCGGGATGCGCGCAACAAAATCCGCGCGGGTATGGGCCTGGAGCCGGAGGAGTACCGGCTGCGGCATCTGGTCTATGGCAATCCCAAGGACCCCGACACAGAGTGCGTGGGCATAGTATTCGATATCATCGCCCGGAGTCCTGAGGAGGCGGACGGCGTCATTTCCAACGTATGGCACACAGCCCTGCACGTGCCGATCCGGGATTGGGAGGGCGCCCAGAGCCAGGCGGCGTTCCCGTTCTCGCCGCCGACCCTGATGACCCAGGAAAACGGCGCGACCTACTCATTCTGTCTGAACCACGTGATCGAAGTGGACGATCCCCTGGAGACCTGCCGCTTCACCTACTATGATCTGTAAGGAGAGCTTGACGTGAAAAAATTATATGAATTGGCGAAACTGATCCGTTCCAAGAACGCGGGCCCTTTTATGGAATCCATTGACATCCTGTTCGCGGATCGTGAGACCTACGATAAGGTTCTGGCTACCGGAGCGCTGTCCACAGCTGCCGTGGCTGAGTTGTACAAGGTAGATGAAAGCAGCGTCAGCCAGCACAATCTTCCGCTGGCCAATGCGGTCAAGTTCTCATTTCCGCGCAGACATCCGTCCGGCGATTTTCTGGACGACGATCTGTACGGCTGCCAGCAGCACCGCCCGATGGTCAATCTGGAAATTCCGTTGGATTGAGGCCGGCGGCTGAGAAACCATAGACAGAATAAAAGAAATGGGGGAAATTATAATGAAATCCAAAAAATTGATGCGTATATTATCCGGTTTGGTGAGCGGAGCTATGCTCCTGTCCCTGTGCGCCTGCGGCGGCTCTGGCGGTTCCGGCGCTAAGGAATCCCCGGCCCCCGCAGCAACGGAAGCTGCAAAGGATGCGGGAAGCGAGGCGGTCAAAGAGGCCGGAACCGAGGCGGCCGCCTCCGGCTTTCAGTTTGACCACCGCATTGAGATTATGGTTCCGGGAGGAGAGGGAGGTGGTCTTGACACCACGGTCCGCAAATTTGCCACCTATCTGGAGAAGGAGCTGGGCGTATCCATCGTGGTCAGCAACCGCTCCGGCGCTTCCGGGATCACTGGCTATACCTGGAGCCACAACCAGCCGGCGGACGGATACAAGTACCAGTTTACCGCCCCCTCCGCCATTATTGCGGCGGCTCAGGGGCAGTGTGAGTTTGATTTGATGAGCGAGATCGTTCCGGTCAGCGGGCTGGTCATGGCGGAAGGCATGTTCTTTGCAAGCCCCAAAGCGCCGTTTAAGGACGTAAATGAGATGATCGACTACTGCAAGGCCAATCCCGGCAAAGTGACCGTCGCCACCGATTCCCCCAACGGAATCAGCGGAGCGATTATCAATGAATTCTGCGACCAGGCGGGCATTGAACTGAAGTGGATCACTTCTGAGTCCAATGAGGGTACCATTTCCGTGATCGCAGGGGATGTGGATCTGGTTATCAATACCTGGAGCGACGCGGGCGCGTATGCGGAATCCGGCGATCTGGTGCCTCTCGTAGTGATGGCGCAGCAGCGCAGCGACATTTACCCGGATGTTCCCTGTTCCGGTGAGCTGGGCTATACCTCCGATCTGGGCTTCTACCGCGTATTTACCGCGATGAAGGGAACGCCCCAGGAGGCGGTGGACGCGTTTGAAGCGGCGGTGCACAAGGTTGCGACCACCAACGCCGAGTGGGCCCAGTGGCTGGAAATGAACGGTATGGGAAATACCTTTGTCTGGGACGCCGACGAGCTCTCGGAAATATTGCAGAACACCTACGACACAGCGGTGGAAATGAACAAGAAATAAGCGGTCGACAATACCTCAGAAAGGGAGAGAAGCATGGGGGAATTACTGTTTAACGGCGGGCTTTTGATCTTCTTCATCGCCATGTTCATCTATTCCGGCCAGATTGAGATCTGGGAGGGGTACTTTGGGGCCAGATACTGGCCGATGATGCTGATTGTGTTCGCCATTCTGATCTTTGCCGCGAAAACCTATACCATTTTTAAAAAGCTCCCCAAAGCGGAGCGGCGGTTTTCGCCGGAAATATTTCACCTGAAGGAAACGGGTGTGAAAAAGCTGCTTGCCTCATTTGTATGGGTGTGCTTTTACGCATGGCTTCTGCCTTATGGCGGTTATGTGCTGTCCACGATCCTGTTTGCCATGGGCCTTTCCTGGCTGCTGGGAATGCGCAGCATTCCAAAAATGTTCCTGTCCGCCCTGGTGGTTACCGCCATCATTTACGCCGTATTCGTCTGGGGGCTGGATGTGATGCCGCCGCGGGGAATCGGGCCTATCTACGAGTTCAGTTCGTGGCTGGAGTATCTGATTTAAGGGCGCGGCGGGCGCGGGGCGGATGAACCGCCCCGCACATCCGGTTGACTGACATATTGCAAAGGAGTGTGAGCGATACTTATGGATTTATTGATGACCGGCATTCAGTCGGTATTTCAGCCCATGATCCTGCTGTGGATCGCCGGCGGCGTGTTGATGGGCGTTATTTTCGGGGCGCTGCCCGGAGTCAGCGCCACCATGGCTATCGTGCTGTGCATCGGCTTTACCTACTCGATGCCCCCGGTGGTGGCCATCGCCTTTCTAAGCGCGGTGTACTGCGCGGCCATCACCGGAGGCAGTATCACGGCAATTCTGTTCAAGATTCCGGGAACGCCCTCCAGCGCAGCCACGGTTCTGGACGGATATCCCATGGTGCAGAGGGGAGAGGCTGGCAAAGCCCTGTCCATTTCCCTGATCTGCTCTGCGCTGGGCGGCCTGGCCTCCGCGATCATCATGTTCGCGCTGACCCAGCCCCTGATGAAACTGGCGCTGAAATTCAGCTCCTCGGAGCAGTTCGCCGTGTGCTTCCTGGGTTTGAGCATTCTGATTTTCCTGGACGAGGACAACAAACTGAACACCTTCGCCTCCGCTATTATTGGTTTGTGGCTGGGCACCATTGGTCTGGACAGTTTTTCCGCGGTTCCGCGTTTCACCTTCGGCACCTCCAAGCTGTTGGACGGAGTCGAGGCCCTGCCGTTTATGCTGGGTATGTTCGCAGCGGTGGAAATATTCAGCCAGATCCGCAAGCCTTCGGACCGCAGCGCCTATTCCAGCGACAAGCAGGCGGATATTTCCCGGCTGGTGAGCCTTAAAGAGATGCTGGCGATGAAGTGGACGGTGCTCCGCTCCGGTGTTTTGGGAAGTATCGTGGGCATTATGCCGGGAGCAGGCGCGACCATCGCCTCCTGGCTGTCCTATACGGTTGAAGCAAAGTGCAGCAAACATCCTGAAATGCTGGGCAAGGGCGATCCCCACGGAATCGCAGCGTCTGAGACCGCCAATAACGCGGCTACCGGAGGCGCCATGGTGCCGCTGCTGGCCATGGGTATTCCGGGCAGCAACGCGGCGGCCATGATGATGACGGCTCTGGCTATTCACGGCGTCCAGATGGGGCCCATGCTGTTGAAGGCCCAGCCGGAATACCTGTCCGCCACATTCATTTCCATGATTCTGGCCAATATTACCATGGTGTTCATTTCTCTGGGCGTGGCGAAGATGTTTGCCAAAATCCTTAAGATCCCCTATTATGTGCTGGGAACCTTTATCATGCTGCTGGCGATCACGGGCTGCTACGCGTACCAGGGAAATATGACGGACGTGTATCTGATGATTTTCGGAGGAATCTTCGGGTATTTCTTTAAGAAATACCATTTCAGCACTTCGGCGCTGATTCTGGGCCTGGTGTTGGGCCCGATGACGGAGCGCCATTTCCGCCGCGGCATGTCCATGAACCAGGACAGCCTGATGGCATTCTTTGGCCGCCCCATCACTATGGCGATCATGTTGATTTTTGTGGCAATGTACGGATATGCATTTTACAAGAGTTTTAAAGCCAAGCGTTCAAAGGCGGGTTAAAATGGTTCTTTGTCCGGCGCGGGATTTCTGGCGGCTTCCGGTTGACACCGGCGGCCGCCTTTTTTGTGCGTCCGGCAAGAATGCGCCCGGTCGCCGTGAAAAGAAGCGTCCCGCCCCCCGCCAACACTCCCGGTTGGCGTTTCTGTAAAAGTGTGGTATAGTATTGTTATTCTTTTGGAACGCTGTTGACAGCACACATTTTACAGAACGGTTTAAGGAGGCAACAATGAAACCATACAAGCGCATTTTCACCATTGTGATTGATTCCATGGGCATCGGAGACGGGCCGGATGCGGAGCGGTTCGACGATTTGGGGTCCGACACCCTGGGGCATATCGACGACCATATGCCGGAATTTGACATCCCCAATATGGCGAAGCTGGGTATCGCCAGGCTTCACCCGCTCAAACACGTGAAGTCCCCGGAGCGTATTCTGGGCTACCAGCTGCGGCTGGCGGAGACCAGCGTGGGCAAGGACACCATGACCGGGCACTGGGAAATGATGGGGCTCAATATCACCAAGCCCTTTAAAACATATACGGACACCGGGTTCCCCAAAGAGCTTCTGGATGAGCTGAGCCGCCGCACCGGCCACAAGATCGTGGGCAATAAATCCGCCAGCGGCACGGAGATTCTGGATGAGCTGGGGGAGCACGAGATCGCCACCGGGGATATGATCGTCTACACTTCCGCGGACTCGGTGCTTCAGATTTGCGGAAATGAGGAGACGTTCGGCCTGGATGAGCTTTACCGCTGCTGCGAGATCGCAAGGGAGCTGACGCTGCGGGACGAGTGGAAGGTGGGCCGGGTCATTGCAAGGCCTTATGTCGGACGCAAAAAAGGCGAGTTCAAGCGCACTTCCAACCGCCACGACTATGCCTTAAAGCCAACCGGCCCCACCGCTCTGGACGCCCTGAAGGCGGGCGGCTTTGACGTGATCAGCGTGGGTAAGATCAAGGACATTTTCGACGGCGAGGGGATTACCGAGGCATATAAATCCAAGAGCAGCGTCCACGGGATGGAGCAGACCATCGAGCTGGCGGAGAAGGATTTCCATGGGCTGTGCTTTACAAATCTGGTGGATTTTGACGCCCTGTGGGGCCACCGGAGAAATCCTGAAGGGTACGGGGAAGAGCTGGAGCGCTTTGACAAGAATCTGGGCGTACTGCTGGGCAAGCTGCGGGAGGACGATCTGCTTCTGATCACCGCGGACCACGGCAACGACCCCACCTACAAGGGCACGGACCACACCCGGGAAATGGTGCCGCTTCTGGCTTATTCCCCGTCCATGGAGGGCTCCGCGGTTCTGGAGGACGCCCCTACCTTCGGCGTGATCGGAGCCACCATCGCCGACAACTTTGGCGTGGAAATGCCGGAGGGAACCATCGGCAGCTCGATTCTGGAACAGCTGAAATAGGACGTCGCAGAAGGCCGGAGAACTGTCAAATCTTAATAAAAATGCCACTTTTTTTCCAAAGCAGGTATGGTATAATAAGGAAACATAGCTCTTATCATCGACCTGGCGGTCAATGACAAAGTATAATAAGGAAACAATACCGAGAGAAGGAGGAAAAGGATGGAAGAAAATGGAAACAACAGCAAGGGCGGCCTGTTTCTGCAATATCGTCCGGTGTTGATCGCGCTGATTGCGGGTATCTGCGCAATCATCTGTGTGAGTATTTTCACCGGAAACATTATCCAGTACAAGAAGAACGCGGGGGGCACGGGGATCACGGCCACCGGGTCGGCCAGCGTGGATTTTGAGTCCGACCTTGTGGTGTGGCGGGGAAGCTTCTCTGTGCAGGGGGATACACCCAGGATAGCTTACAGCAGTATCAAAAAGGACGGGGAGATCGTAAAGTCCTACCTCAGGGACAACGGCGTGACCGACGATGAGATGGTATTGAGCTCCGTCAGCATTTCCCCCACCTATACGTCCCAGTATGATGAGGAGGGGAGGTATCTGGGCGATATTCAGTCCGGATATGAGCTGACCCAGAGCATGACGGTGACCAGCCAGGATATTGACAAGGTGGAGCTGATCTCCCGGGACATTTCCAATCTGATCGAGTCCGGCGTGGAGCTTCAGTCCAACCTGCCGGAATATTACTACACCAAGCTGGATGAGCTGAAACTGGACCTGATCACCAAGGCTACCGCCAATGCCAAGGAGCGCATCGACCTGGTGGCTTCGGGCTGCGGCGCGCAAACGGATCAGCTTCTGACCGCCAGCCTGGGCGTGTTCCAGATCACGGCCACCAATTCCGGCACCGAGTCTTACAGCTATGGCGGTTCATTCAACACAAGTTCCCGGTTTAAGACGGCCAACATTACCGTGCGGCTGAATTATTCCGTGAAGTAAATGATAAAATTGGAGGATTAAAGGAATGGCAGACAAGAGCGCAGCAGAGTTATTTGACATGAAGGTGGCCCACGTGGGGCTTAACGCAGCAAACGACGGCGAGGCGGCCGGAGTGGCCGGCGATTTCCTGAAGCTGATGGGACTTCCCATCCGCGAGACCCCGCTGTCCTATTTTAACGGCGACCTGGTGGAGATCATGAAGGAGAACGGCCGTGGAACCCACGGACACATCGGTTTTTCCGTGAACGACGTGGAGGCGGCCATCCGTTACTTCGAGGAGCGGGGCTTTAAGTCCATCCAGGAGACGAAAAAGTTCGATGAGAACGGCAAGTGCTTCTTCACCTACTTTGAGGGGGAGATCGGCGGCTTCGCGATCCACATTGTACAGCAGTAGCGGAAACTGAGAATCTCGTGCCATCCTGGTTCCGGGAGGAGTGCGGAGATTTGCCCCGCGGGCTTTCGGGCATTGCCTGAAAACAGGGGACGGTACAGCCGGTGTCTAAGCTCAACTACCAAAATTCCCTTAGAAACACGCGGCTGCCGGGATGGCATTTATAAAAACTCCATGGGATGCATTGCGCATTCCATGGAGTTTTTTTGATGTGATGGAGTGGACTGTTTTTAAAAGTTTTGCCCCCTCACATTGTATTGCTAAAAATATATGATATAATTGACTTAAAATATTTTAATAAATACTTATTAAAAAATTTGAAATAAGATTGAGGGATAAAAATGACGATTGACATGAAAGAAACGATCAGCCCGTATTTTTTAGCGTTGAGGCCGGTGCTGATTCAGATCGGAGAGACCTTTGGGCCGGACTGCGAGGTCGTGCTTCACGACTTCAACCATCCGAAAAGCTCAGTTGTGATGGTGGTGAACGGCGAGGTGACGGGCAGGCATGTGGGACAGACCTTTAATGATCTGATGTCCATTATCCAGTCGCCCTATCTGAAAAACGACTGTCTGAATAATTATATCAAGCACTCAAAGGATGGAAAGCTATTGAAGTGTTCCACTTCTCTGCTCAGAAACCAGAGCGGAGAGGTGGTGGGGGCGATCTGCATCAACTATGATCTGAGCCGTCACATGCAGATCAAGAAGCAGATGGACGATTTCTGCCGGGGAATCGATCTGGAAGCCAAGGAGGAGAGCGCGGACCTGCTGGGCGAGGGAGTCAGCGATATTCTGCGGCAGATTTTGGACCGGACCATCTCGGACGCGGGTATTCCCGTGTCCGCCATGAGCAGGCAGGATAAGATGGATATCGTGCGTTTCCTGGATGAAAAGGAAGTATTTTCCATTAAGGGTTCCGTCGAGGAACTGGCCAAGCAGCTGGCCGTCTCCCGTTATACCATATATAACTATTTGGACGAAGTGCGCAATCGAAAAGAATGAAAGGAGGTGATTCTGTGGGGGATCAAAGAACGGAGACCCTGTCGGAGTACATGATCCGGGTCCGCAGGGATATCCACAGACATCCGGAAACGGCCTGGACCGAGTACCGCACCACGGCTTTAGTGGCCCGGGAACTGGAAAAATGGGGTTACCAGGTGCTGTTGGCGGAGGAGGTGCTGGATTTGGAGTCCCGATCGGCGCTGCCTGCGGCCAGACAGCTGGAGCTGGCGGAAATGAGAGCAAGAGAGGAGGGAGTGGACCCTGAGCTTATGCAGCGCATGGCCGGGGGAAAGACCGGCGTGGTGGGAATTCTGAAGCGCTCGGAAGGGCCGGTGGCGGCGCTTCGGGTGGACATGGATGCGCTGGAGGTGACGGAGTCAGCCGAACCGGATCACAGGCCGGCGCAGCAGGGATTTGCATCCGGCCACGAGGGAATCTGCCATGCCTGCGGTCATGACGTTCACACGGCCGTTGGTTTGGGTGTCGCGCGGATTCTGGCGGAGGATCAGAGCAGGCAAGGGACGGTGAAACTTATATTCCAGCCGGGCGAGGAGGGGATGCGCGGGGCGCGGGCGATGATGGAGAGAGGGATCGTGGACGATGTGCACGACTTTTTCAGTCTCCACGTGGGGATCCGGGCTCTGGAAACCGGTGAAATCGTGACGGGCTGCGACGGCTTTCTGGCCACCAGCAAGTTGGACGCCGTATTTCACGGAGCCACGGCCCATGCCGGAATCTGTCCGCAGGAGGGAAAGAGCGCTCTGTTGGCCGCTGCGGCGTCCTGCATCGGCATGCAGGGGATTCCACGGCACGGGGACGGCAGTTCCAGAATCAACATCGGCGGCATAAGCGCCGGTGGAAACAGCCGGAATGTGGTCCCGGATTACGGCATCGTAAAGTTTGAGACCCGGGGCGGTTCCACTGAGATCAACCGGTATATGGAGGCGGAAGCGCGCAGAATCTGCGAGGGTGCGGCGCTGATGTACGGTGTGTCCGTGGAAGTCCGTAATATGGGCAGCGCAGAGGGAAGCGACAGCGACGGGGAGCTTATGCAGGTGATCCGGGCGGCCGCAGAGCGGAGCGGAGGCGTTCACAAAATTGTGGAGAAAAAGAGCTTTGACGCCTGCGAGGACGTGACGTACTTTATGAACCGGGTCCGGTCGAACGGGGGAAAGGCGGCGGTTATGATGCTTGGAAGCCGTCTGGCGGCGGGACATCATTCCGGCAGTTTCGACATTGATGAGAAGTGCATGGAAATCGGGGCGGAAGTGTTGAGCCGCGCCATAAGGATGCGATTGGAAGAGGAAACGAGACAAAAAAGCTGATTCACAATTCACGAAAACAGGTCTGCCAACCAACGTAAACGCGAGTGAAATCAGCTTTTTCATTGTATCATACCTTCAACCAAAGGTTGACGATAAGGAATACGTTTCCTTATTATACGATGTCGTTAACCAAAGGTTGACGATAAGGAATACGTTTCCTTATTATACGATGTCGTTAACCGAAGGTTGACGATAAGAGATACGTTTCCTTATTATACCATAATCGCCGGAGCTTATCCACGGTTTGCGCGGATTAATTTCTGACGATTCTGTTAAGGAGGGTTAAAGATGAAAGAGAAGGAGAATTCAGGTTTTCAGAAATTTCTGAATGGAGTGGAGCGCGTGGGTAACAAGCTGCCCCATCCATTTACGATGTTTATGATGCTGACGGTGATGATTGTCGTCATCGCTCAGCTTCTCAACGGCTTTACCGTTCCCATCCCCGGGGGAAAAGAGGAGGCGGTTGTCAACGGTATTTTAAACAAAGCCGGATTCCAATGGTTTGTCAACAACATACTGGCTAATTTTATTGCATTTCCGCCCTTTAAAACAGTGTTAGTCACCATGCTGGGCGTGGCAGTGGCGGACAAGACCGGGTTATTTGAAGCGCTGTCAAAGAAGTTTCTGCTGAGAATACCGCCGTATCTGCTGACCGCCTCGGTGATTTTCGTGGGCGTCATGTCGAATCTGGCGTCGGATGCGGGGATCGTGTTTATGCCCGCGCTGGGAGCGGCGCTGTTTGCGGTGGTAGGGCGCAGTCCCATTGTCGGTATCGCGGCAGGGTATGCCTCCGCCGCCTCCGGGTATTTTGCCAATCTGATGATCACAAGCCACGATGCCAATCTGTCCGGCATCTCCCTGTCCGTGATGGACATTGTGCCCATTACAGCCAGCGCGCCCATGAACGTTACGGTCAACTGGTATATGGCAATCGCCTCCACGCTGGTGCTGGTTCCCATCGGCACGTTTGTGACGGACCGTATCATTGAACCCAAGTTTGGGCGGCTGGAGGGTCTCAATATTGTGGTCAATGATTCCGACCGGGACGTGTCCCCGGCTGAGGTGAAGGGACTGAAGGCGGCCGGCCTGGCGCTGCTCGTCTACCTGGCGGCCATCGCGGCAATGGCGATTCCTGAAAATGGATGGCTGCGGGATATGGAGACGGGAAAAAGTATGCTGACACAGATGGATCCCATTATTCCCATTATCGCCCTGGCGTTTTTTATCGTTGGCACCGGATATGGTTTTGCCTCCGGAAAGCTGAAGAGTGAGAAGGACGTGATCCGATGCATGACCGAAGGCATGAAGTCCATGGGAGGATTCCTTGTGATCGCCTTCGCCGCCTCGCAGCTGATCGGCATTTTCAAAAAGACCAATCTTGCCACGGTTCTGGCCATCGTCGGCTCAGAGGGATTGGAGGCCAGCGGAATCAACGGCGTTCCGCTGATCGTGATTTTTATTTTGTTCCTGGCATTTATCAACCTGTTCCTTTACAGCGGTTCTTCAAAGTGGGCGCTGCTGGCTCCGGTGTTCATCCCCATGTTCGGGCTGCTGGGCTTCTCGCCCGCGTTCACCATGGCGCTTTACCGGATTGCCGACTCCTGCACGAATATTATTTCGCCGCTGTTCCCCTACCTGCCCATCGTGCTGGGGCTGACGATCCAGTACAAAAAGGATGCCGGCATGGGCACGATCATGTCCATGATGGTGCCGTACTCCATCGCGTTTACCGTTTCCTGGATCATTCTGGCGGTGGTGTGGTACCTGCTTAAGATTCCAGTAGGGCCGGGAGCAGGCGTTTTACTATAAGCATTGGAGAGGAAGCGAATGATTAATAAGATTATAACGGACAACGCGCCGGCCCCCAGGGGGCATTACTCCCACGCGGTGGAGTGGAACGGATTGATCTTTCTGTCCGGCCAGCTGCCCATCGACGTCGAGGGGATTCCCAGGGCGGATTTGAGCGTGGAGGAACAGGCCAGGCTGGTGCTTCACAATCTTAAGCAGGTGCTGGCGGATTCCGGCAGCAGCTTAAATCATGTGCTCCGGGCGGGCGTTTACGTCTCCGATATCGCCGACTGGGACCGGGTGGACCGGATTTACAAGGAATTTTTCGGCGGTCACCGCCCGGCCAGATCGGTGGTGCAGGTGAACGACCTGCATTTCGGTGCAAAGCTGGAGGTGGAGCTGGTGGCCGTGAAGGCCGAAAAATCCGGGCAGACCGGATGAGACAGAGGACGGCGCAGCAAAAGCCGCGCCGTCCGTTTTGAACGAATATGATGTTGGGTGCCCCGGCCATTGGCCGGGGATTTTAAGTTTCACCGCTTTTTCTTCTTTTTCTTCCCCTTCCCATCCCTCTTCTCCTCCGTTTTCTCCTTCACCCGGTCCAGCCGGATGTCCTCCAGGTAGGCCAGAAGCTGAGGGTCCACGTTGTCGAAGAGGCGGTTCTTTTTGGAAGGGATCTGTTTTAAGTGGCGGAGATTGATCTCGTCGTTGGTCTCTTTGATCTCCTTTTGCAGGTCCCGGGCCGACAGGCGCAGAGCGCCTTTTCCCAGGATGATCACCTGCTCCAGCTTGTCCGAGGTGGCCACGGCCACCTGGTAGCGCCGGCCGATCTGCTGGGTCACCTTCTCGATGTACTGGTCCGCGGTTTCCGCTTCCTTGGTAAAGATCACGTGGATGTTGTGGTAGCGGATGACCTCGCCGGGATTGCCCTTGACCTTGTAGCCGTCGAACACCAGGATCACCTGGCATTTCTTGTAGCCTTGGTAATTGCAGAGGATGTCCTGAAGTTTGGTCCTGGCCCCGTCCAGGTTGACGTCGGCCAGCTCCTTTAACTCGGGCCAGGCAAATATAATGTTGTAGCCGTCCACCAACAGGTATTCGCAGGTCATGGCGCGCACACCGTCCATTTCATAGATTTTCAGTAACAGTTCAGACGGCGGGAAAATTGGCGCGGGAAGCCGCGTCAAGCTCGATTGTAAGCGGATTTTCGTGTCAATTTTCACATCGGATGGACATCCGATGCTTCTTGGCCGAGCTTTTTCGGTCAAGAAGATGAGCCGTCTGAACTGTTATGATTTTCAGTCCAAAACTTTTATTTTTTCCAGGTAGATCTTGCGGAACAGGATGGTGCTTAGGATCACGGAGGTGATCTCCGCGATGGGGATGGAGTACCAGACCGCGTGGAGTCCGAACTCCCGGGCGAAAAAGTAGGCCAGGGGCAGGATGCAGACCAACTGTCTGGCAATGGACACGATCAGGCTGTAGACGCCGTTTCCAAGGGCCTGGAACACGGAGCCGACGATGATGCAGTACCCGGCAAACAGGAAGCTGAGGCTGATGATCCGCAGGGCGGGCACGCCGATGGCCAGCATGTTCTCGTCCGCCTGGAACATCATGAGCAGGTCCCGGGTGAACAGCTGGAACACCACCAGGCCGATGAGCATGATGCCCACCGCGATATAGATGCTCATGCGCACCGTTGCCATGATACGCTTTTTGCTTCTCGCGCCATAGTTGTAGGCTACAATGGGAATCATGCCGTTGTTCAGACCGAAAATGGGCATGAAGATAAAGCTCTGGAGCTTGAAGTACACGCCGAACACCGCAACCGCCGTCTCGGAGAAGGCGATGAGAATCTTGTTCATGCCGAAGGTCATCACCGAGCCGATGGACTGCATGATGATGGAGGGCACGCCCACGGCGTAGATCAGGCGGATGGTGCGTCCGTTGGGCGTAAAGCCTTTGAAACGAATGGTGACGTCGTGGTTCTTGGTAGCGTTGAACATCAGCGCCAACAGCATGGCTACGATCTGTCCGAACACGGTGGCCGCGGCCGCGCCCTGGATGCCCATCCTGGGGAAGCCAATCAGGCCGAAGATCAGGATGGGGTCCAGAATGATGTTGATGATGGCGCCGGTGCCCTGGGTGATCATACTGTAGATGGTCCGCCCGGTGGACTGTAAAATGCGCTCGAACATCATTTCCCCGAAGATGCCCATGCTGAAAATACAGCAGATTTGCAGATACTGGGTGCCCAGGCGGATGATCTCCTGGTTGTCCGTCTGGCTCTCAAAGAAGAGACGGGAGCCGAACAGGCCGAACAGGGCGAAGGCCACGAAGCCCAGGAAGGCCAAAAATACGCCGTTGGCGGCCGCTGAGTCGGCATTTTTCTGGTTGTGCTCGCCCAGCGAACGGGAGAGCAAAGCGTTGACGCCCACGCAGGTTCCGGCGGACACGGCGATGATCAGGTTTTGAACGGGGAACGCCATGGACACGGCGGTCAGGGCGCTCTGGCTGATCATGGATACGAAGATGCTGTCCACAATGTTGTACATGGCCTGGACCAGCATGGAGATGACCATGGGTAAAGACATTGTGACGAGCAGGCGGTTGACGGGCATGGTGCCCATTTTGTTTTCTTGTGTCATAGATATAATACTCCTTTTTCCTTTGAACGGCGAATCGATTGCAGTCGCCCAATGCACGAGGACTATTGTACAAGTATATCATAGGAAAGTCAAGAAAAGTCAGAGCGTCAGGGAGCGGGCGATGCGCTTTTTGTACTCGCCGGGGGGAATTCCCTCCTTTTCCTTGAAAACGCGGCTGAAATAGTGGACGGACTTAAAGCCCGTGGACTCGGCGATCCGGGTGACGGAATCCCGGGAAAAGCACAACAGCTCCCGGGCCCTGGCCAGACGACGGTTCCCGATGTACTCGATGGTGGACTGGTTGAAGGTCTTTTTGAACAGGCTGTTCAGCTGGCGCGCGTTCACCCGGCAGGCTTCGCAGAGGATGTCCGAGGATAAGTCCTCCCCCAGATGGCGGTCGATGTAGGCGCAGGCCTCCGCCAAAGGCCCCTCGGGACGCCGGGCGATCCGGGGGCCGCGGGAGAAGCCCCGGCCTGTGCGGTACGAGGCCGCGGCCAGGGGGATCAACAGCTGTTCCAGGTAAAGGGAACAGAGAGCTTCGTACAGGGGCCGCTTTAAAATGCACTCGTGAAGAATCTCCATCACCAGGCTGCGGTGCTCCGGGGAGGCGGGCAGCAGTCTGGGAAGGCGGGCGATCTCCGCACCCATGCGGGGGGAAGGGCAGGTGAAGGGCAGGTGCAGGATGGTCAGGGTGGAACGGCTGCCCGGACTGGGCACGGCCACCTCCAGGGAGGGGAACAGGAATAAACTGTCCCTGGAGCAGGTGTGGCTGCTGCTGTCCACGATCAGCACGCCGCTCCCGTCGAACACGTAGAATAAGTGAAAGTTCTGCCCCCCGGCCAGCGGCAGGAGCGGCTTGTCCAGAAAATCATAGCCGGTCAGGCGGATGTCCTGTATCATGAGCGCTCCTTTCCGTAGTTATCCTGCATAATGTTCTTGGCATAGTTGACGCCGCCCTCAATGTGGGCGTTCATCAGGCCCGCCGCGCTGACGCTGTCGTGCTTGGCGATGGCCTCGTAGATCTTGCGGTGGAAGATCACCGAGTGCTCCAGGGCGTTTAAGGGCGTGATGCCCATGCTGATGGAGCCCTCCACCAGGTCGCTGAGCAGTTCCTGGATGGTAATCAGAATCTGATTGTGGGTGCACTTGGCCACCGCGTAGTGAAACTGCAGGTCCAGCTCATTGTACTGGCGCAGCTTGCCGGTGCGGGCGGCCTCCGGCATCTTGGACAGGGGCAGCTTCACCTGGGCTAAGTCCTCTGCGGTGGCGTTTAAGGCGGCCAGCTCCGCGGATTTGCACTCGATGATCTGGCGGATCTCGAAAATGTCCTTCAGGCTGTTGTTGTCCATGCTCAGCATAGGGAGCAAAGTTTTGATGTAGGCCGCGGGCGTGATCTCCCGCACAAAGGTGCCGGCCCCCTGGCGGACCTCCACGATGCCCATGACGTCCAGCTTGTGCATGGCTTCCCGGACGGTGATGCGGCTGACGCCGAATTCCGCCGCCAGCTCGGACTCCACCGGAAGCTTCTCGCCTGGGCGGTACTGCTTGGCTGTGATCATGGCGCGCAGCTGGTCCGCCACCTGGTCGGACAGCTTGATTCTCTGTACCGGCATAACTGAATCCCTCCTTCCACGGATCATCGAAATCATATGATGATTATATCATATGGAGGTATATTTTTCAAATATTACATAAAATATGGCGGGAAAACGGGAAAATCTATACAGTTTACAAGAAGTTCGTTTAAAACTTGTAAAAAATCATGTCAAAAAATGTAAATACAATCTCAAGGAAAACCGATATAATAAAGACACTAAATTTGATGGGAGGAAGTAACCTATGAGAAAACTGAGGAAGTCTGTTTCTGTGATCCTTTCCGTAGCGATGCTGGCCGCTCTGGGCGGTTGTTCTTCCGGAACTTCGGCTCCGGCCGACACGGCGGCGCCCACCACCGGCGCAACGGCGGGAGGGAGAGTACGGCGGAAGGCGGGAGCGCGGCCCAGACCGAGGCGCAAAAGGCGGGCGAGGGCACGGTCATCACCTACGTTACCCTGGGCGACACCGGTATGGAGCTGTTAAAGGAGGCTGCGGCGGAATTCAAAAATGAGACCGGCATCGAGGTGAAGCTGGAGAGCTGGGCCTACAGCGACGCGTATCAGAAGATTTTAACCCTGGCCGAGGGCGGCAACATGCCGGACGCTATGTACGGCTTCTCGTCCTGGACCCAGCAGTTCAAGGAGGCCGGGTACACGGTGGCCATTGACAGCCTGATCAGCAAGGAGCTTTACGACGACTTTTCACCCGCTGCCCTGGACGTGTGCAAGGTGGGCGGAGAGCTCTGGGCCATGCCGTCCTACATGTCCATCCGCGGCATGCTGTTCAATAAGAACCGCATGGCGGACGCGGGAATCGAGAAGCTTCCCACCACCTGGGAGGAATTTCTGGCGGACGGGGAGAAGCTGACCGATCCCGCCTCCGGAAAATACGCCTACGCCATGGTGGCGGGCCATCCCAAGAACACTCTGGACTGCTTCCTGCCCATTCTCTGGGCTTACGATGCGGACGTGATGAACGCGGACGGCACGGCCAACGGCTTCAACAATGAGAACGGCGTGGCCGCCTTACAGATGTATGTGGATCTGGCCAAATACGCGGTGCCGGACTACGGACAGGCCGATATCAACAGCACCCAGAACAACTTTACCACCCAGATCGCGGCGGCTTATTTCCACAACGCCCAGGGTCTGGCGGCGCTTAAGGAAGCGGGGGAGGACTACAGCTGGGCCGAGATCACGGAGCCCCTGGCAGGGCCTAACGGTTCCCGGTATTCCCTGGGCGTCATGGATGTGGACCTGGTGTTCAACACCGGCAACCAGGAAGCGGCTGCCAAATGGCTGGAATTCTGGCACACCGCCAAGTACCAGGGCCAGGTGATCAACCAGGCCGGATTTGTTCCCAACCAGCAGAGCTACTTCAAGGAGATTCCGGAGTTTACCGACCCCAGCAACGTGATGGTGGCTCCCTTTGCGGCAATGGAACCCATGGCGAAATTCAAACCCTCCATCATCTGTTGGGAGGAAGTGCAGAAGGCCATGGCGGACGCTGTTACAAAGGCGGTTATGGGCGAGATCAGCGCGTCGGAGGCCATGGAACTGGCAGGCAAGCAGGTGGACGAATTACTGGCAAAACAATGACAACGAATCAGCGGGCGGAATCCTTTCCCGCCCGCTTTTTTAGATGAGGGGGACCGGCAATGAATGGTTTATCGAAAAAAGAAAAGCGCGATAAAGCGGTTAATTTATGTTACGTTCTTCCCATGCTTGCGATTTTTCTCGTGTTTATTTTATACCCGATCACACAGGTTTTTTACATGTCCTTTTTTGAGCGGAGGGTGAACGGAGACATGATCTTCGTGGGCCTGCAGAATTTTGCAGACCTGTTCGCCAACCCGGATACGCCGCGCATGTTTAAGAACACCTTTGTGTGGGTGTTCGTGGGCGTGGCGTTCAAATTGATCCTGGGGCTTCTCATGGCCCTGATTCTGTACAAAAAATTTTTGGGCAAGAAAATGATGACAGCCATCATGCTGATTCCCTACGCCATGCCGGCTGCGGTGTCCTGCATGATCTGGCGTCTGATGTATAATCCCATGTTCGGGCACATCACCCAGTTTCTGATGGATACCCATATTCTGGGGCTGCCCGTGGATTTCCTGGGAAATTCCAAGACCTCGCTGATTGCGGTGATGATTGTCAACATCTGGGCGGTGGCGCCGTTTTGCGCCCTGAACATTCTGTCCACCATGTACTCCATCCCCTCCTACATCTACGAGGCGGCCCGGATCGACGGGGCTAACGCATGGCAGCAGTTCTGGTCCATCACCATGCCTCTCATCACCTCCTCGGTGCGCACGCTGGGGCTGCTCATCGGAATCTGGGCCTTCAACACCTTTGACGTTATCTATATGATGACCCAGGGAGGACCGGCCAACTCGTCCTCCATTATGGTGAATTTTATCTACCAGAACGCGTTCCAGTTCAACAACCGGGGCTACTCAGCGGCGATCAGCGTGGTCAGCTTCCTGATCCTGTCCGTGTTCGCGGTGCTCTATGTGAATTCCAAGGGGGAGGATACGCGGTATGAATAGTTACAGAGTCAAACGAAATGTAAAAAAATTCCTTTTCCTGCTGATGGTGCTTCTCATCATCGTGACCCTGATGTTCCCGGTGGCGGCCATGATCTCGGTGTCCCTAAAGAAGGCCAACGACGTGTTTACCATGCCGGTGACCTGGGTTCCCAAGGTGTTCGCCTTTGAGAACTACGTGCAGGTGTTCCGGAAAATGCACATTTTAAACGGCTTCAAGGCCAGCCTGGTCATCACCGGAATGACCATCGCCCTGATTATGGTGATCGCCATCCCGGCGGCCTACGCCTTTTCCTGCCTGAATTTTTACTGCAAAAAGCAGATGTATTACCTGGTGCTGGTGAGTCAGATGTTCGCGCCGGTTATCGTCATTATCCCGCTCTATACCATGATGAACAAGATGGGATTGATCGACAGCTGGCTCAGCCTGGTGCTGATGAACACCACCTTCAACCTGGCGTTTATTGTGCTGATGTTGAAAGCCACCTTCGACGGGGTTCCCAAGGAGGTGGTGGAGGCGGCGAAAATCGACGGCTGCAGCCCGTTTATGGTGATGACAAGGATCTTTCTTCCAGTGTCCAGCACCGGGATCGCGGTGGCGGTGATCTTCGCCTTCACCCGGACCTGGAACGAGTTCCTGTTCGCCTTCACCTTTATCTCCACCACGGAGAAAAAGCCCATTATCGTCAGCCTTTACGAGATTTTAAAGAACAATCCGGCGGTGGGAATCCCCTGGCATTATGTGATGGCCGGGGCCATGTACACCACCGTTCCGCTGGTGATCCTGTTTATCTGCATCCGGAATTATATTACCGGGGATCACACCGCGGGAGCGATTAAATAAATAGGGAGGATATTTGTCATGGAAAATGTGAAGGGATGCTATTACTGCGACCAGGATGAGGGGTTTCGCAGCCTGTTGTTTAAAATCTGCGATCTGAAGGCTTCCAGCGTGTTTTTGTGCAAGGACCAGACGCTGCCGGGCCGCTGCACCATTATGTTCAGGGACCACTATAACGAGCTGTACGAGATTCCCAAGGAGGAGCGGGACGCGTTTATGGACGACGTCTGCGCCCTGGCTCAGACCATAAAGGAGCTGTTTGGGGCCGACAAGATCAATTACGCGATCTACGGCGACGAGGTGACTCACGTGCATTTCACCCTGTGTCCGAAATATAAGGGCAGGCTGGGATGGGGCGGCCCCTTTGTGCTGTTCCCTCAGGAGCAGGATAAAATCACGCTGACCGACGATTTGTACCGGGAACGGATGGAGCAGATCGGCGCGGCAGTAATGGAAAAGAGAGGTATCAGGCCATGAAAATCAGTCTCCCTTACGGAAATGAGATGGTGGGCATGGAGGTGCCGGATCAGTGTTTTATCGGCATGATCGACCCGCCTGAGGCCCAGCCCGCCGGGGACCCGGAGCGGATGATTCTGGACGCCATCGAGAACCCCATCGGCGGTCCGAAGCTGGAGGACATCGTGACCCCGGATAAGAGGATCGCCGTGATCGTGGACGACGGCTCCCGCCCCACGCCCATAAGCACCATTCTGCCGGTTTTGCTGGATCAACTGATCCGCTGCGGGGCCAGGCGGGAACAGATCAAGATTGTCATCGCCCTGGGCAGCCACCGCTATATGACGGAGGACGAGATGCGGGAGCGGGTGGGGGAGGAGATCTACCAAACCTACCCGGTGGTGAACTCCGAGTTCCGGGATCCCGAAAAGCTGGTTTATATCGGGGACACCGAGGAGGGCGCCCCCCTCATGGCCACAAGCTCCGTGATGGACGCGGACCTGCGCATCGGGGTGGGAAATCTGGTTCCCCACCCGGTGATGGGCTGGGGCGGAGGCGGAAAGATCATTTTTCCCGGCGTGGCAGGGGAGGACACGGTCTCCTATTTCCACCTGAAAGCCAGCCTCTACGACGAGAACATGTTCGGGCTGTCCACCACCCCCATCCGGGATATGATGGAGGGCTGGGTGAAGCTGATCGGCCTGGACTTTATCATCAACACCATTCTGACCCCGGAGTTAAAGCTCTGCTGGGTGGTGGCCGGGGACTACGTGGCCGCCCACCGGGAGGGCGTGAAGATCGGAAAGCAGGTGCTGGGCAGCAAGGTGACGGAGAAGGCCGACGTGGTGATCGTCAGCTCCCATCCGGCGGACCAGGATTTCTGGCAGTCTCCAAAGGCCATGTACGGGGCGGAACCAGCCCTTAAGGGGGACCGGGGCGGCACCATGATTATGATCAGCCCCAACTATGAGGGCATCGGGCCGCACCCGGAGTATCCGGAATACATGGCGAGGGACGACGGCGACGCCATCGTGCGGGCCTGCATCGCAGGGGAAGCCATTCCCGGCGACCGGCTGGCCATCGCCGTTGGCAACAGCATGTCCAAGATGCGCCGCCGCAGGAAGCTGGTGGTGGTTGGCGACGGCGTGACCGGGGAGCAGATGAGCGCCTGCGGCTGCAAATATTATCCCCTGTCCGCGCTTCAGCAGGCCATCGACGACGCGGTGGCGGAGTACGAGGGCTGCCGGGTGGCGGCCATGAGCGGAGGCGCGGAGGCATTTTTATACGATGAAGGAGAATCCATATGACGATCATAAAAGACTTTTTTGCGGATAAGCTGCACGTGATGGTGTTCGACACCCGCGAAGCCATGGGGCGCATGGCGGGAGAGCAGGCCGCGGCCCGCATCCGGGAGCTGCTGGCGGAAAAAGAGGAGATCAATATCATTTTCGCAGCCGCACCCTCCCAGAATGAGACCCTGGAAACCCTGGTAAGCGCGGAGGGAATCGACTGGACCCGGGTCAACGCCTTTCACATGGACGAGTACGTGGGGCTGGACGCAGCGCATCCGGCGGGATTTCGCAATTATTTAAAACGCAAGGTGTTCGACCGCCTGCCCCTTGGCTCCGTCAACCTGATCAACGGAAACGCGGAGAATCCGGAGGAGGAAGCGCGGCGCTACGGTCAGCTTCTTGCAGAGCATCCGGCGGATATCTGCCTGCTGGGCGTGGGCGAGAACGGCCATCTGGCCTTCAACGACCCTCCGGTGGCGGATTTTAACGATCCGGTGTTCGCCAAGGTAGTGAAGCTGGAGGAAAAGTGCCGCCTGCAGCAGGTCCACGACGGCTGTTTTGAGGAGATCGGGCAGGTGCCGGGCTACGCCATCACGGTAACCATTCCGGGGCTGACGGCGGCGCGGTCCATGTTCTGCAGCGTGCCCGCAGCTACCAAGGCGGAGGCGGTGCGGGACATGTTAAACGGACAGGTGTCTGAGCGCTGTCCGGCCAGCATCCTGACCACCCACCCGGACGCGGCCCTGTATCTGGACCGGGATTCCGCAAGCGGTCTGTTGTAAAAAGACGGGAGGTATTCCATGAGCATACATTTTGTAAACGCCGCAGTGATCTACCCGGACCGGGTGGAGCAGGGATTTGTCACCGTGGAGGGACACCGGATCAAAGCCGCCGGAAAGGGGCTTCCGGAGACCGGACAGGGGGACCAGGTGTATGACCTGAGAGGAAAGTACCTGTCCCCGGGATTTGTGGAGATTCACAGCCACGGCGCGGGGGGCTGCGACTTTATGGACGGCACCGCGGAGGCGGTGATCACGGCGGCAAAGACCCATTTGCAGCACGGCACCACCACGCTGTTTCCCACCACCCTTGCGGCCAGCCGGGAGGAGATTTTAAACAGCATCGACGGGCTGCGCTTGGCAAGGCGCATCATGACGGACGGGCCGGAGCTGCCGGGACTGCACATGGAGGGACCCTATCTGAACCGGAAACAGAAGGGGGCCATCGACGAACAATACATCCGCGACCCGCAGCGGGAGGAGTACGAGGAGTTCATCTTCTACGGCGAGGGAGCCATCTCCCGCTGGACCCTGGCCCCGGAGCTGCCGGGAGCCATGGAGTTTGCCCGCTGTCTGCGGGACCACGGCATCGTGCCCTCCATGGGCCACACCGACGCGGAATACAGCCAGGTCCTGGAGGCGTACCACAACGGAATCAACCACGTGACCCACCTCTACTCCGCCATGTCCGGCATGGTGAGAAAGGGCGGCTTCCGTTACCCCGGTCTGATCGAGAGCGCGTTCTGCATCGGCGATCTAACCGTGGAGGTCATCGCCGACGGCTGCCATCTGCCGGTGGAAATCCTGGAGATGGTGTACCGCTTAAAGGGGCCGGAGAAGGTGGCGCTGACCTGCGACTCCATGCGCTGCGCCGGACAGAATGTGAAGGAATCCGTGCTGGGAAGTTTAAAGAACGGACAGCGGGTGATCATCGAGGACGATGTGGCCAAGATGCCGGACCGCACGGCATTTGCGGGCAGCATCGCCACGGACGACCGGCTGGTGCGGGTGATGTACCACCGGGCCAGGGTGCCGCTGTGGGACTGCGTGCGCATGATGAGTCTGACCCCGGCCTCGATTATGGGACTGGCGGACCAGGTGGGCAGCATCATGCCGGGAAAGACGGCCAATCTGATCAGCTTTGACGAGGACATCCGCGTAAACGGCGTAATGGTGCAGGGCAGCGTGGCGTTCGGCTCCTTTGGGGCCGGGAAATGAGGGGGAAATGGACCGGAATGAACTGCTTCGCCTGAAAGGCTTTTATGAAAATGAACTGACCAACCGCATCCTGGCGTTCTGGCTGCCCCGGTGCGAGGACCGGGAGTACGGCGGGTATGTGAACTGCTTTGACAACGCGGGGGAGAAGCTTCAAAGCTACGACAAATACACCTGGAGCCAGGGAAGGTTTGTGTGGGTGTTTTCCAGGCTTGCTGTCACAAAAGCTGGGATTTTTTCCCGGAAACAGCGGCAGGAGTTCTTGCGGCTGGCAAAGACAGGGCGGGATTTTCTGATTCGCCACTGTCTCATGGGGCCGGAGGATTGGCGCTGCGTTTATTTGATGGAGCGGGACGGAAGCCCCAGGCACGTGGAGGGCTGGGAGCCGTTGGACATGAGCATCTACGCGGACTGCTTTGTGGTGCTGGCCATGGCCGGGTATGGGGCCGCGGCCGGAGACCGGGAGGCTTATGCGTTTGGAAAACGGCTCTATGAGTCCATTCTGGAACGGGTGAAGTCGGGAAGGTACAATATTCTGCCTTACCCGCTGTCGGAACGGTACCGGGCCCACGGAATTCCCATGATCCTATCCAATGTGACGAAGGAGCTGCATGAGTCCGCGGCCCTGCTGGAGCCGGATTCCGGGTACTGCATAGTGCTGCGGGAGCGGTTGGGGGGATTTACGGACGATATTCTGAACCATTTTGCGGATGAGAGGAATGTGATCCACGAGGTGATCGCCGCGGACAACCGTCCGGTGGAGGGGCTTTTGGGACAGCACGCCAATCCCGGGCACACCATCGAGGACATGTGGTTCATGATAGAGGCGGCGGACCTGCTGGGCCGGGAAGAACTGGTGCCAAGAATCGCCGGAATAACGGCGCAGGCGCTGGAGATCGGCTGGGACCGGGAATTCGGGGGGATCCTGCATTATAGCGCGGTGACGGGTGGGCCGCCGGTGGGGGCGGAAGAGCTGTCGGCGGAGATGGAGCCTGTGAAGGCAGGAGGGCCGCCGGTGGGGACGGAAGAGCTGTCGGCGGAGATGGAGCCTGTGAAGGCAGGAGGGCCGCCGGTGGGGACGGAAGAATTGTCGGCGGAAATGGAGCCTGTGAAGGCAGACGTGCCGCCGGATGGAGCGGGGGCTGTTATCGAGCCCGTGGAACGCCAGGTCCGGGAGGGCTGGGGAGATAAGCTGTGGTGGGTGCACTCGGAGGCGCTTTACACCACGCTGCTGTGTTACCACCGCACCGGCGAAGCGCGGTTTCTGGATTGGCATGAGAAGGTGTTTTCCTACACATTCCGGACATTTCCAAACTGCGACCCTGAGGTGCGGGAGTGGAAGCAAATCTGCAAGCGGGACGGAAGTCCCCAGGATAAGGTGGTGGCCCTTCCGGTGAAGGACCCATTCCACATCACGCGGAATTTGATCCTGATTTTGGAATTGCTGGAAACAATGATGGAAATGGACTGAGACGGAAGCGTGAGTACGCCCCGGCACCGGAAGCGGTGCCGGGGCGTACTGGCGTTACTGTACACTCCGTTCCCAGTAACACGCTTCGCGATGCACAGAAACGGCAAAAAACGCCGTTTCGCACTGCTATCCTCGGGTTTTCTGTGACTTCCGCTGCGTTCCACTCACAAAAAACGCCTCGCGGGATATTGCCTGTGAACCGTAACATACTGGCTTCTTGTTTTGGAATCCTGTACGAGATTTCATGGACATTTGCATTCTTTTGTGATATTATAAGAATAGTTACTATTATTGAAGATCGGAGTAATTGGAAAGAGAAGGGTATGGCAGTTTATCGCTGTAGATTTTGTGGGTCAATGTATGATGAGGAGAAGGAAGGGGTGCCGGTGGGCGAACTGAAGGTGTGCCCGGTATGCCGGGTGGCCGCGGATAAGCTGGTGAAGGTGGATGATGTGGGGGATGCGGGAGAAACGGTATCGGGTGTGTCGGCGACCGGAGAGGTTGCTGCGCCGGAAGCCGGAACTGCCGCTGTGACCGGGGCGACTCCTACATTCGATCCCACCGGCGCTGTCGGCACTGAGCCGGCACAAACGCCGCCCGCCTCGGTTACCTGTCCCGCCGTGGCACCCGGTTCCGCCATGGCACCCGGTCCCGCCGCTGCACCCGGTCCCGCCGCTGCACCCGGCCCCGCCGTGGCTCCCGGTCCCGCTCCAGCTCCCGCCTACGACCCCGAGTACGCCAGGGTCAACACGGACAGCCGCTTCATGGACGATATCCACGAGATGGCGGTGAGCGGCAAGAGCATCATCGCGGCCATGGGGACCCGGATGCCCATGCCGGGCTGGGACGACATTCTGATCCTGGGTGCGCAGTTAAATCCGCCGCCTCTGGACGAGCACGCGCCGGTGAGCACCAGAACCGTGATCGGGAAACACGCGAAACAGCCCATGGTGCTGGAACACCCCGTGTACATTTCCCATATGTCCTTCGGCGCGCTCTCCAAGGAGACCAAGGTGGCTCTGGCCCAGGGCAGCGCCATGGCCCGGACCGCCATGTGCTCCGGCGAGGGAGGGATTCTGCC
The DNA here is from genome assembly GCF_046603895.1 of Enterocloster lavalensis. Classification (NCBI taxonomy): domain Bacteria; kingdom Bacillati; phylum Bacillota; class Clostridia; order Lachnospirales; family Lachnospiraceae; genus Enterocloster; species Enterocloster lavalensis. Next base: position 4,665,832 of record NZ_CP176637.1, read on the forward strand.
CGAGGAGATGGATGCGGCCTACAAGTACATTTTCGAGTATGTCCCTAACCTCTACAGCGCCACGCCGGAGAACCTGCGCCGGGCGGACGCCATCGAGATCAAAATCGGCCAGGGGACCAAGCCAGGGATGGGAGGCCATCTGCCCGGAAGCAAGGTGACGCCTGAGATCGCGGCCATCCGCAACAAGCCCCTTGGACAGGACGTGATCAGCCCCTCCAAATTCCCGGGGATCGACACGAAGGAGGATTTGAAGGCGCTGGTGGACCGCCTCCGGGAGGAGTCCGGCGGAAGGCCCATCGGTATCAAGATCGCGGCGGGCCGCATCGAGCGGGATCTGGAATTCTGTGTGTTTGCGGAGCCTGACTTCGTGACCATCGACGGCCGTGGGGGAGCCACGGGGGCAAGCCCCAAGCTGATCCGGGACGCCACCAGCGTGCCCACCATTTACGCCCTGCACCGGGCAAAAGCCTATTTAAACAAGGCGGGGAGCCCGATCCAGCTGGTGATCACCGGCGGACTGCGGGTGAGCTCCGACTTCGCCAAGGCGCTGGCAATGGGCGCGGATGCCGTGGCCATCGCCTCCGCGGCCCTGATGGCCGCAGCCTGCCAGCAGTACCGGATCTGCGGCACCGGCATGTGCCCGGTGGGAGTGGCGACCCAGGATCCCCAGCTGCGCAAGCGGTTTCCGCAGGAGGCGGCGGCCAGAAGGGTGGCCAACTACCTGAACGTGACGCTGGAGGAGCTAAAAACCTTTGCCCGGATTACCGGACACGAGGACGTTCACGGGCTCTGTGTGGAGGACCTTTGCACAGTCAGCCGGGAGATTTCAGAATTTACGGATATTCCCCACGCCTGAGGCGGGAATGGGTGGACAAAACTTAATTATTTGCAACGTTTTGAACATTGATTCATTTTGGCCTTGACTTTTCATGCGTCTTGCGCTATTTTAGATGGTATTAAATCAAACCGGCGAAGATGAGAGTCCGCGCCGGGGGAAAAGCTATGAAGGAGACTCTTGCCTGAGGAATGTAACAGGGAGGGGGCGTCACCGATTGAGAGCGCCGCCGCGCAGGACTGGGCGAAGGGAACACTCCGGAGCTGGTATGTCGAACCGGTGTCTGTTTTGCGCGCAGGGGCGTCGATAGTAGGCATACACGTTGCACACGTTACGTGCCAAGAGTGGGGAACCGGTCAGCCGGAACCCAATGCGGGTGGTACCGCGGGAATGTTTGAAAAAACGACATGATCCCGTCCCGGAATACGATTTTGTATGTATTCCGGGGCGGGATTTTTTGATGCGCGGGACGCCGCGCCGGACCCCGGGGCCGTTTACAGCCCCACCCGGAATCCATACAGGAAACTAATCCACTTGTATGCAGAAATGAGGTAGACACTATGGAATTCATCGAAGGAGTCAGAGAGAAAGCGGTAACGGAGATCCGGCAGATTTTGTCCGGCGGCTGCGAGGGCAGGGAGGTCCGCGTAAACGGCGCGGTCCACACTATCCGCAGCATGGGCGAGGTGGCGTTTGTGGTGCTGCGCAAGGCCGGGGGCCTGGTGCAGTGCGTATACGAGGAGGGGCTTACCAATTTTGATATCCGAAACCTGAAAGAGGAATCCGCGGTGGAAGTGACCGGGACGGTGAAACGGGAGGAGCGCGCGCCGGGCGGATATGAGATCCGCTTAAAGGAGCTGCGGGTTTTGTCCCAGCCTGCGGCCCCGCTCCCCATTGCGGTGAGCAAATGGAAGCTGAACACATCCCTGGAGACCAAGCTGGCCCTGCGCCCTGTCTCCCTGCGCAACCTGCGGGAGCGTGCAAAATTCAAGATTCAGGAGGGCATCGTCAGAGGCTTTCGGGAGTATCTGCTGGGCCAGGACTTCACGGAGATCCGCACCCCCAAGATCGTAGCCAGGGGCGCGGAGGGCGGTTCCAACGTTTTTAAGCTGGATTACTTCGGCAAGAAGGCGGAGCTGGGTCAGAGCCCGCAGTTTTACAAGCAGACCATGGTGGGGGTATTCGACCGGGTGTTTGAGGCCGCTCCGGTGTTCCGGGCGGAGAAGCACAACACCACCCGCCATTTAAACGAGTACACCAGCCTGGATTTCGAGATGGGCTATATCGACGGCTTTGAGGATATCATGGACATGGAGACCGGAATGCTTCAGTATGTGATGGAGCTGCTGGGCCGGGAGTACAAAAAGGAGCTGGATCTGCTGGGGGTAACCCTGCCCGACGTGTCCAGAATCCCGGCGGTCCGGTTTGACCGGGCCAAGGAGCTGGCCGCGGAAAAATACCAACGCAGGATCCGCAACCCCTACGATCTGGAGCCGGAGGAGGAGTTGCTGATCGGACGGTATTTCAAGGAGGAGTACGGCAGCGATTTCGTGTTTGTGACCCATTATCCCTCAAAAAAGCGCCCCTTCTACGCCATGGACGATCCGGCGGACCCCAAATACACCCTGAGCTTTGACCTGCTGTTCAAGGGGCTGGAGGTGACCACCGGCGGCCAGCGGATCCACGACTACGGGGAAATGCTCAGGAAAATGGAGAAGCGGGGCATGGACCCCGAGGACATCGCCTCCTATCTGATGATTTTCAAATACGGAATGCCGCCCCACGGCGGCTTGGGGATCGGTCTGGAACGGCTGACCATGCGCCTTCTGGACGAACAGAACGTCCGTGAAACCGCTCTGTTCCCCAGGGACGTGACGCGGCTGGAACCCTGACAGATTGAAACCTTATCCGAAAAATGATCAGACTGAAAGGAGATCCGATTATGGCTAATAGAGTGGACGATGCAACCATCGAATATGTAGGGATTCTGGCAAAGCTGGAGCTGTCCCGGGAAGAGCGCCAGGCGGCCAAGCGGGATATGAGCCGTATGCTGGACTATGTCGACAAGTTAAATGAACTGGACACGGAGGGCGTTGAGCCCATGTCCCATCTCTTTCCCGTGCACAACGTGTTCCGGGAGGACGAGGTGACAAATACGGACAGCCGGGAGCAGATTCTGGCCAACGCACCGGAACAGAAGGACGGCGCTTTCAAGGTGCCGAGGACCATAGAATAGGGGGGAGAAACGTGAACCGTATATTGGATTTAACAGCCCTGGAACTGGGCAGACAGATAAAAGCCGGGGCGGTGAGCGCCCCGGAAGCGGTCCAGGCGGTCCTGGAGCGCATAGCGCAGGTTGAACCGGACCTGAACGCCTACGTCACCGTGGACGGCGACCGGGCCATGGAGCAGGCCGGGAGAGTCCAGCGCTACATCGAGTCGGGAGAACTCACCGGCCCTCTGGCCGGAGTGCCGGTGGCAATTAAGGATAATCTCTGCACCAAGGACTTAAAGACCACGTGCAGCTCCAGGATACTGGAAAACTTTGTGCCCACCTACACCGCTTATGCGGTGCAGAAACTGGAGGAGGCCGGGGCAGTGATTCTGGGCAAGACCAACATGGATGAGTTCGCCATGGGAAGCACCACGGAGACCTCGTATTTCGGCCAGACCCGCAATCCCTGGAACCGGGACCATGTGCCTGGCGGCTCCTCGGGCGGCTCCTGCGCGGCAGTGGCGGCGGGAGAGTGCTTTCTGGCCCTCGGCTCGGACACCGGCGGCTCCATCCGCCAGCCCAGCTCCTTCTGCGGCGTGACCGGCATTAAACCCACCTACGGGACGGTATCCCGCTGGGGCCTGATCGCCTACGGCTCCTCCTTGGACCAGGTGGGGCCGGTGGCCGGAAATATTTCGGACTGCGCAGCGGCCCTGGAGGCCATTTCCGGTCACGACCCCAGGGACAGCACCTCCATGGACCGGAAGGACTGCGATTTTACCGCCGCGCTTCAGGACGACGTCAGAGGGCTGCGCGTTGGCCTGCCCCGGGACTATTTCGGCGAGGGCCTGGACCCGGAGGTGCGAAAGGCTGTGCTGGACGCGGCCCAGGCGCTGCGGGAGAAGGGCGCGCTGGTGGAGGAATTTGACCTGGGTCTGGTGGAGTACGCCATCCCCGCCTACTATGTGATCGCCTCCGCGGAGGCCAGCTCCAACCTGTCCCGGTTCGACGGCGTGAAATACGGCTACCGCACCCCGGACTATGAGGACCTTCACAGTATGTACAAGAGAACGCGCTCCGAGGGCTTCGGGCCGGAGGTGAAGCGGCGTATCATGCTTGGGTCCTTTGTGCTCAGCTCCGGCTACTACGACGCCTACTATTTAAAAGCCCTGCGAACCAAGGCGCTGATCAAGGCGGAATTCGACAAGGCATTCAAACGTTTTGACGTGATCCTGGGGCCGACGGCGCCGGGCACTGCGCCGCTTTTGGGCAGTTCCCTGTCGGACCCGTTAAAAATGTATCTGGGCGATATTTACACCATCTCCGCCAACCTGGCGGGCCTGCCCGCCGTGAGCCTGCCCTGCGGCCTGGATTCCAAAGGGCTGCCCATCGGCGTGCAGCTGACCGGGGATTGCTTCAAGGAAAAGGAGATCATCCGCACGGCCTACGCCTACGAGCGCACCAGAGCCTGGGGAAAACCGGATTTGACGGCGGTGGGCACAGACGCCGCGGGAAGGGGGAAACGCATATGAGCAAACAGTATGAGACCGTAATCGGCCTGGAAGTCCATGTGGAGCTGGCGACCAGGACGAAAATATTCTGCTCCTGCTCCACGCAGTTCGGAGGCGCGCCAAACACCCACACCTGCCCGGTGTGCACCGGGATGCCCGGCTCCCTCCCGGTGTTAAACCGCCAGGTGGTGGAGTACGCCCTGGCCGTGGGCCTGGCGACCAACTGCCAGATCAACCAGTATTGCAAATTTGACCGCAAAAACTATTTCTATCCGGATAACCCCCAGAACTATCAGATTTCCCAGCTGTACCTGCCCATCTGCCACGACGGATGGCTGGAGATCGAGACGGAGTCCGGCGGCAGTAAAAAGGTGGGCATCCACGAGATCCACATGGAGGAGGACGCCGGAAAACTGATCCACGACGAGTGGGAGGACTGTTCCCTGGTGGACTACAACCGCAGCGGCGTGCCGTTAATCGAGATCGTGTCCGAGCCGGACATGCGAAACGCGGCCGAGGTCATCGCCTACCTGGAAAAACTGCGTCTGATCATCCAGTACCTGGGCGCATCGGATTGTAAGCTCCAGGAGGGCTCCATGCGGGCGGATGTGAACCTGTCCGTGCGGGAGCTCGGAGCGCCGGAGTTCGGCACCCGAACGGAGGTGAAGAACTTAAACTCCTTCAAGGCGATTGCCAGAGCCATCGAGGGGGAGCGGAAACGCCAGATCGAGCTGTTGGAGGAGGGCAGGGCCGTGGTTCAGGAGACCCGCCGCTGGGACGACAACAAGGAAAGTTCCAAGGCCATGCGCTCCAAGGAGGACGCAAAGGATTACCGGTATTTCCCGGACCCGGACCTGCCGCCGGTGGTCATAAGCGATCAGTGGATCAGCCGGGTGAAGGCCGCGCAGCCCCAGATGCGCACGGAAAAGATTTCCTATTATATGGAAGCGTTTGGTCTGCCCCGCTACGACGCAGAGCTGATCACCGGTTCCAAGCGGATGGCGGATCTGTTCGAGGAGACGGCGGCCATCTGCGGCAGGCCCAAGGAGGTTTCCAACTGGCTGATGGTGGAGGCCATGAGGCTTTTGAAGGAACATGAGATGGACCCGGACCGGATGCATTTTACTCCCGCCCACTTAGCGGCTCTGATCGGGCTGGTGGAGCAAAACGTGGTCAACCGGAATGTGGCCAAGACCGTGTTCGAGGAGATCTTTTTAAATGACGTGGACCCGGAGCGGTATGTGGAGGAGAAGGGGTTAAAGGTGGTCAGCGACGAGGGGGCCCTGCGGGCAGCGGTGGAAGCGGTGCTGGAGGCCAATCCCCAGTCCGTGGCGGACTACAGAAACGGCAAGGAGAAGGCCATGGGTTTCCTGGTGGGCCAGACCATGCGCGCCATGAAGGGAAAAGCCGACCCGGCCCTGGTCAACCGCCTGGTGCGGGAACTGCTGGGAACCGTCCGGCCATAAGCAAACAACAATGTATAAAATCAGCTTATAAGCCGTACTTTTATCAATATAAGAAAATTTTGTATTGACGGACCAACCGGTTAGTGATATGCTTGGTTACAATGCAGGAAAGTGTAGATGGTACGAGGACAAATGTCTGCACACCGGCAACAAAAATGAAAGAGATGATCATGAGGAGGAAATTATGAAGCCATATGCGGAGATGACCAAAGAAGAATTGATTGCGCTGCGCAAGGAACTGAAAGCCCAGTACCGCGAGATGCAGGGAAGGGACCTGAGGCTGGATATGTCCAGAGGCAAGCCCAGCGTGGAGCAGCTGGACTTATCCATGGGAATGATGGATGTGCTGAGCAGCAATGACGACCTGACCTGCGAGGACGGCACGGACTGCCGCAACTACGGCGTTCTGACCGGTATCGACGAGGCCAAGGAGCTTCTGGCTGATATGATGGAAGTCAACCCCGATCTGATCATCATTTATGGCAACTCCAGCCTGAACGTGATGTACGACACCGTGTCCCGTTCCATGACCCACGGCGTCATGGGAAACACTCCCTGGTGCAAGCTGGATAAGGTGAAATTCCTCTGCCCCGTTCCCGGATATGACCGGCATTTTGCCATCACCGAGTATTTCGGAATTGAGATGATCAACGTGCCCATGACCAAGGATGGCCCGGATATGGATATGGTGGAGGAGCTGGTCTCCACGGATTCCGCCATCAAGGGAATCTGGTGCGTGCCCAAATACTCCAATCCCCAGGGTTATTCCTACTCCGACGAGACGGTGCGCCGTTTTGCCCGCCTGAAACCGGCGGCCCCGGATTTCAGGATTTACTGGGATAACGCCTACGGCGTTCACCACTTATACGACCACGACCAGGATCATCTGATCGAGATTCTGGCGGAGTGCAAGCGCGCGGGTAATCCCGACCTGGTGTACAAATTCGCCTCCACCTCCAAGATCAGCTTCCCGGGTTCCGGAATCGCCTGCATCGCGGCTTCCTTAAACAACCTGGAGGACATCAAGCGCCAGCTGAAGTTCCAGACCATCGGACACGACAAGGTGAACCAGCTGCGCCACGTGCGTTTCTTCCGGAATATCCATGGCATGGTGGAGCATATGCGCAGACACGCGGACATCATCCGCCCGAAATTTGAGGCTGTGGAGGAGATTCTGGAGCGGGAGTTGGGCGGCCTGGGAATCGGCGAGTGGACCATGCCCAAGGGTGGCTACTTCATTTCCTTCGACTCCCTGGACGGCTGTGCAAAGGAGATTGTGGCCAGATGTAAAAAGGCCGGCGTGGTGATGACCGGCGCGGGCGCCACCTACCCCTACGGCAAGGACCCCGACGACCGCAACATCCGCATCGCGCCCACCTATCCGCCCTTAGGCGACCTGATCACCGCCACCGAACTGTTCTCACTGTGTGTGAAGCTGACCAGCGTGGAAAAACTGTTAAAAACCATGGATTGAGATCGCCTTTTCAGGAAAATGATTCAAGTGTAAAAGAAACGCCTTCTTCAGATAATGATAAGGAGCGGCCGACCGGCAGACTGATGCCGGCAGGTCCGCTCCTTTAATTGATTGTAATGGAACGCCGGCGCAGCCTGGGTTCCATCGGATATCTGAGAGGAGGCGGAGAATATGGAAGCGGGAAACCGGCATTTCCGGGGAAAATACGATCTGTTTACGATATATCTTGTGCCGGGGCTGACCATTTTTCTGGCCTCACTGGGAAACTGGTTCGACACCAATCTGTCGGTGCTTGGAAACACCGGCGGACGCCGGGGCCTTCTGATGCTCTGGGGATGGATCACGGGAATCTATTATTACCGGTATATGTTGTATTTATTTCAGCTGGGCCGTTACCGGGGAGCGGCCGGGAGATGGCTGCTGGCTGCGGCCGGGATTTTTATCATGACCGCTGTGGTGATTCCCTACCTGCCGGAACAGGAGCCTGGGGAGGCGGCGCTGCACGTGATTCTGGCGTTCTTCTCGCCCATCCTGCTGGCCGCCGCCCTGGTGGCGTTCCTGCGCGATCTGAGCGTGAAGAACCGTCGGCTTTTTAGGGAAGCCTGGGGAGCCATGTGGGGGATCGCTGCGCTGTCTCTGGTTCTGCTGTTTGCCGCGGGGTTTATTACCAGCTTTCTGGAACTGTTTCTGGTGATCGGGACCTGCGGGTTTTTGCGGCATGTGGAACGGATCTTGCTGCGGCAGAGGAGCCGGATAACCGGACATTAGAAAAGGCGGAAAGCCCTTGCGCTTTCCGCCTTTCCTGTGAGGCAGTAAAAAACAAACCGTTTATAGGTTGTTCCCAATAGGAATGGAAGCGATTAGAAATCAACTTCCTCGTCATAGAAGCAGCATTTCAGCAGCTTCGCCATCTGGTCCGGGTTGATGGTTCTGGGGTTGGAGCCTGTGCAGGCGTCGCCTACGGCCAGTTCCGCAACCTTCGGCAGCTTATCCATAAATTCCTTCTCGTCGATGATTCCGCCTTCGTAGTCCTTTATGCAGGTGGGAATCTCCAGCGCCTTGTTCATTTCCAACAGGCGTCCGATCAGGGCGGTGGTCAGCTCTTCGTCCGTGGTGCCGGTCAAACCGATGAATCTGGCGATCTTAGCATATCTGGCAGCGGCCTCAGGTTCTTTGGCATTGAACTTGATTACTTTGGGCAGGTACATTGCATTTGCACAACCGTGAACAATGTGGCCGCCGGAATATGCTGCGCCGGTCTTGTGGGCCATGGAATGGACGATTCCCAACAGAGCGTTGGAGAACGCCATACCGGCCAGGCACTGGGCGTCATGCATCTTATCGCGGGCTTCCATATCCCCGTTATAAGATGGGATCAAATACTCGTTAATCATCTCGATGGCATGGAGCGCTAACGGGTCGGTGTATTCGCAGTGAAGGGTGGAAACGTACGCCTCGATGGCGTGGGTCATGGCGTCCATACCGGTGTGAGCGGTCAGCTTCTTGGGCATGGTCTCGGCCAGGGCCGGGTCTACAATGGCGATATCCGGGGTGATGTTGAAGTCAGCCAGCGGATATTTGATACCCTTGTTGTAGTCGGTGATAACGGAAAATGCGGTAACCTCGGTGGCAGTGCCGGAAGTGGAGGGAATCGCACAGAATTTTGCTTTGGTGCGCAGGGTCGGGAAGCTGAACGGTGTGATCAGATCCTCGAAGGTGGTCTCCGGGTACTCGTAGAACGCCCACATAGCCTTGGCTGCGTCGATGGGGGATCCGCCGCCGATGGCAACGATCCAGTCGGGACCGAACTGCCGCATGGCCTCGGCGCCCTTCATCACAGTGTCAACGGAAGGATCAGGCTCTACGCCCTCAAACAGCTGGACTTCCATGCCAGCTTCTTTTAAGTAGTCCACGACTTTGTCCAGGAAGCCGAAACGCTTCATGGAGCCGCCGCCCACTACGACAATCGCTTTTTTGCCGGTCAGCGTCTTAAGCGCTTCCAGTGCGTCTTTTCCATGGTACAGATCTCTCGGTAATGTGAATCTCATTGTCAACCTCTCCTTTTCTGCACAAAATTTATTAGCGGTGACATCACCGGTTCTCTCCGGGTCTATCACTTTCGTTATTTCTTTAACGATTACATCATACCACGGCCGGGCGATTGTGGGTAGATACAAAAAAGGAATACCGGTATGCCATTATCGGTATCCCTCTCTGGGGCTTCCTATTTATATAGGTAGAAACAGCTCACGAGAGCTGGCTGACCAGCCTGCGCAGGCAGTTTACCAGCTCCTTTTCCTCGCGGGACATGCGGTAGCCGCTTCGGTAGACCAGAATGTCCTTGTGCAGGTTCCCTGGGTAGGTGCATGGTTTTTGAATCAGGGCCAGGGAGTTTAACAGGTCGTAGGGGACCGGGGAGGTCCACATGAAAGCGCCGGGGAGCTGGCGGAGAAGCTCCAACTGGCTGCCGCGGTCGTAGATGGAAATGATCTTGCGGGAGCTTCCGCTGACCGAGGGGGAGTCCTCCGGCTCAAAGCTGAAGGAAGGCGCCTTGGTATCCCCCTGAACCAGCTCCACGTAATCGCTCAGGTCCAGGTAGGTCAGATCGCCGCGTTCCGCCAGGGGATGGCTGGCGGACATCAGCAGGTTACAGGAAAATTCCCAGAGGTCCTGGCTCTCCAGATTCTCGTCCTGAAGCATTTTCTGGTAATAAGGGACGTAGAGGGACTGAAAACGCACGATCCCTAAGTCAAAGGTTTTGCCGGAGACGCCGCGGATAATGTCCCGGGAATTGGTCTCCCGGTAATCCACCTTCATGGTAGGGTAGTCCGTCATCTGCCGCATGAAGGACGCAAAACCGTAGGAAATGTAGCTGGCCCTGGGGGCCGCCAGGCTGACGGTCAGGGTGCGCCCCGTGTCCTGCTGGCACAGGGCCTCGATCTGCTCCTCCTGGACCAGAATGGCCTTGGCATAGCGGAGAAATTCCTCCCCCCGCTTGGTGGGAACCATACCCCGGCTGGTGCGGTCAAAGATAGGGCAGCCTAAGTCCCGCTCCAGCTCCCGGATGATTTTGCTCAAATGAGGCTGATTCATATAGAAATTCTGCGCCGCCTTGGTGATGGAGCCGGTTTTTTCCACCTCGACGGCATATTTTAAATAAGAAAGATTCATAGTGTAACTCCCCGAAAAATGTGGTATAATAAGGAAACGTAGCCCTTATCGTCAGCCTGGCGGCAGACGACAAAGTATAATAAGGAAACGTACCCCTTATCGTCGCCGTTATTGCCAACCCGTGGCCGCCGGCTGCCGAAAAGGGGAATCAGAAATCAGAAACGTATATTTGATTATAATACACGAACCGCAAAATGAAAAGGAAAAGAAGTGAGGACTTTTTATGGATCAAATGGATTGCAGGATTCTGCATATTTTAAAGGACAACGGCCGGGAGACCGCCTCCGATATCAGCAAAAAGGTGCACCTGTCTGTCTCGGCGGTGTTGGACCGGATCAAAAAGATGGAGGAGTCCGGGCTGATTAAGGGGTATACCGTGGTGGTGGACTCCAAGGCCATGGGCAACGACGTGACCGCTCTGATGGAGATCAGCCTGGAGCATCCCCGGTATCACGACTCCTTTACCGAGGTGATCATGGGACATCCCAACATTCTGGACTGCTATTACCTGACCGGGGACTATGACTTTGTGCTGAAGATTTCCTGCGCCTCCTCCGACGAGTTGGAGCGCATCCACCGGACCATCAAAAGCGTGCCGGGAGTCTCCGCCACCAGAACCCATTTTGTACTCAAGGAGATCAAGAATACATACTCCGCCATTCCCGGGGAAGCGGCGGAAGCGTAACTGTTCAGACAACATACATAACTGAGGAGAGACATGATGAAAACGCTGGGTTATTACAACGGAACGTACGACGAGCTGGACCGGATGATGGTTCCCATGAACGACCGGGTCTGCTATTTCGGTGACGGGGTTTACGACGCGGGACCCTGCCGGAACTACCACATTTTTGCCATTGACGAGCACATTGACCGCTTTTTCAAAAACGCGGCCCTGCTGGAGATCCGTATGCCCTGCACCAAGGCGGAGTTAAAGGCTCTGCTTCAGGAGCTGGTGCAGAAATTGGATACAGGCGACTTGTTTGTATACTATCAGGTGACCAGGGGCACGGGGATGCGGGACCACCCGTTTACGGAAGGAACGGGAAATCTGTGGGTGACCTTGAAGCCCGCCGCGCCGCCGCAGCTGGCGGAGAAGATCCGGCTGATTACGATGGAGGACACCCGGTTCTACCACTGCAACATCAAGACCCTGAACCTGATTCCCAGCGTTATGGCTTCCCAGAGGGCCAAGGAAAAAGGCTGTCAGGAAGCGGTTTTCCACCGCGGCGACCGGGTCACGGAGTGCGCGCACAGCAACTGCCACATTTTAAAAGACGGGCGTCTGATCACCGCTCCCCTGGACAATCTGATTCTGCCGGGAATCGCCAGGGCGCATCTGATCAATATCTGTGAAAAACTGGGGGTTCCCGTGGACGAGAGACCCTTCACCGTTGCAGAGCTGATGGCGGCCGACGAGGTGTTGGTCAGCTCGTCCAGCAAATTCTGCCTTTCCGCCTGCGAGGTGGACGGCAAGCCGGTGGGCGGCAGAGCCGCAGCGCTTTTGGAAACGATCCAGAAAGCGGTGGAGCAGGAGTTTTTGACGCAGACGGAGTAGCGGTCAAAGCGAAAAACAGAACCGGCGAGCTGCCTAAGTGGTTGCGAACGGGTTGCTGTCCGCAGGTAATAGCCCGCGAACTGAGCGCAGGACACAGCCGGGCCCGGTGCCCGGCTTGACTTTTGTGATCGCCAATGCTAGAATGGTTCCCATGATGAAAAATATAAAATTTGGCCGCAGAATGGCGGCGTGGATCAGCGGAATATTGATTGGAACGGCTTGTCTGACGGGATGCGCCCACGGGGGCGGGACACCGCTCAGCCAGTCGTCTTTTTTGTTGGATACCTTTGTGACGGTGACGATTTACGGGAGCCGTCATATTTTCCCCCAGAAAAATCAGGACATACTGCAGGGCAGCATGGATCTGTGTAAGAGCTATGAGGACCTGCTGAGCACCACCCGGGATACCAGCGAGATCTATAAGATCAACCACCGGGAACCGGGAACCAGGTCCATGACCGTGTCGGAGGATACGGCCAGGGTGATCGAGCGCGGGCTGGAATACGGCCGCATGTCCGGCGGAGCCTTCGACATCACAGTGGAGCCGCTTAGCTCCCTGTGGGATTTCAAGTCCAATGATCCGCAGATTCCGGACCGGGCGGAGATCGAGAAGGATCTGCACATGGTGGATTACCGGGCGATCCGGGTGGAAGATTGCCAGGTGCTGTTTGACCGGGACGACACGCGCATCGATTTGGGAGCTATTGCGAAGGGATTTATCGCGGACCGGCTTAAGGAGTATCTGGAAGAAAATGGAGTTACCAGCGCGGTGATCAATCTGGGCGGAAATGTTCTCTGCCTGGGCGAGCGGCCCGACGGGGAGCCGTTTAAGATCGGCCTGCAGAAGCCCTTCGCCGACCATCAGGAAGCGGTGGCAGCCTTAAATATACGGGACATGTCGGTGGTGTCCTCGGGCGTCTATGAGCGGCATTTTGTCAAGGATGGGGTGAATTACCATCACATACTCAATCCGCGGACCGGATTTCCCTATGAAAATGGTCTGGTTCAGGTATCGATCATTTCCAAAGAGTCGGTGGACGGGGACGGCCTAAGCACCACCTGCTTTGCCCTGGGACTGGATCGGGGGATCGAACTGCTGGATTCCCTGGACGATGTCTACGGTATTTTCATGACCGAGGATGGGGAACTGCATTATTCCCGGGGAGCCAGGGATTTCCTGGAGTGAGGCCTAACGGCGTCCTTTCCGGGCGTGAAGAAAGCGCCTTTTACGGCGTTTTTTCTTTACTTTTCGGGGAGGGTATACTACAATAGTAGCGATATGTGCCGGAATGTGTTTGAAATTTCTGGAAAAACATGAAGGATCAGGTGTTAAAATGTTACAGAAACTGAAGGAAAAGTGTTTCAATTACGAGACGATCAGTTATATCATCTGCGGCGTGCTGACCACGGCGGTAGATTTTGTTTCTTATACCATATTCCGCAGGGGCGATGTCATCAGCGTGGAGCTGGCCCAGGGACTTTCCTGGGTGGCGGCGGTGCTGTTCGCCTACGTGGTGAACAAGCTGATCGTATTCCGCAATTTTAATCTGCGGCCCAGGTATCTGGCAAAGGAGATCAGCGCGTTTGTGGCGGCCAGAGCATTTTCCGGCGTTCTGACCTGGGTTATGATGGTCGGGATGGTCCGGCTGGGCGGAAACAGGGGCTTCCTGTATGAGATGTTCTGCAAGGCAGTGGTTTCCGCGGTGAATCTGGTTTTGAACTATATATTCAGCAAACTTTGGATTTTCAAGAAAACGACCGGTGAAGAAAGGTAAGACTGCCATGGAACGGGATGAAGTGGAGCGGGTAGCGCGGGAGCTGGATGAAATTTTGAGTATTGTCCAGCCGGATCAGACTGCCCGGGGCAGCGATATAGGGTTGACTGGAGAACATATGCAGAAGAAAAAGGCAAAGCCGGACGGCCGTCCGGCGGAGTGGCTGGATGAAGATTATACGGAAGGTTTGGAACCCGGCTCCAGGGAGCGGGCGGAAGGGCCTCTGTTCGGATCCGATGTGGAGGACGAGGGGATCGCTGCGGACTTAGAAGCGCTGAGACGCATTTCACGGAAAAACCGTCCGCCCCGCAGGGCGCGAAAGAGCGTTGAAGCAGGTACGGGAGACGCCGGGGAAACCGCGTGGGAAGACCGCGGGGAAGTGGAGTTTGACGGCGTAAAGGTCAGCTTTGGACAGGCGGAGTACGGCGGGGCGGAACCGGGCTATGATTTTGCCGGGAATGGCTATGACGGGGTGGAACGTGGATACGGGGAAGCGGGAGCGGATTCTGAGGGGATGTACGCCAATGAACCCCAGGCTTACGCCGACGCCCCCCAGGTTTACGCCGAGGACTCCCAGGTTTATGCCGAGGACTCCCAGGTTTACGCCGAGGACTCCCAGGCTTATCCCGGCGAAGCCCCGGCCTGGGACGAACAGGACATCGAACGGTACGACGATTGGAACGGCATGCAGGACCGTGACCGCCAGTATAACCGGCAGAATTCCGGCATGGCGGGGCGCAGGTCCGGTTATGAAGGGATTAAAAGTTCCCTTCATATCTTAAAGCCATCCGACGGCCTGCTGGCGGCATTTTTTGTGCCGGTGATTGTGATGATTATCGTATTCGCCCAGAGGGGAATTTTCCCCTTCGGCGAGGAAAGTTTTCTGCGTACGGACATGTACCACCAGTACGCCCCGTTTTTCTCCGAATTCCAGTACAAGCTGACCCACGGCGGCAGCCTGCTGTACAGCTGGGACATCGGCATGGGGGTGAATTTCTCCGCGCTGTACGCCTACTATCTGGCCAGCCCCTTTAACTGGCTGCTGGTGCTGTGTCCCAAGGCTAACATCATCGAATTTATGAGCTACGGGATTGTGCTCAAAATCGGCCTGGCGGGTCTGAGCTTTGCCTGGTATCTGCGCAGGCATTGCAGGACCAATGATTTCGGCGTGGGCTTTTTCGGGATTTTCTACGCGCTGTCGGGATATATGGCGGCGTACAGCTGGAACATCATGTGGCTGGACTGCATTATCCTGTTCCCGCTGATCATGTTGGGGCTGGAGCGCCTGGTGCGCAAGGGAAAGCCGTTTTTGTACTGCCTCACCCTGGGGGCGTCGATCCTTTCCAATTATTATATTTCCATCATGATCTGCATTTTCATGGTACTGTATTTTATCGCGCTTTTGATCCTGTATCCGCCGAAAAAGGCCGGTGGTTTTTTCACCGCCTGCGCCCAGTTCGCAGCGTTTTCCCTGGCTGCAGGCGGACTTGCGGCGGTGGTGCTGCTCCCGGAAATCTACGCGCTGCAGACCACTGCGTCGGGAAATTTTGATTTTCCCAAGACCCTCAGTTCCTATTTCCCGATTTTTGATATGCTGGCGCGGCATATCGGGAATGTGTCCGTGGAGATCGGACTGGATCACTGGCCCAATATTTATTGCGGCGTGGCCGTGTTCATTTTCTTCCTCCTGTATCTGGCGAGCCGGAAGATTTCGCTGCGGGAGAAGGCGGTGTACTGTACGCTGCTGGTCCTGTTTTTTGCCAGTTTTTCTACCAACATGCTGAACTTTATCTGGCACGGCTTCCATTATCCCAACAGCCTGCCCTGCCGTCAGTCCTTCATCTACATTGCCCTTATGCTGCTGATCTGCTACCGGGCGTACATGTACCTGGACGTGACGCCCTGGAAGCATGTGGCCATTGCGTTCTGGGGCTCGGCTTCTTTTGTGATTCTGGCGGAGAAGCTGGTGCAGAACAAACAGTTCCATTTTTCCGTGTTCTATGTGGCGCTTCTGTTCCTGGCGCTGTACGCGGGATTGATCTATCTGTATAAACGGCGCAGAAAGGGAGCAGACCTCGCCGTGCTGCTGGCGTTGGCCGTGGTTTCCATCGAGGCGGCGGTAAACACCACCGTGACCAGCGTCCCGACCACCAGCAGGACGGCTTACACACGGGACAACAAGGACGTGATCACCCTGATGAGCGAGGTGAATCCGCAGACCTTCTACCGTGTGGAGAAGGTGGACCGGAAGACGAAGAACGATGGGGCGTGGATGAATTTCCCGTCCGTCTCCCTGTTCTCCTCCACGGCAAATGCCTCCCTCTCAGACTTGTTCCGCAAGCTGGGCTGTGAGAGCTCCACCAACGCCTACAGCATCACCGGCAGCACGCCGCTGGTGGACAGCCTGTTCTCGGTAAAGTATGGGATCTATGACCAGGAGCAGGTGACGGGCGAACTTTTGAGCTTTGCCGGGCGCAGAGGCGATACCTGGCTGTACGAGAATCTGTATACGCTTCCGGTGGCCTTTATGCTTCCGAACGATGTGGAGGGCAACTGGATTCTGGACACCGCCAATCCGGCCTATGTGCAGAACGATCTGTGTAATGTGCTGGACACGCCGTCCGTGCTGGTGCCGGTGGAAACCATACCCAACGGCAGCAGACTGACGTTTACGCCGGATGTGACCGGAGATTATTATGTCTATGTGACGAACCGCAAGATCAAAGAGGTATCTGCGGTGGTGGGATCCCAGTCCCTGAATTTCGACAATGTGGACCGCGGCTACCTGTTGGAGCTGGGCACCTGCACGGCCGGGAACGAAGTGAGCCTGGAATCCCGGGACGAGGGGAATGTGGCGCTTCAGGTGGAAGTGTGGCGGTTTGATCCCCAGAATTTTAAGGAGCTTTACAGCCGTTTGAACCAAAACCCGCTGACCGTGACCAAGTGGACGGACGTGGGGGTGGAGGGGACGATTGTGGCGGACACCCCGGGCGTTATGTATACCAGCATACCCTATGACAAGGGATGGAGCGTCAAGGTGGACGGAAACAGCGTCACGGCCAGACCGCTGTTCGACACCTTCCTGGGCATCGATCTGAGCGCGGGAGCCCATACCATTTCCCTGTCCTATGAGCCGGAGGGCCTGAGGACCGGCGCGGTTATTACCGCGGGCAGCGCTGCCTTTGTGGGCATCTGCGCGGCCGTATATTTTGCTTTGAACCGAAGGAAAAAAGACGAGAGTTAGGAGAGTGAAGCCATGAAATTGTGGGGCGGACGTTTTACCAAGGAGACCAACCAGTTGGTGCATAACTTCAATGAATCCCTGTCATTTGACCAGAAATTTTACCGACAGGATATTCGCGGCAGCATCGCACATGTGACGATGCTGGCCAGGCAGGGGATTTTATCGGAGCAGGATAAGGTGGATATTATCCGTGGATTGGAAAGCATTCAGAAGGATTTAGACAGCGGAGCGCTTACCATATCGCCCGATTCCGGATATGAAGATATCCACTCCTTTGTGGAGGGCACTCTGACCGAGCGCGTGGGAGAGGCGGGAAAACGGCTTCACACGGGCCGCAGCCGCAACGACCAGGTGGCACTGGATATGAAGCTTTACACGCGGGATGAAATTCAGGAAATGGACGGCCTGCTGAGAGACCTGCTGGAGGAGCTGCTCGCTGTGATGGAGGCCAATCTCGACACCTTTATGCCCGGCTTCACCCATCTGCAGAAGGCGCAGCCCATCACACTGGCCCACCACATGGGGGCGTATTTTGAGATGTTCTCCCGGGACCGTTCCCGGCTCCACGATATCCGTGAGCGGATGAACTACTGCCCGCTGGGCTCGGGAGCCCTGGCCGGAACCACCTATCCGCTGGATCGGGCCTACACGGCAAAGCTTCTGGATTTCTACGGCCCCACCCTGAATTCCATGGATTCAGTGGCGGACCGGGATTACCTGCTGGAACTCTTGAGCGCGCTGTCCATTATCGCCATGCACCTGAGCCGGTTCTGCGAGGAGATCATTATCTGGAACACCAACGAGTACCGGTTTGTGGAGATCGACGACTCCTACAGCACGGGCAGCAGCATCATGCCCCAGAAAAAGAATCCGGACATCGCAGAGCTGATCCGCGGAAAGAGCGGGCGGGTTTACGGCGCACTGGTGTCCCTTCTCACCACGATGAAGGGGCTGCCGCTGGCTTACAACAAGGATATGCAGGAGGACAAGGAGCTGGCTTTTGACGCCATCGACACGGTGAAGGGATGTCTGCTGCTGTTTACCGGCATGATCTCCTCCATGACCTTCCGGAAGGACGTGATGGAGGCCAGCGCCAAGAAGGGCTTCACCAACGCCACCGACGCGGCGGATTATCTGGTAAACCGCGGCGTTCCCTTCCGGGACGCCCATGGCATCGTGGGACAGCTGGTGTTAACTTGCATCGGGAAGGGAATTGCGCTGGACGATCTGCCTCTGGAGGAGTACCGGGCGATCAGTCCGGTGTTTGACGAGGACGTCTACGAGGCCATCAGCATGAAAACCTGTGTGGAAAAGCGGACCACCGTGGGAGCCCCCGGCCAGGTGGCCATGCGGGATGTGATCGCGCAGTACAGGAAGCAGCTGGAGCAGTAAGGCCCGGTCTGCGCGGCAGTTCAAAGCTGCCGCGCAGGTCGGATCGCGACGTTTTAACCGCCCCCGGCGGGCATGAATTTGCCCCTCCGGGGGTTTTTGTGTCGATTGATGCTTGACGGTTGGATTCGAAAAATATATAATATTTACAGCATTAATGTTGTAAAAACAACGGAAAGAGGAACCGATGGAAGAATTTCTGCACATTTTACGGAAGTCCCCGCTGTTCTACGGGGTGAATGACGATGAGCTTTACACGCTGTTAAAATGCTGCGCGGCCGAGCAGACACGCTATGAGGAGGGGGAGTATATCTACCGCATGGGCGAGTCTTTGAACAGCATTATGATCATGCTCTCAGGCAGCGCCATGGTGGTGCAGGAGAATTTCTGGGGAAGGCAGGAGGAGCTGTTTCGGGTTAAGGAGGGGGAGATATTTGGGGAGTCCTACTCCTGCGCCAGGACCGCGGTGCTGCCGGTCAGCGTGGTGACCGAGGGACCCTGTGAGGTTCTGTTTCTGCAATATCAGCGGATGATCACCTTCTGCTCCCTGGCCTGCGATTTCCACACCCGGCTGATCCAGAATATGCTGCGCGTCCTGTCCGAGCACAATGTGAAGCTGGAGAACAAGCTGGAGCACATGTCCCGCAAGACCACCCGGGACAAGCTGCTGTCCTATCTCTCCCAGCAGGCGGTGGCCTGCGGCGGACGGGATTTTGACATCCCTCACAGCCGTCAGGAGCTGGCCCGCTATCTGGGCGTGGACCGGAGCGCCATGTCCAATGAGCTGAGTAAGATGAAGACGGAAGGGCTGCTGGAATTTCAGAGGAATCATTTTGTGCTTTATGAGAAGGCGGGAGCCGTGAACGGGCAGACGTGACGGGGGAGCAGGAACGCCAGGACACTTTGGGCGCGGGAGAGGCGGCTGGGACGCGGGAGCGGTGGCCTGGCGCGGGAGAGGCGGCTGGGACGGGAGAGGTGGCTGGGACGGGAGAGGTGGCCTGGGGAGAAGGAGAGAGGTGTCTGGCACAAGAGTGAACCGGGCTGGCGGCGGCCCGCCCGGCAAAACGGCTGTCCGGACGATGCGGCGGTCATATCAATTTACGGAGGTGATTTCATGGCGGGGAGTAAAATGCTGTCTCAGGATGTGGCGGATAATATCATGTCGATGATAACCATCGAAAAACGCTTTGGAGCGGGAGACAAGCTGCCAAACGAGACGGAGCTGGCCCATGAGCTGAACGTCAGCAGGACGACGCTGCGGGAGGCGGTGAGAATCCTGGTGGCTTACGGCGTGCTGGAGATCCGCCGCGGGAACGGCACATTTGTCACGGAAAAAGCCCGGCAGGGGGAGGAGATCCTGGGACCGCTCTCCGACGTGAAGGCCGATGCCGGGGATCTCTACGAGATGCGCCTGATATTTGAGCCCGAGGCGGCGTACCTGGCCGCGATACGCGGAACGGACGGGGAGATCAAACGGATTCTGGAGTGCGGGCGCAGAATTGAGGAAGCCATCCGGGAGGGCAGCGACCGCACGCAGCAGGAGCAGGCTTTTCACAAATCCATCGCCCAGGCCACTCACAACGAGTTTATGAACAAGCTGATGCCCATTCTCTACCAGGCCATTTCCAAGGGGGTGGCGCTTTCGGTCCAGGGCGGGCAGGCGGTCCAGGACACGGTTGCCGATCACCGGCTGATCATGGAATTTCTTTCCCAGCGGGACGCCGAGGGCGCCCGCAGCGCGATGAAGATCCATATTCTGCACGCGATCCGGGAGCTGGGGATTCAGTAGTCCACCCGCCCGGCGGTCAATGTCCACAAACCCGCCAAATGCCGCAGGTCACAGGATCCACCACAGGGTTTCGCCACGTTTCCATTCCGTAAAGCCGCAGCGCTGCAAAAGCTTCTGGGAGGCCAGGCCGTCCAGACCGGTCTCCGCCGTCACATGGCGCACATTGTCCTGGGATATGGCCCATCTGCACATGGCGCGGACCGCTTCCGTCATATAGCCCCGGCCCTCGTATTCCCTGCCGAGGCCGTAGCCGATCTCCACCAGGCCGCCGCTGTCCGGCAGGTCCTTGAAATCCGCGGAGCCGACCACCGTGCGGTCCGATTTGCGGATCAAAAACCAGAAGCTATGCCAGACGTAGTGCCCGGGATCCCTCTCTGCTGCGGCCAGCTGCCCGGCTACGATCTGGCGAAACAAGCCCTCCATGGGTTCTGCGCGGTACAGACAATTCAATTCACATTCTAGCCGGTGGCAGTCGTTTAACCACCATTCCAGCTGTGTGGGCGTCAGCGCCACAAGCTCTAAACGTTCTGTTTCAATGTTCACGATTTTTCCTTTCATTGTAAGAAACCGGATTTCCGCCGCCGGGGGTATTTAAAGTTGCGTTCCGGGGCGGCCCAAGACCTTTTGATTAGAGTTTACCAGAGCCGGTATGAGCGTGCAACTGTTTGGCGAAGGAGATGGCGGATGCGAAGGCGGACGCGGGAATTTTAACAGCTTTTATGGAGCTTTTACGGCACTTTTACGGCGTGCCTGCATCGCTGGCCATCTTATTGAATGCAGTGGGCTGCTGGCATAGCTTTCGGGCGATTGTTTTTTGAAAGACATCATATGTCATATTGACATCGTATGTATTTTGCAATAAACTGAATATAACCATAGGATGTCATACTGCAAACAGGAGGAATCAGATATGAGATGGATTGACTTAACCACGTGGGACCGGGCGATGCATTACCAGGTATTCAAAGACAGCGCCCAGCCCCAGTACAGCGTTACCTTTGATCTGGATATCACAGGGTTTCCCGAATGGGTCAGGGAGCGGGGCTATTCCTTTACATTTTCGCTGGTTTACGCCGTTACCAGATGCGCGAACCAGATCGAGGCGTTCCGCTGCCGCTTTGTGGACGGGAAACCGGCGGTATTTGACGTGATCAACACGTCCTTCACTTACCTGAACCGGGAAACGGGACTGTTCAAGGTGGTCAATGTGCCCATGCGGGACACGCTGGAAGAATACGCCGCCCTGGCGAAGGAGACAACCGAAAACCAGAAGGAATATTTTACCGGGCCGATGGGCAACGATATTTACCAGTTTTCACCATTTCCCTGGGTCAGCTTTACCCACATTTCCCATACGGATTCGGGGAGAAAGGACAACGCAACCCCTCTTTTTGACTGGGGAAAATATTACATACGGGATGGGCGTACCTATCTGCCGTTTTCCGTTCAGGTCCATCACTCCTTTGTGGACGGCATCCACATCGGCATGCTGGCGGACGCCCTGCAGGTCTGTCTGGCCGGAATTGAGAGCAGGAGCAGCTGACCGGCGCCCCTTCCATTTTCCAAAAGACAGCAAAAAAGCGGACGTGACATGTCCGCTTTTCTGCTGCGCTCCCTCCCGCGGAAGAACCGCTGCCGGAGCGCTTAAACGGTAACAATTCAGACGGCTTATCTTCTTGACCGAAAAAGACCGGTCAAGAAGCATCGGATGTCCATCCGATGTGAAAATTGGCGTGGAAACCCGCTTACAAGCGAGCTTGACGCGGCTTACCGCGCCAATTTTCCTGCCGTCTGAACTGTTACCTTAAACTCAATATTCTGCGTTTAAAACCTTATCCACATTCTCTTTGCCCGCCAGATTCACCGCCTTTGAGTCCTTAAGCTTCACGTAATACCCGGTTCCCTCCGGGTTCATGCTTCCGATCAGCAGCGTGGTGGTGATATCCTTGCCGTCCTTCCGGCAGGTCCAGGTCAGCGTCATGACCGGAGTCTCCAGACCGTAGCTTCCCAGCTCCTCGTCGGTGGCGTTATAGTTGACGCAGGACCGGATGGAGAGCCCGCTGACCGCCTGCGCCAGGTTGTTTAGCTGGGAGTTGTCGGGCAGCCGGTTGGCCTCCGTGTCGGCGGTGTCTCGGTACCAGGCGATATTTCCCTGTCCGTCCACCTCTTTTTTCACGAAATGGCTGGTGGTTTCTCCCTTTGTAATCGCGATATCCCGGATATCCGCGCCGGAAACGGTGGGCAGGGATTCGGTCTGGATGAAGTCGTACAGCCCCTTGCCGGCGGTTTCCGCAAGGGAGGAATCGATGGTGTAAACTTGGCTTCCGCCGGAGATGCAGGCGTAGTATTCTTCCGGCGCCTGATCGATATCCGAGGATCCGGCGGCCTTCACCTGATTGCCGATCAGCAGTGTGGCAGGGGTTTGCTGGCCGGTTGTGATCTCAAAGCGGATCTTCGGATCGGCAAGCCCGTAAGAAGCCAACTCATCCGCATTTTCCAGTTTGCGGGTGGCGGGCAGGGCGGCCAGCTGATCGGCCAGGTTGGTGAGTGTGGTTTGGCGGATCGGGCAGTCCCGGTCCTGAGCATAGTACCAGGTGCCGTTGTCCTCCACGAAATCCAGCCTTGCGTCTCCATTTTCGATGGCAATCCCGGTGACATCCCCAAAATCCGTCACATAGACGCGGGCGCTCTCGGCTTCCTGGAGCGCGCGGCCCGCACTCTGTTTCTGCTGCCAGGTCAGCCCGGCGTAGGCGGCGCACAGCACCAGAAGCGCTGCTGCCGCAAATGAGATTTTTTTAGATTGACTCATGGAAATGCCTCCTTACAGTTTCCGCCGTTTCATCCAGATCACGAAGCCTGCGATCAGGAAGATGACCGGGATCACGATGATAAACAGCGCGCTCCAGAGTCCGCCCGCGGTGATCATATTGTAGGTAACCTCCAGGCTCTTGGCCGGTATGGACAGATTCACGGCCTGGGAAATGTTGTGGGAAGCGGCGTTCATAAAAATGGTCAGGTTGGTGATGCTGGGGAACTGCTGCAGCAGCGAACCGTCGATCAGGGACGGCGCGGTGATCACCGTCAGGGTGGCTTCCGGCTCCGTTTCACCGTCCTGGGACTGGGCCTGAGCCTGGGAGGCTGTGGCGGCCTGGGAATCTTCGGAAGTTATGGCCGGCTCCGTGGCGGTGGCTCCCAGCACATAGGTTCCGGGGGTCTGCTCCTGGGTGGCCGGATCCACAAAAATACCGCTGTCCGTGGTGGTCAGAAACGGGGCTACGGTCAGTCCGTCACGCAGATTCTCCGAGACGGTCATACCCGAGGGATTTAGCAGCAGGGCCGGATCCTTGCTGGTGATTCCGGTCAGCATGCCGCCGGAGAACTCGTACTCCGGGAAGAAGAGAAACGGATTGTTGTTGTAGTATTGTCCCGGCGCCGTGTCCGCCACATATCCATTTTTCAGCTCCAGTCCGTAATCCGCGCACAGGGAGCTTAAGTTGGGATTTCCGGACTCTGTGTAGCCGGTGAGGATCAGCACGTGTCCGCCCTGCTTCAGATAGCCGGAAATCATGTCCTTTTCATCCACCGCCAGGTCGGTCTGCGGGTTGTTGATCAACAGCAGCTCACAGTCCCCGGGGATGGCCCCTTCCGTGAGCAGATTTAAGTCGTGGACCTGCATGTTGGATTTTTTCAGGGCGTCCGTTACCATGTCCGGGAGTGTGGATTCCTTGTGGCCGCTCAGTTGGTATATGTTGGTCTCCGTGTCATTTGCCACGTAGGAGATGGCGCTGGTGAGCTGTCCTTCCCCGTCAAAGGAAGATTCCTTGTACTGCTGATACTGGTAATAAGCCATTAAATCTATTTGGATAATATCCGTAAATGGAATCGATTGCGTCTTACCTGTGTCGGGGCAGCTGACCAGCACGGTATTCGCCTCCGTGTTCAGCGTGCTCAGAACATCCGGGTGAAGCACCGGATCCTTGACCTCAACGGTGACATGGTCCGAGAGGTCCGCGTACAGCCCGGCAAAGTGGGTGATACGCTCGTCGATGCGGTCGGGGTCGCCCACGATATAAATGTTTACATCTTTCGTCAGACCGCCAAGCAGATCCCTGGTGGTGCCGCTCAGGGAAAAAATCTGGTTGGTGCTCAGGTCCAGCCTGCGGTATTTGGCCGGTACGGTGCCTGCGATCAGGTTGACCACAATGACGGCGGCGATGACGATGACGGTGAAAATGGCCACAATGCCGCCCTTTTTAAGATTTTTGTTCATATTCTGCCTCCTGCTGCTATGAAATGTATCACGGTTAGCTCCATCTGCGCTTTTCAATGGTCTGTACGGTCAAAAACAGCATGATGAAGGCTGCGCTCACATAATAGAGCAGTCCGCCCAGATCCAGGATATGGTCGTTTACCACTGTGTTGAACACATCCGCCAACACGATCTTGCCCAGCAGATGGGTCAGCGCCCGGTCTAACAGGGATTTCTTGTAAAAGTAGACGGCTGCCAGCGCCGCCGCTCCGACGGCTTCCAGGCCAAAAGACAGGGGAGCGCAGCCGGTAAGGCGGTACAGCACAAAGGCCAGCAGGGTCAGCAGCAGCAGAAGCCCGATGAGGGAGTCCCGGGCCGATGTGGGGATGAAGCTGATCAGATTGGGCCACAGGGTGAGAAGCAGCAGCACGCCGAAGGTTCCGGCGGCCGCGATGAGCTGGCTCTCCGTCAGGGAGGAGATAAACAGTCCGATGGCGATGTAAACGCAGCCCAGCAGGAAGAAGGTCAGGATCGCGCCGTAGTCCTCGGCCAGATAGGCGGTGCCGCTGGCCTTGATGATCAGAGGACAGAGGCAGGAGATGGCCATGGGAATAGCGAACACGGTGACCATGGAGAGGTATTTACCCATGACAACGCTCCAGAGGGAGACGGGGGAGGTGAGGAGCAGCTGGTCCGTGCGGGAGTGGTGCTCCTCGGACATGCTCTTCATAGTCAGCACCGGAATGGCGATGAGCAGGATAATCAGGATCGCTCCCAGGGTGTAGGAAAAGTAGGGATATCCGCCCAGCATGTTGGTGGCCATAAAATAGATGCCGATGAACATGGTGACAAAGGCGATGAACACATACCCGGTCATGGAATAAAAATAAGATTTCAGCTCGCGCTTATAGATCGCTCTCATGTTCGCAGTCCTCCTGTCTTGTCTGTTTTTCGTCCTCTGTCAGCTCCAGGAATACTTCCTCCAGGGAGGCGTGAACCGGCACCATGGCGAGAATGGGAAGCCTGCGGTCCGCGCAGGCGTAGAATACGGCCTCCCGGACGTCGCGGGAGGGGGACGGTTCCCCGGAGGCCGCCTCCACCTCCCCGTTTGCCGCCCCGGC
The DNA here is from genome assembly GCF_046603895.1 of Enterocloster lavalensis. Classification (NCBI taxonomy): domain Bacteria; kingdom Bacillati; phylum Bacillota; class Clostridia; order Lachnospirales; family Lachnospiraceae; genus Enterocloster; species Enterocloster lavalensis. Next base: position 4,691,629 of record NZ_CP176637.1, read on the forward strand.
GTAGTCCAGGGATACCTGGCAGACGCCCGCCTCGCCTGATTCCAGAAAATGGATGCCGGAAATCTGCGGCACGGTTTCCAGAGCGGCGCGGACATCCTCTGCGGAGCCTTTGACGGACAGGTTCATTCCCCCGGCTCCGGCCATCTGCCGCTCCAGGTTTTCCGGGGTGTCGCTGGCGATCAGCTTGCCGCGGTTGATGATAAGGATGTGATCGCAGACCGCGCTGACCTCGGACAGGATGTGGGAGCTGAGGATGACCGTGTGCTTTTTGCCCAGGCCGCGGATCATATCCCGTATCTCGATGATCTGTTTGGGGTCCAGACCCACGGTGGGTTCATCCAGAATGATCACCTGGGGCTTTCCTAAAATCGCCTGGGCCATGCCCACCCGTTGCCGGTAGCCTTTTGAGAGGTTTTTGATCAGCCGCCCGCTGACGTCCGCGACCTTGACTAACTCCATGACCTCCGCCACAGCCTCCGACCGGGAAGCCCTGGGGATTTTTTTGAGGCTGGCGGCGAAATCCAGATATTCCCGCACCGTCATGTCGGTGTAGAGGGGCGGGATCTCCGGAAGATAGCCGATGCCGGATTTAGCGGCCTCCGGTTCCTCCAGAATGTTGTGGCCGTTGATCAGCACCTCGCCCGAGGTGGCGCCCAGATAACCGGTCATAATGTTCATGGTGGTGGATTTTCCGGCTCCGTTGGGGCCGAGAAAGCCGTAAATCTGGCCGTCCCGGACCGTAAAGCTTAAATGATCCACCGCCATATGTCCTCCGTAAGATTTAACAAGATCTTTCACTTCAATCAATGGTACTCTCCTCCTGTCTGTCAGATTGCCGTATTCTGCCGTTGAGCCGGCATCATATCAAGAGTTAGTTTTAGCCCTGAATTGTGATGAAAATGTGATGGAACTATGATATTGCTGTTAAATTTTGGCCGTAAAGGAAACGAAAATCCGGGAAAAGAGCAGGGAAGGACGCAGCAAAGGGCATTTCCGGGAATGAGCGCTGCCGTTCAAACGGTGGACAGATCGGGGAGGGATGTGCATATCTTTAACAGAGAGAAGAAATTCGGGGGACGGGAGATGGGACACCGGCTGTTGAATAAGTATCTGGTGCTGATGGATGTGGGCGGGGCGGTGTATGTGCTGTTGGAGCTGGCCTGGCGGGGGCGCAGCCACTGGACCATGTTTGTGCTGGGCGGATTGTGCTTTATCGGATTGGGGCTGATCAATGAGGTAATGCCCTGGGATATGCCGCTGTGGGAACAGGTGGCCGTTGGCGTGCTATTGATCACGGCGCTGGAATTTTTCACCGGCTGTGTTGTAAACCTTATGCTGGGCTGGCAGGTGTGGGACTACAGCGACCTGCCCTGGAACATTTTGGGGCAGGTCAGCCTCAAATACAGCGCCCTGTGGCTGCCCGTGAGCCTGGCCGGGATTGTGCTGGACGACTGCCTGCGTTACCGGTGGTTCGGCGAGGAACGGCCCCGCTACAATCTGGGTCTTACCCGGAAATGGAGGTGGAGCGTGCGGTTGTGAGCGCCATCCACCGGCAGTACGCTGCGCCCCGCCTATGGGAGGGGATCACGTTTTTATACCGCAAAAATACCGCCCTGTAAATGCCGTGAGGCTGCTTGACAGGGCGGTGCTTTATGCCGCTTTATGCGGAATTGTATTTATAATTATTGATTCAGGGGTATGCATATTAACGCATAATTAACCAGCGTAGGAGGCGTCGATCTTCTTTCCGGACTTCTTGGCTTCCTCCAGCTCCGCCATCTTCATGGCGCGCACCTTTAAGGGCAGGCCGAACAGGGTGATGAAGCCGTCCGCGTCGTGGTGGTCGTACAGGTCGCCGGTGGTGAAGGATGCCAGGGACTCGCTGTAAAGGGAGTAGGGGGAGATAGTCCCGGCCTTGATGATGTTGCCCTTGTACAGTTTGAACTTCACGGTGCCGGTCACATACTTCTGGGTGGACTCCACAAACGCCTGCACAGCCTCCCGCAGGGGGGTGAACCATTTGCCCTCGTAGACGATCTGGGACAGCTTGTTGGCCATGTCCTTCTTGGCGTCCATGGTGGCGCGGTCTAATACCAGCTCCTCCAGCTGCATGTGGGCCTCCATCAGGATGGTGCCGCCGGGAGTCTCGTAGATTCCGCGGGACTTCATGCCCACCACGCGGTTCTCCACAATATCCACGATTCCGATGCCGTGCTTGCCGCCCAGCTCGTTCAGGGTGCGGATCACGTCGGAAACCTTCATGGACTTGCCGTTCACGGAGGTGGGTACGCCCTCCTCAAATGTGATGGTCACGTACTCGCCTTCGTCCGGCGCTTTCTCCGGGCGCACGCTCATCATCAGCAAATGGTCGTAGTTGGGCTCCAGGGACGGATTCTCCAGTTCCAGGCCCTCATGGCTGATGTGCCATAAGTTGCGGTCGCGGCTGTAGCTGCTGTCCATGGAGAAGGGCAGGTCGATGCCGTGCTGCTTACAGTATTCGATCTCGTCGTCCCGGGACTTTAAGGTCCACACGTCGGTCATACGCCAGGGAGCGATGATCTTTAAATCGGGAGCCAGGGCCTTGATTGCCAGCTCGAAGCGGATCTGGTCGTTACCCTTGCCGGTGGCGCCGTGACAGATGGCGGTGGCGCCCTCCTTGCGGGCGATGTCCACCAGGCACTTGGCGATGGCGGGACGGGCCATGGAGGTTCCCAGCAGGTACTTGTTCTCGTAAACAGCGTTGGCCATCACACAGGGCACGATATAGTTGTCGCAGAAATCGTCCACCAGATCTTCGATGTATAATTTAGAAGCGCCGGACAGCTTTGCCCGCTCATCCAGTCCGTCCAGCTCGCTGCCCTGACCGCAGTCGATACAGCAGCAGACCACCTCATAGCCGAAATTTTCCTTTAACCACGGGATGATGGTGGTGGTGTCAAGCCCACCGGAATATGCTAAAATCACTTTCTCTTTCATCATAAATACCCTCCTGAATCGATCATTTATATTTTTTTCACTTGTGTGTGATTTGACTTTCATAAATATACACCACAATTTAAAAAAATGCAATAGGAAAAATTAAATTTACAAAAATGTTGCATATTATTCATTTGGTGTGTATAATTATGAACATGACATCAGCCCCGGACCTTTGATGGGACTGGAAAATGCTTCCGGCAGCGGTTATTGGGGCTGCCGTCAACAGGACGGCGGCGAGCCGGAAACAGATTAATTATGAAGGTGAGGAAGAGATTATGATCAAAGTTGGTATCATCGGTTCCACTGGATATGCGGGCGGCGAGCTGGTACGGCTCCTGCTTCAGCGGGAGGATGTGGAAATTAAATGGTACGGCTCCAGAAGTTATATCGGCCAGGACTATGCTTCGGTTTACGCCAACATGTTCCAGTTGGTGGACGAAAACTGTATGGATGATAATATGAAGGAACTGGCCGGTCTGGTGGACGTGGTATTCACGGCCACGCCCCAGGGGCTCTGCGCATCCCTGGTGGATGAGGAAATCCTGTCAAAGGTGAAAGTCATCGACCTCAGCGCGGATTTCCGGATCAAGGACGTGGGCGTGTACGAGCAGTGGTATAAGCTGAAACACGCCTCTCCTCAGTTCATCGGCGAGGCGGTCTACGGGCTGCCGGAGGTGAACCGGGATCTGGTGAAGTCGGCCAGACTGATCGCCAACCCGGGATGTTTCCCCACCTGTTCCTTCCTGTCGGTGTACCCGCTGGTGAAGGAAGGGCTGATCGATCCCAATACCCTGATCATCGACGCCAAATCGGGTACCTCCGGCGCGGGGCGCGGGGCCAAGGTGGACAGTCTCTACTGCGAGGTCAATGAGAATATCAAGGCCTACGGGGTGGGCGTGCACCGGCACACGCCGGAGATTGAGGAACAGCTTTCCTATGCGGCAGGAAAGCCGGTGACCGTCAGCTTTACCCCACATCTGGTTCCCATGAACCGGGGAATCCTGGTGACAGCCTACGCCTCCCTGACGGGAAATGCCTCGGAGGAGGAGCTGCGGGCCGCCTACGAGAAGTATTATCAGAAGGAATATTTCGTCCGCCTGCTGAAACCCGGCGTTGTGCCTCAGACGCGCTGGGTGGAGGGCAGCAACTTTGCGGACGTGAACTTTAAACTGGACTCCAGGACCAACCGGGTGGTGATGATGGGCGCCATCGACAATATGGTGAAGGGCGCGGCTGGCCAGGCGATACAAAATATGAACCTGATGTTTGGGCTGGCGGAACATACGGGGCTCAGGCAGGTGCCGATGTTCCCGTAGAAGGGAACGGCGGGGGTGACCCCGCCAGGTGCAGCGCAGAGGCGGCCGTGGCAGGCGCAGGGCAGAAGTGACCCCGCCGGGCGCAAGAGATACGGCCTCCAGGCCCCGCAAGCCACCACGCCTCCCGTACCGTACAAAATGATACAAGGAACGAGGATTTTAAAATGGCAGGAACAATGGACGTGATCATCCGGGAGATGACCATTGAGGATTACGGGCAGGTATATGAGCTGTGGACAGAGATTAAGGGTTTTGGCATCCGCACGGTGGACGACTCCAGGGAGGGCGTGGAGCGTTTTCTGCGGCGCAATCCCACCAACAGCGTGGTGGCGGTGCAGAACGGCCGGATCATTGGAAACATCCTCTGCGGCCACGACGGCCGCACCGGCTGCTTTTATCACGTCTGCGTGGCAAACGGCTACCGCAAGCACGGCATCGGCTACCGCATGGTGCGGGCGGCCATGGAGGCGCTCCAGAAAGAGGGCGTCAGCAAGATCAGCCTGATCGCCTTCAAGCAAAACCAGGTGGGAAACGCCTTCTGGAAGGGCATCGGCTGGGTGGAGCGCGGGGACATCAACAGCTACGAGTTCATTTTAAATGAGGAAAATATCACCCGGTTCGTCCGGTAGAGCAGATTGAAAGGGATGGAAAAAAATGGGAGAGATTAGGAAAATACCCGGCGGCGTAACGGCGGCAAAGGGATTCAAGGCGGCTTCCACCGCTGCGGGAATCAAATACAAGGACCGCCCGGACATGGCGATGATCTACAGCGAGGCGGACTGTGTGTCCGCGGGCACCTTTACCACCAACCTGGTGCAGGCCGCCCCTGTCAAATGGGATAAAAACCAGGTATACGGCGGTGCGGCCGCCAGAGCCGTGGTGGTCAACGCAGGCATCGCCAACGCCTGCACCGGGAAGGAAGGCATGGAATACTGCGGCCAAACAGCAGGGGCCTGCGCGGCGGCCCTGGGCGTGCCGGAGGACAGCGTGCTGGTGGCCTCCACCGGCGTGATCGGCATGCAGCTGCCCATGGACCGCATCGAGGCGGGAATCCACGCCATGGCCCCGCTGCTCTGTGGCGGGGAGGAGAGCAGCACAAAGGCGGCCAAGGCCATCATGACCACGGACACCAAACACAAGGAGGTCGCCGTGGAATTCGAGCTCGGCGGCGTCACGGTGAAAATGGGCGGCATGTGCAAGGGTTCAGGTATGATCCACCCCAACATGTGCACCATGCTCAGCTTCGTGACCACGGACGCGGCCATTTCCAAGGAGCTGCTCCAGCAGGCCCTGAGTACGGACGTCCAGGACACTTATAACATGATCTCCGTGGACGGCGACACCTCCACCAACGACACGGTGCTGCTGCTGGCCAACGGCATGGCCGGGAATCCGGTGATCACTGAGAAAAATGAGGACTACGCCGTTTTCTGTCAGGCACTGAACTACATCAACGAGACTCTTGCGAAAAAGATGGCTGGGGACGGCGAGGGCTGCACGGCGCTGTTTGAGGTGAAAATCGTGGGCGCGGACACCAAAGAGCAGGCCAAAGTATTGGCCAAATCCGTGATCACTTCCAGCCTGACCAAGGCAGCCATCTTTGGCCACGACGCCAACTGGGGGCGTATCCTCTGCGCCATGGGCTACTCCGGCGCTCAGTTCGACCCGGAGCGGGTGGACCTATACTTTGAGAGCGCCGCGGGCAGCATGCAGATCATAAAGGACGGCGTGGCCGTGGACTACAGCGAGGAGCAGGCCACAAACATCCTGTCCCAGCCCCATGTGACGGCGGTGGCGGATGTGAAAATGGGCGGGGCAACGGCCACGGCCTGGGGCTGCGACCTGACCTTTGACTATGTGAAAATCAACGCGGATTACCGCTCATAATGAGGAGGATGAAAATGGAACTGGAGCCGGGAATTATGCACAAGGCGGCGGTGCTCATCGAAGCCCTGCCGTACATACAGCGTTTCAATCGGAAGATCGTGGTGGTCAAATACGGCGGAAGCGCCATGGTGGATGAGAACTTAAAAAAGCAGGTCATCCAGGACGTGGTGCTGTTAAAGCTGGTGGGCTTCAAGCCCATTATCGTCCACGGAGGCGGCAAGGAGATCAGCCGCTGGGTGGGCAAGGTAGGCATGGAACCCCATTTTGTGGGCGGCCTGCGGGTGACCGACGAGCCTACCATGGAGATCGCGGAGATGGTGCTCAATAAGGTGAACAAGAGCCTGGTGCAGCTGGTAAATGAACTGGGTGTGAAGGCCGTCGGTATCAGCGGCAAGGACGGCATGATGCTGCGCTGTAAGAAGAAATACTCCGGCGGCGAGGACATCGGCTATGTGGGCGAGGTGACGGAGGTGGATCCCCAGATCATCTACGATCTACTGGAGAAGGATTTCCTGCCCATCATCTGCCCCACGGGCTTTGACGAGGAGTTTAAAACCTATAACATCAACGCCGACGACGCGGCCTGCGCAGTAGCTACCGCCATGAAGGCGGAAAAGTTGGCATTTTTGACGGACGTGGAGGGCGTTTACCGGGATTTTAACGACAAGGAATCCCTGCTCTCGGAGATGACCGTGGACGAGGCCCAGGCTTTTGTGGACAGCGGCACCCTGGGAGGCGGGATGCTGCCAAAGCTGCAAAACTGCATCGACGCCATCCGAAGCGGCGTTTCCCGGGTCCATATCCTGGATGGGCGAATCCCCCACTGTCTGCTGCTGGAAATATTCACGGACAAAGGAATCGGCACCGCGATTTTCAACTCCGCGGAGGAAGAGAGGTTTTATCATGGCTGACCAGAAGGTAATCGATCAGGCGGAGCGGGTGCTCTACAAAACATACAACCGCTATCCCGTGGTATTTGACCATGGAAAGGGCGTGACCTTATACGACAGCGAGGGAAACGCCTATCTGGATTTCGGCGCGGGCATCGCGGTCATGGGACTGGGCTACGGGGACGAGGCGTTTAATCAGGCGGTGAAGGCGCAGGTGGATCAGCTTACCCACATATCCAACCTGTTTTACAATGCGCCGTCGGCCGACGCAGGGGAAAAACTGCTGGCGGTATCGCAAATGGATAAGGTTTTTTTTACCAACAGCGGCACCGAGGCCATCGAGGGCGCGCTGAAAATTGCAAAGCGCTACCATTATAATAAGCTCCACGAGGCTATGGGGGACGGGGCCGACGGCTGCGAGGATTGGGAACCGGATATGACCGGGGAGATCATCGCCATGAACCACTCCTTCCACGGCCGCAGCCTGGGGGCCTTATCCGTAACTGGGAATGCCCATTACCAGGAGCCTTTTAGGCCCCTGATTCCGGGGATCAAATTCGCGGAGTTTAACAATCTGGACAGCGTGGAAGCGCTGATCAATGAGAAAACCTGCGCCGTGATTCTGGAGACCGTTCAGGGCGAGGGTGGCATCTATCCGGCCACGGAGGAATTTTTAAAGGGCGTGCGCGCCCTGTGCGACCAGCACGGCCTGCTGATGATTTTGGATGAGATCCAGTGCGGCATGGGACGGACCGGCCACATGTTCGCCTGGCAGGGCTACGGGGTCAAGCCGGACGTGATGACCGTAGCCAAGGCCCTGGGCAACGGCATGCCCGTGGGCGCGTTTCTGGCCTGCGGTCCGGCCGCCGCGGCCATGGTGCCCGGGGACCACGGAACCACCTACGGCGGCAACCCGCTGGTGACCGCGGCCGCGGCCAAGGTGCTGGACCTGTTTGCAGAGCGCAGGATCGTGGAGCATGTGAGGGAGATCGGCGGGTATCTGTGGGATACGCTGGAAAAACTGGCGGCGGAGTGCCCGCTGGTGAAGGACCACCGCGGTCTGGGCCTGATCCAGGGCCTGGAGTTCACCGTGCCCGTGGGGCCGGTGGTGCAGGAGGCGCTGCTGGGCCAGAAACTGATCCTGATCTCGGCCGGAGCCAATGTGATCCGGTTTGTGCCGCCGTTAGTGATTGAGAAGGAAGATGTGGACGAGATGGCGCGGAGGCTTAAGGCGGCGATTGGGGCGGCGGAATCGTAGAAAAACATAAAAAACGTAAAAAACGATGATACGGAAGAGGTGAACGGCGATATCCGGCGCTAAAGTAACAGAGGCCGGGATAAGCATGAGAGATGTGGAAAACTCATGCTTATCCCGGCCTTTTGGTATGGCAGCAGGAGGCTGCAACGCGGTACGGAAGAAAAACAAAGCCGGTCGTCAGCCCCGCCCTGCGGTGAGGTTGTCCAATAGAAAATCCAGGTCCCTGGCAGACTGTTCCATCAGGTCGTAGGCGTAGTCGTGGAGGCACCAGTCCAGAATCGTGCCCCGTCCCACACGCAGAAGAAAGTCCGTGATCCCACCGGCGTTCATGGTGGAATGGAAGAGGCCTTGATCCATGGCCTGCTCCACATAGTTCAGAACCGCCAGATAGTAGGAACGGTCCTTGCGGGTGATGTAGCTGTCTTTGATGGAGAGCTGGGAGATGTAAAGCTCCTTGGCGAACTGGGCCCCGTTATCATAGATATACTGGTTCAGACTCAGCACGATGTGGCGGATGGCCTTCACTGGATCAGGCTCTTCATAGGATTCTAAAAATTCCGTCAAACCCACGTCGTAGGAGGCGAAACCCTGAGCGATCAGATCCTCCTTGGAGGAGTAGTGGTGATAGAACGCCCCGGTGGAAACCCCACTTTTTTCACAGAGCCTGCGGATGGTCAGAGCAGGGTAACCCTGCTCGCGGATCAGTTCGTACGCGGTATACAGCAGTTTTCGTTTTGTGGTCATGGCTTGTTTCTGCCGGTTGGTTAATTCCATTTTCCATCCTCCGTTTTTGTGGTGGGCAAACAGCGCTTATGGGCTATTTTAGTATAAAATGTTGAAAAAAACAAGGGAAGCGCGTTGACATTTTACCGTGGATCTGTTAAACTTCATTTCAGATAACATGTTCGGCGAACATTGATATGTGAAAGGAGAATGGAATATGAATACCAAGTATGCGGCTTTATTTGAACCGGCGTATATCGGCAAATTAAAGCTGAAGAACAAGATGGCAATGGCTCCCATGGGCCCGATCGGCTATGCGGATCCTCATTTCGCCTTCAACCAAAGGCTCCAGGATTATTACGTGGAACGGGCGAAGGGCGGGATCGGCCTGATTATAACGGGGGTCTGTACGGTTAATGTGGACGTGGAGGGGATCGGATCCCCCGGGATTCCCTGCGTTACCAAAAATCCCAAGGCATTTGTACATAACGGAAACCAGATGAATGAGCGGATTCATGCGTATGGGGCGAAGATATTTCTTCAGATGACGGCCAACGCCGGCAGAAGCACCATGCCTGGGATGGTTCAGAACTATATCGCTCCGTCGGTTCAGGAAAACCGTTTTGATCCGTCGCTCCTGCATCGGGAGATGACGAAGGAGGAAATCCGGCAGTATACGGGGGATTTTGTGAAGGGGGCGGTTATCGCCAAACGGGCCGGTTTTGACGGTGTGGAGATTCATGCGGTTCATGAAGGGTATCTGTTGGACCAGTTCGCCATCGCGTTGTACAACCACCGTGAGGATGAGTACGGAGGAAGTCTGGAGAACAGGCTGCGTTTTGCCACAGATATTGTCAGAGGGATCAAGCAGGCCTGCGGACCGGATTTCCCGGTATCACTACGGTTCAGCTTAAAGAGCTGTATGAAGGGACTGCGCCGGGGAGCGCTTCCGGGGGAGACCTATCAGGAGGCCGGCCGCGATATCGAGGAGGGAATCCAGGCTGCGAAGATCCTGACAGCTGCCGGATATGACGCCCTGAACGTGGACGCGGGCACCTACGACTCATGGTATTGGAATCATCCGCCCATGTATTTTGAGGAGGAAGGGATGTACCGCCCCTTTGGCGAAATTCTGAAAAAAGAGGTGGATGTGCCGATTATTCTGGCGGGCCGGATGGAGAATCCGGACATTGCCGTGGAGGCACTGGGGAAATCCTGCGATATTGTGGAGTATGGACGCCAGCTGCTGGCGGATGCGGACTATCCGGAGAAGCTGCGCAGAGGCCGTCTGGATGAGGTCCGTCCATGTCTGGGCTGCCACGAGGGCTGTCTGGGCCGTATTTCCAGAGGACCGGTGTCCTGCGCGGTGAATCCGGCCTGCGGGCGGGAAGCGATCTATGGGATTACGCCTGCGCCAAAGCAAAAAACCGTACTAATTGTAGGAGGAGGCGTAGCGGGCTGCGAGTGCGCCCGGGTGGCGGCTGAGCGGGGCCACAAGGTCATACTCTGCGAGAAGTTGGCGCGTCTCGGCGGAAATCTGATTCCCGGCGGCGTGCCGGAATTCAAGCGCTACGACCATCAGCTGGTGCGCTGGTACGAGCGTCAGCTGGAGCTTCTGGGCGTGGAGGTGCGCCTGGAGCAGGAGATGAACGCTACAGAGGTGGAGCAGTTCCCGGCGGACACGGTTGTCATTGCAACCGGGTCCGTACCGGTCAAGCTGCGCCAGGAGGCGCTGGCTGCGGCCGTGAGCGCGGACGACGTGCTGATGGGGAGAGTTGTGCCCGGAGACAAGGTGGTGATGATCGGCGGCGGCCTGGTGGGCTGCGAGACCGGACTCTGGCTGGCGAAGCAGGGAAAACAGGTGGCCGTGGTGGAGATGCTGCCGGAGATTTTAGGCGGACCCAAAGCGCTGCCGTTCATGAATTATTCCATGCTGCTGGATCTGATGAATTACCACGGAATAAAGATTTTAAAGGGCGCCGCGGTTACCTCCATTTGCGGAAATACCGCGGTGGTGCGGCAGGGAGAAAACACGCTGGAGCTGGAGGCAGACACGGTGATCTCGGCCGTGGGCTACCGGTCTGAAAACAGTCTGTACGAGGCGGTTAAAGGGATGGACCGTGAGATTTACAATGTGGGGGATTCCAGCCAGGTTCACAATATTATGTATGCAGTCTGGAACGCCTATGAGGTGGCAAGAAACATTTAACGAGGAGGAGAATTGAAATGGCGAAACAGTATGAGCATCTGATTATCAACGGAATCCGCTGGGTGGATTCCCTGCCGGACCACGAAGGCTCCGTGGGCGGAAAGGGATTTCCGATTCTGATGAATGGGGATTTAGTGCCGGAGGCTGAGGCCTGGGTATGCCCCACTGTATTCCAGATTACCGGGCGTCAGTCTGAGATTGTGGCTGCGGGGACCGGGGCCAAGGCCAACCCTCACATCCATGACGCGGACGAGATGTACCTGATTGTTGGTGAGAAAGGGGCTGTGGAGTTCTGCATCACTCTGGGGGACGACGTATACTATCTGGAATCTCCCAGTGCGGTGTATATCCCGGCAGGCCTGCCCCATTCCATCCGCCCCACCCGGTTTGACGAGGGCTGCTACGGCGGCTCCTGCCAGGTGTACTTAAGCAGGGATTATGTGACCAGACCGGTTCCGGAACACCCGATGAAGCTGGAAAACACGGAGCATCTGATTGTGCGGGATATCCAGTGGGTGAAGAGTCTGCCGGATCACGAAGGCTCCGTTGGGAATCTGGGCTTTCCAATTCTAATGAATGGAGATCTGGTGCCGGAAGCCAACGCCTGGGTGTGCCCAACGCTGTTTCTGGCAACTGCGCGCCAGGTGGGGATCGTGGAAGCGGGCACCGGTCCTAAGGCCAATCCCCATACACATGAGGGGGACGAGATGTATCTGATCCTCGGCGATCAGGGCGTAGTAGATTTTCAGATTACCCTGGGAGACGACGTTTACGACCTGACCTCTCCCTGCGCGGTGTACATCCCCGCCGGTGTTGTGCACTCCATCCGCGCTACAAAATTTACGGAAGGCCGCTACGGCGGCTCCTGCCAGATCTATCTGGACAAAAATTATGTAACGAAGCCGGTTTCCAAAGAATAGCTTCCGATCTCCTCCCTTTTGTCGTATACTAGTGATAAAAGGGGAGGGGCATATGAATTTTGAAGAATTTTTTAACATAATGATCGAAAGAGATATTCTGAATAGTGTAGTGCCGATTATAGTCATTATTGTTGGATGGATTCCTGGTGCCATTAAGGTATTATGTGACGCAGATAAATATTGGAAATGTTCAAAAAATATGTCAGCGCAAAACAGCTATATTAAATATTTCTGGTATATTTATGTCTGGGGACTGATAATTTTAGTTCTAGGTAGTCTATTTGCTACCGCAATCATGAATTTGATTCGAAGTCCTTTTTCAGCAAATACCAAAAGGAAGGTATATTTGGTTTTTAATATAATCAGTTATGCGATATTAGGCTATGCTTGTTTAAAGCCATTTGTGGAGGGAAAGGAATTTAAATACAAAAAGGCATATAAATATACGGCTATGATGACACAAGTGTTCGCTTGGACACCGTTTATAACAAGTGCTATGATTTGGATTGTACTTTGGAGATGGCCGAATAGGGGACTCAGCTTAATCGTCATACTATTATGCCTGGGTATTGAAGTATCTGCGTTTGTTGTCTTTGATGATAAAAGTACCACGGAGTTTCAATATGCTACTTTTTATCTAAGTGATGGCACGGTCATTTCGAAAGCGGATGCCGATACCAGTTATCAAAAGGGTAATTGGATCGTTGCAAAGTATAAAGATTCAGAAGAAGTCCGTTTTCGAAAAAAGGATGTGAAAAGAATTGAGTATTGCAATCAGAAGGAAGAGGGAGAAACTGTCTGTTAAACGGCGCTTTTTGGCGTGTCTGTTTTAGGCGATCTCCTCGATCATGTTCCAGAACCAGCTGGATTTCAGTGATCTCGCTTTTTACCTTGGCGAGATCCTTTTTAATATCAGCGGTATCGTCGCTGCTTGGTATTGACCGTCTGGCAAATGCAATTCCTCCACGTTCCGTTTCAAGTCCTGGATCATCTGGAGCAGCAGCGTTTCTGTTTTAGAAGCCCTGGCGTTTACAACCGTTTCCATCATAAATTTTAACACTTGTAAGTCTTTTTCTTCTAACATTGTTCCACACCTCCGCTCGATGGACTGTCAAAGAATATGTCTTTTAAACAGTCCCCTTCCCGCATTCCCCTCAAATCGCGTTATCATTTATCTCTTTATACAGAATAACATATTCCCGCCGCCGGAAACATAGAAATCTTCGTAAAATGAACGGCTGCCGGTAACAGCGCCTGTTCTACCGTTCATTTTGTCTGTCCATATCCAAATTCCACCAGATTCTTTAAGAATTCTTTAACTTTAATTTATAAAATGTTAGAGATTTTATAGATGAAAGATTTAACAATCTCGCTTATAATAGTGAACATATGAGATGAGTTTGTCTACCAAGCTTGTATTTGTAGGATACTTATGATATAACCGTACTAATAAGATTGGTACAGTTTAGGGAGCAGGAGGTTTGTATGGATAGCGAGTATGACAAGAAGGACCTGACGGAGTCGGAGTTGATTGACCGGCAGGTGGAGGAAATCATGACGGACGAGGATTCGGCCGATGGCAGCGGCAAGCGGAAGAAGAAACGCAGGAAAAAGGCCCGCTCGGGGGAGAAACCTTCCTTAAAAGAGCGGTGGAAGGGATACAGCAGAAAGCGCAAGATTATCACCGTGGTTGTGGTTCTGGCAGCCGCTGCATTCCTGCTGTCCCGCTGTGGCAGGGGAGAGAAGGGGCCGGTGGCCGTACCTGTGAACGTTATGTCCCTGACGCGCCAGCCCATCAAGGAGAAGCTGTCGGTCAGCGGTCCCATTTCCGGCACGGACAGCGTGGACGTGGTGTCCAATATCCACGCGGAGATCATTACCATGAATGTGAAGGAGGGCGACAAGGTCACCAAGGATCAGATTCTGGCCGTACTGGATAAGACGGATTTGGAGCGGGATCTTCAGGTGGCCCAGAACGCCTACGATCTGGCGGTAGTGAATAAGCAGGAGAAAGATAAGAGCGAGGCCCTTGGTTACGAGAAGGCCACCCAGGATTTGAGAAAGGCCCAGGCGGATTACAACCGCAACAGCGCCCTGTACGCGGCCGGGGACATTTCCCAGGTGGAGATGGAGCAGTCGGCCAATGCCTTAAACGACGCCAAACGCCAGGTAGAGGGCTACAACGTGGTGAACGGCCGGGGCGCGGCGGACGCATCCTATGAGCTGCAGGTTCAGAACGCGGCCATCGACCTGGAAAAGAAGAAGGAAGAGCTGGAGAACGCGGAGATTAAGAGTACCATCGACGGAACCGTGGTGCGCGTGAATTCCAAGGTGGGACAGTTCGCGGATAAGGTGGAGGACGACAAACCCATTTTCAGCATCGAAAACCTGGATCAGCTGGAGATGGAGATCAAGATCAGCGAGTATTCCATCGGCAAGGTGCAGGTGGGGCAGACGGCTGTCATCAGCGCTGACATCCTGGACGGTGAAACCGTTGAGGGCGAGATCATAAAGATTTCCCCCACCGGCGAGGAGAAGGGCGGCGGCTCCACGGAGCGCGTGATACCAACCACCATTCGAATCGACGGCTCGAATTCCAAGCTGATCGCAGGGATCACAGCTAAGGCGGAGATCCTGATCCGGGAGTCTGAGGATGCCTTTGTGGTGCCGGTGACCTCCCTGATCGACGACGGCGAGGCGACTTACATAGCGGTTGTGGAGGAGCAGAAGGTGCGCAGGATTCCGGTGACCCTTGGCGTGGACGGCGATGTGAACGTGGAAGTGATTCCCGCGGACGGCTCAGAGTTCACGGAAGGGATGCAGGTCATCCTCAATCCCGGACCCATGACGGTTGACGGGGCTCTGGTGACAGTTCTGCCGCAGATGTAGGAGGCCTTATGAAAAAGAAAAAATGGGGCTTTAAAAAAGTGGACGGCGGCCTCGAGATTTCAAACGGCGGAGAGGGGAACAAAAAATGGGGCATTATGCTCGGACTCCCCTACATCGGCGGTTCTGTGGGCCGGTACATACGCAGAAGGAAGAAGGACCTTTTGAAGGCCTCCGCCAGCGACCCGGACGGGCCGCTGCTGCGCCTGGAAAATCTGGTGAAGATTTACGACACCGGCGCCATCAAGGTGCTGGGCCTTAAAAAAATCAACCTGACCATTGGCCGGGGCGAGTTTGTGGCGATTATGGGCCATTCCGGTTCCGGCAAGTCTACGCTGATGAATATTCTGGGCTGCCTGGACCGCCCCACCCTGGGGCATTATTACCTGGACGGCCACGACACGGCTTCCATGACGCCGGATGAGCTGTCGGACATCCGCAACCGGAAGATCGGCTTTGTGTTCCAGTCCTTCAACCTGATTTCCCGCACGTCGGCTTTGAAAAATGTGGAGCTTCCCATGACCTACGCCAGAGTGCCGAAGGCCAAGCGGCAGCAGCGGGCAAAGGAGCTGTTGGAGCGGGTGGGGCTGGGAGAGCGCCTGGGCCACATGCCCAACGAGATGTCCGGCGGACAGCGCCAGCGCGTTGCCATTGCCAGGGCGCTGGCCAACCAGCCGCCCCTGATTCTGGCCGACGAGCCAACGGGAAACCTGGATACGGCCTCGTCCATTGAGATTATGGAGCTGTTCCGGGAACTGCACCAAGAGGGGGCCACCGTGGTGGTGGTTACCCATGAGGAGGACATCGCGGCCTTTGCGGACCGGATCATCCGGTTTGGCGACGGACAGCTTTTGAGCGATACGATCAATGATCATCACCAGGAGGAGGGGGAGACATGCTGATTGAAAATATGATGATGGCATTTTCCGCCATCCGTTCCAACAAGATGCGCTCCGCCCTGACCATGCTGGGAATTATCATCGGCATTGGCTCGGTTATTTCCATCGTGTCCATCGGCGATACCATGCGGAAAATGTTTTCGGATCTGTACAAGGACGTGGGAATCACCCAGGCGTACATTTCCATCGGCTACTGGGTGGACGACGTGCGCCAGAGCGACTATTTTACGCTGGACGAGATGGAGCGGGCCAAGGAGGCCTTCGGCGACAAGATCGCCTACATCGACAGCAGCGCCTACACCTCAGCTGAGGCCACTCACAAGCGGACCAAGGTGAATTTTGATTACAACGGCATCGATTACAATTACCAGGACGTACAGCCGGTGAACGTGGTGTACGGCCGTTACCTGAACGAGGGCGATATCCTGGGCCGCAAGCGGAACGTGGTGATGGACACGGACAGCGCAATGAAGCTTTTCGGCGTGGAAAATGCCGTTGGCAAGACCTTCCGCACCACCCTGTACGGTTCCACCGATGAGTTCACGGTGGTGGGCGTTTACCGAAAGGAAATGAATGCGTTCCAGGCCCTGATGATGGGCGGCAGCTCGGATAAGGGGTCGGCGTTTATCCCTTACACCCTGCTGACCTGGCCCAACGACTATTTTTACCAGCTCCATGTGTACGCGGCGGACGATGTGGACCTGGACCTGTTCTTTGAGCAGTTCAAGGCTTACGCGGCCAAGATGCACGGCCGGGAGCCGGAGGATATGTACATGTACACGGCCATGCAGGAGATGACCTCCGTGGATACCATGATGGGCGGAATGTCCATGGCGGTGGGCGGAATCGCAGCCATTTCCCTGCTGGTTGGAGGCATCGGTATCATGAACATCATGCTGGTGTCTGTGACGGAGCGGACCCGGGAGATCGGTATCCGAAAGGCGCTGGGGGCCAGAACCCGGGACGTGCTGATCCAGTTTCTGACCGAGTCGGCTATTCTGTCGGCATGCGGCGGTATTATCGGCATCCTGATCGGCGTGGGCCTGGTGACGGCCGGAGGCGCGGCTCTGGGGATGTCGGTGGTGGTGAAGCCCAGCGTCATCATTATCGCGGTATCATTCTCCGCGGTGGTGGGCATTTTCTTCGGTCTGTACCCGGCTTCCAAGGCGGCCAAGGCTGATCCCATTGACGCGCTGCGCTATGAGTAAGGAGGAACAACATTTGAAGGATAACAGATTGAAACGCGGGGCCATGGCGGTGGGCGCGGTGGGCATGAGCTTATTCATGACGGCTGCATTTCCCATGAGCGCCCTGGCGGGCAGCCCGGAATTCGCCTACACCCAGGAGAAATGGGCCGCGCTGCGGGACAATGTGATGGAATATGAGGAGTTAAATGACCTGATTCACGAGTACAACGCCACGGTGCTGAACAACCGGGCGGAGTACGACGACTACCGGGGCAAGAGCAGCGACCGTTTCAAGAACGATTACGCGGACACGGTTCAGGACCTCTACGACGCCAGCGACAAGATGTTGGAAAATGTGGACGAGGACCAGCCGGGATACGCCAGCGCCCTGGCCGGGTCCATTTCCACCCGCATTCAGGCCCAGCGTATGCAGGAGACGGCGGACTCGGAAAATATGGACGGCGGTATTAAAAAGCTGGAGTACGACCGCCAGGAGGCGGAGCTGGTGCGCACGGCTCAGACGAAGATGAACCAGTATTGGCAGAAGGTGAAAAACAGGCAGAGTCTGGAAGCCTCTTTAAGCCTGGCCCAGGCGCGTGAGAGCGCCGCGGCCGTGCGGGTGCAGGCGGGGATGGAGCCCCAGGCGCGTCTGATGGAGGCTCAGGAGGCGGTGCAGTCTGCCCAGGCGTCCATTCAGGCAAGCGATCAGGAGATGGACACGGTCCGCAGGGAGCTGTGTCTGCTCACGGGCTGGAGCTACGACGCATCGCCGGAAATCCGGGAAATACCGGTGACCCGCACGGTGGATCTGGGAGCCATTGATTTGGAAGGCGACAAGCAGCGGGCCGTGGAGCAGAACTATGCCCTGCGGGCGGCTAAAGGAAAGATGAACAACACCAATTACGGTACGGTTCAGAATAAAGTGCTGCAGGTCAATGTGGGCGAGGCGGAGCAGAAGATCAAGACGGATGTGGAAAACCGTTACCAGAACCTGAAGCAGGCCCAGTCGGACCAGGATCAGGCGGCTGCGGAGCTGGCGCTGGAACAGAGAAATCTGGACGCGGCCAGCCGGAAGCTGGAAAACGGATCGATTAAACGCAACGAATACCTGGAGATACAGGATGGATACGCTGCCAAGGCGGCTGCGGAGCAGGTGAGCGCTTTAAAGCTGACCCAGGCCCAGGAGGATTACTGGTGGGCCGTGAACGGGCTGGCGGACGCGGGGAGCCTGTAGACGGTTGGGATTGACGGGAGTTGAGGGATGGATCATGGATAGAAGATTGGCTGAAAATGAAAGACAACTGAATCAGAGATGTGAAACCATGCCTGGCATGCCCGCGTCCAGCGGTTGGCGGCTGGACTGTGAAGGCCGGGAAATGCAGGGCGGAGAGGCCCTGGGACGGCGGAGCAGAAAGGCTTTGGGACGGCAGGGCAGACAGATCCCGGGACGGCAGGGCAGCGCACTGAAAAAGGCTGCTGCCTTGGTATTGGCCGCCTCTCTGGCCCTGGGGGGCGCGATAACGTCCCTGGCAGAGGAGGCAGGAACGGCCGCTGGTTCCCAGCAGATTGAATACGCGGATTTAGAGCAGCTGATCAAGGGAGCTAATCCCGAGGTGCAGGCCAAGCGGGCTGATCTGGACCACTGGGTGGGCGAGTACGAGGCCGCCCGGGATGAGATCATGGAAAACCGCGCCAGGCTGCGGGAGGACGCGAGGGAGCTGAAGGACGACGGGGACCTGGAGGGGTCCAGGCATTATCTGGAACAGGCGAAAATGTTAAAGGAATCCGCCGATCAGCTGGATAAGCAGATCCGTTCTCTCAACAGCGCTTCCAACACCATGGATATCCGTCAGACCGAGGACACCGCGATCCTGGCGGCCCAGGACGTGATGGGGACCTGGCACAGCCTGAGTCTGGACCGGGAAAGCGCCGGGGCAAAGCTTGAGGCCGCGTCCTACAAGAAGGAAAAGCTGGAGCGCCAGCTGGCGGAGGGTATGGTTACCCAGGCCGATGTGGATCAGGCGGAGAAGGATCGGATGGCGGCCCTGGGCAAGGCAGAAGCCCTGGACGGGGAGTTGAAGCAGATGAAGCGGGAGCTGTGTCTGCTCACCGGCCATACCTATGACGCCGCGGTTGAGATTGGCGCGCTGCCTGCCGCCGACCTGGAACGGGCGGGCGCGCTGGACCTGGAGGCGGATAAACAGACGGCCTGGGGAAACAGTTATGAGCTGCGCAGCCAGCGTCATAGCGGGTTTTCCGGGACTAATAAGGAGAGGCACAGCAGGGATCGGTCTGTGGAGGCTGCGGAACAGGGGATGTATACGCGCCTTACTTCTCTGTATGGCCAGGTGCAGACTGCGAAAACTTCCTGTGAGGCGGGGCGGACGGCGCTGGCGGGGGCGGAGATGGATTGGAAGGCGATATCACACAAGCATGAGTTGGGGATGATCAGCCAGGAAGAATATCTGACCGCGAAGGTGGCTTATATGGAAGCAAGGGCGGCCGCGGGGAGAGCGGAGATTGAGATGCTGGGGGCGCTGAACCGGTATGATTGGGCGGTGAAGGGGTTGACGTTGGAGTAGGACGGAAAGGTACGTCCAGGCCGCGGGAGGCGGTACGGAGACGGGTTCCAGAGGGCCATGCTACTAAGGCTCCGGCAGCACAAAAGGAAGGGTACCGAGGACATTCACACCGTATTCCTGAAGGAATACGCTGTTCAGGTCCTCTCAAAAGCTTGCTTTGAGGCAAGCTTTTGCCCCTTCCTTTTGTGCTGCCGGAGACTAAGTAGCATTGGCCCTCTTCCACACGCCTCCGTCCCGCCTCCCACGGCCTGGACTGGCGTTTCCGGGCGTTAGGGAGGGGGAAAAGGATATTTTATTCCACCCGAATCATCCGATACCCCACCCCCACATGGGTCTGTATGTACCGTGGCTGGCTGGGGTCGGCCTCTATTTTTTTGCGCAGCGAAGCCATGAACACCCGCAGGGAGGCCACGTCGCCTTCCCAGGAGCTGCCCCAGATTTCCTTGGTGATGAAGGAGTGGGTCAGGACTTTGCCTACGTGGCGGGCCAGGAGGCAGAGGAGTTTGTACTCGAAGGGGGTCAGGTGCAGTTCGTTTCCGTCCAGGGAGGCGCAGCCAGCGGCGAAATCGATGGTGAGGCCGCCGTTGGTGAAGATTGCGTTTTCTGCTTCTGTGGAGGCGGAGAGGTACTGGAGGCGGCGCAGGGTTGCGCGCAGCCTGGCGGTCAGTTCCTCCACGGAGAAGGGTTTGGTTAAGTAGTCGTCGGCCCCGGCGTCCAGCGCCTCGATTTTGTCCCGGTCCTCGCTGCGGGCGCTGATGACGATGATGGGCATCTGGGACCAGGTGCGCACCTTGGCGATCACCTGGACGCCGTCCATGTCGGGAAGTCCCAGGTCAAGCAACATAATATCAGGCTGCTGTGTGGCGGCGCTCAGGATGGCCTGGGCGCCGTTTTCAGCGGTGTGGTAGCGGTAACCTTCCATTTCCAGGGTGGTGGAGATCAGGTTTTTGATGGCTTTGTCGTCCTCGACGATCAGAATCTCCGGTTTATTCATGCAGGTCAACCTCCTCAATGGGTAATGTAAACTGAAAAACGCAGCCGTGGGGAATGCGGTCCGACACGGTGATCTGTCCGCCGTGGGCGGTGACGATGGAGCGGCAGAGGGCCAGTCCAAGGCCCATTCCGCGTTTGCTGTCCGCCGGTTTATTGGATGCGGTGTAGAACATATCAAACACCCGCTCTTTGGCGGAGTCCGGGATGCCAGGACCGTCGTCGGCGATCTCAACCACGGCGAAGTCCCCGCGGCGGAAGGCCCGGACCTGGATGTGGGAGCCGGGAGGCGTGTATTTAATGGCGTTGTCCACCAGGTTGATGATCACCTGGATGATCAGCCGGGAATCCATGCGGGCCAGGAGAAAGTCGCCCTCCTGGGTGACGGACAGGGTGTGCTCGCTGGCCTTGCGGTTGATGTGGCGCATGGCTTCGCCGATGACTTCCTCCAACAGCTCGCCTTCCATGTTCAGCTGCATGGTGCCGCCCTCCATGCGGGTGATGCTCAGCAGATTTTCCACCAGATTGATCAGCCACATGGAATCGTCATAGATGTCCTGGCAGACCTGCTTTTTGCGCGTCTCCGCCAGGTGGCCGGTGTCGTTTAAGAGAATACCGGCGTTGCCGGAAATGCTGGTCAGGGGCGTGCGCAGGTCGTGGGAGATGGAGCGCAGCAGATCGGCGCGCAGCTGCTGGGTCCGGGCGTTGGCCGCCTCTTCCTCACGAATGCGGCTTAAACGCTCTTTTTCCATGGCCATGGCGCATTCGCCCAGAATGGCCTGGATCAGGTTGTCCTCGAAGTCGTCGGGGCCGGAGCCGGAGAAGCGGACGCCGATGATCCCATAGAGGGAATCCGCGCCGCTAATGGGGCTGTAGCGGAAGGAGGTGCCGGGCAGGGTGTCCGTGAAAGCGCCGGTCTGTTTTTGCTGTAAACAGGCCGCCCGGGCCGCGGACCGTTCCTCCAGGGTGTCGGGGGAGGGACCTCTGCGCCCCTGGTCCGGTGTGGCCGTACAGAACAGTTCCGGGGCGCCGGGACCTTTTTCCCCTATCGGACAGAACAGGGTGTCGCGTTTCAACAGCTTGTTGAGCTGGGCGGCGGTGAGCCGCAGCAGGCCCTCGGCGCTGTTTTCCTGCTGAAGCAGTTGGTTGGTCTCCAGGAGCACTCCGGTGCGGTAGGCCGCCAGAGAGGCGATTCTCGCCTGGCGTTTGAAGCGGGCCGCAAAGGAGCTGGTGATGAAAGCGGAGATCAGCATGACCAGCAGTGTGAACTGGGTGTCAATGTCGTCGGCTTTGAAGGCGTACCGCGGCGTGGTGAATAGGAAATTGAATACCAGCACACAGACTGCGGAGGCCAGGAAACCGTATTCACGGCGGGACACGAATCCGGCGATGATGAGCACGGCTAATATGTCCAGGGTGATGATATTTGCCTCGGAAAATCCCAGCTTTTGCAGGATATCGCAGAACAGGGTGACGACTGCCAGCACTCCCAGAGTCCAGGCCAGATCCCTGCGGTTGATGAGCGGCGGCCGGAATTGGCCCACAAAGGCCGGAAGAGCCGGTTCCGCCGGGGAATTTTCTATGTTGCTGTCAAACATGGACAGGTCCTCCTATAATTGGTAATCCTCCGGAAGGGGAGGATGTGTATCCTGATGATAAGGGATACGTTTCCTTATTATACTTTGTCGTCAACCGTAGGTTGGCGATAAGAGATACGTTTCCTTATTATACCATAATTTTCACCTCGCTGCCCCCCATCTTTATAAAATCTTTATGCTCCCTTTATCCCGATAATACTCCCTTAATGAGAAACATGGTATGGTGGTAGCAGAGAATGATAACGGGGAGGAATATTAATGAAATATATACGGAAACAGACACCGGCCAGGATTCTGGCGCTGGGGTTTCTGGCGGTGATCCTGCTGGGCTCATTTCTGCTCATGCTGACCTGCTCGGTCCGTCCCGGGGTTGATCTGCACTATGTGGACGCGCTGTTTACGTCCACCAGCGCGGTCTGCGTGACGGGGCTGATCGCCGTGGATACGGCGGATACCTACACGGCCTTCGGCCAGGCGGTTGTGGCCGCGCTGATCCAGATCGGCGGCCTGGGCGTGACCTCAGTGGGAGTTGGTTTTATCCTGGCTATGGGCAAGCGGGTGAATTTAAAGGAACGGCTGCTGATCCGGGAGGCAATGAACCTGGATTCCGGCCGGGGGCTGGTGAGCCTGGTTAAAAATATTCTCAAGGTGACGCTGGTTTTCGAACTGGCGGGCGCGGTTTTAAGCTTTCTGGTGTTCCGGCGGGATTATCCCTTTGTACACGCTGTGGGAATCAGCCTGTTCCACTCCATCGCGGCCTTTAACAACTCGGGCTTCGACATTCTGGGCGGACTTAAAAATCTGTCCGGCTACCGGGACAACGTGCTGCTCAACCTGACTACCGCGGGCCTGATTACCTTTGGCGGTTTGGGCTTTCTGGTGATTATGGACATTGTGCGCAAGCGCTCCTTTAAAAAGCTGTGCCTGCACTCCAAAGCGGTGATCACCACCAGCGCCATCCTGCTGGTGGTCGGAACCGTGTTGATCCGCATGACGGAACAGATCACCTGGCTGGGCGCGTTTTTTACCAGCGTTTCCGCCAGAACCGCAGGATTTTCTACATTTTCCCTGGGAAACTTTACCAACGCAGGGCTTCTGACAGTGACGGTGTTAATGTTTATCGGGGCATCCCCGGGGTCTACCGGCGGCGGTATCAAGACCAGCACGCTGTTTACCCTGTTCCATACGATCCGGGGAGCGGCTACCAATGGGGAGCCGAGGGCATTTTACTATCAGATTCCGCAGGAGGCATTTTACAAGGCGGCGGTGGTGAGCACGTTGTCGATGCTGGTGGTCTGCGCAGGTTCCTTTGCCATGTGCGTGCTGGAGCCGGGGCTGGGATTTATGGATATTCTGTTTGAGATCACATCCGCGTTCGGCACGGTGGGCTTATCCACGGGGATCACCACGGGATTGGGGCCGGCGGCTAAGCTTTTGGAGGTCGCGGTCATGTACATCGGGCGGCTGGGGCCGCTGACCATCGCGTCGATCTGGATTTACAAACCACGGACATCGGTTTCTTATCCAAAAGGGACTATTTCAATCGGATAATATCAATAATTGGATTATAAAGGGAGGTATTTATTATGTTTGGAAAACAGAGACAGGAGGACGCAACGTCCTATGGAATTATCGGAATGGGAAGGTTTGGCAGCGCCCTGGCCTGCACCCTGGCGGAGGCTGGAAAGGAAATTCTGGTGCTGGATCAGGATGAGGAGAAGGTCAGGCGGATGCGCAGCTATACGGAGCACGCCTATGTGGTGCGGGATCTCCAGAAGGAGACGCTGCAGGAGACGGGAATTCAGAACTGCGATCAGGTGATTGTGTGCATCGGCGACAAGGTAGACGTGAGCATTCTGACTACACTGAACGTGATTAATCTGGGCGTGCCCCACGTGGTGGCGAAGGCCAACAGTCCGGAGCAGGGCGAGATTTTAAAGAAGATCGGCGCGGAGGTGGTGTACCCGGAGCGGGACATGGCGATCCGCCTGGCCAAACGGCTGATCTCCGGCCGGGTGTTCAACCTGTTCGAGCTGGATGAGCGCACGGATATCTCGGAGCTTAAGATGAGCGGCGTGCTGGCGGGACAGACGGTGGAGAAAGCCAGCCTGCGCCAGCGCTACGGGGTCAACATTATCGCCATCAGCCACAGTGGCCAGCTGACCACGGACGTGCGGCCGGACTATGTGCTGAAACAGGAGGATTCCCTGGTGGTGATCGGGGACCGGCAGAAAATACGGCAGCTGGGGGACGATTTGGTGGGATAGGATGTATCAGACAAGATACGGTGGACCGGGCTGTCAGGATATGATAAAATAATGGTCAAGGTGGGGATATCGAATCCTTACGAATCTGAAATGTCGTGTGCAACATTTTGGGGAAAGGGACCATAAATGAGCTGGGATGTATTGCTGATCAGAACAAAAACGAACCGTGAATCCATGGACGAGATAAAAAGTGAGAATATCATTCCGTTCAGCCAGGCGGAAATAGCCCATGAGATCGGGAAGCTTGCGGCAGAGCTTGGCGCAGTCTGCGATTGCCAGGATTTGTCATGGCAGAATCTTGACAGCGACGTCTGGTCCATTGAGTTCAATATTGGGAAAAATGCGGAGACAGAGTCGGTTATGCTGCATATCAGAGGCGGCGAGCCGAAGGAGGTGTTGGCCCTTCTGCCGGTGGACTTGAACGCCCGGCTGATCGATTGCAGCACAGGGGAATTCATCAGGCCGGGCGAAGCGACTTCATTTGAGCAGTGGAGGGCGTATCGCGATCAGATTTTAGGGCGGAATGAGATGTAATTGGTGGAAAATGAGTGGAGAATGGGTTATACTAAATTGTGAGAGCAGACGGTATGTGATTATTGCAATTTCTGATTGATAAACGATGAGGTGAGTTTATGCCATTGCCGAAACAAAAGGATTATACAATCGAAGATATTTATGCTTTACCCGATGGGGAGCGGGCGGAGTTGATTGACGGCCAGATTTATTATATGGCCCCTCCGACCAGGACGCACCAACGGATTGTAACAGAATTGACTGTTGTAATCCATGAGTATATTAAAAAGAATCATGGTAAATGTGAAGTGAACGTATCACCCTTTGCGGTTTTTTTGGATTCGCTGAAGGATAAAACACAAAATTATGTTGAACCGGACATTTCGGTTATCTGTGATAATGAAAAACTGGACGATAAAGGATGCCATGGATCGCCGGACTGGGTAATCGAGGTGGTATCGCCTTCCAGCAGAAGGCTGGACTATGGACGGAAACAGGCGCTTTATTTGGAAAATGCCGTAAAGGAATACTGGGTGGTTGATGCGGCACGCCAGACTGTGACGGTATACAATCTGATGGATGATTGGATACCCTCTATATACGGATTTGCTGATAAAGTGAGGGCCGGACTGTTTGAGGGGTTAGAGATCGACTTTACAGAAATAAAAAAATTTGTTGGCGGCGAGTAGCGTTTGTTTGGATAGTATTGGAATACTGTAGAAAACTTGATCCGGCCCACCGGTTGTACGGGCGCTGCGGATATGATAAAATATGGGGGAGGCAAAGGCTTCCCAAAACTGGGATTCGCTTCTCAATTTGGAGGCGGCAGGCACTGCTGATTGAAATGGTGCCTGCCGCCTTTTGCCGAGTGTAATGGGCCGCAGGCGGAGTCTGCGGGCGATTGCCGAGCGGGAATAAAGGCCGGACTACTGGCCACTGACTGATCGATAGGAGCGTCTATGGAAGAAAAACAGAAAAAACGCTGGAAATTCTGGCGGTTTGCCCTGCTGGCGGCGGTGCTTCTGACCGCGGCTGGGGCCGTCTACGGCTACTGCGGATATAAAGGGTACATTTTGCTGAACCACCCCTCCCGCCTGCGCTACCCGGTGCGCGGGGTGGACGTGTCCCATTACCAGGGGGATATCGACTGGAGCGCTTTTGAGCGCCAGGGCATCGAGTTCGCCTACATCAAGGCCACAGAGGGCAGCGGCATGGTGGACGACCGGTTTTGGGAGAACTGGGACAAGGCCAGGGAGGCGGGGATCAAGGCCGGGGCCTACCACTTTTTCAGCTTTGACAGTCCGGCCCAGAGGCAGTTCGAAAACTTCGTCAGGGCGGTTCCCGCGTACCGGGAGATGCTGCCGCCCACCGTGGACTTTGAGTTTTACGGGGACAAAAAAAATAACCCGCCGGACCCGGCGGCCACCCGGGAGCAGCTGAGTATTTTGCTGGACAGCCTGGAGGCGCGGTACGGCGTGAAGCCGATGATCTACGCGGCCAGGGATACCTGGGAGCTTTATCTGAAAGGGCATTTTGACGAGTACCCGCTCTGGATCCGCAGCATTGTGACCCGGCCCCGTATTGGCGGGAATAAATGGACCATCTGGCAGTATGCCAACCGGGGCCGTCTGGAGGGGTATACCGGTGGAGAGAAGTTTATCGACTTAAACGCCTTCTGCGGCAGCCGGGAGGCCTGGGAGGAGTGGTCCGGGAGTTACAGCCGGGCAATGGACGCCAGGGGGACTCTGGCGGAAATGGACGGCTTCGGCCTGCTGATATCTAAGGACCATCAGATTGTACGGCAGAACGGCAGGATGATCGTAACCCGGGAGTTGTCAAAGGATTCCTACCGGATGCAGCGGCTGAAAATTTCCAGCCACCCCATCCCGGATGATTTGGGGGAGCTTCCGCTGCAGCGCAGCGCCTGGTGCCTGAAAATGGGAATGGACCTGACGTCCGGCCTGCCCATGCGGGTGAGCCGTTATCCGATGCCCGGCGGGGATATGGCCTATCGGGCCGTGGACATCCGCAGCGGGGACTGGGCGACCGCGCAGATCGTGTGGTTTTTCTTCGGCAGGGATCGGATTTACGCAGTGGAGGAGGCCGACACGACGGACAACGGGGAGGTCATGACATTTTCAAAGATGATCCGCCAGGGCCGGGTATTTCTGGACGGCAAAACAGTGTTGATTGACGAGGAAAATGCACCCGGCGTGCTTTGGCAGGAGACGGTTGGCGGAGACGGTGCGCTGCGGCCGGATACGAAAAAGCGTGGAGACGGCGCTCCGCGGCCGGAGACGAAGGCGCGCGAAAACAACCTCCTCTGGCTGGAAACAGAGGCGCGCGGGGATGGCGGCCTTGAACTGCGCATTTACAGCGAAAATGGGCTGGCGGCCGCTCAGCCGGTCAACACATTTTCCTGTGGGAGCAGGGATGTGAGGGTCTGGGTAGACAAGGATGTAAACTTTGACGGATATCATGATATCCAGATTATGGAAGGCGACACCTGGCATATCTACCTCTGGGACCCGGAGCAGGGGCAGTTCAGGCAGGAGCTGGACTACGGCCCGATGCTGCGCCCGGAGACGGACGCGGGATTTTCACTGGACAGCGAACAGGAGCGGGTGAAACTGCACTACAATGACCGCAACGGTTTCAACGGAAATGGGGCCGCGCTGGCAGAATGGCGCGGGGACCGCCTGATGCTGCTCAGGATGATGGAATTCCCTCCGTCCCCTGGCGACGATCCAGACCGCGCATTTCCAGTGCGGGTGGTGGATTTCCCGGAGGGGCGGGAGCTTGACGGTCCGTTTTACAGCGATGAACCCGGCGGGGGACAAATGCTATTCGAGGCGCAGTGGACGAAGGAGGAGTACGAGGAAAAACGCGAGGCGGTTGAGGCGGTTTTCTACAGGGATCTGCCGTTTAAGGGGGATTTTGCGCGCAGTCTGTGGGCCGGGGATGTGTTTTACGATCAGAGCCGGATACCGGAATCTTTCCGGAACTATTTAAAGTCCGCTATGGAGGCGGGAAATGAGAAAGAAGCGCTGCTTGCGATCCGGGAGTCTGTGGAGCTGACGCCACCCCAGGTGAAAGCGCTGGCCGCAGAGAATCCCGACCTGGATTGGTGGGTGCGGGAGATTGCATCCAGCCCGGACGGAGCGGCGGTATTTGTGGAGGCGGACGGCGACGGGGATGGGATCGGGGATATTTCCGCAGAAATTTACCTGGGCGGCACCGGCGGTTTCACCCAGTTCGTGTTTTTTAAAGGGCAGGGGGACGGGAGTTACCGGGAGACCAGCATTACAGCCACGTGAAGGAGGAATTTGCCTATGTGAGCTGGGAGGGCAGGTCCTATCTGGTCAGGACCGGTTACGATTACGGGGCCAAGTTGTACGACGGGTTTTCCGTCTACGCCTACGAGGACGGAAAACGGGCCGGGGCACTGCGGCTGGCCCTGGAGCCGGAGGGATTTTCCGTGGAAACGGAGGAGGCCCGGCCTGGATATGAGGCGATGGCGGAGAAGATTTCCGCTGCGGGCCTTTCCGCGGCCCTGGACACCGGGGCGTGGCCCTACGAGCCGAAGGTGACGCTGGGAAGCGGGGAGACGGAGGTTGGAGAGGGGATTTATTCCAGCGACGTGTTCAACACCGGGGAGCCGGTGGAGTATGATAAGTACAACTGGTATTCCAGCAACATGTACACCCGGGACGGCGTGGCGAGCAGCCTATTTGCGAAACTTCCGCCCATCCAGTGGTCGGATTTTACCGGTGACGTGGTGATGTTCTGGGTGGAGGCGGCGGAGGACAAAAATGTGATCTGCTTTCTGGAGCGGGACGGACTGATGGATTACGCGGTCAGCGGCTGGCGGTATGAGGGCGAACAGGCGGAGAACGTGTTCCGGGTAAAATGGACGGGCGTTCGCAGCATAAAGGAGCAGCCGTTGCAGGAAAGAAGCGGTGTGTGACGGCGGGAAGGAGATTGGATCGGTGATCTATTTTACGTCGGATTTGCATTTTTTCAATCGGAAAGCCCTGAGCGTTGGGCAACGGGTGTTCGGGAGCGCGCAGGAGCGGCAGGAATTTCTGGTGCGGCAGTGGAATAGCACGGTGGGGCCGGAGGACGAGGTCTATCTGCTGGGAGATAGTTCCGATGGGAAGGGTGAGGAGACCGGGCGGCTGCTTGGGAGCCTGAACGGCCGGAAATATCTGTTGATCGGCAACAATGAGCGGTATTTGGAAGATCCGGCCTTTGACGTCTCGGTTTTCCAGTGGCGCAGGCAGTATTTTGAGCTGAAGGCGATGGGAACCAAGTTCATTTTGTTTCATTTTCCCATTGAAGTGTGGACCGGGTACAAGAAGGACCGGATTCATTTGCACGGGCATCTGCACCGGGTGAAGCCGGTCTGGGAGCCGATCCGGCGCTATGAGGTGGGGGTGGACGCCCACGACGGCAGGCCCGTGTCCATTGAGGAGATTTGGGAGGCGGTGAAGGACCTGCACAATATGGACCGGACGGTGGAAGGCGTGTGGTGAGTCATGGCGGGCCGAAAGGGGGAGACTTATGAGGTAAGGAATAGCGGGCTGCCATTATTGGTGCCCGCCGTTTTTGCGCAGAAGATGATCAACTGAATGTTTCATTTGTCATTTATAATTCCACTTTATTCATCCGTACATTTATCATCGGTTTAAGAGTATCTACCAGCCTTGCACATACGCTCAAATTTGGAACCTCATCCCGCAGGATAAATGTCCTGAACCTTCCCTGGTTATCGTCATATGAGATAATTGCATAGCATTTTACATCTCGTTTTATTGTTGTTCTAAGCGTCGTGCCATCAACTGCTCCGCTTACGCCGAATATTCCGTCAGCCGCACTATTTTCAAAATATTGTTGCTCATTTATGTCTAGTTGAAAGTCAACGTTACGAATTTTCTTTATACCAAGCGAAAATTCATTGCCTCCGCACTCAATCACCAGGCGGCTTGGATTTAATATCACATTGCATATACAATTTTTAGGTGCATTCAATCCTCCGATATGGATAATACGGTTATATCGGCTGATTCCTTCTGCTCGGTCTTTTTGCCTTTGCTTCCGTTCAATTATTTTTATTTTACTGGTAATAATTACCATACAAATACAAAATACTAAAAATGCACCTGATACTCCCAATACTAAGGCGCCAAAAATAATGGTACTGATATTTTCACCAGCTTTATTGATACTGTTTAATGCAAATCCAATCATTACCGTCACGATTCCCCAGATAACAAAAGCGGTTCTACAACCACCTTGCTTTTTTTTCATTCCGCCATCACCTCAGCTTGTCCATACCACCCGCCCTCAGGCGGTTTGATAACCCCATTCTCCTTCTGATTGAATGATATGGGGAGCTTGTTTCCTTCCGCTTATAAATTCTGTTTTAAAATCGGCTGTGCCCTCATCGTTCATCGCAGCCTTTATGATTATTATATATATTATCATCTCTCCTTTGTCTTTACAAGAGCGCATTTTAGCTCTCTGCCCCGTACCGTGCATCAGAAAAAATCACATGCCACAAGTATTTCCGTGTGGCACTTACATATCAGAAGTTCCCGATACGTGAAAAAATCTTGTTTCCATGACCATGTTAGGATAAAATAAATGTAATAAGTACGAGAGGGCTCCGATACATGGAAAATGAACCCTGCTGACTTAGATATCTGCCGCTTTTCGGGCAGGATTATGGAGGAGAGAACCGGATGGATGAAAAACAATATTTGAGTGTGGACGGAAACTCAGCCTCAGGGGACGTGGAAGCTTTGGTGAGAGAGCGGGTGCACAGCCTGTATTATGACCGGGATGTGAACTGCGCAAGGACCACGATGCTCTGCCTGGGGGAGTTGCTGGGATTTCACATCGAGGAGCAGACCTATGCGGCGGCGGTTGGGATGCACGGCGCAGGCGGTTTCCGGGCGCAGTGCGGCCTGGTGGAGGGAGCGCTGATGATGCTGGGCGCGTATTTCGGCGCTAAGGGAGTTGCAGACGGAGAGCGCGTGGACATGTGCAGGCGGTTCGCCGGACAGTTCAGGTCGCGGTTCGGATCGCTGCGCTGTCTGGAGCTGAGGCCGGGCGGATTTAACGAGTGGGATCCGCCGCATTTGTGCGAGGAGCTGACGGTGAAGAGCATTTTGTTTGTTTATGAGTTTATGGCGGAGGAGGAGCGGCGTCTGGAGGGCGCGAACCGGTAGAATCATACTGAGGAGGAAAAACGGAATATGATAAAGGAAATTTTATTGCTGGGAAATCCGGCGCTTTACGAGATCAGCGAGGTCGTCCGGGAGGAGGAGCTGCCGGAGATGGAGGCTTTGGAGCGGGACCTGCACGATACTATGATGGAGTTCCGGCGGATTTATCAGGCGGGCCGGGCCATCGCGGCGCCGCAGATCGGAGTGAAAAAACGGGTGCTCTATATGAACGTTGGGGAACCGGTGCTGTTGATCAACCCAGTGCTGGAGTTCCCGGACGGGGAGATGATGGAGGTGATGGACGACTGCATGTCATTTCCGGGTCTGTTGGTGAAGGTGGACCGCTACCGCCGCTGCCGGATTCATTACAAGGACCGGAGCTGGCAGGACAAGGAAATGGAGCTGGAGGGGGATTTGTCGGAGCTGCTTCAGCACGAGTATGACCACCTGGACGGAATCCTGGCGACTATGCGGGCCAAGGACAGCAGGGCGTTTTATATGAAAAATTAAAAATAACTCCGGTGTAGTGTGATATTGTATGAACACGTGATACATGCCGAAACAATTAGCGAGGTCTTTCACGAGCTTCCTGTTTATGGTACAATAGGGACACTATACTGGAGTTTTTGCTGCGCCCGGCCCATTTCCGGCGGCCGGGGCGCGAGGCCGGAAGGCGGGAGGACGAAGAGATGAACCACTCAGGAACCATAAGACTGGAAACGAAGCGGCTGGTGCTGCGCCCCTTTGTGATAGAGGACGCTCCGGCCATGTACCGGAACTGGGCCAATGATCCCCAGGTGACCAGATTTCTGACCTGGACGCCCCATGAGAACGTGGATGAGACAAAAAGGATCCTTTCTGAATGGATCGCCCAGTACCAGAACCTGGACTATTACTGTTGGGGCATCGCGTTTCGGGAGGACGAGGGAAATGTGATCGGAAATATCAGCGTTGTCAGGCAGGACCCGAGTGTGGACAGCGTCATCATCGGCTACTGCCTGGGGCGCAGATTTTGGGGGCAGGGTCTGATGCCGGAGGCATTTTCCGAGGTGATCCGCTTTTTCTTCGAGGTGGAGAAAGCCGGGCGGATTCAGGCAGACCACGACACGAATAATCCCAATTCCGGAAAGGTGATGGAAAAATGCGGCCTCCGGCAGGAAGGAATCCTGCGCCGCGGCGGGCGGAACTGCCAGGGGATTTGCGACGAGTGTATCCATGGGATGGTGGCGGAGGATTATGCGGAGCTGATCAAACATAGGGGCGAATGAGGAGACGGAAACACCTGCCCGGTACGCGGACCAGGTAATATGTTTGGGTCAATGAGAAAAGAGGGATGAGAGATGAATGTGTGTTTGAAGGCGGCAGTCCCTGAGGACAAGGAACCGATGAGAAACCTGCTGGAAAAGTACCTGTATGAGTTTTCGGAGTGGGAAGGCCAGGATGTGGACTGTAACGGGCTTTATGGATATCCGTATCTGGACGCCTATTGGACGGATGAAAAACGATATCCGTTTCTGATCCTGGTGGACGGGAAGCTGGCTGGCTTTGCAATGGTGAATTGTTATCCGATTGTGGATACGGAGGCGGATTATACCATGGCGGAGTTTTTTGTGATGCGAAAATACCGGAAGCGCGGAGTGGGGCGGCAGGCGGCGTTTCAGCTGTTCGGCCGTTTCCCGGGCAAGTGGCAGCTGAAGTATTATCTGGAAAATAAGGCTTCTTCCGTATTTTGGAACCGGATTGTGGGAGAGTACACCGGCAGGGCATATGAGCGCCTTCAGGGCAGCCTGAAGGAAGCGGGAGCGGATGCAGCGCGGACGGTGGTGCTGCTGTTTGAGTGTGGGGAAGCGCGCAATGGCTGATTGCAGAGGGCGGCTTTACCGATATGGCGACATTTTTGATCACAGGGGTACGGACAGCCTGTTTTTGGGGGCGGTCCGCGACAATGTGCGCTTTCATCAGAAATACAATCCGGCATACCGGCGGATGCTGAAGGCGGAGGGATTTTCCGCAAACAGCCTGGAGCGGGTCGAAGATCTGCACCGTATCCCGCCGATTCCCACCGCATTTTTCAAGCGCCACACGCTTTGGACCATGGATCCGGGCTGTCTGGCGGTACGGGCCACCTCCTCTGGCACCGGGGGACTGGTGAGCCGGATTGGCCTGGAGTGGGCGGCTCTGGCCCGGGGAGCCGCTATGGCGGCAGGGCTGGGGAAGGCCCGGGGGCTGTTTTCGCCTGTGCCTGCCAATTATATTGTGCTGGGGTACGAGCCGCACCGGGAGAATCAGACCGCTATCTCCAAAACCCAGAGGGCCAGCCTGCTGTACGCGCCGCCCTTCCAGGTGAAGTATGCGTTGAAACGCGGAGCCGGTGGGTATCGGCCGGATTTTCCAGGGGTGAAACGGGCGCTGGAACGGTATGCGGGGCAGAAGGTTCCGGTGCGGCTGGTGGGATTTCCGGCGTATCTTTATTTTCTTCTGTTAGAGCTCAAGCGCGAGGGGCTGCGGTTCCGGTTTCCGGCCGGCTCCATGGTACTGCTGGGAGGCGGATGGAAACAGTTTTACCGGGAACAGCCGGAGAAGGAGGTTGTTTACCGCCTGCTAAAGGAGGTGCTGGGTATAGGGGAGGAGAGCTGCCGGGAGTTTTACGGAGCGGTGGAACATCCTTCGATGTACTGCGACTGTGGGCGGCACCATTTTCATGTGCCGGTTTACAGCAGGGTGATCATCCGGGACGTGGACACGCTGCGGCCGCTGGGATTTGGGCGGCCGGGGTTGGTGAATCTGATTACGCCTATCGCGGACAGCATGCCCCTTGTCAGCGTGATGACGGACGATTTGGGGATTTTGTATCCGGGGGAGTCCTGCGGCTGCGGCAATCAGGCGCCTTATTTTGAGATTCTGGGGCGGGCGGGGCTTTCGGAGATTCGAACCTGCGCGGCCGGGGCGGAGAAAATTCTGGAAGGGGGCTGAGGGCTATGCGATACGAGGTGTTGAAGGCACGGCTGGCCTGCACATTGGCTGGGCCAACCTTGGAGGCGGAGACGGTGATCGGGGCTTGTGATATTCTGGCGCGGGAGATTCTGGACGGGAAGTATGACCGGATGCTGGAAATGGTTTTGGGGGTGGGGATGGATCGGGGGCAGGGCGCAGATGTGGTTATGGCCCAGGGCGCAGATTCGGTTATGGCTCAAGGCGCAGATTCGGTTATGGCCCAGGGCGCAGATTCGGTTATGGCCCAGGGCGCAGATTCGGTTATGGCCCAGGGCGCAGACGCGGTTATGGCCCAGGGCACAGATTCGGTCACGGCTCAGGGTGCAGATTCGGTCACGGCTCAAGGCGCAGATTCGGTCACGGCTCAGGGCGCAGATTCCGTCATAGCCCAGGCCCGGCGCGCCGCCCGTTTCCTCAGCCGTCCCTGGCTGGAAGAGCGGCTGCGCTGGGAACTTCCGCCCTCGCCGGAGGGCGTGCGCTGCTATCCTCTGGGCGTGCTGCTCCACATCGGGGCGGGGAATATGGAGGGGCTTCCGGCTTACAGCGTGGTGGAAGGACTTTTGGCCGGCAATATCAATCTGCTGAAGCTGCCGGAACATGACAACGGAATTTCCAGTTTCCTCCTGCGCAGGCTGGCGATCATTGAACCAAAGCTGAGGCCCTATCTGTACGTGTTCCGCATCTCCTCGACCGACCGGGCCGCCATGAAGCGTCTGGCCGGTCTGGCGGACGGCGTCGTAGTCTGGGGCGGGGACGGGGCGGTTCGGGGAGTCCGGGAGTTGGCCGGGCCGTCGGTAAAGCTGATCGAGTGGGGGCACAAAATCAGCTTTGCCTATGCGACGCTTAAGGGCGTCCGGGGGCAGGACGGCGGACGGCAGCTGCGCCTGCTGGCCCGGCATATGCTGGACACCGGGCAGGTTCTGTGCAGCTCCTGCCAGGGGATTTACCTGGAGACCAAAGATGAAACGGAATTGGAAGAATTTTCTAAATACTTTTTGGAAATTCTGGAATCGGAGGCCCTTCTCCGTCCGTCCGCCGACATTGGCGCGCGGGCCAGGAATACCTTGCGGGTACAGTGCAGCAGCCTGGAGGCGTCCGCCTACGGGGGAAAGCATGTATTTTCCGGCACGCGTACCAGCGTGACATTGAAGAATGATCCCCGCCCCGAGGTCTCGCTGATGTACGGTAACTGCTGGGTGAAGTCTCTTCCAAAGCCGGATATTCTGCCGGTCCTGCGGGATAACAGCGGCTATCTCCAGACCGTCGCGCTGATTTGCGGGGAGGAGGAGCGGGAAATGCTCGCCCACCTGTTCTGGCGGGCCGGAGCGGTGCGGGTGTGCTCCGCCGGGGACATGAGCGGACTGCCGGAGCACGGCTTCCAGCCCCATGACGGGGAATTCCCGCTGCGGCGCTATTCAAAATATGTGACCTGACGGAGGTATGAGGAAATGGACATTGTGAGACGGGGCTATGTGCCGCAGGACGCGGTGGAGTTCGGGCCAAAGTACCGGGATTTCATGGAGCGGGCGGCGGTGGAGGTGGGGTTTCTGATTAACCGGGGCTACGACGTCAAATCCGCCAGCACCTTTGTGGGAAACCACTATATGCTTTCCGAGCGGCAGCGCATGGCGTTGGCTCGGATACTCTCCCCAGAGGATATGATTGAAAAACGCCGCCGGGCAGAGATCGGCCGCTTTTCCCCGCCTCAGGCGGTGGTGATCGACGGTTTCAACCTGATCGTGACCCTGGAAGTGGCATTTTCCGGCTCCCTGCTCATCGGCGGGGCCGACAGCACGGTGCGGGACCTGGCGGGATTGCGGGGAACCTACCGCATCGTAGACAAGACGGAGCTGGCCGTTTCCGCCATGTTCCGCTATATGGGGGAAAATGGGATCAGGGCGGCGAAAATTTACCTGGATCAGCCCGTCTCCAATTCCGGCCGCCTTGCGGCTCTGATCCGGGAGCGTGGCGTGGCGGCGGGCGTTGAGACGGAGGTGGAGCTGCGCCCTGACGTGGACCGTACGCTCTATGGCCGGGAGGCGGTGGTCACCACGGACGCGATTATTCTTAATCACTGTCTCAGCTGGTACAATATGGCGCGCTGGATTATCGAGGAGTATGTGCCGGACGCCTGGATTTACCGGCTGGGGCGTCCAGTATAGGAGGAAATGCGGGA
This sequence comes from Enterocloster lavalensis, assembly GCF_046603895.1. NCBI lineage: Bacteria > Bacillati > Bacillota > Clostridia > Lachnospirales > Lachnospiraceae > Enterocloster > Enterocloster lavalensis. The sequence goes on from NZ_CP176637.1 coordinate 4,728,133, forward strand.
CGTCCGGCGCGGGCGGAAATGTGAAGTGGGGGAAACAGGGCAGGCTTGAGTCTGGGCGGGATATAATTGGCCCGCCGGAAAACGCCGGCTGTTTCACACGCGGCCATTTCCACCTGTCCGCCATCAATAAAATTTTCAAGGAGGCCTTCCATGAAACCATCTAAAGGCGATCAAATAAAAGTGATACACAAAGAAGACAGTTTTTCCGAGGATTACCAGAACGGCGATATTTTCACCGTGGAGGACACCTGGTACGGCGGCGTGCAGGTGAAAACCGCCCTGGGTCTGCCCCTGGCGTTAAGCGAGTCCGAGTACGAGCCGTACTGTGAAACGCCGCAGGCCAGCTTGCCGGAAGGGGAGTTTGTGGGGAAAATCGCCGTGGTCACCGGCGGCGTCCGCGGCATCGGAAAGACGATCTGCGAGGAATTCCGCAAGGCCGGGGCCGTCGTCTGTATTCTGGATAAGGAAGAAAATGGGTATTTTACCGGCGATCTGGCTGAGGAATCGGTTTTGCGGGCATTTTCCGAGAAGGTGATCCGGGACTACGGCCGGGTGGATTTCCTGATCAATAACGCCATGCTGACCAGGGGTGGCCTGCCGGATTGCAGCTACGAGGATTTCAACTATGTCCTGCGGGTGGGCGTGGCGGCCCCCTACATGCTGACCCGGCTGTTCCAGGAGCATTTCGGGGAAAATGGGTCGGTGGTGAATATTTCCTCCTCCCGGGACCGCATGAGCCAGCCGGGGACGGAGAGCTACACCGCGGCCAAGGGCGGAATCCACGCCCTGACCCACGCCATGGCGGTGAGCCTGGCGGGCCGGGTGCGGGTCAACTCCATCTCGCCGGGGTGGATTGACACGGATTTTAAGGAATATCACGGGCCGGATGCATTTCAGCAGCCCGCGGGGCGGGTGGGAAATCCGCTGGATATCGCCAATATGGTTTTGTTTCTGTGCAGTCCAAAGGCGGGATTTATCAACGGGGAGAACATTTGCATCGACGGCGGCATGACACGGCAGATGATCTACCACGGGGATTTTGGCTGGAAGCTGGATGGGAATGGAACATGAGTCTGTGAGGAGGCGTGAAATATGCATATCAATGCCCTGTTCTGGCTGCTGCCCGCGGTGATCTGCGTGATGGCGGAGGTGTGGTTTGGCGTCCGCAGCCTGGGAAGAGATGAAACGGACCCGGACAGCTATGAGATACATGAACAGTGGTTTGTGCTGGTGTTGGGGATTGTCTGCACGGCGGGAGCCATTGCCCTGGGGGCTGCGGCTGCATGTTCGGACCTGCTGGAGGGGGAGGGACCGGTGGTGGAAATGATGGTCGCAGTGGTGTATCTGCTTCTGCTGTCCGGTGGAACGTATTGTGTGGAAAGCTATTTTGCCAGGAGGGTGACGGTGACCCGCCAGAGCGTGACCTACCGGAACATGGCCGGAGTCCGGGGCGTCTGGTATCTGGATCAGGTTTACCGGGTGGAGACGGGGATAGAGACGGCCTACGGCAGCACCATCCGGGCCCTGGGAGCGGACGGGAAGGTACTGTTCAAGGTGGAGACGAACATGAAAAATGCCGGGCGCTTTCTGAAGGATATGAAAAAATGCGGAAAGGCCGGATGAGCCGGAATTTTAAGAAGGAGAGCAGTATGATTTTATATTTCAGCGGAACAGGAAACAGCCGCTACGCAGCCCTGCGGCTGGGAGAACTGACCGGGGAGCCGGTGAATTCCATCAACCAGTGCTTAAAGGAGGGCGCGGCCATTGGGCTGCACTCGAAAAACAACTATGTCGTGGTGAGCCCGGTGTACGCGTGGCGGCTTCCGCGGGTGGTGGAGCGGTTCATCCGCCAGGCTTCATTTTCGGGAAATACCGGGATTTATTTTGTGCTGACCTGCGGCGACGACGTGGGGAATGCGGCAAAATACGCCCGCAGGCTCTGCGCGAAGAAAGGACTGCGGTTCTGCGGACTGGAGCCGCTGGTGATGCCGGAAAATTATATTACGATGTATCAGGCTCCGGGACGGGATGAGGCGGAACAGATCATCCGCCGGGCTGAACCGGAGCTGGAGCGGTTGGCGGGGATGATCCGGGAAGGGAAGCCGTTTCCCGGGCCGATGGTTACTTGGGGCGGCCGGGTGAAGAGCAGCATCGTGAACCGTCTGTTCTACCCGCTGTACGTGAACGCGAAGGGGTACTATGCGGCGGAGGGCTGCGTGGGCTGCGGCCGCTGCGTGAAGCTCTGTCCGCTGAACAATATCCGCCTGGAGGGCGGAAAGCCTGTCTGGGGCAGGAAATGCACCCAGTGTATGGCCTGCATCTGCGGGTGCCCGGCCCGGGCCGTGGAGTATGGAAAGCGGACTCAGGGGAAGGAGCGGTATTATCTGGCGGAGGATGGGACGTTGGAAGGAGCGGGGAACGGGAGGGAGTAGCCCATCGCCGGCCCGCTGCGGGCGGCTGATCCGGGGCTGCCCATACAGTATCATAAAGACAAATCCGAAAAGCTTTGTAGAATCAAGGGGTTGCGGTTTGTCTTTGTTTTTTCCAAGCTATATTTAATCCTAAAATTAAGTAAAAGTATGCTTCTAAAAAAGGCACTTGAAAAAATTAAGTGCCTCCTGTATAATCAAGATAGCAAGGTAATCAGATGCAAAATCTGATGCCCTCAGTATGTATAGTTGACTATAGAAATAGCATCCTAAACTTTGGACGGTAGAGGATGCTATTTCTTATTATGTTTATTGTCTATGTAAGACAACGCCGCAAAAATAACGAGTAACAGAGTTAAAACTTCCATTGTACTCATGGGCATCCCCCTTCTTCGTAAACTAGAGGGCAACATCATAATTTGGAATCCTTATTCCTTCTCTCTTGAAATACGTTTATTTTATACATGGATTCTTAATAAAGGAAAAGATACGGGGAAAGAAAATTTTGTTGTGGACTTGACATAAGGGCGGCGTAGATCGTACGCTGACCGGATGCGTGCCGGACCGTTGCCAAGCGCGCCAGCGTTCGGGCGAAGAATGCTCCCACGCGCGCCCACAGAAAGGAGGAACCACCAACGAAGGACAAAGAATACTACACCATCGGCGAGGTAGGAAAAATCTGTAACATTTCCGCCAAAGCGCTGCGTTACTACGACAAGATCGGGGTAATTTCCCCGGATTACATATGCGAGGAAAACGGTTACCGCTACTACAGCCGCAAGACGCTGCTGACGGTGCCGGTGATGAAATACTACAAGCAGATGGGCTTCAAACTGGAGGAGATGCAGGAGCTGTTAGGCGGCAACACCTACTACTACGTGCAGCAGAATTTCCGCAGCAAGATCGACGAGTTAAAGGCCCAGGAGCAGGAGATTCACGACAGCCTGGTGGCGGTGAAGGACTGGTACGAGCTGGTGCGGGAGGCGCAGATGGTGATCCGCAACGATATCCGGGACATTTCCGTGAAGTTCATGAGCCAGGAATTCTTTTGCTTCATGGATCAGGAGTTCGCCTACGAGTACATGGACTCCATCATCAACATTCCCTGGACTAATTACCTGGAGGAGATCGGCCAGAAGATCACCGGGCCGGTGATCCTGCGGTTCCCCTCCCTGGAAGAGAAAATGAAGGGGAACTGCGCCCGGGCCCGCATCATGCAGCGGGCGGTGCTGCCGGACGAGAAGAATCCGGGACAGACCGTTGTGGATGGCGGGATGGCGGTCAGCGTCTACCACATCGGCAGCCACGAGACCATTGACCAGGAGTATGAGCGGATTCTGGAATGGGCCGGAAAACGGGGCTACCAGTGCGGCCCGGAGTGCTATGAGCGCTATGTGGTGGACTACTGGACCACCCGGGAACCGGCGGAATTTGTGACCGAGGTGATCGTGCCGGTGACAAAGGCGGCGGAGGCCGGAAACATTCCACTATAGTGGAAGGATTTAACTGTAAAAAAATGGAATGGCCGGGACGAAGTGCGGTGGAACAGCCGATTTTTCGTCCCGGCCGCTCTTTTTTTCGCCCGTTTTCCCCACGGCGGACGGCCTTTACAAAGGCCTTGACATTCCACATAACGGGAAGGTTTATACTGGAACTATCAAACCAAAAGGGGGAAACAGGGGACATGCAAAAGGATGAGCTGTATTCAATCGGGGAGGTCAGCCGGATCTGCAACATTTCCAAAAAGGCGCTGCGCTTTTACGACCAGCTGGGGGTGGTCAGGCCGGATATGGTGTGCCGGGAGAACGGCTACCGCTATTACAGCCGGGAGACGCTTTTGACGGTGCCGGTGCTGAAATATTACAAGCAGATGGGCTTTAAGCTGGAGGAGATGCAGGGGCTGGTGGGCGGAAACGGCTACTATTTCCTGAAGCAGAATTTTCTGGACAAAATCGACGAGCTGAAGGAGCTGGAACAGTCGATCCACAACAGCTTTGTGTCGGTGAAGGAGTGGTACGAGCTGATCCGGGAGGCCCAGATGGTGGTACAGAATCCGGAGCAGGAGATTTCCGTCAAATACATACAGCCGGTGGAGTGCTGCTACCTGGAACAGGATTTCAGCTACCGCTATATGGATTCCATCATCAACATCGAGTGGGTGAATTACCTGGAGAGCGTGGAGAACGAGATTTCCGGGCCCGTAATCCTGAAATTTCCGTCCTATGAGGACAAAATGAACGGGACCTGCACCCGGGCGGGCATTTTGCAGAAGGCGGTATGGCCCTTCAAGCCGGGCACGGGGCGCACGGTGTATGGCGGGATCATGGCGGCCAGCGTCTACCATGTGGGGTCGTTTGAGACCATCGGGGAGGAGTACGGCCGTATCCGGGACTGGGCGGCGGCCAGGGGCTATGTCTGCGGCCCGGAGTGTTACGAGCGGTATGTGGTGGACTACTGGACCACCCGGGAACCGGTGGAATTCGTCACCGAGGTGGTGGTGCCGATTGTCAGGGAGGAGACCCGCTCCCTAAAAGCTTCCCCTTAGGGGAAAGCCTTTCCGGCCGGAACAGCGGAAAATTCCACAGGCAGCACCCTGAATATCAGGGGCGGCAGAGGGGAAATACAGTCGAAAAGAGGCGGACGCCCATGTGCTCCCCTCTTTTTTTGTGCCCAAATCTATGGTAATATTTCCCTGCAAACCCTGTATTTCCCTGGAAAACAGGCTGTTTCCGGACAACCGCCTTCGGAGGGCCGGGGAAAAAGTTAAAAATTTCTCAAAAAAACAGTTGACATTCCACCTTAGGGGAGGCTCTATACTAAATGCATAGAAAAACATATGTCATATTTAAAAAGTTAGTGATATCGCTGATCAAAATGTTTTCTAACCTGCGCAGGCCAAACGCAAATCAACAATCGCAAATAAGAGACGACGGCTTTTTGTGCATGATGTCCGGCACGAGGGGCGGTTCGATGAAAAGGAGAAGAGATCATGAAGTATGACGCACTGGGAATGATTGAGACAAAGGGACTGGTTGGCTCCATAGAGGCGGCGGACGCCATGGTAAAAGCAGCCAACGTGACGCTGCTTGGCAAGGAGTTTATCGGCGGCGGCCTGGTCACTGTGATGGTGAGAGGCGACGTGGGAGCCGTGAAGGCGGCAACGGACGCGGGAGCAGCGGCTGCCGGGAGAGTGGGCGAGCTGGTGAGCGTCCATGTGATCCCCCGCCCCCACGCGGAGGTGGAGACCATTCTCCCCAAGACGAAAACGGCAGAACAGTGAGATAGGAGAGGCGATTTATGAACGGCGACGGAGCAGTAGTAAATGCAAAGGGGGCAATCCCCATGACTGCGGATGATAAAATGAAGCTGGTCGGCAAAAAATTCCGCGTGACCGGCATTACCACGGGCCTGATTTCCGGCCTGACCTACGGAATCTACACCACCCTGGTGCTGGTGGCGGGGTACTATGAGCCCCTGGCCAGCGCGGTGGGAATGTTGGCGGCGCCCTATGTTTGTTCCGGCTTAAACGACCTGTTCGCCGGAATCTGGCTGACCATCTACAACGCCAAATGCGGACGGCTTGGCGAGCTTGGGCGGAGCCTCAACACCTTCCCCGGGAAAATGATCGTGCTGGGCTCGCTGCTTGGCGGCCCCATCGCCAACGGCGCGTACCTGGTGGGTCTGGCAATGGCGGGAGCTTACGCCATTCCCATTTCCGCCACCTGCAGCCTGTTCGGAGCGATTTTCGCCTGGATTTTCCTGAAGCAGAAGCCCACGAAACGGGTGGTTGCGGGTATGATGATCTGCGTGGCCGGAGCCATTATCATCAACTGGGTGAAGCCGGAGGGCAGCCCCAATTTTACCCTGGGAATTATCTGCGCCCTGATCGCGGCGGTGAGCTGGGGCCTGGAGGGAATGCTCTCCAGCTACGGCGGAGCCATGATCGACACGGATGTGGCGGTGAACCTGCGGGAGCTGATCTCCGGCGTGGTGGACCTGGTGATCATCGTTCCTCTGGTGGGCGGCCTGGCGCTGCTGGGCGGCACCATGGCGGCGGGGCTTCCCCTTCTGTGGCTGGCTGCGGCAGGGCTGAACGCGGCGGTGTCCTTTGTCTGCTGGTATAAGAGCAATTCCACGGTGGGCTGCGCCATCGGAATGTCCCTCAACGTGACCTATGCCTTCTGGGGCGTGTTCTTCTGCGTACTGTTTTTGGGGCAGGCACTGACGCCCACCATTGTGATCGGTTCCGTGGTGATCGTGCTGGGCGCGATTCTGGTGACCATGAATCCGTTGGATTTGTTTAGGAAGGGAGAATAAGAACATGTTGTTACCTGCGAGAACGGCGGTGCTGAATTATCTTTATGGCGTGGAGAGCGCCGACGTGGCACAGATCATGGAGTCCTTAAAGCCCCAGTACGGCGGGGAGCGCCAGTTTACAAAGCAGCGCTACCTGGACCATGTGATGTCCTTGGAGGCCAACGGCCTGCTGACGTTAAAGAGCTACGAGCTGGACGCACAGGGGGATTTGTCCCTGCGCTATGCCATCAACGAGGACGGGAAAGCCGCGGTGGAGAAATACGTGCCCGCGAAATACCGCCAAAACAACTGACGGGAGGCATAAGAGATGAGATATTACGGCGAGGAAGCCCTTGGGCTGGTTGAGACGGTGGGTATGGTTCCCGCGCTGGAGGCGGCGGATAAAATGTTAAAGGCCGCAGACGTGGAGCTGGTTTCCTACGAGAACGTGGGATCCACCCTGGTCACCATCATGGTGAAGGGCGACGTGGCGGCGGTGCGCTCCTCCGTGGAGGCGGGCGCTGCGGCGGCTGCGGCCGTGGGAAAGCTGACGGCTAAGAACGTGATGCCCCGCCCCATCGGCGGCGTGGGCGATATCGTCTCGGTTCACGACATTGACGCGTAAATAGTTGAGAGAGGAAAACGAACATATGGAACAGTTTGATACAATCGGGCTGATCGAGACCTTCGGCCTGGTGTTTGTCCTGGAGGCCGCGGACGCCATGTGCAAGGCCGCGGACGTGGATCTGATCGGCTATGAGAACGTGGCCTCCGGCTATATTTCCGTGCTGGTGCGCGGAGACGTGGGAGCCTGCAAAACCGCGGTGGAGGCGGGCGTGAAGGCGGTGAAGGACATGGGAGCGGAGGTTTACAGTTCCGTGGTCATTCCCAGGCCCCATCCCGTGCTGGAGAAGATTATAAAACGCTATAGCCTGGATAACCTGCTGCCCCAGGCATAGGGCGGCTGCGGGAGACAGGAGGAGCCTATGAATTTTGTTGACAAGGATCTGCTCTCCGTGCAGGAGGCCAGAATCCTGATGGAGCGGGCGGCCCAGGCCAAAGAGGCCCTGGCGGCGTTTCCGCAGGAGAAGCTGGACCGGATCGCGGCCGCCATGCTGGAGGCGGCGAGGGAGCGGCTTTCCCAACTGGCCCGTCTGTCGGCGGAAGAGACCGGCTACGGGAACTGGCGGGATAAATACATAAAAGACCGCTTTGTCTGCGAGGCCCTTGAGACCCGGCTGGCCGGGCGGCGCTTCGTGGGCGTGCTGGAGGAGGACCCCGGAGCGGGTATCGCCCGGATCGGCGTGCCTCTTGGGGTGATTGTGGCCCCGACGCCTGCCTTTGGACCGGTGGCGGCTGTGATCAGCGCCGCGGTGCTGGCGGTGAAATCCGGCAACGCCATCGTATTTTCTCCCCATCCCAGGGCGGAGCGGACTACCCGGACGGCGGTGGAGATTCTGGCCCAGGCCGCCTTCGCGGCGGGACTACCCGAGGGAGCCATGGCCTGCCCGGATACCGCGGCCAGAGAAGGAGCGGCGCAGATGATGAGTCATCCGGCCGCGTCCCTGGTGCTGGCAACCGGCGCGCCGGAAATGCTGGAGGAGGCCAGAAGGTCCGGGAAACCGGTGATTTTCGGCGGAACCGGCCCCAGCCCGGTCTTTATCGAGCGGTCCGCGGATGTGAAGCAGGCGGCGGAGGACATTCTGTGCAGCCGGAGCTTTGACTGCGGGACAGCGGCTGCCTCGGAGCAGTATGTGGTGGTGGACGCCGCGGTCGCGGAGCAGGCAGAACGGGAGATGAACCGGCTGGGAGCCCACTTTATGAGCGGGGAAGAGGAGGAAATGCTGATCCGCCTGCTGTGCGGCGTTTCCGGGCATATTGATCCCGAGTATATGGGAAAAACGGCTATTTGGCTGGCGAAACGGGCGGGCTTTGGAGTGCCGGAGGGCACGCGGGTGCTGGTGTCACGGCAGAAATACGTGTCGGACCACAACCCTTACGCCGAAGCGATGAACTGTCCGGTGATGGTATTTTACATTGAACCGGACTGGACCATGGCCTGTGAGAAATGCATGGAGCTGCTGGCAAACGGCAGCCGGTGCCACACCCTGGCCATCCACTCCCGGGATGAGGCGGTGATCGGACAGTTCGCCGCGAAGAAACCGGTGGGACGGATTCTGGTGAACACGCCCGCCGTGTTCGGAGCCATGGGAGCCACCACCAACCTGTTTCCGGCCGTCCATCTGGGCGCGGCCAGCGCGGGGCTGGGGATCACGGCGGACAACGTCTCCCCCATGAACCTGGTGTACCTGCGGAGCGTGGCCCTCGGGGTGCGCAGAGCGCCGGTGGAGACGGGGAAATAGTTCGGGAGATTAGTGCGGGAAATTAGTGCGGGAGATTAGTGCGGGAGATTAATACGGAACATTAGTACGGAAGATTAGAACGGAAAATTAGTACGGAAAAATAGTACGGAAAATTAGTACGGAAAAATAGTACGGGAAATAGTACGGGAAATAGTACGGGCAATGAAATAAACGGCAGGGGGTGTCCCGGGGAACGGGCGCGGGCCCTGGCGGCTCCAAAATTAGCAGCAGATTAAATGAAGTGCTGATAAAACGGGGCGCTGATCGTTTTTCGCCTCCCGCCTTAGAAAATAAAAACAGAGAGAGGGGAACACATTGGATATTCGTGAATTTTCTAATAAGCTTGCGGAAGCCACAAAGAACATGTCTCCGCAGGAGCGGGCTTCGCTGATGAAGATGTTTGAAGCGGTCTCGGATGAGATCACCAAAAAGGAGGCCCCGGCGCAGGCGGTCTGCTGCCAGGAGGGAACGGACATTCCCGACGGGATGACGCCCAGGCTGAAGGCTTTAAAGGAGAACTATCTGACCCATAAACCCAGCATCACCACCTACCGGGCCAGGGCCATTACCAAGATTGCCAGGGAGAATCCGGGCATGCCCAAGATCATGCTGCGGGCAAAATGCTTCCGGTACTGCTGCGAGACCGCGCCCCTGGTGATCCAGGCGGGTGAGCTGATCGTTGGCGCGCCCTGCGGAGCGCCCAGAGCGGGTGCATTTTCCCCGGATATCGCCTGGAGATGGATGGAAGACGAGATCGACACCATCGGCAGCCGGCCCCAAGACCCCTTCTACATTTCCGAGGAAGACAAGAAAATCATGCGGGAGGAGCTGTTCCCCTTCTGGAAGGGTAAATCCGTGGACGAATACTGTGAGGATCAGTACCGGGAAGCGGGCGTTTGGGAGCTGTCCGGCGAGTCCTTCGTGTCCGACTGTTCCTACCACGCGTTAAACGGCGGTGGCGATTCCAACCCCGGCTACGACGTGATCCTGATGAAAAAGGGCATGCTGGACATCCAGCAGGAGGCCAGGGAGCATCTGGAGCAGCTGGATTATGAGAACCCCGATGATATCGAGAAGATTTACTTCTACAAATCCATCATCGACACCACCGAGGGCGTGATGATCTACGCCAGGCGCATGTCCGAGTACGCGGCAGAGCTTGCGGCAAAGGAGCAGAACCCCAGGCGGCGGGAGGAGCTTTTAAAGATTTCCCAGGTCAACGCCAGGGTGCCGGCCCACAAGCCGGAGACCTTCTGGGAGGCCATTCAGGCGGTCTGGACCATCGAGTCCCTGCTGGTGGTGGAGGAAAATCAGACCGGCATGTCCATCGGCCGCGTGGACCAGTACATGTACCCCTTCTACAAGGGCGACATCGAATCCGGGCGTCTGAACGACCGCCAGGCCTTCGAGCTGGCGGGCTGCATGCTGATCAAGATGTCTGAGATGATGTGGATCACCAGCGAGGGCGGTTCCAAGTTCTTCGCCGGCTACCAGCCCTTTGTGAATATGTGCGTGGGCGGCGTGACCCGGGACGGACGGGACGCCACCAACGAGCTGACCTACCTGCTGATGGACGCGGTGCGCCATGTGCGGATTTACCAGCCTTCACTGGCCTGCCGCATCCACAACAAGTCCCCGAAGAAGTATTTGAAAAAAATCGTGGACGTGGTGCGCTCCGGCATGGGCTTCCCGGCCTGCCACTTTGACGATGCCCATATTAAAATGATGCTGGCCAAGGGAGTTTCCATCGAGGACGCAAGGGACTACTGCCTGATGGGCTGCGTGGAACCCCAGAAGTCCGGCCGCCTCTACCAGTGGACCTCCACTTCCTATACCCAGTGGCCCATCTGCATCGAGCTGGCTTTGAATCACGGCGTTCCGCTGTGGTACGGCAAACAGGTCTGCCCAGACATGGGAGACCCGGACCGGTTTAAGACCTACGAGGAGTTCGAGGCGGCGGTTAAGGATGAGATCAAGTTCATTACCAAATGGACGGCCGTCGCCACGGTGATTTCCCAGCGGGTGCACAAGGAGCTGGCCCCCAAGCCTCTGATGTCCATTATGTACGAGGGCTGCATGGAGAAAGGCAGGGACGTGTCCGCGGGCGGAGCCATGTACAATTTCGGCCCCGGCGTGATCTGGTCTGGCCTGGCGACCTACGCGGACTCCATGGCAGCTATCAGAAAGCTGGTATTCGACGATAAGAAGTACACGTTGTCCCAGATCAACGAGGCGTTGAAGGCTGATTTTGTGGGCTTTGACCAGATACGAATCGACTGCCTGAACGCGCCAAAGTATGGAAATGACGACGATTACGCGGATTTGATCGCGGCGGACCTGGTGAATTTTACGGAGCATGAGCACCGCAAGTACAAGACGCTGTACTCCACGCTGAGCCATGGGACATTGTCCATTTCCAACAATACGCCTTTTGGACAGATGACAGGCGCTTCCGCCAACGGGCGCCACGCCTGGCTGCCGCTGTCAGACGGAATCAGTCCTACTCAGGGCGCGGACTTCAAGGGGCCCACGGCCATTATCAAGTCCGTTTCCAAGATGTCCAACGACAGCATGAACATCGGCATGGTTCACAACTTCAAGATCATGGCCGGTCTGCTGGACACGCCGGAGGGGGAGGAGAGCCTGATCACCCTGCTGCGCACCGCCTGCATGTTCGGAAACGGAGAGATGCAGTTCAACTACCTGGACAACAACACGTTGATCGAGGCCCAGAAGCACCCGGAGCAGTACCGGGATCTGATCGTCCGCGTGGCCGGATACAGCGCGTTCTTTGTAGAGCTGTGCAAGGATGTGCAGGATGAGATCATCAGCCGCACCATGCTGACGCATTTTTAAGGAGAAATGGAATGGAACAGGCAAACACGGGCGCGATTGAGCGCAAAGCGCTGATATTCAACGTGCAGAAATACAATATGTACGACGGCCCCGGAGTCCGCACCAATGTCTTTTTCAAGGGCTGCCCCCTGCGCTGCAAGTGGTGCGCCAACCCGGAAGGTCTGGAGCGGAAGATGCAGGTGATGTTTAAGAAAAGCGCCTGCATCGACTGCGGCGCCTGCGTGGCGGCCTGCCCGGAGGGGATACACGTCCTCTCCGGGGACACCGGGAAACACGTGGTTTTGCGGGATAAGACCTGTACGGGCTGCCGCAAATGCGTGGCCGTCTGCCCCCAGAATGCCCTGGAGATCACCGGGGAAATGAAAACGGTGTCCGAGCTTTTGAGGCTGGTGGAAGAGGACGCGGCCTTTTATGAGCTGTCCGGCGGCGGGGTGACCCTGACCGGCGGGGAGTGCACCTCCCAGCCCGAGGCCTGCAAGAATCTTTTGATGGCCTGCAGGCAGGAAGGGATTCACACGGCCATTGAGACCTGCGGACAGATCGGCACGGAAAAACTGCTGGAGATCGCCGGGTACGTGGATCTGTTTCTGTTCGACATCAAGCACATGGACCCGGAGCGGCACAACGAGCTGACCGGCATGAGTAACGAGCGGATTCTGCACAATCTGCGGGAGCTGCTGCGCCGCCGGTACAATGTGAAGGTGCGCATGCCTATGCTGAAGGGGATTAACGACAGCAGGGAGGAGATTGATATGGTAATTCAGTTCCTGCTGCCCTTCCGGGACGACGGGAATTTTAAGGGGATCGACCTGCTGCCTTATCATAAACTGGGGGTTAATAAATACGGACAGCTGGATATGGAATATCCGATTGCGGGGGACCCCAGTTTGAGCGGGGAGGATCTGGACCGGATTGAGGGCTGGCTGACGGAGTATGATTTCCCGGTGAGCGTGGTGCGGCATTGAGTGAGGGGAGGTGTGCGGGATGATGAGATCGGGGAGCGGGACGGAACCGGGAGCGCGGCGGAATTTTGGGCCGGGCAGCGGGGAGACACCGGTGCAGCCGGGGGAACCGGAAGCGCGGCGGAATTTTGGGCCGGGCGGCGGGGAGATGCTGGGGCAGCCGGGGGAACCGGCCCGGGCCCAGGGCGTGAGCCGGGTGATCGAGGAGTCCGTGCCGGGCAAACAGGTCACCATCGCCCATGTGATCGCTTCGCCGGTGCCGGACGTGTATGAATGCCTGGGAATCGACCCACTGGGAGCCATCGGCATCCTGACTCTGACCCCTTACGAGACCGCTATTATTGCGGCGGATGTGGCGGTGAAGGCCTCTGGCGTGCAGGTGGGATTCCTGGACCGGTTTACCGGCTCCGTGGTGGTCGCGGGCGATGTGGAGAGCGTGGAGACCGCGCTGCGGGCGGTCTGCGACTGTTTGGAGCGGGGGCTGGGATTTGCGGTGACGGGGATTACGCGGACGTGAGGGTGAGGCGGGATACGTGAAGAGGTACATTGTGACGCGGGAGCGGAACGTGTAGCGTGTGTGGATTGTGACGTGGAAGCGGAACATGTGGCGCGTATGGATTGTAACGCGGGAGCGTAATGAGCGGTGGACGCAGATTATGAGACGAGGGCGGAACCTGAGATGGAGATAGGATATGAGGCAGAAGCGGATTATGGTGATCGGGCCCAGAGGGGCTGGGAAGTCTGCGCTGGCGGAGTTGCTTGGGGAGACGAGAGTCCGCGCAGGACGGACACCTGTGATGGTGTACGGTGAGCGGACTATAGAGGCCCCGGGTGCGTATCTGGAATGCCCATGGATGCACTGCCACCTGATCGCGGCGGCCCAGGACGCCCTCTGCGTGATCATGATTGCGGACGCCGCCGGAAACAGGAGAAAACGGACCTATCCCCCGGGCTTCGCGGGCGTGTTCGGCCCGCCGGTGATCGGCGTGGTGACGAAGTGCGATCAGGACCCGGCGGCAGTTTCGAACTGCGAGGCGGAGCTTTTGCAGGCCGGAGTGCCGGGGCCGTTTTACCGGGTTGGACGCGGGGAAACGGACGCGGTGGAAGCACTGAGGCGCGCCGTGGCGGAGATTGAAGTGATATAGCCCAGGTTGCGCTAAGGAAAAATTGTGTGATATGGCGCAGATAACGTCTGGAAAATTGTATGACACGGCGCAGACAGCGCCAGCAAATAAAAATCAGTAGAAAGGAGGGACAGGACATGGAACAGTTTATTATGAACACACGGATTTACATGGGAGCAGGCTCCCTGGAGAAAATCCGCGACTTGGAAATTGAGCGGGCTTACATTATCTGTGATCCCTTCATGAAACAGTCGGGGAAAGCGGATCAGATCGCGGCCCTGCTTTCAGAGCGGGGGGCATGCTGGGAAATTTTTTCCGAGGTGGTGCCGGACCCGACCATCGGTGTGGTGACAAAGGGTATCGAAGGTATGTGCGCCTTCCGGCCGGACACGGTGATCGCCCTGGGCGGTGGTTCCGCCATCGACACGGCCAAGGCGGTCAGCCATCTGTACGCCGCTATGGACAAAGAGCAGCGGCCCCGGCTGGTGGCGGTGCCAACTACCAGCGGAACCGGCAGCGAGGTGACCTCATTTGCGGTTATTTCCGACCCGGAGGCCAAGGCGAAATATCCCCTGCGGGACGCCGCCATGGTGCCGGACGTGGCACTGCTGGACCCGGAATTGACGGCTACGGTGCCGCCACACATCACGGCGGACACCGGGATGGATGTGCTGACCCATGCGTTTGAGGCCTATGTGTCCACCGCGGCAGGCGATTTTACCGACGCCTGCGCGGAGAAGGCGATTCGTATGGCTTGGAAATATTTAGAATGCGCTGTGACGGACGGCGGCAACATGGAGGCCAGGGAACGGATGCACAACGCCTCCTGCCTTGCGGGAGTGGCGTTTAACGGCGCATCCCTTGGAATCTGCCACAGCATGGCCCACGCCCTGGGGGCGCGGTTTCACCTGGCTCACGGCAGAAGCAACGCGATTCTGCTACCTCATGTGATCGCCTGGAACGCCGGCCTGGAGACGGCGGGCGAGGAAGCGGCCCTTGGGCGCTATGTGGAGATCGCCCATATGCTGGGAATCTCGGCCGGGACGCCCAAGGCCACGGTTCACGGGCTGATCCGCCAGATTCGCAACCTGATGAAGCGAATCGGGATACCGGAACAGATCACGGAGCTGGGCGTTGAACGGGAAGAATTTTTGAGCGCGGTGGAAGATATGGCGGAAAAGGCCGCGGCGGACGCCTGCACGGACACCAACCCGCGCAGGCCGGAAAAAGCGGAATTTGAGGACATTTACAGAAGACTGTGCAAAGGGGGAACCCTATGAGATTTCTGACGGAGGAGGACCTGCGCCTTCTATATAGAAACTCTCCTTTTGCAGAATACCGCATAGAACCCGGCACCAGGTTGACGCCTGGCGGGCGGCAGTTTTTGAACGACCGGGGGGTTCGGATTTGTGGAGAATGCGAGGTTGCGGGGAGAGGCGGAATGGCAGGGAAGCCCGGAGTGGAAACGCCGGGAAATCCATCCGCAGCCCCCGCATCCGCTGCTACCCATACAGCCCCCGCTACTCCCCATGAACTCCTGGCCCTGCGCCGCGCCCAGTCCATTTTCCTGAACACCGGCGCCGAGCTGTTGGAACACAGCGTGGTAACAGCCGGGGAAGTTTTTGAACTGGAACGGCTCTTAGCCGCGGTAACAGCCGGGGATTTCACGCGGTTGCCTGAGTTTCCCGCCTGCACCGGCATAAGCGCGGAGAACGCCGGGGAGCTGTTGGAGGACTGTTTTGAGGTCACCGGTTTTCACGCCCAGTTGGAGGCGGGGAAGGAGATTGTCCGGCTTCATGAACTGCGGTGCGAGCTGCGCTGTCTGGAGGCAGAGCTCTCCGGGGGCAGGAAACGGGCAGTCCGAATCATTATAAACCGCCTGTCGCAGATGATCTGCCGGGCGCTTGGAGGAACGACATGTCAGAGGAAGGATTGATGTTTGAAGCCTGCGACCGGCTGGTCCGGGAGTTTGAGGTGGTGATCGAACGGCCGGTGAAGGAACCGTCCGCGGTTTACTACACCGGGGTGGACCTGGGGACGGCCTGTGTGGTGCTGGCCGTGCTGGATGAGCATTTCCGGCCGGTGGCCGGGGCTTTCCGGTACGCGGATGTGGTTCGGGACGGCATGGTGGTGGACTACATCGGAGCCATCCGCATCGTCCGGGAGCTGAAGGAGGAGCTGGAGGAAAAGCTGGGGACCGAGCTGATTTACGCGGCCGCGGCGATCCCGCCCGGCACCGACGGTCTGGACTCCGGTGCCATCAAGAACGTGGTTCAGGGGGCCGGGTTTGAGATCACGGCTTTGCCCGACGAGCCAACTGCCGCCAACGCGGTTTTGAACATTAAAAATGGCGCGGTGGTGGATATCGGCGGCGGCACCACAGGGATTTCCATTTTAAAGGACGGAAAGGTGGTCTATGTGGCGGATGAGCCTACGGGCGGAACCCATTTTTCCCTGGTGATCTCAGGAGCCTACAAGATGGAGTTTTCCAAGGCGGAGCGCTACAAGCGGGATGAGGCCAACCACGCGGAATTATTGCCGGTGCTAAAGCCGGTGATCGAGAAGGTGGCCTCCATCATCAGCCGCCATGTGGCCGGACGGGACGTGGACGGAATCTATCTGGTGGGCGGAACCTGCTGTTTGAATGGAATCGAGGATATTATCCAAAAAAAGACGGGCATTCCCACTTACAAGCCAAAAAATCCCATGTTTGTCACGCCTTTGGGGATTGCAAGGACTTGTACTCAGAATGCCTGGGAATAGAGGAAGGTGTCTATGGAATACCGAATCATTAAATCGCCGACCCAGGGGACTTTGGATATTCTAACCCGCAGAAAGGGCTCCGGCGCAGGCCGGGAAATCGGTCCGGTGGACGCGGTGGGCCTCGTTCAGGGGCGCATGATTGAAATGGTCTGTGCCGCGGACGTGGCGGAAAAAGCGGTGGGCGTCACCGTGGAGGACATCCGGGGAAATTGCCCACAGAATATGATTCTGCTGGCAATTTTCGGGGACACGGCCTCCGTGGAAGCGGCGATGGATGAAATCCGCAGAAGGGAAAAGGAGGGACGGGAAGAATGGTAACGGCCAGGCTGATTGACAATATCTGGGCCACCCGCAAGGCAGAGGCGCTAAACGGCAGCAAGCTTATGCTGGCGGAGGTGATCGGGGGAACCCGGTCCGGGGAACGGATGGTGGTGGTGGATACCATCAGCGCCGGAATCGGCGACCGGGTGATCATTACCATGGGGTCCTCCGCCCGGCGGATGCTGGGAGACGACGGTATTCCGGTGGACGCGGTGGTAGTTGGCATTATCGACGAGGATTGCGCCTTTGATTCGCAGTAGGCGGTTCTCGGGAGAGGAAGTGAAGTTATGAAAAAACTGGTTTGCGCCAAGGATATAGAGGCGCTTAGGGCGAGAGGGGAAACGGTCTGTTATGTGGACGGCGACACCATCGTCACCCCGTCGGCAAGGGACGCGGCGGAGGAGCGGGGGATTGCTTTTTCCGAACAGACGCCGGTGAGCGGCACGGCAGGCGCAGCGGCCCCCGGTGCGCAGGAGATTGACGCCGGTCAGGTGTACCAGGTGCTGAAGGCGCTGATGGAGCGGGGATTGTTGGAGGATATTTTCAAGCCCTTCGAGTCCGAGCGCCACGGAAACGGGCTCAAGGTGGTCCGGGGCGGTTCGGTGAAAATGGATGTGTTTGAGACCGGAACGCCCGGTGCGAAAGCATTTTTCCAGGAACTGGTAAATAAAGAGGAATCCCATATCAGCGCAGGTTTTCTGGTGATCAACCACTCGGAGTTTCCGTGGGAGCTGACCTACGAGGAGATCGATTACGTGATCGAGGGTACTTTGACGGTGACCATCGACGGGAAGAAATATACGGCCCACGCGGGCGACGTGCTGTTCGTCCCCTCAGGCTCAAAGGTGATCTGGGGATCGCCGGATAAGGCGCGGATTTTCTACGCCACCTACCCGGCCAACTGGGCGGATTTGACGTAGGAGGTAGAAAATGCAGGCACTGGGAATGATTGAAACCAAAGGAACCCTGGCCGCTGTGGAAGCAGCGGACGCCATGCTGAAGGCGGCGGATGTGGCGCTTCTCGAAAAGACGAAGGTGGGCGGCGGCCTGGTGACCGTCACTGTGACCGGGGGTGTGGCTGCTGTGACGGCCGCGGTAGACGCGGGGGCCGCAGCGGTGGAGCGGCTGGGCTCAGACTGCCTGCGCACCAGACATGTGATTCCGAGGCCTCATGGGGAGTTGGAAGGGATGTTTGGAGGCGGAACGCCGGGGGACGGCGGGCCGGGAGACGATGGACCGGGAAATGGCGGGCCGGAGGACGATGGGTTGGGAAATGAAGGGCCGAAGGATGATAGGCCGGGAAATGACGGGCCGAAGTACGATGGTCCGGGAAATGACATGCCGAAGGGCGGTCCGGGAAATGACAGGCTGGAGTACGATGGTCCGGGAAATGACGTGCCGGAGTACGATGGTCCGGGAAATGAAGGGCCGAAGGACGATAGGCCGGGAAATGACGTGCCGGAGGCCAGTAGACCAGAAGATAACGGGCCAGTTGGCCACACCTCGGAAGTTCCACAACCAGATACCGACGCTCAGGAGCCCGCTATCCTGCCGGTAAACGAAAGCAGCGAATCGGAAATCAATGACACTATAACCCCGCTACCCGCCTCAGCCTCAGCCACCCCCCTACACCGGCCATCACTCGACCTACTGGTAAAAACCTCAGGAACGGAGCAGGCCATAAAAGCCCTGGTCAACTTGAAAGCAACCCAACTGCGGGCCCTGGCCCGGGAGTACCCGGAGTTTGCCATAGCGGGCCAGTCGATTTCAAAGGCCGGAAAAACCCAGCTGCTGCGGCAACTGGAAGCTTTTTACAAAGCACAGAGCGGAAAACAGGTTCATAAAAAGGAGAAATAACAATGGAAAATTTTGATTATGATTTGCGCTCCATCCAGGAGGCCAGGGAGCTGGCCAGGAAGGGTGAGGCGGCGGCCAAAAAGATGGCCGGATACACTGAGGAGCAGATCGACCGCATTTTAAAGAGTATGGTAAAGGCAGCAGAGGAGCACGCGGCCTGCCTGGCGGAGATGGCGGTGGAAGAGACGGGCTTCGGCAAGGCCCTTGATAAGACCTACAAGAACCATGCGGCGGCCACACTGCTGTACAATGACATTAAGGACATGAAAACCGTTGGCATCATCGACGAGGACAAAGTTCGGGGCACCCTGGACGTGGCCCATCCGGCCGGTCTGGTGATGGGAATCGTCCCCTCCACCAATCCCACCTCCACAGTGATCTACAAATCCATGATCGCCGTCAAGGCGGGCAACGCCATCGTATTTTCTCCCCATCCCTCCGCGGCTAAATGCACCCTGAAAGCGGCTGAGGTGATGCGGGACGCCGCTCTGGCGGCCGGAGCCCCCGCAGGCGTGATCAGCTGCATCACCATGCCCACCATGGGTGCGACCAACGAGCTCATGCACTGCAAGGAAGTCTCCGTGATCATCGCCACCGGCGGCCCGGGCATGGTAAAGGCAGCCTACAGCGCCGGAAAGCCCGCCATCGGCGTGGGCGCGGGCAACTCCCCGGCCTACATAGAGCGGACCGCGGACGTTAAGAAGGCGGTAGCTGCCATTATCGCCAGCAAGACCTTCGACTACGGCACTATCTGCGCCTCCGAACAGTCCATCATCTGTGAGGAGTGCAATCACGACGAGGTGGTGGCGGAGCTGAAAAAGCAGGGCGGCTATTTTATGACCCGGGAAGAGACGGAGAAGGTCTGCAAACTCCTGTTCAAAAACGGCCACAGCATGAACGCCAAATTTGTGGGCCGTAGCCCCCAGGTGATCGCCAAAAGCGCCGGGATCACCATCCCGGAAGGGACCAAGGTGCTGATCGGCGAGCAGGACGGCGTGGGCGACGGTTTCCCCCTGTCCTATGAGAAACTGACCACCGTGCTGGCATTTTATACGGTAAAAGACTGGGAGGAGGCCTGCAAGTTGAGCATCGACCTGCTCCAGAACGGAATCGGCCACACCATGAGCCTGCACACCAATGACCGGGAAATGGTTCTGCGGTTCGCATCCAAGCCCGCCTCCCGGATTCTGGTCAACACCGGCGGCAGCATGGGTGGAACCGGAATCAGCACGGGCCTAAACGTGGCCTTCACCCTGGGCTGCGGAACCTGCGGCGGCAGCTCCGTGTCCGAAAATGTAAGCCCGCTGCACCTGATCAACATCAAGAAGGTGGCCTACGGTTTGAAGGACTGCACCATGCTTCTGGCGGACGACGCCACCTTCCGCCACCCACAGCAGACCGGCGGTCAGACAATGAAGGTCTGCGGCCCTTGCCGCGGCGCTTCCGTGAGCCCCGCCGACCTTGTGGCTTCCTTCGAGCAGCGCAGGAACACCGGAGCCGCGGACAGCGCCAAGGCTTGCAGCCAGCCGGTTTCCGGCTCCTGCGATGAGGAGAAGCTGGCGGCCCTGGTGCGGGAACTGATCACCAACATGAAAAACCAGAACGCGTAGGAGGATGGAAATGGATCAGTACGAAGCAGTGATGAAGCTTTTGATGGAAATGGTCAAAAGCGAACCGGAGAAACATGGGGCCGGTCAGGACGATGGCGCGATCCCGGTGGGCGTTTCCAACCGCCACGTACATTTGTCCCAGGGCGACCTGGACGCGCTCTTCGGAGCAGGGTACGAGCTGACGAAAATGAAAGACTTGTCCCAGCCCGGCCAGTACGCCTGCAAGGAGACCGTGACGGTCTGCGGGCCCAAGGGGGCCATCGAGAAGGTGCGCATCCTGGGGCCGGTCCGTGGGAAAACCCAGGTGGAGATTCTGGCAGGGGATTGCTTTAAGCTGGGCGTCAAAGCGCCTGCCAGGCTGTCCGGGGACTTGGACGGCACCCCGGGGGTCACGCTGGTGGGGCCAAAGGGCTCGGTGCAGACAAAGAGCGGTCTGATGGCGGCCCAGCGCCACATCCACATGCTGCCCGAAGATGCGGCCCGGTTCGGAGTTCACGACGGGCAGAACGTGAGCCTGGAGGTGGACGGACTGCGGGGCGGAATCCTGAAAAACACCATTGTGCGGGTAACTCCAAACTCCGGCCTGGAATGCCACATCGACACGGAGGAGGCCAACGCCATGGGCCTGGACGGCTCCTCACGGGTGAAAATCATCCGGTAACGATCATTTTACATTAAAAATACCCGCGGACACCGGGCGCGCCCCGCTGATTCGCGGCGTCAAACAAATTAAATCAGCAGGAGGAATCAAAAATGAAGTATGATGCATTAGGAATGATTGAAACAAAAGGTCTGATCGGTTCTATCGAGGCGGCCGACGCCATGGTAAAGGCGGCCAACGTCACCCTGGTAGGCAAGGAATTCGTGGGCGGCGGCTTGGTGACCGTGATGGTCAGAGGCGACGTGGGCGCTGTAAAGGCCGCCACCGACGCGGGCGCTGCGGCTGCTCAGAGAGTGGGAGAGCTGGTGTCCGTCCATGTGATTCCGCGCCCCCACGCCGAGGTGGAGACCATTCTGCCGGCGGTGAAGGAAGCGTAAGGAAGTTTAGTTTGAATGTAATGGGCTGCTGGCGCAGCCTGCAGGCGATTGCTAGAAAAAGATAAAATCAGACATAGGAAATCTCCTTCTTTTTGTTTCGTAAGATTTGATTGTGGTGATTAAATTTTTACATCAGAAAGGAAGGGGATTCCTTGTATTTTGGGCGTTTAATTAAGTAACAATGGAATAGACGCTGCATCCTGACTATGGTTAAATGAGGCTATGCAATATAACGGTGGGAGGTAGTGAGAGAATGGAATTAACCAGTGGCGATTTGTTAGCAATTTATCGGCTAATGGATGTTAAGTTAAGCTCAGCTTTACAGCCAATTAAGGATGATATCCGCGTTATTAAGCTGGACATCGTAAATGATATCAAACCGCAAATTCAGCGATTGACTGAACGGGTAAGCCTGGAAACTGCGGACCAAACTACAGAAACTCAACCGTTCCCATATTGACAGAACCCGTCCCGCCACGTAAACTGGTAGAAGATGGTTTGCGCAGGCCGCGTCGCGACAGGCGTGAATGATCGATATGGATGGGGGAACGGATCAATATGACGACAAATCTAATCATTGGAAATAGTATTTCTTTCGTGGCCGCCCTTTTTATGGCGGCCAGTTGCTGTGTCAACGACCGGCACAGGGTATTTCTGCTCCAGGCGGTGGAGTGCGCGCTTTTGTGCGTGGCCTCCATATTTTTCGGGTCCTGGTCCGGAATCACTACGCTGGCGCTCTCCGCGACCAGGAATTACCTGGTGTCTAAGGACAAATTCAACCAGAACCTGATGGTCCTGTTTCTGGTATTGGTGGTAGTATTCGGAGTCTGGGCCAACAACAGGGGCATGATCGGACTGATTCCGGTGGTCGCCACCGTAGAGTACACGATTTGCTGCCACTACGTCAAAGAGATCAAGGCGGTCAAATGCAGCATTTTTGTGAACACCTTCCTCTGGGTATTCTACTCCTTTGCCATTATGGACTTTTCCACCGGCTTCACGGACGCTACCGTGCTGATCATCGACGCGGTGTCGCTGGCGCGGCTGCGGGCGGGGGAAAAGAAGCAGGCGGCGGAAGAGTAGAGGGTGGAGAAATACAAGGGCGCGACTTTGGCGCAAGCCGTCCAAGCACTGTATTTGGCAGTCCGAGATGTAAGCAGCTGTACAATGTTTAAGCGGACAAAGAATCATGCTGATAGCGGGCAGGAATGAGGTGTCGGATAATGAAAATAACCGATTTTATTGGTGAAGCTACCGAGTATGACAAGAAGGAAATGCTGGAAGAACGCAAACCCAGAAGCTGGTTGAAGAGCGTGAGCGCTTTTGCAAACGGTATTGGTGGAGCTTTGATTTTCGGTGTGTCCGATGATGGGTCCCTTGTCGGCCTTTTGGATGCACGGGGAATATCCGAAAAAATCAGCGAAATCATTAAGACGAAAATGGACCCTATTCCACAAGTGGTCATGGAAAATCATACCGAGGACCAAAAAGACTTTATTATCTTGAAAGTTCTGCCTGGACAGGAAACACCGTATTACTACGTTGCAGACGGAAATCATGTTGCCTATGCCCGTATTGGTAATGAAAGCGTTCCCGCAGATGCCGCAGCTTTAAAGCGGCTTGTTCTGCGGGGCGCGAATATGACATATGATAGCGTTGTTTCCTCTTTTATGCTTCAGGATTTTTCTTTTACCAAATTGCGTTCTGTCTATCGCATGAGAACAGGGGCAGAGCTGACAGCTTCAGACTTTATTTCGTTTGAGCTGGCAGACGAAAGCGGAAAATTAACCAATGCAGGAGCCTTGTTAGCGGATGAATCTCCGATGCGGCATTCTCGTCTGTTCTGTACACGCTGGTACGGATTGGATAAGGCCTCCGGCGTAATGGAAGCGTTAGATGATAAGGAATACAGCGGATCGCTTGTGTCTCTCCTGCAAAACGGTATAGAGTTCGTAAAGAACAACACAAAAAAGCGTTGGAAAAAGACAGGCACGGGCAGAGTGGAAATGCCGGAATATCCTGAACAGGCAGTACATGAAGCGCTTGTTAATGCACTGATCCACCGCGACTATATGGAAATCGGCAGCGAGGTTCATATTGATATTTTCGATGACCGCATGGAGATATATTCTCCCGGCGGAATGTTCGATGGTTCTATCGTACAAAATCTTGACACCGATCATGTGGCCTCCAAGCGCCGTAATCCTGTAATCGCTGATATTTTCAGCCGTATGCATTTCATGGAGCGCCGGGGCAGCGGTTTCAGAAAAATCAAGGCTGATTATCGCCGTGCTATGAACTATCGCGACGAAATAGAGCCGCTGTTCAGATCTACACCTACATCATTTTTTGTCACACTTTATAATTTGAATTATAGTGTCCCGATTGAAAAAACAGGTCTTGCAGACAAAAAACAGGTCTTTATCGATGAAAAAACAGATCTTCAAGAGAAAAAACAGGCTTTTGAAGTAATGGTGGCAGATCTTAATGTCAGCGCTCCAACGAAAGAAAACATTATGAAAATGTTTCAGCATTTCGGCTTTGATACTGTTTTTGCCAGAGCTGATGTTATGAAAGCAACAGGGCTTACGGCTACGCCTGCAACAGAGCTGATGCGAAAACTGAAAAACAGAGAAATGATTGAGCGGGTAAAGGGAAGAGGAAAATACAGATTCTCTGAGCAGCAGGTCTAATCGCTGGAATCACATCTGTCCATATCGCCTTTTTCTGGGTATTCTACTCCTTTGCCATCATGGACTTTTCCACCGGCTTCACGGACGCCACGGTGCTGATCATCGACGCAGTGTCGCTGGCGCGGCTGCGGGCGGGGGAGAAGAAGCAGGCGGCGGAAGAGTAGAGACATCCCCACGGGCGTCTTTATAACCACAACAAGACGGAGCTGTGCTCCTGCTGGATGATTCAGCGGGAACACAGCTCCATTTTAATAGGGGTCTATCTGTAAAGCGCTGCCGTATCCTGCCGGCAGGCTGTCACAGCGCAAATGAGAACACCACGCTGGCCACCACCAGCACAATTCCGCCTCCGATACGGCTGGAGAGCTGGGCGTAGGCGATCAGGTCCAGGCGGTCCGCAGCGCCCAGCACGGCGATGTCGCCGGAACCGCCGCGGTTGGCCATGCAAAGGCCCGCCGTGACTGCGGAGTCGATGGGATAAAAGCCCACCAGGTAGCCCACCAGGGCGGAGCCGAAGATGGCTCCCAGCACCACGGCCACCGCGATGATCAGATTGACCGGGCTTAAGGCGCTGGCCAGCTCCATCAGGTCAAAATCAACGCCCATCGCCACCATCATGGGGATACCGAATACGCCGATCATGAAGGTCTGCAGCCGTTTTGCACCGGCGCACACGCTTCTGGGTACAATCCCGGTGGCAGCCAGAATCACCACAAACAGGATGGTGTAGGCGAAGGCGTGGATCTGGGCCCCGGCGATGGAGGGCAGGATGCGCTTGGAGAACAGGCTGCCCACCGCGAAGGCGGTCAGGGCCAGGAAAAATGCTCCGTGTAGGTCCTCGGTATCGGAGGCAACCTTCTCGTCCTTTTTCGCCAGCGTTCCGGCGTTACGCATCAGCGTTTTCTTATCGCCGGTCAGGCTGGTTTTAATGCTTCCCAGCTTATTTAGCAGTCCGCCCGCGATGATGCAGATCACGTTGGCAATGGTCAGGATAATGATGGCGTGGGAGTAGTAGCTGGCCGCAGGTTCCCCGGTCGCCCCTTCGTATATCTGGGACAGCGGCACGGCGCCGGCCCCATTTCCGCCGCCCATAATGGGCAGCGCGTACTTGATGATAATGTTGGTGGGGCTGATGCCGAAGATCGCGCCCACGATCACACCGAACAGCACGGCGCAGGCCAGGCCGCCCAGGATCGCCGGAATGTACCCCGCAAAGGACTGGAGCAGAATTTTCCGGTCCAGGGACAGGATGGAGCCGGTGATCAGAAATACAATGAAAATGTTCAACAGGTTGGGAGAACCCTGTATCACCTCGCCTATGGCCTCCGCGTATTTATCAGGCAGAATATTGAACTGGATCAGCACCGCGGTGCCGAAGAACACCATCAGAAGGCCGCCCCCAATGTAGCTGTTCCAGATGGGAAGCCGCTCGCCGAACTCATACAGAAGCGCGGACACCGCGCAGCCGAAGGCCAGCGCGCCCGCCACATCCGTGGTCAGCGCCCCTGAGTATGCAGCTACAAATACCAGAACACACGCCCCCAGGCACAGATACCAGGGCAGCCCCGCAATATTTAAAGTTTTTCCCTTCTCCATCACTTATTTCCCCCGTTTTCTTCCGTTTTCGTCTCATCAAACGCATGTTTCAGCGCCCGCAGAATCAGCCGTTCCGCCTCCTCGAATTCCTCTTTCCGCTGTACCACGAACCCATGGCTGCTGTCCATGAAATTTTTCATGGTGACGGTCACGCCGTTTTCCGCCAGGCGTTTGCCGTAGGCCAGCCCCTCATCGCAGAAGAAGTCGTTGTCGCATACGATGATCAGCGTCTCCGGCAACGTGCGGATCATGGAGTCAGGGGCCAGAAGGGGAGAGGCCAGAGGATTCAGTTTGTCCTCCTCCCGGGTCAGATACATACGGTTGTAAAACTCCGAGCGCTCCGGCGTGAGCCTGGGATTGGCGTAGGCGTTCCGCTTCAGCTGCACCGGCTCGTACAGGTTTAAGCAGGCGTAGTCCAGGATTTGCAGCCGCAGCTGGAAATCCCCCCGCTGCCCGGCAAGCAATGCCACCCCCGCGGTCAGGCTGCCCCCCGCGCTGTGCCCGCCCATGGCCACGCGGTCCCGGTCAATGTTCCATTCTCCGCTGTGCTCCAGCGCGTAGCAGATGGCCTCGTAGGTCTGGTAAATCTGTCCCGGAAAGCGCAGCTCCGGCGCGGGGGTGTAGTCCACGTCCATCACGATGCAGCCCAGCCTGCTGCTGATGTTGCGCGAAAATACGATGTCCTGCTGGCGTTTCCCCTTCACGAACCCGCCGCCGTGTGCGTTTACGAACAGCGGAAGCGGCCTTTTGTCCTCCTCGGGCCAGTAAAAGCTGGCCTTGCAGGGTCCGTAAGTTGTGGAAATCGTCACGGTCTCCTCACGCTTCACGTGGTAAAGGTCCAGCAGCTCCTGGCTGACCACCTTGCCGATGCCATTTTCCCGGCACTGGTCCAGCATGCGGCGGTCCTCCTCAGTCAATATGTAATCCATCCTTTCCCTCCTCCAAATAGTTTCGATAAGCTGATTATAGCCAATCCGCCCGTCACAGTAAAATTGCATAAAATCATGGCACCATTCGAAAATCGAATGATGCCATGAGGGAATTATTTATTGAATGGAGTACCGTTCCTCCACAAACCTTATAAACGCGGTCACGTAATCCGGCTTCGCCCGCCTGCCGTCATAGACGAACCAGGTTTCCCGGACCAGGGGCATGCCCTCACCGTCTTTGAGCAGAAGGGAGTGGACGCCCAGGTTTTTCAGCTGTTCCTCCGTCATAAAGCTCAGGGTGTAGCCCAGCCCCTTGCAGGCCAGCTGGCAGCAGGTGTCCACGTCCTCTGCCGTGGCCCCGATGGACGGCGGGCGGTTGAAATTGCGCTGCCACCAGGAGTCCAGCAGCCGTCGGGAATAATTGCTCAACCGGCAGTGCAGCATGGGCAGGTCCGGCAGCTCCTCCAGGGCGATGGGGGTTTTGGAAATGGCGAAGGCCTGTTCCCGCAGCACCAGGCAGCGGTTGATGCCGCCCTCGTAGTTTCCACGCACAAACGCGCCGTCGGCTTCCCCTTCTTCCACCAGACGGGTCAGCTCGTGGCTTCTGAGATTCTGGATTTCGAAGCTGATGTTGGGGTGTTCTGATTTGTAGGCCATCAGGATTTCGGCCAGCTGGCGGCGGCTGAAGGTGAAGGAGGAGGCCAGCCGTACCGTGCCGCAGCCGCTGGTCTTAAAAGCGTCGACGCCCCGCACCGTCTCCTTCATAAAGCTGAGAAATATCCTGGCCCGCCCGGCCAGAAATTCCCCCTCGGGCGTAAATTCCACGCCCTTTGTGCTGCGGTTTACGATGCGGACCTGAAATTCCTCCTCCATGGCCTGCAGCCGCTTGGTCAGCGTAGGCTGGGTGATGTACAGCTTTGCCGCCACCTTGGTGATGTTGGGGTTTTTGTAAAGCTCGTCCAGAATAATCCAATCCGTGTCTCTCATATGTGTTCACCTGCCGCTTAGGGCGCGGCGCCCATTCCGTTTTTGTGATATGGCAAATGAAAACTGGCAATTTGCCGCTGCTGATAGTATAACAAAGCTTTATTTTAATTGCAAGAAATAGGGGTGACGGCGCTCCGGACCGTGGCTTGACGGCAAAGCCGCGTGAAGCAAAAAAACAGGCACGCAGTCAGTTCCATCTGCGTGCCTGTTTCTCAATCAATAACCGTTTTTAAGCTTTTTCAATCCTCACATTCACACATTTCAACGCCGGGAACCCACTGATCGGACACCTGTCCGTATCGTCGGTCAATAGATTTGCATTTGCATCCGCAAATCCATGTGTGATCTGAACTGCGCCTTTGGCAAATGTTCCGCGCTGCATGATCTTTACCGGCAATGTGATGCTGCCCTGTTTGGAGGTGACCTTCACCATATCACCTTCCTGTAGTCCAAGGCTTTTGGCATCCTCCTCATGGATTTCCACCTCGGCATGGGGGTGCGCTTTCTTAATCTGCGGAATGTTGCGGTAACGGCCGTGGAAATAGTATACCTTTCTGGCGCCGGTTGAACAGGGCCAGGGATATTCCAGGTCGGGCTCTTTGACATAATCCGGGAGATCGTCAATGGTGGGAATTCCTTTATAACCAAATTTTTCCAAAACAGTGGAACACAACTCGATTTTTCCTGTGGGAGTCGGGAACGGCTTTTCGCCTCGTGCCAAGCGTTCTTCATGCTTCTTGTAGCGAACCGGGCAGGCTCTGACTCCGCTTGGATGCTCCTTCAGATAATCGTAATCATATCCGCTGGGCTCCATGATGTAGTTGATCAGCTCTTTTTCATCCTTCCAGGGGAAATATTCCCCTGCGCCCAGGCGGTCCGCCAATCCTTTTAAAAACTCATACTCTGTTTGCAGACCGCTGTCAATACACTTGGCCGCAAGGTAGCAGGACTGTTCGATTCCGTTGAAGTAAATCTCGTCCCGTTCAAAATTAGAAGCCGCCGGAATGATATAATGGGCGAGCTTTGCCGTCTCCGTCATCATGACGTCTTTTACCACAAACAATTCAAGGCTGCTCAGCGCTTTCTTTGTCTTGGAAGTATTTGCTTCCGTAAACATCGGGTCCGCCGCCGTCATGATCAGGCCTTTGAACGGATAGTCTCTGCCTTCGTATTTGCCGGTAAGAATCGTATCCATCAACATCAAAGTGTGGCTCTCACGTTTGAAATAGTCGATGATCGGATATTTGGAGCGGCCGATGGGCTCCAATTCCCTGACAAATTCATCATTGAGTGTGAGATCGTTCCGTTTGTGATTCTCCGTTAAAAGCATGCCGCCTTTTTGATCCACCGCGCCCACAAGACAGTCGATCAGAGAGGTAATGCGGCTGTTGGAGACGCCGTTCCGTTGATGCTCCAGACCGGTTCCGGGCCAGCTGCATACCTGATCGCCGGCCTCTTCGATCATGTCGACCATCTGATCAATCACAGCTTCCTCCACACCTGTAATCCTGGAAGCGAATTCCTTGGTAAACTGTTTTGCGTACTCTTTTAATTCATCGAAGCCAACGGTGAATTTCTCGACGAATTCCATGTTGACAAGATTGCGTTCGATCATCTGGTTGATGACGCAGTATCCCAGGACGGCGTCCGTACCCGGTTTGATCGGGACGAACAAATCGGCGATTCTTGCCTGCTCGTTGTAACGGACATCGATCACGATGGATTTCGCCCCTTTTTCCCGGCCTTCGTTCAGATCCTGCGTCCAGTAAGAATGTGCCGCCGGGGAGTTGGTTCCCCAGAAAAGCGCGAGCTTTGTATTTCGGAAATCAGCCTGGGGCCAGCAGCCGTAATTTAAATAGAAAGCGACATAGCGGCCATTGTTGCACTGGGTATTATTGCTGAAATAGTTTGGGGAGCCGATCACATTGTTAAAACGTCTCATCAACGCTTCGTTCTGGTCGAATCCGGTTCCCTCTCCTTTCCATCCCGCTACAGACTGTTTCCCATATTTTTCCTGCAATTCTTTGATTTTATCGGCGATCTCATCCATTGCCTGTTCCAACGGAATTTCCACAAAACCGTTTTCCGTGCGCTTTAAAGGTTTTCTTAACCGCTCAGGGGAGTCCAGCCACGTCACCGCGCTGCTTCCCTTGATGCAGATGCGGCCGCGGTTGATATGGTTATCTTTATCTCCACTGATTCTTACCAGTTTATTATCTTCAATCTGCACTTCAATCCCGCATCCCGATCCACACATTCTACAGATTGATTTACATACCTTTTTCTCAGACATATATTATTCTCCATTCTGTTTCTCTAATGTCACGATAGTTCATCATTTATTCGCATCCAGGTACATTGCCTTGATCTTATGGTCGGTTCTCACGCGCTTTCTGGTGATCGCGTCGTCCACCTCTTCAAACTGCAGCGCGCCGCTGATACAGTGCGGGGCTGTTGACAAAGTCCCCTTAGCGCCGGAAATATGATATAATCCCAAGTTTGACAGTTTAGAATGTTGAAAACCCTTAGAAACGTCGTATTTATGCCGTTTCTGAGGGCTTTTCTTTTTGAAAAAAGGGAGTAATGGATTCTTATTCTTTTGAATGTCTGCAGATACCCTTTATGGTACGTTTCTTTATCAATTCATAGTCAGTACGGAACCCGGCGTACTCATGCAACGCATCCGTAAGCTTTGTACGTGTGTAAGATGGGATATATCCTTCGTTTCCTATGCTTGTTACCCTCATTTTTCTGAGTGTCGAAATAATCTCATCACAAGTGAACTGGCTGTCTAGTTTGCGTTCCAGAATCCGGTAGATTAAAAGCGCGATAAAACATGTCGTAAAGTGAGCTTTGATCCTGTCATCCCGTTTTAGGTAAACCGGCCTGGCCTCGAATTCTGATTTCATGATCCGGAAAGATTCTTCGATTTCCCACCGCCCTTGATTTACTGCTGCGATTTCGGAAGGGTCATCGTCGAGATTCGTATAGACGGCATAGAAGCCGTCATACTGGGCTTCTTCCTGTACGGCGTCCTGATCAATTTCGTAAATTTTATTTGCAGCGCATTCACCATATGCGGTGATCGATGTTTTCTTTATGAATCTGCGGTAATCATTCTGGCTATGCTTATCAATCCTTTTCGGCTCGGTATCAATTGCTTTTATCGCTCTTAAAATCTGCTGATTTCGGATCTGTTGTTGATAGTTCCTGTATTTCAGGGAATAGGTCACGATCAGAGTCTGATCGAAATCAATATCACGTTTCCCGTCATTTCCTTCCACATACAGCTGCTTGTAGAATAGCTTGCTGCGGTTTTTAGCGGTGTCTTCGAGCCTGCTGATATCATAGGTATCCAGGCTGTCTTTCAGATGCCATCCGGTGGGCTCCAGACACCATTGGCGCAAATCTTTTTTGAGCTTTTTAATGGACTGCGTTGTTATGAAACAGCGGCCGCCAAAGTTGTTGAATTTCCGGTTGCGTTCAGAAGACAATCCAGCATCCGTACAGACGATAAATTTTGAAAGCGAGAAATCTCTCAGGATCTGTTCTTCCAATGGGATCAGAGTAGTCTGTTCATTGGTATTGCCTGGATGGATACAAAAGGCAAGGGGGATCCCACTTCGATCAATGAAAAGTCCCATCTCGACGATAGGGCTCGGGCGATGTTCCTTGCTCGGACCGTATTGTTTCAGGCCTTCCTGACATTCCGTTTCAAAAAAGTAATTGGTACAGTCATAGTACAGGACTCCGGTCTGCCGTTTGACCAGCCGCCGGCTTGCTTCATACAGTTCCGCCTGGATGGAATCGGATTCGTTTGCAATGACAGACAGGGCACGATAAATCTGATGCAGTTCAAAAGCCGGTGGTTCGAGCAAATCGGAGGACTGCTCATAGCAGGAGAGTTTTGAAGACGGATTGAGGATCCTCTCATATACAAGACGTGAAAGGATGGAATCAAGGTCATAGGAAAACGAATATTCTTTTGAAATCTTTCTACAGATGTTTGGCAGGCGAAGATCATAGTAGATCTTCTGAAGGAAAAGGTAACCAACGTTATAGGAATTCTGCTTATCGAAAGGAATGAGAATATCCGTCCGCAGCGGAACAAGGACTTTATGCTGCTTTTCAGCTTCGGCCTGATTGAGCTCGTCCAGATGCGCCTTAGCCCATTTATTGGCATCTGTACAATGATATTTTTCCATGATTTCCCGTTCAGTTCCAAGGCGTTCCACAACTTCTGAGGAGCGTTTGCCGTCGCGGCGGACAGAGCGGATGATGTAGTAGCTTATTCCATTTTTGGTTTTATTTGTAGTCAATCGCATGGCAGACTCCTTAAGAGAGATGGTATAATCGTATTATATCATATATTACGCTATTACGCACTAAAAACTTTCTGAATTTGACAAAAAAATAAGCAGCCATAAGGCTTGCAAGATTTTCAGGTGTCAAACTCCCGTGCGGGGCTGTTGACAAAGTCCCCTTAGCGCCGGAAATATGATATAATGAAAAAAAGAGCGGAGAGGGGGATGGGAATGCAACTGAAGCTGCACATGGTAACGATAGAAGATTTGGTCCCAGAGGGACACTTTCTGCGAAAACTGGAAGCCACGCTGGACTTGTCCTTCATTCATGAAGAAACAGCCCATCTGTACAACCGCAGATACGGCCGCCCACCCATTGCCCCTGTTGTGCTGGTAAAATATCTGCTGGTAGGATACCTGTACGGGATCCCATCGGAACGGCAGATCGAACAGCGTATCCAGACAGATGTGGCCCTGCGGTGGTATCTGGGCCTGGATCTGTTTGACCGGGTACCGGACCACAGCACCATCTCTCAGCTGCGCCGTCGCAAGCCTTCTTTCCGCAAGGTTTTCCGTCGGCTGTTTGAGGAAGTGGTGCGGCAGTGCATTGAAAAAGGTCTGGTCAGCGGGAAATTGGCAGCTACCGACTCTACCCATGTAAAGGCCAATGCCTCCCGTGCGTCGGAGCATCTGGTGGAAATGCCCGAGGAACCGGGCGTATACTGGGAACGGCTGGACGGCTACGAGGAAGAAGGACTGCAGAAACTGGAGAAACGGACCGGACACCGCCGGAAGAAGCGGACAAAGCAAATCAAGCGGGACAGCCGCCGCAGCCACAAGCGTGTGAGCCGGACTGATCCGGAGGCAGGGCATATGAAACGGCCGGGGAAGCCGGAGGGCCAGTACTACCTGAGCCATCAAACCCTGGACACGGACCACGGTGTGATCCTGGGTGTGACGGTGACACCGGGCGATGTGCATGATTCCGTGCCATACCTGGACCATCTGGAGCAGATCCATCGAAATGTCTTCCCCATTCAGGCGGCCACAGCGGACGCCGCTTACGATTTTCCTCTGGCCCACCGTGTGCTGGAGGAGCAGGGAATCTCCTTTTATGTCAGGCCGCAGCCTTCTGCTGATAGGACCAAGGCGGAATTCAAACGGGATGCCTTTTCTTATGATGCGGAGAAAGATGTTTATCAATGCCCCAATGGGAAAGAGCTTCGAGTGAAGGGGCTGTACCGCAGCGCCAGCGGTGTGTACTGGGAGTATTGGGCAGACCGCGGAGACTGCCGGAGCTGTCCTTTCCGGGAGAAATGTTTGAGCGAAAATGATAAACGCGGCGCACGAAGGCTGCTGGATACCTACTTCCGTCCCACAGTACGGCGGCATCTCGCCCGGCAAAACGAGCCGGACTATCTGGATGCGCTGCGCAAGCGGCAGATCTGGTGCGAGGGCACGTTTGCCGCCCAAAAGTGGGGACATAACTTAACACGCGTCTTACGACGGGGTTTAGAGGCAGCGGAGGACCACTGCCTCCTCTCGGCGACCGCTTTGAACTTAAAAAGGATGATAAGATGTATGGGATGACGCCGGTAGGCGTCTTTTTTATTGCTTTTTTCCGCTCGTAATAAATGATCAGGCACTTTGTCAACAGCCCCAGTGCGTGACACATCTGGGATCGCCGCCGCACAGATCGCATTTAAAGCTCACCTTTTTTTCATGGTCAAAATGAATGTTCCCGTAAGGACAGGATAAAATGCACATTTTGCATCCGGCGCATTTTGTCTGATCGAGAATCACCGCATTGGTTTCCGGGTCCCGGCTGATGGCATGGGCGGGGCAGACCTTCAGACACCATGCCTCCTCGCAGTGGAAGCAGGTCATCGGAACCACAAACCGTTCTTCGATGTAATCATTTACACGGATATTTGCAAAATCCACTTCACAGGATGATTTGCTTTTTTCATAGGCGCAGGCCATTTCACAGTTTCTGCAGCCTACACATTTTCTGGGATCGATCGTGATTGTTTTCATAAGCCTTCTCTCCATACTTGATTGAATATTTCTTTGTTAATATAGTCCTTTACATCCTGTGTCCGGCAATCGATCGCTTCCCCCTTGCGGATCAGCGGTCTCATTTTACCGAGATACTCCACCGCGTCGCTGTTTCCAACCAGACAGCCGCCAATTAGCCTGCCGTCTTTGCAGCAGATTTTCAGATAGCCGTATTCTTCGCTGGGGTACAGGTAGAAATCGTCCACTTCCTGGTCTGCAAATTTGCCGATGGAAGCGACCGTCACACCGTACATTTCCGTCACATTCATATTTAAACTGCCTTCGTAAACGGTGGAAAGGCCCGCCATATTCTCACCGGCAACCTGGCCCATTTCCACAGCCGTAGGCCACAGCGCATGGATCATATGTTCGTCCCCGAAAATGGTGGGGCCTGCCGCCACGTCGCCGCCTGCATAGACATCTTCCACATTGGTTCTCATGTGTCCGTCTACAGGAATGCCTCTGTCTGTCACGATCCCGCTTCCTTCTAAAAATCCCACGTTTGGCCGGACTCCGGTTCCCACAATCACAAAATCCGCGGGGACATCTTCTTTGTCCTTTAAATGCAGGACAAGGCTTCCGTCTTTCAGGGGTTCGATGGACTGTGTTGAGGTGCCTGTATATAAAGCCACGCCGCATTCCCTTATTTTTTGCGACAGGAGCTTCGCGCCCTCATCATCCAATACATTTGGCATAATACGGTCCATCAACTCAATGACCGTTACGTCGAGCCCTCTGCTTCTTGCCGCCCACGCGGCCTGCAGGGCTACAAAGCCGGAACCGATCACGCACACCTTTTTAGAAGTCTCAAAATAGGGCAGTAAGGCGTCCAGATCGGATCTTGTCCACATATGGAATACTTTGTCGCCCTTCATCCCTTCAATGGGCGGCGCTACTGCATAAGAGCCGGTTGCAATCAGGAGTTTGTCGTATGGATAGGTAGCTTGATCCGTTGTCACGGTTTTCTTCTCCGGGTCGACTCCGACCACATTTTCTTGTTTGAACTGTGCGTTATATCTTGTAAAATACTCCGGGCCGCATATATCCAACCCCTCGTATGGTAGTTTCTGTCTCAATATGTAAGGAAGCAGCACTCTTGAGTATGGAGCCCCTTCTTTTGAAAGGACCAATACTTCGCTTTGCTTATCATATTTCCGCAAATTCTCCAGCGCGCTTAATCCGGCGGCGCTGCACCCAATGATTATAATTTTATTCATACGTCTCCACCAATCATTTATTCTGAATCGATACGCACGTTTCGAATAGTACGATAGCAGCAAAAATGATCTTACATCGATAAGATCCATCCCCTCATCGTTGCCCCCAATCATTTTTGCTGCTACCACCATTTTTATCGATCGCTAAAACTATTGAATCTTTTCCTCATAACATTTTTTCAAATTAGTAAGCGCGCCTTTTACTAATTCCATGCGGGTTGCAATATTCATTCTCATGAAACCTTCGTTATGCAGGCCGCCGAATTCAGCTCCTGAAGAAAATACGATACCGTACTCGTGCAATAACGCTTCAAGCTCGTCACAGCTCATCTTCCAGTCCGTAAAATCCAGCCAGAACAGATAGGAAGCTTCCGGTTTCGTCAGAACAACCTTAATGTCGTTCTCCTTAAACCAATTTACAACATAGTCTTTATTCTTCTGCAGATAAGCCTGCAATTCTAAAATATACCCTTCCGCGTGCTCATATCCCGCGGTGGCCGCAACCAGGCCGAGGTCGATCACATCGACTCTTGCATTTAAAGCGGCGACGGCGTATCGGTCGCGAAGCTCTTGATTCGGAACAACGGTTGCGGAGGTTTTCAGGCCGGGAATGCCGAATACCTTTCCGGAGCTGGTCAGAACGACGGCGTTTTTTCCGTCCTCATCACAGACAGCTAACAGGGAAACGTGCTTGCGGCCGTCATAATATACGTCGGAGTGGATTTCATCACTTAACATAACCACATGGTTTGCCTTACAAATATCGTACATCTTCTGCATTTCTTCTCTTGTAAAGCCTCTTGTGGTCGGGTTTCCGGGATTGCAGACCACCAGCAGTCGGACGCGGGGATCGGAAGCCATCTCTTCCAATTCTTCAAAGTTAATGGACCAGGTCCCCTCGGCTCTGTTATACACAAGTCCGTTGTCGTATAAGATACGCCCGTTATTTTTCGTTACGGAGTAAAACGGTCCAAAGACAGGAGTCTGAACGATCACGCCGTCCCCGGGTGCGGTGAACGCATCCATAATCACTTTATAAACTGCCATCAGAGTCGTGCCCGGCATAACCTGCTCCGGCTGGATATTCAAACCATAGCGGCGATTCTGGTAAGCTGCAAATGCTTTTGCAAAATAGCTCTTGTCGGCAGCGTAGGATAAGACGCCCTGATCAACTTTATCGTGGATGGCCTGACGGATCTCATCCGGCATTCTAAAGTCCATGTCGGCCGTGCCGAGCGGGTAATCAACGCCTAAACCTTCTCCATCCCATTTCCATGTGTTCGTTCCTCTTCGATTAAGAGGTAAATCAAAATTTATCATTCCGTATCTCCTTTGCTGTGTTTGACTTGTTTTAGTTACTCAATAACCTTCTGACTTTCCAGCTTGAACATTCTGGTTCCGTTCTTGTAGCCAATGCCGAAGATGGATAAAATGATGACCATGGCGGAGCAGCCCCAGCCGAAGAAGTTATACGGTAACGCGGCAAGCGTGGACACTCCGGAAATACCGGCTAAGAAAATAGCGGTGTCGCACCACGGAATACAGGTCAGGTACTGTGTGCTTGCGGATAAGGCCGCAGATACCAGGTCCATACTGTCCATACCTTCTTCTTCGAACTTCTTTAAGAATAAATCCTTAGGCATCATTCCGGCTAAGAAAGAGCTGGACGTTAAGCTTACGATCAGACCTGCCAGTACAACGGCCGACGTGCTTAACAATACTCTGCTCTTAACTTTGGAGAATACGGTCTCAGCGATCACATCCAGCGCTTTGATCTCCATCAGGATGGTACCATACATGGAAGCGACGATTACGATGATAGCAGGGCTTACCATACTGGTTGCGCCGCCG
Source organism: Enterocloster lavalensis (assembly GCF_046603895.1). Taxonomy (NCBI): domain Bacteria; kingdom Bacillati; phylum Bacillota; class Clostridia; order Lachnospirales; family Lachnospiraceae; genus Enterocloster; species Enterocloster lavalensis. The sequence continues at coordinate 4,765,387 of NZ_CP176637.1, forward strand.
CGGTTACAAAGATTTAAGAAGATATCGCTGAAGCCCTCCTCGGCGATGCCTGCGCTTCCAGCTACGGTAAATCCGCTGTAAAGAGCGTTTAAACCTTCGCCAAAGGAAAAGCCGTTGAAGATCATACCAAATACGATACCCAGTAAAGAGGTAATGCCAAGGGTCATAACGATGGGCTTCTTCATGAAGGTTAAAATAAATACCAAAACCATGGGAAGGATCACGAGCACATTGGTATTAAATACAGAGCCGATCTCCTGGTGAATTAACTGGGCGGAAGCCATATCGCCGCTGCCGGAACCGTTCATGAAGCCTAATACTGCATAGAGAACGGTCGCAATGCCGATAACGGGAAGGGTGTAATAAGCCATACGTTTGATCATGGTCATGGTGTCTACGTCAGCGAAGCTTGCCGCCACGTTGGAAGTATCAGCCATTGGAGAACATAACTGACCAACGTGGGAACCGGATGCAACGGCGCCTGCAACGATGGGAAGCGGTACTCCCATACTCTGTGCGATCGCCAGCATGATCACGCCCACGGTACCCGCCGTTCCCCAGGAAGTACCGATGATAACGGATACAATCGCTGTCAGTAAGAAGGACAATACGATCATTAAGGACGGGCTGATGACGTTGATCAGGTAATAAATGATGACCGGAATCGTGCCGGAGAACATCATGGTTGAGATAAACGCACCGATTAATAAGATGATAAAGAATACCTCAACGACTCCTTTTTCACGCTCGTATACAGGAGCCATAATATCGTTCCAGCCGTAACCGCACCGGTAGGCAACTACCATGGACCAAACGATGGCGATCATCATCGCGGGAATAATGGAAATATCAAGTTTAACGGAATAGATTACCAATGCGAGTAATACTACGATCATAGAGATCGCTTCAATAAAAAGCGGTTTTTTCTTTTCGCGGATTTTCTTTTCTTTGCTCATAATTTAGCCCCTCTGTCTTTTGAAATAGTTTTTCTGCTCTGTTTAAAAAATTATTTTTCAGCAATTACCTCGATCTCACACAACAATCCCTTCGGAATCGTCTTTACTGCAACACAACTGCGCGCGGGCTTGGATGTGAAATACTTCTCATATACACTGTTAAATGTCTGGAAGTCATTCATATCCGCCAGGAAACATGTCGTCTTAACAACCTTGTCAAATGAAACACCGGCTGCCTCCAATAACGCGCCCACGTTCTTGCAGCTCTGATGAGCCTGTGCCTCAATCCCATCCGGAGCCACCCACGTAGCTGGATCAACTGGAATCTGGCCAGATGTGATCACAAGATTGCCTACTTCAAAAGCCTGTGAATATGGGCCGATTGCAGCAGGTGCGTTTTCTGTTGAAATAACGTTCATGTTCATTTCCTCCTTTGAAATATTTTTTATTATTTCATAAATTACTGAAATATTTTATTCCAAAATTAGAATATAACATTTTTTTATTTTAATCAATCGTAAATGTGATGAAATCTTGTTTAGTTTTTTTGGTGATAATGCCAGAAACACTAAAAAATATTTCATCACATATTGAAAGACCAAAAAATTTGTGTTAGTATAAGATTCATATAAATTATAAGAACTGTAACAAAAATTCTTTGCGATGTCAGTGGGGAAAACAATGATTTTATCAGAGGTAGATCATAAAATATTAGAATCTTATAAGACGGTGTTAGAAGGACTGGCAGACTATCTGGGGGATGGATGTGAAATCGCTCTTCATAGTCTGGAGGACTACGACAAGTCTGTCATTAAAATTGTGAACGGGCATCATACCGGAAGAGAAGTGGGCGCTCCCATCACCAATCTTGCGCTGGACATGCTGGACAAGATCAAAAAAGACGGCGCCAAATTTTATATTTCCTATTTTGCAAAAAACAAACGTGGAAATCCTATCAAGTCAGCGACCATTGCGATCAAGGGAGAGTACGAGCGCATCATCGGACTTCTCTGCATTAATATCAATCTGAATATGCCCATGCTGGACTTCCTGTCCGTTTTTTTGCCCAATACGCCCTCCAATGATCAGTCCACATCCGAGCTGTTTTCCAACAACCGCGAAACCTTCTTCGACGACCTTTTATACCAGGCAAAGGCGGCTGTGGACAATGACCCTTCCATCAAACCGTCCTTACACAACCGCGCGATTATTGAAATACTCTATCAGCAGGGTGTGTTTAATATGAAAAATGCTGTGGAGCATGTCGCAGAACTGCTGGAGATATCCAAGAACACGGTGTATCTCCACCTGCGCTCGGTTAAAGGCAACTCTTCGGAAACGGTTGAGTGAGATTAAGTGATTTTTGCGAAAAAGGGGTGCCGCACGATCATCTATTTTGATGATTCTGCGACACCCTTTTTGGGTATAGGGTTATTTGTCAATCATAAACGAGGACTTTAATTCATACAACGGATGCTCCAACCCCGTAGGCCCATAAAATTCCGTCCCTACATACCGAAATCCCAGCTTTTTAAGCACCTTTTCCGACCCGGCATTTTCAGGATGATGCCCGGCGTACAGCGTTTCCGCCTTCAAGACATGAAATGCATACCTTATCACCGCCGCCGCCCCTTCTGTGGCGTACCCCATCCCCCAGTATCGCTTCCGCAGATGAAAACCCAGCTCATAAGCACGTTCACCGCTCTTATAAGGCCGCAGCCCGCAGCACCCCATAAATCCGCCGCCATTCAGCTCGAAAACCGGCCAGTATTGCACAGAAAACCGCCTGTCATGGTCGATCTCCCGGACCAACCGGTCCGCAATCTCCTGAGGGGTGAAGCGGCCGGAGGCGCAGATCAGCCGCGTCACATCCGGGTCCCCCCGCAGCTGGCGGGCAAGGGCGGGATCGGCGTCCGTCCATTTGGAGAAGCCGATTCGTTTTGTCTGTAGGAAATAGTCTCGGTTCATGGTCAAGTCTCCTGAATCTTTCTGATCGGTTGATGGATTCTTTCATAACTTCCTGTTTGGCAGGGACGAATGGAATATCCAATGTTACTATCATTATAATCAAATTTGACCGTCCGTCAAGCGACGCGTGTTGTAAGCTGCTATAGTACCATTTGAAATTAACGTACACAAGTCAATCACTGCCACCAAAATGCCATCAAAACACGCCCGGAGTTCATCCGGGCGCGTTTCATGTTCTCAATTCTGTTTTTTCTCCACCGCAATCCAAAACTCGCAGCAGTAATCCGGCGACGTCACGTCCGCCGACGGGTACACCTCAAAATCTGTCCCCCCGCAGGGCTGGTACTCGCTGGTGGGGAAGAATTCGGTGTAGATCCGGTGGTACAGTTCCTGGAATGCCTGGGGCATGCTGCCGGTGCAGGTGAACACCGCGTAGGTGTGGGCCGGAATCTCCTCCACGCAGAGGCCGTCCCCGGTCACGGGCTGGCCGTTGTAGGCAGCGCCGATGGCGTAGGGGAAGTCCGCGTCCACCGCGTCCTTTCCGAAGCTGGCGCCCACGATCCGGTCGCCGAACAGATTCTCCTTCGGCATGTACCGGCAGAGCGCCGGGATGGTGCCGTCCGTGCTGCATTCCTGCCAGAAAGCGGAAATTTCCACCGGGGTCAGCTCCTCCCTGGCGCTCACCCGCTTCTTTTTCATCACCAGCTTAAATGCTTCTTTTGTCTCGATTCTGTAATCCATGATATTCCCTCCGCTTAAAATCAGTTTGACGGAAAGACGGGAAAATGATTTCAGAACCGCGCCGTTGTTCCTGGCCTGGGACGGCGTGATGCCGTGAAAACGGGTGAAGGCCCGGCTGAAGCTCTCGGGGGTGTCGTAGCCGTATTTCAGGGCCACGTCGATGACTTTTTCGTCCGATCCGGCCAGCTCGCTTCCGGCCAGGGTCAGCCGCCGCAGGCGGATGTATTCGCCCAGGGTGAAGCCGCAGAGCACGCTGAATACCCGCTGGAAATGAAAACTGGACGAACAGGCGCGCCTGGCGGCCTCCTCGTAGTCGATGGGCTCGGTTATGTGTTCCTCCACATAGTCCAGGGCCCGCTGTATTCCGGTAATCCAATCCATCACATTCTCCTCCTTCCGCAAGTTTCGTTATGCCGTGCGGTCCAAACCGCAGCAGGCATATCTAAACAATACCGGAAAGCGGCAGAATTCTCTTGACTTTCCGTGCGGAGCGCTGCCTGGCGTACTGCGCCGACCGTTCCGGGCCCTGACTCCGAGCCCCATATCCCGGTCTCCACATCCCAGGCCCAACACCTCGGGGCCCTCACATCCCGGGCCGTCCATCCCTATTTCTCGTCGCAGACCTGGAAAATGTAGAATTTCAGATAGTAGGATTCCTCCGCGGCCCACAAAATCGGATGATCCGCGGCTTGGGTGCGGTATTCCACCTGGCGCAGGCGCTTATGTGCGCCGCTTGCGGCCTCGCGGATGGTCTTGGTGAACAGCTCCGGGTCCATGAAGTGGGAACAGGAGCAGGTGGCCAGATAGCCCCCGTCCTTCACCAGCTTTAAGCCCCGCAGGTTGATCTCCCGGTACCCCTTTACCGCCTGCTTGATGGAGCTGCGGGACTTGGTGAAGGCCGGCGGGTCCAGGATCACCACGTCGTAGCGTTCTCCATCTTTTTCCAGTTTGGGCAGAAGGTCGAACACGTCGGCGCAGAGGAAGGACACCCGGTCCGAGAGGCCGTTTAAAACCGCGTTCTCCGTTGCCTGGTCCACGGCCAGCTGGGAGGCGTCCACGCCCGTGACCTGTCCGGCCCCGGCAAGGCCGGCGTTTAAGGCGAAGGAACCGGTGTGGGTGAAGCAGTCCAAAACCCGCTCAGGGGCCAGGCTGCGGCACAGGTTCTGGACTGCCAGCCGGTTGTATTTCTGGTCCAGGAAAAAGCCGGTTTTCTGGCCGTCCTCCACGTCCACCAGGTAGCGGACGCCGTTTTCCACGATCTCCACTTTGGTGTCAAATGGCTCCCCGATGAAGCCTTTAAAACGTTCCATACTCTCCTGGAGGCGCACCTTGGCGTCGCTGCGCTCGTACACGCCGCGGATGTTCACGCCGTCCTTTGCCAGAACCTGCAGGAGCTTGTCCAGGATCACTGGCTTTAAGCGGTCGATGCCCAGGGCCAGGGATTCCACCACCAGCACGTCGGAGAACTTGTCCACCACCAGTCCGGGCAGGAAATCAGCCTCGCCGAAGATCACCCGGCAGCTGGAGGTGTCCACCGTGGCCTTGCGGTAGTCCCAGGCGGCTTTTACCCGCTGTTCCAGAAATACCTCGTCGATCACGGCGTCCTTCCTGCGGGACAGGAGGCGTACGGTCAGCTTGGAGCGGGTGTTGATGAAGCCGTGTCCCAGGCAGTATCCGTCGAAATCCTCCACCCGGACCAGGCCGCCGTTCTCAAATTCTCCCTGGATGGCCTCAATCTCATTATCATAAATCCACGCGCCGCCCGCTTTTAAGGACCGGCCGGCGCCCTTGCGGATGCGCACGACAGCGTTTTCTTTAAACAAATCCATTTTTTTCTCCATTCTATTTACATGTATTTTCTTGATAATAGCATAGAATGGGAAAAAATTCATCCATTTTCCAACACGTGGATTCCCTGATTGATGATCTTCTCCGCCAGGGTGGCCAGCTCCTCAGGAGATTCCGTGAGACCGGTCTGGAGCCAATACTGCACCAGGCCCACGCAGCCGGACACAATGAAGGAGTAGTAGGCTTCGAAAAATGCGGAGTTTCCGCTGCGGAACACCTCCATCCAGTCCTGTAAACATTTCTCCCGCACCAGGTGCTTCAAGCGGTTGACGAAGTTTAAGTCGCCGTTCTCTCCCAGCAGAATATATACCAGGTCGGAGTTGTCCTTGACCAGGTGGAAGATATCCACAAATACCGCGGCCAGGTTGTTGGTCAGGTCCTGGGCGTTGTGCCGGTACATCAAACTGTTAAACTCGTCCAGCAGTTCATTTTCCGTCTTCTCAAGCAGATCGAACACGTCCCGGTAGTGCAGGTAAAAGGTGCCGCGGTTCAAGTCCGCCATGTCGGTCAGCTCCCGCACGGTGATGTCCTGAACCTTCTTTTCTTTCAGCAGGCGCGTCAGGCACTCGCGCAGTTGCTTTTTTGTTTTCCGGACCCTGCGGTCCACTGTCTCTTCTCCCATGATAGAGCCTCCTCGCTGTTTTGGCTTTGGGTCGAAAGCCGGTCAAACTTCTCAAAAATTTAATATTTCGTTCATAGACGTTAGCTGGAAAAATGTTGATTAATAGTCATTAACTGAAAAATTAATCATTGTATATAACGCCATTAGTTAGTATAATCCATTATAGTCAATAAATAGACATCTGTCAATTACTAAAATGAAGGTTGTATAACACAACGAGAGATGGATAATAGATTCTGGAATAAAAGTCGGGGAGATGACGGAATGAGTGAGTGGAAACGGGAGACAAGGCGGGGCAAAGGCGCGCCGGGGCTGGCGGTTTTGAGCGCGGTATTGGGAGCTGCGATGCTCACCGCGGCCTTTCCGGCTGGTGCGCTGGCGGCGGAAGGCGGCTGGCAGCAGGACGGGACCGGCTGGAAATACATACAGGAGAGCGGAGCGCCCGCGGCCGGAGGCTGGAGCCGGATCGGAGAAAACTGGTACTGGTTCGACGGCCAGGGCTATATGAAAACCGGTTGGCTGACAGACGAAGGACGTACCTATTATATGGAGGAGAACGGAGTCATGGCGGTGGGGTGGCGCGAGATCGGCGGAAACTGGTATTATTTCCACGAGGACGGAGCCATGAACACCGGGGACGTGACGTTGGGAGAGACAGAGTGCCAGTTTGGCGTTGACGGCGTTTTTAAAAGCGCAACCCGGGTGGAAAACACCGGCGGAGGCGCTTTCCAGGTGGGCTGTTACGATGAGATAACCCAGGCGCTGTTTGACCAACTGAACGAGGAAAAGACGGAAGAGTATTTCGAAGAGTATTCGGAGCGCGAGGATGAATATGATGGAGATATGAAGCGCAGCTACGACAGGAACGCCACCTTCCAGGTGTACGAGGACTTAAACCGGGCGGCCATGCATCGCCTGGAGGCCGCGGGCGCGTCCGGTTATACGAACGGCAGCATCCCGGGGGAGGGAACGGTAAGCGATTATCTGAAATCCATCTCCTACGGCTCGGGCCGGAACGCCATGGAGCTGTACCTGCAAAACTGCGAGGATGATTCGGATGCCTACGACAAGTTCCGCTCGAAAATGATGGACCGCTATGATCAGAAGGCGGATCGGAAGTATTTGCCGGAGTATTACCGGAAGATCGGCATCGCCCACCGGGAAGAGGGCGGGAAGCATTTCTTTCTGATTATTATGCTGCGGTAAATGCCGCAGAGGTAAATGAGGAGTTTGGCCATGGGACAGAGATTGCTTGATAAGCTTAAAAAGAGAAAAGAGCCGGACAGCGGGCAGGATCAGGGCGAGAAAGAGCGCGGGTCCATCCGGCTGGCGTACTTTATCATCCGCAGGAAAGGGGTGATTGAGTCCATATTCGCAGCGGGGTGCATTTTCAGCCTGCTGGCCATGCTGTTTGTGAATGTGAACTACGACCTGACGGAATACCTTCCCGCCAGCGCCGAGTCCCGCATCGGCCTGGATAAGATGGAGGAGGAGTTCGGCTATCCCGGCACGGCCCGGATTATGTTAAAGGACGTCACCCTCTACGAGGCGAAGCAGTATAAGGACCGGCTGGAAGCTGTGGACGGCGTGGATCAGGTACTTTGGTGCGACAGCACTGTGAATATTTATTCCGGCGAGGATTTTATCAACCAGAAGGATATCGAGGACTATTATAAGGATGGCTGCGCGGTGATGGACGTGACCTTTGTGGAGGGCGATACCGCCAAGAGTACCTCCAAAGCCATCGACGAGATGAAACAGATCACCGGGGACAAGGGCTACTACGTGGGTATGGCGGTACAGAACAAATCGCTGACCGAGAACGTGGAGAGCGAGATGAGCCTGATTTTGACCGTGGCCATTATCATGATTTTCGTGGTGCTGTGCGTCACCACCACGGCCTGGACTCAGCCCATCCTGTTTCTGCTGGTTATGGGCGTGGCGATCCTGCTGAACCGGGGCACCAACATTTTCATCGGAACGGTGTCATTTTTGACCAACAACGTGGCCATGGTGCTGCAGTTGGCCACCTCAATGGACTATTCCATTTTCCTGCTGGATTCCTTTACCCGCGGAAAGGGGGAGGGGCTGGACGATGAGGAGGCCATGGTGAACGCCATCGACGAGGCCATCAATTCCATCCTGGCCAGCAGCATGACAACGGTGGTGGGCTTTTTAGCCCTGGTGTTCATGAACTTCACCATCGGCTTTGACATGGGCCTGGTGCTGGCAAAGGGAATCGTGTTCAGCCTGCTGACCGTGCTGTTCCTCATGCCGGCCATGATCCTGAAATTTGCCAAATGGAATGAACGCACCAAACACCGTCCGTTTCTTCCGGAGTTTAACAAGCTCAGCAGCTGGGTTTACCGGGTGCGCTACATCATTCCCACCATCATGCTGCTCATCACCCCGGTGGCCTATGTGGCCCAGGGAATGAACGATTTCCTCTACGGAAACAGCGCGGTGGGCGCCAGCGAGGGCACGCAGGTATACGCGGACGACCAGATGATCGTGGAGAAATTCGGGCGCAGCAACATGATGCTGGCCCTGTTCCCCAACACCTCCCCGGTGACGGAGAAGGAGATGTCCGACCAGATCGAGGATCTGCCCTATGTGAAGAGCGTGACCTCCATGGCCAACACCCTTCCGGCGGGCATTCCGGAGGAATTTCTTCCGTATTCCATCACCAGCCAGCTGCACACGAAGAATTATTCGCGAATGCTCATTTACATAAGGACAAAGACGGAGAGCGACCAGGCATTTAAGTGCGCGGACGAGATCCAGTCCATTATCCAAACCTACTATCCCCAGGGGTCTTATCTGGTGGGCGAGACGCCGTCCACCCAGGATATCAAATCCACGATCACGGACGATTACAACCGGGTCAACAACCTGTCCATGCTGGGCGTGTTCCTGGTGGTAATGTTCAGCTTCCGGTCCTTTATCATACCGGTGATTGTGATGATCCCCATTGAGATCGCGATTTTCCTCAACATGGCGATTCCCTATCTGGAGGGGGATACCATGGTATTCATGGGGTATATCATCGTCAGCAGCATCCAGCTGGGAGCCACGGTGGACTATTCCATCCTGCTGACCAACAATTACGTGTCCTGCCGGAAGAGTATGGGGAAAAAGGACGCCTGTATCAGCGCGATCAAGTTGTCCTGCCCCTCGGTGTTTACGTCGGGCACCATTATCATTTTAGCCGGATATATTATCCACTTTATATCCACCACGGCCGCGATTGGCGACCTGGGCCACCTGATCGGAAGGGGCGCGCTGTTCAGCGTGTTCCTGGTGCTGACCGTGCTGCCGGCGCTCCTGGTGCTGTGCGACCGGATCATCACCAGCAACGAGTGGGACCGCTTGCAGAAGTTCCTGAAAAAGCGGCATGACCGGCGGGTGGAACTGTTGAAGAAAGGACTTAAAAAAATGGCCGGAAATGGAAATGCGGCCGGAAACGAACCAATGGAGGTGAATGGCGATGAAGTATAGCAGAAGAATCACGGCGGCCGTGTTGGCGGGCCTTATGCTGTGCACCAACATAGGTGGGGCAAATGAAGTTTACGGCGCGCCGGCCGGGGTGGACGTGGATGAAACCATGTACGTGAACCTGGATTATTATGGAAAAACCAGCAAGGTCAACGTGGTGAAAAGCTGTAATTTCAACGGTAATACGGAGTATACGGATTACGGAACCTATGAAAATGTGGTGAATATGTCAAGCAGCGTGGCTCCCCAGATCGGGGACGGGACGGTGACCTGGACCATGCCTGCGGACCAGACCGGGCGTTTTTACTACCAGTGCACCATGGGAAACGACCAGGTGACGCTGCCCTGGGATTTCGACGTGTCCTACAAGCTCAACGGCGTGCCCGCCAACGCGGATCAGCTGGCCGGGGCTTCGGGTCTGATCGAGATCAATGTGAAGGCAACGCCCAACGACGGCGCAAGGGAGTATTACCGCAACAACATGCTGTTGATGGTGGCGGTGCCCGTGGACCTGAGCAAATGCTACAGCGTGGACGCCGAGGGCGCGCAGACCCAGAATCTGGGAGAAACCACGGCGGTGGTGTTCACGGCTCTTCCCGGGGAGGAAGGGGACTACACGGTGCGCATCGGCACGGACAGCTTTGAGACCATCGGCGTGATCATGGCCATGGCCCCGGGCACGGTGGAGGATTTGCAGCACATCAAGGATCTGAAGGAAGCCAAGGACACCTGGCAGGACGCCGGGGATGAGCTTTACGACAGCCTGGAGCAGATGGCGAAGTCCGTAGAGTCCATGCGGGACGGCGTGAACCAGGTTCAGTCCGGCCTTCAGTCCGCTGAGAGCGCCAGACAGACCTGGAGCGGTTCCAAGGACGACATTCTGGCCGGAAACGACCAGACCCTGGCGGCGCTCACCGCCATGTCCGGACAGATGGAGACCATGGTGCCCCATCTGCAGACCGCCAAGGACTCGGCGGAGGTGGTGCACAACGGAATGAACAACATTGTGGACACCCTGGGCCAGATGCAGGATCCCCTGCGCAAGCTGCACACGCGGCTTAAACACGTGGAGAACAGCATGGACAGTCTGTCCACGGAACTGCCGGAGATTCAGGAGTTGATGCTCCAGGTGATCGCCCTGGACGCCCAGTTCCAGGCCAACGAGCAGGTTACCCTGACCGGAATGAGCAGCATCCAGCAGGCGCTCTTGGATATCGGGGAAGATTATTACGAGGAGCCTGAGCGCGCAAACGCTTCGGGCGGCGCGGGAAACTCCGGAGCCGGGAATGCGGGGCAGAGCGGAAATGGAAATGAGAGTGGAAGCCAGAATGGCGGAAGCGGAAGCCAGGCGGGCGGAGGCCAGAACGGCGGAAGTGATGAGAGCGGAGGCCAGGCGGGCGGAGGCCAGAATAGTGGAAGCGGAGAGAGCGGAAGCCAGGCGGGCGGGAGCCAGAATAGCGGAAGCGGAGAGAGCGGAAACCAGGCGGGCGGAGGCCAGAATAGCGGAAGCGGAGAGAGCGGAAGCCAGGCGGGCGGAGGCCAGAACGGCGGAAGCGGAGAGAGCGGAAGCCAGGTGGGCGGAGGCCAGAATAGCGGAAGCGGAGAGAGCGGAAGCCAGGCGGGCGGCAATCAGAACAGCGAAAGCGCTGGAACGAATGGTGCGGACGGGAATGGAAATACCGTGGACGGCGGTTCCGGCAGTGGAAGCGGTAATGAAAACGCGGGAGATGCCAATAAGGATAGCGCAGGAGAGAACGGCGGCACCGGCAGCAGCACCGGCAGCGCTGCGGGCAGTGATATATCGAGCGGCAGCGATACCACGGCAAGCGACACCACATCCAATGAAGGAAGCGGTGGTCCCTCCACTTCCGGCGGTACCCTCACCTCCCGGGCAGGCGCGAAAATCAGCGCCGATACCGGATTAATAGCGACCATCACTCCCCACAGCGCGCCTCTCGTGACCGCAGGGGCGGATTATCCCTTAAGTCCCACGGAGGTATTCCAGAGTCTGAACGCGAAAAAGCAGCTCCTGGAACGGCTCTCCAAGCAGAGCGGCGATCTGGTGAGCACTATGAGCGAGATGACGGAAAACACCGGCGACGCGGCGAAATACAGCCGGGAACTGATCGATAACCTGGATTTCCTCATCGAGGATATCACGGCGTTAAACGATTCTCTGGACGTCTATTACCCGGATCTCCAGGACGCTCTGACCGACGCCCAGGAGCTGGTGAACCGGACCACCGAGGCCCTCAACAGCGGAATCAGCACCATGACCATTTTGCAGAACACCCTGAAAAACAGCAGCGACGATTTTGACGCGGCCGCCAGGGAAAGCCTGCGGGGCAGTATGGCGCTTTTGGACAAGAGCCTGGACATTCTGGACAGCACCACGGCCATGCGCAGGGCCGGGCGCACCATGAAGGACACGCTGGACAACGAACTGGACAAATTCGACACTGACAACCGGTTCCTGTTCATGGACCCGGAGGCAGAGAAGGTATCCTTCACTTCGGACCAGAACAAGGCGCCCAAAACCTTGCAGATCATTTTGAGGACCGACGAGATCAGTCTGGACAGCGAAGATAACAAGCCTACGGACGTGGAGACGGAGAAGGAGCATGTCAGCCCCCTGCGCAGGATGTGGAACGTGCTGGTGAAAATGTGGCAGGCCATTGTGTCCATTTTCAAGGAGCGCTGACCACCTAAGGAGGCGGAACGCAGCTGTCCGGGGCCGGGCAGCACGGCTTGCATGACTGGAAAGCGGACCTGATTTGCGGACACGGGAAAACCCACAAACCCACAAAACGGCCTCCTTTCCGGTTGAAATCCAGGTCAAAAACCTTTATAATGAAAATCAGGCGGTAGCGTTCGCGCTCCCGCCTGATTCAGTTATCCCGCAGCTATGCCTGCGGGCTTCTGACCCCGCGGACAGCCGCCGAAGGTCCATCAAGACATGGCAAGGCACAGCGTATCCGCGAGAATAACGAAGGGCGGCGTTGACCAATGGCGGAAATCATGAAGCAGGAAAAAACAAAATACAAGCTGGCGAATTCCATCAAGGAGTGCATGAAAACCGCGCCGGTGGACAAGATCACGGTAAAAAACATTGTGGAGGGCTGCGGCGTCACCCGGCAGACCTTTTACCGGAATTTCCTGGACAAGTACGACCTGATCAACTGGTACTTTGACAAGCTGGTTCTCCAATCCTTTGAGCAGATCGGCATGGGCCACACGGTCGGAGAGAGCCTGACCCAGAAATTTGCATTTATCCTCAATGAAAAGGTGTTCTTCACTGAGGCGTTCCGCTCCGACGACCGGAACTCCTTAAAAGAGCACGACTTCGAGCTGATCCTCCAGTTTTACACGGACCTGATCGCACGCAAGACCAGCCAGCCCCTGGACGGCGAGCTGCATTTCCTGTTGGAAATGTACTGCCAGGGTTCGGTGTACATGACGGTCAAATGGGTCCTTGGGGGCATGAAGGACTCCCCGGAGCAGATGGCCCGGACCTTGGTGGAAGCCATGCCGCCCAAGCTGGCGGAGGTGTTCGGAAGGCTGGAACTTCTCTGAGCCGCGGCGGTTCGCAGGCACCTGCTCTACCTGGCCTAAACGAATGGTAGAGCGGACTAAACTGAGGGTCGGTTGAGTCTTTACAGGGAGAATATTACAATGCAATTATCAAACAAAATTGACGGGGGTAAAAGGCGATGAAGAAAACACTCGGTGTGATAATTGCGGAGCACAGAAAAGAAAAGGGCATGACGCAGCTGGAACTAGCTGAAAAAATGGGAGTGACGGACAAGGCTGTCTCTAAATGGGAACGGGACCTGTCCTGTCCGGACATTCATTCACTGCCCAATTTGGCGGCAATCCTCGGTATTTCCGTCGATGATCTTATGCAGATAAAAAAAGAAGTTCCTGTTTCCTCAAAAAAGCCAAAGGAAGTGATGGATATTCTTTTTAAGGCGGTTGCTCTGGCAATGGGGATCGCCGTAATCGTCCTATCGGTTCTGGACGCGTTACCCGTGGAAAGCGGAATCACGTTGCTGGGAATCGGAATGACCTGCATCGGTATTTCCCTGCTCAACAATAAAGAGTAAGGTACCATGGGAATGTTGGACAAAATATCTAATTAAAATTAGCAATATGCACAAAGATTAAAGGAAAGTGACAGACCGGCAAGTTTGTCACTTTCTTTTTAAATTTGGCGTTGTTATAATATTAACAATGGAAAACACAAAGGCACCGGCAAAGCCGGAAGCATTTTCAAGAAAAGGAGAAGATAACAATGGCAAACAGAATCGTACTGAATGAGACTTCCTACCACGGCGCAGGCGCCATCGCGGAGATCGCGGGAGTGGCGAAGAGCAGAGGCTTTAAGAAGGCTTTTGTCTGCTCCGATCCCGACCTGATCAAGTTCAATGTGACTGGCAAGGTGACCAGCGTATTGGAGGACGCGGGACTGGATTATGAGATCTATTCCGACATCAAGCCCAACCCCACCATCGAGAATGTGCAGACCGGCGTGGCAGCCTTCAAGGCTTCCGGCGCGGACTACATCATCGCCATCGGCGGCGGCTCCTCCATGGACACCGCTAAGGCGATCGGCATCATCATCACCAATCCCGAGTTCGAGGATGTGAGAAGCTTAGAGGGCGTGGCCCCCACCAAGAATCCCTGTGTGCCGATCATCGCCGTTCCCACCACCGCCGGAACCGCCGCCGAGGTTACCATCAATTACGTGATTACCGACGTTGAGAAGAAGCGCAAATTCGTGTGTGTGGACCCCCACGATATCCCGGTAGTGGCTGTGATTGACCCGGAGATGATGGCCTCCATGCCCAAGGGGCTGACCGCTTCCACCGGTATGGACGCTCTGACCCACGCCATCGAGGGCTACACCACCAAGGGCGCCTGGGAAATGACCGATATGTTCAACTTAAAGGCCATCGAGGTGATCGCCAGAAGCCTGCGCGGCGCTGTGGACAACACCCCTGAGGGACGCGAGGGTATGGCTCTGGGCCAGTACCTGACCGGCATGGGTTTCTCCAACTGCGGACTGGGCATCGTGCACTCCATGGCCCACGCTCTGGGCGCTGTGTATGACACCCCCCACGGCGTTGCCAACGCCATTCTGCTGCCCACCGTGATGGAGTATAACGCTCCCTGCACCGGAACCAAGTACAAAGATATCGCCATTGCCATGGGCGTTGAGGGCGTGGAGAACATGAGCCAGGACGAGTACCGTAAGGCCGCTGTGGAGGCTGTGAAGAAGCTGTCCCAGGATGTGGGTATCCCCGCCGACTTAAAGGCCATCGTGAAGCCCGAGGATGTGGATTTCCTGACCCAGTCCGCCATGGACGACGCCTGCAAGCCCGGCAACCCCAAGGATCCCAGCTTTGAGGATATCAAGAATCTGTACCTGTCCCTGATGTAATCAGAATTGAATCAACCGGAAAACAGGACCTGGAGAGGGCGCCGCGAAGCCATGAAGCGGCGCCCTCTCCGGGTCCTGTTTTTCGGTTGTGGCCCAAACCAGCAGACCACAAAAAAATGACAGTGATCATCATTGCATACCCCCCATCCCTGTGATAAACTATTCTTGTATAATTGAACAGAAGTCAGAGGATAGTCTGGTGGTTTCCTTCGGAAATAAACGAAGGAGGATATGTAACATGAATACACTTGAAGTGTTGACATTGGTGCTGGTGATTTTCGCAGCACTTACTTACATAGATAACCATCAAAATAGAAAATAGCTATCCTCTACCTGCAATAGAGGATAGCTGGTAACTATAAATTACTTCAGTATCCGAAGCGCAATCATCGGACTACCCAATGTCCTTTGATTACTTCTAAGTAAATTATACATGGGGTACTTGAATTTTTCAAGTACCCTTTTAAATTTGTTTGTGTCAAATCATTTCCCGGTTACCGCTTCAGTTTCCGCCTCAAAAGCCTCCCCGAATTCCTCTTCCCCTTAAACTCCCCATTCTCCACCAGAATCTCTCCCCTGCGGACCGTGCACACCGGCCAGCCGCGGGAAACGAAGCCCTCGTAGAGATTGTAGTCCAGTTCCTCGGGATAGTGCAGGTTCTCCCGCACCAGCGGAACGTTCTTTTCCGGGTCCACCACGATGAGATCGGCGTCGCTGCCCACAGCCAGGCAACCCTTCTGGGGGTAGCAGCCAAAGACCTTGGCGGGATTGGTGCTGCCGACTTCCACCAGTTTGTTCAGGGAAATGTCGCCGTTGTTCACGCCAATCATCAACAGCCCGAACCGCTCCTCCAGGCCTGGGATTCCGTTGACCGGGGTGGTGAAATATGGAATCTTCTCACCGGTATCCCCATTTACTTCCAGATCCTTTTCCTTTACCGTCCGGGAGAACACCTCGTTGTCGGAGGTCACCAGGCTTAAAGTGCCGTCCTTGATTCCCTCCCACATAGCCCTCCGGTCCTCCTCGCTTCGCAGCGGCGGGCTCATCAGGTAATTGATTCCGTCAACCCCTTTATTTTTCGCATCCGTCAGCGTCAGATAGTGTCCGCAGGTCTCAGCCTGCACCCGGACGCCCCGCTTTTTGGCCTCACGGACCAGGTTGACCGACTCTTTTGCAGACAAATGGTAAAAATACACCGGCGCGTCCAGCAGCCCGGCAAAGGTGAGAATGCGGTTTACCGCCTCCGCCTCGCAGGCATTTGGCTTGGCCTGGTTAAAATACTCCCAGTCCGTTTTACCCTCGCTCAACAGCTTTTGGGTCATGAATTGTGCGATATCGTTGCTCTCGGCGTGGAATCCGCACAGCGCGCCTTCCTCCTTCGCCACCTCCATGATCCTAAGAATATCGGCGTCCTGGATCATCACGCCCGGATAGATGGTGAACATCTTGAAGGTGGGAACGCCTTTCTCCACCAGCGTTTTCACCGTATTTCTCAGGTCGTCCGGATCGTCCCCGGCCGTGATAAACTTGGCGTGCACGCTGTAGTCCAGGGCGCCCTCGGCCATTTCATCGAGCCGTTCCTCCACCGCCTTCAGCACAGGCGTGTCCTTTGTGGTGGTGCTGAAGTCCATAAAGGAGGTCACGCCGCCGAAAGCCGCGCATTTGCTGGCAGTGTAGAAATCCAGCATGTCGATGGTGTTGCTGAAGGGGGCCTTCACATGCATGTGGGGCTCGATCAGACCGGGCATCACATACTTCCCCTCGGCATCAATCACCCGGGTATGTTCCCCGATCAGTCCGTCCAACGAACCGGCTTCCGCAATATGCGATATTTTCTCATCCGTCACGCCGATGTCGGCCCGAAAGGTCTCCGAGGCCGTCACCACGGTTCCGTCTCTCACAATCAAATCCAACATAAAAACCATCCTTTCTGGAACCTGTCACAGTTCCACACAGAAATTTTGCAAAGACTTTATACGTCCTTCGGGTCGTAAGCGGCTCCCCAGGTCTTAGGCACAACGGAGCGTTTCACCATGATTGTCAGCGCCACGATGGTGGCCACGTAGGGCAGCATTTGCAGGAACTGGTAAGGGATGACGGAGCCGGTGGTCTGGAACCGGAGCTGGGCCGCGTCGGCCGCGCCGAAGATCAGGCACACCAGGGCCGTCCGGATGGGATCCCATCCGCCCACCACGCAGGCCGCCATGACGATAAATCCCCGGCCCGCCGCCATGCCGCCGGCGGAAAAGTATCCCACCTCGCCCAGGGTCAGCACGCAGCCGCCCAGGGCTGCGAAAACGCCCGAAAGAATCACGGTCTGGTATTTCAGCTTGATCACGGAAAGGCCAGCCGTTGCGGCCGCCTTGGGGTTGTCGCCCACGGCGCGCACATTTAAGCCCCATCTGGTCTTGTAGAGGATGTAACCTGCGATAAAGGGAAGAATCAGCGCCACCCAGGTGCTCACCGGCTGGGCGAACAGCAGAGGGCCGATAAAGGGGATATTCTGCATGCTTTTGGGGAACAGCGTGGGAAATGTAGCCACGCGGTTCTGTCTGGTCTCGGACATCAGGGAGAACAGGGCGTCCGTGGCGCCCAGGGATATCATGTTCACCATCAGTCCGGTCACCACCTGGTTCGTTCTGCGGGAAACCGTGAGAAACGCCACGATCAGCCCAAGGAACGCGCCGATCACAATCGTAAAGAGAACCGCCAGCACCAGGCTGTTCATATAAAAGCCGGCCGCGATGCCCACCAGCGCGCCGAACAGCATAATGCCCTCGATGCCCATGTTGATCACGCCGGAACGCTCGGCGTATACTTCCCCGATTGCAACGATCAGCAGCGGGGCCGCCCACCGCAGGGTCGCCTGCAGCCAGTCAATAATAATGTCGATTGTCATGTTAGTTGCCCTCCTTTGCGTCAGAAGCCCCGACATTCTCTTCTGCGTCGTCGTCATCCTTACTGTTGTCCACAACCCTCGATAAGCGGCGGCTGTCCACAACGCCCACGCCGATTACAAACAGCATGCAGGTGGCGATGATAATGGAATTCATGGAAGAAATAACGCCGGTTTCGATGGACATGGTCGCGCCGCCCGCCTTCAGCGCGGCAAAGAACAGCACAGAAAATATGACGCCCAGGGGATTGCCGCCCGCCAGCAGGGCCACCGCCACGCTTTCATATCCCACGTTTGTGACGAATTCCATATACACCCTGCGCTTAAGCCCCATGACCTCAACCGCGCCGGAGAGGCCGCCGATAATGGCGCCGATCATGATGATTAACATGATCTGTTTCCTGGCGTCCACGCCCGCGTATTTGGCAGCGTTGGGGTTGGCGCCCAGCATCTTGGTGCGGTAGCCGAAGGACGTGTAATTCAAAATAAAATAGAAGATCACGCACAGCAGAATGGCTAAAAACGGCCCCGGATGGAGGCTGGAGCCTTTCATCAGGATCGGAAGCAGGGCGGTGGAGGCAAACTGCTTGCTCATGGGATAAAACTTGCCGATCTCCGCGATGGGAGCGAAACTGGAAACCACCCAGTTGGTAAGGTAGATGGCAATGTAGCTCATCATGATAGTGGAAGTTACCTCATTAACGCCCTTGTAGGCCTTTAAGTATCCGGGGATCAGCCCCCATACCGCGGAAAAAGCCGCCGCGCAGAGGAAGCAGATCAGAATATGTAAAAACGGAGGCAGGCCCAGCTCCAGAATGCCGACCATGGAAGCGCCGATGGCCCCCAGGTACATGTAACCCTCCATTCCAATGTTCCACACGCCCGCTTTAATTCCCAGGGAAACGCCGATACCGCCGAGCAGCAGGGGGGAGGCCCGCACCAGAACATTGCTGAGGGCCTGGGCGTTGCCAAAGGCCCCGCGGATCAGCGCGCCGTAGGCCAAAAACGGATTGACGCCTGAAATTGCGATTAAAACGGCGCTGGCGATCAGTCCCAGCACAATTCCGAATACCGTGCGGCCAAAGGACACCGCCATATCCCCCAGAAAGGGGAGCTTTAAAAAACTTGTCTGATTTAACTTTTTCATCTACAGCACCTCCGGGACCTGTCCCAACATCATCTGCCCAATCACCTTCTGATCTGCCGTCGCCCCGTCCAGCTCTCCCATGATCTCGCCGTTAAAAAGCACGATAATCCGGTCGCTTAACGCCATGACCTCCTGCAGCTCCGCGGAGATAAAAAGCACGGCCGCGCCGCGGTTGCGCTCCTTCATCAGGATGTCGAGCACATTGTCCACAGCGCCCAGATCCAGTCCGCGGGTGGGATGGGCCACCAGATCCAGAACCGGTTCGGGATCCAGTTCCCGGGCAATGACCACCTTTTGCTGGTTTCCGCCTGAGAGGTTGCGCACGCGCACGTCCTCGGAGGGCGTTTTGACGTGGTATTTTTTGATCATTTTCCTGGCGTGTTTCTTGATCGTTTTGTAGTTCAGGATATTTTTCTCGGCAAAGGGTTCGTTGTAATAATCCTTGATGATCAGATTGTCCGCGATGGTAAAATCCATCACCAGCCCGGTCTTTTGCCGGTCCTCGGGGATAAAGCCCAGAAACGACGGGTCTGCGATCACACCGGTGACGGGCTTTCCCTTGATGGTGACGGAACCGCCGGTGAGCTTTCGCATACCGGAAATGCACTCCGCCAGCTCACGCTGTCCGTTGCCGTCCACGCCCGCTACGCCCACGATTTCTCCCGCGTGGACCGTCAGGTTCATATTTTTGAGAGCCGGTATGCCGCGGTCGTCCACCGCGTTCACATCCTTCATGACCAGGATCGGCTCCCTGTGTTCAAATTCGGGGCGCTCCTTGCGCTCGATGGAAACGGGACGTCCCACCATCATCTGGGCCAGGGTCAGCTGGGTGCCGTCCTTTGTGTCCACGGTTCCGATGAATTTTCCGTCCCGGATGACGGTGACGCGGTCCGTGATCTGAATCACTTCCCGCAGCTTGTGGCTGATGAAAATGACCGAGCGCCCCTTTTCCGTGATGTGCCGGATGGCGCAGCAGAGCTGGTCGCTCTCCGCCGGGGTCAGCACTGCGGTGGGCTCGTCCAGCACCAGCACCTTGCAGTCCCGGTACAGGGCTTTCAGGATTTCCACCCACTGCTGCTTGCCCACGGGAAGCTTCCAGACGATCTCGTCGGGATCCACAAACAGCTCATACTCCTTGCACAGCTCCAGAAGCTTTTTCCTGGCGGGTTCCAGGTCCAGAATCTGCTTTTTGGTGGGGATGCCGAGAATGACATTTTCGATCACGGAGAGGGTGTCCACCAGTTTGAAATGCTGGTGTACCATGCCGACGCCGTGGGAGATGGCCTCGGAGGGAGAGCCGATCTGCACCTCCTTGCCGTCCAGCAGGATCTTTCCGCTGCTGGGCGGGTAGAGGCCGTACAGAACGTTCATCAGCGTGGTTTTTCCCGCGCCGTTTTCCCCTAAAAGTCCCAATACCTCGCCCTTTTTACAGTCGATACTAACGTTATCATTTGCCAGAACACCGGGGAATTTTACCGTAATATTCTGCATTTGCAGTGCATACTTGTTTTCTTCCATAGATGGGTCTATCCTCCTGAGCATAGGATGAGGAAACGAGGGGGGAGGCCGTAAGGCATCTCCCCGGATGTCGTTTCCCCGATTCAATCAATCAAATTTAGTCGGCAATGTCGATCTTGCCCGCAAGCAGGTCGGCCACGGCCGCGTCATAGATCGCCTTCTGTTCCTCGGTCAGCTCCATATTGATCACAGGGCGGATGCCGTTTTCAGCCATGCCCAGCACATGAACCTTTCCGTCGCACAGTTCGCCCTTGGTCTCCCGGTATCCCAGCTCGTCCCAGGCAAACACAACACTTCCCGCGGTAACGTCCTTTGCACCGTAGTCCTCGGCGTAATCGGCCACAGCGCCTACAACCTTCACGTTGCCGGAGTCCTGAGCGGCTGCCGCAACGCCTGCGCCCGCTGCATCCAGGCAGGGGAAGAGCACGTCGTAGCCCTGGGCGATTACGGCCAGGCAGGCCTCGCGGGCTTTCACGGTGTCGGCCCAGTCGCCGGTGGTGATGGCGGTGGTCTCGATGTCCGGGTTTACATAGGCAACACCCTTATAGAAGCTGGCTTCCATCATGCGGTGGGTGTCGTAGAATTCGCCGGTTACCATGGCGACCTTGTTGTTCTTGGTGTTAAGGCCCGCCAGAACGCCGCCGATAAAGCCGGCGTGGCTGTAGCTGATGGTTGCCGCGGACATATTGGGCAGGTCAAAGGTATCGGTGCCCACGGAGAAAACAAACTGCTTGTCCGGGAACTCCGCAGCCACGGTGGCAACGGCCTCTCCGAACTGGCCGCCCTGGCCGATGATGATCTGATATCCCTGCTGGGCGAACTGGCGGAGCACCTCCACCTGCTCGTCCTGGGTGACGTTCTCCTTGTAAGCGGTCTTGATTCCCAGCTCGTCCTTGGCTTTCACCATACCTTCATATGTAAACTGGTTGAAAGCCTCGTCCGTGATCAGGCCGGGCAGGATCATAGCCACGCTGTTGTCCCACTCGGACGCGCCGCTTTCGGTCTTGCCAGCCCCGTCTCCGGCTGGGGCCGCCGCGCTGCCGCTGTCGGCGGGTTTGGAGGCGCAGGCGGATAAACACATTGCAGTAATCAGAGCGATACTTGTGATGGACATTAATCTTTTTTTCATAATGGATTCTCCTTAAACAAATTTTTTTGTCAGCAAGGGTTCATTTTTCAGGTTCTTTTGATCCGGGGTTTTATAGAGCCCCTTTTTGGACAGACTGATGTTTCCGCGGCACATCATTTCAAGGGTGCGGTAGGCTGTCTCTACCGGATCCATGACCGGAACACCCAGTGTGCGGCTGACCGGCCCGCTAAATCCGGTCATCCCGGCGCAGCCCAGGATCAGGACCTCCGCCCCGGCGTTGACGGCCCTTTGGCCGGTTGCGATCAGGCGTTTTACCATCTCGTCCCGGTTGGCCTCGGCGTCCAGCACGCTCATACTGATGGGAAATACCCCGGCGCACCGGTTCTGCATCCCGTATTGGGTGACCATATTTTCCATCATGGGCACGGCCTTCTCGGAGGCGGTCAGGATGGAAAAACGGCTGCCCAGAAGAAGGGAAACGGAGATGGAGGCCTCCGCGATGCCGATCACCGGGCAATCGCAGATTTCTTTTGCGGCGTAGAGGCCGGGGTCCCCGTAGCACGCGATCAAAACCCCGTCGTATTGTTCCGTCTTCTGTTCCAGGAGGCGGCACAGCCCGAATGCGGCCAGGGTGTAGTCGTAGAAGGATTCCAGGGCTTCCGGGCCGAAGTCCGGCCTCGTCACCGTGACGGAGACGTCCGGGGATTTGGCCTGTTCCACCGTCCGCCGGATATCCTCCGTCATGGCTTCTGAAGTGTTTGGATTTACAATCAAAAGGTTCATTGGTTTACCTCCCGCATTTTTCTTCCACATGTTGCGGCCATTGCCGCACGCTCATTGATGGATGCGGGTTCCCGTCTGGCCGCGTACGCCTTCCTTGGCCTTCTCCAATAGCGTGATGAGAGCGGTGCGCCCGGGCTTGGACTCGGCGAATTTCACGGCCGCCTGAACCTTGGGGAGCATGGAGCCGGGGGCGAAATGCCCTTCGTCCATGTATCTGCGCGCTTCCCGGGTGTCTAAGTCGTCCAGCCATTTCACGTCCGGCTTTCCGAAGTTGACGGCCACCTTTTCCACCGCGGTGAGAATGATCAGGAAGTCGGCGTTCAGCTCCTCGGCCAGCAGTTCGCTTGCAAAGTCCTTGTCGATCACGGCCCCGGTGCCCTTTAAGTGGTTGCCCTGCCGGGTGACCGGGATTCCGCCGCCTCCGCAGGCGATGACCAGCTGGCCGGAATCCACCAGGGAGCGGATGGCGCCGATCTCGACGATCTCGGCGGGTTTGGGGGAGGCCACCACGCGGCGGTAGCCCCGGCCCGCGTCCTCCCGCATGATATACCCATATTGTTCCTCGGCGGTTTTCGCCTGCTCGGCGGTCATGAAATGGCCGATGGGTTTGGTGGGATTGTCAAATGCGGGATCGTCCGCGTCCACCCGGACCTGGGTGATCATGGTTGCCACCGGGATATGGTGGATTTCCCGGTTATAAAGCTCCTCCCTCAGGGCGTTCTGCAGGTCGTAACCGATGTAAGCCTGGCTCATGGCCACGCAGACGGAGAGGGGAGTGTTGGGCTGGCTTGAGTCCTCGCGGCTGAGCGCCGCCATGGCGTTGTTGATCATGCCCACCTGGGGGCCGTTTCCGTGGGCCACGATGACCTCGCATCCCTCCTCGATCAGATCCACGATGGCTTTGGCCGTGATTTTGACGGCCTCCATCTGCTCGGGAAGGGTGTTGCCCAGGGCGTTTCCGCCCAGGGCGATTACAATACGTTGTTTCTTAGCGTCCATTTTGAAGTTCCTTCTATGGTTTATTTCGTGCAGCGTTACTTGAATACCCGGGGAGTTCCCTTCTCTTCCAGCTTCTTTAAGACGTCGGCCGGGTCCGCGAACTTGGCCAGCATGATCATAGCGGCGATCACGTAGGGTTTGAAGCTGGCTTCCTTGTACAGCGGGTCGCGGTAGCGGTCGAATACGGAAGCCTCAACCTCGCCGTCCTTGCAGCTCACATCGTTGATGTCGGCCGGTAAGCAGTGCAGATACAGAGCCTTGCCGTCCTTGGTGGTCTTCATCAGCTCCTCGGTGCAGCACCAGTCTTTGTGCTGTGCGTTCTGAGCCAGCAGCTCTTTTTCCAGAGCCTTGATGCCCTCGGTGTCGCCCTCGCCGTACAGGTTGGTTCTCTTCTCCATGGCTGCGAAGGGAGCCCAGCTCTTCGGGTAAACGATGTCGGCGTCCTTGAAGGCGTCGGCCATGTCGTGGGATACGCGGAAGGAACCGCCGGACTTCTCAGCGTTCTGTCTTGCAACTTCCTCAACCTCAGGCATGATCTCGTAGCCTTCCGGGTGAGCCAGAACAACTTCCATACCCATTCTGGTCATTAGGCCCACAACGCCCTGGGGAACGGAGCGTGGTTTGCCGTAGGAGGGAGAGTAAGCCCAGGTCATAGCCAGCTTTTTGCCCTTCAGATTCTCCACGCCGCCGAACTCATGGATGATGTGCAGCATGTCGGCCATACACTGGGTGGGATGGTCGATGTCGCACTGTAAGTTCACCAGGGTGGGCTTCTGCTCTAAGATGCCGTCCTTGTAGCCCTGGGTGACGGAGTCCACAACCTCGTGCATGTAGGCGTTGCCCTTGCCGATATACATGTCGTCGCGGATACCGATCACGTCGGCCATGAAGGAAACCATGTTGGCGGTCTCGCGCACGGTCTCGCCGTGGGCTACCTGGGATTTGCCCTCGTCCAGATCCTGAACCTCAAGGCCTAACAGGTTGCAGGCGGAAGCAAAGGAGAAACGGGTGCGGGTGGAGTTGTCGCGGAATAAGGAGATGCCCAGTCCGCTCTCGAACACCTTGGTGGAAATGTTGTTCTCACGCATGAAGCGCAGCGCGTCGGCAACGGTCCAAACGGCCTCCAGCTCGTCGTCGGATTTCTCCCAGGTCAGGAAAAAGTCGTTCTCGTACATTTCCTTGAAGTTGAGTTTGTTCAGCTTGTCAATGTAATCCTGTAATGTTTTCATGATTTTCGCTCCTTTAAATATGTTGTTTGAATCAAAAAATTACTTGCAGTAAACGGTGGGCAGGGCGGCGTAAACGGCAGCGCAGGTCACCAGGTCCTGTTTCCAGGTTTTCTCGTTGGGAGCGTGAGCCTGAGCCTCGGCGCCAGGTCCAAAGCCGATGCAGGGGATTCCGTTGCGGCCCATGATGGATACGCCGTTGGTGGAGAAGGTCCACTTGTCGGTCAGCGGGCGGGCGGTTCTCATCTCCAGAGTCTCCTCTGCGCCGATGCGAGCCTCGCCGAACAGGTTCTTGTAGGACTCCTCCAGAGCCTTGGTCACATCGTGATCCTCCGGGATGACCCAGGTGGGGAAGTAGCACTCGATGGGGTATGTAAGGCCCTTGTAGGAAGGACGGGAATACTCGTACATGGAAACCTTCACGTCGTCGCCGTACTTCTGTACTGCGGGCAGCGCGCGGATCTCATCCAGGCAGCTCTCCCAGGTCTCGCCTGCGGTCATTCTGCGGTCCAGGGAAACGGAGCAGGAGTCGGCCACTGCGCAGCGGCTGGGGGAGGTGAAGAAGATTTCGGAAACCGTAACGGTTCCGCGGCCCAGGAAGTTGGCTTCCTTGTACTCGGGGTTGTATTTCTCGTCCAGCATTTTCACAAGGCCCTTTACTTCCTTGTCGTCGGCAGCGTCGTTCTCGTTCAGAGCGCGCACGTCCTGAAGGATGTCGGCCATCTTGTAGATGGCGTTGTCGCCGCGCTCAGGAGCGGAGCCGTGGCAGGAAACGCCCTTGACGTCCACACGGATCTCCATACGGCCTCTCTGGCCGCGGTAGATGCCGCCGTCGGTGGGCTCGGTGGAAACCACGAAGTCCGGGCGGACCTTGTCTTCGTTGATGATGTACTGCCAGCACAGGCCATCGCAGTCCTCTTCCTGAACCGTACCGGTTACCAGAACGGTGTACTTGTCGGAGAGCAGTCCCAGATCCTTCATGATCTTAGCGCCGTAAACCGCGCTCACGATACCGCCGCACTGGTCGGACACGCCGCGTCCGCCGATCTCGGTGTCGTTCTCGTAGCCCTCGTAGGGATCGAAGTTCCAGTTGTTCTTGTTGCCGATGCCAACGGTGTCGATGTGGGCGTCAAAACCGATTAAGGTCTTGCCGGTTCCCATATATCCCAGCACGTTGCCCATGGGATCGATCTCGACCTTGTCGAAATCGAGCTTTCTCATCTCCTGCGCAATGCGGTCGATGTGAGCTTTCTCATCGCAGCTCTCGCCGGGGAATTTTACGATATCCCGCAAAAAGCCGGTCATGTCTTTTTCATAATTCTGAGCTGCTTCTTTGATTTTTGCGTAATCCAGACTCATAGTGTTTGTTTCCTCCATTTTGATTCGTTAAAACGTTATTATGATGGATGCTGCCGGCCGGACAGCATGTAATAACCGCTGTGTAACCTGTATTTACTGGTCCAGACCCTTCCAAACGATGTTCTTGTAGCGTTCCGGGTCCGTGTCGCCCTCGGTGGAGAAGAGGAGAACGCTGGAATTTTCATCCAGGCCGATCTCAAGTTTCAAATCCCTGTATTCCTCCATCGTCATTATGGCGGCCAGGGCTCCGAATGGAGCGGCCCCGGATTCGCCGGAGGTCACAGGCGCGTCGCCCTTGATCGGGGCGGCCAGCATGCGCATTCCGCTGGCCGCGACCCAGTCGGGAGCCGCGATAAACACTTTTACGTGGTTCTTTAAAATATCCCAGGAGATGGTATTGGGCTCTCCGCAGGCGAGACCGGCCATGATGGTCTGCATGTCGCCGTCCACAATGCGGGGATCTCCGTCCCCGGCTGCCGCGCCCTTATACAGGCAGGCCGCCGCATCGGCCTCCACCACCACGAAGGTGGGAGGATTGTCGGGGTAAAGGTTGGTGAAGTAGCCCACAACCGCGCCGGCAAGGGAGCCTACGCCGGCCTGAACGAACACGTGGGTGGGGCGGTCGCAGCCGTAATCTTTCAGCTGTTCGCCGGCCTCCATTGCCATGGTGCCGTAGCCCTGCATGATCCAGGAGGGGATCTCCTCGTAGCCGTCCCAGGCGGTATCCTGAACGATCACGCCCCGCTCGGTCTCATCCGCTTCCTTTGCGGCCAGACGCACGCAGTCGTCGTAGTTCATTTCCTGAATGTCAACCTGAGCGCCCTCCTTTGCGATGTTCTCAAGGCGGGTCTGCGTGGAACCCTTGGGCATATGTACGACCGCCTTCTGGCATAAGCGGCCCGCAGCCCAGGCGACGCCGCGGCCGTGGTTGCCGTCGGTGGCGGTGAAGAAGGTGGCCTGACCGAATTCCTCACGGAGCTTGTCGGAGGTCAGGACGCTGTAGGGCAGTTCGGAAACGTCCCTTCCGGTTTCGTCTGCGATGTAGCGGGCCATTGCGAAGGAACCGCCCAGCACCTTGAATGCGTTTAATCCGAACCGGTAGGACTCGTCCTTGACGTAAACCTCCTTCAGGCCCAGGTAAGCGGCCATCCGGTCCAGCCTGGTTAAAGGAGTGGTGGTGTACTGGGGGAAGCTCTCGTGGAAGGCTCTGGCCTTCCTGACTTCGGAAAGCCCCATAACCGGCAGGTTCCGGTCATCGGTTTCCGGCATATGATTGACCGCCCATCGAATTGTCTGATCCATTTTTGTAATCCTCCTGCGTTTGCATGTTTAGATTTGAGAGATAACGTCCAGTTGCTGGCAATTTCGGAAAAATGCATAATAATTCATAATAATAATTATAGGAATCAGTTGAGTTGTAGATAAAATTAATAAAAACGCCCTCGGACCGGCAAGCGACGGGGGCGCAAAACAGAGGATTCAACACAATATACAAAAAATTTTTAAACATACAAAGTTTTTTTAAAAAACTATTGCTAATTAATTTTTTTGTGATATAATCGACTAAAAGAGCAGAAATTTTAACAATAAATTTTAAAAAATAGAATTGGTATTGTGAAAAGTGACTGTGCTTTTGAAAACTCAGGAAAGGGCGGTGAACGCTATCTCATATACCCTGGATCTTCTGAAACAGATAGCCGACGGCCTTGCGCGGCAGTTCGGAATCGATTGTGAGATTGTGATCCATGACTTGACAAAGCCTGAATTGGAACACTGTATTGTGCATATTAATAACGGACATGTGACGAACCGGCAGGAGGGCGGCGGGCCGTCCAAGGTAGTCCTGCAGACCATCCACAAGGATGCCGCCCAGTTAAAAGACCGCCTGGGATACCTGACCCGGACCCCGGAGGGTAAGATACTCAAGTCCAGCACATTTTACATCCGAAGCCAGGATGGAACGGCCATCGACTACCTGTTTTCCATCAATTATGACATCAGCGGGCTAATGACCATCGACCGTTCGATCAAGGCCTTTATCGACACGGAACCCCAGCCGTTAACCGGGCAAAAGCCGGAACAGATTGTGAATAATGTCAACGACCTGCTGGACAATCTCCTGGAACAGTCGGTGGCTCTTGTGGGAAAACCTGCGGCGCTCATGAACAAGGATGAGAAGGTGACCGCGATCCGTTTCTTAAATGATGCGGGCGCATTTCTGATCACAAAGTCAGGCGATAAGATTTCAAGATATTTTGGAATTTCAAAATTTACGCTGTATAACTATATCGATGTGAACAGCCGGAAGGCTGATGGCGGAACATAAATACTTCCCATAATTATTATTATCTCTCGTTTGGACAGGGGCAGCAGCCTGAAAGCGGGGGCTTTTTTAGTTTACACAGATTTGGGTAACGCAGAAGAAAAGACGTGGGAATTTCATTCTGTTATCATACCACAGATTGGGAGAGGATTCATCTGTTTTCCAAAGCACGGCTGACGTGGCGGCAGCGCAAAGGCCGTGAAGTTCGGACGGGGACATACAACAGTGGCAGATTTTTGTACGCGGTGTCCCAAACGGAGCGGTAAATTCTACAGGATATAGCGGAAATATTTCATGGAAATAGAACCGGCAGAGTGGTATTCTGTCTGCGACGCTAACAAAACAGGAGACGACAGAATATGCTATATCCGAGAGAAAACCGCGCCAGGGCGGTCATGAACCTGGACGGAGAGTGGAGCTTTTGCCTGGACGACGGCACGGGCCTGACACGGCACTGGGAGCGGGAACCATTAAAAAATGCGGAGCGCATCGCGGTTCCCGCTTCCTACAATGATCAGAAAGATAAGCGGGAGTACCGCAACCATTGTGGATGGGTATTTTACCAGCGCCAGGTCACTGTGCCCGTCTTTTACCGGGGCCAGCGCCTGTTTCTGCGCATGGACGCTGTGACAAACAACGCCCTGGTATGGCTGGACGGCAGCCTGATCTGTGAGCACAGAGGAGGTTTCCTGCCCTTTGAGGTGGAGATCACGGACCGCGTGCTTCCGGGGGAGGCCGCCCTTTTAACCATTGCTGCGGACAACCGGATCAGCCACAGCACACTGCCGGTGGGAAATGAGGGAACTACCGCCTTTTTCGGTTCCGACAACCCCGGAGTACCAAGCGTTGAGGCTGCAAAGAAGTGGAGAGGGCAGCAGAATGCCCCCAACTTTGATTTTTTCAACTACGCGGGGATCAACCGGCCGATCAGGATCTATACCACCCCCCAGCGCTATATCCGGGATCTGGAACTGGTCCCCGGAGTGGACGGCGGCGACGGGCTGGTGCGCTACCGGGTAGAAACCGGCGGGGATATGGAGGAGAGCGGTGGATGCAGCCGGCAGCCCGGGAATGCCGAATGCGGGGAACAGGACGGGAACTGCAAAACCGCAAGTGGGGCGGGACGGACTGTAGACCAGGCCGGAAGCGTTCAGATAGAGATACTGGATGCCCAGGGCTCCATCGTGGCCCGGGCAGTGGGCCCGAGCGGGGAGATTCGCATCCACCGTGCCAGGCGCTGGCAGCCGCGGCCGGGAATCCCCTACCTGTATACAGCGCGGGTGATCTACGGCGAGGACGTTTACGAGCAGACTTTTGGCATCCGCACGGTGGAGGTGAGGGGAACCCGGTTCCTGATCAACGGGGAGCCGTTTTACTTTAAGGGCTTCGGCAAGCACGAGGATTCCGCCTTCCACGGCAGGGGCCTGGATTTCTGCCTGAATATCCGGGATTTGAGCCTGCTCGACTGGATATACGCCAACTCCTTCCGCACCAGCCATTACCCCTATGCGGAGGAGATGTACGAACTCTGTGACAAGGAGGGAATCGTGATCATCGACGAGACCCCGGCCGTGGGAATCGGCGCCGGGGAATCGGTAAATCCCTATGAGACGTTCCCGCTGAAGGAGTACCACGAGCAGGTCTTGGAAGAACTGATCCACCGCGACAAAAACCACCCCTGCGTGGTTATGTGGTCCCTTGGAAATGAGCCGGACACCGAGCATTTCCCCCAGTCTGCGTACGATTACTGGCGCGCTCTCTATGATCTGGCCCATGATCTGGACCCCCAAAACCGTCCCGTGACCTTTGTCTGCTGTCAGAACGACTACACCCGGGACATTGTGACCAGAACCATGGATGTGGTCTGCCTGAACCGGTATTACGGATGGTACAATTTATCCGGGGACCTGGATGCGGCCTGCTACGGATTGAATTTGGAGCTGGACTTCTGGGAGCTTCAGGGGAAGCCGGTAATGTTCACGGAGTACGGCGCGGACGCCATGCCCGGAGTGCACATGACCGTGCCGGAAATGTTCAGCGAGGAATATCAGGCCGAATACCTGGACCGCATAGACCGTGAGCTGGACAAACGCAGTTTTTTCATCGGGGAGCAGGTGTGGAATTTCGCGGACTACGCAACCATACAGGGCTGTATGCGGGTGGACGGCAACCGCAAGGGCGTGTTCACCAGGGACCGCAGACCCAAGCTGGCCGCGCATTTTCTGAGAAAACGCTGGGCGGATATCCCAAACTTCGGTTACAAGAATCCGACGGCGGCCGCCGATTGATTCAGAGCTGGGGATATGGTATAATAAGGAAACCCAATGCTTGTCACCAGCCGGGCGGCTGGCGGCAATGTATAAAAAGGTGACAACCGCAAAACGCGTATAACGAAGGAGTGTAAAAATATGGAAGCTTTGATCAAAGTTCTGGATCGGGACGGCGGCGTGAAGGCCGCGGCTAAGGGAGAGAATCAGGTGGTACTGGCCTGGAAGGGCCAGTATGAGGAAGGCGACCGCATCGTATTGCAGGTGCCGGAGACGGGCTGCTTCTATGTGATCCGGGTGGACGACACCATGGACGAAGCATTTGTGTACATGACCAGGGAGCAGTTGGTTTACGATATTCCCTTTGAGGAGAAAAAAGCCTCCTACAATCCCAAGGCATTTACCGGGGAGCGCCACTATCTGACCCTGCGCCGGGCTCATGACTATGAAATCTCCGTGTACAAGAACCTGGCGAAAAACGTGCTGGACCAGCACGGGGACCACGGCTGTTATCCCCACGCCTGCGCCAATGTGGAGACCAGAGGCGAGTCGGTGTTCGCGGCCCGCAACGCCATTGACGGCGTGGTTGCCAACGATTCCCACGGCCGCTGGCCTTATGAATCCTGGGGGATCAACATGCAGGACGACGCGGAGCTGACCCTGGACTTTGGACGGGCGGTGGACTTCGACCGGATCGTGCTCTACACCAGGGCGGATTTCCCCCACGACAACTGGTGGGAGCAGGTGACCTTCACCTTCTCCGACGGCTCTGTGGAGACCGTAAGCCTGGAAAAGAGCACCGAACCCCACGTGATCCCCATGAAGAAGAGCGGCATCACCTGGCTTAAGTTTGGCCAGCTCATCAAGGCCGACGACCCGTCGCCCTTCCCGGCGTTGACACAGATTGAGGTGTATGGGGTGGAGGCACAGCAGTAGAGCGCTTTTGAACGGTTTTTGAGGCGGCCAACGGCCTGGAACATACGGTTGGTTAAAAGCAGCGGAAAGCAGCGGCAGCGGTTTTGCGCTGCTTTTCGCATCCAATGTCCGGAAATAAAGCTTGACAGCGCGGGGGAATTACCGATATAATTAATATGAATAGTAATATGATTAGAAATGAGGTGTAACAAAATGGCAAAGATGACATTAAAGGAACAGGTCTACAATCAGATTTTCGACGACATCGCTCAGGGAAAGTATCAGGCCAATGATATTTTAACAGAGAGTAAATTGATGGCAAAGTATCAGGTCAGCAAATCGCCGGTGCGGGAGGCGCTGATCGAGCTGTGTAAGGACGAGGTGATCCACAGCCTGCCGCGTCTGGGTTATCAGGTGGTGCTGATCACGCTGAAGGAGGTGCTGGATATTCTGGAATACCGTACCGACATCGAAATCAGCGGACTGCGCAGGGGATTTGCCGCCATGACCGATCAGGACATAGAGGACCTTGTCAACATAGCGCCGAAGGAAGGGGAGGAGTCCCTCGCTCCGAATTGGGACCGCAATTACGTGTTCCACCTCAGGCTGTATCAGACCAATGGAAACGAGTACGGCTACCGCGAGCTGCAGAAAACGATCAAGCAGAGTTCCCGGTACGTTTCCCAGTATTTTCAGTCCGCCTGGAAAAAGGGCAGCGCGTACACCAGCACGTACCACAAAGATATTGTGGCCTGCCTGAAAGCGCGGGATTTGGAAGGAGCGTGCCGTATGCTGGAAACCGATATCGTATCAATTAAAGATGAAATTCAGAGGATGCACGATTTTTGATTGTGGCCTCTTCTGTGCACAGGAAACAAACCGTCCGGAGATTTAACCATTTCCGGGCGGTTTGTTTTGGTTTAAACGCTGCAATTATCGTGCATTCTGCTGTGAAAATAGGGGAAATATTGAAAAAACATGTCAAAATGTTATTGACAAACAAATATTACTTGTGTATATTATAAATATCTTATTACTAATCATATTACAAATAATATTTTAGGAGGGACCAATGTGAACAAGCGGGAGCGAGTGGTTGCAGCCATCAGGGGGGAGAGGGTGGACTGTGTGCCGTCCGGGTTTTCCATCCATTTTCCCGAGGGCTGCAAGGAGGGGCAGGCGGCTGTGGATGCCCACCTGAGATTCTTTCAGGAGACGGACACGGATATCATCAAAATCATGAATGAGAATCTGGTTCCCTACATGGGGGAGATTGAGAAGCCGGAAGACTTTTGGAAGTATCGGATTCTGGGGCCGGAGGAAGCTTTTATTACCGATCAGGTCCGGCTGACCAGGGAGATTTTGAGTGGCGCTGATCCGGAAGCATTTTCTTTGGGGACGCTGCGGGGAATTACGCCGTCCATGATTCATCCGCTCATGGCGGCGGGGATGGATTATGAGAAAGCGCGGATGTTCGTGCGGGACAGTCTGCGGGAGAATCCCCAGCCGGTTCTGGAGGCGGCCCAGCGGGTGGCGGACGGCCTTTGCCATCTCGCGAGAGGTTATCGTGAGGCTGGTGTCGACGGAATCTATTACGCCGCGCTGGGCGGAGAGGCCGATATCTTCACAGACGAGGAATTTGAGCGGTGGGTAAAGCCCTTTGACCTCCAGGTGATGCGGGCCATTCGCGAGTCCGGGGCCT
Organism: Enterocloster lavalensis; assembly: GCF_046603895.1. Classification (NCBI taxonomy): domain Bacteria; kingdom Bacillati; phylum Bacillota; class Clostridia; order Lachnospirales; family Lachnospiraceae; genus Enterocloster; species Enterocloster lavalensis. The sequence goes on from NZ_CP176637.1 coordinate 4,798,682, forward strand.
ACTGCTTCCTGCACATCTGCAAGGCGCACCTGAATATGGAGCGTTATCGCGGTTATACGCCCTATGCGGATGTGGTGAACTGGGGTGTTTACGAAGCTCCGTATCCGTTAACGCGGGGAAGGGAGCTGTTCGGGGGCACTACCATTATGGGCGGCCTTGCGAACCAGGAAGGGGTTATCACGGACGGAACGGAGGAGGAGATCAGGGCGGAGGTGAGACGGATTATCCGGGAAGTTGGGAGAGAAGGATTTATTTTGGGCGCGGATTGTACATTGCCGGGAGAAATCGGCTATGAGCGGATCAGAACAGCGGCGGAGGCCGCAAGGAGGGTAAAGCAATGAAAAAAAGTATGGCGTTTCTTATGGCGGCAATGACAGCGGTATCTCTGGTGGGGTGTGCCGGAGGAACTCCGGCGGATAAGCCGGTTGAGGGGAGCACAGCGGCATCCCAGGCAGCGGATAAAGGTCAGGAGAGCGGTCAGAAGGTTTATCCGAAGGGGACCATCACCATCTACGGCACCGGATCCCCCCAGTACCGTCAGCAGTATTTTGAAACCTGGCTGGAGAATCACCGGGACATCGCGCCTGAGGTGTCCGTGGAATGCGTACAGACGGAGAGTATGGCCGACTCCAGAGAGAAGATCACCATGACCGCTCTTTCAGGCGCGCTGGAGGATCTGCCCGAGGCGGCGGTGATCGACGCGGTGAACGTGATGGATCTGGCAAACGCCGGACTGCTCCTGGATGAGACGGAATTCTTGTCTCCGCTGGCAGATCAGATGGTATCCGGCGCGCTGAATGACGGCACCGTGGGCGGGAAGATTTACGGACTTCCGGATTCCGTGCGCCCTCAGGTCCTGTTTTACAACCAGGAGATATTTGACCGCTACGAGATCGATCCGGCTATGATGTCCACCATGGACGGATATGCCGAGGCGGGACGGCTTCTGAAGGAAAAGAGCGGCGGAGAGGTTTATTTATCCTACATCGATCCGGGCGCAAATACCTGGCGCTATTGGGGGAGAAGGGGACTGATGCCGCAGGCGGGAGCCAGAATCTGGGACGATCAGGGGAATGTGGTGATCGGACAGGACGAGGGGACGAAGCGGGCTTTGGGGCTTTTGGACACCCTGAATCAGGAAGGGCTTCTTTTAAAGTCCGCGATTATGCAGCCCGCGCTCTACGATGCGATCAACAACCAGCAGGTCGCCACCTTTTACATTGGGGCCTTCTGGGACCAGTTCCTGCGCCAGAACTGCCAGGCTACCGCGGGACAGTGGCGCGTTATGGCGGCCCCGGAATTTGAAGAGGTGAAAAAGG